>CP091064.1 GCA_021907015.1 Pectobacterium sp. PL152 | reverse complement strand
TGCGGCGCTACATACCATCAGAACGTTCATTTCCTGATTGTCAGTATAGCGCTCCAGTAGATAGGCACGCTTCGCCCGTAATAGCGTGTGCGCCAGTGGATGCTGTGTGCTGCGTTTTGCTGGTGGCTCGTCCCGCGTTTCGCGGAGCTCACCAAAGCCAGGGAAATCCAGCACATCAACCTGCTCGAACAGCGCTTCTTTAGGCGGTAAATGCAGTGGGATAAGCAGCTCCGCCGTTAGCATCGTTAGCTCGGCCAGCGAAAGCTCTGTCGTTTTCCCCGCACGGCCATTCTGAACTGGCCGCACCAACACGCCGGGATCGTCGGCGCTGTGCAAGCGTTCCAGCGCCGAACCATCGATCAGGCCGTCTGCTGGATTTAACTCATCATCCACCAGTGTCCGCAGCGGCGCTAACAGCTTACGTGTACCGGACAGGTGTTGCAGCGTGTGGCTGAAATGGCGATACGCAGCGGTCAGCGAATTCAATTCGCCCCACAGTACGGAGAAGAGCTGGGCGCGATCGTCAACGGTGAGATAAGGTGCTAATTCAATCGCCACCGGCCAGAAGTGCGCTTCCAGCTGTTTTTGCCGTTTGACGTCGTGACGCGCAAGGTAGTCCCAAAGTTCGACTACTTCATCGCGGCTCATCCCTTCAACGGGTTCCGGCTGGCGGTGCATCAGCAGCGTTTTAATGTGTTCGGCAATATGGCGCTCATCCAGCTCTTCAAACGTTGTCTCTTGATTGAGATCGTTCAAAAACGCGTTGGCCATGATCTTACCAATATCCAGCTCGCTGAGCAGTTGCAGTTGAACGGGGAACGATTTGTTCTTCACACCTGACTGCCGGCTAAAACGCGTCACGAGCGCAGTGGCCCGGTCAGACGGGTTAATGTGCTCGATAAAATCCAGCTGTTGCCCTTCAAACGCGGTTTCCAGCTTGCCGTTTTCCCCCGGCTAGCGAAGCGATAAGATAAGATTTCCCCGCCTGAGACAGGCCAAAAAGCCGATGGCAATCTCTTTCTGCGCCACATCGGACAGATGCTGCGCTTTATTGTGATTACGGCGCAGTTTGACGATCAGACGATCGGCTTCGATATCCAGACGCGGAGCGTTCTGGCGTGTGGTTTCAACCCAGCCGATGGCCTGTTCAACACCTTGCGCGACGGCCTGTAGCTGGCCGTGGAGTCGGGTAGAAAGCTGTTTGGGCGTTAATCGTTTCATTTTTTAAATACACTCCCACTATCGATCCAATAATGGGTCGCTCCTGAACCGTTAGCGGATAATGTGTTCAATTTGAGTCGTAAATGCTGTGGCGGAACGCGAGTGCCGTCTTCCAACACCGCATCGGCAATTTCAAAGCGCTCAGGGCTGTCTTGATCGTCACTCTTCGTCACGGCTAGCCGGACGCGCAGTTTACTGTCGCCGACGACTTTACGGGCTAAATCCTGATCGACAATCGAGAGCATATAAAGCGAGGAGGCCGGCCAGCGCTCGTTGTCCAACTGGCGGAAGCCAAGACAGAGTGAGCCACGTACCTGGAAGCTATGTTGTGGATCCAACACGAAATCCGGCGCATCCAGATCGATATCGCTGTAATAAACGTTATCCAGCGTCAGCGCGTTGTTGCTGTCCATCATGCCGAGGTAGCGCACGGTGGAATACGGCTGGAAATCACCGACCTTAAAGTAAAAGCCCGGCAAGCGCAGATCGAGCGCCAGCAGGCACAGCATCGCGCCGACGGCCGCGGTGGATTTCGGGTTATCGATACGTCCACGTTTGTTAAACGGATACCAGTCATTAGTGTGATATCCATCGAGAGACAGCATCCGGTTAATTGGCAGCGGTTGCAGGTGGCGGAACAGCGCCTGAATTCCCGGGAAGCGCGAAGGGCGGCCAGTCAGCAGCAGCACATCGCACGAATACAGCGACACCACTTCAGACATCAGGCGCAGGTTCTGCGTGATGTTCATTTTGTTCGACAGGAATTCGCCGTGCAGTTTGCTCAGTTTGAGGATGAGCGGCACCTGTAAGATATCGAATACGCTATCGCTAACCGGCAGTTCGCGCTGTACTTCCGTATTGATGTATTCCAGCACTTTTTCCGTCGGCGCCTGCTCCAGCAATTCGCCGAAGGTAGATTCGATTTCGGCGCTGGTATCCAGCGGGTCAAAGCGCTCATAGGCTTCCAGAATCGCGCGGCCGATCGGGATGAAGACCTGCAACGTCACCTGCTGGCGCAGCGTAAGCTGGGCGTCCATACGGCCTTCATTGCCGAACAGCTTCGCCATCAGCGCATCCGGGCTGGCCAGTCCGGCGGTTTTCAGCGCAGCCTGTAGCGCAGGAAGGATATAGAGCTGAATCACATCCAGCAGAATATCGTCGCCAGCGACCTTAAAGCCTTCACGGAACAGCAGGCGGGGAATGATTTTAACGTTGTTGCCGACGCCGTCATCGAGCAGATATTGCGTAATGGCGAGGTCGGTGGTGCCGCCGCCGATATCGATTGAGGCGATGCGCAGCGTTTTTCCCGCGGGTTCGCCCTCATCAAGCTCCTTATCAGGGCGCGCCATACTAGCGAAGAAATCTTCCGCACGGCCACCAAAGTTCACCTGCGCTTCGTTATACAGGTAAACCATCTGTCCGCAGGTGGCTTCGTCCCACTCGATTTGCACGTCAGGCACCGGAACCCGGCTCTGCTGCTTGTCGGCTGGTGTGGTGAAATCCTCATCCATTGGGTGCCAGTCCATCGCTTTCCAGACCAGCGCGATCGCTTCATGCATACGGCGACGGAAAATTTCACGCTCGGGTTTCGGCATCGCGGAAGGCAGCGTCAGAATAATATTTCGCAACTGGCGCGGCGCGCTGCTGTGGATCATCTTCAAACGCTGAGCGGCGCTGTTCATCTGCATCAGCGCCTGTGCCAGCAGTTCGGAGAGCATGAATGTCATGATCGAACTGCGGCTATAGTGCGGCGAAAACACCGGTAGGCGTTCTTCCAGCGGCTGGTTGTAAAGTGGTTGGCCTTCATCATTCAGCATGATGGTCAACGGCATGGCTGTCGCTAGCGGTTCGGTTTGCGAATGCGCGTCCGTCTGGCTGAAACGCCAGCCTGGCGCATAGCTTTCTTCATCCCACAGGTAGCGACGCGGGCTGGAAATACCGCTTGAACCTTCCGTACCCTGACGCAGTAGCGCCATGTGGCTGGCTTCTCGTCCGACACGGGTGATGGACGGCCAGATAAAGGCATCATCACGGCCGCTTTCTACAGAAGTTTTCTTTGCCGAACTTCGCCTGTGAAAACTCAACGCGGCTCTCGAACAGTTCGTTATACAGATAATGTGGCTCACTCAGATCGCGCAACTGCAGTTCATAGGTCTGCTTCAGGCCGTTGCTTTCGTCTGCATGATCCTCAACCAGAATGCCGCAGGTGTGTGAGTTACCGACGTCCAAAATCAGGTCAACGTTGACGGCGGGTTCCTGCAGCGTGCTGGTATTGATGCGAATTTCCGGTATTTCTAGCTGGTTGCCCAGCATATCCAACACATTCAGGTAATGTGCCTGATATTCAAACCCTCTGAGCGCCACTTTCACATCGTGGCTATCGCGGTTTTCCAGCGCTTTAACCCGCTGAGTAAAGACTTCGCGCAGCCAGCCGTCGACCCAGGTCTCATCAAGGAATTCACCCAGTTCGTCGCTGTGATAAGCCAGCGCGAAACTCCCACCGGTTTTGATGTCATTGGCATTTGGTGCCAATGACTCGTACTCGTGGCCTTCCGGATACGTTTTGGTATCGAATGCCAGACAGATGCGGTGCGTGTTGCCGTCCTGATCGGGCGTCTCTAATGCCAGAATCTGCATCCGCGCCCAGTTATCCGGCCCGCCCATAAAGGTGCGCGGCGGATTAAAGCGGAAGAAGGGCAGCGGCAGCCAGATGTTCTCCAGCAGTTTCAGCGATTGCTCAAGCGAAATGCTCAACTCTGGCTTCACCACTTCCGGCGGCATCCCTGTGGCTGAAGGCAGCAGGAATTTGTCCGTATGCGCATCGTAAAGCAGGTGCAGCAAGGGCCCGTTGGCGCTTTTGCGTACGTAGCAGTTAGGTTGTTCAGCCGAAAACTGCGGCTTTAAGGCAAAATCCAGAAACTGAATCCCGCTGTCCTGAATCAACGTAATGCGTTGTTTATAATCGGTAATCGTCGCCAGCATGATTATTTACTCTCGCGCTTTATCGTCATCGGGAAAACGGTGTCTGCATCATAACGGCCGATACACTCCGCCGCAGTGCCGGAAGCACCTTGTTTACAGACCAGTTCTGGCATTTGGAAACGAGAATTATCGGAACAACGTGCACCAGAACGGCTGTTGATGATCAAATTGCCAGAGCTCATTAACCCTGCTTCAACGTTGGCACGACACGTGACACCGTCACCATGAGTAATTCGCGCGGTACCTTTTCCATTTTGAATCTGGTAACGCAGGCTGGGCGGCCTGCCGGTAATCGGCGCTTTGCCATCAACAATGACGCGCCAGTTGCCGTTCAGGAACTTGATGGAACCGATTTTCACCTCGTCAGCAGGCATGACTAAATCATCTTTGCCCGCAGGCATTGCTGGCACCTGCTCCACAACCGGCTCAGCCGGCGGCGTAACAGGCTCTTTCGGTTCAGTGGCTGCATGGGCTTCTGGTTTCACCGCTTCTGCTACAGGTGCAGCAGGAGGCGTTGCAACCGCTGGCTCAGCGGCTTTCACCTTCTCTTTTTCTGCGACAGGCGGAACCGGGGCGCTTTCTTGCTGCGGCGCAGGTTCCGCCGGCGTGGAAGAAGGCAGAGCACGTTTTCCTGTTTGACCGTCGCAGCCAAATCGGGTGCTGGCTTGTCGTCTTGCCCAGACACGCAGCCGCGGATTTGCAATGACAGAATCGCTAACAGCGCAGCGGCAGGTAACAGCCACCACAGTCGGAAGAACGCCGGACGAACAGGAACGGCTGCTGCCGCAGCGACAGGCGCAGGCGTTGGCTCGACGGGCTCCGGTGGACTGACAGGCTGTGGTTCCGGTTCGGGAACGGGATCGACCAGAGGCCGCGTTGGTGCGGCAGCAGGGGCAACAAAAAGCGGTTCCACTTCTTTGATGACAGGCCGCAAGCAATCCAGCGCATCAAGACGGGATTTTTATCGAGATTAACGAAGCCCCAGAATGTTAAGACCGGTTTGCCATCAACCAGATAGACGTGGTTCGCCCCTGGGAACTGTATCGCTTTTGCCAGCAGAACACCGAAAAGTTTCTGCCCGGCTTTCTCTGCATTTTGCGCACGCTGGCTGATGTCGGCCACGGCGGCCTGATAGGTTTCCAGTAATGCCAGCGCTTTTTCTCGTTCTTCTTCGCTCGCGGCAATCCAGGAGGTGACTTTACCGTCAACCGGCGAATACCAGTCAATACGGTCGCCATGCTCATTGGGTTGGGGAATCGCCAGACAATCGGCAATCTGCTGTTGTTTTCTGAGACGTAACGTTTCCCGCAATTGAAGTGCCGATGCGTAAACTGGCTGCCCGTTCTCGCCCAGCGCCAGAAAATCATCCAAACTTCCACTACGTAAAAATAATTTTGCCACGCAAAAGAGACCTTTTGTAATGATGCCTAAAGCAGAAAATAGAGTGTAATCTGCGACAGGGTATACTGTAGTGCGAATGATGGCGAATCAAACGCTTAAAGAAGTGATAAAACTAACAAATATTTGAGCAATAGAAAAAGTGGGAAACACAACGAGTACGCACGTGCAGCAGATAACGTCCAGCTAATGTGATGAAAAGGCTGACAAAAACGATGCTTACGTTTTCCACTGTGATTTTGCCGACCGGTGGTTTTGCAGAACAGAAACGAGGGACGCTGCGCGATGTCAGCCTCCCTCAAGGCAGTGAGGATTAAAGTTGAACGTTGCCCGTGATCAGATAAGCGGATGAGGTGCTTTGGGACATCGGCGGTAGCGTATCACTGAGGACGTTGCCCTTTACGTCGGTAAATTCAATCGGAATATCGTTCATTCCAACGTGCTCAACAATAAAGTGGTTGTAATCGGTTTTCTGTGCGGCAATCCACTGGTTATTGCGCAGATATTTCATCTCAATAACCGGGTATTTTACATTCCTGAATTGCACCGCAGCCCAATAAGGATTTGAACCTTCCTTTATACGATAAATAACGTTGCCATTTACCGGCGCTTCGATCAGCGTCCAGTCGATATTAATTTTCCCATCCCGTAGATCGCCTATTTTCTCAAAGGCGTTAAACGATAAATCCAATGCGCAATCTCCACCTTCAGGATAGAGATCGGTAACATAAACCACCGTGCTGCCTTTGGGCCCGTTAACTTTCAGGTAGGCCCCTGCGAGCGACGCCTTAACACCACGATAATCCAGTTGGCTCCGATTTAACGCGGTAATCTCCATGTTCTGTGGGATGGGGTCCAGTAAAGGGCACCACCCTGATAGCCAGACCCTGTTGCGGTAGCATAGCCGTAACAGATGTCGTCCAGTTCCCCGTGGGCATGGGCGGTATTAATCAGGGGAATAATGCATAATGCAGATAAGGCTAATGACGTTATTTTATTCATGTTTCACATCCAATATGATTCAAGATTAATAACAATAGGTGAGTTGTAAAAATAAAAACGCCAGAACGGAAGTCCATTTTTGAAAACCCATTATCTGGTGTGCCAATAATCTGCATTTTGTATAAATAGGTAAATCGGCTTTATCTTAAAATAATAAAGCAGTGAATATATCAGCCGGTTTATTGCTCTGCGGTAAAATTATTATGCGAATGAAATAATCGATTTGGGTTTCTTCCCAATGTGTTCTACGGTTTAAAGGGTATGACGACAGCATCAATTCGCTCCAACGCGGATAGCTGCCAATGGCTAATCTCTACCCTAAATGATTCGAGTTTCAGGCAGGGTAACGATGAAGAGGAGACAGTATGACCATTCACAAGAAAGGGCATGCGCATTGGGAAGGTGATATCAAGCAGGGGAAAGGCACCGTCTCAACGGAAAGCGGTGCATTGCAGCAGCAACCTTATGGCTTCAATACCCGCTTTGAAGGCAAGCCCGGCACGAATCCGGAAGAGCTGATTGGCGCAGCGCATGCGGCCTGCTTCTCTATGGCGCTATCGCTGATGCTAGGTGAGGAAGGCCACAAGCCTGAGTCGATTGATACCACGGCAGATGTGGCGCTGGATAAAGTTGATGGCGGGTTTGCGATCACCAAAGTCGCGCTGCACAGTAAGGTGAAATTGGCGGGTATTGATGACGCCACGTTCGATAGTATCATCCAAAAAGCGAAGGCGGGCTGCCCGGTGTCAAAAGTGCTCAAAGCCGACATCACGCTGGACTATCAACTGAATTAAGAGCTAGCGGCTGAACGAAGGTTGTTCGCCTGTTTTAGCGATAAAAACTGGGCTGAGAGAAAGGCTTACCGAAGTCGTACTGGTAAGCTTTTTTACATTTATACAATTAAAAAAAGCGGAACGATTAAAAATAATTTAACATCTTTACAGTAATCACCATAAAATCAGAATAGCCATTACGATGTAATCTGGTCATGGCGTAGGACGCAATATAACAAGAGCAATATTGGGCTGGCCAGCTTGTGGAGGCCAGATTCTCTGAGTATGTCGTGCTGTGGAACACAAGCGAGAGTTCAAGATGAATAAAATGACCAAGATCTGTTTTTCTGTGCTGTTGGCCAGTAGTTTGCTGACACCTGTTTTGGCAAACGCTACCACGTCGGAAGATATGCGCGGTATGCAGAAAAGCTATACCGCCGCGACTAAAGCGGACGATGCCGCCGCGCTGAAAACGGCGTTGAGCACATTCCGTGAGCACGTCGAGCACGCTAAAACGCAGGTTCCACCTGATTTCGCCAAACAACCTGCCGATGGCCCAGACAGAAAAGCCTATGTGGAAGGTCTGGATAAAATTTTACAAAAGTTGACAGCGCACAGGCTCTGGCGGATGCCGGTAAACTGAACGAAGCCAAAGCGGTGTTAGCTGAAATCAATACCTTGAAAGGTGAATACCACAGTAAATTGAGAGGCTAAGCCGCTTTTCGTTTACTATAAGCCGCCAGTGGGAGCGATCCCACTGGCGGCTTTTTTATAAAGGTTATGACAGTCAGGATTGCCAGCTAAGGGAAACAAGATGACGTCAGCATCACGCGATGCAACACAGGATGGCAAAGATACGCAAAGCAAAATTCTTGAAGCCACGTTGGAAGTCATACTGGATCACGGCGTGAGAGGGCAACCTACCGCAAAATTGCGCAGCAGGCTGGGTTATCTCCAGGGACGCTGACCTACCGTTATAGCAGTATTGAATTGCTGCTGAGCAGCGCGTTCGTCTATATGGTTGATGGTATCTCACATGCATTCCGTGTCCGCCTCAAGCAGGCAAAAGATATCGACAGCGCGCGCGAAGCCGTGGTTGACCTGATCTGTGGAGACATCTGGGCGACGCCGCGTCATCTGACATTAAGCTTTGAACTCTATGCTCTGGCCTCGCGGAAAGAGGAGTATCGACTGATATTGCAGGAGTGGATGACGCGCAGTAGAACATCGCTTCATCTCCATTTCAGTATCGCGACTGCATGCTCACTGGATGCCATAATTGAAGGGTATACGATCCATAACTATCTCAATAATGAAGCCGTTAGCCGCGAAGACATCCTCAATACAGTGATCAAACTCACCTCCTGATCCCGGCTGGAGCGATCTTTTCAGGCTTCTTCTCCGTTAAAAAGAACGCAATTAAACAGGTGCAAAACGCTATATATTCGTGCGATAGTGATTCGTACATATGTACGAATCTATTTAAATAAAGATGACGAAAACGATGACCACAAAACCCGCTATCAATAAATTTGCTCTGTTTGGGCTGATGTTCATTCCCGGTTTTACGTGGGCAACCTGGGTGACTCGAACGCCCGTGATGCGCGATGTTCTGAATGCGTCAACGGAAACGATGGGCATGATCCTGTTTGGCTTTTCATGTGGTTCTATGCTCGGCGTATTGGGCGCTGGGAAGGTCATTAACGTCCTTGGCATTCGTAAAACCATGGCCGGCGGGTTCCTGCTGCTTCTGCTTGGGCTACTCATGCTGGCCGTTTCGCTGTCGATTCAGAGCACGCCCAGCGCTTTTATGGGGTTGTTAATTTTCGGCGCAGGTGTCGGCCTGGTTGATATCGCCATTAATATCGAAGGGGCGGCGTTTGAACAGCACCTGAATAAAAGCCTGATGACAACGCTGCACGGTTTTTTCAGCCTGGGAACGCTGGTCGGTGCCTTGACAGGGATGGCGATGACAGCTTTCGGCATTAATACGACGCTGCATTTTGTCGTCGTTGTGGCACTGTCGATACTTACCGCGATCATGCTGATGCGTCAGATGCCGTGGCTGAGCGACCTGGCCAATGCGGAGAAAGAAGAAAAGGGTGATTATAAGACTCAGGTCTTCAATGAACTTAAAGACAGCCGCCTGTTGATTCTCGGCGTAGTGATTCTTGCGATGGCGCTGGCAGAAGGGTCTGCCAACGACTGGCTACCATTACTGATGATCGATGGTCACAACTTTGGCCACACGACGGGAACGCTGGTTTATGTCGGGTTTACTGCAGGTATGACGCTGGGTCGCTTTGCCGGCGGGTATTTTGTCGATCGCTTTGGCAAGGTCAATATGCTCCGCTTCAGCGCCGCGTCAGCCGCGCTGGGGCTGACGCTGGTCATTTTCTCGGATGCACCGTTGCTGGCTGCCGCTGCGGTTATCTTCTGGGGTATTGGCGCATCGCTGGGGTTCCCGCTCACCATTTCCGCCGCGGGCAGCGGAGAAAACAGCGCCGTTCGCGTCACCATTGCCGCAACGCTGGGGTACTTTGCTTTTCTCGTCGGCCCGCCGGCGTTGGGCTTTCTTGGCGAGGTTGCAGGGTTACGCATCGCCATGCTGCCGGTTCTTTTATGGTGGTTCTGGCCTTCGTCTGTTCGTCTTCCGCCCGTGAACGTTCGGTCAGAACGGTATCTGATACCGTACCCTGATGTTTCTACGCAATACTGTTGCGTGTTACGGAGCTGTGCACACCTGAATAGTCATATTGTCGTGAGGGAAAATGGTTAACTTAAAAAAGATGTCTGCTGGTGAATTTGCTGCGTATCGCCAGTGTTTTATTCTGGAATATGCTCAGGATCTACAGGATTCTCGTGGCTATGACGCAGAAAAAGCAAGGGCGATCGCAACACAATCGATTGATATCGCGTTACCTCAAGGCCCTGATACGGCAAAGAATACACTCTGGTGTATTCACACTGATAACACAGAGCTGGTAATTGGCTACCTCTGGGTGGTGTTTAATCAACAATCTGCCTGGGTATCCGACTTTTTCCTTCTGCCTGCGTGGCGTGGACTCGGTTTGGGAAAAGCCTCATTACTGGAAATGGAAGCCGCGGTGGCAGCCGTGGGGATCAATGAGATTGGTTTAAGAGTGGCGGTGAACAATCAGTCAGCGAAAGCGTTGTATGAAAAAATCGGCTTCAGACTACCGGTTTTAATATGAATAAGATACTGAATTCAGGCAGGCAAAAGTAGAAATGTCGTAAACGGTTATCACGGCTCTCCGTCCCTTATCCTGAGCTTATCTGCATCGCTAAAGTTCAAAAAAAAGCGCCGATAGACATAACAGGGAGCTCACTGCAAAGGAAGGTTGATGTCTACTAAGGTCCACATCAGGAGAGCCATAATGGCCACACAATTAATACAAAAAGACAATGAGTACCCGCGCTCAAGTACTGTTAACTGGCGCATTAACCATCGCACTCGGTTTCGCTGTCACCATCGGGGTGCTCAGCTGGCAGTCTAGTCGTGAACAAAAGTCTCTGGCAGAACGTTATTTACAGCAGATCGCCCAAAGCGAAGCACTAAGAATTCAACAGGAACTCAACTACGCCCGTGATGTAGCACATAACCTTGGACAAGGGCTGGTTGCCTTGCCTGCCGCAGGTGTTAAAGACCGTGCTGTCGTCGATAAAATAATGGAGTCTGCGCTACGGGATAACCCGGAATATCTCTCGATTTCGGTTATCTTTGAAGAAAACGCGTTTGATGGGCGGGATGCCGAGTTTGCCGATCAACCGGGTCAGGCGCCTAAAGGCCGCTATGCCTGGTTTGTCGATCGCGATCAGGCTGGCAATTACAAGATGCATCCTCTGCAGTCCTTCCTGACTCCCGGCCAAGGCGATTACTACCTGCTGCCGCAAAAAGCCAGAAAGACATGCTGATCGAACCCTATACCTATGCTTACAACGGCGTTCCCACGCTACTGACGTCAGTCGCCGCACCGATTGTCAGCCAGGGGAAACTGTGGGGCGTCGTCACTTCAGATATTTCGCTTGCGTCATTGCAGCAAAAAGTGAACCAGATTAAGCCTTGGGAAGGCGGCGGCTACGCGATGCTGCTATCCAGTGCGAGCAAAGTCATCTCTTATCCTGATAAGTCCCAGACCAGTAAAGCCTGGCAAGGGCCGACAGATAACTTCACCTCCTCAGTAGTACAACACGACGATGCGATTCTGGGCGAGCAAGCGCTGGTGACCTGGCAGCCCGTGACCATCGGCAACAGCACGGAGAAATGGTATCTGGGGTTGTAGCCCCAGTGAGCCAGGTAATGGCGGCTTCTGAACGCCAGTTAATGAATGCGGTCATTATGATGGTAATCAGTATCCTGTTGGTGAGTGCGCTGCTGGGTTGGGTATTCAGCCGTAAAGTGCTGAAACCGCTGGGTGGTGAACCACGTGAAGCCGCCACCATCGCGCTGGCCGTTGCGGAAGGGCGTCTGAGTAATGTGATTGATGTGAAGCCTAACGATCGCAATAGCCTGTTCTTCGCACTGAATACGATGCAATCACAGCTGCGTCAGGTGGTCGGTCAGATCAAAGAAGCCAGCGATTCTGTGCGACAGGGCGCGGCAGAAATTGCCAGCGGCAACCTCAACCTTGCATCGCGTACCGAGCAGCAGGCCGCTGCGCTGGAGCAAACCGCAGCAAGCATGGAAGAGATTACCGCAACGGTGAAACACAACGCCAACAACGCCCATCAGGCCACGACGCTCACAGAGAACGCCACGAAGATAGCCCAGCGTGGCGAATCGCTGGTCGGTCAGGTGGTTCAGACAATGGCGCAGATTGATGAAAGTGCGAAGAAGATTGGCGATATTACCACCATGATTAACAGCATCGCTTTTCAGACCAACATTCTGGCGCTTAACGCAGCGGTAGAAGCGGCACGAGCGGGCGAGCAGGGAAGAGGTTTCGCTGTTGTGGCGTCAGAAGTACGCAGTCTGGCACAGCGTAGCGCCAGCGCGGTGAAAGAGATTGCCGCTCTGATCGAGGAGTCCAGCCAGCGTGTTGAAAGCGGCGTTAAGCTGGTGAACGATGCGGGTAAAACCATGCAGGATATGACACACGCCGTCAGCTCGGTACAAAGCATCATCGGTGAGATTGTCACGGCATCTGATGAGCAGGCGAAAGGCATTAGTCAGGTCACGATTGCCGTCAATGAAATGGATGGTGTTACGCAGCAAAACTCCGCGCTGGTACAGCAGATGTCTGCCGCAGCCAGCTCACTGGAAGATCAGTCCATGTCGTTAGCGCAGGCGATAGAGCATTTTCGTTTGGAACAGCAGCACGTGTCACCTCGTGCGCTGTTAAAGTAAATAGTGACACTGTCACCCGGTTGCCTAACGGTTGCCGGGTGACATCTTTATTCTTTCCGTGATTTTTGCTCACATTCCCCCTGAGTTCTCTTCAATATCATCGCATATGGCATTCACTGCTCTGAGAAAGTTGTATCGAGCCTTTAATTAAGGCAGATTAAATTATCCTGATCTTGTTAAGAAAAAATAACCATGCACCTGAATTACCCCTGTCTGAGAGCGTTCATGGAGATTGTCCGCAGCGGCAGTTTTGACATTGCGGCGCGTAAGCTTCACGTCACGCCGTCTGCTATCAGTCAGCGAATCAAGCAGTTGGAAGATCAGTTGGGTCAGGTGCTGATTGTAGGGGCAATCCCTGCCGCGCGACGCCAACAGGGCAAACGCTACTTCGACACGCAGAACAGATAGATATGTTGGAGAGCGAGCTTTTAGCACGCTTGAAATGCCAGCCAGACAGCGTATTTCAGTGGCGGTGAATGCGGATTCAATAGATGGATGGTTTTTGGATGCGATGGAAGATGCCTGTCACCAGTCTGGTATTTTACTCGATATTCTTGTCGAGGATCAGGAGCATTCGGCAACCTTGCTGCGCGAAGGCCGGGTAATGGCGGCGGTCAGCGCCAGCCCGGAACCGATTCAAGGCTGCGGCGTGGAATACTTAGGAACGATGCGCTATCGCGCCTATTGCTCACAGACATTTCACGACATGTACTTTGCTGACGGCATCAACGCGGACAGTCTACAGAACGCGCCGATCCTGATATTTAACAATAAGGACAGATTACAATCCTTATTTATAGAATCGTGGGTTCCAGCCACGATTGAGCCGCCACAGCAGTTTGTTCCTTCAACGGCAGCCTTTGTCGGCGCCATTTTCAGAGGGCTAGGGTGGGGATGATCCCGAACATATGGCATCATCGCATACGGAAAAGGCGAATTAGTACCGTTTCAGGCCGGGAACCCGATTGATATCCGCCTGTATTGGCACCGTTGGAATATCCGTTCTGAATCGCTGGAGGCGTTGAGCCAAAGTGTGCGGATGGCAGCCGTCCGGCATCTTTTTCAGTGAAATATAAGTAATGCTTATTTTTCTTCAAGAATCAATGAATTAAGTATGTGATCCTGCCAAATACCATTAATTTTAAGATACGAAGCGGCATATCCTTCTTTTATGAATCCAAGACTTTCCAAAGTCTTACTGCTACGGAGGTTTGTTGGGAGATGATTCGCCATGATTCGATGCAGTCCATAAGTTTCATGGACATAATCAATTGCAATTTTGAGCGCTTCGCGCATCAGACCTTTTCCCTGATAAGCCTGATCGATTGAAAACCCCAGATAACAAGCCTGAAAAACACCATATACAAAATTTGTAAAGTTTATGCTGCCTATTATTTTCTTTTCACCTTTTATGGTGAAAACTAAAAGCAGATTTTTCTTTCTTCAAACTCACAGAGTGAATCTTTAATTCGTTTAGATATGCTAGGGACGGTAAAATAGTCGTCATGACGCAATGGCTCAAAAGGAGCGAAATTATCTCGATTTTCGACCAGAAAGACTTGTAAGTTTTCCACAAATTCTTCATTGAGAAGATAGATATCTGTTCGTTCGGTTGAAATTAACTTCATATCCAGTCCCTGTGGTGAATTATAAATAATTGGTAACACGTGGCATTTTACTCCAAAATTTCAACTCAGGGGCGGAATTGTTACCTGACTGAGAACGATTCACATAAACGTATGAGGGAGAGATTAATGTCACCAGAATTGGTCATAGCGGCACAGTTTAAGGCCTACAATGAGCATGATATAGAGGCATTCGTATCATGCTTTGCACCGGATTTCAAAGCGTACCGTATGCCGGCAGAAACGCCCTCGATGGCAGGAAAAGAGGCGCTGAGAGAGTTTTACGTGAATAACCGGTTCAACAATCCGGCACTGAGAGCGGAATTGGTATCTCGTACCGTGTTAGGCAATAAGGTATTTGACCATGAATTGATACATGGGCTTTCAGCTGAGCCTATAGAGAGTATTGCCGTCTTTGAGGTAGAACAGGAGCTTATCAAAACAGCCTGGTTTTCTTTCCGTAGTAAATAATTCACAAGCGCGGAACTAATGATTTCAGAGACACAAAAATTACAATCTCTGATTGTGCATTATGAAAGACAACTTCATTGCCAGGTAACGCGCTACCAGAAAACCGTCATTGATAAGCTGCTGCACTGCGACTTTTTTGAAATTGGTCGTTCTGGAATGCGGTACGACAAACAGCAGGTTATCGATGCTCTGATTTCTGAAACGGTTGAACAACGGATTCAGGCCGATAACTTCAAGCTATCAGTGGTGGAACCAACAACAAGCTCTGAAGCAACGACTAACGATCGATGATAGAGATGCATGCCAGAAAAGCGTTTTACGGATGAGGGGAATTTGCTCAGCGTAACGACCAGTTCCCGCGTGAACCTCTATTGGTTCGTATAATGTATATTATGTTAAATAACCTGTAATGGTAAATAAGTTCATAAGTCACATCGACGTTGCGATAAATCAATACGTTAGTAATTTCTGACTTCCCTCTCGTTTCTTGCGTTAGGTACACGGCAATGGATCCTGCTGAACATGGCAACCTGTTTGCCATTGTTGTATCCACTCAGGTATCACATCGATCATCTTGCTCATCGTTCACACAGAATGCTTCGCTACAAGCTGTTAAATTCTTCTACGAATTCTGGCAGCAAAAGCATCGCGTTACGTTTTGCTACAGCTTCTCTTCATCTGGCCATAATCCAGACATTGCTATCGGGGAAATGCCTGATTTTTTACTGTATCTGTATATAGAACACTGACACCGAGGAAATCTTCGCAACGCAGCCACAACAAGCCAAGGGGACTATGGTGATCAGCCTGTACGGTATAATAGTTCCTCATCTCCCCAAAAACATAACCCACTAACCCCCTTCCCTTTTTGGGTATTTTAATGGCGGTTAAACATTCAACTGAGTGGCTACCTCTAAAGCTAGCGCAGTAAATGCCCGAGCCGCAAAACTCTGATAAGCATCTCTTCGTCGCATGAGAACCGCGGTGCGCGTCAGGCGTTCGGGTTCGAGCGCGATCGCCACCAGATTTTCTTGGGCCAGGGCGGTTCTGGCGGGCAACAGCGTGGATAACGATGTCCTGCGAACAATTTCTATTACCGCCCCGAGGGCGTTAGTCTCCATCATTACCTTTGGATGAATGCCGTGTTTACGGCAGTAGCTGTCAATCTGTCCGCGGGTCGCGAACTCTTTGCTGAGTAATACAAGGGACTCCGTGTTCAGAGCCTGCAGTCCGGCAGATTTTTCCTTCGCCAGTGGATGCCCAGCGTTGACTACCAAGGCAAGTATCTCCTCCAGCAACGGTATGACGTCTATGTCTGGGCAATTTACTTCGCCGAAAGCTATCCCCAGATCCAGCTCTCCTTCCTGAAGCCGGTCTTCAATGCTCTCCTGTGAAATTTCCCGCACGTCGAGGGTGATATCTGGATAGCGAAGATGGAATGCCTCAACCAGCGGCCCGACAAGATACGTTGTGAAGGTAGGCGTCACGGCCACGCGAAGCGAACCACGGCTGAGATCGTCCACATCATGGATTGCGCGCGTGGCTTCCCGTAACTCATGAGAAGCGCGGCGCACATACTGAAGGTAAGCGTGCCCGGTATCAGTCAATCGTGTTGTACGTCCAGACCGATCGAACAACTGGGTGTCAAGCTCTTCCTCCAACTGCTTTACCAGTTGCGAGAGAGCCGGCTGAGAGACGTGCAGCGCCGCTGCTGCTTTGGTGAAGCTGAGATGTTCAGCAACCGCCTGAAAATACCGTATATGTCGGGCAAGCATCATTCATCCATAAGATTATCTGAATTAACCAATAATAATTTAGACTTTTACCTTATACCAGAGGCTGCCTACTCTTTGTCATACACAACCGACACTGAGACTGCAACCATGAAAGAAATTATCGAAGGTTTTCTGAAGTTCCAGGAAAATGCGTTCCCCGAGCGGGTCAAGCTGTTCAAGAGTCTGGCTAACCAGCAGAGCCCAAGAGCCTTGTTTATTTCCTGTTCTGACAGCCGCCTGGTGCCTGAACTGGTTACCCAGCGCGAACCTGGCGATTTATTTGTGATCCGCAACGCCGGTAACATTGTGCCGTCTTATGGCCCGGAACCGGGCGGCGTTTCAGCCTCGGTTGAATATGCGGTTGCCGCGCTTCAGGTGAATGACATCGTGATCTGTGGCCACTCTGACTGTGGCGCCATGACTGCTGTTGCCACCTGCAAATGCCTCGACCATATGCCAGCCGTATCGAGCTGGTTGCGCTATGCCGATTCTGCCCGCGTGGTGAATGAGGCCCGACAGCACACCGACCAATCAGCCAAAATCGCGGCTATGGTACGCGAAAACGTCATCGCTCAGTTGGCTAATATCCAGACTCACCCATCCGTTCGCCTGGCGCTTGAAGAAGGCCGGGTAACTCTGCACGGTTGGATCTATGACATTGAGAGCGGTCGCATTGATGCTTTTGACGGCACAACCGGCGCTTTCGTGTCCCTTGCTGAAAATCCAGAAGTTAACGCCATTTCCTCACAAGCCAGGCATGTTGCCTGACCCCTTACTTACACAGAGAAAAGACCATGATCCAGACTCAAATCACTCAGGCCGCGCGTCAGGCACTCACCGAAACCATCATTCTGGCTAAGGCCCACAAGGAACTATCCTTCGCTGAAATCGTTGACGGCACAGGTTTGTCGGAAGCCTTCGTTACCGCAGCCCTGCTTGGTCAGCATCCGTTGCCAGCCGACGCAGCAGTAGTTGTCGGCAAGAAGCTCGACCTGAATGCTGATGAAGTTAAACTGTTGCAGTCAGTACCCGTCCGCGGCAGCTTTACCGATGGCATCCCGACCGATCCGACAATCTACCGTTTCTACGAGATGATGTCAGTTTACGGGCCTACCCTTAAGGCTCTGGTTCACGAGAAATTCGGCGACGGCATCATCAGCGCCATTAACTTCAAACTGGACATCAAAAAAGTTGATGATCCGGATGGTGGCCATCGTGCGGTAATCACTCTGGACGGCAAGTACCTGCCGACCAAGCCTTTCTGATCCTCTCTGAATTCAGCTCGGTGATTGAAGAACCGAGCTGCCTGCGTTTTCAGTCGCGGTGTGTTCCGCCTCTTATCGTTATTACTGAGTCGAAAAAGCCCCGATAAGTAACAGGTCGCACGCTTAACGGGGGAAGTATGAAAATGCTTAACAGTCCGGTTCCAAAAAATTTCCGCGCTAACCCGGACAATGGACAGAGGGCAAAAACGACCGGCCGATGAAACCGACCGGCTAACTGGCAGCTATTTCAGGTGTACTTTCAGTTCATAGGCGGCCTGACCAAGCGCGGTCCGCACGGCAGGCACGTCGCTCAGCGCGTTCAGCAGACCGTAATCATGAATTAACCCGTTGTAGCGGGTAACCGTCACGTTGACGCCAGCGACGTCAAGCTTGCGGCCAAAAGCCTCGCCTTCGTCGCGCAGTACGTCAAGTTCAGCTGTCTGAATCAGAGTGGGCGGCAGTCCCTTCAATTGTTCAGGCGTTGCGCGCAGCGGCGATGCCAGGATGTTATTACGATCGCCTTCTTTAGTGGTGTATGCATCCCAGAACCACTTCATCATATTACGCGACAGGAAGTACCCGTTCTCATACTGGTTATAAGAACCAGTATTGAAGTTCGCGTCAGTCACGGGCCAGAGCATGACCTCAGCGGATGGCCGGCGCTTTATGTTGCTTAGCCTGGAGCGCTACGGCGGCAACCATGTTACCGCCGACGCTGTTACCTACCAGCGCCAGACGACTGCCATCAACGCCAATTTCGCTACCGTGCTCGGCAACCCAGCGGGTTGCTGCATAGGCCTGATTAATCGCAACGGGGAAATGTGCTTCCGGCGATGGTGCATAGTCGACAAAGACGGCCGCTGCACCGGACTCACTGACCAGATCACGGACGAGACGTTCATGTGTTGCAAAGTCGCCCAGTATCCAGCCACCGCCATGGAAGAACATGAAGACTGGTAGGGTTCCCTGTGCGTTATGAGGCTTCACAATGTGAAGTTTGATGGAGCCGCCATCAACGTTGATCGTTCTTTCAGTGACGTCGGCAGCAGGCAGTTTCGCCCCCTTCTGAGCATTGATCAGCACCTGACGTGCGTCCTGTGGAGACAACTGTTCTATAGGCTTACCCCGGCGCCGTTCAGAGCATCGAGAAATTCCTGCACGTGACGCTCTGGCTGAGAAGCATCGGCAAAGCTGTTGGCTGAGACGGCCGCCATTGCGGCCGTCAGAAACATAGATTTAATATTCATAATACGACCTCATTAATATCGCTTATTATTAAATAGTGAACGATTTAAATGAATAAAGTACACCGCGCGTACTTGATCCTGAAAACCATGCACTGAGAAAACTTAAGAGCTCCCCGCCCCAACCAGCTTGCTTTTTCATCAACCGGCTGGGCGAAGCCCCGACCAGGACAGTAGTCGTAGGCGTTACGCGGGGTAACTCAATGAATTACAGACCCAGATCAGACAGGCTTGGATGATCGTCAGGACGGCGTCCCAGAGGCCAGTGGAACTTGCGCTCACTTTCTTTGATCGGCATGTCATTGATACATGCGTAGCGGTGATGCATCAGCCCGTCTTCACCAAATTCCCAGTTTTCGTTCCCGTAAGAACGGAACCAGTTACCGGAGTCATCGCGCCACTCGTAGGCGTACCGAACAGCAATGCGGTCACCGTCAAAGGCCCACAGTTCCTTGATAAGACGGTACTCCAGCTCTTTTTCCACTTGCGCTCGAGGAAACCCCGGGCCTCTTCGCGATTATTTGCAAACTCTGCGCGGTTGCGCCATTTGGTGTCAGAGAGTAAGCGAGCGACACTTTATCGGCATCGCGGGTGTTCCAGCCATCTTCGGCAAGTCTTACCTTCTCAAGTGCTGACTCGCGGGTGAACGGCGGCAGTGGCGGACGGATTTGTGAATCGGACATGGTGGTGCCTCCAGGATAATTGGATACTTCAGTTAGTGTTTCATCTTTGGAACTCAGTCCCTGCTATGGGAGCGGTTTCAGTAACAGCTGAGCGACATCTCTTGCATCATCGGCGGCGCTGTAATCACCCATGACGCGCGACATAGTGATGGCGCCTTCAATCAGTATCAGTAGCTGCCGGGCCAGAGGTAACGCCTGCGCGGTATTCAGCTGGCCGGTAAGCTCAAACACGTAGTCCAGTAGCTTCTGTTTGTGCACGCTGGCTATCTGACGAACCGGATCAGAAGGATCCCCTACTTCGCCTGCCGTGTTGATAAACGCGCATCCGCGATATCCCTCCGACTCGAACCAGCCTTTAAGCACGGTGAACATATTCAGGATGCGATCCCGCGGCGTATCCGCTTTGTCACATTCGGTCCTGAACCATTCCATCCAACGCACATCACGCGCATTCAGCGCCGCAGCGGCAACCTCGTCCTTGTTCGCGAAATGGTGATAAATACTTTTCCGTGCCACGCCTGAAGTTTTCACCAGGAGGTCCATGCCGGTCGCATGAATACCGTTCTGGTAGATGAGTTCTTCTGCGGTTGCGAGAATTTTATCCCGCGTGTTCGTCGTATTTCTGTTCATGAAATAATGGTAGAACGATCGTTCTACCTCCGTCAAGTGTTAGTCGATAATCTTTTTGCGTACCGTCAGGATGCATTTATAAAATTGTTAAGAATCAATAACAAAATGCTGTCCAGGCAAAAAAATTGTATAACGCTGTAGCGTGCAGGAACGAAAACCCGATGTCCGGCGGGGCGTTCCGTACGTTCTCAGTGTGAAGAATGGAGGCTGCATTCGAGAGGGCTGGTCAAAAAAATCTGTAAAATCATGCGGTCTGTCTGGTTGAAAACCGGGTGAGCTTAAGTGGCACCTGGATCCGGACGCCGTCTGCCCTTTCCTACTGAAGCAAACGTGGCGGGCTGCACGGAGTTGCAACCCTGTGGAGGGAACTGGCGTTGTTACGAATTCTTCCTGTTCCGGAACGCCGCGACTTTCATACGATTACCGCAGGTCGCCATGCTGCACCACCGACGGCGATGCGATTTACTCAAATCGTGAAAAAGCAGAATACAGTTATGGGCTTCGCACTGACGCACATATTCAAATTTGTCGTCAGTAATCAGTTTCACCAACGCGTCGGCGACAGGCCAGAGAAGGCAGGCGGGGCCGTGCGTGCCTGAAAGAACATCAACACGGTATCGCTGTGTCCCGTCATCCCATTGCAGCCTCGTTTCGGGCTTTCCGTCCCTGAGAATTCTGTTAACTACAGTCAGGTCAGCTGCAACGGACGCCATAGCAGCATACACCACTGCCCTTGCGGCCTCACGGAATTGGCGGGCTTCAGTCAGTAACCCGGGAGGGGCCTTCGTGCCTTTCGGTAAAGACCCACCGTTTCCAACCACTCCAGGACGCAGAGATCGTCTTCAAAACAATCATGACGCTCATCACCGGTCCCGTATTCACTGTTGATGAAATCCAGCGCGAGGTTATCGGCCAGAAAGAGGGGCTGAGATGATAGATGTTTAAATTCCATACATAACCGTAACCCATAAAATCATTTTGACAGGTTACCATAATAACGTGTAACCTTCAATTTAACGCTTTGGCGGTTACAGGTGCTGTGACGTCTTCACATTCAGAGTGTTCAACAGCAGATAACACACCTGCCACACAGGTGCATTACCGCCATAAGCAGGTGGTCGCCGCCCCGTTAGTTATTTTGCTCAGATGCAAAGGCTGAGCTACTTACTTTCCGGAATATTTCGCTTCATCATAACGAGTTCTGGTCTTCCAGCAGCGGTAAATGATCTCAGGAGGGGGCTCCATGCAGCAGACACGCAGTGTCTTTCATGACGGTGAGCGTGCAGTGCAGGCGCGTGCCGAAGTTTCAGGTGAGTGGCTTAAACAGTCGGAAGGCTTTGTGCGCTCCGAGATGCCTCGGCAACATCGTGACTTCTTTGAAAATCTTCAAATGCTGTTTCTGGGGCTGCTCGATTCAGCTGGCCGGCCATGGTGCGTTCCGGCTTTCGGGCCGCGAGGTTTCCTGGTTTCCCCCGCTCCGGATACACTAAAGGTGCATCGAGACCCGGTTCTTTCGTGTGAGCTCGGCCTGGATCGATCACCCGGTGCCAGTATTGGCGTGCTCGGGATTGATCTGGCCAGCAGACGTCGCAATCGACTGAATGGCCGGATACAACATGCTTCGGCTGGTAAAATGACCATTCTGGTCGACCAGAGCTTTGGAAACTGTCCGCAATACATTCAGACTCGACATCTGCCCCTGATCAGGACGAGCCGTTAGCTGTGAGCCGCCGGCGCGGCAGCATAACTGATCCGGAGGTTCGTCGGATTATTGAGGCCGCTGACACGTTTTTATTGCCTCCCGTGTGGCTGGGCCACTGGATGGTGGAAGCGCCGGAGTCGATGCATCGCACCGAGGGGGCGTCCGGGATTTCTCGGTATCAACGGAGACGGCACGCTCTCCTTTCCCGATTTTTCCGGCAATCGCTTTTTCAATACATTAGGTAACATTGAGAGCGACGGACGGGTCGGTCTGTTCGTTCCGGATTTCGAAACGGGTGAGGCAATAGTGCTTACGGGACGCGGTTCCATCGACTGGAACCCCGAGCGCATTAAGTCGTTCGAAGGTGCCGAGCGTATCGTGGACGTGGTGCCAGAAGAGATCTGGCATGCCAGTGCCGCGCTGCCGGTTATCGGGACGATATCCGAGCAATGGCCCGGGCTTGGTGCCACTGGAACCTGGAATGAGGCGCGTCTGGCCGTACTCAAAACGGGTGGCTACAGGCGTTTTCAGATCGCTTCGAAGCTTAAAGAGAGCGATAACATCACCTCTTTCTATCTTGTACCCGCTGACGGTGGTCCAGTTGAAAAGCATTTAGCGGGACAGTTCCTGCCGATACGACTTCAGAGAAATGACGAAGTCATTCAGCGTAGTTACACACTTTCGCAAGGGCCAAACGGGCAGAACTATCGCATCTCGGTCAAGCGAGAAGATTTCGGGTTGATGTCCCGGCTGCTGCACGACCATTGTGAAAATGGAGATATCATCGGGGTAGGGTCACCCGCAGGCAATTTCGTTCTGGATGATGGCACCCAGCCCATCGTCATGCTTTCCGGTGGCGTGGGTATAACACCCATGATGGCCATGCTTGACGCGCAGATAACTGCCCTTAAAAAGGGCACCTCAACGCACGGTTTACTTCGTCCATGCGACGCAGAACAGTGCCAGCCATGCGTTCCGTCGCGAGCTCAAAGTTATGGCTCACAGATACGACTGGCTACATCTCTTCACTGCATATAGTGCTCCCGGCCCGGATGACAATCTGGGGGATACACACGACACTGAGGCGCGGTTCAGTATGGGCGCTCTGGCCAGGCTGCTGCCGTTTGGCGGTTACCAGTTTTATTTGTGTGGGCCTGAAAGTTTCATGCGAGCGCTTTATTCGGGGTTACGCGAAATTGGCGTAGACCGTTCACATATCCACTACGAGTTCTTCGGCGCCGACGCGCTCGATGAACCCGAGGAGATGTTCCCAGCGGCAAGACTTCCTGCGTGTGCACAGATCACTTTTGCCCGCTCGGAAGTCCAAACCGAATGGACGAAGCAGAGCGGTACGCTTTTGGACGCCGCAGAAGCCGCTGGCCTGAGACCCAGCTACAACTGCCGCTCGGGCAAATGTGGTTCGTGCGCTACCCGGCTGATTTCCGGACGTGTGCACTACTCACGCCAGCCGGTGCTCACTCCGGCCAAAGGCGAGGTGCTGATCTGCTGTGCTGTCCCTGTGGATGAGCACGTTGAAATAGAACTGTGAACAGCCCCGGTTTTCGGAGGCGGTTTCGGTAACCTCTTGCATGAAGCCGTTTAAGCTGATCCATAGTCAACGGCTTCATCGATTTTAACGACGTAACCAATTAGATGGAGTTGGCTTGCAAATAAGCGAACCCATTCTCGATGGACACTTGATGTCCACGCGTACGAAATAAATAGATCGGTTTTCATTCATTTAATGCCAGTTTAAGCAGTGTGATATGCGAAATCTTGTCATTATAATAACGTCCACGTTGAATCGCTACGGGTAATCCTAGACACTCCCGAGCCGTTGATGGAATGACCTGTAGTCCCTCTGGCTTGCTATGCGGGCGCTCCTTTCCTTATTAAAGGAAAAGGAAAAGGAAAAATAAATATATTAGCCTGATATTAATTATCATAATTAATTTAAAAGTGTTGTTTTGTTATTCTTCATGCTCATCAGGTTGTTATTCCTGTACATTGCCTCCCTATCCTTTCTGAGTCTCATCTAGGGCAATCATGATTGTCATAAAAATAATTATAATGCTAAGTTAATTTTTCAAAATAAAAATAGCTTGGAAAAATTCACCCCGAATGTATATGTTGAATAGGCTTTGATTACATAAGTCATCACACGCAGCAGTCCACAATTAATACATAAATAAGCATCAATCATAATACATTGATTATAAAGGTAGTGGATGTAAAAAGGAGCTTCCGATCGCTATTTCTTTGCAACTGAACATCGGAATCTAAATAACCTGGGCGAAGCTAGCTCTATTAGACGGCCGCTTGAGGAATAAATTTATTATTTCTGAAGGAATCCAAACATGGCAGACAGAACTAACATTACCAAAATAACTTTTTCGCATGGTCTCTGTACACGGCTTATCGTAACCCAGTTACGATTGGAAATTGGTTGCCGCCGAATGGCCCGGCCAAGCGATTACCACTGCTCAGGACATGCAAAGTGACATTGATTTTCGCATTGATATGTTCATCAATGCTCTAAATGTTGCCATTGCTGGCGCTGCTCATTGTAACAACTGGGTTCGTTACTTTGTTGTGCCAGAGTTCTATTTCCACAGTGTCCACGGCCCATATCCTGGCCTGTTGATCAACGGCAATTCCGCTTTTGACTACTTAATGAACCAACTTAGCACACGTGTTAAAAACACGCTTGCAGCCTCCTCAGAAGCAGGCCGAGACTGGGTGATCTGCACTGGTAGTGTATTGACCACCAATATTATCGATATTGAACAATTCTTGAATGGGCCAGAAGTCCAAAAGCGGCTCGCTGCGCTAAACGCGGCCTATAATAGCCCGCTGCAAAAAATGCCCTCCCCGTACCAACAGCGCACATAGGGCTGATGCGCCTTAAACCATTTGAGGCAGAGACAGAGACAAAATCCCAATCCAACACTAGCTATGATGAGTTAAATGCGCTGGTAAATGCATATCGACAGGATCCGCTCTGCATCGTTCGCAATCGCGCTGGGATCCTTGTTTATAATGGTGGTTCCGGTGGAAAAATTTTATCTAATATTGTTGAGAAACAGGCCGAATCTACTGTTGACCTGACTTTAGGCGTACTCCAGAACGGTATGATTGATACTGGTGGGCAGATCACAGAATGGCTGGCCAATTACCCCCTGTCAGCATACTCAATGGTGACAATCAAGGGACAGGTACCGGTATATACCGCAAACCTGGGGCCCGTATGCCGATTGTCTCTTATGATCAAAATGTCGAGCTGGGAGTAGAGATCTGCCTCGACCATCGACTGCAACGGCTTCGTCGTACCGTTGAAATGGTCGGCAACAGTCCTCTTGATATTCAGTTGGTTCCCTCGGGTGGCATGCAGCTCCTGGATTACGGCATCGCTGGCGGGAGTAGTGGTGCTATTTTTAACGCAGATGGTTGCGACTATATATTGATCAATACAATGCCAGCGGTAAACCCGTCATAACTACAGATGGCAAGCCTGGCAATGGTACCGCCAAACAAGTCATCACTGGGGTTTATACCTTATCTGCCCAAACCCGCTCCGAGTCTAATGGAGTCGCCTATTTCAGCCATAGCCAACTAGCCTATCGCACGACCGATATCGGCCCTGCAGGCTATATTAACCCTGAGGACACAAACAATCCTGGCGGTATTACCTTTAGTGGTAGTTCCTCCAGCCCGGCTAACCCATATCTCGACTTATATAATTCGCCAGTCATAACAGCGGTCACCTCTTCTAGCCCGTCTGTTAACGATTACTTCACTGCAGGTCTTGGCGAGATACACCAATACTCCCCTCGAACCTGATTGATATAACGGCTATCTTTTATCCGGTCGAGTCTCTTAGCTGGCCGGATAAAAGACCCCACGGCCAACAAAAACGGTAGCCTCTTGTAGGTTGCTTTTGGCTCCAGTTGTATATGAACGATTCATAGGTTCGTCGTTGCATTAGCGAACCCCATTAAAACAGTGCGCTGGTTCATTCCCATCGTGATGGTGTCGCGGCTTGAATCATTGCTGGCCGCCCCGCTTTCTTGTAACCTTCCCCTGCTACATGCCCAACCCTGAATACACAACCTGAAATTACCGGACTCCACATGACTGCTCATATTTCTAAAGATCCTTTGCATGGTGTCACGCTTGAAATGCAAGTCAATGCGCTGGTTGCCCGTTTTGGCTGGGTTCAACTGGGCAAACTGATCAACATCAATTGCTTTAAAAACGATCCCAGCGTCAAATCCAGTTTAAAGTTTTTGCGTCGGACGCCCTGGGCTCGTGCTGAAGTTGAAGCGCTGTACCTTGATTCTCTGGATGGTACCTTTTCCGTAAAACCAGATGATGGCGCCGTTGACCCATGGGCTAATAGCCGCAGAAATAAGAGCTAACCAGCGTGAAAAAGCCAGTCGTACTGATTGCTGCTGCGCTTCTACTTGTCGGCTGCGCATCTAAACCACCGAGCTCACTTGTCACCCCGCTTCCTCCTGTTCAACAGCCACTTCCGGTGGAATCCCAGCAGAGGCAGGAGCCGATGCGTGGCGTATGGCTCGCGACCGTTTCCCGTCTTGACTGGCCGCCGGTGGCATCCGTCAATGCCAGCAGCCCAGCGCGTCGCATTACTCAACAGCAGGACGCACTGAAAGGTAAGCTGGATAAGTTGAAAAGTCTCGGTATCAATACCGTATTTTTCCAGGTTAAACCTGATGGTACCGCACTCTGGCCTTCTAAAATATTACCCTGGTCAGATATGCTGACAGCTCATATTGGTGAAGATCCTGGTTACGATCCGCTACAGTTCATGCTGGATGAAGCGCACAAGCGCGGTATGAAAGTTCATGCCTGGTTTAATCCCTACCGTGTTTCCGTTAATACCAAATCGGCAACCGTGGCGGAATTAAACCGCACGCTGTCGCAGAATCCGGCCAGCGTATTTGTCTTGCATCGAGACTGGATCCGTACGGCGGGCGATCGCTTTGTGCTCGACCCAGGTATCCCGGAAGCACGAAGCTGGATCACCAGTATCGTGGCCGAAGTCGTTGCGCGCTACGCTATTGACGGTGTGCAATTCGATGATTACTTCTATGCGGAATCATCCAGCTCCGTTCTTAACGATAGCGAGAGCTTTAAAAAGTATGGTCAAGGGTTTATTTCAAAAGCGGACTGGCGGCGGCACATACTCAGCAGTTGATTGAGCAGGTTTCCCACACCATCAAGCAGTTGAAACCCGACGTTGAATTTGGCGTTAGCCCCGCTGGCGTATGGCGCAACCGGTCACACGATGCGGCAGGTTCAGACACGCGAGGCGCAGCCGCCTACGATGAAGCGTATGCCGATACCCGCCTGTGGGTACAGCAAGGGTTGTTGGATTACATCGCACCGCAGCTATACTGGCCGTTCGCGCGCGACGCGGCTCGCTACGATGTATTGGCAAAATGGTGGGCGGATGTGGTGAAACCCACAAACACACGCCTCTATATTGGCGTTGCCCTGTATAAAGTGGGTGAACCTTCAAAGAATGAGCCAGACTGGACGATAAATGGCGGCGTACCGGAACTGAAAAAGCAGCTCGATTTGAATGAGTCTGTGCCACAAATTAACGGCACGATTCTGTTCAGAGAAAACTATCTCAATCAGCCACAGACCCAGGACGCGGTTAATTACCTCAGAAACCGTTGGAATCCAATTTAGCGGACTGCAGAGGCTGAAAAACCGCTGCACTTTCCTTTATGCTGGCTCACGCCTGAAATCCCCCCTTTCCTAAACGTGTGGTTTCCCCCGATCGCTCTAGCTAAACGTGCTGTTTACCCCTGTTGTTGCCACTTTTTCGGTTCAGGAATTCTGCTGTAGGAGGATTTTTTTTTGCTTATTTAATAAGCATGTAAGATAGCTATGGCATCATAATTCGCAATAATGCAATCAACTTATTGATTTTTATGTAAAAAAATAAAAGTTTCGAAACGAAATAAATCATTGAGTCGGTGACTGAAAAACCCTATATTGGCCGCGTTTTTCTTATAGCAGTTACGTGTTTTATTCATTTATTCAACTGTGGTTGCCTGCGAGCACACGGTTGTAGGAGAGATATGATGACGGATAAAGTCCGTATTGACAGCTTAGGTGCGAATTCATTAACCGGAAACAATGAAACCTATTTGGCAAGACAAGCTGAATTTGAATCGAACGTGAGGAGTTATCCACGCAAATTGCCTCTGGCAATTGCGAAAGCTGAAGGCGTGTGGATTACTGATGTTGAGAATAATCAATATCTTGATTGTCTGGCTGGGGCGGGAACGCTGGCGCTTGGACATAACCATCCTGACGTGCTACAAAGCATCCAAAGTGTCATTACTAGCGGCTTGCCGTTACATACACTGGATCTGACAACGCCGTTGAAAGATCAGTTCTCCGAATATTTACTTTCCTTATTGCCTGGTCAGGGCAAAGAGTACTGCCTCCAGTTTACAGGCCCTTCTGGCGCCGATGCGGTTGAAGCCGCGCTGAAATTGGCAAAAAAATACACCGGTCGTTCTGGTGTGATCAGCTTCTCCGGCGGCTACCACGGCATGACGCATGGCGCGCTGTCCGTAACCGGTAACCTGTCACCGAAAGAAGCCGTCGACGGCATGATGCCTGAAGTTCAGTTTATGCCTTATCCGCATCAGTACCGTTGCCCGCTGGGTATTGGCGGTGAAGCCGGCGTTAAAGCCTTAACCTACTACTTCGAAAACCTGATCAACGACGTTGAGAGTGGCGTACGCAAACCAGCGGCAGTCATTCTGGAAGCCGTTCAGGGCGAAGGCGGCGTTAACCCGGCACCTGCCGAGTGGTTGCAGCGCATTCGTAAAGTGACGCAGGAACACGGTATTCTGCTGATCATCGACGAAGTTCAGGCGGGCTTTGCACGTACTGGTAAATTCTTCGCCTTTGAACACGCGGGCATTGAGCCAGATATCATCGTGATGTCCAAAGCCGTTGGTGGCGGTTTGCCATTAGCCGTACTGGGTATCAAAAAGCAGTTTGATGCCTGGGCTCCAGGTCACCACACGGGTACCTTCCGCGGTAACCAACTGGCAATGGCAACCGGTCTGACGACGCTGAAGCACCTCAAAGACAATCAGGTAGCAAACAAAGTCGCGGAGCAAGGTGAATGGCTGAAAGCCAAACTGGCTGAGCTGCAAAAACGTTATCCGGTGATCGGTCATATCCGCGGTCTGGGATTAATGATCGGGATTGAGATTGTTAAACCTGGCGAAGCGCAGGATCACATGGGTTGCTACCCGGCTGACGGCGAGTTGTCTGCCCTGTTGCAGAAAAAATGCTTTGAAACGGGCCTGATTCTGGAGCGCGGTGGCCGTAACGGTTGCGTTCTGCGTCTGCTGCCTTCTCTGCTGATCAGCAATGCTGAATTGGAAATCTTCCTGGATAAATTTGAAAACGCCCTGCTGTCTGCTGGCGTGAAGCCAGTCTGAGTGGAGCGAATGACCACGATGTCCCAATTAGTAGAAACAGCCGTTAACCCGATTTTGGCCTCTTCTGCGCAGAGTATCGAAGCCTATCAGGAAGCGATTACGCAGAGTAGCCAAGCCGTTATGCAGTGGCTGCAACAGCCTGAGATGTATCAGGGAAAGACTGTTGCCGAACTGCGTGAACGCATCACGCTGGATTTTAATCCGCAGGGCCTGGGTAACCAGGCCGCTATCGAGCGTGCGATTGAGTACTTTTTGAAAGACAGTCTGTCGGTGCATCACCCACAGTGCGTCGCCCACCTGCACTGCCCGAGTCTGGTGGTCAGCCAGGCGGCTGAAGTCTTGATTAATGCCACGAACCAGAGCATGGACTCCTGGGATCAAAGCCCGTCAGCGACCATCATCGAGATGAAGCTGATTGAATGGCTGCGTACTCAGGTTGGCTATCAGTCTGGTGACGCTGGCGTGTTTACCAGCGGCGGCACCCAGAGTAACCTGATGGGGTTGATGCTGGCACGTGATGCCTTCTTTGCCCGTCAGGGACATTCGATTCAGCAGGATGGATTGGTTGGTAACCTGAAGAAAATTAAAGTGTTCTGTTCTGAAAATGCCCATTTCTCGGTGCAAAAGAACATGGCTTTACTGGGACTGGGTTATCAATGCGTTACGCTGGTGAAAACCGACCGCTTCGCGCGGATGGATCTGAACGACTTAGCAGAGAAAGTGGCGCAGGCCAAAGCTAACGGTGAGCAGATTCTGGCGATTGTCGCGACAGCAGGTACCACGGATGCAGGTGCGATCGATCCTCTGCGGGCGATTGCGACACTGGCGGCAGAGCATCAGATTTGGGTACACGTTGATGCAGCCTGGGGCGGCGCACTGCTGCTGTCTGAGAAGTATCGCGATTATCTGGACGGCATTGAACTGGTGGATTCCATTACGTTGGATTTCCACAAGCAATTCTTCCAGACCATCAGCTGTGGCGCATTCTTGCTGAAAGAAGCCCGTCACTATGAACTGATGCGCTATCAGGCGGCTTACCTGAACTCTGAGTTCGATGAAGCGCAGGGCGTTCCTAATCTGGTATCGAAATCACTGCAGACGACACGTCGCTTTGACGCGCTGAAACTGTGGATGGGTCTGGAAGCGTTAGGCCAACAGCAGTACGCCGCGATCATCGATCATGGCGTCACACTGGCACAGCAGGTTGCACAGTATGTCGCTGAACACGCTTCGCTGGAGTTGGTGATGCAGCCACAGCTGGCGAGCGTATTGTTCCGTTTCCGTCCGCAACAGCTGGCGACAGCGAATGATGCGACTATCGCATTGCTTAACCAACGCATTGGCGATGCATTGCTGGAATCAGGCCGCGCCAACGTGGGTGTCACCGAATTTAACGGTGTTACCTGCCTGAAGCTGACGTTGCTGAACCCAACCGTTAGCCTGGACGATGTCAAAGTCCTGTTGGCGCTGGTTGAAAGCACTGCTCAGCCGCTGCTGACTGCCTAATTCCCTGCTCTACCGCATCGTGAAAAGCCGATAACAATAACAGGTTATCGGCTTTTTATGACGAACGTCCTCGTTCACAATGCACGATTAACGGTTGAACCTGCACTGCATCATGCTTCATCATATCGGGTTTTCTGGCCGTATTATTTCGCGGGTGCGCTGATGTCGTGGCTACGAAATAAATAGAAATTCTGGGATAGATGAATAAATGACATCACAAAAAGCAGCGCTGGTTGGTGGTCAACCCGCTCCACGACGTTAGAAAAAGCCTCGGAGCAGGCAAACTAGTACTTCAGGATGCAAGGCGAATTAATACGAATATCCCGGTTTTTTCGCCAACGTATCCAAATGCGGTTTGATGATCGGATCGTAAACCTCATCCTTCCAGCGATCGGGCTGAATTTCGTTGAACGCGACAGAAAGCGAATCGTCAGAAGAACCGAAGTGCTTCTTCAGAACCGCCGCAAGATCTCCAGCAATAACTTTCTTCTCTTCTTCAGACAGGTTTCTTGGGAAGTGTTTGACATCAATATGGGGCATAGGTGGTCCTTTTCAGTGATGCAACAGCACGTTGGTTAAGAGAGCCAGTGAGTTAAGATACCCAGTGTGTATGGCAACGGCAATAGGATAACTCGCCCGATGATACACAACCTGCTTAAGACAAATTGGCCTAAACTCATCGAAGTGTGTCATTCAGGCCACTGTTAGCGACCGGTCAGATTCTTATACTGCTCCTGTTTGGTGCATAACGGCACCGCCAGTAAACCTGATATGGGAGCAATAAGATGAAAATAACGCAGATTCGCAATGCGACATTACTGCTGGAATTTGGTGGAAAAACGTTACTGATTGACCCGATGTTGGCGCCAAAGGCAACCTATCCCGGCTTTGCGGGAACGGCAAACGCGCATTTGCGTAATCCACTGGTCGATCTTCCTCTGCCGATGGCGACGATTCTGGATGTGGATGCGGTGATCGTAACGCATACGCACCCTGACCATTGGGATGATGCGGCTATTGAGGCTATCCCGAAAACGATGCCGATATTCAGCCAAAATACGCAGGATGCTGACCTCATTCGGCGCGCAGGGTTTACCTCCGTGCATGTTCTGGGCGAGCAGACGGAATATGACGACATAACGCTGATCAAAACGTCTGGCCAGCACGGTTCTGATGAAACCTACGCTAATCCACAAATGGCAGAACGATTGGGTGACGTCTGCGGGATTATCTTGCGACATGCCCATGAGAAATCGTTTTATCTGGCTGGCGATACTGTCTGGAATCAGCATGTTATTGATGCACTAACGCATTACACGCCCGATGTGGTGGCGCTGAATATCGGCAATGCGGTCATTCCCGGTTTCGGCTCTATTATCATGGGCAAAGAGGATGTACGACGCGTACATCAGCTCGTGCCCAACGCGGCAATAGTCGCGACGCACATGGAAGCGGTGAACCATTGCCTTTTAAGCCGTGCCGAACTGCGTGACTATCTGCACGAAGAAAAGCTTCAGTCTATCGCGTATGTGCCAAACGATGGTGAAAGTGTGCAATTTTGAACCGGGTAATAACCAGAACCTATTGATGATTTAATGAGGGCGATTATGGCTGTGCTAACCGTTGCGGTGGTTGTCTCCGAGAATTTCAGCCCGTTTCATTTATCTATACCGAGCATGGTTTTCAGCGACATGCTCTATGAAAAAAAACAGTTTGAGATCTTTTTCTGTGCAGAAAAACCGGGCATGGTGCCTCTGAACACGGCTTTTCCATCAACGTTGATCGCGGGTTTTGCGCGTTAGAAGACGCCGATTTGATCGTGGTTCCCTACTGGAGTCATCCAGAGACGCGACCTTCTGCACCGCTTCTGGATGCATTACGTGCAGCCGCAACCCGAAAAGCACAAATCGCCGGATTATGCCTGGGGACTTATGTGCTGGCTTACGCAGGATTGTTAGATGGTCGCCGCGCTTCGACACACTGGGCGTTTGAGCAGGATTTCATCGCCCGCTTTCGTCATGTGCGGTTGGATACCAACGCGCTCTATGTCGAAGATGAGCATCTGATTACCTCTGCGGGCACGGTAGCAGCAATTGATTGCTGCCTTTATCTGGTGCGTCAGCACTGTGGCAGCGCTATTGCTAACCGTGCCGCCCGTCGTCTGGTGATTCCGCCTTACCGGGACGGTGGCCAGGCCCAGTTTATCGAACATCCGATACCGGAAAATACGCGGGATAGCAAAATCAATCAGCTACTGGATTATCTGCGCAGCCATCTCCGTTCGCCCCACTCTTTAGATGCATTGGCAAGCCGCGTGCAGATGAGTCGCAGGACATTTACCCGGCACTTCTTCCGAGCCACGGGGATGACCGTCAGCGACTGGCTAACGGCAGAGCGGCTTCACCATAGTCAGGCATTGCTGGAATCGACTTCCCACCCATCGAAGCGATTGCGGATAGCGTAGGGTTTCAGTCAGCGGTAACCTTTCGTCAGCAATTCAAACAGCGTTTTAGCGTAAGTCCGACCGACTGGCGGAAAACGTTTCAGGATAAAAGCAGCGCCCGCTAGTCTTCACCGCGAACAGGAAAGTAGCGAGATCATTATGCTATTGGTGAAGAGACGGATCGCCGCCTATGATTAAAATGTGATTATGATCACATTAATCAATACCACGAGCACAACACCCCACTGACAAACACACGCCCTTTCTGACTAACGTTAATCGCCCATCGTGACACTTTGTTTATGTTTATCCACGATAAAACATGGAGAACCCATGCAAACGCGTAACACGAAGCTGATTATTTTCAGCGATCTCGACGGATCGTTGCTCGATCATGAGACTTATCGGTGGGATGCCGCGCAGCCGTGGCTGAGGCGGCTGGCGAGCGAGGCAATTCACTGATTATCACCACCAGTAAAACGGCGGCCGAAGTTGACCCCTTACGGCAGGCGCTCGGGTTGGAACATTATCCCTATATTGCGGAAAACGGCGCCATTGCCGTACTCCCTCCGACATGGCAAACGCATCCCGATTACCCACGCAAGAGGAGCGGCGTGGAATATTCCGTCATCCGTACTCAGCTGGCGCAGTTGCGCACGTCCGGTTTTCGCTTCAAAGGCTTTGGCGATATGAGCAGCGCGGAGATAGCAGAAGTTACAGGGTTAAACGAGCAAGATGCCCAACGAGCACAACAGCGTGAAGGATCTGAACCGCTAGTGTGGCTGGATGAGCCCACTGCGCTATCGCGTTTCAGCCAGTTACTGGCAGAGGCCGGTCTGGCTCTGACACAAGGGGGCGCTTCTATCACGTCATGGGCGCCCAAACGAGTAAGGGATTTATGAGTAACTGGATAAAAATACAGTATATCGAGAAATATGATACCGCCGTCAAAACGCTTGGTCTGGGAGATGGTCCGAACGATATATCGCTGTTATGCGCAATGGACTACGCCATATTAATTAAAGGTAAAGAAAATCAAATTGTTAGCCTGCCTGAATCGTACCGCGGCAAGCTATATTGCACACGTGATTCAGGGCCTCAGGGCTGGCGTGAAGGATTGACGCATTTTATCGGCAACGGTCATTTCTCGGCATAAAACAGCCACAAGATGGTATGGGGATTGGGGACTGGAAATTGGCGTGCTGTCAGAAATTCATCGCGGCACCGCTACCCGGCGTATTTGTCAGGTGGATATCGCAGATCGCTACGACCATAAACATCAGCCGATGTCTGAAGACGATCCGAACTCGGGGTTGCAGCGCATGGCGGCGGATATCACCAAAGCGCTGTATCGCAAACTGGCGATCCTCGGCGTGAATATCACTACAGACTCTTTCCGCGTCCTGCGGGCGACCTACTATCGCACTGCCCTTGATATGATCGATGCTTTCGAACATGACGCTTGCATGAACGGCCTGAGTTTTGATCGCCATAAAGAGGAATCCGCGGTGGAACTCTTCTCTGATGTGATCACTTTTTCTGGTCATGCCTATAGCGATAGCCTAGGCGATAAACCCTTTGTACCGAGTTGGAACCGCGTGCAGTCTGCTTTTCCCGATATCCTTGAACGGCTGTACGCTGCGGTAGAAGCCGACAATCAGGAAACATAACGCCTTCCTCGCGACCTCATAGGGCAAACGCATCATGATGCATCATTTCATGCGTCATGATGGATCCCTCACATAAGTAACTCCTATCTTTTGCATTAATAACTCAATGAATAAATCAATTTTTTTATCTTTACTGGGTGTCAAGAAAAGGTGAAATCTCCCGCCATGCGGGCAATTGCGTCGTAAGAAAATATTATTTCTCCTATCTGACAAGGAATTAGCGATTAATCGATAAGAAAAACTGGCGCGTTTTATGCTTTAACTCTCCTGCCATTATGCAACTAAGGAGAGTGTTTAGATGAATTTTTTAATCAATGAAAGCGACGTGTTAAACCCAAAACGCAGAGCATTATTAAAACTTTCTGGCGCCCTGCTGGGGACGGCAGCAGTAACAACCGGATTAAGTTCTCGCGCTTTTGCCGAGACACAGCCTGAGAGCGCAGCATTTACCGCGCCGTCGGCCAATAACCCGATCCGCATTAATTTCAATGAAAATCCACTGGGTATGTCACCTAAAGCGCAAGCCGCCGCACGCGATGCCGTCGTGAAAGCCAATCGCTATGCAAAGAATGAAATTTTAATGCTTGGCAATAAGCTGGCCGCACACCATCAGGTTGAGGCACCCTCCATCCTGCTGACGGCCGGTTCGTCCGAAGGCATCCGGGCGGCGATTGAAGCCTACGCGTCGCTGGATGCACAACTGGTTATTCCTGAATTAACCTACGGCGACGGCGAGCATTTCGCCAAAATTGCCGGAATCAAGGTGACGAAAGTCAAGATGCTCGATAACTGGGCCTTCGATATTGAAGGGCTAAAATCCGCGGTTGCCGGTTATAGCGGCCCTTCCATCGTTTATCTGGTCAATCCCAATAACCCCACGGGCACGATTACGCCGGCGGATTTAATTGAACCGTGGATTGCCAGCAAACCTGCTAATACGATGTTTATCGTGGATGAAGCCTACGCCGAGTTCGTCAACGATCCGCGTTTTCGTTCTATTTCGCCAATGATTACCCAAGGCGCGGAGAACATTATTTTGCTCAAAACGTTCTCTAAAATACATGCCATGGCTGGCATGCGCGTTGGCTATGCCGTTGCACATCCTAACGTCATCGCATTAATGGGCCGGTATGTTGCGGGCGAGAAAATTAACTTTAGCGGCGTGGATGCGGCATTAGCGTCTCTGGACGACTCGGCGTTCATTACCTACAGCAAAAAGAGTAATGATGTGTCGCGTCAAATCCTGCTGAAGGCACTGGATGACCTGAAACTGCCTTACTTACCGTCAGAAGGAAACTTTGTTTTCCACCAGTTGGTCGTGCCGCTCAAGGATTACCAAAAGCATATGGCAGATGCAGGCGTACTGATCGGTCGCGCGTTTCCTCCGGCAGATAACTGGTGTCGCATCTCGTTAGGAACACCGCAGGAAATGCAGTGGGTAGCGGATACCATGCGCGAATTCCGTAGCAAGAACTGGATTTAATTCTCCGTCATACCGCTCCTGTCACACCGAAAGGGTAAGACATCCGCCCCTCTTTCTGAGGGGTGATTATTCCTGAACCGTACCATTGAAACCCGAGTAACGCTTGACCCGCGGGGAATTGCGCGGCTAAATGATCTCATGCCTTTCATTATTTATATTGATATCAGGCACAAGCAGAATATGAAAACGGTCAGGGAGAAATAAGAGCATGATTATTTTTGTTACCGGTGCAACGGCTGGGTTTGGTGAGTCAATTACGCGTAAATTTATTAGCGCAGGCCATAAAGTGATCGCAACGGGTCGCCGCCAGGAACGTCTGGATGCGCTGAAGGCAGAGCTGGGCGATGCGCTGTATACGTTAAAACTGGACGTACGCGATCGTCAGGCGATTGAACACGCCGTTGCCACCCTGCCGGCCGAATGGCGGACCATTGATGTGCTGGTAAACAACGCCGGATTGGCGCTGGGTCTGGAACCTGCACATAAAGCGTCGGTAGACGATTGGGAAAATATGATCGATACCAACAACAAAGGGTTGGTCTTCATGACGCGTGCGCTGCTGCCAGCCATGGTGGAACGTAATATCGGCCACGTCATTAACATCGGCTCTACCGCAGGCAACTGGCCATACGCAGGCGGTAACGTCTACGGTGCCAGCAAGGCGTTCGTGCAGCAGTTTAGCCTGGGATTACGTGCTGATCTGTCTGGCACCCGAATTCGCGTCACGAATATCGAACCGGGTCTGGTCGGAGGAACTGAGTTCTCTGCCGTACGCTTCAAAGGCAATGATGAAAAAGTCAGTAAAACCTATGACAATACAACGCCGCTGACGGCCGAAGATGTGTCTGAAGCCGTTTTCTGGGTGGTCACCCTGCCAGCGCACGTCAACATCAACACGCTGGAAATGATGCCGGTCAGCCAGTCTTTTGCTGGGTTAAGCGTACACCGCGAAGGTTAATCATTACTGAAACACAAGAATTAAGGGCATGAACAGGGTTTCATGCCTTTTTCGATAGCGCCACACGCCAGGCGTTTGCCAGATACCGCGTGGTTATAGTGCCGTTGACGCGAAGGATGTATACTTCTCGTTATAGGCAACCTTTCGTTTTGCACGACGCGCGAAGGTTACAGGGAACGCCGATCGCCTTTTGTTGTCTATCGCTTGCCGTGCGCTTTATCGTTCTGCGGCATCGGCGTTTGTTTTTATCATTTGTTCTGTCAAGGTGAAACATGAACCACTACTCTTTTTCTTCTTTGATTCGGGCCTTCATCCCGCTTTCTCTGGTTATCGTTTCCGCTGCCTGGCAGCCTGCCGCACTGGCAGATACGCGCCATATCATTGTCGACTCCGGCGACAGCACCTTGTCGAAAGAAGCGGCGCGTCAAAGCAAAGAGCAATGGGACTCAACCCGCTCACTGCGTAATAAAGTGAATAACCGCGTAGAGAAAGAATTCGATAAAACGGAAAAAGCCATTGATGGGCGTGAAAAATGCAACGCCAGTTACAACGTCAATGCTTACTGGGAAAACACCACCGATCGCTGCCTCGATCGTCGTACTGGTCGCCCGGTTACCCCTTGATGCTTCACCCACGCCTTCTGGCGTGGGTTTTCCCCTTTTCCCTTCGTATTACGGCACGTTCGCTACTCTCAAAAGATGACATTCCCTTTCAATTCAACGATCATCGTTCTATAACGTTGCAACATAGGGTTTATACCTAAATAATTCGAGTTTCAGGACAAAACGTTAGCGTTTTGAACAGCGCTTGCGCTGGCCCCGAAGGGGTGAAGCCATAAGGCTGAATAACGCGGCAAGAGAAGGACAAATTCGTCGGGAACGAATTTGACCAGCCAACGGTTGGCCTCCGGTGAGAGACAGGATGTCTCTCATTTCATCCCGATGAGCTTACTCAGGTAAGTGATTCGGGTGACTGACAAATCTGCCAGAGGTAGATTTGAACGCTGCTTGCAGCGACCCCAACGGGCGAGTTACACGCCAGTGTGCCGAGTAGCGCGGCAACGCACATGCAACTTGAAGTATGACGGGTATATCCAGAAGATGGAGTGCATCAGGATGAATATGGATTTAGCACGATTATTTTCACGCGCTTTTCACCTCAAACTGTGGGGCATGCTCATCATGTGCCTACTGGTCAGCTCGTGCGCAAGCTCGTACCCGGAGACGGACAACATCACGGCTATCACCAATAACAACGGAACGATTGTTGCTGAGTCCGATACCTACGTTTATAAATTCTCCGACGCCAGAGCACAAAAAGAGTATCAGGACTATTACGCGTTTTATCGTGATTACAAAGACATTATCCTTGGCGTGAGGGTCGATTTTTCTCTCCGTAATGGTCAGGTCTACGCGAGGTATAAAAACGTGATTGATACTCGCCGATTGACCAAAGAGCAGAAAGTCGATTTACGCGAACTCTTCGCGGCGAACATTCCCACGACAATGGGAAAAGGTGAAGTCACCTTTAGCGCAAACGGCACATTCAGTAAGAAAGAAGGCTCACTGGTCAGCCCGACCCAAAATGGGCGTCTGCCGCAGCCTATTCCCGTGGTCATCAACAGCAGCGATAACTCCGGCAAAGACGTGCTGCTTGCCCCTCTCATGATTCCGGCCGTTGTCCTTTTCCCACTGTTTATGATGTATGGCTGCGCCACTGGGCCTTGCGTTTAACCGTCTTCAGGCCATCATTGATGGCCTGATTCCGCTGCTTTTTCGCGTTATCTTCATCGTTTGGTATACTCAAAGAGACTTTTTCAGAGAAAAGGATCAAAAGATGAAAAAAACCGTCATTTTTGGTGCCGCGTTATTCCTGATTGCTCCGTTGGCTGCACAGGCATCTTGCGAAAGTGTGAAAGCGGATATTGCCCAGAAAATCATCGCCAATGGCGTGCCAGAATCCGGTTTTACGCTGGATATCGTCCCGAACGATCAGGTGAATCAAACCGGTGGTCTGGTGGTTGGTCACTGCGAAAATGATTCGCACAAGATCGTTTATACCCGTCATGCCGAGGGCGACATCAATACGGGAAATGCATCTGCACCCGCAGAAGGCCAGCCGACCACAACGCCGTAATCTCTTCCTCTGGATGTTCAACGTAAAGGTTCAAAAGGCGCTTTCGCGCCTTTTCTTTTGTCGTTATTTCTGTCTGGTTTCAGCCTGCCCTGGCCGTTGGCTTGCAGGGATCATTCTGGCGGAAAGCAGCGTGATCGCAGCGATGAGTGCGGAAACGATAAATACGCCGTGAATTGACGAGGCGACTTGCGACGCCAGCGTATCGAGCTGATTGACGCTCAGCAGGATGCGCTTGGCCGGGTCCATGAGCGTCTGGAGTGGATCGCTCACGTCCGGTAATCGCCAGTGCAGATTGATGTTAAGCGTGGCGCCAAGGATTGCCGTGCCCATCGCGGAACCCAGCATGCGGGTAAACATAGCGGAAGCCGTCGCAATGCCGCGGATGGAGTAGTCCACCGAGTTTTGTATCGACACCAGAAACGTGGTGCTGCTCAACCCCATTCCCGAGCCGATCAGAAATGCCGCTAGCCGCGCCCACATGAGATTGCTGTCTGGTTGAACGGTTAACAGTGTCAGACTGCCGATAATCAGCACAACGCCGCCGAGCATTGCCGTAAAGCGGTAAGACGTCCACAGCATTAGGCGTCCGCTCAGCGTACTGGCCAGCGGCCAGCCAATCGACATCATCGCCAATATACTGCCTGCTTCCAGCGGCGTTTTACCCATCACACCCTGAATAAACGTCGGCAAAAAGGCGCTCACGCCCATCATGGCTGCCCCGACGACTAATCCTCCGAGATTACCGGCGATAATGACCCGATTGCGCCAGAGCACTAGCGGGAACAGTGGTTCTGCCGTGCGCTTTTCCTGCCGGACCAGCAAAATGCAGCCCACCGCAGAGATCCCAAGCAGCGGGATTACCCAGTAGCCAAACACCTCAGCCTGTAGCAGCGCCATCAGCAGGCTAGCAACGGACACAACCAGATAGAACGCGCCCATCCAGTCCAACTGATGTTGGCGCACGGTATTGATCGTCGGCAGGTAGCGAGCCAGCAGGAAGATGGAAAATAGCCCAATTGGCACATTGACCCAGAAAACCAGTGCCCAGTTGAAGTGTTGGACGATAAACGCGCCCAGCAGCGGGCCGATAATCGCAGAAACGCCCCACACGCTGGACAGATAACCCTGAATTTTCGGGCGCTCGGTCGAGCTGTATACATCGGCAACAATGGTGAATGCAATCGGGGTTATTGCACCTGCGCCCAGCCCTTGCAAGGTACGGAAGACAATCAACCAGCCCATCTGTGTCGAAAATCCGCACAGAACCGACCCCAGCAGGAATACGATCATGCCGAAGAAGAAAATCTTTTTGCGGCCATAGAGATCGGCCAGACGGCCATAAATCGGAATACTGATCGACTGTGTCAGTAAATAACCCGCAAAGACCCATCCTAACAGGGAGAACCCGCCTAAATCCGCGATGATGGTGGGCAGCGCCGTGGCGACAATCGTCACCTCAATCGCCGCCGTAAACATGGCCAGCATACAGGCAATCAAAATCCAATGGCGATGTGGGACAGGCGTTTGTTTCTGGTTATTCTCTGTTTTCATTATATTTTCAGGATAAGAAAAAAAGCTGTCAGTGAGTATAACAGGTGGCGTGGCGGAGAAAATGTATTCCCGCAGAGAAGCGGGAATAGAAGACGGCAGAAATTAATTGCTGACGGCAGAAAGATCGATATAAGACGAGAGATCCCGCTGTTCGGCACGCGGTAAGTAAGGCAGCTCGCCCAGTTGCGGTGCCGGAATCTTTTTCCGCAGGACGTGAATGATCTCGGCGTAATTCGCCAGGCCGGGGTTAATACGGTTAGCGACCCAGCCAACCAGCGGCAAACCATCGTTGATGATTGCCTGCGCCGTCAGCAACGCATGGCTGATACAGCCCAGTTTGATGCCGACAACCAGCACAACGGGCAGTTGTTCCTGTACGACCCATTCGGAATACGGACGCAGATCGTTCATGACCGTCCGCCATCCGCCCGAGCCTTCGACCACCACGATATCCGCTGCCTCGCTCATGTGGCGCAGCCCCTGCGTCATCGTGCAGTAATCAATCGTTCCTTCACTGGCGCTGATTTCATCCTCTCGCAGAGCGATGGGGTTAACCATGTTATAGGGCAATTCCAGTGTGGAAGCCGCCTGTAGCAGCAGTGCATCTTTATTGCGCAGGCCCGCTTCCGTCTCTTCGCACCCTTTCGCTATCGGTTTGTAGCCCGCAACCGATTTGCCTGCCAGCGCCAGTTTTTGCAGTAGCGCCTTGGATACCACTGTTTTGCCAACGGCGGTATCAGTACCAGTGACAAAAATACGTTTCAACATGGGATAACTCCAGACCACCTGAATACCAAAAAACAAGCACAGCTAAAATGCTTTCCAAGCGTGAAAGTCTAGGCTATGCCTCATTCGGGCGGTTTGCGTTAGCGCAATGTTTTGTTGCTCTACGCTTTTATGGTTATCCCTGTAGCAATTTAACCAGCAGCGATCCGTTATAGAGTGCGTCTTTTACCAGTGCCGCACCGGGCATCGTCCCCTGATTGTAGAACTGGGTCGCTTCCACCTGGATGTTGTGGCTATAGGGCGGGAATGACTGCTGTTGAATGCAGCCTAAAATGGCGGGGTGCAAAATGCTGGCTGCTTTATTCAGGGGGGAACCCACCAGAATTTTATCGGGATTGAAGAGATTCACCATGATGGCAACAATTCGGCCGACGTTATTACCCACATCGTTAATGATATCTTTGGCTAACTGATCGCCCTTGAGCGCCGCATCACACAGGCTCTCTACGCTAAGTGGTGAACCATGTAAAAGTGAACTCATGGACGTATTCATGCGCTGCTGCGCTAACTCCAGCATATTTTCCGTGCTGGCGACCGTTTCCAGACAGCCGTGATTGCCGCAATAGCAACGTTTGCCATAGGGATCGACCTGCGTGTGCCCGATTTCAACCAGATTCCGGCTTCTCGCGTGCAGGATGCGTCCGCCAGTAATCACGCCCGCGCCGACGTTATGGTCGATTACTACCTGAATGACATTTTGACAATCGCGCGCCGCACCGTATAACGCTTCGGCCATCGTCCAGGCACAAATATCGTGCTGCAAATACACGGGTAGCCCCGTACGCTGTTCCAGCGCCGGGCCAATCGCCATTTCCTCAACGTCATAGAACGGCATGCGGTGAATAACGCCCTTGTTGGCGTCAATCATGCCCGGCGCGGTAATCGCGATTGCGGTTAATCGCTCCAGCCGTTTCTGGTGACGAATAAAAAACTGGTCGATTTCATTCAGAATACGATCGAGCAGCGGTTGCGGCGCTTCTGCGGGAAGCGGGATATCTTCTTCTACAACCAGCTTGCTGCTGAGATCGCGCAACGCCAAGGAAATACTATTGTGGCTGATGCGGGCGGAAAGATAGTGCCAGGCTTCGGTATCCAGAATCAGACCGATGGCAGGACGTCCCCTGCTACCCACATCCTGGTATTCGGTTTCCTGCACCAGATGGGCTTCCAGCAGTTCGCGGACGATTTTGGTAATACTGGCGGGCGCGAGCTGAGCGCGTTTGGACAGTTCGATACGTGATATCGGGCCGTACTTATCGATCAGCCGATACACCGCGCCGGCATTCATTTGTTTGATTTGATCGATGTGTCCTGGTTGACCGTCGGATATCACAAACCTGGCTCCTACTCATTTATATCTGGCACTGCTGTTGAAAAATTTATCTTTATTATTGCGGTATGACTATTTTTCACGCTGCAAAATAAAAAAACTGCGGGTATGGTGGGGCTTTTCACTAAACTCGTCAAATATTTGATTCGTTATGTGATTTAGCGCGCATATTTTAACGATTATCCGCCCAACATCAGCGACATTAGCATTTTCGCCGCCGCGCTTTGCGGATGATGCCGCGCGGTAACCAGCCAGACTTCCGTTGTGGCGTCCTCTTCTTCCAGCAGCAAATATTTCACGCCATCGACCCGAATACGCAAAAACGATGCTGGCAAAATAGACACTCCCAACCCCGCCGACACCAGCCCGACAATGGTCATCGCCTCACCCACTTCTTGCGTGATGTAGGGGCTGATGCCATAGCGTTTCAGCAGCGTCAGCGTGTCGTCATACAGTGCGGTTCCCACCGCACGAGAGAAGAAAACGAACGGTTCATTCGCCAACTGTGTGATATTGATTGCCCGCCCAGCGGCCTGCTGAGCTAAGGGATGGGATTCCTGCACGACGGCAATCAGCGGTTCACGTAATAACAACTGATGATCCAGCGCGTCCGGCAGCGGGTTATTGCGCATAATGCCGATGTCGAGTTTACCGTTCAGCAGCGGTTCAATTTGCTGCTTAGTGTTGAGCTCCATCATCTGAATATGCACTTCCGGGTACGTTTGACGAAAACGCAGCAGGCTACTGGAGATCTTTTTGATAAATGGCGCGGACGACGTAAAGCCAATCGTTAATTCCCCAATTTCGCCACGCTGAATGCGGGACGCCCGCTCTGCCGCCTGATCAACCTGGCTGATAATCGACCAGGCTTCTTTCAGGAACATCTCGCCCGCCGGGGTAAGCTGGACATTACGGTTATTGCGCGCCAGCAGTTTTGCCCCCACCTGCTCCTCCAGAATCTGAATCTGCTGGCTCAGCGGCGGCTGTGAAATGCGTAATCTTTCTGCGGCTCGACCAAAATGCAGCTCTTCAGCGACCGCAATAAAATAGCGAAGGTGACGTAGTTCGATATTCATACGTTAAACGTATCAATCATGATTATTAATATATTATACAAAATAATATCACTCTTCTATGATCGTAATACTGTTGTTTTACGCCTGATTTACCTTTTCCGGTAAGGAATTATTGTGAGTAACCTGCCATCTTCTGCACCGAACGACTGGTCCCTTTCTGCGGCCGACGATGCGGATGATATTGCCCTGAGGTCGTCGGGTAAAACCCCTTATATTGCCCGTGGTACACCACAATTTATGCGCGTCACGCTGGCACTGTTTTCTGCCGGATTAGCGACGTTTGCGCTGCTGTATTGTGTTCAGCCCTTGCTGCCGGTGCTGTCTCAGGATTTCGGTATCTCGCCGGCTACCAGTAGTTTGTCGCTTTCCGTATCAACCGTGATGCTGGCGTTTGGGCTACTGTTCACCGGCCCGCTCTCCGACACCATCGGTCGTAAGAATGTCATGGTCGTCTCTTTGATGCTGGCCGCGCTCTGTACCGTGATTTGCGCATTTATGACCAGTTGGAACGGCATATTAATCATGCGGGCGATGATAGGCCTGTCGCTAAGCGGCGTAGCGGCCGTCGCCATGAGCTACCTGAGTGAAGAAATTCATCCCAGCGTGCTGGCGTTTTCGATGGGGCTATATATCAGCGGCAACTCGATTGGCGGTATGAGCGGACGTCTGGTGAGCGGCGTCTTGACGGACTATTTCCCATGGCGAGTTGCCATTGGCACGATCGGCGTACTGGCGCTCATTGCGGCGATAACCTTCTGGCGTATTCTGCCCGAATCCCGCCATTTTCGCCCCGGCTCGTTACGGCCGAAAACGCTGTTGCTGAATAGCAAACTGCACTGGCGTGATGCGGGTTTGCCACTGCTGTTCCTTCAGGGATTTTTACTGATGGGGGCGTTCGTTACCCTGTTTAATTACATTGGGTATCGGCTGTTAGCCCCACCGTATTTACTCAGTCAGGCGGTAGTGGGCTTACTTTCCGTGGTTTATCTCACCGGAAGTTACAGCTCGCCAAAAGCCGGAGCATTAACGGCTCGCTACGGACGCGGCCCCGTACTCAGCATTTCTATCCTCCTGATGCTGACAGGACTGGGGATAACGGCGCTGACACCGGTTTTCGCTATCTTTGGTGGTATGATGCTCTTTACCGCAGGCTTCTTTGCAGCGCACTCGGTAGCCAGCAGTTGGATTGGCCAACGGGCGAGGCGCGCGAAAGGCCAGGCGTCATCCATGTATCTCTTTTCTTATTATCTGGGCTCAAGCCTGGCTGGCACACTTGGGGGATTCTTCTGGCATTCATTTGGCTGGACGGGTATCACCGTATTTCTAAGTGCACTCTTACTGCTCGCGTTGGGAGTCAGCCTGATACTCAAAAAACGGCTTTAAACACCTTTCTTACCGGAGTTTACTCGAATCAAGGTAAACTCCGAGCCGCTTCGCTCACTCCCGTATTATCCCCCCCAGCCCTGCTGAAAATGATGATATCCACGGTTGCCGATGCATGTGTTTATTAGTATAAACATAAGTATGTTGTAACTAAAATGGATTGGGTTATGAATCGCTACACGCTAATCGATCGTATGAACCGCTGTTTCCAGACGTTAGAGAAGAAACTGGCTCTGATGCAACTACAGTTTGCCGAGTATCGGCTGCTGGCCGGTCGCGTCTATTCCCTTCCCCGGTGGAAAAAGGAACGGAGCATGATCCTATCGAGCATATAGCCGTAACACAGTACGTCGGGCAAGACGCGCGTGATAAAGGATTGACCCATTTTCAGCGTCTGTTCATTCACCACTATCCAGAAACGCTCAGCAGTAAAAGTGCGATTCGCTTACCAGGCGCACTCTGTTTTAGCGTAAACACCGCACAATATCAGCAGGCACAATCGCTTATCGCGGAAATTAATACGTTAAAAAAAGAACTGGAGCAGATTATCACCGTCGAATCTGGGCTGGAGCCGGAACAGCGCTTTGAATTCGTCCACACACATTTGAAAGGATTGATCACGCTGAGCGCTTACCGGTCGTTAACGCTGATAACAAACCCGGCGTCAGTCCGCTTTGGCTGGGCGAATAAGCACGTCATCAAAAATATGACGCGTGGGGAGCTGCTGGAACAACTGACCAAAGTCGAAATGCCGCAAAACACGCGGCACCGTATACCAAAGCGCAGTGGATTGAGCATATCGAGCAGGAAATTGACGCGGTTTTGCCGCTGCCGGAAGACGCGATCTTGAAAATCAAACGCCCGGTTAAAGTACAACCCATCGCACGCGTGTGGTATCCCGAACAGCAGAAACAGGTTCAGCATCCCTGTCCGTCCCCTTTGCTTGTGCTTTGCCAGCAGGAGTCAGGCGGTGACGTACCCATTATCGGCGAGCTCAATCCTTATGACGCCAACAACATCAAACATAAGCACAAACCGAAAGCGGCCGAACTTCGCCTGCTCATCCCGCGTTTACACCTATATACCGATGCGCCGGAATGAAAGAAAAAGCCTGCTGATCCACACCAGCAGGCTACGGGATCACGTGCGAACTACATTACTTTTTCAGGCTACCGACCATCTCTTCCGGCCGAACCCACTCATCAAACTGCGCTTCGGTGAGGTAGTTCAATTTGAGCGCGGCGGCCTTCAGCGTCAGTCCTTCTTTATGCGCTTTTTTGGCAATTTCTGCCGCTTTGTCATAGCCAATGTGCGTATTCAGCGCCGTTACCAGCATCAGCGATTCATTCAGCAACTGATTGATGCGATCGCGATTTGGTTCGATACCTACCGCACAGTGCTCATCGAAGCTCTTCATACCATCAGCCAGCAGGCGAATCGATTGCAGGAAGTTATGAATCACCATCGGGCGGTACACGTTCAGCTCAAAATTACCGGACGCCCCGCCGATATTCACCGCAACGTCATTGCCCATCACCTGACAACACAGCATCGTCAGCGCTTCACACTGGGTTGGATTGACCTTACCCGGCATGATGGAGCTGCCTGGTTCGTTTTCAGGAATACTCAGTTCGCCGATACCACAGCGCGGGCCAGAGGCCAGCCAGCGCACATCGTTGGCGATCTTCATTAACGATGCAGCCAGCCCCTTCAAGGCACCGTGCCCGTGAACCAACGCATCACAGGTCGCCAGCGCTTCGAATTTATTCGGCGAGGTCACAAACGGCTGACCGGTCAGTTTCGCCAGTTCTGCTGCTACGCGCACCGCGTATTCGGGATGCGTGTTTAGCCCTGTTCCGACCGCAGTACCGCCCAGCGCCAGCTCACAAATGTGCGGCACGCTGTTTTCGATATGCTTCAGATTATGCTGCAACATCGCGGCCCAGCCGGAGATTTCCTGCCCCAGCGTCAGTGGCGTGGCATCCTGTAAATGCGTACGACCGATCTTGACGATATCCTTAAACTGTTCAGCCTTCGAGACCAGCGTGGCATGTAGCGCCTTCAATTCAGGAACCAGGTGTTCGTTGATCGCGACCACGGCCGCGACATGCATCGCCGTAGGGAAGACGTCGTTGGAACTTTGGCTTTTGTTGACATCATCATTGGGATGAACCAGCCGATTGTTACCCCGCTCTCCCCCAGCAGTTCACTGGCGCGGTTAGCCAACACCTCGTTCATATTCATATTGCTTTGCGTGCCAGATCCCGTTTGCCAGATCGCTAACGGGAATTCCCCAGCATGCTGGCCTGCTAACACTTCGTCCGCCGCCTGAATAATCGCATTTCCCCGATCGGCGGGCAGAAGGGTGAGATCCATGTTGACGCGGGCCGCCGCGCGCTTGGTTTGCGCCAGTGCATAAATCAGCGCACGTGGCATTTTCTCTTCAGAAATCCGGAAGTGTTCCAGCGACCGCTGCGTTTGTGCGCCCCATAAACGTTCAGCAGGAACGTCAATCGGTCCCATTGAGTCTTTTTCACTACGCGTCGTGCTCATTACCTTTCCTCCTTAAAAACACATTCAACTAGTAGAAGACATTGAATCACATCGCCGGGCCTATTCTGATAACACCCACTGGCCTGATAACACACTTATTGTGTCTACTAACACTGTCTGGCATCGCGCTACATAAAACATTACCATGAAGCGAAGAAGATGCAGTGTATTCATAATCACTCAAGTAATTAACAGTCAGCATCACAGAAATTAACAATTAATGTAATAGCAGGAAGCCGACATGCAAAAATGCTCAACTGTGTCCAGCACTACGCCTGGGGCAGCAAACACGCCTTAACTGAGCTATACGGCATTGATAATCCTAATAATTTACCGATGGCGGAATTGTGGATGGGGGCTCATCCTAAAAGCAGTTCGGCGATTATTGATGAAAAAGGCAACACCCGTAACCTCCGGGACATTATTTCCGAAGACGCAACGACGCATCTTGGCGCAACGATTGCGCAACGTTTTGGCGAACTGCCCTTTTTATTTAAGGTATTGTGCGCGGAACAGCCGCTTTCCATTCAGGTTCATCCTAGTAAAACATCGGCAGAACAAGGCTTTGCGAAAGAGAATGCAGCAGGCATCCCGCTAGATGCGGCCGAAAGAAACTACAAAGATGCCAATCACAAACCGGAACTGGTCTATGCATTAACCCCTTTTCAGGCCATGAACGGGTTCCGAGAATTGTCTGAAATTGTGTGCCTGCTGGAGCCGGTTGCAGGCGCACATCCGTCAATCGCGGCGTTTTTACAGCAGCCAGACGCGAAGAACCTCGCGATGCTTTTCACCAATCTGTTAAGCATGGAAGGTGAGCAAAAGTCACGTGCGATCGGTGTACTGAAGGCCGCGTTAAACAGTCAAAATGACGAACCTTGGGCGACCATCCGCGCGATTACACAATACTATTCCGATGACAGCGGATTGTTCTCCCCGCTGCTGCTGAACGTCATTACGCTTCAGCCTGGCGAAGCCATGTTCCTGTTTGCTCAAACGCCGCATGCCTATCTGAAAGGTGTGGCACTAGAAGTCATGGCGAACTCGGATAACGTGCTGCGCGCCGGGCTCACACCGAAATACATTGATATTCCAGAGCTGCTGGATAATGTCGTGTTTGAGGCCAAACCTGCAAACCAGTTGCTGACGACCCCACTCCGACAGGGTAATGAACTCAGCTTCCCGATCCTGTTGATGATTTTGCTTTTCGCTGCACGAACTGGCCCAGAGCCCGCAAACGCTCAGTCAGGACAGTGCCGCCATTATATTTTGTGTTGACGGCCACGCCGTCCTGCAAAAATGAGCAGCGGCTCTCGCTACATCCGGGAGAATCCTGCTTTATTTCCGCCAGTGAGTCACCGATAACGGTTGAGGGACAGGGCGTCTCGCTCGCGTATTTAACCGATAACTTGTTCTATACGCGGCGGTTACCTATGGGTAAGCTGCCAGCGTTTCGCGTTGAAAACGCGCATTTTTTACTAAAGGATGAATAAAAATGAAAAAGTCGTTAGTCGCCGTAGGCATTATTGTTGCTCTGGGTGCCGTCTGGACCGGCGCATCCTGGTACACCGGCAAGCAGGTAGCTCAGCAGATTGATGGTTTTACCGATATGCTGAATACTAAACTCAAGCAAAACTACCCGAATGCGGGCTTGAAAGTTGTCTATCGCGACTACCAAGGTGGCGTTTTCAGCAGTACGCTATCCTATGTGCTGCAAACGGATGGGTCGATAGGCACAGCAGAAGGCGCCCAGTTCCTGGCACCGGGTGAAGAACTTGTCTTCAACGAAACCGTGTCTCACGGACCGTTCCCGCTGGCACAGCTCAAGAAATTCAACCTCATCCCAGCGATGGCTTCTGTCCATACCGAGTTAGCCAACACGCCGGCCGTCAAAGCCTGGTTTGATTTGACTAAAGATAAACCGTTCTTTACGTCCGAAACTCGCGTCGCCTACAACGGTGATACGCAGTCACTCATTACGTTGGCTCCTATCGACCATCAGTCACCAGAACAAAAGTTTTCTTTCAGCGGTGCGGAAACGCTACTGGATATCGGACACGATCTGCGTAGCAGCAAGCTGGATACCACCATCAGCAGCGTGAAGATGGAAAGGAAAAATGCCTGGGGCCAGACAGAGAATGTGGATGTCACCGATTTCTCCATCAAGGGGACCAATCAAAAAGGCAAATTCGATCTTGATTTAGGCGATGGCGCGCTGTCTCTTAAAGCGATGACGTTTACCGTAGAAGGTGGCGACCCCGTTACGTTGAACGATTTTTCTTTAAAAAGTAGCGCAACGGAAGATGACAAAAATCTGGCGGGCAACATGGCGGTGACGCTGGGTTCGTTAATCATCGGCGACCGCAATCTGGGTTCGGGCAACGTGAGCATGTCTATCTCACAGCTTGATGGCGCGGGTACCAAGCAATTCCTCACCGCCTATCAGGAAAAAGTGCAGAAGCTGTTGCAAGATCCGGCCGCCATGAATCCCGACACATATCAGCACGAAGTTGTCATGTCGGTTCTGCAATACCTGCCGCAGCTGTTGAAAGGCAACCCGAACATTGCTATCTCCCCGATCAGCTGGAAAAACAGTAAAGGTGAAGGGACGTTCACACTGGCGCTGGATTTAACCGATCCCTTGCAAAGCACGGATAAAGCCGCTGAATCCGCGGTATCTGACGAAGAAAAAATCATTCGTCAGTCCGTCAAAAAACTCGATGCCAAGCTCAATGTGCCTTTGGATATGCTGACAGAATTAATGGTACAGGCAGGACCAAAACCCGCTAACGATGAAGAGCAAAAACAGGCGACAGAAATGGCGCAGCAACAAGCGAAGATGATGGCGGATATCGGTCAAATGAACCAACTGAGCGTCACCAAAGACAACGCGATTACCAGCTCGCTGCACTATGCCGAAGGTCAAATTGACTTCAACGGTAACAAAATAGCACTGGCCGATTTCATCGCCCCTTATTTCTCCGTTCCAACGGAACAAGGTGAAGAGTCGCTGCCTGGCGCACAGGAAGAACCCGTCACGCCACCGGCACAGTAAGCCAGTACCCGGTAATATGACGTGCTAAAACACACGGTGGCCGCACTTGCAGCCACCGTTTTTTCTACCCACTTCTTCAGTTTGATGTCGAGATGACACCATGTCTGCGCTAAAACCCTTTTTGGAATCTCATCAGGCGGCAATCTACTTTGTTGCCGTGATCGCAGCGGTAGCAACGGCCATCATGCTGCCTGAAACGGAACAGTGGGATGTCGTGATTAATCCGGCGCTGGCACTGATGCTGTTTGTCACGTTTCTGCAAGTTCCGCTGACGACGATCGGGAAAAACCTCACTCAGGTCAGATTCATCGGCGCACTGCTCGTTGCCAACTTCATCGTGATTCCCTTGCTGGTCGCGGCGCTACTGCCCTTTGTCCCTGCCGAACCGCTGGTGAAGCTGGGCATCATACTGGTGTTACTCGCGCCGTGTATTGACTACGTGGTGACATTCGCCCATCTGGGGCGTGCCGACGCCGCCCGTCTGTTGGCCGCAACGCCTATTTTACTGTTGCTGCAAATGCTGGCCTTGCCCTTCTACCTGACGCTGTTTCTCGGCCACGACGCCGCTGAGCTCATCGTTTTCGCTCCCTTTATTGATGCGTTTATCTGGCTGATTGCCGTGCCCTTAGCGCTGGCAGCGTTTCTGCAATGGCTGGCAGCACGCCAACGCACGATGGCGACATTTACGGATGCATTGGGCTATCTCCCCGTTCCGGCTACCGCACTGGTGCTGTTTATCGTGGTGGCCGCCGTTATTCCACAGCTGCGCGCCACCTGGGCGACAGTGTTGTTTGCGGTGCCGTTTTCCTACTCTTCGCGCTGCTGGCACCGCTACTCGGCTGGTTTACTGGCCGCGCGTTCCGGTTGGACTCCACTGGCGGACGCGCCGTGGCCTTTAGCGCCAGTACGCGTAATTCTCTGGTTATTTTGCCGCTGGCGCTGGCTATCCCGGGCGCGCTGCCGCTACTTCCCGCCGTGATCGTCAGCCAAACCTTAGTGGAATTAATCAGCGAGCTCATTTATATCCGTGCGATCCCTAAGTTGAATACTCATGACACGGGGCGGGAAAAGCAATAACAGTTTGTTTTTGCTCAATGATTGTTCAGGAAGTTCGGGTTTTAACGGTAACAATTGGCTATTTACCACGATTTCTTTTTATACTTTGTCGTACGAAAAACAGTAATCAGACAATAACATTATGATTGATTTACACCTGCCATTGACGGATATCCACCGCCATTTGGATGGCAATATCCGCGCCCAGAGTATTCTGGAGCTCGGACACCAGTACAATGTCGCGTTACCTGCCCGCGATCTTGAAGCGCTTCGCCCTCACGTTCAGGTCACCCAAAATGAACCTGATCTGGTGAGCTTTTTACAAAAACTCGACTGGGGCGTAGCCGTGCTCGGTTCGCTGGACGCCTGTCGCCGCGTCGCTTATGAGAACGTTGAAGATGCCGTGAAAGCCGGCTTGGATTACGCCGAACTGCGTTTCTCTCCTTACTATATGGCGATGAACCATAAGCTTCCGGTTGCTGGCGTGGTTGAAGCAGTGATCGACGGCATTACCGCGGGCTGTCGTGATTTCGATACCGACATTCGTCTGATTGGCATCATGAGCCGGACATTCGGCACCGAGGCGTGCCAACAAGAGTTGGATGCCCTGCTGTCCCAGCGTGACCGCATCGTTGCGCTCGATCTGGCAGGTGATGAGCTGGGGCACCCTGGCGCACTATTCACTTCCCATTTCAGACAGGCTCGCGATGCCGGCTGGCGTATCACGGTTCACGCCGGTGAAGCCGCCGGACCGGAAAGTATCTGGCAGGCGATTAATCATTTGGGCGCAGAGCGTATCGGACATGGCGTGACGGCCATTATCGATCCGCATCTGATGACGCACATGGCAGAGCATGGAATCGGTATTGAATCCTGCCTGACATCCAACATTCAGACCAGTACGGTGGAATCTCTGGATAAGCACCCGCTCATCCACTTCCTGCGTTATGAAATCCCCGCCACTATCAATACGGACGACCCGGCGGTTCAGGGCATAGAGATCCGTCACGAATATGAGATCGCCGCACCGCTTGCTGGCCTGACAGCGGTAGAAACCCGCAAAGCGCAGGAAAACGGCCTGAACATTGCGTTTATCAGCGATCAGGAAAAACAGCAACTGCGTGAAAAGGTTCTGCGTAAACGCGGTACTACACAGTAATTCTTATCATTAGCACATAAAAACGGCTAACTTTTGTTAGCCGTTTGACACAAATTTGTTACCGATAAATTACAGAAATAAAGAGATCAACTGCTCGGATTCGCCGAGGAGTGATGTGAAGTAATCAACCACTGCTTCTGTTTCGCGTCCCAGACATAAGTGTAGGTATAACGTGCCTTGGCTACGCTACCATCACCGAATGTGAAGGTATAGGTTCCGGTATCAACGGCATCATTGCAGCCGATACGGATCGTGCTGGTGTCAATCTTGCCAACCGGCTTTTTCGCCAGGAAGTGTTCGAAGTAATCAATGCGTTCTGCGTCAGTCGTACGCGGTTTATCGGACAGCGTCGGCAGCAGCACTGCGTCTGGCGCATAGTTTTTCGCAACCTTCTTCGCATCCCCGTCTGTAGCGATGCATTCCAACGGTCAAATAACGACGCAATTTCTTTTTGCTGGTTTTCACACATTCCATACTCTGAGCAGCCTGCACAGATGCGGAAGCCAACGTCCCTAACATCGTTAAAGTTAACACCGTTTTTTAAACATATTTCCCTCGATCTCAACTAATAATTATCGTCAATTGTGTCCTGCTCTATCGATAACGCATCTCGATGAGCCACACTGGTTATAACGTAACAGATCGAAAAAGTAATAAATATATGAAACTATCACTGTAATAGATTATTTCTTGTATTTCCGGGTAGTTACAAATGATTGTGACGAGTGATAGCGCCAAATGACAACGCCCCGGTCTTACACAGACCGGGGCGTTTGGCATGATGAGAGACCGAGAATCCCCTATTGACGAGGCGTATTCTGTTCCTTATGTAGCCGTTTGGCATAACGCTGAGCCAGAGCGGCACAAACCATCAGTTGAATTTGGTGGAAAATCATCAGCGGCAGCACCATCGCCCCGACAGCCGCGGCAGGAAACAGCACGTTTGCCATCGGGATCCCATTCGCCAGGCTCTTCTTCGACCCACAGAAGACAATGGTGATTTCATCGGCGGTGTTAAAGCCCAGCTTGCGCGCGGCTAGCGTATTCACCACCAGCACAATCGCTAACAGCACCATCGAGCAGCCGACGACGGCGAGTAATGACCAGCCGTTGATTTGTCCCCAGATCCCCTGCACAACCGCCTCGCTGAAAGCAACATAGACCACCAAAAGAATTGATGACCGGTCAGTAATATTAATCAGCTTACGGTGGCGATCGACCCAGCCAGCAATCAACGGACGGGACAGATGACCAATCACGAAAGGCACCATCAGTTGCATGATAATGGAACCGATAGCATGCAGCGTATCCGTTTCTCCGCCCTGCGTGTGCATCAGTAAACCGACCAGAATCGGCGAAAGAAACACGCCTAAAATACTGGATGCGGATGCACTACAGATCGCCGCCGCCACGTTGCCGCCTGCCATTGAGGTATACGCAATCGCCGATTGCACCGTCGCTGGAAGCGCACACAGATAGAGGAAGCCAAGATACAAAGTCGGCGTCAGCACAACCGGCGACAGCAGGCTCATACCAATGCCCAGCAGCGGGAACAGAATAAACGTGCTGGCAAACACCACCAGATGCAAACGCCAGTGTCCCATCCCTGCGGTAATCGCTTCGCGCGAGAGCTTTGCTCCGTGCATAAAGAACAGGAGAGCAATCGCCGCCGTTGTCAGGTACTCAAAGAAGACCTTCACGCCGCCTTCAGCAGGAAGAATCGACGCCGTCAGCACAACCAGAATCAGAACCAATAAAAACTTATCAATGCGTAACCGTTGTAACCACCCCATGCCTGACACCTTTCCCCTAGCCTGTTATCGATCTAATTCATACCCTAACAAGACGGGCGACCCGACGATCGCCCAAAAACAGCAGTCTACGGCGATCCTAAGATCGCCTGTTTAAACAAACCGTTAACTATCTGGAATAAAGCGCGGTAAATCTAGCTATTTTTCACCGTGACGGCTTTTTCTGCTCATGAGAAAGCAGCCCCAGCTCGATCAGCTCCATCACCTGAATCGCCTGATGCACGCTGACGGGGTTTTCCCCTTTACCGAGCAGCGCATCACGCACCGCCGCATAGTAAGCCGGGTAGTTGCCCGGAATCGTGGCGATCGTTTGCTCCGCCGTTATGCCATCGCGAGACAATGTCAGCACGCCATCACGCTTATCCTGTCCCCAATCGGCCAGCGGTGGACGTTCGCCCGCCTTCAGGCGATCTTCCTGCGGGTCGAGCCCGTACTTGACGAAACTGCCACGCGTGCCGTGTACGGTATAGCGTGCAGAAGCCGCCGCCACCAGCATACTGGCATGCAGAACTACCCGACGCTGCGGGTAAATCAGCGTCGCATGGAAATAATCCGTTGCCTTACTCCCCGGCCTCAGTTGCGCCATGTCCACTTGAATTGCGACCGGCAAACCAAACAGCTCTAATGCCTGATCCAGCAAGTGCGGCCCCAGATCGTACCAAATCCCGCTGCCTTCGCTGCCGTCTTCACGCCAGCGCTGACGAACTTCAGGGCGGAAGCGATCGAAATGCGATTCCATATACACCACATTTCCTAACGTTCCCGCCGCCAGCAGCTGTTTCAGCGTCAGAAAATCGCTGTCCCAACGGCGGTTATGGAAAACAGAAAGCATTTTTCCGACACGGTCGGCTATGGTGCCTAAGTCGTATGCTTGTGACAACGTCACCGTAAACGGTTTATCGACGACGACATGCTTGCCCGCTTCCAACGCCTGTTTCGCCAGCGGGAAGTGCGTGTCATTGGGGGTAGGAATAACAATGAGGTCAATATCGGGATCGTTAAATAACGCCTGAGGGTCTTTCTCTACTCGCAGATTTGCCCAATCTGCATGCACTTTTTCAGCACTGCTGCTGGACACAGCCACCAGCTCCATACCCGTCGTACCTGCAATCAACGGCGCGTGGAATGTCTTACTGGCATAGCCATAACCCAGCAGCCCAACACGAACGGTCTCACTCATGACGATTCCCCTTAGCTTATTTTGACTTTGTGATTTCTCACTCAGTATATACCCGTCATCCGCCAGATTGCAGAGAGGGATAACAGCCAGGGGAATCTGATTCGTTAGCCGCTCACGGCATTGGGCATCCGCTCTCCCCACGCCACGGGCAGCGTTTTGGCTGCCGGATAGTTGATTTCACTGCTGCGGCGGCGGAAATCGCTGGGGCTGACGCCGACTCGCTTACGGAACACGCGTGAGAAATACAGCTGATCGTCATACCCCACCACGCGACCGATGTTGGCGATAGATTCCTGCGTGGTCTGCAATAACAGCTTGGCGCGGATGACGCGCTGGTCTTCACGCCAGCGCAAAATATTAATGCCCACCTGTTCACGGAACAGATGCGCCAGCCGCGACGGCGACAGGCAAACGTGGCGCGCGACTTCGTCAATACGCAGTTCTCCAGCCAGATTGCTGGTAATAAACTGGCAGGCTTCTATCACGCGCGGATCCATGATCTTTTGCGGGCTCTGTGGATCTTCTTCCATCGCGCGGAGCAACAGACGCTCCAGCAGATTCATGCCCAATTCTTCTGAAAAACGACGCCCGGAACGCTGCGTCTGCTCAATATTGGCAAACAGCCTGTCGAACTCCAGCAGCAGTTGGTTATTCGGCAGGCTCATGCGACCAATACCGCTGCTTTTGGTATGCCATTCCAGCCAGTCGGCCCAGTAGGCACGCGGGCGAAAATAGACCCAGCGGTGATACCAGCAGTCGCTGCTCGGCGAACGACCATAAAAATGCTTCGATTTTGGCGGGAACAACAGCAGATCGCCAGGATTGCAGAAAAAGGTCTCATCGCCATCAAAGACCTGACCCTGTCCTTTCATGGTGAGGTTAATGATGTAGCCCTTCATACCATCAGGGCGATCGATAAAGAAGTCGAGCGGTCCTTCTGCCAGAATCGGCGTCAGGCCTGCCACGAGGTAAGCGTTGAACGAATATCCCGGCAGCAGCGGATTAGGCTGAGATTCATGCGCCATACGGTGATACATCGAGCCTCCGGTACACGCTAATAAGAAAGAAAGCGGCAGGCTCTTACCTGCCGCACAGGCATTTACACCGTTTTCTTCGCTAATTGTTTGTAGCGGTCAAAGATAACCGCCGCCAGCAGAATCAGCCCACGCACCACATACTGGGCAAATGGAGAGATGTTCAGCAGATTCATCGCGTTTTCCACCGTACCCAAAATCAGTACGCCAGCCACCACGTAAGAAATTTTACCGATCCCACCTTTCAGCGACACACCACCCAGCACACAGGCAGAAATCACGATTAGCTCATACCCGATGGAGGTCATCGGCTGGCCGCTAGTCATGCGCGAGGCCAGAATGATCCCCGCAGCGGCTGACACCAGGCCGGACAAGGCGAAAATGATGATCTTGGTACGCACCACCGGTACCCCGGCCAGACGCGCCGCTTCTTCATTGCCCCCAATCGCCAGCGTATTGCGGCCAAACGTGGTTTTGTTCAGCAGCAGCCCAAACAGAATCATGCAGCCGATGGTGATCCAGATTGGCGCAGGCAAGCCCAGCCAGTTGGCATAGCCCAGCGCGAAGAAACGCTCATCTTCAATCCCTACCGCTTTACCATCGGAAATGATGTACGCCAGACCACGCGCAATCTGCATCGTCGCAAGCGTGGTGATCAGCGCGTTGATCTTTAAACGGGCAATCACAAACCCATTGAGCAAACCGAACGCCACGCCCAGCAGCAGTCCGGCACTGACACCGATCCACAGGCTTTCGCTGATATTGATCACTACCGCCGTGGCTACCCCGGCACAGGCGATGATGGAGGCCACCGACAGGTCGAAATCGCCAGAAGCCAGACAGAACAGCATCCCGCAGGCCACCATACCGGACATCGAGATCGCTAACCCCAGCCCTTTCATATTGATAAACGTCGCGAAATTCGGGACAAAAATCGCACAGCCAATAAACAGCACGGCAAAAACCACCAGCATGCCGTAGTTATCCCAAATGCGGGATAATCCCGAACTGCTGTTCTTCTTCTCTGAGGTTGCAGACGTAACCGTTGACATTATTTTGCTCCTTCGCGGTCAGGCAACCGCAGATTCGATATCGGGGGTTCGTAACATAGCCAGACTGAGCACCTTCTGCTCCGTGGCATCGGCATGCAGCAGCTCGCCGGAGATAGCCCCTTCGCGCATGACGATAATCCGGTCGGCCAGCCCAAGCACTTCTGGTAAATCGCTGGAGGCAAACAGCACCGCGATCCCCTGATTCGCCAGTTCATAGATGACATGATAAATTTCGTGCTTCGCGCCGACGTCAATGCCGCGCGTGGGCTCATCGAGCAAAATGACCTTCATCTCCTCGGACAGCCAGCGGCCAAGAATGGCTTTCTGCTGGTTACCGCCGGAAAGATTCATAATCAGCTGTTCATCGGACGGCGTTTTAATATTCAGCGCCGCAATCCGTTTCGAGGCGTTATCCGCTTCCCACTGATTATTAATAATAAAACCGGCTTTCAGGCTCTTACGCCGCGCACTGATATTGATGTTGTCACGCACCGAGTGGACAGGAATGATACCGTCCGCCTTACGATCTTCAGGGCAGAGCATCACGCCCTGACGAATCGCATCGATGGGAGAATTCACCACCAGCGGCTTACCATCCAGCAGCACCTGACCGCCGGTGATTTTTGTCGCACCAAACAGCCCTTTCATCAGCTCGCTGCGTCCAGCGCCTACCAGACCAAATAGCCCGACAATTTCCCCCTGCTTCACGTTCAGGGACACGGTGGATTTCACGCCCGGCGCTTTTACGTCTTTCAGCGTCAAACGCTCTTCGCCGTGCGGACGCGGCGCATAGCCATAGATATCCCCCAGGTTACGTCCCACCATCGCCTGTACCAGCGACTCATGGTTCACCTGCTGCATATCGTCAAACGTGCGCACATAGCGACCATCTTTAAACACGGTAATGGCATCGCTCAGCGCAAAAATTTCTTCCATTCGGTGCGAAACGTACAAAATGACCCGGCCTTCGCTGCGCAATTCCGTAATCACGCGAAAAAGCTGCTCGATCTCACGGGCAGACAGCGAACTGGTCGGTTCATCAAAAGCAATAATTTTGGCGTTACGGGCCAGCGCTTTGGCGATTTCCACCATCTGCCATTGCCCGATAGACAGGTATTTCAGCGGGGTATCAGGATCGATATCCAATCCCAGATGCTGTAGCTGGAGCTTGGCTTCATAGCGCAGCAGCGAGTAGTTCACCATGCCGTATTTATGCGGCAACTGCCCCAGATAGATGTTCTCGGCGACCGTCATTTCCGGCACCAGGTGCAGTTCCTGATAAATGATGGCAACACCCGCATTCAGGGCGTCCATCGTGTTAGTAAACTGCACAGGTTTGCCCTGAATATGGATTTCACCCGCTGACGGAGAATAGTTGCCGCTCAGGATCTTTAACAGCGTCGATTTGCCCGCTCCGTTTTCCCCCATCAATGCATGGATCTGGCCGGCATGGCAGGCAAAACTGATATCCGAAAGCGCCTTAACACCGGGAAATTCTTTGCCAATTCCATGAAACGACAAATAGGGTGACTGTGCTGTCATGTCTGTTTCCTCATAACGATGCAGGTAGAGCGCGGATAACTTCGATCAGGATAACGTCGACCAGCGTATGCCGATCGGCGTTATCCGCGTCTTTACGAAATCAGGCGTGATTACATCAGGCCTTTTTCTCTCAGTTCGACCTTAAAGTTGTCACGAGTGATCAGCACCACGTCGGTCACTTCGGTGAATTTTTCGGGCTCTACGCCTTTGGTGACCCAGTCATTCAGCATCTGGATACTCTTGTAACCGTGAATATCCGGGCTTGGCAGCAGTGAACCAAAGAAGCCTGTCGCCTGACCTTTGGACAGCTCGCTGACCGCATCCACGCCGTTGATACCGATACCAATCACGTTTTCGGCTTTAAAGCCCTGACCTTCCGTCGCACGCACGCCGCCCAATACGGTATTGTCGTTCATACCGATAATCAGCCAGTTTTTCACACCGGGGTGCTGAACCAGCATGGAGTTAGCGGCATCAAATGCACCGGGGATATCGTTAGATTTGGTCGGCACCTGATAGATCTGTTTTTCCGGGAAGCCAGCGGCCTTCAGCGCATCCATAGAACCCGAGGTACGGCGACGCGCGGTGTCCAGTTCGTTCGCGGTAATCGCCATCACGGCCGTTTCGTCCACTTTCCAGCCGCGTTTGTTCATTTCTTTATACAGTTCCTGCCCCTGACGCTCACCGATCTTGGTAGCAGCCATCATCACCAGCGGCACGGTATCCATCGGCTGGCCTTTGGCATTCACAAACTGATCGTCAACCGCGATCACTTTCAGATCGTAGCTGCGCGCTTTCGCCATAATGGCAGGCCCTAATTTCGGATCGGGCGTACAGATAACGAAACCTTTTGCTCCACTGGCCGCCAGACTGTCAATCGCGTTCAGGGTCTTTTCCCCATCGGGGACCGCAATTTTTATCACGTCAAAACCGAGATCTTTTCCTGCTTTATCCGCGAATTTCCATTCGGTCTGGAACCAGGGTTCTTCCGGTTGTTTAACCAGAAATCCCAGCTTTAAGTTCTCTGCCATAGCTGATTGTGACATAACCGCAGCCAACCCGATTGCTGCCAGCGCCTTAGTGAATTTATGCATGATGTTCTCCGGTGTAATTATCTTTTCGTTCGCCAGCAACGCTGAAACACGTTCACGTTGTGGGTAAGGTATTTCCGGTCTGGATAAAGGAAAAACACAGAGTTAGCGCAATCCTTTACTCAGTAGCATTCAGACGCTTTATGTTTTAGTCGTTATTTTCGGTCCGAATATAGAGCTTTATCACATCCCGGAACAATGACAGGTTTGTACATACATTTAGCGATTTTAACCAATCATTAACCTTTGACGGGCTTCACAAAATGGCTGCTGGCGACAGAAAAATACATACTTCCAGCTAACCGCTCCTAACCGCCTCCTCCTCTCCCTGCCTATCGTAAACACCAACGATCTGGGATTAATGAGGAGCAAAGCATGAGTGCGGGCGCTATTACGATTGGCCTCGACTTCGGCAGTGATTCGGTACGCGCCTTAGCCGTTGACTGCCAAAGCGGGCAAGAGCTGGAAACAGAAGTGGTCTACTACCCCCGATGGCGCGAGGGTAAATATTGTCAGCCTGCCAACAACCAGTTCCGACACCATCCACTGGACTATATAGAATCGCTGGAACAGGCGATTAAAGTGGTGGTTTCCCGTCTGACGAACGAACAGCGGCAACACATCATCGGCATCGGTGTGGACTCGACCGGCTCCACCCCCGCACCGATTGATGAACACGGTCAGATCCTTGCGCTGCGCCCCGAATTTGCGGACAACCCCAATGCGATGTTTGTGCTGTGGAAAGACCACACGGCAATAGAAGAAGCCGAAGCGATTAATACGCTGTGCCGGAGCGGCCAATTTCCGGATTACACCCGTTATATTGGCGGCGTTTACTCGTCCGAATGGTTCTGGGCCAAAATCCTGCATGTCTCGCGTGAAGATGCCGCCGTGCGTCAGGCTGCGGTCTCCTGGATAGAACTGTGCGACTGGGTGCCCGCCCTGCTTTCCGGCACGCAGGCACCTGCCGATATCCGCCGTGGTCGATGCAGCGCCGGGCATAAATCACTCTGGCACCCAAGCTGGGGCGGGCTGCCGCCAAAAGACTTCCTGCACGCGCTCGATCCCTGCCTGACCGAGACATTGCAGTACCCGCTGTTTACCGATACCTGGACCGCCGAACAGCCGGTCGGCACCATCACCGCCGAATGGGCGCAGCGGCTCGGTATTCCTGAGACCGTTATTCTGGCAGGCGGCGCGTTTGACTGCCATGTCGGCACCGTCGGCGCAGGCGCACAGCCTTATACGTTGGTTAAAGTGATTGGCACCTCCACTTGCGACATTTTGATCGCCGACGACGCGCGCATTGCCGATCGCACCATCGCCGGTATTTGCGGGCAGGTCGACGGCAGCGTTGTTCCCGGCTATATCGGCCTCGAAGCCGGACAGTCCGCTTTCGGAGACATGTACGCCTGGTTTGGGCGGCTGCTGGGCTGGTCGTTACAGGAAGCGGCGAAAGACTATGCCGAGCAAGGTCATCCCGAACTCAAAACATCATTACAGGCGATGGAAGCCAAACTGCTGGAACGGCTTACCCGCAGTTGGGCGGAAAATCCCACGCTGGATCACCTGCCTGTCGTGCTGGACTGGTTTAACGGCCGTAGAACGCCGTTCGCCAATCAGCGTCTAAAAGGCGTGATTACCGATCTCAATCTGGGTACTGATGCCCCCACGCTATTCGGCGGTTTTATTGCGGCGACGGCCTTCGGCGCGCGCGCGATTATGGAATGCTTTGAAGATCAGGGTGTCCCCGTCGAGAACGTGCTGGCACTAGGCGGCATCGCACGAAAATCTCCCGTCATCATGCAAGTCTGTACCGACGTGATGAATCGTCCTTTGCAGATCGTCGCCTCCGATCAGTGCTGTGCGCTCGGCGCGGCAATCTTTGCCGCCGTCGCCGCCGGCGTTCACGGCGATATTCCAACGGCACAGCAGCATATGGCCAGCGGTATAGAACGCACCTTAATGCCGGATAGCCAGCGCGTTGCCCGTTATCAGCAGCTTTATGCGCGCTATCAGCAGTGGTGTCGCCTCGCGGAACCGGCCTATAGCCCAACGTCTACGGCAAAAAACTAATTTTATCCCTCTGGGGATCACGTTACAGGAGTCATCATGGATCATTTTAAGCAGCTTGAAGTCTGGTTCGTCATCGGTAGCCAGCACCTCTACGGGCCGGAAACGTTGCGTCAGGTAAAAGAGAACGCGGAAAAGGTCGTCACCGGGTTGAATCAACAGGCGAACCTACCGGTTAAACTGGTGCTGAAACCGCTGGTGAAAACACCGGACGAAATTTTGGCGCTGTGTCGCGATGCCAACTATCAGGATAACTGTATCGGCCTGCTGACCTGGCTGCATACGTTCTCTCCCGCCAAAATGTGGATTGGTGGCCTGAGCGTACTCAGTAAACCACTGCTGCAATTCCACACCCAGTTCAATGCCGAAGTGCCGTGGGACACCATGGACATGGATTTCATGAACCTGAACCAGACCGCGCACGGCGGACGCGAATTTGGCTTTATCGGCGCCCGGATGCGGCAAGCGCATCAGGTGGTCGTCGGCCACTGGCAGGATAAAAACGCCCATGCCCGTATCGGGAAATGGATGCGGGTAGCTGCCGCCATTCAGGAAAGTAAACAGCTGAAGGTCGCGCGATTTGGTGACAACATGCGTGAAGTCGCGGTCACCGAAGGCGATAAAGTCGGCGCGCAGATCCAGTTCGGTTATTCCGTCAGCGCCTGGGGACTGGGTGATTTAACCGCCGTGGTTGATGCCGTATCCAAAGGCGATATCGATGCGCTGGTCGAAGAGTACGAAGCCAGCTACCAGTTAACGGATGCGGTGAAACTCAACGGTGCGAACCGCCAGAATCTGCTGGATGCAGCACAGATCGAACTCGGGATGAAACGCTTTCTGGAACAAGGCGGCTACCATGCGTTCACTACCGATTTTGAAAACCTATACGGTTTGAAACAGCTGCCGGGGCTGGCGGTGCAGCGTCTGATGCAACAGGGCTATGGTTTCGGTGGCGAAGGCGACTGGAAAACCGCCGCGCTGCTGCGCATTATGAAAGTGATGGCCGGTGGTTTGTCAGGCGGAACGTCCTTCATGGAGGATTACACCTATAACTTCCAGAGTGGTAACGATCTGGTCGTTGGCTCCCACATGCTGGAAGTCTGCCCCACCATTGCGAAAGAACAGAAACCGATTCTGGATGCTCAATATCTTGGCATTGGTGGAAAAGCCGACCCTGCCCGCTTGATTTTCTCCACGCCAGCCGGGCCGTCACTAAACGCCAGCGTGATCGACATGGGCGACCGTTTCAGAATGCTGGTTAATCTGGTCGATACGATCGAACAGCCGCACCCGCTGCCGAAATTGCCGGTTGCCCGTGCCATCTGGAAAGCGCAGCCGTCGCTGGACGTGGCGGCCGAAGCCTGGATTCTGGCCGGCGGCGCGCATCATACCGTTTTTAGCCAGGCGTTGGATCTCGAACACATGCGGCTCTACGCCGAAATGCAGAATATTGAGCTGTTGGTGATCGACAACGAAACCCGCCTCCACGAATTCAAAGATGCGCTGCGCTGGAACGAGGTGTACTACAAGCTGTGTAGTCGCTAGGCAAATATCAGGGGCAGGTTCCCGCACAATCTGCCCCTTTATAGGCATTCACTCTTCCCACGCGCTATCTAGCGTCTCGACTTAGCATTCGGCATCTTTTCGTGTCAATTCCTTATTTTTCATTTTCATTTGTTTGTTGTTGAAAAATAAGCGTACTTTATTACATCGCCCTCTAGACAGGCTTTCTCGCTTGCATATACTTAGTCATCTCAACCACATAACTATTAGACCAATCACCATGACCGTTCATGACTATTTGCTTAAATTCAGGAAAGTCAGCTCAACAGAAAGTCTGGAAAAACTCTTTGATCACCTCAATTACTCTCTGACAGATAGTCAGGAAATCATCAACATGTATCGTGCTGCGGATCATCGGCGGGCTGAATTGGCATCCGGCGGGCGTTTATTCGATCTCGGCTGCGTGCCAAAATCCGTCTGGCATCACGTCCTGTAGCGATAAATCGTTATCAGCGATAAAAAGAATAATTATGCAATAATTTCCTTCCGGGCAATGGTTCAGAACGTACCTTGCGTGACGGTCTGACAGCCCGGCGTTTCTCTTATTCCGAAAAGCTGACCTTTCTCCCTTTGTAGGAAACGTCGATAACCCTACTTTGGGTATGTTGTCGAAAACCCGACAATGCCTGATAATAGTCCGGTTTTGTTTTGTAGGCACCGTAATGACCGAATACGCATTGCTCTTTGTTAGCATCCTTCTGGTAAATAATTTCGTCTTAGTGAAGTTTCTTGGGCTGTGCCCCTTTATGGGCGTGTCCAAAAAGCTCGAGACGGCAATTGGCATGGGCATGGCGACCACGTTCGTCATGACTGTCGGCTCCATGTTTTCCTGGCTGGTCAACGAATTTATCCTCGTTCCGCTCGATATTCTCTATCTACGCACCATGGCCTTTATTCTGGTGCTCGCCGTGGTGGTACAGTTTTCCGAGATGTTCGTGCGCAAAGTCAGCCCTGAGCTGTACCGCCTGCTGGGGATTTTCCTGCCGCTGATTACCACCAACTGTGCCGTGCTAGGCGTCGTCCTGCTTAACATCAATCTGTCGCACGGTTTTTGCAATCGACGATTTATGGCTTCGGCGGTGCCGCAGGCTTCTCGCTGGTGATGGTGCTCTTCGCCGCCATTCGGGAACGCCTCGCCGTGTCGGATATTCCTGCGCCGTTCCGGGGTTCTTCTATCGCGCTGATCACCGCCGGCCTTATGTCGCTGGCGTTTATGGGCTTTACCGGACTGGTGAAATTCTGATGAGCGCGATCTGGATTGCCATTGCGGCATTAAGCGCCCTCGCGCTGGCATTCGGTCTGGTGCTCGGCTACGCCTCCCGCCGGTTTGAAGTCGAAAACGATCCGATTGTGGAAGAAGTGGAAGCCATGCTGCCACAAAGCCAGTGCGGCCAGTGCGGTTACCCCGGCTGTCGGCCTTACGCCGAAGCGGTCGCGCTGAATGGGGAAAATATTAATAAATGTGGCCCCGGCGGCGAAGCGATGATGCTGAAGCTGGCTGAAAAGCTCAACGTCGATCCGCAGCCGCTGGAAGGCGATGCCGACGTGCAAGCGCCTGCGCGTCAGGTTGCCTGGATCGATGAAAGCAACTGCATCGGCTGCACCAAGTGCATTCAGGCCTGCCCGGTTGATGCCATCATCGGCAGTACCAAAGCGGTACACACCGTCGTCAGCGATTTATGCACTGGCTGCGATCTCTGCGTCTCTCCTTGCCCGACGGACTGTATCGAATTACGTCCTATCACGCCGACTCCCGCTAACTGGAAATGGGATCTCGATACAATTCCAGTACGCGTTATTCAAGTAGAACGACATGCTTAAGCTGTTTTCCGCCTTTAAAAAAGACAGGATCTGGGATTTCGACGGCGGCATTCATCCGCCGGAAATGAAGACGCAGTCCAGCCGGACGCCACTGCGTCAGATTCCTCTGCCAGAACAGTTCATCATTCCACTCAAGCAGCATCTTGGGCCGGAAGGTGAGATCTGCGTCAGCGTCGGCGATAAAGTCCTGCGCGGCCAGCCGCTGACGCGAGGAAGAGGCCGCACCTTGCCCGTTCACGCACCGACGTCAGGAACGGTGAACGCGATCCGCCAGCACACAACGGCGCATCCTTCTGGCCTGTCAGAACTCAGCATCATCATCGTGCCGGATGGCGAAGATCGCTGGTGCGATCGCCAGACTTTGGCTGATTATCAAACACAGAGCACCGACACCCTGCTTGCCCACCTGCATCAGGCTGGCATTGCGGGCTTAGGCGGCGCAGGGTTCCCTACCGCCGCCAAGTTACAAGGCGGGATGCGCGGGATTGAAACTCTGATCATCAACGGCGCAGAGTGTGAACCCTATATCACCGCCGACGATCGACTCATGCAGGAGTGCGCCGAGGAGATTATTCAGGGCGTCGAGATTCTGTCATTCCTGTTGCAACCGAAACGTATTCTGATTGGGATCGAAGATAATAAGCCGGAAGCCATCAGCGCCCTGCGGCTAGCCTTGGGTAAACGCGGCGATATGCAGCTGCGCGTCATCCCCACCAAGTATCCGTCAGGCGGTGCCAAGCAGCTCACCAAGATTCTGACCGGCAAAGAAGTCCCGTTCGGGAAACACTCCGCCGCGATTGGCGTGTTAATGCAGAACGTCGGTACGGCCTTCGCCATCAAACGTGCCGTGATCGACGGCGAGCCGCTCACCGAACGCGTGGTGACGCTCACTGGTGAAGCTTTACGTCAACCCGGTAACGTGTGGGCGCGGCTGGGAACGCCAGTACGCCACCTGCTCAAACAAGGTGGCTTCCATGTCAACAAGCAGCCGATGGTGGTGATGGGCGGTCCGCTGATGGGCTTTACCCTGCCGTCGCTGGATGTACCGATCGTCAAAATCAGTAACTGTCTGCTGGCGCCGTCGCATGCGGAAATGGAGCCAGTCGCCGAAGAGCAATCCTGTATTCGCTGTAGTAAATGTGCTGACGCCTGTCCGGCGGGACTCTTACCACAGCAGCTTTACTGGTTCAGCCGCGGGCAGGAACACGAGAAAGCCCGCAATCACCATCTGTTTGACTGCATCGAATGCGGGGCCTGCGCTTACGTCTGCCCCAGCAATATTCCGCTGGTACAGTACTATCGTCAGGAAAAAGCCGAAATTCGGGCAATCGACGAAGACGCACAGCGTGCCGCGCAGGCTAAAGTGCGCTTTGACGCTAAACAGGCGCGTCTGGAACGGGAAAAGCCGCGCGCGAACTGCGCCATAAACAAGCAGCGGCTGGTGTATCCGCCAGCGATAAAGATGCCGTTCAGGCAGCGCTGGAACGCGTACGCCGCAAGCAAACCGCAGCAACTGAGATCGGTGTACCAATCGAGGTAATCCCCGATGCACAGCCGGATAACAGCGCCGCCATCGCCGCACGGGCTGCGCGGAAGGCATTAGTTCGTGAAGAGCGAGCGAGTGAAAATCAGGTGCAACAGGAAACGCCAACGGTCGACGTTGCTTCTGCCGAGCTTGATGATCCGCGCAAAGCGGCAGTCGCCGCCGCCCTTGCTCGCGTTAAAGCCCGTAAGGCTGCACAGCAGACCGTAGCAAACGCAGAGGTTCCCGTTTCCTCGGTTGCTCCTGACGTCGCTGCAGAACCTGTTGCGGCCGTTGAAACACAAGAGCCGGAAGATCCCCGCAAGGCTGCTGTTGCTGCCGCCATCGCTCGCGTTAAAGCCCGTAAGGCTGCACAGCAGACCGTAACAAACGCAGAAGCTCCCGTTTCCTCGGTTGCCCCTGACGTAGTTGCAGAACCTGTTGCAGCCGTTGAAACACAAGAGCCGGAAGATCCCCGCAAGGCTGCTGTTGCCGCCGCCATCGCTCGCGTTAAAGCCCGTAAAGCCGCGCAGGCATCGTCACATCAAGAGGAATAAATGGCTTTTAGAATTGCGAGTTCACCGTTCACACACAACCAGCAGCGCACACAGCGCATCATGCTGTTGGTGATTCTGGCCTGTCTGCCCGGCATGCTGGCACAGGTCTATTTCTTTGGTTACGGCAACCTGATTCAGGTCGGGCTAGCGTCAGTCACGGCACTCATCGCAGAAGGCGTGACACTGTCACTCAGAAAGTTTGCCGTACGTACGACATTGGCGGATAATTCCGCCCTATTGACCGCCGTGCTGCTCGGCATCAGCCTGCCACCGCTTGCTCCCTGGTGGATGGTGGTCATGGCAACCGTCTTCGCTATCATTATCGCCAAACAGCTGTATGGCGGACTGGGGCAAAACCCCTTTAACCCCGCGATGATTGGCTATGTGGTGCTGCTGATCTCTTTCCCCGTGCAGATGACAAGCTGGCTGCCACCTGTGCCACTGCAAACTATCCCCGTCGGTTTCCATGATGCGTTAGTCATTATTTTTACCGGACATACGCCTGACGGATACACCATGCAGCAGCTGATGCATAACGTTGACGGCATCAGTCAGGCTACCCCACTGGATACCTTTAAAACCAGCCTGCGCTCCGGCCAAACGCCGCAGAGCATTCTGCAACAGCCGATGTTTGCGCAATCGCTGTCTGGCATTGGCTGGCAGTGGGTGAATATCGGTTTTCTCATCGGCGGGCTGTTTTTGCTGATGCGCGGCACCATTCGCTGGCATATTCCGGTCAGTTTCCTGCTGTCGCTGATGTTCTGCGCGTCGCTAAGCTGGGTTATCGCACCGGAGAAATTCGCTCCGCCGATGCTGCATCTGCTGTCCGGCGCCACCATGCTCGGTGCCTTTTTCATTGCGACCGATCCCGTGACTGCCTCAACCACAAACCGTGGCCGTCTGATTTTTGGCGCGCTGATTGGGTTACTGGTCTGGCTGATTCGTACCTACGGCGGCTACCCGGACGGCGTCGCGTTTGCCGTTCTGCTGGCGAATATCACCGTGCCGCTGATTGACTATTACACCAAGCCACGCGCTTACGGCCACCATCGCTGAGGAGACGCCCATGATAACAACAATGCGTCGCCACGCGACAACACTGGCCCTGTTTGCCGCGTTCACTACCGCAGTCACTGCCGTGGTGAACATGCTGACGGAACCCACGATCTCGCATCAGGCGATGCTACAGCAAAAAATGCTTTTGGATCAGGTGGTTCCCGCCGAATTATACAATAGTGACATTCAAAAGGAGTGTTACGTTGTCACTAACCCAGCATTAGGATCGTCAGCGCCGCATCGCGTGTTCATCGCCCGCCAGGGCGGTGAGCCGGTTGCCGCCGCGCTGGAAAGTACCGCGCCGGATGGCTATTCTGGTGCTATTCGACTGCTGGTTGGTGCCGATTTTCACGGTAAGGTACTCGGCGTTCGTGTGACCGAGCATCATGAAACGCCGGGGCTGGGTGATAAAATCGAAGTACGCATCTCTGACTGGATCACCCGATTCAGCGGACAAACGGTACAGAGCGAGCAAGATGCCCGTTGGGCAGTGAAGAAAGAAGGCGGAATGTTTGATCAATTTACCGGAGCCACCATTACGCCACGCGCCGTCATTAATAGCGTAAAACGCAGCGCCCTTTATCTGCAAACGCTGCCGTCACAAATCAACACGCTGTCCGCCTGTGGAGAGAACCAATGAGCCAAACCAAAGCACTTTTCGTTGAAGGGTTATGGAAGAACAACTCGGCACTGGTTCAATTGCTGGGTCTTTGTCCCCTGCTCGCCGTGTCATCAACCGCAACGAATGCCTTGGGACTCGGGCTGGCAACCACGCTGGTTCTCACCTGTACCAACATGGCCGTTTCTGCGCTACGCCGCTGGGTGCCAGCGGAAATTCGTATTCCTATTTACGTTATGATCATTGCCTCGGTGGTCAGCACCGTGCAAATGTTGATCAATGCCTATGCCTACGGTTTATATCAGTCACTGGGGATCTTTATTCCGCTGATCGTGACAAACTGTATCGTCATCGGCCGTGCAGAAGCCTTCGCGTCCAAGAATGCCGTCTTCCCCTCCGCTATTGACGGCCTGGCGATGGGGCTGGGAGCCACCAGCGCGCTGGTAGTGCTCGGTTCGTTACGTGAAATTCTGGGTAATGGCACGCTGTTCGACGGTGCGGATTTGCTGTTGGGTAGTTGGGCTAAAACTCTCCGTATCGAGGTGGTACACCTTGACTCCCCGTTCCTGCTGGCCATGCTGCCACCTGGCGCGTTTATCGGTCTGGGGCTGTTGCTGGCTGCGAAATATTTGATCGATGAGAAAATGAAACAACGCCGGGCCCGTGCCGCTGTCACCGAAGGAAAACTGCGCCGACAACCGGCACCGTAGGGGAATCGCTGTGAATAAAGCCAAACGGATTGAGATTTTAACGCGGTTGCGTGCCAACAATCCCCATCCAACAACGGAGTTAAATTTCAGCACGCCGTTTGAGCTGCTCATCGCCGTTCTGCTTTCTGCACAGGCGACCGATGTCAGCGTCAACAAAGCAACAGCAAAACTCTATCCCGTCGCGAATACGCCGGAAGCCATGCTTGAGCTCGGCGTAGACGGCGTGAAAGACTACATCAAGACCATCGGCCTGTTTAACAGCAAAGCGGAAAACGTCATCAAAACCTGCCGTCTGTTGCTGGAAAAGCATCAGGGCCAGGTTCCTGAAGATCGCGCGGCGCTGGAAGCCTTGCCCGGCGTCGGGCGAAAAACGGCAAATGTGGTTCTGAATACCGCGTTTGGCTGGCCGACCATTGCCGTTGATACCCACATCTTTCGCGTCAGCAACCGTACAGGGTTTGCGCCGGGTAAAAATGTTGAACAGGTAGAGGAAAAACTGCTGAAAGTCGTTCCGGCAGAATTTAAAGTCGACTGCCATCACTGGTTAATCCTGCATGGTCGTTACACCTGCATCGCACGCAAACCACGCTGTGGTTCCTGCCTGATTGAGGATTTGTGCGAGTTTGGCGAGAAGATCGACGCTTAATCGATTAGAGTCTGGTGGAATCCTATTCACCAGACCGCCAGTTCGATGATCCCACGTCCTGCTTTATTCTGCTCTCTTTCTACCAGAATAAGTTACGCGACCCTTGCTCCTCACGCCCAGATATCCTCACAACCTTTTCTGATGCATCGTCGCTCAAAAAACCTGTATAAAAACACACATAACCACTATTTAAGGCTAATAAGTTATTTTTAATAGAAAATTTAGTGATTGAATGTCACTTAACGTGATTATTTATACGTTCATCTTGTTGCGTTCACTTGGTGATTTTTATACTTACTGCATATTTAATAATATGCAAAAGATTAAACCGCATATTCATTCATAGTTAATGATATTGTCTTAGTTTTAATTAAAAGGCAGATTATATCCCTTTTGAAAAAAATAAATACGACAAACCGAGATAATAGTTTGATGGGGGTGCAAGATATGAAATTAAACTCTGCATAAAATTTGATTTATAGTTTTATCCAGCCATCAAATCCACTTGTAACAAAACATGTCAAAAGCTTGCCTGTCCGTAAAATAACGTCAATATAACGCCGTTTTTCCTCCCCATAACAATGAAAAGAGGTCGCAGTTTCACTGCCTCACTCTTGTTATTTTCTCGTTAAAAAAACGAGATATGTAAAATCAGAGGTCTTTGTGTCAACAGCAAACAACAACAGCGAATCCACCGAAAGCATCAGCATGAACGCTTTCAAACAACCAAAAGCGTTTTATCTCATCTTTAGCATTGAGCTATGGGAGCGTTTTGGTTACTACGGCCTGCAAGGCATCATGGCCGTTTATCTGGTCAAAATGCTGGGCATGTCCGAAACCGACTCCATCACCCTCTTCTCTTCGTTCAGCGCGCTGGTATACGGTTTCGTCGCCATTGGCGGCTGGCTGGGCGATAAAGTCCTCGGCACCAAACGCGTGATCGTCCTGGGTGCTATTGTGCTGGCATTCGGCTATACCATGATTGCTTATTCTGGCCACAGCGTGACGTGGGTCTATATCGGTATGGCGACGATTGCCGTCGGTAACGGATTGTTTAAAGCTAACCCATCATCCCTGCTGTCTACCTGCTATGCGAAAGACGACCCACGTCTGGATGGCGCCTTCACCATGTACTATATGGCGATAAATATCGGCTCCTTCTTTTCTATGCTGGCTACGCCGTGGCTTGCCGCTCACTATGGCTGGAGCGTCGCTTTCTCTCTTAGCGTAGTCGGTATGATTTTGACGCTGGTTAACTTTATGTTCTGCCGCAAGTGGGTCAACACACAAGGTTCTCAACCAGATTTCCAACCGATTCATTTGCCAAAACTATTGAGCTCGCTGATTGGTATTGTCGTTTTGATCGCGGTGTCCACCTGGTTGTTACACAATCAAAGTATCGCTCGCTGGATTCTGGCTTTGATCGCTCTGGCTGTCGTGATTATTTTCATCAAAGAAATGTTTTCTGTTCAAGGTGCTGAACGACGGAAAATGATCGTCGCGTTATTGCTTATGCTGGAAGCGGTGGTCTTTTTGTCTTATATAGCCAAATGCCAACATCGCTAAACTTCTTTGCGATTCGCAACGTTGAGCATTCAATTTTAGGTTTTGCTTTTGAACCGGAACAGTACCAGGCGCTCAACCCGTTCTGGATCATGGTTGCCAGCCCGCTTTTGGCTGCGGTGTATAACAAAATGGGCGACCAACTGCCGATGGCACACAAATTTGCGATTGGTATGGTGCTGTGTTCTGGTGCGTTTCTGGTGCTGCCTTGGGGTGCCAGCATGGCAAACGATCAGGGTATCGTGTCCGTCAACTGGCTAATCCTCTGCTACGGGCTACAAAGCATCGGTGAACTGATGATTTCCGGTCTGGGTCTGGCGATGGTCGCCCAACTGGTGCCACAGCGTCTGATGGGCTTTATCATGGGAGCCTGGTTCCTGACCACAGCCGGTGCTGCGATTATCGCAGGCTACGTTGCTAACCTGATGGCCGTGCCTGAGAACGTTGTCGACCCGCACGCGTCTCTTGAGGTTTACAGCAATGTCTTCATGCAGATTGGTATCGTTACAGGCGTCATCGCCGTTCTGATGCTGCTGACAGCACCAAAACTGACGCGCATGACGCAGGATGCCGCCACCGACGTTCCTGCGGACGCCGCCACGACGACAGCATCCGCCTGATAACCAGCCTGAACCCCTCACGCCGATATGTGTGTGAGGAGTGATGAGCAACGCGTTTGAATGACAAAAAGCCAGACAATGTCTGGCTTTTTACGTTGGTGACTCGTCCTGAATGGCGTTTACTTCACTGGCAGCGTGACGTCCTTGAACATCGCTTCTATTTCATCATTTGAACGCAGCGCAACGGCAGTATCGACGACATCGCGTGTTAAATGCGGAGCAAAACGCTGGATAAAGTCGTACATGTAGCTACGCAGGAACGTGCTGCGGCGGAAGCCGATTTTCGTCGTGCTGTAGCTGAAGATGCTGTTCGCATTGATGGTCACCAGATCGGTTTCCGTTTGCGGATCGACCGCCATATTGGCAATCACCCCCACACCCAGCCCTAAACGCACGTAGGTTTTAATCACATCGGCATCCGTGGCGGTAAAGACGATACGCGGCGTCAGCCCCGCACGGTTAAACGCGGTATCCAGCTCGGAGCGCCCCGTAAAACCAAAGGTATAGGTGACGATGGGATAAGCGGCCAGCTCTTCAATGGAGATGTCGGTTTTGGAGGCCAGCGGGTGATCGGGTTTTACCACCACCGCGCGGTTCCAGTGGTAGCACGGTAGCATGATCAGATCGTCGTACAGGTGGAGCGCTTCGGTCGCAATAGCAAAATCTGCAGACCCTTTCGCAACGGCCTCAGCAATCTGCGTCGGCGAGCCTTGATGCATGTGCAGCGACACACGAGGGTAGCGATCGATGAAGCCTTTGATGACGCTTGGCAGCGCATAGCGCGCCTGCGTATGCGTGGTCGCCACGTACAGCGACCCTTTATCGGGATAGGTATGCTCTCCGGCAACCGCTTTGATGGCATCGACTTTCGACAACACTTCACGTGCAATGCGGATGACTTCCTGTCCGGCTGGTGTCACCTGTGTCAGGTGTTTTCCACTACGGGCAAAAATCTGAATGCCCAACTCATCCTCCAGCATGCGGACCTGTTTACTGATCCCCGGCTGGGAGGTGTACAACCCTTCTGCGGTAGAAGACACATTCAGGTTGTGATTAACAACTTCAACAATATAACGAAGCTGTTGTAGTTTCATAATTTATCCCATTCCCAATTGAAGTGTGCGCGTGGCATCTCACGACGTTCTGACGACGTTCCGTTTTATACCCGTAATGCTTCAAGCTGCATATGCGTTGGCTACGCTCAACTACTCGGCCCGTCGTGGGCCTCGCCCCGAAGGACCGCTGCAAGCAGCGTTCAAATCTGCTCCCGGTAGATTTGTCCCTCTCTGCCGCCTTTCTGCAACTCGAATTATTGGGGTCTATTGATCTGACTACGCCTTAACCACCTGGCGCATATTTCCATCAACTAATGTCATTTAATCATAAAAATTATTTTTATATAACCATTTTTACATGGCCAACGATAAAGAACGCAGTGCGTGCGATTATCACCGAGGTAAACCGCATGATTCTCTATCACGGATCAACAATACTCATGCTATCGCAGGACAATCTTCATACATCTGTTTTGTCTGGAGATTTTCTGCGATCGAAAAAACCAGCCTTACGGCTGGCTTGATGTCGCTATTTCTTGCGCATAATCCGGTTACACGCTGGGTGACAAAAAGAGGTTACTTCTTCCCTTCAACCCACTTGCCATCGATGTAAAACGCTGACCAGCCTGTTGCCTTGCCATCTTTTTCTGACGAAACATATTGCTGTTTGGTCTTACGGCTGAAACGCACCTGCGTCTTATTGCCGTCTTTATCAACCACCGGAGCTTCCGCCAAATAGCGCAGCTTTTCCGGCAAGCGATCTTTGAAACGCACCAGTTCTTCTACTAATGGTGCTCGCGTTTCACGCGATTTCGGGAACGTATTGGCCGCGAGGAAAACGCCTGCTGCCCCGTCACGCAGGACGAAATAGGCGTCGGACTTCTCACAAGGCAACTCAGGCAACGGCACCGGATCTTCCTTCGGCGGTGCAACCTCGCCATTACGCAGGATCTTACGCGTATTCCCACAGCTCTCGTTGGTACACGCCATGTATTTACCGAAACGTCCCATTTTGAGATGCATTTCGGAACCACACTTCTCGCACTCAACAATTGGGCCATCATAGCCTTTGATGCGGAACTCGCCGGTTTCGATCTCATACCCGTCACAGGCTGGGTTATTACCACAAACGTGCAGCTTACGCTGATTATCAATCAGGTAGCTGTCCATCGCCGTACCACATTTTTCACAGCGGCGACGGGCACGCAGCGCGTTGGTTTCAGCATCATCGCCTTCCAACACGTTCAGCACTTCGTTTTCTGGGATCAGGTTGATCGTAGTTTTGCAGCGCTCTTTCGGCGACAGGGCGTAGCCGGAGCAGCCCAGGAACACTCCCGTGCTAGCGGTACGAATCCCCATTTGGCGGGAACAGGTTGGGCAGTCAATGCTAGTCAACACCATCGCATTAGGGCGCATGCCGCCTTCTTCCGGATCCTGCTCGGCCTTTTCCAACTGCTGGCTGAATTCATTGAAGAACTCATCCAGCACGGCTTTCCATTCCGCCTGATTATTGGCAACCTGATCGAGACGACTTTCCATCCGCGCGGTGAAATCGTAATTCATCAATTCGCGGAAGTTTTCTTCCAATCGATCGGTAACGATTTCGCCCATCTTCTCGGCGTAGAAACGACGGTTCTCTACTCGAACGTAGCCGCGATCCTGAATGGTTGAAATAATAGACGCGTAGGTAGACGGACGGCCAATGCCGCGCTTTTCCAGTTCTTTAACCAGTGAGGCATCGCTGTAACGCGCCGGTGGCTTAGTGAAGTGTTGCCCTGGCAGCAGCTTCTGCAGCGACAGCGCCTCGCCCACCGCCACGGTTGGCAACGTGCGATCTTCATCATTTTTACGCAGCGCAGGCATGACTTTCGTCCAACCATCGAAACGCAGCGTACGGCCTTTCGCACGCAGTTGATAATCTGCGGCCTCCACGATTAACGTGGTGGAATCGTATTGCGCAGGCGTCATTTGACAGGCGACGAACTGACGCCAAATCAACTGATACAGCTTCTGTGCATCGGCCTCCATATCTTTCAAGTTGTCGGCCAGCACGCCAACATCGGAAGGACGAATCGCTTCGTGCGCTTCCTGAGAGTTTTCTTTGCTGCTGTAAAGGTTCGCGGATTCGGGCAGATAACGCTTACCGAATTCTTCGCCAATATAGCCACGTACCATCGTCAAGGCATCCTGACTGAGGTTCGTTGAGTCGGTACGCATGTAAGTAATGTAGCCCGCTTCATACAGACGCTGTGCCATCATCATGGTTTTTTTCACGCCAAAGCCAAGGCGTGTACTGGCAGCCTGTTGCAGCGTTGAGGTGATGAACGGCGCGCCCGGCTTACTGCTGGTCGGCTTATCTTCACGATCGGCAACCTTATAACGGGCGTTTTCAAGCAGGCTAACCGCGGCCTGTGTTTGCTCTTTATTAACGGGTTTAAACGGTTTGCCGTTATGGTGCGTCACCTGCATTTGCAGCTGAATATCGCTGCCTGCCAGCAAATCGGCGTGCAGTTCCCAATACTCTTCCGGCACAAACGCTTTGATTTCGCGTTCGCGATCGACAATCAGGCGCACCGCAACCGACTGCACGCGTCCAGCGGACAAGCCGCGGGCGATTTTTTTCCACAGCAGCGGGGATACCATGTAACCCACCACGCGATCCATAAACCGACGCGCCTGCTGTGCATTAACGCGGTCAATATTCAACGTGTCTGGTTTTTCAAATGCCTGTTTGATGGCATTTTTCGTGATTTCGTTAAACACCACGCGGCTGAAACGCTCATCTTCACCACCAATGATTTCCCGCAGGTGCCAGGCAATGGCTTCCCCTTCGCGGTCAAGGTCGGTTGCGAGATAGATGTGGTCGGCATTTTCCGCCAGCGTTTTTAATTCGGAGACAACCTTCTCCTTACCCGGCAGTATTTCGTAGTTGGCTTTCCAGCCATGATAAGGGTCGACGCCCATACGATTAACCAGCGCGGATTTTTCATCCTTTTTGACTTTCTTTTTCGTTTTATCTTTAGTCGTTGAGTCCGCGCTCTTTTTACTGACTGAGCCACTCGTCGGCAAATCGCGTACATGACCGACGCTGGATTTCACCACGTAGTCATTGCCTAAATACTTATTGATCGTTTTGGCTTTTGCCGGGGACTCGACGATAACGAGAGCTTTACCCATATGTACTATTACCTGCTGAATTCTTCTGAAAATCAGATATTTTTCGGGGCATCCAGAGCGGATTCTACTGACTGCGCAAAATCCCACACTCTACCTGATAAATACTGCCACGCAACCTAATTAGCATGGAAAACCTGTTTTATCCGCTTCCTGCCATACTGAATATCGGCAGGTAAGCCCCTAAAATGTAGTCCATTTGCATCATAATCTACCCTTTACGCTGAAACCGTATCGCAGTACCCTTATTTCTATGCAGCGTTGAAATAACCATGCTGATTTTAGAAATAGCTTTGTTGATATAGTGCAACTACCCCTTTTTCAAGGGTGAGTACAGGAGTGAGAATCATGTCACCTGAATATCAGGGTAACGAAGAAAAGCGGCCGATTAGCCGCCAGAGCTTATTAATTGAAGCCAACGACATCATTAAACATCACGATGACTATTTACATGGCATGGTCGCAGATAGCGTAGAACAAAAAACGACGTGCTGGTTTTTCGTGGTGAGTTTTTCTCGATGCGAGTGGAATGCCAACCTTAAAAAGCACCGCGGTATTTAACATGTTCAAGCATCTTGCTCATGTTTTATCCGAAAAATATTATCTGATTGATTAAATACCTTGATGGATAATATGCAAATGCCCGCAAATACGCGGGCATTTCATTGTGTGCAGCTCTACTCTAAGAGTTACAGCAGGGGCTTTGAACCACGTTGCCACCAGCGCAGCATCAGTCGTTCTGCGGTGTCTCCTGCGCTGCCCGTCAGACGATCCAGCAGGCGTTTACGGCGCGTATAGCGAACGCTTAATACTTCATGGCTGGCCATTTCAGCAATTAGCAGGTCGTCACTGGTACCGATGGCATCAATCAATCCCAGATCTTTCGCCTGCGTGCCAAACCAGTGCTCTCCCGTCGCCACCGAATCAATGTCCAGTGAGGGGCGCATCTGCTGCACAAAATCCTTGAACAGCGTATGCGTGACATTCAGATCTTCGCGGAATTTCTCACGGCCTTGTTCGGTATTTTCACCAAACAGCGTCAATGTACGTTTAAATTCACCGGCGGTGTGCAGCTCAACATCAATGTCTTTGTTTTTCAGCAAACGGTGGAAATTGGGAATCTGCGCCACGACGCCGATAGATCCCACAATCGCAAAAGGCGCCGCTACGATACGGTCAGCCACGCAGGCCATCATATAGCCACCGCTGGCAGCCACTTTATCCACGGCAACGGTCAAGCGCACGCCACTCTGGCGTAAACGTTGTAATTGCGAGGCGGCCAGCCCATAACCGTGCACGACACCGCCGGGGCTTTCGAGGCGCAACAGCACTTCATCCTGTGGCTTCGCAACAGCCAGCACGGCGGAGATCTCTTCACGCAGCGAACTGACTTCGCCTGCATCCATACTGCCGTTGAAGTCGAGAACGTACAGGCACGGTTTGACACTTTTCTCTTCGCCACGTTTGGCACGCTGTTTATCTTGCTTTGCGGTTTCTTTTTCTTTCTTCTTTTCTTGTTTCGATAACAGCTTACGTTCGGTGTCGCTCATACAGGCAGTCTGCATTTCGCGCTGCATTTCCTGATATTGCTCGCCCAGATTCGAGACCTGCAACTCACCCTTATGCTGGCGCTTACGCTGTGTCATCCCAAATGCCAGAACGACTAACGCACCAATAGCCACCACGATAGTGAGTACCTTAGCCAGGAATAAACCGTACAGAGAAAGTAATTCCACAAACACCGTCCTCATTGACTGCGTATTAATTAATGTTGGTTTACTCACCAACCATGGCGTTGACGTCGAGCGCCATTCCCTCCCTATAACCTAACTGATGGCACGCAATATGGCGATGTTATTCCTGCGTTTTTTATGCCTATTGCTGCTTTTTACAACAGCGCAGGGAGAAATAGAGGCAGTCTCATTGAAAACAGACGACATTTGAGGCATAACACCCCCATTCACCCTGCCCGGATGCGCCGTCATCTGGCGTTCCGAGCGGTACGACCCGACATATCTCGCCGTGCCAACACGCAATGGCAGGTCTATTATCTGAAGCGTGGCGGTTTGACGCCACGGCAAGAGGAATTCATTGTGCATTACCAGCCTAAAATCGATTTACTGCAAAACCGTATCATTCTGGTGACCGGCGCTGGCGACGGCATTGGCCGGAAGCCGCCCTGACCTATGCCCGCTACGGCGCACACGTCATCTTATTAGGCCGAACAGAAAGCAAACTTCAGGCAGTTAAACAGCAGATCGAGCAGGAACATGGTACGCCAGCGCACGTGGTTGTCTGCGATATGCTGGCCTTATCTTCCGCGCAGTGCTTTCAACTGGCTGACGAACTGGCACAGGTTGTACCGCATCTGGACGGGGTTCTTCACAACGCCGGGCTGCTCGGGGAAATCGCGCCTATCACGCAGCAAACGCCGGAGATCTGGCATCAGGTTATGCAGGTCAACGTCAACGCCACCTTTATGCTGACACAGGCGCTGCTGCCTCTGTTATTGAAATCATCTTGTGCGTCTCTGGTTTTCACCAGTTCCAGCGTGGGCCGCGAAGGTCGCGCCGGTTGGGGAGCCTACTCCGTATCCAAGTTCGCGACAGAAGGCCTGATGCAGGTGCTGGCAGAAGAATATCGTTCACAAGATCTGCGCGTGAACTGTATTAATCCCGGCGGAACGCGTACGGGAATGCGCGCTTCAGCGTTCCCCAACGAAGACCCGATGAAACTGAAAACACCGGCAGATATTATGCCGCTGTATCTCTATCTGATGGGCGATGACAGTCGCCGCAAGACGGGAATGAGTTTTGACGCACAGCCGGGCAGAAAAGCCGGTCCAGCCGAATAATAGAGAAGAACACGCACGATGAGCGATGAACGCCACCAGCAACGCCAGCAGCGCCTGAAAGAAAAGGTCGACGCCCGTATTGCCGCCGCGAATGAAACGCGCGGCATTCTGATCGTTTTTACCGGCAATGGAAAAGGCAAGACCACGGCCGCATTTGGCACCGTCACACGGGCAATCGGTCACGGGTTACGCGCGGGCGTGATCCAGTTTATCAAAGGTGAATGGCCAAACGGTGAGAAGAACCTGCTACAACAGCACGGCGTGGAATTTCAGGTCATGGCGACAGGCTTTACCTGGGAGACGCAGAATCGCCAGACGGATACGGAAGCAGCACAGCATGTCTGGCAGCATGGCAAACGTATGCTGGCAGACCCACAACTCGATCTCGTCGTGTTGGACGAACTGACGTACATGCTTAGCTATGATTACCTGGATTTAAGTGACATTGTCACCGCATTAAAACAACGCCCTGCCGGACAGACGGTCATTATTACCGGCCGCGGCTGCCACCGTGACTTGCTGGAAATGGCCGATACCGTGACGGAAATGCGTCCGGTAAAACATGCGTTTGATAACGGGATTCAGGCACAGCAAGGTATTGACTGGTAAAACCGCCATCGGCAAGATAAAGAAATATCGTGAAATGAAAACGGGCAGCACAAGCTGCCCGTGAAGCGTAGAAATAATGATATTAGCCGTTGCGCTTCGGTTTCGGAGACGTGCGGCGGGCTGGAGCGGTACTGATCTGGCTGTGGCGTTTTACTGCACGACGGATCTGGTTCGCTTTCACCCGACGGCGCTCACGTTCAACCGGCAGTTTTGATACCGTTTCAGCAGGAAGCTGCACCAGCTCACGCAGGTAGTTCAGCTGTTCCAGCGGCATTTCTGCCCAGCCACCGCGTGGCAGACCTTTCGGCAACGTAATATCGCCATAGCGCACGCGAATCAGGCGGCTCACCTGCACGCCAACCGCTTCCCACAGACGGCGTACTTCACGGTTACGCCCTTCTGTCAGCGTCACGTTATACCACTGGTTCAAGCCTTCACCGCCCTGATAGCGGATCGTACGGAACGACGCCGGGCCGTCTTCCAACTGGACGCCTTTGCTCAGTTGTTTGATCTTTTCGTCGTCCACTTCACCGAAGACCCGCACGGCGTATTCACGTTCAACCTCACGGCTAGGATGCATCAGGCGATTGGCTAACTCACCGTCGGTCGTGAACAGCAGCAGACCGGACGTGTTCACGTCGAGACGCCCTACCGCTACCCAGCGAGAGCCCTGAATTTTCGGCAGACGGTCAAACACCGTCGGGCGACCATCAGGATCGTTGCGGGTACACAGCTCGCCTTCTGGTTTGTAATACACCAGCACGCGACACACGGTTTCTTCGGTTTCCTTAACGGTAACCACATGACCATCAATACGGATTTTGGTGGCTTTCGTCACTTCAACGCGGTCGCCCAGTGTGGCAACTTTACCGTCAACGCTGACGCGTCCAGCCTGAATGATACCTTCAATTTCGCGGCGTGAGCCATGTCCGGCGCGCGCCAGAACTTTTTGTAACTTTTCGCTCATTGAGCAACCTCTAGTGTCGCCTTCCCAGGCGTCGGGGGGAGTCATAACTGCTGATAAAATTCAGCTAGTTACGTAAAAATAGTGTGTACGTAAAAATCGTTCGTAGTATTCAATGCTGGCGCGATTATACCGATCTTCGCGCCATTTGTATTCTCATTGTTACAACCTGTCTCAGCGTCTTCTATAAGAACGGCGTGACATCGCCGGTGCCCTCACGGGCAACGCGCGGCACGGACTCGGTCAGGTCGATCACCGTCGTCGGCTGTTGACCCAGCGAACCGCCGTGAATAATCAAATCCACCTGTTTTCCCAATCTTTCCTGAATTTCTTCGGGATCGGACTCGGCGAAATCATTTCCCGGCAGCATTAGCGTTGTCGACATCAGCGGTTCATTCAGCGCGGCCAGCAGTTCCAACGCAATCGGATTGGACGGCACGCGCAGGCCGATGGTTTTACGTTTTTCGTTCATTAAGCGACGGGGAACCTCTTTCGTCGCTTTCAGAATAAAGGTGTAATTTCCCGGCGTATTATTTTTAATCAACCGGAAAGCCGTGTTATCAACGTGGGCATACGTCGAGAGTTCAGACAGATCGCGGCACATCAGCGTAAAATTATGATCGTTCCCCAGATCGCGAATCCGGCAGATGCGTTCCAGCGCGTTCTTTTCGCCCAACATACAACCCAACGCATAGCCAGAATCCGTTGGATAAACAATCACCCCGCCTTTATGCAGAAATTCCACCGATTGATTGATCAATCGCGGCTGCGGATTCTGCGGGTGAATATAGAAAAACTGACTCATGACCCTACCTCATACGTCTGACATTTCGCGGCGTTGTGCATTTCAACCCGCGTCATCGTGCAATAGGATTATTATAGAACGTGTTGATGGTAAAAGATTGTTATTTCATAAGATCGCGATGTCATTACGCCATGGCGCGCGGCGAATCTGCCAGTAACGGATGATGCCAAACTGGCTCGACATCGGCAGGCAGCCACAGCTTGCGGCCCAGTTCAATCCAGGCACACGGCAGGTGGAAATCCGATCCTTGCGATGCCATCAGGTTGAAATCTCGCGCATAGCGTCCCAACTGCGTCCGTTCATCCGGTGCCTGTTGGCATTGCGCCACTTCCATCGCGATCCCGCCGCTTTCAGTAAATGTGGCCAGCAGGCGTTTTAGCCATTTGGCCGTCAGATCGTAGCGCCCCGGATGTGCCAATACTGACACGCCGCCGGATTGATGAATCGCCTCAATCGCTTCCGGGATGCTGCACCACTGCGGCGGCACGTAACCGGTTTTGCCTTTCGCCAGATATTTTTGAATATCTGATTCATATTCGCCGCAATGCCCAATTCAATGAGATAACGCGCAAAATGCGCCCGCGTAATCTGGCCTCCCGTTGCCAGACGCTGTGCGCCAGCCAGCGCATCGGGAATGCGGGCCTTTTCCAATCGAATCGCAATTTGCTCCGCCCGGTTCTGCCGGCATTCTGCCTGCTGTTGCAGCAACCCCGTTAACGCCGGATGGGTTACATCCATCCCTAGTCCGACAATATGGATCTCATGGTTTTCCCACAGCGTGGAGATCTCCACACCGGGAATCAGCCTCAGCGGCAGCGCCTGTTGCGCAATCGCCTGCTGGGCTTCTTCAAGCCCACGGGTCGTATCGTGATCGGTAATAGCCAGTACGCTCACCCGCATGTCTACCGCCCGGCTGACTAGCGCTGTCGGCGTTAAAACGCCATCAGACGCCGTGGTGTGGCTATGCAGATCGTAAAGTGGGAATGACGATATCGGTTGGGAATCTTCTGGCACAAGCCTATCCATTAACAATAATCATGCGAAAGTCGCATGATGCCATTAATAGGAAACAAATGGTAATGCCCGCCGTTTTACTGAGTAATAAAATAATCCTATTGAAGGTGTTGACATTTTATCGCCGACCCAGTTAACTAGTACACAAGCTCGGTACACAAACAGTAATCAGTGATAAACAGCGAGATGATGATAATGGCAACGCAGAAAATGATGAAGCATGGTTGGTGGCGCTCTTCCCTATCGCGGGTGGACTAATCACGCATCGCTGTTATCACACATGCAGATATTCCCAGGCCCGCTTAACTAAGCGGGCTTTTTATTTGATGGGCACAACATTAAACGGGTAGCAAGAATGCAAACAACACAACCTACACTGGAACTGCTGCGTACCGAGGCCGTTTACCGTAACGACCCTAGTGCCATCTTCCATCAGCTCTGCGGTGCCAGACCTGCCACGTTGCTGCTAGAGTCGGCTGAAATCGATAGCAAGGAAAACCTGAAAAGCCTGTTAATCGTTGATAGCGCGCTGCGTATCACTGCACTGGGCCAGCTCGTTTCCATTCAGGCATTAACGGCAAACGGCGCCAGCCTCCTGCCGCTTCTGGATGCCGCTCTGCCTGCAGCGATTATTAACCAACCGCGTCCGAATGGTCGTGAACTCACCTTCCCTCTGGCAGACGTCATGCAGGATGAAGACGCTCGTCTGCGTTCTCTGTCGGTCTTTGATGCTTTACGCCAGATTCTGACGCTGGTTGCCAGCCCGACAGAGGAGCGTGAGGCCATGTTCCTCGGAGGCCTGTTCGCCTACGATCTGGTTGCCGGGTTTGAAGCCTTACCTGCGCTGAGCCAGCAACAGCGCTGCCCGGATTTTTGTTTCTATCTGGCAGAAACGCTGCTGGTGCTCGATCACCAAAAACGCGTGACCGCTCTGCAAGCCAGCCTGTTCACACCGAACACCAGCGAAAAGCAGCGTCTGCAGCAACGTCTGCAACAGCTGCAACTTCAGCTCACTCAGCCAGCGCCCGCGCTGCCGCGCCAGTCCATTGAGGACATGACGCTGAGCTGCAATCAGAGCGATGAAGCCTTCGGCGAGGTCGTCGGCCAGATGCAGGAAGCCATCCGCATCGGTGAAATTTTCCAGGTCGTGCCGTCACGCCGCTTCTCTCTGCCGTGCCCTTCACCGCTGGCCGCTTACCAAACGCTGAAAGATAACAACCCAAGTCCTTACATGTTTTACATGCAGGATCAAGATTTCACACTGTTCGGCGCCTCGCCGGAAAGCTCGCTGAAATACGATGCCGACAGCCGCCAAATCGAAATTTATCCGATTGCGGGTACCCGTCCGCGCGGCCGCCGCGCCGATGGCTCGCTGGATCGCGATCTCGATAGCCGCATTGAGCTGGAAATGCGTACTGACCATAAAGAGCTGGCAGAACATCTGATGTTAGTGGATTTAGCCCGTAACGATCTGGCGCGTATCTGCAAGCCGGGTAGCCGCTACGTTGCTGACCTGACTAAAGTCGACCGCTATTCCTTTGTCATGCATTTGGTTTCCCGCGTGGTGGGGACGCTGCGTGAAGATCTGGATGTGCTGCACGCCTACCGCGCCTGCATGAATATGGGCACGCTGAGCGGTGCGCCGAAAGTCCGGGCAATGCAGCTGATTGCCGAAAGTGAGAAAACCCGACGCGGCAGCTACGGCGGCGCGGTGGGCTATTTCACCGCCCACGGCGATCTGGATACCTGCATCGTGATTCGCTCCGCCTATGTCGAAGACGGCATTGCCACCGTGCAGGCGGGTGCGGGCGTGGTTCTGGATTCCAACCCTCAGGCTGAAGCCGACGAAACGCGTAATAAAGCCCGGGCCGTACTGCGAGCGATTGCCAGTGCGCACCATGCAAAGGAGATTTTCTGATGGCCGACATCCTGCTGCTCGATAATATCGATTCATTCACCTACAACCTGGTGGATCAACTACGTGCCAGCGGCCATCAGGTCGTGATTTACCGTAACCATCTGCCTGCCGATGTGATCATCGCGCGGTTACAGCAAATGGAAAAACCGATTCTGATGCTTTCACCTGGTCCTGGCACACCGGCCGAAGCGGGCTGTATGCCGGAGCTGCTGCAGCGTCTGCGCGGTCAGTTGCCGATTATCGGCATTTGCCTCGGCCATCAGGCCATTGTGGAAGCCTACGGCGGCCATGTCGGTCAGGCAGGCGAAATCCTGCACGGCAAAGCGTCTGCCATCGACCACGATGCCAGCGGCATGTTTAGCGGTTTACCGCATCCGTTACCGGTCGCCCGCTACCACTCGCTGGTCGGTAGCCGTATTCCTTCTACGCTGACCGTCAACGCACATTTCAACACGATGGTGATGGCGGTGCGTAACGATGCCGATCGCGTCTGCGGTTTCCAATTCCACCCCGAGTCGATCCTGACCACGCATGGTGCCCGGCTGCTGGAACAAACGCTGGACTGGGCGCTGGCTTAACGAGGAATTCGATTATGCCACTGTCTTCTACGCAACCGTCTTCTAAGACTCGAGAATCGTCTACTGCTCAGGATGTCGTCATCATGCAAAATATACTGGAAAAATTATACCGCTCGGACAACATCAGCCGTCAGGAAAGTCAGGCACTGTTTGGTGCCATCATCCGCGGTGAACTCGAAGCCAGCCAACTGGCTGCGGCGCTGATTAGCATGAAGGTGCGCGGCGAGCATCCCGATGAGATCGCCGGTGCCGCCACGGCCTTGCTGGCCGATGCCCAGCAGTTCCCTCGCCCTGACTATTTATTTGCCGATATCGTCGGCACCGGCGGTGACGGCACGAACAGCATCAACATTTCAACCGCCAGCGCCTTCGTGGCTGCCAGTTGCGGTCTGAAAATCGCCAAACACGGCAATCGCAGCGTCTCCAGCCGTTCCGGTTCATCCGATTTGCTTTCTGCTTTCGGTATTAAGCTGGACATGAGCGCGCAAGATTCACGTCAGGCGCTGGACGATCTGGGCGTGTGCTTCCTGTTTGCCCCGCAATATCATCTGGGCTTCCGCCATGCTATGCCAGTACGCCAGCAGTTGAAAACGCGCACCGTCTTCAACGTGCTGGGGCCGTTGGTTAACCCTGCTCGTCCGCCGTTGGCGCTGATTGGCGTGTATAGCCCTGAATTGGTTCGCCCTATCGCCGAAACGCTGAAAGTGCTTGGCTACCAACGTGCCGCGGTCGTACACGGCGGCGGGATGGATGAAGTCGCTATTCATGCACCGACACAGGTTGCTGAGTTACACAATGGCGAGATCGAAACCTACGAACTGACGCACCGCGATTTCGGACTGGATGCGTATCCGCTGTCCGCCTTACAAGGCGGTACACCAGAAGAAAACCGTGACATTCTCGCGTCACTGCTACAAGGTAAAGGTGAACGCGCGCACGCCGCCGCGGTTGCCGCCAATGTTGCGCTGCTCTGAGATTATTCGGACAAGAAAATTTGCGCCAGAATGCGCAACAGGCGCTTGAAGTCATTCATAGTGGACAGGCTTATCAACGCGTTATCGCACTGTCCGCCAGAGGGTAAGGGAATCATGCAGGAAACCGTATTACATAAAATTGTGCGCGATAAGGCGCTTTGGGTTGCGGAGAGAGAGAAAGCACAGCCGCTGGCCTCTTTTCAGCATGAAATCGTTCCCAGCCAGCGCGACTTTTATCAGGCACTGAAACAGGATAAGCCCGCTTTTATTCTGGAATGCAAAAGGCTTCGCCGTCGAAAGGAGTGATTCGCGATGATTTCGACCCGGTAGCGATTGCCCAGGTCTATAAAGATTACGCGTCCGCGATTTCCGTGTTAACCGACGAGAAATATTTTCAGGGTGACTTTGCCTTTCTGCCGCAAGTGAGTGCGGCAGTACATCAACCGGTGTTGTGCAAAGACTTTATTATTTCGCCTTATCAGATCTATCTGGCTCGCTACTATCAGGCCGATGCCATTCTGCTAATGCTATCCGTGCTGGACGACGAGCAGTACCTGAAACTGGCCGACGTAGCGCACAGCCTGAAACTGGGCGTGTTGACGGAAGTCAGTAATGAAGAAGAGTTACAGCGGGCCATTCAATTGGAAGCGCGCGTCGTCGGGATCAACAACCGCGATCTGCGCGATCTCTCGATTGACCTCAACCGCACCCGGACGCTCGCACCGCGTCTGCCCGCTGGCGTCACCGTGATTAGTGAGTCCGGCATCAACCGCCATGCGCAGATTCGTGAACTCAGTGCCTTTGCCCAGGGTTCTTGATCGGCAGTTCGCTGATGTCCGAACCGGATCTGAACGGCGCAGTACGCCGCGTTATTCTGGGAGAAAACAAGGTCTGCGGCCTGACGCGTGCCGCAGATGCACAGGCGGCTTATCAAGCCGGTGCGCTCTACGGCGGATTAATCTTCGTCGCCAGTTCACCACGCTATGTTGACGCTAAACAAGCCGCAGCTGTCATCGCTGGCGCTCCACTGCGCTATGTCGGCGTTTTCCGCAACGCCCCTGTCGAACACATTGTTGCTATCACTACACAGTTGGGGTTAGCCGCCGTTCAACTGCATGGCGATGAAGATCAACAGACGATCGACAAGCTACGTCAGCAACTCCCTGCGGTTTGCCAGATTTGGAAAGCGCTGAGCATCGCGGACACCCTGCCAGCGCGTAATATCACCCACGTCGATCGCTACGTGTTTGACAACGCTCAAGGCGGCAGCGGGAAAACTTTCAACTGGTCGCTGTTGGCGAATCAATCATTGGATAACGTGCTGCTAGCCGGCGGCCTGAATAGTGATAACTGCGCGCTGGCGGCACAGCAAGGTTGCGCAGGGCTGGATTTCAATTCCGGGGTAGAAAGCGAACCGGGAAAAAGACTCACATAAAATTGCTGCGGTTTTTGCGACATTACGTCAACCTCAGCGCTAAAACAGACGGGAAAATTATGACATTACTCAACCCTTATTTCGGTGAATTCGGCGGACAGTTTGTTCCGCAGATCCTCATCCCGGCGTTACGCCAGTTGGAAGAGGCTTTCGTCAGCGCACAAAAAGATCCTGATTTTCAGGCTGAATTTACCGATCTGCTGAAAAATTATGCGGGCCGCCCAACGGCGCTAACCCTGTGTCAAAACCTGACCGCAGGGACGAAAACCAAGCTGTACCTGAAACGCGAAGACCTGCTGCACGGTGGCGCGCACAAAACCAACCAGGTGCTCGGGCAGGCTCTGCTGGCCAAGCGCATGGGTAAAAGCGAAATCATCGCTGAAACCGGTGCAGGCCAACACGGCGTCGCGACGGCGCTGGCTTGCGCCCTGCTTGGCCTGAAATGCCGCGTTTATATGGGAGCAAAGGACGTGGAGCGCCAGTCGCCGAACGTCTTCCGTATGCGCCTGATGGGAGCAGAAGTTATTCCGGTTCACAGCGGTTCTTCCACGCTGAAAGATGCCTGTAACGAAGCGCTACGTGACTGGTCTGGCAGCTATGAAACCGCACACTATCTGCTGGGGACGGCGGCAGGCCCACATCCTTACCCGACGATCGTACGCGAGTTTCAACGCATGATTGGCGAAGAGACGAAAGCACAGATTCTGGAAAAAGAAGGTCGCTTGCCGGATGCGGTATTGGCCTGCGTCGGCGGTGGCTCTAACGCGATTGGGATGTTTGCTGATTTCATCGACGATACCAGCGTCCGTCTGATCGGCATTGAGCCCGGCGGCTTGGGCATTGAATCCGGCAGCACGGCGCGCCGTTAAAACACGGTCGCCTCGGAATCTATTTCGGCATGAAGTCCCCGATGATGCAAACGTCCGACGGACAAATTGAAGAATCCTACTCTATTTCAGCCGGTCTGGATTTCCCATCTGTAGGTCCGCAGCACGCTTATCTGAACAGCATCGGCCGCGCTGACTATGTCTCGATTACCGATGACGAAGCGCTGGATGCCTTTAAAACGCTCTGCCGCAGCGAAGGCATTATCCCTGCGCTGGAATCCTCCCACGCACTGGCACACGCATTGAAGATGATTAAAGCGGAACCGGAGAAAGAGCAACTGCTGGTGGTCAACCTGTCCGGCCGTGGTGATAAAGACATCTTTACCGTGCACGATATTTTGAAAGATCGGGGAGAAATGTAATGGAGCGTTATCAACAGCTGTTTAATCGCCTGTCGGAGAAAAAGGAAGGCGCGTTCGTTCCGTTTGTTACGCTGGGCGATCCCTCCCCTGAGCAATCCCTGAAAATTATCGACACACTGATTGCCGCCGGTGCCGATGCGCTGGAATTGGGTGTGCCCTTCTCTGATCCTTTGGCCGATGGCCCAACCATTCAGGATGCCAACTTACGCGCCTTTGCCGCAGGCGTCACGCCCGGCCAGTGCTTTGAAATGCTGGCTGCCGTACGTCAGAAATACCCGGAAATCCCGATTGGCCTGCTGATGTATGCCAATCTGGTCTTCAGCAACGGCATTGATGAATTCTATCAGCGCTGCGCGCAGGTCGGCGTTGACTCGGTATTAGTGGCGGATGTTCCGGTGGAAGAATCTGCACCCTTCCGTACCGCTGCGCTGCGGCACGGCATTGCCCCTATTTTTATCTGTCCGCCTAACGCTGACGATGAGCTGCTGCGCGAGATCGCTTCCTATGGCCGTGGCTATACCTATTTAGTATCACGTGCAGGCGTGACTGGGGCAGAAAAACGCGCCCAACTGCCGCTGAATCATTTGGTAGCCAAACTGAACGAGTACCATGCCGCTCCCCCACTGCAAGGATTCGGCATTTCCGATCCGGCTCAAGTGCGGGAAACGTTAGCATCAGGCGCTACGGGTGCCATTTCTGGCTCGGCTATCGTGCGGATTATCGAAAAAATCTGAACCAGCCTGACGTTATGCTGTCAGAGTTACACGCCTTTGTCAGTGAAATGAAAGCCGCTACGCGTTCATAACGCTTTTCAGGCGCGCGATTCGTGCTTAACGCAAGCCCTATCGCGCGTCGAATAATGTTTCAAATTATTTCTTATTTAATTAATATGAAATATATTCAATTATTATTTAGTTTCCATTTTATTATAATTGTAAGAAATATTTTCAAATTGAAATAATTATTTAATTCCACCCCAACAAAATAAATTAATTACCTCTTAAAATTGAAACTGCATAAATCCCACGAATAAAACACGAAGAAAATCACAGAATTGAGATCATTTAAAATTATCTCTTTTTAACGATCTTGTTCACATTACTGTAAGAAATAATAAATAGAATGGAACCGCTGAACAAAAGTGGCAGCGCGTTTTTAAATAATAATTCTCTTTGACTTGGGATAATAAAATGAAAGCTAAAATATTGACGATGGTGGTAACCTCCTTAATCAGCTTAAGCTCCATGGCGGTAACGATTGACTATCGCCATGAAATGCAAGACACCAAATCAGCCGATCATAAAGATCGTCTGCTGATGTCCCACCGTTTTGACAACGGCTTTGGTCTGTCCATGGAAGCCAAGTGGAAACAACATGGCAACGACAAGACGCCAAATAAACCCTATAACGAAACCGTCAGCAACGGTACCGAAGTCACTGCCAGCTACCTGTACAAATTCGATAAGACTTTCGGACTGGAAGGCGGCCTGAATCTGGTTTCCACTTCAGACAACAACAACTATCGTCCATATATCAAAGGAACGGCCAACATCACCGATTCCCTGTACTATGGCCTGCGTTACCGTGCCTCCTATCTGCGTAACAGTAATAACATCAATAACCCGAACTCTGCTACAAACCCTACTGCTATCACTGGTTATACCATCACCAGCACACTGGGTTATAAACTGCCAGCCAACTTTACTGTCGAATACGAATTCGAATACAACAAAAACAACAAAGCAGGCGCACTTTGGTATTTGGCGGATAACGAAAATTATGAAATTAGCCACGATATTAAACTGGCTTACAAAGTCGACAAAACTGGACACCTTACGCTCAAATCGGTAACGTCAAGGGCAGCACAACAACTGACGAGCGTCAAACTCGCTACCGTGTTGGTGTACAGTACAATTTCTAATGGTTAACACCCTATAGATTATTGCTGTAATAAAATAGCGTTCTCTTTATTGGTTTGTTATTTCCTGTCTATAAAAACGGCGACGTTATTTACGTCGCCGTTTTTTTATGGCTTGCCATCCTTGGCTGCCTTATGGGCCGTTGCTGATGCAACGTTAAAAATTTCTTCCGAAAATTTTTTATTCTTCACATCAAATTAAATGAACAATCAGAAGCGGTAGCCTACACCAAACATAAAGGCCCATGGATCAAGCTTAGTATGGATACTTTGCTGGGCGTTACCGGCTTTAAATTTCACATCGGTATCAATATCCATCCACCATACGGACATGTTGACTAGCCAATTCTTGTCCAGGTTGTAATCCAGCCCAGCCTGTGCAGCAACGCCCCAGGAATTTTTCAGGCTCAGATCGCTCAACTGGGCATTTTTGCCCGTATCATTAAACTTCTCATCGAAGAACATCGTGTAATTCAGGCCAACACCTAAATAGGGACGTAATTTATCTTGCGCATCACCAAAATAGTATTGCGCAACCAGTGAAGGCGGCAGGTGCTTCACTTCTGCAATTGTGCCCGTGCCAGGCGTGCCGACTTTGTGTTTGAACGGGGTGGCCGCAAGTAATTCAACCCCAATATTGTCTGTCACCATGTAGCTGAAAGTCAGGCCCAACTGAGTATTGTTACTAACCTGAAACTCCCCAACCCCAGCACGTTGTCCGAGCTTTCAGCGGGACGCACCGTTGCCGTGCCAGCACGAACAATAAAATCCCCGCTTGATGAGCCTGTGCCAATGCAGGCATAAGCGCCGCTGCCAACAATAATAAAGATGCCTTTTTCATTACCCACTCCATTTATAGGGTTTAAATTTCGAGCGAAATATAACCCTAAGTAGGTATTCTTGTTTTAAGCCAGATCACATCTTTTAAAGATTTTACACGCAAATTGAACCTCATCATTTATCGCTAACCAATTAAAAATACTAGAATTGATCCAAATCAATAAATGACGAAAGGTGCATAACGTGCGCTGCCAGCAAATTGCGTTACCGCGCGGACACATTCAACGGTAGATTTTTATTTTCATTAACATGATTCACGCTGGCTGGGGGCAGTTAGTCATCCAATGAGCGATAATACCTGTATGCACTGCGGCGCGTGTTGCGCTTATTTCAGAGTGTCTTTCTATTGGGCTGAAGCGGATGACGGTGGCGGCGCTGTGCCTTCCCAGCTTACCGAACCCGTTTCTCCTTTTTTACGCTGTATGGCGGGTACAAACAGCAAAGCCCCCGCTGCCAGGCATTGGAAGGCACCGTCGGGGATACCGTCAGCTGTTCTATTTATGTTAATCGCCCTTCACCGTGCCGTGAATTTATGCAATCCGGCGAAAATGGGCGGCTCAACGATGCCTGCAACCGAGCACGAGAAAAATATGGTCTGCCACCTTTGGTAACAATTTCATCACAGTCTTTCATTACTGAAGGGAAAAGCAGCATTGCATCGTTGACGGGGTGCCACAGCGCGGATTAACAGGTTACAATCATGAGTTAAGTTCTATCCGTTGATTTATCTTTTTCAAGGAGCCTGCATGCCTATCACGGCTAACACGTTGTACCGTGACACAATGAATTTTACCCGTAACCAGTTCATCAGCATCTTAATGATGTCACTGTTGACGGCATTCATTACTGTCATACTGAATCATGCGCTATCGCCTTCTGTAGACGAGTTACGGATTCTGAGCAGCTCCAGCAGCGATCTGTCATCGTCTGTCGAATCCGGCTTGATGGACTTGATTCAGCAGATGACGCCGGAACAACAAACCGTGTTGCTAAAAATGTCGGCGGCAGGCACCTTTGCTGCGTTAGTGGGTAACGTCCTGCTGACGGGCGGGGTTCTCATGCTGATCCAACTGGTGTCTGACGGACATCGCACCAGTGCCCTGCGCGCGATCGGCGCCTCTACCCCTTTTTTACTGCGCCTGCTTTTCCTGATCCTACTGTGCACGCTGCTCATCCAGCTTGGTATGATGCTTCTGGTCATTCCTGGCATGCTGCTGGCCATTGCTCTGAGTTTGTCGCCCGTGATTGTGGTTACTGAAAAAAGCGGGATTTTCAGCGCAATTAAAGCAAGCACCAAATTGGCCTATGGCAACTTACGCGCAACTGCGCCTGCCATCGTGATGTGGTTATTGGCTAAAATCGCTATTTTGCTGGTCGTATCGAAGTTACCGATTTCCTCACCTACCGTGCTCGGCGTGGTTCTGAACGGGTTAAGCAACCTGATCTCCGCTATTCTGCTGATTTATCTGTTCCGCCTTTATATGCTGCTGCGCGCGTAATTGCCGCTCTTCACCTATGCCGCAGTTCTGGCGGCATAGGTTTCGCCCTTTCCCTCGTTCACGACTTGCCCAATCGTAATTTTCTGCAAATTATTACAATATCTCGGGAATGGTGTTCCACAATGAAGGATAATGGCATGAGCTATCGGATAACTCTTGTGGGTTATGATTACGACACTGTTGAGTGATGGATTGACATAATGAAGCAACTTCTTGATTTTATACCGTTGGTCGTGTTTTTTGCGGCTTATAAACTCTATGACATCTACATCGCATCGGGCGCATTAATTGCGGCAACGGCGCTGTCACTCGCGGTCACCTGGGTGATGTATCGTAAAATAGAGAAAATGACGCTGGTCACTTTTGCGATGGTTGTCGTTTTCGGTTCGCTAACGCTGGTGTTCCATAACGATCTGTTTATCAAGTGGAAAGTCACCATTATCTATGCGTTATTTGCCGCTGCTCTGCTGGTTAGCCAGTTTGTCATGAAGCAGACCCTGATTCAGAAAATGCTGGGTAAAGAATTAACCTTGCCGCCATCCGTCTGGGGGAAATTGAATTTCGCCTGGGCGATGTTCTTTCTGGTGTGTGGACTGGTTAACATCTATATTGCTTTCTGGCTACCGCAAAGCGTGTGGGTCAATTTCAAAGTCTTTGGTCTAACCGGTGTGACACTGCTGTTTACGCTGATTTGTGGCGTCTACATCTACCGTCACTTGCCTGGCGACCAGGAAAAATCAGAAGAAGAAAAAAGCGAGCAACCGTAATTCGATTCGCTAAAGCAATACACATTGTTTGATAAAGACACTATACCCGTCAGTAAGAGCGCGTTGACCGACGAGTATACTCAACTTAACCAACTTGACTGATGGCACAATGAGCACACAAAACGTGTTACCACAGGGCGAACTGGTTCTCCGCACGCTGGCAATGCCAGCCGATACCAATGCGAACGGAGATATTTTTGGCGGCTGGCTGATGTCGCAAATGGACATCGGCGGCGCGATTTTGGCGAAAGAAATTGCCGAAGGGCGTGTTGTTACCGTACGGGTTGATGGGATGTCGTTCTTAAAACCTGTCGCCGTCGGCGATGTGGTTTGCTGCTATGCGCGTTGTTTACGCACTGGCCGTAGTTCTATCAACGTCAACGTTGAAGTCTGGGTAAAGAAAGTGTCGTCTGAGCCCATTGGCCAGCGCTATCGGGCTACCGAAGCGTTATTCACCTACGTCGCAGTCGATGAAGAAGGCCATCCGCGTGAACTCCCTACTGGCAAGAGCCATTTCACGCCAAGCGAGTAACGTTTCGCTTTCATCGGCGTAAGCTGCCTTGAATAGCGATCGATACGAAAACGGGGCGTCATCTTCCAAAGATGACGCCCCGTTTCTTTGTGTATTTGGGTACTGGCGTGAATTATTCGACTGCCGCCCCGCCGTCAATTTTAAAGACGATGGTCACAACCAAATCTTTGCCTGGCTTACCCGCTTCATAGCGCCATTTACGCATCGCCTGTTTGATATCACGCTCGAACATATTACGCGGTTCGGCAGACAGCACGCGAACGTTGTCAACGCGCCCGGACTCGTCCACATCAAACTGCATTTTTACCCGTCCCTCAACACGCAGGGAAAACGCGCGAGCAGGATACTGAGGCTGCGCACGGCTCAACGGACGTGGCCCGCTTGACTGTGCACTTGCGGCGGGCGCAGGCGCTTGCTTCACCGGCGCATTATTCACATTGCGCGTCGGCTCTTCGCTGGTAAACGGAGAAGGCGGCTGTTTTTCAACGGTCGGCTCACGTTTAACCGGCTTCGGCTGCTCAACCTTCTTCACGGGCTTGGGTTCCGGTTTAGGTTTCGGCTTGGGCTTTGGTTCAGGCAATGGCATAGGAACCGGTTGCGGCAATGGCTCCGGTTCTGGAATCGGTTCAGGCTCTGGTTCTGGCGGCTTCACTGGCTCTGGCTCGGGGGCAGATTTGGCAGCAGGGGCCGCTTCATAGGCCGCAGGGTTCACCATCACAACGCTGATGGGCTTAGATTCCTGCGGTAATTCGATTGAATTATTAAACGATGCGTACAGCAAACCTGCAATCAGTGAACCGTGAAAACCAACTGAGAGTATGAATGGCCATGAGTAACGGCGGGTCAAAAAAACTTTTTTGCGGCATAGTCTGTCTTTATCCTCTTATGCCGCCCAAGTTTAAATGCAAATAGCAATCATATTCAATAACAACCCGTAGAATTGTCAAAAAACAGAAATCGTGGGGGATTACTCTGGCAAATCAACCTATTGTCCTCGAACAACATCACGTATGATGGTAGAAACACGTGTCTCTTACCCGATAGCGTTTGGCCACTGGGCGCTAACCCGGCATCCCAAACGAAAAAGGGTACCTTCCTACCTGTGAGGTCACTATGCTCTATGTCATTTATGCTGAAGATAATGTTGATTCATTAGCAAAACGCCTGTCGGTAAGACCCGCTCACCTTGCCCGCCTACAGGCATTGCGCGATCAAGGGCGACTGATTACCGCAGGTCCTTTACCTGCTATCGACAGCGACGATCCTGGTCAGGCTGGTTTTAGCGGTTCCGTCATTATCGCCGAATTCGCGTCACTGGATGAAGCAACGGCATGGGCTGACGCCGACCCCTACATCGCGGCAGATGTCTACAAACACGTCAGCGTGAAGCCATTCAAAAAAGTGTTTTAAGGGTTCAATTGATACAGGTCATGGTTGTACCAGAAAATCATGGCCCCTTACCTCCCCACCAAAAGCTGAAATATTTTAGTCATTTAACAGTGATAGTTTGACCGCTATTCATCTATAGAGGGTCGACAATCATGTTAATGCCAGCGATTTTGCGAAACGGAATTGCATCTATCCGCCGCCGTCATCGCCTCAGTATTCTCTCCGGATTGTTATTGATCATTGGGTTATTTTCTTTACTGCAATTGGTTTCCGTCGGCATCATTTCTCAAACGATGACCCAGGTACGACAGGATATTTCCGCTAACGAAAGCCTTCGCCAGCAACAAGCGTTAATGGATAAAGCGCGGATGGAAGTGATGAACGCCAGCGATAAACTTAACCGCGCGGGCATTTATCTACTGGTAGATAAAGAAACAGGGTCTGAAGGCAGCTGGCACAGTCTAATGGATGAGGCAGAAGTGTCTCTCAAGCAGGCGCAGGAGCACTACCAACAGCTGGGAACGGTCACGACGGTGGAAACGGACACGACGGCTTTCGTTGATTTGAAGAAGAGCTACAGCCAGCTCTATTCCGGGCTTGTTGAACTCGCTCAGGGAATCAAAACCACCAACCAGATCGACATTTTCTTTGCCGTTCCCGTTCAGGCCTATCAAAGCGATTTTACCCAGAAATATTCACACTATCTGCAAGACACTGATGCACTGCAAAAGCAGCACGGGCAACAATTTTTATCCTCTCTCGATCAGGCTAAAACGATTTTCATCACGGTTCTGGGGCTGTTACTGGCGATCGCCATCGCAGTTTGGATCGGCGTGAGTCGGGTCATTATTCGCCCACTGAAACACATCATTGCCCACTTAAAACTGATCGCCGCAGGCGATCTTTCTCATTCGGTAGATACCGAGATACGCGGTACACGCGAAATTGGGCAGCTTAATACCAGCGTCATTCAAATGCAGGAAGGTCTGGTGACATTAGTCAATCAGGTTCGCCAGGGCGTTGATCACATGGTGACGCAGGTTGATCGGGTTGCTGCGGATAACCATCAGCTTTCCGAGCAGGCAAACCGCCAATCCCATGAGCTCAAAGTCACCACCGAGCACATTATTCAGCTTAGCCAGCATCTTGAGCAAAATGCTCAGCATACTCAGCAGGCCAACCTGCATGCGGAAGATACCAGCAAGATCGCTGAACAAGGCGAAACCATGATGAATGACGTCAAAGCCGCGATGTCAGACATTGCAGGCAGAACGCGCGAAATGACGGAAGCCATTGGGATGATTGAAAACGTGGCGTTCCAGACGCATATTTTGTCCCTGAACGCCGCAATAGAGGCCGCACGCGCTGGGACGATGGGACGAGGCTTTGCCGTTGTCGCACGGGAAGTCGGTACGCTGGCGTCGCAAAGCAGCCATTCTGCACAAAATATTAATGTGCTGATTCGTGATTCAGACAACAGCGTAAGCGCAGGAACGCGGCTGGTAAACAAACTGAATGATAGCCTACAAAACATCATTCAGACGGCGAAAGGCACCGGCACGTTTCTGAGCGAGATCTCGGAAATATCGCACCAGCAGACCGAAAGCATTCATGAAGTGACCACCCGTCTCAGTACGCTGAATGACACCGTCAGAGAAAACGCGGGACAGGTTGAAGCCTCTGCACGCACCTTCTCCTCACTGCTGGAGCAAACGGAACGCCTAAATACTTCAGTGTCGCTGTTCATCCTGCCTTCGACGGAGGGTGACATTAACCCGATGATCGATCAGAGAGAAATAACCCAGCGTATTCCGGTTATGGGATGAGTCGGTGAGGGAATAAACACGGCACGTGATAAGACGTGAGATAAAAAAATAGCGACCATACCTCGGGTCGCTATTTTCCTCACTGGCTTACCAGTCGTAGGTTACCGCATAGAGCAGAGCCCGCCGTTTGTGCTTTTGCTGCAAATAACGGGCAGAGCGAATATGGCGATACGACCGTGATTGAGCTTCCAACCAGCGACTTCTTCTACGCTGTACCTGACGTAACATCCGCCAGCGCCCCACTTCATTCCGACTGCGTTTCATGATGCGACTCTTGTTAATACACTCGCGCCGGGCATTATATACCCCTGATGCGTGACGACAATCGGTGAATCGCCCTCTCCGCCACCTTCTTCTTACTCGTTACGCTATTTTATTCAGAGGAAAGGCATTTCCCCTTTTATAAATCTATGCGTACACTTTGTTAATTCTTTGCAGAAGGGAACTGTGCTGCTTTTATGTCGACATTTTATACCGTAATAAGTTGGTTACTGGTTTTTGGCTACTGGTTGCTGATCGCAGGTGTGACCTTACGTATTCTGATGAAACGTCGGGCGGTACCTTCTGCGATGGCCTGGCTACTGGTGATTTACATTCTGCCACTTGTCGGTATTGTCGCTTATCTTTCGTTCGGCGAGCTCCATCTGGGCAAACGCCGGGCTGAACGCGCCAGCAAAATGTGGCCATCAACCGCAAAATGGCTGCGCGAATTAAAAGAATATCGCCGTATTTTCGCGACGGAAAACAGCGAAGTCGCCAGCGCGTTATTTCAGCTGTGTGAACGGCGCCAAGGGGTTGGCGGCGTTAAAGGTAATCAGTTGCAGCTGATGACCACGTTTGATGACACGATTAAAGCGCTATTGCGTGATATTGAACTGGCCCGTAGCAACATCGAAATGGTGTTCTACATCTGGCAACCCGGCGGTCTGGTTGAGCAAGTCACCTCTTCCCTTATCGCGGCAGCGCGGCGCGGGGTGCACTGTCGCATTCTGTTGGACTCTGCCGGCAGCGTACAGTTTTTCCGCCAGCATCACCCCGAACTGATGCGTACTGCCGGAATAGAAGTGGTTGAAGCCCTGAAAGTGAATCTGTTCCGTGCTTTCCTGCGCCGTATGGATTTGCGTCAGCACCGCAAAATTATCCTGATCGATAACCGCATTGCTTATACCGGCAGCATGAATATGGTCGATCCCCGTCTTTTCAAACAAGATGCCGGCGTCGGGCAATGGATTGACCTGATGGCGCGCATTGAAGGGCCGGTAGCGACCACGCTGGGGATTATTTACTGCTGCGACTGGGAAATGGAGACGGGCAAACGCCTGCTTCCGCCGCCGCCGGATGTTAACGTCATGCCGTTCGAACAAGAGAGCGGCCACACCATTCAGGTGATTGCTTCCGGCCCCGGTTATCCGGAAGAGATGATTCATCAGGCGCTGCTGACGTCAGTCTATTCAGCACGTAAGCAGTTGATCATGACCACCCCCTACTTCGTGCCCAGCGACGACCTGCTGCACGCCATCTGCACCGCTGCCCAGCGCGGGGTTGATGTCAGCATTATTGTGCCGCACAAGAATGACTCCGTGCTGGTCGGCTGGGCCAGCCGCGCCTTCTTCACGGAATTGCTGGCCGCTGGTGTAAAAATTTATCAGTTCAAGGACGGCCTGCTGCACACCAAAAGCGTACTGGTCGACGGGCAGCTTAGCCTGGTCGGCACGGTAAATCTGGACATGCGTAGCCTGTGGCTGAATTTTGAAATCACTCTGGTGATTGACGATGCCGGATTCGGCAGCGATTTAGCCTGCGTACAGGAAGATTATATCGCCCGTTCACGCCTGTTAAACGCGACACAGTGGCAAAACCGTCCCTACTGGCAACGCATTGTCGAGCGGCTGTTCTACTTTTTCAGCCCCCTGCTATAAATGCGCGTTTTCCCGTGTTCTAATATGCCCATTGGGGAATTAACAGGAATTACGTTATGGATTTGAATAATCGCCTGACCGAAGACGAAGCATTGGAACAGGCCTACGACATCTTTCTGGAACTTGCGGCGGATAACCTCGATCCGGCAGATATTTTGCTGTTCAATCTGCAATTCGAAGAGCGTGGCGGCGCAGAGTTATTTGACCCTGCGGAAGACTGGGCCGAGCACGTTGACTTCGATCTGAACCCTGACTTCTTTGCCGAAGTCGTCATTGGGTTGGCCGAAGAGGACGGTGAAGAGATCACGGATATTTTTGCCCGCGTGCTAATTTGCCGGGAAAAAGACCACAAGCTTTGCCACATTCTGTGGAAAGAATAATTCGTTTCGCCTCAACGCAAAGCGTCTAAAAACGCAGGTGATTCTATTTACGAAACGAAAACGGTGATAATGGAATAGAAGAGTAAAGCGTCCGCGACAAGGATGTCGCGGCTCGAGCGTACAAGGATGTATTCACAGCGTCTTTACGATCTATCCATTATCAGCGCTCAACGTACATTGTCAGCAATGCAAGGCGTCTCCCTCAGGAGACGCCTTTTTACATCCGTCATCGATAAAACAGGTTACTGTGGTTCGACCTCTTCCACCGGTAACAGCGCCTGAGGATCGACTTTCAGGCACGACACCGCGTGCGTAAAGCTTCCTTCCAGCAAGGGACGGGTTTTCGAGCATTCAGGGCCGACAACCGGACAGCGAGTGCAGAACACGCAGCCCGATGGCGGATTGATCGGGGAAGGCAAATCCCCTTCCAGCAGTTGTATCTGCTTATTGCGCTCCTGATCGGGATCGGGAATGGGCACAGCAGACATCAGTGCGCGGGTGTAGGGATGTTGCGGGTTTTGATAGACCTGATCGTACGTGCCCAGCTCCACTGCATGACCCAGATACATAACCAACACGCGATCGGAAATATGTTTCACTACCGATAAGTCATGAGCGATAAAAATCAGCGACAGGCGCATTTCACGTTGTAGCTGGCGCAGCAGGTTAACCACCTGCGCCTGAATCGACACGTCCAGCGCGGAAACCGGTTCGTCACAGATAATCAGCTTCGGTTCCAGAATCAGCGCACGCGCGATCCCAATACGCTGACACTGGCCGCCGGAAAATTCATGCGGATAGCGGTTGATCAGGTTCGGCAGCAGCCCAACCTTTAACATCATCGCTTTCACGCGATCTTTTACCGTCTGCCGATCCAGTTCGGGATGATAAACCTTTAACGGCTCGGCAATAATTTCGCCGATGGTCATACGCGGATTCAACGACGCCAGCGGATCCTGGAATATCATCTGAATATCGCTACGCGCCGCACGCCATTGGTCATCACTCATGCCAAGCAGGTCTTTCCCCAGCCAGGTGACGCGTCCGTCGGTCGCCTTTACCAGTCCGATAATGGCACGTGCCAGAGTAGACTTACCGCAGCCAGATTCCCCCACAACGCCCAGCGTTTCACCTTCATATAAACGCAGCGTCACGCCATCGACCGCTTTCAGTTTTTCGGCGGCTGCCAGAACCACTGCTTATCATCTCTGACATCAAAGTGGACTTTCAGGTCGTCCACTTCTAACAACACCTTTTTCTCGTCCGCGTTGTTCATACCACCTCCTCAATCGCTCTAAAGCAGGCGCGCAAGCGGCCATCACCAAAGATTCCAGCGCGGGTGCGCTGTGGCAGACATCCATTGAATACGGGCAGCGTGGTTGGAACGGACACCCTTTCGGCAGACGCAATAAGTTAGGCGGATTACCCGGAATAGTCGCCAGCACCTCATCTTCCGCATCCAGACGCGGTACAGCATTGAGCAGGCCGACAGAATACGGGTGGCTTGGATGATAAAGACATCGCGTGCCGCGCCGTATTCCATGGTGCGCCCGGCATACATCACCAGCACCTTGTCACAAATACCGGCAACGACGCCCAGATCATGGGTGATCATGATAATGGCGGTATTAAACTCGCGCTTCAGCTCGTTCAGCAGCGTCATAATCTGCGCCTGAACCGTCACATCCAGTGCCGTTGTCGGTTCATCGGCAATCAGCAGTTTTGGACGGCACAGCAGCGCCATCGCGATCATCACACGCTGGCGCATCCCGCCGGAAAACTCATGCGGATACATCTTCATGCGCTTACGCGCTTCTGGCATTTTAACCGCATCCAGCATTTTGACCGACTCTTCAAACGCCTGACTTTTGCTCATGCTCTTGTGCAGCATCAGCACTTCCATCAGCTGTTCACCGACGCGTATGTAAGGGTTCAGCGAGGTCATCGGATCCTGAAAAATCATACTGATTTCTTCAGCACGCAGCTTATTCAGTTGGCTCTCAGGTAAGTTGAGAATTTCTTTGCCACGAAAACGCGCCGAACCGCCGATACGCCCATTGCGGGCCAGCAGCCCCATTAGCGCAAACGCCGTTTGTGATTTACCGGAGCCAGATTCACCGACAATCCCCAGCGTTTCACCCGCGTTGAGCGTGAAGTTCAGGTCATTAACCGCCGTCACGTCTCCGTCCTGTGTCTTGAACGTTACCCGTAGATCCTGAACATGTAGCAGCGCGTCGTGCGCACCAGTTAACTCAATCTTGCTCATGTTGATGCTCCTCAGCGATCTTTCGGGTCGAGGGCATCACGCAGGCCATCGCCGATAAAGTTAAAACAAAACAGCGTAACGACCAGAAACGCCGCCGGATAGAACAGCAACCACGGCGACACTTCCATTGAGTTCGCACCATCATTCAGCAAGGCGCCCCAGCTGCTTAACGGTTCCTGCGTTCCCAGTCCCAGGAAGCTCAGGAAAGATTCGAACAGAATCATGCTTGGCACCAGCAGAGAGGCATATACCACCACCACGCCCAGCACGTTCGGCACCACGTGACGTAACACGATACCGCGCGTGGAAACACCAGACACCATCGCCGCTTCAATAAACTCTTTACGTTTCAGGCTCAGCGTCTGACCGCGCACAATACGCGCCATATCGAGCCAGGACACCATACCGATGGCCACGAAGATCAACAGCATGTTCTGCCCGAAGAACGTGACCAGCAGAATCACGAAGAACATGAATGGGAATGAGTTGAGGATCTCCAGCAGACGCATCATCACTGAATCCACTTTCCCGCCCAGATAGCCGGACATCGCGCCATACAGCGTACCGACGATCACGGCAACCAGCGCGGCCGCCACGCCGACCATCAGCGACACGCGACCGCCGATAGCAACGCGAACCAGCAGATCGCGACCAGAGGAGTCCGTACCAAAATAGTGTCCAGAGGTCATATCCGGCGCAGCTGACATCATGCCCCAGTCCGTATCGGCGTAATCAAATGCGGACAGCATCGGGGCGAAAATCACAAATACGGTAATCACCGCCAGCACAAACAGGCTGGCCAGCGCTGCGCGGTTATGGATAAAGCGCAGGCGCGCATCCTGCCACAGGCTGCGCCCTTCAATTTCTGTCTGCTCGGTGAAGTTCTCTAACGCTTCAACGTTTTTTCGATTCAAAACATAGCGCCCCCAATTAATAGCGAATTTTCGGATCGATAACAGCGTAGAGCACGTCAATGATCGCATTAAAGAGAATGGTTAAGCCGCCGACCAGAATCGTCAGGCTCAGTACCAGTGAATAGTCGCGGTTCAGTGCGCCGTTTACGAACAGTTGTCCAATACCGGGTAAGCCAAAAATGGTTTCAATAACCATTGAACCGGTAATAATGCCCACAAACGCCGGTCCCATATAGGAGAGCACAGGCAGCAGCGCAGGCTTCAGCGCATGTCGCAGGACGATGCGACGCATCGGTAACCCTTTGGCGCGCGGGTGCGGATGAAGTTAGAGTGTAAAACCTCGATCATCGACCCTCGGGTGATACGCGCAATGCTGGCGATATAAGACAAAGACAGCGCCACCATCGGTAAAATCATGTATTTGGGCGCCCCACCGTTCCAGCCCCGCCGGGTAACCAACGCAGCGTAATGGCGAAAATCAGCACCAGCAACGGCGCGACGACAAAGCTGGGAATCACCACCCCGTCATGGCAAAGCCCATCACGGTATAATCCCATTTCGTATTCTGATTCAGCGCAGCGATCACGCCTGCACTCACACCAAAAACAATCGCCAGAATGAATGCTGCGGCCCCCAATTTTGCAGAAACGGGGAAAGACGTCGCAACCAAATCGTTCACGGAATAGTCTTTGTATTTAAAAGAAGGACCGAAATCGCCCTGCACCAGTTGCAGTAGATAATTACCGTACTGCGTCATCATTGGGTCGTTCAGATGATATTTGGCTTCGATATTCGCCATCACTTCCGGCGGCAAATTACGCTCACCGGTAAAAGGGCTGCCGGGAGCCAGTCGCATCATGAAAAACGAAATGGTGATCAGGATGAATAGTGTCGGAATCGCCTCCAAACAGCGGCGAAGAATAAATTTTAACATTGCTCGTACCTATAAAAGGCTGGCAGCACAGTTACATGCGCCAGCCATTATGATTAGTGCTTGATGATATAAAGATCTTTCACGTAAACATTATCCTGGGGATCTTTACCGGTTAATCCACCAACATAAGGTTTCACCAATCGGGTATTCGCATAGTAATAAACCGGGGCAATTACCGCGTCTTTATTCAGTAATGCTTCGGCCTGCTGATAAACGTCTGCACGTTCCTCATCGGTTTTCACCTGTAAGGACTTCGCCACCAGCGCATCAAACTCTTTGCTCTTATAATGTGCAGTGTTACTGCTGCTGTCTGACAGCATGCTGTTCAGGAAGGTGGAAGGTTCGTTATAGTCCGCACACCATCCGCCACGCGCGATGTCATAACTGCCCTGATGACGAGAACTGAGGAAGGTTTTCCATTCCTGGTTTTCCAGCTTAACGTCTACGCCGATATTCTGTTTCCAGATAGAGGCAGCGGCGATAGCGATTTTCTTATGCAGATCGGAGGTGTTGTATAGCAGATTTAGCGTCAACGGTTTCTGTGCCGTATAGCCAGCTTCCGCTAACAGTTTCTTCGCCTCTTCATTACGTTTCTCCTGAGACCAGGTGAACCACTCTGGCGTCTGTGCCTTGAAACCATCAATATATGGCGGTACAAAACCATAGGCCGGAATATCGCCCTGATTCTTCACCTTGTTAGTCAGAATATCCTGATTCAGCCCCATGCGCAGCGCATCACGCACTCGGACATCGTTAAACGGTGGCTTCTGATTATTGATCTCGTAATAGTAAGTGCACAGGTACGGATTCACTTTTACTTCATCAGGAATTTCTTTCTTCAGCTTTTGGAATAATTCAATCGGCAACTGGTTATAGGTCATATCAATTTCACCGCTGCGGTAGCGGTTAACGTCTGTGACTTCGGACGAAATCGGCAGATACGTCACTTTATTGATCACCGTATGGGCGTTATCCCAATATTGCGGGTTGCGTTCCAGTACGAGTTTTTCATTCACCACCCACTCTTTCAGCTTATAAGCACCATTACCGACCCAATTCTGCGGCTGCGTCCATTTATCACCGAACTTCTCGATTGCTGTTTTATTAACGGGAGACATGGCGGCATAAACGGGCAGTTTATAGAAATAAGGCACCGCTTCGGAAAGCGTCACTTCAAAGGTATGATCGTCCAGCGCTTTCACACCCAGCGTATCGGGAGATTTTTGCCGGCGATGATGTCATCGATATTCAGCAAATGACCATATTGCAGATAGCTGGCATAAGGCGATGCGGTTTTCGGATCGGCCAGACGCTGCCAGCTGTAGACGAAATCTTGTGCAGTAACCGGCGAACCATCTGACCATTTGGCATCTTTACGCAGGTGGAACGTCCACACTTTAAAATCTTTGTTATCCCAACTTTCCGCTACGCCAGGAACGGTTTTGCCATTAACGTCGGAAATAACTAAGCCTTCCAGCAGATCGCGTGACACGTTGGATTCCGGTACGCCTTCAATTTTATGCGGGTCGAGGGAGGAAACTTCAGCGCCGTTGTTACGAACCAATTCTTGTTTTCTGCTAACTGAACGCCGGCGGGAACGGTCGCGGCAAAGGCAGAAAAAGCCATCGTGCTACTCAATGCCGCAATAATAGCGGCTGCTACTCTTTTTAGTTGTGATGTGTGTCATTATTTTCTCCTGTAATGTTGTCGTGCTAGTTATCCCGGCACAATTCCTGAATTAGCACCCTATGAGAAGCGATTAACCGGTTCCAGTCACACCCCATTCCCACATTCTGGGAATGGGTAACCAGAGATTAAACACCAAATTAATCGCAGCTCGCTCATTTCATTTGCATCAAACCGTAAATAACATCGCGACGGATTAATGCTTAATGATGTAAAGATCTTTCACCCGTAGATTATCCAACGGATCTTTGCCGGTAATGCCACCGACATAAGGTTTTACCAGTCGGGTATTCGCGTAGTAATAGACCGGTACGATAGCCGCATCTTTATCCAACTGTGATTCCGCCTGCTGATAAATCTGTGCGCGTTCATCATCCGTTTTCGCCTGAATAGCCTGCTCCATCAACTTGTCAAACGCCGCGCTCTTATAATGCGCCGTGTTGTTGCTGCTGCCTGACAGCATACTATTCAGGAACGATGTCGGTTCGTTATAGTCCGCACACCATCCGGCACGTGCGACATCGTAGTTCCCCTGATGACGCGTACTGAGATAGGTTTTCCACTCCTGGTTTTCCAGTTTCACGTCAACGCCCAGATTCTGTTTCCACACTGATGCCGCTGCAATCGCCAGCTTTTTGTGCAGATCGGACGAGTTATAGAGCAAATTAAACGTTAGTGGTTTTTCTGCGGTATAGCCTGCTTCCGCCAGTAGTTTTTTCGCTTCTTCGTTACGTTTCGCCTGTGCCAGGTAAACCACTCTGGCGTGTGCGCTTTCAGGCCGTCCGTAAACGGAGGAATATAGCCATAGGCCGGAATATCGCCCTGATTTTTCACTTTATTGGTCAATATGTCTTGATCCAGCCCCATACGCAGCGCTGTACGCACCCGAACATCGTTAAACGGCGGTTTCTGGTTGTTGATTTCGTAATAATACGTACAGAGGAAGGGATTAACGTTAACTTCTTGTGGGATTTCTTTTTCAGCTTCTGAAATAGCTCGATGGGTAATTTGTTATTGGTGACATCAATTTCACCCGCGCGGTAACGGTTAACATCCGTCACTTCAGAAGCAATGGGCAGATAAGTGACCTGATTAATCACGGTCTTGGCGTTATCCCAATACTGGGTATTACGCTCCAGCACAAGCCGCTCATTCACGACCCAGGATTTCAGGCGGTAGGCACCATTCCCTACCCAGTTTTCCGGCTGAGTCCATTTATCACCAAATTTCTCCACTACCGCTTTATTTACCGGGGACATGGACGAGTGATTCAGTAATTTATAAAAGTACGGGATCGGTTCGCTTAATGTGACTTCCAGCGTATGGTCGTCGAGTGCTTTTACGCCCAGCGTATCGGGCGCTTTCTTGCTGGCGATGATGTCATCGATATTCAGCAGATGGCCATATTGTAAATAGCTGGCGTAAGGAGAAACGGTTTTCGGGTCGGCCAAACGTTGCCAGCTATAAACGAAATCTTGCGCGGTAACCGGTTCGCCATTTGACCACTTGGCGTCTTTTGCGTAAATGGAATGTCCAGACTTTAAAGTCGCTGCTTTCCCACCGCTCAGCCACGCCGGGAATCGGGTGTCCGTCAGGATCGGAAATCACCAGCCCTTCATATAAATCGCGAGCAACGTTGGATTCCGGTACACCTTCTATTTTATGCGGATCCAGTGATGACACCTCAGCGCCATTGTTTCTCACCAGAACCTGCTCTTTCGCCAGCTCAACACCGGCAGGTACATTAGCAGCCTGAACATTCACGCATGACGCCATCACTGCTGCGGCAATCATACTGGTAACAAAGCATCGTTTTGTTTTACGAATTTTCACTTTATAAACGCCCCTGTCTTGATACAACGCCATACCGGACTCTATGCATAAAGATTAACGTCACATAGAGCAGAAAAGATCGCCCATTATCCAAATAAATCATAAAATTAATTTATGGGTGAATAACGAATAATAGGTCGAAACTCGAAGCTATCAAAAGCGGACACATTCGCCAATATTTTTACATTGATGTTGCTTAATTTTCTTTACTACAACCCAGCAAGTGTTTTATCTCAACCGTTAGATGCAACCATTAACCCAATGACAAACAATGACTTTTGTCTTTAATTGCAAATATTTTTTAAATATTCAGCAATTTATAGATTTTGAACAAAAAACATCGTAGTGGGTTTCATCATTTTCACAGCACAAAAATGATGATGCACGCTTACCTGTCCGCGTCATTATCTGACCGAAATGTTATTATTTTAACAATTTTATTACTTGTTTTGCGTGATAAGTGCGTGAAACGTCCCTGCGGTAGGATACGAGCAAAATAACTAACCCGATTAAGATATAAGCACCGTTTATACGAACACGTTTCATACGAATAGCCCATTCTCATAATAGGGCAAGCCACTACAGGAATTCCTCCCGCCACAGCTTCACTTCAACGTCCGCTGTCCATCCTTTACCAATCCATTTTAGGTAGAAAAACCGCTGATTTTATCTGGTTAATGATAGTCATTATCAACATCAGCATGCTGAATGGTGTCAGCATAAAGAAAATTCGATATTGATCACAAAAAAGCACCCACAAATAGGTATGCTCATTTCATAACGTAGCAGGCACGTAAATCTTCTTAATTTTGATGTGTTTTCAAAACAATATTTCAAAAATTTACGGTATCGGCGATTACAGTATTTTAAAAGCAGCAATCGCGCCACAACGGCGGCTGACAAGCTCTTTGAGTCAATTAACGCGAAATAGGCAGAAAAGAATAGCCAGGTAACGGAAACGCCCCCATTCGTTTATCTATACTGTTCTATTCGGCGAACAATTGACTGAAAGAGTTTAACATTTATCAGGAGAGCATTATGGCCGTAACCAACGTTGCTGAACTTAACGCACTGGTCGAAAGAGTGAGAAAGGCACAGCAGGAATTTGCCACTTACACTCAGGAACAGGTGGACAAGATCTTCCGCGCTGCCGCACTCGCTGCATCGGATGCCCGTATCCCGCTGGCAAAAATGGCGGTTGCCGAATCCGGCATGGGGATCGTGGAAGATAAAGTCATCAAAAACCATTTCGCATCTGAATACATTTATAACGCCTATCAGGATGAAAAAACCTGCGGCGTCCTCTCTACTGATGACACCTTTGGTACGATTACCATTGCAGAGCCGATTGGCCTGATTTGCGGTATTGTTCCCACCACCAACCCCACTTCTACCGCGATTTTTAAAGCGCTGATCAGCCTGAAGACCCGTAACGGAATTATCTTCTCTCCGCATCCGCGTGCAAAAAATGCGACCAATAAAGCCGCAGACATTGTTCTGCAAGCGGCAATTGCGGCAGGTGCGCCGAAAGATATCATCGGCTGGATCGATCAGCCTTCCGTTGAGCTGTCCAACCAGCTTATGCACCATCCGGATATCAACCTGATTCTGGCTACCGGTGGCCCAGGTATGGTGAAAGCCGCGTACAGCTCCGGTAAACCGGCAATCGGCGTTGGTGCCGGTAACACGCCTGTTGTCGTTGATGAAACCGCGGATATCAAACGTGCCGTTGCCTCTATTCTGATGTCGAAAACCTTCGATAACGGCGTCATTTGTGCGTCAGAGCAGTCAGTCATCGTCGTAGACAGCGTCTATGATGCCGTGCGTGAGCGTTTTGCTACCCACGGCGGCTACATGCTGAAAGGCAAAGAACTTCATGCCGTTCAGGGTATTTTGCTGAAGAACGGTTCACTGAATGCCGATATCGTAGGCCAGCCCGCACCGAAAATCGCAGAAATGGCAGGCATCACCGTCCCTGCCAACACTAAAGTGTTGATCGGTGAAGTTACCGCGGTCGATGAGTCCGAACCGTTTGCGCATGAAAAACTGTCCCCGACGCTGGCGATGTACCGTGCGAAAGATTTCAACGACGCCGTCATTAAAGCGGAAAAACTGGTCGCAATGGGTGGTATCGGTCACACATCCTGTCTGTATACCGATCAGGACAATCAGCCAGAGCGCGTGAATCATTTCGGCAATATGATGAAAACTGCCCGTATCCTGATTAACACACCGGCTTCTCAGGGGGGTATCGGCGATCTCTACAACTTCAAACTCGCGCCGTCGCTGACGCTGGGCTGTGGCTCCTGGGGCGGAAACTCTATCTCCGAAAACGTCGGTCCGAAGCACTTGATCAACAAGAAAACGGTAGCCAAGCGAGCAGAGAATATGTTGTGGCACAAACTTCCCAAATCCATTTATTTCCGTCGCGGCTCACTGCCCATTGCTCTTGAAGAAGTCGCCTCCGATGGTGCTAAACGTGCATTTATCGTGACCGACCGCTTCCTGTTCAACAATGGCTATGTCGATCAGGTGACATCCGTATTGAAACAGCACGGGCTGGAAACCGAAGTTTTCTTTGAAGTTGAAGCTGATCCAACGCTGAGCATCGTGCGTAAAGGCGCCGAGCAAATGCACTCCTTCAAACCGGATGTAATCATTGCGCTGGGCGGCGGTTCGCCAATGGATGCGGCGAAAATCATGTGGGTGATGTATGAACACCCTACGACGCATTTCGAAGAGCTGGCGCTGCGTTTCATGGACATCCGTAAACGTATCTACAAGTTCCCGAAAATGGGTGTCAAAGCCAAAATGGTGGCCATTACCACCACCTCCGGTACCGGTTCCGAAGTGACGCCGTTTGCCGTGGTGACCGACGATGCCACCGGTCAGAAATATCCGTTAGCGGACTATGCGCTGACGCCAGATATGGCAATTGTTGATGCCAACCTGGTGATGAACATGCCGAAATCACTGTGTGCGTTTGGTGGGCTCGATGCGGTAACACACTCACTGGAAGCCTATGTATCCGTACTGGCAAACGAATATTCAGACGGACAGGCGTTGCAAGCGCTGAAACTGCTGAAGGAGAACCTGCCAGACAGCTACCGCGACGGCGCGAAAAACCCGGTTGCCCGTGAGCGCGTTCACAACGCCGCGACGATTGCCGGGATCGCGTTTGCCAACGCCTTCCTCGGCGTCTGCCACTCCATGGCGCATAAGCTGGGCTCTGAATTCCATATCCCGCACGGCCTGGCTAACGCCCTGCTGATCTCAAACGTCATTCGCTATAACGCGAACGACAACCCGACCAAGCAGACAACGTTCAGCCAGTATGACCGTCCGCAGGCACGCCGTCGCTACGCGGAAATAGCCGACCACCTGCGTTTAACCGCGCCGAGCGATCGCACCGCACAGAAAATCGAAAAATTGCTGAACTGGTTGGAAGAAATGAAGACCGAGCTGGGGATCCCCACCTCGATTCGAGAAGCTGGCGTACAGGAAGCCGATTTCCTGGCTAAGGTAGATAAGCTGTCAGAAGATGCATTCGACGATCAGTGTACTGGAGCAAACCCACGCTACCCGTTGATTTCCGAACTGAAACAGATTCTGCTGGATACTTACTATGGTCGTAAGTTCTCTGAAGAGGTAAAAACGGAAGTGGTTGAACCTGCAGCAAAAGCCGCTAAAACCGCTAAGAAAGCCGCACAGTAACGTTCTGCCTGTACCGCCTTAGCCTATAAGGCGGTTTATCTCTCTGCACTGCCCAACCCGTTTAGGATTGGGCATTTTTATTGCTCGCGCACGCATCAACACGCTATTTATTAATAGCTCGCCAGTCGGATATTTAACCGCCTTACTCGCTTTCCTTACGGGTTAATCCCAGCGCAATCTTATAATGTTTACGACACACGGAAACATAGCTCTCATTGCCGCCAATAACGACCTGTTCCCCTTCGTGGACGGCATTACCCTGCGCATCTAATCGCAATACGCAGTTGGCTTTACGGCCGCAATGGCAGACCGTTTTTAACTCAATCAGCTTATCTGCCCACGCTAATAAATAGTGACTCCCGGAAAACAAATCGCCACGAAAATCAGTACGCAACCCGTAGCACAATACCGGGATATCTAATTGGTCCACGACATCGGAAAGCTCACTCACCTGCTCACGGGTTAAAAATTGACATTCGTCAATTAATACACAATCTACGGGCTGAGCACGGTGCTCTTTCTCCAGCAATCCAAATAAGGATGTCTGCGGATTAAACAATAATGCCGGAGAAGAAAGGCCGATCCGTGAACTTACAATCCCCACGCCGTGCCGATTATCTATTTCTGCAGTGAACACCAGCGTACGCATCCCACGCTCCTGGTAGTTATATGACGACTGCAATAGCGCCGTCGATTTCCCTGCATTCATTGCAGAATAATAAAAATAAAGTTGGGCCACTCAGTTACTCCAAAAGGCAGGCTATATACTCATCATACTTCAAGTTGCATGTCCGTTGGCGGCGTTCAGTCACCTGAATCACTTACTTGAGTAGGTGCATCAGGATTCCCTCTCTTACCGCGTTACAAGACTTATAAATAAGCCTTGATCTGGCAGACCAACGCTTTGCGTTGTTCAAACGTTAACGTTTGTCCTGAAACTCGAATTATTTGGAGTATATGATCTTCGTGTCGTAAAAACTTATTGTAACAACTCGCCTTCACGCTGCGCAATGGGCTATTCCCCGACCACATTTTGTCCATATGCCCGCCAGCGGCGGCCTGTTACGATAAAAGATATAAACATTCCTTATAACAACGGTGCGGCATCAATAAGCCATTCTCTGTCGTTTGAGGGAGAAAAACGGCATACCAAATGTATTTTTTTGATAACAGGAAAGTATTTATATTCATGTAACATACGATGTGAGTTCTGTTTTAAAAATGATGTTTTTTAACAAACTTACAAATTTGACTATTGCAGAAAGGAAAATAGCACTCTATTATCACACTACACGCCACCAATAATATTAATTTGAGATTATCACAATGAGCGAAGCACTAAAGATTCTTAACAACATCCGTACTCTGCGTGCCCAGGCAAGAGAATGTACCCTGGATACTTTGGAAGAAATGCTGGAAAAACTGGAAGTCGTGGTTAATGAACGCCGCGAAGAAGATAGCCAGGTTCAGGCTGAAGTTGAAGAACGTGCGCGTAAATTGCAGCAATATCGCGATATGCTGATTGCCGACGGTATTGACCCTAACGAATTATTACAGTCTTTAGGTTCAGTGAAAGTTGCAGGTAAAAGCAAACGCGCTGCCCGTCCGGCAAAATATCAATACACTGACGAAAACGGCGAAGTTAAAACCTGGACTGGCCAAGGTCGTACACCGGCAGTAATCAAGAAAGCAATCGAAGAGCAAGGTAAATCTTTAGACGATTTCCTGCTGTAATTGTTTATAAGTACCGAATACTAAAAACCCCCGATAGCTATCGGGGTTTTTCTTTGGTAACGCGTTTTGCAAAGAGAAAACAGATATGTCAGCGTTTTTAGCTGCTCTCTGTTTTTTAAACAGAGAGCAATCATTACATTCTGTTATTTTTCTTCTGCTTCAATCGTTTCCTGCAGCCATTGCGCAAATTCCTGACCTAAGCCATCATGGCGCAAACCATATTCCACGAATGCCTGCATATAGCCTAATTTATTGCCACAGTCATGGCTCACACCTTTCAGGTGATACGCTTCTACCGTTTCTTTTTCCATCAGCATTGCAATGGCATCAGTTAACTGAATTTCATTGCCTGCGCCCGGTGGTGTTTTCTCCAGCAGAGACCAAATATCCGCAGAGAGTACATAACGGCCAACAACGGCTAAATTAGATGGCGCCTCGGAAGCTTTCGGTTTTTCAACCACGCCCACCATCGGTGCGCTATCCCCTGCTTTTAATTCCACACCTTTGCAATCAACCACGCCATAGCTGCTTACATTTTCAACCGGCTCGACCATAATCTGACTGTGGCCTGTAGTAGAAAAACGTTGCAACATTTCGCTCAGGTTATCTTTCTTCAGATCGGACGCATATTCATCAATAATCACATCCGGCAGAATAACGGCGACGGGCTCATCTCCCACTAACGGGTGCGCACACAATACGGCATGGCCCAGCCCTTTAGCTAATCCCTGACGCACTTGCATAATGGTGACGTGTTTAGGACAGATAGATTGAACTTCTTCCAGCAACTGACGTTTAACACGCTTTTCCAGGATGGCTTCCAGCTCAAAACTGGTATCGAAATGGTTTTCGATAGAATTCTTAGAAGAGTGTGTAACCAGAATAATTTCATTAATCCCTGCGGCGATACACTCATTAACAACATATTGGATCAGCGGCTTATCTACCAACGGCAGCATTTCTTTAGGAATGGCTTTGGTAGCAGGCAGCATACGCGTCCCTAATCCAGCAACTGGTATGACCGCTTTTTTTACTTTTTTATTCACAATAGACATAAACAGCCTCTTATATACCGTTCAAATAATGAACTTTATTTATCTAATCAAGATAACCGAAAGAGTATAACGACTTTAACAAGAGCACGCTTGTCCCAACATTACCGTTCAATAAAAATAAGATAACTCCCTACATAGTAGGAAATAAAAATAATACCGAAAGATGGGTATGGCCCGAAATCCGCACCGTCTTACGCTATCAGACTATTCTGTCGTCAACATGAGGCGTAAACGACCGCCGCCACCCCATATCTGACATTGCCATGCCTCGCACTGATAATTCAGCTGATTGAGATAGGCACCTTCAAGCGTGCCTAAAGGAACGCCGCTATTCAGTGCTATTTGCTGTTCATTAACATTCAACGTCGCGTTTAACCCGGCAGAAATCAGTATCAGCTGTTTTAGCTGTCGATGGTAATACCCCACCAGCAAAGGAAAACGACCGTCCAGACTCGCCTGGCGCAGCAGCTGGTTTACCTGCTTTAATAGCGTCGGCAGATACGGCAAACGGTGCTGCTGATCGGCCAAATGTTCCTGAAGCAACCCATTGAACAACGTTCGAAGCAGTAACGCGGCCAGCGTCCCATTATTATTGACGCCCTGAGTGACATCAAGACAGTAGAACGCCAGCTCCGTCTCCGACAGCGCGGCAATATCCAACACCAAACCCGGCTGTTCCGCTGCCGTTAACTGACGGTAATTAACACGACAATGAGCAAGCGTTTGCTGAACGGGGGCTGTAGCTGGGCAAGCAGCTTGGTTACCGCTTCGGGAGATTGATTGAGGGAATCCATGTCCTGCATCAGTTGATCCAGCTCATTCAGCTGTGAAGTAAACATATCGGGATACAAGCAGGACATTACAGCTTCACGCAGGCGCGCATAATCACGAATCGGCTTCAGCAACACGTCCTGAACGCCAAGACGCAGGACTTTGGCAATATCCGCCATCTGGCTGGTTGCAGAAATGATCAGTATTGGCGTATCGTTGTCCTTCAAACGCAGGCGTTCAAGGAACTCAATGCCTCCCATCGTCGGCATTTTCAGATCGCAAATCATTAAATCGGGTTGGTAGTGTTCAAGAATACTTAGCGCATCTAATCCATTAATCGCCTCCTGAACGGAAGCCCCAAGAGAAGTCAGATAACCAGCGAGCACAGATCGAAAAACGGCCTCGTCATCAATGACTAAAATATGCTTACCCGCCAGTGGTTGTTCCATCAGTACCCCTTACTTCAAACACCGAATAATCACACCTGCTTTAGCGCCGACATGCCGGATAGACGACATACTTACGCATTTCTAGCGACATGTGTTTTAACTACTACATGCGCCCTTCATACCATACGTTCTTCGTTACGATTCTTTCGCTAGCGGCAACAATTCATCGCGCATCTTTTCTACCGCCTTGTAACCGGCCTCAATCGCCTCCTGCGCCCGATGAAAATCTAACGTCGCGATCTGAGGGCAATACGGCTGCAGCAGCACGTCAGGCGGATCGCCTGCCATCCGCGTCATCTTCAACCGATTTTCCAGAATCTGGATCGATGTGCTCATGATCTCCATCGCCGTTGGTGAGCTTTCTGTTGGCTGACGCCGACCTCGCAGTAAACGCTCACGAATTCTGCTACGCCAATCTTGCGGGACATTTTCCACATCAATGTCTGATGCCGTCGGTTTGATCGACAACAAGTCCTGATGATTCAGACTAGCATCATGCTGAAGATCAACCGCAATCACAATGTCAGCCCCCATAGCCCGTGCCAGAGAAACGGGAACAGGATTAACCACCGCGCCATCCACCAGCCAGTAATCGTTAAATCGAACGGGGATAGCAGGCCAGGCATGCTGCAAGACGCGCGCATAGCCTGATGTAAATCGCCTTCTGTCAGCCAGAGCTCACGCCCTGTACTTAGGTTTGTCGTCACCACGCCATATTTGATATCACAGTCTTCAATCTGTGTTGTCTGGAGCAAATGTTTCACGCTATTGAAGACACGATCGCCACGCAATAAACTACCGCGCTGCCAGGAGAGATCCATCAGTCGAATCACGTCCCAGTAGCCAAACGCCCTCACCCAGCGATCCATTGACGCTAAATTATTGGTGGCATATGCCGCACCGACCAGCGCACCGATAGAACAACCGGCTACAACGTCAACCGCTATCCCCATGTCTGTTAACGCATTAAACACACCAATATGCGCCCATCCCTTCGCTGCCCCGGATCCCAAGGCTACCCAATCTTTTTCCGTTGCATGATCGAACCACCCGTCTTCATTTTAGCGCACATTGCTACACGTAGAGTTTCTTAGGTAACATATCGGCATCCTGCATAGGGATCTGTTTATTATCTATCAGTTTTTATCTTAAATTTTCTTCAGGAGACATCGTGTCAGAATCTTGCCCCTGTTGCAGTGGATTGCAGTATAACGCATGCTGTCAACCCTACCACGCATGCCGCAACAGCGGCTGAACCCGCCATATTAATGCGATCGCGCTATACCGCCTACGTCAAACACGATGTCGATTACCTTATCGCCACCTGGCATCCCGATATCCAGCCAGACAAATGGCGCGCGTCTCTCGCTGAGAGCTGCCAGAATTCGCAGTGGCTCGGCCTTACTATACTGGCAACGTCTCCCGGAAAAACGCCCGATGAGGGTTATGTGGAATTTGCCGCACGTTATATATCGGAAACGGACAGACAGCGAACAGAAGTCATGCGAGAACGCTCACGCTTCCTTCGTCAGCATAATCGCTGGTACTATATAGACGGCGTTCATATGCAGACAGGCAGAAATGAACCTTGCCCGTGCGATTCCGGCAAAAATACAAGAAGTGCTGCGGACAATAGAACACAGGCAGTCGCCCGCGCGGCGTTACCGCTGCGGTACCATCAGATCGTTATTTTAGTTTTTGACAGGATCCACGCGCTCATGCAATCCCAAAATATACAAAGAAAAGTATTACGAACCATTTGCCCCGATGCAAAAGGGCTCATCGCAAAATTACGAATATTTGTTACAAGCACGAACTGAACATTGTGCAAAACAATGAGTTTGTCGATCATCGCACTGGCCGCTTTTTCATGCGGACCGAGTTGGAAGGGATTTTCAACGACACTACATTGTTAGCCGATCTGGATAGCGCACTTCCTGAAGGGTCTTCCCGTGAGTTAACCGCAGCAGGCCGTCGTCGCATTGTCGTTTTGGTGACAAAAGAAGCCCACTGTCTGGGCGATCTGTTGATGAAAAGCACCTATGGCGGTCTGGATGTCGAAATTGCTGCCGTCATCGGCAACCATGATACCTTACAGACGCTGGTCGAGCGGTTTGATATTCCTTTCCATCTGGTTAGCCATGAAGGATTGACTCGCGAAGAGCACGATCAAAAGATGATCGCGCAGATCGATCAATACAAACCCGATTACGTCGTACTGGCGAAATATATGCGAGTTCTGACGCCAGCGTTTGTTCAGCACTACCCGAATCAGGTGATCAACATTCACCACTCGTTCTTACCTGCCTTTATCGGTGCTCGCCCGTACCATCAGGCTTACGAACGCGGTGTGAAAATCATTGGCGCGACGGCACACTACGTCAACGATAACCTGGATGAAGGTCCCATCATCATGCAGGACGTTATTCACGTCGACCATACGTACTCAGCAGATGACATGATGCGTGCAGGCCGTGACGTTGAGAAAAATGTCCTGAGTCGTGCGCTGTATCGCGTGCTCGGACAGCGTGTTTTTGTCTACGGTAACCGCACCATTATTCTGTAATTGGTTGATCGGGCATCTTTTTGTATAAGGATGCGCCGAACGGAATAAAAAACGTCAACCGCATTTATTTTTGATATATACCGCTTTACAGGGGCGCGTCATTTGATATGATGCGCCCCGCTTGAAGCGAAAGCGTCTTGCAGCAAGGCCAGTGGTGGGGTTCCCGAGCGGCCAAAGGGAGCAGACTGTAAATCTGCCGTCACAGACTTCGAAGGTTCGAATCCTTCCCCACCACCATTTCAAAGAAGTATTTCTGAACTATCTCTCAACTCCAAAGCATCAGATTCCCGTTAGGGGAAGGTGAGAACCTTCGACCAAGGTTCGACAAAACCGGCACGGTTTTGAGCAACGCGCAGCGTTGACCCGAAGGGTGAGGTGCGAAGCACCGAATTATCCTTCCCCACCACCATTTCACAGCAGTATTTCTGAACTTTCTCCCAACTCCAAAGCATCAGATTCCCGTCAGGGGAAGGTGAGAACCTTCGACCAAGGTTCGACAAAACCGGCACGGTTTTGAGCAACGCGCAGCGTTGACCCGAAGGGTGAGATGCGAAGCACCGAATTATCCTTCCCCACCACCATTTCACAGCAGTATTTCTGAACTTTCTCCCAACGCCAAAGCATCAGATTTCCGTCAGGGGAAGGTGAGAACCTTCGACCAAGGTTCGACAAAACAGGCACGGTTTTGAGCAACGCGCAGCGTTATTTACCCCACCACCATTCACACAGATAATCAGCGCAATATAAGCGATGGGGAAAATATAGCCTTACGCTTTGCCTTTCCAGCGCCCCGGAACATAAGAGAACACCGGGCGCCATGACCAGCGAATTGCTGCCAGACGCACCGCCAAACCAATAGTGAATGACACCAACAGGTTAATATCGTGGTTGATGTTAAGCGACTTGAGCCCCAGATATAAAAGTGCGACTAAAAGTGAGACGCTGGCGTACAGCTCTTTCTTCAGCACCATTGGTGTACGGTTGCAGAAAATATCACGCAATATTCCACCGAAAATGCCGGTCACGATACCCGCCATGACCACCACCGTCATCGAATAATTCAGCTTCAGCGCCACATTGCAGCCAATAATGGTAAAGGCAATGAGTCCCATCGCATCCAGTACCAGAAAGAGGCGATGCAAATGGTGCATAAAGCGCGCAATGATAATCGTGAAAAGACCCGCACCAATGGTGAGGTAGATATAGCCGGGGTGTTGTGTCCAGCCGATGGGATAATTACCGAGGAGAATATCGCGAACGGTGCCACCACCAAGCGCGGTGATAAAGGCAATCATGCCTACGCCAAAATGTCCATATTGCGACGTCCGGCGGCCAGCGCCCCGGACATCCCCTCTGCCGTAATCGCGATCAGATAGATGTAAGTCAGCACACAAGTTATCCTGTGAAATGTGCCACTCCCTCTGTCCGCTTTACCTGAGAGTTTACGCAGCAGTGCTGCTTGCCCCTTCGGTGGGTTGCATCGCAACCTCTCTCAGTTGGCTTCAATGGAATTCGCAGTTAGGGGAACCTGAGCGATTATGGGAGTTTGCGCCTTCGGCGGAGCGCCATAGTATTACTGATACTATACGCCCTCTCTCCTGCGAGGAGCGGAGTATAACGGCCGACAAGCCTTAGGTTCAACTGAATATAAGTGAATCTTATTTTCAACGAGTCTCATCTGCGCTAATCGTCTCTGAAGCCACGGCAAGACGTTCATTCGCACAGCCCGAAAGCGTAGCCTCGCCGTGACGGCATACCTCATTTTCTGCTACCATCTGGTCACATTTTTTAGCGAATGGCAGCGAACATGAAAGTTGTATCTTTAATATCAATGGCCTGCGGGCGCGCCCTCATCAGTTGGCCGCCATTATCGAACAACACCAGCCGGATGTGATCGGGTTGCAGGAAACCAAAGTCCACGATGACATGTTTCCGTTAGAGGATGTCAGCCAGTACGGCTACCACGTTTATTATCATGGGCAGAAGGGGCACTACGGCGTCGCCCTGCTGTGTAAATCGCAGCCGATTGCGGTACGTCGCGGTTTCCCAACGGATGAAGAAGATGCACAGCGCCGAATTATCATGGCGGATTTCGCCACGGAACACGGCACCTTCACGATCGTTAACGGGTATTTCCCTCAGGGGGAAAGCCGCGACCATCCGGTGAAATTCCCTGCGAAAACGCGTTTTTATCAGGATCTGCAAACCTATCTGGAACAGCACCACAGCGCCACACAGCCGCTGATCGTAATGGGTGATGTCAATATCAGCCCCACCGATCTGGATATCGGCATTGGCGAGGAGAATCGCAAGCGCTGGCTACGCACGGGGAAATGTTCTTTCCTGCCGGAAGAGCGTGAATGGATGGCGCGTTTGCAAGGCTGGGGACTTATTGACACCTTCCGTGCCGCCAACCCCGAGAGCAACGATCGTTTCTCATGGTTTGATTACCGCTCAGCCGGGTTTGATGACAACCGCGGCCTGCGTATCGACCTGATTCTCGCCAGCACATTCCTGGCAGAACGCTGCGTTGGTACCGGTATTGATTACGATATCCGGGGAATGGAAAAACCGTCCGACCATGCGCCAATCTGGGCAGAGTTTGCGCTGTAGGAACAGGTTACTCTGTAGAAAGTGTACGTTGTAAAAGACTCTCCCCGCCGTGCATCAAAGCACGACGGGGATGAATAAGCGGCGGAAGCATTAAACGTCATACTTGCTTGACGCACCGTTATTGCTTAACCAACTGCCATATCAGGTTGTTTGTTCCCAGCGTTTGCTTGTCCCGCACGCATTGCAGAATTACCCCTTCGACCTTTAGCACCGCGCCTTCAGAATAGTTGCGATTTTCATACACACAGCATTGCAGGCAGCTATTATTTTGCTCCCGTACCGTCGTCCCTGCCCCCACACTTCCGGTGGCACGGGAACCACAATATCCGTTCCGCCACGATTAGCCTGCGCCAACGTGGGCAGCACCAGCATCACACTGGCGAAACACAAAGACACTAACGATTTCATTGCTCCTGCTCCTTCGCTTTTTTTAGTCTGAGGCTTGCGCCGTTTTGTGGCACCTGACGGCGGCGCAGAAAGCCCTTTAAACGCTCTCACCGCACCGTTTTGTTTAGCCTGCTGAATCAATTCCTGTAAGGAATAGGTCAGCGGCTGCATAAAATCCTGATAGCGGCATTTCTTCTCGCTGATTTGCGTCAACGTGGCTTCCCAATGCGCAGTCATGTCGGGGTGTGCCGCGCTGGCAGGCAGTGAATGAATCAACGCTCGCCCCGCCTCGCTCGCGTGAATATAGCGCGCTTTCTTAAACAGAAACGTCCGTTTAAACAATAACTCGATGATACCTGCTCGCGTGGCCTCTGTGCCTAATCCATCGGTCGCCCGCAGAATTTTCTTCAGTTCCTTATCCTGCACAAAACGCGCGATACCCGTCATCGCCGATAGCAGCGTTGCATCGGTAAATGGTCGCGGCGGCTGCGTTTGGCGCTCAACCACTTCACCGCGCTCACACAGTAACTCATCACCTTTTGCCACCACGGGCAATGGCATGCCTTCGTTTTCTTCGTCCCGCTCTTTACCGCCCAGCAGCGTACGCCACCCGGCTTCGGCCAGAAACCGCGCCTTGGCAATAAACTTACCCCCCGCAATATCCAGTTCAATGACACACTTGCGGAACACGGCGTCTGGGCAAAATTGCATGATGTATTGCCGTGCAACTAAACCATACACTTTACGTTCATTCTCCGTCAGCGAGGCGCTTGCGCTACGGGCGGTAGGAATAATCGCGTGGTGGGCATCGACCTTACCGTCATCCCAGCAGCGGTTACGCCGATCCACGTCCATAACCGGCTGTGGCAGCAGGTCGGGCTGGTGCACGGATATCGCGTTTAAGACGGCATGACGCCCGGCAAAATGCTCCTCTGGCAGATAGCGACAGTCAGAACGTGGGTAGGTGATCAGCTTATGGGTTTCATAGAGCTTCTGGCACACGTCCAGCACCTGCTGCGCGCTGAGCCCGAAACGTTTTGCGGCCTCGATCTGTAGCGTCGACAGCGAATAAGGCAGCGGTGCAGTTTCCGATTCCCGTTTATCATTATAGCTGGTGACAAATGCGGGCTGCCCTTCGATACGTTTGACAACATGTTCCGCCAGAGAACGATGCAATAAGCGCCCTTCTTCATCCTGATACGGTTCACAGGATTCGCTGGGTTGCCAGAGCGCGACAAAACGCTCATCGGCAGGCGTCACGATATGGGCTTTCACTTCAAAATAATCTTTGGGGACGAAGTTTTCTATCTCTTCATCCCGCCGCACCACCAGCCCCAGCACCGGCGTTTGCACACGGCCAACCGACAGCACGCCGTCATAGCCAGCATTGCGTCCTAATATCGTATAGGCGCGGGTCATGTTAATGCCGTAGAGCCAATCCGCACGGGAACGCGCCAGCGCCGACACGCACAAGGGAATGAACTCTCTGTTCTCACGCAAACGAGAAACCGCACGCTCTACCGCCTGTGGGTTGAGGTCGTTGATCAGACAACGACGCACCTGCTGGCGTTTCTCTTCCGGCAGAGCCAGATATTCCAGCACCTCATCCACCAGCAGTTGCCCTTCACGATCGGGGTCTCCCGCGTGGATCACTTCGTTGGCATCATTCAGGAGCTTTTTAATGGTGTTCAGCTGCTTGCTGACCGAGGGACGCGGTTGCAGCAACCATTTTGAGGGATGATAGGTAAATCGGCAAGCGACCACCGTGCATAGCGCGCATCATAAACATCCGGCTGCGCCTGCTCCAGCAGGTGCCCCACGCACCACGTCACGACATCATTCTGACCGCAGGCAATAAAGCCGTCGCCGCGTCGATGCGGTTTGGGTAACACGTCTGCAATCGCCCGCGCAAGGCTGGGCTTTTCGGCAATAAAAAGTCGCATTATTCACCCTATCGCACACAAGCTGGGCATTTCCCGCGTAACTCGCGGGAAAGCACACTGTAAAACGGGTGGGAAGTCGATATTCTTCAAAAGATGACGATCAGAAGTAGTGAACAAACGTGTCGGTATCAAGCGGCGTGACCGTAGTTGAGGCTTTGAGCTGCGGCGTCCCCAGATAGAGGAAACCAACAATTTCATCCTGTTCACGACAGTTGAACGCTTCGCGCACCAGCGCATTGTGCGTCCAGGCACCGCTGCGCCAGATACCGTTAAAACCCTGCGCCAGTGCCGCCATCTGCATGGCCTGAACCGCACAGCCTGCGGAGACAATTTGCTCCCACAGCGGGACTTTCGGGTTTTCTTCACAATGCGCAACGACGGTGATAATCAGCGGAGCACGATAAGGTGCCTGACGCGCTTTATCGATCCCAGCGTCGTCCAAGCCCTCCTGCTGCGCCGCACGGGTCAGCAGCGCACTAAAACGATCCAGACCGTCATTTTCGATCATAAAAAGCGCCACGGCTGCATGGCACCATGATCCGGTGCACGCATACCCGCGTGGATAATGTTATTCAATGCGTCACCCGCCGGTGCCGGTGCGGTCAGGCGCGAGGCCGAACGACGATTCAATAGCAATTCAAGAGCATCCATCGCACATCTCCTGTCTGGCAATATAATTTCTGCAATACACGCCATTTCTGCGGTAGAAACGACTGTACGGCAACGTTGCGCGCCACGTTAGCACAAGTAGAAGTTTTGTTACAAGATAACCCCGACAGGGTGCGCTTCCGCGGCGATTTAATGCTGACTTTTTACTGTCCGCTCATTAGGGATACTATCACTACCTGTGCTTCATCACTTGCCAGAGGCGAGTTGAAGGACGTAGAGCACACGTTGTTTACCCGTTCATGGAGATATCATGCGCACATTGTGGCGAATTTTTAGCGGATTTTTAAGTGGACATGGCGTCTGCTTAATTTTATCAGAGAATTTATTCTCAATATTTTTCTTATCGCCCTGATTCTGGTTGGCGTTGGAATCTACTCACAGGTAAAAACAACACCGGAAGTGGTCACGAAGGGTGCGCTGTTGGTCGATCTAACGGGCGTGGTTGTTGATCAACCCACCGTCAATAATAAACTGCGTCAATTAGGGCGCGAATTCTTCGGTGCATCGAACAACCGTCGTCAGGAAAATTCATTGTTCGATATCGTTGATAGTATTCGTCAGGCAAAGAGTGACGACAACATCACGGGAATAGTGCTGGATCTCAGCGACTTTACCGGTGCCGATCAGCCGTCTCTGCAATATATCGGCAAGGCGCTGCGCGAATTCCGCGATAGCGGTAAACCCATTTATGCCGTCGGCGACAGCTACAATCAGTCTCAATATTATTTGGCCAGTTTTGCCAATACGGTGTCGTTGACGCCACAAGGCAGTGTAGATCTGCACGGTTTTGCGACCAACAACCTCTACTTTAAATCCATGCTCGATAAGCTGAAAGTGACCACCAATATCTTCCGTGTGGGAACCTATAAATCAGCCGTTGAACCGTATCTGCGTGACGATATGTCTCCTGCTGCGCGCGATGCCGATGGCCGCTGGATCAATGCGCTGTGGCAGCAGTATTTAAATACGGTTTCCGCTAACCGCCAGATTACACCTCAGCAGCTTTTCCCAGGTGCAGCGGGCATCATTGCAGGCTTACAGTCCGTTCAGGGCGATACCGCACGCTATGCGCTGGACAACAAGCTGGTTGATGAAGTGGCATCACGTTCCGTGACCGAACAATCGCTGGTTAAAGCATTCGGCTGGAATAGCCAGAAGAACAACTTTAATTTCATCAGCATCTACGATTACGTTATCAAACCGCCAGTGCAAAACAACAATCAGATCGCGGTTGTGTTTGCTAATGGTGCAATCATTGACGGGCCGGAAACACCAGGAATGGTCGGTGGCGATACCACGGCAGCACAAATTCGTGCCGCACGCCTCGATCCTAAAGTCAAAGCGCTGGTACTGCGCGTCAATAGCCCTGGTGGTAGCGTCACTGCGTCGGAGCTGATTCGCTCGGAACTGATGGCGCTCCGTCTGGCGGGCAAACCGATCGTGGTCTCCATGGGCGGTATGGCGGCATCGGGCGGCTATTGGATCTCAACGCCAGCAAATGCGATCATCTCCAGCGCCAGTACGCTGACAGGTTCTATCGGCATCTTTGGCGTGATTACCACGTTCGAGAACTCGCTGGAAAGCCTTGGCGTGCATACGGATGGTGTTGCCACTTCCCCGCTGGCCGATTTGTCGATTACGAAATCGCTGCCGCCTGAATTCTCGCAGATGATGCAACTGAGTATTGAACGCGGCTATAAGAACTTTATTGATATCGTGGCACAGGCACGTAAGAAAACGCCGGAGCAAATCGATCAGATCGCGCAAGGTCACGTCTGGGTCGGTAGTGACGCAAAAGAAAATGGTCTGGTCGATCAGATCGGTGATTTTGATGACGCCGTGAAGAAAGCCGCTGAGTTGGCCAAACTGGGACAATATCAATTGAACTGGTATGCCGAACAGCCTGGCCTGCTCGATACCATGCTGAATCAGGTGAACGCTTCCGTTTACGCCCTGCTGCCCGTTGCCGTTCAGTCTATGTTGCCGGCACCGGTCGCACAGCTGGCGGAGGCCGTGCGGTCACAGCCGTCTATCATGAATAACCTGAACGACCCGCAGAACCGGTACGCATTTTGCCTTAACTGCGGAGAAGTCCGGTAGCGTTTACAGTAAGCGCACATATATACCCTAAATAATTCGAGTTGCGTGAAGGCGGCAACCGAACGAATCCCCAGGAGCTTACACCAGTAAGTGACTGGGGTGAGTAAGGACAAATCGGCTTAGCCGATTTGAACGCCGCTTGCGGCGGCCCTTCAGGGCGAGGCTCAGAAATGAGCCGAGTATTGTCAACGCACAAGCAGCTTGAAGTATGACGGGTATAGCCCGGTAATAGTCATTGCTTATGATAGTATTATCGGGCTGTTTTTCCCTCTATAATTCTCGGTTTACTCCTTACTCACATCACCATGCGAAAGAAATCCATTTATGTCGCCTATACGGGCGGCACCATCGGCATGCAGCGATCTGCTAATGGTTATGTACCGGTATCCGGTCATTTACAGCAGCAGTTGGCAAAAATGCCTGAATTCCACCGCGAAGAGATGCCATCGTTCACGATTCATGAATATGACCCGCTGATCGATTCGTCCGACATGACGCCAGCAGACTGGCAATCCATCGCGGACGATATTCAAGATCACTACGATGATTACGACGGTTTCGTGATTCTGCATGGTACTGACACGATGGCGTTCACCGCCTCTGCGCTCTCGTTTATGCTGGAAAATCTTGCCAAGCCGGTTATCGTGACAGGGTCACAGATTCCGTTGGCGGAGTTGCGCTCGGACGGCCAGACCAACCTGCTGAACGCGCTGTATGTTGCGGCTAATCATCCGATTAATGAAGTTGCCCTCTTCTTCAATAATAAACTGCTACGCGGCAATCGCACCACCAAGGCCCATGCGGATGGTTTTGATGCTTTCGCCTCCCATAATTATCCGCCACTGCTGGAAGCGGGTATCCATATTCGTCGGCTGGCCCCCACCGTGGAATGCAGCAACTGCCCGCCGCTAAAAGTGCACCACATAACGCCGCAGCCTATCGGGGTGATTACGATTTATCCCGGCATTTCTGCCGATGTCATCAGTAATTTTCTCCGCCAGCCAGTGAAAGCGCTCATCCTGCGTTCCTACGGCGTTGGCAACGCGCCGCAAAGCCCCGGCTTACTGCACGAATTACGTGAAGCCTCCGCGCGCGGCATTGTGGTTGTCAACCTGACGCAGTGTATTTCCGGGCGTGTGAACATGGGTGGCTATGCGACAGGTAATGCGTTGGCACATGCGGGCGTTATCAGTGGCTTTGACATGACCGTTGAAGCCGCATTGACCAAACTGCATTACTTATTGAGCCAGCAAGAGTTAAGCGCCGATGACATTCGCCATTTGATGCAGCAGAACCTGCATGGGGAATTGAGCGATAAAGATTGAGTTAATCACGGAGTCGGTAATGAAAAAAGCATTGCTATTAGTTGATTTACAAAATGATTTTTGTCCCGGCGGGGCATTGGCCGTTCATGAAGGCGATCGCGTTGTTGCGGTTGCAAACCGTGCGATTGAGGCCTGTGTGGCCGCTGGCGTTACCGTAATCGCCAGCCAGGATTGGCACCCCAATAATCACGGTAGCTTTGCCGTTAATGCGAATACCAAGGTCGGAGAAATCGGTGAGTTAAACGGATGGCCGCAGATCTGGTGGCCCGTTCACTGCGTGCAGGGAACCACCGGCGCTGATTTTCATCCAGCACTTAATCAGTCGGCCATTCAATGGATCGTACAAAAGGGACTCAGCCAGAGATCGATAGCTATAGCGCTTTTTTCGATAACGGACATCGGCTTAAAACTGAATTGGATGCGTGGCTACACGCCAACCACATCACCCATTTGACCATTTTGGGACTGGCAACAGATTATTGCGTTAAGTTCAGCGTGTTGGATGCCATTGCGCTGGGTTATCACACCGAAGTCTTGGTGGACGGCTGTCGCGGGGTTAACCTTTTGCCCGACGACAGCGACTCTGCATTGCGGGAAATGGTGCAGCGTGGGGCGATACTGACGGATATGACGCAGTTTCTTGCCACGCTGTCTTCAGCGCACTAACTATCTTCACTGTCGCCCAGCATCACGGCAGCCAATAAGGCTGCCTGCTTACACGTTAGGCATCGGGCTTCAGCGTAACGATCGCGTCAGCGATGTTAAACTCACGCTTCAGCTCCTGCTTGCTCTTCATCACGATTTCACCATCAGTGCCAATCGTCATGTGTTCAGCCTGTTCGTTATGGCGAGCCTGCCACATCATCACCATTTGCAGGCAGTTTTCTTTCTGTTCAGCCGTCAACGCGACACCGTCTGGCCATTTGCCCAGCTCTACCGCCGTGACTAACCGCTGGTAAATTTCTGGCGTCATGGCGTCGATCAGATCATTGAGTTCCATATCCGGTTTCTGCTCCGAAAAAGGTCAGAGTTATTCTTACTGAGTTCTGTTATTGACAGGAAGACCTGTACTAGCAAGAGCACTTAGTAGCTGAATCGTTTAAAGCTATACAGTATCAGCCTGCCACTGCCCTATTCATCACACACAGATTACCCGTCAACGCGCTCGCCATCAACGTCATCAATGAAGCTCAGCGAGGCAGAATTTACACAGTAGCGTTCGCCCGTGGTTTTCGGGCCATCAGGGAAAACGTGGCCCAGATGCGCATCACACTGCCCACAGCGGATCTCGATACGGCGCATATTGTGTGAATCATCTTCCAGATAGCGGATCGCTTCTGAGGAGACAGGCTGATCAAAGCTCGGCCAGCCACAGCCGGAGTCATATTTGCTGTCGGAGTAAAACAGCGGGGCCTGGCAGCACAGGCAGTGATAAACGCCGGTGCGCTTGTTATGCAGCAGTCTGCCTGAAAATGCAGGCTCCGTACCGCGTTGCTGGGTGACATAGCGCTGCATCTCTGTCAGTTCAGTATTATCGGACGGGGTACGCGAAGCAGAGTCGTTAGTCATGGAAGTCTCACAGCGGGTGTTATCAATTCAATTAATCATTGATTATAACAAAAAATTAACAACCTGACAGGCCGTTCTGGCCTAATATTAGGAATGTTATTAGCATGAACATTTAATTGTGATGCATGTCACATATTGAGATAACACAGGCTTTATATGATGCATTCTGCCCTCATATCAGTCTTAGATGTTACTTAGTTACAGGCTCAGGCGGTTTTCGCACAAAGATTGGTCATAGGTTTGACTTACAGCAACTATTGACACGATTCCGCTTGACGCTCAGCAAGGTTTTTGTAATTTTACAACCAACCTTTTATTCACAAACCCATAGCTGGTGGAATATATGACTATCAAAGTAGGTATCAACGGTTTTGGCCGTATCGGCCGTATTGTTTTCCGCGCTGCGCAAGAACGTTCTGACATCGAGATCGTTGCAATCAACGACCTGTTGGACGCTGATTACATGGCGTATATGCTGAAGTACGACTCAACTCATGGTCGTTTCAACGGCACCGTTGAAGTTAAAGATGGCCACCTGGTTGTTAACGGCAAAACCATTCGTGTTACCGCAGAGCGCGATCCTGCAAACCTGAAGTGGAACGAAGTTAACGTTGATGTCGTTGCTGAAGCAACTGGCCTGTTCCTGACTGACGAAACTGCACGTAAGCACATCGCTGCTGGCGCGAAGAAAGTCGTTCTGACTGGTCCATCTAAAGATGACACCCCGATGTTCGTTATGGGCGTAAACCACAAAACTTACGCAGGTCAGGAAATCGTTTCTAACGCCTCTTGCACCACCAACTGTCTGGCTCCGCTGGCAAAAGTTATCAACGACAACTTCGGTATCGTTGAAGCACTGATGACCACCGTTCACGCAACCACTGCAACGCAGAAAACCGTTGATGGCCCGTCTCACAAAGACTGGCGCGGCGGCCGCGGCGCAGCACAGAACATCATCCCATCTTCTACCGGTGCTGCTAAAGCAGTAGGTAAAGTGATTCCTGAGCTGAACGGCAAACTGACTGGTATGGCGTTCCGCGTTCCTACCCCGAACGTTTCTGTTGTTGACCTGACTGCACGTCTGGAAAAACCAGCTTCTTACAAAGAAATCTGCGCAGCAATCAAAGCCGCTTCTGAAGGCGAGCTGAAAGGCGTTCTGGGCTACACCGAAGACGAAGTGGTTTCTACCGATTTCAACGGTGAAAAACTGACTTCCGTATTCGATGCTAAAGCTGGTATCGCTCTGAGCGACAACTTTGTGAAACTGGTTTCCTGGTACGATAACGAAACAGGTTACTCAAACAAAGTTCTGGATCTGATCGCTCACATCTCTAAATAAGCTTCAGCGATGATTCGGTGAAAAAAGGGCGACGTGATGTCGCCCTTTTTTATTGTTTATTGCAGATTTCTTTTTACCACGAAAAACAATCAAAAAAAGGCACTATCATGCATAACACAATGTTCTCACTCCCCGTCACGAAACAAATTAGCGCCACTCTCAGCCAGCGTCAGTTGGACCAACTCCCCATCGTCGTCGTTGATCATCCTGAAGTGCGGGCGGCAGTAGCGTTACAAGGGGCGCACTTACTCAGTTGGCAACCGACCAATGAAGAGCCGGTACTCTGGCTAAGCGACAATACGCCGTTTACTCATCACGTGGCGATTCGCGGCGGTGTACCGATCTGTTTCCCTTGGTTTGGTCCTTTCGCCGATCCTAACCATGGTTTCGCCCGTCTGCTGCCGTGGGAATTTACCGCCCACAGCGAAGATGAGCACGGTGTGCAGCTCACGTTCACGCTGCAAGACAATGAAGAAACACGGAAGAGCTGGCCGCATGCGTTCACGCTCATCGCCCGCTTCAAGCTGGGCAAAGAATGTGGCATTGAATTGGAAGCACAGGGTGATTACAGCATTACCAGCGCGCTGCACACCTATTTCAATATCGGCGACATCAGCGATATCCGTATTACCGGTCTGGGTGAGTCATTCATTGATAAGGTGAATCAGGGCAAGCTGTCTACACAGCAAGGCGATCTGGTCTTTACCGACCGTACAGACCGCATCTATACCCAGCCACAGGATACCAGCGTAGTACATGACGCAGCCCTGAAACGCAGCATCGAAGTACACCATACGCACCATAGCGATGTCGTGTCATGGAACCCAGGTGCAGAACTCTCTCGTACGATTAGCGATATGACCGATGAAGGCTATAAAACGTTCGTGTGCGTGGAAACTGCACGAATTAATCAACCGTTTGTCGCATCCGCCAACGCGCCAGCGCGTTTGGCAACGGTTATCCGCATCAAGAAATAATCACCGCTATAGCGATATCCAAACTATTAAGGTGTATGGCGATTTCGCCATACACCTATTCTGCCAATCCTTTCGCCTCAACTACACCACATCCAGATGCTGTTTGCACGTCGGCGGAGGGAAGGCCTGATCTAACTGCGCAATATCTTCATCAGACAACAGCACGTCCAGTGCTTGCGCATTTTCCTGAACATGCGTGACAGAACTTGCTTTAGGTATCGCGATCACACCCGGCTGACGAATAGCCCACGCCAATAATAGCTGAGCAGGCGTGATGTTCTGTTCGTGCGCAATGCGCTTCACTACCGGATGCGAGAATAACCCGTCACGGAGGCGCCCAGCCTGCGCTAGCGGACAATATGCCATGATGGGAAGCTGCTGTTGCTGACACCACGGCAGCAAATCAAACTCAATACCGCGCGATGCCAAATGGTAAAGCACCTGATTGGTCATACAGCGTTGTCCGCCGTTCAGCGACCACAGCTCCTGCATGTCCTCAAGATCAAGGTTGGAGACGCCCCACTGGCCGATTTTACCCGCCTGCTGCAATCGTTCCATTGCGGCGATCGTATCCACTAACGGGATGCCACCACGCCAGTGCAACAGATACAGATCGATACGATCGGTTTGCAGCCGCTTCAGGCTGCGTTCACACGCCTGTATCGCCTTCTCGCCTCCCGCATTGTGCGGGTAGACTTTAGACACCAGATAAACGCTGTCACGACGGCCGCGTATTGCTTCGCCGACAACATCCTCGGCTCTGCCGTCCGCATACATTTCGGCTGTATCAATCAATGTTAATCCGAGGTCGATCCCCGCTTGCAGCGCCGTCACTTCCTGCGCCTTCATTCGGGCATCTTCACCCATGTACCATGTTCCCTGACCGATCGCCGGTACGCAGGTGTCATCTGGAAAACGAATCGTTTTTGTCACGCGCTTCTCCCTTGTTTACCGTCAACGTAACGTGTTTGTCGTCAACCTAACATGGCATTCTGCGCACCATAAACGTGCAAATGGGGTGATATCACCCCATTATTGTACGGCAAATGCACCATGCTCACGAAAAGCATCAGAAGCGATAGCTGACACCTGCGCTCATTAAAATGCTGTGGTTACTATCGACAATCGGGCTGTCCTTCATTTCGTCAGACAAACGCGTGTAACGACCCACCGCCCAGGCACTCCAGCTTTGGTTAATCTGATAACCGGCGCTCAGTTCAAGGTACGGCGCCCAGCCATCACCAGGGCTGTATTGGTTAAAACCAGAACGCGCAGATTCTTGCGCACTCACGCCGTAGTAATACTGGTTCATGTTTTCACTAAACCAGGTCGCACCAATACCTGGGGTGATGCTCAAATCGCCCATTGAGAAACGGTAAAGGTAAGCGGTATCCCACGCAAAACCGTTGCTGTAATCCAGCGTGTCGCCTGCCAGTACGGTACGGATTTCGCCCCAGTCGGCGATATGACGGTAGGCCGCGCCCGCCATCAGCGTACCGCGGCGTTTATCTAACTGCTTCATACGCAGATCGTCGCTATCTCCCGGTTTAAACCCTAAAGGCAGGTAGTAAGCCGTTAAAGAGAGACGATTTGCGCCGTCATTCCACAGGTAGTATCCACCACCCAGCCCGCGGAAATAAAAATTTTCACTTTCATAATTCAGTACAGGAAGCGGATAAACGTCATTATCAACACCACGGTATACAGACGTTGAACCCGCAGCGCCAAGGCCCAGAGAGACATCTGCGGCATAGGCTGAAGGCAGGAGCACAGCACCAGAAATCAGTGCGGCCAGCATACATAGTTGAGGTTTTTTCACAGTTTTCTATTTCCTATTACAGATAAATATCATGAAACATGATAAGCCAATTACACACGTTCGCGTTCAGGTTATATAAAAATAACCTTAACGAATAACCTAACTATTCGATAGGTTTTACGTGCGCTAACGTCGGTAATAGGCAGTGTCCTTAAGGCTGAGCGCCTATTCTCTATAATGGTACACGGATTTTCCTGAAAGTGAGTCCTTGAAATATCTTAAAAATACGTCTGTGGACTAGAGGAAATTTTACGGATGCAAACTACGCTTTAATACAGAAGGTGACGTCTCCCTGACCAGCAGGCATGAATAAAATCACGACGCCCTGACGCAACAAGTTGGCATAAGGGTTGCTGGACTCAGGAGATTTCTTCTTTCGGAGGGCAATACATTAATAGGCATATATTCCACGCGCTCTCTTAATCTGTGCTAATCGACGAAGGACGGGCATCGCTATGAACATATTTGATCACTACCGCCAGCGCTACGACGCTGCCAAGGACGAAGAGTTCACTCTGCAGGAATTCCTTACCATCTGTCAGCAGGATCGCAATGCTTATGCGAACGCCGCTGAACGATTGTTAACGGCTATCGGTGAGCCTGTAATGGTGGATACCGCCCAAGAATCACGAATGTCGCGCCTATTCTCGAACCGGGTGATTGCTCGCTATCCGGCTTTTGAAGAATTTTACGGTATGGAAGAGGCCATCGAACAAATTGTTTCTTACCTGAAACATGCCGCGCAGGGGTTAGAAGAGAAGAAACAGATCCTGTATCTGTTGGGGCCGGTCGGCGGCGGGAAATCCTCTCTGGCCGAACGCTTGAAAGCGCTGATGCAACGTGTACCGATTTACATCCTCAGTGCCAACGGCGAGCGCAGTCCGGTGAATGATCACCCGCTCTGCCTGTTCAACCCGTTGGAAGATGCCGCAATACTCGAAAAAGAGTACGCCATTCCACGGCGCTATCTCGGCACCATCATGTCACCGTGGGCAGCCAAACGCCTGCAGGAATTTGGTGGAGACATTTCCAAATTCAAAGTCGTCAAAGTATGGCCATCGATTCTGGCGCAGGTCGGGATCGCGAAAACCGAACCCGGCGATGAGAACAATCAGGATATTTCAGCGCTGGTCGGCAAGGTCGATATCCGCAAGCTGGAGCATTATGCCCAGAACGATCCTGATGCCTACGGTTACTCTGGCGCATTGTGCCGTGCGAATCAGGGCATTATGGAATTCGTCGAGATGTTCAAAGCGCCGATCAAGGTGCTCCACCCGTTGCTGACCGCGACACAGGAAGGCAACTACAACGGGACGGAAGGTATTGCTGCCCTGCCGTTCAACGGGATTATTCTGGCGCACTCCAATGAATCCGAATGGGTGCAATTCCGTAACAACAAGAACAATGAGGCGTTTCTTGACCGTGTGTATATCGTGAAGGTGCCGTACTGCCTGCGCGTATCCGAAGAGGTCAAAATTTACGACAAGCTGCTTAACCACAGTGAGCTGACGCATGCGCCTTGCGCCCCCGGCACGCTGGAAACGCTGGCTCGCTTCTCCATTCTGTCGCGCCTGAAAGACCCCGAAAACTCCAGCATCTATTCCAAGATGCGGGTTTATGACGGGGAAAGCCTGAAAGATACCGATCCGAAGGCGAAATCCTATCAGGAGTACCGCGACTACGCAGGCGTAGATGAAGGGATGAACGGCCTGTCGACCCGCTTCGCGTTCAAGATTCTGTCACGTGTCTTTAACTTCGATCACAGTGAAGTCGCGGCTAACCCGGTACACCTGTTCTACGTACTGGAACAGCAGATCGAGCGCGAACAGTTCCCACAAGAGCAGGCAGAGAAGTATCTGGAGCACCTGAAAGGCTATCTGACGCCGAAATACGCGGAGTTTATCGGTAAAGAGATCCAGACCGCCTATCTCGAATCCTATTCCGAATACGGCCAGAACATTTTTGACCGTTATGTTACCTATGCGGATTTCTGGATTCAGGATCAGGAGTACCGTGACCCGGATACCGGCCAACTGTTTGACCGTGAATCGCTAAACGCCGAGCTGGAAAAGATCGAGAAGCCTGCGGGTATCAGCAACCCTAAAGACTTCCGTAACGAGATCGTCAACTTTGTCCTGCGCGCCCGTGCCAATAATAGCGGCCGGAATCCAAACTGGACCAGTTATGAAAAACTGCGCACGGTCATTGAGAAGAAAATGTTCTCCAACACCGAAGAGCTGCTGCCAGTGATTTCGTTTAATACCAAAACCTCAACGGATGAACAGAAAAAACATGATGACTTCGTCGATCGTATGATGGAGAAAGGCTACACCCGGAAACAGGTACGTTTGCTGTGCGAATGGTATCTGCGGGTGAGGAAATCATCATAATGACGCACGATGCTGGCAACAGCGTTTGGGGGAAACATGGCCTATTTTATTGATCGACGGCTAAACGGCAAAAACAAAAGCACGGTGAACCGCCAACGCTTTTTGCGCCGCTATAAGTCGCAAATAAAACAGTCGATTTCCGAGGCCATTAATAAGCGTTCGGTGACCGACATCGAAAGCGGGGAGTCAGTGTCGATCCCCAATGCAGACATCAACGAACCGATGTTCCATCAGGGCCGTGGAGGACGCCGCCACCGCGTCCACCCGGGCAACGATCACTTCGTACAGAACGACAAAATCGAGCGGCCACAAGGAGGTGGCGGCGGTGGTTCCGGTCAGGGGGATGCCAGTAAAGATGGCGAAGGCGAGGATGAGTTTGTCTTTCAGATCTCCAAAGACGAATATCTGGATCTGCTGTTTGAAGATCTGGCGCTGCCTAACCTGAAGAAAACCCAGCATCGGCAGATGACCGAGTACAAAACGCACCGCGCTGGCTACACCGCTAACGGCGTTCCCGCCAATATCAGCGTAGTACGGTCGCTGCAAAACTCGCTGGCACGCCGTATGGCGATGACGGCGGGTAAACGCCGGACGCTACATGAGTTGGAAGAGTCGCTGGAACAGCTGGCGCATACCGAGCCCGCACAATTGCTGGAAGAGGAACGGCTGCGGCAGGAAATTACCGAACTGCGCCAGAAAATTGCACGCGTGCCGTTTATCGATACGTTTGACCTTCGCTACAAGAACTACGAGCGCCGGGCCGAACCATCGAGCCAGGCCGTGATGTTTTGTTTGATGGACGTATCCGGCTCCATGGATCAGGCGACAAAAGACATGGCGAAGCGCTTTTATATTCTGCTGTATCTGTTCCTCAGCAGAAATTACAAAAACGTGGACGTTGTCTATATTCGCCATCACACGCAGGCAAAAGAGGTCGATGAACAAGAGTTCTTCTACTCTCAGGAAACCGGCGGCACCATTGTCTCCAGTGCGTTAAAGCTGATGGAGGAAGTCGTACGCGAGCGCTACGATCCGTCACAGTGGAATATCTATGCGGCACAGGCGTCGGATGGCGATAACTGGGCTGATGATTCCCCGCTGTGCCACCAGATTCTGGCGAATCAGCTTCTGCCGATGGTGCGCTACTACAGCTATATTGAGATCACCCGACGTTCACACCAGACGCTCTGGCGCGAATATGAAACGCTGCGCGATACATTCGATAATTTCGCTATGCAGCATATTCGCGATCAGGATGATATCTACCCTGTCTTCCGTGAACTTTTCCGTAAACAAACCGTAGGGCATTAGCCACCTCTCCAGCCAGTTATCTGTTAGCCGTTGATGATGATAGTCATTGATGATCAACAGTTAGCTGGCTGATTTTCTTTCTCTGCGCATTTTTTCATAAACATGCATTTAAAATACATGTATTATAAATGACATTATACCTGCACAGAGAATCACTTATGAACATTGATAAATTCAAACACCAGCACACCGAGATACTCGAAAGCATTGATACCCTGCGCCAGCTATCTCGGGCTGGCGTGACGGAGAATGCCGCTGACATCGCCCGCGCCATCGTCGCCATGAGTTCCACCATCAAATTGCACCTGTCCGCAGAAGATCGCGTACTTTACCCTTCGCTTCAGCGCAGCGGTGATGAACAGTTAACGAAAATGAGCCAGCATTATCAGGATGAAATGCAAACCATTGCCGCCGATTACGATGCCTTTTCCCGTCGCTGGAATACGGCTTCACAGTTGATGGGTCATGACCGGGATTTCCGGGCAGATGCCAATCACGTATTGCGGAAGGTCTACGAGCGTATGCAGCGGGAGAACCATGATTTTTATCCCCGCATTGAAACGGCCTGAGTAGATTAAGCACACCTGGCTACAGGGCGGAGAACGCTGACAGACAACAACTCCGCCCCGTTCATTCGGCCTTACAACGCCCTTTTTCGTCACATTAGCGTGACAATGTCACAAAGATAACACTTTCTTTCCGCCCGCGTGCGCATTACCCTATCGACCCCATAAAACGTAGATTTCTGTTTTTGTTATGCAACGATTTGTTCTGATTTTACTGACCCTGGTTCTGCTCGGCCCTCTGGGTATCGACATCTATTTGCCGCTTATTCCTGCCATCGCCGTGGCGCTAAACAGCCCTGAATCGCTGATTCAATCCACCGTCGCTCTGTTTATTCTGATCATGGGATTAGGCCAGCTTCTGGCTGGGCCGCTGGTCGACAAGTACGGTCGTCGCCCGATGGCGTTGGCTGGCGTGATTATCTATATCATCGGAGCCATCATGGCTGCGCTGGCGACCAGCGCTACGCTATTTGTTCTTTCACGCCTTTTTCAGGGTATGGCTGTCTGCTGCACCGCCGTTGCCATTTTCAGCAGCGTCCGTGACAAGCTAAACGGCGACGATGCCGCCAGAACCTATGGTTTTCTCAACGGCACGCTGAATATTGTGCCAGCGCTGGCGCCGCTCTTGGGCGGTCTGTTGGCTGAAGCTTTCGGCTGGCGCGCTCCCTTCTGGTTCCTCGCAGGCTACAGCATTCTGGTTCTGGCACTCGTTATCCGTTTTCTGCCTGAGACGCGCCCCGACTCGACGCTGCCCGTACACGGCTTGCCGCTGCGCCAATACGCACGTCTGTTATCCGATCGCCACTTTCTAGGGTTCGCGTCAGTCAACGCAGGCGCAATGGGGATGGCGTTAACCTACGTCACTTTTTCCCCTGTGGTGCTGATGAATCAAGCACAGCTGACGCCGCTTGAATTTTCGATTGCCTTCGGCGCAAACGGCTTTTGGATCATGCTGGTCAGCTTTTTTGCGAACCGCATTATCCGCAAAGTCGGCCGACCACGCTGTCTCGCTGTAGGTAGCCTGCTGATGGGCGCAGGTTTCCTTTCGCTGCTTGGTGGTGTCGTGCTCTTACCTGAAACGCTGCAAAACACCTGGCCGACTTACATGCTGCCCGTCGCGCTGGCCTGCGCCGGTCTGGCATTTTTGATCGGCCCTCCACCAGCTATGCGCTGGAGCCTTATTCGAATGAGGCGGGGATTGCGTCGGCGATGGTAGGATTCGTGCAAATGGCAGGCGGTGCGGCGCTGGGGTTAATTGCGATGGCGCTCCCTCTGCCATCAAAAATATCGCTGGCGCTGGTGATGCTCTGTGCCGCACTGCTGGCAATACGCGCCCGCCTGCTCACGCGGCACCACAAGGGCAGCATTACATCACTGCCCCGCACTGAGTAAAATCTCGGTGATGTTCAAAACATTAATGAGTTCAAAACATCCATTACTTCAAAAAACAGAACAGCGATACTAACGCACGTATCTTTCCACGGACAAATCATCGGCCTCAATCTCCGGTGATTTGTCCGACAGAATATCCGCCAGTACCTTTCTGACCCGCAGGCCATCGTCCAGCCTAACGTGCCATGTCCGGTATTCAGATACAGATTTTTCAGCGGAGAACGCCCCACCAGCGGCGTGCCGTCTGGCGTCATCGGACGCAGCCCCGTCCAGAATGTCGCTTGTTCAATCGGACCACAATGGGGATACAGATCGCGCACGACCATCTCCAACGTCTCACGCCGTTTAGGATTCAGATCGGTGTTGAAGCCCACCACCTCAGCCATTCCTCCAACGCGGATGCGACGATCGAAACGCGTGATTGCCACTTTGTAGGTTTCATCCAGCACGGTAGAAACTGGCGCGGAGGCATCATCCGCCAGCGGGATCGTCAGTGAATAGCCTTTCAGCGGATAAACCGGAATGTCGAACCACTGGCGCAGTAGCCCCGTAGAATAGGAACCGCAGGCCATCACATAGACGTCAGCCACGATCATTTCATCGTCACACTGTACGCCCGTTACGTTTTGGCCTTCCACCCGTAGTTGGCGGACGTTACGTCCCAGCTTAAAGGTGACGCCCGCATCGGCAGCCATCGCCGCCAGTTGACGAGTGAACAGTTGACAGTCCCCTGTCTCATCATGTGGTAAGCGCAGCCCGCCGGTCAGTTTCTCCGCCACATTCGCCAGCGCAGGTTCAACGGAGGCCAGCTCATGACGCGTCAGCAGTTGATATGGCACGCCAGCTTCTTCCAGCACGGCGATATCCCGAGTTGCATTGTCATATTGCTGTTCGGTACGGAACAGTTGCAGCGTTCCGCCCTGCCGACCTTCGTACTGAATACCGGTATCTCGCCGCAGCTGTTGCAAACAGTCACGGCTGTACTCCGCCAGACGCACCATCCGCGCTTTATTGGTCTTATAGTGGCGCGCATCGCAATTGAGCAACATTTGCCACATCCAGCATAACTGCGCAGCCGTGAAATCGGGCCGGATAGCCAGCGGCGCATGGCGCTGAAACATCCATTTGATCGCTTTCAGCGGTATTCCCGGCGCCGCCCAGGGCGCAGCATAGCCGGGAGAAATCTGCCCAGCATTACCGGCGCTGGTTTCTAACGCGGGCTCCGGTTGCCTGTCGATAACGGTGACATCATGCCCTGCCTGCGCAAGATACCAGGCGGTACTCACGCCAACTACGCCACTTCCCAGAATCACAACCCGCATGCTACCGCTCTCCCTTTCTCTCCGCTAAAGACCGTCTAATCTGCTAGAAAACTGTTTATTTAATGGAATAAAACACTAGGTAACAGGTGAAACTGGAGACTACTCTAGCATTTGGGAAGGAATTGTCACCCGTCTCAACGATAGCATTTATCTATTGTTACTTCTCACCTCAAGCAAGCTTCTCCAGGACGTTGGTAACGAAATAACTGTGAAACCATTCACAAAATAGGCATTCGTTTTTTAGGAAGAAACGGCAGAAAAGATAAAAAAGACGAAAATGTTAAAACTCAAATGAATGAAGATGTTAGCCCAATCGCACATTTTAAAATCATGATAACCATCACAGAAACCCATCCCTATTCATCCCTGTCAAGCTGCGAAACCCCGTAATTAAATACAAAATTGCGATATTCATCAAAAAAATGCTTTATCAGTTTAATAACATTGTGTTCACACGATAATTATTCATATTTCAGAGGTCAACGATGAAAATTGGATTAGTCATTAGTGGCGGCGATGTTAGCGGAATAAATAACTTCATCTTTCAGGTGAACAGAATGACAGATGCTGACATCGTTATTTTTGATGGTGGAATTAATGGCCTTATTGACAATTGCTGCAAAGCGATTACTCGCCGCGATCTGGTTGATTATTCCATCTCATCAATGCCGTTGATGACGTCAGGGAGAAGAGCCGGAAAATGCAGAAAAGCTGATTATGAGAAAATCGTCAAAAATATACAAAAACAAAAACTCGATGCGCTCATCATGGCTGGAGGAGATGGATCCTTCCAATTCCTCAAGAAGCTCAGCCACTACGGTGTTCATTGCTACGGTGTAGGAATGACGATTGATAATGATATTTCAGGCAATAGCTACACAATTGGTTTTTCTACCGCCTGCGAACAGGTAATGAGTGAAGTAGAAAAGTTACGTAATACGGGTCGGGGATTACAAGGCCGAGTATTCATGATTGAACTGCTGGGCGGTTATTGCGGGGAATTAACATTACAGGCGGCGTTGAAAAGCAATGCTGATATTGCGCTTATTCCAGAATCGCCCTGGGACATGGATACGTTATCACAATGTATTCGGGAGAAGATTACAGAACAGAACAGCGTGATTATTTTATGCTCTGAAGGCTATACCCAGGAATATACACCCGGCTTTCAGGGCGCGATCGACACCATTATCAAGAAGCTAGAGCACAAAATTGGAATCCGTATCCGAAAGACTATTTTGGGATATGGTTTACGAAATGGCGCGCCCACCGGGGAAGAAATTATTCAGGGCACCCTTTTAGCAGAGGAAGTCGTTCGGTGTATCAACACTGGGCTGACAAATAAAATCATTATTATTAATAACAACAACAAAGCTATTCCCATCGACTTAGAGGAGTCCGAACGCCGCTTAGTCGATGTAGAAAGTCATTTTTATAAGCTCGCGAAAGCTCATCATCTTATATGAGGCCATTATTATGTTGAAAGTTCTTTGCGTATGCGGCTGTGGATTAGGCTCCAGTTTCGCTATCGAAATGAGTGCCAAATCCGTACTAAAAAAACTGGGCATTGATGCAGAAATAAATCACACCACGATTTCAGAAGCCTCTGCCTTCCGTTATGACGTCATTTTAACGCAGAAAATATTTGCGGATATTCTGACTAGTGATGCCAATGAGGATGAGAGAAAAAGAATCATCATTCTTAATAAATTGACCGACAAAGACGAAATAGAAGAAAAAATCTTAGCGTATATTCAGGCTCATAAATAACATGAGGTGAAAAATGAACACCGTTATCAATTTCATTGTGAAAGATTTATTAGGCCAGGCATCCATATTAATCGCACTGATCGCCATGATTGGTTTGATTCTACAGAAAAAATCAGTCGGAAAAATTGCGGAAGGAACGTTCAAGACTCTGCTGGGTTTCCTCATCATGATGGCGGGGATTAACATTATCGTCGACACCCTGACGTATTTGAATAGCATCTTTACCCAGGGGTTTGGCATGACAGGCTACATCACCGATGTTGCAGCCATCGCCGGGCTGGCCAACCGCGAACTCGGGTCAGAAGTGGCATTGACGCTTATGGTGATCTTTGCGGTCAACATCCTTATTGCGCGCATTACTCCCTTTAAATATATCTTCCTGACCGGGCAAGCCCTGCTGTGGATGGCAACAATCGGTACCGTGATCGGCTATAAATCGGGTTTAACCGGCGCAACACTGATCCTCACCGGAGGCATATTTGGCGGCATTATGGCGGTGCTGATGCCCGCGCTAGCACAACCCATTGTACGTAAAATCACGAATTCTGATGATGTGGCACTCGGGCATTTTTGTACCATCGGGTATCTGGTACAGGCTGCCGTCGCCCGCGTAGTCGGTAAAAACTCCAAATCCACCGAGGATTTAACGCTACCCGATAACTTCAAGTTCTTGCAGGATACCTACCTGTCAATGGCCGTGGTTATGGTACCGATGTACCTCATCCCGGCCGTGGCGGCTGGGCCGGCCTATATCGCGCAATATGCCAACGGCGTTAACTATCTGATGTATTCCTTCATGCAGTCCATGCAATTTGTCGCAGGGGTGTTTGTTCTCTACAGCGGTGTGCGTCTGCTGCTTAATGAATTAGTTCCGGCATTCCGCGGTATCGCGATGCGTCTGGTACCCAACGCCAAACCCGCGCTGGATTGCCCGGTGCTCTTCCCTTACGCGCCCAACGCCGTGATTGTCGGCTTTCTTGCTACCACCGTCGGTTCTGTTCTGGGAATGCTGATCTTCCCAATGTTTGGGTTGGCGATGATTCTGCCGGGGTTATTGACCAACTTCTTTGCCGGCGGGACAGCGGGTATTTTCGGCAACGCACTCGGAGGGCGTCGTGGTGCCATCATCGGAGGCGTCGTTCATGGTCTTTTCATTACCCTATTACCCGCCATTCTGGTGCCATTACTGGAAGTCTTCGGGTTTACCGGTGTGACCTTTAGTGATTCTGATGTCATCAGTACAGGTCTGATATTAGGGCACGCATTCCAACAAGATTGGTTATTTGTCGCTGCGTTTGTCGCATTCGTTGCATTTATTGCCTTTATTGCGAACCGGAAATTATCGCAATAGCGCATGACCTTTCGATGGTCTGTCGTCATTAATATTATGCAAACGGGTTAAGGGGTCACTATGTTTTCTTTTCTCAGGCGTTTTTTATCTTCCGGATTTTCTGCCGATCGTCGTAGTCATGTGAATGACAACATTGCCAAAGAAATGGAAAAAGAATTAGCAGAACTGGAATCTCGCTTAGTACAAGATCCGAGCCATAGTGAAACACAGAAAATGTTAATGATTAAATACAACCAGGCCATCCAGTTATTTTCTGGGCATCCTGATTATCGACATCGCGTTGATGATATTTTTATCAAAATTGATGAACTCAGAAATACCATTCGTAAAAGTATATGAGGCGTTATGAGCATAAAAAACTTCCTGTTACAACATAACTGTATTCAACTTGGCGTGGTATGTAAAACGTGGGAAGACGCAATCTATTGTGCCGCACAACCATTAATTGACGCAAAATTTATCACGGAGGAGTATCCCATCGCGGTGATAAAAAACACGAAGGAATATGGTCCTTATTATGTTTTTGATGAAGGCATCGCGATTCCACATGCTCGCCCTGAATGCGGGGTGCGGGTGAATTGTTTCAGTTTACTGACGTTACAAGCACCGATCTCTATTCAGGGAAGTGAACCCGTGGATATTTTAATTATGTTCGGCGGCGTTAGCAGTGATGCACATATTACGGAAGGCATTGCCTCTATCGTCAATTTACTGGAAAAAGACGACATGATCTCTCGTATTCGAACCGCCATCACATCCGATGACATTGCCGGGGTATTATGAAAAAACTTATTTTAGTAAATGGTATACCAGCATCGGGGAAAAGTACGGTAGCTCGAGTCATTGCAGATGAATTCCATCTCCCGCTGTTAAGCCTCGATGAAATAAAAGAGCCTTTCATGGTGCAACTTTGTGACACGATTGATAGAAAGTTAAACAGAAAGCTAGGGTACGCCGCATACCAAGCCATGTTTAATATCGTTCAGCAGGCACCGAAAAATAGCACTACTATTCTTGATGCCTGGTTCGGGTTTCGCGAAAAATCACGATTACAAGAATATATCACCGCGTGTGATATCCACCACACACTTGAAATATGGAATGCAATTTCCCCCGAACGAGTAGCAGAACGTTATCAGGCCAGAGTGCATAAAAGAATAAAAGGCCATCCCGGTGATGAGTACCTGCCGGAATTAATGGCACTCGCACATCAGGCTCACCCGATGAGTATTGGTAAGTGCTACACGGTTGATCAGGATAAGGACATTAATTATCAGGAACTCATTCAATGGATTAAAAACCACCTGGATTAATCGATTATTGATATTAATTTTATGAGGATAATTATGATGAACACCATGACCACGGCTGAATACCGGGGATATCAATTAATTTGTGATGCAACGGGCTCAATGATGGTTATTGCCTGCGATCAACGTGGCGGGATGCGAACATTATTAGCATCGACCCCTGAAGCACAGGCGGCCATTACTAATGAAACATTAGGAAAAACAAAATATGACATCACGCGTTATCTGGCGGCAGAGGCAGGATGCGTGCTGGTTGATCCGATTTGCGCCATACCCGGTCTGATCGATGACAACATTTTGCCTCGTGATACCGGTCTGCTCATTGGGCTTGATGCGTCAGGCTGGGAAACGACGCCAGAAGGGTATCGGATCTCCACGCTGGTTGAGGGCGTCACGGCGCGCAAAGTGAGGGAATGGGGAGCGACAGGGGGGAAAATTATGATTTACCTGCGTCCGGATAGACCGGATGCCAATACCCGTAACCTTGAAACACTCCGTACCGTGATACAAGACTTTGCGCAGGAAGATTTACTGCTCGTCGTCGAATTTCTGACCTACTCTCTGGAAGATGAATCTCGCGACACCTACACGCGTCTCCTGCCCGAACTCATTCCAGCAGGCTGTCAGGCCTGTATCGAGGCAGGCGCAAAGGTTTTAAAAATTCCTTATCCTGGATCTGATGAAGCCTGCGCGCACGTTACCGCGCTCTGCGGTAGCATCCCCTGGGCAGTCCTCTCGGCGGGTGTCGATCACGCAACGTTTCTCCCTCAGGTAGAAAGCGCGTTGAAAAATGGCGCATCTGGCGTCATTGCAGGACGTTCACTCTGGAAAGACTGTATATCCCTCGAGCGTGCAATTTCAAAAGAGAAACTGTCTACCGTCGCCGTCTCGCGACTCAGAGATATTCAGGCACTCCTAAAACGCTATCAACGGCCCTAATCCAGCCTGCATTTTTTGCGCTCTCTCAGGAGAGCGCACTTCCCTCTCCTCCCGTACATATGCGTGCATTTTTTACCTTACCGACAACCTTTTACCATCACACACGTTCGATCCCTCAATTGCCGCTCCTCCAAAGCTCAGCTATAACTAAATGAACAACGATGGTTTTTTGGGCTGGGCCAACCGGAAGGCAGTAAACGGAATCTCACGTACAGGTTTGCTATATTAGGGGGCGCGCTGATGGCTATATCCACGGGTAATCAGGTAAAAAAAACACTTCGCCTGAGTGATGGACCGGACTGGACGTTTGAGTTATTGCAGGTTTACCTTGATGAAATTGATCGGGTGGGCAAGTTGTATCGTCTGTCGACCTATCCTCATCAGATCGAAGTCATCACCTCAGAACAAATGATGGACGCCTATTCCAGTATAGGAATGCCGATCAACTATGCCCACTGGTCGTTCGGGAAGAAATTTATCGAAACCGAACAGCGCTACAAACACGGGCAGCAGGGGCTGGCGTACGAAATCGTCATTAACTCCGATCCCTGTATCGCGTATTTGATGGAGGAGAACACGCTGCCGATGCAGGCGCTGGTCATGGCGCATGCCTGCTACGGACACAACTCATTCTTCAAAGGTAATTACCTGTTTCGCAGTTGGACCGATGCCAGCTCCATCGTCGATTATCTGCTGTTTGCCCGGCAATATATCGCGCAATGCGAAGAGCGTTATGGCGTGGACGAAGTCGAACGCCTGTTAGATTCCTGCCATGCGCTCATGAATTACGGCGTTGACCGCTATAAGCGTCCGCAAAAAATTTCGCTTGAAGAGGAAAAGTCCCGCCAGAAAAGCCGCGAGGCCTACCTGCAAAGCCAGGTTAACGATCTCTGGAAGACATTACCACGGCGTGAACAAGGTGCCGCACCGGAGCAAGCGAGACGCTTTCCACAAGAGCCGCAGGAAAATCTGCTCTATTTTATGGAGAAGAACGCGCCGCTGCTGGAGCCCTGGCAGCGTGAGGTTCTGCGTATCGTGCGGAAAGTCAGCCAGTATTTCTATCCGCAGAAGCAGACGCAGGTGATGAATGAAGGCTGGGCGACGTTCTGGCACTACACTATTCTGAACCATCTCTATGATGAAGGCCGGGTCACTGAGCGCTTCATGATGGAATTCCTGCACAGCCATACCAACGTGATCTATCAACCGCCGTATAACAGCCCGTATTACAGCGGAATCAACCCCTATGCGCTGGGCTTCGCGATGTTTCAGGATATCAAGCGCATTTGCCAGTCGCCGACGGACGAAGACCGTTACTGGTTCCCCGATATTGCCGGTAAAGACTGGCTCGATACGCTGCATTTTGCGATGCAGAACTTCAAGGACGAGAGCTTCATCAGCCAGTTCCTGTCGCCTAAGCTGATGCGTGATTTCCGGCTATTTACGGTGCTGGACGACGATCGAAACAACTATCTGGAAATCGCGGCGATTCACGACGAAGAAGGCTATCGCCTGATCCGGCAGGAACTCTCCGCACAGTACAACCTGAGCCATCTGGAGCCGAATATTCAGGTCTGGAATGTGGATTTGCGCGGTAATCGGGCGCTGACGCTGCGCTATGTTCCGCACAATCGCGCCCCGCTGGATAAAAGCAGTCAGGAAGTATTGAAGCACGTCCATCGCCTGTGGGGCTTCGACGTCTATCTGGAACAGGCTAACGCGGATGGCAGCGTTGAGCTACTTGAACGCTGCCCGCCGCGTAACGGAACGGCATCCACATAGCGGAACGTGGCTACACAGCCAAAGACAAAGGGGATTCAGGTTGTTACCTGAATCCCCTTTTCACCTGTTCCGTTTAGCAATGCAACGACGCGGTATGAGCCCTAGCGGCGTACTTCTGCGATATCCCGTGGGATAGCGCTCTGCATACTGTGCCAGATCGCTCCGCTTTCTTTACCGTAATGTCTGACGACATCCATTACCTGATCGTACAGCTCTTCGCTGCGCAACGTTTCCAACCGACCGTAAAAATTCACCGCCAGCTTGCGGGCTTCGGGGTTGGAAAAATAGTAGCGCCCTACGCGAATATATAACCCCTTCAAACCGTTCAGGATCAGGCCATAAATTGGATTGCCGGAAGCAAAAGCCAGACCGCGGAACACGTTGTAATCCAGTTGCGCAAAGGCTTCTGCGCTATCGTCTACCGCATTGGCCTGAGTCAACACATCACGCACCTTCTCCGGGTTATGCCGTAACGCCGTCCGAATAAAGATGGCGGCGATGTTGGTTCGCACGGCCAGCAGGTTATCGATCAGTTGCGGCACGCTATCGTGATCGAGTCGTGCCAGCGTTTCCAGAATATTGAGCCCGGATGTTTCCCAAAAATTGTTAATTTTTGTTGGCTTCCCGTGCTGTATCGTTAGCCAACCATCGCGAGCCAGGCGCTGAAGCACTTCGCGCAGAGTAGTACGGGTTACGCCGATCAGTTCGGAAAGCTCTCTTTCCGCGGGCAAAATAGAGCCGGGAGGAAAGCGGTTATTCCATATACTTTCGATAATGTATTCTTCCGCGAATCCAGCCGGACTTTGCGCCTTTATAACCATGTGTTTGATAATCCGTAGCGGTGATTGCCGAAAAAAAGCCGAACCATAATACCAGACGAAAGAATCATGATATAGCGCCGCACTCAGGCACCGAACAATTTCAATGAAAAATTGTGACTGCAAACCGCCCTCTCACCACGTAGAACGCTAGACTTCTGACCGTTTGTAAAGTTTTTACGATATGATGAAAACCATCAAACTATTCTAACGAATAAGGATTCCCTTCCCATTATGATCGACATGCCCCTCCACCGTGCGCTATTAAAAAATTTCCTGGGATACGCGCCAGACTGGTACAAACTGACTATTTTTTGCTTCTTGCTGGTTAATCCGCTGCTGTTCTATTTTGTCAGCCCGTTTTGGGCCGGTTGGTTATTGGTCGTGGAGTTTATTTTTACGCTAGGCATGGCGCTGAAATGTTATCCGCTACAGCCCGGCGGCCTGCTGGCGCTTCAGGCCATCCTCATCGGGATGACCAGCCCGCAACAGGTGTGGCATGAGGTTACAGGAATATTGAAGTCCTCATGCTGCTAGTGTTTATGGTGACGGGCATCTATTTCATGAAGCAACTGCTGCTCTTTGTCTTTACCAAACTGCTGCTGCGTATCCATTCAAAGACGCTGCTGTCGCTTGCCTTCTGCGGCGCCGCCGCGTTCCTTTCCGCGTTCCTTGATGCACTGACCGTGATTGCCGTCGTTATCAGCGTTGCTATTGGGTTTTATGGTATTTACCACCGTTTCGCCTCCCAACAACGCGAGGACGAGGCCGATATCAGCGACGACAGCGCACTAAGCAGCGAGGAACATCATCGTACGCTGGAGCAGTTTCGGGCATTCTTGCGTAGCCTGCTCATGCATGCCGGCGTCGGCACCGCACTGGGTGGGGTGATGACGATGGTTGGCGAGCCTCAGAACCTGATTATCGCGAAAAGCGCAGGCTGGGATTTCGTCAGCTTCTTCCTGCGCATGTCGCCGGTCACCGTCCCCGTATTTATTTGCGGTATCCTGACCTGCGTGCTGGTTGAGCGTTTTAAACTCTTCGGCTATGGCGTAAATCTGCCGAACAACGTGCGCCGCGTGCTTGAGGATTACGATCGTGACATGACAGAAAAGCGCACGCCGCAGGATAAAGTGCGTTTACTCGTACAGGCAGTGATTGGTGTTTGGCTTATTGTCGCGCTGGCGTTTCATCTGGCTGAGGTCGGATTGATTGGCCTTTCCGTGATTATTATGGCCACGACGTTCTGCGGCGTGACCGAAGAACATGCCATCGGTAAAGCGTTTCAGGATGCCATGCCGTTTACCGCGCTGCTGACGGTTTTCTTTGCCATCGTCGCCGTCATTATCGATCAACAGCTGTTTTCACCAATTATCCATTACGTCCTGCAATCTTCTGAGAGTGCACAACTGACGCAGTTTTACCTGTTTAATGGCCTGCTCTCATCGATATCGGATAACGTCTTTGTTGGTTCGGTTTATATCAACGAAGCGCGCAGCGCCTTTGAAAACGGTAAAATTTCGTTACCTCAGTTTGAGTTGCTCGCCGTGGCGATCAATACCGGCACCAACCTGCCCTCTGTCGCCACGCCGAATGGGCAAGCGGCGTTTCTGTTTCTGCTGACATCTGCGCTGGCACCACTTATCCGTCTGTCTTACGGGCGCATGGTGGTGATGGCGCTGCCTTACACCATTGTGATGACACTGGTCGGGTTGCTTTGCGTTGAGTTCACGCTAGTACCGTTTACTGACTTTTTGATGAATAATCACTGGATTTCTTTGCCAAATTTGACCCTATCGGGCAGTCACTCATAATCACGATCGTGTATAGTAATCACGGCAGCGACCATTTCCGCGTTGATGACGTTATCAATACGATGTTCGCCGCCGTAGAATGACAGAAAAAGCATTAAATAAACATATCGTTACGTTTTGCACAGTGAAATGATGGCAGTGAAGCCAGAACGGTTTACACTGCTGCTTTAATCATGTTTAGCATGGAATATTTTTATGTTGCGATTTCTTAATCGTTGCTCACGCGGGCGTGGTGCGTGGCTGCTGCTGGCGTTTACTGCTTTAGCGTTGGAATTGACCGCGCTCTATTTTCAGCACGTTATGCTATTAAAACCGTGCGTGCTGTGTATCTATCAGCGCTGTGCGCTATGGGGCGTGTTCGCCGCGGGTATTGTTGGTGCCATCGCGCCATCAACGGCGTTGCGTTATCCGGCCATCGCGTTATGGATATACAGTTCTTACGAAGGCGTTCGACTGGCCTGGAAACACACGGATATCTTGTTGAATCCGTCGCCGTTTACCACCTGTGATTTCTTTGTCAGCTTCCCGTCATGGTTGCCTTTAGACAAATGGCTTCCGGCCATTTTCAATGCGACAGGTGATTGCTCAGTGCGTCAGTGGGAATTTCTCTCTGGAAATGCCCCAGTGGCTACTTGGCATCTTTGTCGCTTATCTGGTGATTGCCGTGCTGGTATTGATCGCTCAACCTTTCCGTCCTAAGCGCCGCGATCTCTTCAGCCGTTAATCAATAAGCGGATTAATACGGAAGGCGATTCACACAGAAACCGAAAAGCCCGACACTATGTCGGGCTTCTGGTAACCGTTTCTACGCCTCACAGACTTGCGTCAACGCTCACTGCTGTGGTCTGTAGATATCGCGATAATGGCCTAATCGCTCGTTGAAAAAGGCCTTTTTCCTGCGAAACACTTCGTGATATTTCATCAGCGTCGATCTTTTTCCTGACTCTCCATAAAAGCAATCGTGGATGCGGCAAAATCAGTGTAGTGCTCGCTGTACTCAAGAATGATTTTCTCAAAGTTAATCACATGCACCCCCTCTCTGTTTACATTGCTTTAAAATTATACAGCACGTCACGATTTATGCCGGAGATGACAGCATGATTCGCACAAGGAAAAAGAAAAGTGTGAAGTGACGTGCAAAAGCAGATGAGCGTTCCAGTTCCGGCAGTGAAGTGCAGTGTTTCACCTCAACGATATATAAACCACCAACCTCTTTCTGCTCGTTTTTTCTTCATAAACATGCCCCCAAGACTATAGTACCTACTGCAGGTCAACGATGACTTTTCACCCTATGAGGTATTTCTATCGCAATTGATTTATTCAGGAGAAACAACCATGTTAGGCAATATCAATCTCTTCATCGCCATATTGGGCGGCATTCTTTTCTCAGTTTCCTGGCGGCGTACCTGAGCCCCAAATGGGATGACTAATGAACACTGACTCCCCCGATAAAAAGCCCCTCTTCTGAGTGATTCAGCTGAGGGGCTTCTTATTTTCACCAGTAAACAGTTTCAATCGGGCAACTGACCACGCCAAACCATCATTATCTCGCCCACTCAGGTTTGTTCAGTATATGATCCTGCCAGTCCACCACTTCACTCTCACGTACAGCGATATGGCGCACGGAGATACGCTCCCGGTGCATGGCTGTCTTGGTGCCGCAGACCAACGGATGCCACTGCGGTAAATCTTCACGTTCATGAATCAGGCGATATGCACAGGTCGCCGGTAGCCAGTTAAACGTCAGCAGGTTTTCACGCGTCAGCTTGATGCAGTCCGGTTCGTACTCGAAGCGTTTCTCATAGTTACGGCACTGGCAGCTTTTAATATTCAGTTGATTACAGGCGACGTTGGTAAAATAGATTTCCTCCGTATCCTCATCAATCAGTTTATGCAAACAGCACTGACCGCAGCCATCGCACAGCGACTCCCATTCATCGTCAGACATCTCAGACAACGTTTTTGCTGCCAAAAAGGGCGTTCAGTCATGTTTCTTCCAGTTAACTTAAGTTGATAAATCAATAGCGTTGTAAATAAGACTCGTGATTCTGGCAGGCGCGGCGGGGAGATTTTGCTGCCCGTCGTTCAACACGGGCAGCCGGGGCATTAGATAATACGTGTGCTCAACGTCCGGTCATTCACCGTAATCGTCAGCATATCGCCAGACAGGATCGGACCGACCCCTTTGGCGTACCCGTCAAAATAATATCGCCCGCGCGCAGCGTAAAGAAACGGCTCATGTAGGCGATCAGCGGCAGAATCGGCGTAATCATATCACGCGTATTACCCTGCTGGCGCACTTCATCATTCACTTTTACACCCAGTTCGGTTTGCTGCGGATCGCCAAACTCAGCAACCGGAATGAAACCGGAGATCGGGCAGGAACCGTCAAACGCCTTGGCTTTTTCCCACGGCTGGCCCGCTTTTTTTGAATTCGGACTGCAAGTCACGCAGCGTCAGATCCAGCGCCACACCGTAACCCGCAATCGCCCGGGCGACGCGTTCTTCATTCGCCTGCTTTAACGGCGTACCAATCAGCACCGCCAGTTCAACTTCGTGGTGAACCGAGCCCAGGTTTTTAGGAATGGCAACGGGCTGGCGTAAATCACACAGTGCGGTTTCAGGTTTGATGAATAACACGGGCTCGCCAGGGGTCGCACTGCCCATTTCTTTGATGTGTTCTGAATAGTTGCTTCCGACGCAAACGACTTTATTTACTGGGAAATCAAGCAGCGCGCCCTGCCAGTCTCTGTGTTGGTACATGGGTATTCTCCTGCCCTGTCTGTTGGATGATCGCTGTCTTCGTGGTGCAAAACCATCGTTATATCATCGCAACGGGGTTACCCCAACAGATTTCAGGAGAGCAAGGCTGGCGATCGCGTGGTCTGGAGAAGACGTTATAACTCATCAAAAATGGAAACAATTAAATGATGACGGAGTAAAACGTGGAAGATGAATATTTATCGCGCGGAATATCATGTAAATGGTCGAGATATTCCACGCCAAATTATGTTTGCGGCTTTATCTGAAAGTACGCGCTGGTATTATTTTTTTACACTTACATCGGGGTGTTTAATAAGCTCTCGACCGGAGGTGGAACTTGCAGATAAAAACCCTGTTCCTGTAGCGCAAGTTTCACTTTTTCTATATCGGCATTCGCCAGTTTTTTACGACCATCCAACGGTAAGACCATGGCTAACTGCGGCGTGCCAAAACTTTTCATTAATTCTTCCGGCACGCGCGAGAAATCGTCTTTTTTTTCAACATAAAGATAGGTCTGATCGCGTTTGGCACTTCGATAGATCACACAAAACATTTTTTTTACTCTATTTGATGGGAATGCCATCTTGCCTGTATATAATTGTGACTATAACATGCTTACAGCGCTCTGGAATATCATGCCTTAAATGTTACTCTAGGGATTAAAAGATGCTGAAACTGAGTCAGGATAGATGTCACAAACGCCAATAGAGTTAAAAGGCAGCAGCTTTACCTTATCGGTTGTTCATTTGCATGATTCCCAACCCGAGGTAATTTACCAGGCACTACAGGAAAAAATAGAGCAGGCGCCTGCTTTCCTGAAAAATGCCCCCGTTGTCATTAACGTTGCCGCCTTAACTGCGGAAACTGACTGGATAAAATTACAGCAGGCCATTTCGTCAACCGGCCTGCATGTCGTTGGCGTCAGTGGATGCACCGACGATGCATTAAAGAAAGCCATTGCGCAGGCGGGGCTTCCCCTTCTGAGCGAAGGTAAAGCACAACGCCGGGTAGTCGAACCCGTCGCCGCCGTTCCTGCGGTGGTGAAAACGAAAGTCATCAACACCCCCGTTCGCTCCGGCCAACAGATTTATGCCCGGAACAGTGACTTGATTGTCACAAGCAGCGTCAGCGCGGGTGCTGAGGTGATTGCCGATGGCAATATTCATATTTACGGCATGATGCGCGGCCGAGCCCTCGCAGGCGTTTCTGGCGATGTTCAGAGCCAGATATTCTGTACGCATCTGGCCGCAGAACTGGTCTCTATCGCTGGCCGTTACTGGCTGAGCGACCAGATTCCTGAACCGTATTTTGGGCAGCCAGCACGGATCAACCTGAACCAGCTGGACAATGTTTTAACGATAAAACCTCTAGACTAGAATCTCCCAAGGAAACATTTATGGCACGCATCATTGTTGTTACATCGGGTAAAGGGGGCGTTGGCAAGACCACATCAAGCGCGGCCATTGCTACCGGTTTAGCCCAGAAAGGAAAGAAGACGGTTGTCATCGATTTTGACATTGGTCTGCGTAACCTCGACCTGATCATGGGATGTGAACGTCGCGTAGTGTATGACTTCGTGAACGTTATTCAGGGTGATGCCACGCTGAATCAGGCGCTGATCAAAGATAAGAGAACGGACAATCTCTACATTCTGCCGGCATCACAAACGCGTGATAAAGATGCCTTAACGCATGAAGGCGTAGAAAAAGTGCTCAACGATCTGGGCGACATGGAATTCGATTTTATCGTGTGTGATTCACCCGCCGGGATTGAAACCGGTGCGCTGATGGCGCTCTATTTCGCCGACGAAGCGATTATCACCACCAACCCGGAAGTCTCTTCCGTTCGCGACTCTGACCGCATCCTTGGCATTCTGTCCTCGAAGTCACGCCGCGCTGAACGTTCTGAAGACCCGATCAAAGAGCATCTGCTGCTGACGCGCTACAACCCAGGCCGTGTGAGCCGTGGCGATATGCTAAGCATGGAAGACGTGCTTGAAATTCTGCGGATTCCACTGGTTGGCGTGATCCCAGAAGACCAATCTGTACTCCGCGCTTCTAACCAGGGCGAACCTGTCATTCTGGATACTGAAGCCGATGCCGGCAAAGCCTACGCGGACACCGTTGAACGTCTGCTTGGCGAAGAGCGTCCTTTCCGTTTTGTTGAAGAAGAGAAGAAGGGTTTCCTTAAACGACTTTTTGGGGGATAAATTATGGCTTTACTGGACTTCTTTCTGTCCCGCAAAAAAACGACAGCCAATATTGCCAAGGAACGGCTGCAAATTATTGTCGCGGAGCGACGCCGGGGAGATAGTGAACCCCATTATCTGCCGCAGCTAAAGCGGGATATTCTTGAGGTTATCTGTAAATATGTACAGATTGATCCTGAGATGGTGACGGTTCAACTTGAGCAAAAAGGAGATGATATTTCCGTGCTTGAGTTGAACGTGACATTACCGGAAGCGGAAGAAACGCCTAAATGATTTTTCTGCTGTGATATCCCCTGCTTTTACGCAGGGGATAGCTATTCCCGTCGTACTTCAAATTACGTGCGTTTCATTCCACAATGGACTGTATATTTAGCCAGTCTTTCATTGCTTATTTTGTTTTTTTCGCCGCATTTTCATCACCCTATTTACTGCTTTTCCATGATGGCATCATCACAGTAAATAAGGCGTATTGATAAGGCGTGTTTAGCGGGGATTAATAGCGCTGCACAATGTCGCGTAGTTCATCGCCATATAACTGACTGCGCCAGCCAGATAACATTTCCGGCATTCCTGCGTCTTGCCCACTTAATTTCCAGTGCCAGTTCAGCAGACGGTTAATTTGACGACGCGATGCCAATAACTCGGCGGATAATCCACTCTGTTCGCTCACGCGCTGTACCAGCGCTTTGATATCTTTAAACGCTTTTTTATAGCCGGGATAGTCGATCAAATTAATGACCGGTGGCGGGCAATCCGCGTCAGTAATACCGTCCGTTTGTGCAACACAGTCCAGCAGCGTTTTCCCGTGGTAGCGAATTTCCGGGCCGCTCAGCCCCAGTGAGCTCAGTTCACCCAGCGAAGTCGGCAGACAACGCGCCACCTGCAACAGGTTCTCTTCACGTACGACAAAATTCACCGCGCTGTCTCGCTCACGCGCTTTACGCAAACGCCACTCAGCCAGACGCTGTAGACAAGCCAGATGCCGGCCACGCAGCTGCCAGGCATTGCCAAATTCGCGATAGGCCAGTGCCGGTGCCAAAATATCCTGTTTACGCTGACAAAGCAGGAGACATTCGTCCAGCGCAGCGTTCATCCACCCTGCGGCTTGCGTATCCGCCACCAGCTTGGCTGCCATTGGCAACAGGTAGAACACATCGGCGGCCGCGTAATCACACTGTTTTTCACTCAGCGGACGGGCCAGCCAGTCCGTTCTCGATTCGCTTTTATCCAGCGTCACGCCCATATAGTCAGCCACCAGCGCAGCGAAACCATAAGAAAGCGGCTTGCCTAAAAATGCGGCCAGAATCTGTGTATCAATGAACGGCGTCGGCAGTGTTCCAAACGCATTGAGAAACACTTCCAGATCTTCGCTGCCTGCATGCAGGAATTTAGTGACCTGTTCGTCACGCAGTAACGCCTGAAAAGGTGCCCAGTCGGTAATCGTTAACGGGTCGATAAGTGAAAGCTGTTCGCCGTCATACAATTGAATCAACCCCAATTGCGGGTAGTACGTGCGGGTTCTGACGAACTCCGTGTCCAATGCCACCTGCGGAAAGCGTCGCGCCTGGGAGCAAACCTGTTGTAACCCGATGTCGGAAGTGATCAACTGATAATTCAAAACGTCATTCTCTTGGTTGTTTTTACTTTACGGTTCTGGGTCAAATCCGTATCGCCGTAAAAATTCCCGGCGGACATTTTTAACATCGCAAGCGACGGCCCATAGGATGACGACGCTACGTTCGCCATAAACATAAAAAGAACGCCGGATAAACCGGCGTGAAAACATCATATCGCGTCCTGCCGCTCTCTGGCAGTCGTTTTCGTGGAAAATCGTCAGGCGGCAGCGTCTTTCTTCACCTTCTTATCGTCGCGCAATTCGCGACGCAGGATTTTCCCCACATTAGATTTCGGCAAGTCGTCGCAGAATTCGACCTCTTTCGGCACTTTATAGCCGGTAAGATTTCGGCGACAGTGGGTAATGAGTTCCTCTTTCGTTAACGAGTTATCGCGCCTGACCACAAAAGCTTTGACTGCCTCGCCGGACACCTCATTCGCTACCCCAACCACCGCCGACTCGGACACTTTGGGATGGCGGCTGATGACATCTTCAATTTCCGTCGGATAGACGTTAAAGCCGGAAACCAGAATCATGTCTTTCTTACGATCGATGACCCGCAGGAACCCTTCGTCATCAGACGTGACAATGTCACCCGTTGCCAGCCAGCCGTCTTTTAACACATCATCCGTCGCGGCAGGCTGCTGCCAGTACCCTAACATCACCTGCGGCCCGCGCACCCACAGTTCACCGGACTCACCCGGCCCAGCGTCGTTGCCGTCATCGTCAATGATTCGGACATCCGTTGATGACACCGGTAGCCCAATACTGCCGCTGTAATGTTTGAGATCGTAGGGGTTTACGGACACCAGAGGTGAACTTTCCGTTAGTCCATATCCCTCAAGCAGATGTTTACCCGTTAGCTTTTCCCAACGTTCTGCCACCGCTTGCTGAACCGATGCGCCACCACCCACCGATAAACGCAGCGTTGAGAAATCCAGCTCGTGGAACTCTTTGTTGTTGAGCAACGCATTAAATAACGTATTGACGCCGGTGATTGCCGTGAACGGGTATTGCTTCATTTCTTTCACGACCGCCGGGATATCACGGGGTTGGTGATCAGCAAGTTCTTCCCGCCCAATTCAAGAAACAGAAGGCCGTTTACCGTAAGTGCGAAAATATGATAGAGCGGCAACGCCGTGACCACCAGTTCATTGCCTTCTTGCAGAATAGCGCCGTATGCCCCTTTACACTGTTCGAGATTCGCCAGCATATTGCGATGCGTGAGCATGGCACCTTTAGCGACACCCGTAGTGCCGCCGGTATATTGCAGAAATGCCAGATCGGTATTGATAATATCGGGGCGAATATATTGCTGACGCCGTCCTTCCTGCAAAACACGACGAAACGATATCGCATCCGGCAGATGGTATTTAGGCACCAGTCGCTTAATGTACTTCACCACGAAGTTGACCAGCGTGCCTTTTGCCGTGGAGAGCTGATCTCCCATACGGGTCAGGATTACGTGCTTCACCGCCGTGTTATGGACGACTTTTTCCAGCGTATGCGCAAAGTTAGACACGATGACAATCGCGCTGGCCCCACTGTCTTTTAGCTGATGTTCCAACTCACGCGGCGTATACAGTGGGTTAACGTTAACCACCACCAGACCCGCGCGCAACACACCAAACAGCGCAACGGGATATTGCAGTAGATTGGGCATCATCAGCGCGACACGATCGCCCTTTTGCAATTTAAGCTGGTTTTGCAGATAGGCCGCAAATGCCCGACTCCGCTCTTCCAGCTTACGAAACGTCATCACTTCCCCCATGTTGACGAAGGCAGGTCGGTCGGCATAGCGCCTCACGCTATTCTCAAACATTTCAATCAACGACGAATAGCGATCCGGATCGATTTCCGCCGGCACGTCCGCCGGATAGCGTGATAACCAAATTTTTTCCAAGACGTCACTCCCGAGATATTTTTTTAGTGGCATCGTCGTCGCCCTCAGAGGCTTATTGTTATTAACATTATTTTAACTCAGCCTACCAGTTAGCTAACAAACAATCTTAAGGTTGCGAGAGCGATCACTAATTTATTCTTTATTCAAAAAAAATCAGGCAACCTGCGTCGCCTGATCTCTTCACTCCGAACGAAATAATTTTATTCTGTCACGACATTCTCAACCCGCGCCGGACCAGACCACCCACCGTCAAATCCCCATCCTGGGCCCCAGCCATAGCCGTAACCCGCACGCCATCCCCATGGGCCATAACCATAGCCGCCGGGTGGCATCATCAGACGCTGCACGACATTCCAGCGTTTGTAGCCTTGTGCGTCGATCACGACGTAGCGATAAGGCTTATCGCCGATAGCCCCCTGTTCGGTGCCGACAATCGGCCCGACAACGGTGACCAATTGGTCTTTAAAATCGACAGGTTCCAGAAAGCGATTCACATAGGCAATAAAACGCCCTTCTGATGGCATATCCAGCAGCGGTTTCGCCCCGCTATCCAGCGGCATGCTGGCAATCTCCAGGCGCGTTTTATTCGCTTCATTGCGGATGCCAACCACCCGCCCGCCAAAGCGCGATTCCTGACCGACATAAATCTGCGGCGCATTCATCACTCGCACCAGATCGTCCTGTGGCGTTGGCGACGTGCCTTTAATCGCATCCGGTATCGTGACACAGCCCGAAAGCAGCAGCGCTGCCGCCGCTACCAGACAGAGTCGTGCTTTTTCTGATTCAGATGCAGATTTTTCATTCGCACACTTTTTATCTGTACATGCTTCATGGGTACAAACATGGCACAACCCCTCTTCGGATATCTGATAGTTAGACTGCTCAGCATCGAATAAGTTGCTGTTTACAGAAGTTATACACCGCACCAAATAAGTAGTCTGTTTATTCGCGGCCGGGAAGTTTTTTCCAGGTCACTTCATTGCGCAGATAGCGCGGTTGCGCATTCTCGACGCTGACCGCCTTTCCTGCCTGCCATAGCTGACAGGCCAGCGGCAACATATCCTGCGCCTGCGGCAGCAGCACATTGCCCTTCGCTAACACCAGCGAAGAATGGCTGACCAGTTCAGGATAGGTTTCCCATCCGGTTCCGACCGTGGTCCATTCGCCTGACAGCTCAGCGGTTAAGGCCTGCACCTGTTCAGGTTTCAATACGGCTTCCTCGGATTCGCCCTGCCAGCTACCGTCAGCATCGCGCTGATAGCAGCCCCAGTACACTTCACCCATTCGCGCATCAATGGCCGCCAGCACTTGCGTCGCCTGCGTCAGGCGGAAAGCGCCCTGCGCCATCGTCGCCAGTGACGATACGCCGAGCATCGGTAAATCCGCGCCCAACGCCAGCCCTTGTGCAATGCCGATACCAATCCGCACGCCGGTAAAACTTCCCGGCCCTTGGCCAAAAGCCAGCGCATCAAGATCGTTAAGCGTCAAGCCGCTGTCGGCCAGCACCTGCTGAACCATCGGCAGAATACGTTGTGTGTGCTCACGGGGACAAATTTCGAACAGAGAATGAATTTCGCCTTCATTCCAGAGTGCGACGGAACAGGCTTCCGTTGCGGTATCAAGCGCTAGAATTCGCGTAGACATGCCAACCTCAGGCAGGATAAATAAATCTTAACAACCCGTATCATAGCATAAGCCCCTGTCGTGCCGCAGCCCTTCCCGCCATCGGTAAGGTCATGCAGCAATCGCCAGTTGGGAATTATGTGTTACGCGTCAGGAAATTAATCGCCTGCCTAATATCGCGGGTCCGCGGCGTTGGCGGCAGGCTGTTAAGGAACACGGCGCCATACGGGCGCATCACCAGTCGATTATCGCAAATCACAATCACACCGCGATCCTCAACGTCACGGATGAGGCGACCCACGCCTTGCTTCAGGGTAATTACCGCATCGGGAACCTGTACATCGTCAAAAGGCTCGCCGCCGCGCAGCCGACAGTCTTCGATACGCGCCTTCAGCAGCGGGTCGTCTGGCGAGGTAAACGGCAGTTTATCGATAATGACGCAGGAGAGCGTATCACCACGCACGTCCACGCCTTCCCAGAAACTGCTGGTTGCCACCAGTAAAGCATTGCCCGCCGACACAAACTGTGACAGCAACTGCGCCTTGCCGGTCTCCCCCTGTAGCAGCACCGGTAGCGTCAGCATGGCGCGGAATTCAGCGGCCAAATCGCGCATCATCTGATGCGAGGTACACAGCATAAAGCAGCGTCCCTGATTCGCTTCAATCAACGGTTGCAGCATCGTCGCCAGCCTTTTCGCCGCACCGGGACGATTGGTTTCCGGCAAATGACGGGGAACGCAGAGCAGCGCCTGATTGGCATAATCAAACGGGCTGGGCAACAGGAGCGTGTTCGCGTTATCCAACCCCAGCCTATCGGTGAAATGGAAGAGTTGATCGTTAACAGACAGGGTGGCGGAGGTAAATATCCAGGCGGCAGGCTTGTCCTTCATCAGTTCGCGAAAACGATCGGCGACGGACAGCGGCGTCAGTGCCAACACGAAATGGCGCGAATTGCATTCATACCAGTAGCTATAACCCGGCTGTTGTACTTCTTTCAGTCGCTTCAGGCGGTTGCGATAGAGCGTGGCGCGCTCAAAAGCGGCATCCAGCAGCGCAGAGCGCCCCAGCGACAGTTTCGCGACGTCGTAACACAGTTCTAATGCATCATCCAGCAACACCAGCGCACGCTGAAGCGACGGTTGTTCGAGCACATCGCGAAGGTTACCGCGAAACCCCGGATCGCCCAGCGCCAGCCGAAAATCCTGCGTACTTTGCGTCAGGCGGTCGGCACTTTTTTGCAGTTGAGAGGCATCTCGCACTTCAGTGCGGTAAGCAATGATGATGTCTTTTGCCAAATCCAGCAGTTGGCGGCTCGAAAGCTGCTGACCGAAATATTGGCTGGCAATGTCAGGTATCTGGTGGGCTTCATCGAAAATCACGACATCACTTTCCGGGATCAGCTCAGCAAAACCGGTCTCCTTGACCACCATATCCGCCAGATAAAGATGGTGGTTAACCACCACGATGTCGGCATCCATCGCCTTGCGTCGCGCTTTCACCACGAAGCACTCTTTGTAGTGCGGACAGTCGCTGCCCAGACAGTTATCGTTGGTACTGGTCACTAACGGCCAGATCGCACTGTCTTCCGCAACGCCTGAACAGGTCGTGACATCGCCTTCCGTCGTTTCCGATGACCAGCCGCGCAGCCTGACCAGTTCGCTCAGCGTTTCGGCGGGTAAATCACCGCCGCCCAGCGACTGCTGTTCGAGCCGTTCCAGACAGAGATAGTTCGAGCGACCTTTCAGCAGCGCGAGTTTACCTTTGTACTTCAGCGCCTGCGCAATCGTCGGTAAATCGCGACTGTAGAGCTGATCCTGTAGCGCTTTTGAACCTGTCGAGATGATGACTTTTTTATCAGCACGCAAGGCGGGCGCAAGGTAGGCATAGGTTTTACCGGTTCCGGTTCCCGCTTCCACCACCAGCGCCGTTTTATCGTCAATGGCTCGCGTTACCGCCTGCGCCATCTGCCGCTGTGGCTCACGCGGTTTGAAGCCCGTGATCGCTTTCGCCAGCGCGCCGTCATTCGCAAAATCATCAATTACCCGATCGTTCGTCACGCCTGCTCTCTTGTTCAAGGAAATGCTGTATCTGTAAGCCGCTAACCGTTTCAGGTCGTGGCAAAATATCGCGCTGATTATGCCAAGAGTCACCCGACGCTACCACCTTAAATCAGGAAAGCGTGCCGCAATCTGCTGTGTTAGGCTTGGCGGCTGGTATTGATTGATGTCACTATTTTAACTATCCCCACAATGGAGAAACCCCACCTCATGGCGATCACGTATTAATCCTGAAGCCCGCTGGTCAGACGCCGTCATCCACAACAACACGCTGTATTACACCAGCGTGCCGGAGAATCTGGATGACGGTGCACAGGCGCAAACGGAGAACGCACTGGGCGCACTGGATGCGATCCTGCAACAGGCGGGAACAGATAAGAGTAAGCTGTTGGACGTGACGATTTTTCTTGCCGACGCGGATGACTTTGCCGCGATGAACGCCGCGTGGGATGCCTGGGTCGTGGCGGGCAGCGCACCTGTACGCTGCACTGTGCAGGCTAAGCTGATGCATCCGAAATTTAGAGTCGAAATCAAAGCGATTGCAGCGATATAACCGTATATCCCTTTTTCATGTCCTAACGAAGAGGATGGACGTTACTGCTCGTCTTCCTCTTCACCATCGTCAAAATAGTGTTCTTCGTCGCTGTCATTCACGGTGTCATCGTCTTCGTCAAACATCACCGCGACATTGCCGCCCTGATGTTCCTGACGAATCTCCGCCGCAACCTGCGCTATCGCCTGGCCGCTGCTCATACCCTCAGACATCAGTTCCTGAATACGCTCTACGGCATCTTGCTGTTGTTTGTGCGTCAGCGCGGGCATACCTGCAATCATGGTGGTTTCCTGGTTGATAAATTCGCACGTATCATCGCATGCCCGCTTCGGCATACACCAGCATTTCTGCTTTGTGGTACGCTGTGGTCAGTGAAATCGACACGCTATCAACACAACCACACTGTAGACACAACACGAAGAACATGACTGCCGCCAATACGACCCATGTAACCAACATCAGCGACTCGGCCACCGTTCGCTATCACTCGCTGCCTTACTATCCGACGGTGCTGCTCGATCGCTTTGCGCCCTTTTCCCAACAGCCATGGGCGATGTTGCTGCATTCTGGGTTTGCCGATCATCCGCACAATCGCTTCGATATCATGGTCGCTGACCCGCGAGTCACGCTTTGCACGCGCGGAAGCAAAACGGAAATCATGCGTGACGGTGTAACGAGCATCGTGGACGGCGATCCCTTTGCTCTACTGCAACAGCAGCTTGATACGCTGGCGTTACCCACGGAAGTGCATCCTGACTTCCCCTTTCAGGGCGGCGCACTGGGCCTGTTCGGCTATGATTTGGGACGTCAGATTGAAACGCTGCCTACTCAGGCTGAACGGGACATCGACCTGCCGGATATGGCAGTCGGTTTATACGACTGGGCGCTGGTTGCCGACCACCAGCGACAGACGTTAACGCTGATCGTACATCATTCCCTTCAGGCGCGGCTCGACTGGTTAGCCAATCTGCCCGTTAGCGCTCCGCAAGACGATTTCAGCCTCACCGGCACCTGGCAGCCGAATATGTCACGCGAGGCGTACGGCGAAAAATTCCGCAAAATACAGGACTACCTTCTGGCGGGAGACTGTTATCAGGTTAATCTGGCGCAGCGTTTTCTGCGGCTTATCATGGCGATGAATGGCAGGCGTTTTTACGGCTGTCAGCAGGCAATAAGGCACCCTTTTCTGCCTTCCTCCGTCTGCCGGAAAATACCGTCATCAGCGTATCGCCGGAACGTTTTCTCTGGCTGGAAGAACACCGTATTCAAACCCGCCCGATTAAAGGCACGCTGCCACGCCTCGTAGACCCAGAGGCTGATAAACAACAGGCGGTGCGGCTCGCTAATTCGGATAAAGACCGCTCAGAAAACCTGATGATCGTCGATCTCCTGCGTAACGATATTGGCCGCGTCGCGGTGCCGGGCAGCGTCCGCGTGCCGGAGCTGTTCGTCGTCGAACCTTTTCCCGCGGTGCACCATCTGGTCAGTACGATTGAAGCACGGCTACCGGATGATTGCCCCGCCACCACGCTGCTACGTGCCTGCTTCCCCGGGGCTCGATTACCGGTGCGCCCAAAATCCGCGCCATGCAGATCATTGAAGAGCTGGAACCTCAGCGTCGCAATGCCTACTGCGGCAGCGTCGGCTATATCAGCCTATGCGGCACCATGGACACCAATATCACCATCAGGACGTTATTGACCGAACGCGGCAGAATTTACTGCTGGGCGGGCGGCGGCATCGTTGCCGACAGTCAGGAACAGGCTGAATATCAGGAAACGTTTGATAAAGTGGGCCGTATCCTTCCCCTATTGGATGGCTCTCAGACAATTCAGGTACCGAATCAATGAGTGAGATCGTCTTGCCGCCAACGGCTTTTGCGCTGAACGATTTTATTACCCGTTTTCAGCTACAGCTTCCGCCAGCGCTGCGACCTGTGCACCAGCAGCGCCAGGCAGCGGTTCTGGTGCCCATTATTTGCCATCCTACACCCACGCTGTTATTGACCCGACGTTCTGCCGACCTGCGTAAGCATGCAGGCCAAGTGGCGTTCCCCGGCGGGGCGGCAGACAAAACCGATCGTTCGCTCATCGAAACGGCACTGCGTGAAGCGCAGGAAGAAGTGGCTATCCCACCAGAAAACGTTCAGGTGTTGGGCGTATTACCGCCGCTGGACAGCGTCAGTGGCTTTCAGGTCACGCCGGTTATCGGGCTCATCGCCGCCCAGACCCGCTTCCATCCTAATGAAGACGAAGTCGCCGAGCTGTTTGAAATGCCGTTGGACGAGGCCTTCGCGCTAACGCGCTATTACCCACTGGATATCGAGCGCAAACAGCAGCGCCATCGGGTTTACCTCTCCTGGTATCAGCAACAGTTTGTCTGGGGGCTGACGGCTGCCATCATCCACCAGCTCGCCTTACAGATTTCCGACAGGCCCTAAACCCAAAGCCGCATAGCGCGGCTTTGGGTTTTCTACTTTTTCCTTCACTAAATATCCCTAACGTAAAAGCGGCCTTTCCGTTCAAAAAGCATTCACTTATAGACTTTACAATGACTTAGCGCATATTTGAGATAAGTTAAATTGTGCTGTGCCATAAGTTTATTTCATGCGAAAAAGAAAGCCACACAACATATTCCACACTACAATAGCGCGATTTGACGAGTTTTATTCTAATCTTTGGGTAGATATCCACTAAAATTCAGGTCATGTCTCGCCAGAACCGAAAACACCAGATAATTCGCAGCATCACTATCTGATTGTGGTAAAGGAACCGGACACGGACGATCGGAAAATAGAGGGTGGATACAGCCCTAAGTCTTTGAGGAGTTTCGCGTGATAAGCGTTTTCGACATGTTTAAGATCGGTATTGGCCCCTCTAGCTCTCATACGGTTGGACCGATGAAAGCCGGTAAGCAATTTGTCGATGAATTGATCAACCAGGATTTACTGACCGCGACGACGCGTATTGCCGTCGATGTGTATGGCTCGCTGTCGCTAACGGGTAAAGGTCACCACACAGACATCGCCATCATCATGGGTCTGGCGGGTAACATGCCGGATACGGTTGATATTGATGCCATTCCCGGTTTCATCCGCGATGTTGAGCAACGCGAACGCCTGCTGCTGGCTAATGGGCAGCATGAAGTCGATTTCCCACGCGAAGGCGGCATGGTTTTCCGCAGTGAAAATTTGCCATTGCACGAAAACGGCATGACCATCACCGCCTTTGCCGGCAATAAAGAAATTTATAGCAAAACCTATTACTCCATCGGCGGTGGTTTTATCGTCGATGAAGAGCATTTTGGCAAAGACACCGCCGCTGACGTCTCCGTTCCTTACACATTCCATTCCGCTAAAGAGATGCTGGAGCACTGTAAACAGAGTGGCCTGTCGCTTTCCGGGATGGTGATGCGTAACGAGCTGGCGCTGCACAGCCGTCAGGATATTGATGCGTACTTCGCCGATATCTGGCAGACCATGCGTGCCTGTATCGATCGCGGCATGAACACCGAAGGTGTTTTACCCGGCCCACTGCGCGTACCACGTCGTGCTTCTGCGCTGCGCCGTATGCTGGTGTCTTCCGACAAGCTGTCTAACGACCCGATGAACGTGGTGGACTGGGTTAATATGTTCGCGCTGGCGGTAAATGAAGAAAACGCCGCAGGTGGCCGCGTGGTGACCGCGCCAACAAACGGCGCGTGCGGCATCGTCCCTGCCGTTCTCGCTTATTACGACCACTTTATCGAACCGGTTAGCCCGACTATTTATATTCGTTATTTCCTCGCGGCAGGCGCGGTAGGCATTCTGTATAAAATGAACGCTTCCATCTCCGGTGCCGAAGTGGGCTGTCAGGGTGAAGTCGGCGTGGCCTGCTCGATGGCCGCCGCCGGGCTGGCAGAACTGATGGGGGCCAGTCCGGAACAAGTTTGCGTCGCCGCCGAGATCGGTATGGAACACAACCTGGGCTTAACCTGCGATCCGGTTGCTGGTCAGGTACAGGTTCCGTGCATCGAACGTAACGCCATTGCTTCCGTTAAGGCGATTAACGCTGCTCGCATGGCAACCCGCCGTACCAGCGAACCTCGCGTCTCGCTGGATAAGGTGATTGAAACCATGTACGAAACGGGTAAAGACATGAACGCCAAATACCGCGAAACCTCACGAGGTGGGCTGGCGATCAAAGTACAGTGTGATTAAAAGTACAGTGTGATTAATCCGTTCTCATCACAGCTTTTAGCTCCGTTCACAAAAAGCCCCGCCAATTGGCGGGGCTTTATTTTGCAATGACTTAGCGAATCGCATTACGCTTCTTCAGCGTCGTCCTCATCCACAATGCGTTCTACACGCACTAGATCGATACGGTATTCGGAAACCTCAACGATATGGAAGCGCAGGTGGTGCAATTCGATGATCTCGCCGACTTTCGGGAACTCATCACTGTGCGCCAGCAACAGGCCAGCCAGTGAAGCGTAATCTTCCTTCGGGTCAACCAGATCGCTGCTATCCACGACCTGCTGCAAGGCATGCAGGTCTGTTCCGCTTTCACCAGCCAGCCTTCGCCGTCTGGAATGATATCCAGCGTTTCGTCTTCATCCGGGAACTCCCCGCAATCGCTTCCAGCACATCCAGCGGCGTAACCAACCCTTGCACCACGCCAAACTCGTTGGTGATGATAACCAGGCTGCCTTTCGCACGACGCAGAACGGGCAACAGGTTAATCACATCCAGCGTTTCGGGTACGACGATGGGCGGATTCGCCGCAGCGAAGCTTTCTACATCCGTCTGTGTTTCCAGCGCCACCAACAAATCCTTGGCACGGACGACGCCGATCAGTTCATCCAGAGAACCGCGGCATATTGGGAACAGGCTGTGAGGTGTATCCAGCAATTGCATACGGATCTGCTCGACAGAACTTTCACTATCCACCCAGGAAATTTCCGTACGTGGCGTCATCACGCTGCGCAGTGAACGCGACGCTAATGTCAGCACGCCGCTGATCATATTGCGCTCTTCCTCAGCAAACTCTTCTGTCGTGAGCTTCTTCTGAGGTTCATCCGCATCCAGATCGTCCGTGTTTTTCCGTGACCCCATCAGGCGCAGAATGGCCTCTGCGGTACGCTCACGCAAAGGACGATGCGACTGGTGTTTCATAAAGTTATGACGGGCAATCTGGTTAAACAGTTCGATCAGAATAGAGAAACCAATCGCAGCGTACAGGTAGCCTTTCGGAATGTGGAAGCCAAGACCTTCCGCCATCAGGCTCAAACCAATCATCAGCAAGAAGCTGAGACACAGGACAACCACCGTTGGATGCTCGTTGACGAATCGGGTCAGTGGCTTAGAAGCAATCAGCATGACACCCATCGCGATGATCACTGCCGTCATCATCACGCCCAGATGATCGACCATGCCCACCGCGGTAATCACGGCATCCAGCGAGAACACGGCATCCAGCACGACAATCTGCGCCACCACGGCCCAGAAACTCGCATGGGCGCGATTCCCATTGCCGTCGTGCGTTTTATTCTCTAGCCGTTCATGTAGCTCCATCGTAGCTTTGAACAAGAGGAACACACCGCCGAACAGCAAAATCAGGTCACGACCCGAGAAGCTGAAATCACCAAGGCTAAACAGTGGACGCGTCAGTGTGACCATCCAGGAAATCAAAGACAACAGGCCCAGACGCATTAACAGCGCCAGGCTTAAACCGATAATGCGGGCTTTATCTCGCTGTTTGGGGGGTAATTTATCCGCCAAAATGGCGATAAACACCAAATTGTCGATACCCAGAACAATTTCAAGTACCACCAGCGTCAATAAGCCTGCCCAGATTGAAGGATCTAGCAAAAATTCCATGTCAGACTCCAGAAAATGAACGAGCAGATGACATCAATGCATGAGCCGCATTGAATGGTAATAAAAAGAGTTGATATGAATCAGAGAGATTCTGAATGTGGTCTGAGTGACCAGCTGAGTACAGAAAACCGCCAGCATTAGCGGGGAAACAGAGAACGTTTTGTCGGTGACAGTCCATGGGAAGGGCTGATGCCCGGTGCTCCTAAGCAATTTAAGGGACGTTTACTCTAACAGGTTGTTACCAATTTTCACAAAGAATTTCGTCGTCCGGCTTCGCATTGATAACACGCTCAAATTTTCCGCTTCTGCACTCTTTTAGCCTCCCGCTTAACTGGTCAGCATTAGAGCATCATCACACTATTTATTTTTCGATAACTAAAATAAATCTGTCAGTCACGATTTCTCGCCTGACAACCTGGAGGAACACAGTGAATGTCATGAATCCACGGTAAATTTTTTTCTTGCAGCCATACTAATACCGCGACGGTTAACGTTCAGTGGCTGAACGTTAACCCTGTTTCCTGACACATTGACTCTTTTTGATCGTGAACGTGAGGAGGTAGCAAGTGAGTATTGCAATCATGTTATGCACTCACGGCGCCACTGCGGGACCGCTGTTAAAGACAGCAGAAATGATCCTTGGCGAGCAAAGCAATATCGCCTGGATCGATTTCGTCCCTGGAGAAAACGCCGAAACATTGATAGAAAAATATCAGGAAAAACTCACGCAGTTAGACACATCGCAAGGCGTGCTGTTTCTCGTTGATACCTGGGGCGGTAGCCCATTCAACGCGGCCAGCCGTCTCGTCACCAGTAAGGAAAACCATGACGTTATCGCCGGCGTCAATATTCCCATGCTGGCGGAAACCTTTATGGCTCGGGATGATAATCCGTCCTTTTCCGATTTGGTTTCTATCGCTCTGGAAGCTGGCAGGGATGGCGTAAAAGCGCTGAAGCATCAGGATACGCCCAAAGCCGCGCCCCCTTCTCCTCCACCACCGCCAAAAGCCAAGGCAGCCCCCACACCAGCAGGCTCCGGTGAACACATGAAGATCGGATTGGCGCGTATCGATGACCGTCTGATTCATGGTCAGGTCGCCACCCGCTGGACGAAAGAAACCAATGTTTCGCGCATTATTGTCGTCAGCGATGAAGTCGCCGCCGATAACGTGCGTAAAACGTTGCTGACTCAGGTTGCGCCACCGGGCGTTACCGCTCACGTGGTGGATGTCGCCAAAGCCGTCCGTGTCTACGACAACCCCAAATATGCCGCCGACCGGGTGATGCTGTTGTTCACCAATCCGACGGATGTATTAACGCTGATCGAGAATGGCGTAAAAATCACCTCGGTTAATATTGGCGGGATGGCATTCAAACAGGGGAAAACGCAGGTCAATAATGCCGTTTCTATCGATGAGAAGGATATCACTGCATTCCGAGAATTAGATAAACGCGGAATTGAATTGGAGGTTCGGAAAGTTTCAACCGATACCCGGCTCAAAATGATGGATTTAATTAACAAAATGCCGCGCTGATCCCCATCGCAATGCGAATGTGATTAACGCGAACGTCACCATCGATAATAGCTTTATAGACCTGACGATTTTCAAGATAGGTATTTATGTCGATATTGAAAAGCTTTATGCCGACATAGACAACTTTACGTTGACATTGAAAAACAACGGGGATGGCGATTTATTTTTACTCAGACACATTTTATAGGAGAAGTACGATGGAGATTACCACACTTCAAATTGTGCTGATATTTCTCGTCGCGTGTGTTTCGGGGATGGGTTCAATTCTTGATGAATTCCAATTCCACCGTCCACTCGTCGCCTGTACGCTGATTGGCGCAGTATTAGGTGATTTAAAAACCGGGATCATTATTGGCGGTACGCTGGAAATGATCGCGTTAGGCTGGATGAACATCGGTGCAGCTGTCGCACCAGATGCGGCTCTGGCCTCCATTATTTCAACCATTCTGGTTATCGCCGGTGGTCGGGGATCGGCGCAGGGATTGCTCTGGCCATTCCGCTTGCTGCCGCTGGGCAAGTATTAACCATCATTGTTCGTACCATCACCGTTGCGTTCCAGCATGCGGCAGACAGCGCAGCAGAGCGAGGTAACCTGACGGCAATCAGTTGGATTCACGTCTCTGCCCTGCTGCTACAGGCCATGCGTATCGCGATTCCTGCAGTAATCGTTGCCGTTTCCGTTGGTACCGATGCCGTTCACGCGCTGCTGAACTCCATCCCGGAAGTGGTGACCAACGGTCTGAATATCGCCGGGGGCATGATTGTCGTCGTCGGTTACGCGATGGTCATCAACATGATGCGCGCGGGCTACCTGATGCCGTTCTTCTATCTTGGCTTTGTGACCGCCGCGTTCACCCAGTTTAACCTGGTGGCGCTGGGCGTAATCGGTATTGTGATGGCGGTGCTGTATATCCAGCTCAGCCCGAAATATAACAAGGTTCAAGGTCAGCCGGTTTCATCAGGCAATAACGACCTTGATAACGAACTGGATTAACAGGAGTGAGCAAAATGGTCGAAAACACGAATGTCAAAAAACTCACTGACAGCGACATCCGCGCGGTGTTTATCCGTTCCAACCTGTTTCAAGGCTCCTGGAACTTTGAACGTATGCAGGCACTCGGCTTCTGTTTTTCCATGGTGCCGGTAATTCGCCGTCTTTATCCTGAAAACTCGGAAGAGCGTAAACAGGCGATCAAGCGCCATCTGGAGTTCTTCAATACACAGCCGTTTGTTGCGGCTCCGGTACTCGGCGTAACGATGGCGATGGAAGAGCAACGCGCGAATGGCGCTCCCATTGATGACGCGGCAATAAACGGCCTGAAAGTCGGGCTGATGGGGCCACTGGCTGGCGTCGGCGACCCAATATTCTGGGGCACCGCCCGTCCGGTATTCGCCGCACTGGGTGCGGGGATTGCCATGAGCGGCAGCCTGTTAGGGCCAGTCCTCTTCTTCGTTCTGTTTAACCTGGTTCGCCTGCTGGTTCGTTACTACGGCGTCGCCTATGGCTACCGTAAAGGGATCGATATCGTCAGCGATATGGGCGGCGGTTTCCTGCAAAAAATGACCGAGTCAGCCTCTATTCTCGGCCTGTTCGTCATGGGGGCATTGGTCAATAAATGGACTCACGTCAACATTCCGATGGTGGTGTCGACGGTGACGAACCAGAACGGGGAAACCACGGTGACCACCGTTCAGTCTATCCTTGACCAGCTTATGCCGGGGCTCGTTCCCCTACTGCTGACGTTCGGCTGTATGTGGCTGTTACGACGCAAGGTAAACGCACTGTGGCTGATTATGGGCTTCTTCGCCATTGGTATCTTCGGATACTGGATCGGCCTGCTCGGCGTGTAATAGTCAATGGCCGGGTGCTAATACGCCCGGCCATTCTTTATGACAAATATGGATGCTTAACGAGCAAGGATAATACGGATGACAATGACGGATATTACGCTGGTCGTGTTGATTGCGTTAGCACTGGTTTATGCCATCTATGATGAGTTCATCATGGATAAACTCAAGGGAAAACCCAGCTCCTCGTCCCTCTGAAACGGACGAATCGGCTCGATACACTAATTTTTATCGGCTTAGTAGGGATTCTTATTTATCAGAATGTGATGAGTAATGGCGCTATTCTTACCACCTATCTTTTGATTTCTCTGGCCTTCATGGCGTGTTATCTAGCCTATATTCGTCGCCCTAAACTGGTTTTTAAATCAACCGGCTTCTTTTATGCGAATATATTCATTCCTTATACCAGAATTAAAAATATGAATTTATCTGAGGATGGCATATTAGTCATCGATCTTGAGAAACGGCGTTTATTGATACAGGTTACCCAGCTCGATGATTTAGAAAAAATATATAAATTTATGATTGAGAATCAATAAGGTAAACTTATCAGGCGAATTATTTTAAATAACCACAAATAGACACCTCGTTTTATGGTGGTATTTTAACCCCAATAACCTTGACGTTATTTTATACGATTAGTCAATTTCAATAACCAAATGAAAATAATTATCAATTGCATCATTAACACGTAAAACTTTTAGTGTTGTTTATCGCATAAATAATATGTTAAGGTTGCGCCGTCATTGGGGAGTAGCCGATTTCTGATTAATTAATACTCACAATAATTCATCAGAAATGCTCGTATCAACATACTCGTTTATCTTCTGTTATCGGAGCATAGACGTGGTGCGGGCGGCCAAGCGTGATTGGCAGGCGAGACCATAGACACGTAAGATCGTCATTCGGGTTGGGGATGATCTGCGTGTATATGGTTAATCGTCCAGCCGAGGCTATTTACAATGAATATGTCAGCAACACTTATCCTAGCATTTGGTATGTCAATGGATGCCTTCGCCGCGTCAATCGGTAAAGGTGCCGTCCTGCACAATCCTCGTTTCCGCGATGCCATCCGTACCGGGCTCATTTTTGGCGTTATCGAGGCAATCACCCCGCTGATCGGTTGGGCACTGGGTTTCTTTGCCAGCCAATATATTCTCGAATGGGATCACTGGGTTGCGTTTACGCTGCTATTGATTCTTGGCGGCCGTATGGTCGTTGAGGGGCTCAAAGGTTCTTCAGACTGTCGCTGCGAAAAAGTCAAAAATCATAGTCTGGCGTTGCTAATCTGCACCGCGGTCGCCACCAGCTTAGATGCCATGGCAATCGGCGTCGGTCTGGCTTTCCTTCAGGTAAATATTTTCCATACCGCAATGGTGATTGGCTGCGCCACCATGATTATGGTGACACTCGGTATGATGATTGGTCGCTACATCGGCCCGATTCTCGGTAAAAAAGCGGAAGTGATTGGCGGGTTGGTTCTGATTGGTATCGGCTGTAACATCCTGTACGAGCACCTCGGCTACGCCGCCTGATATCGCCGTCATACTTCACGTTGCATGACAAAACGTGAAGTATTTAGGGTATAAAACACATTTTACATCAACGGGCAGCCCGACTATCGCGCTGCCCGTTTTTATTCTTCTCGATTAAGCGACGACGTCGCTATCAACACGCTGATGCAAGCGGATAATAAAATCCGTTTCACAGCTAAATGCGGCAGCGGCACGCAATCGCTCGCTAACGTCCGGCGTTGCCCGCCAGGCAAAGGCGTCATCTGCAATAGCGCCGCAGCCTCGTTCCCGGATAGCTGCATCGGGTACGCGAGCACTTGCTGATCCATAAGCTGAAAGCCGACGAGCGCTTCGTCTTTGCTCGGGTGCAATAACACCTCATCGTAGACTTCCGCTTTCAGTTGATAAAGATGTCGAGGCCCTGGAGACACCGTCACCACCCAACCGCCAACCTTAATGGTGCGCTGTAGCTCCGCGTCGTTACACGGCGCGTAAATTTTACCACAGCATCAAGGAGGCGTCGCGAAAAGGCAGTCTCTGGCTGGATGCAACGCAAAACTCAACGTTTTCATACCGTTTTGCCGCACGCTGAATCGCCGCTTTGGACACATCCAGTCCGTAAATCGTCATCGTTCTGTGCGAGGTAAGACGCTGCGCCAGTTCCGCGGTGTAATACCCCTCGCCACAGCCGATATCCAACAGCGCAGCGGCGTCATCCGCCACAATAGCGTCAACGTGTTGCGCCACGGCGTCGCGTAACGGTTGATAGTGACCGGCTTCCAGAAAGCTGCGCCGTGCCTGCATCATTTCAGCACTATCGCCTGGCTGTTTTGAACGCTTAAACTGTACCGGCAAGAGGTTGACGTACCCTTCTTTCGCACAGTCAAAGCTATGTTTACCACACGTCCATTGCCGCGGGTGTCGCTCCAGAGGTAACTGGCATAGCGGACACTGATAACTCATCGGCACATTTTCCTCATTAAAAACGTCTTTATTGCGTTACGGGTAAAGATAAAATGCAGACAACAAAAAACCCGCACCATGGCGGGTTTTGCAACAGAGCTGTAAAATTACAGCGCAGTGACGTTTACTGCGGAAGGACCTTTCTGGCCATCCTGAATTTCGAATTCTACGTTCTGGCCTTCAGCCAGAGTTTTGAAGCCGTTGCCTTGAATTGCAGAGAAGTGTACGAATACATCTTTGCTGCCGTCAGCAGGAGTGATGAAACCAAAGCCTTTAGACTCGTTGAACCACTTAACCTGACCTTTAATCTTTGCCATTTCAAATATTTCCTTTAATTGTTTAAACCGCCAAAAAGGCGTTATACAGACAAACCAAAGTCGTTACTGCTTGAGGCACTAAGATAAGGATCGGCAGAGAAGCAGCATGCAACGCTAAAGGTTGTACTTAAGTCTTCTTTACTGAAAATGCCATTCATATACAGAACTGTACCTCGTTTTACCCAGAAGCGTTATTACACACTATGTAATCGATGGCAAGGCCTTTTTTATCAGTCGTGGACATGCCGCACAAATTCACGTCATCCCTGATTCATTAATACACGATAATGTTCGCTGACGCCTATATTCACAGGCTGCTTCTGGCACCGCGCAATAAGCGCACGGCAGATTCTATTATGCAAAAAAATACGCGACAGCCGTCCATTTCTGGCACAGGCGCACCAGCAATCATAACAAAAAGCTATAATTGGTGTGCAACCACGAAGGGATATTGAACATTAACAACAAGCGTGTCCGACAGCAGCCACGCTTATATCAATGTTTAAAATCGATTGTCATTTTTATGCTATCTATATCTTTTGCATTAATACATTACATAATAGAAATTATTTATGCCCTAACCTTTCGTTGCGTCAGGAATTAACTTGTTTGAACCAATAACACTAATAATGCTATCAAAAAAGTCAATAAGACTAAACTTGCCAGCTTCCAACGTCGTTCTGATTTTGTGCTCATATCGCTTACAACCCTTTAGTATAAACTAGAGACATCTCTCACAATCTTTATGATTTATCGGCAGCCATTGTTATTTTCTTAAGGCTGCATCAGATTTCCCCTCTCTTTTTGACGCAAATTTCGCCATGTGTATAACTATGTATAGTCACGCGACAGTTCACTACCGTTACCGTTAGACTTTCGTTGTAACCTTAAGTACGATTCATTAAATTAAAGCAACATTTCTGTTACTAAAGGAGCATGATGCGTTCCTTACCCGCGCAAGCACGTGCTACGAGCCTGCGAACAGTGATTTTTGTGTCATGAGACACCCTCAATATTGACTCCCCGCCCTTCTCTGCCTCTTGACTTAAATGATATTGATAACTATTCTCAAGTAACACTTTCACGGTTTGTAAGGATATTCGCATGATTGGTTTTCACGCCCGTTTACCTGCCCTGTTCCGTCGCATCGCGCTGCCGTGCGCCTTACTGCTTTTAGCCAATGCATCCGCTCAGGCGGCTGAAAAGCTTAAAGTCATCACCACCTTTACCATCATTCAGGATATCGCACAGAATATTGCTGGCGATGCCGCAACGGTCGAGTCCATCACCAAGCCCGGCGCAGAAATTCATGATTATCAACCGACACCGCGCGATATTGTTAAAACACAGTCTGCGCAGTTGGTACTGTGGAATGGGATGAATCTTGAGCGCTGGTTTACGCGCTTTTTCGAAAACGTAAAAATGTACCCGCCGTTGTGGTAACGGAAGGCATCACACCACTTCCTATCCGCGAAGGTGCCTATAATGGCAATCCAAACCCACATGCCTGGATGTCACCCTCCAATGCATTAATCTATATTGAAAATATCCGCAAAGGCTTGGTGCAAGCCGATCCAGCCAATGCAGAGACGTATAATCGTAACGCCAAAGCCTATGCGGAAAAAATTAAGGCTCTCGACGCACCGCTGCGTGAGCGTCTCTCCCGCATCCCAGAACAGCAGCGCTGGTTAGTCACCAGTGAAGGTGCATTCAGCTATCTGGCGAAAGATTATCAGTTCAATGAAGTCTATCTCTGGCCAATCAATGCCGACGAGCAAGGGTCGCCACAGCAGGTACGTCGAGTTATCGATACCGTGCGTGAGAAGGCTATCCCTGTGGTCTTCAGCGAAAGCACCGTTTCCGATAAACCGGCAAAACAGGTGAGTAAAGAAACGGGGGCGAAATACGGCGGTGTGCTGTATGTTGATTCGCTGTCTACAGAAAAAGGCCCTGTGCCAACCTATATCGACCTGTTAAAAGTGACGGTGGAAACCATCGCGAAAGGATTTAATCAATGAGTAGCGATCGAGCAGTACAGTCATTAGAAGTCAATGATGTTTCGGTTACTTACAGCAACGGGCATCAGGCTATTCGCCATGCTTCTTTTTCCCTGACCGGCGGTACAATTTGCGCCTTGGTTGGCGTAAACGGCAGTGGAAAATCAACGTTGTTCAAAAGCATCATGGGATTGGTCAAACCAACCTCAGGGCAGGTACTGCTCAACCAGCAACCCATTTATCAGGCGCTGAAACAGAATCTGGTTGCTTATGTTCCACAAACAGAGGATGTGGACTGGAATTTTCCCGTTCTGGTTTCCGACGTCGTCATGATGGGGCGCTACGGGCGGATGAATTTCCTGCGCATCCCGAGTAAGCAAGATCGCACCATTGTGGCGGAATCGCTGGAGCGCGTAGGGCTATCGACGCTGCAACATCGCCAAATCGGTGAACTCTCCGGCGGACAGAAAAAACGCGTGTTTCTGGCGCGGGCGTTGGCTCAACAAGGCAGCGTATTGCTGCTGGATGAGCCTTTCACCGGCGTCGACGTTAAAACGGAGAACGCCATTATCGATCTGCTGCGCACCTTGCGCGATGAAGGCCATTTGATTTTGGTGGCGACCCATAACCTCGGCAGCGTTCCTGAGTTTTGCGACAACGTTATTTTAGTCAATCGTACCGTTTTAGCCGCAGGCCCCACGCACAGCACCTTTACCCAGAGCAATTTGGAGAAAACGTTCGGTGGCGTTCTGCGACACATCAATCTCGGAGGATCTCATCTTCACGATGATGACGATGTTCGCTCGGTGACGGTGCTGACAGACGATGAACGTCCGGCCGTGTTTTATGGTTCAACCAAGAGCGATCCTCCTGCGTCACGCGCCATACCGGAGGAGAAACAGCCCTGATGATCGATATCCTGTTGCAGCCATTCAGCTATAACTACATGGTCAAAGCGATCTGGGTCAGCGCGATTGTCGGCGGCGTGTGCGCTTTTCTTTCGGCATACCTGATGCTGAAAGGCTGGTCGCTGATGGGCGATGCCCTCTCCCACTCCGTTGTCCCCGGTGTCGCGGGTGCCTATGCATTGGCCCTGCCCTACGCTGCCGGTGCATTTTTTACCGGAATGCTCGCCGCGCTGGCAATGACGCTCATCCGTCACATTACCCGATTGCGCGAAGATGCGATTATCGGTTTTATTTTCTCAACGTTTTTCGCTGTCGGCCTGCTGATTATTTCGCTCAACCCGACATCGGTTAACGTGCAGTCCATCATTTTCGGCAATATTTTGGGCATTGCCGACGAAGATATTCTGCAAGTTGAAATCATCATCGGCGTGACGTTCCTGATTCTCTGCCTGCTGTGGAAAGATCTGCTGGCCGTGTTCTTTGATGAGAACCACGCCCGTTCGATTGGCCTTTCCCCGCTGAAGCTGAAAATTCTGTTCTTTACGCTGCTGAGCGCCTGTACTGTCGCGGCGTTGCAAACGGTCGGGGCGATTTTGGTAATCGCAATGGTGATTACACCGGGTGCCACCGCTTACCTGCTCACCGATCGGTTTGGTCGTCTGGTTGTGATTTCTATTGCACTGGGCGCCATTACCAGCGCCGTGGGCGCGTATCTGAGCTTTTTCCTTGATGGCGCAACCGGCGGCGTGATTGTCACCTTGCAAACCGTCGTCTTCCTGTTGGCGTTTGTCTTTGCCCCCAAACATGGGTTGCTGGCATCGCGCCGCCTGCGGCTACGCGATCAATCAGGAGATGCGTTATGACGCTAATGAGCTGGTTACTCGATCCCCTGTCTTATCCGTTCATGCAACGTGCGTTACTCGCCGCTGTCGTCACGGGTACGGTCTGCGCAGTCTTATCATGCTATCTGGTGCTGAAAGGCTGGTCGCTAATGGGTGATGCCATTTCCCATGCCGTGTTGCCCGGTATCGTTGTCGCGTTTTTACTGGGGGTTCCACTGGTCATCGGGGCTTTCGTTTCCGGTATTTTTTTGTGCGGTAGCGACGGGATACGTGAAAGAGCACAGCCGGGTCAAAGAAGATACGGTAATGGGGATCATCTTTTCAGGTATGTTTGCGCTGGGGCTCGTCATGTTCGCGCGTATCGATACCGATCAGCATCTAAACCATATCTTGTTTGGTAACGTGCTGGGCATCACCCAGCAAGAGCTGACACAAATCTTACTGATTGCCGGGGTGACGCTGGGTATTGTGTTATTGAAACGGCGAGATTTCATGCTGTACTGCTTCGACCCCAATCATGCCCGCGTCATCGGCCTGCCCGTTAAGCTGCTGCACTATGGATTGCTGAGCCTGCTGGCAATGACGATTGTCGCATCATTACAGGCCGTCGGCGTTATTCTGGTGATTGCGATGCTGATTGCGCCGGGCATTATTGCCTTTATGGTCTGCAAGCGCTTCGAGCGTATGGTGCTTGTCGCCACGCTGGTTTCCGTCATTTCCTGTATTGCCGGCACCTTGATCAGTTTCTATATCGATGGCGCGACTGGCCCTTGTATCGTCATCGTTCAGGCCCTGTTCTTTACGCTGGCACTGACGTACCACCAGCTTAAACTGCGTCGTCAGGCGGCATCTCAGGTTGTCACCGACGCGCTGTAACCCCCACACGCCACAGAGCTCTTAGCATGACGTAACCGGAAAGCCACCGCCGGTTACGTCACTTATGCCTATTTCACATCCTCACCCCGCGGATTGAGCGCCATCCTAACTCCGTTATTTTTAATTCCGGCTATACTTGTTTTTCGCTATCACTGCCTATCGGTTATCACTGTGCTATAGATTCCATTTTTATTGCACTCAATGGGTTACCGTAAGCGAATCACCCCAGTGAATAGCAGGGTATCGGGCAACATCAACGGGAGGATGACCTTATGTGGCAAGCTATCAGCCGACTTTTGGAAGAGCATCACGGTACTGCGGATATTCAGGAACACCGCGAATTATCCGGCGGTGAAATACATCCAGCCTGGTATGTCCGTTACGGCGAGCATGACGTCTTCGTGAAATGCGATAGTCGTGAAATGCTGGCCAAATTCACCGCTGAAGCCGATCAGCTTCACCTGCTAAGCCGCAGCAATACCGTGCGAGTGCCAGCCGTCTACGGTGTCGGTAGTTCACGCGATCACAGCTTCCTGCTTCTGCAATTCCTGCCCGTTAAACCGTTGGATGCCCACAGTGCCTGGTGTCTGGGCGAGCAGTTAGCGCATCTGCACCAGTGGAGCGACCAGCCGCAATTTGGACTGGATTTCGACAACGACCTCTCAACCACGCCTCAGCCAAACAGCTGGCAGCGGCGCTGGGCGACCTTTTTGCCGAACAGCGTATTGGATGGCAGTTACAGCTGGCAGCAGAAAAAGGGATGCACTTTGGTCACATTGAAACGCTGATCGCTCGCGTTGAGGAACGTCTGGCGGGGCATCAGCCACAGCCGTCTCTCTTACACGGTGACCTGTGGCCAGATAACTGTGCGAATAGTCAGGATGGCGCTTATCTTTTCGATCCGGCCTGTTATTGGGGGACAGAGAATGCGACTTAGCGATGTTGCCGCGTTATCCGGCCCTGCCCGCACAGATTTATGATGGCTACCAGAGCGTGTGGCCGCTAGATAAAGGCTTTATCGATCGCCAGCCTATTTACCAGATTTATTATCTGCTGAACCGCGCCAATCTTTTCGGCGGTAAACACATCGTTGAGGCGCAGCAGCTCATTGAGCGGCAGCTTTTAATTTAGTGAAAGACTGTTGTTCTAAGATGAGAGGTTGGACAGGAAGGATACGGAGTCTGGCGCAGCGATTGCGCCAGACCGTCACTCAGACGGTAGTCCTAACAAGCGCAGCACCAGATAACCGACACCAGCGATAATCACCGGCAGAATATAAAGCGGAAAGAATTGCACGAAAATCGTATGTCCCGGGACAATGACACGTGATTCCAACGTCTCACGCGTGTTCCCGCCATCCCCTTTCATCTTCTCCAGAATCAGTTGATCTTCAATGCCTTCCTTTATTGCCTTCGCCTGACGAGACATCCGGGCACCCGAAACCTGCAAAGCCAGGCCAATAAAAATCAGGATGTAGATCAGCCAAAACATCAGCGTCGCGGCACTAAAAAAGCGCGTAAAATCCGGCACCGGCGAATTGAACCAAAAAATGTTCAGGAAAGGTGTATTAAAGCGCACCATGTCGACCATCAAATGCAGGAAATCCAGGAGAACAGCGTCAATGCCCTGTTTTTTCTGGGTATACGCGTAGAGATAGTTAGCCAGCGAGACGAAAGTTGAAAGCAGCGCGGGAATAAAAAGGATCCATCCGGCAATGCGTTTAACGACGGCAATACGGCCAGCCTGTTGATACGTCATGAGAACCCCTTCTTAGCGACGCAACATCGGTAATATATCGTTTTAGTACGACGGGTAGCCTACTGTAAGTTTACGCGCAGTCAACACTTTATCTCCCGCACAGCCAGATCAGCCACAATGGCGGTGCAACCTCGTCATCCTTCACTCTGCATGAATGTTTTGGTTGTTATTCGGCCCCATGGGCCTCACCCAGACGGGGCAGCGCTTCGCCTTATTCAAAGCGCTGGCATTTCATCCTGCAACTCGACTTCTTTAGGGTATAGTTTACCATTAAATTTCCTTTTTCTTTGCTGACGGAGCCAGTGGTATGTCCTTTGATTCTTCTATACGAGCGGCGATTTTCGATATGGATGGGCTGCTGATTGATTCAGAACCATTGTGGGATAAAGCAGAGCTAGAAGTGATCGCCTCCCTGGGCGTTGATATTTCATTGCGACACACAATGAAAGACACGCTGGGCCTGCGCATCGATATGGTTGTTGAACTTTGGTATCAGCACTCGCCCTGGACGACACCAAGCCGGGACGAGGTTGTTCGCCGTATTATCGCTCGCGCTACCGAACTCGTTGCCGAACAGCGCCCGCTCCTGCCCGGTGTCGAGCATGCGCTGCAGCTGTGCCGTGAACAGAATCTCAAAATTGGACTGGCTTCCGCTTCGCCGCTCCACATGCAGCAGCAGGTGCTGCGCATGTTTAACCTGGATCACTACTTTGATGTCTTAATGTCAGCCGAAGCGCTGCCGTATAGCAAACCGCACCCTGAAGTGTACTTGAATGCAGCAAATGCGCTCGGCGTTTCTCCCACGCAATGCGTGACGCTGGAAGATTCGGTGAATGGCATGATCGCCACCAAAGCGGCACGCATGCGTTCCATCGTTATTCCGCAGGCCGAGTTCCGCGCTGACGCACGCTGGACGCTAGCCGACTATAAGCTGGATTCTCTGGGTCAACTGGCCGCTGAACACGTAATGTAGGCGCATTGGTGTGGAAATAAAGAAGCGGAAAGGTAGAAAAGCAGGCGCTGCGGGAGATGGGGAAAGCGTGGTCAGCCAATGGACTGACCACGCTTTAGGTATTACAGGAAATCAGCGCGCTTAGGCGAGAAAGCATCGATCAGAACGCTGCCATCTTCCAGCGAGACCACGCCGTGCATCTCGTTTTTCACCGCCAGATAGGCGTCGCCAGTTTTCAGGATACGTTTTTCACCTTCGATCACAACTTCAAAGCTGCCAGCGGCAACATAAGCAATCTGATCGTGAATTTCATGAAAATGCGGCGTACCAATGGCCCCTTTATCAAAGTGCACGTAGACCATCATCAGCTCATCGCTCCAGGTCATGATCTTACGTTTAATGCCACCGCCCAGCTCTTCCCACGGCGTTTCATCATCAATAAAGTATCTTCTCATTATCATCTCTCCTCTAACGCTTGTATTGCCCATACCTTCTATTGCGTCAACAAACCGTGCACGACAACGAGTGTATGACTATGGATTGCGACATTTTAGCCACATCAGTACCAGAAGAAACATAAAATAAGCAAAACCATGACGGCCCTCAAGAAATAAATAAAACATTATTTCATTTTTATTGAATTCACATCCCATCCAAACTATCATCCCGCATAACAAGAAAGAACCGGGCACGTTGAGGAACAGGTGACGTTGTCACTGCCACGCAACATCATCTGTTTCGCCCGGCGCTTTCACCAGGAATGATTCCTGCGTCAGGAACCGCGCCTGATTTTTGTTTTTCTCTGAAAGAGAGGCTAAGCAATGCAAGTTCGTCAAAGCATTCACAGCGATCACGCGAAGCAACTGGATACCGCCGGTCTACGTCGTGAATTCCTGATCGAGCAGATTTTTTCTGCCGATGCCTACACTATGACCTATAGCCACATCGACCGAATCATCGTCGGTGGCATTATGCCCCTACACAGCGCCGTGACGATTGGCGGTGAAGTGGGCAAACAACTCGGCGTCAGCTATTTTCTGGAACGTCGCGAATTCGGCGCCATCAACATTGGCGGCGCAGGCATCGTGACTGTCGATGGCGAACGCTATGACGTGGGTAATGAAGAAGCAATCTATGTTGGTATGGGCGTGAAAGACGTGCAATTTACCAGCGCCGATGCGGCTAATCCCGCCAAGTTTTACTACAACAGCGCGCCAGCACATACGACATACCCTACCCGCAAGATTACTCAGGCTGACGCCTCACCACAAACGGTGGGTGAAGATGCCAGTTGTAATCGCCGTACGATTAATAAATACATCGTTCCCGATGTATTGCCGACCTGCCAGCTCACGATGGGATTAACCAAGCTGGCCGAAGGCAGCCTATGGAACACCATGCCTTGTCATACGCATGAGCGCCGAATGGAAGTCTATTTCTATTTTGACATGGACGATGAAACGGCCGTTTTCCACATGATGGGGCAACCGCAAGAAACCCGTCACATAGTTATAAAAAACGAGCAGGCGGTGATTTCACCGAGCTGGTCGATTCATTCCGGTGTTGGCACCAGACGCTACACCTTCATCTGGGGCATGGTTGGCGAGAATCAGGTTTTCGGTGACATGGATCACGTCAAGGTTAGCGAGTTACGTTAATCGCTTTCAACCGGAAGTACCGGTGTTCCCTACAGTAACAGCTAACGACTAATTATTGTCGCTTATAGAGAGATTAGAGATATGATTTTAAATTCTTTTGATTTGCAAGGTAAAGTTGCTCTTATCACTGGTTGTGATACGGGTTTGGGTCAGGGTATGGCTATCGGTCTGGCACAAGCCGGTTGTGATATCGTCGGCGTCAACATCGTTGAACCGAAAGACACCATCGAAAAAGTCACTGCACTGGGACGCCGTTTCCTGAGCCTGACCGCTGACATGAGCAACGTCGCTGGTCATGCTGAACTGGTAGAAAAAGCCGTTGCTGAATTTGGTCACGTTGACATCTTGGTTAACAACGCCGGTATCATCCGTCGTGAAGATGCGATCGATTTCAGCGAGAAAAACTGGGACGACGTAATGAACCTGAACATTAAGAGCGTGTTCTTTATGTCTCAGACCGTTGCGCGCCAGTTCATCAAACAAGGTAAAGGCGGCAAGATCATCAACATCGCGTCTATGCTGTCCTTCCAGGGTGGTATCCGCGTACCTTCTTATACCGCGTCAAAAAGCGCCGTTATGGGTGTAACGCGTTTGATGGCGAACGAGTGGGCAAAACACGGTATCAACGTCAACGCAATTGCGCCGGGATATATGGCTACCAACAATACCCAGCAGCTGCGCGCCGATGAAGAACGCAGCAAAGAAATTCTGGATCGTATCCCGGCAGGCCGTTGGGGCTTACCGCAGGACCTGATGGGCCCATCAGTATTCCTGGCTTCCAGCGCATCTGACTACATCAACGGTTACACGATTGCTGTTGATGGTGGCTGGCTGGCTCGCTAAGCGCAGTTTTTCTTAGCGGCATTTCGCCAACTTGCGATAAAAAGCACAATTTCGGTTGTGCTTTTTATTTATTTTTCAATTCGTTATTTCTCTTTTCACGATTCTTCCTCCTGCCAAAATCCTTTCTTAAAAAAAATCAAAACAACGTTCCGACTTTGATCACACTTTCGATATTGCGTGCATGACGACAAGGTTAATAGCGCAATATAATCAATCAAAACAGTGTTTCTATTTATAAGGAACTGTTCCACGGTTCCATAAGAAGGTACTCCATGAGTATTTTTGAAAACTTATACACCAGCAGGAAATCGCAGCTCGACGAATGGGTTGCTGCACTTGATAGCCACATTGCTTGCGTCCAGGATAAAGGCCGCAGCCAAACTCAGCCAACATTATTATTGGCCGACGGCTTTGATGTGGAAAACTATGCCCCTGTGGTGTGGCAATTCCCAGATGGGCACAGCGCACCTATTTCTAATTTTGCCAGCCAGCAAAACTGGCTCAGAACGCTGTGCGCCATGAGCGTTGTTACGGGTAATGATATTTACCAACAGCACGCTATCGCACAAAGCGAATATTTCCTGGATCACTTCGTTGATGATAATAGCGGTCTGTTCTACTGGGGCGGTCACCGTTTTATTAATCTGGATACATTGGACGGCGAAGGACCAGAATCCAAAGCTCAGGTGCATGAATTAAAGCACCACCTGCCCTATTACGCGCTATTGCACCGTGTGAATGCGGAAAAGACGCTGAATTTCTTTCAGGGTTTCTGGAACGCGCACGTTGAAGACTGGGAATCACTGGATCTGGGTCGCCATGGCGATTACAGCAAGAAACGCGATCCGAATGTTTTCCTGCATGCCCGCCATGACGTCGTCGATCCGGCACAGTGGCCTGTTCTGCCCTTAACGAAGGGGCTGACTTTTGTTAATGCTGGCACAGACCTGATTTATGCTGCATTCAAATATGCAGAATACACGGGCGATAGCCACGCCGCGGCCTGGGGTAAGCACCTTTATCGCCAATACGTGTTGGCGCGCAATCCTGAAACCGGTATGCCCGTTTACCAGTTCAGCTCACCACAGCAGCGCCAGCCGGTACCGGAAGACGATAACCAGACGCAATCCTGGTTTGGCGATCGCGCCCAACGCCAGTTTGGCCCAGAGTTTGGTGCAATCGCACGTGAAGCCAATGTGCTATTCCGCGATATGCGCCCCCTGCTGATTGATAACCCACTGGCAATGCTGGATATTCTCCGCACGCAGCCCGATGCCGAAATGCTGAATTGGGTTATTTCAGGGTTAAAAAATTACTACCAGTACGCCTATGATGTCACCAGCAATACGCTGCGCCCGATGTGGAACAACGGTCAGGACATGACCGGCTACCGTTTTAAACGTGATGGTTACTACGGCAAAGCAGGAACGGAGTTAAAACCGTTCGCATTAGAAGGTGATTATTTATTACCGCTGGTTCGGGCTTATCGCCTGAGTGGTGATGAGGACCTGTACGCACTGGTTAACACCATGCTGACGCGACTGAATAAAGAAGACATTCAATCCATCGCCAGCCCATTGCTGTTGTTAACCGTCATCGAACTGGCCGATCACAAGCAATCAGAATCCTGGGCACATTACGCCGCGCAGTTGGCTGACGTTTTGTTTGAACAACATTTCCATCATGGTCTGTTTGTTCGCTCCGCACAGCATCGTTATGTTCGTCTGGATGATACCTATCCGCTGGCTTTACTGACTTTCGTTGCCGCCTGTCGCAACAAATTAAACGATATCCCGCCGTACCTGACACAGGGTGGATATGTTCACGGTGATTTTCACGTTAACGGGGAAAATAGAATTGTTTATGACGTGGAATTAATTTATCCAGAGTTATTAACAGCTTAATTTTATGTTTTTTTTAATGGTTCACAATTAATCAATAGGTAAGCATTATGAATGAAAACAGAATGCTGGGGTTAGCCTATATCTCCCCCTATATTATAGGGCTGATAGTTTTTACCGCTTTCCCCTTTGTTTCGTCATTTATCCTCAGTTTTACTGAGTATGACTTGATCAATCCACCTGAATTTACGGGACTAGAAAACTATCACCGTATGTTCCTGGAAGATGATCTCTTTTGGAAATCAATGGGCGTTACCTTTGCCTATGTATTTCTGACCATTCCATTGAAATTAATCTTCGCACTGTTAATTGCGTTTGTACTTAATTTCAAATTACGTGGTATCGGTTTCTTCCGTACTGCTTACTATGTGCCTTCTATTCTGGGCAGCAGCGTAGCAATCGCCGTATTGTGGCGTGCACTGTTCGCCATCGATGGTTTGTTAAACAGCTTCCTCGGCGTGTTTGGCTTTGACGCCATCAACTGGCTGGGCGAACCGTCTCTGGCACTGATGTCGGTAACGCTGTTGCGCGTCTGGCAGTTCGGTTCCGCGATGGTGATCTTCCTGGCTGCATTGCAGAACGTTCCGCAATCACAGTATGAAGCGGCAATGATCGACGGCGCATCCAAATGGCAGATGTTCCTGAAAGTAACGGTACCGCTGATTACACCAGTTATCTTCTTTAACTTTATCATGCAGACCACTCAGGCATTCCAGGAGTTTACGGCACCTTACGTCATCACTGGCGGCGGTCCAACGCACTACACCTACCTGTTCTCGCTCTATATCTATGATACGGCGTTCAAGTATTTCGATATGGGCTACGGTGCTGCGCTGGCATGGGTTCTGTTCCTGGTTGTTGCGGTATTTGCGTCTATCTCCTTTAAGTCGTCGAAATACTGGGTGTTCTACTCCGCTGATAAAGGAGGAAAAAATGGCTGACATGCATTCAAACCTGACTACAGCACAAGAAGTTGCTGCTGCAGAAGTACGCCGCACGCTGCGTAAAGAAAAACTCAGTGCCGCTATCCGTTACGTGATACTGCTGTTTGTTGGTTTACTGATGCTTTATCCATTGGCGTGGATGTTCTCGGCGTCGTTCAAACCGAACCACGAGATTTTCACTACGTTGGGTCTGTGGCCTGCTCACGCCACCTGGGACGGTTTCGTTAACGGTTGGAAAACCGGTACGGAATACAATTTCGGTCACTACATGATCAACACTTTCCAGTATGTGATTCCGAAAGTGGTTCTGACCGTCATCTCCTCGGTGATTGTGGCTTATGGTTTCGCTCGCTTTGACATTCCGTGGAAGAATTTCTGGTTTGCCACGCTGATTGCCACCATGCTGCTACCAAGCACCGTGTTATTGATTCCTCAGTACCTCATGTTCCGCGAAATGGGCATGCTGAACAGCTATCTGCCACTGTACTTGCCGGTAGCGTTTGCAACACAAGGGTTCTTTGTGTTCATGCTGATCCAGTTCCTGCGTGGTGTACCACGTGATATGGAAGAAGCGGCACAGATCGATGGCTGTAACTCTTTCCAGGTTCTGTGGTATGTGGTCGTGCCGATTTTGAAACCAGCCATCATCTCTGTTGCGCTGTTCCAGTTCATGTGGTCAATGAACGACTTCATCGGTCCGCTGATTTATGTTTATAGCGTGGATAAATATCCGATTGCGCTGGCGCTGAAAATGTCTATCGACGTTACTGAAGGCGCTCCGTGGAATGAAATTCTGGCCATGTCCAGCATCTCCATTCTGCCATCCATCATTGTTTTCTTCCTGGCACAGCGCTATTTCGTACAAGGCGTGACCAGCAGCGGAATTAAAGGTTAATAGAGGATTTATCATGGCTGAAGTTATTTTCAATAAACTGGAAAAAGTATACTCCAACGGTTTCAAAGCCGTTCACGGCATCGACCTGACGATTAAAGACGGCGAATTCATGGTTATCGTCGGCCCGTCTGGCTGTGCGAAATCCACCACGCTGCGCATGCTGGCAGGCCTGGAAACCATTAGCGGCGGTGAAGTTCGCATCGGTGAACGCGTTGTTAACAATCTGGCGCCAAAAGAGCGTGGGATTGCGATGGTGTTCCAGAACTATGCCCTCTACCCTCACATGACGGTAAAAGAGAACCTGGCGTTTGGTCTGAAACTGAGCAAAATTCCTAAAGAGCAAATTGAAGCGCAGGTAGCAGAAGCGGCCAAAATTCTGGAACTGGAAGAACTGATGGATCGTTTGCCGCGCCAGCTGTCTGGTGGTCAGGCTCAGCGTGTGGCCGTAGGCCGCGCTATCGTTAAAAAACCAGATGTGTTCCTGTTTGACGAACCGTTGTCAAACCTGGATGCCAAACTGCGTGCTTCCATGCGTATCCGTATTTCTGACCTGCATAAGCAGTTGAAGAAAAGCGGTAAAGCGGCGACAAGCGTATATGTTACCCACGATCAGACTGAAGCAATGACCATGGGTGACCGTATCTGCGTGATGAAACTCGGTCACATCATGCAGGTCGATACGCCGGATAACCTGTACCACTTCCCTGTCAACATGTTCGTTGCGGGCTTCATTGGCTCACCAGAAATGAACATTAAGCCGTGCAAACTGGTCGAGAAAGACGGCCAGGTTGGCGTTGTTGTGGGTAATAACGCGCTGGTGTTAAGTGCTGAAAAACAAGATAAAGTGCGCAGCTATATCGGACAAGACGTATTCTTCGGTGTTCGCCCAGACTATGTTTCTGTGTCAGATACGCCATTTGAAGGCAGCCACTCACAGGGTGAGCTGGTTCGCGTAGAAAACATGGGTCACGAATTCTTTATGTACATTAAAGTCGATGGCTTTGAATTAACCAGCCGCATTCCTTATGACGAAGGTCGGCTGATTATCGAGAAGGGACTGCATCGTCCGGTATATTTCCAGTTCGACATGGAAAAATGCCATATTTTTGATGCAAAAACAGAAAAAAATATCTCTCTTTAACAGGAGTAGTAACCGATGAAAAAAGCGATCCTACACACGTTAATAGCTTCATCTCTGGCGTTAGTGGCAATGCCGTCTTTGGCCGCTGATAATGTGGAATTGAGAATGTCATGGTGGGGCGGCAACAGCCGTCACCAGCAGACGCTCAAAGCCATTGAAGAGTTCCATAAGCAGCATCCAAACATCACCGTTAAAGCAGAATACACTGGCTGGGATGGTCACCTGTCTCGTCTGACAACGCAGATTGCCGGTAATACCGAGCCAGATGTGATGCAGACCAACTGGAACTGGCTGCCGATTTTCTCTAAAAACGGCGATGGTTTTTACGATCTGAACAAGGTTAAAGATTCTCTGGATCTGACCCAGTTTGAATCCAAAGAACTGCAAAACACCACGGTCAACGGCAAACTGAACGGTATTCCAATTTCCGTTACGGCTCGCGTGTTCTATTTCAACACCGAAAGCTGGAAAAAAGCCGGTCTGGAATATCCAAAAACGTGGGACGAGTTGCTGAACGCCGGTAAAGTGTTCAAAGAAAAACTGGGCGACCAATACTACCCTATCGTGTTGGAACACCAGGATTCTCTGGCACTGCTGAACTCTTATATGGTTCAGAAATACAACATTCCAGCGATTGATGTAAAAGGTCAGAAATTCGCCTATACCGATGCGCAATGGGCTGAATTCTTTGGCATGTATAAAAAACTGATCGACAGCCATGTCATGCCTGATGCGAAGTACTATGCCTCTTTCGGCAAGAGCAACATGTATGAAATGAAGCCATGGATCACTGGCGAATGGTCTGGTACTTACATGTGGAACTCCACCATTACCAAGTACTCTGACAACCTGCAACCACCAGCAAAACTGGAATTGGGTAGCTACCCAATGCTGCCAGGTGCGAAAGATGCCGGCTTGTTCTTCAAACCTGCACAGATGCTGTCTATCGGTAAATCAACTAAGTATCCTAAAGAATCTGCTCAGTTGATCAACTTCCTGCTGAACAGCAAAGAAGGTGCTCAGGCTCTGGGTCTGGAACGTGGTGTTCCGTTGAGTAAAGCGGCTGTTGCTCAGCTGACTGCTGATGGCGTCATCAAAGACGATGCACCAGCGGTTGCCGGCTTGAAACTGGCGCTCTCTCTGCCACATGACGTTGCCGTTTCTCCTTATTTCGACGATCCACAAATCGTTTCTCTGTTTGGTGATACCATCCAGTCTATCGATTACGGTCAGAAATCTGTGGAAGACGCAGCGAAATACTTCCAGCGTCAATCTGAGCGTATTCTGAAACGCGCAATGAAATAATGTAGTACCTGATTTACCCTGTAATTCATCCCTGCCGTACTGACGGCAGGGATTTTTCATTTAAATTAAAACAACGGTTATATTCAATTCGATCTCCCTCACAATTTGAAACCCCATTTTACTTTTTGTTACTCAAGACGATCTCGATCACAGAACGTAGTTTAATAATAAATAAAATAGAACTTGTCCCAAAAAGCATAATGCACGTTTTTTATTAGCAATATCCTAACCAATAGGGAATATAACAATGAAAGTTAAATTACTAGCTCTGGCAGTTACGTCATTAATTAGTGTGAACGCAATGGCTGTAACGATAGATTACCGTCATGAAATGATGGATACTCCGAAAGCCGATCACAAAGATCGTATTTCAATGTCACACCGTTTTGCTAATGGTTTTGGTTTATCTGTAGAAGCGAAATGGAAAAATGGTGAGCCTAATAACAATACCGTTGGCGATCAAGTAACGCCAAATAAACCGTACCATGAGACGGTAAGCAATGGTACTGAAGTCGTTGCCAGCTATGTTTACAACATCAACAAAACCTTCTCGCTGGAACCAGGTTTCTCTTTAGATTCAAACTCTACCTCCAACAACTACCGCCCATACCTGCGCGGTAAAGTGAACATCACTGACGATCTTTCCACTTCTCTGCGTTACCGTCCATACTATAAGCGTAATAGCGGTAATATCGCTAAAGGCGGTACAAGTAACACGCAGGAAAATGGTTATAACCTGACCGCTGTTGTTAGTTATAAATTCCTGAAAGATTTCCAGGTTGATTATGAACTGGACTATAAAAAGCAAATAAAGCGGGTCAATACCAGTCTGACTTCGACACATGGAAAATCGACCACGACGTGAAATTAGCTTATAAACTGGATAAAAACTGGAAGCCTTATATGGCTGTAGGTAACGTTGCAGATTCCGGTACTAATGATCATCGTCAAACTCGTTACCGTGTTGGTGTGCAATACAGCTTCTAATAACGGCCTTATTATTTAAATAAGCGTTATAAGTTGGCAAAAGGGATGTTAGTGGTAATTGATTCACCCTGCTTTATTTTTATCATTAACATCTCTTTATTATGTCCGTCGTAGGTTTAGCAAGTTAGTTACGTTTCGTTGTTACATGTGGTGTCGTTAAATGCGTTTTAGCTACATGAGTTTTAGCTGTTGGAATTGCTGTGTCTGATTTACCCTCTTCGTGTATGAATGTTATTTCTTTATTAAAATTTGCGGTTCAGGGTGGTCATTTTTTCTCCGATGTGATGGCTACCCTATTTTTTTACCACCGCCCAACGATTTCTCCCCTCCTTCCCTTTGTCAGGTGATCTATCATGATTGTTCGTTCTCTGCTTGTCGGGGCCATTATGATGTCTGTAAATGGATTCAGTTACGCCCAACCTGTTTTTCCTGTCTGGCCACACGGCGAAGCGCCGGGAGCCTCTTCTTCAACGGCACAGCCGCAACTGGTCGAACGAAGCAAAGATCCCTCTCTTCCCGATCGGGCAGCAACCGGTATTCGCAGCCCCGAAATTACCGTTTATCCAGCAGAGAAGCCCAACGGCATGGCATTGCTCATTACACCAGGCGGATCTTACCAGCGCGTGGTGTTGGATAAGGAAGGCAGCGATCTGGCCCCTTTCTTTAATCAGCAGGGATACACCCTTTTTGTGATGACCTACCGTATGCCCGGTGAAGGCCATAAAGAAGGCGCTGATGCTCCATTGGCCGATGCACAGCGTGCTATCAGAACCCTGAGAGCCAACGCTGAGAAATGGCACATTAATCCACAGCGCATCGGTATTATGGGGTTTTCCGCCGGTGGTCATGTTGCTGCCAGCCTCGGAACCCGATTTGCGCAGTCCGTTTACCCCGCGACAGATGCCATTGATAGCGTAAGTGCACGTCCTGATTTCATGGTGCTGATGTACCCCGTGATTTCAATGCAGGCAGATATTGCGCATGCAGGCTCGCGCAAACAATTAATCGGCGAACAGCCGACGGAAGCGCAGGTCGTTCGTTACTCTCCAGAGAAACAGGTTACCGCGCAAACGCCCCCTACGTTTCTGGTGCATGCGGTTGACGACCCTTCGGTATCGGTTGATAACAGTCTGGTGATGTTCAGCGCGCTGCGGGCAAAACAGATTCCGGTTGAAATGCATCTCTTTGAGAAAGGTAAGCACGGTTTCGGCCTGCGTGGCACCAAAGGACTGCCCGCCGCTGCCTGGCCTCAGTTACTGGACAACTGGCTGCGTGTTTTACCAGTAAGCAACGAACAGCCGAAACCTGCGCCATAAAAGGCGGCACGCACACCCTAGTCGACATAAATCGTTACGCCGTCACCGCTTCCGCAGGCAGGAATAATCTTTTATACTGTATAAAATAACAGTTTTATTTGAGACGTTTCATGACTGCGGAAGGACACCTGCTGTTTTCTGTTGCCTGCGCGATTCTGGCTAAAAAAGTTGAGCTGTCGCCAGCGCTGGCTACCGGAGACTGGTGGCACATTATTCCCGGTGCACTCCTTACCGCGCTGCTGCCCGATATCGATCACCCCAAATCCGTCCTCGGGCAGCGCCTGAAGTGGCTTTCTGCGCCGATTGCCCGCCTCTTTGGTCATCGTGGATTTACCCACAGCCTCCTTGCCATCGCCGCTGGTATTTTCTTTATCCAGACTCGCCTGCCGCCAGATTGGCCGATCCCGACGGATGCCTACCATGCCATGATCGTCGGTTATCTAAGCCACATCCTTGCTGACATGCTGACTCCCTCCGGCGTTCCCCTGCTCTGGCCCTGTCGCTGGCGCTTCCGCTTACCGCTCTTAAACAGCCAAAAGGCAATCAACTAGAGCGCTTCCTGTGTATTGCCTGTATCGGCTTTTCACTGTATCAGCCGCAGAAGAATTTGAATTGCTGCACTTACGAGCAGTCATTTCGCTTTTTGCAATCCGCGCAAACCTACCTCTTTCAATACGTGAAATAGCCACGTTACCTGGCGTCAGACATATCTCTGTAACATGATGGTAAAAGACCTGTTATCCTGTGCGCGTTTGTTATTTTTTATCGCAAAAATCACACTGCCTCCACCGTTCTGCGTTGCGGCACGGGGTCGTGGCAATGTGGTGCGATTCACTGATAGGGAGCAAAGCCGGATGAATTTTCCGCTACTCATAAATATTCTGCTATTTGTCGTATTACTACTCGGACTCGGTTACGCCAGCCGTAACGCCTCCTGGAGTCTGGCAAAGAAAGTGTTGCTGGGATTGGTTGTTGGGGTGTTATTTGGCCTGGCGCTGCATCTGATTTATGGCGGCGACAACCCGGTCATCAAGCAGTCCATCTCATGGTTTAATATCGTCGGTAATGGCTATGTGCAGCTGTTACAGATGATCGTCATGCCGCTGGTCTTTATCTCCATTCTGAATTCCGTTGCCAAGCTGCATAATGCGTCGTCATTAGGGAAAATCAGCCTATTGACCCTTTCCACCCTGTTGATCACCACGTTGATTTCTGCGCTGGTCGGCGTCTTTGTGACTAACCTATTTGGCCTGACGGCGACCGGGCTGGTACAAGGCGCGCAGGAAACCGCGCGATTAACGGCGATTGAAAACAACTATGCTGGTAAGGTTGCTGACCTTAACGTTCCTCAGCTTATCCTGTCATTCATTCCCAAAACCCGTTTGCTGAGCTGACCGGTGCTAACCCAACATCCATCATCAGCATCGTCGTCTTTGCAGCGTTCCTTGGCGTTGCAGCTCTGCAACTGCTGAAAGATGACGCAGTGAAAGGCGAACGTGTGTTAACCGCCATTGATACGCTGCAATCCTGGGTGATGAAACTCGTTCGTCTGGTGATGAAATTGACCCCATACGGCGTCATGGCGTTAATGACCAAAATGGTCGCCAGTTCTAACCTGCAAGACATCCTCAAGCTGGGCAGTTTCGTTGTCGCGTCCTATCTGGGACTGGCGATTATGTTCGGTGTCCATGCGCTGATCCTGTCTTTCACTGGTATCAATCCGGCACGTTTTTACCGTAAAGTCTGGCCGGTACTGACGTTCGCATTTACCAGCCGCTCCAGTGCGGCGACGATCCCACTCAGCATTGAGGCACAAACGCGTCGTATTGGCGTACCGCAGTCTATCGCCAGCTTTGCGGCCTCTTTCGGTACGACAATCGGTCAGAACGGTTGTGCGGGGCTTTACCCGGCGATGCTGGCCGTCATGGTCGCGCCGACGGTCGGCATTAACCCGTTGGATCCCGTCTGGATCGCGACGCTGGTCGGTATCGTCACAATCAGTTCTGCCGGCGTAGCTGGTGTGGGCGGCGGCGCAACCTTTGCTGCGTTAATCGTCCTGCCCGCGATGGGGCTGCCGGTGACTCTCGTTGCGCTGCTGATTTCCATTGAGCCGCTTATCGATATGGGCCGTACGGCGCTTAACGTCAGCGGTTCGATGACGGCCGGTACCGTCACCAGCCAATTGATGAAACAAACGGATAAAACGGTTTTCAACGCGCAGGATGACGCAGAACTGACGCATCGCTAAGCCACGTTTGCCATGCAAAGAAAACGCCGACGGCTGATGCTGTCGGCGTTTTTTATGACGGGCCGTTGCTGTGCAACGTTGAAAACGTTCCCTACATTTTTTATGACGCTTTTCTAATAACGATCTCGTGCCATCGGGCTAGCTAGGTTAGCGCTGTGGGTTAGTGTCGTAAGCCTGGCAGCTCTGGAAGCCTTTATTGAGAACATGGCCAGTGTCGTTGTAGCTCACGAAATAGTTCTGTGCAGTGCCATCGCGGTTTTTCAGCAGGTAATCACTACAGGTACCCTTGGCATTCACCAGGCGCCTTTCCATCCCGCTGCCTGCGAGTTGATGAACCTGCTGCTTCGTCATTCCCACCTTCACATCTTTCACCACAGGCTCATTAACATAGCTTTCTGCCTTGTTATAAGCCGAACATCCCGCCAGCATGACAGCACCTGCTGCCGCAATACATACCAGTAATCTGTTATTCTTCATTTCATCACCTCATTATTAATGGGTCACCCTAAGGCTAGTCGGCGGCGACCACTTTTTCAAATCATAACGCAGGTATGTAACATCTTGGCCGATAGTCAAAAACGGGTTATCTATAGGGAAAATGACTACCTGACAGCTTGTTCTTTTTCTTCACGCCAATTCGTTTTACACTCAGGCAATCGTAATAATTCTTTTGCAGTATCAATAAGTTCAGGAGGGGGATGGCATGTCATTACAAAGCGACATTATCACTGCGTTGGGAGTGAAAAGCAGTATCGAACCAGCACAGGAAATCCGTGTTAGCGTTGATTTTTTAAAGAATTATCTGAATGCTCACCCGTTCGTTACGTCGTTAGTTTTGGGCATCAGCGGCGGTCAGGATTCTACGCTGACCGGCAAACTGTGTCAGACGGCTATCACGGAATTACGCAATGAGACGGGAAACGCACGCTATCAGTTCATCGCCGTTCGACTGCCTTACGGCGTACAGGCTGATGAAGCCGACTGTCAGGACGCCATCGCCTTTATCCAACCTGACCGCGTATTAACCGTCAATATCAAGCCCGCCATTGAGGCCAGTGAAGCCACCTTGCGCGCCATTGGCGTAGAGCTGTCCGATTTTGTAAAAGGCAACGAAAAAGCCAGAGAGCGCATGAAAGCGCAGTACAGCATTGCGGGGATGAACGCCGGGCTGGTCGTCGGCACCGATCATGCGGCAGAGGCGGTAACGGGCTTTTTCACCAAATACGGTGATGGCGGTACCGATATCAACCCGATTTTCCGACTGAACAAGCGTCAAGGCAAAGCGCTGCTGCGCGAACTGGGCTGCCCTTCTCATCTTTATACCAAAGCCCCCACCGCCGATCTGGAAGAAGATCGCCCGTCTCTCCCGGATGAGGTCGCGCTGGGCGTCACCTATGAAAAGATCGACGACTATCTGGAAGGCAAACAGATTGAGGCTAAGGATGCGGCCATTATCGAAAACTGGTATCGCAAGACCGAACACAAGCGCCGTCCGCCGATTACCGTTTTTGATGACTTCTGGCGGTAAACCCTCACGGTGAGCACCACCGGACGCGGATAATGGCGTCCGGTTTGCTCTTGATTTTTTCTGCACACGCTTCACGGTTTCCACAATCATTCGAGCCGCAGAACAAAACGCCAGCGTTTTGAACAAGGCGAAGCGTTGGCCCGCAAAAGCAAGGTTCATTGAAGGGCGGATAATAGCCGCGCACAGGCAATTGGAAGAATGACAGGAATAAATATGACGCCACAGCGCGCCACACTCACAGGCTTACTGGCAATCATTCTATGGAGCACATCCGTCGGGCTGATCCGCAGCCTGACAGAAGCGCTTGGCCCCATCGGCGGCGCGGCGATGATTTATTCCACCAGCACACTATGCCTACTGGCTTTTTATGGCCTCCCCGCATTAAAACGCTGCCCCGGGTTTATTTGTTCGCAGGCGGTGCAATGTTTGTCTGCTATGAGATATTTTTATCACTCTCCATCGGGTTAGCGGATAGCCGCCTGCAGGCGATAGAAATAGGGATGATTAACTATTTGTGGCCCAGTTTGACCATATTCTTTTCACTTTTTATCAATCAGCAAAAGGCCGTTTTCTGCTCTGGCCCGGCCTCGCACTCTCGCTGGGCGGCATTGTGTGGATTATGAAAGGAGACAGCGACTGGACGCCAGCGCTACTGTGGAACAATATTCTTGCTAACCCGCTGGCCTACAGTCTGGCGTTTTCTGCGGCCCTGACCTGGGCGCTCTACTGCAATATCACCAAGCGCTATGCACAGGGAAAAAGCGGCGTATCACTGTTCTTTTTCGTCTCATCCCTCGTGCTATGGATGCAGTATTCCTTCAGTGTCGAAGGTACGATTTCATTAACCTTACCGAGTGCGCTGCAACTGATCTTTATGGGCGCATCGACCGCGCTGGCCTATTCCGCCTGGAATATCGGTATCCAGCATGGCAACCTGACGCTGCTGGCAACCGCATCCTACTTTACGCCCGTGCTTTCCACATTTCTTGCTGCACTCTGGCTCAACATCACACCCGCCATTTCATTCTGGCAAGGCGTCGCCATGGTCACCGCGGGTTCACTGCTCTGCTGGTATGCGACACGGTCGCCCACAACCTGATCCGCTGTCGTCCCCTGCGATTCCTGCTGGCGTTTCCCGGCTAATAAAAACCTTAATTTGCCCGCGGTCACATTCTTTTCGCTAACCTGTTATAGTCACCTTCACATTTCGTTACCTAAAAAAGTCACACATGTTAAGGCGTTTCTTCTCGTACTATTCCCCATACAAAGGGTTATTCGTCCTCGATTTCGGCTGTGCCATTATCGCAGGCCTGCTTGAATTAGGGTTTCCGATGGCGATTAAAGCGTTCATCGACAAACTGTTACCGGCTCAGGACTGGTCGCTGATCCTGTTAGCGTCGGTGGCGCTATTGGCAGTCTATCTGCTGAATACCGCGCTAATGGTATCGTCAACTATTGGGGACATGCGCTGGGCGTCGGTATTGAAACCGATATGCGGCGGCAGGCCTTTGAGCACCTGCAGAATTTGCCATTCCGCTACTACGACAATATGAAGACCGGGCATATCATCACCCACGTCACCAAAGATCTGGAGGAAGTTGGGGAAATCGCTCACCACGGCCCGGAAGATCTCTTTCTCGCGATCATGACGTTTATCGGTGCGTTCATCCTGATGGCGACCGTTCACCTGAATCTGGCGCTGCTGACGATTATTATCGTGCCGTTCATGACGTATCTCGTCAGCCGCTATGGCGCCCGCATGACTGAGACCTGGCGTCAGCTCTTCGGTCAGGTTGGTAACTTCAACGCCCGCATTGAAGAAAGCGTTGGTGGTATCCGCGTCGTTAAAGCGTTTGCTAATGAAGCGCATGAGAAGAAACTGTTCTCCAACGATAACGAAAACTACCGCAGAACCAAATTACAGGCGTATCGCATCATGACCGCCAGCATGACGCTCAGCTACCTCAGCACGCGCCTGATACAGCTTATCGTGATGCTGGCAGGTATTTGGTATGTCATTCAGGGTGAACTCAGCTACGGCGGTTTTATCGGCTTCCTGCTGCTGATTGAAGTGTTCTTCCGCCCGGTAGCCAAGATTACCTCGGTGCTGGAGAGCTACCCCAAAGGCATTGCGGGCTTCAAGCGCTTTACCCAACTGCTCGATACCGTTCCCGAGATTGCCGATGCTCCTGATGCGCATGATGCCGGACTGTTGAAAGGCGATATCCGGTTTAATCAGGTGAGTTTTGGCTATTCCGCCGAGCGCCCGATTCTCCGCCATATCGATCTGTCGATTCGCGCCGGAGAAACCGTGGCATTTGTCGGTCCGTCCGGCGCAGGCAAAACCACGCTTTGCTCTCTGCTTCCCCGCTTCTACGATTTAACCAGCGGAGCCATCACCATTGACGGCATGGATATCCGTCAGATGACGCAGGCGTCGCTGCGCAGCCAAATCGGCATCGTGCAGCAGGATGTCTTCCTGTTCGGCGGTACCATTCGGGAAAATATCGCCTACGGCAAACTTGATGCCAGCGATGACGAAATCATGGAAGCCGCACGGCGCGCACGGTTAGATGAACTGATCGAGAATCTGCCCGATGGGCTGGATACTGTGGTTGGTGAGCGCGGCGTTAAGTTGTCGGGCGGGCAGAAACAACGTTTATCGATCGCACGCATCTTCCTGAAAAACCCACCGATCCTGATTCTTGATGAAGCCACATCCGCGCTGGATACGGCAACGGAGCAGGCAATACAGCAGTCGCTCAGCGAACTTTCCGCAGGGCGTACCACGTTGGTCATCGCCCACAGGCTAGCCACCATACAGAATGCCGGACGCATTGTGGTAGTGGATAACGGCAGCATCATTGAGCAAGGCAGCCATCAGGTACTGCTGGAACAAAGCGGCATCTATGCCCGGTTACATCAGGCACAGTTCGGTCAGGCCTGATTACCTCTTCCCTCGGCGAGGATTCCCCTCGCCTTTTTCTCTCAGCCTTTTTCCACATAGATGTGACTTCAGTCGTTCCCCTTGCAATAAATTGCATTTAAAATACACCTATTATGATTTCATCAGGACATGACGCACATGGCGAGAAAACCCTGGGAAAATACCGACAGCGGGAGATCCGTACCGTCGGGTTGATGATCGAATTGTATGAAAAACACCACCCTGAAACCGACGATAGCGCGCAGTATAAAGACTTATTCAACTACGCCATCAAGCGCCTGGAGCGCTGTCATTTCGGTGAAGATAAACCCGCATGTAAGCATTGCCCTATCCACTGCTATCAACCCGCCAGACGCGAAGCGATAAAAGCAATTATGCGCTGGTCAGGGCCGCGGATGCTGTTACGTCACCCGATTCTGGCAATACGCCACTTGATTGACGATCATCGGCCAGTGCCGGATTATCCGAAAAAGAAGCCACATCAAAACGTCAGCCGAGCGGGCAATCCGTTTAGCCGCGCAGAAAACTGCCCCGGCGGATACCGATCCGGTGTAGAAATAGGTAAGGTGAAGACGAATCAAATAGGAAAAGGCCGCTTGCGCGGCCTTTTGGGTGACACTGTTACTCTTTGGGAGAGGCGTTCTCTACCCTGCTTTTTAGCTTTTGCCCCGGACGGAACGTGACCACACGGCGCGCCGTAATCGGAATATCTTCGCCAGTTTTTGGGTTACGTCCCGGACGTTGGTTCTTGTCTCGCAAATCAAAATTGCCAAAACCTGACAACTTGACCTGCTCGCCATTTTCCAAAGCGCGACGAACTTCTTCAAAAAACAGCTCGACTAGCTCTTTGGCATCCCGTTTGCTCAGCCCGAGCTTCTCAAACAGGTATTCTGACATTTCAGCTTTAGTAAGCGCCATAGGTTCAATCCCTCAAGGATGCTTGGAATCGCTGTTTTAATGCTGCTACGCATTCTGCAACGGTAGCAGCAATTTCCTCTTCTGCCAGTGTACGCGTGGTATCTTGCAGGGTCAGACTGATAGCCAGACTCTTATAACCTTCCGCTACGCCCTTCCCTCGGTACACGTCGAATAAGTTTACGCCAACTAACTGATTTGCGCCAACTTTCTTACACTCGGCCAAAATATCTCCAGCGGGGACATTTTCAGCGACCACAACGGCAATATCACGACGGTTCGCCGGGAAGCGGGAAACCTCGTTCGCCTCAGGTAATACGCGGTCTGCGACCTTATCCCACAACAGTTCAAACACCACGGTGCGCCCGTTGAGATCCAACTTGCGCTCCAGTTCTGGGTGAATAACGCCAATAAATCCAATACGTTCTTCGCCCAGATAAATAGCAGCACTTTGTCCCGGATGCAATGCCGGATTATTTTCGGCCTTGAATTCGATTTCAGACAGCTTGCCCGTCAATGCCAGTACAGCTTCTAAATCGCCTTTTAAATCATAGAAGTCAACAGCCTGACGCGCCAGATCCCAATGCTCTTCATAGCGCGTACCGGTAATCACTCCCGCCAGCATCAGATCCTGACGAATGCCCAGGTCAGCACTGCTGTCCGGTACAAAACGCAGCCCGCTTTCAAACAGGCGAAGGCGGCTTTGTTGACGGTTTTGGTTATACACCGCCGCGCTCAGCAAGCCGCTCCACAGCGACAAACGCATCACCGACATTTCCGCGGAAATCGGGCTCGGCAGGCTCAACGACGCTTCATTAGGGTGGATTAATCCCTGAATTTTCGGGTCAACAAAACTGTAAGTAATTGCTTCCTGATAGCCGTGATCGACTAATAATGTCTTCACACGCTTCAATGACAGTGACGCTTCGCGATGCGAGGTCATGATCAACGGCGCTTGAGTCGGAATATTCGGAATATTGTTGTAGCCGTAAATACGCGCGACTTCTTCGACCAGATCTTCTTCAATTTCCATGTCGAAACGCCAGCTTGGTGCCGTCGCCTGCCAGCCTGCATCGGTCTTCACGACGTTACAGCCCAGACGTTGCAGGATATCGCTAACCTGCTCATCGGCAATCACATGTCCAATCAGACGATCCAGCTTCTCACGGCGCAGCGTAATCGTTGCACGCGTCGGCAGGTCTGCCGTGCTGGTAACATCAACAACCGGGCCTGCTTCACCGCCACAGATATCGATCAGCAGGCGAGTCGCGCGCTCAATAGCGTTGTGCTGCAATGCCGGATCAACGCCACGCTCGTAGCGGTGGGAAGCATCGGTGTGCAAACCGTGACGACGTGCGCGTCCAGTAATCGACAGCGGATTAAAATAGGCACATTCCAGCAGAACGTTTTGCGTAGCGTCATTGACGCCAGAATGCTCGCCGCCAAAGATACCGCCCATCGCCAGCGCATGCTGCTGGTCAGCGATCACTAGCGTATCCGCATTCAGCTTCGCTTCGTTGCCATCCAGCAGCGTCAGTGCTTCACCCTCTTTCGCCATACGCACGATGATGCCACCATTGAGGCGGTCGAGATCGAATGCATGCATCGGCTGTCCGAGTTCCAGCAGGACATAGTTCGTCACGTCCACCACCGGGTCGATAGAGCGAATACCACAGCGGCGCAGTTTTTCACGCATCCACAGCGGCGTTGCCGCCTTAACGTTGATGCCTTTCACCACACGGCCTAAGTAACGCGGGCATGCCTGCGGCGCATCAACCTGAATCGGGAACGTATCCTGAATGGTTGCAGCAACAGGCTCAATAGCCGGTGCATTCAACGCCAACTGGTTCAACACGGCCACGTCACGCGCCACGCCGATGATACCGAGGCAATCAGCACGATTTGGCGTCACGCTGATTTCAATCGCATTGTCATCCAGTTTCAGATAGTCACGAATATCCGTGCCAATCGGCGCATCGGCTGGCAGTTCGATAATGCCATCGTGATCGTCGGAAATCCCCAATTCGGAAAATGAGCACAGCATGCCTTCAGACGGCTCGCCACGCAGTTTGGCCGCTTTAATTTTGAAATCGCCCGGCAACACGGCACCTACCGTCGCTACCGCCACTTTCAGGCCCTGACGACAGTTCGGTGCGCCGCACACGATATCCAGCAGGCGATCGCCGCCTACATTCACTTTTGTTACACGCAGTTTGTCTGCGTTCGGGTGTTGCCCACATTCAACCACTTCACCGACAACCACACCGTGGAATGCGCCAGCAACCGGCTCAACGCCATCCACTTCCAGCCCTGCCATTGTGATTTGTTCGGATAGCGTTTCACTATCAACCGCCGGGTTTACCCACTCGCGTAACCAGAGTTCACTGAATTTCATGATGTATACCCGCCTTACTTAAACTGTTTGAGGAAACGCAGATCGTTTTCGAAGAATGCACGCAGATCGGTCACGCCATAGCGCAGCATCGTCAGACGCTCCATACCCATACCGAATGCGAAACCGGAATAAACTTCTGGATCGATACCGACATTACGCAGGACATTCGGGTGCACCATGCCGCAACCCAGGACTTCCAGCCATTTACCGTTTTTACCCATCACATCCACTTCAGCGGACGGCTCGGTAAACGGGAAATAAGACGGACGGAAGCGAACCTGCAAATCTTCCTCAAAGAAATTACGCAGGAAATCATGCAGCGTACCTTTCAGGTTGGTGAAGCTGATGTCTTTATCGACGATCAACCCTTCCATCTGATGGAACATTGGCGTGTGAGTCTGATCGTAATCGTTACGATAAACGCGACCCGGCGCAATGATACGAATCGGCGGTTGCTGCTTTTCCATCGTACGAATCTGAACGCCAGACGTCTGCGTACGCAGCAGGCGTGTCGCATCGAACCAGAACGTGTCATGGTCCGCACGCGCAGGGTGATGTCCTGGAATATTCAGCGCATCAAAGTTGTGATAGTCGTCTTCGATTTCAGGCCCGGTTACGACTGAAAAACCCAGCTCACCGAAAAAGGTTTCAATGCGATCGATGGTGCGCGTCACCGGATGCAGACCGCCGTTCTCAATAGTGCGGCCCGGCAGGGATACATCGATGGTTTCTTGCGCCAGACGCGCATTTAACTCAGCGGACTCCAGCATCTGCTTACGGGCATTCAACGCGTCCTGAACGTCTTGCTTAGCCTGGTTAATAACGGCACCCGCAGCAGGGCGCTCTTCAGCCGGCAACTCGCGCAGCGAGGTCATCTGAAGGGTTAAGTGACCTTTTTTACCCAGATATTCGACACGCACATTTTCCAGTGCGGCAACATCCTGGGCCTCTTCTATAGCTGTTCTGGCTTTAGCAACCAGCTCTGCGAGATGTGGCATTGTGTTCCTCTTTTTCTGCCTATGTGGCCAACGGTCATGATTGAAGAATGTCGTTTTACTAAAGCGATAAATATTACTAAAAACAATAGCAAAAACCGATTGTCGTAAACAAAAAAGCCTCCCTTAGGGAGGCTTAAGCGCTACTTTTCGTTTCTTTTCTTACGCGCAAAGCCCCCTGAGTTCAGGCGCTAAAGTAAAAAAAGAAACGGAAAATAGCAGCATTCATACTTGCGTTACCTTGTCTTGAGAATCACAAGAAGCCTTGTGAATAAAAAAGGGTCGAGAACAATAAAAATCTGTGATGCCTGACGAAAAGAGGGAGCTAAAGCTCCCTCTCTCAACTGACTTACGCCAGTGCTGCTTTCGCTTTTTCGACCAGAGCGCTGAACGCTAATTTGTCGAATACTGCGATATCAGCCAGAATCTTACGGTCAATTTCAACAGAGGCTTTTTTCAGGCCGTTGATGAATTTGCTGTAAGACAAGCCGTTTTGACGGGCTGCTGCATTGATACGTGCAATCCACAGCTGACGGAATTGACGTTTACGTTGACGACGGTCGCGGTAAGCGTACTGACCAGCTTTGATTACTGCCTGGAAGGCAACACGATAAACGCGCGAACGGGCACCGTAGTAACCTTTCGCTTGTTTCAATATTTTCTTGTGACGTGCACGGGCAACTACACCACGTTTTACGCGAGCCATATGCTCTCTCCTAAAGTCTTATTCTGAATTAAAAAAAGGTTACTTATGCGTACGGCAGACATGCGACAACCAGACCCAGATCCCCTTTGGAGACCAGACCTTTTGGACGCAGGTGACGTTTACGCTTAGTTGACTTTTTGGTCAGAATATGACGCAGGTTAGCATGCTTACGCTTGAAACCACCGCTGGCGGTTTTTTTGAAGCGTTTAGCGGCGCCACGTACTGTTTTAATCTTTGGCATTTTTATTTCCACTTCGCATTGTTAATAAAACGAATCAGATAAGGCGAACAAAACCGCACAAATTTATTGCTTAACGCAAGAAAAGCCGCGCGGTTCTGTTACTTGAGTGCCTTACTGTTTCTTCTTCGGTGCTAGCACCATGATCATCTGACGGCCTTCGATCTTCGTTGGGAAGGATTCGACGACAGCCAGTTCACTCAGATCGTCACGAACGCGGTTAAGCACTTCGATACCAATCTGTTGGTGCGCCATTTCACGACCGCGGAAACGCAGTGTGATTTTGGCTTTGTCACCATCTTCCAGAAAGCGAATCAGGTTGCGTAGTTTGACCTGATAGTCGCCATCATCGGTACCAGGTCGGAATTTGATTTCCTTGACCTGAATAACTTTTTGCTTCTTCTTCTGTTCCTTTGTGGCCTTACTCTTCTCATAGAGGAACTTGCCGTAATCCATGATTCGGCAAACCGGCGGCTCGGCGTTCGGACTGATTTCAACTAAATCAACACCTGCTTCCTCGGCTTTTTCTAATGCTTCATTCAGACTGACAATGCCAAGCTGTTCGCCTTCGACGCCTGTCAGGCGTACCTCATGTGCGCGAATTTCTCTGTTGATGCGATTAGGACGCGCCGGTTGAACTCGTTTTCCGCCTTTAATACCTTATTCCTCCAATTGATGAAGACTACGGCTGCGAATCTCTTGCTGCAGCTTACTGATGACTTCACTGACATCCAGGCTCCCCAGGTCTTTACCGCGACGAGTACGGACAGCAACTTTTCCTGCCTCAACTTCTTTGTCGCCACAAACCAGCATATAGGGAACCCGCCGTAAAGTGTGCTCGCGGATTTTAAAGCCTATCTTCTCATTTCTCAAGTCTGCTTTTACGCGAATGCCCGCTTCTTGCAGTTTTCGGGTCAATTCGTTGACATAATCAGACTGGGTATCGGTGATATTCATAATCACCACTTGAACCGGAGCTAACCAGGTTGGGAAGAAACCGGCGAATTCTTCGGTCAGAATACCGATGAAACGCTCCATTGATCCCAAAATAGCCCGGTGAATCATAACCGGCACCTGACGTTCGTTGCTTTCGCCAACGTAAGACGCATTCAGGCGACCCGGTAATGAAAAGTCGAGTTGCACCGTACCACACTGCCACGCTCGATCCAAACAGTCATGCAGGGTAAATTCAATTTTTGGGCCGTAGAACGCCCCTTCACCCGGCTGATAGTCAAATTCGATGTTATTTTCAGTCAACGCTGCGGCCAAATCGGCTTCAGCGCGATCCCACATTTCATCGCTACCGATACGCTTTTCAGGACGTGTAGACAGTTTCACCACGATTTTTTCAAAACCGAAGGTGCTGTACATGTCATACACCATCTTGATGCAGCTGTTCACTTCATCACGAACCTGTTCTTCCGTACAGAAGATGTGCGCATCGTCCTGAGTAAAGCCACGCACACGCATCAAGCCATGCAGAGAGCCTGATGGTTCATTACGGTGACAGCTACCGAACTCAGCCATACGTAGCGGCAGATCGCGGTATGATTTCAAGCCCTGATTGAAAATCTGTACGTGACCAGGGCAGTTCATCGGCTTGATGCAGTATTCACGGTTTTCTGATGAGGTCGTGAACATCGCTTCTTTGTAGTTTTCCCAGTGACCGGTTTTTTTCCACATCACGCGATCCATCATAAATGGACCTTTTACTTCCTGATACTGGTACGACTTCAGTTTCATGCGCACAAACGCTTCCAGCTCGCGGAAGATTGTCCAACCGTCGTTGTGCCAGAACACCATACCCGGCGCTTCTTCCTGCATGTGATACAGGTCCAGCTGTTTGCCGATCTTGCGATGGTCGCGCTTAGCCGCTTCTTCCAGACGTTGCAGGTAAGAAGCCAACTGCTTTTTGTCCGCCCATGCCGTGCCGTAGATACGTTGCAGCATTTTGTTTTTGCTGTCGCCACGCCAGTAAGCGCCCGACGTTTTCTGCAATTTGAAATGGTGGCAGAAACGCATATTCGGTACGTGCGGACCGCGGCACATATCGATGTATTCTTCATGGTGATACAGACCCGGACGATCATCGCGACTGATGTTCTCATCCAGAATCGCCATTTTGTAGGTCTCACCGCGCGCAGCAAACGCATCGCGCGCTTCCTGCCAGCTGACTTTCTTCTTAACGACGTCATAGTCGGTGTCAGCAAGCTCGTGCATACGCTTTTCGAGCAGCTCAATATCTTCCTGAGTCAGGGTACGGTCGATATCTACGTCATAGTAAAAACCGTTATCGATAACCGGACCAATCGCCATTTTGGTATCTGGCCACAGTTGCTTGATCGCATGGCCCAATAAGTGCGCACAAGAGTGGCGAATGATTTCCAGACCCGTTTCATCTTTGGCGGTGATGATGGCTAACTGCGCATCGGTATCAATCTTATCGCTGGCGTCAACCAGCTCGCCATTGACGCGTCCGGCGATACAGGCTTTTGCCAGACCGGGACCGATATCAAGTGCAACATCCAGGGGAGAAACGGCGTGGTCGTAATGACGCTGACTTCCATCAGGAAGGGTGATAACTGGCATTATAATTCCCTTATTTACAGTGGTGAGCCACACGAAAGCTCACATGCAAAAAATCGTCTATCAATTGAAAATCAAAAGTGTTGACCATGCTATTTCTCTGTACTCTGTGAAATATATACACATGATGCACACGACTAAAGGCGTGCACTAGCGTGACATGGATAACGTCGGGGACAATAATACACCTTATAAGTGGTGTATTAAAGCCGGATGGGTAGCCTGCACACCGTTACCGCATGATGAACAGGCCACGGAAGTGTTTACTGCGTTTGCGCCGACTTCAGCGCCGCGTTATTTTGCGGGAGAATCGGAAACCGAGCCAAATAACAGCAATCCAGAACGGAATTAAAATGACCGAAATGCGAATCCCCGGCGACAACAGCATAATCACTAAAATCCCCGCCAAAAACGCCAGACACACATAATTGCCCCACGGATACCAGAAGGCTTTGAATGCAGGAACAATCCCCTTCTCAATCATCGCCTGACGGAAACGCAGATGTGCAAAACAAATCATGATCCAGTTAATCACCAGCGTCGACACCACCAGCGCCATCAACAGCTCAAAGGCTTTGCCTGGCATCAGGTAGTTGATCGCGACACCGAACGATGTCGCTAGTGCTGATAGCGCGATAGAGCGAACGGGGACACCGCGCGCGTTGACCTTCGCGAGAGACTTCGGCGCATTCCCCTGCTTTGCCAAACCGTACAGCATCCGGCTATTGCAGTACACGCCACTGTTGTAAACCGATAACGCCGCCGTGAGTACCACGATGTTAAGTACGTTTGCCACCATATTGCTATTCAGCGCATGGAAGATAAGAACAAACGGACTACCGCCATCAACGACATTTCCCCACGGATAAAGCGACAACAAAATAGACAGCGCACCGATATAGAAAATCAGGATGCGATAGACCACCTGATTGGTCGCCTGAGGAATAGAACGTTTCGGATCGGCAGCTTCTGCAGCCGTGATCCCCACCAATTCCAGTCCGCCGAATGAAAACATAATCACGGCCATCGCCATGATCAATCCACTTGCGCCATTCGGCATGAATCCGCCATGAATCCATAAGTTACGCACCGTGGCCGTTTCGCCGCCATTGCCACTCAGCAACAGCCAGCTACCGAAAACAATCATCCCGACGATGGCCAGCACTTTGATAATGGCGAACCAGAATTCCGTTTCCCCGAACATCCGCACATTCACCAGATTGATCAGGTTAATCAGTACGAAGAATATCGCGGCGGACAGCCAGGTTGGCGTCTCGGGCCACCAGTATTGGATATAAATCCCCACGGCCGTCAGCTCAGCCATTCCTACCAGAATAAACATCGCCCAGTAGTTCCAACCGGCCAGAAAGCCCGCAAAGTCGCCCCAGTACTTATAGGCAAAATGGCTGAACGAACCTGCTACGGGCTCTTCCACCACCATCTCACCCAACTGTCGCATGATCAGAAATGCAATCATTCCGGCAATAGCGTAGCCCAATAAAACGGACGGCCCGGCCATTTGGATAGTCTGCGATATCCCTAAAAACAATCCGGTACCAATCGCGCCGCCCAGCGCTATCAGTTGAATATGCCGGTTTTTTAACCCTCGTTTTAAAACCAGTTCCTGTTGATCGTTTGCTATGTTGTTTTGCGCATTTGCCATGTTATTTTTGTGCTTCCTGTAAAGCCTTCTTCATTTTTATAACAATGCCTGCTCACGTCATCAGTAGGAAGGATGACGCAAACAGGCAAAGAGATAGGGGTTAAACGCGACACAGTGATGGCGACATTAACGTTCAGGAATGACACTTTTAAACGTTAATTCCACGTCATCACGCTCGAAATCGGCAGTAAGCGCTTCAGGCTCACTTTTCTCTGCATTCTGGGGCAGCAATTTTTTCAATAACGCTAACTGCTGGCGTTGCTGCTCTACGATCTCTTGCAGCAATTTCACTTGCTCATTCGCTCTGACGCTCGCCCGATTAACAAAAAACCAGATCAGCGCGGCCAGCAGCACAACCAGCAAGACAAAAACCACTTCTAATATGTTCACAACGACTCCACTTATAACCACTTATGACAGGACCTGTGGGCTATCTTAACACCGTGACGTAGCCAAGTTCGATACCCAACTCTATCCGTTCCCCATATCGTATCGATACGCAGCGCTATCGTATTGGTGCAAAAATAAAAACGTGGAGAGCGTTTTTCAACGTTGCTTGCGACGGCCAGAGATGACACACCATAAAAAAGCCTGTCGGTAAGGACAGGCTCAGGTATCGATAGAGAATATCAGAACGGGTAATCGTGGTAGCCCATTTGCTCAGAGATATTTCTGGCGGCAGTATGCAGCGTAGCCACATATTCGTGTTTGTTTTCTTCTGAAAAACGAATCGTCGGGAAAGAAATACTGAGGCCAGCAATCACCACGCCAAAACGATCGAATACTGGCACAGCGATACAACGCAGCCCTTCTTCCTGTTCTTCGTTATCTTCTCCGTAGCCTTGTTCGCGGACAACGTCTAATTGGTTGAGAAGATCTTCAGCAGTACACAGCGTGTGTGGCGTACTGCGGGTGAATTCAACAGTCGACAGAATTTCTTCCACTTCGCCACGATCGCGCCATGCCAGCAGCACTTTACCGATTGCGGTACTGTGCAGCGGATTACGACGACCAATGCGCGAATACATACGCAGGTTATACATCGAATCAATCTTGTGGATATAAACGATGCCGTCTTCATCCAACGCGCCAAGGTGGATCGTTTCCCGCGTTAGAGCAGACAACTCTCGCATCTGTATATCCGCACTGCGGATTAAATCGACGTTCTGCAATGCTTTTGCTCCAAGTTCAAACAACTTGAGCGTTAGCGAATATTTCTCTGATTCACCTTCCTGCGCGACATAGCCCAGGGATTTCATCGTCTGCAAGAAGCGGTAAACGGTACTCTTGGACATCATGACTCGCTGAGAAAGCTCGGTAATACCAATTTCTCTCTCTTCACCTAATGCCTGCAAAATACCAAAAACCTTTAAAACGGACGACACGGAATCGGGTTGTTTATCTAAATCTGCAATAGCCATTTTTGTGGTTACCCTACTCAGGTTTTTTTGTTTTAAAAAAAATAGAACAATGGTTTTAGTATAAAGGGAACGCTTTGATTATGGCAATGGAGCAATAACGATAATCAAGTTAAGTTTGAGAAATAACCGCGTCAGAGACTTAATAAAATAATATGTAAGTAAATATTTTAAAATAATCCGCGCCATAAAATGTGACGCGGATTTATTAGTATTATTAGTTCCAGACTGAATCAGGAACCTTCGCCAGATACAGCGCAGGTTTACCATCTACGTCAGAAGTAAACAGGACTTGTTTATTATCCGGCGTGAAAGAAGGATGCGGGTGAGTCACCTGACGGTCCCCTTCTAACACTTCCCAGGATGTATTGTGCTGTGCAATACGGTGTTCTTTGCCGGTTTTCAGGTTGAAAACGTACAGGAACGGATCGTTCTCGATTTTATAGCCACCATCGTCCTGCACGTCGACTGGCGCATCGGAACCATCACCGACCAACAGCGTGCCATCATAGTTACTCATCAGGTGAGAACACGGCGGCATTACGCGCAGTTGACGATCTTCCAGCGTAACCGGATCGATGCTGCGGATATAGCGATTGCTATCATCTTTAAGGTAAGAGACATAAATCATCGCTGAACCATCGGGTACCCAGAATTCGTGGGTGCAGCTTTCGCCTTCAGCATGCTCTTTCACTTTACGCATGTTGGTACCATCTTCGTTGATGAACCACATACGGGCATCAACCAGGTCATGCGGGCCTTCATGGCAGAAAGCAACCGTGTTGTCATCACCTGGACGGTAGATTGGGTGACCCAGCCACTGGTTTTCCTGAAGGATCGTCTGTGCTTCGCCCGTGACCAAATCGACACGAATCAGGCGACAGCAAGGATTAGTGAAGTAGAATTCCTGGAATTTTTTCCAATCGGTCAGTGGTTTCCAGTCTTCTTTTTTGATCTCAATACCGACCATTTTGGTGCAATCGGAGTTAGCAACCCAAGTACCGTAGCCAACCCAGTCGTCAGGCACCTGATAAATCGTTTTCTCTTCCAGAGTCTCCAGATCGACACGCATCAGATTACGGGTATTTTTAACGTAATACAGCGCATCGTCATTCGGGGACAGGAAGCCGCCGAAGGTGTTGTCGCCTTTGCCTTCCGTCAACTGCGTGGCGCTCTGCTCTTTTAAATCCAGCAGATAGTAGTTCCACGGGCCATCAAACGCAGCGCCAAACAGCAGCTTGCTGCCGTCATTGAAGAAACACTTCTGGTAGAAATAGTTGCGATGGCAGATAACATCGGGCGGGGTTAAGCGCACAACTTCGGTGCCGGTTGCTGAATCCTGGTAGGTATGAAACGTTAGGGGGATCTTGTTACCTTTGGCCATCCGTAAATCCTTAGAACTTATCATGAAGAATCTGACGCCACACGCGCATACTCTTCGATAACCTGACATTCCGATCGCCAGACAAACGGGTTACCCCGACACCGGTTGTTCAAAAATCAGGCCACCAATCTCACGCGAGACGCCTGTTATATCGGCATTATAGAAACAATGTTTCATTTTTCCGTGATCGTGGTTTTATTTTATAAAACATTCTTCATGTTTTCACCACCTGTTTCAGATCTAATGAAAACACACGAACGGAGAAAACGTAGGTTTGCTGGATCAATAAACGCAGAAATAACAAAGGCCCGAGCGGGCCTTTGGGAAGAAAATAGCGTGAATTACTTCAGGTAATCGCCGGAGCGCAGCGCTTCAATACGCTTATCCAACGGCGGGTGAGACATAAACAGTTCGCTGAAGGATTTCGATTTTCCGTTAATGCAGAAAGCCATCATGCTGCTTTCCTCTTGCGGTTCATAACTGGTCTTCAGGCGCTGCAGTGCAGCGATCATTTTCTCACGCCCCACCAGCTTGGCGGAACCCGCATCCGCATGGAATTCACGGTAGCGCGAGAACCACATGGTGATAATGCTGGCAAGAATACCAAACACCAGTTCCAGCACGGTCGCGACAGCAAAATAAACCAGCGGGTTACCGTTACTGCTCTCCCCTTCATCACGGTTGCCGGACAGGAAACCGGAAACGACCTGAGCGATCAGACGAGAAACGAAGATAACGAAAGTATTCACTATCCCCTGAACCAACGTCATGGTCACCATGTCGCCATTCGCGATGTGGCTGATTTCATGCGCGATAACGGCTTCAGCTTCGTCACGGCTCATGTTTTGCAACAAACCGGTACTGACTGCCACCAGCGACGCATCACGACGGGCTCCCGTCGCAAACGCATTGATGTCCGGCGCATGGTAGATTGCCACCTGCGGCATCGCGATCCCCGCTTGCTGTGACTGAGTACGAACGGTTTCCATCAGCCAGCGTTCCGTTTCGTTACGTGGTTGTTCAATGACTTCACCGCCAACGGACCGTAACGCCATCCATTTAGACATCAGCAGTGAAACAAACGCACCGCCAAAGCCAAACAGCCCAGCCATAATCATTAAGCCCTGGACACTGCTGGACTGAATTCCCGTCAGGCTGAGTACCAGCCCGAAAACCAACATCACCGCCAGGTTGGTGATCAGGAAAAGCGCAATACGCATCATAAAGGTCTGATTTCCTCTCGCAGAAAGATAAAGTTTGCAACACCTACATCGTATGGGTTGCCGTGGCATTTTCAAGCATTCTTAACTTTTCAGTTACTAAATCCACATAACTTTACATTTTTCAAAAGGAAAGCGGCGTCCTGCCTGATGCTAATCCTGATGTATCAACGTGACCGTGTTGATCGAAAATCGATAAACGCGTCGGCGTGATCGACCTGAATCGCCCCCACCCCCGCACGAATTAATGCCCCCATACGGCGTCAGGATCCGCTAAGGCGCGCGTGTCGCTATAGTCGAGAGAATGCGAGCAATCCAGCGTGTTCACCCAAATCCGTACCCCAAGCCGTTGAAACTCGGCATACGCTTCGGTCACCGCCTCAATATGATCAAAGTTGGCTTCCACAATAGCGATGCCAATGTCATCAATCTGCCGCAAAATGTCGGCAGTTTCTCCCGCTTGAGGTGGATCATCGGCATATAGGGTATCTGGGTATCCTGCGACGGCGATACAATAGGAAAATGGGCAGAAGCAAGATCAACCGGACTTTTCATGATCACACCCGCACTCAGGCCTTTATCGCGAATATCACGGGCGATCACACCAAATTCGTGCTCATGTTTAACATCCACGTTGATGACAACCCGTCCTCGCGCCTCTTCGAGGATTTCATACAGCAGCGGCACCTTTTCGTCACTCAATGGCCATGCCGAACTGCCGTCGCTCCCGCGCAAACGTGCCTGACGAACATCCGCCAGCATCATTTGGCTAACACGACCGCGCATATCGCTCGTGCGATCGAGCGTATCATCATGAATCACAACAACGTGGCTATCTGCTGTCAATTGCGCATCAATCTCCACGATATCGATGCCCAGACGAATCGCCTCGCGCAGCGCCGCCAGCGAATTTTCCGGTGCCGATGTCCAAACACCGCGATGTGCCACTGCCAGAACCGTCGCGTTTTGCGCTGCGATCACGTCCTGAGTCATACCTTTATTGTGCTTTGTCATCAGTCAAAGACTCCAAATAAACGGGAAATATCACGAATGACGGGAAACCGACTGTGCGAAATGCTGCAACAGGAGATCGCCCCGCGAAACCACATTGTCCAGCGCCTGCTGTGGCGTTTCCTGCTCTGCCCAGACCTTCTCCAGCTCTTCATCCATGATGGTGCGAATTTGCGGCATATTGCCCAAGCGGAACCCGCGCGTATAAGGCAGCGGCGGTTTATTGGTGAGCTGTTTCATAGCAACATCGCTGCCGGGGTATCTGGCATAAAACCCCTGCTCGCGCGTGAGTTCGTAAGCGGGTTGTGTCACCGGCAGATAGCCCGTCATCTGATGCCATTCAGCGGCATTCTCCGGCAGCGTCAGGAAATGCAGGAATTCTGCAATGCCTTGATAATGCGAGGCCGCTTTCCCTTTCATGACCCAGAGGCTTGCCCCTCCGATAAACGTATTCTGCGGCGCGCCTTTAATGTCTTCGCTGTAAGGCAGCATGCCTACACCGTAGTGAAATTTGGCATAATTCTGGATCTTGCGTAGCCCGCCCGATGAGGTAGTTAATATGCCGCAGTCGCCGTTATAAAAGCGGGCGGTGCCTTCATCATTGCGGCCAAAATAGCTGAATTCGTTCTTTTTCATCATCTCCGCAAGCTGGGTGATGTGTGCGACCTGCAACGGACCGTTTACCAACAGATGCGCATCAATACCGTCGAACCCATTGTTTTTCGTTGCGATCGGCAGCCCGTTCCACACACTAAACGCTTCCAGCAATATCCACCCCTGCTGTCCTGCGTTCGTATAGCCGCACGTCATCCCACTCTGACGCAGCCGCGCCGCATCGTACGCCAGCTCATTCCAGGTTCGCGGAGGCTTATCAGGATCGAGCCCCGCCTTAATAAACGCATCTTTGTTGTAATAGAGAACGGGGGTTGAGCTGTTAAACGGTTGGGAAATCAGATGCCCGGTCTGGCTGTCGCTGTAAAACAGCGCCACCGCGGGTAGAAAGGCTTTTTCGTCATTATCGATACCCACCTGTTTGAATAGGTCGAACACCGGGATAATCGCCCCGCTGTGTATCATATTCGGCGTACCGACATCATAAACCTGCAAAATATCCGGTGCGTTACCGGTGCGATACGCGGCAATACCGGCAGCCAGCGTCTGTTCATAGCTGCCCTTATAGATGGGTTCAACATGGTACGCCGTCTGGGATTCGTTAAACCGGTTGACCAACCGTATCAATTCCGTATTCAGGTTGCTGTCCATGCCATGCCAAAACGTCAGTTCAACGGCCGCCCTGGCAGACAGCGGGACGAGCAAGATCATATTTAACAGCATCAGAAAAACAGACGTGAACCTAAACCGAATCGTCATGATGTTTTCTCCGGTACTCTTTGTTTTTAGGAAAAATTTCTGCTTTTAGGAAAGTGTCGTGCTGGAAAAGGTGTTTTAGGAAAACACGGCGCTGATAACGACGCTAGGATATACCTGTGACATGGAGATGACTGGGGAAGTGGTGAACTGTATCGCGATATTTCAGCCAGTAAGAGAGGAACTATGACAGGACAATCTTGTGGCGAGCAGAACGGTCTGCCCGCCACGATATGCTATTAACTTTGTGCGTGTGCCATATCCGCACGTAGTGAAGTGCTGACCGGTTGGTGTTTAGGTGGTTTGACCCACAAGGTAATCAGCAGCGAAACGACTGACATAATGATGATGGCCATAAATGTAGCCTGGAAGCCACCGAGCTGAGCGGCAATAAATGAGCCAGATAACGCGCCAATGCCGAATCCCTGATAAATGACGCCATAGTTTTTGCTGTGATTTTTCAGGCCAAAGAAGTCACCGACAATCGCTGGGAACACGGTGATGTTGCCACCAAAGCAGAAAGCAATCGCGCTGACACAGATAAAGAACAGCACCGGATTGAGCGGCAGGAACGTCATCACGGATACCGCAAGAATCGTCATGAACAGCGTAAAGCTGATTACCCGCATACGCCCAACACTGTCAGAAAGCGCGCCAAGGACAATGCGTCCTACGGTATTAAAAATCGCAATCGCCGACACGGCATTGGCAGCCATCGCCATATCCATCCCGGCCATTTGTACACCGATATCTTTTACAATACCGATCAAATACAGGCCGCTCATGCATGCGGTGAAGAAGATAATAAACAGCAAATACGATTCTTTCGTTGCCAACATTTCAGCCAGCGAAAAATCTCGCGTCTGTCCCTGAGCCGCAGCCTGTTGAACCGGCACCGCAGCGGGTTCTTTCAGCAGTGAACTACCGACCAGAATCATCGCCATCACGATAATCCCCAGTAGAAAAAGGCTTCTGACACGCCCACTTCTGCAATCAAAAAGCTGTTTACGTATTTGAACAGCAGGCTTCCGGTACCAAATGCGCCAACAGAAATGCCCGCGATTAACCCTTTGCGATTTGGGAACCATTTGATCAGGTTGGACAGCGTCGTGATGTAAGCCGTACCGTCAGCAAAACCGACCACCACGCCCATTAGTAGATAAATCAGCGTCAGCGACGGGCTCACCGCACTCGCCATCAACCCTGCCCCGAGCGCAATGCCAGCAACCATGGTCAAACGACGCAGGCCAATACGCTCCTGAAACTTACCGGCAAATAGCGTGGCAAAGGCCAGACAGAAACTGGTGATGGAAAACGTCGTTGCTACTGAACTCAGCGTCCAGCCAAATTTGTCCACCAGCGGCTGATTGAACAAACTCCAGGTGTAAATCGTGCCGAGTCCCATTTGGGTGATAATGGTACCGAGGACAATCAATCCCCGGTTAACAGGTTTGGTATTCATGGGTTTTCCCCTACATCAAAAAAGTGGTCCGATTCACTCGGTACGCTAAAAATATAAGCTGATGTGGAGAAGAGAAAATCCATCAAAACACTGTCAGCTTATGGGCTGAAGCCAGTATACAAGCGGGCTGACAGTGGTTGATCGAATAGGGAATGAGATGCCTGAAACGCGGAATGAAATGCCTTTAAAGGCGCATCAATGACCTGAACGCCTTTATCTTGCTCCGACTTACCGGTACTTCAAAATCCAGATCGTTCAATCGCAGGATATAGGTGTTGTTAAACCACGGCACAATTTCACGGATTTTTGTCAGGTTGACACAGTAAGAGCGGTGGCAGCGGAAGAAATACTCTTCCGGCAAACGACTACAAAACTCCGTAATATTCATCGGCATGATGAATTCCTCACGTCGGGTATAAACCAGCGTGACCTTTTCCTGCGCCGCGGCATAATAGATATTGTTGATATCCGTCACGATAATGCGTTCGTCTTTCATCAGGTTAATGGTGTGCTGCGCACTTCTCGGCGCACCAGAAGACGCCCCCGAGTCGACAGCGGGAGTCATTTGCCGCTGTTGCCAGGTTGCTTCCAGTTTACGCAGCATCGTGACGATACGTGATTCATGATACGGCTTAAGAATGTAATCAAAGGCTTCGACTTCAAAGGCCTCCACCGCATGTTCTTTGTACGCCGTAATAAAAATGATGTAGGGCTTATGCGCAAATTTGCTGATATTTTGCGCCAGCCAGACGCCGTCCAACGAGGGAATATTGATATCCAGGAAGATCGCATCGACCTCGTTATGTTGCAGGTACTTCAGTACATCCAACCCGTCATCAAATGTCGCCTCAATCGTAATATTACTGTGCTGTTTGATGAGGTAACTCAGCTCTTGCTGCGCGAGGAACTCATCTTCAACAATAATGGCTTTCATGGGTTGCCTCCTATTTGTTCAGCAGCAGAATATCCCGGCGGCGGTACCTGAATGGTATCCGGCAAGGCCGACGGTATTTTATCTTCTCGCGGGATGTAGAAATAAATCTCGGTTCCCGGTTCCAGACGGCGAATATGCAGACCATCGCCATAGAGCAGGCGAACGCGGTGATGGACATTTAGCAGGCCGATTCTATTCCCCGGTAACTCATTACGTGCCACACGATCCATCGTTTCCTGACTAATACCGTGTCCCGTGTCTTTTACCGCCACCAACAGCCTATCGCCCTGCTCTTTCACGGACAGCACTACGGTTCCTTTTCCTCTGCAAGGCTGAATGCCATGCACAATCGCGTTTTCCACCAGCGGCTGAATTAATAAACTGGGGATCTTATACGCCAGATCGTCATCGATGTCGTAAATCACCGTCAGTTTGGCGCCAAACCGCGCCTGCTCAATCGCGATATAATCCTGTATCTGGTACAGCTCTTTTTTTATATCGATCAACGCATCATCGTTAAGCTCGAGGTTATAGCGCAAATAACGCGACAGATTGATCACCAGTTGGCGCGCGGTATCGGGATTAATACGAATCGATGAAGAAATCGCATTCAGCGCATTAAAAAGAAAGTGCGGATTGATCTTACTTTGTAGCGCTCTCAGTTCCGCCTTATTTGCCATATCTCGCAGCTGCTCAGTGCGGGATACCTCAATTTGCGTTGACATGATTTGTGATAAACCGACGGCCATCACGCGTAATGAATAGGTAATTTTGTGGGCATGACGATAATAGATTTTCAGCGTACCGGTCACCTGCCCGTGTTCCCACAGCGGAATGACAATCATCGAATGAATTTCTGGCGTCAGGTGCTGTTCATCATTATTTTTAATGATGATTTTCCCATCATGAATCGCCTGTTGCGTCATTGGGCTGATAATGTCGTGGCCGATATTATATTTTTCTTCCCCAATCCCCACATAAGCCTGAATATGCTGCGTATTCGTTATCGCCACCGCATCCGCATTAATCTCAGTACGAATAATGCGACAGATGGCCGTCAGCGAATCGCTGTTGATATTGCGGAAATACGGCAGTGTTTTATGTGCGATATCCAGCGCGAGCTTGGCCTGTCTGGCAGCAATCACCTCTTTTTCATTCGCCACGCTCTGCACCAGCAAGACAATCAGGCCAATACAGACAGAGCCGAGAATCATCGGCACCGCAATTTTTGAAACAATATCCAGCCCTAATTCGATCGGCGTCGCCCATGCCACAACCAGCAGCATCGTTAACGATTCGCACAGCATGCCGCCCAGAATCCCGATGCTCCACTGCTGCTCTTTTTTGACTTTCTTATTGATGTAGCCGGAAGTGATACCGGCGATGATGCTGGTAATCAGACAAGGTACGGAAGTGATGCCATCGATATCAATGAGATAGCGGTGCACTCCCGCGATGATACCGGTCGCAATCCCCACCCAGGGGCCGAAGAGAATACCGCCAGACATCACGGCAATGACGCGCACGTTGACGAGCGATCCTTCAACATTAATACCGGAATAGGTGCCGAACAGCGCAAACAGTGAAAAGATGGCTGTCACCGTCGCGCGCTCTCCCGGCGAGTGTTGCTCTTTTTGCAGTAATTGCCGGAACTGACGTGTTCTGGTGAGGAAAAACAGGCAAATCAGCATCAGCGCGGCGCGGTCGAAGACCGCAAGGAGCATCTCAAATATTTCGTGCACGGGATATCCGGTACAGGTTTACAAGCCTGCACTATAGAAAAAATGTGATCCGGATTCCACTTTTTAGTCTATTAGCCGCGTGTGCCGTGCGAAAGGATGAAAGCCAGCGGACACTGGCTTTTGGAAAAGAGGGGTATAGCACAACCGTTATCCGTCTATTTACTAACTTACACGTCTATAGGCTTATTCAATTTCAGTAGCTGAGTAAACTCCTCCGCAGGCATCGGATGCCCAAACAGGTATCCCTGTGCTTCCTCACACCCTTTACCCCGCAGTCGTTCGCTCTGTTCTAATGTTTCTACACCCTCTGCAATCACGCCCAGACCAAAACTTTTCCCGAGATACAGGATCGCTCGGACAATCGCCGCGTCCGGTGGCGATTCACACATCGTTCTGACAAAAGTCTGATCGATCTTCAACCGAGTCACCGGGTAGTTTTTAAGCATACTAAGGGACGCATAGCCTGTCCCATAGTCGTCAAAGGCAATACCGATTCCCGCTTCACGCAGCGCTTTTAACGGCTGCAGCATGTTTTCATCGTAACGCAAGATGATATTTTCCGTGATTTCCAGCTCCAGCGAGCTTGGCTGCAATCCTGTACGTGCAAGAATATCCATAATTTTTTGCGCCAACATGCCGGTACGAAACTGTGCGCTGAAAAGATTAATGCTGATGCGAAAATAGCTGTCGCTCTCCCGACACCATTCCGCCGCCTGCCGGCATGCCGTTTCGACAATCCAATCACCGACTCGCTCCGCCCACGGGCCATTTTCCAGTGCAGTAAGAAAAGCGGCAGGGCCAAGTAATCCTCTTTCCGGGTGACGCCAGCGCAGCAGCGCCTCTGCGCCAACAATCTCATTTGTCGCCAGTTTTACCTGTGGCTGGTAGAACATCTCAAATTCATTCTGCTCGTAAGCCCGCACGAACTCGAGCTGGAAGGCGTGCTTGGCCTGAAAAACTTCAAGCAGCTCACGCGTAAAGAAGCGATAACAGTTTCGGCCTTCAGATTTCGCCTGATACAGTGCTAAATCCGCGCTGGTCAAAAGATCCTGTACGGTCAGCCCATATTCTGGGTACAGCACCGCCCCAATGCTGGCGCTAATATTGATTTGATGATCGTCAATAATCATCGCCTGCGAAATTTCATGGATAATCTGCTCAGCAATTTTCCCCGCGACTTTTTATCATTCAGACCGGGAAACAACAGCGCAAACTCATCCCCCCCATTCGCGCTACAACATCACCGGAGCGAACCGTGGCTTTTATTTTTTTGGCGACATGTACCAGAATATTATCGCCGCTGGAATGCCCCAGGCTGTCATTCACATCTTTAAATCCGTCCAGATCGACCATCATGATGCAGACTGCGGGTTCATTCTTTAGCGCGGTTTCCAGATTGGATGTCAGCAGCGTGCGATTTGCCAACCCGGTTAACGGATCCAGATGCGCCAGCAAAAACAGGCGTTCCTCATTGCGTCGCCGCTCTGTAATGTCGCGCAATATTGCGCCATAGCTAATATTGTCGTTGTCTTCCCACATAGAAACCGACAATTCAACCGGGACCAGGCTACCGCTTTTGGCTTGCACATTCAGTTCCAGCGTCACGCCTTTCATCAGCGAATCACGGTCGGCAACCAGATGATTAAGCTGTACGACAAAGGCATCGGGCACGATGGTATTAATACTGCGACCAATAATTTCCTCGTCAGTATATTCCAGCATATGTTCCGCGGCGGTATTCCAGAAGGTGATCATCCCCTTCTCATTAACGCACAGAATGGTATCAGGCGAGGTATTGGCAATATTTTCAAAACGGACCTGACTGGCTTTACGCGCCAGCTCCAAACGCCGCATTTCCAGCTTGTCCATCACTAATGAAGCCAGATCCTGCAAATTATGCTCATCACGTTTGGTGAATGTCGCTCTGGGTTTTAAATCGATAATGCACAAGGTGCCAATGGCATGCCCGGACGGCGTAATTAAGGGGATACCGGCATAAAACGAATGTAGGGAACACCCACAACCAGCGGGTTACTTTTAAAACGCGCATCCTTGAGTGCATCGGGCACCACCATGATCTTTTTCTTTAGGATCGTATGCGCGCAAAAGGAGATATCGCGAGGCGTTTCACAAAAAGGAACCCCCACACTGGCGGCAAACAGTTGGCGTTCAGCCTCCACCAACGACACCAAAACGATAGGCACGCTAAAAATGTTAGCGGCCAGACTAATCAGGTTACTCAAACTCGGGTCAAATAATACGTTCTTAATTCCATACTCACGAAGAGCAGCAAGACGTTTGTCTTCATCTTTGCTTATTGGGGCACGACTCATGGGTTCCCCCACTCCCATCGTATTTAATGTTCAGATTAGACAAAAATTTAGCTATAAATCCAAAATGTTGCAGCAATGAGCACGATAAGAACAGCGGGCCAGTGTTATCAAACCAAAGCCCCTTCTCTTGCCTAGAATCACGACGCGTAGCGGCTGAGTGTTGAGTATGGCAAAAGATCCAGACTCTATCATCCCTTCGAATCATTAATAATAACAAGTGGAAGTATCAATTAAGATGATAGATGAAAAGCGAAATAGAAAGATACCGACGCACTCACAACGTTGAACAATGGAAGAAAAAGAAAGGAGGGGACGGTTGGTATATTCAAATCTTCACGATTGATAACGACAACATATTATCAAGTTATTAACAGAATATAACCAACCGAGGAATCATCAGGCAGGAAAATAGGTTATTGAATGCTCAGGCGTGTCGTTTTTGCTCGGATCACAACATCCCAAATCCCGGTATAAGGTACCGTTAAATACACTTCGCCTTCCGCATGACGACAAATAGAATCCTGCGTAGCACTATTCTCTTCAGCCAATGTTTCCTGTTCACCATTGCTCATTTGCACTTCAAATGTATTTGCACACCGAACGATTACCGTATCACCACCAAACAGACTTAAACACGTGCGAATTACAGACATACATCCTCCGCGACACGCAGTCATGCGCATGCTTAATGAAACGAATTTATTGGTTATATTTCCCACAGCGGGATTTCCATAAGAGCAAAATGCATGCCGTCGGATTGTGATTTAGATCAAGTGACACACACGTTTAAAGCAAATCAGGGGTGGAATAAGATGATACTATGACCGCCTAATACTTATTAGGATTTTTGATAGTCGAGCAATCGCGCCTATATATGCCAGCGTTATCTCATCTATCCAGACGGGTTTGCAGCCCTAAATAACAACTTAAATCGTTTTTAAAGTTGTCTTTAATGAACAACTCGTGCGTCCACCATGAAAGATAACTTTGGTTTTTTTAAACAAGATTAATACCCGCTTGATAAGTGACAACCTAGGTTGTACATTGAACGGATGAAAACGACACTTGCAGAACGATTAAAGACCGCCAGAATCGCACAGGGGCTTAGCCAAAAAGCGCTTGGCGACCTGATTGGCGTATCTCAGGCCGCCATACAGAAGATCGAGGTGGGGAAAGCGTCGCAGACAACCAAAATTGTTGAGCTTTCCAATGCACTACATGTTCGCCCTGAATGGTTGGCAAACGGCGAAGACCCAATGCGTAGCGACGGGGTAACGCGACCTGTCCAGGAATCGAGCATTCCGCCAAAATCAGAATGGGGCACCGTATCAGCTTGGGACAGCACGACAGAACTATCAGAGGACGAGGTGGAAGTGCCCTTTTTAAAGGATATTGAGTTTGCCTGCGGCGACGGACGCGTTCAAAGCGAAGATTACAACGGCTTTAAGCTCCGTTTTTCTAAAGCTACGCTGCGTAAGGTTGGCGCAAATACGGACGGTTCAGGGGTGCTTTGTTTCCCGGCAGCGGGCGACAGCATGGAACCCATCATTCCTGATGGAACCACTGTCGCGGTTGATACCAACAACAAACGCATCATTGATGGCAAGCTCTACGCCATCGCTCAGGAAGGCGGCGGTAACGATAAGCTCAAGCGAATCAAGCAGCTTTATCGCAAACCTGGCGGCCTTCTCGTCATCCACAGCTTCAATCGCGAAGCTGACGAAGAAGCTTACGAATCAGACGTCGAGATTATTGGCCGCGTGTTCTGGTATTCGGTGCTGCTATAGTCCCGATACTGGCTGCATCCGCACCATTGCCGTCTCTCTTTTCCTCTCACTAAAGCCGGTGGACCGATACGGACACCGGCTTTGTGTTGCTGCCGCCAATCGTCGCGTTATGGATAAACGCCGCGCCGCTAAAAAACGTTTACCCTCGCTCAGATAACCTTACCCACACGCCACAGTTTTATACAATCACCATGCTATTGTTTCATCAACCCTTGTTGATGTTGTGTTATTCATCCTGTCTCTGTGTTCCTTTCCCGCCCTTATGGCGGGATTTTTTTGCCCTTCATCTGGTCTCTTCTGCACGCAGCCCCGCAGGTTGTCATTTCTTTTTACAACCAAAAACAACTCAAATTAAAACTAAAGATGTTGACACGAAAACAACTATAGTTTTAAATAGACACATAGCAGCAGGGCAATCTCTGCAAAGATAACAACCCAGTTTTCACGTCAGTAACAACACACATGCATAACAATAAGGTGATTTATGACTGAACCACAATTTCGCAGTAAAGGTCCTGAGCTTCTGGTTGAACTTTCTCAACACGTGGCCGATACGGTCAAAAACGTCACAGAGTTAGATCCGCAAACCGCTGAGCTGGTCGGCAATGCCGTTGCCAAACATATGATGACCGTCTGGGGTGGACAAAACGTTTATTTCCCAATGGGAATATCCTGGCGTGCTTCTCAACGCGATCTTCAAATCTATGAAGAATTTGACGGGCGCAATCACAGTGCGCTGGCCAAAAAATATAATGTCTCGCTGCAATGGATTTATAAGATTGTCAGAACAATGCGAAAAGAGGAATTGCAGGCAAAACAACACTCTCAGGCATAATGCAAAAGTCATAAATTAACAACCAGATGGTAATTAAAGGAAAATAATAAAAATAGATAATTGACTAACAGCGATAACCTCTGATTTTAATAACATATAACTTAAGTCATTCGAATTGTGGCAAATGCAACAAGGTATTCCTATAAGCTGCCCTCAGCCAACGCACGCAGTTTGAAGTATGATAGAGACTCAAAGATAATACCATCTGGCAATTAATAGAATGGGTACATTATTGTACCCATTCTTTTGATATCGCTAACGCTTTACTCTTAGAAAGGATTCCTTCCAGCACACGATCCCCCATACAATGAATACCGCGTTATTCCCCTCCCCTTATTTACATCAGTCAGTTAAAAAACCACAAACATGCATTTACAATGCACAAATCAATTTTTGACCGCTAAGAGCATGATAACGTTGCCCCACGATCCCTTCGGTGCGTTGAAAGCGCCGAGTGAAAAAAATAAATGGGGGCAATTGAGAGCAATGAGTGAGAAAGCAAGAAAACGGTGGCAACGCCGTCCTGGCACCACCGGCGGAAAACGTCTCTGGAACGACTGGCGCAATGCTCTGAGCTGGCGCAGAGCAACACAAATTATTCTACTGGCGTTCAACGTTTATATCGGCATCACCTTCTATTTTTGGGTACGCTACTTTGAAACCGGCGGCACAAGTCTTTATATGCCGAGACCGGGTGGTATTGAAGGCTGGCTGCCAATTGCCGGATTGATGAACGCTAAGTTCACATGGGAAACAGGTAACTTCCCTCCTATTCACCTTGCGTCAATGCTATTACTTGCCGCATTTATTCTTATTAGCCTGTTGCTGAAGAAATCGTTCTGTTCCTGGTTGTGTCCTATCGGCACGATTTCCGAGTGGGTAGGTGCGTTGGGGAAAAAAATAGTTGGCCGCCATTTCATTCTTCCAAAATGGCTGGATATTCCACTGCGCAGCCTGAAATATCTGCTATTAGGTTTTTCTCTACATCGCCTTATCAATGCCGGCACAAGGCATTTATATGTTCCTGATGTCGCCCTACGGCCTGATCGCCGATGTTAAAATGCTCGGCTTCTTTCGCAATATCGGCACCATCACACTGGTCTGCGTCTTTCTCTTCACGTTCGCCAGTCTGTTTGTCCGCCATTTCTGGTGCCGCTACCTCTGTCCTTACGGCGCGCTCATGGGGATATTTTCGCTGCTGTCGCCCTTCAAGATCCGTCGCAACGCCACCAGCTGTATCGATTGCGGCAAGTGCGCCAAGGCATGTCCGTCTAACATTCCGGTGGATAAGCTGATTCAGGTGAGAACGGCAGAATGCACGGCCTGTATGACCTGCGTCGAATCCTGCCCGGTGGCTTCAACGCTCCATTTCTCACTGACGAAACCTTCCGGCTCGCAGGAAAAAGGCAGCGAAACAACCAAACCGCTATGGCGACAAACTGCGCTGTCCGGTATTGCGATGACGGTCTTGGTACTCGGTATTCTTTTCGGCACGATCGGCTTTGCGATGTACATCGGTGGCTGGGACAGCCCGATTCCCGAACACATGTACTTCCGGCTCATTCCCGGCTCACAGAGCATTGGTCATCCATAAAGAAAAAGGGGCCAATCGGCCCCTGATATTCATCTGTGCTAACAACAGATTACATGTTATCGATGATGTCTTGCGCGAACTCGCTACATTTACGCAGCTTAGCGCCTTCCATCAGACGTTCGAAATCGTAAGTCACGGTCTTGTTTTTGATCGCGCCTTCAACGCCCTTAACAATCAGGTCAGCCGCTTCGAACCATTGCAGGTGACGTAACATCATTTCAGCAGACAGAATCACGGAGCCTGGGTTCACTTTGTCCTGACCCGCATATTTCGGTGCTGTACCGTGCGTGGCTTCAAACAGTGCACATTCGTCACCGATGTTCGCACCCGGGGCAATACCGATACCGCCAACCTGTGCCGCCAGGGCATCAGAAATGTAGTCACCGTTCAGGTTCATACAAGCGATAACATCGTATTCAGCAGGACGCAGCAGGATCTGTTGCAGGAACGCATCGGCGATTACGTCTTTTACTACGATCTCTTTACCGGTGTTCGGGTTCTTGATTTTCACCCACGGGCCGCCATCGATCAGCTCACCGCCGAATTCTTCACGCGCCAACTGGTATCCCCAGTCTTTGAACGCGCCTTCGGTGAATTTCATGATGTTGCCTTTGTGCACCAGCGTGACGGAATCACGGTCGTTGGTAATCGCGTATTCGATTGCGGCGCGAACCAGACGTTTGGTGCCTTCTTCGGAACACGGCTTCACGCCGATACCACACTGCTCAGGGAAACGGATTTTGTTAACGCCCATTTCTTCACGCAGGAATTTGATCACTTTGTCTGCTTCAGCAGAACCCGCTTTCCACTCGATACCTGCATAAATGTCTTCGGCGTTTTCGCGGAAGATCACCATGTCGGTCAGCTCAGGCTGTTTAACCGGGCTAGGTGTACCTTCGTAGTAGCGTACCGGACGCAGGCAAACATACAGATCAAGCTGTTGACGCAGTGCAACGTTCAGAGAACGAATACCACCACCGACTGGCGTTGTCAGCGGGCCCTTAATCGCCACACGGTATTCACGGATCAAATCCAGCGTTTCGTCTGGCAGCCAGACATCTTTACCGTAAACCTGCGTGGATTTTTCACCGGTATAGATTTCCATCCAGGAAATCGCGCGCTTGCCCTGATAGGCTTTCTTCACAGCGGCGTCAACGACGTTGATCATGGCAGGCGTTACATCGATACCAATGCCGTCACCTTCGATAAAAGGAATAACCGGATTGTTTGGAACAACCAGTTTGCCTTGAGCATCAACTGTGATTTTCTGACCTTCTGTCGGTACAACTACTTTGCTTTCCATTAACCTCTCCTTCGAGCGCAATTTTGTTAATGACTTGTAAGATGCGTGTCAATACTACTTGAATATTTAGCCCGCGCCAATCGCAAACCATTTCGAGTATAATGCTTTTGTTTTCCGCGACTATAAAGATGATGAATAAATTCCCTGTTAAAAATCACAAAGTTAAACGATTCAGCTCACAGCAGGCAAGAAAAAGGCAGCCTGACAACGCGCCGCGCCGCATCGTTTTGTTCAATAAACCCTTCGATGTCCTGCCACAATTCACTGATGAAGCCGGGCGCCGTACGCTAAAAGACTACATTCCGGTTGGCGGTATTTATGCCGCCGGTCGTCTGGATCGCGACAGCGAAGGTCTGATGATTCTGACCAATGACGGCAAACTTCAGGCTCGCCTCACCCAGCCAACGCAAAAAACAGCCAAAATTTACTATGTTCAGGTCGAAGGTATTCCTGACGATGCCGCGCTGACGCGCTTTCGTACAGGTCTGGATCTGAATGACGGCAAAACGCTGCCCGCAGGGGCGGAAATCGTCCCGGAACCCAGCTGGCTGTGGCCGCGTAATCCGCCCATACGCGAACGTAAAAGCATTCCTGACTGCTGGCTAAAAATCACGCTGTATGAAGGTCGTAATCGGCAAGTCCGTCGTATGACGGCGAATATCGGTTATCCTACCTTGCGTCTGATCCGATACGGCATGACCAATCAGACGGTAGAAAACCTGTTACCCGGAGAATGGAAGGAGATAGCGGATGTTTAAGCCTCATGTGACAGTCGCCTGTGTGGTACAGGCCGAAAACCATTTTCTGGTCGTCGAAGAGTTGATTAACGATAAATTATTGTGGAACCAGCCAGCGGGCCATCTGGAAGCGGACGAAACGCTGATTCAGGCGGCAAGCCGTGAGCTATGGGAAGAAACCGGTATTCAGGCCACGCCACAGAGTTTCTTACGTCTGCACCAATGGATCGCGCCCGACAGCACGCCATTTTTACGCTTTTGCTTCGCACTCGATCTGCCTGAGCGGGTCGCAACCCAGCCACACGACAGCGATATCGAATGCTGCCGCTGGCTGACCGCCGAGGAAATTCTGCATTCTCACCAGCTTCGTTCGCCGCTGGTGGCTGAAAGCATCCGCTGCTATCAGCAGCCAGAACGCTATCCGTTAACGGTACTGGGCGCGTTCAACTGGCCGTTCTAGGCATTCTGCTATTCCTGCCATGCGCGAGCGAGCCACCGCACAGCAGGAATAGCGATGCAGCCCGCGGTTCAACATGCTAAAATATGCCGCTTGTTTTTCGCATCAATGCGTCAGTAAATTTCAGTTCGTGAGACTTCCATGTCAGATAACAGCCAGAAAAAAGTGATTGTCGGTATGTCCGGCGGTGTTGATTCCTCCGTTTCCGCTTACCTGTTACAGCAACAGGGCTATCATGTTGAAGGCCTGTTCATGAAGAACTGGGAAGAGGACGACGACACGGAATATTGCTCAGCAGCCACTGACCTCGCCGATGCGCAGGCCGTTTGCGACAAGCTGGGTATCGAGTTGCATACCGTCAACTTTGCCGCTGAATATTGGGACAACGTGTTTGAACTCTTCCTTGAAGAATACAAAGCGGGCCGTACTCCCAATCCCGATATCCTGTGCAATAAAGAAATCAAATTCAAAGCCTTCCTGGAATTCGCTGCCGAGGATCTCGGTGCAGATTATATCGCAACAGGCCACTATGTTCGTCGTCATGACGTTGACGGCAAAAGCCGTTTGCTGCGCGGCATGGACGGCAACAAAGACCAGAGCTATTTTCTTTATACGCTGAGCCACGAGCAGATCGCACAAAGTCTGTTCCCTGTCGGCGAGCTGGAAAAACCGCAGGTGCGTAAGATCGCCGAAGCGCTCGAGCTGGCAACCGCGAAGAAGAAAGACTCTACCGGTATCTGCTTTATCGGCGAGCGAAAATTCACTGATTTTCTAGCACGTTACCTGCCTGCACAGCCGGGTCCGATTCTGTCCGTCGACGACAACAAGCCGATGGGGCAACATCAGGGGCTGATGTACCACACGTTGGGGCAGCGTAAAGGCTTGGGCATCGGCGGCGTCAAAGACGGCGGCGAAGATCCCTGGTACGTGGTGGATAAAGATGTCGCCAACAATATTTTGTATGTCGCGCAGGGCCACGAACACCCTCGTCTGATGTCGTACGGCTTAATCGCACAGCAGTTGCATTGGGTTGACCGTCAGCCGCTCACCGCTGAATTACGTTGTACGGTGAAAACCCGCTATCGTCAGGCGGACATCCCCTGCACTGTCACGCCACTTGGCGACGATCGCATTACCGTGCGTTTTGATGAGCCCGTTGCAGCCGTGACGCCGGGCCAATCTGCCGTTTTTTATCTGGACGACGTGTGCCTTGGCGGCGGCATCATTGAAGAACGCTTACAGGAGTAACCGTGGCTAAGAATTATTATGAGATTACGCTGGCGTTAGCGGGCATTTGCCAATCAGCGCATGTCGTCCAGCAGTTGGCCCATACGGGTCACTGTAATAACGATGTGCTGCATACCTCGCTGAACAGCGTGTTGAACCTTAATCCGGCGTCCACGCTGGCCGTTTACGGTAATGACGAGCAAAACCTGAAAGTTGGGGTGGAAACGCTGTTAGGCATTCTGAACACCAGTAGTAATAAAGGCGCGGGTGCGGAATTATCACGCTATGCTTTCAGCCTGATTGCGCTGGAGCGCAAGCTGAAAGCGAAGCCTGCTGCGCTTGACGAATTGGGTAAACGCATCGGGCAGTTAGAGCGCCAGTTGGAGCATTTTGACCTGCTTTCCGAAACGATTGTGAGCGCACTGGCGGCGATTTATGTGGATGTTATCAGTACGCTGGGGCCACGTATTCAGGTTACCGGTTCACCGGAAGTGCTGAAAAACAGTCAGGTGCAGGCGAAAGTGCGCGCTGCGCTGCTGGCTGGTATCCGCTCTGCGGTGCTCTGGCAGCAAATTGGCGGCGGGCGCTTGCAACTGATGTTTTCACGCGGCCAGTTGGTCAAAGAAGCGAAACAGATATTGGCGCGTTGCCCATCCGTTTGATGGTATTCTTGCTGCTACCGCTGACGCTGGTGTGATTAACGCCAGCGTCACAAAACCGGTTGTTGTTATTTAAATGGCTCATTGTTTTATTGAAATTAATCGTTATTGAAACCAATCTCAGGAGTTGCTTGCGATGGAATTATCCTCACTGACCGCCGTTTCCCCTATTGATGGACGCTACGGCGATAAAGTCAGCACGTTGCGCACCATTTTCAGTGAATTCGGTTTGCTGAAATTCCGTGTGCAGGTTGAAGTACGTTGGCTGCAAAAACTGGCAGCCTGTGCAGAGATCCAGGAAGTTCCTGCATTTGACGCTGACGCAAACGCTTTCCTTGATAAAATTGTCGCCGAATTCAGCGAAGAAGATGCGGCCCGCATTAAAACCATCGAGCGTACAACCAACCACGACGTGAAAGCCGTTGAGTACTTTCTGAAAGAGAAAGTTGCCGCGATTCCAGCACTGCACGCCGTCAACGAATTCATCCACTTCGCCTGTACGTCAGAAGATATCAACAACCTGTCTCATGCGTTGATGCTGGATTCTGCTCGCCGCGACGTTATCCTGCCGCACTGGCGTCAAATCATTGATGCGCTGAAGACGCTGGCTCAGGAATACCGCGATATCCCGCTGCTTTCCCGCACACACGGTCAACCCGCCACGCCATCCACCATCGGTAAAGAGTTCGCGAACGTGGCGTACCGTATGGAACGCCAATATCGTCAACTGCAACAGGTTGAGATTCTGGGCAAAATTAATGGCGCAGTCGGTAACTATAACGCTCATCTGGCTGCCTACCCGGAAGTAGACTGGCACCAGTTCAGCGAAAGCTTTGTCACCTCGCTGGGCATCAACTGGAACCCGTACACCACGCAGATCGAGCCGCACGATTACATCGCCGAGCTGTTCGATTGCATCGCGCGTTTCAACACGATTTTGATCGACTTTGACCGTGATATCTGGGGCTACATCGCGCTAAATCACTTCAAACAGAAAACTATTGCAGGTGAAATCGGTTCCTCCACCATGCCGCATAAAGTGAACCCGATTGACTTCGAAAACTCAGAAGGCAACCTGGGTCTGGCGAACGCCGTTTTGGCGCATCTGGCCAGCAAACTGCCAGTTTCTCGCTGGCAGCGTGACCTCACTGACTCGACCGTGCTGCGTAATCTGGGCGTCGGCGTTGGCTATGCGCTGATTGCGTATCAGGCCACGATGAAAGGCATCAGCAAACTGGAAGTGAACCGCGATCGTCTGGCTGACGAACTGGATCACAACTGGGAAGTGTTGGCAGAACCGATCCAAACGGTCATGCGCCGTTACGGGATTGAAAAGCCGTACGAGAAATTGAAAGAGCTGACGCGCGGTAAACGCGTCGATGCCGCGGGTATTCAGGAATTTATCGATGGTCTGGCATTACCGGAAGCGGAAAAAACGCGTCTGAAGGCCATGACACCAGCCAACTACATCGGCCGCGCTATCGCAATGGTCGATGACCTGAAATAAGCGTTCTCAAACCCGAACGTGACCTCTCTCTGGCGGGCGCCCTGCCCGCCAATTTTGTATAAGACCAAGCATTTCCAGCCCGTTTAAACCCGGTTTTATTCTCCCTGTGGATAATTTAACAAATAAAATAAATAACGTTCTCTGCGTATAATGTTGATACGCGGGAGCGACATACGTGGCAGATGAAAGATAGGATACATAAAAATATTTCCATAAATATGGCCCTATCTATTCGACAGAGGATATAACGATGCGGATTCTGGTCGTTGAAGATAATGTATTATTGCGCCACCATTTAACCGTTCAGATGAACGAAATGGGGCATCAGGTTGACGCCGCGTCTGACGCCAAAGAAGCGGATTATTTTCTGCATGAGAATATGCCGGACATCGCCATTGTCGATCTCGGGTTACCCGATGAAGATGGCATGAGCATGATCCGTCGCTGGCGCGCGCATCAGGTCAAACTCCCGATTCTGGTGCTGACGGCCCGTGAAGGCTGGCAGGACAAAGTTGCCGTGCTGGAAGCCGGGGCGGACGATTACGTGACAAAACCGTTCCATATGGAAGAGGTTGTTGCGCGCTTGCAAGCGCTGATGCGACGCAACAGCGGGCTGGCATCGCAGGTCATCAGCCTGCCGCCCTTTGAGATCGACCTATCACGCCGCGAGCTGGTGATCCACGGATCGCCTATCAAGCTCACCGCGTTCGAATACACCATTATCGAGACGCTGATTCGCAACAAAGGAAAAGTCGTCAGCAAAGAGTCGCTGATGCTACAGCTGTACCCGGATGCAGAATTGCGGGAAAGTCATACTATTGACGTGCTGATGGGGCGACTGCGTAAGAAAATTCAGCAGGCAGACGCGCCGGATGTGATCACGACCGTGCGTGGACAAGGATATCGTTTTGATATTGATACGCCGTCAGGCTCAGTATGAGTGATAAGAAGCTGCCCTTCTCGCTTCGTATTCGTTTTTTACTCGCGACAGCAGCCATTGTGCTGGCGTTGTCGCTAGCCTATGGCGTCGTCGCCATTATCGGCTACAGCGTCAACTTTGATAAAACTTCATTCCGCTTGCTACGCGGCGAGAGTAACCTCTACTACAGCCTTGCACAGTGGCGCGATAACCAGCTGAACATCATCACGCCGCCCGACGTTGATATCAACTTTCCCACACTGGTGTTGATATACGATGAGCATGGCAACATGCTCTGGCGCGAAAAGCACGTTCCCGAGCTGGAAGCGCTGATCAATCCGGAATGGCTGAATAAGACGGCCTATCATGAATTGGATACCGACACCGATACCAGCAGCGCGGTATTAACGGGCAATACCTTGTTACTGGGCAGTCTGCGAGCGCTGAATGGCGCACACAGCAATGCGTTAACGCATTCCATCGCCGTTAACGTTTATCCTAAGACCGAGCATCTCCCTTCCATCACGATTGTTGTCGTCGATCGCATTCCACAGGAGCTCCAGCAGGAAGACGTCGTGTGGGAGTGGTTCAGCTATGTTCTGATCGCCAACCTGCTGCTGGTGCTTCCTCTGTTGTGGCTGGGCGCCCACTGGAGCCTGCGTCCTATTCAGCATTTGGTAAAACAGATCGCCGAGCTGGAAAAGGCACGCGCGAACAGTTGGATGAAAATCCGCCGCGCGAGTTGTTCAGTCTGGTGAAAAACCTGAATATCCTGCTGAATAATGAACGCCAGCGCTACCATAAGTACCGCACGACGCTCACCGACCTCACTCACAGTTTGAAAACACCGCTGGCCGTCTTGCAGACCACATTACGCGCGCTGCGTACCGGTAAAGAAATCACTATCGATCAGGCTGAGCCTATTATGCTGGCGCAGATCAGCCGTATCTCGCAGCAGATTGGCTATTACCTGCATCGCGCCAGCGTACGCTCCGAACATAATTTACTGATACGCGAAGTGCACTCGGTTCCGGCGCTGCTGGATGGCCTGTGTTCCGCGCTGAACAAGGTGTATCAACGCAAAGGCGTGGTGCTGACGCTCGATATTCCGCCCGAACTGACCTTCGTCGGTGAGAAGAATGACTTTATGGAAGTGATGGGCAATATTCTTGATAACGCCTGTAAGTACTGTCTGGAGTTTGTCGAGATTAGCGTGCAATACTCCGACCACAAGCTGCATCTGATTGTGGATGACGACGGCCCTGGCATCCACGAGTAAGCGCGAAATGATTTTTCTGCGCGGCCAGCGCGCCGATCGCATGCGCCCCGGGCAAGGTATCGGCCTTGCCGTCGCCGTCGAAATTATCGAACAGTATCAGGGTGAGATCCTCATCAGCGACAGCACACTGGGCGGTGCCCGAGTCGAAGCCATTTTCTCCCGCCAGAACCTGAGCCAGAATGAGGGGTGAAAGGCAGTACAGCGCGCGATGCTTCCGCTATACTCGTCATACTTCAAGTTGCATGTACGTTGGCTACGTTCGCTCACCCGAATCACTTACTTAAGTAAGCTCATCGGGATGAAATGAGAGACATCCTGTCTCTCACCGAAGGCCAGCCGTTGGCTGGTCAAATTCGTTCCTGACGAATTTGTCCTTCTCTTGCCGCCTGCATGAAACTCGAATTATTTAGAGTATAAACTTATTGCCACAATGCGGATTGTTTTAAAATACTGATTATTTCAAGAAAAATCATGTCTTCAAGAACAGTCATTTCCTCAAAAACGAGTTTCTGGAAAACAGTATGGACTATCAACTCAATCTCGATTGGCAGGATTTTTAGCGAACTACTGGCAAAAGCGCCCGCTCCTGATTAAAGGCGGTTTCACGCATTTCATCGATCCGATTTCACCTGACGAACTCGCCGGTCTGGCGTTGGAAAACGAGGTCGATAGCCGTCTGGTCAGCCATCAAAACGGGCGCTGGCAAGTCAGCCACGGTCCTTTCGAGAGCTACGATCATCTGGGAGAAAGCAACTGGTCGCTGCTGGTACAGGCCGTCGATCACTGGCATGAGCCCTCCTCTGCCTTGATGCAGCCATTTCGACAACTGCCAGACTGGCGTACTGATGATTTGATGATTTCATTTTCCGTTCCCGGCGGTGGCGTAGGGCCGCATCTGGATCAGTATGATGTGTTCATCATTCAGGGTACGGGACGTCGCCGCTGGCGCATCGGTGAAAAATACCGATGAAACAGCACTGTCCGCACCCAGACCTGCTACAGGTCGAGCCATTTGACGCGATTATTGATGAAGAGTTGGAACCGGGCGATATCATTTATATTCCACCGGGTTTCCCACACGAAGGCTATTCGCTGGAGAACTCGCTGAATTACTCGGTGGGGTTCCGGGCGCCAAATGCACGCGAGCTAGTCAGCGGCTTTGCGGACTATGTGCTTTCCCGTGAGCTCGGCAGCCATCGCTACAGCGATCCCGAGATTCCCTCTCGTGAGCATATCGCCAGCGTGCTACCGCAAGAGCTGGATGCACTGCAAAAATGATGCTGGATTTGGTACAACAGCCGGAGCATTTTCAGAACTGGTTTGGTGAGTTTATTTCCCAGTCCCGCCATGAGCTCGATCTCTCACCGCCGGAGCCACCTTATCAGGCTGGCGAAGTGTATGAATATCTGCAACAGGGTGAGCCACTGCGTCGTTTAGGTGGCCTGCGGGTCATCTGCGTTGGGGATAGTTGCTTCGTTAACGGTGAGAAAGTGAACAGCACGCACAAGGCGGCGCTGTTTGCATTAGCTGAGCACACGACGATTGATGCGGAACAGTTGGGCGTTGCACTGGAAGATCCTTCCTTCCTCGCGCAACTCACCGTGCTGATCAACAGCGGCTACTGGTACTTCGCGGATTAAGGCCAAGCCTGAATAATCGTTAGCACAACAATAAGGCGGGAATTTCCCGCCTTATTCATCTCTTCAGGATAGAAGCTATTACGGCTTCGCACGCAGCGCCGTCAGTTCAGCAATGCGCATAATCACAGAGACCGCCTTTTCCATGCCTTCCAGCGTGACAAATTCATGTTTGCCATGATAGTTGTAGCCGCCGGTAAACAGATTCGGGCACGGTAACCCCTGAAATGACAGGTGTGCGCCGTCAGTGCCGCCGCGAATCGGTTTCATATTCGGCTCAATATCGCAATCCCGCATCGCCTGCTGCGCCAGCGCAATAATGTGCGGATGCTGCTCAACCTGCTCGCGCATGTTGTAGTAGGTATCGGTAATCGTGACTTCAATGTAGCAATCCGGGTGCAGCCCTGCGCCGACCTTTTCCGCAATATCCAGCATGGTTTGTTTACGCAGTTCAAAGCCGTTGCGGTCAAAATCCCGAACGATGTAATGCAAATCTGCACGCTCTACAGAGCCTTTCATGCTGTGAAGGTGGTAGAACCCCTGATAGCCGTCCGTTTGCTCCGGTGATTGGCTCTCTGGCACCTGCTGGTGATAGCGAGAAGCGAGCGTCAGTGCATTAACCATCACGCCTTTGGCGCTACCGGGATGCACATTGTTGCCCACAATTTTCACCTGAACCGACGCGGCGTTAAAATTCTCATACTCCAGTTCGCCAACACCGCCGCCGTCCACGGTATAGGCCCACTGTGCGTTAAACGCTTTCACATCAAAAAACTGAGCGCCCTTGCCAATTTCTTCATCAGGTGTAAAGGCAACGCGAATATCGCCGTGCGGGAGATGGCTTTTTCAGGCGCACCAGCGCGGTCATAATTTCCGCAATCCCCGCTTTATCATCCGCTCCCAGCAGCGTTTTGCCATCGGTGGTAATCAGCGTGTGCCCCAGTAGCTGGTGCAGCACCGGGAACATTACGGGTGACAGCACTTCATCCCCCACGCCTAAGGCAATATCGCCGCCGCGGTAGTTTTCCAGAATCTGCGGATTAACATTCTTGCCGCTAAAATCCGGTGATGTATCCATATGAGAAATAAAGCCAATTGCCGGAACGGGCCAGGCAACGTTAGCCGGAAGCGTCGCCATCAGGCAGCCCTGCTTGCTGAGTACAACCTGTTCAAATCCCAGATCGAGCAATTCTTGCTGCAACGCACGCGCCAGTTTCAGTTGACCGTCGGTGCTCGGCACCTGCCGAACGCCGGATTTAGACTGTGTATCAAATGAAACGTAGTTCAAAAATCTGTCGAGTAATTTATCCATCTTATTTATGCCCCCTGAACCCTGAAAGGCATTATGGATAGGGCTACCCCGGTAGATATTGCGTCAGGTCAGTTTTTTTCCGATTTAACAAACTGTCAGATCAGAATTCAGGCCAAAAAGCGGCGCCTCCATCACGAAGAGTGCCCCAATCAGGTAACAATCAGGAAACATATACGTAAATTCATTGGCTGAATCACCACCAATTGGCCAGACGTAGGGCCACACAAGTTGGCGTTAAGCAACGTTTCCCGTAAAATGCCGCCCTTACTGCGCACGCTGTCTGAAAGGTGATAACCCTTGGTACGATCGCAACGGCGATACCGTTGGTCGGCCAAATCAGGAAATAGAGCTGATCTTAATGAAAGAAAACTCCCTGACTGTGCCGGTCGTTGAATTGCTCAACGTCCATAAAGGCTTTGATGGCAAAGACATCATTTCACATTTTAATCTCACCATTAATAACGGTGAGTTTCTCACGATACTTGGGCCATCCGGCTGCGGCAAAACCACCGTACTGCGTCTGATTGCCGGTCTGGAAACGGTCGATAGCGGCAATGTCATGCTGGAAGAGCAGGACATCACTCACCAGCCCGCCGAGCAGCGACACATTAATACCGTATTTCAAAGCTATGCCCTGTTTCCTCACCTCAGCGTGTTTGAGAACGTGGCGTTTGGCCTGCGCATGCAGAAAACGCCCGCCGCAGAGATTGCGCCACGCGTGATTGACGCGTTGAAAATGGTGCAGTTGGAGGAACTGGCACAGCGCCGCCCGCACCAGTTGTCCGGCGGTCAGCAACAGCGCGTTGCCATCGCCCGCGCCGTCGTCAATCAGCCAAAAGTTCTGCTACTGGATGAATCCCTGTCCGCGCTCGATTATAAACTGCGTAAGCAGATGCAGAACGAACTGAAGGCGCTGCAACGTAAGCTGGGCATCACCTTTATTTTCGTCACGCACGATCAGGAAGAAGCGCTGACCATGTCCGACCGTATCGTGGTGATGCGCGACGGACGTATTGAGCAAGACGGAACACCGCGTGAAATCTACGAAGAGCCGAAAACCTGTTCGTCGCCAGCTTTATCGGTGAAATCAATATCTTTGATGCCATCGTGCTGGAGCCGCTGGACGAACAGCGGGTGCGCGCTCAGGTCGAAGGCCATGAGTGCGTTATCACCGCAAGCTTTCCGGTCACCGTCGGCCAACACCTCAACGTGCTGCTGCGACCAGAAGATTTACGCGTCGAAGAACTGGCCGACGGTATGCAGGCGGAAGGGATGGTGGGTTACGTGCGCGAGCGCAACTATAAAGGCATGACGCTGGAATCCAACATCGAGTTGGAAAACGGCAAGATGGTCATGGTCAGCGAGTTCTTTAACGAAGACGATCCCGACTTCGATCATTCACTCAACCAGAAAGTCGACGTCACCTGGGTGGAAAGTTGGGAGGTTGTCCTGCACGATGAAGAAGTCGCGTAAACGCTTTCAAAACATCATTATCACACTCATCGTTGCCTGGCTGGTGCTATTCGTTTTCCTGCCCAACCTGATGATCATCGCAACCAGCTTTCTGACACGCGACGACACACATTTCGTCAGTCTGGTCTTTACGCTGGAAAACTATACGCGATTGGTCGATCCGCTTTATGCTTCAGTCTTGCTTCATTCACTGAACATGGCCGTTATCGCCACGCTCTGCTGTCTGCTGCTGGGCTATCCGTTTGCTTTTATTCTGGCGCGCTTACCGAAAAAAATTCAGCCGCTGATGCTGTTTCTGCTGATTGTGCCGTTTTGGACCAACTCACTGATCCGCATTTACGGGCTGAAAATTTTTCTGAGTACGCGCGGCCACCTGAATGAATTCCTGCTCTGGACTGGCCTGATTGATACGCCGCTGCGGATCATGTACACCTCCGAAGCCGTGATTCTCGGCCTGATTTACATCCTGCTGCCTTTCATGGTGCTGCCGCTCTATTCCAGCATTGAGAAGCTCGATAAATCCTACCTGGAAGCCGCCCGCGATCTGGGTGCCAATAAGTGGCAAACCTTTACTCGCGTGGTAATCCCGCTGACCATGCCGGGGATTATCGCTGGCTGCCTGCTGGTGCTGCTGCCCGCCATGGGACTGTTTTTCGTGGCCGACCTGATGGGCGGAGCCAAAAATCTGCTGATCGGTAACGTCATTAAAAGCCAGTTCCTCAATATCCGCGATTGGCCGTTTGGTGCCGCGACCAGTATCTGCCTGACGCTGGTCATGGGTGTGCTGCTGTTTATCTACTACCGCACAGCCCGCCTGCTGAACAAAAAGGGAGAGCTGGAATGACCGGACGCTTAATCCGCGGTGGATTTATGTCCATCATTTACGCTTACCTGTACATCCCGATCATTATTCTGATCGTGAACTCCTTTAATCAGGCGCGCTTTGGCATCAACTGGCAGGGATTTACGCTGGACTGGTATCGGCTGCTGATGAACAATGACAGCCTGCTTCAGGCCGCACAGCATTCGCTGACGATGGCCGTTTTTTCTGCAACGTTCGCTACGCTAATTGGTTCCCTAACCGCCGTTGCGCTGTATCGCTACCGCTTTCGCGGCAAGCCTTTTGTCGGCGGCATGCTGTTCGTGGTGATGATGTCGCCGGATATCGTGATGGCCATCTCACTGCTGGTGCTCTTCATGCTGCTGGGCATCTCGCTGGGGTTCTGGTCGCTGCTGTTTTCCCACATCACGTTCTGCCTGCCGTTTGTGGTGGTGACCGTCTATTCGCGCCTGAAAGGTTTTGACGTGCGGATGCTAGAAGCCGCGCGCGATTTGGGTGCCAGCGAAGTGATTATTCTGCGCAAAATCATTCTGCCGCTGGCGATGCCCGCGGTGGCAGCCAGTTGGCTACTCAGCTTTACGCTGTCGATGGATGACGTGGTGGTGTCCTCGTTTGTCACCGGCCCCGCGTATGAAATTCTGCCGTTGAAGATTTACTCGATGGTGAAGGTTGGCGTATCCCCTGAAGTCAACGCGTTGGCGACAATTTTGCTCATTCTGTCGCTCGTGCTAGTGCTCAGTAGTCAGCTGATTTTACGCGACCGCACCGGAAAATAAGGTGGCGGCAAGCACGATGAATATCGGTTTTTCATATCTGCCTGTAAGAACCTATTCCAGACGGGTATTTCCTTTGGGACTCGTAAAGAGGTAAACATAATGAAAAAGTGGCCACACCTACTGGCAGCCTGTGCGCTGGCATTTGGCATCAGTACCGCCAATGCTAACGACGGCAAAACGCTCTATTTCTATAACTGGACCGAATACGTGCCGCCGGGTCTGTTGGAACAGTTCACTAAAGAAACGGGCATCAAGGTGATTTACTCCACCTATGAATCCAACGAGAGTATGTATGCCAAGCTGAAAACCTATAAAGACGGTGCCTACGATCTGGTCGTGCCATCAACCTATTTCATCTCCAAGATGAGCAAAGAAGGCATGCTGCAAAAGATTGATACCAGCAAGCTCAGCAACTTCCATAATCTCGATCCGAACCTGCTGCACAAGTCCTTCGATCCGAACAATGACTACTCGATTCCCTATATCTGGGGCGCGACGGCAATTGGTGTTAATCATGAAGTGATTGACCCCGCCAGCGTCACCCGCTGGGCCGACCTATGGGATACGAAGTATAAAAACAGCCTGCTGCTGACGGACGATGCGCGCGAGGTATTCCAAATTGCCCTGCGTAAGCTGGGTTATTCCGCGAATACCACCGATCCGAAAGAAATTGAGGCTGCGTATAAAGAGCTGCAAGCGCTGATGCCAAATGTGCTGACGTTCAATTCAGACAACCCCGGCAACCCGTTTATCGAAGGCGAAGTCAATCTGGGTATGGTATGGAACGGCTCTGCCTACGTGGCGCGTCAGGCAGGTACACCGCTAGATGTTATCTGGCCAGCAGAAGGCGGCATCTTCTGGATGGACAGTCTGGCGATTCCGGCCAATGCCAAAAACGTTGACGGCGCGATGAAGCTGATCGATTTCCTGCTGCGCCCGGAAGTGGCGGCACAGGTTGCGGAAACGATCGGCTATCCGACGCCAAATCTGGCAGCGAAAAAACGACTGCCAGCGGAGGTTTCAGGGGAGAAAACGCTGTACCCGGATGATGACACCATCGCAAAAGGCGAATGGCAGAACGACGTTGGCAGCGCCAGCGCGCTGTATGAAACCTACTTCCAGCAGCTAAAAGCGGGTCGTTAATCGCGATTAATCACAGCAGCGTCCATTATCACCTGTCGAGCGGTGGTAATGGATAGATCGTAAAGACGCTGTGAATACCTCCCTGTACGCTCGGATTGCGCCATCCATGGCGCAAACGCTTTACTCTTCTATTCCATTACCACCGTTTCAATTTCACAGATAAATTTATCGGTAACGTTGGCTGCTTTACTGCTTCACAGCACCTAAAGCCATCAAATTGACAGCTAAAAGCATTATCCTGACGGCATTAGGAAAATAATTGTGCTCCGCTTCTTCTATAATGATGCCACACCCACCGGAATCACGATAAGGAGCACCACCATGCTGCAACTCTCCAGCCACAGTTTTCAGGACGGCGGCACTATCCCGGGCGAGTTTGCCTTTGCCGTACCGGACGCAAATAGCCACATTGCACTGTCTTCTAACCACAATCCTCATCTTGCCTGGCACGGCGCGCCCGAAGGGACGCAGTCTTTCGTGTTGATCTGCCACGACCCGGATGTCCCCAGCCGTGGTGACGATGTGAATCAGGAAGGTCGCGAGGTTAGCGCGTCTCTGCCACGTGTCGATTTCTACCACTGGCTATTGTTGGATATTCCGGCCAACGTCAGTGAGATTCCCGCCGCTTCGCATTCCAATACGATTACCCCACGTGGGAAAGCAGGCCCGGATGCACCAACAGGCCTCAAACACGGCATTAATGATTACACCGCCTGGTTTGCCACAGACGAGCAGATGAAAGGCACCTACTATGGCTATGATGGCCCTTGCCCGCCGTGGAACGATGCGCGGGTTCATCACTACATTTTCACGCTTTACGCTCTCGCAACGCCGTCTTTAGCGATCGAGGGTGAGCTTAACGGGGCGAATGTCCGTGCTGCACTCGCCAACGCCCTGTATTAGCGGAAGCCAAACTCACCGGGCTGTATACGCTGAACCCCGCCTTGTTGTGATTCATAATAAGTGATGAAAATGGCGCGTGATAAGAATGACAGGCTACAAGCGTGACCGTATTACGCTCAGCGAGTCCGCCTCTTCGTGAGGCGGACTGGACGTATTGCCGTCAGGCCAGCCGCTACAGCGGTATGGCCTGTGTGCGCTAGCTCAGCCGCACTTGCGCACGCCGCAGCAGACAACGCGTTTTCATTTTTATGAAGCCACGCTGCTGCTGGTTCTCTCCGGCCACTTGACCCTTCTCGAACAGAATGGCACAACGATTGTCGATACCCCGTCTCAGCTTTGCCTGATTACGCCTGATGCCAGTGCCGATTTGACGAAAACGCCCGGCGGTCATGATGCCGTTTTCCGGTCAGTCTTTCTGACGTTTTCATCCACGCTTTTGGCACGGTTTTATCACCGCTATCCTGAAAAATTAGCTCCTGTCCATCATCCTGCTCCTTTCACATGCCTCGCACTGGATGACGAACTTATCCGCACATTACAGTATCTGGTTGAGGGAATTACGAGCGATGCACTCAGTGAATCGCGCCTCGAACTGCGCCTGATGGATATGCTGCTGGTGCTGTCGGAACGGGGATACCATTTTGGCGCACCGCCGCAGCCTGGCATTACGACACAGCTGCGTGCGCTTATCAGTGAAGAACCGGAACATCACTGGACTGCACAGTCTGCGGGGCGACGGCTGGCGATGAGCGAGGCTACGCTGCGCCGGAGACTATCCACCGAGCAGACGCGTTTTGAAGTGCTGTTGTTGGAGACGCGAATGCAGCACGCGATGATGCTGGTGCAGACGACGTCATGGAGTATGCAACGTCTGGCTGAAGCCTGCGGATATAAATCCTCGGCGCGTTTTTCCGAACAGTTTAAAACCCGTTTTGGCTGTTCACCCACCAAGATTCGTTAATCGCCATTTACTACAATACATATCCTGCCGTATTCAACGCAGTACTGCTGTGAAAACAACGATTATCTTCAAAAAAGCGCCCTGTTGGATAACCCACAGGGCGCTTAACGATCTCAGACGATCAGAACAATTTTAGCGTATCAGTCTTTCTGTTCCTGCGCTAAATCGTGAGCGATTTTCACCGTTTCATCCAGATAAGGATCGGGAGCCTGATAATCTTTCGGCAAATCTTCCAGCGCTTTGAGCGGTTTCTTACCTTCTCTCGCCAGTCGATCGTTAATCCGCTTCAGACGCATCGCTTCATCATCGTCATTCTCTTTCTCGCGCTGAGCAAGATTGAGCGACACGATGTTGCGCTTATCCTTCAGCGCGTTGTAGCGGGCAATATCTTGCGCGACGTACTGGAATTCAGGATCTTTAGCGATACGCTCCTGATGATGCTCATTCAGTGTGCTAATCAGCGCTTTCAGATCGCCACTCTTCGTGTAGTTAGCCGCTTTGATGCTGTCCCACGGTAGCGCGTTATCTTCAAACTTCTCGCCGGTATCTACCGTTTCCGTACCGGTGGGCATCATCACATCAGGCGTCACGCCTTTCATCTGAGTACTGCCGCCGTCAATGCGATAGAACTTCTGAATCGTGTATTGTACGGAACCCAGCGCTGGCCAGTCAGGACGCAGCATCTGATCGTAAATCCGATTCAGCGAGCGATACTGCTGCACGGTGCCTTTACCAAACGTCGGTTCACCCACGATCAAGGCACGACCATAATCCTGCATCGCCGCCGCAAAAATCTCGGAAGCGGAAGCACTGAAGCGGTCTACCAGTACCACCAGCGGGCCTTTGTAATACACAATGCCGTCGGTGTCGCTGTCTTCACGCACTTTGCCATTATTATCGCGTACCTGAACGACGGGACCACTAGGAATAAACAGGCCGGAAAGCCCTACCGCTTCCGTCAGCGCACCGCCGCCGTTAGTACGTAAGTCAATCACAATGCTGCTGACGTTCTGTTTTTCCAGCTTCTGAAGCTGAACTTTTACGTCATCCGTTAGGCCGACATAGAAGCCGGGGATATCCAGCACGCCGACTTTGTCTTTGCCGACCGTCTTGACGGACATTTTGACCGCACGATCTTCAAGACGGATACGTTCGCGCGTCAGCGTGACAATACGGGTTTTCGTCCCTTTGCCTGCGGGCAGAATTTCCAGACGCACCTTGCTGCCTTTTGGCCCTTTAATTAGCGCGACCACATCATCCAGACGCCAGCCGATAACATCGACCATCGGCTTGCCGCTTTGGCCTACGCCAACGACACGGTCACCCACGGTAATGTTTTTGCTTTTCGCTGCCGGCCCACCGGGCACCATGGAATTAATCATGGTGTAGTCGTCATCCATCTGCAGCACCGCACCAATCCCTTCGAGCGACAGGCTCATTTCGGTATTGAATTGCTCGGTGTTACGCGGTGACAGATAGCTGGTATGCGGGTCGATTTCACGCGCAAAGGCGTTCATAACGAGTTGGAAAACATCTTCGCTGTTGCTCTGCGCCAAGCGGCGAATCGCAAACTGGTAACGCTTGGTTAGCGTCTCTTTGATGTCTTTATCATCTTTACCGGTCAGCTTCAGGCTGAGCCAGTCATATTTTACCTTGGCATCCCACAGGCGGTTAAGTTCACCGACGTTCTGCGGCCAAGGGGCTTTGCTGCGATCAAGCTCAAACGTGTCATTGCCCGTCAGATCGACCGGTTTATCCAGCAGCGACAGCGCATATTGAAAACGCTCAAACCGACGCTTCTGCGCCAGATTATATAACGCGTACGGAACGTCCAGTTGACCGGATTTCAGCGCGTCACCCAACTGGGCTTTTGCCCGGCAAATTGCGCCACATCAGAGGCCAACAGCACGTTGTGGCTGTAGTCCAGCATGTTGAGGTAGCGGTTAAAAATTTTCTCAGAAAACTGCGCATCCAGCATAAACTGGCGATAATGCGAACGCAGGAAACGTGAGGCCACCCGGTCGCTAACGGTAGCATGTTGAGGCTCCTGATGTAGCTGAGGGATCTGCTCAACACGCGTAATGTTTTCATTTGCAAAACTAGAGCCCGCCAGCAGTAAGCCTGCGATGGCGGTTATTCTGACTAAGTTGTTCATGCCCAGGTTGGCCTCCGTATCAGAACTGCAAATGTTCTGCGCGTACAATCATTGCCAGTCCAGAAGCCAATTGTACTCTGACTTCGCCTTTGGCAATTTCAAGCACGGTGGCATCCATGGCGTCTTTGCCGGCTCTGACTTTGATTTCCTGACCGATTTGCAGTTTGGAAACATCCGTAACCGCGACCCGCTGACGCTCATTGCTGGCAGGTTTTGCCTGACGAGATTGAGCATTGGCTGATTGCTGAGAAGAGGACTGCGATTGGTCGGAAGAAGGCTGACGTGGTTTACGCGGTGCACGGTTTTGAGACGCACGGTTTTGAGACGCATTGTTTTGCGGTGCATTGCTTGAAGCATCGCGACGTGGCGCACGCTTCTGAGCGGGACGAGGAGTACGTGCCGCATCTGCCGATTCTCCGGCTGCTTCACGTTTTTTCGCCTGCTGCTCAGCGCGCTGAGCCTGAACTCGCGCTTTCGCTTCTTCCAACTGCGTGCGGGCATGATCGACATGCTGCTGTTCCAACTCGCCGCACGGATTACCATCCAGATCGACACGTTGGGCACCCAATTTTACACCGTACAGATAGCGCCAGCTTGAGGTATAAAGACGCAGCGCAGAGCGTAATTGCGTCTTACTGACGTTATCGGACTCCGGTACACGCTCAACAAGATCTTGAAAAATACCGATCTTTAACGGACGAGTTTCACCTTCAGTGGTGAAACAAAGCGGGAACCGCTCTGCCAAAAAGGCAATAACTTCTTTACTACTGTTCAACTTAGGTTGATTTTCCATGAAATTTCCTGATTACAACGGGTTTGCCAACCGGCGCAGGCATGAACAGGCGTCATTATAATGACGCCATCGGCAATTGCCACGTTAACCTTGTCTCAACATGAGAGAATTGATGAATGTCATCACATCGCTCGCTTCCAGTTGAGCACAAAGTACGCTAACCACGGCCTTCAGACCTTCTTCATCATCCGCGTCAAAACGCTGATAAAGGGTGCTGTCAATATCCAGAACGCCAATCAGTTGCCCGTTAACGACAAGCGGTAGCACGATTTCCGCATTACTCGCGGCATCACAGGCGATATGACCGGGGAACGCATGAACATCATCCACGCGCTGAATGCGATTTTCAGCTATCGCCGTACCGCATACACCTTTGCCAACAGGAATACGCACACAGGCGACCTTGCCCTGAAACGGCCCCAGGAAAAGCGTGTCGTTATCCAACAGGTAAAATCCTGCCCAGTTAACCCCATCCAAACGCTCAAACAGCAGCGCACTACTGTTTGATAAGATCGTAATAAAACGGTTTTCATCCGCGATAAGCGATGACATGTCGCGAATGAGATCCTGATAAAATTCTTGTTTATTCATACTTGTTTATTCATAAAGTAATCGTTGTCTTTTCAACACAGTGCGAACAATTCCCGCACAGACTGCATTAGCATCGGTTACAGAATGCCATAAGATTAGCGCCTTCGCGCGAAGAATCATTCGCTTTACTGTAACGCTGTCACGCATATCGTGCTATTTCCACCTGAAAAATAATATCGGGCAGAGATCAGAGCCTTATTATGAATTTATCATTCGTTGAGCCTTCAGTTACACTAAATAGCTGTGAATACGTTATCTATCGTGAATATAACGGAACTCAACACCTTCTACCGGATCGCAGGAAAAATGAAAATACAGACTATCGCCAGTCCTGCGCCGTTTCCTTCTCCCCGACCGCCGTTAACCGATGGGGCGAAAAGGTCTGTACCTGCGATCGATCGTTATCATCGTTGCCCAGAATGTGATGCTTTTTTTGCGCTACCGTCGTTGAAGCGTAACCAGACAGCGAACTGTCCACGCTGCGATGCCAAAGTCAGCTCGGGCAGAGACTGGCCGATTTCTCGACTGGCTGCAATGGCCGTTGCCATGCTGGTATTGATGCCGTTTGCCTTCACTGAACCGTTAATCAGTATTCGTCTTCTGGGCGTCACCATCAATGCCAGCCTGTTTGAAGGCATTTGGCAGCTCACCCGCCAGGGGCATCCGCTCACGGCAAGCATGGTCGCCTTCTGTACCGTTGGTGCGCCGCTCACGCTGGTCTTTTCGCTGTTATACCTGTTCTTTGCTCCCCGAATCGGCATGAATCTGCGCCCCATCCTGCTCATGTTGCAACGGTTAAAAGAGTGGATGATGCTGGATATCTATCTGGTCGGTATGGCCGTCGCTGCGATCAAAGTCCGTGAATTCGCAGATGTTCAGGCGGGTATCGGGCTAGTCGCCTTTCTGGCGCTGATGAGCTTAAGTCTGTTGACGCTGATTCACTTAAATACCGACCAGCTTTGGCAACGGTTTTACCCGCGCATGAGGCCATTGATTTCGCCGGATCGCTATCGAATCTGCCTTTCTTGCCATTTCACCAGTTCGCCTGACAATCGGGGCGCTGCCCTCGTTGCCATATTCCGCTTCGCTTACGCCAGCGGCACAGTCTGCAAAAATCCTGGGCAGCACTGATTGCTTCCATCATTTTACTGTTCCCCCGCTAACCTGTTGCCCATATCAATTATTTATGTCAATGGCGCCCGTACAGAAGACACGATCTTCTCCGGCATTCTTTCGCTCGCATCAGGCAATGTTCCTGTTGCGCTGGTGGTGTTTATTGCCAGTATTCTGGTGCCGTTTACTAAAGTGATGGTGCTGTTCGGGCTGCTGGTCAGTATCCATCTCCGGTCAGAAGGCAATATCATGATGCGCATGAAGATGCTGCGCGTTATCCGCTGGATTGGCCGCTGGTCTATGCTCGATTTATTTGTGATTGCCCTGACGATGTCGCTTGTCAATCGCGATCAATTACTCGCTTTCACCATGGGGCCTGCTGCTTTTACTTTGGCGCGGCGGTGATTCTCACTATCCTTGCCGTTGAATGGCTGGATAGCCGACTGATGTGGGATAACACTGATGTGGAATAACAATGCAAGATAATACGTCCGGGACACCAACCGAAGCGACGGTGAAAAACAAGCGTCGCCTGTCGCCATTCTGGCTGCTGCCGCTGATTGCTCTGATGATTGCCGGCTGGCTGATTTACACCAATCAGCAGGAGCGTGGGGCCTCCGTCACCATTGATTTCGTCTCCGCTGACGGGATTGTCGCCGGGCGTACTCCCGTGCGCTATCAGGGGTAGAAGTCGGCACGGTGCAAAATATCAAACTGAGCGAAGACCTGCGTACCATTCAGGTCGAAGCCAGTATCAAAAGCGATATGAAGGAAGCGTTGCGCAGCGGTACGCAGTTCTGGCTGGTTACCCCGAAAGCATCTCTCGCTGGGGTGTCAGGACTGGATGCGCTGGTGGGCGGTAACTACATCGGTATGATGCCCGGCTCTGGCGATCCGCAAGAGCACTTTTCCGCGCTGGACACGCAGCCCAAGTACCGCGTGAACACCGGAGAATTGCTAATTCATCTCTATGCGGACGACCTCGGTTCACTGAACACCGGTTCGCTGGTTTACTACCGCAAAATCCCGGTGGGAAAAGTCTACGATTATACGGTTTCTCAGGATCGTCGTGGGGTCATGATTGACGTGCTGGTGGAACGCCGTTTCACCCATCTGGTGAAGAAGAACAGCCGCTTCTGGAACGTGTCTGGCTTTAATGCGGACATCAGCGTCAGCGGTGCGAAAATTGAGATGGAGAATCTGGCGGCGCTGGTTAATGGTGCAATCGCGTTCGATTCGCCGGAAGAGAGCGAAGACGCGGGTGCCGAACAATCCTACCGCCTCTATCCCGATCTGGCGCAAAGCCAGCGCGGGGTAAAAATCGCGCTGGATTTACCTTCCGGCGACAGTCTATCCGAAGGCCGCACCCCGCTGATGTATCAGGGTTTGGAAGTCGGCACGCTGAATAAAATCACCTTGAACCCGGACGACGGCAAGGTCAGCGGAGAGCTGATCATCGATCCTTCCGTGGTTTCGCTGATGCGTGAAGGCACACGTATCGAACTCAGCAAGCCTCAGCTTTCACTCAGCGACCTGAATGTTTCACGCCTGCTAAGCGGCCCAACGCTGACACTCATCCCGGGTGAAGGCGAACCTCGCCAGCATTTTACCGTGCTGGATAGCGGGCAACAGCAGCTCACCCAGCCTGGCGCGCTTTCTATTCAGCTCACGGCGGCACAAAGCTACGGCATTGATAGCGGCCAACCCGTGCTGCTGCACGGCGTCCAGATTGGTCAGGTGGTGAAGCGCACGCTCGATGAACAAGGCGTCAGCTTCATTTTGGTGATCGAGCCACGATATCGCCAGCTATTGCACCGCGACAGCAAATTCATCGTTAACAGTCGCGTAAATGTGAAAATGGGGCTGGATGGGATTCAAGTGTTGGGCGCTAGCGCCCAAGAGTGGGTCAGCGGTGGTATTCAGGTTTTACCAGGCAGCAAAGGCGATGTGCAGACCCGTTACCCACTGTTCAGCGATCTCGAAAAAGCCGAGGAAGGCATTCGCGGTTCCACGCCCTCGCCTACCCTCACCTTAGTGACCGATAGCCTGCCGGATATTCAGGACGGTTCCATCGTGCTGTACCGTAAATTCCAGGTAGGTGAAATCATGCGGGTGCGGCCAAAGGCGGATACCTTTGAGGTTGACGTTTATATTCGTCCCGAACACCGCAAGCTACTGACGGAAAACAGCGTGTTCTGGGCAGAAGGCGGCGCCCGTGTGCAGTTGAATACCTCGGGTCTGACCGTGCAGGCTTCCCCGCTGAATCGGGCGCTTAAGGGGGCTATCAGTTTTGATAACCTGGAAGGCGCACCGGAAATTAAAGGCGGCAAACGCGTCCTGTACAACAACGAAACGGCGGCGCGCGCCGTGGGCAGCCGCATCATTCTGCGCACCTACGACGCCAGTAAGCTCGCGCCGGGCATGCCGATTCGTTATTTGGGCATTGATATCGGTCAGTTAGATTCGCTGAAACTGTCCGAACAGCGTAACGAAGTGCTGGTGCAGGCCGTGCTCTATCCTGAATATGTGCGTAATTTCGCCCGTGCCGGCACGCGTTTTCCGTCGTCACACCGGAAATTTCCGCCGCTGGCGTGAACCATCTGGAAACGCTATTCCAGCCCTATATCAACGTCGAACCGGGTAACGGCAGCGTCACGCGCAATTTTGAGCTGCAACAGGCCACTATCTCCGATTCTCGCTATCAGGACGGCCTGAATATCAGCGTTGACGCACCGGAAGCGGGCGCGTTGCAGGTCGGTACGCCTGTGCTGTTCCGCGGCATTGAAGTCGGTACGGTAACCGGGCTGTCACTGGGCACGCTCTCCGACCGTATTGCCGTATCGCTACGCATCAGCAAACGCTATCAGCATTTGGTGCGCGATAATTCCGTCTTCTGGCAGGCTTCGGGTTACAACCTGGAATTCGGATTGGTTGGCGGCGTCATCAAGAGCGGAACCTTCCAGCAGTTTATTCGCGGCGGTATCGCTTTCGCCACGCCACCTAGCACACCGCTTGCGCCTAAGGCACAGGAAGGGAAACATTTCCTGCTACGAAACGAGGAACCTAAAGAGTGGCGACAATGGGGTACGGCGATTCCAAATCCCCTAATAATTAACGCACACACCTGACAGGGCGACGGCGATCGCCCTGTCGTTTTCACGTGCCGTCTTGTCGTTTTCGCATGATGCATGAAAGATCCGTGCTACACTTCGCCGCTTCTTCCCCTCGTTTTACTGAATAACCTGTACGGAACCACGCCGTGGCAAAATTTACTCCAGCCAACCTGCCTGCTGAATTTCTCGACACGATGCGAGACATCATGCCTTCATCGCTTTCGATGGACGATTTCATTGCCGCCTGCCAGCGTCCGCTGCGCCGGAGCATTCGCGTCAATACGTTAAAAATCAGCGTCGAGGCCTTTCTTCGGCTCGTGCAACCCTACGGCTGGCAGCTTGAGCCGATTCCCTGGTGTCAGGAAGGTTTCTGGCTGCTGAATGCGGAAGAGGAAAATACGCGGCTAGGCAATACACTGGAGCACCTGAGCGGGTTGTTTTACATTCAGGAAGCCAGTTCCATGCTGCCGGTTAGCGCGCTGTTCCACCGCAACGATGCGCTGGAAACGGTTTTGGACGTCGCGGCCGCGCCGGGTTCTAAAACAACGCAGATCGCAGCTCGGCTGAATAATGAAGGGGCTATCGTCGCCAATGAGTATTCGGCCAGCCGGGTAAAGGTATTGCATGCCAATATCAGCCGCTGTGGCGTCACCAATACCGCGATGACACACTTCGACGGGCGGGTTTTCGGTGCAGCGTTGCCGGAGTATTTTGATGCGATACTGCTGGATGCGCCGTGTTCCGGTGAAGGCGTCGTGCGTAAGGATCCAGCGGCGATGAGCCACTGGTCGCAAGAGAGCATTACCGAGATTGCCGCCACGCAGCGCGACCTGATTCTGAGCGCGTTCCATGCCCTGAAGCCCGGCGGCGTAATGATTTACTCCACCTGCACGCTGAATAGGCAGGAAAATCAGCAGGTCTGTCATTGGCTACAGGCACAGTTTCCCGACGCCTGTGAGTTTGAATCGTTACACGATCTCTTCACCGATGCCGAGCGCGCCACAACAGGAGACGGCTTCCTGCACGTCTTCCCACAAATTTATGACAGCGAAGGCTTCTTTGTTGCCCGTCTGCGGAAGACCGCTAGCATACCGCCGCTGCCGCGTCCGGGTTATAAAGTCGGTAAACTCCCGTTCTCTCCGGTTGCCCCAAAGATTGCACGCCACTCATACAGGCGGCGCGTAAGCAGGGTATTCATTGGGATGAGACGTTACTGCAACTGTGGCAGCGTGATAGCGAGATCTGGCTTTTCCCTGCGGCGCTGGCCTCCGCCTTTGGCAATATCAAATTCTCACGTATTGGCATTAAACTCGCCGAACGCTTCCCTAAAGGTTTCCGCTGGCAACATGAAGCGATTGTCGCTCTGGCCGATCCAAACGCAAATAATGCCTACGCACTGACCGATGACATCGCCTGCGAGTGGTTCCAGGGCAAAGACTGCTATCCCGAACCGCTGCCTACTGCGGATGAGCTGATTTTAACCTACCAGAACACGCCAGTCGGTCTGGCCAAACGCATCAATAGCCGGATAAAAAACAGCCTGCCGCGCGATTTAGTGCGAGATGGCGCATCTTCCGCCCAACCACTTCCTAAAGAATAAATGCGGTTTCTGCATCAGGTGGGTATAAAACCACCTGATGAACCGTGCGTTCCCTCTTTCCTCACGGATTTTCATCTATCATCTCTAGAGAGAATCAGTAATGTCTGGAGAACGGCATGTTTGCGTTAGTGATATTTGTTTGTTATCTCGGGCATGGCTGTGACGATGTAGTCGTCGGCGCCTACAACACCGAAGCGCAGTGTCTGCAAGCGATGGACGAACAACGCCTGCGTCGCGCTGGCTGCTTCCCCATCGAAGAGTATATCGATGGCTTCTGGATTCCCGCTCAGGAGTACGCTGATTTTTAGTTTTCCCACTTAAGTCATCTCATCGACACACGCCAAAACCGCGCATACCAAAATGAAAGTGATTAGCGTGTGCGGCGTTGTATTCCGCCCTAGCGAATTACCGAAAAAGCGACAGCTTTCCCTGAACGTAGTGCGTAAATAGCTGCCGCGATCGTCCGTTGCCAACCACTGATTCAGGACGCTCACCTGCCGTCCATCAGAGAGGTGAAACGCCGCGATATCCCACGCGTCCGCCGTCGCGTGCTCACTCAAACGCCCTTCCGGCCGATGATAGACATTGCGGCAGGCGTAGCTGCCCATATGGTCGATACGCACCAGCGACGAACCGAGCGATTGCGCCTGCGGTATCGCAACCTGCGCCACAAACATGGTGCTACTCAACGCCAGCGGACAGCTGGCAAGGAAACTGGAACTCAGCACGACCGCGCCAAAATTTTGTACCCGAACGGGCGACACCACCGGACATTGGCCACTAATATCATTAGCCTCGGAGAAGCGTAGCCGCCCGTTTTCCTGTGCCTGTTTTAACACCGCCAGACAGGCTTCAGGATCGTTGGCGACAGATTTCATTTTCAGTCGGGTAATAAACGTGGGCGGGTCATCGACGGACAGCGGAGAGAAGGATCGTAACCGGGTGGGAGTTGGCGTTGGAGCCAGGGTGCCAGCGCCACTAACGCCCCCAGTATCACCGCAAATATCAACCATCCCCGCATCAGCATCGTTCCCCGATTATTTCCTTCTCCTGAGTAATATTATGCCATTAACGCAAACTCGGCCGGATTCATCCCCAGTGATACCCCCGCCTCCACGATTTTCTGCCACTCTTGATCGGACAGATAAATACCGTCTGCGTGGCGCTGCGCCTGAGAAATACGCTCTGGTTCACCAGCAATTAAAATAGGCTGTGCCGGATCGGGCGCCGCTGAAGAGCGAACATAGTCCAGCATCGCATCATATTCTTTTTGCAGCCACGCCATGGAAACCATACTGGCGGGATCGATAACAATCGTCGTCATGTTATTCACTATCGCGCCCTGACGTTCATTTTCCGGTTGAATGGTTCCACCGCCAGAAAGCAATCCCGCCAGCATTTCAGCCGCTAAAATCAATCCACCGCCTTTATGTTTCGCAATCGGTTTTAAGGCTCCGTGCTTCTCGCCTTCCCACATGACTTTCGGATCGTTAGTAGACACGCCGTGACAATCCAGCATGACCTCTTCATCAAACGTGTTGCCTGCCAGATACGCAACACGGGTTTTCCCCAGCGCAACCACGCTGGTGGCGAAATCCAGGATAAAGGCCGCGTTATGCTCCGTTGACGGGAACGCAATGCAGATCGGGTTCGTCCCGAAACGGGCTTCACTGCCACACCAGGGCGCCACAATCGGGTCGAGATCGTTAACATTGACGAAATGTATCGACACGAGCCCGGCATCCGCCGCCATTTCCCCATAGGTGCCGATACGTCCTAAATGGCAGGTAGACGACAGCGTCATTAAACACACGCCCGTCGTTTTCACGCGATCAATGGCCGCCTGCATCGCGTCTTTGCCCGTACGCTGACCAAAGCCGCGATCGCCGGTAAATTGCAGCACCGCCCCGCTGTCGCGCAGTAAACGCGCTGGGGTATTCGGATGCATGATACCTTTCCCGATAAACTCCACATAGTGCGGCAGCATCCCCACGCCATGGCTGTCATGCCCTTTCAGGTTCGCGGTCACAAGGTGTTCGGTGACAATACGGGCTTCGTTTTCTTCACATCCTGCTTTTTGCAATACGGTTTGCACCGTCGCCATCAGACGGCTGACTGAAATCTGCATGTCTCTTCCCTTTATCTACCGATGAGTATTCACAGGTTTCATCCTACTGCGGAATGAGATGAATGGCACAGCCAATAAAGAACAATATTTTTGAAAAAGAATAACAAATCCCTCTGATATTCATTGCCAGAGCATGGCGCTATGATTTCCCACATCAAGGCAATACGCCTAATTAACACCATAAAACGTGAAGGAATGAACCATGAAAAGCATCAAAAATTTTATCGCAGTTATCGCACTTTCTACTTTGTCTTTCGGTGCTTTTGCAGCACAAGAAATCGCGACCGTTTCTGTTAGCGGTGCAAAACGTTAGACGGTTTCGAAGCACAGGTTGCTCAAAAAGCCAAAAAGCTGGGGCATCGTCATATCGCATCGTTTCCGCTACCGGTAACAATCAATTACGCGGCACCGCGATTCTGTACAAATAAATCGTGCCCGACGCCAGGGAGCCTAAGGGCTCCTCTGTCGCACCGCTTTCCCAATCTTGCCCCCACCTGCCGATTCTTCCCCCTCCTTGTTTGAATAAAATACAAACAAATCAAGCGAGATACCAATTAGTGTGATTGCTTTAACCATCTGGTGAAGGATCCCCCAGCAGTACCATCCCCGACGTTGTAAGACGTACACAGAGACGGCTGACATATATAGGGTTGCCTGCTTATCGGGCATAGATAATATGGATTTTATTTAAATGAAAAAGACATCGCGTTTTCTTCTGGCGCTTGCTGGATTATGGTTTTCCGTTACGGCTTATTCCACAGCGCCTCCCTCACCTCATGCAGAGGAAAACGGATACCGGCCATCAAACTAATCAATACGCCCGACAATCACTCGGCCTTCGTAACAGGCAGCGTGCCAGCGCTGGAAAAAATCACCGCACAGAAATTTTGGCTCAGTAACTCCACGGAAGCCTGGGAGATGAACGTCCACCCAGCCCCACGCAAGCAATATGTCATCACGCTAAAGGGTACGTTGAAATTTAGGGTCAGCGATGGTTCTACTTTCCTGCTTTCTCCCGGAACGGTGTTGATTGCCGCCGATACGCAGGGGAAGGACATAGCTGGGAGATGGTTGAAGGTACCGAGTGGGTCAGAATTTATATTCCAATTGTGGACGACAGCGACTATTTCACCCCGACGCATCGGGCACCGCAACCACAAAAACGCACTAATTTTCCGCAATGCATTGGCGACAGCAGTCTGTCGCCAACCTATTAATCCTCATTATCATCAAAGGGATCTTCAACATCATCCTTGCTGTCATCGCGTTTGCGAGGAATCTCTCCTCGATCTTTCGGCGCGTCTTTTGCCGGATGATCGTTTTCATCCTTGTGGTTGGTATTCATATGTTTATCCGTCATTGCTTCCTCCCATCACGTCGAGTTCTATCAATTTAGCCGAGAATCGCTACAAACGGGCATGAATCTGCCGATGTAGTCGTGATACAAGGTATTCTTATAATAAAAGAGAACAATTAATTTCATTCTCTCTGAAATAGCCAGTGAGGGTAAATATCTGTAGGTGATACGAAGCAAGACATAATTTACGATGAGTTCGGAAAATAAAACCCGCTGAAGGTTAGTATGAGACACAAGTAAAAATCCACCTCTTGAAGAGGTGGCTTTAAGTGGGGCCCCCTAAAAGGGGGCCTTGTCCGTTTTAATCCTGCAATAACTCCATTTGCTGTTCGTACTCTTGGTCTTTCTTATCCTGATGCCTCACGTAACGTCTGATAATTTCTTCGTTCACCCCACCGTGTCCGCAAAGTATCCTCTAGCCCAAAAGTGATTACCCCACAGTTTCTTTCTTATATGCGGGAATTTATTGTAGAGACGAATAGCAGTGCGCCCTTTCAGGACGCCCATTAGCGTTGAAATTGAGAGTTTCGGTGGAACCATCACTACAAGATGAACATGGTCTGGTTGAACATTTAGTTCCAATATCTCGCAATCTTTCATATTGCAAAGTATGTAAATCGAACGGTAAAGCTCTTTCCCTACTGTGCCCGTTAAAATCTTGTAGCGATATTTTGGGGTCCAAACCAAGTGGTATTTGCAACGCCAAAACACATGTGCTGAACTTCTATAACTGCTCATGTCAGTGATTTCCTTCTTACTTGTGGTGAGTAAGCTGGAATTTTCTGGCATGGGCTTCCTTCAGGCTATAGCCTCACAGGGACAATCACCACCTCCCGAGGAGGTGGTTTAAAAGCTGACAATAAAAACCCCCAGCTTTACGCTAGGGGTTCTTTATTACTTCTCTTGACTGCTCCGGCTTAAACCATCATCGCTATCGCAAGAAAAATATTACTTCAAATTTATAGTGCAGCTTTATTACGGCGCGACTTCTTACAGTGCGACAACGTTGCCAGCTGCCGGGCCTTTCTGACCATTTTCAATGGTGAACTCAACCTTTTGGCCTTCGTCCAGCGTTTTGAAATCGTTGCTCTGAATAGCAGAGAAATGTACGAATACATCTTTGCTGCCGTTGTCAGGAGTAATGAAACCAAAACCTTTACCCGCGTCAAACCATTTTACTAAACCAGTCATTTTATTAGACATAGAAATTACCTTAATTTATATAGCGCCTTCCGGCAAATAGGGCCTGTGCACAGAATTTAATTAGCAACGAGAAGGAGGCTCAAAAGAAGGGATATCTATGGATAACACTTGGAGATGAGAACTGCTTTACTAAACTGCTTTTAGGTCTGCGAATCAAACCGACGAGCTATTAACGCATGTATAAATATCTTTAGCAAGCATTTATTTTTAAATTATTTAAAAGACCTCTCCACGGCTAAATTCGCCAACCTCTGAAGAAAAGGATAAATCAAGAAAGTTACGGGTTAAATGTACTTTTCATCCATTAACGTTTTAAATCAAAAAAAGACTGAATACGATTCCTGTATTCAGTCTAGGGAAATGGCTCTTGGGAGAGCCGTGCGCTAAAAGTTGGCATTTATACAAGCTGTACTAGCCCTGTAGAATTAAGCTTAGCCAACTCCTCCACGTTTTCCAGCCTCAATCCGCTCGCAATTATCACAAATGGAACAGATTTCACACTTTGCCTTAACCGCAAGTGCATTAATAATTAACATTTAACAAATGAATCAATCACTTCATGGTTTCGCATCCGGTTGACACAGTTGCTCTGCACGCTCGATAAATGGCTGAAGGCTTTTCTTCTGACCGGGATGTTTAGGATCGTCAAGCCAGATGGCGTCTATCGGTTGTGCACTCACCTGCCCGGATTTCATTTGCGCAATGGCAACATCGTTTAGCGGGTATTGCATCAACGTCCCGGTATGTAAGGCGTACAGCGCATTACCAGGGCGGCAAATCAATTGAACTTCTTCACGTGTGAAAGCCCAGCGATCGCCGTATTCCAGCCGGCTGATATTTGCCAGCTTGGCGGCAGCAAAAGCATTCACAGAAAGTGAAGTAAGCACGATAGATAGCAAAAATTTCTTCATCATGGTATTCCCGACATGGCGTATTCAGACAATGATGTGTGTGAGTTTTGCAGCCTTATCTGAATCAGAGAAAGACAGACTCAAACCTTATAAAACAAAATGTTGTATATCACTACTGAGGCGATCATAGCGACAGAGGGAGATGAAGTCGAGCACGACGTCAGGAATAGCATTAGCGGTCTGAGACCAGCAGGAAGGTCGTTCAGGAGGGGAAAATGGCGGGATAAAGAAAACGGTATCCCGCATCATTCAAATCATGATTGGCCGACAGAAACGTCGCTTGTCGCTAGGCTGAGGGGCCGCCGCAGACATTTTTTCAGGTCCTGATCGATGAAGAACAGGCCGCCTTCGCTGGCTTTGACCAGAGCCAGTTTGTCAGAATGGAACGGAACAGCTTCTCTTCTTCATGCTGTTCAGCAACGTACCATTGCAGGAAGTTAAACGTGGAGTAATCCTGCAACGCCATCGCGGCATGTGCCAACTCATTAATTTTTGCTGTAATCAGCTGTTCGTGTTCATAGGTCTGCTTGAAAACATCAGCCAGTGAATCGAAATCAATTGGCGGTGCGGCAATCGCGCCTAATACAGGCAGGCTTCCCGTGTCGTCCAGATAGTCAAACAGGCGCTGCATATGCTGCATTTCTTCCTGAGAATGTATTTTCAGGAAACTGGATGCGCCTTCAAAACCTTTGTCACCGCACCATGCGCTCATCTGCAGATACAAATTTGCGGAATAAAATTCCAGATTAAGTTGCTCATTCAGCTTCTGAATCATTTCTTTTTTAACATGCTAACTCCTATTTTCCCGGCAGGTGAAATTATTCAGGGCATTATGCCTGAAAAAACAAAATAAAAAACACTTTATTAACATTGCGAGAGAATTAACAAAATAAACAATAAAAACAACAGATTGCAGTAATTGTTATTGATATTTGTTATCACTTAAATCTTAGTGGGATATATTACTGCGAATCATTTTTATTATCAAAAATAACAACAACGATTTATATCAATTATGAAAATCCCGTATTAAAAATGATTCCCATTTCGTAATGAGAATAATAAACATCCACATAACAAGGCGAACACTTGCCATTTTTCTGTTGCTACTTTACCGTGGCGCACATGAGTCTGTGATCAATCGGCAGGAGAAAATGGTATGGGATATAATCTGGCAGAATTGTCCAAAGAGGATATGGATAAAGTTAACGTGGATTTGGCAGCATCAGGCGTTGCCTTCAAAGAGCGTTACAATATGCCGGTCATTCCAGAGGCCGTTGAGAGAGAACAGCCCGAGTACCTGCGTAACTATTTTCGCGAACGCGTGATGTTTTATCGCCAGCGCTCACTCCAGTTCTCACGTTTACCCTACGAACCCAAGGCTAAATAGCCTTCTCCCTCATTCCAGCCTATGCCGCCTGTCCCGCGGAAAACATCCCTTTCCGCGGGTTACATTCTTACACAGCAAAAACAATTTTCTACTTGCATCTCGGCCCGCACAGGAGGTTAATGGAGTGGCAACCTAACCTTTTATCTAAACGAGGCAAGATATGAGCAAAGGACTGGATAGCAAAAAGAACAGTAAGAAGAAACCGCTGAAAACGGCCGCCGAAAAGCGGGCTGACAAAAGAGCGAAGAAAACGCAGGCTGATATTACCTAGGTGTTGATAACCTCAGTTTTGGTCACCGAAGTAATGCGCCATGCCAATCGGGTAAACCCGAAAATGGGTTTACCCTCATAGCTACGTTTTATCCCTTATCCACGATCGTCCTCAGGCATTTCAAGCACCATCAGCAGAAACGCATATTCCAACGCAATATCATCATAGCGTTTGAAACGACCGGATTTTCCGCCGTGCCCGGCATCCATGTCGGTGTACAGCAACACCAGACGATCGTCCGTTTTGACTTCCCGCAATTTCGCCACCCACTTAGCAGGCTCCCAATACTGCACCTGAGAATCGTGCAGCCCGGTCGTCACCAGCAAATGTGGGTAACGCTGTGCGATAACACCGTCATAGGGACTGTATTGTTTGATGTAGTCATAGTAGGTTTGCTCATTCGGATCGCCCCACTCGTCATACTCGCCGGTCGTCAATGGGATAGACTCATCCAGCATCGTTGTCAGCACATCAACGAAGGGAACCTGAGCGACAACGCCTTTAAACAGTTCGGGTGCCATATTCACTACTGCCCCCATCAATAATCCTCCCGCACTGCCTCCCATTGCGAACATGTTTTTCCTGTCGCCATAGCCTTTTGCTATCAATGCCTGCGACACATCGATGAAATCCGTGAAGGAATGCATTTTATTGAGCAATCGACCATCGTCGTACCACTGTTGCCCAAGCTCACCCCGCCGCGGATGTGCGTTAAGGCAAAAACGAACCCTCTGTCTAGCAAGCTCAAACGGCTAACGCTAAAATCCGGATCCATGCTATGGCTATAAGCGCCGTAGCCGTAGACCAGTATCGGGTTCTTGCCTGGGCTGAAATGATCGCGATGATAAACAAGAGAAACGGGAACCTCGACGCCATCCCGAGCGGTGATCCACACGCGTTCGCTCCGGTAATTGTCCGAAGAGAAATCTTTCACTTCGGCTTGTTTAAGTAACTGCTGCTCGCCCGTATCCAGATTCAATTCATACTGTGTACTGGGGTTGTCATTGATGAATAACCATATCGCATCAATGCCGTTTCTGGCGTAGGGTTGTAAGACAACCACGTCACATAGCTCGCGTCATTGAAGGTGATCGCTTTTTCTTCCTGCGTCTGCCAGTGGATCTGGCGTAGGCTGGTCAAACCGCGCTCCCTTTCTTCGACCACCAGCCAGTCGCGGAAAAGCTCAAACCCTTCCAGCACGCGGTTTTCACGTGGGGCAATCAGCGTTTCCAGCGTTTGCTCATCGAGTCTGTCCGAACGGTAGAGGCCAAAGTTTTTCCTTCCCGATTAGAACGCAGATAAAACATGCCCTGATAGTGATCGATGCCATATTCATGATCTTTCCGGCGTGGAATGCATACCTGCGGCACAGCATCCGGACGCATCGCATCGAGCAATAACACTTCCGTCGTCGTGGTGCTGCTGAGATAAATGGAGATATAGTGCTCTGATGTCGTTTTACTCAGGCTGACATAATAGGTGTCGTCTTTCTCTTCATATACCAACTCATCCTGTGCCGGATCGCTCCCCAGCCGATGACGATAGACCTGATACGGCAGTAGCGTTTGCTCATGTTTGCGCACGTAATACAGAACCGTCGAATCCGCCGCCCATTCTGCTCCGGCCGTAACATTTTCGATCACATCCGGTAGCCACTCGCCACTGTTCAGATCGCGAAAACGAAGCGTGTACTGCCGACGGGATAAAAAATCCTCCGAGAGTGCCAGCAGCCTATTGTCGGGGCTAACTTCAAGCGCGCCGAGGCTATAAAACTCATGCCCTTCCGCACGTTGGTTCCCGTCCAGTAGCGTGTCCCACGCGTCCGTTTCTTGCTCACGCTGGCGCAGATAGATGGCGTACTCTTTACCTGGCTCATAGCGACTTTGGTAGCGATAGCCTTTCCTGACATACGGCACCGACATATCCGTCGACGGGATGCGCTTAACCATTTCGTCATACAACGACCGTTTGCGCGCCTCATGAGGTGCCATGACAGCGTTGCTATAGGCATTTTCCTGCTCCAGATAGGCCAGCACCTGCGGATCGGCGCGCTGGTCATCACGCAGCCAGTAATAATTGTCGATACGCGTATCGCCATGCATGCTCATCACATGAGGGCGTTTTTCAGCTTGCGGTGTTTTCATCGCGTCGGATCTCGTTGTCTTAACATAAAATTTTAACTCTACAAGAAGAGTGGCACGATTGATCGGCAATGCCAAGGCACGCCCTTATCACTTGGTGCGCTTTTGCGCACCGCATTCCAATGCATGCCCTCTTTAATGCGCACGCAAACGTTTTCGTTTATACTGCGGCCATTTTTCACAACCCGATCAGGTATAAGGTTATGTTAACGATTGGAACCGCCCTGCGTGCGGATGCCACACGAGTGATGCTGCTTGGCTCCGGTGAATTAGGCAAAGAAGTGGCGATTGAGTGTCAGCGCCTGGGAATCGAAGTGATTGCGGTCGATCGCTATGCCGATGCCCCCGCCATGCAGATTGCGCATCGTAGCCACGTCATCAATATGTTGGATGGCGATGCGTTGAAAGCGTTGGTTGAAGCCGAGCGTCCTGATTATATCGTGCCGGAAATTGAAGCCATCGCAACCGACATGCTGGTAACGCTGGAAAAACAGGGCCACCATGTTGTTCCCTGCGCTGAAGCCACACGCCTGACGATGAACCGTGAAGGTATCCGCCGTCTGGCAGCCGAAACGCTCGGCGTTCCTACCTCCACCTATCGTTTTGCCGACAGCGAAGAGAGTTTTCGTCAGGCGGTAGACGCTATTGGCTACCCTTGTATTGTCAAACCGGTCATGAGTTCATCCGGCAAGGGACAAAGCCTGATTCGCTCCGCGGAGCAGTTAGCTCAGGCGTGGAACTACGCCCAGCAGGGTGGACGCGCAGGCGGCGGGCGTGTCATCGTGGAAGGGTTGGTGAATTTTGATTTTGAGATCACTTTGCTAACTATCCATGCGGTTGACGGTATTCATTTTTGTGCGCCTATCGGGCATCGTCAGGAAGATGGCGATTATCGGGAGTCCTGGCAGCCGCAGCAGATGAGTGCGCTGGCGCAAGAGCGCGCGCAAAAGATGGCCAGCGATGTCGTAAAAGCGCTCGGTGGCTACGGCCTGTTCGGCGTTGAACTGTTCGTTTGCGGCGATGAAGTCATCTTCAGCGAAGTCTCCCCTCGCCCGCACGATACCGGCATGGTGACAATGATTTCTCAGGATCTGTCCGAGTTTGCCCTGCACGTCCGCGCTTTTCTGGGGCTGCCAATTGGCGCAGTTCGTCAATATGGCGCATCGGCTTCCGCTGTGATTTTACCGGAACTGGAAAGCAACAACGTGCGCTATCAGGGGCTGGAAAGCGCGCTACTCCCTCATACACAAATTCGCCTGTTTGGTAAGCCGGATATCGGTGGCAAACGCCGTATGGGCGTCGCCTTAGCCAGCGCAGAAACCACGGACGATGCGGTGGCGATCGCCAAGCGCGTCGCTGCAGGTGTAAAAGTCAGCGGCTGATAGGCTGCTGCCAACCGGGTGAGATAAGACGTCGCTGATGACGACCCGCAGGGTGGCGGACATGAATGTCCGCCATAAAAACGTAGGGAACGTTTTTCAACGTCGCTTGCGACGGCCCGCAGGGTGGCGGACATGGATGTCCGCCATAAAAAGGCCACTCGTAGTGAGTGGCCTTCGTCATTCAGTCACGAGCAAACTTAGGCTTTTGCACCTGCAACGGCTTCACGCGCCAGTTCGGTAATACGCGCGTAATCACCGCTTTCCAGCGCATCGTTCGGCACCAGCCATGAACCACCGACGCACAGCACGCTTTTCAGCGCCAGATAGTCGCGGTAGTTATTTGGTGTAATGCCACCGGTCGGGCAGAAACGAATCTGAGCAAACGGACCCGCGATCGCCTGAAGCGCTTTCACGCCGCCGTTAGCTTCCGCTGGGAAGAATTTGAACTCACGCAGGCCATAATCCATACCCAGCATCAGTTCAGACACCGTGCTGATACCCGGAATCAACGGGATGTTGCCTGCCGTCGCGGCTTTCAGCAACGGCTCAGTCAAGCCGGGGCTGATGGCGAACTGGGCACCCGCTTCCACAACGGCAGCCAGTTGCTCAGGGTTTGTCACCGTACCTGCACCCACGATGGCTTCCGGTACTTCTTTCGCAATCGCGCGGATCGCGTCGATGGCACAGTCGGTACGCAATGTCAGTTCCAGAACGCGAACGCCGCCCGCGACTAACGCTTTTGCCATCGGCACCGCGTGTTCCAGTTTGTTGACCACAATCACAGGAACAACGGGACCCGTTGTCAAAATCTGTTCCGCGCTCGTTTTCCAGTTTTTCATCAAAAGTTATCTCCAGTCATGCCCGAAGGGCATCATTAATTATATAGCGCGCCCCTGCCACAGGGATCTGCGTCGCCGCAGATGTCCGACCGCACCGTTAGCCATACATTAAAAACTGTGGGATGCCGAACGTTCTCGGCATCCCAATTACTGACGTATTATCAAAGAATTACTCAAACTCATTCCAGGAGCGGCCATCGCGGGTAATCATCGCCACGGATGCCACTGGCCCCCAGCTTCCCGCCTGATACGGTTTCGGTGCATCATTGTCCATCGCCCACGCATCCATGATGGAATCCACCCATTTCAGGCCTCTTCAACCTCATCACGGCGAACGAACAGTGCCTGAATGCCGCGCATGGTTTCCAGCAGCAGACGTTCGTAAGCATCGGCCAAATGCTGCTGATTAAAGGTTTCCGAGAAGCTCAGGTCCAGCTTCACCGTTTGCAGGCGGTGTTTGTGCTCTAATCCCGGAATTTTATTCAGAATCTGGATTTCCACGCCTTCATCCGGCTGTAAGCGAATGATCAGCTTGTTCTGCGGCAACTGCTGATAAGAATCGTGGAACAGGTTCAGCGCAGGGTTCTTAAAGTACACCACCACTTCTGAACATTTGGTCGGCAGACGTTTACCGGTACGCAGATAGAACGGCACGCCAGACCAGCGCCAGTCGTCGATATCAACACGAATCGACACAAAGGTTTCCGTGCTGCTGCTTTTGTTCGCGCCTTCTTCTTCCAGATAGCCAGGTACTTTATGCCCCTGAACAAAACCAGAGGTATATTGGCCGCGTACGGTCGTTTCATGCACGTTGGAACGGTCGATACGACGCAGTGAACGCAGCACTTTCACTTTTTCATCACGGATGCGGTCGGTCGTCAAATCAGACGGCGGCGACATCGCAATCATCGTCAGAATCTGCAACAGGTGGTTCTGGATCATGTCGCGCATCTGGCCGGCTTTATCAAAATAGCCCCAGCGCCCTTCGATGCCGACTTCTTCGGCTACCGTGATCTGTACATGGTCGATCGTCCGGTTGTCCCAGTTTGAGGAGAACAGCGAGTTGGCAAAACGCAGCGCCAGCAGGTTCAGAACCGTTTCTTTACCCAGATAGTGGTCGATGCGGTAAACCTGACACTCGTTGAAGTATTCCGCGACCTGATCGTTAATGACGCGAGAAGACGCCAGATCGGTACCCAGCGGTTTTTCCATCACCACGCGCGCCGGCTCTTTATTCAGCCCGGCGGTTCCCAGCCCTTTGCAGATCGCCCCGAATGTGCTCGGCGGCATCGCAAAATAGTTAATGGTGGTGCGGTTTTTCTGGTCAAGCATCTTGCCCAGCTTGTTAAACGCTTTCGTGTCTTCCACATCAAGATTGCAGAAATCCAGCCGACTGCTTAGCGTTTCCCACAACTTGTCGTCGATGGCTTCTTTCATAAAGGTGTCAAGCGCTTCGCGCACGACGCGGGTATACTCCGCTTTATCCCAATCGGCGCGGCCCACCCCGATAATTTTGGTGTCCGCATGGATGTGGCCTGCTTTTTCCAACTGGTACAGGGAAGGCAGCAATTTACGGCGCGCCAGATCGCCCTTGGCACCGAAAATAACCAGATCGCACGCTTGGGCTGTTGAAGTTACCGCCATGTTCATCTCCTCGTTGCAGGATGCTGTAATTTTATTACAGCGATAATGTACTCTTTTTGACTACAGCCAGTAAACCCATCATAAAAATGCCAAACAATGGTCGCTATTGGCCGAAAACCACACATAAATCGGTCTGTGCAGCGGCTGAAATCACTTATGCATTCGCCCTAAAGCGAAATTTTTCGTCGTTTCTGACAGTCGATTACTTTTCTGAAAGTTAGACACATGTCATGTTCTGGCAAAAAAAGGACCCAACTTAGCGTATTGCCCTCTGCCAACCACTACAGGGTCGTAGTATATTTTCACGACTTGCATTTTTTCACGTAGCATTTTTTCACGTAATACCGCCAGTTGTACCTTTAGTTAAAATTGGAAAAAACTTACATGGCCCTTGTCGTATGAATATGCTGGAAAAAATCCAGAGTCACCTAGAACTCTTGAGCAAATCGGAAAGAAAAGTTGCTGAAGTGATCCTGAGCACTCCGCAGACAGCCATTCACTCCAGCATCGCGACCTTAGCCAAAATGGCCGACGTCAGCGAGCCAACGGTCAATCGTTTCTGTCGTCGCCTTGAAACGAAAGGATTTCCCGATTTTAAACTACATCTGGCACAAAGTCTGGCAAACGGTACACCCTATGTGAACCGTAACGTTGAAGAAGATGACAGCGTTGACGCTTACACCAGTAAAATCTTTGAATCCGCAATGGCTGGCCTGGAACAGGTGAAATCCAGCCTGGATGTCACCGCCGTCAACCGCGCAGTGGATTTGCTGACGCAGGCAAAGAAAATCTCTTTCTTCGGCCTCGGCGCTTCCGCTGCTGTCGCACACGATGCGATGAACAAATTTTTCCGCTTTAATATCCCCGTCGTTTATTTCGATGACATCGTTATGCAGCGCATGAGCTGCATGAATTCCAGCGACGGCGACGTCGTGGTCTTGATCTCCCACACGGGCAGAACCAAAAGTCTGGTTGAAATGGCGCAGCTGGCGCGCGAGAACGACGCGACCGTTATCGCGATCACCTCAGACGGTACGCCGCTGGCACGGGAAGCCTCACTGGCATTGCGGCTTGATGTGCCTGAAGATACCGATGTCTATATGCCGATGGTGTCCCGCATCGCCCAGTTGACGCTGATCGACGTTCTGGCAACAGGCTTCACACTGCGCCGTGGGGAAAAGTTTCGTGATAATCTGAAGCGGGTCAAAGAGGCCCTGCGTGAATCTCGCTTTGATAAAGACGAGCGATTGATTAATCCCTTTAGGTGATCGCTAAGTTTTACGTTGTGCTTTGTTTTAGTTATATCTTATACCCTAAATAATTCGAGTTTCAGGACAAAACGAGTTCGTTTTGAATAACGCGAAGCGTTAGCCCTCTAGGGTGATGCTCATTTATGAGCATCGTAAGGCGGCAAGGGAAGGACAAATTCGTCGGAAACGAATTTGCACAGCCAACGCACATGCAACTTGAAGTATGACGGGTAATAAAAATGAGCGGTATCATCTACCTGCTTCATCTTGATATGGTCAGAGAGTACGGGCATGGAAAGATGACGGGGATTACCTGTACAGTATGATAATCAGACTCAACACGATGTTCGGATAACGCAGGTGAAATAGTTTTGTTGTAAAGTGACATTTTGCACCGTTATTCGACGCTTAATCGCAACACTACAGCTTCACAAGTGAACGGAGTTATACATGTCCAGACGGCTCAGAAGAACCAAGATTGTCACCACCCTGGGGCCCGCTACCGACCGTGATAATAATCTCGAAAAGATTATCAATGCGGGCGCTAACGTAGTACGCATGAATTTTTCTCACGGCACACCAGAAGATCATCTATTACGTGCCAACAAAGTTCGTGAAATTGCGGCCAAATTGGGCCGCCACGTTGCCATTCTTGGCGATCTACAGGGTCCAAAAATTCGTGTTTCTACCTTCAAAGAAGGTAAAATTTTCCTGAATGTCGGCGACAAATTCTTGCTGGATGCCAACTTAGCGAAAGGCGAAGGCGATAAAGAAAAAGTTGGGATCGATTACAAAGGCTTGCCGAGCGACGTAGTACCTGGCGACATCCTGCTTCTGGATGATGGTCGTGTACAGCTGAAAGTGCTTCAGGTTGAAGGCCTGAAAGTTTATACCGAAGTCACCGTTGGCGGCCCGCTGTCCAACAACAAAGGCATCAACAAACTTGGCGGCGGTCTGTCTGCCGAAGCCCTGACGGAAAAAGATAAAGCCGACATTATCACTGCCGCAAAAATTGGCGTCGACTATCTGGCCGTCTCTTTCCCTCGTACGGGTGAAGACCTCAACTACGCACGCCGCCTCGCGCGCGACGCCGGCTGTCATGCCAAGATCGTATCAAAAGTTGAACGTGCTGAAGCCGTTTGTTCAGATGCCGCGATGGATGACATCATTCTGGCTTCCGACGTGGTGATGGTAGCAAGGGGCGATCTGGGCGTTGAAATCGGCGACCCAGAGCTGGTGGGCATTCAGAAGAAATTGATCCGTCGCGCCCGTCAGTTGAACCGTGCAGTCATTACCGCCACGCAGATGATGGAATCGATGATCACCAACCCGATGCCAACGCGCGCAGAGGTGATGGACGTTGCCAACGCCGTGCTAGACGGCACCGATGCGGTCATGCTGTCGGCAGAAACCGCTGCGGGTCAGTACCCGGCTGAAACCGTCGCCGCCATGGCGAAAGTCTGTTTAGGCGCGGAGAAAATCCCAAGCATCAACGTCTCCAAGCATCGCCTTGACGTGCAGTTTGATAACACGGAAGAATCCATCGCGATGTCTGCGATGTATGCCGCCAACCACCTGAAAGGGGTTACGGCACTGATCGCCATGACGGAATCAGGCCGCACCGCGCTAATGATGTCCCGTATCAGTTCCGGGTTGCCGATTTTTGCCATGTCTCGCCATGAGCAAACGCTGAACCTGACAGCATTATACCGCGGCGTCACTCCCGTGCATTTCGATAGCTACACGGACGGTGTGGCTGCCGCTAACGATGCGGTGATTCGCCTGCGCGATAAAGGATTCCTGATGTCTGGGGATCTGGTTATCGTCACACAAGGCGACATCATGGGTACCGTAGGCACGACCAACACGATCCGCATCCTGCGCGTGGAATAATCTTTGCCATAGCCGTCCGCTGGCAGGCAGACGGTTCATTTCAGTAAAAAGCCGGACGATTTCTCGCCCGGCTTTTTTATCTCTTTCTGTCAGTCACTATTCGCCGTTCATCTCGCGTTTAGTAATTCAATATCAACTAGTTGCGGTATAAATCATCTCGACAGTACGGTTCAATCTCACCCGGTTTGCGGGTTTTCAACAGTTTCAGAATCCAGGTGTACTGCTCAGGATTCGGCCTGACCAGAATTTCCACCTCTTCATTCATGCGTCGCGCAATATAGACGTCATCCGCCTCTGCCAAATCATCCATCGGCGGGCGAATATATACATCCAGACAGCCGTCTTTAGCGTTATACACCGGGAACAGCGGAATGATATCCGCACGGCATACTTTCATCAGTCGTCCGACAGCAGGCAGCGTGGCCTTATAGGTCGCAAAGAAATCAACGAACTCGCTGTGTTCAGGGCCGTGATCCTGATCGGGTAGGTAATAGCCCCAGCACCCGGAACGCACAGAACTGATAAACGGCTTAATACCGTCGTTACGCGCATGAATACGACCACCAAAGCGACGGCGTAAGCGATTCCACCAATAATCTACCAGCGCATTCTTCTGATTGTGGAACATCGCCGCCATACGCTGCCCGCGCGAGGTCAGCAGCATCGCAGGGATATCGACGCCCCAACCGTGCGGAACCAGAAAGATCACGTTCTTCTCTTGTTCTTTAATGCGGTCCAGAATGTCTTCACCGTGCCAGCGAACATATTTCTCGATTTTCTTCGGGTTACGAATCCCCACTTCCACCATCATGATCATCGACTGAGGGGCCGTCGCAAACATGTCATCGATGATGGCTTCACGCTGCGCTTCCGTTAACTCAGGCATACAGTACAGCAGGTTAATACGGGCACGGCGGCGGGCGCCTTTGGATATTTTCCCGACAAAACGCCCCAACCCACCCAGCACCGGATTTCTTAATCGTGCCGGAATATAGGCAGCGAGCGCCATTGCGCCAACACCTAACCAAACTCCCCAATAGCGCGGATGAAAAAGGCGCGTTGAAACTGGGGAATAAATTCAGCGTTCGATTTTTTTTTTTTTCCATGCCTAAACTCTTCAGATCAATCAATAAACATAATCATAATTGCCACCCCGCGTTTGGCAACACCCGCCGACAATTACGCAAAAACATACCTGCTCGACAATAAAAAATCAGGAACCGTACTCTATAAAGTGTTCTATAAATGAAAATGCCGGCAGCAAGCCACCGGCATAACATGCAGTTAGTAGAACTAATCAAACTTAAGCTGCGGCACAACTTCCTTAACCTGCGCCAGATAATCACGGCGCTCTTTACCTGCCAACCCTTCAGAACGTGGCAACTGAGCCGTTAGCGGATTCACCGCTTGCTGGTTGATCCAAAGTTCATAGTGCAGGTGAGGACCAGTGGAACGGCCTGTATTACCGGACAACCCGATGCGATCGCCACGTTTCACTTTCTGCCCAGGTTTAACCAATATACGGTTGAGATGCATAAACCGTGTCGTATACTGACGACCGTGGCGAATCACGACATAATTCCCCGCCGCACCACTTCGCTTCGCAATCACCACTTCACCATCCCCAACGGCCAAAACTGGCGAACCGACCGGCATGGCAAAATCGACACCTTTATGCGGTGCGACGCGCCCTGTCACCGGGTTCAAACGACGCGGATTGAAGTTGGAGGAAATACGGAATTGTTTCATCGTTGGAAAACGCATAAAGCCACGCGTCAGACCGGAACCTTCACGATCGTAGAATTTGCCGTCTTCCGCGCGAATGGCGTAATAATCTTTACCACCGGTATTCAGACGCACGCCGACCAGTTCACTCTGCTCGCTTTTACCATCGAGCATTTCACGGGACATCAATACGGAGAAGGTATCGTCTTTGCGTAATTTACGGAAATCCAACTGCCACTGTAGTGCTTTGATGACTTCACGCACTTCGGTGCTGGTCAAACCGGCGTTTTTTGCACTGCTGACAAAGCTACCACTCACCCGGCCATTCATGACGCTGTTGCGCCACTCGCCTTTCAGCGTTTCAATGCGTTCTTTGAAATCAGCACCCACGCGTTCATAAATGCGTGTTTCACGGCGGGACATCTGCCAAGTCAAGCTTTGCAGATCGCCATTTTCTCCCAGTACCCATGAAATTTGTTGACCGATTTTCAGGTTCCGTAAATCTTTATTCTGATCGGCGAGCTGGGTGACATCCGCAATATCGATACCATATTGCGTCAAAATGCTGCTTAAGGTATCGCCCGTAGACACCACGTACTCATGTACGCCATCTTCATCAGCCACCTTGTCGTCTAGCTCATCTTGTGGAATGTCGTCATCCGGGGAGGGTTGGTCTATCGGTTCACTGGCTTCAGGTGTCAGCGTACGCAGTTGGCTGGTTTCCAGGTCGATATCTTTCACGATGACCGGGGCATCATCGACGTGGGGATAAACAAAAGGCCGCCAAACAGCAACGGCCAATGTCACAACGGTAAGCGACCCCAGCATGACGCGATGGGGCCGAGGTAAGCTGTTATACGCCAGAGCGATAGTTCGGACTATCTGCTGCACTTATTCGTATCCTCATGATTTTTCCTCCAGACAGCTCACATACTGGTTCGATAGCTGCAACAAGAAATCGGCATAGCTATCTCTACCCAGTGCAATATTGCTTCCCAATGGATCGAGCACACCCGAGCGCACGTCGGTTCCCTTGGCAACAGCATTAATAACGGCTGGCCTGAATTGTGGTTCAGCAAAAACGCATACGGCTTTATGCTCAACCAACTGTGTTCGTATTTGATGTAAACGCTGTGCACCGGGTTGGATTTCGGGGTTCACCGTGAAGTAACCCAAGGGACTTAACCCATAGTGTTTCTCAAAATAGCCATAGGCATCATGGAACACGAAATAGCCTTTACCCTGCACAGGCGCTAGCATCTTAACAATTTTTTCATCTGCTTGCGCGATTTTATCCGTGAAATAAAGCAGATTCGCGTCTAGTTTGTCCTTATTCTGAGGCATAAGTTCCAATAATTTTGCATGAATGGCAATTGCCGCCTGTTTTGTCATCTCCGGCGATAGCCAAATGTGCATATTGTACTCGCCATGATGGTGGCCATCCTCGCCGTCATCATGGGCGGCATGGCTATGATCGTGGTCTTTTTCATGGTCATCCTGCGCGGGTTCATGTCCACTCTCATGATCGTGCCCAGCGTCTTTTTCCAGCTCAGATTTAATGGCTGGCAGTGCGGAAAGCGCAATCTGCTTCGCGGGTGAAATTTTTGCTAACGGCTTCCCGAGGAAAGCTTCCATTTCCGGCCCAACCCAAATCACCAGATCGGCGGACTGTAAACGCTGGACATCAGACGGGCGCAAGGCATAATCGTGGGGTGATGCGCCATCCGGTAACAAAACCTCCGTTGGCGTTACGCCATCGGCAATCGCCGACGCAATGAATCCTAGCGGACGAATTGAAGTAATGACCGCAGCAGATGCCGCGCTGATTGACATCCCGCTCGCGAGTAGCGCGCTGGCAACGAACACACTTTTTAACCATTTTTTCTGCTGAATACATTTTTTTTGTTGAATACATAGCGGCATGAAAGTCGATCCCATCGATTTTTATCGTATTGCTTGTTATAATATAACGTTACATGGGTTGTGCAAACCGAATTATATGTCCACATTGGTATCACTCAATAATATTTCAGTTACATTTGGCAGCCGAAAGGTCTTGTCAGATGTTTCTCTTACCTTGCAGGCAGGTCGAATTCTGACGCTGCTGGGGCCGAATGGCGCAGGGAAATCAACGCTGGTGCGCGTAGTGCTGGGGCTACTTTCCCCTACTTCCGGCTCGCTGGTCCGCGATCCTGCGCTGCGTATCGGCTACGTTCCACAGAAGTTGCATTTGGACACCACGCTGCCGTTGACCGTCAGCCGCTTTATGCAGTTGCGTCCCGGTGTGAAAAAGCAGGATATTTTACCTGCGCTTAAGCGCGTTCAGGCGGCACACCTGCTGGAACAACCGATGCAGAAACTCTCCGGCGGCGAAACCCAGCGCGTACTGTTAGCACGCGCGCTGCTCAACCAGCCTCAGCTCTTGGTTCTGGATGAACCAACGCAGGGTGTCGACGTCAATGGGCAACTTGCTCTGTACGATCTCATTAACCAACTGCGGCAGGAATTCCACTGTGGCGTGTTAATGGTCTCGCACGATCTGCATTTGGTGATGGCGAAAACTGATGAAGTCCTGTGCCTTAATCAACATGTTTGCTGCTCCGGTACGCCCGAAGTCGTTTCCCTTCATCCCGAATTTTTAGCGATGTTCGGCCACCGCGGCGCGGAGCAATTGGCGATTTATCGCCACCATCACAATCATCGTCACGATCTACAAGGACGCATTATTCTGAAAGACAAGGTGGAAACGACGCATGATCGAACTGCTGTTTCCCGGTTGGCTGGCGGGGATATTGTTAGCTATTGCGGCAGGTCCGCTCGGTTCTTTCGTCGTCTGGCGGCGGATGTCTTACTTCGGCGATACGCTGGCACACGCTTCCTTACTCGGCGTCGCCTTCGGCCTGCTGCTGAACATCAACCTATTTGCTGCCGTCATCGCCGTGACGCTTATTCTGGCTCTGGGGCTGGTCTGGCTGGAGCGACGTCCCTATCTGGCCGTCGATACGTTACTCGGCATCATGGCACACAGCGCCCTGTCACTTGGATTGGTTGTGGTTAGCCTGATGAATAACGTGCGCGTGGATTTGATGGCTTACCTGTTTGGCGATTTACTCTCCGTCACGGTAGAAGATCTGTGGATCATCGGTGCCGGCGTGATTATCGTTGTCGCCATTATGCGCTGGCAATGGCGCGCGCTGCTTTCGATGACGATTAGCCCGGAGCTGGCGCACGTCGACGGCGTGAAGTTACAGCGTACCAAGCTGCTCCTGATGCTGACCACCGCATTAACGATCGGTATTGCCATGAAATTTGTTGGTGCGCTGATCATTACCTCACTGCTGATTATCCCCGCCGCCAGCGCCAGACGCTTCGCGCGGACGCCGGAACAAATGGCGAGTATCGCGATTATTGTTGGCATGATTGCCGTGACGGGCGGCCTGGCCTTCTCAGCCGGATACAACACGCCAGCTGGGCCGTCAGTGGTGCTGTGCGCCTCGTTGCTGTTTATTGTCAGCCTGCTTAAGCGACAGCCCGTCTAGCCAGACGTACAGATTAAAAGAAAAGCCCTTCTGAGTATCGATACCAGAAGGGCTTTATATTTTGGGCAGTGGATGAACCACGTTTATTTCCGGTTTGCCATATCGGGAATGATTAAATCCCCGTAAGACATACGAACCCAGCACGTCTTGCGTTTTCTCATTGAGCCAGGACACGATTCTGGCCGCTATCGCATCCATCGAATATTCAATGGCCGGTATCGCCGGAATGCCAGGGATATCGAGAGATCCCGCCAGACTGAATACCATGATGTCTTTTGGCACGGATTTATTAAACGCCTGAAGCTGTGTGATAACACGCTTGGCTTCCAGCTCATCTGCCACCAGAAGCGCATTGAAATTCAGCGTCGTGCTGTTATTGAGCAATACTTGCAGCGCCACCGATGACGATGAAGACGCATCCATAAAAATCAGATTACGGTTAAACGGCAAAAGTTATTTTCCAGTGCCCGCTTATACCCTAAAAGCACCTGATCTGCAGAACTGCTGGCGGCGGGATTAATCAATGCGATTTGCCGTCTTCCTTGCCGAATCAGGTAATTACACGCCGTTTCTGTGGCGAAAGCGTGATCGAATTGCAGGCTGTTCGCGGTATCCGTCTCCATGCAATCAATCAGAATGATGTTTTTATCAGTCAAATTCAGCGGAAAACGCGCACCGATGATTAAGATGTCATCACACAGGCCGCTGGTAAGCTCATCAAGCACGCTCATCACTTCTGCCCTGCTGCTGGCAAACCGCAGTAAGAGATGCTTTTGATGCCGGCTAAAGTGTTTTTCCAGCGCGTAAAGATAGCCAGTCGTCTGATTGATGTTGTCCTGGGCGCAAATAACGCCAATACAGCCGGTTGACTGACTCAATAGCGATTGAGCGATAACGTTCGGCCGATATTTAAGCTCATCCACCGCTTTTAGCACCGCAAGACGGCTGGCTTCCTTTACGCCACGTGAACCACTCAACACCCGGGAGACTGTGGCTTTGGACACCCCAGCTAAACGCGATACATCGTTGATTGTAGACATCATTTGCCCCTGGAAAACGCTAAATCCGACCCAAAACCCTGAACACCAACAGCGCATTGTATTGCTTTGCAGTATAACCGTTTCTATCCAGCATGGAAACCGATTATCCATTTAACATCCAATAAGTATTTCTGCCAATAAGATGTGATGCAAATCTAATTAATACCGCCAGAAAACATCACACATTGACCGCCATCACACTTCTCTTTTCTTTGCATGGAAAACGGTTTCCATATGATATCCAATCATACTAGCAATAACTTTTTACATTCTGCTTAGCGGAAAATGCGGTCCGCCACAGAAGAAACATAACGGATATAGGCTCACTTTAACAAAAGGCTGCCACACACGATATTTTCATCCGACCTGTTAATACAACGGGTTACGGCGTAAAACGTGGCGATAACATACTTGGTGACGATCTGTCGCTGCTACAGCGACACACGAGAAAGGTGTTCACATGAGTTCCTTATATCAATCAACGATTGCCGCTATCGAACAATCGATTACCCCGTTAGCCGGGCGTTTAGGACAACAAAAGTATGTGATCGCTATCCGCGATGGCTTTACCGCTGCCCTCCCTTTATGATCATCGGCTCATTTATGCTGGTGTTTATTTTTCCTCCCTTTTCCGCCGATACCACTGTCGGATTCGCTCGCACCTGGCTCGATTTTTCTATCAGCTATCGCGCACAGCTGATGCTGCCTTTCGAACTGAGTATGGGGCTAATGACATTTTTCATCTCCGTAGGTGTGGGTGCCAGTCTGGGACGGCAGCTTAATCTCGATTCCGTCATGTCCGGTCTGCTGGCGTTTATGGCTTTCCTGCTCGTCGCCGCCCCTTACGCCGATAACAAAATTTCTACCGAGTACCTGTCAGGGCAAGGGATCTTCACTGCCTTACTGACCTCCATCTACGCCACCCGTGTTTACGCGGCGCTGAAACAGCACAACATTACCATTCGCTTGCCAAAAGAAGTGCCGACGGGAGTCGCCCGCTCGTTTGAAATCCTCATTCCCGTATTGGTAATTGTCGCGACGCTGCACCCGCTCAATCTTTTCGTTGAAGCACAAACGGGCATGATCATTCCCGAAGCGATTATGCACTTGCTGGCCCCGTTGGTGTCCGCCTCAGACTCGCTGCCTGCCATTCTTCTGTCCGTGCTGCTGTGCCAGCTTTTCTGGTTCTCAGGAATCCACGGTTCGCTGATTGTCACAGGCATCATGAACCCATTCTGGATGACCAATCTGGCCGTGAATCAGGCTGCGCTGGCGGCAGGCGAAGTCTTGCCACACATCTATTTACAGGGCTTTTGGGATCACTATCTGTTGATTGGCGGCGTCGGCTCGACGCTGCCGCTGGCATTCCTGCTGCTACGCAGCAAGGTCACGCACTTGCGGACCATTGGCCGAATGGGCGTTGTACCGAGTTTCTTTAACATTAATGAACCGATTATGTTTGGCGCGCCCATCATCATGAACCCGATGCTATTCCTCCCCTTTGTTTTCGTCCCGATGGTGAATGCCGTACTGGCTTACACCGCAACCAGAATGGGGTGGCTGGCGCAGGTGGTATCGCTCACGCCCTGGACAACACCGGCTCCCATTGGCGCATCGTGGGCCGCAAACTGGAGTTTCAGCCCGCTAATTATGTGCCTGCTGTGCATGGTATTTTCCGCCCTGATGTATTTGCCATTCCTGCGAGCCTACGAACGGACGTTAATGAAAACCGAGGAGCGAAAAATACAGGGTGATTTATCGCTGACAAAAACGGTGAGCAGTAATTAATGGCATAAATAAAGAACTCGCCAAAGACATTAAATAAAAGGGAAATAACGCATTCAGCGTCGAGATATTTTTATTATTCATATTCACCGACCTGAATGTTATTTAAGAACGCAGCATAGAAAATACGTGCTGCGAATATTCGTTCGCATAAAAATAGGTCATATGATGATTACATTAGAAGATGCAGTAATGGAAATTATCGTCAATGCTGGACAGTCACGCAGCCTGTGTTTTGAGGCACTACACGCTGCGCGTAAAGGCAACATTGATGAAGCCAAGAATCTGTTAAAGGAAGCCGATGGCTACGCGCGCAAGGCCCACCAGATGCAGACCCAACTGATCGAACAGGATGCAGGAGAAGCCAGACAGCCGATGACATTGATTATGGTTCATGCTCAAGACCATTTAATGACATCCCTGCTCGCCCGCGAATTATCAGAAGAGATTATTCATCTATACCAGCGGCAATAGTTCATTTTAATACCCTATAGGGAGGGTCGATTACGTCAGTTATTTAATTACGCTGTACCCGTTAAAAAAATAACAATCACCTTGTTCTGAGCGTCGTGCCATTATTCACGCTAATCAGAGCGGGATGGTTATTGTCTGAAAATAACTTACCGAATTGAGATGACTATGAAAAACGCTAAAAAACTCCCCGTTACACTGGCGGTGCTGGCTGCCCTTTGCTCCGGTTCCGCGCTCGCACAAGAAACGATTACTCAGGATCAGTTAGATCGCATTGTTGCTCAGGCAGTAGAAAAAGCACTGGCGGAGCGTCAGGCCAAATTAGACGCCATCGCCAGTAAAAGGCCGACCCGCTGACCACGCCGGATGCCCCCAAGACGCCTGACATGGCGATACCCTATGGCATCAACTTTACCGGCTATGCGCGTTACGGCGCGCAATTCCAGAGCGGTGACCAGAAATATGTCGCGGTCGATGGCTCCTACAACGGTGCTTCTGCGCTGGGCCGCCTGGGCAACGAAGGCAATGGCGGTGAATTCCAGCTTTCAAAGCATTCAAGGGTGACAACGGCGCAATCTGGGATGTCGTCGTGATGATCGACCACTGGGGCGACGAAGTTAACCTGAAAAAGCCTATGCGGGCGTCACCAACCTTTTGCCTCTCAGCCCAATGCCTATCTCTGGGCCGGACGCGATTTCCACCAGCGTCCACAGCAGGGGATTAACGACTACTTCTGGATGAACCATGACGGTCAGGGCGCGGGAATAAAGAATTTTGAACTTGGTGGCATTCAATTCGATGTCGCTGCCGTCGCGGCCGTCGAATCCTGTAATCCCCAAGTGATAGCAAATAATGCGAACCCCTCACGCATCAGCTGTACCGGAGGCTCCGGCACGGGCGATAAAGGTAATTACGCACTGACCTCCAAAATACACGGCATGAAGCTGGGGCCGTTGGATCTTGCGCTATACGCGAACTACGGTTTTGATTCAAAAGCAGTGGATAACAATGCGCGCCTGAAAGCCTGGCAAGGCGGTGCGGTCTTGAGCCATACAGGAAAAAATAGCCTCAATCAGTTTATCACCCGCTATTCGGATAATGCGGATAACAGCGTTTACAACAAAACGAACAACCTGAAAACCTTCTACGCCAGCTTCGAAGGTAAATACAAATTCACGCCGCAAACGCAGGTCGAATACCTGCTGGCCTACCATGACTACTCGAACGACTCCGTAAGTCAGGACGATCGTCGCAACTATAATGCCATCGTTCGCCCCATGTATTTCTGGAATGATGTGCATTCCACCTGGCTTGAAGCAGGCTATCAGCATGTAGATTACGGTCAGGGTGGTGATAACAAAGGGTGGAAACTGACGCTTTCCCAGAATGTCTCGATCGCGATGGGACCGGAGTTCAGACCGATGCTGCGCTTCTATGTCACTGGCGGGGAGGTGGATAACAAACATACCGCGCGGACAACGACCGGCGTCAACACGAAGCTCGACTCGTTCAACGTTGGGGCAATGTGGGAAGCCTGGTTCTAATCACATACATTCAGGGAGACCCTGGTCTCCCTGAATCTGGCAAAACAGCAATTAGGCGCTACGCGGCGTCACTTGTTAACCCAAATCTTCGCGCGTTAAGCCAAAATGCCGATAGGCGTGCTGCGTCGCCATCCGACCGCGCGGCGTACGCTGAATGAACCCTTGCTGAATCAGAAACGGCTCCAGCACGTCTTCAATAGTTTCGCGCTCTTCGCCAATCGCGGCCGCTAAATTGTCTAGACCAACGGGGCCACCCATGAATTTATCGATGATCGCCAACAGCAGCTTACGGTCCATGTAGTCAAACCCTTCGGTATCTACCGCCAGCATATCCAGCGCCTGCGTCGCCACGTCACCAGTAATCGCCCTTCCCGATTTAACTGGAGAAATCGCGCACCCGTCTCAAGAGTCGGTTGGCAATACGCGGCGTCCCCGCGCACGCCGCGCCACTTCGAGCGCGCCCTCGGATGTCAGATCCAGCCCTAAACACTGGGCGCTGCGGCTGACGATATACTGCAAATCCTCAACTTTATAAAACTCCAGGCGCTGCACAATGCCGAAACGATCGCGCAGCGGCGAGGTTAACGAGCCCGCACGCGTCGTTGCACCAACCAGCGTGAAAGGCGGCAAATCGAGTTTGATCGAACGGGCGGCCGGCCCTTCGCCGATCATGATATCCAACTGATAGTCTTCCATCGCCGGATACAGCACTTCTTCCACAACGGGTGACAGGCGGTGGATTTCATCGATGAACAGTACATCATGCGGTTCGAGATTAGTCAGCAGCGCAGCGAGATCGCCCGCTTTTTCCAGCACCGGACCCGACGTCGTGCGCATATTCACGCCCATCTCATTGGCGACAATATTCGCCAGCGTCGTTTTCCCCAGACCGGGAGGACCAAAAATGAGCAGATGATCCAGTGCATCTCCGCGTTTACGGGCCGCCTGAATAAAAATTTCCATCTGTTCACGTACCTGCGGTTGCCCCACATACTCGTTAAGCAATTTAGGGCGGATCGCACGGTCGATAAATTCTTCTTCGGGAACGGCGTCAGCGGAAATTAAACGATCGGCTTCTATCATGAATACCTCACAGCGCCGCGCGCAGTGCATCCCTGATTAGGGTTTCACAGTCAGCGTCGGGACGCGCAATCTTGGAAATCATGCGGCTAGCTTCCTGTGGTTTATAGCCCAGCGCAACCAGTGCTGCTGCGGCTTCCGCTTCAGGATCGCTAACGCGGCTGTCTGCGGCAGCGGGTGATGCCAGCGGAATATCGCTGACCGGATTAAACAGATCGCCGCTCAGGCCTTTGAAGCGATCTTTCATTTCAACGACTAACCTTTCCGCCGTTTTCTTACCCACGCCCGGAAGTTTAATCAACGCACCGATTTCTTCGCGTTCAACCGCGCTGACAAACTGCGTCGCGGACATCCCGGAGAGAATCGCCAACGCCAGCTTCGGCCCAACGCCATTCACTTTAATCAGCTCGCGGAACAGCGCTCTCTCCTGCTTATCATTAAAACCGAACAGCAGTTGCGCATCTTCACGGACAACGAAATGGGTAAAGATAATCGCTTCCTGATTGAGCTCAGGGAGTTCGTAAAAGCACGTCATCGGCATATGGACTTCGTAACCCACGCCGTTAGCTTCGATCAGCACCTGCGGCGGCTGTTTTTCCAGGATAATGCCTCTGAGACGACCTATCACGTTGCGCTTCCTTTTACTTAGGGAATGAATGGCTTGAAGTATGACGAGTATATAACATAAAAAAGGCTGGATGAATATCCAGCCTCCTGTTTCAGCGCAGTCGTCCTGCCAGCGGGTTCACTTTCGCCGCCGATGTACGCAGCAGGCTTTGGCTAAAATGACAGTGGGTAATGGCAATCGCCAACGCGTCGGCGGCATCCGCCTGCGGACTGGCCGACAGTTTCAGCAGCGAGCGCACCATATGTTGCACCTGCTTTTTATCCGCCGCGCCCGTTCCCACCACGGTTTGTTTAACCAAACGCGCAGCATATTCAAACACGGGCAGATCCTGATTCACCCCTGCAACGATAGCCACACCGCGTGCCTGCCCCAGCTTCAAGGCTGAATCCGGGTTTTTCGCCATGAAAACCTGCTCAATCGCCATACAGTCTGGACGAAATTGCGTAATGATTTCACTGACGCCAGCGTAAATCAGCTTCAGTCGCGTGGGCATATCATCCACCACGGTGCGGATACAGCCGCTGCCGAGATACGTCAGATGACGCCCCTGCTGACGGATAATGCCATAACCCGTCACGCGCGAACCGGGGTCGATGCCTACTATTATTGTCATAGTGCTACGATTGTCATCGTGCCGCTCCGCCGATTCGCCCGTGTAGGTAGCCGTTTCTACTCTGCATTACCGATCTGCCATTACAGCAGTTCAGCCACCTCATCGGAGATCTCACCGTTATGGTAAACCTCCTGCACATCGTCGCAATCTTCCAGCATGTCGATTAGACGCATCAGTTTCGGCGCTGTTTCCGCATCCATATCCGCTTTGGTGGACGGAATCATCGATACTTCTGCAGACTCCGCTTTCAGACCCGCCGCATCCAGCGCATCTTTCACGTTACCGAACGTTTCCCACGGCGTGAAGACGTCAATCGCACCGTCGTCATACGTCACGACATCGTCTGCACCCGCTTCCAGCGCCGCGTCCATCACCGCATCTTCATCCAGACCTGGCGCGTAAGAAATAACGCCTTTCTTGGTGAAAAGGTAGGAAACGGAACCATCAGTCCCCAGATTACCACCGGTTTTCGTAAACGCATGGCGTACTTCGGAAACGGTACGATTACGGTTATCACTCAGGCACTCCACCATGACAGCGGTGCCGCCAGGGCCGTAACCTTCGTAAATGATGGTTTCCATGTTGGCATCTTCGTCACCGCCGACGCCACGGGCAATCGCGCGGTTCAGGGTATCGCGCGTCATGTTGTTGGACAGTGCTTTATCGATCGCTGCGCGCAGGCGTGGGTTAGAACCCGGATCGCCACCGCCCAGACGGGCTGCGGTAACCAGTTCGCGGATAATCTTGGTAAAGATTTTACCGCGTTTGGCGTCCTGTGCTGCTTTACGATGCTTTGTGTTAGCCCACTTACTATGACCTGCCATAAAAATCTCCGAAAAAAGCCTGTTCAGGCCGGATAAATAACAAATTCCTCAATCGCCTGCCGGTTGCTCCAGGACTTGGTCAACTGTGCCGCGTGGGGCACATCCAACCACTGGTAGGCAAGATGCTCGGATAATTGCACCTCGCGCTCAGCAGGTAACGCCAGACAAAACCAGTGTTCGGTATTGTGCGTCACCCCCGGCGCATAGCGACGTCTCAAATGAGCAAATAGCTCAAACTCAATACAGCGCTGACAGTCAAAGAGTGATAACGCTTCCGCGGATATATCAATGTTAACTTCTTCTTTGACTTCACGCTGTGCGGCATACGGCGCACTTTCCCCTTCTTCTATGCTGCCGGTCACCGACTGCCAGAATTCAGGATCGTCACGCCGCTGCAACATCAGCACCCGCCCGGTGTCGCGGGCATAGATCACCACCAGAACCGAAACGGGTCGCTTATATACCATCTTATTCGTTCTCGGATTTTCCATCCTGAGCCGCTTTCCCTTTCACGACAACCGCAATGGCAAGCTCTTCCAGCGAAGCCGGGTTGGCGAAACTTGGCGCTTCCGTCATCAGGCACGCTGCCGCCGTCGTTTTCGGGAAGGCGATAACATCACGAATGTTATCGGTGCCCGTCAGCAGCATAACAAGACGGTCAAGGCCAAACGCCAGACCTGCATGCGGCGGCGTACCATATTTCAGCGCGTCCAGCAGGAAGCCAAATTTCTCACGCTGTTCTTGTTCGGTAATACCCAGAATGCTGAACACAGTTTGCTGCATTTCACCGTTGTGAATACGCACGGAACCGCCGCCCACTTCATAACCGTTAATCACCATGTCATACGCGTTGGCGATCGCCGAAACCGGGTTGGCGGCCAGTTCAGAAGGCAGCATGTCACGCGGTGCGGTAAACGGATGGTGCATCGCAGCCAGCCCGCCTTCGCCATCTTCCTCAAACATCGGGAAATCGACAACCCACAGCGGTTCCCAGCTATTGTCTTTCGTCAGGCTCAGATCGCGGCCCAGCTTGAGACGCAGCGCGCCCAGCGCATCGGTCACCACTTTCGCGCTGTCTGCGCCAAAGAATAAGATGTCGCCATCTTGTGCCGCAGTACGATCCAACAGCGCAGACAGCATGTCATCACTCAGGAATTTCGCTACCGGGCTTTGAACGCCTTCCAGCCCTTTAGCGCGCTCGTTGACCTTGATATAAGCCAAACCTTTCGCGCCATAAATTTCAATAAACTTGCCGTATTCATCAATCTGTTTACGGCTCAGTTGCGCGCCGCCTGGAACGCGGATCGCGGCAACACGGCCTTTGGCATCGTTTGCCGGACCGGAGAACACGTTAAAGTCGATGTCTTTAACCAGATCGGCAACGTCAACCAGTTCCAGCGGGTTACGCAGGTCCGGCTTGTCGGAACCAAAACGGCGCATCGCTTCTGCAAATGTCATGATCGGGAAATCACCCAGATCGACGCCTTTCACGTCCAGCCACAGTTCACGCACCAGTTTCTCCATCACTTCACGCACCTGCGGCGCGGTCATGAAAGAGGTTTCCACATCGATCTGAGTGAATTCTGGCTGTCTGTCAGCACGCAAGTCTTCGTCGCGGAAGCATTTAACGATCTGATAGTAACGATCAAAACCGGACATCATCAGCAGCTGTTTGAACAGCTGTGGAGACTGCGGCAGCGCATAAAATTTGCCTTTATGTACGCGGCTTGGCACCAGATAATCGCGCGCGCCTTCCGGCGTCGCCTTCGTCAACATCGGCGTTTCAATATCCAGGAAGCCGTGATCGTCCATAAAGCGGCGAACAAAACTGGTGATACGTGCGCGCGTTTTCAGGCGCTGTGCCATTTCAGGACGGCGCAAATCCAGATAGCGGTATTTGAGACGTGCTTCTTCGGTATTGGTTTGGTTGGAATCAACGGCAGCGCTTCTGAGCGGTTAACAATAGTCAGTGCGCTGGCAAAAATTTCGACTTCACCCGTCGCCATATCTTTGTTGATTTGGCTTTCTGGACGGGCGCGTACTACACCGGTAAGTTGGATGCAGAACTCGTTACGCAACTCGGATGCCAGTTTAAATGCGTCCTGACGATCCGGGTCAAAAACACCTGAACCAGCCCTTCGCGGTCACGCATATCAATAAAAATCAAACCCCCAGATCGCGGCGGCGGTTAACCCAACCGCACAATGTCACTTCCTGGCCCACATGGGACGAATTCAACTGCCCGCAATAATTAGTACGCATCACGATGTCCTTTTACTCATCCGCCAGCTCACACGTTTTCACGATGGACTACTTTTCACGGTAGATCACAGCGCAAAAACAGTGGCATTTTCGCTGCACGGCATGGTTTTTCTGGATTACTGTCCGGTGAAAAAGGCGACTATTATAAAGGATATTCGCCCGAACGATAAGCATGAAGGTAACGCTCTGCGACGCTGCCGCCTACTCTTTTTACGAAATTTCCTTTCCGGTTAACGGAATGTTCACTAATCGGCATAGAGTTGTTGCAAAACTGAACGCCAGAGGAAGCCTAAATCATCAGCCCAAAGACGCAGAACTCATCAATACGTCTCGCGTGAGGATTTAGGGAAACCGACCTTCCTTTTAATAAAACCTGCTAAAATTACCAAGTACTTGCTGATTTTTATAAAAATTTTAATAAAAAGCGCTTTCCACTACTGGCAAATGCGTATGATTTACATGGAGAACAGCTATGTATTCATTTGTTGCCCGTCAACCCATTTTAAATAACCATCTTCAAACGGTTGCCTACGAGCTCCTTTTTCGCATGGACATCACCAATAAATTTCCTGATGTCAGCCCTGAATTTGCGACCGCACAGCTTATTTCCGATCAGTTCTTAACCAACCCGTTAACAAAATCCGTGGTTGAAGAACAACCTTACTACATTAACTTCCCCCATCAGTTGCTAATCAGTGGTCAGGCCGAGGTCTTGCCACAAGAAAAAGTTGTTATCGAGATTCTTGAAAATTCGCCCCCAACAACGATCTCTTAGCCGCCGTAAAAAAGCTAAAAAGGAAAGGCTTCAGGATTGCACTGGATGATTTCTCGATGGATTCAGAGTGGGATCGTTTTTTACCTTACATTGATATCATCAAGTTCGATTTAACCCTGTCGACGTTTGATGATATTGAAAACTTCATCAACAGAACCTCACAACGCAAATTAACTTATCTGGCCGAAAAAGTAGAAACACATGAGCAATACCTGCGAAGCAAAAAGCTGGGGATCTCACTTTTTCAGGGGTATTTTTCAGCCGTCCTGAAATGATTAAATCGAAGAAGCTGGTCAATAACTCCACTAATACCATCAGATTACTGAGAGAAGTCAATAAGCCCGAAATCAACTATGCCACGATCGAGGAATTAGTGTGCGCCGATCTGTCGCTTTATTATAAATTGATGCGCCACATCACCAATATCAAATACAACACCCGTTTTGGCATCACCGCAACCTCAATGTCGTTCCGCTCTATGGCCATGCTGCTTGGGCAACGGGAGCTCAAACGTTTTGTCTCGTTAATCAGCATAACCAGCAGTAATGAAAATAAGCCCAGCGAGCTTTATCGCACCAGTTTAATTCGCGCCAGATTCTTTGAATTATTGTATGCCTCTTTTAATGTAAAGGAGGATACCACCGAGGCATTTTTGTGCGGGTTATTGTCGCTGCTTGATGCCGTATTAGACTCGCCGATGCCCCTGCTGCTCTCACAAATCGCGCTATCCGAAAAAATTAACCAGAGTTTATTGGATCATACTGGCGAGCTCGCACCTTATCTGACGCTAATTTCTAAATATGAACAGCAAGAATGGGGAGAGCTTGAACCACTTTTAACGCAATTAGGTCTCAATGAAGAAGACTTCTTTACCATGATAAGGGAGGCCACGCAGTGGGCAGATGAGATTTTATAAACGATGTCTGCCGGTTCACTCGCACGGCGCTGACAATTGCGCGATAATCACCGCCATCCTGCTTGAGATTCAATGACATGATGGTGCGATGATGTACATCGGATTACCGCAATGGCAACACCCCGCCTGGAGTCGGCTGGGGTTAAACGATCTTGCCGACTACAGCCGCTACTTTACCTGCGTTGAAGGTAATACAACCTTTATGCACTGCCTTCACGCGAAGTCGTCGAGCGCTGGCGTGATATGACGCATGACGATTTCCGCTTTTGCTTCAAATTTCCTTCAACGATCAGCCATAAAGCCGCCTTGCAGAGCTGTGACAGTGACGTCGGCCTTTTTATCAATGTCTTGAACCGATTGAACACCGTATCGGGCAGCTCTGGCTACAGCTCTCTGCCGCCTTCGGCCCCGCGCAGCTACCTGTTCTGTGGCGTTTTCTTGATGCCTTACCACAGGGGTTTTGGCTACGGGGTGGAAGTGCGCCACCCGCTGTTTTTTGCCAAAGGCGATGAAGAGCGTGCACTGAATCAGGGGCTACAGCAGCGCGGCATTAACCGTGTAATCCTCGACAGTCGACCGGTTCATCACGCCGCGCCAGACAGTGCCGCGATGCGTGAAGCCCAGCGTAAGAAACCTCGCGTGCCGGTACACGCCGTGCTCACCGCCACACAGCCGCTGATCCGCTTTATCGGTAGTGAAACGCAGGAAGAAAATCTTCGCTGGTTCGAATCATGGCGTAACAAGCTGCCGCAGTGGCGCGAGGCCAATCCCTTCTTCTTTATTCACACGCCGGATATTGGTGATGCCCCGCCGCTGGCGCAGCAGCTTTGGCCGCTACTTGCCGAGATCGACCCGACTTTACCGCCCCAGCCGGATTGGCCACAGCAGGCGACACTATTTTGATCACCAGCCTGGCGGGTTAGCCCGTTTGGTTATAAACCATTTGGCAACGCAACGTATTTCCGCTAAAAATCGACCTTTACAGGCGACAGTTGCGTTAGGTAAAGCTATTATTCTGCAAGCCGTTTTCGGTTAGGTTACGGAGTAAAACATGGTAAGTGCGCTTTATATCGTGCTTGGCGCAATCTTGTTGATAAAGCTGTCGATTGATGTTGTGAAACTCAGAATGCAGTATCGCGTTGCGTACGGCGACGGCGGATTTTATGAATTGCAAACGGCAATCCGGGTGCATGGCAATGCGGTGGAATACATCCCGATTGCGGCGATTTTGCTGGTGCTGATGGAAATGAACGGCGCCCTTATCATCATGATCCATTTTTGCGGTATTTTATTGATTACCGGACGTTTAGTTCACTACTACGGCCTGCGGCACCGTGAATTTCGCTGGCGGCGCTCAGGTATGGCGGCAACCTATGCCTCGCTCATCCTGATGATTGCAGCAAACCTCTATTACCTCCCTTGGGATCTGGTTTTCACGCTGTATTGATAGCGTAAACAAGAACGACAGCTGCCTCTCCCGGTCGCACAGACAGTATGTGTCCGGGAATCAAAACCGCGTCCACACCATGCGTCTACACAATGTGAAAGGTGAAGGCCGCGGTGTATTCTGCTAGAATATGCCCTCTTTAATTACTATCACTCTCAGTGCACTTTCTGCCATGCCAAACCGCGATATGCTTTTTTCTGTGCCAATTGCTAATTTAGGCGACTGGACATTCGACGAACGCGTTGCTGACGTCTTTCCCGATATGATCCAACGTTCTGTACCCGGCTATTCCAACATCATCTCGATGATTGGCATGTTGGCAGAACGGTTCGTCCGCCCGGATAGCCACGTCTACGATCTAGGATGCTCGCTGGGTGCAGCTACGCTGTCCATGCGACGCAATATCCATGTTCCAGGTTGCAAAATTATCGCGGTAGACAATTCTCCGGCCATGGTAAAGCGCTGCCGCAGCCATATTGACGCTTTTCGTTCCGATACGCCCGTCGAGATTCTAGAAGCCGATATCCTCAACATTGATATCGAAAATGCGTCGATGGTGGTGCTGAACTTTACGCTTCAGTTTTTGGAACCCTCCCAGCGACAGGTGCTCATCGAACGTATTTATCAGGGATTAAATCCCGGCGGCGTGCTCGTCCTCTCTGAAAAATTCAATTTTACGGACAAAGACGTCGGCGAATTACTGTTCAACATGCACCTCGACTTCAAACGAGCAAATGGCTACAGCGAGTTAGAAATCAGTCAGAAACGCAGTATGTTGGAAAACGTCATGCTGACCGATTCGGTAGAAGCCCATAAGGCTCGGCTGGCAAGCGCCGGTTTTGAGCACAGCGAAGTTTGGTTTCAATGTTTTAATTTTGGTTCGTTATTAGCCGTGAAAGCAGAGGAAAAGGCGTGATCGATTTCGGCAATTTTTATCAGCAAATCGCAAAAGGCCCGCTCAGCCACTGGCTTAACACGCTGCCTTCACAGCTCAGCAGTTGGCAACAGGAATCCTTGCACGGTAAGTTCAAACTCTGGTTTAACTCGCTGGAGCATCTTCCCTCGCTGACGCCAACCTCTCTGGATTTGAACGACAGCGTCACAGCACGTATGGAACCCGATATTTCCGTGGGTCAGCGTGAAGGCATTGAAAAGCTGCTGCGTAACCTGATGCCCTGGCGTAAAGGTCCCTTTTCGCTCTACGGTGTGGATATCAACACGGAGTGGCGTTCTGACTGGAAATGGCAGCGTGTTCTGCCACACATCAGCCCGTTGAAGAACCGTCTGATTCTCGATGTGGGCTGCGGCAGCGGCTATCACCTGTGGCGGATGGTCGGTGAAGGCGCCACGATGGCGGTCGGCATTGATCCTATGCAGCTGTTTTTATGTCAGTTTGAAGCGGTACGTAAACTGCTCGGTGACGATCAGCGGGCGCACGTTTTGCCGCTCGGCATTGAACAACTTCCCGAACTTGCCGCGTTTGACACGGTGTTTTCGATGGGCGTGCTGTATCACCGCCGTTCCCCGCTCGATCACCTGTGGCAATTGAAGAATCAGTTGGTGGCGGGGGGTGAACTGGTGCTGGAAACGCTGGTCATTGAAGGCGATGAAAACCAGGTGCTGGTGCCGGGAGAACGCTACGCGCAAATGCGCAATGTGTATTTCATTCCTTCCGCTGCGGCCTTGACCACATGGCTTGAGAAATGCGGATTTGTTGATGTCCGCGTCGTCGATGTCTGCACCACGACAACGCAGGAACAGCGTCGGACAGACTGGATGATCACGGAATCGCTGGCTGAATTCCTCGATCCTGAGGATCCAACGAAAACAGTGGAAGGTTACCCCGCGCCGGTACGAGCCGTACTGGTTGCCCGTAAGCCCGGAATCTACCAGTCCTAAATTACTGCGCTCGACAAAAAAAGCCCCAGCAACACGCTGGGGCCTGGTACTTGCCATGCAAACCGAAGGGTATGCTGCGCGGCAAAATTGAAGAATGACGATGTCGTGTTGATGGCAATACTGTTTAATATCAGTCACTATATCACTACACCGTGAAATTCCTTACGTTATGATACGTACTGTATTTCACGATCCGGGCTGACCGCTCGTTTCATTGCTGCTACCACATCGCCATCCACGCAATACTGGCTAAATTCGTCTAATTCCGTATCAGAACACATCGACACGCCGATTTTTCGGTAGCGCATAGGCGATGGTGTCCACTGACCGGCAGAACTGTGCAGTTCCTGAATACCGGCCTGCTGGAATTTGTGCAGGTTAGTTAACCGCACGCCGGAACCCGCCATAATAATTGGACCACGACTGGCCTGTGTTAGTTCACGCAATAACCGCAGCCCATTCTCCGCCGTCTGCTGCTGCCCAGAGGTCAATATGCGCGATACGCCAAGCTCGGTGAGCTGTTCCAGCGCAATATAAGGGTTCAGGCACATATCGAACGCGCGATGAAAAGTGACCGCCATTCCCTGCGCCACCGCCATGATTTCGCGCATTTTGGGCAAATCAATGTGCCCTTCCTCATTCAACACGCCGACAACGACGCCGGGAAACCCCATCTCGCGAATCTGCTCAATGTCGTATTTGATGACAGCCAGTTCCGTCGCGCTGTAGCAAAAATCGCCGCCTCTCGGGCGCACAATCAGGTGAACAGGAATCGCAACTTTTTCACGAGCACCACGCAGCGCACCATAGGATGGTGTTAATCCGCCTTCCCGCTGTCCTGCACAGAGTTCAATCCTGTCAGCCCCAGACTGTGCTGCTGTTATGGCACAATCAAGGCTATAACAGCATACTTCCAGTTTCGTCATCGCTGCTCCTCCATGTAAACACCCAGACTATTTTCTTTAGCGAAAAATCGGCGAATCATCAGGCCGATTAAAGTAATAACTATGGCATTCACATTCATATCGTGAGGAGACAGGGGTCACAATGAACGTGATACATTGCCGAAATAAACATGACATAAACCACAATTTTATTAATCTGTTCTATACCCGTCATACTTCAAATTGCAGGTGCGTTGGCTACGTTCACTCACCCGAATCACTTACCTAAGTAAGCTCATCGGGATGAAATGAGAGACGTCCTGTCTCTCACCGAAGGCCAGCCGTTGGCTGGTCAAATTCGTTCCCGACGAATTTGTCCCTCGCTTGCCGCGTTATTCAAAACGAACTCGTTTTGTCCTGAAACTCGAATTATTTAGGGTATAAAGTAGAAGAAAATGGCATGAATAACGTGACATGCCATTTTACCTTTCCGCCAATGTCATCTTTATGATTACGCTACGTACGAGCCATACGCTATCGTTATAGCGTCGACATTTCGCTCGCGACAACCTCGCGTATATCAAATGGATGGAATTTTATTGTCACTTTCCCGTTGGTTACCGCGAGCGTCGGATTAGGTATTCGTTCTTTTTCGCCTTGCGGAGAACTGAATTTCAGCTTGATGCCTGGCGTACGCAGTGCCTCATCAGACAAGCAGGCCAGCGCACGCTGATGCAGCGTTTCTGCCTCCCTGGCAGCACCAGCTCCACATGCTCCCACCCTTCATGCGGATAATGTTTTTCCCCGGCCACGGTAGCTCGATACACGTCATTTTCCAGGGGCCGACAGAGATAGCATTATCCAGTATAAACAAGCAGATTGGGCGACCATTGATCGGGTTTTCAGACAGTAAGCGGCCAGCCTTCAGCAGCGCCGCTTTCCAGGATTCAGCCGTCGTATTCTGGTTACAGCGCAGAGAAATATGGTCAGCATGAAATGCGCCTAAATCCAGCTGTAACACATCGGCCAATTCCTGTAACGCCTGCTCAAAACGCGCTAAATCCGTTATCAAATCATTGGGTAACATATCGGGTAAAACTCCTCGCGGCATCTCACATTATCAATAACCATTTGCGCGGTGAGAATATCACACCCGTGAAACATTCTAATTAAATTCTACTTTTCTCCCTGTACATTTATTTACACCTCCGTTACGTGAAACGCATTAAATGTAAAGAAAAGATAACCACGTCGTTTGATTAATAAACGGAAATGTTTTTTACTCGGCGTTAATCTGCGATACGTCTCGCAACCTATTCTGGGAGGAATCTTAAATAAGAGTCGCCCCATTGAACGCCTAAAAGAAAACGTATAAATTAAGAAAACAAATAATAACACAGAGATATCATCATGGTTTTACTCATTATATCCATCGCGCTTATCGCTATTGCGATATACGCTATTTTTCGTCATTTTAAAACCAGAGACTCACATAAAATTGGTGTAAATGGTCGTTCAAGAAAACGTTAAGATTGTAATTTTGATTTATTTTTATTCTATCTAAAACCACATTCTCTTTTTTTGTCGTGTTCTCCTTATCTCTTTTTCTCCTATCATCGTTCCTTTTTCATATCCCGCCTGGCGGGTGTTTTTTCGCCTGAACATCCCGTTGAGCCTCCCCATCTGCTGACGAAGAAAGGCAAATATGGTATAAGCAAGGCTTAATTTTTTATTTAAGGTAAACCGGTGAATATTCAGGCTCTTCTCTCCGAAAAAGTCAGCCAGGCGTTAACCGCCGCGGGCGCGCCAGCAGACAGCGAAGCTCAGATTCGTCAGTCGGCAAAAGCACAGTTTGGTGATTATCAGGCCAATGGCGTTATGGCCGTGGCAAAAACTGGGCATGCCGCCGCGACAATTGGCCGAAAAAGTCGTCCAACTTTTTGGCGCTGGAGGGCATTGCGGAAAAACAGAAATCGCAGGCCCGGGATTTATTAATATTTTTCTCGATAAGCAGTGGGTTGCGAGCCAGGTTGAGAACGCCCTGAATGCACCAAAACTGGGTTTAACTCCCGTTGAGCCTCAAACGATCGTGATTGACTACTCTGCCCCTAACGTCGCGAAAGAAATGCACGTCGGCCACCTGCGTTCAACCATTATTGGTGACGCATCAGCCCGTACGCTGGAGCTTTTGGGCCACAATGTCATTCGCGCCAACCACGTCGGTGACTGGGGTACGCAGTTCGGCATGCTGATTGCCTACCTTGAAAAAATGCAAAACGAAAACGCCAGCGAGATGGATCTGTCCGATCTTGAAGCGTTCTATCGTGAAGCGAAGAAACACTACGACGACGATGCCGATTTCGCCGAACGCGCACGCGGCTACGTGGTGAAGTTGCAAGGCGGTGATGAATACTGCCGTCAGATGTGGCGCAAGCTTGTCGATATCACCATGACACAGAATCAGATTAACTATGAACGCCTCAACGTCACGCTGACCAAGCAGGATGTGATGGGGGAAAGCCTGTATAACAGCATGCTGCCGGGTATCGTTGCCGATCTGAAGGCAAAAGGTCTGGCGGTAGAAAGTGAAGGCGCTACGGTGGTTTTCCTTGACGAATATAAGAACAAGGAAGGCGAACCGATGGGCGTCATCATCCAGAAAAAGGATGGCGGCTACCTCTACACCACAACGGATATCGCTTGCGCCAAATACCGTTATGAAACCCTGAACGCCGATCGCGTGCTTTACTACATCGACTCCCGCCAGCATCAGCACCTGATGCAAGCCTGGACTATCGTGCGTAAAGCTGGCTATGTCCCTGATTCTGTCAGTCTGGAACACCATATGTTCGGCATGATGCTGGGCAAAGACGGTAAACCATTCAAAACGCGTGCCGGCGGGACGATTAAACTGTCCGAGCTGCTAGATGAAGCCTACGATCGCGCACTGAAGCTCATCGCAGAGAAAAACCCACAGATGGAAAGCGATGAGTTAACCGCGCTGGCGAAAGTAGTTTCTATCGGTGCGATCAAATATGCCGACCTGTCGAAAAGCCGTACCACAGACTATGTCTTCGATTGGGACAACATGCTGGCATTTGAAGGCAACACGGCACCTTACATGCAATACGCCTACACCCGCGTCGCGTCTATTTTCAAGCGTGCGGGCATACAGGAAGACAGCTTAACGCAGCCGATTACGCTGAGCGATGAGCGCGAATTTGCCCTTGCCACGCGCCTGCTGCAATTTGAAGAAACCATCACCACCGTCGCCCGTGAAGGCACGCCGCATGTGATGTGTGGCTACCTGTACGATCTGGCGGGTCTGTTCTCCGGTTTCTACGAGCACTGCCCGATCCTCAATGCCGAAAGTGACGACGTGCGCCAAAGCCGTCTGAGACTGGCTCTGTTGACGGCGAAGACGCTGAAGCAAGGTCTGGATACCCTGGGCATCGAAACCGTCGAGAAGATGTAATTCTTCATCAAGTGACAAAAAACGCCATTGGTGCTGCCACCAATGGCGTTTTACGTTGCAGGCAAAGACAGCCGCACGGTGATAATGGATAGACCGTAAAACGCTTTACTTTCCTATCCCATTATCACCATTGTATTCAATGATAGGGTATTCAATGACGTTGTTACACGCTACGGCGGGCGAAATCCCGAGGGCGGAATCCCAACAGCGCCAGCGTAGCAAAATAAGAGCCCGCACCCACGACCACAACCAGCAGCAAACGCAGGATTCGCATCGTCATATTGCCGTCATCCCACGCGGGCATCCACCACAGCATACCCAGTAAAACCAGCGACATCACAATAACTGCCGTCAACAGGCGAACCAGAAACCCCGCCAGCCCGGCAGCGGCTGGAAAATATCCTGCTTACGCAGTTGCCAGTACAGCAACCCTGCATTCAGGCAGGAGGCCAGACCGATGGACAAGGCCAGACCCGCATGTTGCAGTGGGCCGATGAAGATCAGGTTCATAACTTGCGTCAGAATCAGCGTGACGATCGCTATTTTGACTGGCGTCTTAATATCCTGCCGGGAATAAAAACCGGGCACGAGCACCTTGACGACAATCAATCCCATCAGCCCAACCGAGTAAGCAATCAGCGCCCGCTGAGTCATGAGCGCATCAAAGGCGCTAAATTTACCGTACTGGAACAGCGACACCGTTAAGGGTTTAGCCAAAATACCTAATGCCACCGCACTCGGCAGCGCCAGCAGGAAACACAGGCGGAGCCCCAATCCATCAGACGGGAGTATTCGTCATGATTGCCACTGGCAAAACTCTTCGCCAGCGACGGAAGTAAGATCGTTCCCAGCGCCACACCCAGAACGCCGGAAGGGAACTCCATCAAGCGATCGGCGTAATACATCCATGACACCGCACCTTCACTGAGGAAGGACGCGAAAATGGTGTTGATGATGAGCGAAATCTGGCTCACCGAGACGCCCAGAACCGCAGGCCCCATCAGCTTCATGACTCGCCAGACGCTCGGTTCCCGCCATTTCAGACGTGGCAATACCAGCATGCCAATCTTTTCAGATGCGGTAGCTGGTAGCCGAGTTGCAGTAAACCACCAACCAACACCGCCCAGGCCAGCGCCATCACCGGTGGGTTAAAATACGGCGCGGCAAACAGCGAGAAGCCAATCATGCTGACGTTAAGCAATGTCGGGGCAAACGCCGGCACCGAGAAACGGTTCCAGGTGTTCAGCACCGACCCTACCATAGAGGTCAGCGAAATCAGCAGAATGTAGGGAAACGTGACTCTTAACAGATCCGAGGTCAGCTCAAAGCGCTCTGGCGTCGCGGCAAAACCGGGAGCGGTCACCATGATGACCCAGGGCGCAGCAACCATCCCCGCGACGGTGACCAACGCCAGAATCAGCGTTAGCATACCGGAAACATAAGCGAGAAAGGTTCGTGTCGCCTCATCACCCTGCTGGCTTTTATATTCGGCAAGAATGGGTACGAAAGCCTGTGAGAATGCGCCCTCCGCAAAAATTCGGCGAAGCAGGTTGGGCAGTTTGAATGCCACAAAGAAGGCATCCGTCGCCATACCTGCACCAAAAATACGGGCGACGATCGCATCGCGCACGAACCCTAAAATGCGCGATAGCATGGTCATGGAACTGACGGCTGCCAGTGATTTAAGTAAATTCATCCGATTATATTCTGAACGGTTCAGGACCGATTAGTAACCCGTTGAGGCCATCCTGATTGCGAGGTGCGACTAGTCTACGCATTGCGCGAGTAATAGCTACCGCACATTGTCATAACCGCTGAACTTTTCAGCTTTTTCCCAGCAATTTTTCAATCATGCGTTGGGACAGCAACGCCTGGTTACCTGATGTTTCCGCTGGTTTCCGTTGTTCAATTGCCGCCATAAAATGCTGCACCGCACCGACAAATCCGCGTTGTTCCAGCGTGGTTTGCCAGGAGGGTACTGCCGGGCGGAGCGTCATCCCCTCGCGGTCTTCACGCCATTCACGCATCTCATCCACCTGGTAGAGCCCGCCGTGGGTCACGGCCTGCACCCATTCCCGCTGGCTTCCAGCCTGACGATGCATGCTGGTCGTCACCTGACAGCGACCGCTCTGGAAATGGTGCTCGGCATACAGCAGTTGGCCGTCCGCATTCGCATGCAAGACGCCATCAATCAGTTGGGCCTCGCCGCCCGCCAGCCAGAGCGCCGTGTCCACCACGTGCAGATAGTCATCCAGCAGAGTAAAACGCACATCCTGTGGCCCAACGCCATTAATCCGGTGTTTATCCATGCGCAGGGATGCAGGCTGAGCCAGCCGCTGTTTTAACTGCTGATAGCACGGCGCGAAACGACGATTAAAACCGACCATCAGAATTTTTGTCGTTGTTCCGCCAACGCGACCAGCGCTTCCGCTTGTTCCAGCGTCTCTGCCAGCGGTTTATCCACATAAACATCGACGCCAGCCTTCAGCAGTTGGCTCACAACAGAAAAATGGCTGGCGGTGCTGCTGTGCACGAAGACGGCATCGCATTGTGCTGCCAACTCGTCCAGCGCGGAGAAACTCGTCATCCGATAGTGCTGACAAATCCGCTGCGTCTTTTGCCGATCGGGAGAAAAGGCACCGACCAGTTCCCAGCGCTCGGCCTGACTAAGAATCGGCAAATACGCTTTCTGCGCGATAGAACCCAGCCCGACAACGCCGATACGAGGGCGTTGGGTAACGATGTTCCTCTCTGAGACGCGTTCCGCAGACGTAATCTGAGGCTTCATAACCGACTTTCTCCCTGATACAGATTCATTACGCTAACAGCGCGGCAAGCTGACGTTTGAGTTCAGCGACCTCTTTTTCTAACGCCTCAACGCGTTCAGTCAGCGGATGCGTATCATCATCGCTTGTGCTTTCCGCTTCAGGCGTCGCCGCATCACCGGTCTCACCGCTGAAAAGGTGTCGATAGCGGCTTTCCCGCTTACCCGCTTCCCGCGCCAGACGGACGACAAACGGCCCGTCGTCGCGCTGCTGCAACTGTTCAAGCGTGGATTCAGCCTCGCCGACATCTGAAAAATCATACAGTCGGGCCGCGCGCGTACGCAGTTCACCTGGCGTCTGCGGGCCTCGCAAGAGCAGCGTCGTCACCAGCGCCACTTCCGCTGGCGACAGTTTCAGGTCGCCAAACTCAGAATTGCAAAAACGATGTTCATACTTCACGACACGATTACCAAAACCGCTGAGCGTGCGCAGGAAATGCTTCTTCACGAGTAAATCCAGCGTTTGCTGCACTTCGCTTTCACTCAGTTCCATCACGGGTTCACGGTTAGTTTTCTGATTACAGGCCGTGGTGATGCCGTTTAACGACATCGGGTATTGATCCGGTGTCGTGATCTGCTTTTCCAGCATACAGCCAATCACGCGGGCTTCACGAGCATCCAATTGGTATTTCATCATTTTTCCTTAACGCGGAGACTTCCACTCTGCGTTGGTCAGCGCGGTTAATACATGGTCCTGCCATTTGCCGTCAATGAGCAGATAATCCTTCGCATAGCCCTCACGTTCAAACCCCAAACGCGCCAGTAAATTTCCGCTACGCTGGTTATGCGGCATATAGTTAGCCATGATGCGGTGCATATGCTGCTGACGCTGCATATAACGTATTGCCGGTTGCAGCGCTTCGTACATCAGCCCCTGCCCCTGCCATTTTTGGCCGAGCGAATAGCCCAGATAGCAGGCGTGAAACGATCCTCGCAGCACGTTGCTAAAATTAGCCACGCCATACACTTCGTTTTCATTTGGATCCAACAGGAGGAAGTAATAGGCGCTGCCCTGCTTATGCATATCGTTAATCACGCTCAGCCGCGCCTGCCAGCCTGATGGATAGCAATGGCTGGCGTCTCTCACGGGTTCCCACGGCTTAAGGAAATCACGGTTTTCAGAATAGTATTCAGCCAGACGCCATGCATCACGTTCATGGGCCAGACGCACCACCAGCCTGTCGGTTGTCAATTGCACTCTTGCTGGCGTTGAACGGTAGCCAAACATTTTTCCCCCTGCCTCTCCATGTTATCGATAAGTAAAATTCATCGCCGCTGAAAAAGTCACTATTTCACATAAGCAGAAAATATCGGTATTTCCGATAATCCTTACTATAACCACATAAATTCATAGACGTAAAATCCTCGTCGCCGAGTTATTGCGCAGTTGCATCATGAAAACCATTTTTTCTCGCCGAAATGCTACTCGGATAACGTTAAATCGATAAAAAAATATTATCCAACAATAGGCTATACCAAAGCCGAATTAGAGTACAAAATAGTCACGTCTGTTATTTTCCTCCTTTCTTCGTTGTGGTGAAACATGCCTCTGATGTCGCAAGCTCGGAGCTTGGGTAAATATTTTTTATTACTCGATAATATGCTGGTGGTTCTGGGATTCTTTGTTGTCTTTCCCCTTATTTCCATTCGTTTTGTCGACGATCTCGGCTGGGCTGCATTATTAGTCGGTATCGCATTGGGATTGCGTCAGTTTATTCAGCAAGGGCTCGGTATTTTCGGCGGGGCCATTGCTGACCGGTTTGGCGCCAAACCGATGATTATTACCGGGATGCTGCTACGCGCCTCCGGTTTTGTTTTTATGGCAATTGCCGACGAACCCTGGCTGCTTTGGCTGTCTTGTGCGCTATCCGGCCTCGGCGGCACCCTCTTCGATCCGCCGCGCACCGCACTGGTCATCAAATTGATTCGTCCACAGGAACGCGGCCGTTTTTACTCACTGTTAATGATGCAGGACAGCGCAGGTGCTGTTATCGGCGCCCTCATTGGTAGTTGGCTGCTCCAGTACGATTTTGAGATCGTTTGCTGGGCAGGTGCCGTCATCTTCGTTCTCGCGGCGGCGCTCAATGCCTGGCTGCTGCCAGCCTATCGCATCTCAACGGTCAAGACGCCGATACGGGAAGGCCTGACGCGCGTTATTCGCGACCGCCGTTTCCTGATGTATGTGTTAACCCTGACGGGTTACTACATGCTGGCCGTGCAGGTGCTGTTGATGCTGCCCATTATGGTCAACGAAATCGCCGGAACGCCGTCTGCGGTGAAATGGATGTACGCCATTGAAGCAACGTTGTCGCTGACGCTGTTGTACCCTATCGCTCGCTGGAGCGAGAAGCGCTTCCGTCTGGAACAACGTCTGATGGCGGGGCTTTTCATCATGTCCGTCAGCATGTTCCCAATCGGGATGACATCAGAGCTGCAAACCCTGCTGATGCTGATCAGTCTGTTTTACATTGGATCGATTATCGCCGAACCCGCGCGTGAAACCTTGAGCGCCTCGCTGGCAGATTCCAGAGCCAGAGGCAGCTATATGGGATTCAGCCGACTTGGGCTGGCGCTTGGCGGCGCGATTGGCTACAGCGGCGGCGGTTGGTTATTCGATACCGGACATGCCTTGAACCAGCCGGAACTGCCGTGGTTTATGCTCGGCACTATCGGGTTCTTGACGTTAGCCGCGCTGTATTGGCAGTTCAATCAACGCCGCATCGAACCTGCGATGCTGGGCGGCCATTAGTCTGAATTTTACCGACGAGTTTGATCTCGTCGGTAAAGCCCTTCTATACTTTCCTAATACATTCAAACAATTGTTTCGTCGCAGGCCTTCTCACACGCTCGGTATACTTTGTTTGATGATGGGTTACTCGCGTGGCCGCACCGCGGCCTTTGTCTATACCCTGTGATTAAGGAGACAACGTATGAAGCTCTACATTTACGATCACTGTCCCTACTGCGTTAAAGCACGCATGATCTTCGGCCTGAAAAATCTCCCTGTCGAATTGCAAATACTGGCGAATGATGATGCTGCAACACCAGAGCGGCTGATCGGCCAGAAAATGGTGCCTATTCTGCAAAAAGACGATGGCAGCCACATGCCTGAAAGCATGGATATTGTTCATTTCATCGATAATTATGATCGCAAGCCGCTGCTGACCGGCTCCACTAATCCCGCCATCACCGCCTGGCTGCGTAAAGTCACCGAGTATACGCCGCGCCTGATTATCCCTCGCTTCGCTCAGGCAGCCTTTGAAGAATTTGCCTCCGCTTCCGCCCGGCAATACTTTATTAATAAGAAGGAAGCCCAGCTAGGCAGTTTTGCTGACCACCTGAGCCATTCCCAGGGGTTGATTAAGAAATTGAACAATGATTTACAGGATCTCGATCCGCTGATTGTCCAGCCAAACGCCTGTAACGGCGTGCTATCAACGGACGATATCGATCTCTTCCCGCTGCTCCGCTCGCTTTCTATCGTCGCGGGTGTCACGCCTCCTTCACGCGTTGCGGACTATCGGGATAACATGGCGAAACAGACTCAGGTCACACTGCTGAGCAGTCTGGCAATCTAGCTCTTCGATTTTACTCCGCCGCTTCGCCGTGAGGCGGCGTTTCCCGCTATTTCAGTGCTATCCTATTGTTTACCCAGTACATCAGGCGCACGCTGCCGATGTGTAATTCGTGTTGATTGCTAACACAAATAAATTGCCCGTATGAACACACGCCACCAATGAGTAGATTGTGCGCGTCAATAGCATTAAGAGGTCAGAATAATGAAAAAATCAGGATGGATGGCAGCGGCCGCAGTGCTGCTGGCTTTACACTCAGCGGCTGTAATAAACTCACGCAATACACGCTCAGTGAACAGGAAGTGAATGAGTACCTGCAAAAGCATAATGATTACCAGAAACAGCTGGGCGTGCCTGGCGTGGTGGATGCGCATATCGTTTTAACCGAGCTATCCAGCCAGATTGGTCGGGCAGAACCGGGGAAGTCACGCTAGCGGGCAATGCGAAAGTCGATATTTCGTCCCTGTTGGGCAATCAGGCTGCCGATATGAAGCTGACCCTGAAAGCACAGCCGGTATTTGATAAAACGCAGGGCGCGATTTACCTGAAAGACATGGAACTGGTCGATTACACCGTTCAACCGGAAAAATGCAGACGGTAATGAAAACGCTAAGCCCTTACCTCAATCAATCGCTGAAAAGCTATTTTGATCAAAAACCGGCTTACGTGTTGAATGCAGATAAGAGCACGACGGAATCGCTGGCGAAGAAGATGGCGAAAGGCATCGAAATCAAACCTGGCCAGATCGTTATCCTGTTTACTGACTAACACCAACTCGCCGATAGCACACATCATGTCTGCTATCGGCGTACTCATTTTCATACTGCGGGGTTTCATTCCCGCGTATTATTCTTCTGCTTCCGACTCGTCGTCTTCATCGCTTTCACCCAGCTCATCTCGCATGGCTTCCAGCGCTTCGCGGCAAACGATCGCCAGCGTACGATAAAATGCGGTGGTAGCGTGACTTTCTACTTTCCCGAGAAAACGATCGCTCCACGGTAAGAGATATTCATCAAACAGGGTAACCTGCGCCGCCGTTTCGTCTTCTTGTGCCTGATCTTCCAGCCATGACGCCGCAAGCAGCAAACTACCGAAATGACCAACCGCGCCGTCACTTAACGGCATGCCGCGCTGTTGCAGAAAGGTACGAATTTCTGCGTCATCCGCATCGCTTTCATAGGACGAACGCAGCGGCGAAACGGAGCCGTTTTCGCTATCAAACAGAGCTTGGTAGTCCGCCGCCATCGCGGGTAAATCCAATCCCTTTTGCAAACGGGCCAACAAGGCATCCTGCTCCAACGGCCAGTGCTGCGCCAATTTCCCCTCTTTAATCAGCGTGAACAACGGCGTCAGCAAAGGATCCTGCGGCTGGCGATAAAACAGCGTGCCCAATAGGCGGCACACAATAGAAAACTCGTTCATTGATAACCCTGTTTGTTTTTAAGTAACAGTATTTTTAAGTGACAGTACCTTTAAGTGACAATGTCACAAATCAGCAAGTTCAGCGATAGCAGGCATTCCCCCGCTGTTCGAGGAAATCCAACACGCGCCGAGGGCTTACATTCAATATCCGATCCTGCGGGAAGTTTACTTCCTGCAAAATACGTTCGCAGTGGGTAAAGTCTCCCAGAGAAAACGCGATATGGGAATCAGAACCTAAAGAAAGTAACCCACCGGCATCACGCACGGCTTCCGCAATCGCCCGACAGTTTGGTTCACTGCCTTTGCGCGAATGCATGAAAGAGGAGTTATTTAGCTCCAGCGCCACGTTGTATTTCGCCGCGGCTTCCGCAATGGCGCGGATATCGACAGGAAATTTCGGGTTACCGGGGTGACTAATGATATGTGCGTCGCCGCGTGCCATGGTCGCGATCATCGCCGTTGTATGCGTGTCTTTATCCTGTGGTGGAAAAACCGGCTCATGAAAGCCCGCGATAATCACATCCACCTGATCCAGCATGGGTCCGGTACAGTCGATATCGCCTTCAATGTTTTTATATTCGCTTCGATACCGCGCAGGATACCGACGCCATCAATCAGACGCGGCCAAACGCGCATATTCATGAAGTGCCAGTAATGCGGCGCATCTGCCATATCTGGGCCATGATCGGTAATGGCGAACAGGCGGATATTCTTCTGCTGTGCTTCAGCGATGTAATCATGCAGGGTACTGTAAGCGTGCGTACTGGCAACGGTGTGCATATGCAAATCGACGGGATACATAGGTTCTCCTGGGTCAGCGTTTGCCAGTCAGCATACCATTTTCGGGGTATTCCGCAGCCAGTGAGCGGAATTACAACGCATGATTAACACAAATGAAACATCCGGTTTTTGCGTAACGACGGGGAATAAATGGAAGGCAAGCGCAAAAACGGTGAGCAAAGCAACAAATTGCGTTAACTTTAGCTAATCGCGCGTATTGAATGCAGAAGTTTGTTGACGCTGTTCGGCAATTTACCTACATTAGCGCCGTCCGCTGATATGCGATACGGCGAGACCACGGTGAGGTGTCCGAGAGGCTGAAGGAGCACGCCTGGAAAGTGTGTATACGTGAAAACGTATCAAGGGTTCGAATCCCTTCCTCACCGCCATATAAAGAAACGCCCTGACTTGCGTCAGGGGCGTTTTCTTTATATCGTTGGAACGGATGAGATGCCTTGATAGGGTTCGGCAAAACGACAGGACTGGCGTTTTGGACCGCCAACGGCGGCCCGCAGGGCGAGCGGCAGGACGCCGCGAGTCAATCTCCCACATACGTACACCGAGCGGCCCCTGACGCAAGTCAGGGGCGTTTTCTTTTATAGTGATGGAACAAACTGGGTTCGATAAAATGACAAGGTCCCGCCGCCAACGACGGCCTGCACATTAACTGACTGATTCTCTACAAAATAGAAGCCATCCATAAAGCATCGCGCAGAAAAACAGATTTTCCTCGATATTACTGTCAGTCTTGTCCCCTGTACTTACTGAAGTATTACGAGAATAAACCAAGAAAAAATTATTAACATAGTAATAAATAACTCAGGGATAAGAAGAGCAAAACGAATGCTGAAAATAAGTATAAATACCATCATGGGAACCCCATAAGCAACACTCTCCTGAATTTCCACAAGACATTCTCTGATACAAGCACCTGCTCACTCAGTCTTTATGAGTTATAGCACCGTCATTCATAAGCCAGACAGCAATTCACAATTTATTAACGTGAAATCACAGGGGTTATCTCATCTGAAACTGTTGAAATCAGCATTTTACTTAGGCTCACCTCTCTTTAACGAAATCACGCCATCTCCCTGAAACCTTCACTATTCAGTGGAGCATATTTCGTGCCTTGCTTTAGGTATTTTTATAAATAAAAAAATATTTCTTATTCACTTTTAAAATATTCGCTATATCATTGAATAATAAAGATAATACTTCAAGTAAAAATAAATATAGGTATCAACTGGATAGAGCATCGCCCCCATACTATGCTCACATTACGCCAACATCAGGGATCAACGTTTCGGCTGTGAGTAAAATCACATTCGATTAACAAAAAACAAATCACACATAGAATGATTTATATCCTCAAGCTAAAAGACAACATCATGATTTTATTGAATCATGATGAAAACCATTCTTAAAAATACGTAAGAAGCTGTTTTTAAACGCTTTATTTATTTTAAATGAGCACTAAAGATTATTAATCTGTATCCGAAAACATAATGAATGACTTATTTTATCTCATGCATCGCGATAAACAACAATGAAACTTCCATTAGAGTAAAACACAAAAAACTAACAAACCACGTAGAAAACCAACAATTCTAGTCATTGGCATGTTTTAAAATGAAAATATTTTTGAGGATATATCTATGACATACCTTTCTTCAGGGTTCAGAAACCTTTCCGTTGCAGCCAAACTGTTCGGCGGATTTGCCATATTGATAATAATAATTATTATCTCATCAACTTTCAGTATACAGCAATCAGTTAACATCCGGGACTATGCGCTAAAGGGGGCATTGATCGGTGAAATCAATGATGAATTGAACACCGCACGGCGAAACCGTCTTGCCTATCAAATTAATCACGATGAAAGTGTCATTCAGGCAAATAAAGTTGCTGTTGATAAAATGTATAGCAAGGCGGTACAAGGGAAAGCTTCGCATGGGAAGCAGACACACGAACATTATTCAATGACTTAAGAAACACCATCTCTGCCTATACCGATGCACGGGATACTTTTGTCAAATTTGAACGCCAATTAGTGGATACGTCTAAAATGTTGACAGCACCAGAACAGAAGTCTGTACTGGACAAATTGAATCAGCTGTTAATCACTCATGAACAATCCACAAAGCAGGACCTGATACTACTGAATGTACTCAATCGCTTGTGGAGCGACGTGCTTCAGATACAGTCATCTGGCGGAAAAAGCGGACAGGATATTTTTGAGGCAGATTACCGTTCTGCTTTGAATCTGTTAACGACAGAAAATCTACAGCTAACCGAAGCAGATAAAAAAGCTGCACAACTGTTTCTTAATACGCTTAAAAACAATGTCAATAACTATTCTGCAGCACTTCAGCAGTCACAAGATGCTGCTAACGCACTAACGGGCTTTGCCGAAAAACTCACTAACACGATACAAAATTTGGTAGCGTCACAAACTCAAAAAAACCTGGATACCACCCAGCAAGTGATATCCATGACAGCACTGGTTGCGCTGTGCGCAGTTGTAATCGGCCTATTAGTCGCATGGCTAATTACACGCCAGATGACTCGCCAAATAAGGAACAGCCTGACCCTTGCCGAATATATTGCCGATGGTGATTTGACTGCCGTAATTGAACCTCAGCCCTCCGATGAACTAGGTCGCCTGACTACCGCTTTGGCGGTAATGAATCAGCGGTTACGCGAGATGATTTCTCAGATCAAAGAATCTGTCATGCATGTCGCTACGGCATCATCAGAAATTTCTGCAGGTAACACAGATCTGGCATCACGCACTGAAGAGCAATCATCCGCCGTTGTGGAAACTGCAGCCAGCATGGAAGAATTAACCTCAACCGTAAAACGTAATGCAGATAATGCCCGTGAAGCCAGTCATCTTGCTGATGTGGCCGCAAACCACGCCCGTTCAGGTGGCAAAATTGTTTGGGATGTGATCAATACTATGGGTGTGATCACTGAAAGTTCGAAGAAAATTACTGAAATAATCAGCGTGATTAATGGCATCTCATTCCAGACGAACATTCTGGCGCTGAATGCGGCGGTAGAGGCGGCACGGGCCGGTGAACAAGGCCGGGGCTTCGCGGTTGTCGCCGGTGAGGTAAGAAACCTTGCACAACGTAGTGCGCAGGCAGCTAAAGAAATAGAGAGTCTCATACAGGAATCAGTCCAACGCGTGCACACCGGATCAGAAATGGCGAATAAAGCGGGGCACTATGGAACAGATCATTTCCTCAGTCACCAATGTCAGTGAGATCATGAATGAAATTTCGAGTGCATCTGAAGAGCAGAGTCGAGGTATTGATCAGATAGGTAAAGCTGTGACAGAACTGGATTCTACCACTCAACAGAATGCCGCTCTCGTGCAGGAATCTTCTGCTGCGGCCTCTTCCCTGGAGCAACAGGCCGATCAGTTGTCACAACTGATCTCAGTATTCAGGCTGGGAACGGAGCCCACGACGCAAAGTCGTCCATCATCTGGCACACAATTATCTGCCAGGCTGAAACCCGCGGCGCTGCCGCCAGCGAATAAAGAAGACTGGGAGTCTTTCTGAAGATTTTCCCTCCAGCAACGAGCGAGAGACTTAAGCTGATCGCTGGTTTTAGAACAGCCCGACACATATGTGTCGGGTTCAATCTTATGTCATGACTGATGAAAAACGTCGGCAAAGTTCGATACTGCCTGAACGCTGCCGTTTCGTTGCAGCTATCTTGCCCCTAGCACCAAATAGTTGCCCGCAGACTCATCGACGCGGAATTGTTCAACGGTGCGTGACAATTCCTGTGCCTGCTCGCTCAGTGAGTGTGCCGCCGCCAGCGCTTCCTCAACCAGCGCAGCGTTCTGCTCAGTGCTCTGGTCCATCTGCGATATCGCGAGATTGACCTGTTCAATCCCGGAACGCTGCTCTGCGCTCGCCACACTGATTTCACCCATCATGGACGTGACGCGATGCACACTTTCAACAACCTCACTCATCGTATCGCCAGCCTGCTTCACGAAATCCGTGCCCTCACCCACCTTGGCAACAGAGTCATCAATCAGGCCTTTAATTTCCCGGGCGGCAGATGCCGAACGCTGCGCCAGCGTGCGGACTTCACTCGCGACCACGGCGAAGCCACGGCCTTGTTCACCGGCGCGTGCCGCTTCTACCGCCGCATTCAACGCCAGAATGTTTGTCTGGAAAGCGATGCTGTCGATAACCCCGATGATATCCACAATTTTACGCGACGACAGGCTGATGGAGTCCATCGTCACGACAACCCGGCTGACAACGTCACCACCGCGCACTGCCACGTCCGACGCTGATACCGCGAGTTCATTCGCATAGCGTGCATTGTCCGCATTCTGTTTCACCGTCGCGGTCAGTTGTTCCATTGCCGCAGCCGTCTGTTCTAATGCGCTAGCCTGCGACTCAGTACGCGCAGACAAATCGCCGTTACCTGATGCGATTTGTGTTGAAGCAGTAGCAATGGAGTTGGTACTGCTGCGAACCTGATTAACCAGATGCGACAGGTTGTCGCGCATCGCGCGGATAGCGTAAAGAATGCTGGTTTGATCGCCCGGCTTTGTTTCAACATCGACGCGTAAATTACCTTCCGCAATTTCGCGTACGACATCCACGGCATACTGCGGCTCACCGCCAAGCTGACGCATCAGCGTACGGAACATGTTCCACGCAAACGCGGAAATGATTAACAGCAGAACCAACCCTAAGGACAACAGGATCAGCGCATTGCGCCAGAATGTTTGCTGGATATCGTCAATGTAATCACCGTACCCAATCGTCCAGTCCCAAGGCTCAAATTTAATGACGGCATACAGTTTCTCAACCTTATTCTGCTGCCCCGGGCGCGTCCCTTCAGCAATCACGGTGCCGATCGTATTGCCCTGAAGCGAAGCACGATAGCGTTCCCCTGCCTCTTTGCCGCCATTGGCGTCGATGATGCCGATACGTTTAGGATTAGGATGAACGTAGTTCACATCATTCGTGTAACCGCGCACGAAGAAATAGCGATCGCCCTGATGGAAACTGCCGATCGCGCGTTTAGCCTCTTTTTCCGCTTCCTCGTGCGACAGCTGACCGCTTTTTCAAGGTCATATGCCTTTGTGCCGCCGAGTGAGCCAGTTGAACTAACGTAGAAAGCTGGCCGATGCGTTCGCTCATCATCGTTTTATAGAGCGTATTCAGCGCCACCGCAGATAAAATTAACATCCCTAACAAGGTCGTACCGCATAGCAGTGCAATTCTGGTTCGTAATTTCACTATATATTTCTCTCTAACCGCTTTTCAGAAAATTCCGAATAAAAATTACACTACATTGGCGTTCTGAACCATACCATCCAGGTAGTAATGATAGATTTTTTAACAAAAATAATGAAAAATCACCCTATTCACTCAATATAAAGACGATATCGAACAATAAAGACTAAAAATCATGATAAAAATGATCGAAATCGAAATTAATAGGTAAATAACGTTACAGAAATGACAACACCCCAGATCGTTATCTGAAACCCGACAGGTTTGTTGGTCGTGTCTGTCTATGACGTGCGTTGATGACGTTCGTAGGTCGTGTCTGTCGATGGCTTTACATCGACGAACAGAGAGAAGAAGAATCAGGGCATTTGGCCCCTAAAAAAAAAGCCTCCGCAAAAGCGGAGGCGTTCCTCTAATGACAAGGCGCGCTAAGCGGTAACAGCCCTGTCTTCCATGGCTTTTCGCCAGCCTCCCAACCAGTAAGACCGAGCATTAATTGATTGATAAGGACAAAATTCCTTTGGTCTACCGACAATACCTGCTTGATAACCACGTGAATGAGCCCGTTCCAGGCGATCGCGTTTCTGTCTCTTCATGCCTTATTTCCCTCATTATTTATCTGGTGGAAAGAAAACAATGATTACTTTATAAGCAACCACAGACTATCAATACCGATTCTGTCGCCAAAGGTCAAGGCGCAAAATTCACGCCAGTGTCATATTTGTGATCCAAAATAGGAATTTTCCCCACTCAATAACGAAAAATCGTAACCAATTGAAAATAATAAAAAACCTCTAAAAACGTAATGCAATCACAGCATTACATCTTTAGAGGCCTGATTTTTTAGAAACGTCATTGTTTCAAATTATGATCGGACGATACCGAGCACCTGTAACGATTCTTGCCAAGTAACAGCTAGTTCAGCGCCGCTACCTGCTGGGCAATCGACTGAGAAACCTGCTGCCAGCCTTGCGCCAACGTTCTGACCAACGCGTCATAGCCGTCTTCCGTTTGTGGCAGCACTACGCTAAAGGGGCGCTTAACCACTTTTCCCTGATAGGTCAGCATCCACTCTCCACGTACGATAACGTTGCCATCATAGCGGCCATGAAACCCCGTAACAGCGACGTTCAGCACCGCCTGATCGCTTCCCTGCGGCTGTGTGGTCACGACCCAACCGGGCAGTTTATGCCCCAGGTTCGTCACCAGCGCCTGCTGCAATTGCTGATCCAGAGGGCTGGCCCACAGGTTGTTGCTGGCAATGACATACTGCACGTCGTTAGTCTGGTAGACCAAGCCTGCATTGACGAGGTAGTCCGCCACGCTGACATGTTCAACCCAAAGCGGGTGACCCTGAGTCACCGCAACCTGCACTGTATTGGTATCCGCGATGATCGGCAGTTGATAATACGTTTTCTGCGTATTGCTACTGCTGCACGCGCTCAACACCAACACCAAAGCCAGTGTCCATGCTTTCATCATTGTTTTGCCCTCTTCGGTTGAGGATCCTGGCTACCCGAGGCTTCAAACACCAAGGCGTTGCTTTTCTCGTTCAGGGTGCGCAGCACAGGCTGTAGCTCTCGCAACACCTGATCCAACCGCTGCATATCCGCCACCATCTTGTTATACGCCGGTGAACCGGGCTGGAAGCCTTTCATACTGCGATTCAGTTCAAGCAGCGTTTTTTGCATGTCTTCCGGCAGATCCTGCATCGCTTTGCTGGACGTCAGCTTGTTTAGCGTCGCCAGCGTTTTTTGCATTTCACGCAGCGTGGCCTGACTTTCCGTCAGCGTCTTCGTCGCTTCATTGACCATCGGATTCAGCGGCAGGTTGTTCACCTTATCTAACACCGCCATCAGCTTCTGCTGGATCTGTGACAGACCGCCGTCAATGGTAGGCAGAATTGGGTAGCCATCCAGAACCAATAGATTTTTATCCACTTTCTCTTTTGGATAAAAATCGAAATCGATATAGAGCGCGCCCGTCAGGAGGTTAGCCGACTTCATCGAGGCGCGTAGTCCCAGCGATTGGGCTTGTTTTAGGTGCTGTTCAAAATCAAACGAGCCGCCAATCTTCTTCTCGAAGCGATCGGGTTCAATACGAATCAGCACCGGAATGCGATAATCATCATCCAGATCCTGCTTCATATTTTTTGGGAAAAATGGCGCTTCGGCAACCGTACCCAGTCGAATACCACGAAATTCAACCGGAGCCCCCGCCTGTAAGCCCCGGATCGATTCGCTGAAGAACAGCAGATATTCTTTATATTCGGTATACAGCGAGTCCTGAATGCTACGCTGACTATCAAAGAGCCGATATTGCGCCATGGTCTTAGCCGCATCACCCAGTTCCCATCCGGCTGGGACATCAAAGCTGACGCCACCGCTAAACAGCGTGGTCAGCGAGCCCATTTCGACACGCATACCCTGTGCCGACATATCAAATGCAACGCCGCTGTCTTTCCAGAAACGAACATTGCTGGTGACCAACCCGTCATACGGTGCTGAAATAAACAGCTGATAGCGCATCTTACGCGCTTTCGGATCGAACTCGCTGGTTTCCACCGATCCCACACGGTAGCCGCGGAACAGGACCGGATCGCCCGCATTCAATTGCCCGGATTGTTCACTGTCCAGTATCACCCTGATGCCTTTCGCATCCGGCGAGGCCAGCGGCGGCGCATCCAGTAAGGTAAACTCGCGTTTCTCATCCTTATTGGCTCCGGGCTGGAGCTCAATGTACGCGCCGGATAGCAGCGTCCCCAATCCAGAAACCCCTTCTCGACCAATTTGTGGTTTCACCACCCAGAAAGCGGAGTCCTGCTTTAGCAGTTTCTCCATGCCGTCATGCAGACGCGCTTTGATTTCCACTTGATGAAGGTCGTCGCTCAGCACCACGCTCTCTACCACCCCAACGTCTACGCTACGGCTCTTGATCGCAGTTTTTCCCGCTTCAATGCCCTCGGCGTTGCTGGTCATCAGCGTGATTTGTGGCCCTTGATGACTGAAATGGTAAAACAGTATCCAGGCGCCGATTAGCACCGTGACAATCGGCACAATCCAGACCGGCGACCAGCGTTTAATCGTTTCTACATCCGCAACGGCATGATTATCTTTCGCCAACGGCAGGCTCCTTATGAAGAACATCATTGCGACGATCCCACAACAAACGGGGATCAAACATCATCGCGGCAAACATGGTCAAAATCACCACGGCCGCGAACAGCACCGCCCCAACGGCGGGATAAATACTCATCAGGCGCCCAATGCGCACCATCGCAGACAGGACAGCAATCACAAACACATCAATCATCGACCAGCGTCCGACAAACTCAACCATCTCATAGATGACATGCATCCGCTCGCTGTCTTCCGCTTTTTTGGTTTTGCCGTTGGCCTGCCAACAAAGCCAGCCTAAGGCCAACATTTTTAGCGATGGCACCATGACGCTGGCGACAAAAATCACCATCGCGACAGGGTAAGATCCCATTCCCCACAGCAGGATGACACCCGACATAATCGTCGATCCCATGCGATCGCCGAAGGCTTCAGTCACCATGATCGGCAGCAGATTCGAGGGGATATACAGCATCACAGAAGTGATCAGCAGGGCCAGCGTCCATTGCAGGCTATGCTTCTTGCGAGCATGTCCACGTGAGTGGCAGCGCGGGCAAATTAACTGACTGGCTGGCAGAATAGCGGTGCAACATGAGCACGAGCGTAGCCTTGCGATAGCCCGCTTTCCCCCAAGACCGGGGACGCAGGCAAGGCCGGAGGCGGCACGATGTCATTCCATAACCAGCGGCGGTCGAGACTTTGGAAAGCCAGCAGTTGCAACAGACAAAACAGGACAAAAGGCATAAAACTGGTACCGATGCCGATATCGCCATAGGCCATCAGTTTGACAAAACTGACCAGCACGCCAGCCAGAAAAATCTCCGCCATTCCCCAGCTTTTGAGATGGAACAGCATCTTACCCATGCTTTTTTTCAACGCCAGCGGCAGCGAGGCGTGCAGACAAAGCAGAATGAGGGTCAGCATACTTAAGGCCGGAACCAACTGAACAAAAGCATAAACAGCGTCGCGACGCTGGCATAGTTTTCCGCCACCATCACTTTGGGAATTTGTATCAGGGTAATTTCGCTGGTGATTCCCGCCACGCGCATAGAAACGAAGGGGAAGAGGTTTGCCAGCAATAGCATGAATAGCGCGCTCACCGCGTAGCCAACCGGCCGCTTGCGTGGTTCCGTCTGTCGGCTGGTTAGTGCAGTTTTACAACGTGGGCAGGTCGCCTTCTGGCCGTGCAAGAGTTCAGGCAGTTCCACCAGCAGGTCGCACTGCGGGCAAAGCATATAGTCATCATGGTGATGATGTTCGTGTTCATAGCGGTGCCCATGTGCAGGCTCATGTTGATGACTTTGTTTTGGTTGAAGACCAGGGTCATGCCTATCGTGATGGGAACACACGCATTATCTCCTTCAAAACTCGTCAGCGTATGACTGAAAACCCCATCAATGCGGACATTACGTCCGCCTTGATGGGGTCATGCAATCACGTGGATTAGCCGTTTTTCTGCGCTTCCAACTCTTCCCAACGTTCGAAGCAGGTTTCCAGCGCACTTTCCGCTTCCGCCAGAGCGTTTAAGACCTGCTGCGTCTCTTCACGTGGGCGGCTAAAAACCCCGCATCATTCATCTGCGTCTGCAACGATGCAATGTCCTGCTCCAGTTGCTCAAGACGTTGCGGCAACTGATCTAATTCGCGCTGCTGGTTATAACTTAATTTTCCTGTGCTGCGTTTAGCGGACGGTGCGGTACTCGCTGCCGTCGTGGTTGTAGCCGCCGCCGGCGCAGTCGTCGTTCTCAGGGGCGTTGCCGTAGCACGCTGCTGCTGTGCATCGTAATATCCACCGACGAAGCGAGAAATCTTGCCTTCACCTTCAAAAATCCAGCATTCGGTCACCGAATTATCGACAAACTGACGATCGTGGCTGACCAGCAGAACGGTTCCCTGATAGCTTTCGATCAACTCTTCCAGCAATTCCAGCGTTTCCACATCCAGATCGTTGGTCGGTTCATCAAGAATCAACAAGTTGCTGGGTTTGAGGAACAAACGCGCCAGCAGCAGGCGGTTACGTTCCCCGCCTGACAGCGCTTTTACCGGCGTCATGGCGCGTTTGGGGTGAAACAGGAAGTCCTGCAAATAGCCCAGCACATGACGTGAGCGACCGTTGACCATGACTTCCTGTTTACCTTCCGCCAGATTGTCCATCACCGTACGTTCTGGATCGAGTTCGGCACGATGCTGATCGAAATAGGCGACTTCCAGCTTCGTCCCGCAATGTACGCGGCCGCTGATCGGTTCCAGGTCACCCAGCATCAATTTTAGCAGCGTGGTTTTACCGCAGCCATTCGGCCCCACCAACGCAATTTTGTCGCCGCGCTGTACCTGAGCGGAGAAATTGCGCGCCAGGACTTTCCTTTCACCCTGAGGGCCCTGATCAACCAGATAGTTCACGTCTTCCAGCTCAAATACAATCTTGCCGGAGCGGGCGGCCTCTTCAACCTGCATTTTCGCCGAGCCCATCACTTCACGGCGCTGAGCACGTTCTTGACGCATAGCCTTCAGCGCACGTACACGGCCTTCGTTGCGGGTACGACGGGCTTTGATGCCCTGACGGATCCACACTTCTTCCTGCGCCAGCTTGCGATCGAACTCCGCATTTTGCAGATCTTCCACCCGCAACGCTTCTTCTTTCCCTTCCAGATATTTATCGTAGTTGCCCGGCCAGGAAACCAGTTTGCCGCGGTCAAGATCGACAATGCGGGTTGCCATGTTGCGAATAAACGAACGGTCATGGGAGATAAAGATAATGCTGCCCTGGAACGTTTTCAGGAAAGTTTCCAGCCAGTCAATCGTCTCGATATCCAGATGGTTGGTCGGTTCATCCAGCAGCAGAACTCGCGGTGAACTCACCAGCGCTCTGCCCAGCGCCGCTTTACGCAGCCAGCCGCCTGAAAGCGACGCCAGTGGCGTATCGGCTGACAAACCAAGCTGTTCCAGCACTTCGTGAATGCGACTTTCCAGTTGCCACAGGCCCCGATGCTCCAGAACATCCTGCAACTTAGCCAGCTGATTCAGGTTCTTTTCGCTCGGGTCGCTCTCTACCAGGCGCAGCATGGCATGGTAATCTTTCAGGTAACCCGCCTGCGCGGCCACCCCTTCGGCGACAAAATCAAAGACGCTACCCGCAACATCACGCGGAGGATCCTGTTGTAAACGCGCAACAATCAGATCCTGCTCATAGGTAATACGACCATCATCCAGCGGGATTTCTTTGGCCAGAATTTTTAGCAGGGTTGATTTGCCCGCGCCATTACGTCCAACCAGACAAACGCGTTCATTCTCTTCGATATGGAGTTCGGTGTTATCCAACAGCGGCGCATCGCTGAACGACAGCCACGCACCTGAAACACTGATTAAAGACATCGGTTACTTTTCCTCACCGGCATGCGTCAGCAGCCAGCAGTTATGAATCTGACGATTACGGGCAAAATCCTGCGATTGGGTCTGCGCGGTAATTTCTTTGGCATTCAGCCCCAGCGCGGTCAGGCCAGCGCTATCCATCTGGAAGCCGCGTTTATTGTTCGAGAACATGATGGTGCCGCCACGACGCAGCAGACGTTTGAGATCTTTCATCAACGCCAGATGATCGCGCTGCACATCAAACGATTCTTCCATGCGTTTTGAGTTAGAGAAAGTCGGCGGATCGATGAAAATGACATCAAACTGTTCATTGGCGTTATGCAACCACGACAGGCAATCCGCTTGAATCAAACGGTGCTGACGCCCGGTCAGGCCATTCACCCGCAGGTTTTTCTCCGCCCATTCCAGATAGGTGCGTGACATATCGACGGTCGTCGTTGAACGTGCGCCGCCCAGTCCCGCGTGTACACTCGCCGTGCCGGTGTAGGCAAACAGGTTAAGGAAATCTTTGCCACGGCTCATCTCACCCAGCATTTTGCGAGCGATACGGTGGTCGAGGAACAAACCAGTATCGAGGTAGTCGGTCAGGTTGACCCACAGCTTGGCACCAAACTCTTCCATCAGCAGGAAGTCGCCTTTCTGCGCCAGCTTTTCATACTGGTTTTTGCCTTTCTGACGTTCACGCGTTTTCAGCACCAGACGGTTCGACGGCAATTCCAACACGCTCAGCGTCGCGTTAATGACATCAAACAGGCGCTGACGGGCTTTTTGAACATCAACAGTTTTCGGTGGCGCATACTCTTGTACGACAACCCAACTGCCGTAGCGATCGACCGCCACATTATATTCAGGCAAATCGGCATCATAGAGGCGATAGCATTCAATCCCCTGCTGCTTCGCCCATTTATCCAGCTTGCGCAGGTTCTTACGCAGGCGGTTGGCAAAGTCTTCTGCGATTTGCCCTGCGGATTCGCTCTGTGTTTCTGCCAGTTGATAATTCTTCTGTACACAGTCCAATGGGCCGTTTTTCGCCTTGAATTGGCGTTCAGCACGCAGTTGCAGACAGCTCAACAGCTCCGGCGACGCGCTGAACAGCGAGAGTTGCCAGCCGCCAAAATCACTTTTCATCTTACGGCCCAGCATATTATGCAGGGCAATCAGCGCAGGTTCACTTTCCAGACGCTCACCGTAAGGCGGGTTGCTGATGACCGTACCCTTAGGACCTTCCGGCAGCGGGTTCTGTAGCTGTGCCGCATCTTTGACGCCAAAAGAAATCAGTTCGGCCACGCCTGCACGACGTGCATTGGCTTTGGCGATGTCAATTACCCGACGGTCATTATCCGATCCGAAGAAGCGTGACGTAGTTGTCTGCAACCCCTGACGGGCGCGCTGCTGCGCTTCCGACGTCACTTCACGCCACAGTTCGGCATCGTGTTTTAACCAAGCGTTAAATCCCCAGTGTGTGCGATGCAAACCGGGCGCGCGATCGGAGGCGATCATCGCCGCTTCGATCAGCAACGTACCGGAACCACACATCGGATCAACAAGAGGCGTACCGTTTTGCCAACCGGAACGTAATACAATCGCCGCGGCCAGGTTTTCTTTTAGCGGCGCCAGCCCCGCCAGATCGCGGTAACCGCGCTGGTGCAAGCCCTCACCGCTTAAATCCAGCGAAACGCTGGCCGTGTCGCGCTGCAAAAAGACGTTAACGCGAATATCCGGCTGCTGTTTCGCCACGTCCGGCCGCTGCCCGGTTTTACGCGTGAAGCTATCCACAATCGCATCTTTGACTTTTAACGCGCCATACTGGCTGTTGCGGATATCTTCATTGGTACCGGTAAAATGCACGGCAAAGGTTTTATCGATGCTGAAGACCGTTGACCAGTCAATGGCCTGCACGCCCAGATACAAATCCAGATCGCTATGTACCTTGAATTCATTCAGCGGCAGCAGAATGCGCGACGCCAGACGGCTCCACAGCAGGCTCCGGTACAGCAGGCGGTTGTCACCCTCAAAATGGACACCACCCTGCACCACCGTACAGGACTGTGCGCCCAATGATTCGAGTTCGCTTTTCAATAACTCTTCCAGTCCCCGCGCCGTGCTGGCAAACAAAGCATTCATGTCGTCACTATCACCAAAATATGTAAAAAAAAAGAAATTGAGGCGCATTATAGCTAATCCCAGACGCTTGTCATAAAGTTGCCGTTTTACTTTGGCAAGGAACTGATTAGTGATTGGCGTAACGCGGCTTTATATTCATCCGGTAAAATCGATGCGGGGGCTACAGTTGTCCCACGCGATGGCGTCTGTCAGCGGTTTGGCGAACGATCGTGCCTTCATGATTACCGAATCGGATGGCACATTTATTACCGCTCGCCAGTATCCACAAATGGTGCTGTTTACACCGGCATTACTGCCGGACGGGCTGTTTATTGCTGCACCGGATGGTCAAACGGCCACGATACGCTTCGCCGATTTCACCGCCGCACCGCAGCCGACGGAAGTCTGGGGCACGCACTTTACGGCGATCGTCGCTCCCGATGCCATCAACACATGGTTAAGCCATTATTTTCAGCGCACCGTCCAACTGCGCTGGGTGGGCAATGAACCGTCGCGGCGGGTTAAGCATTATCCAGACGTTCCTCTGGCATTTGCTGACGGCTATCCGTTTTTGTTAATCAATGACGCATCATTTCAAGCCCTGCGCCAACGCTGTTCCGCCGGTATTAAGATCGAACAATTTCGCCCCAATCTGGTGGTAACGGGTGCGGACGCCTTTGCTGAAGACAGCTGGAAGACCATTCGTATTGGCGAGGTTATTTTTGACGTCGTCAAACCTTGTAGCCGCTGCATTTTCACCACCGTCAGCATTGAACGCGGTCGTAAGCACCCATCAGGAGAACCGCTGGCAACGCTGCAATCGTTCCGCACTGCCGAAAACGGCGACGTTGATTTTGGGCAAAATCTGGTCGCCCGAAATACGGGTATCATTCGCGTAGGCGATAGGCTGGAAGTTTTAGCGACCAAGCCGCCACGTCCTTACGGTTCTGGTCAGGTAGTCGAAAGCCTTGCGGTTCCCGAAAAAAGCGAACAGGCCGTCACCATTCACTATCAGGGAAAAGCGTTACAAGGGAACAATCAGCAGATTTTACTGGAGCAGTTAGAGCAACAGGGCATTCGGGTCCCCTACTCTTGCCGTGCAGGACTGTGCGGGTGCTGTAAATTGACGTTAGTCAGCGGAGAGGTTTCTGCTCTGAAGCAAAGCGCCATCAGGGGAAACGGCGAGATTCTTAGCTGTAGCTGTATTCCACAGAGTGACCTTCATTTGCAATAAAAAGCATCTGCAATAGACAAAAGCCAGCGTATATTCAGCTTGAAGTATGACGGGTATAGCCGAGGGTCTAAACGACCTTGGCATACTCAAATGCCGACGTGCCTTCACCTAATGCGGTTTCCCACTCAGCGCTATGTTGAATAGCGGCAGGCATTAACCTGTCGTGCATGATTTTTATAGCATCACCCAATCCCATCGTTTTCCCATTTAATGACAGCTGTTCTTGCGCCAACAGGCAGAGGCAGGCTTTATCCCCGCTTCCGCTACCAGGAAACAGGCCGTTTCATGGGTCTCAGTGAGCTGAACCTGCACAATGTCCCCGCCTGCGGCGAATGGGTCACGGCATCCGGCTGTTGGATGAAATGCCAGCTTTTAGGCATTAACGGTTTGAGGAATCGGGTCGCCACTAGCGCGTTCAAGACTAATTCGCCTTGAAGGTCGCGGTGCAGCGCTGCTTTCTGACATTTGTCGTTATAAGTAAAAAATAACGCGGCGTCGTCAACGCAGAATGCGCATTCATTGAAAGCATCCGGCGTTAGCATTTTAGAGGGGAAACGAGAACGGAATAACATGCCGTTAGCCAGATCCAACATCAGGCGATCGTGTTCAGTATCAAAATACCAGCGCCAGTTATCGTCAGGTTTTAACTTCATATTATTTACCCTTCGTCTTCACAGTAGAAATATCAGAAATGGCTGATGGCGTTTTCTTACACTCCATTAATCGTTCGCCAACATAAACGTCGCGGTAAGAAGATCAGACATCGGTTGATAGATTATTTACGCAAACGGATAAAATATAGACTAGCTGGGGGGATAAATAAACCCCCAGCTAAAAATGAAAGGACTTTCGGATTAAATATGTGTAACGATATCTTTAATCAGACGAGGGCCGTGGAAAATAAAGCCCGAATATATCTGCACCAGCGATGCGCCAGCCGCCATTTTTTCGCGTGCGGCGACCAAAGAATCAATTCCGCCAACGCCAATAATCGGTAAACGCCCTGCTAATTCCTGTGACAAACGGCGGATAATTTCCGTGCTGCTTGTCTGCAACGGACGTCCACTTAATCCTCCCGTCTGCCCGCAATGGTTTAATCCCTGAATCAGTTTTCTGTCGAGCGTGGTATTCGTGGCAATCACACCGTCGATGTTATGACGAACCAGACTATCGGCAATTTGGATCAATTCTTCTTCCGAAAGATCCGGCGCGATCTTTACCGCCACGGGGACATATTTTTGATGTTTCTCTTTTAATTCTGCCTGCTTATTCTTTATCGCCAGCAAAAGATCGTCCAGCGCTTCACCATATTGCAAACTGCGTAATCCCGGCGTATTGGGGGACGAAATATTGATCGCGATATAGCCAGCGTGAGCATAAACCTTATCCATGCAGATCAAATAATCGTCTTTACCTTGCTCTACTGGCGTATCTTTATTCTTGCCGATGTTGATCCCTAATACACCGCCAAAGTGTGTTTTCTTTACATTCTCAACCAGATAATCCACGCCTTTATTATTGAAACCCATCCGGTTGATCAATCCCTCCGCTTCCACTACGCGGAATAATCTCGGCTTATCATTACCAGATTGTGGACGCGGCGTTACCGTCCCTACTTCAATAAAACCAAATCCCATTGCGCCTAATGCATCAATACATTCGCCATCTTTATCTAATCCCGCCGCCAGACCGAGTGGGTTTTTAAAAGATAACCCCATGCAGGTAACCGGTTTAGTTGGAACAGACTGACGGACGAGAAATTCAAAAGGCGTGTTGGTAATACGACGTAATTGTTGGAAGGTCAGCTCATGCGCACGCTCTGGATCGAGCTGAAACAGGGCTTTTTTGATAACGGGATAGAACATATTGTCTCCTGAGATCCCTATCGCAAAGGTATCTTGCCTACGCTGAAAGTAAGCAATCGTGGATTACGGTTTAACTCACGGGCGGTGATGGTAATTCCATCTTTGCGGAAAGTAAAACGTTTGCGGGACGTGGAAATCGTGATGTGGAAATAATCGCCACACGCGGCAGGATACCGCGTGTGGCTGTGTCAATCGCGTGACAGGATTAGTCTTGCAGTGCCTTGCTGATCTTCTCGAACAGATCGCCAGACAGATTTTCCAACGTCTTCAGTTGCTCCAGTGCCTGACGCATTTGCGCCTGACGCTTAGCATCATAGCGTTTCAGGCGGATCAACGGTTCAATCATCCGTGCCGCGACCTGCGGATTGCGGGTGTTCAGATCGCTCAGAATTTCCGTCAGGAAACGATAGCCACTGCCGTCTTCAGCATGGAAAGCCGATGGATTGGCGGCCGCAAACGCTCCCACCAGCGAACGCAGCCGGTTAGGGTTGTTCAGGCTGAATGAACGGTGTTGCAGCAGTTCACGCACGCGGGTAAGTACATCGGCTGCCGGGCTGGTGGCTTGCAGCACAAACCATTTATCCATAACCAAACCATCCTGATGCCAACGGTTATCAAACTGCGTCAGCAACTCATCACGCACGGGTAACTGCGCTTCAACCGCCGCCGACAGCGCCGCCAGCGAATCGGTCATGTTATCCGCCTGACGGAACTGCACCTGCGCCAGTTTATCCGCCTGCGCTTCATCGCTGAATGCCAGATAATGCAGGCAGACGTTGCGCAGCGCGCGTTTACCCATATCCGCATGTTCGATGCGATACTGTGGCGCCTGATTCGCGTGGTATACCGCCAGCCACTCATCCGCCATCTCTTTCGCCATCGTATGCGTCATGCTGTCGCGTACGGCAGCGATCGCCGTTGGATCGATAATATCAAACAGTTCCGCAATCTCGTTTTCGCTCGGCAACGTCAGAATCTGAGAAGCCAGCATCGGATCCAGTTTGTCATCCAGCAACACACCGCGGAAAGCATCGACAACATGCATCGGCACGGAAAGCGGCTGCTTCTGCTGGTAACGGGAAACGTTCAGACGAATATAGTTGGCCAACAGGCTCTGTGCCGCATCCCAACGTGAGAACGCATTGCTCGCATGACGCATCAGGAACGTCAGTTGTTCATCGCTCCAGGCATAGTTCAGTTTTACCGGCGCAGAAAATTCACGTAATAAAGAAGGAATCGGGCGGCAAGGTACCTGATCGAAAATGAACGTCTGTTCGGATTCGGTCACATTGAGTACCGATGCCAACAGCTGGCCGTCTTTCTGTAGCGGAATGACCTGCCCTTGCGGATCGTACAGTTCGATATCCAACGGAATGTGCAGCGGTAACTTCGGCTGTTTGTCGGCACCGACTGGGGTCATCTGGCTCACGCTCAGCAGATATTGTTGCGTCTGCGGATCGTAATCATCACGTACGGTCAGCACCGGCGTACCCGACTGGCTGTACCAGCGGCGGAACTGCGTGAGATCGACACCGGAAGCATCCTCCATCGCCTGCACGAAATCATCACAGGTCGCCGCGCTGCCGTCGTGACGCTCAAAATACAGACGAATACCAGCCTGGAAGCCTTCTTCACCTAATAAGGTGTGCATCATGCGGATCACTTCCGATCCCTTTTCATAGACCGTCAGCGTGTAGAAGTTATTCATCTCGATCACCTGATCGGGACGAATCGGATGGGACATCGGGCTGGCATCTTCGGCAAACTGCGCACCGCGCATCACACGTACGTTATCGATACGGTTCACCGGGCGCGACCCCAGATCGGAGCTGAACTCCTGATCGCGGAACACCGTCAGCCCTTCTTTCAGGCTAAGCTGGAACCAGTCGCGGCAAGTCACGCGGTTACCCGTCCAGTTGTGGAAATATTCATGGCCGATCACCGCTTCAATGTTCAGATAATCTTTATCCGTCGCGGTTTCAGCTTTGGCCAGCACGTATTTAGAATTGAATACGTTCAGCCCTTTGTTCTCCATCGCCCCCATGTTGAAGAAATCAACGGCGACGATCATATAAATGTCGAGATCGTATTCCAGACCGAAACGCTCTTCGTCCCACTTCATCGCATTTTGCAGCGAGGTCATCGCCCAGCCCGCGCGATCGAGGTTGCCACGATCAACATACAACTCCAGCGCAACATCACGGCCAGAACGTGTCGTGAAGCGATCCTGAAGGACATCAAAATCGCCGGCAACCAGCGCGAACAAATAAGCCGGTTTCGGGAACGGATCCTGCCACTCAATCCAATGGCGACCGCCTTCCAGCTCACCTTGCGCGATACGATTGCCGTTAGAGAGTAAATAAGGATAGCGTGCTTTATCGGCCGTAATGCGCGTGGTGAATTTTGCCAGCACGTCCGGTCGGTCGAGATAGTAGGTAATGTGGCGGAAACCTTCGGCCTCACACTGCGTACACAGTGCTTCACCAGAGAGGTATAACCCTTCCAACGCGCTATTGGCGGCAGGATTGATGTCCGTTTCGATGCTGAGCGTAAAACGCGCGGGCAATTGCGTCAGAATCAGGCCATCGTCCTGCTGCTGATAATGTGTCCACGGCTGTCCATCCACGCTCAGGCTAACCAGCGTTAACCCTTCACCATCCAGCTTCAACGGCGCGCCAGCATTCCCCTGCAACACCACCTGACTAACGGCTTTTACGCGAGTTTTCTCGGCATGGAGATCGAAATCCAATGCAATATCAGTAATGGTATAATCCGGCGCACGGTAGTCATGGCGATATTTTATTTGCGGCTGTTGATTCATATAAAGTTTCCACCTCGTCATAAGCATCAAAGATCAAGTCTAAGCCTGTTATCTTAATGTTACCACGACAAAATAATGAGGATAATCATCGTACCGTGGTTCGCTCCCGCACGTCTCGCTATGTTGACGTAATGTAATAAACAGATAATCAAGGTATACTGACCGGACATTGCTGATTGTCCCGATGGTGGATATGCATCTTACGAGGATGCTGTAACGCATTATGACTTTGCACACTTCCCCGATTCTACACGCATTGCTGGATACCGATGCCTACAAGCTGCATATGCAACAGGCGGTGTATCATCACTATTATGATGTTGACGTTGCGGCTGAATTTCGCTGCCGCGGTGATGAGTTATTAGGCATTTATGCCGACGACATAGCCCATCAGGTCGATCTGATGCGCTTCTTGTCATTAAGTGACGACGAGTTTGTCTATCTTTCTTCTCTGCCATTCTTTAAGCCGGATTATCTGCACTGGCTGCGAGGCTTTCGTTTCAATCCGCAGCAGGTTTCGATCAAGAATAATGCGGGCAAGCTGGATATCCGTATCACCGGACCGTGGCGTGAAGTAATTTTGTGGGAAGTTCCTCTGTTGGCGGTGATCAGTGAAGTCGTTCATCGGCATCGTTCGCCCAACGTTACGGCTGAACAAGCGCTCGTTCAATTGTCAGCCTCACTGGAAAGCTTCCGCCGGCACAGCGCGGATGTGGATCTTAGCCAGTTCAAGCTAATGGACTTCGGCACACGCCGGCGTTTCTCTCGCGATGTCCAGCAGACAATTGTGACTGCACTGCAAGCTGATTTCCCTTACCTCATCGGCACCAGCAATTACGATCTGGCGCGCCGTTTGGATATCACGCCAGTCGGCACACAGGCGCACGAGTGGTTTCAGGCTCACCAGCAAATTAGTCCAACGTTGGCCAACAGCCAGCGCGCCGCGCTGCAAATGTGGTTGCATGAATATCCCTCGCATTTAGGCATCGCATTGACCGATTGCATCACTATGGATGCCTTCCTGCGCGATTTCGACTTACCGTTCGCCGAAGCCTATCAGGGGCTACGTCACGACTCCGGCGACCCGGTCGATTGGGGAGAGAAAGCCATCGCACATTATCAGCGCCTGAGTATCGATCCGATGAGCAAAACGCTGGTCTTCTCCGACAATCTGAATCTGGATAAAGCGCTAGCGCTGTATCGCCATTTCGGGCAGCGCGTGAATCTGGTGTTTGGTATCGGCACGCGCCTGACGTGTGATATCCCCGGCGTGAAACCGCTGAATATCGTCATCAAACTGGTGGAATGCAACGGCAAGCCAGTGGCAAAGCTCTCCGATAGTCCGGGTAAAACCATCTGCCAGGATCAGAACTTCGTGTGTGAGTTACGCAAAGCGTTTGACTTACCCCGCGTGAAAAAGGCCAGTTAAGCTTTCCCGTATACCCTAAATAATTCGAGTTTCAGGAAGGCGGCAAGAGAGGGAATCCCGATGAGCTTACTTAAGTAAGTGATTCGGGTGAGTGAACGTAGCCAACGCACATGCAAATTGAAGTATGACGGGTATTTGACCAACTTTGCAGCAGATTCACTGTAATACGCGAAAACTTCGCGCCATTCCGGTGATTTCTGCTTGTGTCCTGTTGCATCGCAAGTAACATAGCAAATGGCTCGGATTGGGCCATTTGGCGTTTTAAACACGATATATTTCTTAAACACGATTAATTAAAGAGAGAATTTTATGAGCGTAGTGCCTGTAGTCGATGTACTGCAAGGCCGTGTCGCCGTTGACAGCGAAGTCACCGTGCGCGGCTGGGTACGTACCCGGAGAGATTCTAAAGCCGGTATCTCCTTTATCGCCGTTTATGACGGCTCCTGCTTTAATCCGTTACAGGCTGTCGTTAATAATAATCTCTCCAATTATCAGGATGACGTACTGCGCCTGACCACCGGTTGCTCTGTAGAAATCACCGGTAACGTCGTCGCCTCTCCGGGTGAAGGCCAGAGCTTCGAACTGCAAGCAACCAACGTCAACGTCGTCGGCTGGGTTGACGATCCCGATACTTATCCGATGGCGGCAAAGCGTCACAGCATCGAATACCTGCGTGAAGTCGCCCACCTGCGTCCGCGTACCAACCTGATCGGCGCCGTTGCGCGCGTTCGCCATACGCTGGCGCAGGCCATTCACCGTTTCTTCCACGAGAACGGCTACTTCTGGGTATCGACTCCGCTGATTACCGCATCCGATACCGAAGGCGCGGGTGAAATGTTCCGCGTATCTACCCTCGATCTGGAAAACCTGCCGCGTACCGAACAGGGCAAAGTGGATTTCAGTGAAGATTTCTTCGGTAAAGAAGCGTTCCTGACCGTATCTGGCCAGTTGAATGGCGAAACTTACGCCTGTGCGCTGTCCAACGTCTATACCTTTGGCCCCACGTTCCGCGCGGAAAATTCTAACACCAGCCGCCATCTGGCTGAGTTTTGGATGATCGAACCGGAAGTCGCTTTTGCCACATTGGATGACGTCGCGGGTCTGGCTGAGAACCTGCTGAAATATGTTTTCCAGGCCGTACTGAACGAGCGTGCCGATGATATGGCGTTTTTTGCCGAGCGCGTAGATAAAGAAGCCATCACCCGACTGGAAAAATTCGTCAGCTCCGATTTCGCTCAGGTGGATTACACCGATGCCGTCGACATCCTGCTGAACTGCGGGAAACAATTCGAGAATCCGGTTTACTGGGGCGTTGACCTCTCCTCCGAGCATGAACGTTATCTGGCGGAGCAACACTTCAAAGCACCGGTTGTCGTTAAAAACTACCCGAAAGACATCAAAGCCTTCTACATGCGTATGAATGACGACGGTAAAACCGTTGCCGCGATGGATGTTCTGGCACCGGGAATCGGTGAAATCATCGGTGGCTCTCAGCGTGAAGAGCGTCTGGCTCAGTTGGATAGCCGTCTGGAAGAAATGGGACTGAATAAAGAAGATTACTGGTGGTATCGTGATTTACGTCGTTACGGCACCATTCCCCATTCCGGTTTCGGTTTAGGTTTTGAGCGCCTGATTGCTTATGTTACCGGTGTACAAAATGTGCGCGATGTCATTCCTTTCCCACGCACACCAAGGAACGCCAGTTTCTAAATAAAAATTTAATATAAGTAAAACAAATATGTAGAAAAGAAGAGTCGGGTTTCCCGGCTCTTTTTTTTTAATTTTTGTTATGTCTCACAAAGTTCCCTGAATTTTACATTTAGACACACATTATTTCCATTTGTTACTCGATTACGAAGTTTGTAGCATCTTTAGGGTGGATTAACTCGCGAGTGAATGGAAAACTGCGTTCAGACACAGGAAGACACCAAACTTTCAGGAATAGTTCCGTAAAGAATTATTTATGGCAGTGGCAGGTGTCTAAATAACACCAATGAGGGTAATAATGATGAAACGCAACATTCTTGCAGTAGTAATCCCAGCTCTGTTAGTCGCAGGCACCGCCAACGCAGCAGAAATCTATAATAAAGATGCGAACAAGCTGGATCTGACTGGTCGTGTACACGCGGGTTATACTTTCAATAACCAAAGCACTCAAAATGAAGACAACACCTATGCACGTCTGGGCTTTAAAGGTCAGACTCAGATCACCAGCGACCTGACAGGCTACGGTACTTTCGAATATCAGTTCGACGGTAACGATACTGAAAGCGATAATGCTTCTACAGGCAAAACCCGTAAAGCGTTTGCGGGTCTGAAATTTGGTGACTTCGGTTCTTTCGACTACGGTCGTAACGTAGGTGTAGCTTATAACGGTCTGGCTTATACCGACGTGCTGCCAGAAAACGGCGGCGATAGCAGCGTCACTGATACTCTGACTGGCCGTATCGGCAACGCCGCAACTTATAATACCTCTAACTTCTTTGGTCTGGTTGATGGCTTAGGTTTCGGTCTGCAATACGTTGCTAAAGATACCACTAACGATGGCGGTAATGCTGCGATTGCAAGATTAGATCGTCAACACGGTGATGCATGGGCGACTTCTCTGTCTTATGATACCGATTTCGGCGTAGGTATGGTTGCATCTTATGGTACGTATGACCGTACTCAAGGTCAGCAGGCTGCGGCTTTTGGCGCTAAAGGTGACCGCGCTGACGTATGGGCTACTGGTCTGAAATACGACGCAAACAACATCTACGTTGCAGCAACTTACGGCGAAGCTCGTAATTTCTTCCGTTCTAGCAGCACATTTGGAATTGCTGATGAGAGCAAAATCTTCGAATTGGTTGCACAGTACAACTTCGATTTCGGTTTGACTCAACCATCGCTTACGTAACACGTAAAGACAAGATCGAAAACGTCGCAAACGACTACGCTGTTAAATACGCAAGCATCGGCGGTACTTACGCATTCAACAAAAACTTCTCTACCTATGTTGAGTACGATATCACCCTGCTCGATAAAGACCGTACCAAATCATTCGGTCAAGAGAACGGCGATATCGTGAACGTCGGTGTTGTTTACCAGTTCTAAGTTGCCTCAGCATAACGTAACGAGTTAATCGTTCGTACTGCAGGAAAAGACAGAGCCTCGGCTCTGTCTTTTTATTGCGTGCTAGATAGCCTCTTTCCGACCGTCGCCAGCAATACTGAAAAACACCCCTCACATTTTTTTGCTTCTGTTTTACGCCACGCTGCGCCAATTATTCTCGCCTAACCAGTCTTTTTATTTCGTCTCTCTCCTTCTCCCTGTTATTTCCCTTTCTTTTTAACATCAACGGTTGGCAAAGCCTTTTACTGACGGTACTCTGAGAATTCTTATTTCATCTCAGTTATGGAACATTCTGGCAATGTTTGAAAATATCTCTGCCGCACCGGCCGATCCTATTCTCGGGCTGACCGATCTTTTCCGCGCCGATGACCGCGCGAATAAAATCAATCTGGGTATTGGTGTCTATAAAGATGAAACCGGTAAAACTCCGGTTCTGACCAGCGTAAAAAAAGCAGAACAGTATCTGCTGGAAAATGAAACCACCAAAAACTATCTGGGCATTGACGGTCTGCCAGCATTCGGTCAGTGCACGCAGGAGCTGTTGTTTGGCAAGCAGAATGCCATCATTGCCGACAAACGTGCCCGCACGGCGCAAACGCCAGGCGGAACCGGTGCGTTGCGCGTAGCCGCTGATTTCATTGCCAATCAGACGTCTGCAAAGCGCATTTGGATCAGCAACCCAACCTGGCCAAATCACAACAACGTCTTCTCCGCTGTCGGTTTGGAAGTGTGCCAGTATGACTACTACGATGCAGCGAACCATGCGCTGGATTTTGATGGCTTGCTGAATAGCCTGAGCGCAGCCCAAGCGGGTGACGTGGTGCTGTTCCACGGCTGTTGCCATAACCCAACCGGTATCGATCCTACCGCTGAGCAGTGGGCTACGCTGGCCGAGCTGTCAGTAGCCAAAGGCTGGCTGCCGCTGTTTGACTTCGCCTATCAGGGCTTTGCCCGTGGGCTCGAAGAAGATGCGGAAGGCCTGCGCCTCTTTGCCGCGAAGCACGATGAACTGATCGTATGCAGCTCGTACTCTAAAAACTTCGGTTTGTACAATGAGCGCGTCGGTGCCTGCACGCTGGTTGCTGCCGATGCTGCAACGGCAGACAGAGCATTCAGTCAGGTGAAAGCCGCTATTCGCGCAAACTACTCTAATCCGCCGTCACACGGTGCGACCGTTGTGGCTACTATTCTGGGCAACGACGCGCTGAAAACCATTTGGGTGCAGGAATTAACGGCAATGCGTGAACGCATTCAGCGTATGCGTCAGCTGTTCGTTAATACCTTGCAGGAAAAAGGCGCGCAGCAGGATTTCTCCTTCATCATCGACCAGAATGGGATGTTCTCATTCAGCGGCTTGACCAAAGAGCAGGTTCTGCGTCTGCGTGACGAATTCGGCGTTTACGCGGTGAATTCTGGCCGTATCAACGTTGCAGGAATGACGCCGGAAAATATGGCACCGCTCTGCGAAGCAATTGTTGCTGTACTCTGATCCGTTTAGCGATCAAAAAAGCCGACACAGTGTGTCGGCTTTTTCATTTCTACCCTTTTGCTGATAAAGGGAGCGAAACTACCAAATCGCGGCATCTTCACGCAGGAAAGGGTTCGTTTTGCGCTCATGTCCTAACGTTGACATCGGGCCGTGCCCTGGAATAAACGTCACATCGTCACCCAGCGGCAGCAGCTTATTCTTGATAGATGCGATCAGCGCCTGATGATCTCCCTGTGGAAAATCGGTACGCCCTACACCACCGTTGAAAATAACGTCGCCCACCTGTGCCAGACGCGATTCTGCATCAAAGAAAACGATATGGCCGGGTGTATGGCCAGGACAGTGGAAAACCGCCAGCGTGGTTTCGCCCAGGCTGACCTCATCCCCTTCCTGTAGCCAACGCGATGGTGTCAGCGGTGCGCACTCTTCCAGACCAAACATTCGGCTTTGCGCCGGTAGCCCTTCCAGCCAGAAGGCATCTTCAATCTGCGGGCCAATAATTGCTACCTGATAGTGTTCGGCCAATTCCGCTGCCGCCCCCACATGATCCAGGTGTCCGTGCGTTAACAAAATCTGCTTAACCGAAATCCCTGCGTCCGCAACGGCGCGTTTAATTTTCTCTGCATCACCACCGGGATCGACGATCGCCGCGTCATTGGTTTTTCACACCATAACAACGTGCAGTTCTGGCTAAATGCCGTCACTGGGACAATTTGATATTTCATATCACTCCATGTTGAATAAGAATAAGCTGAGCGGCTCGCGCTGTAAGCGAGCCGTATCAGAAAAAATATAGTGCTGCGGTAGCGAATTACCAGGTACGAACCGGGCCGGTATCGATGTGAACGAAGTCACTGCGCGGATAGTAGCCAACCCCACCGGCACGCATCTTCATCGCCGCTTTACGAATGTTGGCCAGTTGAACGCCTTCAATATGGAAATCCATCGCCTGCCCCTTCGTGTGGTAGCTCTGCTTTGCCACACCTCTGCTATGCGCACGTAATTCATTATTTGTATCAATCGCGCGATAACCAGAAATCAGCTGTACGGGCTTATTGGTACCCAGCATGACCTGTAAGCGATAGAGCTGATCGAAAAGTTGGGGATCAATCGTTTTGATTTTATTGGCGCGATAATCGCGGAAAAAGTGATTCAGGCGGGAGAGTTCTGATTTGTTATACCGTTTACCATCAAAAAATTCCGTTTTTAGCCGTTCTCCGGTATTCAGATTGTCCAGCGTCAAAATTCGTGGTCGGGGCGTAGATAACGTTGCAAATGCCTGACCGGGAAGCAGTGCGATACCAAACGCGGCACCACCCAGTGCAAGCCACTTACGGCGATGATTGTCAATGTGATCCATAGAACGAGTACCCTGGCTAAAATAACGGTATAAAAGGAGGCAAAAAGCGCACCGCCTTGAACCTTAACTGCCAGAGAAAAGTGAGTCAACCCGCTTTGCTTACGGGTTTGCGGGAGATCGCATCGATCCCCCGTAAAACGATAAAATACCAAGACGACTAATGCCCGTATTTTCAATACTTACTGAAGCAATAACCCTGCTTTGGAGAGAACTTTCGTCCCGGCTCGGGCAGTATCATCATAATTGTAAATATCTGTGCGGAATTGAGGCCTGCCATCCTCCGCTACCCACGCTGTCAGATAGTAGAGATTAACCGGAATCCGGTGCTTCATTGAAACAAAGGTCGTGTTCCCCTGATCCAGCGTGGAAGAAATTCGACTATTATTCCATCCCGCATCCTGCAATAGCATACTAGCCAATTCCGATGCCTTATTGACCCGCACACAGCCGGAACTCAGCGCCCGAATATCACGCTGGAACAGGTTGTGATTGGGCGTATCGTGCAGATAAATCGCTTCCGAATTTGGCATATTAAATTTATAGCGCCCCAGCGAATTGTTCGCGCCAGGAGCCTGACGTAAGCGATAGGGGAAGCGCTCTGGTGATACAATCTGCCAATCGATCATCGATGGATCAATCACTTCTGCATCCTGACTCCAGCCGGACAACACCGTATAGCCATGACGCTGTAAATAACCGGGATCGCGTACTACTTTAGGAATGATATCCTGTCGAATCAGCGTCGTAGGGACATTCCACGGTGGATTGACCACCACGTTATACAGCGAGCTGCTCATCAACGGCGTCTTACGCTTGGGCTGCCCAACAATAACGCGTGACGATAAGCGTTCAGCACCGTCCTGATAATAGATCAGCGAATAATTGGGGATATTCACCATAATACCGGTGTGAACATTATCCGGTAGCAGGCGCAGGCGTTGAATATTCAGCGCCAGCAGCGTCGCGCGCATTTGTGGGGACACATTGAGCCAATCGCGAGTACGCTTACCAATGACGCCATCGTCCTCCAGCCCTTGCCAATGCTGGAAGCGTTTCACCGCTTCAACCAGTTCACCCGTGTAGATCGCAGCACCATTCTCGACCAACGGAGATTGGCCTGCCGGTATCGTCGTCGCGGCGGCATTTTCGTTAAACAGCGTAATGCTCTCCGTTGACGACAGCATGCCAGTACGCTGCAGAATTTCACGCAGTACCGCCAGCTCTCGGCTCTGCTGTTCCGGACGCAGAGATTCCGTCAAATTCAGACTCGGCCACGGGCGATTGTCCGTGAGCATCGTCTTCAGCGCCTCATGCATTTTGGCGTACTGTGAATGCTGCGGTGCCAGCGAAACCACATAAGCCGCGCTGGTGCCGGATTTTACGGCCTGTTGCCATTGAGAAACGATATTCAACGCAGGCGATTGCAGACGATAAGGCACACTGCTGTACAGCCAGTCATTGCCGTTACGCTCCACGCCAGAAACAAACTGCAAATAGCCCAGCATTGCATCCGATAGCACGACATCGCGCGCAAACCCGGTCAATTGCGGATCGGTCAGCCAGGTCACCCATGTAGTGAACTGCGGCTGTACGCCCGCTATCGCCAATTCGGCAAGCTGCTGTTGAAACTGTTGCACCGCGCGATTATCCGCCCACATCGGTTGCATCTGATGTTGGGCATAAAGCGATGATAAATCAGAGAGATAATGTACCGACACGCCGTGCGGCAGCGCTGAAAGAAGCCCCGCACGACTCTTTTCTACAGAAACTGCGCCCGAGCTTTGCGATAGGCCAGATATCACCGCCGGAGATGCTGCCAGCACCGAAAACGAAGGAGACAGGCTTCCGACCCAAATACAACCCACGCGCAACAGCAGCCTGACCATTTTTCGTTTATGTAACAACAACATCCATTTATCCCCTGTACTTATTAATCACTATGCTTTTACGACAATCCACGTTGAACATGGAAATAACAAACCGGATTCGCTCGCACTGGCGTAAACTCATTTTTCGTTTTCCATTGTAGAAAACGATAAAGAATGAAATATGATCGTTTTTATATCGCGCCCGTTATTTACGGTCGCCACTGTACAATATACAACCGCAAATCCTTCCGCAGCCTGCCATCGTTTTACCGTCAGTATATAAAGAGAAAAATATTTTTGCTTCTTCTTCTGGTTATTATCTTTCGAGCTTGATGAACTTATTCACTGTCAGCATTCTTTTTACGTAAAAATAAAGCCGCTTAAAAAAGCGGCTTTATCATTATAGAGGAAAAGAGCAGTAAGGTTTGCTGCGATAAACGTTATCGCTCCACTATGAGGCTTGCTCCTGCGTCTCAGGGGCTTCTGCTCCAAAACCACGCAGCCCGACTACATGGACGTGCTCGTTGTTCTGGTAGACTTTACGCACCAGCTTATAGGTGGTCCCTTTCTCGGGGCTGATATTTTCCGGTGCTGCGATGACCAACTGCATTTCCAGACGATCGCAAAGCTCGAACAGCGTGGCGATCGATTTGGCATCCAGACGCGCGGCCTCATCGAGGAAGAGCAGACGACACGGAATAATATCTTTGCCACGCAGACGCTTAGACTCTTCTTCCCAGCTCTGCACTACCATGACCAGAATCGACATCCCGGTACCAATCGCTTCCCCGGTAGACAGCGCCCCACTTTCCGCTCGCAGCCAGCCATCCGCACCACGGTTAACCTCAACTTCCATTTCAAGGTAGTTGCGGTAGTCCAGCAGCTCTTCGCCGATCGTTTGCGGCGTGCGCTGCCCCATATCAATTTCAGGATTCAAGCGTTGATACAGTTTTGCCAACGCTTCCGAGAAGGTCAGGCGGTTGCTGTTAAACAGATCCTGATGCATTTCCTGCTGTTCGGACAACACATTGAGCAGCGTGGTATGCGTTTCCCGCACGTTGACGTTGAGACGAACACTCTTCACCTGACCAAACGCCACCGCTTGCAGCCCCTGGTTCAGCATCCGAATGCGGTTCTGCTCACGCTGGATCGTTTTACGAATGATGTTTGCCACGCTGCGTGAACTGATGGCCAGCATCTGCTCACGCGCCGTCAGCTCTTCCGTCAGACGGTTAAGCTCGATTTCCATCTGCTCAATCGCCTCTGCCGGGTCATCGGTGCGGATAATATCCTGACGGATACGCTCGCGCAGATGCTGGTAAACGGCAATGTAGAACTGGATCTTACGCTCTGGCCGCTTCGGATCTTCCGAAAGCCGCAGCACATCGCGCAGATGTTCGTTGTCCGCCACCGCCAAACGCAGCGCCCCCAGCGCCTTATCCGACATGGAACGCAGTTCATCGCCTTCCATATACGCCAGCTCACGGCGGTGCAGACGGCGCTCAACGCCGTTGTCTTTCACCAAACGCATGACCGCACACCAGCCTGCTTTCGCCGTGACAACCTGCTCACGCATCTGGTGATAATCACGCTCCAGCTTGCGCAATTTCTTCTGCAAACTGTCCATTTCGGCTTCACAGAACGTAATCTGTTTTTCCAACTGATTACGCCGCGAGCGGTTGGTGCTTAATGCGGCATGCAGCTCATCACGGCGCTGACGAGCGCGCGCTTCGGCATCGGCATCCGCACGTACGCCGATATCCTGAAGCTCTTGCGTCAGCTCCTTCAACATATCCTGTTTGGCATCGTAAGCGCTTTTCAGCGATGCCTGAACCTGACTGTACTGCGTCAGCTGTGCCTGATGCTGGCGAAGCTGTTCGCGTGCTTTTGTCCGTTCCGCCTCAGCCAGTTCCAGACGATGGCGCAGTTTGTCATTCAAACCGGAATTTTCACCCAGCATGCCGGCCGAATCGGCATAGCTGAAGTGCGCACGACGCTGTACAACTTCGGTCAGCGCAAACGCCTGCTGTTTTGCCTGGCGCTGCGCGTTCTGTGCCTGAGCATAATCTTCCTGCAACTGCTCATGCTGCTGCGGGTCACTTTGCAAGACAGAAACCAGCGGTTCCAGCTTAGCCAGTGTCGCACCGTGCTGTTGAATGAAGCGGGCAGACTCTTCAGTCTCATCCAGCTCCGCACGAATCTCCTCCACGCGATCCTGCAATGTATCGTCGCAAAGCAGGCTAATACGCGGGATCAGTTTATTCAGCTGTACGCTGGCTTCTTTCGCTTGTTCATATTGCTGACGTTGCTGCTGGTTCTCACCATCAAAGCTGGCAATAGCACGATCCAACTCACCGCGACGAGAACTGAGTGTACGAATTTCCGCTTCGGGATCTTCATCAAAAACGACAGCCAGATGTGTACCGATGAACCGGCTGAAGGACTGGTGCAAGCGCTGCGTTTTCTGCACGTCAAACGACAGCGTCGCGTACTGCTCGGCCAGCGTTTCGCGCTCATCACGCAGGCTTTCCAGACGCATCTCCCGCGCGGCGCGACCAAACAGCGGCACTTCCGGGAAGCGGGAATAACGCCACTGGCGCTCCGCGACTTTGACGACGACGGCGCGTTCCAGTTCTTCAACGGCAAATACGCTGTCATCAAACGACTGCGGATCCCCCTCGATCAGATACAGATCTTCCGGGCAATCTTCCAGACCAGCAAGCTGTTCACGTACCAGCGAGAGATCGGCGACCACAATGGCATGACGGGACGGGCCATAAAGTGCCGAGAAGTACGGCGCATCATCCAGCGTCACGTCATCATAAATTTCAGATAGCAGCACACCGCCAAAGCGTTCCGCCAATGCGTTTAAGCGCGGATCTTCGGAACCACCCGGCTGACTCAGTCGCTCAATCTGCGCTTCAATCTGCCGTTTGCGGCTAGCGATATCGTCACGCTCAACGGTCGTTTCACGCTCACGCTCAAGCAACTGCTGCATGAATTCCGTCACCTGACGGCTATCTTCAAACGTTTCGCCGCTTTGCTCGCTCAACTGCGTCAGCATTTCCTGCGCAGCCAGCCAGACAGGCGCACGCGTCGTCAGCTTCTGAATACGCTGCTGGATTTGTTCCAGCTCCTGACGCAGCGCCATGCGGCGTTCACCCGCCTCCGCCACTAGCGACGACAAGGTTTCGATACGGGCATCAAGCTCTTGCTGGAGCGACTCCAGCTCTTCCGGCTGATAATCCTGACCGTTACGCTTGCTGAAATCCTGCAATAGTCGCTCGGCATCCTGCTGTTCACGCAGGCGCTGTTCAAGCTCGGACAGGCGCATCCGCAACGGCTGTACCCGCTCCGCCTGATAGCGTTGCGAAGAGCTGTCGCGCAGCAAATCACGTGCGACCTGCCAAGCTTCGTTACGGTTAACCGCACCGGCTATCTTGCTCACCAGTTGATAGGCTTGTTCAAACTGGCCGTGCGCCGCATCGGCGACGCTCAGTTTCTGCTCCAGCATCAGCAGAATTTCTGTCGCTTCCTGCTCTTTCGCCTGATAGCTGTCCAGCCACTCGTCCGCGTTATCTGCTGTTAAATCCGGCAACTGACACAGCGTGCGAGCGCGTTCCAACGCCTGCTGTGCCTGTTGGTACTGAATGGCACGCGTTTGCTGTACGTCCAGCGCCTGCTGATAATCGGCAAGCTGGCTTTTCAGTTCATCCACTTCCAGCTCAGCAGCATCGGCGCGTTCTTCGTTTTCCGCCTGCTGCTCTCGCGCCTCTTCCACCACCTCGTTCTGCTCTTCAAGGCGATAGCTCAACTCTTCCAGATCGGCGTTATAACGCTCGATTTTTTCCTGCTGGCGCATGGCAGTCTGCACCAGATTCAGGTGATCGCTGGCTGCCTGATAATCCGTTTCCAGATCGCCTTCCGCACCACTTTGCTCCGCGAGCTCCCGCGCCATCTCCACATGACGATACTGTTCGCTCGACAGCTGCTTACGGCTGGAGAACAGATCGCGGCGCAATTCCAGCGCACCATCCAGATGAATACGACGCTCATTGGCGTGCCGCATGTAGTCGGCGGCAACATAGGACGTCGCTTCAGAGATCAGGTGTTTAAACAGATCGCGATCGGACTGGGTCACGCGGATCGCTTCCAGCGTCATGCGATTTTCACGCAGCGCCGCTTCCATATCCTGAAACGCTTTACGCACACCGCTGTTTTCCGGCAGCAAATAATCACGCAGCGAGCGAGTAATGGCGCTGGAGATACCGCCGTACAGCGAGGCTTCGATCAGGCGATAGAATTTGCTACGGTCAGAAGCAGAACGCAGACGACGCGGCACCACGCCCAAATCAAACATCAGCGAGTGATAGTCGGTGATGGAGTTAAACTGCTTAAACTGAACGCCTTCCATCTCCTCAACGCGATCTTTCAACTCCTGCAACGAGAGCACCCGTGCCTGACGATCGCCGACCACCTGCGTCAGGATTTGCGTCGGCTGTATCGCCGTCGGTAATCCCTGAATGGTGAAAGGTTTGATATCGACTTTACGGTCGCGCCCTGCAACCTGTTGGAGGCGAACGCCAACCAGCACGCGCTGATGACGCGAGTTAACGACATCCAGCGTGGAGTAGCAGACACCGGCACGTAATTTACCGTGCAGACCTTTATCGCGAGAACCGCTAGTGGCACCGGCTTCGGTCGTGTTTCTGAAGTGCAACAGCGTCAGGTCAGGGATCAGCGCCGTAATAAAGGCGGCCATCGTGGTGGATTTCCCAGCACCGTTACCGCCGGATAGCGTGGTAACCAGTTCATCCAGATCGAAGGTGCGGGCGAAAAAGCCGTTCCAGTTGACCAGCGTTAGTGAGCGAAATTTACCGCGTTCAATCATTCCTGTTCATCCTCAACACAGAGCCTACCCCAGTAGGAATGGGATACGCTCTTATTCATCCTCGCCCGTTTCTGGCGCGGTATCATCGGTGCGATCGTTATCGTCGCTGTCATCTTTCAGCGACAAACTACCTTCAACAGGCATCGCTTCACCATCGCGAATCATGCGTAGCTGCGCTTCGCGGGCATCATCGCCACTGCGTACATCAGCTCCGAAACGGAACACCGATTCGGTAATTCTGAATTTGCTGCTGTCATTTCCCATAAAGTAGATCATGCCTAACCGACGTAAGCGGTTAAGCGAGGTTCTGACTTTTTCCTGCAGCTTCTGGCGATCCAGATCGGAACCGGTAGAGCGCTGGTTAACCAACTTCAACAGCTTGCTTTCATCCGCCAGACTCAGCAGCTCTTCATACAGTTCCTGCTGGCTGAAAATGCCTTCGTGCGCCAAACGCTCCGGGCTCAGATAGAGATAGCAGAGAATTTTCCCTACCATCATATCCAGCTCGGACAGCACCGAGCGAGGGATCAGCGTGGTGGAACGCGGACGCAGATAGAAAAAGCCTTCTGGCGCGCGGATCAACTCCACGTTGTAGCGGCTGTAGAATTCCTCCAGCACTTCCTGAAAATCCATCAGAAATACGTGGTTCTCCAGCTCTTCAATGCCAATATGACGCCCGGCGCGCAATTGGCTGTCCAGCGCAGGAAAGAGGTTATTCGACAGCGCGGTTGCCAGCTTCACTGGCATAAATTGTTCAATATTTGTCGATGACATGGGCCTGCACCTTGGCTCCGTAATCATTGATCGCCTGCCACAGTGCAGGCAATCCGGTGAAATCTGTTTCGGCTACGCCCAGACGTACTGCCTGGTCGACCACGATTCGGGCAACATCAAAATGCCGCGAGCGAGGATGCTGCGCGAGGTATTCACGCATCACTTCCCCCAAGTCCAGCGGAATCTGTTGCGCTTTATATTTATGCAGCGCCTGCTCGACCAGCGCGATCAACTGCTCGCGCATTTCACTAAACTCTTCGTATTCCAGCTCCGGCGGCAATTCACCGGTCACTTCTTCACTACGCAGCGTCAGCTCTTCGTCACGCATATCCAGCAGACGATCCGCGTTGGCGAACGTCAGCGCCCAGGGGCTATCGAAATAGCTCTGCACCGACTGACGCAAGCGCTGGGCAAAGACGCGGTTTTTATCCATATCAATCGCGGTACGGATAAACTTATGTACGTGACGGTCGTAACCAATCCACAGGTCTATCGTTTGCTGTCCCCAGCTCACAATACGATCGAGTTTGTTTTGCAGGTCAAACACCAGCTTGTCGACAGATTCCAGATTATGCGCATTATTCATAATCGCATCCTGAATGCTCAACAGGCTCGCCTGCAACTTGTCGCCCGCGGCTTCCAGCGTATCCTGCAATTCACGCAACGTAGACGAGGTTTCCGTCAGCAGTTGTTCACAACTGCTGATCGCCGCCCGCCAGTCCTGATTTAACAGCGCCGCGATATCGTCTTTAACACCCTGCTGCTGCTCATCCATCACGCGCTGTGACAGATCGATACTGTCAAAAATTTCAGCGACGGAATATTTCAGCGGCGCAAACACGTTGCGATGCCAATGGAACTCATCGCCGCCTTCTTCCGCTGCATCGGCCGCACGGCCTAACTCCTGCGCCACGATAGAAAGCTGCATAGAAAGGCGTAGCGTCGAGAACTCACGCTGCCGGATGTAATAATCGGTAATGCCAATCCCCAGCGGCGTCAGACGATAAATCGCATTCCCTTCCGCCTGTTCGCTGGTAAAACGGTTAAGCAACCGCTGGCGCACCAGATCGTTAATCGCGTTATTGGCGCGAACAGTAATGGTTTCGTTCGTCTGATCAAATCCCTGACTCACATGGCGGAAGGCATCAATCAGCTCACCCTCACTCATTTCACCATCCATGCGCTCGCCGTTAAGGGTGGCGATCGCCATCAAAAACGCCAGGCGTTCGGTGGGGAGGGAAATGGAGAAATCGTTTTTTCGTGCCCAGGCGACCAGTTCGGGTACAGTCTGGGAAAAATCACTCATAATGCATCCTTCAAATGGGGTTTATGCGCCATGACATGGATATAACGGCCCAAACTCACAAAAGGCTCTTGCCGACAATACCGCTGTTCGAGCTCCAGAATGTCGGCAAACTTATCAATTTGCTGCTGCTTATTCTGCAGGTAGTCATGAAACACACGCACGCCAGTTTTTCCGCTAATGGTCAGCCCCATTTCATCAAGCCAGCCGTACACCTCTTGCGGATCCAGCGGGTGATCTGGCGATAGCGAACGCCGTTTGTTCTTCGGCATGCCGGCCTGAACATAATCAAAGTTGCCCAGCACCATGTTACGCATCAACAGTCCGTGATGGTTATAAAACATCAAAGACAGCGCACCACCCGGCGACAGGCAATCATACAATATTTTCAGCATCTGCTGCGGTTGCGCGACCCACTCCAGCACCGCGTGGAACAATATCAGATCGGCGGGGCTTTCCATATATTGCGCGATATCCTGTGCGGCACACTGCACAAAACGCATATTATGGGTGACCCCCTGCGCTGCAGCCGCATTTTTGGCGCGCTGAATCATCTCATCGGAAACATCGCACAACAATACCTGATGTCCTAAAGCCGCCAGACGACACGCCATCTGCCCTTCACCGCCTCCCGCATCAAGGATACGCAACGGCCGTGCCGGAAGCTGGGTCAAAAGATCGCTAAGATCCTGCCACAATACCGCCAGCCGAAGTCTTCCCTTCGTTGTGCCATAGATATTCTGAGCAAATTTTTCGGCGATATCGTTAAAATTGCGATCCTGCATCAGTCATTGTTCCGCATCATATAAACGGGGCTGCTCGTGCAGCACATGTCTGCGCGGTGCGATTTTTCCAGCCTGCCATTTTGGCACAGGCTGGCTTAGAATAAATGGCCTTACCGCATGATATCTTCCCGGATGCGGTTTTTTCACTCAAAAGGAATGCAATTTTATGCTTTTCACACTCAAAAAGTTCGTCGGTGGCCTTCTGCAGCCTCTGCCATTGCTATTGCTTCTGATGGGTGTCGGCCTGCTGCTGCTCTGGTTTACCCAACGGCAGCGCACGGGAAGAACGATAATATTAGCCAGTTGGCTGGCGCTTATTCTGCTCAGTCTGCAACCTGTCGCCGATAGGCTGTTGTTACCACTGGAATCACACTACCCGACCTGGCGGCAAACGCCGCAGGCGAGCAAAGCCGACTATATCGTCGTGCTAGGCGGGGGGTATACCTATAACGCGGAATGGGCACCCAGCTCCAATCTGATCAGCAACAGCCTCCCGCGCGTGACGGAAGGCGTTCGTCTGTATCATGCCAACCCCGGCGCAAAATTGATTTTTACTGGCGGCGCAGCGCAGGGTAACCCAGTTAGCAGTGCGAAAACCGCGGCACTGGTAGCAGAGAGTCTGGGGATTCCGCAACAGGATATCGTCATTCTGGATACGCCAAGGGATACGGAAGAAGAAGCGGCGGCAACCGCCAAGATTGTTGGCGATCGCCCTTTCTTATTAGTGACCTCGGCCAACCACCTGCCTCGCGCCATACGATTCTTCCAGGCTCAGGGGCTGGCACCAATTCCGGCTCCGGCGAATCAGATGGCGATCACGTCCGCGCTCAACCCGTGGGAGAAAATTTTTCCATCCGCTTACTATTTATCGCACAGCGAACGCGCCTGGTATGAAACACTTGGTCGCCTCTGGCAAGCGCTGAAAGGAACCTCGACGACACCGCACAACGCCGAACAGCCACAGACTCATTCCAGCCAAGGGGACAGCTCTCGGGAAGCCATATCAAAGAGCTGACGGTCTAATTGGCCCGTGTGAATATAGCGGGCCACGGCTTCCCAGATAGCATACAACCAGCGTCGGTAGACAAAGGACTCAGCGACCGGCGCCTGTTTCAGGTAGTGATAAAGCAACTGCTCCGGCATGCCGGATTCACAAAGCCGGAAGAGTTCATACTCTCTGGGCGCCCACAGCATCATGCCTGGATTAATCATCGCCAACAGCTGATCGCTACGCGCGTCTTTCAACATGCTGCGCAGCGAAAGGTTGCCGTGAACCAGTACACAGCCATCCTCGAAATCTTCAAATAGCATCGCCAAACACTGGCGAGAACGATAAAGCACGCCTCGATCTTGTTGCGTCAGCTGTGGCGCACTGACGTTGAGTAACGTCGACCACAGCACTTCCACACGCTGTTGGTACCAACTGACCCAATCGTTGTCCTGTGCTATCGACAGAACCAACACAACCATGACTATCAATGCGGTGCCAGGCTAATATGCTTTCAACAATCTGATCCATCAGCAGCGTCCAGCGCTGGCCGCTTCGTGGTGGCGCCTCCACCGACACACCGCGCAAGCGCTCAATCAGCAACAGCTCCCGATAAGGCTGCTGTTGCGTCAACACCAACCCGTAAACAGTTGGTAAACGGACATCTCCCTCACGCGCCAGCATCGAGAGCTTGTAGGCTTCCTGCTGAGCCACCCCTGGCATACATAGCTCTTAGCCAACAAGGGTATCGCGTTTCCTTCTTTATCATACAAGGCATACAGATCTGCATAGGGCTGTTCGCTTATACGCTCAAGCCGGCTGAGGCTTTCCCCAACACCGTGCTAAGCTCCGATTTCAACTGTTCCATAAACAGCTATACCTCCGTTGAGCCAAATGACTCCATCCACCATGATGCGGCGAGCAGGCGACAAATACTTCAACGCAGATCAAATATACTCGTCATACTTCAAGTTGCATGTGCGTTGTTCAAAGCGCTAATGTTTTGTCCTGAAACTCGACTTAGTTAGAGTATAAGCGGGGATCAACTCCGACAGGGAACACGCCTTGCCAGAGTTGTTGCAGCGATGTTCCCTGCTGACGAGCAGGGAACATTGTGAGTGACAGGCTAGTGAATTAACACGCCGCCATTATTCGCGTTCAAAGGCACCCAGATCTGGCGCTGAACCTTTGTAAGGCAGTTTGACATCTCCACCCTTGTTGATTAGCGCACTACCCGACGCAAGATGCAGACTCTTCAGTACCGGCAAGCTGCCATCTGCCTGACGCGGTGCATCCCATCCGGTCACGGATACGCTCTCGAAATCAGAATCTGATACCGCAATTTTCAGATCCCATGAGTTATAGCGCATGTTCGCTCCATCGGAGAACGACAGGTCTTTACCGCCATGAGAAACGTTATTGCGTAGCGTACCTAATCCAATTGCTTTTCCGTTTGCATCAATACCGCGGATATTAAAGTTGGGGTTATTTTTATAGCCAGTGTTGTTAAAGAAATCGTTCGCTACCGGATGGTGGTTAGCATAAAAACCGGCTGCTTTATTTAAAAACGCAACCGAGTTACGCACGGTATGCTTCACCGCATTTGCCACATAAACGCCACCGTAGCCACCGATTTTAAAGCCATTACCATTACCTGCTGGCAGCGACTGCGTCGTTCCCGGCAAATAACCGTGTGACCACGCCCAGGAGTTTTCAATCAGCACCGGAGAATAGGCATTAATTAAATCGAAGCCATCATCCGAGTTTGACCATGCCCGGCAACCGCTGAAAATATTACCTGGTTGATTAGCCGGAATATGCGCACCAAATCCATCGCCACTTTGACCAGCGCCATTAGAGGTTAGCGGATCGTAATTATGGTGGGAGTCACTATTCAATACCAGGTTATATCCCCCACGCTGGATAAACAAACCCGTACCCATAATATGGTGGATATTTAACTGTTCGAATATATTATTGCTGCCCCGAATCCACACTCCCCAGGATTCATGGTTAAGGTTATTGCGCTGCGGGACACCGGTTATTTCCAGTCCTTTCAGAGAGATCCAATCTGCCACAACGTTGAAGCCTTTGACGCGGCAATCATCCTGCATCTGACTGAAATCAAACACGGGCACTTCTCCGCTGTACGCCCAATACTCAATGCGCTTACCTTCAGTACCGCTCTTGTTCAGCGTAATCGCGTTCACCACATCAGTACGCGTTGCACAGACGTTCAGCCCCTTGGTAAACACGTAGTTACCGCCACGGATCCACAGACGGTCACCGGGATTTAATGTTTTCTGCGCGCGATCGATCGTTTTCCAGGGGGAGTTTTTACTGCCGTTATTCGCGTCATTACCGTTGGGCGCCATGTAATACACCGCCGCGCTGCTGCTGGCCGCAGCTCCCATCAGCATACCGCCGAGAAAAAAATTTGCGATATAACGTTTAGCATTCATATCATTACCATCCTTAGTTGAAATAACAAAAACGCCATGCAAAAACATGGCGAATTGATAGTAGCATTTAAATATGAAAATAAAAGTTCCACTCGCTATTCATCAATTCAGAATGAAAATAAATCGTCTATGGAATAAAGCGGTACAGCGTAATTTGAGAGTTTTTAAGAATACTTATCTAAATAAGTGCTAAATCATTTAAAAGATAATATGTCGTATAAAGAAAAAAAACGTCATGGGAAAAATCTATTCCGGTAAGAATAGATTCCCCCATGACGTATTTATCGCAGCATAGCGTGATAGAGCTTACAGCTTACTGATTCGCCATGACGTGCCGCACACGGGCCAGATCTTCTGGCGTATCCACGCCGACGCTAGGCACCGCTTTCGCAACCGCAACGTGAATCTTCTCGCCGTACCACAGCACGCGCAGTTGCTCCAGTAATTCGATTTGCTCCAGTTGGCTCGGGGCCCAACTGACATAACGGCGCACAAACCCCGCACGGTAGGCATAAATGCCGATATGACGCAGGAAATGATCGCCAATGGTTTCTTTCGACTGAGCAAAACGCTCTCTGTCCCAAGGAATCGTCGCACGGGAAAAATACAGCGCGTATCCCTCGGCGTCGGTAACCACTTTTACTGCATTCGGGTTGAATGCTTCTTCGCTGGTTTCAATCGGCACCGCCAGCGTTGCCATTCCCGCTTTACTGGCTGCGAGGTTTTCTGCCACCTGACGAATGATCACGGAAGGAATGAGTGGTTCATCGCCCTGAACATTAACGATGATGTCATCGTCGGTAAAACCGTAGCGCTCAATGACTTCAGCCAGACGCTCCGTGCCGGAATTATGATCGGTGCGGGTCAGGCACACTTCACCGCCCGCTTGCCGCACAGCCGTTTCAACATCAGGATGGTCGGTAGCGACAATAACGCGCTGCGCACCCGATTCCAACGCCCGTTCCATCACATGGACGACCATTGGTTTGCCATTGATGTCCGCCAGCGGCTTACCGGGCAGTCGGCTTGACGCAAAACGCGCAGGAATGATTACGGTAAAGGTCATTGCGTTATCTCGTCAGCGCCGAGTTTACGCGCCTCGTTTTCCAGCAACACGGGGATGCCATCACGAACCGGATAGGCCAAACCATCGACCTTGCATATCAGCTCCAGTTTCTCTTTATTAAAATACAGCCGACCATTACAAACAGGGCAGGCAACAATCTCAAGTAAACGGTGATCCATGCTTCCTCCATCTTTGGCCGATCGATGATCGGCATGTTCTTTCTCGCTACAGCAGCGATCTAATAAGGTGATATCCACAAGGGATATCTGAAACCGTGGTAGCGGACCAATTTATGTTCTGCTGCCCGCATTCCGATTAAGCACATTTTCCAGTTTGTCGAGCAATTGCGTGCCGTGGGGTTCAGCCAGCACGGCATCAACGGGCAGGTACCACCAGTTACCCTGAGCGAACGCCTTACATTTTACGGCATCTTTTTCCGTCATCAGCAGCGGCTGTGTCGCATCCTGAGTCAACGAGCTGAGCTGTTCTGGCTGGTATGATTGATGGTCAGCAAAAGCAATTTCACGTGCAATGCTGACGCCAGCCTCACGCAGCGTAGCAAAAAACGCGGGGATGTCCGATGCCCGCCATCGCAACCACATCCTGCAACTGACTCAGCGGTCGGGACTCACCAGAAAGTAAGTTAACCGCCATACCCGCGCTTAATGTCATGCCTATCTCGTTTGCTCGCGGCGTACCGCCGTTAACAATGACTGCATCCACCGAGGCCAGACGGCTTTCTCTTTCCCGCATTGGACCTGCGGGCAGCCACCATCCATTGCCAAAACGCCGCATTCCATCAATCACAACCAGCTCAATATCTCTTTCCAACGCATAGTGCTGTAATCCATCATCGGTGATCACCACATCTAGCGTGTGCTGCGCCAATAACGCACTCACGGCATCCCGGCGACGGGGGCCACCGCAACGGGCGCTCCGGTTCGCTGAAAAATCAGCACAGGCTCATCGCCAGCCTGCGCCGTCGTCACTGCTCCATCCAGCAGCAGAGGATAATGTTCAGCTTTCCCACCGTAACCACGTGACACCACGCCGACACGATAACCTCTGCGCTGTAGGTGCTCGACAAGCCAAATGACCAGCGGAGTCTTACCGTTGCCGCCTGCCGTCAGGTTTCCTACAACCACGACAGGAACGGGAGATCGCCAGCTTTTCCGCCACCCCAGCCGATAGCTCTGGCGGATCAGAAACGTGATGAATCCGTATAGCCATGAAAACGGCAGCAACAGCCAATAAAGCCGCGAGCGACCAGACCAGATACGCTCAATCATTCGCCAAACTGCATTCTGTGTAGCTGGGCATAAGCACCATTCGCCGCCAGTAATGCAACATGGTTACCACGTTCAATGATTCTGCCATCTTCAACGACCAAAATCTCATCCGCTTTTTCAATCGTGGAGAGACGGTGTGCAATCACCAGTGAGGTACGATCTTTTGCAGTTCGTCTAATGCCGCCTGAATCGCGCGTTCCGATTCCGTATCCAACGCCGATGTGGCCTCATCCAAGATCAGGATCGGGCTATCGCGCAGCAAAGCGCGGGCAATCGCGATACGCTGCCGCTGTCCGCCAGAAAGCATCACGCCATTTTCACCAATGATCGTATCCAAACCGTGTTCCATCTTATTGATGAAATCCATCGCATAGGCCATTGTCGCCGCACGCTCAATTTCTTCACGGCTATAGTGTTCATTGCGGGCATAGGCGATGTTGTTCGCTATCGTATCGTTGAATAGATGCACGTTTTGAGAAACCAGCGCCACCTGATTACGCAAGGAAGACAGGCGATACTCACGTAAATCGTGACCATCGAGCAGAATTTCACCGGATTGAATGTCGTAAAACGCGTGATCAAACTGGCAATCGTTGATTTACCGGAACCAGAGCGGCCAACCAACGCTACCGTTTTACCCACGGGAATATGCAGATTGATATTTCTCAGCGCCAGATTTTCTCTTCCTGGGTAAGCAAAACTCACCTGGCGGAATTCGAGTTCTCCTTGCGCGCGCTCGATTTCCCGTTTACCCGTATCACGCTCCTGCTCCATATCCAGAATCGCGAACAGCGTCTGGCACGCGGCCATCCCGCTCTGGAACTGTGCGTTCACATTGGTCAAAGATTTTAGCGGACGCATCAGCGCGATCATGGAAGAGAACACCACCGTGATCGTCCCTGCAGTTAGCGTTTCCATCACGTTGGGGAAGCTGGCAGCATACAGCACAAAGGCCAGCGCAAGCGAAGCAATCAGTTGAATAACAGGATCCGAAATCGACGACGCGGATACCATTTTCATACCCTGTTGGCGCATCCGGTTGCTGACCTGATCAAAACGTTTAGTCTCAACATCCTGGCCGCCAAACATCAGTACTTCTTTATGCCCTTTAAGCATTTGCTCCGTGCTGGTGGTGACATGCCCCATCGTATTCTGCATGTTTTTACTGATACTGCGGAACCGCTTGGACACCATGCGCATGGCGATCGATACAATCGGTGCAATCACAATCAGAATGATGGACAATTGCCAACTGTAGTAGAACATCAGAATAAACAGGCCGATAATTGAGGCCCCTTCTCTGACAACCGTAATCAACGCACCTGACGACGATGCCGCGACCTGCTCCGAATCGTAGGTGATTCGGGATAACAACGTCCCAGTTGACTGCTGATCGAAGAACGACACCGGCATCCCCATGATATGGGAGAACAGGCGGCGACGCATATTCATCACCACTTTGCCGGAAACCCAGGCAACGCAGTAGCTGGACACGAAGCCTGACGCCCCTCTTACTAGCATCAACCCAATGACAACCAACGGCATCCAGAGCAATACGGAACGTTCCGCTTTGCCAAATCCTTCATCCAGCAAGGGCTTAAGCAGGGAGAGCATCAAGGTATCGCCGGCTGCGTTAATAATGAGTGCAATTGCAGCAGCAGCAAGCCCTGCCTTAAAAGGAGAGATCATCGGCCATAGGCGGCGAAAGGTCTGCCAGGTGGAGAGATCTTTATCATTCAGCATGTAGTAAACCTGAATCGGGAAGAAATAGCCGACCATTTTACTCATTATACCGCCCTACGCCAAACCACTGATGATACCAACGAGGCGATATGTGATCCCTGAACCGTAGAATGTGCCATGAATCGCTGAAAAACGTGCACTTAGCTGACCAAATGATGCGGTATCAAGCCATGAGTAACCATATTGTCGATATCGTTCGACAATCTTTACTGAAGGCAGCCGCCACGGGCTATAGCGTGCCGCCGAGGCGATAACAAACTCGGCATTAACTGCACGAATGAAGGGAGGCGAGGAGGATGTCTTGCTGCCATGATGAGGGATTTGTAACAAATTCGCACGCAGGGCACTGCGTTCTAACCGAATCAGCGCCCTTTCCGCATCCGATTCCAGATCGCCCGTTAATAAAACACGGTGTTTACCATCATCAACGCGGATCACACAGGAGTGGTTGTTTTCCGCTCGTTCAACGAGCGCTGGCGGCCACAGCACGGTAAACGTGAGATCCTGCCAACGCCAACGCTCACCGCGTAGACAAGAGCGATGATTCATCGCGTTGGTGGCGCTATATGTCGTAGCTTCAGGGTAGGCTTTCTGTAGCGTCTCCAGTCCCCCGATATGATCCATGTGGCTGTGGCTCAGGATAATGTTTTCCACGTCGACGCCCCGCCAGCGTAGGTAAGGCAGAATTTCTCGCATCGCCATATCGCCCCCTTCCCAACGGTTTCCCGTATCGTACAGTACCGCCTTTCCACGTTGCTCAATCACGATGGCCAGACCATGCCCGACATCCAACATGTCCACACGCCAATCCGGTTCATCGCTCTTTATGCGGAAGGCCAATAAAACCAGAATCAGCACGCCGACACTCGCCGGATGAATACGCCACCAGCGAAAGCGCCATATGACAACAGCTCCCCACCCCGCGACGCTTCCTAGCAGCAGTGATGCATCAAGATATACCCAACCCGTTTGCAAATACGTCAGCGGTGCGAACACCACACGCAGCGAAACATCCGCCAGCCACCAGAGCATACCGCTCAGCGGCGCGAATGCCATCGTGATCAACGCCAGCAAAATAAGCGGCGTCGTCACGAACGACACTAAAGGCACCGCCCATAGATTGGCCGGCAGAGAGGTAATGCTAAAACCGTGGAAAATATGAAGCTGCAAGGGCATCAACAGCAGAGTGATTCCCGTTTGCAGGTGGATCCAACGTAGCCAGAACCATCGGCGCCGCGTCTGTAATCGATGAGGAAGCGGTGCCCACTGAAACCAGAAAATCAGCGATGCCACCGCGAGGCACGATAGCCAGAAACTGTCTGACAGCACGCTCAACGGATCGCTGACCAGAATCAGCGCAACGCACCATAGCCAGACCTGCCAAGCTGAACAGTTAACGCTCCACACTTTTAAGCAGACCCACACGCTAAGTGCCAGAGCAGATCGCACAGCAGGCGGATTTCCTCCAGCCAGCCAGACATATCCCCAGGCAACCACCGCGCTCGTGAGCAATGGGAAACGATAGCCAATCCACTGCACGGGAAAGCCATACTGTAACGCCCGCGCCATTCCCCAGCCAACCAGCCCCGCAAGCACGATATGGAGGCCGGAGATCGCCATCAGGTGCATCGTCCCGGTATTCTGAAGGAGCGCCTTGAGCGCTGAGCTAACCGTTTTCATCTCGCCGAACGTCAGCGCCAGTAAAATAGAACGCCACGGTAACCCCTGCACCTGCTGTTCCGCCTGGGTGATCGTACGCTGGCGGAAATCACAGCGGCTATCAGCCACCTTTGCCACAAGTACACGCCCCGATAGCGGTTGCCGTTTGGCTATCGCCCAGCGCTGGCTATCAAAGCCACCTTCATTTAGCCGACTATGGATAGGTCGTAAACTGGCGGTTATCGCCCAGCGTTGGCCGCCGCACCAGTTTTCCATCGCTGGTGATACGGTCAGTTGCGCATACAGCGGCGGGAAGATTCGCCGCTGATTGATCTCTTCCAGCCGAACCGTGATCCCCTCATCCCCGTGTTCACTGAACCGTATGCTGCTTATTGTCACGACAGCATTAACCGAATCCTGCGTGAAACGATCGATTTGTAGCAGCAGGGTTTGCGCATTCAACGCTGCCCAACAAAAACTCACGGCAACAAGGGCGACAAACCGTACGCTTGCATGACGATATCCACCCAATACCACACAGATAGATAGCCCCACACCCCACCACAGCAGTGTTTGCGCTGGGAGCTGCGGCAAAAAAGCAGCGGCAGGATACCCAGCACGCTGGCCCACGCCAGACTATTTACTGACATCATCCCTTTTTTTACTGATATCGTCCCTTGCCATGACACATCCTTCCCTCGTTCCCTGTTGTTCGCTCAGGAATGTTGCAATAACTCAACCTCATGCAACAGAACGAAAAATGCAGGTAGGAAAACGCCTCGCAAGAAAGTGATTAACTTGCGAAAATGGCGTTCGGCGTGCGAGCTGGATTCCAATTTTGGGGGCGTTTGACATCATCAGCAGCGACAAAATCATTAACAGTCACCACCGACGGTCAAACAAGCGGATAAGCAAAAAGCAGGTTGTGGCGCAAAAGCCAAAGAAAAGGACCGCAGAAGCGATCCTTTTACAGTAGGAAATAATTTACAGCAGAAAGCGGTTTTACCGTAAAACGGGGCGTTACGTTACTTAACTTCGCCCATCGCTTTCAATTTCTTGGACAGTTCACGGCGTTCTTTCGACAGATCCGCGTTCTTGATGATGTAGTCATCAACGCGATCTTCATAATCACTGCGCATGTTGGCGATGATATTTTGCACGTCCTCAATGGACATACCCGGTTTCAGATATTCGCTCAGGTTGTCCAGCAGCAGAACGCGCTTCTGGTTATCGCGAATTTTCTTTTCGTTGTCGACGATTTCACGCTGAAGTTTGTTTTTACGACGAAACATGCGCACGAATTCCAGTACATCCTGGAAACACGGCTTAGTGTCCTTATCCATCTTTTACCCTTACCTTAAGTCATACATAAATTCTTTATGCATTCACCATACAGGTTATACCCAGCGTCTTTCAAGCAGTGCTTACGCCCTTTGCGCTAACACCCCGCTGAGCGGATAATCTGTCATCAAACTAGCGGTAATATACCGCGATACGCTGATTATGAACCTCTTCGATGGCAACTTCAGTATCAAAAATATCTTCCAGGACGTCGGACACCATGATGTCCTCTGGTTTTCCCGTGTAGATAATCTGTCCTTTACGCATCGCAATAATGTAGTCCGAATAGGCAGAGGCAAAGTTGATATCGTGGATAACCAGCACGATGGTTTTGCCTAGCTCATCGGCCGCACGGCGAATCTGTTTCATCATCGCCACCGCGTGTTTCATATCCAGATTATTCAGCGGCTCATCCAGCAATACGTATTCTGTGTCCTGACACAGCACCATCGCGACATAAGCACGCTGCCGTTGACCACCGGAAAGTTCATCTAAAAACGATCTTTCAATTCAGTCAGATTGAGGAACGCCAACGCGGCGCTGATGCGCTCACGATCGTCAGCGTTCAACCGCCCTTTGGTGTAAGGATAACGGCCAAAACCTACCAGCTCTGCCACCGTTAAACGGCTGGTAAACTGGTTTTCCTGCCGCAGCACGGACAAACACGTCGCCAGCTTGTCGCTTGGTGTTGTCATCACATCCATGCCATTAACTTTTACCTGTCCGCGATCCGCTTCCAGCAAGCGGCTGATGATGGACAACAATGTCGACTTCCCTGCACCGTTCGGGCCGATAATCGACGTGACGCCGCCGCGAGGCACCGTCGCCGTGACATTATTTAATACCGTCACGTTATTATACGTTTTAGTTACATTGCCGATCTCAATCACACGGAAACCTTTTTCAGTAGCAACACAATGAACAGCGACCCACCCACAAATTCGATAACGACCGACAGCGCCCCGGACATATCCAGCAGATGCTCAAGCACCAGTTGTCCGCCAACCAGTGAAATGACACCCAGCAGGAAAGCCGCTGGCAGCAACAGGCGATGCTGGCTGGAGCCAATCACTAAATAAGCCAGGTTCGCGACCATAAAGCCTAAAAGGTGAGCGGGCCGACCAACGCCGTCGAAATGGCGACCAGAACGGAAACCAGCAGCAGAATGATCGTGACACTACGCTTGTAGTCAATACCAAGATTAATCGCGTTGTTACGTCCCAGTGCCAACACATCAAACCGGAAACGCATGCGCCAGATCACCACCGCGACCACCAGCGTAATCACAACCGACAGCGCCACCAGTTCGGGGACAGTGCGGGTGAAGGTGGCGAACATTCGTCCCTGTAAAATAGCGAATTCCCCGGGCGTCAGCAGACGCTGCATTAAGCCCGCCATGCTGCGAAACAGCGTGCCGCAGATAATCCCGACCAGTAGGACCAGGTGCAAATTATTGCGGCTGCCGGTAAACAGCCAGCGATACAGCAGCGCAGAGAAGAGAATGAGCAGCAGCGTCTCAAGAACGAATTTGCCTTCAACACCCAGCCCCGGAATGCCGCTAATGCCGAAAACAAACACCAGCGAGGTCTGAATCAGGATAAACAGAGCCTCAAATCCCATAATCGACGGCGTCAGCACCCGGTTATTCGTCACCGTTTGGAACAACACCGTGGACGCACTGGCGGCAAACGCCACCAGCAGCATCGTTGTCAGCATCAGCCCGCGGTGCGTTAAAATATAACGCAGGTTGCTGCCCAGATTGATGGTCATGAACAGCACGATCACCACGGCAGCGGCACCCGCCAACCACATTAGCCGCTGCGTCGGTGATAACCCTGTACGTTTTTCGCTGACGGTTCCGGTCAGCACCGTATTACGTTCATTGACTGACATGGCGTTTCTGGCTTAGCAATAGGAGAAGGAAAACGGCAGCGCCAATGACACCAAGAATCACGCTCACCGGAATCTCGAAAGGATAGCGAATCACGCGGCTGATAATATCGCAGCACAGCACCAAGCCGCCGCCGAGCAGGCACACCCACGGAATCGTTTTGCGCACATTGTCGCCCATTATCATGCTGATCAGGTTCGGCACGATCAGCCCGATAAACGGCAGGCTGCCAACCACCACAACCACCACGCCGCTGACAACCGCAATAATGCACAGCCCCATCAGCATTACCTGCCGATAGTTAAGGCCGACATTGACGGAAAATTCACGCCCCATACCTGCGACAGTGAAACGGTCAGCGATCCAGCAGGCCACCAGCGTTAATATGCCAACCAGCCAAAGCAGTTCATAACGTCCTTGCAGAACACCGGAAAAGTCGCCCGATTCCCAGTTGCCAAGTGCCTGTAACAGATCAAAATACATCGCGCCAAACGTGGTAATTGAGCTAATAACCGCGCCCAGCATAATGCCGACCAGCGGCACCACCAGTGCGGATTTCAGCACAATCCGTTGGAGCAGCATCATGAACAGGAAAGTGCCCCCAACGCAAACAGACTTGCCACCACCATCTTGGTGAAAATCGTCGCGCTGGGCACGGCGATCATCACCACCAGCAAACCTAAGCTGGCCGACTGTGTCGTTCCCGCCAGAGACGGTTCAACAAAACGGTTTTGCGTCAGCAGTTGCATGATGAGACCGGCAACACTCATGGCGCTGCCAGCCAGCAGCAAAGCCAACGTACGGGGAACGCGGCTGATAAAGAAAATATCGCGCATTTCCGGGTCGTTCCAGACGGCCTGCATCGTCAACTGCCCTGCCCCAACAAACAGGCTGACAACAATCATGCAGGCCAGAAACACAAGACCCAGCGAATAATAAAAGACTTCATTGGTTCTGCCGTAATCTGCCGTTATTTCTTATCCAGCGCGTCGCTGACGGTACTCACCAGGTTTTTATAGCTTTGCAGCCCCCGGCGATATACAGCGATGCTGAATCCAGGTAGATCACGCGATTATTTTTCCAGGCGTTGGTTTTGTGAATCAGCGGATTATCCAGCACCTGCTGGGCAGATTCCCCACCCGGGCGACCAATCGCACTGTCACGGTCAAGGATAAACAGCCATTCCGGGTTCACGTTCAGTAAGAATTCTGAGGTCACCACGTTGCCGTGGCGCCCGGATTCCGGGAACTCGGTCGCAGGTTTGAAACCTAATTCATCAAACACAAAGCCAAAGCGCGATTTAGGCCCATAGGCAGACATTTTTCCACCGCTGACCATCAGAACCAGCGCATTGCCCACATTTTCCGTTTTGGCGCGCGTTTGAGCGATCTGCTGTTTAAAGTCATCAATCTGTTTTTTCGCTTCTTCTTCTTTGCCGAAGATGGTACCCAGTTGCTCGATGCGCTGGATGAAGCTCGTCATAAACTGGTGCTCATCCACATCCATCGAAATCGTCGGTGCAATACCGCTCAGCTTGTCGTAGGCATCACGCGTACGCCCACCGGCAATAATCAGGTCAGGTTTAGCGCTGCTCAGCGCTTCATAGGCTGGTTCAAACAACGTCCCGGCGTTCAGGTAAGCATCACTGTTGTATTTTGATAAAAACGCAGGCAACGGCGTGCTGCTTTTCGGTACACCGGCGATCCCCTCGACTTTCAACGCATCCAGCGTATCCAATGAGGCAGGATCAAACACAATCACTTTCTTCGGCGGCTGTGGAACCTGTGTGGTGCCCTGCGCATGCTCAATGCTTACCGTGTGACTTCCCTCTGAAGACGATGCCTGCTGATCGCAGCCAGCCAGAACAAACATAGATGCCAGTAACGTCGCCTTCACTGCAAACGCCGCATTTAATCGCACCGCATTTAACCGCATAAGTGTGTTCTCCATTTTGCTGTTTGTTGCCGAACGCTACCCCGCAGCGTGTTCTACGGGGTAATAAAGAATTTAATTATCATTCGCATTAAAAAGAAAATTGTAACCGAATGGACACAGTCATGCCTAGCGATTATGTCTACTCGTCTATTGATGTACGTCAGAGAAGTGATGCAAATCAGGAAAGCGCCACAGGAAAGTCGATTAAATGGTATCCTTGCCGTTTTCCAGACTGTTTTGCCTGATTTCAGGTTCAGCGCATACACGTAGCTAAAGCTAACTGCATATATGGCCGAGAAAACACAACCCACTTTTTCATACACGACTACGAGACATTCGGTAAACATCCGGCGCGCGATCGCCCCGCGCAGTTTGCGGGTGTCCGTACCGATATGGATTTCAATATTATCGGTGAGCCGCTGGTCATTTATTGTCGCCCGGCCGATGATTACCTGCCGGAGCCGGAAGCGGTGATGATCACCGGCATTACTCCGCAGGTCGCGCTGGCAAAAGGCGTCAATGAGGTGGAGTTCGCTCGTCAGATCCACGACGCGTTCAGCGTGCCCGGCACCTGTATTATGGGCTACAACAACATTCGCTTTGATGATGAAGTCAGCCGGAATATTTTCTACCGTAACTTCTACGATCCTTACGCTTACAGTTGGCAAAACGGTAATTCTCGCTGGGATTTGCTGGATGCGCTACGCGCCTGCTATGCCCTACGGCCGGAAGGCATCGTCTGGCCTGAAAATGATGACGGCCTGCCCAGTTTCCGCCTTGAGCACCTGACGAAAGCAAACGGTATTTCGCACGAGCAGGCGCATGATGCGATGTCCGACGTTTATGCCACCATCGCCATGGCTAAACTGTTTAAACAGGCACAGCCCAAGCTGTTTGAGTACCTGTTCACGCTGCGTAACAAAAACAAAATTTCCTCGCTGATTGATATTCCGCAGATGAAACCGCTCGTGCACGTGTCTGGTATGTTTGGCGCGGCAAGGAGCAACACCAGTTGGGTGGTACCGCTCGCCTGGCACCCGGACAACCGTAATGCGGTCATCATGTGCGATCTGGCTGGCGATATGACGCCGCTGCTGGAGCTGGATAGCGAGACATTGCGTGAACGGTTATACACCCGTCGGGATGCGCTGGAAGCCGATCAGAGTGCGGTTCCGCTCAAACTGGTGCACATCAATAAGTGCCCGGTCTTAGCGCCAGCCAATACCTTACGACCGGAAGACGCGGAAAGACTGGGCATCGATCGTCAACGCTGTCTGGACAATCTGGCGCTGCTGCGTAACAACGCGAGCGTCAGGGAAAAAGTGGTCGAGCTGTTTGCCGAAGCGCCCGCCTTTGTCGCGTCTGATGATGTCGATTTACGCCTTTATGATGGCTTCTTTGGCGATGCCGACCGCATGGCGATGAAGATTATTCAGGAGACCGCCCCGCAGAATCTCCCGCGTTGGATCTCACATTTGCTGATAATCGCCTGGAACCGCTGTTTTTCCGCTATCGCGCCCGCAATTTCCCCGGCACACTGGATGACCGTGAACAGCAACGCTGGTTGCAGCATCGGCGTGCGGTATTTACACCGGAACGCTTGCAAGACTATCTGTCAGAACTCAGCAATCTGTATCAGCTTCATGAAGACGATAAAGAGAAGATGGCGCAGTTAAAAGCCCTGTACGCTTATGCGCAGAAGCTGGTGGGATAACGAGTAAGAAACATAGAGCACGTGCTTCAACGTTGCTGACACAACGGCCGTAAGGGTAGCGGCCAGAGATGGCACACCATAAAAAAAGCGGAGCACACTGGCTCCGCTTTTTCTTTCATGCAAGTTGTCGGTGGCTTACACCGGCTCTTCACTGCATTGCGGTACTGGCTGACGGAAGCTGCGCGTCACAAACGCCAGATAGAGTAACCCGATCGTTGCCCACACCAGACCCAGCGTCATCGAGCTGGCTTCCAGATTCACCCACAGCGCCCCTACCGTCAACGCACCCAGCACTGGCAGCATGAGGAAGTTAATGGTGTCTTTCACGGTACGGTTACGACGTTCACGAATATAGAACTGTGAAATAACCGACAGGTTCACGAACGTAAACGCCACCAGCGCACCGAAGTTAATCAACGCGGTTGCCGTCACCAGATCGAACGACACTGCAGACAGTGCGATCACGCCAACCAGCAGGACGTTCAGCGCCGGCGTGCGCCATTTCGGATGGATATAACCGAAGAAGCGTTCAGGGAACACACCATCGCGTCCCATCACATACATCAGACGGGAGACACCAGCGTGGGCGGCCATACCGGATGCCAGCACGGTAACGCAGGAGAACACCAGAATAATAGACTGGAAGAATTTACCCGCAACATACAGCATGATTTCAGGCTGAGACGCATCCGGCTCTTTAAAGCGGGAAATATCCGGGAAATACAGTTGCAGGAAGTACGCCACGGCAACAAAGATCACGCCGCCGATCAGCGCCGTCAGAAAGATGGCTTTTGGAATCACCCGACCGGCATCCTGCGTTTCTTCCGACAGCGAGCTGATGCCGTCAAAACCCAGGAACGAGAAGCAGAGAATGGTTGCCCCGGTAATCATCGGCACCACGTGCGCGTTCTCAGACCAGAACGGACGCGTGCTGGTCAGCGTACCCGCACCTTCACCCAGATAAACACCGTGGATCACCAGACCCAGGAACACCGCCATGATAGCCACCTGTACCACCACGATAATGGAGTTCAGGTTAGCCACCAGATTGATGCCACGCAGGTTAAACAGCGTCATCAACCCAACCAGCGCCGCGACAAAAATCCATGACGGCACGCCGGGGAAGATCGCTTCCAGATAGATTTTCGCCAACAGAATGTTGATCATCGGCATGAACAGATAGTCCAGCAGTGATGACCAGCCGACCATAAACCCAACGTGCGGGCTGATCGCTTTTTGCGCATAGGTATAAGCAGAACCCGCAGACGGGAAACGTTTTACCAATTTGCCATAGCTCAGCGCCGTGAACAAAATAGCGACCAGCGCAAATGCATAGGCGGTCGCCACATGGCCGTCGGTCAGGCCAGATACGATACCGAAGGTATCAAAAATGGTCATCGGCTGCATGTACGCCAGCCCCATCATAACAACGGGCCACAGCGTAAGCGTTCTTTTTAACTGGGCACGTTTGGCGCCAGCGTTAGGCAAAGAGGTATCAAGCGACATGGCGTACACCTCCGTTCATTACGGCAGGAGCATACGCACCGGATACAAATGAATGGATACAGGGCTCGCCTGAATCACGATGAGAAGAGGTAGCTGTAACAGCACCAGAAATAACTTGCGACGGCGTCGCGCCATAACCAATACCTTTGCAGCCCAAACCGGCGGGCACCGGTGCGAAACTTACTGATTGCCCCATCTTTCCTTTCCTCACTGTGCTCACAGGCACACACAAAATTATCTATCCGGATCGTTGTCCGGCCTCTTTGGTTGAAGACCCTATACCCAGCAAACCGAGCTACAGAGAAGGTAAGAAACCACACCAATACCCCTGTAACCTGAAAGTATGACGAGCATAAATGTAAAAAAATAACCGACGCTATTAGACGTCGGTTATTTGCAAGGCGCGTATTCTGCACCAGACGATCTCATCTGACAAGGCTCTGAGAACGTTGGAAACAATTTATTTATCCCCGTCCTACATCAAGCGGCGTGCATAGTGATTTCTCGCATGCAAAACAATCATATTTTGCTCCGCAGCCTGAATCATTTCAGGGTAAATACGTTAATACTTGTAATGAAAAACGTTGCTGTTATGTGTAAAGCCCAAACAAAAGGTCGCGCTTAAAAATTACAATTCCTGGAACCGCTTTTTCTTTTCGTTTTGTAATCTTTCCAGCTCAAAAATCACCTGCTGAAGATCCCGCTCCTGTGCCGCGTTCAGTGAAGGGAATTTGAAGCTCAGACGCTGCGTGAGTTTCACTTCGCCTTTGTTATCGACAACCTTCACCATGGCCTGACCGACGAACTGCAAATCGACGCAGAAGAAGCCGTGATCGGCAAGATCCATCTCCACGCTTTTAATGATGTCGCCTTCGGTCAACAGCCCGGTGGTGTCACGGTCGGTATACAGACTCAACCCACCCAGAGAGAGATCTTTAATCGTAAACAGGAAAACACTCTCATCCGGCAGCTCGCCACGGCACGTCAACGGCGGCCACAGCGGCGTATTGATGCGGAAATAGGTTCTACGTTGGATAAGATAAAGCAGCTCAGGAATCTGCGCGCTGAAGGCTGGCAGCCCGTCGTACGTCACCGTTTTCGCGATTTCGGCATTAAATTCGACTTTTGCGCCAGCAGGCTCTGCGACAAAGACAGCGATCCGGCATACAGTGCGCGGTTGTTTTCGCGCTCAATGCCGCCTAAATCGAAGACAAACAGATTGTTGTCAGGGACAACGTCAAGAATTTTACTGATGAACTGGCCGTGAGAATGATGAACCATCAGAGACGTGTCATTCTTCTTTAATTCGCGCAGTGTTGCACAGATAGCCAGTTTGTTGCGCTTAACAAACTGCTCTTTCAAATTTTCATTCACCGCTTTCATCCCCACCATTTTTACATAGATTATGTGCCAATGGCTTATATTGATGCACGCCTCTCCGTTATCTTTCAAGTCCCATGTGTGCCACTACGATGCCACCGTACTGGCTGCATATTGAAAACGATTATGCGGAGCGTCTGAAATCGTACGATATAGATTGGTGCAAACGATATCGGCAGTTTGCCCAACTACTTTAGCGGAATAATAGAAAAAAGTGAGCAGAAGCGATCAGATAATGGCGTTTTCTTGTACATCGTTGATGAGTACAACATTCCCATTATGCGCCCCTTCTGCTCCAGTGTATTGGCACCGCAGCGCTATTCGGCGGGATAGTGATACAGTAGCCAGGTTAACGCCAGCAAATCGGCACTGCCGCCCGGGCTAAGGTTTCTGGCAATCAGCGCGTCATCCATCTTTATGAGCGCCTGCCGATCCAGCGGGCCAACGAGTAACTTCTGCGCGTAATTTTGCACAAACACCAGCCCGTCCATTCCACCACGAGAAACGACATTGGTGTCAGGATTGTGGGCCATCAATACCAGCAGCGTGTGTAACAGTGCGGTTTCGTCATCCGCCCCGGCGGCAATAGCCTGCTGTAAAGCAGGTAAAGCATACTGGCATACAGTATTGAAACCGCTGGCGGCTTCTCCCCGTGCGCCCGTCAGGCCATGACGTTGATAGAGATACTCACCCGCCGTTGCCGCGCCAGCGCAGGTCTCCAGCTCATTACGCACCAAATCGTGACACATTGCGGCAACGCTGTCGCACAGGCTGCGCTGCGTCACAGGCTCTCCCCGTCCTGCCAGCCAGCCAGCGGCGGTGCACAGCAGGCCAAACGCGAAAATCCCACCTTTATGGGTATTTACGCCTTTCGTCGCTGACAGCATCGCCTGTTCGCAGGCGATGCCGATAGGTCGAACCTGAGACAGCAGTTGCGCTAGCGGTGTGTTAGCGTGCTGATACCCCGCATCGGTAAACTGCCGAAACCAGGGCGAAATCGCCTGAATACTGGTCTGAAACAGCACTACATCCATATCACGATGAGCGCCGTTATTCGCGCGATCCACCAGACCGGGCTTTGGCGTCAGCATCACTTCCATCGTCAGCGCGTGCGCGACCCGCAGGTCGATGTCCGGTAACGGGTCACATTCCCGATAATCGCAGGCGGCGGAGCGGGACACCGCGACCGACAGTACACCGTCAGGCTGGCGTAAAGTAGGCATTGACCTTTTCCTCAATGTGCTCGAGTAGCTCAGGCAGCGAATGGCGGCGCGAACGGCTACAGGCGTGCGCCATTTGATCGCACAACAGGCAGGTGCGCCCACGGTGCGCCAACATCGACCGGCCAATCGATCCCTCTTCCGGGCTGAAGATATCGAAATCCCACAGCCGTCCCAGTTCATGACTATCTTCCAGCGCAATAGTCGCCGCTTTCACCGACAGCGCATCTTTGGTAATCGCCCACAGCCCTTCCGCCCCGGTGGCCAGCCAGCATGTCTGCTGCTCCAGCACCATCCAACCTCTGGTCTGACATAGAAACGTGAATGCCTTGATCGCTTCGGCCATCACCTGCCGATAACCATCGCTATCTTTTACCGGTCCCGGCGTAACCAGCGTCAGCGACACCAGCGTCGCACCGTGCCGGGCGAGCCATTCTTGCTGGCGAACTGCGCGGCGTTCCTTCGCCGCGAGTAAGGTTTCCAGCGAGATGGAAACAGCATTTGTCATCATCGATTCCCTCATGCGTTCACGTTTATTCGTCGGCTTCTTTCACCTGACGAACGACGTCAATCACGCTGCCATCACGATAGCGAATAACGCCGACGATGCGATCGTGAAACTCAATAGCACGAGGTTCGCCAACCAGCTCAATCGCACGCTGGTAAAGCGCCTCAATCGTCATCACCGTCAGCCCTGCCTGTTTCAGACGTTCAGCAACTTCAGGGCGCGCCGGGTTGACGGCAATTCCGTGATCGGTCACCAGTACGTCAATGCTTTCTCCCGGCGTAACGCGCGTCGTCACCTGGCGTACCACAGTCGGGATACGGCTACGAATCAGCGGTGCCACGACAATGGTCAGGTTTGCGGCCGTCGCGACGTCACAGTGACCACCGGACGCGCCGCGCATCACACCGTCGGAGCCGGTGATCACGTTGACATTAAAATCGGTGTCAATTTCCAGCGCGCTGAGAATCACCATATCCAACTGATCGCAGCAGGCCGCTTTAGAACTTGGATTGGCGTAAACGTTAGTGGAAATCTCTACGTGATTTGGGTTCTTCGCCAGCGACGCCGCCGCATTGGCATCGAAACACTGGGTATCGATCAGTTTTCGATCAGCCCTTTTTCGTGCAAATCGACAATACCGCCGGTGATCCCGCCGAGGGCAAAGCGCGCCACGATATTCTGCTGACGCATTCTGTCTTCAAGGAAACGCGTACAGGCCGTCGAGGCTGCACCAGAACCAGTCTGGATAGAGAAACCGTTTTTGAAATAGCCGGCATGTTCAATGACGTCTGCCGCTGAACGAGCAATCAGCAGCTCACGCGGATTACTGGTGACGCGCGCCGCGCCCACGCTGATTTTGGCCGGATCGCCGACTTCATCAACCTGAACGATATAGTCCACCTGATCCTGCACGATGCTGGCTGGCATATTGGGGAACGGCACCAGACTTTCGGTCAGCAATACCACTTTACGGGCAAACTGTGCGTCAACCATCGCATAGCCCAGCGAGCCGCAGCTGGATTTCCCGACGGTGCCGTTGGCGTTACCAAATTCATCGCTGCACGGTACGCCCAGAAAAGCGACATCGATATTCAGTTCACCGCTTTGCAGCAAATGCACACGGCCGCCGTGAGAATGGATCTGTACTGGTTCTTTCATGAGCCCGTGAGAAATAGCATCAGCCAGCTTGCCGCGCATCCCGGAGGTATAAATCCGGCTGACCACGCCCGCTTTAATGTGGTCGATCAGCGATGCGTTACAGCTCATCAGCGAGCTGGAAGCCAGCGTCAGATCGCGAAAGCCCATGCGTGCCAGCGTATCAACCACCCGATTAATGACTTTATCGCCTTCGCGGAAATGATGGTGGAAAGAGATCGTCATTCCATCTTTCAGGCCGCTGTGACGAATCGCGTCTTCCAGATCGGCACACAGTTTGCGCTCATGCTTTTGGGCGACGTCATTCAGCCACGGCGTATTCTGATTGGCGTTGACGAAGGGTTGCAGATGACGTTTTTCCGGGTACTGCTTTTGCAGTGCTTCAATAAAATGACTCATTGTCTAATCCTGTGATTCCTGAGAGCGGCCGTTGCGGTGTAATCGCGCAACGGCTATTTGCGAACGCCGGAGGCCTGAGCACGTTCCAGCACCCTTCTGGCGTGGTCGATAATCGGCCCGTCGATCATTTTTCCGTTCAGGGAAATAACGCCCAGACCGGCACGTTCGCCCTCTTCGGCGGCTTTGATCACCAGATGGGAATAGTCCACTTCATCCTGCGTGGGAGCATAGGCGTTGTGTAGCAGCTCAATCTGGCGCGGGTTAATCAGGGATTTACCGTTGAAGCCCAGCTTGCGGATCAGATCGACCTCTTTCAGGAAGCCTGCATCGTCATTAACATTGGGATAGACCACGTCGAAGGCGTCGATACCAGCAGCGCGGGCCGCGTGCAATACCGCGCAGCGGGCATAAAACAGCTCCGTGCCGTCACCACGTTCCGTTTGCATATCCATCACGTAATCAAACGCCGCCAGCGCAATTCCGATCATACGTTCGGAAGAACGTGCAATCGCGACCGCGTTAATGACACCGACCGCAGACTCGATCGCGGCCATGATGCGCGTGGAACCGACTTCACGCCCGCAGGCTTTTTCGATACGAACCAGATGGTGTTCCAATTCATCCACATCATCGGTGGAATCCGTTTTCGGCAGGCGAATCACATCGGCACCGCCGCGCACGGCCGCTTCAAGATCCAGCAGGCCAAACGGCGTACTGAGCTGGTTGATACGCACGACGGTTTCAATGTCGCGGTACATCGGGTGTTGGAGCGCATGGAAAACCAGCAGGCGTGCGGTATCTTTCTCCCGCAGGGAAACGGCGTCTTCCAGGTCGAACATAATGGAGTCAGGCTTATAGATGAACGCATTGGACAACATGGCGGCGTTAGCGCCGGGGAGGAACAGCATACTGCGGCGAAGTTTATTCATTATAATGTCTCCCATTCAATCTGCTGTCCGTCTGTCGCACGCAGTACCGCACTTTGCACGCGAGCACGGATGACGCAATCCAGCGCGCCTTTGTCATCCACAATGATCGTCCCTTCCTGTACGCCTAGCGCCTTCAGCGTCTCATCTACAACCTGTTTGATTTGGTGGCCGAACTGTTTCATGACTTCGCTGTTAATGACCACGGTGAGTTTCCCGTCTGCCGGTGCCACTTTGACCAGCAAATCGCTGGATTCAAAGGTGCCCGCCAGGGACTCCTTAACAATCTTCATAGATTTATCCTGATTAATTTTAATTACGCGTATTCGGGTTCGTAGTAGTGCTGTAAATGTTCAAACGTTGAGGCCGGCACGATGTCCTGAATACGGCTGTACTGCCGAAGTTTGAGTAATTTCCTGACTTCCGAGGCGGAAATGGCCAGCCCTGAGGTTTGCCGCTTACGTTCAATTTCAATCACGTTTAGCGCTGGGGAAGACACCGTCTGGTCTTTTTCCAGCCAGTAGTGCATGTCCTGATTGTACTGATACGTCACCGGGCAAAAGGGTTCGGTGCCGACGAAGCGCTGGGTGATCCCGAGCGCTGGCGCGATATATTTCCTGAAAATGATTAAATCCAACGCCGCATGGGCGCGGGTGATCAGCTTCTCTTCTTTCAGGAAATAGCCGGGAAACGTCGCTTTAGAGATCATGTAGTGTGAGCCAGCATGTACCGTCAGATTGCGGATGTGTTCCACGCCGCGCTGTACCATTTCCAGACGTTCGCTAAACGGGAAAAAGGAAACGTCTTCCCGTACCACGAAGACGTGCAGCCAGTCGCACGACTGCGCCGCATGCTCTGCCAGATAGCGATGCCCCAGCGTGAAGGGATTCGCATTCATGACAATCGCGCCGATCTTTTTATCTGCCCGCGTCGCAAGCGGTTCAGGGTGCGCAAAAGCCGCCAGAGACTGGCAATACTGCTGAATGCCAATCGGCGTGTTTTCCATCAGTACCGCGCTGTCCTGATAGCGCGCCAGCGGGTAGAAACCACATCCGCGAAAGATGTCGACATTCTCCGGCCGGGTATAGAGAAACAGGTGGAAATGCCCGCGCTGCGCTGCCTGCTGCATCACTTCATTCACCACCTGCACGCCCAGATTGAGGTGTCTGAATTCAGGGTCGACCGCAACGCATTTAATGGTGTTGGAGGCCAGTCCTGCGCAGGCAATCAGTCGCCCGCCCAGTTTGCCAACCACCACGATGTCAATATCGTCATCCATGCCGAGCTGGCAGTGTGCAAGGAAGTGGCGTACCGCATTCCTCTCCTGCTCCCGAAGGCGCACATCCAGCGTGTCAAAAAAGACGGAATCATTGGCATACATCAGGGTTCTTCCTGCAACTCGAATTATTTAGGGCGATCATTGCAGGCTGCCGGTTTTAACGCCGACAGCCAGGTACTTACATTTGCACTCAGTGCGCAACGGCTTCCGCAGCGGTCGGAACCGATTTCAACGGCGCAGCAGCATCCACTATCGTGTTGCGCAAATGGCCAATGTTCTCGATTTCAACCTCAATGCAGTCCCCGCGTGCATAAACAGCGGCGGATTGCGTTTTTCCCCACGCCGCCCGGTGAACCGGTGATGATCACATCGCCTGGGCTCAGTTCAGTAAAGGTGCTGATGTATTCAATCAATTCAGCCACTTTGTGGATCATGCTGCTGGTGTTGTCGTCCTGCACCATGCGGCCATTCAGATACGTGCGGATCGCCAGCACATGCGGATCGGGAATTTCATCCGTGGTGGTCAGATAAGGGCCGAACGCGCCGGTTTTCTGCCAGTTCTTGCCCGCAGTGAACCAGCTGTGCTGCCAGTCACGCGCAGAACCGTCCATGTAGCAGCTGTAACCCGCGACATGAGAAAGCGCGACATCCTGAGCAATATTCTGTCCGCCTTTACCGATAATGACCGCCAGTTCGCCTTCATAATCAAACTCGCTGGAATAATGCGGCTTGATGACAGGCGTCGCGTGTCCAGTTTGCGAATCCGCAAAGCGCACAAATAGCGTTGGCGCGGGATTCAGTTCATTAAATTCCTGACGTTTAGCGGCATAATTCATTCCCACACACAGTATTTTCCCTGGCGCGGTAATAACCGGTAAGAACGTCACATCTGCGACCGCAATATCCGGCGTACTCATACTGAGTTCATGCGCAACCTGTAATGCATTCTGCGCCAGTAATGCTTTCAGATCGGGGTAACGGTGACCAATTTTACTGCCGAGATCGATTAATCCCGTTGGCGTATAAATGCCGTAACTGTCTTTACCGTTATAACGATAGCTTGCAAGTTTCATAATATTTCCTGTGCAAAATAAACCCACGCGTATTGGCGGTTTTTATTTCGTTAACTCACTTATTTCTTCAACACACTATTTTCTGGCTCGGCACCTTTTATTCTCTGCATAACATCAGACTAAAAGTTGGCGAGCACCAGCAGTGAAACCGAAACGTTAATCGCGCCGCCGATACGTGTGGCAATCTGCGCGAAAGGCATCAGCACCATACGGTTACCTGCCGTCAGAATCGCAACGTCACCGGTACCGCCCTGTCCGCTCTGGCAGCAGGAGATAATGGCAACATCAATTGGGTGCATACCGATTTTTCTACCCACAAAGAAGCCAGTCGCGACCAGCGTTACCACGGTAGAAATAATCACCAGCAAGTTTTGAATCGTAAAAGCGTTCACCAGTTCTTGCCACGGCGTAATCGCCACGCCAACGGCAAACAGAATCGGATACGTCACAGAGGTCTGGAAGAATTTGTAAACGACCTGAGAACCTTCCAACATTTTCGGTGAAACGCCGTGAGCCAACTTCACCAGCACCGCAGCGAACAGCATGCCAACCGGTGCAGGCAGGCCAATCAATTTGTGGCCGAGCATGCCCACCATATACAGCAGGATGGCCAGCAGCGCGCCTGAGGCAATGGTCGTAACGTCTGCTTTGCCGCTAAAAGCAGAAGCCGGAGTGCTGCTTGCGCCGCCGCCCAGATTATTGCCTTTATTCGGCATCAGCTCACCTTCACCGGTCAGGTGTGGATAGCGTTTACCCAACTGATTCAGCACGCCCGCGAGGATGATGGCAGTCAGGCTGCCCAGCATCACGATAGGTAAGACGCGTCCCAGCGCAACGCCCTGATCCATATGCAGAATCGTGGCATAACCGATAGACAGCGGAATTGCACCTTCACCTACTCCGCCCGCCATAATCGGCAGAATCAGGAAGAAGAAGATTTGGAACGGATCCAGGCCGAGCGCAATACCTACGCCCATGCCCACCAGCATCCCGGCAACTTCACCGCACAGCATAGGGAAGAAAATGCGCAGGAAGCCCTGAATCAGCGTCTGCCGATTCATACTCATGATGCTGCCGACAATGATGCAGCAGATGTAGAGATACAGGATATTGGTACTTTTATAGAACTTGGTCGTGGATTCAACAACAACGTCCGGCAGCAGGCCATAATGCACCATCGCCGAAGGAATGAAGGTCGCACAGATTGCCGCTGCCCCCATCTTGCCGATAATTGGCAGACGCTTGCCAAATTCACCACAGGCAAACCCGAAGAATGCCAGCGTCGCCACCATCACAACGATGTCGCTCGGCAGCTTGCCGTTCAGGCAGTCGATACCGATTAATACCCCCGCCAGCACAAAGAGCGGCACCGGAATAATACCTACTTTATAGGTATCAAGAATGTGCCACCATTTTTCCTTTAATGAGACCTTCCCAGCCGTCTCATTATTTACAACAATATATGAATCATCAGTCGTACTCATAACTCACTCCCCCGTTTTATTTTGTCAGCGCATCATAGGGGCCAGGTGCATATTATTATGTGATTCCCTTCAAATTAAAAAATGAGTTTTAAAGGTGTTTATGGTTTTTATGGTTTATATTCGAAAATCGTTTATTACGCAGGCAGTTAGCCGAATTTACACTCAAAATAAATTTTAAGGTTTTTATGGTGTTTATGGTTTTTATTTCCTAAAAATGATTATGTTGATAAAAAGTAATTAAGTTGTTTGCTAAAGAAAAAGAGTCGTTTAATTTTATCTCTTTATTCTTACCGCCATAGTGGTAACAATCTATTTAAACGTGTTATTGCTCACAAGTTTTTCCTCTCAGCCCATTCTTATTACCTTTCGTGATAAATTCAGCAGCTATTTCTCGTTTACCGTCAGGCAACCACACATCATGAGATTGAGACTTTCCTTTCATATCAAATTATTTATCTATTTGATCGTCTTCTTCTCTATGTTACTTCTGATGACAGGCATTTATTATTACCACGATATCGATAAGCAACTGTATTCCGAACTGGGTACGCGCGCGCAGGTACAGGCCAGAGAGATCGCCATCATCCCGACGCTGATTGAATCGGTAAAAAATAGAGATATCAAACAGATATACAGTCTCGCTCAGCAATTAAAACAGCGTAGCGATGCCAGCTATATCGTGATCGGCGATAATCAGGCACGTCATCTGTTTCATTCTGAATACGCGGAAAGCGACAAGCTCGTCGGCACGCAGATGGTCGGCGGTGATAATTTCGACGTATTAGCGGGAAAAAGCGTGATCACCGTGCGCCACGGCAGCATAGGCGTCTCACTACGCAGCAAAGCGCCAATCGTCGCTGATGGTCAGGTTATCGGTATTGTCTCTGTTGGTTATCTGAAAACTCACATCGACAACCTGACGTTCAGTAAGCTGGCGCATATTCTGCTGGCGATTCTGGCGCTGTTTGTCGCGCTGTTTATCTTTTTCCTGGTGGTTCTCGCGGAATCTGAAAAAGCAGATGTTTGGCCTCGAACCCCTTGAGATTCGCATGCTGGTCAGACAGCAGAAAGCCCTGCTCGAATCGATCTACGAAGGGGTTATCGCCATCGATAAACAGCACCGTATCGCTGCCATTAACCATGCCGCCAAAGAAATTCTCGGGCTGAACGCCCCCTCTTATCTGTTGCGCGGCAAGCCGATTGATACCGTGATTAAACCCGTGCCTTTTTTCTCCGGCGAGTCCATGTGGAACAGCGATACCCACGATGAGATCTGTCGCTTTAATCACGCCACCGTGATTGCCAGCCGGGTGCGAATTATGCTGGAAGACGAGCTTCAGGGCTGGGTCATTAGCTTCCGCAGTAAGAACGATATCCATACGCTTAGCATGCAGCTCAGTCAGGTGAAGCGTTACGCGAACAGCCTGCGCATTCTGCGCCATGAGCAGTTGAACTGGACGGCGACGCTGGCCGGGCTGCTGCATCTGAAACGCTATGACGAAGCGATCAAATATATTGAAGCGCAGTCGGAAAGCGCGCAGGTGGTGCTGGATTTTGTTTCCCGCCGCTTCTGTTCACCTGCGCTCTGTGGGCTACTGCTGGGTAAGTACGCGACGGCTCGGGAAAAAGGCATCGAAATTGTTTTCGATCCACGCTGTCAGCTCACCCATATTCCCCCGCGCTGAGCGAGACGGAGCTCATGTCCATCATTGGTAATTTGCTGGATAACGCGATGGAAGCCACATTAGCCACAACAGCGCCACATTATCCTGTCGAGGTGTATATCTATGACAGCGAACAAGAGCTAGTCATTGAAGTCGCCGATCAGGGAACGGGTATCGATCCAGCGATTGCCGATAGCCTGTTTGAAATGGGTGTAACCAGTAAAACGCAGGGCGATCACGGGCTAGGGCTGCATCTGGTGGCTAGCTACGTTAATCAGGCGCAGGAATTATCGAAGTTTCGGCCAACCAGCCGAATGGCAGCGTATTTTCTCTATTTATACCGATATCCCCCAATGATTTGAGCGACGTGTATTGAACAACGTACAGGCCACTTGAGGTATAACGGGTGCCAGATTTTATTTTATGTTTCAGAGACTAACAGGGATTCACACCATGCAGCACACTGAACATTTCGATGTCTTAATCGTTGAAGATGAAAGTAAGCTGGCAACTATTCATGCTGAATTTATTGAAAAACATTTCAATCTGCGTGTCGTCGGGATTGCCGCTACGCTTTTTGAAGCCAAAAAACTCCTTCAGCAGCACAGGCCACGCCTGATTCTGCTCGATAACTATTTGCCCGACGGCGAAGGGGTGTCGCTGATTGAAAGCCAACTGCTCAAAGGAATGGACTGTTCCGTCATCTTTATTACCGCCGCCAGCGATATGAATACCTGCGCGCAGGCCATTCGCTGTGGGGCTTTTGACTATATCATCAAGCCACTCTCCTACCCGCGGCTGCGCTCTTCACTGGAGCGATTTATTCAATTCGTGAAGACTCAGCACACGTACAAAATTGTCGATCAGCAGAACGTCGATATTCTCTATCAGCTGCAATCGTCCGGCGCCGCACCCTCCTCGTCAGCAAAAGGCATTGAGGAGAACACGTTGGGGCTGATCAAGCAGATTTTTGCCAGCGATAGCGGTGAGGTACTGTATTCAGTCGATAATATCGTCGAAAAAACCGGGTTGAGTAAAACGACGGCACGCCGCTATCTGGAGTTTTGCGTTGAAAACCAGTTTCTCGATATCGAAATGCGTTACGGAAAGATTGGTCACCCACGTCGGCTGTATCGTACAAAGCACCCCCACTAGGTAGCCCCTATCCTCTGGCGGCGAATTTGTCACCAGAGGGTATCCGACACCACCAGGGACAGACGCCAATGTGAGACACATACGATAAAAAGTGCGAAAAAGCCCCGGACAAAGAATAACCCCATTAATCAGTCTGTCAGATCTACCAGCATTAAGAACAAATTTAACCATTCGTTATTTTCATCCCATTTATATTTCAATATATTTCTAATTCAGCCACTTTCTTCTCTATTTTTAAAAAATTAAAAAAATAATCACGATTCACTGTGTGTATTCTTAAACGATTGCAGTAACACATATTGGTAATTCAACCGGTGTCTGCTGTGCAGTTGTCCAGTCGCGAGAGATAAGCCTCACAAATTATTATTAGTTTCTTCTCTCACACTAAAAAAATTCATCATAAATCCGATAAGCACTATGGGTCATACCTTTATTGATTGTTACCGACACCAGTAATTTATCCCCGGAGAGATGTCATGTTCTTAGCCAAAAAATCAGAAATCTTAAAATATCCCAAAAGCTTTATCTTGGGTTCGGGGTCATCCTGCTACTGGTCATCATTGCATCGCTACTGAGCGCAGGTCGCTTCAGAGAAATTCGTGATATTTATGAGAAAACCAATCTTATTTACAACATCAACATCGAAGTTTTTCAGGCCAAAATAAACCGCCTGAAGTATTTTTATTCTTATGATGAAAAATCGCGTGAAACCATGGCGGGCTTCGTTAAGCACGCATCAGAATTAACCACCGAAGCAAAAACACTCTCATGGAGCCCAGAAGGGGCGGCTCTCATCAATGACCTTGATCAGAACCTGACTGAATTCCAGAACGCTATCACCGAGATGGGAAAAGCCACGCAGCGCGTAGTAGAGAACCGCGACAAAATCAGCGCCGCCAACGGGCAAAACATTACCGCAGATTTTTACACCACACTGCGCCAACAGCCTTCTGATAGCGCCACACAGTCTCTGACTGAGGATCTGGCAACACAGGTTTCAGAACTGAAGCCGCTCTCCTACGAGTTGCAGCTTAAGCAAAATGCTGATGCCGCGAAGAAGCTCGATGAGGCTTTTAGCCGCGTTGACAGCAGCTATCAGGCTGCTGTTGCGGCGCTGACGCCTGAACAGAAGGTTGCCGTAGAGGGCTTGCGAAGCTATGTCACCAGTTATAAAAAGCTCAACAGTGATTACTTCCAGAGCGTCAACGACCTGAAAAAGCAGAAGACGGTGTGAAGGTCGGCGGGGATAAAAGCAGCGCCTCCATTAAAGCGATTATCACTATCGTCAAAGAGAAGAATGACGCGCTGGCATACGGCTCCGCGACCATCACAATGATCATTGGCCTCATCGCCGTGGTGATCGGCATTATCATCTCGCTGCTGATTACCCGCCAAATCACCCGCCCCGTAATTCATAACCTTTCTCTGGCGGAAAAAATCGCCGCCGGCGATCTGACCTCAACGATCGTGGCTGACCGTGATGATGAGCTGGGCCAGTTAACGGCCGCCATGGGGAGGATGAATGAAAAGTTGCGCCATATGATCAGTGATGTGCGTGACAGCGTGGACAGCGTGTCCGCCTCTGCGGCCAAGATTGCCGCCGGTAATAGCGACCTCTCTTCGCGCACCGAGCAACAGTCTGCCGCCGTCGTGGAAACCGCCGCCAGCATGGAAGAACTGACGTCGACCGTAAAAAACAATGCCGAGAACGCCAAACAGGCGAGCCAAATTAGCACGGAAGCATCACAAAATGCGCACAAAGGCGGCGAAGTGGTACGAGATGTGGTGGATACCATGTCAGGCATTTCAGACAGTTCACGCAAGATTGCCGATATTACCGCCGTTATCAACAGCATTGCTTTCCAGACCAATATTCTGGCGCTTAACGCCGCTGTAGAAGCCGCAAGAGCCGGTGAACAAGGTCGTGGATTCGCCGTGGTTGCCAGCGAGGTACGGACGCTTTCTCAACGCACATCGCAAGCCGCGAAAGAGATCGCCAGCCTGATATCAGAATCGGTGTCACGCATCAATGTGGGCACAGCTGGTCGCGAATGCGGGTACCGCGATGGATCAGATTGTCTCCTCCGTCTCGCGGGTTAACGACATCATGGGGGAAATCGCTTCGGCTTCCGATGAGCAAAGCCGCGGCATTGAGCAAATCTCCCGCGCCATCAGCGAACTGGACACCACGACGCAGCAGAATGCGGCGCTGGTGATGGAATCCTCGATCTCCGCTAACTCGCTGGAGGAACAGTCTGCCATCCTGGAAAGCATGGTAGCGAACTTCCGCCTATCCGATCACGAGGGGCGTAAACCAAAAGCCAATATCCCTGGTTTGCCGCCACAGCAGAAACGCCTGCTGCCTGCATCAAAACAATCGCAAGACTCCAGTTGGACAACGTTCTAACGCTCAACCTCTCAGCCCTGATATTCCGTCAGGGCTGAACTCAATAGAACAATATTATCTCAACGATAAATAAATCATCGAATAATCAGCTAGCTACGTTATTTTGTCATTATTAACATAAAACATTATGCATTTGCACAGCCTGCCTTGATACCCATCACAGAATGTTATTATCCCCGACTTTGACACTAACATCGCGATAACACAGCCCGATAACTCATAGTAGTGGGACATGAAATAGTAGTGGGACATGAAATTGAGTAGTGGAAAATGACATTGTCGTTCGCAGTGAAATAGCCGTCAGCAGTGAAATAGTGGTTAGCAATAAAACGTAGTCATTGTTTTTACTAAAAGCGTCATACATGGAGAGTTATAATGCAGCATCTTGCCAGTCGAATTCGTAACACAAAAATTGCTCATAAGCTGTATGCGGGATTTGGCATTATTTTATTACTCGTGATTATTGCCTCATCGCTGAGTACAAAAGATTTAAAGACATTAAAGATATCTATGAAAAAACCAATCTTATTTACAGCGTCAATATTGAGGTATTTCAGGCAAAAATAAATCGCGTTAAATATTTCTACGCGCCCGATGAGAAAACAAAAGATATTCTGGCAAATTTTGTTAAAAGCGCGACCGATTTAACAGACAGTGCAAAAACGCTGGACTGGAGCGCCGACGAGTTAGGCCACATTAACAGCTTAAAAGAAAATTTAGAGGGTTTTCAGACCTCAGTATCCGCCATGTCCGTGGCGACGCAAAAGGCCGTTGGGATTCAGGACAAAGTCACCCAACTGCATGCGCAAGCCACGCTAGAGCCCGTTACACAGGCCATTCATAGCACCAGTTCATTCCCCGATAACGATGCTTATTACGCGCTTAGCAAGTTGGCTTTCTTGTTAAGTGAAGTACAAAAGCTGAGTTATGAACTGCAAATAACAAAAGATGAGAAGACATTAACGGCACTGAATAACCGTTATGCCGAAACGGAATCAGCCTATCAGGCACTGCCGATTTTACCTGCCGACCTTAAAAGCCAGGCCGATGCATTACGAAATAACATTAAGCAGTACCAACAGCTTAATGCAGACTATTACACCGCGTTCGATGACGTGAAAAAAGCAGAATATCTGGTCATGAGAGCCGGAACGAAAAGCAGCGCAGATATCAACGCGCTGACGGCTATTATCAAAGCGAAAAACGATGAACTGGCCTATCATTCCGCTACCGTTACGATGATTATCGGCCTTATCGCCGTCATCATTGGTATCATTATTTCGATCTACATCACCCGAATTATCACCAGACCTATCATTCATAACCTGTCGCTGGCGGAACGTATTGCCAGTGGCGATCTCACCACCTCGATTCATACCGATCGTCACGATGAACTCGGTCGGCTTACCCTCGCGATGGGCACGATGAATGAGCAACTGCGCCACGTTATCTCCGAAGTGCGAGACAGCGTCGGCAGCGTCAGCCAATCGGCAAGCAAAATCGCCACAGGCAATAGCGATCTTTCATCACGTACCGAGCAGCAGTCGGCCGCCGTAGTGGAAACCGCAGCCAGTATGGAAGAACTGACGTCGACGGTGAAAAACAACGCCGATAACGCCAAGCATGCCAGCCAGATCGCCGCCGATGCCTCCAAAATGCCCTTAAAGGCGGTGAGGTTGTGAAACAGGTTGTGACGACCATGGACAATATCGCAGCCAGCTCTAGGAAAATCGCCGATATCACCACCGTCATCAACAGTATTGCCTTCCAGACCAACATTCTGGCGCTGAACGCCGCGGTAGAAGCCGCACGCGCCGGCGAACAAGGCCGTGGTTTTGCCGTTGTGGCAGGCGAGGTCCGCAGTTTGTCGCAGCGCAGCTCTCAGGCAGCCAAAGACATCGAAGCTCTGATCTCAGAATCGGTCGAACGTACCAGTGCGGGTAGCCATCTGGTTGCGGTTGCCGGAGAAACCATGGAGCAAATCGTTGCTTCCGTATCTCGCGTGAACGACATCATGGGGAAATCTCATCCGCCTCCGAAGAACAGAGCCGGGGATTGGACAAATTGCACAGGCCATCAGCGAGCTGGACACCACGACGCAGCAGAACGCCTCGCTGGTGATGGAATCCTCCATTTCCGCCAACTCGCTGGAAGAGCAGGCCGTGCTGTTAGAGAAGTTGCTCGAACACTTCCGCGTGTCCCAATCTGACAACCGCACCGCTTCACGTACATCATCGTCTACGCCACGACATGCGTTGCCAAAACGTGTGTCCACGGCGGACAAGAAAACCGCTTCGTCAGAAAGTGACTGGACGTCATTTTAACCTCTCACGCCCGGATAACCTCATGCGCATCCGGGCGTATCAAGCACCCTATCCGTAGTATCAAAAACCGTGATATCAAAATCCGTGATGCGCGTTGCGGTCAGTTCCGCTAACCTTCGTTCAACGGCATCGTTGAAGGATTAGGTATTGATACTCAAACCCGAGCTCATGGCAGATACGCTGCCCATCAACAATCTTCCCCTGATCGCTGTCGGTTACAGGAGCAAACTGCGGCGGAGACAGGTGCAATCTGCGCGCCTGTTCAGGATAAAAATCCTGTCTGGCCGGGTGCTCTGGTGCACACAGGTTATAGATATGTCCACCGTTCGGTAGCTTAAGCAGCAGCAGAATGGCCGCCAGCACATCTTCCTGATGCACCAGATTCACGCCATGATTGCCACGCGGCAGATTGGTTTTACCGGCAAGAAAACGTCCGGGATGGCGATCGCCGCCGACGAGTCCCGCCAAACGCAGGATATCCACCGACGTATCAGGCAAATGCTGTAACCACTGTTCGAGGGACGCCAGCGTCTTCCCAGCGATCGTCGTCGGCCGTAGCGGCGAGTTTTCTCTTACCGTGCCGCTGCCATCACCATAGACCGAGGTTGAACTGGTAAAGATAATGCGCGGGACATGAAACACACGCGCCATATTCACCAACTGCTGTACCGCTTGGGCATACCCTTCACCCCCCTCCGCCGTTCGGCTGGCGGGCAACGTCACGATCAAGACATCAACCTGTTGTAATAACGCGCTAAGTTCGTCAGCGTCACATTCCAGTTCTGGCGTCAGAGACAATTGATAGCACTCAATGCCGCTCATACGTGCGGCCTCAACGCCGTCCTGAGTGGTTTTCGTTCCCGTTACGTGGTAGCCGTGTCCATTTAACGCCAGAGCCAGCGGCATACCCAGCCAGCCCAATCCAACAATCGATACTTTTTTCATCAGCCGTTCTCCCCTGCAAGGAGCTTGTTAAGTAACACTACGCACGTCTACAGAGTAAACGGCTTTCATACCTATCGCTACGGCTGCCTGTCCGATTTCAGCAACCCTTTCTGCCTATCACAAGCCGACATCCCGTGCGGTTAGGCAGGCGCATCACACAACCCAAAATGAACTGCCTACATCTGCTAAAAAAATGTTGCACAACAACCCGAACATGGTTTAGGTTATTCGACAGACAAATCGTTATTGATTTAATAAATACTGACACAACCAAGAGACAACTTATGACACGCGTTCTGTTTAACCACCATCATCACCATCATCCTGATTAGTCTTTCGGGCAGTTGGTGCTGGAAGACGTTAAGATCTTCCAGTGGCGCAGAACACAAAGAGAGCCCTCGGAAGATCATCTTCCGAGGGTTTTTTTATGCGCGCTATCCTTGCGCGCACCTTGCAGGCCGTTGCTATGCAACGTTAAAAAACGTTCCCGACGTTTTTTTATGCTCGCTCTATTTCCAAAAATTTAAATTTGACAGGTTAATGAGGTTTCCATGCTGGATAAAACACGTTTACGGATAGCAATGCAGAAGTCAGGCCGCCTGAGCGACGATTCACGCGAACTGCTGGCGCGCTGCGGGATCAAAATCAACTTACAGCAACAGCGTCTGATCGCGTTCGCAGAAAATATGCCGATTGATATCCTGCGCGTGCGCGATGACGATATCCCCGGTCTGGTGATGGATGGCGTAGTCGATCTGGGCATCATCGGCGAAAACGTGCTGGAAGAAGAACTGTTAAACCGCCGCGCTCAGGGCGAAGATCCGCGTTACTTCACACTGCGCCGTCTGGACTTTGGCGGCTGCCGCCTGTCGCTGGCGATGCCGCTGGACGAAGCCTATACCGGTCCTGAATGTCTGCAAAACAAACGTATCGCCACCTCTTATCCTCACCTGCTCAAACAATATCTCGACAGAAAATCTGTCAGTTTCAAATCCTGTCTGCTTAACGGTTCCGTCGAAGTTGCGCCACGTGCCGGTCTGGCCGATGCTATCTGCGATTTGGTATCAACCGGTGCCACGCTGGAAGCCAACGGCCTGCGTGAAGTGGAAGTGATTTACCGCTCCAAAGCCTGCCTGATTCAGCGCGACGGCGAGATGCCAGAAGAGAAACAGCTGCTGATCGATAAACTGCTGACCCGTATGCAGGGCGTGATTCAGGCGCGCGAATCAAAATACATCATGCTGCACGCGCCTAGCGAACGTCTGGAAGAAGTCATTTCCCTGCTGCCCGGCGCCGAGCGTCCGACCATTCTGCCGCTGGCGGGTGACCAAAGTCGCGTCGCCATGCACATGGTCAGCAGCGAAACGCTGTTCTGGGAAACGATGGAAAAGCTGAAATCGTTGGGAGCCAGCTCCATTCTGGTTCTGCCTATTGAAAAAATGATGGAGTGATAGCGATGGCTGATAACACCAACAGCACCGGCAGTTTCAGCACGCTCGTCGACTGGCAGCGCTGCTCAGCAGAAGAGCAGCGTCAGCTACTGACTCGCCCGGCCATTTCCGCGTCAGACCGCATCACCGCCATCGTGAGCGATATTCTGGCAAACGTAAAAAGCCGTGGTGATAGCGCCCTGCGCGACTACAGCGCCCAGTTTGACAAAGTTCAGGTAGAGGCGATTCGCGTCACCAATGCCGAGATCGCCGCAGCCGCGGCGCGTCTGGGTGATGACGTCAAACAGGCGATGGCGATCGCCGTGCGTAATATCGAGACATTCCACAACGCGCAAAAGTTGCCGGCTGTCGATATCGAAACGCAGCCGGGCGTGCGTTGCCAGCAGCTCACTCGCCCTATCGCAACGGTCGGCCTGTATATTCCTGGTGGTTCCGCCCCGCTGCCGTCAACCGTGTTGATGTTGGGAACGCCTTCGCGCATCGCCGGCTGCGGTCGCGTCGTACTGTGCTCGCCGCCGCCGATTGCCGATGAAATTCTGTATGCCGCCCAGCTGTGCGGCATTAAAGAAGTCTTTCAGCTCGGTGGTGCGCAAGCGATTGCTGCGATGGCATTTGGCACCGAGAGCGTACCGAAAGTAGACAAAATTTTTGGCCCTGGCAATGCGTACGTCACGGAAGCCAAGCGTCAGGTTAGCCAGCAGCTTGATGGCGCAGCCATTGATATGCCCGCCGGTCCTTCCGAAGTGTTAGTGATCGCCGACAGCGGCGCAACGCCGGCGTTTGTTGCCTCCGACCTGCTATCGCAGGCAGAGCACGGCCCAGATTCACAGGTCATTCTGCTCACGCCAGACGCGGCAATAGCTAAAGCCGTGGCGGACGCCGTTGAAGAACAGCTCACGCAACTGTCCCGTGCGGACATCGCGCGCCAGGCGCTTGCCAGCAGCCGCGTCATCGTCGCGCGTGATTTGGCACAGTGCGTTGAAATCAGCAATCAGTATGGGCCGGAGCACCTGATCATCCAGACGCGCGACGCCGAATCACTGGTTGATAGCATCACCAGCGCCGGTTCCGTGTTCCTTGGCGACTGGTCGCCGGAGTCCGCTGGCGACTACGCCTCCGGTACTAACCATGTTCTGCCGACCTATGGTTATACCTCAACCTATTCAAGTCTGGGTCTGGCCGATTTCCAGAAGCGCATGACCGTACAGCAGCTCACGCCGCAGGGGTTACTGCAACTGGCACCGACGATAGAAATTTTGGCACAGGCCGAACAGCTGACTGCCCACAAAAACGCCGTTACCCTGCGTGTCGCAGCACTGAAGGAGCAAGCATGAGCAGCATTGAAGAACTGGCACGTGCCAACGTCCGTGCGTTAACCCCCTACCAGTCTGCCCGTCGTCTAGGCGGCAACGGCGATGTCTGGCTGAATGCCAATGAATACCCTGAAGCACCGGAATTTCAGTTGACGTTACAAACGCTGAACCGCTACCCGGAATGTCAGCCGGTACAGGTCATCAACCGTTACGCCGAGTATGCGGGTGTTCAGCCGGAGCAGGTTCTGGTCAGCCGCGGTGCCGACGAAGGCATCGAATTACTGATCCGTGCATTCTGCGAACCGGGGAAAGACGCCATCCTGTTCTGTCCACCGACCTACGGTATGTATGCCGTCAGCGCCGAGACGTTTGGTGTGGAGCGTCGCACCGTAGCCAGTAAAGCTGACTGGCAGTTGGATCTTGAGGCGATCGAGGCACAACTGGATGGCACCAAAGTCATTTACGTTTGCAGCCCGAATAATCCGACCGGCAACCTGATTGCACGAGAAGATTTACGCCAGTTACTCACGATGGCACAGGGAAAAGCGCTGGTCGTTATCGATGAAGCCTATATTGAATTCTGTCCACAGGCGACTACCGCAGTCTGGCTGGACGAGTTTCCTCATTTGGTGATTCTGCGTACCTTGTCCAAAGCCTTTTCGCTCGCCGGATTGCGCTGTGGCTTTACGCTGGCAAACCCTGAAGTGATTCAGCTTCTGCTGAAAGTTATTGCTCCTTATCCTCTGTCCACCCCTGTGGCAGATATTGCGGCGCAGGCGCTGAGCCGTGAAGGGATCGCCAAAATGAAGGTGAATGTTGAGGAGATTACGTCCGCTCGCCGCTGGCTGAGCGATGCCTTAAAAGGCATTCCCTGCATTGAAGAAATCTTCCCCAGCGAAAGCAACTATCTGCTGGTGCGCTTTACCGCCTCCCCTTCAGTATTTAAAACGCTGTGGGATCAGGGCATTATTCTGCGTGACCAAAATAAGCAACCGAGCCTTGCGGGCTGTTTGCGCATTACTATCGGCAACCGCTACGAATGTGAACGCGTTGTTGCTGCATTACAATCACTGCCGGGCATCAACGCTTAATTTTAAGGAGCTCACGTGGGCCAGAAATACCTCTTTATCGACCGTGACGGAACATTGATTGCTGAACCACCTGAGGATTTTCAGGTTGACCGTCTGGATAAACTGGCGCTGGAACCAGATGTCATTCCCTCGCTGCTGGCGCTGCAAAAGGCCGGTTATACGCTGGTGATGATCACAAATCAGGATGGGCTGGGAACCGAGAGCTTTCCGCAGGAAACCTTCGATCCACCGCACAACCTGATGATGCAGATTCTGACATCGCAGAGCATTCAGTTTGAACAAGTGCTGATTTGCCCACACTTGCCGGCGGATAACTGCGCTTGCCGCAAGCCCAGAACCGAACTGGTTACCAGCTATTTAAACAACGGCCTGATGGATGTGGCAAATAGCTACGTCATCGGCGACCGCCAGACCGATATCCAACTGGCGCAAAACATGGGCATTACCGGCCTGCTCTACCAGCGCGGCGGGTTGAACTGGCAAGCGATTACCAACCAGTTAACCAAACGCAATCGTCATGCCCACGTTAACCGCGTTACGCGCGAAACCGCAATTGACGTGAACGTCTGGCTGGATCAGGAAGGCGGCAGCAAAATTAACACTGGCGTCGGCTTCTTCGATCACATGCTGGATCAAATCGCCACCCACGGCGGCTTCCGCATGAATATTGAAGTGAAAGGCGATCTGTACATTGACGATCACCACACGGTGGAAGATACCGGGCTGGCGCTGGGTGAGGCGCTGAATAAAGCGCTGGGCGACAAACGTGGCATCGGCCGTTTTGGCTTTGTCCTGCCAATGGATGAATGTCTGGCGCGCTGCGCACTGGATATTTCCGGCGTCCGCATCTGGAATATAAGGCGGAGTTCAGCTACCAGCGCGTAGGAGACCTGAGCACGGAAATGGTCGAGCACTTCTTCCGCTCGCTGTCTTATTCCATGGCCTGTACGCTCCACCTGAAAACCAAGGGGCGTAACGATCATCACCGTGTGGAAAGCCTGTTTAAAGTCTTCGGACGCACGCTGCGTCAGGCAATTCGCGTCGAAGGTGATACGCTGCCGAGCTCGAAAGGAGTGCTCTGATGAAGGTCGTCATTCTTGATACCGGCTGCGCCAACCTCTCTTCAGTCACCTATGCCGTTCAGCGATTGGGGTATACCCCCGTAGTCAGTCGCGAGGCCGAGATAGTCCTGCAGGCAGATAAGCTGTTTCTGCCGGGCGTTGGCACCGCGCAGGCGGCGATGAATCAACTGGAAGAACGTGAACTGATCGCGCTGATCAAAGCCTGTACTCAACCGGTTCTCGGTATTTGCCTCGGCATGCAATTGCTGGGGACACACAGCGACGAAAATGGTGGCATCCCCACGCTGGGGATTGTCGATTCACCGGTGCAAAAGATGGTTGACCACGGCTTGCCGCTACCACACATGGGCTGGAATCAGGTGATTCCGAAGGCCGGACACCGTTTATTCCGCGATATCGATGACGGTGCCTATTTCTATTTCGTTCACAGCTACGCCATGCCAGTTTGCGAAAACACGATTGCACAAGCCAACTACGGCGAAGCGTTCACTGCCGCGCTGGAAAAAGATAATTTCTTTGGCGTGCAATTCCACCCAGAGCGCTCTGGTGCTGCGGGTGCGCAACTGCTGAAAAACTTTCTGGAGATGTAGAGCGTCATGATTATTCCCGCATTAGATCTGATTGATGGACAGGTTGTCCGTCTGCATCAGGGTGATTATGGCCAACAGCGCCAGTACGGCAGCGATCCGCTTCCCCGCCTGCAGGATTACCAGCAGCAAGGGGCTGGCGTGCTGCACTTGGTGGATTTGACTGGCGCAAAAGATCCTTCTGCCCGCCAGATTCCGCTATTAACCACGCTATTGGCTGGCGTTAGCGTACCGGTTCAGATCGGCGGCGGTATCCGCACCGAACAGGACGTGGAGGCGTTATTAAAAGCCGGTGCCAGCCGTGTCGTTATCGGCTCCACCGCCGTTAAACAGCCGGAATTGGTTCAGCAATGGTTCACTCGCTACGGTGCAGAAGCGCTGGTGCTGGCGTTGGACGTGCGTATTGACGCCAACGGCACAAAGTTCGTCGCCATCAGCGGCTGGCAAGAAAATTCTGACGCCACGCTTGAGCAGGTCGTCGAACAATATCTGCCGTTCGGTCTGAAGCATGTACTGTGTACTGACATTTCCCGTGACGGTACGCTGAGCGGTTCCAACGTCGAACTCTATCGTGAAATCAGCCAGCGCTATCCGCAGATCGCCTTTCAGGCATCCGGCGGTATCGGCAATCTGGAAGATATCGCCAATTTGCGCGGCAGCGGTGTGCAAGGCGTGATCGTGGGTCGTGCGCTGCTGGAAGGTAAATTTAACGTCGCGGAGGCTATTTCATGCTGGCAAAACGGATAATCCCCTGTCTGGACGTGCGTAACGGCCAGGTCGTCAAAGGTGTGCAGTTCCGCAATCACGAAATCATCGGTGACATCGTGCCGCTGGCGCAGCGCTACGCGCAGGAAGGTGCAGATGAGTTGGTTTTTTATGATATCACCGCCTCTTCCGACGGCCGTGTGGTCGATAAAAGCTGGGTATCCCGCGTTGCTGAAGTCATCGATATTCCCTTTTGCGTGGCGGGCGGAATTAAAAGCGTGGAAGAAGCAGGCCAAATTCTCTCTTTCGGCGCGGATAAAATTTCCATCAACTCACCAGCGCTGGCTGACCCTGAGTTGATTACCCGATTGGCCGATCGTTATGGCGTGCAGTGCATCGTCGTCGGGATTGATACCTGGCACGATGCCGCGACGGGTCGCTACCACGTTAATCAGTACACAGGCGATGAAGCGCGCACCAAAGTCACCACCTGGGAAACGCTGGATTGGGTAGAGGAAGTGCAAAAGCGCGGCGCGGGTGAGATTGTCCTGAACATGATGAATCAGGACGGCGTGCGCAACGGCTATGATTTACACCAGCTCAATCTGGTACGTGATGTCTGCAATGTTCCGCTTATCGCTTCCGGCGGCGCAGGCACCATGGAACATTTTCTGGATGCATTCCAAACCGCTCATGTAGATGGCGCGCTGGCAGCATCGGTGTTTCATAAGCAAATTATTAATATTGGCGAACTGAAACAATATCTTAAGCAACAGGGTGTGGAGATTCGAGTGTGTTAAGCGAAGAGTGCTTTCTAAACGACGAACAACGGAACCAACTCGATTGGGAAAAAACGGACGGCATGCTGCCGGTTGTCGTGCAACACGCGGTATCCGGTGAAGTGTTGATGCTAGGCTACATGAATCAGGACGCCTTACAGGCCACGGAGAAGAGCGGTAAAGTCACGTTTTTCTCACGTACCAAGCAGCGGCTGTGGACCAAAGGCGAATCTTCCGGCCATTTCCTGAATGTCGTCTCGATTACGCCAGACTGCGATAATGATACGCTGCTGATTCTGGTTAACCCCATCGGGCCAACCTGTCATCTGGGCACCAGCAGTTGCTTCTCGCCTGCTGCCAGCGACTGGACGTTCCTCTACCAGTTGGAGCAACTGCTGGCCGAGCGTAAGCACGCTGACCCGGATAGCTCGTATACCGCACGCCTGTATGCCAGCGGCACCAAGCGCATTGCGCAGAAAGTGGGTGAGGAAGGACTGGAAACCGCACTCGCGGCAACGGTACATGATCGAGAAGAGCTGACCAATGAAGCCGCGGATTTAATGTACCACCTGCTGGTGCTGTTGCAGGATCAGGATTTAGATCTGGCGACCATCATCAATCGTCTGAAAGATCGCCACAATAAGTAAGCCTTTCCCCGCGTTATCGGTCAATGATAACGCGGGGCTTTAGCATGATGCGACGTTAAGAATGACCAGCGCCTGAATGCACTTTACGTCCCCCTTTCCAGGTTTCCAGAACCGGGATATCACGCATATCTTTGACCGGATTATTCTTATCTGCTGAGTCATAGGTCAGCGGAGAATCCGCCAGAATCACAAAATCAGCACATTTACCTGCAACGAGCGAACCGACCCACCGATCTGCATGACATTGCCAGGCGGCATCATAGGTTGCGGCTTTCAGCGCGGCGAAACGGGAAATCCGTTCTTGCTCACGCAACACAGCAGCAGTCGCCTGTTGAGGTGCGCCTTCCATCACTCGTGAAATAGCCTGTTCCATCATGCGCAGCGGGCCGAGCGGCGTAACACCGTTATCGCTGTGTAGCGTAATCCTCATCCCGTGATTAAGAGCGGATTGGCAGCGGTCGAGGTGATCTGCGCGCTCCTCTCCCAATATGGTTTGCTGAAATGCCCAGCCCCAATACCCCACATGACCAATCAAGAAACTCGGTGAAATACCGCGTAGCTTCATTTCAGACAGATGGTCATCGGTCAGCAGGGATGCATGTTCCAAACGATCGCGGCGCTGTTCATAAGTAGCCGATGTCACACCAGCCTCTTTAAATGACGCTAACGTCAGCCGAATGGCTTCATCACCATTCGTATGAATCATCAACGGCCATTTATGTTGCACAACGCTATCCACCAACGTATTGATGCTCGTGAGAGGATTGAAGTTGAAAGCACCAACATTTGTTTCACTCGGCGTTTTTCATAGCGGCTGTTACAGCAATATGGCGAGGATTGATATCCCGTCAGCCCTTGATTAGAGCCATCCGAAATAATCTTGATATACGGTAAGTGAAAGTGTTCGTCACCGTATCCTGGGGAGTAAGAACCCACCACGTGACTCTTGAAATCACTATCACTTGTCACGAGCAGCGCGCACCAATCCGCACAGGACAGCCCGGCAGATGCGCCCATTTGTCCAGAAAACTCACTTGATCGAAGCCCGGCTGAGCACCTTTGGGTTCAACGCCCGCATCGAGCATATAAGTCACGCCGCGCTGACTCGCCACACCAAACAATGTATTAACCGCTTTAATTAGCATGAGTGCCAATTTTTCTTTGGGATAACTGCTAACAATGACATTCACGACAGGTTGTATCCCGTCAATTTCTTTCAGGATACCGTCCGATGGAGCAACAACGCCTTTAGTTTTGACAAGTTTAATGGCACAGGTATTGATATAGGCAATGTGCATCGAGGCATTGATGACAAAAACGGGTCGTTTATCCGTCACATAATCATCAAGAACGGCAGCATTAAATTCCTTCTCTCCACCAATAAACAAAGAGGGATCGGCGCCAAAGCCGACAAGCCAGCTATCGTTTTTGTCCGTGTCCGATGTTGCTTTCTCAGCCAGATGGGATGTCACCCAGTCCCTATTATAATTTTTGCGTAATCTCTGCTCTTCAAGCTCAAACGGACTAACATCATTGCCGATAGCAGATAGCATCGCCGTATTAATGATATGTACATGCGGTTCAATCAGGCCGGGCAACAGTACTTGTTTACCTGATAATAGGTGTTCCGATGTGTTTTTCGGCATTTTGGCCTTCACATCTTGGTATGCCCCGTTGCAACCACCAGTCCGTCATGAATCCCCATCGCTTCAACCGCCACGTCCTGCCCATCCTCTAGCGTCAGAATCGCTTTTCCAGGACTACCATCTTTATTTGGCGCAGAGCGGAATAATTTCGTTTCGGTAAACAGACTATTTTCTTCTTCCGGAATATCAATTGACGTTTTAGGGAGAAATGATTTCCACAGAGGACTGCAACAGGAACAGCTTATGCCGCCGGAATGACCACACGCTTCACTCATACACTTTCCTTATTTAGAGGTAACGCATTAGAAATGTTAATGTACCGAATGAAAAGTAGGTAACAACCGTCAAAACTTCAACATCCAAACGGTTGGAAATCAAAAAATTCATATTTCGTGTGTGGACGGTCACTGAGTCGAGCGAATAAGCGGGAAAGAAGAGGCGTGCAGCGTAAGATAGTCCCTGATTGGTTATCAGGCCAAATCATCTGTCGTGCAGCATTTCAGAAAAAAGAAGAAGAATGATAAGCATAAAAAAGCACCCAATAAAGGGTGCTTCTATAAGGCTGGCATTTATGACTAACGATTAACCATAAATGTTAGCGCGGTCGCGGAGTTCCTTACCTGGCTTAAAGTGAGGGACGTACTTACCTTCCAGCTCAACTTTATCACCCGTTTTCGGATTACGACCTACACGCGGTGCACGGTAGTGAAGTGAGAAGCTGCCAAACCCACGGATTTCTATACGATCGCCTTCGGCTAACGTAGAAGCCATTTGTTCAAGCATTTCTTTCACTGCATCCTCAACCACTTTGGCCGGGATATGAGATTGCTGTCCAGCAAGCCTTTCAATAAGTTCAGACTTGGTCATAGCTCCTCCAAATGCGTGGCTATCAATAACCAGGATAACTGACTACCGTTACAAGAATGAGCAACTTACGTTGCTCATTCTACCGTTGTGATTACTCGCCTTTAGCTGCTTTGAACGCTTCTGCCATCGCGTTGGAGAAATTGCTTTCTTCAGGCTTGTTGTTGACAGTTGCGATTGCATCTTTCTCGTCAGCTTCGTCTTTCGCACGAACAGACAGGCTAACAACGCGGTTTTTACGATCAACACCGGTGTATTTCGCTTCAACGCTGTCGCCAACGTTCAGTACCAGTGTTGCGTCTTCAACGCGGTCACGAGAAGCTTCAGAAGCACGCAGGTAGCCTTCTACGCCGTCTGCTAATTCAACTGTAGCACCTTTGGCGTCAACTGCTGTAACTTTACCAGTAACAATAGCACCTTTCTTGTTAACAGACAGGTAGTTATTGAACGGATCTTCAGCCAGTTGTTTCACGCCCAGAGAGATACGCTCGCGCTCTGCGTCAACCTGCAGAACAACAGCGGCGATTTCATCACCTTTCTTGTATTCGCGAACGGCTTCTTCGCCAGCCACGTTCCAGGAGATGTCGGACAGGTGCACCAGACCATCGATGCCGCCGTCCAGGCCGATGAAGATACCGAAGTCAGTGATAGACTTGATTTTACCTTCAACGCGGTCGCCCTTGTTGTGGGTTTCTGCGAACAGCTGCCATGGGTTAGATTTGCACTGTTTCAGGCCCAGAGAGATACGACGACGTTCTTCGTCGATATCCAGAACCATCACTTCCACTACATCACCAACGTTAACAACTTTGGATGGGTGGATGTTTTTGTTGGTCCAATCCATTTCGGAAACGTGTACCAGGCCTTCAACGCCTTCTTCGATTTCAACGAAGCAGCCGTAGTCAGTCAGGTTAGTCACGCGGCCAGTCAGACGCGTGCTTTCTGGGTAACGTTTAGCGATAGCAACCCATGGATCTTCGCCCAGCTGTTTCAGGCCCAGAGATACACGAGTACGCTCGCGGTCGAACTTCAGCACTTTAACAGTGATTTCGTCGCCCACATTGACGATTTCGCTTGGATGTTTAACACGTTTCCAAGCCATATCAGTGATATGCAGCAGGCCATCAACGCCGCCCAGATCAACGAATGCACCGTAGTCAGTAAGGTTCTTAACGATACCTTTAACTTCCATGCCTTCCTGCAGGTTTTCCAGCAGTTGATCGCGCTCAGCGCTGTTTTCAGATTCGATAACTGCACGGCGGGAAACAACAACGTTGTTGCGTTTCTGATCCAGCTTGATAACTTTGAACTCAAGCTCTTTGCCTTCCAGATGCAGCGTATCGCGAACCGGACGAACGTCTACCAGAGAACCTGGCAGGAACGCACGAATGCCGTTCAGCTCAACAGTGAAACCGCCTTTAACTTTACCGTTGATAATACCGGTAACAGTTGCAGCTTCTTCGTAGGCTTTTTCCAGCGTCAGCCATGCTTCATGACGTTTAGCTTTTTCGCGAGAAAGCAGCGTTTCACCGAAGCCATCTTCGATAGCGTCCAGAGCAACGTCAACTTCATCACCAACCTGAATTTCCAGTTCGCCCTGTGCGTTTTTGAATTGCTCTACCGGAATGGCAGATTCAGATTTCAGACCGGCGTCAACCAGTACGACATCTTTGTCAATAGCAACAACAACACCGCGTACGATGGAACCAGGACGGGTTTCGATTTCTTTCAGGGATTCTTCAAAGAGTTGAGCAAAAGATTCAGTCATGTTGATAATCTTAAGGGTTTCAATTTAACGTCCATCTGGCATCCTGCTCGATGGGGTTGTTTAACATGCCCCGCTGTGCATCCTTACAGCGAGGTAAAAATTCTGTGTTCTGTGATTACGCTAAAATTTCGCGGGCATAAGCCAACGCGCGCGCTATCACCTCATCAATTGTCATTTCCGTTGAATCCAGCACCAACGCATCGGCAGCCGGTACTAACGGTGCAACGGGGCGGTTGCGATCGCGCTCATCCCGTTCTTTTATCTCAGACAAAAGACGTTCAAAGTTAACATTAAAGCCCTTCCCCTGCAACTGTAGCATGCGACGTTGTGCGCGTTCTTCCGCGCTGGCGTCCAGGAAAATCTTCACTGGCGCATCAGGAAAGACCACCGTTCCCATATCACGACCATCGGCAATCAACCCCGGAGCCTCACGGAAAGCGCGTTGCCGACGTAACAAGGCTTCACGAACGCGAGGAAACGCCGCAGCCTGAGAAGCCGTATTACCTACCGCTTCGGTACGAATTTCGTGGCTAACGTCTTCGCCTTCCAGAATGACTTTTAGCTGCCCACCTTCGGCAACAAAGCGCACATCAAGATGAGAGGCCAGCGGGACCAGCGCGTCTTCCGAACCGATATCGACATGGTGGTGTAACGCTGCCAGAGCCAAAACACGATAGATAGCTCCCGAGTCCAGCAAATTCCACTGTAAAGCTTCAGCCAATGCCTTACACAAGGTACCTTTGCCTGCGCCGCTCGGTCCGTCAACCGTAACTACCGGTGCCATCACCGTCATTTCTCTCTCCTTTAATACTGGGAAGTTCCGCTTATGCCGTTTTAGGGCATCACGGAGCCTCATTATACGCATCAATGCAAAGAAAGGTTACCCCAATGCCGGAATGGTGGGAAAAATAAGGCATTCTCTGAATGCAGTGCGCAATTCAGGAAGAAAACAGAGCGCCGTTTGAGATAAACAGGGTAAGAAAAAAGGCACGGAGACCGTGCCTTAGAGAAGAATTAAGCCAGTTCGCTGAGGCGCGCCAGCTGTTCGAAGTAGTCGGGAAAGGTTTTGGCGGTACATTTCGGATCGAGAATCGTGACCGGCGTGTCCGACAGTGCCACCAGCGAGAAACACATCGCCATACGGTGATCGTTGTATGTCCCGATTTCTGCCGCTTTCAGCTTGGCTGGCGGCGTAATGCGAATGTAGTCGTTACCCTCTTCCACTTCCGCGCCCACTTTACGCAGTTCAATCGCCATGGCGGCCAGACGATCCGTCTCTTTCACACGCCAGTTATAGATATTACGCAGCGTAGTCGTACCGCCCTGTGCGAAAAGCGCCGCCGTCGCGATAGTCATCGCAGCATCAGGAATGTGGTTCATATCCATATCGATCGCGTGCAGTTCGCCGCGTTCACATTCAATATAATCCTCACCCCAGCGCACGATCGCCCCCATGCTTTCCAGAACATCGGCGAAGCGAATATCGCCCTGCACGCTATTACGGCCAACACCGGTCACGCGCACAACGCCGCCTTTAATCGCCGCGGCCGCTAGGAAATAAGACGCTGATGACGCATCGCCTTCCACCAGATAGTCGCCCGGAGAGCGATACTGCTGGCGTCCCGCAACAAAAAAGCGTTGATAGTTCTCATTACGCACTTCAATACCAAACGCTTTCATCATATGCAGCGTGATATCGATATACGGTTTAGAAACCAGATCGCCCTGAATGCTGATTTGCGTATCCTGCGCGGCCAGAGGCGCAGTCATCAACAGCGCCGTCAGGAACTGGCTGGATACGCTACCATCGACACTGATTTCGCCGCCCTGAAAACCGCCGTGCAGACGCAGCGGTGGATAGTTTTCCTGCTCCAGATAATCAATTTTCGCCCCGCCCTGACGCAGTGCGTCGACCAGATGCCCGATTGGCCGTTCTTTCATACGGGGTTCACCCGTCAGCACAATGTCGCCATCCGTCAGGCACAGCGCGGCAGCCAGTGGGCGCATTGCTGTACCCGCGTTCCCTAAAAACAGCTCCAGCGGTTGCGACGCCGTAAACGCGCCCCCAGACCGGTAATTTCACACACGGTCCGATCGGAGGACAGATGGTATTCCACGCCCAGCGCCGTTAACGCAGTCAGCATATGGCGGACATCGTCACTGTCTAACAGGTTAGTCAGGCGGGTCTTGCCTTCGGACAAGGCGGCCAGCAACAGCGCGCGGTTAGAGACGCTTTTGAGCCTGGAAGGTTAAGGGTACCGTTAATCAGTTTGATGGGTTGTAGGGTCAGGGATTCCTGCATGTAAAGCCTATTCTTTCAACGTGGACATAAAAACCCCGGCAAGCCAGGGGTTTATAAAAATGTATATACCCGTCATACTTCAAGTTGCATGTGCGTTGGCTACGTTCAAATACTCGGCCCGTCGAGGGCCTCGCCCTGAAGGGCCGCTGCAAGCAGCGTTCAAATCTGCTCCCGGCAGATTTGTCACCCGAATCACTTACTTGAGTAAGCTCATCGGGATGCCTTCTCTTGCCGCCTGCCTGAAACTCGAATTATTTAGGGTATAGCGAGGTCGTATTAATTAACCGTGGCGACGTGCGAAGTCAGCCATAAATTCAGTCAGCGCTTTCACGCCTTCCAACGGCATGGCGTTGTAGATCGACGCACGCATGCCGCCCACTACGCGATGGCCTTTCAGCGCATGCAAGCCTGCGGCAACGGATTCTTCAAGGAAGACTTTATCCAGCGCAGCATCCGCCAGCAGGAACGGTACATTCATACGAGAACGGTTCGCTACCGCGACGTCATTACGATAGAAATCATTACCGTCAATCGCGCTATACAGCAGGTCGGCTTTCTCCTGGTTGCGTTTTTCCATTTCAGCCAGACCGCCGTGCTCTTTCAGCCATTTGAAGACCATACCGGACAGATACCAGGCAAAGGTCGGCGGCGTGTTGAACATGGAGTCATTGTCCGCCAGAATCTGATAATCCAAAATCGATGGCAGCTCGCGGCGCGCTTTACCCAGCAAATCGTCACGCACAATAACCAGCGTCAGACCTGCAGGGCCGATATTTTTCTGTGCACCAGCGTAGATCACACCATAGCGGCTGACGTCAATACGGCGAGACAGAATGCTGGAAGAATAGTCGGCGACCACAATTTTGTCGCCAAAATCCGGCTCTTCTTCAATCGCAATACCGTCAATAGTTTCATTCGGGCAGTAATGTACAAATGCCGCGTCATCAGACAATTGCCATTCACGCATCGGTTTAATACCGCGCAGGCCGTCTACACGCGTTTTCACATCAATAACGTTAGGCGTGCAGTACTTTTCTGCTTCATTGATTGCGCTGTGCGCCCAATATCCGCCGTCGATGTAGTCCGCCGTGGTACGTTCGCCCAGAAGATTTAATGGGACTGCCGCAAATTGCGCACGAGCGCCGCCGTGGCAAAAAAGCACTTTGTAGTTGGAGGGGATTTTCAGCAAATCACGCAGATCTTGTTCGGATTCAGCGGCAACCTGCATAAACTCTTTACTGCGGTGGCTGATTTCCATGACCGATGTACCCAGGCCATTCCAATTACACAATTCCTGTTCAGCACGACGCAGTACTTCAACCGGCAGCATTGCTGGACCGGCGCTAAAATTAAAAATCTGAGTCATTTCCCCTCACCACACCTGAAAAATAGCGGTTGTTTTATCACCGTTGTTACAAATACCATTTTTATAAACCTGTCGGTTATAAAAATACCGCTGTTACAAGATAGTAGTTATAACGGAACGACCGCCATAACCACACTACTTTTACCCTGCTATCGGTTTTATCACTCGTCAATCGCGGCTGCAACGCTTATTGCGCTTTCATTATGCAAAACGGCACGTTACGCCGTCTGTTCTTTTTCACTGTTGTCGATCTGTTATGAATAAATAGAGTCTGGACAGAAAAATCCGTATCATGCCGCTTCCGCTAATCTCGATAAGAGTGAACACCATGACTCAAACGTTTATCCCAGGCAAAGACGCCGCCCTGGAAGATTCCATCGCCCGTTTTCAACAACAGCTCCAAGACCTGGGGTTTAACATCGAAGAAGCGTCATGGCTGAACCCGGTGCCAAACGTCTGGTCTGTCCATATTCGAGACCGCGATTGCCCGCTCTGCTTCACTAACGGCAAAGGCGCCAGTAAGAAAGCAGCACTGGCTTCCGCGTTAGGCGAGTATTTCGAACGTCTGTCCACCAACTATTTCTTCGCTGACTTCTATCTCGGCAAGACGATCGCCAACGGTGATTTCGTTCACTACCCGAATGAAAAATGGTTCCCGATCCCGGAAAATGATGCATTACCGGAAGGCATTCTGGATGCCCGCCTGCACAAGTTTTACGATCCTGAGCAAGAACTGAGCGCTAGCGATCTTATCGATCTGCAATCTGGCAATGCCGACAGAGGCATTTGCGCACTGCCGTTTACCCGTCAATCCGATCAGCAAACCGTTTATATCCCGATGAATATCATCGGTAATCTGTACGTTTCTAACGGGATGTCCGCTGGGAACACAGCCAACGAAGCCCGCGTTCAGGGGCTGTCTGAAGTGTTCGAACGTAGCATCAAAAACCGCATCATTGCCGAGTCCATCAGCTTGCCGGAAATCCCGCAAGCGGTGCTGAATCGCTACCCTGGCGTGGTCGAAGCGATTGCGACGCTGGAAAAAGAAGGCTTCCCGATTTTCTCTTACGATGCCTCACTAGGCGGGAAATACCCGGTTATCTGCGTAGTCCTGTTTAACCCGGCTAACGGCACCTGCTTTGCCTCCTTCGGCGCGCACCCTGATTTCGGCGTAGCGCTGGAGCGTACTGTCACCGAACTGCTGCAAGGTCGCGGTCTGAAAGATCTGGACGTCTTCACCCCACCGACGTTTGATGATGAAGAAGTGGCCGAACACGCCAATCTGGAAACCCACTTTATCGATTCCAGCGGTCTGATCTCCTGGGATATGTTCAAGAAAGAAGCGGATTATGAATTTGCCGACTGGAGCTTTAAAGGGTCGACAGAGGAAGAATTCGCCACGCTGATGGCGATCTTCAAACAGGAAGATAAAGAAGTTTATATTGCCGACTATGAGCATCTGTCTGTTTACGCCTGCCGCATCATTGTGCCGGGAATGTCAGACATCTACCCTGCTGACGATCTGTTATTGGCCAATAACAGCATGGGCGCTCACCTGCGTGACACGCTGCTGGCGCTGCCTGATAGCAAGTGGGAAAAAGAAGACTATCTGGCGCTGTTGCAACAGCTGGATGATGAAGGGCTGGATGACTTCACCCGCGTACGCGAACTGCTCGGCATTGCCACCGGTAAAGATAATGGCTGGTTTACTCTGCGCGTTGGCGAATTGAAAGCGATGCTGGCACTGGCCGGCGGCGATCTGGATCAGGCGCTAAGCTGGACAGAGTGGACGCAGGACTTCAACGACTCCGTCTTTACGGCGCAGCGCAGCAATTATTACCGTTGCCTTCAGACCCTGCTGTTACTGGCACAGGAACCTGAGCGCGACCCGGCAGAATATTACGACGCCTTTACCAAAATGTACGGCAGTGAAACGGTCGATGCCGCCAGCGCCGCCGTAGCTGGCGAAGCCTGCTTCTACGGCTTGTTTGCCGTGGATGATACCTTCACCACGTTACCTGCACACCAGTCCCTGTTGGCGGCCTATGAGAAACTGCAACAGGCTAAACGTCGTTACTGGCAGGCAAAATAATGTCTGACTGAGGCAACCAGCGCGTCTTATATTGATGAATACGCGCTATGGCAAATAGCAATCTGCCTCTGTCCACCCTAAATAGCCCTTTATTTTAAAGGGCTATTTTTATTATCCACAGAGTCATATTTATTATTCGTAATGCATAATCAGAACATTGTTATTGAATGGTGAATTTTTAATTAAATTACGTCGACAAGGTGGTACTGAAATTCTACAAAACATGATTTTTATTAACGCTAAATCGGTAGGTTTAACGTATCCAATTCAACTCTTTTGCAAAATTTAAAATATTTTTTTATAATAAAATTCAAATACTTAACCAGAAAAATACGGTATCCAACCCTCCTCACCACCTTGTTAATTTCTTGCAATATGATCCACGTCAAATTTTACCGTATACTGCTTTGTTAGTATCTCAATGCTGATAATTTTTAAGAGAGAGTTAGTGTGAAAGCTGACAACCCCTTTACTCTATTACTCCCGGCTGCAATGGCAAAAGTTGCTGAAGACGCCGGAGTTTATAAAGCTACCAAACAACCGTGTACGACGTTTTATTTGGCGATAACCGCGGGTGTATTTATTTCGATCGCCTTCGTCTTTTATATTACTGCCACTACGGGAACCGCGACGATTCCTTTCGGTATCGCAAAGTTGATCGGTGGTATCTGTTTCTCCCTTGGCCTCATGTTGGTTGTCGTCTGCGGTGCAGACTTGTTTACCTCAACCGTTCTCATCGTGATAGCCAAAGCCAGTGGACGTATTACCTGGAAGCAACTAGCCTATAACTGGGCAAATGTCTATGTCGGCAACCTGATTGGCGCGCTTTTCTTCGTTGGGCTTATCTGGTTCTCGGGAGAGCACATGGTCGCAAACGGCGCGTGGGGACTCAATGTCCTGCAAACGGCAGAACACAAACTGGAACATACGTTTGTTGAAGCACTGTGTCTGGGGATTCTGGCCAACCTGCTCGTCTGTCTGGCCGTGTGGATGAGCTATTCTGGCCGTACGCTTACAGACAAAATGTTTGCCATGATTCTGCCTGTCGCCATGTTTGTTTCCAGCGGCTTTGAGCACAGCATCGCCAACATGTTCATGATTCCTATGGGCATCGTTATCAAGAATTTTGCGACGCCGGAATTCTGGAATGCCATCGGTATGGCACCGTCTCAGTTTGAACATTTAACCGTTAGCCACTTCATCACCGATAACCTGATTCCCGTCACTCTGGGGAACATCATCGGCGGCGGCGTAATGGTCGGTTTAACATATTGGGTAATTTATTTGCGCGGTGGAGACAAGCACCACTAAGGTGCAATCGGCCGCAACGTCGGGTTTTAAGAAATCCATATCAAAGGTAGGTGTAAAATGACCGAGCTGAATGAAAAATTGGCCAATGCATGGCAAGGCTTTAGCAAAGGTGAATGGCAGGATAACGTCAATGTTCGTGACTTTATCCAGAAAAACTACACACCGTATGAAGGTGATGAGTCTTTCCTGGCTGGTGCAACCAAAGCGACTTCTGCCCTGTGGGACAGCGTCATGGAAGGCATCAAGCAGGAAAACCGCACTCACGCCCCTGTTGATTTTGATACCAATGTTGCCGCAACTATCACGTCTCACGACGCGGGATACATCAACAAAGGTCTGGAAAAAATCGTTGGTCTGCAGACTGACGCTCCGCTGAAACGTGCGTTAATTCCGTTCGGCGGCATCAAAATGGTTGAAGGTTCATGCAAAGTTTACGGCCGTGAACTGGATCCTCAACTGAAAAAAATCTTCACCGAATACCGCAAAACGCATAACCAGGGCGTGTTTGATGTTTACACCCCAGATATCCTGCGTTGTCGTAAATCAGGCGTTCTGACTGGTCTGCCAGATGCCTACGGCCGTGGCCGTATCATCGGTGACTACCGTCGCGTTGCGCTGTACGGTATCGACTACCTGATGAAAGACAAGTTTGCTCAGTTCACTTCTCTGCAATCCAAACTGGAAAACGGCGAAGATCTGGAAGCAACAATCCGTCTGCGTGAAGAAATTGCCGATCAGCACCATGCCCTGAGCCAAATTAAAGAAATGGCCGCTAAATATGGCTGTGATATTTCTGGCCCAGCGACAACGGCTCAGGAAGCGGTTCAGTGGACTTACTTCGGCTACCTGGCTGCGGTGAAATCACAGAATGGTGCAGCCATGTCCTTCGGACGTGTGTCCACCTTCCTGGATATCTACCTTGAGCGCGATCTGAAAGCCGGCAAAATCACCGAAGAAGAAGCTCAGGAAATGATTGACCACCTGGTCATGAAACTGCGTATGGTGCGTTTCCTGCGTACTCCTGAGTATGATGAGCTGTTCTCTGGTGACCCAATCTGGGCAACCGAATCTCTGGCTGGTATGGGTCTGGATGGCCGTACGCTGGTAAGTAAAACCAGCTTCCGCTTCCTGAACACCCTGTACACCATGGGGCCGTCTCCAGAGCCGAACATGACCATCCTGTGGTCTGAAAAACTGCCACAGAACTTCAAAAACTATGCCGCTAAAGTCTCCATCGATACCTCTTCTCTGCAATACGAGAATGACGATCTGATGCGTCCTGACTTTAACAACGATGACTACGCGATTGCCTGTTGCGTAAGCCCAATGATCGTCGGTAAGCAAATGCAGTTCTTCGGTGCCCGTGCAAACCTGGCGAAAACCATGCTGTACGCGATTAACGGCGGCGTGGATGAAAAACTGAAAATGCAGGTTGGTCCGAAATCAGAACCGATCAAAGGCGATGTTCTGGACTTCGACGAAGTGATGGATCGTATGGATCACTTCATGGATTGGCTGGCGAAACAATACGTCACCTCTCTGAACATCATTCACTACATGCACGATAAGTACAGCTACGAAGCGTCGCTGATGGCACTACATGACCGTGACGTGTTCCGTACTATGGCGTGTGGTATCGCGGGTCTGTCTGTTGCTGCTGACTCCCTGTCTGCCATCAAATATGCCAAAGTTAAACCGATTCGTGATGAAGATGGTCTGGCTATCGACTTTGATATCGAAGGCGAATATCCGCAGTTCGGTAACAACGATGCTCGCGTAGATGAACTGGCTTGTGACCTGGTTGAACGTTTCATGAAGAAAATTCAGAAACTGAATACCTACCGTGGTGCAACACCAACCCAGTCTGTTCTGACCATCACCTCCAACGTGGTATATGGTAAGAAAACCGGTAATACCCCAGACGGTCGCCGCGCAGGCGCGCCATTCGGACCAGGTGCGAACCCAATGCACGGTCGTGACCAGAAAGGTGCTGTGGCTTCTCTGACTTCCGTTGCTAAACTGCCGTTTGCTTACGCGAAAGATGGTATTTCTTATACCTTCTCCATCGTACCTAACGCGTTAGGTAAAGATGACAACGTGCGTAAAGCTAACCTTGCCGGCCTGATGGATGGTTATTTCCACCACGAAGCCAGCATCGAGGGCGGTCAGCACCTGAACGTCAACGTCATGAACCGTGAAATGCTGCTTGATGCGATGGAAAACCCAGAGAAATATCCGCAGCTGACTATCCGTGTATCTGGCTACGCAGTGCGTTTCAACTCACTGACGAAAGAACAGCAGCAAGACGTCATCACCCGTACTTTCACTCAGTCAATGTAATTTCCATGACTGTCTGAAAAGGCGTAAAATAAAGGCTCCACATCAGTGGGGCCTTTTTCTCACCCCCGATTGTCGTTCAGGTTGTTAGCCTGTTTTGCCAGCCCGCTATATTGCTCTCACCATGTGGATGGCTCGCAAAACAGATTCGACGCAGCATCTGTCCTACGGTGTTTTTCTGTCAGCAATCTCTGCCAGATTAACACCTGCTTTCTTATGACTGCGCTCATAAAGACCGCTATTGTTCGGTCAAATTTGGAGAAAACCTCGCAATGTCAGTAATCGGTCGCATCCACTCCTTTGAATCCTGCGGCACCGTCGATGGCCCAGGCATCCGTTTCATCATCTTCTTCCAGGGTTGCCTGATGCGCTGCCTGTATTGCCATAACCGTGATACCTGGGATACGCACGGCGGCAAGGAAGTGACGGTGGAAGAACTCATGAAAGAAGTCGTGACCTACCGCCACTTTATGAATGCGTCCGGCGGCGGCGTAACGGCATCCGGCGGCGAGGCTATCCTTCAGGCCGAATTTGTGCGCGACTGGTTCCGCGCGTGCAAGGCAGAAGGCATCAACACCTGTCTGGATACCAACGGGTTTGTACGCCGCTATGACCCCGTCATTGACGAGCTATTGGACGTCAGCGATTTAGTGATGCTCGATCTGAAACAAATGAACGACGACATACACCAGAATTTAGTTGGCGTATCGAACCACCGAACTCTGGATTTCGCACGTTACCTGGCAAAGCGCAACCAGCGTACCTGGATACGTTATGTGGTCGTCCCCGGCTGGTCTGATGATGATGCGTCCGCACACAAGTTGGGTGAGTTCACCAAGGATATGACGAACATCGAGAAAATTGAGCTTCTCCCCTACCATGAACTTGGCAAGCACAAGTGGATAGCGATGGGTGAAGAGTACAAGTTAGACGGTGTTAAGCCACCGAAGGCCGATACCATGGATCGTATTAAATCGATTCTTGAAAGCTACGGTCACAAGGTCATGTACTGATCTTTGATAGTTTCTGAAGAAATAGCGCGCTCATGGCGCGCTATTTTCATTGTAGCGAAGAGATATCCTGACACCGTTAAGCGCAGCGCTAAGCCAGATTTCCTGCTGCCTTGATTTTCACCTGTACCGCATTCCCCGGCAAATATGCCAACGGAATCTCCTGATAGTCGATGATTTCAACGCTGCCCGGCATCGCTCCCGTTTCTTCTGCAAGACAAACCGTTTGTTGCTGCAGCTCGCTTTTTATCTTCTCACGATCGTTATCCGGCATTTTCACTACGCGTTCAATCTGTGCGCCAACCTTTCCTAAGGCTACACCTACCGCATTTGCCGCATCAAAATGCAGCGGGCGCATGACCTGGCTGATACCCGATAAAACGTCAGGCAGTAAAATACTGCCACCACCAACAAGCACAGCGGGAATAGCCGCACTGGACGATTTGATCCGATCGATAGCACTTTCCACTTTATCAATCATCTGACGATAAGCCTGCTGGCAAAATACGTTATCCAACTCAGGAAGCGGGTGAGGAAGATCGGATGTCCATCGCTCGCAATGGAGTTGCAGCATGATATCGCTGAGCGTTAACGTCTCGCCGCCAAAGCTGACACCCTGCTCAAGAAGGCGATAACCGACGCTGTCAGGGCCAAGCGTGAGTTTCCCATCCGGAGACTGCCGCACACAGGTTCCCCCGCCAATGCCGATAGAAATAATATCCGGCATTCTGAAATTCGTTCGCACATCGCCCACTTCAACAGCGATAGCCGACTCACGCGGGAAGCCATTCACCAACACGCCAATATCTGTCGTCGTGCCACCGACATCAATAATCAGTGCATTATCCAGCCCGGAAAGGTGGCATGCTCCGCGAATCGAGTTCGTAGGCCCACAGGCCATCGTCAGAATGGGATATTGCTTCACCATACTTTCGGACATCAATGTGCCGTCGTTTTGTCCGAAGAACGGCGTAGCCTTAATACCATGTCGGATTAGCGCTTGCGTAAAGCCGCTAACAAACCGGTTTGCCGTGCTTTGCAACGACGCATTCAGGATCGTTGCGTTTTCCCTTTCCAGTAGTCCGGTGCTGCCTATCCGGTGGGACAACGATACGGAAACGTCAGGCAATGCAGCATTCACCCACTGGGCAACCTGCAGTTCCTGCTTATTATTGACGGGAGAGAATACGCCACAAATTGCCACGCTATCCACATGACCGCGCATCCTGTCACAAGCTGCTAATACTTCATCCTGCAGTACGGAATGAATCTCTCGGCCATCAAATTCATAGCCGCCATGAATTTGGTAGAAATGCTCGCCTAATGTCGTTTGCCACTCGTCATCCCAACCAAATAGTGGCGGAACGCTATCGCTGCTTGGCAGGCTCAGGCGCAATAATCCAACGCGATCCAGCCCTTTCCGCTCAACAATCGCGTTGGTGCATTGTGTTGTCCCCAACATCGCATAGCGAATATGCTGCGGCTCGATGCCTGACTGCGCCAATACTTCAGCAATCACCCGTTCGATGCCGCTATAAATATCCAGGCTGGTAGGAAATTTGGCCGTCGCAATACAGCGCAGGTCCGCATCTAAAATTGCCGCATCCGTGTTGGTGCCGCCGACATCAATCCCGAGTCGGTAATCATTTTTATGTAACATCGGGAAAGCCTCAGCGATTTGCAAGCTGTTCTATCGGCACATACTGCACCGGATAACCGAAATACTCCGGTCCCGCAACGTCAATCCCTTTTGGCGTTCGCCACTTGTCATTGCACGGATAGGCAATGACATCGACTCGCTGCCCATAACGTAAATGTTCCGTAATGATCGGACGTCCGGTTTCACTGTCTACTATGGAGATTAAATCAGGCACAACAGCCAGCAGATTATCCTGCGTAGGATCTGTCACCTGTGACGAGCGATAAGCAAGCAATAGCTCATTCTGGAAAAGCACCGTAAACGACTCACCCTTGTCATTCCCCATGCCATCCAACACCACTTTGCCCCGCGCAAAACCGCCAGTTGTACGCCGTGCTACATCAACAATTTTTCCTGATGCAACGATATATTCAGCACGGTAAGCAGAGACTGTACCGGATGGCTGCCCGACTGATGAGCCTCTCGCAGCGTTTTTCCGATATTCTTCGCTAGGGTAAGCGTCCCTTTGATGGCACTGCGCTTAAGCTGGCTACCGCGCAATGGATAATCGCACATGGCGCATGCAGCCCCCATTTGCTCCGAAATTATCCTAGCCAAACGTTCAGACCATACGCCATCAATAGGATTTAAGGTAACCGTGTTTCCCTTTTCATCTGCTAACGTATTTGGCGCCGAGGGTAAGCCATCAAGAAAAAGGTCACCATCTGCGCTTCGGGGAACGCTCTCCCCATCGCATCACAATCAACAACAGGTAGACCTTTTGCTGCCGCAACGACAAACGGCATGAGTGAGTTGATACCACCAACTTCGATGGGGAATGTCGCCGCAATAGATCGTTCAAGCGCCTTTTCCATCGCGTCAAATGCCCGAACGAACTGGCTTGCTGACATGATTTTTTCAACAACTACCGTCGTTGCGCCAATCATACTGCACGGCACAAATACGTCATCATCTTTAATTTCATCTAAACCGAGTACAGGCACTTGGGCGGCATTTTTAATGCATGCTTTGCCATCAAAGAACCTACATACGGGTCGCCGCCGCCCCTGTACCGAGAACAGCGGCCCCTAGTGCTATATCATCAATTGTTTGTGCATTAATATAACGAGACATACTCTACCCAAGATCTCATGTTATCTGCGTAACACGTTTAATCTGCCAATTGAGGGAAAATTTTATGTATGCCGATATAAACCGCCATACTCACAATTACGCCATCCAGGGCAGAGATCGAGCTTATCGTAAATAAATCAAAAAAATCTGGGAGGTTAACAGGCTCACAATACTACCAAGTGACCAGGATATAGCCGCCGCCACATTCAAGAATGAAGCCTCTGATACACTTTTCTGCAAACGTGAAGACTTAATAAAATAATATTCGACGAGATAAACACCCGCGATAGGAGAAATCAGTACACCGAGCAGTGACAAGAATTGAGTAAAGTTATTAATCATACCGTTGTAAGCTAACAACAGCCCGGCAATAGCCATTAGTACAACCAATACCGGTCGCGATAGCGCTCGAATAACAACAGACAGCCCCAGCGATGCAGAAACAAGATTAGTGCTATTTGTTGTCCACTGGGCAAAAATAAGCACCACAATAGCAGACATGCCTAAACCAATACTGAAAAATACCTCAACTAAATCTTCTGTACCGACCAGATGAGTCAGAATGAGTGCCACTAATATTGTTGAGCTATTTCCCAAAAAGAACCCTAATCCCGCACCGAGAAGCGCATCTTTACGGGTTTTAGCATAGCGGGCAATATCCGGTGACATCACGGCAGAGACTATCCAGATGGAAACGACATAAGAGATAGCGCTTCCCATACTAATTGGCGCTTTAATTATTGGGAGGGGTATTTCAGGGTGAGTATTCGCCGCTAAAACCAGACCTGTAATTATCAATATCAGCATAAGTGGAACACTGAATACGCTCAGTTTACCCAATGCCCTGACCCCCAGATAGCGGTAGAGGTCATCAGCACCATGCCGAAAACTAAAATAAGAAAACGACCGGGTTCAAATTGATAATGGAGGAGTGCTTTTGCAGCATCACACCAAAAAATCGAGTTGAAAAGCAAACCAGCCAATCAATGATACGGCAGAGAAAATACCGATAATCTTTCCACCAAGACGCCCAAAACGGAAATACTCAGTAGCGTTGTTGATAGCCCACAGCCATAACCGACGTTAGCACATAGTGCTGCCAACACCCCTAAAAAGGCAGAACCAATAAGTGTGGCGCTAACCGCCTGGGAAAAAGGAAGACCGCCGCTTAAGAAAGCACCGAGAAATAGACCTGAGATGTCAATTCCCATTGCCAGCCATATTAAAGCGATAACATACCAGCTTTTTCTGGCTTCAGCGGGGACTCGCTCATATTCATAATCATAGATTTGCCGTTCCTGTTGTTCTTTTTCAGGTACAGCGTTCCCTTGAGACATATTTCCTCCATTAAATAAGCAGCAAATAATTATTGTATCGTTGTGATATTTTATAGAGGTTGCCTGACGGCGTATAGAACAATGGTGCCGTCAGCAAGCTAACAACACCATTGTGCTTATGAGAGGCCCTGATGTGACGCATAAAACCACGCTTTTGTGGCAACCACATCAATGATGTGGCGTGACAACAAGATAAATGGGTTTCATATCGATTAATACAGATATATTTTGATGTTAACATTCAGATATGTAATGTATGCGAAGGAAATGCTATGCGCTTAGATAAACTGGAGATCCGCTGGTTAAAACTTTTTTGTAAAATCGTTGAAAAACAAGGAATTACTAACGCCCAGACCGCAACAGGCTTAAGCCAACCCGTGCTGAGCCACTACCTGTCTCGCCTTGAGGATACGCTCGGACTCGTCCTGTGCGAACGTGGACGTGGAGGGTTCGCTCTTACAACAGAAGGCGAGGTTGTGTACCAGGAAGCCAAATCTGTTATCGCCACGTTGGACGACTTCGCAAATCGATTAGCACGGATCAAACATCAACTCATTGGCGAAGCTCGCATTGGCTGTTTGGATAACACCGTCACTCATCCTGCTAAAGTTATCTCGAACGCGATTGGAAAGCTGTACTCTCAAAGCCCAGACGTTGCTGTTGAGCTGGAGATCGGTGATTACACACCGCTGATGGAGCGTTTAAAAAACGGGCATATTGACATTATTCTGAGCGTCTTGCCGGATGATGTTCCAACAGATATCTATTTTCAGCCCGCTTTTGTCGAGAAAAGTTATTTTTATTCCACATCGGAAAATGCGGCAAGAATAGAAAAGGAATGGCGTGATGGAACGCTGAACCCGAACAGGTTGCTAATTGGCGGCCACGCATTGCACGAGATTAGTAAGCAGTTAGGCCCTGTAGCAAAGAAAGGTTTGCAAAATACTGCATGGAATGTAGAAGGCAGTTTATTGCTCTTATTAGCAGGCACACATGTTGGTTTCCTTCCTGACCATTATGCCGCTAAGTGGGTTGCAAACGGGCAACTTACAGCAATTTCACCGGAAAAACTCGGGCTAACCAGCATATTTTATCTGGTGAGAAACGCAAAACAGCGCCTTAGCCCGGTAGCTGAAGCGCTGTGGAATAACATGGTCGAAGCAGGACAAAGCTCGCTGGCCAGCCTCGATGTTGCTAGCTCAAGCAGCAGCTAACGGCGTTGGATGATGATCGGCTTTTCTGAGCAACATCATCAGGTAGATCATGGCAACAGCGGCAATCAGTACAAACAGCAAGCGATCGGAGTAGCTTTGCATCAATACCGCAGCAACGCTTGGCCCGCAAAGACTGCCAAGCGTGTAGCTGAGGAGCAAGGCCTGATTCATCGCGACCAGCTCATCAGGGCGTACTTTTTCACATGCCCACGACATGGCAACGGGATACAGCGTAAACCCTGCGCATCCCAGCAGGAACAGCGACGGCGCCATGGCATAGTGACTGAGGCTTAACATGGCAATACAGCCAATAATGACAACAAAGACCAATACCCGCAGAACTAATAGCCGCCCATATCGATCGGCCATACGTCCAATAGGCCATTGACCGATAATCCCAGAGCTAATCAGCAGCGCCATCCAGTATCCAACCTGCGCATCATTCATTCCCTGATGAGAGAGATACAGCGGCATCAGGCCATACAGCGATCCTAAAATTGCGCCGGAAATAATACAGCCATGTACGCCTAAACGCGCACTGCGATACGTCAGCATTTTCCACAGGCTAACAGACTTTTCTTGCTGTTCTGGCGGCGTAGGAAGACGAGTAAACAGTAGGGGCAATACGGCCAAAATAACCAGCGCGACCATCCACGGCAGCACGTTCAGCAATGCTGTCGGCAATACGCCAAGCAGGAGCTGTCCAATCACGCTACCGAGGTAATAGGCAATCATATACGCAGCCAGCAGTTGCCCTCGTTGCGTCGGCGTTCCGCTACACAACAAGGCGCTTTCAACCACGACCCAGATTAATGCACAGCCGATCCCAGCAAGAAAGCGCCAGAATAGCCAACTGCCAATATCCGTAGAAATACCGAGACCAGCAATCGCAATGCCAAATAATAAAGCGGCAAAATAATAGCTACGGTTAAACCCATAAAGCTTGATTAATTTACCGGCCACTAGCGTTCCAACCAGATTGCCACCGAAATAGGATGAGCCAACGAGGCCAACCTGCCAGACGGGAAGCGATTGATAACTCAGCCAAAGTGGTACCAACGTATTTAATACCGCGATACACACTGTCAGCAGCAAAAGTCCGCAGAGCAATAGCAGCACTGGGCGGGAATAAGCAGACATAGCGAAGTGGATAACCAAACAACCAGAGAAGAGTGAGCGCATCATGCCACTGCGTATATAAAAGTCAATCCGGGCAAAAAGTGCTAAAAGTCCTTTCTCAAATTATGAATTGAAAGAATTCATCAACGTCCACAGGAAGACCGCCACGCTTGAAAACGGAAAGAAGCTACTCAACTGATTTTACATCATTTTAAGCTTTAAAATTAAGTCGAGCGGGTTGTTTAAGGCAGAGAAGCTATTTTTACGATGAAAAATATTACCGAATAGGGGCGTAAAAAAGCGCCTTTAAACGGGCGCTTTTTTTCAAGTCACTGGCGATTAACCAATAAACTCCAGCCCGCCCATATATGGACGCAGCACTTCAGGAATTTCAATACGGCCATCGGCCTGCTGGTAGTTTTCCAGAACAGCTACCAGTGTACGACCAACTGCCAGACCAGAACCGTTCAACGTGTGAACCAGACGGGTCTTCTTGTCGGACTTGCTACGGCAGCGAGCCTGCATACGACGCGCCTGGAAATCCCACATGTTTGAGCAAGAGGAGATTTCACGGTACGTATCTTGCGCCGGCAGCCAGACTTCCAGATCGTAAGTTTTGGTGGAGCCAAAGCCCATATCGCCTGTGCACAGCAAGACTTTACGATACGGTAATTTCAGCAGTTGCAGTACCGTTTCGGCGTGGGTCGTCAATTCTTCCAGCGCCTGCATAGAATCTTCAGGGCGGACGATTTGTACCAGTTCAACCTTGTCAAACTGGTGCATACGAATCAACCCACGCGTATCGCGACCATACGAACCCGCTTCAGAACGGAAGCAAGGCGTGTGAGCGGTCATCTTCAACGGCAAGGATTCTTCATCAAGAATCTCGTCACGCACCAGATTGGTCAACGGAACTTCCGCCGTCGGAATCAGCGCATAGTTGCTGCTTTCCGCTTCTTCACTCAACGGTCGGGTATGGAACAGATCTTCACCAAATTTAGGCAACTGACCAGTTCCGTATAACGTGGCGTGGTTAACCAGATAAGGCACATAGGCTTCCTGATAGCCATGCTGTTGCGTATGCAAATCCAGCATGAACTGGGCAAGCGCACGATGCAGACGGGCAATTTGTCCTTTCATCACGACAAAACGCGCACCCGTTAATTTCACCGCAGCGGCAAAATCCAGTCCGGCAGCCATCTCGCCGAGTTCAACATGATCGCGCACAGGGAAATCATATTTGCGCGGCTCACCCCAGCGAGCCACTTCCTGGTTCTCTGTATCATCCTTACCAAGCGGTACGGAGTCGTCCGGCAGGTTTGGAATGGTTAACGCCAGATCGCGAATTTCATTCTGCAACTGATCCAGCTCGGCTTTCGCGGCATCCAGTTTTTCGCCTAATGTGTTAACTTCACGACGCAAAGGCTCGATATCTTCACCGCGTGCTTTCGCTGCACCAATCTCTTTCGATCGGGAGTTACGCTCTGCCTGCAGGTTTTCAGTTTCTACCTGCAATACTTTACGACGTTCTTCCTGCTTACGCAGGGTCTCAACATCCAGCTTAAAGCCTCTGCGAGCCAGTAACTTTTCGGCGACTGCGTCTGGCTCATTACGCAGTAAATTGGGATCGAGCATGCTAATCCTGTGCTTATGATTATCAAATGAAATGATGGCGTACACGGCGCGCTACGCGGCCGGTTTCAGAAAATACCGCAATAACCTTACCGCAACGCTTAGTTCAACGGTAGCGTTTTGTCGGGCTATTTTGATCCTGAGCGGCAAGCCAGGCGAGCTTTTCACCAATTTTGCCCTCAAGGCCGCGCGAAGTCGGCGTGTAATAGTGCGTATCCGCCATTTCCTGTGGAAAGTAGATCTCGCCGGCTGCATAGGCATTGGGTTCATTGTGTGCGTACCGATACTCTGCTCCGAGCCCCATTTCTTTCATCAATCGGGTCGGTGCGTTGCGTAAGTGCTCGGGAACATCATAGTCTGGCTTCTCGCGCGCATCCTGCATCGCCGCTTTGAACGCGCTATATACAGCGTTACTTTTGGGGGCACAGGCCAGATAAACTATCGCCTGAGCGATGGCACGCTCTCCTTCCGCAGGTCCAACGCGAGTGAAGCAATCCCAGGCGGAGATCGCCACCTGCATCGCTCGCGGGTCAGCATTGCCGACGTCTTCCGACGCAATCGCCAGCAATCGTCGGGCAACATACAGCGGATCGCCACCGGCGGTGATAATTCTGGCGTACCAATAAAGCGCCGCATCCGGCGCAGAGCCTCTTACCGATTTATGCAGCGCCGAAATCAGGTCGTAATAGCGATCGCCTTTATTATCAAAGCGGGCACTACGCTCGCCAGCAATTTCGTTGAGGAGCGCCGGCGTCAGGACTCGCATGCCTTGCGCGTCAATTTCCGCCATATCTGCCATCATTTCCAGACTATTCAGCGCACGTCTGGCATCCCCATTGACCAATTCAGCCAGCATCCGCGCGGTGTCGGCAGGCAGGACAATATTCTGTCCGCCGTATCCCCGCTCGCTGTCACTCATCGCCTGCTGCAATACCTGTTCGATATCTTCTGCCGTCAGCGCTTTCAGCAAATAGACCCGGGCACGAGATAGCAACGCGGAATTAAGCTCAAAAGAGGGATTTTCCGTTGTTGCCCCAATGAAGGTGATCGTTCCATCTTCGATATGTGGCAAAAACGCATCCTGCTGGCTTTTGTTGAAACGATGGACTTCATCGACAAACAAATGGTACGACGCCCGGCATTGCGGTTTTGGCGGGCACGTTCAATCGCTTCACGAATTTCTTTAATGCCGGACGTCACGGCAGAAATGCGTTCTACATCGGCCTGCCCGTAATGCCCAATCAATTCTGCCAGCGTGGTTTTCCCGTTCCTGGTGGCCCCCAGAGAATCATGGAGTGCAACTGCCCTGCCTCAATTGCCCGTGGCAGAGGCTTACCGGCACCTAACAGGTGCTGTTGGCCAATATACTGCGCCAACGTCGCTGGCCGCATACGCGCGGCCAGGGGTTGGAATTCGTTGTGGGAAAAATCAAGGGACAGGTTGCTCACTCTGGCCTCACTGACGCTGGTCATCCAGCGTGACGCCTTTCGGCGGTGTGAACGTGAATTGCGCGGCATCAACAGCGGTATTTTGCTGGTTCTTCAGCACATAAGTGCTTCGCTGCCCATCCTGTTCCGTCGCGGTAAACTGCTTGATTGTGCCGTTCATCGTCACATTAATCGCGAACTGTTTCAGATTGCCACTCGCGGATTTCGGCGTAAGCTCGAAGTCATCGCCTTTCTGACGCACATCGTATTTACTCCAGTCGCTGGCATCGTTACGCGTAATCAGAATGAACGGTGTATTTCCTGTTGCATCCTTCAGCCAGGTTGCCGTGACTTGCTCCACAAACGGATTGTAGAACCAGAGCGTTTTTCCGTCAGAAATCAGCGTACTTTCATCAGGTGATGTGGTTTTCCAGTTAAATAAGTTAGGCGCTTCAACCACAGTTCACCTTCCCTTCCTGCACGGCTGCGCCATCGGCGCTGGTGACTTTCTGGCTAAAATTTGCATGGAAACTGTTTACTTTATTGAGACGACCCTGCAAATCTTTTGCCGCGTCCGCATAGACAGCGGTTGAGGTCACACCTGCAATCAGGCAACTGATAGCTAACCACTTTTTCATACGCATAATCCTTTGAATTTCCTGATATAACAACCTTCACATCTTGAGGTCAGATGCTTTGCAAGAGACCGATGTGATTTGTGGATCGGTGTTATTTGTCGAGCTACGTTATCTGTAGATCCACGTTACCTATATAGCTATGTTATCTGAACCCACTCGGGCGGTGATAGGTGAATTATCTGCTTATCACCGCTTTTACGCTTCTTTGCATAAGGGCTGCACGCGCAGCCCTTATAGTGGAGTGAGGTCAATCAATACAACGTGCTATTCCATGGATGGCGGAGCCAATACCTCGCGGTTGCCATTGTGCCCAGGGGAGCTAACGATGCCCTGCGCTTCCATTTGCTCAACGATTCGCGCAGCGCGGTTATAGCCGATTCGGAACTGGCGCTGTACACCGGAAATGGATGCACGGCGCTTATCGACCACAAACTCTACCGCCTGATCGAACAGCGGATCGAGTTCTTCATCGCCATCAAGACCGAGGCTTCCACCTTCAGCATCATCGCCACCGCTGACGATATTATCGATATATTGAGGTCGGCCACGCGCTTTCCAGTCCTGAACGACGGCGTGCACTTCCTCGTCGCGGACAAAAGCGCCATGAACGCGGACAGGTATCGAGGAGTTAGGTGCCATATACAGCATATCCCCCATCCCCAATAGCGATTCTGCACCGCCTTGATCGAGGATAGTCCGTGAGTCGATTTTGCTGGACACCGTAAACGCGATACGCGTCGGAATATTCGCTTTGATCAATCCGGTGATAACATCAACGGAAGGACGCTGCGTTGCCAGTACCAGGTGAATACCCGCAGCACGCGCTTTTTGCGCCAATCGGGCAATTAGTTCTTCAACTTTCTTACCCACCGCCATCATCAGGTCAGCAAATTCATCGACCATCACCACAATATACGGCAGTTTTTCCAGCACTGGCGGCGTCATATCCATACTGTCACCCGGCTTCCAGAACGGATCGGGGATTGGGCGTCCCATCGCGTTTGCCGTCATCACCCGTTCGTTGTATCCGGCCAGATTACGCACGCCAAGCGCCGACATCAGCTTATAGCGACGTTCCATTTCACCGACGCACCAGCGCAACGCATTTGCCGCATCCTTCATGTCGGTCACAACTTCCGTCAACAAATGCGGAATGCCTTCGTACACCGAGAGCTCCAGCATTTTCGGGTCGATCATGATAAAGCGCACGTCTTCCGGCGTGGCTTTATACAGCATACTGATGATCATGGCGTTGACGCCAACCGATTTACCCGACCCCGTCGTACCGGCAACCAGCAGGTGCGGCATTTTTGCCAGATCGGCAACGACAGGCTCGCCTGCAATATCTTTACCCAACACAATCGACAGCGGCGATGGATTATCACGGAACTGATCGCAATCCAGCACTTCTCGCAGATAAACCGTCTGGCGATGCGCATTAGGCAACTCCAGCCCGACGTAAGGTCGGCCGGGAATAACCTCAACAATACGCACCGCGACAACGGACAGTGAACGTGCCAAATCGCGCGACAGATTCGAGATACGTGCCGCTTTAACACCCGGCGCCAGATCCAATTCAAACCGTGTGATCACCGGGCCTGGCGAATGATCGACCACATCCGCTTTTACCCGGAAATCAGCCAGACGCGCTTCAATTAATCGCGCCGTCTGTTCCAACGCGAAATTATCAATAGGCGCTTCGCTGGCCGGCGGCGGAGTCAGCAAATCCAACGTTGGCAGCGGCGTAGTCGGCTTCTGTAGCGGTTGTTCATTGCGCATCAGGAACGGATGAATCAGGCCATCCATTGCAGGATGATGCGTTGGTGTTGCCACTGTTTCCTGTTTCGCGGGCTCCACAGGCGCTGACGTTGGTTGCGCTGGCTGACCAAACATCAACGGGTGGCGCTCATCAGCGTCGTCGTCATCCTCACCAGCATGCATCGGTGGAAGATCGGGTTCGGCACGATAAGACGGTTGCGTATACGTCGGTTCACTGTACATAGGCGGCTCAGGCTCACGATTATTCTCCGCGCTAAACGGCGAGAATGAAAAATCGTTATACGCAACCACAGGAGCTGGCTGAACGGGCTCACTGACCACCGGCGATACTGCCGGAGTTGAAATGACCTCATCGTGCTGCAACGCATTAGCATCATAGCGAGACTGCTGCTGTGCAGCGAAATCTCTGGCGAGCTGCGCTTGCAGAAGCGCGTCTTCATCCTCTTCCTGTAACGGATATTCATCACCGTAACGTTGACGCTGCTGATTCAGGTATTCCTGCTGCAAAGCGGCTTCCTGACGGGCAATATCCTCCGGTGTTTCTTCCTGATAGATATCATTCGTCAATTCCGTTTCCGCACTCTCATTCTGCGCCTGCAGCCTTGCTTGTTCTTCAGCCAGCCGCTGTGACGGCAGTTTGATTCCGTATGACGCCAATTCGCGACGAGTAGGAATGCGCACCGGATTAGGACGCGGCAGCTCCGGCCCGACACCGCGTTTAATCTGCGGGTTGTCATCCCCATCAGCGCTGAACGCTGGCATAAAGGTGTTGTTCGCGTTGAAATCCGTATCGCGTGCAGGCTGTGGCGGTTCAGCAAAGGGTTGAACCACCGGTGCCGTTACGATTGGCGGTACCGCACGCTCTCCGTAACTATTGCCGTAAGGCGTATACGCACTGTTATGGAGTTCAGGCGACGTTGCGATCTCTGGCATCGCTGCGGGTGTTTCAGGGATTTCAAACGAATACAGCGGCGGATTTAGCGACGATGCCGTATCAACCGATGATGAGGCAACAGGTGGCACAGTAGCAGGCACGGAATCAGACAATGGCGAATCAGACGCAACCCGTTCAGGGAATGTTACCCCTGCCGCAGGCATTTCTGCTGAGAAAGCCGGTGGAGTAGCAGTCGACGCGTTTTCGGCGGAAGATGATGACGCTTCCATCTTATTGTCTGCCGCAATGTCGTTTGCAGCATCAGCCACAGAAGGCGCAGAAAACAGCACATCATCCTCATCGCGCTGTTGCGTTACCGCCTCGTCCGACACGTCATCGTGGCGCAGGTTAAGCACATCGCGTTCATCTTCTTCACTGTCATTTTCTTCGCGGTAGTCTTCATCGCGACGTGAACGGTTTGACATAAATGTCAGACAGCCCAAGACACCGGCACCAATTTTTTCAGCGATCGTTAACCATGACCAGCCGGTAAACAGCGTTAACCCAGCTCCCCACACGCACAGCAGAATCAGCGTCGCACCCATGCTGTTGAAACGCGGGATCATTGAGCTGCTCAACAGGCTTCCCAAGACACCACCGGAAGCAAAATAGTAGAGATCGTCAATATTCAACGCAGCCAGACCACACGAGGTCAGGATCAGCGCCAATGTCCCAATCAGGCGAAGTGAAAAGGTAAAGTAGTCGATAGACTGGTGGTTATCACGCTGACGGAAGGCAGCCCAGCACAGGGATAACATGATCGGCGGAATGGCATACGCCAGTACACCAAAAATAAAGAACAGCGTATCCGCCAGCCATGCGCCTGCTACACCACCAAGGTTGTGAATCGGTTCGTGCCATGCAGTCTGTGACCAACTGGGATCGGAGGGGCTGAAACTGAGTAGTGCGACACTGAGATAAACCGCAAAAAGTGCCACAACGATTAAAATCGCTTCAAGCAAACGACGCGTTCCACTGAGTTTTTTCAGGGTAACGTCTTTATCTTCTGTATATTCCTGGCTCAAGAGTCTCTCCAGGGGCCTGTAAGGTTTATGACAAAGCGCCGAGAAAACCCGGCGCTGGGACTGTATAAATTCACAGGAGTGTAGCTGAATTTATCGGGTTTTGCACCCACACGTTTATCGCGTCTTAATGACCAGACGGTTGCTTTGCTTCACTTCTTCCATCACCACGTAAGTACGGGTGTCGTTTACGCCCGGCAAACGCAGTAGCGTTTCACCCAGGAGCTTACGGTAAGCAGACATGTCTGGCACACGCGTTTTCAACAGGTAGTCAAAGTCACCGGAAACCAGATGACACTCCTGAATTTCTTCCAGCTTCTGCACCGCAGCATTGAACTGTTCAAATACATCAGGCGCGCCGCGGTTTAGCGTTATTTCAACAAAAACCAGCAGTGACGCATCCAGATAATGCGGGTTTAGCAGCGCTGTGTAGCCGTTAATGAAGCCCTGTCTTTCCAGACGACGCACACGTTCCAGACAAGGTGTTGGCGACAGCCCAACACGTTTGGACAGCTCGACATTGGAAATACGCCCATCTTTTTGCAATTCGTTCAGGATGTTACGATCAATACGATCGAGATCTTTTCCTGGCCGTTTTTTAGTGTCTACCATTATTATTGTCTCTCTTCACTTTTCCCTGCACCCGCTTTACCCCGATAGACCTCATGTATCAGAGCTACCCTTAAAGAAGACACGCTGCCTATTTTGTATATCAAAAGTCATTAACTTCTCGTTCTCGCCCCACGTATTGCTCACCCGCGAAAAAGACCATCACGTCATATCCGTGGCCCAAAGGCCTACTACCTGCGCAAAAACGAATAAAAAGCCGAGCTTTTAACTGTTCACATACAAAAAATTTCCTCTTACCCAGATGTTTTCGCAAATGCACAGCGGATTGTCAAAGCAAAACAACGAAAATCAGAAGAAACTGCCAGATTGGATAAGCCAGAGCCATTCGCCGAGGTGACTTCAATCATTTTACTTATGAATGTGGCTGATTTTTCAGCTATTTGTCGACACCATCGTCATTAACGATTAAACAAATAGCCAGCAACTTTTCTGCATACTTTTTTTACTCCTGTAATTTCCTTACAATCATTCTCATTGTCCGTGGTAGAAACTGTTCATATGGACATTATCCACCGTCATGAAATGAGGAAAGCATGGGTACCGTTAAACATCACAAGTTATTGATTCTGGGTTCAGGCCCCGCTGGCTATACTGCCGCAGTTTATGCTGCACGGGCGAACTTACAGCCAGTATTAATCACCGGTATGGAAAAAGGCGGTCAGTTGACGACCACGACCGAAGTAGAAAACTGGCCGGGCGACGCCGATGATTTAACAGGCCCACTGTTAATGGAACGCATGCACGCGCATGCAACCAAGTTCAATACCGAAGTGATCTTCGATCATATTGAACGTGTTGATTTGCAGAACCGTCCCTTCCGTTTATTCGGTGATAGCGACGAGTACACCTGTGACGCGCTGATCATCGCCACTGGCGCATCGGCTCGCTACCTTGGTCTGCCGTCTGAAGAGGCATTTAAAGGCAAGGGCGTTTCCGCCTGTGCAACCTGTGACGGGTTCTTCTACCGTAATCAGAAAGTTGCCGTGGTGGGTGGCGGGAATACTGCCGTCGAAGAAGCACTGTATCTGTCTAACATCGCGGCAGAAGTGCATTTAATCCACCGCCGCGAGACGTTCCGTTCAGAGAAGATTCTGATTGACCGACTGATGGACAAAGTTAAAAACGGCAACATCATCCTGCATACCAACCGTACGCTGGACGAAGTGCTGGGTGATGACATGGGTGTGACCGGTGTTCGTATCCGCGATACGCAAAGCGATGCAGCGGAAGAACTGGAGCTGGCTGGCGTATTTATCGCTATCGGTCACAGTCCGAATACAGCCGTGTTCGGCGGTCAACTGGAACTGGAAAACGGTTATATCAAAGTGCAATCTGGCATTCACGGCAATGCAACGCAAACCAGCATTCCTGGTGTCTTTGCTGCAGGTGACGTCATGGACCACATCTACCGTCAGGCCATTACCTCCGCAGGTACCGGCTGTATGGCAGCACTGGATGCTGAACGTTATCTGGACGGACTGACCGTCAATAAGTAATACGACACTGAAACGGAGCGGCATCTGCCGTTCCGTTTTCTTCCTACCGATTTGCCTTCCGCAACACAAAAATTGATCGCCTCCCCCATTTCCCTTCTCCTTTTCGTTTGCAGCGCGCCCCTGTCGCGGTAACATGGCGTCATTCTGCATGATAGAAGATAATTTTGTTACCTAACAGTTACATAAGAGTTATTTTCTGTTAAGTCCATTTCTGCAATATAACGAACTGGTGCCTGATGAAAAAAACCAGACAGCAAGAACTGACCGCCTGGCTGAAACAGCAGAGTAAGCTGGCGCAACGTTGGCTACGGATTTCACTGCTGCTTGATTTCCTGAGCGGCGCGTTAATCGTGGCACAAGCCTGGCTATTAGCTACGCTGCTTCATGCCTTGATCATCGAGCATGCTCCCCGTGAATCCCTGCTCGCCCTTCCTTCTACTGATCGCCACATTCATTCTGCGAGCGCTCAACAGTGTGTTGCGCGAGCGCGTCGGTTTTCTGTGCGGACAGGCGGTGCGCCAGCAAATTCGTCAGTTGGTGCTAGACCGATTACAACAGCTTGGTCCTGCCTGGGTACAAGGCAAACCTGCGGGCAGTTGGGCAACGATGATTCTTGAGCAGGTTGATGATATGCAGGATTATTACGCCCGCTACCTGCCGCAGATGTATCTTGCCGCGCTGATTCCGTTGCTTATCTTAATCACGATCTTCCCGCTTAACTGGGCTGCTGGCTTGATTCTGTTTCTGACTGCCCCGCTCATTCCGCTTTTTATGGCGCTGGTCGGTATGGGTGCAGCGGATGCCAACCGACGTAACTTTCTGGCGTTGGCACGCCTGAGCGGACATTTCCTCGATCGCCTGCGCGGTATGGAGACACTACGCCTGTTCCATCGCGGCAAGGCTGAAACCGAACAAATCCGCCACGCGTCCGAAGATTTTCGTAGCCGTACGATGGAAGTGCTACGCATGGCATTTCTTTCCTCGGGCGTACTGGAGTTTTTTGCTTCCATTTCAATCGCCGTTGTCGCCGTCTATTTCGGTTTCTCTTATCTCGGAGAACTGGATTTCGGCCATTACGGCGTGGGTGTAACACTCTTCGCCGGTTTTCTCGTGCTGATTCTGGCACCGGAGTTTTTCAGCCTTTACGCGATTTGGGCACGTTCTATCATGCCAAGGCTCAGGCTATCGGCGCAGCGGAATCGCTGGTGACCTTTTAGCCGAGGAAGGTGAAACGGTAGGCTTTGGCACCCAGACATTCAGCAGTGATACCGCCATTGCCATTCGGGCGGAAGATCTGGTTGTCCTCGCACCGAACGGCACGCCGCTAACTCAACCGTTGACGTTCGATATTCGCGCAGGCGAGCGTATCGCGCTGGTCGGCCTCAGCGGCGCAGGAAAAAGCTCGCTGCTTAATGCCCTGCTGGGGTTCCTGCCCTATCGCGGCTCATTAACCGTCAACGGTCAGGCGCTGAACACGCTAACGCCTGAATCATGGCGTAAGCAACTGAGCTGGGTTGGGCAAAATCCCCATTTACCCGAGCAGACGCTGCGCAGCAATATTCTGCTGGGCAACCCGCAGGCCAGCATTGTGGAGTTACAGCGAGCAATTGAGCGCGCCTATGTGCAGGAATTCTTACCGCAACTTCCACAAGGGCTGGAAACCACGATCGGTGACGGCGCTGCGCGCTTGTCCGTCGGGCAGGCACAGCGCGTCGCTGTTGCCCGTGCGCTGATCCATCCTTGCAACTTATTGCTGTTGGATGAACCATCAGCCAGTCTGGATGCCCATAGCGAAGAGTTGGTTATGACGGCGTTGAACGAGGCCGCACGCCACCAGACCACGCTGCTGGTCACGCACCAGCTCACGGATATCACCGAATATGACGCGATTTGGGTAATGGACGGCGGCCGATTAGTCCAACAGGGTGACTATCAAACACCCGAGCCGAGACAGGCCCCTTCGCGGCACTGCTGGCACAACGACAGGAGGCGCTGTAATGGCTCAGAGAAAACGATGCAGGTATTAAAACCGTTTCTGGCACTCTACCGCCAACACATCTGGCGCTTAAGTTTGGGCATTGTGCTGGCTATTGCTACGCTGCTTGCCAGCATTGGCCTGCTTGCCCTATCCGGCTGGTTTCTGGCGGGGGCCGCATTGGCAGGAATCGTCGGGCTACTTACCTTCAACTATATGTTGCCTGCCGCAGGTGTACGGGGTGCGGCGATTGCACGCACGGCTGGGCGCTATTTCGAAAGGCTCGTCAGCCACGATGCCACCTTCCGCGTTCTGCTGCGCTTACGTGTTTTCACCTTTTCGCATTCTGCCGCTCTCCCCGGGTGGGCTGGCGCAATTTCGTCAGGCTGAGCTACTAAATCGGCTGGTGGCGGACGTGGATACGCTCGACCACCTCTATCTTCGCGTGATTTCCCCTATCGTCAGCGCATTCGCCGTCATTCTTATCGTCTGTTACGGTCTAAGCTTTATTGACGCCTCATTGGCGTTAACGCTTGGTGCCATCATGCTGGTGCTGTTGTTATGTCTGCCGGTTCTGTTTTATCGGGCAGGAAACGGTATCGGGCAGGATTTGACCGCGCTGCGGGCACAATACCGCCTCCAATTAACGACCTGGCTACAAGGTCAGGCGGAGCTCACTGTCTTCGGCGCACTCGATCGCGTCCGCCAGCAGTTGGCGCTGGTGGAAATTAACTGGCTACGTCGTCAACGCCAGCAAGCCAATCTTACCGGCCTGTCTCAGGCGGTCATGATTCTGTGCAGCGGGCTGACCGTTACCCTGATTCTGTGGCTGGCGGCGGATGGGGTTGGCGGTAATCCACAGCCCGGCGCGTTGATTGCACTGTTCGTGTTTGCCTCGCTTGCTGCCTTCGAGGCGTTGGCTCCCGTCACGGTGGCGTTTCAGCATATGGGGCAAGTAATTGCCTCCGCTGCTCGGGTCGATCAAATCATTCGTCAGCCCGTTGACGTCACGTTTCCTGAGCATGGCCCAGAAACGTCACGCGAGGCCTCACTCGACCTCTCACATGTGGGGTTCACTTACCCCGGTCAGCCACAGCCCGTGCTGCAAAACATTTCTCTTCCATTAAATCAGGCGAACATCTGGCGCTGCTGGGGCGTACGGGATGCGGGAAATCGACGCTCTTGCAATTGCTGACTCGGGCATGGAATTGTGAATACGGGGATATTACGTTGAATGGTCATCCCCTCGCTGACTGGCGGGAAGACGATCTCCGCACCATGATGAGCGTGGTACCACAGCGCGTGCATATTTTCAGCGCAACGCTGCGTGATAACCTATTGTTGGCCGCACCGACAGCTCGGGACGAAAAACTGGCCGAGGTATTGCAGCAGGTCGGGTTAGAAAAATTGCTGGAAAATGAAGGACTGAATGCCTGGTTAGGAGAAGGCGGTCGCCAACTCTCCGGCGGTGAGCAGCGCCGTATCGCTTTAGCACGAGCATTGCTACACGACGCACCGCTCGTTCTGTTGGATGAACCCACTGAAGGGTTGGATGCAGAGACTGAAAAACGTATTCTGCAACTGCTACGCCAGCACTGTGCTGATAAGACGCTCATCGTCATCACTCACCGGTTATACGGTTTAGAATCAATGGATCGCATCTGTATTCTGGACGACGGCAAAGTGATCGAACAGGGTAGCCATCAGGCGCTAATGGCAGAAAAAGGTCGTTATTGGCAATTCCGCCAACACGTTTAAGGCAAACTCGGTTGAAACACAACGTTTGAAAAACATGCGCCTATATCAGCTATCGTCCCAATCACTTCAGTTTCCTGACCCGAATCATGCACTGGATGACCCCAACGGCCTGCTGGCCGTTGGCGGCGATCTCTCCGTTGCCCGGTTAAAAGCGGCTTACCGACAGGGAATTTTCCCCTGGTTCTCTCCCGATGAGCCTATTTTATGGTGGTCTCCGAACCCGCGAGCGGTACTGTTTCCTGATGAACTTCATGTCAGCCGCAGTATGAAAAAGTTTCTGAAGCGCCATACGTTTCACGCCACGCTGAATCAGGCGTTTGATGACGTCATTCACGCCTGTGCCCATGAGCACAGCGACGGTACCTGGATTACGTCGGGCATTATCTCAGCCTATCGCCAGCTTCATTTGGCCGGCAAAGCACACTCTGTCGAAGTATGGCAGGATGACAAACTGGTTGGTGGGCTATATGGCATTGAGCAGGGAAGATTATTTTGCGGCGAGTCAATGTTCAGCCGTACGGATAATGCGTCAAAATACGCGCTGCTGGCGTTTCAACAACATTTTATTCGCCACGGCGGTCATTTGATTGATTGTCAGGTGTTAAACGCCCATACCGCGTCGCTGGGCGTGAGTGAAATCCCTCGCGATCGCTTCCTGCAACAGCTTTCTCAGTGGCAGGATCTCGCCGTCGACGACGGCTGCTGGCTACCCCAACAGCTCGCCGAACCGACACTATGACAGAGAAAAGCGGGTAAATAACGCCCCAAACGTGAACGCTTCTTTACATAATGGCGGTTTTTCGGCATTATCTTGCGGTTAAAAAATAAAGGTAGTTAGACCTAGAGGATTCGATGGCCAAAGAAGACAATATTGAAATGCAAGGCACCGTGCTTGATACGCTGCCCAACACCATGTTCCGCGTTGAATTGGAAAACGGGCACGTGGTTACCGCTCATATCTCCGGTAAAATGCGTAAAAACTATATCCGCATCCTGACGGGTGACAAAGTCACTGTAGAGTTAACCCCGTACGACCTGAGTAAAGGCCGCATTGTCTTCCGCAGCCGTTAACCGGTTCGCCCGTCGCTGATCACAGCGATATACGAGGATGTGACACCCTCCCCAGCCCTTCCCTTCATGGCAAGGGCTTTTGTTTTTGGGAAGATAGTCTGGTAAAGGGATAAAAAGGGATGCCTTAGCATCCCTCTTAGATAACAGCATACAATATCGATTAATTAACGCTTTCCGCTTTCCGCTTCTGCGCGCTCTTGAAGCCGTAAGTCAGCTGTTGTGTTTCTTTATCCAGTTCTACCGTGACAGAGCCACCGTCTACCAGCGAACCAAACAGCAGTTCGTTAGCCAGCGGTTTCTTGAGGCTTTCCTGCATCACGCGTGCCATCGGTCGGGCCCCATCGCTTTGTCGTAACCTTTCTCTGCCAGCCAGTCACGCGCTTCATCGCTCACTTCCAGCGAGACGCCTTTCGCATCCAACTGTGCCTGAAGTTCCACGATAAATTTATCGACAACCTGCTGAATAACGTCGGTCGACAGGTGGTTAAACCAGATAATGCCATCCAGACGGTTGCGGAACTCCGGCGTAAACACCTTTTGATCTCTTCCATCGCGTCCGTACTATTGTCCTGATGGATGATACCGATAGATTTACGCTGTGTTTCTCGCACACCTGCGTTGGTGGTCATGACAACAATCACATTACGGAAATCCGCTTTGCGGCCATTGTTGTCCGTCAGCGTACCGTTATCCATTACCTGCAATAGCAGATTAAAGACGTCTGGGTGCGCTTTCGATCTCATCCAGCAGCAATACCGCATGAGGATGCTTAATCACGGCATCCGTCAGCAGGCCGCCCTGATCGTAGCCCACATAGCCGGGAGGCGCACCAATCAAGCGGCTAACCGTATGACGTTCCATATATTCGGACATATCAAAGCGCAGCAGTTCAATATCCAGCGCTTTTGCCAGCTGTAACGTTACTTCCGTCTTACCGACACCGGTAGGACCGGCGAACAGGAAGGAACCGACCGGTTTACGCTCCTGACCCAATCCTGCACGGCTCATCTTGATAGATTCAGACAGCGCTTCGATAGCCTTGTCCTGTCCGAACACCAGCATTTTCAGGCGGTCACTGAGGTTTTTCAGCACATCACGATCGCTGGCGGAGACAGTTTTTTCTGGAATACGGGCAATACGGGCGACAACGGATTCGATGTCACTCACATTAACCGTTTTCTTACGCTTGCTGACCGGCACCAGACGGCTCCGTGCGCCCGCTTCATCGATCACATCAATCGCTTTATCCGGCAGGTGACGGTCGTTGATATATTTCACCGCCAGCTCTACCGCTGCGCGAATCGCTTTCGACGTATAGCGAACATCATGGTGAGCCTCATACTTCGGCTTCAGGCCATTAATGATTTGTATGGTTTCTTCCACGCTGGGCTCAGTGATATCGATTTTCTGGAAACGACGCGCCAGCGCCCGATCCTTTTCAAAGATATTGCTGAATTCCTGATAGGTGGTTGAACCAATGACGCGAATCTTACCGCTGGAAAGCAGCGGTTTAATCAGATTCGCGGCATCAACCTGACCACCGGACGCGGCACCCGCGCCGATAATCGTGTGAATTTCGTCAATAAACAGAATACTGTTTTTATCCTGTTCAAGCTGTTTCAGCAGCGCCTTGAAGCGTTTTTCAAAGTCACCGCGGTATTTGGTGCCCGCCAGCAGCGCACCGATGTCCAGCGAGTACAGCGTGCACTCCGCCATCACTTCCGGTACATCGCCCTGCACAATACGCCATGCCAGCCCTTCAGCAATCGCGGTTTTCCCCACGCCGGATTCACCGACCAGCAGTGGGTTATTTTTACGACGGCGGCACAATACCTGAATCGTGCGTTCCAGTTCTTTATCCCGGCCAATGAGCGGATCGATACCGCCAACGCGAGCCAGTTGATTCAGATTGGTGGTGAAGTTTTCCATACGATCTTCCCCTCCTGCCTGTTCTTCATTGACGGGATTTTCAGGGTTCGGCGCCTGATCGGTTTCTTCTTTACGCGTGCCGTGAGAAATAAAGTTCACCACATCCAGACGGCTGACGTCATGCTTACGCAGCAGGTAGGCGGCCTGAGATTCCTGTTCGCTAAAAATCGCGACCAGAACGTTGGCGCCGGACACTTCGCTGCGGCCGGAGGACTGCACATGGAAGACGGCGCGTTGGAGTACGCGTTGGAAGCTGAGCGTTGGCTGAGTTTCTCGCTCGTCGTCACTCTGCGGTAATGTTGGTGTGGTCTGCTCAATGAACGCTTCCAGTTCCTGGCGCAGCGCAGCTAAGTCTACCGTGCAGGCTTCCAGTGCTTCACGGGCGGCTGGGTTACTGAGCAGAGCCAACAGCAGGTGCTCCACGGTCATAAACTCGTGTCGGTGCTCACGCGCTCTGGCGAAAGCCATGTTGAGACTGAGTTCCAGTTCTTGATTGAGCATAGGCACCTCTCCCAATAAATCGCCTGACTTCAGGCTTTTTCCAGCGTACAGAGCAGCGGGTGCTCGTTTTCTCTGGCATAACGATTGACTTGTACGACCTTGGTCTCAGCCACTTCAGCACTGAATACGCCACAAATTGCTTTACCCTGATAATGCACGGTTAACATAAGCTGTGTGGCGCGTTCAATATCATAAGAAAAGAACTTTTGCAGGACGTCAATAACAAATTCCATCGGGGTGTAATCATCGTTATTCAACACCACGTTATACATGGACGGCGGCTGCAATTTTTCTTTCTGTTTATCGGCGGTCAGGTTCTCGGATTGTGACCACGTACTGTTGTTTCCCATTCTCTATCCACATCATGTAACGAATATCGCGACCCGCGAATTGGTCTGTTTATTCCCAATAGATTCGAGAAGCAGGAAATGAGCGCCTGCGACTTGAAAGATGACGGGTATCTCTACATTTACAGTATCACGTCTACTTTTTATTTTACCACCTGAGGAATTAAATGGTTCCTGGAAAGTAAAATTCAAGGCCTGTAACCGATATCTTAAGTACGCAACACGATCGTCGGTTCATCAATAGCGTTATCTGCATCAAACTTTGACAAACTCCCCTCAACACCTCGCCGTGGATCGCTTGACGCCGGGATCGATTTCACTAAAGTGTACGAATGAATTGATGGGGTTTTAATCAATTCGTATTCGTAGTAACCAAATAACCACACCTTACTGAAAAGAATACTCTTGCGAAGGATGTCAATGCATGGAGACAGGTACTGTTAAATGGTTCAATAATGCCAAAGGGTTTGGTTTTATCTGTCCAGAAGGGGGTGGTGACGATATTTTCGCGCACTACTCAACCATTCAAATGGATGGCTACCGGACTCTGAAAGCCGGACAGGTTGTCAGGTTTGATGTTCATCAAGGGCCGAAAGGTAATCATGCCTGCCTAATCGTCCCGCAAATCGCCGAGGCCGCATCCTGATCCCCCTTCTATACCCTAAATAATTCGAGTTTCAGGAAGGCGGCAAGGGAAGGAATCCCGATGAGCTTACTTGAGTAAGTGATTCGGGTGACTGAACGCAGCCAACGCACATGCAACTTGAAGTATGACGGGTATACACCCTACACGTTTACTCAGAATACCTACGCTAAACCGTAAAATGACTATAATGTGATAAATGCCGTTCAGTACACTGAACGGCATTTTTATTTCTGTATCATGCTAATCCGCACGCCCGCGGGCTAGCCACAGGACGCGGGAAAACATGCTGCGAATAAGCGGCGGAATGGCATCGCTGCCCATCGCGGCGGCTTCCATCGCCACCTCAATCGCCAGATCGGGTTTGGATGAACGATGAATGGCCTTGATGATGATCTTGTGCATCGATAGCGGCACCTTCTCCGGTAACTGCGCGGTGCGGTGATAAACGTGGCTGAACCCCTCACGATACATATAGTGTTCCATGTCCGATGCGGGCAAAACGGTCAGATGATCGCGTTCGCTCTCGTCCTGAACCGTTAACATGCTTTTCGCCGTCGCGGCATACTTTTTCCCCGCGTCGTCGCCATCGACCAGCACATGCCATTCAATCCCCATACGCCGTGCGAACCTCAATAATGGCCGGAGACCAGACTGGGCAAACTCAATCACCTTCACCCCTTCCGCCTCAAAATGGTGCCCACATTGACGAGCCAGTTCATTCAACATCCAGACTTCGGTTTCCCCCTCCACCAGCAGCCAGCAGCGGGCAAAGAGTGACGCGGGTCGATTCATACGAATGTGGAACGCAATGCGCCGACTGTCTTCCGCACTCATGCCCTGACGACCAATACGGTATGTCGCCACCCGTGAAGATTCCCGCACCAGACGGCACACCTGCTCCATCGGCACCAGCGACAGCAGCTCTCCCGAATTCGTTGTCGTGACTTTCTGGAGCGGCAACTGCACCAGAAGCCCCCAGGCGACGGATAGCATAATCGGGTGCAGGCGGGTTTCGGGGTCTTCAATCAGCAAGAGCGGACGGGCATGCGGATCCAGCGCCACCGATCCTTTCGCCTGCAACAGCGTAGAAAACAGCTCCAGCAGGATAATGCGGCGACTGCGGCTATTCGGATCGGCAATCAGGCGGTTGATGTTGTCCAGCGATCGCCACGATTTACCGTTGTGCGCTCGCGCATAACGATGGTGGCGTCGATCGTTATCCGTAGCATTTTGCTCGGAAAAATAATGCTCCAGCAGTTGCCGCATCGCCACCAGACCATGACGTAACTCTTTATCCGTCAGCTTCTGCGGATTTTGCGCCAGCTCGCGCATCAGTTGCTCAAACTGCTGAGCCAGCTTTTCATTACTGTTATCTAACGTCGCTGCCAGCGTCCCGGAACGCAGACGCCGCATAAAACGCGCATCGCGCAGCCGTAGCACCGGATGCAGGCGGACAATCTCTCTGGCCAGTTCGTCAATATCATCCAGCGGTATCGGGTGCCCGTCTGCGTCCAGAAAGCTGCGCCAGGTGAAAACCGACTGGCTTTCGTCCACTTCACCTTCCAACCGATAGAAAATGCGATATAACGAGGCCTCACCTTCCACCCAAACAGGGTTAAGCGAACGGTAGCGTGGCGATAAATGGTGGCCGGGTGCGGTTTCACAAAAGGTGAAAATAACCTGAAGATGCTTCTCCCGACTATTTTCATCCCCGGAGTGAAGTGAAAATCCTGCATATCAAAATGATAAAGCGGCAACGTCGGTGCCAGCAGCAGTGAGAGCGCGTCCAGCAGGCTTGATTTGCCCCAGGCGTTCTCACCAATCAGCACGTTATTCTCGTCCAGCACCAGCGACAGACGATTGATTCCCCCTAAACCCCAGGATTTCAATACTTTCCAGATGCATCCTTCTCTCCTATAGCGGCTGCCTGCGGTTTTCTGCTGCCAGAATGCCCACCGTGTAGAACATCCTGCCAGACAGCGCTTTACTCGCTCCGATAATTTGTTTAATTTTAATAGATTATCGTTTTTCTTCCCGCCAAGTGTAGCCGATGAATCCCACGATGTTGTCAATGAACGGTTTGAGTTTCCGCCGTGTCGACGTCTATCGGGGTCGACATGAAGAAGAAAAGCCTCACTGTCTGAGTTCGACTACGGTCACCCAGCTCATCCTAAAATACGGATTAGCGTCGTTTTTCTCGCGTAAGGACATCAATTCTGTGATGTATTCAGGATTATTAATTATTTTATTACCGCTCATCATTGGCTATCTGGTACCGCTGCGCGCCAAAAAAGCATTACAGCTGATTAACCAACTGCTGAGCTGGATGGTGTACGTTATTCTGTTTTTGATGGGAATAAGTCTGGCCTTTCTGGAAAATATCAGCAGCAATTTGTTACTAATCTTCCGCTACACCGCCGTCTTCGCATTCTGTATTGTCGCGGCAAATGGCATTGCCCTGTGGCTATGGGAAAAGCGCACCGCATGGCGCAGCAAGTACAGAGATGCCACCCCGCCTTCCCGACTGCGCATGATCCTGAATCATTCAAACTTTGCAGCGTGGTATTCGGTGGTTTTTTACTCGGATTAACGCACTGGTCAGGATTCACCTATGCCAGCAAAGGCAGCGAATATGCCCTAATCTTTCTGCTATTTCTGGTGGGTATCCAACTGCGTAACAGCGGGATGACGCTGCGCCAAATCGTATTAAACCGCCGTGGTCTGGTCATCGCGCTCATTGTCGGTATCAGCGCGTTAGGAGGCGGACTGCTGGCCGCGTGGGTATTGGGGCTGCCGCTGAAAACCGGTCTAGCAATGGCATCCGGCTACGGGTGGTATTCGCTGTCTGGCATTCTGCTGACCGACGCGCTCGGGCCCGTCATCGGCAGCGCAGCGTTTTTCAACGATCTGACCCGCGAACTGCTGGCTATAATGTTCGTTCCCGCGCTGGCACAGCATAATCGCTCCTGTGCGTTAGGGCTTTGCGGTGCAACATCAATGGATTTCACGCTGCCCGTTTTACAGCGCAGCGCGGGCATCGATATCGTGCCTGCCGCCATCGTACACGGCTTCTTATTAAGCCTCGCCGCACCGATCCTGATGGCATTATTTTCCTCATAAGTACACACTGGACGTCGTTTTTCCCTGCTTTTATGGGCCGTGATTGAGAGTGATTTTCATTGCCCATCACCAAAATTGCGCTAAATCAAATTTACCTAAAGTTGCAGTAAAAAAGCCTTTTTACCTGCCTCGGCTGACACTATGCTTTAAACAAGCATTTTAAATGCAACTTAAAAAAAGGAAGTCATTATGTTTTGTGTGCAATGTGAACAAACGATTCGTACCCCTGTTGGAAACGGCTGCTCTTACGCGCAGGGCATGTGCGGCAAAACCGCAGAAACCTCCGACCTGCAAGACTTGCTGGTCGCTGTGCTGCAAGGGCTTTCTGCCTGGGCGCTGAAAGCGCGCGAGCTGGATATTATCGATCACGAAGTAGACAGTTTTGCGCCACGCGCCTTCTTCTCTACGTTGACCAACGTAAACTTCGATTCCCAGCGCATTATTGGCTACGCACAGGACGCCATCACACTGCGTGAGTCTCTGGCTGTCCGCTGCCGTCTGCACGATGCCACCGCGACGGTGGATCACCCAATGGCAACGCTGCAACTGGCTGGCAACGATATTCCGACCTTACTGCAACAGGCGGCGGATTTTGCGCTGGACAGCGATAAAGCTATCGTCGGCGATGATGTTCACGGCTTGCGCATGCTCAACCTCTACGGCCTGAAAGGTGCCGCAGCCTATATGGAGCACGCTCACGTTCTTGGTCAGTATGATGACGCTATCTATGCCGAATATCATGCCTTCATGGCATGGCTGGGCACACAGCCATCCGATGTTGATACCCTGCTGAACAACGCCATGGGTATCGGTAAAATGAACTTCAACGTTATGGCGATCCTCGACCGTGGCGAAACCGACGCTTACGGTAATCCACAGCCGACCGCCGTTAACGTCCGCCCAATTGCGGGTAAAGCGATTCTGATTTCCGGCCATGACCTGAAAGACCTGCGCATGCTGCTGGAGCAAACCGAAGGGACAGGCGTCAACATTTATACGCACGGCGAGATGCTGCCTGCACACGGTTACCCAGAGCTGAAAAAATTCAAACATCTGGCGGGCAACTATGGCAGCGGCTGGCAGAACCAGCAGACAGAATTCGCCAAATTCCCTGGCGCAATCGTCATGACCTCTAACTGCATTATCGATCCAAACGTCGGTAACTACGGCGACCGCATCTGGACGCGCAGCATCGTTGGCTGGCCGGGCGTGAACCATCTGGAAGGCGACGATTTTAGTCCAGTGATCGAACAGGCACAGAGCCTGGCCGGCTTCCCGTACAGTGAAATCGAGCACATGATCACCGTTGGCTTTGGTCGTGAAACCCTGCTGAGCGCTGCTGATACCGTCATCGATCTGGTTGCACAGAAAAAACTGCGCCACGTCTTCCTGGTTGGCGGATGCGACGGTAGCCGTGAAGAACGTAGCTACTTCACTGACTTCACACTGAACGTTCCACAGGACTGCCTGATCATGACGCTGGCCTGCGGTAAATACCGTTTCAACAAACTGGACTTCGGTACGCTGGAAGGCCTGCCGCGTCTGCTGGATGTCGGCCAATGTAACGATGCCTACTCCGCCATTATTCTGGCCGTCAAACTGGCAGAAAAACTGGGCTGTGGCGTGAACGATCTGCCGCTGAGTCTGGTGCTGTCGTGGTTTGAACAGAAAGCGATCGTCATTCTGCTCACCCTGCTGTCTCTTGGCGTGAAGAACATCTACACCGGACCGACGGCTCCGGGCTTCCTGACGGACAACCTGCTCGCCATTCTGAACGAGAAATTCGGTATGCGGGCGATTACCACCGTTGAACAGGACATGAACACCATTCTGGCCGCTTGATGAATTAACGCGGACGGAGGAGCGCGTTCCTCGTCACACAGCGTGAGGTGTCAACTCTGCACCTCACGCTAAGCCCACTTTTTATGGGCTGCCTTTTTACACGCTTCACCGCGTCCGTTTGTTATGGAGATTGACGATGACCATGCCCGCACTACAGACAGTGCCAGTACCACAGACGGGGCCGACGCCGCTTTGCGCTAACCGCATGCAGGTGCATTCCATTACTCAGGAAACGCCTGATGTCTGGACGATTTCACTGGTTAATCATGATTTTTATCCGTATAAGCCAGGTCAGTATGCGTTGGTCAGCATTGCTAACAGCGCAGAGACGCTGCGGGCTTATACAATTTCTTCTTCACCGGGGCTCAGCCGCTTTATTACGCTCACAGTAAGAAGGCTGGACGACGGTATCGGCTCCCGCTGGCTGACCCAAACGCTGAAAGTCGGCGATTACCTGTGGCTGTCCGATGCACAGGGCGAATTTACCTGTGCCAACGCGGTCAGCGATCGCTACCTGATGGCGGCGGCAGGCTGCGGCGTCACGCCGATTATGTCGATGTGCCGCTGGCTGCTGGCCAACAAACCGCAAACCGACATCCACGTGATTTTCAACGTGCGCAATCCGTTGCAGGTGATTTTCGCCAGCGAATGGCAGGATCTGGTGCAGCGTTATTCGCAACAGCTACATCTGACGCTGATGGCGGAGTTTGACGCCGCGCCCGGTTTCCTCGCCGGACGTATCAGCGGCGACCTGCTGACAGAACATGTGCCGGATATCGCCAGCCGTACCGTGATGACCTGCGGCCCAGCCCCTACATGAACCAGATAGAAACCCTGAGCCAGCAGCTTGGCGTTGCCTCAAACCGCATCTTCAAAGAACAGTTCCGCCCGGCAGATGAAGCGCTGGATGAGGATGCCGATCAACTCACGTTGACCATCAGCCGTCCGCTGAAAAATCTGCGCGTGCCGGTGGGGATCAGCCTGCTGGCCGCACTGGAAGCCAATAAGGTGCCAGTTGTCGCCGCCTGCCGCGCCGGTGTTTGCGGGAGCTGTAAAACCCGCGTGCTGTCTGGTCAGTACACCACGACCAGTACCATGACGCTCACCCCGCCGAGATCGAACAGGGCTATGTGTTGGCCTGTAGTTGCCAGTTGCAAGGTGACGCCGTTCTGGCCTGATACCCCTCGCTTTACCCCCTTCTGCCTGCTAGCGTCAGCTATCGGGCAGGTAGGTCATGTTAAATTAGGCTTGGTTTCAGGCGAGTATTAACCCCATACTTTTCATCGCTTTTTACCCTTTCCCCGTTATAGTAAGCCATGGTTATATTTTGCTGTGGAGCCGTTGGCACATGACATCCCCTCAACCCCGATCCTGATTCTGGGCGCAACTGGCTACATTGGCCGCCATTTAACCGAACGATTGAGCAAACAGGGTAAGCAGGTCATCGCAGCTGGTCGCAATACTGAGTCCTCGCGTCACGGCATTGGCCGGGCGTCGACTGCCAGCAGGTTGATCTTGCCAAGCCAGAAAGCCTGCCTGATGGCCTGTGGGGCGCGGAAACGCTCTATTATCTGGTGCACAGCATGGGCGACGGCGCGGACTTCGTGGCAAGGGAACGCATGGCGGCCATGAATCTGCTGCTGGCACTGGCCTCCAGCCGCGTAAAACAGATTATCTATCTGGGGTCGCTTCAGGCGAAGGATGACACTTCACCGCATATGCAGGCACGCCAGATTACCGGTGATATTCTGCGCAGCAGCGGTATTCCCGTCACGGAGCTGCGTGCGGGCATTATTATCGGCGCAGGCTCAGCGGCATTCGAGATCATGCGGGATATGGTCTATAACCTGCCGGTGCTAACGCCGCCGCGTTGGGTACGCTCTAAATCGTCCCCTATTGCGCTGGAAAACCTGCTGGTCTATCTAATCAACATCCTGCAGCACCCGCGGCACAAAACCGCATCATGGACGCCGCAGGTCCCGAATACATCAGCTACCAGACGATGTTTGAGCGTTTCATTCAAATTAGCGGCAAGCGCAGAGTGCTGATTCCCGTTCCGATGCCGACACATCTGGTGTCCGTCTGGTTTTTGCATCTGGTGACCTCGGTTCCCCCGTCCATCGCCCGCGCGCTGATTCAGGGACTAAAACACGATTTACAGGCCGATGACCGCGAACTCCAGGGCTTGATTCCACAAACGCTGATGAGCTTTGATGACGCCGTACGCCTCACGCTGCAAAGCGAAATGGAGAGCGTACAGCAGGCCGACTGGGGCGATGACACCGAGGTCCGCGCGCGCTGGAAGCCGAATTACGGCTTTTACCCCAAACAGGCGGGCCATACGATGGATACGACAGCCTCCAGTCAGGCGCTCTGGCAGGTCATCCAGCAGGTCGGAGGCAAGGAAGGCTATTTTTACGCGAATACGCTATGGAACATCCGCGCCCGGCTGGACGATCTTTGCGGTAACGGTGTCACTTATGGACGCCCCGAGCGCGCGACGCTGGAAGTGGGCGACAAGATTGACGGCTGGAAGGTTATCTCGATCAAGCCACAGCGTCAGTTGGTGCTGCTATTCGGTATGAAAGCTCCGGGGCTGGGTAAACTCAACTTTACTATCACGGACAAAGGCACCCACCGAACCGTGGATGTCCGTGCCCGCTGGCACCCTTCCGGGTTTAACGGGCTGGTTTACTGGTTTCTGATGATGCCCGCTCACCTGTTTATCTTCCGTGGCATGGCGGCGCGTATTGCGAAACTGGCAGAGAAGGAAGTAATTTAGCGGCTGCCGTATTTCTCCAGCAGCGCATCGACAATCGCTTCACTCTGCGCATCTGGCTGGCCTTGATAGTTCTCAGGACGGAAATGCATCTGGAAAGCGGCAATCACCTGCCGCTTCTCACGCGCGGTCATCGTGTTCTGCACTGCATAACCATAGCGCCCCAATTTTTCCAGCAGAACCGCGTCATCCACCGGCTGCGTCGTTGGTCGTCCGTGCAAATAAAATGCTACCCGCTGCGCATCCGGCCAGGCCCCCACTCCCGCCTGCGCCAGCACTTGCCAGGGGAATAGCGGTCCGGGATCTTGTTTCCGCTGTGGGGCAATATCGCTATGCGCGACGACATTCTGCGGGGCAATCTGGTAGCGATCGACAATGTCACGGGCGAGTGCAGTCACCAGTTGAATCTGCGAGGCGGTGAACGGTTCCCACGTATAGCCCGTTAGCGTGCGCTGATAGCCCGTATTTTCGATCTCAATACCAATCGAGGAATTATTCAACCGACTAAACCCACGCCAGCTACTCGCTCCCGCATGCCAGGCCGCCCGAGATTCCGGCACCAGTTGCCAAGCGAGCGGCTTGCCGCGCTGCAAGGGTGGATGAGCAGGAACAAGATAATGCGCGCTGACGTGTTCATCCGTCAGAATATTCAGCGAGGTGGCAAAGTCTTCCGCCGTGTAGTGAATCACCAAAAGCGGATACGCGACTCCTGCGCCCGCGACTGCAATGCGGTCTCCAGCACATAATTATTCTGTTCCTGCAACGAAGAAGTCGATTGGCACCCCGCCAACAGCCCCAGCGCTATGCAGACCATCCATTTCAACATCATTATTCCACTATATAGGTATCTTTTCCGCAGCGTATCTTGCCTGCACTAATCGGCTATTTCAGCCACTAGCGACGAACCTTTACTGCGGTACCGCTGACGGTCACCATCAACATGCTGCCATCCTTCCCGACAGTTTCATAGTCGAGATCGATGCCTACCACGGCATTCGCACCTAAATCAGCGGCCTGTTCCTGTAGCTCTTTGAACGCAATCTGCCGTGCCTTACGCAGCTCTTTCATAGGCGCCGGAACGACCGCCGACGACATCACGAATGCTGGCAAAAAAGTCACGGAAGATGTTCGCCCCAGAATAGCCTCGCCGGTCACAACGCCACAATATTCAGTAATCGTGAAGCCTTCCAGGGTCGGTGTCGTAGATAATTGCATGTCGTCTCCTTTCACTGCGGTTTACTACCAATGGGCGGCACTGCTGGCAACCCGCGATGAGAAAGCGAGCATCCAAGCTGTAGGCCACTATTTTGTGCTATTATTTAACCAACAAATCGCTTATTGGCAAATTTTAACCCACGGTGATTGCATAACTATTCTGCCGACGTTAACATTCGCCGCATCAATGTCTATTCAATTCTTACGCATGAGTATTCAACTAAACGGCATTAACTGTTTCTACGGCACATACCAGGCGCTATTTGATATCACCCTCGATTGTCCTGCGGGTGAGACGCTGGTTCTTCTTGGTCCCAGCGGTGCGGGAAAGAGCTCGCTGATACGCGTTCTTAATCTGTTGGAAATGCCGCGCTCTGGCACGCTTTCCATCGCCGGTAATCAGTTTGATTTTCAGCGCACACCATCCGACAGCGCGATCCGTGAGTTGCGTCAGAACGTCGGGATGGTGTTCCAGCAATACAATTTATGGCCGCATCTAACCGTAGCGCAAAACCTGATTGAAGCGCCCTGCCGCGTGTTGGGGCTGAGTAAAGAAGAAGCTAAAGCGCGGGCGGATAAACTGCTCACGCGTCTGCGCCTCAATGACTTTGCCGATCGCTTCCCCCTTCATCTGTCTGGCGGGCAGCAGCAGCGTGTTGCGATTGCGCGTGCACTGATGATGGAACCTCAGGTGCTGTTATTTGATGAACCCACCGCTGCACTGGATCCAGAAATTACCGCTCAGGTCGTCAACATCATCCGTGAATTGGCAGAAACCGGCATCACGCAGGTGATTGTGACCCACGAAGTCGAATTTGCCCGTAAAACGGCCAGTCGGGTAGTGTATATGGAAAACGGCCGCATCGTTGAACAGGGGGATGCGACGCACTTTACCCAGCCGCAGACGCCTGAATTCGCTGGTTATTTGTCACATTGATTACTATCAGGAAAATGATAATGAAAAAATTGATTGTTGCAGCCTTATTCGCAGTGAGCGCCGCCTCTGCTAACGCCGCGGATACCATCCGTTTCGCGACAGAAGCCTCCTACCCTCCGTTCGAATTTGTCGATGCCAATAACCAGATTCAGGGTTTTGATATCGATCTGGCCAATGCGCTGTGCAAAGAAATGCAGGCAAACTGCACGTTCAGCAATCAGGCTTTCGACAGCCTGATCCCCGGCCTGAAATTCCGTCGTTTCGAAGCGGTCATCGCGGGAATGGATATTACCCCTGAGCGCCAGCAGCAGGTGTCGTTCACCCAACCTTACTATGACAACTCCGCGCAGTTTATTGCCCAGAAAGGGAAAGTGGCCGATATCGCCGCGCTGACGGGCAAACGCGTTGGTGTACAGAATGGTACGACCCATCAGAAATACCTGATGGAAAAGCATAGCGATATCCAAACCGTGCCTTACGACAGCTACCAGAATGCCGTGTTGGACCTGAAAAATGGTCGTCTGGATGCCGTGTTCGGTGACACCGCCGTGGTTAACGAATGGCTGAAACAGAACGATACGCTGGCAACCGTGGGTCAGAAAGTGACGGATAAAGGTTACTTCGGTATCGGTCTGGGCATCGCCGTGCGCCAGAACAACGATGAGCTGCTGAAAAAATTCGACACTGCGCTCAACAAAATCAAGCAGGATGGCACTTACGAGACCATCTACAAAAAATGGTTCCAGCAGTAATCTGACGCTCAATGATTGAATTTCAACCTCTTGCAAGCGCCGCCGGGATGACCGTCGGCCTTGCCGTTTGTGCACTGGTGCTCGGACTCGTGCTGGCGATGCTGTTTGCCGTTTGGGAAACCGTCCGCTGGAAAGCCGTTAGCTGGACGGGAACCGCCGTCGTGACGCTGCTGCGCGGCCTGCCAGAAATTCTGGTCGTGCTGTTTATCTATTTCGGATCGTCTCAGTTGCTGATGATGCTGGCAGACGGGTTTACTCTGAATCTCTTCATCGTGCAGATTCCGGTAAAACTGGATATCGGCATGTTTGAAATCAGCCCCTTCCTGTGTGGCGTGATTGCGCTGGCATTGCTGTATGCCGCTTACGCTTCCCAAACGCTGCGCGGCGCACTGAAAGCCGTCCCGCAAGGGCAATGGGAATCAGGTCAGGCGCTGGGGCTCAGTAAATCCGCGATCTTTTTCCGTCTGATCATGCCGCAGATGTGGCGCCATGCGTTGCCGGGATTAGGCAATCAGTGGCTGGTATTGCTGAAAGATACCGCGCTGGTGTCGCTGATTAGCGTTAACGATTTGATGCTGCAAACCAAAAGTATTGCGACACGGACGCAAGAGCCCTTTACCTGGTACGTTGTCGCCGCGGCAATTTATTTGATTATCACGCTGTTAAGTCAGTATGTGCTGAAACGCATTGAACTGCGCACCACGCGTTTTGAGCGGAGACCTTCCTGATGCTCGCTTATTTACCTGAGCTATTAAAAGGCCTGCATACCAGCCTGACCTTAACCGCCGTCTCTATCGTCGTGGCGCTGGTGTTGTCGCTGCTGCTAACCGTCGTGCTAACGCTTAAAACGCCTGTCGTATCAATGCTGGCGAAAGGCTATATTACGCTGTTTACTGGCACACCGCTGCTGGTGCAAATCTTCCTGATTTACTACGGACCCGGACAGTTTACCTCTATCCAGCAAATTCCCTGGCTGTGGAACCTGCTTTCGCAACCGTGGCTGTGTGCGATGGTGGCGCTGGCACTCAATAGCGCGGCTTATACTACGCAGCTGTTCTATGGTGCGGTAAAAGCGATTCCTGCCGGACAGTGGCAATCCTGTGCGGCTTTGGGAATGAATCAGAAGCAGACATTACGCATTTTGCTGCCGTTCGCGTTTAAACGCGCATTGTCTTCTTATTCAAATGAAGTGGTGCTGGTGTTTAAGAGTACGTCGCTGGCTTACACCATTACGCTGATGGAAGTTATGGGCTATAGCCAACTGATGTACGGCCGGACGTATGACGTGATGGTGTTTGGTGCCGCAGGGATTATCTACCTGTGCGTCAACGGGTTACTGACATTGTTGATGCGCTGGGTTGAACGCCGTTCGCTGGTATTCGAGCGCCGTAATTAATCCTTAGCGTACTTATCCGCGCATTTATTCGCTTAGAAAGCAGGCTTTACCAGCCTGCTTTTTTTTATGGCGTGCCATCCCTGAGCACTCCCTTACGTGCCGTTGCTGACACAACGTTAAGAATTTCTCCCGAAATTTTCATTGCCTGCTGATGCAAAAACATGCAACAAATCGACTTTTTAATCATTTTAATTGCATATAAATTCAATCAATGGCATGGTAATCGCCATGACGTCGGAATATTTCCGCGCCACTATTTTATAAGAAAAACAGACAGGAGTAGGTAATGAAAAAATTAGTGCTCGCCACCTTACTGGCAGGAATCGCCTTCAGCGCCACCGCGGCAGACACCATCCGTTTTGCCTCATCAGCCACCTACCCGCCCTTTGAATCACTGGATGCCAACAATGACATCGTCGGTTTCGATATGGACCTGGCGAAAGCATTGTGCAAACAAATGCAGGCAACCTGTACGTTCACCAATCAGGCATTTGACAGCCTGATTCCGGCGCTGAAATTCCGTCGCTATGACGCGGTGATTTCCGGTATGGACATCACGCCCGAGCGCGGCAAGCAGGTCGCGTTCACCCAGCCTTACTATGCCAACTCTGCTGTCGTTATCGCGCAAAAAGGGAAATTCAGCGATTTTGCTGCGATGAAAGGCAAACGCATTGGTATGGAAAACGGCACGACGCACCAGAAATACATGCACGACAAGCACCCGGAAGTACAAACCGTCTCTTATGACAGCTACCAGAACGCGGTACTGGATCTGAAAACGGCCGTATTGATGGCGTATTCGGTGATACCGCTGTCGTCAACGAGTGGATCAAGGCGAGCCCTGAACTGGCAACGGTTGGAGAACACGTGACTGACGCAGAGTACTTCGGTACCGATTGGGCATCGCCGTTCGTCCTGATGACAAGGCGCTGCTGGAGAAACTGAATAAAGCGTTGGACGCCATCAAAGCGGACGGTACGTACAAAACCATCAACGACAAGTGGTTCCCGCAATAAGGTTCCATCTGCTCGGTGCGATGTCTTATGAAATCATGCATATAACGCCGCTTTTTTGTCGTCCAGGCGTAAAAATTGCGCTGAGGTGATCGTTACCGTCGAGTGAGCGGCAGGACGCCGCGAAAGACAGTGCCGCGTCGGGAACGCGTCACTGGCGGCTCGAAAAGCGGGAACGATCGCCGAAGGCACGCGCAGCGGCGCAATTCGCGCCGAAAGCCAGTGGTCAAGGAGCTGCGGCAATTGAGCGCTCCTTGTCGGGCGTGTGATGAAATCATAGAAAGCACCAGAATTGACACGCCCGAAACTTTCATACTGTCGAACATGGATACAACAACGTAGTAAATTCCACCAAGATATTTTCTATTACAGTTATCGCTTATCAAGCACGTTTCAGTAACGTCAGCACTTCATAGTGCGCCGTATGCGGGAACATATCGAACAGTTGTACGCGCAGCGCACGGTAATTCGTCAGCTCCGTCATGTCTTTTGCCATGCTTTCAGCGTTGCAGCTGGAGTAGAGAATATAGTCCGGTGCCATCCGGCTCAGGTAGGCGCACAGTTCGCTGCCGATACCTCGGCGTGGCGGATTGACTAGCACCAGCTCGGGAATTTCCGCTTTACCTGTCGCGAACTGCGTAGAATCCAAGGCCTGAAACTCCACCTGTTTCAGCCCAAGCTGCTCCGCAGAACGACGCGCGCAGGCTATCGCCTCGGCGCTGATTTCAATTCCCGTCAAACGCATCTCGGGTGACGCACAGTGCAGGCCAAAACCCCTACTCCGCAAAACAGATCCCACATGCTGGTGATATTCAACTCTGCAACCCAGTCGCGTGCTGTCGCATACAGCACGGCCGCCACCTGCGGGTTCGTCTGGAAAAACTTTGCGGACGGATATACAGCGGCACCTGATTGAACTGTTCGGCCAACGCGGCAGCCTCACTCAGCATGATTTCCGTTTCCCTTCCATAATCGCCTGATGTACCGGCTGGATGTTGGCGGATATCACCTCAAGCTGCGGTAACTGCTGCCGTAGCCAGGGCAATGCGGCACGCAGCTGCGCCAGTTTGGTTTCCGAGCGTAAAACAAAACGCAGCATAAACGTGCCATGCTGCGTACTTTCCGTCAGCAGCAGATATTTCAGCTCCCCACGGCGTCGGGCCACGTTATAAGGCGTCAGCCCCGCTCGAGCAATGAAGACTTTAAGCACGTCGAAAACCGGTGCGAAGCTGGATGGATAAAGCGGACAATCGCAGAGATCCACCGCTGTTCCATCACGATGCAGCATCCCCAGCAGCGGGCGTTCCACACTGCCGCTCACCACCATTTTGGCTTTATTACGAAAGGCAGACTGTGCAGAGGGCTGCACCGGCAGCCAGCGCTGCACGGCGTGCGACTGTAGCAAGCCTGCAAGATGCTGTTGCTTATCGGATAGTTGCTGTGGGTAGGCTTTTTCCAGCCATTGGCAGGAACGACAGGTTCCCGTGCTGTAGCGGGCACAATGCATAAAAATCTAACTATTAAAAATAATACGGAATGAGAGGATTATACCACCCTGATGGCGTCACCCCGCGATCTTTCCGCTTGTTCATGGGCAACGCCAGCAGCCAGACTGGCTCAGGTAAGAGAAATGTCTATTTCTGGCGCAGAAAAAACGCTTACTGCGTCGTGGCAGAAACAGTAAAACAATCACCAGAAGATCTGGGATCTTTTGCAGCAGGAGCTGATGCAACACGGCAGCATTGTTCTCTCCTGAAATATGGAATATCGCGGGCATAAACTCACTGAACGACGCCAGTAGCAGGTAACACACCACCGCGGTCTGACAGGCCACATAGCCCCATCGGCCCCAGTTCACACCGGCCAAAACGGCAAAGCCGCAGCGAATCTCAACGCCAACAACAACAAGTGATAACAGTAACACCAGCGTCGAATCCCAGGCTTCCGCGTTGCTGCCAATCCAGCCGCTAAAATCGCTGAGCCCTAACTCCCACACCAGCAGCAAAATCCCCAAAAACGAGTAGCAATATCGCAATCCCCGCCACCATGACTGGTACCGGGGCATAAACTTTGCGTTGTGTCATTTCCTTCTTCGTGTACAGAATTTCAACGCTCTCCCTTCATGCGGTCATTTATCCGCCAAAATACGACACCCACATAAAATGGGATGCAGATATAAACAACAACGCCCCCATACTCTGGCGGCGTTGCTGGAAATCTTCGCTAGGCTAACAAATTACGGTGAAAAATCGAATCAGCCGCGTCTCGCTTTTTGCATATCGCGATAGCGCTGCTTCTCTGCTCTCGCCATAAACCACCAGGCGATAAAACCAATAATACCAACGACTAACAATATCAGGGAAGCCAATGCGTTAATTTGTGGATTAACGCCCATTCTGACGCTGGAGAACACCAGCATGGGCAGCGTCGTCGAACCTGGTCCAGCCACGAAGCTGGCAATAACCAGATCGTCCAGCGACAGCGTAAACGCCAGCAGCCAGCCGGAAAGCAGCGCAGGGGCAATCATCGGCACCGTGATAATGAAGAACACCTTGAGCGGATTCGCGCCCAGATCCATCGCCGCCTCTTCAATAGAACGGTCAAGTTCACGCAGGCGCGCGCTGATCACCACGGTGACATACGCGGTACAGAATGTGACGTGTGCCAGCCAGATAGTTAGCATTCCTCTTTCCGCTGGCCACCCAATCGCATGTCCTAACGCTACAAAGAGCAATAGCAGTGACAGGCCGGTAATCACATCTGGCATAACCAGCGGTGCTGTCAGCATGAATGCAAACCCATTAGAGCCACGGAAGCGGCCAAAACGCACCATGACCACGGCGGCAATCGTTCCAATAATCACAGCCATTGTGGCCGAGGCGGCCGCAATGGTCAGGCTCAGGAGCACTGCGCTGATCATCGCCGTATTATGGAACAGCTCGACGTACCAACGTGCCGACCAGCCTGCCCATACGGTAACCAGCTTAGAGCTGTTGAATGAGTAGATCACCAGCATCAGCATCGGCGCATAGAGGAACGTAAAGCACAGCACCAAAATCACAATACGCCACGGTGAGCGAACAACAGGTAAATTATTCACGCTTCACCCTCCGCACTTTTGCTCTGATGCTTGTGGAACCAGATAATCGGCATAATCAACAACAGCAACATAACGACGGCAACGGCAGACGCCACCGGCCAGTCTCGGTTATTGAAGAATTCCTGCCACAGAATACGGCCAATCATGATGCTGTCCGGCCCGCCGAGCAGTTCAGGGATGACGTACTCCCCTACCGCAGGGATGAAGACCAGCATCGAGCCCGCGATAATTCCGCCTTTCGTTAAGGGGACGATCACGCTGAAAAAGGTTTTCAGCGGTCGTGCGCCCAGATCCAAAGACGCTTCGACTAACGAATAGTCCAGCCGCATCAGCGCGGTATAGATCGGCAGCACCATAAACGGCAGATAGGAGTACACGACACCAATATAGACCGCCAAATTGGTATGCAGAATGACCAGTGGTTCATCAATCACACCCAGCCATAGCAAGAAGTTATTCAGGATACCGTTGTTTTTCAGAATCCCCATCCAGGCGTAGACGCGAATCAGGAATGATGTCCACGATGGCAAAATCACCAGCAGTAACAGAATGTTGCGCGTTGAGGGTTTGCTGTGTGCCACCGCCCAGGCCAGCGGGTAGCCAATAAGCAAACAGCACAGCGTCGACACGGCAGCAACCTGAAGCGATTGCATATAGGCATCGAAATACAGCGGATCGTCCAACAAATGCAGGTAATTCCCAAGATTCAGGGAAATATCCAGCTTGTCGTCCATCCAGGAAACCAGATCGGTATACGGCGGGATCGCGCGCGCCATTTCTGCAAGGCTGATTTTGAACACGATCAGGAACGGCAGCATAAACAGCAGCAGCAGCCACAGATACGGCAGCGCGATGACGAGCTTACGTCCGTGCTTTTGACGCCAGCGCGCCATCAGCACACGGAGCCAGAGTCTGGCCTTGCCCGGTGGTTCCGCCGTGTTATGTTCGGGAAATAAAGTCATGGCATTCTTCCTCACTACACCGTCAGAACCACACAGCTATCCGCATCCCAACACAGCCGGACCTCATCTCCCCAGGTCGGTGCGCCTTTGCGATAGCGGTAAGCATTTTGTAACTGCGCGCTGATGGTTTGCCCGCTGTTGAGCCTGACGTGGTAAATAGACAGGTCGCCCAGATAGGCGATATGCACCACTTCCCCTACCGCGAAGTTACAGCCGTCGGCTGGAACCTCTTCACACAGCATGATTTTCTCTGGACGCAACGCGATGTAGACCGGAACGCCATCCACCACCGAGACATCCGAATCCACCTTCAGCGGATGCACCAGCCCAGGGCTTTTGATGATCAGCGCATCGTCCTGACGTTCCTGCAAGATCCCTTCAAACATATTGACCGAACCGATGAACTCCGCGCTGAAACGCGTGTTCGGGTGCTCATAAATCTCTTCCGGTTCGCCAATCTGTACGAATTTACCGCGATTCATAATGGCGATACGACCCGCCATGGTCATGGCTTCTTCCTGATCGTGCGTCACCATCACGCAGGTCACGCCCACGCGTTCCAGAATATCGACAACCTCGAGCTGCATGCGATCGCGCAGTTTCTTGTCCAACGCGCCCATCGGTTCGTCCAGCAGCAGCAGTTTGGGACGCTTCGCCAGACTACGTGCCAGCGCCACACGTTGACGCTGACCGCCGGAAAGCTGATGCGGTTTACGATTGGCGAATTCTTGCATATGCACCAGCGACAGCATCTCTTCTACACGGTCTTTAATTTCTGCACGCGGTAGCTTGTCCTGCTTCAGACCAAACGCGATATTCTTTTCCACCGTCATGTGTGGGAACAGCGCATAAGACTGGAACATCATATTGATAGGGCGCTGGTAAGGCGGCACCAGTGACAAATCCTGACCATCCAGAACAATCTGCCCCTGCGTGGGGAGCTCAAAACCCGCCAGCATGCGCAGCAGCGTGGATTTCCCACAGCCAGATGCACCCAGCAGAGCAAAAATTTCGCCTTTATAAATCGTCAGGCTGACATCATCGACAGCGGCCTGACCATCGAACGATTTCGTCAGGTTACGCACTTCCAGCAGCGGCGTGGCCGCTTTTTGAGGTTTTGATTGAGGGCGGGGGATCGCGTCATTCACTTCGCATTGCTCTCCGGCAAAAGCAGAACAAGCCACACTGCTGATGCCGCCCTTCGGCGCTTTTTACATTCAGCGGTGTGACACAATATAGAGCGCAAACAGGCGGTAACACCGCCTGTTCTTTGCCACATTAATACCCATCCATTCTTTGGTTGCTGAAACCAGCCCCTCAAGCGCTTGGGTAATCATTCAAATCCAAAAGGCTATTTGCCGCTTTTAACCTTAGTCCATGCACGTGTACGAGTACGGTCAATCTGAGGAGATTGCACCTTAAGCGTAAACAGTTTGGCACGCACATCCGCCGGCGGATAAACGCCCGGGTTATTACGAATCTCTGCGTTCACCAACGGCAAGGATGCCAGATTACCGCTCGCGTAATACACATGGTTACTGATTCCCGCCATCACTTCCGGCTTCATCAGGTAATCCAGAAACGCATAGGCTTCATCCAGATTTTTAGCATCTTTTGGAATAGCGAGGACATCAAAGAATGCCAACGCGCCTTCTTTCGGAATGCTGTATTGGATATTCACCCCGTTCTTCGCTTCTTTCGCACGGTTTCCTGCCTGCAGGATATCGCCCGCCCAGCCGACTGCGACGCAGATATCGCCGTTTGCCAGGTCGTTGATGTACTGCGATGAATGGAAATAGCGAATGCTCGGACGCAGTTTCAGCAGCAGGTCGGTCGCAGACGTGGTGTAATCACCCGGTTTGGTGCTGTTTGGGTCTTTACCCTGATAATTCAGCACGGTTGCAAAGATCTCTTCCGGTGCATCCAGGAAGGAGACGCCGCAGCTTTTCAGTTTTTCCAGGTTCTCTGGTTTCAGAACCAGATCCCAGCTGTTAACCGGTGCATCGGCACCCAGCGCCGCTTTGACTTTCTCAACGTTATAGCCGATGCCCGTGGTCGCCCACAGGTAAGGCAGGGCATATTTATTCTCTGGATCGTGCTGCGCAATCAGCTTCATCAGCTCAGGATCCAGATTTTTGTAATTCGGTAACTTACTCTTGTCTAATGGCTGAAAGACTCCCGCAGAGAGCTGGCGCTCCAGGAAGCTGGCAGAAGGCACCACCAGATCAAAACCCGTGCTGCCCGCCATGAGCTTGCCTTCCAACACTTCGTTAGAATCAAACACGTCATAGACGACTTTAATGCCGGTTTCTTTCTGGAAATTGGCTAACGTGTCCGGCGCGATATAATCGGACCAGTTATAAACATGCAGCGTTTTCTCTTCCGCAGATGCGGTGACGGACGCGGCCATCAGCAAGCCGGTAACAACACCCGATAGCCATTTTTTACGTTGGGTGAACATCCGTTCCTTCCTCCATATAAGGGGGTGATTCATGGAAATGAGCCTGTATCGTTCCGATACAAAATATGTCCTGCCGCGCTATCCAATCGGTGAATGAGTATGCACCGATTTTTATTCGCTCAAACACAGACATAGCCCTGATTCAGCTGTCCGTGTCTTACAGGAATAAAGCATAACCCCACAACATCCTATGCACCATACTTGAACGTAAAAAATGGGTTTTAACGATTATTTATTCACATTTTATCGATGTGATGAAGGCATTTAGCGGCAAACAAAGAGAAATATCTGGCAATAATGCGAAATAACCAGAATAAGTGTCGGTGAGAGGAAAATAAGTAAAACCAATTGCTGCCTTTGGCAGCAACCGTATCAATGCAGATGTGAGGTTGTGACTCTGACAGCAGAGCCCTCTTCTTCCTCGCCGATAAACAGCAGATTATTAGCACCGGCCTCGAGGATCACCATTGAGATTTGTTCTTCGGACTGCTGCATGAAATGTCGGAACTGTTCCAATGTCATGCCAGCGGCCACGCTGAATGACTGGCAGACAATCAGCTTCGGCAGGTTATCGTCCTGAACATCGATAAACGCCTTGACGGTCAACGAACTGGCGTTGATTTGGCTAAGATCGCCGACCAGAGGAATCAATGCGCTGGGCTTCACTTCGGCAAGTGCGGAAAACAGAATCACGTTATCAACCAGATCAACTTTCGCATCGAACACGCCATCAAAATTTTGCATATGAGGAAGATGGAGCGCCTGACAGGAGTCACATTCGAAATACAGAATATTCAGTTGATCCAGCCACCGCCGTAGCATAGCCAAATCCGGGACGATGAGTGAATCCATCATGTTTGCCTCATACCTGTCGCCGTAAAAACAGCGTTGTTGAAAAGAAAGCACCACTCACGCGGGAGCGATGTTAAAACGTAAAACAGAAGCTGCCGTAAAACAGAAACAGCGTTAAAAACGGCCCATAGCTTACGGAATATTGCACGCCGATGCCATGATAAAAGCGCGCCATCACCGCTTTCCTCATTCCACTGCGCAGCGATGTGTTGAATAGCGCCGTGGCACGATGCCCACACGTCAATGGGGAACGCCGTATTTTACGGCGCAACCCCTGTTTCAGAAAGCTAACTTTTACTTATGGTTGCCGATGTTGCGAAGCGCCTCTGAGTATTTTGCTCAATAAATTCAATCATCATGCCAGCAATATCAAACCCGGTCGTCGTTTCAATCCCTTCCAGCCCCGGCGAAGCATTGACTTCCATCACCAGTGGCCCCCGGTCGGCGCGCAAAATATCAACGCCTGCGACATTCAGCCCCAGTGTTTTCGTCGCCTTGATAGCGATGGCTCGCTCCTGCGCCGTAATTTTCACGTTATTCGCCGATCCGCCACGATGCAGGTTTGAACGGAATTCCCCCGCTTTCGCCTGCCGTTCAATCGCTGCAACGACTCGATTGCCGATCACAAGACAGCGGATATCTTTACCCTGCGCTTCACGTACATATTCCTGCACCAGAATATGCGCATTCAACCCGCGAAAGGCATCAATCACGCTTTCCGCTGCCTGACGCGTCTCGGCCAATACCACACCAATCCCCTGCGTGCCTTCCACCAGTTTTACGACCAGCGGCGCGCCGCCTACCATCGCGATCAGGTCACCAGTATCATCCGGCGAGTGGGCAAAACCGGTAATCGGCAGATCAATGCCTTCACGGGCAAGTAGCTGTAGCGAATGCAGTTTGTCGCGGGCGCGAATGACCGCCACAGAATTATTCAGCGGGTAGCTTCCCAGCATTTCAAACTGGCGCAATACCGCCGTGCCATAAAACGTGATCTGTGAACCGATACGCGGAATGACCGCGTCATATTTATCCAGCCGACGCCCACGGTAATGCACCGACGGCGCCGCTGAATTGATATTCATGTAGCAGGAAAGTGGATCAATAATCTCAACGCTGTGCTTGCGCGCCTCAGCCGCTTCACGCAGACGTTTGCAGGAATATAACGCCCCATCACGAGACAGAATGGCTATCTTCATAAATATCCTACAGATACTAGCGTATCGCCCATCCTTGTTGATGTAAGTAGTCCAGCATGAATGGACGTAACTCTTTTTTCAGCGTCCGTTCGACGTGCTCACTCCAGCTCTCGCGGCGGCTACCGGTACGTTGCAGATAATATTCCACCATTTGCTGGTCGTATTGCGCCAGTACATCGCGATCGAGCGGCTGATAGACATTTTCATGCAGCATCATGGCGGTTGGCATGCGCGGTTTCAGCATCGGTTCCGCATCCGGGTACCCCAGACACAGGCCAAATAATGGCATAACCAACGGCGGCAATTGCAGCAACTGTGTCACATCAGCAATTCGATTACGGATTCCACCGATAAATACCCCACCCAACCCCAGCGACTCTGCGGCGACCAGCGCATTCTGCGCCATGAGGGCGGTATCGACACAGCCAATCAGCAACTGCTCGGCCAGCCCGGTTTCTGCCTGTGGAAAGATCGCCACATGGCGGTGGAAATCAGCACAGAAGACCCAAAATTCTGCGGCCTGCGCCACATAGCCTTGCTCGCCGGTATAGTGAACCAGCGTTTCACGCACGGCAGGATCGGTAATACGGATAATAGAGCTGCATTGTAAAAAGCTGGAGCTGGACGCGCTTTGTGCGGAGGTAATAATTGCGTGGCGTTGCTCATCCGTTACTGCCTGAGACGTAAACGCGCGAATAGAACGGTGGCGCTGTAGCAAATCAATGGTTGGTGTCACACTGGCATCCTTCAGTCGGTAAAGTACATCGTACATGCAGTTTGAAGTATGACGGGAGTATATCGTAGCTCAGGCGGAGTCTGCATTACCCCACAGTCTAATCGGCGTAGCAAATCGTTGTAACAGGTAATGACTACTTTTTTTCATCAATGAATGCGGGCATAGTATTGATAAATGTCGGTATAGTAACGCGATTCGCAGTAACCTCATTAACCGTAACACTTTTAGCCGTGACCTTGTCTGCAACAGGCGTCACGCTAGACGTTTCAAGAATGAGAACATTTTCTAATTTTACAAAGGAGTTTACATGTTCGCTGTAATTTTCGGGCGCCCCGCTTGCCCTTATTGTGTCCGTGCGAAAGAACTGGCAGAAAAACTGGCCGAGCAACGTGATGACTTCAGCTTCCGCTATGTAGACATCCACGCAGAAGGCATCTCGAAAGAAGATTTGTCCAAGACGGTAGGAAAGCCGGTTGAAACCGTGCCGCAGATTTTCCTGGATGAAAAACACATCGGCGGCTGCACCGATTTTGAAGCCTATGCCAAAGCGCATCTGGCTCTGTTCCAGTCATAATCATCGAGCTGGTAGGACAATAGCGCGGCGAAAGTCCGCGCTTTTTTTATGGCAATGAGATAGGCTCTTAGCGAAGATAGCGTCGATAAAGACCGCGTAAGCACAGCACACCCAGCGCACCCAGCACACACCAAAAGACCGCACTCATCACGTAGGCCAACTCTTGCCAGAAAGAGCGCATCGGCGTATTCCACAGGTGAAGTACCAGTAAGCATACGGGCATCGCCGCCAGCGCGCCACACAGCGGGTAAAGCAAGCGGCGGCGTGCGGAAAGAAAACAGGCTATCATGCCGGGTAGCAGAAAAAGCAGCATCCCCGGACTGCCACGCAGCCCATCATTCACCGCAACATCCGAGACCTCAATTTTTTGCTCAGGAATACTACGGTGAACAAGAGAAAACAGCAGGTCGCGCCCACCCAACCTTTATTTTTTGCCATAAATCGCCCTCTTTCAATATGCCTCCCAACCTGCATCAACCAGATACCGAAACATGAGAGAAAACAATGGTGCGGTATGGTAAAAGTGATGGGTATCTCTATTCCCCGATATGAAAAACATGAGGCTTCGCTACGATTTATTCGACGCGCAGGTTGTCCGCAGAAAAAGACAATAACCCGCCACATTTCTTTAACAGCGACACCACAATCATTAAATTAAACAATAATTACACTGAACAATTTTATCGGATAAATTATACTGAACGAGGCTGATTCCTTTCAGCTGACGCGTATTGATACCGTCACGGGAATTCATGCATTTCATGGCTAAATCTAGCCGCTATAATGAATAACATCAAGAACTTACTGGTAAACAACAAGTTACATTCCATGAATATAAACGTCGCTGATTTGTTAAATGGGAATTACATTCTGCTTTTATTTGTGGTTCTTTCATTAGGACTCTGTCTGGGGAAATTGCGCCTCGGGCCAGTACAACTCGGTAATTCTATTGGCGTTTTAGTTGTTTCTTTATTACTCGGCCAACAACATTTTTCGATTAATACCGAAGCACTGAGCCTCGGTTTTATGTTATTTATTTTTTGCGTGGGAGTGGAGGCAGGACCCAATTTCTTTTCTATTTTCTTCCGCGACGGGAAAAATTATTTCATGCTGGCGCTGGTGATGGTCGGTAGCGCCATGCTACTGGCGCTGGGTTTAGGTAAACTCTTTGGCTGGGGAATTGGCCTGACGGCGGGGATGCTGGCCGGTTCCATGACATCAACGCCGGTGCTGGTCGGCGCGGGCGACACGCTGCGCAACACCGCCAGTATGGGAAGCCAGCTCGGTATTGAGCAAGATCACCTGAGCCTGGGCTATGCGCTGACCTATCTGGTCGGGCTGGTCAGCCTCATTTTTGGCGCACGCTATCTGCCCAAACTCCAACATCAGGACCTGCCCACCAGCGCACAGCAGATTGCACGTGAGCGCGGGCTGGACGCAGACAGCCAGAGAAAAGTCTATCTGCCAGTGATTCGCGCCTATCGCGTCGGGCCAGAACTGGTTGACTGGGCGGCAGGCAAGAATTTGCGCGAATTGGGGATCTATCGCCAAACGGGTTGCTACATTGAGCGCATTCGACGCAACGGCATTCTGGCCAGTCCCGACGGTGATGCCGTTTTACAAATCGGCGATGAGATCGCGCTAGTCGGCTATCCAGACTCGCATTCCCGCTTGAACTCCAATTTCCGCGACGGTAAGGAAGTCTTCGATCGCGATTTGCTGGACATGCGCATCGTGACGGAAGAGATTGTCGTCAAGAACCACAATGCCGTCGGCAAGCGCCTTAGCCAATTGAAGCTGACCGATCACGGCTGTTTCCTGAACCGTATTGTCCGCAGCCAGATTGAAATGCCGATTGACGATAGCGTCGTGCTGAATAAGGGGGATGTCTTGCAGGTCAGCGGCGACGCCCGTCGGGTAAAAAGCATTGCTGACAGAATCGGGTTTATTTCTATTCACAGCCAGGTTACCGATCTGCTGGCTTTCTGCGCTTTTTTCGTTATCGGTATCATGGTCGGACTGATCACCATCCAATTCAGCAACTTCACCTTTGGTATCGGTAACGCAGCCGGATTGCTGTTCGCCGGTATCATGCTGGGGTTCCTGCGCGCTAACCACCCGACCTTCGGCTATATTCCGCAAGGCGCGCTCAATATGGTCAAAGAATTTGGCCTGATGGTCTTCATGGCTGGTGTCGGCCTGAGTGCAGGTAGCACAATCAACAGCAGTCTGGGAGACGTCGGTATCCAGATGCTGGCCTCGGGGCTCATTGTCAGTCTGGTACCCGTGGTGATTTGTTTCCTGTTCGGCGCCTATGTACTGAAAATGAACCGGGCGCTACTGTTTGGCGCGATGATGGGCGCGCGAACCTGTGCACCCGCCATGGAAATTATCAGCGATACGGCTCGCAGTAACATCCCTGCGCTCGGCTATGCGGGCACCTATGCGATCGCCAACGTGCTGCTGACATTAGCGGGTTCACTTATCGTGATTATCTGGCCTGAATTACCCGGCTGAAAAAATGTAAAAATCGTCAATATTTTCCAGAAAAGCGAGAACTTTTTCTTTCCCTAAAGTCTGAATAAGTGCCACTGCTTTTCTTTGATTCCCCTTATTGAGGAGCCCATCGTTCCCGCCTTTCAGGTTCAAGAACGATGGGCGTTTTCTTTCCGCGCTACGTTAGCCAAAACACCTCCTCTTCTCACTTTTCACACATTCGCTATCACATTCACTTCATTTTTGTTATTAAAATAACAAAGTTTAATTTTATTGTTATTTTTGTGACATTTTAATCATTGAGTGTCATAATCGCACCACTGATTTTTTATCGATACCACCGAGGATTTACCATGACTGACTACGCACGCTATATCGACCACACACTGCTGGCCGCCAATGCCACCGAACAGCAAATCATCACGCTGTGTGATGAAGCGGTCGCACACCGTTTTTATGCCGTTTGTGTGAATTCAGGTTACGTTCCCTTAGTCGCCGAAAAGCTGCAAGGCACTGACGTTCAGGTGTGCTCTGTCATCGGTTTCCCTCTCGGTGCAGGCCTGACTGCCAGCAAGGCTTTTGAAGCCAAAGCAGCGATTGATGCCGGTGCTCAGGAGATCGACATGGTGATTAATGTCGGCTGGTTGAAAAGCGGGAAGATTGACGCCGTCAAAGCGGATATTCAGGCCGTGCGTGAGGTTTGCGCCGCTATACCGTTGAAGGTAATATTGGAAACCTGTCTGCTTGATGACGAGCAGATCGTACTGGTGTGTGAAATGTGTCGTCAGTTGGATGTCGCGTTCGTCAAAACGTCTACCGGTTTCAGCACCGGCGGCGCGCGCGAAGAACACGTTCGACTGATGCGTAGCACCGTCGGCAGCGAGATGGGTGTCAAAGCATCCGGCGCGGTTCGCGATCGCCAAACGGCACAGCGTATGATTGAAGCAGGCGCCACGCGTATCGGCACCAGCTCAGGCGTTGTTATCGTTTCAGGTGAAGCTGCCGCAGCAGGGAACTACTAACAACAAAAATAGCTTACGAGCTGGGAATTTTATGGAAACGCGGCGCGACGAACGAATCGGCAGACTGGCTCAGGCATTAAAGAAAACCGATAAACTCCATCTGAAGGACGCCGCACAACTACTCGGCGTGTCCGAGATGACGGTGCGCCGCGATCTGAATGCAGATTCCACCAGCATTATGCTGCTCGGCGGCTACGTCGTGAGTGACCTGAAAAATAACGGCGTCACAAACTATTTTGTCTCCGACCAGCAGACCAAACAGGTAAGGGAAAAGCAGGCTATCGGCGCGGCGGCTGCGTATCTCGTGGAAGCAAACGATACCGTTTTTTTTCGACTGTGGCACCACGATTCCTTTCATCATTGATGCCATTCCTGATGAACTGCCTTTTACCGCGATTTGCTATTCCCTGAATACCTTTTTGGCACTACAGGACAAAAAGGCGTGCAGAGTGATTTTATGCGGTGGGAATATCATCACGATAACGCAATTTTCACCCCGCTCAACCAGCGCAGCGAGTTGGACAACATCTGCCCGAATAAAGCGTTTATCTCAGCAGCAGGTATCGAGCTTAACGCGGGTGCCACCTGCTTTAACTTTGCCGAGCTGGGTATGAAACAGCGCGCAATGGCGACCGCACAGCGAATCATTATCGTGGCGGACAGCAGCAAGTTCGGCCAGATCAAACGCGCCTGTATCGGCCCGATGACGCTGTTTGATACGGTCATTTCCGACAGCGCCCCGGCCGAAACCTACTTACGTTACTTTTCCAACAACGGCATTCAGTTAATCCACCCAGGAGAGTAGAGTCTGTCCTGGTAGGCGTTATTGGTAGCACTAATGGAATAGACGCTTAACCGAATAGTCCGCCGAACCACTGTTGAACCTTCATCATCACTGTATCCCAGAGGCGGCTAAAGAAACCGGCCTCGGGGATATCATCCATCGCCACCAGTTCGCGCTGCCCGATGCTTTTGCCATCCAGTTGAAAATCGATGGTGCCGACAACCTGATTCTTGGTTAGCGGTGCGGAAAGCTGTGGTTGATTGAGCGTAAAGCTGGCTTTCAGGTTCTTCATCTGCCCTTTCGGGATGGTCAGCGCAGCATCCTGTGCGACGCCAAGTCGCGCTTCTTTCTCGGTACCAAACCAGACCCGCTGCGTGGTAAACGGTGCATCCGCCTTGATAGGTGTTACCGTTTCAAAAAAGCGGAAGCCCCAGGTAAGCAGCTTTTCACTTTCACGGAAGCGAATGGCATCCGTTTGCGCCCCCAGCACCACGGAAATCAGACGCATATTGCCTTCCGTTGCCGAGGCGACCAGATTGTGTCCCGCGCCGTTGGTGTGGCCAGTTTTCACACCGTCCACATTCAGGTTAGTGCTCCACAGCAGACGGTTGCGGTTAGGCTGGCGGATGTTATTGAAGGTGAATTCTTTTTCTTTGTGCAACGCATACTCTTCCGGCACGTCGCGAATCAACGCCTGGCCTAACAGAGCCATATCACGTGCGGTGCTGTACTGCCCTGTGGCATCAAGCCCGTGCACGGTAAGGAAATGCGTATTTGTCAGGTTAAGCGCCTTCACATAATTATTCATCAGGCTGACAAACGCATCCTGACTGCCTGCGACGTAATCTGCCAGCGCAATGCTGGCATCGTTACCAGACTGAATGACAATCCCTTTATTTAACTCAGAAACGGGGATGCGGTCACCCGGCTTAAGGAACATCAGTGACGAGCCACGTAGCGCTGGGTTGCCAGTTGCCCAGGCATCCTTTCCGACGGTCACTTCATCCGTCGGACTAATTTTACCGGATTTAATCGCCTGTCCAATGACATAGCTCGCCATGATTTTTGTCAGGCTGGCAGGATCAAGACGCTCATCGGCATTGCTTTCCGCCAACACCTTACCGCTGTGGTAATCCATCAGGATAAAGGCTTTGGCGTCGATTTGCGGCACCGCAGGCATCTGTTCCGCATAGGTGAATGGCACCACACCAACAAGCAATACCGCACCTACAGAGAAAGACGTGAGTCTGGTCAGGAAAGGGGTTGTTTTCATGAGTTCGCCGCAATGTCCATCAGTCGTTAAAAATTCTTAATTTTCAATATGTTTTGAAAACTTTAGTAACATATAAAGGTAACGCGTCATCTCTGGGATGAAAACCGTTCCTTCTGTAAAGATAGTCAAAGAAATGAAAGCTTCTAAAAAAATGCTGATAAAAAAAGGACTTAGGAGAAATAAGGAATATCTGAAAATGCAAGCAATCGAACAATCAGAGGAAATAACAGATGGCACGAGGAACATGGCAGTGTAGCCCCGCCCTCGTGCCCATAGATGAAAACCCTTAGCGGCGTTCGCGCTTATCCGCACGCTTTGACAACCAGTCGCCCAGTGTTTGTACCACCTGCACCAGAATGACCAATGCAACAACGGTGATCACCATCACCTCGGTTTCATAGCGGTAATAGCCGAAGCGGATCGCCAGATCCCCTACGCCGCCGCCGCCGACGATGCCCGCCATCGCTGAATAACCGATAAGACTCACCAGCGTAATCGTCAGGCCGCGCAATAATCCTGCTTTCGCCTCTGGCAGTAACACCGTTCCGATAATACGCATCGGGCTGGCCCCAAATGCTTCTGCCGCCTCCACGATACCGGGATCGATTTCACGCAGCGCGCTATCCACCAGCCGCGCATAGAACGCGATCGCCGCCACTGACATCGGCACCGCCGCCGCCACGGGTCCAATTGTATTCCCCAAGAGAAACTGCGTCAGCGGTAGCAGCAAGACCAGCAGAATCACGAAGGGAATAGAGCGAATAATATTCACCAGCACGGTGCCAAACAGGTAGACGGCGCGGTTTTGCCAGAACAGATTCCTGTCCGTGACGTAAATCAGCAGCCCCAGTGGCAAACCGCCGATGACGGCAAGCAGCGTGGAAATCCCTACCATCTGGAATGTTTCGCCAAATGCCGCGACCAGATCGATCCATAAATCAGCCATGCAGCACCTCCACGTTCGCCGTTCTTACCTGAATATGTTCCACCGCTTCCGCCACTTTTACGGGGTCGGATGGATGCGTCAATAGCGCCACGAGGATACCTAGCGCACGATTGCCGATGTATTCGATCTTACCGTGCAGGATATTCACGGACACACCAAAGCGCGTCGCGACATCCGACAGCACGGGTTGCTCCGCCGATTCGCCGACGAATAGAATCTTCAATAATGTGCCCTGCAAATCCTTCAGCAAACGCGGCGGCAACGCCAAATCGAGCGTGTGGGAAACCAACTGGCGGGTAAATGCATGCTGTGGCGTCGCAAAGATATCGAAAACATCGCCTTCTTCCACCACCCGACCGCCCGTCATCACCGCCACTCGATCGCAAACGGCTTTAATCACGCTCATTTCATGAGAAATCAGTACGATAGTAATGCCCAGCTTGTCGTTTATCTCTTTCAACAGCGCCAGAATAGCAGCGGAGGTTTCCAGATCGAGCGCCGACGTTGGTTCATCGCACAACAACACTTCGGGATCGTTAGCAATCGCTCGGGCAATCCCTACGCGCTGTTTCTGACCACCGCTGAGCTGTGCCGGATAAGATGATGCTTTATCCGCTAGCCCCACCAGATTCAGAATTTCCGGCACGCGTGCTGTGATATCCGCGTTGGATTTACCGGCGGCTTTTAGGCTAAACGCCACGTTTTCCGCCACCGTGCGCGTCTGCATCAGGTTGAAATGCTGAAAGATCATGCCGATTTTTTGCCGCTGCTCTCGCAGAAGCTGCCCAGACAGTTTGCTGATGAGCACACCGTTGACAAGCACACGGCCTGACGTCGGACGCTGTAAGAGATTGATGGTCCGCAGCAGCGTGCTTTTTCCCGCACCGCTGGTGCCGACAATACCGTAAACCTCTCCGCGCTGGATGTGCAGCGACACGTTGTCTACCGCGCGGTTTTCTGGCTGCTTCCCATGAGAGAAGTCAACGCTTACCCCTTCTAACTGAATCATTATCCGCAAACTCCTGGCCTGAGCGGAAAAGAAGAAAGCCGGTCATAGACCGGCCAAATAGCATGCTGTGCAAACCTGACGCTTACGGTGCGGGCGCTGGCGTTTTCGCCTGCATCCACTCCGGCTTTTGGAACTGGCTATACATCAATGCCGGATCGTTGATCACTGCGGCATACGCAGGTCCTTCCACAATCGCTTTGGTATCTTTAACAAAGGGCTTATCGAGATCGTCGGTACGCACGGCAATAATGTTCTTCAGGTTCTCATCCAGCGTTTCCAGCTTGATAGCCGATGACAGTTTCAGACCGGACGCCAGCGCGAAGTTACCGTTCACCAGCGAGGCCGTCACGCTATCCAGCGTGCGGGGCAGTTGCGCCGCCTCCATCGGTTTGAAGACCAACCCGCGTGGGTTTTCCAGAATATCCTTCTCCGAAGCCTTGGTCGGATCGATGTCCGCCTTAATCGTAATCAGCCCCATCGATTGTAAGAAGCGCAGGCCGCGCGCCAGATTGGTTGCGTCGTTAGAGAGCGTCACGACATCTCCTTTCTTCAACTCATCCAGCGATTTGATCTTCTTCGAGTAGAATCCCATGCTGGCCGTCGGCACGGTAATCAACGGGGAAATTTTTAGCCCTTTATCAGCAGCGAATTTTTCCAGATACAGCGTATGCTGGAAAAGGTTGGCATCGATGCTGCCATTAGCCAACGCCAGATTGGGCTGAACGTAATCACTGAATTCACGCACGACGACCTTGTAGCCTTTCTTCACCAGCTCAGGTTTGATCGCCAGATTCACCATATCGCCATACGGCCCCGGCGCCACGCCAAATGTGATCGTCTGTGGATCGCTGCTGGCCATCGCCAGTTGCATACCGGCAGCAAGCAGTGTGATGCCCAGCACGGCGCGAACAGAATGCGTCAATTTCATTGTGTAACTTTCCTGTCTGAGTGTAACTTGCTGTCATTATTAAGAATGACAAGTTAAATCATAAAGACTAAAAAGGCATATCATTATTTCTCATCGGCTGTCGCGGATGACCGGGGCAGGCTTCACGAAGAAAGAGGGGCAGGTATGATAACGATTTGGGGTCGTGATAACTCGACCAACGTAAAGAAGGTTCTGTGGTGTGCGGAAGAATTGGCGCTGCCTTATCAGCATATTGCGGCGGGTGGACAATTCGGTCTTAACCATGAAGCCGATTATCTGGCGATGAACCCGAATGGCCTCATCCCGTGTTTGCGAGACGGCGATCTGGTGCTGTGGGAATCCAATACCATCGTACGTTATCTGGCGGCGCAGTATGGGCAGGATTCGCTGTATCTCGCCGATGCAGGCAAACGCGCCAGTGCTGAAAAGTGGATGGACTGGGCAAGCGCCCTCGCCGTCTCCTTCGGGCCGGTGTTCATCAATATGGTGCGCGTCGCGCCGGAAAAACGCGATATGGCCTTAGTACAGAAAGGCATCGTCGAATGCGAACGCCTGTTCGATATTGTCGATACCGTTCTGGCTAATCAGCCGTGGCTATCCGGCGAACAGTTTGGCGTTGGCGATATTCCGCTCGGCTGTATTGTCTACGGCTGGCTGAATATGCCGATTAAACAGCAGTCGCATCCGCATCTGGAACGCTGGTATCAGCAACTCACCGAACGTCCGGCTTATCAGAAGCACGTCATGATTCCGCTGTCTTAAGTGAAACAGGCACCGCAAGGTGCCTGATTGCTCACTCCAGCCCGACTTTCAGTAATTTGCCATTGTCGTGATCGGTCAGCAAATAGAGGTAGCCGTCAGGCCCCAGCCTGACCTCACGAATACGTTCACCGCGATCGCTCAGCAAGCGCTCTTGTGAAGCGACTTTGTCGCCATCAAGCGTCAGACGAATCAGGTTCTTCTCTGCCAGCGCACCGATAAACACTGAGTTTTTCCACTGTGGGAAACGATCGCTGTTATAAAAGGCCATGCCGCTGATGCCCGGCGATTTTTCCCAATAGAAATCAGGGTTCGCCATCCCTGCGCTCTCTTTTCCTTTCGCTTCTGGAATCTTCAACCCGGAATAGTTAATGCCGTGTGTCGCAATCGGCCAGCCGTAATTTGCTCCCGCTTTGGGGATGTTGATTTCATCGCCGCCTTTCGGGCCGTGTTCATTTTCCCACAGCACGCCAGACCACGGATTAATCGCCAATCCTTGTGGGTTACGGTGTCCATAGGACCAGATTTCCGGCCGCACGTTAGGCGTGTTCACAAACGGATTATCGGACGGTACTTTGCCCTCCACCGTCAGGCGAACAATCTTGCCTTGTAGCTTATCCAGATCCTGTGCGGTCGGACGCTCGTTATTTTCACCCAGCGCGATAAACAAATGCCCTTGTCGATCAAAAGCCAGCTTGCCGCCGAAGTGGTTACCCGTCGACAGCTTCGGTTCCTGCCGGAAGAAGACCGTAAAATTCTCTAACCGTTTATTATCCTCGGACAGTTTACCGTAGCCGACCGCGGTTCCCGCTTTACCCTCGCTCCCCTCTTCGGCAAAGCTCAGGTAGATGCGTCGATTCTGCGCGAAGTCCGGCGATAGCGCGACTTCCAGTAATCCGCCCTGTGATTTAGCGAAGACCTTCGGGACGCCAGCGATCGGCGCAGACAGCGCGCTCCCCGCTTTCCACAAGCGTAAATGTCCGGCACGTTCTGTAATCAGAATCCCCTGATTCTCCGGTAAAAACGCTAATGACCACGGGTGGTCCAGCTTATCCTGCAATTCCGTCACCTTCGGTTCCGCCGCTACTAGCTGGCTGGAAAACAGCAGCGTCACGCTAAGCAGCAGCCAATGAGGCGCGGCAGAAAATCGTCGTAATCGGGAGTGTGAAGCAGAATTGCGAGGCATCAGGCAATAGGGCATAGCGTTGTCTCCATCCAACAAAAGTCCTGTAAATTTAGGCGGCAGACGATGTTTGTGCAAAAAAAAACGGGGCAGGGTTTACATTTATTGAAGAAATTCAAAGACACCAGTAGCTAAAGCGGCGGAAATGATAAATTGGATTATCTCGGCTGAATCATCCTGATTTTGTTTGCATCCCACGACGTCATCACATTTTTGTACAACCATATAGGTTGCACGTTATCAAACGATTCCTCGACGATATCAAGAAAACCATCCGGCGTGACCTCACCAAGAAACGTCAGCGTCGTCGTTGAATTATCGAAAAATAAGCACGATGACAGAGTCGAATCATCTCGGAGAGATAAATCAAGCTACGCTGATAACGCCCGAAGACCTTATCCTTCGGCACACTATGCCCGCCTAATGCAACACGCTGAGTGATTCGTTCCTCGTTGAGTTCTGGATCTGACGTACAGACATAATAAAGATAGGGTTTATAACCGCTTTCTCTTGCCGCTTTTACAAAGTCGAGATGACTTTTGTGACTCATCACAGACTCATAGGTAAAAGAAAGCCGATCGCGAATCCAGTCCTCTCTCAAACCTAAGGAAATTCTCTGTGCCAGCCTAGCAGCTGATTCATCGGACAATAGTGCTTTATCGACCGTTTCCCCCAGCAACGTAGGGAGATCAATATGCTTTGCGATATCATCGGGGTTAAGGTACTGCCCCAAAGGAACGGCATACGTTTCTCTCAATTCTTTAGTCAACGTTGTTTTGCCCGAACCATTCGGGCCTGCAACCAGTCTCAAGCTCGGCAAAGCAGCTCCCTAAGCTTAATTGTCGGTTGACCGTCCACGGGTTTAATTTCTGAGAGCGTACCATCAGGTGCTTGGCTGACCAACCAGCCATCTTTGATATAAGCGATTGATACACCGGAATCAACGCTTCTTTGATCGCCTGCTTTGAGGCACGGGCTCCGACCTGCATTAAGGTCCGATTATCATCAATTTTGCTTTTACGCTGATGCTTACGCACGATTTTAATTCGCTGTACCATCATGCCTCCTGACTCATGGTAATGATGAAAAAGTATACCATAACGTTCTGCGTGCATTTACTATTTAGCCCCTCTTTGCGAAGTGCCTTCCACAAAAACCATCATCATCACAGCGATAAAATGCTGAGTTTTACACCACTGACTATAAGGATAATCAACTATGGTGTAGAATCCTCCGGTTTTTATTTTCTGTTTATTTTGTGAGCGAATAATATGCAACAACCACGTATCGGCTTTGTTTCCCTCGGTTGCCCGAAAAACCTCGTCGACTCCGAGAGGATTCTGACCGAACTGCGTACTGAAGGTTATCAGGTCGTCCCCCGCTATGACGACGCTGAACTGGTGATCGTCAATACCTGTGGTTTTATTGACAGCGCCGTACAAGAGTCGCTGGAAGCCATCGGCGAAGCGCTGAATGAGAACGGTAAAGTTATCGTCACAGGCTGTCTGGGTGCCAAAGAAAATCAAATACGCGAAGTGCATCCAAAAGTGCTGGAAATTACCGGTCCGCATAGCTACGAGCAGGTGCTGTCGCACGTACATCAATATGTTCCTAAACCGACGCACAACCCGTTTACCAGTTTAGTCCCTGAGCAGGGCGTGAAACTCACGCCACGCCATTACGCGTATCTGAAAATTTCAGAAGGCTGTGACCACCGCTGCACATTCTGCATCATCCCATCTATGCGTGGCGATTTGGATAGCCGCCCAATAGGTTCGGTGCTGGATGAAGCGAAACGTCTGGTTGATGCCGGCGTAAAAGAGCTGCTGGTGATTTCTCAGGACACCTCTGCGTACGGCGTAGATGTGAAGCAACGTACCGGTTTTTGGAACGGGCAACCGGTCAAAACCAGCATGGTCAGCCTGTGTGAGCAACTGGCGTCGCTGGGCGTGTGGGTGCGCCTGCATTATGTCTACCCTTACCCACATGTAGACGATGTGATCCCATTAATGGCGGAAGGCAAAATTCTGCCTTATCTGGACATCCCGCTCCAGCACGCCAGCCCGAAAATTCTCAAGCTGATGAAGCGCCCTGGCGCAGTCGAAAGAACGCTGGAGCGTATTAAGCGCTGGCGCGAAATCTGCCCAGACTTAACGCTGCGTTCTACCTTCATTGTCGGTTTCCCCGGCGAGACGGAAGAAGATTTCCAGATGCTGCTCGACTTCCTGAAAGAAGCCAAACTCGATCGCGTGGGCTGCTTTAAATTCAGCCCGGTCGAAGGTGCTGCGGCAAATGCATTGCCGGCTCAGGTGCCGGAAGAGGTCAAAGAAGAACGTTTCCACCGTTTCATGCAGCTTCAACAGGCGATCTCCGCCCAGCGTTTGCAGGATAAAATTGGTCGTGAAGTGCTGGTACTGATTGATGAAATCGACGAAGAAGGCGCGATTGGCCGCAGCATGGCCGATGCTCCTGAAATCGACGGCGCGGTTTACCTGAACGGTGAAACTGGCGTGAAAGTCGGTGATATCGTTAAGGTCAAAGTTGAACACGCAGACGAATACGATCTGTGGGGTAGCCGAGTTTAACGCGCCCATTACGCCTAATACCGATCGTTTGAGGATCGAGATACACGGGGCGACCACAGGAGTGAGGCCTCCCTGCGGGAACCTCCCCTGTGTTTCCCCTAACAACGGGCTAAGTAACCAGTATTACCCATCACGCCAGCTTTTCTGCTCGAAAGGCTGGCGTGTTATTTACTCGCCTTCTCATCCTAACGCTGAAAATTCAATCAATAAACCACCCGTTCCTCGCCTTCGTCTTGCGTCACCCTGTCAGGTAAAGTAGCCTTGAGGCATGATTAGTCGACTAGCCTTGCCCGAGGCATAAGCATGTGGAAACGCCTGACATTCGGTTTGTTAGCCCTCATTGGCGTGCTGCTGCTCTCTGCTTTTGCCCTCGATCGTTGGATCAGTTGGAAAACCGCGCCATTTATTTACGATGAACTTCAGACCTTGCCGAAGCGTCAGGTTGGCGTCGTATTGGGGACGGCGAAATACTACCGTACCGGTGTGATCAATCAGTATTACCTGTTCCGTATGCAAGGGACGATTAACGCTTACAACAGCGGTAAAGTCAGCTATCTGCTCCTCAGCGGTGATAACGCGCTGCAAAGCTACAATGAACCGATGACGATGCGTCGCGATTTGATCGCCGCAGGCGTTCCACCTTCGGATATCGTGCTGGACTATGCGGGATTCCGCACCCTGGATTCTATCGTCAGAACACGTAAGGTGTTTGATACCAACGATTTCACCATTATCACCCAGCGTTTCCACTGCGAACGCGCACTATTCATCGCACTGCACCTCGGCATTCAGGCGCAGTGTTATGCCGTGCCTTCGCCCAAAAATATGATGACCGTGCGGGTTCGTGAATTTGGCGCTCGTCTGGGCGCGCTGTTCGATCTGTATATCCTCAAACGCGAGCCACGCTTTTTAGGGCCGCAGGTGCCGATTCCCGCAGAACATACCATTCCAGAAGATGCCCCGGATTATCCTGCCGTCCTGCCGGAACAGGTGCTTCCTGCGCCAGCGCATCAGGCTAAACCGGAGCAACCGGCAAAAACCGAGCCCGAATCCGAACCTCACCACGAGCAGGCCGTACCGTAAGGTTTTTCTACTCGGTTTTCCCTACCGCATTGGTGAGTTTGCGCCATAGCCATTCCAGCGGACCCTGACGGAAATAGCGCAGCCAGTAGTGAGAAAGGACCAGATTGGCGATCCAGATAATGGGAACCAGCGCTAACAGTTGCAGACGGCTGAATGCCATAAACAGACCAAGCTGGTTAAACAACACCACGCAAATCAGCGTTTGCAGCAAATAGTTGGTTAACGCCATACGCCCGACATCTGTAATCCAGTACGTGATGCGCCATTGGCACAGCGTCCCCCAAAAACCGTAGCACAGCGCCAGATAGCCTATCGCCTGCAAGGGTGAACTCAGCTCGCGCGGAATTTGCAATAACAGCCCGCTCCAGCGATATTCCCAGTCCACCAGCCACTGCCCCACCACGCCAATGCTGTTAATCGCCACGCCCAGTGAAATCAACCACAGTGCCACCTTACGATAGTGCGCTGTGCTGAATTCCCCTTTCAGCCAGCCACTGCGCATCAACCCGGCGCCTAATAGCATCGATCCCGCCAGCAGCCAGCCGTACTGCACGCCCAGCGACAGCAGGCTTTCCGTGAGCAAATCGACGCGGTTGATCCACGCTTCCGGCCCGCCTAACGCCCGCCAATAAGCCTCGTAGGTGATATCCGCCATACCCGGTAGCCAGAATCTCCCCGGTTGCAGGCTCAGAATCTGGCTCAGTACAAACAGCACGCCGATGCCCACCAGATACAGAACCGCCCCTGTACGCATTAGCAACTGGCTACTTTCCGCATGGCGAATCATGCCGTAACACACCAGCCCTATCAGCGCATAGTCGAGCAAAATGTCGCCATCCCACAGGAAAATGGCATGAATCAGCCCGATGATCATCAGCCAGAACAGACGAGCATGTACCCAGCGTTTCCCCCGCGGCAGCAGTAGCTGTAGCCCCGCGCCAAAAAGGAGAGAAAACAGCGTCAGGAATTTTGCCTGCGCCAGCAGATCCATCGCCGCCCACGTCAAAGTATCGGACAACGTGGCTTCTCCTTGCCAGGCTGGATTGAGGTATGCCGCATGCGGTAAACCAAACGCCGTAATATTCAGCAGTAAAATACCCAGAATGGCGACGCCGCGTGCGAAATCTAGCGTAGCTATCCGTGAAGGTGGCCGCGAAGGTGGCGAATGAGGTGATGGTACAGTGTGAGAAGGCATACAAATTACATTTTCAAATCATCGAAGTAGCGATTGTATGCACAGAAAGGAAAAAGCGAAGATGCTTGCTGATTTGACAATGACCGATGTGGCGATGACGAGGGTATTCCCTTCATCATCGCCAATAAAACAGGCTTAATTATGGTGGCGAACCGCGCGCAGGAATTCCTGACGTGTGTTCTGGCTGGATTTAAACAGCCCACCGAGCGATGTCGTGGTCGTGGCGCTGGTCGCATCACGAATACCGCGCGCCTTCACGCAGTAATGCACCGCATCAATCGAAACCGCAACGTTATTGGTCCCCAACAGCGTTTGCAGCGCGACTAAAATCTGCTGAGTTAAGCGTTCCTGCACCTGAGGCCGCTGAGAGAAAAACTGGACGATGCGGTTGAGCTTCGACAAACCAATGACGCCATCTTTCGGAATATACGCCACCGTCGCTTTCCCATCGATCGTCACGAAATGGTGTTCGCAGGTGCTGGTCAGCGTAATGTCGCGCACGGTAACCATTTCATCGACCTTCATTTTGTTTTCAATGATGGTGATTTTAGGGAAATTGGCGTAGTCAAGCCGGAGAATATTTCATCAACGTACATTTTAGCGATACGAGTCGGTGTTTCAGCCAGGCTGTCATCGCTCAGATCGAGACTCAGCAAATTCATAATTTCCGTCATATGCTCGGCAATACGTTGCTTACGCGTATCCCGATCCAACAACGCCCCGCGCAGCGGCGTTTCCAGACCGCGTGCCAGCAGTGCTTCGTGCACCATAACGGCTTCTTTACTTAGTGATGACATTATTATTCTCCTGCAGGTGTAACTATGCCTATCGCACTATCATGGCCTTGATCATACCCTAGCGCCGTCAACACTCTAGTTGAGAGAGTCGCGATTATCCAGTGATTGTATGTCATGATTGTTGAAATAGATTCAGGTTATCACGCGTAGCAGGTGCGTCTGTGTGCCGCAACGAGGGGCAAATCTTGCGCACAGAAAAACCACGATTCAGTCATACATGTTCCGTGATAAACAAAAAGCACCGGGAACATCTCCCAGTGCTTTTAGCAATAAATCACCTGATTTTTGCGGTCATCAGCGCGCTGACGCCGCGTGTCGTGCGATTATCAGAAGGTTTCCCAGTTGTCGTTAGCATTACCTTTTTACCGCCAGCAGCCGCTAATAGCATCGGCTTCTCCACCGCTGACGCGCTCTCCGCCAAACGCTGCTGGGGGCGACGATGCGCCTCTGCGGCCGACAGCTGGAATACCGATACAGCCTCGGTCAACTGGCGAGCCTGATCTTCCAGCGAGGCAGCAGCGGCAGCAGACTCCTGCACCAGCGCGGAGTTCTGTTGTGTCACGCCATCCATTTCGGTCACCGCCTGACCAATTTGCGTAATACCGCGGCTCTGCTCATCCGACGCCGAGGCGATTTCACCCATCAGATCGTTCACCCGGGTAATCGCAGAAATGATGGAGTCCATCGCTTCACCAGTTTGTGTAACCTGATTTGACCCCGTATTGATACGTTCAACCGATTCCGTAATCAGGCTTTCAATTTCTTTCGCCGCCTGAGCACTGCGCTGCGCCAGATTACGAACTTCGCCTGCAACTACCGCAAAACCACGCCCTTGCTCACCAGCTCTGGCCGCTTCCACCGCCGCGTTCAACGCCAGAATGTTGGTCTGGAAGGCAATGCCGTTAATCACGCTGGTGATATCAGCAATTTTCTTCGAGCTGGTCGTAATGCTTGCCATCGTCGCCATCACATCGGCTGTGACGTCGCCCCCTTTCTTCGCCGCAACAGAAGCGTCCTGCGCCAGCTTGGTCGCCTGATGGACGTTATCGGCATTCTGTTTCACCGTCGCGCTCAGCTCTTCCATGCTGGCGGCCGTTTGTTCCAGTGCCGCAGCCTGCTGCTCGGTGCGCGCGGACAAATCGTTATTGCCGCTTTTAATTTCGCTGGAGCCCTGATGAATCGATGCCGAGCTGTCGCGGATAATGGATACCGTATTAACCAGACTGCCCTGCATCTCTTTCAGATAAGGAATCAGCTGCCCAGCACAGTTACGACCAAACTCGTCAATCGGGTGGTTAAGCTGCCCAGCAGCCAGCACCTGAAAATACCCTTTGATCATATTCAACGGCTTAACCAGATAGTGCACCAGATAGCGATCGGTCAGCAGCAGGATTAACAATCCAAGAACCGCCGCCCCCAGCAGGATATGATTACTCCAGCCAACCAGACCGTAGACCTCGCTCATTGACTCCTCTGACGAGGAAAAGATCGCCGCCTGGTATTTCTCCATATTGGCACCGAATGCCACGCTCAACGGCGGATAGGTTTTACGGAAAAGCTGACGGAACTCCTCCTGACGATTCTCACGCGCAGCGTTCAACATCGGCGTCAACCCGTTATCGAGTAACTGGGTCCACGCGGCGATCATATTGTCTGCGGTTTCTTTATCAACGCCAACATGTTCAATACGTTTAAATGCAGCCAGTTGATCTGACGTGATTTTAAATGCTGCGGTTGCAGACGTGAAGACTTTCTCCGCATCGGCGACATCACCCGTTTGTTGGAAATCCATCGAGCGAACGACACGAGTAACCGTACGAAAATATTGGTCATTGCCTTTTACCAGCATCTCTACGTTTTTACGCTGAGTCTCGCTGGATTCCAATAGTTTGGTCATGCTGCTTAATGAGGTGGTGGTAAAGAAAGATGCCCCACCCCATACAGCCAGAAACAGGCCTAATATTGTTAAAAGCATTGCCCTGATGGTGATATTTTTAAAAAATTCACAGAAGACTCCTATAAATTATCTGGCGATTTTCCTCTGCGCTTTCTACAACATGGCTGCACATTTTTAATTGGAAATACGCCGGGTGTTACGTCATTTAATGAAGAGCAGAGGCTCTCATTAGTTAGAGTTATTTTCCTTTAATGACAAAAAGACACACTTCCTTACAATAACGATAAGGTATTCCTACCATACATTAACATTATCGGCACTTTGGACAGGCACTTTACGCTTTTACATCAACAAATGCGATCAAAATGAAGAAATGCGATAGTTTTTGACTATTGCTTCGCTACAACAATTTATCTACACATTTAACTATTTATTTTAATTATCTATTTATTTCCCCTCCTTCACTATTGCGCCAGGACAAAATACAGTTTTATTTTTCTGTGATTATTCTTATTTTCCATTCTGATCTCATCCGCAGAAAAATATGTCCCTATTAGTTATAAAGTTGATTACGGTGCTATTAATTCAGGCCGGATCGTTTTATCGCTTTCTAAGCCAAAATATTAATCCTGATGATAATTACGCCCCTCATTTTCATCATTCAGGCAAGGTTGCAGGCCGCTGAGTTTACGTTGCCTTCACATCCGAGTGGCTTAAGCCTGTTGCGAAATGCGTAGCTTGCCGCTACACTTCACAAAAAATGAATAATCAAATACCAGTTCATTACAAAAGAGAAAGATATGGATTTGACCCAGCTCCGCATGTTCTGTCTCGTTGCCGAAACGGGCTCCGTCGCACGCGCCGCGGAACAGCTTCACCGGGTGCCCTCAAATCTGACTACGCGGTTACGCCAGTTGGAACAGGAATTGGGTACCGATCTGTTCATCCGTGAGAAACAACGTCTGCGTCTGTCCCCGATTGGGCACAATTTCTTATGTTATGCGCAGCGCATTCTGGCACTCAGCGAAGAAGCGATCAGCATGACGCGCACGGGTGAACCCGCAGGTAATTTCGCGCTAGGCTCGATGGAAAGCACGGCGGCAACCCGTTTGCCCACGCTATTAGCGGCTTACCATCAGCGTTACCCCAACGTGTCGCTGTCTCTGAACACCGGCACATCCGGGAAATTATTGAACGCGTGCGCGCGGGAACGCTGGCTGCCGCGTTAGTCGATGGTCCTGTCGTCTACGATGAGCTGAATGGCTGTTCATGCTTTACGGAACGACTCGTGCTGATATCCGACACGACGCACGCGCCGATTAGCCATGCGCGAGATGCCAGCCACGATACGCTGTTTGCTTTCCGCCCCAGCTGTTCCTATCGAAAGCGCCTTGAGAACTGGTTCCGGCAGGATGGCGTGGTACCCGGCACTATCATGGAAATCCACTCATACCATGCCATGCTTGCCTGTGTAGCCAGCGGGGCTGGGCTCGCCATGCTCCCATATGCCATCCTTGAATCGTTGCCCGCTGGCGCGCGTGTTCAGGTACATGAATTACCGCCCAACATCGCCACCGCATCCACGTGGCTCGTCTGGCGGCGTGACGCCTTCGGCCCTAATGTCGAGGCGCTGAAAAAACTCATTATTGAACAGAGCAGCATGATTGAACCACCCGCTCAGCAGGAATAATCCCTTATCTTCCCTGAGCGACCATTTTCAAGACAGGACGACAAGGTGATGAATGCCACGTCCTATCATTCAACTTACAACCCATAACGGAATGCCATTAGGAGTCCTCCACCATGCAAATGATTAAAACCCGTGCCGCCATCGCCTGGGGTCCCAACCAACCCTTGTCGGTTGAAGAAGTGGATCTGATGCCACCGCAGAAAGGTGAAGTTCTGGTACGCATCGTCGCAACTGGCGTGTGTCACACGGATGCCTATACCCTGTCCGGCAAAGATCCTGAAGGCGTATTCCCGGCGATTCTTGGCCATGAAGGCGGTGGGATTGTGGAAGCCATTGGGGAAGGCGTAACCAGCGTTGCCGTCGGCGATCACGTGATTCCGCTGTACACGCCAGAATGTGGCGAATGTAAATTCTGTCGCTCCGGCAAAACCAACCTGTGTCAGGCTATTCGCTCCACGCAGGGCAAAGGCCTGATGCCAGACGGCACTACCCGTTTCTCTAAAAACGGCCAGCCGATTTTCCACTACATGGGCACCTCCACCTTCGCAGAGCACACCGTCGTGCCTGAAATTTCGCTGGCGAAAGTGAATAAAGAAGCGCCGCTGGAAGAAGTCTGCCTGCTGGGCTGCGGCGTAACCACTGGTATGGGTGCCGTGCTGAATACCGCCAAAGTTAAAGCGGGCGATACCGTTGCGATTTTCGGTCTCGGCGGCATTGGTTTGTCGGCCATTATCGGCGCGCAAATGGCCGGTGCCGGACGCATCATCGGTATCGATCTCAACACCAGCAAATTCGAACTGGCACGTAAACTGGGTGCTACCGATCTGATCAACCCGAAAGATTACGATAAGCCGATTCAGGACGTCATCGTTGAGCTGACCGATGGCGGCGTGGACTTCTCCTTCGAATGTATCGGTAACGTCAATGTCATGCGTTCCGCGCTAGAGTGCTGTCATAAAGGCTGGGGTGAATCCATCATCATCGGCGTAGCAGGTGCAGGCGAAGAGATCGCCACTCGTCCGTTCCAACTGGTGACCGGTCGCGTATGGCGCGGTTCCGCTTTCGGCGGCGTAAAAGGCCGTAGCGAACTGCCAGGCATTGTCGATCGTTACCTGAAAGGCGAGTTTCCGCTGAATGATTTCATCACCCACACCATGGGGCTGGACGACATCAACACCGCATTCGATTTAATGCACGAAGGTAAATCGATTCGCTCAGTGATTCATTTCGGTTAATTGCACCACCGTCAGGAACAGAAAAAGGAGGCTGTACAGCGATGACTTCATCACTGGAACTGCTGGAAGAACACCGTATGTTTGGCGGCTGGCAACAGCGCTACCGCCATGTGTCAGACACACTGAACACCGCGATGACGTTCAGCATCTATCTGCCACCGACGCAGGATGACACGCCGCCGCCCGTGCTTTACTGGCTGTCTGGCTTAACCTGCAACGACGAAAATTTTACGACGAAAGCAGGCGCGCAGCGCGTTGCCTCCGAGCTGGGTCTGGTGCTGGTAATGCCGGACACCAGCCCGCGCGGCGATGGCGTAGCGGACGATGCCGGGTACGATTTGGGGCAGGGTGCAGGGTTCTACGTGAATGCCACGCAGGCGCCCTGGTCGGCACACTACCGGATGTATGACTATATCAGCAGTGAACTGCCAGCACTGATTCAGCAGCATTTTAACGTGGCTAGCCGTCAGTCCATCAGCGGGCATTCGATGGGCGGGCACGGCGCGCTGATGCTGGCGCTACGCAATCCAGAAAAATTCCTGTCTGCATCCGCGTTTGCACCGATCGTTAACCCAAGTCAGGTTCCCTGGGGACGCAAGGCGCTTACCGCCTATCTCGGCGAGGATGAGACGCAGTGGTTGCAGTATGATAGCTGCCATTTACTGGCAAATAGCCAGAAGAAACTGCCAATACTGGTCGATCAGGGAGACTGCGATCAGTTCCTTCCTGACCAGTTGCAACCCGCGAAACTGGAAGAACTGGCAAGCCAGTATGCCTGGCCGCTGACGCTGCGGACACAGTCCGGCTATGACCACAGCTATTTCTTCATCGCCAGTTTCATCGAGGATCACCTGCGCTTCCACGCCCGCTATTTATTGGAAGACTAGCTGTCCGAATAATAGTGCTATGCTTACCTCGTTGAGCGCCGCGCTCAGGAATCTCCTGAGCGCGTTTTCTCTCCCAATCGTCATAATCCCTGAATAACACGAGCGCACCTGCCGCGTGCAACCTTAACGGATCAAAAGAAAAAAGGAAACCTTGATGATACACGTTCATCACCTCGAGAAATCCCGTTCGACCCGCGTGACCTGGTTGTTGGAAGAGCTGGGCGTTGATTATGAAATCATTCGCTACGCACGTGACCCAAAAACGCTTAGTGCTCCCGCATCGCTCAAAAAAATCCACCCGTTAGGGAAATCACCGGTGATTACCGATGGCGAACTCACCGTTGCCGAATCCGGGGCCATTGTGGAATACCTGATTGAAACTTACGGTAACGGCAGACTCCGTCCACAGAGCGGACAAGCGCTACTGGACTATCGCTTCTGGCTGCATTTCGCTGAGGGTTCACTCATGCCGCTGCTGGTAATGCGTTTAGTCTTGGCAAAAACAGAATCCGCACCGATGCCATTTTTCATCCGCCCTATCGCACGCAAAATTGTGCAGAGCATCGAGCAGGCCTTTATTGTGCCGAGGCTGACGACACAGTTGCAGTTCATCGAACAGCATTTGAGTACACAAGAGTGGTTTGCAGGAGCGTCGCTCAGCGGTGCCGATATACAAATGGCCGTCCCGTTGGTGTTGGCGAAAACGCGTCTGGATTTCAGCCGTTATCCGCATATCCAGCAATACATTGAACGGGTAGAAAGCCAACCGGCGTTTCAACGGGCGATCGCTCAGGATTAATGGGGCAATCAGAACATCTCCTCATCGGTGATAAATAACAAACCGGTCAGGAGCGACAGAGAAAGAATTCTGTGAGCATTTACTGATTATTCATGATCTAATAACGATATGCTGCTGTTTACCCCGATATATTTCGAGCTATAACACATATAGCCAGAGGGCCCGAAAGAGGGTGGAATCCCGTCAGGATGCGGCATTGACACGTTGGGAGTGATTAATTTTGCAGAGAAAACGCGTTTCATCAACAGAGTTGTTTTCAGTCGGATACGATGCAGAAAAAGCCAATTGGAAGTCGAATTGCTAAATGGGAGCATCTATCTCTACAGCGGCGTAGCACGCATGATTTATGAAGAGCTGATGGCCAGCAAGACGAAGTACCGTTACTACGCCAGCTTTATCAAAAATTCATTCCCCTACGAGAAAACGCAGTAGTTTTTGAAGATAAAGCCCTGATTTTTAAAGATAAAGCCCCTAGCTTTTAAAGATAAATAATAGTCTTTAGGGCGGAGAATACTCTCCGCCCTTCTCTTTCTACCCGGTTATTCCCCAGTCGACTCAACGGTGTTAAACGCTGCCAGCAGAACCTCTTCATTAAGCGCCAACGGCAGATAATGAATGGATTCCCCGCCTGCAAGGTTCGAGCAATCACGGCCTGAAGCGACGCACGATCGTGAATATCTACATCCAGTGCGGCCAACGAGGTCGGCAAACCAAATGCCTTAAACGCCGCTTTCAGTTGGCTCAGCGTTTCACGATCCCCAGCAAAGCACTCTGCACCAAAATGCCATAGGCCACTTTAGTACCGTGCAGAAAGCGTTCCGTTTGCGGCAATACCGTCAAACCGTTATGCACCGCATGCGCCGCTGCCACACGGGTGTAACGCTCACCCAACCCGCCAACCATGCCGCCTCCGGCAATGATCGCATCGACCACATCCAGAAAATCCTGCGTCAGTTCGCCACGCTCGACGGCTTCCAGCGCCGCCGCACTTTGTTGCAGCAACACATTGCGGATATCCAGCGCGGCTTGTAGCCCGAGCCGCACAGAAAGCGGCAGCGTTTCTGGCTGAGGACTAAGCACAACGGCTTCATACCACTTCGCCAGCGTATCGCCGACGCCAGCCAAGAGGTATTCCACTGGTGCCGCCAGCAAAATTCGCGGTTCCACCAATACCAGATGGTTAGCGTCAGTGAAAATCTCGAAGCGCAGTGCCTGTCCGGCATCGTTATACCAGACGGACAGTGGCGTCCAGGCCGCGCAGGTCGCTGCAATAGTCGGAATAGCCACCAGCGGCACGCCAATGTGACGCGCGGCCACCTTCGCCGTATCCAGCACCGCCCCGCCACCGACGCCAATGACAACCTGACAGTCATCACCCGCCTGTGCGACCAGTTTTGCAACTTCACCTTCACTGCAATGCGCCCCAAACTGAACGCGCCGGGCTGACGGCGCGTCGAACTCGGCGGGCAAATACGGCCGCGCCGCCGCAATCGCCCGCTCGCCGTAGATCCACAGTGCGTTTTTCAACACCTCTGGCGGATAAAACTCCAGCAGCTTATCGATAGCGCCAGAGAAAGAAAAATAGTTGGCGGGGCCAACCTGTACGCGGACTGTCGTTGTATGCATGTTTGAATCTTCCTCTCCGCCCACTCTCGTGAACACGGCTCTTATTTTATCTTATGTTTGTTTGGTAGATGAATCTGCTGCGCTACCCTATTGATAATTCCATCTTATTCACTTGCTTGCGGCAGCTTAAGAACTTTTTTACTTAATTTATGCTTTTTCGTTCATAGCCAACCAATCTCAAACACTTGAAGCTGTATTAAATTCTCTGAGATATGTGCTACCTTTCTTTTCCGTTATTTCATGACCCTGACCGCCAAGAGCGTTACCGACCATGATCCCTACCTCCCAAAGCCGACTGGAAATGCAAAACATTTCCATCTCCTTTTCTGGTTTCCACGCCCTCAAGCAGGTTAATTTCACACTGGAAGGTGGTTCGATTCATGCCCTGACTGGCGCAAACGGCGCGGGTAAATCCACGCTCATGACGATCTTATCAGGCGCTTACGATCACTATCAGGGCGACATCCTGATTAATGGCAAGCAGGTCGACGTCCATTCACCGCGTGATGCCAAGCGGTACGGTATTCATCTGGTGCAGCAGGAAGTTGATGTCGCGCTGGTTCCCACGCTGTCCGTGGCGGAAAACATTATGCTGGATACGCTGGCGCAGGACGGGCATCTGCTGAGCTGGCCGCAGATATACCGGCAGGCGCAGGCGCTGCTCGATCAGCTTGGCGTTCACCTGAATGTTCGCCAGCGGCTGGATACCTGTTCGCTGGCCGAGAAACAGCAAATTCTGCTCGCCCGCGCCTTGTCCCACGAGTGTCGTTTCCTGATTTTAGATGAACCCACTGCCCCGCTGGATCAAGCTGAAAGCGCACGCCTCTTCGAGGTCGTTCGCCGTTTACAGGCCGATGGTATCGGGATCGTGTTTATTTCCCACCGTATTCATGAGCTGAGCGAAATCTGCGATACGTTGACCGTTCTGCGTGACGGCGAGTTTGTCAGCAGCGGCGCAATGCAGGGGACTCAGCGGGGAAGCGATCGTAGAGAGAATGCTGGGGCACCGGCTTGACGATATCTTCCCACCGCGCCGAGCGACACCTGCCGCAGAGACACTGCTTCAGGTCACCGGTTTACGACGAAACGCTGCTGCACAATATTTCTCTTACGCTACGCAAAGGAGAAATTCTGGGCATTGCCGGGCTGGCTGGCGCGGGGAAACCGAGCTGTGTAAAGCGCTGTTCGGTGCGGAACCCTGCCAAATCGCACAAGGTGAATATCGCGGTAGACCCTGGCGACCGCATTCGCCACACCAGTCCGTCGAACAGGGTCTGGCGCTGGTTCCCGAAGAGCGGCGTAAAGAAGGCATTTTTATTGATGAATCTGTCACCATGAATCTGAGCATCACCGCCACCGACAGTTTTTCCCGCTGGGGTATTTTCAGCCGCAGCAAGGCTGTTAGCTGGGCGAAACGGATCGTTGATCAGCTTGTGGTTCGCACCACCGGTCCGGCGCAAAAGCTGGCACGCCTGTCAGGTGGGAATCAGCAAAAAGTGGCTATCGGCAAGTGGTTACGCAGTGAAGCACAGGTTCTGATTTTTGACGAACCGACCAAAGGCGTTGATATCAAGGCCAAACAGGACTTGTTCACGCTGATTGACGGCCTCGCCCGTCAGGGAAAAGGCATTATTTATGCCTCGGGCGAGTTTTCCGAACTTGTCGGACTCTGCGATCGCATCTGCGTGCTCTGGGATGGCCGCATTGTCGCAGAGCTGAACGCCGCTGAGATTGACGAAGAAACCTTACTTTTATATTCAACTGGAGGAACTCCCGCGTGAGTCACCCACTTTCATCTAACGGGGCGCTCCCCTTCCGTCACCACGTTTTGAGTTTCTCTATAAGTGGGGCATGCTGATCACGGTTGTCGCGCTGATTGCGCTCTTCGGGCTGGCATCGGACAACTTTCTCGATCCGTATAACATCATCAATATTCTGCGCTCTATCGCCATCGTCACGGTGATTGCGATTGGTGTTTCGATTTCGCTGTCCGTCGGCGGGTTTGACCTTTCCGTGGGGTCAACGGCGTCGCTGGCTAATGCGCTGGTGATCTCGCTGTTTGTCTGGCATGGATTCGGCACCACCGGTGCGATCGTCCTGACGCTGCTGCTGTGTACGCTGGTTGGGCTATTCAACGCCTTTCTTATCGTCGTACTGAAGATTCCCGATATGCTGGCAACGCTCGCCAGCCTGTTCGTCATTCAGGGCGTCGCGATGACCTACAGCTATGGCGGCTCCATCACGCAAAACATGGTGTTGCCCAGCGGCGAGATGGCTGAGGGCGTTATTCCTGAGTTCTTTGCCACGCTAGGTCAGGTACCGGTCATTGTGGTCATCATGCTGGCGGTAACGGTGTTAGTGCAGCTGTATCTGTCCCTAACCAAACACGGTCGCCGGATGTATGCCATCGGCGGCAACCCGGAAGCCGCTCGACTTGCTGGCATTCGCACCGCGCGTTATCGGGTACAGGCGTATGTGTTTTCTTCATTACTCGCGGCGCTGGGCGGCATTTTACTGGCATCACGCATCGGATCTTCTCAGGTCAATGCCGGAGGCGGCTATTTGATGGATGCCGTTGCCGCTGCCTACATTGGTTTCTCGCTGGCGGGATCCGGCAAACCAAACGCGTTGGGTACGCTGCTCGGTGCCGTTATTCTTGGCGTCTTGCAGAATGGCCTGGTGATGCTCTCCGTGCCTTACTACGCCATGGATATCATCAAAGGTCTGGTTCTGGCACTCGCGCTGGCAATGACGTATATCCAGAAACGCTGATTCGCACTGACTTCCGCCCCGTTCATCCGAACTCGGGGCGGATTCACAATACAGCCCGTCTCTCCTTCCCTCATTGAATCGGCTTTTTGCATCAACAAATCACACGGCATTCGTTCTATTATTTACTGACGTTATTATTAATAAATAAATATTCCCTCATACAACAAAGAGGCGAATCAGAATAATCACAACGAATAGCGTTTTCGCTTTAGGCCTGATGTGTGGCACTTTCATTCCCTCGCGGATATCTTTATTCCCTCGTGGATATAATGTGCCTGACGCAGATAATCGATGGCAAAAGATTCAATCTGATGAAACGTTCAATTTTGGTAATCAATTAAAATTGATGAATATCATATTTTCGCTGCCGGGCAATATTCCCTCATACCCGGCGAAATCAAAATACCTCTTATTTGTATCCGTTCTGCTGGGCATACTCATCAATATTTTCAATCGTCTTTTCCATCAACAGTTGCAGCGATGAAGCAGACGTCCAGGAGATATGTGGGGTAATCAAAAGGTTCGGCAGGGTTTTCGCCGCGACCATCAATGGATTGTCTTTTGCTGGCGGTTCCTGCGTCAGGCAGTCTAGCGCAGCACCGGCAATGACACGCTGCTGCAAGGCTTCTGCCAGCGCGCGCTCATCGATCAGCCCGCCTCTGGCAGTGTTAATAATAAACGCAGTGGGCTTACACAGCGCGAGCGTCTCCGCATTAATCAGATGCTGGGTGCTCGCATTAAGTGGGCAGTTGAGTGAAATCACATTCGCCAGCCGCAGAACGTCTTCAAACGGCAGATAACCGGCACGACACTGTACGGCCCCACGGTGCTCGGCAAAAATCACCTTCATCCCCAGCGCCTGCGCCAGACGTGCGACCTCCCGCCCAATCGTCCCCGCCCCGATGATGCCCAGCGTAGCACCCGCGATGTCTTTGACGGGATGATCAAAATAAGCAAACTGCGATTGGCTGGCCCAGCGATCGCTCAATTGATCGCGATACCACGCCATCAGGCTGTGCTTTAGCGCGAAAATCATGGCTATCACGTGCTCGGACACAGCCTGCGTCGAGTAGCCCGGTACATTTTTGACCGTGATACCCAGTTCTTTGGCAGCAACAAGGTCGATATTGTCGGTTCCCGTTGCCGTCACCGCAATCAGCTTTAACTCAGGCAACGCGGCCAAGGTGTCTCGCGTTAATAGGGCTTTATTCGTGATGATAACGTGGGTGTCTTTTGCTCGGGCGATAACGTGATCGGGCGAGGTGTAGTTATATTCAATCCATTCATGGCGGCATTGTGGCCGCCTAAAAGTCGTCTTTTTCAGGAAAATGGTTTCAGGCAGTGAGCCTTTATCCAAAAAGGTAATTTTTAACATCATCGTGCCCTGGTTGCTATTCATACACTGATTGCCGATTGCAGATATCAAGCGTTCCGCAATCGGCAATCACGACAGGTATTCTCATACAAAAATAATGAATTAAATTCTCTGTACGACACAAGACAACGAACGTATTAATAACGTTACACTTCCTGCCTCATGGGAAATCCATCACTCCGTAACGTGAAGCGTAGTCAGCATTAAAGCAATTAACAATACCTAATATAATGAATTTCATTCATCGACATTGTTAGGCACGATATTCAGAAATATCACAAAAACAATAAAGCCCTGCTGATAATTGCGCATTGTTCTCATGACATCGGCAAAGAGATGGCGGTAATAAGGGGCACAACTACGCCCCGTAGTTAATCAGAAAGAATACATTCGCGAGAAAAACAGCAGAAGTGGTGCCATGTCATTGGAGAAAGGAAGTCAGCGAGGGGCATAATACCCCGGAACAAGTTAACTCATTCCGGGGAGAGGTTTCATCAGAAGTTGACGTTTACCGATACCCAGTAGTTACGACCCGGCAGTACGGAGCCCGTAGTAACCTGGCTTGACGTAAAGTAATCGCCAGCCGTCGTGGTATCCGTACCAACAGGGAAAACATAGGTTTTAGTGAAGTCTTTATCTAACAGGTTATTGACTGACCCATTCAATGTCACTGCTTTAGAAATCTTATACGATCCGCCCAGATTTACGACGGTAAATGATTTGAAATCCGAGCCAAGATTGTCATAGACGACTCTGTTTGCTTGGTTGCTTGCTGCGGCAAGCGTGGAATAATTTTCCGTAAAGCGTGCCGTTTTACCCCGATATTCAGCTTTAAGCCAGGTACTTAACTGCTCGTTCACATTCCAGTTTAAACGGGCATTTGCCATGTGCTTAGGCGTATTGGTCAAGCGAGCACCAGGATTTTCTCCGCCTTTCTGCTCGCTGTCAGTAAAGGTGTAATTCACATTCAGCGTCCAGTTATCCGACCATAGCGGGATCGTTGAACCCAGTTCCAAACCTTGTGTATTCGCTTTACCGATATTGCGATAGCTAGACGTTACTGTATCAATGTCGTAATTATCGATCTTATTGCGGAAGCGGTTATGGAAAAGCGTAGCGTTAGTAGAGAAACCGCTAAAATGCTCATAGTACGCACCCAGTTCCGTATTCACGCTTTCTTCTGGCTTCAGATTTGGGTTGCCAATCGTATTGCGCGTGCCTTGTCCTGTTACGCCACTTATCCCGTTATGTAACCGCGCCAATGACGGTGTCTTGTAGCCTGTACTTACCCCACCTTTGATCGTTAATTCATCCAACGCATTCCACACTAAATAGGCACGCGGGCTCACATGACCACCAAATGCTTCATGGTGTTCATAACGAGCACCTGTTGTTAGCGCGAGCGAATCAACAATACGCCATTCATCTTCAGCAAAAGTGACCACGAATTCTGTTCGAATTTTTCGCCCGTATTCGCCAAAACAATCCCGTCTTTCATGACGGCATTCCAATATTGCCCACCTAACGTCAGTAAATGGCTCTCTCTAGCGGGCTCACCAGTTTCGTATCAAGGATGTAGTTGGTGTTTTTAAGCTCGCGCTTTTGCCCTGCCGTTACTGAGCCCGCAGGTACCGTAGAGCGAGGGATCAAACGTCCTTTATTTTCAGTCTGGTTGAAGGACAAGCTCGAATTCCATGTACCAAAATCGAGCTGATTATCACTTCCCAACGTAACCTTACGACGCTCGTAACGCAGTGTATCTTCATAACCGCCGCCCCGAGTAGCTGCTCCCGCGCCAAGCGCGCCAAGCTGTTCTTGCTTGTTATCATATTTCTGGTTGGAGACTTCACCATCGAGCCACAGTGTATTGCGGCTATCTAACAGCCAGGATAGTTTGCCGCCGAGAAGGTAATTATCTGACTTCACGGGATTCGGGCCGCGCGTACTGAGTTCCTGTCCAGTCGAGGATGAACTTACCTCTGACGCATCACGGCGTAAAATATTGGCGCGCAGGGCAAGTCCCAGTTTGTCTTCGATTAGCGCACCGCTGGAATAAATCGAGAATTTGGAAGCGTCACCATAGTCTCTGTCTTCCTGGAAGGTATGATCCAGCGTGATATTCCCAACCCATTCTTTCGACGCTTTTTGGTGATGATATTGACCACACCGCCCATTGCGTCAGAACCATATAGCGTTGACATCGGCCCACGGATAACTTCAATACGCTCTATCGCCGCCAGCGGGGAATAAAACTGGTGTTCATCGTACCAAACCCGTTCGGCGTGACATCCGATGAACCGTTCTGGCGAATACCATCAACCAGAATCAGCGTATAGTCACTTGGCATACCGCGAATGCTGATGTCCAAGCCACCAGTCTTACCCGTTGAACTGCGCACATCTACGCCTTCCACGTCGCTGAGCGCTTCGCCAAGATCGTTATATTTACGCTTAGTCAGTTCATCCTGACTGACAACCGAAATACTCGCCGCCGCTTCAGTGATTTTTTGTTCATAGCCAGAAGCCGTTACAACCATCGTATCGTCCTGTGCAGCGATAACTGGTGTAGATACGGTTGTAGCAAGCGCTAATGCCACCGATTTTCTTATATTTATTGCCATGCGTCTGTGTCCTCAAAATTAATAATTTACATTGAGTTTTTTTGTCGGACACATTGTAATGATCGGGAAATGATTGTAAATGAAAATTAAAATCATTTACATGCGCAATAAAAAACAACAAAGACCCAGTTAAAAACCATTTATAAACATACAGTTATACATAGAAACTCATCATTAAATCGAATGAATAAAAATTACCCCCGTGAAATCAAGGTGAATAAATTTGATTTAAATCAACATAAATTCATCACGAGAGATAAGCATTGTGGTACTGGAAAAGAAAAACCAATAAAAAGGCGACCCCATCAAGGAGTCGCCTGTTAACCGCGCGCTTGCGATTTAGTCTTTATGGTCGGGGAACGTCATATCCTGATACTTGATGAACCGTGTTCCACGGCACAGCTTATAGCCAAACCAAATCAACAGGAACAGCGGGATCCCGATGTACGTCGCCGTCACGCCATACCAGTCGATCTTATCTTCCAGAAATGCCTGATAGTTCTGTCCCAACGTGATGATCAGGCAGAGTACAAACGCAAAGATCGGCCCCAGCGGGAAGAAACTCGATTGATAAGGCAGACGGTTAAGATCGTGGCCCTGCATAACGTATCCGCGACGGAAACGGTAATGACTGATTGCGATCCCCAGCCAGGCAATAAAGCCTGTCATGCCGGACGTATTCAGCAGCCACAGATAAACCGTTTGGTTGCCATACAAAGAAGACAGGAAACACAGCGCCGCCACCACGGTTGTGGCATACAGTGCATTGCGCGGCACGCCACCTTTTGACAATCTGGCGAAAATACGCGGCGCTTTACCTTCCGATGCCAGCGTAAACAGCATACGCGTAGAGGCATACATCCCGGAGTTACCCGCCGACAGCACCGCCGTCAGGATGACCGCGTTCATGACGGCAGCAGCAGACAGCAGGCCCGCATTCTCAAACACCAGCGTGAACGGGCTTACCGTAATGTCTTTTACGTCATTACGCAGCAGGTTCGGATCGGTATAAGGAATGATTAAGCTGATAATCAGAATCGCGAAGATGTAGAACAACAGGATACGCCAGAAAACCTGACGAATCGCGCGGGGTATGTTTTTCCCTGGATCATGAGATTCTCCCGCCGCCACGCCGATCAGTTCCGTTCCCTGAAAAGAGAAACCGACGATCATCGCCACGCCAATCATCGCGGAAAAGCCCCCGGCAAACGGCGCATCACCGATCTGCCAGTTGTGGAACCCCGCATTTTCCGCACCGCTCATGATGCCCGTAATCATCATCACGCCAACGGCAATGAAAATGATAACTGTCGTCACTTTAATCAGTGAGAACCAGTACTCTGCTTCACCAAACCCTTTCACGGAAATGTAGTTAAGCAGGAACATCAGCGCCAGGAAAAGGGCGCTCCAGATCCAGCCGGAAACCTCAGGGAACCAATATCCCATCACCAACTGCGCGGCGACCAGATCGACCGCGATGGTCACCGCCCAGTTGTACCAATAGTTCCAGCCCAGTGCGAAACCGAACCCTTCTTCAACATAGCGGGAACCGTAGGTAGAAAATGAACCGGACACCGGCATGAACGCCGCCAGTTCGCCCAGACTGGTCATCAGGAAGTAAACCATCAGCCCAATCAGGGCATAAGACAGCAGTGCGCCACCGGGGCCAGCTTGTGAAACCGTCGCACCAGAGGCGACAAATAACCCGGTGCCAATCGATCCGCCAATGGCGATCATCGTTAAATGCCGTGCTTTCAGTTCACGGCGCAGGGTCGGTGCGCCCTGTGTAGTTTGTTGAATATCGTGCTGAGCCATTGTTATCCTGCGTGCTCGTGCTAAAAATCGAGGCGGGATTGTAGCAAATAGCGTTGTGCTGAATAGTTAAGATCGTCGAGTTATAAGAGAGCTTAATAACTCGCGTCCGATTATTAGCAGCAGAAAATATTTTCGCTATGGCGTTTCGCAGCAATAACTCAGGAAGCGCTGCAGCACATTTGAAAGATGTTTCTGTCGGTGATGTACCAGATACAGCGTCCGCGTGAGTTTAGGCAACGGCACCTTCAACTCCACCAGCGACCCCGACGCCAGCTGTTCGGCAATGACATGTCGCGACAGGCAGCTGATGCCAATTCCGTGGCGAACCGCATGTTTAATCGCCTCCGAATTACCTAATTCCATGACCAGATGAAAATGCGACAGGTGCGTCAGCAGCAGATGATCCAGCACTTCGCGCGTACCAGAGCCACGTTCACGTAGGATCCAATGCGCATCCGCCAGCGCGGCTAATGATACCGAACCCCGGCTGAGCGGATGTTCAGGGAGAGCAAAAGACCACCAACTCGTCTTCCAGCCAGGGCTGCGTAATCAAATCAGGATGGTGGCAAGGGCCTTCAATCAAACCTAAATCGACGCTGAATTCAGACACGCGGGTGATCACATCTTTCGTATTGCCAACATGCAGCTCCAGCGGAATTTCAGGGTAGTCATGGCGATAGCGAGCAATCATGGCGGGCAACAGGTAGTTGCCGATGGTGCTGCTGGCATATATACGCAGCGCCCCATTATCACGGCGGAAAAGCTGTTCAATCTCCATCGACTGTTCAAGTAATGCCAGCGCCTTGGGGTACAGCAAGCGGCCATGTTCATTGACCACCAGGCGTTTGCCAACGCGATCGAAAAGTTGAACACCCAACTGCCCTTCTAAATCCGCCAGCGCGGCGCTCACAGCCGATTGAGACAGGGCAAGCACAACGGACGCCTGTGTCGTTGAACCACTTTTCAGGACTTCGGCAAAGACTTCCAGCTGACGTAACGTGATATGCATAGTGCGCTCTTTATCTGAAATACCTATAGGTTATAAATATATAATCAATTTCTCTTTTAATCTCGTGGATTATAAGCTGGCTTCTCAATTCGGTACGGTCAGAATAGGCACCAAACCCATGGCTCTTCCTGCAACGTTACAAGCGATGGTTCCACCCAATGGAGCAAAAGCGCGATTACCCGGTCTGCTGTTAGTAAGTTTAATAACTTTTTCACTCCTCTGGCTGGCAAATATTCCGAAAATCGCCCACTGGGGACCGGGTTCACTGACATTAGCGATCCTGATGGGGATCGTGCTGGGAAACAGCGTTTATCCACGGCTTCATCCGCTGTGCGACCCTGGTGTGCTGTGGGTCAAACAGCATTTACTCCGCTGGGGCATCATACTTTATGGCTTTCGTCTCAGCTTTCAGCAGATTACCGCCGTTGGCGTGACTGGCGTCGCCGTCGACCTTACCGTGGTCACGCTGACGTTTTTGCTCGCCTGCTGGATGGGCAAACGCTGGCTGAAGCTCGACAATGAAACCGTGATACTCATCGGTGCTGGCAGCAGCATCTGCGGCGCGGCGGCGATCATGGCAACCGCACCCGTTGTCAAAGCATCCAGCAATGCCATTGCCGTCGCCGTTTCAACCGTGGTGATTTTCGGTACGACAGCCATGTTTTTGTATCCGTGGCTCTATCAGCTCAATCTCGATCATCACTGGATTGAGGTCACGCCGCAGATCGCTGGCCTGTACTTTGGCTCGACGATACATGAAGTCGCTCAGGTCGTTGCCGCCGGACATGCTGTCGATGGTGCCACAGAAAATATCGCCGTCATCAGCAAAATGCTGCGCGTGATGATGTTGGCGCCTTTCCTTGTCATTCTTGGGTTTTGCCTGAAAAAGGCGACGCAAAAAGTGATGTGCAAGACGCGGTTCCACTGATGTTCCCGTGGTTTGCCTTGGGATTTATCGCTGTGGCCGCCTTCAATTCCTTCCAGCTCCTTTCCCCGTCGTCGTCACGCAACTGGTCCAGCTTGATAATCTGCTACTCACCATGGCGATGGTTGCGCTGGGGCTCACCACCCGCTTCAGTGCCATCCGTCAGGCCGGCGCAAAACCGCTGCTGCTGGCCCTCATTCTGTTTATCTGGCTGGTGGTTGGCGGTGCAGGCATCAATCTGTTCTTCGAGCATTTATTCGGCTAACGATAAATTATTTACCTGTTAACGTCTGATTAACCTGCGCGACGATACGATGACGATGCAATAATGTCCTCGAAATCAGAGGAGACCAACATGAAATACATCGGGGCGCACGTTAGCGCATCTGGCGGAGTCGATCAGGCCGTGATTCGCGCACATGAGATAAAGGCGACGGCTTTCGCATTATTCACCAAGAACCAGCGCCAATGGCAGGCTGCACCGCTCAGCACCGAGGTCATTGACCGTTTTAAAGCCGCCTGTGAACAGTACGCTTATACGTCAGCACAGATTCTTCCCCACGACAGTTACCTGATTAATCTGGGCCACCCAGATGCCGAGGCGTTAGAGAAATCACGCATCGCGTTTATTGATGAAATGTCCCGCTGCCAGCAGCTTGGGCTGAGTCTGCTGAATTTTCACCCCGGTAGCCATCTGAAACAGATCGAAGAAGCAGACTGTCTGGCCCGTATTGCCGAGTCCATCAACATTGCGCTGGCGGAAACGGACGGGGTCACCGCCGTGATTGAAAACACCGCCGGACAAGGCAGTAATCTCGGTTTCCGCTTTGAGCATCTGGCGGCCATCATCGATGGCGTAGAAGATAAAAGCCGCGTTGGCGTCTGTATCGATACCTGTCACGCCTTCGCTGGCGGCTACGACCTGCGGACGGAAGCAGATTGCGCGGCCACCTTTGCTGAGTTTGATCGCATTGTTGGGTTCCGCTATCTGCGCGGAATGCACTTGAATGATGCGAAAAGCGCGTTCGCCAGTCGCGTTGATCGACACCATAGTCTGGGGAAGGTAATATTGGCAAAACGGCCTTCAGCTATATCATGAAAGATGCCCGCTTTGATGGCATCCCGATGATTCTGGAGACAATCAACCCTGATATCTGGGCCGACGAAATCGCCTGGCTCAAATCCGAAGCCCTATGCTAATTAGTTTTTATCCCAAGCGCAGGTGTGTTTTTAACGTTGCTAGTAGAGTGTGCTGGACGGGGATAATGGGTAGATCGTAAAGACGCTGTGAATACATCCTTGTACGCTCGGATTGCGCAGATATGAATCTCATCCCTGAGATTCACCCTTTCAGGGTCGTCGCAAGCGACGTTCAAAAACGTTCCTGACGTTTTTGTCCCTGGCGCAAACGCTTTACTCTTCTATCCCATTCCCCCGTTTCCGTTCCTCAGATCGCTTTTCTTGCGTCTGGGATAGAGCCCATAAAAAGCGCCAGATGGTGAATACCAACTGGCGCTATCTCATCCACATCCTTGTGTTATGGCATTACGTTTTATTCACGACGCCGTTTCCTGCATCGTAAAAATCAGACTTACGCGACTTTCGCCAGTTGTTCATCAGAGCGTTTCAGCAGCGCATACAGCACGCCAGCCACAGCGGTTCCCGCAATGATCGCTAACAGGTAGCCGATAACCGGGGTAATCGCACCTGGAATCAGCAGTACGAACAGACCACCGTGTGGTGCCATCAGCTTAGCGCCTACCGCCATCGACAACGCACCGGTCAGTGCACCACCGATAATACAGCAAGGCAGAACGCGCATTGGATCACGCGCGGCGTAAGGAATCGCCCTTCGGAAATAAAGCACAGGCCCAGTACAAATGCCGCTTTACCCCCTTCACGCTCGGTCGGATTAAATTTCTTACTTGCCAGCACGGTCGCCAGTCCCATCGCCAGCGGTGGCACCATACCTGCTGCCATCACCGCCGCCATTGGCGCATAAATCTGACTACTGAGTAAGGTTGTACCGAAGACGTAAGCCACCTTATTAACCGGGCCGCCCATATCCGTACACATCATCGCACCCAGGATCGCACCCAGAATTACCGCATTTGCCGTGCCCATGGATTGCAGCCAGCCTGTCAGGCCAGTCAGGATTTTCGCCACCGGCGTACCGACGACATAAATCATGATAAGACCGGTGATCAGCGTCGCGAACAACGGAATAATCAGAATCGGTTTTAGCGCCGTCAGACTTTGCGGCAGAATCAGCTTATTGTTGATCGCTTTGGCAACATAACCGGCCAGGAAACCTGCGATGATCCCACCGAGGAAGCCCGCACCTGTACTCACCGCTAACATCCCGCCAACCAGACCCGGCGTTAAGCCCGGACGATCCGCAATGGAGAAAGCGATATAGCCTGCCAGCACTGGCACCATCAGCGCGAAGGCAGAACCGCCACCGATCTTCATCAGTGCCGCAGCCAACGTACCTTCTTGTTTAAAGGCTTCAATACCAAAGACAAACGACAGGGCGATACACAGACCGCCTGCCACCACCATTGGCAGCATGTAGGATACGCCGGTCAGCAGGTGACGATACGGGCCAGCCCCGCCTTTCTGAGCAGATTCGCTCGCGCTGGACGCACTGGCTTGTCCAGACGGCTGATACACTTTCGCTTCAGCCTGCGCTTTATCTAACTCCTGCGCCGTCTTCTTCAGTGCCAGCCCTGTGGAAGTGCGATACATCTTCTTACCAGCAAACTTCGCCAGATCGACTTCAATATCCGCAGCGACGATCACCAGATCGGCCTGCTCCACTTCTTCCGGGGTAATCGCATTGCCCGCACCAACGGAGCCACGCGTTTCCACTTTAACCCACCAGCCGCGTTTTTTCGCTTCGCTTTCAATCGCTTCTGCGGCCATAAACGTGTGCGCGACGCCAGTCGGACACGCCGTTACGGCAACAATGCGCTTGGCCGTGGTAGGTTGCTGAACGGAAGCTGACGCGACGGCCTGATACGTCGTTGCTTCAGCCTGTGCCTTCGCCAAAAGACTTCCGGCTGCGAAACAGCTAGCTCAATGTCACCGACATAAACCTGCTTGCCATTCAGTGCGCTGTCCGCCGCAGCGGATGCGCCCAGAACGATTGCCAGTTCAGCGTCGTTAGCCTGTTCTGTAAACGTCACCCCTGCTTTCGCAGCGGCAGCGCCGAGTAGGTTCTTCACCAGTTGGCTTCTCGCCAGGCCCAGTGATTTATCCAAAATCAGCAGCGTTTTCATTGTTTATCTCCTGCTGTATCAGTTAAAGGGTTTCAGGTCGACACGCGCCATCATCGCGGCCAACTGAGGACGATCGGTAATACCAACATTACTTTGGCTCACAGCCAGTGCTGAAACGGCCGTCGCCAAACGCAGAGTGTGCTCACTGGACTCACGCATTAATAAGCCATAAATCAACCCCCCAACCATGGAGTCGCCCGCACCTACCGTACTTACCACATCACAAGCTGGTGGTTTCGCCAGCCACGCGCCGGATGCATTCACCCACAGTGCGCCTTCCGCGCCCAGTGAGATCACAACATGCGCGATACCCTGTTCACGCAGCGCGTGGGCAGCGTCCACCACATCAGCCAGCGTAGGTAATTTACGCCCAGCCCATATTTCCAGCTCCCGGCGGTTCGGTTTTACCAACCAGGGAGAGGCTTTCAGTCCCGCCACCAGCGCTTCACGGCTGCTGTCGAAAATAATACAAGGACACTGCGTACGCAGACGAGACATCCAGTCAGTAAACGCATCAGGATCGACGCCAGCAGGCAGACTGCCGCTAACCGCAACCATATCGAATTGCCCCAGCCAGCTCAGCGAATCATTGACGAAACGCTGCCAGTCTTGCTGTGTCACTTCAAAACCGGAAAAGTTGAAGTCAGTTACGTCGCCATCTTTTTCGGTTAATTTGACGTTAATGCGCGTACGTCCTGGAACAACCTGGAAACGGTTAGCAATGCCCAGTTCGCTGAACAGTTGCTGAAAACCATCCTGATTGTCTTTGCCCAGAAAGCCACCTACCGTGACATCAATCCCGAGATCTTTCAGCACCTTGGCAACGTTAATGCCTTTGCCTGCGGCGTGCAGACCCGCTGTCTGAACCAGATTGACTTCGCCTTTCTCAACTTCCGGGCAATAGCCAACCAGGTCATAAGCTGGATTCAGGGTGATTGTGGCTACTCTCCTGCTCATGCTGCCCCCGCGCCCAAACCGGATATAATCGCGTCGCCAATAGCAGCCAGTGCTTGTTCTGCATCGCTACCGCTGGCGGTGAAGCGCAGTTTGTGACCTTTTTTCACGCCCAGCGCGACGACTTTCATCAGGCTGCGGCCATTTGCCGGTTTGCCTGTGCCATCCAGATTAGTCACCGTAATCTCACTGGTGAACTGTTTGATCACATTCACCAGCATGGTGCCCGGACGCGCGTGCAGGCCGTGTTCGTTACGAATGGTAAATTCTGCCGTCAGCACTTCACTTTCTTCCGGTACATCGCTGGTCAAGAGAGCCAGCAGCGTCGGTGCGTCAGCCGTCAACAAACGTTCTGCTTTTTGTGCAATCAGCAGGTTACTCAGGTAATCGATCGGCGCAAAAGCCTGATCGTCAGCCGCAGCTACCGTGACCAATAACGCCACGTTTTCACCGTCAACGCTGAAAGGCGTCGCTGGACGAGCGACTGCTGCCGCGCTGCTGAGGTTACCGACAGCGCTATCGCTGAACCATACACCTTGTCCCAGATTCAGCGGCTTGTTACTGACAGCGGTGCTGACGAAGCTGGCGTCTGCTGCACCGACCTGCTGAAGACGACCGGCATTCAGCGCCTGAAGTGTCAGCAGGTTATCGGTCGCCACATCCAGCGCAATCAGCGAGGTGTCAAAGCGGAATTCTGCCAGCTGTTGCTCGCCCATCAGCAGGCTACGCAGTTCCTCTGCTGATGTGGTGCTTGCCAAACGTGCTGCTACGCGATCGTCGCTCAGGACGTGAGTCAGCTGACGCAGCAGCGCAAGGTGTTCATCAGAGCGTGCTGCAATCCCCAACACCACGTAGGCGGTTTGATCTTCACCCCAGGCGATACCCTGAGGAAATTGAAATACTTGAACCCCGGTCTTCAATACCAGATCGCGGGTATCGGTGGTGCCGTGAGGGATAGCAATGCCGCTTCCCAAATAGGTGGATGTTTGCTGTTCGCGCTGGAGCATGCCGTCGACATACCCTGCGTTAACGCACCCGGCATCGGTCAGTGCTGAAGCAACAAGCTGGATAGCTTCCTGCTTATTACTGGCCGCTGCGCCCAAATGAATATCTTGCTGTGACAACTGGAACATGGCTCTCCTCTCTTGCTGAAAGTTGAATCGTTTCAGCTTTTATGAGAAAAAAATGTGTCGATTGTTAGGGCGTTTCAAAAAAACTTCCGCTGAAACGTTTCAAAAGTCTCATTCTATTACGTCATTTATGCAAGCTTTCTACGCTGCTGACGTAACAGAATTTTGACATCACGCACATTTTAACGTGGATGATGCGCTGCCCGCCAACAAAAATCCGCAAAAGGCTGAAGCCGTGCTGACGAAAAATAATGAAACAAGATTTCTGTTTCATTATAAACCCGAGTAGACTGTCGCGCTCGACAGCCTCTGCCTATTTTCCAAGCGCTATCAATTTATGTTCACTCCAGCAAACACAACACGACGCCCGCTTGACCTGACATCGTCAGCATTCTTGGTTATTGCCTTTCTGACCGGTACGGCTGGAGCCCTGCAGCTTCCTACGCTCAGCCTCTTCCTTTCCAGCGAAGTGCAGGCTCGTCCTTTCCTCGTGGGGATGTTTTATACCGGCAGTGCGGTTATCGGCATTATCGTCAGTCAAATGCTGGCCACGCGCTCAGACCGCCAGGGCGATCGCAAATCGCTGATCTTCGTCTGCTGCCTACTGGGTGCGCTGGCCTGCATACTGTTTGCCTGGAATCGTAACTACTTTATTCTGCTTTTTATCGGCGTTCTGCTGAGCAGCTTTGGCTCAACGGCAAACCCACAGCTCTTTGCGCTGGCCCGAGAGCACGCGGACAAAACCGGCCGAGAAGCGGCGATGTTCAGCTCCATCCTCCGCGCCCAGATTTCTCTCGCCTGGGTTGTTGGCCCCCTATCGCTTTTGCGCTGGCGCTGGGATTCGGCTTCACGACGATGTATCTGACCGCTGCGGTCGTCTTTATCTTGTGCGGTATTCTGGTCAAATTTTTCCTGCCTTCCATGCCCAAAGCCGTGGAAAAGACCACCTCGACACTGGAATCGCCACGTCGTAATCGCCGGGACACGCTCTTGCTGTTCGTTGCCTGTACCTTAATGTGGACCTGCAACGGCATTTACCTCATTAATATGCCGCTGTATCTGGTGCATGAACTGCATCTGCCGGAGAAGCTGGCGGGGATCATGATGGGTGTGGCTGCCGGGCTGGAAATTCCGGTCATGCTGATTGCCGGTTACGTCGCTAAACGCTTCGGGAAACGTTTCCTGATGCGGCTTGCCGTGGCCTCCGGGCTGCTGTTTTTCGGCGGTTTGCTGGTTCTCGACGGGGAAATAGCCCTGCTGGTGTTACAAGTGCTGAATGCCATTTTCATTGGTATTCTGGCCGGAATCGGCATGCTTTATTTCCAGGATTTGATGCCTGGGCAAGCGGGTGCCGCCACCACGCTGTTTACCAATACTACGCGCGTTGGCTGGATCATCTCTGGTTCACTGGCTGGGATCGTTGCTGAAATCTGGAACTATCACGCGGTCTTCTTCTTCGCGCTGCTGATGATTGTCGGTTCCATCTATTGTATGTGGCGTATCAAGGACGCCTGATCGTCGTACGTTAAGGCGCCGTGTCAGCTTCCAGTTTAAGCAGGTAAACCATCGCCTCGTCCCGATGGCTGAAACACATATCTGCGCGGGGCTGTAGCCCAGCACAAACGGCGGGCCGCAGCGGTGAATGAAATAATCCGCAGCGCATCGCGTCATCAAGATGAATACAGGGCGTATTAGCGGGCTTGCCATGCGGCAACCCCGGCATAGGGGTTGAAATCGATGGCGCGGTACAACAGGCACCGCAATGGGAGCGACAGTCCATCAGCAAACTCTCCGGTGGGCTGACAAAAGATAGAGAACGCCACGATAGCAGTCCCACAGCAAAAACCAATATCAGCTCCCTTCATCTTATACTCTAAATAATTCGAATTTCAGGCAGGCGGCAAGCGAAGGAATCCCGATGAGCTTACACAAGTAAGTGATTCGGGTGAGTGAACGCAGCCAACGTACATGAAATTTGAAGGATGACGAGTATCACTTGCCTGAACTCTTCGGCGCGAGTAACGTGTCGCCACAAAAATCACACTCCTTATAGCAGGTAATTTTTATGGCAAGAGCGAACGAGATTAAACGTGGTATGGTCGTTAACTATAACGACAAGTTATTGCTGGTAAAGGATATCGATGTCCAAAGCCCCAGCGCCCGTGGTGCCAGCACGCTATACAAGATGCGTTTTTCTGACGTACGTACCGGGCTGAAAGTGGAAGAACGTTTTAAAGGCGATGATATTCTCGACACCATCACGCTGACACGCCGCACGGTCACCTTCTCTTATATCGATGGCGACGAATACGTCTTTATGGATGATGAGGATTACACCCCTTACCTCTTCAAAAAAGATCAAATAGAAGAAGAGCTGCTGTTTATCCCTGAAGGCGGCATGCCGGGAATTCAGGTATTGAGCTGGGACGGCCAGATCATCGCGCTGGAACTGCCACAAACGGTAGACCTGGAAATCATTGATACGGCACCGGGCATTAAAGGCGCCTCCGCCAGTGCGCGCAACAAACCGGCCACCATGAGCACAGGGCTGACCATTCCGGTGCCAGAATATCTGAGCGCGGGTGAAAAAATCCGTATTCACATTCCAGAACGCCGCTATATGGGTCGCGCAGACTAACATTCTACATTGTGCTTCCCGCACAATACTTGTCGCCGGATGATCTATCCGGCACACGTAAACCTCCCACACGCATAGGAGCCTGCCATGCTAACGAAAGTCAATTTGATCACAGGGTTTCTCGGTAGTGGAAAAACCACCACGATTCGTCATCTGCTGTCGCAAAAGCCTGAAGGCGAAGTCTGGGCGGTCCTGGTCAATGAATTCGGCGAAGTGGGTATTGACGGTGCGCTACTGGCAGACAGCGGCGCGGTGTTGAAAGAGATTCCCGGCGGCTGTATGTGCTGCGTGAACGGTCTACCTATGCAGGTTGGCCTGAATATGCTGCTGCAACAGAAGAAACCCCACCGTCTACTCATCGAACCTACGGGGCTCGGCCACCCGAAACAAATTCTCTCCTTGCTGACAAGTGATATCTATCAGCCCTGGCTGACATTACAGGCGACGCTGTGTCTGCTGGATGCTCGCCAGTTAAGTGAAAGGCGCTACACGGAAAATGAGAACTTCCGCGATCAGCTTGCCGCCGCGGATATGATTATCGCTAACAAGCGTGATACTTATACCGCCGACGATCTCGCGGCCTTGCAGCAGTGGCAGCAGGCAAGCGGCGATGGTCGACAAATTATCGAGGCTAGTCAGGGAAATATTGACTGGCAGTTGCTCGACCAACCGCGCCCCCTTCATCGCAAGAACGTATACGCGAACTTCCAGATGGTGCACATCACCATGCGCATCAGCCAAAAAATGGCCTGGCCGCGCTGCAATTACCGGGTGGGCAATCCTGGCGACGTTCGCTCAATCAGGGACAGGGCTACCACGCCTGTGGCTGGATATTCGCACCTGAAACCGTTTTTGATACCGCTGCCCTGCTGGACTGGGTTCGTCTTTCTCCCGTGAGTCGGGTTAAAGGGTGATGCGTATAAAGGAAGGAACGCTCGTCGTGAACCGTCAGGGACACGATCTGCATATAGAAACCCGATCAACGGCACCGATTGATAGCCGTATCGAAATCATCAATGAAACACCGGCAGAATGGAATACGTTACAAGCCTCGCTGTTAAAGGTTCGTTTAACTAACGCGGAGTAAGCTGGAGTTTTTCGTCTTTATTTGGATGCTTTACCTTATGTCTTTTGCTCGTCTTTCTTCTATTTTAGCGCTCAATGTCTTGGGCATGGGTCTGTTTTTATCCTGGTATCTGCTGGAAAATCATGGTTTTTGGCTCACGCTCGACAGCCATATCTTTTTCTATTTCAACCGTCTCTTAGTCGATAGTCCGGCGTTTTTACATCTGGTTGCCATTACTAACAATCGCGCCTTTGACGGCTGTGCGCTCATTGCGATGGGCCTGCTGTATCTGTCGTTTTATCTGAAAGCCACGCCCGCAGAACGCCGCCGTTTATTAATCATCGGATTTGTCATGCTGCTCACTGCGGTGGCGCTGAATCAGGCAGGACATTTATTACCTGTGCAACACGCCAGCCCGACGCTCTATTTTAGCGACGTCAACCGCGTTTCAGACTTAACCGGTATTCCGACCAAAGATGCTTCATCCGACAGCTTCCCTGGCGACCACGGCATGATGCTGATGATCTTTGCCGCTTTTATGCTGCGCTATTTCACCCGTACCGCTTTCGCCATCGGTCTGGTCATCATGGTGATTTTTCATTACCTCGAATCATGATTGGCGCACATTGGTTTACCGATATTGCAGTCGGTTCGCTCTCAGTGGTTCTGGTTGGCCTGAGCTGGTGGCTATTAACGCCAGCAAGCGATGCCGCTATTGCCCTGTTAAACCGGCGATTACCTAAAAATCGACAGTATAAATCCCTATGATTTCAGATTTTTACATCGACATTTTTAGCTGAACACATCATTAAATCTTATAAATAAAATAGTTAAAACTTCTCGCAATCCTGCTGCTGTTGCGGTAGTCTCGTTCAAGTTTGCTTTTTAGCGCATACTGAACTAGCAGCGGCAAGAGAAATAATGTGCATTCCGACACATTTTCGCCGATGAGTGTTTGGCTAAGAAGAAACTCTGTTTTAGTCTGAGTCTCGTTTTCGTTTGGCATTTATGCCCCAGTGAAATGGGGATACTACATAGCGATATTTATCGTTAAGGACAGCAAGGGAACATAACAATAATGGTCAAGTCTCAACCGATTCTGAGATATATCTGGCGGGCAGTGCCTGCCGTCGCGGTAGCAATGATGCTCTCCGCATGTGGAAGTAACAGTGCATACAACCATAAAGCTCAAACTGATATGCATGCAGTTAATGATAAAGATGGTCTTTTACTGCAAGCCTCTCAGGATGAATTTGAAGCATTAGTGCGTAACGTGGACATTAAGTCCAAATTACTCAACCAATATGCCAGCTGGAAAGGTGTTCGTTACCGCTTAGGTGGTGATAGTCGCCGTGGCATTGATTGCTCAGCTTTCGTTCAGCGCACATTCCGCGAACAGTTTGGTATGGATTTACCGCGTTCAACCTATGAACAGCAAGAGATGGGCCAGAAAATTCAGCGCAACAAACTGCGCGTTGGCGATCTTGTTCTGTTCCGTGCGGGTTCAACCGGACGTCACGTTGGTATTTACCTCGGCAACGATCAGTTCGTCCACGCGTCAACCAGCAGCGGCGTCATTATTTCTAAAATGACGGAAGACTACTGGGATAAGCGTTATCAAGAAGGACGCCGTGTTCTGAGTAAAGGAACAACGACCAGCTAATCAATATCCGCTCCCTTGCTGTGATATTGCTTTGCTAGTAGAAGAACCTTGCTGTTAGCCAACGAAACGAGACGACATCAACGCCGCTTATAACAAGCGGCGTTTTTTATGATGGACAAAGATGTCCATCACCCTACGGGCCGTTGCTACGCAACGTTAAAAATTTCTCCCAGAAATTTTTTTATGCCTGCTTTTCACCCGAATCCTACCGCACATCCCCCTTCTGCGGTGCACCGCGCAAAATATGACTAACTGAACAACCTGAAACATTAACAGGCCGTGATTAAGGTAGGTTTATCACCTGATTTCATGATAAAAAGAAAACACGCAGCTTCCCGATGGGAATGTTAATTATTTCAAGAACTTTATGCCGAGGAAATCGGCATTGTTGACGTTACGGTATGGCACGTCTGCATCAGACGCTCCCCAACCGGATAACGCCCGCTCGCAGGAGATTACCGTCAGATGTTAAAACGCGTTATCGCTGCCGTATTGCTTTGCACGACCCATTTTGGGCTGCATGCCGAAACGATTGAAAACAGCGCCAGCTTTGCCCTTTGGGCGAGCCCAAATATGCCGGAAATTTCAGTCATTTTGATTACGTCAATCCTGATGCGCCCAAAGGCGGCAGCATCACCCTCAGCGCACTGGGGACCTTTGACAACTTCAACCGTTACGCGCTACGTGGCGTGGCCGCTGCACGAACTGAACGGCTCTATGATTCGCTCTTTGTTTCTTCCGATGACGAGCCCGGTAGTTATTACCCACTGGTTGCCCTGACAACACGCCATTCAGCGGATTTCCGCTGGATTGAAATCGAAATGAATCCCAACGCCCGCTTTCATGACGGGTCACCGATTACCGCCGCCGACGTCGCGTTCACCTACAATATGTTCATGACGCAGGGCGTGCCGCAGTTCCGCATCTATTTTAAAGATGTCACCGCCAAGGTCGTTGCACCGCTAACTGTACGTTTCGATTTTCCTGTCTCCGACAAAAACCGCATGTTCAGCCTGATGACACTCCCCATCATGCCGGAGAAATTCTGGAAGAATCATAAATTCAACGAACCGCTAGCGTATCCGCCACCGGCCAGTGGGCCTTACCGCATCACCGCCTATCGTACCGGACAATATGTCACCTATTCTCGCGTGAAAGACTATTGGGGTGCCGATCTGCCGGTCAATAAAGGCCAATACAATTTCGATAAAATTCGCTACGACTACTATATGGATGACAGTGTCGCGCTGGAGGCGTTTAAAGCCGGCGCTTTCGACCTGCGTGAGGAAGGTTCACCAAAAACTGGGCGACCCAATATCAGGGCGGCAACTTTGCACGCGGCTATATCATCAAACAAGATCAGATCAATCAATCCGCCCAGTCTACGCGCTGGCTGGTATTCAATACCCAGCGCCCACTCTTTCAGGATCGACGCGTGCGTCAGGCGCTAGCGCTGGCCTTTGACTTTAACTGGATGAACAAGGCGCTGTATTACAACGCCTATCAGCGTACCAACAGCTATTTCCAAAACACCGAGTATGCCGCTAAAGGCGAACCCAGCGCAGAAGAATTGGCTTGGCTGACGCCGCTGAAAGACAAGATACCCGCCGAGGTCTTTGGCCCCAGCTATCAACCGCCCTCTTCCGACGGCAGCGGCTATGATCGACAAAACTGGCTTAAGGCACTCAAACTGTTGGAAGAAGCCGGTTGGGAATTGAAAGATCAACAGCTGGTCAATAGCAAAACCGGACAGCCATTTACGTTTGAACTGCTGTTGCCAAGCGCCGGTAACTCACAGTATGTCCTGCCTTTTCAACAGAGCCTGAAAAACTCGGTATCACCATGAACGTGCGTAACATCGACAGCACCCAGTTCAACAGCCGCCTGCGCAAGCGCGATTTAGATATGACGGCAACGGTGTACCCTGCGTTCATCTACCCCGATGACAGTCTGCAAATGCGCTGGAGCTCGCAGTATATCGACTCAACCTACAATACTTCCGGCGTCAGCGATCCGCGATTGATTCGCTCATCGCGGAAATCGTTAAGCATCAGGGGCAGAAAGTCCCGTTGTTGTCATTAGGCCGCGCGCTGGACAGGGTACTGACCTGGAATCAGTTTATGATTCCGATGTGGTATTCAATCATGACCGTTTCGCCTATTGGAACAAGTTCGCCATGCCCGCTGTACGCCCCGCCTATTCGCTTGGTTTTGATGGCTGGTGGTTCGATACCCAACAGGCAGCCACGCTGCCTGCAGAGCGACGTTAAGGAATAAAAATGGGAACGTATCTGTTACGCCGCCTCTTGCTGGTTATTCCAACCCTGTGGGCAATCATCACGATTAATTTCTTCATTGTACAAATTGCCCCCGGCGGCCCGGTGGATCAGGCCATCGCGGCAATTGAAATGGGGCACGGTAGCGGTTATACCGCCAATAGCGGAATGGATGCCGGTATGGCACGAGCGGGCACCAGCGGCGCACCGAATATTGAGAACGCTTACCGCGGTTCACGCGGCCTCGACCCGGAAGTCATCGAAGAAATCACCAAGCGTTATGGCTTCGATAAACCAATCCATGAACGCTACTTTAAATTGCTGTGGGATTATGTCCGCTTTGACTTCGGCGACAGCCTGTTCCGCGGCTCTTCGGTGATGCAATTAATTAAAGAAAGCATGCCAGTTTCCATCACGCTGGGGCTGTGGAGTACGCTAATCGTCTACCTGATTTCCATTCCTCTGGGTATCAAGAAAGCCGTGAAGAATGGCACGCCGTTCGATACCTGGAGCAGCACGTTAATCATTATCGGGTATGCCATTCCAGCGTTTTTGTTTGCGATCATTTTGATTGTGCTGTTCGCCGGCGGCAGTTACCTGGACTGGTTCCCGCTTCGAGGGCTGGTTTCCAGCAATTTTGATACCCTGCCGTGGTACAGCAAGATTACCGACTACTTGTGGCATATCGCCCTACCGGTTCTGGCTTCCGTCATTGGCGGTTTCGCCACGCTAACGATGCTCACCAAGAACTCGTTTATGGATGAGATTCGTAAGCAGTACGTTGTTACCGCGCGCGCTAAAGGGCTGGATGAAAAGAGCATTCTCTACCGCCATGTATTCCGTAATGCCATGTTGCTGGTGATTGCCGGCTTCCCCGCCACGTTTATCAGTATGTTTTTTACCGGATCGCTACTGATTGAGGTGATGTTCTCGCTCAACGGGCTGGGCCTGTTGGGCTATGACGCCACGCTGCAACGTGACTATCCTGTTATGTTCGGCACGCTGTATATCTTCACGTTGATCGGCTTACTGCTGAACATCGTCAGCGACATGACTTATACGCTGGTGGATCCGCGTATCGATTTTGAGGACGCCAATGAGCCGCTTAAGCCCGATTAATCAGGCGCGCTGGGCGCGTTTTAAAAGTAATCGCCGTGGTTACTGGTCGCTGTGGATTTTCATGGTGCTGTTTATCGTCAGCCTATTTTCCGAACTCATCGCCAATGATAAACCGCTGCTGGTGAAATATGACGGTCAGTTCTATACGCCTGTGCTCATTGACCACAGCGAGAGAACATTCGGCGGACAGTTGGATACCACCGCTGACTTCCGCGATCCTTATATCGCCGAGCGTATCAGCAGCCACGGCTGGGCTATCTGGCCGCTGATTCACTACAGCTACGACACCATCAACTATGCCACTACGGCATCCTTTCCGTCAGCGCCAGACTGGCAGAACTGGCTGGGCACGGACAGCCAGGGGAAAGATGTGGTTGCACAGGTGCTATATGGCTTCCGTATCTCACTGCTGTTCGGCCTGGCGCTCACAATCCTCTCCAGCGTGATTGGTATCGCCGTCGGAGCGACACAGGGCTATTACGGCGGACGTCTCGACCTATGGGGCCAACGCTTCATCGAAGTCTGGTCCGGCATGCCGACATTATTTCTCATCATCCTGCTGTCCAGCGTGATTCAGCCAGATTTCTGGTGGCTATTAGCGATTACCGTCCTTTTCGGCTGGATGAGCCTGGTTGGCGTGGTGCGAGCAGAATTTCTGCGTACGCGAAATTTTGACTATATTCGCGCCGCACAGGCGATGGGCGTCAGCGACCGCGCGATTATGTTCCGCTGCATGCTGCCAAACGCGATGGTCGCCACGCTGACTTATCTGCCCTTCATTCTGTGCGGCTCGATTACCACGCTGACATCGCTGGACTTTCTCGGCTTTGGTCTGCCGATGGGCTCACCGTCATTAGGCACTTTATTGCTGGAAGGGAAAAATAACCTTCAGGCGCCGTGGCTGGGCATTACCGTGTTTATGGTACTTTCCATCGTGCTTTCCTTACTCATTTTTATTGGCGAAGCGGTGCGCGACGCCTTTGACCCTAGCAAGGCGCATTAATATGTCCAGTTCACCTTTATTGCAGATAGATAATCTCAGCATTGCCTTCCGCAAAGGCGATCAGGAGCAGCGCGTTGTCGATCAGCTGTCACTGACGGTGAACGCAGGTGAGACGCTGGCGCTGGTCGGTGAATCAGGCTCGGGTAAGAGCGTCACCGCACTGTCGGTTTTGCGTTTGCTCCCTTCCCCGCCAGTCATTTATCCACAGGGGGATATCCGCTTCGCAGGGCAATCGCTGCTGCATGCTGATGAAAAACACTGCGTCAGATACGCGGCAACCGGATCGCGATGATCTTTCAAGAGCCGATGGTGTCGCTTAACCCTCTGCAAAGCATTGAGAAACAGCTGATTGAAGTGCTTTCGCTCCACCGGGGTATGCGCACCGAGGCAGCCCGTAGCGAAGTCATTACCTGTCTGGATCGCGTAGGGATTCGGCAGGCGAAAAGCCGGTTGAATGACTTTCCGCACCAGCTTTCCGGCGGGGAACGCCAGCGTGTCATGATTGCGATGGCGCTGCTGACACAGCCGGATTTACTGATTGCCGATGAACCCACAACGGCGTTGGACGTGACCGTGCAGGCGCAAATATTGAAATTGCTGAACGAGCTGAAGCAAGAACTAGGGATGAGTTTACTGTTCATCACCCACAACCTGAATATTGTCCGTCAGTTAGCAGATAGCGTATCGGTCATGAAAGCCGGTCAGGCCGTAGAACATAATCGCTGTCAGCAACTTTTCAGCGCACCGCAGCACTCCTACACGCGCCAATTGCTGGATGCCGAGCCGTCGGGCGAACCGCTTCCGGTAACAGATGACGGCGAACCTCTTTTGCGGGTGGAAAAACTGCACGTTTCATTTCCCATCAAACGTGGCCTTTTGCGCCGTACCGTTGACGAAAAGCAGGTAGTGAACAATATCAACTTCACCTTACGACGCGGCGAAAGTCTCGGTCTGGTGGGGGAATCCGGCTCAGGAAAAAGCACGACCGGACTCGCGCTGCTGCGCCTGATTCAATCACGCGGCGATATCTGGTTTGACGGCCAGCCCTTGCAAGGGCTAACCCGTAAGCAAATGCTGCCTTTCCGCCACCGGATTCAGGTTGTCTTTCAGGATCCGAACTCTGCGCTGAACCCGCGGCTGAATGTGGAGCAAATTATTGCTGAGGGATTAACCGTCCATCATAAGTTGAGCAAAGAGGCGCGCGACCAGCGTGTGGTTGAGGCGATGCAGGAAGTTGGGTTGGATCCGACGACCCGCTACCGCTATCCTCCGAGTTTTCCGGCGGTCAGCGTCAGCGTATCGCTATCGCTCGCGCCCTGATACTGCAACCGGAGCTGCTGATCCTTGATGAACCCACATCATCGCTGGACAGAACGGTGCAGGCACAAATTCTGGCGCTACTGAAATCATTACAGGAAAAGCACAAAATCGCCTACCTGTTTATCAGCCATGATTTGCAGGTTATCCGCTCACTGTGCCATCAGGTTATTGTGTTGCGACAAGGTGAAGTGGTCGAACAGGGCGAATGCAAACAGGTATTTGCGCACCCTGCCAAACATTACACGCGTGAACTGCTACAGTTTTCATCCTATACGGCGGAAACACCGTCGGCATAATGCGGAAATACCGCGGCGCCAGTCTGCTGACGCTGCGGTTTAAAAGGGGTATTGTGCCGATACGGACTCAGCGATAGCGACACCGACGTTCTTCAAACGGCACATTGCCGTACTTTCATCATTGCGATGTAAAAACAGGCACGGCTCGCCTTCCCATTCCAGAACGGCGCATTCAACCTGAATCTCAGACAGAGACTGATGCAACTGGTGCATGATTTTCCATGCAATATCGCCGTCATGGCTCAACAGCTTGAGGCCAATCAGGTTATTCTCTTCTTCTCTGCCGCTCAGCGGAATCGGTTCAACATTGACGCCTGCAAAACCCGATAACCAGCGATAACTTTGCGGCAAACGATGCACTACCGAAAGTTGGAAACTGTCCACTACTGTTTTCCTCAGGTAATAATTCACAAAATAGTAACATATTTATCATAGTAGCGTGTTCACACCATTTCTTGCCACCTTTCGTGAACAAAAAAACAACAAACACACTTTTTTCATATCGTGATAGTGGCGAACAAGCCTGATTGCAAGCACTATTAATGCCAAATCGATCACGAATCTTTCTTCTTTTCCGGCTATATGTAACCTTTTCCATTTAATATCTCAACCCTTTTCGACCCGCCCGTTCACTTTTGGGTCAACTATTTTACATTTACAAAACAAAAAACCATGACAGGCTATCGCCGTCAGAAAGGAAATGAAGAAAGAAGAAAACAGACTCAAGTGCAGGAATATCTTTCCTGCACCGGAGAAGAAGGGAAAATCAGGACGCGGCTGAGCGGTTCGCGTACCGATACAGCAGAAAGGCACCAATCGAACAGAGTGCCATTGATAGCACCATCGGCCAGGCGCTGTTGAATGAGGCCAGAGATAGAATAACGCCCACAATCGCGCCAAGACCGAAGCGCAGCGTTCCCGCGAGCGACGATGCCGTCCCTGCCATATGAGGGAAATCATCAAGGATGACCGCCATCGCATTCGACGCAACCATCGCAATACAGCCAACAAACAGCGCAACGCCAAATACCAACGGTAAGAACCCGAGATCGAACAGGCAGACAATCACCAGCCATATACCCATCGCAAACTGGATCACCAGCCCCGCACGGAACATCGCCAGCGCGCCCAACCGCCGCACATTACGGCTGTTAAACAACGTCACCACAAACAGGAAGACGACGTTCAGAGCAAAGTAATAACCAAAATTCTGAGGCGACACACCATACAGGTTGATATACACAAATGGCCCGGCGCTCAGGAAGGAAAACATGCCGCAAAACGACAGCCCGCTCGCCACCATATAGCTGAACACCCGCTTGTGGCGGAACAGGATGGCAAAATTTCCGATGGTAGTGCGCAGATGAAATTTCTGCCGCTTCGCAGGCGGTAAGGTTTCTTTGATAAAAAGAAAATCAGCGCTGCGGCCAGAAACGCCGCACCAGAGATCGTCCAGAAAATCGAATGCCAGCTAAACCATAGAAGCAGCCAACCACCAGCAATCGGCGCAATGAGCGGTGCGACCGTCATCACCAGCACGACAAACGACATCATGCGGGAAAAATCATCCCGCGAGAACATATCGCGCATCAGGGCATTAATTACCACCGCAGCGGCAGCGGCAGAAACCCCGTGCAAGAAACGCATGTAGATAAGCTGCTCTACCGTTTGTGCCAGCGCACAGGCCACGCCTGCAAACGCAAAAACCAGCGTACCGCCGAGGATCACAGGCTTGCGCCCCAGGCTATCCGCCATCGGCCCGTAGAACATCTGACCAATCGCAAAGCCCAGCACATAGGTACTGAGCGTCATTTGGACGTGTCCATCCCCCACGCCAAACTCGTTAGCAATGGTCGGTAATGCAGGCAAATACATATCGATGGCTAACGGCATTAGCATCGAAATCAGGCCAAGAATAAAAATCAGCCCAAGATGAGAAGAACGGCGTAATTGCACTAATAACTCCAGATTAGAAAGAAGGTCATGCTATACAGCATTATTTTACGCTGGCGATCTCCTCATCGCTTAATTCCCGGAATTCCCCGGTTCCAGTTCACTATCCAGCCAGATGTCGCCAATACGCTCGCGGTGTAGCTCCACAACCCGATTCCCCACCGCCGCAAACATCCTTTTCACCTGATGATAGCGACCTTCGCTAATCGTCAGTCGAACGACATGATCCGTTATCTTCTCAAGCGTAGCGGGTTTAGTGAGATTCTTCTCGTTATGTAACTGTACGCCTGCTGTAAATTGCGCAGCGGTATCCTCGGCCAGCGGCAGCTCCAGCGTCACCAGGTAGGTCTTTTCACACTGATGCTTAGGCGAGGTAATACGATGCGACCATTGTCCATCGTCCGTTAACAACACCAGCCCCGTGGTATCGATATCCAGTCGGCCTGCCGCATGCAGTTTGTGCGCCACCGGGACATCCATAAAATACAAAATGGTGGGATGATCGGGGTCGTCCGTTGAACAGACATAGCCCTGAGGCTTATTCAGCATGAAGTAGCGCGGACCGGTCTGCTGTTCCAGCGGATTGCCATCAAATTCCACGTTATGCTCGGGGATAGCTTGAACGCACCGCTCTTCACCACGTCACCGTCAACGGTCACACGCTGCGCACGCAGTTCACGCGCCACCAGCGAACGACTAATTCCCAGATGCTGGGATAAAAATTTGTCCAATCGCATTAAAGCTCACTACCTATCTCAAATAACAGCCAGTCTCAAATCATGAGACCCTAAATTGTGAGGGGGTAGTATAACGAGGGTTTGTTCACGCGTCCTGCAATTCACCGTCCATAAGTGGCTCTTTTTAGCCGACCTTCAGGCTGCACAACCGTTGCTTATCCCTCGCGCCGGGTATTATCAACAGGCATAATAAGGGCAATTTTTTACATTTTAAGGACAACCCTATGTCATCTATTCACGGTCATGAAGTGTTGCAAATGATGATCGCATCCGGTGAGTCATTTACCACCGAACAGCTGATCAGCACGATAGAAGCCCGCTTCGGCAACGAGGCGCGTTTTCATACCTGTTCCGCCGAAAATATGACGGCCTCGATGCTGGTACAATTTCTGTCTGAACGCGGAAAATTTATCCCGCAGGATGCGGGCTTTACCACCAGCGCCAGTAAAATCTGTCAGCACTAGTTATGTCGTTCACACTACGGCCTTACCAACGTGAGGCTGTTTCCGCCACACTCGACTATTTTCGCCGTCATCCCCAACCGGCCGTCATCGTTTTGCCTACCGGCGCGGGGAAAAGTCTGGTCATCGCTGAACTGGCGCGGCTCGCACGCGGCCGCGTGCTGGTGCTCGCGCACGTTAAGGAGCTGGTCGCACAAAACCACGCCAAATACTGCGCCTGGGGGCTTGATGCGGATATCTTCGCCGCCGGGCTGCAACAGCGAGAAAGTCAGGGAAAAGTGGTCTTTGGCAGCGTGCAGTCTGTCGCACGCAACCTCGACCAGTTCGACAAGGCGTTCTCTCTGTTGATCATTGATGAATGTCACCGTATTAGCGACGACGATAACAGCCAATATCAACAAATCATCCAGCATCTGCAAAAAACCAATCCACAGCTGCGGCTGCTTGGCTTAACCGCCACGCCTTATCGGCTTGGCAAAGGCTGGATATACCAATATCACTACCACGGCATGATACGTGGCGACGAACGCTGTTTATTCCGCGATTGTATCTATGAACTGCCGCTGCGCTATATGATCAAACATGGCTTTCTGGTGCCGCCTGACCGACTGGATATGCCGGTAGTGCAATATGATTTCAGCAAGCTCGTCGCCCGCGGCAACGGGCTATTCAGTGAAGCTGACCTGAATCTTGAACTCAAACGTCAGCAGCGCATTACGCCGCACATCATCAGTCAGGTCATCGATTATGCGCAAACGCGGCGCGGTGCGATGATTTTTGCGTCCACCGTTGAACACGCCAAAGAAATTACGGCTTTATTACCGGTTGGTCAGGCGGCATTGGTCAGCGCCGATACGCCAGCAGCCGAGCGCGATGCGCTAATTGACGCCTTCAAACAGCAGTCGCTGAAATACCTGGTCAACGTCGCGGTGCTGACAACGGGTTTTGATGCCCCGCATGTCGACCTTATCGCCATCCTTCGCCCAACAGAATCCGTCAGCCTGTATCAGCAAATCGTCGGGCGCGGTTTACGCCTATATCCGGGAAAAACGGACTGCCTGATACTGGATTACGCCGGCAATCCACACGATCTCTATACCCCAGAAGTCGGCAACAGCAAGCCACATGCCGGTAGCCAGCCAGTGCAGGTCTTCTGTCCTGAATGCGGTTTTGCCAACCTGTTTTGGGGTAAAACACTCCAGACGGCGATGTCATCGAACACTATGGCCGCCGCTGTCAGGGTTGGGACATGGCGGAGAACGGCCAACGCCAGCAGTGTGATTTCCGGTTCCGGTTTAAAATTTGTCCGCACTGCGGCGCGGAAAACGATATCGCGGCGCGGCGCTGCCACCAGTGTGACGAGGTGTTGGTCGATCCCGACGACATGCTGAAAGCGGCGCTGAAGCTGAAAGACGCACTGGTTTTACGCTGTAGTGGCATGAACTTCGAGCAGGGGCAAGATGCGAAAGGAGAATGGCTGAAAATCATCTACCACGATGAAGACGGTACCGAAGTAAGCGAACGTTTTCGCCTGCACTCCACCGCGCAGCGCCACGTTTTCCTGCAACAGTTTTTACGCGTTCATCAACGTGCGCCGGGAACACCGTTTAACTGGCAGCATGCCGCCGACGTTATCGCGCAGCAGGCCTTACTTCGCGCCCCAGACTTTGTTGTCGCTCGCAAACACGGAAAATTCTGGCAAATCCGTGAAAAGCTCTTTGATTATCAGGGACGATTTCGTCGTGCCAATGAGCTCCGCGGCTAAAGTATACTCTAAATAATTCGAGTTTCAGGCAGGCGGCAAGTGAAGGACAAATTCGTCGGGAACGAATTTGACCGGCCAACGGCTGGCCTCCGGTGAGAGACAGGATGTCTCTCATTTCATCCCGATGGGCTTACTCAGGTAAGTGATTCGGGTGACAGACAAATCTGCTAAAAGCAGATTTGAACGCTGCTTGCAGCGGCCCCAACGGGGCGAGGCTCACGCCAGTGTGCCGAGTATCGCTGCCAACGCACATGAAACTTGAAGTATGACGAGTAATGCTGAGATTCATTTGCCCGCAGAGGCATATTCCGCTAGAATTCAGCCCGCTTTTGTTCGCAAAAGCTGAATAACCCCGCCTGCTGCTGGGTCGCCTGTAGCAGGGTTACTTTTATAAGTAGAGAATAAAATGATTACTATCAAAGCAGAAGTACGTAAGGATCAGGGTAAGGGTGCGAGCCGCCGCCTGCGTTCCGCTGGTAAATTCCCGGCCATCGTTTACGGTGGTTCAGAAGCACCAGTTTCTATCGAACTGGATCACGACTCAGTGAAAAACCAGGAAGCAAAAGAAGGCTTCTACGGTACTGCGCTGATTCTGTCTATCGATGGCAAAGAAGTACAAGTTAAAGTTCAGGCTGTACAACGTCACGTTTACAAGCCAAAACTGACTCACATCGACTTCGTACGCGTTTAGTTTGCGCTGAAGTTGTTTTCCGGGACGCCGGAAAAGAAGAACGCCGCTTATGCGGCGTTTTTTTTATAAAAATCTATTCATTCACAAAGGAATGTGAACATGTCTCGTGATATCTCACAGCGGCTTATCGCTATTGATGCCCTGCGCGGTCTGGTGATGGTGCTTATGCTGCTAGACCATGTGCGGGAAACCTTTATCTGCACCTGCAACTTGCCGACCCAATTGATGTAACCAGCACCGACCCCATGCTATTCATCAACCGTACGCTGGCGCATCTGTGTGCCCCCGTATTTGTCTTTTAACCGGGCTCTCTGCCGCGCTTTACCATCAGAAAGTACAAAATCGCCGACAAACCGCCCTCTTCCTGTTCCAGCGCGGCTTAATTCTTATTTTACTTGAACTCACGCTGATCAACTTCGCGTGGACGTTCCAGTTCCCGCCGCAGGTTATCTATTTACAGGTCATCTGGGCTATTGGCATGAGCATGCTCGCCCTCAGCGCGTTAATCTGGTTACCTGCCGGGCTGGTTTTCATACTCGGCCTCGTTATCGTGGGCGGACATAACCTGCTGGACCCTCTGCAGGCTTCAGTCGGTTCCATCTGGTCGATTCCTGGGCGATACTGCACGATCGCGGTTGGATAGGAATCGGCGAAACCTTCCGTATACGGACCTCCTATCCGATACTTCCCTGGATTGGTGTGATTTCACTTGGCTATGCGGCTGGTGCGTTATACCGGAAAGACGTTTTTCCGCTTCAGCGCCAGAAGGTCTTACTCACCGCGGCAGGAATCACACTCGCGCTGTTCTTCGCTCTACGCAGTATCAATCTGTATGGCGACAAGCCCTGGCAGCAGAGTGATGTCATCACGCAGACGCTCATGAGCTATTTCAACATCACGAAATATCCACCCTCGTTGCTGTTTCTCTGCCTGACGCTCGGTATCGGGCTTTGCCTGCTTACGGTGTTTGAACGTCAGCAGCAGAAGCGTTGGCTTGTTATGCTGGCAAGCTTCGGCGCCGCCCCGATGTTTTTCTACCTATTGCATCTGTATGTTTTAAAAGGCCTGTATTTAACCGCTGTTGCAGTCTGGGGAAAAATCAGGAGAGTGGTTCGGCTTTTCCGCCGTCTGGCAATTGTGGGGGTGTACTCTGGTGCTGATGGTCGTATTATTTTCGCCGGTTCAAGCGTTTGCCCGCCTGAAAGCCCGCCGCCGAGACATCCGCTGGCTTAAATATTTCTAACCGCTCTCGTTTCCATACATTAGCGGTCGCTGCCCTTTTCCTGACGATAAGAAAAAGGGCAACGTCGTCTTCTGGCGTGATGCCGACTATTTGCCGCTGCTCGTCCGACGCTGTAGCTGATCGCGCAGATTCGGCGGTGTGCCTTTAATCGTCAATGTATCCGTCGCCGGATCCCAGAAAATGCGCTCACCGAGCAATAGCGCATCAAAATTCAGGCTGATGCCGCCGCCGCTGCCCGCAAACTTGGTCAGTTGGCGTAGTGTTCCACGATCGGCAGGGAAGCTTTCTTCCAGCTCATAACCCTGTTCCGTTGAAAACTGCTGAAAAGTTTTCTCACCCAGCGGTGGCAGTTCCTGCGACAGCGACGCCAGTTCGATTTCCTCACCGGACTGCAATTGCTCATTGCAGTAGCTATACACCTGCTGACGATAATTCTGACGCTCGTTTTTATCTAACTGGGCTTCGTCACAATACTCATCAACTGCTTTCAGCAAGCCGCGGTTTTGTGCTTTGGTGTCCAGCCCTTCCGATGCGGCCAGAAAATCCATGAAGAAGTCAGATACTTTACGCCCGACACGGCCTTTCAGGAACGTCAGATAGCGCGTAGATTCTGGATTGGTTTCCCATTCGGTCAAATCAATACGCGCAACGATATCGGCATGATTGATATCCAGATAATGCGTGGTGCTGATATCCAGTTGTTCATTAACCCGCATGCTGTTGCAGCTATTGAGCACCGATATCAGCAAGTAGTCGACCGCCAGATAACGGTACTGACAGAACAACACGATACCGCCTTCAGCAAACGGGTACTTCGCCAGCTCGTCACGCAGACGTCCGGTCGCAGCACGTGAGAAACTCAGAAAGTCCTCATCCCCTTTGCGACAGGCTCGCAGCGCATCCGCCAGCTCGCTTTGCTCATTAAACAGCCCATAGGCCTTACTTTTGGCGCTGTAGACGCGATGCAGTTCAGCCATCATCTCTTCGACTGCCGCGTTGGTCGACAGCAGGGAATCACGCAACACCATTTCCAGCGTTTGTTCGTCACGTTTAATTAGCTGATGCAGGGCAATCTGGGCGATATCCAGACTCATGATAAACTCTCCTTTTGGCAAGGCGCGTATTCAAACACTGATGCGGACAGCCCGCAACACATAAAGCCACCCTTCACACCGGTTCGCGCGCTAAGCGTCTACACTACTTATTGATAAAAGTCCGTTTATTGATAAAAGTCCGTCAGGGATAAAAGTACGGTAATGATAAAAGTGCGGAAAAGCATAAGCCTATACGGTAAGATAAGCGACTTTACCAGCTTGAGATACGCCATTTTATGCCACAATCATCCCGTTATAGTGACGAACACGTTGAACAACTGCTTTCTGAGATGGTCAATGTTCTGGAAAAGCACCGCGCCCCGACCGATCTTGCTTTGATGGTGCTCGGTAATATGGTGACAAACCTGATTAACACCAGCATCGCGCCTGCGCAACGTCAGGTTATGGCGCGTTCTTTCGCTGAAGCCCTACAGGCTTCAATTAAAAAAGCCGATAAAGCTCACTAAGTTTTGACCAACGTATGGTAACCAACCGTCAGCGCTACCGCGAAAAAGTCTCCCAGATGATCAGTTGGGGACACTGGTTCGCCTTATTCAACATTTTGCTCACTTTGGGGCTGGGTAGCCGCTATCTGTTTGTTGCTGATTGGCCGACCTCCCTGTTCGGTCGAATTTACGCGCTGGTTAGCTGGCTCGGTCATTTCAGTTTTATCGTCTTTGCTGCTTATTTGCTGGTCATCTTCCCGCTCACGTTTATTGTGATGTCGCAGCGCCTGCTGAGGTTCCTGTCTGCGGCGCTGGCAACGACTGGGCTGACGATACTGTTAGTGGATGTTGAGGTCTTTACACGTTTTCACCTGCACCTCAACAGCACCGTTTGGGAACTTGTCGTCAACCCGGGGCAAGGTGAGATTGCCCGCGACTGGCAGTGGATGTTTATCGGCATTCCATTGATTTTCATGGTGGAAATGCTGTTCGGCACCTGGTGCTGGCAAAAATTACGCAGCCTGAACCGCCGCCACTTTGGCAAACCGCTGGCGGGCGTTTTCATCTCGGCGTTCTTTGCGTCGCACCTGATGTATATCTGGGCCGATGCAAATTTCTATCGCCCAATTACGATGCAGCGCGCCAACCTGCCGCTGTCTTATCCGATGACGGCACGCCGGTTTCTGGAAAAACATGGTCTGCTGGATGCACAGGAATATCAGCGCCGGCTAACGCAGCAGGGTAATCCTGAAGCCATAACGGTGGAGTATCCGCTCAATAACATCACCTTCCGCGATAACGGCAGCGGCTACAACCTGCTGATGGTGATGATCGACGATACGCAGCCCGATGCCATACAAAACCGGATGCCAAATCTGTCGCGCTTCGCCGCAGAAAACGTGCGCTTTAGCGATCATTACGATTCAGGATCTCAGCCAGACGCCGCCTTGTTTAACCTGTTTTACGGTCTCTCGACGACCTATATGGATGGCGTCCTGAGCGCGCGTAAACCGTCAGCATTAATCACTGCATTAAGCCAGCAGGGCTATCAGTTCGGGCTCTTTTCAGCGAACGGCTTCAACAGCCCGCTCTATCGTCAGGCGCTGCTTTCTGATTTCTCATTACCTGCACCGCAACAGCAAAGCGGCGATGCCATCATCACGCAATGGCAGGAGTGGCTCAACCGCGATAATAACCCTGCCCCCTGGTTCTCTTACATTGAACTCAGCAGCGCGCCAAAAACCGCAGATGGCAAAGAGACAGAACCCAACGTCCGTGTAAATATTCAGGACGTTGACCGTCAGATCGGCCAAATTATTCGCACCTTACAGGAAAAAACGTTCTGGATAACACCGTCGTCATCGTGACAACGGCACAAAACCAGAATGCCAATACCAGTAATGCAGCACGTTTTGCCCGAACCCAGTGGCAAACGCCGCTCATTGTTCACTGGCCGAATACCCTGCGCAGACCATTACGAAAATGACGGACAACAAAGACGTCATGACCACGCTGATGCAGCGCCTGCTCCATGTTAAAAACAGCACAGATGATTATTCACAGGGTGAAGACCTGTTCTCTGCCCAACGACGTTCCCCATGGTTGATTAACGGCAATGGCGGCACGCTGATAATCACAACGCAGGAGCAGCTCATCGTGTTGGAAAGCAACGGCAACTACCGGGCTTACGACATGGCGGGAAATCGGCTGAATGATGAAAAACCACAGCTTGCCCTTCTCTTGCAGGTACTAACGAACGAAAGACGCTTTATTGCCAACTAACTGCCTAAATCTAAAGCAGTCGTTCCATCAGGCTATTGCAATAAGGTCAGGAAAAGGTAGTATGAATGCCCATAGCATCGGCACGTAGCGCAGCCTGGTAGCGCACCGTCATGGGGTGTCGGGGTCGGAGGTTCAAATCCTCTCGTGCCGACCAAATAATCCCAAGAAAACCAACCTCTTACGGTTGGTTTTTATACCTGAAATTTACCGATGGTAAAACCACTGACGGAAGGAACCGAAAGAATGAGACAAATCGATTATCACGGAACGACAATCTGCGTACTCGACGACAACGACATGCTGACTGATTGCCCTATCGGCTCATACGCTGTAATCGAGGATTCGGGTCACTATGTAGCTGTACGTGTCGGCGAAACTGACGCGCCAGCGATTCATATCGATCCCGAACCTACCGTAACCACGTTCGTGCCTGCTCTTGCCTTGCTGATGGGATTCCCATCCAGTATTGCCGTGTTGCTCACAGTAACCAGATCGGTCTGTTGTTGTAGCTGCGCAGCCGTGCTTACGACATGCGCGAGTATTCTTGCTGGCATGGGACGCCCCAAAGAAAAGCCCCAGCAGATGCTGGGGCTATGTGAGATCGATATTAAAATTAAAAGATGAGATTATGCAGCATCATCATCCACATCAACGTTAAGCCCACCATCGCTAGTAACTTTTGTTTTAAGCGTCCGTCACTGCGTCCTGCATTGTTTTTCCATTGAAGTGGGCGCAGGTTACTCAATATATCTGTGCCACCGCTAGATTTTGTTTTGATGTGATCGATTTCCCATCCTTCGTCACTGTCGCGGTTACCATACTCAGCTCGGCTCATCCATGCGCCACATTGATCTTTACGGAAGAAATGCTCAGAAATACCTTCAACTATAGCCCCCTTTTCCCAAACATCTTGGATTTGCTTATCAGTCCAATTACTCATTTGTAGCCCCTTGGTATTTTTCGACCTCACAACACCGTTATTTGGGGTACTGTCTCTGCATCAACCCATTAAACATAAATAAAATTTATGTATCGGGATAAAATAAATACCAGGCATCAACCACTAATGACTCATTGATTTACAGATTAATTAAATAGGATTAATCACAGGCACTCAGTGAATGCCTGTGATAATGCCTGACGCGTGTTTAATGTCTGCCCAGACCCACTATTCAATTAGCGATCGATTGGTTTTCTTGTGCAAAAATGCCATTCAGCAAACATAAATGCATGAAAGTTAACCAAAGTCATAGGAACTATGATGCTCGATTGAAAATCGAGACTAATCCCCATTTCATTCAAGCGCTAATGCTGGCGTTTAAAATGGATAATCATCATGACTGGTAAAACAATTAACCTCGACTTCGAGGGCTATTGGCGAGAAGAGAAAAATCATCAGTACCATCGCAATCTGGTATCTATTGTGTTTATGCATGCACACGCAATACCAACAATAATCCACCCACAGTATCAATTAGAGAGTTGCTCTATATTGGTGAATCAGAGAATGTGCGCCACCGGCTTGCAACACACAACAAGCTGGATGATTGGAAAAAACATCTAAAGGCAGGTGAAACACTTTACTACTCTGTTGCAAAGATTCCTTCCTTGGATAGAGAGCGTGCGGAGTCAGCACTCATCCATGAGGTAAAACCGCCAGAGAACAAAGAATATGCGGGAGACTTCAAGGGAAATAAAACCACAGTCACCACATCGGGTCAAAATGAGTTCCTACCATCAAATTTCACGGTTGAAATTGGTGATATCATAACCGATAAACTAGGCGCTCACGATTTAAAGGGCGCCTATCATAATCCGATTACCACCACACCAATCTCAGGCATTACTCAGTTAGCTATCACCCCTGTTGCTGTAATACTCGAATGTATTCGTGTAGGTAGACCAACTTAGTCTGATCATCTTTTATTCCGGCTCTGATATCGAGAATGTTTCGTCCAGCAGTTGGAGAGAGTTGGACGGAGGCAGCATTGCCCATGCGGCTGGCGCTGCGTACTGCTCCCGAGCTGAGCTCACAGGTTGCAAGTTCTGCTTTTGCGAACTACACCCGACGGCGGCCTGCGGCAATATCAGCAGCTATCCGCGCTGATGGCGGGCGAGTGAATGCCGGTCAGTTGGTGCGCTTGCTGAATGTCCCGATAACCAAAGCAACGGTATTTCATGGCTATCAGGACGGTAAAGCCTATGCCGACGCGATCCGGGATGCCAGCAACGCCCATTATGGCGCAGTTGGTCGGGCGTGGATCGCCTACCTTACCAGCCAGAAAGAAAATGCGCTGGCAACCTACCGCGAAACAGAACGGCGCTGGTTGTTACTTTTACCTAATGATGCCAGCGAACAAGTGCGACGAGTGGCATCACGTTTTGCCATACTGGAAGCCGCTTTATTACTCTCAGCTTCTTTTACCAGTTGGACAGCGCAGGAATGTCACGATGCGCTACAGCATAGTTTTTATGCCTGGGTAAATGAATTTGGCATAGGCAACCGTGAGGTCAAAGCCTGGGTAGAACAGGCCGACGCCTTTTGCACCAGTTTGGCTACAGCCGTTATTTACCTCACCCCAATCCAGATCCACGCGATTTACCCATCAAGGATCTGGCAGGGTATCGGGTGAAAAAGCCGGGAGCCGATACGCTGGTGTTTCACACCTTCCCCGCCGTGTTCAATAACGAAATTGCCACTGGTGCCAATGCCGCAGCGTTTGCGCAGGTGTTAGCCGATGCCGGAATGCTGGATAAACCCGCCAAAGGCATCACACGTAAATCACTGCGCATTGACGGCAAACAGCCGCGCTTTGTAGTGCTCATGACGCTCGACGACGAGGAAGAGTAAATCACGCGTAAGGTAAAATAAGGTCGGTTCGGTAGGTTCATTATTTTAATACATTGATTTATGGTTGTTTTTATTTGAATAGTGAACCGACCCTGAACCGACTTTAGCCATTTTGAACCGACCTAACCAAACGCCCTTTTCTGGCTGGCTTGGTGAACCGACTTACACACCACGTGAACCTACCCATAGGTCGGTTCAATTCTAGGAATAATTACCTATCTATCAATCAGTTGACTACGTGAACCGACTGAACCTACCGAACCGACCCACTTTTTCTTATCTATAAGAGTTTGCGCACACAAAAATCATGATGGATTAAACCATTACCAGCAAGAAAGTGCGCAAAACGACATTGAGGGGCTACGAAAAATTCGCAATGTGGTACGCAGTTGTGCGCATTGCTGTGCGACTGCGTACCTCGCGGCAACCAGCGCCACACCTCATTTTATTCAATTTAAAATCAATTTTTGGTCGGTACGCATGTATAGAAATGCTAAGGTTTTTTGCGAAATCGGCGCGGCGAGTGGTTGAATCGGAAAATAGCCTGAAATGGTAAATTGGGGGGATTCATCTATGACCGAGTAAAACATTACTAATATTAGATTTTGATGGATGTTTCTTTATGCCCATTGCTCTCGACCAAGCTTGATGCACAGACCGTGTGAAAAACGGAAATTACTAACAACACAGTGTATTAATAAAAGGGGCAGAAGTTCTGCTTGTAACTGGGTAGCAGGGAATGTTATAAATTTCTTGCCTAGGTGAAGGCTTAGGGGTGATGTACAGTTTGTCAACTCTCGGACAGCTAACTTCGCTGCAAACCGACCAGAGTATGACCAACAAGTGGACGATGCTCATAACGGTCTCCATAATACTGATTACATTATACAGTGTTTCTAACATTTGCGGTGAAATGCACTATCTGGGCTACTTGTAGTTCTATGTGTGTGAGAAGGTTGGATAAAGACCACTTTGTTAAGCCGGGGCAATATTTTCTGAATGACCGCAGTTCGAAATTGCCCCGGTTTCACAAATATTGAGAATTCATAAAATGGAATCCCATGAACATCCTTGGTTTAGGAAACGTGGCTATCTTCATTTCGATAAACCCATTTCCCTTGAACATGCATTAGACATAGTCACGAACCCTAAAACGATTGCAACTCATTCGTTTCTTCCGTTTATTACATTCATCTACTACTTACAAAATACAAAAGACAAAGGCACTAATGCTATAAATAAAACGCAAAGAAAGGCCTATAGCTTATTCATCGCATATAGATAGTCATATCTACTCTTACTATGCTGCAGCTCTTGATGAACTCTATGAGAACGAACTGCGGACGCATAAAATTACTAAAAATGTATTGGCATTTAGAGCATTAAATAAAAGTAATATTGAATTCGCCTATGAGGTTTTTCAAGAAATAAAAAGAGAGTGACTGTAGTGTCGTTGCTTTAGATTTATCGAAGTTTTCGATACTCTTGATCATTCTTTTCTGAAAGATTCCTGGTGCAGATTACTTGCTACAGATAAGTTACCAGAAGATCATTATGCCGTTTTCAAAGCTATAACAAAATATTCAAAAGTGGATAAAGAAAAAGTATATGATTTAATGTCAATCCCGAAAAACAATGCTAAGCACACTAAGAAAACAAAGAAGCAAATTTGTTCTTTTGTAGATTTCAGGGATAAAGTCAGGAAAGCTAATTTGATAATACCTAATAAGGCTAGCTATGGAATACCGCAAGGCTCACCAATTAGTGCTCTTCTATCAAATATATATATGCTTAATTTCGATATTGAAATGAATGAATACGTTTCATCTTTAGGGGTGAATATTTTCGATATTGTGACGATATGCTTTCATTGTTCCCCACACATGAAAAACAATGTGGCTGGCGAAGCAGAAAAAAGATTAATTAAGCTTAAGGTATCTCTAACATCAAGAAAAACAGAGATCAGAGAGTTTTCAGTTACCCCATCTAAAATAAAATGTGATAAACCTCTGCAATACTTAGGGTTTATATTCGATGGGAAAATATTTTCCTCAGGTCATCATCTCTATCACGTTATTCTGACAGAATGAAACGAGGTGTACGCCTTGCAAAAGCGACAATGAAACGAAAAATAAAATTAGAAAATATAAGGGTTAGCTAAGAAAGATCTCTTTAAAGAAAAAAAATTTATGCCCGTTATGCACACGTAGGTAAACGAAATTTTTAACTTACGGGTATAGAGCATCTCGTATAATGAATTCGAAATCAATAAGGAAACAATTAAAACCTCTATGGGAAAGATTACAGAACGAAGTTAACAAATAAAAGGTCAATGATATGTATTACTAAAAAGTGTTATTGAACGCAATCCTGGTAACTCTCTCATTAGAACTGTTCATCGCCTATAACATACAGAGCTATTGATAATTAATCTATTTTTGACACAATTATTATTCTTCAAAATCTGGTACGTTTACTTCGGCTCTTAACTGGCGATAACAAACCTACTTCAACATATGACTTGATCTCCCAAATACCATTAAGTAGCCACTTGCCTCTCTTCTCACCTCACTACAATGTATACAAAACACACAATGCAGTGAGGTGGCAGTATGGGCGTTATGTCCGTTCGCTTAAATGATGAAACAACTGCGCAGCTTGATGCGCTGGCTAAAAACCACGGACGTACCCGCTCTTTTCTGGCTGGACAAGCCATTGAAGACTATCTTGCGCGCGAAGCCTGGCAGATAGCAGAGATCGAGCAAGCTATTAAAGAAGCCGATGCGGGTGATTTTGTCTCATCAGATGAAATGAATAACCTATTTAAAAACTTAGGTACGGCAAGAAATGGAAATTAAATGGCTGCGCAAAGCTGCGGCCAATTTGAAGCCGAGTACCTCTACATCGCGCAGGACGATCCACAAGCTGCCAGCCAATTCGTAGATGAAGTCCAAAGGTTGACGGAATTACTACCGCAACAGCCAGCAATGGGAAGATCTGGCCGTGTGCCAGGAACGCGTGAGCTGGTGTTAACGCACTATCCCTACATCATCCCCTACCGTGTGAAAGATAATATGCTCCAGATTCTGCGTGTCTTTCATACGCACAGGCGTTTACCATCAAAATGGTGAACAACTCGTTTTCCTGAATTTTAACGAACATACATCCACCGACCGCCGCCACGCAACCGCGAAAGACAACAAAAAACATAACCAACAATCAAGGTCATCCGGCTGGGGCGGGGAAACGTACCGGCGCTGGCGCTCCAATTGGTAACACCAATGCAGTGAAACATGGGGAACCCAGCCGCCAGGCATTCTTTCCCTTGGCTGGTGATAATGAGCGATTTACGCCGTTGCAATTGCTACGTGTAAGAAACCTGCTCCTTGCTGAACGTATTGGCGAGTTGATGCACAGATCGCTTTCTTTGGGTACAGCCGAGTGGCGTGAGTTTATGTTGCTAGATGGGATTCTATGGCAACACACCCGAAAAATGATGGTGTTGGAGCATCGTAAAGCAAAATTAAATTTACAACGCATCCAGCGCTAAAAATCAGCGTATCAAACGAAACTCTACAGCCATGCGCAGGCTATTTATCATGATGACTTTTCGTTTTATTTATATGATAAAAACAAACCAATTACAAAAGATAATATAAAAAAAATTTAATCTATAAATTCAACTTCTCTCGTGAAAACCGCCAAACCTGCTGAGAAAGAATACACACTGGGACGGATAAAACTAAATTATATTATCCCGCAGCCGATAACGTATATCGATATGCTTTCCTTTCTAGCATATCGGAATTCGTTAAAAACGACAAAATGGATAACATATTTATGGGAAAGATTTTACATTTAATTTTAATTTCGGCAACCATTTCTTTGTCTGGATGCAGGGCAATTGAAAACAGCTTTGCTGATCGCCCGATATACCAAGAACCTTCAGACACACAAAATGTGTCAAGAATAAGATTCATAAAAACATAAGAGGAACAGAAATTAAACAAAAGGATATTCAAAGACTTATACACAGATCACACCATTTTCATGGCGGGGACATATAAACGCAACCAGAGACATAGGTATGCCTAAGATATCCTATCGAAAAAGTGATTATGATGATTATTATTTTGAAACCAGAATAAAATCAGTACCAACTCTTATTTATATTCAAACCGAAGCAACGAGCCAAGGGTCATGCCATAGTATGTTTTTTTATTAAACCTGAATCAGGTAAAGATTATGACATGAATTTTGATATAACTACAGATAGATCAAGGTGCTTTATGCACTTTAATGAAGTAGTAAAAGATGAGGCTAGCGGAGTCTATATATTAAAACCAGCACCATATAAAATATCATCAGCTTTCCCTTGGGAACCGGCAGATAAAAATTATAAAACAGAATTGGACATTGATTGATTATGAAATTAATAAAACCAATCCTCATCATTTCCCTTTCTTTTATTTTGTCTGGATGTTTTATAGATAAGACAAAACATACAACACATCGCTCTCTGATATAAACTCAGATAATGTTAAAACCATTTTCTTTGTTGGGAAAACGAAAAAGATGTATTAATAAAGCTAGGGCCACCACAAAATTCACTAGATTTTATGAAAGAAAGCCATTGGTCTTATATTACTAAGGAATCTATCGATGGGCTTATTATTCTCCCTCCAATTCCAGTAAGTATTAGCAGCATAAAAAAATCGATTTGTACTTTGATGAAAAAGATGAGTTAAAGAATTTCACATTCCGTGAGGAATGAATTTTATAGAAAATTAATGACAGGAGTATGTTTATTATGTATTAGGCATACTCCTCATTAAGTCTATTTAGGATTAAAGGGAGTGATTTACCTCTTATCTCAAAATATAACCTTCCATAACAAAAGCTTAGTGTCAGGAACGCATAAATTTACATTAATACACTATCCCTGCATCATCCCCAATCGTGGGAAAAATAATACACTCAATATTCTACACGTCTTGTTCACACCGGATTTTCACCACCAAAATGGTGAGTGATAAAACCTACCAGCGATCCTAAAAATACCCATACCTTCCCACAGATGCAGGCTGCTCCGATATTTTTATTTTCAAACCAATCTCAATAAACGGGCTTAATTCACTGCTTCAACAGACTGCCATATTTCAATTTCCCAGTTACCATTGCTTCCGTCGCACAAATAACTTTCATAACATATGTCACCCGCCGGTCGATATCCTTGCGCATGAATGGCTTTATAAAAGTCATCCCAGGCTTTCGCAAAGTCTCCCTTCTCCACAATGGTGTGCGTTACGGCATAAAGCCCACCGGGAATGATTTCCCTGCGTATTTCTGTCCCTTCCGGCAACGTTGACGGCATCTCTTTGCACGTAATCGCCACATCCGCCCGTAATTCATCCGGTTCTACTTTGCTGGGATCATCCCAGTAGAACGCCAGAGATTTATCGATGGAGAGATGATGATCTCTTGCCCACGATAATATTTCATCAAATCCCTGCGGTATTTTTTTCGTAATAGGGGCCAACAACCCGAAGACTCAGCACTTCCATAGATTCTGCAAGTTCAATTCTGATAGACATGCTCATGCACTCCTGACTCATGTAGATAATAAACATGCACCATTAACCATGCTAAGTGTAAGGTCATATACCAATATCGACAACAGGCTTAGAGGCGAATTTCTTTCGTCCCTATCAACGAATTGAGCATTTCTACACAAATTTTTCCTGGCTTCGACGAACGCGACCCCAAATAGGATGAGTGAACTAATCAAGGGCTAATCTCCGTACTCCAGATTAGCCCTTCACATCAATCCACGACAAACAACTTCGCACCCGTCTCCGTGTAGGAGCGATGGGCTTCTGCGTTATCCGCGACCTGATAACTCATTCCCGGTTTGAGGACAAAAACACGACCATCATCTAATTCCGTATGAAGTTCACCTTCAAGGCACAGCAGAATATGCCCTTTTGAGCACCAGTGATCGGCCAGGTAGCCGGGTGTATACTCCACAATACGAACCCGAATATCATCAAAACGCTGCGTTCGCCAGTAGGCGATCCCCGTCTCCCCCTTGATGCTCAGTGGGCGCTATTTGCGACCAGTCAGTCGTACCAAACGGAATGTTCTTCATATCCATATTACTGCCCCTATTTTTGGTGGTTAACACTCCGCTTACTATCCCAGCCAGTTTTTAGCGTCTATTCCGGTAAATCAGCGTTTGGCGCCACGGTTCCACGGCATTTTCATTAACAGCCTTGCCATACCGCAAAACCGGTCACCCCAGCAAACAGCAACCCTGCCCCACAAAACCAGAGAGCAGGAAGAAAGCACTGTTTACGCTGTACCCCAGTAATACACCACTCAGAATGAGTACGCCAGCGGCGATTTGAACCTGCCGCATCAGTTCAATCGGCTGTTCATCATTGATTTCTGTTGGAAACCCCCGCCTTTTTCCATGCAGTCATTCCGCCATTGAGTAAAAAAGCTGTCGCCGGAAACACGGACTGCATAAGAATCTCAGCATTCTGTTCTGAACGCATTCCAGACAAACAATGGAAAATCACTGTCTTTCCTTCTCTGTCATTATCAGGAAGAACATCCCCGGTAGAGGAATTTAGCGGATGTAACCTCGCCTGTGCGATGTGCTCGCGGGCGTACTCTTCCGGCTGGCGAATATCAATGAGTATCGCCCCTTCATCTAACAATTTACGGGCCTGAACTGGTGAGATAGCAAGTGGTGTTGGCATGATCGTGATCCTCTTTTGAGCTGCTGAAACCCGTCATAATGCAACCGTTCAACGTGGCGTTAAGCCGACAAGGAAGGTGATGTCGCTGATGATCTGCGTCTCACCATTAATTTAGATAAGACTAATTAAGCAAAATCTAAATTAAATAATGCGCGCGTGCAACAACTTTCCATGCTGGGAAAGCAATCCAGGCTGGACATCGATTTGGCGGCTGATACTCTGTAAATAGGAACGCTATTTTAAAAACAGCCATGCTGCTGCGATCGCGCAAAATAGAGTAGTAACTGCATGGATACGTCACCGTGTGAAACGGTATGAGTAAGTACCGTGCAAAATAATGCTATTTGCGAGCCACCTTGTGGCTCTGTTTACCGTACCAACAGGGAAACTTGAGAGACCACCAAGATCGTTTCATGAAAAAATTAAAAGACACAGACTGGTATAAAAAGCGTTACTCCAACCGCGTACTCTTCTGGAGAGAAATCTCACCGCTCGCCTTCCCTATCTTTATTGAAGGCCTTTGCGTCGTGCTGATGGGGTCTTCAGCACCTTTCTGGTCAGTTGGCTGGGGAAAGAAGCCATGGCAGCCGTCGGCCTGGCTGACAGCTTCAATATGGTCATCATCGCCTTCTTTACCGCCGTCGCGTTGGGGACTGCCGTTGTTGTCGCGTTCAGCCTGGGGCAACGCAATAGAAAGCAGGCGCGTTCTGCGGCTCGCCAGTCAATGTCATTACTGGTTCTGTCATCGTTTCTGCTAGTCGCGCTGGTTGAATTCGCCGGTTCAGCGATTATCGATCTGATCGCAGGACAGGCCGACGCACAGGTTAAAGCATTAGCCCTCACGTTCCTGCGCTGGACGGTGTGGGGTATCCTGCCGTCGCCATCGCGCTGGTAGGCTGTGGCGCGTTGCGGGAGCGGGCAATACCAAGTTGCCCATGGTCATCAACATTGGGATGAATATCCTCAATATTGCCATCAGTAGCCTGCTGATTTACGGCGCCTTTTCCTGGGATGGTCTTGGCTTTATTGGTGCTGGCATCGGGATCACTATTTCACGCTATATCGGTGCCGTATTCGTGATTTTGACGCTGATGCACGGTTTTAACGGCGCGTTGCGTATTCCCTTCAAGTCTTACTTTGCACCTTTTACCCTGACGATTCTCTATGAAGTGCTCAGTATCGGTATTCCCGCCAGCATAGAATCGGTGATGTTTAACATCGGCAAGCTGATCACCCAGCGCTTTGTGGCAGGTATGGGAACCGAAGTCATCGCCGGAAACTTTATTGCTTTCTCCATCTCAACGCTGATCAACCTTCCCGGCAATTCGCTCGGCGCCGCCTCCACGATTATCGTTGGCACACGGCTGGGGAAAGGTCAGATCATGCAGTCCACCCGCCAGTTGAAGCACATCTTCTGGCTGTCCAATATTGGGTTGTGCGTACTTGCTGTACTGTCGGTGCCCAGCGCCAGCTTTTTGGCGTCGTTTTACACCAATGAACCAGAAGTTATCGAAGTGGCAAAACACCTCCTGTGGCTCAACGCGTTATTTATGCCAATCTGGGCGGCGTCCTGGGTGCTCCCTGCAGGCCTGAAAGGCGCGAAAGACGCCAGCTACACCATGTGGGTGGCAATGGCAGGCATGTGGGGATGTCGGGTCATCGCGGATATATCCTCGGCGTGATGCTCGGTTTTGGCGTGATCGGCGTGTGGATGGGGATGTTCTTTGACTGGATTGTACGCGGTTTCTTCTACTACCGCCGCCTGATGAGCGGGCGCTGGCTATGGCGCTATCGCCCACCAACAAATTGATAGTAGCGAGCGGGTTTCCGCTCGCTGACAACACCACAAACCGCTTAGCGAATCGGGCTCTTCACCGGAGCAAAGCGGGTCGCCATGATAATCAACACGACCACACCGACAGTCATAATCATCCAGGCCTGCTCCAGACCCGCCGTATGCTGACGAATGAAACCGGCCAGCAACGGCATCAGGCTGGCGAGGATGTAGCCGCCGCCCTGCACAAAGCCCATCAGTGAACCGGTTTTATGTGATTCGGTTACCTGATCCAACGCCACAATCAGCGATAACGGGAACAGCGCACCAATGCCAATACCCAGCATGATAATAATGGGATACGTAAACGTCAGCGGTGCCACAATCAACCCAATCATTCCCGCCAGCATCACGGTCAGGGATAGGAAGCAGCAGCTTGCGGCGATCGGGAAAACGGTTGATGAACGTGGACACAAGCAGGCCAGAAATCACTTCCGTCAGCGTTAATCCGCCCAACATCAGGCCGCTTTGCGTCGCATCGAGCCCCAGTTGAATGTAATACGGTGGCAGCCATGCCAGCACCAGCGTATACGCGCCCGTACCAATACCGAAGAACACCATCAGCAGCCAATCCATCCCGCTTCTGCGCGTCGCCACAACGGCCGCTGCCTCCTGCTTCGCGGTATACGCTTTTAGGCACACACCGCCAGGCCACTGTGGCAACCAACGCCACAATTCCCCAGCAGGCCAGCGCGCTTTGCCAGCCCCACACATTTGCCAGCGGAGAAACCGATGAAGCCGCAAACGCCGCTCCGGTCATAATCGCCGTGGTATAAAAAGCCCATCAGGAGACTGCTATGACGGCCAAAATGGAGTTTGATAAACGACGGCACCAGCGCCTGAATTAAGGCAATCCCAACCCCGGCAAGCGCGGCACTAACCAGCAGAGCAATACCGCTATTCAACCACCAGCGTGCACCACACGCCAAGGCAATCACCACAATGCCCAATGTGATGCCTCGATACTCTCCAAGACGTGCCTGCAACTGACCGCCATATAACGCACACCACCCCATAGCGAACACCGGGAGCGTGGTTAACATGCCCGCCATGCTGTCATCCAGACCCGTTGCGGCCTGAATCTGATTCAGCAACGGGCCAATCCCCGCTAGTACGGGGCGTAAATTCAATCCCAACAGGATAATCGTGAAGAAAAGAAAAGCCCGCGTGCGAGCCGTTGATGTCACTACCATGTATAACCTCAATAGCTTGAGCAAGTCACTGCTGCCTGATGATCAATATCTTCACATAAAGAATCTTAACGTCAAGATAAAATCTTATAACAGACCAACATGGTGGCTTTTGCTCAATGGCGACAAGAATGACCGGATATCGACCGACTGGAAAGTGACTGGCTAAATGGCTGGCGAAGCTCGTCGCAGGTTTGAAAAATAGCTATAAAAAATCCGCCCTGAAAAGAGCGGATTCTTCCGACACATCTAACAACCAATGCTGAGGGTAAAACCCCTACAGGGTTAGATTAGAAACGGTAACCTACGCCAACAGCCCAGGCACCAACGTCAACACTGCGGATACGGCTTTGTTCGTAGCCTACATCCAGAGCAACGTCCTGGATTGGGTTGAACTGAACACCAGCACCGTAGGTGAAGCCGTAATCGTCATTGCTGCTGTTGTTCAGACCGTTGGTCGCGTTATTGGTGACTTTACCGTGGCTGAAACCAACAACACCGTACAGGCTTGCCCAGTCATTCAGACGGTAAGCTGGGCCAGCAGTGAAGCCCATGTACTGGCCTTTGCTGTAGTCACTGCCATCGCTACCATTTTTTTCCAGGTAAGTGAAAGAGCTAATAACGCCCAGTGGGTTATTATCTTGCTCATAACGATATTTCAGGTTAAAGCCTTTAACTTTATTTTGTACGCCCTGAGCATCACCTTGAGCATAACCTGCAGTTACAGTACTTTGACCAGCAAATGCAGAACCTGCGCCAACGGCTAATACACAAGCCAGAGCGGAAAGACACGCGATTTTTTTCATATTTACAGCCTCAAATTTATTTTATGAAAGACTAACTAACGCCGTAAATATAACAAAAAAATTCGAGACTTGCCGCCCTATAAATATTTATCAATTAGCCTTTAGATGTAACAAATATTGTCAAAACAAACCTATCATTCTAATTATATTAGCTTTTTTATTGTGACAGTTAGATTAAAAATAAATTCACCGCAAGGCCGTAAAACAGACAATTCTTAATTTCCCGCTCAGTTTGTATGCGACTTGAATTGAGCAAAAATAAAGCAATTAAATGATGCGTAAATAAAGGTCAATAAAAGTCAATTCATACCAGACAAATTGTTTACAATTGGGTATAATAGCAACGGAATGTTATACCTGTTTTAAGGCCAAAAGAATGACCTTATTTTCCCACCGCTCGTCATCATTTTTACCAGTATTGCTCATCATTATCTCAATGCTTTCTATCCAAAGCGGCGCGGCTCTGGCCAAGAGTCTGTTTCCACTCATTGGTGCGACTGGCGTAACGGCGTTGCGTCTGGGAATTGGTACGATCATTCTGTGCATCATCTTCAAGCCGTGGCGTATGCGCTTTAGCAGTAACCGCCTGCCATTGCTGGTTTATGGCATCACGTTAGGCGGGATGAATTTTCTATTTTACCTCTCATTGCAGACGGTACCGCTCGGCATTGCTGTCGCACTAGAATTCACTGGCCCGCTTGCCGTTGCGATGCTAGCCTCACGCAGACCTATTGATTTTTGTGGGTTTTCTTGCCGTTGCTGGGCTGTGGTTCTTATTACCGCTGGGCCACAATATCGGCAATGTTGATCTGACGGGGGCAGCTTGCGCCGTGGGTGCCGGTGCATGCTGGGCGCTCTATATTCTGTTTGGGCAAAAAGCAGGCGCAAATCATGGGCCGGGAACTGTCGCAATTGGCTCCTGTATTGCCGCACTGATTTTCTGCCCTATCGGTGCATATTACGCGGAGAGCACGCTGTTTTCGTTATCAATACTTCCGCTCGGTATTGCCGTCGCGGTTCTGTCCACCGCGCTCCCCTATTCTCTGGAAATGGTGGCATTGACTCGTCTGCCCGCCAGAACGTTCAGCACGCTGATGAGTATGGAACCCGCTATTGCCGCCCTCTCCGGGATTCTTTTTCTCGGCGAACATTTATCGTTTATTCAGTGGATGGCGCTGATCTTTATTATCATCGCGTCAATCGGCGCAACGCTGACAATAAAACAGGCGGGTGAAGCCAAAGTAACGACTCAAGCCGAATGAAGGCGTATTTCCTTGGGAAAGTGTTGCAGAAAAGTTTCACATTCTCGAGGAGAACGCAGCGTAATAAAGTGAATATGCTGATAACGCGGGTCGGCTAAATCCGCTAAATACCGTTTCCGGTTTCTTGAATAGGTTTTTATTGTCCAGAGGATAATTGAATTCCGGCTAAAGAAACTACGGAGAAAAGATTCTTTATTCCCCGTGCCACGCCAGAGTTCCTCTTTGTGCCATGCCCGAACACAGGCACGCCGTATCGCCTGAAAAAGCGTGCGGGTAAAACAGTAGTCGACCCAAATCACGACATCAACATCGCGCCATTTGATATCACGCGTACGGTTATAGTTACCATCCAACACCCAACTTTCAGGCTCCAGTGCGCTTTCAAGCCGTTGAAAAAAATCGACATCCGTCCGCTCCTGCCAGTCTTTCAGCCAGAACAACGCATCCATTTCAATGTACGGAATAGCCAACTTTTCAGACAAGCGGCGGGCAAGTGTCGATTTACCACTTCCACTGGTACCAATAATGTTCACTCTCACTCTACACGACTCCCTTTATTGGCATACAATCTTTTTAAGAAGAAAAACAACGCTGCCATCTTATTGCAATGAAGATGGCTAGAGAATAATAACTACTTTCATCTAAGCGATGATGATATTTATCAATCTATGAGATTATGTTGCAGAGATAATTAAAATATTGCAATAGCATTGCGACCTGCCACATTATTCATATCAGATAAATCCTGACTACAAATACCCACAATATCGTTATGCTAAAGCTATTCATTTGATAGGTGATTCTTTTCAATATTAATTTTTATCACTGCTATAATTAATCACGTTGAACAGTAAGACTATGAATAATTAAAGAGAGGATAACTATTATGTCTACCGCCAAACTCGTGAAATCAGCCCCGTCCGCACTGCTTTACACTCGCAATGATTTGGATGATAGCGTTAAGACCTCGACGATCGCGCTGTTAAACCAACTTGTTGTTGATTTCATCGACCTGTCGTTGATTACCAAACAGGCGCACTGGAACATGCGCGGTGCAAATTTTATCGCCGTTCATGAAATGCTGGATGGCTTCCGCACCTCGATTATTGACCATCAAGACACTATCGCTGAGCGCGTAGTGCAGATAGGCGGCGTAGCGCTGGGTACCGTGCAAATTGTGGGTAAACAAACCTCGCTGAAAAGCTACCCAACCAACATCCACAGTGTTCAGGATCATCTGAAGGCGCTGGCAGAGCGTTATGCGATTGTCGCCAACAACGTACGTAAGGCAATTGGTAAAACGGAAGATGAGGCCTCTGCGGATATCCTGACCGCCGCATCGCGCGATCTGGATCAGTTCCTGTGGTTTATTGAGTCAAATATTGAATAATCAGCGTTCTCGTCTCGCAAACGCTTTTAAGGCTGCTTCGGCGGCCTTTTTACTGCTATCTTCCCCACGCAAGCCGCCCCCTTTTCTGGTGTAACCCGCACAAACCACGCATTTTATCCGTTAAGACGCTCAAAAAATTAGCTTTTGCCTGCATTAATTGGCCATAACACCAATCAACGGTTGTTTCCCTCGTATAAATCAGTTAATCATAGCAGCGCCTTGCCTGAGCGAATCGGAGGTGAAAATTTCACCGCTGGCAGGGCAATAAATAAAAGCAACAGGTTAAGCACAACACAGGGTAACTGACTCAGGCTTCACTTTTGTACGATGTACTATGCTTAAAACGCCTGTAAAACAAAAAGCTCCCACAACTGCTAATAGGAAGGATTTGATGAAATCACTACTTAAGGCCTCTTTGGCTGCACTGACGCTAATGATGAGCGTATCCAGCTATGCTGCTGAGAAAGAACTGATTGTCGCTACCGACACCGCGTTCGTCCCTTTTGAGTTCAAACAAGGCGACAAGTATGTCGGTTTTGACATCGATCTCTGGGATGCTATCGCTAAACAGCTCAACCTGAAGTACACCCTGAAGCCAATGGACTTCGGCGGAATTATCCCTGCACTGCAAACACGTAACATCGATCTGGCGCTGGCAGGTATTACCATCACTGAAGAGCGCAAAAAAGCAATCGATTTCTCTGACGGCTACTACAACAGCGGCCTGCTGGTGATGGTCAAAGCAGACAATAACGACATCAAAGGCGAGCAGGATTTAGCCGGTAAAGTGCTGGCGGTGAAGAGCGGCACGGGTTCTGTTGATTACGCGAAAGCCAATATCAAAACCAAAGATCTGCGCCAGTTCCCAAACATCGACAACGCCTATATGGAACTGGGCACCAACCGTGCTGACGCCGTGCTGCACGATACCCCAAATATCCTCTACTTCATCAAAACCGCAGGCAATGGCCAGTTTAAAGCGGTAGGTGACTCCATTAAAGCCCAGCAATACGGCATCGCGTTCCCGAAAGGCAGCAACGAGCTGCGTGAAAAAGTGAATGGCGCCCTGAAAACACTGCGTGAAAACGGCACTTATGCTGAGATCTACAAGAAGTGGTTTGGCGTAGAACCTAAGTAATTGCCGATTTAATCTGGAGATATTCCATGCAGTTTGACTGGAGTGCCATTTGTCCTTCTCTGCCCCTCCTGATGGAAGGGGCAAAAATGACGTTGTTGATTTCTGTTCTGGGTCTGCTTGGTGGCCTGGTGATTGGCGTGGTCGCGGGTTTTGCCCGCGCCTACGGCGGCTGGTTTTCCAGCCGCATCTCGCTCGTTTTTATTGAAATTATTCGCGGTACCCCGATTGTTGTGCAGGTGATGTTTATTTACTTCGCCCTGCCGATGATCTTCACGTCCGTGCGGATTGACCCTTTTGCCGCCGCCGTGGTGACCATCATGATTAACTCCGGTGCTTACATCGCGGAAATCACCCGCGGTTCGGTATTGTCAATTCATAACGGTTTCCGTGAAGCGGGTCTGGCGCTTGGGCTGTCTCGCCGCGCGACGCTGCGCCATGTGATTGCCCCACTAGCCCTGCGCCGCATGCTGCCGCCGCTGGGTAATCAGTGGATTATCAGCATCAAAGATACGTCGCTGTTTATTGTTATCGGCGTCGCTGAACTGACTCGTTCAGGGCAGGAAATCATCGCGGGCAACTTCCGTGCGCTGGAAATCTGGACTGCGGTTGCCATTATTTACCTGTGCATCACGCTGATCCTCAGCTTTATTCTACGTCGTCTGGAAAGAAGACTTAAGATTATATGATTGAATTTAAAAACGTATCCAAACACTTTGGCAAGACACAGGTCTTACACAATATCGATCTCACCATCGGCCAGGGTGAAGTGGTGGTCATCATCGGGCCTTCAGGCTCGGGTAAATCCACCCTGCTGCGCTGCATCAATAAGCTGGAAGAAATTACCAGCGGCGAATTGATTGTTGACGGCCTGAAAGTGAACGACCCGCGCGTTGACGAGCGTTTGATCCGTCAGGAAGCCGGGATGGTATTCCAACAGTTCTACCTGTTCCCGCATCTTACCGCGTTGGAAAACGTCGCATTCGGCCCCATTCGGGTACGCGGCGCGAACAAAGCCGATGCCGAGAAACTGGCGCTGGAATTGCTGGCGAAAGTGGGCCTGTCAGAACGTGCGCATCACTACCCTTCCGAGCTTTCCGGTGGTCAACAGCAGCGTGTGGCCATCGCTCGCGCGTTAGCGGTTAAACCGAAGCTGATGCTGTTTGATGAACCGACGTCAGCCCTCGACCCGGAACTGCGTCACGAAGTGCTGACCGTCATGAAAGATCTGGCCGAAGAAGGCATGACGATGGTCATCGTCACCCACGAGGTGGGCTTTGCCCATAAAGTGGCTTCACGCCTTATCTTTATTGATAAAGGCCGCATCGCAGAAGATGGCGACCCAGAAACGCTGATTACGAATCCACCCAGCGATCGCCTGCGTGAATTCCTGCAACACGTATCGTGATCAACAAGGGGCTTTCGCCCCCTTTTTCTTACTCGCTATGTTAGCGAACACTATGCCTCTGCACGCGGATACGTCTGCTCAATAAACGCCGCAAAATCCTGACACATCTTCTCATCACCCTGCGCATTATCCGCCAGCACGCGGCTACCATCGACCACGCGAATGTGGGCTGACAAATCGAAATCCGCAGCAGGCTGAGGACGCGCAGCAGCCTGTGCCATCGTGCCCTGCGCCTGTTGCCAGGCTTCATCGACCGTCAGATTGCAGGCCTGCGCCAGATAAGCGGGATTGAAGCCCTCACCAGTCAGACTACGCAACGTATCGTCATGGCTGACGCTATTCCCCGGCAGCCAATAGTGCTGCGCTAAATCAGGCCCGATAGCGGGGTTATCCGTCAGATAGCCGTCGCGTTGCAGGAAATAGCTACGCGTCTGCTCCACCGCCATCAGCGCCAGCAGATAGCCCTGATAAGAACACGCTGACTCCATAGACAGCAAATGGGGAATCGCCAGTGTCGGGCGTGGGCTACCGCTGATGCCCAAAATTCGCTGTTCGGTGTCGCGCGCCAGTTTGGTCATCGCTTCCGGCGTACGCGCCTCGTCGTCCCACGAATAGAGTTGCCACTCAAAGTACGGCACCAGCAGGATGTGTCGCTCATTGAAAGCGCGCATTGGCTGCTGCGTGCTGATATCCGCACGGATCAATTCATCAGAATCGTCTCTCCCTGCGCATTCTTTGCATAACGTTTTAACCAGTCAGCGTCACCCAGCAGGCTGTCGCAAAACATGGACTGCGTTTCGGCATAGGCCATCGACGTTGGCGGAAACTCCTGTGAAAAACAGGGCGCATTCTGCTTAATATTGGCAAAATGCGCGGCGTGTCCACCTTCATGGAACAGCGTATTAATACCACTGGCACCGCTGCCGATTTGATCCGGTTTTGCCAGACTGGTGAAATTAATCCGCGCCGGAATCCATTTTCCGTCCTGCACAAATGGCGGCACCGGACCGTGCATAAAGCCGTTCTCGTATTTGCCTTTACGCACCAGCAAATCAAGCTGCATTTCCGCCCCATTAAACCCGATGTTCAGGCGTTTAAAGCTGTTGATCCAACGCTCCAGCGATGCTGAGAAAGGGAAATAAGGATCGAGTTGACGCGTTACATCGCCCGTGCTGGCATAGCGAATATTCCACGGTTGCAGCGCATCTTCACCCTTTTCACCCGCCAGATTCTTTAGGCTACGGGCATTCGCTTCGCGAGTCTGCTCTTCAAAAGGATCGAGGATGGCAAACAGTTGCTCCGGCGTCATCCGCTCCGTCTTGTTGACCTTATAGTCAAAATAGTTGCGGTAACCCATCTGGCGAGCGAAGCGGTTGCGCAGTGAAATCAGCTCAGGGAAGCCATTCTGCAACAGCCACTGTTCGAGATCGCGCAACGTCTGCTGGGAACTTTGACGATAGGCTTCGGTATCATTGGTCGCCTGATTGGTCAGCAGTTCCCCAAGTGAGGCGGAAACCCGTTCACCCTTAGTATCCAGATGCGTCATTTCATAGGATTTACGCTTGGCGTATAACGCACTTTCGGCGGCAATGATCTCATCCATCAGCGCCTGAGCCTGTGGATCTTCAATCACATTACAGTCGAAAAACCGATACCAGCCTTGCAAGCCGTGTAACAGCGCCTGCTGTTGTTCATCACGCGGGCTGTTTCCCAGTGTCGCAAGATGGACTCTTAGCTCAGCCAGACGCTGCGGCTGTGAAATAAAGCGCTTGTAGGCACTTTCAGCGGCGGAGAAACGCTCAGACACCTCATCGTTGCCCGTTCCCATATACAGTTGCCAAAACAGCTCTTCTTTCGCCTGATGAACCGCAAGATAGTCGCGATTCAAGGCATTAAAATAGTCCGCTACCTGTTGCATAGTATTCCTTCTCTCTTCCAATGACAGCCGCCTGGCTGTATGAAGTGGCGCGATAAACCGCGTCCGCGCTCCGACAGGTCGATCAGCCAAGGCGTTTCTTAATCGTAGCGACCGCCTGTTCCATTGTCGCCGCTTCGCCGGCAGCAACCAAACAGCACGCCAGTTGCAGACGAATCGACTGCGGTATGGCAATTTCACCCGTCAGGCACTGTACCGTCCAGCGTGCGGTGGTGGCGGCATCCTTCGCAATCGGCAACGCATCAGGTGCAACCCTGATATCCTGCCGAAGTTGCAGTACCTTGGTATTCTGCTGATGGATAAAATGAATTTCCGGGCAGCGTTGCGGGTTGGCGTAAACCTCCTTCCGTGCCGTGCATCAGAAGCGCACGCCCGTTGATATCGTTAAAAACGTCCCCACGCGGGAAACATATTCAGGGTGGGAAACGCTGGCGACACGCAGCGCGTCGCTTTCACCAAACGGCGTCGCGACCTTAGCCAGCGTGTGGCTGCTATTACGCACCCCCATCCGCCAGCGCAGCTGTAACTGGCGATCGATAGCTGGGCACAGCGTCGAAACAGGGATAAATACCGGGCTACCGTTATCAAGCTCGCGCTGAGCCTGCTCGGCATTCTCTGCAATCGTCACGCCGAGATTACGCAAAATCTCCGCGCTGGTGACACGGGTTGATCATCGCTGACGCCGTGAACCACAACCGGAAAACCCAACTTTGCCAGCAACAACGCCAACAGTGGCGTCAGATTCGCCTGTTTCCGTGCGCCGTTATAGCTGGGAAGCACGATGGGCATAGGGAAGCCTTTAGGCGGGGTCAGGCGCAACACATGCTCGTTCATCGCCTGATAAAACCCAACATCTCGGCTTCCGATTCACCTTTGATACGAAACGCAATCAGCAGCCCACCGAGTTCCAGATCTGGCACGTCACCGCGCAGCATCGCGCTATACAGTTCATAAGCCGTGGTCTGATCGACATCACGCGCATGATTTTTCCCGCGCCCCACTTCTTTGATAATTTTGGTGTAATCCATGCTGGCCTCTCATTTGCGGCGACACAGTAAAGAACTTATCAATGAAAATAACATGTTTAGCGAGATTCTGGTGATTCTGGCGCAAAGGAAATTGCTATCGCGCCGCGTTTTAGCCAGCAGCAGGAACGTCGCCCTGACTCCGGGCGGGAAAGTATTTATAAATAGTTTTCTCTGATACACCGACGACATTCGCCACCTGAAGACGCGTGGCCCCTGTCGCCAACATCGCTTCGGCACGGCAAAGCACGTCTGGCGTCATCAGTCGCTTGCGCCCCGATACGTCCTTGCAACCGAGCTGCATCGAGGCCAGCCCGCGTGCGTTCGACAATGAGTTCCCGTTCCATCTCTGCCAATGCGCTCATCACATGAAAGAAGAAACGACCCGCAGGGGTAGAAGTATCAATACTATCTGTCAGGCTGCGAAAATGGATACCTTTCGCCTGTAATGCGGACACTAGATCAATCAAATCACGCACGCTGCGCCCTAGCCTGTCCAGCTTCCACACCATCAGCGTATCACCACGCCGTAGCCGCCTGATCGCCCTTTTCAGACCCGGCCGCTGCGCATTCTTCCCACTCGCGGTATCCTCAAAAATCAGCTCACATTCTGCGCGAATCAGCGCTTTTTTTTCTGTAAATCTGTATTTTGATCGGTAGTAGACACACGCGCATAGCCAATCAGCATTACATAACCTCATGAAATTATTGATTGTATTTTTATTGCGAAGTTCTCGCAAACCTCGGTTTAACTGAAACTGTTAATCTTGCTGCGGGGGCGTTGGAAAAGCCAAGAATGGCGCGGATATTCCGGATAAAGTGGCATTTATTTCAACAATGATTGTACTACGTGGCACATTTAGTAGATGGGGGGACATTTTCTGCCTGCAATCAACCGGGTTTATATGTTGTTGCAAAAACGATCCCAAGTATTTTCTGACATGCCAAAAGAATAATAAAGGGCAGAAATTGTATTATATGGTGTGCTTCTGTACAACGTATTTCAGGGGTAATTTCGTCGGTTTATAAAAATCAATCAAAGTGGAACTCGTCAATCTTGGCGGCAGAAAATCATGATGGTAATTAATGCCCCTTGGGTTGTTGCACTCAGTTCGTCAAACCGACAGCCGCTGATGTGGGGCTATAACAAAACGGATGCCGATAATCATTATGTTCATCAGGGGTCATCAGGTGTTATCTATCAGGACAGGTGACCTCGCATGGAATAGCCCTACCGGTGCGTATTTAAAAGATAACGGTACACATTCATCCCTAATTTGGCATATGGGGGTTAAATACCGGTTCTGCATCAGCAGCTCAGTTCTATTTTGACTTTGCTAATGGTGGAATAAAATATCGAAGTTCTCGTGATAATAACGGTTTTGAAAAACGTGGGCTCGTATTTATACCGATCAGGATAAGCCAACAGCTGCTGATATTGGTGCATTATCACTTAATGAAATTGTTGGTATGCCAATGCCATGGCCGCAAACGACAGCGCCATCTGGTTGGCTAAAATGTAATGGGCAGACATTTGATAAAAATATTTACCCTAAATTAGCACAAATTTATCCAGCAGGAATATTACCAGACCTCCGTGGTGAATTTATTCGTGGATGGGATGATAGCAGAGGTGTTGATACCGGACGTGCTTTGCTAAGCACCCAAGGTGATGCTATCAGAAACATTGTGGGTGAAATTTGGACAGCAGCAGCGAATTACCAATTTCTCGGTGAGAATCTGCTATCAAACGGCGCATTTGAATTATTCAAAGAATTTACTGTTGGTGCCATACCTGACGCTGCAGGTAATTCGTGTCCGTCCCGTATGAAGTTTGACGCATCACGTATTGTACCGACCGCGTCAGAGAATCGCCCCGTAATATCGCATTTAACTACATCGTGAGAGCAGCATAATGAAAAACTATTCTATTGAAGTTAACTCAGCAAAATTAATGAATTAGGTTTTTTAGCGTTCAGGCAGGTTGGATTACTATCTATCAGGTTCACCCAGTAAGCCGAGAGTATATCGGTGCTAATTATGAATATTTGCCTATTGGCGTAGGTGTGCCTGCTGGTAGTTATATTGACGTTCCAGAACTTCCTCAGGAAGGTTTGGCTCTGAGGCGTAGCGCGAATGGAAAGCAGTGGGAGCATGTATCTGACTATCGCGGTCAGACTGTTTATAATACGGAAACCCGTCAACCCCATAAGGTTACGGATATGGGCGAATTGCAAGCCAGTCAGACTTTATTGGTACCGACCTCTGAATTTGATAAATGGGAAGATGGAAAAATGGGTAATCGATTTGGAAGCTCAACGCCAGGTATTAATTGCAAATAAAAGTAGAACTTAATACCAGATTATCTCAAGCAAGTGAGCGCATTCAGGTACTCAGCGATGCCGTTGAACTAAACCTGGCAACGGAAGAAGAAAAAATGAGCTGAAAGCGTGGAAAACTTACCGCTTACAGCTCAGTCGAGTTGATGTTAATACAACTGAAATTATCCCTCAGGCTCCAGTTATTTAATTTAATTAAAAACCACCTCCCAAAGAGGTGGTTTAAGATTGCGGTTAGAAATCACCATGGGTTTATTTTTACATGTTCCTAATTTTTATTGCGGACAGTATATTGTCAGGCGCTGATGGCCAGTCGATATCTGGGGCTATTGATGTATCGATGGTTTTCAAAAGTTTTATATATTCCCACCAGTCTGCCAGGCTTCTTTTCTCATCTTCGTCGATAATTCCTAGCTGCAAATCGATCATCCAATCTGACATTACCGCTTTAGCATTCTCAATGAGGCGCAAACGTTCAACCTCAGCTTTAAAGATTAAATCCTCTTGTGTTGGTTTATGCTGAGAATCATCAATCCATTCATTTCTTTCAACATTATAGGTTTTTGCCCCACCGACAAAATCATCAGGAACCTGTACTAAAATTGTTTCACCTACAATATCTGCAGTAGATGAAAATGAGCGATAGTCACTTGTGAACACGTAAATACTCTTCATTTTTAGACCTTAATATTAGGGTTTCCAGACGTGAACACGGCACGGTGCAGATATTCCGTCTCCATTTGATGGGTTACCAGATCCGCCATGAAATGATGTAGCAGAAACTGATGCATTACCAACTTGAACGATGATTCCTCTCCCTCAACGTATGTGCTCTCAACCCCCCATCCTCCACTATTGGAGAAGATAAACCCAGGATAAGACCACTTATTATTTATTTTAATTTCAGCACGAACAATAACGGGGGTATTATTCCCGAATGGGTTTTCAAGTACATATCGTGATTGTCTGGTGACTACACCAAAATCCAGCAGTGCATACTTTGCTGAATTTTCATTTGCGACAATTGTTACAAACTCGGTTGTTGCAATTTGGTTAGAACTTGTTCCTATCACTGGCGTCGGAGCCGTTGGGTCCGGTTAGTCCAGGACTATTTAATTTTGCATATTTTTGGCTCGCTAAATCATCTGTCAATGCCCCAATATCAGAAGCTGTAGGTTTATCCTGATCGGTATAAATACGAGCCCACGGTTTTTCAAAGCCATGATTATCACGAGAACTTCGATATTTTATTCCACCATTAGCAAAGTCAAAATAGAACTGAGCTGATGATGCAGAACCGGTATTTAACCCCATATGCCAAATTAGGGATGAATATGTACCGTTATCTTTTAAATACGCACCAGTAGGGCTATTCCATACGAGGTCGCTGTCCTGATAGATAACACCTGATGACCCCTGATGAACATAATGATTATCGGCATCCGTTTTTGTTATTGCCCCCACATCAGCGGCAGTCGGGTTTACACGTGACGAACTGAGGGGAACAACCCAAGGTCATTGATTTTCATCATCCCACTTGACTGCCGCCAAGCATAGTCCCACTATGATTTTTATATATTCTTACCCGACGAAATTACCGTGCTGAAAAACATGAAGCACACCATATCCGTATAATTTCTGCCCTTTATAAACAGGCATGTCAGAAATATTGGGATCGTTTATTGCAACAACATACTAACCCGGTTTATCGCAGTTGGCGAAAATGTCATACCATCTACTTAAATGCCACGTTACAATCAAATGTTGTAAAAATGCCACTTTATCCGGAATATCCGCGCCATTCTTGGCTTTTTTTCCAACGCCCCCGCAGCAAGATTAACAGTTTCAGTTAAACCGAGGTTTGCGGGAGTCAGTGCAATATTGGCCGTGCCATCAAACGGGACGCCGTTGATGGTACGAGGCGTTGCAAGTTTTGCCGCCGCCTGAGCCACTGCATTCGCTGGTAGCGCGCCAACATCAGCCGCCGTTGGTTTATTCTTCGTATTGTAATCACGTCTCCAACCTGGAGAATAATCAATACCGTTATAGACATAAGTAAATTGAGCATTCGCTGAATCACTAAGCCCGGCTGGCGTTGTTGAAGGCGTTGTTATCCTGATTGTCGTGGCATCGTTTTGCCCCATAACCTCAACAACGGAGCCAGCCAGTGGTATCTGGCCACACTCAGTGTCAGAGATGATTTTATTGTGGGCGTATGACCACGAACCACGACACACCCAATAGGCGTGAACAAAGGCACCCTGACTTTCTAACCAGCCAATAAACTCAGCGGTTGTCCATAAACCGGCGCTTCCTCCAATAGGGATAGAAGAACTGTATGCACGCGATGAACCCAGATTGCGGTTAAATAGCTCTCTATCCTGAATATCTGCGCCGTTTTGGTCTTTCGCCAGTTTCGTCGCACCAACCGATTTCACAAATGCCGTCGTCGCAACCTGCTGACTATTGCTGTCAGTTGCAGGCGTTGGCGCTTTCGGTGTACCGGTGAAGGTGGGATTCTCCTTCGGCGCATATTGCGTATGCGGATCGGCGGCGGCGGTGTGCTTCGCCAGATCGCTGCCCGTTTTTTCCTGCTCTTTTTCAAATAACTGGTACGGCAGGCTAACTCTTTAGCCTGCCGGTTTGAAACACCGTCCGGTCCACCCACGACCGGATCTGACGTTTCGATTTGGTAAATGCCGTCAACCCATTGTGGGTTCTCTGACAAATTCGCCATGTTCAAGCGCTCCCATGATTGTAGTTACTGTCGTATATTGCCGTCCGGTTGTAGCGGATAGGCACTTCCCAATATTCGATACTGGCCAGATGGCACCGCGCTGGGGCAAACATCCCAATAGCGTTACGCAGCATTCTGGCCTGATCGTTGGTAATCGGTTGTTTTAGCAGAACGCGATAGACGGCCCACGCCGCTTTATCGCCGTGTACATAAAGGTTGTTATAAGTGGTTTCACCGTCGTAGCTCAGGCGGCCGATGTTCTCAATCAACGTGCTCGCCGAAACCAAAGCGACGGATGATCTCTTTAATGCTCCAGGGCGTACCTTTACTGCGATGCAGATCGATAGCGGCCTTGATCAGTGCACGTTTGAGTCATCCGATTCCGCCAGTTCCCAGCCGTCGCCAAATAGAGAGAACTGTTCTGCCAGCCAGGGCAAGGCGCTCCCATCAGCGATATCGATCAGATAAACCAGCAAGGCATTCAGATCTATGTCATCAAAGCGGTCGGCCAGCTCCGCCAGCGAACGAAAGCTGGCGTCAGCCGCCAATGGCGGTGGTAGCAGTTGTAGTGAATCAGCCATTCGACACCCCGACGACGCTGATATTGATGCCCGTACAGTTCGCCCATTCACTGTCATCAAGCACCATCAATGACGGCGAAACGAGCTCCACCTGATACACACCGGGGATGGATAACGTGGCGATAATCTGGCTTGGGACAATATCGCGCCCCAACGTGGCAGTACGCGTTTCAACCCAGGCCTGCACCGCTTTTTCTGCGGCGGCCTGAACGACAGTAGCCTGTTCGCCGTTAAACAGCGTCAATTTGGCGCTGATGGCGTAATCCACCTGCGTGGGTGATTTGGCGGAAACAAAATCCGTCAGTGGACGTACCTGTTCATCGGAGCAAAAGCTTTCCACCAGCGAGAGCATGCTGCTGTCCGGCAACCCCGTGCTGAGCAGTGGATACAGCACCACTTCACCCGGTTCGGGCGACATTACCGCCACATCGACAATATTTTGCGTGCCCGCATCGCATGGAAGCGATACGCCAGTTTCGAGCCCGCCGTACTGAACGATTCCGGTGCCAGTTGAACACGTTCACGCAGGCGATCGTCATCTTCCTCGGCGGAACCGCCACTGCTCTTGGTGATATTGACTACGCTCAAATCACTGTCGCCAATCTCATCCAGCAGCGTACTGATCTGGGCAGGCAGCCAGTCATTACCCACATCGCCAGTTTCGGTACAGGTCGCCAACACGGTGACGCCGCTACCGTTCATTCTCAGCAGCGCGTCGCTGTCAGTGGTGAAAATCACGCTGTCTGACGCACTAACACGAGTGCCCGCAGGAATCAGCAGATCGCTGACTAACGGCGTTTCAGGGGTGAAGCGAAGCTCTGCGCGCGCCGGCTGCGCTGCCAAACGGTAAACGCCGACCAGTTCAGCCAGATAATCCAGCATCGGTGCACGAGCAAACGCGACCAGGTTCTGCTTGGCGGTTTCCTGGACCGCACTACGCAATAAAGTTTCCCGGTAAGCAAAGAGGTTGATCAGCAGGCGTTCGGCCTGCGCCGGATAGAGTGTTTTCCCTGAGTCAGCTTCATATTTCGCGATCATTTCGGCGGTAATCTTCGCCGCATCGCGTTCAATAAAATTGGGTTCTGTCAGCGCCATAACAACTCCGTGGTCTGTGTCGCGCCGTTAGCGGTTTTCCAGCTAACGTGCAGCGTCAGGTGAGCCCCATTCACAGAAGGTTTAACCGCCAGTAGCTGGCAGCGAGGTTCCCATCGTTTGATCGTTTCTACCGATTCCCTGACGACATGCGGGATCGCACGATCGATCGGATAATCGAGATACAGATGTAGATTGCTACCAAAGTCAGGCCGATGTGGGTCGCTGCCGCAGGGTGTCCGCAGGATGATGTGAATCGCCTGCATGATATCTGCCGTTCCTTCGACGATCTCGCCAGAACGTTGCAGCGCCGGTTGCCAAAAAACAGATTGAGTTTTCATAGGGGGCTATTGTCGCCCCCGGTGAGAGGAAGGAATATTAAAGCGGTTTAGAGAACGTGCTAGTGCGAGTGGTGATTGGGTTGCCGCCGGCATCCATGACGCTGCCGCTAGCGCTGACGTTACCGGAGATACTGACATCGCCACTGAGGCTGGCACCGCCGGAACCGGACATCCCGCTCTCGTAGGTGAGTTGCCCTTGCACCAGAAGCTTGCCCGTCACCGTCGTCTCTGGCGCATTGATCGTGACACGCTGCGCGTTAACCACCACGTCAGTGCCGCTACTAATCGCAATATGTTGCACGCCGCCGTTGATCGTTAACGTATGCGTTCGGCGATCGTATTCAATATGCGCGCCGTCAGCGAACGTTACTGCCCTTTGTCCTTATCTGCCAGCGTTGGCACATCGGCGGCAGAGTAAATCGCCCTAGCACCAGGCCGTCCTCGCCGTTTCCGTCCAGCAGAACTTCGACCTGTTCACCAATATCCGGCAACCAGTAATCCTTATTATTCTGCGTATTGCGCTGTAATACCGGCAACCAGGCCGTTCGCAGATTGTCGCACTCTGGTAGACGAACGCGCACCATCACGCGAACCTCATCCACCGCACTGATCGTGCCAATTCGACGAGATAAACTCATAACCCTATATCCTTTTTACTCTTGACCGTCTGCGTTGTCTGGCTGCCATCCGGATGGTAAGTCACCAGCGTTTTTCCGCCGTCCGATTTCCGTTTGCCCGCCGTAATCGGCCCGCGAATCAGACCAATCTCCGTGGTGTAGCCACTGCCACGTTCCAGAGCATGGCGAGCCGATTCGATCAACCAATGGCCAGAAAGTTGACCGAACGACACCAGTTCCACTTTATTACCCGCCGCTAACTGCGGGCTGCCCATCAGCGTCATCGACCCCTTTGTTGCTTTTCATTGTGCGCATCCAACGCGGCATCCGTTTTCATCCTTGCTCCAGAAGCATCCGCCGCGCGCACGTTAACTTTCAGCGTATCCGCACTGGTCTCAGCACTGGCAGGCTTCATTTCGTTGTTCGCACCACCGTTGGCTTCATAAACCATCAGTTTCTTTTCACTCCCTTTCTGATACTTCGTCTTGGCATTTTTATAGACGTGGCTGATCGTGTCGCTCAGTGAAAAACGCGCGACGTCCGTTCGCTTAATTTGTCGAACAGACGCCTGATTGCGTAGCGTCGCCAGATGGGAAAAATCAGTTGGTCGCTGACCACCTTCACGGCGTAGCCATATTCACTGGCGAGCCGCTTTAGAAAAGCGACATCGGTTTCCGCATATTGCGTAACGCGATCGATCTTGATGATTTGAATCTTCCCTACCAGCATCAACTGATGCTTTTTCGCGATACGCGTCGCAATCGCGGCTAACGTCGTATCTTCAAAACCGCGGTTTGATTTGGTCCGCAATGCACGATTGACCGACGTCGCGACGCCGCGAATGATCACTTCGCTAGGCGGTGCGATAACCTCAATTTCATCAATCGAGAAAGTGCCGCAGTCAAACAGCATTTCACCGAGATAACCTAGCTTGAGCGATAACGTATCGCCCGTACCGGGATACCACTTATCCATCCAGCGGCCATCGGTATCATCGAGCCTGACCTCAATCGAATCCGATTCATTCTTGATGCTGTCGGTATACGTCACACTGGTGACATACGGTGCGATATCATTGGTGATGTCTTTTTGCTGATACCACAGGGTGAACGCCGGTTGCAGCACTTCCGACACCGCAGGAGAGAGCAAGGTTAGTTCTTCCGTTAACGCAGCCATGGTGGGGTATCCTCCGCTTTACTGGCCTCTGCCTGTTCAATAATCGGAATCAACACCACCAAACCCGATGGCAACAGCGGCACGATGGGGACATGTGGGTTAGCCGCAATAATCCGCGGATAGCCGAGCGGATCGCCGTAATACCGATAGGACAAGGTATCCCAGCGTTCGCCCTGTGTAGTGATATGTTCAAGGTGCATATGCTTCAACCCTCTTCACGATTTCTGCCGTCAGTTTACTCAGCGCAGGTTCAGCGCCTTTAAATGTGTCGCTCGCGGCATCAACATGTTTGCTGATGGCTTCCAGCTTCTCGATAACGTTTTTGCTGTCGACGCCCTGTAACAAGGTGGCAACTTGTTTGACCTGCTTCAGCATTTCATTCGCCGCTTTATTAACCGCTGTAATTTCAGGCGTCATCTTCTCGGCCTGAACCGCTGCATCAGAAACAGCCTCTGCCGCTTTTTTAAACGCCGGTTCCACCTCACTTAACGGCGTCAATACATTCCCGACTTGCGTTAGCAGCCCAGGAATTTGCAACAGCGCGGTTTCGGGATTGTTCTTCATCCGTTTTACAATCTGAACGGTGGTTCTCACCGCCTTAACCGCAGAATGCGCTTTCTTGGCATACGTGACAGCCGTGCGTAGCGACGCTGCAAAATTGCTCACTTTATCGACCGCTTTAGTGATGGCGCTAACATTAGGAACAGGCGTCTCTATCGCAGGCGGCTTGAGCGGGTTTTCGGATCGCCAATGTATTCTCGCAGCGTTAGCGAGGCATTCATACCAATACGTTGCCCTTCGCATCGGTGTGTTCGCTGGTCGAGGTTAGTGCCGTAATCACAAACCAGCCGCGATAATCCCCATTGCCGAAGACTAAGGCCATCGCCTGATGCGCCCGCATTGCCTCAGTCAACCGCTTCAACTCCACATCCGGCGTGCAGTACTGCTTGTGAAACACCAGACTAATAGTAATTTCGTCCAGCTTCGCACCGATGAACTGCAGACCGGGTTTACCTTCAATGCGGCCATGCTCGGCATAATCTGCACCGAATGACGTATTAAAGCCGTCCCAGTAGGCGGTCACTTTAAATTCAATATTTCCTAATACCGCAAACATTAGGCGTACCCCCTGCGCTCACGCTGAGTGAGCAACTTGTTCAACATATTTTCCAGTTCATTCATGCTAAGGGTCAGCGTCTTCGTCATTTCTGGCGTTGGCGCGGCCTTCTGGCCGTTGAGGTAAATGGTGGGAGAAAAAGCAACCTGAACACGTTCGGAAGGGGCTGCTGTGACTAACTTACCTTTCGCTCCGCCGACAGATGATGTCATTGCAACCCGCTGCTGCGGGGTTGGCATTGTGTCTTCCGTCTTAGGTAATTCAACAGGCAGTGTCGGCTGTAGCGACAATGCAGATACCGACGTAGGTTTTAGAACTGGTGTGGCTGCAGCGCTGGCCGCCACAGGTTGACCGCTGGCTTCTACAGACACTTTTTTCGAGCCGATACCCAGAAAGTCTTTAACGCTATCGGGAATCAATTCCCGATTTTGTTAGAAACAATTTGCAACTTCGGAAATTCTTTTGCCAACTCGCTCACAAATTTATCGATAAGCAAACTGGCTAATCCGCTTAGACTCTCAGGTAACTTGACTTTTAACTCATTAGCACCTTTAAGCCAGGTTGAATACCATGTACCCAATGGCGACCGGTCAACCAGAACACCAAGAACACCCGCCACACCTCCAGACGCGCCATTCTTGAGATCAGCCCAAAACGCTTTGTGTTTCTGACTTATATCAGACCAGTGGCGGCTAAAAACGAACTAATTTGGTCCCAATATTTGTAAATCAACGCACCTATTCCAACTAGTGCGGCAACTACCCCAACAACGGCGGCAACGATCCAACCCACTGGCGTCGTCATCATCGTCATTACTGCCCCGATTGCCATCATCGCAACACGACGCCACACGATGCTAAATATGCGTCCTAATAATGCCCATGCACGACTACCCAGCCCGCTTAGCGCCGACCGAATGCCCTGCCATAAACCCTTCAGATTTAGCCCTTTAAGCCACTGCCAGCCCTGCTGAATGCCTTTCCAAACGCCCTGCAAGGAGGGTAACAGTATGTCTATTCCCAGCTTCGCCCCGCTCAACGCCATTCTGAACGCGAAGAAACCGGCCACGGCCATCACGATCCCGCGAACCAGTTCAGGGTTCGCCGCCGTCCAGGTCACCAGTTGATCCAAAATGGGGATCAGCGCATCACTCAGAGAAACCAATACTGGCGTCAACGCTTCACCCACATTGAGCGCAATATTCAGCAACGACGTTGTCATTCGGTTCCAGCGCGCGGTCAATGTGCCATTCTGTCGGGCGAAGTCGAGCTCCAGCGTTTGTGTGGCCGCCGGGCTGTTCATCACCTGCTGGTTTGCTTGATAACTCTGCCAGTTCCGCTTCATCGACATCGCATGATTGACGGCTTCTGGCGTACGGAACACCTCCTGCAACCCGTAACGCTGCATTAAGCTTTGCTGTGCGTCCACGTTACCCGCAGCCATGTCCCAGCGTTTCTGGAATTGGCTGCCTTTGCTGTCGATCAACTGATTGCCAATCAGAACCGCTGCGTCGTACTGTGAATATCCATCTTTCATATGGCTTTTCAGCAACGCGTTATAATTCACGCCCGCTTTGCCGTAACTGTCAGCAATGTCGGTTCGCCCCACGGCATTCATAAAGCTCTCCAGTCGAGCCACCGTGTTTGCTTCCGTATCACCACCTTTCGTGGCGCTCAGGCTGGAAACCAGTTGACTCAGCGCCTGATTGCCCGTCGCCCCCATCGCCGTAAATCCTGAAGCCAGCGCAGGAACATATTGCGCCATCAACGCCGTAGAGAACCCCTGTTTCGTGCCCGCCAGCATGCGTGAGAGGGACTCTTGCTGCACCTCCGCACCTTTCAGGTTAAACACGTTATCCAACGTGACCGAAAGTGCTGTAAGGTCGGTCAACGCCGCGCCGGAGGCCGTTGACGTTTTCCCCAGCACCTCTGTTAGATCCGTTACCCCCTTTATCTGCTCCTTTGACATACCGCGCTCAAGCAGCTTTCCGGCACTGCTAAGTAACGCATCCGGTGTTTGGTTCACCCGTTGAGAAGATTGACGCAGCTGCTGCCCCATCAATTTTTCCTGCTCGCTCGATATATCATGAGCAATGCTGATGCTACGCAACTGCGCCTCAAATGACGCATAGTGTGTGACCGACGCCACAACTGGCTTCATGACAAAACCAAACTGTTCGCGCTTAGTCTTAAAGTCACTAGCGAGTTCACTTCGACTCTTACCTGACTTTTCCTTACTCGGCGTTTCCTTACTCGACTTGTTACGCCTCAGTCGTTCCTGATTAGTTTCTAGTTCATGTAGCGACTTGTTCAGTCGGGATGTCGCCTGTGCGATGCGAGATATCGCTTGCGAACTGACAGTGCCAAAGCGCTCCAGCGACTGATTAAACTGCCGCTGCCGCTCCTGCGCCTGTTTGAGACCATCACTAAGTGACTGCAGCGATTTTTTTGTGTCATCTAGCGTGGTACTAAACGACCTGCCCGGCATGACACCGTTTAAAAGCATATCCACGGTTCACTCTCATTCAGAAAAGCCCCTTGCGGGGCGGATCGGAGACGGCGGCTTGCGCTGCTCCAGTTTGGTTTCCCCATCACAAACAGGGGATAAAACGAGGAAAAGGACGAGTGATAAGCGGGAGAGGAAGACAGGTGGTGAGGGAGAAAACGGCCAGCGTCCTGTCGCTGGCCGGGTTAGGTGGATGGTGGCCTAGTTAATCCTGTCAGTAATCAGTCTTCCTCACCGTTCTCACGTTTTATCTGTTCGCTGGCTTCATCCAGCCAGCGTTCAAAGTCGTCCAGTTCCAGCGCATCAATCTCACTCGGCTGAAAGCGAAACCACCTCGCCAGCAGTGCCTGCGCTTTCCACAGCAGCGCCGGCTGCGTTATCCAACCCAAGTAGCTGCTGAAATCGTTTTTGCAGCGCCATGTAGTCCTGCGCGTCCATCTCATCGATGTCTTCCGGCACCAGACCGGTCATGCGTGACAGTAGCGCATCGTCCCAGTTGCTTGAGTCATCGCTGATTTTTTTCACCGCTTTGATGTCTTTGACTTTCAGACGCTTGAGCGAAATGGACTCCACGCGTTGACCGGCGGAAGTGGTGTAAGGGAATTGCAGAGAATAGGTTTCAGTGTGCATAACGGCTCCTTAGTAAATGTCGGGAGCAGTATCGCGTGCGGCGAGGAATAACGATTTTAAAGTAAATTAGAAAACGAAAGCGGCAGGCATAAGAAAGGGGCCGAAGCCCCTTTCTTTCCTTACTTAGTCAATGAATACCAAATTAACCGCCGATATTGGCGCGGTAACTGTTCAGTTGATCCACGCCGCCCACCATGAAGATGTTGGACATGTAATCCAGTTCCAGCAGGTCTTCACCGTTCATCACCTGTTTGATGTAGGTGCAGTTGAACGCGCTGCTGAAATCTGGGTTTTCGTGCTGCTTGAACGTGCCCAGCGGATTCTTTTTGAACATGATGGTCATGTACGTCACCAGCGGCACTTCTTCGATACGGCCTTGAGAGCCATAACGTTCCACGCTGGAGCGGCACTGTAGCGCCAGCGACTGGTACGGATTCGCGGCCGCCAGCATCGCTTCGCGGTAGAAGGAGTTCCATTTGATCTCGCCTTCCAGCTTGTCGAAGCCCGCAGGCAGTTCGATCTTGCCGACCATGCCCAGCGCTTTGTGTTCCTGCATGATCATGGAGACATCCGGCAGTTTGATTTCCTGCGCACGCCCCAGCAGGTTGGTGCCGTTGATGTAGATGTTGGCGTTAGTAATACGGTTTACTTCAATTTTCCCGGCCATCAGTTAGTGCCCTCCAGCGTTACCAGGTATTCCGAGGTGATCTCCGTCTCAAAGGTCAGACGCTCAAGCGGCGGCGGCGGAGTGAATTTGTAGTTAAGCAACAGGTGCCCAGCAGCCAGCTCGGTTTGCTCGTTACGCGCGGCATCGAACCAGCACTTGAAGCCCAGCAGCGCGCCGTCACCGATCAGCTTGCGACCGTAGGCGTTGACGGATTCCACCAGCGCATCGATCAGCGCCTGATTGATCGGCATATCGATGTACTGCTGGCTGAAATAGCGGATGGATTCGTTAATCACATCGCCAGTACGACGCACATTTTCGAAATTCTTCATGTGCGTCACGGTTGGCCAGGCTGCGGTACGGTTGCCCCACAGACGCAGGCCGGAGCCGTAGCTGTTGAAAATGGTGCTGATGCCCTGCTCGTTCAGCAGGTTCACTTCGCTCTGCGGATCGTCAATCATTGCGGACAGCTGGCGCTCTACGCCGGTGATCCCTTTGATTTCCTGGTTGGACGACGACCACCAGAAACCTTTCTCCAGATCGACTTTGGCACGCAGGCCTGCAGCACGTGCCGACAGCGGCTCCAGACGTTCGCTGTTGGTTTCCGCGTCGTACACTTTGACGTGCGGATAGCACAGACGAGCGCGTTCAGAGCTGGTATTGAAGTTGATCGTGCCTTCCGGGCCACGGCCGCTCAGCGCTTGCGCAAAAGTGGTACCGATTGGCGCATCGACGTAGGCAATCGCGCCCAGTTTGTCCGCCAGTGCGATCAGCTCGGTCGTTACGCTGTTTTGCGTACAGAACACCGGCGAAATCAGAATCTTGGCAAAGAAGCCGTACAGATTGTAGGTATCGTTTAGCAGCTTCATACCGGTGCGTTTGCCCGCGGCGTTGATGCTGCCGATGATGTCAGCGGCAGTCACTTTCGTGACATCAGCAAAGTCATAAGACGCACTGACCACAGCGGTAGCATCGATGTTTTTACCCAGATTTTTCAGTACGCCAGTTTGTGCATCCAGCGTATAGTCCTGACCTTCGACAAACGGCTGACCGCCTTCTGCCGCCGTCAGCACCAGTTTGGCAACCACACGGTTCGCCAGTTGCGCCGTACCGGTCGCTTTGTCAAAGGTGACTTTTTCTGCGCTCACCGATGATTTGTGTTTCGCCGGATCCAGCACGTTGATAACCAGAACCGTGCCCGCGCCATGATCGTAAATCGCATCCAGCGCCTGCGGGATGGTATAGCCGCCGAACTGGCTACCAAACTGCGCCGCGTCCTTTTCGGACAGGCACAGCGTGACGTCATTTACCGCACCTTGCGGCGCCGTACCGATCAACCCAATTACCGCAGATTTGACGGTTTTCACCGGACGAGCACCGGTTTCAACTTCAATCGTTTCTACACCATGTAAATAATTAGCGGCCAAGGGTCACCTCCGTTGCGCTATCAGCCAGAACCTGATCCGCGACAGGCAGCAAATAGCCCAGCGCGATCAGCGTTTTCACGTATTCATGATCTGCCGGCAGTTCAGTCACCTGAGCGGGCCAAAGCAGAATTTCTTGACCATCTGCCAGCGTGACGCCGCTGGCGGGGCCGGTATAGCGATACTTCATGCGTCTTTCTCCTCATAATTAACCGTGGTAAGCAGCGGACCATCCGTCTGCTCGCGGTCTTCGATAAAAAGGGTTTCTGTGGTGCAATCGATGGCGTAATGCCAGCGTCCTTCGGTGTAACCCACGTAGCGGTCACGAACTAACCGGATACCGCGATGACAATCAGGCAGCCGGTATCCTCCCAGCGCCTGACGGACGGTATCGAGCGTGGCCAGCACGCCGTCTTCGCCATCCAGCTCCGGCAGCAGCACGGCAACCATCAGCTGTGGTCGCTGCGTCTGAACCGGAGAATCCGCATCTTCCGGTGCGGAAAATTCGGAACCGCGATACCCCACCAGCACATCACCGAGCGTCAGACGATCGGGCTCGCTCAGAATATTTTCTGGGCAAGACGCAATCCGCCGTGTCGGTAAGTGCTGCTGGAGGCGGGCTATCACCGCATCGATAATTGGTCTGGTATTCATATCCGTTCACCCGCTGTGTTAATGGCGCACTGTTTTGGTGGCACATCGTGTTGATGGCGCTAGTATCCGGATAACGACGGGCTGCGGCTTTTAATCTGTTTTAGAAAAAACAGTGAAGTGATTTATTTGAAAAAAGACGGCTAATACGCTGAAAAATAAAAATTCTTTCGATAAAAAAACGCCAGCACAACCGTGCTGGCGCAGAGGAATATGACGACACTGGTAACGCGTAAAGACAGAAGAGAAAGCCATGCAAGGGGATTACCGATCCCAGTATTTTTCCGGTCGAGCGATGCCAACCATACAATCAACGGCATACTCCACGACATCCACGCCAAGACGGGTGAGATTCGCCAGCCAGACGCCGCCCACCTCCTTGGTCAATACTGCCATCTTGCGATCGGCCAGGTAATCCAGCGCATGACGCAACTCCAGCGCTGACGTGTCAGCATACAGCCGCTGCATCAGCGCCAGCAGGAACATTTCGTTCGCGGTATAAGGGCGTGTTTTATTTAATGCGATCAGCAAATGCCAACGCATCGATTCCTGTCGGATACGCTGCGTGTCAGCCATGATTGCCTCCCACATGCCGCTGCTGCACCAACACCAGCTTGTTATAAAGCGCATCCAGCTTGGCTTCGATGACCGTCTGACCACGGATGTAATCCTCACGTCGCACGTAAGTCAACGGTAAATCAGCGCGGAATTCCAGAAACTCGCGCTCCAATCGCGTCCACCCTTGTTCGCTCTTCTGGCGTGCGTTTTCCAATGCGGCAAAACGCTCGTTCAACCGCTTTTCAATCTGCGTGAGCAGAATGCGCCCGGCAGCAAAAAGGAAGCTCATAAACGACAACAGCAGGCCGACCAGCGACCAGAACTCCACTTCAATCTTCACGTGTGACCTCCCCTGCGTTTTGTAACGCTTCGATGTAATCCAGCAGCGCGTTAACCTGCGCCGCTAGCGCCTGGTAGCGTTCTCCGTTGTCGCTGATGTTGGCGAGAATATCGCGTTGGGAGACGCCTGAAGGCTGTAATTCGGCGTCAGCGACTGTGCCGGAACCGGACGCTGCGCCAGTGCGGTGGGCAGCGGTGGTAACGTCTGTGGCACCGTTGGCGGACAGACCGAAAGCGGCGTTGTAGTACTGCACGAAGCCACGAGTAAACACGCACTGCACAGGCTGAACTTTGCCTTTTTCGTCAATGTATTGCTGAGTAACATGATCGATCTTCCGTTGCAGGGCGGCGTTATCCGCCGCCAGTTTTTGACGCGCTGCCAGATAGCGCTGTTCGAGTTGATTCCCACGTTCTACCTGCTGCTGGTACTGTTCCGCCGCCGCGCGTAATAGCTGGTTCTGGGTTTCAGACTGCTGTTGCTGTAGCAAATTGAATGCCGCCTGCTGTTTTGCCAGCGCGGCATCCCCCAATGCTTGCGCCAGTTGATAACCCTGATTACGACCGGTCAGATAAATCGCGAGTAGCAGCACAACGGCAAGCAGAACGGTGACCACACGTGGTGAAAAAAAGGATTTCAGGCTAGTAAGAAACAGGTTATTCCACACAGCTCGCCCTCCCCCAGCTCAGATAACGCGGTGCCAGCTGATGCAGAATGCGGTCGGGATAGTGACGGTTCTCACGCCAGTTGGCAGCGCTGCGCCCGGCATTGACGGTTTCAACATGACCGAACCAGCGAAGGATGTCTTTCTCGGCGATCTTAGCGCGCTGTTTATCACGCTGTAACCAGCCAAGTCCGCCGTTGTAAGACGACAAGGTCATTGCCATGCGTTCGCAATCATTGCTGGCACTGATTCGCGTCCACAGCCAGCGGTCATAGCCCGTCAGAGCGCGGATAGCCCAGGTGGGATTAAACGGTTGATTGGCGCGAAGTTCAGGAACGATACCGCTAAACCAGTCGGCGGTAGTCGGCATAAACTGCGCCAGCCCCTGTGCGCCGACGGGCGAGACGGCCCGTGGGTTCCAGCCGCTTTCCTGATGCAGTTGCGCGGCAAAGTCAGCGATTGGGGCATTCATGCCCCAATCCAGCCGTGCGCTACGGATAACATCACTGCGGTACGCCTGCGCGGCACGAGGGATCGTGTCAGCGCAGGCCGCAGCACTAAAAAGCATCGGGCTAACAAGCAGCGTGATGAGAAGGTGTCGCATATCACAACCCCATCGCTACGCCGATGCAGACAGCGGACACAATCAGCGCACGCCGCAGCATCGCCGCGGCAAAGACGGTGTGGTGACCTTTCCGAACCGGGAAACGACCATGCGGAGCAGGCTCATCCCCTTGTTCGAGGAACAGACCGGGACGCGCTTTAGGAAACAGCGAGCGATCCAGCCAATAGCCTAGTACCGCAGCGAGTGAGATAAGCGAGAGCTTATAGACGGTGACGGGAAGCTGCTGCGGTGAAATCAGCCCGATAACAGCAAAGAGGAAAGCGGATGTTACAATCCAGCCGGTAAGACGCGGTTTTTTGATTTTTTTCACAATAAAGCCTCCTGATAAGAACGGAGGCCATTATGCAAAATGAGGATGCTTTATGATTTTAAAGGAGTTTAAGTATTCCTGAGGCGCAATACCCTACAGAATTGAACCATTTATCGTCGCCCGGTATTCGCCATACTTCACGTTACCGGTATAGACATCTCTGCTGACAAAATCATATCCGATTACTGATAGATGATTTTTTCATCGGCTTTAGTTACTGATGATCTTGCCGTTGCCCAATGGATTCGTTGCAGGCTGAAACCAGGCCGCCAGTTCCAGAATATCTTTCTCATTCAACGTGCCTGCGGTATAGCGCAGTAATAACCACGCCTGAAGCCAGCTGTATTTCGCTTCCGCCAGCTCTCGTCGGGCGTTATACCAATCCTGTTCGGCCAGTAGAATATCCAGATTGATACGTTCGCCACCCGCGACACTTAATCGCGTGGCGTTGACCGCTTCCTGCGCCGACGAGGCCGTCATTTGCCAGGCTTTAATTTTCGCCGACCCGTTGTTGTACAGGTTGTAATAATTTTTCAACTCCGCCAGCGTTTGCTTGGTCTGATCGTCCAACTCAGCCTGACTTTGCTGATATTCCGCTGCGGCCTGTCGCATCGATGCCGAGACGGAACCACCGGAATAAAGCGGGACATTCAGCTGTAAACCAACGCTCTGCGTGTCGTATTTCTGATTATAGTTGTATTCACTTTCCGAACGGCTATTGCGCGACGATGCCACCAGCGACAGCGTGGGTAAATGTCCGGCGCGACTGCGTTCAATTTCATAACGGCTGACCGCCAGCCCTTCGCGCTGTGTCGCCAGTTTGGCATTATGCTGTACGGCAAGATCGCGCCACTGCGCCAGCGTCTGCTTGCCTGATTCCACAGACGGCAACTGCGTGAGCGTCAAAGGATACAGCGCCGTGATATCCAGCACCGTACCCGTCATATTTTCCAGATCGGTCATCGCGGCATCCAGATTATCCTGCTGCTCAATCCGCTGTGCCTCAATCAGCGTAAAACGCGCTTCCGTTTCCCGCACGTCCGTTAACGTCCCTTCTCCTGCCAACAGGAGACGTTTATTTAGCGCCAGTTGTTCGTGATACGCCCGCTGTTGTGCATCCAGCAATTGCAGTTTTTCCTGCGACAGTAGCGCGCTACTCCAGGCTTTATATAACCGCACCATCAAATCCTGACTGCGATCGCGGAACCGCTGATCGGCCATCAACGTGCGGGCAACACCCTGTTGATAACGCGCCCAGGCCGCGTAATCCAGCAGCGGCTGGCGCAGCGACAGCGTGGACGTGTAACTGTTGTAATCGCGTTTTAGCGTGTTATTGGTGAAGCTATCCGTTTGGGTCACTTTAGAATGGCTGCGGTTAGCGCTATAGCCATACTGGAGATTGGGGAGCAGATTGGCGCGTCCGATATTTTCCTCTTCCAGACCCGCCGCTCGTTCAAACCCGGCTGCACGAAACTGAGCGTCGTTACGCAGCGCTAATTCCCAGGCATCAAGCAGTCCTAATGCGTTAGCGCCCGAAGAAAGCAGCCCAAACAGCACGATTATCGCGATCCTTTGCATGATTACTCTTCCGTTAATGCCAGATGCAGGCGATCCATTAAAGGCTTAAATAGATAATTGACGAACGACCGCTCTCCGGTACGCACAAACCCTTGTACCGGCATGCCGGGTTTGATTTCCAGCCCCTCTAGTGCACGTTTTCCTTCGTCATCCACCATCACACGCAGGCTGTAATAAGGGGAGCCGTCTCGCTCATCCAACAGGCGGTCGGCAGACAACAGCTCAACCGTTCCCGCTACGCGCGGCGTTGTGCTTTGGTTAAACGCGACGAACTGCAGCTCGACGGGCAGCCCCGGCCAGATCTTATCGACCAACTCCACGGGAAGACGCGCATCCACCAATAGCGGCTGATCGTCCGGTACGATCTCCAGTAGCGTCTGTCCCGGCGCAATCACACCACCTTCCGTAAACACTTTCAACCCGACCACCGTACCGGAAACGGGCGCCCGCATCTGGATATTCGCCAGATTAAAATCGGCTTTTTCCTTCTTGCTGCTCACATCGCTCAGCAGCGCCCGCACCTCCGCCAGCTCGCTGTTCACTTCCTTGTCGTATTCCTGCTGGCGCTGTGCAATCAGCAGCGTTTGTTGCTCAATATCACGGCGGGTACGATTAATATCTCCCGCCAGTTGGGCGATATCGCCGTTAAGCTGCGCCAGCAAACGTTCGTTCTCCAGCATTTTGTTACGTGGGACATAGTTTTCTGCCGCCAGTGAACGCAGACCTTGCAGCTGTTGCTCCAGCGTCTCCCGCTGCTTCTGCTTACTGGACATCACCTGACGTTGGGCATTGAGTGAGGCTTCCATACCCGCAATACTGGAACGCATCCCTTCGGCTTCAAGCCTGAGCGACTGCTGACGGCTGCGCAGTAAATCACGCTGCAATGCCGTAATCACGCTCATCTCAGGTTGCTCCGCTAGCGGCTGCAAACGGGGTGTCATCACCATGTCGCTCAGACGCTGCTGCTCGGCAAGCAGTCGCCCTTCCCGTGCCACCAGTTGTAAATACTGACCATCCAGCCCTTCACTCGCCGAGCGCGCATCAACTTCATTCAGCGTTAGCAGAATCTGGCCAGCCTCGACCCTGTCGCCATCTTTCACCTGAATTTTATCGACAATACCGCCCTGATTGTGTTGCACCACCTTGCGGTTACCGGAAATCACGACGCTGCCATTCACCATGACGCCCTTATCCAAGGGTGCAAACAGTGCCCACAGGAGAAAACCACCAAACCCGGCAAGCACCAGCAACCATCCCAGACGCACCGCGCGTTTTTCATCACGCTGCGCTGTCTGGTTCATACTCTCTTCGCTTATTTCTGATGCGGACATGTCTTTCCCTGTTTTCGTTATTCCATGTTACCGCTGAACAGCGGCAGAGGGTGCCATTTGTGCCTGATTGGCGGCACGACGCGGCTGTAGTTCGCTCAAAATCTCGCGCGCAGGCCCAAAGCGTTGTTGCCTACCCTGATTAAGCACCAGAATCTTATGCGCCAGCGTGGTTAATGCAGGACGATGCGTAATCAGTACCACCGTCGCCCCCCGCTTCTGAAGATGCGAGATCGCCTGCGCCAGCGCCATTTCACCTTCGTTATCAAGACTGGAATTCGGTTCATCGAGTACCAGCAGGCAGGGTTCGCCATACACCGCACGCGCCAGCGCAATACGCTGCCGCTGACCGCCCGACAGCCCGTTGCCGTCGGCGCCGAGAGGCGTGTCATATCCCTGCGGCTGGCTAAGAATCATTTCGTGAACACCCGCCAGCTTTGCCGCCGCCACAATTTTTTCCGCATCATGTTCACCAAAGCGGGAAATGTTCTCCGCCAGCGTGCCTTTAAAGAGCTGCACATCCTGCGGCAGGTAGCCCATTGCCGGACCAAACGCCGTTTTATCCACCTGGCTGAGATCGGCACCATCCAGTCGAACCTTGCCACGCGTCGGTGTTTGCGTCGCCACCAGCAGGCGTGCCAGCGTGGATTTCCCTGAGCCCGATGCCCCCAGAATCGCCAACGTTTCCCCCGCCTGAAGCGAGAAATGGATATCCTGCAATCTGGCCGCACCTTGTGGCGTCTGCAACAGCACATTCTCGACGCTGAGCTGGCCAACTGGCGCAGGCAACGCCATGGGCTCCGCTTTGGGCGGGTAAGCTGCCATGATACGACTCAATCGGTGCCAGGCCTGACGGGCGCTGCTCAAGGGTTTCCAAATACCAATAAACTGATCGATAGGACTCAGCACGCGCCCGACAAGGATTGACCCCGCAATCATCATGCCCGGCGTAATTTCGCCCTTAATCGCGAGCAAAGCCCCCACACCGAGCATTAGCGATTGCAGAAAAACACGCGCATGTTTGGATGCCGCCCCGACAACCGCAGCCCGTTCACTTGCCAGATTTTGCAGCGTAATAAAACGGTAGTGTTGCCCCAGCCAGCGGCGGCGCAAATTAGGCAGCATCCCCATCGATTCAATGACTTCCGCATTACGCAGCTGCGTATCTGCAAGATGGGTCGCTTGTAGCGCTTCATGGTTTGCCTCTTCCAAAGGCGACGTGGTGAGATATTGATTCAGCCACGCCAGCAGCACCAGTACCACGGTTCCCCCAATGCCAAGCAGACCGAGAACCGGGTGAATCAGAAACAGCACCAATAAAAAGAAGGGAAACCAGGGAATATCGAAGAAAGCAAAGAGTGAGTTGCCCGTAATAAATTGCCGCAATAGCGTGAGATCGTTCAGCGCCTGACCCGCTTTAGCCTCTCCGGCCTCCAGATTGCGTTCAAACGCCGCGTTGAAAACCTGTTGATTCAGCTGTAGATCGATCCGCGTACCGAGCCTGACGACCACCAGGCTGCGCACCCATTCGAGTGCCGCCATGAATACTCCCAGCCCAGCAATCAGCAGGGTAAGCATCAGCAATGTGGTACCATTCCCCGAAGCCAGTACGCGATCGTAAACCTGCAGCATATAGATAGAAGGCGACAGCATCAGTAGATTAACGATGGCGCTGAAAATCCCAATGCTCCAAAAGCTGCGCCGGAAAGGACGCAGTATACTCAACAACGAACGTTCCTTATTTGATAGTTGACTCACTGCGCTTGCCTCTCCTGTCAGGGCTGTTTATGCAACGTCCGTGTACTGCCATCAGGCAATGTCAGCGTATAGCCCTCTTTTTCCTTGCTAAAAAACGCCACGGACTGCCCCAGCTCTTTCGTCAGCGTGATACCGTCCGGCGTCGGCCGCCATCCGGCAGGCACATCCGGCAGCAGCGCTTTTAAACACTGAACATCTCCCTCAAGCCGCCAGGTATTATCCACTAACGACGCGTTATGCAGTACAACCTCGCACTGCTGTTCCCCGCCACGCAATTGCCATACGCCGCTTAGTTCGCTTGCTGAAGGTAATTTCAGACTACTTGCCATACATCCTCCGCTTATTGCACTTAACAACGCCGCGATGATTAACTTTTTCATAGTGGCCCCTAGTCGATAACAGAAAAGGACGGGGATTTCCCGTCCTTGCTACATCACACGATAAAATCGGTTGCCGCAGAAGGCTGACCAACAATATGTACAACAAAGTCTGGCGTGGTCTGACCCGCAAAATTCAGCCACAGATTCGTGGTATTGCTACCCGCATCCCAGTCAAGCAGTGCTTCATTGCCACGTCCGGTGAACGCATCAACAAACTGCAAATCTTTATTTTGATTCAACGCTGACAGGTCGATTTTGTCGATGCCGCGTTGGAAGTCCGTGATGGTGTCATAACCGTTTTTATAGGAAGAATCGCTCGCGCTGGCGTAGACAAAAATATCTTTGCCCGCACCGCCCGTCAGCGTATCTGCACCGCCGCCGCCGTAAATGACGTCATTACCCGCGCCGCCGTTCAGAATATTATTCGCGTCATTGCCGATAATAATATCGTTGCCGGAACCGCCAATGGCATTTTCGATGGTCACGCCGTGGGCGATAGACACGTTACCTTTCAGGCCGCCAACATCAGAGAATCCGCCTTCATTCAGGTTGATACGCTGATCGTTTCTGTAGCCAGAGAAATCAAACGTGTCCGTGCCGCCCGCATCCCAAACGGAGAAGATCAGCTTGTCACTGCTGCTATTCGCTGAATAGAAATCACGGCCGGTGTTGGAGTTGAAACCGTATACCGTGTCGCCGGTACGCGTGTTCATGTTTGCACCGTACAGATATTGGATTGCCGTAATGTCATCAATCAGCGGACCTGCGGCATAGTGCCCCTGGAAATCCCCTCCGGTGTTCTGCTCACTCCAGTAGCTCATCAGGCTGAACTGGCGCGTATCTTCCGCATAGGTCACATCGCGGTAGGTTGGGTTACCTTCGCCAGCATTGTAAGAACCCGGGTGATTCAGACCCAGCGCATGACCGATCTCATGCGTCAGCGTCTGCTTGCCGTATTCCGTCGCCGGGTTACGCACCGTGTCGGAGTTGTAGTTAAACCAGGCGCTGCCCGCCGCCGAGTGGTTACCCGGCATATAAGCATAAGCCTGAGTATCGTAGTCCAACCGACCGCTTGAATCACGGGTGTAGTTACCAAACGTGATAGTGGCTTTTTGGGTAGGGCTAACCTGAGTAAACGTGATATTAGCGACATCTGACCACGATTGCAGAGACAGTTTGGCTTGTTGTTCCTGGGCTGCGCTGAATTTCACAAAGCCCTGATCGCCAGAAGGGATAGACCGCACGTTCTGTAAGAACGAATAGGTCAGATTAGCGGATTTGCCGAATACGTTCGTGCCATTCCAGGTCAGACCGTCGCGGACAATCTCCTTCGCTGCTAGATCGCTTGTGAACGAGGGTTTGCCATTAAGCTGTCCATCGCCACGTGAATGGTAATTATACAGATCGTACACATCGCTATACCCCGTTCCCGCTGCATGCAATGCCGACTCTGCGGTATCCTTATCTTGAGCTCGTAAAGCCATCTTTTCTTCTCCATAAGTCTGATCGGGATGATCAGAATCCTAAATCCCTTCATGCAATGGCTGTATTGCATGTACCGCATGTGGCTGCGGCCTAATCGTCTCCTGGGTAGATAAAGCTCACTAAAAATTATTTATATATAAAAAACTCATATAAATAAAAATTATCTCTATAAGGAAATAATTAAGAAAGAAGACCAATTATTTTCGTTATTATCAAATGATAAATAATAAGACTGTGGTGACTAGTTTTTATTATTGGTATAGATATGAACAACAAGAGAGACGGATGCCAAACAGCATTCGCTTTTGAAAAGGAAGGTTTTTATTAACTGCGTTAATTCTCATCGTGATACCTGTCCTTGGTTGATAAAAACCGCGCCGAGCAATGACACATTTTGTCACACGTATTAACGGCATCCTTGCTGTTCGGAGACAAATCTAACAAATAAGAATAAAAAAATATAGCGCTAAATAGGGATTAATTACCCCTTTATTCAACGAACGGATAAAGCAGAATTTGTTATGGCATATCTCGCTGTTCGATCGGGAAGACGGGCAACGCCGCCAGCAGCTGTGCGCCATAGCCTTTGGTCAACAGGCGACGATCGTAAATGACGATTTCACCAAAGCAGTCATGGCTGCGAATAAGGCGTCCAACCTGCTGGATGAGGTTAAATGAGGCGCTGGGCAAGCTTTGTACGATAAACGGATGCCGCTTGAGGCTTTTTAGCCACTCGCCTTCCGTCAGAATCACTGGGCTGTCGATAGGCGGAAACGCGATTTTATGGATATGCACCTGAGAAAGGAGATCCCCTTTCAGATCCAACCCTTCCGCAAAGGATTGTAAGCCAATCAGCACGCTAGTCTGGCCTTCCTGTACCCGCTGACGATGTAACTCAACCAGCCTGTAGCGCGGCTTGTCTCCCTGAACCAGCAGCATCAGGCGTAAATCGGTAACCTGCGTCAGAAACAGCTGCATGGCACGCTGGCTGGCAAACAGCATCAGTATGCCTTTATGCTTATCCTGCTTTAACTCTGCCCGGAAAAACTTTGCCATTTCAGCAATATGCTGGGCTTCCGATTCCATCAGCGGTTCATAACGCATTTTGGGAATCACCAGACGTCCCTGCTCACGGTGGTTGAAGGGCGAATCCAGCGCGATGAACGTATCGCCTTCCTGCTCACCCAGACCGGAAAGTTCCTGTAGGCGCGCAAAACTGTTCAGCGAGCGCAGCGTTGCCGAGGTCACCACGACGTGCGACACCTTACTCCACAGCAACCTTTCAAGCTGGTCGCAGACGCGGATCCCCGCACAGTGCAGGTGAAGATGCGGCTGGTTATCACGCATTTCCCGCGTAATCCATTTCGAAACTGGCGCATTCGAGGATTTCTCCATTGCCGCCAGCCGCCACAGTTTACTCATAGACTCAAGGTAGCCCTGCTGGCGGCTCATTTTCAGCAGAGCATGATAGACGCGCACCACGTCATGCTTCCCGGTTTTCTCACTCAGGTCGTTGAGCATATACTCGGCCAGCGCCCGCAGTGTGTCGGTTAATTTGAACAACCGTACGCAGAGTTCACGCATTTCATCCGGCATTTTGCCCATCGCAAAGCGGTACTCGGTTTCCTGCCCGTCAGGCGGAAGAAACAGCCCGCACATTTGCGAGAACGACAGCACGCACTCGCGAATCTCCTCACAGTGGCTGGTTAACCGTTCGCTGTTAGCCAGTCGCGGTGGTGATTTAGGGGCAAACTGCGCCATACACTGCCCGATGAGCTGCACCAGCTGTTCCAACTGCGTCATCATATAAGCAGGATGAATATCACCGGACATCTCCAGCGTATCGCGGGCGACGTCCGGAATGTGGTGCCCTTCATCGAGCACCAGCAGGAGATTCTTAGGGGGAGGCAGTACCGACTCGCTTTCCATCGCCGCCATTACCAGCGCATGGTTGGTAACGACCACATCGGCCTGTTCGATCTCACGCCGTGCGATGAAGAACGGGCACTCACGATAGTAATGGCAGTTGTGCGCGAGACAGTTCGCTTTGTCGGTACTTAGCTTCTGCCACAGGCTATCGTCAATTGTATCCTGATAATGGTCGCGCAGTCCGTCCCAGGCATAACCTTGCAGCGCTTTCTCAAGCCGCACACAGGTACGCTTTTCCTCCTTGCTGGCGGACATCAGTTCATCATCCAGAAAGAGCGGCAAATCCCCCTGCGCATCGGGATCGGTGGCCAGCATCGCCAAATTGCGCGGGCAAATATAACGACGACGGCCAAATGCGGCGGTAAATTTCAGTTCAGGAATAAACTTCTGCAACAGCGGTAAATCTTTGCTGTAAATCTGATCCTGCAACGCCACATTCGCGGTGCTGACCACCAGCGTTTTATCCTCCGCACGCCCCACCGCAATACCCGGAATCAGGTAAGAAAGCGTTTTCCCGACGCCGGTTGGCGCTTCAATAGCCAGATGGCGCGGGTAATCGCCCGCCAGCGTTTTCGCCACTTCGGCAATCATCTGTCGCTGGGGAGCGCGGGAAATAAAATCCGGGATTTGTTCTTGCAGGGCCTTATACCATTGGCCGATCTGCAATTTTATTGCGGGGGACAGCGTCATGCATACTCTGTATCTGTGTAATCTGATCGCCATTGTCCCACAGACGCCCGGCGACGTCAGCCGATATCACGTTCGAGACCATTCCGACCTCGACAATCTCCCATCCAGCGATTAGGGTAAGCCATTCTTTTTATCAAACACGTATTTTTATCAAACACGGTCTTTATCGCGAGCGGTAAACGCTATCTTCGGTAAACAATAGCTTCGGTAAATTATGTCTTCGGTCCACGCCATTAACCAATCGTACTGGTTTTCACCACGATTACCGCATGTTGAAAGCCGTAGCACGCACAACAGCAGCCATGCCTATAAAACACACAGCCATGCGCAATTTTCGATTGGGGCGATAGTACACGGCGAAACGCGTTGCCATTACCGTAACGAAACGCATCATTTACAGGTTGGCGATCTGATCTTTATCGATCCCCAACAGCCGCACAGCTGTAACCCGCTGCCCGGTAAAACGCGCAGCTATCACATGCTGTATCTGGATGCCGAGTGGTGTCTCGATCAAATCGCGACTCTCTGTGGTTATCAGGTGGATACCTTGCATTGCCACTGCGTCGTCTTGCGCGATCCCGACCTGTTTATACATTATCAGCACGTCATTACTCTGCTGTCTCGGGGCGACATTACATCGGCAGATAATCAGCTCAAAGCGATGCTGAGCCCCATCTGGCGACAATATTGCCTACCCGCCCCATCCTGTTTGCCAGCATTACCGCATCAGGTGTCGCAAACCACGACGCGCCATGTACGTGAACGCCTATTGAATAATTTGCAAGAAGCGCCCTCGCTGGAAACGCTGGCGGAGGAGCTAAGCCTGAGACGTGAAACCATCGTGCGGCAGTTTCGTCACGATACGGGTATTACGCCGATGGCATTTCTGAATAATGCCCGCATTGAGTATGCCAAATCGCTGCTGAAACAAGGCACACCGCTGGTGGATACCAGCTATCAAAGCGGCTTTTGCGATCAAAGTCATTTCCACAAAACGTTTGTGCAATACACCGCCGCGACACCAGGTCAGTACGCGCGATCAATATTTGACAATAAATAGCGGAACGCCTTGTCTAGACTGGCCTCGATTACTTATTGAGGTCAGACATACCATGCTTATCAATACCCCGTTCATCAATACCCTTTTTCCGCTGATTCTCTCTTTCCCACTCATTTTCCTGCCCTGGCGCTGGCGCATTTTGTCGCGCTACTGAGTCCGGGCCCGGATTTTTTTCTGCTGACGGCCTACGCCATTCGCTACCGACTGCGCGGCAGCGCGGGAATTTGTCTGGGCATCGCGCTGGGTAACGGTATTTATATTCTGCTGGCGGCGATCGGCTGGGCGGGCATTCAACATTCGCCCACGCTGTTTAGCCTCATAGAATTAGCCGGGGCGGCTTATCTGCTCTGGGTGGGTTATCAGTTAGTGAAAAGCCGTTCTGTGCTATCACTACAGGCAGAACAACAGTCCGATCGCTGCCCGACGCTGCATAAACAAATTTTGCTGGGACTCGGCTCGGCGCTACTGAATCCCAAAAACATGCTGTTCTACATCAGCCTGATGACCAGTATTCTTGGGCAAAATGTGACACCTACGCAGCAATTCGTCAGCGGTAGTTGGATGTTTTCTATCGTGTTGATATGGGATCTGCTGATCGCTACATTGATCGCTCGCCCGCTGATTCAGCAGCGTTTAACCCGCTGGCTTAACCCGATTGAACGCGGTGCTGGCGTCATTCTGATATTTTTGGTGCGCTGCTTTTATTTCGCTAATCGCTATTTTACTCATCGTGATTTCGGTAATGAGGCCTATTTCAAAAGCGAGGCGCGTTTCGGTCTTGTTTCATGGGCTGAAGGCATTATAATTCGAGGCAATTAACAAAAGGATAACCTGATGACTCTTCAAAAATCGGTATTATCGGTCTCTTTGCCTTTCTCGCCTTGGGTGGCATGTCCGGCATGATGCTGGTGGGCTACATTATTATCGAGCACGCGGGCTGAAGCTTTTGACCCACAGCACCCGCCGACTGCACGAACGGTGCCGCACGGAAACGCGGCAATTGGCAGGGCTTTAATTAATTTGGTTGTTCAGACCGAAATGTCTGCCAGTAAGCAGGAATACGCGCGAAGGTCAGTTGGAACCAGGCCGTAAACTGTTCAGGCGTCTCCACCATCCGCTGTGCAATGTCATCTATCGACTGGTATTCATAGTTCGACACTTCATCGAGGTTCATCTGCGGAAGGTCATCCGTCACGCCAAAATACACATGCCCCAACTCATGCTCAATTAGCCCGTTATCCAGCGGCAGGCGATAGGTCAGCGTAAACATCGGCGTCAGCGCACAGCGTAATCCCATTTCTTCATACAAACGGCGATGTGCTGCCTGCAACGTCTCTTCACCGGGCGCAGGATGGCTACAACAGGTATTGCTCCATAAACCGCCGCTGTGGTATTTCTCCTCCGCACGCTGCTGCAATAACAACTGCTGGCGAGAGTTGAAAATATAGACGGTGATCGCACGATGTAATGCTCCTTTTACATGTGCCTCCTGCTTTTCCATTACGCCCGTTGGCTTGTCATTTTCATCAACCAGCACCACTTCAGTCAACGGCATACCCTTCTCCTGCAATACCTTACTCTCCGACAGTCACACTGTATTACGATCAGCACAATTCGTCTCACCGCCCGAATTCCGGGCGGTGAGACAAACTTCATTATAGCAAGGTGAAGCTATCGCTCTTCACTCGCTGTGAATCCAGACCGATCATCACATCGAATTTACCGGGCTCTACCACCTGCTGCATACGAGCATTGTAGAACTTCAGTGCTTCCTGATCGAGCGTGAACGTGACCGTGCGGGATTCTCCCGGCTGTAACATCACTTTCTCAAAACCGCGTAGCTCTTTCACCGGACGGCTGATGGAAGCCACCACATCGTGCACGTACAGTTGCACGACCGTTTCCCCGGCGCGGCTACCGGTGTTTTTCACCGTCACGCTGGCGTCGATCGTTCCGTTACGCTTCATCGTCTGGCTGGACAAACGTACGTCTGACACGCTGAACGTGGTATAGCTCAGGCCGTAACCGAACGGATAGAGCGGCCCATTGGCTTCGTCGTAGTAGTGAGACGTATATTTACCTGGGTTTTCCGGCGTGTAAGGGCGGCCTGACGGCAGGTGATTGTAATAAATCGGGATCTGACCAACGGAACGCGGGAAGGACATCGGCAGCTTACCGGACGGGTTATAGTCACCAAACAGCACATCGGCGATCGCATTACCGCCTTCGGTGCCGCTGAACCAGGTTTCCAGTAGCGCATCGGCCTGCTGATCTTCACGCACCAGCGCCAGAGGACGACCGTTCATCAGCACCAGAACCAGCGGTTTACCCGTCGCTTTCAGCGCCGCGATCAGGTCACGCTGGCCTTGCGGCAGATCAATGTTCGAGCGGCTGGAGGCTTCATGCGCCATTCCGGCAGCTTCGCCGACGACAGCAACCACCACATCCGCTTTCTTCGCCGCCTCAACGGCTTCAGCGATCATCACCTGCGGCGGACGTTTATCCACCTGTACGGCATCTTCATACTGATTCAGGAAGTCGATAATGCCTTTGTGGTTACTGACGTTGGCACCTTTGGCATAGAGAATGGTGGCCTTATCGCCGACGGCATTCTTCAGCCCCTGATAAACGGTAATCGTCTGTTTCGTCACACCCGCAGCAGACCAGCTTCCCATCGTATCGCGCTGGCTGTCAGCCAATGGCCCGACAACAGCAATCGTGCCTTCTTTTTTCAACGGCAGCGTTTGCAGACGGTTTTTCAACAACACCAGACTTTTACGCGCCACATCACGCGCGTCCAGACGGTGCAAGCGGCTTTCCGCATTGGTATCCACCGGATCGGAACCGACCGGCCCCAGATGGCGGTACGGATCTTCAAACAGCCCCATATCATATTTTACGTTCAGCACCTGGCGGCAGGCATCGTCGATCTCCTGCATGCTCACCGCCCCGCTTTTCACAAGGTCTGGCAGATAACGGACGAAATACTCGTCGCTCATACTCATGCCGATACCAGATTTGACCGCCAGACGCGATGCATCACGCGGATCGCTGGCCACGCCGTGCTTAATCAGTTCTTTAATCGCACCGTGATCGGTAATGGTGATGCCTTTGAAATTCCACTGATCGCGCAGAACATCTTTCAGCAGCCAGCTGTTTGCCGTCGCTGGCGTACCGTTGATGGAATTCAACGCCACCATCACACCGCTGCTGCCCGCGTCAATCGCCGCTTTGTAAGGCGGCATATAATCCTGGAACATGCGCTGAGGACTCATGTCCACGGTGTTATAGTCACGTCCGCCTTCCACTGCGCCGTAGAGCGCGTAGTGTTTTACGCTGGTCATCAGTGAGTGGCGTCCGGTTACGTCATCGCCCTGAAAGGCTTTCACAACCACACCAGCAATTTTGCTGGTCAGCCAGGTGTCTTCACCAAAACCTTCCGACACGCGGCCCCAGCGCGGATCGCGGGTGATATCCACCATCGGCGCCCAGGTCATGTTCAGGCCGTCTTCCGTCGCTTCATAAGCCGCCACGCGCGCGCTTTTCTCAATTGCGCTCATATCCCAGCTGGAAGCCAACCCCAGTGCGATAGGGAAAATGGTGCGCTGGCCGTGTACCACATCATAGGCAAAAAACAGCGGAATCTTCAGGCGGCTGAGTTGCATGACCTGATCCTGCATCGCACGAATGTCCGGGCGGGTTACCGTATTAAAAATCGCGCCAACCTGACCATTTCTGATCATTTCCCGAATGGCTTCTTTGGGGTTATCCGTCCCAACGCTGATCAATCGGAGCTGGCCGATCTTCTCTTCCAGCGTCATTTTCTTCAGCAGATCGGTGACAAACGCATCACGTTGCTGATGTGAAGGCGATATTGATGCCGGCGCAGACGTCAATTCCTGCGCAAACGCCGGATTACAAGCAAGTCCAATTGCTATAGTCAGTGAAGTAAGCCATTTCATTCGTTATAAAGACCCAGTCAATCCAGGCGTCAGAGCAAAACAGAATAAGGCGCTGAAGCACAAGACAGGTTGAAGATTCCGACGGTCACATCCCTTCTCTGACAAGGCGAAAAACACCTTCTCCTGCCTTAAGCGAATAAGGCTTCCCGATAGTGGCTGCCACACCGACGCACTCAAATGCACAGCGCGTAATATAGTGCATTTATTGAGATTTCATTTAATAAAAACTGCAAGAATAATGCTAGACGGTACGCAAAACTTACATTCAACGTGGGCAGTCACAGAAAAGAAATAACCAGCATAGCGCCACATGCGGCGGACAACTGCCGACGCATGCGCATTTGAGGGGGAATTAACGCCGATGTGACTGCACGCTTAGCGCGCGATCGAGCGCCCCGACCAGCCAGTCAATGTCATGTTCCTGAAATGCCAACGGCGGACGCAGCTTCAACACGTTACCATGCGGGCCAGCAACCGATGTCAGGACGCGTTCAGCTCGAAGTTGTTCAACCACGTCCAGCGCCAGTGCTTTATCCGGTGTTTTTGTTTCCCGCTCGCTGACCAACTCAAAACCGATAAAAAGCCCTGCACCGCGCACATCGCCGAGACACGCATGGCGATCGGCAAGCAGCGTTAACTCCCGCTTCAATTTTTCGCCAACAATACGGCTGTGTTCCTGTAGCCCTTCCTCACGAATCACGTTCAATACCGCCTGCGCCGCCGCTATCGACACGGGATTGCCACCAAAAGTATTAAAATAAGGAATTTCATCACTGAATGCCGCCAGCACATCGGCTTTTGCCAATAGCGCGGATACGGGGATGCCGTTGCCCATCGGTTTACCCAAGGTCACGACATCAGGCACAATATCGTGCCGACCAAATCCCCAGAAATGCTCGCCCGTCCGTGCAAAACCTGGTTGAACCTCATCTGCGATGAAAATCCCACCATTGGCATGAACCACATCTATCGCAGGTTTCAGGTAACCTGCAGGTCCCGGCAATACGCCATCCGAAGAAAAAATGGAATCCGCCAGAAAACCAGCAAATTTGATGCCATTCGCGGCCATATCATCAATTTGCCGTTGAATTTGTTGCGCGAACCAGACACCCAGATCGGGGGCATTCACGCGATAACGATCGGGAGCAGGCACGAGACGGGTTGTCGCCGCCAAAGGCTGCCCGCTTCCAAGCGCAGGTGATGCGCCGGACGTCAATTCGCTGGTTCCGTGATAGGCTTCTCGACTCACAATAATGCCCGTCCCGCCGCTATAGGCCCGAGCGACACGGATCGCCAGATCGTTAGCCTCCGATCCCGTACACATATACATCGCCTTATTGATGGCGGCTGGTACGGTACTGAGAATATCCGCGGAGTAATCCAGAATACGTTCGTGCAAATAGCGGGTATGGGTATTGAGCAGACGCATTTGCGCGTGAACGGCGTCGATGACCGCAGGATGGCAGTGTCCGATACTGGCAACATTGTTGTAGACATCCAGATATTTATGTCCAGCGGCATCCCACAAATATTGTCCCTCACCGCGAACCAGATGCACCGGATTACGGTAGAACAAACGATAAGAATCCCCTAACACCTGAGAACGCCTATCCGTCAGTCTCCGCGTATCTTCATCCAGCGCATCCGCATGCTCAGTACGAAAGCTGTTGGTATCCATGATGGTTGATCGTGTCGCCATAATGACTCCTGTAGAAAGGTGGTGGCCCGACTGCGTATTACATGAGGAAACGCATCGTGCATGTTCAGATAACACTCACCCTACACCAAAAGCAATAAAATACACAAATACAAAAAAATGCACTTTTTTGATGCACAAAAATGCCAAAAAAGTGCAATAAAAACATCACAAAGTGAATGCGCGGTTCCGTCTATCCGTTAATCGAACGACTCTGCTTGCAAAGCAATATAATCAACACATTGATTTATATATTTATTTTTATATTGGCTTTCGTCGAATCAGAAAATGGCACGATTAGTGCTAAAACCTCAGACCACTCGCAAGAAACACAAAAATGCACAGAATGGACGATTTACCGTTCGAGGCGAGGGTGACACCGATGCCAACATTTTCCACAACCGTAGGGGAACATTTATGAACCGCTCTTCATTTCGCCGCGTCAGTCTGCTCACTGCGTTCACCTGTGCCACGCTGGTTAGCGCCGCCGCACACGCAGGTACCATCACGGTCTATACCTCGCTGGAAGAAGATGAGATCAAAGATTACGTCGCACAAGCCAAAAAAGATTTGCCCAACCTGACCATTAACGTCCTGCGCTTGTCTACCGGCGACCTTGGACCACGGATTCTGGCCGAATCCAAAAATCCGCAACATGACGTCATTTGGGGCTGGGCCGTAACCAGCGTGATGGACCCACGGTTGTCTGCATTATTGGAACCTTACGATGCCAAAGGCAGTGATAGCCTTGCCGCCACCTATCGCGCACCGGATCACAAGTGGTTTGCGGCAACAGGCTATATGGCGGCCTTTTGCGTCAACACCGAAGCGCTAAAAGCCAAAAATCTTCCCGTGCCCGCCTCCTGGCAGGATCTGACTAATCCGATCTACAAGGGAGAGGTTGTGATGCCGAATCCCGTCTCGTCCGGCACAGGTTACCTACAAATCGCCGCATTGCTGCAAGCCAAAGGGGAACAAAACGGTTGGGCCTTTTTGAAGTCGTTGGATGGCAATATCGCCCAATACACCAAGTCCGGCTCTCGCCCCTGCAAAGCAGCACGCACGGGAGAATATGCGATTGGCGTATCGCTGGCTTTTGCCGCTATGCAGTCAATTGAAGAAGGCTACCCCATCAAAATGGTGATCCCAAACGATGGCGCAGGCTATGAACTGGAGGCCTCCGCTCTGATGAGCGCAGCCAAGAACAAACCGGATGCCAAGCGTTTCCTCGACTGGACACTCTCCAGCCAGGCCGCCGCGCTCTACACCAAATATAAAGAGATCGTGACAATCCCTGGCGTTGAACAGTCCAAAGCCGCACAAATGGCGGGTCTGCCAGCCGATCTCACACACGTGCTCTACCCTGTGGACTTCACCAAAAGCGCCAACGAACGCGACGCCACATTGGCAACCTGGCAAAAATCCATCGGCCGATAATGGCCTGTATTCGCAGTAAAGACTGCCGCGCAGCGTGTTCATACCTTCGCGGCAGCCGTAATTAAGAGGTCCGCATCATGGCACTGGTTATTCAAAATCTCTATAAAAGCTTTGAGGGTTATGTCGCACTCGATCGCATCAATTTGTCGATCGAAAATGCCGAATTTGTCTGTCTTCTTGGGCCTAGCGGCTGCGGCAAAACGACATTGCTGCGCATCATTGCCGGATTACTAAGCTGTGATGGAGGAAAAATCACGCTGGACGATCGCGATCTGGTTAACGTGCCTGCTAGGGAACGAGGTTTTGGCATTGTCTTTCAGTCTTACTCGCTTTTTCCCCACATGACGATTGCGCAAAATATTGGCTATGGGCTCAAAATTCGCCAGACGCCTGCCGAGGACGTTGCCGCACGCGTCAGCGATCTGCTGGACACCGTACGCCTTAGTGGATTCGGCGATCGTTATCCTGCCCAGCTTTCAGGCGGGCAGCAACAGCGTGTCGCTATCGCACGCGCGCTGGCGGTCAACCCTTCCCTACTGTTACTGGATGAACCCCTTTCGGCACTGGATGCGCGCGTGCGCGCCGGATTGCGTCAGGAATTACGCGACGTGCAACAGCGGCTCGGCATTCCCACTTTGATGGTCACACACGATCAGGAAGAAGCGATGAGCATGGCGGATAAAATAATTTGCATGCACGGTGGACGCATTGTGCAGGAAGGCACGCCGCACGAACTTTACACCAGCCCACGCACACGTTTCGTTGCCGAATTCATGGGGCACAGCAATCTGCTGTCACGCGATGTCGTCAACGCGTGGATGCCGGAACTGCTCCCCTCTGCGCAGGAAACTGTGCTACCAGAAGGCGCTGAATTGTTTATCCGACCAGAAAGGATTGCACTACATAAAGCGGAAGGCGCAGAAGGCCGGGTCATCAACACCAGTTTCCTCGGGAGCATCCAACGCATACAGGTGGTATGGAAATCGCAGCCGCTATTAGTCGAGACCAGCAGCGCCGTGAACTGGAATCCTGGCGACCCCATTCATCTCTCGATTCGCGCAGAAGACTGCGCCTGGGTGCAATCATGAATCAGACACGTCTTCCCCCGCAAACGGCCAGTGACCGCTGGCTTTCTCGTCTATGTCTGTGGATCCCACTGCTGGCGCTGCTCATGTTCTTCGGCATACCTATGCTGAGTATCGTCTGGCACAGTCTGTTGAACGATCAAAACGGTACCGTTGGGCTATCAAATTATTTGGCGCTAATGGATTCGCCCGGCATCTGGCGCGCGACGACCAACAGCCTGTTACTTGGCATCGTCACCACACTGGTGACGCTCTTGCTGGGGTTTATTGTCGCCTATGGGTTGGAATGTACAGCGATGCCAGCCAAGCGTTTTATCGCATTTGCGACCTCGCTGCCGATACTTGCTCCCTCGCTGGTGCTGGGATTGGGATTAATTTTTCTGCTGGGAAGAAATGGCATTATCGGTAATCTTCTTGGCGTGCGATTGGATATTTATGGTTTTGGGGGATTATTGATCGCCAACGTCCTGTATGCACTACCGCAAGCAATTCTGATCATTCGTACCACGCTGCGTCATAGCGATACTCGCCAGTATGAAGCCGCTAACGTTCTCGGTGCCTCAGACTGGCGACAGTTTCTGGATATCACCCTCCCCGGTCTGCGATACGGCCTGCTGAGTGCGGCTTTTGTCATCTTCACCATCACGATCACCGATTTCGGCAACGCCATTGTTATCGGCGGCAACTTCTCGGTACTGGCAACAGAGATCTACAGCCAGGTCAGTGGTCAAATGAAATTCGGTATGGGAGCTGTCGTCGGGATCCTGCTCCTGTTACCTGCCGCTGCATCGATCTGGATAGAACGCGCAACGGCCAGACGGCAAAAAGCGATCGGCTCACATGCGGCGATCCCACACATTCCACAACCGCTGCGCGCGCGCGATATGTCGTTCTATCTGGCAACGATGACGATCGCATTCACGATTGTCGCCGTTATTGGCACCGTCATTATTGCCAGCATGATACGCCTATGGCCGTACCGGCTGGATCTGACACTTAAACATTACGATATCGATCTCGCTGGAGGCTATACGCCACTGTGGACGTCGGTTTGGATCTCCGCACTGGCGGCGGTGGTTGGTACCGTGCTGTTATTCCTGCTGACCTTCGGCGTTCATCGGCAACCCGGCAAAGTTGCCAATACCGCGGTACTGCTGAGCGCATTGCCTGTTGCTGTTCCCGGGCTGGTATTGGGGCTCTCTTACGTGTTCACATTCAATACGGCCGATCTCCCTTGGGGAATGCTGTATGGATCGGCACTGCTGGTGGCATTATGTAATTATTACCACTATCACACGCAAGGCTACACCACGATGATGATGGGAATACGCAACGTGCCGCATGCGATGGAAGACGCCACGACTGTTTTAGGCGGCGGCGTGGTACGTATTTTACGTGATGTGTATCTGCCCGCCATGCGCGTCACGTTGATTTCAGTCGCCATGTTTTTATTCATGCGTTCAATGGTTACACTATCAGCCGTGATTTTTTTGGTCACGCCGTCGCTGCCTTTAGGTGCCGTCACCGTTATGCGATTGGATGAAGCAGGCTTTACGTCACAGGCTGCCGCTTTTTCGACCTGTATTATGGGCATCGTGGCGATGACCGCACTCCTTCTGCATCTTGTGACAGAAAAGCGACAATCATGGTAACCGATGTCAAAACATCAACGAATGGACAGCTATGTTAGAAGAAACGCGGTTACATCGCATACAAGCACTGCTCTCAACATTAAACCGGGTGAGCACCGAGAAAATTATTCAACATCTCGGTGTTTCACGCGAAACAGTACGACGCGATATTGTCAAACTGGAAGCGGCAGGGGTGTTACGCCGCGTCCATGGTGGGATCGTAGCAACCACGCAGGAACCGGAACCGCCGTTATCCATTCGCAATACCGTACGTGAAAAAGAAAAGCAGGCTATTGCTCGTGCGGCAGTACAACAACTAAAGGCCGGACAGACGCTGTTTATCGACTCGGGCAGTACAACCTCTCTATTAGCCGACGAATTGCTTTCCATGCCGGGGATGACGGTCATTACCAATAGTCTAACCGTCGCACAGAAACTCACCTCAGCAGAGTCGGTCGCACAGCATAGCGTGATACTACTCGGTGGATATATGGGTGCCTCAGCACAGGCAACCAGTGGTGATATCACCATCAATGAACTGGAACGCTACCGTGCCGACGTGGCGCTTCTTTCTCCGGTCGGTGTCGATGCAGCCTCTGGCGCCACCAGTTTTGCTCACCACGAGGCGGCAATTGCCCGATCCATGGTGCAACACGCCAGAACGCGGATTATCCTCGCGGATCACAGCAAGATCGGCGTCACCAGTCGGGTTGTCTATGCCACCCTGCAGGAAATCGATATGGTGGTGACTGATGCATCTAGTGCGGATAAACCCGAGCTGTCTTTACTCCAGATGCATTGCCAGCAGGTTATCGTCGCCTGATATCCCTCTTCCCGTGATTTATTGCGGGCTTTATTGCCGATCCTCACACAGCATACAGGCGGATAGATGCAGGGTGATTTCTACCGCCTTTCGTGCTAATGCTAGGGCTTCGTTAATACAAGGAGCCTCAGACATGTATCAGTTGTATATCGCCAATAAAAACTATTCGTCCTGGTCACTGCGCCCGTGGGTGCTGTTGAAAACACTGTCGATTCCTTTCGAAGAGAAACTGGTCGCTTTTGCACCGGGCATGGCACAGCCGGTATTTAAGGCCTTTTCGCCCACGGCAAAAGTCCCTTGCCTGATCGATGGCGAGACCACCGTCTGGGATTCATTGGCGATTACCGAATATCTGGCTGAGCATCATCCCGGCGTCTGGCCTACCGATGCCAAAACCCGTGCGTGGGCACGCTGCGCTGCCGCCGAAATGCACTCTGGTTTTACCGCGCTGCGTAACACCTGCTCTATGAGCTGCGGTGTACGCGTCAAAATGAACGATATCTCCCCGCCCTCAGCAACGACATTAACCGTATCTGCGAGCTCTGGCAGGAAGGTCTGACACGATTTGGCGGGCCGTTTCTGGCAGGAAAACAGTTTTCGGCGGTGGACGCCTTCTTTGCACCGGTGGTGTTCCGTATCAAAACCTATCAGCTTCCCGTGTCGCCGGAAGCCGCGGCCTATTGCGACCACCTGCTAGCTCAGCCCGCCATGCAGCGCTGGCTACAGGACGCCTTAGCGGAAACCTGGCGTGAAGATGAGCATGATGAAGAAGTGAAAAAGCGGGAGAAGTGATAGAAGATCTGCGTGCTCGCGCGTAACGCCGTAGCAATCGGTGGCCCGTTCGGCCACCGTTACTATTCCTTCTATACCCGTCATACTTCAAGTTGCATGTGCGTTGGCCGCGTTCAGTCACCCGAATCACTTACCTGAGTAAGCTCATCGGGATTCCTTCGCTTGCCGCCTTCCTGAAACTCGAATTATTTAGGGTATAAAGCATCAGAAAGAAGGAACCGTTATTCGGTTTCGATACTCGCCATACTCTGCGGTTGGCGAGAAGCCAGCGATTTTTGTTTCTTGTAGCTCAACGCGGCGGCAGGCACCTCGCTGACTTTGCCGGTTTCTATCCACTTACGCAGGCGGTTAGCGTCCGCAAAGTGCGTGTATTTACCGAATGCGTCCAGCACCACCAGCGCCACAGGCCGCTGATTAATGACCGTGCGCATCACCAGACAGTGTCCCGCCTGATTCGTGAAGCCCGTTTTGGTCAGTTGGATGCTCCAGTCCGCTTTATAGACCAGATGGTTCGTGTTTCTGAACGGCAGACTGTACGTCGGATTAGAGAACGTCGCCGTTTTCTCCTGTGTCGTGCTCAGTTGGCTCAGCAGTGGATATTGCTTGCTGGCGATCAGGAGCTTGGTGAGATCGCGGGCGGTCGAGACGTTGTTGATGGACAGCCCGGTTGGCTCGACATAGCGCGTGTGGGCCATGCCTAGCGCACGAGCTTTGGCGTTCATCGCGCGGATAAACGCCTGGTAGCCGCCCGGATAGTGGTGCGCCAGGCTGGCCGCCGCCCGGTTTTCTGATGACATCAGCGCCAGCAGCAGCATGTCATGGCGACTGATCTCGCTGTTCAGACGAACGCGCGAGTACACCCCTTCATTTCTTTCGTCTGGCTGATATCAACAGAGATAATTTCATCCAGCGGCTGATTGGCATCCAGCACCACCAGCGCCGTCATCAATTTGGTCACCGAAGCAATCGGCACGACCACATCTGGGTTACTGGAATACAGGATGTGGTTATCACGCAAATCCACCACCATGGCGCTACCGGAAGCAATTTCCTGATGCGCCGTGCCGGCGGAGTACGTCGGCGCTTTCGCCACAGCCTGAGGCAACATCACAGCATGGGTTGATAGCAACAACAGGCCACAAAGAGAAAGCTTAAAATTTTTAGTCATTCTTCAATAACTTAAACAGTATTCTGTTAAATGAAAGGGATAGGCATCGGCATTATAATTTACCGCCCTTCCCCACGCACTCATGCAGCAGAAAAAGCTTTGTGACAAATTTTGACAAACGGTTTTATCAACCCACTGTTTTTTATAGCATTAGGTCAGAGACGGTCTAATTTTGCGCATCTGGTTGAGCAAACGCAGGCTGACGCCGCTAAATATTCCCGCGGTAATCCCACTTGCCGCGCCGGACAACAGACAGAATGCGGGGTCATGCGCCAACGCGGGAAACCGAGCCAGCTGGACGGAAAAATAGAAACGAGAACAAAACGTCAGCAGCATTAAACCCAGCGGCCACCATGAACCCGTGCGCTGAAAAACGCGTGATTCCGGCCGATAAGCGCCTGACGTTTTCCCCACGTCCACCCGATGCCCAGCCCAACGATCAACGTCAGCAGAAATCCGCCTGCCGCCGCAAGCGGGATCAGCAGCGTATGAAAAATCGCGCTAACGCCCCACACCATGAAAACTATCGGCACAACCAGCATCCGCGCCAGCGATTGTCGCCTCGGCTGGCTGGCTTTTATTCCGGCATAAATCAGGTAACCCAAAACGATCCACACCCAGTAAGGCGTGTGGCGCAGAATAATCAGCAGGTCTTCCACGGCGGTAGATTCCTTCCTCAACGGTAGCAGTTACGATTACGGCGTGACTTTGGCCTGTTCCAGCGCCTGTTTCACCGCGTTAATCACGCCCTGGCTCGATAACGTCGCCCCCGTTACCGCATCCACCTTGTTAATATCCTGCTTCTCAATGAGCTCCGGCACGATTTGATCCGTCGCGCTCAGCATCATCGCTTCGGTATCGCCATGCTTCAGCACTTCAGCGTTGGCAATCTTCCCTTCTTTAATGCTGACCGTGACCTCAACGTCTGCCGCCTTGCCCTGCGCTTTACCGATGTAGGTGCCGTCTTTATAGTGCACCACATCGTTGCCGTGAACGGACAGAGAACAAGCCATCACTAATGTAGCCAGCATCGCCGAAATAGATTTCTTCATCATTTCCCCGTGTGCAAATCGAACAATAAAAACAACAATTCAATAACCATTGAATAACAGTTAATTAAAACCTAATAATTGATAATAAGATTTCGTTTCAATATTATCCAATGACAATTGAAGCCGTAGCGCACATTCTATACACCGATCTCTGAGTGCTTTCAACTGGGTTTCATCATCGGTCATTACCGATATTTCCACGAAATAACCAAGCGATTCAATATAATCGAGCGTAATGTGGAAGGCATTTAAAAAGTAGATACTGCGAATTTTATGAATTTCAAAAAGGGGTTGATACCCTAATGTCTGTAGCATGCTGTCGGTTTTTTCAAAGGCTTCGACATTAACCGCTTCGCAGCGATCGACACCCGGCCCTTTCACGATCCAGAGCTTAATTCCCGATGGCTCCATGCGACGCACCAGCATTTTGATATTTTGCTGCTGTAGACGCCTCCCTGCATCATCGTAATAAACGTCGTGTTCTTTATTTTCAAAGACGAAAGCCTCTGGGTGAAGGCTAAAAAGCGTATTTCTGAAAACGGCTATATCGTCGATACGAAATTTAAGTTCAACTTCATATTTCCCTGTGAAATGTTCAACCATGTTCTTTCCCCTCACTGGACTCCCTGAAATAACATTGACTCCCCGCCACATTGAACAGCGCTTTATTACGCTGTTGTACGGAAATTCAAGATAATAATGATTCAGTCATCCGCAAAATAGATCATACAGGTAACATAATATGGCCGAATGGCCGTCCTCTCACCCTCCTTGATTTACACCGTACGTCCTGTCACAGGCTGGCACTGCGATAGCATTACCGACCTTGATAATAAAACCGCGTTATTACCTTACAACGTCAGATATCCCGAGCGCAATTTCCTGTCAGAGAATACCGATTAATAAATAACATCGGATATTTCCCAACAAAGAATGCGGTCAGCCCCCTTACTGGACGCAGACCGCCGTTAATAGTAGCTGAGAAGGGAAAAACCGCTAGTTCTTCACGCAACAACCGCAGGTAATAGCAAAATCAGTGCAGAATCGAAGCCGTGATGATGCATAAACTCACGCAAAATCAGCAACCGGGCAGAGAAAGCGTTCTCAAGCGGAATGCCCTCCCAGGTCGCCGGACTCCCCAGCATGACGCGTTCCAGACGTTTAAATGTCCGCTCCATATCCTCTTGCGGCAAACGCCAGCCATCCTCCTCTTCTTCTGCTCCCGAAATCTCTGCAATAGTCACCAATTCGGGGTCAAAAGAAAACAGAACGGAGTCCGCAGGAATGTCGTGGCGAATACGCGTCACTTCATCCTCCACCGCCATGATCGCCAACTCCATTTCGTCCGGCGTCGGGGGAAGATGCTTGAAAAACGTCGTAGCCGTTTTATCAAAACCGATGGTCAGTTGCAGGGTTGCCGACGGTTGTGATGCCGTCCCGCAGACAACCGTCGTCTGCTGTTCGCCAATGTACAGCACCGTTACCGGCACTTCCGGCGCAACGCGCTGTCTGGCAAGCGAGTACGCCTGTTGCAGATTCACATCATTTTCCATCACGGCATCCCCTTATTTAGTGCTGACTCTCATGCTGGCAGAAACGTGCAATACCGGCAATATCAGCAGGCGTGGTTCGGCAGCAGCCGCCAATCAGACGCGCCCCTGCCGCTTGCCACTCGGGCAGATACGCCGTCAGCGAGCAGGCAGCATCGTGAGCGCTGCTCCAGGTTTTCGTTACTGCATCATACTGCTCGCCGGAATTGGGATAAACCACCAACGGCAAATCCGTCAGTGAAGACAGGTGCGTCAGCGCAGGCGTCACCTTTTCCAACGCAATGCAGTTGATCCCCACGGCAACCACCTGCGAACAGGCGTTGACCCGCGCCAGCACCGTGCGCAATGGCGTGCCGTCGCTGAGGTGTTCGCTGTCGCGCAGCGTGAAGGAGAGCCAGGCCTGCGCCTGAGGGAACTCAGCCAGTAATGCAATCAGCGCCTCGATTTCCGCAAAAGACGGCAGTGTCTCGCAGGCCAGCAAATCCGCTCCCGCCGCCAACAGCGCCGCCATACGCGGCCGATGAAACGCCAGCATGTCAGCCTGCGGCAGTTGATAATCACCGCGATACTCCGAACCATCCGCCAGATAGGCGCCGTATGGCCCCACCGACCCCGCGACCAGCAGCGCCCCAGCCTGCGGATTGTCGCGGCGGTAATCATCCCGTGCTTGTGCTGCCAACTGTACGCTCTTGGCAATCAGCGCCAGCGACTCCGCTTCGCTATAGCCCCGCGCCTCAAACCCTTGCGGCGTCGCCTGATAGCTGGCCGTAATCGCGCACTGCGCTCCTGCCTTGAAATAGTCGAGATGAACCTGATAAATCAGCGCCGGGTTTTCAACCAGCACTTTCGCCGACCACAGTGGATCCGTTAAATCACATCCGCGCGCTTCCAGTTCGGTCGCTAGCGCGCCATCCAACACAATCGTGGGTGCCGTTGCCAGCAGTTCAGTAACCGTATTTTTACGCAATGTCTTCCACTCCCGTTAAGCCACGCTTCTTCATTGACTGTGTGAAATAATAAGCACCGTAACACAGCGCGACAAAAGGAATTCCACACCACAGCGCAATTCGCTGGCTTGGATCAAACGCCAGCCCGACGCAGGCCAGCAGGCACAGCAGGAAGCCGAGAATCGGCGTGATGGGGAACCAAGGGGCGCGATATTGCAGATCGGAAAGCGGTTTTCCCGTGCGGACATGGTGACGGCGGAACATATAGTGCGAGGCGCAGATGCTCAGCCACACCGCCACCACGGCAAAGCCGGAAATCGCGGACAGCGCCACATAGACGGTATCCGGCGCGACCACGCTGGAAAACAGCGCCAGCAGCCCGCCCAGCATACTGACGGAAATCGCAAAGAGCGGAATGCCGCGGCGCGTCAGGCGAGAAAAGCGGCGCGGCAGCGTGCCTTCGTTGGACAGCGACCACAGCATACGCCCCGAGGCATACAGCCCTGAGTTAGCGGCAGACAGAATCGCCGTCAAAATCACGAAATTAAAAATATCGGCGGCGTAAGGAATACCAATCTTTTCAAACACCAATACAAACGGACTTTTCGCGATACCCGCTTCTTCCATCGGGATCATCGCCGCCAGCACCAGCACCGTACCCAGAAAGAAGATCACCAGTCGTGCAACGGTAGTGCGAATCGCCATCGGCACCACTTTCTGTGGATTCTCGGTTTCTCCTGCCGCAATGCCGATCAGTTCCGTACCGGAGAAAGCGAAGTTGACCGCCACCATCGTCATTAAGATCGGCAGGCCGCCGTGTGGGAACCAGCCAGACGCGGTAATGTTCTGGAAGAACGGCGCAGGTGAACCGTCCTGCATCGGAATAAAACCAAACATCGCGCCAGCGCCAAGCACGATAAAGGCGAGGATCGTGACCACTTTAACGATCGAGAACCAGAATTCCCCTTCGGCAAAGAAGCGGGACGACACGATATTCAACAGGTAGATCAGCACACAAAATAGCAGACACCAGGTCCAGACCGGCACCTGCGGGAACCAATACTGCATGCAAAAACCAGCGGCGGTCAGGCTGGAGCCCAGCGCGACCGTCCACGTCAGCCAATAGAGCCACGCCACCGTATAGCCTGTTGCCGGGCTGAGATAGCGAGATGCGTACACATGGAACGCCCCGGTTTCCGGCATCGCGACGGACAGTTCCCCCAGACTCAGCATCACCAGATACACCACCAGGGCGCCGATCAGATAGGCCAATAGCGTCCCGGCCGCCCCCGTGGTGGAAATAATGTAGCCCGTATTGAAAAACAGGCCGGTACCGATGACGCCGCCGAGCGAAAGCATCACCAAGTGGCGAGCTTTCATGGTGCGCTTAAACTGCCCTTCCGAGCCTGATGCGTGTTGTTCCATGATGACCTTTATTTATAGACGTCTAAACTTCCAGACAGATGGAATGTTATACCGTCAACCGATTCGTAAAGTAAAGTACAGGCCGGAGGGAGAACGTTGAAGTGCATTAAAACTGACCAGCGAGATGAAGACACGAGAGAGGGAAGGCAGAAAATAAGGAAATGGTGAGCGCCTACGGCTCACCAATCACGCGGGCGATGTCCGCCGACGTTTTCAGGGTGCGAATCTCGCTGAATAATTCGGTGGCGTCGTCGTACTCTTTACGCAAATAGCCGAGCCACTGTTTGATACGTGCGACGTGATACATCCCGGTGTCGCCCTGCTTTTCCAACTGCACATATTTTTGCAGCAGCAGCATAACCTCAGACCACGGCATACGCGGTTCGTTATACTTAATCACGCGACTTAAATTCGGCACATTCAGCGCCCCCGCCCAAGCATGATAGCGTCGCACCCGTTGTCGCCATACAGTCCTGCGCACTCTGCCAGTCCCAGATTTCGCCGTTGGCGATCACCGGAATCCGCAACCGCTGGCGGATTTTCCCTATCGCCTGCCAGTTAATGCATTCGGCTTTATACCCGTCTTCTTTCGTGCGGCCATGCACGACCAGTTCGCTCGCACCCGCCTGCTGCACCGCATCGGCAATTTCAAACTGACGATCGCCGGAATCCCAGCCCAGCCGAATTTTCACCGTGACCGGCAAATGGGCAGGCACCGCCTCACGCATGGCTTTCGCCCCCTGATAAATCAGCTCGGGATCTTTTAACAGCGTCGCTCCGCCGCCGCTGCCGTTCACCAGCTTCGACGGGCAGCCGCAGTTAAGATCGACACCATACGAGCCCAGCTCCACCGCCCGCGCGGCATTTTCCGCCAGCCACTGCGGATATTGTCCCAGCAGTTGTACACGCACCAGCGTACCAGACGGCGTGCGGCTGGCATGCTGTAGCTCCGGGCAAAGGCGATAAAAGGATTTAACCGGCAGACACTGATCCACCACGCGTAAAAACTCGGTGACGCACAGGTCATAATCATTTACTTCAGTCAGCAGTTCCCGCACTAATGAGTCGAGAACCCCTTCCATCGGGGCAAGCAGAACACGCATAACGCTACTCGGTAACCATTTTATCGTTAATCACAGCCATTCATTGCACGGCTAAAAAAGCAGGCAATCTTAGGGGGTATTGTACGGGGAACGCAACGGGAAAGATAACGTCAAACGGGCCCGAAGGTTGCCTCTTGTGAGCCTATCATCAATAATTCGTTACGAATTTGTGCCAATGCCGTCCTTGCGGACCACAACGAAGTGGCTATTTATTATGTCGAATGTCAAAACCGCCGCGCTGCAACGTCCACAGCTTTCTCTGCCGAATAATGCCGACAAGCTGTTACTGCACTCCTGCTGCGCGCCCTGCTCTGGTGAAGTCATGGAAGCCATCACCGCTTCTGGCATCGACTACACCATTTTCTTTTATAACCCTAATATCCACCCGCAGCGTGAATACCTGATCCGCAAAGAGGAAAACATCCGCTTCGCCGAACAGCATAACGTGCCTTTCATTGATGCCGATTACGACACGGATAACTGGTTTGAGCGTGCCAAAGGCATGGAATGGGAGCCCGAACGCGGCATTCGCTGCACCATGTGTTTTGATATGCGTTTCGAGCGCACGGCGCTGTACGCCGCAGAAAACGGCTTTAGCGTTATCTCCAGTTCGCTGGGGATTTCCCGCTGGAAAAACATGCAACAGATTAATGAATGTGGTCAGAACGCCGCGCAGAAATATCCCGGCATCACCTACTGGGATTACAACTGGCGTAAAGGCGGTGGTTCGTCGCGTATGATCGAAATCAGCAAGCGCGAACGTTTCTATCAACAGGAGTATTGCGGCTGCATTTATTCCCTGCGCGATTCCAATAAACATCGCAAATCACAGGGGCGCGATATTATCCGCATCGGTAAGCTATATTACGGCGACGATACCGAATAATCGCCTAATACCGGAGTCCGGCACGCAGTGCCGGACTCTTAGCGTCTTACTTCTTCACATCGACCTGATAGAAAATATGCTTACCGAACGGATCGACCTCATAGCCGGTCACTTCCTTGCGCACGGGTTCAAAGATGGTGGAATGCGCAATCATGACGGCGGGAGCCTGATCGTGCATCATCTGCTGCGCCTGCTTGTATAACGCTATTCGCTGCTCATGATCCTGTGAAGCGCGCGCGTCGGTAATGATTTTATCAAACGGCGGATAGCACCATTTTGCCGAATTGGAACCACCGTTGGCCGCCGTGCAGGTAAAGAGCGGTCCGAAGAAGTTATCAGGATCGCCCGTCGCCGTTGTCCAGCCCATCAACGCCGCCTGATGCTCACCGCCTTTCACCCGCTTCAGGTATTCACCCCACTCGAAGGTGACAATTTTCGCCTGCACGCCAACTTTTGCCCAGTCGGCCTGAATCATCTCCGACATCCGGCGGGCATTGGGGTTATACGGACGCTGCACCGGCATCGCCCACAGTTCGATCGTGGTGCCCTCCGCCAGGCCAGCTTCTTTCAGTAACGCCTTCGCCTTCTCAGGATCATAGTCATAGTCTTTCAGATCGCTGTCAGCACTCCAGACGCCCGGCGGCAGCAGGTTTTTCGCCGCCGTTCCGGTTCCCTGAAAAACGGCGTCGATAATCGCCGGTTTGTTAATCGCCATCGTCAACGCCTGCCGCACTTTCACATTATCCGTCGGCGCTTTTTGGGTGTTGAACGACAGGAAGCCGGTGTTCAACCCGGCCTTTTGCATCAGCACGATATCCTTGTTCTCTTTCATGCGCGGCAGATCGGCGGGATTAGGGAACGGCATCACCTGACACTCATTCTTCTCCAGCTTGGCGTACCGCACCGAGGCATCCGGTGTGATGGTGAAAATCAACCGATCCAGCTTGGCCTTGCCTTCCCAATAGGCGGGAAACGCCTTAAAGAGGATACGGGAATCTTTCTGATACTGCGCTAATTCGAAAGGTCCGGTACCAATCGGCTCCATATCCACACGCTCCGGCGTGCCGGCGTTGAGCATCGCATCAGCATATTCCGCAGAGAGGATAGACGCGAAGTACCAGGCTAAATCGGCCAGAAACGGCGCTTCCGCATGGGAGAGCGTAAAGCGCACCGTATGGTCATCCACTTTCTCAATGCTCTGGATCAGCGAACCAAAGGACAAGCTCTCAAAATTGGCATAAGTGCCTTTCGAGACGTTGTGATAAGGGTGCTGCGGATCTTTTTGCCGCATGAAGGAGAAAATAACGTCGTCGGCAGTAAAATCACGTGAAGGTTTGAAATATTTGTTGCTCTGGAATTGCACGCCTTTGCGTAAATGGAAGGTATATACACGCCCATCGGCGCTGATATCCCAGCGCTCCGCCAGACTCGGTATCAGCTCAGTGGTGCCAACTTTGAAATCTACCAGACGGTTATAAATCGGCACCGCACTGGCATCCACGCTGGTGCCAGACGTGTAAAGCTGTGGGTTAAAGTTTTCCGGCGATCCTTCTGAGCAATATACCAGCGTATTCGCCGACGCCGCTGAGGCGACCGCCAGCGTCAACGCAGCCAATGTGAATCGTATTCCTGCCTTTTTCATCCCAGACCTCACTTGTTATTTGTATTCCATCGTACTGTTATAAAAGTCATGACAATAAAATGACAAATAAAACCCTCAAATGAAATAATTTCTACGTTAGGATAACGAGCAAGGCTATTACTGAATAAAAAGCACTGAATAAAACGTACTGAATAAAAAGGATTCGTTATGACAGACAGTCTGGCTCATCAGCTCAGCACGCGTTTTTACCGTTACCTCGCCGTCTCCAGCCAAAGCGATGCCAGCTCGACAACACTGCCCAGCACCCCGGAACAGCATGAGATGGCACGATTGCTGGCGGACGAGTTGCGTGCGTTAGGTTTGCAGAATGTCGTGATTGACGAGCACGCCACCGTGACGGCCGTGAAGCCGGGCAACTGTCCGTCCGCGCCGCGTATTGGTTTTATCACCCATATCGATACGGTGGACGTCGGCCTGTCGCCGCATATTCACCCGCAGACGCTGCGCTTTACCGGCGAAGATCTGTGTCTGAATGCCAAACAGGACATCTGGCTGCGCACGGCTGAACACCCGGAAATTCTGCCGTATATCGGGCAGGACATTATTTTTAGCGACGGCACCAGCGTACTCGGCGCGGACAACAAGGCTGCCGTTACCGTGGTGATGACATTGATGGAAAATCTGAGCGGCGCTACGCCGCACGGCGACATCGTGGTGGCCTTCGTGCCAGATGAAGAAATTGGGCTACGCGGTGCGAAAGCGCTCGATCTCAAACGCTTCGATGTCGATTTCGCCTACACCATCGACTGCTGCGAACTGGGTGAAGTGGTGTATGAGAACTTCAATGCGGCTTCGGCGGAAATTCGCTTTACCGGCGTGCCCGCGCACCCGATGTCGGCGAAAGGCGTGCTGGTCAACCCGCTGCTTATGGCGCATGACTTTATCAGCCAGTTCGATCGCCAACAAACGCCGGAGCATACGGAAGGACGCGAGGGCTATATCTGGTTTAACGATCTGACGGCGAATGCCAATGAAGCGAAGCTTAAAGCCTCTATCCGCGATTTCGATTTAGCAACGTTTGAACAACGCAAGCAGCAGATCGCCGCGATCGCAGAGAAGATTGCCGCACAGTACCCGACGGGTAGCGTGACATTCAGCCTCACCGATATTTACAGCAATATCAGCAATGCCATTACCGACGATCGCCGAGCCATCGACCTGCTGTTTGCCGCACTAGACACGCTGGGCATTGAACCCAAAGTGACGCCAATGCGTGGCGGCACGGACGGCGCGGCGCTGTCTGCCAAAGGATTGCTGACGCCAAACTTCTTCACCGGCGCGCACAATTTCCATTCGCGCTTTGAGTTTCTTCCTGTGCCGTCATTTGTGAAATCGTATGAAGTGGCGCTGAATTTATGCCTGCTGGCAGCGAAATAATCGCATCCAGAAAAGCGTGAGGCGGACACTCGTCCGCCTCAATAACGCCTCACTGACTGTTTGCCCGTCTACGTTTTCTGCCCTACTTCTGCGCCAACCTCAGCGCTGACGGCGTCAGGCCGTATTCCTTTTGAATTGATGACTGAGGTGGCTGGCGGAACTGAACCCACAGGCCAGCGCGATATCCGTGATCGACAATGTACCTTGCCGCACGAGCACTTCGGCGCGGGCCAGCCGCTGTTTCAGGACATACTGATGCGGCGCCATTCCCACACTCTGGCGGAACATGCGCGCAAAGTGAAACTCGCTAAGCCCCGCTTCCGCCGCCAGCGCCTGTAGCGTCAGCGGCTGATCGAGATTCGCGTCAATCTGCATCTTGCTGCGCCGCAGCACCGCGGGTGCCAGCCCGCCGCGCACCGTCGGCAGTTCCCATTGCAATTGGGTGTAATCACGCAGCACCTGAATCATCAACAGCGTCGCCGCACTGCCAAGAACAAGCTGATTCGCCGGATCATCCCAGCGGTTATTCAGTAGAAACTGTCGATACAGCGAGGTAATCAGCGGATCGCTGCCAAATATCCGTTCTTCCGTGCAGATTGATGCGGGGCTGCGATCCCAAGTTTGTTCGGCCAGCTGTCGCAGATGTGCATCGTCAAAATACAGATGCACAAAATCGAGGTCGCCACGGATGTCCCAGGTTGATGCGCTCTGTTGCGGCATCAGGCAGAAACGATCCGGCCCACCGCCGTTATGCCAGCCGTCCGCCGTTTGGTGATAGCTCTCATAGCCACCGGCGATATAAAGGCTAAGCGTATGGTGCTCGGTGTTTTCCATCGTGACACGGTCGTGGCGGTTAAACCATGCCGCCAGCCGCACGCCGGATGTCAGCTCGACGGTGTCGCGCAGCTCGGTTTTATGATGCAGCATGGTATCGAACGCTTTATAACGATGCATTGCTGCCTCCGTTTTTCATTTAACCGCAAGATTCTGTTATTCACCGCAAGGGGCTGAAAGCCTGCGACAAACGCATGCGCCATACTGCCGACATGAACTCATGCGGAATCACTCAATGAATACCCTACTCTACTTCTCTGTCGTCCTGATTTGGGGCACGACCTGGATCGCCATTAGTCTGCAACAGGGCGACGCCGCTGCCGAAGTCTCCGTGTTCTGGCGCTTTGCGCTGGCATCGGCCATCTTACTGACGTTTCTGTCCCTGACGCGTCGCCTGCGTCCGCTTTCCCCACGTGCTCACCTACTGTGTATGGTACAAGGGCTATGCGTATTCGGCGTCAACTTTCTCTGTTTTTACCACGCCATCGCCTGGATTTCGAGTGGATTGGAATCCATCATTTTTCGATGGCGGTACTGTTTAACGCCTTTAATAGCCGTATTTTCTTCGGCCAGCCGTTAACGCGCAACGTGGCGATCGCCACACCGCTCGGGCTGATCGGCATCGTCGCGCTGTTCTGGCATGACCTGATGCAAATCGACGCGCAGCCTTATCTACTGTGGGGTGTGGGATTGAGCGTTCTGGGCACGTACTGCTTCTCACTCGGTAATATGATTAGCGCCCAGCACCAGCGGCAGGGTCGCGACGTCCTGACGACCAACGGCTGGGGCATGGGATATGGGGCGCTGTGGATGGGATTGTTCAGCCTGATACAGGGGTATCACTTCGCACCGGAATACAGCACCAGTTATCTGGGGTCACTGTTCTATCTGGCGATCTTTGGTTCCGTCATCGGTTTCGGTGCTTACTTCAGCCTGATCGGCCGCATCGGTGCCAGTCAGGCGGCTTACACCACGCTGCTCTTTCCGCTGGTGGCGCTGTCGATTTCAACGCTATTTGAAAACTACCAGTGGCGGCCCAACGCGCTTATCGGCCTGTTGCTGATTCTGGCGGGCAACGCGGTGATGTTCTACCGCCCACGTCGCACGGCCGCACAACCTGCCACGGCAAGATAACGCGATAAAAAAAGGGAGCCACTGGCTCCTATCTATTTTACTTGTCCGCTGGCTTACTGCGGTTTTGCGGACGTGGCGCACGGCGTTGTCCTTCGCCATTTCCCTTGCCGCTGTTGCCTTTATTACCACTATTACCACCCCAAGGGCTATCGCCATTGCCGCCCGCTTTGCGCGGCTGACGATTGCCATCGGCCGAGCGGCGTTCACCCTGACCTTGACTACGCTCGGACTGCCCGCGTGGCGCACCAGACTGTGCACGAGGAGACCCGTTACGCGCCCCGCCACCGCCACGGTTGCCCTGACGACCATTCACAATCGGCTCGGCCTTGATAGACGGATCCGGCTCGTAACCTTCGATAGCGATACGCGGAATTTCACGCTTCAGCAGGCGTTCGATGTCACGCAACAGCTTGTGCTCATCCACACACACCAGCGACAGCGCTTCGCCCGTCGCTTCCGCACGACCGGTACGGCCGATACGGTGAACGTAATCTTCCGGCACGTTTGGCAGCTCATAGTTCACCACGTGTGGCAGTTGATCGATATCCAGACCGCGCGCGGCGATATCCGTTGCAACCAGCACGCGAATGCTGCCGTCTTTGAAGTTCGCCAGCGCACGCGTACGCGCACCCTGACTTTTATTACCGTGGATAGCCGCAGCGGTAATGCCGTCTTTTTCCAGCAGCTCAGCGAGATGATTAGCGCCGTGTTTGGTACGGGTAAAGACCAGCACCTGCTGCCAGTTATTTTCACCAATCAGCTGCGACAGTAGTTCACGCTTGCGGCGCTTATCGACAAAATGCACGTGCTGCGTCACCAGTTCAGACGGCGTATTACGACGCACGACTTCAACCGAGGCTGGATTGGTCAGCAGTTTGTTCGCCAGCGCTTTAATCTCATCAGAGAAGGTCGCGGAGAACAGCAGATTTTGGCGTTTGGTAGGTAGCTTCGCCAGTACACGACGAATATCGTGAATGAAGCCCATATCCAGCATACGGTCCGCTTCATCCAGTACCAGAATTTCAATCTGCGACAGGTCAACGGCGTTCTGGTGTTCCAGATCGAGCAGACGCCCCGGCGTCGCCACCAGAATATCCACGCCGCCGCGCAGTTTCATCATCTGTGGGTTAATGCTCACCCCACCGAATACGACCAGAGAACGCAGGCGCAGGTATTTGCTGTACGCCTTCACATTCTCATCAATCTGCGCTGCCAGCTCGCGGGTTGGCGTCAGAATCAATGCCCGAACCGGACGGCGGCCTTTCCCTTTATTCTGCGCTTCACGGCTGTTCAGCAGTTGCAATAATGGCAGCGTAAAGCCCGCCGTTTTACCCGTCCCCGTTTGGGCACTGGCCATCAAATCGCGCCCTTCCAGCACGACAGGGATAGCCTGACGCTGAACAGGGGTAGGATCGCGATAACCCTGCTCGTCAATCGCGCGCAGAATATCGGCACTCAGGCCGAGAGAATCAAATGACATAAAAAGAACAACTCCAGATCCGCTCTGACCGGACAGCAGCCGGTGTAGTTTTCAGAGGGTCAGTAAGACGGGTTTGGCGGGCCACTATTAACGCAACAATTTACGTAACACTTCACGTAACAACGACATACGCAACAACCACGATGAACGGGCACAACTACGGTGCATGACTGCCGCCGATTGTAGCAGAGATTCTATCCCCGGGATTTTTATCTGCGTCAGCCCGTTTTTGTATGGCGAGCTTCCTGCTCGCCACCCTACGGGCCGTCGCAAGCGACGTTGAAAAACGTTCCCTACGTTTTTTATGGCGAGCTTCCTGCTCGCCACCCTACGGGCCGTCGCAAGCGACGTTGAAAAACGTTCCCTACGTTTTTCTGGTGGGGCGCAGTAATGGGCAATTTTGGCAGTATTCCTGTGGCTGCGACGCCTTGTAATAAAAACAGCAGGTGCGACGAAAGCGCACTTCACGAAAGCTCACCGCACGCCCCGTCACGGGAACCCGCGTTTTCGGACGAAAGAACGGTTTCAGCGGATTATCATCACAACCGAAACGTTCGCCGGGCGCAGCCAGTAAGGCATCAAAGTCCTGCTGCACCTGCTGCGCCAGCGTCATTCCCGGTGCGCACACCGCCGCCGGATCGTCCCACTCAATGCGCTGTTCGTATAATGAAAACACCCGTACCGCGACGTTCTCCCACAGGATGCGCAGTGGCGCGCCCGACACTGCCGACAGCGTATGCAGAATCGGCGACAGGTGGTGAGCAAACAGCGTGTCGAACAGGCTATCGCGCCATGCATCCCGTTGCTCCCGCTCAGGCTGGGACACCGTCAGATCGTAAAGCGGCATGGTCGACGTCCACAGGTGAGCGTGTCCGAATTCCAGCACGCTGTTATCCAGCGTCATGTTCAGCCCTTTGTTATACACTGACATGGCGTACAGGCTGGCTGCCGTGGTGAGAAACCCAATCCGCTTTGCCAGCAGCGAGGCGGTAATCTTGATCGATGGCGACAGCAGCGGCGGCGTCAGCGTTTCCAGCAGCCAGCGGCAATACTCAGGATCCAACACCCTACGGCTCGGACAGCTATCCTGCCCTGCACGCTGTGAGGCATCCGTTAATTGCAGCGTGCCGGCGAGCATCGCCCACTGCTGTGCCGTCAGGCGATTAGCGGACATCAGCTACAGTCTCCGCCGCCTCACGCCCAAATGGAATGCATAGCGGCGTGCCGAAGAACGGATCGTCAATGATGCGACAGTTCAGGTTAAACACCGTTTTTACCGTGGCTTCCGTGAGAATGTCACGCGGGTCGCCCTGCGCAAATACGGTCCGATTGTGTACGGCCACCATGTGATGCGCGTAACGACACGCCAGATTCAGATCATGCAACACCATGACGATGGTTTTCTGCTGCTGAAGGTTCAACTCCCGCAACAAATCCAGCACCTCCATCTGATGCGCCAGATCGAGATAGGTCGTCGGTTCATCCAGCAGCACGATATCGGTATCCTGCGCCAGCGTCATCGCGATCCATACGCGCTGGCGCTGTCCACCGGACAGTGAATCCACCGCGCGATCCTTTAATGCCAGCACGCCAGTGCTACGCAGCGCCTGAAGCACTTTGTCCTCATCCGTTGTCGACCACTGCTTTAGCCACGACTGGTGCGGGTAGCGCCCCATCTTCACCAGTTGATACACCGTCAGGCCTTCCGGCGCGGTCGGCGTTTGCGGAAGAATCGCCAGCGATTTCGCCACCTCAACGGTAGATTGCCGATGGATATCCGCCCCGTTGACAATAATCGTCCCGCTCGTGGGTTTCAGCAGGCGGGCAAACGACTTCAATAACGTGCTCTTACCACAGCCGTTACTGCCCACCAGCACCGAAATTTTCCGGGCTGGCAGCATGATATCCAGCGCATCGATCACAACCTGCTTTTCGTAGCTCAGCGTCAGTGACTGGCCGGCAATCGCTTCGCGGTCAGTTGGGGGGATACGTGTTGGCTGCACATTCTCTGGCATAATCTTGCAATCTCAATAACGTTGCCGAAGCAATAAATAGATAAAGAAAGGCGTCCCGAGCACGGAGATAAAAATACCGGCCGGCAGATCCAATGGCAGGAACGCCATGCGGCCAATCAAATCGGCCACCATCACCAATAAGCCCCCCGTCAGCGCCGACACCAGGGCGAGACCGGGAAATGAACGGCTCGCCAGCTTTTTCGCGATATGTGGAGCCAGCAGGCCAACAAACGCCATCGCGCCCGCATAGGCAATCGCTGCCCCTGCCAGCGCAACGCTCAGCGTCAGCAGCGCCAGCCGGATGCGTCCGACAGACTGACCGACACCGCAGGCCAGCGCGTCATCCAACTCATGTACGTTAACGTGCCGCGCCAGCCCCACCAGAAACGGCGCGCCGATCAACAGCCACCCCGCCAGCTCAGACACATGCTGCCACTGCGCGCCATAAATGCTGCCCGTCAGCCACACATAGGCCGTCAGCGTGGTACCTATCGGGCTAAACACCAGCATCATCGTCACCGCCGCGCCCATGATGGCAGACAGCCCAACGCCAACCAGCACCAGCCGCAGCGGCGAGGCTCCCTGCTTCCAAGCCAACAGATAAATCGCGATCGCCGTTATCCAGGCACCGCCCATCGCCGCGAGCGGAAGCCAACGCTGACTTATCGCCGTCGCCAGAAACGAGAGGAAGAAGACCGCGGCCGCCGAGGCGCCGCTGGTGATCCCCAGAATGTCTGGCGAAGCCAGCGGATTGCGCACAATGCTTTGCAGAATCAAGCCAGATATCGCCAACGCGCCACCCACCAACAGCGCCAGCAGCGTACGCGGCAAGCGCAGGTCGTTGACGATAAAATGCACGCCGCTGTCTGCCTTTCCCAGCAGCGCCGACGTTACCTGCGCAGGAGACATCACCACCTCACCGAGCGACAGCGAGAGAAACATAATGGCTAACAGCACCAGCAGGAGCGCCACCGCCACCGCAGACGTGCGGCAATCAATCTGGCGCGAAGCCTTCCCCACGCGCACGGTCCACACCTTACCCATGCCGCATCCCCTTTCTCGCCAGATAAATGAAGAACGGTGCGCCCAGCAGCGCCGTCATCGCCCCAACCGGCACTTCCTGCGGTACGATCAGCAAACGCGAGGCGACATCAGCCAGCAGCAACAGCGTGGCACCGAAAATAGCGCAGCCGGGTAGCAGCCAGCGGTGATCGGCAGACAGCACGCGACGCACAATATGCGGCACAATCAGCCCGACAAAACCGATATTTCCGGCGATTGCCACCGCGCCACCCGCCAGCCCGATGACACACAGCCCAGACAACGCACGCACCAGTGCGGTGCGCTGTCCTAACCCCTTGGCGATCTCGTCACCCGCCACCAGAATATTCAGGTGACGCGCTAACAGCAGTGTGAGGAACAGCGCCATGACAAAGTACGGCAGGAGGGGCAACAGCATCGACAGACTGCGGCCAGACACCGAACCGGCCAGCCAGAACAGCATGCTATCCAGCCCGTCTTGATTGATCACCAGTAGCGCCTGCGTAAACGAAATAAACAGTGCGCTAATCGCGGCACCAGCCAGCACAATGCGTAAATGGCTGGAACGCGCATTGCCGAGCGTACCCAGCACATACACCATGACGCCCGCAACGGCGGCACCCAAATAGGCCGTCCATGCCAGTGCGGTCTGCGAGGAAAAGGTAAACAGTGAAGACAGCAGGACGATAGCAAACATGGCGCCCGCGTTAATCCCGAATATCCCCGGTGAAGCCAACGGATTACGCGTCAACGCCTGCATTAAGGCTCCGGCGACGGCGAGGCTGGCACCGACGACGATGGCAATCACCGTTCGCGACAGGCGCGTCGTCAACACCAGTATCTGATCGATCTGCTCTGAATCGTAATGGAACAGCGCGTTGTATACGGCGCCAAATGAAATCGTCGTCTGCCCCAGCATCAGGCTGGCGACCATACTCAGCAGCAATAATGCGATACCCGCTGCCGTCACGATGCTCTGTCTCATCGCGTCGAGTTCTCCCTTGCGATATCGCTTTTTTTACCCGCAGGCTCGGCAAACTGCTGTTCGATATCCTCCAGCATCTGGTTCGCCCCCACAATACCGCCAGACAGGCTCCAGGCCACGTTATCCACCGGATACACCTGTTGCTGCTGAGGCGCATGCAGCCGCTGCCAGAGCGGATGAGCTTGCCAGTCCCGATAGTTCTGCGCCACGGCGGGTTTGCCTGAACGGAGCAAAACAAAGAACAGATCGGCATCCACTACTGGGATGCTCTCTTTGCTGGTGAGCTTTTGCATCACGCCTGCGGTGTAGCTTTCCGGACGTGACCAGACAAAGCCGATTTCCGACAGCACCGAACCGGCAAAGCTGGCGGGCAAATAGGTACGCATGTGATCTTCACGGAATTCGAGAATGGAAACACTGAGCGGCCAGCGTTCACCGAATCGCGCTTTCAGACGGTCGCGCAGCGCATCCACACGCTGATTCCAGTGGGATAAAATCTCGCGTGCCTTATCTTCCCTGTTCAGCGCCACGCCCATCATTTGAACGGTCTCTTTAAACTCAGACACCTTATCCAGTGCAATCGTCGGTGCGATCTGCGACAGCAGGCCGTAGATTTTCTCATGTCGAAACGTCGATGCCACGATGAGATCGGGCTTGAGTAGCGCGATGGTTTCCAGACTGGGCTGCGTTTCCAGCCCGACCAGCGTCACGCCTTGTAATGCGGGGCGAAGGTAGCGATAAATCGGTTTCTCCGACCATGATTCCACCACGCCAATTGGCTTGATTCCCAGCGCCACGGCAGAGTCAGTCGCGCCCTGAAACAGCGTCACGATACGTAGCGGCGTCCCGTCCACGGTGGTCACGCCCAGCGCATGCCGAATCTGGCGCGGTGACTCCGCTGCCTGTGCCAGTGTCACCAGCAGAAAAGACAACAACACGGCCAGCGTAAAACGCCGCCGTGTTGCCGAATTGATGCCGTGATTCAATCGGTTAAGCTTAGAAATCAATCGAATAACCCAGCGTCACCGTACGACCACGGCCGGAGAAATAGCGCGTATCGTTAACAAGCCCCGCCTGCGAATAGTAGGTGATGTACTGCTTATCCAGCAGGTTCGCCACTGCTACATTGAGGCGACCATATGGCAACTTGTACCCCACGGCAGCATCCATCAACAGGTAACCGTCAAACGCCATACCCGCATCATCAAAGCTACGGCCAAAAGCATAATTCGCCTGCACGAATGAGCTCCATTTATCGTTCCAATTCGCCGACCAACTGGTGATCAGACGATCCGGCGCGATATTCAGGCCGTTGAATTTTTTATCCACTTTGCCATCTTTATTGTCGTCATATTTTCCTTCGCTGTGCGCATAGGAAGCATTCACCTTGTGCTGTTCGTTGATCTGATAGCCCGCGGTCACTTCAACACCACGAATCTGTGTGCGCTGGCGTTCGGACAAAAATACGCCACCACTCTCCGCCACGTTTTCGCCCAGTTTCGATTTGGACTCATAATAGCTGGCTTCAAAATCAAACTTATCCCGCTTAAAACGGAACCCTGTCTCTACGTTATCCGTCACAATAGGCTTAAAGCCGTCAAAGTTTTTCAGACTAACGCCTGAACGTTTGATGGTCCGCAACGCACGCCCCACATCCGGCATACCGAACCCTTCCGAGTAGTTGGCAAACAGACTCAGCGAATCTGTCGCCGCATAGACGATACCCGCGTTATACAGCGTTTCATTAAATTTCGGGCTACCGCCTTGTACTGTCACGCCATTGTTAGACGCCAGCGTTTGATAGTCGCCGACCTTCAGCTTGGCGATTTCATGACGAATTCCCGCGTGCAGCGTGACGTTATCCAACAGTTGATATTCACCCTGAATAAACGGGGAATAGTTGGTGTATTCCGTTTCCGGTACATAGGTACGCTTGGTCAGGTAGAGGTCTTGTTTACCCTTATCGTACAGGGTATCGAAACCGACCGTGACTTTCAGGGTGTCGTCCAGTAAATCGTCCTTGGTCAGCGCCAGCTTGGTGCCGTACTTATTGGCTACTGAGCGAGATTGATCGTAAAGCGTTTTGTCTGGAGCAATCGACGTATCCTGAAAAGAAGATGAATTCGTCGCACCAAATAATGCTTCATAGCGCTGGTTAAAAAGCAGAGCCGACAGTTTCATTCCTGCAAGATCATGATTTTCGTAAGTAAAGCCGGTCGTCCATATGCTGTTATGGGGTGCTTCACCCCGTGGTGTACCCCGTACTGACGTCGTCGGGAGCCCTTGGCTACGGATACCATCCACGCTCAGATAGTTATTCTCATTTTTAATGTTATAGCGGTTCACGCTCAGTTGAATGCGCTGATAGTCATCCAGCCAGTAGCCGACTTTTGCTAACAGGTCGTAAGAGCGGGAATCCATGGTGTCGCCCTGGGTATTATCCACACCGACAGGCCGATTGTTGCCGTCCAGATACAGCCCCTGATTCTCATAGCCAATCGAGAACAGGTAATCGACATAGTCTTCACGCCCATCGACCCGATAGGTGGTTTTATAGCTGGCGGTCTCACCGCGAATCTTCTCTGTCGGGAGCGTGGTTTGCACATTGACGTGTTGATTAAACGAACCGTTTTCTGGCCGACGAGTAATGATGTTGATTACCCCACCCGTCGCCCCCATACCATTGGTGGCGTTCGCGCCGTGAATCACTTCTATGCGTTCCACCATCGAAAAATCGATAGTGTGCATTTCACGCCCAGTCGGACGCAGCGGATTGGATTGCGGGATACCGTCGATCATCACCAATGCAGCACGACCACGGAAGGTTTCACCGCTGCCGCTCATTTTCTGACGGCTGGGGGAGAACGAAGGCAGCAGATTGCTCAGAATTTGTGACGAGTCGGAGGTGACCTGCATCTGCTGCTCGATTTGCTCTTTGGTAATCACCGTGACCACCTGCGGCGCTTTCTGCTGCTGGATATTCGAGCGTGAGGCGGTAATCACCATCTCATCACCGCTCGTCTCATCCTTTTTGGTCGTGTCATCCTGTGCATACGCCGGAGCAATCAGCACGCATGGCATCAATGCGAGTAAAGTGCGCATCTGGTTCACTGTCCTTCCCCTTTGGTTATGTATCCGACCGTGAATAAAAATCACTACTTATGACGGGGCGCTTATCTGAAAACAACCACCTCGGCACAGACAAAAAAACGCCAAAATGCTTCGCTGCACGCGAAACATCTTGGCGGGTTATTACCGGCTCAGGCATTGAACACAGGGACTTTCCGCCCTATGCACTGCATCAATGCCGCCAGCTCGCTATGTAATTGCTAATAACAATTATTATCATTCAATGAAATAAATTACAATAGCGACAATTTCTTTTCAGTTTTTTAACAAAATGAAACTGTTATGGCGGAGACATGCGAGAGACCCGAAAACATCGGCCAGATGCCGTGCATTTCTGTGAACTTGATCACCATAAATCGCCATAAACCCCTGTAACCCGTCATATGATTAATAGCTTGCAGCACTCAGAGAGGACGCGTTCTCTGAACGGCATGCGGGATCGCTACCGTTGACAAGCTCACCGCTGATAAACAAGGAGCTATTCTTGATAAACAAGGAACTATGCGTGATGAACAAGAGAAAACTGGCGTTCGCTGCCCTCGTTCTTATCCTGCTCGGTGCAGGCTATGGCTTTTATCACCACCAGCAACAGCAGGAAAAACCGTTAACGCTCTACGGCAATGTGGACATCCGCACCGTCAATCTGGCTTTCCGCGTCGGTGGCAGAGTGGCCGAGCTGAACGTTGATGAGGGCGATGCGGTACAGGCCGGACAACCGCTGGCAATGCTTGATGCCGCGCCTTATCAGAATGCACAACATCAGGCGCAGGCCAACCTCGCCAGCGCACAGGCACAGCTCCAGTTAGCGCAGGAAGGCTACCGGCAGGAAGAGATCGCACAGGTGCGCTCTCAGGTAGTCCAGAGTCAGGCAGCCTATGATTACGCCAACAGTTTCTATCAGCGACAGCAGAGGCTGTGGGATAAGCGCGCCATTTCCGCCAATATGCTGGACGACGCCAAAACCTCACGCAATCAGGCGCTTGCGGCACTACAAGCCGCGAAAGATAAGCTAAGCCAGTTCGAACGCGGTAACCGGCCACAGGAAATTGCCGCCGCGCAGGCGGCCGTAGCCCAGGCCGAAGCTGGGCTGGCGCAGGCAGAACTGGATAAACAGGATGCCGAATTGGTTGCCCCTTCTCCCGGCGTGATCCTCACCCGTGCCGCCGAAAAAGGCAGCATGCTGGCGGCGGGCAGTACCGTTTTCACCCTCTCCCTGACGCGACCGGTTTGGGTACGCGCCTACGTGAGCGAGAAAGATCTCGGTCGCGTCGTGCCCGGTAGCCACATACTGATTTACACCGATGGCCGCCCCAATCAGCCCTATCGCGGCAAAGTCGGTTTTGTCTCGCCAAGCGCCGAATTCACGCCGAAAAGCGTCGAAACCGAAGATCTCCGCACCGATTTAGTTTATCGCCTGCGCATTGTCGTTAACGATCCTGATGACGGTTTACGGCAAGGGATGCCCGTCACGCTACGCGTTGAAGATGCGCGCACGGAGGAGGCCAACCGTACGCACGAGCCCGTTCGTCATGACTAATTCTCCCGCACAGATCGCGTTGGGTGGGCTGGAAAAACGCTTTGCCGGGCAGGAAAAGCCCGCGCTCGCCAGCCTTACTGCCGAGATACGCAGCGGCGCCGTGACCGGACTGGTTGGCCCAGACGGTGCGGGTAAAACCACCCTGCTACGCATGCTGGCGGGATTATTAACACCCAGCCACGGTACGCTGCGCGTGGCAAATCTGGATCCCATCAAAGACGATCGCCAGCTCCATGCCATTTTGGGCTACATGCCACAAAAGTTCGGCCTGTATGAAGATCTGACGGTGATGGAAAACCTGACGCTGTATGCCGACTTGCGCGGTATCACCGGCGAGGTACGCAAAGACACTTTCGAGCGCCTGCTGTCATTTACCGACCTGACCCGTTTTACCGACAGGCTGGCAAGCAAACTCTCCGGCGGCATGAAACAGAAACTGGGGCTGGCCTGTACGCTGCTCGGGCAGCCTAAGGTACTGCTGTTGGATGAACCGGGCGTCGGCGTCGACCCCATTTCTCGCCGTGAACTGTGGCACATGGTGCACGAACTGGCTGACGACGGCATGTTGATTCTATGGAGTACGTCGTATCTCGATGAGGCGGAACAGTGTCGGGATGTGTTGCTACTGAACGAAGGCGAACTGCTGTATCGCGGCGCGCCGCGCGATCTGACTGCACGCATGGCGGGACGCTGCATTCTGATTGATACTGGCGATCGTCGACATCGGGATGTGTTGCAGGAAGCGCTGCGTTTGCCACAGGTCAGCGACGGCGTGATTCAGGGGCAATACGTCAGACTGATACTCAAGCCCGATGCGGATCGGGCATCGCTGCTCTCCGCCCTGCATCTGGAAGCAGGCTGCCTGCACGACACCGCTCCGCGCTTTGAGGATGCCTTTATCGATCTGCTGGGTGGCGGCCCAGCCAGTGATTCGTCGCTGGCGAGCATCATGCCGCAGATTGACGTCAGCGGAGGCGAAACGGTCATTGAAGCTCAGGCGCTGACGAAAAAATTTGGTGATTTCGCCGCCACCGATCACGTCAGTTTTCAGGTAAAACGGGGAGAGATTTTCGGCCTGCTCGGCCCGAACGGAGCAGGTAAATCAACCACTTTCAAGATGATGTGCGGCCTGCTGGTGCCGACTGACGGCAAAGCGCTGGTGCTCGATATGGATCTGAAAATCAGTTCCGGCAAAGCCCGCCAGCATTTGGGATACATGGCGCAAAAGTTCTCGCTCTACGGCAACCTGACCGTCGAACAAAACCTGCGCTTTTTCTCCGGCGTTTATGGGCTCAAAGGCAAGGCGCAGCGCGATAAAATGGCCGGCATGAGCGATGCCTTTAACTTTCAGCCGATTTATCGCCAAACGCCGGACGCTCTGCCACTGGGCTTTAAGCAGCGGCTGGCGCTGGCCTGTGCGCTGATGCATGAACCCGATATTCTGTTTCTCGACGAACCGACCTCCGGCGTCGATCCGCTGACCCGACGCGAATTCTGGATACATATCAACGGTATGGTTAACCGCGGCGTCACGGTGATGGTTACCACACACTTTATGGACGAAGCGGAATATTGCGACCGCATCGGGCTGGTGTATCGCGGTAAGCTGATCGCCAGCGGCACACCGGACGAACTGAAACAGCAGGCAGCCAGCGCAGAGACGCCATCACCAACGATGGAAGAAGCGTTTATCGCGCTGATTCAGGCATACGATGGGGAGGCGGAACATGGTTGAACAGAATAATGTTGAGCCGGACAACACGAACCAGCACGGCAGCACGCATTTCTCTAGGCGTCGCCTGCGGGCGCTGTGCCTAAAAGAAACCCGCCAAATCGTGCGCGACCCCAGCAGCGGGCTGATCGCCTTCGTGATTCCGCTGTTGCTGCTGTTTATCTTCGGCTACGGCATTAATCTGGATTCCAGTCGCCTGCACGTCGGTATCCTGATGGAACAGCAAAGTGAGGACGCGCGCGATCTGGCGAATACCTTTGCGGCATCACCGTTTATCGAGCCGACCATCAGCAATAATCGTCAGTACCTGATTCAGCAGATGCAGGCAGGCAGCATTCGCGGCCTGATCGTCATCCCCACTGACTTTGCCGAACGGCTGGCACGGCCGGGCGATCGCGCCCCGATCCAGGTCATCACCGACGGCAGCGAACCCAACACGGCGAATTTCGTGCAGGGATACGCGGAAGGCATTTGGCTGCTGTGGCAACAACAGCGGGCGGAAGATCGCGGCGAGACGTTCGAGCAGCTTATTGAGGTGCAGTCGCGCTACTGGTTTAACCCGGCCGCCATCAGTCAACATTTCATCATCCCCGGCGCGATTACCATCATTATGACGGTGATTGGCGCCATCCTCACCTCGCTGGTCATCGCCCGCGAGTGGGAGCGCGGGACAATGGAAGCCCTGCTCTCGACGCAGGTCACCCGTACCGAACTGCTGCTGTCCAAACTCATCCCGTATTACTTTCTCGGGATGATCGCCATGACGCTATGTATTCTGGTCTCAACGTTTATCATGCAGGTGCCCTATCGCGGCTCGCTGATTTTGCTATTTATTATCAGCAGTCTGTTCCTTGCCAGCACGCTGGGCATGGGTCTGCTCATCTCCACCCTCACCCGCAACCAGTTCAACGCCGCCATGGTGGCGCTAAATGCGGCATTTCTGCCTGCCATCATGCTGTCCGGCTTTATTTTTGAAATCGACAGCATGCCGGAATTCGTCCGCGGCGTGTCATACATCATCCCGGCGCGCTATTTCGTCAGCACGCTGCAAACGCTGTTTCTCGCGGGGAATATCGGTACGGTGCTGATGACTAACCTGCTGTTTCTCATTCTCTCGGCGATGGTCTTTATTGGCCTGACGGCCTGGCAAACCCGGCGCAGGCTGGATTAGGGAGCGACTATGCTGCATCGTCTGTGGACGTTGATTATTAAGGAACTGCAATCGCTGCTACGCGATCCGCAAACGCGATCGATTCTGGTGTTGCCCGTTATCCTTCAGGTTTCCCTGTTTCCTTTCGCCGCGACGCTCGACGTGACCAACGCGACCATTGCCATTTACAGCGAAGATAACGGCCCCCATGCGATAGAGTTGACGCAGCGCTTTGCCAAGGCGAAGTCCTTTTCTCATGTGTTGATGCTACATAGCCCGCAGGACGTGGCCCCGACGCTGGATAATCAGCGTGCGCTTCTCATCCTGCGCTTCCCGCCGCAGTTTTCGCGCGATATCGCCGGCGGGAACAGCACGTCGCTTCAGCTTATTCTCGACGGCAGACGCTCTAACAGCGCGCAGATCGCCGCCAACGATGTACAGCACATCGTGCGCGATTATCAACTGGCATTGCTGGCGGCCAGACCTGCTCAAAACGGCGCGAATCAGAGCACTTCCAATCCAAACAACAGCGAGCTGGTGGTCCGCCACTGGTATAACCCCAATCTGAACTATAAATGGTTTGTGGTGCCGTCGCTGATTGCCATGATCGCGACGATCGGTGTACTGATTGTTACGGCGCTTTCCGTGGCACGCGAGCGGGAACAAGGCACGCTGGAACAACTGCTGGTTTCGCCGCTGTCCACCAGTCAGATCTTCATCGGTAAAGCCGTACCTGCGCTGATTGTCGCCACGTTTCAGGCCACGATCGTGCTGCTGGCGGGCATCCTGATTTACCATATCCCCTTCGCCGGATCGCTACTGCTGTTTTACACCACGATGTTGATCTATGGCCTGTCGCTGGTGGGCTTCGGTCTGCTGATTTCTTCGCTATGCTCAACACAGCAGCAGGCGTTCATCGGCGTGTTCGTCTTCCTGATGCCCGCGATTCTGCTTTCCGGCTATGTGTCGCCGGTTGAGAACATGCCTGTCTGGTTGCAGCACATCACCTGGATTAACCCGATTCGCCACTTCACCGATATAACGAAGCAGATTTACCTTAAGGACGCGGATTTCAGCATTATTTGGGACAGCCTGTGGCCGCTGTTTATCATCACGCTAACCACCGGCTCGGCGGCCTATGCCATTTTCCGACGGAATATCGCGTAGAAGTAAGAGGGAATACTCGGTAGGGAAATATCTGGCGCGGGGGACAACCGCGCCAGATAGGTAAGCAAGAATTAACGACGGTTACCAAAAATACGCAGCAGCATCAGGAACAGGTTGATAAAGTCGAGGTACAGGGTCAACGCGCCTACAATAGAGTATTTGCGGAAGCTGTCTTTGTCATCAACGGACAGTTGCTCGCCGATGTTTTTCAACTTCTGGGTGTCATACGCGGTTAGCCCGACAAACACCACCACGCCAATATAGGTGACTGCCCACATCAGCGCTTCACTCTTCAGCCACAGATTGACCAGCGAAGCCAGCACAATCCCGATCAGCGCCATGAACAGCATGCTGCCGAAGCCGCTCAAATCACGCTTCGTGGTGTAGCCGTACAGGCTCATCGCGCCGAACATCCCCGCCGTAATGACAAAGGTGCTGGCGATGGACTCACCGGAGTACATGATGAAAATGCTGGAGAGCGTCAGCCCCGTCAGCGCCGAATAGAGCATAAACAGCGACGTGGCGACCGTACCGCTCAGGCGCTGTACCATGCCGGAAATCACAAAGACCAGCCCCAATTGAGCAATGATCAGTCCGAAGAAGGTGATCTGGCTGGAGAATACAAAATTCAGTACGGCAGGCGTATTCGCCGCATACCAGGATACGAACGCCGTCAGCAGCAGGCCGCAGGTCATCCAGCCATAAACCTGTGCCATATAGGCCTGGAGACCCGACTGCGAGCGCTCAACGATTGAACCCGAGCGTGGATATCTGTCCATGATGTTACCTTTGCATAAAAGTTATCTGATTAACACGGCGCGAACCGCCTGTTTGGGGGAACGAGACGGAAACGCCCTCCCCGCCATCCTTTTATCCTAACACAGAAATGAACTACCAGCGCTGCGCGGCCTGTTTATCGCTGTCGCGTGATTCCACCCAGCGTTCGCCTTCCGGCGTCGCTTCGCGCTTCCAGAACGGCGCGCGGGTTTTCAGGTAATCCATAATAAATTGGGCAGCATCAAACGCCGCGCTGCGGTGGGCGGCACTGACGCCAACGAACACAATTTCATCGCCCGGATAGAGTGCACCCACCCGATGAATCACGCTCACTCGTGGCAGTTCCCAGCGCTCGCGGGCCAGATCGACAATCTCTGCCAGCGCTTTTTCCGTCATACCGGGGTAATGTTCCAGCGTCAAGGCGCTGACGTCTTTCGCCAGATTGTGATTACGCACCTTACCGGTGAACGTCACCACCGCGCCGTCTTCATCACACTGCGCCAGCCACTGATATTCATCCCCTACGTTGAAGTTCTCTTCACCGACCCGAATACGCGTTTCTGTCACGATCAGCCCCCTGTTACCGGTGGGAAAAACGCCACTTCATCACCGTCCTGTAGCGGGTGAGTCAGCTCAACCAGCGACTGATTGACCGCGGCCAGCAGCTTGCCCGATTCCAGCGCCAGCGCCCAGCGTGTGCCACGCTGGCACAACGCCTGTCGCACGTCCTCTACGGTGGCATACTCAGCAGGCAGAGACAGGCTGTCCGTTTCGATCAATTCACGAACTTGTGCAAAAAACAGCACCTTAATCATGCGCCCTCCGCCGTAAAATCGCCGGATTTGCCGCCGCTTTTCGCCAGCAGACGCACCGGGCCAATGACCATATCTTTCTGCACAGCCTTGCACATGTCATAGATCGTCAGCGCGGCGACAGAGGCTGCCGTCAGCGCTTCCATCTCTACGCCGGTTTTACCCGTCAGACGACACACAGATTCAATGCGTACCCGATTGTGTTCCGGCTGCGCTTCCAGCTCGACAGCCACCTTGCTCAGCAGCAGCGGGTGACAAAGCGGGATCAGTTCCCAGGTGCGTTTCGCGGCCTGAATGCCAGCGATGCGTGCGGTGGCGAACACATCGCCCTTGTGATGGCTGCCGGCAATAATCATCGCCAGCGTCTGCGGTGCCATTTCAACAAAGGCTTCCGCGCGGGCTTCGCGCACGGTTTCTGCTTTGGCGGAAACATCCACCATTGCGGCTTCGCCAGCGGCGTTAATGTGGGTCAATTGTGGCTTAGATGATGACATAGTGAATAAGGCTTATCGTTAAGAGGATTTTTTCACGTGCGGGTAGAAATTGCACGGCTTCTGGCGCGCATCCAGCTGTTCCTGAATGATGCGTTCCCATGCGGTGCGACAGGCGCGAGTCGAACCCGGCATCGCGAAAATCACCGTCTGGTTAGCCAGACCGGCAAGCGCACGGGATTGCAGCGTCGCCGTACCGATATCTTCATACGACACCATACGGAACAGTTCGCCGAAGCCTTCAATTTCCCGATCGAACAAGACGCCAATGGCTTCAGGCACCACATCCCCTGCGGTAAAGCCCGTTCCGCCATTAATCAAAATGCCTTGCACGTTGTCACTGGCAATCCACGCCGAAATCTGTGCCCGGATCTGGTACAGGTTCTCTTTCACAATGGCGCTATCGACGATGCGATGCCCCGCAGACTGCGCCGCTTCGCGCAGATAGTCGCCGGAGGTGTCATCTTCCGCCGTACGGCGCTCAGATACGGTCATAACCGCAAGGTTGAGAGAAACAAATTCGCTGCTGACTTTGCTCATGCCAGGCTCCTTTAAAAATCAGTGATGCCGCGGATTAACCGCCGATAAATGACAGGTTTTGCGTGATGCCGCTATTCCCTTCATGCAGGAAGTGGGTCTGCTTTTTCGCCGACAGCCCGCCCGAGATACGCATTTTCAAATCATCGAGATGGCGATCGTCGGCCAGTAAATCGCGCAGTGGAATACCCTGTTCGCCAAAGAGGCACAGATGCAGGTTACCGATAGCAGACACACGAAGACGGTTACAGCTCAGGCAAAAATCTTTCTCATACGGCATAATCAGCCCGATTTCCCCCTGATAGTCTGGGTGGCAAAAGACCTGCGCCGGGCCGTCGCTGCGTGCGCGTTGCTGCTGTTGCCAGCCTTGCTGCAACAGTTGCTGGCGAATCACCTCGCCGGAAACGTGGTGGCGGCGAAACAGTTCGCCCCCTTCTCCGGTTTCCATCAGTTCAATAAAGCGTAGTTGAATCGGGCGGTGTTTAATCCAGTCGAGAAAGGTCTGCAGGCTACCCGCGTTCACATCGCGCATTAGCACGGTGTTGACTTTAACCTTGGCAAAGCCGCAGTCAAATGCGGCATCAATGCCGTCCATCACCTGCCGGAATTTATCCTGCCCGGTAATCGCATGAAACTGACGTGCATCCAGGCTGTCCACGCTCACATTCAGCGCCGTTAACCCTGCCTCTCTCCATTCAGCAACGTCGCGTGCCAAACGGTAGCCGTTAGTGGTCACCGCCAGCGTACGAATAGCAGGGTTTTCGCGGATGGCAGCGATAATATCGACAAAGTCACGGCGCAGAGACGGTTCACCGCCAGTAAGGCGGACTTTTTCCGTCCCCAATTCGGCAAAAGCGCGGCTGACGCGACGAATCTCATCGAGTGACAAAAAGCGATGCGGATTGGTGCCATTGGCCTGATAACCATCCGGCAGACAGTAGGTACAACGAAAATTGCAGACGTCTGTGATAGACAGACGCAAATAGTAGAACTTGCGCGCAAACGCATCAGTCAGTTGACTCACCATAAACACCTTTCCAAATACGGGAGATGCGGGCATTTCTACCTCGCACCCTGGTGACCGCGAAGGCCACGGCCAGGGCACCGTATCACGCGCACTACGCGCATCACTTAGGCACCAAGGCTAGGAGTTTGATTCCACTCAGTTATCCGTTAGACAACGACGAAACAGCCGATAAAGAATCGTGATTTCATTGAGCAGTCTACTGCGAAAACGCGTAGTCAACCACTCTCAAAATCGATATATAAATAAATATATAGCGAATTTTCAATATCTTATGATGCACAGCATACGGAAAAATACGCGATAGAAATTGTCTCAGGTCATGCCTGCGTGAGGATTTTTCGCGTTTTACGCTGAAATCAGCTACCTTAGCGACGATCGTCATATGTAGTTCATATTCCTCTGGCTCATTCATAAGGTTTTCTATGCGCAATCGCACGTTGGCCGACCTCGACAGGGTTGTCGCACTAGGAGGCGGGCACGGCTTAGGTCGTGTGATGTCTTCACTTTCGTCCCTGGGTTCACGGCTAACCGGCATTGTCACGACGACGGATAACGGCGGTTCTACTGGCCGTATCCGTCGTTCCGAAGGCGGTATTGCCTGGGGCGATACCCGCAACTGCCTGAATCAACTGATCACTACGCCCAGCGTGGCGTCTGCGATGTTTGAGTACCGGTTTAACGGTAACGGTGAACTTGCCGGACACAATCTGGGGAATCTGATGCTGAAAGCGCTCGATCACCTGAGCGTGCGGCCGCTGGAAGCCATCAACCTGATTCGCAACCTGCTCAAAGTGGATGCTTTTTTAATTCCGATGTCCGAGCATCCGGTCGATTTAATGGCGATTGATGAACAGGGCAACCCCGTTTATGGCGAAGTCGAGATCGATCAACTGGCGGCTTTACCGCAAGATTTGATGCTGTACCCGACGGTACAGGCCACGCGCGAGGCGATTGATGCCATCGCCAAAGCCGACCTGATTTTGATTGGCCCCGGCAGTTTTCTGACTAGCCTGATGCCGCTGCTGCTGCTGGACGATTTGACACAGGCGCTCCGCCGCACGCCCGCCCCCATGGTGTACATCGGCAATCTGGGCAGCGAGCAGAGTAACCCCGCCGCCCGCCTGACGCTGGCGGAGAAACTGTCCTGGATTGAACACAAAGTGGGTAAATCGGTGGTAGATGTGGCGATCGTCGGCCCGAAAGTCGATGTCAGTCAGATCGGCGACCGCCTGATCGTGCAGCAAGAACTGGCTGCAGCAGATGTGCCTCACCATCATGACCGTGAGCTACTGCGCCAGGCTATCGATCGTGCGCTACAGCTGCTGGGTTCTCAATCCCGCAACCACGGCGTATAAGTCACGCCAATCAAAATGCCTTCGGGACTCAGGAAACGCGTGACCTGCTGTCCCCAGGGTTCAAGGCGGTTTTCCACCAGCAGCGCATAGCCTTGCGCTTGTAGCGTACGGGTCGCATCCGCCATGTCTGCCACTTCAAATTCCAGCCAGCTTTGCGGTTCAGGCAGATCTGCAGGCCAGTTCCCGTGCCCGAAACAGGACTCGCTGGCCTGTGACAATGGCCACAGGGCGAAGTGTTTCACGCCATCTATTTCATCGCTCACCAGATAGTCGCTCCCTTCCGCGACAGGCTTGAGAGGCAACTTCAGCGTATCAACATAGAGCGCATGGCTGGCAGACAGCGATTTCACGATAGGCCCGAAACCTGCCACAAACAGCACCTCAACACCCGGTATAATAGGGTCCATCATTGATCCTCAGTGAGTGCTTGCATCGTTAGGATGCAGCGATAAATTGTGCGCGCAGTGCCTGTAACTCATCGCGCAAGGCGGCAGCTTCTTCGAACTCAAGATTCTGCGCATGCGTCAGCATTTTGCTTTCCAGCTCGCGGATTTTCAGCTCCAGCGCTTTCGGCGTCATAAACTCATAACGTGCAGCCGGTTCTGCCGCTTTACGGTTGCCTCGCCCTTTGCCTCTGTTCGTGGGTTGACCCAATTGCAGAATATCGGAAATTTTCTTATTGAGCCCCTGCGGCACAATCCCGTGTTCGGTGTTGTACGCCTCCTGCTTCTCACGACGGCGTTCCGTTTCGCCAATCGCCTTCGCCATGGATGGCGTAATCTTGTCGCCGTACAGAATCGCCTTCCCGCGCAGGTTACGCGCGGCACGACCAATCGTCTGAATCAGAGAACGCTCGGAGCGCAGGAAGCCCTCTTTATCCGCATCCAGAATCGCCACCAGCGACACTTCAGGCATATCCAGCCCTTCACGCAACAGGTTGATACCCACCAGCACGTCAAACTCGCCAAGGCGCAAATCACGGATGATTTCGACACGTTCAACGGTATCGATATCCGAGTGCAGATAACGCACCCGCTCGCCGTGTTCTTCCAGATATTCCGTCAGGTCTTCCGCCATTCGCTTGGTCAGCGTAGTGACCAATACACGTTCGTTAACCGCTGCACGCTGGCGAATCTCGGAAAGCAGGTCGTCCACTTGCGTCGCCACAGGCCGCACTTCGATGATCGGATCGAGCAACCCGGTGGGACGCACCACCTGATCGATCACTTCACCGCCCGATTTTTCCAGCTCATAGTTACCTGGCGTCGCGGAGACATAGATCGTCTGCGGCGCCAGCGCTTCAAACTCTTCAAATTTCATCGGACGGTTATCCAGCGCCGAAGGCAGCCGGAAACCGTATTCGACCAGCGTCTCTTTACGCGCGCGGTCACCGCGATACATTCCACCGATCTGGGGCACGGTAACGTGGGATTCATCAATGACCAGCAGCCCGTCCGCTGGCAAATAGTCAAACAGCGTCGGCGGCGGTTCGCCAGGGCCACGGCCGGAAAGATAGCGTGAGTAATTTTCGATCCCGGAGCAATAGCCCAGCTCGTTCATCATCTCCAGATCAAACTGCGTGCGCTGACTCAGCCGCTGCTCTTCCACCAGTTTGTCATTGGTAAGTAGCACTTTTTTACGGTCAGCCAGTTCAACCTTGATGTCTTCCATTGCCTGCAAAATACGCTCACGCGGCGTGACGTAGTGCGTTTTGGGATAGATGGTATAGCGCGGCACCGTCTGGAGGACATGACCCGTCAGCGGGTCAAACAGCGACAATCGTTCCACTTCTTCATCAAACAGTTCAACACGCAGCGCAATTTCGTCAGATTCCGCAGGGAAGATATCGATCACCTCACCGCGCACGCGAAACGTACCGCGCTGAAATGCCTGATCGTTGCGGGAATATTGCAGCTCAGCCAGACGCCGCAAAATAGCACGCTGGTCAATCAGCATCCCCTGCGTCAGGTGCAGCATCATTTTCAGATAGAGGTCGGGATCGCCCAGACCATAGATAGCAGACACCGAAGCCACGACGATCACATCGCGCCGCTCCAACAGCGCTTTTGTCGCGGAAAGACGCATCTGTTCGATATGTTCGTTAACCGATGCATCTTTTTCAATGAAGGTGTCCGAACTCGGGACGTAGGCTTCCGGCTGATAATAGTCGTAGTACGAAACGAAGTATTCGACGGCATTATCAGGAAAGAATTCTTTCATTTCGCCGTACAGCTGAGCCGCCAGCGTTTTATTTGGCGCCAGCATCATCGTCGGCCGATTAAGGTCGGCTATCACGTTGGCGATCGTGAATGTCTTACCTGAACCGGTTACCCCGAGCAGCGTTTGGTGCGCTAACCCGTCTTCCAGGCCCTCTTTTAAACGACGAATGGCCTCAGGCTGATCGCCTGCCGGTTTAAAGTCAGAATTCAGTGTAAATACTTTACTCATCGTTAAGCACGCTACTTATCGTTATTACGCATCGCGCAATGCGATGTTCGTGGGTGGATGCTCGGAGGCAGGTAAAGGACACAGACTGACGATTTCAGGCACGGCTGTAGGCCGTCATCGGCATCCCTTGTCGCACCGTTATCATACGACAGCGACCACGCTGACGCGTGTGACATACGAGCTTTATTCTGAATGCCAATTGCGAAATTCGCCACCGCAATGATACTGGATATAAAAACAGCATCAAGAAAATTATCGCTGGATTGGATGATTAATCAACAACTGAATTTGCTAGCACATCCATCTTCAATCTACCAGATAAAATCATCATGATTTATCCCCAGATTTGGTAAAAATGTAACATGCAGGGACACGTGGTGACGTTAATTTATGCAACTACGCACCATTGCTGCTTAAGACGCTTGATTTTACTTAAGCATATGATAATAAATAGATTAGCAAAACCGTGGAGAATAGCGCCAACCTGGCGACAACCCGCGCCAGCTCTCGGTTAGGACACGTTGTCTATCCATAATACACATAGTTATCCACAGAAATGGTGGATAACTCCCACAACCCCGCATCAGCACTGAGTTAGAGAAATACCCACTTCATTCGTGATTCCCTCTGATATGGATTTTCTTCACACTCTTTCTGTGATTTATCGCATAAGTATTAGACGGAAAAAGACTAAAAACGGCAGAGGACAGCATCGCAACAATTCAGGTATGACGGGGAGTTAGAGGAAAATTCAAGAAGGTTTTATCTATTGATCGATACCTACTTTAAGGAAAAAATTCGATCATCCTCTTTTACAAGAAATGATGTATTGACAGGCATCTGTTTGTTGATAGCAACATGTCGTACTAACGCTATCAGTTTAGAAACAAAAAACGCTGACTTTCTAAGGCAAACCCAATGATAGGGCAAGCACAGAGGAAGCCAGCGAACATATCGTACAATGTATCATGAGGTCACAGCATAAAATGATGCGTAAGCATTGTTTTTCTGAATGTATCAATGCTCAAAACGCGTTTTTCTCTATTTCTGAATCGAGTATGCTAGAAATGACATTAATGACCAAATACATTCTTAACTTCTTCAACCAAACCAACGTACTGTGTTTTCAATGCACGAAGATTATATGATTTCGTATAATTCCAGTCTTTATCCCACCCTTCGCTACTAAACGTACAAACATTTAGTTCTCCCAATTCCTTTATTATCTTATCTAAATGTTCGTTGACAGTGCTAATCGCTGACAGATTTGTGCTAAACCCCTGTCCACGCCAGCGGACATTATCAGCCGCAGTGAAAGGAAGAGGTATGAGCTTGGCATAACTATTTTCCAACACTTTTTCATCTGCATTTATCTGGAAACGCATTGCGGATACTCCACCTTTAGTGAAAGTAATCTCCCCCTCTTTCACACTCCTTAAAAGCATGGATGATGGCCCGAATGCATAAATTTCGCCATCAACACCAATGAGCGGCAACAGTTTCAGAAAAGCACTAAACGCACTGTAATTTCCCGTACCGTATGAGCAGTAATCTGCTTTATAAATAACCTGCCTGTAAGGGTGTGACTCTACACGCAACACCTGATCAGTAATGGAGTTATCGCTTTTGATAAAAGCCCCAGCCCTAACTCTGCGCTACGCAAAAATTTTATATCATTCCATTTTTTGTAAATAATTTTCGCTTCATCGCTCAGCATTTTGAACGTTTTTCTATTGCATCATCTTTATCTAATACAGACTTAAGGTAACTCAAACTTTGACCGAATGAGTTTGCAATTTGTAAAGCAGACTTTATTTTACAGAATGCAAGATCGATTTTGCAGGACTCCAGGGCATAATAAAGATTACTTAATGCTAATAAATCCTGAATCATGCATTGTTTTTCAGCAGTTCTTGTGCCATTAAAGTATTCGAGATTTCATTGAGATATCCCGTAGACATCCAGGGAAAAATATCTGACCAGTTAGCGATCCAGGCACCAAGGACGGTGTAATCCCCTTCGAGTGACGAATCGACTTTATCTTTCAAGAAAAAGTCATCATCGCTAAGTTCTGACATATTTTCATCCAGGACAACTGCCATTTCAGCCAAAACCTTGATGCTTTTATTAACCGGGTGTAAAACATCTACATCGTTATTTTTTACATCTTCTTTTAACTCTTCAACATTTTTAGCATCAGCGCTTTCATTCGCTTTTTTAATAAACTCATCCAGCGTCAAATTCTTATCAACCTCTTTAGCTTTCTCATAACCCGATGCGACAGAAAACGTGTCAAGATCGTCCAGGTTTTCTATTTTTTTACTTCATCGGTCACTTCAGGATCGCTTTCCGGTTTTTGAAAATCTGGAATAACAGGCGGAGGAGCAACGGTGTTTATTGTCGGTGCTTTTTCTAATAGTTTAATCTCTGCAATTTCGGTGAAAGCTTTGTTTTCGACAACCTTAAACCACTCATCCACCTGATCAGCGACACAACCACCACTAGACCAAGAAGTACAGCCAACATTAACTTTTGACTCACTTTTTGAATTACCGCCATCATAAGTAGCTTTAACAGATACCGCCGTGCCTACGTCAGAATAAGAAAAATCGGCGTTCCCACCATACTTCCAATCACTCATTTCTTCTGAGCTGGACATACTCATTGAGACCGTACCTAATCCTCCCCAAATGACGCCCACTACAACTCCATCACCATATTGCTTTACAAATTTCTGTAAAGAATTAACCCACTCCAACATCAGGACATCAGCACTATCAGACTGACTGTTTTTCACGTAATCAGGGATCGACTTCACACCACCAAGCTGCCCTCTAACCGCATTGAATTTATTCAATACATCCAGAGCAAGATGTTTTGGACCTGATTTTAATGAATTTATAATATCTTCGGCTTTGAGGTCGTCAAAATCAATATATTCCATCCCCGAGAGCATCGTAACGTTATAATTAACATTAATCGATTTACTACTTGATGCAGTCGCATTACCAACATAGGTGGAGAGAGAAGATGTCAGTTTCGATACCCCAGAAACGCCATAGCCCCCAGCGACGCCTAAAGACCCCTGATTAAGTTCATCCGTATAGACATATAAACTTTTCCCCGTCATAGATTTTACAACTTCTTTTTCTGGAATCATGCGGGTGATATTTTCAATAATAATAGAGGGACTAAACCTCCCTTCATTACCTGATATCGTTGAACCAATCCTAACCCCAATCAGAGGGTTATTAAAAGACTTGCTATTTTCCATTTTAAACCCTGCCTTAACATAGTTTCAGTGGAAAGATGGTCAGTAACTGATAGATGTTTTTAATTAACTTACTTTGATGCAGGTAAGATAAACATTCCCTATAGCACCTGAATCCAGGTTGCCCCGTCTATTGACGTCTCATAGTTCTTATTTTTTTCTGCCGTCCAATCTGATTTATTATCTTTAGAACCCCATGGACAATCCCAATAATATTTCCCGACTAGCACACTGCCATCGTATAGTTCGAAACTCCCTTCAGTTCCAGACCAAGAATTTGAACGACCGCACGAACAAATGGTCACATTGGAGTCATAATCTATTTTTAACCCCTCAATCTTATCTTTTGATATTTCATCATCTTTATCACCTTTTTATAAAACTTCCCCAACTCTGGACTACATTTTTTACTGTTAATGTCATATTCTCAGAATATATTCTTATTTCTACCCATTGTGCGTAAGCCATAGCATTCCCTTATAGATAAGAAAGTTAATAAAAACCTATAAAACATAAACTTACCAATAGCTAAAGCGCTATATTTTTATTAAAGCACAAAAATTACATTTTCTAATAAAAATAAGATTCGCATTAATAGAATGACAAAGCGCAACACCTTGTTATATATAGAATCTAGGAAAATAATTCGATATTTAAAAACAAAGCTATTAATTAATATAGATGGAAATATCAAAATAAACATCTTAGATAAAATATTATTTTGCTTTTTATTTATAATTAGTTATCATGGAATTTATATCAAGAACAAGTATAAGTGTTAATATAATAATGCCTGACATTATTATCATAAACTAAGTTTAAACATTTACCCCCAATTTCGCCACCGTGGCGGCGAAATTGGCAAAAATAGCGTCTAAGAAATATGAGAGTAGATGCGATTTTCTTACCAAGATGTCTACGGATAGGCCAATAACCCAATATCGATATATTGCCCCAGATCATGCCGCTGAAGATCCGATAAGTAAGGAATTTCGCCCAGTATTGGCGCAGGCAGGCGCTGTTGAAGTGTTTGCAGATATGGCTGATGCCATTTTCCAGGCGGTGTGATGTCGTTAGCAATCCAGCCGCCAAGGTGCAGACCCGCATGCTGAATCGCATGGGCGGTTAGCATCGCGTGGTTGATACACCCCAGCTTGATGCCCACCACCAAAATCACGGGAAGCTGTTCCCGTATCACCCAGTCGGCCAACGTATCCTGCGCCGACAGCGGCGTAAACCACCCGCCTGCGCCCTCAACCAGCAGCCAGTCTGCCTGCGTTTCTAATGCCCGCAGCCCTGCGGACAACGTCGACAGGGAGATAGGCCGCTGCTCTACCGCGCTGATAATATGCGGTGACGTCGGTTCCATAAACGCCAGCGGGTTCACGGCCTCATAATCCAGCCGGACGTTGCTATTCACCTGAAGCGCCAGTGCATCACTGTTGCGAATGCCCTCAGCCGTCATTTCACAGCCGGATGCCACAGGTTTATAGCCTGCGGTACGGTATCCAGCCTGACTCGCCGCCTGAAGCAGCGCCGTACTTGCGACCGTTTTCCCCACTTCGGTATCCGTGCCTGTCACAAACCAGCGCTTAATCACGATAAATCACTCCATAAACCAGTTGATAACTGAGCGGGTAGCCACCCTGTTCTTGCGGATAGTGGGCAGACAGCGCCGCCAGTCGTGCCCGGCTCAATAGCCCCGGCGTACGCCCTTCGTGCAGCCAGGTCGCCCCAATCCCTTTCAGCGATTTCATTAACGCCAATACATCAGGGAACAGGCAGACCTCACGTTCTTGCACCAGATGATGCCGATAAGGCTGACAGGCCGCATCAATAGCGGCGAACGACAGAAAGCGATTCGTCCGTTGCGTGCCGTCCAGCCGCTGCCACGCCTGCGACAGTTCACTTAAGGAGCCGTCTGCCAGTGTCGCAAACGCAATCACGCCTCCCGGACGCGTAACCCGATACAGCTCTGTCAACGCACGCGGTAACGAGTCACACCACTGCACGGCCAGATTGCTATAGCTGATATCCACACTGCAGTCCGCCAGCGGCAGGTTTTCGATATCCCCTTCCTGATAGCAATCGGCAGCCTGCTGCTCACGCGCCTGTGCGAGCATGGCCGCCGACAAATCCAGCGCGATCACCGTTTTTCCCCGCTGACGCCAGCGGCGGCTAAAGTGCCCGGTTCCGCAGCCTGCATCCAATACCTGTAAACCAGCGTGCGACGGCATCAGCGTCAGCAGGCGTTCTCCGCTGGTGCGTTGCAGTTCGGCAAAGCGGTCATAGCACCCAGCCGCACGCCCAAACGCCTGCGCAATCGCCTGCTTGTTATAGTTTTCTGTCAGCATGATGTAATACCGTAAGCAAGCGGCTGATGTCTTCTGGCTGATGTTCCGCCGTCAGCGTAATCCTCAGGCGCGCACTACCGGGCGGCACCGTCGGCGGTCTCATGGCACTAACCCACACGCCCTGTTCACGCAGATGGCTTGTTAACGCCAACGCGCGCGCGTTCTCACCGACAATCAGCGGCTGAATCGCGCTCTGTGAGTCCATCAGTTGATAGGACGAATTGGAAAAGCCTGCGCGGAACTGCTCAACATTGCGCCGTAGAGCCTCACGTCGCGCGTCGCCCTGACGAACACAGTTGAGCGCCGCGCTCAGCGCACAGGCCTGCGCTGCGGGCATTGAGGTGCTGTAAATCAAATGACGGGCAAATTGCAGGAAGTATTCGGCCAGCGGTTCAGCGCACAGCACCGCCGCCCCACTCACGCCAAACGCTTTGCCGAACGTGACAATCAACAGCTCAGGTTTAATACCTTGCTGCCAGCAGCTCCCGCGACCTTCGTCGCCCAGCACGCCAATTCCGTGTGCATCATCCACCATCAGCCAGGCATCGTGCGCCCGGCACTGAGCCTGTAGCGCCGACAGCGGCGCGGTATCGCCATCCATACTGAAAACGCCTTCGGTCACCACCAGCGTCTGGCCGTCGGCAGGCTTTTCCAGCAGCGCTTGCAGGCTATCAGCCTGATTATGTTTAAAGCGTCGCAGGGTTGCGGGAGACTGTGCCGCCGCTTCCAGCAGCGAAGCGTGGCTAAGCTTATCGGCCAAAATACGGTCTTCCGCCTGTGCCAGCGCGGCTACCACGGCCTGATTCGCGGCATAGCCAGAAATAAACAGCAGCGCACGCGGATAGCCCAGCCAGTCGGCAAGCTGACTTTCCAACATGGCATGGGCATCGGTATACCCCGTCACATGCCCGGAACCGCCGCTGCCAATGCCGTATTGCTCTGCCCCCTGCTGCCAGGCATGCACAATCTCCGGGTGGTGGCTTAGTCCCAGATAGTCGTTGCTGGAAAAATTCAGATAACAGCGATCGCCCTGCATCAGCCAGCGCCCGCTGCCGCCTTGATTCGCCAGCCTCACACGGTAAGCATCATCACGCTGGCGTTGCGCCAGCGCGTCTTCAATACGTTGCTGCCAACTCATGATGCAACACACCTAACCTGGCGGCACATGCGCAGAGCGTTATACCGCAGCATTATAAAACTGCTCGCTATCAGCATTAATCAGCTGTTCTGCCAACCGCTGTTGTTGCTGATTATCCCCGTATTCGGTCGCCGTCTGCTGCGGGTTCAGACCTAATTTGAGGAACAGCGCCAGATCCTTGTCTTCTTTCGGGTTTGGCGTCGTCAGCAGTTTGCAGCCGTAGAAAATAGAGTTCGCACCGGCCATAAAGCACATCGCCTGCGTTTGTTCACTCATCTGCTCGCGTCCGGCGGACAGACGCACATAGGAAGCAGGCATCATGATGCGCGCCACGGCAATCGTGCGAATGAAATCAAATGGATCGACGTCCTCATTCTCCGCCAACGGCGTCCCTTTCACCTTAACCAACATGTTGATCGGCACGCTTTCCGGCGGCGTCGGCAGATTAGCCAACTGCACCAGCAGCCCGGCGCGATCGCGCACGGTTTCTCCCAGCCCAACGATGCCACCGGAACAAACTTTAATGCCTGCACCGCGCACTTTATCCAACGTATCCAGACGTTCCTGATAGGTACGAGTGGTGATGATGCTGCCGTAAAACTCCGGCGAGGTATCGAGGTTATGGTTATAGAAATCCAGCCCGGCGGAGGCAAGACGCTCGGCCTGATCGTTGTGCAGCGTTCCCAGCGTCATGCAGGTTTCCATGCCCATCGCTTTGACGCCTTGTACCATCTGTTCCAGATACGGCATGTCACGCTCATGGGGGTTTTTCCACGCTGCGCCCATACAAAAACGCGTCGACCCGGCAGCTTTTGCCTGACGGGCCGATTCCAGCACCTGTTCAACCTGCATGAGGCGTTCGGTGTCAATCCCGGTGCGGTAGCGGGAGCTCTGCGGGCAATATTTACAGTCTTCAGGGCAGGCGCCGGTTTTGATCGACAGTAACGTGCTTACCTGCACCTGACGAGGATCAAAATGCTGACGGTGGATCTGCTGCGCTTCAAACATCAGTTCCAGAAAAGGTTTATTAAATAAGTCTTGCGCTTGCTCAAGCGTCCAGTAAATACGGTCAGCCATCTCGGCATCTCCAAACTAAAAACGTTTCGCCAGTGTAAATTAACCCGATATACTGTCAACCAAATAGAAACCATTTTAGTTTACGAAAGATCATCATGAGCCCGGAAGACATTGCTTTTGACCAGCGCCATATTTGGCATCCCTATACCTCGATGACCGAGCCACTGCCCTGCTATCCAGTGGTCGCGGCCAGCGGCGTCGAGCTTCAGTTGGATGACGGACGTCGCCTGATCGACGGCATGTCTTCGTGGTGGGCAGCGATTCACGGTTACAATCATCCGGCAATCAATCAGGCGGTGCAGACCCAGCTCAGCCAGATGTCACACGTGATGTTCGGCGGCATCACCCATCCGGCGGCGGTAGCGCTGTGTCGTCAACTGGTGGACATCACGCCGGATGCGTTGGAATGCGTTTTTCTGGCGGATTCCGGCTCGGTGGCCGTCGAAGTGGCGATGAAAATGGCGTTGCAATATTGGCAGGCGCGCAGTGAAACCCGTCAGCGCTTTCTCACCCTGCGCCATGGCTATCACGGCGACACCTTCGGTGCGATGTCCGTGTGCGATCCGCAAAATTCGATGCACAGTCTGTATCAGGGTTACCTGCCTACCCATCTATTTGTCGATGCGCCGCCCTGCGATTCTCTCCGCGAAGGGAGTTTTGCTGACGCGTGGCAGGAAGCCGATATCGCACCGCTACAGGCGATGCTGTCAGCGCACGCGCATGAGATCGCCGCCGTGATTCTGGAACCTATCGTGCAGGGCGCTGGCGGAATGCGTTTTTACCATCCGGCCTACCTGCGTCGGGTACGGGAATTGTGCGACCAATCGGGCATTTTGCTGATTGCCGATGAGATCGCGACCGGATTTGGCCGCACTGGCAAACTGTTTGCCTGCGAACATGCAGGAATTTCACCCGATATTATGTGTCTGGGAAAAGCGCTTACCGGCGGCTACATGACGCTCTCAGCCACGCTGACCACCCGGACGGTAGCGGAAACCATCAGCAACGGAGAAGCAGGCTGTTTTATGCACGGCCCCACATTTATGGGTAATCCGCTCGCGTGCGCGGCGGCCAACGCCAGCCTGTCGCTGCTGGCGGAAAACCGCTGGCAGCAGCAGGTACAGCAGATTGAGCGGCAGTTGCGAGACGCGCTGCAACCCTGCGCGGATTCCCCGCTGGTGGCAAACGTTCGCGTGCTGGGTGCTATCGGCGTGGTGGAAACACATCGTCCGGTCAATATGGCACGGTTACAGCGGTTCTTCGTCGAGCGCGGCGTCTGGATTCGCCCCTTTGGTCGGCTGATTTATCTGATGCCGCCGTTTATCATTCAGCCTGATGAACTGCGTAAACTGACCGACGCCGTCTGTGCCGCTATCCGTGACAAGCAGCTATTTAAATAATCGGCAGCTCAAGGCGCACACACCCGTGCGCCTTGACATCACTTTCCCTATTTTATGTCGTATCATCACTATACCCGTCATACTTCAAGTTGCATGTGCGTTGGCTGCGTTCAATCACCCGAATCACTTACTCAAGTAAGCTCATCGGGATTCCTTCGCTTGCCGCCTGCCTGAAACTCGAATTATTTAGGGTATATCCATTACCGCTCTTATAATTATTTTATGAATAAGATTTTCATTTTATTCATGAGTAACGCGTTGAATTATGCTGGTATCGAATGAAATAACAATAAACTGTTAAGCACACCACAGTTTATATTTAATCAGCCATAGACACTGACTAAATACGTGCTAAATTTCAGAGTGAAACATCCCGAGCATATATTAAAAGGAGATTTATTATGCTTATTATGAATACTCATTCGCCGCGTACTTTCCGCACCTTTCTCCCCCGCAATTCTGTCTGTTTTATTACTCTCGCCCTTAACGGTTTCTGCCGCCAGTTCCTCAAAGGACGCAGATAAACTCTATTTTGAAAATAATAAATATTATGTATTCAATAACGTCTGGGGAAAAGATGAAGTAAAAGGGTGGCAGCAAACCGTTTTCTATAATAGCCCAACCAGCATGGGATGGAATTGGCACTGGCCAAGCAGCAGCTCCAGTGTCAAAGCCTATCCGTCACTGGTAAGTGGCTGGCACTGGACTGCAGGCTATACGGCAAATAGCGGATTGCCGATAAGGTTATCCAGCAATAAGAGCATCACCAGCAACGTCACCTATTCCATCAAAGCCACAGGGACGTACAACGCGGCTTATGATATTTGGTTCCACACAACCGATAAAGCCAGTTGGGACACGGCTCCTACCGATGAATTGATGATCTGGCTAAATAATACCAATGCCGGCCCTGCGGGTGATTATATTGAAACAGTTTTCCTCGGCGGTAGCAGTTGGAACGTATTCAAAGGCTGGATCAATGCGGGCAATGGTAAAGGCTGGAATGTCTTTTCTTTTGTCCGCACGTCCAATACCAATAACGCCTCGCTCAATATTCGCCATTTCACCAACTATCTGGTGGGAACCAAGAACTGGATGAGCAATACAAAATATATCAGTAGCGTTGAGTTTGGCACCGAGATCTTTGGTGGTGACGGACAGATAGACATCACCAAGTGGAGCGTAGACGTCAAATAACGGCGCTGTCGTCGCCTTCATTTCTTCCGGTTCAGCCCCGTACCAATGCGAGCGTCGGGGCTGAACCGAATTTATCCCACCCGACACGCCTTTTCATGCTCAGTCTGGACGGCCTTGTTCACCCTTTAAGCAGGCGAGTCTTCCTTTCCCCAACAAGATTCGTGAGCTGTGGCACGTCAATTCCATTAGCGTTATGATAATCCCCTCAGCTAATCAGGAATTTCCCATGCGTAATACGTTCATCGTTTGCTGGCAGTATTTACGCGCTTTCGCATTGATTTATCTCTGCCTGCTGGCAGGCAATGCGGTATCCGCGTTACTCCCGTTCACTATCCCCGGCAGTATCATTGGCATGCTGGTTTTGTTCACCCTTCTCGCCTCGCAAATCCTGCCCGCGCAGTGGGTAAAACCGGGCTGCCACCTTCTTATTCGTCATATGGCGCTGCTGTTCGTTCCTATCGGCGTCGGTGTCATGAATTATTACGATCTGGTCAGCCAACAGTTTGGCCCCATCGTGGTTTCCTGCCTGATCAGTACCTTTATTGTGATGTTGGTTGTGGGTTTCAGTACCCAGATAATGCAGCGTGAACGAGCCATGGCTGGCGATCGCACGCCGCCGAAGGATAACGAATAATGTTCAGCTATTTGTGGTGGTCTCTGCCCCTCACCCTGATTGTCTTTTTCGCCGCGCGTAAACTGGCCGTGCTGACCAGGATCTCCCTGTTGAACCCGCTGCTGGTGTCGATGGCGATTATTATTCCGCTGCTGCTGGTGTTAAAGATTCCCTACGAGCACTATTTTCAAGGCAGTAAAGTCCTTAACGACCTGCTGCAACCCGCGGTGGTCGCGCTGGCGTTCCCGCTTTATGAACAGTTGCACCAAATTCGCGCCCGCTGGAAGTCGATCATCAGCGTATGCTTCATCGGCAGCCTGACCGCCATTATCTCCGGCACGCTGGTGGCGTTGTGGATGGGCGCTTCACCAGAAATCGCGGCCTCGGTGCTACCGAAATCCGTTACCACGCCGATTGCGATGGCCGTCGCCAGTTCTATTGGCGGTATTCCAGCTATCAGCGCCGTCTGCGTGATTTTTGTCGGCATTCTCGGTGCCGTATTAGGCCATAGTCTGTTCAACCGCGTGGGCATCAAAACCAAAGCCGCACGCGGGTTGTCGATGGGCACCGCTTCACACGCCCTCGGTACGGCACGTTGCGCGGAAGTTGATTATCAGGAAGGCGCATTCAGCTCACTGGCGTTGGTTATATGTGGGATCATCACGTCGCTGATTGCTCCATTTGTCTTCCCTCTATTGCTGAATTTTGTTGGTTAGTGAACGTTTAATAAATAAAAATGGAGAAATGAAATATGGAGATAGAGGAATTTTACGAATTTCTCACGGACGAGCAGTTGTTAGAGTTACGAGAAAAACTACGCACTTCAGATAACATCCTTGATGTCATTAAGCTTAGTGAAAACCAAAATTCCGATATGCTCGCATGGTGTCTGAATCCCAATGAAGGACATTGTCAGGGCGATGCCGTCATTAAGGATTTTCTGACTGCGGCCTACTATGCTGGCTATGAGAACAGTAAGTCCACCAATAAGAAATTCTTTGAGGAATGGACTCCAGGTCGTATCCAGACAACCAGCTTTGGTTCGGCTTTTGTGACGCGTGAGTTTGACATTAGCAACTCAGTGGGTGAGAAACGTCGGCTCGACCTCTTTTTAATCGATACAACAAATAAGCTCATCGTTACTATTGAAAACAAAGTGAACGCACCGCTCTCTTATTCTCAACTTGACGACTACTATGATGCAGTGAATAACATATTTGTACGTAAGGGCTTATTTAAAGATTACCATTTCGCTTACATTGTCCTGGATAAGAAGCTGGACATCTGCAACAAAGAGATTCTGGTCAGCCACGATAAGTGGGTACTCCTAAGCTACCAATGGTTAGAAAGAACGGCTCATCGGGCACGTTTACAATCACAGAAAAATAACGCGGCTGCGCAATTATTGATAGCCTATTGTCAGAAGCAAGCCCAGTGGAAGCACCCTGACAAAAAAGAAATCTCAAAACTTTCTGCCCAATTAGCCTCACAGCATCGGTCTGTTATTAACCGTTTTTTTAATTTAAAAAATTAAGCCCGACGGATTGGAAGCCAGGAGATATGGAAGGTGTCGACGGTGAAGCATTACTCTTTATTCAGCAAAATGCTCAGCTGTGTGACCATCTTGTTCGTGCCAAAGGCATTTCAGGCATCCTGGGTAAATTGCGTAAAACCTACCCACAATTAACAGAAGAACATCTTGAAATGGGCAGGCTCTGACACGACGCAGCAACATCAGCGATATTTACGCTGAGGCAGAATAACGATTATTTACTCTCCTACTTAGTTTATCAGGAAGAGAATCTGACGAAGAAGTCATGCTACACGATCGCTTCTCAACGAATTATCGTGAACTCAACACACAGCCAGGAAAGAAAAAGAATAATGCCGTTTGATACCTCTCTTAAAAGATGCCAGCATTATTCGCGCTGTCAAAAACGGCCAGAGAAAACCAGAAAGAAAAATGCTCTCTTGATTAAGCCCAGATGAGGCAAGGGGACACTCTCATCGACTATCTCGAAGGCGTACGACAGGAAAAAATCTCCCTGCTGTACGCCTTTTTATTGCCGAACCTAATAAGGGGAAGAGAACGTAAGCAGTAAAAATTGAGATACATCTCGCATTTAGTAGTTAATTTGCAGTCATTTCATTCAATAAAGAGATTTTGATCACAATTTATTGCTACTCTGCTACCTAACATGACGTCATTGACGGGTAAAAAGAGTAAGCCACTATGCATCCACGATTTGAAAACGCCTTCCAGCAATTACCTGCCAGCCTGCAAGCCGCGATCCGCCCATTGCTCGATAAACCGGATTTCGCCGCCATGCTAACCGCGGACGAGGTGAATGCCGTCTGTGAAGCCAGCCAGTTAGACACCGATGCATTAGCCTTTGCGCTATTGCCACTGGCCGCCGCCTGCGCACAGGCGCCTATCTCGAATTTTCAGGTTGGCGCAATTGCGCAAGGGCTTAGCGGCAATTTCTACTTTGGTGCCAACATGGAGTTCAGTGCCGTTCAGCTTCAGCAAACGGTACACGCCGAGCAGAGCGCCGTCAGTCATGCCTGGCTGCGTAATGAGCGGGGATTGCAGGCCGTCACCGTGAACTACACGCCATGCGGCCACTGCCGCCAGTTTATGAACGAATTGCGCAATGCGGCATCGCTGCGTATTCAACTACCGGGTCGCCAGCCTGCCGTACTCAGCCACTATCTGCCGGATTCCTTCGGCCCTGTCGATCTGCAAATTGATACCTTACTGATGGATGACGTCAACCACGGTGCCACCTTGCAGAATGTGAATGCACTTGCGCGTCAGGCGCTGGATGCCGCCAACCGTAGCCATGCTCCCTATAGCAAAGCCATTAGCGGCATTGCGTTGGAAACGTCAAGTGGTAATACCTATACCGGGCGCTACGCAGAAAATGCGGCATTCAACCCTAGCCTGCCGCCTTTGCAAGCCGCATTAAATCTGATGAACCTTGCTGGGGAAGATCTGTGCACGGTGAAACACGCCGTTGTCGTTGAACGTCGCAACGCGGTTGTCAGCCACTGGGCTATTTCGCAAATTATGCTAGCCGAGTTGGGCTGCACCGACGTTGAACACCACTTTATTGAGGAATAACAGCGGAGGGATGTGCAGGATTTCAGCAAAGGGAAGGGTGAAAACGAGAGGTGAATCGATAAAGCCTGCATTTCAACTAAGATGCAAGCCATCTGTAACTATTTTAATTAACAATTTCTGTACATATTCTCTGGGTAATTTAAGATCCGCAACAGTTTTTATCGACAACACCTGAGTTTTTTTCTGTTATCCGAAGAGTAAAAAGTCATGGAATTAGAATACGAAAGCAAACGTCCTCTCCATATTCCCTACGCTGGCCCAATCTTGCTTGAATTTCCTCTGCTGAATAAAGGCAGCGCGTTTACCGAAGAAGAACGCGCTAACTTTAACCTGCATGGTCTGCTGCCTGAAGCCGTCGAAACCATCGAAGAACAGGCAGAACGCGCCTGGCGTCAGTATCAGGAATTCAAACACGATATTGAAAAACACGTTTACCTGCGCAACATTCAGGATACCAACGAAACCCTGTTCTACCGCCTGCTGGACGGTCACCTCAGTGAGATGATGCCTATCATCTACACCCCGACCGTTGGCGAAGCCTGTGAGCACTTCTCCGATATCTATCGCCGCGCCCGTGGCCTGTTTATCTCCTACCCTAACCGCGCACATATCGATGATATGCTGCAAAACGCCACCAAACAGAACGTGAAAGTCATCGTTGTAACCGACGGTGAGCGTATTCTGGGTCTGGGCGATCAGGGCATCGGCGGCATGGGAATTCCAATCGGTAAGCTGTCGCTGTACACCGCGTGTGGCGGTATCAGCCCAGCCTACACCCTGCCCGTCGTTCTGGATGTCGGCACCAACAACCCGCAGCGCCTGAACGATCCACTGTACATGGGCTGGCGCCATCCGCGTATCACGGATGACGAATACTATGAATTTGTTGACGAATTCATTCAGGCTGTGAAACGCCGCTGGCCGAACGTGCTGTTGCAGTTTGAAGACTTTGCACAGAAAAATGCAACGCCGCTGCTGAACCGCTATCGTGATGAGATCTGTAGCTTTAACGATGACATTCAGGGCACCGCCGCTGTCGCTATTGGCAGCCTGATTGCCGCCAGCCGTGCAGCAGGCACGCAGTTACGCGATCAGACCGTGGCCTTCCTGGGCGCCGGTTCCGCAGGCTGCGGTATCGCTGAACAAATCATCGCACAGATGAAATCCGAAGGGCTGAGCGAAGAAGAAGCGCGCGCACGCGTCTTCATGGTTGACCGCTTCGGTCTGCTGACGGACAAACTGCCGAACCTGCTCGATTTCCAGAGCAAACTGGTGCAGAAAAGCGAACTGCTGGCTGGCTGGGACTGCAACAGCGATGCCATCTCCCCCTGCTGGAAGTGGTACGCAATGCCAAGCCGACCATCCTGATCGGCGTATCCGGCCAACCGGGTCTGTTCACGGAAGAAATTATCCGTGAAATGCACAAGCACTGCGCTCGTCCTATCGTAATGCCGCTGTCTAACCCGACCTCTCGTGTGGAAGCACGTCCGGAAGACATCATTCGCTGGACGGAAGGCTCTGCGCTGGTTGCGACCGGTAGCCCGTTCTCCCAGTGAACTATCAGGATAAGGTCTTCCCTATCGCGCAGTGCAACAACTCCTACATTTTCCCAGGTATCGGGTTAGGGGTACTGGCGTCAGGTGCCAAGCGTATCACTGACGGTATGCTGATGGCCGCCAGCCGCGCGCTGGCTGACTGCTCGCCGCTGGCGAATAACGGCGAAGGCGCTCTGCTGCCGGATCTGTCCGATATCCAGCAGGTGTCCAAGCGTATTGCACTGGAAGTGGGTAAAGCCGCACAGCTGCAGGGTGCCGCCGTGGTGACCTCGTCGGATGCGCTGCAAAAGGCGATTGAGCACAACTTCTGGCAGCCGCAGTACCGTAGCTACAAACGCACCTCGTTCTAACGGTGTGTTACTGCTAAAAAGCGCGGCTAATGCCGCGCTTTTTTATTCAGTTTTTCAGCTTCGGGTCGAGCGCATCGCGCAGGCCGTCCCCCAATAAATTAAACGCCAGTACCGTCAGAAAGATCGCCAGACTAGGAAAGATCGCAACGTGCGGCGCAATCACCATGTCCGATCGCGCTTCATTTAGCATCGCCCCCACTCCGGCATCGGCGGCTGTGCGCCAAGCCCTAAAATGACAGGCTGGCTGCCGTGATGATCGACATCCCAATGCGCATCGAGAAGAACACCACGATGGAAGACACCGAGCCGGGCAGAATATGCCGAAAGAGGATCGTCCAGTCGCTGGCGCCAATGCTGCGGGCAGATTCGATGTAGGTCAGCTGTTTCAGCACCAGCGTGTTGCCCCGTACCAGACGGGCGAACGCCGGAATGCTAAAAATCGCGACGGCGACAACCACATTCGCCATCCCACTGCCCATAATCGCGACGACGGCAATCGCCAGCAGGATTCCCGGAAAGGCAAACAGCACATCGCATATGCGCATGATGATTCTGTCCGCCCATCCTTCGTAGTAACCCGCCAGCAGCCCCAGTGTCGTGCCGATAATCATCCCGACCAGCACCGAAAGGATGCCCGCCGCCAGCGAAATACGCGTTCCCATCAGGATCCGGCTGAAAATATCTCGCCCTAATGAATCCACCCCCAGCCAGTGTGCCGCAGACGGACCTTCATTCAGACGTTCATAATCGAAATAGTTCTCAGCGTCATAGGGCATTAGATACGGTGCCAGAAACGCGATCGCAACCAGCAGCAGCACAAACACGCCAGCAGTGACCGCAACGTGCTGCCGAAGAAACCGCCGCCAGAATTCACGCCACGGCGTACGAACCGGTTTATCCCTAATGACAGGGAGCGTCGCCAGCATAGCTTTACGTCGCCAGTGTCTCATTCCCTTTCCTTATTTATAACGAATGGCTGGATTAATCGCGGCATACAGCATATCCACCAGCAGATTGATCAGAATAAACTCCAGCGAAAACAGCAGCACCTCGGCCTGAATCACCGGGTAGTCGCGCATCTCCACCGCATCCACCAGCAGCCGCCCCAGCCCCGGCCAGTTGAAAACCTTCTCCACAACGATTGAGCCGCCGAGCAAGAAACCAAATTGCAGCCCCATCATCGTCACCACGGGAATCAGCGCATTACGCAGCCCGTGCTTCACCACAACCAGCGATTCACGCACGCCTTTGCCCGCGCCGTGCGCATATAGTCTTCCTGCAATACATCGACAAACGACGCGCGGGTAAAACGCGCCATCACCGCTGCCACCGCCGCGCCCAGCGTCAGCGAGGGCAAAATGTAGTGCAGCCAGGTGTCCGCCCCCACCGTCGGTAGCCACCCCAGTTCGACAGAAAAAATCTGCATTAACAGCATACCGAGCGCAAAGGCAGGGAAAGAGAGGCCGGATACCGCCAGCGTCATTCCAATCCTGTCCGGCCAGCCGTTGCGCCACACGGCCGATACGATGCCGATCGCCATGCCAAAAATCACCGCCCACACCATGCTGCACACCGTCAGCCAAAAGGTCGGCATAAAGCGCATGGCGATCTCTTCCGTGACCGGGCGCTTCGACACCATCGACGTCCCCAAATCCCCTTGCAGGATATTGGTAAGGAAGTGCCAGAACTGGTGCGGCAGCGGTTTATCCAGCCCCAGATCCTGCCGAACCATCTCGATGACGGCAGCATCCGCTTCCCGCCCGGCGGCTAAACGCGCCGGATCGCCGGGTAACAGGTGAACGAACAGGAACACCAGCACCATCACAATCAGGAGCGTCGGAATCAGTCCCAGTAGTCGTTTAATAAAATAATTCAGCATGAACGGTTTTCCACAGACATGCGTCAGACTCCCTATAAGTGGACGTGTGACCACCGCGGGCAGCCTTACGGCCACCCGACTCCCTGGTCATTCTTTTGCGGTGAATTATTCCTTCAGGTCGGCCTCTTCAAAACTGAACAAGGTATCCGGCATCACGTAAACCCGGTCAGTTTTTTTGCTGTTGGCCGAGACTAAACGCTCTGTCGCCAGGAAAATCCACGGCGCATCCGCCCAGATTTTGTCCTGTGCATCCTGATACAGTTTCTGTTTTCCGTCCGATCCGTGGTTTTCAGCGCATTCGCCAGATCCGCATCAACCTGTGGGTTGCTGTAAAACGCCGTGTTGAACTGCGCGGGTGGTAAGGAAGCCGTCGCAAACAGCGGCGACAGCGCCCAATCCGCCTCACCCGTCGACGCTGACCAGCCGGTGTAGAATAGGCGAACGCCCGTTTCTTTCACGCCTTTACCTTCCACTTCCGCGGCGCGCTGCCCTGCATCCATGGCGGTCACCTGCACTTTCACGCCGACCTGCGCCAGCTGTTGCTGTGTGAACTGCAAGACTTTCTGCGCCGTACTGTGGTTATGCGACGACCAGAGCGTGGTGGTGAAGCCGTCAGGATAGCCGGCTTCTTTCAGCAGCTCACGCGCCTTCGCCGGATCGTAAGGCCACGGCTGATATTTTACTGAATAATCAATGCTGCCCGGCAGTGGCCCTTCGGCGGGCGTCGCATAGCCGGAGAACGCGACTTTAATCAGCGCCTCTTTGTTGATCGCGTAGTTCAGCGCCTGCCGGACTTTCGGGTTATCAAACGGTTTCTGCGTCACGTTCATGCTGATGTAACGGTGCAGAATTGACGGCGACGCCACCAGCGCCAGCTTGTCATTTTCTCCAACACCTTGGCCTGCTCGAACGGGATGGGATAAGCGAACTGTGCTTCGCCGGTTTGCAGCAGTGCCGCGCGCGTGTTGTTATCCACGACCGGACGCCAGGTAATGCTGTCGAGCTTCGGCAAACCCGCCTTCCAGTAGCCGCTGAATTTCTCGACTTTGACAAAATCGGTCTGATTCCAGGCCACAAAACGGTACGGGCCGGTGCCTACCGGATGGAAGCCAATATCCTTGCCGTACTGCTTTAATGCCGCCGGAGAAATCATCACCGCCGCCGGATGCGCCAGATTGTTAACGAACGCCGAGAATGGCGTCTTCAATGTAATTTTTACCGTCAGATCGTCAACCACGTCGGTTTTTTCGATCATCTTGAACAGGTTATATCGCTTCAAGCGGTTGTCTGGATTACTGGCGCGATCCAGATTCACTTTCACTGCAGCGGCGTTAAACGCCGATCCATCGTGAAATTTGACGCCAGGATGCAGCTTAACGGTATACGTCAGGCCATCCGGACTCACGTCATAGCTGTCCGCCAGCACGTTCACCAGCTTCATATCTTTGTCGAAGCCAAATAACCCCTGATAGAAAGACTTCGCTACCGTCTGCGATAGCGAATCGTTGGCATCGTACGGATCCAGACTGGTAAAAGTGGAACCCACGGCGATAACCGCATCTTTGGCTGCCCAGACGGGTGAAGCCGCCATGGCAGCGGTTACCCCTGCGGCGACTAACCAGCCCCGTTTTATCGTCATTACGCTCATGCTACGTTCTCCTTGTGAATCCCTGTCAGTAAGCGCCGGCTATCGGATGGTGTGCAACAAAGTGTCGCTCACCCACCTGCACCAGAGGCGCCGTGATCGGCTCGTTGCCAAGCGCCCGAATCGGGCTGGGTATTTCGTCAACCAGCAGCACCTGCTCACGCTGGCGGCATGAGGGATCGGCAATCGGAACCGCCGACATCAGCTTGCGGGTATAAGGATGCCGAGGCCGCTCGAATACGTCCTGCCGTGAGCCAATCTCGACAATCTGCCCCATGTACATCACCGCCACGCGATGGCTGATACGCTCGACCACCGCCATATCATGTGAAATAAATAAAAATGCGATGCCGAACTCACGCTGCAGTTCCAGCATCAGATTGATGATTTGTGCCTGAATAGAGACGTCCAGCGCGGATACCGCCTCATCCGCAATCACCACTTTAGGTTCAGCGCCAGCGCTCTGGCAATGCAAATGCGCTGGCGCTGGCCGCCGGAAAACTCATGCGGATAGCGCCGGGCGTGTTCCGGCTCCAACCCTACGCGTGACAACAGCCATTCCACGCGTTTCTCCGCCTCCTGCCGACGGCAAATATTGTGCACCAGCAGCGGTTCCATAATCGAGAACCCAACCGTCAGGCGGGGATCCAGTGACGCATACGGATCCTGAAAAATCAGCTGAATATCACGCCGCAGGCGCTGTAACGCCGCACCTTTTAACTGATGGATGCGCTGGCCGTTAAAGGTAATGTCGCCCTTCTGGCTTTCAACCAGTTGGAGCAACGCGCGGCCGGTCGTAGACTTACCGCATCCTGATTCACCAACCAGCGAAAGCGTTTCACCCGGCCAGAGATCGAAACTGACGTTTTCCACCGCGTGCACCTGTCGGGTTACGCGATTCAATAAACCGCTACGAATCGGAAAACGCGTCACCAGATGGCTAACCTGTAAGATCGGCTCCGCCTGCGCGGGAACGGTATCCTGCGGTACGTTGTCCGCAATACGAACTGCGTTTTGATCCAGCAGCGGAAACTTTTCCGGGAACGGCTGACCACGCATTGACCCTAACGTAGGGACCGCTGCCAACAGCCCCTGCGTATACGGGTGCTGTGGGGCAATAAAGATTTGCCCAACGCTTCCCGCTTCAACGCTTTCTCCACGGTGCATCACCAAGACGCGTTCCGCCACTTCCGCCACCACGCCCATGTCATGGGTGATGAAAATCACGGCCATTTCCATTTCACGCTGTAGTACGCGGATCAGTTGCAGAATTTGCGCCTGAATAGTGACATCCAGCGCGGTCGTCGGTTCATCGGCAATCAGCAGCGACGGCTTACAGGAGAGCGCCATCGCAATCATCACCCGCTGGCGCATGCCGCCGGACAACTGGTGCGGGTAGCGATCCAGCACGTTGCGTGCTTCCGGTATTCTAACCAGATCCAGCATGCGTAACGTTTCTGCACGCGCCGCGCGTCTGTCCATCCCCTGATGCAACCGAATCGACTCGGCTATTTGTTCACCGACGGGGAAAACGGGATTCAGCGACGTCATCGGCTCCTGGAAAATCATCGCCAAATCTGCCCCACGCAATGTGCGCATCACACGCTGACGGGCTCCACGGAGATCCAGCACTTGCCCATCGCGACGGCGGAACAGCATATCCCCTGATGAATCACGCCGCCCGCATGTTCAACCAGCCGCATGAGTGCCAGCGACGTCACTGATTTACCCGACCCGGACTCGCCAACAATGGCCAGCGTTTCGCCCCGATCGACAGAGAACGTCAAATTACGCACCGCGTCCGTCCGCTGTTCTTGCTGCTCGAAGTACACACTCAGGTTGCGTACTTCCACCACCCGTTTTTCAGGCAAAACCAGCCCCGGAATAGGGGAAGACAGCGAGGCATAATGATCCTGTGTGGGCGACATGAACGGCGAATCTCCATATAAATGCGGCTGGAATCAGCGCAACGCGATCAGGGACAAATTATCAGCGATTTTCGACTATATTTAGCGCAAGGTATGATGTAAAGCGGAAACTGAAATCAGTACAGTGAAAAATTTCTTTTATAACATTAGGTTAATTGCAATAAAGACGCGTCATCAGATGCAATATTTCATGCAAATCCCCCATTTTTGCCCGAAATGGGTCGAGTTGTGGGCAGAAGGTAGCTGTTTTTCCCCATGACCCTGCCGTTCCGTGCCTAACGAAGATTCATACGCTAAAGGCCCTATTCCTTGACCTGCATACATTCACCCACGTTACGAACTCTGACATAATTAATACTGGCATAGGAAAGACGTTTTCGCCCATGAGCGACATAGTGGCGGAACACTTTTTATTAATGAAACCAGACTCATTAATGAAACCAGCCTTATTGATAAAATAAACTGTATTGATGAAAAAACGGTGGAGTGAAGATGGAAAGCGTTACCTCAGGTTTACTGACTCTTGAACAAGCTCTGGAAAACATGTTTTCTCAGGTTCCTTCCCTTACCGAGACAGAGTGTGTATCCCTGTTCGACGCCGCGGGACGGATCACCGCCCATGCCATCGCTTCCCCGATTAATGTCCCACCTTTTGCCAATTCCGCGATGGATGGCTATGCCGTACGCTGCGCCGATGTGTCCGTTTCCACAGCGCTGCCTCTGGCCGGTAAAGCCTTCGCTGGCGCCCCCTTCACCGGTGAATGGCCTGCCGGGACCTGCATTCGCATCATGACCGGCGCGCCGATTCCCGCAGGCGCCGATGCCGTGATCATGCAGGAACAGGCTGACGTCAGCGAGGACGGCATCCGTTTCCCCCATGAGGTAAAACCCGGTCAGAATATTCGTCTGGCGGGTGAAGATATTCAGGCGGGCGCCAGCGTGCTGCCTGCGGGCTGCAAACTGGGCGTGGCAGAGCTGCCGCTGCTGGCTTCGCTAGGGATTGCGCAGATTGACGTGGTACGCCGTCTGAAAGTCGCGGTATTTTCTACCGGTGATGAACTGCAACCCGTCGGCAAGCCGCTGGAAGAGGGCCAGATTTATGACACCAACCGTTTCGCCGTTCGTTTGATGCTGGAACAACTAGGCTGCGAGGTACACGACCTCGGGATTATCCGCGACGATCCGGCAGCCCTGCGTGCCGCGTTTCATGAGGCTGACCGGCTTGCCGATCTGGTGATTAGCAGCGGCGGTGTTTCCGTTGGCGAAGCCGATTACACGAAGCAAATGCTGGATGAGCTGGGCGATATCCATTTCTGGAAGCTGGCGATCAAACCCGGCAAACCCTTCGCCTTCGGCAAATTACAACATGCCTGGTTCTGCGGTCTGCCGGGGAACCCCGTTTCCGCGGCGCTGACGTTCTATCAACTGGTGCAGCCGCTGCTTGCGCGTCTGTCCGGCTATGCACAATGGCACCAGCCTCCGCGTGTACGCGTCAAAACCACCAGTGCCCTGAAAAAGACGCCGGGTCGCACCGATTTCCAGCGCGGCATTTTCAGCCGCAACGCGCAGGGTGAGCTGGAAGTGAGAACCACCGGGCATCAAGGTTCGCACGTTTTCAGCTCGTTCAGCCTCGGTAACTGCTTCATCGTGCTTGAGCAGGATCGTGGCAACGTCGCTGCTGGCGAATGGGTCGAGATCGAGCCTTTCAACGCCCTGCTGGGACACTGAGTATGCTGCCGGAACTGAGCGATGAAGAGATGCTGCGCTACAATCGACAGATTGTGTTGCGCGGCTTTGATTTCGACGGACAGGAAAAGCTCAAGGCTTCACGCCTGTTGATTGTCGGACTGGGCGGATTGGGCTGTGCCGCCGCGCAGTATCTGGCTGCGGCGGGTGTCGGCCATTTGACGCTGCTGGATTTTGATACCGTCTCGCTGTCTAACCTGCAACGTCAGGTTCTGCACCGCGACGACCGTATCGGCATGGCGAAGGTCGAATCCGCACGTCTGACATTATCCGATATGAACCCCCATCTTTCGCTCGATACGGTTGATGGCGATCTTGATGATGAAGCATTGAGCCAGCTCGTCAGCAAACACGATGCGGTGTTGGACTGCACCGACAATGTCGCCATTCGCAATCGCCTAAACCGCATTGGTTTTCAGCTCAGGAAACCGCTGATTTCCGGCGCAGCGATTCGGATGGAAGGCCAAATCAGCGTCTTTACCTATCAGCCCGATGAGCCTTGCTACCAGTGTCTCAGCCGTCTGTTCGGCGCCAATGCACTAACCTGCGTCGAAGCGGGCGTGATGTCGCCGCTGGTGGGCACCATCGGCAGTTTGCAGGCGATGGAAGCTATTAAGCTGCTGACGGGCTACGGTAAACTGGTCACGGGGCGATTGCTGATGTTCGATGCGATGACGCTGCAATTTCGCGAAATGATGCTGCCGAAAAACCCGCACTGCGACGTCTGCGGCGGATAAAGGAGCAGAGGAAAGATTGGCATCCGGCACGATAAGCCATTGAATACGGCGAAAATCAGTGACACAGTATCAAGGTAAGCCATCACGTAAACTGAGGAACACACCATGAGTAATGCTTTTTTGCAGTCAATCAAGGCCCGTCGTTCAATCTATGCCATCGGCAATAAATTACCGATATCAGAAGATCAGGTTACCGCCCTCATTACCGAAGCCGTTAATGAAAGTCCCTCCTCTTTTAATTCACAAAGCTCACGCGTTGTGATTCTGTTCGGCGAGCAGCATCACAAACTGTGGGATATTGTTAAGCAACAGTTGAAGAAAATTGTGCCTGCGGACGCCTTTGCTCCGACAGAAAATAAGCTGGCTTCCTTTGCCGCTGGTGCAGGTACCGTTCTGTTCTTTGAAGACACTGCGGTGATTGAAGCGCTACAGGAAAAATTCGCGCTTTATGCCGATAACTTCCCGGTCTGGTCTGAACATTCAACCGGTATCGCCCAGTTTGCCGTGTGGTCTACGCTAGCGCAGGAAAAAATTGGCGCTTCGCTCCAGCATTACAATCCGCTGATTGACGATGATGTGAAAGCACAGTGGAACCTGCCAGCCAGTTGGAAACTGCGTGCTCAAATGCCATTTGGTTCCATCGAGCAACCCGCCGGTGAGAAAACCTATATTTCCTTTGAAGAGCGTTTCCGCGTGTTTAAGTAATCCGCTGAATCATGCTTTATCAGCAAACGGGGCACCATAGGGTGCCCCGTTTGTTTTAGATTCTATTCAGGCACTGGTGGTGCGAAAACCTGAATCGCCTTCTCTCTGATCCCAAACACCGCGGGTGTTTTACCAATCAGCTCACCATCCGCATTGATATCGTGCGGCTTCAGGGTACTTAACGTCAGCTGTCTGGCAGAAAAGGCGCGAACTTTGCGCCAGCGGCCGTGCGTTCCTCTGCGGATAAAGGGAATCAGTGCCACCATTTCCCACCAGTGGGACACCTCCAGACTGTACACGTCCAGCCGACCATCATCAGGCGCGGCGCTGTCTGCTACCGCCATGCCGCCGCCGTAGAAACGTCCGTTCCCCACCGACACCTGCACGGTTCTCACCCGTTCTTTCATGCCGTCATGATCGATCTCAACGCGGAAAGGACGGCTTTGCTTCAAGAGCTTAAAAGCCGCCAGCGCATAGCCTACTGTTCCCCACCGTTTCTTGGATTTCGCCGACAGCCCGCGCGCCAATGCCGCAGAAAACCCAATACTGGAAACGTTAAAAAACAGGTGCCCATTGACCTCACCTAAATCAACGGCACGCCGCTGCCCGTTGACAATAACCTGAACCGCCTGCCGGAGCTCTCTGGGGATCCCCACCGTACGGGCAAAGTCATTCGCCGTCCCTAACGGCAGCACACCCAGCGGCAAGCCGGTCTCCACCAGACCAGGCGCGGCTGAATTTAACGTACCATCGCCGCCGCCGATAATGACAAAATCCACCCGATCCGCATACGCGCGGATAATATCGCTGCACGAACCCGACGCATTTTCATCCGGTTCAACGATGTGAATCCGGCTTTCCTGTAATAGCTGTTTCACATAGCGCGCAGAGGAATCGCCATTCCGCGCCTGCTTATTAATAAATAAAAGCGCTGTTGGGTCTGATTCCTTCACTGCTGAATAATGGCTCATGGTCATCTACCCAACGTCACTGTTTGATTAAATCTAACCATAGGGATAATCAAACCGACAAGAGAGCTTTAACAAGCCCACAATAAAATACAAAACATTACGTTCCGACAATCTGCGCTAATACTTCCACACTGAAACCACTATACTGAACCCTACGAGTCAGCGATCCCTTTGCCCGCGTTGTTACACCGTTATTCCAGTAGCACGTGCACCACTATTTTTAGGTGAAAACAGAGGCTTATTCACCTATCCCATCAATGCTTCTCTGGGGAGATTATTTTGCAGATCGGATTCATCAATAACTCACGCTGGCTGGATAAAACACGCGCAATAGTAATACTCGGCTCCATGCTGCTCGCCGCATTTTTGGTGATCAGTTGGACCAGCTATGAAGTGGCGAAAGAATCACTGGAAGAAGAAATCGAAGAAAACACCCTGCCGCTGACCAGCGACAACGTCTACTCTGAAATCCAACAGGATTTGTTAAAACCCATCTTTATTTCCTCGCTGATGGCGCACGATACGTTTCTACGCGATTGGGTACTCAAAGACGAAAGCGATCCTCAGGCCCTATTCCGCTATCTGAAAGAGATCGATCGCCGCTTCAACACCGTATTCTCTTTTTCATTTCTGATAAAACCGGGCTCTACTACGATCAGCAACGCATCCTGAAAACCGTCTCGGAATCCTCCCCGACGATCAATGGTATTTCCAGCACAAAGCGCTATCGGATGACATGCCTTACGTTGTCGATCTCCGCGTCGATCCTGAAAACCGCACGCGTCTGGACATTTTCATCAACCACAAAGTGATGGATTATGAAGACAACTTCATTGGCATCACTGGCGTGGGCATACCCGTTGAGCGTGTTAAGCACCTGATTGAAAAATACGAACAGCGCTATAATCGGACGATCTATTTCGTTGATAAAGAAGGCAATATTACGCTACATGGGGAAAGCTATACCCGCCCACTGCAAATTCAACAACAGCAGGGGCTGAACCGGATCGCGACCACGATTTTGACCTCTCCCGGCGGGGCTTATGAATATCAGTCAGACGGGGAGCATATTTTCCTTAACACCCGGCTCATCCCTGAATTCGGCTGGTATTTGATGGTTGAGCAAACGAGTCATCCCAGTGAAAAACTGCTATTCGCCACGCTGCTAAAAAATCTGGGAATCAGCACGTTTGTCAGCATTCTCTTCCTCTTTCTGCTGTGGTTGACCATTGGCGGCTACCAACGTCGTCTGGAACAGATGGCAACGACCGATAAATTAACGGGCCTCATGAACCGTCAGGCATTTGATTATTTATTCCGTCGCCTCGGGGCGAAAAATGCCTTACAGCACAAATCGCTCTCCATTATTCTCATTGATATTGACCACTTCAAAAAATCAATGACAAGTACGGCCACAACGTGGGGACATGGTTTTAAAAGAGGTTTCCACTATTTTGTCGACCAATACCCGCTCCAGCGATCAACCCTGCCGTTGGGGAGGAGAAGAGTTCGTCATTCTGCTCGATGATTGCGATCTCAACGCCGCGCAACAACGTGCCGAAGCCCTACGCCACAGCATTGAGATAGCCTCCATTCCCTATCGTGAGGGCCTCATTCAGGTAACAGCCAGCTGCGGTGTTGCGGAATATCGGGCAGGCGAGACGCTCAGTATGCTGATTAACCGCGCCGATATCGCGCTTTATCAGGCAAAACAGCAAGGACGTAATCAGGTGGTAAGCACACAATAACAACAGGATGTGCCTGCATTTATCATGCAGGCACATTTCGACAGGAAACCGCCGTCTTCAATCAGGCCTTGACTGGATTATGTTCAGTTTCCCGTTTGGCGTTTCAGCGTAATCGAACAGGTATATCTGTCTGCCGGATGAATCGATACCGTGGTTTCAAAGACGTTCCCGAGCGGTCCAGATAGTGGCGAACAATCTTTAATGCCGGATAGCCTGCGTCAACGCCCAGCGTTTTCGCTATTTTGGCCGGTACGCCAACGGCAGAAATCGTCTGGCGCACCTCTTCCCCCTGCACGCCGTAATGCTTTTCAATCAAATCGCTAATCAGAGCAAATGGATCGCTGCGTACCAGACTTTTGACCTTGGCATAATCCGGGCTAACGTAGCTATCGGTCCAGCATATCGGGGCGTCTTTTTCTGGCTGTCTTCGCGAATACTGGCAATATGCAGCCAGCGATCGCCCGGTTTGCCGCCGATAATCTGCGCCAGTTCAACATCCGCCACGACTTCATCAATCTTCTTCACTACGCGCAGGTTGGTTTTTGCCAGCACGAACAGATCCTCAAGGCTAGCCAAGGGATGATTGCGTTCGCGCTTTTCATCATTATCGACAACAACTGAACCCACACCCTTGCGACGGGATAGCAACCCCGCCTCCGTCAGATCGCGCAGTGCCTCCCTGACAGTATGCCGGCTCACCTGATACTGCTCACAGAGCTCCAGTTCGGAGGGCAGCAACGAACCTGCCGGATACCGGCCTAGCGTAATATTCTGGCTGAGTTCACGGGCAATACGTTTATACAAGGGTTCTTTCATCGGCTCACGCTCTTATCAATATTGATGCCCTGCATCACAAAATGACATTCAACCACTTCCCTAACCTGTCCGTACATGTTGTTATAAACGCAACATGTACGGACAAGTAAACATGTCTGCACATTTAACCTTTTTCAGGCCATGTCGCTACCAGGGTAAGTACGCTTAATCTTATCGCGGATACGGCCTGCATCTTATCACTAATACATTTGCTTCAGGAGACGTTATGGCTTCGAATGTGCTTGATTCAGTTCTCTTCCGTGATTCATTTGGTACCCCGGAAATGCGGGCGATCTTCGACGATCGTGAACTCATCCGTAAATATGTGGAAGTCGAGATCGCACTCGCCAATGCGCAGGCGCGCTGTGGCGTCATACCCGAAGAGGCAGCAGCAGAAATCACGGCCAGCTGTAATGCCGATACGCTCGATTTTGAACTGCTGCGCCACGAAACAGAAATTGTGGGCTACCGATCCTGCCGCTGGTGCACCAGATTTCCAAGCAGGCGGGTCAATCTGGCGGTTATGTCCACTGGGGCGCAACGACACAGGACATTATGGATACGGCCGTGGTGCTACAAATCCGTGATGCCTTCGCCTTAATTGAAGCGGATATCGACGCACTGCGTTCTATTTTAGCCGGGCTGGCCGCACGCTACCGCAATACGCCCATGGCGGGACGAACCCATTTGCAGCAGGCACTACCGATTACGTTCGGTTATAAAGCCGCCATCTGGCTGGATATGTTTGACCGTCATGCGGAGCGCCTTGCACAGTTGCGCCCGCGCGTACTGGTCGGCGAATTTGCAGGCGCAGCCGGCACACTGGCCTCGTTGGGAGATAAAGGACTCGCGGTACAAAAAGCGCTGATGGCGGAACTCGGTCTGGGCATTCCCACCTCAACCTGGCATGTTGCCCGTGATGGATTTGCCGAAGCCGTCAACCTGTTGGCGGTAATAACAGGCTCATTAGGGAAGATTGGCTATGACGTCATGCTGATGGCTTCCAACGAATTCGGCGAACTGTATGAACCGTTTGTCAAAGGCCGTGGAGCCAGCAGCACCATGCCGCAAAAAGCGTAACCCGATTTCCAGTGAACTGATGCTGGCCTGCGCCAAAGGCGTTCGCCAACAGGCAGGATTGATGCTGGATGCAATGGTGCAGGATCTGGAACGCGCCACGGGCCCTTGGCACGCAGAGTGGATTGCCATCCCGGAAAGTTTCATTCTCTCCGCAGGCGCGCTTCATCAGGCCAAATTCATGCTAAACGGCCTCATTGTCGATGAGAACATGATGCTGAAAAACCTCAACATGACCAACGGCCTGATTGTGGCAGAAGCCGTGATGATGGGGCTGGCACCCTATATTGGCCGTCAGGAAGCGCACGACATCGTCTACGATGCCTGCCGCATCGTGAATGAGAAAGGCGGTACGCTGGCCGACGTGCTCAATGCCATGCCCAGCGTCGCCAGTCGACTCGACCCTAAATTAATCAACGACCTGACCAACCCCGTCAATTATTTGGGAGCGCCCCTGAAATGGTGGATCAGGTATTAAATAAAACGGAAAGAAACTATTAATCACCGGTGATTATTCCGCATCACCCTTATTAACAGACTGAGCTCGAGATATTCCCAGACGCAAGATAATAACGCGTCTGGGCAGGCTCTCTGTTGCCGGAAATGATGGCGGATAACCATTATTTGCACGATTAAGGAGGCGCTATGTCATCCGAATCATCCACCAAGAAAAAAATAGTCGCGGCTATTATTCCTCTCCTGCTAGGCCTGATTATCTGGTTTTTCCGGTTCCTGATGGCCTTACACCGCAGGCCTGGCATATGTTCGCGATTTTTGCCGCCACCATCGCCGCGATACTGACGCAGCCGCTGCCGTCGGGCGCAATCATGCTGCTTGTCCTTTGCGTGACCATCTTCACTGGCACCTTAACCGAAGCCAAAGCGCTAGCCGGTTTTTCCAGCGGCACCGTCTGGCTCATCTTCTGCGCCTACATCCTCTCTCTGGGTTTTGTGACATCAGGATTGGGAAAACGTATTGCCTACAAAATGCTGTCGCTATTCGGCGGAAGCAGCCTGGGAATCGCGTATTCACTGGGCGTTTCCGATCTCATCATGGCGCCCGCCATGCCCTCCGTCACCGCACGATCCGGGGAATTATCTTTCCGATTGCCCGTTCGATTAATGAAGTATTAGGCTCAACACCCGGCGTCAGCGGTAAAAAGATCGGCGACTTTCTGATCATGGTCTGCTTTCAGTTTACCCCAATCACCGGTGCCATCTTCCTCACCGGCATGGCCGCCAACCCACTCGTTGGTAGCTTGGCGAAAACCTCATTAGGCGTGGATATTACCTGGGGCGGCTGGTTCATTGCCGCCATCGTGCCCGCCATGTGTTGTTTCTGCCTGATGCCGTTGCTGGTTTACAAAATACTGAACCCGGAACTGAAGAAAACACCAGAAGCCAAAGAGATGGGACGCCGGTCGCTGGCAGAATTGGGGAGCATGAAACCGGCAGAGAAAAAAGTGGCCTTTGGCTTTGTTCTCGCGCTGCTTGGCTGGGGCACCAGCCTGATCACCGGTTTCTCTGCCACTTCCGTCGGGTTGGCCTTGGTCGCCTACCTGTTCGTTACGCAAGCCGTACAGTGGAAAGAGGTACTTAACGACCGCGCAGCCTGGGATACCGTCATCTGGTTTAGCGTCATTATCAGCCTCGCCGCAGGGCTGTCTGACCTGGGCTTCATTAAGTGGATGACCGTTAAGTTGGGTAATTCCATACAGGGTTTCGGCGCGATGGAAACCTTCGTTATTCTCGGCATCCTGTATATTTATGTGCACTACCTGTTTGCTACCGCCTCTGGCCACGTGGCCGCACTCTATGCGCCCTTCGCCGCCACCGCGATAGCCGCAGGTGCCCCACCCATGATGGTCGCCATCTGTTTTGGCATTTTAGCAACCTGATGTGGGGGAATACCGAGTACGGCGGCGGCCCTGGCCCTATCTATTTTGCTCAGGGATATTTTGAACGGCACCGTTTCTATAAAATCAATTTCTGCATCGTCACGTTTAACGTCGCCCTGATTTTTATCGTCGGCTTAATGTGGTGGAAATTGATTGGCTATTATTAATCACCAGCGTTGTCCACGCGTAAAAATAACGGGGAGGTCATCTACCTCCCCGTCATTTCATCATCATCGTCAGACTCTCAGCTATTAAATGCCATCATCTTTCGTCTGTACCCAAAACGCATGCACCAGCCCAGGAAAATAGCCTAATAGCGTCAGAATAATATTCAGAATAAATGCTCCACCGAGGCCTTTCCCCAGTAACACACCCAGCGGTGGCAGAAGAATAGTAAAAACGATGCGCCAAAATCCCATATCAACCTCCGTAACATGATGATTACTTATGAAACTAGCTCAGGGGCCGGGATTTGTCAGTATTCACCAAAACAATTGGGATTAATCTTTGCTGAGAAAATGAAAGCCTGTGTTTCAGCGCCTCAGAACCACACCGCCATCCATCAGGACATGCCACATGGCGAGTACTCGTCTCTACGCCCTATTGATAAGATGACCGAACGCGTTATGCCACGTACTCCCCTCCTCATTATTAATTCAATTAATTATTTATAATAATAAGAAAAACTTTCAAAATATACCAATTGAAATACATAGCAGAAGAAAAATAACTCCATCAATAATTAAATACGCTCTGGATTTATATTTCCCGTGCCTTGCAAAACCGATTTAACTTTCTAAACTTAATCGCGATGCAAGGACTTGCATCTAAAAACAGCGATTAACATTGGAGATTGTTATGAAAAGAAATTCACATTCCCTTTATTATTGTCTCTGACTACGATTTTCAGCGCGTATGCTTATTCAGAAACATCCAGTCTTAATGATAAAGAAGGCCCGCCAGTTAAATTCGCCGAAACAGCTTTCGCCCAACTTGATGGAAGCAACAGTGTATTATCCATTTCAGAAACAAGAGAGGCACCTGCACAAACCGGTGCACTGCGGGCACCTGCGCCACCGCTGAGTCGGCTTGCTATCTATGCTGTCGGTTCATCAAACTGCAATTGGGAATATATGACCACTGTTGGTCAATTTTCAACAACGTGCGATCATGGAGGAGCACAGCTTCGCGTTGCCGTACAGGAAATTGGCTATGGCGGTAATGCCATTGCCTGGATGAACTCTGGCCAATTAGCAAATTCTAAAATTACCAGAATGATTCTATTTGTGTGGTAGGGACATCTTACGTTTTCCCTTGTCCCGTTGGTGGCACGGTGGTTGGCTGGATGAAATATTACAATCTTGACGGCTCGCAGAACGGTATATTTAAATTCAGGACACCTCAATCAACGCGCCCTGGAATACAATGTACACTCAGATCAGCATTCAATAATCTCTTTCCGTCCCCATCAATAAATAAAGGCCAATTCACACTTGGCCTTTATTATTACGCGAACACATTAACCTTTACGGCTTTATCCTGAAAACGAAGCAACACATCAGCAGCACGTTGCAGGCCTTCTGCGCTCGCCCTTTCATTACGCGATAGCGCTCCATCAATCCCTTCCTGAATTTTAGAGAACACGTTCATAGGCTGGAGCGATGAAGCGGGTGCGGTGCCATCGTAAACGACTTTAGACAACGCGGTAGGAGCCATAAAGCCCAACAATGGTGACGATTCGTCGAGATCCATCCGTCCACTTTGGATCAGGCCATTTACAGCTTCGGTCAACGCTTGTGGCGTCATATTCGTAAAGTCGTATTTTTGAATCTGAGCAGCCGAGGTGGCAGCGTTATTTGCACTCGTTCCTGCGTTTTTCAGCTAAAGCAGCAGTAAACGAGGCTTGATTGCCCGCCTGAGCCGTTGAGTTAGCGATCGACGCGCGATGCGAAAAAAAGGCCATTATATCCAGTCTCAATTTTCATATTCTTCCCTCCCAGTCGTTATGAATATGCGATGCATCCAATCAAACGATATGTCAGCGCATTCAGTATAAGATTTTCGATGAAAATATCCCTATTTGATTGGAGGAATAGCGACGTAAACGTCAGCCTGCTCAAATGTTCAGCGATACCGCCGCGTCCTCCCCACTCAGCTTATGTGCAGCTAACAGCCCGGCTGGGTATAATCAAAATTCATGCGTAGTGCTTGTTTATAAAGGATAAAAATGAAGAAATTCGCTATTGCCCTCTTTGCTCTACTGCCCCTAACTCAAGTCGCGGCAGCAGACTGTGGCAACGCCAGCACACAGCTAGACATGAGCCAGTGTGCGGCTGATGAGTATAAAAAAGTGGATGGCGAACTTAATCGACTCTATCAGGATGTCGCCAAGCGTCTGGTGATTGAAGAGCACAAGGCATTGCTTAAGTCAGCACAGAGAAAATGGATTGCCTATCGCGATGCTGACTGTGAGTTTCAGACCTTCCCGACAACAGGGGGATCGATCCATGGCATGCTGTATTCCCAGTGCCTGACGCAGAAAACCGCAGAGCGCGTAAAAGAATTCAAAAGCATGCTAAGTTGTAAAGAAGGGGATTTGAGCTGCCCGCTTTAAGCCACTGCCAAGTGTGGAAAGCGTCACAGACTAAACGCGCGGTAAGTGTTTGAATAGCTGGCGGAGAGAGGGGGATTTGAACCCCCGGTAGAGTTGCCCCTACTCCAGTTTTCGAGACTGGTCCGTTCAGCCGCTCCGGCATCTCTCCGTTTAGCAGTTGCCATGATGCCCGCTTTTACGGCATTTTAACAGCTGTGTTATTTTAACAACACGCCCTCGCCTTTAAATTCAAGTGACGACTTAACGAGCAATAACAATGATTAAATGGCCGTGGAAAAACACTCAACCTCAGGTGCAGACGCTTGAACACTGGCAAGCTGCGATTTCCATCCCGCTTCTCGCGCCCTTAAGCGATGAAGAGCTTCAACAACTGGTCACTCTTGCCGATCAGTTTCTGAAGCAAAAGCGCCTGATTCCGTTGCAGGAACTGGCGTTAACGGAAATCATGCAGCAGCGCATCGCGCTATTATTTTCCCTGCCGGTGTTGTCGCTGGGAATGGATGCGTTAGATGGCTTCCACGAAGTTCTGGTTTACCCCGGCCCGTTTATTGTTGAAGAAGAGTGGCAAGACGACATCGGACTCGTGCATACGGGAAAAATAGTCCAGTCTGGGCAAAGCTGGGATCAGGGACCGATTGTCCTCAACTGGCAGGAAGTACAAGACTCTTTCGATCTCTCCGGTTTCAATCTCATCATTCATGAAGTCGCGCACAAGCTGGATATTCGCAGCAGCGGCGAAGCAACTGGCGTCCCCCTGATTCCCCTGCGCGACATTGCTGTCTGGGAACAGCATCTGCATGGCGCGATGGATGCCTTGCAGGAAGAGATCGATCTGGTCGGCGAAGAGGCCGCCAGCATGGATCCCTACGCCGTCCACGATCCGGCAGAGTGCTTTGCGGTGCTGTCGGAATACTTTTTCAGCGCGCCCGAACTGCTCGACGAGCGTTTCCCCGAGTTGTACCGCTGCTTCCAAAAATTCTATCGACAGGATCCACTCGCCCGCCTAAAAAGCTGGCAAAACAGCGTCAACTACCGTGCCCCATCTATTTACTAACTCGCCAAAAAACAGCGAATTGTACATAGCCTAAACAGTCAGACGATAAAGCTGATTTTGCCGTTGACAGTACCGCGGGTGGCGGATATCATGCGCCCCGTTCACACGATTCCTCTGTAGTTCAGTCGGTAGAACGGCGGACTGTTAATCCGTATGTCACTGGTTCGAGTCCAGTCAGAGGAGCCAATTTAAAGAATGTAGATGCCTACGGGCGTCTACATTTTTGCATTTAATCAATTACTTGCCCCTCTTCTCTTGTCTACTAACATCCACTGAAAAATACCTGAATCCAACAGTTTTGTTGGTAGATTTCTTGGTAGTCCTGGTTTGATTTTCCTTATACCAACAAAAAGGAAAGAGAATCTATGTCACTTACTGACACCAAAGTAAAAAAAGCTAAACCTCTTGAGAAAGAATACAAGCTTACTGATGGTCTTGGTATGCACCTGCTTGTCCACCCGAACGGCTCTAAATACTGGCGACTTTCCTACCGCTTTGCGCAAAAGCAAAAACTGTTAGCGTTGGGCGTTTACCCTGCCATTTCTTTGACTGACGCAAGGGAGCGTCGTGATGAAGCGCGTAAGCTGATTGCTAATGGGATTGATCCCAGCACTAAGAAAAAGGCAAGTATCAGGGATCAACCCGGAACACAGGATGAATCCCGTTCCTTTGCTGTGATGGCTCGTGCATGGGCAGAGACCAAAACCAAGTGGTCAGAAGACTACAAAGTTAAGGTCTGGAGACGCATTGAAAATTATCTTCTGCCTGATCTGGGAAAACGTGATGTATCAGAACTTGATACCAGCGATTTACTCATCCCACTCAGAAAAGTTGAGAAATTAGGCTATCTCGACATCGCCATGCGGCTTAAGCAATATACAACGTCGATCATGCGATACGCCGTCCAGCAGAAGATCATCAGTTACAACCCCGCTTATGATTTAGCAGGCACCGTCGAAAAAGGTGAGACAGCGCACCGCCCTTCTATCGAGATTTATGAAATTCCAGACCTCTTACAAAAGATCGACGACTACCATGGTCGGGGTCTTTTAACCGAATTGGCTATCAGACTCACATTATTGGTTTTTGTCAGGTCGAGTGAGTTGCGTTTTGCCCGATGGCATGAGATCGGCTTCAAAAAATCCCTCTGGGTTATCCCTGAACAGCGAAAGGAAGTTAAAGGGGTAAAATACTCTGGCCGTGGTGCAAAAATGAAGAGAAAGCATTTTGTTCCACTCTCCAGGCAAGCCGTGGAGATCTTAAAAGAGGTTAAACAGATCACTTATGGTGAAAAAGCGGGTGATGGGTTTATTTTCACCGGATTTTACGACAGTGATTCTGCGATGAGTTCAGGCACTATCAATAAAGCCCTTCAGCGCATGGGATATGACACCAAAACCGATCTGTGTGGGCATGGCTTTCGCACGTTAGCCTGTAGTGCATTAACGGAATCTGGATTATGGTCGGAAGACACGGTCGAGCTTCAAATGAGCCATAAAGAGAAAAACACGGTTAGATCTGCTTATACCCATAAAGTCAGTCATCTTGACCAGCGTAAGTTGATGCTGCAATGGTGGGCGGATTTTCTGGATGCGAACCGCAATGGTGTGGTTAGCCCGTTTGAGTTTGCGAACAGGAAACAATAATCACAATCCGTTTAGCCCCTTCATGGTGGTTGGGGCTTTTCAGGCAGCGCTCTTCAAAACAGATGGGCTACATTTTGCAGTAAAGTAGCCCATATCGTGCAAACATTTTCATAAATGAAGCCGTAATTTCCCTTCAGTAGTTATGTATGATTAGGAATAGGAATTTCCCTGTTCAACAGGTCTTGAGCTTTCAGATAACTCCGACAATAAAAATTCAAAATATCAATTCAATTACAATAATTAGCACGATATTTATATTGGTATCTATATACTCCTTTTTTAGATATTTATTTCACTAAACCCTAAGTAACATATTGTAATAATGACTCGCGTTCATTAAATTAGTATGACTAAGCGTCATAAAGAAGTTCAGATGGCGTTCTAAAAATGAACATGCCGTCCTCCATTAAATGGTCACTCGCGCAGAAAAAATGGACTATGAAGTTATATATTGAAGATATCAATGGAAATAAACGCTACATAAATGTAGTTGCTACATCTAGGAGTGAGTTGGCTCAAAAACTTGGGGGAATATTTTTCTGTCGATGATTTCACGTATCATATTTCGCAAGTGAATGCTGAGAAATCCAGCGATAACAAATCCTTTTCAACTATCGTCGGTGGTGCTTTGGGACTTGCCGGGGAGTGACTGGTGTTCTAATCGGGGAGCATTGGGGGCTATTCTTGGTAGCGAAGCAGATAAAAAGAGTTAAATGCAGTATCCTCCTTTAACAGGAGTCTGCCATGAGAAAATTTGATATTGGCTCTGGGATTTCAATTTCATTTGTGGGTATTCTGGCTGCTGTTGCTTTCTTCAATCAAGAAAGCTCTATGGGGATAATGAAGCTGGCGCTTGAGAAGGGTTATCTAAAAGTATTTCTCAATATAGTAATAGTGGTTATTGTTTTTACTCATACTGTAAAGGTCAGATCACAAGAAGATGCCGCCGGGTTTCTTGTCAAAAGTGGTTTTTTACCCATAGATATGTTCTCAACAATTGGAACTTATATTGCAGTATCTTCTACAGCCTGCTCTTTGTTAGAGGGTGCAATTCTCCAACAATTTTATCAAATTAATTATTTCTTGAAATTCAGCCAGTTAGATATCTATATTTTACTCGGAGTATCTGCATTACTTCTTTGGTATGTTATTCTCCACATGTATCAATTGGGGGGTTGATCTGTTGTTTCCAGTAGCAAAAGTCCAGATTTCTACAGAAGAAATGCATAAAAAATCAGGGCAAACCGACTCAAGCAAAGCTGGTGCTACCATATAGGTTTTGATTTTTATCAGGGAACAGCGCATGGAGTATCTGGTCTTCTAATAACAGAGAATCACATACATTATGAAATCATCTATAAGCACAAGAATTTTTAATAAAAACCATTTATTCAATCAAAATAATTAGGATGATATTAATATCAAAGAACTCACTGAATAGATTTTCAAATTCGAAAATTATGACGTTCACCACAAACTGACTGAAAATGAAATAACATTAACGTGCTAGTTTAAGAAACAGATTTTTGGTGGTGAGACTGTTTCCGATATTTTTAAAAACCGCTTTAAAAACCATAGATATTAGGTGTCCTAATCCGCTATTAGTGTTATTTTGTGACTAACAATCTACTTTTGAAGTAGACATTAAACAAGGAAAATGCAATGTCAATTAAAGAAATCCATCTAGAAAAAGAAAGTTTTAATCCAGGGAAAACTTATCCCAACAGGGGGGAATATACACACATAATTATATCTTATGATATATCTGGCGAAAGATATAAGGTAGATAATCAAATAAATTCAGCGATAGAAAATGACTGTCATTTAATAAAAATAGACTGCGTAAACACAACCCTTTATTGGCAAGTAAGAATTGGAGACAGTGAAGATTCGCAAGAGGAACTGAATAAAAAAACGAAAATTGTATTAAAAGAAAAATTAATGAAATATTCATAAATCAGAATGACTTATCTCATGAGAAAGCAAATATTTTTGTATGGTTGGAAATATAAGAGCTTTTGCTTTCGAGGTTGATGTTTAATTTTCGGAATGCCCCCTAATAGTTTAAAACCATTAGGTAGCCTACAGGGGTGGAAAATCGCCATCCCTTAATTAAAATCTCGTTCTAACCATTCGAAACCATATTATTTAAAATAAAATTTAAATGAAAAACAATGAGAGTTCTAAAAATGAATGAAAAAGACCAGATATACTTTTTAAGTATAGAGATGACTCAAAGAACACTGAGATAATTATAAAAAGTTTGGCTTTCATCACCTATAAATCTAAATGATCAATTGGAGTGCCAAATTGGTGAAATACCTAAAAAATGGGAAGAAACAGAAATTCAGAAAATGGAACATGCACAAATAATGGGTGTTATCACAACACTACCTGACTTTAAACCTCAAAAAACTATTTTCTTTAAATGAACGAACTACTAAACAGTGGTTAAACGGTTCAGAAATTTGAGTCATGACAGAAAAATAAAAGCGATAAGAACTATCTACTCTGAACATGGTATAGAGTTATAAAACCCCAAAAATATATTTAAAGATATGCAAAATCGCTTGTCTTTAGTATGAATATTTAGCCTCAGCACGACCTACTGCAATGAACTTATGTGGGCGCATTATGGGGAATCATCAAGGTATTGTTTTTGGGTTCAATACATCGGGAGATTGTAAATTAGCAAATTCAAGACATTGTTTACCTGTAACTTATACTAAAAGTAAACCGATGTTTGAAGAAGGGTTTAGAAACGAAGTGCACATAATGCTACCAGGTGTTGGGATACATAATATTCAGAGAGTATCATTTGAATGATGGTATTTTTAGATCAGCCATCAGTACGAAAACTCCTAATTGGGAGTATGAAATGGAATGGCATTGTATAGAAGAGATTTCTGGTTTGTTTAATTACCCCGGATAATTGACTCAAGTAATATTTGGATTAAGAATGAGTCAGGAACGGAAAAATCATTATAAAGAGCTTGTTAATCAACACATAAAAAATGAGATGGCTTTTTTGAAATAGTTGAACTGACAGATCTTAGCGGGATTGGCATTCGTAAGTTTAAAGATCAATTCAGTAAAAAAACCTAGAGAAACCATATTTCCGAATAAAAATACACACCTATAATCACTTAAAAATCAGTGTTAACATCTTATTCTATCGTCAATAAAAATATGAGGTGGGGAGATTCTCCTCTGTGTTATTTAATACAGATTAGAAAGATAACTATATCTATAAATTTTCAGATAACATAATTATTTTTTAAAGCAGTTCATCATTACTTTATTTTTTACCATTCAATGAGCCATTTTTATACAATGAAATGATAACAGCATAGAATACTCTTAATCTAAAGATCAACAGGCCAAACCCTCCGGCCAATCTGCTTGAATTTACTGATAGATAATGCCCCTCGTTCATTACGAGATTTAGATCCAGGTGAGAGTAATGCGGATGTGACTTCAGGACGGTAGGCTTCCCACATCTCTTTGACGGTGAACACATCATCCATCAATACCAAAATCACAGAATCCCATTCATGCTCTAACCTGATTGAGCCTAATCGTTGTCCTGGTTTTGAACTATCAGAAAGAGAGCGACCTTTGATTTGGATTTTACGGGCATCAGGGCCGGTTGCATCATATCCAGCACTACGGGCTTCCATTAGTTTCAAACCTAATAGCTTAGCGGCATAGAACTCTGCCACTTCACCGGTTATTCCGAGTGGCTTACCTGTAAGTTTTTGTATTTCGCTGCCAAGTCTATTGCAGCTACCAGTAGCTCTTCGACTTCGTCGTTCACTTACATTCCCTATAAAATTTATTTGTAAATACCTCGACCTCATGAACGTTTAGCACACTCTCGGCTAAGTTATTTTAGGATATCTTCGTCCCGTTTTTTATTACTTTCCTCTCGCTCTATCTCTCGTTCAATTTGAGAGAATTTCTTCCTGCCTCGCATACTCGATTTAGCTTTAACGGTTGGTTCATTACTGGTAAAATTTTTCTCAAAATCTAATTTTATAGCGCGTATTTCTGCATGCATTTTCACATAACCACGCACCATACTTTCTTTAAATTTGTAGAAACCACGTCTTTATCAAAGGCAGATACAACTATTTCACCATATGCGGGCTTCCCAAGTGATGATAATATTCTGCTAAATTTTTTATCATCAGGTGTGGAATCTGATATAAGCTTTTTCCAAGCTAACTGTTCAATAACATCCGAATACGAAATAAAGATATCTCCTTTTTTACGCTGCATATCAGCGGAATCCGCTACTGCCCATAGCACGTAAGCTATATCAGGACTTCTTCCCTCAGTTGCTGTGTTATAATCCTTTTTAAGAAATTCAGCAACCGAGCTCACAGCATCACTTAATCCATTAGTAAATAAATTAAAATCCACATCACTTATTGATTCCTGATATGCTCTTATCAGCATTTTCTCACAAATAAGATGAACATAATGTGGGAATCCATCGCTTAACCCTGCAATTCTAAAACGGATATCATCGGGGACACTTAAGTTAAATTCGTTAAAAGCTCTATCAATGATATCGTAACGTCCGCTCCATGAAAGAGGCTCCAGCTTAAGCTCTTGTATTTGTCTTGAACTGGATGCATGACCACCTAATAACTCATGCAAGGATTCACCAATTCCAGTAAAAAATAATTTTCACTGGACTTTTTTATCTCAAGTTGCTTTAATAAAGTGCCAAACTTCTCTTTTTCTTCAATCGAAGATATGCGATCAAATTCATCAATGACAATATAAGGTGCATCAGAATGAAATTTTGTTAAAAGCCCTAATGCATAAACCGCTGAGGAAATATCATTAATTTCAATTTTCTCTTGCTGCTGACTATGTTTTTTATGCTCAAGCTTAACCCAAGTAGCACCGACACCAATTGATGTGCTCGCACTCCATTCAGAACGACCAGAGTCAGTTCGTTTTACTGCATCACGAAATGCATCAGCAATAACTCCAGCCAGAGTAGACTCAGGAACGCAACTAACCAGGATTGGCTCATTTTGCTCTTGCATATTGAAAGCAACAGTATGAGCTAAAGAAGATTTACCAACTCCACGATCTCCAAAAATAAAAACATGGCGACCGGGTGCATATAATGAAGTTTCGAGGGTTTGAACTTGGGCGCTACGACCAAACAGAAACTCGTTGGCATCAATAGGGCCAGCGGGGTGAACGACAGTATATAATTTATTCAGGAAATCATGCCTTGCTGCATACTGGAAGTTCTTCACTAACGACCCTCTTGTTATCATATTTGTCATCAGTTCTACTTAATCAAGAATCTTTTCTGCCAACTATCCCTTTGGCTCAATCCCCTGCTTTCTCAATTCCTGACGAGCAAGCTCTTTGAACCAATTGCCGAGACTGACGCCTTCTTTTGCTACGACTTCATCTAACTGTTCACGTAACTCAGGCGAGATCCGAATCTGGAAGGTCGGTGATTTTCCTGTTGATGAAGATTTCTTCGTATCACGTTTATCGTTGACATGTACGTACCTTTTAACTATGCTGAGTTTTATAGGTACGTACACTATCACAAAAACACATTACACTCATCACCAGTTTCGCCCCTGAAAGGTAATGCAATACCAGACAGGGGCTGACCACAACGTTATAGGACTAACGACATGGCTATCAGCAAGTCTAGCAATTCCCTATTGGAAGATCAGCACTTTAAGCAATCCAGTAAACGTTATTTTAATCTGTTCTGGCAAGAGGCTGTGGAGGTGCGTTATGTTCGATAATACACCTTTAGAGCAGGAAGAAATCATCGATCAGTGCAGAGCGTTGATCTACGCTGTTATCGAAACCAAGAACCCTCAAGCCAAAGAAATTCTAACGTTCATCCTCTGGGAAAGGCTGGACTGGCTGTATCAGGATTTTCATTCAGAATGAATGATGCACAAATATTGATGATGTAAAGTAATTACAATTCATTCCTACAAGTGGATCTGGCATACCCTCTTGGTCAGATCCTTTCCTTGCCAGTTAAATTTATCAAAAAAACGAAGATAATTTTTACAAAAAAATTATTATTAAAATGTAAACCCATTCTTCTGATTCAGGGTTATTACAGACGAAAATTTTACATTTAAGTATCAGGCTTGCACAATTAATAATGACAAATGGCCGGAAACTATTTAACTACAACAACACATATACAACTTTTACCCACTGAATGCATTTCATTACTGCAACTAATTACTAATTGATTAGTTCCTTTTTTGTTAACAAGGATTGAATTTTTCATTTTTTCAAGATCAATAAATAATGTAATCAGAAACACTAAAACAAAAAGAGAAACCAGCCTATTTTAGTTATATTCATACTATATCCTTTATTTAATGATCATTATAATTACTAATATTAAATTATTAATATATTCCCAAACATATGAATGTCAAATTTAATACTATCTTAATCAACATGACGTTTATTGTTAATTACATATTTAATTACTTAGTAGTTTATAGGTTGATGCTATCAATTTAACAACTTTTAATTTAATTGTTTTGAGAAATTTTTATCATAAGATACGTCATCTGAAATTATACGTATTTTGTCATTACAAGATGCCAGCTAAAAATATGTAAGATAATTACTCTCATTTTTAATTTCCCAGGCTAAGAAACTAGTGAAAGGAGAATTAATTTTTATTTAGCCACTGCCTATAATATATTGATTTTTCCTTTTCACTTAAAATGTTCAATAAAGAATCTATATTATTATCACTTCCTGCATTGTGAATTACAACATATGAGAAACTATTTGCTATATGAAACTCCCCATGATAAGTATTTTCATCACTTAACCAAACTCTCCAACCAATACTCCTAAGTGATGGTATATCATTAATAAATTTCGACCTTGATAGCTTTTTTTTAGTTTTCATGCAATTCTCTTTTTCTAATTTTTTATTATACTATCTTTATCCGTTAATTCAGATAAGGATATCCTTTCATTTATTATTTTTCAAAGATACTTTTTGACCATCTAGGGATGGTCTTATTAATTCTCCATTTTCTATATAATGAATAGAGATCCATTATCAAAATTTTATTTAATGGATTTAAATGATACTCTTTTAGCTATATCATTTAAAATTTTGGCATCGGCTAATTGGTCTTTTTTAATTTCAATCTCCATTTTTACAGAATACATAAAACTATTTTAATCAATTTGAGTTTCTTTTTACTATACATTCAAAAAATAAAAACATCACTATAAAGAAGATAAATAAAAACCTTCGAAATATTCGTTACTACAATAATAAGTTTAATATTTTTAATCAAAAACAAATGTCATTCTATTACTTGAAGTTGAATTACACCTATTAACTGCTGATACAGGGCTACTTGTTAACCCATCGGATATACCCACTCTATTTATTTGTATTCCATAAGTATAAGAAGGTGGTCTAAATGCCTGAAATAATCTAATGCATTCTGCACTTGGAACGCCATAATACGTTATAGAAAATGTAGCATGTGTCCTACCTGCTGAACCTATTGCAATATCTGATATTTCCACATTTCCTTTAAAAATATTCAAAACTTTTCTTTCATCACCCTCTCCGATTAACATGGTATCAGGAATAAGTTAGATTTTAAGACCACTTCATTATTTACCCCCTTATAGTTAGGGCTAGAACTATAAAGATATTTAATTCCAGCTCTTATAATAGTTAAGTTTTTCACTTCAGTATCCACCCTTTGAGACACTTTAACTTTCGTGTAAATAATAAATGCAGAAATAGCAATAGTCGCTGCAATTACAAGAACCAAAAGAATTTCAGTAAGAGTAAAACCTTTTTGCCTCTTATTTTTAATATAATCATATCACTCCCATCTATTTTATTTTTAAATAAAACCATTTTGATAAAAATAGTTTTAACGGAACTACTAATAAGATAATGCCTAACATATATTCCTTGTTATATAAAAGACAAAAATACCACTATAAGTAGAAGTGATCATCTATATTTCCCACCTATCATTTTGATACCATATCTGGTTTATCATATTTTTCAAAACCTAACTCATTTACTAATGATAATCCATCTCTAAGATGAGAATAAACAATATCATTAATATCTTTCTTCAACTTAATCAATTCTTTATCATCATTTAATTCAAAGAATTCACGAAGAAAAGGAATTGATGTAACATCTTCTCTTTCAATTTCTCTATGTGATGAACCGATACCAGTGTTGATATATTCATACTTTACCTCATCCCTATACAAGTAAATCCTTGTTTTTTCTAGCTTATCATCATAATAAAAATTAATACCAAATGGTTGATTGTTTTTTTCATATATAAATTCAAGAGTTTTTGATATACTATCATATCCACAGAACTTAGCACTTCTCATAATTATCTCCTTACATATTAATTAAAATAAAATTTTTTAGTTTTTATGGTGCTATTTTATAGCATCTAATAATAAATAAACAATCACATAGAATAAAACAATAGATAGCGACGTGTAATTAGAGAGATAACTGATGAACGGCTGACGCAAGATAAATATACTCTAGATGATTCGATTTTCAAGAAGGCAGCAGCAAGGGCTAACTCTCCGAAGCGCTGCGCTGCTTCTTCGAGTTCTCCCTTGTTTTTTTCGCCCTTCGGTTGAAAAAAAAATTAAAAGCAAAATCAACACCATGCATTGACATTGTTAGCTTCTGTCATATAAGTAAGTCTAGGCATACGGAATATGCTTTTATTTAAGATTATATGAAAAGGAGTTCATATGAGCACGAGTAATACTTTTAATAATATCCTTCGTTATCACTGTGTCAGTGTCAGATTAAATAATGAAGAGTTGTCGCTTCTGAATGAAAGGCGTGGCCGTCATCGCAAAGGTGAATGGTTGCGTATGGCATTTCTGCATAACCTTCCTCCGTTATTCCCCTGTTAATCTCGAAGCCTGGAAAACCCTTGGTGAGGTTTCACAGAAGCTGAACAAGCTCGTCATCCATCTGGACAATAAAGGTAATGGCAGTTCGCTATCAAAGACTGAACTCTTTGCTGTGAAGCGTCAGATCGCAGAGCTTCGCCAGCGCTTAATTACTGATAATTTGTGGAGCAACCCCGTTGAAGGGAATGCAGAAAATCAGGCGGGGTAAAAACTTCGCTGGTGTCGTTCTCTATGCATTAAGATCAGGCTCTCACCATAAATGCACACCTAACGTCATTGGTGGAAACATGATGGGAGATATAGCCGGAGATCTGATCGCTGAATTTAATACTACAAAATGCTTCGCCCTGATGTCGCTAAACCTGTCTGGCACAATTCGCTTCGCCTGCCGAAAAACGAAGCGCTGACAGATGCTCAGTGGTCAAAAATCGCTGATGACTACATGGCACGCATGGGCTTCGCTGAAACGCATCTGAGATGCTATATCCTACATGACGATGCTGACGGCCAGCACATTCATATCATAGCCAGCAGAGTTTCTCTCTACGCAGGAAAACTCTACCTTGGTAAGAACGAAAATCTCATCAGCACACGTATCATTCAGCAGCTTGAACGCGACTATTCACTGACCAGAACCAAGGGGCCGGAATGGTAGTATCACCATCCCCAGCTTCGCCCTATCCTCCTTCGCTATCTAGAGAATCCCCGACACAAAAGCCTATGGTTGCAATACCAAAACCTAAAAGCTGTCGCGTAACGAAGCGATGATGGAGCAATATAAAGGAGAGCCATCACCCAAATCGGTCATCCAGGAAGCTCTTGAAACATTGCTTGCCGGTAAACCATCAACGACTGAGTTTGTGACACAGCTTGTGGCACGAAACATCAGGGTAGTTCCGAACATCGCTTCTACCGGAAAGATGAATGGTTTTTCATTCGAATACCAAGGGATTGCTTTCAAAGCATCTCAATTGGGTAAAGGCTATTCCTGGTCTGCCTTGCAGCACAGGCTCGATTACCAACCAGAACGTGACAATGCTTTCCTGTTTGGACTGAAAATATCCTCAGTCAGTGAAGCATCTGTTAGCGAAGCTCTTGATATGACCATTGCTACAGATACCCCTAAAATCATCAAAGAAGACGTTAACAGTCCCATTGAAGCGCTTATCCTCAATAACGAAGCTGGTCAGGGTGAATACGCTATCAATTATCCCAAAGCGCTTCTCCCTGATGCTGATACCAAAGAAGCTGGTGCCGGTGGTAAAGAAGCACATGCAACCGAAGCGGTAAAAGAAGCTCCCAATCGAAGCTATGCGATTTCAACGTTCAGATGGTTAGAAACCATCCCCTACCTCAACATCATCATTGGCATGTTAAAAAAACTGAAAATACCGACACTCAAACGTCGAGAAAGACACACCACAATCACTAGCGGGAAAATAATAGAAATTACGGCGTTAACACCAAAAAACATGGCTGAAATCCCTTCAATCCACAGTAACCGCTCCCCTTCGATGTAGGGCTGGCAAGGCTTACATCAAGCTCTTCTTCATACAAAAAAGACAAGGTTAACGATCGATATAACCGATCTATAAATAAATTACGATAGATTTTATCTATCATAAGTAAACCATCGATCGTTACAAGCGATTTGCTTTGTTTAATCACAACTGTTCAAAATGTAGCTTTGCGATATCTCATAAAATACTGATTTAACTGTTCTATTTACTTATTCAACTAACGAAAGGTTATGAAATGACACATCTCGTCTCATGCATAGTTCCTGATTTCTTCATACATCGAATATGACCTTCACCTTCAGCTATTAAGGAATTTGTATGAGCATTTTACTCATGAGACGTTTTTGGATTGCATTATTGCTGCCTTTATTTATTGACTGGTTTTCCAGAGGAAATGCTATCGGGGTTTGGTGGCTCTGGCTGCCCGTCACTGCTCCTCTATTGATCTGGACTTTTTTTACCTACAGGAAAAACCGGAAAGAAGACGCTGATTCCAGAGACTGGGTGCGTCAACAATGGAAAGAACAAATCACTACCGAGAAATTTGAGTTTTGCGGTCGGGCATATACATTTCAGGAAACGTTCTCAGGCACGGTCATCAGCTATGACCCGAACAACGATACCCTGTGGGTAAAAAAAGATGACGGAGCAGAAACACAAATCTCTGCGCACGGGTTAGCGTTCAGAGAATCGCATCGTATTAAAAAATACGCATTTCACTGCTACAGCGATCATAACGCTTATACATTATTTGAAGATGCAGTGATTGTTAACAAAACCACCAAAGAGCGACAAATTAACCTCCCCAGAAGATGTTTTATTGTATCTGGGCCAAGTGCCATTACGCTGCTTCTGGGGCCCAGATTTCAATTTACTGCTGCAAGCTATAGTTCTGCTATGCCTGTCCCACCTTTTTTGCTGCTACTTTTATCCTGCTTAATATTATTGCTAACGCTTCACTTTGCATTTTCCTTTTCAATTTCGACAACGTCGAACTCTGGCATACCTATTTGCTATCAACACTAGTCTGTCACGCTCTGATCAGGTTGTTAAACATCAGGGTTGACAAGTTTGATATCGAATTCAGACATCTTGTTAAATCATTAACACGTTAAGAATTAATTAATAATAAATCCCAAGGTATATAGTAATGAAAAAACTCATTATCGTCGCATTCGTATCACTCACTCTCTCTGGATGTTATTCATTCGGTAATCAGACACTGAAAAATGTAACGCAGGAAGATGTAAAAGCTAAAATCGTAAAAGGAAAAACCACTAAGTCAGAAGTATTAACCGCATTTGGTGAGCCGGATAAACGCATCGCCTCAGATGATGAGGAAAAGTGGTCTTATTCGATGCATAACTACCGCAGTAAACCAACGTCATACATTCCCCTTGTCGGAGTGCTGATTGGAGGAACAGATATTGAAGAAAAATCTATCCTCATTACGTTTAAAGGTGAAAAGGTCAGTACTTATGAGTTCAGTGCTGGTGCCAGTGAGATTAAACACGGAGCCTTTTAACAGGCAGTAATCAGCTTATGAGAGCTATTATGATGAATAAAAATTATCTTTAGGTTTACTACTGGTGCTGTCATTTTTCTTACCGGCTGCGATAGCGAACCGGCTGATGCCGACATTACAAAAGCGATGCAGTCTTTTACTGAAGATATGAATAAGGGCGCACCGTCTGAATCAGCGAGAGTGGTCTTTAACTCCGCCAAGAAAATTGCTTGCAAAGAAAAAGACAGCGACGGGGGTTACAAATGCACGGTCGAATACAGTGCAAAACTACCATTTTTGGGTGAAAAACCTCCACTATGGAGTTTAAGTTCTTTAAATTTGAAGGAAATTGGAAGGTTTCACCCTCCAAATAATTGATACGTCATAAACAGCATTAGGGAAAGCATCAGCCCGTAGTTTCACCACTACGGGCTTTTTTCATCTGCATTGGCTTAGACTTGAGCTGACAGTTTTCGCGGACAGAACACAATCAAATCAGGCTGACTACATTGAGCGAAGAGCGGAAGTTAGACAATCATAAATGGAAGTCATACAACTTTGACATGTCAAAGTAATCTTTCCATCGATAAACTTCACAAGCCAGTATACTTCTAAACTCCCCTTTCTTTTTACGGTCTATTTTCAAAAGAACGTTAAAACACTCATCTACACGTTTTTATTGCCGATAACTTTAGTATCAAATTCACGTCATACAAATACTGATGACCGGCTGGCAAGGGATAACATGGAACTGAGCGATTACGATAAAAATGCACTTCAGCAAATCCACGACTGGAAAAACCCACAGCGAGATTTTCTGGCTAAGTCATTTGAATTAATCAGTAAACCTCTAAGCAATGCCGGAGAGTTGGTTCTTTCAACGCCTGTCGTCGGCGAAGCCATTCAAGCTTCCGTGCAGGGTCTGGTGGGAGTCTGTAACGATGCCGCGCTGTGGTCAGTGCGACCAGAGATGATTTTCGAAGAGTTCCGTAACGACGGGCATGTCCACATCAATCACTACGAAGATATTGAAACATTACGTCTTAAGGACATCGATAAAACCGTCGGCTGGCTGGCAGCCAAATACAAGGGCATCGCACTGGCTGAAGGTGCAAGCACGGGCGTGATGGGGATTGCAGGGATGGCCATAGATATACCTACCCTCATTACATTGAATCTGCGAGCCATCGGAGAATATGCGACGTATTACGGTTTTGATATCACCCGTCAGGAAGAACGGCTTTTGCCTTTAACATATTGGGGCTTTCTTCTGCTTCATCGACTATGGCGAAAAACGTCGCCATGGCACAGTTGGTAAAAATATCGCAGCAGGTCGCCAAGAAAGTAGTCTGAAAGAGTTGGAAAACAAGTGTTTGTGAAGATTATTAAACAGATTGCCAACAGCCTGGGGATTCGTCTCACCAAAGCAAAACTGGCCCAAACGATTCCTATCGCAGGTGCGGCCGTTGGCGGCGGTTATAATACCTATTTCACCAGTAACGTCTGCGATGCAGCCTACCACCTTTATCGCGAGCGCTTCCTAGCAATAAAATACGATCCGTCTGTGATTGATCTCACGGTAAAGCCTGCGGATGGTTTTTTCCCCGACGACGGAGATCCGGTTTTCTAATGAGTAAAAATAGCCACGGGTTTAACAGACACTTCAGTAGTCATCTTTAAACTTGGCAAAATACCAACTTCCGTTTTGGCTCAATGCGGACATGGGTGCACAGGCCTGTTCAAAGCGAGGGCGGAAGTTCATAATTTTTACTATCTAACAGACATTAATAACATTGTTTTGCGTTCATCAATGGGAAGTTGCCCCTAGTCAGATGACCAAATTTCGTATACCACTACACTGTATAATCACTGACAATAATGAATAAAACTGTCCATGGCTAAAAACTCATCATACATTAATTTAACTCATTGATATTTCAATTAAATAATGGTAAATAAATAAATTTAGCGCAAAGATGGATTTTAAAATGGAATGGAGATTTTTAGGTTCTATATTAGATGCCAGAAAGTCTGGCTGTAGTGGAGTTTATCTTATCGTTCATCAAGGGATTTTTAATCGTGTTGTTTATGTTGGAGTGAGTTGTAATGTAGGAGAAGGATAAATGAACATTTTGAAGGCTACCTGAGAGGAAATCGAACAATTTACAATGCAGGTCACAATGATGACGTATATCGTCTTATGTCAACTTACAAAATTCGAAACCATATAAAATACTATCAATCCTTGGCAAATAATTATGAAATATGGGGTTCAACTACACTGCATTTTGATTCACCTAAGAATATATTAGCAAAAACCAGACTTTTGATGCCACATGGGAGAGCATTGCATTTGAAAAGTATATCCCTCAACTGATAGTATGGGCTCTTCCAATGGCCAATTACTGTTATTCAAATGCAACTAAAATTGAAAGTGTAATCCAATCAAAGCTCATTAAATATTTTGATTTGAGAGGTTTTTTAATGCTAAACACTTAAGCATTTTGGGTAAAATTGAAAAACCTTATTTAGAAAAAAATTAAATATTTTATTATTGATTCTCCCAATGTAGACGCAGCATCCAAACTTATTTTTAATAATTTATATGCTAAAAAAATTGATGACAATTTTAGTAAAGAGTTCCATTCACAGTTTGAAAGTGAAATTTTTCAGAGAGAAAAAGAAACTCAGAAAAGGCGAGCAATGAGGAACCATAAGGTATCTCTTTATGAAAACTATGGCAAACCTTGGACTTTAAAGGAAATGGAAAACTAAGAGTCATGCTAGTAGATTTTGATATGTCCCCAACAGAAATATCTGATTACCTTGAAGGGAACCTCTCTCTATTTCTAAAAAAATAAGCGAAAATGATAAAATTACTAATCATAAGTGGCGAGAGAGCGTCGGATGGTTGTGACGTTACATATTGATGAAATAAGCCGATCTAGCAACTGTGCAAAGTAGACTTAACTGCATTCAGTTCACTATGAACGAATGGTGAAATAATACAAGCCAACTTAAAAACATGAAATACATTTTAATAATTTTTGGTAAACTATCATATTACCCTGAAACTTAATTTTTAATGATTTATATCCGACTATGCAACCGAAATAATAACTTGAATAAAACGACTCTTTATGATAAATATCATGAGGTATGGCACAGAATCCAAGGGTTCCAAGAAAATGATACTTAACAACATCCATGAAAATGAGTTCATTGCAATTGGTGAATCAATTGGAAAAATAATAAAAGACGGAACTGATGATTCTAAAAAAGTTATATTTATATGTGGAAAAGATAAAAACGACATTTCAAGTTATAGATATAAAATTTCAACAATTCTTTCACATGAAAAAATTATCAACTCGCATACCCCGAAGATCTTTTTGAAGATCTACTGGAAGGACAAGCTAATAACAGTCTCCTTAAACTTGAGGAGCAGTTAGCACAGGCCGTCGACCTGATAATACTGATACCTGAAAGTCCTGGTTCCTTTGCCGAGCTAGGTGCATTTTCTATGAGAAAAGAATTAGCTCAAAAGATGTTAGTTTTAAGACAGGGAAAATTCAAATCAGATAAAAAGCTTTATTAATCATGGACCGATAAGGTTGATAAGAGAATATAAGGGACACGTCCAAGACTTACCTAATGATTTTGATATTGGGAACAGTCTACATGTTTCTGCCGTGGTGAAAAAAGTTAAAAATTGATACCCTCTGGCCGAAGAAAGAAAAACATAGATAACATCCTTTATTCCAACACTATATTTTACTTTTCATATATCTTTTTGATGAAATTGAAATACATATAATAATGAAACTTCTTAGTGTAATCTTCAATCGAAAATTAATGAATGATGACTATATTGCAAGTAAAGCAGCCATACACTCATTAATCAGAACATCTATGATAGAAAAAGTAACAGTGGATATGTGATCAGGAAAAAGGGTTTCGAAAATATACATGAACGCTATTATTCCTTAAATGATATAAATGAAATCAGAATAAAAATAATGAATAAACAATTAGGTAGACAAATCTTATCATCTAGATGATAATGATAATACTAGCTCCTAAGCGGATCGAGCTGTTTATGTGAGGCCTAAACCGTTTACAGTGAGATTCAGTGGATAGAGAATCAGTTACTCTATACCCACAAGAAAGCGCTCTTTTTGACAGTGCGATCGATACACCGAAACTACAGCCGTAGTTTAGGTGTATCGTACGCACCGTTCATGATTCATTCATCCGCTTTCAGCGGAGCCATGAATCATTCCCTTAGCCGTTAGGAGCTAGTTTTTTCTAGATTGATGAGGATGTCGATGCCCAATCAATACCAAGGTTTATACACTCAAAGACTGCTTTCATTGCCTATTTTGCAAACTCTTGATGACTTGGCAACGAAAACCAGACTTCCTAAAACGCTACTTGTTAAATATATTCATGATAATGAGCATTATTACAACTCATCATATATAAAAAAATCAAAAGACCTCAGGACTATCAGTAATCCTAACCGAGAGCTTAAAGCTATTCAGCGATGGATTCTGAGGAATGTTCTTAGTTCATTATCTCCATCACCATATGCGAATGGTTTTATTCCCAAGAAATCAATAATTGACAACGCCCGACCACATCGAGGTAATCAATACATTCTCTCAATTGACCTTAAAAATTTCTTTACTACTGTGAAAGCATCATATGTTTTCACTGTTTTTAAATCCGTTGGATATGCCTCAAAATGGCATATTATTTAACTTCGATCTGTACACTCAATGGTGTTTTACCTCAAGGTGCACCAACGTCCCCAATGTTATCTAATTTAGTTTGTTTAAGAATGGATGAAAGAATAGGAAAATACTGTGAAAACAAGGCATTAACATATTCTCGTTACGCCGACGACATTACTATATCTGGAAATAAATTAGCAGTAATAAAAAAGCATGGATTATTATTAGAAAAATAATTTCAGAGGAAAACTTCACTGTTAACAAAAAGAAAGAAATGTTATCTGGGCCACAATCTCAAAGAAAGGTGACAGGAGTTATTGTTACTCCAGAAATTGGGATTGGCAGAGAAAAGTATAATTATTTTAGGAAGCGGATTTTTATTTTGGTGAAGAAAATGGCGATAACATGAGCAATGTGGTTAATGGGATATTAGCTCATGTCAAGAGCATTGATCTGGGGAAATATAAAAAACTGAATGACTACTATGAGCAATTAATTAATAAAACCATTTAGCAATTTTAGCCTACTTAAATATTTTCTCTAGATAAAATATTAAGGTTAACCTTAATTAAAATGACATCTAATTAAAAATCCTTTAGTAGTCCACATTAACATCATTAATTTAATAGATAAATCAACTTTCGATATTTTCCTTAAAGCCATAGTTGAATTTAAATTTAGTGCAAACAGACTATTTGAATACTACCTAGCCAATAATATGAGTTTCTAAGATGCCATCTTTCAAATTATTTTTATAATTATACATAAGTCCCACTAGATGAAAATCCATTGCTTTAATGGCCTCTAATACGTGCTGTGAAAAATTAACTATTAAGAGGCTACATTAAAGTGCGTATTTAAAACCACCGATACAGTGACTAACTCTGTAATTTCCTTGTCTGGAGGAACCATCGGCAATTATATGGCCGATGTGTACTTACATTTGAAATGTCTCCTTAGGCATAGAACTGACAACTGAAGTTCGCTCTCCCCAGACATCTGAATTTAGGTCTAGCAGCGTTCACTACTGCTATATAAAACAAGTTACTCACTCCAAAATCTCATTTTCTTTTTTCAATTCTTCAACTAGAAGTACTTCACTACCACGGTGAACCATCGCGTGACAGTTCGGGCATAAGGGAATCATGTCGGTTACTGGATTGACAACGTAGTTTTCGCCAATAGTATATAGTGGCTTAATGTGGTGTACATGAATGAAGCCTCCCATGTTCTCCATAGACCTTCTCAAAGTCGAAGCCACAGCATTTGCACGTAGTACCGTGATACTGATGCAAGCATGTCGAGCCTTGGGATCGCGTTCATAGTGGTTTACTATAACCCGCATCTTAGCGCCTTCGACAAAACTTTCTGATGATGGGATTTCATCAGGAAATGGATTAGGCAAGAAATCTGCATACCATACATCCCTCTCTTTCGAAGATAACGCTTGTTCAATTTACGCTCAAAATCCTTTATTACTGCAACTTCAGGGTTATCTGGACGTTCTGATAAAACCATGTTGAAAGTGAAAAGTTCATATCCTTCGTGGACCAAACGGATGTGTTCAAGCGCCTGTGTGTAGCCAGGTTGCTTTTATTGTTAGAGTTGTATTCCCATTTCTCTCGGAGAATAACAGATCGTTCCTGCTCTATCTCAACATCCCAGGAACCAAAGATAACGGCCCTCTTTCGTGGTTAACAAACGACCAACTCCACGTCCAGTTGTTGCAAGTAGCCCCGTGTGACTGGATAAATTTTTCCTATTCATATGAAACCTTTAGTAAGCCAAATTAGGTTTGTCGAAATGACTGTTAGATCATTGCCTATTTTTAAACAGGCAGATAAGTAGAATCAGATTGCACACTGAATATGCTGCATGGACCCATGACCAATTCCCTACTAAGAACACAAACTGATCTTAGCAACGTTCGCTCCCGACACAGACCTTCCTGTCATATTAAGCGCAGCAACACTGCCAGATCAGATCTTAGCTAATACATTTCATCACAATCGGCAACCAGTCTTCCTGACGCTTGTTGAAGCCCTTATCAGCTTGTTGGCGTCATATTTCTTTTTCTCATGCACGTAGATCCGTTCCGTTCTTCCACCGTTGTTGGTGATGAAACTGATGATGGAGTGGAAGACTTTGTTCAGACGGGCTTTATCTATCAAATCATCGCTGATTTTTCGATATGACAATAGTAAGAAAGAAGCAGAAAACTCAGCACAACTTCACGATTCGAGAACGTCAGATTTTCTATGTCTTGTTGATACTTAATGTAAAATCCTGCGCAAAAAGATAAGACTGCTCGGTGATTTCTGATTCTGAGAAACCAGATTCATCGAGTTTATCAACGAATCTGTCGAGCAACAGCAGATACCTTCCATCAAACTCATATTTATTTTTTTTCATATATGCATCCTTGCATTCAAATGATTAAGATTGTCGTCCTGACAAGATATAGATATCATCATTAAATTAAAAATCAAGTGATTAGTAAAATATATTTACGCTGTCTGTTTTATTTTACAGCCTTTCTTCTTTTCGGGTAATGGTGCATTAAGCTGGTGTAATTTCATACCACATTTATAGGCATTATACTGCCACAATGTGAACTGTTCTTTATAACGGTTATTTTGCTGTTCAAGAATTTCCATGTTTTTCTCAAGATGTCTTATTCTTTGCGCCGCAATTTTCAGACTGGCCGGTTTCTTTGGTGCAACATGGTTTTCCTGTATCATTTTCTTTTCATTAAATAGGCAGCCACGATATCCTCATACATATTTAATGACTGACGACTGGTTTCTTTCCGATAAAACTGGCAACTTCAATACAAAGCGCTTCCCATGTTAACTTTCCTTTCCAGAGATGAAGGGTATTTTTATTATCGTGATATCTGATGCGGTTAAATGTTTTGCCATACTGCCTCCTGAGGATTAATTTCATAAGTTATATTTTCATTTTTTATTTCTGCATTTTCTCTAAAACCGATAATACGGCTTCGTGATGCGCCACCCACTTATCAGCACCAAAATACTCGTCTTTCACCGCCTTTTCGCTATCTGAAGGTGCTGACGGACTTTTTCGATACGCTCATACTCATTCATTCCCTCTGTCCAGCCATAGTGCAACGTGCTGGCTAATTTCTGACAGGGGAGCATCAGATAGTCATGAACACAATAACCGTAGGGCGTGACGTGAATCGCACCGTGATCCGGCTCTTCTGTGATAACGGGGATACTGACAGGCAGCGTGTAGCCGCGAGCGCCCAGCTTCCGTCCCTGGATTTTCTCGCGCATCTCTTCCTGAGAAACATGGTTATAGGCACGGTTCTGTATGACACTGACCCTGCCTGACCATTTGGCGATGTCCAGTTCGGAGAGTTCACCATGATGCGCCAGCGTGTTGAGAAGGTGTCTCGGCTGATGGGAGCGCAGAAATAAGGGGCCCCTTCATCATCGGTATAACCATGACGCGTAAAGATATTCTTTACCGCGCCGGAAGATGTCATCTTCGCAATATCAGATTCAAAGAAATGATAGGCTGGCCTGCAAATCTGAAAAGCTCTCGTCTGTCTTTTTCTCACAGCACTGATATTTGTTCCGCAAACACAGCGCATTGCTGTATGGCACGAGTTTTTCTTTATCAAACCAGGGAAATCCGCAGGCAGAGCCTGCATCACATCAGGTGAGAGCGTCTCTTTCATGGAAGACTCATGGGAAGCCCGTTTTCCTGAGTGTTTTTGCTTTTCTGCCCGTCGCGCGACTGAACGTGCATTTTCCGACAGGCTGCGCAACCGGCTGACTGCTTTTCTGGCAACCGGCACCATAACATCCGGCACCCACTTGATTGTGGCTCCATAGCCCTTGACGGCATGAAAGCGAAGCCCGTAACGCTCCACGCCATTTTTATCTTTTCGGGTGATCTCACAGTCTGCCGGTAATGCCAGAATTTCTGAAATACGGCTTGGTGAGCACATCAACAAGGCAAAACTGAGGTGGTAAACAAATCACGCTCACTGAGTTCATCATCCGGTCGTGAAAAATTTCAGCGATGGCGAATACAGCCCGTTCGTCCGGTAATTTATGCTTTCTGTCGGGATCGTCTTTCTCAGGAAGGTAGTGATTTTTCATATCCGGTTTAGTCGAATTGCGCCAGCGAAAAACCACAGGTGACGAAGTGATGATCCGTAAGAAACTGCGCCAGTTTCTCAAGCTGTGCGCCACACTGGTATAACACATTACTTTCATAATACTGTCTAGCAGACTGCATCGCTTCGTCCAGCACTAAAGCAGACGTGTTGTAGATATGGGCATTCTGGCAAACCTGCAACAACGCTTTTTCCAGACACTTCAGGGCCATGAGTGCCGCACCGTGATGTTTGACCGGACGTAAAGCCTGATTATAGCGAAGATAGCTTTGGCAAAAGAAATGAAATCGCTGTCCATGACATCTTCATGTCTCAATACACGTTCCCCGTCCCCAGCTTGCGGAACGTTGCAATGCCTTTCCAGACAGGTGAGTGCCAGTCCAAATCCGCACCAAATACGGTCAGCTTATCCCGGCAAAAACAATAAAATCAGCGGTATTCCTTTCCACACTCAATGCAGCCTGAGATTTGAATACGGTCACATTACCCATGCGCCACCTCGTTATTACAGTGGTGAGTGAAAGATCTGAAATAAAGGCACTGATGGCACGGAATGCCTGTCGTGCAAGATGAACCGCTTTTTCCTTTCGGCTTTGCCTTCCAAGAAAAACATCGGCAAAAGGATAATTTGTCGGAAACTGCCTGATTAATCCTGATGACACTGTCAGGTAAATTTTCAACATAAATCCCGGCACAGGCAGGGGAAGAATGATCTAACAGTTCCGCAATAAGCTGCACATCATACCCGTCCCGCGCCATTCTGGTGCCAAGGGTATAACGGAGCCGTCGCGAACTTATTTTCATGATTTCACCGGTTCTTTCAGAGATGACTTGCTCTGTGTTCACCACTTTCAGCAGTGCAGCATTCACCCTGTTTCGGGAAGCGTGAAGCCTGTCCGAAGCCAGTAACGCCGTCATATTCTGACCTTGTCTCAGATGACATACCGACTCACACAGAAAACAGGCACGTCCTCTTTTTCTGTAGGTTGAAGCGCACGGCCAAGAATATGTTCAATCCGGCTTACCGACGACTCAGCCTGCTGCCTGACAATATCAAACAGATATTCGTCAACGTTCAGGAGCCTGAAGGTCGCCCTGAATCCGAGCCTCTGTTTGACTCTGGGGAAATTGATGAAACAGCCACCCTCCCCTTACCCTCTTCTTTTTATGTCCCGGTATTTTAATGAGGTAATTTGTAATGACCGTCTTCCGGTCAGGCTGACCAGCAATGCCATCGCAGCCTCAGACAGCGTGATATGACCGTTTTCTCTGGCCCGGTGGATCGCCTTATTTAATTCGCTATGCTCCGTATCCGTTAAGGGACCTTTTTCCGGGTTTTCCTGTTTTACAACGTCTCCGGGCGCTTTAACCTTTATTCTCATGGCTTTCAACAGAGTAATAGCTCTCTCATCGATACCTTTATAACCCAGAAAATGCCACTTAATCAGAAAACATCTCAGCGTCACCAGACTTGCCAGCGGTGTTGCGGGTGAGCCTTTGTAATTCAGGATCGCTGCTTCATCAATGTAACCGGGAGACGTCTCACGGATAAAACGCTTCATGCTGTTATTGATATTTACCGCATAACCCGCACTCCGCTTACTGGCAAAAAAAGCCAGTGTATTGAGATAACCTCATGCAATGACGGGGTAATGTTTGCAAGACAGAACAAACATCGACCGTATTATTTTTATCCAGATGCCAATACGTATCGGAGAGAAAAATGAATAACCCGACTGTGTTGCCATAAAATGGGATTGGTTTTCTTTCACTTTATTCATCGCATCTCCTTGATTATTTTTTTCTGAACATGCCGTGAAATTTTTATTGGCTTCTGTAATAATGTGTCTTCTATTGTAGATCTTCTCCATCTCAGATCCCGGCACCCAGCCCATTAAATACCCTCTGCATTGCCCTTCTCCTACCTCAGAAAGATCATGGGCGTCTGACATGGAGGAAAAATTATCATTCCATGTATGTCTCAGTTGATGTCCTGTTAACCCGTATAATTCCGGTGAGCATTGACTAATTGTATTGATGATTTTCCGGTAAGCCGACATCGACAATGGCTTTCCCTGTGTATTCCCTTTCTTGTAGGTAATAAAAGAAAATCATTTTTTCTTTGCATTTTTATTTTTCGCCTGTCGTTCGGGATATAATGATATAATTCAGACATAACTTCTTCATCAGAAGTGAATTCCCTTCCCCGCGTTTTGACAAGAGGCTGCTTCACCCTTGGATCTGATTTGTCATTGGCGCGGCGTTGGATAGTGATAGAGGAAGAAGAAAAATTAATATCACTGATCCTGAGATTTAAAAGTTCACCGGCTCTGATCCCATAACTGAAAAGTAATACAATGATGAGTCTGTTCCGTGCCTGAACCTCAGGAGAAAATGGATTCAATTCAGACTCAACGCTGACGACTTTAAATAAAATATCTCTCTGCGCCTTCGTTAAGGACTTTTCAGGGATATAGTCACGATATCCGTCAGAATTAGGCCTTTTATTTTTCAGATCAAACACCATCCTCATGATCTTGTCGTCAAGGTTTACGTCTACCGAATGTGGTAAGTGATACCGGCATAGCCAGTCAAGATAATGACAAATGAATGTCAGTCTGGAATACTTTGTCGGCTCTTTCACTCCTCGACTACCGGACAGTTTTTCTATTTTGAAGTTTTCGAAGCGAAATCAGCCAGCGCATCGATTTCATGAGAGCTTAAAAATTTCAGTCGGGTGATCCGATCCACGATGTCTATTTTTCTCATATACAAAAATCGATAAAATAACACCAGACTTCCGGCAACCGCCTCCATCGAGTTGATCGACACAGACTCTTTCTGACGTTCGTCATTATATAGAGATTAGGATCAAAAAGTGGCTCTCCAGTCCTGCTGTTAATAACATGGCAATATCGCTCACCATTACTAAACATAAATGTATTCATTTTAATATGATCCATGACCTCCCTTGAAATATTTTACAAAAGCACTCTAGGTGCAATATATTATTAAATCATGAATAGATAATTTACAAAAAATCATAAAAAAATGGCAAGAAATAATTATTAAACTTCTTTTTCATCAATTAGATAATAAAGATATATTTTATTTTAATATCTATGGTGATCTTAATTACTATTAAGATCACCATAGACTTTCAAACTCACCTCCAAGCCTTTAAATAAAAGCCTCAGTCATAATCTGTAAAATATTCTGTAAAATATAAAGCCTTTATTCTCCATATTATTTACACTTTTCATTAATCAATGAGATTTTATTAAAAACATCCATGCTGATATTAATTCAAGTCTTTAAATAAAAATTATTACAACCTGTCAAATTCTCTGTAGAATAAAAATTCATTCACTGGATTTCTTTACGTTTTCTCAAGGGTTTTCTTTTCTCGATAGCGACCACTATCCATTCATCAATTTCATTTTCAACAAACGCAACAGCACGGATACCGATTTTTACAGGTTGGGGGAAACTCTCTTCACTAATAAGACGATAGAGCCAGGTTTTTCCAAAGCCGGTTTTCTCATTACTTCAGGGGAAACGAATAAGGCGATTCTGGGTATTCATAGTCTCTCCTCACTGGTTTTAGAAGAGACTATATGAAAAAATCAGGAAACAAGCGAACTTCAGCACCTCCAGACTTCCTAATTTTTCTCCTTATCTGCCTCCTTATCTGCGCGTTTCATGACCTCAGACACTTTTGTATCTCTCAAGTCGGGATTCTTGTTGAGAAAATGATAAAACTGAAGGATGAATGACTTACTGACTGTTTTAATCGCAAGGGGTTTGTCGGTATCCTTTATGCGACTACCCGATCTTGTTTTATCTTCCTCATCAGTATCGCTGTGGAGCAGAGTGGAAAGGCGATCATCTGACACCCGGATATCATTGCGCTTTGCCCAGATAAGTATGTCAAGTATCGCGAGCAGCCTGTAATTGATAATTTTCTTAATCGTTCCATAGCCAAAGCGAACAGAGTCTGATGGTTCTGGCTCAATCCCCGGATTTTACGCCACTGAGGAAGCACCGCTTTCAGTGATTCAGCAATTTCTTCGTCAGTGCCAGCAGTGAGATCTATCTCGATCATCACACTGTGTTGAAATAATGTCGACATAGTCTCTGCAATAGGGATGTTATAGATTTTTTCATCTACCCAATACTCATCAACATTATGGGGCCAAATAGCGACTTCTCCATCCCGTAGATACAAAGATCTGCCAGCCTTCCGGTCGTTGTTATAGAGAAGTATGGGGATAAGGCAAACCTGTCTTCTGTTTTAAGCTGAACCATATGACTATCTGTAATGAGGAATGGATCACCACGAAAGAGACTTCCTGCATAAATTTTAGCCAGTATGACGTCAGAATCTCCATTATCAGATTTAAAAAATAACGACCTCATCACTAGCTCATGATAAAGCCGCTCAAGAGGTATGTTTTTCAAACTGACGATATGTATCGATATTCAGCCATTTTTTGATTTCCTTAATGTGTTTGTCCGACAAGTTTTCATCACCACACTCCGCAGTGAACAAGCCCTTTGGTAGTATAGTCGCTATCCGCTTTTAGGCTTTTTTTACTGGATTTAATGCGCCTAAAATGATGATTTAAAACTCAAATTCATCTGTTGGTATAAGTGTTGGGACATTTATGAGAGAAAAGAAAATTATCTTTGAATCATATAAATACTCATACGTTCGATTCCAGCCGTGGATTCAACAGAAAGTAAGATTGGGAATATGCTTCATCAGGAAGATTGTATCAAGCCATAATTCAATGTATTGTGTAAGAGGTAGTTATCTTAGCTCAAGATATTAAGTTACGCAGCTTAAATAGTTTCTCACATTGATGCCTCACCTACTATCATGAGATCCCATATGTGAAAAGATGTTATCTCGCAAGAGTTACGTTATTATGAGAAGCTATTTAGTTCATGTATATGATAATCATTCACAATTATTAATCTAGGTTAGAAATGATAACAATCATTTATTTTTTATCAAAAGAAAATAAAACGTCAGACGTAGAACTAGGCAGAACATCATTTGACGGCATTGACCAAGTAATGACGCCATTTTTTACCTTCCCAATAGGGGATAAAAGATATCCACTATTCATCACTAAGTTCTTTAATAATAAAATTCAACATCGATGGGAAATAAAGAATACTGAAATTGAATCATCAGAAAAGATGATTTATTAATACATATATGGCTTTCTCAATTGATGTTTCCAACGATATTTATTTATCACAAACTTTAAAAAGAAAGGGATTAAAATGCAGCTTCATTACTGCATAAAGGTAAAATAGTAATCGTTGAATTTGGCCATATAAATAAGTGTATAAAAAAGTGCAGAAGTAAGTTCAACAAACGTTACCCAGATAATATTCAACATGGTGAAATGCACAAAAGGCGTCCAGCAATTGTTGTCAAAGTTGATGAAAGAGGCGTAAAAGTAATTCCATTAACATCCAAAAAACCATATAATCTAGATGATAACAACTTAACATTTGAATTATCAGAAGACTCTAAAAAAGATATCGGCGATTTTATAAAAAAGAAACATATGCACTTTGTAATATGATACAGACTGTATGTGTAACAAGAATATTACCACCACTATTTAGAGTAAAAATAGGAATACTTTTTCCGGCATGAGGAATATCGAGCGAAATTAAGCAAAAAAGACATGAAACTTTTGGATAAAGGATTATTGTCTTCCATATCTAAACCTAATATATATAGTGAGCTAGAAAAAACAAAGGAAGATAATATAAAACTTAATGACAAATTAAATGATACAATAAAAAACTTCAACTATTAAAAGAAATGTACATGTACACGAATGATTCCAACGCTAATAATATAGATGATGTTGATATTGAAATAAAAATACCAAGAGCGACAAGAAAAATAAGTATTTTTTTGTCATAAAATTTATCTATGAACAACTTTCGACTATACACAGTAAAAAAGATGCAAGTAGACTTGACAAGCATAGTTCATCTACGTATGATTGATATCAAAGGTGGGGAGCAAAGAGACGGTAATCTTCCCCGCGGCGCTGAAAAATTGCGATACCGACGAACACAAAGAAAAACAAAAACCACCGCAAGGTGGTTTTTATAACAATCAATAAGTTATAAATAAAACGGTTCACCTCCACCTACCAATCTTGGATAGGTATACACCATTTTTCTATTCTGATTATATTACCAGATAAACCACTTACTACCCTACCACCACAAAAAGTTAGCTTAGGTTCTTATTGACATTGGTTTCTAAAAACAGATAGTGTTATTGGTAGATTTGTTGGTAGAAGTTTTCCGACAAATCGGTTTTAACATGAAAAACAACCAGATAGGTGCATGTTAAAGTCCAGTCAGAGGAGCCAAATTTATAAAATCCCGCTTAAGGAAACTTAAGCGGGATTTTTGCTTTTAGCTCTGTATTCAATATGTTCCAGCTGAAAATCGTTCCCGATGTACATTTCGTTTTCACTAATCATCGGAAGAATGTGGTGGTCAGATTTGGGGTCAAGTTGGTTCGATGACGGAGTGACCCCAAATGTCTCTTAATGACTCAAAATCCGCAACATGAAACCATCCCAAAACCCTTCAAAGTTTCCGATTCTCACGGTCTGTATCTTCAAGTTAAACCTATGCGTTCACATCTCTGGTGCTTCAGATATTATTTGAAGTGGCAAAGAGATCCCCGCATAGCGTTGGGCGCTTACAGGAACGGAATGTCGGTTCCGTTTGATGCGAAAAACCGGGGAGATGTTTCTCTTCCGCACAATAGACGAATTTGAACAGGCGCCCGTCACCCACGATTAAAGGCATGCCTGTTTAACAGAATAGAAAGAAACGTCAGAACCCGTCGATGAGGAAGTCTATTGCAGCCTTTACCTGAGAACGGTACTGCGACGCATCACAAAACACCGCCCCAGGGCCTGAACAGGGATACTTGCCAGCTCGTGCGTCATTACGGCGTATTCTTTGCCATCCGTCAGCCTGACGACGGGGACAAGGCGATCCGGTCGGCGGCCTGCCGGATACTTTTCAATAGGGAGCAATGGGATCACTATCCGACGATTCAATTGCCCAATAATATCGCTCGTGACATCGAGCAACAGCGGGTAAACGACGCTTTTCCCGGTATTACCGTATACAGTGAATTGCACGGTTAAAATGTCCTGTATTCATCACTGAAACAGCCGTTTTCATCATGAAAACGATTTAATGCATCGATAGCCTCACTGTTTTCTTCTTGCCATTTTTCGCTTCATGACGGCGAAGCTCCGCATCCAAGGCAGTTGACAGAGTAGCACTCAGGTTAATCCGCTTCACGCGCCCGGGCCAGTAAGGCACGCTCCACCGTCATGGTCACGCTCTGCGTGTTGCGTTGTTTCGCGGTCATGGTTTCTCTCCTGCATGAAATACGTGCACATTACACGGCATAATACACTTACCATAACACCAAAAACAGGTTCTGCTACCGTTGCAGTCCTGCAAACTTCACAGTCAGTCGTCATACCTGAGCCGTCGTTTACAGCAATCACCGATGTACAAGCGCCGCTTGCAGAATGCGCGGGCTCTTTGCCGCCCGCACCCGCAGCCTGCGAATTTTCCGGGCATATTATGTCCAGAAAATTCGCAGGGAAATTTAAACATCTCTCACCTTCCCTGCCCCGCAATAAGCTTAAAGCCGCACTCCTTTGCGGCTTATCATCTCCGACTCAAATCTTATCCATCAGATAACGATGCGCTTTTGAGGCGGCGCTGGCCGCTTTGAAAACATAGCGCTTATCGTTTTTCAGTGCCTGGAGCCATGAGGCAATATAGCTTTCATGCTGCACCTCTCCAACAATCCCCAAATCCGCCATCAGAAAAGCACTTCCCAGCTCAGCCACTAATTCCTCCTCCGCATAATCTGGACTGCCAAATTTCCCTTTCATTTCACGGTTAAGTCGTTTTTTACCACCGCTCCAGTGAACCAGCTCATGCAAGCCAGTAGCGTAGAAATTAGCTGCATCTGAAAACAGATGGCGCTCCGGTAGCCAGACTTCATCAGTTGAGGGGCGGAAAAAGGCGTTTTGTCCTTTCTCAATGATGTTTGCGCCGCTCTTCTGGAACAGATTTTCAGCCTCCGGCAACGAGTCAAAGGTTGCTTCTGGACTGACTGTTTCAGTTGTCAGTGGAAGGTCATCAATTTGTTCAACATTGAACACATTGAAGGTTTTCAGCATCGGAATCTGGTCGATTTCACCGTCTTCGTTTTCTTTCTCTGGGTTGTATAGAAAATAGCTGTCGTGCCGTGTTCGCCTTTTGCGAACCTGCCCACCGACTGCCTGCGCCTGTTGTAGGTCATCCAGCGTGAATCACCAAAACCCTGTTTTGACGCACTGCACCACAACAGCATGATATTCATTCCGCTATACGCGATACCGGTTGCGAAGTTGAAGGCAACCCAGACATGCCCGGCACTCGTTGCCACGGGCAAGACCACGGTTTTACACCGGTTTCAAGCACTGCAATGATGTTGTCGGTGACGGTCTGATAAATATCTGTTCGGGTTTGAGAAAATTTCGTTTTTGAGGAGCCTGACTGCTCCAGCGGGGATACGGGCTTGGGAAGTTGAATTTGTTTCATTAACTCATATCTGAGCTGGTGGTACTCTGAAGTAGAACTCTCTGAGAAAAATGCCACGTTGTGCCGTTACTGATATTGGCTCAAACTATAAATCTAAAAAAGCGGATGGTTCAGTTCTGAGAGGTACTTACATTATTACTCAGGAAAATTTTACTCATTAGATGGATAGACTACAGTTATTCGTTACTACATTTTAAATGTGAATAAATAAGATTGGATATAGTGAAATTTGCTCGTGTTACTTATTACCCATGAGCTCAAAAATTATTATAAGCTCGTCAAAAAAAAATCATATTTTCATTACTAATTATTAGTAATAAAGCGAGTAACACATTCTAAATCCCATATCTTTGGCAAAACCCAAAATTAAAAGGCACATTATATCAAAATAACATGCCTTATAATTTATTATTCAGATAAAGCACGAACACATTTCTTACCGTCAGGATCTATATCTATTAAAGTGTATTTATACTTTTACCATCTAAGTTGCCTAGTACTTTGCTCAAATTAGCAGTATCAGTTTTATGCCGTGTATCTTTTGATATACACATGATAATCTGTTTTTCCGTTAAAGAAGCATATTTCAGTAAAGCAGACATACTCTCAACATTCATCGCATGTTGTCCTGGTTCATCCATAACCAAGAACCCAGGATGATTTTAGATGATTCTAGTAATGTTAGATAAAATGCCCATTGAGCACGAATAAAATCACTTGCAGACGAACTAAGTCTAATAGGTTGAACATTCCCTCGAATAATAACAACTGGAAGAAGTCTTGATGGGTGTTTATTCTGTATAGTTATATGACTTATATCGTTGCTCGTGTAAAGAAAATATTCATTACTTAATAACTGTTTAAATTCACTAATAAAGCCAGATATCTTTACATTATCTCTCTCGTCAGAAACTTTTAAAGAACTTTTTTCATCCTTAATTTCTGACAATTCCACTAATATATCTTTAAGCTCCTTTTTTATTCTGTTAAAATCATCTAAAAGTCTGTTGCACTCGTTTATTTTTTTGCCCTATAGTTATTTCACTAAATATAAGCGTCCTAATATTTTTATCTTGAAATGATGAGATATCTTTTCTTAGATTTTTAATCTCTTCTTTCTTAAGGAAAATTTCTTTTGACAAAAGAGCTCACTTCATTAAAGTTAGAATCAATTCCTTATATTTCCTTATATAAATATCATATAAGTTTCGTTGACTTTTAAGAAAGCTTATCAGAATCCTTTAAGCTAACCTTGGAGGTATCAATTTTTAGTCTTGATTCAACATCTAACTCATGATCACATACAGGACATAGGATGAGATCTTCAGCATCAGGCATAAATCTATCCAACTTTATAGCACTATCTAACCTTTCAATCTCAATATCAATCTTTTTTATTTCCTCAAGGTAGCCACCGATCTTCCTCTGTTCCTTTATTTTTTCATTATTTATAGTTCTCAATTGTCTATTCAATAATGTGATTTCTGACTGTAATTTTAGCTGAGAGCTTTTAATATTATCTGGAGTATTTGAACTTTCTTCATTTTTTATTTTATTCAGGACGTTAGAGCGCTCGCTAATTAAGCTTAATATGTAATCCTTTAAATCAATCCAATCTCTTTTTCTTCAGATATGATACTTAATGATGATAGTGAGACTCCTTTAGATCATTCCTTATTAACTCAGGATAAATACCTCAAGGAAAATCCTTGCGAAGTTGCTCGCTCACTAATTTTCTCATATTTCCACTCCCATTCATCTTTTATATTTTTCTCACGCTGTAGTAAAATATCTTTTCTTATTTCATTATCTAAGCTTTCTAATTGCAATAAGAACTCAACAAGTTTTTGCTTTGCATCTTTAATTCCAAAATTTGGCATTTGTGCAAAAAAAATCAGACCATCCCTTTGTTTGTTCAATAAGAGCACAAGGAAATAAATTTTGTAAGTATAAACTTTTCCCTTGATCTAAGGCATCCTCGTGAACTATTGGTAAATTAATACCTAAAAATAAGGTTAACCAATTATAAAAACCTTCAGGTCTATCATGATCCCCTCCAGAGTGTAAGTAATACGAAGATGTACTACCATTTTCTACCACTAGAATTTTATTACGGCTTTCATTGTTAAAACTTTTTATATATCTCTTCAATATTGCTTCACGAGTTTCATTTTTTATAATTAACTCTGCATAAGAATTTGTAACCTGAAGCGTTTTATTATCGTATTCAAACTCTTCAAACAAACTCTTATCAAGAACTAAACTCCTATTCCCCCTAGTAACTGCTCCATTCCCAAACAATAATAAATACATGAGACTATCGTTGACTTTCCACTAGAATTTTGCCCTGTTATAATATTCAAACCGTTACTAAATTCATAAGAAAAAACCGAACCTTTGTAGCATGATATTTTTACATCTATAATAACCTTTACTTGCTTTATTTCCATGATCTCACCAAATTAGCTTTTGATTATCTAACTTTTCAAAGTCAACGAACGCGACAATCTTTGAGTAGATAAATTTATTTCTGAAAATAATCCTTCATTTATCATCTCTTCAACGTAACTATTCCCATAGTCCGTCATATGAAATTCTAATCCAGTAGATTTTCTTTGGAATGAAAGAAGTCCATAAGAACATAACATGACTAACAGGGGTTTTAATAAAGGATTGATATTCCATGTAGGTACATGCTCGTGATCTATCAGGAGTGTATTATTCATTACACAATCAAAGGAAAAATTGATATATTAATTCTAACTGATTTACATCTACCTCTCACAGCATAATATATGATAAACATTATAACAGTCGAATAGATCTCATTTGTATTAAAACTACTAGCCAAGACTCTTTTAGTTTTTAGTTTTATTTCAATCATAATTTTCATCCATAAAATCTAAATCACAATTGGCAAGCCAAAAGCAATGTCTCTGTTACAAAGCATATGAATATTATCATCAGATAACCCTACGGGGCGCAGGGCTCCTGCCAATGTATTGAAATAATCATCACGTATTTTATGATATCGATTATTAGCCTCAACTCTGCTGTTAGCATAAAAGTCATATCTTTATCACAAAAACCGAATGAGCATATGAATATCCTTTTCGAATTCAGGCGTAATCCTCACTCTTTCACCATATAAATAATCACCAATCATAAGACCTCTAATTAATTTCCTTTACAAGATCTAATTTGGTTTTATTATGCAAAACACTCAATTTTCTATTAATATTATTGGCATACTCAATGTTCTTTTCGTTATTTTCCCATTCATCAATGGTAGAATCTAAAATTTCTTTTCTCATTATATTTATGGAATCTATTACTACATCACGACCATAATTATAATCACTATCATTATAAGCTTTCAATGAAGATTCTAGACTTAAAAAACCATTAGCATTACTACACACTACTTTTGCCAACATTCCTTCATCAGGAATTGATGTTACAATACCGGTTAGGATTAAATACTGATGTGTCTTAAGAAAACGCCAGCACCAGAAATTCCCTCCATTGCATTTGCTCCCAATTCCTGATGAATCGCCTAATATATCTTTACTCACATTAATGATAAAAGATGAATCATCATGTTGCTCTACTTGCTCTTGAGAGTATAAAATCGCAGGCATAGACATAGTTTTTGATTTAACTTTAGAAATTAAATCCGTTTCTGGTTTCAAAGTCCCTGAGAAAATGCAATGGTATTTAATTCATTAACATCACCAATTAGATAGAGTACTGCAATATCTTTTCAGTACAAATCTTGCAATCAGAAACTGAATAAATAGAACCGCATTCATTTTTATTTTAATTCTATGCAAAACAATTAGTCATATGAGAAATAGCAGTACTAGTTACATGATATGCAGTGACTGCTAATATTTTATTCTCATTTTTAAAAATCACTGCACAACCTTTTAAATTCATCGTCAATGAAAACAAATGCCATGACATCTTTATTTTATTAACTTGTGACATTATCATATGAACACCTCGGTAGATATTATTCTATGAATTTTTATATCCAATTCACCCTCATTAATAACATCAAAAGATGACGGATGTTCATAGTTAAAATAGAAGTAAACCTCTGTAAACCCTTTTGATTTGACACTAATTATTATTTTCGATAGAACTTCTGAGTCAGGATGGTTATACGGTCTACTGCCATCTGTTGATATGATGAACCTATTGCATGATATAAGATTAAGAAATTCAACAGTCGTATTATGCTTGCTACCGTGGTGTGATATTTTTATCAAATCAACATCTAGAACTTCGACTTTGCGTGTAAACAATATTTCTTAATGATTCTGATATAACACTAGGATGTGAATCCCCTAATAATAAAATTCTCTTATCATTATATTCAGCTAGCAAAGCTATTGAACTTATATTTATAATATCCTTACATGGATTATTTTCAAACTCTTCCACCATGATATCAGACGTTACAGAAAAACTTTTTTCCTTGCTGAGACTTTGTCATTAACAATATCATTGTTACATCGCCCAATATGAAACTCATCCCATCTCTCAGCTAAAATTTTAAGATGTTCATTATCAGGGGATAGAGCAAAAAAATTTGCACCATCAACATTAAAATAATCACCAGAATTCAGACCTTGTACATTTACTCTTAATTTTTTAACGCTTTCACTCAACAAGCTTCCATGATGATAACCTACCTTGTCATCATTTTTATATCTTATTAATTCTGGAGTGTTAACAAAAACTTTAAATCAGGATGAAATGATTTTATTTCTGAATGCTTAAATATATGCAAAACCCACCTATATGATCATAATCGATATGAGTAAGAACGAAGAAGTCAATATCTTTTATAGGAGGTAATAGAGGATTTCGATCTTTCCTTAAGGTGGCGGGGGTTCCACTATCAATGAGCATATGATGCTTTTTCCATGATAAAAGCAGCGAATCACCTTTTCCAGCCTTGAGGACTAAAACTCGCATATCAATCTTCCTTGAAAAGATTTATATCAATAGATACACATTGATTACACTAGAGTTTCCCATAAACATCCTAGCATCTAATATCCGCATTTACACCATGTATAAATAAACACTGTGTTTATATACACTTGAGTTGAGCTATAGAAAATGGCCTTATCTTTGATATAAAGGCTTTTGAGCAGCCCCGAACTGCATAAGTATCTTTCAACGCAAAAATACAGCTATGCCATGGTAAGCATTTAGTAAAGGTGGTCATTCTGGTGGTCTTGACAGATAGCTGATTAAGGTTTAGCTTATTTATTAGCCAGTTACTGGCAAAGGCGATCCCAGTCAGAGGAGCCAAATTTATAAAATCCCGCTTAAGGAAACTTAAGCGGGATTTTTGCTTTTAGCATCTTATTCCGCATTGACCCACCGTTTGCCCTTCCCTCAACGTCCACAATGTACCGGCTCCTACATTAAGCCCTGTGCAACATCATTATTGGGTTCAGTACAGTCTAGCACGCATAACTAGGTTGATTTTCATACAGTGTTTCACTTTGCGGTAAAAACTGTCTTAAATATTTACACCCATTAATGATATGTTATAACATTACAAATTAACGTAATAATGGAACATTAATGAGATGACGGATTTTGCAGTACAGGTCGAAGAGCTGACTCTCGGCTACGATGGAAATCCAGTATTGAGCACTATCACGGGTTCGGTTCGCAGAGGTTCTCTGACTGCGGTAGTCGGCCCGAACGGCTCGGGTAAATCGACGCTACTGAAGGGTATTGCCGGAATACTGCAACCTCAGTCAGGTATCTGCCGTATCGCATCAGGCGCACGGATCGCTTATCTGCCACAGCTCTCGGAGCTTGATCGCAGCTTCCCTGCCACTGTCAGCGATCTGGTATCGCTAGGGCTCTGGCAAGATAGAGGCTTGATGGGCTGGCATCGTCGCCAGGATCGGATACGCGTCGTTCAGGCGCTTGCGGCTGTTGGACTGGCGGGTTTTGAAAATAAATCACTCAGCGCACTCTCTGGAGGTCAGTTTCAACGCGCCCTATTTGCCCGAGTGATTGTTCAGGATGCCACTATCATTTTACTCGACGAACCCTTCAATGCCATTGATACGGCGACCACGCAGGATATGCTGGCTCTGATCAAAGACTGGCACTCACAGCAACGCACCGTCGTTGTGGTGATACACGACCCTGAACTTGTGAGCCGTCATTTCCCAGAAACCTTAATGGTCAATAGCACCGTGGTCGCCTGGGAGAAACCTCGTGGGTGATGAAACACTGCCCAATCCCACCAGCATTCTGTCGGCATGACGCTGCGCTTTACGTGGCTGGAGACCGATAATGGCCTGGCTTTACGATCTACTCATCAATCCGTTTGTCGAATTTAACTTTATGCGCCGCGCCCTTATGGGGGCATTGCTGCTATCGCTCAGCGCGTGTCCGGTGGGGGTGTTCCTGACCCTACGCCGTATGAGTCTGGTCGGGGATGCTATGTCCCACGCAGTGCTACCCGGTGCCGCTTTTGGTTTTTTGCTCTATGGGCTAGAAATCATTCCAATGACGCTCGGCGGCATGGTTGCCGGGCTGGTCGTGGCGATAGGTTCCGGGGTCGTGTCACGGCTAACGGTACAAAAGGAAGATGCCTCCATGGCGGCGTTTTACCTTATTTCACTGGCGCTCGGGGTACTTATCGTTTCGCTGCGCGGATCGAGCGTAGACTTAATGCATGTGCTCTTCGGCTCCGTTCTGGCGCTGAATGTGCAGGCCCTGACCCTCATCGCCTGCGTTTCCGCCGCCTCTTTACTGGCACTGGTACTCTTGTGGCGCGCGCTGATTGCTGAGTGTCTGGACCCACTGTTCCTACGCACCGTGTCACGGCTCAGCTCGCCGGTTCATTTTCTGTTCCTCACGCTGGTGGTGATAAACCTCGTGGCAGGATATCAGGCGCTGGGTACGCTGCTGTCAGTTGGTTTGATGATTCTCCCAGCCGTCACCGCTCGTTTCTGGACCCATCGCGTCATCACGCTTTGCCTGTTTTCGGTGCTGATTGGGATGGTAGCCTGCGTGGCGGGTCTGCTGTTCTCCTACCATTATTCGCTGCCATCAGGTCCGGCCATTATTCTCGCTAACGGCGTTTTTTATCTGGTCTCAACCGGCCTTGTCATGATGAAAAACACCCGCCGCCCTTCTCACTCTTCGTTAGTTAAAACGCGCGCTTCACGCACGGAGTAAATCTATGAAAATTACCACGGCGCTCAGCGTCGCTGTCTTGCTTTCCCTGTCACTGCCGCTTCAGGCGAATGCCAAGCTCAGTGTCATTGCGAGCTTCTCTATTCTGGGCGATATGGCAAAAACATCGGCCAGGATCGTATTGAGCTGCGCACCATCGTCGGCTCTGATAGCGATGCGCATGTGTATGAACCGTCCCCAGCAGATGCGATTGCGATGGCCAAAGCCGACGTGATTTTAATTAACGGCTTGCAGTTTGAGGGGTTCATTAACCGGCTTATTGAGGCCAGCGAGAGCAAAGCACCGATGGTGGAAGTGACTAAAGGTGCAGAGATTATTCGCGACCCCGCTGGCGGGCATTACCATTTCTATAATGGTAAAGCAGTATTCCATGCCGCCCCTTTCGACCCTCATGCCTGGCAGTCTCTGCCTAATGCCCATATCTATGTGAAAATATTACCGCCGCCTTTTTGCGCCGCGGATAAAAGCGGCTGCGACACCTATCAGGCTAACGCCAAAGCCTATGAGGAAAAACTCATCAAACTGGGTACGGCCATCGATAGTGCAATGGCTCGCATCCCAGCATCACGCCGTACCGTGGTGGTCGGCCACGATGCCTTCGCTATTTCGAGCACGCTTATGGGATCCACTTTTTATCCCCTCAAGGGGTGTCTACCGAGTCTGAAGCTTCTGCCGCCGATGTCGCAGGCATTCTGCGCGAAATAAAGAAAACCGTGCCGCCGCAGTCTTCACCGAGAATATTTCGAACCCACGACTGGTGGAGCAAATTGCAGCCGAAGCCGGTTTACCCATTGCAGGCGTACTCTATTCCGACGCGCTCTCCGGCCCTTCCGGCCCGGCACCAACCTATATCGCAATGATGCAGCACAACGTCAACACCATCGTGTCGGCACTGGCTGACGATAAGCAAACTCCCTGATTTCACTCGAATCTGGACTATTTGATAATGGAGATCCACATGAAAAAGCTTTTATTACCGCTATCTATTTCAGCCATTCTGCTGGGTACAGCGGGATCAACAATGGCGGCAGAAGAAGATGTCACAGCCTGGCGTTTGTTCGTCGCCGATCGCGAGAAGCCCGTCGTAAACGTGATTGATGCCCTTAATGGCAACAAGCTGACCTCCTTTACCGTGAAAGGGCCAGCATCACTTTATCGCAGTGAAAACGGTGCGACGGTGTTTGCCGTTCAGGGCAGCGCGGAAACCGTTTCGATGATCGGTTCCGGCATCTCATTCCACGATCACGGCGATCACGCCGATATTGATATCGATGAACCCACATTACTTAAGACCCAACTGACAGGCAAAAAGCCGGGGCACTTTGTCGAACGTCAGGGCAAAGTCGCCCAGTGGTTTGATGGCGAACGTTACACGATGGTCTTGAGTGAACACGCGGTGCTGGAAGGCGTCAATGACGCGAAAAGAGTGCTTGTTGGTGCGCCGCACCATGGCGTTGCTGTTCCGTATGACAACCATATCGTCGCCTCCATTCCTAACCCAGAAGATGCCTCCAAACGCCCGATCGGCGCCCATGTGATCAGTCTGGATAGTAAAATTGTCGGTGAGAATGTGGCCTGCCCGGGTCTGCACGGTTCTGCCAGCTCCGGCGATACTTACGCTCTGTCCTGCGAAACAGGCCTGCTGCTGATAACCCAGAAAGGCGATACCCCCAAATCCGTCATCTGCCTTACTCCAGTACATTGCCGAAAGGCAGCGTTTCTACACTGATCGGCGGTAAAGGCATGCAGTTCTTTATCGGTAACTACGGCCCAGATCGCATCGTACTTATCGACCCAACCGAAGCGCAGAGCTTCCGTTTGGTACAGTTGCCAACCCGCCGCGTGCATTTCGCCGTCGATCCGGTACGTCCAAAATACGCTTATGTCTTTACGGAAGACGGCAAGTTAAATCAGGTTGATGTGCTCAAGGGGAGATTACCCAATCTGTACGCGTCACCGAACCGTACTCGATGGACGGACATTGGAACGATGCGCGTCCGCGTATCGCCGTCGCGGCTAACAGCATCTATATTACCGATCCTCTAAAGAGCAAAATTCACGTGCTGGATGCGGTGGAGCTGAAAGAAACCAGCACAATTGCTGTACAGGGACATCCGTTCAACATTGTTGCTGTCGGGGATCGGGCAAAGTCCATGAGCACGGTACTTCTCACGATCATGGTCATTCCCGATCACGGTCATGAGCATTCTCACGACCATGCCCACGACCACGACCACGACCACGACCACGACCACGACCACGACCATTTACATGGTGCGCCCATGACCGAAATGGAAAAGAAAGCAGCCAATGGTGTTTTCAATAATAGCGATGTAAAAGATAGAGCGCTTACCGACTGGGAAGGTATGTGGCAGTCTATTTACCCTATTATGCTATCAGGTGAAATGGATCCGGTTTTCAAAAAGAAAGCGGAAAGCGATAAGAGCAATACCGTTGAACAAGTTAAAGATTATTACCGGAAAGGCTACGCCACCACTGTTTCAGAAATAAAAATAGAAAATGGCGTCATGGAATTCCATAAAGATGGCGAAGTCACCTCATGCCATTATGACTATGCTGGGCATAAGATCCTTAACTATGTCTCGGGTAAAAAGGTGTGCGCTACCTCTTTGAATGTAAAGATGCCCAATCGAAAGCACCTAAATACGTCCAGTTCAGCGATCACACCATTGCGCCGCGTAAATCAGCCCACTTCCATATCTTTATGGGAAATACCTCTCAAGAAGCGATCCTTAAAGAAATGGATAACTGGCCAACGTATTATCCTTATCAACTTACCAGCGATCAGGTTGTTGATGACCTGTTGCATCATCATTAATATCCGCTGAATTCCTTTATTAAAAGGCATCGCTATTTTTCACGCTATGCCTTATTTCATTGCCGATGCAAGCATAAAATCATCGATTTCTTTGGCATGACCCATCACGGTTATGCGACGTAAATTAAAGGTTGCATGTAAGATGATCAAACTGATCGGGAGCGGTGGAAAAGATAGTGTCGGCATTTCACAACAGCGTAAAACGTAAAAAGCCGCTTTCGTTGAAGGCGGCTTTCGCAATATTTTCAAAATTATTCTTTGAACCAAGGTTCAATCGGATCGGGATAATTAAGCCATTTTTGCGGTCCTTCCGATATTTCTGCATCCGTTAGCAACGCTGAATTCAACTGAGCCCGCAGACCAGATTCATCCATATTCATGCCAATAAACACCAGCTCCTGACGCGCATCCCCAATACCTTCTATCCAGTTTGACATGATAAACCCGAGTGATTCATCATCTTCCGGCCAACGTTCTCTGGGCACGCTGGCCCACCACATTCCGCCCAGCCCTTGACGGGCGACACCGCCAGCCTGAGACCAGGATCCCGCATATTCTGGGCGGCTGGCTAGCCAGAAGTAGCCTTTAGATCTGACAACGCCGGCGAGTGTATTCTCCATCACTTGCCAGAAGCGGAGCGGATGAAAAGGCCTGCGAGCACGAAAGACAAAACTCGTTATTCCATACTCTTCTGTTTCTGGAGTATGCTCGCCACGCAGCTCCTTAAGCCAGCCAGGAGCCTGAGCCGCATGATCAAAATCAAATAGCCCGGTATTCAGTACATTATCAAGTGGAACCTGACCAAACTGCGATACCACAATTTTTGCTCGTGGATTAAGTGAATGCAAAATAGCTTGCAGCTTACCTTTTTGCTCTTCATCAATAAGATCGACCTTATTAAGGATCAGCACATCACAGAATTCGATCTGATCGATTAAAAGATCAACCACGCTACGTTCATCTTCTTCCCCAGCGATTCTCCGCGAGACTGGATGCTGTCCTCTGAGCCATAATCCTTAAGAAAATTGAATGCATCCACCACGGTCACCATGGTGTCAAGCCGGGCGACAGTTGAGAGACTTTCCCCATCATCACCCGCAAAGGTGAAAGTCTCAGCAACGGGAAGAGGTTCGGCAATCCCAGTAGATTCAATGACCAACTGATCAAAACGCCCCTCTTTCGCCAAACGATTCACTTCCAGTAAGAGATCTTCCCGCAAGGTGCAGCAAATACAGCCGTTACTCATTTCTACCAATTTTCATCGGTCCGTGAAAGTTCAGCACCGCCGTCCCTAACCAGAGCAGCATCGATATTCACTTCCGACATATCATTTACAATCACCGCCACGCGTCTGCCTTCGCGATTATTCAGGATATGGTTGAGTAAGGTTGTTTTTCCTGCGCCCAGAAACCCTGATAATACGGTTACAGGAAGGCGAGAATCGTTGTTCATTGTTGCATGTAATTCAGGCATTTTTACTCTGTTCCTCAACACTTAGCGGTTTATAACTAGCCTCTCCCTTACGCTCCCAGCAGGAAATAGCTCTCAAAATCTCAGCACGTGGAATCAACTGGCCTATCTCAGCCCTGTCATGTCAGTCAAACATGGGTATCCCATCAGTTCTGCATGCCACGCCATAATTTGTTATGTTATAACATAACAAATTATGAGATCAATTAGGATTTTAGACCCAGTCAAAAATGTCAGTAGGGAAATGCGATGTTTTCGGAAATATGTCTTTAAAGGATTGCGGGGCTCAATACAAAATGGCAACAGCGGCGCTAAATAACCTGTTGCGAATCGCTTTATTAAGCCCTAACGTGAGCATTGCTCTTCGCCCTTTGGGAATTCACTGTTTTGATTGACGAGGAAAAATGGAACGCTTGTTTGTCTACGGTACGCTGCGTCCGGGTCACACGAATGCCTATATTCTGGAGAACATCGGTGGAGAATGGTTGCCGGGTTACGTGACAGGCACGTTTTATGAGCGTGGCTGGGGTGCCGCCGCGGATTTTCCGGGGATCGTGCTGGATGAGCGCGGGCCGCGCGTCAGCGGTTACCTATTTTTATCTGATAATCTTGAAGCGCACTGGTCAATGCTGGATGAGTTTGAAGAGGGCTACGATCGCATTGAGGTTGTGGTTACCACAGCGGAAGGCCAACAGGTTACAGCCTGGATTTACCAGTTACAGCCACAAACAGGCCAACACGCGATATAGCTCGAATACGTTCCCTGCCCTGCCACAGCAAGGGAACCCAATTTGAAAATCCCGCGTCAGGAAACACAGGCGGGATTTTTGTTTTTAACATCTTATGGCAGTCGGCCAGAATGGAGAGCGGACACAATCACACTCACCTTGCATCCTTTTCAACATGCCCTCAACAAGCACTACTCATTGCCCCATTGATTCAGGAACGTCGCGATCTCATCAATACGATGCGCGTCGATACCGGCTTCACTGGCCATCTCTTGCTGCGCATCTTCACTGATTTCTTCATTATTCATTAAGCGGGTGATCAGCAGTTGGAAATAGTGTGCCACAGCGTCACGTTCTGACTCGCTCACCGGTTTTTCAGATTCCGTCGAATACTCATCCGTGATGTCATAAAATTTAAGCGGTATTTCATTGTTCATAAGTCGTCCCCAGGGTTAAGGTCTATGTCCGTTGATGCATGCATCATCTGGCCTGGATAATACCATTCTTACTTCGTTTTCCTGTCATCCATGTCGGGGCAAGGAGCCAAACGAGGAAGGTTCAGTCTCTTAGGCGCGAAAAACCGGGTAAACTTTTCCAGTTTAGCCTTACCATGAGACCATGCAAGCAACCTCCACTAACCATATGAATTATAAAAATAAATGTTGTATAACAGGGAGCGCTACTACCGCGCCGATGCGAACCGTACACCAAGTCATGAAGATGGCTCATGTCTATTGAAATTAAATCACTTTTACTCACTCACTGAGTCTGGCATAAATTGTGCAGTGGTAGTTAGAGACAATATGAAATCTGCTGGATGATAAGACCTGAAAACCTTCGAAAAGAAAGACATAACATCAGGTTTTATATCAAAATTAGGATGTCAGATCGCGATGAATAAGAATTTTACATTTACTATTAAGAACACGTGTTTCGATGAGAATTATAACCCCTCCGAAAATACGCGTATCACGACTAACTTTGCGAATTTGGCGCGAGGAAAGAACCGCCAGGAGAACTTGCGCAACGCTTTAAAAATGATTGACAATCGTTTCAACTCTCTGGCACATTGGGACAACCCCAAAGGCGATCGTTACGCTGTCGAACTTGATATCATTTCCGTTGAAATTGATATTGAAGGCAATGGCAACACCTTCCCCGTCATTGAAATATTGAAAACGAATGTTGTTGATAAAAAAACGAACGAGCGCATTGAAGGGATTGTAGGGAATAATTTCTCCTCCTACGTGCGAGATTATGACTTTAGCGTATTGCTGTCAGATCATAATAAGAACCATCCCGGATTTAGCACCCCCGATAGCTTTGGCGATTTGCATGGAAACATCTTTAAATCCTTCGTGAATTCGAAGCGCTACAAAGAGACGTTTAGCAAAGCGCCAGTAATATGCCTCAGTGTTTCAAGTAAAAATACCTATCATCGGACTGGAAATCAGCACCCTGTATTAGGCATCGAATACCAGCAAGATGAATATTCATTGACCGACCAATACTTCCATAAAATGGGGTTACAGGCTCGCTATTTTATGCCGCCAAATAGTGTTGCGCCTTTGGCCTTCTATTTTTCTGGTGACTTACTGAGTGATTACACGAATCTTGAGCTGATCAGTACCATCTCCACGATGGAGACTTTTCAAAAGATTTACCGACCTGAGATTTACAATGCGAACTCTCCGGCAGGTCAATGCTATCAGCCAAGCCTGAATCATCAGGATCATTCATTCACTCAAATTGTTTACGATCGAGAAGAACGTAGCCTGTTGGCTATTGAGCAGGGAAAGTTTACGGAGAAAAACTTTATCAAACCATACCAAGCTATTCTTGAGCAATGGTCTGCTAATTACGTTCTTTGATTAACCAAACACACAAGGTCACCTATTACTATGAAAATATTATTACCTACTTCAACGGCTGGCAGTTTACCTAAACCTTCTTGGCTGGCGCAGCCTGAAACCCTTTGGTCACCCTGGAAATTACAAGGTGAGGAATTGATCGAGGGCAAACAAGATGCGCTACGTTTGAGTCTGGCGGATCAACTACAGGCAGGGATTGACATTGTCAGCGACGGCGAGCAAACGCGCCAACATTTTGTCACGACGTTTATTGAGCACCTCAGCGGTGTTGATTTCGAGAAACGTGAGATCGTTAAAATTCGTAACCGCTATGACGCGAGTGTACCGACAGTCATTGGTGCGGTGGTTCGCCAAAAGCCCGTTTTTGTTGAAGACGCCAAATTTTTACGTCAGCACACTACGCAACCCATTAAATGGGCCCTGCCTGGTCCCATGACGATGATCGACACACTCTATGATAGCCACTATAAAAGTCGTGAAAAACTCGCCTGGGAATTCGCCACCATTCTGAATCAAGAAGCGAAAGAGTTAGAAGCGGCGGGTGTCGACATTATCCAATTTGATGAGCCTGCATTTAATGTCTTTTTTGATGAGGTGAATGATTGGGGAATTGCCGCGTTAGAAAGAGCCGTTGAAGGGCTTAAATGTGAAACTGCGGTACATATTTGCTATGGCTATGGCATCAAAGCCAATACCGATTGGAAAAAGACGTTGGGATCCGAGTGGCGGCAATATGAAGAAATTTTTCCTAAACTGCAAAAATCGGCTATCGACATCATTTCACTGGAATGTCAGAACTCTCGCGTTCCAATGGATCTGATTGAACTCATTCGCGGTAAAAAAGTGATGGTAGGCGCCATTGACGTGGCAACCAATACCATTGAGACGCCGGAAGAAGTCGCTGATACGTTACGAAAAGCGCTTCAGTTTGTGGATGCCGACAAGCTCTATCCGTCTACCAACTGCGGTATGGCTCCGTTATCCCGTCGCGTCGCAAGAGGCAAACTCAATGCGTTAAGCGCAGGTGCGGAAATCGTCCGAAGAGAACTCCTGGCTAAATAACGTCGCCAAATAGTCGACTACATGAAGCACACGCAGCCCGGTTGGCGATCCAATCAATCGCTAACCGGGCTGAGTGATAACGTTGAAAATCAAAAGCCTGCATTAAGCATTGGCAAAACGTGAATTACCACATCAAATCATCAGGCACTTTAAAATCAGCATACGGATCGTCTTCGTCTTGCTCTTCCTGACTCAGCGCACTATTTAAGACAATACTACTCGCGTCCCGCTGCGCAATTTTATCCGCTACGACGGCGGGGATAATCGCGTATTCACTCTCGCCGCTGCCATCAACCACCAAACGAGCAATCGCGAGACGACCACTAATCAGTTGAGCCTGAGTTAGCTTATCCACTTCTATTTTTTTAATGACGTTGTTATCTGTGAAGTTAAAACCAATATCGCCTTTTGCAATGTTGATTCTGTTCATTTCAATGAGCTGCTTCACCTGAGCTTTATATTCTTTCGATAAAACAGCCTGTTTTTGTTGTTCGCTTAGCTGTTTATCACGCTCAAGCTGTGCTTTTTTATTCTCTTCCACAGCCTCTCTTGCCTCACGAGCCTGAACGCGTGATTTTTTCGCTGTTCTTTGGACTTTGGCCATTTTTTTGCTGGTCACTAACCCAGCTTTTAGCATCTGCTCTTGTAAGGTGAGTTTTGTCATTGTCGTTTCTGAATCCGTTGAATAATTTACAGGATTATACCTGTAATGTTTGAAGCAGTACCAGATTGCAGGACGCGATCGCGGTGCAGCTTGCGTTTGGGGGCTATCAGAAGCGATGCCGAAATTCTGCTGATGAATGGCGCAGGACTCCGGCACAGGGTTATCAGAACTTGAGCAATTTCACCGTGGCATCGATGTCTATCTCATCTTCCGAGAAGATTAACGTCGTTCCCTGGAAGGTCGTGATCGCCAGTTTTTTTATCGAGCGCATTTCACCCGGCTTAGCGGTTGATTTCGGCCTGATACTATTCATCAGTATCCCCACAGACAACACCGCATTTTCTTTATCAATGCCGCTATCGACGGGCACTTCTTCGCTGTAAACCAGATAAGACTTGATCGACGTGAGCTTAAGGCGCTCACCCGCGATATAGATGTATTTGCTTTCCGGTAAAACCTTCACCGCATAGGCCGACAGTCCCTTGTTATTCGTGGTGGGCTCGAAAGTCACCGCCGCATCTTTCTTAATCAGATCAGGGTTGGCGACCTTAATCACATGAAAATACCGGTTCTCACCGTTTTCATCTTTGATAAATCCAAAACCTTTATCTTTAAACCAGGTTGTGATCGTTCCGTTCATCGCCATTGTCGCCTACTTAATCGTTTATCTGCTCAATTTTTGCAGCGCGCAGTGTAAAGCACAATGCCTGCGCAGACTACGTCTTTGGGTTAAGTCTGGACGATAAATTTCTGGTCTGCGAAAAAACATTCCCGATGCCATTTCCCTCAGCATCGAGAAATATGCATTTAGCTGATATCACCACCGTTAGTGGCAATCACTTTCTGATACCAGTGGAACGATTTCTTCTTATAGCGGTTGCCGCTGCCGGCGATCGTGTCATCCAGATCGACATAGATAAAGCCGTAACGCTTGCTCATCTCGCCGGTAGACATGCTGACCAGATCGATACAGCCCCACGGGGTATATCCCATCAGTTCGACACCGTCGGCAATCGCATCGGCCATTGCTTCGATGTGCTGACGCAGATAGTTGATGCGGTAGTCATCGGCGATGTAACGATCTTCATTCGGCTTATCCACCGCACCCAAGCCGTTTTCGACAATAAACAGCGGTTTCTCGTAGCGGTCGTATAGTTGGTTTAGCGCAATGCGCAGCCCCACCGGATCAATTTCCCAACCCCACTCGCTGGCTTCCAGAAACGGATTGCGCGCCCCGCCCAGCAGGTTGCCATGCGCGGCCGCCGCATCGGGATCAGTTTTGTAGGTGGTGGAAGACATGTAATAACTGAAGCCGATATAGTCGACGGTGTGCTGCTTAATCAGCTCCAGATCGCCCGGCTGAATATCCAGCGTGACGCCCAGCGACTGCCACAGGCTTTTCGCGTAGTAGGGATATTTCCCGCCCGCCTGCACGTCCGCACAGTAAAAGTTAAATGACTGCGTCTCTTTCAGCGCCGCTAACTGATTGATAGGGTTACAGTCATAGGCATAATTCGTGGCAAACAATATCATGCAGCCAATCTGGATCTGCGGATTGGTCTCATGCGCAATTTTCACCGCCAGGCTGCTGGCAACAAACTGGTTATGCCATGCCTGAAATTTAGCCTGTGGATCCAGCGCGCCGGTCTGCACCGTCAGCCCCTGACTCATGATCGGGAAGTGGGCAGCGCTGTTGATCTCGTTAAAGGTCATCCAGTATTTCACTTTGTGACCAAAGCGCTCCAGCACCGTGCGGGCAAAGCGCTCGAAATGGCCGATTAACTCACGGTTTTTCCAGCCGCCAAAGACGGTGGCCAGATGCAGCGGCATTTCATAGTGAGAGATCGTAATCACGGGTTCAATGCCGTGGGCGATGCAGGTATCAATCACCTGTTCGTAGTGGCTCAGCCCCGCTTCGTTGGGCTGTTGCTCAACGCCGTTCGGGTAGATACGCGTCCAGGCAATGGAGAAGCGATAGCATTTGAAGCCCATCTCGGCGAACAGCGCAATGTCCTCGCGGAAGCGATGATAGTGATCGATGCCTTTATGATTAGGATAGGTGTAGCGCTGTTCATCCAGCGTGAAGTCAAACGCGTCGGAAGCCACGATGCTTAAACGCGCTTTACCGCCGGGAATGGCATCCACAATCGACAGACCTTTGCCGTCGATATTGTAGGCCCCTTCGACCTGATTCGCTGCGGTGGCACCGCCCCACATAAAGCCGTGCGGAAATCTTTCGCTCATGGCACTTATCCTTTATCAATGCTGACTATTTATCAATGATCGCCGTGGCGCACCTGACGTTGCTTTGCTTCCGCGCGCCTCGAATGGCCGAAATTCTAGAGGAAAAAGGAGGGCATGAACAGAAATAAGAAACCGGTTGCATATCCGGTACGCGCGGGTCTGGCGATATAAAAAATCCGCCACGAACGGCGGAGTGTACTCTATTTTTCGTCTTCTGAGGTGCCTTACGAGTGGTTGGATTGCTCGCGTTATCCCGCCTTCGATGCGTGGTTTCAACGAGTTTCCTGAACGTCGGGCATTCCATATGCGATGGTGCAGGACAGTCGGCGACGTGCCGCAGCGTGTCGCGCAATATCGTCAACTCATGAATTTGCCGATCAATCTCATCAGCCTTCTTATGCAACGTGGTTCGGGGTAAATCCGGCGTCCCGTCCTTGTTAAACATGCCGGCGATTTCCTGTAGTGAAAATCCCGCCGATTTCCCCAGCGTAATCAACCTGAGTTGCAGCAGCACATCTTCAGCAAACTGCCGCCGAAGCCCATGGCGGGACATCGAAGCAATCAGCCCGATCTCCTCGTAATAACGCAGCGCCGAAGGCGTGAGCCCACTCCTCTCCGCAATTTCGCCAATATCCAGAAATTTCATGCTTGACCTCAAGTCGACTTGAATTTGTAGCATGCTCTGGAACCCACATTCTGACAAGGATAAAAATGGTAACTCATCAACCAGACGAACCCGAGCAAGCTACAATGGGGATTACCCTCACACTGGCGCTCGCAATACTGTCGGCCTCGCTGGGAACGAGTATTGCCAACATCGCCCTTCCGACGCTGACAGCCGTATTTTCTGCGCCCTTCGCGCAGGTGCAGGTCGTTGTCATCGCCTATCTTGCAGCCATGGCGCTTTCGGTTGTGATCGCGGGTCGCCTTGGCGATCGCTATGGGCTGAAACCCGTTTTCATTGCCGGACTTGGGCTTTTCGCCGTCGCGTCGCTGCTGTGTGCCGTTGCTCCCCAACTGTGGCAACTTATCGGGGCAAGAGCGCTTCAGGGGTCGGCGCCGCCTTCCTGATGACGCTCAGCATGGCACTGCTGAGGCAGACGGCCGGTGAAAATCACGTCGGGCGAGCGATGGGGATACTGGGAACGGTATCGGCACTGGGTACCGCGCTTGGCCCTTCTGTCGGCGGCTTCCTGCTTACGACAGCAGGATGGCGCAGCCTATTCTGGGTACAGATCCCGCTGGTCACGATCGTCCTGTTTCTGGCTTTCGCTCTGCTGCCGGATACACCGGTTAAGGAGAAAGTGCAGAACTCAGGTATCTCACCGACCACAATTTTGCCGAATCTCATCGTCAATGCGGCCGTCTCCTCCGTCATGATGACGACGTTAGTCGTTGGGCCCTACTATCTTGGATCGGGTCTGGGGCTGAAGGACACGCTGGTGGGGCTGGTGATGGCCATTGGCCCGGCCGTTGCAATTTTCTGCGGCATTCCTTCAGGGCGATTGGTTGATAACTGGGGGTTTGGACGGGCTCTCACCGCAGGGATAACCCTCGTGGTTGCCGGCACCTTTATGCTGGCGATCTTGCCTAATCTGTTCGGCGTCGCGGGATACATTCTTGCCATTATTATCCTGACGCCAGGTTACCAGCTTTTTCTGGCAGCAAACAACACCGCCACCCTTGCCAAGGTTCCCGGGAACCAGCGCGGGACCGTCTCCGGCCTGATTAACCTGTCGCGCAACATTGGGCTGATCGCGGGGGCATCGCTCATGGGGCAGATTTTCGCGCTGGGTGTCGGTACGGAAGATTTTGCCCATGCAGCCCCCGCTTCCCTCGCAAATGGCATGCAGCTCACCTTCTTTCTGGCTGGCGGTATCGTGCTTGTCGTCCTTGCCGTCACCCATCTGCCAAGCTGGGCTACGCGGGTTCGCTCAGCTAAGTCTCAGGGGAAGTGATGACGGCTAACGACCTATTCTGACGGTTTGTGTTGACGCGAGGCGACCTTGGCAAGCTCAGACAATACGGCAGTTGCCTCCTCTAAACGCTCAGGGACAAGTTTATAGAACACCCAGTTCTTGATGCGCTTCGATGTGACAATCCCGGCTTTCGATAGATATTGGAGATGGCCGGTGACAGTCGGCTGACTCAGGCCGATTTTCTCAGTGATAAACCCTACGCACACCCCATCCTTAACTAAATCGCCATCCTGCTGTTCTGGGAAATGTGCCCGAGGATCGGCCAACCATTCCAGAATAATGAGCCGCTGCTCGTTGCCGAGTGCCCGTAGTAAATCGGCCGCTGTCGTTGCACGCTTGTTCATATAGCCAAATACCTATATAGTCATTTCCATATACAGCTGATAGGAGAATACTATGACAAGCAAACACCAAAGCGCAACCGACGCTATAACGTTGAAAGATATTTACGCCGCCGCTCAGCAGATTAAAACAACGATACGCAGGACGCCACTAGACCACTCGCAGGAATTATCCGCTCATGTCGGTGCAGAAATTCGGCTCAAGATGGAAAACCTCCAACAGACCGGTAGCTTCAAACTGCGGGGGCGGCAAACGTTCTTGCTAATCTGGATGCAGAACAGCGCCGTGCTGGCGTCATTGCCCCAACGGCAGGAAATCACGGATTAGGGCTCGCCTATGCCGGACAAGTGGCAGGCGTCCCCGTAACCATCTTTTGCCACGTTCAGCAGACCCGATGAAGGTCGCGGCCATGAAAGGCTGCGGTGCCCATATTACGTTTTTTGATGACATCGAAGAAGCCAGGCAGGCGGCAATAGTAACGGCACAACAGTCTGGTGCCACCTTCGTTTCGGCTTACGACAACCCGCATATGATTGCAGGCGGCGGCACCGTCGGCCTTGAGATTATGGAAGACTGGATGGATGCGGAGGTAATCCTGGTGAATATCGGTGGTGGCGGTCTCGCCTCAGGGATTGCAACAGCAGCCAAAGCAATCAATCCCGCTATCGAAGTATGGGGTATACAAAGTGAAGCCAGTCCGACATTTGCCCGCTGGAAAGAGGCACGTGACACGCTTCCCGTCGAACTGGCACCTTCTATCGCCGAGGGCGTTAGCGGTTATATAGAACCCAGTACGATGACCTGGCCGCTGGTTCGTGACCGTGTCGATCGCGTGCTCACGGTATCAGAAGCGGAAATCAAAGCCGCGATGCTGTCAATGCTCGATCTGCATCGCCATGTCGTCGAACCTTCAGGGTGCCAGCCGTCGCCGGAGCCATTCGCTACGCGAAGGAGATTGGGGACGTAACACCGTCTGCGTTGTCACTGGCAGGAACATTTCGAGTTCGCGCTATCTCACGTTGCTTAATGAGGCGGCAACCGATGTGGGCAAGTAGGCTGTTCAGGCATCCTCTGCGCGATCAAAATACGTGGAAGCATTACAGCATGAATTCGTAATGAGAGCCGTCCGGCAGTTCAATATCAAGACGCAGCTTACTGCCGGTCGCCTCAACATAGCGTTTGAGTGTGGAAAGTTTCAGATCGCGACCGGGTTTCTCCATTACCGCCACGGTCGGCTGTTTTAATCAAGCGTCTGCGCCATTTCCACTTGCGTTTTTTGCACCCTCTCACGCAGTTCGGCGAGATGAATATTGAGTAACATGTCTGCCGCTATAGTGTGAGCCTCAACGACGACGTCTGGTTTTCATCCGCAAGAAGCTGTTCCAGCGTTCTGCCCATAGCATTACCCCTTCTTCTCTGATTTTTTCAGATACTTTGTGAATTCCCGATCGGCAAGCGGGATCATCTCATCATAAAAGCGCTTTTCATTGCCGGACTTATTCCCCGCACAGAGGAGGATCCCCGAGCGATGTGGATCGAAAGCAAAAATGCCCGTATTGGCATCCCTCCGCTCTGAATGCGTAATTCTTTCATGTTGCTATACCGGGAGCCTTTTACCGTATCAGCATAAGGCCTGGATAGCATTGGGCCTTTTTCCCGTAACACGATAAGTGCTGCAAGCACATATGCGCGATCCCTATCGTTTAATGTGCTGAACCAGCTATCAAACACGTCCGTCGTTTCAATTTTCCACACTGGGCCTCCTCTAATATAGTTCAAATGCTATATAGGTTAAAAGCTATAATGTGAATAATGACGTGGTATAAAACGACATGCACCGACATAACTAAAGAAGCCGGAGCGGCATTCCAATCGTTCTGTGGAGATAAAATGAAATGACTATCATTGTGCGAACAAGGTCGCACAATAAGGTGGTATTTAGAGCGTGGTGAGACCTATTGATTAAGCGTCAATTAGCGGTGCAGGCATCGCGTCGTCTGGCCTGGCGGCGAGCGACAAATTTCGGCATGGTTCCGATCGGCCCATTGAATTAACAGCTGCATGGGCTGCAAAAAGGAGTGTCCGAGTGGCGTCAGCGTATATTCCACGCGCGGGGGAACTTCTGCATAAATCGTCCGATAAATAAATCCATCCGTCTCTAGCCGTTTTAAGGTACGTGACAGCATCTGACGCGAAATATCGTCGATATGGCGGTGTAATTCGTTAAAACGCAGCGTCTTTTGCGCCAGCGCTTCGAGTATTAACAGACTCCACCGATCGCCGATGCGATCCAACACATCACGGATTGGACAAGGATGGTCAAACGCGGAATCGTTGAGGCTTTCCACCCCCGACGTTATTGGGTTAACCGTGTCAGTGAGGAGTGTGTCATTAGTCATTTCTGTGTGACCTGGTTGCATGCCGGTGACTTCTTGTCGGAGAAAAGTCGGCAATGTACCATCCAGATTCTCTATAGTCTATTTTTGTTACTTAGTCCCAAAACAAGAAAATAAGGAGTCTACATGTCACATATCGCACTCATTGGCGCCTCAGGCGATGCCGGTTCACGCATTCTTAAAGAATTATCAGACCGTGGGCATACGGTCACCGCCATTGCACGCCATCCAGAAAAAATTGCCTCGCTGCCGAACGTCACCGCTAAACAAGGAGACGCACTGGACAAGGATGCACTGGTCGCCTTATTCAAAGGGCATGACGTCGTAGTCAGCGCGGTTAAATTTGGTTCATCCGATCCGGCAACGTTGATTGCCGCCGTTAAAACCGCAGGGGTAAAACGCTATCTGGTCGTCGGCGGTGCCGGGAGTCTGGAAATTGCACCGGGCCAGCGTCTAATCGATCAGCCGGACTTCCCTGATGCTTACCGCCCTGAAGCCTCCCGTGGTGCAGCCTTCCTCGACTTGTTAAAACAGGAGAAAGATCTTGATTGGTCTTTCCTCTCTCCGTCCGCCGAGTTTGTTCCGGGCCAGCGCACAGGCACATTCCGTCTCGGCAAAGACACGCTGCTGAGTAATGACAAGGGCAGCAGCATCTCCTTTGAGGACTACGCTGTCGCACTGGCTGATGAAATTGAAAACCCCGCCCATTCCCGTCAACGTTTTACCGTGGGTTATTAAACCCTGACGGCGATCCGCACATTGGTCATCTCCCTCAACCATGTGCGGATCTCGCGTTATACCGATAGGTCGTAGAGATAGAACAGAACGGTATCAGCGAGCGGCGTGAGTTTGTTATGGTGTTACCTTGACTCGCTCTCTTTTCATGCATAAGGAGTTTTTGAATGGCTACGTCCCCAACCTATGTGCCGCCAAAAGTCTGGCAGCCCGCCTCTTCCGGTGGCGCCTTCGCCAATATTAACCGTCCGATAGCCGGTCCGACGCACGAAAAAGCGCTGCCCGTTGGCAAACATCCGCTTCAACTTTATTCGCTGGCAACGCCGAACGGCGTGAAAGTGACGATCATGCTGGAAGAGCTGCTGGCGCTGGGCCATTCAGGTGCAGAGTACGATGCCTGGCTGATTAAGATAGGCGATGGCGATCAGTTCTCCAGCGGGTTTGTCGACGTCAACCCGAACTCCAAGATCCCGGCGCTGCTTGATCAAAGCGGCGACAAACCGGTTCGCGTGTTTGAGTCCGGTTCCATTCTGGTGTATTTGGCCGAGAAATTTGGCGCGCTGCTGCCGAACGATCTCGCCACGCGCACGGAAACCCTGAACTGGCTCTTCTGGCAGATGGGCTCCGCCCCTTACGTTGGCGGTGGATTCGGCCATTTCTACGCCTACGCACCGGAAAAATTTGAATACCCGATCAACCGTTTCACGATGGAAACCAAGCGTCAGTTGGATGTACTCAATCGCCGACTGGCAGAAAGCCGCTATCTGGCTGGCGACAGCTATACGATCGCCGATATCGCGGTTTGGCCGTGGTACGGTGGGCTGGTGCAAAACGCGCTGTACTCCGCCGCAGAGTTCCTGTCCGCACACGAATACACGCATGTGATCCGTTGGGCTGACGAGATTGCCGCTCGTCCGGCGGTGATTCGCGGTCGCAAAGTCAACCGTACCTGGGGTGACGAATCCGAACAGGTCGCCGAGCGTCATCAGGCATCCGATCTGGATTAATCGTCTGCCGCCTGCATCCCATGCAGGCGGCATCCCACCACCTTCAGCGCCCTTCTCGTTCCAGCACGCGGCTATCGACAGACGCCTCTTCCACAATATTGATATCCGCCTGCCGCGCGGCGTACCACCCGCTCAGCAGCGCGCCTATTGCACAGGCTGTGAGTAACATCACCGGCGGAAGCAGCGTACCATCATGTATGACACCCATAATCACGCCGGCTAGCCCGCCAAAGACATACTGCAATACGCCGAGCAGCGAGGAAGCCGAACCGGTCTGGCCCGGTGCCGCATTCATCGCCACCGCCACCACATTGCCGAACACCAGACTCAGGAAGCTCATGGTCAGGAATAGCAATGCTGTAACAACCCACAGCGACGCCACCCCCGCCAGCAGAATGCCGGATAGCACCAGCCCTCCCACAACATGCAACGCGATCCCGACCGGCAAGATTTGATATTCACGCCAGCGGTTCAGCAGAAAGATATTGATCTGCCCCATCACCACCATGCCGAGGGCATTCGATGCAAAAATGTAGCTGTAAGTGGTGGGCGACAGGTGGAAATATTCAATAAAGATAAAGGCAGACGCGCCAATGTAGGGTAAACAGGCCGCCCATCACGAAAGAGCCGGACAGCGTATAGCCCATGAATTTTCTCTGCCGCAGTAGCGCGGCATAACCCGTTAATGCTGACAGCGTCCCGCCACTGACGCGGTCACGACGCGGCAGACTTTCCGGCACCCAGCGCCAGGTGGCAAACAGCATCAGCATACCAACAACCGTCAGTACCAGAAAATGGCTGACCACCCCAGCGAACCAAGCAGCACGCTGCCCAACGGCGGTGCAATAATCGGCGCTATCGCCATCACCTGCATAAGCAGCGAGAACACCTTTGCGGCATCGCGCTCCGAGTACAAGTCCGCCACGATAGCGCGCGGGATCACCAATCCAGCGGCACCGCCGAGGCCTTGCATCAGGCGGAAAAGACAAACCACGATAGCGTGGAAGCGTGGGCGATCAGCAAAGACGACGCGGAAAACAGCACAATGCCCAGCAGCAGCGGCCCTTTTCGACCATAGCGATCGGTCAGCGGGCCATAGACCAGTTGACCAAGCGCCAGCCCGATCAAAAGACCGACAGCGAGGTCTGCATTCCCGCCGCGTCCGCCCTATATCCTGCTGAATCGCAGGAAAAGCCGGGAGATACATATCAATCGACATGGCATCAAACGCACACAGAATGCCTAAAATACCGATGAGAATAAAACTGCGCGACGCCAGTAAAGACGAATCAGACATCGATAACACCTCAAAAATAGACCACTCAATCGTGAATAACCGACAGCAAAGGGAGTGCGAATCGGATAAGATGCGTATTGCTGAGCGCAATATATGACTGACCAGTCGAAAATACAAGGCAATGTGATGGCGCGCAAAAACCATTGGAAACGATCGGATTCTGGACGCCGCAGAACAGGTATTGCTGCGCGATGGCGTGCATCGTTTTACGTTAGATGCCGTTGCCGCCGAAGCGGGGATTAGCAAAGGCGGACTGGTTTACAGCTTTTCCAGTAAAGACCAGTTGATCATGACCATGCTGTCGCGTGAGCTGGCGCGTTTTGAACTGGAGGCCCAGCAGCAAACCGCACGCTACGCCAACCAGCCTCACGCTGATGTATTGGGCCATATTACGGCGATAGGTCAGGAAGAAGACGAGACGACATCGCGCGCGGTGGGTCTGCTCACCGCGCTGGTTCACTCCCCGCCATGCTGGAACCCGTGCGGGAATTTTATCGCACCCGACTGGATCGACTACGTGAAGCCACGCCGACCATGCAGCGTATCCGTCTGGCGTTTCTCGCCACAGAAGGCGTTTTTCTGTTACAGGGATTGGGCTTCGTGACGCTGGATCGCGAGGAGCGGCAGACGATGATTGATGATGCCAAATCCTTGCTCCAGCCGGACGATCGCACCAGCACAGCAACCGCACAGACCACCGCTGTTCGCTGCACCGCGTCGCCAGCGCCCACCACCGCTTCCTCACGAGAAATGCCCCCATTCCGGCCGGAGAAACGCTCTCCGAACAGGCGATCGTCTGGCTGGCAGAGAAAGGCGTCACGCCGAGCGGTACAGGGTTAGAAGCGGTGCATTCCCGCGCGGCGCATATTGTCGAAACGGCCACAAACATCATCAAACGTGACGGCATCAGTGCCTTAACGCACCGCGCCGTCGCGAGTGAAGCCCACATACCTTTAGGGTCAACCACCTACCATTTTAACAGTCTGGACGACATGCTAAATGCCGTGATGCGCAGTGCGATTGCCCTGTTTCGCGATGATATGTTTAGCTGGTTTCGTCAGCGTCGCCACGACGACCCGCGTGATGTCCTGACCGATTTTGTCATGCGCGGCATCGAAGATATTGATGATCTGGCGCGCGAGTATGAACTCTTTACCGCGGCCATTTCACGCCCTTCCCTGCGCCCTATCGCGCTCGAATGGTCTAATACCGTTGTCGCCATCATCAAGGTGGTCGCTCCCGACAGCGCCGCGCTGCCGCTGGGTACGCTACTGAACGGTTTTTCATCCGTGCACTGCTGGAAAAACACGAGCGCACGCTGCCGCGCGATCTGGTTTATCAGTCAGTTTCTGCGTTGTATAACGCCTTTCGCTAAACCAGACGGTTTTCTCGCGGGAAAACCGTTTAGCCCCCAATTATTGCCCACCTTCTTCTCCCTCTATCTGCCTTTTACAATAAAACTGTACATATGTACTATTTTTTGCCAAATTACCAAACGCAAATAGCTCTCGTTTGCATTCGTACATATGCGCGTCGTTAGGGATGAAAAATAAAAAATGCACAAACCGCAATTCCATACCATAAAACCACTGGCACTGATCGTTGCCGGACTACTCGGAGCACACTTAGGCACGGCGCAAGCTGCCGACGAGGATGTGATGACCGTCAAGGCCACTGCCGAGCAGGAATTAAAACAGCAGCCAGGGGTGTCGATCATCACGGCGGACGATATTAAAAAAGCGCCGCCCGTTAACGATCTCTCCGAAATCATTCGTAAGATGCCGGGTGTGAACCTCACAGGCAATAGCGCCACCGGGGCCAGAGGCAACAATCGCCAGATCGACCTGCGCGGCATGGGGCCGGAAAATACGCTGATTCTCATTGACGGCCGTCCGGTGACCTCACGTAACGCGATTCGTTACGCCTGGGACGGCGAGCGGGATACCCGAGGCGATACTAACTGGGTACCGGTAGAAGACGTGGAACGCATTGAAGTCATCCGTGGCCCGGCGGCAGCGCGCTACGGTTCCGGCGCGGCGGGCGGCGTAGTGAATATCATCACCAAACGTCCATCCAACGTCTGGACTGGTTCACTCTCGCTGTACGGCAATCAGCCGGAAAATAGCAAAGAAGGCGCCACACGCCGCGCCAATATCAACCTAAGCGGCCCGCTGGCTGGTGATGCGCTCACCATGCGCTTGTACGGCAATATCAATAAAACCGATTCCGACAGTTGGGATATCAACCGTAACCAGAATGGTTCTGCCGCGGCCGGGCGCGAAGGGGTGCGCAATAAAGACCTCAATACGCTGCTGTCCTGGAAACTCTCACCGCAGCAGATCGTTGATGTTGAAGCGGGCTATAGCCGTCAGGGCAATATCTATACCGGCGATACACAATTCAGTGGCGGAGGGTCATCCCCGAAAGTCTGGCAAAAAGCGGGGCGGAAACCAACCGACTGTATCGCCAGAATTATGCCATCACCCACAATGGAATTTGGGATTGGGGGCAATCCAAGCTGGGCCTCGCTTATGACCAAACCAATAACACCCGGCTTGACGAAGGATTATTCGGCCGCTTTGAAGGCTCAATTAATAGCGACCGCTACAGCACCAGCCGCTTAAAAATCTGCGCATTAACAGCGAACTGAATATCCCGCTTGAGCTTTGGGCCGAGCAAACGCTCACACTAGGCGCAGAGTGGAATCGAGAGCAGTTAAACGATCCCTCCGCCAGCAGCTACCCAGGAGACAGCCGCGACACCATTCCCGGCACATCCGTCAACCCTGCTCAGCGCAGCAGTAAAAACAGCGCTGAGCTCAGTGCGCTCTATTTTGAAGACAACATCGAAGTTGTGCCCGGTACCAAAGTGATTCCCGGCCTGCGTTTCGATTATCACGATAAATTTGGCGGCAATTATAGCCCCAGCCTGAACATCCAGCAGGAGCTGGGCGAGATGTTCAGCGTGAAAGCCGGTATCGCGCGCGCCTTTAAAGCACCAAACCTTTATCAATCCTCTACCGGTTATTTGCTTTATTCGCGCGGTAACGGCTGCCCGTTCGGCGTGGATTATAATAACGGCGGCGGCTGCTATCTGGCGGGCAATGACAATCTGGATCCTGAAATCAGCGTCAACAAAGAAATCGGGCTGGAATTCAAACATGCCGGCTGGCAGGCGGGCGTAACCTATTTCCGTAATGACTATAAAAACAAGATTGTTTCCGGCACCGATATCCTTGGGCTGACGCAGTCAAATGCGGCGATTTTGCGCTGGGAGAATGGCGGTAAAGCGCTGGTAGAAGGGCTGGAAGCCAACCTGCTGGTGCCGGTGATTGACGACACGCTGGACTGGAGCACCAACGCCACCTATATGATTGAATCGAAAAATAAAGATACCGGTAATCCGCTGTCGATCATCCCGAAATACACCGTCAATACGATGCTGGACTGGCAGGCTACGGACAAGCTGTCTGCCAACGTCAGTTGGACGATGTACGGCAAGCAAAAACCGCGTCAGTACGCGACGAACTGGATAGAAAAAGAAGGTGGACTTTCCTCACGTGAAATCGGCAGCTACTCCGTTGCGGGCGTCGGGATGAACTACCAGTTCAGCAAGAACCTGCGCGTCAATGCCGGTATCAGTAACCTGTTTGATAAGCAGATTTATCGCGAGGCAAAAGGTGCGTCTACCTACAACGAACCGGGACGTGCCTACTATGCGGGAGTAACGACCTCATTCTGATAGTCATATTTTTCTGGCAGTGACGCTTTTCTGGTTTGCCGTATTCAGGAGCCAGAAAGCACACTATTCAGATAATTAGCGACTAAAAAATCGGCCTCTGCCCTCTCCCGTCAAGGAGGAGGCAAAGGCCGAATGTGGTAATACGCACGCTTGACTAATTAGCGGCGGACTTTCACTTTATTCAGCACGGTCTGAATCGCCGTCGACAGCTCGTTGATCTCGAATTTCGCGACGTAAGCATCTGCACCCACATTGCGTACGTGATCTTCGTTCGCGCTACCAGACAGTGAAGAGTGAATCACGACAGGAATATTCTTCAGATATTCTTCACGTTTGATATTTCTTGTCAGCGTAAAGCCGTCCATTTCCGGCATTTCCAAATCGGTCAGGACCATTGAGATCTTATCCGAGATAGGTCGGCCTTCTGACTGTGCTTCTTGCGCAATTTCACGAATCTTGTTCCAGGCATCCTGCCCGGTGATGTGCATACTAAACGGAATGCCCATCTGGGTTAGTCCCTGCTCAAGCAGCGAACGAGCGACTTTGGAGTCTTCCGCCACAATCGCAATCGCACCCGGCGTATAAGGGTAAATTTTCTCTTCTGCGTTCTTGAGCTTGGTTTCGCGCTCGCCAGGAATGATATCAAACAGAATCTGTTCAACATCCAGCACCAGCGCCAGACGGTTGCTGTCTTTATCGTTATCAAGACGCGCAATACTGGTGATATAGGAACCGCTCACGCCCGCTTCAGCGGCCAGAACCTGACTCCATTCCAGACGAACGATATCGTCGACTGACTCCACGGCGAATGCTTGCGTACTACGTGCATACTCCGTGATAAGAAGAATGTTCAGGCTGGTTTCTGATGAACTGCCGACGACGGCAGGAAGATCGATAACGGGAATGATTTGTCCACGAATGTTGACCATACCGAGCATCGGCGATTTCATGCCAGCCGCTTTGGTCAGCGTAGGCATCGGTACGATTTCACGCAGTTTAAACACGTTGATGCCAAACAGCTCAGATTTGCCACCTTCAGGCGATTTGCCCAGTTGGAATAATAAGAGTTCAAATTTATTAGCAGAGGTGAGGTTTGTTCTCTCATCGATTTCTTTTTGAAAATTATCCATGTTTTCCTCAGTGCGAGTCATTGTCATTATAGGTATACCGTAACAAGGCAACATTCGAGATGTGAGCAAACAGGAACCAACATCCGACCGCTCCACTGTACGTAATAGTCGTGTTCTTCAATCTTATCCAGCATCAAACGTAAATATTTGTTAAGTGTGTCAACCTTATCATCCAACGATGCTAGTCATCGGAAGAGTAGACAGATATCAGCCCTCTCAAATATAACAGCCGGCTAGCATCCTTAAGGTGCAGATGACATTCCCTGAATCATTAATATCGGCAGAATTTGCCAACACCTTATCCCAAATCGTGACAGAAATGTTGCCTGAGAAGAAAACCTCGCGGTTCTCTTTACAAGATTCTCATATGTTCACATCATCCTGGATTGCACGTCCTACCGTATTGGCTTTGGCTGTCATACTCGCAGGCTGTGCGAGCAATCCCCGTGCGCTACAGCGGTATCGCATCGTCGTCACAGTTGGCGCAAAACGCCAGTGAGCACGCGGCTCGTATTCCTTACCGCTACACCACGGTCGTCGACTGGCAGCAATACACCCACATCATCATCGATCCCACCAGCATTTATCAGGAAAAGACAACCAATTTAGTGACATGTCACAGCAGGACAAACCGTCGCTGGTCGCTTATATGCAGGATACGTTCAGTAAAACCTTACGTTCCCGTTTCAACGAAGTGACGACGCCTGCACCCGGTACACTGCGGCTGAAACTGACGCTGACGGGTGCCGATACCACCACGCCGGTTGCCGGTACATTTACCAAATTCGACCTGGCTGGCGGGCCATACAACATCGTGCAATCTATTCGCGGTAAGGAAGGCCTGCTCAACGGCTCGGTAAGTTATGCCATTGAAATTTATGATGCGACGACCAACAACCTGCTCAATGCCTATGTCGCGAAGCAGTATCCGAACGCCATGAACGTCAGCGCCAGCGTGGATACACTGAGCGCCGCAGAAGTGGGTATAGACAAAGCGGCTGACGAGCAAAATAGAATTTGATATAGCAATATTATCAAAACATTAGCCCTATCATCGCCTCTTTATACAAGGCAATATTACCGCCAACAAAAACGGAGAGAAAGGCAACACAGGCTCGACGATGAACAGCAAGAGACAATGGGGGTTGATAAGCGAAAACGGATTATTTACTATCCAGCTCCGCATGACGGGAGAGCTGTTTTTAGGGCGCGTGGTTTAACACCACACACCCTAAATTCAGTAGACAGAACAGGAGCAAAATTACGGGTAATTCCCTGGGTTGGCAAATCAATTTGTAACAATTTTTTAAAATTTACTTTCTTAAATTTTTTTATAAATTGCCCTGTTCATGAAAAAATTATAAGTGATATCATGGAGTAACAGTAGTTAGACTTAGGTATAGGTCAGCACTATACTTTTATGACGCCATCTATATCATGGGTACATTCTCGCTTTTTATTGAGGCCGTTACATGTCTGTATTTTGCTCTGATAATGAAATTATCAATAACACGATAAAAAGCTATCTCGGCCGAAAGTTAAAGCAGTATGGCGACCTGAAATACGCTTATATGATCATGAACAAGAAGAACCCATCTCAGGTTGTGATCATCTCAAATTACCCGCAGGAATGGGTTAATACCTATAAAGAAAATAATTATCAGCATATCGATCCGGTTATTTTGACGGCGATAAATAAAGTCTCGCCGTTCTCTTGGGAAGACAACATTGTTATTAACTCTAAGCTGAAGTTCTCCAAGATTTTTAATCTGTCAAAAGAGTACGATATTGTTAATGGCTACACCTTTGTGTTGCATGACAACAATAATAATCTGGCGGCGCTATCGATTATGTTTGAAGAGCACTCGCCAACGGATATGGAAAGTATTGTTGAGGAAAACAAAGACAAGCTGCAAATGCTGCTCATTACCATTCATGAGAAAATCACCACGCTTTACAAAGAGATGACGCAAAGTCCTCAGAGCAGAAAACAAGGCGACAAAGAGATTTTCTCCCAACGTGAAAATGAAATTTTGTACTGGGCCAGCATGGGAAAAACCTACCCGGAAATTGCGCTGATTCTGGATATCAAAATCAGCACCGTGAAATTCCATATTGGCAATGTGGTAAAAAACTGGGCGTGCTGAATGCTAAACATGCCATCAGGCTGGGCGTAGAATTGCAGCTCATCAAGCCGGAACCGTTATAACCACCAGCAAATCTATTCCTCCTCTACATGCCCCTTAAATATGGGCATTATGGGAGAGGTGCGAACCTTTCTGTTGCGCATTCCACAATGCGCGATAACGCCCTTCAGCACGCAGTAATTCGCTGTGCGTTCCCTGCTGGGAAATAACGCCCTTCTCCACAACCAGAATTCGATGTGCCCCCACAATCGTCGATAGCCGATGGGCAATGACGATAACCGTCTTGTCCTGCACCAGCCTGTCAATCGCCCGCTGTACGGCTAGTTCGCTTTCGGTATCCAACGCCGCTGTCGGTTCGTCCAGAATCACTATCGGCGCATCCTTCAATAATGCCCGCGCAATTGAAATACGCTGCCGTTCACCGCCGGATAATCGGCCACCGATATCACCCAGCCGCGTTTGCCATCCCTGCGGCAGCCGTTGAATCAACGCCAGACACTGGGCAGCTTCCGCAGCCCGTTCAACCTCTGCGTCGCTGGCCTCCGGGCGCGCCATGCGAATGTTTGCCAGCACCGAATCATCAAACAGATAGACATCCTGAAACACCACGGAAATCAGCCGATTTAATTCACGCGTAGGAATGTGGCGAATATCCACGCCGCCGATACACACGCGCCCGCGTTGCGGATCCGCATGACGCATCAGCAGTCGCGTTATCGTCGTTTTCCCCGAGCCAGACGGCCCAACCAGCGCCGTCATCCCCTTCTCCGGCAGTATGATGTTCACCCCATCAAGCACCGGTTCAACCTCATCCACATAGCGGAAACCAACCTGCTCGAATGTAATCGCATATGTCGTCGGCACCGCCATCGGCGAACACACGGGCAGCGGTTCAATGGCCAGCAGATCGTCAATGCGATGCAGCGCCGTCTCAATGAGCGCCAGCACGGCCGTATAGCTGACAAACGTCGCCAGCGGTTCAGAAAAGCGCACGGTAATCACCATCATCGCAGCGACGATGGCCACCTCCCACGCCCCCACGACAACGCCGCTGATACCCAGAATCAGTACGCCCTGAAGGCCCAACTCCACAACGCTGGTGACCATCGCGCCGGGTTTGGCTCCGCGACGATGAGCCGACGTTTGTACCTGCTGTAGATGCTGAAAACGCTGACGCAGCGCTGATGTGCGCTCAGCCTGCTGACAGCTGGTTCTCAGGACGGCAAGCCCCTGCACATATTCCACAATATCGGCGCTGGTTTGCTGGTTAGCCTCCGCTAGCGCCTGCATCGTGTGCGCAAATGCAGGTCGCCTCCAGCGATACAGCAGCGCGATGACGGGAAAAAGCAGTAGCAAGCTTAGGCCTAACTGCCACTCGACCACCAGCATGACGAGCGCTATCACGACGGGCGTCACGATAGCCAGTAGCAGTTGGTTTACTATCGCCAACATATAGTTCAGGTTCTCATCCACACTGCCCAACAGCAGTGCGTTAATATCCCCGCCCGCGCGGATTGAAGCGTGGTCAACGGCATACTCCGCAGCTGTTCTCCCAGACGCATACGCAGTTCATGGGTCGCCGCCGCAAGCTGCCCACGGTATTCAAACCCTTGACCATACCAGCGCAGTACCAGCGTCAGCAGGCTTAGAATTGTCATGACTGTCAGCCATATCGCGATCTCACGGGCAGCAGCCGCATGGGTGAACGCCGACAGCAGCGGAAACAGGCACGCCAGCGCCAGCCCCTGCATCATCGCTGCCGCCAGCAGGCTCAGGCAGCATCGACGGAACAGGCGGGCTTGCGACCCCGTCACTCGCTCCAGTTGACGGTACGTGTGCCACCATGCAAATAACCGCGTTGTTATGACGGTATGGTTTTTGTTCATCACGCGCGATCTCCTGACCGTCCGTTGCTCGACGATGTGCTGCACGGTGCGTTGCCTAGCGCCCAGTTCTGCGCCTGCTCATAATGCCGCCACAGCGTGCTATAGCGACCTTGCGCAGCCAACAGCGCCTCATGGCGACCCGACTCGCTCAGCCGACCGCGATCGAAGACCACGATCTGGTCAGCATCGCGGATCGTCGACAGGCGGTGCGCCACCATAATGACCGTTTTCCCCGCATCAGGACGCCAAGCGCCGCCAGCAGTGTCGCCTCGTTTTCCGGGTCGGCAAACGCCGTCGGTTCGTCCAGCACCAGAATCGGTCGGTTGTGCAGTAGTGCCCGTGCAATGGCAATACGCTGGCGCTGTCCACCAGAAAGAAACTGACCGCGCTCACCGGCCAGCGTGTCGTAACCCTCCGGTAGCGCCATGATAAAATCGTGCGCCTGCGCCGCCGTCGCGGCGGTAATCACCTCGTCCATACCTTTTTCAGGCAAACCAAGCCGGATGTTATTAGCGATGGTGTCCGCAAACAGGAATGATTCCTGAAACACAAACGACACCTGCTGCATAAGCGTGGCAGTTTGCATCTGTCGGATATCGACGCCGCCAATCAAAATGCGCCCGGCCGTCACATCCCAAAAGCGAGGAATAAGCCGTGCTACGGTGGTTTTACCCGCGCCAGACGCCCCCACCAGCGCCGTAACCGAGCCTGCCGGCACCTGAAAACTGACGTCCTCCAGCACCCAGTCGCTCGCATGTCGGTCGTAGCGGAAACTCACCTGCTCAAAACTCACGCTGGCATCGGCGGGCAAGACACCATTTTCCGCTTCCGGCAGCGGCGACAGCGCCAGCACGTCCTGAATCCGGCTGATACTCAATCGGGTTTTCGCTACCATGTGATTCAGCGCCATCATCGGCATAACGGCCTCCGCCATGCCATTACCGAGCAGCAGCACTGCGACCCACAGGCTGAAATCAAGATCGCCAGAATGATAGAAACCGTAGGCCACCCAGCCCAGTACCAGCAGCGTTGGCAGTGGATTAAGCACGGCGAAAGAGAAACGCGCCGAGAACCCCGCCTGCTGATACCAGCACGTGAGCACATCCAGATAGTGTTCCAGCGCCTGCTGGTAGCGCCCAAACGTTGACGCGCCGGTATCGAAGGTGCGCACCACCGGCATCGCCTGCACAAATTCGATCACGGCGGTACTGACCGCTTCCCGCGCCTGGTTGTAGCGCTGGTTCATCTCACCGGCATTGCGCATCGCCAGCCTCAGCACCACAGCTCCGGCAACCAGCACCAGCAATGCCGCCAGCGCTAAGCGCCAGTCCAGCCAGAACAACAATACCCCCGTACACAGCGGCGCCACAAAAGCACGCGCATAGAGCGGCGTGCTGTCCGCCACAAACAGGTGGAGTGCTTTTACATCGTCCTGCACGATTTTCGCCAGCGAACCAGTGCCCAGGCGCTGCACCTCGCCCAGCGGGATCCGCGCCAACTGTTCCGCCAGCGCGCTGCGAATCTGATTTTCCAGCCGAAACGCAGCATAGTGAGACTGATTAAAAGCCAGCAGACGCAGCAGATAGCTGGCACTCAGGCACAGCACCGCTCCGACCATCGTCAACAGCGGCCATGACGCGGGGTGTAAAATGAGCAGCCGGATACTCCACGTCAGAAAAAGCAGAAATGCGATGCCAGCCAGAACCGACAGCCCCGACAGGCACATCGCCAGACGAACTTGCCCTCTTACGGGGTACATAATGTGCCAGGCACGGTTCTGTGGCGCAGGATGCGGCATGGCAGCGGATGAACCGTCCTCAACAGCGGAATGTGGCATAGTTTTTCTCTTTTCTCCTTCCCGCACAGCCGCTTACCCGGAACACAAGCAAATCAACTCGACGGCGGCAATAAAGTCAGGAATAATAACTATTCTCAATTGCGTATCTACCCGATTCGAGCCGATTTCTACCCGAATCGGTATGGGATTACCGCCATCAACCGCGTTGCTATGATTGTTCAAGGTTCGGACCGCCCAATGGCCGGATCGTCCGACGACAGCAACCCGTATCTTCAGGAGCCTGCCCATTGAACGCCTCCCCACTGAAAGCCACCAGCGAGCCTGAAGTCACCATTTCGAATTTGATCGCGGAGCTGCACGTCGTACGGCCGGATACCGGTGCGGACTGTAGCCTGCTGCGCGCGACGCTTCAGGAAGGGCTGGATATTCTGGTGTGGCGTGGGCAGTTCCGGCAGCCGACAACCATGCATTTGCACGACGACTGGGGACGCGTCAATTTTTCCTGTTCGTTGCAGGGAGATTCGCAATTTGCACTGAAAGGCGATCGGGGACGAGAGCACGTGCTGAAGCAAGATTCGGGCTGCATTAGCTACACCCCGGACTGTCAGGGCACCTCGTCCTATGCCGGACGGTTTGAAAGCGTCACCGTGTCGCTGAGCCCTGAACTACTGGCTAACTGGGTGCCGGATCTCACCGGTAACCTGCAACAACAGTTGGATTCCGGCCGACTCTGCACCCACTGCGACTGCAATGCCGAAATGCGGGCAACCGCTCAGGTATTAAGCCATGCGCTGTCCAGCCTGACGCACCCGCAGCAGGCCGGTGAAAACCGCCATGCGCCGCTGTGGCTGCTGGGGCAAAGCATGATTCTAGTGAGTCTCGCCGTCGCCGGACATGCCGACGCGGTTCCCCAGCAGGACACGCTCAGCCTGGCCGATCGCCAAAAGCTACTGCGTGCCAAAGATCTGTTGCTGGCGGATCTGTCACAGGCCCCCACTATCGCCATGCTCTCCAGAGAAACCGGATTAAGCGTACTCAAGCTAAAACGCGGGTTCCGCCAGCTCTTCAATAACAGTATCTATGGGCTATTTCAGGCCGAACGCATGCAGGAAGCGCGCCGTCGGCTGTTCGTAACGGGCGCGCCCGTCATGGTGGTTGCCACCGATCTGGGCTATGCCAACGCCAGCCACTTTAGCGCCGCCTTTCAAAAGCAGTTCGGCGTTACGCCTTCCGCTTTCAAGCGCCTGAACATTTAGCAGAAAACCAACCTCACCGTTCATCCCGATACGGGTACAAATAGACCGGATTCGGGTAGCGCCACAACAGCGAATGATTATCATTTTCTCCATGATAAGCAGGAGAAACCGTCATGCCCGATTCTATTGCAACACCACACCCTTTCCTTGATACACACGCCTGGCCGGTGGTGTTCTTACACATGCCGGAACAGGTGCCCGACGAGGAATCCGCTAACTATATGGCGCAGATCGCTCAACTGTATGCCGCACAAGAACGCTTTGTACTCTGCATGACCGGTGCCGATCTGCCCCATCGTTCCCCGTCTTTATGAATGCTTACCTCCAGTGGACGCGCGATAACACCAGCCTGCAACAGCAATACTGCGCAGGTGCCATTCGTATCGAAAGCGACGAGGCCAAAAGGCAAAAATACGTGGAATGGGCGGAGAACTGGGCGCAGTCCGGGCAGGCACCGTATGCCTATTTTGTCGTTGCCACCTCGCTTGAAGCACAGGCGCTGGCGCTAACGCTGCTGGATAGCGACAAACCATGACAGACAGCTCGATGACACGCTACCTTCCCTATTGGTGTTTCTATCTTCATCAGGGCATGATCACCGCGCTCATTATGCAAGGCGTGACGGGCTATTTTCGCCACGCCGGGTTGGATCTAGCGCAGCTAAGCTGGCTGTCGCTGACCTTTCTGCCGTGGATTGCCAAATGCCTCTGGGCGCCGTGGGGCGAGCGTCACGCGCTTCCTCTGCGCGGTAATCCCTATTTAGGCAGTCTGGCGCTGCTCCAGATCGCGATGGCGGCGATGCTGGTCGGGATTGGCATGATTTCACCGGAGCACTCGGTCCTGACTATCGTCATCGCGCTGATGTTATTGGCGCTGCTTTCCGCCAGCCACGATATCTATGCCGATGGCATCACGATTTGTACCACCAGCGCCGCCAGCCGCGCGCTGGCGAATACCGCACAGGTCGGCGGCAGCTATCTGGGCATTCTGTTTGGTTCGTATGCGTTCCTGAGCATTGCAGAACAGGCGGGATGGCGAGGTGGCTTCTTCGCGCTGGCAGGACTGTCGCTGCTGATGCTCATCCTGCCGTTGCGCTATACCCGACAACCCCAAATTCAGCATCATCAGACTCAGCAAGCCGCACGCCCAACACTAAATCGTCTGACGTTTAAAGCACTCTGGCCGGTATTAGCCTTCACAGCCATTTTCTATCTGGCGATGCGCGGCATGATGGCGCTACAGACCGTCATGCTGATCGACAGACAGCTTAGCCTGAGCCAACTGGGCATCGTCATGACCGTGTACAGCACTGCCGTGAGCGGCGTAGGAATTGTGCTCGCCAACGTCCTGATTCGCCGTATGGGCGCACTGCGCTGCCTGTTACCCGTGATGGTCACGCACGCGCTACTCGCTATCGCGCTAGCCGTCGGCTATCCGCTGTTTGCGCTGAACATGTGGATCGTGCTCTTTGGCGTGGTCAATCTGGCCGCCGCCGTCGGGTTTGTCACGCTATACAACGTCCTGATGGGAGTAGTCAGACCGCATCAGCCTGCATCCGACTATGCGCTGTTCCAATCTACCGATGCCGCTGTCGCCATGATCGTGTCGATTACCGCGCTCCAGTTAGCACATCACACGAACTACCAGACCACGCTGGGCGTGCTGGCCTGCTTCGCCGTCGCCAGCCTGTGGCCCGCCAAACAGCTATCTGTGCGGCTTTCCCGCGTGTTTTCTGACGGTGCTGCACCAGCAATCATAAGCCAGCAAGGACGGGATTAACAAAACGGAAAAACGGGCAGGCAGCCTACTGTATTCGGGTTGAAATAGACCCGATACGGGTAGATCAAAAAATGCAAACGATTATCATTTAACTTTCATCATTCTCTGTCTTACGCGCTTTTCGTACCGTTTCGTACCGCAATAACGCGCATCGTGATGAAACCGTTGCCTTTGACATCGATTTTAGTTTTTCAGGGATTTCATAATGAAAATAATGCGTCTTTATCCGCTTGCCTTAACCAGCGTGTTTCTCTCTTCCTGCGCCTTTGCCGCTCAGGACGATACGCTTGTTGTCTCCGCCAGCAAACAGTCGCCCTATTCCGCCTCGGCCAACAACGTCTCTTCCACCGTCGTCACGGCACCGGAACTGAAAGATGCAGGTGTCACCAGCACCGACAAGCTGACCCGCGTGATGCCCGGCCTGAACCTCGGTAATAACGGCAGCCTGCTGTTCCCCTCGATCTCACTGCGCGGCGTGTCTTCCGCACAGGATTTCTACAGCCCGGCAGTGACAGTCTACGTGGACGGCGTACCGCAGCTCGCCACCAACACCGTGCAGACACTCTCCGATGTAGAAAGCATTGAAATGCTGCGAGGCCCGCAGGGAACGCTGTACGGTAAAAGCGCACAGGGCGGCATTATCAACATCGTGACCCAGCAGCCGGACAGCACGCCGCGCGGCTATGTAGAAGGCGGCGTCGCCAGCCGCGACGGCTATCACGGCAAAATCAACCTCAGCGGCCCCATTCAGGATGGCCTGCTGTACGGCAGTGTCACGCTGCTGCGCCAGGTCGATTCAGGCGCGATGACCAACCCCGCGACGGGTAGCGACAACCTCGGAGGGACAAAATCCAGCGTCGGAAATCTTCGGCTGCGACTGGCTCCCGAAGGCCAACCGTGGGAAACCAGTCTGGCACTAACGGAAGACTGCACGCGCGCCACACAGGATACCTATCTGCCGTTTGGCGATGCGAAAACCGGACGCTGGAGATCGCCGCGGGCGCACCCGATCCTAAACTGCGCCGCTGCACGCACAGCCAGTCACTAAGCGGAAAATACACTACCGACAACTGGATCTTCAGCCTGATCGGCGCATGGCAGCAGCAGAATTATGACCGCACCTTCCCGAACGGTACGCTGATTGCCGACATGCCGGAGCGCTGGAATCAGGACGTGCAGGAACTGCGTGCGGCGACACGGCGCAGGCCGCACGGTAGATATGGTGTTCGGCCTTTACCGACAGAACACGCGTCAGAAACTCGATCTGACCTACATTCAGACAGGTTCTCCGTTTATGAAAAGCAATGCCAATACGTCAACGGAGACGTTAGCCGCCTACAGCGATCTGACCTGGCACCTGACCGACCGTATCGATCTGGGCGGCGGGCTGCGCGTATCGCACGATAAAGCCGAAACCCGTTACCGCCAGCAGTTCTCCGGCATGAACGTGGGCGACAGCAATAGCGTCGATGACGATCAGGTACTGGGACAGCTCTCCGCCAGCTACCTGCTGAATAATGACTGGCGTGTCTATACCCGCGTCGCGCAGGGCTACAAGCCAACCGGCTTTAACTATTCGCCTGCTGCTGGCACGCAGGCTATTCCGTATAGTGCGGAGAAATCGATTAACTATGAAATCGGCTCGCGCTATCAGAGTGGCGATGTGCAACTTCAGGGCGCGGTCTTCCACACCCATACGCGTGATATGCAGCTGTATTCCGGCCCGGTCGGTATGCAAACACTCAGCAATGCAGGCCGCGCCGACGCCAGCGGCGTAGAGATGATGCTGAAGTGGCAATTCGTTCCCAACTGGTCCTGGGATATCAACGGTACTTATGTCCGTTCTGAATTTACCGGTGACAGTGAGAGCTATCAGGATAAACGCGTCCCCTTCGTCCCGCGCTACGGTGCCGGCACCAGCCTGAACGGATTGATTGATACCTCGTTCGGCGCGTTAATGCCACGTCTGGCCTTCAACGTGGTAGGGCCGCACTACTTCGACGGCGACAACGCGCTGCGTCAGGGCACCTATACCACAACCGACCTGCGCCTCAGTTGGCAGGCGACCGACCGGGTGAATATCGCCGGCTATGTGGATAACGTCTTCGACCGCCGCTATCGCACCTTTGGCTTCATGAGCGACACATCGGGCTACGCACAGGTCAACGAAGGCCGAACCGTTGGCGTGGACGTGCGGGTCGATTTGTTCTGATTCCTGTCGTTTTCCCGCTGCCTTTTAATCACATTGCTATGCAGGTTAAAAGGCAGCGTCGTGTGCTATTCCACCACCGTTCTTTCTTACAATCCCTTACCGATTAGCCCTTCTCCTTTCACCAAAGTCATATTAATGACATCGCCGCGGCCCCATACTGGCTTGTCACTGACTGATCATGCCCCGTTTTTCCCTGCTACTTAGCGCTTGGTGCGCCTGCCGGAGACCCGTCATGAAACGCAACACGACCTTGATCTTCACTGTTTCTGCCATCATTTTAGTCGTAGCAGCCGCGACAATAGGGTGGAAGGTTAGCCGGGGAAACAGCAATGCACTGTGGGAGATCGTCAGCGAACAGTGCGTGCCCAACCAGCAGCGCAATGGTAATTCCGCTCCCTGTCTGGAAGTCAATCTGGCAGAAGGTTACGTGCTTTTGATGACAGAAACGGCCCCTATCATGACCTGCTGCTTCCAACGGATAAAATCAGCGGTATCGAAAGCCCTGAACTCTTACAGCAAAACACACCCAATTTTTTTATGCAGGCATGGGACAGACGCGGCCATCTTTCACGTGAAGCGGGCAAACCAATCAAAGATGATTATCTGTCGCTGGCAATAAACTCACGCTATGGACGCACGCAAAACCAGCTGCATATCCACATTGCCTGCCTGCACCCGGAAATTTATCAGACGTTGAACCAGCAGTTTTCAACGCTCTCTGCCGACTGGAAAACGCTGCCAGTGAAAATTAACGGACACGTCTATCTGGCAAAAACGCTCACGGCGAACGAACTGACGCAAAGCGATCCGTTCAAAACACTCGATCGCTACGCCCAGCAGCGGAATGAATCTATCGGCAAATACGGCCTCGCGATGGTCTCCACGCCAGCAGGCGAAAAGGTGCTGCTCGCCAGCGGTCTTGACGTGTTCAATATGAGCCTCGGATCGGTGGAAGAAATTCAGGACTTTTCCTGTGCGCTGGCGAAATAGCCGCTGGCCGCGTCAGACAGCGGACTGAAGACCGTTAGCAATCAATTCGCTATAACTTATGACTTTTTGTTCATTGCGTTGCCAGCCAACCTCCGCCTAAAAAGTGGGGAAAATCGATAGGTTAGGTAGCTGCAACATGCATCTGGATTTACGGCAATTACGCAATTTTCTTGCGCTGGCCGAACATGGGAGTTTTGTACAGGCCGCAGAAGCCGTCTGTTTGTCACAGTCGGCATTCAGCCGCAGCATTCAGGCGCTGGAACAAACGATGGGACATCCGCTTATCGATCGTCAGAGCCGTCGCTTTGCGCTGACGTGGCAAGGTAATACGCTGCTGCCGTTTGCCCGACGCATGCAGGAGCTGTCCTGGGAGCTGATGACCGACATGCGGCAGATCAGCGAGGCGCAGGAAGGTGAGCTGACGTTTGGGTGTGGCCCTGCCCCCTCTACCACGCTGATCCCCAAGGCGGTCGCACATTTCCATGCCCTTCGCCCACGCGCCAGAGTTACCTACAGCGTGGATAACTGGCAGTCTCTGCGTGAGCGACTGCTGGCCGACGAATGGCCTTTTATCGTTGCCGATACCTGGCAGGCCGAAATGGAAACCCATCTCCACGTGCAGCCATTAAGCCAGCAGCGCTGCTTCTTTATCTGCCACTCTTCACACCCGCTGGCACAGCAGGCAACCGTGACGCCGGACGATTTGCTGCGCTTTCCTCTCGCCTCCCCTTTTATGCCCGTCGGTATGCGCAAGGTGCTGGCCGCCTTAACTCGCCAGCCCGATTATCGACCGCAAATTCAGTGTGACCATATCTATTCCGTGTTCAGTATCCTGCGACATACGCAGGCCATCAGCTTCGCCAGTGAGGATGGCTTCGCACTGGGACGATTAAGCCACCAGTTGGTAGAAATTCCGCTGACGGGAACACCGCCGGAGTGGGGAAACATGCAAACCCGTTTCGGCATTGTCACCTGTTTGCAGAGAGCGCTACCGCCGCTGGCTGAACTGATGATTGAAACCATACTGGCGCAGGACAAACTGCGCTCACCCGCTCCGCCACTGCCGACCCTGTGAGCGCCTACGTGGTTATTTCGCAGGATTGCCGCTGGCGTCGTACACCGGCCAATTTGACTCCAGTCCTTTGGCCTTCAATGCCCGATCGGCAAACTCGCCAGCAAACCAGTCGCTGGCTGAAAACGAGTTGCGAATAAGTCCGGCGGCTTTCGCCCGCTCGATGCTGTCCTGTAAACTGCTCAGCAGGAACGGATCGAGGCGTGGCGAGCTTTGAAACGGGAGATCTTCCGCTTTCAGCTCTTCCTGAAAGATCGCCTGCGGAATCTGGCTCTGCTCTGCCATTAGCGCGGTATAGTCCGGCAGGTGCTGCGCCTCGCCGATCCACTGCGCATTGTCCACCAGCACATTCACCAGTTGCTGCGTCGTGCCTGGGTAGCGGTCGATAAAATCCTGCGTCGCCAGCACCGCAGCCTGCGTGGTATTCGCCCAGCCCAGTGCCCGGCTGGTGGTCACAATATTGATGCCCTGCTTACGCAACGCCAGCAGGGAGACGCCGCCCCATACTGCATCCACGCGTCTGGCTGCGAGCGCCGCTTTGCCCGCCGTCCAGTCCAGATTGATGACCCGCACGTCGCGCTCATTGAGTCCAACGCTTTTAATCGCGCGCTCAAACGACAGCTGATCGGCCGTTCCCTTGTAGACTGCAATCCGCTTACCGCGTAAATCTTCAATGCGTTGAATACCCGATTCCGGCGTCGCCGCCAGATAAGAATTAGCGCCGCGCGATCCCACCAGCACCCGCGTCGGCAATCCTCCCGCCCGACCAATAATGGCCGCCAGATCGCCCAAATACACCACATCCAACTGCTTATTCGCCAGCGCCTCATTGACCGCCGGGCCCGCGCCTTTAAAGAACGACCACTGAATTTTGATACCCTGCGGTTCAAATTCTTTCTCCAGTTGCTTTTGAATATGCGCCAACCCCAACGGCCCGCGGATAAAGGGTTTGCTGCCCGCGCTTTGGTCCGGCAAACCAATGCGAATCTCCGTCGGCTTCTGTGCATCCTGCGGAGCAGTGTCGTTCGCCTGAACGGTCGATGCCATTAGCGCCGTGCTCATCAGCAGAGCAATGCCCATGAGCTTATGCAGCCCCTGTCGCCAGCGAGGATGGAGAGTTACCGATAAAAGAGTTATCGATGGGATTGATGGTTGGTGCATACGGTTTTCCTCAATAATTTGTTTCATCTGCCATGAAAACTAACGAACCGTCTGCATCAGGCTTAAATAACATTTACAGGTTTGTTCAGCGGAAAAAGCATAAATCAGCGCTGGCGGGCGTGGGCTGCGCATATGCATTTCTTGCACGGCGGCCATCGTTTTATTGCATTGGCGTTCAAGGCTGAAACCTGTTTTTATTCCCTATTCATCCAGCCGTGATGCTTTCGTGGAATAAAATGAATAAGTCGATACTGCTGAAAAAAACGCGAACGTCTGGCCTGCTCTGCCAATTGCGCGGGTCTATTCTCTTGTCATGTCAATAGTCGTGTCGCTTGTAGTACCACTCATCGTGCCGCTGGCACTGCTGGCGCTGTGGTATATCAGCACCCACTACGGCTGGATGCCCGCCCAGATTCTCCCTGCCCCCAACGTCGTCGCTAACACCGCCGTCGAACTCTGGCACCACGATCTCCTGCCACAGCTCTTTATCAGCCTGCAACGGTTGGCCAGCGGTCTGCTGGCTGGCGTACTGGCGGGAACGCTGCTCGGTGCGCTCATGGGCGCTTCGCGCCGCGCCGAACATTTGCTGCATCCGACGGTATACGCGCTGGCACAGATCCCGACGCTGGGCTGGATCCCGCTATTTATGGTGCTGTTTGGCATTGATGACGGCTTAAAACTTGCTGTCATCATTAAGGCGGTAATTATCCCGGTGACGCTGCATACGCAAACGGGCGTGCGCAACGTGCCGTATGCACTACAGGAAGTCGCCCGCACTCTGCGCCTGCCGTGGCATCAGCGCCTCATCAAATTAACGTTGCCTGCCACGCTCCCCACCTGGCTAACCGGCTTACGACTGGCGCTTTCGCAGGCATGGGTATCGCTGATTGTGGTCGAACTGCTGGCGTCGTCTCAGGGCATTGGCTACCTGCTGGTATGGGGACGCCAGCTGTTTCAACTGGATATCGTGTTTGTCTGCATCGCCGTGATAGGGCTGGCAGGGCTGACGATGGAGTGGACAATCAATCAGTTGGAACGTCGTCTGGTCTTCTGGCCACACCCGCCGCTCAGTCGCTTAACCGTTGCACCGTCTCGCCGCTTATCCGCACTGGTTTTACCGTTCCTGCTTCTGCTGTTCTGGCAACAGTCCAGCCGTTTTGGCTGGATCGATCCGTTACTCCTACCACCACCCGCAGACGTGTGGCACATGTTGCTGCAAGGCATGCGTGACGGTTCACTCACCGAGGCGATGCAGGCCAGCCTGACTCGCGCGCTCGCCGGTGCGGTATGCGGCATTGTTGCTGGCCTCATAGGTGGCGTACTACTGGGGCTAAACGCCACCAGCGACGCCCTTTATGCGCCCACGGTCGCGACGCTGCGTCAGATCGCACTGTTTGCCTGGCTACCGCTGCTGACCGCCTGGGTTGGCAACGATGAAGCCGGGAAAATCACCTTTGTCGCTCTGGCCTCCTTCTTCCCCATGCTGGTAGCCAGCCATCGCGGTATCCGCCAGCGTTCGCAGGCCTTACAGGAAGTCGCACAGGTGTTACAGCTCCGTCTCTCAACTCGTCTGAGGGTGCTGATTCTGCCGGGTGCTGCCCCCGCCATCTTTGCGGGTTTACGTCTGTCGCTGATTTACGCCTGGCTTGGCACCATCGGCGCGGAATATTTCATGTCATCCGGCACGGGAATCGGCAGCCTGATGATCAACGCCCAACAGTTACTGGATATGCCCCTGATTATCAGCGGCATGCTGTTGATTGGATTAACGGGCGCGGTGCTCGACCGCGTTGGATTAGGTCTGGAACAGCGGATGACGCGCTGGCGTTCCGCAGGAGAAATCGCATGACGTCCACTCCCCTTAATGTGCCACCACCGGTGGTGCAGTTCGATCGCCTGCGTAAACAGTTTCGCGTGCAGGGCGAAGCGCTGACGGTGATTGATGATTTTTCCCTATCGATTCACAGCGGTGAACTGGTCGCCATTGTCGGCAGCAGCGGCTGCGGCAAATCTACACTGTTACGTATGTTGGTCGGTCTGGACAACGACTATCAGGGACGCGTACTGGTTGAAGGGCAAACCGTGCGCGGTATCGGGCGCGAGCGCGGCATGGTGTTTCAGGAACCGCGTCTGTTTCCGTGGCTGACGGTACGGCAAAATATCGCGCTTGGGCTGGCGAATGAGGCGATCGATAGCAAAGAGCGGAAACGCCTGATCGACCACTTTATTCAGCTTGTGCACTTGCAGGATTTTGCCGACGCCCTACCCGCCCAGCTCTCCGGCGGCATGGCGCAGCGTGTCGCGATCGCGCGAGGTCTGGTCGCCAACCCACGCATCCTGATGCTGGATGAGCCTTTTGGTGCGCTGGATGCGCTAACGCGTCAGCAGATGCAGCAGGAGCTGCGCCGTATTCATCAGGCGGAGGGCACCACCACGCTGCTGGTCACCCACGACGTCGAAGAAGCCGTCTATCTCGCCGATCGCGTCGTCGTACTGGCACCGCGACCGGGTCGTATCCGCCAGATTGCGACAATTTCGCTGCCGCATCCGCGCCAGCGTGATAGCCAAGATTTTCACCAGCAGTGCAGCCAGTTGCTCGCACTGCTGACGCAGCCCGCCGATACCGCGGCCGCTTTCTCTTCACTGAACTCATAAATACTGGAGCACCATTATGGGACACCCTTCCGTCTACCCGACCGGCACGACGATTTACAACCCGGAAAAAGCCTGGGGCGGCTACACCGTCTTTCAGGCGCTGGAGCGCGGCGCGGTGCTGGTAGATATGAACGGCACCGAATTACGCCTGTGGGAAGGCTTGCACGGTTTTCCCAACAAGATCCTGCCCGGCGGTTACATCCTCGGGCACAGCGGTGAACGCGATTCACGCTACGGCATGCAGGACATGGTCGATCTGATTCAGGTGGACTGGGACGGCAACGTCGTCTGGAAATTCAACGGCTATGAACACATTACCGATCCCGATCTCCCACCAGAATGGATGGCGCGCGTCCATCATGACTACCAGCGCAGCGGCAATCCGGTCGGCTATTACGCACCGGGACAAGAGCCGCAGTCGATTGGCGGCAACACGCTACTGCTGGCGCATACCAATCTACATAACGAAAGGATCAGCGACAAACTGCTGCTCGACGACACCATTATCGAGGTGGACTGGGAAGGTAACATCTTATGGGAATGGCGTTGCAGCGATCATTTTGACGAGTTGGGCTTTGACGACGATGCGAAAACCGCGCTGTACAACAATCCTAACCTGCGTAAAAGCGGCGGCGGGATGGGCGACTGGATGCACATCAACTCCATGTCGGCACTCGGCTCCAATCCGTGGTTCGATCAGGGCGATACTCGTTTCCATCCGGATAACATTATCTGGGACGCCCGTGAGTCCAACATCATCGCCATCATCGACAAGCAAAGCGGCAATATCGTCTGGCAGCTTGGCCCGAATTACAACACGCCGGAACTCAAACACATTGGCTGGATTATCGGCCAGCATCACGCGCATATGATCCCCGCGGGCTTGCCGGGCGCGGGCAATATTCTGGTGTTTGATAACGGCGGCTGGGCAGGCTACGGCGCACCCAATCCGGCCTCGGCCGACGGCGTGAAAAACGCCTGGCGTGACTATTCGCGCGTGCTAGAAATCAACCCGGTGACGCTGGATATTGTCTGGCGCTATTCGCCCTACGAAGCAGGCATTCCACACCCGACCGACGCTTTTCGTTTTTACAGCCCGTACATCAGTAATATCCAGCGCCTGCCGAACGGCAATACACTGATTAACGAAGGTGCCAATGGTCGACTCTTTGAAGTCACCGTCGATCATGAGATTGTCTGGGAGTTTATTTCCCCGTATTGGGGCAAGACGGGGAATACCAACATGCTGTATCGCGCTTACCGCGTGCCCTACGAGTGGGTGCCACAGTTGCCGCGTCCACAGGAAACGCCAGTGATCGCCCCCGATAACACTCAGCTACGTCAACCGGGAGCCGCCGCCCCCGGCTTCGCCAGCGTCATTCGTATTGAGGGCACGCGCCCCTACAAAAAGAGCGGCGATGCCCTGTGCGTCGCAACCGACAGCGAAGACCTCAAGCGCAGCCCGAAGCTCTTTGTCGTCAACCGCGAGCGCTTTGCTTCAGTGACCGCTGACGACTGGCCTGAACTGGCAGCCCAACAAGATCCACAGTTGCTGCTGGTCGGCGCGGAGCGCTGCGTCCACTGCAAAAGCCTCTACCGCCAGTTGGAAACGATTCTGGATAACGAGGAATACCGCCACTTACCGAGCCATTATCTGGACGCCGATCGTCACACTACGCTGGCGGAGAAACTGGCGGTCAGAACGTTACCGACCCTGCTATGGATCGAAAATGGTGGAGAACGGGCTCGCTTGAGCGGCGCACAGCAACCCGAACGCCTACGCCAGTGGTTAGCAGAGCAACAGAGCTAAACCCCATACCTTAACGCGATCTCGCTCCCAGTGAGATCGCGTCGTTACTTTCATTTCTCACTTTTCTTGCGTACATCCTTCCATATCGACGCAGTCGTCCTCCGCGCTTCTTCCCTGCCCGTATCCGCTTCTTTTACCCTTGCTTATAGATTATTCAGGGACGGAAAAACAGCATGGCCGCGCATGATGCGATTTTTAAACAGTTTCTCAGCGATCCAGCCGTCGCAAAGGATTTCTTCGCCATTCATCTGCCAGAGGAAATCAGGAATATCTGCGATTTCAGCTCGCTACAACTGCAATCGGCCTCTTTTGTTGACGAGGAACTACGTGCAAGAATATCGGATATGCTGTATTCAATTCAGACCACCGCAGGGCAAGGCTATATCTATTGTGTGATTGAACATCAGAGTCGCCCAGAAAAACTGATGCCATTTCGCCTGCTGCGCTACGCGCTGGCTGCTATGCAACAGCACCTCTCTCAAGGTCACGACACGTTGCCGCTCGTCGTTCCTTTACTGTTTTATCACGGCCAGCGTAGCCCTTATCCCTATACGCTGCGTTGGCTCGACGGTTTTAGCGACGCTATTCAGGCAGAAAAGCTCTACAATTCATCCTTTCCTTTGATTGACCTAACGGTAATCCAAGATGAGGAAATCAAGACGCATCGCCGCGTAGCGCTACTGGAGTTAGTACAAAAACACATTCGCACGCGAGATATGCTGGAACTGGCGCAGGATATCGGGCTATTATTTGAGCGCTGGCAGGTACCTCTGCCGCAAAAAGAGCGATTCTGTTTTACATCGCGCGAAGCGGCAATACATCAAAACCGGCAGAGTTTATTGAGGCTGTCGCGCAATCTCTGTCAACGGATCGGGAGGCGATCATGACTATCGCACAGCAGCTTGAGAAAATCGGGTTTGAAAAAGGCATCAAGCATGGCATGCAGCAAGGTATGAAAGCTAGTGCTCGAAACATTGCCCGTCAGCTTCTGCTAAGCGGCATGGAACCTGCTCAGGTTTGTCAGATTACTCAGTTGAGCGCGACGGAACTGGCACAGCTTGTTGACTCATCGAATAAGTAGACTCTAAAAATACACGCCACGAGATAGTCCGCACTTCCCTACGGTTTATTCTTTACTCCCCTCTATTTAATCATCGACGCAGTCGACTAAGACGGCGTCTCTGCGCCAATTTATACGCGCTGGATCACATTTTCTTTGCATCACTTCGTCGTAATTTGTTATGTTATTACATATCTATTTACACCAACCGTATACGTTAACCATGATTAACTGGAACAGACACACAGACGCCATTCTTCAGGTAGAGGACCTTAGCCTGTCTATGGGTGGCGAAACCAAAGTCAGCGATATCAGTTTTACGCTGTTCGCGGGTGAACGTGTCTGTTTACTCGGCGCATCCGGTTCCGGTAAATCCCTCACTGCCAAAGCAGTCATCGGCACGCCGCCAGCGGGTTGTCAGCTTAGTGGTAGCATTCGGGTCAATGGCGAAGAGGTGGGTCAGTTGAAAGCGCTGGCCCGCCCGCAGACTGGCCGCGTCTCTGCCGTGTTCAGGATTCGGCAACGGCGCTGAATCCCCTTATGCCGTTAGGAAAGCAGCTGTCACTGGCGTTGAAAACCACCTCTTCCGCAGAGCTTTCAGCGCTCCTTAGCGCCATGCAGTTGGATGATATCCCCAACCTGCTGCAACGCTATCCCGCCGAATTGTCCGGCGGCCAGCGTCAGCGCATTTGTATTACCCTTGCGCTGCTCGGCAAGACGCGTCTGCTGGTGGCGGACGAACCCACCACCGCGCTTGATGTCATTACCCAGCAGCAGGTATTGCAAGTCTTACAGGAACGTAGCGCGCAGCCGGATGCCCCCGCCCTGTTGTTTATTACACATGATATCGCTGTCGCCGCCCAGCTCTGCCAACGCGGACTGGTGATGGAGAACGGGCAGATCGTGGAATCCGGCAGTATGCTGCAACTGCTGAATGCACCACAGCAACCGTATACCCGCAGTCTGGTCGCTGCCGCACGTCGCGCTGACACGCTTTTATCCGACAATGTGTTACTGGCAAATGTACGACCTTCAGCCACTGTCGGAGCGCTCGCTGGATGAACCACCACCTGCATGCGGTTCCCACACCGTTTTTAAGCCTCGAACATGTCAGCCGCTATCGTCAGACGTCACGTTTACCGTGGCAAAAGGCCAATCCTGCCAGTGCGATTTTTCATGACCTGTCGCTGGCGATGCAACAGCATGAACGCGTCGGGCTGGTTGGTGCGTCCGGCTGCGGTAAATCCACGCTGCTAAAAACGCTGCTCGCGCTTGAAGCGCCGGAGCGTGGCGCCGTGTACTGCGACGGCAACCTGATTAAACCGGGATCGGTACGTTCGCTGCTCTGGTATCGCCGCCGCGTTCAGTATATTCCGCAGGATCCGGCGGGCTCGCTTGCACCGCATCAGCGCGTTGCCGATCTTCTCACCGAGCCGCTGAAACGGCTCCGTCCTGATGAAAACCGACATGTTAATGGAAAGAATTCGACCCGCCTGCGTGAAGTCATGGATCAGGTCGGGCTAAGCGCTACGCTTCTGGACAAGGTCGCCGGACAGCTTTCCGGTGGGCAGGCACAGCGCGTCGCGCTGGCACGAGCGCTGATGATTCAACCCGAATTTTTACTGGCGGATGAACCCGTCAGCGGCCTGGATTTGCCGCTGCGCGAACAGATTAAAGCCCTGCTTCAACAGGTCACAGAACAAAACAAGATGGGCTTACTGATGGTGTCGCACGACATTTCCATGCTCGCTGGCTTATGCGACAGAATGCTGGTCATGGACGGCGGATGCATCATTGAAGATCGCCCTACCGCCGAGGTGCTGGCGTCACCGCAGCAGGCGCACACGGCCCGTCTGTTGCAGGCCGTGCCCGCGCTGTCGACGTCTGGCTATTAGCTCGCCGAAAACATTCTTTTACAATAAAATACCGCGTCAATAACACATTTTCCCATAACGGGCTTTTATAACGACTTTTCTTATAACGGACCATGACATGTCAGACCTAACCGCCAGCCGCACGCCGCGACCTTACCCTCCGTTGCTTCTGGGCAGCCAGCTTGTTTTCAACATTGGCTTTTATGCCGTCGTGCCGTTTCTGGCGATTTTCCTGCGTGACGACATGCTGCTTTCCGGCTGGGCTATCGGGCTGGTGATTGGCTTACGCACCTTTTCTCAACAGGGCATGTTTTTAGTCGGCGGCGCGCTGGCTGACCGCTTTGGCGCACGCGTAATTATCCTGTGCGGCTGTGTCGTGCGCATCAGCGGTTATCTCCTGCTGGCGCTGGGCGATTCGCTGTGGCCGATTATTCTCGGTGCCTGCCTGACCGGCGTCGGCGGAGCCCTGTTCTCTCCCGCGATTGAAGCATTAATGGCGCAAGCCGGTACGCAAAGTGAAAAAGAGGGAAAACGCAGCCGCTCCGAGTGGTTCGCCCTGTTTGCGATTTGCGGCGAGCTAGGCGCGGTGTTGGGTCCCCTGCTGGGCTCGGTACTGGCTGGATACGGATTCCAGCGCGTGGCGCTCGCTGGCGCGGGCGTCTTTGTCATCGCGCTCATCGTCCTGTTTTTCAGCCTGCCGCCGACGCAGCGCAATCAGGGTGAACTACATATCGCCCCATGGTGGGAGACTTTCCGCCAGCGGCGCTTTGTGGCGTTCATCATTGCCTACAGCGCTTACCTGTTCAGCTACAACCAGCTTTATCTGGCGCTGCCGGTTGAACTGCACCGCTCCGGCAGCAGTGAGAAAGACCTCGGCCCGCTGTTTGTTCTGGCTTCCCTGCTGGTGATCGGATTACAGCTTCCGCTGGCGCGTTTTGCCCGCCGGGTTGGTGCAGCACGCATGCTGCCATTGGGCTTCGCACTGCTATCTGCCTCGTTCCTTAGCGTCGCCCTGTTTGCTTCCAGCACGCCGTCAGAAGGATGGCAGCGCCTGCTTCCGGCTATCTCCTTGATTACCCTGTTAACGCTGGGACAGATGTTAATCGTCCCCGTTGGCATGGATCTCATCCCGCGTTTTGCCAACAACCAGAATCTGGGGGCGCACTATGGCGCGCTGGCATCGATGGGCGGCATTGCTGTTCTGGTCGGCAACTTTGTACTCGGTAGCCAGCTCGACCGTGCGCTGACGCCATCGCCACAGGCTGCCATTCCATGGGTACTGCTCGCCGCGGTGCCACTGTGCAGTTCGCTGGCGATGATGGTCATCTGCCGCCCGTTTAAATCCGCTTCAACCGTGAATGAATAAGGACAGATTGATGAATATGCGTAATCGCCTGTGGCCCGTTTCTGGCTTGCTATCAGCCACGCTGCTGCTGTCAGGTTGCTTCAACGAGCCGGAGGAAAATCACACCTCGCATCATGACGGTCGAATCAAACTGGCGATGCTTCAACCACCGCGCTCCGGCCTGACGCCGCTGAGCGATGATGCCTTTAAGCTGTCGCGCTGGAGCACGGCAGAAACGCTAGTGGTACTCGACAAGCTCGGCGAAGCCCAGCCCGCGCTGGCGACAACATGGCAGCAGATCGATGATAAATCCTGGCGTTTTGAGCTGCGTCCCAACGTCCATTTTCACGATAACACCACGTTAAACGCCGCCACGGTGGTCAACTCGCTCACCGTCGCATCCACCGCGGCTCCCAAGCCACGCATTCTGGACGGCGTGCAGCTAACGGTAAAAGCCGATGGCGATAATGCCGTGATTGTCTCCACCGCTAAAGCGGACCCGCTGCTGCCTCAACGTTTATCCAGCCCACAGCTGGCGATTATGTCTACTCATGCCTACGGCCAGAATGGCGTCGTTAACCCGGTCAATACCGGAAGCGGCCCGTTTGTTCTGCGTAGCGTTACTGGCACCAGCAGCGCGGTGTTAGATAGATTCGACGGTTACTGGGGTGAAAAAGCGCAGGCCAGCGGAATCGACGTCAGCTTTGTCTCTGACGGTGCGGCGCGTGCGGCCGCATTACGTACCGGCACGGCAGACATTGTCGAAGCCATTCCGGTTTCTCAGGCACCGCTGTTGAATCAATCGCTGGTGCATGAAGTCCCGATGCCGCGTACCAACACACTGTATCTGAATACGCGCCACGGCGTGATGCAAGATCCCGCGATGCGTGCCGCCGTGCGTGATGCCATCAATCGCCAACAGCTGGTGGATAACGTCTATGAGAAACGCGCCGACATCGCGCAGGGTCTGTTAGGCCCCGCGTTGCCGTGGGCGGCAGAACTGCGCCAGCCGGTAGCGAATCCGGTCAAAGCCGGTACGCCTGCGGGGGCGACCATCACGCTGGCAACCTTCAGCGATCGCGCCGAGCTGCCTGAGGTTGCAGTCTATCTGGCACAGCAGCTTACCGCCGCCGGATTTACGGTGAAACAGGTGGTGCGTGAGTATGCGCAGATTGAGTCCGACGCGCTGGCGGGCAAGTTTGACGCCTTTATTTTATCCCGCGCGACGGTGCTGGATTCCGGCGATCCGGTGGCTTATCTGTACAGCGATTTTGCCTGCGAAGGGTCATTCAACATCGCTCAGCTGTGCCGCCCGGAAATCGATCAGGCGTTACAAAGAGCGGCTGCGATTCCTGCGGGCGTTGCACGCCGTCAGGCCATCATGCAGGCTGAAAATCTGATCCTTGCCAGCGATGCTGCGATCCCGATGCTGCATGAGCGCGTCATTCAGGGTGAAAGTGCGCAGGTAAAAGACGCCCTGCGCGACCCGCGTGAACGCACGCTGATTAACGCCGCCACGCATATTGCTACCGACGCGAAATAACGGGTAACACGCCCAGCAACCAGAAAGATGACGAGTTTATGAGCGAACCGCTGTATTGCCGCACCTGTGCAACCATCAACCAGACGCAACGCCCGCGATACGGCATGCTGACTCCGCTGTTGTCACGACTGCTGACGCTGGCGGGAATCGTGGTGCTGATTGGTATGTTGCCGTGGTTGTCCGGTCAAGATCCGGCACTGGCGCTGCTACGTGCTCGTTCCGGCGAGCAGGAAGCGACGGCGGAAACGCTAAATGCCATTCGTCACTCTCTCGGGCTGGATCAGGGCCCGCTGCAATTGCTGTTGAACTGGCTGGCGGGTCTGTTACACGGCGATGCAGGCAATTCCTGGGTGTCTGGCCGACCTGTCCTTCCGGGGATGTTGCAGGCGGCAGGCGTATCGCTCACGCTGATGGCCTCTTCAGCGCTGGTGGCCTTCACACTGGCTGCCGTGTTGTGCGCCCCAACCTTTCGGCAGGGATTACGTGGTCAGGTTCATCGTTCAGGCGGTCTGTTTGCCGCCTTATTTACCGCACTGCCTGAATTTCTGCTGGCGTCGTTTCTGCTGATCGTCGGCGCCGTCTGGCTACAGTGGTTTCCGCCCTATGGCTGGCTGGGCTTACACTACGCGGTGCTGCCGTCGCTGGCACTCGGTATTCCGGCAGGCGGCTACCTTGGCCGAATTATTGCCGACGCACTCTCCGCCACGTTCAGCGAAAACTGGCTCACCACCTGGAGCGTGGCGGGCGTGAGCCGTCGTCATGTCGCACTGGCGGTGCTGAAGCGCACATTGCCCAGCGTGATGCCGCTGGTCGGGCTGGTGCTGGTTTCGTTAACCGGCGGTGCCATCGCTGTCGAAAAAGTATTCGCAATTCCCGGTCTGGGACGTGCGACGCTGGGAGCCGCGGCCGCACAGGATCTGCCCGCCTTGCAGATTGGCGTGTTGATTCTTTTACTCATCGCTTCACTGGCGGGTATCGCCGCCAGCGGCGTACGGCTGCTGATTCTCGGACGCGCGCTGCGGAGCGGGGCAATGCCCGTGCCGGAAGAACGTGGTAGCCCGGTGTCTCGCTATGCAATCTGGCTGCCGGTTATCTGCGTGCTACTGCTGGCGCTGCTGTTGCTGGCTGGCTTGCCGCGCGATCCCTATACGTCCGCTTTTCTGCGCCTGCAACCGCCGTCGTTGCTGCTGCCTTTGGCGCAGACGCGATGGGGCGTGACTTGCTGGCGCGCGTCGCACACGGCACGCTAAATACCTGTCTACTGGCACTGGTAGTCTCGCTGGCCTGCCTGGCAATAGGCCTGCTGGTTGGGCTGTTCCCACGCCTACTCACGGGCCCGATTGAAGTGACCAACGCCCTGCCGCCGGTGATTGCCGGGCTGCTGGTTGCCGCCGTCAATGGCCCGACGGCAATGGGCGCGGCGATTGCCGTGATTGCTGTCAGTTGGGCACCGCTGGCTGCCCACACGGCGGCGCTGGTCGCCGAAATTAATGCGCGCCCTTATATTCGCATGCTGCCGATTCTCGGCGTGGGCCCGATACGGCGCAGTCTGCTCTATGTTCTGCCTGCGCTGATTGGGCCACTCTTTCGTCACGCCATGCTGCGATTGCCCGGCATCGCGCTGGCACTGGCATCGCTCGGCTTCTTAGGTCTGGGTGCCTCACCGCCGACACCAGAATGGGGACGCGTGCTGGCAGAAGGAATGCCGTATATCGAACGTGCCTTCTGGGGCGTGCTGGCACCGGCGGCCGCACTCGGCGTGTTGTCGATACTGGCCGTGAGCGCGGCGAATCTTTCCGGTCGCCACAAGCACTAATCTATCGAGGGACACCGCCTAAACGCTGGCTTATCTTCACGCTCACAGCCCCGCCAGATTTCACGATGGCGGGGCTGGGCATCTTCAGTTACGCTGTGAGCTAACCTCTGCCGAAGTACAGAATTTAAAGGAGAGAATATGCATAACAGCGGAGCCCACGTCAGTCTTACCGTCACTCAGACTCTGGATAAACTGGAAGCGCTGTATGATGACGCCGTCTCAGCGCTGCGCGACGCCATCGGGGACTTCATCAATGATGGCACCCTGCCCGATGCCAACGCGCGCGCGGCGGGATTATTTTCCTACCCGGCTCTGCGCGTCAGTTGGAGCGGCAATTCGACCGGCCATCCCCGCCATCGCGCCTATGGACGTTTCACCCATCCCGGCAGCTACTCTACCACCGTGACCCGCCCGGCATTCCTGCGCGCTTATCTGGCGGAACAGCTGGCGCTGCTGGAGGGGGATTATGATGTCACCATTGACGTCAGCCCGTCACAGCAGGAAATTCCGTTCCCCTACGTGCTCGACGGTTCCGATCTGATTCTTGACCGCTCCATGAGCGCGGGCATCGCCAAACATTTCCCCACCACGGAACTGTCACAGATTGGAGACGAGACGGCCGACGGGCTGTTTCATGCCACCACCACATCGCCGCTGTCGCACTTCGACGCCCTGCGCACTGATTTCTCGCTGGCGCGGCTTCGACACTACACCGGCACGCCGGTGGAACATATTCAGCCGTTCATCCTCTTCACCAACTACACCCGTTATGTCGATGAGTTTGTACGCTGGGCGTGTGCGCAGATTGCCGATCCCGATAGTCCCTATGAGGCGCTATCCTGCGCTGGCGGTATCTACATCACCGCCGAAACACCGAACCCAGAGCAGACGGTGTCCGATCTGGCCTGGAAGAACCATCAGATGCCTGCCTATCACCTTATCCCCCGTCAGGGTAAAGGGATTACGATGGTCAACATTGGCGTCGGGCCATCCAATGCGAAAACCATCTGCGATCACCTTGCGGTGATGCGTCCGCATGCCTGGCTGATGATCGGCCACTGCGGCGGCCTGCGCGAGAGTCAGTCCATCGGTGATTATGTGCTGGCGCACGCTTACCTGCGTGACGATCACGTACTGGACGCCGTATTGCCGCCTGACATCCCGATTCCCAGTATCGCCGAAGTGCAGCGCGCGCTGTACGACGCCACCAAAATGGTCAGCGGCATGCCGGGAGAAGAAGTTAAGCAGCGCCTGCGTACCGGCACGGTGGTTACCACCGACGATCGCAACTGGGAACTCCGCTACGCGGCCTCCGCCCTGCGCTTTAACCTCAGTCGTGCCGTCGCGGTAGATATGGAAAGTGCGACGATTGCCGCGCAGGGGTATCGTTTCCGCGTGCCTTACGGCACGCTGCTGTGCGTCTCGGATAAGCCGTTACACGGTGAAATCAAGCTGCCGGGACAGGCGAACCGTTTCTATGAAGGGGCGATTTCGGAGCATTTGCAAATTGGCATTTGCGCTATCGATCTGCTGCGGGCGGAAAGTGACAAACTGCACTCGCGCAAACTGCGCACCTTTAACGAACCGCCGTTCCGTTAATCGCATGACGTTGTTCAGACAGCCGACGCTATTCGGGTGGTCGGCTACTCTGGCGCGGCGAAATACGTTATGTTATAACAGACCAAACTCCATAGCGGATAAGCCCGATGAAAAAGGTCTGTCATTTCTGTTTCTTTCCCTCGTCGCGACACAAGCCTCGGCGTTTCAGGCCAAAATAGCTCAGTCTACGGAGACTGGATTGCGCAATATCGATGAGGCTAAGCGCACCTTTTCTGGCTTTACGCCAATGGGGCTGGAAACCATTCACCCCGGCCAGTGCGATGCCACCTCCGTTAACGGCTGTGGTTGCCCATTTTGTACCCAGCTGCGGCTCATTGGTCGCTAGCCCTACGTGACAGAGTCGTTGTACGCGACATAGCAAAAGCGCCACATTCGTGGCGTTTGTTTACTATCGGTAAATGGCGTCAATTAATCTCAGGATGCTGTTCGGTCAGCCGTTTCACGCATCGACATCCCGGTAATCAAACCGATCAGCCCAATCACCATCAGGTAATATGCCGGCATATATAAATTACTGGTTGATTCCACCAGCCGCGCCGGTATAGTCGCCCCCAACGGAGAATCCCTGCGCCAGTTTTGCCAACAACAGCAGTATCGGCGCCCAAATACCGATCGATTCATAAGACGGAATCAAGCCGATACAGAATGTGCTCACCGACATGATAATAATGGTGATCGACAAGACTTTCTGGCGACCAAATTTATCGCCCATCGCGCCAAAGAATATCCGCCGAGCGGCCGAACCAAAAAGGAACCGAGAACGTTGCCAGCGCGGCAATCATTTGTACGCCGGGGTCAGCACCGGGGAAAAAGACCTGTCCGAGCGCATACGCCACAAAACCATATACGCCAAAATCAAACCATTCCATCGCATTACCCAATGCGGCGGCGGTAATGGCTTTTTAAGTCTGGCATTATCAATAATGGTAATGTCCTGAATTTTCATCGGTTCGATTTTTTCTTTTTAATCTCATTCTTTTTTCCTTTGCTTAAAAAGCGACCCTTTATTAAAAATACAACACTCTTTTTCATGCACAGGGAACCACCCGACTGCGCGCTGAAAAATAAACTGCTTATTGGTCGCAATATTCATTACACGTTGATGCTGCGGGATGAAGTATAGAAGAATTTGGACAAAAGCTCGGATTCAGGCACCGCCTGCCTAAATAACGCACGGAAATAAAGCAAAGGGAAAATAACGGTAAATAATTATGATAAAGTCATCACATTAACATCAGCAGATATTATTACTTACGCGGAGTAATCATTTTCGGGTTACGGTTAAAATAGCGCGTAAATGCCAGACTGAAATTAGCGGGATGCCGATAGCCAACTTGCCAGGCCGTCTGCGCCACCTGAAATCCCTGCTCCAGCAACTGATGCGCCCGCTCCATGCGCATCCGCAATAGCATCTGACCCGGCGTGGTCGCAAAGCAGCGATGAAACCCAAGTTTGAGTCTGGATTCACTCATCCCCGCCTGAGTCGCAATGCAGGCCAGCGTCAGCGGTTCTGCCAGATGTTCACGCATCCAGCGCGATACCTGCTCCAATTGCTGCCGTTCCTGTAGATGAATAGCACCACGCCTCTCTTCCGGCTGTAGGAAGTGGCGGTGCTGCGCCAGTAGGCTTAAGGCATGGATATGGCGATTTAGCGGATCGGCGTCAGCGCACAGTGCGTTAACATGAACCTGGCTGGCCGCAGAGACGGGCGCAAACGCACGCTGCTGTACCCCGTCGCCACTGAACAGCTGTTCCGCACAGTCCGTGCCAAAATAACGAGCCGCCGACGTTTTCCCCACCAGCAGCCGTAGCTGATCGACCTGCTGCTGCGCCTGATAATGGCGTTCACCTACGCTGGCGCCAAACGTCGTAATCGTAACATGCTGTTGGCGAAACCAGATCTGTGAACCGCTGCGATCGTAATATGCTGACTCCCCTGCCAGCGCAAACGTCATGACCAACATGGGTTGCGAATGTGGGTTCTGCGTTTCTTCCACTAAGGCGCGACGCGGGCGGTATTGCGAATGTGCCAATGACAGGTCTGCATCAATACGACTGAAATTCGACCAACATTCACCGATATCGCCCGGCAGGATGCGACGTGAATCAGCGCGATGCACTTCACTCATCCGACACCGATCGCCGGACGATAGCTCCTCTCGCACCCGTTGCTGTCTTTGTGCCATTCTTCCCCCGCCGTTTCGCATATGAAAAACGCCGTCTCGCATAACAATGAACATAATAACGATTCTCATTTATAGATAGCATATTCCCTATCGACTGACCATCAATGAGAAAGGCCACTTATGAATCCATTAGAGACGTTATGGCAGCTTGCCGCCAGCAGCGTGAAGGCGGATGCCTTGCATTTGGCGCTGGAACAGCAGATTTTCGACCGATTGGAGGATGCCGCCACGTCGGAACAGCTGGCGGCAACGCTGGGCTGGCAGCCTGAAAAAACCAGATTTCTGCTTGAACTGCTGTGGAGCATGCAACTACTGACACGTCATCACGACGGCTATCGCACCGCCCCGGCCTGCGCCGCCGTACTCTGTCGCAGCAGTTCGCGTTTTCTGGGCGACGCCTGGCGTTTTCGCCTCACCAGCCTGCGCCAGTTTGGTCAGGGGCTTGGTGACGGCATGCCTCAGCCTCTACCGACGCAGTTGAGCGAATTACCGCGCGATGCGGCGTGGGCCAACGCCGCGGAACAGCAGATCGCTCAGGAACAACGGGCAATCACGGCCGACCGTGCCGAGCAGCTTCTCTCCAGCCTGCCGGATTTCCCGCAAATCAGACACGTTCTCGATCTGGGTGGCGGCCCTGGCTGGGTGGCGATTACGCTGGCGCTACGTCACGCTCAGATCTCCGGCACGGTGTATGACCTGCCGCAGACCGCCGCCGTGGCACAGCGCAATATTGACGCTGCCGGATTGTCTGCACGGCTGTCGGCGCAAAGCTGCGCATTGCCTCACGAAAAATACGATCTGATTTGGAGTTCTTCCTTCCTGCATTTTGTCGAAGATATCCCCGCCATGCTGGCAGAGCTCCACGATACGTTGACATCGGAGGGCACGCTGGTTCTGGCACAGGCGGAAATTGCCGAAGCGCCGGAGGATGCCGCACCGGTTCTGCCGTTCTACCTGCCGATGCAAATGAGTGGACGCCACGTCACGCGGGAAGGTCAACTGACGCAGTGGCTGTTAGAAACGGGCTTTACCTCCGTCGAAACTCGTCGTCATCAGGCATTTCCTATGGCGCCGCTGAATGTACTGATCGCCCGCAAACACGGGTAACCGCACATGATTCCTACCCGCTGACATAGGCAAGACTGACAACGCTGCTGCTGCATCATGTTGATGATTATCATATTTCTGCGCACCTAAGGTTGTCAGCCCAGTGCAAAGCGCCTATAAATGGCATTACAGGGCGTGACTGATTGAGAAACTCTAAATAATTCAAGTTTCAGGCAGGCGGCAAGAGAAGGCATCCCGATGAGCTTACTCAAGTAAGTGATTCGGGTGACTGAACGCTGCTAACGTACATGCAACGTGAAGTATAACGAGTTAAAGGCGAACCTGCCAGACGTGATAGACATATCACGTCTGGCAGGTTTTTTGTTTTCATCCCTAAGGAAAAACGCATGGATAAAAAAATCACTGCCAGCCTGATATTACTGATAGCTGCCGTCAGCCAGCCAGCGCTGGCAAACGATCCGCTGGTGACGTTAGACAGCGGTCGCATCAGTGGGACCGAGACGCAAGGCGTTGATGCTTTTAAAGGCATTCCCTTTGCCGCACCTCCCATCGGTGAACTGCGCTGGCAACCGCCGCAGCCGGTACAAAGCTGGAACGATATTCGCTCAGCAACGGCATACGGCAAGGATTGTATGCAGAATCCTTTTCCCGGCGATGCCGCGCCGCTCGGCGTGGGGTTTAGTGAGGATTGCCTGACCATCAACGTGTGGCGCCCAGCCAACGCCACAGGCCCACTGCCTGTGATGGTATGGGTCTATGGTGGTGGCTTTGTCAACGGCGGCGCCTCGCCCGAGATTTACTCCGGGCAGGAATTTGGCCGTCAGGGTGTCATCTTCGTCAGTTTCAACTATCGCGTCGGCCGCTTTGGCTTTTTTGCTCATCCGGCGCTGGCCGACCAGCCGCTGCGTGGCAACTACGGCCTGATGGATCAAATTGCGGCGCTGAAGTGGGTGCAGAAAAAACATCGCCGCTTTCCATGGCGATCCGCAAAACGTCACCCTGTTTGGTGAATCCGCAGGCGGCTTTGCCGTCGGTTCTCTGCTGACCAGCGAACTCTCGCAGGGATTATTCCAGAAAGCGATTATTCAATCCGGCTCAGGCAGACAAAATATCGTGCCTAACCAAAGCTGGCAAAAAGCAGAACAGGCCGGTCTCACCTTCGCCGGTGCCAATGGCATCCACGGTCACGATACGAAAGCCCTGGCGGCGCTGCGGCAGATTCCAGCGGAAAAAGTGGTGAACGGCCTGAATATGGCCTCCATGAATGCACCGGATTATTCCGGCCCGATGCTCGATGGCAAAGCGATCGCCGCAGAGCCGCAGGATAGCTACCGTCAGGGTAACTTCCAGCGTGTGCCGCTGATGATTGGCGCCACGGATGCCGATATCAGTTTCCCGCCGAAGGTCGCGACGTCAGACGACGCGGTTGCCGTTTTCCCTGCCAGCGATAGGCAGCACGCCCTTCAGGCTTACCACGGCATGTCGCCGCAGGAGATAGCCAAGGCCGTGTCGAGCGATCGTTTTATGGTGGAACCAGCGCGTTTTGTCGCACGAATTTGGGAAAAAGCCGCGCTACCCGTCTGGCAATTTCGCTTTGGCTACGTTGCCGATAGCATGCGCAAGCAGTGGCCCGCTGCCGTACACGCCAGCGAAATTCCGTATGTCTTTAACACGGTAACGGCACGCTATGGCGAAAAACCACGCCGCAAGACCGTGCCGTTGCCCAGCAGATGAATCAGTACTGGGTGAACTTTGCCCGCACTGGTAACCCTAACGCCAGCGGTTTGCCGACATGGCACACCTATAGCAGCCAGAAAGACAACATTCTGTTTATCCCTGCGACAGGTGCAGAGCAGACTCGTGATATCGCCGATCCGTGGAAAGCGCGTCTTGATCTGGTCGAGAAACTGGCGGAAAGCGGTACGCCATAGCGTATGCAAAGCAATACCGTGATAGAAAAGCAAAAAGCCAGTCAGCACGCGCTGACTGGCAAAAATGCTTATACAATCCTATTGAGGCAACGTCTTGTTGTTATGCTGACTTTCAATACATCCCTGAGATGTTGGCTACCATAATATTTTAAAAATTCGTCCAATCTGACGGACGCTGAGCGGCTGCACGAGTAGAGACAGGGGGCATCGCCACAAGCGAGAGAGCCTGAGTGGCAGGTTGCAACATTGAGGGTTTATGGCCCGCAATTCTAAACACGGAAACTTCTCTAACGAGCTGATCGGCTTGATCTTTGAGGCTTTGTGCGGCAGCAGCGGATTCTTCTACCAAAGCAGCATTCTGCTGCGTGGTCTGATCCATTTGGCTGACAGCAATCCCAACCTGTTCAACCCCCGTCGACTGTTCAGCGCTTGCCGCGCTGATCTCGGATACCGTATCGCTCAACTGACGAATAGACATCACGACCTGCTGCATCGTGTCTCCCGCTTTGTTAACCAACACAGAGCCAAGCTCAACGCGTTCAACGCTGGCCGTAATCAGATTCTTAATTTCTTTAGCCGCTTCGGCACTGCGCTGTGCCAAATTACGCACTTCTCCCGCCACGACAGCAAAACCACGACCTTGTTCACCAGCACGTGCGGCCTCAACAGCGGCGTTGAGCGCCAGAATATTCGTCTGAAAGGCAATACTGTCGATGACATTGATGATATCCGCAATGCTACGCGAGCTTTCATTGATCGTTCTCATCGTGTCCACCACCTCATTGACAACATCGCCTCCCTGCTGCGCCACGGTGCTTGCGTTTTTCGCCAACACGTTCGCCTGAAGCGCGTTATCAGCATTATTTTTTACCGTCATCCCTAATTGCGTCATGGTCGAAGAGGTTTCTTCCAGCGCACTCGCCTGCTCTTCAGTTCGTGATGATAAATCAGCATTACCCTGAGCAATCTGCATGCTGGCCGTCGCGACACTCTCGGCATTGCTTCTGACGCCCACTACCATCCGTGTTAGCGCCGTTTGCATTTCCTGCATGGCCTCCAATAGCAGCCCCGTTTCATCACGGTTATTGACGACAATCGAACCGCTCAGATCGCCTTCGCTGATGCGTTTCGCAGAAGAAAGTGCAATAGATAACGGCGCCGTGACACTGCGGGTTAATAGCCAAGCCGTAAAGCAGCCTAAAACCGTAGAGAAAACGGATAGCACTAACATCCACAACAGCGCATTGTGGATATACTCTTTGGTCAACAGCTTCGCATGATCAACGAATGAGACCTGTAATGCAGTCAACTCATTGAGCTTGGTAAAATAAAGCGACTGGATATTGGCTATATCGCCAAACACCAATTCGGTAGCCAGTGCATCCTGTTCTTCCATCGCATAGTCAATAGCTTTGTTAATGCTCACACTATACTGTTTTCTGATATCAATAAGTTGGTTAAACAACTCCCGCGCCTTTTGCGAAGTAATGCTAGCATCGAGGCTTTTATATATTTCACTTGCCGAGTTGGTCGTCTTTACGATGACCGCCCTCAGCGCCTGTTTTTCCTGATTTTTATCGGCAGGAAGGAGGATAATATCGCGTAAAGTACGAACATTGGTATTCAGGATATCTTGAATGTCACGCAACATATCGACTTTCATCATTCTATCTTCAGTGATCTCATCAACTTCGGCACCAATATTTTTCATAAAATAATAGCCTACCGATGACAAAACCAACGTCAGTATGATTAACAAACCAAAGCCAAGAGAAAGTCTATTTCCAATTTTTATATTTTTAAAAAAATCCATATTAGCACCAGAATGTTACATTCTTACCATGTTTACCCAATTGCGATTAATAGACACATTAGCTACCGATTATTTGAAAAACACGACAAACGGTAAAGCAAACCGCTATTGCAACCGGCTCCCTGGCTTCTATAAACTTCTTATTTTGTGATGCATGTAGCAGAATACTGGCATAAGAAATTCATTTAGCCATAATATTTCTCATATATGTAAAGATAATTACTTATAGAAATTGTTTACTTGATAAATTAACTCGAAAAATCTTACATCATTTCGCACTTCACATTATTTGTGCGTATAACTAAAATCGAATCATGATTAAGAACGCTAAATTTTTACCCTCACGCCCCTGTTTTAGCCGGTGTCATGCCTCAATGGAGGCAAACACATTCATAAACACAGCCTCGAGATAAACTCTCGCTACGGTCTATAAGCTTACACTATCATAAATGCAATATCGATCGGAAATAACGATCATTAGACCGTTCAATTCTTTGTATTCGATCGTTTTTTTCTATCAGAGAAAAAGCCCTGATCTTTATTCATTAAATCGAATTTATAAATTAGAAGACTAATAGTTTAGATAAACTACGATAGCGTCCAGATCATGACGCGGTGAGGCGAACGGTATAGCGTAACGTTGCTGAATTAATTAGAGGGTAAAGATAAAAACAGAGCGTTTAATACCTATCAACATAAAAAAAGCCAGTCAGTAAGGGCTGACTGGCTTTCGGGCTGAACCTAATAGGGTGCTGCGTGTTTCCGTCTCGTTTTTCACTCTACCGCATATTCCTTCATTTTATTTTCGTCAGGCATCGTGCCATTGAGCTTCTTCAGCACTTCCTTCGCTTCCTTCAGCACGCGGGTACACTGCTCGCGCGTGATGGTAAGCGGTGGCTCAATCCTGACCGATTTGGCATTATTCAGGGTACCCGCCACCAGAACATTACGTTGAAACAGTTCCTTCGCGAAGGCATACCCGATCTCGTTTTTCTTGAACTCGATAGCCTGCAACAGCCCCATTCCTCGTGCTTCAATAATCAATTGAGGATACTCGGCCGCCAGTTGCTGTAAACCCTGTAGCAAAAACGCCCCTTGTATCGCCGCCTGTTCAGGCAGGTTCTTCGTCAGCAATTCATTGACGGTCGCCAGCGCCGCCGCGCAGGCCAGCGGATTGCCGCCGAACGTAGTGGTATGCAGGAACGGATTTTCAAACAGCACGGAGAAGACCTCTTCTGTCGCCACCGTGGCACCAATCGGCATCACGCCGCCGCCCAGCGCCTTCGCCAGACACAGAATGTCAGGCTGCACGCCATAATGCTCACAGGCGAACATCTTGCCCGTGCGCCCCATGCCGGTTTGCACCTCATCCAGAATCAGCAATGCCCCAACCTCATCGCATAATGCTCTGACCGCAGGCAAGTAATTTTCCGGTGGCACAATCACGCCGCCTTCCCCCTGAATGGGCTCAAGGATAATGGCAGCAACATCATCGCCGGTCTTCTGGCATTGCTGAACCTGCTTACGCATGGCGCTGATATCGCCAAAAGGCACATGATGGAAGCCGGGTAACAGCGGCATAAAAGGACGACGAAACGCAGGCTTGGCGGTGGCTGAAAGCGCCCCCAGCGATTTACCATGGAACGCGCCAGTCGCAGCAATAAAGGTATATTTGCCGCGCGGCGACTGGTAAGCCTTCGCCAGTTTCAGCGCCGCTTCAACCGATTCCGTTCCGCTATTGCAGAAAAAGCTGTATTTCAGATCGCCCGGCGTCAGTGCCGCCATCGTTTTTGCCAGCAGCCCCCGCAGCGGGTCGAGCAGTTCCTGACTGTGCAGCGGTTGTCTGGCGAGCTGGCGCTCCACAGCGGCAATCACATTAGGGTTGCGATGCCCAACATTGAAAATGCCGTAACCGCCGAGGCAGTCCAGATATTCATTCCCTTGGGTATCAATCAGCGTATTCGGGCCGCTGGCGCGCCATTCGACTGCGCCGTAATCGCCGCCGTTGGTGACAGATTTTCGGTACTCCAGAAAACCTGGGTTGACGTATTCACGAAAACAACTCAAAACTTCTCGATTCAGTGCCACCATGTCATCGTGGGATAGCGTGTCACTATGAATCCAATGCAGTGCCTGCTGAGTACACTCTAGCGGGTTAAGGTGGGCGTTTGATCTGGACAAAATGCGCTCCTTGAAAACGGACATCACGCGATGCCAATTTAATTAATGCACATAACACGCCAGTCGCCCGCCCTAAACCAGAATAAAATACAAAAACGCGATCTAAACCAAAAATTCAGCAGATGACTTGAACTAAATGAGAATGAACAAAATTAATAGCTAATTAGCATAGCGCATGCCAGTATGACGAAAATCACAGCATCTCGTGATGCCCCGGTTTTGCCCAGCACGCCCTCTTTTGGGGCACGCCGAGTCTGGACAAACGCGCTATGTCATAACCGGCTTCCCGTCCAAAACAACCTGTTCGGGATAACATTCCCCTGCGGCAGACCGACGATCCTCAGTGCCGGATCATGATATGGCGCACAATGGTGTAATCCTCCAGACCGTACATCGACATATCTTTGCCGTAGCCTGACAGTTTCTGCCCGCCGTGCGGCATTTCGCTCACCAGCATGAAGTGGGTATTCACCCAGGTACAGCCGTATTGAAGGCACGCGGCCAGACGGTGCGCCCGCCCGATATCGCGCGTCCAGACCGACGAGGCCAGACCGTAATGCGAGGCGTTGGCCCAGCCAATCACCTGTGCCTCATCATCAAATGGTGTAATGGAGATAACGGGGCCAAACACCTCTTTCTGGACGATCTCGTCTTCCTGCTTCGCGCCCGCCAGCACCGTGGGTTGGAAGTAAAATCCCTGCCCTTTCACTCGCTCGCCACCGGTCACCACCGTAATATGCGGCAGCGCTTTAGCGCGTTCGACGAACCCCACCACACGTTCCAGTTGCTGCTCAGTAATCAGCGGCCCCAGTTCGGTGGTTTCATCATGTGGATCGCCCATTTTCAGCGTCGCCACCGCGTTGCCTAATGCTTCCACGACCTTATCGTAGACGGCACGCTGCACATACAGCCGACAGGCGGCAGTACAGTCTTGCCCCGCATTGTAGAAACCGAAGCTGCGAATCCCATCAACAACCTGATCGATATCAGCATCGTCGAAAACAATCACCGGCGCTTTGCCGCCCAGTTCCATGTGCGTCCGTTTTACGCTCGAGGCAGTATGCGACAGAATATGCGCGCCGGTCGCAATCGAACCGGTCAGCGACACCATGTTCACTTTCTCATGCCCCGTCAGCGCATCACCGATGTCTGCACCACGCCCGAACACAATATTCACCACGCCCGCTGGCAGTATCTCCGCCAGCAGATGCGCCAGATAGAACGTGGTGAGCGGCGTTTGCTCCGCGGGTTTCAGCACCACGCAGTTTCCCGCCGCCAGCGCGGGTGCCAGCTTCCACGACGCCATCATCAGCGGATAATTCCACGGTGCGATGGACGCCACCACGCCAACCGGATCGCGCCGGATCATCGAGGTATGCCCTTCGAGATATTCTCCGGCCGCAGAACCACTCAGACAGCGCGCCGCGCCGGCAAAAAAGCGAAACACATCGGCGACCGCAGGCACTTCATCATTCAGCGCCGCATGGTAGGGTTTGCCGCAGTTTAGCGATTCGAGTTTGGCGAACGCCTCGGCGTTTTCTTCAATGGCATCGGCAATCTGTAGCAGTAGTGTCGCGCGCGTTTTCGGCGTGGTCTGTCCCCAGTGTGCAAAAGCGGACTCGGCAGCCAGAACCGCTGCATCAACCTGGTGCAGATCGGCCTGCGCAATGGCGGCAATTTGCTCTCCCGTGGCAGGGTTGAATACCGCCAACGCCTCGCCCTTACCCGCAACCAGCTTGCCTTCTATGAGTAATTTGTCGTGCATACATTTTCCTTACAGAGAGAAAACCGTCGTGTCTTTCACCACTATCTGCAAAATGTCTGTGCAAAAAACCTGCCACCTTGCGCCTACCTATCAATCCATGCTGCAACTGGCGGCCTTACGCTAAGTCGCGTTGCCCGATGCTTTCTTTGTCTGCGTTGCGGCCTGTCTGGCTTCTTCCGCCAACGCCTCGATCTCTTCTTCCGTCAACTGCTCTGATGCCTCATGCACCTTTGCCAGTCCTTCGCTGACCGTTACTTCTTTAGGATCCTGCGCTGAGTCCTTCGTGGTCATCTCGTCTCTCCTGATCAAATAATAAGCCAGCAAAGGTAAGTGTAGTCGATGGCGAAAATCCGCCAATCTGAAGAAGATTTAACTCTGCTTTTCGCTGCGGCATATGTGATAATAATTATCAATTACATTAAATTTATTATTCAGGGCCTTACCCCGTCGACGGACAGTGCCGTGCATTGCTATGAAGATCACTGTGACAAGGGAAAGGGGTTCTGTTGCCGCAGAGTCGGCGGGAAGGTCACCTGACGGGACGTTGGCATGTCAGAGTCTGAACTCAGAATGCTGTTCAACCACTATGCAGAGCGGTTAGAACGCTATCTCAATCATAAACTGCGCGACCCTCAGGCAGCAGCCGATCTGGTGCAAGAGAGTTTTTTACGGTTGGCACAACGGCTGGAACAGCAGAATGATGTAGACGACAAGAAGGCGTATCTCTATAAGACAGCAAATAACTTGCTGCTCGACCATGTCCGCCACCAGCAGCGCTGGCAGATGGCGGCATCCGTTGACGATACGGAGGCGGCGCTGGAATACCTGCCGGATGCCGCGCCCCAGCTCGATCAAACGGCCATCGCCCAACAGGAGCTGGAACGTCTGGCAAATGTGCTGTCGACGCTACCTGAACGCACGCAGTTGATATTTCATCTGCACCGGTTTGAACACATGACGCAGGCGCAAATTGCTCAGCAGTTGGAGATTTCCCTCAGCACCGTTGAGAAACATCTCGCCATGACGCTGCACGCGATGATGACGATCCGCACCTCGTGAAACGCGTCGCCCATCATGAAATAATCACAAATTATTTACGGGTTTATTGCCGCCAGACGTCTACCTATTTAGAGACCCCACACACTTCAGGCCTACGACATGAACGATTATCCTCCTGAAATCCAGCAGCAGGCAGCACGCTGGGCCATACGTTTGGCCGAAGCGCCGCTGGACGATGAACAGGAACTGACATTCCAGCACTGGCTGGCACAGGATCCGCGCCATCGCCACGCGTTGGAACAGGCAGGGATGCTCTGGCATGGGCTCGGCTCGCTCAGCACCGAGCAACAGCAAGTGCTGCAACCACAGCCGCCGGCCACCTTTCTTATCAGGCGCGTTAATCGTGCAACGCAGTGGAAAATCGCGGCTTTGCTACTACTGGGCTTCAGTATCGGCGCAACCTGGATTTCAGACGGCATCCTCATGCTGCGCTCGGATTATCATGCAGCACATCAGGTCAAACACATTACGTTGCCGGACGGCAGCGAAGTCGATATGGATGCAGGCAGCGCCATTTCGCTCGCCTATACGCCGCAAGAGCGTCGCGTCACGCTGCTGCAAGGCTCCGCCTGGTTCACCGTCGCCCCAACGACCGCACAGGAAAAACGCCCTTTCTTGGTTGATGCTGCATCAGGCACCACACAGTCGCTGGGCACGCAGTTCATCGTGCAGAATTCATCACAGACCACGACCGTCGGCGTGGTGGAACACAGCGTTCAGGTCACGGCAAGCGGAGAAACGCTGCGGCTTGATGAGCAGCAGGCGGCACGCTATACCGAACAAGGGATGACGCGGCTCCCCGGCTGGAATAGCCGCGAGCGTGGAGACTGGCGGCGCGGCCTGCTGATCTTTGATCAACAGCCGCTGGCGGTCGTCATCGCCCGTATCAATCAGTATCGCGCTGGCACGATCGTCATCCCTACGTCAGCGCTGCGTCAGCGTCAGGTCAGCGGCATTTTTCGCTGAATGAACTGGATGGCGCATTGCAAACCATCGCCACCGAACTGGGTGCCAAAACCGTTTCACTCCCCGGCGTCACCGTTCTGTACTGATCTCTTTCTCCCCTGTCTTCCCCATCCCTGCCACGCTGCTCAGGCGTGGCAATCTCTCACAAACGCCCTTTACGTTCACAAGACCGCAACGTGCCATAGAAAAATTTAAATATTTTTTACGGGTTCTGTCTTCTCAGCCGTCTTTATATTTAGGTAATGATTTTTATTATCATTTTCATTAAGAAAAGGAGGGGTGAGTATCCCTTTGTTTATTAATGCTTATTGATGATTTAACGAATGGCAGACCAAGCGAAAATGTTTAAAAGAACACAACAGCAAGACAGCCGATTGTTACAACTGAATCCACTTTCTCTTGCCGTCGGCATCGCACTGTCGCTGGCCGTGGCGAAATACAGCATTGAGCGTAACCGGGCGGGTCACCTGCCGCAGGTCACACTGGTCGCCAGCACGCGCAATACGCAATCAGACACCGAAAACAGCTACAACCAGAAATACGATACGCGATCGATTGGTATCCGCGTCAGCGTACCGATTTTTGCTGGTGGCGGTGTCTCTGCCGCAACGCGTCAGGCGCAGGAGCGCTATCAGCAGACGGCACGGGAAAAGGACGAACAGACGGCGACAATACAGACGGAACTGCGTCGCCAGTTTAATCTGGTCACCAGCAGTCAGGCGAAAATCCGTGCCTATGAGCTGGCGGAAAAATCAGCACTGGCACTGGTTACCGCCACACAGAAGAGCGTTCAAGGTGGAGAGCGCGTGAATCTTGACGTACTGAATGCTGAACAGCAGCTCTACGGTGCACGGCGCGATCTGACAGAAGCACGTTATACCTGGCTGACGGCCTGGCTACAGCTGCGTTACTACGCCGGTACACTGGACGAGCAGACGTTGCGTCAGTTAGCGACCTATTTCGTACATACCTAGCGACACAAGTTCGGAAAACGATATAAGATATAGCGCCGTGGCCGGTATTCGGCCACGCTCAGTTTAGAAAGGAAAATAAGTCGCATTCAGATATTCTAAAAAAATCATAAAATTTTTATGCTAATAACCAATCACACTATAAAACATTCCCCTTCGCACTCGATGTAAAAATAGCGGCAAATTCGTCAGCTATATTTCTGGCGTGAATAACGGTGACGCGGCAACCCTTTTTATTTTTCTCCCCATCCTCGACGGCCTGGCGTTGACTTCATTATCAAAAGGGATTCATTTTATCATTTTTAAAGTAATCATTTAAAAACAATACAATACGCAAAAATACCCCATTAGAGGTATCCAGAGTAACATTAAGGTTGGATTTTTATGGCAATCATTAACGAAAATAAAAATAGAAGAACACTGAAAACAACAAAATAAGAACGAAAATTTAATCACTTTTAAAAACCCACCAAATCATTAACAACCTCACCAACTGACGCTCCGCTCCGCCATTAATAAATTAAAATTACAGTTAAATAACTAAAGAAATCATAAATGCGCCATTATTGCGACCGGGATCTTTTATTTTCCGGAAATAGCGCAAAGATAAAAATTAATAGATTTAGATCAAGAAAATAAATAACCACCCGTCCATATAGTACCCACAGTAAAAACTCACTTATTTTAATTCTAACTAATCAGTTCATCTTAAAAGCAATGCAATGGGGCTACTATGGACTTCATCATTCAATTAGTCATTGTCCTGATCTGCCTTTTTTACGGGGCACGAAAAGGCGGGATCGCGCTGGGTTTATTAGGCGGGATTGGACTTGTTATTCTGGTCTTTATTTTTAAACTGCAACCGGGTAAACCGCCCGTTGACGTCATGTTGGTCATCATTGCCGTGGTGGCCGCATCGGCAACGCTTCAGGCATCGGGCGGGCTGGATGTGATGCTGCAAATCGCGGAACGTATGCTGCGGCGTAACCCGAAATACGTTTCGATTATCGCGCCGTTCGTCACCTGTATTCTGACTATCCTGTGCGGTACTGGCCACGTGGTGTATACCATTCTGCCGATTATTTATGATGTCGCCATCAAGAATAATATCCGCCCTGAAAGACCGATGGCCGCCAGTTCGATCGGCGCACAAATGGGGATTATCGCCAGCCCGGTTTCTGTTGCGGTTGTCTCGCTGGTTGCCATGCTGGCTAACTTCACCTTCCAGGGTAAGCATCTGGGATTCCTCGACCTGCTGTCGATTACCATCCCTTCTACCCTGCTGGGCATTCTGGCGATTGGGATTTTCAGCTGGTTCCGCGGTAAAGATCTGGATAAGGATGAGGATTTCCAGAAATTCATCGCCGATCCAGAAAACAAACAGTACGTGTATGGCGATACCGCTACGCTGTTGGATAGAAAATTGCCACGCAGCAACTGGATCGCTATGTGGATCTTTCTGGCAACCATCGCTGCGGTAGCAATTTTGGGTGCCGTTGAACAATTGCGTCCGGTCTTTGCCGGTAAGCCACTGTCGATGGTGCTGGTCATTCAGATGTTTATGCTGCTGTCTGGTGCCATCATCATTATTGCGACCAAGACCAATCCGTCCTCGATCTCGAAGAATGAAGTGTTCCGTTCAGGGATGATTGCCATCGTCGCGGTATACGGCATCGCCTGGATGGCGGAAACCATGTTCGGCGCGCATCTGGAAGAGATTAAAGGTACGCTCGGTTCCTTGGTGAAAGTCTACCCTTGGGCTTACGCCATTATCCTGCTGATTGTATCGAAGTTCGTGAACTCGCAGGCAGCGGCGCTGGCGGCCATTGTCCCCGTTGCGCTGGCTATCGGTGTGGATCCGGCGTATATCGTGGCCTCTGCGCCAGCCTGCTATGGTTACTACATTCTGCCAACCTACCCAAGCGATCTGGCGGCTATCCAGTTTGACCGCTCCGGCACCACCAAAATTGGCCGCTTCGTTATCAACCACAGCTTTATTCTGCCGGGCCTGATCGGTGTGAGCACATCCTGCGTCTTTGGCTGGGTGTTCGCTGCGATGTACGGTTTCCTGTAATTCAGTTCTCTGTACCTAGAAGCCGCCCAGCGATGGGCGGCTTTTTATGCCGGAAGGCACGGCACCCTCACGGGCCGTCGCCAGCAACGTTGAAAAACGCACTATGCGTTTTTTTCTTTGCTGCCAAAGACGAACGCAAGCCTGTGCCAATGCTCGTGTCGGATCGATGCTGATATCTCGCCAGCGTGATGATACCGTCTCCAGCGCAGGAGGCACTTCCGTGCAGGCCAACACCAGACGTTCCGCACCTCGCGCTACCAGCCGTGCGGCAAGCTGATCCAGCAAGCGTCCACCGTGCTGCAATTCTCCGCGTTTTACCGCATAGCATCCCGGCACGAAGAGTGTCGTCATCTCCTGCTCGTCCGGCACCACAGTTTCAGCCCCTAACTGCGCGGCAAAACGCTGCTGATACCACCCGGCGTTAAGCGTTCCGTGAGTCGCGATCAGCCCGATTTTTTTCGGTGCTTTCTTTGCCTCCGCAGGCAGTGTAATAGCGTGCAACGTGGCATCAGCAATGTGTACCAGCGGCGCATGGCTTTCCTCCGCCAGCGCATCAAACCAGTGGTGTGCCGTATTGCACGGCACCACGATATGGCTGACCGACAAGCGGTTAAGCTGCCGAACGGCATGCAAAAGCATCGGCAACGGCGATTCGCCCGTTCCTGCCAGTGCCTGCTGGCGGTCTGGAATCTGCGGCACATTCCAGACAATCACTGGCACATGATCCTGATCGCGGCTGGCTGGTGTTTCTTCAATGATTTTATGCAGCAGATCGACCGTCGCCAGCGGCCCCATGCCACCCAGCACACCAATCAGCGGCGAGCTCATTGTGCGGCCGTCTGTTCAAACAGTTGACGGTAACCAAACAGTCCGGCTGACCCACCGGTATGGATGAAGACAATGTTTTCATCGGCGCGAAAATGTCCCTGACGAATCAGGTCGATCAGCCCCGCCATGCCTTTGCCGGAATAGACCGGATCGAGCAGAATCCCTTCCAGTTGCGCCAGCAGCCTGAGCGCTTCCAGCGTTCCTTCGGTTGGAATACCGTACCCTTTGCCAACGTAGTCACTGTTCACCTGCACAGCACTGCGCGGCAGCTCACCCGGAATGCCGAGCAGTTGCCAGGTGCGCTGCGCTAATGCGTAAACATTCTCTTCCTGCTTCGCTTTCGGCGCTCTGACGCTGATGCCTAACAGGGGAATGTGGCTATGTGTCGCCGCCAGCCCGGCAACCAATCCCGCCTGCGTCCCCGTGCTCCCCGTCGCATGCACAATATGATCGATGCGCAGACGCTGCTGGCTGGACTGAAACAACAACTCTTCCGCACAGGCGACATAGCCCAGTGCGCCGACCGGACTGGAGCCGCCGCCGGGAATGATATAAGGTTTCAATCCTTCTTTGCGCAGCGATTCTGCCAGCGTTTCCATCGCCTGCTGCATATCCGTTCCAGCGGGCAGATGATCGATAATTTCACCGCCAAGCAGATGATCCAGCAGCACGTTGCCGGAACGCTGGTAGTCTTCGCCGTAGTCCTCCACGCGCTTTTCCAGCAGCACTTTGGTTTTTAGCCCCAGCTTGGTCGCCGCCGCAATGGTTTGCCGTACATGGTTAGACTGCGTCGCGCCCTGCGTGATAATGACATCCGCGCCCTGCTGCTGCGCATCGGCTAACAGGAATTCCAGTTTGCGGGTTTTATTCCCACCCGTTGCCAGTCCTGTCGCATCGTCGCGTTTGATATAAATCGTCGGCCCGCCCAGATAGGCAGACAGATTCGGCAATGCCTCCAGCGGTGTAGGAAAATGGCCCAGTGACAAACGGGGGAATCGGGCAAGGTGCATAATAGTCTCCTGAAATTCGGATTAGAGATTGAGGTGACGACGCGCTTCTTCACGAACGCGATGTAAAATACGCTGCTTCAAGGCGGCGTAGTCAGGGTGCTGTGCCAGAGTTTCAATGTCTCTTTCGCGGCCAAACGGCAGTGGGATGGCTTCTGCAATACGGCCGGGACGCGCGGACATCACCAATACCCGGTCAGCCAAGAACAGCGCTTCGTCCACGTCATGCGTGACAAACAACAGCGTGGTGCCGGTTTTTTGCCAGGCAGATAGCAGCAGTTCCTGCATCATCAAACGGGTTTGAGCATCCAGCGCACCAAACGGCTCGTCCATCAGCAACACCTCAGGGTTCGGCAGCCAGGCACGTGCCAGCGCCACCCGCTGTTTCATTCCGCCAGAGAGTTGCCAGGGGTAGTGCTGCTGGAATCCTTCCAGCCCAACCAGTGCCAGATAATTTTCTGCTTCACGTTGAAGCTGGGCTTTATTTGCGCCCTGCATCCGTGGTCCAAACGTCACGTTTTCCAGCACGGTGAGCCAGGGAAATAAATTGGCCTGCTGAAATACCATGCCGCGCGAGGGGCCCGGACGACGAACAGGTTCATCGCCGCACAGCACGCGCCCCTTATCGGCAGTTTCAAAACCGGCGATCATATTAAGAATGGTGGATTTGCCGCAGCCGGAAGGGCCCAGCAGCACCACAAATTCACCTTTAGCGATCTGGAGAGAAACGTCATCCAGCACCGTTAGCGGGCCGCGTTGTGACGGAAATGTGAGGCTAACGTGCTCCACAACAATGTGTGGCGCAACGGGCTGAGAAGGTTCTGTCATGATGATTTCCCCGCCCACGGCACGAAGACGCGCTGTGCACCAACCAATAACAGATCGAGCACATAGCCAATGCCGCCTAATAATAAAATGCCCAACATCACGATATCGGTCCGCAGATAAGCGCTGGCGTTCATGACCATCCAGCCAATGCCCGACGTGGCCGCAACCATTTCTGCCGCAATCAGGGACGTCCAACCGATACCGATAGCCAGTCGCACCGTGGTGAACAACTCCGGCAGCGTATCGGGCAAAACAACGTGGAAAAAGATCTGTCGGCGACTGGCACCGAGCGTTTGTGCGACGCGGATACGGGAACGTTCCACGCGCTCAACAGCGGCACAAGCCCCCACCACGACGCTGAGAAACGTCGCGATAAAGATCAGGAAAAATTTGGATGCCTCACCGATTCCCAACCAGACTACCGCCAGCGGGATCAGTGCGATTTTAGGCAGTGGCCGGAGAAACTGAACGAAAGGATTAAAAACGGCAGCAATCGGAGGCGATAGCCCCATCAACAGGCCAAGCGGAACACCCAGAATAATGGCGACGCTGAAAGCGCTTAGCGCCCGAGCGACGCTGACGGCAATATGTTCCCATAGCGGCACCTGCCGATAGCCATCCTGCGCCAGTTCCCCAGCAGTCAGGATGATGTCTGACAGTGGCGGTAGCAGCAACGGATCGACCCACTGCTTCGCGCCCGCCACTTGCCACAACGTGAACACCGCCGCCACAGACGCGATACTCAATAATACATAAGACGTTCTTTTCACGACCCGTTAATTCCCTTTCGCAGCCTGCTTCAGATAAGAGGAATTAATGGAGTCGGCGAACGATGCAGGAATATCGCGTTGGCGAACTTCGCCGATACTCTCCAGAAAATGCGCCGTTTTTGCGACTGCCTGACCGATACCGCTGCGATCGGTGTTGCTACCGTCACCCAGCCACTGTGCCGTCGACTGCTGTTCCAGCGTCGGGTATTCCAACCCTGACAGCGTATTGGTTGCCGTCGTAACGGGCGCACCGACTTCTTTTGCCACAATCGCCGCCGCTTTTTCCGGATCCTGACGGAACTCATCCACTTTCAACTGGTGTACGCGCAGGAAGCGCGCCACCGTTTCAGGGTACTGCTGGGCAAAAGCCTTTCTGACCACATAGTTGTTGTAAATCAGATAGCCATCTTTTTGCAGATCTTTGGTCGCAAAAATAGCATGCCCGGCGGAGGCTTCCAGCTCCTGCGCAAATGGGGCCCAGACGTAGCCTGCATCAATGTCGCCACGCTTCCATGCCGCCACCATCTCAGCCGGACGTAGCGGAATAAGCGTAATCTTGCTGCGGTCGAGTTTATTCACCGCGATTGCCGCTTCCAGCGCGTACTGCGCGGTGGAATTTGGCGGATAGGCGACACGCTTACCTTCGATATCTTTCAGCGTGGCGATACCAGACTTGGCAATCAGACGCTCGTATGTGGCGATCACGCCAGATACACCGACGATCTCCACCGGCAGTTTCCTGACAATACCGGCTGTCGCCGGGCTGGAACCAAAGTTGGCGATATCTATCGCATTACTGGCGAAATAATTCAGCGCATCAGCACCAGAAGCAAACTGCACCCACTTTACTGGCGCACCCAATGCTTTTTGCAACGAACCATCGGCTTTAGCTAAGACTAATACCTGCGAACCGCCACTGTAGGCCACGCGCACCTCATCAGGATGCTTTTCCGCCGCCAGTACAGATGTCGTGATTAATAACAAGCCACTGACGCCGACAACACTCAATCTATTTTTCATTATTTTTCCCTATAGAGTTAAATAAAAAATCAGTTAAATAAGTTAATAAATAATTAATTAATACATCAGGCCACTTTTTTATTTAAATAAGAGAGTTGTCCCCAACTGACATCATCGACAAAAATACCGTTCTCCTGCCGCTGGCGATAGGTTTGTTTTTCTTTATCGCCCGGCAGTAATAATTCATTATCATCGCGGGATTGGCGCACCCATTCTAATAACGCAGGTATTTCCTGCTGATAGGTGGCCGCACCGCCTAATTTCTGCGGATCGATTAAAATCGACAGCATACTGTTAATAATCTGCTTGCCCTCGCCTTTCGCCGTGCGCTCGGTTTTCCCACCGGTTAGCGCCGCACCCAGTAAAGAGCAAACCAGCGATAGCCCCGATCCTTTATGCTCACCAAACGGCAACAGCGCGCCCAAGGGTTGTTCCATCAGCCAGCGAGGATCGACCGTCGGGTTACCTTCGTTATCGACGATACAGCCGGGCGCGACTGATTTTCCCTCGTTCCAGGCGATACGCGCCTTGTTACCTGCAATCACGCTGGTAGCAAAATCCAGAATCACCGGATCATCGTGTTCAACCGGAATCCCTGCACAGAACGGGTTCGTCCCGAAGCGCGCCTGCTGCCCCTGCCACGGCAGCACCACTGGTTTGGTATACACATTGGCGAAATGCAGCGATACCAACCCGGCTTCTGCGGCCTGTTCAGCCCACGCGCCGATACGCCCCAAATGGTGTGCGTTGGCTAAACTCACCACCGCCAGACCGTGCGTTTGTGCACGCGCAATGCCTTCCGTCAGTGCCTGCTTCGCGACCACCTGCCCGAAGCCCTGCTGCCCGTCAAACGAAATGAGCGGACCGAAATCCAGCGTTTTCTCCGCTTGTGCGTGAGGTGAAAGCCCACCTTCCCGAATGGCGTCGATATAGCGCGGCAACATACTGACGCCGTGCGAGTCATGCCCTTTCAGGCTGGATTCAACGAGATTATCCGCCACCGTTCCGGCAATTGATGCATCGACGTCATTCTCTGTCAGGCGGTCACGTAAATAATCGCGTAAATAATGATGAGTAAAGACAGGCATATTTTTCTCGGTATAAAGAATAGCAATTAACATTGTCGCCACTATAACGCGCCGATTTTTATCCATAACTGACAAATAAGACTATCTATAGCGAATATTTAGCTAAGGCGGTTATTTACTTGTTTTACCTTATTCATCACCAATTAAAATCGCCTTTCTTCTAACTTATTCCAAAAAACACTTTATCAGCGACGCGCCAAGAAAATAGGATGCCTTCTTTCATACCTCCCTTATTACGTATTCTTTATTGAAATAATAAATGATGGCTCTGAGCTACTTTATTGCCGATTCTATTACTATTAAAAATGAGACAACACTGATGAATCACTCACTCCCCGCGAAAAAATCGACACGTTTCACACGCCTTGCTGCCCTAATCGGCCTGACGCTAACGGCCTTTGGCGCCAGTGCGGAAGGCAGCATCAGCATTGCGCAGCAGTTTGGCATCGGCTACCTGGTTCTGGATGTGGTGCGCGACCAGAACCTGATAGAGAAGCACGGTAAGCAGCAGGGCCTGGATATCAAGGTAGACTGGCGCACACTTTCTGGTGCGACGGCGATTAACGAAGCCCTGCTATCCGGCGCGCTGGATGTGGCCTCCGCCGGGGTTCCGCCAATGCTGACCGTATGGGATCGCACACAGGGTCGCCAGAATGTGAAAGCAATCGCCTCACTCGGTTCGATGCCCAACTATTTACTTAGCAATAACCCAGCAGTGAAATCTATCCGCGATCTGAGCGATAAAGACCGTATCGCCGTGCCTGCGGCAGGCGTAGGTTTCCAGTCTCGCACGCTGCAAATCGAAACCGCGAAGCTCTATGGCGCGGAAGATTTCAAACGTTTCGATAAGATTTCTGTCAGCCTGCCGCATCCCGATGCCAGCGCGGCGCTGATCGCAGGGGGTTCCGAAATCAATGCACACTTTTCCAGCCCTCCGTTCCAATATCAGGCGCTGGAACATGCCAATGTGCACAAGATTCTAAGCTCTTATGACGTACTGGGCGGTCAGGCAACGTTCAACGTGCTCTACACCACGCAGAAATTCCATGATGAAAACCCGAAAACCTACCGCGCCTTCTATGAGGCGCTGAAAGAAGCGTCCCAGATTATCAAAGCAGATAAAGTCGCGGCGGCAGAAACCTATATTCGGGTAGAAAAATCGAAGCTGGATCCTGAACTGGTCAAACGTATCGTCGCCGATCCCGAAATCGATTTCACTATCACGCCAGAACGCACCTACGTTTATGCCGAAAAGTTGCAGCAGCTTGGCGTGCTGAAAAACAAAGCCGCCTCCTGGAAGGACTATTTCTTTGCTGAAATCCACGACCAACCGGGTAGCTAAGCGGTCAGCACGACCCCATTCGACAAGCATCTCGTCGCTACGCAGGAGAACAATATGACACACCACTCCCACGATACCGTCGCCCAGCCGCTGTTGCAGGTTGATGGCGTCGGACTGGAATACCGAACCCGTCGTAGTTTGGTCCGCGCCACCCATGATGTGAGTTTCGACGTCTTTCCCGCCGAGCGCTTTGTACTCTTAGGGCCTTCAGGCTGTGGTAAATCCAGTTTGCTCAAATCTATCGGCGGTTTTTTGTCTCCGGTAGACGGCGAAATCCGCCTTGAAGGTCAGCCAGTTACACGTCCGGGCCCGGATCGCATCATGGTCTTTCAGGAATTTGATCAGCTGCCGCCGTGGAAAACCGTGCTGGAAAATACGCTGTTTCCGCTGGTTGCCAGCCGTCAGGCAACACGAGCCGAAGCCGAGGAACGCGCGCGTTATTTTCTCGATAAGGTCAGGCTGGCGAAATTTGCCGATGCCTATCCGCATACGTTATCCGGTGGAATGAAGCAACGCGTCGCCATCGCGCGGGCGCTGACCATGCAGCCGAAAGTGCTGCTCATGGATGAGCCATTCGCCGCGCTGGATGCGCTGACCCGACGCAAAATGCAGGAAGAACTGCTGGCGCTGTGGGAAGAGGTGCGATTCACGCTGCTGTTTGTCACCCACTCGATTGAAGAAGCGCTGATCGTCGGCAGCCGGGTTTTACTGCTCTCCCCCCATCCGGGTCGTGTGCGAGCGGAAATCAACTGCCATCAGTTCGCGCTGAGCGACCAGGGCAGTGAAGCTTTTCAAACCACCGCACAGCGTATTCACCATCTTCTTTTTCCAACTGATACTGACGTGCCTTCCCCCGTCACCTCTACGCAAGGTAAATCTTATGAGCATACAGCCCCCCGTGCGGCCCGAGTATCAGCGTGAACTGGCGCCGCTGAAAGACTTCACACTGACCCAGCCTCTGCCGCTGACCACGCGCCTGTGGAATCAAACCTGGATTCGCAAGCTAGTGCTGTTGGCAGGGCTGCTATTGCTGTGGGAGTTCGCCGCACGCTGGCAAAACAACGATCTAATGCTGCCGGGTTTCCTGCAAACCTTTCAGGCATTTCGCGACGATCTCGCCAGCGGCGAACTGCCGCATAAGATGGTGGTTTCCCTCGGCACATTGCTAAAAGGCTATGTCATTGGCAGCCTGCTGGCACTGGCCCTCAGCGCATTGGCGGTATCCACCCGTTTCGGTCGCGATCTCTTAGGCACCTTAACCTCTATGTTCAACCCGCTCCCTGCGATTGCGTTACTGCCGTTAGCGCTGCTGTGGTTTGGACTGGGAGAAAAGAGTCTGGTATTCGTTCTCGTCCACTCCGTGATGTGGCCGATGGCGCTGAATACCTATTCCGGCTTTCTCGGTGTTTCGGAAACGCTGCGTATGGCGGGTCGCAACTACGGCCTGACAGGCTTTCGCTATATCAATGCCATCCTGATCCCCGCTGCGCTGCCGTCGATTCTCTCCGGTCTGAAGATCGGCTGGGCATTTGCCTGGCGTACCCTGATCGCCGCTGAGCTGGTCTTCGGCGCATCCAGCGGCAATGGCGGTTTGGGCTGGTACATCTTCCAGAACCGTAATGAGCTTTATACTGACCGTGTTTTCGCCGGGCTGGCGTCCGTCATCATCATCGGGCTGCTGGTTGAAGGGCTGGTGTTTTCCACCATCGAAAAGGTCACGGTGAAACGCTGGGGAATGCAGCGCTAAACGCCATTCTGGTTATGCGAAATCTAGCCATTGATAGCCAGAATTGTTCTTTTGCGGCGCTCGATATCGCTGTTACAACTGATTTGTCTTTTTCCACAGAGATGAGAGATCGCGAACATGATTGCAATACAAGCGCCACAAACCTATCTGAATCGTGACGGCGTCATTCGTTCTGTCGGTGACTATGCGGCTCCCTACGCCAACACCATACTGATTATTACCAGTCCACAGGCATGGAAAACGACGGCGGATGCTGTCGAACGCAGCCTCAATGAGCACGGCTTGCGCTATCAGGTCGAATTTTTGCCGGGTGATTGCACCAAACCCGCGATCGAGGCGCTGACCGCACAGGCGCGCGCCTTCAACGCAGAACTGATTTTAGGTATTGGCGGCGGGCGTGTGCTGGATGTCGCCAAAGCCGTCGGCGACATTGTGGGACAGTTGCCCGTCATCGCCGTCCCCACCATTGCCGCTACCTGCGCCGCTTGGTCACCGATCAGCGTGATATACAGCGACAGCGGTGCGCACAACGGTCCCTTTCCGCTGACGCGGTTACCGGTGTGGGTACTGGTGGACAGCGAGATCATCGCTCACAGCCCTTCGCGTTATCTCAAAGCCGGTATCGTGGATGCGCTGGCGAAGTGGTATGAATTCCAACCTTATTTGCGCCACGGCGATGACGGGCTGGCATTAGCGCTTAAAGCACAGGCGGCGAAACTGGCTGTGGAAACATTTAATGCGTATGGCGAACAGGCCATCGCAGATAACGAGCAAGGTCTGGTCACGCCGGCGCTGCGCCGTGTGATCGATGCCGTTATCGCGCTGGCGGGCGTCGCGAACAGTATGAAAGATGAGGTGCCACGCATCGGCGTTGCCCATGCCATTCACAACAGCATGACGCGCCTGCCGGAACTGCACGACTGGCTGCATGGTGAGAAAGTCGGTTTTGGTCTGGCCGCACAGGCTTTTCTGGAATACGATAACGATGCCGACCGCGAAGAACTCTTCGCCCAACTGCGTCGCTACGGCAGCCCGATAACACTAAGCGCTCTCGGTCTGAACGAACGCCCACAGCTAGTGGAAAACATCGCGCAGCACGTGAAAATCGCACCGAAAATTGCCTCACGACTGCCTTTCGCCACAGATGCCGAACGAATCCAACAGGCGCTCTGGCGCACGCAAACGTTAGAAACGGGTGTGATAAATAGCTACGCGGCCTAGTTGATAATCACCCTTCAGAATGGAAACGGGTGCATTGAATAACCGATGCACCCGTTTCTCTTTTTCTTTCCGGGACTATCCCTGCTGTGCAGGCTGCGTACTGATTCCCTTTATTTCGTGCTCGTAGGCCTGCGCTTTTTTCTCATCAAACTGGTGTTCCCACTTGGCGATGACCAGTACCGCCAGCGCATTTCCAACCACGTTCAGCGCGGTACGCGCCATATCGAGGATACGGTCAACGCCCGCAATGAACGCCAGACCTTCCAGCGGAATACCGACGCTGCCCAACGTAGCCAGCAGCACGACAAATGACACACCCGGTACGCCGGCAATGCCTTTGGACGTCAACATCAGCGTCAACACCAGCACGATTTCCTGCCCAATCGACAGTTCGATGCCGTACAGCTGCGCGATGAAGATCGCCGCAATACTCTGGTATAGCGTCGAACCATCGAGGTTAAAAGAGTAGCCAGTCGGTACGACGAAGCTGGTAATCGACTTCGGCGCGCCATAGGCTTCCATTTTTTCGATGATACGCGGCAGCACGGTTTCAGAGCTGGCGGTGGAGTACGCGAGAATCAACTCATCTTTCAGAATACGGATCAGCATCGTAATACGCAGCTTACACAACCGAGCGACGATGCCGAGCACCACCAGCGCGAAGAAGAAAATCGCGGCGTAAACCAGCATAACCAGCTTGGCTAACGGCCACAGCGACGCAAAACCGAAGTTGGCCACCGTGACGGAAATCAGCGCAAATACCCCAACTGGAGCATAGCGCATGATCATGTGGGTCACCTTGAACATCGTTTCCGACACGCCACGGAAGACGTTCAGCAGCGGGTCACGGTGATCTTTCGGCAACGAAGAGAGCCCCAAACCAAACAGCACGGAGAAGAAAATAATCGGCAGCATTTCACCGTGTGCCATCGCCGCGAAGATATTCGGCGGGATCAGCGACAGCACCGTCCCCACCAGACTGTGCGAACCGCTCTGCACCTGCTCGGTAGTCTTTTGATACTGCGAGATATCCACGGCGGTCAGCGTCGACATGTCAATGCCATGGCCTGGCTGGAAGATGTTCGCCAACGTGATGCCAAGGATAATCGCCACCGTCGTGATGATTTCAAAATAGAGAATGGTTTTGAAGCCGATGCGCCCGAGCTTTTTAGCGTCCCCTACGCCCGCAATCCCGACAATCAATGTGGCGATCACGATCGGAACAACAATCATTTTAATCAGGCGGATAAAGATGTCGCCCGCAGGGCTAAGAATATTGCTGATGAGCCACTGGCGGCTTTCTTGTTGTTCATGCAGCACGGCACCGAGTGCAATACCAAGAACCAACGCGATAAGGATTTGCCAGGCAAGGCTGATTTTTTGTGTTTTCATCGTCATTTTCCGTTTTAAACTCCCCGCCATCACAAACATGGCGCTAGCGCGACTCCGGCGCAATGCGAACCGAAAAAATCAACGTGGAGGTGACTGACTATTGAGAAGGATGTCTGATGGATTATCCCGCCTCTTTCAAGCTGCATACGCGCGGTTAAAAACGCGATCGTTTTATTCTGCTGCTCGAATGATTTAGAGTAATTTTTCTATTGTGATACAAAATCGTTAACATAATTATTCAATAAAAACGCACAACTATTTGTATCACTTAACAAAAATACAGACATAAGTTATTGTTATGACAGGAATACTACTATTCCAGCACGATCAGATCAAGCAGATTGTCGGCACGATAAACCATATTTATGCTGAATCGAGCCCAGAAAACGGCAGGCATCGCGCTACAAAAAATCGCGGCGAAATCGAAAGGAAAATGTCAGCCCAACCAGAAAAAACGCTGGCTGGGCATCGGGTTAGGAAACGATGCTGTTACTCAGATTTGGTAATCAATCACCGCTTCATCGTTATCCGAGAACACCTTATCTTTAATATCATCCAGCGACAGTTCCGTGTTACACAGCTGAATGAATTTCCAGGCATAGTTACGCTGTAACTGACCCTTTTTTAACCCCAGCCAGACCGTATTCGCTTCAAACAAATGCTCGGCATTTAACCGCACCAACCCGGTATCGCGCGCGGGATCGTATGACATATCGGCCACAATCCCGACGCCAAGCCCCAGCTCAACATAGGTTTTAATCACATCCGAATCCTGCGCGCTCAACGTAATATCCGGTGACATCCCCACCGCCTGAAACGCGCGATCCAAACGCGAGCGACCGGTAATTCCCTGACGATAGGTAATCAGCGGCTCCGCATTGAGCATCTCTAGCGTAATCACCCGCTCCTGCGTCAACGGGTGATCCTCCGGCACAATGACAGAATGGTGCCAGCGATAGTAGGAGAACGCTGCCAGCGAGGGATCGTTAATCAACTGTTCACTGGCAATACCGATATCCGCTTCACCGGAATGGAGCATCGCCACGATCTCATCCGGCGTGCCCTGATTCAGCACCAGACGAACCTGTGGGTACAGAGAACGGAAGGCTTTAATCACCGGCGGCAGGCTGTAACGTGCCTGCGTATGCGTGGTCGCGATCACCAACTGGCCAGTATCGTTATTGGTGAAAACATTCGCCAGCCGCCGGATATTGCTGGCGTCATTCAGAATGCGCTCCGCCACCACCAGCAGCTCTTTTCCCGGTTCGGTCATGCCTAACAGACGCTTGCCGCGGCGAATGAAGATTTCAATCCCCAGCTCTTCTTCCAGCTCGCGGATATGGCGGCTCACGCCGGATTGAGAGGTAAACAGCGTATTCGCCACCTCGGTCAGGTTGTAATTGCACCGTGCTGATTCACGAATAATCTTCAGTTGCTGAAAGTTCACCTTTCACTCCCTTGTTCTTTATTACAGATAGCAATATTGATGCAAGTAATGAGAGCCAGAACAAATAAGCAAATGGAGTTGATTATATTTTTTTATACTAACGGTATGTCTGCCGCACAGCCTTACCTAACAAGAAATAGACATAAATTTTAAAATCAAAAAGTTAGACAACGCCACTTTTGCCACACGCGCGCCGTCAATCAACCATTTCGCTATGATTTATGCCTTTCTGATCTATTTATCCCGGCGTTTTTATCCCCTTTTTCAGCATTTCCGTTCACGTTAAATAAGCCACACGACTTCAAGCTGACGTGCTATCGCTGCTATGATGGAAATCAGAATGAGAGACAAGGTGACAACATGCAGGGTGTACCGGAACAGTTTACCGATGAGAGAGACTATGCCCAGTTCCGGCATTTGCCGACGCTGCCCGGCATCGAGCTTTATCACGCGCATATCTGCCGTTATGCCTTTGAACCGCACACGCATGAGGCGTTTGGTATTGGCACCATTGACGACGGCGCAGAGCAATTCCGCTACCGTGGCGCCAAGCATATTGCACCTGTCGATTCACTCGTGTTGATGAACCCTGATGAACTGCACACGGGGGAATCAGCGACGGAAGACGGTTGGCGCTATCGCATGATCTACATCCCGCCCGATGTGCTGGAGAACGTCTCCGGTGAGAAAGGCTGGTGGTTTACCGATGTCGTGCGCCACGATCCCGCAACGGCACGTCAGTTGGCGATGACGCTGGCCGCACTGTGGCAGACAACCGACCCGTTAGCGAGTGAAAGCCTGCTGCTGTCGTTGATTGAACTTTTCCGACCACACGCGCACATCGCACAACGCCAGATGATTGAACCGCTGCACCGCTTTGATGTAGTGAAAGCCTATCTGCGGGAAAACTTCGCTCATCCCGTTACCTTAAAAGATCTGGCGGCGTTGGTGTCCCTGAGCCCGTATCATTTCCTGCGCCAGTTCAAAGCCCAATATCACGTCACGCCGCACCAGATGCTGATGGCAATTCGGCTATATGAGGCGAAACAGATGCTGACGCGCGGTATGGCGGCCGCTCATGTCGCCATCGCCGTCGGGCTAACCGATCAGGCACATCTGACCCGCACCTTCGCTCAGCGCTATGGCGTCACGCCTATTCGCTACCAAAAACAGGTTTATCCGGTTCGGCGCTAACCTCCTCCCTCGGACAATAAACAGCAATATCCTACAATAATTCATCGCCGACTCTCCCTAGACTGGCGCGATGCACTATTGTGAAAAAATGGGTTTATCATGCTGATAGGTGTTTTATTTGCGCTTGCCGCCGGGCTGATGTGGGGGTTGATTTTCGTTGGGCCATTGATCGTACCGGACTACTCTGCGGCCTTGCAGTCTACCGGACGCTACCTGGCCTTTGGGCTGATTGCCTTACCGCTGGCGTGGCTCGACCGCCGTCGTCTGCGCCAGTTAACCCGCCGCGACTGGCTGGAAGCCACGAAGCTCACGATTATCGGCAACCTGCTGTATTACTTCCTGCTCGCCAGCGCCATCCAGCGTACCGGTGCGCCGATCTCGACGATGATTATCGGCACCCTTCCCGTGGTGATTTCCGTTACCGCCAACGTGTTATACAGCAAGCATGATGGCCGTGTAGCCTGGCGTCGGCTGCTGCCCTCGCTGCTGCTGATTGCGGCCGGTCTGGTCTGCGTCAACATTGCGGAACTGAAAGGAACGACCATTGAATTCGATTTATGGCGTTATGCCAGCGGCATTGCGATGGCATTTTGCGCGGTCATTTGCTGGACGTGGTATCCGCTGCGCAACGCCCGCTGGCTGCGCGACCACAAAGGCAATACGCCGACCACCTGGGCCACAGCACAAGGGCTGGTCACGCTACCGCTGGCGCTGCTGGGCTATCTGCTGGTGTGCGGCCATCTGGCGCTAACGGATAGCACCTTTACGCAGCCGTTCGGACCACGACCTGAGGTTTTCATCCCACTGATGCTAGCGATTGGGCTGTTTTGTTCGTGGATTGGTACACTGTTTTGGAACGAAGCCAGCCAGCGCCTGCCAACGGTGCTGGTAGGGCCGCTGATTGTGTTTGAAACGCTGGCAGGACTCACCTATGCCTTCATCATCCGGCAATCCTGGCCACCGCTGCTGACGCTTTGCGGCATCAGCTGTCTGATTGTCGGCGTGATCTACGCCATGCGGGTGAAACCGGAACCTGTCGTTGTGAAAAATCAACGGTTGTGGAGGTTCAGATTCCGATTTCACGGGCAGAGTAAAGGCACGCCTGACATGCTGTGAAAATAGCCGGCCTTTATGTCCGGCTTGCCAGCTTCTGGAACAGCGCGGTCAGTTGCGCTTCATCTCTTGCGCCCTGATGCTGATCGGTCACCTTGCCGTTGGCATCAATAATAAATGAGGTCGGCGTGCCGCTGACCTGATAACGCTCTTTGGTAATGCCCAGTTGATCGCGCACCACCGGATAGGTCACGTTATGGTGCGCCAGCATTGAGGTGATATCCACGCCGTCAGGATCGGTGTTCACTGCGACCACGACTACTTTATCGCCATACTCCTGGCTCAGCTTTTCCAGCGCGCCCATTTCCACCATGCAGCCGCCGCAGCCCGATGACCAGAAATTCAGGTACACGCTTTTCCCCTGCCAGCGCGACAGATCCACCTGCTGGCCGGCTAAATCATAGACCGCCAGCGCCGGTGCCTGTGCCCCGACGCTCACCTGTTCTTCCTTGCAGCCGCTCAGCGCCATTGCCCCCAGCAGACAGAGTGCGGTAATCCCGTTACGCCATTTCATGATGATTCACCTCTTCACCGAAATACTTGCCGTGTTGCAGGCGGATAATGCGGTCAGCAAACCGCCCCAGCTCAGGATTGTGCGTCACCATCACGATAGTGCGCCCCTGCCGATGCAGATCTTGCAGCAGATCCAGCACCCGCCGTTCGTTCTCTTCATCCAGATTGCCCGTCGGTTCATCAGCGAAAATCACAGGAGGTTCGTTCACCAACGCACGGGCAATACACACGCGCTGCTGTTCACCACCGGAAAGCTGGCTCGGTAAGTGATTCACGCGATGCGCCAGACCAACCTGATCCAGCACGCGCTGCGCCGCCGCTTCATCGACCACGCTGTGGTAATGCTGCGCCAGCATTACATTCTCCAGCGCGGTCAAAAACGGAATCAGGTGGAACTGCTGAAAGACCAACCCAATCTTATCAGCACGAAACTGACGCCGTCCTTCCTCGTCCAATGCAGCCGCGTCAACGCCATCCAGCAAGACCTGCCCTTCGCTCACCGTATCCAAACAGGTAAGAATATTCATCAGCGTGGTTTTACCCGAGCCGGACGCGCCCATGATGGCGACAAACTCGCCGCGCGCGATGCGGATATTGATGTTCTCCAGCGCGGTAACCTGACCAAAGCGTTTATAGAGCTGGCGAGTTTCAATCACCGCCTCCGCGGTCTGTGCCCTTTCCTGCACGTTCACCTCTACAGACATCGACCTACTCTCCTTTCAAGACTTTGGCCGGTTCAACATAAATCGCCCGCCGGGTAGGAACCACCGCCGCTACCGCAGCAACCAGCAAGGATAGCCCCAGCGTGAGCGGAAACACGGGCAAACGCAGGGAAATCGTCGCGTTGAAGACGGCCAGCCCCAGCACCTGTGCCAGCAGATAACCCAGCAGCGAACCACACACCACGGCCGCCAGCGCGATGATGCCAGTTTCCGCCAGCATCTGCCGAATAATGTCTCGTCCGCTCGCGCCCAGCGCTTTCTGTAGCGCAAATTCGCGCGCGCGTTCCCCGACAATCGCCATCAGCGTGGTGTTGACACACAGTGAAGACAGCACCAGGATCACCGCCGATACCAGCCCCATCAGCCCTTTGATTTTGTTCAGCACTTGACCTTCCGACGCCGACACTTTCAGGATCGGGCGGATCTCCAGTTGCGGATACTGCTGCTGGAGCTGGGCGGCGAAGCGATCGACCTGTCCCAGATCGTTGCTGACGCTCAGCAGCGCATTACTGATCGCGCCTTCTTTATCCAGCCACTTTTGCGCCAGCTCCAGATTGACGATCAGCATGTTGTCCGTCGCATCGCCGGATTCCACGATGCCTTTGATCTGCAATCGCTGCTTCCCGCCGTCGCCCACCAGCGTGATACTGTCGCCGACGTTAACGTTCAGGCGCTGCGCCAGCTTCACCCCGATCATCGCGTTACGATCGTCGAAGCTCACGCCAATCCAGTTACCGGTGACCTGCCAGTACGGTGCCAACTGCCGCAGCGACTCGAACCACACGCCCATCAGCACCACTTTCTCCAGCTCCGTACGCGCCATGCCGTACAGATAAGGGCTGGATGCATTGATTAACCCAGCCGGTGCGTTGTCGATAATCGGCTGAAACGTACTCTGTGGGATCGTATTACCCCGCGCCGGGCCGATATAAAAATTCGCGCCGAAGGTACGCAGTTCCTGACTCATCTTGGCGTTAATATCGAAATAGACGGCGGACATTGCCGTCACAATCGCCGCCCCAACCATCAGCGCCGCGAACACCACGCTGACGCGCTGCATACGCAACCGCAGCGCGCGGAACACCAGCCGCCAGAACATGCTGTTCATCCAGCTATTAGCGTCCATACAGCACCTCCACCGGGTACAGTCCGGCAATCCGGCGCGCCGGGAACCACGTTCCGATAATGGCAATCAACACCGAGATCACCAGTACGCAGGGAATCACGATCCACGCGAAACTCAACGGTACGCCAAACAGCATCAGGCCAATGGCTTTCGCCAGCCCCCAGCCTGCGACGCAGCCCGCGATTCCGCCGGCCAGCCCGCTCAGTGCCGCTTCGAGATAAAACAGCAGCATGATCTGCCACTGGCGAGCACCCAGCGCTTTCATCAGCCCGATCTCTTTGGCACGCTCCATAATCGTGCTGGTCATCAGCGAGGCAATTCCCATTGCAGAAGCGACCAGTGCCGCGAAGGTCACCACCGCCAGAAGCAGTTGGATCTTGTCGATCACTACCCCTTCCGAAGCGGCGACCTGCCAGATGGGGCGCACCACCGAGCCAGAAATGGCTTCTTCCAACTGGTGTGCAATCGAAGAGACATATGCGGTGCAGTACCAGAGGTCATACTCTTCGGCATTCAGTGCTTCCAGATTTTCCCGCGCCCGCCGCGACAGTTCGTTTTCCGGCACGGTTAACGCCGACACACGAATCGCCTGAATTTTACCAGTCAGCCCCAGCAGCGATTGCACTGTTGCCAGCGGCATGACCAAACGGCTTTCTTCATCACCCCCGCTGCTCAGAATGCCGCTTACCTCTACCGTTGCGTCCCCTTTTGCGCCGTGCAGCGCGAGTTTATCGCCGACTTTCCAGCCCGTTTGCGCCGCCAGCTGTTTTCCCACCAGCGTCTGCGCCACGTTTTCCACCGTCACCGGTTCCTGCGGCCACTGTCCTGCCACCTGCCAGTAAGGGCTAACGGTCATTTGTCCCGTGCGGTAGTCCTCTTCGTCCGGCACGGAGACAGGCTGAGAAAAGAAGGTGCCCAGCACCGCAACCGGCTGTCCGTTGATCTCAACATCACCGCTCAACAGCGGCGCAAACCCGACAATGTTATTGCGCCAGAAGATATCTTTGATATTCGGCAACTCGGCTTCGTCGAGGAAGTCTTGCCCTTCCAGCGGATTACTGCGTTCGCCAAACAACGCAGGCAGCGCCGCTTGCCCCGCGGGCTCAATCAGAATATTCGCGCCGTAGGACTTCAGTTCGCGAGCCATTTTGTCGCCGATGTCGATGGATACCGCCAGCAGCGCGGAGATCAACCCCGCCGCCAAAAATACGGTCAGCACCGCCAGCGATTTACGCCGAATATTTCTGCGCCAGGACTGACGTAACAGTCGCCACAGCATGATTATTCCCCCTCAGCCTGCTCGCCAGTTGCCGCTGCTTTGGCTGTGGCAAATTTCGCGGGACTTTCGCGGAAGCGGTTATAGTTGGCCTCCGACGAGAAGAAGTATGTTTTACCGCCGTAGCGATATTTATGCTCCGCGTTCACGTTGGTCAGTTTTGAACCATCAACCGGATCGATGACGTCCATCGATACCACCGTCGAGAAGTAGTTCGTGCCTGCCGCCAGTGACGCGCGCCCAATCACCAGTTCATTATCGTCGTTGCTCCACCCTTCAATCGGCACCGGATTACAGCCGCCCGCCTTGCCGATAGAAGGAATGAAAATATGCACCCCGCAGGCAACACAAATGACCTGATTACCTTCCATCACATAGCCCTGATCGCCGCACAGCAGGCAGGCATCAAACACCACCCCCAGGCGCAGGCGATCGGGATAGCGGTTAATGATGAAAAAGCGCACGGCCTTGCCGTCATCAGCAATCCACACGAAGCGATGCAGCTTGCCATCACGTACCTGTTCAATCGGAATATGTACTTTGCCATCCGCCGCCAGCGTCACCGGCTGTGCTTCCGACAGACGAGGCGGCTGTGACGCAACCTTGTCCCAATAGAGCTGAGCCAACACCACCACCAACAGCGCCGTGACCGTTGCCACCAGCGTGCGGCGTACTGTGCGATAACCGGCCGTCGCCTTACGCTTTTCAATCGCTTCATGTTCAGCCAGCATCTGACGGCGCGCATGCAACAGCGGCCAGACCAGCCCCACGGCCAACACAGCCATGAACAATGCACTGAGGTAATTTAATAAATACGCGCTGTTGGTAACATGCGCCACGTAGCTCAGGCGCGGCTTGGTGAGCCCCAGCACCTGTAATTTCATCAACAGCAGCAGTAAATTACCGCTGATCGGTAGCAGTAGCAGTGCGACTAACAGCGCAAGAAGCGGCCAACGCAGTAAACGAATGCGGCGCACAATCATGCCGCACAGTGCGGCACAGAACACCAGCCAGCCAAATGCCAGCACCACGGCGCTGAAATTCAGCAGCAGATCGGTATTCACCACATGGGTGGTCGTCAGCGCGGTCAAATTGGGATCGTTGCCCCAATGCACCGCCGAACCGGCCACCAGAAGCGCCTGCCACAGATAGCCAAGACGCAGGTGGGAAAAACACTGACAGACCAGAAACAGGATCAAGGCAAGCGCCTGAAGCGCCGTAAACCCCAGCAAAAACGCCTGCCCGTTAGGAAAATGCACGCCAATAAACGTACCGGCGAATAGCGCCAGCAGCGTGATCCAGCTAAGCGGCCTGATTGTCGGCGTAGAACGATGGCTCCAGTTCAATCCCAGCAATAGCGCTATCGGCAGGAAGGATTGAAGTGTCGCGATAAAGAAATAACTCATATTTCCTCGTCATACTTCAAGTTGCATGTGCGTCGGTTGAGTGTGATGTCTGGTGGCACCCGTGCCCTAACCGAAAAATCACCGCCTCTGCGGGCAGCGATAACATCCCCGCAGAGGCGTGAACATGACCGCGACAGAACATCGCGGACAGAAGATCTTATTCTAAGCCGACGTATTTGAAGTCAAAGCTGACATCAAACGGTTTCCACCAGCGGCCTACGCCCGTTTCACCATCGGTGTGACGGTGCATACCGGCTTTTGATGGCGGATCGATGTGATAAGTCACTTTGTAGTTACCCACGCCCATCATTTTGATGTTCGCGCCGTAGTGCGGGCCATCGCTGGCAACCATTGGCATGAAGGTACCTTCCTGCTTGGCCCCGGTATCGGTGTTGGTCAGGGTGTAAGCAATGGTCAGGAACGGCATCCATTCACCAGCGCCGAAGCCGTTTTTGTTGCCTTCAGCAGCGTGAATATCGGCTTCCAGATGGATATCCGCCTTCGCAGCAGGCAGGCCCATCCCACGCGGTTCCATGTCGATAGGCTGCAGATAAACAGCAGCAATTTCCATTTCGTTCATGGAAACCGGCTCACCCGCTGGATATTCTTTAAACGCCAGCGCGGCAGGCGCGGTGAAAATACCGGCAATAACGGCACCCGCGATCAGACTTTTTTGCATATTCATCAAACCCATCCTCATCTCAGTCGTCCCTCTTCGCTTAATTCGCTAAGCGATTGGGGTTGTTATGGTTATTTGCTGCTCTTATTGCTTTCAGTATTAAATTGACGCCGAATACTTTCTTTATCAGACGGCAGACGCCCTGCGCCGCATTACCCACAGGGCAATGAACGCCGCGACAACCAGCACGCCTTGTGGAATCAGCGTTTCCACATAAGGATAAATACCCAACCCGCTGATTTCCGGGACACTGGTCAGCAGCGTCGGCTCAAACAGTTTGCCTTCGATCAGTTCCAACACGCCCTTACCCGCAAACACAAACGCCATCAGGTACATAAAGCAGCCGGTAAACATGAAAATGGCTTAAGCGGCAGTTTGACAATGGTGTAGCGCATCACGAGATAAGCGATAAGCAGAATCACACAGCCGATGGCAAACCCGGCCAGAATGGAGAGGTGCCCCGCCATGTTGCTGGCATCACCGACCAGCGCGTAATAGAACAGCACCGTTTCCGCGCCTTCGCGGTACACCGCCAGAAAGCTGGTCAGCCACAGGCCGATCATGGAACCGCTGCTCAGCGAATGGGACAGCTTGCCTTCCAGATAGGCCTTCCAGTGTCGCGCCTCAACTTTGGACAACAGCCAGTAGCTCATGAAGAACAGCATCACCACGGCGATCAGCATCGTAATACCTTCCAGCAACTCACGGCTGGCACCGGAATTGGTGAACACAAGTTGGAAGATGACGGCGGTAATCACGCTACACAGCAGCGCGACATAAACCGACTGGCGAATCAGCGGCAGCTTGTCCTGCTGGTTGTTTTTCACCAGATAGGCCACGATTGCCGCCACAATCAGTAAGGCTTCCAGGCCTTCGCGCACAATAATCAGCAGGCTGTAGATCAACAGGCTCCAGTGCGTTTCACCGCCGTCGCCCAGCATGGTGACTGCCTTCGCCAGCTCCTGCTGTAACGCCTCGGCCTGCCCTTGCAGCTGTTCCGCAGGCTGTTTGGCGTTCATCAGGCTCACCAGACGAGTGAAATAGCCTTCCAGCGTAGATTTAAACGCCGCATCGCGAGAACCAATTTTGTTCTCCATGCCAGTGGCTTCAAACAGATCGAAATAGGTGTCCTGCACCGCCATGATGGCAGGTTTGACGTGCCCCTGACGGTACTGCGCAATCGCGGCAGCAATGGCCTGATTTATATCATCAGAAATTTTCGCCCAGTTGGCATCCGGTACGGCACCCGTATCGGCGTTCGCGGCAGGCGTTGCCGTCGCCTGCTGGCTGTCGCGCGTAGTCGGTAATCCCGGTAAGACATCTTCGATGTCCTGTAACAGCGTGGTTACCCGATAGGCGACGTCTGTCAGTTGGTCGGGCTGGCCGGCTAACGCAATCAGCGCGGAGAATTGTTGATTAATGGAAGCGGCCTGCTGTGCCGAGCGATTTTGTCTGACCGACATCTCCATTTCAGAGTTTTTAAACCCCTGATAGTGAGCCTGCTGCACGCTCTGGCTGGCCTTTTTGTAATCACCGGCCTGATATTCCGTCACGGCCCGCGCGAGCTGGTCATCGATGATTTTAAAACTCTGCTGCCAGTACGGTGCGATATCAGTGTTGTCATAGGCACCGTGCTGCTCCTGTGCAACCAGCTTGTGGCCTTCTGAGAGCACGGGCAGAACGGCATCCAGTTCACCCTTCAGCCATGAAATTTTTGCCTGTACCTCGGCCTGCGGCTTCCTTCGCCAATCATGCGGCGAATTTCACCGAACGTGGCCTCTAGCTGATAGCTTTTTTGCGCGGAAAGGTTGATGCGGATAGGGCCTTCAAGGTTTTCAAACACCTCGAAATAGGCCATCTGAACTTCAGTGCGGGCATCATCCGGCTTTTGCTGCTCATAGAGCTGAGCCGTTTTATCCAGCCGGGTTTCGATATCCTGAATGAATGAAGCGTAATCGGTCGCGGCAACTGCCACTGAACAACTCAACAGCCAACACAGCAACAGAAGCGTTTTTTGCCAGATAGACATAAGCGTGTAATGAAGCACAAATGATATTTATTCTTATTATCACTTTGAAGCCGCCATCTGTCTTGATTTACGTCACGAAAATATAAGCAATAAAGACTTTAGTATGTAACAAATAATTTCAAAATGACTTATCGCTCAAAAAAACCACTTTTCTCTCATAACCCCAGAAAATACGGTATTTTGATCGCAAAACGACAAAACCCGCCCACAATAAACAAAGCAATAAACATGCCACAAGTTAATAAAACCACTCTTACGCTAGAGACTTTCGTCTCAATATGGTATTTCTTTACACTACCACAGTCAGATTTACAGAGAAAAATGCCCTTTTCCTCTGTAATCCAAGGCATTACCTGCATCACAGTTAACGCGTTTCACCACGACTTTGGGGCGACTGCCACTCGCATTAAGCCACCGTGGTATTCAGACAATAACCAGAGACTAACAAAACCCGGCGGACGCCTTTCCGCCCGGCCGTCGCCAGCCTCATGGCTTATCTCGTTTTCACGTCACCTCACATGTGCACGTTCTGTCACACGTTTCTCCCATGTCGAATCAAAATTTTTCCCATCCCCCACTATTACGACTATGTGCTGACAACAGCGGCGTGGTGCTCTGCCTAACCGCGCGAGGAACAGGGGCAGAGACCGCCGGGCGGGAGAAAGACGTTGCCGGATCGCAATCAGAATCCAGATCGAACACATCAACTACGGCGGAAAGTTCGCTGGTTTGTTCATCCAGGCGGGCGGCGGCCTCTGCCGATTGCGTCACCAACGACGCATTCTGCTGCGTGACGCTATCCATTTCGTGCACCGCCTGACTAATCTGCGTAATACCCCGCGTTTGCTCATCCGTTGCTGCCGAAATTTCGCCAATCAACTCATTAACATGCGCAATAGAAGCAATAATTGCCGTCATAGCTTCACCTGATTGTTTCACCAACCCCGCACCGTTTTCCACCCGCGATACGGATTCTGCAATCAGCGATTCAATCTCTTTTGCCGCCTGCGCTGCGCTGTGCCAGCGTGCGAACTTCCCCCGCCACCACAGCAAAACCCCGCCCTTGCTCTCCCGCACGCGCCGCTTCAACCGCCGCGTTCAGCGCCAAAATGTTGGTCTGGAACGCGATGCTGTTAATGACCGAGGTGATATCGGAAATTTGTCGGGAACTGGCGCTAATACCATCCATCGTTGTCATCACATTAGTGCTGATATTCCCACCTTTTTCCGCCATGTTGGCCGCGTCCTGCGCCAGCTTACGCGCCTGATGAACGTGCTCGGTGGTTTGCCGTACCGTGGAACTGATCTCTTCCATACTGGCAGCCGTCTGCTGTAATGCCGCCGCCTGCTGCTCCGTACGGCTGGAGAGGTCATCGTTACCATTCTTGATACTCGATGTCCCATTATTGATTTCCGTCGTGCTCTGCCGGATGACCGTTACCGTATCACGCAAACTTTTCTGCAACGTCTTGATATCGGGAATCAGCCGGCCTGCACAGTTCCTGCCAAATTCCGCCAGCTCACAGCCTAAACGCCCCGCCGTCAACTGTGCCAAATGAGACTTGAGCACTGAAATAGGAATAACCAGATAGTTCCTCAAATAGTATTCAGTGAAAATCAACACGATGAGGCCAATCACCATCACGGCAATTAACGAATTACGGTTTTGGGTATTATGTTCATTCACAGCTGGAATCAATGAGGAAGCGGTAATGCTGTCCGAATAGCGTTTAACGTCTTCGCCAAACGTCAGACTAATCGGCGGATAAACAGAGCGAAATATCTGTCGGAATCCTTCGTAATCATTACGCTGTAGCGCCGCATTCATCGGGTCGAGCGCAGTAGCGATCAGGGTGCTCCACGTCTTTTTACCGCATCAACCGTTGCCTGATCGACGCCAACGTGCTCTGCTGCCTGGAATTTCTCCAGCGAGTCTTTGGTATTTTTGAGCGCAACCTGTGCCATTTCCAACGTATTCTTGGTGTTTTCGGGCTCGTTACTCTGCAAATAATACATCGCTCTTTCCATGCGAGTTACAGCGCGAAAATATTGATCGGTTCCATAGACCAGATGGGAATACGTTTTGCGCTGAGTCTCACTTTTATCAAGCAAATTGGTGACCTGATAAAGCGAATAAAGACTGAATCCTGATGCCACTCCCCACGCCACTAGCAGGGAAGCCACTACGACCAGCACCATTATTTTTATGCTGATATTTCTTAGAAATTCCATAATGCACTCCGCGACGTTAACAAATATTTCCCGCCCGCACGCTCTGTCGGAAAAGTATTTACTTTTTACTCATGACGGTGCCGTCCGTTGTCTCGCGCCCTTATCCCACGCGATCTCACAGACGTTCTGGAATTCCCTGATTCATTACCCATCAAATGGGAAGTCACACTAAATGCTAACGAATAGAATGTGTTATCTTCCTTGAGATGCCTGTCTCCATGGTTTTAAACGGCCGATAGGCGTCACTACCACAGCCAAATCGGTGGCATGTAGAGTTAATATCGTCAAAAACAGTATAGGCATTAACGGATAAAGAGGAGGAATACGTAGTCACGTTATTTTCCAGACGAATGTCCTATGGAAAAAGGTCGCAGCGCTCAACACGTTAGGCTGGTTTGTCATCGCCCTGAGCATGACCACGATCAGTAAATTAATTTTCTTTATCGGTGATTATCGAAGGTTAAATGACTGCATCAACAGCCTGCCATAGGAATGCAGTTCTTACGATCCAAGACTCGGCTTTGGAGAATAATCATGCAGAAAGTGCTTACCGTCTGTCCGTATTGCGGGTCAGGCTGCAAAATTAACCTGCTGGTAGAGAACGGCAAAGTGGTTGGTGCAGAAGGGGCAAACGGCGTCACCAACGAAGGTGAACTGTGCCTGAAAGGCTATTACGGCTGGGATTTTCTTAATGACACGAAAATTCTGACGCCGCGTTTAAAACAGCCGCTGATCCGACGTCAGAAAGGCGCTCCCTTTGAAGCGGTATCCTGGGATGAGGCTATCGATTTTGCCAGCTCGCGATTAAAAGCGATTAAAGAGAAGTACGGCGCCGAGTCGATTATGCACACGGGATCGTCACGCGGCCCCGGTAATGAAACCAATTACGTGATGCAGAAATTCGCCCGGGCAGTCACCGGGAATAATAACGTCGATTGCTGCGCCCGACTCTGCCACGGCCCTTCGGTCGCCGGATTGCAAGTTACGCTGGGCAACGGCGCAATGAGTAATTCCATCTGTGAAATTGAAAAGACCGACTGCATCCTGATTTTCGGCTACAACGCCGCCGACTCACACCCTATCGTGGCGCGCCGGATCCTGAAAGCCAAAGCACGCGGGGCAAAAATCATCGTGTGCGATCCCCGCCATATTGAAACCGCCCGCATCGCCGATCTGTGGCTGCCGTTGAAAAATGGCTCCAATATGGCGTTGGTCAACGCGTTCGCCAACGTCCTGATTAACGAAGGCCACTACGATAAGGCTTACGTTGCCCGCCATACCGAAGGCTTCGAGGAATTCAGCCAAATCGTCGCGAAATATACGCCGGAATATGTTGCCGACATCACCGGCCTGTCGCCGAAATTGATTCGAGACGCGATGCGGATCTATGCCGCCGCGCCGTCCGCCACCATTCTATGGGGGAATGGGCGTGACGCAATGGGGGCAAGGCGTGATGTGGTCAAAGGGCTGTCCGGTCTGGCGCTGCTGACCGGCAATCTGGGGCGTCCGAACGTCGGCGTAGGGCCGGTACGTGGACAAAACAATGTGCAGGGCGCCTGCGATATGGGCGCGCTGCCCAATATGTTCCCCGGTTATCAAAAAGTCACAGATAAAGCGGTGCTGGCGAAATTTGCCGATGCCTGGGGCGTGCCTGAACTCTCTGATAAAGTAGGCTACTCGCTGACCGATCTTCCGCACAAAATACAGGAAGGAAAAATCAAGGCTAACTATGTAATGGGTGAAGATCCGCTGCAAACCGAGCCAGACCTGTCGATGCTGCGTGATGCCTTCAACGAGCTGGAATTGTTGATCGTGCAGGACATCTTCATGACCAAGACCGCTGCGATTGCCGATGTGATTTTACCTGCAACGTCCTGGGGCGAACACGAAGGGGTTTATACCGCGGCCGACCGAGGATTCCAGCGCTTTTATAAAGCGGTGGAACCACAGGGCGATGTGAAACCCGACTGGGAAATCATCAGCCTGATGGCAACGGCGCTCGGCTATCCAATGCACTATCGCAACACGCAGGAGATCTGGGACGAACTGCGAGCACTCTGCCCGCTGTATTACGGTGCGACCTACGAGAAAATGGCGGGACTGGGCTATGTGCCCTGGCCGTGCCCAACGGAGGACAGCCCCGGAACACCGTGGCTGTATGCGGGTAATCACTTCGATCGTCCCGGCGGGAAAGGTCTGCTCATGACGGCCGAGTGGCGACCGCCGATGGAGCTGGTGGATGAGGATTATCCGCTGGTCTTGTGCACCGTGCGCGAAGTCGGCCACTATTCCTGCCGCTCCATGACAGGCAACTGCACGGCATTACAAACGCTGGCGGATGAACCCGGCTACGTGCAGGTTAGCCCATACGACGCTGAACGTTTAGGCATCCGCGATCAGCAGTTGGCCTGGATCTCGTCGCGACGCGGTAAGGTTATCTCTCGCGTGGCCGTCAGCGAGCGCATTAATAAAGGTGCCGTTTACATGACTTACCAGTGGTGGATCGGTGCCTGTAATGAACTGACGTTGGATCATCTCGATCCGGTTTCTAAAACGCCGGAATACAAACACTGCGCTGTTAAGCTGGAGGCAATTGACGATCAACACGCGGCGGAGAACTACGTACAGCAGGAATACAGTCAGTTGAAAGATCGGCTGCGTACTACCGCAGAAAACGTCAACTAATCCCCCTGCCTAAGCCGCCGCGAATACGAGCCATTAAGTAAAGGTCATTGAGCACAGGCCGTGGCGGCTTAGGAAATACATAGCGCCCAGACAAGACATGTGATTGAGAAAATACATATCGTCCAGAAAATACATGCTGGTTTAGACAACGTTTAACTCCTCTCTCCGATAATATCTTTATTCCTCACCTCATCTTGTAAATATTTATTAATGAAAGCGGATGAATTTCTGTTAATCGATAATAAATTTCTACGCAGCCATTAAATTTTCACATCGCTGTTTATTTTTAAAATTATGTTGGTCATCGTAGTCCCTCTCCCGTTCAATTGTTTTTATTCCAATTTAGCGCAATTTGCGTTTCATTTTACAATGATTTAATTTGTTTTTAACAAAAGAGCCCCTACCAGCCATGACGATTCGCCGCTTAACGTCATGCCAAACAAACGGTTAGATGTCAGCTGATGGGGATAAAAGGAATATTATTATCGCTCGCATCGAGGTCGTTTATGTTGCCGATTACCGTTACCTTGTCTCGCCATCATTACCTGTCGTTTATTGTTCGTATCGACCCCGGAAGCTAATTCCTCCTTTTATCCGTATTTCCTCTGAACGTCTCTGACGCTGGGAAATAACCCGTTCCTATCCCTTTCTATATGCGGTTATGCAAAAACCGCACGGCTTTTGGCACCCTAAATTTGCCGACAAGAAAGGCAGTAAGCTATTCGGAAAATAATAAAAACAGGAGATTCACTGTGCTCACTATTCTCGGTTTTTCTATGGTCATCTGCTTTATGTACCTGATCATGACCAAACGAATGTCTGCGCTTATCGCGCTGATTCTTGTCCCTACGCTGTTTGCGCTGGCGGCAGGTTTCTATCAGGGTCTGGGAGCGATGATGCTTGACGGCATCAAAACGCTGGCACCAACGGGCGTTATGCTGACGTTCTCTATTCTCTACTTCGGCATCATGATCGACGCGGGGCTGTTCGATCCGCTGGTACGTTTCATTCTCCGTCTGGTTAAAGGCGACCCGCTGAAGGTGTTGGTCGGCACCGCCGTATTAACATTAATGGTCGCGCTGGACGGAGACAGTACAACGACCTACATGATCGCGATTGCCGCATTTCTGCCGCTCTATCAGCGGTTGGGTATGAGCGTGCTGGGGTTGACTTGCCTGGTGAACATCGCCAGCGGTGTGATGAATCTTTCCCCTGGGGCGGCCCCACGGCACGCGCCGCCGCCGCATTGCGCGTTGATGCGTTGGACGTTTTCCTCCCCATGCTTCCGGCGATTATTCTAGCCAGCCTTACGCTGGTCGGCGTGGCGGTGTTTTTGGGGCTACAAGAGCGTAAACGATTGGGGATCATTGATATCAGTGACTTCCAGAATGCCTCGATCAATCTCGGTAACGGTAGCGATGAAGAAAGCCACGCCAATCGCCGCCCTAAGATGTTCTGGCCTAACTTTATTCTGACCACCCCTGCTTCTGGTATTTTTGGTAATCGGTCTTCTGCCGATTCAGGTGCTGTTTATGCTCGGCTTCGCCATCGCCGTTATGCTCAACTACCCCAAGCTGGAAGAGCAAAAGGCGCGGATCGGTTCCCACGCCGCTAACGTGTTAGCGGTAACCTCGCTCATTTTCGCCGCCGGGATTTTTTACCGGAATTTTATCCGGCACGGGAATGGTAGATGCCATGGCGAAAAGCCTGTTGCAGGTGATACCAGAGAGCTTCGGCCCGTATCTTGCGGTGTTCACCGCGCTCATTAGCCTGCCGTTTACTTTTTTGATGTCCAACGATGCGTTCTATTTCGGAATCTTACCGGTTATCGCACAGACGGCAGTCAACTATGGTATCACCCAGAGGAGATCGCCCGGGCGTCGATTGTCGGCCAGCCGTTCCACCTGCTCAGCCCGCTGGTACCGTCACTCTACCTGCTTGTCAGTCTGGCAAAAGTGGACATCGGCGATCATCAACGCTTTGCCATCAAATGGGCGATTTTGTCAGCCTGTCGCTGCTGGTCGGTGGTATTGTCTTCGGCGCGTTTCCGTTCTATCACCAGTAACTCAGGATTGCTCCGGCCCAGCCGGAGCATGCTTTGCAGGCAAGCGAATCATGCTGACCAGAACATAACGCCCCCGTAACACCCTTAAATGACATAGCAGGATAGCGATGGCTTTAACTCCCCTACAGACAAGGATTGTCAGGCAGATTGTCGCCTATATTCGCCGCGAGCAACTGCCCCTGGCGCACATCTGATCGAATCGTCGCTGGCGCAGGTGCTGAATGCCTCACGCACGCCGGTCAAGGCCGCGCTGCTGTATCTGACGGAAAAGGCATGCTGCATTACCACCGTAATCGGGGTTTTATCTTGACCGTCCGGCCCATGAATTGGGTCATCTGGTCGCGGAGTTAGCCACCAGTAGCGAAGACCCGCTCTACCAGAAGATTGTCGATATGCGTCTCGCGCGCCGGTTGCCAGAGCAGTTTTCAGAAGTGGATCTGATGCGGGAATGTCAGGTGTCCCGTTCCGTGCTGCGTAACGTTCTGACGCGGATTCAGCAGGAAGGCTGGCTGGAGTTTCGCACTGGCCAGGGCTGGCGAACCACGCCGATTATCGATTCCGTCGCCGCCTATGAGGAAAGTTTTACCTTCCGTCTGCTGGTCGAGCCGATCAGCCTGCTGTCGCCGCAGTTTCATATCGATCAGCACACGCTGGACGCCTGCCGTAAGCAGCAGGAAGACATTCTCAATGGGGTTACCTGACGCTCACCCCCATGAAATGTTCGATGCCAATACACACTTTCATGAAACGCTACTCGCCTGTAGCGGCAACCGTTTCGCCCACCATAGCCTGCAACGGGTCAATCAATTACGGCGTCTGGTGGAATATCGGCAAAGCAGCCCAACCTTCAATCCCAAGCGGCTAGAACAGATTACAGAGCATCTGGCGATTCTTGATTGTCTGCAACGGGGAGAGTGCGAAACGGCGGCAGAGCGGATGAAAAGCATCTGGAAAAGCGTGTCGCGATAAAGTGAGTCTCGATCTGTTTCGCTGAAATAACCAACAGCGGGGTCTCAAATCATCGGTAACATATGTTTAAAAAAAAAAAACACCATTTTAAACACCCTAAACGCCCATAAATTTACAAATAGAAACACATAGAACAATAATTAAACGTTAAATCAACAACACAAAAATCAACCATTAAAAACAAAGTAAAAGTCACGATTTAAATAATTAAAAAATAATTTTCTTATAAAATGGCGTGTATATAAACTTTTCGTTAATTGTTCTTTTATTTTTACTTAATCTTTAAGTAATTCACCATATGTTTTATTGATGTATGTACATATCATTAGCAACACTAATTCAACACCTTAGCCCACCCGCGATAACAGCAAAAACAAAAAGCAACCCATTGTTTAATAATGAATTAATGAGAAAAATCGTTTTACCCGATTGGCGTATCACATCCCCATTTATCATTGCACACGACATGGGTATGCATTTTTCGCATGACAAAGATCACAATTACATAACAATCCGCAGAAAAATGTAAAAAGCAAGAATCGTTGTAATATCGGCGGGCAGACACAACACCCCAATAACAGATTCGGGTGAGGGCTTGGTGTATTCAGGGAAAGCATCAACCATCACACGGCAATAATATTGTGTTGTCTGAATCAATTCATCAACATGAGGTTTATATGCAAAGGCAGAAGTTACTTGTACAGATAGTCTTGGCTATCGTCCTGGGGATATTAATCGGCTGGGCCTGCCATCAATATCTTGATGGCGGTCGAGCAAAAGAAGTTGCATCCTATTTCAACATGGTTACCGATATCTTCCTGCGCCTGATTAAAATGATCATCGCGCCACTGGTCTTCGCTACGCTGGTTTCCGGTCTGGCAAGCATGGGAGGAAATTCTTCTGCCGTTGGTCGTATCGGTATGAAAGCGATGATCTGGTTTGTCAGCGCATCGTTCATTTCCCTGCTCATTGGTATGGTCTTCGCTAACCTGTTCCAACCCGGCGCAGGCATGAATCTGCCGGTTCCTGTACAACAGGTTGCTACGGGTCTGAACACGGACGGGTTTACGCTTAAGAGCTTCATCAGCCATATCTTCCCGAAAAGTATCGTAGAAGCGATGGCGAACAATGAAATTCTGCAAATTCTGGTGTTCTCACTGTTCTTCGGTTCTGCTCTGGCTTATGTCAAAGGCAAAAACAAGCATGCGACCACGATCATTTCCATGATCGAAGAACTGACCAAAGTGATGTTCCGCGTGACCGATTACGTGATGGCGCTGGCTCCTATTGCTGTCTTTGCCGCAATCGCTTCCGCGATTACCACGCAAGGTCTGGGCCTGCTTTACGACTTCGGTAAACTGATCGGTGAGTTCTACCTCGGCCTGGCCGTATTGTGGGGCGTTCTGTTCCTGGTTGGCTACCTGTTCCTGGGCAAAGCCATCGTTACGCTGGCGAAGCTGATTCGTGAACCTACCATGTTGGCTTTCGCCACGGCGAGCAGTGAGTCTGCTTACCCGAAAACCATGGAAGCGCTGACCAAATTCGGCGTGCCGAAAAAGTCACCAGCTTTGTGCTGCCACTCGGTTATTCGTTCAACCTGACGGTTCCATGATGTACCAGTCCTTTGCGATTCTGTTTATCGCACAGGCTTACAACATCGATCTGAGCATTACCCAGCAAATCCTGATTCTGCTGACGCTGATGATCACCAGTAAAGGGATGGCCGGTGTAGCGCGTGCTTCCATCGTGGTAGTTGCCGCTACGCTGCCGATGTTCAGCTTACCAGAAGCCGGTATCCTGCTGATTATCGGTATCGACCAGTTCCTGGATATGGGCCGTACTGCAACTAACGTCATCGGTAACAGTATCTCTACCGCCGTGGTGGCCAGTCTGGAAAAAGACATCCACGATGATGATGAGGAAGAGGTAGCCGACGAGGTTGTCGCCTATAAAGAACCTCAGCAGGCCACGCAAAATAGCTAATGCTGGGTAAGTGAATATGTGATCATAGCGGCCTGCGGGCCGCTATTTTTTTATCTCTCATCGCTACCGCGACGTTTATAATCCAGACGACGATGACAGCCCTTTCATGTAGCGCCAGAATTTCTCAGAAGCCACATTCAGCCGCGCATCAAGGCGATACAGATAAACCCCCATGCGGATCACCGCATTTTCCATGCTCAGGATCGTCAGCTCTTTATTTCTCAGCTCTTCCTGAATGGAATAGTCCGGCAGCCAGGCAATGCCATAACCCTTTTTCGTCATGCGTTTGAGCAAGTCGCTCATCGAAGAGACGAAGTTGACCGTAAACTTATCGCTATCGACGCTGGATAAGTAACGGCTGACCTGACGCCCCATGTAGCTCGTCTCGGTATAGTTGAGCAACGGCACCGATGAGGCGCTTACATCAAACAGCGGCTTCCCCGCGCTATCACACGCGCAGACCGGATACAGCCGGGATTCCAATATCTTCTCGTGCATAAAGGGCTCACCCATCAGATCCTCATTGTAGAATGAGAAAATGAAGTCGCTGCGCCCTTCTTTGAGATTCAGTACCGCTTCATCCACATCGATCGATTCCACATAGAAGATTTTTTCCTGCGGATCCGGCACGTCTTTTAACAGCTCCGGCATGATGAAGACCGACAGCGAATGCGCCGCCGCAATGGTGATCTTATTTTTGTAATTATCTCCACCGTGCAGCTTGTTGAGCTGATATTCCAGATCGTCCAGCGTATTGCGGATATAGGCGTGGAACACGCGGCCCTGTTCGGTGAGCTGCAGCGGCAACGCGCTGCGGTCAAAAATGTCAAACCCAACCGCCGCTTCCAACGCCTGAATACGCCGGCTAAATGAGGATTGAGAGATATTTCGCTTCTCGGCCGCCAGCGTAAAACTCCGGTGTTCTTCCAGCACGATAAAATCATAGAGCCACTTGGTTTCGATATTGTTCAGCATCACCCCTCACTCAAAACGCGCAGCGTCATGTTTTCGCTCCCTATGCCAACGTTCTATCTCTGCCAACGACCTGCATCGCCAATAAAGATACTCCCCACTATACACCGTTAAAACCAATAAAAGCATAGGGATGGCAATAGTTATGCAAATCCTACATAGGAGATGGGAATTTAGCAATTCACATTGCCCGACAGTATGCGATTATTCTTTTAATTTCATAATGCTACAGGGTTAACAGCATGAACAGTCTCGTGGGAATTCTTGGTGGTATGGGGCCGGGTGCTACCGTCGATGCGATGCAAAAACTGATCAAAAACACGCCAGCGTATCGGGATCAAGACCATATTCCCATGATTGCGGTGTCTATTCCTGATATCCCTGACAGAACACAATGTATCCTTCAGCACAGCGCATCACCGCTGGAGAAAATGCTGCAATATATGAAAATTCTCGAAAATGCAGGCGCTGAATGCATCATTATCCCGTGTAATACCGCGCACTATTGGTTTAATGAATTAAAACAGCAGTGCCGTGCGGAAATGATCAGCATTATTGATGTGACCTGTCAGGCGATTAAACATGCCAACACCACACGCGTCGGCCTGTTAGCGACGACAGCGACGGTCAAAGCGAGAATTTATCAGGATAACCTGATGACCGATAATATTGATTGCTATACGCCGAATGATGCAGACCAACACCAGGTAATGGAAAGTATCTACGCGTATAAATCCGGTGATATTGCCGGGGCCTATCGCATGCTGTCCCCCGTAAAAGATCGCCTGTTGCAGGCTGGCGTCGAGAAAATTATTCTGGGCTGCACCGAGCTTCCTCTTATTCTGGAGCAGGAAGTCAAAACGTCACCCCAGCATTATGTCGATGCGACGGAAGAGTTAATAAAGAAAACGGTCGAGTGGTATTTTTCCCACAGTCAAGAAACGATATCGCCGCTTAATTACGCTTAATTTTTGACGAAATAACTCAAATAAACACGCCACTCGACATTATTATTTCCGCCGAGTGGCATGGTGTAACGCACTCAATATTTAATGAATATCAATTCACAATACTGTATATTCAGGAACGAATGAAAATAAACGTTCCATGATTATGATGGGAATTTCAGGAGCTATTTTGCGCACCCGAATTAGGAACCACCCAGGATTTCGCCGCTGACGTGGTCATCAGACTGTATGAATAGTTAGATGACGCCGTCCATTTAGCGGCAGGTGATTTACTGCCACAGCCGCCGGTGAACTGCCATTATCCGTAAAGGTTGAACCATTGCCTTTATCGTCAACCATCCCTTTATTTTCCGCACCAGTGCCAAATACGTTGCGTTCAGAAATAACATTGGCATTCTGCGCAACCGTAAAGGCCAGATTGAATTTATTGACGTAGTTGTTAAATACGTGAAAATAACCGTAGCGCATCAGGCCTGGTGCGCGAACCTGAATATTTTCGTAATAGTTGTGGCAGATGGTCAAACGCGGATAGCCATTGTAGGCGCTATTATTGTCATCTGCCGGATGACCAAAGATGCAGCCATATTTATGGTTTGAGAATAAGCAGTTACTGATCGTGACGTAGTCCGCTTTCTCACCGATATAAATCAGCTTATCGAGGCTACCGTCGCTATCGCTCCACGTATGCCCAGGCCATGAGCAGTGATCCACCCAATATCCTTTACCGTAATTCAAATACAGCTGGATATCGTCATTATCCTTGATGGAAACATCATGTTTAAAAACCAGATTCTGGAAAATAACGTTAGATGAACTGGCATCTGCGCGCAGGTGGATATTGGTCAATACGTTGGCACCACCGAAAGAACCGATGATGGTTTTATTGCTGCCGAATACCACTTTGGTCAACGCAGATGTTTTCAGCGATGCGCCCAGCACCACAATCGTTTTTGTGGAACCGCTCACGGCTGATTTAAAATCGGCCAGAGAATTTACCGTAACAACTTTACCGCCTGTTCCTCCGGTAACATTCGCCGCTTTTGCAAAACCAATAATCCCAGTAAGATTTGTTGTTGGATAAGCCATAAATTTTCCTTTTTACAATTAGTGAATAGTAATGTCATTTGAGGTGTTAATTAACAAAATAAATAACACGCCATCGACAATTACAAAGTGTATATAAGAGAATTTATTACGCTTATTAATCGAGTTTAATAAAAACAGAACCTTGCAAATAGTTTCTTATTTAATTAATTCGCAGCCACCTCATTAATAAAGATGACTGCGTCATAACCATCAAATTATTATCATTACCAGCCTTTTACTGCGCCACCATTAAAAATACGGTTAGCAGCCTGTTCCACCTCGTCAGACTGGTAGGCTTGAATAAATTTCTTGACGTTTTCCGCTTCTTTATTATTTTCACGGGTCACGATGATATTCACATACGGTGATTCTTTATCCTCAATAAAAATACCGTCTTTCGTTGGCGTTAAGCCCGTTTGCTGAATATAGGTCGTGCTAATGATCGCCACCGTCACTTGCGGATCGTCTAATAAACGTGGCAGCTGTGCCCCTTCTACTTCCATAATACGCAGGTTGTGCGGGTTGGTGATGATATCCAGCACCGTCGGCAATAAACCCGTGTCAGGCTTCAGGGTAATTAATCCGGTTTTTTGCAGCAATAACAGTGCCCGCCCCAAATTAGTGGGATCGAAAGGAATCGCGATAGTATCGCCATCTTTCAGGTCACTGATATTTTTAATCTTCTTCGAATAACCCGCCATCGGGAAAACAAAGGTATTCCCTACCGCCACCAGCTTATAACCATGTTCACGATTTTGCTGTTCCAGAAAAGGGCGGTGTTGAAAGACGTTCGCATCCAGATCGCTTTTATCCGTCGCTTCGTTAGGCAATAGCGAACCGCTAAACCCGACCAGTTCAACATCAAGGCCATATTTTTCTTTTGCCACTTTCTTCGCCACGTCGGCGACGTCCTGTTCTGCGCCGTTAATCACACCGACTTTAATGTGGTTGGCAGAATTGCTTGCGTTATCGCATGCGGTCAACGCCATCGCCGCCGCGACCATTCCCGCCACCAGCGCTACACGCCATGTCTTCATCATTTTGATTCCCTGATATCGTAAATACATTGATTTCTCAATATATTGATTTAAAGAAAAAAACAGTATGTCCCTCGATTAAGCGAGTCAAATAACTCCGCGTTCTATCAATATGCTTTTCACCATGCGAACCATAAATATGGTGAATTTGTTAAGCCGATTCCATTTTAATTATCTACTATTGCTCGCCCCTTGATTCCCCCGCATTATGACACTTTGATGACTTCTGATTCACACGGCGAAACCATGATTAATGTGGCTTTGGTTGACGATCACATCGTTGTACGGTCTGGCTTTGCACAGCTTCTGGCATTAGAAAATGACATTCAGGTGGTTGGGCAATATGCCTCTGCGGCGCAGGCGTGGCCCCATCTCCTCAAACAGCCCATTGATGTTGCGGTGATTGATATTGCCATGCCGGATGAAAGCGGCCTGTCGTTATTAACTCGCCTTCGTCAACAGCGCCCTCAGTTTCGCGCCATTATTTTGAGCATTTACGACACGACCGCCTTTGTACAAAGCGCGCTGGACGCTGGGGCTGGCGGCTATCTCACAAAGCGCTGTGGCCCGGAAGAATTAGTGCAGGCGGTTCGCGTAGTCAGCAGCGGCGGCATTTATCTGTGTGCCGATGCTCTGCACGCCATCCGCCATCAGCAGCAGCCACCGAAGGAGCTGCTAGCGCTGACCCCACGCGAGCGGGAAATATTCAGCCTGTTGATCAACGGGATTAGTGTGAAAAGCATCGCTGAACAGCTCGAACTCAGCCATAAAACCGTTCACGTGCATCGCGCCAACATTCTCAGTAAATTGCAGTGTGAATCTACGGTAGAGCTGGTGCACTTTGCGCTCCAGCACCAACTGCTGGCAGGGAAATAGGCCATGCGCCGTCTGCACGTCATCGGTATGACGCTGTTTTTGGCCTTTTTCTACAGCCTGACCTGGTTAGCGCTGTGGACCATCAGTTTCTATTTAAGCAACAACGGCCAGCAGGCAGCGCTGTTGTTACCCCAAGGGTTACGGCTGGCGCTGATGATTTTGCTGCCGCGTAAATACTGGCCGACCTTACTGCTTTCCGAAATCGCTATCCAGAGCTGGCTCATTAGCGAGCAGCTCATGACGCGTTCACTGCTACTGCTTTCCCCGTTCCTCAGCCTGATTCCGGCCATCATCACGCACAAAATTTGGCATCGCCATACGCTTTACTGGCAACGCCTGCTGCTATTACTGACGGCGCTGACGCTCAATACGATTCTGCACGGTATCGCCATTGGCCCCTGGCTGCATTCGCAGCTGACGCAGACGCTGCTGGCCACGTTTACCGGTGGCGTCCTGCTGATTCCGTTCATCTATCTGCTGTACGAATACATCAAGCAGCAGCACTTGCAGACGTTGCTGGCGCAGGAGATCCCCGATCCGCCGCTGCGTACCTCGCTGCTGATTTGGTGTTCGCTGTTTTTTTCTATCGGCGTGTGCCTGCAAATGGCGTTCACACCCGAGATGGAACGTCTGCTGCTGATCTTCGTTTTTCTGCCCAACGTGGTGATGGCGTATAAATTCGGCTGGCAAGGCGGCGTGCTCTCCGCCGTACTCGGCAGCCTGATGATTGCCGTCACGCGTCAGGTGAGCGGCGCGTTCGACGATCTGCGCGAACTGGAGCTTTTTCTCTCCACACAGGCACTGCTTGGTATTGGGCTGGGGATCGCCATCAGCCGCCAGCAACAGCTGGCACAGCGGCTACAGCGCTATCGCCAGCAGTTGGAGCAGGAGTTGAAAACCCGGCGGCGGCTCATGGAGCGCATCATTCATACCGAAGAGGCCGTACGCAAAGACATCGCACGCGAGCTGCACGATGACATCGGCCAAAACATCACCGCGATCCAGATTCAGGCCATGCTGGTAAAACACAGTGCGCCTGCCGATGCCGCCCAGCACGCGGCCGGACAAATCAGCGAGCTGTCGCGACGCATTCACCACACCACGCGCCAGCTGCTACGCCAACTACGCCCACCGGTGCTGGATGAGATGGTGCTGGATAAAGCGTTGCATCATCTGGCGGATGAATTCGCCTTCGCAGCGCGCGGCATTCAGTTTCAGCTGGATTATCAGCTCCCCACGCCCCCGCATGATGACGTGGTGGTGTTTACTCTTTACCGACTGGTGCAGGAACTGCTGAATAACATCAACAAACACGCCAGCGCTACGCAGATTATGGTTCGGCTTTCGCAGCAGGATGACATGATCACGCTCGACGTCATTGATAACGGCGTGGGCATTGCACAAAAAGACAGGGCCAATCCCACGAGTGGCGGTTTCGGCCTACGGGGCATCGAGGAGCGCGTTCAGGCGCTGGGTGGCAATTGGCTGGTGAAGGCCGCAACCCATGGCGAATCCTCCACGCCGCGTGGCACGCACATAATTGTTAACCTGCCCACAAAATTTAAACAAAAAGACGATTAGCTAGGAATTATTCCTAGTCACCTAAAACCTTGTCTCATCCTTTTTGATTCGCATCCCCCTACTCTTCTCTCAACGCGACGGAGAACCCCATGCAGGCACCCATGTTTTCTACGGGACAGGACTCAACGGGACAGCTTTCACCCACACAAATCAGCCAGCGCTATCGCTACTGGCGGCCGCGGTTGCTGATTTCAATGGTCATCGGGTACGCCACGTTCTACCTGACGCGCAAAAGCATCAACTTTGTCATGCCGGTGATGCAGTTGGAATTAGGGCTAAGCAAAGGCGATATCGGTCTGCTGGGGACGCTGTTTTATCTCTGTTACGGCGCCTCCAAGTTTATTTCCGGCATCGTGTGCGATCGCAGTCAGGTGCGCTGGTTTATGGGTGTCGGGCTGATGATCACCGGGGTGCTGAACATTCTGTTCATGTACTGCCAGTCGCTCACTGGGTTACTGATTGTCTGGGCGCTGAACGGATTCTTTCAGGGATGGGGTTGGCCCCCTTGCGCCAGGCTGCTGAGCAGTTGGTATTCGCGCAATGAGCGCGGTCTCTGGTGGGGATGCTGGAATACGTCAATCAATATTGGCGGCGCAGCGGTTCCCCTGCTCGCAGGCTATCTGGCCTCCGAATGGGGATGGCAGGCCGCGCTGCTGGTGCCGGGCATCATCGGCATTGTGATTGGTCTGTGGTTGTGCTGGCAGTTGTGCGACAAACCGCAGCAACAAGGTTTGCCCAGTGTCGGCCAGTGGCGGCGCGATGCGCTGGAGATTCGTCAGGAGCAGCAGAGTCCGCCGATGCCGATGCGCCAGATTTTGCGTGATGCGATTCTGCGTAACCGTACCATCTGGCTGCTCGGGTTCTCCTACATTCTGGTGTACCTGATTCGTATCGCACTGAATGACTGGGGAAACATCTGGCTGTCGGAGAGCCACGGTTTCAACCTCCTCAGCGCGAACGCCACGCTGTCGCTGTTTGAACTGGGTGGATTGCTGGGGGCGCTGTTTGCCGGTTGGGGGTCGGACCTGCTGTTTCGTGGTCAGCGCGCACCGATGATTTTGCTGTTTGCCCTCGGGCTGTTTTTAACCATGACCGCGCTGTGGCTGGCACCGATTCACCACTATTCGCTGCTCGCGGCCTGTTTCTTCAGTATCGGTTTTTTTGTTTTTGGACCACAGATGTTGATCGGTCTGGCTGCGACGGAATACAGCCATAAGGATGCCGCAGGCACGGTGACAGGTTTTCTGGCGTTGTTCGCCTATCTGGGGGCGGCGCTGGCAGGCTGGCCGCTGGCACAGGTGCTGCAACACTACGGATGGTCGGGATTTTTTACTCTGCTGGCGTTGGCTTCAGCCTGCATCGGACTGTTATTGATGCCGCTGCTGATGGCAGGTGTCAGCCGCCGGGAACGTTTGATGACATCAAAATAGCGATAACCATCGATAACTAAATAAGAGAAGGAAAACATCATGAGACTGAGTACCTTAACTACCCTCATCGCCGCTGGACTGACCGTTGCTGCCGTTACCACCACCACCGCACGCGCCGAAGGGCGCCTGGTCATTTACTGTAGCGCCACCAACGCCTTCTGCGAGGAAGAAGCCAAGGCCTTCGGTGAAAAACACAACGTTAAAACCTCCTTTATCCGCAACGGTTCCGGCAGCACGCTGGCGAAAGTCGATGCAGAGAAGAAAAACCCGCAGGCTGACGTCTGGTACGGCGGCACGCTGGATCCGCAATCTCAGGCTGGCGAAATGGATCTGCTGGAACCCTATCAGTCTAAAAACCTCGATCAGATCATGCCGCAATTCCGCGATCCCGCTAAACGTAAAGGCAACTACTCGTCCGCTGTTTACGTCGGCATCCTCGGTTTTGGCGTCAATACCGATCGCCTGAAAGAGAAAAATCTGCCGGTTCCACAGTGCTGGAAAGATCTGACCAACCCGGTCTACAAAGGCGAAATCCAGATTGCCGACCCACAAAGCTCCGGTACGGCCTATACCGCACTGGCGACCTTCTCTCAGCTTTGGGGTCAGGATCAGGCCTTTGATTACCTGAAAAAACTGAATGCCAACGTGTCGCAATACACCAAATCCGGTATTGCCCCAGCACGTAACGCCGCGCGTGGCGAAACCGCTATCGGCATCGGCTTCCTGCACGACTACTCACTGGAAAAAGAGAAAGGCGCCCCGCTGACGCTGATCTCTCCGTGTGAAGGCACCGGCTATGAAATTGGCGGCGTCAGCATCCTGAAAGGCGCGCGCAATATGGATAACGCCAAACTGTTCGTTGACTGGGCGCTGTCGAAAGAAGCACAAGAACTCTCCTGGAAGAAAGGCCAGTCCTACCAGATTCTGACCAATACCACCGCCGAAGCGTCCCCGCTGTCGCTGAAATTGCAGGATCTGAAACTGATCAACTACGACATGGACAAATACGGCGCGGCAGACGTGCGTAAAGACCTGATTTCCAAGTGGGTTAACGAAGTCAAAATGGGCCAATAAGCTCAATTTATTGACTTTGATTGAAAAATAACGGGAACACGGCGGCAGCTTGCTCACATTTCGCTTAACGCCGTGCTCCCAGCATCGCTGATTAACCATTACTCAATATTATTCACCAACCAATACCTGTGACGATTCAATCTTATAAAACAACGCTATAAAGCACCAGGGAACCTTATGTCACACACACGAACGCTTTCACCGACGCCTAAGCGGGATCCTATATTCCTGTGGCTGGCGCTGATTGCGGCAACATTTTTGCTGCTGCCAGCGTGGAGCCTGGATTACGGCCTGCTGGATGCCTCACGCGATGAACTGCTGGCCGCTTACAGCTGGTCCAGCCTGAATATCAGCCTGCTCTGGTTCCTGCTCCCGCTGGGGTTGCTGGCGCGTCCGCTATTTACGCCCGGCAGGGAACAACGCGGTCGCCACCGTTTTGATGCCACCTACGCGCTGTTCTGCGCGCTTTTCGTGGTCATCAGTGCCACGGTCGAAGGGCGCGGAATGGGCTATGGCACGATCGCCCTGTTTGTCGCCCTAAGTGCGATTATTACGCTGGCGCTCTCCAGGCTTGACTGGCTGGGTGGCGATCGCTTCGTCATCGGCTCACTCATCAGCATCATCGCGCTGATTGGCGTGTTTATTCTTTACCCCAGCATCGCCATCTTTATTCCCATGTTCACCAACGACAGCGGGGAATTCGCGCCGCTCGCGTTTATGCAGATTCTGGGTCAGACGCACATTTTACGCGTGATCTGGAACTCATTCCTGCTGTCGGTTGCCGTTGGTATCGGCTGTACCTTCTTCGGTATGGTGCTGGCCATTTACACTTCGCGCATCGCCCGTCGCTCCGCGATTATCGGCCGCATTTTCTCCATTCTACCTATCGTTACCCCGCCGTTTGTTGTCGGGTTAGGTGTCACGCTGATGATGGGTCGCTCCGGTTATGTCACCGAGCTGATGGTGGCCTGGTTCGGCCTGACGAACACCAACTGGCTGTACGGTTTTACCGGTATCTGGCTGGCACAGGTGCTCGCCTTTACGCCGATGTCGTTCATGATTCTGGAAGGCGCGATGAAGACGATTCATCCGTCGCTGGAAGAGGCGTCATACACGCTGCGTGCCAACCGCTATCAAACCTTTCAAAGGGTTTTCCTGCCCCTGTTGAAACCGGCGCTGGCTAACTCGTTCCTGATCGTAATCGTCCAGTCGCTGGCCGATTTCAGTAACCCGCTGGTGCTGGGCGGTAACTTCGACGTACTCGCCACCCAGATTTACTTCTACATCACCGGCGCACAGCTGGATTATCAGTCAGCCAGTACGCTCGGCGTTGTCCTGCTGGTGTTCTCACTGGCGGTGTTCTGCGTGCAATATCTGTGGATCGGCAAACGTTCCTACGTCACGATTTCCGGTAAATCCTACCGGGGTGATGTGCAACCGCTGCCTGTTTCGCTGGTGTGGATCGTCAGCATCCTGCTCTATGTCTGGATTGCCTTTAACGTCCTGCTGTACGGCAGCATTTTCTACGGCAGCTTTACGGTTAACTGGGGCGTGGATTACACCCTGACGTTGGCAAACTTCAGCAAGTTGTTCGGACAAGGCTTTAGCGACGGCGCCTGGCCTTCCCTGCTGGATACGCTGCTGTTCGCGGGCATCGCGGCACCGATTACGGCACTGTTTGGGCTGCTTATCGCCTACATCGTGGTACGTCAGCAGTTCTACGGCAAGAAAGCCATCGAGTTCACCACCATGCTGTGCTTTGCGGTACCGGGCACCGTTGCCGGCGTGTCTTATATTCTGGCCTTTAACAGCGCACCAGTTTACCTAACGGGAACGGCGGTGATCGTCATCATGTCGATGGTGATGCGTAACGTGCCGGTTGGTATCCGTGCTGGCATCGCCGGACTGGGGCAGTTGGATAAATCGCTCGATGAGGCGTCGCTCAGCCTGCGTGCGGGGTCGATGCGAACGGTGTTCTATATTCTGCTCCCGCTGCTGCGTCCGGCCATTTTGTCCGCGCTGATTTACAGCTTCGTGCGCGCTATTACCACCGTCAGCGCCATTATCTTCCTGGTTACGCCAGATACCCGCGTCGCCACGTCTTACATTCTTAACCGCGTGGAAGACGGCGAATACGGTATGGCGATTGCCTACGGTTCCATCCTGATTGTGGTCATGCTGGCCATTATTTTCCTGTTCGATTATCTGGTCGGTGAAGCGCGGGTTTCCCGCTCAAAAGCCAAGAATAGTGACTAAGCGGAGTGATTACCTTGAATACTGAAAAAAACTTTGTTGAACTGAAGCACGTCACTAAACGTTTCGGCAACAACACCGTCATTGATGATTTGAATCTGGCGATCCCACAGGGAAAAATGGTCACGCTGCTGGGGCCATCTGGCTGCGGTAAAACCACGGTACTCCGTGCAGTTGCCGGTCTCGAAAAACCGACAGAAGGCCAGATTTTCATCGACGGCGAAGACGTCACCGAGCGCTCCATTCAACAGCGTGATATCTGCATGGTGTTCCAGTCTTACGCCCTCTTCCCACACATGTCGCTGGGGGAAAACATTGGTTATGGCCTGAAAATGCTTGGTCGTCCAAAGGCGGAAATCAATCAGCGCGTAAAAGAAGCGCTGGCGCTGGTGGATCTGGAAGGGTTTGAAGATCGCTACGTCGACCAGATTTCCGGCGGACAGCAACAGCGTGTTGCGCTAGCGCGTGCGCTAATCCTCAAACCGAAAGTCCTGCTGTTCGATGAGCCGCTGAGTAACCTCGACGCCAACCTGCGCCGCAGTATGCGTGAGAAAATCCGCGAACTTCAGCAGCAATTCAATATCACCTCGCTGTATGTGACGCACGATCAGAGCGAAGCCTTTGCGGTATCCGACATGGTTCTGGTCATGAACAAAGGCAAAATCATGCAGTTGGGCGCACCGCAGGAGCTCTATCGCCAGCCAGCTTCCCGCTTTATGGCCAGCTTTATGGGAGATGCCAATATCTTCCCTGCCACCTTTACGGCGGACAGCGTGAACATCTACGGTTATCTCATTCCGCGTCCGCAGGGCTTTGCTGCTGGATTAAGCGAATCGACCGTCGGTATTCGCCCGGAAGCCATTACGCTCAGCCATCAGGGCGAAGAAAGCCAGCGCTGCACGATCACGCAGGTCGCCTACATGGGGCCGCAGTACGAAGTGCAGGTGGACTGGCACGGACAGTCGATGCTGTTGCAGGTTAACGCGACCCAGCTTCAGCCGAATCCGGGCGACAGTTACTATCTGCAAATTCACCCTTACGGCATGTTTGTGTTGTCCGAGCAGTAAACATCGAGTAGCCATCCGCCAAACCGGGAGCACCTGCTCCCGGTTTTACTTTACAACCATCTAAAAACGCGTACAAACGTCAGTTTCTCTTCGGCCTGCGTTGATTGCACCGGAATACATACGCCTGTTACGGATTACCCACGCGATTTGTTATGATGATGCTCTTTTACGCATGGAATCACGCTCGGAATAGCCGCTATGAAACAGAAACCCATAACATTAAATGATGTCGCCGAGTACGCTGGGGTTTCCTATCAGACGGTTTCCCGCGTGCTGAATCAGGCGCCTCACGTTTCCTCCCGCACTCGCAGTAAAGTCGAAGAGGCGATGGCAGCGCTTAGCTACACACCTAACCGCGTCGCACAGCAGCTGGCAGGGAAAACCATCACTACGCTGGGACTCGTTACTACCGATCTTTCACTGCACGCGCCTTCCCAAATCGCCGCAGCGATCAAGAGTACCGCCAGCCAGTTAGGTATTAACATCGTGATGTCCATGCTGAGCCGCCCGGATGTCAACACCTGCAATAACGCCGTTAACGACCTGCTTTCTCAGCGGGTCAGCGGGGTTATCGTGAATGTCCCGCTCTCATCGGACGAAGTTGCCCACATTAGTCAGACCTGTGCGGATACGCCCGTCCTGTTCATGGATGCCGATCCACATACCGACATACTCAACGTCATGTTCGATCCCGATCACGGCGCACGTTTGGCTATCGCGCATCTCGTGCAACTGGGGCACCAGCATATCGCCCTGTTGACGGGGCCAATGACCTCGATTTCAGCCCGCCTGCGCTATGAAGGCTGGCTAGCCGAGCTAGAAAAACAGCAGCTCTCGCCTGCTTCAGTGCTGCATGGCGACTGGAGCGCCGCTTCCGGTTACCACCAGACGCTGGCCCTACTGGGACAATCTCTGCGCATATCCGCCATTGTTGTGGCGAACGATCAAATGGCACTTGGCGTTCTGCGCGCGCTGCATGAGTATGGCCTTCGCGTGCCGGAACAGATGTCGGTGATCGGTTTTGACGATACTCAGGACAGCGCATATTACACTCCGCCACTGACAACCATTCGCCAGGATTTCAGGCTCTTAGGTAAAGAAGGCGTTACCCGCTTGCTCACTACGCTGCGCGACCCTACTCAGAGTACGTCACTACTGTTGCCTACCGAATTGATCGTGCGCCATAGCACCGCTGTACATTCATCAACACATGCCTCCTTGCAAGAGCTCACAAAAATCTGTTGGACATTACACGCCAACTCCAGAGGCTGTAACCCTTTACATTATTTGTAACCCTTTACACATCGGGTTATTTTTCACTACCGATGCCAAACCATAACAAAATAAGATAATAAACAATAAGTTATTTATTATTCTTTGTTGATTTATTGCGTAGCACCTTCCAAATTCGATGTTCTCTTATTCTTTTTACAAACGATCTTTGTGATCGCTTCCACTTTATTGTCACGTTCCACTTTACTCGCCCTGACGAGTCGATATGTTATGAGCAATACGAATTGTGAGCGGATAACAATTTAATAATCTCATCACAGTAACAGACTAAAGACGTTCAGGAGCCAAGCCACCATGAGCGATACCGTTTTACCGTATCCAGTACACCATCGCGCCACGCTGCAAGACATTCTTGCCCGACGCGATTGGGAAAACCCAGCCTGCACTCACTATCAGAGGCTTCCTGCGCATCCGCCGTTTAACAGCTGGCGCAGCGTGGCTGCAGCACAGCAGGATGAACCTTCTCAGCGGCTGCGTCGCCTGAATGGCGAATGGACGTTTAGCTATTTCACTCGACCGGAATCCGTTCCGGAAAGCTGGTTACAACAGGATCTGCCCGATTCCGATACCATTCCAGTTCCTTCAAACTGGCAGTTACAGGGCTATGACGCTCCGATTTATACCAACGTAAAATACCCGATCCCCGTCAATCCCCTTATGTGCCAAAAGACAATCCCACCGGTTGTTACTCGCTCACTTTTAAGGTCAATCACGACTGGATCAACAGCGGGCAAACCCGGATTATCTTTGATGGTGTTAACTCTGCGTTTTATCTCTGGTGTAACGGTCACTGGGTGGGATATTCCCAGGATAGTCGACTGCCTGCGGAGTTTGATATCGGGCGCTATCTGACGACCGGAGAGAATCGGCTGGCCGTCATGGTGTTACGCTGGTCTGACGGCAGCTATCTGGAAGATCAGGATATGTGGCGTATGAGCGGTATTTTCCGCGATGTCACGCTTCTGCATAAACCGATAGTTCACCTCAGCGATATCAACTCACTACGCCGCTCAGCGCCGATTTCCGCCACGGCACGCTGGAGATTCAAGTGAGGGCAACGCTCACCGAAGCGGAATCCAAAAGCCATCGCGTCCGCACACAGCTTTGGCGTGGTAATAAACTCATCGGCGACACACAACAGGCGTTCGGCAGCGATATTGTCGATGAACGCGGTGCTTACCACGATAAGGCTTTTCTCCGTATTGACGTGCCACAGCCGGATCTGTGGAGCGCCGAACTGCCGCACCTGTATCGCACAGTTATTTCATTGGAAACAGTGGAAGGCGAGCTCGTAGAAGCAGAAGCCTATGATGTCGGTTTCAGAAAAGTGGAAATCCGCAGCGGTCTGCTGCTGCTGAACGGTCAACCGCTACTGATCCGCGGCGTTAACCGCCATGAGCATCACCCGCAGCACGGTCAGGTCATGGATGAAGACACGATGCGGCGCGATATTATGCTGATGAAGCAGCATAATTTTAACGCGGTGCGTTGCTCACATTATCCCAACCATCCGCTGTGGTATCGACTGTGCGATCGCTACGGCTTATATGTTGTGGATGAAGCGAACATTGAGACACACGGCATGCAGCCAATGAACCGTCTGTCTGACGATCCTGTCTGGCTACCGGCCTACAGCGAACGCGTATCGAGAATGGTACAGCGCGACCGCAATCATCCCTGCATCATTATCTGGTCATTGGGTAACGAATCCGGCTACGGCGCAAACCACGATGCGCTCTATCAGTGGGTCAAGCGCCACGATCCGACGCGTCCCGTACATTACGAAGGCGGCGGCGCGAACAGTCGTGCGACCGATATTGTGTGCCCCATGTACGCCCGTGTTGATGAAGACCAGCCCTTCCCCAGCGTGCCCAAATGGTCGATCACCAAATGGATCAGTATGCCGGACGAACATCGCCCACTCATCCTCTGCGAGTACGCACACGCGATGGGCAACAGTCTGGGAGGATTCGCCCGCTACTGGCAGGCATTCCGTCAATACCCTCGGTTGCAGGGCGGATTCATCTGGGACTGGGTCGATCAGGCGCTGACCCGCCGCGACGAACAAGGCAATGCCTACTGGGCGTACGGTGGAGATTTTGGCGACACGCCTAACGATCGCCAGTTCTGTCTGGATGGCCTGCTCTTTCCCGATCGCACGCCACATCCCAGCCTCTATGAAGCCCAGCGGGCACAGCAGCATATTCAATTCGTCTGGCAGGCGGAGTCACCGTGTGAGCTGCGCGTCACCAGCGAATACCTGTTTCGCCATACGGACAATGAGCAGTTGAACTGGCGCATCACACTGGGCAATAAAACGCTCGCAGAAGGTTCGCTGCCGCTGACGCTCGCGCCGCAGGCTACCCAGACACTGACGCTGCTGGAAGCCCTTCCTACAGTTGATCGCGCGGGAGAACTTTGGCTCAATGTTGAAGTTGTACAGCCTAAAGCCACCGCCTGGTCAGAAGCTAATCACCGCTGTGCCTGGGATCAGTGGCAACTTCCTTCACCGCTTCATCTTCCCGATGCCTCCTGTTCTGGGCAGAAGCAACCGCCCGTTCTGCAATCGTCCGATGCGTACTTCGATATCGTTCAGGGCGAACAACGCTGGCGCTTTAACCGCCAGAGCGGCTGGCTGGAACAGTGGTGGGCAGCCGACACACCAGCGCTGTTAACCCCGTTGCAAGATCAGTTCGTCCGGGCACCGCTGGATAACGACATCGGTATCAGCGAGGTGGATCGCATCGATCCTCGCGCCTGGGCCGAGCGCTGGAAATCCGCCGGTCTTTATCAATTACAGACGCAGTGTGTCGCCATTCAGGCTGACCAACTCGCCGATGCCGTGCACATTGTCACCACACACGTATTCCGTCATGCCGGACAGGTTCTGCTACAGAGTAAAAGCGCTGGCAGATTGATGCACACGGCATGGTGACCGTTGATGTCGATGTTGATGTCGCCACCGTACTACCGTCATTAGCCAGAGTGGGCTTAAGCTGCCAGCTAGCCGAGGTGGCACCTCAGGTCAGTTGGGTCGGACTTGGGCCACATGAGAATTACCCAGACCGACAGTTGGCAGCACAGCATGGACACTGGAGTCTGCCGCTGGATGACCTTCATACGCCCTACATTTTCCCGTCAGAAAACGGGTTGCGCTGCAACACGCGCACGCTGACGTACGGCAAATGGACAATCACTGGAAATTTCCACTTTGGGTTAAGCCGCTATGGGTTAACGCAGTTAATGACGTGTACTCACCACCATTTATTAGAAAAGGAAAAAGGTGTTTGGCTCAATCTGGATGGCTTCCATATGGGAATTGGCGGCGATGATTCCTGGAGTCCCAGCGTTCATCGCGATGATTTACTCACGGCGACACATTATCACTATCGCGTCGCGCTTCAATATCACCAACCGTATTGATATGAAAAGCAGTATTAAAAAACAACGAAAGAGCGCGGATATCTACCTAAATAATTCGAGTTGCACGCAAGCAGCGTTCCCAAGGGCGAGGCACGTGAGTGCGCCGAGTAGCGTAACCAACGCACCTGCAGCTTGAAGTATGACGGGTATACCGCCTCTTTCCATCCTGTTTATATCCAGCAAATATATATCCGCCGTCAAAATAAACGTTGCGGATATATACCTAAATAACTCGAACTGCATACAGGCAGCTTGAAGTATGACGGGTATAATGCCTATCGGAGAAAGCATCATGTACTACCTACATAATAAGAATTTCTGGATATTCGGCCTGTTTTTCTTTTTCTACTTCTTCATCATGGGGGCTTATTTTCCGTTCTTCCCTATTTGGCTTCACGATATCAACCAAATAAGTAAAAGTGATACGGGAATTATCTTCGCCTGTATTTCCTTTTTTGCCCTGCTATTTCAGCCTATATTTGGCTTACTATCCGATAAATTAGGATTGAGAAAACACCTGCTGTGGATCATTACCATTATGCTCGTGTTTTTTGCTCCGTTCTTTATTTATGTTTTTGGCCCATTGCTAAAATACAATATCGTGCTAGGTTCTATCGTCGGCGGAATTTATCTGGGCTTTATCAACAACGGCGGCGCACCGGCCATTGAAGCCTATATCGAGAAAGTCAGCCGCCGCAGCCAGTTTGAGTTTGGCCGTGCACGCCTGTTCGGCTGCCTCGGTTGGGCGCTCTGCGCGTCTATCGTCGGGATTATGTTTACCATCAATAACCAGTTTGTTTTCTGGCTTGGTTCAGCGTGCGCCGTCATCCTCGCCGTCCTGCTGCTGTTGGCGAAACCGGAGGTCTCTTCCAGCGCTATCGTTGCCGATCAGGTTGGCTCCAATCAGAAACCTTTTAGCCTGAAAATGGCGGCCGAGCTGTTAAAAGAACGCAAGATCTGGTTCCTGACCCTCTATGTCGTCGGCGTATCGTGCACCTATGATGTGTTCGATCAGCAGTTTGCCAACTTCTTCACCTCATTTTTCGAAACCCGGCAGGAAGGTACGAGAGTATTTGGCTACGTCACCACGCTGGGTGAATTGCTTAATGCCACCATCATGTTTTTTGCGCCGCTCATAGTGAACCGTATCGGCGGTAAAAACGCCCTGCTCATCGCTGGGACAATTATGTCCGTACGCATCATTGGCTCCGCTTTTGCCAGTTCTGTACTGGAAGTGATTGTGCTGAAAACGCTGCACATGTTTGAAGTGCCGTTCCTGATTGTAGGCTGCTTCAAATACATCACCACAGTCTTTGAAGTCCGCTTTTCCGCGACGATTTATCTGGTGTGCTTCTGTTTCTTTAAACAGATATCAATCATTTTCATGTCCATCTTTGCTGGCAATATGTATGACAGTATCGGTTTTCATGGCACTTACCTGATTTTAGGCGGCATCGCCCTCTCCTTCACGGCGGTATCCCTATTCACGCTGTCGGGAAAAGGGCCGTTGTATGCCTTTTCCGACAAACAAAAAGCGCAGGTGAATACACTCTAGCGATGCCAGGACACGATAAAATGCCGGTATTTGCCAAAAATATCGGCAGATTGCACATTCTCTCACCGAACAGTGCAATTTTGTGGTTTACGCCTTTGACATGCGCGGCACACGCCGTTATTATGCGCCCCGTTCACACGATTCCTCTGTAGTTCAGTCGGTAGAACGGCGGACTGTTAATCCGTATGTCACTGGTTCGAGTCCAGTCAGAGGAGCCAAATTTAGAAAATCCCGCTTAAGGAAACTTAAGCGGGATTTTTGTTTTTAGTCATTTAATCAATACGTTCACGTAAAAAAGCTTCCCGATGCTTTTTCAGTGTTCCCTCTGCATCGGGAACATGTGGTGGTCAGATTTAGGGCCAAGTTGGTTCGATGGCGGAGTGACCCGCATAGCGTTGGGCGCTTAAGGAACGGAATGTCGGTTCCGTTTAATGCGAAAAACCGGGAGATGTTTCTCTTCCGCACAATAGACGAATTTGAATAGGCGCCCGTCACCCACGATTAAAGGCATGCCTGTTTAACAGAATAGAAAGAAACGTCAGAACCCGTCGATGAGGAAGTCTATTGCAGCCTTTACCTGAGAACGGTGCTGCGACGCATCACAAAACACCGCCCCAGGGCCTGAACAGGGATACTTGCCAGCTCGTGGGTCATTACGGCGTATTCTTTGCCGTCCGTCAGCCTGACGACGGGGACAAGGCGATCCGGTCGGCGGCCTGCCGGATACTTTTCAATAGGGAGCAATGGGATCACTATCCGACGATTCAATTGCAACTGTGTTTAATGATATCGAGTGTGATTAGAATCGGTGGCAACACTACAGTGCTTATGGCGGTCTCAGCCCGGAACAATTTGAAAACCAGAACCTCGCTTAGGGCTGTGTCCACATTACGTGGGTAGGCTCAATAATAAAACGACTCATCGCCGGAAGATCGGCATTGAGTGTCGTTTCCACGATGAGTTTCTTTTCATACTTTCCCTGTCTTCTCTTTTAGAGAAAATAGATAAAAACAATAGATTACAATCTAAAATTACGTATACAACCCGAATAATTTTTTAAATGCCAGTTTCCCACTGGCAGTAATAGTTACTTCTCTGAATCCCGGTATTCTGGTTAACCATCCTTTTTGCTCACAATGCGCGAAAAAGGCAGCACCAGCCTCACCACCAAGATGAAATCGCCGCTCACTCCAGTCAAGGCAGCCGCAGCACGTTTTACGTCGTGTCTTTGGCTTGGACATAATACCTAACTCCCGGAACTGTTCTTGTCCTGATGGCGTCATTGACGCGCCATCTGACGTAATCAACCTTCAGCAACCATAAAATCATAGATATGAACCGCGATCTCACCCGCTAAATGGTCATAACATGTCCGGGAAACCCGTAATGAGGAAGGTGTGCTGATTTTAGCTGATGATGTTGAGCGCCATGATACGCCCATCAGATTTTCAATCAGCCCGGCAATGTCTGTTCCAGCCAGACGGTAATAACGATGACGCCCCTGCGAAAGACAGGTAATCAGCCCCTCACTGACCAACCGTGACAGATGGGCACTGGCAGTTGATGCCGCGATATCAGCGACCGCACTTAACTCTGTCGCTGTCCATGCACGTCCATCCATCAAGGCGCAGAGCATTTTTATGCGGGACGGATCAGACATGGCAGCAGCTAAGGCCGCCATTGAATGTTCCAAAGCATCACCGCTATCTGTTGAATTAGCGTGTTTTAACATGTTACTCAGGCACGACAGCCCATTTCTCCGTTGCTTTGCTGGCAACCCTATCATTATCGGTCACAAGGATCAGCTGGTTTGCATGGTCGCTATATTGGCACAGAATATTAACCCCCTTCTCAGCCAGTGTTGCCGCAATTTCTCCTAATTCACCGGGGCGCTCTTGCTTCAGTTTTCGGATCAATGGCCTGCATACGCTTTCAACCTGAAATCCTGCGTTTTCAAGCACTGTTTTGGCCTCATCCCCCCTTCTCAACAAGAAAATGCGCATGTGCTTTGTCTGCAACAGTAAATACGCCACCACCCTCAAGGCCAATACCGTTTTGACCTAATACTGTCCCCAGTGCCGCCAGTTCGCCCGGCGCATTATTTAAAACAACATGGATGTCATACATCGGCCTGACCTCTGGTTTCTGATGAATAGCCTCTGAGCACCTGGGCAATACGGATGCGATAAAAAGAGAAGATAGATTGACGTCCTTCTGCCTGAGCCGCTTTATGCAAAACGTTTTGTTTCCATAGCAATACGGCCTCTTCATCCCGCCACCAAGACAATGACAGTATCTTTCCCGCTGCTGTCAGACTTTGGAAACGCTCGATAGAAATAAAACCATCAATATCGGCTAATAGCGGTTTCAATTCAGCAGCAAGCTGGAGATAACGCTCTTGTTGTGTGGGAATAACATCTGCTTCAAAAAGTACTGCGATCACATTCCTACCCTCTAGGTATTAGACACGGGTATGACTGTACCGTTTTCAGTGCTGAACACTTCGATGAAGGGCGAAATATGAATGTCAGTGACAAAACGCTTACCCCACAAAGAATTTTTTAGTATCAAGCGATAAGTTCACCTGCTCTCCCCTCTTTGTTCAGCACTGGATTGATTTGGGCCAAGGTCAATATGGCATCTACTTGTACACCCGAAGGGATCTACATACTGGCGAATGTCCTACCGTTTTGAGCAGAAACAAAAACGGTTAGCGTGAGCGACGCTCATTTTAAAAATTAAATCACATAAAAAAATTTTTTTATACATTAAAACTATAATTGACGATTCATTTTTTCATCTATACCGTCATTTTTGTGATGACAGTCACAAAATATGCCGAAATTATTTATGATGACGTAATGCCATTTTTATCAAATTTAATCCGCTATATTAACGAATAAATTCAAATGAATGGAGCTTTATTCACTTCCAGCACTGGACACATTCAACAAATTGGATAGACAGGTGTCAGCGAGTGGAACAAGGAGAGTAAACCTAATAAAAATGCGGATATAGCATCCATTTTTAACTACAGCTTTGCTAGTGTTACTCCATCGTTTTCATTCTCATCGCCGTCATACTAAGCATGTTTTTCCAAATCGCTCCGATCATTCCTCACAGTAGTTTTTTTAGCATTGCTGCTAACATTATTTTCGACGGTTATGACACTGAGCACTCGGTATTCATTTATTCTATTTAAAAACTTTGCCACTTTAATGAATTTTCAATTTTACAGACCAAATAAAAAACAAATTTTCATTATTTACAACATATTGGAGCTTCATTACCCAGAGTTACCAATGGTTAAGTAACGAGTGTTTCACCTATTTTTTGATAGCATCAAAACGATATCCACCCTTAGTAAAGGTTTTTACTGGCGAAAGCCAATACACTATTTCATTACGCTAAACATAAATTAATTTATATAAATCAACGCGTTTTTCATAAAAACCGCATAAGCTAATAAAGAAAGCTCATTGGGAAACAATATTATGCAACCTATAACCCCGCCCTGCGGAAAAACAATTCCCCTGAAAATAATATTATTAGTGAAGTAATTAATAAATACGCAAACACCGGTGTATTCATAATTAAAACCAGCGATCCGCTACTGGTTAAATTCTATGATATTCAACTGGCACTAGCAGGCGTCACTCCCGTTCGTTATCCTAACTTCAGTCAGCTCTGGGCCAGTCAAAAACTGGCTAAGCAGACCATCAGTTCACTGGCAATGGGGGATAGCGATAGTGCACAACAGGTACACAGCATCGTCAGCCTGGATTCTACCGATGGTCAAACGTTCTCAGCAAATGCCATAGGTTCACTACCCGTATCAGCCGTAAACATCACGCAAACCTTAGGCATTTTTGACGAAGCAGGCAACTCAGCCGGAAAAGTACAATGTAAAAAGAACTATATTTATACCGCTAATTGCCCTATTCAAGCTAGTGGTACCTTCCCAGCCAGTTTAAAGCAAACTCGTTATCCGGTTCATATTGTTTATACCTTTTCACAAACGATTAATAACCAGACCGTTTACGGTGCAGAAATTGTCACCACTCAAAGCTATCCAAAATTAATTCAAAATGATTCGCCCACTGACTTAAATAGAAATAATTTGATAAAAATATGCCTATCGCGTCAAGAAAGCGACTGCGATTACTTTCATAGTTTTGACGGCAATGTCACTGTGCCAATAAAGGGCAGCATAACCTACTTCGGCAATATTGATTTACATAATAGCAAGCCAATAAACGCTCATAACTCAATTTATCTGGTACGTGAGCGTCAGGGTGGCGATCCGATCACACCAGCAAGTGATTTTAACTTCTTTAATGATGCCAACACCCGAATTAACGGCAACGTTTTATCCTGGGATCTCGACTGGCTGAAATTCAAACGCCCCGATTTTAATTCTGGTGAGCGGGTGTATTATATATTTAAAGTGACGCTGCAAATTGAATGCGCAAGCGTTGCTAGCTTTATTACCAATGCCCCCGGCACGATCGATCCTGAACAACGCTTTTAAATACCCATGCACTAAAACCCATGCAGATTACCTATGGCTGTTTAGGTAAAGGCACCCCTATTTTGATGCGAGACGGTAAAGAAAAACCATTGACGACATCACCATTGGCGAATGGGTGCAATCACAAGATGGGCGGACGTTAAGAGTGGAGGATGTCATTACCGGTGCGGAGCAAAATTATCTTGAGATTGAATTCAAGGACAGCCGAAGCCAGCTAAAAACTCTTATCACCAGTTTAGGTCACCCTTTCTGTACCACCACAGGTATAAAACTGGCGAGTGAACTGACTCTGGACAGCCGGCTGCTCACCTCCGAGGGGCACTGTAATATCCACCGGATCAACAAAAAAACGGCGAGATTGAGGTGTACAACCTGCATCTTTCTACTGACGACCCCATCAAAGATCTGACCACAAGTAACAGTACTATGTATGCCGCTGGCGTGCTGGTCGGCGATAGCACAATGCAGCATCACTACGAAGAAGCGTACCACCATCGCCCAATAAATATCCTAAATCAACTGCCGGAAGAATGGCGTCAGGATTATCAAAACTATATCGACACTATAAGGTAAGGGATTGATATGTTTAGGGGATATCCTGACTTTCAGTACGTTATTAGCGATGACAGGCTACGCGCTGTTGCCGCCTATCAGCAACCTGATGTCTACTATTTTTATCCGGAACCCTTCGCCCTGATTGCTGGCGATCCACTGGCCTTTGCACTGGATGTGATCCTCAGCCAAAGCAGCAACATTATCTACGGTGACCTTAATTTTACCACCGAACTACAATTTGCCAGCAGTGAAACGCTTGAAGTATTCAATCGCCAACATCCAGGAAAGCGCTCCAAGGCTTACCGATTATCCCCTATAAACTTGGTTTCCACTCGCCATCGGGTCACAACTCGGCATTAACCCATCAGAATTACGATCAAATTGGTATTCAGCACTGTCGATTCAATTTCTGATCTCACTCGATGCAGATACCACGCAACTAATGAAAAACGTTGCTGGATAATATTATTGGCTTTAATGCCCGTCTCGATGGCTTTGTCGAGGGCGTATCTCCACGGCTGAATTATACGCTGGAATGCGATCCCGGCCAGCTGATTGCCAAACTGGCGGCAACGGTTAAAGACGCCAAACCCGTATCCGACAGCAGGGTAGCATTTCCTTATGTGCAGCTTACCCAGTACGTGTACGAAAACCTGCTCCAGCTACCGTTAGCGATCTCACCCGCATTCCCCGCGACAGACCCGGCAGAAACGCTGTTATTCGCTCAGGCTTTGCTCGATCGCCTGTTCAACACGTTGGGATCGCCCTATATCGGTAACGCCGACACCAACATGACCTATATTTGTCTGCTGCTCCCACAGGAGCCACGTCGCCTGATGGTTGATTTAAAACGTGTTGAGCTAACACGGCGCCCCATCTGCTTTTGTTAGATCCGTTTGCCGCTGCACAGCAAGTTGCCAAAGAGGCTCCTGAGCAGATTATCCACCAAACTACCGCGCCTTCACTGCCTGACGGAACCCTAAAGATTAACCTTCTTTACGCTTTCCCACAGGGTCTGAAAAATGGGTCGTTTATTGATATACAAATCATTTTACCACCGGGTGAGCTTTATCCTTCCGAACAGCGGCTAACCCAGCGATTAACCCCCAATCAGAGTTATTTGGCCTTCACATTTATCAATAATACGTTTAACCCAGATAGTGAATATCAGTACCATATTCGCGTTAGCTATCCGACCGACAAAGGGTATCTCTCTCTCGTCACTGAGTTACGAACCAGCAATAACAAAATGCTGACGCTGGACTATTCCAGTTTTCCTTGTCAGTTCCTGACCATCACTATCGACCCAACCTTCGCACAACACAGTATGATTGGGGAAACTACTACTCCGCTAATCTGCCAGAAACGTTTGAACTCACGCTGGCTTCACCCTGTTTTAGTTATCCGATAACAGGGACGTGATGCCTATGCCAAAGTGACCGCCTGGGATAACGATAGCACCGCCTCAGTGGTGCTCGATATGCCAATCATCCAGTCAGCCACCCTCGGTGCTTATAGCTTCCCCAGTTCGGCGCACAACACGCCACCATCACTACACAGTTTGCTGCTGGAATCCGCTATGCCACGCTGAGTTTTCAGGCTCAGGGAGAAACCCAAACGCAGGATCATACGTTTACACCCCAGAATAATTGCTATGAATATCAATGGAATGTCACATCAATTTACGCCGCAGGGTTTCGCTACAAAATCGGTAACGGCCAATGGTCGGACTATGTGACAGGCAATCAAACCATTATGCTTGAGGCTGAAAATGAAGACTGAAACACTAAATCCAGAAAAAGATCTGACGTCCTTTTTTTGCTTGATCGAGCTTTCGTCTTTCACGATCAACGTCGTGCTATCGGTGACTATACCTATGGCTGCTTCACGCCTGAGATCGTTCATGACGATCGGGGAAATAAAACCAGTGGCTTTCACCTCACCACCACTCCTGCAGGTGGCCTCGTTACCCTGATTACGCCGGTAGTCCCCCTCGATACCCAGGCCATTCGACAATATATCCAAACGCATATCACCCACTCAGGCAGTAACATCACTCTTGAGCAGTGTGATGCGAAGACCACCCTCTTCTTGCGCTTTCATGAGACGCTGGATGACTCACCCTACCTGGTTGAGTTTGAAAAAAACTCCATGCCTATCACCCATGCAGAAGGGGTAGCGTTAACCGAGGCCATACAGGGAGACACAAAGCGGATTTTCTTACCACCCACACGCAGTTCACAGTAAGCTCCGAGGTTAACGCCCGTCTCAATGGTGACTGGCGGCAATTTCTGATACTGGCCTTTAATACCAAAACCCGAACGCCGGAAGCTATTGCGCAATTGCTCGACAAACAAATTGACGCAGGCGTCATCATGCTGGACGAGGCGTTTAAAAATACGCCATCGCCACAGACCAAAGAAAACGTAAGAAAAAATCTGGTCGATCTCGCTGCCAGCGTCCTCAGTAATACACTCAGCAACATCTCACATATTGATGAGATACCCACCAAAATTGACTATGATTTCTCTTACGAAAGCAGCCTGCCCCAATCATATGAGCTGATCGGCGAACAGGATATCGCGTCACTATTCAGCGGTTTTATCGCCAATAAACTGATTTCCTATGATCCTTCACCGTTGCCTGAACCTCAACGTAAACAACCTGACGATCCGGGAAACCAGCAGACGTGCAAAGTCAGCCTGGATTTCAATCCGGGTAAGTTTGCGATTATGTCAATTGAACTGGCATGGGCAGATAAAAAGTGCCAATGCAATGGCCAAATTTTCCTCCTCTTACCATCACGGCCGATGGTCACGTTAATGAAATAACCATCAAAGTCACCTTTTCCGATTATTCATTCATTGATATCACACGCCAATGGCAAGCAGACATTAACCTAAGCATTCAGGATATCGGATTTCATGATGTGACTTTCGATGCCCGCCACTTACAACCCGATTTTAAAACAATTTCAGGTAGCGCCACTTATTACCCTGATGGTCAGGCAAAGCGCGCTACCTTTAGTTTTTCATTTTCCGATCAACAATGGCAAACCACTTGGTTACTCAATACCCGGTCGAATACCTTGAATGGTCGTATTGAATATCACTGGCAGGGAAAAACGTCGTCATTTATAAGCAGAAATTACGATTCAGGTGTACAGCAGTCGACCTTAAGCCGTATTGAGCTTCAATACAAAAAAATAGCCATAAGTTAAGAGGAATAAACTATGTTAACCACAGCCATCCAGTATTCGCTTAAAATAGATACCACCGAGCACTTAGGCATCAAAGAATATACCTACACCTGCTATGGCGATAGCGAAAATAAAAATATTTTTATGTCGTCCCTGAAATTCCAATTTTTCTGGTCAGGAAAGCAAACCTGATTTCTTGTTCTATAAATACCGTAAAGAAGAGCAACAAGGTGGATATGCACAGTTTACTGTAAAACTCCCAGTACCTACGCAAAGCGAAGGGGATAAAATAAAAACACAGCTTTACAAGGGAATATCACCACAGCTAGCGGCAAAATCAAGACTTATTGTTAAATATGTTCAGGCTGAAAACAAGCTTACTGCTGATCAACCAATAAAGCCAATCAGGAGGCCAGAGAAAAAGCATTCAAAAATACAGGATTAACCGAAGAACAAGCGAAAGAATATGTTGTCGCCTATGATCCTAAAGGGGATGGAGAGCAATTCCTAGGACGGCTGATGCCCGATGAGAATAAAATAGAACTGCGCCAGCCCCGCTATACCTCTGCTCAGGCCTCGTTGATCATCAACGAGAATAAAGTATTTACAGCCAACAGCCCACCCCACTGAGCCCTTCAGGCTTGGGCAATAACGATACCGTATTTAGCCTGTCACTGACAGGGTTGGGGGCAACCCTGTTTGAGAACGTATTAAAAGGCACGCCGAGTAATGCCAGTGTCGGGATTCGCTATAATTTCACACTGGATGCCTCACTGCCAGCGGTAAAAGTCATTGTCACCTATGACAGTGAGAAAATGAAAACGGTGGCTCAAACCATTACTCGCCATACATGGTCTGCGGATGAAAAAGAAATCACCCGTGAATTTTCCGAGAAAGGTGCCGCCAAGGTCTCCGTTATTCCCGGCCTCAGTCCGCAAGAAATGGGCATGAAAGACGAACAATATAATGCCTGGATAAAGACCTTCGAGGACTGGGGACAAGCGCAGCTTCAACAAATCCTGTCTAGCCAAACTGGGTTAGATATGAGTCTGGACTTGCTGAATGATGCTGGGAGTTTTGATAAATTTAAAGAAAGTCTGAAGAATACGCAGAGTTTCACTCGCGTCTATGAAGAGAATCGCGTTGTTCCTTTTTCCATCGCGCCACAGGCTCAGTTACCATCCATTCTGTCTATTGTCGGTGCTGGGAAGGTTGATGACTATTTCAAAGAATACGATCTTGACGATCCCTTCTTTCAATTTATTCAACCTGAATTCTATGTCAGTCAGGACCTAGCTAAATATAACATTGAAAACATTATTGTCATCGCAAAATATGACGATAACCATGTCAGTACGTTGCGTTTCGACAACAAAAATAGCGCTCCGCAAAAACCGAGAAATGGTATATTGATAAAAACTGGGACGCACCTATAGTTACTCCTATACGGTGAATTTTTCCGGTTGCATTCAAAACCCTATCACTCAGGTAAAATAGACGTAACTGATAGTCTCGTTCAATATATCAATATGGCGCAATGCGGTATTGTCTACGCGCAAGTTGACTCATTACTTGATGAACAAGCCTGGAAAACATTCAGCCAGGTATTATTAAAAGCGCAATATTCCGATCCCGCGCATAACATAGAGTTAAAAAGTGACGTCCAATTATTGAATGTTTCCACACCGCCAAAACCTTTATTTATCCCGTAGGCATGAAACCAGAAAACCCCATTTATTTCACCACTGATTATTATACCCGGGATGGCGGTAGATTTACTTACATCGAACCTGGTATTGAGCCTTCGCCGCAGTTGCCTGGATATGGTTCCACTCGCGCGAATCAAATTCAAATCATGAATGCCCTGCCGAGGAAAACAAGCTATTCCATATTTTTCATCGCGTCAAAGAAAGATGTATTAATTATCACCTTCGACATGACGGTGAACTATAAGACCTACAAGTTTAAACAGACTCAATCGATTAATCTGGAAGAGAAAGATTTAGAAGAAAACGACTCGCCGCAACCTCACCTTCGGTTTTTTACCCGATGGCACAGACGATATTCCTGAAATTACCTACAGCGGCACTGTTATTTACAATGACGAGCGTGATCCTAAACCAATTGAAGGTAAGGTAAGCGGTTCATCGTTCGCAGTGGTAGTGAACTGTTAATGGCCTAATAGGCTTCTCCGTCATCTTGCTGACTCAGGAGCACACGACCCTGAATCTCAGCGATGAACGGTGTTAATACTATTGAATAGGCAGGGCATCGACCATTGCATTGATGGTCGATGCCTGGCTGACCGCTTTTTATTCAACATGGGCAATCGCTATGAATAACAGAATAACGGAAAAACTATAGGCTTTATTAATGCGATGCCAGGCAGTCAGGTTTATTATTATTGTGCCATGGCACCCAGTATTCTGGTGAATAATCAGGCCATTCCCGAAGTTCATTATCAAATATTCAGAAGTAGCGCGAGCACTCAACCGACGAATTACTACGCAATACTTTCACTGCAGACGCAATTGGCCAGCAGCCTGGCTGCGGCACAAGCAGCGGCTCTGGACAATCCTGATATTCCGGCGGATGCCACCCTACTCCCACTGCAAATTATTGCCAGCACCGCAACGCTCAGTATCCCACAGGCTATGCCACAAGTGCTGAATAACACCTCACTAGGAAATAATCAGTTTTGCTATATTATGGCCTCCCAGACTGACGCGAATGACATTGAGAGAATCGCCGCACTACTTCAGCAGCCAGAATCTGCTCCAATTGCCGTCAGCTATAAAATCGACTACCTCCAACAGTTACCCCCTTCAATCTTTGAACTTGATGCCCAGTGGGATCAGGTCTATGAATACCTTAAAACCTCATTTGGTTTTAATGCATTGATTTTTCTTTTAATATTGATGATATTTCCGAAACCTTAATCAGTAAAAACTAGTTACCATCAAGGTAAGAAATGCTAATCCTGACCACTATATTGGAAAAGCAACGACTGAATTGAGCGCTATTCTGACTTGCGAATTTTTCACCCCAGCATTTGGTCAAATAAAGACAGATTCTGCGCCAGAATTTGGCTTCCAATTACAAAACATTTCAGTCAAAGATATTGATAAACGCACGCTCAGTGCCCGAATCACCGAAACCACAGTGGTACGGCGCTCTCTCTATCCTCAAGCACTTTTTTGCCACACTGGTCAGTCAGAGCCATTATGACGCCAGCAGTGTTGTAAGTTATCACGAGCTTCAGGATAATTTTTTCTCTTTCCGCACGATAAGAGCCCAATTGCTGGCGTCTGAGTTAGACGAAAATATTCAATTGGTGACGCTGAATTTTACTTATGGTGGCTCTCAGCCTCCGCTCGTTTTCTCCAGAAATAATATGGCAGCTAAAACATTCTGCGCTTCTGTCATTACCGATCCCGTAACCAAAAAACGTCATGGCCAGTGGAATATCAGTTTACACTGTATTTTAACCGTCCGGTCGGTGGTGTGATGTCTGCCAGTTCAGCCATTATGAGCACATCCTCAACCGAACTTTTTTAGACATTGAATCACTATATAGTCGTTATAATTTCGTTATATCAGCAGAAAAAAATTCAACTGGTCATGGTATGCATCAATATTGGTTAACATTACCTGCACCCATATTAAAAACAAAGAAAACAGCACATCGAAAAACTTCTATATCACTCAGAAAAATCCGCATGAAGAATACAGCATTATGCTACCAGATCCTGAAAACTATACTTTTTCAGCAACCAAAGAGTATAGCACTCGTGCTAACACACCCCATATACCAGTAAAGTTATATCAGCCTACTAGTCAAGATGTCACTCTATTTTCACGACTCTACAAACAACGAACGCTGATAATATCCCCCAAATTAAACTGGATAAAAATAACACAAGTTTTAGTCAATGTGACTTACTGCTATGACCAACCCACCTCGAAATCGTTAAAAGAAGAGTTTTATTTTTCCGAAGATCAATCAGAAGATGCATTATTTAGTGCAGATCAACCCGACCCGAAATTATTACTTATCACTCTCGACATCATCATTATTAATAATGATGGTGAGATTGAGGAAAAACACTAAAAACAGATGAAGATCATATTTATATCACTAGTCAATCATGAGGAAAAATCATGTTATTATTGAGAGAAAAGACAGCCACAATTAAAAACATCACGTTTTTTTCTGATGACTCAGATGAAAACCAATTCTGGTATTTACCTGGCAATATTCATATTGCCGTGCGCGATGGGAAACCCGTATTCTCATTAATTAAATATACCGGAGATGACGCCAATCAGCAGGGAGGATACATCAACTTTGAAGTCAATACCGCCGTCGATGAAGGTGAACTCAATATCGCATTTACCGACTATCTGAATAAGCTGAATATCAAACCCAAAATGCCCGTAAAGCCCCCGTCCCTTTAACAATGGCACGGTAAACTTTTTGTGCTGGATGCACAAAATGCCAATGGCCAGTTGATCAGCGCACAAAGTCCCAGCCTATTTGGTAATAACACGGCTATTTTCAGTGCCAAACTAACGCCACAACAGGCGGTTATTCTGGAAGCTGCATTTAATCAGGCACAGGCACCAGCGGCCGTCGCTTACAATCTCACCTACACAGGTATTACCCCTGCATTGAAGGTGGATGTCACCGCAGAGTTTGACAGCGTATATAAAGAGTTCGGTGCCAAATTTGGCATTAACATTCCCATCCCTGTCGAAACACCAGCCAGTTTTGGCTCGGCTTTGACAGCGTGATAAAAACTGGAACAAGATCAAAAGCTCGTCATCAAGGTGACCGAAAGTATGCCCGGTGACGAGGCGGAAAAAGAAAAGAGTGGGCGTTACAGTTCGTCAAAGAAGAGCTGTTAAAGATATTTTTCAATGCAACCATTAAGCCGAATGAAGAAAGTAACGAGCAGGCAAAATCGGCAAGTGCTTCTATTCTGGAATCATTGATTGGCAGTAAAGATGAAGAAGAAAAAGGCGGTTTATTTCCCTGCGCATCATTGGAATTAAAAGTAGTAAAATTACCGAACATAAAACCTTATCCTTCAACTACACGTCATCAAAGGCGATTACCCAGGCAGCGGTGCCACAAAACTTTATCGGTACCGACACGTTAAAGGCCAAAAAGAGAAGCCCTATTTTATTGAAGTGAACGTCAACGATCCTTTCTTTCAGAAAATCGAACTTCAAATCTTCGGGCCAGATGGTTTTCAAGAACTGGGTATTAAAGCAGCGGCATTTAAGGCCAGTTATAATAATAACGTCTACACTGGTGATGCCTTTACTGAGGACGGTAAAGAATGGCAGAAAAACATTTCCAGAAGCAAAGACCGGAATGAATTATTCGATATTCAAGGCGATTTTATCTTTAAGTCAGCAAGCAGCACCGGCTGGGAAGGTAATAGCAGCTATCAGTCAAAATTCAAAACCGCCTCTAACGCTATCAGCCTCGATCCGAGTAATTTACTCACTTTCAATGAAGTTGATATTTTCCTCGATCGTACATTTTCTTGGGATAAATACAATCAGGTTCTGGTTGAACTCACCTATTGTGATGACAAAGGATTGAAGAAAAACAAAAATTCACTTTTAACCCCGATAAAACCGCGGTGCAAACCTTCAAGTATCGCTGTCTGACAGAAAAACCCTGGACGGTTCATTATACGATTACCTATCTTGAGGTCGGTGGGCATACCCGGGTGGTCGACGGTACGGATAATCCGCCAAGCATTGTTATTCCGGCATGAACCACGGTCAATAATTATGGTTGAACGCGCTGCGGTGTTACCAGCGGCCTTGAACGCCCTGGTAACCACTTTGTGCCATCACGTGCCGGATTTAGCAGACACGCTACTACCCGATGTCGACCGTTTCAGTCAGAAGCGGATGGCATCGGGACTGCTTTCTGCGGCATTTAATACGAGTTTATTGGCCTATAATGGTTGTCCACTGGAGTTTACGACATCTAGCATAAAACCGCGGGCTGTAGCCTGCACGTTCGATACTTTTCTCCCTTTATCCACCCAGGCCCGTGATATTGGGACCTTCAGTACGGAAAATGCCCCGTACACCTCATCAAACTCGTCAGCATCTGTTGCATCCTGTTTCGCACACATAGCCCATATACAGGGGCTGGGTACGCCTCCCAAGCGCTAAAATTTGGTTCATGGTTGGGTCGGAAATATGCCGCTGGCAAGGTTAAAACCAAGGTCTATTCCGAAATACCTCCGAACAATCAGGCTTTAATCGCTCTGTATACCTCCGCGCTAAACCACGCCAATAGCTACTATCCTCTGCATCAGCTAACCGCAGCCGGGCTATCGCTCCTGATGATTGGCTATTACCCGGATCGGCCTGATACATCAACCGAATATTACTATCAGTGGCACAGCGCGGAAATAACGTTGGCGGACATAGCCAACGTTATGCGGTTATTTGGCTCTGAAAGTAAGTTTCCTCCGTTGGCGGCGCTGCTCAATCAGGTATTAGCCAACAGACCTAATCCAGGTGAGTTTCCTGCCACCACCTATGGTTTTAGCCTGGTTTATAGTCCCCAACGCCAGTTGGAAAGTTTTAACCTGTTTACGATGGCACCGCGCTTTTAGGTGGTAATACTCAGGCCGCTCAGAAAATGAGTGAACTATTGCAGCACGTGGTACACCCCATGCCACTGCTACAAACGCTAATTAAAGAGAACGTGCCACTTCAGTTTAATGTCATCGGCTTTACAGTCGATGCGCAGGCAACGTGTGGTATCAGTTGTACCTTCAGCCCACAGAACGATCGCTGGTGTGACGTCCCACTGCTCGATCATAGCCAGCCACCGCCATACGATATGGCTCTGGATACGATTCTCCAGCAACAGCAGTCAGAAAACGGGGCATTTCTGTCCAGTGTCAGGACGCCCGATGGTCAGTGGCATCAGGATGCCAATGCCTTTGTCACTGCACAGGTATTAAGGACGCTCGACTACAATAAGCAAACTGCCCCTATATCGATCGCGCACTGGATTTTCTCGCCACTTGTGAAACACGCCCTGGCCATTTCAGCTTCTGGCCCCGTCACGCTCATCCTCCGTGGATGAAAAACCAGATTATTGACGCCGATATTGATGACACGGCGATCATTACCGAAATGCTGTATAAGTTTGAGCGTATTTCATCTGATGCTGTTCGCCAGACGCTGATTGAGATGAATGGCTACCAGCTACAGAAGGTTGATGCCCGACTAACCGCACCACAGCATCAATGGGCTGAATGCCAAACCTTCCACACCTGGATGAAGCAAAATAATGAGATTACCCAGATCGACTGTTGTGTTAATACCAATGTATTAATTTTATTGTATCGTTTTTATGGTGAGCAATGCGTAGATTTATCGGCTTATTATCGGATTAGTACCATGTTGAAAAAGCCGTAGTTTGGAGTAAAGGCGAATACCAAAGAGTAACCCAATTAACCCCTTATTATGCCCATCCCGCAGAATGGTTGGCCACGCTTGAATATGCCAAAAATATCGGTATCGATACGCTATCGGACATAATTACACCGTTAAAAAATGGCAGTTCGCTAATGATACAAGGGAAATACCGCTTTATCGTCGTCATGATGGACAGTATCTGTGGACCTCATCCTATCTATCAACGCTGAGGCGTTGCTCTGCACTCTATGACACAAAGGACACCCATGAACATATTTCTCAATGACCTGGTTACGTTAAACAAAATCATTCTGGAAAATGCGCAGCAACAGTTTAGTGAAAACGTTAACCTGACCCGAAAACTGCGGACCTCTCTGGCATCGTTGCCCGACGAATTGACGGCGCAGGTCAGTACCGAGAATGTCTCTGGCGAAATACGCTATCAAATTGAAACCATAACTGATGGCATAAGTTGGACGATGGTTTTGAGTTTCGATCTCAATAAAAACGTCCCAGAAATGCCTTATGTAGTCCTCAATTTTAATCAGTTTGGAAAATTCAATGAGATGATATTTCAGGACGTAGCGCGGAAAGCCGGAAAACAATATCAGGCTCAACTAAAACTCACCCGACTTGAGCAGCGAGATGCGTTACTAAGAGCCTTATCTAACTACGATGCGCAAACCACGCTGGTCATCGCCATTAAATCCGATACAGGTATGCTGAATACCATTACCGATCCTAAGATATTTTATTTTGCGGAAAATTATTATCCTTATATCTATCGTGGCATTGCACCACCGAAACCGCGGTTAGAATTAATTCTCACCCCAATAAGATATGATCAAAGTTGGTATAACTATTATCAGGATAATATTCGTAAAGAATATCTTTATTATTTACCGGATACATTCCTATTAGCAAGTAACAGCAGTGACAACGATAAACCCATGTTGTCGATCACTTTTTCTGCACCAGAAGGAGCGACAGAAACGGCCCAGTTTAATGTGACCTTTGACTATTTCCTGCTGCCAAAGGTGACCAGACAACGCATTAGCGATGCCGAAACAACCTTTATTCAATCCCAGCCACAAGGCAAGTTGATTCCGTTTTCCAGCGCGCATCGCCTTAAGTTACAGTTGTCATTACCAGCGGGAAAAACCGAAGAGACCAATGCGATCATCAACCTGCAAAGCGGCATTATTGATTCGTTCACGCTGCCAGCAGCACAATTTGCAAAGATTTGGGACGCACTGTTTACTGCATCACAGCATCTGTTGCTCAATGGTGAACTGGAAGTTCAACAGGAGGGATTCAACCCTGACAATATTCCGGTACGACTCAGAATGCCGATTGAATATAAAAACAACCCTCTGCCGTTTATCGATCAGTCCACTCCAGTGGAAATTGTCAAAACGCTGGAATTTATCAGCAGCAGCGGCGCCTACGATCCCAGTGGTCCGAAACCCATTGAGCAGATATTAATCAGCATTAGCAACCAGACGATAGCACTGAATAGCGATCATCCTAGTAAGACAGTCAAAGTGAAAATGTCAGCCTTGCAGCTTATTCTTAATCCGCAGGAAAAGCTGATCTACCATTATGATGTACAGATTCATTACAAAGATGGGGCAAAGAAAGATCTTAAAGATTTAACATCGACCTTCGAAATCATATATGTTCCGTAGTGTCACCATGTTCGATAACGTTTTCTCCATACGACAACTGAACGCCGATATCCAGCAGTTCGAAAGTGGTAGCATAAATCACGAATCGAGAAGAACGCGCCGGTGAGCCAGGCAGCAACGGTTCACCAAGCGATTGCATTCTCTCTGTAATATTAATGACCGTATTTAAAGTTAAAGCCTAATGCGTCACCCGTGGTGTCGTATTCGCGGAAGTTGTAGATCAGAGGTTTCCATTTTGACGAATCAACAACATCATTCGCGCCTAGTAGCTCGCTATCCACCCAGACGTTGACAATATCCAGCTCGACGAGAATAAAACGCCCTTTGTCCGTCGTGCTGACGGTTTTACATTCCGCCTGAATAGGACATTCAATCACCCGAGGCGGCGTAATATCGCGAGAAGATTCGGTGTGAAGGCCAACTTTGGAGAATTTATCGTGGCATACCTGAACGCCCCATTTTATCTGCCCTCAGATAGCGTATCGCTCCCGGTCAACTTACCCAGTTCTTCAACCTTCTCCCAAAGTTTATAATCAGGAATATTAATCACAACATCAGATCCGGATAATAAATTACTACAGGTCTTACTTCCTTTAGTGACACCGATAATAATTTTATCGCCGAGAGAAATTGACGACGATACAGAAGCAACATTGATATTTCCGTTGTTATTATCCATCGTCGTAACGAGAAAAACTGGGAAACCATAATAAAATGAACTGAGTTTTACGTTCTTTTTCATTTGAGTTCAAACCTCATCATCAAGTAGCGTTATATTTTTTCATTTTTACTCTTTTGATTTATTTTTAACAATAACCCTAATTGAGTACCAATAAGGGTATTTTTAGACCCACCATCCCCAATAAGGGAGCATCAAGAAATAACTTAATGTAACTATTCCTTGATGTTAGTTTTTACCTCCGTCAACCAGGTGAGATAAATAGCCAGCGAGAGAAACGTTGATCCCTGATAATACGGTATTTCCGCAAAGCGTTGCGACATTGTAAAATTAATTAGCAGAAAATAATTCACAAACATTAAAAGAGGTATATGATATGCACCATATGGTTTTTCCTTCCCGCCCGTCATGTGGTTGGGTAAAACATGAGGTTTAAACATGGAACGAATTGTCATACCAGCGAATTATGTTCACACCCGTACCACGCCTTTTTGGACAAAGGAAACTGCGCCGGCGTCTATCTGGCAGCGTCATTTGGATGCAGGGACACGGCAAGGCGTTTACCCACGTTTGTGCGTGATGCAAGGGACAATTCGTTATTATGGTTATACCGATGAGACCAGTCCTGAGCCCGTCGAAACGCTGACTATTGAAGCCGGACAATTTGGTGTATTCCCGCCAGAAAAATGGCACAGAATCGAAGCGTTATCTGATGACACACTATTTAACGTAGATTTTTATGTCGATCCAAAAATTCTGATAGAAGGTTGAGGTAAACATAATGACAAGTGAAAATAAAGGGTATTCATTAACACTATTGAACTGCGACAATAAGGAAAAGGCAGAGAAAGTTTATCTCAAGCCGATGGCTTTTTATGTGCCTGATTTCGCCGCAGGCGCAGTTGTGGAATTACTCAACGAGCTGTCTTCAACCAGCGAAAATAAAAAGGTTTTCTGCTGACGGTTACGAATAATAACAACGGCGTGTCCGTCGACAAAGCTCTCTACGGTCGAAGAAGTAAAAGACAAGACAGTTTCGGCTGAAGCGGTAAAAGAACTGGTGAATATCGTACGTGGTTACGATGCGGATGAAGAGACTAACGTCTGCGGCTGGTAAAGCAATATCGTTTCATCACTATTCAAGCTGCTCGTGTATACATTTTTCCGCAGCTCGAATGATTTAAGCGTTACCATTAGTACCCCTACTCATTAAAAAAACAGGCGCTGGATGTCTTTTGACTTAACAAGCGCCCCTGTACCCTACTCTTCGATTATTCAAAATAGCCATTCATGCCGCAATACAGGCTTACCAACGGCAACCATCGATATTGCTACGCTGTTTATCCGCATCGTTCGCTATCCCAGCAAGCATAGCCACATTAGCATTAGCTGACTCTCTCATTCAGTCATGAGATACCTGTCTATAGCGCTTCGTCTAACCCAATCATCTCATCCTGAAGAAACAGGACACAAATTAATAATTATCATAATTATTATTAGCGCAAGTAAATTAAGAGAGGAAAGAAAATATACTTTCAAAGCCTATAAAGCGTTATTAAAATAACCATAAATACTTAAACATTTTTTATATAATGCCGATTTGTTATTAGATCACGCGGTCTGCCTGCGTTTATGGCTACAGCACACAGCGTCGTATTCCGCGCCCAATGGACTAAGAGCACCACGCCTGGCAACGGCGCACGCTGTGACCTAAGGGTGACGTATGCCAACGTCAATACTCACGACTCAGATGTAGAAATTACCATGAGATAACACCCGTACTAAAAATAGCTGAGCACCCACTCAAGCATTTTTTATGAATAGGGATAAGCAACATGGGTCGTTACTTATCCCTGAATCACAACGAGTGAGAAGAACGAATGATTAACCTCAATGGCCTTTCAAAAAGTACGGTGGCAGGTACACAGTCCACCACTGACAGTCGCTCGATAAAAAAGCAGGAAAACGTATCCGAAGACTCACAGTCCGCGTCTACAGTGTCTGATGGTTATTCAAATAAAAAGAGTAGCGGCATTACAACGCTGGCAAAACAGCTCAGCGACGCCGCCGTCAGGGCCGAAGCCAGAGATGCTAAAAGCGACCGCAGTACATTGGCGACCAGAGCCAGAAACGTGGATGATGAACTGGTCGGCATGGGCTATGTCAGTAGTAAGAAAGCGCACGATGCGGAAATCCCCGATAGCGATGACCCCGAGCGATTAGCCAGAGCGAAACAAGCTACAGCGTATACCAATGGTCAAGGAAGTAACCCCTTCAAAGGTCTGTCTCGTGAACAGCTGGCGCTGATTACCTATGACGACAGCGGAACCTTTACGGTGAATGAGCGGCGTGCAGCCTGGAGCGAGGCTTATGACCAGGAACAAGTGTGGCGCACGATGGCCATGGCACAAAGCAAACTGGAGTGGAGTCGCGGCGAGTTTAAACAAACCGAATTTTTCAAGATGGTGTTAGATCACCATGAAAGTCTGCCATTAATCGAACAAGCGCAGGCACCGGAAGGCTATGTACCACGTCTGAAGTACCTGATAGAAATGGACTTCAACTTTATGACGGGGGAATCAGGCAAAGACGCCGATCCGTTCAACCGCCTGTTTGAACTCCTTTCCCCCACCAAACTTCACTTAGAAGATGGCAAACTCACTCTGGATGCAACCAAAGATGCCTGATGAGCAGATGATGACCTCTGCATAGGCATTTACGATTGTGCTGTGATGACCTCAAAAGCGCGGGTTTGATCTTTTTTGCGCGTGATTTTATTGGCGTACATTGCAGCATCAGCCCGGCGAATCACGCCATCAGGCTCCTCGACGGAAGGATCTGCCGTAACGATCCCTATACTTGCGCCCAAATAGTCAATACTGACCGTACCGAGCGAATAGTTCCCCTGCAACAAGGGTGTAATGTCATCCCTGAAGGAAGCAATCACACACTCATTCTCTCCCGGCGCAATGTTTACCATGCGGGCAAAAACAAATTCATCACCACCGAGACGCCCGACAACATCACCTGGGTTGCCCCACATGAGCAAACGTCGACCAACGTCTTGCAAGAAGATATCACCGGCTTCGTGGCCGAACTGATCGTTAATTCTCTTAAAGCCATCGAGGTCAATAAACACAATGAGCGCCTGCTGATGGTCGTTTCTTGCCTGAGAAAACAGCGCTTCCAGCGAGTAAAACACCCCGCGACGGTTAAGCAATCCGGTCAGTGAATCGGTGTAAGAATATTCATGTAACGCGGCGTTTGCGGCCGTTAACTGCTGCACCAGCCACTCTTTCTGCACCTGCTGAGCAATAAGCTGTGCGAATAAACTCAGGATTTGTTCACCTTTGGTCGTCAGCGGCTTATGGTCGGAGCTCGCGGCACAGAGGGTGCCATACAACTGCCCGTCCTCCATGCGTACCGGCGTACTGGCATAGGTCATAATACCCAGCGCTTTCGCCGCCTGCGAATCCCCCAACAGTCGGCCACATTAGGCGTGTAACTTTGCCCTTCGTCCAACGCACGTTTGCACAGCGTGTCATGCCACGGAACCGAGACACCTTCAGGAATATTGAGCGTTTTAGTGTTGTGAGCAAACAGGATATTTTGAAAGCCCGCTTCGGTGTCAACCTGCGTCAGGTAAGTCGATTCCAGATCGGTGACCAGCTCCAGCATGACCAATAACTGGCGAACGAGCCCCTCGAAGGAATCCTCTGAACGTAATGCGTTCGAGAGGTGAGAAAGCAAATTATCAGTCATAGCAATAGATCCCAACGGTGCATATTTTTAAATAAAAACAATGAATTAACTAATATACGGCGGGCATCAACCTATCATTGGTGCAAACAGATGATCTCTCCATACTACAGAAATCATACGCGTTTTTCGCCGTTCGTCTGCCCATTTGCACTCTGCGAGTTTACCTCGCTCTGTTGTTTATAATCGGTTAAAAAGCGCCATATTTTATTCAACATGCCTGAAATGAATCGGCCTCGTCAGGCGAAGCCTTCCATTCTGCTATTGCCATCACACTTACCCATCAAGGCGGCACGATCTGTTTGACTTTCCCGCGCACAAGGACTTACAACAGCAGCACAGGCGTGTAACTAGTTTTCTAGGCAAGACCTGAAGCTATCCCACTCAACATCGTGGGAGGAGCTTCAGGTCTTTTTTCGTTTCTGGATCAGGGGAAGCGTCGTATGAGCCAAACAGCAGCAGATAATAACGCGACAGCCTATGCCACCACCGCGGAAAAAATCATCACATTCGTCGGCGGGATTGATAACATTGAGCACATTGAACACTGCTCTACGCGGCTACGGCTGAGCCTTTATGACAATAGTCAGGTGAACCAGCGCGAACTGGAAAAAGTGCCGGGCGTGCTGGGCGTTCGGGTCAACGTCCAGTGTCAGGTGATCATCGGCAGCGAAGTCATGCAGGTGTATGACGCGGTGCAGAACCTCGCCGCAGGCCGTAAGAAAACGGACCGCACCGTGCCGGCAAAAGCCAACCGCACGGCTTTTGTTATCGACTTTATCATCAGCGTTTTTCAGCCTCTGGTTCCTGCGATTGCTGGCGGCGGCGTGCTCAAATCGCTGTTGCTGCTGCTGGATCTGCTCGGCTGGCTCACCAAAGACAGCTCAACCTACAAAGTGCTGGATAACATCGGCTCCGCACCGCTCTATTTTCTGCCGATTCTGGTGGGAATCACCACCGCGATGAAGCTGAAAGTCAATGTGCTGGTCGCCGTTTCCGCCGTCTCTGTCATGGTGTTGCCTGCCATGTCTAAACAGCTGGCGGAAGGCGCGGTATTTCTCTCTCTCGATCTGAAAAATGTCGCCTACGCCTCGCAGGTTTTCCCGGCGATTCTGTGCGTTATTTTCTATGCGCAAACCGAAAAGATCTTCAACCGCTACTCGCCGAGCGCTCTGCGTATTTTCCTGTCGCCCATGCTCTCGCTGCTGGTCACCGTTCCCGTCACATTGCTGGTTCTTGGCCCGCTCGGTTATGAACTCGGCGCAGGTCTGGCGACGGCGATTCTCTGGCTGTACAGCAAATTGGGCTTTGTGGCGACGGCGTTGCTCGCTGCCGCACTACCATTCATGGTGGCATCGGGGATGCATAAACCAATGTTGCCCTATGCTGTTTCCTCCATGAGTCAATTTGGTAAGGAAATGCTTTACCTACCCGCATCACTCGCACACAACATTGCCGAAGCCGGTGCCTGTATGGCGATAGCCCTCAAAAGCAAAGACAAAACGTTAAAATCGACGGCGCTTTCAGCGGGTATTTCCGCCCTGTTCGGCATTACCGAACCCGCGCTATACGGGATCACGCTGCTGAATAAAAAAGCACTCTACAGCGTGCTGGCAGGTAGTCTGGTCGGCGGCGCGTTTATCGGCTGGATGGCCATTGAAGCCTTTGCGCTGGTTGGTCCCGGTCTGGCTAGCATCTCCATGTTTGTCTCGCCGGAAAATAGCTGGAATATCGTCTATGCCATCGCAGGGGCGGCGCTCTCTTTTGCCATCGCCTTTCTCTCCGCGCTGTTCCTCTGGCGGGAAGAAAAACCCGTCGCTGCGGTAGAGGAAGAAGAAGCCCATCGCACTATCGCTGAGTGCCAGTTCGCCAGCCCGATTGAAGGAAAAGTGATCCCGCTGGAAAGCGTAAACGATGACATTTTCTCCAAACGTATCATGGGGGATGGCGTTGCCATCATCCCCGAAAAAGGCGTGCTCTACGCCCCGGCGAGCGGCACGATTGAGAACGTATTTGAAACGGGCCATGCCGTCAGTATGCTCACCGACAGCGGTGCCGAACTGATTTTCCATATCGGTATCGATACCATCAAACTCAACGGTCAGGGCTTTCAGCCAAAAGTCACGGCTGGTCAACAGGTTAATACCGGCGATGTCCTCGTTGAATTTGACCTCGATAGCCTCATCGCCGCGGGTTACGATCCCGTTGTCATGATGGTTATCACCAACAGCGAGCGCTTCCGCGTGATACCGGAAGCTACTGATGCCGTCCTCTCTCCCCACACCATCATCATGACCTTAAAGGAGTCTGTGTAATGGATAAAAATATCGCATTCCCGGAACACTTTTTATGGGGCGGCGCAATTGCCGCCAATCAGGCCGAAGGCGCATGGAATGAAGACGGCAAGGGCCCGTCGGTCGCGGACGCCATTACCTGGAAACCGAATCTCGATCTGAAAAATTACCATGCCCACATGGCGCTAACGGACGACAACGTTGCCGATGCGTTCAACGGCAAAAATGATGCTTTCTATCCCAAACGGCGCGGCATCGATTTCTACCACCGCTACCAAGGCGATCTGGCGCTGTTTGCCGAAATGGGCTTTAAGGTGCTGCGCGTTTCTATTGCCTGGTCGCGCATCTTTCCAACCGGAGAAGACAGCGAACCGAATGAAGCCGGCCTGCAGTTTTACGACGATCTGTTCCGCGAGATGCGCAAGCACGGCATCGAGCCGCTGGTGACGCTTTCACATTATGAAATGCCGCTGGCGCTGAGTGAGAAATACAATGGTTGGGTGCACCGTAACGTGCTGGATGCCTTCGTGCGCTTCAGCAATGTCTGCTTCGATCGTTATAAAGATCTCGTTCGCTACTGGCTGACCTTTAACGAGATCGACAGTATCCATCGCCACCCGTTTACCACAGCGGGTATTCGTGAAGAGAAAAGCGCTCCGGGACAGGCCAAACAGGATATTTATCAGGGGCTGCACCACCAGTTTGTGGCCTCGGCCATCGTCACCCGCGACTGCCATAAAAAAATCCCCGGCAGCCAGGTGGGTTGTATGTTGACCAAACTGACGACCTATCCTCACTCCTGCCGTCCAGAAGACGTCGAAGCTGCGCTGAAAAAGAACCTCGAAAACTATTTCTATGCCGATGTGCAGGTATTCGGTGAATATCCGCCGCTCATTAAGCGCGACCTTGAACGACGCGGTATCCATATCACCATGCAACCCGACGATCTGGCTATTCTCAAGCAGCACACCGTGGATTTTGTGTCGTTCAGCTATTACATGTCGCTCACCGAATCTACGCAGCCGGACGCCGAGAGAATACCGGGTAATACCGTTCTGGGCGTGAAAAATCCGTATCTGCCAGCCTCTGACTGGGGATGGCAGATCGACCCTATCGGGCTAAAAATCTCCCTGCTGGAACTTTACGATCGCTACCAGAAGCCGCTGTTTATTGTCGAAAATGGTCTGGGTGCGAAAGACGTTGTCGAGAACGGTAAAATCCACGATCCTTACCGCGTTGACTACTTCCGTTCACATTTCGAGCAAATGCGTGAAGCGATTGGCGAAGGCGTTGAACTGATGGGGTTCACCAGTTGGGGAGCGATTGACATCATCAGCGCGGGCACCTCACAGATGTCGAAACGCTATGGGTTTATCTATGTCGATCAGGATGACGAAGGCCACGGCTCTCTGGCGCGTCTGAAAAAGGATTCGTTCTACTGGTATCAGAAAGTCATCGCGACAAATGGCGCCGACCTCACCTGACAGGCAGACACTTGCCGCAGGCCGTGTGGCCAGCGGCAGGAAACGGCGATAATTGGAAAAAGCATGATTGGAAGAAAAACGTGATTAAAGTGAAAAAGCGTTAAATAACAGCATGCTGTTAGTCGATCATGAACAGCAGGAAATGATCCTGTTGGGCAAAGGCATCGGATTTGGTGCCAGACCCGGTTCGTTGATTGATGTGACGCACGTTGAGCAGGTTTTCATTCCACTGGAAAATCTGAAATCACGGCATTTCCTTTCATTGACCGACACGATTCCTGCGGCTTTTTTGACATCACCCATGAGATTGTCACGCTGGCGCAAAATCAGTACGCCGAAAAGCTTAATTCGGTGCTGTTCTTTACGCTGGCGGAACATCTCTATTTCGCGGTTGAACGTAGCAAAACGGGCAACCATTTCATCAATAAGCTCAGTTGGGAAGTCAAACGCTATTACCAAAAAGAGTACGCGATCGGCGTGCAGGCAAAAGATCGCGTGTCGGCGCGTTTTAACGTCACGCTGCCTGATGACGAAGCCGTCAATATCGCGTTTCACCTCATTAATGCCGCCGGCAGCGCCGAAATTGCGGATGCCCATCAGCAGGTTCAGTTAGTGAACCGTCTGGCAGAAATTGTCCGCTACAAACTCAATAAGAATATTGACGTCAACGCCGTCGATTATCTCCGTTTTATCACCCATCTACGCTATTTTTCCGAACGGGTAATTGCCCGAAAAATCGCGCCGGGGCGCACGGACGATTTTTATCAGGAACTGCTGAAACACTACCCTGAAGCGATGGCAATATCCTGGGCTATCAGGGATTACGTGCAGGAAAAATACCAGATGGCCTTGCCGAAAGAAGAGCTCACCTGGCTGACCATGCATATCAGCAGGCTGGCCGAAAGCCAGACGCCGTAGCGCTCACCTCACACCAGATAATCGCCCGGCGCTGTTTTTACTCGCTCGCAGCTCAATAAGGCCACAGACCATCTCGATAGGTGCTTATGTTGACCCCCATCACGATAACAACGCGCAAGCACTAATGAGATTGCAAACAAGAGTGATTATCATATATAGTTTTTGTCACCTGCCGAAAATATCTCCTTATTTTATTAATTTACGCATCACATTCACTCTGGAGAAGATAATAACATGTCAAAAACGCTGTCCGTTCTGCGCAAAAAAGCGCGCCTGCTGACGCTGGCTTCATCGCTGATGGTTGCCTACGCCCTGCCTGCTGCCGCCGCAGATGATTCTCTGACGCTCTATACCACGCGTGAGCCCGGCTTGATTCAGCCGCTGCTGGATGCGTTCACTAAAGAGACATCGGTTAAAGTCAATACCGTGTTCATCAAAGACGGTATGCTGGAGCGCGTGAAAGCCGAAGGCCAAAACTCACCGGCTGACCTGCTGATGACCGTTGATGCCGGTAACCTGATCGATCTGGTCGAAGCCGGTGTCACACAGCCGATTCAGTCCAGCACGCTAACCGATGTCATCCCGGCTGCGCTGCGCGATAAAGACAACCAGTGGTTTGGCCTGTCGATGCGTTCCCGCGTGCTCTATGCGGAAAAATCTCTGCCGCTGACCGGCATTACGTACGAAAATCTGGCCGATCCGAAATGGAAAGGCAAAGTATGTATCCGTGCAGGTCAACACCCTTACAATACCGCGCTGGTTGCCGCAATGATTGCGCACCACGGCGAAGCCAAGACTGAAACCTGGCTGCGTGGCGTGAAAGACAATCTGGCGCGTAAAGCCACCGGCGGTGACCGCGACGTCGCGCGCGATATCCTCGGCGGCATTTGCGATGTAGGTCTGGCAAACTCTTACTATGTCGGCCACATGAAGAATGCCAAAGAAGGCACCGACGCCCGTAAATGGGGCGATGCCATCAAAGTGGTTCAGCCTAAATTTGAAAACGGCGGTACGCACGTCAATATCACTGGCGCAGCCGTTGCCCGCCATGCACCGCATAAAGATCAGGCGGTGAAATTGATGGAATATCTGGTTTCTGCACCGGCTCAGCAGCTCTACGCACAGGCAAACTATGAATATCCGGTTCGCAAAGGCGTCACGCTGGATTCCACCATTGGCAGCACAATCGGCGAAGTGGATGTCGATAGCATCCCGCTGACCGACATCGTTAAATTCCGTAAACAGGCCAGTCAGTTGGTAGATAAAGTTGGATTCGATCAATAAGACCGGTTCGTCAACCCTGCGCGGCGCCTTCGGGCGGCCGCGCCTCTTTTTTTCTCCGCTTCGCATCGCTGCCGTTATCATTGCGCTCGGCGTACTGGCCCCGCTGGTATCCCTGCTTTGGCTAGCCGCTGGCGCGGGTGTCGGCCATTGGGATCACCTGATGCGCTACGTGCTGCCCGATGCCGCGCTCAATACGGTGATTCTCCTGCTCGGCGTCGGCGTGCTGGTTATGGTGATTGGCGCAGGCTGCGCCTGGCTGGTGACGGCGTTTGATTTCCCCGGCAGGCAGTTCGTTAGCTGGGCACTGCTGTTACCGCTGGCGATGCCAACCTACATTGTCGCTTTTGCCTGGCTCGATCTACTGCATCCCATTGGGCCAATTCAGGAAGCGATCCGCAGTGTGCTGGGCTACGACAGCCCGCGTCAGTTCCGCCTGCCGGACCTGCGTTCCATGACGGGCGCGATTCTGCTGCTCGGTCTGGTGCTCTATCCGTACGTTTATCTGACCATGCGCGCGATGTTTATCAGCCAGCCAGCACACTTGCTGGAAGCCGCCCGCACGCTGGGCTTGAGCGCAACGGGGACCTTTTTGCATGTTGCCCTGCCGATGGCGCGCCCTGCGCTGGCCGTTGGCACCAGTCTGGCCTTGCTGGAAACGCTGAATGATATTGGTGCCTCCGAGTTTCTTGGAGTGAATACGCTGACCGTGACGGTTTACACCACCTGGGTCACCCGTTCGGATTTACCTGCGGCGGCACAAATTGCCTGCACCATGCTGACGGTGGTCATCCTGCTGCTGACGCTGGAATATTACGGCCGGAAAAACCAGCGTTATGGCACCAGCCGACAAATGCGCGGCATCATGCCCGCGCCGTTGAAAGGGTTCGCGCCTGGCTGGCAACCTGCGTGACCGCATTACCGATCCTGCTCGGCTTCATCGCCCCTGCTCTCTTTCTGGCATGGGAAAGCGCGAAACGGCTGGGCGATAGCGTGACGATCTCCGCCGGGCTGATACAGTCGTTACATAACTCGCTTCTGCTGGCCGTTGGCGTCACGCTGGTCGTCACCGTCGTTAGCCTGATTATTGCGTGGTATGCCCGCCATTCGGCCATCACCGACCGTTCACCAGAACGCCGCCGCACGATACTGAGAATCGCCTCGCTGGGCTATGCCGTGCCCGGTACGGTACTGGCGATTGGCATGCTGACGCCCGGCATGGCGACGGATAATTTTCTCGCCGACTTGCTAGGCTACAAGGGATTGCCGCTGCTTTCCGTTGGAATTCTGCTGGTGATCTGCTGCGCCATTCGCTTTATGGCGATTGGAATTGGTGCGCTTGATGCCGGACTGACGCGCATTCCTCCCGTCATGGAGCAGGCGTCACGACTGCTGGGCGAAAGTGAATTCGTCACGTTTTTCCGCGTACACCTTCCCCTGCTGCGCCCGGCTCTGGTGACCAGCGCGCTGCTGGTGTTTGCCGACGCGATGAAAGAACTCCCCGCCACGCTGCTGCTGCGGCCGGTCAATTTCGAGACACTGGCAACCGTCCTCTATGCCGAAGCCGCCAGAGGCACCTATGAAGAAGGCGCGATCGCCGCGCTGCTGATTGTACTGGCGGGTACGCTCCCTGTCGTGCTGCTGGCACGCAGTCAGTTAAAAACGCCAGTAGAGAAAAAATGAAAATCATGAGGAAGAGTCAAGGTGTCTGAGGCTACACTCGTTCTGAATAATGTCCACGTCGCCTACGGGCATAAGCATAATTTTCATCACGTGCTGAACGGTTTTTCCATGCAGGTTGCCGCCGGTGAACTCGCCTGCTTGCTGGGTGCATCAGGATGCGGTAAAACCACGGCTTTACGCGCGATTGCAGGTTTTGAGCACCTGACTCAGGGAACGATTCACGTCGGCGGACGCTGCGTGGCTGGCCCAGACGTGCATCTGCCGCCGGAACAGCGCAACGTCGGGATGGTATTTCAGGACTATGCGCTGTTTCCCCATCTGACCGCCGCGCAGAATATTGCCTTTGGCCTGAGAAAACAGCCGAAAGATCTACAACAATCACGCGTCCGCGCCATGCTTGAACTGGTCGATCTTGCCTCCCTGGCGCAACGCTACCCGCATGAGATGTCCGGCGGACAACAGCAGCGAATCGCGCTCGCACGGGCATTGGCCCCGCAGCCTGCTGTGCTGCTGCTCGACGAGCCGCTATCCAGTCTCGACCCCGACAGCCGCAAACGGCTGGGGCAGGAAGTGCGCGACATCCTGCGCGATGCCGGACAAACCGCGCTTCTCGTCACACACAGCGAACAGGAAGCCGAGCTGATGGCCAGCCATATTGGCTATTTGAAAGAAGGCGCGTTGCAATGGCGGGAACGAAGCTGAGACGGATTACATTATTGTAAAAACAGGAAGCATACACCGCGCTTCCTGTTTTTAATTATCATAAACAACGCTACGCTTTGCCCTGCCGGTGTTTATCCGCATACTCGGGACTGTTGATCCACTGGTGATCCGCTTCCCAGGTGAAACGCCACTGGCGCGTAGGGCCAGCCATCACATTTAGGTAATAGCTGTCATAGCCTGCGAGAGTGGCGACCGGGTGGTAGCCACGCGGCACCTGCACCACGTCCTTATCGTATACCGCCATGCATTCATCTAATGAACGGTCATCGGTATAGACGCGTTGCAGGCAGAACCCCTGCCCTGGATTCAAACGATGGTAGTAGGTTTCTTCCAGATAGGTTTCCTGCGGCGGATTATCGACATCGTGCTTGTGGCTAGGGTAAGAGCTGGTGCAGCCTTCATCGGTGTACACTTCGACCACCAGCAGGCTATCCGCGGCTTTGTCCTCCGGCAAAATATTATGCACATAGCGCTGGTTATTACCGACGCCACGCTGCTCGGCGTCGATATCTTGCGGCGCAATCAGCCGGGTCGGATGTGTGCCAAGCCCCGGTGCGGCACAAACCGCCAGTTCCAGCGCCGTGTGCGCCGTTACCGTCACCGTCTCTCCCGCCGTGACATAAACCGCATACGGTTTTCTGCGCTCAAACGGGCTCATTCTGTCGCCAATCTGCTCGAAGCGCTCACCCGGCGTGACAACCGTCGCTTTGCCGCTCACCAGCACCAGACAGCGTTCGTTATCGCTGGCAGGTAGTGATAGCACCTGTTCCGGTGCCAGTTGATATACCTCGAACCCCACGTATCGCCAGCCCGCCGTTTCCGGCGTGATGTGCTGCGTACGACCATGTTCGTCAGGGGCGCGATGGCGTGATAACAGTCGGGACATCTTTTGCCTCCTTATCTCTCCCCTGCGTCAAGCTCCCCGCACGTTGGTCTGCTGGCAGCTTGACGGTACGGGGGATATCACCACGAATCAGATCAATTCCGCCTGCTGGGCGAAACGCTGCAAGTTATTGTAGCCCAGCGTCGCGTACGTCAGCGGATGCGCGACAGCCGGATCTTGTTCCGCTTCGACCACCAGCCACCCGCTGTAATTATTGGCTTTCAGGATGCTGAACACTGCCGGATAATCGACACAGCCATCGCCCGGCACGGTAAAGACGCCACTCAGTACCGCGTCCAGAAAACTGGTCTTGCGGTTTTTCACGTCTTTCAGCACGTCTGGACGAATGTCTTTGCAGTGAACATGATTGATGCGGTTAATCCAGCGCTTCGCCACCGCCACCGGATCGGCACCCGCGAATGTAAAGTGTCCGGTATCCAGCAGCAACCCCACTTCCGGCCCGGTATGTTCCATCAGATTATCCACGTCCTGCGCGCTTTCAATCACCGTTCCCATATGGTGATGATAGGCAATCTGCACGCCCTGACTTTGCGTGTAGCGCGCAAACTCGGTCAGTTTTTTGCCATATTCCGGCCAGCGTTCTTCGGGGAAACGCGGGCGCAGATGGACCGGTTTTTGTTGGTCGCCGTGAATCGCGCCCGTCACTTCGGCAAACACCAGCACCGTCGCACCGAGGTCGCGCAATAACGCCAGATGCCCCTGCACCGCTTCAATCTCTTCTTCTACTGAGCGGGTGAGCAGTTCGCCGGAATACCAGCCGGAGACTAAACGCAGATCGTGCGCTTGCAAGATCGGCCCCAGCACGCTGGCCTGACGCGGGAATTTATTCCCTAATTCAAAACCGGCGAAACCAGCCTGCCGCCCTTCGCTCAGACAGGTTTCCAGCGGGGTGTCCGCGCCCAGAGAAGGCAGATCGTCATTGGTCCAGGTGAGTGGATTAATACCAAGTTGAACAGTCATGTTATGTCCCTTTATTCGATCATATAGAAATGGGTTAACCGCGCTGACGCCAGACGGCAATCAGTTGCAGGTAGTTATGTTTAACTTGCTCAATCAATTCGGCGTCATCGATCTCGTTACGCAGCCATTTTTGTGCTGGCTGGGCAAACAGGGTGCGACCGACGGCAAAGCCTTTCACAATCGGGAAACCGACGGCGGCGCTGAATCCCTGCTGTAACGTTTCCAGCGGCGCATCCAGCCCCAGAATCACCACGCCCCGACAGTAAGGATCGCGCTGCGCCAGCAGCGGTGTCAGCTGTGCCCAGCCTTCGGAGGACAGCGGAGGCAGTTTCCACCAGTCCGGCCGTACGCCGAGGTTGTAGAAGCGTTGAATGGCACGCAGATAAAGCGCATCGCTATGCGGCATCCCCGCAGGCAGAATGACCTCAAGCAGCAGTTCATGGCCGGATTGACGACAGGCCTGATAGACCTCCATCACCTTCATTTCCTGCTCGCGCCGCAGCGCGTGAGCGTCTTCCGGGTGGAAGAACACCAGACATTTCACGACATGTTCTAGCGGCCAGCTCACCAGCTGTGAGCCAATATTGCCACGCTCCATCATTAACGGGCGCGATCCCGGCAGCTCAATCGGCCGGCCGATCCACCAGCCTTTTCCAGTGATGTCATTCAGCGCATCCTGTCCGAACGTGCCGTCGCACAGCAGACCCGCTTTGCCGTCCAGCCCTGCCTGTTGTGCCGCGTCATAGCTGGCACGCAGAATCAGCTTCTTCAACGCCGGAATACGGCTGATTTCCGTGCCGCAGTTCAGCGCCATGTCTTCCAACTGGCTGCGGTGATCGAACGCGATCACGCATAGCTCGTGCCACTGTTTACGACGCGTCGTAACGCGGTGCAGGTGGTTAAGTTCTTCGTCCAAATCGGGACGTGGGACACTTGCCGCGCGGGCCAGATAGTTATCCAGCTCGATCTTGCTTGGCATCGCTGGCGCACAGCCGTGGCGTGATACCACCAGCGCGCCGCAGGCATTGGCATATGCACAGGCTTTCTCCCAGCCTTCACCGTTGAGGTAGCCACGCAGCAGACCGGACATAAACGCATCGCCCGCCCCCAGCACGTTCAGCACATCCACGCGCACACCTTTGATCGTGATGCCTTTATCCAGATGGTCAGGAATCGCGTCGCTAAACACCGAGCAGCCCAGCGCCCCGCGTTTGCACACCAGCTCCGCCTGCGTGTGCTGGCGTACCGTACGCAGCGCCTGCAAGGTATCCGTGCTGCCGCCCGCAATGTGGAACTCCTCTTCGGTGCCGACAATCACGTCGAACAGCGACAGCACCTGCTGTAACTGCTCCGTGACCGCCTGCGCTTCAACAAAACGGGTTTCGCCATCGCCCAGCGACGTCAGCCCCCACAGCACCGGGCGATAATCAATATCCAGCGCCGTCTTCACCCCGTTACGCCGCGCATATTTCAGCGCCGTCAGCACCGCTTCGCGCGTGTTAGGATGAGAGAGATGCGTGCCGGTAATCGCCAGACAGCGTGACGACGCGATGTAATCCTCGGTGAAATCTTCCGGTGAGATCGCCATATCGGCGCAGTTATCGCGGTAGAAAATCAGCGGAAAGGTATCGCGATCTTTGATGCCCAACAGCACCAGCGCCGTCAGACGTTCCTTATCGGTAATTAAATGGCTGGTGTCGCAGCCAACCTGATTCAGCTCTTCACGCAGAAAGCGCCCCATATGCTCGTCGCCCACCCGCGCCAGCATAGAAGAACGCAGCCCCTGTCGCGCCGTGCCGTAAGCCACGTTGCCGGACGACCCGCCCAGATACTTGGCAAAGCTGCCCATATCTTCCAGACGCGCGCCGATTTGCTGCCCGTACAAATCGACAGCAACGCGCCCCATGCAAATCACATCAAACGTCTTTTCCTTACTCATAGCAGCCAATCCTGTAAAAAAAGAAGAAATCACATCAGCTGGCGTATTAGCCCACGTCGTCCACATTCACCCAGCGTGCCGTTTCGTGTGACTGCACGATCGCATCCAGAACTCGCGAGACTTTCCAGCCCTCTTCGAAATCCGGCCACATCGGGACGTCAGCCGCAATGCCGTCGATCAGATCGCGCACCTCCACCGTTTTCTGATCGTTAAATCCAATACCGTGTCCGGCGCTGGCGCAGAAGGCCGCATAGTCAGGATGCTGCGGTCCGGTCAGCAGCGTTTTGAATCCCTGCCGGTTCTCCGGTTCGTCATGCCGATAGAGCTTCAGTTCCGCCATGCGTTCCTGCGTGTAGCTCAGGGTGCCTTTTGTACCGGTCACCACGTAGGTCAGCCCCATTTTACGGCCGCAGGCGATGCGCGAGGTTTCGATCACGCCGCGCGCGCCGCTGGCGAAACGCACCATCGCATGCGCCTGATCTTCATTTTCGACCTGTACTAAATCGCTGCTACCCGGTGCCGTCGGGCGTTGCGCAATCACGGTTTGCAGATCGCCGCAGACGCTGGCGATATCCCCCACCAGATACTGCGCCATGTTGACGATATGCGCGGCCAGATCCCCCAGCGCCCCCAACCCGGCGGTTTCTTTGAAACAGTGCCAGTCCGCCGGTTTGTTCGGATCGGCCAGATAATCTTCGTTGTGCGTGCCGTAAAAATGCACCACCTCGCCAATCTCGCCGCTGGCGATAATCTCTTTGGCCAACTGCGAGGTCGGGTTCTTCATGTAGTTGAAACCCACCAACGTTTTCACGCCCGCCTGCTGTGCGGCATCAACCATTTCTCTGGCATCACGCGCGTTCAGCGCCAGCGGCTTTTCCGAGTAAACGTGCTTACCGTGCTGGATGGCCGCCATCGCCATCGTCTTATGCAGAAAGTTCGGCGCGCAGATATCCACCACGTCGATGTCCGGGTCCGCCACCAGCGCACGCCAGTCCCCCGTTGAGCGCTGAAAACCGAACTCCTGCGCCCGTTTGGCCGCCAGCTCCGGCGACACTTCTGCCAGCATCGCCTTCACCAGGTTTCCTTTCAGCGGGAAGACCGTCGGCGCCTGCGCGTAAGCGATGGCATGTGCACGGCCGATATAGCCGGTGCCGATTAACCCAATGCGTACATCCTTCATATCCACCTCGGTGCAAAAAAAGAATCGGTACGGGTGCGGCTCAAATAGCGCCGCGACGGCTCTTGGCATAGGTGTCGAACGCCACGGCCAGCACGATAATTAACCCAGTGATAATCTGTTGGTAGTAAGCCGATACGTTCATCAACACCAGTCCGTTAATCAGGATCCCCATGATGATCGAGCCGATAATGGTGCCGCTGATCCGGCCATAGCCGCCCATCAGCGAGGTGCCGCCGATGACCACCGAGGCGATGACGCGCAGCTCGAAGGTGATCCCCGCGACTGCTTCTGCACTGCCGAGACGGGCGCTGAGAATAAAGCCCGCCAGCCCGGCCAGACAGCCAATCACGACGTAAACGCTGACCAGCACTCGCTGCACATTCACCCCAGCCAGACGCGCCGCTTCGGTGTTGCCGCCGATGGCGTACACGAAGCGGCCCCAGCGGGTTTTATGCAGCGCCAGATAGCCCAGCAAGGCGACCAGCGCGAAGATCCAGATTGGCACTGAAATACCGAGAATCTCGCCCCGACCCCACCAGCGATAGCCGGGATCAAAGCCAGCAATCGGCGCGCCGTCGTTCATCACCAGCGTTAACCCGCGCCAGATCGTCATCCCGCCTAGCGTGACGATGAACGGCGGCAGACGCAGTTTGGTGACACCCAAACCATGCAGGAAGCCGATGAAGGTGCCCATCGCCAGACAGATGCCCAACGCAACCAGCCAGCTCAAGCCATACCAGGCATCGGGATCGACGGTGGTGAAGTTGTCGCCTTTAATTACCGAGGCGGCGGTGATGGCACACACTGCCAGAATTGAGCCAACGGACAGGTCGATCCCGGCAGTCAGAATGACGAACGTCATCCCTACGGCCATGATGCCGTAGATGGAGACTTCGGTCAGAATGTTAGTGATGTTGCGCTCGGACAGAAAATTGCTGTTCTGCGACTGAAAGAAAATCAGCAGCAGAATCATGAAAATAAATACGCCAAAGCGTTCAAAAAAGGCGATTGGGTCAAAACGTCCACGCGGATTGGACGGCGTAATGCTCTTAGAAAGCGGCTGCTGGGACATGCGTCACCTCCGTTATGCTGCGTGTAATGCGTCGTGGCAAATGGCCATCATCGTCATCAGTTTTTCTTCTGTGGCGTCATCGCCATGAATTTCCCCGCTAATCCGCCCTTCACTGAGCGTGATAATGCGGTCGGAAATTGCCATGATTTCCGGCAGGTCGGAGGAAATCACAATCACGGCGACGCCCCGTTTCGCCATATCGAACAGCACCTGATGCACTTCGGACTTGGTGCCGACATCAATGCCGCGCGTGGGCTCATCCACAATCAATACTTTGGGATTCAACGCCATACAGCGAGCAAGAATCACCTTTTGCTGGTTACCGCCCGACAGTTTGCGTACTTCCTGCTCGCTGTTCACCATCTTGATGTGCAGCGCCTGACGGTAGGCGTCAATGAGATCGTCTTCCTTGCGGGTGTTCACAAACCAGCGCCAGCGCATGAGCGACGAGAGGTTGGAAAGTGAAATGTTTTCCCTGATCGATAACCCCAACACCGCGCCTTCTTTCTTACGGTCTTCCGGCACCAGTGCGATGCCTTGCGACAGCGCATGCAGCGGCGTAGACGGATGGTAAGGCGTGCCATCCAGTACAAATTCACCGGTTGAGAACGCGTCGGCGCCAAACAGACAGCGTGCAATTTCCGTACGGCCTGCGCCTACCAGTCCGGCGATACCGAGCACTTCGCCCGCATGCACCTGGAAATTGATGTCTTTTAGCGCGATGCCGTGTGCATCCAGCGGCGGTTTTTCCCGGCTTAAGCCCTTCACCGCCAGACGTACCGGCTTATCCTGATGGTGCGTTTCTGAAGGCGGACGGCGATTAAACACCACGTCGCGACCGACCATCAGGCGAATAATTTCCTGCACATTCGTGCTGGCGACGTCGCCGGAACCGGTGTAGCGGCCATCCTGAAACACGGTAAACCGATCGCACAGTTGGAAGACTTCATGCAGCCGGTGCGTGACATACACCACGCTCACGCCGCGTCCTTTAAGCTCGCGCACCACGCGGTGCAGGCTGTCGACTTCACTGTCGCTCAGCGCCGCCGATGGTTCATCCATCACAATCAGCTTGGCGTTCAGCGTCAGCGCTCTGGCGATTTCCACCATTTGCTGCTGCGCCACGCTCAAACGCGCCACCTGCGTTGTCGGCGCAATGTTCAATTTCAGGTAGTCCAGTACCGCTTTCGCCTCGCGGTTTACCGCCAGCGCATCCACGAACACGCCGCTGCGCTGCGGCTCGCGCCCCAGGAACATGTTCTCCGCTACGCTCATATTGGGCAGCAGATTAAATTCCTGATAAATGGTAATAATCCCCCGCTTTTGGCGCTCAACCGGCGATTCGAGCGGTAACAGCTTCTCGCCGCCAAACCAGATGTCGCCGCTGGTTTGCGGCTGCGCCCCAGCCAGCGCTTTTAATAGCGTCGATTTACCCGCGCCGTTTTCGCCCAATAGCGCATGAATCTCTCCCGGCTGTACGGTCAGCTGTGCGTTGCTCAACGCCCACACGCCGGAGAAGCTCTTTGCCAGATTGGTGATGTTCAGTAGGGGTTCCGTCATGTTTACCTTCCTCCCGCAAGGCCGCGCGGACGCGGCCTGCTGAATACCTGTTATATAGAGAGCGACTTATTTACCCGCTTCGCCAATGCGTTCGGCATCGTTCAGGTTATCTTTGGTAATCATGGTGGGTTGGTAGTCTGCCCCGGTGATAGGCGCTTTACTGCGGATGTTATTGGTCAACTGCGTCAATGCAGTCGTTACCGCATAGCCCGGACGTTGATCGGCAGTCACGGCCAGCCAGCCGTCACGTACGCGAGCCAGCGCTTCCGGCACGGCGTCAAAGCCAGTTACCATCACGTCGCCGGGTTTCAGGCCTTGCCCCTGTAACGCTTCAATCGCGCCCAGCGCCATGTCGTCATTCGCAGAGGGATGACCTGCGGACGCTTAGGCAGCGACGGCAGGACGCTTTCTACGATGCGCATCCCTTCGGAACGCATCCAGTTCCCCCGTCTGATCGGCCACAATGCGGTACTTGCTGCCGCCCGCTTTCAGGCTGTCGCGAATCCCCTGCGTCCGCTCGATATTAGAAGAAGAGCCCGGCTGACCGGTCAGCAGAATGATCTCTGCGCCATCTGGGAATTTGGTTTTGACATAGTCGGCAATCGCCTGACCGCCTTTGTAATTATTCGCCCCAAAATGCGGCACGGCTTTTTCCGTTTTCACCGAACGATCCAGCGTCACCACCGGCAGTTTGGCATCCTGAATTTCGGTCACGGCGCTGGAAACGGCATTGACGTCATTCGGTGACACCACGAAGCCGAGTGCGCCACGCGTGATGGCATTTTCCAAATCGGCGGCCTGCTTCGGCGAGCTACCCTGCCCATCCAGCACCTGCAAATTCACGCCCAGTTCTTTGGCGGCTTTGACGGCGGTGCGCTGCATGTGAACTTCAAACGGCATAGCGAGATTCGGCGTACTGAAAACGATTTGTTCATTTTGGGCCTGAGCAAGACCAGACAGACCCAGTGCGATGGCGATTGCGGTAACGCTGATGATCTTTTTCATATGTCTTTTCTCTTCATCTGCTTCTGTTATGGGTATGGGTGTAGGGTTGAAAGCAGGTAAAACACGATGTGCCGTGCGGTTACACGGCGACCTCCTTGCCTTGGGCCAGGGATTCAAAGGCTTTATCCGCCAGATTCAACGCACGCTCACCGTCCAGACCGGAGCACTCCGGCTGGGTGCGGCCATTCAGCACGTCGACAAAGTGCTGCCACTCTGCCGCGTAGGCCGCGTGATAGCGTTGCAGGAAGAAATATTCGGGTTTCGCCGCCAGACAGCCGTCGTCGGTCCACTGCTCGACCACGTTTTCGCGAATATTTCCCGCGCTAAGCACGCCTTTCGCGCCATGCAGCTCAAGGCGCTGATCGTAGCCGTAGCCGGAGCGGCGGCTGTTGACGATGGTCGCCATCGCGCCAGAGGCGAACTTCAGCACAATAAACGCGGTATCGATGTCGCCCGCTTCACCAATGGCCGGATCGACCAGATTGCTGCCTTGTGCAAAGACCGACACCGGCTCCTCGCCCATAATGAAGCGCGCCATATCGAAATCATGAATCGTCATGTCGCGGAACATACCGCCGGAAACGCGAACATATTCGGCAGGCGGTGGCGACGGATCGCGGGAGATAATCAGCAGAGATTCCGGCTTGCCGATGCACCCCTCGCCAGCCAGCGTTTTGACGCGGCGGAATTGCGGGTCATAGCGGCGGTTGAAGCCCACAAACAGCGGCACGTTCTGCTGTTTGACGACGGTCAGGCAATCGCGAACGCGGGCAATATCCAGATGCACCGGTTTTTCGCAGAAAATAGCTTTGCCATGTTTGGCAGCCAGCTCAATCAAGTCGGCGTGCGTGTCGGTCGCGGAGGCGATCAGAACGGCGTGCACTGCCGGATCGTTCATGACTTCATCCACGGTTTGCACTTTGGTATGGTAGCGTTCGGCCAGCGTCGCGGCATTGGTTGGGTTGGGATCGACAACCGCGTACAGATTGGTCTCTTTGTGTGCCGCGATGTTCACTGCATGGACCTGACCGATGCGGCCTGCGCCCAGTAAAGCGATGTTAAACATAGGTGCTCCCTTGCTGCCTGAGTGGCGTTTAATGCCAGACTGAAAAAGTGACGGGATAACGGCTAGTCGCATTCTTCCCCCAGCCCCATCACCCGCTTTTTACCGCAAATCCTGATAGCTAAAATAAAACATTTATTTCAGTTTTGTATAAATTGAAAATTATGTTTTTGCGTGTCAGTTAACATTTTCATGACATCTTCGCTGTTTTCTGCAACCCCAATCACACATCGAATGAGTATGTCTGTGACGATATACAGGAATGTCAGAGGATCGCTCAGACGCTGGCGTAAAAGGAGGGAAAAATGAAACCGTGGTTTGAAAATGAAATGGACATTTCAGATTGGTTCAGGAATATAAGGGAGGATTAGGCAACACTACAGATCGCAAACTTCATCTGCACAGACTGTCTCTTCATCACATTTTATTCAGATTCAGAGACAGTTTCGTGCGCTACAATAAAGACATTCCATGCCACCTCGTAGCACGCGCCCGACACAGGGCGGCTCAGTTGCCGTCGCCCTGTGAACCCTGGCTTTCGGCTAAATTATGTCGCTGCGCGATGCCATCGGTGTTCATGAGCACGATTCGAGCCGCCAGTGACGCGTTCCCTACGCGGCACTGGCTTTCGCGGCATCCATGCCGCTCACTCGATGCTCACGCCCACCGCTGCATAATTTTTACGCCGAATAACACCCAAATCCCACTTACATCCCGACATTATTTGTGACTCAGAAATAGCCACTAAGGGAGATCACCTAATACTGCCGAGCGCGGGAAAGCGCAGCTTTCACACTATTGGCCGCAGACTCAATCTCTGGGTTATCAGCAACCTGCGCCGTGCCGGTGCGCCACCAGGATTCGTAGCCGTGCGTCATGGTCTTCGGTAGCACCTTGATATCCAGCAGCACCGGCCCCGCATGCTGGCGTGATTCCACCAACGCCTGCCTAAGCGAGGCTTCATCATGCACTCGCCACGCTTTACAGCCGTAGCTTTCCGCGTTCTTGGCAAAATCGACCGGAATAAGTGCACCGCGCAGTTGTCCCGATTCCGCATCGCGGTAGCGGTTTTCCGTACAGAAACTCCCCATTCCTGACTCATTTGCAAGTTGTTGATGCAGCCGAAGCCCGCGTTATCGAACAGCAGCACGGTGATTTTAATGCCTTCCTGTACCGCCGTTTGCAGTTCGGTGTGGAGCATCAGATAGGAACCATCACCGACCATCGCGTAGACGGGTTGCTGTGGTGCCGCAAGGCGTGCGCCAATCGCCGCCGCAATCTCGTATCCCATGCAGGAGTAGCCGTATTCCAAATGGTAGCTGTCCGGCGTCTTCACCTGCCACGCGCTGTAGATCGCCAGGCAACGAGCCCGCCGCGCCCACCACAACCGCGTTGTCTTCCAGCTCTTCATTTAGTATGCCCAGCACGCGCGTTTGCGTCAGATGGGTATTCAGCATCTGGCGGTATTCATCCAGCTTGTCTTCCAGACCGTCCACCACTTCCGGCACCAGTTCACCTTTGTCCTGCACGGTAAACAGCCGCTGTAGCTCGCGTTCCCATTCCGCACGAGCCTGTTCAACGGCCTGCTGCCAGCCGCTGCGATACGACACCGTCGCCAGCCGTTCGGCCAGTGCCTCCAACCCGACGCGCGCATCGGCGATCAGTGGCAGTGCATCCAGTTTTAGCGCATCAAATTCGGCCACGTTGAGCAGTAAAAATTCGACGTTCGGGTTCTGAAATAGCGACTTGGAACCGGTGGTAAAATCGGTTAAACGCGTCCCGACACCGATAATCAGATCCGCCTCGTGTGCCAGCCGATTCGCCGCCAGCCCGCCCGTCACACCGATACCCCCGCAGTTCAGCGGATGTGAGGAAACAATCGCGCCTTTGCCCGCCTGCGTTTCGCCAAACGGAATCGCAAACTGCTCGGCAAACTGCGCCAGCGCATCATGTGCGCCGGAATAACGAACGCCACCGCCGCAAATCAGCATCGGACGGCGCTTGCTGGCAATCAGCGTTGCCGCCTCATCCAGCCGTGCCGCATCTGGCGGGCGACGTTCGAGGTGATGGACGCGTTTGCGGAAAAACGAGGCCGGATAATCCCAGACTTCCGCCTGCACATCCTGCGGTAAACACAGCGTTACCGCGCCGGTATCGGCCGGATCGGTCAGCACGCGCATAGCGTTAATCAGCGCACTCATCAGCTGTTCAGGACGATTAATGCGATCCCAGTAGCGAGAAACCGGTTTAAAGCAGTCATTGGTGCTGATCGACAGATCGTGATATTGCTCAACTTGCTGCAACACCGGATCCGGTTGGCGGCAGGCGAAGAGATCGCCGGGCAGCAGCAGCACCGGAATGCGGTTGGCGGTGGCGGTCGCGGCGGCAGTCACCATATTTGCCGCCCCTGGCCCCACCGACGAGGTCACGGCATAGATTTTCCGCCGCTTGTGCTGTTTAGAAAACCCGACGGCGATGTGCGCCATTCCCTGTTCGTTGCACCCCTGATGCACAGTGAGACGGTTTGCCTCCTGCTCCAGCGCCTGGCCGATGCCCAGCACATTACCGTGACCAAAAATGGTCATGACGCCCTGCACAAAGGGGGATTCTTCACCATCTACGCTGAGGTATTGCTGGTTGAGAAACCTGACCAGCGCTTGCGCCATGGTGATGCGACACGTATCCATTGATCTACTCCTTAAATAAGGATCTGATTTCTATAATGAACTATGTATATTCAGCGAGCATTTCGTGCGCGAAAATTTAGCCATTCTTATGCTACGTTGCAGCACGCGCCCGACTCAGGGCGCTCAATCGCCGCCGCCCTGAGAACCCAGGCTTATGGCGATAAATTATGCCGCTACGCGGGCCCTTCGGTATGTGTCACCGTCATCCGAACCGCCAGTGACGCGGTCCTCCGCGGCACTGGCTTTCGCGACATCCCTGTCGCTCTTTCGGCGGTGCACCTACCTCAGCATAATTTTTGACGCCAGCAGAGCAAAACCGGTGCACTATTTTCACCACCCGTTATAGGTCAAATCCTCACTCTAGCGTGGGCATGATGAAGCTGCTGGCGTGGTGTTCCAGACGGACGCTGGCAGGCCAGCGGCTGGTGACGGTTTTCATGCGGGTGTAGAAGCGTACGCCGTCGTTGCCGTGGACATTCAGCGGCCCAAAAATGGAGCGCTTCCAGCCGCCGAAGCTGTGGAACGCCATCGGTACCGGAATCGGGACGTTCACGCCAACCATGCCGGCCTGCACTTCTTCGCAGAACTGACGCGCCGTTTCACCATCGCGGGTAAAAATAGCCGTACCGTTACCGTATTCATGGTTGTTGATCAGCGTTACCGCCGTCTGGTAATCCGGCACGCGCACCACGGACAGTACCGGGCCAAAAATCTCTTCCTGATAGATCTTCATTTCTGGCGTAACGTTATCGAACAGCGTCGGCCCAATAAAGTAGCCTTGCGGGTGCCCTTGAACAGACAGCGTGCGACCATCGATACGCAGCGTCGCGCCCTGATCGATGCCACTTTGAATATAGTCGGCAATCTTCGCCCGGTGCGGTGCGCTGATCACTGGCCCCATCTCATTTTCCTGCCCGTCCACCAGCCCCGGTCCGACGCGCATCGCGTTGATCTGTGCGTTCAGGCGCTGATTCAGCGCTTCCGCCGTGTCATCGCCAACAGCGACCACCACTGACAGCGCCATGCAGCGTTCGCCCGCCGCGCCAAATGCCGCGCCCATAATCGCGCTGGCCGCCATGTCCATGTCAGCATCCGGCATCAGGATGCAGTGGTTTTTTGCCCCGCCCAGCGCCTGACAGCGTTTGCCATGCGCCGATGCCGTCTGATAAATGTATTCCGCCACCGGCGTCGATCCCACAAAGCTCACCGCCTGCACGCGTGGATCGGTCAGCAGGACATCCACCGCTTCTTTATCCCCCTGAACGACGTTAAACACGCCGTCCGGCAGACCCGCTTCTTTCAGCAGTTGCGCTAACAGCAGCGAGAGCGACGGATCTTTCTCCGACGGCTTAAGCACAAAGGTATTACCGGTCGCCAGCGCAATCGGGAACATCCACATGGGCACCATCGCCGGGAAGTTGAACGGCGTAATTCCAACACACACGCCGAGCGGCTGCATAAGTGAATGGCTATCTACACCGGTGCCGACATTCGCCGAGTGCTCGCCTTTTTGCAGATGCGGAATACCGCAGGCAAATTCAACGACTTCCAGACCGCGCGTCACTTCTCCCACGGCATCGGAATACACCTTGCCGTGCTCCTGTGAAATCAGCCGGGCTAGCGTATCCATTCGTTCTTCCAGCAGCGCTTTGAAGCGAAACAGCACGCGCGCGCGACGCAGCGGAGAGTGTTTTGACCACGCAGGGAATGCCGCCGCCGCACTGGCAATCGCCTGCTCGACTTCCGCCTTATCAGACATCACAACCTGGCGAATCTGCTCGCCCGTCGCGGGGTTATACACCGCGGCGTAGCGTTGGCTGTTGCTGGAGGCAATCGCCCCCTGAATGAAGTTAGATACGGTTTCCATGTTTACACCTTTGTGGGTTTTGAGGAGACAAACGGCTGATATCGGATTACAGTATATGAAATGAATATTCCATTTAACGTAAAAATAAAATAAATGTTGATTATTGTGATCCGCTGCGAATTTTTAGGTAAACTTGAAAGCAGCTGTCCATAAAGACAGGTGAGCAGCCTCTGAAAATAGCCGTATCGGTAAAAGGTGTGCCGCCGGACATGTCGTACAGATAAAACAGCCGTATCCAGAAATGAATTTTCTGTTCCGTTTCAGGCGCCAGTCAGGAAATCGCGCTAATGGGATAGGTTCTTATACGTCTTTGGGAGATAACCCGATATGCCCATGGCAACCAGCCTGAGAGAATTACAGGAACAGATCCGCGAACGCTATGATTCACTCAGCAAGCGGCTACAGCAGGTGGCGCACTATGTGCTGGATAATACCAACAGCATCGCTTTCGATACCGTCGCGGTGATCGCCGAACGCGCTGACGTTCCCCCTTCAACCCTGATTCGCTTCGCCAACGCCTTTGATTTCAGCGGCTTCAACGAAATGAAACAGCTGTTCCGTATGAACCTGGTGGAAGAAACGGCCAGCTATACCGACCGGGCGCGGCTGTTTCGGGCGATGGAAGCCGACGCTGTACCAGAAACGCCGTTGGATATTCTGCATGAATTTGCCCGTTCAAACGCGCAGGCGATGCAGCAGCTCGCGGCACGCACCCCGCAAGAGGATCTGCAAAAAGCCGTCGATCTGCTGGCGCAGGCGGAAACGATTTATATCGTCGGACTGCGGCGATCGTTCAGCGTCGCCACTTACCTCACCTATGCGCTTAGCCATCTGGAAAGCAGCCCTATTCTGGTCAACGGCCTGGGCGGCATGTTTCGTGAACAGCTCAGCCGTGTCAGTGCACGCGATGTGGTGGTTTCCATCAGCTTCTCGCCCTATTCACAGGAAACCGTGATGGTCAGTGAGATGGCCGCGAAGGCCGGAGCGCGGCAAATTGTCATTACCGACAGCCAGATCAGCCCGCTGGCGACGCTCAGCGATGTCTGCTTTGTGGTGAAGGAAGCGCAGGTTGATGCGTTCCGTTCACAGTCCGCCACGCTGTGTCTGGTGCAATCGCTGATGGTATCGCTGGCATACCGACAGGGAAACGGCGCAGAACAGAGCGAAAAACAGCAGCGCGGCTAGCCAGTAGCCAGAACCGTTTAATCAGCAGGATGACCATGTAGGGAGAGCCGTTTTATGCTAAAAGTCATCGCACAGGATTTTATTAAGCCTGAGTGCATCGAAATCGTTATGCCGCTGTACCGTGAATTAGTAGAGAAAACCCGACAGGAACCGCTGTGCATCTCCTATGAGCTTTTTATCAATCAGAAAGATCCGGGGCATTTCACCTTTATCGAAACCTGGCCGGATAGCGCCGCGCTGGATATTCACTGCCAGACCGAGCACTTCCAGCGACTGGTGCCGATGATCAATAGCTACCAGCGCGCCGAGTGCACTTTCCTGCTGATGGATCCCTTTGACAGCACGACCTCCTCGCTGTAACCCATCCGATTTTAGGTCGCCTGGCGGCCTAAATATCGTCGTAATTCCTCGTTATTCTGCTTTCGTTGATGCCAAATTTTAATTCATTTTTTTTGAATTAAAATCTCAATTTTTTCTTATTTCACATTATTCACAACCGGATAACATACAAAAACCCTCTGACAACCCAAGATTTAACGGTTAAGTCAGCAGGATAATGAATATCAAACAAATTAAATAATTTGATATTCATTCTAATGATTCTGCTTATGCCCTCTTATTCTGGCAACAGCCGCAAAGAATAAAGAGTGCATCGGTAGATATCGGCTCTCATTCAGGAGGAATCGATGTTTAAACTAAAACAGGTGGTCGCATTTACGGCGCTGATGGCGACGGCAGCGACCAGCTATGCGGCAGTAGAAGCCGATAAACGCCCGATTAACGAGCTTTATCAAAATGCGTTACGGGAAGGCGGTGTTGTGACCGTCTACGCAGGCGGTGACACCCCGGGTCAGCAGGATGGCATCAAACAGGCGTTTGAGAAACGCTTTCCGGGCATGAAACTCAACGTCATTGTGGATTACAGTAAATTCCACGATGCCCGCATTGATAACCAGCTGGCAACGAATACGCTGGTGCCGGATGTGGTACAGCTTCAGACCTTGCAGGATTACCCACGCTGGAAAAAAGAAGGCGTGCTGCTGAACTATAAACCTATCGGCTGGGACAAAGTGTACCCCGCGTTTAAAGACAAAGACGGCAGTTGGACCGGCGTATTTGTCGATGCGTTCAGCAACGTGGTCAATACAAAACTCATTGCCGAAAATGCCTGGCCAACAGAAGCGAATGACTATCTACGTCCCGATCTGAAAGGCAGCATTGTTTTAACCTATCCAAACGATGACGACGCCGTGCTGTTCTGGTTTAAGCAGGTCGTGGATAAATACGGCTGGGAGTATGTCGCTAAATTCAAAGAACAGAACCCGGTTTACGTTCGTGGCACACAGGCTCCCGCAGACGATGTTGAAAGCGGTAAGTCAGCAGCAACATTCTCAACCGACGGTGCACTGGCTCCCGATCAAAACGCGAATTCGCGCTTCGTTCTGCCCAAAAGCGATCCGTTTGTTTCCTGGGCCCAACGTGCAGCCATTTTCAAACAGGCTAAACACCCGGAAAGCGCCAAGCTGTATCTGAGCTGGCTGCTGGATAAAGAAACGCAGAGCAATGTCTGGTATATGTGGTCGGTGCGTACTGACGTGGCACCACCCGCTGGTTATAAACCTATCTGGGAATATAAGAACACCAGCCCGCAGGCTTTTGCTGACTTTATGAGCGATCGTGCGGCGGTAGAATCGTTCCGTGCCCAGATCGGTCTGTATCTTGGTGAAGTAAAAGGTGAACCGTCCCCAGGTAATCTGGGGCTGCATCCCAAAGAAGCTCTACCTCATTAATATGTTATTTGTGTTCTGATTATTCTGCGATAACCCGTCTTCCGACGGGGTTATTTTTGGGCTTACTTTTGTACAGCGATAATTATGGGCGAGGTGGATAAATTCCATTTAACGCGATACAGGCTCTTAATGCGGTTTGAGGCGGAATATTAGAAACAGGCTGTGAAGAGCCGTTATTACTTACGGCGATCGTACCACCACCGCCAGTTATTTCTCCTCCGCTGACGCCCGCCAGCGGAACCTGTGTAGTCGCAGCCCCCGGTGCCGCATAAATAAGCGCAGCAGGTTTATCAGGCGTGGCTAGCTGGTTAGCTGCCTTGGTAGGCGTATTTGACGTGCCCTTATCTGTCGTTGCGTTGATGACAACAGGCTTCTGCGTGCCTGCGATAGGCGTGAACGTCGCTACATGACTGTGAAGAGGCATCTGAGCAACGGTCAGCGTGTGAGTTTCCGCTCCACGTGTCTCCCCAAAATCAACATTTTTCAGCCCAGGCCCTTCACCTAACCCAATCGGGCTTCTGCCACGTAAGTCTGGGATACCAAACGTTGTACGCCCATCCCCTCCATAGGTCGTCCCCACAAGACTGTATAATGCCTGATAACTATTAATAGGTAAGACCTGTCCCAGCGCTTCAGTATAGTTATTCGGGCAATAACTTGCTGCTGTATAACAAATAGACCCCGTGTACGCTTCGCTGCTACACGTCGCGTGCGCTACTTGAGAAACGGAAAACAGAGAAAGCCCTGTTGCTGCCATACATAAATACGTTTTCAGACCACTTTTCATATGAATTTTCCTTATGCCATCCCATTGATAATCACGACAGGGTTTCCCCTCTCAGATAAACGGCGGTAATAAAATAGTCGTTAAGTCATATCGGCGATATTTATCATCGATTTATCGGCTTAATTATTTATGTAAAAACTCAAATTTCATTTCATGAATCCATACAAAGAGAAATAAAAACCACAATAAAAAGAAATTAATAAGAAAAAGAAAATGTGGAATTATCGTGATGACTATTTACTGCATTCCGATAGAGATTTAAAAATCAACATCTCATGGAATGCTTTTCAAGAAGAATACCGTGATGGGAGCGGAATACTATCCGCCATATGGCTATGAAAATACGCTTAGGCTATTCGGCCTAGAACCCGCTTTCTCTCACACCTAAAGCGGCAACCTGACGCCATATCCCGGCGAACAGCGATTCCGCTTCTCCGTTCATCACCACAAGGCCACGCAGTGGCTGTGATGGCAGCGTCGAATCGGTAGCGACATCAAGGTTTACACCATACCAGCCCTGAACCGGGCGCAGCTGTTTCTGCTCATCCCGCCTTACCGCTATCGGCCCGCCGTGCTCGGAAGCCAGTATGTTATGCTCAATGAAGGCAATACCCGTTGGATCAATATCTTTCAATATCACAGGTACCGCGGCACGTGCCGGATCATCAGCAATAAACTGGCCGGACATCCCAGCAGCAATGCGATTAAGTTTGTCTTCACGCAGATAGCCACGCAGACGACCGCCTTCGCTGCTCACAACGCGCAACAGTGGCAGATCGGCATCCAGCCACCGTCCCGGCGTTAAATCGACAGCAATGTCCCTCACCATACCAGACTGCGGTGCACGGATTTGCAACCGTTCCTGCTGTGCTTTCAGGCCACGATATTGTGCCAGCGCCGCCGCCAGCTCCTGTTCCAGAATCAGCGAGTCGCCCACTGTGTCACGATTCGCCGCCTGACGGCGCATTTGTAATTGCAGGATGCCGATACGCTGACGAATAATCGCCAGCCGGAAATCGAGATCGCCGGATGTCAACGTCAACAGGACATCACCTGCCTCAACCCGCTGTCCATCTTTCACCTGTAGCTGTTTCAGCTGTGCGGCAACGGGCGAATACAGCGTACTGACGCGAGAGGCTTCCAGCACTGCTGGTATTTCTACCTGACTGCGCCAGGGGAAAACAGGACTATGAGCAGTAGCAATAAACACAGCACGGTACGCCAGACGGCGCGGCGCTGCGAGCGTTTGCGCTGATGCCACCACTGTGCGCACTCTTGCACAACAGGTAGAACAATGAACCAGCCAACCTCAACCAGCATCAGGAAGATGCCCAGCACTTTGAAAAATAGTGATAGACCGCCAGCGCAATACCAAAGAACAGGAAGAAACGCCACACCCAGGAAGCATACCCCCACAGCAGCAGCCTTTTCGCCATCGGAGGCGACCAGCGCTCCGGCGGCACGTCTCCATAGCCAAACAACTTTTCTCGCAGGTGCCAGCGGCACAGGGCATAGGCGCGCCCTTGCAGATTATCGATACGCCAGGCATCACTCAGTATAAAATAGCCATCAAAGCGCATCAGCGGATTAACGTTGATGATCAGCGTGGTAACCCAGGTGGCGCTGGAAAGAAGGAACGCCGCCGAATGCAACGGCCCTTCCGGCAACAGCGACCAGGCCAGCAGCGCCAGCGTCGCCAAGAGCAGCTCCGCCAGAATTCCCCCTGCGCCAATCAGCACACGCGCACGATGATCGCCGACCCGCCAGGCATCGCTGACATCGGTATACAACATCGGAAACATCACGATGAACGCCACACCCATACTCTGAACCCGGCAGCCCGCCTTTTTTTGCCATGTAGGCGTGGCCCAGCTCGTGAATAAATTTTGCGAAAATCAGGGCGCAGCCAAATGCCATCATCCCTTCAAGGCTGAAAAGATGCGGAAATGAGCTGTGATAGCGTGGCCAGTCTCGGCTGACCAGGAATATCCCCAGCAGTAAAATCAGCGGAAACATCACGCGCAGCAGCATGGCGCCATAACGCTCTAGCCACGGCCACGTCTTATTCAGAAAAGATCGGGACGCCACAGCGGAATGCGGAAAAACAGATACTGGTGCAGCACCTGTTTGATCAGGCTACGGCGGCGGCTGGCCGCTTTCGCCTCGTAGCTGCTTCGTTGTTCTTTATCGCTGCCTGCAATCAAATCGTGTGCACGTAAAAAGCGCAGGAACTGCTCCAGATCGTCATTCCCAAGCGGTATACCGGGCTCTTTATTCACCGCGGTCATCACCTGTTCCGACTCACGTAGGGGCCAGTGACGCAGCAGGCGGATTGCCGTGCTGTTCAGTTTAAAATAGCGGCCAGAAATCGTATCCGCTAACGTCCACTGCGGGGAACCATCTCGCGCTGGCGCTGCCGGAGAAAGGTGTAGATCGTCACGTAGTGGAGGTAAAACAGCCATTAGAATCCAACCGTTTTGCGCAATGCCGCGACAGGACGGCGGAACAGATAGACGCCCAGCGGCACATATTCCCCATAAACCTTCGCCGTGCCGCGTAAGCCGATACGCGGTGCGTCGGCGATAAAACGGGCATCGAGTCGATAAGCCAACGTGCTGCGATCGGTTAACGCTGCTTCATAGGCGATACGTTGTAGCATGGCGTCATGGCGTTTCAGTGGATCGCTATCCAGGAAGAGTGCCACATCGGCTTCCACCGGAAACTGGATCGCATCGCCCACATCCAGCTCAATCTTCAGTTCCGCCTGCTGAGGATTAGCCAGCTCCATCAGGCGTTCCCCTGTTCTGACGGGCTTCCCGCGCAGCCGATCGCCATCGGCAAACACAGCGATACCATCACGCTCCGCCCTGACTTCACTACGCGATAGCAGATCGTTGGCATACATCAGTTCGGCACGTTTTTGCTCGACCTGCGCCGACAGCAAATCAAGCTTCGATTTGGAATCTGCATCCTGAAAAGCCCGCTGCGACCCCGATCGCCACTCAGCTTCGGCTACACCCAGCGCCCGCTCTGCCACATCAGCCTGAGCTTTCAGCGTGGTGTTATCAAACCGTACCAGCACCTCATCTTTCTTCACGACCTGATTTGGCTTAACCGTGATTTCAGCGATCACACCATCCAGCGGGGCTGTCACGATCCGCCCATCCAGCGGCACAACTTCGGCGGGAGCCAGTACCGACTGACGAACCGGTATCAGCAGCGCCCCAATCAGTACCGCAACGGCAACCAGCACTTTAGCTTTTGGCACACCCGGCCGCCACGCTTTGCGCGGTTCCAGCGCCAGCCAGGCATGCGCATAGGCATCAGCCAACTGCTCCATCAGCGTCCGATCAGTTTCCTGCCACGGCAGATCACGTGCATACCATAATCCGCCAATCAGCTGTCCCTGCCGATCCCTCAGCGGTACCCAGAGCGCTTCTTGTGCAGACAGCGTTTGCCAGTCATTCTGCGTTTGCGTATCAAACCAGTCGGCACGCACCGTCGTGATTTGCTCAGCGGCTTTTGAGTAACCAGTTGCTTGCCTGCACGTTCAATAAACGCGACAAACGGTGCATGCGGGTCGGGAACGGAAACCCCGGTGACGGCACGTACACGCCCATTGATCACCAGCGCGACATGACGGAAACCGAACAGCTTCTGGCTGTCATTCACCATCGAGTAGGCGAGCGTTTCGCTATTTTTGGCGCTACGCGCCAGACGCTCCAGATGAATGAATTCGGCAAATACCCGCTCAACCGTGAAGGAATGCGATTCGCTCACGGTTGCCCCGTGAAGCGAGCACTGCCGCTCATTCCGGCGAGCAAGCTATTATCGGGTTTGAGCACTCGCCCAATCAGCGTCAAGGTCTGGCTGCTTTCATCAATACGTGCGCCAATGCGCAGCACTTCCGCCTGTAGCGGCACGCCAGTTTCATCGGGAATGAAAGTAAATGCTTGCTTCGGTTTGAGTGAAGCGAGCCAGCGTGACGGCACCAGAACGTTGATTTCCAGATGGCGGTTATCCACAATTTCCAGCAGTGGCATCCCCTGACCGACATATTCCGAGACCTGAACTTTCCGCGATACAACCTGACCAGAGAATGGGGCAACAACGCGACAGCGGTTCGTCTGGATCTGATAAACCTGGCTTTCCGCCGTGGCCTGCGCCAGACGAGCCTCCGCCACTGCGACCGCATTGCGGCCGACGGATTTCATCTCGGCCAGTTGCCTGTTCTGACTCAACTCCTGCTGTGCCGCCCTCATGGCAGCCTGCGAAGCAGCAAACTGTGCCTGATAGGCCGAGCAGTCAAAACGCACCAGCAAATCGCCCTTCTGAAACGCTTCACCGTCGCGAAACGGCATCTCAACCACTTTCGCATTCAGCTCACTGGACAGTGTCGCCTGATCCACCGCTCTTAATACGCCTCTGGCCTCTCGCCGCCGTCTCTGCCGAAGCATGGCTTACCGGAGCGAGCTGTAGCTCATCCTCTATCTTTTCTGCCATCGCGGAATACGGCACACCGGAGAGTAACGCCATTAGCACGAGGGAAAGTGTCGTTTTCTTCAGCAGAATGTTATGCAGCGTCCTGCGATGAAACATCATGTGCAACGGCATCGTTTTACGAAATAGGATTTTCTTATTCAACATCGTCATCCAACACGCAGTGTGTTATGAGGCGGTCTGGAGGAGAATACCCAGACCGCACACCGTTCCTTACAGCGAAAGGTTACCGGTCGCCCAGCGCTTCTCCGTTTGGTCAAGCGCCTTCCCTACCGACGGGATATCATTCAAGGTCTGCGTTGCTGGCAGAGGATCCAAGCCCGCGGTAACAAAGATCTGGCCATACGCATTACGCAATTCAGCATAGGCCAAATCATTGCGCAAAGAAGTATTCACCGCGTTCAACTCGCCCTGAATCAGCTGTAATTCACCGATATTGCCGGCCTTGTAGCGGTTATTCAGCTGTTCAAGGATATCGACATCCAGCTTCTGTAACTCTTTACCGGTACGGTATTGGCGCTGCGCTTCATTGAAATTGGCGCGAGCCACATAAAGTTGCGCCAGTACCGCCATCGACATCGCCTGACGGCGCATTTCGGAAACGGTTTCGCCCGCTTTTGCCACATCGATAGCGGCCGGACCGGAGAACAGATTGAACAGGTTCCAGGTTACCTTCACCCCGGCATCCGCCCAATGCTGGTTAACCAGAAACGAGTTGCTGTCGTAGTTTCCTCCGACTGACATTTCAATCCCCGGCAGCATGCGAAGCAGTGATTTACGCGTTTCCGCCGCGCTGATACGGACCTGATAATCCTGTTCACGCAGTTCAGGACGGCTCACTAATGCGGCCTTCTCCAGGTCGCTAAAGGCGACTTTCAGCTCCGGCTCGACGAGTTCACTCTCCTTCGGCATAACCAGTTTGTAATCTGTGCCCAGCGGTAAATTCATCAGCGTTGCCAGCTCGGTTTTCGCCAGAGACAGCGCACGGCGCTGCTCCTCCAACTGGCGCGTCGCATCCAGCAGTGCGCGCTGGTAGCTGTAGGCTTCAATAATGTCACCGACTTTTTGCGCCGACATTTTCTGGCTGTTCTCACGCGCCATGTTAACGCGTTCGATTAAGGCATCAATACGGTGCAGCAAACGTTCAGCCGCCACGGCTCGCCAGTAGGCCGACTGCACATCCTGCACGATAGTGTGCGTCACTTTTCGGCGACGTTCTTCGGCGATCCAGCGCTTATCCGACTGTTGATGCGCCGTAACATAGCTGACGCCAAAATCGAGAATATTCCACACCATATTCAGATCCGCGACGCGGCGGGTTTGATCCTGCGATGTTGATGGCACCAAAGACTGCTCTCCAGTTTTAACATTTTGGCTACTGGAAGCACTCACGTTGCTGCGCGTCACATATCCCGCATTGGCCGCCATTTTTGGCAACATATCAAAACGCGCCAGATCCACCTGCTCCTGCGCCAGCGCCTGTTCCATCACTTTTAAGCGCGCTTCGAGGTTATATTTCAGCGCCCTTGCCATCGCATCGTGTAACGTAATGGGTGCCGTCACGGGCTCTTGATTGCTGAACATCACGCGCAGATCGTTATCCGCACGTCGGGTACTTTCTGCTTTATCGAGCGGCTGAGTTGATACCGCACATCCACTGACTAACAGCGCCAGCAGCGTGACGCTGAAAATTTTCGGGCATCTTTGCATAGTCAATTCCTTACCCCTGTTTTTTATTGTATTCATCACACCCTGCCACCGCCGTTTCAGGCTGGTTTGCTCATGTTTTGGAATGCGCCTTCGAGAGAAGCGATTTGCAGACGTTCATAATCATCCAATGCTTTTAGCTGCTGGCTAAATACGGGCGCGCCAAAAACGGAGACAGGCGACATGACGGATGTCGAGTTGCCCTCCGACACGGACTGCCAACTGCCGCCGCTGAACACCTCAAGCGCGGTATTACCTGGGATGATATTGTTCGCAAACATCCCCGCCAGAGTGGATTTCCCCCATCGGCTGGTTGAAATCAGAGACATTGCTGCGTGGTATACCGGGTTCGTAACGATTCACGCCATTGTTGGAAAAGGCCACGGCAACCGCAGAACTGCCTACTGCACCACCGCCTTGTGCCGCTGCGCTAAACACGCTGGCGGTTCCCGGCGTAGAGCCTTCCGCCGTACCGGCATTAAAGAGTGAAGACGGTGCTCCCAGCAGGCTATCGCCACTGGTCGACGCCGCCGCAACTGTCAACAGCGACAGCTGGCTTTGGACCACTGCGTTATTACCCACAATCGCCACCGCGGGCCTGCCAGCATTCGATTTGAATTCTGGATCGCCATCCGGTTGCGTAGAAGACAGGACGCGTAAGACAAATGTGGTGCTCACGCTCGCGCCCGCTGCATCCGTTGCGGTAACCAAAATTGACAGATCGCCGCTATTCGCGCGTCCCGGCGATCCACTAAAGGTGCCGGTTGCAGGATCGAAGCTCACCCAGGCTGGCAGCGCGGAGCCATCCGCTCGGGTTGCACTGAGGCGCAGCGTATCGCCCACATCAATATCAGAGAAGGTGTTAGCAGGAATCTGGAAGCTAAATGCCCCATCACCATTCACCGTTTGGTTGCTCATGCCGGTGGTGGTCGGCGCATCATTAACGTTATTCACGACAACCGTAAAATCGCTGGACACCGAGACGCTGTTTTTATCGGTTGCGGTAATACGAATCGCTAACGATCCCACATCAGCATTTTGCGGCGTACCTGAGAAGGTCTGCGTCTGAGGATTGAACACCAACCAGGACGGCAGAGCCGAACCATCGGACAATGAGGCACGGTAAGTCAGACTATCGCCCGCATCATTATCAACAAACGCGTTAGCGGGCAGCGTGAAGGTAAACGCACTCCCCTGGCTAGCGGACTGATTTCCAATACCATTGGTAACTGGTGCAGTATTGCTATGAACGTCGCCGCTGATCCCCTGACCGTTCAGGTCGTTGCCGGCCAGATCCGTCACCCCACCGTGATTACCGGTAAAGACCAACTGCACGGCCCCCGCCCCTGTCACATTGGTTAAATCAATTCGATAGGTTGTCGGACTCAGCGCTGTCACTGCACCAATTGTCGCCGTGGTGCCGTTGGCGTTAAGCAGAGAGAAGTCACGAACATCTAATCCTGTCACCGCTTCTGAAAAGACCAGCGTGTAGCTCAGTGCCTGCGAACCTGACGTTTCCGTCAGCGTCAGGCTGATCGGCACAGGACGAACGGTATCGATGCTAAAACTATCGGAAGTGGCGCTGCCCACGCCCGCGTTGCCCGCCGCATCGGTGACGCCAGCGTAGGTCAGCCCAATCGCCGTGCTCGCGTTGGTCACGTTGGCATTCGGAGTAAAGGTCGCTGTCCACGTCACACCGCCGTCGCTGCTGGTCACGTTACTTAGCGTGCCGTCCGCCACCGACAGGTTGGCATTACTGAAACCGCTCACCGCTTCGGAGAAGGTAATGGTAACTTCAGCACGTTCACCCGCTTTCAGGGCGCTGTCGCTCACCGCTATCGTCGCGGTCGGCAGCGCCGTATCAATACTGATATTACCGGAGATTTCGCTCCCCACGCCCGTATTACCCGCTGCGTCGGTAACGCCGATGTAATTCAGCCCAATCGCCGTGCTCGCAGTGGTCACGTTGGCATTCGGGGTAAAGGTCGCTGTCCATGTCACACCGCCGTCGATACTGGTTACGTTACTTAACGTGCCGTTTGTCACCGACAGGTTGGCGTTGCTAAAGCCCGTCACCGCTTCCGAGAAGGTAATGGTGACTTGCGCGGTCTCACCCACTTTCAGGGCGTTGTCGCTCACCGCTATCGTCGCGCTCGGCAATATCGTATCAATGCTGATATTACCGGAAGCTTCACTGCCCACACCCGCGTTACCCGCCGCGTCGGTGACGCCGATGTAGTTCAGAGCAATCGCCGTGCCCGCATTGGTAACATTCGCGTTCGGGGTAAAGGTCGCTGTCCACGTCACGCCGCCGTCAGTGCTGGTCACGTTACTTAGCGTGCCGTCTGCTACCGACAGGTTGGCGTTGCTGAAACCGCTCACCGCTTCGGAGAAGGTGATGGTGACTTGCGCGGTCTCGCCCGCTTTCAGGGCATTGTCGCTCACCGCTATCGTCGCGGTCGGCAGCGCCGTATCAATGCTGATATTACCGGAGGTTTCACTGCCCACGCCCGGGTTGCCCGCCGCGTCGGTGACGCCAGCGTAGTTCAGGCCAATCGCCGTGCCCGCATTGGTAACATTCGCGTTCGGGGTAAAGGTCGCTGTCCACGTCACGCCACCGTCAGTGCTGGTCACGTTACTTAGCGTGCCGTCTGTCACCGACAGGTTGGCGTTGCTGAAACCGCTCACCGCTTCCGAGAAGGTGATGGTGACTTGCGCGGTCTCACCCGCTTTCAGGGCGTTGTCGCTGACGGCTATCGTCGCGCTCGGCAACGCCGTATCAATGCTGATATTACCGGAGGTTTCGCTGCCCACGCCCGCGTTCCCCGCCGCGTCGGTGACGCCGGTGTAGGTCAGCCCAATCGCCGTGCTCGCGTTGGTAACATTCGCGTTCGGGGTAAAGGTGGCTGTCCACGTCACGCCGCCGTCAGTGCTGGTCACGTTACTTAGCGTGCCGTCTGCTACCGACAGGTTGGCGTTGCTAAAGCCCGTCACCGCTTCCGAGAAGGTGATGGTGACTTGCGCGGTCTCGCCCGCTTTCAGGGCGTTGTCGCTGATGGCTATCGTCGCGGTCGGCAATGCCGTATCAATGCTGATATTACCGGAGGTTTCGCTGCCCACGCCCGCGTTGCCCGCCGCGTCGGTGACGCTGGTGTAGGTCAGCCCAATCGCCGTACCCACATTGGTAACATTCGCGTTCGGGGTAAAGGTGGCTGTCCACGTCACGCCACCATCGGTGCTCGTTACATTGCTCAGCGTGCCGTCCGCTACCGACAGATTAGCGTTGCTAAAGCCCGTTACCGCTTCCGAGAAGGTGATGGTGACTTGCGCGGTCTCGCCCGCTTTCAGGGCGTTGTCGCTGACGGCTATCGTCGCGGTCGGCAATGCCGTATCAATGCTGATATTACCGGAGGTTTCGCTGCCCACGCCCGCGTTGCCCGCCGCATCGGTGACGCCGGTGTAGGTCAGCCCAATCGCCGTGCTCGCGTTGGTGACGTTGGCATTCGGGGTAAAGGTGGCTGTCCACGTCACGCCGCCATCGGTGCTCGTTACATTGCTCAGCGTGCCGTCCGACACTGACAGATTAGCGTTGCTGAAACCCGTCACCGCTTCCGAGAAGGTGATGGTGACTTGCGCGGCCTCGCCCGCTTTCAGGGCGTTGTCACTCACCGTAATCGCCGCGGTCGGCAGCACTCCATCGACAACAATGGCTTTCTGCGCCGCCAGCGAATTAAGGCTATTAAGCCCTGGCAAGGTCAACACCGCCGTGCGATTAATATTGTCCTGAATCGTCGCACCATTGAGCGACAGCGCAGACGTGTTGGCGTAGTTCAGATCGGCACTCAGATCGCCACTGCCCACGGTATATGAGAAGGTCAGTGTGTTGATCCGGACCCCGCCACATACGTCGCCACGCGATCGAACGCGCCCGTTTCAAGTAATAGGGTCGGCACACCGCCAGTGGTATCGACAACGACAGTGGTATCAAATGCCACCGTAACCTGAATGGTTTGCCCTATTTTATAGATTCCATCGGCGCTACTCGCACTGACGCTGGTAATCGTGGGGTTATTCGGATTCACCGTAATCGCAATGGTATCGGTGTCAGTTTGTGCCCCGCCGGAGCCTGAGCTGCCTAAATCATTACTGACCATTTGGATCGACGCACTGCCGTTATAGCCGCTGGTTGGGGTAAACGTCAGGCCATTTAACGCATTGTTAATATTGGTCAGGCTGCCCTGGAAGGTCATCGTGCTATCGCCTGTGCCCGACCCCACGTTGAAAACCAGTCCGGAGAATGACGATAAGGTCAGTAATCCATTCGTCGCAGTTAGCGTCACCTGCATGGTGTTACCACCGATGTCGACGTCACTGACAGAAATCAGGTTGCCGTTAGCGGTATTAAATACCAGCGAACCATCCTGTTGTACCACCTGTGCCGTAGGTACGCCATTGACTGGCGCGTCATTAACCGCATCAATACTCAGCGTCACGGTGCCCGACGCGGTTTTAGCTCCGCCGCTTCCCGAGTTACCACCGTCATCAATGCCGATCGTCAGCGTGACGTTCCCTGTTGCATTACTGGCCGGGCTGAATAGCACATTACTGCCCGCGATATAAGCATTGATAGTGGCAATAGACCCCGTCAACGTCAGGCTACTCGTGCCATTTCCCACTACGCCAACGCCGACACCATTAGCATTAAGCACGCCGCTGCCCACAGATAAGGTCACCGTGACGTTATTACTATCGGCATCAACATCCGCAAAACTGATACCGGTAATCGCCTTCGCCAGATCTTCCGTTACTGTGATCGAGGCGGGCGCACTGATAGTCGGTGAGTCGTTCACCGCCACCACGGTTATCGTGGAAGCAATCGACAGCGTCGTGGTGTCCACTCCGCCGTTACTTGTTCCGCCATTATCAGAAATACTCATCAACGTCACAGTACGAGCAGGCCCCGTGGGGTTTTCGCTGGTATTGCGATAAGTGATGCCGTCGATCGCCGTGGCCGCCGCAGAGGCGCTGATGCCACCCGCTTTACTCAACGTTAGCGTGGCGGTGCCCGCAGTCACGCTAACGGAATAAGACAAACCGTTCGTGGTCGTGGTGCCACTATTGCCGCCGATCAGCGCAATGGTTGTTCCATCGATTTGCAGTTGTTCACTGCTGCCATTCGATACGTTACTGACAACAAGAGATAACTGCGTGATGGTCTGCCCGGCTTCAACCGTGCTGACTGAAACGTTACTGAAAAGATCGACGGCGCTACCGTTTTCGGTATAGGTCACATTATTGCCGGTGGCAGACAGCGTAGGGGCGTCGTTCACCCCAGTGACGCCGACGGTCACCATTGCGGAAGCACTCCGCCGTCGCCATCATTTACGGTAATGCTAACGGAACGCGTCGTGATGGCAGGATCGGTTGTATTGCTGTTTTGATAAGACAGGGCACGGACTAATGCCTGAACGGCTGCTGGCGTCGAACTGGCGTTCAACGCTACCACCAGGTCGTTCACACCAGAGCCCCGGTAAAGGAACCAATCACGACGCCACCATAAGTGACATTCGATCCAGACACGCCGATTTGTCCGATCCCCGTCCCCAGATTCATGATGCCTAACACATCTTCACTACTGTTACGGTTAGTGGTGATCGCTACCCGCACGCTGCCGCCGTTGAAATCGGCTGAATCCACATCCGTAAGCGTAGCATTACCGCCCGCGTCTAAACTAATCGGTAACGCGCCCTCGGTAAAGTTAACGCTATCGCCGTTCAGGTTACTCATCACCGGTGCGGTATTAAATCCACTGACAGTGATGCCGTTGCCGGTCAGATCTGCAATATTTCCACCCGTTATAGGCCCGTTCCAGTCGTCGGCGGCGGCGAGATTATAGGTCGTCCCACCCGAAGAGGACGTACCGTTCTGGTTAAGGATCGCACTAAGTCCGGCTCTATCGGTGGCGCTTAATACCACGATAAAAGAAGTGGCGTTGACGATTTCAACATTACTGGTTGCGCTGAGCGTATAAGTGCTACCGCCTTGACCGGTGAAAGTGAGCTTAGAGAGGTCAATATCATTATTCGCCCCGCTCTGCTTCACCAAATTGGTGCCAGTAACCGCCAAGGTGCCCGTCGAACTGTCGTACGTCGAAGAGGTGATGGTGGGCATTTGCACATTACTGACAGTGACGCCGTTACGAACCAGATCGGCTGGAGTAGAAGATTGTGTGGCATCCCACCCGCAGCCGCGGCCAAATTAAAGGTTGTCCCACTTGCGGCCGACGTCGTACCGTTTTTGTTTAGCAGCCCTTCAACGTTGAGCTGGTCAATCGAATTCAGTGTGATACTGAATGTGGTGGCATTGACTGCGGTCACATTGCTGCTGGTTAGCGTGTAGGTATTGCCGTTTTCACCCGCCAGCGTCAATTTGGACACATCAATGGTGTCACCCGCGACCATATTAGCCCCAGTCACCGTCAACACATTGGTATTGGCGTCATAGGTGGCTGCCGTGATCCGTGGAATAACCGCAGCCGTTCGCACGTCGGTGATGTTGATATCCTGTAATACCGCATATCGACTGGAGGTAATCACAACCTTGGTAGCACCAGAAATCGTGGTGAATGAGCTAACCGCCTGAAGGTTGGTTTTACTCGCATCGAAATTGAAGGATTCCGTTGAATTATCCGCGTAGGTCACCACGATATTCACTGTGCCGCTATCAGCAAGCGCACGGAACCCGTTAAAATCAAACATATAACCAGAATTGGGGGCGATCGTCAGTTTTATATCGCTCCTCCAGTGGAATTATCAGCGCCCTCCAGCGCATAGAGCCCACGATTATTTACACCCCCATCGAGATATAAACCACCGGAATTTTCACCACCAGAAAAAGTAACAGGCCGCCCTCCGACGTCTCGTACTAGCGTGGAGGTATATAAATCGCTATCGCTATCGGTGAACGTTATCGTCGTCAATGCGCCGCTGTATGCGCCAATGACCATTGCCTCAGTATCAATATCGCCGGTATTCTTCTCTAATACCCAATCCCCACCGACCGCACTGCTGCCCGTGACATCAACGGATGCAGCAACATCCGCGCCAGTAGCCTGGGCCAGATTCGCCAGGAAAGCATCACCCTGTGCGCCACCGGCAATATCACAACCGTAAAGTAGTAAATCTCCCTCGGTGGTTAATGCCGCACCTAAAGCCGCAAGCTGTGCCTGCACCTCGCTCGATTTCAGCGATGATTCCGTCAGTACCTGCGTCCCCAGATTCACTTTGCCTTCAGAACCGTGGGAAAAGATATGGATAGCGTCATAGCCGGTATGCGTCGCTGCCCAGTCGGCCATTTGCTGCAAACCATCCCGCGAGCCGTCAATCAATACGACCTCAACGCCGGGCTTAATCCCCGAGACCAACGTTTCATAATCCTTCACCGACGTATCAACAAAAGCGACTTCCTTACGCGAGGACGTCGTGCCATCAGCCACCGCCGTAATATCAATATCCTGCGTCGCGGCGGATTGGGAATCATGGGGAGGTTGATCTGCCGTAGAGGCATGGGCGTTGGCAGCAGCGTGATCGGCAGTCGTTTCCGATGAGCTTGCTGCGGTGTCATTCACCGTTGCTGCAATCGCACCATCAAACAATATACGCGGCTCAAGAACATAGACCGGTAGTGAAGAAGCCTGCGCCGCCGGCTTACTGACCGCATTTGCTGACTGGGGATGCTGGGTAAACCAATTACGCCATGCCATAGCGGGACTCCTTTAAGCGGCGCTGTTCCTTGCCCGATGTTTAATTTAAATGATGTTTTTGGTGACCTGATATCACACACTCGCGCCATTCCCGCCGACAGAGGGTATCGGATAAGAAAGGAAAAGGCTGGAGAGATAAGACCTTGCTGACATATTTTCATAAAAACATATCTATTAACAATAGCTTTTAAAAAGAAATATTCCCGAAAAAATCTTAACAAAGGCTAATGATAGAAATATGTTATAAATATCAAAAAAATAGTATTTCTTTGCGATATTTATCCACTTAAACGTCAAGTTTCACTACATGAATCCCCATCTGCTTTATGTAAAGAGAAAACAGGAATGACTCGTATTATCTCTCCCTAATTTCTAAAAATTAGCCGGGATAGTTCGTTATCGTTTTAGAGTGGTATGGTATTACTGAAGGTATAAAGAAGACGAAACCCCAATCACCACCTCAATAGCGATAAGGGTCTATTGATCGTTATCAGACAGAATAAAGCATTCAGACTATGGTCTGGTGCATTCAGGCAACTTCAGTTCGACGACGGCCTTTATTTTTGCCCGGTAGAGCGCCATATCCGCTGACTTTAACCAGTCAATATATTGGCCCATTTCCGGTGAAATCTCCGCAATGCCGACGCTGACAAACACCGCCAACTGCGGGGTCTGATTCAGGAACTTCAGCGACAAACTCTCCCGAATGCGACTCACGGCATCCAACGCCTCTCCCGCGCTGGTCTGCGGCAAAATAACGGCGAATTCATCTCCGCCAAACCGCCCAATCACATCCGTTTCACGAAAACCAGATGTCAGCTCGCGCGCCAGTAGCAGTATCGCCTGATCGCCGACGTTATGCCCAAAATTATCGTTAAAGGCTTTAAAATGGTCGATATCAAACAGGACTAACGTCGCCGTACGCTTATAACGCTGACAAAGGTCGAACTCGTGTTTCAGCAAACGTTCCCAGTGGTGGCGGTTATAGAGGCTGGTCATTCCGTCATGGGTACTGACTTCCATCAGCATACGCTTGTGCTCCGCCAGCTTCAGCGCGGTGTTATAAGTGACATAACCCAGAAAAATCGGGTAGACCAGCAACATTGGCAGACAGGCATAAATCTGTATCGGTGTCGTATCCAGTGAAACCGGCACCGCAAACAGCACAAGAACCGACACGCAGGCAACACACTGTAATAGGATGCCCTGAACAAATAGCTTGATTCCACCGCCGGCCGTGCCGTTCATCCCGACCATCGCAGCAATCACCGCGCTGGGCAGGAGATTCACGCCCATAAACCCTATCCAGATGCCACCAAACACCACATCAAACAGTAAATTACGTTTCTCGCACCGCATAGGATCGCGTGACCGCAGGGATAACAGGTAGGCAATGTGAGGCCAGACAAAGGCGTTAAGAAGGAGCAGCCCCCACAATAGCACCGGTGTAGGCTTGGTAATCAGCACGGAGGCAATGAAGAGAGAACACAGTATCGTACCGACAATGCGTGGAATATAGACCCGCTGGGAAAAGCGTAGCCCTGAGCGACGTATATCTACCGTCAAAAACGTCGGCGGCGAGGCTGACATAACGACCCCCATGCGGTTCACTAACGAATAGCGAGAAAAAACATTATGACTGAAAGCCTGTCAGCAATAGTGCGCTGTTTTTTAATTTATTTTGTTACATAACGAACCGATACAGTAAAGGCCAACAGAGTAACACAAATGTTAACTCGTGGTGGTCTTACCCGTGACGGTCACTCCATCGATTAATGCCACAGGTGCGGCCGTTATTAATGACCGGTGTAATTAATGATTAAGAGGGAGAGGGTTGTAAACGGTTGATGTGAATGGTCAGGAACATAATCTCATCAGTGGTGAGTTGGCAGCCGTAGTTTTTTCCACATAGTCATACACTTTCATCGCGCAGGCATAGGCCCGCGGCATCAACTCGGTAATCCCCTGATAGATGGAATCATCGCCGTGGCTCACGGTTTCCCGATTTAACAGGCGCAGGGCGAAGAACTTCAGATGCGTCACCAAGCGCTGATAATTGAGAGAATGTTCATCAAACGTGATGTGGAGATCGTATTTCAGAATGGTCAAAATATCTTTAATGATGCTCGCGCTTTGCATCGTGCTCTGCATATCGCTGTTATTCGTCGCATTTGCCAGATGCAGCGCAATAAACCCCGCTTCATCCTCCGGCAAATCAATATCCAGCCTGACGCGAATCAGTTCCAGCGCCTCCAACCCAACGGCAAATTCACTGTGATAGAACTGGCGAATATCCCATAGCATCAGATTCTTGATCGTCTGCCCTTTCTTATGGCGTTGAATGGCAAAGTTAATGTGGTCGCTGAGCGCCAGAAACAGCGTGTCCTGCACATCAAGCCGCAGCGTTTTTTGCGCCAGCGTAATAATTTGCTGCGTCACAGCCAGACAGTCCGGTGGAATATCCGCCAGCAGTTGTGACAGCACATCCGCCATACCGTCGCTTTTCTTCACGAACTGGCTTTCAATACGCTGTTGATCGACAGGGTCGCCCACTTTTTTGCCAAAGCCGACGCCTTTACCTATCGCCACAATTTCCCGTCGGTCATCTGCCAGCACCAGCACGGCATTATTGCTCAATATTTTTTTAATTATCATCGCATCAGCCGTCCTGTCTGATGGGAAGGCACACAGGCCTTCCCTACCGTTTAACGCCTCAACGTGATATCGACGAGGCATTTTCTTTTATCATTTACGCTTCAGAGCTATCCAGCCCGTTGTTTTTAATGACATTAGCATACCAGTATGCGCTTTTTTTACGGATACGCCGCAAATCTTTCAGATCGAACTCTTCACGATTGACGTAAATAAAACCATAGCGTTTCGAGCATCCCTGATGGGTGGAAATGAGATCCAACGCCGACCATGGCGTATAGCCGAAGACATCCACACCGTCAGTGATCGCAAGCTGAATCTGCTCAATGTGGCGTTGCAGGTAGTCGATGCGGTAATCATCGTGAACCTCACCGTTTTCATCCAGCGTATCAAACGCGCCCAGCCCATTCTCCGTAATGATCAACGGTAAATGGTAGCGATCGTGCAGTTCGCGCAGCGTATTGCGGAAGCCAATGGGATCGATTTCCCAGCCAAAGGCGTTTTTCTGCAAAAATGGATTACTTGCGCCACGATGTACGCCTTCTTCACCTGATTTCAGGTGCTGATCGCCGCCACGTGCAATTTCATCCGAGCCATCGCCTTTACTGGCTTCAACCGTTTGCGAAGTGTAGTAGTTAAACGCGATGAAATCGGGTTTGGCCGATGCCAGAATATCCATATCGCCGGGCAGAATCTCCGGCGTATAGCCTTTCTCTTCCATATAACGCCAGGCCGCGGTGTTGTAACGCCCGTATACCGCCATATCCAGATACAACCAGTTGCGGATCGCGTTATAGTTGAATGCGGCCATCACATCTTCAGGCTTCGCTGATGCCGGGTAAATCAGCGCAATGTTGGGTGCCGGACCAATTTTCGCGCCGGGTACTTTTTCATGCAGCGCATTCATCGCTTTTGCCTGCGCCACCAGCATATTGTGGTTCTGCTGATAGAGATTCTGTTTCGGGTTTTCCAACGTAGGATCCAGCGTGCCCAGTGCGGAACCGTGCAAAATCATCATGTTCTGTTCGTTGATGGTCAGCCAGTACTTCACTTTTGCGCCGTATTCATCAAACAGCACGTTGGCAAAACGTTCAAACGCGTCCACCGTTTCCCGGCTGTACCAACCACCTTTGGCCTGTAACGCCTGCGGCAGATCGAAATGGTACATCGTGACGATCGGCACAATACCGTAATGCAGCAGCTCATCGATAAGATTGTGATAAAACGCGATCCCTGCCGGATTTACCTCACCGCTACCATCGGGAATGATGCGGCTCCAGGCGATGGAAAAACGGTAGGTTTTAAAGCCGATATCGGCAAACAGCGCCACATCTTCTTTGTAACGATGGTAATGATCGCTGGCGACTTTAAAGTCCGTGGTGCCCTCAGGATAGGACGTTCTGGCATCAATCACTGATGGCCCCTTGCCATCCTCATCCCATGCCCCTTCTACCTGATAAGCCGATGTCGCAGCGCCCCACAAAAACCCCTCAGGGAAACGTTTAAGATGACGGTATTTCACTGTTTTTCTCCTTTCCTTAACGAGATCATGTCAGTAAGACATCACTGATGTTATGGGTGGCGCGCGATCGGGCTGGATTCAGGCAAAAAAAAACCTGATACGAACATGTCTGGATCACATGCGTCGTATCAGGTTTCGCTCGGGCCTTGACCCGATCACGTCCTTCTTATCGGGTTATATCCGCTAACCGCCGTAGACTCAAACCGAGGTCGGGTAATCTGTGATGAATATCACCGATAATGTCCTCACCTGAGTAGGATTTGCTCCCTGCGCCGGCTCTCCCGGAAATGCGGACTCACTGTTCGTGCCCATCGTCGTGTTCCCGTGCACCATTGAGCCTTACGAGCCGCTTTAACAGCCTCAGCAGCTTCATGCCATCTGGCGATCCCAGCCCTGTACAGGCATCCCAGCCTTCAGAAGCCACAAATGCGCCATTATTGCCCCGCACGATATCCTTGCAGCTATTACGGTTACGGTACAGCAAAGGGGATAAACAGCGATGCCGAGTGGGTCAGCGCCAGCATACGCGCTAATAACCCTGCCCACAGCGGTGCGACAGCGCTGGTTCCGCCAACCACGCCTTCCCGCCCGTTAACTTCAACCAGATAGCCCGTTTCAGGATCGGCATTGCCGCTCACATCAGGTACGCCACGGTGTTGCAAGGGATGATGACCGCCATATTTGTCTACCAGAGACAGCCCTAACTGCCAGCCGGGCAGCGCAAAGTACTGGCTGACGCCACCACCCGTCGCGCTGCCGTCCCGACTATGCCAGGTGGTTTCTTCCATCGCTTTTTGCAAGCGAGTACCGCCGCAGGCTAAAACATAGGGGCTGGATGCGGGGAAATCGACGTGCAAACCATGGGGCTCACCGTCTTTTGAACCGCGATCGCCAGAAGCCACGCACACCGTAATCCCTAGCGCAGCCGCAGTCTGAAAGGCCTGGTTGTACACCTGTAATGATTGCGCCGTCCATGTGACTCGCTGGATCCCCAGCTAATCGAAATCACCGACGGTGCATTTTCTCATCATAAATCGCAGCGTTGAGCGCTTCCAAAAACCCGGCATCCGTATTCGGGCAAAATACACCACAATTTTGGCAGCCGGCGCCAACGTACCCGCGATTTCGATATCCATCTGCACTTCGATATCAATCGGGCTCACGTCTTTATCGCCCTCTGACGAGGCAGGGGCATTCCGGGCGCCGCCCACACAAACATCGACGACCTGCGGTGGGGTGACACCCATGCGTTTAAAATAGTGCTCTAACTGCGGCAGGCGGTATCCGCCCCTAGCTCAATAATGCCAATGCACTGCCCCGCGCCGTCGTGCTCCGGGAAATGATAGAGCTCCGCCAGCTCGAGCGGCGTATAGCCCATCGAACGCTTTGCCGCATTGGAGAACGCATCATTGATACGTAGGCAGCAGTTCGTCGCCAGACGTTCATCAAGACCTAATACGGCAATCACTACACCCTGTAGATATTCCGGCAGGTAAATTCCTCCCGCTCTCCCACGGAATGTCCCGTGTTTGTGGTCATACCGGGCTAAACTCACGCGAAACGCCTGTTCCATTTGCCCCACAGTCCCCGTTAAGAAAACGGTGCGGCTGGCGGCGTGTTCGCGTTCGATAGAGAGCCGATGATGCCGCGCAAACGCACGGACATGCTCGATATCGGCCTCATCAGCGCTGAACTTTCTGGCATAATCGGCACGCGACAGCGGCCTGTTGGCATTGATACCGCCAAATTGCGGATCGATGCTATCGTGCAGTTCGGCGTAATACTCTTCATCTGGCGTAGTAAAACGTAACACCAGCATGATTCTGACGCTTTCATTTACATCACAGCGCTCGCGATATGCCGCGTCAGCGATATTTCCGCGCTCACTCCCTTTCAATAATTGGTAAGTCATCGTCTTCTCTCCCACTCAGCTATTTGCCGTCTGGTTCAATGTGACTCAATGCCGCATAAATCTGGCGTTTATCGTTCTGTGACAGATGCTCAACATTAATAGAAGAAAGAAATGCAGCCTCTTGCTGAGGCGCAAAATGCCCGCCATTCGCGAGGTAACGCTTAATGCTAATCAAGAGCTGATCATCAATCGTGAGTAACGTGGGCCTGACCGTGTCATTCAGCGAAAGCGGCGTCCAGTCGTTCTCCGGTGTTGCAAGCCAGTCCGCCATGTAACGATACTGAATAGCTTTGCTGGCGTTCATTAATGACGTAAAAAACAGCTGCGTACTTTGGGGGGATAAACCCACGGCAGCGGATTGTTCCCGCGCCTTACTCAAAATACGTTCCTCTTGCTTCAGATCCTCAACCGGCAGGTGTTGACGGGCCTTATACCCTGCGACGTCCTTCATCAGCACCATCCTCTCCTGAATCAGTTGATAGATTCCAAGAGAACTATCCTGCACGGCCGCATGCAGAGGGAGACACCAGGCAGAACTCATCACTAACGAGATAACAGCGGAAATAGGCACATTCATCGGATTACACTCTCCTGTCAGCACTACCATGAAGGTCTATGGCTATGTTTTATTTCGCCATTGCGGCAGGAGATAATAGATTTCGCTATATGAATCTTCCATGACGAAACTATTTCAATCATTACCATCGGGACACACTTCTTCTCAAAGATGTGTCGCTCCATCAGGAAAACGGCAATTAAACGGTTAAATTACAATCAGATAGGAAATAACAATCCAGAGTCTTCTCTCCGGGTTCGACATGATTAAGATACAAACGATAACCAAATGAAATAGTTCAAATTGGTTACTAAATAGAATTATTTCGTACCGCAAAGACGCACAAAAAAGCCCGTCGTGGCACTTGACCATGACGGGCTTGATTAAGCCTAAACGGATCGGGATCGATTAATGATCGGTCACGCTATACAACGGATTACGGCGCTGTAGCATTTGACCACCGTCACGCGTCAGCGGCACCCAGCCAACCGATCCACGTTTCACCGTCGGTTCAGTGAACAGCAGATCAAACGGTATCGAAACGTAGAAGCCTTTGGTGAAACTGCCTTCACCATATTCAGCGGCGCTAACGTTGGTTTTTTTTTTTTTTTTTGGTTGCAAAGGCACCCGCAACAATCCCGCTATCAAAGCGGCGAGACAGATCGAGGGTAACCCCTTTGTCCCCCGCCAGATAACGACCCACGCTCACTTTCGCCACCGCACCTTCCACAAACGGCAGTTCCCAGTAGGCGGTCAGATGGCCTGTCACCACGTCATAGTCAGCCATTCTCATGATGTCGTTCCAGTCGCGCTGTTTGACATAGTTCACATCCATGCCCAACGCCCAGCTTTTACCGAACGGACGATACAGCACTTCAGAACCGACACCGGCATACATCATTTCCAGATAGCCGCCGTAGACCTGGGTATACCAGTCCTGCGCCGGATTATCTGTGCGAGTTAATTGCAGATTGGTCAACAACAGATCTGAAGAGGTGACATATTCACGAATCCAGGTTCTGACACGCGGCAGCGCTGCGCCGTCTGCTGGTGGCGCTTTAAAATTGAACTTGTCGTAGTTATCCAACAAATTCAGCGTCGCGGTGCCGCCCACACTCCAGTGATCGCTCAGACGATAATCAACGTTACCTTTCAGTGCAATCTGGTACATGTAAAAGGATTCAGGGCCACCGAAAGACTGCGTCAACGTCGGATCTAATGAATACGTTAGACGATCGGGCTCTGCGAGCAACACCTGCTGGCCACGCACATCGGATACCGGCTCTTTACGATGCGTTTCAGGTTCCGGCTGACCAAGCGGAACGGCAGCCTGTTGCACCTGATGGAAGGCTTTAGCATCCACTTCCGTGCTGGCAATCGGTAAACGCTGGCTGCGCTGAACAAGGTGGTATTCATCAATACTACCCGGTACGTGATTCGCCAATACCGTCGCGGCACGCTGCGTTGCCTGTTCGCTATCACGATACTTGGTTTGATCGGCAACAATGGTGACCTGTTTCTGGTCCGCGTAGATATCGGCGTCCTTAAAGCCTGCCTTATCATTCAGCTCTTTCGACATGAGCTGCCAGTTTGTTCCTTTACCATCCTGCACTGGCGCATAAACGGGTGGCGCATCGTCTAAATAGTTCGGTTTCAGGCTGTTAAAGTTGGTGCGCAGGGTAAAGCCCACATCAGCGTGTTACCACGCTGCCAAGACAGCGTGGTATCAATATCTCTCCCACCCGGTAGACCGCGCCGATGTTGAAAGGGGAATCCCGTTTAATTTTCTCACCGCGTTCGCGGTCGGCGGCCTCACGGCTGTAATTGTTACCGTCGTACTCGAGTTTCAGGCGCAACGGATCCCACGGCGTCTGATATTCAACCCCACCAAACAGTGCAGCCGGGCCGTGGAAAAAGTTTCCGACTTCAAACTGACCAGTAGTCTCTGTATTTTCGGTACGGTTGCAGAAACTGGCCTTCAGCGAACAGGCCGGGTTTTTAATATTGCCGCTCTCGGCCATATTTCCCCATCCCATGCCCAGAGTGAAATCAAACGGCCCCATTCGCTTACTGGCCACCAGATACTCGCTATCAAATAGACCCGTACCAGCAATATCGCGCAGCCCCAGCGACACATCCGGCATCCAGTAGCTTTCCTGCCATAGACGCGCCTTGAGATCGAAAGCCTTATCTTTATAGGTTTGAGAGCCGCTGAAATTAGGATCTTTACTGTAAAGAAGAGTACGGATATCGGTATAACGCACCGTGGTTTCCAGCCAGTCAAAGAGCTGGAGAGAGATGGAATAACGCCGATATTCCTCGTTGTCGCGATAGTTAAGGCTAAACTCACCGGTTTCCGCCATACGTGCGGTCGGCGTTTGCAACAACCCCGTACCACCAAAATCAGACTGCGATACGCCAACAGGCTGAAAATGCGTGTTCTGATTCGTAACTGCACGGCTGTTTTCTGTCTCAGCCGCCATTGCCTGCGCACTCAGGATGCCGCCAATCGCCAACGACAGACAGCTTAATTTGACGTTTCTGTTCTTTGTCATTCGAGTGGGATCCGGTTAGCAAGATAGTCAGCAAGCTGATCATTAAGTGATGACATATCCTGTGGTAAAACAGAAGGATTGAAACCGATAAAGATCGTTTCGCCCGCAGCAGGTTCAATGTGTTGACGGTTCCACAGCGCCAGCGGCACTTTGCGCCACTTGCCATTTCCCCCAATCAGATAGCCGTAACTGTTATCCGCTCCGGCGAAAGACGACGTCCAGAGATAATTCTCGACTGACCACCCAGCACGCAGCGCCACTTTTCCCGACGTCTCAAGTTCACCCACATCAACGGAGGTGTTCACCAGCCCGATCAGAGACAGTCTGTCATCATGGGGAGTCACATACAGCGCATATTCCCCCACTAGAGGGCGGTTATTTTCTATATAAACACGTACGCGGTCAGGATCAAGATCGGTACGAATACGTCCAGCCACATTAATGGGTGTCAGGGTCCTTCTCAGCAGCCAGGCGGAGATCGCCAGATCGCCATCACCCGAGTTACGCCAGCGTGTTTCCAGCTCCGCCAGCTTTTGCAGTAACACATCCCCTTGCTCTCGCACCTTTTTCGTCGTCGCGAAATCAGAAATAAACGCCGTTTGCCAGTTGATATTCTGTGCCAGGGGAACCTGTTCGTAAAATTTTCAAGACGCGTACCGTCGTCCAGTTTAACGACGGCGATCGTCTCTTGAGGAGATTTCACCGTCAGTTGTGCTGCGGTCGCGACGCCGGAAACCAGCAGCAACAAGGTAGCGATACGATTAAGTGCCAACATTGCAGCCCCTTATTGTGCGTAGGGTTTTAATACGGTGAATGTTACCAATGCCATACTCGGCCCCATGTACTGCTGGCTTTGCACCACGCTTCCGTTAGTCGGATCGAGCCAGTAGCTATTGGTGTAAGATTCATTCAAAGCGGGGACAGTCACTCTTTCATCAAAACGCAGCAGCTCACGCGAGGTATCCAGAATTTTTATTGTTTCTTTGCCACGAGCCTGAAAAACAGACGTCGTTTCGTAACCACCACGGAAGACTTGAGACCACTCAACCCGGCTCTGCCACGTCATTGGTGTCGATGTCTTTAATAGACCTAACGTCAGGATCCTGTTGCAGGTTATCCACATAGCTAATGTCTTCACCAAAGCCCTGCGTTTTCACTAAACGACCATGTTGGGTCGAGACTATGTTTTTATCGGCTCCGATCCATTTCAACTGATTCTGCTCGGCAAAAGCGAGGCACAACAAACGCCTGCGGTGCTTTCCCTACCTTCAGATAAGCCGAGGCATAGGGCGTATTAGCAACCTGTTTGGCCGTCACATGAGTATCATCCTGACCAAAAAACGCCAGTTTAAACGTTTTCCTACCTGCTCCACATTTTGGGAACAGCCAGTCAGCACAACCGATAAAGAGGTATAGCAATCAGCGCTCTCACCTTTGCCATTCGTTTTATTTTTGTCATGAAATGCAGTTCTCGTTGAACAGCGCAGCCTAGAAAAAGAAAGGCCACCGAAGTGGCCTTAGAGTTGAAACGGACTTAGCTACGAGAAGCCGTAGTTGTCCCAGTCGCAGTCGCTGGAGAGCTATTATCGTTGCTGGAAACAGCAACAGCAACACCAACAGCGACAGCAGCAGCAACACCAACTGCTATCAGAGCAGTGGTACCAGCAGCAGCACCAGCACCAGCGGCACCAGCAGCAACACCAACGCTTGCGCTGGTCGTCGTGGTGGTCGTGGTACCCGCAGCCGTTGCGCTGGAGACGCCATCAACAGCAAACGCGTTTGACGACATGGCCAGAACAGCGGCCAGCGTGATTAACGTTTTCTTCATTACGATTTCCTTTTTAACATGAAGTACTTCAGGGTGGGGTACCGTCAAAAGACCATACCCCGTCCTTCATTCCAGCCAGCACAAGGAAAAAATACCTTATACCTCGTTTACTGACCGTTACCGGGATCCTCCCAGTAATGAGTTACAGTTCAATGGCGATCAAGCTTTCTATGACACAAAGCCTCTTCTTTAAGAGGCAAAAGCCTCTGATAAGCAACATTAGAAAGCAAAACTACAACTCGATTTTTGCAACACTGTTAAAAATAGCAAGATCCCGATGTAATAAACAGCAATGATCTCGGTAAAAAAGCAGATTTCTTTAATGAAATTTACAGTATTGCAGAAAAAAGTCATAGATATCTTAACGATATCAATCCACTGATTCAGCACTATAAAAAACGCCAGATATTTCCTAATCTGGCGTTTTATTAACAAACAGCACTATCTAAGCATAAGAAACGATTATTCCAGCCATTCGGTATGGAATACGCCTTCTTTATCCGTACGCTTATAAGTATGTGCACCGAAATAGTCACGCTGAGCCTGAATCAGGTTAGCAGGCAATACGGCTGAACGGTAGCTGTCGTAATAAGCAATGGCCGCGGAGAAGGTTGGCGTCGGGATACCTTGCTGAACAGCGTAAGAGACGACGTCGCGCAGCGCTTGCTGGTACTCGTCCGCTACTTTCTTGAAGTAAGGCGCCAGCAGCAGGTTAGCGATATCCGCTTTCTGCTCATACGCATCGGTGATTTTCTGCAGGAACTGCGCGCGGATGATGCAACCAGCGCGGAAAATCTTGGCGATTTCGCCGTAGTTCAGATCCCAGTTGTTCTCGTCTGATGCCGCTTTCAGCTGTGAGAAGCCCTGAGCATAAGAAACGATTTTACCCAGATACAGCGCACGGCGCACTTTCTCAACGAACTCGGCTTTATCACCGCCGAATGATTGAGCGGTCGGGCCAGTCAGCACTTTAGAGGCAGCAACACGCTGATCTTTCAGTGAAGAAAGGTAGCGGGCAAAAACAGATTCCGTGATCAGAGACAGCGGCTCGCCCAGATCCAGAGAGCTTTGGCTGGTCCATTTACCCGTGCCTTTGTTAGCCGCTTCATCCAGAATCACGTCAACCAGATGTTTACCTTCTTCATCTTTTTTCTTGAAGATATCGGCAGTGATTTCAATCAGGTAACTGCTTAACTCGCCTTTGTTCCACTCAGAGAACGTCGTAGCAAGCTCGTCGTTGTTCAGATTCAGCGCCTGCTTAAGCAGCGCATAAGCTTCAGCGATAAGCTGCATATCGCCGTATTCAATGCCGTTATGCACCATCTTGACGTAGTGACCAGCACCATCAGCGCCAATATAGGTCACACAGGCTTCGCCGTCAGCACGCGCGGCAATCTGTTCCAGAATTGGGGCAACCAGTTCATACGCTTCTTTCTGGCCGCCCGGCATGATGGAAGGCCCTTTCAGCGCACCCTCTTCTCCACCAGAGACACCTGTACCGATGAAGTTAAACCCTTCCGCGGACAGTTCGCGGTTACGACGAATGGTATCTTTATAGAAGGTGTTACCGCCATCGATCAGAATATCGCCTTTTTCCAAGTAAGGCTTCAGCGACTCAATCGTTTTATCGGTTGCTTCACCAGCCTTCACCATCAGCAGAATACGGCGGGGTTTTTCCAGGGATTCGACAAACTCTTCAACGGTGTAAGAAGGCACCAGTTTTTTACCCGGATTTTCCGCGATAACTTCATCGGTTTTATCGGAAGAACGGTTAAAGATGGAAACGCTATAGCCACGGCTCTCAATGTTCAGCGCCAGATTGCGCCCCATCACCGCCATACCGACAACGCCAATTTGCTGTTTGGACATTAAAGCAACTCCTGTCTGAAGGATAACCTGCCTGCAACGACGACAACGACTCGCGTTGCGACCCCGCAGGCAATTTAAAAACAGGCCAACATGGTAACTCAGCTTTGCGTGAGTGGATAGTGATTGGTTTGATAGCGAAAGATTGCCCAACAGGAGCATAGGGTGCGGGAAATAAAAAACCGCAGAACGATTCAGCGATCTGCGGTTTTACAGCGTGTTATCACTCGATATTACTTTTTCAGCAGCGCCTTAATACTTTCTTTAAATTCAGCGCCAAACTCAGGATTACGTAATCCATAGGACACAAACGCCTGTGCGTAACCCAGTTTACGGCCGCAGTTAAAGTTTTTGCCCGACATCTGCACAGCATCAACCTGCTGAGTCGCAATCATATCGGCAATGACATCCGTTAACTGAATACGTCCCCATGCGCCGGGGACGGCTTTTTTTCCAGCAGTGGCCAGGCATCGGCAGTTAATACATAACGCCCGACCGCAGAAAGATCAGACCCCGTTTCAGACGGCGCTTCGGGTTTTTCGATCATCGACGTAATTGCTGCGGCATCGCCCGGATTCACCAGCGGTTTGTCACAATCGACGACAGAGTACTCTGGCAGCACTTCATAAGGACGATGCTTCACCAACACCTGACTACGACCTGTTTCCTCAAAACGGGAGATCAGCAACGCCAGATTTTCCTTCGTCTGATCGGCCGTGCTTTCATCCAGCACCACATCAGGCAACACCACCACAAACGGATTGTCCCCAACGATCGGTCGGGCACAAGAGACCGCATGGCCTAACCCCAGCGTTTCACCCTGGCGAACGTTCATGATCGTCACGCCTTTCGGACAGATAGACTGCACTTCGGCCAGCAGTTGGCGCTTGGCACGTTCTTCCAGCAGAGATTCAAGTTCAAACGAGGTATCGAAATGATTTTCGATAGCGTTTTTAGACGCATGCGTCACCAGAACAATTTCTTTAATCCCCGCGTTAACGCATTCGTTAACGATCTTCTCTATTACCGGACGATCCACCAACGGCAACATTTCTTTAGGAATGGCCTTGGTCACCGGTAACAAATTCATCCCTAAACCTGCAACAGGGATAATAGCTTTCAATGATGTCATGGATTGACTCTCTTCAATCTGATGGTTTTTATCTGGAGAACAATTTTTGTTCTATCGAACACTTTTCACTTAGCAGCGTAATCCCACAACGCCATGCATGACACTAAGATTACACCCAATCAGCGACAAAGCGATCTCTTGTATCTGACTTTTCCGCTACATCAGATAATTCTGGTGACGTAGAATGGTATACTGAACGGGTTATTTAAAGACAATTTTTAACGAAACAAAGGTGAGTTACTGATGAAAGGGATCGTACTTGCAGGGGAAGTGGTACTCGGTTATACCCAATTACTCGCGGCGTTTCTAAACAGCTACTGCCGATCTATGATAAGCCAATGGTTTATTACCCCATTTCGGTTCTTATGCTCGCCGGTATTTGTGACATCTTGATTATCACCACACCTGAAGATATGCCAGCATTTCAGCGTCTCTTGGGTGATGGTAGTCGTTTTGGTATCAAGCTTAGCTACGCAATTCAACCCAGCCCTGATGGACTTGCCCAAGCTTTTATCATCGGTGAAGAATTTATCAATGGGGAACGTTGCGCGCTGGTTCTCGGCGATAATATTTATTTCGGACAAAGCTTTGGTAAGAAACTCGAAGCCGTGGCAGCAAAGAAGAAGGCGCAACGATTTTCGGTTATCAGGTCACTGACGCCGAGCGGTTTGGCGTCGTCGAATTTGATCAGGATTTCAAAGCGCTGTCGATAGAAGAAAAGCCGGTAAAACCGAAATCTAACTGGGCTGTCACTGGGCTGTATTTCTACGATAAGAATATTGTAGAAATGGCGAAGCAGGTCAAACCCTCACACCGCGGCGAGTTAGAAATCACCACGCTAAATCAGATGTATCTAGAGCAAGGTAATCTAGACGTTGAATTATTAGGACGTGGTTTCGCTTGGCTGGATACAGGCACGCATGACAGCCTGATTGAGGCGTCTGAATTTATCCATACCATTGAGAAACGCCAAGGGTTTAAAGTCGCTTGTCTGGAAGAGATTGCATTCCGCAAAGGCTGGCTATCTAGACAGCAAGTTTCTGACGAAGCAAAAGTAATGAGCAAAACGTCCTATGGACAGTATTTAGCCCAACTCATCGCAGAGAAATAACATGCAAGTCATTGATACTGCTATTCACGGCGCAAAAATCGTTCAGCCGAAAGTATTCGGTGATGTAAGAGGTTTCTTTCTGGAAACGTTTGAAAAGAGACGTTATCAGGAGATGTTGGATATCGATGTAGACTTTGTTCAGGATAACCATTCCCGTTCAAGCAAAGGTGTATTACGCGGTCTGCATTTCCAGAAAACGAAGCCACAGGGAAAGCTCGTCCGTGTTGTACGCGGTGAGGTGTTTGATGTCGCAGTAGATATTCGCCAAGGCTCCCCTTCCTACGGAGAATGGTGCGGCGTCACGCTGTCAAGAAAACAAAACCCAATTTTGGCTTCCACCGGGGCTGGCGCATGGTTTTGTCGTTCTCTCAGATACCGCAGATTTCAGTACAAATGTACGGATTATTATGATCCCAGCGATGAAGGTTGCCTGTTATGGAACGATCCTGACGTTGGTATTGAATGGCCAATAACCGATCCGCTGCTATCAGAGAAAGATAAATTAGGGCAGTTATTCAAGGATCTGGCAAAATGAAAATATTATTGACGGGTGCCAATGGGCAATTGGGTCGCTGTTTTCAAGATCGTTTGCCAACTGGTGGGAAATCCTAGCAACCGATACTGCTGAGCTCGATATTACGGATTTAGAACGTATTGAAGAGTTAGTAAAAAATTTTCAACCAGATGCTATCGTTAATGCCGCAGCCTACACAGCAGTAGATAAAGCTGAGTCAGAACCTGTGCTTGCAGAAAACATTAACGTTACGGGTCCTGAGAATTTAGCGATTGTCGCAAATAAGCAAGGCATTCGGTTGGTCCATGTTTCTACTGACTATGTCTTTGATGGTAATGCTACTGAACCTTACCACGAAGACAGTGCAACGAATCCGCTAAGCGTGTACGGTAAAACAAAGTTAGCTGGCGAGCAGGCAGTGACACAAGCTGCGCCTGAAGCAATTATTGTGCGTACTGCTTGGGTATTTAGCGAATACGGCAATAACTTCGTGAAAACCATGCTCCGGCTAGCCAAAGAACGGGATACGTTGAGTATTGTCAGCGACCAGCGTGGTTGCCCAACTTATGCAGGAGATTTAGCGCAAGCGATTATTTCTCTTCTTGAGAAAAGCGCGGCAGGTGGGATTTATCATTATTGTGGGGATAGAAGTTAGCTGGTATGAATTTGCAAAATTCATTTTTAAAATGGCGAAACAGCAAAACGTTATCAATAAAATACCACAATTGATTCCGATAACAACTGAAGAGTACCCTACCCCAGCACATCGACCTCAATATTCTGCATTAGAGTGCGGAAAAATTCTCAGTCTAAAAATAAAATTATCAAATTGGGAAACAGTGTTGATTAAAATATAAAAATCATTGATAAAAAAACAGCAATTTCAAGTAAGGTAAAACTGCCTATTTATAAATAATGAAAATAGGCACTATTTCGACATAAAAACAGTATCACATCACTTATAACATGCTAAAGTAAAAAGAACACATTACTTCTGTCTTAAAATTTTCTTGATAAAAAACCTTGCATTCATGTCCCATTTTCTTGAAATCATCTTTCGATAGCTTTTCCAAAATAACTTTCACTTCCTCAATATTATCGGAAGAAAATAAATACCCCGTTTTTATCCATAACAACCTCAGGAAGCGAACTATTATTTGCTGCAATTACTGGCATCCCATAACTTTGTGCTTCAACCGCAGAAAGCCCGAATGACTCCCATCTACTAGGCATAACAAGAACATCTCCATATAAAAAATACGGAACAATACTTTCTCTATCAAGCCATCCTTTATATGTTATGTTCCGTGTATTTTCTTTATCGAATGAAGAATGAACACCATCACCAATAACTGTTATGTGATATTTGTCGTCAAGTATATTAGCTAATTTAATTAGCAGATCAAAACCTTTCTGATAATCAAGCCTACCGACAAAAAGTAGATTGATTTTATTCTTTTCCTTATATGGACAACTAACACTGTCAATAGGTAATGGTTCTTCAACGCTATTATATATGACTGTCATCAAATTACGACTCAAGCCTTTTTCAACCCCTGTTCAAATTCAAACTGGCTTACACAAATGATCTTATCCGTCATTATTTGTAAACATCGCTCTGTTATTGCATATATTATTATTTTTATTTTACTTGTCTTCATCATAAACGAACGCATGGGGTGAATAGATGACCCTTGGTCTGTAAAATATAAAAATAAGCGGTAATAGCAACCTGCATATAACACCAGCAAATGTACTATGCAAGTGAATGACATCAGGCTTATGTTTTCTTACTGTTTTCAGGAAGCAAATGGCAAGATTAAGAAAGATCTGATATTTCGCCCCGTTCGTTTAAATAGAATTAAGTTATATTTCGATAGCTCTTTTCTTGACTATCGGTACAACACAAAGGTGTTCAACTTTATCAATCCCTAAAGTCAACTGTCTTAGAACAGTCGCCACCCCCCCCTTTATTGTTTCTGCAACATGCAAAACCTTCATCATTTATTAACTACCTAGTTTATGTTTAAAGCTTTATAATGAAAAATATCAATTTAAGAAAAAATCACCTCAGAATATTTAATATTTCTTGGGTTTTCTTTTCATCAACAACTCATCGTTTCTGGATTCTACATTCAGGCGAACAACCGGTTCCGTATTAGAAGAACGAAGATTGAAGCGCCAGTCCTCAAACTCCAAACTAATGCCATCCGTTTCATCAATAAACAGAGCTTCAGGTAAGTACGCCGCTTTAACACGCTCTATCGCGTTGGCAGGTTCGCTTAATGTGGAGTTGATTTCTCCAGATGCTGGATAAGCCTGCATCCTTTCACTCACCAAATCGTGAAGGCTTTTATTTTTTACACAAAGCAATTCAGCGACCAACAGCCAGGGAATCATTCCAGAATCACAGTACGCGAATGAGCGGAAATAATGATGAGCGCTCATTTCTCCGCCGTAGATTGCATCTTCTTGCCGCATCCGCTCCTTAATAAAGGCATGCCCTGTTTTGGACATAACAGGCTTACCCTGCCGGGAGCTAACAATATCAATCGTATTCCAGCTCAGTCGAGGATCATGGATGATTTTGGCACCGGGTTCTTTTTGGAGAAAAGCCTCGGCCAATAAGCCAACAATGTAGTATCCCTCAATAAACTCGCCGAGATGATTGAACAAGAAACAGCGATCAAAATCACCATCAAAAGCAATCCCCATATCCGCAGAATGAGCGATAACCGCATCAGAGGTATCTTTTCTACATTCCGGTAAAAGCGGATTAGGGATGCCATTAGGGAAAGAACCATCGGGCTGATGGTGCACTTTGATAAAGGTTACGGGAATATTTAATTGGTTGAAGCGTGCTTCCAGCGCATCAATAACGTGTCCTGCCGCGCCATTACCACTGTTGATGACTAGCTTTAATGGTTTAAAATTTGCAGGCTCTATATAGGTCATTAAATGCTGAACATAATCGTCAAGCACAGAGATTTGGGTGTACTCGCCCTTTTCTTCAGCGCAAACCGCAGGAAAAACATTTCTCTCCGCTAATGCCTGAATATCACGCAGCCCAGAATCACCACTAATCGGCCTAGCACCTTTGCAAACCAATTTCATTCCGTTGTAATCAATTGGGTTATGGCTTGCAGTAACCTCAATTCCCCCGTCAATTCCCAGATGATGTGTCGCGAAATAGATTTCTTCTGTCCCCACTAATCCGATATCTAATACGTTCGTCCCCGCATCGCGTAAACCTTCGGACAGCGCTAATTTCAAACTTTCACTGGTCAACCTGACATCGCCTCCGACAACAACATTTTTGGCTTTAGTAAACTGACCATAGGCTCGGCCAATCCGGTAAGCAATATCTTCATTAAGCTCGTCACCCAGACGACCCCGAATATCATAGGCTTTAAAACAGGTTAGCGTAGACATCAATAATACCCTTTATACTCTGCCATATCGATCTTGCAGTCTAACGATGTCATCGTCAGCCAAATAATGCCCTGAACGTACCTCAATCATCACAAGATCAATAACGCCAGGATTTTCTAAAATATGAACAGCACCAGGCGGAATAAACGTAGATTGATTCTCTGAAAGGAAAAACTCTTTTTCATCAATACTTACTTTGGCCGTGCCCACTAGCACAACCCAATGTTCTGCCCGATGGAAATGCTGTTGCAGAGAAAGACCATGCCCTGGGTGGACAATGATTTTTTTTACCTGATAGTGGTCGCCGGAATCAATATTGCTAATTTTACCCCACGGACGAAATGACTCAGGATGCTCGCGGTAGTGATGGAGATTACTTTCTTTCAGGCAATCAACCACTTTTTTGACATCTTGCGATCTATTTTTAGCAGCTACCAGAAGTGCATCTCCGGTATTAACAATAACAACATCATCAATGCCGATGGTTGCAACCAATGCTGAGTCAGAAGAGATATAGTTATTATGGCTATCAAGTGCGATCACTTCGCCAATATTAACATTACCCGATTCGTCCTTTTCTAAAATATCCCATAGTGATGCCCATGAACCAACATCACTCCACCCCGCGGCTAATGGAATCACTACAGCATCGCTGGTGTTTTCCATGACGGCATAATCTACAGAATCATCTGGGCAATGGGTAAAAGCCACTTCATCAAGGCGAGTAAAATCCAGATCTTCTCGCGAGTTAGCGCAGGCTTGTTCGCAGGCAGCAAAAATATCAGGGCGATATTCTTTAAGCGCATTCAAGTAAACACTCGCCTTAAACATGAACATACCGCTATTCCAATAATACTCGCCTGATGAGACGTAAGCTTCTGCTGTGCTCACGTCCGGTTTTTCAACAAAGCGATCGACGGAAAATGCTGCATCGTTAACACTGGCGCCCCGACGAATATAGCCATACCCCGTATGTGCCTCAGTCGGGACAATACCGAAGGTAATTAATTTCCCCAAGGCAGTAAGCGGCTGAGCCTGATTTACAGCTTGCGTAAAGGCTGCCTCATTCTCAATGACGTGGTCTGCGGCTAACACCAGCAAGATGGGATCAACATCCGGTGCTGAGCGCATGGCTTGCAACGCAGCCACAGCGATAGCCGGTGCCGTATTACGCCCACACGGCTCAAGGATAATTTTTCCTTCACAGTGCAATTCGCGAAGTTGCTCAGCAACAATAAAACGGTGCGCCTCATTACAAATAACGAGCGGAGCTTCCGACTTAACTCTCGCTAGCCGACTAATTGTAGCTTGCAACATGGTGACATCACTATGCAACGCCAATAACTGTTTGGGATACAAGGCACGGGATAGAGGCCAGAGGCGAGTACCAGAGCCACCTGCCATAATAACAGGAAAATCATTTCAGTTCCTTTTAAACTGAGAGATCATTAAATCACATGAACTTAAAAAATCATGACCGAATGGATTTAATCAACGGGGCTATATTTTTTCGAATAAAAAGAAATTTTATAGGCATAAAAGCCCAATGTTCCAAGACTAAAAAAAATAAGTAAATATTTTATTTTTTCCCATTTTGGCATAACACTCAGCAACATCACTCTTTATAATACTACTACCATAGTGTCCTATAATTAATGAATTATAAAACCAAGGTCGTTCTCTCAGAAGAACATTTATTAAGCTATCTCTGGTTTTTATCAGCGTAAAATGCATACGCAAAATTGACATATCCTTTTAAGTCAATCGCGGCTCTTTTGGCTATACCTTCCTCTAAAAAGAATCATTATCGCCACGACACCAGACTAAGGTTTGTGAAATATATTCGATCGAAATTCCACCCCTATTTTCATCATTGAAAACAAAACATAAACATGTGCATACGCCGAGCCAATATAAGCATTATCAAAGACAACAGAATCCCACAACTCCTCCTAACTATCAAAGAACTAAGATAGCTAAAAAACACCACCTAATGTTTTACACTTATTAAAATAATTTATATAATCAACTTCGTTTTTAATGAAAAATAGCACTATCAGAGTCAACCATTTCCTATGTTCTAACTTTACACTCTTCATCTCCATATCAAATTCTTTTCTATCACAAAGATATAAATCGCACTTACTCGAAATCACAATACCTAGTTTATAGAGTGCATCAGGCGATAATAAATCATCACTTCCCAGCAACCAACAGTAATCTCCTGACGCTAAAGACACTGCGGCCAAATAGTTTCTATCAGGACCAATATTTTTTTCATTTTTTTATAGATAATCGGAACGCCATACATCTCTTTCCATCTTTCTATTGATTCTGTAGTTCCGTCAGTTGAAGCATTATCGGAGACACATATCTCTATATCAAATGAGTGTTTTTCTTGGGTGCTTATGCTTTTTATTAACTCTTCAAAGACATCACATCGATTATACGTAGGGATACAAAATGAAATTTTCATCTTATTTTTCCTTCTTAATTAACTTATAATAAAAATATGGAAGCCCCAAAAAACAGTGACAATAAAAGATAACAGAAAGCCCCAAAAGAATCCCCATAATTCCATATTTCTCAGTTAAGAACCATTGGGCACTAAACCCAACCACAGCCTGTATAGGAACAAGGTAAAGCAGAGGCTTCAGGTAATTCATGCTTTGCAAAAGCATGGCAAATGTATCACACCAAACTCGAATTATAAAATAAGCACCAAACATAAAAAAACAGAGTAATTTATATTGTAATCTATCTTAATAGAGATAAGCGGGATCACTTCACCTTTAAAGAAAAATAGAATCAAAGTAAATAATGATATAAACGCAGCCCCAAAAATATATTTATAGTTATCATTTTATTTAACCGATTCAATTTTTTACCTACGCTCAGCTCAGCACATAAAGGCCATAATGCTTGTAAAACGGCACTATAGATAAAAAACAGCAAAGAAAATATTTTCATTAAAATAGAATACACGACAATATCAGATGCGGATAACTTCTGAGACATGACAATATAATCAGCTTGCAACACCAGAACAGATAAAAGAGCAAAAAGAAAAACCGCGACCTCTTTTCATAAGCAAAAAATAGTCTTTTATTTCTATATTTTCGCTCTTATTTTTAAGATATTTATTAATCAAAAAAATTACAGTAAGAAGAGATAAAGGAAGAAACATTACGGCCAATGATAATTTCACATCTAGTTTGAGACCTATTTTATGCGAAAACCAAACTCCCAAAAAAACCAAAGAGATAGGCAACTGCATTTACTATATTCGCTTTCCATCCAACTTGCTCGGCGAACCATATTTTACAAATAACACTTCAATCCCAACAGAACAAAATATCACGCTCGTAACAAAAAAACATTCCCCTTATTTCCTATTTCTAAATCAGAGAAGTTAGACAAATAAAAAGCAGATAGATAGTCAGACAAAATATAAGTATAATAATTAAAAATAGCATCCCAAAAGTAACAATATCAAAAGATGCCTTTATATATTTATTATAGTTTTCATTTCTTGCCCTTGATTCTGAAATATAGTTTTGAAGACTACTTCCTATACCAAAATCAGCTATACTTCCCAAACCAGAAGCCCCGATAAAAGAACAAATGCAGCATATCCATTCTCCCCCATCATATCTAAAAGATAGTGAATGGATACAACTTGAGACAATGCTATTATTATTTTTGCGATCCATGATGATGCAGCAATGAGTAAATGATTTGGCAATTTCATTTTTTTATGAACATCATTATCATATATATATAAGTCATGCGACCATTATAAATAAAATAATCGCTATCGTGAAAAATAAAGCACAGGACCATCATAGGTGATCCTGCACTCATTCAATTAGTGGTTATAAGAATGTGAAATATTATTTCACATTCTCAACTTAATCAATCATTTTGTTAATTCCAATATCCTTGGATATAATAGGACTCCATTTCAAAGCATTGCTTACTTTGGAAATGTCAGCTACAAAAACCAGTTGATCACTCTCGAGGAGGTAGCTTTATATATTCCATTTTCACATTCAACCCCCTTTCAATATATCAAAAAGTTCGAGCAATGAAGCAGAATTATTAATTCCCCCACCAATATTGAATGCATTTCCTTTTATTTTTCTATTTCAACACCAGCCTTTAAATACAATGAAACACAATCACTAGCATACAATAAATCTCGTACCTGTTTACCATTACCCGAAATAGTAAAAGGCTTAGTAGCCTTACCATTTTTTATTTCTATAGCTTTCTGAGTAAACCACCCAAGCCATCCCTGATCTTCGGTTGCAAATTGTCTTCCCCAAACATTGAAGAGTGTCTAAATACAACTGTTTTCAAACCATATATCCTAGAAAAAAATCTAGCATATACTGATCAGCACTGCCTTTTGATGTTCCATATGGAGAATGGAAATCTAAATTCACTTTTCATCAAAACCATTTGGAAATTCAATACATTCATAACGAGTATCAGTCTCCCGATAATTGTATTGAAAGTAAATCCCCATACACTTTATTTGTTGATGAGTATACTATTGCAGTGTCTGGTGAGTACATCCTGACAGCATTTAATAAATTAAATGTTCCGCCAGCATTAATTTCAAAATCCATTCTCGGATCTGCGATTGATGTAGTCATCGCAACGCCCAACTAAATGATAAATAATATCAGGCTTATGAGATTTAATTGTACGCTCTACATCATTAGCATTTCTGATATCACCATGGACGAACTGAAATTCTCCTTGATCTTTCAACCACTCTAAATTTTGATAACTCCCATACCGATAAAGGTTATCAAATATAACTAATTCATCACCATACTTTAAAATTTCTGACGCAATATTAGAACCGAGAAAGCCACATCCACCGGTTATTAGATACTTCATAACTCCCTTCCTCTCATTAATTTTCGTATTCCCATATCTACACTGTAATGGGCAGACCATCCTAATGATTCTAATGGGCTAGTGTTAACATGTATGTCTAAAAGTTCACCGACTCTCATTTTTTATCGCCAAACCTAAAATGGTTGAATTTTCAGGATGTATAAATTTAAATTCATCTTTTATTTTTTCGATAAATTCTCGCACAGGAGTTAAATTCCCCGTACCAACATCAAATTCGACAAAATTTGGCAACTTTTCTTTGGATGATAAAGAAACAAGATAAGCATTGACAACATCATCTATATAAATGAAATCCCTTCGTTGATAACCATCAGTTAACGGAATACGTTCAGCATTATTCTCTAAATTCCTTATTACCCATGGAACTAATTTCCCCCATCATCATCTGGGCCATACATATGTTCTAAATTTAGGCTTATAACATTTATTTCATTAGATTTATGCTGAAGCCAATCGTTAAATTGTGACTTAGATAAGGCATATGGATTTATATTCCCCGGCAATAACGATCCTGTATTAATAAAATAGGGAGTGTTAAATTTACACGCAGAAGAAAGAAGATCCAAACCGAATAAAAGATTAGTTTTTACTACATCTGAAATCGACTGACCATTCCTGCCATAATCACAGGCAGTATGAATCACTGTACTTATTCTCTTGTTTTCAAAAGCATCATCTATAGAACATGCATCTACATTTATTATATCTATCACATCTAATAAATGCTTTATTCTCCAGGTATCTGAAGTTGTTCTTTTCAGTATTGTAACAAAATAACCCTGTTTAATCAGGGCATTGAGAATATGACTACCTAAAAAACCAGTAGCTCCAGAAAGAACGATGTGTTCCATTTTAAAAATTCAACCCAAAGAATTCTTCAAATTTGCCGATTACAAAATCCAGATGTTCAGTATCTAATCCCGGGTAAATACCGATCCAGAAAGTCTGGTTCATAATACGGTCAGTATTGGTTAACTCACCGACAACACGGTATTTCACTCCTTCAAAGTAAGGCTGACGAGTCAGGTTACCTGCAAATAATAAACGAGTACCAATTTTGGCATCGTCCAGGAATTTGATCAGATCAACACGACTAATCCCGCTTTCTTCTTTAAGGGTAATCGGAAACCGAACCATGATGGCTCAGAATTCGGTGTAGCTTCCGGCAACTCGATGAACTCTTCACATGATGCGAGACCCGCTTTCAGATAGTCGAAGTTGGCATTACGTTTTGCTACAAAATCAGGCAGGCGATCCATTTGCGCCAAGCCACATGCCGCTTGCATGTCCGAAATTTTGAGATTGTACCCAACATGTGAATAGGTATATTTGTGGTCATAGCCAAAAGGCAGAGAACCCAATTTCTGGCCGAATCGATTTCCACAGGTGTTATCACAGCCTGGTTCACAATAACAATCACGTCCCCAGTCACGGAAAGATTCAGTGATCGTTTTCAATTTCGATGAATTAGTAAAGACGGCACCGCCTTCTCCCATCGTAATATGGTGCGCAGGGTAGAAACTTACAGTAGCAATGTCACCAAATGTGCCAACGATCTGGCCGTTGTATTTGGCGCCTAACGCGTCGCAGCAGTCTTCAATCAGCCAGAGATTATATTTATCAGCGATTCTCTTAACCTCTGATAAATCAAATACATTACCCAGAGTATGCGCGATCATAATCGCACGGGTTTTATCACTGATTGCCGCTTCAATTTTGCTGGGGTCGATATTGTAAGTAGGAATATGAACATCAACAAAAACAGGAATCAAGCCATACTGAATCGATGGGTTAACTGTGGTTGGAAACCCTGCTGCAACAGTAATCACTTCATCGCCTGCTTTTAACGCACGATCGCCCAGTTTAGGGAAGTCAGTGTAGCCAGAGCCAGAAGATTAGCAGCAGAACCAGATACTGTCGTTAGAACGTGTTTTACACCAAGGAATTCACCCAGGCGGCGTTCAAATTCACGGTTAAAACGCCCTGTTGTCAGCCAGCCATCCAGACAAGCATCAACCATCATTTTGATTTCTGGAGCACCGATCACTTTGCCCGCAGGAGGATGACACTTTCACCGGCCAAAAATACTTTGGAGGCAAAAGCCTGATTAGCGTATTGCTCAACCAGTTTAGCGATGTCTTCTCTTAGGTTTTGGGTGCTCATCAATAGTGACCTTTATCATTTTGAGTTTTCATATAATCATGTATTTCATTTAGCGTAGTCTGACGCATATCCGCACCGACTAACCAGGCTTTATGCCAGGCAACAATACGGTTCAGCGTCTCTTCAAGCCGCCATACTGGTGCCCAATTCAAGCGCATTTAGCCTTGGAACAATCCAGTTTCAGGTAATGTGCCTCGTGGGGATGTTCACCATCATCCAAAATCCAGGATGCATCGTCACCCCACGCACCAACCATCTTCTCAACAATCCATTGAACTGGTTGAGCATCTTCATCTAGCGGCCCAAAGTTCCAGCCTTCCGCATACGCCGTACCGTTTAGATAAAGCGCCTGCGCAATGCAGAGATAACCAGACAGAGGCTCAAGCACATGCTGCCAAGGGCGGATAGCGTGCGGACTGCGAATCAAGACGGGACGTTGCTCTTCAAATGCCTTAAGAATATCGGGAATAAGACGATCGAGGGCCCAATCACCGCCGCCGATCACATTACCCGCTCTGACCGAAGCCAGCGCACAGCCATGTTCCTGATATTTATCAGCGTTAAAGTATGACTGTCGATATGCTGCTGCGACCAATTCAGCACAACCTTTGCTGTTACTGTAAGGGTCATAGCCACCCATGGGTTCGTTCTCACGATATCCCCAGACCCACTCTTTGTTTTCGTAGCACTTATCGCTGGTAATATTTACTACGGCTTTAACGCCACCGATTTTACGCACCGCTTCCAGCAAATGCACGGTACCCATAACATTCGTCGCGTAAGTATCAACAGGAATATCGTACGAAAGCCTGACAAGCGGCTGCGCCGCCATGTGAAAAACAATTTCAGGGCCAAACGCTCTGATACTGTCTTCCATTTTCTGGTAATCACGGATATCCCCAATTTCGCTGGACATCCCTTCTTCAACACAGGCAGATTGATAAATAGAAGGGGTCGTCGGTGCCTCCAACGCGTACCCTTTTACCTCTGCCCCCATGCTCTGCAGCCACAGGCATAACCAACTACCTTTGAAGCCAGTGTGCCCCGTCACGAAGACTCTTTTGCCTTGCCAAAATGCTGAATCTACCACGCTGTCTACTCCCATTTTTTCCAAGGAGCCTCACCATTTTGCCAAAGTTCATCAAGAAGCATTTTGTCTCTCAACGTATCCATTGGCTGCCAGAAACCCGTGTACTCATAAGCCATCAACTCACCCTTCGCGGCCAGAGTCATCAGAGGTGATTGTTCCCAAACGCTGCTGTCACCGTCAATGAGGTCCAGAACCTTAGGAGATAAAACAAAGAAACCACCATTAATCAAGGCACCATCGCCCTTCGGCTTCTCTTTAAAACTCTGCACCTGTCCATTGGATAATTCGAGTGCTCCGAAACGACCCGGCGGTAATGTCGCCGTCAATGTAGCAAGCTTACCATGGCGCTTATGGAAGGCGATCGTATCTTGAATATCAACACCGCATACCCCGTCACCGTAGGTAAAGCAAAAGCACTCATCATCTTTAATATATTCAGAAACGCGGCGCAGACGGCCTCCAGTCATGGAGTGATCGCCCGTATCGACGAGAGTAACAGTCCAAGGCTCAGCGCGTTTTGGTAGCACCGTCATTTCATTATCCTTCATATTGAAGGTGATATCAGACATGTGCAGGAAATAATTCGCAAAATACTCCTTAATAACATATCCCTTATATCCACAGCATATGATGAATTCATTTATGCCATGATAAGAGTACATCTTCATGATATGCCATAAGATAGGTTTCCCACCAATTTCAACCATGGGCTTAGGCTTAGTCACCGTTTCTTCGCTCAGCCTGGTACCTAATCCACCTGCAAGTATCACCGCTTTCATGGAACGCTCCTAGTTGGTTCCTACTCTTTAATTATTTGTCATCTGCTGATGACAAATAATACATTCAATATATATTTCTTAATCGCTTTATCATTCAACCCGATACAACAAAGGCATCTGAGTAAAAATTAGCTGCAGGAAGTCCATTCTCAATTAATAACGCTTTTGCTGACTCAATCATTGATTGGCTTCCACAGGCATAGACGCTGGCTGTGTTCAAGCCACTAATATCGGCAACGACAAACTCTTGAACATAACCATATCTTCCATTCCAATCATCTTCAGGCCGAGACAGAACCAGACTACACTTAACATTAGCATGCTGGCTTTCCCATAGTGCAACGGAAGGGTCATAGAACAATTTACTTTTTCTATTCCCCCAATAAATGTAAATATCCCGTTGAATGCCTTTATTAAGTAAATCAGTAACAATCGATTTTATTGGGGCAAATCCTGTTCCCGTTGCCAGGAATATGATTGGCCCTGAGTGTTCATTGTTACGATAGAAAAAAGTGCCTTTTGGTCCTTCGAGCTGCATTAATTGGTTAGCAGATAGATGGCCAAATATTTTAGTACTCATGGCACCATTTTCCACTCGCTTTAAATGAAGCTCAACTTTGCTATTGTTTTGTGGAATAGAGGCTATCGAGTAGCTTCTGGCTATACCTTGATACTTCAGATCGAGATATTGCCCAGGCAAGAATGTAAGATTTGCTGTAGGTGGCAAACGAAGCGTAATAATCGCAATATCCTCATGAGGATATTCTATAGAGTCAACCTTACACGGTGCTGTTTTACTTTTAATATTCGCTAGTTCTGGATAATACTCAGCTTCCAGCGTCATATCGCAGTCAGGTTTCACCTGACAAGTCAAAATGGTAGTAAGGACTTCACCCTGCGGACCAAGAATGTGGGCTTCACACGCATTACACGAACCATTTTTACAGCTATGTTCCAGAACAATCCCTTGTTCTATTGCTGAATCTAAAATTGTTTTTTCTGAGCCACATTCGAAAACAACACCAGAAGGCATTAATGTGATTTTATTTTTCATAAAATGGCCATTTTCATCAAATTTTATTTTAAACTAATATGCTGCGGGGCTAACGAACCCTTTAAATATAGTCATTATTATAATTTTCACATCCATCCAAATACTCCAATTCTGAATATAGTAGAGGTCAAATTCAATCCTTTTTTCCATTTTTTTCTAAGGTATCCGTTTCACCTCTCCATCCATTGATTTGTGCCCACCCTGTCACACCAGGTTTAACTTTGTGGCGTAGCATATATCCCTTAATCAATTTCCTATATTGTTCATTATGAGCTACAGCATGGGGTCTAGGACCTACAATAGACATATCACCAGCGAGAACATTGAAAAACTGAGGTAATTCATCGAGGGATGTCTTCCGAAGAAAAGCGCCTAGTGGAGTAATTCTAGCATCACCTTTTTTCGCTTGAATAATTCTATCACCATTATCCATTACCGTCATACTACGGAACTTCCATACGTCAATCGACTTACCATCTAGTCCATACCGTTTCTGTTTAAATATCACAGGACCAGGTGATGTTAATTTTATTAAAATCGAAATAAAAAATAACAATGGCGAAATAATAATTATTATCGCTGTAGATACAAAAATATCCTCAGCTCTTTTTAATAATGAATTCCAACCGCTCATTGGTGTATCATATAAAGAAAAACAGGGACACCATTTATAATTTCACTTCTTGAGTGTAACACGTTAAATGCTGAAACATCAGGAACAAACATAACTGTACAAGTAGAGTCAGAAAGTTCAGAAAGAATGTGATTAATAATCTCAGCATCTTTCATATATAAAGAGAGATATATGATTTCTATTTCGCCATTCTTGGCTGAATTTATTAGATCATCTATGCCACCAAGAAAATTAATGCCCATTTCTTGGTATTTGTGACTTTTTTTTCTATACACATCAGGCATATAGTAACCAGACAATCTAAAACCTAGCCATGGGGCAGATAATATACTTTCAGCAAGATGTAAACCTGCTTTAGAATTACCAACTATTGCTACATTTTTATTATTATAGCCAAGCTTCCTCATATAACTTACAGCTATTCTTATTAATACTCTTAATAAAAAAAAACCGATTGTAGTTATAAAAACCATAGCGAATAAAAATCCAACCCGACAAACAAATATGGCAGAAAAGATAAAATCCCAGAACAAATTATATTTGCAAGCATCCAATTCCTAGTTAGGAAGAGTAATTTCTTCGTAAACTAACGCCACGCCATGATCGATAGAAATCGGTAATACCGGCTATCATTTGGTATAATGAAAAACTGACCAATACAATTAGCCAATGTTGTAAGGAAACATCATTTTTGCTAGTAATATCAATCATCAATATTGAAAAATAACAACAAACACATCAGAGAAACGTTGTAGCATAGAAATGATTGATGCATTAGAATAAATTAAATTTCTTTTCCCTCAGTTAGCATTTTACTTTCTCATATTTCATATATAATTAGTTAATCGAAGTTTAACGGCTATTAGATGTATAAAACAGGAAATAATTAATTTAATATTTTATTTATTAATTCATCTACCCTTTGCGCAGACTCATCCCAAGAGAAACGTTTCGCGTTTATTAATCCTTTTATCAATTCTTTCCTTAATTTTTCATCATTGATCAATCTAACAATAGATTGCCTTATCTCAACCACACTATCAGGTGAGAAATAAATAACACTGTCTCCTAAAACCTCCGGCATGGATGCTGTGTTAGATGAAAGTACAGGACACTCACAGCTTTGTGCTTCTAATGGAGGAATACCAAATCCCTCATACAAAAGACGGAAAACAAAGCCTATTGCGCCTCTATATAAGTTAACTAACTCGTAATCACTTATTCTCCCTAAAAACTCTATATTCTTATTATTTATACTCTCAATAAAACTTTGAGAACTAAATCCTGTCGACATACCGCCGACAACCTTTAATTTTATGTTACTTTCCTGTATTCCATTAAATGCTTCAATTAATTTATGAAAGTTTTTATGGTATGCCTGAGAGGAGACAGTCTAATAAATAATCTCTATCAAAAGAATTTCTTTTCGGAGAGGTTTAAAAATCAGAACTAACAGCATTTGGAACAACTATTATCTTTTCAGGCTGAATCGAATAAGCAACGCTAATATCATTTTTTGAAAACTCACTAACCGTAATAAGACAATGTGAGTTTTTTATCATTAGCGGAACCATCGAATTATAAAAAACGAAATTTTTTGAATAACTTTCAGGATAACGCTTATATGTCACATCATGGTGGGTGACAATTTGATTATGGTATAAAATTGGTGCGGTACTACATAAATTTAATAGTAATGGACTACCATTTTTTTCTTAAAAAGCTGGAAGTTCAATTTGCTCCCCATAAATGCCCTTTAAGATATCCAATAACTTGGACATTGAGCTTTTCTGCAATATCAGCTCTTATAATATCCTTTGAGCTACGAACGTAATGTCATGTCTTATTTTTTTAATGATAATGATATTTCTTCAGCAAATCGCTGAACACCAGTTAAATTTTGTGATAAGAACCTTGCATTAATATATATCATGATTTCCCATTTTAGTTTTCTTTTACATCCAAAATATATTTATTCGTAGCAATATAATAAAATGTCAATATAACGAAGCTGTCTAATGTAAAAATGTCACAGTTGATGTCAATAAAGCTAAAATGCAAAACTCATATGTAGATAATCTAAAAAGATACGCCAAACATAAGAATAGCAATAACCCTATAACTCCGAGATCAATAACAACCCCTGCTAAACCTATATTAGGTTTTAGATCTATATTGCTAAGGTAATTTAACATTGGCTGGTTATTTTGAAAGCAACTATAATTAGAGTCACATCCATAAATTAAATTCGGTATTTTCATATCTGAAATCAAATACGACGATGATAATCTGTGCGCAATAGATTCATTTAAATAGAAAAATGGAGAAACCCCTACATCTAAATAGTGAGCTAAAACAAAAATAAAGAAAAAGATAAAGATAAATACAACCAACGGTATTTTACTCAGATAACGTTTCAAACGTTGAATAAAGAACAAAATAATAGCAACAAAAGACACTTTAGAAATACTGAATACATATCCTAAAAAAATAAAATCTTCTCTTTCTTTGTAACAACCTTGTATCTTACTCTTGTTAAGAACATTACCACCAATAAGGATACAAAGAATCCAGCCTCTCTGAAAGCCCTGACATTCTGGGAAGAAAAATAACTCATACTGATTTGAATATGTTGCTGTTGCATATTCACCCCATAATGTTCTCGATATTTCTGAAGGACCAATCATAGAAGACAATGATGGATTTATTTGATAAAGAACAAACTGTAATATACACCATGAAATAGAAATTAGCATCCAGACATATAATTTATCAAGAATCCTATCTTTAATCTTAGTTAGGTATACTACGCCTAAAAGAAGCACAAAGGATTTTATCGCAATATCGATTCTGTTAACTAATACGCAATAAGAGAACCAAACCAGCATTATAATTAAAAAGTTTTTATTTACCTTTCCAAGTATATTTAGGAAATAGACATCTAAAAAACCAATGGTATCCATAAATATATAGTCATGTCGTTGAAAGACGGATTTAACGGTGATGCAATGAAAAACATTGCAATGAACCATCTCAAGGTACAAAGCAATATATTTTCTTTTTTCTACAGACAAGACATTAGAATATTCTGAGGGTTTCATTTTATATTTAACTCTTTCAAAAGCAGGCATTTATAAATAAACTTAAAATGCCCATAATTAACCTCTCAAGATGATTTCAATCACTTTTCTGAACGATATTCATACGCATAGTAGTCATAGTTACCGTACCCATAGTAACTAGCAGCACGTTTTACTATCGCATTTAAAATAACGCCTTTGATCTCTGTCCCATTCTGTTCAAAGCGACGAATACTCACTTCAATCTCTTTGAGAGTATTCACTTCAAAACGTGCGACAAGCAAAGAGGTTCCTGCATGACGGCTGATAATTGCCGCGTCGGTTACCGCCAAAATAGGTGGTGTATCTAACAACACAAGGTCGTAATGCTCTGTTGCCCAGTCAATAAATTGAGAGAAACGGCTATGCATGAGCAATTCGGAAGGATTAGGCGGAATTTGTCCGCGTGGAATGAAATCCATATTCTCCAAAGCAGTTTTACGAATGCTTTTCTCTACTGATACTTGCCCTGACAATATATCAGAAAGCCCTTCTGTACCTGTGCAACCCATGAGTTCGTGGGCATACCCTTACGCATATCACAGTCAACAATCAATACACGCTGCCCAGATTGCGATACCACTGCCCCAAGGTTTGCACTTACAAAGGTTTTACCAATCGCCGGACTTGCACCAGAGATCATTAGTACACTATTTTTCGCCTCCATCATGGCGAAATGTAGGCTGGTACGTAAACTTCTGATGGCTTCAATAGCCAAGTCAGCAGGGTTACCGACTGCCAGCAGTTCAGTAGAACGCGTATTGCTCTTCTTACTCCGTCCTAGCAGAGCTCTGTCTTTCTTTGCTGCCATTCAGAAAGCGGCACGCTGGCATAAACGTTAATACCAAGTTCTTCAAGCTGTTCAGGGCTTTCAATGCCTTTATGCAGAACCGTTTTAATCACAACAAAAGTAATAGAAAGCATACCGCCAAAGATTGTAGCCAGTAACACAATCAGCAGCTTTTAGGCTTAACGGGTTTTAACTGTGTAACGGCTGGGTCAACAATACGAACATTACCCACAGTGCTTGCTTTATTGATACTCAGCTCTTGCTGTTTATTCAGCAATTGCATGTAGACTTCCTGTCCAGCTTTTACGTCACGTGTCAAACGTATAATTTCTTGCTGGGTTTTAGGCATCGCCCCAATGCGCTGATTTAACTTATTACGCTCCTGCTCCAACGTTTTACGTTTTTCAAGCAGCGCTCGATAAGCTGGGTGCTCTTTAGTATAGAGTTTAGATATCTCTGCCTCTTTGAAGGTCAATTCATTCAACTGAGCTTCAATGGCAACCATTGTGTCCAGTACAGCTTTCGCTTCAAGTGATAGATCAACGGACTCATTTTGCTGTCTGTAAACGTTTAATTTACTATCAGCTGCGTTTAGCTCGTCACGTACATTTGGTAATTGATTTTTGAGGAAATCGAGGCTCTTACCTGCTTCCTCCGATTTTCTCAACATTCTGCTGTAAATAATTCTCACTGATACTAGCGAGTATGGAATGAATTTTTGCGGATCTGTACCTTCCAGGCTAAGTTCTAATACCCCGGTACTTTTCCCACGATCGGCAATAAAAATTTATCAAGCAAATTAGTAATAGCAGTTAATTCATTGAGTTTTGTAACTTGAAAACGCTTCCTTGAGAGGCATCAATATCACTCACGAGTATGCTAAGGCCATCATGCTTTTCCAGCACCCCAACCTTACCTGAGAAACTAATTCCATCAGCCTGAATTTCATAGCTATCTTTCGCTAATACTTTAAGCTCAAATTTTTCATCGAGAAGATTAGCAGGAACATTCAAACGAGATAATGCTATTTTCCCAGGTTCTTTTTCAGAATTCTGGCAAGGCCTCTGCCTATGACAGGAAAAATATTTCGGCTCAACTACCGTGTCTAAGGAAAGATCACGGATTGTCTTACCGATCACCATTCTTGATTTGACCAATTCTATCTCAGTATCTGACTCAGGTTTAGAATCAGGTAACATACTGGATATGTCATTCAGTAATTTATTACCTGAATCTTTTTCAACCTGAATTAATGCATCCGCTTTGTAGACAGGAGTAGCCAATGTTGCATAAAGGATGCCAACGATAGCAAAAATTGCAGTAGCGCCAACAATTAACCAGCGGTGATCCAGCAATGTCCCTAATAAACGACCTAAATCAATCTCATCCGCATTTGTATCAGCGGTTTTTACTGAAATTTTCTCTGCCATGGGTTTCCCTGACTTGTTAACGGCTTAGTACCTGCACCCATTTCTGGGCAGACTGCTCAAGTTGCAAGTAAACGAATTCAAATGCTTCACGACTTTTGCGGTATGGATCAGCAATCTCTTGCTGATTAAGCCAGCGGCCAAATAGCATTGTCTTGCCTCGGACTTCTGGCGCAATACGACATACGCCATCAATATGCCCTTTTTCCATAACCAGAATAAGGTCATATTGCCGACATAATGCAGACGTTAATTGCTGCGCCTCATGACCATCAAGAGAAAGATTATGCTGGCTCGCCACATCCGCTGCGGTCGCGTCTGCAGGTTTTCCAACCAATGCGCCTAGCCCTGCGGATGAAATTTTTTGCTAGGCAATGCCTGTTTTAATAGCCGTTCCCCCGTAGGGAACGACAAATGTTACCGACGCAAACAACCAATATAGAATCAAACATAATTATCTCTATGGCCAGGTACGAACTCGCAGTGAACCTTCTGTCAGTTCATTAAACCCAGAAATGGTCGGCACGAGCTGGCTAATAACACGATTCCAACGAACGATCGGTGCCGTCGTAACATAGACAATGTCGTAAGGCTGTAACTGGAATTCAGTCCCCATGACCATTGCAGTGGCATCCTTCGCATTAAGTTGATAGACATCGGCCAGTTTAGGGCCTTGCGTTCCTCGTAATGAGCGGATAACAAAAATCCCTGTAGCATCAGAAAATGTCTGATCCATCCCTTCAGCGTTGCCCAACGCCTCGGTCAAGGTCATACCGCTGCGATCCATTTTGAGCGTGCTCTGTTTCTTGACTTCGCCCATTACAAACACTTTCAGATCGTCATTACGGGGAATGTAGAGGATATCTCCAGGATATAACAGCGTGTTCTGAGATAAGTCGCCATTTTGCATCAACGCCTGAAGTGAGATGCGCTTTTCCTGACCATTATGGGTCAACACGATATTACGCCAGTCTGCGTCTTCACTTAATCCGCCAGCTTTGTTGATGGCATCCAAAATAGTTAACGGCACATTAGTGATAGGCTGCTCACCGGAGGTTTTTACTTCCCGTGACATAAGCTTTTTGCGAGCGGAAGGCTGCGATGTTGACGTCAACCTGAGGGGATTCAATATAAGTTGCCAAACGGGATGAAATCTCACTGCGCACTTCCATCACCGTTTTACCTGCAACTTTGACCTTACCAATGTATGGATAGAAGATTGTACCGTCGGAATGTACCCAGTTACCGGTATCAGCAGCGGTACGGTATGTACCTGCAGGCGTAGTCAATTCAGGGTGGTCCCATACCGTAACCATGATGACATCGCCAATGCCAATGCGATATTCATACTGTTGTAGTTCGCGTTCCAATGCAGGATTAGTCTGTGCGATTAATGGTCTGACGCGCATTTTATCGATTAAATAAGGCGTAAGAGGATAAACATTCACTAACTTATCAATATTGAAATCAGCGTCTTGTTGCTCGATAACCTCTTTGCCACTTGTAGAAAGATGGCTACCGGGAATTATGGTACAGCCGCTAAGGAAGGCTAGTGACACGACTAATGGTGCCAATTTTAACTTGTGCTTTATCATCCTGTTATGCCATCACTTTTAATTGAAATTTGTGCAAATCCCTACAAAATATCAAACAATTATAGAGAATACTTATTCAACTGAACCTACAGTCTAGCGTATAAAAAGTCGGTAATTTGTCGCTTAGCGACGCTGAACAGTACGGTTTGACAACTTAGCTACCACCTCATCGGAATGGGTTCTTCTCCCCACTGCATTACTTTTTCTATACGCGGTATAAAAGAAATAACCGATAAATAGTACAAAATATAGGCCTAGCATCATAGTCTGGTTCGCGTTATTACGATCGCTGATGATTCCTACGACGGCAAGTAGCAACGCCGCCAGCGTAATAATCATCAACGACTGCCGCGAAGTCAGCCCAGAAGACATCAAGATATGGTGAAGATGTCCCCTGTCGGCCTTAAACGGACTATCGCCTCTCAAAAACCGCCGTAGCGTGATAGCAACCATGTCCATCAAAGGGATCGCGATTAACCAAAGCGCCGTCACTGGATTCATTACCGCGCGTTCTCCCTGAGAAGCAAGAATCAGCAACCAAAGTACGGTAAATCCTATAACGGTGCTACCTGCATCCCCCATAAAAACCTTAAATCTTTTTCCCAAAGGGATACCGAGATTCAGGAAAAGATAAGGTAGCGTAGCCGCCATCATGCATAGGCTCCAGAGCCCAAGTTGGCGCTCGCCCTCTGAATAAAATAAAAAGAACAGTGAACAAAATGCGATACAGGCCAGTGAACCCAGTAAACCATCAATACCATCGATCATATTAAAGGCATTGATAGCACCGCATACGGCAAACAATGTAATGACGTATCCAAATCCCCCTAAAAGCAGTTCATGACCAAACACCACGTCTCCTAATGATGAAAGGTATAACCCCGAGTACATCATTAAACCGCCCACCAGCAGTTGAACAACAAACCGAGGAAAAACGGGGAGGTCAAAACGGTCATCAATCACACCGACAACCAATAGCAAGGTAGTGCAAATCATGTATAGGGAGAAATCAGGAAGCCAGTCAGCATGCAGCATAAATAAAACGCAGAGCGCGAGATAAATCGACACGCCCCCGACAAGAGGAACATTTCCACGATGCTTTTTACGTGCACATGGTTTATCCATCAATCCGACGTTGATTGCGACCTTTCTAACCAAGAACAGCGCGACGAATGCACTTAAAAATACAACGATGAAATCTTGCATTTTTGCACCATCATCAACCGTTAAATGTTCTGCATTAGGCACGCTACCGCCCTTGGCTTATAGCTACCAATGCGCTGTCAAACAACGTACGGAACACCATCCTGTGGCTACACCCTGGCTCCGTAAACCATCTGTTTGTGTGTAAAAATTCCATTTCCTTGCTAGCCAACTGATCTCGCTAACAAAATAGGACTAATAAATATGTTTATTTATAAAAATATAGCTAAATCGACAAAGCCAAATTTTCACCCCATAGTATTGACGATGATGCAACGAGTACAAGGGTAAGGTGGCTTAAAAGGAGCTTTTCAGAATAAGACTACGCGCATCCCTGTCGTAAAAATCCTGCTAAATCTGCAGGCTATTCTATGCGTTGTCTACCAACACTATCAAACACTAACGCGGGCTATCCCGCTCATAATTCTGAAAATCTTGCTTATTGCTGCTTTTTCACGCTGTTTGCAGCCTCCCGGAACACAACACTTAGTACTGGATAACTGCCATATAGAAACAGGGTAAAACGTGGGTAAACCATCCCCACCGTTCCTTCGGGCCTCGTCAAAGAAAAGAATATCCCTGCAAATTCTGGTTCATCTGTGTCTGCCCTGATACGCTATCGAGGTTATGTTCATTTAAAGGTGAAAAATAGATATGGAGTGGATCGCTGATCCAACGATATGGGCCGGGTTGGCCACGCTGGTTGTCCTGGAACTGGTTCTGGGCATTGATAATCTTATCTTCATCGCCATTCTGGCTGAGAAACTACCAAAAGAACAACGCGATAAAGCCAGAGTCGTCGGTCTGTTGCTTGCCCTGATTATGCGCCTGTGTCTGCTGGCGTCCATTTCCTGGCTGGTGTCTTTGACTACCCCCTCTTTACGCTCCTTGGGCACACATTCAGCGCTCGTGATGTCATCATGCTGATTGGCGGGCTATTCCTGCTATTTAAAGCCACGATGGAGCTCAACGAACGCCTCGAAGGGAAGGATGAGGAACAGCAGGCCCAGCGTAAAGGGGCCCGTTTCTGGCCGGTAGTGGCACAGATCGTGGTACTGGATGCAATATTCTCGCTGGACTCGGTGATTACTGCCGTCGGCATGACCGATCATCTGCTGGTCATGATGTCCGCCGTGACCATTGCCATCTTCCTGATGCTGCTGGCCAGCAAACCGCTGACCCGTTTTGTCGCGGAACACCCGACCATCGTCATCCTGTGCCTTAGCTTCCTGCTGATGATTGGCTTCAGTCTGGTCGCAGACGCCTTTGGTTATCACATCCCTAAAGGTTATCTCTACGCGGCGATAGGCTTCTCGGTGCTGATTGAGATGTTGAATCAGGTTTCCCTGTTTAACCGCCGACGCTTCCTTTCCTCTTCGGTTCCGCTACGCCAGCGTACCGCAGAGGTCGTTTTGCGTATTTTGCGCGGCAACCACGAAGAAGCTGAGCTAGACAACCAAACCTCATCGATGATTGCCGACAACACCCGGGCGGGCCAAGAGGTGTTCAATCTTCAGGAACGTCGGATGATCAAGCGGGTATTGGGGCTGGCACAGCGAACCATCAGCAGCATTATGACATCGCGGCATGATATTGAGCCGATTGAGCTGAACATTACACAGGATGCGCTCGCTAAACTGCTAACGACCAACCAGCACTCCCGACTGGTGGTAACCGACAGCAGTACCTCTGACGAACCATTGGGGATCGTATATGTTGCTGATCTACTCCAGCAGCAGCTGAACCGCGAGCCATTTAACCTGCGCATTCTGATTCGTCAACCGCTGGTTTTCCCCGAGCAACTTTCGCTTTTGCAGGCGTTAGAACAGTTTAGAGAAGGAAGAACACATTTTGCGTTCGTCGTTGATGAATTTGGTTCGATGGAAGGGATTGTTACATTAAGTGACGTGATGGAAACCATCGCGGGTAACCTGCCGCGCGAAGGAGAAGATCGCGATGCGCGCCACAGCATTCAGCAAAATGACGACGGCAGTTGGACCGCAAATGGCTATATTCCGCTGGAAGACCTGACGATGTATGTTCCGCTGATGCTGGATGAAAAGCGCGAATACTACACGTTGGCGGGGCTATTGATGGAGCACGCGCAGCGGGTTCCACAGGTGGGCGATACATTATCAATCGATGGTTATCAGTTCACTATCCTGGCGGTGGAAAGCCATCGAATCGTGGAGGTTCGCATCACCCCAAACGACGAACCACAAACTGATTTTGAAGTGTAATAGCGGCGTAAAATACCGCGTTTATCAACAGCCCCTTTCCGTTCGGTAGGGGCTGTTTTCTATTACCTATCAGGCAGGCACCATAATCTCTGTGGCAATCACCACGACAATCAGCCCAACCAAAACAGGAACCGATGTACGCTTCACCACCTCAAACGGTGATATTTTTGCCATCCCGGCCACAGCAACCACCACGCCGGATACCGGGGAAATGGTACGGCCCAGATTGGAAGCCTGAAGCATCGGAATGGCCAGATAGGCCGGGTTGATACCCATTTGCGACGCCAGCTTTGGAATCAGCTCAACAAACGCATAGAACGGCGCATTACCCGAACCGGTCGTCATCGCAGCCAGCATCGTGATCGCAACCAGCACCAGCATAATCACCAGCCCGCCGCTGCCAAATGACTGCGCCAGGCCAATCAGGCCGCTGATAAAGCCAATAGTGCCAAGTCCCTGAGCAAAGACACCAGCCGCAACCAGCAGAATTACAACGCTAGAGAAGGCATCGGCCATGCCACGATAAGCCACATCCAGCCCATCAAACACCTTTTGTGCATTGAACGAGCGGACAAACTCCAGCACCGCAGCCAACACCATGCAGATCACCAGCACGGTGATGATGTGGAGTTCCGCCCCCATTTACCATCAAATACCAGTACACCAATGATCGGCGTAAACGGCAGAATGGCGTAAAAACGCGGGGCATCGGTCTTGATTTCACTGACGTCCAGAATCTCATGGCTGACATTCGCTTTGTTATCCAGATAGCGCTGCCAGAAGAAATGCGCGACGGCCATACACACGATCGCCATGATAGAAATAGGGAGCGTGGCCTTAAAGGCGAAATCCACTAATTTCATCTGCGATGCCTGAGCCGCCAGCACTACGTCACCCGACGTCGGCGACAGGATCAGCGCCACAGGGGACGCACAGATTGCGGCAGCAGCTCCACGGCTAATCCCGACGTTCACCATGACAGGGAATAACGTCGCCATTAACAGCACTCCCAGCCCGGTTGCCGATGACACCGCCAGCGACATCAGACAGGCGACAAAATAGGCCGCAATCATCAGTAAATAAGGCGAGTTGATCATTTTCAGCGGACGGGAAACCAGTTTGACGACGACATCATTGGCACCGATATGCGTCATATAAGCGGCAAAACCACACAGCACCATAATCATCATGCCGAGATCGCCACCGCGGCTCATCAGCAAAATTTTTACGTATTCAACAATATCCGTTGCGCTCCAGCCTGTCGCTTTCGCGCTGGCTGGCAATACGTTTTTCCCCAGCATGGCACTGATTGCCAATAGTAAGAGGCCTCCCACCAGCAACACGCCAGTCGCGGAGTACCCTTTTATAATGTAACGACCGACCAGAATCGTTACAGCAACACCAATCAAAAGTTCGAGCATAGTGTGTTTTGATACCTGAGTAATAAATTATCTGACAGACATTCCCCGGCAGCGGAGTAACGGCGCACCGAAAATAGGGAGCGAAGTTTACTGCTTTAGAAAATAAAAAAGAGAAAAATATTAGTATGCAGCATTAAAAAGAGACACCGAGCACAAAGCCGGTCTGGAGAAGGATGACAAACCAAGGGAAACGTTGGGGAGGAACTGCCGGTTTACTGACAGGAATCCGCAAACCGGCTATCCCCGTCATACTTCAAGTTGCATGTGCGTTGGCTGCATTACTCGGCACACTTGCGTGTACCTCGCCCCGTTGGGGCCACTGCAAGCAGCGTTCAAATCTGCCTGAGGCAGATTTGTCAGTCACCCGAATCACTTACCGGAGTAAGCTCATCGGGATGCCTTCTCTTGCCGCCTTCCTGAAACTCGAATTATTTAGGGTATAAAACAGCGTATTTAGAAAATTAAAGACGATCGAGGAGTTGCTTCAGGTCTTTACCCTTTGGCTTTGCTGGTTTTGGCTGGCCCAGTCATTCAGGCGCTTCTTCAGCTCGTCCTGTAGGCGTTTACGCAGCAGTTGATCGACCTGTAGCTGATAATTTAATTTATCCCACTCGCCATAGACCCGTAACGGGATCGCCGTGTTTTTCAGCACGCTGACCAACTGCTCATCGCCCTGCCATCCTTGCGTGATAGAGACATTCAAATTGACATCACACGTCTGGGCAGGCAAATCGAATTGTCCAACACCGTTTAGTGACAACAGTTCTGAACGGCCATTGAGATCGGTAAGGCGCAACTTACCCGCGTTCAACTGGGCTTTTCCCGTCAGCTGTTGTAGCTCAGTGTAACGCTCGTAGCGCTCTTGTCCTCGCACATTGCCATTACTACGCGCGACAGCCATCTGCACCATTTGCTGAATATTCAAACCCTGTAGACGGACACCATTGGCCTGCAGCGTCGCCGTTCCCTGCCACTGCTGGAGCAACGCAGGTAGCGTAAAGCTGTTGCCACTGAACTGTCCTACCAGCGAAAATTTTCCGCTGACTGTCTCGGCGGGCTGCGCAAACGCGGGCATCAGTTGAGACAGTTCAATATCCTTGAGTTCTGGGCGTAACGTGATGTTAGTTGATGGCTTCGTCACAACTTTACCGGGTAATGAGAAATGTCCACTGCCCAGTTCGCCGCTCAATGCCGTAATATCCAGCAGTTCCGGCTGATTCTCTGCCCGTAGCGTAAACTGGCGGACATCAAGCCCGCGGTAGATCATCGTCACGGCCTGTAGCGACAAACGCGCCGTGAATGCCTGTAAGCTATCTTCTGGCTTGGTTAACCCACTTTCATTTGAAATCACAGGGGCTGATGATTTAGCCGGCACGACAGCGGCATTGTTCTCTTTACCGACGCGATCCCCAGCAGGGAATCCAAATCCAGCTTCTCAGACAGCAGATCTAATTCGTAATGAGGGATATCCCCAGCGTCACGCTACCAGCACCAGACAGCTGGCTATTATTGGTATTAAGTGAAAGCTGGCTAAACGTGATTTTTCAGGCTGCTGTTGATAACTTGCCTGAACACTCCCCGTTCCGCTGATACCGTTTGTTGGTATTCCTGCCCCCTGAAGCTGGTAATCTAGCTTGGTAATATTGGCATTGACCTGCTGGGGAAATGCAGCAAATCGACATCTGCGGCAAGAGAGAAGGCAATATCGCGCTGATCGCGATTGATGCGGCTTGATAATTCGATGTTAACCTGGCGGTCGCTGTTCTGCTCCATCGCAAGATTAATATCGCGAACATTAATCTGTTCGTTGTTGCTGCGTTGCAGAATCAGCAGGCTATCAGCGACTTTTATCTTACCGATATCCAGCCGCCAGCGCCGTTCTTCAGATGGGGCTTGCGAACCCGCCGGAGCAATGGGGGCATTGTTGGCCTGTTTGGCTTCGCTTTCCGGCGTCAGGCGAATAATCGCCCCTTTCAGCATCACCTGCTTGACCGCGAGCTTATGCGACAACAGCGGCCACAGTTGCACATCAAGACGCATGTTCTCCGCGCTGACAATAGGTACGCTGGAACCTGGCGCGCTTAGCGACATCCCGCCGGATAATATGCTCAGTTGCGGCCACACATGCCAACGCAGATCGCCATCCAGTTGAAGGCGATAGCCGCTACGTTCCTCAACTTGCTTCACCATGTAGGCGCGGAAGTCATTGGGATTAACCAGTACGACCAAGGCCGTCATTCCTGCCACCAGCACGACAAGCAGAATTGCCAGCGTCGTCAGAAATCTTCTCATGCCACCCTCATTGCGAAACGCACGGCCACCTGCTTTTTACCTTGCAAGCCTGTCGCCAGACGCTCAGTCTTTATCGATCCGGCTCGCTACCGCACCCTGTTGATCTTTATACTTGGCATCCTGACGACGGTTGTATGGACGAGCCGCCGGCCCTGAAAGCGGTTCAAAACTCAGAGCGCCAATCATCATGCCGGGGCGTAATGCCAGCGGCAACTTACCTGAATTATAGAACTCCAACACAATTCTTCCTTGCCAACCGGGATCAATGCGGTGTGCGGTGACGTGAACCATCAATCCCAGGCGTGCCAACGAAGAACGGCCATCCAGCCAGCCGACCAAATCATCCGGCAGCGTCACTGACTCAAACGTTACTGCCAGCGCTAACTCTCCCGGATGCAGGAAGAACGCCTCACCTTCTGGTAAATTGATTTCATCACTCATAACGCGATCCAGCGCTGCACTGACCTCATCCTTCGGTCCGCTTAAATCAATGAAAGGCGCGGTGTGTCCGCGGAAGACACGAAACTGATTTCCCAGGCGAACATCAACGGTCGCGCCAGAGATCCTCTCGGTTGGCGGACGGGGCGTAATCACCAGTCGGCCATCATCCAGCCAGGCTTCAATGTCACGGTCACACAGTCTCATCTTATTCTCCATTCCACACCGGTATCTATCAGATAAACCTCATCTATCTCCGTCATACTTCAAGCTGCTTGTGCGTTGGCAGCCCTTACTCACCCCAGTCACTTACCTGAGTAAGCTCCTGGGGATTCGCTCGGTTGCCATCTTCACGCAACTCGAATTATTTAGGACATATCTCCGTCATACTTCACGCTGCTGGCCTTGTTTAAAACATTACCGTTCGGTCATGCAGCCTGAATGATTCAGGGTATTTATTCAAAGAACTGGCTTATCTTGGCTTTCAAAATATCAATCGCAATACGGTTTTTCCCGCCACGCGGCACGATAATATCGGCGTACTGCTTAGATGGCTCAATGAATTGCAGAAACATCGGACGCACGGTCTTCTGATACTGTTCCATCACAGAATCCATTGAACGCCCGCGCTCATTCACATCGCGACGCATACGGCGCAGCAGGCAAATATCCAGCGGCGTATCGACAAAAATAGAGAAATTCATCTCATCGCGCAGGCGTGCATCCGTCAACAGCAGGATACCTTCAAGGATAATGACCTTTTTCAGCTCAATATGCACCGTTTCCTGCTTGCGGGTGTGTTCGACATAGCTGTACTGCGGGACTTCAATAGCCTGACCCGCTTTCAGCATCTGCAAATGTTTCAGCAGCAGGCTGTGATCCATTGAACTCGGGTGGTCATAGTTGGTTTTTACCCGCTCTTCCATCGTCAGGTGGCTTTGATCTTTATAATAGCTGTCTTCAGATATCACCCCGATATGCTGATCGCCGACCTGATCGCGTAATTCCCGATACAAGGTACTGGAAATAAGACTTTTACCCGAAGCGGACGCTCCTGAGATCCCGATGATGACACACTGGTGAGACTGATCAGTCATGGTATTAACGACCTGATTAACATAAATAAAGAGAGGGGAATGCGCCAACAGGCGCTTTGACGCCGCAATTATAGGGAGTTAGCCCCTGTCACGCCACCCTTTCCGCGTATTGCGCCCCAGAGAAGCGAGGACTGATGCAGGATCAAGCCGGGACAAAGCCCGGCCTTATAGCAGGCTACAGCGCCCGGAAAGAAATTTCGCCGGGAATCGTGTCACCCTGCCAGTAGAGCTGAGCGGCAACCTGCCCTGCCAGTTCACGGTACAGAGAAGTGAATTCACTGTCCGGCTGGCTGACGACCGTCGGCTCACCGCGGTCAAGATCTTCACGCAGGGAGATGTGCAGCGGAAGCTGGCCTAACAGGGAACAGTGGTATTTCTCCGCCAGCTTCTGTGCGCCGCCCGTACCGAAGATCGGCTCCAGATGACCACAGTTGCTACAGATGTGTACGCTCATATTCTCAACGATGCCCAGCACTGGCACGCTGACTTTTTCAAACATCGCGATGCCCTTCATGGCATCCATCAGTGCAATATCCTGCGGTGTCGTCACGACGACGGCACCGGTGACAGGAATATTCTGCGCCAGCGTCAGTTGGATATCGCCCGTACCCGGCGGCATATCTAACACCAGATAATCCAGATCCGGCCAGAGCGTATCCTGCAACAGTTGCAATAACGCCTTGCTGGCCATCGGCCCACGCCACACCATCGCGTTATCGTCCGTGACCAGATAACCAATCGAGTTGGTTGCCAGGCCGTGCGCGATAATCGGCGCCATGTGTTGACCGTCCGGCGAGGTTGGGCGCTCACTGGCCGAACCCAGCATAGTGGGAATAGAAGGGCCGTAGATATCGGCATCCAGAATGCCCACATTCGCACCTTCAGCCGCAAGCGCCAGCGCCATGTTGACCGCCGTGCTCGATTTGCCGACTCCACCTTTGCCGGAGCTGACGGCAATGATGTTTTTAACGCCCTTCACGCCAGCTTGATCGTTAACCCGACGCAGCGTCGCGATATCGTGCGTTAAGCGCCATTCGACCGCCTTTGCGCCTGATAAACGTAATAGCTCATCGCTAACCGTTTCCTTTAATACAGCCAAACCGCTCAGCCAGACAAACGGCATCGTCAGTTCGATATGCAACACGTTATCCAGCAGCGCACAATGACGCAGAGCATTCAGTGTCGTCAGGTTATTTTTCAGTGTCGGGTGCTGAAAAGTAGATAAAACCCCGGTGACCATGGCACGCAGTGCTTCAGGACGTTGTTCGGGGACTGTCGCGTTCATTCCGGCTCCTTGAAATTCTCATATTTGACCGTTGAGACCGTATATAGCATACCAGAGCGAGGGAAGCCTGACGCCCTTCGGCGTCAAAAACGTGGAAACACTACGCAAATTAAAATCTGCCATGGGGTTTCCTGCCGTTTTACTCACGCCAGCGGTTTACGCAGCAAGGCGCTATCGGTTAACATCGATCTCCCTCTATTCACAAAAGAAAGCAAGTTCCTCATGACTCAAGTCGCAAAGAAAATCCTGGTAACGTGCGCGCTGCCTTACGCTAATGGTTCGATTCACCTCGGTCATATGCTTGAACATGTTCAGGCTGATATTTGGGTTCGTTACCAGCGAATGCGCGGCAACCAGGTTCACTTTATCTGTGCGGACGACGCCCACGGCACGCCAATCATGCTGAAAGCACAGCAGATGGGTATTGCGCCGGAAGAGATGATTGCGGCGATGAGTCAGGAACATCAGCAGGACTTTGCTGGCTTCAATATCAGCTACGACAACTACCACTCCACGCATAGCGAAGAGAACCGTGAGCTGTCTGGTCTGATTTATGGTCGACTGAAAGAGAACGGTTTTATTAAAAATCGCACGATTTCTCAGCTGTACGATCCAGAGAAAGGCATGTTCCTGCCGGATCGTTTCGTCAAAGGTACCTGCCCGAAATGTAAGGCAGCCGATCAATACGGCGATAACTGCGAAGTCTGCGGCGCAACCTACAGCCCAACGGAACTGATCGAACCAAAATCAGTGGTCTCTGGCGCCACGCCAGAGATGCGTGATACAGAGCACTTTTTCTTCGATTTACCCGCGTTCAGCGAGATGCTGCAAGCCTGGACACGCTCTGGCGCATTGCAGGAGCAAGTCGCCAACAAGATGCAGGAGTGGTTCGACTCTGGTCTGCAACAGTGGGACATTACCCGCGACGCGCCATATTTCGGTTTTGAAATTCCTGATGCACCGGGCAAATACTTTTATGTCTGGCTGGATGCGCCAATCGGCTACATGGGGTCGTTCAAGAATCTGTGCGACAGACGTGACGATCTGAATTTTGACGATTTCTGGAAGAAAGACTCAGACGCGGATTTGTATCACTTCATCGGTAAAGACATCGTTTATTTCCACAGCCTGTTCTGGCCGGCGATGCTGGAAGGCAGTGGTTTCCGTAAACCGACGAACCTGTTCGTGCACGGCTACGTCACGGTCAACGGTGCCAAGATGTCTAAATCACGCGGCACCTTCATTAAAGCAGGCACGTACCTGCAGCATCTGGATGCCGATTGCCTGCGTTATTACTACGCGGCAAAACTGTCTTCTCGCATTGATGACATCGATCTTAATCTGGAAGATTTCGTGCAGCGCGTGAATGCTGACATCGTTAACAAGGTTGTCAATCTGGCATCGCGCAATGCCGGTTTCATCAACAAGCGCTTTGACGGCAAACTGGCGGCCAACCTGGCCGACGCTGAGCTGTACAAAACCTTCACCGATGCTGCCGTCAGCATTGCGGAAGCCTACAGCAGCCGTGAATCCGGCCGTGCCATTCGTGAGATCATGGCGCTGGCGGATATCGCCAACCGCTATGTTGACGAACAAGCGCCGTGGGTTGTAGCGAAAGAAGAAGGTCGGGATGCCGATCTACAGGCCATTTGCTCAATGGGCATCAACCTGTTCCGCGTGCTGATGACGTACCTGAAGCCGGTACTGCCATCGCTGGCACAGCGGACAGAAGCGTTTTTGAACACGGAACTGAGCTGGGACGCCATCACCGCCCCACTGCTGAGCCATCAGGTTAGTCCATTTAAAGCGCTGTTTAATCGCATCGATCTGGATAAAGTCAACGCGATGGTTGACGCATCTAAAGAAGACATGGTCACGGCGCAAAAAGTCGTGTCTGGTCCGCTGGCGGACAACCCAGTGCAGGACACCATTAACTTTGACGATTTTGCCAAGGTCGATATGCGTATCGCCTTGATTAAGCAAGCTGAATGGGTTGACGGGTCTGACAAGCTATTACGTTTGACGTTGGATCTGGGCGGCGAAACCCGTCAGGTTTTCTCCGGCATTCGTGAAGCCTATCCTGACCCCGCTAAGCTGGAAGGCCGTTTAACCGTCATGGTCGCCAATCTGGCGCCGCGTAAAATGCGCTTCGGCATATCAGAAGGGATGGTGATGGCTGCGGGCCCGGGTGGGAAAGATATCTTCCTGCTAAACCCAGACAGCGGCGCCCAGCCGGGTATGCAGGTCAAATAATCATCACATCAAGCCGGATTCTTATCCGGCTTTTTTTTGCAACAATTTCTCCACAAATCCCCGTTTATTCCTTTCCGACTGACACGCGGCTCCGCATAGTTTGTAACCATGAAATAACAAAATCGTTATGCATTACAATATATAGCGAATGAAAAATATACCCCTTTATAGGTGTAATGGGGGTTTAAATACTTAAATTTTGATTTTGCGCAAAGCCCACATTTTATGTGTTGTTAAATTGCTCGCAACAAAAATGACACATAATTACACAGGGAAACTAATGCAACTGAATAGACGAGGTTTCTTTAAAGTTTGCGCGGGGGGGATGGCTGGAACCACTCTCGCGGTATTGGGCTTTACACCCACGGAAGCAATGGCATCAGTACGTCAATATAAGCTGTTACGCGCAAAAGAGACGCGTAACAACTGCACATACTGTTCGGTCGGCTGCGGTGTGCTCATGTATAGCCTGGGCGATGGCGCCAAGAATGCAAAACCTTCCGTTTTCCATATCGAAGGTGATGCGGACCACCCAGTCAGCCGTGGCTCCCTTTGCCCGAAAGGTGCGGGTCTGGTCGACTACATCCACAGCGAAAACCGCCTGCTCTACCCAGAATACCGTGCGCCAGGCTCAGACAAATGGCAACGAATCAGTTGGGAAGACGCGATCGAACGCATCGCGCGCCTGATGAAAGCTGACCGCGACGCCAACTTCCAACGTACCAATGCCAAAGGCGAAACCGTCAACCGCTGGCTGACCACAGGCATGTTGTGCTCCTCTGCCGCCAGCAACGAAACCGGCATTCTTGACCAGAAATTTGCCCGCTCTCTCGGCATGGTCGCCATCGACTGTCAGGCTCGCCTGTGTCACGGCCCAACCGTCGCCGCGCTGGCGCCGACATTCGGCCGTGGCGCCATGACCAACAACTGGGTTGATATCAAAAACGCCAACGTCATCATCGTCATGGGCGGCAACCCAGCAGAAGCACACCCGGTCGGTTTCAAATGGGCCGTTGAAGCGAAAACGCATAATAAGGCGAAACTGATCGTTGTCGATCCGCGTTTTAACCGCTCCGCGGCCGTTGCCGACCTCTACGCGCCTATTCGCGCAGGGTCAGACGCCGCCTTTCTGCTAGGTATTGTTAACTACCTTATTACACACGATAAAATTCATCATGAATACGTGGTGTCTTACACCAGCGCCAGCCTGATCGTACGAGAAGATTTCAGTTTTGACGAAGGTTTGTTCAGCGGCTACGACGAACAAAAACGTCAATATGATAAATCCAGCTGGCAGTATGAGCTCGATGAATCCGGCTTCGCCAAACGGGATACCACACTGTCCCACCCGCGCTGCGTCTGGAATCTGCTGAAAAAACACGTTTCCCGCTATACGCCGGAAATGGTGACATCGCTATGCGGTACTTCAGCCAAAGATTATGAAACGATCTGCCGCACGCTCGCCGAAACCTGTGTACCGAATAAAACCGCAACCTTCATGTACGCACTGGGGTGGACGCACCACACCAACGGAGCACAGATCATTCGCTCAGCGGCCATGATCCAACTGTTACTTGGTAACATCGGTATGGCAGGCGGCGGTATCAACGCCCTGCGCGGTCACTCTAACATTCAGGGCTATACCGACCTTGGCCTGCTGTCGTTAAATCTGCCGGGCTATATGCCGTTGCCGTCAGAAAAACAGCCGGATCTGAAAACTTATTTGGGTCAAATCACGCCAACGGCGCTGCTGCCCGATCAAGTTAACTATTGGAAAAATACACCAAAATTCTTTATCAGCATGATGAAGAGCTTCTACGGTGATAACGCGCAGGCAGCGAATAACTGGGGTTATGACTGGTTGCCGAAGTGGGATCGTAGCTACGACGTCATGGTGCAAACCGAGCTGATGGTGGAAGGCAAAATGAACGGCTACATTGTTCAGGGCTTTAACCCCGTTGCCGCGTTCTCCAACAAGAATAAAGCGACCGAAGCACTCTCCAAGCTCAAGTACATGGTCATCATCGATCCACTGGTCACGGAAACGTCTACATTCTGGCAGAACTATGGCGAATTCAACGACGTGGATACGAAATCCATTCAGACTGAGGTCTTCCGTCTGCCCTCTTCCTGCTTTGCTGAAGAGAATGGGTCGATCGCCAACTCCGGCCGCTGGCTGCAATGGCACTGGGCGGCGGCTGAGCCACCAGGAGAAGCCCATCACGACGGTAAAATTCTCGGTAAACTGCTGATGCGCCTGCGTGAGCTGTATAGAGAAGAAGGCGGCGTATACCCCGATCCGTTGATGAACATCAACTGGAACTATAAAGACCCAGAAGACCCAACACCGGAAGAGATTGCTCGCGAAGCCAACGGTATGGCGCTGGCGGATATCTACGACGACAGCGGCAAGTTGATCCTGAAAAAAGGCCAACAGGTTGCTGATTTCTCGCAGCTGCGTGATGACGGCTCCACATCCAGCTTCTGCTGGATCTATGCTGGTAGCTGGACAGAAGCGGGCAACCAGATGGATAAACGCGACAACGCGGATGCCGGTCTGGGCTGTACGCCAAACTGGTCATGGTGCTGGCCGCAAAACCGCCGCATTCTCTACAACCGCGCGTCTGCCGACCTGCAAGGGAAACCGTGGGACAGCAAGCGTAAATTGCTGGAATGGACCGGTCAGAAATGGCAAGGCATTGATGTGCCTGACTTCGCCGCGACCGTCCCGCCGGGCAAGGACACCGGGCCATTCATCATGCTGCCGGAAGGTCTGGCACGTTTGTTCTCCGTAGACAAACTGGTAGACGGGCCGTTCCCTGAGCACTACGAACCGATCGAATCGCCTATCGGTACTAACCCGCTGCATCCATCGGTGGTGTCCAGCCCGGCGGCGCGTTTGTTTGAACGCGATGCGAAAACCATGGGCACCGCGAAGGACTTCCCTTACGTGGCGACGACATACTCAATTACCGAATTGTTCCGTCACTGGACAAAACACGCACGTCTGAACGCCATTGTACAGCCGGAACAATTTGTCGAAATCGGTGAAAACCTGGCGAAAAGCAAAGGCATTAAAGCAGGCGATGAAATCAAAGTTTCCTGCCAGCGTGGCTACATCAAAGCCAAAGCGGTGGTCACCAAGCGAATCAAAACGCTGGAAATTGCCGGACGCAGCGTGGAAACCGTTGGTATCCCTTGCCACTGGGGATTTGAGGGAACCACCCGTAAAGGGTTCCTGGCTAACACACTCACCCCGAGCGTCGGTGACGCTAATTCACAAACGCCTGAGTACAAAGCGTTTTTGGTTAATGTAGAGAAGGTGTAAGGGTAGCCAACTATGTCAATGCAATCACAAGATATTATTAAACGTTCGGCCACCAACGGCTTTACACCGCCTCCGCATGTGCGTAATGACAAAAGCGAAGTGGCAAAACTGATCGATGTCACCACCTGTATCGGCTGTAAAGCTTGTCAGGTGGCCTGTTCTGAGTGGAACGACATTCGTGACGAAGTCGGCCATAACCTCGGGGTTTATGACAACCCGGCGGATCTGAGCGCCAAATCCTGGACGCTAATGCGCTTTTCCGAAGTGGAAGAGAACGATCGTCTGGAATGGCTGATCCGTAAAGATGGCTGTATGCACTGTAGCGATCCGGGCTGTCTGAAAGCCTGTCCTTCCGCTGGTGCCGTCATTCAGTATGCCAACGGGATCGTTGATTTTCAGTCCGAGCATTGTATTGGCTGCGGCTATTGTATCGCCGGCTGCCCGTTCAATATTCCACGTCTGAACAAAGAAGATAATCGTGTCTATAAATGTACGCTGTGCGTCGACAGGGTCAGCGTTGGGCAAGAACCGGCCTGTGTGAAAACCTGTCCGACCGGTGCCATTCGTTTCGGTACAAAAGACGAAATGAAGCATCTGGCGGAAGAACGCATCACCGATCTGAAAAGCCGTGGTTATGAAAACGCAGGCCTCTACGATCCGCAGGGTGTGGGCGGTACGCATGTGATGTATGTTCTGCACCACGCGGACAGACCATCGCTCTATCACAATCTGCCAGATAACCCGCAGATTTCCACGCCGGTCAATCTGTGGAAAGGCATTCTGAAACCGCTGTCCGCGTTAGGGTTTGTCGCCACGTTCGCCGGGTTAATGTTCCACTACGTCGGTGTCGGTCCGAACACTGAGGAAATGGATCATGAGCACGAGGGAGAAGACAAAGAAGGGGGAGACAAACATGAGTAAGCCACAAATGATTTTGCGCACCAAGTTTATCGATCGCATCTGTCACTGGATTGTGGTGATTAGCTTTTTCCTGGTCGCGCTCTCGGGTATTGCTTTGTTCTTCCCAACCCTGCAATGGCTGACGCAGACGTTTGGTACGCCACAAATGGGGCGCATTTTGCACCCGTTTTTTGGCGTGCTGATCGTCATCTGTCTGATCCCGATGTTTTTCCGGTTTGTTAGTCATAACATCCCGAAGAAGCGCGATCTGCCATGGTTCCTCAATATTGTTGAGGTATTAAAAGGCAATGAGCATGAAGTCTCTGAAGTGGGTAAATACAACCCAGGTCAGAAGATGATGTTCTGGAGCATCATGGGGCTAACGCTGGTACTGCTGATCACTGGGGTTATCATGTGGCGCCCCTATTTCGCCCACCTGTTCCCGATTGATATCGTGCGCTACGCTATTCTGATTCACGCTGCTGCGGCTATCGTCCTCATCCATGCCATTCTGATCCATATGTACATGGCGTTCTGGGTCAAAGGATCGATCAAAGGGATGATTGAAGGCAAAGTTTCCAAACGCTGGGCGCGTAAACACCACCCACGCTGGGCACGTGAAATGGAAGAGAAAGAAGCGAAGAAGTAATTCACGTTCTTTTCATTTAATCTCCTCCTCAAATGCCCGCCTCGCGGGCATTTTTCTTTTATCCGTAGTCAGCACAAATCGTTATAGCTTACATCCAAACGTCATAATGCTCCCCGCTTTCCCGACTATCGCTCACTGGCTATGATGCAGTATTATTTTTAAATAGACATCCAGACATAAAGACAGCTATAAAGTAGTGACGCAGAAAACATAACAATACTGCCATCGACACGACACACTATCGTCAACACAAGATCCTTTTATAAAACGCCATGGAGCTGATAATGAAGAAATTTACGCCTGCCCTGCTTGCACTGAGCTTACTGACCGCATTACCGGCACTGGCCAATCAGAGCGCCACCATTGCTCCCGTTCCGGCTGCTATTGCCAATCATAACGGCCCGGTTCGCATCGCCGTTATCCGCAATCTGGGATCGGACGACAACACCACGCAGTTTGTTTCCGGCGTGCTCGAAGAAGGTAAAAAGCTGGGCTTCAAGGTCAGTACCTTCCTGAGTAACGGCGATGACGCTCGTTTTCAGGATTTCGTGAATCAGGCTATTAGTCAGAAATATGACGGTATCATCCTGTCACAGGGTCGCGATCCCTACTCTACCGATTTGATTAAACGCATCGTCGACAGCGGTATTGCCGTCTCCGTGTTTGATACTGCCGTGAACGGCGAAATTCCGGGCGTGACCGTCACCCAGCAGGACGATGCCTCACTGACTAACGAATCACTCGGCCAGTTGGTGAAGGATTTCAACGGCAAAGCCAATATCATCAAACTGTGGGTTGCTGGCTTCCCGCCGATGGAACGCCGCCAGCTCGCCTATCAACAGATCCTGAAAGCCAACCCCGGCATCAAGGAACTGGAATCGATTGGTGCCGTGTCTTCTGACGTACAGGGCGATACCGCCAACAAAGTCGGCGCAGTGCTGGCGAAATACCCGAAAGGCAAAATCGATGCGATCTGGGGATCGTGGGATGCCTTCAGTCAGGGTGCTTATAAAGCATTGAAAGAAAACGGTCGGACAGAAATCAAACTGTACAGCATCGACATCTCCAATCAGGATTTACAGCTGATGCGCGAAGCGAGCAGCCCGTGGAAAGTCAGCGTGGCCGTCGATCCAAAACTGATCGGTAAAGTTAACCTGCGTCTGGTTGCCAACAAGATAGCCGGTGAACCAACGCCAGCCACCTACGAGTTCCGCGCTGCCGCGATTCCGCAGGCGCTGTTAGCCAGCCAGGCAGGTGCGGTCAATGTCGCCGGATTAGCGAAAATCATCCCAGGCTGGGGCCACACGGATGATTTTATCGCACCGTGGTTTGCTACACTGGAAGCCAAACAGGCGAAATAACACGGAGATAACGTCATGGCATCGACCCCTCTGCCCACCCCCGATTACAGCCGTAATATGCGGCTGATTGGGCACAGCGATCAGGGCGGCAGGCCCGATGGTGTGCAGGTGATGGTTCACCGCGGCTACGCTTACATCGGGCATATGGTTTCACAAGGCGTGTCGATTGTGGATGTGCGCGATGCCAAAAATCCCAAGCCAGCGGGGTTTATTGCTGCCCCGCCCGGCACCTGGAATATCCACCTGCAAACGCATGATGACCTGCTGCTTGTCGTTAACGCACGCGATTTGTTTGCCGACGCCAGCTTCGCCGAGGAAAAGGTCTATTACACCCGCTCCGTCGCCGATACGGTCAGTACCAAACAGCAGGGCAAAAGCTGGAGCGCCGGATTACGGATTTTCGATATCTCAACGCCGGATAAACCGCGCGAGATCAGCTTCCTGCCGCTGGACGGTATCGGAATTCACCGCATCTGGTACGTGGGCGGGCGCTGGGCCTATGTCTCCGCCCTGCTCGATGGCTACAGCGACTACATCTTTCTGACTATCGATCTGGCCGATCCACAGCGTCCGGAAGTTGCCGGTCGTTATTGGCTACCCGGTATGCACACCGCCGGTGGAGAAACCGCAAGTTGGCCGGACGGCAAGCGTTATGCGTTGCATCATGCCATCATCAGCGGCGACACCGCCTATGGTAGCTGGCGCGATGGCGGGCTGACGCTACTGGACGTGAGCGATCGCACCAATCCACAGCTCATCAGCCACCGTAACTGGAGCCCGCCGTTTGGCGGCGGCACCCATACCGCGCTGCCGTTGCCGGATCGCGATCTGCTGATCGTGTTGGATGAAGCGGTTTTGGATAATCAGGAAGATGGCGAGAAATTGATTTGGGTGTTCGATATTCGTGAGCCGAGTAATCCCGTGAGCATCGCCACCTTCCCGCAGCCGAAAGAGATAGACTATGTGAAGAAAGGCGCACACTTTGGCCCACATAACCTGCATGAAAACCGCCCCGGCAGCTTCATCAGTTCTTCACTGATTTTCGCCACGTATCAAAATGCAGGCGTGCGGGCTTACGACATCAGTAATCCGTACCAGCCGAAAGAAACCGGTGCGCTGGTGCCTGCTGCGCCAGCCAGCATGGTCGATAAACGTCCCGGCAGGCCGCAGATTATTCAGTCCTGCGATGTGTTTGTGGATGCCGACGGCATCATCTACAGCACGGATTACAACGCGGGTTTGTCGATTATCGAATACCGGGGTTAATCGAAAAAAGCCCTGCGGATCAATGCAGGGCTTAACCTCAATGTTGTGACTGGCTTGTTTAGTCCAGCGCCAACACCGACACCCACATTGGCCCCTGACCAACGGCGTAACGCGCCAGCGGTTGCAGATTGCCCGTATTCTGATCGATGTGATACACCTCGATGTGCTGAGATTTTTGGCCTGCTGAAATCAGGAACTCACCGGTGTTGTCGATATTGAAACCGCGCGGCTGCGTTTCGGTCGGCTGATGACCGGTCAGCGTTAACGTGCTGCCGTCTTCAGACACCTGGAAAACGCTCAGCAGGCTGGCAGTACGATCGCTGATATACAGGAAACGACCATTCGGCGTAATGTGAATATCTGCCGCCCAGCGCGTGTCGCTGAAACCTGCTGGCATGGCATCCAGCGTTTGCACTTTCTGCAATTCGCCGCTGGCTGCATCCAACTGATATACGTCTACCGAACTGTCCAGTTCATTCACACAATAGGCAAAACGCTGATTGGGGTGGAAAGCCATATGGCGTGGGCCAGCCCCGCTACCGTCGTCATTTCGGCCTGACGATGCACACTCAGTTTGCCATCAGCGCTGAGGTCGTACAGACGAATACGGTCTTCTTTCAGGCAAGGAGCCCACACAACAGTATTCGTTGGATCGATGTTGGTAGAGTGGCACCCTTCGAGTCCGTCCAGTTGTTGGATCGGCTCGCCGACAACGCCATCCGCACCAATCGGGCTAACGCTAACGCAAGCACCGCTGTAAGACGCGCTGAACAGGAAACGTCCGTCATTATCGGTAGACAGGTGCGTCGGGCTACCCGGTAAAGACGCCACACCCGCTTGCGCTAATTTACCCTGCTCATCAATACGATAGCTCAGAACCCTGAAATCAGGACGTACGCCGACATACAGATGACGCTTATTCGGTGCAATCACCATCGGCTGAACTTGCCCTGGAACCTCAACGGTCTGCAATAATGTCAGATTTCCCTGAGCACCGAGCTGCCAAACGTGGATCTGTTGGCTTTCCGGGCTGGCGACATAAACAACTTGCTGCATCGTATTCTCCTTATTTCACGCGAATGTGACGGCTCAGGAAGGCTCAAAAGCGGTTCATTGAAAGGATAACGAACTTGCTCAACCTGACGCACGGTATACCATAAATGACCAATCACTCTATTCTACAGAGACAGCGCAAGGCTACTATTGATTTAAGCAATGGCTGATTTAAGTCATGATTGATACGGCAGCATCCGCATGTCCCTATTTTTGCATCGTTCATGTTTTACGGACTTTAGGTTATGACCACGTTTGATTCGCTGTTTTCCCGGCTATCGCGTTCCACTTTCCGCCAGCGTTTTACGTTGGGTGCCAAAGAGCGTGACTATTGCTACAGCAAAGGTAAGGAAACGATCGCCACCCACGCCGCCGATTTTATCGCGCGTAGGCTGGCACCGTCGGATCCGGCCAATGATGGCAAGCAGACACCGATGCGCGGCCATCCCGTGTTTATTGCACAGCATGCCACCGCAACCTGCTGTCGGGGATGTCTGGAAAAATGGCATCACATCGCCCAACACCAGCCGCTGAGTGACGAAGAGCAGCGCTATGTCGTTGAAGTCATTCTGTACTGGCTGGAAAACGATTTGATCAGCAGACGCTAAAGATGCAGCGATGACGAATAAAGCAAAAATTATGACGGCGAATCGTCAGAGATAATCAAGAAGAGAGAGAATGAATGAATGAATGAAATAAGAAAGGTCAAGATTGAAAGTGGCGGAGGAGTAGAGATTCGAACTCTAGAACACTTTCGCGTCGCCGGTTTTCAAGACCGGTGCCTTCAACCACTCGGCCACTCCTCCGCAATGACGCGCACTATAAACAGTACATCGCACATTGTAAAGCCGCGTTTTGGTCAACTGCTTAAAAAATAGATGATAAACCGTTGAAAGCATAGAAAATCGACAACGGCATTGCCAAACTGTCTGTTTAGCTTACTTTTCCGCCGCCGCACGACACCTTTCGCCATCAAATGGACCTCAGGCACTTTTATCTCGTTGTTGTCTGTCTATTTTTCGCCGCGTCCTTTATCGTAAGGCTCATTCGATATCCACATTTTTATTTGCGAGACAACGATGACCTACCGAGTAATTGCACTTGATCTTGATGGTACGCTGCTGAATCAACAGAAAAAATCCTGCCCGAATCGCTTAGCGCACTCGCGCTGGCCTGCCAGCAAGGTATCAAAGTGATGATCGTCACCGGGCGCCACCACTCTGCCATTCACCCTTTTTATCAGGGATTGCAGTTGGATACGCCCGCTATCTGCTGTAACGGCACCTATGTCTATGATTACCAGAAAGGCCAGGCATCGCACACCAATCCGCTCTCTGTTGAACAGGCAAAAATGTCATCACGCTGCTAGAAGAATTTGATATTCACGGGCTGATGTATGCCGATGACGACATGTATTATCAGTACCCTACCGGACACGTAGTGCGCACGCTAGCGTGGGCGGCTAACCTGCCGGAGCAACAGCGTCCTCGCTTTGCACAGGTGGAAAATCTGGTGCGTCAAACGGAAGCATCGCACGCTATCTGGAAATTCGCGACCACGCACGCCGATGTCCCCACGCTGAACCATTTTGCCGCAGAAGTAGAAAAACAGCTCGGACTGGCCTGCGAGTGGTCGTGGCAAGATCAGGTTGATATTGCTCAAACCGGCAACAGCAAAGGCAAACTGCTTCAGCAATGGCTTGGCGAACAGGGCATCAGCATGAAAGACGTCGTGGCATTCGGCGACAACTTTAACGATATCAGCATGCTGGAAGGCGTAGGATTAGGTGTCGCCATGGGCAACAGCGCCGACGAAATCAAAGCGCGTGCCGATCTGGTGATTGGCAGCAATGAGGAACCCAGCATCGCCGATCTCATCCGCACCCGCATTCTGGCATAACCAACGATGATGCCATCAGGCGAGTGAGTCGCGCCTCACTTTACCTGATGGCGTTTGACTATCAAGCTGACTTACAGCGCATTGCCCAGCACCTGCCGCAGGTAAGCGCCCGCCCCCATTAACCCCGGCTGTTCATGGGTAATCAGGTACACGGGGATATCCTGCATATAGCTTTTAAACCGCCCTTTGTCTTCAAAAGCTGCCCGAAAGCCGGAGGCTTTAAAAAACTCAGAAAGCGCGGTACGATACCGCCCGCAATATACACACCGCCAAATGTGCCTAAATTTAACGCCAGATTGCCACCGAAGCGTCCCATGATGACACAGAATAGCGACAGCGCGCGGCGACAATCCACATCTGAGTTGTTGACGGCCCGTTCGGTAATATCTTTCGGCTCCAGCGCCTCTGGCGTGCGGTCATCGGACAGCACCACGGCACGGTAAATATTCACCAGCCCCTGCCCGGAGAGTAAGCGCTCTGCGGAAACGTGCCCCAGCGACTGGCGCAATACCGCCAGAATGTTGTCTTCTTCGTCGCTATTAGACGCGAAATCCACATGCCCGCCCTCACCCGGCAAACTAATCCATTGACCGGCAGCATGCACCAGATGAGCGACGCCTAACCCCGTACCTGCACCATATACGGCAACGGGCTTACCCGGCACAGGCTCCCCGCCACCGAACTGGAGCAGACTCTCACTCCCCATCACCGGCACCGCCATGGAAACGGCGGTAAAGTCGTTGATGACCTCAAAGTGGCGTAAGCCCAGGCTCGCTTTCATTTCAGCGATGGAAAATGCCCAGGTGTGGTTCGTCATCGCCACCCAGTCACCGGTAATCGGGCAGGCAATCGCGATACAGGCATCCTGCACCGTGACCTGTCGCGAATCGAGATAATCACGGACGGCCCCTTCCAGAGAAGGGAAATCGAGCCCGGAATAAGTCTCGATTTGCGACAGCTCGCCCGTCATGGCATCACACAGCGCCAAACGCGTATTGGTGCCACCGACATCGCCCACTAAAACAAAGTGCGTCATTCTTCTTTTTCCCCCTCAAGCAAAGCAGATACCCGATCATTGCGCGAAAACAGCCAGCTACGCTATGGCTATATAACTTTCTAGTGATAAGGATCTCATTTATGGTTAAAAGCTGCGGTTAAGTTAAAAGTAATCGATTACATTTAAAAACACAAATTGTAATCGATTACTTTTAAGAGGGATACCACATGGTTTCTTCATCTGAAAACACAGCTACCAAATCGTTACAACCGGCCTTCGTAGTTCCCAGACTGTCACTCATGATGTTTTTAGAGTTCTTCATCTGGGGTTCATGGTCGGTTACGTTAGGCCTGGTTATGACACAGCATAATCTGGCTGCCATGATTGGCGACGCCTTCTCCGCCGCACCGATCGCCTCGATCCTGTCCCCGTTTGTACTGGGTATGGTGGTCGATCGCTTCTTCCCCTCGCAGAAAGTCATGGCGCTGCTGCATCTGGCAGGCGCTGTCATTCTGTTCTTTGTACCCAACGCGCTGATCAGCGAGAACGGCACACAGCTGCTGATCCTCCTGTTCGCCTACACGCTGTGCTTTATGCCTACGCTGGCATTAACCAACAACATTGCGTTCCATAACCTGAGCAACAGCGAGAAGAGCTTTCCTGTCGTACGGGTCTTCGGCACGATCGGCTGGATCGTCGCCGGTGTCTGTATCGGAATGGCGGGCATCTCCGCAAGCGTCACTATTTTCTACGTTGCTGCCGCATGTTCCGCCATTCTGGCGGCCTACAGCCTGACGCTACCGCATACCCCTGCCCCCGCAAAGGCTTGCCGCTGGCGCTGCGCGATCTGTTCTGTGCCGATGCGTTTGCGCTGCTGAAGAAAAGCCATTTCCTGGTGTTTGCCATCTGCGCCATGCTGATCTCTATTCCGCTGGGCACCTACTACGCTTACACCGCATCCTTCCTGAGCGATGTCGGCATCAGCAACGTCAGCACCGCCATGTCATTCGGCCAGATGTCCGAAATCTTCTTCATGCTGATCATTCCGCTGCTGTTTAGAAGACTGGGCGTGAAATACATGCTGTTCATCGGCATGTTGGCGTGGTTCGTACGCTATGCGTTCTTCGCACTCGGCGTGAGCGAAGAAACCCGCTGGCTGCTCTATCTCGGCATCCTGCTGCACGGCGTGTGCTATGACTTCTTCTTCGTCATTGGCTTCATCTACACCGACCGCATCGCCGGAGAAAAATCAAAGGTCAGGCACAAAGTCTGGTGGTTCTGTTCACCTACGGTATCGGCATGCTGCTCGGGTCACAGGTTTCCGGTGCAATTTATAACCGCCTCTTCGACAACGGTGCGCTAAATGAGCCCGCGATCTGGACGTCCTTCTGGTGGATCCCCGCCGTTGCCGCTGCCGCTATCGCCATCATTTTCCTCTTCTCGTTCAAATATAAAGAGGAGCGGGCCTAACCGTCTGATACAGATTATTTAAGGAGAAAACGGGATGAGGTCGCCTGGGGCACCTCATCCCAACGTATTTCCCACTACTGCTATCGCAATCGTGCAACGGTACTCATAACCCCAACTCCGTTGCCAAAGGAGGTAATAATGAAAACGTTAAAAGGACCGGGTATTTTTCTCGCCCAGTATATTGGCGATCAGGCTCCCTTTAACACGCTGGAAAATCTGGCGCAATGGGCAGCCGGATTAGGCTTTAAAGCGCTGCAAATTCCCTGTAACCATCCGCATATTTTCGATCTGGCCACGGCCGCCGATAGCCAAACTTACTGTGATGATGTGAAAGGCCTGCTGGCACAGCACGGGCTGACCATCAGCGAACTGTCGACCCATCTGGAAGGACAGCTCGTTGCCGTCCACCCCGCGTATGACGATGCCTTTGATGATTTCGCACCACCGGCTTACCGCCGCAATCCACAGGCTCGTCAAGAGTGGGCTATTGCAGCAATCAAGCAGGCAGCAAAGGCCTCTTCACGCTTAGGACTAAACGCCCACGCTACGTTTTCCGGTGCGCTGGCCTGGCCCTATTTTTACCCCTGGCCACCGCGTAAAGAGGTCATGATTCAGGAAGCCTTTAAAGAACTCGGCCGCCTGTGGACGCCGATTCTCGACTGTTTTGACGAGCACGGCGTGGATGTGTGCTACGAGCTTCACCCGGGAGAAGATTTACACGACGGCGTAACCTTTGAACGCTTCCTTGATGTCGTCAATCATCACCCACGCGCCAACATTCTTTACGATCCTAGCCATATGCATTTGCAGCAGATGGACTACCTCGGCTTTATCGAGCGCTACCATGCACGAATCAAAGCGTTCCATGTAAAAGATGCGGAATTTAACACGTCGAGCAAAAGCGGCGTCTACGGCGGCTATCAGTCATGGGCTGAACGCGCTGGCCGCTTCCGCTCACCGGGAGATGGTCAGATCGATTTCGGCGGCATCTTCAGCAAACTCGCTCAGTACAATTACGACGGCTGGGCCGTGCTGGAGTGGGAATGCTGCCTGAAAGACAGCAACTGCGGGGCGAAAGAAGGGGCGGCTTTTATCAATCGCCACATTATTCCCGTCGCTCAGCGCGCTTTTGACGATTTCGCCGCCACCCGCGACGATCGCCCGTTGGTAAGAAAAATGTTGGGATTAAAGAGGAGAACGCAGAATGATCCGCGTTGGCATTATTGGTTCCGGTTTTATTGGCCCGGCACATATAGAAGCGATTCGTCGCCTTGGTTTCGTTGAGGTGGTGGCGCTGGCAGAAAACTCGCTGGATATCGCTCAGCAGAAAGCCCTCCAGCTCAATATTCCTCATGCCTACGGCAGTGTCGCTGAGTTGTTAACTCATCCAGACCTCGACGCGATCCACAACTGCACACCAAACCATCTCCATGCCGCGATCAATAAACAGATTATTCAGGCCGGCAAGCATGTCTTTTCGGAAAAGCCGCTGTGTATGACCAGTGAAGAAGCGCGTGAACTGGTGGCGCTGGCGGAAGAAAAAGGCGTTGTTCACGGCGTCAGCTTTGTCTATCGCCAGTTTGGCATGGTGCAACAGGCTGCCAGCATGATTAAGCGTCAGGAGATCGGTCGCGTCTTTGCGGTACACGGCGGCTATCTGCAAGACTGGATGCTGCGCGATACCGACTATAACTGGCGCGTTGAACCGGAGTACGGCGGCATTTCCCGCGCGGTGGCCGACATCGGCTCGCACTGGTGCGATACGGTGCAGTTTATTTCTGGCCGGAAAATTGTCGAGGTTTTCGCGGATTTCGCTATCGTCCATCCGATCCGAAAATCCAACCGGAACGGCACTGCCACGTTTTCATCGTCCGATGCACCACCCGAGTACGACGACAAGCCGGTCAAAACCGAAGATTACGCGACGGTTTTACTGCGTTTTGATGATGGCAGCCGCGGTTCCTTTACCGTTTCTCAGGTCAGCGCAGGTCGGAAAAACCGCCTGACGTTTGAAGTAAACGGCAGTGAACGATCGCTGGCCTGGGATCAGGAAACACCGCAGCAGCTGTGGATCGGTCATCGTGATAAGCCGAATCAACTATTGTCGGACGACCCTGGGTTACTGAACCCGGAAGCCGCCGCCGCCGTCCACTTCCCCGGTGGGCATATCGAAGGCTGGCCGGATGCCTTTAAGAATATGATGGCGAATTTTTACGCCTATCTGCGCGACGGCAAACGTCCGGGCGTCGATCCGTTCAACTTTGCCACCTTCTACGACGGCGCGGACATCATGTTCATCATTGATGCCATCGTACAAAGCCATCAGCAGCAAACGTGGGTGAAGGTCGCTAATTAAGGCATCAGGCCGTTCATTCTCTTATGTTATTCATCCCGCAGGTGCGACGCCTGCGGGATGCAGCCAGAGATATTTATGGTAATCTGCTCAGCTAAGCATAAGTAGCGTGAGTGCCTTCTGAATTATGTCGATTCAAAAATAGCACGGATAGCGGGTGTTTCGGTCGCCACCGTTTCACGGGTGTTGAATAACATTGATACCGTGAAGCCGCAAAACCGGGAACGTGTTCTCAATGCGATAAAAAGCAGCAACTATCAGCCGAACTTACTGGCCCGCCAGCTGCGTACCGCACGTAGCCATATGCTATTGGTCATGGTTTCCAACATTGCCAACCCCTTCTGCGCCGATGTGGTGAAAGGTATCGAGGCGGAAGCGGAAGAAAACGGCTACCGCATTCTTCTGTGTAATTCAGGCGCCGATATTGTTCGCGCCCACTCCAGCCTGCAATTACTGTCCGGTAAAATGGTCGATGGCGTAATCACCATGGACGCGATTTCAACGCTTTCCGCGCTTCAGGACATGATTGGCACCGCCCCTTGGGTACAGTGCGCCGAGCATGACGATACATCCGCTATTTCATCCGTTGGGATTGATAACGCGGAGGCATCCCGCTTTGTGATTAATCACTTTATTGGCAAAGGCCGTCGCCGTATCGCCATGATTAACCACGATATGAATTATCTCTACGCCCAGCAGCGAGAGAAAGGTTATCGCGACGCTCTCGCGGAAAATGCGTTTGATTATGACAAAGTCGAATACGCCAGCGCGTTGAGCTACCAGGGTGGAAAAGCGGCAATGGCGGCGTTGCTTAACGCGCCGGATCGGCCGGATGCCGTCTTTGTGGTGTCCGATACTTTGGCAGCAGGCGCACTGTCGGCAATCTGCGAGGCGGGGCTGAGCGCGCCGCAAGACATTGCGGTGATCGGTTTTGACGGTTCGGAGCTGGGTTACATCACCTCGCCCCAGCTTAGTACCATTCAGCAGCCGTCCGCGCATATCGGCAGAGAAGCCGTGAAGCTGCTATTGCAACAGATTGACCAGCCTGACAGCAAAACAGAAAAACGCTTACTGGAATGGACGTTTGTCGAACGGGCATCCAGCTAGCCCACGCAACATTTACCTTTCGCTATCCCATTTCTGACCACCTGCGGTCCACTGACCGCAGGTTGATAGCGATTCCTTACTTACTCTTCACCTTACTCAGCTTTTCATACAGAGACTGGTAAGCAGCGGAAATAATGGCCTGCGGATCTTTCGGCAAGTCATGCTCAGCAACAAACCATTGCGTGCCCGCTCTGGACGCTGCCGGGATAATCTCTTCCCACGCCAGAATACCCTCGCCCGGTGGGGCAAAGTTCATTTCATCATCGCGGATACCGATGGAGGTATTGTCTTTCGCATGAATCGAGTAGATACGCCCTTTGTAGTGGCGCAGGAGACGCACCGGATCCTGCCCTCCCCGGGATACCCAGGCAACATCCATTTCCAGCATCAGATTCTCTGGCTCCGCGGCATCTAACATGATTTCCAGCGCCGTTTTACCGCGATACTTCTTCATCTCAAAATTATGGTTGTGATAAGCCAGCTGCATACCCTGCTTCTTCAATTCACGCCCAAGATCGTTCATTTCCGCACCAAAACGCTGCCATCCCTCTGCGCTATTCGGCCGGTCTTCAACATTGAGCCACGGCACGATAATCATGCGGTTGCTAATCGCTTTATTAAAGGCCACAACTTCAGCCATATTACTTTTCAGTTCGCCAAACTGGACATGTGCAGCAATGGCTTTCAACTGATATTTCCCAGTAACCCTTTCATTTCTGACGCGCTAATACCGTGTGTCCCCACAAGCTCAACGGCCTTAAACCCGGCATTGTGTGCCATGGAAAATTGCTCATCGAGCGTATTCAGGCTGCGCAGTGTATACATCTGCAACGCTATTTTCTGGTTTTCTGCCGGGCGCTCAGCAAGTGCCAAACCTGATGAAACCATTAATAACAGCGGTATAGCGAACGCTCGGCGCAATAACGTCATACAAGGCATGTCCTTCTCCTATTTTTATCCCGTAGCACAGGTGAAAATAAAAAGTAATCGATTACTTTTTATGATGAAAAAATAACAACGCGGGGATAATCTATCTGACAACGTTGTTCACACGGTAGGAAAAACGAATTGAAAATCACTCTCAATATTCATTTTGCTATCTTAGTCACAGAATAAAGCGAGGTTAACGCATCAAACTGAGCGATGTGGCACTGCCTCATCGCTCAGCCTGTATTTATGCCGTAATCGACACGCTCTTAACCTGCGCATAGAGCGTTTGCCCAGGATGGAGTGCGAGATCGTCCCGTGCCCACGGCGTAATGCGGGACCACAGCGTCTGCTGGCCGATCGCGAGTTTTACTTCAACCTGCCCGTCGACATCAAGGTATTCCACCACGCTGGCACACAGCACATTACGGATACTGCTTTTTTCCGGCGGCTGTAGTACCAGAGAGACATCAGCGGCATTCACCCGAATGCGCAATGCCGCATCCTGCGGCAGTTCGACTTTACCGACCCATACCTTCTGGTCGCCTAATGCCAGCGCCGTCATCGCGTAATGTTCATGTTGAGCCAACACGCGCGCACTCAGAATACTGCTCTGCTCTTCTTTCGGTAACCAGGGGCGCAGTGCGCTGCTGGCCCACACCTCTTCCAGAACCCCTTGTGCTTTCACTTTGCCTTTATCGAGCACCACGACACGATCGGCTAGTCGGACAATCTCTTCCAGACTGTGGCTGACATACAGAATCGGAATATTGACCTCTTTCGCCAGACGCTCCAGATACGGCAACAGCTCACGCTTTCTGGGCAGATCCAACGACGCCAGCGGTTCATCCATGAGCAGCAGTTCCGGCGCAGTCAGCAATGCCCGACCAATCGCGACACGCTGTTTTTCTCCACCAGACAGCGTCCGTGGATAGCGATTCAGCAACGCTTCAATACCCAGTAAACCGACAATATCATCGAACTGCGATTCCATTGTCTCAGCCATACCGTAGCGCAAATTGCCACGTACGCGATAATGCGGAAACAGGCGGGCGTCCTGAAATACATAGCCGATTCGACGCTTTTCCGGTGGAAGAAAAATACGCTGCTGCGTATCCACCAATACATGATTATTGAGCACAATCCGTCCGCTATCCGGACGAGTCAGGCCAACAACGGCATTGATGAGCGAGGTTTTCCCTGCGCCAGACACACCGAAAATCGCGGTAATCCCGTTCGCGGGCAGTTCAGACTGAACGCGGAGTTCGAGGCTGCCCAGTTGTTGATGGAAATCGAGTTGCAGCATTATCCCCCCAACCGCTTGCGGCTCCAGTTTGTTAACCATTCCGATGCCAACAGCGCAGCCAGCGACAAGACAATGGCAATGATACACAGCCTTGCTGCATCAGCCTCCGCACCGGGCGTTTCAATCAGGGTATACATCGCCAGTGGAATGGTTCGGGTTTCGCCGGGAATATTAGAAACAAACGTAATTGTCGCGCCAAATTCACCAAGCGAACGGGCGAACGCTAATACGGTTCCCACAACAATGCCGGGAAAAGAGAGAGGTAATGTGATGGTGAAAAACACACGCCAGGGCGTGGCACCCAGTGTTCGTGCGGCCTGCTCCAGATGCTTATCGACAGCATCCAGTGACAGCCGAATCGCTCGAACCATCAGCGGGAACGCGACAATCGCCGACGCTAATGCGGCACCGCGCCAGCTAAAACTAAAGCTGAAGCCGAACCAGTCATAGAGCCAGGAACCGATTACGCCGCGTCTTCCCATCGCCACCAGCAGCAGATAACCAATGACCACTGGCGGCAACACCAGTGGTAAATGGATAATGCTATCTAACAGCGATTTACCGGGGAACCGACAGCGCACCAAAATCCACGCCATCAGTATCCCAAACGGCAAGCTGCATGCCACCGCCACAACGGAAACTTTGAGGCTCAGCTCAACCGCCTGCCATTCGTAATCACTCAGCATCATTAACGTGGCGCGAAGCCATAGCGTTTAAATACGGCTGCCGCTTCCGGCGTTTTCAGGTAGTCATAAAAACCGGTAACCGCTGGGTTTTTATGTTCTCTTACTATCGCCATCGGATATTCAACAGGCTTATGGCTCGTTGCCGGGAATGTACCGACAACTTTAACTTTGTCGCTGGCAACCGCGTCAGAACCGTAAACAATGCCCAGAGGCGCTTCTTCACGTTCCACCAGCGCCATGGCTGCACGCACGTTGTTCGCCCGCGCCATCAGCGGGGAGAGTTCATCCCAGGCTTTCAGATTCTGTAACGCTTCTTTGGCATAGATGCCGGCAGGCACATGATCCGGGTCGCCAACAGCCAGACGTCCGCCTTTCAGCAGACTTTTCCAGTCAGTTTTATCGTCAATGTTGAGATCTTTCTGCGCACTCGCCTTCGGCGCAATCACCACCAGCTCATTGCCCAGCAGCGTGTGACGCGTGGCGGTATCCATCAGGTTTTTGTCCTGCGCGTAGTCCATCCACTGTTGGTCAGCGGAGATGAACAGATCGGCGGGCGCACCTTGCTCAATCTGACGTGCCAGTGTTGAAGAGGATGCGTAAGACGCCACGACGGCAACGTTTTTCTCTTTCTGATATTGCGTGGCAATGTCCTGCAACGCATTCGTCAATGATGCGGCGGCGAACACGGTAACTTTATCTTCTGCTGCCGCAGGCAGCGCCATTCCTGCACTGAGGGTCAGTGCGGCAAACCATTTTAACCATTGCTGCTTCATTCTTGTCTCCTGACAATTATCGTTGTGTAAATAATGATATAACGAATTATGAAGCAGTGTCATGCGCTTTAAAGAGGTAGATTACCCGTCATACTTCAAGTTGCATGTACGTTGGCTGCGTTCACTCACCCGAATCACTTACCTGAGTAAGCTCATCGGGACTCCTTCTCTTGCCGCCTTCCTGAAACTCGAATTATTTAGGGTATATAGGGAGTAGAAAAGAAATGTCCGGCAAGAAGCCGGACATCAAAATAGAAAAGGATCGTGAATCAGTGCTGATTCTTTGCGCGCTGACCGTCGGAATGGCCGATACGGGACAACACGTTAAACACTTCGCCCAGGCAATAAATCGCGCCCATGATAATCACCATCATCACAGGAACCATGGCAACTGCAAACAGCAGGCTCTTCAATAACTCCAACATGCTTACCTCACTTATTGCAACGGTTACCGCTACTTTAGCCCGTCTATCCCCGTCATACTTCAAGCTGCTTGTGCGTTGGCGCCCTTACTCACCCCAGTCACTTACTGGTGTAAGCTCCTGGGGATTCGCGCGATTGCCGCCTTCACGCAACCCGAATTATCTAGGGTAAAATGCGCTATTTCACTGTAAGCCGAGATCGTCGTAATTGCCACGTAGTCTACCGCAGTAATAGAAAATAGTGCGTCTATTTGTGCGATTTGCCCCTGATGAAGAAAATAGCGACAATACAGAGAATTAAACTCACCAACGGTGCCCTCACTATGCAGGCTGAAATTCTTCTCACCCTGAAACTCCAACAGCGTTTATTCGCCGATCCGCGGCGCATTGAATTGCTCAAGCAAATTCGTCATACCGGTTCAATCAGTCAGGGCGCCAAGCTGGCAGGGATTAGCTATAAAAGCGCATGGGATGCCATCAATGAGATGAATCAATTGGCCGAACAGACCATCGTCGAACGTATGACCGGTGGCAAAGGCGGTGGCGGGGCTCAGCTCACCCGCTACGGCGAACGTCTTCTCCAGCTGTACGATTTGCTCGCGCAGATTCAGCAAAAAGCCTTTGATGTCTTGCAGGAAGACGGGTTGCCGCTGGATAGCTTACTGGCAGCCATCGCGCGTTTCTCGCTGCAAACCAGCGCGCGTAACCAGTTTTTTGGAACCGTGCTCGCACGCGGTGAAGAACAGGTGCAACAACACCTGGATCTTTTACTCGCCGATGGTAAAACAACGATCAGCGCCCTGATTACGCAACAAAGCGCCGAGCGCCTGCAATTACAGAAAGGGAAAGAGGTGCTGGCACTGATTAAAGCACCGTGGATCGATGTGTACGCTGCCACGTCCGCTGCCCCCGCCGTTGATAACGTTTTATCAGGGCGAATTCAGACCATTCAGCACGGTGTGGAAAACAGTGAAGTTCTGATTACGCTGACCGGGGGAAACCCTGTGTGCCATGGTGCCGAATGTCTTGCTTGAGCAGCAAAAGCTGCAACAGGGAGCGGAGGTGAAAGCCTGCTTCAATGCGGACCGGGTTATTATCGCCACACTTTGTTAATGTCGCTTTAGCGCTATCGCCGTCTGACGAAGGATAGAAAATGTCATTGTTAAAAATCACTCAGGGGCTGTTTCGTCTCAGCGACACCCGCATGCTGCGCCTGGACGAACTGACGCTCGACGAAAACCAGTGTTGGGCCTTTGTCGGGGCCAACGGAAGTGGTAAATCGGCGCTGGCGCGGGCGCTATCCGGCGAGCTGCCGCTATTGCGTGGTGAACGAACAACGGGATTCCAACGCCCCGTTCGACTGTCGTTTGAACAATTACAAAAACTGGTTTCTGACAGAGTGGCAGCGCAATAACACCGATCTGCTCAGTGAAGGTGAAGACGACACTGGCCGCACCACGGCAGAAGTGATTCAGGATAGCCTCAACGATCCCTCGCGTTGCCAACAGCTGGCACACCAGTTTGGTATTGCGCATTTGCTGGAGCGCCGTTTCAAGTACCTCTCTACGGGGGAAACCCGTAAGGCGATGCTGTGTCAGGCGCTGATGCCCCAGCCCGACTTGCTGATTCTGGATGAGCCTTTTGATGGGCTGGACGTTGCCTCGCGTCAGCAGCTTGCCGATGAGCTGCGGAAACTAGCCGGTACGGGTTATACGCTGGCGCTTATCCTCAATCGCTTTGACGACATCCCTGACTTTATCAACCATGTTGGTGTACTGGCAGACTGTACGCTGACCCGCCTCGGCGAGCGTGAAACAATCCTCTCAGAAGCGCTGGTGGCTCAGCTCGCGTTTAGTGAAAAACTGTCGGGAAGTTCGCTGCCAGAACCGGAAGATCCGCAGCGATACATGACACTTCCCGCTGACGAGGCCCGCATTCGGCTGCGTAACGGCGTAGTGCAGTATAACGATCGCCCTATTCTGCATGAGCTGACATGGGAAGTGCTACCTGGACAACATTGGCAGATTGTCGGCCCTAATGGTGCAGGAAAATCGACGCTGCTGAGTCTGATTACTGGCGATCATCCGCAAGGCTACAGTAACGATCTCACGCTGTTTGGCCGCAAACGCGGCAGTGGGGAAACCATCTGGGATATCAAGCGCCACATCGGCTACGTGAGCAGCAGTTTCCATCTGGATTACCGCGTCAGCACCAGCGTGCGCAACGTTATCCTGTCAGGCTTTTTTGACTCTATCGGCATTTATCAGGCCGTTTCCGACCGTCAGCGCCACCTGACCGAACAGTGGCTCGCCTTGCTTGGGCTTAATGGCGCGATCGCCGATACGCCATTTCAGTCGCTCTCCTGGGGTCAGCAGCGTCTGACGCTGATTGCTCGCGCGTTAGTCAAACACCCCGCCCTGCTCATTCTTGACGAACCCCTACAGGGGCTCGATCCGCTCAATCGCCAACTGGTGCGCCGCTGGTTGGATATCCTGATTGGCGAGGGCGAAACGCAGCTCCTCTTTGTCTCTCACCATGCTGAAGATGCGCCAGAGTGCATCACGCACCGGCTCACTTTTGTCCCGCACAACGACATCTATCGCTACCAAATTGATGAACTATGTAAATAACGCCTAAAAACAAGGATGATAACGCTACCACAAAATAAAATGTAGGGAAGCAAGCCAGGCTCATTTACACTGTAGCCTACGCTTTACTACGCTTATTTGTGGAAAAACTATCGATAACAAAGGCAGATTCTCGCTGCAGATCACCTTTCTCAGCGTCTAGCCATGTTATTTTGCAGCATTGCGATAATAGGGGTCATTATGAACGTTCTCGTCACAGGTGGTAGCGGTTACATAGGAAGTCATACTTGCGTACAATTGTTGGCTGCCGGGCACACTCCCGTCATTCTTGATAACTTGTGCAACAGCAAGGCCAGCGTCGTTAAAACCATTACACGTTTAACCGATAAAACGCCTATTTTTTATCAGGGAGATATCCGCGACAGCGCACTGCTGGACGACATTTTCGCTAAGCATTCAATTGATTCCGTCATTCACTTTGCCGGCTTGAAAGCCGTGGGGGAATCGGTGCGTGAACCGCTGAGTTATTATGATAATAACGTCTACGGTACGCTTGTGCTGGTTGAGGCTATGAAGAAAGCAGGCGTGAAAAACCTGATTTTTAGTTCCTCCGCCACCGTCTATGGCGATCAGCCGCGCACGCCCTATCAGGAAAGTTTCCCGACGGGGCACCCTGCCAGTCCCTATGGCCGTAGCAAGCTGATGGTCGAGCAAATCCTGCAAGACTTACAGCATGCAGAGCCGGAATGGAGTATTACGCTGTTGCGTTATTTCAACCCGGTTGGCGCACATCCATCGGGTGAGATGGGCGAAGATCCACAGGGTGTGCCCAATAACCTGATGCCTTACATCGCTCAGGTTGCCGTCGGGCGTCGCGACTCTCTGGCGATCTTCGGTAATGACTACCCTACCGTTGACGGCACTGGCGTACGCGATTACATCCATGTCGTCGATTTGGCTGACGGTCATATCGCCGCCATGAACACGCTGCAAAATCGTGCTGGCGTGCACATTTACAATCTGGGAGCCGGTGTAGGCTACAGTGTATTGCAGGTCGTTGAAGCCTTTAGTCAGGCTTGCGGTAAACCACTGCCTTACCATTTTGCCCCGCGTCGTCAGGGCGATCTGCCAGCTTATTGGGCAGATGCCGAACGAGCAGCAAACGATCTTAACTGGAAAGTCACACGCTCATTGCAAGAAATGGCGCAGGACACCTGGCGCTGGCAATCCAACCACCCCAACGGTTACGAAGAAGCCTAACGGCGTTTTTACGTCAGATGACACATTAGGGGAAGATAAGCAGAGCTGATTCAGACCGTCGACGAACCCATCTACGGAACGAGAATGGCGAACTTTGTCAGCAAACTCATTTCTGCTGAATTCCCCAGCATTGCACGCATCGATCAACGCTCTCTATCTTGTCGGGCCTCTACAGGAGCAAGTCATGTTGAATGAAAGTCTTACTATGCTGGCACCCGATGGCCAGCCGTTTCAATTAACAACCTTGCAGAATCAGGCAGGCATGCGCGTGTGCCTGATGGACTGGGGTGCAACCTGGCTTTCCTGTGAGATCCCGTTACCGGAGGGTGAGGTGCGAGAGGTGCTATTGGGCTGTGCATCACCCGAGCAGTATCCACAACAAAGCGCTTACCTCGGCGCATCGATTGGCCGCTATGCCAACCGCATAGCCAAAGCCACATTCAGTCGAGAGACCGAAACCTTTCATCTGGTTCCGAACCAGAATGAGCATCAGTTGCACGGTGGCCCGGAAGGCTTCCATGCTCGCCGCTGGCGAATCGTCAGTCAGGATGCAACGCAGGTCACTTACCAACTGCACTCACCGGATGGCGATCAGGGATATCCAGGGCACCTCAACGCACAGGTGACCTACGCGCTGACCGAACATAATTCGCTGGAAATCTCGTATCAGGCGACCGTGGAGAAAGCCTGCCCTGTCTGCCTGACTAACCACGCCTATTTCAACCTTGACGGCGATCTGACTGACGTACGTAAACACCAATTGCAGCTGTTTGCCGACTATTATTTACCGGTCAATAGTTCGGGGATTCCCAACGCCGACCTGACATCGGTAAATGCTACCGGAATGGATTTCCGCCAGCCAAAAACGCTCGAAGAGGATTTCCTGCGCGACAGCGATCAAATGGCCGTCGGCGGTTACGATCACGCCTACTTACTGCATCGCACCTGTGGTTCCAGCGAAAGTCCGGCTGCCAATTTGTGGTCATCCGATGGCCGCGTGCTGATGAGCGTCTTCACCAGTGCCCCTGCGTTACAGCTCTACAGCGGCAACTTTCTGGCCGGAACGCCTTCGCGAGACGGTGGTCAGTATGAAAACTATGCCGGCGTCGCGCTGGAAAGCGAATTCCTGCCAGACAGCCCGAATCATCCTGACTGGCCGCAGCCCGACTGCTGGCTGAAACCGGGGAAAGTCTACCGCTCGGATACCACGTACCAGTTTCTCGTACAGTAACCGAACAGCAAAAGATAATTAACTCATTGATAACATTGGCAGATGAGTATCTGCCAATTTACAAAACGGCTTTACAAAACTATGCCATTCCTCGCTTGCCCCCTTCCCACTCAGACGCTTACACTCCCGGAATACCCAAAAAGGAAATGCCATGTCCGCATCATCACGGTCTCCATTATTCATTCATCATCTGCGCCATAAAGGCAGATGGGGATGGCTATTGGCGCTGTGCTGGCTTTTCCTGAATGCACAACTGGCTATCGCGGGTCACCAATGTGATATGACCCTCAGCCAGACATCCCCCACTATCCAGCATCAGGCACATCTGCAACAGGCTGATGTTCAGTCTCTATCATCTCACGCTCAGCATACGGCTAAAGCGTCTTACGCTGCCGACCAGCAAACGCCGCTGTGCGAAAAACACTGCGTACCGGATAGCGTTAAGCAGGATAACGGCTCGCTGGCATTATTAGCGCTGCCGGTCAGTGGTGAACTGGTTTTAGCGGATAACCCTGTCACCCTTAATCAGGCGTGCGATGCCTGGCTCTCACCTCCTGCGGCAGGCCCTCCGGCTGAGATCCGCTTCTGTCGATTCAGAGAATAACCCAAGCGATTGATAACCCCTGCGCCAGTAGGCGCAATGCCTTGTTTATCAATTATTTTATTGGGATTATTTTTATGCGTATCACTTATCTGGCTCTGATTAGCGGCCTGCTTTTTCTGTCTCTTCCGTTACCTTTCCCGCGTGGGCAAACGACCACCAGCATCATGCGATGATGCATAGCACTCCTGCTGCCACTACAGCGGTTTATCAGAGCACCGGGATTGTTAAGCAGTGGAACGCCGACAGCGTAACGCTCTCTCATGCCCCGATTGCCGACCTAAAATGGCCTGCCATGACGATGGCCTTCACGCTGCCATCCAGTGGAGACATCAGGCCGTTACCCGTCAACACACCCGTTACGTTCAGCTTTTTCCAGAATGACAGCGGCTACACCCTGACCGCGATTACGCCACAGCAGCCTTAACCGGAGCACATCATGAATTTATCCAAACACGACGCCGTGCGCGCGTGTCTGGCGATGTTGTTGTGGCTGCCTGCTGCCGTCTTTGCGGCAGATCTGAGTCTTGAACAGGCATTACAGGCGGCGGAACGCTACTCCGCCGATCTGTCCGCCAATCAACACCAGATTAACGCACTACAGAACATGGCCGACTCCGCCACGCAACTCCCCGATCCAAAGTTGAAATTTGGTGTCGAAAATTTGCCATTAGGTGGCAACAACGGTAGCCGCCTCACGCGGGAAGGAATGACGATGCAGCGCATCGGCGTCATGCAAACCTACGTCAGCAGCCGTAAGCGCGATAGTAAGGCGCAGGCTATCCGGGTCGAAGCCGACGCGCTGCAAAGCAATAGCGAAAGTATCCGTGCTCGTCTGCAACGGGAAACGGCACAGGCATGGCTGGATCTGGCACTCTCGCAAAAAGCGTTGGCCGAAGTCACTGCGCTGGTCAATGAAAGCCAGCGACAGGTCGCCTCACAGAAAGCAAGCGTGGCGGCGGGCAGCGAAGCCAGTAGCGTACTGGATGCCCGTCTGACGCTGGCAGCCATGCAGGACAAACTGGCCGACGCCGAGCGGGATACGCGTATCGCGCATGCACGTTTGGTGCAGCTTACCGGCATGACGGATATCAATGTGCACGGCGAACTGCCCCGCTTTGAACGCCTGCCAGCGTCACCAGCAGTCCTCAGCAGTGCCATTCACCAGCACCCAGAAATGCAGCAGGCACAGCGTGAAGCCGAGCTGGCTCAGGCTCGCTCGGCACAGTCAGCCGTCGCTGCCATCCCCAATGTCGATGTTGAAGTCTATTACGCGAAACGCGGAGACAATTACGACGACATGGCGGGCATGATGGTGACGGTCGATCTGCCGCTGTTCACATCCAAACGTCAGGATAAGGACTACGCCGCGGACGTCTCTCGCAGCATGGAAGCGCGCGACAAAGTCTTGCTCACCGAACGAGAACATCAGGCGCAACTCGATACGCTAATAGCTCAATATCACGCCGCACAGTCACGCTGGCAGCGTCAGAACGGCGAGATTCTTCCGTTGCAACAGCAGCGTATCAAACTGATTCAGGCTCAGTATCAATCCGGCAGCAGTAATCTCTCTGCCGTGCTGGATGCCCGCCGGGCACTGCTCGAAAGCCGGATCGCGGTTCAGGATACCGCCCGAGAGATGGCTCAATATTGGGCCGCCATCCGCTATCTGACGCCACAAGGAAGCCCTGCGCAATGAACAAAACCGTAACGAAAAAATCACTGACGTTTAGCCTGATAACGCTGGCTATCCTCAGTGCGGGTGGCGTGGGCTACCTGGTAGGCAAACAGCACGCGCCACTTGCTCCCTCTGTCGCAAAGCCGGAACGTACCGTCCTCTATTGGTACGACCCGATGGTGCCGGATAAACGTTTCGACAAGCCGGGAAAATCGCCCTTTATGGATATGGAACTGGTGCCCCGCCATGCCGATGAAGCACAGGATGACGGCGGTATCACCGTCAGCGCCCGCCAGCAGCAAAATCTTGGCGTTCGCACAGCGCGTGCGGAAATACGCGAACTTGCCAACCACAGTACGGGTTACGGCACCGTCGCGATCAACGAGCGTGGATTGCACACGCTGGTCGCGCCCAGCGGCGGCATTGTCGAAAAACTCACAGTCAATGCACTGCAACAGCAGGTGAAGAAAGGCGAGACGCTCGCCACGTTGTGGAACCCGACCTGGGCGGCGGCGCAGCGTGAATATCTGGCGGTACGACAGTTGGGCGACGACGTTCTGACTCAATCAGCCCGCCAGCGGCTAGCACTGCTGTTCATGTCGGAAACGGTTATTCGTCAGGTCGAGCGTAGCGGCAAGCCGCAGGATCGAATCGCCATTACCGCGCCGGAAGACGGCTACGTGAATAAGCTTGAGGTGCGGCAAGGCATGCAGTTAAGCCCTGCCCAGCCGTTATTTGAACTTGCCAGCCTGAATCCGGTTTGGGTCGATGTTGATTACCCCGAAGCTCAGGCGGCTCAGCTCACTCTCGGCAACGATATCAGCGCCGCCAGCAATGCCTGGCCGGGTAAAACCTTCCACGGCAAGATCAGCGAACTGTTGCCCGTGCTGGATAGCACCACGCGCACGCTAAAAGCGCGCGTCGTACTCAACAACCCGCAGCAGCAGCTTAAACCCGGCATGTATCTCACCGTACAACTTTCTCACGCTCAGGCACAGCCGCGTCTGGCAATCCCACAGGAAGCGCTATTGGTCAGCGGCAGCCAAAATCGGGTCTTGCTGAGCGATGGCAATGGCCATTTCACTCCGCGTAACGTCACTGCGGGCGCGTCGCTAGGCGATTGGGTCGAAATCATCGATGGCTTGAAGGTTGACGACAGCGTGGTCACCTCCGGTCAGTTCCTGATTGATTCCGAAGCCAGCCTGCGCAACGCCCTGCCGCAATTTGCTACTGACACATCGGCAGCACCCGCTGCTCCCGTCGGCTATCAAACTCAGGGTGTGATCAAAGCGATAAATGGCAATCAGGCCACCATTGAACATGAAGCCGTTCCGGCGCTCAACTGGTCGCCGATGACGATGGATTTCACGCTGCCATCGTCAGGGCTGCCTCAAGGGGTGGGAATCGGCAGCACCGTCAGTTTCCAGTTCAACATGGACGACAGTGGGATACACGTCCTGCATTTTTTACCCGCTGACGATCCGCATGCCGGACACGGAGGCCATCTATGATTGCCTATGTGATTCGCTGGTCGCTCAACAATCGCCTGCTGATTTTACTGGCGGCGCTGTTCATGGCGGCGTGGGGACTGATCTCTCTGCAAAAAACGCCGCTGGATGCCCTGCCCGATCTGTCTGACGTACAGGTCATCATTCGCGTCAGCTATCCGGGCAAGGCGCCGCAGGTGGTGGAAAATCAGGTGACCTATCCGCTGACCACCACCATGCTTTCCGTACCGGGTGCCAAGACAGTACGGGGCTTTTCCATGTTTGGTGATGCTTACGTCTATGTGCTGTTTGAAGACGGAACCGATCCCTACTGGGCACGTTCCCGCGTGCTGGAGTACCTCAGTCAGGTGCAATCCAGCCTGCCTGCTGAGGCCAAAACCGCGCTTGGCCCGGACGCCACCGGTGTTGGCTGGATCTACGAGTACGCGCTGGTGGATCGTAGCGGTAAATACAGTCTGGCCGACCTGCGCGGCTTTCAGGACTGGCTGCTGAAATATGAACTGAAAACGGTGCCTGATGTGGCAGAAGTCGCCAGCGTGGGCGGCATGGTCAAGCAATATCAGATCGTCGTCGATCCAGAACGTATGCGGACGCAGGGCATCACCCACCAGCAGATCGTCAGTGCCGTTCAGGCGGCGAATCAGGAAAATGGCGGTTCGGTGCTGGAACTGGGCGAAGCGGAGTACATGGTGCGTACCACCGGCTACCTGAAGACCGCGCAAGACTTTAACCATGTAATGATCACCACCCGTAACGGCATCCCTGTGCTGTTGCAGGATGTCGCTACGCTCAGAGAAGGGCCGGAGATGCGGCGCGGCATTGCCGAATTGAATGGTGAAGGCGAAGTGGCAGGCGGCATTATCGTTCTGCGCTATGGCAAAAATGCGCTGAATACGCTGCATGCCGTCAAGGCTCGGTTACAGGAGATACAAAAAAGCCTGCCAGTCGGCGTTGAGATCGTCCCAACTTACGATCGCTCTCAGCTTATTGAGCATGCTATCGACACGCTCAGCTTCAAACTGCTGGAAGAGTTTATCGTTGTCGCCGTCATCTGCGCACTGTTTCTGTTCCACTTCCGCTCGGCGCTGGTGGCAATCATCAGTCTACCGCTGGGGATTTTGGGCGCGTTTATCATCATGCGCTATCAGGGCGTGAACGCGAATATTATGTCGCTGGGTGGTATCGCGATTGCCATCGGCGCCATGGTGGATGCCGCGATTGTGATGATAGAAAACATGCATAAAGTCATTGAGCAGTGGCGGCATGAAAACCCCGGCAAACAGCCACAGAATAACGAATGGTGGCAGTTAGCGGAGCGGGCTGCGGTGGAAGTGGGGCCTGCGCTGTTTTGCAGCCTGCTGATCATTACGCTGTCGTTTGTGCCCGTGTTCTCACTGGAAGCGCAGGAAGGCCGCATGTTTTCACCGCTGGCCTTTACCAAAACCTATGCCATGGCCGTCGCCGCCGGATTAGGCATTACGCTGGTTCCGGTATTAATGGGGTATTTCGTGCGCGGTAAGATACCGGACGAACAGGCAAACCCGATTAACCGTTGGCTGATTGCACTCTATCATCCGGTGCTACAAAAAGTGCTGAGCTACCCGAAGATCACGTTGCTGGTTTCCGGCCTGCTGTTGCTGCTGACGCTCTTTCCTCTAAGCCGCCTGGGCAGCGAATTTATGCCACCGCTGGATGAAGGCGATCTGCTGTATATGCCTTCGACCCTGCCCGGCATCTCCGCGCGTGAGGCGGGTCGCCTGCTACAACAAACGGATCGGCTGATTAAAACCGTGCCCGAAGTTGAATCGGTTTTTGGTAAGGCCGGTCGTGCCGAAACAGCAACCGACCCCGCCCCGCTCACCATGCTGGAAAGTACGATTCGGCTGAAACCACGCGACCAATGGCGCGAGGGCATGACCATGGACAAACTGGTGGCCGAGTTGGATCGCACCGTCAGCCTGCCGGGTATCGCCAACGTGTGGGTGCCACCGATTCGCAACCGGCTGGACATGTTGGCTACCGGTATCAAAAGCCCGGTGGGCATCAAGGTCAACGGCAATAATCTGGCAGACATCGAACGCACCGCCGAGCAAATCGAACAGGTGGTCAAACAGGTTCCTGGCGTGACCTCTGCGCTGGCGGAACGGTTAGCGGGCGGGCGCTATATCGATATTGATATCGACCGGCAACGCGCCGCACGCTACGGCGTATCCGTCGAAGAGCTTCAGTCGGTGGTCGCGACGCTCATCGGCGGGCAGAACATCGGTGAAACCATTGAAGGCCGCCAGCGTTACCCCATCAATATCCGTTACCCGCGTGAATTACGTGATTCGCTACAAAAATTGCGCGACCTGCCCATCGTGACGGCAAACGGCAGCAGAGTGGCGCTGGCAGAACTGGCTGATATTCGCGTCAGCGAAGGGCCACCGATGCTGAAAAGCGAGAACAGTCGTCTGTCGGACTGGATTTATGTCGACCTGCGCGGCCGTGATCTGAAATCCGCCGTTGAAGACATGCAACAGGCCGTTGCCCAGCAGGTCACGCTGCCGGAAGGGGTTTCGCTGAGCTGGTCCGGTCAATTTGAGTATCTGGAACGCGCCACGGAAAAAATGAAAGTCGTCGTGCCTTTTACGTTGCTGATCATTTTTGTGCTGTTGTACGTGACCTTCAACCGCATCAAGGACGCCTTGCTGATTATGGCAACGCTGCCGTTCGCGCTGATTGGCGGCGTCTGGCTGCTCTATATCCTTGGCTATAATCTTTCTGTAGCCGGTGCTGTGGGCTTTATTGCACTGGCGGGTGTCTCGGCGGAGTTTGGCGTCATTATGCTGCTGTACCTCAATCATGCGGTGGAGAAACACCGTGTGGCCGGTCAGGCGCTGTCGCGCCAGCAGTTAATGGATGCCATCCACGAAGGGGCGGTTCTGCGCGTACGGCCAAAAATGATGACCGTAGCGACGATTATGGCTGGGTTACTCCCCATTATGTGGGGTGGAGGCAGCGGGTCTGAAATCATGCAGCGGATCGCTGCACCGATGATCGGCGGGATGGTGAGCGCGCCCCTGCTGTCTATGCTAGTGATCCCTGCGGTTTATCTGCTATTGCACAAGGGGGAATCCGGTTTGCTGAAACGGTAAAGCCAGAGCGTGATTTTACGCAAATAACCTGCGGATAAATCACGCTTGCCATCGACTATCGATTGCCGATAACCGTTCTCCGCCCCTATAATGAAATCAGTTATCACAGAAATCTTAGGATAGGAAGGAGTTTAGCTATGGCTGTAACTAAGCTGGTACTGGTAAGACACGGTGAGAGCCAGTGGAACAACGAAAACCGCTTCACGGGCTGGTACGATGTCGATCTGTCCGACAAAGGCCGTTCAGAAGCCAAAGCCGCAGGTCAGCTGCTGAAAGACGAAGGTTTTGCCTTTGATTTCGCGTATACCTCCGTGCTGAAACGTGCCATTCACACACTGTGGAACGTACTGGACGAGCTGGATCAAGCCTGGTTGCCAGTTGAAAAATCCTGGAAACTGAACGAGCGCCACTACGGTGCGCTGCAGGGTCTGAACAAAGCCGAAACCGCTGAGAAATACGGTGACGAGCAGGTTAAACAATGGCGTCGTGGTTTCGCAATTACGCCTCCAGAGTTGACGCGTGATGACGAACGTTTCCCTGGCCACGATCCGCGTTACGCTTCTCTGAGCGACAAAGAGCTGCCGCTGACTGAAAGCCTGGCGCTGACCATCGAACGTGTTGTGCCTTACTGGAATGAAACCATCCTGCCACGCATCAAGAGCGGCGAGCGCGTTATCATCGCGGCTCACGGTAACTCACTGCGTGCACTGGTGAAATACCTGGACAACATGGGCGAAGACGAAATTCTGGAACTGAATATTCCAACTGGCGTGCCGTTGGTTTATGAGTTCGACGAGAACTTCAAGCCAATCAAACGTTACTACCTGGGCAACGCAGACGAAATCGCTGCAAAAGCTGCTGCAGTAGCAAATCAGGGTAAAGCGAAGTAATTTACCGCTGAATGAGAAAAACCCGGCCTGTGCCGGGTTTTTTATTTATGTTCTATGGCGCGCCAGCTAGCACGCCATTCGATACTACTTGCTGCGGCGTTCGCGTACCGCAGACGCTAACTGACGCAGCAGGGATTCCGTGTCTTCCCAGCCAATACACGCGTCAGTTACGCTACGGCCATAAACCAACGGTTCACCGCTTTCCAGACTTTGGTTGCCTTCAACCAGATGGCTTTCTACCATCACGCCCATAATCGCTTTGTCGCCCTGAGCGATCTGCCCACTGACGTCAGTACAGACATCCATCTGCTTTTTGAACTGCTTGCTGCTGTTCGCATGGCTGAAATCGATCATGACCTGCGGTGTCAGGCCCGCTTTTTCCAAGCCAACCTTCACGTCTTTAACGTGTTCAGCGCTGTAGTTCGGCGTTTTACCACCGCGCAGAATGATGTGGCAATCGTTGTTACCGCTGGTGTTCACGATAGCCGAATGGCCCCATTTGGTCACAGACAGGAAACAGTGCGGTGCGCTGGCGGCGTTAATCGCATCAATCGCGACCTTGATGGTGCCGTCGGTACCATTTTTAAAGCCAACAGGGCATGACAGGCCAGACGCTAATTCACGGTGTACCTGGGATTCTGTCGTACGTGCGCCGATAGCGCCCCAGCTCATCAAATCCGCCAGGTATTGCGGGGTGATCATGTCCAGAAATTCACCCGCCGCTGGCAAACCGGTGTCGTTAATTTCCAGCAACAGCTGGCGTGCAATACGCAGGCCATCGTTGATCTGGAAGCTATTGTCCATGTGCGGATCGTTGATGAGCCCTTTCCAGCCAATCGTGGTGCGGGGTTTTTCAAAATAAACCCGCATCACCACTTCCAGATCGTCGCTCAGTTCATCACGCAGCGCCAGCAAACGCGCGGCGTACTCTTTTGCCGCTTTCGTGTCGTGGATCGAGCAAGGACCAATCACCACCAGCAGGCGATCGTCATTGCCGTTGAGAATTTTATGGATGGCAGTACGCGCGAACGATACCGTTTCCGCTGCCTTCTCCGTGGCTGGAAACTTTTCTAACAAAGCAACCGGCGGCAAAAGTTCATTAATCTCTTTAATTCTTAAATCATCATTTTGGTAATTCATAAATAAATCCATCGGTTCCGAAACGGTATGTTAACCCCATCCAATACGCGCCATCCCGCCTATACGGGTAGCCTGAGAAACGGGATGTTTCATATTGAAGATTGATTATTATATGTCAAGCTGGTGTTATCAGGGCGCTGAAATCAACGGGATTTACGCGATCAAATGCTCTCAGATGGCGCATCCGTCCTATTTTCACCAGAAATCGCACAACCAACAGGTCAGTGAACCGCAGAATAGGTTTTCTCTGCGGATTTCAGTAAAGTGGAATAAAACCGCTGCTCAGGGTGATCTATGGCACATAACCACAGCCACGCAGAATCAGGCAACAGTAAACGCCTGCTGGCCGCGTTTATCATTACCGCCACGTTTATGGTGGCCGAAGTTATTGGCGGCCTGTTGTCCGGCTCCCTCGCCCTGCTCGCCGATGCGGGGCATATGCTGACGGACGCCGCCGCGCTGTTCGTCGCGCTTGTCGCCGTGCGTTTTGCACAGCGTAAGCCCAATGCCCGCCATACCTTCGGCTATTTGCGACTCACGACCCTCGCCGCTTTTGTGAACGCACTGACACTGATACTGATCACCGCGTTCATCTGTTGGGAAGCCATCCAACGCTTCTATGAGCCACAGCCCGTTGCTGGCGTGCCTATGCTACTTGTCGCCATCGCCGGGTTACTGGCAAACATCGTGGCGTTTTGGCTATTACATCACGGTAGCGAGGAGAAAAATATTAACGTCCGCGCGGCGGCGCTGCATGTGCTGGGCGACCTGCTCGGCTCCGTCGGCGCGATTGCCGCTGCCGTGATCATCCTTTATACCAACTGGACGCCTATCGACCCGATTCTTTCTATTTTGGTATCGTGTCTGGTACTGCGCAGTGCGTGGGCGCTATTGAAAGAAAGCATTCACGAATTGCTGGAAGGCACACCTAACCAGCTTAGCGTTGAGGTTCTACAGAAAGATCTGACGCTGAATATTCCCGAAGTCAGAAATATCCACCACGTTCATTTATGGCAGGTGGGCGAAAAGCCGATGATGACACTGCATGCGCAGGTGGTTCCGCCTCACGATCATGATGCGTTGTTAAGACGTATTCAGGAATATTTACTGCAGAACTATCAGATTGAACACGCAACGGTACAGATGGAATATCAACGCTGTGATGATGACCACTGCGCTTTCCACCACCAGGAAAGCCATCATTCGGCTATTCATTATGGTGAAAAGAATGAGGCTGAAGGTCACCACCACAAGCATTAAGTTTGGATTACACCCCGTGTGAAACCGCGTTAATGCGGTTTTCCTGTGCGCTCTTAATCCATAGCCAGGAGCCGTTCAGGGCGATTAGCGTCAGGATGGCGTACTCGACTGCCATCGCGTAGACGCCCTGATAAGCAAAAATCACCACGCTTATCACATCAATCACCACCCACAGCAGCCAGTTTTCGACGTATTTACGCGTCATCAGGATCATCGCGACGATCGACAACACCATCATGGTGGAATCCCAGAATGGGAACGCATCCGGCTGGAGGGTCGGCATCTGTACTGACAGCCCCAGCCCCTGCATACCGGAAACGGCAATACGCGTCAGCACGGCAAACACCGCATCAATGTAGAACGTCATCAAGCCAATCACGACAACACACGCCACCGACCAGCCAATCAGCTTCTGCACTGGCAGCCAGCGGATGCGCAGTTCCACTTCCTGCGAGTCCGTCTTGCGCGTCCAGGCATACCAGCCATAAATATTGGCGGCAAAAAAGAAGATTTGCAGCAACAGGCTGGCATAGAGCTGAATCTGGAAAAAGATCACGGCGAACAGCGTGACGTTAATCAACCCAAACAGATAGTTGATGGTTTTTTCCTGACTCGCGAACCAAATACACAGCAGGCCAAACAGCGTACCGATCGCCTCAATCCAGGAAAGATCGTATCCCCCTTCCCCCAAAGGAATATGAATTAAAATGTTGCTGGTACTAAAAAAATCCATCTCACCACCCTGTCTCAATTATTGTAAGAAATGTCTATACCCGTCATACTTCAAGTTGCATGTGCGTTGGCTGAGTTCAAATACTCGGCCCGTCGTGGGCCTCGCCCTGAAGGGCCGCTGCAAGCAGCGTTCAAATCTGCTCCCGGCAGATTTGTCACACGAATCACTTACCTGAGTAAGCTCATCGGGATGAGGGAGAGACATCCTGTCTCTCACCGGAGGCCAGCTGTTGGCTGGTCAAATTCGTTCCCGACGAATTTGTCCTTCCCTTGCCGCGTTATTCGGCCTAGGCCTCACCCCTTCGGGGCCAGCGCAAGCGCTGTTCAAAAACGCTTTGCCGTTTTTGTCCTGAAACTCGAATTATTTAGGGTATATCGAGATGCCTGATTCGCCGTCAGGCATTCCCTTTCACACGCAATTTTAGTGACGCCGCAAAATCCAGCATGCGATTCAGCGGGATTAGCGCGCCTTCTCGCAGAGCGGCATCAACATGAATCTCATGAGCGCGTCCCCCTTGTTCCAGGCCGTTAGCAATCGCTTCCAGCCCATTCATCGCCATCCACGGGCAGTGCGCACAGCTGCGGCAGGTCGCCCCTTCACCCGCTGTCGGCGCTTCCAGCAACGTTTTATCCGGGCAAGCCTGCTGCATCTTGTAGAAAATACCGCGATCGGTCGCCACAATCAGTTCGCGCTGCGGCAGCGTTTTCGCCGCCTGAATCAGTTGGCTGGTCGACCCAACGGCGTCAGCCATCTCTACCACGCTTTGCGGCGATTCTGGATGGACCAGGATTGCCGCATCCGGGTACAGGATCTTCATGCGCTTCAGCGCCTGCGTTTTAAATTCGTCATGCACAATGCACGCGCCTTGCCAGCACAGTACATCCGCCCCTGTCTGCTTTTGTACATAGCTTCCCAGATGACGGTCCGGTGCCCAGATAATCTTTTCTCCCAGGCTATCCAGATGCTCGATCAACTCCACCGCGATACTGGATGTGACCACCCAATCGGCACGCGCTTTTACCGCCGCAGAGGTATTGGCATACACCACCACTGTGCGATCCGGGTGTGCATCGCAAAAGCGGCTAAATTCATCAACGGGGCAACCGAGATCGAGCGAGCATTCTGCTTCCAGCGTGGGCATCAGAATCGTCTTTTCTGGATTGAGTATCTTGGCTGTTTCCCCCATAAAGCGAACACCCGCTACCAGCAGCGTCGAGGCTGAATGGGTGCTGCCGAACCGCGCCATTTCCAGCGAGTCCGCCACGCAGCCACCGGTTTCCTCTGCCAACGCCTGAATTTCAGGATCGGTATAGTAGTGCGCTACCATGACGGCGTTTCTTTCCCGCAGCAGTGTTTTTATCCTGCTACGATAGTGCTGCTTCGCCTCAGCCGATAATGGCTTCGGTTTCGGCGGAAACGGATAAATGGTCTCATTGCTATCAAAAAGGGTACTCATATGGATTTCCACGATGACAACTCGGGTTGTAACACCTAATACTGGTTTACCACCAGCATCGGAGTTTTTATCCTAAACAAAATACCGAAAAACGCCCCAAAGTCGCGATGTTTTTCCAGAAAACTGACCATTTTGTTTAATATGCTTAAAATAGTGATATCCAATGTGTGAATGGTATTGCTTGTCGAAAAGCGACGTAGAAGAGAGACAAGGAGAGAAATGGCATGGCCAGCCTCTATATCAGAATATATCGCGATACCCTGACCGTCAGAAACGTGGAGACAAAACAAGAGGTGACAGAGACGTCAGCAACGCCTTTTACCACCACACGCTTACTGCTCGGTCAAATGATTCCGGCGATGAAACTATTGGATCGACTCACGCGCAAGGTGGCAGCCAAGCGGTTGATTAATTTGTTCTCCTCGCACAATGTCATCATTCATGCCATGGAAATGAATGAAGGCGGACACAGCCAGGTCGAATTTGCCAGCTACATAGAGCTAGCCAAGAGCATCAGCCCGCAAGGAAAGCATATTTATGTCTGTAGCAAAAATGTGCCGCTGACCGACCAGGAAGTCACACAAATTTTTAGCGGCGACATGCCCTCAATCGTCAGCCGCTAATCAGGCGTCGCCCTTTAGGCAAAGAGGCGATGCCAGTACAGAGAGATAGGTATAACCAGAACCAAAGCAGGCAGGAAGTTAACCACCGCAAAGGATTTGATCTGCGCGATCCTCAGCCCTACCGCAATCATGATAATGCCACCACAGGCAGAAAAGTCACCCATCGTGATATCGGTCATAAAGGGCATAATCAATTTGGCAGAGAAGAACAGCAGCGCCTGGACAATAACCTGTGGTATCGCAATCGACATCACAGCAAGACCCAGCGTGATGGAAAAAATCAGCGCGGTAAAAATATCCAAAGCAGATTTGATGATCAGCAGTTGATAATCACCGGTTAATCCTTCCGTCAATGCGCCCACCACACCGGTGCCGCTGGCACAAAACAGAACGATTAATGCAGTAAAGTTCTGAGTGTAGACATCCTGCGGCAAGCGGTGCTCTTGTGCAGGCAGTACGCGGTTTAGCGCCCTCTGAATCATCGTACCAGCCCACTGCACACCAGACTCCATGCGGAGCAGCTCGCCTAACGCCACGCCAATCACGATAGCCAACGCCACCGCAGGCAACTGCTGGACTTTAACCACCAGCGTGATCCCCATTGCAATCGACACCATCGCAAACGCTGGCGGAAGGCCATCTTGCAAACGTTGAGGGATAAAGCGACGCAAAACAATGCCCAAGCCACTACCAATCAAGATAGCAGCACCATTAATCAAAGGACCAATCATATATCTTCCTAAACAGGGCTACACGCGCTTCCCTGTGGCAATGACTCCATCCCGCTCGATAGGATTAGAAAACAGTTCCTGACGGGTTATATAGTCCATGGAGAGGGGTAAACGCCTAATATACTCCAAAGCCTGAACAAGCAGGGAATGATAATGAGTTTTATCGTATCGATATGACACGTGCTATGTGGCTTAAAGTGGACTTATTTGAGGAAGGGATACTACTGCTGAAATGGTGGGTCGTGCTGGATGACTCGTCCTTCGGACTCGCCCTCCGGGGTCAACGCTAACGCGTTGCTGTCTCGCTTCGCTCGGCTCGAACCTGAGCGCAGGTTATTCGTCTTATTCTAAGACTCACCCTTGTAGGGCCAACGCAAGCGTTGTTCAAAACCATTTTCAATGGCTTTGTCTCACCTACACGACACGTGCGATATATGACTTAAAATGAATTTATTCGAGAAAGGAATGCTACTGCTGAAATGGTGGGTCGTGCAGGATTCGAACCTGCGACCAATTGATTAAAAGTCAACTGCTCTACCGACTGAGCTAACGACCCGCAATGCGGAACTACGTACTGATATTACTCTTGAAATTGGTGGGTCGTGCAGGATTCGAACCTGCGACCAATTGATTAAAAGTCAACTGCTCTACCGACTGAGCTAACGACCCAATTTCATGCTGCTTTAGCGTTTTGCTGTTTGCCTTGGCAACGGCGGCACATATTACTGATTTAAATTTTCAGCGCAACCTATTTTCTTAAAAAACTGTTTGATTGCTTACTCTTAAGACGTTTAGGCACAAAAACCACTCATGCTGCGCAATTTTTGTGCCAATTAATACGGTATTACGATCCAGCCAAACGCTTTTGCGCCTGCTTTGCACTTTCTGTATTGGGGTACATTTTTACAACTTGCTGGTAAACGGCCTTGGCTTTATCCGCCTGACCTTTTTCCTGCATGATCACCCCAACCTTCAGCAAGGCTTCGGAACTTTTTGGTGACTTGGGATAATTTTTAACAACGTTGGCGAAATAGTACGCCGCATCGTCCTTTTTCCCCTTGTTGTAATTCAACTGACCAAGCCAATAGTTAGCATTAGGTTGATACGTTGAATCGGGGTACTTCTTGACGAATGCCTGAAATGCGCTGATCGCCTGATCGTACTGTTTTTTCTCCAGTACGAGCGCGACAGCAGCATTGTAATCAGTATTCGCATCACCCGTACTGGCCGGTGCCGCCGTATTGGCCGCACCGGTGTCAGTACCCGCAGCAGCGGCAGGTGTGCCATCTGTCGTCGGTGTAGAAGATGATTGCGAACTTAATCCATCAATCTGCTGATAGATCTGCTTCTGCCGTTCAACAACCTGATTCAACTGATACTGACTTTCCTGAATCTGCCCACGGAGGCTATCAATATCACGCTGATTATCAGAGATCTGTTGCTGAAGTTGGGTTAAAAGCTGACTGTGAGCGTTAGAAATACGCTCCAATTGAGTGACACGGTCTTCGACCGAGCCTGAGCCGACATTACTGATTGGCGCTTGGGCAGTAGCGGCCCATGGGACCGCTACGCCAACCAGTAACGACAGACCCAACAAGTGACGTCTGAAGTTACTGCTCATGCGATTCTCTTAATATACCAGAACGGCACGACGGTTTTTGGCATATGCCGCTTCGTCATGACCGAGAACAGCTGGTTTCTCTTTACCGTAAGAAACGATAGAGATCTGATCGGAAGAAACGCCTTTACCCTGCAGGTACATTTGTACCGCATTGGCACGACGCTCACCCAGAGCGATGTTGTATTCTGGCGTACCGCGTTCGTCCGCGTGACCTTCGATAGTCACTTTGTAAGACGGGTTGCTACGCAGGAATGCAGCGTGGGCGTCCAGCATCTGAGCGAATTCAGAGCTCACATCGTACTTGTCCAGACCGAAGTAAACGATGTTGTTGCGCTGTAATTCTTGCATCTGCAAACGAGCTTGCTCAGAAGAAGACATGTTGCCGCCGTCCATCATGCCGTTGTTACCAGCACCCATGGAAGATTGGTCATTGTCCGCATTCTTGTTGGAGCTACAAGCGGCCACTGCCAGTACCGGCAGAGCCAACATCAGGCCTTTCAGCACTTTATTGAATTGCATTTCTTATGTCCTTTGACGAGTTTATTGTACATATCTGTACTTATAGATACGGCGACCAGGCAGGGAATTTAACCTGTCCATCAGTAGCCGGAAGACGCGCTTTGAAACGCCCATCTGTCGAAACCAGCTGTAGCACTGACCCCAGCCCTTGTTTAGAGCTGTAGATCACCATCGTGCCATTCGGTGCGATACTTGGCGTTTCGTCCAGGAACGTGTCCGTTAATACTTGTACGGCACCCGTTACCAGATCCAGTTTGGAAATATGCTGAGCTCCACCATTAGAGCCAACCGTTACCAAAAATTTCCCGTCGGCGCTCACGTCAGCATCCTGATTCTGGGCACCTTCCCAGGTCAGACGCTGTGGTGCACCGCCGTTAGCATTAACTTTGTAAACCTGAGGACGACCAGCCTGGTCTGAAGTATAGGCCAAGGTCTGGCTGTCAGGGAACCACGTTGGCTCCGTATTATTGCTACGGCCATCCGTCACCTGGCTGATTTGCCCAGATCCCAGATTCATTACATACAGGTTCAGGCTACCGCTCTTGGAGAGCGCGAATGCCAGTTTGCTGCCATCAGGAGAGAAAGAAGGCGCACCGTTATGACGTGGGAAGGAAGCAACCTGACGGATTGCACCATTTGCCAGCGTCTGGATAACCAGCGCAGAGCGGCCACTTTCAAACGTGACATAAGCGAGTTTGCTACCGTCAGCAGACCAGGCCGGAGACATCAGCGGCTGTGGTGAACGGTGAACAACAAACTGGTTGTAACCGTCATAGTCCGCAACGCGCAGTTCATAAGGGAACTGACCGCCGTTGGTCTGAACAACGTAAGCGATACGGGTACGGAATGCCCCTTTGATGCCGCTCAGCTTCTCAAACACTTCATCACTGGCCGTGTGCGCAGCATAACGCAACCATTGCTTGGTGACTTTGAACTGGTTCTGAGCCAGAACGTTACCAGGGTTACCCGAGGTATCGACGAGCTGGTAGGAAACCAGATAGCTGCCATCGGCGCTCGGTTGAACCTGGCCAACCACAACCGCATCAATACCCAGTGCTGTCCATGCAGCAGGCGTGACTTCAGATGCCGTCGCAGGCTGCTGCGGCATGCGGTTTGCATCGATCGGATTAAATTTACCGCTGTTACGTAAATCAGCACCCACGATGCCGCCTACGTCTTCAGGCGCAGCGCCCGGCCCCGCCCATTTGAACGGGACTACACCAATAGGGCGCGCAGAGTCTACCCCTTGGGTAATCTCTATACGTACTTCCGCGTGCAGCGCCGCTGCCCACAGCATTAAAAAGCTTACTGCAACTTTCAGTACATGCTTCATCTCATCTCCCTTATCCAGACGCGAAGTCTACGATAAATTAGCAGAATTTTAACAAAAACAAACCAATGTCAACAAAACAACATAACCTGGTTTATTTACCATCGTAATAATCTTAAATCTATTGGGTAAACAGCCCGGTTACTGCGGTTTAAAGTCTATTGGCGCATTTTTGAAAGCCTCATAAACCTCTGTGCTCGGTGGCTTCGGTATTTTGGCCTGTTTGGCAGCCGCAATAGCCGCCTGGCACAATGCCGGATCGCCGCCTTCAGCAGTGACGTCAATCAGCAAGCCATCTGGCGCCAGTTTAATCCGTAATGTACAGGTGCGCCCTTTGTAGAGTTGCCAGTCATAAAACTTGCTCTGAATGGCTGAACGCACCTGACCACCATAACTATCAAGCGCCGCACCTGATGCACCGCTTTTCTTATTGCTGCCTGCGCCCGCAGGCGCGCCGCCACCAGACTTCGGCGCATTTTTCGATGAAGCCAAACCGCCCAGCAAATCATCAACGGCACTTTCCTGCTTAGCCGCTTCTGCTGCTGCTTTCTTTTTCTCATCAGCGGCTTTCTTAGCCGCTGCGGCTGCCTCTGCTTTTTTTGCTGCTTCAGCATCGGCTTTTTGCTTAGCGGCCTCGGCTGCTGCTTTTTGTTTAGCCTGTTCAGCTTCTTTTGCTGCCTCTGCGGCAGCCTTTGCTGCTTCCGCTTTCGCGGTTTCTGCCGCCTTCTGCTTAGCAGCTTCAGCGGCTTTTTCTTTAGCCTCTTCTTCCGCCTGCTTCTTAGCAGCAGCGGCTGCAGCCGCCTGTTTCTTCACTTCGTCTTCCGCTTTCTTTTTAGCGTCTGCTGCGGCTTTCGCCTGCTGTTCAGCTTCAGCCTTCGCTTTTGCAGCGGCAGCTTCGGCTTGCTTCTGCTGTTCTTTTGCCTGCTGAGCCGCCGCTTCAGCCTGCTTACGCTGATCTGCCTGTTCCTGAGCCTGCTTTTTCGCCTCTTCCTGCGCTTGCAGACGCTCTTTTTCCAGCTCTTTCAGCCGCTGTTGCTCAGCGGCTTGCTTCTGCTGAAGCTCTTCGGCCTGCCGTTCAGCCTGCTTTTGACGCTGCTGTTCAGAACGTTTCGCATCGGTCTGTTGCTGCTGCTGGCGGTTATACTGCTCCACCACTGCGCTCGGATCGACCATCACAGCATCAATTGACGAGCCTCCGCCGCCCCCGCTGGCATCCATCGTTTGCGTCGACGAACTCCAAAGCAGCAAAGCAATCAGTATGACGTGCAAAACAGCCGAGATAATAACGGCGCGTTTCAGCTTATCGTTTTGTTCGTTTGCCTTTAACACAAGCGATTCCCAAAAACAGTGTTGCCAGAAATAGGCTTAACGATCATTACCGTGATGTGCTCATTTAAATCGGTTGTGTCATCAAACCAACGGATTTTACGCCAGCCTGATGCAACAAATTCAACGCTTTAATGATCTCATCATAAGGAACATCTTTCGCGCCACCAATCAAAAAGACCGTCTTAGGGTTGGTTGCCAGCCGCGATTGCGCTTCGGCAACCACCTGCTCTGCCGGGAGTTGCTCCATACGGTTTTGCTCAACAACCAGACTATATTGCCCTATACCTGAAACCTCTACGATCACAGGCGGATTGTCGTTGCTGGAGACCGTTTTTGAGTCGGTCGCATCAGGCAGATCCACCTCGACGCTCTGCGTAATAATCGGCGCAGTCGCCATAAAAATCAGCAACAGCACTAACAGTACGTCCAGTAGCGGAACAATGTTGATCTCGGATTTCAGCTCACGACGGCCTCTGCGTACTCGTGCCATGATCCCCCCTGATTACTTGCTGTTGTCGCTGGAGAACGCCTGACGGTGCAGGATCGCGATGAACTCTTCGGTAAAGTTGTCGTAGTTCTGCTCCAGTTTGCCCACCCGCAAGCTCAGGCGGTTATACGCCATGACCGCAGGAATCGCTGCAAACAGGCCGATCGCTGTAGCAATCAAGGCTTCGGCAATACCAGGGGCAACCATCTGTAGGGTTGCCTGCTTTACAGCACCCAGCGCGATGAAGGCATGCATAATCCCCCAAACGGTACCGAACAGGCCGATATACGGACTGATAGAACCAACGGTGCCCAAGAAAGGAATGTGCGTTTCCAACGTTTCCAATTCACGGTTCATCGAAATACGCATTGCGCGGGACGCCCCTTCCACCACGGCTTCCGGCGCATGACTGTTAGCACGATGCAGCCGTGCAAATTCTTTGAAACCTGAATGGAAGATTTGTTCAGTGCCCGTCAGGCTATCGCGACGGCCCTGACTCTCCTGATAGAGACGCGACAGTTCGATGCCCGACCAAAATTTGTCTTCGAACGCCTCAGCCTCGCGCGTCGCCGAATTCAGGATTCGGGTACGTTGGATAATGATCGCCCAGGAAGCGATAGAAAAACAGATTAAAATCAGCATGATTAGTTTGACCAGAAGGCTTGCCTTCAGGAACAAATCAAAAACGTTCATGTCAGTCACTGCTTGAACTCCGCGACAATAGACTTAGGAAGCGCAATTGGCTTCATTTGATGTGGATCGATGCATGCGATCAAAACTTCAGCATGGCTTAGCAGGGTGCCATGAGCATTGAGAATACGCTGAGCGAAAGTCAGAGAAGCGCCACGCAGCGAGATAATCTCACTTTGCACTTCCAGCATGTCGTCGAGGCGAGCAGGAGCAAGATACTCCACCGTCATCCGACGAACAGCAAACGCGACATGCTCACTTAGCAAGGCTTGCTGGTGAAAGTTGCGCTCACGCAACGCCTCAGTTCTTGCCCTTTCATAAAAGGCAACATAGCGCGCATGGTAGACAACGCCACCTGCATCAGTGTCTTCAAAGTAGACTCGAACTGGCCAGCGAAACAACGAATTACTCACTCTACATCCCGGTAATGCATTAAACCTCGCTACTATACGCAAGAGAAATGAGGTTTGGAATGGATTGTGACAGCGGAAAGAAAATAATTATGGGCTGCAAGCAACCCATAACTAAATGGAATAGGAGACTATTTTAACCGAAGAAATAGTACAATCCTGCGCACAGGATCACAAAGGCGGGAAGTGGTGCGAAAAACGCGCGCCAGAGCAGGCGGTGCGGACGAAAACCAACGCCGTGAACAACGCCAGCGCAAACGGCCCAAATCAGCAGCAGCCCCTGCCAAACCGCGAGTTCACTGGTGCGCGCCGCGAAGCGCGTCGGATCCCAGAATACACAGCCCGCCAGCAGCAACGCCATGATAAGGGAAAGAGCCCTTATCGGGCTCTTATCCATCAGGCGATAGAGTTTATCGACCAGATCACTCATTGCTTATCTTCTTCAGCCGCTTTGCTTGCCTCACTCTGCTCAAGCGCCAGGGCCGTAATAATCCCCAGTGAGCAAGCAAGAAGCGTTCCGAGTATCCAGGCAAAATACCACATAAATTAAGCTCCTTACTTAGTACATAGAGTGAGTGTTTTGCTCAATCTGCTCTTTGGTAATGCGACCGAACATCTTGTAGTAACACCATGCGGTATAAGAAAGCACGATAGGAACGAAAATAATCGCAACCACGGTCATCACTTTCAGCGTCAGCAGGCTCGACGTCGCATCCCATATCGTCAAGCTGACGTTAGGCACGGTCACTGACGGCATGATGAACGGGAACATGGCGATCCCTGCAGTCAGAATCACACAAGCAATCGTCAGAGAAGAGAACAGGAATGCCCATGCACCTTTTTCTGCGCGCGCCATAAGGGTAGTCAGCACAGGCAATACTACGCCCAGAGCAGGAATCGCCCACAAGATCGGATGATTATTGAAGTTGATCAGCCAGGCACCCGCCTGATGAACGACTTCTTTACGCAGTGGGTTAGATTCAGCGGCGGTGTTAATCGCAGACGTCACGACGTAACCATCAATACCGTAAACAACCCATACGCCAGCCAGAGCAAATGTCACCATCATCACCAGAGCGGAAATCTGCGCGGCAGATTTGGAACGCACGTGCAGATCGCCCGTAGTCCGCATCATCAGGTAGGTTGCACCCTGAGCAAGAATCATCGTCAGACTCACCACACCCGCCAACAGACCAAACGGATTCAGCAGTTGGAAGAAGTTTCCGGTGTAGTACAGACGCAGATATTCATCGACGTGGAACGGCACACCCTGCAACAGGTTGCCAAACGCAACGCCAATAACAACCGGCGGAACAAAGCTACCGATGAAGATGCCCCAGTCCCACATGCCACGCCAGCGAGGGTCTTCGATTTTTGAACGGTAATCGAAGCCGACAGGACGGAAGAACAATGAGGCCAGCACCAGAATCATGGCAATGTAGAAACCGGAGAACGCAGCGGCGTAGACCATCGGCCAGGCAGCAAACAGCGCGCCACCTGCGGTGATCAACCAGACCTGGTTACCGTCCCAGTGTGGCGCAATGCTGTTAATCATGACACGACGTTCGGTATCGCCACGTCCCATCAGACGCACCAGAATGCCCACGCCCATATCAAAACCATCAGTGATAGCGAAGCCAATCAGCAAAATACCGATCAACAGCCACCAGATAAAACGTAAGACTTCATATTCAAACATAGTGGACTCCTGTTTACCGTGCTTCCTGCGCAGCCGCTATAGGTTGTTCAAAATGGTAGCGCCCTGTTCTCAGGCTGCTCGGCCCCAGACGTGCGTATTTGAACATCAGATACATTTCTGCAACCAGGAAGAGCGTATACAGACCACAGATCAGCGCCATTGAGAACAGAATGTCTCCTGCTGTCAGCGATGATGTAGCGACAGCCGTTGGCAGAATTTCACCGATGGCCCACGGTTGACGGCCGTATTCAGCCACAAACCAGCCTGCTTCAATAGCGATCCACGGCAGCGGAATACCATACAGTGCAACGCGGTGCAGCCAGCGTTTCTGACCAATTTTGTCACGCAGAACGGTCCAGAAAGACAGGCCGATGATCAGCAGCATCAGAATGCCGCAGCCCACCATGATACGGAAAGAGAAGTACAGCGGCGCAACGCGTGGGATAGAATCCTTAACCGCTTGTTTAATCTGCGTTTCTGTCGCGTCAGAGACTTTCGGAGTATAGCGTTTCAGCAGCAGACCATAGCCCAGATCCTGCTTAGACTGATCGAATGCTTCTTTTACTGCTGGATCGGTATTACCCGCGCGTAGTTCTTCCAGCAACTGGTAAGCTTTCATACCATTGCGAATACGCACTTCATGCATCGCCATCAGTTCTTTCAGACCCGTGACTTCTTTGTCAGTAGAACGTGTGGCAATGAGTCCCAGAGCATAAGGGATTTTGATGGCATAGTTATTTTCCATCGTATCCTGGTTCGGGATGCCAATCAGCGTAAAGGATGCCGGAGCCGGCTGGGTTTCCCATTCGGCTTCAATCGCTGCCAGCTTGGTTTTCTGCACGTCACCCATTTCATAACCGGATTCATCACCCAGAACGATAACGGACAGAACAGAAGCCAGACCGAAGCTTGCTGCGATAGCGAATGAACGCTTGGCAAACGCAATATCACGGCCTTTCAGCAGATAGTAAGAACTGATACCCAGAATGAACATCGCGCCCGTACAGTAACCTGCAGCCACCGTGTGAACGAATTTCACCTGAGCAACCGGGTTCAGCACCAGATCGGCGAAGCTCACCATTTCCATACGCATGGTTTCGAAATTGAAATCCGATGCGATGGGGTTCTGCATCCAGCCATTGGCAACCAGGATCCACAGTGCGGAGAAGTTGGAGCCCAGCGCGACCAGCCAGGTAACGGCCATATGCTGTACTTTTCCTAAACGGTCCCAGCCGAAGAAGAACAAGCCAACAAAGGTCGATTCCAGGAAGAATGCCATCAGGCCTTCAATCGCCAACGGCGCGCCGAAAATATCCCCGACGTAGTGAGAGAAATATGACCAGTTGGTCCCGAATTGAAACTCCATGGTCAATCCGGTAGCGACCCCCAGAGCGAAGTTAATAGCGAATAACTTGCCCCAGAATTTGGTCATATCTTTATAGATTTGTTTGCCAGACAGCACATATACCGTTTCCATAATCGCCAGCAAAAACGCCATCCCCAGCGTTAATGGTACGAATAGAAAATGGTACATTGCAGTTAAGGCAAACTGTAAACGTGACAGTTCGACTACATCAAACATTTTGACTCCTTGCTCCTCGCAGGAAGGGATTAGCTTGCAAACGCTGACAAGCTGCCAAACATCCGGCCATTACACCCAAAAAGAACACAACAAGAATTGCTTTAACACAGGCTGTAACAAACGCTATAAATACCGTTCACCAGGGCAGTCATACCCCGACAGCAAGTTCAAGATAAATCACAAGTATTACAAGTAGCGTACCCCATAGGGAGGTAGCCGTATATTACGCCTGTAATCCCCTACAATAAATAGGTTTTTACGTGACCCAGACTAGGTTTTTGGCTTCAAATCAACTTTTCAGCTAAAAGACACGAAAGGCGATAATTGACCTCGCGCAATTTAAGCCTATTCCAGAAATTATATCCAGAGGCGTTTTTTGATCTAAAACAATTTAGCGCTTTTCTCGTGATTGATGCGTTGCATTAATTTCTTTATTGCACCTATTGTTAATACATTGTGACTTTTCGGTTTAATTAAAATTAATTCAGCAATATATTTTTTACTTTCAGTTATCGATTATTCACATGCTTTTCTTATCTTCTATTTTATGTCAGATTTTTATTTTTTATTGCTGACAACGACGCGGTATTTCTTATCAAATGGCAGTGAACTCCTGCCCTTCCCCAGTGCGCCGTCGGTTTGTCACGCTGCATGCAAAAGCGGAGGCCAAGAGGCCTCCGCGGTGATTACAGATAAGGTGAGACGAAGCACACTGCGGTGATTTACCTCTTCGCTTTCATGCGTTCGATGGCCTTATCGTAAACTGTGTTACTTTTCTCACTTTTCGCAAGCTCATAATGCTGAAGTGCATCACTGAACTGACCCGCATTCTCGTAGATTTTTGCGATGTTGTAGTACGAACTGGCACGCGTGGTTGCCGCATTGCTACCGTTTGCCAGCGCAATCGCTTTACGGTTAGCCCAAATAGCTTCGGCAATGTTACCCCGCTTTTGATAAGCCAAACCCAGATTGCTGTATGCCTGACCAAATGCGCTGTCCTGCTCGATCGCGGCCAGGAACAGTGTCGTGGCCTGTTCCAGTTCACCGCGTCCATAAGCAGCCTCGCCGTCACGGTTGAGCGTTTTTGCCAGTGCGGTATTTCCGGTAACTGAAGTGGCTGTCTGCGCCGGGTTAAGCACCATTGGCAACGCATTACCATCCTTCGCTTTTGAGAAATCGGCTTCGCCAACAGCATTGATATCCTCAAAATCACCGTTAGGGTTAAGACGGAAAACCGTCCAGATATTCCCTGTCTTATTCAGTGGTACGGAATACGTCCGCACTAATGAACTCCCTACATAGACAAATACTTTTGCACTACTTGCGGAAAGTGCTGGTGAATTATTTTTATCACCGTTCGTATAATCATGAACAGCATAAATATAACTTTCACCTAAACGCTTTTTATCAATAGTGATGGTTTCCGGCCCAAAGCTATCGGTATCATCAACATCAAGATTGGCATCACGTCCTTTCTTATGTTGGAAATAAATATGATTATCCGGATAAATAAGATGAGAATCTAAATCGAAAGGCCTTTCACCCCAGGTTAATACAATTCTCATACCATCCAGATTTTTCATTACTGGACTAATAGCATAAGTCATTCCATCACACGGACACTTCACTACCAGATCGGAATAGCCTTCTTTTTTAATGATCAGCAGACTGTCCTGATCCACCGCAAACGGTGCATTAAGCGCCACGCGGCCAGCGGCATCAGAGCGAGCGGTTACTGACTGCGCGCCGTTCTTCTGTAGAATCACCGCCGCATCATCAATCTTTTTATCTTTAACCGTCGCACTCAGCACTTCAATATTAATAGACTGCGCGCTGGCAGCGCAGGTAAATACAGATAATGCCAGCATCAGCGCTTTTATATTTCCTTTCACACAACATCCCCTTAAGGCAAATTAATTAATCATTCCCTGTTTACATGAACTCAATGAAATATTCTTCATTTCTGCTTATCACTAATCAGCCTTTTCAGGCGCGCGAATTATCCAATAAAACCACGAAAAAGTCATGTGCAATTCAATTGCGTCGATTAACCTCAATGGCTAAATTTGAATAAAAAAAAGCCACCCGAAGGTGGCTAGAGTATTTAATCAAATAATCGATTAACGCGCTAATATCGCTTTTACTGCATCACCGATATCCGCCAGGCTGCGAACGGTTTTAACACCCGCTGCTTCTAACGCCGCGAATTTATCGTCAGCAGTACCTTTACCACCGGCGATGATTGCACCAGCGTGGCCCATGCGCTTGCCTTTCGGCGCCGTCACACCCGCAATGTAGCCGACAACTGGCTTAGTCACGTGTTCTTTAATGTACGCTGCCGCTTCTTCTTCCGCCGTACCACCGATTTCGCCGATCATCACGATGGCTTCGGTCTGCGGATCCTGTTCAAACAGCTTCAGAATATCGATGAAGTTAGAGCCAGGGATCGGGTCACCGCCGATACCGACACAGCTGGACTGACCCAGCCCGGCATCGGTCGTTTGCTTCACCGCTTCATACGTCAGCGTACCTGAACGAGAAACGATACCCACTTTACCCGGCAGGTGGATATGGCCAGGCATAATACCGATCTTACATTCACCCGGCGTGATCACACCTGGGCAGTTCGGACCGATCATCCGCACGCCGCTCTGGTCGAGTTTGACTTTCACCGTCAGCATATCCAGCGTCGGGATACCTTCGGTGATACAGATAATCAGCTCGATACCTGCGTCAATCGCTTCCAGAATGGAGTCTTTACAGAACGGAGCCGGAACGTAGATAACGGATGCGGTTGCGCCCGTCGCTTCTACTGCCTCACGCACCGTATTAAATACGGGCAGGCCCAGATGTTCCGTGCCGCCTTTACCCGGCGTCACGCCACCGACCATTTGTGTACCGTAAGCAAGTGCTTGCTCAGAGTGGAATGTCCCCTGACTACCGGTAAAACCCTGACAGATAACTTTGGTATTTTTATTAATCAGAATGGACATTATTTACCCTCCACTGCTGCAACAACCTGCTGAGCGGCACCCGTCAGGCTGGTCGCGGCGATAATATTCAGGCCGCTATCCGCCAGTTTCTTGGCACCCAGCTCCGCATTGTTTCCTTCCAGACGTACAACAACCGGTACGTTAACACCCACTTCGGCTACCGCGCCGATGATGCCGTCAGCGATCAGGTCGCAACGCACAATGCCACCAAAGATGTTAACAAAGACAGCTTTTACCTTGTCATCAGACAGGATGATTTTGAACGCTTCGGTAACACGTTCTTTCGTCGCGCCGCCGCCAACATCAAGGAAGTTTGCAGGAGAACCGCCGTGCAGTTTCACGATGTCCATGGTGCCCATCGCCAGACCGGCGCCGTTCACCATACAACCAATATTGCCGTCCAGCGCAACATAGTTCAGTTCCCACTGTGCTGCATGCGCTTCACGGGAGTCTTCCTGGCTTGGGTCACGCATTTCGCGCAGCTCAGGCTGACGGAACAACGCATTGCCGTCCGCGCCCAGTTTGCCATCCAGACACACCAAATCACCCTGCTTAGTGATCACCAGCGGGTTGATTTCTACCAGTGCCAGATCGCGCTCCAGGAACAGCGTCGCCAGACCCATGAAGATTTTGGTGAATTGAGCAACTTGCTTACCGCTCAGGCCCAGTTTGAAAGCCAGTTCGCGCCCCTGATAAGGCTGTGGGCCTACCAGTGGATCGATCGCCGCTTTATGGATCAGTTCCGGCGTCTCTTCCGCCACTTTTTCAATTTCTACACCGCCTTCGGTGGATGCCATGAACACCACGCGACGCGTGCCACGGTCAACAACTGCACCCAGATAAAGCTCTTTGTCGATATCTGTTGCCGCTTCAACCAGAATTTGATGAACCGGTTGACCCTGTGCGTCAGTTTGATAAGTAACGAGTTTTTAGCCTAACCAGTTTTCAGCAAAGGCGCGGATATCTTCTTTGTTACTGACGACTTTAACGCCGCCCGCTTTACCGCGACCGCCTGCGTGAACCTGACATTTTACGACCCACGGACCCGCACCAATTTTAGACGCGGCTTCTTCCGCTTCACGCGGTGTGGTACAGGCATAGCCGGTCGGTGCCGGTAAACCATATCGAGCAAAGAGTTGTTTTGCCTGATACTCGTGTAAATTCATGATGTTCTATCCATTTAGGTTTGGAGATAAGTCGGCAGGCGGTTTTTCTTCACCGACTCTTTCGGTAGCGAAAAACGCCAATAACTCTCTGATATATTTGGATAACGCCGCTGAAAAAGCGACCTGCATAGCACTTAATCTGGTATATCGCTTCGGGCGGGAACCGTCAGGGTTATCCGCCCGAGATCAAACGTCTATCTGTCGGACTACACGTCTAACAGCAGACGTGCCGGATCTTCCAGCATCTCTTTCACCGTCACCAGGAAGCCAACGGATTCACGGCCGTCAACCAAACGGTGATCGTAAGACAGCGCCAGATACATCATCGGCAGAATAACGACCTGACCATCCACCGCCATTGGGCGATCTTTAATGGCGTGCATACCCAGAATCGCACTCTGCGGTGGGTTGATGATCGGGGTAGACATCAGAGAACCAAAGACGCCGCCGTTGGTAATCGTGAAGTTACCGCCCAGCAGCTCTTCAACCGTCAGTTTGCCGTCACGGCCTTTCACGGCCAGATCTTTGATACGTTTTTCAATGTCGGCCATGCCCAGCGCATCCACATCACGCAGCACTGGCGTAACCAGACCACGCGGAGTCGAAACCGCAATGCTGACATCGAAATAGTTGTGGTAAACCACATCTTCGCCATCAATAGAGGCATTCACTTCAGGGTAACGCTTCAGCGCTTCAACCACGGCTTTGATGTAGAAGGACATAAAGCCCAGACGCACACCGTGACGTTTCTCAAACGCTTCGCCGTATTGCTTGCGCAGATCCATAATGGGCTGCATGTTGATTTCGTTGAACGTCGTCAACATGGCCGTGCTGTTTTTCGCTTCCAGCAGGCGCTCTGCAACACGCTTACGCAGGCGCGTCATCGGTACGCGTTTTTCACTGCGCGCACCCAAAGCCGGTGCCGGAGCAGCCGCCGGAGCCTCAGACTTAGCCGCTTTGCCAGATTCTTTCTTCTGAGCAGCCAAATGCTTATCGACGTCTTCACGAGTAATTCGACCACCTACGCCGCTGCCTTTGATAGCAGAGGCATCGAGATCGTGCTCGGCAATCAGACGGCGGATCGCTGGGCTTAGCGCGTCGCTATTCTCTTCTTCCAGCCCAGCCGTATGGCGCTGTGCCGGTGTTGATTCTTTGCTCTGTGACTTCTCACTGGTTTCTTTACCAGAGCTGTCGCCACGGCGGATGCGGCCCAGCAACTGGCGAGACGTTACCGTAGCACCTTCTTCTTCCAGCACGGCATCCAGAATGCCAGCTTCAGAGGCAGGCACTTCCAGTACAACTTTGTCAGTTTCAATTTCAACCAGTACTTCATCGCGCTGAACGCTATCGCCTGGTTTTTTATGCCAGGTCGCAACAGTGGCGTCAGCGACGGATTCAGGCAGGTCGGGTACAAGAATATCTACGCTACTCATTATCTATCCTTTTATTTAATCAACGTTCAGCGCGTCATCGACCAGATCTTGCTGTTGTTTCTGGTGTACGGACATATAGCCAACGGCGGGTGATGCAGACGCCGGGCGTCCTGCGTAACGTAAAGAAGCCCCAAACGGAATCACTTCACGGAAATGGTGCTGACTGCAATACCAGGCTCCCTGATTCAGTGGCTCTTCCTGACACCACACGAAATCGTGAACATGGGCAAAAGATTCCAGCGCCGCTTGTACTGCCTGATGCGGGAACGGATAAAGCTGTTCGATACGGACGATCGCGACATCTTTTTGCTCGTTCTTGCGGCGCTGCTCCAGCAAATCATAGTAGACCTTACCGGAACAAAGCACGACACGCTTCACGGCTGCTGGATCTAATTCTTCTATTTCACCAATCGCTGGCTGGAAGGAGCCGTTCGCCAGTTCTTCCAGTGAAGAGATCGCCAGCGGATGGCGCAACAGGGATTTCGGTGACATGACTACCAGCGGACGGCGCATTCCGCGCAGCGCCTGACGGCGAAGCATGTGATACACCTGTGCAGGCGTTGATGGAATACAAACCTGCATATTTTGCTCAGCGCACAATTGCAGATAACGTTCCAGTCTCGCAGACGAGTGTTCTGGGCCCTGTCCTTCATAACCGTGCGGCAGCAGCATAACCAGACCACACATCCGGCCCCACTTCTGCTCGCCGGAGCTGATGAACTGGTCGATAACCACCTGCGCACCGTTGGCGAAGTCACCAAACTGCGCTTCCCAGATGGTCAGCGTGCGCGGTTCTGCGGTCGCATAACCGTATTCGAACGCCAGAATCGCCTCTTCGGACAATACGGAGTCCCAGACGTTAAACGCGCCCTGCCCGTTATGCACATGATTCAGCGGCGTGTAGCTGGAACCGTTTTTCTGGTTATGCACAACAGCATGGCGATGGAAGAACGTACCGCGGCCGCTATCCTCACCGGACAGGCGAATCGGAATGCCCTCGTCAACCAGCGTCGCGTAGGCCAGCGTTTCCGCCCCGCCCCAGTCAAACGGCTTGTTGCCAGCGGCCATTTCGGCACGGTCAGCATAAACTTTGGCAACGCGAGGATGAACGTCAATCCCTTCCGGCACTTCACTGATACGCTTCGCCAGTTCCTGCAAGCGTTTCATTTCTGTTGCGTGCGGATAAGGCTCATCCCACTCATGATTCAAATACGGCGTCCAGGTAAAGGACTGCATATCCATTTCACGCCATTCTTCTACCACGCATTCACCCGCATCGAGCGCGTCGCGGTAAAGATTGACCATTTCAGTAGCATCTTCCAGCGTGATGGATTTTTCCTGCTCCAGACGGTCGGCATAGACCTTACGTGGCGTAGGATGTTTTTTGATTTTCTGGTACATCATCGGCTGCGTTGCACTTGGCTCGTCAGCTTCGTTATGACCATGACGGCGGTAACAAATCAGATCGATAAATACATCGCGCTTAAAGGCGTTGCGGAAATCCAATGCCAGGCGAGTAACAAACGCCACCGCTTCGGGATCGTCTGCGTTAACGTGGAAAATAGGCGCCTGCACCATTTTGCCGATATCAGTACAGTACTCGGTGGAACGGATATCCAGCGGGTTAGACGTGGTGAAGCCGATACGGTTGTTGATAACAATACGTAGCGTGCCGCCCACTTCGTAGCCACGCACCGTCGACATATTCAACAGTTCCTGAACCACACCCTGACCACTGACTGCCGCATCGCCGTGAATCGTGATTGGCAGAACACGTGGACCACTCTGGCTGTTAAGACGATCAAGACGCGCACGAACCGATCCCGTCACAACCGGGCTGACGATTTCAAGATGCGAGGGGTTGAACGCCAGCGCCAAATGCACCAGGCCGCCAGCAGTCTCGAATTCCGACGAGAAGCCCTGATGATATTTCACGTCACCCGTACCCAGGTGTTCTTTATGCTTGCCGGCGAACTCGTCGAACAGATCCTGAGATTTTTTGCCCAATACGTTGATCAGCACGTTGAGGCGGCCACGGTGCGCCATCCCCAATACCACTTCACGGGTGTCGTTCGCGCCCGCATGGCGAATCAGCTCTTTCAGCATCGGAACCAACGCATCGCCGCCTTCCAGCGAGAAACGCTTCGCACCGGGATACTTAGCACCCAGATAACGTTCCAGCCCTTCGGCTGCGGTTAATTCTTTCAGGAAACGACGCTTTTCTTCGAGAGAAAATGACGGCTGCCCCATTACCGATTCGATACGCTGCTGGATCCAACGTTTCTCTTCCGTACTGGTCATGTGCATATATTCCGCACCGATAGAACCGCAGTAGGTGCGCTTCAGTGCTTCATACAGATCTTCCAGCTTCATGGTGTCTTTGCCGATGGCAAAAGAGCCCACGTTGAAGGATTCCTGTAGGTCATCCTGCGTCAGATTGTGGTAATCCAGATCCAGTTCTGCAACTGGCTCCTGAGGGCGCAGGAAAATCGGGTCCAGGTTAGCGCGCTGATGTCCACGGAAGCGGAACGCATTGATCAGCTGCAATACCTTGACCTGCTTAGCATCAATATCGGGATCGGTGACTGATGAGGTAAAGCGCGAAGCGTCTTTCGCCAGACGGCGGAAATATTCACGCGTTTTGGAATGGAGTTGATCCGGTTTGACCCCACTCGTAGGCAATTGCTGGAAGATCGAGCGCCAGCTATGTTCGATCGAGTCAGGATCGGTTAAAAAATCTTCATAGAGTTGCTCTATGTAGGACTGATTCGCACCCGCCAAATAGGAGGAATCCAGCCAGGCCTTCATTGCGCCGTTCTGCATTATGATCCCTTAAGCTAATAAGCTTCAGTTTTCGCCGTGGTTAACATGTAATTTAGTGCCCGTATATCGTTTACTATACAAACGGTTCACTTGTCGTACATCGGTACGCGCTTAGGGTATCCATCCCCCCTAAGGAACCTTTAAAAACCGGTTCTGGCGCGTAAGCCGGTTTTTAAAGGTTTCCTGCGCTCCCTCTGAAGAATAGCAACTTCAGAGGGAGATACATGTTTTACTACTTAATCTTTATGCAATAACGCGTTACGTACTGACTATCCGTTACGCGCTGCGGTGCAACAGCATCGATTTAATATGACCGATAGCCTTGGTCGGGTTCAGCCCTTTCGGACACACATTGACGCAGTTCATGATGCCGTGGCAGCGGAAGACGCTGAACGCATCGTCCAACTCGTCCAGTCGTGGCTTGGTTTCCGTATCGCGGCTGTCGATCAGGAAACGGTAAGCCGCCAGCAGCCCCGCAGGCCCAACAAACTTGTCCGGGTTCCACCAGAACGACGGGCAAGACGTTGAACAGCAGGCGCACATGATGCATTCATACAACCCATCCAGCTTGGCACGTTGTTCAGGCGATTGCAGATGCTCGCGCGCCGGCGGATTTTTCCCATTATTCAACAGGTAAGGCTTTATTTTCTCATATTGGGCATAGAACTGTCCCATGTCCACTACCAAATCACGTACAACCGGTAATCCAGGTAAAGGACGGATAACAATTTTGCTGTTTCCGCGACGTAACGCGGAAACCGGCGTAATACAGGCCAGCCCATTTTTGCCGTTCATGTTAACGCCATCGGAACCGCAGACGCCTTCACGGCAGGAACGACGGAATGACAGCGTCGGGTCCTGCTCTTTCAGCAACATCAGCGCATCCAGCAGCATCATGTCGCGGCCTTCTTCCGCTTCCAGTTGGTAATCCTGCATCCGCGGAGCATCATCAACATCCGGGTTGTAACGATAAATAGAAAATTCGAGTTTCATCGTTTGATCTCCGCAATTAATAAGTACGTATTTTCGGCGGGAACGCCGGACGCAGTTTAGGCTGCATGTTCACCTCACGGCGCGTCATGCTGTCGGTTTGCGGCAGATACAACGAATGGCACAACCAATTCTCATCGTCACGTTCTGGGTAATCGAAGCGGCTATGGGCACCACGGCTTTCTGTACGGAAGTTAGCCGAAACCGCCGTTGCATACGCAGTTTCCATCAGGTTATCCAGTTCCAGACACTCAATGCGCTGGGTGTTGAATTCGCTGGATGTGTCATCCAGACGCGCATTTTTCAGGCGTTCACGGATCACTTTCAGCTCTTCCAACCCTTTCGCCATCGCATCACCTTCGCGGAAGACCGAGAAGTTATTCTGCATACAGGATTGCAACGCCTTGCGGATTTCCACCGGATCTTCACCAGAACGAGTATTGTTCCAACGATTCATGCGGTCGAGCGACGCTTCAATATCGGATTCACTGGCATCACGGCTTTCGCCCTGCTCTTCCAGAGACTCTTGCAGATGAATACCCGCCGAGCGACCAAATACCACCAGGTCGAGCAGCGAGTTACCGCCCAGACGGTTGGCACCATGAACCGAGACGCAGGCAATTTCACCCACGGCGAACAGCCCTGGAATCACCACGTCTTCGCCTTTCTCATTCACCGTCAGCGCCTGGCCGCTCACTTTGGTCGGAATACCGCCCATCATGTAGTGGCAGGTTGGAATAACTGGAATCGGCTCTTTCACCGGATCGACGTGCGCAAACGTGCGGGACAGCTCCAAAATACCCGGCAGACGGGATTCCAGAACATCTTTACCCAGATGGTCCAGCTTCAGCTTGGCGTGTGGTCCCCACGGGCCATCGCAGCCACGGCCTTCACGAATTTCGATCATGATAGAACGCGCAACCACGTCACGGCCCGCCAGATCTTTCGCGTTCGGCGCGTAGCGTTCCATGAAACGTTCACCGTGCTTGTTCAGCAGGTAGCCGCCTTCACCACGACAGCCTTCGGTCACCAGCACACCCGCGCCAGCAATACCGGTCGGGTGGAACTGCCACATTTCCATATCTTGCAACGGAACGCCGGCACGCAATGCCATGCCTACGCCGTCACCTGTATTAATGTGTGCGTTGGTCGTGGATTGATAGATACGGCCTGCGCCACCGGTTGCCAGCACAGTCGCTTTCGCTTTGAAATAAACGACTTCACCGGTTTCGATACAGATCGCCGTGCAGCCGACTACTGCGCCATCCTGATTCTTCACCAGATCGAGGGCGTACCACTCGGAGAAGATAGTCGTATGGTTTTTCAGGTTCTGCTGATACAGCGTATGCAGCAGCGCATGGCCAGTACGGTCAGCGGCAGCTGCGGTACGCGCGGCCTGCTCGCCGCCAAAATTCTTGGACTGACCGCCGAACGGACGCTGATAAATGCGACCATCGTCCAGACGGGAAAACGGTAAACCCATGTGTTCCAGTTCCAGAATCGCTTCCGGGCCGGTTTTACACATATATTCAATCGCGTCCTGATCACCAATGTAATCTGACCCTTTTACGGTGTCATACATGTGCCATTCCCAGTTATCTTCATGGGTGTTACCCAGCGCAACGGTAATACCACCCTGCGCAGAGACAGTATGGGAACGGGTTGGGAACACTTTCGATAACAGGGCGCAGGACAGGCCCATTTGGGAGATTTGCAGCGCGGCACGCATACCTGCGCCACCCGCACCAACAACCACTGCATCAAATTCTCTGACTGGCAAATTCATCACGCACCCCACACCACAATAGTTCCATAAATGACGTACACCAACAGCGCCACGACAATCGCTAACTGTAAAGTCAGGCGTAAGGCCAGCGGTTTAATGTAGTCGGTCAGCACTTGCCACATCCCTATCCAGGCATGAACCAGAATGGAAAATAACGTTAGCAGTGTGAATACTTTGGTGAGAGCCATCGCGAAGAAACCACGCCAGATTTCATACGTGATATCGCCAGCTGTAGCAATAAAACCAATAATATAAATTACATACAGAACAATGACGATGGCGGAAGCGCGAATCAGTAACCAATCGTGTACGCCATTGCGTCCTAACGCAGAAGCATTGCTTACCATACGAGGACTCCAGCCAGAATTGAAAGCACGACAGTAATAATAAAGGAGATATTTGCAGAACGCTTACCTGCGGCAAGATCTTCTTCTATATAGCCAAAATCCATCAAGAGATGACGTAAACCACCAACAATGTGATAAGCCAACGCAACGAGGATGCCCCAAACGATAAATTTGACGATGAAGCTATCCATAATTTCCGCAGCACGCAGGAACCCTTCCTCTGAAGAAAGAGAAGTGCCCAACAGCCACAGTAAAATACCGACAGCGACAAAGGTGATAACGCCGGAGACGCGGTGAAGAATAGATGCTATCGCAGTAACGGGAAACTGGATCGTCTGCAATTCCAGATTGACAGGTCTTTGTTTTTTCACGGATTTGCCCACACAGCTTTTATTATTGTTTCTTCCTCCGGGCCTGATGTGAGGTCAGACAGTATGAAAGTTGCAGCCCTGAAGAGTGGGTTTACGATACGCGCTCAAACATCGACATTCCGGTGTCTAAACAGCGCATGATCCTTTCATACTGGGTGCTCCTACTGCAGGGTGATTCCGGAGACCTGGCGGCAGTATAGGTCCTTCACATTCCTATTACAATTCCCATACAAACTGTTTGGTGACATTTGCCCCGAACAGTGATTTAGATCACGAATTTCACAATTTATATAAAATTAATTATCTGATTTGACAAAAGTTCAACATTTCAATTACAACTAGGGGATTGAGTTCCTTATGATGTGTTAAAGCACACGGCGACACTTCCACACTGGCGTAACTTGTGTAACAGTGGGGAGAGAGTCCACGTAAAAGTCATAGGTAATGACTAGAATCTATTCAGAGCGCAACTCATTATCTGAATATTGTTAATTACCTGGAGAACGAATTTTTCATCCTGAATGCGGCAATCCGCCTTACTCTGTATCCTATTTGACGACGGTGTCACGACAGAGTTTCATCGGCCATTTTCTTTGCCGGTGCACAGGCATGACGGTATTTCTTCAGTGAAAATTTTTAAAATTAAAGCGCTAAGGAGACTGTAAATGGCTGATAAAAAAGCAACACTTACTCTAGAAGGTAAAGAACCAATTGAGCTAAATGTCCTATCCGGCACTCTAGGACATGATGAGATTGATATTCGTCCCCTCGGTTCTAAAGGTTACTTCACATTTGACCCCGGTTTTACCTCTACTGCATCTTGCGAATCAAAGATTACCTATATCGACGGTGACGAAGGCATTCTGCTGCACCGCGGCTTCCCAATTGCCCAACTGGCTGAAAAGTCTAATTATCTTGAAGTATGTTACATCCTGCTGTTCGGTGAAGTCCCGACGGTAGAACAGTATGAAACCTTCAAGACAACCGTGACGCGCCACACCATGATCCATGAGCAGATTACCCGTCTGTTCCACGGTTTCCGTCGCGATTCACACCCAATGGCCGTATTGTGCGGTGTGACTGGCGCGCTGGCAGCGTTCTACCACGATTCGCTGGATATCAGCAACGAACGCCACCGTGAAATCGCGGCCTACCGCCTGCTGTCCAAGATGCCGACTGTCGCAGCAATGTGCTACAAATATTCACTGGGTCAGCCGTTTGTTTATCCGAAAAACAACCTGTCCTATGCGGGTAACTTCCTGCACATGATGTTCTCTACGCCTTGCGAAGAATATGTTGTGAATCCGGTACTGGAACGCGCCATGGACCGTATTCTGATCCTGCATGCCGATCACGAACAAAACGCCTCAACCTCTACCGTACGTACCGCTGGCTCTTCTGGCGCGAACCCGTTTGCCTGTATCGCCGCGGGGATCGCCTCGCTGTGGGGACCGGCGCACGGCGGCGCAAACGAAGCCTGTCTGCGTATGCTGGAAGAGATCAGCAGCGTGGAACACATCCCGGCGTTTATCGAACGTGCAAAAGACAAGAACGACTCCTTCCGCCTGATGGGCTTCGGCCACCGCGTGTACAAGAACCACGATCCACGCGCCAAAGTCATGCGTGAAACCTGCCACGAAGTGCTGAAAGAGCTGGGCAGAAAAGACGACCTGCTGGAAGTGGCGATGGAGTTGGAGCATATCGCGCTGAACGACCCGTACTTCATTGAGAAGAAACTGTACCCGAACGTGGACTTCTATTCAGGTATCATCCTGAAAGCGATGGGCATTCCGTCTTCCATGTTCACCGTTATCTTCGCGATGGCGCGTACCGTGGGCTGGATTGCGCACTGGAACGAAATGCACGACGACGGCATCAAGATTGCCCGTCCGCGTCAGCTGTATACTGGCTATGACAAACGTGACTTCGCGTCTAATCTGAAGCACAATTAATCTATTCAGTATCTACATAAAAGGCCGGACTTTCCGGCCTTTGTTTTTTTACCTCATACTGAGATTCATCTAGATTGGAATACGGAAATCAGTACTGAGAGAACCATCCCTAATATCATTTCTATTACTCACACGAAATCCTTTTCAATTAATCTAAAAAACGGCACGTTTTCCTTTACTTTTGGCAGTGCGGACACCAATAGAACGGGCGTGATGACAGCATGGTTCTTTCGATAATTCCGCCGCAGCGCTCACAGCTTTCCCCTTCACGATGAAAAACCTTGAACGAGAAAATCGCCCCATGATGGTGGTTTTCATCAACGGTGCCGCGCGTGTTGTAGGATAGCCGGGGAATATCCAGCAGCGCCTGACTTAACGTCTGCAACTGTTCCTCATTCAACTGTGCTGCCGTGTGTTGCGGTGCCAACTGTGCCTGCCAGAGAATCTCGACGCGCAGGTAATTCCCCAATCCCGCAAGAAATGCCTGATCCAACAGCAACCCACTAAACTGGCGACGACGAAAACGCGGTAGTAGCAAACGCTCATACACCTGTTCTGGCGTCAGTGAGAGATCCAAGACATCAGGGCCAATACGTTGCAGGAAAGGATGCGCGGTGAGCGCCTCCGGCGTCAGCATTTCAATATCGGACGCGCTGTAAAGCAGAATGGCACGATCTTGCGTTTCCAGCCGGACGCGCAAATCCCGCTTCGTTTCCGGCGATTCGCCGGCATTCACCACGCGCCACACGCCATACAGCTGGTTATGGCTATACAGCACCCGATCGTTGCTAAAATAGGTCAGCAGCGCTTTTCCGCGCGTTTCAATCTGCCTGACCTGCTGCCCGACCAATTCCGCCTCGTACGGCTTCAACTCAGGAAACGCAAACCAGACACGCGTCAGCGTTTTTCCCACAACGGCCTCAACCAGCTTATCGGCCGCCCGGCGAATTTCCGGTCCTTCCGGCATACCTTACTCCCTGAAATTCGGACATATTGCGCGATTAACCACTCTAATGCAGCGCGCCCCCGTCACCGCCACATCCACCTGCTGCACCAGCGACTGCTTGATCATCACTTCCAGCGCCGCCGTGACTAGCGGCGTGGGCATGCTCGGCTCACCGGGATGTCGCGCAGCCTGTTCCGGCGAATAGGGAATGTGAACGAACCCGCCGCGTACCACATCACCCTGTTGGTGCAGATGATGTAAAAGCCCGTACATCACATGGTTGCAGACAAACGTCCCTGCGGTTTGCGACACCGAGGCGGGAATGCCCGCCACACGTAACGCCTGCACCAGCGCTTTCACCGGCAGCGTCGAGAAATACGCCGCTGGCCCCTTTTCGACTACGGGCGTATCAATCGGCTGGTTGCCTCGGTTATCGGCAATACGGGCATCATTAATATTAATCGCCACGCGTTCGACAGAAATATCAGCACGACCGCCCGCCTGCCCCACCGCAATCACCACTTCCGGCTGCCATTCCGCGATGGCACGGTAAAGCTGTTCTAACGACAAATCAAAAACACAAGATAAACGGCAGGCGACCACGCGCGCGCCGCCGACTTCCCGCTGATGAAGCACTTTTACCGCTTCCCATGAGGGATTAATCGCTTCGCCCTCAAAAGGTTCAAACGCCGTGATCAAAACGGTTTTCATCGATTATCCCCGTCCTACAAAAATAATGATTATGCCGCAGCAACCGTTATCTGGTGCTCGTTAAAGCAGCTACGCAATTTGCGAGCAAACAACAACGCATGTTGTCCATCGCCGTGAATACACACGGTATCCGCCTGCACAGCAACCCAGGAACCGTCGATTGCCCTGACCCGCTGGCGCTGGATCATTTCCAGCGTCTGCGCCAGCGCCAGCTCATCGCTGTTAATCAGCGCCCCCGCCTGAGTGCGCGGCACCAGCGTTCCGTCAGGAAGATAACAGCGATCGGCAAATACTTCCTGACGTGTTTCCAGCCCCAGCCGTTGACCGGCTCGGATTAATTCGCTTCCAGCCAGCCCGACTAAGCGTAACGCCGGATTCACCACTTTCACCGCCTTAGCTATCGCATCGGCCAGCGCCGGTTCACATGCAGCCTGATTGTAAAGCATACCGTGGGGCTTTACGTGCGACAGCGTGCCCCCTTCGGCAGCGACAATCGCGCTGAGTGCGCCAAGCTGATACACCATCTGTGCAAAGACAATTTCCGCAGGTACATTCATTGCCTTACGGCCAAAATTTTCACGATCGGGAAAGCTCGGGTGAGCGCCAAGCGCAACCCCATAGCCGATTCCCCAACGCACTGACTGACGCATGGTTTGTGCGTCGCCAGCATGAAATCCACAGGCAATATTGGCAGAGGTCACCAGCTTCAGCAGCGCTTCGTCGTTCTCTCCGCCCTCGCCCAGATCGGCATTCAGATCAATAATCATGCAGCCTCCACGCCAGTTGTTCGAGGTAACGTCGCTGTTCTTCGCCCGCTTTTTGCGCCTGTGCCTGCGTACAGTGAATAAAATGTATCGGTTCACCGAGCCGGATTTGCGCCAGATGGAATAAATCCGCTTCAATCACCGTCGCAATACGCGGGTAACCGCCGGTTGTCTGCGCATCCGCCAGCAGTACGATAGGGTGACCATTATGCGGAACCTGCACGACGCCCGGCAGCAGCCCATGTGATGGCAGTTCGCGCGGTTTGTTGCCTGGCACGGCAGAACGCTGTAGCTCAGCGCCGAGCAAACGGTAGCCCATGCGGTTACTTTGCGGGCTCAACTGCCAGGAGGTGCGCCAGAACAGCTCCCGCATCTCTTCGCTGAATTCCTGATACTCCGGCCCCGGCAATGCCCGCACGCGGTTGCTGAACAACAGCTGCTTAATACCGACTTCCTGCGTCAGTTCACGAGTCGGCGTACCCAGCGGAAGTTCATCGCCGTCCATCAGCAAACGCCCGTCAAATCCCCCAAAGCCGGCTTTCAAATCGGTACTGCGTGAACCGAGCGCCTCCGGCACATCGATGCCACCGGACAGGGCCAGATAGCTGCGCATTCCGTTACGCGGCATACGCATTTTTAACGTTTGTCCCGGCTTCACGGCGAAACGCCAGCCTGTCCAGAGCGGTTTACCATCCAGATCGGCATGGCAGTCTGCACCGGTCAGCGCTACCCAGCAGGCGGTAGTGAATGTTGCGGTAAACTTGCCCAGCGTAATTTCCAGCGCGGCCGCATTCTCTGCGTTGCCCACCAGCAGGTTAGCCATCGTCAGAGCAGGCAGATCGAGCGCGCCTGACTGGCTGATTCCTAAACGACGAAAACCAACACGGCCGCCGTCCTGTACCGACGTATGCAATCCGGCATGGATAACTTTCAGCATATGCCCTCCTTCTGTGGCAGAAACCGAACGTTATCGCCAGGACGCAACAGCGTAGGCGGCATCGTTTGTGGATTAAACAATTTCAATGAGGTGTGGCCAATCAGTTGCCAGCCGCCCGGCGTCGCCAGCGGATAAATCCCCGTCTGTGCCCCACCAATCCCAACCGACCCTGCGGGCACGCGCAGACGCGGTTCGGCACGACGCGGCATATGCAGTTTCTCGTTTAGGCCGCCGAGGTAGGCAAAACCCGGCTGAAAGCCCAAAAAGTAGACCACATACTGTGCAGACGCATGCGCTTCCACAACCTGACGCTCGCTCAGGCCACTGTGAGCGGCAACTTCCGCCAGATCCGGCCCCGCGTCTCCGCCATAAACAACAGGAATGTCGATATCACGTGGTTCAAACACCAGCGATTCACTCTCTTCCCACCAGCGCTGCAAGCGTTCAATCGCATCCAACGCCACCTGCTGCGGATTCGCCAGCAGCACCGTCAGGTTGTTCATGCCCGGAATCGCTTCCAGCACCTCTTCATGGTGGTTCAGGCGCTCGGCAAGCCCCCATATCCGCTGCTGGCTCTCCAGCGACATAGGCGGTTCCAGTTCCAGAACGACCGCTCTCTCGCCCAGAAGATAACATCGTGCTCGTTGCAATCTTTCCTCCTGAATCGCGTTTTATCCGTCATGGTGAACATGGCTAAATGATTAGCGTTGCTTACCGATACGTTTTCTTCTCAACAGCTAAGCAACAACGATGCCAACATAAAAAATGCGACATCATTCATGTGCGATGCAGAGACTTTCAGCCCATCACGCAGGGTTAGGAATATCAATAAATGTCACATCAAAACCGTGCTGTTCCGCCAGCCACTCACCCAGCGCCCGAATGCCGCCGCGCTCGGTCGCATGGTGCCCGGCAGCGAAGAAGTGCAGCCCCATTTCGCGCGCGATGTGGATGGTTTGCTCAGACACTTCACCGGTAATAAACGCATCGATGCCAAATCGGGCCGCTTGTTCAATAAAGCCCTGACCACCGCCGGTACACCAGGCCACGCGCTGTATCTGTTGCGGTGCATTATCCCCACAATGCAGCACGGTACGCCCCAGCCGCTTTTCTACACGACGACAAAAAGCATCCGCCGTCATGGGCTGCGCCAGCGCGCCATAGGGCACTAGCGGCTCAATCGCCCCCTGAACCTGAATCTCCAGCAGTGCCGCCAGTTGGGCGTTATTCCCCAGTTCAGGGTGTGCATCCAGTGGCAGGTGATAGCCATACAGATTGATATCATTGACCAGCAGCGTTTTCAGCCGATTGCGCTTCATACCACAGACAATCTGCGGTTCGTTTTTCCAAAAATAGCCGTGGTGCACCAGAATGGCATCGGCCTGCTTTTCTACTGCCGCATCCAGCAGCGCCTGTGAAGCCGTTACGCCTGTCACAATACGTTTTACTTCTGCACGCCCTTCAACCTGTAAACCATTCGGCGCATAGTCCTGAAACGTCGCCGTGTTCAGTTTCTCATTAATGATTCTTTCCAGTTCCACATTACGCATACTTACTTTTCTCTTCTCGATCGTTACCCGCCATACCGATATTTTTTGCCGCTTCAAACGCCGCCAGCGTGCTCTGACGCGCGGTTTTGTGGTCGACGATGGGCAGCGGATAGTTCAGCTGATGGTGTTGTTTGTCAGCCCAGCGGTGGGGCTGATGAATATCTTTATCCGGCACAGCAGCTAGCTCTGGCAGCCAGTGACGGATAAACCGACCTTCAGGATCGAAGCGCTCGCCCTGCGTTGTCGGGTTAAAAATGCGAAAATAGGGTGCCGCGTCGGTGCCAGTCGACGCCGCCCACTGCCAGCCGCCGTTATTCGCCGCCAGATCGCCATCCAGCAATTGCGACATAAAGTAGCGTTCGCCTTCGCGCCAATCGATCAGCAAATCTTTGACGAGAAAACTGGCGCAGATCATACGCAGGCGATTGTGCATCCACCCTGTTTCATTCAGTTGACGCATCGCCGCATCCACGATTGGGTAGCCGGTTTTACCCTGTTGCCAGGCGGCTAAATCCTCCGGAGCTTCTCGCCATTTCACCCACTGCGTCCAGACGGTAAACGGACGGTGTTTACACAGCTGCGGCCAGAACACGATCAGGTGACGGTAAAATTCACGCCAGACCAGCTCGTTAAACCAGGTAAACGCCCCGCCTTCACGCCGTTCCAGCATATCCGGGCACTCGGCGCGCAGACGATTAACACATTGGCGCGGCGAGACTATCCCCAGTGCCAGATACGGAGAAAGTTTGCTGGTACCGGGCAGCGCAGGGAAATCCCGCTGTCGGTCGTAATCCTGTACCTGTTCGCGGCAAAAACGGCGCAGTTGCTGCAACGCCGCACGTTCACCGCAGGGGAAATCGTCGCTATCCACGTCGCGCTGCGGATAGCTGAATGGCGTCAGTGCCGCAATGTTATTAAGCGGCTCACCGCGCGCGTCCGGTGCCGGTACGCACGTCGTCTTCGCCTCCAACAGCCGTTTGATAAAGGCCTGACGAAATGGTGTAAATACTTTATACATCTCGCCGTTGCCCGTCAGCACGCTGCCCGGTGGCAGCAACAGGCTGTCATGATAGCCGTGACAAACCACGCTATCTGCCAGCCGATCCTTTACCTGCTTATCACGCAGCCGCTCGTTAATTTCATACTGATGATTGTAGAAAAGGTTGGTGACCTGCTGTTGCGCACAAAATTGCACCAGCCAGTCAACCGATGCCGCAAAGTCAGCACATTCATGGTAATGCAGCGGGATCCCTTTCTCGGCCAGCGCATGCTGCACCGACGTCAGGTTTTCCAGCAGAAAGGCCGCCTGACGCGGCGCCATATCGTGCTTTTTCCACTGCGCAGGCGTCGCGATAAAACCGCTAACACACTGGCGTTCGGATCCTGACAGGCCGCATACAGCGCCAGATTATCAGTAATGCGCAGGTCGTGGCGCAACCAGACGACATGTGTAACGGCGTGATGTGTAACGGCATGCGTGGTCATGAAACTCCTCGGGCGGTCAAACTAGTGTCCGTAACGCAGGCGTAATGCCTCCGGGTACGGCTCAAAGTAACGCTGTTGAGCCAGATACGCATCGGGGTATTCCGCCATGTAATGTTTCAGCAGCGTGATAGGCGCCAATAGCGGCTGCAAACCTTGCCGATAGCGATCGATAAGCTGCGCCAGTTCCTGCCGCTGTTGCGAATTAAGCTGACGCCGGAAATAGCCCTGCACGTGCATCAGCACATTGGTGTGATTGCGCCGCGTCGCAGGCGTCGACAGCAGCTTCATGAGCCGTTTCCGGTATTCAACAATGTAATCTTCCAGCGATTCCCATTTATCGATTCCCGCAACAAACGGCCCCAGCTCGCGATATTCCGGCTGGGAATGCGCCAGCAGCAGGAGTTTATAGCGGCTATGAAAGGCAATGAGTGCGCTACGGCTCAGCCCGTCTTGCCATAGCTGATTCAATTCGTTTAGCGCATAAACGCGTTCAATAAAATTCTCTCGCAAGCCGGGATCGTGCAGGCGTCCATCTTCCTCAACCGGTAGCCAGGGCATTTGTCGCATCAGCTCCTGCGTAAACAGGCCGACTCCGCTTTTACGCGCATTCTTTTGCCCTTCATCGTAAACCTTCACGCGTTCCATACCGCAGCTTGGCGATTTCGCGCAGACGATATAACCGCATAAGTGCTGAAGCTGGCTGACTTTGTCAGTGGAAAACCCCGCCATCTGCTGGGTGACATCCAGCGGCGAACCATTGCTGGCACGCAGCGTAATGTGGCTTTCCCCCTTCTCGCACCAGCCTGAGTGCCGGACGCGGCACTGGCAAACCAATCGCCATTTCCGGGCAGACCGGTTCAAAGCGAAAATAAGGTGCCAGTTGTTCCACGGCAAACGTCAGACGCTTGTGCCCGCCATCAAACCGCACGGGATTACCGAGCAGACAGGCGCTGATACCAACAGGGATGAGTTCGAGCGTCATGATTTATCCTTATACCCGTCATATTTCAAGCTGCATGCACGTTGGCATTCTATAAACCCTCTGACCAGCATAGCGGATTTCACCACGATCCTGTGCAGTCGCAGCGAAGAATAAAGTAATAAATCATGAGATTGGGGAGAAATAACGGCAGAACAGGCAGGAAGGGAAATGGGTAAATCTCGTCAAAACATATTTAAACCGATCCTTCGCCGGTTCATTTTTCGTGTTTATCTGCCATTCCCGTTTTAAGGATACAGCAGATAAACGCGAGAGACCTTATACGCAGGCCTTAATAAAAATCGCAAGCAGCCGCTTCGGACTGCGCCATCCATACCGGCTTATCGCTGGTTTTCAGCCAAACGCGGTGTAAATAGCTGTAAAAACGTGCCCGATCGCGGCGGAACAGCATCACCGGTAACGCCAGCACGCCGATGGCAACCACGGCGGCGCGACGCAGGAGAATACGGTGCAAGGGATAAGTAGTATAAAGCGACATAACGATCCTCCTCTGGGATAAGCGTCCTGATTCAGCGACGCTCTTCATAACGATAAAATAAGAACTGTGACATTGGTTAAAATTTTACCGCCTTTTCTGAAAGTTTACTACTCATCTGACCAGTAAAAGATGAAATAATCGCCAATTTTTTCACCATTACGTCATTAAGTTACAATAACGTTAAAAATAAACTTATCATTAGTTAATTTATGGTTTTTAGATTGGATCAATTTATTCCTTCCTCTTGATACCTCCTTCCCACCGCAGACGATGTTGTTGGCACCGCAGCGCCATTACTCTCTCCTACAGTCTACTTTTCAGCCCATTTTTATACTTTTTTACGCCCGCAGACGGGAAATTTGCACCTTCTTTTCCTATGTTTTCCTACTCTGACGCTGTCTATTTTGTTCTGGAGGTGTGTTGTGACGCTTAGCATCGTCTTAGGCGGCCTGCTCGTGCTGCTGTTACTGGTCTATCTGATTTATGCCTTGTTGAAGGCGGAGGAATTCTGATGGCCGCTGACGCTTTTCTACTGATCTTTGGCCTGCTGCTTACCGTGCTGATCGTCGCTCAGCCGTTGGGCAGCGGGCTGGCCCGTCTGATTGAGGGCGAAACGGGTACGCTTCTGCAAAAGTTTGAAGCAGGAACGGCACGCGTTTTCGCTTTAGATACGACGGAGATGCGCTGGCAGCAGTATGCCGTGGCGATTCTGACGCTTAACCTGATCGGCATTGTCGTCCTGTTTGTCCTGTTAATGGCGCAAGGGCTTCTGCCGCTTAACCCAGAAAATATGCCGGGGCTGTCGTGGCATTTGGCGTTGAACACGGCAATCAGCTTTGTCACCAACACCAACTGGCAGGCTTACAGCGGCGAAAACACGCTGAGCTACCTGAGCCAGATGGTTGGCCTAACGGTACAAAACTTCCTGTCCGCCGCCAGCGGCATCGCCGTCGCTTTCGCGTTAATCCGCGCGTTTTCCCGTCGCTGCGTCGACACACTGGGCAATGCGTGGCTCGATCTGTTTCGCATCACGCTGTACGTGCTGCTGCCGCTATCCCTGCTGCTGGCGCTGTTTTTTGTTAGCCAGGGCGTGCTGCAAAACCTGCTGCCTTATCAGCATTTGACCACGCTGGACGGTGCAGCCCAAACGCTGCCGATGGGGCCCGTTGCCTCACAGGAAGCGATTAAACTGCTCGGCACCAACGGCGGCGGTTTCTTTGGTGCCAACTCGGCTCATCCGTTTGAAAACCCGACCGCGCTGAGCAACATCGTACAAATGCTGGCGATCCTGTTGATTCCTACCGCGCTGTGCTTCGCCTTTGGTAAAGCCGTCAGCGACAACCGTCAGGGCCATGCACTGCTGTGGGCTATGGGACTCATCTTTATCGTCGCGGCAGCCGTGGTGATGAAAATGGAGGTCATCGGTAACCCACATCTGCTGGCATTAGGCGCGGACAGCGCGGCGAATCTGGAAGGTAAAGAGACGCGTTTTGGCGTTCTGACTTCCAGCCTGTATGCCGTTGTCACCACAGCTACCTCGACAGGTGCGGTGAACGCGATGCACGACTCTTTCACGGCGCTTGGCGGCATGGTTCCCATGTGGCTGATGCAGATTGGTGAAGTGGTGTTCGGCGGCGTCGGTTCTGGCCTGTACGGCATGCTGCTGTTCGTTCTTCTGACCGTCTTTATTGCTGGCCTGATGATTGGTCGCTCGCCGGAATATCTGGGCAAAAAGATCGAAGTCTATGAGATGAAGATGACGGCGCTGGCGATTCTGATTCCCCCTGCGTTAGTGCTGCTCGGTACCGCGCTGGCGCTGAGTACGGAAGCCGGACGCAGCGGCATTCTGAACCCCGGCGCGCACGGTTTTAGCGAAGTGCTCTATGCCGTTTCCTCTGCCGCGAATAACAACGGTAGCGCGTTTGCCGGCCTGAGCGTCAACACGCCGTTCTATAACGTGCTGCTCGCTGTCGCCATGCTGCTGGGTCGCTTTGCCGTCATGGTGCCTGTGTTGGCGATCGCCGGTTCGCTGGTCGTGAAAAAACGCCAGCCGGAAAGCAAAGGCTCATTGTCCACCCGCAGTCCGCTGTTTATCGGCATGCTCATCGCCATCGTTCTACTGATTGGCGCACTGACGTTTATCCCTGCACTGGCATTAGGGCCAGTCGCTGAACATTTACAGTTCGGCCTGACTCACTAAGGCTGGAGACTTTTTATGACTCGTCACACGATGAATCATCAGGCAACACAGGAACCGTCCTCTGCCCAGCAGGGCGAGGCTTCCCGCCACGCTGGCAAACGCAAACAGCAAACGCTGTTTGATAGAACATTAATCCGCTCGGCGCTGAAAGATGCGCTGAAGAAACTCGATCCGCGCGTGCAGTGGCGCAATCCGGTCATGTTCGTGGTGTACCTCGGCAGTATGCTGACCACCCTCGTCTGGCTAGCTATTCTGGCCGGTAAAACGGAAGGGAACGCCATGTTTACCGGGCTGGTATCACTCTGGCTGTGGTTTACCGTGCTGTTCGCTAACATGGCAGAGGCGCTGGCGGAAGGCCGCAGCAAGGCACAGGCAAACGCGCTGAAAGGCGTCAAAAAAACCAGTTGGGCGAAGAAACTCTCCGCACCGCATCACGATGCCAGTTCGGAATCCGTGCCAGCCGATAGCCTGCGCAAAGGCGATATCGTGCTGGTGAGCGCGGGCGAAACGATCCCATGCGACGGTGAGGTGCTGGAGGGCGGTGCGTCCGTCGACGAAAGCGCCATCACCGGGGAATCCGCCCCGGTGATTCGTGAGTCCGGCGGCGATTTCGCCTCCGTCACCGGCGGCACGCGCGTGCTGTCCGATTGGCTGGTAATTCAGTGCAGTGTCAATCCCGGCGAAACGTTCCTTGACCGGATGATTGCCATGGTTGAAGGGGCGCAGCGTCGGAAAACCCCGAATGAAATCGCGCTGACCATTCTGCTGATCGAGCTTACGCTCATCTTCCTGCTGGTCACTGCCACGCTCTACCCATTCTCCTGGTTCGGCGTACAGGCGAATCACAGCGGCGATGTTGTCGGCGTAACTGTGCTTGTCGCCCTGCTCGTCTGCCTGATCCCCACCACCATCGGCGGCCTGCTATCGGCTATCGGCGTGGCTGGGATGAGCCGGATGCTGGGGGCTAACGTGATTGCCACCAGCGGACGTGCCGTCGAAGCAGCGGGCGATATTGACGTTCTACTGCTGGATAAAACCGGCACCATTACGCTGGGCAACCGTCAGGCTTCGGCTTTCCTGCCTGCGCCGGGTGTGACCGAACAGGCGCTGGCTGACGCCGCGCGTCTTGCCTCCTTAGCCGATGAAACGCCCGAAGGCCGCAGCATTGTAGTGCTGGCGAAACAGCGCTTTAACCTGGCAGATCAGGATCTCAGCTCGCTGGACGCGACTTTTGTCCCCTTTACGGCGCAGACACGCATGAGCGGTGTCAATTTTGGTCAGCGCACCATTCGTAAAGGGCCGTCGATGCCCTGCGCCGCTACATTGAAGCGAACAACGGCGATTTCCCGCATCAGGTCGAAGAAGCAGTATCTAACGTTGCCCGCAGCGGAGGGACACCGCTGGTCGTTGCGGAAGGCAAGCGCGTGCTTGGCGTGGTGGAACTGAAAGACATCGTAAAAAGCGGCATCAAGGCGCGCTTTGCCGAGCTGCGCAGTATGGGGATCAAAACCGTGATGATCACCGGCGACAACCCGCTCACGGCGGCGGCGATTGCCGCAGAAGCTGGCGTCGATGATTTTCTGGCGGAAGCCACACCGGAAACCAAGCTGGCGCTGATTCGCCAGTATCAGGCCGAAGGTCGACTGGTGGCGATGACCGGCGACGGCACGAACGACGCTCCTGCGCTGGCGCAGGCCGATGTCGCGGTAGCCATGAACTCCGGCACGCAAGCAGCAAAAGAAGCAGGCAACATGGTTGACTTGGACTCCAATCCAACCAAGCTGATTGAGGTCGTACACATCGGTAAACAGATGCTGATGACGCGTGGCTCGCTGACGACGTTCAGTATCGCCAACGACGTGGCGAAATATTTCGCCATTATCCCAGCGGCTTTTGCTGCCACCTATCCGCAGCTCAATGCGCTCAACGTGATGCAGTTGCACTCCCCCACCTCGGCCATGTTGTCGGCGGTGATCTTCAATGCGCTGATTATTGTGTTTCTGATCCCGCTGGCGCTCAAAGGGATTAGCTATCGACCCATGAGCGCCGCGGCGCAATTAAGCCGCAATCTGTGGATTTATGGTCTTGGCGGGCTGCTGGTGCCGTTCCTCGGTATCAAGCTGATTGATATGTTGCTGACTGGGCTGAATCTGGCTTAAGGACTGACGGGTATACGCTATGCGCTATTTACGTTCCTCTTTGTTTTTATTCTTATTATTGTTGCTGGTTACCGGCCTGTCCTACCCGCTGTTGACAACGGTGCTGGCACAGTGGCTGTTTCCGACTCAGGCAAACGGATCGCTGATTTACCGTGACAATACCGCCGTGGGTTCATCCCTGATCGGGCAGTCATTCAGTCGAGCAGGCTATTTTCAGGGGCGTCCTTCCGCCACGTCAGATGCGCCTTATAACGCGCTGGCGTCCGGCGGTAGCAATCTGGCCGCCAGCAATCCGGCGCTGGACAAACAGTTCGGTGAACGCGCCACGCATTGGCATCAGTTGGTTGGCAATCAGCAGCTGGTGCCCGCTGAACTGTTAACGGCATCCGGCAGCGGGTTGGACCCGCAGATTTCCCCAGGGGCCGCACGCTATCAGGCGCTCTACATCGCACAGGCCAGAGGGATGTCGCTCCAGCAGGTGCAGCAATTGATCGATCGCTTTACCGAAACGAGTAAGCCCGCGTTCATTGGGCAGCCGGCAGTCAATGTCCTGCTGCTGAATCTGGCGTTGGATAAGGAAAAACCTCTGCCTTAATCGGCTGTGCGTTACTATTAATCATTATACGGAACCCCGCTGAGGCTGTAGAGCGGTGGTAATGGGTAGATCGTAAAGACGCTGTGAATACGTCCCTGTACGCTCGGCTTGCGCAGATATGAATCTCATCCCTGAGATTCACCCTTTCAGGGCCGTCGCAAGCGACGTTCAAAAAACGTTCCTGACGTTTTTGTCCCTGGCGCAAACGCTTTACTCTTCTATCCCATTACCACCGTTTTCGTTCCACAAATCGCTATCTGCGGCCTGACGACTGTTCAGGCCGCGCTAATAAGGGATAGAACATGATTGACGGTGAAGATCGTCGCCCGGATCCCGATAGCCTGCTGGCTCAGGTCGGTGCGCCACCGCGCGGCAAGCTGAAGATCTTTTTGGCGCCTGCGCGGGCGTCGGGAAAACGTATGCCATGTTGCAGGAAGCCCAGCGGCTGCGTGCACAGGGGCTGGATATTCTTGTCGGCGTGGTCGAAACCCACGGCCGCAGCGAAACCGCTGCGCTGTTGGAGGGTTTACCGCTGCTGCCACTCAAGCATTTTCGCCACCATGGTCGCCATACGGTCGAGTTCGATCTGGATGCGGCGCTGGCACGCTGTCCGGCGCTGATTCTGATCGACGAGTTAGCACACAGCAACGTGAACGGCTCGCGTCACCCCAAGCGCTGGCAGGACGTGCAGGAACTGCTCGATGCCGGTATCGACGTCTTTACGACGGTGAACGTTCAGCATCTGGAAAGCCTGAATGATGTAGTCGGTGGCGTCACGGGGATTCGCGTGCGGGAAACCGTGCCAGACCCGATATTCGATCAGGCCAGCGAAGTCATTTTGGTGGATCTTCCACCGGATGATCTGCGGCAACGCCTGAATGAGGGCAAAGTGTATCTGCCGCTACAGGCCGAGCGCGCCGTCGAGAACTTTTTCCGCAAAGGCAATTTGATCGCCCTGCGTGAGTTGGCGCTACGACGTATGGCAGATCGGGTTGACGATCAAATGCGTGCCATGCGTGCCGGGCAAGGACGTGAACAGGTCTGGCATACGCGTGATGCCATTCTGCTATGTATCGGCCACGGCACGGGTAATGAAAAGCTGGTGCGAACGGCGGCACGTCTGGCGGCGCGGTTAGGCAGCGCCTGGCACGCCGTTTACGTTGAAACCCGCGTCTTCACCGCTTGCCTGAACCGCAACGGCGCGCCATCCTGCGGGCGCTCAAGCTGGCGCAGGATTTAGGGGCAGAAACGGTGACGCTGTCCGAACCCGACGAAGAGCTTGCCGTCTTGCGCTATGCACGTGAGCACAACCTCGGCAAGATCGTCATTGGTCGCCACGTGGAGCAGCGCTTCGGTTGGTGGTGGCGCACGCGCTTTGCCGAACGGCTCGGCCGACTGGGGCCAGATCTCGATCTGGTTGTCGTGGCCGTGCAGGATGACGTGCCAGCCGCACCGATTAAAACGCCTGATACGCGTGGACTGGTAGAGAAATGGCGTATGCAGCTCGTGGGCTGCGGGCTCGCCATGCTGCTGTGCGCCCTGATCACCCTGCTCGCCTCATGGTCGCCGTTTGCCATGCTGGAACCAGTTAATCTGGTGATGATTTATCTGCTGGCTGTGGTCGTTGTCGCACTCTTCTTTGGCCGCTGGCCGTCGGTGTTCGCCGCCGTCATCAACGTCGCCAGTTTCGATCTTTTCTTCATTCTGCCGCGCGGCACCTTTGCCGTGTCGGATGCGCAATATCTGGTCACCTTTGCCGTGATGCTCAGCGTCGGCCTGCTGGTCGGTAATCTGACCGCAGGCGTGCGCTATCAGGCCAGAGTTGCCCGTTATCGCGAACAGCGCGTTCGCCATCTGTACGAGATGTCCAAGGCGCTGAACCGCAGTCTGTCCAGTGCCGATATTGTCGAAGCCAGCCAGCATTTCCTCAGTACGACATTTCAGGCCAGGATCGCGGTTCTGCTCGCCGATAGCCTGCATCATACCTCGCCTGAACTCGCGCAGCCTGCACGAGACGGTCAGCAGTTGATTGTCGATCACGCTATCGCCCGCTGGAGCTTCGATCATCGCTCGCCTGCCGGAGCGGGAACAACCACCCTGCCCGGCGTGTCGTATCAGATCCTGCCGCTCGCCACCACGCAGCAAATCTTCGGCGTGTTGGCAATCGAGCCCAATAACGCCCGCCAGTTGATGATCCCCGAACAGCAGCGGCTGCTGGAAACCTTTACCGTGCTGATCGCCAATGCGCTGGAGCGTCTGCACCTGATGCAAAGTACGGAAAATGCCCGGCTGGATGCCGAGCGCGAACAGTTGCGTAACTCGCTGCTCGCCGCACTCTCACGATCTGCGCACGCCGCTAACCGTACTTTTGGTCAGGCCGAGATTCTGACGTTGAATCTGGCAAGTGAAGGATCGCCCTATGCCCAGCAGGCCAACCAGATCCGCCAGCATATTTTAAACACCACGCGGCTGGTGAATAATCTGCTCGACATGGCGCGTATTCAGTCGGATGGCTTTAACCTGCGCAAAGAGTGGCAAACGCCGGAGGAGCTTATTGGCAGCGCCCTACAGCAGTTGGAAAGCGCACTGGCAAAAAACACCATTCAGGTTAATCTACCTGATGAGATGGTTCTGGTTTATTGTGATGCAGGGCTGGTGGAACGCGTGTTCATTAACCTGTTGGAGAATGCGCTGAAGTACGCCGGAGAACAGGCCACCATCGCGATTTCAGCAAGCATTATTCCAGTAAGCCTTATTGCAGAGAGCACTACCCCGCAGCACGATGCGCAGGAAAGTGTGTTGGAAATCATCGTGCAAGATAATGGCCCAGGGATTGAACTCGGTCAGGAAAGCATGATTTTTGATAAATTCTCCCGTGGGCACAAAGAGTCATCGATTCCCGGCGTGGGGCTGGGGCTGGCAATCTGCCGGGCAATTGTGGAAATTCACGGTGGCCGTATCTGGGCAACGAATGCGAAAAGTGGCGGCGCGGCTTTCCATTTCACGCTTCCGCTGTCGACACCGCCAGACCTCGAACCGGAAGATATTGAGGAGCACTGAATCCATTGCAGGCCACTATTCTGATCGTTGAAGATGAAAAAGAGATCCGTCGTTTCGTACGCCAGGCGCTGGAAGGCGAAGGTTGTCGCGTGTTTGACGCAGAAACGATGCAGCGCGGCTTGCTGGAAGCGGCCACGCGCAAACCCGATCTGATTATTCTCGATTTGGGCCTGCCGGACGGCGACGGTATCGACTACATCCGCGATTTACGTCAGTGGAGCAGCCTGCCCGTGATTGTGCTTTCTGCTCGTGCCGACGAGCAGGATAAAATAGACGCGCTGGATGCGGGTGCCGATGACTATTTGACCAAACCTTTCGGCATCGGCGAACTGCTGGCACGATTGCGCGTCGCACTGCGTCGCCACAGCAACACGCAGCAGGAAACGCCGCTGGTGAGCTTCGGAACGATTACCGTGGATTTACTCAATCGACAGGTGAACCGCGCCGGGCAGGAACTGCATCTGACACCCATCGAATTTCGTCTGTTATCCACTCTCCTCGCTAACCCAGGCAAAGTGCTAACGCAACGTCAGCTACTGGCGCAGGTTTGGGGCCGAACGCCGTCGAGCACAGCCACTATCTGCGTATTTATATGGGGCACCTGCGCCAGAAGCTGGAAAGCGATCCGGCAAGACCGCGCCATCTCTTGACGGAAACCGCTATCGGTTATCGATTTATGCCGTAAAATCATCCTCCTGTATCAGGCGACGTCCGTAGAGAATGTTTCCCGCGGTATGCACCTGCCTTTTCTTCAGGAATACACCGTCATGAGTAGTTGGTTAATTTACGCCTTGCTGTCTGCCGTATGCGCCGCGCTGGTCGCGATATTTGGCAAGATTGGTCTGCAAAATCTGGACGCCAATACGGCGACCGCGATTCGTGCCGTCATCATGGCACTTTTTCTGGTAGGGGTGGTGGTCGCACAAGGCAAACTGGTGCTGGTCGGCGAGATTATTGCCAATAAGAAAGCGCTGTTGTTCATTGTACTCAGTGGCGTCGCGGGTGCGCTGTCGTGGCTGTTTTACTTTGTCGCATTGAAGAACGGTAACGTCGCCCAGGTTGCCCCGATCGATAAGCTCAGCGTAGTCTTCGCTGTCGTGCTGGCGGTCATCCTGCTGGGAGAGAAAATTTCGCTGATGGCAGGCGTCGGTGTTGCGCTGATTTCAGCAGGTGCGCTGCTTGTCGCGTTGGGATAAAGACATTCTGCGTTTTCTGACTGTACGAGATAAAAAAGGCGCTGCAAACAGCGCCTTTTCACTTATTTCGCCGTTGCGAGTACCGCACTGACAATCTCTACCGCTTCTTTCTCGATGCGCTCGCGGTGTTCCACCCCGAGGAAACTTTCACAGTAGATTTTGTAGGCTTCTTCAGTACCGGAAGGACGCGCGGCAAACCAGCCATTTTCCGTCATCACTTTCAGGCCGCCAATCGATGCACCGTTACCCGGCGCCGCAGTCAGACGTGCAGTAATCGGATCGCCCGCCAGCGTGCTGGCTGATACCTGCTCAGGTGACAGCTTGGACAGCACGGCTTTTTGCGCATGCGTCGCGGAAGCCTGAATACGGTTATAGCTCGGCGCGCCAAAGCGTTGTGCCAGCTCATCATAATGCTGCTGCGGGTTTTTACCCGTCACGGCCGTAATTTCCGCCGCCAGCAGACACAGGATGATCCCGTCCTTGTCCGTCGACCACGGCGTGCCGTCGAAACGCAGGAAAGACGCCCCCGCACTCTCTTCGCCACCGAAGCCAAAGCTACCGTCATACAGGCCGTCAACAAACCATTTGAAGCCAACCGGCACTTCCACCAGCTTACGGCCCAGATCTGCCACTACGCGATCGATCATCGCGCTGGATACCAGCGTTTTGCCGACAGCAACAGACTGTCCCCACTGTGGACGATGCTGGAACAGATAGTTGATCGCCACCGCCAGATAGTGGTTCGGGTTCATCAGCCCGGAAGGGGTGACGATACCGTGTCGGTCATAGTCAGGATCGTTGGCAAACGCCAGATCGAATTTATCACGCAGCGCCAGCAGCCCAGCCATCGCGAATTCTGACGAACAGTCCATACGAATCACGCCGTCGTGATCCAGCGACATAAAGCGGAATGTCTGATCGACTGCATCGTTCACCAGCGTCAGATCAAGCTTGTAATGCTCTGCGATACGCTGCCAGTAGGCAATACCGGAACCGCCCAACGGGTCGACACCGAGTTTCAGACCGGCACGTTGAATCGCCTCCATGTCCACCACGCTAGCCAGCCCTTCGACATACGGCTGAACCAGATCCTGCTCATGGACATGTCCGCTTTTCCACGCCTGATCCAGCGTAATGCGTTTCACGTCACGCAGTTCATCCGCCAGCAGGGCATTCGCACGCTTCTCAATCACGCTGGTGAGATTGGTATCTGCCGGGCCACCGTTCGGCGGATTATATTTAATGCCACCATCTTCCGGCGGGTTGTGGGATGGCGTGATTACAATGCCGTCCGCCAGCGCACCGCCCTGACGATTGTGAACCAGAATCGCGTTAGACACCGCAGGCGTTGGGGTAAAACCATTATCCAACTGCACGATCACATCCACGCCGTTGGCAGCCAGCACCTCAAGCACGGAGATAAACGCCGGCTCGGAGAGCGCATGAGTATCTTTACCGACATAGCACGGGCCGCTGATGCCTTGCTTTTTACGCTCTTCAGCAATCGCCTGTGCGATCGCCAAAATGTGCGGTTCATTAAAGCTATGGCGCCCCGCGCTGCCGCGATGGCCAGATGTACCAAATTTCACCGCGTGCGCTGTGTTGCCGACTTCTGGGCGCAGCACATAATATTGTGACGTTAACTGTGCCACATTAATCAAATCGCTCTGCCGGGCAGGCTGTCCGGCCCTTGGGTGATTAGCCATTGGCGCTTCTCCCTAACGCTGTAGTTAGATAAGTGGTTGATATAGTTTATAGATAAATAATTAGATGGTTCCGCACACTTTCTCTGTCAGTTCCGTTGGGAACTGCATCGTCAGCATGATGTGCTCAACCATGCTGCGTTTACGACCGGTATTCGTGTTGGTAATCACCCAGTATGGCGTACCCGGAATATGTTTGGGCTTTGTGTGTGTGCCATGCTGAAGCAACGTTTGCTGGTCACCCGCGAAATAGACCCGCGTGCGGCCATGAAGAGATTCTGTCGCGGCAGCAAACTCCTGCGGCGATAAGGTATACAGCGTGGACAGAACCAGCATAAAGCGATTGATGGCCTTATTCTGTTCAGCGTATTCATCCGACAGCAGCAGCTCACGCAGGGTTCGTACCCGATCGCGTGGGCTCGGTGCAGCGGCAGGCTGAGACGCCGCCGTTGTTACAGCCTCTACCGCAGGCGTGGTAACAGGCTGCCCAGCAGTAAATTTCAGCATGCGCCGTAAAATATCCGATGCGCTCTCACCGATATGCTGTGTATGGCTGGCAATATAACGATAAAGCTCTTCGTCGACTTCAATAGTTTTCATCTTTATCCAGTGCTGTTTTTACCCAAAATTGTGCAAATTACAGAGACGTTTCCCTTCTGTAACCCGACATCTATGGGTAGATGACTCAAATCAAAAGGATTATACAGGCGTTCAAACATTATCGAACAGCGGCATAATGGGACAATATCAAAAGTCAGACGATGCCCCAAAGCCTTTCATTCCTTGCTGCCCCTTCAGCGACAACATTCATTCTAAAGTCATGATACCCTAAGCCCATGTCTCTCTGAATGAACTTCACCATGAAATTGAATCATCGCTGGCAAAATGCGCACCAGCCCACAGATAAACTCCCTGTCGTCCTGATTCATGGCCTGTTTGGCACGCTGGATAACCTTGGCGTATTAGGTCGGGATTTGCAAAACACGCACGACATCCTGCAAATCGATTTACGCAATCATGGTTTGTCGCCGCGTTCGCCGCAGATGAATTACCCCGCGATGGCGCAGGACGTACTGGCGCTGCTGGATGAACTGAACATCGAACGCGCTATCGTGATTGGGCATTCAATGGGCGGGAAAGTCGCGATGGCGCTCAGCGCGCTCATTCCCGAACGGCTGGACAAACTGGTCGCGATTGATATCGCACCAGTGGATTATCAGGTGCGCCGCCACGACACCATTTTTGCCGCGCTACGCGCCGTGACGGAAGCGGGCCTGACCTCGCGTACGGAAGCCACCGCATTAATGCGTCAGCATATAAAGGAAGAAGGCGTGATTCAGTTTTTGCTGAAATCCTTCCAACAAGGAGAGTGGCGTTTTAACGTACCGGTGTTGTGGGATGAGTACGAAAACATCGTTGGCTGGCAGGAGGTTCCCGCCTGGCAAGGCCCTATCCTGTTCATTCGCGGCGGCGATTCCCTCTATCTGGACGATCGCTATCGCGATTCGTTATTGCGCCAATTCCCGGCGGCGCGTGCGCATGTGGTCAGCGGAGCAGGCCACTGGGTTCACTCAGAAAAGCCTGATGCGGTTTTGCGCGCTATCCACCGTTTTCTGGACACGAATTAACCAGACAGCACTGACACTGGCGGATTCATGATAACGGCGACAGTTAACCGTTGTCGCCGCCAGTGCGGCTAGGGTATGATGGCGCTCGCAGTAGAGGGACGGCTGATTCAGCCACAAGCATTGTAACCACTTCATCAAAATGCACGCATCACTTCCCGACATGTTTCACAGATAGCAAACCGCATCCTGGCGACCTCTGTTGCAGGGTGAGAATCGGCATCGCTTTTATTTGTAGAACAAGATGGACAGCACCGTGTATTTTGGTCCGAATACCTTGCAGTATCATTACTTATGGCAAAAGAACAAACGGATCGCACCACACTGGATCTGTTCGCAGACGAGCGTCGTCCGGGCCGCCCCAAGACCAACCCGCTCTCGCGTGACGAACAACTAAGAATTAACAAGCGTAATCAGCTACGTCGCGATAAAGTTCGTGGCTTGCGCCGTGTTGAATTAAAGATTAACAGCGACGCCGTTGATATCCTGAACAGCCTTGCTGAAGAGCGGAACATCAGCCGCAGTGAGTTGATTGAAGAGATGCTGCTGGCGCAGTTGGCAGAACAACAGTCCTGATTGACGTAATACGATATTCACATCTTGTGCGGCGCCATTTCTGACGCCGCCTGAACATTCACCCAAGATTAAACACTCGACCCCAGGTTAAACAACACGTTCTGTTCTGACTAACATACGGTTTTTCTGATGAAAACCCGCATCAGAATTTTTCCCAGTTGTCGTTGCTGGGCGGCAACGCTTTAGCGGCACGTGGCGCAACCGCCTGCGCTTTCTGCATCGGTTTTGCTGCGACTTGCAGCGCTGACTGCGAGTCAGACAGCTGGAACAGCGACACCGTCTGGTTCAGCAACGCCGCCTGCTCTTCCAGCGACAAGGCGGCCGACGAGGCCTGTTCAACCAACGCGGCGTTTTGCTGCGTTACGCTGTCCATTTCCGCTACGGCCTGACCAACCTGTGCAATCCCTTTGCTTTGTTCTTCCGATGCCGACGCAATCTCACCCATAATATCCGTCACGTTGGTCACCGCACGGACGATATCCTGCATGGTGTCACCAGCATCGCTAACCAGGTTGGAACCCGTATCGACACAGCGAACAGACTCAGAAATCAGCCCTTCGATCTCTTTCGCTGCCTGCGCACTGCGCTGTGCCAGACTGCGTACTTCTCCCGCCACCACGGCGAACCCACGCCCTTGCTCACCCGCACGCGCGGCTTCTACCGCCGCATTCAACGCCAGAATGTTGGTCTGGAAAGCGATGCCGTTAATCACAGTGGTGATTTCTGCAATTTTCTCGAACTGCCAGAGATTTCCGCCATGGTTTTCACCACGTTCTCAACGATCTCGCCGCCCTTCTTCGCCGTTGTCGAAGCTTGCAACGCCAGTTGGCTAGCGTGGTTGGCGTTTTCGGCGTTCTGTTTCACCGTCGCCGTCAGTTGCTCCATGCTTGCCGCAGTTTCTTCCAGCGCGGAAGCCTGCTCTTCAGTACGTGAAGACAGATCGTTGTTGCCCGCAGCAATTTCAGAAGCCCCCTGATAGATGGAATCCGTGCTGTTTCTGATCGTGCTAACCGTGCTGGCCAGACTCCCCTGCATTTCACGCAGCAGTGGGAACAGACGACCGACACAGTTATTGCCGAAGTCCAGAATTGGCTTGCCCAGATGGCCGGAAGCAATCACGCTAAAGTGATAGCGCAGGTCATTTAATGGACGAACCAGACACACAACCAGATAACGGTCAGTCAGGAACAGCATGATCAGACCGATAACCAATCCGCTCAGCAAAATGTTCTGTCCAATCGTGGTGATTTTTTCAAAACGAACGCCTGCCGCATCGAATTTCTCTGCGCTGGCGTTACTGAATGCGGATAAAGATGCACCAAATTGGCGACTCAATGGCGGCACAACGTTCTTGGCCTGATTTTGGTAATCATCCAGTGCGTTGGCAACGGCCTTCTGGTAAAGCGGCTCAACCCCTGAGTAACCAGATTGTTCCAGTCACGACTGACAGCCTGTACCAGCGCCGCATCCAGACCCGCATGATCGATAGCATTAAACGCCACCAAATCAGACTTCAGTTTATCCAGCGCGACAAGTGCAGAAGCCTGCTCTTTATCTGCGGCGGCATTATCACCGCTGCGGCGAGCGTCAACGGCACGCGCCAGACGGGTTACCATACGGAAGTATTGATCGTTGCCCTGGTTGATAAAATTCATATTCTGAACCAGCAAGGTGCTGGTTTTCGAGGTCGTCGTCATCTCTTTAAAAGAGAACATGGTATATATCGATACGCCACCCCAAAGGACACAAAAAATGCCCAGCACCCATAGCATAGCGGTTCTGATGGCAATATTTTTTATAAGTCTCATAGCTCACTCCAAATCAGGAAAATGGTTAAAAAGATTTTTATCGCTAATCAACCGATATGAATCAGAAAATTCACACCATGAAACAGGTCACTTCTCCCTAGCGTTCACATTTCACCGAGTTGAAAACTCAAAAACCACGCTAACTCATCGGCTAAACACAGAGAATATTTAGCGTTCTCGCTATATTTATTAATATAATTTTTATATTGAGAATGGATGCACCTATTTTTATAGATATAAGTTTTTAATCAGAGAGTTACCATAAAGTTCGCTACCGCCGCGCCTCACGTACGTTGGCATCGGCATGCTGTCAATGGGCAAGGCAATTTACGCTGAACTTTCACTTTATTCTTTAACATCAAAAGGCTAAAACCTTTTCCTTCTGTATTTTCATCGTCTCACCTGTAAATGGTTATAATTCTTATTTCCATTTATTAGGAATATTCCCGAGAAATGTTACAGACTTTCAATTCGATTAAAACATTATCTTTTGTATGCATTTTAATTCTCACGAAGAGTAACGTACCGTGAGGTGACTTTTATTTCTTACAAAAAGAAGTCTGCTTTTAATTACAATCGGAATCAGTTGTGAAAATAAAAAGCATATTCATAAAAAAATGAAACATTGTTATAAATAAATGCCCACCAAGATATTAAGGAAATGAGCGTTTAATCCCAGACGATACCATAATCCCTATTCATTATGGGGAATTTAGCGTCGGCAGAACTGCGTTTCGTTTCTTTTACTCCCCTCCGCATTTCATACGCCTTTGATTTACGCATCCTTACCGATACGAGTTTCTCCTGATGTGAGTGTCTGTTATTATTAACAGATAAGTGGGTGAAACATTACACCATACCATTAGGAATCAAGAGGTTATTCAATTCATGGCACTCATCGGAATATTCTTTGGCAGTGATACTGGCAATACTGAAAACATCGCCAAAACGATCCAACAGCAGTTAGGCACCAACGTTGCTGATGTTCATGACATCGCCAAAAGCAGCAAAGAAGACCTCGAAGGTTTCGACATTCTGCTGCTGGGTATTCCAACCTGGTATTACGGTGAAGCTCAGTGCGATTGGGATGACTTCTTCCCTTCGCTGGAAGAAGTTGATTTCACAGGAAAACTGGTTGCCCTGTTTGGCTGCGGCGATCAGGAAGACTATGCGGAATACTTCTGTGATGCCATGGGTACTATCCGTGACATTATCGAACCTCGCGGCGCGACGATTGTCGGCCACTGGCCAACAGAGGGCTACTACTTTGAAGCCTCTAAAGGGCTCGCCGACGACAACCACTTCATCGGCCTGGCTATCGATGAAGACCGCCAGCCTGAACTGACCAGCGAACGCGTAACAACGTGGGTCAAACAGATCAGCGATGAACTGAACCTGAAAGAGCTGGTTGGCTAAATCCTATTGGCTCTGATATCCCTATCAGAGCCAAAACAGTATTGATAGGTAAAACCTTTCATAATAATTGATACATTTTTTTAACTTCTATCAGTAAACCTGTACAATAATCCCATCGGTTTTATACGTGCTTCACCATTTCCTCATTCATCAACAACGTATTGCGTTCTATACCAGTAGTGTGAATGGGGACAATATTGTTAACATTCCCTTGTTTTCATTTTGTATGTGCGGTTCTATAATTGGGACGCTATTACATTTTTTGAGCCGACCGATGTCATAGGCTAGGCAGCCTCCATTGATAAGTAAGCAACAGGACTAAACCCGCATGACTGACAACAATACCGCATTAAAGAAGGCCGGCCTGAAAGTCACTCTTCCAAGACTGAAAATACTGGAAGTGTTACAGGATCCTGTCTGCCATCACGTCAGTGCGGAAGATTTATATAAGAGACTGATTGATATGGGCGAAGAGATTGGTCTTGCTACCGTCTATCGCGTACTCAACCAGTTTGATGATGCGGGCATCGTGACCCGTCATAACTTCGAAGGTGGAAAATCCGTCTTTGAACTGACGCAGCAGCATCATCACGATCACTTAATTTGCCTCGACTGTGGCAAAGTCATTGAATTCCGCGATGAGTCTATCGAAGCACGCCAACGCGAGATCGCAGAAAGACACGGCATTAAACTGACCAACCACAGTTTGTATCTCTACGGGCATTGCAGTGAAGGGGATTGCCGAGAGGACGAAACCCTGCACGATTCCACACGATAAATCGACCGCATAAAAAAAATAAAACCGCCGAGGCGGTTTTATTTTTGTCTTCTTTCCAGTCAGCCTTAGCCAACCCAGGTATCGCGCAGCCCAACCGTACGGTTAAACACCAGATGCTCTGCACTGGAGTAAACACGATCGGCACAGAAGTAACCTTCACGCTCAAACTGATACGCTTTCTCTGCTTCTGCTTGCGCCAGGCTCGCTTCGACAAAACCTTGCGTAATCTTCAGTGAGTCTGGGTTAATCGTCGACAGGAAGTCCTCTGCCGCGCCAGGGTTTGCAACACTGAACAGACGATCGTACAAGCGGAATTCCGCAGGTACCGCGTGTGCCGCAGAAACCCAGTGAATCACGCCCTTCACTTTACGGCCATCAGCCGGATCTTTGCTCAGCGTCTCTGCATCATAGCTACAGTAGATCGTAGTGATGGTGCCCTGCTCGTCTTTTTCAATGCGGTCGGCTTTGATCACATAGGCATTACGCAGGCGAACCTCTTTACCCAACACCAAGCGTTTGTACTGCTTGTTGGCTTCTTCACGGAAGTCAGCACGGTCGATATAGACTTCACGGCTGAATGCCACCTGACGTGACCCCATTTCCGGCTTGTTCGGATGGTTTGGCATCGCGACAAATTCTTCATGCCCGGCTGGCAGATTCTCGATCACGACTTTGACCGGATCCAGCACCGCCATCGCACGCGGGGCGTTCTCATTCAGATCGTCGCGGATACAGGATTCAAGCGCGGCCATTTCCACGTTGTTATCCTGTTTCGTGACGCCGATGCGCACACAAAATTCACGGATAGAGGCTGCGCTATAACCACGACGGCGCAGACCAGAGATGGTCGGCATGCGCGGATCGTCCCATCCTTCAACGACATTTTCCACCACCAGCTGATTCAGCTTACGCTTGGACATAATCGCGTATTCGAGATTGAGGCGAGAGAATTCGTACTGACGCGGATGGCAAGGAATCGTAATGTTATCCAACACCCAGTCATACAGGCGGCGGTTATCCTGGAATTCCAGCGTACACAGTGAATGCGTGATCCCTTCCAGCGCATCGGAGATGCAGTGGGTGAAGTCATACATCGGGTAGATGCACCACTTGTTACCCGTCTGGTGGTGATCGGCAAATTTAATACGGTACAGCACCGGATCGCGCATCACGATAAAGGACGATGCCATATCGATTTTTGCTCGCAGGCAGGCCGTACCTTCCGCAAACCCGCCGTTACGCATTTTTTCAAACAGCGCCAGGTTTTCCTGCACGGTACGGTCGCGGTAAGGGCTGTTTTTGCCCGGCGCCGTCAACGTACCGCGGTATTCGCGGATTTGCTCGGGCGTCAGTTCATCGACGTAAGCCAGCCCTTTACCGATCAGCTCAACCGCATACGCATGCAGTTGATCGAAATAATCAGAAGAATAGCGGACGTCGCCGCTCCATGAAAAGCCCAGCCACTCGACGTCACGTTTGATCGACTCAACGTATTCGATATCTTCTTTTACTGGGTTGGTGTCGTCAAAACGCAGGTTGCATTGCCCCTGATAGTCACGCGCGATACCAAAATTCAGGCAAATAGACTTGGCATGCCCAATATGCAGATAGCCGTTCGGCTCTGGCGGGAAACGCGTCTGAATATGGTCATGCTTACCGGACGCCAGATCTTCATCGATAATCTGACGGATAAAGTTGGTTGGGCGGGCTTCAGCCTCACTCATTCTTCATTCCTCAATGCTAAAACGACGTATAACCGACAATGATCCAACAAGCTACGCTGGGAAACAACCGTTAGTTTCATTTAATTATTCATAACGAAAAAAAAGGGCGAGATTGCCATCTCGCCCTATCAATTTCATTGACATAACACCACGTTAAACAAGTAGCGCCGTCATATTAGGCCTTGTCGCGTTCCGCTTTCAGTGCGGTCGCTATCGATTCAGCCTGTGTGCCCACGACAATCTGTACGCTTTGCTTATTCAGACGAATAACGCCCGCCGCACCAAGACGCTTCGCCTGTGCATCATCCACCAGAGAGGAATCCGCCACGTTCAAACGCAGACGCGTAATACAGGCATCAATACCGAGCAGATTGTCTTTCCCACCCAGTGCCTGCAGGTAACCCCGCGCCAGTGACGCTGTATCACCTGATTTCTCGCTCGCGGATGCGGTACTCACGTCATATCCATCAGCTTCGCTACCGCTCACGGCCAGCTCACGCCCCGGCGTTAACAGATGGAAGCGCGTGATGGTAAAGCGGAACACCACATAGTAAATAACGAAAAATACCAGTCCCTGAACAAGCAGCATGTACCACTGGGTAGCCAGCGGGTTGCGCGAAGACAGCACCATGTCCACCAGACCGGCGCTGAAGCCAAAACCGGCAATCCAATGCATGCTGGCTGCGATAAAGACGGAAAAACCAGTCAGCAGCGCATGCAGGAAATACAGCACCGGTGCCACAAACATGAAGGAGAATTCCAGCGGCTCAGTGATACCAGTAAAGAAGGAGGCAAACGCCGCCGCCAGCATAATTCCGGCTACTTTGCTTTTGTTCTCAGGGCGAGCACAGTGATAAATCGCCAGCGCTGCACCCGGCAGGCCGAACATCATAATCGGGAAGAAGCCCGCCTGATAACGTCCGGTGATCCCCACAACGGCTTTGCCTGAATCAATAGACTGCTGACCAGCCAGGAAGTTAGGGATATCGTTGATACCCGCAACATCAAACCAGAACACGGAGTTCAGCGCGTGGTGCAGCCCAACAGGAATCAGCAAGCGGTTAAAGAAGGCATAAACCCCAGCACCTACCGAGCCCATTTGTTGGATGTGTTCGCCAAACGACACCAGCGCATTGTAAATCACCGGCCAGACGTACATTAAAATGAACGCCACCAGGATCATCAGGAAAGAAACCAAAATCGGGACCAAACGGCGTCCGCTGAAGAACGACAGCGCCTTAGGCAGTTCAACCTGACTAAAGCGGTTATACAATTCGGCGGACATCACACCGACCAGAATCCCGATGAACTGGTTTTCAATCTTGCCGAACGCAGCGGGCACCTGTTCAACAGGGATCCGTTGGATCATGGCGACAACAGCCGGTGAACACAGCGTGGTCAGCACCAGATAGCCGACAAAACCGGTCAATGCTGCCGCACCATCTTTATCTTTCGACATGCCGTAAGCGACACCGACCGCAAACAGCACCGCCATATGCCCGATAATCGCCTCGCCCGATTTGATGAGGAGTGCCGCCAATGCGTTCTCGCTTCCCCAGCCAACCGGATCAATCCAGTAACCTATCCCCATCAGGATGGCGGCAGCAGGCAGCGTCGCGACAGGCACCATCAATGCCCGGCCGACTTTTTGTAAATAGCTAAGAGTACTCACTTTTCCCTCTCTTACCTTTGCGAGGTAAATGAAATGTTGTGGGGCAAACAAACCTGCCAATAAATTTCACTGCCGAAGAACGTCGCTGTCGAAAACGTCATTGTCGAGAAAACGTGGCAGCGGTGGTTCTTAGGGGAGTGTAAGAAAAATAATTCGCTACACAAATTAAACCCCGTAATTATGTGATAAAAATCACCAAAAACTGCATACAAAAAGTTTATACCTGAATAAAACCCCAACTTATTTCAAGATTAAAAAAACGGAGTAAACTAATTTTAATGCATAGACAAAACGCGCAACTGGCGCGATTTGCGCAATAACGTATTTAATTCCACTAAAAATCAGGAGAGCGCCGATGAGACTCATTCCTTTAACCACCGCCGCCGACGTCGGAAAATGGGCCGCCCGCCACATCGTTGAGAAAATTAACGCTTTCAAGCCCAGCGCAGAGCGCCCTTTATTCTGGGATTGCCGACGGGCAGTTCACCGCTGGAGGCCTACAAATCGCTGGTCGCCATGCACAAAGCCGATCTGGTGAGCTTCAAACACGTTGTCACCTTTAATATGGATGAATATGTCGGTCTGCCGACCGACCATCCAGAAAGCTATCATACCTTCATGCATCAGAATTTCTTCAATCACGTTGATATTCCGCGTGAAAACATTAACCTGTTGAACGGCAACGCAGAAGACACCACAGCAGAATGTCGCCGTTATGAAGAGAAAATAAAGTCCTACGGGAAAATTCATCTTTTCATGGGCGGCGTGGGCAATGATGGACATATCGCCTTCAATGAGCCCGCCTCCTCTCTGGCTTCCCGCACCCGCATCAAAACGTTGACGGAAGAAACCCGTATCGCCAATTCTCGTTTCTTCGGCGGGGACGTCAGTCTGGTGCCTAAATTTGCCCTGACCGTGGGCGTCGGTACGTTGCTGGATGCCGAAGAAGTGATGATTCTGGTGACCGGGCGCAACAAAGCGCTGGCGCTTCAGGCTGCGGTAGAAGGCAACGTCAACCATATGTGGACTATCAGCTGTCTGCAGCTTCATGCCAAGGCCATCATGGTATGCGACGAACCTTCAACGATGGAGCTGAAGGTAAAAACTGTTAAATATTTCCGTGAGTTAGAAACGGAAAGTATGAAGAACCTCTAACCGATCGCGGGAGTTGATGATGTACGCGTTAACCCACAGCCGGATTTTCACCGGCCATCAGATTCTGGATAATCACGCCGTGGTGATTGCCGATGGGCTGATCGAGCGAGTCTGCCCACTTGCCGAGCTCCCTGTCGGCATTGAACAACACGACCTGAGCGGTGGGTTCCTCGCCCCGGGTTTTATCGATCTGCAGTTGAACGGCTGCGGCGGCGTGCAGTTCAACGACTCGCTGGACACGATCTCCGTCAAGACGCTGGAGATCATGCAGCAGGCGAACGAGCGTTCAGGCTGTACCAGTTTTTTACCTACGCTGATTACCTCCAGCGATGCATTTATGAAGCACAGCATCGATGTGATGAGAGACTGGCTGGCGCAGAATAAGCATCAGGCGCTTGGGCTGCATCTCGAAGGCCCGTGGTTGAACGTGTTAAAGAAAGGCACGCATGACCCTGCCTTTATTCGCCAGCCAACACAAGAATTGGTCGACTTTCTGTGTGCCAACGCGGACGCCATTACAAAAGTCACGCTGGCACCGGAAGAAGTCGAACCGTCGGTTATCCGTCAGTTAACAGCTGCGGGCATTATCGTCTCCGCCGGGCACTCCAACGCGACCTGGGAACAGGCTAAGCGGGGTTTTGCCGCTGGTATTCGTTTCGCTACCCACCTGTTCAACGCCATGCCTTATCTGACCGGCCGCGAACCCGGATTGGTTGGCGCGATTTACGATGCCCCAGAAGTCTATTGCGGTATTATCGCGGATGGACGGCACGTCGACTGGGCCAATATTCGCAACAGTAAACGCATCAAGGGCGATAAACTGGTGCTGGTTACTGACGCGACGGCACCGGCGGGCGCAGATATTGACCAATTCATTTTTGCTGGTAAAACCATATACTACCGCGATGGCATTTGTGTCGATGAGCACGGTACTCTGAGCGGTTCTGCACTGACCATGATTGAAGCCGTGCGTAATAGCGTCGAGCATGCGGGTATCGCACTGGATGAAGCCATTCGAATGGCGACGCTCTACCCGCTCGCGCCATTGGTGTCGATAAGCAGTTAGGCAGTATTGAAAGCGGTAAAGTGGCAAACCTGACCGCCTTTGACCGTGATTATCAGATTCTCAAGACGTTTGTTAACGGCAACCCTGTTTGGGGATAAAGTGAAAAACCTCTTGAGGTAAAGCGGAAATGCGTGGAGTAAACCAAGATCAGGCTTACTCCATGTTGACGAAGACTACGCATTGATATCTGCGTTTATACCTAAAGAAGCGAGTAACTTTTTCATGACCACAGGCGGACAGGCGCAGATAGGGAATGTCGATCTGGTTAAGCAATTAAACAGTGCGGTGGTTTACCGCCTGATTGACCAGCAAGGCCCAATCTCACGAATTCAGATAGCAGAACAGAGCCAGCTCGCGCCTGCCAGCGTCACAAAAATCACCCGCCAACTTCTGGAACGCGGGCTCATTAAAGAAGTCGATCAGCAGGCTTCCACCGGCGGCAGACGCGCCATTTCGATTATCACCGAAAACCGCCCTTTCCATTCTATCGCCGTCCGACTCGGTCGTTACGACGCCACCATTGCGCTGTACGACTTGCAGGGAAAAGCGCTGGAAGAAATGCACTATGACCTGCAAGAGAAAACACAGGAGGCGCTAGAAGCCGCGCTTTTTCAGGCGATCGGCGGCTTTATCGCCAGCCACCAGCGCCGCATTCGCGAACTCATTGCGATCTCCGTTGTGCTGCCGGGTCTGGTTGATCCCGTTGCGGGCATCGTCCGCTATATGCCGCACATCAGCGTGGATAACTGGCAACTGGTCGAAAATCTGCAACGCCAGTTCAACGTTACCAGCTTTGTCGGTCACGACATCCGCAGCCTGGCGCTGGCAGAACACTATTTCGGTGCCACCCACGACTCGCTGGACTCTATTCTGGTGCGCGTCCATCGGGGTACTGGCGCGGGTATTCTCGTCAACGGGCAAATTTTTCTCGGCAGCAACGGCAACGTCGGCGAGATCGGCCATATTCAGATCGACCCACTTGGCGATCGCTGCCACTGCGGCAATTTCGGCTGTCTGGAAACCGTCGTTGCCAACGCCGCCATTGAACAGCGGGTACAGCATCTGCTGCGTCAGGGTTATCCCAGCAAACTTTCTACGGATAACGTAACGATTTCTGCCATTTGCAAAGCGGCAAATCGAGGCGATGCCCTCGCCCGCGAAGTGATCGAACAGGCAGGGCTCAATCTGGGCAAAGCGCTGTCCATCGCCATCAACCTGTTCAATCCTCAGAAAGTCGTGATTGCCGGTGAAATCACCGAAGCAGAAAAACGTTGCTCCCTGCGATTCAACGCTGTATCAACACGCAGGTGCTGAAAGAATTTCGTCATAACCTGCCGATTGAGATCTCCAGCCTCAATCATCTTTCCGCTATCAGCGCATTTGCGTTGGTCAAACGTGCAATGCTAAACGGCGTGCTGCTACAGCAATTACTCGAAAATGCCTGACCCTCGTTCTGGCCGGATTATGTAATCCCTAAAAATCCGGCCTTTCCTGTGCAGGAATTTGACGAATCAACACCAAAAAATCGAATAAATTAACGAAATACCACATCAATGGCTTTTTTCATTAAATAATATTGAATTCCTATGGCACTTTGATGCTAAATCAATAGCACTGAGGTCGAATCTGTCATTTATTGGGAGTCATGTATGTGTTCTATTTTTGGTGTGCTTGATCTGAAAAGCGATCCTGTTGAACTGCGTAAGAAAGCACTGGAGCTATCTCGTTTAATGCGTCACCGCGGGCCAGACTGGTCCGGCGTTTATGCCAGCGACAAAGCAATTCTGGCTCATGAACGTCTGTCTATTGTTGACGTCAACACGGGCGCACAGCCGCTTTACAACGCCGAGCGCACCCACATTCTGGCCGTTAACGGTGAAATTTATAACCATCAGGCATTGCGTCAGCAATACGGTGACCGTTACGCGTTCCAGACTGGCTCCGACTGCGAGGTCATCCTGGCGTTGTATCAGGAAAAAGGCCCAGAATTCCTGGATGAACTGCGTGGCATGTTCGCTTTTGCCCTGTATGACAGCGAAAAAGACGCCTACCTGATTGGCCGTGACCACCTTGGTATCATCCCGCTATATATGGGCTACGATGAACACGGCAACCTCTATGTCGCTTCTGAAATGAAAGCGCTGGTACCGGTTTGCCGCACCATCAAAGAATTCCCGGCAGGCAGCTACCTGTGGAGCAAAGACGGTGAAATTCGTGAGTATTACCAGCGCGACTGGTTTGATTACGATGCCGTAAAAGACAACGAAACGGATAAAGAAGCACTGCGCGATGCGCTGGAAGAAGCGGTGAAAAGCCACCTGATGTCTGACGTGCCTTACGGCGTGTTGCTCTCTGGCGGTCTGGATTCTTCCGTTATCTCTGCAATCACCAAGAAATATGCCGCACGTCGCGTAGAAGATGACGAGCGTAGTGAAGCCTGGTGGCCTCAGTTGCACTCTTTCGCCGTCGGTTTGGAAGGTGCGCCAGATTTAAAAGCCGCGCAGGAAGTGGCTGACCACTTGGGTACTGTGCACCACGAAATTCACTTCACCGTGCAGGAAGGGCTGGATGCCATTCGTGATGTGATTTACCACATCGAAACCTATGACGTCACCACGATTCGCGCCTCAACGCCGATGTACCTGATGTCGCGTAAAATCAAAGCAATGGGCATCAAGATGGTGCTGTCAGGTGAAGGTTCTGACGAAGTGTTCGGCGGCTACCTCTATTTCCACAAAGCGCCAAACGCCAAAGAGCTGCATGAAGAAACCGTGCGTAAACTGCTGGCACTGCACCAGTATGACTGCGCCCGCGCGAACAAAGCGATGTCTGCCTGGGGTGTGGAAGCGCGCGTGCCGTTCCTGGACAAGAACTTCCTGGATGTCGCCATGCGCATCAACCCACGCGACAAAATGTGTGGCAACGGCAAGATGGAAAAACACATCCTGCGCGAGTGCTTTGAATCCTATCTGCCGCACAGCGTTGCATGGCGTCAGAAAGAACAGTTCTCTGACGGCGTAGGCTACAGCTGGATTGATACGCTGAAAGAAGTAGCGGCTCAGCAGGTTACCGATCAGCAGTTGGAGACAGCACGCTTCCGCTTCCCGTACAACACGCCGGGCTCTAAAGAAGCGTATCTGTACCGTGAAATCTTCGAAGAGCTGTTCCCAGTACCAAGCGCCGCAGAATGCGTGCCTGGCGGCCCGTCAGTCGCCTGTTCATCCGCTAAAGCGATTGAGTGGGATGAATCTTTCAAGAAACTGGATGACCCATCAGGCCGCGCGGTTGGCGTACACCAGTCCGCCTACAAATAATTCGATTTAATTTTTTCAGTCAACGGGCCTTTCGTGGCCCGTTTTTGTACGCTTAATTGACTGGGAATACGTGCTTTTTGGCGTTTTTCTCACCATACTGTTCACAACCCAAACAAACGATACATTGAGGGCACTTTTCGGGAAAAAACTAGTTGACGCAATTAGGCCAACTACGCATAATGCGCCCCGCAACGCCGATGAAGGTGACGCGGAAAGGATGGCTACGTAGCTCAGCTGGTTAGAGCACAGCACTCATAATGCTGGGGTCACAGGTTCGATTCCCGTCGTAGCCACCATCTTTTTTGCGGGAGTGGCGAAATTGGTAGACGCACCAGATTTAGGTTCTGGCGCCGCAAGGTGTGCGAGTTCAAGTCTCGCCTCCCGCACCATTATCTTCTCGGTCTGACATCGCTTTTCGAAGCTTGTTAGTGTTTTGTAGTGATTGGGGTATCGCCAAGCGGTAAGGCACCGGTTTTTGATACCGGCATTCCCTGGTTCGAATCCAGGTACCCCAGCCATTTCAAAACATATGCTGAAAAAATTCGTTGTCCTGTTGGGGTATCGCCAAGCGGTAAGGCACTGGTTTTTGATACCAGCATTCCCTGGTTCGAATCCAGGTACCCCAGCCATCTACTTGATGTAGAAGATGTTGTTGAAGTAAAGTAACATTAGCAGTACATTTGGCTACGTAGCTCAGCTGGTTAGAGCACAGCACTCATAATGCTGGGGTCACAGGTTCGATTCCCGTCGTAGCCACCATATTATTGGGGTATCGCCAAGCGGTAAGGCACCGGATTCTGATTCCGGCATTCCGAGGTTCGAATCCTCGTACCCCAGCCAAATAAAGCTGGTAAAACAGCAAAGAAACAGGGCGACAGTCGAAAGACGTCGCCCTGTTTTGTTATGCATGGTATTAACCTAGTCTGGTGCTAACATATCCCAATCCACTATTCGATTTTCCTAAAAGGGCGGGCATGAAGGTTTTATCGACATCCTCTATTATTCATGATTTCAGCCACGTTGTGCTGCCACAGAAGAATGACATCGGCCAATCTCGATGGTCTGTCATACGTGCACAGTTAACCAAGCTGCTATTCAGCGTTGCGCTGCTGTTTTGTTTCATCACACCGACTTATGCTGCCAGCGTTCCTTCTTTCAAGATGTCGTCGCAAACGTTCGCAGACCGGATGAATGCCAATCTGGCGAAACTTAACATCCCTCTCAAATTAGCCATTAATCTGGAAAAGGGAACGTCCGTCGATGACTTTCAGCACATTTTTAACGAGCACGTCGGACTAATTGGGTCGGTAGAGAGTAAAGGCCAACAGCTTAATGGCCTCGTGATACTCAACGCCGCGTCAGAATCCGCCGATGTAACAAGACAGAATCTGCAAATCGTCACAGCCGCGTTTTCTGCACTATTGGGTGAGAATAATATCGAAAGCCCCGAAGTGACGGAGATGATGTTCAGCCTGCTTCAGGATAGCCAGACCTCAGGTAAGGGTGTTCGGCAGGTAGGACATGCTCGCTTTACAGCAACAACTAATAAGGACACCGATATTATCTTCACCGCTGAGCCAGCGCTGTAGTCGTCGGCGCCCTCATTATCTGTCAGACACCAATGGCATACTTCAACGCGCGCTGTTTTAACACGCCAGCGCGCTGTGCAACCATCAGCGCCATATTGCGCGCAAAACTCAGCGGCGGTAACGCGTTACTGAACGCGTTATAGAAGAGATCCATCCCGCTTTGCATCATCAGGTTATCCGGCATACGGCGACACTGATAGCGGCGTAACACACGCTCAGAGGCCCACGCCTCTCCTGCATTACGCGCGTTGATTAGCACATCCAGCAGCGCCTCAACGTCACGATATCCCAGATTAACCCCCTGCCCCGCCAGCGGATTGATAGTATGTGCCGCATCACCCAGTAGCACCAAGCCCGGTTTGATATAGGTTTGCGCATGGCGTCTGACCAGCGGGAATGATCCGGCGGAGAGCGCTTTAACCGTGCCCAATCGCTCAGGAAAGGCGGCCGCAATTTCTTTATCCAACTGAGCAAGCGGCATCGCCTGAAGCTGGCGAATACGCTGTGGGCTGTCGTACCACACTAGCGACCCCCACTGGTCAAAGAGCGGCAAAAACGCACGCGGGCCGCTCGGCGTGAACTGCTGCCAGGTGACGTCCTGCTGGGGTTGCGAAGTTTCAACACCAATCAGCATACAAGACTGACGATACTGCCAGCCACTGATGCCAATCCCCGCCCACTGGCGAACCTGAGAGTTCGCACCATCAGCACCAATCACCAGCGAAGCCGTCAGCTGTTGCCCATCGGCAAGCTGTAAGCACCAGCCATCATCGGTGCGTTGCAGGTTCTGCGGCGTAGCCGGGCAATAACAGTGACAGCGTTCCTCTTCCTGCAAGCTTTCCCAGAGCGCCAATTGCAGCACGCGGTTTTCTACCATAAAACCCAGCTCAGGTAGATGAATGTCAGTAGCATCGAAAACGACTCTGGCATTCGCCCATTCCCAAGTTTCCAGCCGGCGGTAAGGGGCACTGCGCATTTGCTGTACTCGTGGCCATGCGCCCAACTCTTTCAGCAGAGCAACCGACGCGTAGCCAATCGCCGAGATCCGTAAATCTGGCGGGCTGACGGCATCAAACGGCGTAGGCATTTCCTGCTCAACCACTGCAACCTGAAACCCTTGCTGTGCCAGACCAAGCGCCGCAGCCGCGCCGACCATGCCACCGCCAACCACAATCGCATCGTAATGCATATTGGCTTATCCTCTCTGGTTCTGGTGTATTCACACCAGTAAAAGTGCATGAAAGTAGTGTACTGGATCTGCGGGTGATTTTTCAGAAAAGCCGCATTTTTATAGAAAGTAAGGGATTATCAAATCAGCGCGGTTTCCGGTGCTGGTCACAACGTCAGCGAACGATTACAATACCCGCCCCAAATGAGGGGAATCTTTCTTATCCGCACTGAGTAATGGCAAGTCGATGACAAAAAAACTGCTTATTAAAACCTGGGGCTGTCAGATGAATGAGTACGATTCATCAAAGATGGCTGATTTACTGGGAAGTACGCACGGCTATGAGCTGACTGAAATTGCTGAAGAAGCCGATGTCCTGCTGCTCAATACCTGTTCGATCCGTGAAAAGGCGCAGGAAAAGGTCTTCCATCAACTTGGCCGCTGGAAAGCGCTGAAAGATCTCAATCCGAATTTGATTATTGGTGTGGGTGGCTGCGTCGCCTCACAGGAAGGCGCGCATATTCGTGAACGTGCGCACTATGTTGACGTTATTTTTGGCCCACAAACCCTGCACCGTCTGCCGGAAATGATTAACCACGTTCAGGGCACCCGCAGCCCTATCGTTGATATCAGTTTCCCTGAAATCGAAAAATTTGACCGTCTGCCAGAACCACGTGCCGAAGGGCCAACGGCATTCGTCTCCATCATGGAAGGCTGCAATAAATACTGCACATTCTGCGTGGTGCCTTATACCCGCGGCGAAGAAGTCAGCCGCCCGTGCGATGATGTCTTGTTTGAAATCGCTCAACTGGCCGCGCAAGGCGTGCGTGAAGTCAACCTGCTGGGACAGAACGTTAACGCCTATCGCGGCGAAACCTATGACGGCGAAATCTGTTCCTTTGCTGAGCTGCTGCGTCTGGTCGCCGCCATCGATGGGATCGACCGCATCCGCTTTACCACCAGCCATCCTATTGAATTCACAGACGATATCATCAGCGTCTATGAAGATACGCCCGAGCTGGTCAGCTTCCTGCATTTGCCAGTGCAAAGCGGTTCTGACCGTGTGCTGACGATGATGAAACGCCGTCATACCGCGCTGGAATACAAAGCGATTATCCGCAAGCTGCACAACGCGCGTCCAGGCATCCTGATCAGTTCTGACTTTATCGTCGGTTTCCCAGGCGAAACGCAGGCTGACTTTGAACAAACAATGAAGCTGATTGCCGATGTGAATTTCGATATGAGCTACAGCTTTGTCTATTCCGCCCGCCCGGGAACACCGGCTGCGGACATGGTCGATGACGTGCCGGAAGAAGAGAAAAAGCAGCGTCTGTACCTTCTGCAAGAGCGCATCACCCAGCAGGCAATGCGCTTCAGCCGTCTCATGTTGGGCACCGTCCAGCGTATTCTGGTAGAAGGCACCTCACGTAAGAGCGTGATGGAGCTGTCTGGCCGTACGGAAAATAACCGCGTCGTCAACTTCGAAGGCACGCCGGATATGATCGGTAAATTCGTCGATGTGGAAATCGTTGATGTTTATACCAACTCGCTGCGCGGCATCGTGGTGCGCACCGAAGATCAAATGGATCTGCGCGTCCATGAATCACCGTCTTCCGTAATTGCGCGTACCCGCAAAGAGAATGAAATCGGCGTTGGGTTCTACCAGCCGTAATCAACGTTCATTCATGTCTCAGCGTGATGATGGGTGGCAAAGCCACCCATTTTTATCTTTCTCGGCGGCGCGGTGTTGCGGCAACCCCGCTTCGCCCTCTGTTTCAATTTCATCGCGCTTACATTGCTTTTGCGAGACGGCGTCCCAATATCATTATTGTGACTTGCACCATCGGGTATTCACGATGAATAATTCATTCATATGGCGGACACATCAGGCCGTCTGACAACTGTTCATTTTGTGCGGGCAGAATAGCGTCAGCACAGTAACGCTCAAGAGGAATAATTTGAACGTAACGACAAAAGAGATTGCCCTTGAACCCGCAGATAACCAACGCCTGCTCAGCCTTTGCGGTCCATTTGATGACAATATTAAGCAGCTAGAGCGTCGTTTAGGCATCGAGATCAATCGCCGGGATAACCAGTTTAAACTGGTCGGCAAAAACCTACTGACGCAAGCTGCCGCTGATATCCTGCAACGTCTGTATGTCGATACGGCCCCGGTACGTGGCGTCATCGGTGATATCGATCCTGAGCAAATTCACCTTGCGATTAAAGAATCCCGCGTGCTGGAGCAGTCTGCGGAACACGTTCCTGACTATGGCAAAGTGGTCAATATCCGCACCAAACGCGGCGTAATCAAACCGCGCACGCCAAATCAGGCACAGTATGTCGCCAATATCCTCGATCACGACATCACGTTTGGCGTTGGCCCGGCAGGAACGGGGAAAACCTACTTAGCCGTCGCTGCCGCCGTGGATGCATTGGAACGTCAAGATATACGCCGTATCCTGCTCACGCGCCCAGCGGTCGAAGCCGGTGAGAAACTGGGCTTCCTGCCTGGCGATCTGAGCCAGAAAGTCGATCCTTACCTGCGACCACTTTATGATGCCCTGTTTGAAATGCTGGGCTTTGAGCGTGTCGAGAAGCTCATCGAACGCAACGTCATTGAAGTTGCGCCGCTGGCTTACATGCGTGGTCGAACGCTGAACGATGCTTTTATCATTCTGGATGAAAGCCAGAACACGACCATCGAACAGATGAAAATGTTCCTGACGCGTATCGGGTTCAACTCAAAAGCCGTCATCACTGGTGACGTCACGCAGATCGATCTGCCGAAGAATCTGAAATCCGGCTTACGCCACGCCATTGAAGTGCTGGCTGATGTGGAAGAAATTAGCTTTAACTTTTTCCATAGCGAAGACGTGGTGCGCCACCCAGTGGTCGCACGGATTGTGAATGCCTATGAAGCGTGGGAAAATGCCGAGCAGAAACGTAAAGACGCCTTGGCAGAACAGCGTAAGCGTGAAGCACAGGCTGCGGCATCAGATCAGGAGCAAAAATGAGTCAGGTGATTCTCGATTTACAAATCGCCAGCGAGCAAGCACAGGGGCTACCGGAAGAAAAAGACTTTCAGCGCTGGCTGGAAGGCGTTCTGCCGCAGTTTCAGGAAGTCGCTGAAGTCACCATCCGTATCGTGGATGAGGCCGAAAGCCGCGACCTGAATAACACCTACCGCGGGAAAGACAAGCCGACCAACGTGCTGTCGTTTCCTTTTGAGGCTCCACCTGAGGTCGAACTTCCTCTGCTGGGCGATTTAATCATCTGCCGTCAGGTTGTCGAACAAGAAGCCGCAGAGCAGGAAAAAACTGTAGAAGAGCACTGGGCGCACATGGTTGTCCATGGTAGCCTGCATCTGCTAGGGTATGACCATATCGAAGACAGCGAAGCCGAAGAAATGGAAGCGCTGGAAACCGAGATTATGCAAAGTATGGGCTATGCCGATCCTTACCTTGCAGAAAAAGATGGCCTCACCGAATAAATAGAAATACATTTTATCTAGCCCGAGATCGGGAAGATGTCGGGTACTTATCTGCTACACATCAGCAACTGTGCCGTTTCCAGTTGCTGGCAATAATCCCTTAACAAGAGTGATGTTAATTAAAACGCATGAGCGACGACCATTCTCAAAACAGCGATGCACCCAGTCCCAAGAAGGGCTTCTTTTCTCTTATTCTTAATCAGCTTTTTCACGGCGAGCCAAAAGATCGTAACGGTTTACTCACTCTGATTCGCGATTCCGAACAGAATGACCTGATCGATCCTGAAACACGAGATATGCTCGAAGGCGTCATGGATATCGCCGACCAGCGTGTACGCGACATCATGATCCCTCGCTCGCAGATGATTACGCTCAAGCGCGATCAAACGCTGGAAGAGTGTCTGGATGTGATTATCGAATCCGCCCACTCCCGTTTCCCCGTCATTAGCGAAGATAAAGACCACATTGAAGGCATCCTGATGGTAAAGGATTTGCTGCCGTTTATGCGCAGCGATTCCGAACCCTTCAGTATGGATAAAGTCCTGCGTTCCGCTGTTGTTGTGCCGGAAAGTAAACGCGTTGATCGGATGCTGAATGAGTTCCGCTCGCTGCGTTATCACATGGCGATTGTCATCGATGAATTTGGCGGCGTATCCGGCCTGGTCACGATTGAAGATATCCTTGAGCTGATTGTCGGCGAAATTGAAGATGAATACGACGATGAAGAAGACAGAGATATTCGTCAGCTTAATCGCCAGACCTACACCGTTCGTGCGTTAACCGATATTGAAGATTTCAATGAGGCCTTCGGAACACGGTTCAGCGATGACGAAGTCGACACCATTGGCGGCTTGGTGATGCAGTCTTTTGGGCACCTTCCTGCCCGAGGCGAAACCATCGACATAGAAGGTTACCTGTTTAAGGTTGCGATGGCGGACAGCCGCCGTATTATTCAGGTTCATGTCAGAATCCCTGACGATGCCCCTCAACCAAAATTGGAAGAATAATTTGGCAATGGTTGTCGCTTCTTTTCTACAACGCCAGCAGGTCAGAGCCCTGCTGGCGCTCTTATTTGGTGCCTGTGGCACGCTGGCATTTTCTCCCTTTGACTTCTGGCCCGCGGCGATTATCTCGCTCATGGGCCTACAGGCGCTGACGCTAAACCGTACTAGCCGCCAGTCAGCCTGGATAGGCTTTTGCTGGGGGTTCGGCCTATTTGGCAGCGGCATTAACTGGGTTTACGTCAGTATCGCGCAATTTGGTGGGATGCCGGGCCCTGTAAATATTGCACTGGTCATTCTGCTCGCAGCCTATTTATCGCTCTATCCCCCCCTGTTTGCCGCCCTGCTCTCACGCCTCAGCCCGAAGACAACACTGTGGCGTCTGGCACTGGCCGCTCCCGTGCTGTGGCAATTAACCGAATTTTTACGCGGCTGGGTGCTGACGGGGTTTCCGTGGCTGCAATTTGGCTACAGTCAGATCGACGGCCCGCTAAAAGGTATTGCGCCCATTCTGGGCATTGACACCATTACGTTCCTGTTGATGAGTCTCAGCGGGCTACTCGTTTATGCCATCACTCAACGCAAAGTCGTTCCGGCGGCCATTGCTATCGCTGTTTTCGTTTTATCATGGCCGCTGCGCAACGTGCAGTGGTATACCCTGCAACCTGAACGCGCCGTCAATGTCGCACTGGTACAGGGCAATATCCCGCAGGCCATGAAATGGGAACAAGATGAGCTATTGAACACGCTGAAGATCTATCTGGATAACAGCCTGCCTTATATGGACAAGGCACCTATCGTGATCTGGCCGGAAACGGCGATTCCTGATATTGAAAGTCGTCAGGGCGCTTATCTGAAACAGGTTGACGATATCTTGCGTAGCCGCAATAGCAGCCTGATTACAGGTATCGTCGATATCCGGCGTGAGGGTAACAAAACCGATTTTTATAACTCGGTTATCGTGTTGGGCGACGAAGATCCGTACCACTACCCCACAACGAACCGTTACAACAAAAACCATCTGGTGCCTTTTGGCGAGTTTGTCCCGTTGGAAACGCTGTTACGCCCGCTGGCACCGTTCTTCGATCTTCCGATGTCATCGTTCAGCCGGGGAGACTACGTCCAGCCTCAGCTCTCAGTTCATGGCTTCAAGCTTAATGCCGCTATTTGTTATGAGATTATCTTAGGCCAACAGTTGCGGGATAACTTCCGGCCAGACACCGATATGTTGCTGACTATCTCGAATGATGCCTGGTTCGGTCATTCAATTGGACCATGGCAGCACTTCCAGATGGCACGCATGCGCGCGCTGGAATTAGGACGTCCTCTAGTTCGGAGTACCAATAACGGCGTCACTGCGGTGATTACACCAGATGGCAATGTCAGCGCCAGCCTGCCGCAGTTTACGCGTGCGGTGCTGAGCACACAGGTTGTGCCCGCGACCGGGATCACACCTTATGCACGTTTCGGCTCCTGGCCGCTCTGGCTAATCACGTTATTCGGCGGCATTGTTACCGTTCTCTTCGGTTTGCGTCGCCGATAATCTCCCTCTTTCCACTTCCCTAAGGGCATGCTTTTGCATGCCTTTTTTTATTTATGGCACGGTATTTGCCTGTTATTACCCTGTAAAGGATTGTTTCTGTATTTTTTTGGATATTGCGTCGGCTTAGAGCGCTCTGTTAGGGCAAGCAACGCACCAAATTGGTGCCACACCATGATATTGCTGCTATTTGGTGCGGCGGATATCGCAAAAAACAAACATTTCCATTTCAATCTATTTACAATCAGCTACTTTTTAACTGTATAGACAGTAACTTCGCGCTTTAACGGTGCAGCGGTATCACTGATAAGTCGCAAAGCGTTATGTATGAGTGATGCAGCGGTACACGTTAACTTGAAAATGACGGGCATATTAACCATACGGTTATTCATGACAGCGCTATAACTATTGCAGCAACGACAGCAAAGGAGTTAGAACATGCAAATGCGTAAACTGGCATTATCACTGCTTCTGCTTGGCACCGCCGCCAGCGTAGCTCAGGCTGAAGATCTGGCCGGTACATTGAAAAAGGTCAAAGATAATGGCGTGATCGTCATTGGACACCGCGAATCGTCCGTGCCTTTTTCTTACTATGACAACACGCAAAAAGTGGTCGGTTACTCTCAGGCCTACTCTGACAAAATTGTCGAAGCGGTTAAGAAAAAACTGGATGCGCCTAACCTGCAGGTCAAGCTACTCCCTATCACCTCTCAGAACCGTATCCCTCTGTTGCAAAACGGTACATTCGATTTTGAGTGTGGTTCAACGACCAACAACCTGGAACGTCAGAAACAAGCCGCGTTCTCTAACACCATTTTCGTGGTCGGTACGCGCCTGTTAACCAAAAAAGACTCTGGCGTAAAAGACTTTCCGGATCTGGCAGGTAAAACGGTTGTCGTCACCTCCGGTACCACCTCTGAAGTTCTGCTGAATAAGCTGAATGAAGAAAAACAGATGAAAATGCGCATCATCAGTGCGAAAGACCACGGCGACTCCTTCCGTACGCTGGAAAGCGGCCGTGCTGTGGCTTTTATGATGGATGATGCTCTGCTGGCTGGCGAACGTGCGAAAGCGAAAAGTGCCGATCAGTGGGATATCGTCGGCAAAGCGCAGTCGGAAGAAGCCTACGGCTGTATGCTGCGTAAAGACGACCCGCAATTCAAGAAACTGGTTGATGACACCATTGCTGAAGTTCAGACCTCCGGTGAAGCTGAGAAATGGTTCGATCGCTGGTTTAAACAACCTATTCCACCAAAAGATCTTAACCTGAACTTTGCACTGTCAGATGAAATGAAGGCCTTGTTCAAAGCGCCAAATGACAAAGCGCTCAACTAATTAATAATGAGAATAAGGGCAGAGTCATCTGCCCTCTGATTGCTGATTCGTGGCAGGACAGACAGGCATGTGATGGTCGTTCCCCATCACATGTTGCCCCAAGACATTTCGATAAACAGGAAAACAAACAATACGCCTGTAGTTTGAAACAGAACGGGGATATGGCCGCTCATCAATCTTCAGGGTAGCTTCGCTACCCTTTTTTTACCGGAGTTCGTTATGTCTATAGATTGGAACTGGGGCATATTTCTACAAGCCGCCCCTTTCGGCAACACAACCTACCTCGGGTGGATTTTGTCCGGTCTGCAAGTCACCGTCACATTGTCTATCTGCGCCTGGATTATCGCCTTTCTCGTTGGTTCTCTATTTGGAATCTTGCGTACCGTCCCGAACCGCTTTGTTGCGGGCATTGGTACCTGTTACGTCGAGCTATTTCGCAACGTCCCGTTGATTGTTCAGTTCTTTACCTGGTATTTGGTCGTTCCCGAACTGCTTCCTGCCGGCATCGGCATGTGGTTTAAAGCCGAGCTAGATCCGAATATTCAGTTCTTCCTGTCATCGATGATTTGTCTGGGGCTCTTCACCGCAGCGCGCGTTTGTGAACAAGTGCGTGCGGGGATTCAATCGCTCCCGCGCGGACAGAAAGCCGCCGGGCTGGCAATGGGCCTGACGCTGCCACAAACTTACCGCTATGTGTTACTGCCCAATGCGTACCGCGTCATTGTTCCGCCGTTGACGTCAGAGATGCTGAACCTGGTCAAAAACTCGGCTATCGCGTCCACGATTGGTCTGGTTGATATGGCGGCACAGGCAGGGAAACTGCTGGACTATTCCGCCCACGCGTATGAATCCTTTACCGCCATCACACTGGCGTACGTTGGCATCAATGCCATCATTATGTTGATTATGCAGGTCGTTGAGCGAAAAACCCGTTTGCCGGGCAATATGGGGAGCAAATAAATCATGTATGAATTTGACTGGAGCTCAATTGGGCCAAGCATGCCGTACCTGATTCAGGGGATGGTCGTTACACTCAAAATTACGCTGACGGCGGTGGTATTCGGGATTGTGTGGGGCACGATTCTGGCAGTCATGCGCCTGTCGCCGATCAAACCTATCAGTTGGTTCGCTAAACTGTATGTGAACCTGTTCCGCTCCGTTCCACTCGTTATGGTGCTGCTGTGGTTCTATCTGGTGGTTCCTAGCTTATTACAAAATGTGCTTGGGCTATCGCCGAAAACCGATATTCGACTGATTTCAGCTATGGTAGCCTTCTCGCTGTTCGAGGCAGCCTATTATTCTGAAATTATTCGTGCGGGTATCCTCAGCATATCGCGCGGCCAATCCTCCGCAGCGCTCGCCTTAGGCATGACGCATTGGCAATCCATGAAGCTGGTTATTCTGCCACAGGCATTCCGCGCCATGGTGCCATTGCTGCTGACGCAGGGGATTGTCCTGTTCCAGGACACGTCACTGGTTTATGTACTCAGCCTCGCTGATTTCTTCCGTACCGCCTCAACCATCGGCGAGCGTGACGGAACACAAGTTGAAATGATCCTGTTTGCCGGGTTCATTTATTTTATCTTCAGCATTTCAGCCTCAATGCTGGTCAGTTACCTGAAAAAAAGGACGGTTTGATGATTTCCCTGAAAAATGTTTCTAAATGGTACGGCCAATTTCAGGTGCTAGCCGACTGCTCCACAGAAGTAAAAAAAGGTGAAGTCGTAGTCGTCTGTGGGCCTTCTGGCTCCGGCAAATCAACCCTGATTAAAACCGTAAATGGCCTGGAACCGATCCAACAAGGTGAAATTACCGTCAACGGGACTGCCGTTAACGATAAAAAAACCAATCTGGCCCAGCTACGTTCCAAAGTCGGGATGGTGTTCCAACACTTTGAACTGTTCCCGCATCTGTCGATTATTGAGAACCTGACGCTCGCGCAGGTAAAAGTGCTAAAACGCAAGCGTGAAGACGCCAAAGCTAAGGCGCAGAAACTGTTGGAGCGCGTTGGTCTGGCTGCACACGCCAACAAATATCCGGGGCAGCTTTCCGGCGGTCAGCAGCAGCGTGTCGCTATCGCCCGTGCGCTGTGCATGGATCCGATCGCAATGCTATTTGATGAACCGACATCCGCACTCGATCCAGAGATGATCAACGAAGTGTTGGACGTCATGGTTGAATTGGCGCAGGAAGGCATGACCATGATGGTCGTCACCCATGAAATGGGCTTTGCCCGTAAAGTGGCACACCGCGTGATCTTTATGGATGAGGGGAAAATCGTCGAAGACACCCGCAAGGATGATTTCTTCAATAACCCACAGTCCGAGCGCGCGAAAGACTTCCTGGCGAAAATCCTGCATTAATAATCAGATACAGCGTGCCGCAAGGCACGCTTTATCTCTTTAGACAGCCCTACGGCTGAAACGGCTGGCGATGGAACAGGTCATGCGAGCATTTCGGGCAGAGCGGCAAGACTTCCGGCGTATAGAACGCAATATGGTGGTGGCAGTTCTCACATACCAGATTGCCTAGCCCCACCACTTCACCGCTGTGGTACACCCCGTGATGATTCACATCTTTAAAAATCTCACGCCACTCCAACTGCGTTTTATCCGTAATATCCGCAAGTTCCTGCCACAGGCTTTCCTTGATGACTCGCATAAAAACGCTATCGGTAAACTCATTCTGACTTTCGCTATAGCTACGGCCAAACTCTTCCAGATCGCGCTGAACAGCCTGAATCACCTGTTCTATTTCTTTCTGCGTCAGCTCCGAGCTTTCCTGCAAAGTTTTGCGGGCGCTCTGTACCAGACTATCGAGATCGCGCTCACCGTTGTTCAGCCGGGCCGTCACTGAAGCCATTAACTCGCGGTAATAGCGGGCTAGTTTATTCATGGTTCCTCCTGAATAAGCGGGTTGAAGGGCGATAAAGCACGACTATTCGCCGTCTGGCACACTTGGCCAAAAGCCGATACGTTGCCTATCTCTCTATTTTAGATTATTTTTTCGGTACGCCTGATAAATTGTCGCCAATTTGCGCAACGCCTCGCAGTATGTCGCTCGCAGATCAGAAATATTCCTCAGTCGGGCGCTGGGTGTTGTTGCACGCGCCGCTTACGGCTATGCTATGCGGATCTTTTGTTATGAATCAGAACAGGCTACTCACGTAGCGATTCTTCACTAAACAGGACCCCTGGCAGCCATGCAAGAGCAATACCGCCCAGAAGAGATAGAAGCGGACGTCCAGCTTCACTGGCAAGAGAAGCAGACATTTAAAGTCACCGAACAGCCCGGCAAAGAAAAATACTATTGCCTTTCCATGCTGCCTTACCCTTCTGGCCGACTACATATGGGCCACGTCCGTAACTACACCATCGGCGACGTGATCTCCCGTTATCAGCGCATGCTGGGTAAAAACGTTCTGCAACCGATCGGTTGGGATGCCTTTGGTCTGCCGGCAGAAGGCGCTGCGGTCAAAAACAACACCGCGCCAGCACCCTGGACCTACGCCAACATCGACTACATGAAAAACCAGCTCAAACTGCTGGGCTTTGGCTATGACTGGGATCGCGAAGTCGCGACCTGTAAACCAGACTACTACCGCTGGGAACAGTGGTTCTTCACCAAGCTGTACGAGAAAGGTCTGGTTTATAAAAAAACCTCCGCTGTTAACTGGTGCCCGAACGACCAGACTGTACTGGCGAACGAACAGGTTATCGACGGCTGCTGCTGGCGCTGCGACACCAAAGTTGAACGCAAAGAGATTCCGCAGTGGTTTATCAAAATCACCGCTTATGCAGACCAATTACTGAACGATCTGGATACGCTGGAAAGCTGGCCTGAGCAGGTCAAAACCATGCAGCGTAACTGGATTGGCCGCTCCGAAGGGGTGGAAATCACGTTTGACGTGGCGGACAGCGCCGAGAAACTGACCGTTTACACCACGCGCCCGGATACGTTCATGGGCGTGACCTACGTGGCCGTTGCCGCAGGTCACCCTCTCGCCGCACAAGCTGCCGCAGCGAACCCGGCGCTGGCCGATTTCATTGCAGAATGCCGTAATACCAAAGTTGCCGAAGCCGATATGGCGACAATGGAGAAAAAAGGCATGGCCACCGGCCTGTATGCAATTCACCCGTTGAACGGCGAGAAAGTCGCTATCTGGGTCGCCAACTTTGTCCTGATGGAATACGGTACAGGTGCTGTGATGGCCGTTCCGGGTCACGACCAGCGCGACTGGGAATTCGCCACCAAATATGACTTGTCCATTAAGCCAGTCATCCTGAACGCCGATGGCAGCGAGCCCGACCTGTCTGCTGAAGCAATGACGGAAAAAGGCAACCTGTTCAACTCCGGTGAGTTTGACGGTCTGGATTTCGACGCAGCCTTTAACGCCATTGCCGATAAGCTGGTAGAGAAAGGCATTGGCGAACGTAAAGTCAACTATCGCCTACGCGACTGGGGTGTCTCTCGTCAGCGCTACTGGGGCGCGCCAATTCCAATGGTGACACTGGAAGACGGCACCGTTATCCCGACGCCAGAAGATCAGCTGCCAGTAATCCTGCCGGAAGATGTCGTGATGGACGGCATCACCAGCCCGCTGAAATCTAACCCGGAATGGGCGAAGACCACCGTTAACGGTCAGCCTGCGCTGCGTGAAACCGACACGTTCGACACCTTTATGGAATCTTCCTGGTACTACGCGCGCTACACCTGCCCGCAGTACGATCAGGGAATGCTGGATCCGGCCGCCGCCAACTACTGGCTGCCCGTTGACCAATACGTTGGCGGTATCGAACACGCCATCATGCACCTGATGTATTTCCGCTTCTTCCACAAACTGATGCGCGACGCGGGTCTGGTGACGTCTGACGAGCCTGCCAAACGCCTGCTGTGTCAGGGCATGGTGCTGGCTGATGCCTTCTATTATCTGGGCAATAACGGCGAACGTATCTGGGTTTCACCTATCGACGTCACCGTTGAGCGTGATGAGAAAGGACGCATCGTCAAAGCCGTCGATAACGAAGGCCGCGATGTGATCTACGCGGGTATGAGCAAAATGTCGAAGTCTAAAAACAACGGCATCGACCCGCAGGTTATGGTAGAGAAATACGGTGCAGATACCGTTCGTCTGTTCATGATGTTTGCTTCTCCGGCGGAAATGACGCTGGAATGGCAGGAATCCGGCGTAGAAGGCGCGAACCGCTTCCTGAAACGCGTCTGGAGACAGGCATTCGAGCACACTGAGAAAGGTGCAGTAACTGCGCTGGATGTCGCGACGCTGACCGAAGATCAGAAATCACTGCGCCGCGATCTGCACAAAACGATCGCGAAAGTGACCGATGATATCGGCCGTCGCCAGACCTTCAACACCGCGATCGCCGCCATCATGGAACTGATGAACAAACTGGCGAAAGCGCCGCAGGACAGCGATCAGGATCGTGCACTGACGCAGGAAACGCTGCTGGCCGTTGTTCGTATGATCTATCCGTTCACGCCGCACGTTTGCTTCACACTGTGGCAGGCGCTGCAAGGCGAAGGCGACATCGATACCGCGCCATGGCCGGTTGCAGATGAGAGCGCAATGGTTGAAGATTCCAAGCTGGTCGTCGTGCAGGTTAACGGTAAAGTACGTGGTAAAATTACCGTTGCCGCTGACGCGAGTGAAGAACAGGTTCGCGAACGCGCTGCTCAGGAACCGCTGGTCGCGAAATATCTGGACGGCGTCACGGTTCGTAAAGTGATTTATGTCCCTGGCAAACTGCTTAACCTGGTTGTGGGTTAAGGCAAGGAGGAACTGTGCGACATCGTCTATTCACGCTGTTGCTGGGGCTGGCGGTGTTAATCACCGCTGGCTGCGGTTTTCATCTGCGCGGCACGACACAAGTGCCTGCGCAGTTACAAACGCTGGTGCTTGACAGCAGTGACCCTTATGGCCCGCTCACGCGTGCAGTACGCGAGCAGCTCCGTCTCAGCGATGTGAAAATCGTTGACGATGCGATGCGTCAGGATATCCCGTCTCTGCGGGTACTGGGCTCAAGCGAAACGCGCGATACCGTCTCGATTTTTCAGGATGGTAAAACAGCGGAGTACCAGATGGTGCTGACATTGCAGGCACAGGTGCTGATGCCGGGTGAAGACATTTATCCGCTCAGCGTGACGGTGTTCCGCACGTTCTTTGATAACCCGCTGGCTGCGCTGGCGAAAGATGCCGAGCAGGACATCGTTCGTCAGGAAATGCGTGAGCAGGCTGCCCAGCAGTTGGTGCGTAAACTGCTGACCATCAACGGTAGCCAGGAAGTCAAAAATCGGTTGCAGTCCACCGATTCCACTGCTGCCGCCAAGCGTTCATGATTCGGCTTTACCCCGAACAACTCACCGCGCAGCTCCATGAGGGGCTGCGCGGTTGTTATTTGGTCTTTGGCACAGACCCACTCCTGCTACAGGAAAGTCTCGACAGCATTAAACGGGTCGCTCAACAGCACGAATTCAGCGAGCATTTCAGCTTCATTCTGGATCCTCATACCGATTGGGATGCCATTTTCAGCACCTGTCAGGCGCTCAGCCTGTTTGCCTCGCGCCAATCACTCTTACTGGTTCTACCGGAAAACGGCCCAAATGCCGCGATAAGCGAAAACCTGGTCAAGCTTTCTGGGCTATTGCACCCCGATATTTTGCTGATTCTGCGCGGTCATAAGCTGACCAAAGCGCAGGAAAACAGCGCCTGGTTCAAAGCGCTCGCGCAAGACAGCGTCTATATCAACTGTCTCACGCCGGAACAGGCACAGCTTCCCCGCTGGGTCGCCCAGCGTGCCAAAACCATGAAGTTGACGCTGGATGAACAGGCTACGCAGCTTATTTGCTATTGCTACGAGGGCAATCTCCTCGCGCTGTCTCAGGCATTAGAACGGCTGTCGTTGCTTTACCCCGATGGCAAGCTGACCTTGCCGCGCGTGGAAAGCGCCGTGAATGATGCCGCCCACTTCACGCCGTTTCATTGGCTCGATGCGCTGCTGGCAGGCAAAGGCAAACGCGCCTGGCACATTTTGCAGCAGCTAAGACAGGAAGATTGCGAGCCGGTCATTTTGCTGCGCACGCTACAGCGTGAGTTGCTACAGCTGTTAACGCTGAAGCGGCGAATGTCAGACACACCGCTGCGTACATTATTCGATCAGCAAAAGGTGTGGCAAAATCGGCGTGACCTGCTCACTCAAGCATTACAACGACTTTCTCTTCAACAGCTACAGCAGGCTGTGCGATTACTGGCGCAGGTGGAAATAACGCTAAAGCAAGACTACGGTCAGCCTGTTTGGGCTGAACTTGAATCCTTGCCATGCTGCTGTGCGGCAAAGCATTACCGGAGGCATTCATCTGAATAGTTCCCCCGCTACGCCATCGCTGACCGCATTTTTGGCGGCACGTTCGATCCCATTCATTACGGTCATCTTCAGCCGGTGACAGCACTGGCAAATCTCGTGGGGCTGACTCAGGTTGTTCTGATGCCCAATAATGTTCCGCCGCATCGACAGCAGCCTGAAGCCAGTTCCCGACAGCGTTTTCATATGGCTGAGCTGGCCGTTGAAGGCAATCCGCTCTTTACCGTGGACGATCGTGAACTGCAACGGCAAACCCCTCTTACACCATTGAAACACTGGAAGCGTTGAGGGCTGAAAAAGGCCGTCATGCGCCGCTGGGTTTTATCATCGGGCAGGATTCACTGCTGACGCTACACCATTGGCACCGCTGGCAGGATCTACTCGGCGTCTGTCATTTGCTGGTGTGCGCGCGCCCCGGCTATCGCTCAACGCTGGAAACACCCGAATTACAACAGTGGCTGGACGAGCATCTAACCCACGCGCCAGACGATCTTCATCGCCAACCGCAAGGGCGGATCTTTTTAGGCAGACACGCCGCTAGTCACCATTTCCGCCACGGAAATTCGCCAACGTCGGCTACAAGGTCTGGACTGCCACGATTTATTGCCTCCCGCCGTGCTCAGTTACATCAACGAAAACGGTCTGTATCAATAACATCGCTTTTCCTGTCCATCAGCCACGGGCTTTATACCACTCGGTAAAAGTGCGTGATATACTCCGCGGCTGGTTTCAATCACCGGGAAAAGCGGAAATTCTCAGCAATTACTCGGTGATTCACGTTTTTCCTAAACAATTCAGCGCCACACGCGTCTGTCAGTTACAGACAGAACGCCATTGAGGGGGAACCTTTGCAAGGCCAAGCACTCCAAGATTTCGTTATTGATAAGGTCGATGACTTAAAAGCTCAGGATATCGTTGCACTCAATGTGCAGGGTAAATCCAGCATTACCGATTACATGGTTATCTGTACGGGAACCTCTACGCGCCACGTCGCTTCTATTGCCGATCACGTCGTGCAATCTTCACGCGCCGCGGGTCTGATCCCACTCGGCGTCGAAGGCGAAAGCGCCGCTGATTGGGTTGTTGTCGATTTGGGTGACGTGATGGTTCATGTCATGCAAGAAGAAAGTCGCCAACTGTACGAATTGGAAAAACTGTGGGGCTAGTATGAAACTGCAACTGGTCGCCGTTGGCACCAAAATGCCCGACTGGGTGCAGACTGGTTTCACCGATTATCTGCGCCGTTTTCCCAAAGACATGCCTTTCGAACTACTCGAAATTCCGGCGGGGAAACGGGGTAAAAATGCGGACATCAAACGCATTCTGGAACGTGAAGGCGAACAGATGCTGGCGGCGGTGGGCAAAGGCAACCGCATTGTTACGCTGGATATTCCTGGGACTCGCTGGGAAACACCGCAGCTGGCACAACAGCTGGAGCGCTGGAAACAGGACGGGCGCGACGTCAGCCTGCTAATTGGCGGGCCGGAAGGCCTTGCGCCAGAATGCAAAGCCGCAGCCGAACAAAGCTGGTCGCTCTCGCCCTTAACGCTGCCGCACCCGCTCGTTCGTGTACTGGTGGCGGAGAGCCTGTATCGTGCATGGAGCATTACGACTAATCACCCTTACCATCGGGAGTAAGGCGATACGATGAAACCTGTGAAATAACGCTGGATGAAAGTAGAACGTAAACCCTTTCGAGATTATACGGCTGAGTCCGCCCTGTTTGTGCGCCGTGCTTTGGTCGCCTTTCTGGGCATTTTGCTGCTTTCCGGTGTATTAGTCGCTAACCTTTATCATCTGCAGATTGTGCGGGTTGATGATTACCGCACTCGTTCTAATGAAAACCGTATTAAGCTGGTTCCTATCGCGCCCAGCCGCGGCATCATCTATGACCGCAACGGCACCCCACTGGCGCTAAATCGTACCATTTATCAGTTAGAGCTGGTGCCCGACAAAGTCGACAATCTTAAAGACACGCTCGAAGCGCTGCGTCCCGTCGTCGACCTGACCGATGACGATCTGGAAAGTTTTGAAAAAGAACGTAAGCGCTCACGCCGTTTTACCTCGATTCCGGTGAAAACCGGGCTCAGTGAGATTCAGGTTGCCCGTTTTGCCGTCAACCAATATCGCTTCCCCGGCGTTGAAATTAAAGGCTACCAGCGTCGCTATTACCCTTACGGTTCCGCGCTGACGCACGTTACGGGCTATGTCTCCAAAATCAACGATAAAGACGTAGAACGGCTGACCAAAGAAGAGAAAATCGCCGATTACGCCGCCACACATGACATCGGTAAGTTGGGTATCGAGCGTCATTACGAGGATTTGCTGCACGGCAAACCCGGCTATGAGGAAGTTGAAGTCAACAACCGCGGCCGCGTAATCCGTCAGCTCCATGAACAACCCCCAGGCCGGACGCGATATCTACCTGACGTTGGATCTAAGCCTGCAAATCTACATCGAAAAATTACTCGAAGGTAGCCGTGCTGCGGTCATTGTCACCGACCCGCGCGATGGCGGTATTCTGGCGATGGTTTCCACGCCCAGCTACGACCCCAACCTCTTTGTCGACGGGATTTCCACCAAAAACTATACCAAGCTACAAACCGATCCTAATCGTCCGTTGATCAATCGTGCGACGCAGGGGATATACCCACCCGCCTCCACCGTGAAGCCCTATATCGCGGTTTCCGCCCTGACTGCGGGCGTGATTACGACCAACACCAGCCTGTTCGATCCCGGCTGGTGGCAGTTACCCGGTTCAGAAAAGCGTTTTCGCGACTGGAAAAATGGGGACATGGCCGCCTGAATCTCACCAAATCGCTGGAAGAGTCTGCGGATACCTTCTTCTATCAGGTTGCTTACGACATGGGAATCGATCGGCTGTCCGAATGGATGAACAAATTCGGGTACGGTCAACGAACCGGTATTGATATCTCGGAAGAAAGCAGAGGTAACATGCCAACCCGTGAGTGGAAGCTCAGACAATTCAAAAAACCCTGGTATCAGGGCGACACCATTCCCGTCGGGATCGGCCAAGGCTACTGGACGGCGACGCCGATCCAGATGAATAAAGCGCTGGTGACACTGATCAACGACGGCCAGGTCAAAACACCGCATCTACTTTATAGTTCGCGCGAAAATGGCGTTATTGTGCCTTACCGACAGGCAGAGAATCAGCAAATTGGCGACATTCATTCTGGCTACTGGGAAGTGGCAAAGATGGCATGTATGGCGTGGCTAACCGTGCTAACGGTACCGCGCACAAAAGTTTCGAGGATGCCCCTTATAAAATTGCGGCAAAATCCGGTACTGCGCAGGTCTTCGGCCTGAAAGAAAACGAAACCTATAATGCGCACAAGATCGCAGAACATCTGCGTGACCATAAGTTAATGGTTGCCTTTGCCCCGTATAAGAATCCTAAAGTCGCGATATCGATCATTCTGGAAAACGGCGGCGCAGGCCCGACCGTTGGCACCATCACTCGCCAGATCCTTGATCATATTCTGCTGGGTGATAACAATACTGATTTACCTAGTGCGCCCCCTGCGCCACCGGGTAGCGAGAGTGAGTAACAGACAGTCATGACCGATAGCCAACAAAAGGGATCGTTCTGGGCGAAAATCCACATCGACCTCCCGTTTCTTCTCTGCATCCTGGCACTGCTGGGCTATAGCCTATTTGTCTTATGGAGCGCCAGCGGGCAAGACGTCGGTATGATGGAACGAAAAGTCGTTCAAATCGTGCTGGGGTTTACGGTGATGATCGTGATGGCACAAATCCCCCCCCGCGTGTATGAGGGATGGGCTCCCTATCTCTATGTATTTTGCGTCATTTTGCTGCTCATCGTGGATATTTTCGGGCAGATCAGTAAAGGCGCGCAGCGCTGGCTGGATCTGGGCTTTATCCGTTTCCAGCCGTCGGAAATTGCCAAGATCGCCGTACCGCTCATGGTGGCGCGTTTTATCAACCGTGATATGTGTCCGCCGTCGTTAAAAACACGGCAATCGCGCTGGTACTGATCTTTGTCCCTACGCTACTGGTTGCCGCCCAGCCGGATTTAGGCACCTCAATTCTGGTCGCGCTATCGGGGCTGTTTGTGCTTTTCCTCGCCGGCATGAGCTGGCGCTTAATTGGTATCGCCGTCCTGCTGCTCGCCGCGTTTATTCCTATACTCTGGTTTTTCCTGATGCATGATTATCAGCGCGCCAGGGTGATGATGCTGCTCGATCCAGAAAGCGATCCGCTTGGCGCTGGATACCATATTATTCAATCGAAAATTGCGATAGGCTCTGGTGGCCTGTCTGGCAAAGGTTGGCTGCACGGCACACAGTCTCAGTTAGAGTTCCTGCCTGAGCGCCACACCGACTTTATCTTTGCCGTGCTGTCAGAAGAGCTCGGCTTAATCGGCGTTTTGATTCTGCTCGCGATGTATCTGTTCATGATCATGCGCGGTCTGGTCATTGCCGCTAATGCACAAACCTCATTCGGCCGGGTGATGGTCGGCGGGTTGATGCTGATTCTGTTTTTCTATGTTTTCGTCAATATCGGGATGGTCAGCGGTATACTTCCCGTCGTTGGTGTGCCGCTACCGCTAATCAGCTACGGCGGATCGGCGCTGGTCGTCTTAATGGCGGGGTTCGGTATCGTCATGTCGATACATACTCACCGCAAACTGCTATCCAAAAATTTATAACACGAGGTGAGCAATGCGTAAGGATTGGCTTTGGATCGGCGTAGCAACTCTGGCGCTTGCTGCCTGTACCACCACGGAACAGCGGAAGCCTGCTCCGCCCGTGACTCAGGTCTATAGCGGCCCCGTTGAGGAAATCGGCGGTGCGGAACCACGTTACGAACCCTACAATCAGGGGACGCTGCAAGACTACAGCATCAAAGGCAAGAGCTATAAAATTGTCAAAGATCCGCAAAACTTTAGCGAGACTGGCTTAGCCGCCTGGTACGGCGAAGAAGCCAGCGGTAACCGCACGTCAATCGGCGAGACGTTTGATCCGAATGCGATCACCGCCGCGCACCCGACGTTGCCGCTGCCGAGCTATGTCCGCGTCACCAACCTGAGCAACGGTCGCCGTCTGGTTGTGCGTGTAAACGACCGCGGGCCGTATACGCCGGGTAGAATTATCGATCTGTCGAAGGCCGCAGGCGATCGACTGAATATCTCGAACAATACCAAAGTAAAAGTGGACTTCATCAACGTCGCGCCAGATGGCACGCTCTCCGGTCCCGGAACTGTGGGTACCACCGTCGCCAAGCAAAGCTTCGCCCTACCAGAGCGCCCGAGCTTCGGCGCCAGCGGATTGGGTACGCCAATGATGGAAACCACGTCGCCAACCCCCAACAGCGCCGTTCGCCCAATCAGTAATAGCAACCTGAGCGTGCCAGCAGAAAGCACGCAGCCGCAAAGCAGTGCGCCATCGCACAGCGGTGGCTTTTTGGGAGCCCCTTCCGCACTGCGCGCTGGCGTAGTTGAATCCAGCGTGACACCGACGACGACACCGTCCTCATCCGCAGCGCCACTGAACGTCGCGCCAGCGGCTGCCGTTGCCGCTCCTCAGCGACAGCCCCCTCAACCACGGGTCGCTATGTGGTTCAGGTCGGTGCGCTGAGCGATCAGCAGCGTGCACAAACCTGGCAGCGCAGCCTGAGCGAACGCTTCCGCGTAGCCGGTAAAGTCACAGCGAGCGGCGGGCTATACCGCATCCAGCTAGGGCCATTCCAGAATCGTCAGCAAGCCGCTGAACTTCAACAACGTTTGTCAGTCGAAGCTCAGCAGCAGTCGTTTATTACCGCCGCACCCGGCCCCCTCTAGTCACGGATAATCGGCAGGCTCACCATGCGAAAGCGGCGGCTATGACATTGAACATACCGCCCTTTTGCAAAATCACGTAACGTAATGTCTGATGCCTGCCTATTCCCCATCTGCTATAGTGTGGCTCGTTTTTTAACTCATACCCACGGATGTTGTTGTTCCAATCATGAATACTGTAAACACGTCTCGTTTTACTAAGCGTACTGCGCTCGGCGCACTGCTCGTCATTAGCGCCTCTTCCTTTGCCTATGCCGAAGATATCAATCTTAAAACGATGATCCCCGGCGTTCCGCAAATCGATGCTGAATCCTACATCCTGATTGATTACAACTCTGGAAAAGTGTTGGCGGAAATGAACGCTGACACGCGCCGCGATCCGGCCAGCTTAACGAAAATGATGACCAGCTACGTGATTGGTCAGGCAATTAAATCAGGAAAAATCAGCCCGAACGACATCGTTACCGTCGGTAAAGATGCCTGGGCAACCGGCAACCCGACCTTCCAGGGCTCTTCCCTAATGTTCCTGAAGCCGGGCGACCGTGTTCCCGTTTCCCAATTAAACCGCGGTATTATCCTGCAATCCGGTAACGATGCCTGCGTCGCGATGGCCGACTACGTTGCCGGCAGTCAGGATGCCTTCGTTAACCTGATGAACGGTTACGTGAAGGCTCTGGGGCTGCAAAATACCAATTTTGAAACCGTGCACGGTCTTGATGCACCGGGCCAGTTCAGCTCGGCGCGTGATATGGCCCTGATCGGTCAGGCGCTGATCCGCGATGTGCCAGAAGAGTACGCGACCTACAAAGAGAAAGAGTTCACGTTCAACAATATCCGCCAGCCTAACCGTAACGGTTTGCTGTGGGATTCCAGCCTGAATGTTGACGGCATCAAAACGGGCCATACGTCATCAGCTGGCTTTAACCTGGTTGCCTCGGCAACAGAAGGTCAGATGCGCCTGATTTCAGCGGTACTGGGCGGACGTAATGCCAAAGGGCGCGAATCAGAAAGTAAAAAACTGCTGACCTGGGGCTTCCGCTTCTTTGAAACCGTTGCGCCGTTGAAAGCAGGCAAAGAATTTGCATCCGAGCCGGTCTGGTTTGGCGACAGTGACCGCGTTGCGCTGGGCGTTGAGAAAGATGCCTACCTGACCATTCCACGTGGCCGTATGAAAGACCTGAAAGCCAGCTACGTTCTGGACAACACTGAGCTGCACGCGCCGTTAGCGAAAAATCAGGTTGTGGGTTCCATCAACTTCCAACTGGATGGCAAAACCATCGACCAGCGTCCACTGGTGGTCATGAACGAAGTGAAAGAAGGCGGGATCTTTGGCCGTATGATCGACTACATCAAACTGATGTTCCATCACTGGTTCGGCTAAGCCCCCTTGTGTGGGGCCAAAACGCCCCCATATAGATAGCATCCATAACTCCCGCAGACGCGGGAGTTATGTTTTTTAGTATAATGTACTTATGTCAGTGCTAATACCGTCGGGATGATGCCGACGTATTACCCTCTCTGGAGCGCAAATGAAAACCAAATTAAACGAACTGCTTGAATTCCCCTGTGTTTTTACCTACAAGGTCATGGGTGAGGCAAAACCAGAGCTGGTCGATCTGGTCGTTGAAGTGGTACAACGTCATGCGCCAGGCGACTACACGCCGCAGATCAAACCCAGCAGCAAAGGGAATTATCACTCCGTTTCCATCACCATCACTGCGACACACATTGAGCAGGTGGAAACGCTGTACGAAGAACTGGGCAACATCAACATCGTGCGCATGGTTCTGTAAGGCATAGGGTTCTGTAAGAATCACGCAGTAAAAAGAACGAGCGGGAAAATTAGCGAGCACGGCATAGTTTTGTGATGCCATAATTATCGTGCGTAGTTTTGTGCCACCCACGTTTTGCACTACATAATTTGCATAGTGCTGTTCGCTGAGGCCTCCCGCCGTTATAATCCTCCCACCTTTCCTTAACCTGAAGATGACACACTTGCTACAGGATAAGATCATCGTACGCCAATTTGACGTACAGCCGTATGAGCCCATCTCTCTGGCGATGCATAATTTCACCGACCGACGCGATGAGAATACCCCAGACGAACTCTGGCTGGTTCAGCATCCCCGCGTATTCACACAAGGTCAGGCGGGAAAAGCCGAACATGTCCTCATGCCCGGTGACATCCCCGTCATTCAGAGCGACAGAGGCGGTCAGGTGACCTACCACGGCCCTGGCCAGCAGGTCATGTACGTGTTGATTGATCTGAAGCGCCGTAAGCTTGGCGTTCGTCAGCTCGTCACTGCCATTGAAAATACCGTGATTGGCACACTGTCGCACTTCCATATTGACGCCCATGCGCGCCCTGATGCGCCCGGCGTTTATGTGGGCGAACGTAAAATCTGCTCGCTGGGACTGCGTATTCGCAAAGGCTGCTCTTTCCACGGGTTAGCGCTCAATATCGCCATGGATCTCTCCCCTTTCCTGCGCATCAACCCGTGTGGTTACGCCGGTATGGAGATGACGCAAATCAGCGATCTGGTGCCGGGCGTCACGTTGGATGACACCGCTCCCGTGCTGGTGAACACCTTTTTGCAGTTAGTTGGCTATTCCGCACCCGAGTTTACTCCGTGGAATCTTGATGTACAGGGTGAGCCGCTTCCTGGTTAACATGTTTCATCCTGTCAATAAAAATCAGTCAGTTAGGCGATCGTTTTTTGATAAATTACATTTTATTCACATAATTTCTTCATTTTGATCGCGCAAAGGCTGATTGTGGTTAGGCAAGATGATATAATTTTTATAGTTTTTTAAAAAAAAGTTTAATCAAAAACATAATCCTTTGAATTTGAATAACAAATTTAAAGAAACGATTCAGAACTGGAACTTACGCAAACATGAGTAAACCGATTCAGATCGAACGCGGCGTCAAATACCGCGATGCCGATAAGATGGCGCTAATCCCGGTACGTACTGTCGTTACCGAACGCCAAGAGCTTCTGCGCAAACCTGAATGGATGAAGATTAAGCTTCCGGCAGATTCGAGCCGTATTCAGGGAATCAAAGCGGCCATGCGCAAAAACGGGTTGCACTCAGTTTGCGAAGAAGCGTCCTGTCCGAATCTGGCGGAATGTTTCAACCACGGCACCGCCACCTTCATGATTCTGGGCGCCATTTGTACGCGTCGCTGCCCGTTCTGTGACGTTGCCCACGGCCGCCCGCTTACGCCAGATGCCAATGAGCCAGAGAAACTGGCTCAGACTATCCATGACATGGGCTTACGCTACGTTGTGATCACCTCGGTTGACCGTGATGACCTGCGCGATGGTGGAGCACAGCATTTTGCGGACTGCATTAGCGCTATTCGCCGTAAAAACCCGAATATCCGCATCGAAACGCTGGTGCCAGACTTCCGTGGTCGTATGGATCGCGCGTTAGAGATTCTGACCGCTACGCCGCCGGATGTGTTCAACCACAATCTGGAAAACGTACCGCGCGTTTATCGTCAGGTTCGCCCTGGCGCGAATTATGAGTGGTCACTGAAACTGCTGGAAAACTTCAAAAAAGCGCATCCAGATATCCCGACCAAATCTGGCCTGATGGTTGGATTGGGGAAACCAATGCTGAGATCGTCGAAGTCATGCGCGACCTACGCCGCCACGGTGTGACAATGCTGACGCTGGGACAATATTTACAGCCGAGCCGCCATCACCTGCCGGTACAGCGTTACGTCAGCCCTGATGAATTTGATGAGATGAAAGCGGAAGCGATGGCGATGGGCTTTACCCACGCAGCATGCGGCCCATTTGTTCGCTCGTCCTACCATGCCGACCTGCAGGCGAAGGGCATCGAAGTAAAATAAGCGCTCATACATTTTTACACATTTTTTGTGTGGGATAAAAAACGGACGGCTATTGCCGTCCGTTTTGCTGTGTGAGGCGTGATCAGGATTCTTTGCGCGACGAATCATTCAGCGCTGCGGTATCATCCGTTTTTGCTGGCTGATCGTCATTCATCGCCTTCTTGAAACCTTTAATCGCCGCGCCCAGATCACCGCCTAAGCTACGAAGTTTATTCGTACCGAACAGCAGAATGATTAATGCGCCAATTACCAACAGCTTGGCAATACTAATACCTTCCATACAGACCTACCTGATTTACAGATGCTGGAGACGCCAGCGAACGAGAACACGTGCTTGTCGAAAAATGCTTTATATCCTATGTCCTCTATGTAAAACCTTACGCAGCACGACACAATTGGCATCTGTAACAAAGTAAGACGTAGCGCTTTTGCACGCATTCAGATTGCTTTACAACTTTCCCCCTCAGCCTCACTACAAAAATCCCTTCTGAAGGCGTAAACTCCCCACTGCGCGGAGATGACATTCCTCCCTACCCTGGCGCAGCCAAAACGCTGACCGCTGCAGACAGGGTACAACCGCCACCCGGCTAATGATGTCTACGTCCACCTCGCAGAGAGGGCGTAGCGTCCTGCCCAATACTCTCCGAGATCGTGAAAACAATCGATGTAAGAACATCCAAACAAAAACAGGCCAGGAAAGGTTTCTATGTTTAGTACATTACTCGCGGTATTTATTGGCGGCGGAGTGGGTAGCGTGGCGCGCTGGCAGCTCGGCGTGAAGTTTAATAATCTGTATCCAACCCTGCCGTTGGGCACCCTGCTTGCCAATCTAATCGGTGCCTTTGTTATTGGCGGCGCACTCGCTTTCTTCCTGCGCCATCCTCATCTCGATCAGGACTGGAAAATATTGATTACCACCGGGCTATGCGGCGGCTTAACGACGTTTTCTACCTTTTCCGCAGAGGTTGTCATGTTCCTGCAAAGCGGGCAGCTGGCAGCGGCGGGGTTACATGTGCTGTTGAATCTGGCAGGGTCGTTACTGATGACCGCGTTGGCGTTTGCCTTGGTCACGTGGGTGACAACACACTGATATCTTGTGGAAATGGATAGCACGTGGAAAATGAAGCAAAAAAACCCGCCATTGGCGGGTTTTTCACGAAATCGGTATAATTAAATAGCGTTAACGTTAGCAGCAGAAGGACCTTTGGCACCGTCAGTGATTTCGAACTCTACACGCTGACCTTCAGCCAGAGTTTTGAAACCATTGCTCTGGATGGCAGAGAAGTGTACGAACACGTCTTTGCTACCATCTTCAGGAGTAATGAAACCGAAGCCTTTGGACTCATTAAACCACTTAACACTACCTTTAATCTTAGACATCAAACTTACCTTTACATGAATGAAAGACACAAAATCTGTGTCAGGTACAGTACAACAATAGATTGGCCTTTTGTCCAGTTGAAGTTGGATAAAAAGTGATAAAAATCGCTAAAAAGATATACCGGACGACCTCGCTGCCCTATTTTAACTCGATGCAGAACACAGAGCGCTCGGTTCGGGCCGATTCATCACTTTTTATGATATCGAAGGAAGGTAGTATGGTAAGCAAAACGCTGGGTCTGATCGGGGGAATGAGTTGGGAATCCACCATCCCGTATTACCGCCTCATCAACGAGTATGTGAAAAGCCAACTTGGTGGCCTGCACTCCGCCAAACTCATCCTGCACAGCGTCGATTTCCACGAGATAGAACGATTGCAGGCACAAGGTGATTGGGAGCAGTCAGCCGCCGTCCTCGGCAATATCGCGGTGGGATTACGCCAGGTAGGCGCGGATGCTATCGTCATCTGTACCAACACCATGCATAAAGTGGCCGATGACGTTGAACGTGCCTGCCAGCTTCCTCTTTTACATATTGCCGATGCCACCGGCGCCAGCCTGAAACAGCACGGATTGAAGAAAGTCGGCCTGCTCGGAACCCGCTACACAATGGAGCAAGATTTCTATCGTCAGCGCATTCAGGAACGATTTGGCGTGGAGGTAGTGGTTCCCGACCATGAGGGAAAAGCGATCGTTAATCGCATCATTTACGACGAACTTTGTCTGGGGAACATTAACGACGTCTCACGGCAGGCCTATCGGGACATTATCCAGCAGCTTGAACAGCAAGGCGCAGAAGGCATCATCTTGGGTTGTACAGAAATTCCGTTACTGATCGGTGATCAGGATGCGACAGTTCCTCTTTTTGATACCAGCAAGCTTCACGCGATTGCCGCAGCAAAATTTGCGCTTAACCAATCATCATGATGAATTAATTGAATAAAAGGGAAATTACCCGCGAACTGAATAATACCCTCTTTTATTCACTCAAGTTTCCCTTTTTCCTCTAAATAATTCGAGTTGCAGGCAGGCGGCGACACAGTGAATCCCCAGGAGCTTACATCAGTAAGTGACTGGGGTGAGCGAGGAAAGCCAACGTACATGCAACTTGAAGTATGACGAGGATAGAAAAAAGCAGTATTGAGAGACTCAATACTGCTTTTTCGCATAATTTTATTCCTGGTATGGAATGACTAACAGTACTTCTCGTTATTATTTACGTAACATTGTTTCAATAAAATCTTTCCAAGTGCTTACTTCTACTTCTACCATACAAACCTCTTGGTGATTAACGGCGACGTATTATATGCACAGTTTTTAATCAAATAAAAGTACCGTACCAGTATAAAAAGCGTACTAACATTTATTTCTGCTACACAGTTCACAGTAGATCTCCCCGCCTTTTTCGGCATGCTGGGCTATCGCACGATCGGGCCCCGTCGGGCCGTGCTGTCGAGTACAGCAATCGTTATGCAACCCAATAAGCAGAAAGGATTTTACCCCTATGGCGCTGACCATGTACGGCATCAAAAACTGTGACACTATAAAGAAAGCGCGCCGCTGGCTGGACGATCAAAAGGTGGCGTATCGCTTCCATGATTACCGTGCCGACGGTCTGGATGAACAGTTGCTCCAGCGCTTTATCGACCAACTGGGGTTTCAGGCCTTACTCAACACACGTGGAACAACCTGGCGTAAGCTCAGTGAAGAGCTGCGTGAACGCATCAACAGCGATAACCACGACAGCGCAGAGGCCGCCAAAAACCTGATGCTGGAGCAGCCGGCGGTGATTAAACGACCGTTGCTGATTGCCGATGACGGCAACGCGCTGCTGGGGTTCAGTATCGACAGCTACCAGAAATTTATTGCGGAGAAAAAATAACGTGTCTTGCCCAGTCATAGAGCTCGCTCAACAGTTAATTAAACGCCCTTCCCTCAGCCCGAACGACGAGGGCTGCCAGGCGCTCATGATTGAACGCCTGACGGCGATGGGCTTTACCGTCGAAGCAATGGATTTTGGCGATACCCAAAATTTCTGGGCATGGCGCGGCACAGGAAAAACGCTGGCCTTCGCCGGGCACACTGACGTGGTTCCCAGCGGGGATGAAAACCAGTGGCAGCACCCGCCGTTTGAGCCGATCATTCGCGACGGTATGCTGTACGGCCGTGGCGCGGCGGACATGAAAGGTTCACTGGCCGCGATGGTGATTGCCGCCGAGCGCTTTGTCGCCGCCCACCCGAATCATCAAGGGCGCCTTGCGTTTCTGATTACCTCAGACGAAGAAGCCAGCGCCGTTAACGGCACGGTAAAAGTGGTTGAGGCGCTGATGGCACGCAACGAGCGATTGGACTACTGTCTGGTCGGCGAGCCGTCCAGTACGCACGTCGTGGGCGATGTGGTAAAAACTGGCCGTCGTGGTTCCATCACGGCGAACCTGCGCGTACACGGCGTACAGGGGCACGTTGCCTACCCTCATCTGGCGGACAACCCTGTTCACCGAGCAGCACCAGCGCTGAACGAGCTGATCGCCACCGAGTGGGATCGGGGCAACGATTTCTTCCCGCCAACCACTATGCAGATTGCCAATATTCAGGCAGGCACCGGCAGCAATAACGTCATCCCCGGCGAACTGTTTGTGCAGTTTAATTTCCGTTTCAGCACCGAATTAACGGATACGCTGATTCAACAGCGCGTAGCGGAATTGCTGGATCGCCACCAGCTCAATTACACCATTGACTGGAAGCTTTCCGGCCAGCCATTCCTGACCGCACGCGGCGAACTGGTCGATGCCGTAGTGAATGCCGTCAAGCATTACAATGAGGTTACGCCAGAGCTGCTGACCAATGGCGGCACTTCCGATGGCCGCTTTATCGCTCGTATGGGCGCGCAGGTGGTTGAACTGGGTCCCGTCAATGCCACGATCCATAAAGTGGACGAATGCGTCAGCGCCGCAGACCTGCAACTGCTGAGCCGCATGTACCAGCGCATTATGGAGCAGCTCATCGCATGATGACGTCAGCTATGTTAACCGGTAAAAGCGACCAGCATCTGGTCGCTTTAGACGGTCGCCATCGCCTTCAGCCGGAGGCGGTAACGGCATTTCTGGCGCTACAGCTGGCGGCAAAAACCGCAGGGTTTAACCTACAGCCTGCCAGCACGTTTCGTGATTTCGAACGCCAGCGTCAGATCTGGAATGGTAAATTTCGCGGTGAGCGTCCCGTCATGGACGCAAACAGCCAGCCGCTGGATGTCTCATCTCTGGACGACGGCGAGCGCTGTGAAGCGATTCTACGCTGGTCTGCCATGCCCGGCTCCAGCCGTCACCACTGGGGCAGCGATCTCGATATCTACGATCCCGATTTATTACCCGCAGGCAGCTCGCTCCAGTTGGAGCCGTGGGAATATGAAGAAGGCGGTTATTTTGCCGCATTGAACGCGTGGATGAGCGCGCACATGCATGAATACGGTTTTTATCGGCCTTATGCGCACGATCTCGGCGGTGTCGCAGTCGAACCCTGGCATATCAGCTATTATCCATTAGCACAGTATGCGGAAGAACAGCTTACACCCGACCTCATTCTTGCCGCCTGGCAAGATGAAGATATTGCAGGCTACCACTGGCTTTGCCAGAATTTGCCGCAGCTGTTTACCCGTTATATTCATAATGTTGATGAGGCGTAACCATGGCATGGCTGGCTGATTACTGGTGGATAATCCTGATTATCCTGATAGGCATGCTGATTAACGGCATCAAAGAATTGCGCAACGTTGACCACACGCGTTTTCTGCTCAACAAACCCAAACTTCCCCCGCATCGTGACAACAACGATAAATGGGACGATGAAGACGACGACTGGCCAAAGAAAAACCCTGATACCGGCCATCGCCAAACCGCCTGCACGCGAGTTAAGCCCCGCGCTGCGGACGGTTTGGGTTCTCACGCGGCGGGAAAAAACTTTCTGCCCGTTCCAGAAGAAAATCATAAAACTCTTTCGCACACACCGAAAGCTGGCGCTCTCTATCTGTCACCAGATAGATACCGCGCTGTAGCGATAAATCCCGGAATGGGATAATCGCAATATCTTTGTGCTGAAACTGGAACAGCGTCAGCCCCGTCACAATACTCACGCCATAATTTGCCGCCACCAGCCCCATCATGGTGGTCAACTGACGCACTTCCAGCACATAGTTAAAACCTTCCGGCTCGATAAGCTGATCGGTGTACTGCCGAATGCTGGTGCCTTTGCAAAATCCGACAAACGGGTATTGCGCGACATCGGCCACATCGACACTGTCGCGCTGCGCCAACGGGTGCGAGTTCTGGCAGATCAGATAAAAGCTGTCGGCAAACAGCATGCGAGAACTGAACGTTCCCGGCGACGGCTGCCCTGCCGTCAGCGCCAGATCGGCGCGCCCATCCAGCACCGCCTTCAGGCAGCGATCCCACTGCGTATCCAGCAGTTCAACCTTAATCTTGGGGTAAGCGCGGTGATATTGCGCCAGCACCTGAGGTAACCATTCCACTGCCATTGACGGCAATACCGCCAGTACAATCTTCCCTTTGTACCCCGTGGCATACGACTTGATTTCACCGACGGCATCGTCATGGGTTTGCACCAGCCGACGGGCAATATCAATGAAATGGAGGCCATCAGCATTGAGTTGCACTTTACGTGTATCACGGTCAAATAGCCGATAGCCGACTTCTTCCTCCAACCCGGCAATTAATGAACTAAATGCAGGCTGAGAGAGATTTATTTTCTGAGCCGCGCGCGTGAAATTATCGGTTTCCGTCAGCGCGATAAAGGCTCGTAATTGTTTTATCGATAAGTTCATAGTGTTTTTATATAAATAAAATGAAGTCTCCGGTAAGAAAGGAACAAATTCAATAAAAAAAATCGGTAACTGCCATTTTTATGATCCTTCCCGCATTTATTTAATTCCATTCAAACACAGCCCACTATTCATAAAAATGGACACTTTCGATAAATATCACAAATCATAAAAACAATTACGCAAAAGACCCAATTAAACAAACCAAATCAATCAATTAGACATTAATAAGAAAATCAAAACAGTTAATATCATTAACAAATAAAATAAACCCATCAGATTTACGAATAAAACCATTGCGATTACGAGTTAGTATAAAGAGGGTTGAGGGTGATAAAAATAGTGCAGACAAAAAATCAAATGACTCTGGCGTAAGCACTCATTTGTTTTGTTAATTATGACAAGGATTGTTATTGAGTTGTTTAATTTATTGTAAATAAAACAAATAGGCAACATACAAATATATTATTAAAGAGGATCTTTTATGCTAGCTCTCATCGGGGTGCTAACCATAGCCACCCTGCTCTTTTTCATCATGACCAAACGAATGTCGCCTCTGGTGGCGCTGATCGTGATTCCCGTTCTTGGCGCGCTCGCGGCAGGCAGCGGCACCGATACCGCGAAATACGTGGTGGACGGCATCACCAAACTGGCCCCAATGGCGGCGATGTTTGTGTTTGCCATCGCCTTTTTCGGTGTCGTCACCGATGCTGGCATGTTTGATCCTATCATCAAAGGGATCTTACGCATGGTCGGCACCAGCCCGGTAAAAATCATTATCGGCACGGGCGTATTAGCACTGATCGCGCATCTGGACGGTAACGGTGCCGTCACCTTCCTAATCACCATTCCTGCAATGCTGCCGCTGTTTAACAAGCTCGGTATGGACAAGCGCATTCTGGTCGGTATTACCGCACTCAGCGCGGGTGTTAACTTCCTGCCGTGGACCGGGCCGATGATCCGCGCCGCCGCCGCGTTAAACACCACCACGCACGACCTGTTTATTCCGCTTATCCCAGCGCAGCTTTGCGGTCTGACCTTCATGGTGCTCATGGGCTATTACTGGGGCAAGAAAGAAGAGAAGCGTCTGGGATTAGCGTCGGGTAATCCGCTGGCTGGCAGCTCACCGTCCATCGCGGCCGAAGCGCATGTGAAAGAACTGACCGATGCCGAAAAAGCGCTGCGTCGTCCGAAGATGTTCTGGGTCAACATCGCGCTGGTGCTTGCCGTTATCGGCACGATGGTGTTTACCAAAATTTCACCTACGGTCGCCTTCATGATCGCGCTGACGCTGGCGCTGATGTTCAACTACCCCAACGTTGAAATGCAGAAAGAGCGCATTAATGCCCATGCCAAAGCGGCGCTGATGATGGCCAGCATCCTGTTTGCAGCGGGTGCGTTCACCGGCATCATGAGCGGCACCGGTATGCTGAAAGCCATGTCGCTCTCGGCGGTCAGCTTTGTGCCGGAATCTTTTGCCTCCCACATTCCGTTTATCGTCGGCCTGATCTCCATGCCACTGAGTCTGGTGTTTGACCCTGATTCGTACTACTTCGGCATCATGCCAGTCATTGCCCACACTGTGGACATGCTGGGTGTACCACCGATTCAGGTCGCGCAGGCTTCCGTATTAGGACAGATGACCACTGGCTTCCCGGTTAGCCCGCTGACGCCTGCCACCTTCCTCCTGGTTAGTCTGGCGGGTGTCGATCTCGCCGACCACCAGAAGTTCTCTATCCCTGTGCTCTGGGCCGCCAGCGTCATCATGACGTTCGCCTGCGTCATCTTCGGGGTCTTTCCTCTGTAGGAAACGCACCGTTTCCCATTGATGACGCCAACAGACACATTTCATTGATAAAGGTAAGTTTATGAAGACAATTCGTATTGGTTCCGGCGCTGGCTATGCGGGCGATCGCATCGAACCGGCCGTAGAACTGGCTCAAAAAGGTGACATTCAATATCTGGTATTTGAATGTCTGGCGGAACGCACTATCGCTATCGGCCAAAAGCAGAAGCAGCAGAACCCGGAAAAGGGCTACAACGAACTGCTGTCTGACCGCATGCACGCCGTGCTGCCGCTCTGTCTGGAAAAAGGTATCAAGATCATCACCAACATGGGCTCGGCTAACCCCGTGGCAGCCGGTCAGCGCGTATTGGAAATCGCCAAAGAGATTGGCGCAGACAAGCTGAAAATCGCCGTCGTTACCGGTGATGATGTGCATTCGGTACTGATTGCACAGGATTCCAAGCTGGATGAGATAGGTCAGCCTGTTTCACGCTGCGGCAAAGACATTATTTCCGCCAATGCCTATCTGGGCGCGGATGCACTGGTAGAGGCACTGCGTCAGGATGCAGACGTGATTATTGCCGGACGCGTTTCCGACCCGTCGCTGTTCCTGTCCGCCATGATGTATGAATTCAACTGGGCAGCCGATGACTGGGATCATCTGGGCAAAGGCACCTGCCTCGGTCACCTGTTGGAATGTGCAGGTCAAATCACTGGCGGCTACTACGCCGATCCTGGTGTTAAAGACATCCCTCATCTTGATCGTTTGGGCTTCCCAATCGCGGAAATTAGCGAAGATGGCAGCGCCGTGATTACCAAAGTAGAAGGTTCCGGCGGCCGCGTCTGTGTGGATACCTGCAAAGAACAGCTGCTGTACGAAATCCACCGCCCGGATAGCTATATCACCCCGGACGTGATTGCCGATTTCAGCCACGTCACGTTTACCCAAGACGGTGAAAACCGCGTACGCGTGCAGGGTGCCACCGGACGCGCGAAAACCGACACGCTGAAAGTCTCCGTCGGCTATCAGGACGGGTTCATCGGCGAAGGCGAAATTTCTTACGCCGGTCCCGGTGCCGTCGCGCGCGGCCGTTTAGCGCTGGATATCGTCAAAGGGCGCTTTGCACTGTGCCAGATTGATCTTCAGGAAGTGCGCTATGACCTGATCGGTGTCGATGCCCTGCACGGTGCGCAACGGTCGCAAAGCAGCGAACCGTATGAAGTCCGCGCACGCGTCGCGGCACGCTGCACCACCAGAGCGCAGGCGGTGAAAGTGGGCAACGAAGTTGAAACGCTCTATACCAACGGCCCGGCAGGCGGCGGCGGTGTTAACAAAGCGGTGAAAGAAATATTGGCGATGGATTCTACCCTGCTGTCTCGCGCCTGCGTCACACCAGCCGTTGATTATTTGGAGATTAAATAATGAAACTGCGTGAAATTGCTCATTCTCGTACCGGCGATAAAGGAAATACCTCCAATATTTCGCTGATTGCCTACCGGGCAGAAGACTATGACGTGCTGAAAGAGACGATCACGGCCGAGAAAGTAAAGGCCTGGTTTGCCGATATCGTGACAGGTGATGTCGTTCGCTATGAGCTACCCGCGATCGGCGCTCTGAACTTCGTTATGTACGGTGCTCTGGGCGGTGGTGTTACGCGTTCACTGGCACTGGATATGCACGGCAAAGGATTAAGCTCGGCCATACTGGATATCGATATTTAATCCGATAACAGAGAGCAGGTGGCGGTGATTTATCCCCCTGCTCCCGCGAAATAACTGACATGTGCCACAGTAATTAACAGGTATTTATTTACCTGTGGGGATTCGTGCGGCCATTTTCCAGAGTCATCATTTAAGAGTAAAGATGCAATGAATAATAAAGTCATTGATGCCAGCCATTTCCGTTCTTATTTATTTGATGGAATGACAATTATGTTCGGTGGTTTTATGGGCGTCGGAACACCGAAATTATTGGTAGATGAGATCATTAAATCCGGCGTCTCTGATTTAACCCTGATCGGCAATGATACCGGCTTTGTCGATACCGGCGTTGGGCCGTTAATTGTCAGCGGTCAGGTAAAAAAACTGATTACCTCACATATTGGTACAAACCCGGAAACCGGACGTCGCATGATCGCCGGTGAATTGGACGTAGAGCTGGTGCCGCAAGGGACGCTGGCAGAACGCATTCGCAGTGGTGGTGCAGGCTTAGGCGGCTTTCTGACGCCAACAGGCGTTGGCACCATTGTCGAAGAGAATAAACAAAAAATAACCCTTAACGACATTACCTATTTATTAGAACTGCCGATTATGGCAGATCTCGCCATATTACAGGCCAGTGTTGCCGACACCAGCGGAAACCTTATTTACCATCTCACCGCCCGTAATTTTAACCCGCTCATTGCGCTTGCCGCGAAGAAAGTCGTGGCGCAATGCGAACAGGTTATTCCGGTTGGTCAATTAGCACCGGAATGTATTGTCACCCCAGCGGCGCTGGTCGATCACCTTTATTTGGGAGAAAAATAATGGATGCGAAAGAATTAATCGCCCGCCGCGTTGCGCTGGAGCTGAAAAACGGCGACGTGGTGAATTTGGGTATTGGTTTGCCCACCAAAGTCGCGAATTACGTCCCGCACGGCATTGAAGTCACCTTCCAGTCGGAGAACGGCTTTTTAGGATTGGGGGCAATCACTGAACCGGACAGCAATCTGGTTAATGCCGGTGGTCAGGCATGCGGCATGGTGCCCGGCGCGGCCATGTTCGACAGCGCGTTTTCCTTTGCGCTGATTCGCGGCGGCCACGTCGATGTCTGCGTGCTAGGCGGTTTGCAGGTGGATGAGCACGGTAGCCTCGCCAACTGGATGGTGCCGGGGAAAATGGTGCCCGGCATGGGCGGCGCGATGGATCTGGTTGTCGGCGCGAAGAAGGTCATTATCGCCCTGGAACACTGCGCCAAAAATGGCGATGCGAAGCTATTGCACCAGTGCACCTACCCGCTGACCGCCGCCAATAAAGTCAGCATGGTCGTCACTGAACTGGCGGTCTTCCAGTTTATCGACCAACAAATGGTGCTGACCGAAATCAGCCCTGACATCACCGTGGACGAACTGCGCCAAAAAACCGAGGCGAACTTCATCGTGTCCGCCGATTTAAAACCCTTCAGCATCCATTAATCGAGGCGACCATGAACGACTCCGTTGTTATTGTTAATGCCAAACGCACCGCAATCGGTAAATTCGCAGGCAGTCTGGCCAACACATCCGCTATCGAGATGGCGTCAGCCACCATTCGTGACTGTCTGTCGACGCTGCCGGACACGCTGGCGGTTGATGAAGTGATTCTCGGCAATGTGCTGCAAGCTGGTCTGGGTCAAAACCCGGCACATCAGGCGAGTCAGGCTGCCGGTCTCTCTTTTGAGACCCCCTCGCTGACCGTCAGCAAAGTCTGTGGTTCCGGCCTGAAGGCCGTCGTGCTCGGCGCACAGTCTATTCTGTCCGGCGATAATCAGGTCTGCGTAACGGGCGGGATGGAAAACATGAGCGCCGCGCCTTACCTGCTGGAAAAAGCGCGCCACGGTTACCGCATGGGAAATGGCAAGCTCGTTGACATCATGATTAACGATGGCCTGTGGTGTGCGTTTAACGATTACCACATGGGCACCACGGCGGAAAATATCGCCGAGCGCTACCAGCTTACGCGTGAAGAACAAGATCGGGTGGCGCTGGCGTCCCAGCAGAAAGCCGTCGCCGCAATTGAGGCTGGCCGCTTCAAGGCGGAAATTACTCCGCTGTCACTGCGTAACAAGAAAGAGACGCGGATCTTCGATCGGGACGAATTCCCTCGTGCGGATACCACGCTAGCGTCGCTGGCAGCGCTACGTCCGGCATTCTCCGCGAACGGCACCGTCACCGCAGGCAATGCGTCCGGCATTAACGATGCGGCCGCGACGCTGGTGTTAATGCGTGAATCCGAAGCGAAAAAACAGGGGATTACCCCGCTGGCGCGTATCCGCAGTTGGGCATCTGCTGGTGTACCGAGTGAAGTCATGGGGCTGGGGCCGATTCCGGCGACGCAGAAAGCGCTACTCAAAGCCGGGCTGACAATCGGCGATATCGACCTGATTGAAGCCAACGAAGCCTTTGCCGCGCAGTTTCTGGCCGTACAGCGCGATCTCCAGCTCGATCCAGAAAAAGTGAACGTCAACGGCGGTGCGATTGCGCTGGGTCACCCTATCGGAGCAAGCGGCGCGCGCATTCTTGTCACGTTGGTACACGCGCTGCACAGCTACAACAAAACGCTGGGGCTGGCGACGCTGTGCATCGGCGGTGGGCAAGGTATCGCGATGATCGTTGAGCGCATTTAAAACGGGTTGTTGGTCGAAACATGTGTCAGAGAATAAAGTAATCCGACCATCGACAAACCTATTTGCAGAACGAAAACGGGAGTAACGGAATAGAAGAGTAAAGCGTTTGCGCCAGGGACAAAAACGTCAGGAACGTTTTTGAACGTCGCTTGCGACGGCCCTGAAAGGGTGAATCTCAGGGATGAGATTCATATCTGCGCAAGCCGAGCGTACATGGACGTATTCACAGCGTCTTTACGATCTATCCGTTACTACCGCTCTACGGACGGTTTTTATTGTTTTAACTGGGGAACAGCAGCACGACTCCTCGGCTAAAACGTTTCCCAGTTCGCATTTGCCGAGCCAGAGGATGCGGGTTTGGGCAACAGCGATGTCGGTAATGCAGCAAGAGACGGCGCACTCTCGGTGCGATGTTCCTGTGCTGCCGATTGATTAATTTTGAACACCGCCACCGCGTTCTGTAAATATCTGGCCTGCTCTTCCAATGCCGCCGCGGCAGAAGCCGATTCCTCCACTAGCGAGGCGTTTTGCTGGGTGACGCGATCCATTTCATTGACCGCCTGCCCGACCTGCTCGATCCCCCGGCTTTGTTCATCGGACGCCGACGCGATTTCCCCCATGATATCCGTTACCCGACTCACGGCGCTGACGATTTCTTGCATCGTATCGCCCGCGTCTTTTACCTGCACAGAGCCGGTATTGGTGCGGCTAACCGAATCATCAATCAGCGTTTTGATCTCTTTAGCGGCCTGAGCGCTGCGCTGCGCCAGCGTTCGCACCTCCCCTGCCACCACGGCAAAACCTCGTCCTTGCTCACCGGCACGCGCGGCCTCTACCGCTGCATTCAGCGCCAGAATATTGGTTTGGAAAGCGATGCTATCAATCACGCTGGTAATGTGGGCAATTTTTTGAGAACTGTCGGCGATCTCATTCATCGTTTTTACGACATTATCAACGACAGTGCCGCCTTTATTCGCCGTATCTGACGCATTTTTTGCCAGCTGCGTAGCCTGACGCGCATTGTCAGAGTTTTGTTTCACCGTTGAGGTCAACTGTTCCATGCTGGCGGCTGTTTCCTGTAACGAGGCGGCCTGTTGCTCCGTACGCGAAGACAGATCGTTGCTGCCGACCGAGATTTCACTCGCCCCAGAGTGGATGGAGTGGGAACTGTCGCGCACCAAACTCACGGTGCGGATTAATGACTGCTGCATATGGTGCAGCCCCGCCGCGAGCTGGCTCATTTCATTACGGCCGGCGGTATCAATAGGATGCGTCAGATTGCCCTCGGCGATCGCGCTGATATGCCGCATGAGCGTACGCAGCGGGTGCAAAAGAATGCGCTGCAACCCGATCCAACTGAGGATAATCACCAGTACGACAACAACGGACAAAGCGCCCAGCAGCCACAGCATCGTTTCAAACGCCGTGTGGTTTTCCTTCAAGCCGTCATCCGACAGTTGGTTTTGCGCCTCACGCCACGTAATGTAGGTGTCCTGCATCGCCACGTTAAGCGGCGTGGCACCACTACTCAATTTCATCGCCGCCCCCGCTAACCCGCCGGAAAGCGAATCAACAATATCATTCAGCAGCTTGTCGTAAGCGGTATAACTCGCCTCAAGTTTTTTGGATAACGCGTCATCCAATCCGGGCGTATTAGGCAGAGACAAATAGTGTTTATAACTACTCTCTGAGGCAGCCAATTGCGATTTAGCCTGCTGTAAGAGCGCCTGCATCGCCTCTTTATCCGCATTCCCCATCATCATGTTTTGTATAATCGAGCCAATAGCGATGCGCGTCTGATTCATCATAATCCATGCATCAGTAAAGGCGGCCACATTCTGGTTAGAGCGTTGGGAAACAAGGAATCCCTCTCTGTCGTTAATCAGTGCCCGAACGGATAGCGCACCGGTTAAGAATTGAGATATCCCCAAGACAAACAACAAGATAACAAGGATGGTAATGACTTTTATGCGTTTAAACATGGCACACCCTCTTTTTCCATAAGGATGTAATATTTATATCGGAAAAAAGAAGATAAATATTGAACACTCAACACAAATAAAAACATTGCCTATATTATTTAACATCCAAATATGGATTATTTTATTTTTAATATGGATAAAAATTCATTCCTAAATGACATACTCGAATTTGAATGCAGCGTAGGAAAAAAAAGCAATAAGAGAATCTGATGGAATGAACGCTAAATAATTCGAGTAGCGTGATAACACATTCGCGCGTTGAGCGACATATGGCCGTGTTCCTGTAAAGCCAGCCCTGTAACGGACCGGCATGTAAAGGAAACCAACGAACAGGCAGATTAGAGTATGGCGGAACTAGCGGGTTATTTGAGATAGGCCAACGCCTGTTTCAGCATCCGTTCATCAATCCCGTGCCCAACAGCGGGCGCGATATCCAACGTAAACGCAGTCCCCAGTCTCTGAAAACGCTCAGCGGCAGCATGAGCGTGTCCAACAATCACACCGTCCGCTTCACCGTGAATCAGGTGTACCGTAACATCAGCAAAGGCTTTTTCTGGCAACACGGCAAAGCGGCCGCTGAACGCGATAATGTGCCTGGCCAGCGCAGATTCTGACTTCAACGCTTCGAGCGACATAATACTGCCCTGAGAGAAGCCCACCAGCACGGTTTGTTCCGCACTCATGCCACTTTTTTCCTGCCAGTGGCGCACCGTCTCCACAAAACGCGGCAGGTTTGCTTCAATACGAGATAAACGATTCTCTTCCGTGATCCCCTGCACAGAGAACCACTGCCGACCGTCGCCATAGCCGGTGCTGAACGGCCCGGCGATACTGATCACCATCGCCTGCGGCAAGGCGGCGGCAAAATAGCGCCCAATCTGTGCCATGCCCGCGGCGGTATCGCCCACGCCATGAAACAACAGGATTAACCGATTCGCCGCCGAAGGCTGCTGAACAACAACATAATCTTGATTCACGTTTCTCTCCTGAGAACCTGCGCCGAACGCCACCCTCTGCCAGCATTCGTCATAAAGTACGGTTAATGCTCACTATACGCCGCGTGCTAAAAGGAGAAATCGGGAATTACTGAACGAGATGTTCCATTTTTGCAACGACAGCGGGGACATGCCGCCTTCCTCGCCCTGTCAGTGCGGTTTGACGATACGGATCGTTGAAGCCGGATCGTTCACCAGACAGCGGGCCGGACGCACAGGCCGTTTGACCAGACCACCGCCGCAGTTCGGACAGGCGTGGTGAAACACGATCTCCGCACAGTCGGGACAGAACGTACATTCATAGGAGCAGATATACGTTTCGGCGTCCGGCGGCAAATCACAGTCGCAGTGTTCACAGTTGGGGCGTAATTCCAGCATCGGCTTATCCTGACTCAGCAAAAATAATAGGGTTCGCGCTGTCACTTTCCTGTGGTTGTTGCACAAAGATCGGTGAAGGGGAATAAGGTTCTTTTCTACCAGAAACCGTCCTTCGTGCAAATAAGGTTTATTCACCAGAATAACGCCTCTCAGTAGCGGAAATTGGCTTTCCAAATCCCTGTTTTTTCTGGGAGGCGGTTCCATGTTCTAAAAATACAGGGAAATATAATGACAGCAGCGCAGCTATTCTCATTAAAAGCACCAATTCATTAAAAATAACGTATTCAGGCGGTCAATCATCGCTGCCCATATCAGTCTCGCGTTACTGGTATTGGCAGGCTGCGGAAGTAGCGGAGGGGGCGCCGGTGAAACTGCCAGCGTCGCGCCAACGACGCCCTCGCCCACTACGCCGACGACGCCAACCACACCCACTACGCCGGAAACGCCGACGTCATCTGCCGTGAAGGTAGGCATTATTGACTCCGGTCTGGAAGCCGCGCGCCCAGAATTTAATTACAGCAACCTGCATTTTGCCTCTTTTGTCGGCGGCGGTTCGCAGCTTAACGATAATCAGGGCGTGAACGGCCACGGTACGCTGGTGGCATTAACGTTAGCGGGTTTGGCAACGGAAAGCTATGCGGGAGGCGTCGCGCCAGACAGCGAACTCTATATTGCGCAAACGTCGTTAAATAACCGCTTCGATTATCAAAACACCACGTCTGCCGTGAACTGGCTGCTCAATTCAGGCGTGAAAATCATCAATATGTCCTATGCGGCAGATGAGCGATTAACAACCGCCGAGACACTGAACGCCGCGAGAAACAATTTTAGCTATCTCTTAGTGCGTAACGAATTGAAAAGCATTGTCGATGCCGAGGCGCTAAGTATTGTCGCTACCGGGAACAATGCCACCTCCACACCGTCCCCCAATACCCAGATCCCACTGATTTTTGACGATGCCTCGCTGCAGAAAGGGATTTTGGCCGTTACCGGCTATGTTCCCGAATGGGTAGGCAATGATGGCACCACACGCCCTTCAGAACTCTATCTCTTTGATGCCTGTGGTAATGTCGCGGCCTATTGCATGAGCGCACCGGGCTACGTCGATTATCCGCTGGCTAACAGCAGCACCATAGAACGCAGTCATGGCACCTCGTTTGCGGCTCCGCGCGTCGCTGGAGGCGCCTCGCTTGTCAAGGCGACTTACCCATGGATGACGGGCTACAACCTGCAACAGACCTTGCTCACTACCGCGACCTATCACACCGATGGCTATCGACGATACGACGCGGATAATTCTTACTATGAAACCATCAGGGACAGCGAGGGGAATGTTACCGCCGTTATTTTCCGTCCGGCTTATATCACCGTCGCCGACACCGCCAACGGCAGGCCTTACAATGACACCTTTGGCTGGGGCGATCTGAACGTCGATAAAGCGGTAAAAGGCCCGGCCATGTTTTATGCCGATAACTTCACCGCTCGTTTAACGGCGGGTGACTACACGTTTGCTAACGATATCAGCGGTGATTACGGCCTGATTGTCAACGGCGCCAGCAATGCGGGAGGCGTTCTGCATTTAACCGGCAGTAACACCTATAGGGGCGACACGCTGATTACCGCCAACAGCCTGTACGTTGATGGTTCAATTACGGGCAATGCCAGCGTATCCGGCTCCGGCACGCTGGCAGGAAAAGGCCGTATTGGCGGCAATGTGAGTAACACGGGTATCGTTGCCACCACCGCAGATGGCGGGTTGACCGTCGCAGGCAATTACACGCAGGGCAGTACCGGCCTGCTGAGCGTAACGTTAGCCAATCCATTCACCGTTGAAGGCCGCGCGGCACTGGATGGCGGGTTACGCGTTGGTCTCCCCAGCAACACCTATATCGTTCAGGCACAAGAAACGCTCCTGCACAGTAATCAGGGCATTAGCGGTACGTTCAGCAATCTCGACCTCGGCCTGTTCCTGACCGGCAACCTGACCTACGGCAGTAACGATGTGATCGGCGCGTTCAGCCGTCTGAATACTGTTGATGCGGTAACCGCCAGCGGCTTACGCAGTGCTGCACAGCTGCAAACGGCGGCCAATATCGAGTCAGCATTACAGGTCGCTGACCGTTGGTCTGCCCAATCGTCAACGTCCGCACAGCAATCCGGTTTACTGGCGAAGGCCGCTGCGTTTCAACAGTTAGGCAGCGCGAGCGCCGCCGCCGTTGCGCTAGATTCATTGTCTGGTCAGGCGCACGCCTCCAGCAACGCGATTCTGTTTAACAGCCTGGATTATCAGAATCAGTTGCTGAACAACCGTCTGGATTTATTGGGAAGAGAGAAAAGCTACGGCCTGTGGATTGAGACGGGCAAGTTGCGCGGTGACCTGAAACAGTCGGGCTATCTGGGCAGCCATTACGACATCACGCTGACGGCCATCGGCACGGATACCGACTTCAACACCCCTGGATTACGCGCCGGGATTGCCTATACCAACAGTCAGATCAAAGCCGACTACGACGGTAGTGGCGGCAGCAGTGAGAATGAGCTGCACGGGGTGATGACCTACGCCCGATATAATCTCACGCCAGAATGGTATGTTCAGGGCAACCTGAGCTATCAGCACGGCCGCGATAAGCTGAAGCGTTCTATCCTGCTGGACAATGTTGAGGCGGTTTCCAGCAGCACCTCAAGCGATAGCTGGCAGGGTCTGCTCAAAACGGGCTACGATCTGGCGCTCAACGATATCTTTAGCGTGCAGCCCTATGCCGGGCTCAAATACAGCTACCTGTCCACCGGCAGCTTTACGGACACCGGCAGTGCGTTCGGCCTGACGGGAGAAGGCAACGATTATTCCCGTACCGTTGGCCTGACGGGGGTGAACCTGCGAGCGCTGTTGCAATGGAATCAGGGATGGTGGAGCAGCGTCGGCCTTAGCGGAGAATATCAACACGCGTTTACCAACCCGTCGCTCGACGTTTCTGCCCGCTGGAGCGGTCTGGGCCGCGAAGGTGAGCGCCTGGATATTCCCGGCATCCGACTGGATAAAGATTCGCAGTGGGCAGGTGTGAGGTTGGACGTGGGTAAAGCCGCCGATGCCCGTTTCTTCCTGCGTGCTGACAAACACTTTGCCGATCGCGGTAACGAAGAAGTGCTGCGCGGCGGCGTTGACGTTTCCTTCTGATAGCCATGACGCCGACGGTCTCCGTCGGCGTCAATATAAGATTTCCATCATCACGGAAAAACTCAAATTAAAATGTCGCTAACGCACAAGCAGCTCAAGGTATATATTCATATTTCTTCTGTTCTATACCAATTTAATCATGAGACCTAAATTCACACATACCGTAAAATAACGCAATCTGGGCTCTTAATTCTCAATCAGTTCAATAAGGGAAAATGGTGTGAAAAGAATAATTTTACCCTTTGTTATTTCCAGCATTTTAATCCTCTTCGTCGCAGGTTACTTTGCAATCGAGAATAATCCTTATTCAGGTACCGCAGCATCCATCGCTGGATATATCATCGGCGCCATCATCGTGTTAGCAGCTAAGGCAATCATATTCAGGCACAAAATATCACCCTATGACGTCCTAGCTATTACCGCCATCACGATATTATTTTCTCTAACCACGGCGACTTTCGACCTATTCTTCTCAAGCTCTCCGCCACTCATTAAAGCATTACTAGCCAGCACTATTTTACTGACTGCTGGTTTTATCACTCTGAAAATTTTCCATCATCCAAATAAAGGCACTTTATTAGGAAAAAATAAGATGCCTTCAATATCAAAAGGTAAATAAGGTGGAACAACGTGACAAACCCTATCTGCAACGTGTCTATTTTCATCCAAAGAAAATACGTGATCCCCAGCATTATCCCTTTAGCATTCCGGCAATCAGCGATCTCGAAAAGATTCGCTTCCACCCCGATGTTACTTTCCTTGTAGGGGAGAATGGCTCTGGAAAATCAACTTTTTTAGAGGCGGTGGCGATCGCGATGGGGTTCAACCCGGAAGGCGGATCGCGTAACTTCAATTTCAGCACACGCGACTCCCATTCCAACCTGAGCGACTACATCCGCATCGTCAAAGGTATAACACGTCCACGCACCGGCTATTTTTACGGGCAGAAAGTTTTTTCAACGTCGCGACAGAAATAGAAAATATTGACCCTGGTCTGATTCAACTGGCTTACGGTGGTGTTTCGCTACACCAGCAATCGCACGGCGAATCGTTCATGGCGCTGTTAAACCATCGCTTCGGTGCCAACGGGTTTTATCTGCTGGATGAACCGGAAGCGGCACTCTCTCCAACCCGACAGCTTGCAGCCTTAGCGCGCATCCATCAGCTAGTGAATACGGGATGTCAGTTCATCATTGCCACCCACTCGCCTATTATTCTGGCTTACCCCAACGCGGTGATTTATCAGTTCGATGACAATGGCATTCAGCAGGTCGCCTGGCAGGAGACCGAGCACTATCAAATCACGCGGCAGTTTTTAAATAACCCACAGGGTATGATGGATGTCTTATTCGCCGATGATGACATCGGCGAATCCCTTTAGTGTCAGGGTGATTGCTCCACCGGGCTGTTCCAGTCGGGTGTTTTGCGCCCTGCGAGATGACGAATAAAAAGTCCCACATCAGCCGCTGACCGTATGCACTGCCGCTTACACCATGTCCTCCACCGGGCATGTAGAACAGGTCAAAATCCTTATTGGCTTTAATCAACCGATCGACAACCTGCATCGTGGTGGATGGATCAACGTTTTCATCCAACTCCCCACCATCAGCAACAATTTACCCTGCAAACGCCAGGCATTTTCTGCATTGGAAGACGCCGTATACTCCTTGCCTATTGGCCCCATCCACTGCTCATTCCACCAGATTTTATCCATACGGTTATCGTGACTGCCAGAATCCGCCACCGCGACAGTATAAAATTCAGGATGAAAGAGCAGTGCTGCCATCGCACTCTGCCCACCCGCAGAAACACCGGTAATACCGACGCCACGAGCAATGTCATACCAGGGATACTGTCGTGCTACTGCCTGATGCCACAGAATCCTATCGGGGAAACCCGCATCCTTGAGGTTACGCCATGCCATATCGTGAAATGCACGCGAGCGGTTATTGGTGCCCATGCCGTCAATCTTTGCCACAGCAAAGCCTAATTCGGTCAAGGGTTCGGGCCAAAAGGAAAAATCTTTCGGCACAAAAGAGCCATGCGGCCCGGCATAGATCCCCTCCACAACAGGGTATTTTTCCCTTCATTAACATGACGTGGCGGATAAATAAGCCCCCAGATTTCGGTTTTACCGTCTCTACCCGGCGCCATGAACGGAACAGGAGGACGCCAGCCAGCAGCACGCAAACGGCTGATATCGGTGGTATTGACGCGCATAACGGCTTGATTATCGACCGTACGATAGAGCGTGGTGATCGGCGGCAGATCGTAGCGCGAGTAGGTATCGATATAGTAATCGCCGTTGGGTGAAAAATTCAGCGTGTGGTTGGCGGGTTCCGGTGTTAATGCCGTCAACTCGCTACCGTCAAAGCCGATTTTATAGCCGTGTGTGTAATAGGGATCTTCACCTTGATTGATGCCTGATGCACTGAAGTAAATGACCCGATTCTTTTCATCAACCCAGTTAACGGCGCGCACCACCCAATCACCTTGGGTAATGGCGTTTTTCACTGTTCCGGTCACCGCATCATACAGGTACAGATGCTGCCACCCACTGCGCTCTGAAGCCCAAACGATCTCTGTACCGTTAACCAGATCGTGCCGGTAATATTTACCGCTACCGGTCAACACCCCTGTCAGCGGCATATAATCGATAAACGTGTCCGACGTTTCGTTAATCAGCGTGCGTGCCTTACCCGTTTCACTATCCACTTCAATAACCCGATATACCTGATGGCCACGCTGATTATATTCAAATGTGAAAACACGTCCCCTTTCTGCCAAACGGGGTAAGAGAGCGAATAGGGATTGGGAAACAGCGCCGGGTCGATAGCCGTAATACGTCGAAGCCACTTCAATCACGACGGGCTGAGGTCTATCCAATACATCGCCCGGTTTGGGGTAGGCAATCTGACGATGTTTCGGCTGTAACTGGTCTGTGGGGAAGATTCAATATAGTGAACATAACGTTTCTCACCCCGCTGAGTACGAAACAGGACTACTCTCGCGCTATCTGGAGACCAGCTCAATCGTTCGATCTCGTACTCATTCTCTGCTGTTCCGTCCTGCGTGATGGTGATCCGTTCACCATCCTGCTTACCGATCAGCACCAGATTGTGATTATCAACGATCGCCTCCCATTTCCCATCGGGCGATATCCGGCTCTGATACGCGGGAACCTCTTGCTTTTGTTCTGCTGATTGAGAGAGATCGGACACAACACGACATTGGTAGAGATGAATATCACAGCCAAGCAGTCGTGCCCCTTGAAGGATAAATAACAGTTTTGCCTGTTCGTTATAATCCACCTGTTCAAACGGCAGTGTCGTCGCCGTCACTGGCTTAGTGAGTAATGGGTTGAGCGCCTGTGCCAGACGCTCGTGATCAAAAGCAGGCCGCTGAGTCTGGCTGGCAATCTCCACCCGCATAAATTCATAACCACTGGGTCTATCTGCGGTAGCAACAACCGAGCGACGATAAACAAATGACTGACCATCCGACTGCCACATCATCCGCCCCGGATAATGGTCAACCAGCGTCCGGTAATACTGTCCCAGCTCCCGCACACGGCGATAATCCTCGCGGTTCAGATCGGGCGACTCATTCGCCACGCCAGGCAAGGCCACGCTCGCTAAAAGCACTATCAGTACGTTGATACCGTGGCGCGTCATCGCCAGTCTGGTTTTCCCTATCATGATGGTTATCACTTCCGGTTAGCGGTGTCAGATGTAAATGATGAGTATGGAAAGCAGCCAGCGTTTCACGATGTGCCACGCTGATGATAGCGCTGTCAGGTAAAGCGTTTACCAGCGCTTGATAAACCCGCTGTTCCGTCTCCGGGTCAAGCGCACTGGTGGCCTCATCCAGAAAAATAAAGTCGGGACGATGCAGCAACGTGCGGGCTATCGCCACTCGCTGCTGTTCACCGCCAGATAGCCGATGCTGCCAGCGATCTTCATCATTCAGCTGTTCGGCCATGTTCGGTAATGCGCTGTCTATCAGCGCCTGCCGACACGCCTCATCGCTAAAATCACGCGCCTGACCGGGGTAACACAACGCGGCTTTCAGCGTGCCTGTTGGAAGGTAGCTTTTTGCGGTAAAAACAGCGTGCGACAGCGGCGAGGCCTGGCAATCGCCCCGCTACCGTGCTGCCACAGACCGGCACAGGCGCGCAGTAGCGTGCTCTTCCCGACACCGGACGCCCCGTTAATCATCCAGCGCTCGCCCGGCGACACCTGCCAGTTATCTAACGCCGTCAGTGCCCGCCCCGCTGGCGTAAACAACCGCAGGTTCTGACAGGAAAAATCAGAGCCATCATGATCCGTAATCCGAATAGGCGATGGCGACTGCTCGCTTTTATTCAGCGCTTCCTCCATATCCTGCAAACGCTTCGTCAGCGCCAGCCAGCGCGTGAAGGACTGATACGCCTGCATAAAGTAACTCAGCGTCGCACCGAGAGAGCCGTAGGCCATCTGAATCCGTGTCATATCGCCAAAGGTAATCTCGCCGCTTAATAACAGCGGTAAAGCCAGCAGCGTCGGTAAGGGCGAAAGGAAATGGCTAAACAGGCTCTGGCCAAACGACACTTTGAAACCGCGCAGCAGCACAGACAGCGCGTTATCACGCACGCGGGCAAAGCGCTGAGCAAGGCGCTCTCCTTCTCGCGCCCCGCCTTGATAGAAGGCAATCTGTTCAGCATTTTCACGTAGCTGAACGCCCAGAAAGCGGAAGTCTCCCTCCGCGTTCTGCTGATTCATATTCAATCGGATCAGAGCCTTACCGAGCCAGTGCGACAGCGCGACCTGAAGCACGTACTCGATGTAAAGGGCATAGACCATGTAGCCGGGAATCGCCCAGTCGCTGCCCATAAATGAAAAACGCAGCACGCCGGACACCGACCACAGCAGCGCCGTGTACGTGACGGTGCTGATGATGACCGAGATAATGCTGAGAAAAAATTCAGCGAGGCCGACACCAGCTCGTTAACGTCATCGGCGATGCGCTGATCGATATTCGACAGCGCACCGTCCCTTTCTATTTGGTAATAAGCCGATGTTCCCGTCCACCGCCGAATATAGTGGAGCGTCATCCAGGTACGCCAGCGCAGCGCCAGATAGCCTTGACTCAGTACGTTTACCCACCTCAGCATCATGGCTCCCAAACCGAGCACAAAGCTGAAGATAAATAGCGGTTTTATTTGCTCCCAATCCAGCCCAATCAGCGCATCGGTAAATTTCCCCGCTATCCGGTTCGCCTCCACGCTGATATAGGCTGTCCCCAGATTAATGCTAATAATCACCGCCAGAATAAACAGCGCCAGATATTTCTCTGACGTCTGCCAATAGGGCATCAGAATCTGGCTGATGCCCGGTCTTGCCGTACTTGTCTCTCTTGCGTTCATGCGCCGTATCTACCTACTGATTCGTATGAATACCCGTTTTCGTCTTCGCCAAACGGATTATCAGAACGAATACGTCCCGGTGAGACGCCATACTCGACCATCTTTTACCCCCACCCACGAACGTGTGGATGATGGATAATAGATATCACGATCGAAAACGTTATTGACGCCCAGCGTCAGCGACCATACAGGCTGGCGATAGAAGACGGACGCATCTGTAGAGTATTGGCTACCGATATCAAAGGATTGCGTACCACGACCACTGCTGGCTCGTGATGTGCCGCTCACCCCTACAGAGGCACCTGCGCCCTGTAGACTCCCTGACTGAATTTCATAGGATGTCCAGACATTGCTGGCATGACGTGGCGATCCCTGTGACTGAACCAAAGAAGGATCTTTGTTTTCCGAGTAGGTATAGCTGGCCGTGATATCCCATCCTGGCAACACAGTGCCATTCAGATCCACATCAAAACCTTGTGTTTCACGCCCTTCCGTACCGACCGCAATCCCATTCTGGAACACCACCAGATTTTGCTGTTTCAGACTGAAGAAAGCCGTCGTTAATGTCAGGTCGTCATCCAGCAAGTTGAACTTCAACCCTGCCTCCTTGGATTTCCCCGTTGTCGGCGGCAGAGTTTCTCCGGTACGACTCACCTGAGCATTACCGCTGAAGCTGTTCAGCAAATTGGCATAAATCGTAATATCAGGCGTAATATCAAAGCTCAGCCCGTAATTTGGAATCCATTTACTCGTGGAATAATTAGAAGGACGCGTTCCCACCAGATAAGAGTTATTCCAACTGGAGCGCTTCAGAGCAAGTTGAGCGTGCCATCTTTCCCATAGATCAATTTGATCCTGCAACAGGAAACCACTCTGGATCAGCTTCGAGCTATAAGTACGGCTGGTGGGTTCACCAATACCGGGATAGACCAGCGAATCAGGATTGTAGACATTGCCGTTAGTCAGCAACGTAAAGTCGCCATCGTAGCTAGTGAAGCGCCCGTATTGGTAATCATGCCCAACCAATAATGTTTGGGTAATCGGCCCTAACTCCACTTTGCCACGGAAATCGTTTTGCAGGCTCCAGTTCTGGTTGGTGGATTTATAGGCCAATGGATGACTGAATTTGCTGCCATCATTATTGATTTGCAGCGTTTCATTCATCTTGGCCTGCATAGAGGCGCTTTGGAAACCCGCTTTACTGTTGAACGTCCAGCCATGCAGCAGATCCTGCTCAAACTCGTAATAGGCATTGGTCGTTTTCAGCTTGTTGTGATCGTCCTTATCGCCCAGCCGATAAACAGGGAGTTTCTGTACAGCCCCGTTATTGTAGAACGTTCCTGCCGGGCCGGAATCACGGAGCTGATTGATTTCCGCGCCCACTGTCAGCCGTGTCGCGTCCCCTTTCCATGAGAAAGCCGGGGCCAAATAATCGTTGTGGTTGCCGTTGAAGTCAGGATAAGACTGACTGGACTTCATGGTAGACGCATTTAAACGGTAGCTGAAAGCCTTGTCATCCGTGAGCGCACCGCCGAGATCAATGGCAGTTTTGAATTCACCATAACGCGCGGCCTCAACCTTAACGCGCCGGATCGTCTCCGCCACAGGCTTTTTGCGCACGATGTTAATCGTCCCTGCGGCAGAGCTGCTTCCCGCCAATACCGATTGCGGCCCTTTCAGTACCTCAACACGTTCGATACCATCGATAGCCGTTCCCTGACCAATACCGGCGTTGCTGGATCCGGCAAGACCGTCCGTCGCGCCCGATGTCACGTTAAAACCGCGAATCCAATAGGTGGGAGTACCCCGGTTAGACTGCACCGTCACTACACTACCGGAGTTTTTTAACGCATCTTCCAGCGACGTTGCCTGACGGGCGGTAATCAACTTATTACTGATCACCTGCACCGACTGTGCCGTTTGCTGCAATGATGTACTGGTGCGTAATGCCGAAGATGACGTGCCGGGGTTCAATACGGTTTCATCTTCACTGCCTGCGCTGACCGTAATCGCTGGCAGCGTTTTGTCACTTGCCTGCGCCACTTCCGCATCATTGGCGCGGGAAGATACAATCGTCAGCGTGCCATTATCCGTCGTCGTCAATAATAAGGGCGTGCCTTGCAGTAAGCGTAAAATAGCCTGACGCGTTGAATAGTTGCCATTCAGCGCGGCACTCTGATAATTCGCCACCAGCGCAGGATTAAAAGAGAGCGTCTGTTTGCTTTGATTAGCGATAGCCAATAAGCCTTTTTGCAGGTCGCCAGCCGGAATAGAAAAGGCAATCGTGTCATTTTCACCCGCCGCGTAGACGCTCACAGGAGCGGCCGTCGCACCGATGAATAGCGCAGAATTAAGCGCCAGCATGTTAGTAAAAAATAAGCGTTTCTTAAAACTCAACCCCAGAGCGGGAGAGGCAGTATTACGTTTTTCATTTTTCCTCGTCAATTGCTTCAACAAATCAGTTTTTATTGGTCTTCGTATGAGTTGTGCAATGACGATGAAAAAGTGACAGCGGGAAGTCGATTTTTACGACAATTATTTTTTCACGATAACGAACCTATTGATTCGGAAAATACTTTTTCTTTGTGTTTTTAATACGGGCAATACGTCTCTCTTCTACACCTTCTTTTTATTTCATTTTGCAGAAGTCTCTGGAAATAGCGATCTCTCCCTTTCAGGCAGTAACAGAACATTTCTAACTAACTATAGAAAAAAACGTGTTTTGACTCCTGCAAATTTTGACTTAAAAACAGCACAGGACGCATCGTTCCTTTTTCTGCGGCCCTGGGGTATCCCGGCTCAAGCATTGTTGTGATTTACGCTATTTAAGGATGCCCATGTACACAGAGGCTGCTAAAAACCCGATTTGCTGTCGTTGATATTTCGCAGCGATTATCGCTGGCTAACGGAAAAATTACGCCGCCGCATTGCCTATGGCTGTGAAGCGGAAGATGTCGCTTCCGAGGCCTTTCTGCGTTTAGCCTCGCTGCCGAATCTCGCCAACGTACAAGAACCGCGCGCGATGTTAACGACGCTCGCCAAGCGCGTGCTGTATGAAAACTGGCGTCGGCGCGATCTGGAAAAAGCCTACCTCACCGCGCTGGCGAGCAAACCGGAGTTTCACCATCCGTCACCGGAAGAGCAACAACTGTTGATGGAGGCGCTGCTTACCATCGATCAGGCGCTGGATGGTCTCTCCATCAAAGCACGACAGGCCTTTCTGTTCAGCCAGCTTGATGGCATGACCTATGCGGACATTGCCGTACAGCTCGATGTGTCCGTCAGTATGGTCAGAAAATATATCGCCAAAGCGTTGACCAATTGCTATTTGGCCACGCAGGACAGCAGTGATTTATAGGTGAACCGCATGGCACGACGACACATGGATGACCCGATTGCCGAACAGGCGATTGAATGGATGGTGCTGCTGCGTTCCGGTGAAGCGACACAGACCGATTATGACGAGTATCTCCGCTGGCGATATGAGAACCCGCTGCATGAGCGCGCCTGCCAGCGCATCGAGCAAATGCTGGGGAAATTTCAGCCGCTGCTTGCTGCACTCCCCATGAGCCGATTCGACAGGCACTATTGGCACCATCAGGCCGGCGCAAAGCCCTGCAATACGGGTTGGGGATGGTCGCTATTGCCTCGCTAAGCAGCCTGTTACTTAATCAGCACTATCCTCTGTCACCGCTGTTGTCCGATGTGAAAACCGCTACAGCGCAGCGCCAGCAAGTTCCGCTCAGCGATGGCAGTTCGCTCATGTTGAACGCACGTACCGCCGTCGACATCAATGTTGAACCAGAGAATAGCATCCGTCAGGTCGGTGTTCTCAACGGCGGTGTCTTCGCGAAAATTAAACCGGATGCACAACGCCCTTTTATTATTGATACCCAGATGGGCAATATCGTCGCCCTTCAGGCCAATGTAAACGTGCGCTATGAAAGCGGTGGCGTACACGTCGGGGTGCTGGACAATATTGCCAAAGTGACGAATCACGCAGGGCAAAGCCTGCGCCTTCATGCCGGTCAGGGCGTGTGGTTCGATCGTTCAACGCTCTATCAGGTTGCCGTGACGCCGGAAACAGAAATCGCCTGGATGCAGGGCCGTCTGGAAGTGCGCGATCGCTCTCTGGCTTCAGTCATCAGCGCACTGCGTGATTACACCCTGGGATCATCCGCTTGGATCCCGCTATCGCCGATCTGCGCGTCAGCGGCAATTTCCCGCTAGATAACCTGAATTACACGCTGGATTCGCTGGCGCAAACCATGCCTATCGCCATCGTGCATACCACCGATTACTGGATACATATTCGCGCAGCCAAACCGGCATAAACGGTAAGCCATCAAAAAATTTCACGCGCGTGGTGACACTTTTTCCGCCTCGTTGCACATCATTAATAGAAGTCATCACCACCCCGATGTTCGGGGCTGAATGAAGCATTCGATACCCCAAGCAAGAGCAGCAGAGGAAAACGTGCAACAGGCATCCGTGCAACACTTTTCGTTAAACGCGCGCGTTGATGCGGCTCCCGCCGCACGGCATGACGTCTCCCCGCCCAGCCGTCGCGCAACATGATGGCGACAACACCTGTTCGGGGAGAAATGGGGAAGATAGCGCTCAGCTTTCTGACCGTCGCACTCATCCATGCGGGCGTCGCCGCCCTGCTCATCACTCGTACGACCGAATACACACCGATCAATTTGCTTAATCCGGCCGCCAGCGTGAGCATTCAGGCCACGATGGTGGAAGCGCCAGAACCGGAGCCTATTCCCGAACCGTCGCCGGAGCCACCTGTGCTGACGTCAGAACAGGAGAGCGCGAGATTGCGTCGGTTCCCGAAAAAGCGATCGTTGAGGAACAGCAAACGCCGCCACCGCCGGTCAAAAAGGAAGTCCACCAGCCGCCTGTGAAGCCCGTGGTAAAACCACAGCCTGTCCGCCCAAAAACGATCGCCGAACGGCAGCCTGCGGCACGTCCAGCGCCGGAGCCTTCTCCCGCGGCACCGGAAGCGACGCCAGGCCAGTTGACGCTCGCCAGCAAGGGCAACCTGATGCAGAACCTTCCGGGAGCGCAACCTAAACAGGTCGCCTCCGTCGGCTGCGTCGTCCCGCAACCTGACTACCCCGCCGCGCCAAGCGTCTCCAGCAGGAAGGCAATGTGCTGGTTCGTCTGGTGATTAGCCCAGAGGGGCGATTGCTCCGGCACGACATCGCCCGCAGCAGCGGCTATGACACTCTGGATCAGGCCGCAGTTGAGGCCGTGGCTCAGGCACGCTGTACGCCTTACCGCGAAAATGGACAGGCCATTACCGTCATGACGATTCAGCCCGTTAATTTCCAGCTGACTCGCTAAGAAAACACCAGCGCTGCAATGGCACTGCCGCCATTTTGCAGACGCGCCCGAATCAGGTTATTGCATAAGAGGTCACACATGAACACGTTAGATATCCACCATTTCTGGCAGCAGGGCGACGTGGTCACCCACTCGGTAGCCATTATTCTGCTGATCATGTCGCTGCTGTCATGGACAGTCATGCTGCTTAAAGCGCGCCAGCTACTCGCACTGAACAAGAGCGTGCAATACAGCCGCCATACCTTTTGGCAGGCGACTAGCCTGCAAGAGAGCGTCGAAAAATTCGGTAAGCAGCGTTTCAACCCGTTCCGCGATCTGGTGATCGAAGGACATGCGCTGCTGAAACACCCACATAAATTCTCTTCCACACTAGGCGGACATGTCGATCTCAGCGACTGGCTGGTACGCGGCCTGAGCAACACGCTGGACACCAACTCAGGGAAACTGCAATCCGGCCTCGGAACGCTGGCCTCCATCGGTAGTACCGCGCCGTTTATCGGCCTGCTGGGCACCGTCTGGGGCATTTTTCACGCGTTGCAAACCATCAGCACTATCGGCCAGCCCGATCTGGCACAGGTAGCGGGTCCCGTCGGCGAAGCGTTAATTATGACGGCGTTTGGTCTGTTCGTGGCGATTCCCGCCGTCTTAGGATTCAACGCCATCAATCGCCGCAACCGCATCGTGCTGCATGCCATGAATCGCTTTGCGCACGATCTCCACGCTTACCTGCTGACGGGCGCACGCGTGGACACCAGCGTTACCGACCTGAATAGCACTGCGCGGTATGAACCCGTTCATCCCGTTGAACGCTCCGCCTGAAGAGGAACACCGCCATGAGTATGTCGTCACCGTTTGAAAGCCAGGAAGATGCGCTGCTTAACGACATCAACATGACACCGTTTATCGATGTCATGCTGGTGCTGCTGATCGTGTTTATGATTACCCTGCCAGTCATCAACCACGCCGTGAAAGTGGAACTGCCACGGGCCAGCGTGGAGAAAATCAAAAAGGATCCACAAGCGGTAGATATCGCGATTACCGCGACGGGACAGATTAACTGGAATAAAGAAGCAGTCGACGATGCGCAACTGATCGCCAAGCTGGAAGCCGCATCAGCCGAAGGCGCTCACCCCAATATACGGCTGTTTGCCGATCAGGCCGTCGAGTATGGCCGGGTGGCGTATGTCATGACCAGCGCCCAGCAGCGCGGCCTGAACAAAATCGATTTCGTCCTGCAACCGGTCAAGACCCCTGATCACGTCTTCCGCACTGATGCAGAGCGTTTCTCTGGCATCAGTGCGCCAAAACTTCTCACTTCACTCCCCAGCGTAAAAAGTTTCGCAACGCGGTGACGCTTTTCTGCCTTCGTTGCACATCATGAGTAGAACACTGCAACGCATGGATACCAATAATGCCTTCTCTTGATGAATCCCCCGTTCTTGCTACGCCACACACCGACACGCTTCAGTCGCTGGCCGGTGACGTGCTGGATTTCGCGGCTGCTAAAGGCGCCAGCCAGGCAGTCGTGAGTGTCTCGCAGGGAAACCGCCGAACGATCCGCGTCAGGAACGGCGATATTGATACGCTGACGCAAAACCAAAGTCGCTTTCTGTCCGTCACGGTCTACTTCGGCCAACGGGCGGGAAGTGTGTCCTCCACCTTATTTAGCCGTGAAGCCTTGCGGGATGCGGTTGATGCCGCCAGCACGCTGGCTAAATACGCCGATGAAGATCCCTGTAGCGGCCTGCCGGAACCCCAGCATTTCGCCCGAGATATTTACGATCTCGCGCTGCACAGCACCGACACGCTGACGGTTGAGCAAGCGCTGTCACTGGCATTGCGTGCCGAGCAGGCCGCCAATAGCACGCACGAACACGGTTACAGCGAAAGTACGGAAATCACCTCGCAGCAGGGTGACTTTATTCTGGCGAACTCCGCCGGCTTTTCCGCAGGCTACCCGACGTCGCTGCACACGCTGTGGAGCCATGCGATTGCCCGCAACGAGACGCATCGCCAGCAAGGCTTTTGGCACACCGTCGGCCGGGCACCTTCGCTGCTGGCCGAACCAGAGGCTATTGGTCATACCGCAGCCCGGCGCGCAGTGGCGCAGCTAGGGGCAAGAAAACTGTCAACCCGCCGCTGTCCGGTACTGTTTGAAGCCCTGCGGCGCACAGCTTAATTCATCATCTGGTCGGTGCGCTGAGCGGCGCATCGCTCTACCGTTCCACATCATTTCTGGGTCAATGCCTTGGCGACACTATCACCGCCCCGCATCTGAGCCTGCATGAAAACCCGTTAATTCCCGGCGCACTGGCCAGTGCCTGCTTTGATACCGAAGGCGTCGCCGCCGTTCCGCGTCACGTCATCCGCGACGGTATCGCGCAAGGCTATTTTCTCTCCAGCTATAGCGCCCGGCGGCTGGGGTTAACGACGACCGGACACGCCGGAGGAGCCTATAACCTCACCGTTAGCAGCAACCAGAGCCACCCCGCCGATGATTTACCGACGCTACTGCGCCGTATGCACACAGGGCTGCTGGTGACCACGCTGCTGGGGCACGGGCTTAACCCGATGACGGGCGATTATTCACAGGGGTTGCAGGCTTTTGGGTCGAAAACGGCGACATTCAGTATCCGGTCGAAGAAATCACTATTGCAGGCAACCTGAAAACGCTGCTTCTGCAATGCGTCGCGCTCGGCGCGGATATCCACACGCTGGGCAATCTCTCCTGCGGTTCTCTATTGATTGAAGAGATGCAGATCGCCGGGCAGTAATCCCACATCGCGTCACAGAAACAGGATCACCATCATACCATACACGCCACCACGACATCCGTCTCACCTGCGCTGTCGGCATTTTCGCTGGAAACGACAGAGATAACGCACGCGCTGAACCACATCATGCAGCGCCAGGTGGACTATGCCGACCTCTATTTTCAACGCCGCCAGCAGGAAGGCTGGCAGGTAGAAAACGGTATTGTGCGCCCCACGGGATTTAGCCGCGATCAGGGCGTTGGCGTTCGCGCCGTCAGCGGAGAGAAAACCGCCTTCTCCTACACCAACGATCTTCGTCCGCAGGCCATTCTCCAGGCCGCCAGCACCGTAAGAGAAATCAGCCGTCAGGGGCAAACCGCCAGCGTGGCCTTACCGGCATCATTGCCGCACGGTGCCGCCACACTCTACCCGTCAGATAATCCCTTGCTCGCTATCACGGAAGAGCATAAACGCCAGTTGCTGTTTTCGATCGATCGTCAGGCACGTGCTCGCGATCCCCGAGTGACGCAGGTAACGGCCTACCTGAACGCCTCACATGAAACCATTCTTATCGCCCGGCATGACGGCCGACTCGCCGCCGACGTTCGTCCGCTGGTGAATTTGGTCATCAATGTGGTGGTCGAGCAACAGGGTCGCCGCGAGAATGGCTCCAGCGGTGGCGGACGGCGGCTCGATTATGGATTTTTACCGAAGAAACGGTCAGCCACTGGGTTAATCAAGCCGTCGATCAGGCGCTAAATAATCTGGACGCCAGCCCAGTGCCAGCAGGCACCTACAGCGTGATCCTCGGTGCAGGATCACCCGGAATTCTGCTGCATGAAGCCATAGGACACGGTCTGGAAGGCGATTTTAACCGCAAAGGCAGCTCCGCTTTTTCCAGCTTGTTAGGAGAACGCGTCGCCGCGCCAGGTATTACCGTCGTGGATGACGGTACACTCGCGAACCGACGGGGCTCGCTGCATGTGGATGATGAAGGCACGCCGTCGCAGTGCACGACGCTCATTGAAGACGGCATCCTGCGCGGTTATTTACAGGACAGCCTCAACGCCAGACTGATGAATACCGCGCTAACTGGCAACGCGCGTCGGGCATCCTATTCCACATTACCGCTGCCGCGTATGACCAACACCTACATGTTGGCTGGACAGTACCCCGCCGAAGAAGTGATTGCCTCCGTTAAAAACGGTCTCTATGCCGTCGGCTTCGGCGGCGGGCAGGTTGATATCAGCAGCGGGAAGTATGTCTTTTCCACCACGGAAGCCTACCTGATCGAGAATGGCCGCGTCACTCGGCCGGTTAAAGGCGCCACGTTGATTGGTCACGGACCGGAAGCGCTGCTACACGTCGCGATGGTGGGCAACGATCTGGCTCTGGATGACGGCAATATCGCGTGCACCAAAGAAGGACAGTCATTGCCCGTCAGCGTCGGCCAGCCAACGCTTCGCATCGACAACATGACCGTAGGCGGCTCGCAATAAGCCGTATTGTCACGGTTCATTGCTCCCTACCCCATTTACTCACGATTTTCTCTGAACGGAGACACCATGTCAGACACCATTATCACCGCCAGCGACACCTCGCTGGATGCGTTGCTCACGACGAGCGACAAGCCCATTCTGCTCGACCTGTGGGCGCCCTGGTGCCAGCCGTGTAAAACGCTGGCTCCTCTGCTGAGCACGATTGCCGACAACACGCCTGATAACCTGACCGTCGCCAAGTTGGATGTAGAGCAATATCCGGCGTTCATGCAGCGTTTTGGCGTGCGCGGCATTCCTACGCTACTGCTGTTTAAAAACGGACAGGAAATCTCCCGGCAGATCGGCGTAAAAACGCTGGCGCAGCTACGCGGCTGGCTGGAATCGCACCAGATTGCGATACAGAACACCGTCCAGCCGCTGGCAGACAGCCGCGTAACGTGGGGCTCGTTCTATGGTGATGCTTCTCTGCATGCTTTTCTCCACCAGCGGCTGCGCCAGCATGCGGCAGACGGCGATATTGAAAACGCGTTCGCGCCCTACTGGCAGGACAACAAAGGCTCGGTTTCTGCCGTACTGGCGCACAATGCAGACATTCGCATCTTCGAGCGGGTTACTGGCCTGCCTGCCGCACTCGGTCTGCTGCTGGAAAACTGCCGAGCACCACGCCAGCGCAAGTCGACGCACTCTTCACCGCGCTCACGCCGGGAAAAGCCGTAGACGGCGTCGCGCTGCAATGGCTGCACCACTGGTTAAGTCACGAAGAAAATCCGTGGTCTGACTGGCTGGCAGATAAAACCGTCGACAGCCTGCGCCAGCAGTGGACTCATGCGATTTCGCGGCTATTAGCGAGTGAAGTGGTAACGGAAAGCGAATGGACGGCCCTGCATCAGCAGGCGATAAGCAGGGAAGAGAAAGCCTCCGGTGAACTCGGTCTGGAAAAAATATTGCGACAATACTCGCCAGCCTATCGCCGCCGCCTGCTGCGTCCGATGCCGATAGCTGGCGGAGCATCAGTATCACGCTCGGCTTCGCGCTGTCACAGATCCTGCAGATTAAAGACGGCTGGAGCAGAGAAGAACGCGCAACGCCGGATAATCGCTTCCGTTGGTTTCAGGCACAGGAAGACGCCACGCCGAGCAAAAAGCTAACGCCTGAGCAAATTACCGCGCTACGTGAACAATGGCTTCAGGAGAACCCGGTTTTTCTGCGAAAGAGGACGCTTTTTATCAGCGCTATCCACAGCTGTTAGAGGCGCAGAAAATCCCCTTACAGGAAACGCTGTGGGCATTACTGCACCGTGCGCCCGCCTTCAAATCACAGCTGGACTGATGCCATAGTCTGAATTTCCGTAATACGGCGTCTCAGGGATGAGGCGCATCCCCGCCAAACGAGTAGAAATCACCCACTCTCTCCAGCGCTCAACGCGTTGTGCGTCAAGATCGAACAACGCATTGGCTGCTTCTTCGCGCCAGCGTTTCAGGAGCGCTTTCTTGCCAGTCAGCCCCAATGTAGCCACTATCTGTTCGCCTTCTCCCGGCTTTTCCACCAGCAAGCGTAGCGCAGGCAGCGGCAACGAGGTGTGGATGAGCAGACGACAGATCGCCGCGAAGCTGGCCTCCATCGGGCGATGTGCAAACGCAAACCCCGCCAGTTCACGCCAGTCGTCTTCATTCAACGCCATGCTTTCTGTCTGCGGCAGCGCAAGATTCAGCGGAATCAAACGCTGTAACCAGCGCCAGTCGCGCGCCAATTGCTGGTTGCCCTGCTGTGCCAGTTGATGCCCCGCGTCGCTCAGCGGCAGTATCGCCATCGCGCTGTAGCAGCCACTACTCGCCTCAAGATGGCTGCCAATGCGCACCAGTTGAAACCCACACGACTGCCAGAACGCCCACAGGTCTGGCTGATAGCCAAAACTAACCGACAGGTAATCCAGCGCCTGTCGTTGCGCTTCGCGCGTCTGCTCTGCGATTAACGCTCGCCCGATTCCCTGTCGGCGGTATGCCGATGCCACCGCAATCCGGCTTACGCGGCGCGCGCGCAGCGTCGGTGCATGCCACAGCCCGGCATGTGCCGCCAGCGACTGCGCCACCAGATTGCCACGCGGGCGTCGCCGCCCAGCCCACACCTCATGAGCCAGTGAGTCTGACAACCCGCCTTCTTCCACCAGCCACAGTACGCCACATAGGTTGCCAGCCACCTGTACGCTGGCAACCTGTATGCCCGGTGCATCCATCAGGCGGCGCAAATCCAGCGGTGAAGTACGGTAATGCGCGCTGCACAATAGCGCGTAACACCACGCCAGTCGTTCAGGGTGCGTTAGCCAGTGGTCAGTGCGCTCGATGCGGCTTTCCAGCGTCGAAGGGGAAATAGGTAGGGCGATCTGCGGTGTGGAATAAAACGTTTCAGGCTCATTGAATAGCAATGCTTGATCCAACACCCGCTCCAGCGGATCGTTAGGGAGCCCAGCGTAGAGGGTCATCGAGCGTAAACGCTTTCCACTGCGGCAGCGTCGCACAAAACTTCAGTAGAAATCCCCGTCCGGTGCCTTCATATCCCTGTACCGTCGTGGTCATCAGAATACGAGGGAAATAAGGTAACAGCGCGGAGAGCACGGAAGACGGAATCGCCGCCGCTTCATCAATTAACAACCAGTCGATATCGGGCGTGCCATGAAGGCGGCAGTGTGCCAACAGCGCATCCGGTGCCCAGAATTGCGCATCGGCACGCGCGTGCTGTTGCAGAATCTCCGCCGCCGCACGAGACGGTGCGGTGATCCAGCAGGCTCCATGACTCCGCTGTGTCAGCATACCCGCCAGCGCCGATTTTCCCCGCCCGCGCGGTGCAGTAATGACAAATACGCCAGATTCTGCGGCGCTCAGCTCATCCAGAATATGCTGCTGTCGCATGGTCGGTTCACCGTTCGCAGGCTGCCAATCAACGCGTACGGCCAGTGGCCGAATGACACTATCCTGACCCTGTTGCCAGAGCACCACGTCCTCATCGGCTAACAGTTGGCGCTGGAAATGGTGGATAAAATGCGGGGTGGCAATCGGCTGTTCTTGTTCACTCCAGCGCAGGCTGTCTTCATCCGGCAAGGTCGGCCATGACTGCCACGACGGCACCAGCATAATCAGCCAGCTACCGGCCTGTAGCGTGCCTGACAGCATCGCCAGCGCCTCGACGTCCACGCCTTTGCGTGCATCAAACACCGCATGGAGAAACTCCCGTCCCAGCAGCGTCCGTACTCGGCTGGCTGGCAGCGAGGTAACGGAAGCTGGCGTGGATTCGCCGATCCACAGCCAGTCGCCGGACAATTGGCGGCTAAGCGCCAACGCCTGCGCTTCACACCAGTTGAGTTCACCGCTCAGCACCAGCAGGCGTCGGACGCCATAGCGCTGCTGCTGGAGTTGGCTGTGGAGAAAATCACGCAGCATCATCACAGGCGCCGAATGAATCAGGTCTTGCCGATCAGCAGGGAAAGCAGCCCAGCGGCGATCAGTGGCCCGACGGGGACACCGCGAAACAGCGCCACACCCATAACCGTACCCACCAAAAGCCCTGCCACAACGGAAGGTTGATTGCTCATCAGCGACACGCCGCGTCCGCCGAGCCAGGACACGACAACGCCAATGAGGATCGCCAGCAGAGATTTCCAATGCAGGAAGGAATGCATGACTTCGCTGGCGGTAATTTTGCCGCTGGCAATCGGTGCCATTACGCCAATCGTCAGAACGACGATACCGATGCTCAGGCCGTATTTTTCTACCCACGGGAAATAGCTGTTCAACGGCGTGATGCGTATCGCCAGCAGAACCAGAATCGCCAGCGTGACGGTCATGTTATGGCTGATGATACCCAGCCCCGCCAGGACAAGCAGAATTAACAATGTTGGATCGAAGTAAGCCATGGATGCGAGTCTGTCGAAAAGTAGTCAGGTTGCGCGTTAAGCAAACCGCAATCATAGCATTAATCAGAGCAGGGGCAGGAATCGAAGTAAGAGCCAGGTCAGCAAATTATTCAGACAGAGACGAGGAATCAAAAAACAACTTTCGGGAGGAAAACATTCAGGCCGTCAGCCTAGCGGAGACCGGCGACCTGAACGTAAACGATTGCGCAGTTAGTCTAATTTTACGCCGATACGGTGCGCAACTTCTTCATACGCTTCAATCAAACCACCGAGGCTCTGACGGAAACGGTCTTTATCCATTTTGTTCAGCGTTTCTTTGTCCCACAGGCGGCTACCATCTGGTGAGAACTCATCACCCAGCACGACTTCACCTTTAAACAGACCGAACTCCAGCTTGAAATCGACCAGAATCAGCCCTGCGTCGCCAAACAGTTTGCTCAGCACGTCGTTCGCCTTGTAGCTCAGCTCTTTCATGCGAGCCAGATTCTCTTCGTTCACCCAGCCGAACGTCTTACAGTAAGACTCGTTCACCATTGGGTCATGCATCGCATCGTTTTTCAGGAACAGATCGAACAACGGCGGATTCAGCTCGATACCTTCTTCGATACCCAGACGTTTTACCAGCGATCCCGCCGCGCGGTTGCGCACGACACACTCGACCGGCACCATCTCCAGCTTTTTCACCAGCACTTCATTGTCAGACAGCAGGCTCACCATTTGCGTTGGGATTCCGGCTTCTTCCAGTTTGCTCATGATGAAATGGTTGAACTTGTTATTCACCATTCCTTTACGGTCAAACTGCTCAATGCGCGCACCGTCTCCTGCTGATGTATCATTGCGAAACTCCAGCACCAGTAGATCGGGATCTTCGGTGGTGTAGACGGTTTTCGCCTTTCCACGATACAGCTCAGCTAGCTTTTGCATCTTTAATTACTCCACACAGTGAGGGTCAACAAGTACGACCCGATATTTAACGCTTCCCCGAACGGTTGCCGATAGCGCCCGTCAATTCGGGTAGAGATTGTTGAATGAAGAAGGGCCGGATAATCCGACCCTTGGTTTATGCGTTATTTACTGAACGCCGCCTGGAATACGGCCACCAGCGCATCGTTCTGAGACTGGGTTAGCGTATGCCCTTTGGAGTCGATAAATTGCAGACTGCTGCGGTTATCTAAATCACCGACCTGCAATTTGTAATCGCCGTTAGGCAGTTCAGGATTTTTCGCGCCCAGGTCATCCCAGGTTCCGCCGCTCGGTGCTCTGTATTTGACGGAGACAGAACCCTGCGGACGGCTGCGATCGCTAACTTCCATGCCGATTTTACTCAGCGCGGTTGGCAGACGATCCCACACCACCGTGTACGGACCGCGTACAATCAGCAGTGGCAGACCTGTGTCATCCGCCCCGCTCTGCACATCCAGCGAACCAATGGTGCGGTTTGCCAGTGCGTTTTCGCGCGCGGTTGCCTGAGAATCCAGACCATTACTGAGCGCATTCAGCATCAGACCGGCGTAGCGCTGATTTTGATCGCTCGTCGTCACAGGCTGGCCGTTCAGCTGTAATCCCAGCAGTTTCACGATCAGTGCGACCTGATAACCCTGCTGCTGCACGGAAATCTGATAACGCCCTTGGTACGGTACGTTTTCATCTTCACGCGGCCATGAGATCCAGTCGGTCGTCAGCGTTTGGCTGGCGTCCTGACGGCTGGCAATGGTGAACGCTTTGTCTTGCAACACACGGATAACCTGAGACCAGAGCTGGCTATTTTGCGAACTGTTTTCTAACAGCAGCGTTGCCGTATCTCCTGAACTCTGGGTGCGGGAACCATTCAACAAGGCCAATGGCTGCACGGGAGGACGAATATCCAGCTCCTTGCCGACCGCGCCATTCAGGGTCACTGGCGGTATATCATAATCCCCGTTCTGCACCGGTAAAATCATCCCGGCTGGCGTATTCAGCGCGTGCTGCGCCGGCGCCTTCAGATAGGATTCATCGCCACTCACCTGACGCTTATAGCGCTGATCGGAGGAACAAGCCGCCAGCAGCATCACGAGTGATATGCCAACGACTTTCGCCACCATCGACTTTTGTAATGAATAACTCATTAAATCTCCCTAACGATTACAGCAAACCCGCTTGCTTAAGTGCTTGCCCCATCACCGTACGACCTGCATCGGTCAGCGGTGTCATCGGCAGGCGCAGCGTATCGGTCGCCATGAGTCCCAATTCCTTACAGGCCCATTTCACCGGAATAGGATTGGGTTCAACAAATAATTTCTGATGCAGTGGCATCAGGCGCTGATTTAAACGGCGCGCTTCGACAAAATTGCCCTGCGCCGCCAGCTTGCAAAGTTCCGCCATTTCACGCGCGGCAATGTTCGCCGTTACGGAAATCACACCTTTACCGCCGAGTTGCATAAAGTCCAGACCGCTGGCGTCATCGCCGCTCAGCAAAATGAAGTCTTCACTAACCAGCTCTTGGATCTGGCTTACCCGACTTAAGTTCCCCGTCGCTTCTTTAATTGCGACAATATTTTTCACTTCGGACAAACGGGCAACCGTTTCCGGCAGCATGTCGCAGCCAGTACGGGAAGGTACGTTATACAGGATTTGCGGCAGATCGGTATGCTCGGCAATCGCTTTGAAGTGCTGGTACAGGCCTTCCTGCGTCGGTTTATTGTAGTACGGCGTGACCGTCAGGCAGCCCACAACGCCGGTGCCGTGAAAACGTTTGGTCAGTGAAACGCCTTCGGCGGTCGCGTTAGCACCGGTGCCAGCGATGACAGGAATACGTCCGTCGCTCAGTTCCAGCGTCAGCATCACGACATCACCATGTTCGTCATGGCTCAGCGTGGCGGATTCACCCGTCGTGCCGACAGAGACAATCGCCGATGTACCGCTAGCGACATGATAATCAATCAGTTTTTTCAAGCTCGCCCGATCGACGGCGCCTTTGGCGTCCATCGGCGTAACCAGCGCAACAATACTTCCCGTAAACATTGGCCATCCCCTCCACAAACAAGTGCTTCATGGTACTTTTGACTTCTATGCAAAAGCAAGCGGACAAGGGCGTTGTCGGCGTCTGACGCAGGTTTTTTTATGACGCAGTAATCGAAATTAAAAATGCTTCTGACGTTTTGCGCCAAAAGCAGCCCGTTTACTGCGACTTATCCGTCACTCGCGGGATGTTTCAGGTTATTTTTCACCCAACCGTTCAAATCCAAATATCATTTTCAGCCGTCCGCTCACCGCCTTCACGACCCGTATTCAGCACGCCTTTTGGTTCAATGAGCAGCATTTTTACTTCGTGTTCTGCATAAGGCTTATGTTCAACGCCGCGTGGGACAACGTACATTTCCCCAGCATTGATATGCACATCGCCGTCACGAAAATCGATTCTCAGTTGGCCTTCAAGCACGATGAACGTTTCGTCCGTTTCGGGATGGGAATGCCAGATGAAATCGCCCTGAATTTTCACGATTTTAAACTGATAGTCATTCATCTCCGCGATCACTTTCGGCTGCCAGCGATCGTCAAATAACGCTAATTTTTGGGCAAAATTAATGGATTTATACATACCGTCTCTCCTTATGATGACGCCCTCAGACTAGCGAAGCAGAGTACCGACGGTATTGAACGATTGTGCAAGTAGATTAAAACGTAGTGAACATGCGCTGCCAGTGGCCCGGTGAAAGGCCAAATGCCTTCACAAAATGGCGCGTCATATGGCTTTGGTCCGCGAAGCCCGCCCGAACAGCAATATCGACGAGGCTGTCACCGGCCAGCATACCTCGCCGACAGTGTGCGAGACGGCGCATGGTGACGTAGCGGTACGGCGTCGTGCCGAAAAGTGCGCGAAAATCGCGCGTCAGGCTCCAGCGGTCCCGACCGCTCACCTGTGCCAGTTCATCAAGCGTAATGCTCTTATCAAAAACATCATGAATATATTCACGTGCCCGTTCAGCAGCGTGATAGTCGAACAAACGCCGCGGATGCCGCTGTCCACCCACCGCCGATAGAGCCTGCGCCAGCTCGTAGAGCACATCGTCTTCTTCCAGCTCATCAAACGCTTCTTCCATCGCTCTGAGCAACGGTTCTGTTGCCGCAAACAGACGCGGATCGTTAGATATGCCGCCGTTAACGAAGGGCAGAGGTTTACCACCGAGTATTTTTTGAATCAGCGCCGGCTCAACGTAAATCATGCGGTACTGAAAGCCGTCGGCAGAACCCGCTTCGCCATCATGAATCTCATCCGGATGAAGTACCAGCGTTCCCCCCGGCACGCTATTGCACAGCGTGCCACGATAGTGAAAGCGCTGCACGCCGGATAACGTCCGCCCAATCGCATAGGTATCGTGCCGATGGGGATCGTAACCGTGTCCACGGAAGAAAGCCTCAATTCGTTCGAACGAGGCGGGATGCTGAGCCTGCTTTACCCAGTCGTTATTTATTTGATGCCGTCGCATGATGAAAGGCGCTTTATCTCTGGTGACCAGAGCTCACCTTAACGCGGAATGCCCACAATCACGAAATATTGTCTCGACGATATACCGCAAGCGGCGTTAAAAATTGCTCCAGTTTTTATGGCGGGCTATCCCTGCCCGCCACCCTTCGGCCGCCGCAAGCGGCGTTAAAAATTGCTCCAGTTTTTATGGCGGGCTATCCCTGCCCGCCACCCTTCGGGCCGCCGCAAGCGGCGTTAAAAATTGCTCCAGGCAATTTTTTATGTTTACCATGTGATTAATGGGAAAAAAGACAGGAAGCATGATGTTGCCAAGCTCACAAGAATACTATCTGGTTATTACCGCACTGGGGGTGGATCGCCCTGGTATTGTCAATGCGATTACCCGCCACGTCAGTAGCTGTGGCTGCAATATCGAAGATAGCCGTCTTGCCATGCTGGGCAAAGAATTCACCTTCATTATGTTGCTGTCCGGTAGCTGGAACGCGATAACGCTGATCGAATCAACTCTGCCGCTGAAAGGCGCAGAGATGGATCTGCTGATCGTGATGAAGCGGACGGAGTCACAGGCCAGCCAGCCGACGCCTTCTACCGTCTGGGTGAAGGTTGACGTTGCCGACTCCCCTCACATCATCGAGCGCTTTACCGATTTGTTCGATTCTCATCAGTTAAACATTGCTGAGCTGGTGTCAAAAACGCAGCCCGCCGAGGGTGACAAGCCGCCGCAGCTGTATATTCAGATTGCCGCACACAGTTCTGCCACGCTGGATAGCTCAATTATTGAGCCAGCCTTTCATCAGCTATGTACAGAATTGAACGCACAAGGCAGTATTAGCGTCGTTAACTATGCCCAGTAGTATTTGGCGCCCAATAGTATTTGTGCCCAGTAGCATAACGCTGCCATTATTATTGCAAATAGCATGGGTATATCCACAGCATGAAGAGAAACAAGACGGAGAGTCGTGATGAACACACTGAAAGCCGGTGATACTGCACCGAAATTTAGCTTGCCCGACCAAGATGGCGAACAAGTAAATTTAACCGACTTCCAGGGACAGAAAGTGTTGGTGTATTTCTACCCTAAAGCGATGACGCCAGGATGCACCGTTCAAGCCTGCGGCCTGCGCGATAACATGGACGATCTGAAAAAACATGGCGTTGAAGTTCTCGGTATCAGCACGGACAAATCAGAAAAACTGTCCCGCTTCGTCGAGAAAGAAGTCTTAAATTTCACGCTGCTTTCTGATGAAGACCATCAGGTTTCAGAAGGATTTGGCGTTTGGGGAGAAAAAACCTTCATGGGGAAAACCTATGATGGTATTCATCGTATCAGTTTCCTGATCGATGAAAACGGCAAGGTCGAGAAGGTGTTTGACGACTTCAAAACCAGCAACCACCACGACATCGTTCTCGATTATCTGAAAAACGCCTGATTCGCGGTTTTCAAATCCTCCACCGGCACCGTGATACGTGCCGGTTTTTCCTGTTATTCTCCCTCTTCACGACGTTTTTCCCGCTCGGGCATTTCTTTGTCTGCCATCGCTGGCTAAGATAGTTGGCAGAATGCTTTCACGTTAGCTGTTGATAAGGTTATCTTCCGTTATGTCTATTCGGTTAAGAAAAACGGTCATGTCCGTGCTGTTTGGGGCATTACTGGCTGGCAACCTGCTTCCTGCTCAGGCCGACACGCAGGATCGACTGCCGGATATCGGCACCACCGCAGGCGGCACGCTCAGTATCAATCAGGAACTGGCCATGGGGGATTTTTACGTCCGTCAACTGCGGGCCGGCGCGCCGCTTATCAACGATCCGCTGCTGTCCAATTACATTAATCAGCTCGGCAACAAATTGGTCAAGCAGGCCGATTCGGTACGCACGCCGTTCCACTTTTACCTGATCCGCAATGACGACATTAACGCCTTCGCCTTCTTTGGCGGCAACGTGGTTCTACATTCCGCGCTGTTCCGCTATGCCGATAGTGAAAGCGAACTGGCCTCCGTGCTGGCGCATGAAATCTCTCACGTTACCCAGCGCCATTTGGCACGCAGCATGGAATCACAGCAGCGCAGCGCCCCGCTCACCTGGGTTGGCGCCTTCGGTTCCATTCTGCTGGCAATGGCGAATCCACAATTAGGCATGGCAGCACTCAGCGGCACCATGGCGGGTGCGCAGCAAGGGATGATTACCTTTACGCAGTCCAACGAACAAGAGGCTGACCGCATCGGTATTCAGGTATTGCAGCGCGCGGGGTTCGATCCGCAGGCTATGCCGAACTTCCTGCAAAAACTGGCGGATCAGTCGCGTTATGCGTCAAAACCACCGGAAATGTTGCTGACTCACCCCTTGCCGGAAAGCCGCCTGTCCGATGCCCGTAACCGCGCCAACCAGATGCGCTCAACGCCGGTACAGTCTTCTCAGGATTTCCTGTTCGCCAAAATACGCACCTTTGGTATGTATGGCTCGCCGGATCGTCCGCTGAGCAACGATCTGCTGGAGCAATGGGAAAAAGGCAACGTGCGGGAGCAACTGGCTGCGAAGTACGGTCGAGCGATTCAGTTTTATCAGGCGAAGAAGTACGATGAGGCGCGCAATGTGCTACAACCGCTGCTAAGCAGCGCGCCTGAAAACCCGTGGTTTCTGGATATGATGACCGATATCGATCTGGGGCAAAACCGTGCGACGCAGGCGATCAGCCGCTTACAAAGCGCTCCCGGAGCGCAGGCTAATCCGGTACTTCAGCTTAATCTGGCGAATGCCTATGTGGAAGGGAAGCAGCCTGCCGCTGCCAGCAAAATACTCTATCGCTATACCTACGCGCACCCCGACGATTCAAACGGCTGGGACCTGCTGGCACAAGCCGCAGCAGCACAAGGACAGCGTGCGGAAGAACTGGCTGCACGCGCAGAGAGCCTGGCGCTCAGCGGCCAGCTCGATCAAGCTATTCGGCTACTGAGCAACGCGAGCTCACTGGTTAAATTGGGGAGTCTGGAACAGGCGCGCTATGACGCCCGCATTGACCAGCTGCGCCAATTGCAGCAGCGTTTCCGCCAGTACCAGAAATCCTGATAAGGAGCATGACGATGACACACTCTTCAACCCAAACCTCCGTGACGATTTACCACAACCCGCGCTGCTCCAAAAGCCGTGAAACGCTGGCGCTGTTGCAGGAACACCATGTCACGCCCGACGTCGTGCTCTATCTCGACACGCCGCCCGATGCCGCGACGCTGGCTCAGCTTATTCAACAATTGGGCTTCAACAGCGCACGCGAGTTGATGAGAGCCAAAGAAGAGATTTATCAGCAGTTGGGGCTGTCCGACGCCGCGCTGACGGAAGCACAGCTGATTCAGGCAATGGTCGATAACCCGAAGCTCATTGAGCGCCCCATCGTCGTGGCACACGGTCAGGCACGTATTGGTCGCCCGCCGGAACAGGTGCTGGAAATACTGTCGTTGTAAAAATGGCGGTAAAAATAGTTGTAAACGAGAGACGTGAACGATCCTCAACGACGATCTTTTTACGAGGATCGCTAACTACAGCCCGAGGATCTCTTTCACAAAGGAATGGTCAGCTTGCGCTGTGCAGTGATGGAAGCATGGTCGAGCTGATCGAGCGTCATAAATAACGTGCGCATTTCCCGATCCAGACGCTTAAGCAGAAAACGGCTCACGTCTTCCGGCAATTCGAACCCGCGCAGTCTGGCACGCAGCTGTAGCGCTTCCCCTTTCTCATCATCCGACAGCGGTTGCAGCTTGTAGATTTGTCCCCAATCGAGACGAGAAGCCAGATCGGGCAGACGTAAATTCAGCTGACGCGGCGGACGATCGCCGGTAATCAACAGCCGGGCACGTCCTGTTTCCTGAATGCGGTTATACAAGTTAAACACCGCCATTTCCCACTCTTCATCACCCGCAATCGATTCGATGTTATCGATACACACCAGCGCCAGTTGTTCCATGCCTTCCAGCACATCCGGCACAAAATAGGCGCGTTTATCCAACGGCACGTAGCCCACCGCGCGTTCCTGACGCGACAGTTCAGCGCAGGCAGCATGCAGCAGATGGCTGCGCCCGCCCCCTTCACGTGACCAGAAATAGATGTAGCTGCCGTGTTCCTGATGCAAAGCATTATTAATAGCGGCAAGAAGAGACGCGTTTTCACCCGGATAGAAACTGGCAAAGGTTTCGTCATCGGGTAAGTAGAGTGGCAATGAAAGCTGTGCCGGCGTGTTCAGAATCACCTCAAGTAAAACGGGCAGGAAATCGGATCGAGTTTATCACAGAAACCGAGCCCTGTTGAGGACACGATATTGGCGGCCTCAACAGGGGAACTCATGCGGTTATGAGCGGGTGTCGTTCTCTTCCGGCGCATCAAGGATCTCTTCCTCTTTGCGGAACAAGCTGATGACCTTAAACACCAGGCTCATCCCGATACCGACAACCGTCGCCAGCGCCATACCTTTCAGCTCGGTCGCGCCCAGATGCACTTTCGCACCGCTGACGCCGATGATCAGAATCACAGAAGTCAGGATCAGGTTTTGCGCTTTGTTGTAATCCACTTTGGATTCAATCAGCACGCGAATACCAGACGCCCCGATTACGCCGTACAGCAGCAGCGATACACCGCCCATGACAGGAACCGGTACAGCCTGAATTGCCGCCGCCAGTTTGCCCACGCAGGAGAGCAGAATCGCGAGGATTGCCGCACCACCGATCACCCAGGTGCTGTACACTTTAGTAATCGCCAGCACGCCGATGTTTTCGCCGTAGGTTGTGTTCGGCGTAGAACCAAAGAAGCCGGACAGCACGGTAGAAATGCCGTTGGCGAACATGGAGCGGTGCAGCCCCGGTTCACGCATCAGATCTTTCTTCACGATATTCGCCGTCACGACCAGGTGACCGACGTGTTCTGCAATCACCACCAGCGCCGCAGGCAGAATCGCCAGAATGGCAAACCATTCAAAGCGCGGCGTGTAGAATGTCGGCATCGCAAACCAGTGCGCTTCACGAATCGGGGTCAAATCCACCACGCCCAGCGCGAACGACAGCGCATAGCCTGCCAGTACCCCGATCAGAATCGGGATGATCGCCAGAAAACCGCGAAACAGTACCGATCCCAGAATGGTGATTGCCAGCGTCGCCAGTGAAATCGTCACTGCGGTAGAATCGACAGAAGCGCCATCAGCAGGCAACAAGCCAGCCATTCCCGCCGCCACACCGGCCAGTTCAAGGCCGATAACCGCAACAATCGCCCCCATCGCCGCAGGGGGGAACAGCACATTCAGCCAACCAGTCCCCGCTTTCTTAACAATCAGCGCTACCAGACAGAACAACACGCCACACATGATGAAGCCACCCAGCGCGACCTCGTAGCCCAGCGGCAACAGCAGTAAAACCGGAGAAATGAACGCGAAGCTCGACCCCAGATAAGCCGGGATTTTCCCCTTACAAATGAATAAATAAAGCAGCGTACCGACACCGTTGAATAACAGTACGGTTGCCGGATTGATCTTGAACAGAATGGGTACCAGAACGGTAGCGCCAAACATCGCAAACAGATGCTGGAAACTCAACGGGATGGTTTGTAACAAGGGTGGTCGTTCACTTACCCCGATGGCGCGACGAGTCATCTTCAATATCCTCTGTAGTGTTGTTATCTAGTGTTGCTATTTATGTGTGCAGGTCGACCCGCACTTATTATCACAGCCAGACTCACCCCGCCCCACCGTAGCGAAGCAGGAGAATGGTGACTGCTGATGTATAAAAGAACCGCGTGTGACGTAACACAGGCCGTGGCGCACCATAGGCAATACCGATACCCTAAATAATTCGAGTTGCGTGAAGGCGGCAACCGCACGAATCTCCAGGAGCTTACACAAGTAAGTGACTGGAGTGAGTAAGGGCGGCCAACGCACAAGCAGCTTGAAGTATGACGGGTATCCTTGCGCCAAAAAAGCCGACTATAAGTCGGCTTACCTGCTATTTCGTACCAAATATTTTATCGCCCGCATCGCCCAGGCCCGGCATGATGTAACCCTGCTCGTTGAGGCCTTTATCGATGGATGCCGTGTAAAGCTCAATATCCGGGTGAGCTTTTTCCAGTGCGGCAATCCCTTCTGGCGCCGCGACTAACACCAGCACCTTAATGCTGTGACAGCCTGCTTTTTTCAGCAGATCGATCGTCGCGATCATTGAGCCGCCGGTCGCCAACATAGGGTCAACCACCAGCGCCATGCGCTCTTCGATATTGGAAACCAGCTTCTGGAAATAAGGAACAGGCTCCAGCGTCTCTTCATCACGGTAGATGCCGACAACGCTGATACGCGCGCTAGGAACATTTTCCAGCACGCCTTCCATCATCCCTAGTCCTGCACGCAGAATCGGTACGACGGTAATTTTCTTGCCTTTGATCTGATCGACTTCAACCGGACCGCACCAGCCATCAATGGTGACTTTTTCGGTTGCCAGGTCAGCCGTGGCTTCGTAAGTCAGCAAACTTCCCACTTCGGAAGCCAGCTCACGAAAACGCTTCGTACTAATATCGTTCTCTCGCATCAAACCCAGTTTGTGTTTGACGAGCGGGTGTTTCACCTCGACGATCTTCATCATTATCTCCCCATCGGCTAGTGGACGGACAAAAACGCCAAACGCGTTTTTAAACACCGCTTGCGGCGGCCCGCAGGGCGGCGGGCACGAGAGCCCGTCGTAAAAAAAATCGCGGGATTATACCGCCTTTTTTACTTAGCGCCATATGATTAAGCCTGATCCAGATCAACCGAGAAGAGAAATTGTCGCCATTAACGAAAAATAGCCAGCCGATGACTCATCACTCGCAAACGATTGCCTACACTGTTAGAATTAGCGCGCACTATTTTTACCACAGTATGTTTTCTAAATACCGTGTTTTCTGAATACGACCCGTAACCTTCGTGGGGACTCAGCAGTGACCGACAAAACCTCTCTCAGCTATAAAGACGCAGGCGTGGATATCGATGCAGGTAATGCATTGGTCGACCGTATCAAAGGTGTAGTGAAACAGACCCGTCGCCCGGAAGTTATGGGTGGATTGGGTGGTTTCGGTGCCTTGTGCGCCTTACCGCAAAAATACCGCGAACCGATTCTGGTTTCCGGCACTGACGGAGTCGGCACCAAACTGCGCCTGGCGATGGATCTGAAGCGCCACGATACGATTGGTATCGATCTGGTTGCGATGTGCGTGAACGATCTGGTGGTTCAGGGCGCTGAGCCGCTGTTCTTCCTCGACTATTACGCTACAGGCAAACTGGATGTCGATACGGCTGCCAGCGTGATTACCGGTATCGCGGAAGGCTGTAAGCAATCAGGCTGTGCGCTGGTCGGTGGCGAAACCGCCGAAATGCCGGGCATGTACCACGGCGAAGACTACGACGTTGCCGGCTTCTGCGTCGGTGTTGTAGAAAAATCAGAAATCATTGACGGCAGCAAAGTCCAGAACGGCGATGTTCTGGTTGCCCTCGCGTCCAGCGGCCCGCACTCAAACGGCTATTCTCTGGTACGCAAAGTGCTTGAAGTCAGCAAAACCGATCCAGAGCAGTTCGAGCTGGAAGGCAAACCGCTGGCCGATCACCTGCTGGCCCCGACCAAAATCTACGTGAAATCCATCCTGTCCCTGATTGAGAAAGTGGACGTTCATGCGATTTCTCACCTGACCGGCGGCGGCTTCTGGGAGAATATCCCACGCGTTCTGCCAGAAGGTATGCAGGCGACTATCGATGAATCCAGTTGGCAATGGCCTGCGGTCTTCAACTGGCTGCAACAGGCCGGGAATGTTAGCCGTCACGAAATGTATCGTACTTTTAACTGCGGTGTTGGTATGATCATCGCACTGCCAGCCGAACAGGCAGACGAGGCCGTTGCATTACTCAACAGCAGCGGTGAAAACGCATGGAAAATCGGCGTCATTACTCAAACCGATGCCGGAGACGCAGTGGTTATTAACTGATGAAAAACATCGTTGTGCTGATTTCAGGTCACGGAAGCAACTTGCAGGCGTTGATTGACGCCAGTAAGAACGGACGTCTCAAAGGAAAGATCGTCGCCGTATTCAGTAATAATGCGGAGGCCTACGGGCTGGAACGCGCGCAGAATGCGGATATTCCGACGTTCGTCCTGAACCCTGAAGATTTTGCCGATCGCGCCGCATTTGATGTCGCGCTGGCAAATGAAATTGAGCAACATGAGCCGGCGCTGGTGGTTCTGGCAGGTTACATGCGGATTCTTAGCCCGGAATTTGTTGCCCAATTTGCTGGCAAAATGCTGAACATTCACCCTTCTCTGCTGCCCAAATATCCCGGCCTGCATACACACCGCAAGGCGCTGGAAAATGGCGATCGGGAACATGGGACTTCCGTGCATTTTGTCACGGATGAACTGGATGGCGGCCCGCTGGTTCTGCAAGCGAAGGTGCCTGTATTTAATGACGACACCGAAGAAAGCCTGAGCGAGCGCGTAAAAACGCACGAGCACACGATTTATCCGATGGTCATTAACTGGTTCCTGAACGGCAGACTGGTGATGCGGGATAATGAAGCCTGGCTGGACAGCGTGCGTATTCCGCCACAGGGCTACGCTGCTGAGTAATTCTGTCTCTTCATCATCTTAGTAAGGCTCCCACTACGGAGCCTTACTTCCCCCCTCTCACCTCTTCTTCTCCGCCTCTTTCTTTCCGTATCCGCGCCAGACACCGCTGTTTTCCCCTCTCTCTACGCTTTAAATATTTACTAATCTTTACGAAAAAAATCACTAAGGCTCAGATAAAAAGAACATTTCTATCAACCGAAATTGCACCCACTTTTCATCGGTTGAAAACGAAAATGACAATGATTATCTTTCCCCATCCTACATTCTGTGAATTCCATCATGCGAACTGCCTTACTGCTTTGCCTGCTTTTCCTCAGCCCATTCCTACAAGCCAAAACGGTCACCGATATGTTGGGCCGACAGGTGGAAATACCAGACAATCCCCAACGCATCATTCTGGGTGAGAGCCGCATGCTGTATACGCTGGCGCTGCTTCAGCCTGATAACCCGGCAAAGCATGTCGTCGGCTGGCCAGGAGATATGGCGCGCTACGATGCGCAGAGCTGGTCACGCTATATCGAAAAATTCCCACAGCTGAGCCAGATCCCCCAGTTAGGTAACGGCAGCCTGCAAGCAATGAACGCGGAGATGCTGCTGCCGCTAAAACCCGATCTGGTCATTCTTCCTCGGTTGGCAAAAAACGCGGCCAATGAAGATTTGCTGCAACAAACGCTGACTCGTGCCGGGATCCCGTTTATTTATGTCGACCTGCGTATCGACCTGCTCAACAACACGTTGCCCAGTATTCGCCTGCTCGGAGAGGTGCTGAATCAGCCCCAGCGCGCTGCCGCCTTCAGCAATTTCTATCAGCAGCACATGGACGTGGTTCGCCAGCGTCTCGCGCAATACCACGGAAAAAAACCGACGGTCATGCTGCATTTGCATCTGGGCAGACGCGATACCTGCTGCACCACGGCGGTCGGCGGCAGCCTTGGCGACCTGCTGACTTTCGCTGGCGGCGAGAATATTGCCAACGGCACCATCAACAGCGTCTACGGGGAATTGAGCCCAGAGCGCGTGCTGGCTGCCAATCCTGATGTCTACATCGCCACCGGCATGGCTGGGCCGGAAGGCAAACGTTTCTCCAGTCTGATGCTCGGACCGCTGGTTAACGACGCGCAGGCGAAAGAGAGCTTCGACACGCTTATCCGTCAGGAACCTATTTTGTCTCACCTGCAAGCCGTGAAAACAGGCCGGGCCTGGAGCATGTGGCACAACTTCTACCTCAGCCCGTACCACGTCGTGATGGTCGAAATGTTTGCCAAGGCGCTTTACCCGGATCGGTTTGCCGATATCGATCCGCAACAAACACTACAACAACTCTACCAACAGTTTTTACCTATTGAATTTTCAGGGATTTATTGGAGTCAGATTTCGCATGAATAAGTTTGCAATAAGAAAGCCCCCGTTCCGCCACAGCTGGCCGCTGCTGGCGCTGTTGCCGTTTAGTATTCAGGCCGCCATCGTTGATGGCAAAGAAGACACCATGGTGGTGAGCGCGACACCTGGCGAGCAGACAGGAAAAGAGACGGGTTATCAGCCGCATAAAACCGTGACCGGCACCCGTACCGAAAGCCGCCTGCTGGATGTGCCACAGGCCGTCAACGTCGTTCCGACTCAGGTACTCGACGATCGCGCAGTACGCAACATCGATGAAGCGCTGTATAACGTCAGCGGTATCACCCAGTCGAATACGCTGGGCGGCACACAGGATGCCATCATCAAACGCGGCTTCGGCGATAACCGCGACGGTTCGATTTTCCGCGATGGCGTACGCTCCATTCAGGCACGCAACTTTACGCCCAGCAGCCAGCGCGTCGAAGTGCTGAAAGGCCCGGCCTCCATGCTCTACGGCATGGGCGAACCCGGCGGCGTGATCAACATCATCAGCAAAAAGCCTGAACTGGTACAGAAAACGCACATTGAAGGCTGGGGAAGCAGCTTCAAGGGCGGCGGCGGACAGTTGGATGTCACCGGCCCGTTAGGTACATCTGGTCTGGCTTACCGCATGGTGGTCGATCATGATGAAACTGACTATTGGCGCAACTTCGGGCGTAACCGTCAGACGACGGTGGCACCATCCCTTATGTGGTACGGCGAAGACACCACGGTGCGCGTAGCCTACGAACACATGGAATACCTGACGCCTTTCGATCGCGGCACCCTTATCGATCCGAAGACGGGCAAGCCGGTTAATACGCCGCGCGATCGCCGTTTTGATGAAAGCTACAATGCGACACGCGGCGATCAGGACAGCGTCACCATGCAGGTTGACCGCAATCTGAATGACCGCTGGAAAAGCAGCCTGACCTATTCCTACAACCGCAACCGCTACAGCGACAATCAGGCGCGGGCCGTATGCCAAAATGACACCGTCTGTTTTAACTCAGACTCTGGAATGCTTTACCGTCAGCCAGACGCTACGGGATACGCACACAGTCAGGCGCAGATTGTCCAACTCACGCTGAATGGCGACGTTGACTGGGGTAGAATCAATCACCAGTTACTGTTTGGCTTTGATTACGAGGCAGACAGGACATTTAGAGGAGACATGATTCGGGAAGCAAAGTAGGTGGATTCAACATCTATAACCCGGTATACGGCCAGCTTTCCGCTTCTACCGCCGTTAGCGCGAAAGACAGCGACCAGCGCGAGAATATCGACAGCAAAGCTTTCTTTATGCAGGACGCTATCCGCCTTAACGAGCGTTGGCAGTTGCTGGGCGGTTTGCGGTATGACACCTTTGATGTGATGTCAGGTAAAGGTCGCCCGTTCGTCACGCGGACAGATAGCACCTACAGTCGCGTCGTCCCACGAGCGGGTGTCATCTATAATCTGACATCCTATTCTTCGCTTTATGCCAGCTATAGTGAATCATTCAAACCTAACTCTTCTATTGCGACACAGGCCACCTCTCTGCCGCCAGAGTTAGGGCGTTCTTATGAAATCGGAGCAAAATGGGATTTGGACAACCGTATCAGCGGTAATCTGGCTCTCTTCGATATTGAGAAACGCAACGTCATGGTGACAGAAAGAATAGGGAACGAAAATTTTGGCCGTGTTGTAGGTCAAGTCCGTTCACAAGGGGCTGAACTTGATCTCGCAGGAAAACTAACGGACTCACTGAGTCTAATCGGTTCTTATGCCTATACCGATGCTCGCGTCACCGCCGATCCAAAAATAATGGCAAACGTATGCCAAATTCCGCTCGCCATACCGCCTCGCTATTCCTAACGCAGGACTTCGGCAATATTGGCCTGGCAGCCGGTGACGATCTGCGCGCAGGTGCGGGTGCGCGCTACGTCAGCCGTCGTGCAGGAAAAGACGATAACAACTTCTATCTGGATGCCTACACTGTCGCCGATGCGTTTATTGCCTATAGCCTGCCGCTCAACGGCTACAAAGTGAAATGGCAGCTCAATGTGAAGAATCTGTTCGACCAGACCTATTATCCCTCCAGCGGTAACGACCTGCGCGTCGCCGTCGGTGAACCGCGTCAGGTTGTACTGCGCGCCAGCGTCGATTTCTAATCCGCTTTGCCCCGCATCTCAGCGATGCGGGGTATCTTGCGATGTTTCATTCCACATTATGCGTTCAGCGCCAGCCTATCCGCCGCTATACTAGCGTTGGCATACCCATGCCAACGTGACTCTGGAAACCTCGGTTCACGTCCCTTTTATCAATTAAGGATTCACTATGTCCGGTACGAGCAATTCCGTTCGGCTACGACCGCTGGAGCGGGACGATCTCACTTTTGTTCATCAGTTAGATAACAATGCCAGTGTGATGCGTTATTGGTTTGAAGAGCCTTACGAGGCCTTTGTCGAACTCAGCGATCTGTACGACAAGCATATTCATGACCAGAGCGAGCGGCGCTTCATTATTGAACACGAGCAGACCAAAGTTGGTCTGGTTGAACTGGTGGAAATTAACCATATCCACCGTCGCGCGGAATTTCAGATCATCATCGATCCGGCCTATCAAGGCCGCGGCTACGCCAGCACGGCGGCCAAACTGGCGATGGATTACGGCTTCTCGGTATTGAACCTCTACAAGCTGTATTTGATTGTGGATAAGGAAAACAAGAAAGCGATCCACATCTACAGCAAATTAGGGTTTGAGGTCGAAGGCGAACTGATCCATGAGTTCTTCATCAACGGTGAATATCGCAACACGATCCGCATGTGTATTTTCCAGCATCAATATCTGGCGAAACACAAAACCGTGACGGGAACCGGCGGCGAAGCACCGGGAAGTTCTATCAGTCAGTAAGGTAAAAGATAGATTTTCTCTGTTATCCGGCATCAAAATTATGCAGCGGTGAGCTTGACCGCCGAGTGAGCGACAGGACGTCGCGAAAGCCAGTGCCGCGTAGGGAACGCGTCACTGGCGGCTCGGTTAGCGGTCATGAACACCGATGGAACCGCGTAGCGGCATAATTTAGCCAGAAGCCAGGGTTCGCAGGGCTGCGGCGCTTGAGCGCCCTGCGTCGGGCGCTTAGTAAGGTTTTGCATAAACGTGGCGGCGGTACTGCGCACGAAACTTTCTCTGTGTTTGCATAGCAATTCGTCTCAGAGAAAATGGCGTATTCTTATACGCAATATTAACCCGCGAACTGCCGGAACAGGGCTTTACCACGTAAGAGTCGTAGCCCCAGCCAGCCGCCGCAGAGTGAGAGCAGGCACGCAGCGATTAACGGGAGCGTTATCCACATCGTGACATTCGGTTCCCAGGCAAAGTTAAAGACTTTACGCTGCAACAGCCACAGGGCCGATTCTGCGCCAATCGCCGCCGCCGTTCCTGCCACCAGCCCCAACACCGCGAATTCACACCACAGCGTGGTGCGCAGCAGGCGTAGCCCAGCCCCCAGCGTTCGATACACCATCAATTCCTGACGTCGCTGGCGCATCCCAACCTGAATCTGTGCCAACAACAGCAGCACGCCGCAGAACAGTACCAGAATGACCATAATCTCCAGCGCCCGGCTTACCTGCTGCAAAACCAGCCCCACCTGACGCAGAATACTGCCGATATCCAGCACGCTCATCGTCGGGAACTGGCGATTCAACTGCGTAATCATCTTCTCATCACCATCGTAGCGGAAGCTGGTCAGCCAGGACTGCGGCTGGTTATCTAACGCCCCTACGGGGAAAATGAAGAAGAAGTTCGGACGCAGGCTTTCCCAATCCACCTGACGGAAGCTGGTCACCGTGGCGCTAAACGGCTGCGTATCACCAGTAAAGGTCAACGTATCGCCAATCTTGATCCCCATCTCTTTGGCTTCTTTCGCTTCCATCGAGACTTCACCCGCCTTCGGCGCGTCGCCTTCCACCAGTACGTTATGCTGCGGGATTCCGTTCATCCAGGTCAGGTTCAGCTCACGGTTCACCGTGTTGCCGCCCGGATCGTCCTCGTGGATCACTTCCGTCGCAACCTGCTGATTAATCTCCGTCAGCCGCGCGCGAATAATCGGGAAGAATTGTTCCGGCGTCACGTCATGCTGAGAGAGGAAATCCTCCACCTGTGGCACCTGTTCCTTCGTGATATTCAGCAGGAAATAGTTCGGGCTGCCCGGCGGCAATTGCTGCTGCCAGCGCTCCAGCAAGTCACCGCGCATCACCAGCAGCAGTGCCAAGAGCATAAAGGACAGCGAAAAGGCGGCCAGTTGACTGAGCGTCGACCACGGCTGGCGCAGCAGGCGATTAATGGCCAGACGCAATGCCAGCCGTTTAACCGTCAAACGTCGTAATAACAGCAACCCGCCCCAGCCGATAACGCCCAACAACAGCGACAACACCGCCATACCGCCGAGCAGCGACCATAGCAGCACGCCGCCACCGGACAACACGGCCAGCAGGCCGACGACAATAAGCAGGACAATCGGCAGGTAGTAGCGCAGCGGCCATACGTTCGCCACCACATCCTGACGTAACACACGCAGCGGCTGTGTCGCCAGCAGCAGTCGATACGGGCGCAGCCCAACCAGCAGCGAGATCAGAACCAGCGATCCCAGCGCCCATACCCACGGCCACAGTCCAGAGGCTGGCAGTGTGGCGGGCAGTACCGGTGCCAGCATTTTCATCAACAGCGCCTCAAACCCCAGACCGAGCACGCTGCCGCACACCGCCGCCAGCCCGAGCACAGAAAGCCACTGCCCGATGATTAAGCGCCTCAGCGCTTGTTTACCTGCCCCCAGCGTTTTCAGGATAGCGACCAAATCATAGCGGCTGCGGCAGTAGTGCCCCATCGCCACCGCCACCGCGGCAATAGACAACAGCAGCGTCAGCAGCGCCGACAGCAACAGGAACTGCTGCGACCGCTTTAACGACTGGCTCAGCGCGCCTTCAGAATCCTCCATGCCATACCAGCGTTGATCGGGCTTGAGCTGTGGTTTGATGAAGTTACTGAATTCACTAATTTGCTTCTCATTGCCGGAAAACATGTAGCGCCAGGTAATGCGTCCCCCCGGCTGAATCGCACCAGTTTTCTCGACATCGTCCAGATTCATCAGAATACGCGGCGCGGTCTCAAACGGATTGAAGCCGGCATCCGGCTCCTGAATCAGCTCGCCGCTGATGCGCAGTGAAGTATCGCCGACGTCCAGCATATCGCCGACTTTCAGCCCAAGTAGCGCCAGCAGGCGTGGCGCGACCAGCACCGTTCCCGCTTCCGCATGCAGCCCTTCAGGACGCGTCTGCAAATTGCCGTACAGCGGATAGCGCTGGTCAGTGGCTTTAACCTGTGCCAGTTGTGGAGTATCGCCTGCGAACGTCATGGTCATGAAAGAAATCTGTCGACTGAGCGTCAGCCCGCGCTGCCGCGCGTCCTGAAGCCAGGCTTCCGCGACAGGCCGTGAAGCACGCAGCACGCGGTCGCCAGCCAGAAAATCACGGCTCTGCTGACTGAGCCCTTTTTCCATGCGATCGCTGATCGTGCCCAGCGCCAGCACACAGGCGACAGCCAGCGTTAATGCCAGCCAGACAATCAGTAAGGAAGGAGAGCGCCATTCGCGCCAGAACCACCGCCAGATCATGCGTCCTCCCGCAGCTTGCCGTCGACTAAGCGCAGGCGTCGTTCACAGCGCGCCGCCAGTTGTTCGTCGTGCGTGACCAGAATCAACGTGGTGGCATAATCGCGGTTGAGGGAAAACAGCAGATCAACGATGCGTTCCCCGGTTTTACGATCCAGATTCCCGGTAGGCTCATCGGCAAACAAAACATTGGGGCGTCCGCTGAACGCACGCGCCAGCGCCACACGCTGCTGTTCACCGCCGGAAAGCTGAGCAGGAAGGTGATGTAAGCGCTCACCCAACCCGAGCTGTTGTAACAGCTGCTCAGCCTGCCCACGGCTGTGGCTATCGCTTTCACCGCGCAGCAACGCGGGTAATTGCACGTTCTCCAATGCATTCAGCGTCGGCACCAACATGAAAGACTGAAAAACAAAACCGACATGCTGAGCGCGCAGCGCTGCACGGCCTTCCTCATCCAGCGCGTTTAGCGATTTGCCCATCAGGCTCACCTCGCCTTCCGTGCCATCATCCAGCCCGGCCAAAATTCCCAGCAAGGTCGATTTCCCCGAACCGGATTCCCCAATCAGGGCAATTGTCTGCGCAGGTTTGACAATAAGCTCAACTCCGGTAAGGATGGAAAGCCGATTTTCTCCCTGACCAACGTGCTTACTAAGATGATGAACTTCAAGAATGTTTTCTACGTGCGCAGTTTTGCTTGGCGTAGCACTCGCTGGGCTGGTCTTCGCAAACATGTTTTCGTCCTTTTGCTTCTGGGATTATGCAGCGTACGCGCTTTCGCCGCTGACACATTATTAATTCTGGGCGATAGCCTCAGTGCGGGCTACCAGATGCCGGCCGCTAACGCGTGGCCAACGCTGTTGAACACACAGTGGCAAACGCAGAAAAAAGGCATCGCTGTGGTTAACGCCAGTATTAGCGGTGACACCACCGCACAAGGGCTGGCGCGTCTTCCTGCCTTGTTAAAACAGCATCAGCCACGTTGGGTGTTGATTGAACTGGGCGGCAATGACGGGCTGCGGGGATTTCCGGCCCCTAATATCGAGCAGGATCTGGCAAAAATCATCACGCTGGTCAAACAGGCTAACGCTCAGCCGCTGATCATGCAGATCCGTTTGCCGACCAACTATGGCCGTCGTTACACCGAGTCATTCAGCAATATTTACCCCAAATTGGCGGAGCAGTTTGCACTTCCGCTGCTGCCTTTCTTTATGGAGCAGGTGTATCTTAAACCGGAGTGGATGATGGAAGATGGCATCCATCCAACCCGGGATGCCCAACCGTTTATCGCAGAATGGATGGCGAAGCAGCTGGAACCCTTAGTTAACCATGAGTCTTAATAAATAGGCTTTTGAATTAGGTAAAGTTATGCAAAAAACGGTCTTCATTACGGGTTGCTCCAGCGGTATTGGCCTGATTGCCGCTCAGGATCTGCAAAAGCGCGGCTATCGCGTGATTGCAGCCTGCCGTCGCGCAGAGGATGTCGCACGTCTGACCACGCTGGGTCTGGAAGCAATTACGCTCGATCTGGATGACAGCACCAGCGTGGAACAAGCCGCCGCGGAGGTGATCAGACTGACCGATAACCGCCTGTACGGGTTGTTTAATAACGCCGGATACGGTCTGTATGGCCCGCTGAATACCATTTCGCGCCAGCAGCTCGAACAGCAGTTTTCCAGCAACCTGTTCGGCACGCATCAGCTCACGCAATTACTGCTACCCGCCATGCTGCCGCACGGCGAAGGCCGTATCATCCAGACCAGTTCGGTATTAGGGCTGGTGTCAACGCCGGGGCGCGGCGCGTATGCCGCCAGCAAATATGCGTTGGAAGCGTGGTCAGATGCGCTGCGCATGGAGTTACACGGCAGCGGCCTGCACGTCAGCCTGATCGAGCCCGGCCCAATTAGCACACGCTTTACTCATAATGTGGCGCAAACGCAGACGGACAAGCCGGTGACCAACCCCGGCATCGCTAAGCGCTTCACGCTGCCGCCGGAAGCGATATTGCCGAAGCTCCATCATGCGCTGGAAAGCGCGCGGCCTAAATTACGCTATCCCGTCACGCTGGTGGCTCACGCCTTAACCTGGCTGCGCCGCCTGCTACCGGGATGTCTGCTGGATAAGGTATTACGAGGATAAACCTCAGAAGGTGAGGTATTGCGCACTTGCCTCTGTACGAGGCTTGCAAGTGACACCGACAGGCCCCATCTAAGGGTCAAACGCATTCAGGAAGTAAGAGAGACTACTCATGTTAGAACAACAAGCGACTATCGTTGACGTCAACGAATCCAACCTGCATCAGGTGTTGGAACACTCCATGACCCTGCCAGTCCTGTTTTACTTCTGGTCGGCGCGTAGCCAGCACTGTCTGGAACTGGAACCGGTGCTGGACAAGCTGGCGCAGGAATACGCAGGGCAGTTTGTTCTGGCGAAGGTGGATTGTGATGCCGAACAGCGTGTCGCCGCTCAGTTTGGCCTGCGCTCAATCCCAACCGTTTATCTGTTTAAAGATGGCCAGCCGCTGGACGGTTTTCAGGGGCCACAGCCGGAAGACGCCATTCGTGAATTGCTGAAACGCGCATTGCCGAAAGAAGAAGAGCTCAAAGTCGCGCAGGCACAGCAGCTGATTCAGGAAGACAAACTGCCAGAAGCCATGCAATTGCTGAAAGACGCCTGGCAACTCAGCCAGCAGCGCAGCGATATCGGTCTGATGCTGGCGGAAGTGCAGATTCAGATTAAACGTAGCGAAGAGGCCGAAGCTGTACTGGCCACCATTCCTTTGCAAGATCAAGATACCCGCTATCACAGCCTCGTTGCGCAGATTGAATTGCTAAAACAGGCAGCAGATACGCCGGAAATTCAGCATCTCCAGCAGCAGTTGGATGCCGACCCGCAAAATGCGGAACTGGCGGTACAGCTGGCGCTGCAACTGCATCAGGTCGGTCGTAATGAAGAAGCACTTGAACTGCTGATGGGATTCCTGAAGAAAGATCTGGCTGTTGCTAACGGCAACGCGCGTAAAACGCTGATGGACATCATGGCCGCCCTCGGCACCAGCGACGCCCTCGCCGCCCGCTACCGTCGGCAGCTTTATTCGTTACTGTATTAATTCTCTTGTGAAAAGGCCAGAACGTTAATTCTGGCCTTTTTATTTGCTGGTAAGCATTAGCCATCGGCTTATAGGCTTATGCTAGATTCATGTGATGGTTTCGGGCAGGTTTACCCGGCGTAAAAATTGCGCTGAGGTGAGCGTTACCGCCGAGTGAGCGGCATGGACGCCGCGAAAGCCAGTGCCGCGTCAGGAACGCGTCACTGGCGGCTCGAAAGCGGGAACGATCTCCGAAGACACCGCACAGCGGCGCAATTCACGCCAAAAGCCTGGGGTCAAGGGGCGAGCGGCGTTTGAGCCGTCCCTTGTCGGGCGCGTGCTACGAGGTAGCATGAAAATGGCGATATCATCGCGCACGAAACTAACCCCGAAAGCCGAATAGAAATGTGGCTAAGAGGCTGGTTAAGGATAAGATCCTCGGTAATTCCCCGCTGACTACAGCGTCTTCAACACCGTGATCCAGCCGTGCCCGCCGTACACTGACCAGCCGTTTAGCCAGCGGCGCAGCATGTTCATCGCCAGCATAGCAACAACCTCTTGATGCGTTTTCAGGCTGTAGCGCTGTACGTTGAACTGTATCGTTTGGGCGAAAGATCCTTCCGGCGTATGCAGCGCTAATGACAGCTCGGCATCGTTCCGACTTCCCACGACCAGCGCTAATGACGCGCCCTGACGCTCAGTCAGATGGCGAGCATAGTCCGCTAGCCCGGACAGGCTGGTGTCCTCAACGCGTGCCAGCAGTTCCCCGCCCACTAGCGGCGTATTCGCCGACTGAAGCTGCCAGTTGAGCAATCCTGCCGTGAAGTGTTCACTCACTGCCAGCGTCAGATCACGTTCAGCCAGACGCCGTGCCAGCTGTGCTGGCAGCCCTTCTGTTCCTTCAAAGAGGGTATTTTCCCCGGCTACGGCGCGCACCGTTTCCCACAGCTTCACCATCTTTTCCTGCTGAGCGGCTGGCCCTGTCAGCTTCAGCTCGATAATCGGCATAGAAGATCGGTAGCCCAGCACCACACCCGACGGTAACGCCATGCCATCAAGCTGGCTTGCCAGATCGCTTTCAGAACGACCAAAGGTGGTCAGGCGCAGGCACAGCGGGGCATCGGCAACAGCAAAACGCTCGCGCAAGCGCGGCATAATTTGCTGATCGACCATGACCTTAAACTCAGACGGGACACCCGGCGTAAAAAACATCAGGCACTTGTTCAAGTGCAGCGCGAAACCACAGGCGGTGCCAACCGGGTTATCTACCATTTCCGCGCTGGCGGGGATTTGTGCCTGTTTACGGTTACTCGGTGCCATCACTCTGCCACGCTCGGCAAAAACGCCTCCATTCGCGCCAGCCACTCTGCATGCTCAACCAGCCCTTCACCTGCTGCGGTGGCCGCCGCCAGCGCGCTGAGATCGTCGCTGGTCGGCCCTAAACCACCGTTCACAATCAGGATATCGGCGATCTGGCTACGCTGCGTTATTGCCGTCACCAGCGCATCGAGATCGTCCCCCACCGTCATCCGGCTGGTCATTGGTAATCCCTGTTGAAACAAATAATCCGCCAACCAGGCCGCATTGGTATCAATAATTTGACCATGCAGCACTTCATCGCCGGTACATAACATCTCGACCCTAAGCATTTTTTTATTCCTCGTGACGATCCTGAAACCACTTTAAAAAGTCGGATGAACAAACACAATGTTTCTTTCAAGCAGGCTGGGACCACAGGCTGCCGATGAGCCGCAATCCAGTGTAAATATAAAATTACACCCCTCGTAACGGCGTTTTGACAGAAATCACTGAATACTCTACCCTGCTGCCAAAAATATCTGGATAGCCACGCTATATATAGAGGAATAGGTGAAAAATCGTACTCTTGGCAGTATTTTTATCGTTGCTGGTACCACAATTGGAGCAGGAATGTTGGCGATGCCGTTAACAACGGCTGGCGTCGGATTTGGCACGACATTGATGATATTAATCAGTCTGTGGGCACTGATGTGTTACAGCGCCCTGCTGCTGGTTGAAGTGTATCAACATCAGCCATCGCACACCGGGTTGGGCACGCTGGCAAAAATCTACCTCGGCCGCTGGGGACAGTGGATTACGGGTTTCAGTATGCTATTTCTGATGTACGCACTCACGGCAGCCTATATCAGCGGCGCGGGCGAACTGCTCGCGACCAGCATCAGCCAATGGAGTGGCTACTCACTTCCGCTGTCCGCCGGTATTCTACTCTTCACGCTGGTTGCCGGCGGCGTCGTTTGTATCGGGACATCCTCCGTCGATTTGTTTAACCGCATCCTGTTTAGCGGCAAAGTGCTCATGCTCGTCATTATGCTGGCCGTCATGGTGCCACATATTCAGCGCGTTAATCTCTTAACGCTCCCGCTGCAACAGGGTCTGACGCTCTCGGCATTACCCGTTATCCTGACCTCATTCGGCTTTCACGGCAGTATCCCCAGTATTGTGCACTACATGGGCGGCGACAGCCGTAAACTGCGCCGGATATTTCTTATCGGTAGCGTGATACCGCTGATTGCCTATATTTTCTGGCAACTTGCGATGCTAGGCAGCCTAAGTTCTTCAACATTCAACGCTATTTTGGCCGATCAGGCAGGGTTGAATGGACTGATGCAGGCTATTCGCACGCTGGTGGCTTCACCGCACGTTGAACTGGCCGTCCACCTGTTTGCCGATCTGGCGCTGGCGACCTCTTTCCTCGGCGTGGCGCTTGGGCTGTTCGATTATTTAGCCGATCTGTTTAAGCGTAAAAATAGCGTCACGGGGCGCGCGCAAACGGGTTTGCTGACCTTTATCCCACCGCTGGTGTTTGCCCTCTTTTATCCGCAAGGGTTCGTGATGGCGTTGGGCTATGCGGCGATCGCACTGGCCGTGCTGGCGCTGCTTATTCCCGTCCTGCTGAGCTGGCAGGTGCGCAAACAGCGTCCTGAAATACGCGCAACGCGCGGTGGCGCACCGGTTCTGGCACTGGTCTTCGCTAGCGGCGTAGGCATCATCCTGATCCAACTGGCGATGGTCGCCGGCTGGCTACCGTCGATTAGTTGACCTTCTCAGCGGTTAATCCAAGATATAAAAAAACGCTGGAAGCATTTTTCAACGTTGCGTAGCAACGACCCTAAGGGTAACGGACAAGGATGCTTGTCATAAAAAAAGAGCGTGAATTCAACATTCACGCTCTTTTTCTTTCCAGCCGCGATACGTCACATGGCCAAAAGCCAACACACCTGCGGCTTGAAGTATGACGGGTATATTAGAAGTTCAGACCAACGCCGACATAGGCTGAATCAGCCAGTCTGTTATCCGGACCGCTTTCACGCGCCATATTGATGTAGCGGTAGCCGACATCAACGCTCAGCGGTGCAAAGACCTGCCAGCGTACGCCTGCTTTCCCTTCAACATAGTGATCGACATGGCTGGAGAAAGCATCCGGTGAATAGTAACCTTCGCCATACAGCGAGAACTGACGGCTCAGCGGCCACTGCACGCCACCGCCCAGAGCAACACCATAGCCATCATTGCCGTGATCCTGATTCAGGTACAGCGCTTTACCGCCCAGAGTCAGCTTGAGTGGGCCGACAGGGATGGTGTACCCCAGGCCGAAGCCATATACGTCATTGTTGTTGTCGCCGTGGGCATAGCTCACATTGCCCGCAAGCCCAGGAATGCCCAAACCGAAGCCCGCATTGGCGCCAGCATAATCGCGACCTGCTTCCCCGGAAAGGCTAATGGCATGTACAGACGCCGTTGCAAGTAACAGGCTTCCCGCACAGGCAATCACAAACTTTTTCATTTTCAATATCCTTAAAACCGTCGTTAAACGCGCGTGTAAAGATGTTATCGTTGCCGATTCTACCCGAAACGCCCCCTCACTCCAGCATGAAATTGCCTTGAGCAGTGATTTATTCTTTTAATAATCATGAAAGTTTTCATTCAGCGCTGCTGACAATAGCAACAATAAGCGCCGCCTATTTGCTCAAAAAAGACAAAGTGAACAATAGTACTCATCATGGATGACGACAAAACAGGCAGAAGGAAACGATGATGAGAGAAGGAAAATTAGCCACAGGAAAGCATGCCACGGCGATGGATACCCCGCATACGGTGCATGCCGACAGGAACACCCCGATGCGGTTTCAGGACATGTGGTTTCTGGAAAAGCTGGCGCTGTTTGATCGTGAAACCAGCGCCAATCATCAGACAACGCATAAAAACCGGCGGCGAACCCCAGCACCAACGCACCGGACAGCTAGCCTACGGCCGAGTCATGCTACCTGTTGGGCTCGTGGTGCGTTGCATTAACCCAGCTTTTTACCTGCTGGCGAGAAAGCTTAATCCCACCATTTTTCAGTTCAACAGGCAGCGCATAATACGCAACCGGACGCTGAAATCCGGCAAGCTGCGGCTGTAGCCAATCACGTACCGCATCAAGCGTCGTAGTTTGTGCCACTTCCAGCACCGCAACAGGACGGTGACCAAACTCTGCGTCTTCAACGGGCACAATACAGGCCTGTTGAACATCGGGATGTGTCAACAGCACGGCTTCGATATTCTCCGGCTGGATCCCTTCTCCGCCGCTGAAAAATTGATTATCCAGACGCCCTAAAATGTGCCACTCGCCCTCGGCAAAGCGCCCGCGATCCCGCGTGTGAAACCAGCCATCCTCATCGACCAGTGGAATCAGTTTCCCGTCACGCCAATAGCCAGCAGCTAGCGTGCTGCCGCGCAGCAGAATTTCATCCTCGACCAGCCGGATCTCCCGTCCAAGCAACGGCATGCCAACCCCGAACGCCCATCGGCGCGTTTTGCGCAGGCTGTCGAAGCCAGTTCTGTCAGGCCATAGCCGCACCAGCAGCTTACGCCTCGGGCTTCCGCCTGTTGCGTCAGCGTCTGCGGAATCATCGCACCGCCGAGCAATACGGCTTTCAGTGCCGTAGGGAAGCTCTCCTCCGACAGCAATCGCCACAGCTGCGTTGGTACCAGAGAAGCGTGGGTGCAATCGCGCAGCGCACTGTCCAGAGGCTGATGCGCACGAACCACTATTGTGGCCCCCGTGGCGAGCCAGCGCCAAACAATCCCCTGCCCGGACACATGAAAGAGCGGAAGTGACAGCAGCCAGCTGTCGCGGGAGGAAAACGCCATCATCTGCACCACGCCTTCCGCGCTGGAAAGATGAGCCGCGAACGTGTGCGCCACCGCTTTCGGCATCCCGCTGGAGCCGGACGTCAGCGTCAGCGTCGCCAGCCGGTCGGCCTGCCAATGCAATCGATCGGTGCAGTGACGTTCTTCAGTATCACCCGATGACAAAGAAAGCGTGCGCACGGCATTCGGCCAGGGCTTATCATTCAGGCACAGGCCATACGCGACATTTAGCGCGGGTAACAACGCCTCGGTTAACGCATCAGGCAGCTGTGGATTCAGCGGCAGCACGCGTGCACCGCACTGCAATAGCGCCAGATAGCTGAACAGCATCTGGACGCTATTCTTACCACGTAGCGCAACCGTACTGTCGGCCGTCACGCCCTGCTGTGTGAAATGGTGCGCCAGATGATCCACCCGCTGGGCAAGCGCCTGCCAGCTCCAGCGGGTTTCATCTTCAATCAATGCGACAGGCTCATGCAACGAGACAGACTTATTCAACGAAACAGACTGGGGCGCCTGGCTAGCCCAGTGTCGCCACGGCCAGTCGGTCAGGATTGCCATACCACGTCCAGTTGCTCGGTAGCCAGCAGCGGCAACGTGCTCTCCGGCCAGCGTTGAATCACCTGCGCCTGCATCAGATCCAACGTATCCAGCCCGGGGATCGTGTCCGGCGTCAGCCAGTGTGCCAGACGCGCCAACTGCGTTAAGCCCAAACTCGATTCAATACTGGAACTGATCACCGCCGTTAACCCAGCCTGATGCGTGTCCTGCACCAGTTGCTGGCAGCGTGCGAGGCTGCCGACCAGCGTCGGCTTAATGACAATCGCACTCACGCCCGGCTCGGCTTCCACCCGAAAATCCGCCTCGCGCACGCTCTCATCCCAGGCAATGCTGATACCCGTTTCCCGCGCAAATTCGCGAGATTCTTCACGGGTTTTGCAAGGTTCTTCGAGGAAGGCAATGCGTGAACGCAATGACGGCGCGACATAGCGGGCAAAACCGTCCGCTTTGGCGCGCGTCCAACTGCGGTTGGCATCCAGACGAAGTTTCAGATCCGGCAAGGCTTCCAGCAGCACGTTCACGATCATGCCGTCACGCACCGCTTCGTACAGGCCGACTTTGATCTTGGCCACTTTCTCGCCCGGCATCGTCTGTAGCATCTCGAACAGCTCATCGGGATCGCCGCTGCACAATGGCGCTTTGCGATAGTCCGCCGCCTGAGGCAGATGCTGATCCAGTTCAGCCTGTGCACAGCTCAAGCCAAAGGCAACAGATGGCGGAAGATCGTCAGAAAATGCTGCCCCTGCCGCCCACGATTTTAGCTGTTCAAGCGCGGCTGATTCCGCCTCTGTCAGCGTTTCCACGCTAAATTCCGGCAGCGGCGCGATCTCGCCCCAGCCCAATCGCTCGCCGTCTTGCAGACGAACGATAAGACCATCGCGGGTTTTCAGGCGCTGATTACGCAGTACCACCCCGGCTTCCATCGGCACGCTGTAACGATAGAGAGTGACCCGACGCATTACGGATTCCGTTTGAATTTGCTGAAGTCAGGCTGACGTTTTTCGTTGAACGCGTTACGGCCTTCCTGCCCTTCGTCCGTCATGTAGAACAGCATGGTGGCGTTACCCGCCAGTTCCTGCAAGCCAGCCTGACCGTCGCAGTCCGCGTTCAGTGCCGCTTTCAGGCAACGCAGCGCCATCGGGCTGTTTTGCAGCATTTCACGGCACCAGCGCACGGTCTCTTTTTCCAGCTCGGCCAGCGGAACCACGGTGTTCACCAGTCCCATATCCAGCGCTTGCGCCGCATCGTACTGGCGGCACAGGAACCAGATTTCACGCGCTTTCTTCTGACCCACGATGCGTGCCATGTAAGACGCGCCCCAGCCGCCGTCAAAGGAACCGACGCGCGGGCCGGTTTGACCGAAAATGGCGTTCTCTGCCGCAATGGTCAGGTCGCACATCATGTGCAGAACGTGTCCACCGCCGATGGAATAGCCCGCAACCATCGCGACAACCGGCTTCGGACAGGTACGGATCTGGCGCTGAAAATCCAACACATTCAGGTGATGTACACCGCTGTCGTCCTGATAGCCGCCGTAGTCGCCACGTACTTTCTGATCGCCGCCGGAGCAGAATGCTTTATCACCCGCACCGGTCAGGATGATCGTGCCAATCCCGTCATCGTGACGCGCATTGTCGAGCGCCTGAATCATTTCTTTTACCGTTTGCGGACGAAACGCATTGCGTACCTGAGGACGGTTAATGGTGATTTTGGCAATACCATCGATGGATTTGTGGTAGAGGATATCGGCGAAATCGCCGCTGCAATCGTGCCATTCAATCGGTGCGTAAAGCAGTTCTTCACTCGGATAAAGCATAGTTATCAATCCTTAACGGGATGCAAAAAGAAAATCGCGAACCCGCTCGGCATACGCCGTTGGATTCGCCTGATGAGCATTATGGCCCGCCTGCGCGACGCTCAGTAACGGCAGGCCGTAGTGCGCCGCCAGCGTTTGAAATTTCACATCGCTGGCACCGCATAAATAAACAAAAGGCATCGACAGGTGTTGGAGGCGTTCAGCCAAAAAGGCTGACGCCCCAGCGAGGTGGCTTCCAGCATGGCCGCAACGGATGCGCCGTGATTCGCGCTGCGGCGCGTAATCAGTTGTTCACGCTGTACTGAATCCACATCAGCAAACACCGCCTGCTGATACCAGTCCTGCAAGACCCCTGGCAGAGGTTCCTGGCGAAAGCGCTGCGCCCAGCGTGCATCATGATGAATACGCTCCGTACGCAACTCAGGCGTCGCCAGACCGGGGTGTCCCCCTTCGACCAATAGCCCGAGCATACCGTCATGCTGCCCGTGGCAGGCGTGATACATCGCGATACGCCCACCGAGCGAATAGCCCAGCAGCCAATAGCGCGTAATGCCCTGCGCCAGCAGCGTGGCGCTTAGCTGGCGACTCACATCGGCAAAATCGGCAGTGGCAATCGTTCGTGACGCGCCGTGCCCGGGTAAATCCACCAGCAGCACGGGCCAGTCACGACAAAATGGCAGGACCGGCAGCCAGTCCTCGCCGCTGCCTAATAAACCATGCAGGCACACCAGCCACGGCTGCCCAGAAGCCACCGCACTATGCGTCACCTTCTGGCAGCTTAGCCCTTGAAACTCTAGCGCGCCCATGTCGCCACCTGCGCGACCAGTTCGTTAAGCGTTGCTGCGCCGTCCTTCGGTTCAACCACCACTTCCAGCAGCGTAACGCCCCCTTGTGCCCAGCAATCCGTCACCGTATTCGCCAGCTGTTCCCAGCTCTCGGCACGCACGTAATTCAGGCCAAACATCGCGGCGGCGTGGCCGAATTCCACATTTTGCGGCATGCAGTAAAACGCTTCACGCTGTGCAACTGGCGTCGGCAGCAGGGAAAATATCTGGCCGCCGTTATTGTTCACCACGATCAACACCAGCGGTGCGGGAGCCTGACGCAGCAGCGCCAGCGCATTCAAATCGTATAACGCAGAAAGATCGCCGACGATGCCCAGCGTCGGTTTTGCCGTGGCACGCTGCACGCCTGCCAGCGTGGAGATCAGGCCATCAATACCGCTGGCTCCGCGATTACCGTACACCGGATACCCCTGCGGGAGTTGCGCCAGCGCGTCGATCAGCCTCACCACAAGGCTGTTGCCGACAAACAGCTGTCCGTCCGGCGGCAACAGCGCCGGGATGCGCTGAGCCAGTTGTGCTTCCCAAAAGCGGGAAGCCAAGTGGGTATCAATCTGCCGCTGCGTTTTATCGGCAATATCCACCAACATATCCGCCCACGGCGCCTGCTTATGCGCTGGGTGCGCAGAAAGCCATTCGCCCACATCGGCGACCAGTCGGCGTCCGCGATGGTGGGCCGGATCCAGCCGTCCCGGTAGATCGTCAATTAACCAAAATTCTTGCGGCTGGCACTGTTCCTGCCATTGCAGCAGACGTTTACCCGTCAGGCTACCGCCGAACTGCAAGACAATCTCCGCCTGCCGTAAGCGATCCGCCGCGTCAGGATATGCCAGCCAGATATCCGCGCAGGGCAACGGCTGCCCGCTTTGCGACAGAACATCACCAATCAGCGGCCAGCCCAATTCGTTCGCCCACGCGGCAAGGCGCGCTCCCTGTTCGGGACTCACACGACCGGCGAGAACGACGCCGCGCTTCTGCCGCCACTGCGGCCAGTCCGGCTGTACTGCCAGCGTACTCTGGCGCATTTCACGCAGCCAGGGTTCACGGCTGCTCCACCAGTCGCCCAGTGCCATCAGCCAATCCTGATACGCCGTGCCGTCATCGGCACCGTACAGCGGTTCAGCAAAGGGGCAATTAATGTGCAGCGCGCCGTGCGCCAGTCGCGCCATGGCGCTATCCACAGAGGAAACCAGCCAGCTAGCTGGGATATCAGGCGTGGGGCGCGGCAAATCCAGCGCCAGCGTGGGGTGTGAAGCATACAGCGCATGTTGACGAATCGCCTGATTCGCCCCGCAGTCAATCAGCTCCGGCGGGCGGTCAGCCGTCAGAACGACCAACCGTTCGCCGGTCAGCCCAGCTTCAATGATGGCCGGATAAAGGTTCGCGGCAGCCGTACCTGACGTCACGATAATCGCAACTGGTTCACGCGAGGCTTTTGCCAACCCCAGAGCCAGATGTCCGAGCCCTCGCTCATCAAAATGCGTGTGGCAAATCAGCGCGTGATTGTCCGCCGCAGACAAGGTCAGCGGCGTGGAGCGAGAACCAGGCGCGATGCAGACATGCCGGACACCGTGGCGGGTCAGCGATTCCAGCAGTAATGTAGCCCAGCGGCGATTAAATACACTTGTTGACATGATGTACTCAACAACTCAGGTTGCAGGTTATTCCCGCCATCTTCCTGTGTACTGGCGGTATGCTCACAGAAAATGATGGATATAGACAAAATACGAATGATCAAACTGTTGGCGGCCTGGTTGCCCTTCAGCAAACATCAAGATCGGCACTATTATATTTTTTTTTATCACGCTGACTTTGATATAAACCATTACCTGACACAACAACCATAAAACAAAACTATGACATATCACCGTCTAACAGGGATCTCAGCCCTGCGGCTTTGTTTTCCAACTCCTGCCATTCTTGTTCTGGATCAGAACCGGCCACAATTCCGGCACCGGCATAGAGCGTCAAAATATGATCCCGCACTTCGGCCGAACGTAGCGCCACGCTGAATTCAGACTGCTGACGAGAAAGGTAACCCGCCGACCCTGCATACCAGCCGCGTTCAAATGGTTCATGTTCGGCAATAAAACGGCGCGCCTCTTGCCTCGGCAAACCCGCGACCGCCGCCGTGGGCTGTAATGCATTCAGGCACGCGCTATCAGACGCGGTTCGCAATGTGGCATGAATGGTACGGCGCAGATGCTGCACTTTACGCAGGCGCACAATTTCCGGCGGCATCACGTCCAGCGACAGCGCCGACTGCTGTAGCCGCTGGCAAATATCATCCACCACCAGCATGTTCTCGCACTGATTTTTGGTATCATTCATCAGCCAGTCGCCCAGTTCAGCGGCTTTGTGCGCATCGCGATCGCTTGCCACCGTTCCCGCCAGCGCTTCCGTTTCCAGTTCGCTCCCCCGACGGCGATAAAGCCGTTCCGGGCTGGAGCCGAGAAACGCATGACGCGCGTCGTGCGCCAGCATGAAATGGAAGCAGTGGTGATTTGCCGCCCGGCTGGCGGCCATAAAGGTGGTTGCCTGTAGCGGCTGCGTCAGCGTTAGCGTCGTTGTCCGCGCCAGAACGACCTTTTCCATCAGTCCCGCGTTAATATCGTGCAGCGCCCGCTGGAGCAAATCAATCCATCCCTGACGCTCCGGCTGATGCCCGACGGACTGTACTTCCGCATGCAAAGGAGGAGACGACGCAGACGGCAGAAGCAGATTAAGAAACGCCGAGGCTTCGGCGGCATCCTGCTGCAATGAAGTGTCGCTGAACAGATTAATGCTCAGGCTGAGCGTATCATCCTGACGCCGCAATTCTGCTCGGGGCAAAAACAGGTAGCCAGGTGAAGACGTGCCGCTTTCTTTTATCTGGTTAAACGCATTCAGCCCCCAGATACGCACATTGGGATCGCACTGCTGCTGAGCAAGAAATGCTTCTGCATCCTGAAGATGACGAAACCCGCACACGTTGCCGCAAACGGCGGCTTCTTCACGATCCTGACGGTGCTGCCAATAGAACTGCGGGTACACCGGCTGAGTCGCCAGCCACGGCAATAGCTCAGACGCACCGCTGAGGGTTAATGAACGCGTTATTTGTCTGAAACCTGCGCGTTCAGGCTGTGGCTCGCGCAAATCCTGCTGCAAATGCCGCAGCAAGTCGGAAAGTTGTTTCACCGTCACTCCGGAGACCTAACACAAAGTAGGGGATTATACGGGAAAAACACGTCGTGGGTGAGAGGTTACGCAAGACCATAACGGCGGGTACAGGCTGAAATCGCATCAAACGGCAAAACGGCGCGTGTGCATCACTTTAAAATCCCATTCCATCATCATTATTGCTTCAATTGACCTATTCTTTTGCCGATTATCTAATCGGCATTTTTTTGCCCGCGATACTGCATCAGGAAGCCCTTTCCCCCCCCCCTCGAACCACGCACCAGGATTCTTTCCATTCAGGCCGCGAGTTATGGTAAAAATAGGCCCTTGTTACATCGACCGGATAGCCTCATCAGGATGAGTACAACGCTGAATTCCAACCCGTTATGCATCAACCAGAATCTGCCAGGCAAAAGGCACAGGCAGCGACGCGCATCGTTTTCTTTGTTGCGGGTTTCGCCATGGCTTCCTGGGCACCGCTGGTTCCCTTTGTCAAAACGCGGCTGGCTATCAGTGATGCCTCTCTGGGGATGTTGCTACTTTCTCTCGGTATTGGCTCGCTGCTGGCGATGCCGCTCACTGGTTTCCTCACCAGCAAGCTAGGCTGCCGTAGCGTGATTTTGCTGGCAAGCGCGCTGCTTTGTCTGGTATTACCCGCGTTGACGCAGGCTGGCACGTTGCCCCTGATGGCGATAACGCTGCTCTTTTCGGTGCATCTATCGGTATGATCGATGTCGCGATGAATATTCAGGCCGTCATCGTAGAACGCGCCAGCGGTCGGGCGATGATGTCCGGTTTTCATGGTTTCTTTAGCGTCGGTGGGATTGTCGGCGCAGGCGGCGTCAGCGCCCTGCTGTGGCTTGGCCTGTCCCCGCTGATGGCGATCCTGGCGATGGTTGCGTTGATGCTGATATTTATGGCAACAGCGCACAAGCACCTGCTGCGCACCACAAATCAGGATGACGGTGGCCCGCTGTTTGTCATCCCGCGCGGTTGGGTGATGTTCATTGGCTCGCTGTGCTTCATCATGTTCCTGGCCGAAGGTTCCATACTGGACTGGAGCGCCCTCTTTAACGGTTGAACGCAACCTGACCGGCGCGCAGGCGGGCATGGGCTATGCCGCATTTTCCGTCGCCATGACGCTGGGTAGACTGAACGGCGATCGCATCGTTAATGCGCTCGGGCGCTACGCGATTCTTACCGGCGGCAGCCTCTGTGCCTCACTCGGTCTGATATTAACGATTAGTATTGATAATGCGATCACCGCTATTCTTGGTTTCGTGATGGTCGGCATCGGCGCATCCAATGTGGTGCCAATTCTTTTCAGCGCAGCGGGAAATCAAAAGATCATGCCGCCTAATCTGGCTATCGCCTCGATTACCACCGTGGGCTATGCAGGCATTCTGATCGGCCCGACCATTCTCGGCTTTATTGCACAGTTCAGCAATTTGGCTACCGCATTTGGGTTTGTCGCCTTGCTGTTGCTGGCCGTCAGCGCCAGTGCGCGTGCCGTCATCCGCTAATCAGGAGCGTTAATTGATGCCAGCTATGATCCTGCGTTATTTTTCTCTCCTTACGGTGTTATCGATCCTGATTACCGGAACCTTCGGCTACAGCTACATCAACGATTTGCTGGCGGACAAAAACATGCTCTGACAACTATTGCTCAGGGCATACAAAAACGTGTCGATACTTACCGTTTTTTCACCTATCAAATATACGGCAGCCTGAACAGCGAACCACCCACTAACGACGCCAACATCACCGCCATTAGTTTAATGCCGAATGTTTTCTACGTAGAAAAACGGTCAGAAAACAGACGCGCTGATTTTCGGACAACACGATAAAGGCACGCTGACGTCGGTTCGTCGGATATCCCGTTACCTTGATATTCTCTGGGGAGCGGAAAACAGCGTCTATTCCATGTATTACCTAAATGGTATCGACAACAGCCTGACGATGATTTCCACGCAGACGCTGAAAGATATCTCTTCGCAGTTCCGTGGCAATTATATTACGGTCATCGCCGAGGCTCGCCGGACGGAAATGCTGCAACAGGCGAATGTGTTAGACGAGCGCGAAAGTTTTCCCCGCTGCGTAAATTACGCTTCTATAACGATTACTATTTTACGCTGCGCACCACATTCAATCAGCCGGGCCATCTGGCGACAATTCTTGCTTTCGATCTGCCGATTAACGATTTAATCCCGGATACCATTACGCGTGAGCATCTTATGCTGAAGCCGGATACGCCGGCGGCCAGCAATATGGACAGCAACAATAATGGTGAAGGCTCGGCCGACGTGCAGCTTCACGGATCCAATATTGAAATCTCCGCCACGCTCGTTAATGCGCCGCTAAAAATTGTTTTTCAGGTGCCCGTAAAAACCCTGATTATTGATTCATTGCGTAATAACGTCTGGCTTCTACTGCTGAATTTGGTCCTGCTGAGTTTATCCATTGCGGGCTTTTATCTTTTCCGTCGGAAGTATGCACACCCCGTAGAGGATTTATCCCATCAGTTGGAAAAGAAACTGGATATTTACCGTGAAACCACGAGCAGAATCCCGATGGGCGTGCTGGTTTATGACTTCAGCAGCAATAAAATCATCATACAAAATGAGCGTGCGGAGCATTTACTTCCGCACCTGAGCCTGCAAAAAATCACCAATATGGCGGACGAGCATCAGGGCATCATTCAGGTCACGATCAATAATGAAATGTATGAAATCCGCCAAATTCGTAGCCAATATTCACCTGATTATTGCCTCTTCCTGCTGCGTGAACAGGATAAAGAGATTCTGGTACAGCGGAAGCTGCTGCTAGCCCAACGTGAATATGAAAAGAATATTCACGCCAGAAAACGTTTATTCCAAAACTTGCTCAGCGAATTCAAACAGCCGCTGATTTCACTGCAACAGCATATTCATGCGCTGCGCCAGGGCGATACGGTACAGACGCCAACATTGGAACAGCTCACGGCGGATACCCGTTGCGCTATCGAGCTACTGGAAAATATCGCCCTGCACGAAAAGCTGGAAGCGCAGGAATGGGCCGTGGTCAACGACAGCTTTTCGCCGCTGGCGCTGATGGACAATGTTCTGCTTGAGCTACTACCGCGGTTGAAGCAAAAGGTCTGGCCCTGTTCCATCACTACAATCTGGATAGTAATCAAACTTACGTGGGTGATGCCGGGTTGCTGAAAAAGACGCTGGCGCTGCTGCTGAATTATTCGGTGACCAATACGGATTACGGCAAAATTACGGTGTCCGTTGACAGAAAAAATAATGAGTCGGATACGCTGATTATTCAGGTCAGCGATACAGGAACCCATGTTTCAGGCAAAGAACAGGAAAATATCCGCCATCCTTTCCTGCACACCGCCACTTCCGATCGTTTCGGACAAAATTCAGGATTGACCTTATTTTTGTGTAATCAACTCTGTAATAAACTGGGTGGTGCGTTAACCATCAACAGTAAGTCCGGGTTAGGTACACACTATATTCTGACGCTAAAACTGGAGCCAGAAGCGCTTCCCGTTGAGGAAGAAAAACTGCTGGATGGTATTACCATTCTGCTGGATGTGACGTCTGATGAAGTACAGCATATTGTCGGCAATATGCTGACGGGTTGGGGAGCGAATTATCTGGTCAACGATGAACGCCAGATTAATCAGGAAGCCGATATCTGTATTACTGACGACCCGGAAAACAAAGCAGATTATACGCTGCTGTTGAGTCACGACGATGACACATTAACGCCTTTGGGCCCGCGCCGTTTGCGGGTGAATTATAATATCAGCCACCTCCTGCTGGAGGCATTACTTAAGCTGATTGAGATACAACTGGAAACATCACCCGATGCGCTACAGGAAGGGGAACAGGATGATGTCGAATTTTACGCCGCGCAACTAGCATCAAGCGACTATTATTCGCTGTTCGTGGAGACAGTACCGGATGATTTAAAGAGGCTGTATACTGAAGCGGAAGCAGGCGATTTCCCGTCACTTTCGCAGACGGCACACCGGCTGAAAGGCGTGTTTGCCATGCTAAATCTGCATCCTGGCAAACTGTTGTGTGAACAGCTTGAACAGCATATTACCGCGCATGATAGTGAACAGATCGAGGCTAACCTTCATGAAATTGAGAGGTTTGTCAGTGCATTACTATCCCCAGAAGAACCTAAAGGGCAGCAAGGTAGCCAACAAGATGAGTAACCAAAACGATGAGTAACTTAAACGTAATTATTGCCGACGACCATCCTATTGTCCTTTTTGGCATCAAAAAATCGCTTGAGCAGATTGAATGGGTCAATGTGGTTGGCGAATTTGAAGACTCAACAGCGCTGATCAACAACCTGCCTAAGCTGGACGCTAACGTTTTAATTACCGATTTATCCATGCCTGGCGATAAATACGGCGATGGCATCACCCTCATTAAATACATTAAGCGCCATTTTCCTCATCTCTCTATTATTGTTCTCACCATGAATAATAATCCGGCGATTTTGAGCGCCGTGCTGGATTTGGACATCGAAGGCATCGTGCTAAAACAGGGTGCGCCGACTGATTTACCCAAAGCGCTGGCAGCCCTGCAAAAAGGGAAGAAGTTCACGCCGGACAGCGTATCCAAAGTGCTGGAGAAAATCAGCGCCAGCGGCTACGGCGACAAGCGCCTGTCTCCAAAAGAAAGTGAAGTGCTGCGTCTGTTTGCGGAAGGTTTTCTGGTCACCGAAATCGCCAAAAAACTCAACCGCAGTATCAAAACGATCAGTAGCCAGAAGAAGTCAGCGATGACCAAGCTGGGCGTCGACAACGATATCGCCCTGCTGAACTACCTGTCTTCCGTTAATGGCGGTGCAACGCAGGTCGACTAAACCTTTCCTCGCCTGCACCGGCAACCGCTGGTGCAGGTTATTCCCCAGATGTTCTCGCCTGACGCACCACGTTACTGTAATACGCCAGCGCCTGCTGCAAGGTATCCAGCGTAACCGGTTTTGACAAACAGTTATCCATCCCCGCACCGAGGCAACGCTCCCTTTCTTCCGCCAGCGCATTCGCCGTCACGCCGATAACCGGGAAGCGTAATCCCTGCTCACGCATACGCTGTGTGAACAGATAACCATCCATATTCGGCATGTTGACATCCGTCAGCACGATATCGATATGGTTTTTTCTCAATACGCCCAGCGCGTCGATCCCATCATTCGCCGTCATCGCCTGATAGCCCAGAGAACCCAACTGATCCGCCAGCAGTCGGCGGTTGATGGGGTGATCGTCAACCACCAGAATCATAATGTCGCCATTCTCATCCCGTACATAGCTGGCCAGCGGTGGTGAAATCTCGGTGTGCGTTCTGTCCTCGTTTTCTGAACGATAGATTTTCTCCAGCAAATCGGGCAGATGTTGCGGTGTGGATGTCCCTTGAACCCAGTGTCCCGCACTCACTTCCTGCGCTGCCCCATTATGGGCGCCGCTCATTACAATATGTGCCCGAACCGTGACGTCCTCTTCTGGCATGTAATCACTAATCATCACATCATCAGGCGACACGGTTTGATTCTGATAGCGCGCCACCTGCAACCCTTGATCCTGCAACAACGTCAGCAAATAAGACTCCAGCCGGGCATTGCGTATCCTCAGCCAGCACATTTTCCCTTGCAGACTGACATTGATCGCCGCTGGGACATAACGCGCTTTATACAGCGGAATTCTGACGCCAAACAGGCTGCCGAGCCCAGGCTCAGACTCAATGGTAATGTCTCCATCCATCAGGTTGACCAGCTTTTCACAAATGGCCAACCCTAGCCCCGTTCCCTGAAAATGACGCTGAACGCCGCTCCCCGCCTGGAAGAACGGGTCAAACAGCTTCACCGCCTCGCGAGGTTGAATCCCTACGCCGGTATCACGTACCACAAATTCCAGATAGCCATCGCGGCAGCCGACTTCAAAAATGATGCAGCCCGTATCCGTAAACTTGATGGCGTTGCTCAGCAGGTTAGACAACACCTGCTGCAAACGTACGGGATCGCCAAACAGGCTGACCGGCACATTGGGATCGATAAAGCAGTACAGCGTCAGGCGCTTTTTCACCACCAGCGGAAGATAGTTGCTGGTGATGTGGCTGATGACCTCATGCGGCGCAAACTCACACGGTTCGATCTTTAGCTGTTCCGACTCGATCTTGGAAAAGTCGAGGATATCGCTGATGATTTTCAGCAGCAGCGAGGAAGAATTGTTCATCGCCACCACCAGACGGTTGGCGTCCTGCGGCAGCGATTTGGTTTGCAGCAAATCGAGGTTACCGATAATCCCGTACAGCGGCGTGCGCAGTTCATGGCTGACGGTGGTCAGGAACATCGATTTAGACTGGCTTGCCTGCTCGGCAGCATTCGCCATTTCCTGTAGCGACTCTTCCATTTTGACGCGCGCGCTGACGTCCAGCAGCACACAAATCGCCACGTTTTCATTACGATAGCGCGAATGGACAAAGCTGATTTGCAGGTGATGATTGCGGCTGGTCATGACATCCACAAACTTGGATTGCTGCTCACAAATGATTCGGGTAATGCGCAGCCTGTCCTCGTGGGTCAGCAGGTTGAGATAGTTGTGCGCCAGCTCGTTACTGAGGATGTTCGTGCCGTCATTGATACGCAGGATACAAATCCCGACCGGTGCCGAAGCTACGATTTTGCGGTTGAATTGCTCGTTCTCTTCCAACTGGAACGCATTCACTTCCGCTGGCAACAGCATTTTCCGCTCAAACACCAGCGCCAGCACAAACAGCAAGATAGCCGATAGCATATTCAGCACTAGCATATTGATCATCAAGGCGCTGATATGGGAGAGCAGCACCTTTAGCGGCAGCGAATACACGATACTGAATGACGTCGGCGGCAGCGACTTCTTCAAAATGAGTTCATCATAACCATTCACATAGCCGAAATAGTTATGATCGGAGGGATAGCCATCTACCGACGAAGCGTAACGCCCTTTATCATCGGAAAACTGCAAAACCACCTGATTATATTGATCCAGCAACCGCGCCCCAATCGGGAATTTGCCTATAGTGACGAAGTCATCCAGACGAATTGTCTGTTCAATCCCCATGATGACTTCCAGCTTGTTATCCACATAAATCGGCGTCAGCGCATATAAATAGCCGACATCGGGGATAGACGCAGGGGTAATCCAATAGAGCGTTTCATCGCGCCCGCTTTGAGTGCGATTCTTCTTCTGATCCTGAAACCGATCCTGCACGTTTTTAAGCAAGTTATCGCGATCGAGCGACTGGTTACGGATGCCAAAATCAACCATACAGCGCCGATCGCCGCCGACAAAAAAGACCCGGTTAAGATCGTAGACGGCAGAGAAATTATCCTGCCAGCCGTTAAAGAAATGACTTAATGAAAGCAGTGCCGCATTCCCGCCATATTGCGTGGAACAGGTTGCGCCGGGCGCAAGCGAATAAACGGAGACACCGGGGCCTCCTTCCATTGGCGACTCTGCTTTTTCTTGCGCCAGCACCAGCCGATTCGCCGCCAGATACTGGAGTTCGCGCACAATATCCGACGCGTGTCGGATATAGCCCTACGACTGATCAAAGCTGAGGTTATACTCCTGCCGCAGCTCTGACTCTTTTTCATTCAATACTTTAGTGACATAAAAAACGGATATCAGTGCGCCTAGCACCCACAGCATGACCGCCAAAACCCGAAATAAATAGCGGGAAACTTTTAATGTGGTATGGAATGAGGCGAGATATTTCAAGTGGATACCGTTGAATAATGGAAGAACCAGTTGGCTGATACACTACCGAGTGTCGATAAAAAAAGCCAGCGCATCGCGCTGGCTTATTCGACTCATTCCGGCTAAGGAAAAGGCTTATTCGTCATCTTCTGCGATGTCATCATCGCCATCAATGTCATCGATCGCGTCGTCGTCTTCGGCAATTTCACCTTCAACTTTTACCACGCCATCCAGCTCTTCATCTTCTACCGGTTCGGCCACACGCTGCAGGCCGACAACATTTTCATCTTCCGCCGTACGAATCAGCGTCACGCCCTGCGTGTTACGGCCAACGATACTGACTTCAGACACGCGAGTACGCACCAGTGTTCCCGCATCGGTGATCATCATGATCTGGTCTGCGGCATCAACCTGAACCGCACCAACCACTTTACCGTTACGTTCGCTGACCTTGATGGAGATAACCCCTTTCGTCGCACGCGACTTGGTCGGGTACTCACTCACGGCAGTACGCTTACCAAAACCATTTTGCGTAACGGTCAGGATATCGCCTTCGCCACGAGGAATGATCAGCGAAACGACGCGATCTTCGCCTTGCAGATTGATACCACGGACACCCGTTGCCGTACGGCCCATGGAGCGCACCGCCTGCTCAGAGAAGCGAACCACTTTACCTTCCGCAGAGAACAGCATCACTTCATCGCTGCCGTCAGTCAGGTCGACGCCAATCAGCTCATCACCTTCGTTCAGGTTAACCGCGATGATCCCCGCACTGCGCGGACGGCTGAATTCCGTCAGCGCCGTTTTCTTCACGGTACCGCTGGCGGTTGCCATGAAGATGTGGCGGCCTTCTTCGTATTCACGCACCGGCAGAATCGCGGTGATACGCTCATCCGCTTCAAGCGGCAACAGGTTGACGATCGGGCGACCGCGCGCACCACGGCTGGCTTCCGGCAGTTGGTACACCTTCATCCAGTACAGACGACCACGGCTGGAGAAGCACAGAATCGTGTCGTGGGTGTTCGCCACCAGCAGACGATCGATAAAGTCTTCTTCTTTTATACGTGCGGCAGACTTGCCCTTGCCGCCACGGCGCTGTGCTTCGTAATCGCTCAGCGGCTGGTACTTCACGTAGCCCTGATGGGACAGAGTGACGACAACATCTTCCTGATTGATCAGATCTTCGATGTTGATATCAGCGGTATTCGCGGTGATCTCGGTACGACGCTCGTCGCTGTACTGCGTTTTGATCGCTTCCAGCTCTTCGCGGATCACTTCCATCAGGCGTTCAGGGCTATTGAGGATATAAAGCAGTGCGGCGATCTCCGCCAGCAGCTCCTTATATTCATCCAGCAGCTTTTCGTGCTCCATGCCGGTCAGCTTCTGCAAACGCAGATCCAGAATCGCCTGAGCCTGCTGTTCCGTCAGGTAGTAACGTCCGTCACGGATACCGAATTCTGGCTCCAGCCACTCTGGACGCGCGGCATCATCGCCCGCACGTTCCAACATGGCAGCCACGCTACCCAGTTCCCATGCTTGTGCGATCAGCGAGGCTTTCGCTTCAGCAGGTGACGGCGCGCGGCGAATCAGTTCGATAATCGGATCGATGTTCGCCAGCGCAATCGCCAGACCTTCCAGGATATGGGCGCGGTCACGGGCTTTACGCAGTTCAAAAATGGTACGACGCGTCACCACTTCACGGCGATGGCGCACAAACGCAACCAGAATGTCCTTCAGCGGCATGATCTTTGGCTGGCCCTGATGCAGAGCGACCATGTTGATGCCGAATGAGGTCTGAAGCTGCGTCTGGGAATACAGATTATTCAGGACCACTTCACCCACGGCGTCACGCTTAATCTCGATGACGATACGCATACCGTCTTTATCGGATTCGTCACGCAGTGCGCTGATGCCTTCAATACGCTTGTCTTTAACCAGTTCGGCAATTTTCTCGATCAGGCGCGCTTTGTTCACCTGATACGGAATTTCATGCACGATGATGGTTTCACGTCCGGTTTTCGCGTCCGCTTCCACTTCAGCACGCGCACGGATGTAAATTTTACCGCGCCCGGTACGATAGGCTTCTTCAATGCCGCGTCGGCCGTTGATGATCGCCGCCGTCGGGAAATCCGGGCCTTTGATGTGTTCCATCAACCCTTCAAGGCTGATGTTTTCATCGTCGATATACGCCAGACAGCCGTTCACGACTTCCGTCAGGTTGTGCGGTGGAATGTTGGTTGCCATCCCGACGGCGATACCGGAAGAACCGTTAACCAGCAGGTTAGGAATACGCGTTGGCATGACGTCAGGAATCTGCTCGGTGCCGTCATAGTTCGGCACAAAATCGACCGTCTCTTTTTCGAGATCGGCCAGCAGTTCATGAGCAATTTTCGACATGCGAATTTCGGTATAACGCATCGCCGCCGCGGAGTCGCCGTCAATCGAACCGAAGTTACCCTGACCATCAACCAGCATGTAGCGCAGTGAGAAAGGCTGCGCCATACGCACGATGGTTTCATAAACGGCAGAGTCGCCGTGCGGGTGGTATTTACCGATGACATCCCCGACGACACGGGCGGATTTTTTATACGGTTTGTTCCAGTCGTTGCCCAGTACGCTCATCGCATACAGTACGCGGCGGTGTACCGGTTTAAGTCCATCTCGAACATCTGGTAATGCACGCCCGACAATAACGGACATCGCATAATCCAGATACGAGCTTTTCAGCTCTTCTTCAATGTTGACCGGTGTGATTTCTCTGGCAAGGTCGCTCATGGAGCCGCTATCCCTCTATTTAGGCATCTACCCGTGTTCAGAAAAGTGAACCGTTCAGTAAGGTGAACTGTTCAAAAGGTGAAAAATTATATCACAAAGCGCCGTTTCGGGGGAAACTCCCTTCCACCCTGAACAGACTGTTTTCCCACGGAACCGTTATCCTGCAGAGAAAAGTATCCCGAAGAGAAAAACGACACCGCTGCACGTTGCGACACGAGGGAGTATACTCGCGGCAGTAAAAGATGACGAAAGGCAGCGATGACAGATGAATGTAGAAAATCAAACTCCGAACGTTGACCATCAGGAGATTGCCAAATTTGAGGCTATCGCTTCACGCTGGTGGGATTTAGACGGTGAATTCAAACCGTTACACCGCATTAATCCGCTACGTCTGGGCTATATTTCGCAGCGTGCGGAAGGCCTGTTCGGCAAGAAAGTGCTGGATGTCGGCTGCGGCGGCGGCATTTTAGCCGAGAGCATGGCGCGCGAAGGCGCAGACGTCACCGGGCTCGATATGGGCGCAGAACCGCTACAGGTCGCACGTCTGCATGCGCTGGAAAGCGGTGTCGCCGTCAATTACGTGCAGGAAACGGTAGAAGCCCATGCACACGCGCATCCGGGCCTCTACGATGTCGTCACCTGTATGGAAATGCTGGAGCACGTTCCTGACCCGCAATCCGTGGTGCAGGCCTGCGCTAAATTGGTCAAACCCGGCGGACACGTCTTTTTCTCCACCATCAACCGCAATGCGAAAGCGTGGATGATGGCCGTTGTCGGCGCCGAGTACGTGCTAAAAATGGTGCCGCGCGGCACGCACGACATTAAGAAATTTATTCGCCCGGCGGAGCTGATGCACTGGGTTGACAGTACACCGCTGCGTGAAAAGCACATTACCGGGCTGCACTACAATCCGCTGATGGACCACTTTAAGCTCGGTCCCAACGTGGACGTGAACTACATGCTGCACACGCGCCACGATAAATAGATCGGATTCAGAGTATTCTTAAATGCCGCGCGGTTTTTTGCCGCGCGCCTTTATCCTTCTGGTGCCAAAACCAGCAAAGTCTTCAGGTTTTCTTTTTCTTATCAAAACCCAGAATGATATTGACATCGCCACAGGCCTTATCAGGCGAGGTTTTTAACAAAAAGTCTTTTCTTAAACCTTCAAATTAACGAAAAATCAACTCTTGTTCTTCAAAGAATCCACACTACAATACTCACCATGTAGTAGCCATTTATCAAAAAATATCTATATCTAGTATTTATCCACAGAGTTAGTCACAGGGTTGTTTCTGTGAATAAACAGGGGATATTTTTATTTTCACAACAGGTAAATCCCAACATGAATCAGAGCTTGCTCGTTACTAAACGCGATGGCAGTAAAGAAAAAATCAATTTGGATAAAATCCACCGCGTCATTACCTGGGCCGCAGAGGGTTTACACAATGTCTCCGTCTCTCAGGTCGAACTTCGCTCCCACATTCAGTTTTACGATGGCATCAAGACAGCCGACATCCACGAGACCATTATTAAGGCCGCTGCCGATCTGATCTCTCGCGAAAGCCCGGATTACCAATATCTGGCCGCGCGTCTGGCTATCTTCCATCTGCGTAAGAAAGCCTATGGCCAGTTTGAGCCGCCAGCACTGCTGACTCACGTCACCAAGATGGTCGAACTGGGCAAATACGACAAACACCTGCTGGAAGACTATAGCCCGGAAGAATTTGCCCAGATGGACGCTTTCATCGATCACTGGCGCGACATGAATTTCTCCTATGCGGCGGTTAAACAGCTGGAAGGGAAATACCTGGTACAAAACCGCGTTACCGGTGATATCTACGAAAGTGCCCAGTTCCTGTACATTCTGGTCGCGGCCTGCCTGTTCTCTGGCTACCCGCGTGAAACTCGTCTTGATTACATCAAACGTTTTTACGACGCGATTTCCACGTTCAAGATTTCCCTGCCGACGCCAATCATGGCGGGCGTGCGCACACCAACGCGTCAGTTCAGCTCCTGCGTGCTGATCGAATGCGGCGACAGCCTGGACTCCATCAATGCGACGTCCAGCGCCATCGTGAAATACGTTTCCCAGCGTGCCGGTATCGGCATCAACGCAGGCCGCATCCGTGCGCTCGGCAGCCCGATTCGCGGCGGTGAAGCCTTCCATACCGGCTGTATTCCTTTCTACAAACACTTCCAAACAGCGGTGAAATCCTGCTCTCAAGGCGGCGTCCGCGGCGGGGCTGCCACACTGTTCTATCCGCTGTGGCATCTGGAAGTAGAAAGCCTGCTGGTGTTGAAAAACAACCGTGGTGTAGAAGGCAACCGCGTTCGTCACCTCGATTACGGCGTACAGCTGAACAAACTGATGTATCAGCGTCTGGTAAAAGGTGAAGAGATCACGCTGTTCAGCCCATCCGACGTGCCGGGGTTGTACGATGCGTTCTTCGCCGATCAGGATGAGTTCGAGCGTCTGTATGTGCAATATGAGCAGGATGACAGCATTCGCAAACAGCGCATTAAAGCGGTTGAGCTGTTCTCTCTGATGATGCAGGAACGCGCTTCCACCGGCCGTATCTATATTCAGAACGTTGACCACTGCAACACGCACAGCCCGTTCGATCCGCAGATTGCGCCCGTTCGCCAGTCTAACCTGTGTCTGGAAATCGCGCTGCCGACCAAGCCGCTGAACGACGTGAACGATGAAAACGGTGAAATCGCGCTGTGTACCCTGTCTGCTTTCAACCTCGGCGCCATCAACAGCTTAGACGATCTGGAAGAACTGGCGACGCTGGCCGTACGCGCGCTGGATGCCCTGCTGGATTATCAGGATTACCCGATTACCGCGGCAGAACGTGGGGCAATGGGTCGCCGTACGCTGGGTATTGGCGTGATCAACTTCGCTTACTATCTGGCGAAAAACGGCGTGCGCTACTCTGACGGCAGCGCCAACGGCCTGACGCACAGAACGTTTGAAGCGATCCAATACTACCTGCTGAAAGCCTCTAACGTGCTGGCGCGCGAGCAAGGTGCCTGCCCGTGGTTCAATGAAACCACCTATTCGCAGGGTATCCTGCCTATCGATACCTATAAACGCGATCTGGATGCGATTTGTAACGAGCCGCTGCATCTCGACTGGGAAGCGCTGCGTAACGACATCAAAGAGTACGGCCTGCGTAACTCCACGCTGTCGGCATTGATGCCGTCTGAAACCTCGTCTCAGATCTCCAACGCCACCAACGGTATTGAACCACCGCGCGGGCACATCAGCGTCAAGGCCTCCAAAGACGGTATTCTGCGTCAGGTTGTGCCGGAGTACGAAACGCTGAAAGACGCTTACGAACTGCTGTGGGAAATGCCGAGCAATGACGGCTACCTGCAACTGGTGGGTCTGATGCAGAAGTTTGTCGATCAGGCGATTTCGTCTAACACCAACTACGATCCATCGCGTTTCCCATCCGGCAAAGTGCCGATGAAGCAGCTGCTGAAAGATCTGGTCACGGCTTACAAATTCGGCGTGAAAACGCTGTATTACCAAAACACCCGTGACGGCGCAGAAGACGTACAGGACGACCTGCTGGCAGAACCGCAGGACGACGGCTGTGAAGGCGGCGCGTGTAAGATTTAAGCCAATAATGAAAGGCTGCAATGCAGCCTTTCATCTTTTATAGCAGGCGTCGCAGCCCGCCCTCTATGGGCCTTCACAAGCGGCGTTAAAAATGCTCCCGGCATTTTTTGGAGAAACTCATGGCCTATACCACTTTTTCACAGAATAAAAATGATCAACTGCTAGAACCGATGTTCTTCGGTCAGTCTGTTAACGTTGCCCGTTTCGATCAGCAAAAATATGAAATTTTCGAAAAGCTGATCGAAAAACAGCTGTCCTTCTTCTGGCGTCCGGAAGAAGTCGACGTGTCGCGCGATCGTATCGACTATCAGGCGTTGCCCGATCATGAAAAACACATCTTTATCAGCAACCTGAAATACCAAACGCTGCTGGATTCCATTCAGGGTCGTAGCCCGAACGTGGCCCTGCTGCCGCTGATTTCTATCCCTGAGCTGGAAACCTGGGTAGAAACCTGGGCGTTCTCAGAAACCATTCACTCACGCTCTTACACGCACATCATCCGTAATATCGTGAACGATCCGTCGCTGGTGTTTGACGATATCGTAACAAACGACGAGATCCTAAAGCGCGCCAAGGATATCTCCGGCTATTACGATTCTCTGATCGAGATGACCAGCTACTATCATCTGCTGGGTGAAGGCACACATCAGGTTAACGGCAAGACCGTAACCGTCAATCTGCATGCGCTGAAAAAGCAGCTGTATCTGTGCCTGATGAGCGTAAACGCGCTGGAAGCAATTCGCTTCTACGTCAGCTTTGCCTGCTCGTTTGCTTTTGCAGAACGTGAGTTGATGGAAGGCAACGCCAAAATCATCAAGCTGATCGCTCGTGATGAAGCGCTGCACCTGACCGGCACACAGCACATGCTGAATCTGATGCGCTCCGGCCATGACGATCCCGAAATGGCGCAGATTGCCGAAGAGTGTCAGCAAGAGTGTTATGACCTGTTCGTGCTCGCTGCCCAGCAAGAAAAGAGTGGGCGGAATACCTGTTCCGCGACGGTTCGATGATTGGTCTGAACAAAGATATTCTGTGTCAGTATGTGGAATACATCACCAACATCCGCATGCAGGCGGTTGGGCTGCCGCTGCCGTTCCAGACGCGCACTAACCCTATTCCGTGGATCAACGCCTGGCTGGTATCCGATAACGTGCAGGTCGCGCCACAGGAAGTTGAAGTCAGCTCCTATCTGGTCGGTCAGATCGATTCAGAAATCAGCGACGACGACCTGAGTGATTTCCAACTGTAATCGATGAGCAACCCAACGATCACGCTGCGCACATCCGGTGCGCAGTTTTCCTGTTCAGACGACGGCCCTTCCCTGTTGGATGTGCTGGAGTCCAACCGCGTCAGCATTGAATACCAGTGCCGCTCCGGCTATTGCGGCTCCTGTCGGTTGCGTCTGGTAAAAGGCAGAGTGGCGTATCGCCAAACCCCGTTGGCCTGCATCCAACAGGATGAAATCCTCCCCTGCTGCTGCATGCCGCAGGGCGACATCGAGCTCGATATTTAGCCCCGACTTTCCCCACGGGCTAATCTCCCTATCACTCGCGCTGGCTGGCGCATTTCCTGCCCGCTTTCATGCTCAAGTGGGTTACACTATCCGCTGACATCGTCTTTCGACTGATATATACCCTAAATAATTCGAGTTGCAGGAAGGCGGAGACCGAGCGAATCCCCAGGAATTTACATCAAGTAAGTGACTGGGGTGAGTCAGGGAATCCAACGCACATGCAGCTTGAAGTATGACGGGGATAAAACAACGTGGAGGTTTTAAAACATGCTCACCGTCATTCCTATTTTGATCTTTGTTGCGCTCATCATCGTCTGGTCAGGCATCAAAATCGTACCTCAGGGATATCAATGGACTGTAGAACGGTTTGGTCGCTATACCAAAACGCTGATGCCAGGGCTTAATCTGGTGGTGCCATTTATGGATCGCGTCGGCCGCAAAATTAATATGATGGAACAGGTGCTGGATATTCCCTCACAGGAAATCATTTCGAAAGATAACGCCAATGTGACCATCGACGCCGTATGTTTTATTCAGGTTATCGATCCGGCACGCGCCGCCTGTGAAGTCAGCAATCTGGAACAGGCGATCGTCAACCTGACGATGACCAACATCCGTACCGTACTGGGTTCGATGGAGCTGGACGAAATGCTGTCTCAACGCGACAGTATCAATACTCGACTGTTGCACATCGTGGACGAAGCAACCAACCCATGGGGCATCAAAATCACCCGTATTGAGATCCGCGACGTCCGTCCGCCAACAGAGCTGATTGCCGCGATGAACGCGCAGATGAAAGCGGAACGTAACAAGCGTGCCGATATTCTGGAAGCCGAAGGGGTACGTCAGGCAGCGATCCTGAAAGCCGAAGGGGAAAAACAATCGCAGATTCTGAAAGCGGAAGGTCTGCGCCAGTCCGCATTCCTGGAGGCTGAAGCGCGTGAGCGTGCGGCGGAAGCGGAAGCACAGGCCACTAAAATGGTGTCCGAAGCCATCGCGGCGGGCGATATTCAGGCAGTGAATTACTTCATCGCTCAGAAATATACCGATGCGCTGCAACAGATTGGTTCTTCTAATAACAGCAAAGTCATCATGATGCCGTTGGAAGCCAGCAATTTAATGGGCGCTATCGGCGGGATTGCAGAACTGGTTAAAGACAGCAAAGAAAGCCGAGGTAAATAATGGGCATTGAACTGGTGATGGAAAATGCGCACTGGTTCTGGCTGTCGCTCGGCGGCCTGCTTTTAGCCGCCGAAATGCTGGGCGCCAGTGGCTATTTACTGTGGAGCGGCTTATCGGCGGTATTGGTTGGGCTGTTAACGTGGGTCATGCCGCTGGGCTGGCCATGGCAGGGAACGATTTTTGCCATCCTGACGATCGTCACCGCGCTGCTCTGGTGGTATTGGCTGCGTAAACGGACGCTGTCACGCCCACAGTCAACGCTTAACCAACGTGGGCAACAGCTGATTGGCCTGCGCGCCACGCTGACCGAACCGGTGACCAACGGTTTCGGCCGGGTAAACATTGGTGACAGCAGTTGGCGTGTGAAATCAGAGCAGGATCTGCCCGCCGGTACACATGTTGAAGTGATTGCCATCGATGGTATCACGCTGCATGTGCGCCCAACGGAGCGCTAACCGCACACATTTAGGGGAGCCCGTCTCCCCTTTATGACGATTTACTCTTCTGACTACTTATTCTTCTGACAACAGCCCGCCAGATTATTGATTATCGGACAGTCCGCTCCGCCGTCCCCTGGACACTGTTCGGCCAGCGCCAGCAACTGTTCACGCATCGCTTTCAACTCTTCGATATGCATCTCGATTTCCTGCACTTTCTGCAAAGTACGCGCTTTGACATCCGCACTTCGCCGCAGCGGATCGTTAAATAGCGTCACCAGTTCCCGGCATTCATCCAGATTAAAGCCAACCTGGCGTGCCTGGCGCAGCAGCGTAAGCTCTTCGACGTGATGGTCGTCGTAGCTACGGTAACCATTTTCAGAACGCAGCGGCGTAGTCAGAAGTTCTTTTTCTTCATAGAAGCGAATGGTTTTACTGCTAAGACCGGTTTTTTTCGCAACATCACTGATATTCATGATTTCCCCCTTGACCCTCCCCTTGCTAGAAGGTTTACCTTATCCAATAACTAGTAGAAATCAGATAGCCGGTCAACGTCTTTCACCTCCGGCTGTGATCACGGGAGAAAATTATTATGTCACAAACCATCGTGTTGTCACTGCAGGGACTGACCTGCGGACACTGTGTTCAACGCGTTAAAAAAGCACTGGATGCGCTGCCTGCGGTCGAACAAACCCACGTCACACAACAGTACGCGAGCGTCAGCGGCGACGCTGATTCGCAGACGTTGATCGACACCATTAAACAGGCTGGCTACGAAGCACAGCTTGCTACTACGCCGGATGTGTCTCTCCAGCTTTCCGGCCTGAGCTGCAATCACTGCGTCGCCGCGACACGTAAAGTGCTGGAAGCCCTTCCCGGCGTCGTGGCAACGGATGTCACTACAGAGCAGGCCGCCGTGTATGGCAACGTTGAGGCCACGGTACTGATTAGCGCGATTGAAGAAGCCGGCTATCACGCCAGCGTACAGGAGAGCGCTCACCCAAAAACTGAGCCGCTGGCACAGGTAGCGACAACGCCGGAAGCGCTGCCAGCGGCCGAGAAAACTCTTCCGGCAACAACCACATCGTCCACCAACGATGACGACAGCGTACAGCTCCTGCTTCAGGGCATGAGCTGCGCCAGCTGCGTAAGCCGCGTACAGACGGCGCTGCAAAGCGTCAGCGGCGTCACGCAGGCGCGGGTGAATCTGGCCGAACGCAGTGCGTTGGTCAGCGGTCATGCGGAACCGGAAGCGTTGATTGCCGCCGTAGAGCAAGCAGGCTATGGGGCGGAAATCATTCAGGACGAAGAAGCGCGCCGCGCGCGCCAGCAGCAAACCTCTCAACAGGCTATCCGCAGTTTCCAATGGCAGGCCGCGCTGGGCTTACTGCTTGGTGTACCGCTGATGCTGTGGGGCGTATTGGGCGGCAGTATGAGCCTCACGCCCGAGAACCAAACACCGTGGCTCATCATCGGGATATTGACGCTGGCGGTGATGGTGTTGGCTGGCAGCCATTTTTACCGTAACGCCTGGCGTAGCCTGAAAAACGGTGCCGCCACCATGGATACGCTGGTCGCACTGGGAACGGGCGCAGCATGGCTTTATTCCATTACCGTTAACCTGTGGCCAGAGCTTTTCCCAATGGCAGCGCGCCATCTTTACTACGAAGCCAGCGCGATGATCATCGGTTTAATCAATCTGGGCCATGCGCTGGAGCAGCGCGCCCGCCAGCGATCTTCTCGTGCGCTGGAACGGCTGCTGGATTTGACGCCCCCTACCGCACGCGTCGTGACGGCAGAAGGTGAAAAATCCATTCCGTTATCCGACGTACAGTCCGGCATGACGCTGCGCCTGACAACCGGCGATCGTATTCCTGTCGATGGTGAGATTTTGCAAGGCGAAGTGTGGGTGGATGAAGCCATGCTGACCGGGGAACCGATCCCACAATCCAAAACGACTGGCGACAACGTGCACGCCGGTACGCTGGTTTCCGACGGCAGCGTCCTCTTCCGGGCGGACGCGATCGGCAACCAAACGACCCTGTCGCGAATCATCCGGCTGGTCAGACAGGCGCAAAGCAGCAAACCCGCTATCGGTCAGTTGGCGGATCGCATCTCTGCCGTGTTTGTTCCCGTCGTCGTGGCTATCGCGCTTCTCAGCGGCGCGATCTGGTTCTTCGTAGGGCCGCAGCCGCAGGTGGTCTACACGCTCATTATCGTCACGACCGTCCTGATCATTGCCTGCCCTTGTGCGCTTGGGCTGGCAACGCCGATGTCGATTATTTCCGGCGTCGGACGTGCCGCAGAGTTTGGTGTGCTGGTGCGGGATGCCGATGCCTTACAGCAGGCCAGCAAGCTGGATGTGCTGGTGTTTGACAAAACCGGTACGCTAACCGAAGGGCAGCCACGCATCGTGGCAGTTCATACCTTCGGTGACGTGACGGAAGCACAGGCGCTGGCCTGGGCGGCCTCGCTGGAACAGGGCTCTAGTCACCCGCTGGCAAAAGCGATTCTTGAACGCGCAGAGAATCTGACGCTCACGCCAGCCGATCAGTTCCGTACGCTGCGCGGTCTCGGCGTCAGCGGCAAGATTGGTGATGCCAATCTGCTGCTGGGGAATCCGGCACTACTCAAACAGCATCAGGTCGATATCACCGCAGGTGAAACACTGATCAACGAGCAGGCTCAGCGTGGGATCACACCAGTCTTGCTTGCGGCGAATGGTCACATCGTCGCGGTGTTATCTATCCACGATCCGCTGCGAGCAGATAGCGTCAGCGCCTTACAGCGTCTGCACCGGCAGGGCTATCAGCTCGTTATGCTAACGGGAGACAACCCGCTCACGGCGAAGAGCATCGCGAAAGAAGCAGGCATCGACCAAGTGATTGCCGGGGTGCTGCCAGACGGGAAAGCAGAAGCCATCAAAAAGCTACAGGCTCAAGGCAAACGCGTGGCGATGATTGGTGACGGCATCAACGATGCGCCAGCGCTGGCGCAGGCCGATGTCGGCATTGCGATGGGAGGCGGCAGCGATATTGCAATTGAAACCGCCGCCATCACGCTGATGCGCCACAGCCTGCACGGCGTCGCCGATGCGCTAGCGTTGTCCAATGCCACGCTGCGCAACATGAAGCAGAACCTGCTGGGCGCGTTTATCTATAACTCGCTGGGGATCCCGATTGCCGCGGGCGTGCTTTACCCGCTGACAGGCGCGCTACTCAGCCCGGTGGTCGCCGGTGCCGCCATGGCGCTCTCCTCTATCACGGTTGTCAGTAACGCCAACCGCCTGCTGCGCTTTAAACCTAAAAGTGAGTAATGCAAACGCGGCACGTCTCAACAACGTGCCGCGTTTGGCCTTTCCGAAAACCATCGTGTTTTTATCGCCTATAGCCAGAGCGATTCCACCAGGTTCACACCAGCGTCGGTATACCTTGTATTGTGCCGCATCTAGCGTTTAGCATAGTTATTCCACATCAGGAGACGGAACCCATGGGGCAATTGCTGCGTAGAATCGCGACTTTTCTTGGTTTTATTTCACCGCTGGCTTACGCCTACCCGGCGATAGACGTCCAACTGGCCGATGCGCGACAACTGCATCTGGTCGGCAGTATTCATATGGGTAGTCAGGATATGGCGCCGCTGCCCGATGCGCTGCTGCAACAACTCCGTCAGGCAACCGCACTGATCGTCGAAGCCGATATCTCTGATGCACACTCCCCCTTCGGCCATAATGATGCCGAGCCGCCGCTCGTACAGCGCCTCAGTCCGGCAAACTACCGCCAGTTGCAAAAAATCTGCGAATCGCTCTCTTTCGATGAGAGCAATATCGATACGCTGCCAGCCTGGCAGGCCGCGCTGATGCTGCAAGCAAGACAGGCACAGTTGCTGGGCTTACGCCCCGACTACGGCATCGATTATCAGTTGATTAACGCGGCGAAATCTCAGGGTATTCAGGTCATCGAACTGGAAGGACAGCAGACGCAGGTTGATTTGTTACAGCAACTGCCGCAGGGCGGCCTGCTGCTGCTGGAAGATACGATTAAACACTGGCACACCAACGCGCGTTTGCTGCAAACGATGGTAGGCTGGTGGCTAGACCGCAGGCCCGGCCAATATAAACCGGATATCCCTGCGACATTCAGCAATGAAATGACCGACCTGCTGATGGGTCAACGTAACCGTCGTTGGCAACAGCAACTTCAGGCGCTGCCGCCTGGAAACTACGTTGTGGCCGTCGGCGCATTGCATCTGTATGGCGATGAGAATTTACCTACTCTGCTCAACAACGGTCATTCGGCAGCGCAGTAAAAGAACACATTAGGGCGCGCAACCGCGTCTGCAAGATAAGGCCCGCTAACGGGTTAAGGATAGTGAAATCATGACACCCGCAGTCAATCTGCTCGAAAAGAATAAGGTCGCTTTTACGTTACACAGCTACCACCACGACAGCGACGAAACCAACTTTGGCGAGGAAGCGGCCAGAAAGCTGGGACTGAATAAAGAGCAGGTTTATAAAACGCTGCTCGTTTCCCTGAATGGTGATGCGAAGAATCTCGCCGTGGCCGTCACGCCGGTTTCAGGAATGCTGGACCTCAAGAAAGTCGCTCGTGCGCTGTCGGCCAAAAAAGCTGATATGGCCGATCCGGTCATCGCTCAGCGTGTAACGGGTTATCTGGTAGGAGGAATCAGCCCGCTTGGGCAAAAGAAACTGCTGCCGACCGTGATTGATGAACCGGCACGCCAGTTCGATACCATTTTCATTTCCGGCGGTAAGCGCGGATTGGATATTGAGCTATCGGCAGACGATCTGGCGCGACTGCTGCGCGCCACCTTTGCCGACATAGCCAAGCATGATTGATGCTCGCAATTAAAAGAATTTAACCTGTCGGGAAATGTGCTTCAAAATGAAGCAGGTAGCAGAGGACTCCACGGCCAGTGTGCCCCCGCTACCGCTTCATATACTCGTCATACTTCAAGTTGCATGTGCGTTGGCTGCTTTCAGTCACCCGAATCACTTACTTGAGTAAGCTCATCGGGATTCCTTCCCTTGCCGCCTTCCTGAAACTCGAATTATTTAGGGTATAATCGATTACTGATCGACTTTCGCCCCTTTATCCAACTGCATCACCGGACCTTCTTTCACATTCAGGGTCAGGCCTTTGGTTTGCAGTTCCGCATTCCTGACGCGAATACCTTTATCCGCATCAATGCGCACGTTATCAAAATGGAAACCACTGAGCGGGGCTTCCGGCACGCCAATGATATATGCCGCCGCCTTGGTCTTACCGGTCGACTCCAGATTCTCAATGGTCACATTGCTGAAATGCGGCGTTTTGTATTGATCAAACGGCTGCGCTGGATCGGTATCCGGTGGGTAAATCTGCTCGCCCATTGTGAAGCCGCCTTCAGCCAGCATCTTATCAACCTCAGCCTGTACTATCGGCGCAGCTTTATAGTAGCCAGCAAAGACCAGTGGGATTTCGACATCTACCATTTTGGTATTACGGTAGGTGATGTTTTTCACTTCGCCGCCTTTACCACGCAGGGTTTTAATGCGGATACCGTACATAGAACCTTCGAACTGGTTGTTTTCAACCAGCACGTTATTCACACCACCGGAGGTTTCACTGCCGATAGAAATACCGCGCCCCTGCTTCAGGATGTTATTGGCGATATAAATGTTATCGACGACGCCATTCGGGAAGCGGCTATCCGGCTTCTCGGCTTTTATCGCGATATGGTCGTCATTACAGTCGATATAGTTGTTGGTGATACGGATGTTCTGGCTGTCGATCGGGTCGATAGCGTCGGTATTTGGCGCATGCCACGGCGACAGAATACGCGTGCCATTGACATCCACATCATGTGAATAGCGCATCACAACATGAAAGCTTGGAGAATGTGTGAGCGTGACGCCATCCACCAGCACGTTACTGGAGCTTTTGATATAAATCAGGCGTGGACGATCGGTGCCGCCTTTCTTGCCCGTTGCGCGAATATTCGCACGCCAGCGTTCCCACCAGACGGCACCCTGCCCATCAATGGTCCCCTGACCGGTGATAGCCACGTTCTGCGCATCGGCAATGCTGATAAAAGGAAGCCAACCATTTTCCGCTTCAGCGTACTTGGTTTTTCCGTCGCGCGATACGCGGCTTCTTCGGTTGACGCAACAATGGTCGCATCTTTCGCTAAATCTAGTCGGATGTTGCTTTTCAGGAACAGCGGGTCGACCAGATAGTTACCGCGAGGAACGTGTACCGTTCCGCCGCCGGCCGCAGCACAGTCATCAATCGCTTTCTGGAAGGCCTGGGTATTCAGTGCGATCTGTAAGCGGTGGCCTTCGGCTCCGTATTGCGTTACGTCACAGATTTTATCGGGGAATTTCACTGCACTGGCCGCTTGTGCGGAGCCCGCTTGAATACCCAGTGTGATGCAGGAAGCCATTAATGACAGGGCAAGACCACTACGCATACTTAACCTCACTAAAAATGAAATATCGTTTTAATAAAGTAACACTCTCATTCCATTAAAAAGCGAGAAGCGATCACGTTTTAGATGTATTCGTAATAATTACAATAAGGTATGAATTTTTTTGTGCAATTGTCCTATTCACATTTTGTCGATCGCCATAGTGTGAATACGGTTCTGTCAGGTAGTGAGCAACGTACGCGGGATAAGGAATGGTGCTGGCCAGAGCGACCAGCACAGATAAGATGCAAGGTTATGCCGTCAGGCGAGCGAAAGCGTCACGGATTTCCTGTTCAGGTAAGTCCACACCAATAAACACCAGCACGCTCTTTCTTTCTTCATCAAGCTGCCATTCTCTGTCCCAGTCGGCGCTGTACAAGCGCTGAACACCCTGAAACAACAAACGGCGATCGTCACCGTTAATGGCCAGAATGCCTTTATAACGCAGCAGATTATCGGAGAATTGCAGTAGCAGGTTTTCCATCACATCGGAAACAGACTGAAGCTCAACCGCCTTATCGAGATACACAACAATTGATTGCACGTTATTCTGCGCAGGGGCAACAAAGCGGAATACGGGCGTTTTCACGTCCAGTTTGTCACTGAGCACAAAGCCGTCGATGTTAAACAGCACGCTCAGATCGATATCGCCGTGTACTACGGGATAGATCGGTGCACGCGCATTGATGCGCTGAAGGCGCGGTAGCAGTGTTTCGTCTTCATTTGCCACATCGGTTTTGGTTAACAGTATGCGGTCGGCATAGCCAATCTGCGATTGCGCGATAGTGAACTGATCGAGTTGCTGTTGGGCATGTACCGCGTCCACCAGCGTAATGATTCCGTCCAGCACAAAGCGCTCGCAGATAACCTCATGAGAGAAGAAAGTCTGCGCCACCGGCCCTGGATCGGCCATACCGGTGCATTCAATGATGACGTGATCAAAATCCAGCGAACCGTTATCCACGCCATCGATCAGATCGAGCAGCGCATCGGCCAGCTCATTGGACTGTGTGCAGCAGATGCAACCGTTGCTCAGGGTCGTAATCTGGCTGGCACGTTCACCGATTAACGTATTATCAATCGGCACTTCGCCGAATTCGTTTTCAATCACGGCGATTTTATAGCCGTGGTCTGCATTCAGGATATGGCGTAATAAGGTGGTTTTTCCCGCGCCGAGAAAACCGGTCAGAATAGTGACATACACGGGAACAGCCACATCAGAGGATAAAGGTTGAGTCATAACAGGTTCCAAGTCGTTAACAGCAGCGCATCCCGCCTTTGCCATCTCCGCCGTAACGCGCCTGCTGGCGTTCGCGGAAAAATTCTTCATACGTCATCACAGGTTTATCCGGGTGGTTGGTCTGCATATGCTGTACATAGGTGTCATAGTCTGGCATACCGACCAGCATACGCGCCGCCTGGCCCAAATATTTTCCTGCTTTTCCCAGATTGCCAAACATCATTACCTCCAGACCATCGCCTGCGATAGCGGCTAGATAAAAAATACCCTGTATAACGTTATACATTATACAGGGTATCTGTACCCGTCATCTTTCACATTCAGCCTTGCTAGCTGTCTCGCAAAATCTGACGGGTGCGAGTGACTTAGTGGCCGGAAGAGACTTTCACGCCACCTTCAGGAACCGGCACATACGGCGTTTCCTGATCGGTACGTTCAGCCACTTTACGTGCGGCCAGAGCCTCTTTGATACCATATGCAATAATGCTGTACACCACGATCAGGAACAGAATGCTCAGACCGGCGTTGGTATAGTTGTTGGTCACGATATGGTTCATGTTCGCAATCTGCTGTGCGCTCAGGTCAGCACCGCCTTCCGCAATTTTGCCCTTGAACATGTTCGCCATATAGAAGAAGCCTTCCAACTGCGGGTTGTCGCTGAACAGCTTCAGACCCAGAGCCCAAGTCGTACAGATCAGCAGCCAAATCGCCGGAAGCAGCGTTACCCAGATGTACTGTGTCCGTTTCATCTTAATCAGAATCACCGTACCCAGAATCAGCGCGACGGCAGCCAGCATCTGGTTAGAGATACCGAACAACGGCCACAGGCTCTTCACGCCGCCCAGCGGATCGACCACGCCTTGATACAGCAGGTAGCCCCACAGACCGACGCAGCCCGCCGTACCGATGATGCCGGCGATCAGAGAGTCGGTCTTCTTCAGGAACGGAACGAAGTTACCCAACAAATCCTGCAACATGAAGCGGCCAGCACGTGTGCCTGCATCCAGCGCAGTCAGAATGAACAGCGCTTCAAACAGAATACCGAAGTGATACCAGAAGCCCATGTCGGCACCAGGAATGATCTGGTGGAACACGTGTGCGATACCAACAGCCAGTGTTGGTGCACCACCTGCACGGTTCAGAACGGAAGGCTCACCGATGTCTTTCGCCGTTTGCAGAATCTGCTCAGGAGAAATTACGAAGCCCCAGGAGCTAACAGTCGCCGCCGCGTGAGCAGAGACGTCCTGCAACTGAGCCAGAATCATCGGCGCATCCGCCGTGCCCAATCGGTGCAGATCCGGCATCGTAATACCCAGCGCCGCTGGCGGGGTGTTCATCGCGAAGTACAGACCGGGTTCGATAATCGATGCCGCAACCAGGGCCATCACCGCAACGAAAGATTCCATCAGCATGGCACCGTAACCGATGAAACGTGCATCGGTTTCATTAGCCAGCAGTTTCGGTGTGGTACCGGACGCAATCAGCGCGTGGAAGCCAGATACAGCGCCACAGGCGATAGTAATAAACAGGAACGGGAACAGCGTACCTTTCCAGACTGGGCCAGTGCCATCCACAAACTGCGTTACCGCTGGCATTTTCAGATCCGGATTCAGGATCACGATACCAATCGCCAGACCGACGATAACACCAATTTTCAGGAAGGTTGCCAGATAGTCACGCGGAGCCAGAATCAACCATACTGGCAGCAGTGCGGACACGAAAGCATAGCCAATCAGCGTGTAGGTGATGGTCGTATCTTTGAAGGTCAGCGCTGGGCCCCAGTACGGGTCATGTGCAACCACGCCGCCGAACCAGATCGCCAAGACTAGCAGCACGATACCCATCACTGAGACTTCACCGACTTTGCCCGGACGGATAAAGCGCATGTAAATGCCCATAAACAGCGCGATCGGCACCGTTGAACAAACGGTAAAGACGCCCCACGGACTTTCTGCCAGAGCTTTCACCACAATCAGCGCCAGTACGGCAAGAATAATGATCATGATCAGGAAGCAGCCGAACAGCGCAATCGTACCCGGTACAGGACCCAGTTCTTTCTTAACGATTTCGCCTAGCGACGCGCCATTACGGCGGGTTGAAATAAACAGAACCATGAAGTCCTGTACTGCCCCTGCCAACACTACCCCAGCCAGCAGCCATAAGGTACCCGGCAAGTAACCGACCTGCGCGGCCAGTACCGGCCCAACCAGCGGGCCTGCACCGGCGATAGCGGCAAAGTGGTGCCCGAACAGGACGTTACGGTTCGTCGGCACATAGTTAAGACCGTCGTTATTGACAACGGCAGGAGTTGCTCTGGTCGGATCCAACTTCATGACTTTCTGTGCGATATACAGGCTGTAGTATCGATAGGCCACGAGGTAAACGGCGACAGAAGCAACAATAATCCATAATGCACTGACATGCTCACCGCGACGTAGTGCGACTACGCCGAGACAGGCAGCCCCGATGATTCAAGAATCATCCAGGGGATGTGTTTAAGAATGGAACTGCTCTTCATAAGACATCCTTCAATTAAAAATTACAATCGTTTGATTTTGTTAGCTGTGGAAAAAGAAACCCTGGTAAGACGTTGCGCGATAACGCAGGCCATCGCGTATTTCGGATAAAGGAAAATCGTACCGGCACATTACGCCATCGCGTACGCGCGTGGGGCGGGTATTTGGGTAGGCGGCAGAATAGCGAGTTAAGCGGTTAGAATGGCGCGGTAAGTGGCAGGGATAAATGGGTCGGTATAAAGAAAAGGCCGCGACATTCGCGGCCAGTAAAATGTTGAGCATCGTGAACGATTACGGAACCTGATACGCCAGTTTGTAATTACCTGCCGTTACGGTGCGGAATGTCACACTGTCCGTACGCCAGCGGATTTCCACTTCTGCAGGTGACTGCACTTTCCAACTGGACGCATCGTTGACGTTCAGCACCAATCGGTCAATCGTCGCAACATCAGCCACCGGATCGGTGATATCAAGCGCGAACGCAAAGGCAAGCGAATCCGGCACGCCGTTATTGGATGAGAACAACTGCGTCCACTGTGCCGCCGTAATGGCACCGAGTTCAGTCGGCGTCATACCGTCTGCAATCAACGCCGTTGCCCCCGCCGTGTCGGCTGACAGCGCACCCACATCAACCCACACACCGTTCCGCAAGACATGCCAGCTCACCAAATCCCGCGTGACAGCGACACGCACTTTACCGTTGCCTGTCTGCGTTGCCGTTAGCGTTGCGGCATTGATCTGTGACCATGAACCAGCTGATGTTAATAATTTCTGAGTTACTGACTGTGCTAATGGGGTATATATTGTACGTACACTAATCGGCTGAGCAGAAATCAGTTTTACAGAAGTAGTTAAATTAGGCAGTGTCGTATTTAATGAATCAACACTTGATACACCTAACAGATTTATTTTTTCAGAAGTCAGCTCACCAGTGATTTCAGTCAGTACGTTCCCTGAGAAACCATAGTTTTTCCCACCAGTGTTGATGACGAATTTTTCATTCGGTGGGAAAAATTTTAATTCTGAAATAGTGACATATGGGCTACTACCGTTAATAGCCGTAATTAACAAACGGTAAGTTTTGTAACTAGCGGATTGTGAGAGAGTAAAGTTTCTCACCGCACCAGGATCATTATTCATATCGTCGGTAACGGAATGTAAATCACTCCATGTTACACCGTTATCATTACTGCCCTGGGTTTCCATGTTCGCACATTCCCCATATCCATTTGGCTACGGTTAGTAATTTGATAACCACCGATGGCTTCTTTCGATGGTAAATCAATTTGTAGCCAGTGGGGACGTGCAACAGAAGGTACCCATGTGCCATCCGTTCCCCAGCAGTTAGGCGGCGGGCCTGAATTATTAGAGCCATCGAATGCGATAAAGGCTTTATAGGTTCCTAGAGACTCATTAGACGCACTCGCTGTATAACCTACAGGTAATGTATTAGACGTCATTAAAGGAATAACAGATGAAGAAGATGCATTTATTAACGAAATGTCTACTTCTTTTCCATCTGCTTTTATTTCAGCAGAATAAAAATCCCCGTCAGGGATGAACTGATAGTTTGAACCAGTATAAAGACTAGCCATGCCATCAAAAATAACCGCGCTCGTCACGTGATAATTAGGCTCACTCGACGCATTGAAATCATCAACAACGTAAGTTTGATTCGCCGCACCCGCTTCTTCTTTCAGCGCGTACGCCGCGAGATTAAACGTGCTTTGTGGGCTAATTCTGAATGCGTGATTTTGCCCTGCCGCTGCGCCCTGACGATCGGCAACGATATAGCCAGAACCACCGCTACCGGAACCACCACCTGCAGCGCTGATAATGGTTTTCTCATTCACCGAGTTATAGCTCAGCGTGACGCCCGCGCCGGCCTCCAGCGAGGAATGGATAAGCTGTTTTGTTTTTTGTGTATAGTCGGTGATGTCCGCAGTGGTATGTGTGTGTCCAATCGCAGCAGCCCCATTTTCGCTGGCGTCGGTGAAACATCACCGCTGCCCAGCAGCGATTGACCAAAGAGCGTACGAATAGTGGTGCCAGAGATTAATGCATCCTGCTTTGCATTCCAGACCGCTTTTTCATCCGGCGAGGCAAATTTTCTGGTGGCGGTTTCGGTGATCTGATCGGCCGTATAGTCACCAGCTTGTGCAGTGACAACGCCACTCCGTCCAAATACGGAGGCTACGCCGGAAACACCAGGCTCTTGCCCGCCACCATTATCCGAATGGCAGCAAGTATGGGGATGAACCGTACAGGTTGATTTTCCCGTACTATCACAAACATTAATTTCAATATTGATATCTTTCATGGTATTGATGACTCCATTAATAAAAGGAATAAGGAGTATCACTTATTTTCCCAGTGTATTATTTCAAAGCAATTTACTAATCCATCGTTTCCTTTTATATAAAAAAGAAGAAAAATGGCCGTAAAATAGCGGCCATTGGAATAGATAATCGGAAGAAAAATTACGGAACCTGATACGCCAGTTTGTAATTACCTGCCGTTACGGTGCGGAATGTCACACTGTCCGTACGCCAGCGGATTTCCACTTCTGCAGGTGACTGCACTTTCCAACTGGACGCATCGTTGACGTTCAGCACCAATCGGTCAATCGTCGCAACATCAGCCACCGGATCGGTGATATCAAGCGCGAACGCAAAGGCAAGCGAGTCCGGCACGCCGTTATTGGATGAGAACAGCTTCGTCCACTGTGCCGCCGTAATGGCGCCGAGTTCAGTCGGCGTCATACCGTCAGCAATCAACGTCGTAGCCCCTGCCGTATCAGCTGACAGCGAACCAACATCAACCCACACACCGTTCCGCAAGACATGCCAGTTCACCAAATCACGCGTCACGGCGACACGTACTTTGCCGTTGCCCGTCTGCGTTGCTGTTAGCGTTGCGGCATTGATCTGTGACCATGCGGCTGGCGTTAGTGATTTTGAATAGCAATTTGTGTATAAGGAATATACGACGACCGTAAATCAATTTGAGCATTACCAACAATCTTGATTGGTAACAAACCAGAGATTGATTCATTTGATATCCAACCTGAATTAATAAATCCACTATCAAAATCAGCCGAGGAAATCTCAGTCAATGAGCCATTGTTTGCAGAATACCATTTACCCTTGCTGCTAATTAAAACCTTTTCAGACTGAAATAGGTTAAATTTCTTTAATGTCAGGTAGTTATTATTGTTGCCACCAGCAGTAACAAACAGCCGAAAACTCTTATATTCTCCTGCAGGAGAGAAATTATAGCGACGGACAGCGCCAAGCGTATTATTGACATCATTATTTACAACATGTAAGTCATCCCAGCTTGCCCCTCCATCATTAGAGCCTTGGAAAATCCAGTCTTTCGGACCATTATTATAAATGACCGTTCTGTTAGCAAAGCTATAACCGGAAATTGTCGTCGGTGCTGGCAGGTCAACTCTAATCCAATGAGGATTAGCTGCCGTCGCGGCATTTAGCCCTCCCAAGAATCATATTCATTGCTAGATAAATTATTGTCATTATCAAATGCAAAGTAGGGTAAAAATTGAGGTCTGGACATATCACTGGCACTAATGACATATCCGATTGGTTTGTATTTGATGTCATTTTCGGAACAACAGATTTTGCAACAACGGAAAGATTAATCGACTTTCCATCAGCTCGAACTGGTGCAGAATAAATGCCTTCATGGTTATTAAGTGTGAATATACCGCCAGTATATTCATGCATTGTGCCATCAAAAATAACCGCATTGGTCGCGTTATAATTAGGCTCACTCGACGCATTGAAATCATCAACAACATAAGTCTGATTCGCCGCACCCGCTTCTTCTTTCAGCGCGTACGCCGCGAGATTAAACGTGCTTTGTGGGCTAATGCTGAATGCGTGATTTTGCCCTGCCGCTGCGCCCTGACGAGCGGCAACAATATAGTCAGAGCCACCGCTACCGGAACCACCGCCTGCAGCGCTGATAATGGTTTTCTCATTCACCGGGTTATAGCTCAGCGTGACGCCCGCGCCAGCCTCCAGCGAGGAATGAATAAGCTGTTTTGTTTTTTGTGGGTAGTCGGTGATGTCCGCTGTGGTATGAGTATGCTCTGATGCTGCAACGCCCATTTGCGCTGGCGTCGGTGAAACATCACCGCGGCCCAACAGCGATTGACCAAAGAGCGTACGAATAGTGTTGCCAGAGATTAATGCATCCTGCTTTGCATTCCAGACCGCTTTTTCATCCGGCGTAGCAAATTTTCTGGTGGCGGTTTCGGTAATCTGATCGGCCGTATAGTCGCCTGGTTGTGCAGTGACAACGCCACTCCGTCCGAATACGGAGGCAACGCCGGCAACGCCAGGCTCTTGCCCGCCGCCATTATCTGAATGGCAGCAAACAGGGGGATGAACGGTACATGTTGCTTTACCTGTACTGTCACAAACATTGATTTCAATATTAATGTCTTTCATGGCATTGATGACTCCGTTAATAAAGGGCATAGGGAGTATCACTTATTTAACCGGAGCATTATTTTAAAGCGCTTTACTAATCTGCCATGTCCTTTTCTATAAAAATCAGAATAAAAAAGGCCACGATATACGCGGCCAGTGGAATAGGTAATCAGAAAAAAATTACGGAACCTGATACGCCAGCTTGTAATTTCCTGCCGTTACGGTGCGGAATGTCACACTGTCCGTACGCCAGCGGATTTCCACTTCCGCGGGGACTGCACTTTCCAGTTAGACGCATCGTTTACGTTCAGCACCAGCCGGTCAATCGTCGCGACATCTGTCGCTGGATCGGTGATATCAAGCGCGAACGCAAAGGCAAGCGAATCCGGCACGCCGTTATTGGATGAGAACAGCTGCGTCCACTGTGCCGCTGTAATAGCGCCGAGTTCAGTCGGCGTCATACCGTCTGCAATCAACGCCGTTGCCCCCGCCGTATCGGTTGACAGCGCCCCCACATCAACCCACGCCCCGTTCCGCAAGACATGCCAGCTCACTAAATCCCGCGTCACGGCGACACGTACTTTACCGTTGCCTGTCTGCGTTGCCGTTAATGTTGCAGCATTGATTTTTGCCCATGCGGCGGACGTTAGTGATTTTGAATAGCAATTTGTGTATAAGGTGTATAACGAGTTTTCACTTTAATCGGCTGTTCTGAAACAATTTTTACCGGTTTAGAAAAAGAGTGATTCCTGTATTAATCTCCCCCTGAATTTAATATACCGTACTGATTAATTTTCTCAGCACTCAACTCACCGCTAATCTCAGTAATGTTCCCTTCAGTTACACCATAGTACTTCCCATCCACATAGAAAACAAATTTACTACTAGGTGGAAACAATTTAAATTCAGCAATAGTTAAAAATGGTTTATCTCCATTCTTTTTCGTAATCATAAGTCGATATTTTGAATAACTGGCAACACCATCAATATTAAAATCTCTGACAGCTCCAGCTTCGTTATTCTTGTCATCTATGACTTGATGCAAATCAATCCAGACAGTTCCATCATCACTACCCTGTAATATCCATGAATTGGGTCCTCCTAATTGATTCTGAGAACGGTTTGTAATCTGATATCGACTGACAGCAGTTTTATTAGGCAACTCTATTTGTAACCAATGAGGTTTAGAGGGAACCGGTTGCCATGATTCATCGGTACTCCAGCAATCCGGTAATCTACCCATGTTATTTGAGCCATCAAATGCAACCCATGGTGCATATGTTGCATTTGATATAGCAAAATTGGATGCGCTAGCTATATAACCTAAAGGTGCTATATTTGATGTCATTTTCGGGATAACTGTATCAGAATTAGCAACCTGAGATATATTTATAATTCTTCCATCCGCTTTTATTTCAGCAGCGTAAAATTTTCCATCCGGTACTAATTGATAATTTGAACCGGTATAAAGGCTGGCGATACCGTCAAAAATAACGTCACTGGTCGCAGTATAATTAGGCTCACTCGACGCATTGAAATCATCAGCAACATAAGTCTGATTCGCCGCGCCTGCAACTTCTTTCAGCGCGTACGCCGCGAGATTAAACGTACTTTGTGGGCTAATGCTGAACGCGTGATTTTGCCCTGCCGTTGCGCCCTGACGATCGGCAATGATATAGCCAGAGCCACCGCTACCGGAACCACCGCCTGCAGCACTGATAATGGTTTTCTCATCCACCGGGTTATAGCTCAGCGTGACGCCCGCACCGGCTTCCAGCGAGGAATGAATAAGCTGTTTTGTTTTTTGTGTGTAGTCGGTGATGTCCGCTGTGGTATGGGTGTGTCCGACAGCCGCAGCGCCCAGTTGCGCTGGCGTCGGCGAAACATCACCGCTGCCTAATAGCGATTGACCAAAGAGCGTACGGATAGTGGTGCCAGAGACTAATGCATCCTGCTTTGCATTCCAGACCGCTTTTTCATCCGGTGTGGCAAATTTTCTGGTGGCGGTTTCGGTAATCTGATCGGCCGTATAGTCGCCGACTTGTGCAGTGACAACACCAGTCCGTCCGAACACGGAGGCAACACCGGAGACGCCGGGCTCTTGCCCGTTGCCAGAATGACAGCAAGAGTGAGGATTAACCTGAATAGAGGGATGAACGGTACATGTTGATTTGCCTGTACTGTCACAAACATTGACTTCAATATTAATGTCTTTCATGGTGTTGATGACTCCGTTAATAAAAGGCACAGGGAGTATCACTTATTTGGCCGGAGTATTATTTTAAAGCGCTTTACTAATCTACAGTTTCCTTTTCTATAATTTCTTTTTTTCTATAAAAGCCAGAATAAAAAAGCCGCGATATACGCGGCCAGTAGAATAGAGAATCAAGAGACAAATTACGGCATCTGGTACGCCAGTTTGTAATTGCCTGCCGTTACGGTGCGGAATGTCACGCTGTCCGTGCGCCAGCGGATTTCCACTTCCGCTGGAGTCTGCACTTTCCAACTGGACGCATCGTTGACGTTCAGCACCAGTCGGTCAATGGCCGCGACATCCATCGCGGGATCGGTGATATCCAGCGCAAACGCAAAGGCAAGTGAGTCCGGCACGCCGTTATTGGATGCAAAGAGCTGTGTCCACTGCGCCGCCTTAATAGCACCGAGTTCAGTTGGCGTCATGCCATCTACAATCAGTTTCGTTGCGCCCGCCGTATCTACTGACAACGCCCCCACATCAACCCACGCTCCGCTCCGCCACACATGCCAGTTCACTAAGTCCCGCGTGACAGCAACACGCACTTTACCGTTGCCAGTTTGCGTAGCGGTCAGCACTGCGGAGTTAATTTGTGGCCATAACGCCGCGCTCGATAGGGCTTTCTGTATTGCAATTTGAGGAGGCGGTGTATATAGCACTTTTGCATCAATATTTTTTGATGAAAAATTCGTTACTGGCTGTATTCCTGACAATGATGATTTAGGTATTACGCCAGATGACAAAAAACCATTATTATAAAAATCTGCCGCCACAGATGGTGCTGGGACCGATGTTAATATCCCATTATTCGCTGAATACCACTTACCATCACTGCCATTAATCAATAGTCGCTCGCTGCGGAATATTTCAAGCTCCCCAATTTGGACATGTGGACCAGCATTATGCTCGGTTATTAAAATACGAAATGATAAATACGGCGTGTTATTGGTGAACGTATATTCTCGAACCGCCCCCTTCCCATCGCGAGTATCATTAGATACCGTATGTAACGTATGCCACGTTGTACCATCATTACTCCCCTGAAACATCCATGATTTCGGGCTGAGTGGCCCAGGATTCAGGTTTTCGTTTGTTATTCTGTATGTATCAATCAATGCGGGAGACACCATAGTAATACGCAACCAATGTGGGTTAGCCACTGTTGGTACGGTTTTGGATGCCCAGTATCGATTTAACGTTCCGTTGAATGCTGTCCACGCTGCATATTGCGCTGAATACTCAGACGATGCGTCAACCGTGTAGCCAACTGAACTACTATTTGCTGTCATCACAGGAATCAGCGTTTTATTAACAGCATCAATTTCAATGCTTTCACCGTCTGATTTGATTGGTGACGAATAAAAATTACCGGATTGCACCAGGTTATATAGCTTTCCGACATAGGGATGTAATGCATTATCAAAAACAGCAGCATGAGTTACGTTGTAGTTCTCTTCGCTAGACACGCCGAAATCGTCAACCACATAGGTCTGATTCGCTGCGCCAGCGACTTCTTTCAGCGCGTACGCCGCAAGATTAAACATGCTTTGTGGGCTGATGCTGAACGCGTGATTTTGCCCCGCCGTTGCCCCCTGACGATCGGCAACGACATAGCCAGAGCCACCGCTGCCGGAACCTACCACCGCCTGCAGCGCTGATAATGGTTTTCTCATTCACTGGGTTATAGCTCAGCGTGACGCCAGCCCCGCTTCCAGCGAGGAACGGATGAGCTGCTTCGTTTTTGTGTGTAGTCGGTGATGTCCGCTGTGGTATGGGTATGCCCGACAGCCGCAGCGCCCAGTTGTGCTGGCGTTAGTGAAAGATCACCACTGCTCAGCAACGACTGACCAAAGAGCGTACGGATAGTGGTACCGGAAATTAATGCATCCTGCTTTGCATTCCAGACCGCTTTTTCATCCGGCGAGGCAAATTTTCTGGTGGCAGTTTCCGTAATCTGATCGGCCGTATAGTCGCCGGGCTGTGCGGTCACGACACCGGTACGCCCGAATACAGAAGAAACCCCAGACACACCAGATTGCGGTTCGTACTGATTATCCGTATCCACATGGCAACAGGTGTGAGGCTTGATCTGCATTGGGGGATTAACAGCGCATGTTGATTTTCCCGTGCTGCCACAGACGTTGATTTCAATATTTACGTTTTTCATAGTACCGACTACTCCGTTAGTGAGGGTGCATCAGGAGTATCGCGTATTTGGCGGGTCTGTTATTTTAAAGCGCTTTACTAAACATAAGATTATTTAATCAATTAAATCAGCAAATTAGATTCAATTCATTTTTGCAATGAAAGGGCTAAATGCCGCACAGCCACTAAGAACTCGTCCCAGAAAAAATGGCGGTTTCAGTCATCAGCACTAGAGACAAAAACCGCCATCACTATCCATTATTTATAAACGATCTCACCTTTCGGTGCGTAGGCTTCCGCATCCAGCGGAGAATGCTTCTCGATATATTGCTTCAGCACTTCAGCATCGACAAAACCGGTGTTCACATAGCCCGGCAGGTTATCAAGACGCGGGTAGCCATCACCGCCCATCGCATTAAAGTTCAGCGTTGCCATGCGGTAGACTTTGTCTGCCTGCAACGGCTCACCTTTAATTTTCACGTTCTGTACGCCCTGTCCATCCGCCGTCAGGCTGACGTTGAGGAATTGTGCATAGGCGCCGGAGTCCACCTTTTTATTCGCTGCAACGGCCAGATATTTCTCGACATCGCTGCCTTTCATATCCACATAAACCAGCGTATTGGCAAACGGCTGAACCTTAAGGACATCTTTATAGGTGATATCGCCTGATTCAATCGAGTCACGTACGCCACCGCCGCTCATAATGGCAAAATCTGCCCCTGCACGCTCAAGCTGTGCCGACAACAGCACGTGTGCCAGATTGGTCTGACGGAAACGCACCTGATTGCGATCGCCTTCCAGTTTGCCTTTCACACTACCGATCTTGATGCCCAGTTGCGCCTGTCCTTTCTCCTGGAACGGCGTTAGCATTTTCATGACGTCAGCATCCTGCGTGATTTCCTGCGTATAGAAAACACGTTCGGTCTTACCGTCCTTTTCTACCTTTTTCTTCAGGTTGATTGGAATCAGCTGGTAATGCTCAAGCTTCAATTCACCATTGCGGAATGTGAAATCAGCACGGCCAACATATTTTCCCCACTCATGTGCTTGCACAATCCAGGTGCCGTTCTGACGATCGGGAGCACAAGGCGTACCCGGCACATAATCCACCTGTTTTTTATTCTCCTGCGCCATACAGACCGGATCCTGCGAGTGTCCCCCGACAATCATGTCCAAATATCCAGCAGGCAGGCTACGCGCCATTTCTACATCGCCCGGAGCATTGGAACCATGATTACCATCGTCATAGTGTCCCATGTGCGTCGCAGCAATAATCACATCTGGCTTTTCGCTCTTACGCAATTGCTCAACAACCTGCTTCGCTTCCGTAGAAGGATTACGGAATTCGATATCGGTAAAATACTCAGGATTGCCTAATTTGGCCGTATCGTCCGTTGTCAGGCCGATAACCGCGATTTTCACACCTTGCTTGTCGAACAGAGCATAAGGCTTAAATAAGCGTTCATTGGTGCTTTTTTGGTAGATATTGGCCGATAACAGCGGGAATTTTGCCCATTTTTCCTGCTGACGCAGGACAGACAGCGGATTATCAAATTCGTGGTTGCCAAGCGCCATCGCATCATAGCCAACCATGTTCATACCACGAAAATCGGGCTCCGCATCCTGTAAATCGGACTCAGGCACGCCAGTATTAATATCACCGCCGGAAAGCAGCAGTACGCTGCCACCTTTACTCGCCACTTCCTGACGAATCTGATCGACCAGCGTTTTTTGCGCCGCCAGCCCATATTCGCCGTGGTCGTTATGCCAGAAGTGCCCGTGGTGATCATTCGTATGCAAAATGGTGATGGCGTATGTTTTATCTTTCTCCCAAGCCATTGACATAACAGGCGTTAGCGCCAGCGATACCGCCATCGCACATCCCAGAACTTTTATTGAAAAGCGCATGATAAATCTCCGTTTATTTTAAAGACCCAGTGGAACCACTGAGAAATTCACTACACAAATTAGCACAGCAAGATGAACAATGCGCGAAGCACATTCGCCCCGTCCGTTAGCAATGTGCGATAGTCGACAAAATCAGATGAGGTATAGCCGCTCTAGTGATAGCTCGCTGACCCGATGCTGTCGTCGTGCCGTCACGAACTCTTGCTAATATGGATACTTCACCGGAATAACCTGGCAACACACCGTTTATCCTCTATTTTCCGGCGTTTTACCCCGGTGGATAAAATTATTCCGCTGAATACACAGAAAAGCAGTAAGGCATTAGCGCCAATAACATCACGCTATCAGAATAATTACGCATGTTTATCAATGCTTATCGCGAGAAACCATACCGAAATCTGTGTTACACTACCTTTAGCTGGAGAAACTGATATTTTTCATAAAATACCACTTTTACCCAAGCAACATTTCGCTATATGCAATAGAATTTGTGTATACCCAGAATAATTGGCGTTGCAGCCAGACAGCAAACGAACGGATCCAATACGCTTTTCGATACATATATAAGAGTGATAAGGGTACGTAGCGCCGCTAACCACGCTGTAGCGTCAAGGCAAGAAGGGTAAATCCGCTCAATTATGTTTCACCTATGGCACAAGGAGTTGGGATGCATGCTGCAACACCGCTAATTTCTACTATCGCTGGAGGGCTGGTTCTTGCCTTCCTCCTTGGCATTCTGGCAAACCGCCTGCGAATCTCTCCCCTTGTTGGTTACCTTGCCGCAGGCGTACTTGTCGGTCCTTTTACCCCTGGTTTTGTCGCCGATACGTCACTGGCCTCAGAACTGGCCGAACTTGGCGTCATCCTGCTGATGTTTGGCGTCGGCCTGCACTTCTCGCTGAAAGACCTTATGGCGGTAAAGTCCATCGCCATTCCTGGCGCAATAGCCCAGATTGCCGTGGCGACGCTGCTTGGAATGGGATTATCCTCCATGCTGGGCTGGAGCCTGGCGAGCGGCCTGGTTTTTGGCCTCTGTCTGTCTACCGCCAGTACCGTTGTTCTGCTACGCGCGCTGGAGGAACGACAGCTTATTGATAGCCAACGCGGTCAAATCGCCATCGGCTGGCTGATTGTGGAAGATCTGGCGATGGTGCTGACGCTGGTTCTGCTGCCAGCCTTCGGTGACATGATCGGCGCTGAGCATGCCGACACCAGCAAACTGCTGACCGATCTGGCCTGGACCATCGGTAAAGTGATTGCGTTTATCACCCTGATGATTGTCGTCGGTCGCCGTCTGGTGCCGTGGGTGTTGGCAAAAAGCGCCAGCACCGGTTCACGCGAGCTTTTCACGCTGGCGGTGTTAGCCATGGCGCTGGGTATCGCCTTCGGCGCAGTGAAACTGTTTGATGTCTCCTTTGCGCTGGGCGCATTCTTCGCTGGCGTGGTACTGAACGAATCAGAACTTAGCCAGCGTGCGGCACACGATACGCTGCCGCTGCGCGATGCTTTCGCCGTCCTGTTCTTCGTTTCTGTCGGTATGCTGTTTGATCCGATGATCCTGCTGAACGACCCCATTTCCGTGCTGATCACGCTGGCTATTATCGTGTTCGGTAAGTCAGCCGCCGCTTTCGTGCTGGTTCGACTCTTTGGTCACTCAAGACGAACGGCACTAACGATTTCCGCCAGCCTGGCGCAGATCGGAGAGTTTGCCTTTATTCTGGCCGGGCTCGGCATTGTGTTGGGGCTGCTGTCCGAAGAGGGACGGAATCTGGTGCTGGCTGGTGCCATCCTCTCCATCATGATAAACCCGCTGCTGTTTACGCTGCTTGAGCGCTATCTGGCGAAGCATGAAACCATTGAAGAGCAGATCGTGGAAGAAGCGATTGAGGAAGAGAAACAGATTCCTGTCGATATGTGCAACCATGCGCTGCTGGTCGGCTATGGTCGCGTGGGTAGCCTGATTGGTGCCAAGCTCCATCAGGCTGGTATTCCCATCGTGGTCATTGAGAATTCCCGTACCCGCGTTGATGCCTTGCGTGAACAGGGCATTAAAGCGGTATTGGGTAACGCGACCAAACCTGAAATCATGGACATTGCGCGTCTGGACTGTGCCCGCTGGTTATTGCTGACGATTCCGAACGGCTATGAAGCCGGGGAAATCGTCGCGGCAGCCCGTGAGAAACGTGCCGATCTGGAGATTATCGCCCGCGCGCACTACGACGATGAAGTCAGCTACATTACCGAGCACGGAGCCAACGAGGTGGTCATGGGCGAGCGGGAAATCGCCAATAGCATGATCACGTTGCTGAAGTTGGATGACCTCCTCCTGCACCTCAGGCGTGCCCTATCTAAATAGCTACACGTTAGAGACAAAAATGGCGGGCTTAATTTGCCCGCCATTTTTTTACGCTGTGCGCCATGCCTTTAAACATCACCAGACAAGGCAACCTCGTCCCTACTCTATTTTACTCACTAGCTGTTCCAGCAGATCGATGTGCAGCGGATCGTCATTGAGCGCAGGAATATAGTGGAAAGCCTCTCCGCCTGCATGCAGGAAAATTTCACGGTTCTGTTCCTGAATCTCTTCCAACGTCTCCAGACAGTCAGCCGCAAAACCCGGGCACATAATCTGAATATGTTTAACGCCCTGCGCGGGCAGCCCCCTGCATAGTTTCATCCGTGTACGGCGTCAGCCAGGGTTCACGGCCAAAACGCGACTGGAAGGTCATCATCACTTTCCCTTCCGGCAGCCCCAGCGCAGCAATCAGCGCCTCCGTGGTCGCCCGACAGCGTTGCGGATAGTCGTCTCCTTCATTGGCATACCGCACGGGGATACCGTGATAAGAGATCACTAACCTGTCCGGTTCACCATGTTCGGCAAAAGACTGCTCGACACGGTGCTTCAGCGCCGCAATATAAGCAGGATGCTCGGCGTAATCGCGGATAAAGCGAATCGCAGGCAGTTGACGATTATCACGCAGCTGTGCCGCGAGCCCATCCCACACCGCTGCGGTTGTTGAGCAGGAATATTGCGGATACATCGGCAAGACCACCAGCTGCGTTACGCCCTGCGCCAACAATTTATCCAGCGCTGAACGCAGGCTGGGCGAACCATAGCTCATGCCCAGCTCAACAGGCGTTTCCGGCATTCGTGCGGCCAGCGCCTGCTGCTGTCGACGGCTAATCACCAACAGCGGCGATCCGCCCTCCATCCACACCGATTGATAGAGCTTCGCCACCCGCGGCGAGCGGGTTGGCAGGATGATACCGCGCAGTAACGGCCACCATAGCAGACGCGGCGTATCCACCACGCGTCGATCGCTTAGAAACTCAGCCAGATAGCGCCTTACCGCCTGCGGCGTCGGCGCATCGGGTGTCCCTAAGTTCACCATCAGCACACCGTATTTCTCTTGTTTCATCGCCGTCTTCCTTTCATGGAGAAGCAGGCCTTCTTTCAGCCCGCCCGTGCGTAACATCAAGTGTCTATACCCTAAATAATTCGAGTTGCAGGCAGGCGGCAACCGCACGAATCCCCAGGAGCTTACACAAGTAAGTGACTGGGGTGAGCAAGGGAAGCCAACGAACATGCAGCTTGAAGTATGACGGGTATATTGTAGCGAAAAAAAGCTAAACAAATACGGGTAGATACTAGGGATAACACCGATGCTATCAATAGAGGAAACCAAGTCAGTGAGGATTTCAGAACGAAAAATGCCAGACGGTAGTCTGGCATTTCTGTGACAAGGTGGGACTCGCAGCGAAAAATTAGCCCAGAATCGTTTCCAGTTCTGCGCGCACTTCTTCCACTTTACGCGTGCCTTCCACTTTGAAATAACGTGTGTTACCCGCATCCGCTTCTTTCTGATAGTAAGAAACCAGTGGCGCGGTCTGCTGATGGTACTCAACCAGACGTTTACGCACGGTATCTTCCTGATCGTCCTTACGAATGCTCAGATCTTCACCTGTCACGTCGTCTTTGCCTTCAACTTTAGGCGGATTGAATTTTACGTGATAGACACGACCGGACGCCGCATGCACGCGACGACCAACGATACGATCGATGATCAGTTCGTCAGGAACGGCGAATTCGATAACGTAATCCACATTGATACCTGCTTCTTTCATGGCATCAGCTTGTGGAATGGTGCGTGGGAAGCCATCCAGAAGAAAACCGTTACGGCAATCGTCCTGGGCGATGCGTTCTTTAACCAGAGCAATGACCAGTTCATCAGTGACGAGTTTACCTGCGTCCATGATTTCTTTAGCCTGTTTGCCCAATTCAGTACCCGCTTTTACCGCAGCACGCAGCATGTCACCCGTGGAAATCTGCGGAATACCGTATTTTTCCATGATGAATTGAGCCTGAGTACCTTTGCCTGCGCCCGGAGCGCCCAGCAGAATAATACGCATCGCGTAAATCCCCTTGCTATGTAATATTTATAAAATAAATTTGAAAAACGCTAAACCATACCATTCCAGACGCTTATGCTCAAGGAACGGGCTCGCTTCAGCAACGCGTAGGCAGATGAAAAAAAGCCAGATACCTAAAAATTCGGTTTGTCCTCTACCCAATGTTGCCATTTAGTGTAGACGAGGAAACGTTCAATAACGCAAGGAAGCGTAAAAATCGGGGGAAAGACCCCGGTTAACACCGGGGTCTGGAAGGTATCACTATCAGGCGCTTAACAGCTGATTCATACGACGAATGAACAGGTTCGGATCGTCCAGCGTCCCACGTTCGGCCAGCAGAGCCTGATCCAGCAGCAGCTCAACCCACTCGCCAAACTCCGCTTCATCAGAAACGTCAGCGGCACGTTTAATTAACGCGTGTTCCGGGTTCAGTTCAAAAATGTACTTCACTTCCGGTGCCTGTTGGCCCGCTGCGGCGAACAGTTTCGCCATCTGCGTGCTCATCTCGTCCGCATCCGTCACGACAATCGCAGGCGTATCGGTCAAACGGTAGGTGAAACGCACGTCTTTAACACGCTCACCCAGCAGGGTTTTCACACGCTCAACGAACGGCTCCAGCGCTTTCTGTGCTTCTTTCTGTTCCTCGTTTTCTTCGTCAGCCAGCTTGTCCAACGCCTCATCGGCCTTGCTGACAGACTGGAAGGATTTACCGTCAAACTCGGTCAGGTAGCTCATCATCCACTCGTCAATGCGCTCGGACAACAGCAATACCTCGATACCTTTCTTACGGAACAGCTCCAGATGTGGGCTGCTCTTCGCTGCCGCATAGCTGTCCGCGGTGATGTAGTAGATCTTGTCCTGACCTTCCACCATCCGGCTAACGTAATCTTCCAGCGACACCGTCTGCGCAGAGCTGTCGGATTGCGTGGTAGCAAAACGCAGCAGTTTCGCAATCGCTTCACGGTTGCTGCCGTCTTCCGCCGGGCCTTCTTTCAGCACCAGACCAAACTGCTGCCAGAACGTCTGGTATTTTTCCGCGTCGTCTTTCGCCAGCTTATCCAGCATTTGCAGCACACGCTTAGTCAGCGCATTACGCAGATTTTGCGTCACACGGCTGTCCTGCAGAATCTCACGGGAAACGTTCAGCGGCAGATCGTTGGAATCAATCAGGCCGCGAACAAAACGCAGGTAGTTCGGCATGAACTGTTCGGCGTCATCCATAATGAAAACGCGCTGAACGTACAATTTCAGGCCGTGTTTATGATCGCGGTTCCACATGTCCCACGGTGCACGAGCAGGGATATAAAGCAGGCTGGTGTATTCCTGCTTACCTTCCACACGGTTGTGGCTCCAGCTCAGCGGATCGGTAAAGTCATGGGAGATATGCTTATAGAATTCGTTGTACTCATCATCGCTGACTTCAGATTTACTGCGAGTCCACAGGGCCTGCGCCTTGTTAATTTTCTCCCAGCTAACCGTGGACTCGCCGCCTTCTTCTTCACTTTCTGTCTGAGATTCGATTTCTACCGGCAGCGCGATATGGTCAGAATATTTGCTGATGACGGAACGCACACGCCAGTCATCCAAGAACTCGTCTTCACCTTCACGCAGATGCAGAGTAATTTCCGTACCGCGATCGTCTTTGGTGATGTCGGCGATGGTGTAATCGCCTTCCCCGGCAGACTCCCAGTACACGCCTTGATCGGCATTCGCGCCCGCAGCACGGGTACGCACAGTCACTTTATCCGCCACGATAAAGGCAGAGTAGAAGCCCACACCGAACTGGCCAATCAGTTGGCTATCTTTAACCTGATCGGAACCCATGGATTCCAGAAACGCCTTGGTGCCAGATTTCGCAATCGTACCGAGATTATCAATCACTTCATCACGGCTCATGCCGATGCCGTTATCAGAAATCGTCAGCGTGCGTTTTTCTTTATCCGTAGACACCCGCACACGCAGGTCGCCATCGCCCGCATACAGTTCCGGTGCGGACAGCGCACGGAAACGTAATTTGTCTGCCGCATCGGAGGCATTGGAAATCAATTCACGCAGAAAAATTTCTTTATTGGAATAGAGCGAATGGATCATCAAATGCAGGAGTTGCTTAACTTCGGACTGGAACCCGCGAGTTTCTTGGCCTTTCATACTCATTGTTGCTTACCTCAATCCTAATATTATTCAGGCTGATTAAACTGACGATAAGTAGCAAGTGGGGATAAACCAGGGTGATTTCAAGGGGTAAATTTCAGCGGAAAAAGAAAACGGTGCGATGAGAGGGAAAGCAAGACTGCGGCTGCCAGATAATGACGCTGGCAGCCGACAGATTAAAACCGGAAAGGCTGGCGTCCCGCGAGTGAATGGGACAGCGTTGTGCCGTCAACCATTTCCAGCTCGCCGCCAACGGGAACACCGTGGGCAATACGGCTGGCCATCACACCGTGTTGCGCACACAGTTCAGCGATATAGTTCGCCGTAGCATCGCCTTCTACCGTCGGGTTGGTTGCTAGAATCACTTCGTTGATCGATTCCACCTGCAGGCGCTCTTCCAGCCGCCCCAAACCGATATCGTCCGGGCCAATGCCATCAAGTGGCGATAAATGCCCCATCAGCACAAAGTAACGGCCAGCAAACTGCCCCGTCTGTTCGATAGCCTGAATATCCGCCGGACTTTCCACCACGCAAATCTGCCCGTTTTGCTGGCGGCGCGGATTCGAACAAATCGCACAAACGTCCTGTTCAGTGAATGTCCGGCAATCGCTACAGTGGCCGATTTCGGACATCGCCCGCGTCAACGCCTGTGCCAAACGCATACCGCCGCTGCGGTTACGTTGCAGCAGTTGAAACGCCATGCGCTGTGCCGATTTGGGCCCAACGCCCGGCAGGCAGCGCAGCGCTTCCATCAATGATTCAAGAAGCGGACTGGTCTGCATCAGAACGGCATCTTGAAGCCTGGCGGCAGTTGCATGCCGCTGGAAACCGCTGCCATTTTCTCTTTCTGCGTTTCCGCGATACGGCGAGCAGCATCGTTGAACGCCGCAGCGATCAGATCTTCCAGCATCTCTTTATCGTCTTCCATCAGGCTTGGATCGATCTCAACACGACGGCAGTTATGCGCACCGTTGATCGTAATTTTCACCAGACCCGCGCCCGATTCGCCCGTGACTTCCAGATTCGCCACTTCTTCCTGCATCTGCTGCATTTTTTCCTGCATCTGCTGGGCTTGCTTCATCAGGTTGCCAATTCCACCTTTACCAAACATAGTTTTCTCTCTATCACGTCGGGCTGCGCACTCGCAGCGGTTAAACAGGGCGGATACTTTCTTCGTCCAGTTCCGCATCAAAGAAACGCCGCAGCGTTTGAATCGTTGTGTCGGCCAGAATCGACTGACGCGCCTGCGCCAGTTTCTCTTCATAGATAGCCTGACGCCACTCCAACGGCGTCCGCACCGCTGGATTGTCGTCTTCAGTAATCAATAATTCTACAGGATGCCCGTAGTGAGCCGTCAATGCGTCCGCCAGCGTCTTTTGCGCCGCTGGAGAATTCAAGTGCCGCTGGGATGAACGCAGATGCAGATGGACTTTGCCCGCCTCTTCGCTCTCTTTAAACGCATTAAGTGCCAGCTGTTGTACCAGCTTTGGCAGCGTCAGGCGATGGATTTCCGCTGCCCAGGCATCCCGCTCCAGTGACTCTTCCGCCAGCCGTGCTGCCAGTTCCGGCGTTTTTCGTGTTCTAACGCCGAACGCAGCGCTTTTGGCGTCGCCACATCGACCTTTTCTTCATCGACTTTTTTGCGCCCGCCAACGATACGCTTCCGGTTTTTAGGCTCAGAAGGAGACGTTTTCGCGTTTTGCCGTTGAATGCTGCGCTCAGTCACAGAAGCTAATCGCTCCAGCGCTGAGGTTGCCGGCCGCGTGTTGTCAGACGCTGCCGGTTCAGCCTTTTTGGTGGCGTACTCCCCTGTTTTCGCAGTAGCTGACTGCGCGCCTGTAGCAGTTGGGACGTCGCATCAGGCAGTTCACTCTCACCATACTGCTCAGGAGAACCGCTTGAAGCAGGCGGTTCTCCTAACGGCGGCGCATACGCGGATGCATCCAGCGGTGGTTCGGGCGAATACGATGGCGTCAGCACGTCAGCCGGAGGTTCACTGTTCTGCGGTGCTGGTGTACGGGCCCTCGTCGATGCCGTGGCAACGGCCTGCGGCACAGCGGGTTGAATAGCTGGCGCTTGTGCAACCTGAACGGGCGCTACCGGTTCAGCGATAATCTGACTGGGATGAAACGCCAGCGCTCTCAGTAGCGTCATTTCAACGCCCATCCGCCGATCTGGCGCGAAAGGCAGCTCTTTGCGGCCAATTAACATCGTCTGGTAATAAAGCTGCACATCCGCTGGCGGCAGCGCACGCGCTAAATCTCGCATACGGGCTTCAACGGCCGCGTAATCATCACCCAACGCCGCAGGCAGCAGTTGAACCATAGCAATGCGGTGTAACAGCGTCTGGGTTTCTACCAGCAGCGATTCCCAGTCCACACCCCGTGCCGCGACCTGATCTAACAGCGACATGACCTGCGCACCATCGCCTTTCGCCAGCGCCTCAATGAGTGCCAGCGGTTGTTCATCGTCCAGCGTGCCCAGCATTTGGCTGACGGAAGCGGTCGTGACCTGCCCCTGCCCCATAGCAATGGCCTGATCGGTCAGGCTCAGCGCATCACGCAAACTTCCATCGGCAGCACGTGCCAGAAGCTGCAGCGCTCGGGGTTCGCTGACGAGATTTTCTGCCTGTAATACCTGTTCCAGATGCGCGCGAATCTGTTCAACATCCAGCGCTTTGAGGTGAAATTGCAGGCAGCGTGACAGAATGGTCACTGGCAGTTTCTGCGGATCGGTGGTCGCCAGCAGAAATTTAACGTGCGGAGGCGGTTCTTCCAGCGTTTTCAGCAGCGCATTAAAGCTGTGGCGCGATAGCATGTGTACTTCGTCAATCAGGTACACCTTAAATCGTCCACGCGCGGGGGCGTACTGCACGTTATCCAGCAGATCGCGCGTATCTTCTACTTTAGTACGAGACGCGGCATCGATTTCGATCAAATCGACAAAACGGCCCTGTTCGATTTCGCGGCAGTTATCGCACTGACCACACGGCGTTGCCGTCACGCCCTGTTCACAGTTCAGCCCTTTTGCCAGCAAACGGGCAATCGACGTCTTCCCGACGCCACGGGTGCCAGAAAACAAATAAGCGTGATGGATTCTGCCTAGGGAAAGGCCGTTAGCCAGCGCGGTCAGGACATGTTCCTGACCGACAACGTGGGTAAAGGTTTGGGGACGCCACTTACGGGCAAGAACCTGATAGCTCATCAATACCGCAACAGTCGAGTTATTGAGGCGATCATGCTAACACAGCCACGCCGCTATCGGCGAGACTGTTATGATTAATGTCCGGGGAAGTCAACCAGACTATAGCAGGTGACACCCATCTCGGTCAGGCGTTGCTCGCCGCCCAGATCGAACAAATTAATGATAAAAGCGGCATCGTTGACCGAACCACCCAGACGACGAATCAATTTCACCGTCGCTTCAAGCGTACCGCCCGTTGCCAGCAGATCGTCGATCACCAGCACATTATCGCCAGCAGAGATCGCATCTGAATGGATTTCCAGCGTATCGGAACCATACTCGAGTTCATAGCTTTCGCTGATCGTCGGACGTGGCAGCTTGCCCGGTTTACGCACGGGAACAAAACCCACGCCCAGCGCTAAAGCAACCGGTGCGCCAAACAGAAAACCACGCGCTTCCGTACCGACAACCTTCGTCACGCCGCTGTTGCGGTAACGGTTCGCCAGCATCTCAATACTGGCCGCATAGGCCACAGGATCTTCCAGCAGGCTGGTGACATCACGGAACAGTATGCCCGGCTTCGGATAATCGGGGATGCTTTTGATACTGTTTTTAATTAATTCTGCCTGCTGCTGCGCTGTTACGGTCATCATAGTTGTGCCTGATAAAACGTTCTGAACATACAAATGCCGGTCACCACAAGGCTTTCATCATCATATGGCATGATGAAGAGGCATTATGACAAAGAGGAAAATGGCGACCCGTGCACGAAAACGGTCAAATCTAGTCAAAGTGACGGACAAATGCAACTATCCACACTCTGGGTGCGTATTTTTTGTATTTCCGTCACAGGATCGCCGCTTACGCTATCTTTTCGGATTCGCGCCCTGCGTTTGTTGTTCTGGATCAAGCACGGGTAAACGAAGCATGAAGGTCAACAAAATAGCCAAAATGACCAATAGCAAGATCCTGACCCAAACCAGTTTGACCAGCCAGAGCGAAAGTGCGAACGTTAACAGAATCATGGTAACCGCCTTCCATTTTGCTCCCGGCGGCAGTGCCCGATGTTGCTGCCAATGGCGCAAATAGCTGCCAAACCAAGAACGGTATAATAGCCAGTCGTGGAAACGCGGAGACGAACGGGCAAAACACCAGGCGGCCAGTAACAAGAAAGGCGTGGTCGGTAATAAAGGCAACACGACACCCAATGTTGCCAGCACAACGGAAACCCACCCTAATATAATCAGCAACACGCGATACATATTCACCTTTATGCTTTGTTCGCTACCAATATGTCTTGTCTACTCAATATGTCTTGTCTACGACAATGTCCATCACACTTTATCACCACCTTGCCTGATGGATTAGTTAAGATATCCTCATGCAGTGTATTAAGGCGATGTTGGCTGACGATTATCGATACACCACGCACCGACTCGCTGAATCATCAGCCTTACCGTAAGGGAAACCCGTGAATACGCACCGATTGCTGCAGGCGCTTGAACAACAAATTACTACGCTGGCGAAAGAACTCGAACCGCTGGCGGATAAAGCCGTGCCGCAATCGCGCTTCGATCGCCAGCTTTTTAGCAGCTACGGCACCCGACTACGGGATTATCGCGCCGAAGTTGAGCAAAATTTGCATGCAATAAAACAGCTGGTCGCCGAGCAACGCACCGAACGCGTAGCATTTCTGGCAGAAAAACTGGTCAGCCAGATAGCCGCACTACAGCGCGAACTGGCAACGCAATCATTACGCAGGCAAGAGCAACATGCCGCCCCGCCACCGGAAGATGTGTACCACAAACTGGCAGAACATCAGGATTATGAACGCCGTTTGCTCTCCATGATTCAAGATAGAGAAAGTCTGCTCATCACGCAGACGCTTTTCAGCGAGCAACAGCGGTTACAAAAGAGCTGGCGGCGCTGGAAGGCCGACTATCGCGCTGCCGTCAGGCGTTGTCGCGACTGGAGCGTCAGATCGAACGCCGGGAACAAGGGCTATAGCGCAGAGGCTCGCCGAGGAAAAAGAGGAATGACGTTATGTCACTTGAAAATGCCCCACCCGAAATCAAGCTAGCGGTCGATTTGATTATGTTGCTGGAAGAAAACCAGATCGAACCACGTATCGCGCTGGCTGCGCTGGAGATTGTACGTACCGATTTTGAGAAAAAGCGCTCACAAGAGGAGAGTGACGTTGAACTCTCTATCAAGGAGAAGTCACTTAAGTGATAAGAGGCATTAGCGCCGTGCAGCGACGGCTTACACAGCGGGTTTACGCAGCGCCGTGCTAAAATGCAGCATATCGATAAAGGCATCCACCAGTGCCGGAGCCTCCTGATCGAGATCGAAACTTTCCGGCATGAATAGCCAGTTCTCCATCACGCCGGAAAAATAGGCACGCAGCGCAATCGCTGCTCGGCGTGGATGAATGTCCGTCGGCAACATGCCCATATGAATGCACTTAATCAGATTTTCTTCAATATCGACATAGCAGGAAAGATAAAGCTCTTTGCGCGCATTATACGATTGCAACATTTCACCGACAAACTCACATTTGTGAAAAGCGATCTCCATAATGGATCGCCAGTGAGTATCACTAACCGTTAAACGCAGCATATAAATCAATAATTCACGCATTACGCGGAGTGGATTATCAGGGAATTTTGTCTGATACTCTATTTCAAACTCACTGATTTTTGACTCTGCCAGCGCCCAGATCTCATCGAAAATTTCGGCCTTGTTCTTAAAGTGCCAATAAATAGCACCGCGGGTCACACCAGCAGCAGTCGCAATGTCGGACAATGAAGTCGCAGACACACCATGCTCAGAGAACACTCTTAACGCGGTATCCAGTATCTGTTGTCGGGTTTCCTGAGCCTGTTCTTTGGTTTTTCGTGCCATGATAATTTGGTTTTTCGTGCCATAACGCTGTATTTGAAGGAAAGTGAGATTTACATACATTCAAGTATGTATGTAACATAGCACGAACATAAGACTATAGCAGCAATGGGTTTTTGGGCTTGTGATCCATTGGTCAATTTCAAATCGGACACTTGAGGTTTATCTATGAACAAAAACAGAAGGCTAACGCCTCTGGCGGCAGTTCTGATGCTTTCTGGCGGCTTAATGCTCGCAGGATGTGATGGCGGCAATAATCAGCAAGGCGGCGCACAGCAGCAGATGCCTGAAGTGGGTATTGTCACGTTAAAAACGGAAGCACTGAATGTCATGACCGAGCTGCCGGGCCGTACAAGTGCTTACCGCATTGCCGAGGTTCGCCCGCAGGTTGGCGGTATTGTCCTCAAGCGCAACTTCGTTGAAGGATCTGACGTTAAAGCCGGTGCATCGCTGTATCAAATCGATCCTGCGACCTATCAGGCAAGCTACAACAGCGCTAAAGGGTCACTCGCTCAGGCCCAGGCCCAGGCTGAAATTGCCCGTCTGACCGTTAACCGCTATAAACCGCTGTTGGGCACCAACTACGTCAGCAAGCAGGATTACGATCAGGCCGTTGCCACTTCTCGTCAGGCTGATGCGGCCGTTCAGGCTGCCAAAGCAGCGGTAGACACCGCACAAATCAATCTGGCTTACACCAAAGTCAGTTCACCTATCGAAGGCCGCGTAGGTAAATCCACGGTAACGGAAGGCGCCTTGGTGGCAACCGGGCAAGCGACGGCATTAACGACCGTGCAACAGCTTGATCCGATCTATGTTGACGTCACACAGTCCAGCAACGATTTCCTGCAACTAAAAAGAGAGCTGGAAAACGGCACGCTGAAACAAAGTGCAGGCAAAGCCAATGTCCGCCTGCTGCTGGAAAACGGTACTGAATATACCGAGGCAGGTACATTGGAATTCTCTGATGTCACGGTAGATGAAACCACCGGCTCCATCACGCTGCGCGCCATTTTCCCTAACCCACAGCACAACCTGCTTCCTGGTATGTTTGTACGCGCACGTCTCGATTCCGGCGTTAACCCGACGGCCTTATTAGTGCCGCAGCAGGGTGTTACTCGCGACCCGCGTGGCCAGGCTACCGCGATGGTAGTTGGGGAAGGCGATAAAGTGGAACCCCGTACGCTTACAACCAGTAAAGCAATTGGTGACAAATGGTTGGTTACCGAAGGCTTGAAAGCGGGCGATCGCGTTATTGTTACGGGTCTGCAAAAAATCAGACCTGGTGCACAGGTGAAAACTAAAGAAGTCGCTCAAGAAAATCAGCAGGCACAGCAAGCGCCAGCAGAACCCGCGAAGTCTTAAGACGTTCTAACAGGAGCCGGTATAATTCATGGCTAAGTTTTTTATAGATCGACCCATTTTTGCATGGGTACTCGCCATCATGGTGATGCTGACGGGGTTGCTGGCAATTGTTAAATTACCGATTGCCCAGTATCCAACGATCGCACCACCCGCGATTGACGTAACAGCAACTTATCCAGGGGCCGATGCATCAACGCTGCAAGATTCCGTGACGCAGGTTATCGAACAGAATATGAACGGTATCGATAACCTGATGTATATGTCATCAAGCAGTGACTCTTCCGGTACGGTTCAGATTACGCTGACGTTTGAGGCTGGTACGGATCCGGACATCGCGCAGGTTCAGGTGCAGAATAAACTGCAACTGGCCATGCCACTGCTGCCGCAGGAAGTACAGCAGCAAGGGGTTAACGTCCAGAAATCCAGTAGCAGCTTCCTCATGGTAGCCGCCTTCATCAGTGAAGACGGTAAAATGTCACAGGAAGATATCGCTGACTATGTGGCCGCTAACGTTAAAGACCCTATCAGCCGTACATCTGGTGTCGGTGACGCTCAGCTGTTTGGTTCTCAGTACGCCATGCGTATCTGGCTGGATCCGAACAAACTGAACAACTATCAGTTAACCGCAACTGATGTCACCGCGGCAATTCGGGTTCAAAACAACCAGATCGCCGCAGGACAATTGGGGGGCGCACCACCGGTTCCCGGCCAACAATTGAATGCCTCGATCATTGCGCAGACTCGCCTGAATTCAGCAGAAGAATTTTCTAAAATACTGCTGAAAGTCAACGCTGATGGTTCACAGGTTCGCCTTAAAGATGTCGCACGCGTTGAGCTGGGCGCAGAAGGCTATGACGTTATAGCCCGTTTCAATGGTAAACCTGCTGCCGGTATCGGTATCAAATTGGCAACAGGCGCGAACGCGCTGGATACCGCAACCGCAGTAAAAGAGGCACTGACAAAAGCAGAAGAGTTCTTCCCTGCTGGCCTGAAAGTCGTTTACCCGTACGATACAACACCTTTCGTTAAGATCTCGATCAACGAAGTAGTGAAAACGCTGGTGGAAGCTATCGTCCTGGTATTCCTTGTGATGTATCTGTTCTTGCAGAACTTCCGTGCCACGCTGATCCCAACCATCGCGGTGCCGGTCGTCTTGCTGGGGACATTTGCCATCCTCTCCGCGTTTGGTTATTCCATTAACACCTTGACAATGTTCGCAATGGTGCTCGCCATCGGGCTTCTGGTGGATGACGCCATCGTTGTTGTGGAAAACGTGGAACGTGTCATGGCGGAAGAAGGTCTGCCGCCTAAAGAAGCGACCAAACGCTCTATGGAGCAGATCCAGGGCGCGTTGGTTGGTATTGCACTGGTACTGTCTGCCGTATTCGTCCCGATGGCGTTTACCGGTGGTTCCACAGGGGCAATCTACCGCCAGTTCTCCATCACCATCGTTTCTGCGATGGTACTGTCGGTGCTGGTCGCGTTGATTTTGACGCCAGCGCTTTGTGCAACACTGTTAAAACCAATTGCTAAAGGCGACCACGGCGAGAAAACAGGCTTCTTCGGCTGGTTCAACAGACTGTTTGAGAAAAGCACGCATCACTACACCGATAGCGTAGCCAATATCCTGCGCAGCACAGGCCGTTATCTGGTCATTTATCTGCTGATTGTTGTCGGTCTGGCCTTTCTGTTCTTACGTTTGCCGACGTCCTTCCTTCCAGACGAAGATCAGGGTGTTCTCCTGAACATCGTTCAGTTGCCTTCAGGGGCAACGCAGGAAAATACGCAGAAAATCATGGACAGAATGACGAACTACTATCTCGAGAATGAGAAAAGTAACGTTAAATCTGTATTTACGGTGTCGGGTTTCGGATTCTCTGGCCGTGGGCAGAATGTCGGTCTGGCCTTCGCCAGCCTGAGTGACTGGAGTGAACGAAGCGGCGCAGAAAATAAAGTTATGGCCATTGCAGGCCGAGCAAACGCAGCCTTTAGCCAATATAAAGAAGCTATGGTTTTCGCAGTCAACCTTCCTGCGATTATCGAGCTGGGTACCGCAACAGGTTTCGACTTCCAGTTGATTGACCAGGCTAACCTTGGGCACGCAAAACTGACGGAAGCACGTAACCAACTGCTAGGCATGGCGGCACAACGCCCTGATACGCTGATACAAGTTCGTCCTAACGGGATGGAAGATACACCGCAGTTCCGTCTCGATATCGATCAGGAAAAAGCACAGGCGCTCGGCGTGTCGCTGTCGGATATCAGCTCAACATTGGCAACCACGCTAGGTGGTTCTTATGTAAATGACTTTATCGATCGCGGTCGTGTGAAGAAAGTGTACGTTCAGGCCGATGCGCCTTTCCGTATGCTACCGGATGACATCAAAAACTGGTACATCCGTGGTAGCAACGGACAAATGGTGCCATTCTCTGCATTCACGCAGAGCCACTGGGAATATGGTTCACCGCGTCTGGAACGTTATAACGGCCAACCATCCATGCAGATCCAAGGTCAAGCAGCGCCAGGTAAGAGTACCGGTGAAGCCATGGCATTGATGGAAAATTTCGTGACCCAATTACCGCAAGGTATCGGCTACGAATGGACGGGTATGTCCTATCAAGAGCGGTTATCTGGCAACCAGGCACCTGCAATCTATGCGATTTCACTGATTGTTGTGTTCCTATGTCTGGCAGCGCTTTATGAGAGCTGGTCAATACCGTTCTCCGTCATGCTGGTTGTTCCATTGGGGATCATCGGTGCATTGATTGCGGCAAATATGACAGGTCTTGAAAACGACGTTTACTTTAAGGTGGGCCTGCTGACAACCATAGGGCTATCCGCGAAGAACGCCATATTGATCGTCGAATTTGCTAAAGATCTGATGGAAAAAGAAGGGAAAGGACTGATAGAAGCAACGCTGGATGCCGTTCGTATGCGTTTGCGCCCAATCCTGATGACATCACTGGCCTTTATCCTCGGCGTAATGCCGCTGGTAATCAGTAGTGGTGCAGGTTCCGGTGCACAGAACGCCGTTGGTACTGGCGTAATGGGCGGGATGATTACCGCAACTGTGCTGGCTATCTTCTTCGTTCCGGTGTTCTTTGTGGTTGTCCGCCGTCGCTTCGGCAAGAAAGTAGACGACACAACAGCGCACTAAGACTGAACATACGCACATATCTACTCTAAAAGGCCGCCTAGCGGCCTTTTTTATTTCCCCACCCTTCTCCCTTCCAAATGATTAACCCGCATCAGACAACGCTGTTCACAGCGTTATCCGTGTCTATAGTGACTTAGGGGATACCGCTGCCTCAAGACAACATAATGGTTGATCATGATGCCAAAAAAGCGCAACATAATGCATATGTTATAACATAACAAAAGAGGCAAATATGAAAGCAGGTATTCATCCTGACTATCGCACGGTGGTATTTCATGATACCAGCGCAGATGTTTATTACAGGACAGGATCAACGATTAAAACCGATCGAACCATTGAGTTGGAGGGTACCAACTACCCTTACGTCACCATTGACGTATCTTCGGCATCGCATCCCTATTACACCGGGAAGCAAAAAGAATATTCCAAAGAAGGCAGCACGGCGCGCTTTCAGCAGCGCTTTGGCAACTTCTTCAAGTAATCAGAGAGGGTTATTAAATGCAGGTGCTTAGTTCGCTGCGTTCAGCAAAAAATCGTCACAAGGATTGTATTGTAGTCCGTCGTCGCGGGCGAGTTTACGTTATATGCAAATCCAATCCGCGCTTTAAGGCCGTGCAAGGCGGAAAAAAAAAAAAAGGTTAATCTTTCTCGACCCCATCCCGATACAGTCTGTGTTATGGCGTTAACAAGACTGTACGGGATGCACGCATGAAAAAACTTCTGAAACAATAAGATAACCAGTACCAACCTCGCTTATCCACTACACAATCCCTTCGCATTCCTTCTGTCATTTCTCATATTTTCAGATAGAAATAATTAAATAAGCCGCAGACGAGTTTATTCTATGCTCATTGTGACAACAAAAAAAATGAGGATTAATCAAAATAAATAGCAGTGAAAACCTTACCTATTATCAGCGAACTTTACGAACGCTTTTGCTATAGTCATATATAGAATGACGTAACCGTAACCAAGATGGTACAGCTATACTTAAGGTTAAGTCATGATAGATTGGTATTTACGCCAACCCTATTTCGCGACATAGTAGAGAGTAGGAGGTATAAACATCTCTGTTGTCTCATTCATTGCGGAACAAATCACAATCGCTCAACGCTCTGTCTGTCACAACATGAATACGAAACAGCGTTAACGTTTTATCTTGCAAGTTTCATCAGTCTACCTGTTTACCAGGTGTTAACCGCAGTAACACTGAATAACGGCTTAACGGAGGGATTGATATGGATGAGTACACACCAAAACATTATGATATTGCCCAACTCAGATTCTTATGTGAGAATCTGTGTGACGAAAGCATAGCAACGTTAGGCGATAGCAGCCACGGCTGGGTCAATGATCCAACATCTGCGATCAATCTCCAATTAAATGAACTTATTGAGCATATCGCTACGTTTATTCTCACATTTAAAATAAAATACCCTAACGAAAGTGAGCTTTCAGAGCAGGTTGAAAAGTATTTGGATGATACTTACGTCTTGTTTAGCAACTATGGTATTAATGATGCTGAACTGCGGCGCTGGCAGAAGTCCAAAGCAAAATTATTCGGAATGTTCTCAGGGGAGAACGTCTGTACGCCTGCTAAAACTTAAGCAATAATTTATTTATATTTTTTAACCACCAGGTACTGTTTGCATAGGCCATTATGAAAAAAATCGACTATTTGATGCGTTTGCGTAAATGCACAACCATTGACACCCTCGAACGCGTTATTGAAAAAAACAAGTATGAACTCTCCAATGACGAACTGGAGATGTTCTTTTCCGCAACCGATCATCGTCTGGCAGAACTGACGATGAACAAACTTTATGACAAAGTGCCTACTGCGGTATGGCGATACGTCCGTTAATTCCCAACGAAACGTATACAAAAACTGACATTAATACACTGCGCCGATAATATTATCGGCCTTTGTTTTTATTATCTTTTGGCGTATTAATTGAGTAAGAGTTGTAACAAATTGTATTTTTAATATTAAGTGAAAATGAATTTCCCCTCATACCTCTACGTTTATTCCCTCCCCATTTATCATTTACAACAAGCGCATCGATAACATCACTAATAGTATATCCAGTGATGTAAAACAGAAGAGGTAATAATTGGCGCAATTATTACCCACCAGCTAAAGATGCGCGGTATCCTTCCGAAGAAACGAAGAATGGTAAAACTGAAAGTAGCAGTTCAGATCTTATGTATGCCAGAGAGCAGATTTATGGCAGAAAATTGGCGTATGGCAAAAAGCGTTGGGTTTACGCACAGAAAGAAAAAGATGAAGGCGACGATGAAGCGGCTCTAGAAGAGCAGAAATGGTGGAGGCCCTGCCAGCTACATCCCGGCACACACGTCTCCTGCTGCGGCTGCTTCCTTCCGGACCTGACCGAATCCACAGGTTAGTGTTGCGGGAGAACCGACAGGGCCTCCATTGACGACTTTATAACAGCTCGCTGATAACGACAGCGCGTCACAAAGCGGTGGGCATTATCGGCGATGGGATAAGCAATTGCAAGCTAACACAGACTAACCGTTGTTTTCTTACCCACCCCACTGTGCCACTATGATACCCAATCGGTTTAAGAACAGCAGGAACATCCGCTGATGTCAGAAGAAAACGATAATTTCCGCCAGCGCGTTTTTCAAATCGTCGCGGCCATTCCTTACGGAAAAATAGCGACCTATGGCGACATCGCTCAGCTTGCCGACTCCCCCAGGGCATCAAGGCAAGTAGGAGGAGTATTGAAACGCCTGCCGAAGGACAGCAAACTCCCCTGGCATCGGGTAATCAATCGTAAAGGCGAAATATCGCTGGTCGGTGGAGACTATGTGCGCCAGAAATCAGCGCTGCAAGCAGAGGGAGTTATTTTCAATCGTCAGGGAAAGATTGACCTTGCGAAATATCGCTGGCAATACGCGCCATAACGGCGCGTATCCAGATGAATTACCAGGTTGTCTGTGGTGCCATAGATGACGCAGCAGGCTGCCCCTGAAGCATATGAGGGGTCTCACTCGCCGGATTGGATATCATTGATCCTGATTCTTAGCAGGTAAAGGAACAGAAGTGACAGGAACCAGCACCAAATCAGCGTTATTTACCCCGTTGCTGATGACCGGTAAGACGTTCTCCGTCACCATCACGATGCGATTATCGATTGCAATTGCTGCACTGAGTAAGATACGTGCGTTGGGCTGAATATCAGCCGGGTTATACGGTAACTCGAATTGGAAAGGTGCCTGCTTTCCTTCTGTTCGTGTCACACGCTGAGTAATGACTTTTGAAGGCGCATCTGCCAGCGATGCATCAGACACCGTAACGGTTAACACTGCGTGGTGAGGGAGTGCAATGCGCTGACGAATATTCACCGTACCGGTTACCGCTGGCATCGCAACAGCCGGACGCTGTGAAGAAACACTGGTGACAGGAGCACCAGTTTGAGGAGAAACGCCATAATCACTCCTCTGTGCACATGCAGCCAGAGCCATCGATAACGTGATACCGCCTAAGATATGCCATAATTTCATTCGGTCAGTCTCCTTTATTATTGTCAGACTACCGGTATCGAAAACCGGCACTCATAAATAGTATGATTCACCCAACACAATAATGATGGTGCAAAATTCCGATATTTTTCCAAAAGCCGCATATTTATTGCAGTAAAAAGCCATAGCAAGATATTTTACACATTAGAAAACAAACAGATAACTCGCCATTCTCATCCATTGGGGCCGATACCATGAGTCAACCACTACAACACCTTCTCGACCTCCTGCATTTAGAGAAGCTCGAAGAAGGGCTATTTCGCGGACAAAGCGATGATTTGGGGCTGCGCCAGGTCTTTGGCGGGCAAGTCGTAGGTCAGGCCATGTCGGCCGCCAAACAGACCGTTCCCGTCGAACGTAACATTCACTCTTTCCACAGCTACTTTTTGCTGCCCGGTGACAGCCAGAAACCGATTATTTATGACGTTGAAAACCTGCGCGATGGCAACAGTTTCAGCGCCAGACGCGTCAGTGCCATCCAGAATGGCCGCCCTATTTTTATATGACGGCGTCATTCCAAAGCCATGAAGAAGGGTTTGAACACCAGAATGTGATGCCAGATGTTGCACCGCCAGAAGCGCTAAAATCCGAGCAGGAAATCGCACAAGACATGCAGCATCTCCTGCCGCCCCGCTTTCGCGATAAGTTTATTCAGGCCAGCCCGATTGAGATGCGCCCGGTTAAATTCCATAACCCACTGAAAGGCGAAGTCGACGAACCAGTGCGGCACGTCTGGTGCCGTGCCAGCGGCCCGCTGCCGGACGACAAGCGTATTCACCAATACCTGCTTGGCTATACGTCTGACTGCAATTTCCTACTCACGGCTTTGCAGCCTCATGGCGTTGGTTTTTAGAACCGGGTATGCAGGTCGCCACAATCGATCACTCAATGTGGTTCCACCGTGATTTCCGGTTGGATGACTGGCTGTTATACACCGTGGAAAGTACGTCCGCATCCGGTGCTCGTGGCTTCGTTCGTGGGCAATTCTATACTCGGGAAGGTGTGTTGGTTGCATCCAGCGTGCAGGAAGGCGTCATGCGCCGCCGCCAGTAATAAACCTTACGGCAGCCGCGTAAAGTAAAAGAACCACCTCAAAGGAGAGGGTTTAAGACAGGTAATAAAACAGGCGTGGAGTTTCCCCACGCCTGTTTACCGTATTTGAGCATTCTTACTAATTGATGTAGGCGCTCTTACTGGTTGTAAGCGCTCTCGCCATGGCTGTTGACGTCCAGACCTTCGCGCTCTTGATCTTCAGGCACACGCAGGCCGACAATCATATCTGCTACTTTGAAGGCAACGAATGCCACCACGCCGGACCACACCAGACAAACAATGACGCTGAACAACTGAACCCAAACCTGATGTGCCATCGTCACGCCTTCTGCATAGCCAGTACCGCCCAGTGAAGCCGAAGAGAATACGCCAGTCAGGATACAGCCAACGATACCGCACACGCCGTGAACACCGAACACATCACACGGGTCATCCACACGCAGCCATCTTTTCAGTACGGTTACGCCCCACAGGCCTGCAACGCCGCCAGCCAGACCGATGATCAGTGCGCCACCCACGCCAACTGTACCCGCCGCTGGCGTGATTGCCACCAGACCGGCGATACAACCAGAGCACGCGCCCAGCAGAGATGGCTTACCACGAACCATCCACTCACCGCCAACCCATGCCAGAATCGCAGCGGCAGTAGCAACAACCGTGTTCAGGAAGGCCAGAGCAGCAATACCGTTCGCGGCACCGGCGGAACCCGCGTTAAAGCCAAACCAGCCGATATACAGAATCGCTGTACCGATAAATACCATCGGCAGGTTATGCGGTTTGAAGGCTTCTTTGCCAAAACCAGCACGTTTGCCCAGCAGGTAAGCACCAACCAACCCAGCCACTGCGGCGTTGATGTGAACCACCGTACCACCAGCGAAGTCCAGCGCGCCATCCGCAGCCAGATAACCGCCGCCCCACACCATGTGCGTCATCGGCAGGTAGGAGAACGTCAGCCACAGCGCAACGAAGATCAGCACAGCAGAGAAGCGGATACGCTCAGCAATCGCACCAACAATCAGCGCAACGGTGATACAAGCAAAGGAAGCCTGATACGCCACGTGCACGAACTGATAGAAGGTACCGCTAATGGATTCAATTCCGATGCCTTTCAGCATAAACGTGCTGAAACCACCGAAGAAAGCGTTACCTTCGCTGAAGGCCAGGCTATACCCGTAAACCACCCACAGGATACAGACCATCGCGAACGTTACGCTCACCTGCGTCATCATGGACAGAACGTTCTTAGAACGGATCAGACCGCCATAAAACAGTGCAATGCCCGGTATAGTCATAAAGAGTACCAGTGCGGTACAAATCATAATAAAAGCGTTATCCGCTTTATCAATCGTCGGTGTCGCAGCCATTGCCCAGGACGGGAGTAATGCCGCCACACCGAGACCTAATGAAGAGAGTAATTTTTTCATTTTTCCATCCCTATTTACGTATCTACGTTAGGTGTTGTTAAAGTGCAGCTTCGTCAGTTTCACCCGTACGAATACGGATAACCCTTTGCAGCTCGGCGACAAAAATTTTGCCGTCACCAATTTTTCCGGTGTACGCGGCTTTACTGATAACATCGATCACTTCGTCCAGTTGGTCATCAGCAATCGCGATATCAATTTTTACCTTGGGTAAAAAGTTAACGCTGTATTCTGCGCCACGGTAGAGTTCCGCGTGCCCTTTCTGACGACCAAATCCTTTCACCTCAGTGACGGTGAGCCCCTGGATGCCGACAGAAGATAACGCTTCACGTACATCTTCCAGCTTGAATGGTTTTATCACCACAGTAACCAGTTTCATTTGTCTTCCCCCTAGCCATTACGTTCAGGCTTTCGCCCGTCACTTGTTCGATTATGCGCTCTATGAAGTAGGTCTACGTCATAACTAAAGCAAAGGGTGTGCCATAAATGATTTATCTGGCATAAATCAGGAAAGAGAACGCGTTTAACGATGAGAAAGGACAAAAAGCAAACACAACGGGAAAGAAATGCAGGAAGAACTGGGCAAGAATTGCACTATTTTAGTGCGCAAGGGGTGTTTTCAGTGCAGTGCGGGTAAAAACCGGAATCACGATGCTTACTGATGGTGCGAAGCCATGAGCAGACTGTCAGTCTGCACCACTCCAGGCGGTGCAGACCACAGAATAACACCTAATCGCGTCAGACAACGCAAGGTTCGGTGCTGGTGGCCGCAAGATCCTCTCCGGCCAGCTGCAATTGATACATCTGATAATAGCGCCCCTGCTGTTGCAGCAGTTGCTCATGCGTTCCCCGCTCGACGGTTTGCCCATGATGGAGCACCATGATCGTGTCAGCCTCCACAATGGTGGAAAGCCGGTGCGCGATGATAATCAAGGTTGTCTGTTCCCTGATGATACGCAACGCCTTTTGCACTGCTTGCTCCGTACCCGAGTCAATATTTGCCGTCGCTTCATCGAGAATCAGGATTTTAGGCGTTTGCACCAGTACTCGCGCAATCGCTAGCAGCTGTTTTTGTCCGGTAGACAGATTGTTCCCTTGCTCACCAATACGCGTATGCAATCCTTCCGGGAAATCCCGAACCAGCCCAGCAAGTTGTACCACTTCCAGCACGCGCCAGACGGCCTCTTCGCTGATATCGCGCCCCAGCGTCACGTTCACAAACATGGACTCCGCCAGCACAACCGGATCCTGCTGCACCATTGCCACATTTTGGCGCAATACCGCATGAGAGAGCGTAGAGAGTGGCCGACCATCAAGCCGAATTTCTCCTTCATCCGGCGTGTAATACCCCATAAGCAAACTGGCCAGGGTACTTTTTCCGCTGCCCGTATGCCCGACCAGCGCGACGAACCCGCGCTCTGGTATCGTCAGAGAAATATGCTGTAGTACACGCTTTTCTGTGCCATACGAGAAAGAGACATCATCAATATCGACGCGCCCGGTAGCCAGAGGACGCTCGTCATCGCCGTAGCCCTGCTTTGTACCATCCATCAGTTCAAAGATACGCTCGCCGGCAACGACCGCCTGCTGCAACATGGACTGCTGGGTTGTCAGTTCAATCAACGGTTCATTCAGACGGCCCAAATAGTTGATAAACGCATACAGGACCCCGACGCCAACCGACCCTATCGAGCTGAAACCAAATTGGATCAACAAACCACAGAGCACCATCGCGGCAAACAGGCTCAGCAGCGGCCGTAGCAGGAAGCCTTCCAGACGCAACGCCTTCATTCTCGCTGCATAATGCGCGTGACTGGAAGCCCCCAGTTTCTTGCCAAAACGGGCCTGCTGGCGAAACTGCTGAATGACGCCCATGCCATTAATCACTTCGTTGAAACCATCATTAATGTCGGCCAGATAGCTTCGCACCTTGCGCACAATCGGCGTACTGAAACGATGGTACAGCGCCATGACCACCGCGACCGCAGGAAAATCATCAGCGCAATCAGCGCCATCTGCCAGCTCAGGCTGAACATCGCCACCAGCATTGCACCAACCAGCGCCGCACTGCGTAATACCGTTGATACCACCATAACGTACAGATCTTTAACGACCTCGGTGTCATTGGTGACGCGTGAAATCAGTTGCCCAACAGGTTGCGTATCGAATGTGCTCAACGGCTGGCGCAAAGCCGCATCCATCACATCAATGCGCAGTTGCTGGACGACACCGACCGCAACGCGGTTAAACAACAGCGTCTGAAAATAGTGCAGCAGTGCCGCCAGAACTTGCAGCAGGATATAAGCCATCGCCAGGCCCGCTGCAATCGCCAGCGGGAATTCGCCTTTGGCCACCAGATCATCAATAAAATAACTCACCAATATAGGCCCAGAAACTTCTGCGGCAGCAGCAACCCACAACATCAGCACACCTAACATCAGCGGTTTCCGCCAGGGTGAACCATAGGCCAACAGGCGTTTTAGGGTTGGCCAAAACTGTTGAGGGCTATTCATTTTTCGTTCCTTCCACCAGCGGTACATCATCCAGCGCCGCCTCCAGCTGTTGATAGCGGTGCATATCCCGATACCAACCGGATTCTGCCGCCAGCGTCCGGTGTGCGCCACGCTGCACCGTTTGTCCTTGCTGCAACACCACAATTTCATTCGCTTCAGTGAGGGCTGACAGGCGATGTGCGCTGATGATCAGCGTCCGTTTTTCGCCCCATGTTTTAAGATTCTGCAAAATCTGATGTTCCGTTCGCCCATCCACCGCAGACAGCGCATCGTCCAGCACCAGAATTTCAGCATCAAGCAGCAGCGCACGGGCAATCGCGATCCGCTGTTTTTGACCGCCAGATAACATCACTCCGCGCTCGCCAACTTCAGTCTGGTAGCCCTGGGGCAAACGCAGAATATCGTCATGAACGCTGGCAAGCCTTGCCGCCTGTTCAATTTCTTGTTGCGTGGCATCAGGTCGACCCAGTGCGATGTTCTGCGCCACCGTGTCCGAAAACAAGAAAGGCATTTGTCCGACAACGGCAAAACGGCTTCGTAGTTCATCCAGCCGAATAGCATTCAATGGGCGATCGTGATAACGAATCTCTCCCGATTGGGTATCGAAATGACGCAGAATCAACGCCAGCAGCGTACTTTTCCCCGACCCCGTCGGCCCACATAATCCCAACATATTGCCCGGAGCCAGCGTAAACTGAATGTGTTGTAAGGCATCGCGGGTATTATCCGGGTAGCGAAACGCGGTGATATTCACCGCCAATACGCCCGCTCGGCAGGCAATGATTCTTCGCCGTCTTTCACCACGAGCTCTTCTGCAAGCAGTTGACGAATACGGCTATATGCCGCGCTACCACGCTCAACGATATTAAACATCCAGGCCAGCGCCAGCATCGGCCATATCATCAATCCCAGATACATGACAAAGCTGGTCAACAAACCTAACGTCAGCGAACCGTTAATCACCATCCAACTGCCACCGCCAATCGCCAGCAAATTCGACAGTCCGACGGCAATATAAATGGTGGGGTCGAAACGGGCATCAACTCGGGCGACGTGCATGTTTTTGGCCCCGGCATCCGCCGCAACCTGCGCAAAACGCGCAGATTGATAGTTTTCAACCCAAAAGCTTTAATCATGCGAATGCTGGTCAAGCTTTCCTGCGCCTGATCGTTAAGCGAAGAAAACGCGGCCTGTGCGGATTTAAAACGGTTATGCAACTGGGTACCGTAGCGTTTGATAAAAATCGCCATGACCGGCATCGGAAGCAGCGCCAGCAGGGTCAGTTCCCAGCTAATCTGAGTGCACATGACAACCAGCACAGCACAGCCCATCACCATCGAATCAACCAGCGTTAGCACACCTTCCCCCTGCGGCAAAGACCACGCGATCGACATCGTTAGTGGCTCGCGCCATCAGGTCGCCGGTACGGTGACGTTGGTAAAACGCCGGATGCTGGCGACTCAGTTGACGGTAAAAATCCTCCCGTAATTCAACCGCCAACTGGTATGAGGCACCAAACAGGAACACTCGCCACACATAGCGCAGCAGATAGACCATGACGGCAGTCAGCATCATCACGCCAATCCACTTCATCATTTCGGCCATCGACATGCCGTGTTGCGTCACGCCATCGACGATCACGCCAACCAGTTTAGGAGGGAGCAATTGCAGAATGGCAATCACAATCAATAGCGCAATAGCACCCAGATAGCGCCGCCATTCACGGCGAAAATACCAACTCAGTTGAGCAAACAGTCTCACGCGGTTTTCATTCCAATAGCCAGACGGGTCATGACAGACTCAGACAAGTGATTATACAAAAGACGGATGAACGATAGATCACAGGGATAAAGGCAGAGCCGTGGTGTGTTTGATTCGTTCCATAGCAAAGCTAGATGTTACATCGACCAACCCGGGAATACCATTCACCAGCCGCTTATAGAAATCATCATAGCTTTTCATATCAGCAACCTGAACCTGCATCAGGTAATCGTATTCGCCAGCCATACGATAAAAAGCCAGCACCTCCGGCATGTCGGACACTACGCGGGTGAAGGTCTGATACCAGTCGCGGTTGTGCTGCTGCGTCTTCAATAAGACAAACGCCGTCAGCCCTAATCCCAAGCGCTCATTATCCAGCAGCGCCACCCGAGCCCGGATAATGCCTTCTTCTTCCAGACGCTTTAGGCGTTTCCAGCACGGCGTGGATGTCAGATTAACCGCATCGGCCAGCGTCTGCAGCGAAAGCGTGCAATCCTGTTGCAACATACTCAGCAGGGTGCGATCAATTTTATCCAACATAGGGCCACTCCATAGAAAACTTTTCTCTACTTTCCGCCATTGGCAGAGAAAAGCAATGTTCTTTCCGCCCCAAATTGGCTTCAACGCTCGCTGACAACATCAGAAAACCACATCACCATTCGATAATGAAAAAGCATAACGAACTGTATAATATGGTAATTCATTACCTTTTACAGAGAGTGATACGATAAACAGGCTGGTTGAGCTCTACGATTTGTGGCGATATCGACCAACAGCGTATTTTATGCCAATCAGGAGTGGCGAAAATGATGACAACAGATAAAAAGAGTAAATTCAGCACAATTGGGATGGTGCTTGGTGCATTGGCACTGCTTATTGCCGTTTCCTACTTTTGGGCAGGGCCATCAACGCCCGAAGTCACCATTGAAGAACAAATCGCAGAGAAAATTGTTTCTATCCGAGACACGACCCTAAACAGGCTGATGGGGAAAGCCCCTCCGACACAACAACCCGAGTCCCCCTTTAATGAACGACGACTCGTTATTAGCGCAACATCAGCATTAGGCTGTCTCGCGATTATTTTCGCCGTTTTCGGCTTCGCTCGCCGTGAATCTGCCAGACCGTGCATAAGCGCGGCAATGCTCGGCATCGCAGTAATCGCATTCCCTTTCATTATTAGTGCCATCAATATGGCATTTACTTTAATGGCTCTCGTAGTAATAGCCGCTGCGATTGCTATGATTTTTGGGTAACGATGCCATCATATTTCAATAGAAATAAAAACCCTAAAAATAAATTAAAGGAGGTAAAAATTCCACAAAATCACCCATAAAGAGATAAAAGGTAATTTTTTTATCCTGAAAACTCGTTACTCTATTCGCATCACTGTCTAACCGAGTTTTCATCATGACCAATGCCTGGGTTAAAAATGCCATCAGCGCTATCGAAGCAGATTTTCAGCGTTCGGCTGATACGCATCTTATCCGTTTAACCCTGCCGGATTACCCCGGTATCTATTTTTACCTCAAAGATGAAAGCACACACCCCAGCGGCAGCCTGAAGCATCGTCTGGCGCGTTCCTTGTTTCTCTATGGGCTCTGCAACGGTTGGATTAAAGAAGGCACACCGATTATCGAAGCGTCATCCGGCAGCACTGCCGTGTCCGAAGCGTATTTTGCCCGCTTGCTTGGCCTGCCGTTTATCGCCGTCATGCCTTCCTGCACTGCAAAAAGAAAAGTTGAGCAAATCGCGTTCTATGGCGGGCGCTGCCATTTTGTCGAACAGGCAGGGCAAATCTATGCGGCATCTGAACAGCTCGCACAAGAGATGAACGGCCATTACATGGATCAGTTCACCTACGCAGAACGCGCCACCGACTGGCGCGGCAACAACAATATTGCCGACAGCATTTACCGTCAAATGGCACGTGAACCATACCCTGTCCCAGACTATATCGTGATGAGCGCAGGAACGGGCGGCACGTCAGCCACGCTCGGGCGCTACATTCGCTATCAGGGTCTGGATACGCAACTGGTCGTCGTCGATCCTGAAAACTCGGTCTTCTACGACTGCTACCAGCAGCGGGATCGCTCCATCACGGGCCCGTGCGGTAGCCGGATAGAAGGTATTGGCCGTCCGCGTGCCGAACCTTCTTTTATTCCCGACGTCATTGATAGCATGATCAAAGTGCCGGACGCCGCCAGCATCGTAACACTGTACTGGCTGGAAAGCGTATTAGGCCGCAAGGCGGGGGCCTCTACCGGCACCAATGTCTGGGGTATGCTGCAACTGGCCAAAGAAATGATGAGCCGCGGTCAAAGGGAGCGATTGTGACCCTGCTGTGCGACAGCGGTGAACGCTATCTGGATACCTACTACAACAGCAGTTGGGTAGAAAAAATATCGGCGACATCAGCCCTTACCTCAATGCGCTGAGCACCTCTGAGATCTCCGCTCTCATACCTGAACCCAGTCTGGCGTAAGACCGCCATATTCAGCACGCAGCCACAGCGCTGAATATGGGCTATTTTTCAGGTAACATGTTTTTTCAGATAAGATTGCTTCCCAGATAACATAGCGACGTTACACCGCAGTGCGTTGCAGACGTATTGCGGCTAGCGTCACGTTAAGGTGAATGAAGAATGAAGCGTGCTGTTGTCGTTTTTAGCGGTGGACAAGATTCCACAACCTGCCTGATTCAGGCTCTGCAACATTATGATGACGTCCACTGTATCACCTTCGATTATGGGCAACGTCACCGTGCGGAAATTGATATCGCCCGGGAACTCAGCCTGAAGTTGGGTGCAACGGCGCATAAGGTTCTGGACGTGGGCTTACTGAATGAACTCGCCACCAGCAGCCTGACGCGCGACAGCATCCCAGTCCCTGATTACGACGCCAATGCGCAAGGCATCCCCAATACCTTCGTTCCAGGAAGAAATATTCTTTTCCTGACGCTCGCCTCAATCTACGCCTATCAGGTTGGTGCCGAAGCCGTCATTACTGGCGTGTGTGAGACCGATTTTTCCGGCTACCCTGATTGTCGCGACGAATTCGTTAAGGCGCTAAATCAGGCTATTGTATTAGGCATTGCCCGCGACATTCGTTTTGAAACCCCGCTGATGTGGCTTAATAAGGCGGAAACCTGGGCGCTGGCGGATTACTACCGGCAACTCGATACGGTGCGCTATCACACGTTAACCTGCTATAACGGCATTAAGGGTGATGGATGTGGCCAATGTGCCGCCTGCCATTTACGCGCGAATGGTCTCGCACAATATCAAAACGATTCCGCGGCAGTCATGGCATCATTGAAGCAGAAAGCAGGATTACGCTGATACGTCACAACGCAGAGACATCACGCAATGCCAAAAACAGCAGGCCACGTCGTACGGAAGTGGCCTGCTGTGTCAATTAACGGCGAATCTCGTTTAGGTGTTCCAGCAGTTCTCCCTCCAGCGGCAGTGCTTTTTGCGTCAATAAATCGATGCAGACAAACGTCAGCGTGGCATCAGCCACGTCGCTTTCATCAGACACTCGGGTTATTTTCTGGCTGATCACACCGCTTTTTGTATTCATCTGCAGTAATTCACTATCGATACGCAGCACGTCACCGAGAACGGCGGGTCTGCGGTAGTTGATATTGATGTTCACCACAACGAAAGCAATATTGTTGCTATGCATCCAGCCAAAAGCAGGCAACGTCTCCAGCCATTGCCAACGCGCCTCTTCCAGAAACTCCAGATAGCGCGCGTTATTAACGTGCTGATAAACATCAATGTGATAACCACGAACGGTAATGAAAGTCTGCATAGCCGTAATACTCCTGTGACAAAACCAACAACTGGTATGACCTGATAACTAGCCTAGCAGAGGTTCGCAGCCCAGAGGAAATGCTCGACTGAGCTGCGACTGATATCACAGTTTTAAACGAGAGAGATTACGCTCAACCAACGCAGCTCCAATTCCTGGCACCTCAGTTAATTGATCTATCTGGGTAAAAGGGCCATTTTGCTCACGGTAGTTAACTATCGCTTCCGCTTTTTCAGACCGACGCCGTTCATGATGTCGGCCAGCTCAGCAGCGCTTGCCGCATTGATGCTCACCTTATCCTCGTCGGCATCAGGAAGTGTTGCTTTTTCTGCTTTCTGATCTGCTGGCGCAGACTTTACTGCCGTCGACGTACCGTCGGTGGCTTTAGGTGCTGCCTGAACCAGTAATGGCAACCCAGATAAACTCATTCCAATGATTAAACACAGTGCTTTTATTCCCGATTTTTTCATGCTGTTTCCTCCTTGTGTGTGACAGCACAGCTACCTTGCCGTAGACCCATCAACACCGCAAACAGCAGAATTTAAATGTGGAAAAGGCCGCGAGAGCGGCCTTTAGTTGTTGCAACGATTTGCAAATTTTTGCGGGGCTTATTGCTGTTCCTGCGCCGCATTACCCATCTTGATTTTCGCTTCACTACGCAAGCTGGACAGCAGAGAATCAAACAGAGCGCCCAGAGAACCTTGCTGAACCTGGCTGGCAAACTGTGTTTTCTGCTCATCGTTTAGCTGATGTGGCGTCACGCTATCCAACGCGACCAGCACAACATTACCGGCCTGATCCTGAGTAATCGCATAAGATGGCTTATCCTTCTCTGGATGTGGCATAGCAAAAATAGCTTCAGCCGTTGCATCTCCCTGAGAGATAGAAGACATCGTTTTTGCTTCGCTAAAGCTTAACCCTGCTGCTTTCAGCGCGTCGTCTTTACCTTGCTTCAGCTCAGCCAGAATTTTTTCAGCGTCTATACGAGCCTGCTGTTCAGCCTTCTGACGTTTCAATGTCTCTACAATCTCGGTACGAACTTGATCCAGAGGGCGAGTGCTTTCAGGCTTGTGCTCAGTGATACGCAGAACGAAAGCACGGTCACCGTCAACGTTAATCACATCGGAGTTGTTGCCCGCTGCACCGTTTTCCCCAGCAGCGCACCGCTAAAGATAGCCTGCGTGACCGGTTGGAAGTTCAGCGCGGCAGGAACCTTCTCACGCGTAAACCAGTCGGTCTGTGTGGCTTTCACACCGGCTGCTTCTTCTGCTGAAGCCAGAGATTCGTTGTCATTGCTGGCCGCTTCGCTGACTTTTTGCTGCAGCGCATAGTAGCCATCCTGCGCTTTCTCATGCTTCACTTTCTCAGCAATTTCAGCACGGACTTCGCTCAGCGGTTTGACCTGCTGCGGCTGAACATCATCCAGACGCACAATCAGATAGCCAACAGACGATTTGATCGCTCCGGAAACCTGACCCTTCTCCGTCAGTTTTGCCTGCTTCAGCTCATCAATCATGCTGTTTTCGTCCATCCATCCCAGATCGCCACCGTTGCGGCGCGAGATGATGTCCGTTGATTTTTCTTTCGCCAGCGTAGCGAAATCACCACCCTGCTTCAGCGCATCCAGAACAGACGTTGCATCGGCCTCATTCTTCACCTGAATGACGCTGAATTTTTTGCGCTCAGGCTGGGAGTAATCGTTCTTGTTCTGCTCGTAGAAATCGTTGATGGCAGCATCGTCTACTTTCACGCCGTCCATGATGCTTGCCGCATCCAGTGCGATATAGCTGACTTTGAATTCTTCCGGCGCGATGAAATTGCCTTTGTTCTGATCGTAATAACTCTGAACTTCATCGTCAGCAACCGTCTGGGCTTTCGCCTTCGCAGCAATATCAATGGTTGCCAAACGGACAACACGATCTTGTGCAGCCAGTTTCACCAGATTATCGATCTCCTGCGGCAGCAGGAATGATGTATTGCCAAAACCGCGAATCAGCTGTTGCGACGTCAGTTGCTTACGCAGCATCTGAGCATACATATCCGGCGTTACGCCAAGGCGACGAACCTGATCCAGATACTTTTCATTATCAAAACGGTTGTTTGTCTGAAACGCGGGAACGTCAAAGATCGCCTGTTTGATTTGCTCATCACTGATGTTTAACCCCAGCTTGTTGGCATACTGATCCAGCAAGGTTTCATCAATGAGTTGGGAGAGTGCCTGCCTACGCAATTGCTGCATGTAACCGTCATTGCTCGCCAGAAGAGAGAAATTCTCACCCAAGGCTTCCTGCTGACGACTGCGTTCGTTCTGTACCGCCTGCTCAAGCTGTGCGCGGGTAATTTCCTGCCCGTTCACCTTTGCAGCGTAATCTCCTGAACCACCAATAAGATAATCACCAACGCCAGTTAGAACGAATGATGCGATGATCAAAGCAAGAATAATTTTGAGCACGACGTTATTTGCGGCCGTACGTAAATTGTCCATCATAATGTGACAACACTCCGCTGTAGAATGGATAAAACTCCCTGCGCTGGCCGAAGCCATGCATCCTTGCGATTGCTATAGCCCAATACAAGGCTAGGGCGCACTTAAGCTTATAACCCGCCACCAGAACGACCAGCAGCGATGTTTAGAAAGCAATATCGATGTTTGGTTAAAAACAAAGTTTGCTGTTTTCACGTCGCCTTCGCCACGTTCTGCCGTGTGTCGGGTAGGTATAGTCCTATATAAATAAAAGGCACATCATAAAATGATGCGCCTCGTATCTTACCCTACCAATATCATTGCGTCAGGTATTGTTTGGCACCCAAAGTGGTTATCAGCCAAACCTGTGACGTAATAATCAGTTAACGGCGTCTTTCAGCGTCTTACCAGCACGGAATCCTGGTACTTTTGCTGCAGGGATACTGATTTCCTTACCAGTTTGCGGGTTACGGCCGGTACGAGCAGCACGTTCACGCACTGAGAAAGTACCAAAACCAACCAAAGCAACATCATCCCCTTCTTTCAGGGATTCGGTAACGGAACCAATAATTGCATCTAACACACGCCCTGCTGCCGCTTTGGAAATATCAGCATCTGCGGCAATTTTGTCGATCAATTGTGACTTGTTCACTCTGTCATCCCCTCTGGAATTCTCTTATCGCGCTTCAATGTCCCAAGACGCGACACGTAACTTATTATCAATACTGTCATGCTTAGCCGGTTACGGCTAAAACTAACAGTGCTCTAACTTAGCGGTACAAAAAAAAGCTGGCAAGCACGATTTCACTCACCAGCCTTGATTTTCTCAAGGGTTTTTGCGACAGGTCACTATTTTGCCTTGGCTTTGGTCTTTGCTTTAGGGGCCGAGACCACCTGCATGCCAGAAGGCGAATTCTGCAACGCTAACGCCAACACTTCCTCGATACGTTTCACCGGATGGATTTCCAGATCCGCAATCACGTTCTGTGGGATATCCTCCAGATCGCGTTTGTTGTCATCGGGAATCAATACCGTCTTGATTCCACCACGGTGTGCAGCCAGCAGTTTCTCTTTCAGACCACCGATCGGCAGTACCAGGCCACGCAGGGTAATCTCACCCGTCATCGCCACGTCGGCACGCACCGGATTCCCGGTCAAACAAGACACCAGCGCGGTACACATCGCAATACCCGCACTTGGCCCATCTTTCGGCGTCGCACCTTCAGGAACGTGAACATGAATATCACGCTTCTCGTAAAAATCAGCATTGATGCCCAATTTTTCCGCACGGGCGCGAACCACAGTGAGCGCAGCCTGAATCGACTCTTGCATCACCTCGCCTAACGAACCGGTATAGGTCAGTTTACCCTTGCCCGGCACACAGGCGGTTTCGATTGTCAGCAGATCGCCACCGACTTCCGTCCAGGCCAGACCAGTCACCTGCCCTACGCGATTTTCATCGTCCGCACGGCCATAGTCAAAGCGCTGTACCCCGAGGAAATCCTTAAGGTTATCGCCCGAAATCTGAATATGCTCAGTGGATTTATCCATCAACAGCGTTTTTACTGCTTTACGGCACAGTTTAGAGATTTCACGCTCCAGACTACGCACGCCAGCTTCACGCGTGTAATAACGGATGATGCCAACAATCGCGCTGTCTTCTACCGACAGTTCACCATTTTTCAGCGCGTTACGTTCGATCTGTTTCGGCAACAGGTGCTGTTTGGCGATGTTCAGTTTTTCATCTTCGGTATAGCCGGAAAGGCGAATGACTTCCATACGGTCAAGCAACGGCGCCGGGATGTTCATGGAGTTAGACGTCGCCACAAACATCACATCAGACAGATCGTAGTCGACTTCCAAATAGTGATCGTTAAACGCCACGTTCTGCTCAGGATCGAGCACTTCCAGCAACGCAGAAGCCGGATCGCCACGCATGTCAGAAGACATCTTGTCGATCTCATCCAGCAGGAACAGTGGGTTTTTCACGCCGACTTTCGCCATTTTCTGGATCAGTTTGCCCGGCATTGAACCAATATAGGTACGGCGGTGCCCGCGGATTTCCGCTTCGTCACGCACGCCACCCAGCGCCATACGCACATACTGACGCCCAGTCGCTTTGGCAATGGACTGACCGAGTGAGGTTTTCCCAACGCCAGGAGGCCCAACCAGACACAGAATCGGCCCTCTGATCTTGCTGACGCGGCTCTGTACCGCGAGGTATTCAAGGATACGTTCTTTCACGCGATCCAGACCATAATGGTCGGTATCCAGCATTTCCTGCGCCTTCAGCAAGTCTTTCTTCACTTTGCTGCGCGCATTCCACGGTACCTGCACCATCCAGTCGATATAACTGCGTACCACCGTCGCTTCCGCCGACATCGGCGACATCATTTTCAGCTTTTGTAGCTCTGCTTCGGCTTTCTCACGCGCGTCTTTCGGCATTTTTGCCGCTTCAATTTTACGCTTTAACGCTTCGTGTTCATCCGGCGCATCGTCCATCTCACCCAGCTCTTTCTGAATAGCTTTCATTTGCTCATTCAGATAGTACTCACGCTGGCTTTTTTCCATTTGCTTCTTAACGCGGCCGCGGATCCGCTTTTCTACCTGCAGCAGGTCGATTTCGGATTCCATCATCGCCATCAGGTACTCCAAACGCTCGGTGATGTCGAACATTTCAAGTACGGACTGTTTATCAGCCAATTTCAGCGGCATGTGTGCAGCAATGGTGTCGGCTAAGCGCGCGGCATCATCAATACTGTTCAGTGATGTCAGCACTTCCGGCGGGATCTTCTTATTCAGCTTGATGTAACCCTCAAACTGATTGATTGCCGTGCGCATGAGCACTTCCTGCTCGCGTTCATCAATCGCCGGAGAGTCAAGATATTCGGCTTTTGCAGCGAAATGCTCGCCACCGTCAGAAAGCGTCGTAATACGGGCACGCTGCAACCCCTCGACCAGCACTTTTACCGTACCGTCAGGCAGTTTCAGCATTTGAAGAATTGAGGCTACCGTCCCTACCGAGAAAAGATCGTTAATACTTGGCTCATCCGTTGAAGCTTCTTTCTGTGCCACCAGCATGATCTTCTTGTCATGATCCATTGCGGCTTCAAGGCACCGAATCGATTTCTCCCGACCAACAAACAACGGAATGACCATGTGCGGATAAACCACCACATCGCGCAATGGCAATACGGGGATTTCTATGCGTTCGGAACGCTCAGGGTTCATAGAGCTCTCTCTTAGTTTCGTTTCCGCCAGGTTATGGGAATATCGTGAAACGCGGTTTTCGCGGGTTTCATCAAATAGGTATTTGAGTATATGGGGATAAATATCTCACATTCAACGACCAGCATGCGTGTAAAAAACAAATGGGGGATAAAATCCCCCATTTTTATTTTTTGATACGCTTAATTGATTACTTATTCGCCAGAAGCTTGCTGGGTTTCATGCTTGCCATAGATCAGCAATGGCTCGGATTGACCTGCAATAACGGATTCGTCAATAACGACTTTGTCCACGCTTTCCAGCGATGGCAGGTCATACATGGTATCCAGCAGAGCGGCTTCAACGATAGAACGCAGGCCACGTGCACCAGTTTTGCGCGCCATCGCTTTCTTGGCAATCGCCGTCAGCGCTTCATCGCGGAATTCCAGCTCAACACCTTCCAGGTTGAACAGCGCCTGATACTGTTTGGTCAGAGCATTCTTCGGCTCACGCAGAATCTGAATCAAGGCTTCTTCGCTCAGCTCTCTCAGCGTAGCGACGACTGGCAGACGGCCGATAAACTCAGGAATCAAACCGAATTTAATCAAATCACCCGGTTCAACATTGCTTAACAGTTCACCTTCTGTTGCTTTGTCCGCCGAGCCTTTAACCGTTGCGTTAAAGCCGATGCCGCGACCGGTATCGGTACGCTGCTCGATCACTTTGTCCAGCCCTGCAAATGCCCCGCCGCAGATAAAGAGGATCTTAGAGGTATCAACCTGCAAGAATTCCTGCTGCGGATGCTTACGACCGCCCTGTGGCGGAACCGCAGCAATCGTGCCTTCGATAAGCTTCAGCAGCGCCTGCTGTACACCTTCACCTGAAACATCGCGAGTGATCGACGGGTTGTCTGACTTACGAGAAATCTTGTCGATTTCATCAATGTAGACAATGCCACGCTGCGCTTTCTGCACATCGTAATCACACTTCTGCAACAGCTTCTGAATGATGTTTTCCACGTCTTCACCGACGTAGCCCGCTTCAGTCAGCGTGGTGGCATCCGCCATGGTAAATGGCACATCCAGGAAGCGCGCCAGCGTTTCAGCCAGCAGCGTTTTACCGCTCCCGGTAGGGCCGATCAGCAGGATGTTACTTTTACCCAGTTCGATCCCGTTGCTGCTGTCACCATTACGCAAGCGTTTGTAGTGGTTATACACCGCAACAGCCAACACCTTCTTGGCCTGCTCTTGACCAATAACATAATCGTCAAGGTGGCGGCGAATTTCGTGTGGCGTCGGCAACGCGCTGCGCTCACGGTGGGGCGCCACTTCCTTAATTTCTTCGCGAATAATGTCGTTACACAAATCAACACATTCATCGCAGATATACACCGACGGCCCGGCAATCAGCTTACGCACTTCATGCTGGCTCTTGCCGCAAAAAGAGCAGTACAGTAACTTTCCTGAACCGTCTTTGCGCTTATCTGTCATGAGTTAAACCTCTTTTTCGTCTTTTGCCCGCAGGCCAACCACAGCGATACCGCTACAACGAACGCCGATACTTATAGCCAATACGCGTAAAATAACCTCGCACAACAGACTATCGGTCGAACACTGATTTTTAGCTACACCAGACCGCTACCAGGGTGAATGACTACCCGCGGTTAGTGAATACGGAATCTACCAACCCGTAGTCTACTGCCTCACTGGCAGAGAGGAAACGATCGCGCTCGGTGTCTCTCTCTATCGCTTCAAGAGGCTGACCCGTATGTTTCGCCATCAGCTCATTCATCTTGGCTTTCACTTTCAGTATTTCTTTGGCATGGATTTCAATATCCGTAGCCTGCCCCTGGAAACCACCCAACGGCTGGTGAATCATAACGCGCGAGTTAGGCAGGCAAATACGTTTGCCTTTGGCACCCGCCGTCAACAGGAACGCACCCATTGAGCAAGCCTGTCCCATACAGATCGTGCTGACATCTGGCTTGATAAACTGCATGGTGTCGTAAATGGACATACCGGCAGTGATGACGCCACCTGGAGAGTTAATGTACAGATAAATGTCTTTTTCTGGGTTTTCGGCTTCCAGAAACAGCATCTGTGCCACAACCAGATTCGCCATGTGATCTTCAACCTGACCTGTCAGGAAGATTATCCGTTCTTTTAGCAGACGGGAATAGATATCGTAAGAACGTTCCCCACGCGAGGTCTGTTCAACCACCATCGGCACTAACGCCATATGAGGTGCTTGTCTTTCTTGTTCGCCACTGTATGACATTCACGTCTCCTAGATAAAATGCGTCCGGCACTCTTGTTACATTGTTCAAGCATTGCATTCAATTCTACTAGAGATAGGGGGGGATGACTATGGAACCCTATCCCTTCACTGCTGAACAACCTATCGGCCGAGAATCCTTACCTGCTGTGCCTACTTTTCCTCTTCAGTGAGTGGGGGCACACGCATTGTATTTCAAGCTTACACTATCAATCGTTCTCTATTAAAGAACCAATTATTTTATTATTAACACGTTATCGGCATGGCAAACCTGGGGTTTAACCCCTTGCCTGACCTCATAAATTCTTTGCCTGATTTAATAATAGTGCAATTTCAGGCAGCCATTCCTCGTCTATGCGCTGATGGGGACTGGGAGGGGAACACCAGAGCTCAAGTAGGATCGAAACGATAACCATAGACATCGCACAACGCTATAAAAAAGCCCGCGCCATAAGGCACGGGCTTTTGATAGGAAAGTTCCTGCTACGCGATAAACGCTGTTTACGCTGTAGCGGTTTGATTCATCAGCTCATTGAAGCTTACTGATTTCTCAACAACTTTCGCTTTAGCCAGCACGGTTTCTACCGCTTGCTCTTCCAGAGCGACGTTACGCATGTTGTTCAGCAGCTCTTTGTTTTTGCCGTAGAACTCGATAACTTCCTGCGGATCTTCGTAAGCAGAAGCCATCTCTTCGATCAGTGCGTTAACGCGTGCTTCGTCAGCTTTCAGCTCATTGCTGCTGATGACTTCGCCCAGCAACAGACCGATAACAACGCGACGTTTAGCCTGCTCTTCGAACAGCTCACGCGGTAATTCCTGCGCTTGCTTCTCGTTGCCGCCAAAACGCTGTGCAGCCTGACGACGCAGAACATCGATTTCGCCATCGATCAGTGCCGCTGGCACGTCGATGTCGTTTGCGTTGATCAGCCCGTCCAGAACCTGAGTTTTCACACGGTTACGCACCGCGCCTTTCAGCTCACGTTCCATATTTTTACGAACTTCAGCACGCAGACCTTCCTGAGAACCATCAGCCACGCCGAAACGTTTGATGAATTCTTCAGTCAGTTCAGGCAGTTCACGCTCTTCAACTTTCTTAAGGACGATAGCGAACTGAGCCGCTTTTCCTTTCAGGTTTTCAGCGTGGTAGTCTTCAGGGAAGTTCACATCGATAGTGAATTCTTCACCTGCTTTGTGCCCAACAACGCCATCTTCAAAACCTGGGATCATGCGATTCTGGCCCATTGCCAGAACGAAATCGGAGGCTTTACCGCCTTCGAAGACTTCACCGTCGATAGAGCCAGTGAAATCGATAGTGACACGATCTTCCGCTGCCGCAGCGCGGTCAGTTTCTTTCCAGGTTGCCTGTTGCTTACGCAGCGTTTCCAGCATGGTATCAACGTCGGCGTCGGTCACTTCAACAACCGGTTTTTCAACTTCGATCGCATCCAGACCTTTCAGTTCAACTTCCGGGTACACTTCAAACTCAACAGAGTAAGTGAAGTCGCCGCCTACAGCGTATTCGCCAGGGATGTAGTTAGGCGCGCCAACCGGATTAATTTTTTCTTTGATGATAGCGTCAACAAAGTTGCGCTGCATCAGATCACCCAGTACGTCCTGACGCACAGAGGCACCATAACGCTGAGCAACAACATTCATCGGCACTTTGCCTTTACGAAAACCGTCAATACGTACTTTTTTGGCCGCGTTGACCAGCTCGCTCTTCACCGCACTCTCAATGATGTCAGCAGCAACGGTAATCGTTACGCGACGTCCCAGACCTTGAGTGGTTTCAACTGAAACTTGCATCTTGTTACCTCAAAAAATCACAGTGATCGGTCAACCCCAAAACTATTCTCGCGACGAAAAATCTCACGACAGCAAAGCTGATTCAGCACAGGCACCAAGGCGCACAGACTTAAATAAACCTCGCAGAACCGGGAAATTGCCAACCCCGTTCCCTGTAGTCAGAAGCGTCCCGAATACATTCAGGAAAAAATAGACGCGGCATTATAGCGGTATAGAGAGGATGAGTCGAGAACGGAGGGTGGACTATTACAGCAACAAATTCACACTTTTGGTCAGTAACCCGCCCCGATATGTCAGGAACGGGCCATATTAATGACTAAGAAAGGATGCCAGCGCCACCGCAAGGTGGTGAAGAAGGGACGGCGTTTTGCAAACTGACCCACTCTTTTGTCGAATAGGTATGTAATGCTAACGCATGCACCGAGCCTGCCAGTTCCTCAGCCAATACGGCATAAACCGCGCGGTGTCGCCCGATCACGCGTTCCCCCGTGAATTTATCGCTGACCAGCACAACTTTAAAATGGCTTTCCGCTCCCGCAGGCACGTTGTGACGATAGCTTTCATCGATCACCTCTAAATGAACGGGCTCAAAACCCACACGCAGCTTTTCTTCTATCGTTTCACGCATCATACGACTACCCTTTCGGCTTGGGGAAAATGTGATACCAACACGACATTGCTGCCACTCAACTGCAATTTACCGATGCCCGAATCATTATAACCTTAGCGTTTTTCAACCTGTTATGCGCAAACACAGCCTGACAAAGAAGAAAAATATTCGCAACGCATTGATATATCATCGGCGGTCTTGATGTGATAAAAACGCTTTTTCAGACCAATGGCACGAAAAAGATGAATTTCAGAACAATTTACCTGCTATCGGCTCTTTTTCTGCCAGTGGCGATGATATGATATCAACAATATTTGTCGGCTCACCACACTAATCATTACTGAGAAAATACGAATGTTAAAAAATTATTTTTCCTCTTCTGGCCGTAATCCTGCTTGCAGGATGTGCAGCAAAAAGCAACACGCTGAACATCACACCCAAAATTAGCCTGCCTTCTCAGGATCCGACGCTGATGGGCGTAACGATTAGTATCAATGGTGCAGACCAGCGCGCCGATCAGGCTCTGGCAAAAGTGAATCGCGACGGCCAACTGATTACGCTGACGCCTTCCCGCGATCTGCGTTTCCTGTTGCAAGAAGCGCTGGAGAAACAAATGACTGCGCGTGGTTATATGATCGGTACAGGCGGCCCGGTAGCCTTGCAGATCGTAGTTAATCACCTGTACGCCGATGTCTCTGAAGGAAACCTGCGCTACAACATCACAACCAAAGCAGATATCTCCATCATTTCTCAGGCGGCAAACGGCAACAAGCAGGTGAAAAACTACCGTTCAACCTATAACGTTCAGGGTGCTTTCACCGCCAGCAACGACAAAATCACCGATGCGGTTAACACAGTGCTAGGTGATGTCATCAACGACATGGCACAAGACACCAGCGTAAGCAGCTTTATCAAAGAAAACGCCCGTTAATTTCTGTACGCCGCTTCCCTTGCTCCTGAACGCTTTCGGAGCAAGGGAAAGGATTCTTCATGTTTAGTCGCATCATTGCTTTGTTCAGCCAACGTAATTCGCTTTTTATGCTGTTGCTTGGCTTCGCTTCCGGTTTACCACTGGCATTGACATCCGGCACATTGCAAGCCTGGATGACCGTCGAGAATGTCGATCTGAAAACCATCGGTTTTTCTCTTTGGTTGGTCAAGCCTACGTATTCAAGTTTCTGTGGTCCCCTCTCATGGATCGCTATACCCCACCGTTTCTTGGCAGGCGCCGCGGTTGGCTGATTCTCAGTCAGATTCTGCTCATTGCCGCCATTATTGGCATGGGGTTTATGAATCCGGCACGCGATCTCTGGTGGCTGGCAGCGCTGGCCGTGATGGTCGCGTTCTGTTCTGCTTCTCAGGATATCGTTTTTGATGCCTATAAGACGGATTTACTTCCCCTGAGGAACGCGGTACGGGTGCGGCCACCTCAGTATTAGGTTACCGTCTGGCCATGCTGGTTTCTGGCGGGCTGGCGCTGTGGATGGCGGATCGCTATTTCGGCTGGCAGGCTACCTATTGGCTCATGGCAGGACTCATGCTGATCGGAGTATTCGCAACCCTATTAGCACCGGAACCGCTAAATAGTCAGCCTGCGCCGCGCACCATGGAGCAAGCGATTGTTGCCCCACTGCGTGATTTCTTCGAGCGTAACAACGCCTGGCTCATTCTTCTGTTGATCGTGTTATACAAACTCGGTGATGCCTTTGCGATCAGTCTGACGACCACCTTCCTGATACGCGGCGTTGGTTTCAATGCCGGTGATGTCGGGCTGGTTAACAAGACGCTTGGACTCTTCGCCACCATTGTGGGGGCGATTTACGGTGGATTATTGATGCAGCGGCTCTCGTTGTTCAGAGCGCTGATGTTGTTTGGCATCCTTCAGGCCGTGTCCAACGCGGGATACTGGCTGCTGGCGATTACCGCCAAAAGCCTGTTCACCATGGCTACCGCGGTTTTTCTGGAAAATCTCTGTGGCGGTATGGGGACAGCCGCATTCGTCGCGCTCTTGATGACGCTGTGTAATAAATCATTCTCAGCCACACAGTTTGCCCTGCTTTCCGCCCTTGCAGCCGTCGGCCGGGTGTACGTCGGCCCTATCGCAGGCTGGTTTGTTGAATCCTACGGCTGGGCATGGTTCTATCTGTTCTCGATTTTGGCCGCACTACCGGGCCTGGCGATCCTGACGATTTGCCGTGAGACGCTGGAATTCACTCAGAAAACCGATACCTTTCAACTGCGTACACACTTCCAGAATTATTACAGGAAGGCCTTACATGTACTGGGTTCAGGGGTGGTATTGCTGGCACTGTGGCTTATTCTGCTCATCAGTAATGCATTGGAATGGTCTTCATTGCCCTTACTAGCAGAATACCTGCTCATCGCAGGCGGTACGCTCGCGCTGCTGGGCATTTTCTTCGGTAGCTTGCTGGACTATCTGTCACTCAGACGCGCGTCCAGACCGTCTATGCTCTAACGTTATTGGTTCAGGTAGCTCTCATCGGCTGCCTGAACCAATTCCATTCCTTTATTTAATTATTTTTTTCATAATTATCTTGCTAGAAGAAATTTTATTTCCTCGTAAAATCTCTCCAGAACTAATTTCATTCGTTATCAAAAACACATGTTGAGCAAAAAATTTCACCAAACTAAAAATAGAAAATAAGCGTTATGGTAAGTTGTAATTTCTTATTATCCATCCATACTCTCATCGGGGTAGCTACTTAATTTGCTGTTTTTCAATGTCATTTTTATTTTGGCTATCTTTGTGACATTAAGGGCAAAAACCAGCAACAATCGGCTGACATAACCTTAATCATGTTTACAGTGCAGTAACCTTCCCGTAAAATGCCCGCTCGCATGAAATGACAATAGAGCCCTTGTTATTGAGGTCGCTAGATGAGACTCAAGAAATACAATAAAATTTTTGGGATGCTGTCTTTATTTGCAGCCACAGCTCTGCTGAGCGGTTGCGATATGGCGCTGATGAACCCCAAAGGAGAGATCGGGTTAGAACAAAGATCGCTAATACTGACGGCCATCGGGCTGATGTTGATCGTTGTGATTCCCGTTATCGTTATGACGATAGCTTTTGCCTGGAAGTTCCGTGCTTCCAATGAAAAGGCAAAATATACCCCGAACTGGTCACACTCCAACAAGATAGAAGCCGTAGTCTGGACTGTACCAATTATCATTATCGTTATTCTTGGCACGATTACCTGGAAGACGACCCACTCTCTTGACCCTTACAAGCCACTGGTATCAGACGTCAAACCTATCAATGTCGAAGTTGTTTCGCTTGACTGGAAATGGCTGTTTGTTTACCCGGATCTGGGCATTGCGACGGTTAACGAACTGGCTTTCCCTGCCAACGTACCTGTTGCATTCAAGATTACATCCGACTCCGTGATGAACTCCTTCTTCATTCCTCGTCTTGGTGGACAGATTTACGCCATGGCCGGAATGCAGACGAAGCTCCACCTGATCGCTAACGAACCGGGCAAGTATGACGGTATCTCCGGCGGCTATAGTGGTAAAGGCTTCTCTGGTATGAAGTTCACCGCGATTGCTACACCAACTCAACAAGAGTTCGACCAGTGGGTTGCGAACGTTCGTGCGTCCTCCAAAACACTGAATACGATGGATGAATTCAACACCTTGGCTAAGCCAAGTGAATTCCATCCTGTCGAATACTTCTCCAGTGTCCAGCCGGATTTGTTCAATAATATTATTCGCAAATTCATAGGCAACGACATGAACATGCAACATCATGGTGAAGGCATGAAGTCTGACGAAAACATGCAACACGGTGAGGGTATGAACATGGGCGAGCATAGCTCGCACAAAGGAGCCGAGGGATAATACGATGTTCGGAAAACTTACACTCGATGCGGTTCCGTACCACGAACCCATTATTATGGTCACCGTGGCGGCGATCATCGTTGGCGGCCTTGCGCTGCTGGCGGCAATAACCTATTTCGGTAAGTGGAAATGGCTGTGGGCCGAGTGGTTCACCTCCGTCGACCACAAGAAAATCGGTATCATGTACATCATCGTCGGTCTGGTGATGATGATTCGTGGTTTTGCCGATGCCATCATGATGCGCGGCCAGCAGGTTCTGGCTTCTGCCGGGCAAGAAGGCTTCCTAAACGCTCACCACTACGATCAGATTTTCACCGCGCACGGTGTCATCATGATCTTCTTTGTGGCGACACCGTTTGTCGTTGGTCTGATGAACCTTGCGGTTCCTTTGCAGATCGGTGCGCGTGACGTTGCTTTCCCATTCCTGAACTCTCTCAGCTTCTGGCTGTTTGTTGTCGGCGTTATCTTAATCAACCTCTCTCTCGGGGTCGGCGAATTCGCGCAGACTGGCTGGGTGGCGTATCCACCGCTGTCAGGGAAGGAGTACAGTCCCGGCGTCGGGGTCGATTACTGGATATGGAGTCTACAGATATCCGGTATCGGTACTACGCTGACGGGTGTTAACTTCTTCGCCACCATTCTGAAGATGCGCGCACCTGGCATGACGCTGATGAAAATGCCGGTATTTACCTGGACAGCACTGTGTACCAACGTGCTGATCATCGCCGCATTCCCAATCTTGACCGTTACCATTGCGCTGCTGACGCTTGACCGTTACCTCGGCACCCATTTCTTTACCAATGATATGGGTGGCAACATGATGATGTACATCAACCTGATTTGGGCATGGGGTCATCCTGAGGTTTACATTCTGGTGCTGCCGATCTTTGGTGTTTACTCCGAAGTGGTTGCCACCTTCTGTAAAAAACGTCTGTTTGGCTACACCTCACTGGTATGGGCAACCATTGCGATTACGGTTCTGTCGTTTATCGTTTGGCTGCACCACTTCTTTACCATGGGGTCCGGCGCGAACGTCAACGCCTTCTTTGGTATAGCCACCATGATTATTTCAATCCCGACCGGGGTTAAAATCTTCAACTGGCTGTTCACCATGTATCAAGGCCGTATCCAGTCCCACTCCACGATGTTGTGGACCACGGGCTTCATCATCACCTTTACCATCGGTGGGATGACCGGGGTACTGCTGGCCGTACCGGGCGCGAACTTTGTCCTGCACAACAGCCTGTTCCTGATTGCTCACTTCCATAACGTGATCATCGGCGGCGTCGTATTTGGTTGCTTCGCAGGTATTACTTACTGGTTCCCGAAAGCCTTTGGTTTCACCCTGAACGAAACCTGGGGTAAACGCGCGTTCTGGTTCTGGATTATCGGCTTCTTCGTTGCCTTTATGCCGCTGTATGTTCTCGGCTTTATGGGAATGACGCGTCGTCTGAGCCAGCAAATCAACCCTGAATTCCACGCCTTGCTGGTTGTGGCATCCATCGGTGCAGTGCTGATCGGTATCGGTGTGCTGTGTCAGGTTATCCAGTTCTACGTCAGTATCCGTGATCGTCACCAGAACCGTGACCTGACGGGCGATCCGTGGGGTGGACGTACGCTGGAGTGGGCAACCTCTTCTCCTGCGCCGTTCTATAACTTCGCTGTCGTGCCGCATGTTGACGAGCGTGATGCGTTCTGGGAAGCGAAAGAGAAAGGTGAAGCTTACAAGCGCCCTGCCAGCTATGAAGAGATTCACATGCCGAAGAACACCGGCGCGGGTGTGATTATCTCCGCATTCAGCCTGGTATTCGGTTTTGCCATGATCTGGCATATCTGGTGGCTGGCCATCGCTGGCTTCGCTGGCATGATTGTGACCTGGATTGTGCACAGCTTTAATCAAGACGTGGATTACTACGTGCCGGTTAAAGAAATTGAGCAAATTGAGAATCAGAATTTTGATCAACTCAGTAAGGCAGGCGTGAAACATGTCAACTGAAACTCTGACTAACCACAATACAGCCCATGCTGAGCATGGGCACCACGACACAGGAGCCAACAAGGTATTCGGCTTCTGGGTCTACCTGATGAGCGACCTGATCATTTTCGGGTCACTGTTCGCAACCTATGCAGTACTGGTTAACGGTACTGCCGGCGGCCCAAGCGGGAAGGACATTTTCCAACTGCCCTTCGTGCTGGTAGAAACGTTCGCGTTGCTGTTCAGTAGTATTACCTATGGCATGGCGATGATCGCCATGAACAAGGGTAACAAATCTCAGGTTAATGCCTGGCTGGGCGTAACATTCCTGTTCGGTCTGGTGTTTATCGGGATGGAAATCTATGAATTCCATCACCTGATTGTTGAAGGTTATGGCCCGGATCGCAGTGCGTTCCTGTCCGCCTTCTTCGCACTGGTCGGCACTCACGGGCTCCACGTAACAGGCGGTCTGATCTGGTTGGTCATCATGATGATTCAGGTGTCCAAACGTGGCCTGACGGCAACCAACAAAACACGTCTGATGTGCCTGAGCCTGTTCTGGCACTTCCTTGACGTGGTGTGGATTTGCGTCTTCACCGTTGTTTATCTACTGGGGGCAATCTAATGAGTCATTCAACAACCGATCATTCAGGTGCTAGCCACGGTAGCGTTAAGTCATACGTAATAGGTTTTGTACTGTCAGTCATTTTGACCGTCATTCCTTTCAGTATGGTCATGAGCGGCACTGCCTCACACAACGCCATTCTTTTCACGGTGGTGGGATGTGCAGTGGTTCAGATTCTGGTGCATCTGGTGTACTTCCTGCACCTGAATACGTCCTCAGAAGAGCGCTGGAACGTGGTGGCTCTTGTGTTTGCCGTCCTGATTATCGCCATTGTCGTCGTGGGCTCCATCTGGATTATGATGAGCGCACACCACAATATGATGATCCAGTAACCGAGCCGTAAAAGATGATTAAGCAATACCTGCAAGTTACTAAACCAGGAATTATTTTCGGAAATCTGATTTCCGTTATCGGTGGATTTCTCCTTGCGGCCCAAGGCCGCATTGATTATCCCCTGTTTCTCGCCACCCTTGTGGGTGTGTCGTTAGTCGTTGCATCTGGCTGCGTGTTTAACAACGTCATTGACCGCGACATCGACAAGAAAATGGAGAGAACCAAAAATCGGGTTCTGGTAAAGGGGCTGATTTCACTGAAGGTAACGCTGGTTTACGCATCGCTGTTAGGTATTGCGGGCTTTGCTCTGCTGTACATCGCGGCTAACCCGCTGGCCATGTGGCTGGCGGTGATGGGCTTCGTTGTGTATGTCGGCGTGTATAGCCTGTATATGAAGCGGCATTCTGTTTATGGCACGCTGATTGGCAGTCTGTCAGGCGCAGCTCCACCGGTTATCGGTTACTGTGCCGTCAGCAACCAGTTCGACGCTGGCGCGTTGATTCTGCTGCTGATCTTTAGCCTGTGGCAAATGCCGCATTCATACGCGATTGCGATTTTCCGCTTCAAGGATTATCAGGCAGCCAACATCCCGGTACTGCCGGTTGTGAAAGGTATCTCCGTTGCGAAAAACCACATTACGCTGTATATCGTGGCGTTTGCAGTCGCAACATTGATGCTGTCTCTCGGCGGTTATGCGGGCTACAAATATCTGGTCGTTGCCGCAGCCGTTAGCGTCTGGTGGCTGGGTATGGCGCTGTCAGGCTATAAAAATGCGATTGATGACCGCGTATGGGCAAGAAAACTGTTTGTTTTCTCCATCGTCGCGATTACCTCACTGAGCGTGATGATGTCTGTGGATTCAATGGCGCCAGCGCATGAAGTTCTGTTGACCTACCTGCGTTAATCACAATCGAGTTCTATGCATTAGTAAAAACAGGTGGCTTGTCCACCTGTTTTTTTATGGCATATTTCCTGCGTGCTACCCTTTGGGTCGCCGCAAGCGACGTTGAAAAACGCGCTCTGCGCTTTTTATTTCCCCCTCCCTCACATAACCCTCCGCCAAATCACGTAACAAACCTATCGTTTACTGTATGGTCGATAACGCACTAAAATAGCGCCAATTGTTTTCAGAGGTACGCATGAACGATAATAAAATGACCCCTGGCGAATTACGCGCCACATGGGGCTTGGGAGCCGTTTTTTCACTGCGCATGCTCGGCATGTTCATGGTGTTGCCTGTGCTAACGACTTACGGCATGGCCTTGCAGGGCGCCAGTGAAGCGCTGATCGGTATTGCGATTGGTATTTATGGCCTGATGCAGGCTATTTTCCAGATTCCCTTCGGCCTGGTCTCTGACCGTATCGGCAGAAAGCCTCTGATTGTTGGAGGACTGCTGATTTTTGCGGCCGGCAGCGTTATCGCCGCACTCAGCGACTCTATCTGGGGTATTATCCTTGGCCGGGCTTTGCAGGGCGCGGGCGCCATCTCAGCCGCCGTCATGGCGCTGCTTTCCGATCTGACGCGTGAGCAGAACCGAACAAAAGCGATGGCATTTATCGGCGTGAGTTTCGGCGTCACCTTTGCTATCGCGATGGTCGTCGGCCCTATCGTTACCCATGCCTTTGGTTTACAGGCGCTCTTCTGGGGTATCGCCCTTCTGTCACTCGCTGGCATTGTGATTACCCTTACCCTGATTCCTTCCGCACCCGCGCACGTCCTGAATCGGGAATCGGCGATGGTACGCGGCAGTTTCCGCAAAGTGCTCGGCAATAGCCGCCTGTTGAAACTGAATATCGGCATTATGTGTCTGCATATTTTATTGATGTCGAGCTTCGTCGCCCTACCCCGCGTCATGGAATCCGTGGGTCTGGCGCCACAGGACCATTGGAAAGTCTATCTGGTCACGATGCTGATCTCTTTTGTCGGCGTGGTGCCTTTCATTATTTATGCTGAAGTGAAAAGGCGAATGAAGCAGGTCTTCATCGGCTGCATCGTGGTGCTGATCGCCGCAGAGGTTGTCTTATGGGCGGTAGGTAGCCATCTCTGGCAAATCATCATCGGCGTACAGCTGTTTTTCCTGGCTTTCAACGTGATGGAAGCGCTGTTGCCATCGTTGATTAGCAAGGAATCACCGGCAGGATATAAAGGTACGGCGATGGGCGTTTACTCCACCACACAGTTTATCGGTGTGGCAATTGGCGGAAGCCTCGGCGGCGGGCTGTTTGAGCTTTATGGCGCGTCTGCCGTATTTATGGGTGGCACCGCTATTGCGGCCATCTGGCTACTCGTCAGCTTCACCATGCAGGAACCGCCTTATCTCAGCAGCCTCAGAATCGCACTGTCCGATGTAGCCTTGCAGGATCGTGAGCTGGAACAGAAAATGCGTACTCAGCCCGGCGTTGCCGAGGTGGTCATCGTGCCGGATGAGTACAGCGCCTATGTGAAGATCGACAATAAAAAGACCAATCGTCAGCAGCTAGAACAACTCGCTGGCCAGATCTGATTAAACAAAAGGCCAGCTTTCGCTGGCCTTCTTTCGTCGGCAAATGACGAGAAAACATCAATCGCGGAAGTTGGTAAACTGGAACGGCTGCCCCAGATTTCCGCCGCGAATCAACGCCATCACGCCCTGCAAATCATCACGTGATTTTCCGGTAACGCGAACCTGTTCACCCTGAATCTGCGCCTGCACTTTCAGTTTGCTGTCTTTAATCAGCTTGACGATCTTCTTCGCCTGCGTGGTTTCAATGCCCTGCTTCAACTTGGCTTCCACGCTGTACGTTTTACCGCTGTGCTCGAACGCTTCCGGGACCTCTAACGCCCCGCCTTCAATTCCGCGCTTCAACAATTTCTCGCGCATAATATCAATCAGTTGCTGTACCTGAAAATCAGACTCGCTGGTCGCTTTAATACTTTGCGATTTCTCATTCAGTTCAAAGCTGGCCGGAACATTGCGAAAATCCCAGCGGGTGCTCAGTTCACGCGTGGCGTTTTCCACCGCGTTACGGACTTCCTGCATATCAATTTCCGAAACAATATCGAAAGATGGCATAATTCGCTCTCCTGACAAATTTGGCTGGCGAGCATAATAACCGCTCTTCTGCGATAAGCAAGATGCCAGACACGATCCCGATTTTTACTCTGCATCTGGTAAACAGGCCGAATAGCACAAGATCGTAACGTGAATGATAGCCTATGATGGCAGAACGACAGCGCCCGCATCAAATAAGGGAGACGCACATGAAAATCACCGTTCTTGGCTGTGGCGCGCTGGGCCAACTTTGGCTCGCCGCGTTGCATCAGCAAGGGCATGATGTCCAGGGATGGCTGCGTATTCCGCAACCATATTGTCCGGTCAATGTCACCATGCTGGATGGTCAGCACTGTAATCTCAACCTGACGGCTAACGATCCCGAACACCTTGCCCAAAGCGAACTGCTGCTGGTGACGTTAAAAGCCTGGCAGGTTTCCGATGCCGTTACCGTGCTGTTGCCACAGCTCAACCCGCATTGCACAATTCTGCTTTTACACAACGGGATGGGCACGCGGGAAGAATTACCGTCGCTACAGCAGCCACTGGTGCTGGGTATCACCACCCATGCCGCACGGCGCGACGCAAACAACGTCGTGCATGTTGCCGCTGGCACAACGCATATCGGCACGTTTAACGGCGACAGCAGCCAAAGTCATCTGGCCGAAGTGCTGCATCAAGCCTTACCTGATGTCGCCTGGCACACCAATATTAGCGCCACCTGCTGGCTGAAGCTGGCGGCTAACTGCGTCATCAACCCACTCACGGTGAAATATCGCTGCACCAATGGCGAGCTTTCTGCGTACCCGGAACTGATTGCATCGCTTTGTCAGGAAGTGATCAGCGTCATGGAACGAGAGGGTTTCCATACATCGCGAGACAGTCTGCTGCTCTACGTTAATCAAATTATTCAGAACACCGCGGCAAACACCTCATCGATGTTGCAGGACATCATCGCTCAGCGACATACCGAAATTGACTACATTACCGGGTATTTACTGCACCGTGCGCGCCTCCACGGCCTGACGCTCCCCGAAAATGCCCGCCTGTTTGACTACATTAAGCAAAAGGAAAATGATTATGACCGCATCGGCACTGGTGTGTCTGGCACCTGGTAGTGAAGAAACTGAAGCCGTCACGACCATCGATTTGCTTGTCCGGGCAGGTATTCAGGTCACGCTTGCCAGCGTCGCCAGCGATGGCAATCTCGAAATCGTCTGCTCACGCGGGGTAAGGCTGCTGGCGGATGCACCGCTGGCTACCGTCGCCGATCGGCCTTTCGATGTGCTGGTGTTACCGGGTGGGCTGCAAGGTGCGGAGTGCTTCCGCGATAGCCCAATACTGGTGGAATGCATTCGACAAGCGCATCTGGAAGGGAAAATTGTCGCTGCGATGTGTGCAACGCCTGCGCTGGTACTGGAATATCATCAGCTGTTTCCCGTCGGAAACATGACGGGCTATCCGGCGTTTAAGGATAAGATTGCGCCAGAAAAATGGATGGAAAAACGCGTCGTCTACGATCCGCGCGTGAATCTGTTAACCACACAAGGGCCGGGCACCAGCATGGATTTCGCCCTGAAGATTATTGATTTACTGCTGGGCAAAGAAAAAGCCGCCGAAGTCGCCGCACAGCTCATCCTGCCGCCGGGCATTCATAACTATCGCGATTAACGTAGATGAAAAAGGCGCTTGCGCGCCTTTCTACATTACGGACGGTACACCTTCACATTGCTGAAACCTTGCTCACGCAGGTATAGCGCCTGCAAGCGGCTCATCACGCCACGCTCACAGTAAAGCAGGTAGGTTTTGCTCTGATCCAAATCACCAAACTGTGTACCCAGCTTGTAGAACGGTAAGGATTTGATTTCGACCTGATCCAGCTCAAGCGGTTTATCGTCTTGTTCATCCGGCGCACGGATATCCAGCAGTACATCTGTTGGGGCAAATGACGCGACCGTTTCGACTTCAACCACTTCTTGCTTGGTCTGCTCGGCGATCTGACGGATATCAATATTCCGCGCTTCACTCACCACACGCTCCAGAATGGCAAAATCAAAGTGGCTTTCTTCAGCCTCAATCTTCGCTTTTACCGCCTTCACCGTCGGGCTTTTCGAGATCACACCACAGTATTCCGGCATCGTTTTGGCGAAATCTTCCGTTCCAAGTTCGCGAGCCTGTTTGATAATGTGTTCTTTATCATGAGAAATCAGCGGACGCAGAATCAGCGTATCGGAGGCATTATCAATCAAACGCAGGTTGGTCAGCGTCTGGCTGGAAACCTGCCCTAACGCTTCACCGGTCACCAGCGCCTGAACACCGTAACGCTCAGCAATTTTGGAAGCCGCACGCACCATCATGCGCTTCAATACGACGCCCATCTGGCCGTCGTCAACTTTCTCCAGAATTTCACCTACGACAGGATCGAAGTCGATAGCAATGAAACGCACCCGGTGTGAGCTACCAAAACGGTTCCACAGATAATGTGCGACCTGTTTTACACCAATCTCGTGCGCCGCACCGCCAAGGTTAAAGAAGCAGTAATGCACGCGACACCCACGACGCATCAGCATATAACTGGATACACCGGAGTCAAAACCACCAGAAATCAGCGACAGCACATCTTCCTGTGTACCGATCGGGAAGCCGCCGATCCCTTCATAACGCCCTTTAATCAGCAGCAAACGGTCCTGCTCGATTTCCAGATGCACGGTAACCTGTGGCGCAGTGAGATTAACTCGCGCCGTTTCAATATGCTGGTTCAGACCACCGCCGACGTAGCGCTCTACGTCCTGTGAGCTAAATTCATGCTTACCACGGCGTTTCACTCGCACACAAAACGTCTTGCCCTCCAGTTGCTCACGATACAGCGCCAGCGCCTGTTCAAAGATATTGTGCACATCGGTATAGGCGTGATCTTCCACTTCCAGAATATGGTGGATACCCGGAATTCTCGTCAGCGCATCACGAATCGCCGAACGCTGGCTTTCGTCTTTGGCCCGAACTTCGATATGATCCCAGTGACGGACAACCGCCAGCGTTTCATCATAGTGTTTTAATACGTTGCGAATGTTTCCGGTTAGAATCTTGATAAAGCGCAACCGCACAGATTGGCTCTTGATGGTGATTTCCGGGAACAATTTAATGATAAACTTCATGGTGGCTGTCGTTACTTGGTCAGAAAGGCGTAAATAAATTTACCCTGAGCACTAAAATCACGTTATCGGTAAAATCAGCCAGAACAGAGATGATTTTACCGATAGCATCCAGGGCGCGGAGTATATCATTATATGAAGATATACTGTGCGCTTTAACCGTATAATTGTTGTGCATCCACGGATGACCAAACGCAACACCACGCTCTGCCGCCACAAGCCAACGGCGTATAACACCAGGATTCTGAAACCACTATGCCTAAGAAGACCGAGCAGCCAGTCAGCTTTGAAAGCTCGCTGAACGAACTGGAAAAAATCGTTACCCGTCTCGAATCAGGCGAACTGCCGCTGGACGATGCGCTAAATGAATTTGAGCATGGCATCCAGCTCGCTCGTCAGGGTCAGCAAAAACTGCAACAGGCGGAACAGCGCGTACAAATCCTGCTGAGCGACGATCCCAATGCCCCGCTGTCACCGTTCACGCCGGATAATGACGCGCTATGACCGATTTCAGCACGCAACTGAATGCGCATTACCAACGCACTAACCGTATGTTGGGCCATTTCATCGCCGACCTCCCCTTTCAGAGTAGTCCACTGGTCAATGCAATGGAGTATGGCTCACTCTTAGGAGGCAAACGCCTGCGCCCGTTTCTGGTTTATACTACAGGCGAACTGTTTGGCATGCCGTTAGAGAGCTTGGATGCCCCTGCTGCGGCAGTAGAATGTATCCATGCCTATTCACTGATTCATGACGATCTGCCAGCGATGGACGACGACGATTTACGTCGCGGACAGCCGACCTGCCACATCAAATTTGGCGAAGCCAATGCCATTTTGGCGGGAGATGCACTGCAAACGCTGGCGTTCTCCATTCTGGCCGACGCACCGATGCCGCAGGTCTCTGACCGCGATCGGCTGGCGATGATCTCAGAATTGGCTCAGGCCAGTGGTGTTGCAGGTATGTGCGGCGGGCAGGCTTTCGATCTGGAAGCGGAAGGTCATCAGGTCGATCTGGCCGCGTTAGAGCGGATTCACCGCCACAAAACCGGTGCCCTGATTCGCGCAGCAGTCCGACTAGGCGCGCTGGCCGCCGGTGAAACAGGACGCAACGCCTTGCCCCATCTGGATCGCTACGCTAATGCGATTGGGCTCGCTTTTCAGGTTCAGGACGATATTCTCGATGTTGTTGGCGACAGCGCGACAACAGGAAAACGTCAGGGTGCAGACCAGCAGTTAGGTAAAAGCACCTATCCCAGCCTGCTGGGGTTAGATAACGCACGAAAAAAAGCACAGGAGCTTTATCAGGAATCACTGGCATCGCTGGACGATCTCGTCGCATCCAGCTCGATTCCTCTGAATATTGCCCCACTACAAGCGCTGGCGAATTTCATCGTTGAACGCGATAAGTAATTACCTAATGAGTCTCTATGAGTTTTGATACCGCGAAGTACCCTACATTGGCGTTAGTGGAAACACCGGATGAACTTCGACTGTTGCCGAAAGATAGCCTGCCGAAGCTGTGCGATGAGCTGCGCCAATACCTGCTGGACAGCGTCAGCCGTTCAAGCGGCCATTTTGCTTCAGGATTAGGGACGGTTGAATTAACGGTTGCGCTGCATTATGTCTACAACACCCCTTTCGATCATCTGGTGTGGGATGTCGGTCATCAGGCTTACCCGCATAAGATCCTGACGGGCCGTCGCGATCGTATTTCAACGATCCGCCAAAAAGGCGGTTTGCATCCTTTTCCGTGGCGCGATGAAAGCGACTATGACGTATTGAGCGTCGGGCATTCGTCCACCTCAATCAGTGCCGGGCTGGGTATGGCCGTTGCTGCCGAGCGTGAAGGCAAAGGCCGCCGTACCGTTTGTGTAATCGGTGACGGCGCAATTACCGCAGGCATGGCCTTTGAGGCGATGAACCACGCGGGTGATATCCGCTCCGACCTGCTGGTTGTGCTGAACGACAACGAAATGTCAATTTCGGAAAACGTCGGCGCATTGAACAACCATCTGGCACAGCTACTGTCAGGCAAGCTCTACGCCAGCCTGCGTGAAGGCGGCAAAAGGTCTTATCCGGCCTGCCACCAATCAAAGAGCTGGTGAAACGCACCGAAGAGCATCTTAAAGGTATGGTCGTGCCGGGTACGCTATTTGAGGAACTGGGTTTTAATTATATTGGCCCGGTCGACGGCCATGACGTTCAGGCGCTAGCGCATACGTTGAAAAACATGCGCAACCTGAAAGGCCCGCAGCTCCTGCATATCATGACGAAAAAGGCAAAGGCTACGCCCCTGCCGAACAGGATCCGATTAGCTGGCACGCGGTGCCAAAATTCGATCCAGCTAGCGGTACCTTGCCGAAAAGCAAGGAAGGCGCTCAGCCGACCTATTCCAAAATCTTCGGTCAATGGCTGCAGGAAACGGCCGCCAAAGACAGCAAGCTCATGGCGATCACGCCGGCAATGCGCGAAGGCTCGGGCATGGTGCAATTCTCCCGCGACTATCCACAGCAATATTTTGACGTCGCGATTGCCGAACAGCATGCCGTCACGTTTGCTGCCGGTCTGGCTGTTGGCGGCTATCACCCGGTCGTCGCTATTTACTCAACGTTCCTGCAACGTGCCTACGATCAAGTTATCCACGATGTGGCGATCCAGAATCTACCGGTTCTGTTTGCCATCGATCGCGGCGGTATTGTGGGTGCGGATGGGCAAACGCATCAGGGCGCGTTCGATCTCTTTTCTTACGCTGTATCCCGAACATGATCATCATGACACCCAGCGATGAAAATGAGTGTCGTCAGATGTTGCACACGGGCTATCACTACCAGAAAGGCCCAACAGCGGTGCGCTACCCACGAGGAAACGGTACGGGTGCTGAACTTACGCCACTTTCAGAACTGCCAATCGGTAAAGGCGTGGTGCGCCGTCAGGGCGAAACGATCGCGATTCTGAACTTCGGTACGCTACTGCCAGAAGCCCAGATTGCGGCTGAGAAGTTAAACGCCACCCTCGTCGATATGCGTTTTGTGAAGCCACTGGATGAAGCGTTACTTGAAGAACTGGCACAGTCTCACAGCACGTTTGTGACGCTGGAAGAGAATGCGATCATGGGCGGTGCGGGAAGCGGCGTGAATGAGTTCCTGATGGCGAAGCGCCTTACCGTCTCGGTCCTGAACATTGGGCTACCGGACGTCTTTATTCCGCAAGGTTCACAGGAAGAAATCCGTGCCGATCTGGGTCTGGATGCCGCAGGCATAGAGCGCAGAATCACGCAGTGGATGGAATAAGCGACTTAAACGACAACCGGGGCACATGGCCCCGGTTCGCTAATGCAATGGTTCTGTAATACAGTGGTTCAATAATTCGATACCGTCAGAATATCGGCCAGTGATAGCCGATAAAATAGATAATCCCCGCTGAAATCACTCCCGCGACGATATCATCGACCATAATCCCCATACCGCCATGCACGTTGCGATCAAACCAGCGAATCGGCCAGGGTTTCCAGATATCCAGACAGCGGAAGACGACAAATCCAGCCGCTACCCACTGCCATTCATCCACCGGAATCGCCATCAGAGTAATCCACATGCCGACAAATTCGTCCCAGACGATGCTGCCGTGATCGTGAACCCCCATATCTTTCGCCGTCTGATGACACAGGTAAACACCGATACAAATACTCAGCATGACCAGCAGCGAATACAATTCAAGCGGCAGGAAGGACATGAGATACCACAGGGGAATCGCCGCCAGCGATCCTACCGTGCCAGGCATCCAGGGAGACAAACCGCTGCCAAACCCCGTCGCCAGCAGGTGCCACGGATTACTCAGCCGTAGGCGGCGTTTCGCCACCTCAGCGCCTTTCGTCTTGCTCGCGGAATCAGTTTTGCTCGCTAAAATGGTCATACCCCTTCCAGTTCAGCTCGGTCGCTTTATTATCCTTGAAAAAGCGTAGCCCTTCAGAGGAAGGCCCGATTTGCCCGATACAGGTGTAGTCGGCACCGAGATGCCCCAAGGCAAGCTCCAGTGCACCGCGGTTAATCTCCGGTACGGTAAAGCACAGTTCATAATCTTCGCCGCCAGAGAGCGCCCAACGCAACGCCTGCTCTTCATCAACGCAGCCCCGCAGCCAATCAGACTGTGGAATCGCGTCCAGATTAATACGCGCGCCACACTCACTGGCTTTAAGTATATGCTGTAGATCGGAAATAAGGCCGTCGGAAAGATCGATAGCCGAGCTGGCTAGATCGCGCAGCGCCTGACCTTGCAGAATTCTGGGCTGAGGACGCAGATGACGTTGGATCAATCCTTGACGCGCCTCTTCATCCTCAACGTGCAGCGTATTCTGTAGAATAGCCAGACCGGCGGCGCTGTCGCCTAATGAACCAGTAACATAAATCCAGTCGCCAATTCTGGCCCCGCGACGCGTCAGCGCCCGACCCGCAGGCACCAGGCCGTGGATAGTCAGCGTCAGGCTCAGTGGGCCGCGCGTCGTATCTCCGCCAACCAACTGCATACCGTAATAATCAAGTAACTCAAACAAGCTGTCGCTATAGGCGGACAGCCACTGGCTATTGCTTTTCGGTAGGGTAATGGCCAGAGAAAGCCAAGCAGGATCGGCGCCCATTGCAGCCAGATCGCTTAAATTGACCGCCAGAGATTTGTAACCCAGATCGGCGGGATCGATATCGGGTAGGAAATGAACGCCCGATACCAGCGTGTCGGTACTCACCGCCAGCATCTGCTTATCTGCTACCGTCAGTAACGCACAGTCATCACCAATGCCTAACTCAACATCGCGACGTGAACTTCGGACCCGATTAAAATAGCGGGCAATAAGGTCAAACTCACCTTCAACCATAACCTTTCCAGCCAGCCTATCATTCAAAAGCGATCAGGGCCGGATATCCGGCCCTGATTCGATTCATTTTACTTCTTGCCTTTCCGTACGCTCGGAGCAGCTTTATCCAGCACGCCATTCACAAACTTATGGCTATCTTCAGCGCCGAAGACTTTAGCCAGTTCGATGGCCTCATTAATCGCCACCTTGTAAGGAACGTCTTCGCGCTTGCTCAGCTCAAACATCGCCAAACGCAAAATCGCTTTCTCAACCTGTCCCAATTCCTCAATTTGACGAGACAGGAAAGGTGCCATCAGTTGATCAAGCTTCTCAGCCTGAGTGGCAACTCCCGCCAGCAATTCACGGAAATAGGTAATGTCGACATCTTTGACATCCTGCTCGCTCAGGAACTGGTGTTCAACATCGGCAATATCATTTTTAGATAACTGCCAGGAGTAAAGCGCTTGAACCGCACATTCACGAGCGCGGCGACGAGCAGCAGGTTTCACGGAATTCCCCTTACTTAATCAGGCTTACTTAATCGCTTTCAATACATTAATCATTTCTAGCGCGGTCAGGGCAGCTTCTGCACCTTTGTTACCCGCTTTCGTGCCAGCACGCTCGATCGCCTGCTCAATGCTTTCCGTCGTCAGAACGCCGAAAGCAACAGGGATTTCGCTGTCCATCGCAACGGAGGACAGGCCAGAGCTACATTCGCCAGCAACAAATTCAAAATGCGCTGTTCCACCACGGATAACCGTTCCCAGAGCAATAACGGCATCATACCCACCGTTTTTCGCGCTTTTAGTCAGCGCACGAACCGTCAATGGCAGTTCGTAAGCACCCGGCACCCAAACAACGGTGATATTTTCGTCTTTAACCTGACCGATGCGTTTCAATGCATCAATCGCACCTTCGAGCAGGCTGTCGTTAATAAAATGGTTAAAACGCGCAATCGCAATCGCCACACGGGCATCAGGAGTAGCAACAACACCTTCGATAACGTTCATAGCTTTCCTTGTATCTGGTCTTTATGGCCCGCAGAGGGGCGGATTCTATCATAATTTTTGTTGGCACGTATCCGGTTTTGTCGGACCTGCGCCACGTATTTACATACACATCAGAATTTAGGTTTCAGACGTAATCGCAAATCCGGGCCAATCTGGCGAACCTCTGCGATGTCAAATTCCGGTGCCTGAGAGAGCTGATCCAGTCCTGGCAAGAGGCACAGCGAGCGAGCGTTTTCACCCAGCAGTTTTGGCGCAAGATAAACGATAAGTTCATCAACGACACCCGCATTAAGCAGCGCACCAGCCAGACTGGCTCCGGCTTCAACCCAGACAGAGTTAATCTGCCGTCTCCCCAGCACCATCATCAGTGCGACCAGATCAACGCCGCCATTGTGCTGCGGTAAGGTGATCTGCTCAACGCCCTGTGGCCACGCCTGTTCGTCGGCCTGCACGCGCGCCAACCAAGTCTCACCCGGTTGGCTAACAATCCGATGCTGCTGCGTAACGCGCTGCTGACTGTCCACAATCACCCTTACAGGCTGCCTGAGATCCGCTTCTGAATAACGAGTCTGCACATCGGCGCCCAGCTCTGACCACCGCACGGTAAGAGAAGGATCGTCAGCCAGCACCGTGGCACTGCTGCTCAAAATCGCTGCGCTCTCCGCGCGAAAACGCTGCACATCCTGCCGCGCCTGCGGTGAGGTAATCCACTGACTTTCTCCCGACGCCATCGCCGTTCGCCCATCCAAAGATGCCGCCATTTTGAGCTGCACATAAGGAAAGCCTGCCCGCATGCGCTTCAGGAAACCTAGATTGACTTTCTCTGCTTCAGCCATCATCAAACCATGGCTGACGGCGATCCCCGCCTGCTGCAAACGATGTAGACCACGACCCGCGACCTGCGGATTGGGATCCTGCATCGCGGCAACCACACGGGAAACGCCAGCAGCAACTAACGCATCGGCACAAGGCGGCGTTCGGCCATGATGGCTGCACGGCTCCAGCGTGACGTAGGCCGTCGCGCCACGTGCGCGTTCCCCTGCCATTCTCAGCGCATGAACTTCAGCATGAGGTTCGCCAGCACGGAAATGATAGCCCTCACCGACAATGTCGCCATCACGCACGATCACACAGCCAACATTGGGGTTGGGTGCCGTCGTAAAACGACCACGGCGCGCCAGCTCTAACGCGCGCGCCATGTATAATTCATCCTGCGGCAAGTGGCCGTTTTCCTGAACACTATCTTTCTGAGTACGGTTTCCCTGAAAACGCTCATCCCCGAACCTCTTATCTCTCTCAAATCGACGCGGCTTAATCCTGCAAACGTGCAATCTCTTCGCCAAATTCTCGGATATCTTCAAAGCTGCGATACACCGATGCAAAGCGGATATACGCCACTTTATCCAGCTTCCTCAGCGCTTCCATCACCAGATTACCAACCATCTTGGTGGTAACCTCGCGTTCTCCGGTCGCACGCAGATGAGATTTAATGTGATTAATCGCCATTTCGACGTCATCAGAACTGACCGGCCTTTTTTCCAGCGCCTTCAGCATGCCGCTACGCAATTTATCTTCATTAAAAGGCTCGCGCACTTCATTGCTTTTGATGACTCGCGGCATCACCAGTTCAGCCACTTCAAACGTGGTGAAGCGTTCATGACAAACCAGACATTGCCGACGACGGCGTACTTGGGAACCTTCGCCGACCAGACGGGAATCAATGACTTTGGTATCAACAGCGGAACAAAACGGGCAATGCATGATGTGTCCTGACCAGTAATCCTTAACGTAAAGACAGTTTACCCTGAATTAACGGACTAACCAAAACTCCTGATCTACGTTGCGAAGGGTTTCGCATCTCTTCCGGTAATAGGATGAAAAAAGCTGTCTCAACTATGACTTAGGCTTAATCGCAGCTAAACTCAGCAACAGGGATCAACGGATCAATGAATAAAACATCGAAAGGGGAACCACAGATATGAGAACCCGATATCGCGTACTGACCTTCCTGCCAGCGCTGCTTTTGCTCGCTGGGTGCGCTGAACAGCGCCAGATGCCAAAGCTACAGAATCAGATAGGTCAGCTAAACCAGCAATTACAAACGCTGACCGATCAGGCTACGGCATTAGAACGACAAAATGCGTTGAATTCCCAATCTACCTCTGGCGTTTATTTACTGCCCTCAGCGCAAACCAGCACGATGCTGGAAAGCAGCATTGGCAGACTCAGCGTGTCGTTGCGCAATATTGAGACGGAAGCGAATGGAACAAGCGCGTTACTGCATATTCGTACGCTTGATGCGAAGGGGTTACCGGCCTTTGGCGCACAGCTTGACTGGGGGCGACTCGACCCGGTGAGTGGTCAGCCTTTAGCGGGCGATACACAAACCCAGTCCTTTGTGGTTTCCCCTACGCTGTTACCTAAAGCCGAAGCCGTTATTGAATTACGCCTGAGCGGTTTACCACCGGAAGAACTCGGTTTTGTTCGCTTACATCAGGTTCAGGAGATACAGAGCCCGCCACCTGTTGCCGCCACCGAATCCCCTAGCAAACGAACCTCCTGACGCTAATACGCAAAAAACCCCGCAGCGACGCGGGGTTTTTTATGTTTACAGTCGGCAGATTAAGGCAGGATAGACGGTTGGTCCGCCCCTTCTTTTTCCACTTTCTGAACGATCAGGTGTTCACGTTTCATACCCAGTTTCAGCGCCAGAGCGGAAGAAACATAGATAGAAGAGATCGTACCGATGATCACACCGATAAACATCGTCAGCGAGAAGCCATGCAACAAGGCGCCACCGAAGACCATGAGGATCACGATCATCGCCAACGTGGTCGCTGATGTGATAATGGTACGATGCAGCGTCTGCGTCAGAGAAATGTTGGTAATCTCGTAAGGTGTGCCACGACGAACCTTGCGGAAGTTCTCACGAATACGGTCAGATACCACGATCTTATCGTTCAGTGAATAACCAATTACCGACATCAGCGACGCAATGATCGTTAGGTCAATCTCAATAGAGAACAGAGACAGCAGACCCATCGTGATGATCGCATCGTGCGTCAGAGCCAGCACGGCCCCCATCGCCAAACGCCATTCAAAACGAAAACCGATATAAATGAGGATAGCAATCAGCGCAGACAACAGCGCCAACGCACCCGCCTGTGCCAAATCGCTACCCACGCTCGGCCCGACAAACTCAATGCGTTTCACCGTCGCATGCTGCTGGAAGGTATCATTCACTACCTTCAACACTTTGTTGCCCAGCGCTTCGTTCTCGCTGCCAGAAACCGGTGGCATACGCACCATCACGTCACGGCTGCTACCGAAGTTTTGTACCTGCGGCTCTGAAAACCCAGAGGTCTCTAACGAACTACGCAGGACATCGAGATCGATCGGCTTCTCAAGGTTAATCTCAATGACCGTACCACCGGTAAAATCGAGTCCCCAGTTGAAACCACGTCCCCCCATAACCGCGATAGAAGCGATGATCAGCAGGCCGGAGATGATAAATGCCAATGTGTCCCAGCGCATGAAATCATAGACTTTACGTCCATGATTGAGTTGTTCAATGTTGTATTCCTGTTCCTGTGCCACAACGCACTCCTCAGATAGACAGCTTGTTGATGCGTTTACCGCCGTAAAGCAGGTTAACGATGGCACGAGTACCGACGATCGCCGTAAACATTGAGGTCGCAATCCCAATCGCAGTCGTGATAGCAAACCCTTTGATAGAACCGGTACCAACCGCATACAGGATGATGACTTTAATCAACGTCGTGACGTTCGCATCAACAATCGAACTGAATGCACCTTTGTAGCCCTCATGAATGGCCTGTTGCACAGAGCGACCATTACTGAGTTCTTCCTTGATACGTTCGTTAATGAGTACGTTAGCATCTACTGCAACCGCCAGCGTAAGCACGATACCCGCGATACCCGGCATAGTCAGCGTTGCCCCTGGCAACAGCGACATAACCCCGACAATCAACACCAGGTTAGCCACCAGCGCACTGGTCGCGATGACGCCAAATTTCTTGTAGAAGAAGACCATAAAGAGGATCGATGCGATCAAGCCCCACAGACAGGCTTCCAGCCCCTGAGTGATGTTTTGCATCCCCAGCGTTGGCCCAATGGTACGTTCTTCCACGATCTGGATCGGCGCAATCAGCGCCCCCGCACGCAGCAGCAGAGAAAGCTGACGCGCTTCGTTCGGGTTATCAATGCCGGTAATACGGAAGCTGTTACCCAGTCGCGACTGAATTGTCGCCACGTTGATCACTTCTTCGTGTTTTTCCAGCACTGAGCGGCCCGTCGCATCTTTCTTACCGCTATCTTTGTATTCAACAAACAGCGTCGCCATCAGCTTGCCGATACTGTCTTTGGTGAAGTTGGACATGGTGTTGCCACCCGCACTGTCCAGAGAAATATTCACCTGAGGCTGGTTGTATTCATCCGTACTCGATGTCGAATCGGTAATATGATCGCCCGTCAGAATCACGCGCTTGAACAGCACCACTGGTGAGCCGTCACGCATGTTCTTCACTTCAGAGTCGCCCGGCACACGGCCGTTCGCCGCTGCGGTCGCATCAGCATTACTGTTGACCAGACGGAATTCCAGCGTAGCGGTTGCGCCAAGAATTTCTTTCGCGCGCGCCGTATCCTGAATACCCGGTAACTCAACGACGATACGGTCAGCACCCTGACGCTGTACCAGCGGCTCGGCAACACCCAGTTGGTTCACACGATTACGCAGGATATTGATGTTCTGCTGTACGGCGTATTCACGCGCTTCACGTAGACGTTCATCAGACATCACCGCACGTAGCAGGTTACTGCCGCTGCTGCTGAGAACCAGATTGCGATGACGGGACGTCAGATAGTTGATGCCGTCATCACGCGTTTGAGCATCACGGAAACGAATTTCGACGCCGTAATTATCAATTTTACGCACAGAGGCATAAGGGATGTTCTTCTCACGCAGATCGCTGCGCAAAGAGTCCATGGTTTGTTCTTGCAGTTTACCCAGCGCCGTATCCATATCCACTTCCATCAGGAAGTGAACGCCGCCGCGCAGGTCGAGCCCCAATTTCATCGGTTCAGCGCCTAACAACCGCAGCCAGGTCGGCGTAGCAGGAGCCAGGTTAAGTGCGACGACGAATTTCTCGCCCAGCTCATTAACGAGCGCTTCACGCGCGCGGAGCTGAATATCAGGGTTAGAGAAGCGAGCCAGAATTGCACCATTTTCCAATGCAATCGACTTACTGGTAATGTTTTGTTCTTTTAAGACATTCTGGACTTGGATCAGCGTCGTTTCGCTGGCGGCGGTTCCCCGCGCGCCAGTAACTTGTACCGCCGGATCCTCACCATATAGGTTAGGAAGTGCGTAGAGCAGGCCGACAAACAACACAACGACCAGCATCAGGTACTTCCACAAAGGATAACGATTTAACACGGCAGTTCCCTTCGGGAAAATCGGAAATTACAGGGCCTTAATCGTGCCCTTCGGCAGCACGGCAGCCACGAAATCACGTTTGATAACCACTTCATTGGTTTCGTTCAACGCAATCGCAATATAGCCAGTTTCGGACACTTTAGTCACGCGACCAACCAGACCACCGGTCGTTAATACTTCATCGCCCTTGCCGATAGAATCCATTAACTTTTTGTGTTCCTTGGCGCGTTTTTGCTGAGGACGCAGGATCATAAAGTAGAAAATCAGACCAAAAACGGCCAGCATAATAACCAGAGAGTACGGGCTTCCCTGAGCCGGAGCGCCGGTTGCAGCTACAGCATCGGAGATGAAAAGACTCATTTAAATATCCTCTTTTTTGTCAAAAGATAAGCTATCAAAAAGATAAATTATCAACCTTACAATCGTAAAAACGCTTCACAGCAAAATGCAATTCATAGCAAACGGGCTTCAGTGGCTTGCGGCAACGTCTTTTTCAGCAAGCGGCGGAATGGGTTTGCCTATCCGCTGGTAAAAATCCACCACAAAGTGCTCTAATTTACCCTCTTCAATGGCCTGACGTAAACCTGCCATTAAACGCTGATAATAACGCAAGTTATGAATGGTATTGAGTCGTGCTCCGAGTATTTCGTTGCAACGGTCAAGATGATGCAAGTAGGCACGGCTATAATTGCGACACGTGTAGCAATCACAGTGTTCATCCAGCGGATTCACGTCGTCTTTATACTTCGCATTACGGATTTTCACCACGCCATCGGTCACGAAGAGATGCCCGTTACGGGCATTGCGCGTTGGCATCACGCAGTCAAACATATCGACACCGCGACGAACGCCTTCGACCAGGTCTTCCGGCTTGCCAACGCCCATCAAATAGCGCGGTTTATCTTCAGGGATCTGCGGACAAACGTGCTCCAGAATGCGGTGCATGTCTTCTTTCGGTTCGCCCACCGCTAAACCGCCCACAGCGTACCCATCAAAACCAATGTCTACCAGCCCTTTTACGGATACATCACGTAAATCTTCGTAAACACTTCCTTGAATAATGCCGAACAGCGCGTTTTTATTCTCCAGCTCATCAAAACGCTGACGGCTACGTTTCGCCCAGCGCAGTGACATCTCCATCGAACGCTTGGCGTAATCCCAGTCGGCAGGATACGGCGTACACTCATCAAAGATCATCACGATGTCAGAACCGAGATCGTGCTGAATTTCCATTGATTTTTCCGGGCTAAGGAAAATCGAATCCCCGTTGATTGGGTTACGGAAATGCACACCCTGTTCGGTAATTTTGCGAATATCGCCGAGGCTGAACACCTGAAAACCGCCGGAATCAGTCAGAATCGGGCCGTGCCACTGCATGAAATCATGCAAATCGCCGTGCAGCTTCATGATTTCCTGACCGGGACGCAGCCACAGATGGAACGTATTACCAAGCAGGATCTGCGCGCCGGTCTCTTTTACTTCTTCCGGTGTCATGCCTTTCACTGTGCCGTAAGTCCCCACGGGCATAAAAGCCGGGGTTTCCACCACGCCACGTTCAAAAATCAATCTGCCGCGTCGCGCACGGCCGTCCGTTGTTTGTAATTCGTACTTCACTTAGCCTCCGGCATCAGAAAAACAGTCTGATGGTAATGATGTATTAATGCCTGACAGAGCGTGGTCTGTGGCATCGCTATTATGCAAAAAGCAGGATTTATCCCACTTTTTCCTGTTCGGCCATCGGGTTGTGCGTAATAAACATCGCATCACCGTAGCTGAAAAAACGATACTGCTCTGACACCGCCTGGCGGTAGGCAGACATCGTGTTCTGGTAGCCAGCAAAGGCCGACACCAGCATGATTAACGTCGATTCGGGTAAATGGAAATTGGTCACCAGCGCATCGATAATGCGGTAGTGATAGCCTGGATAGATGAAAATTTTGGTATCGCCGAAGAACGGTTCGATCGCCGCGTTCTGGCTGGCCTGCGCGGCACTTTCCAGTGAACGTACTGAGGTAGTACCAACGGCGATCACACGATTTCCCCGCGCTTTGCACGCCAGAACAGCATCAACAACGTCCTGCGGCACTTCGGCATATTCGGCGTGCATGATGTGATCTTCAATCGTATCGACGCGTACAGGCTGGAAAGTCCCCGCCCCGACGTGCAGCGTAACGAACGCCATGTCGATGCCTTTCTCACGCAGCGCGGCCAACATCGGTTCATCAAAGTGCAAGCCCGCCGTCGGTGCCGCTACGGCGCCTGGACGTTGGCTATACACCGTCTGATAAAGCTCACGGTCGGCATCCTCATCCGGCCTGTCGATATAAGGCGGTAGCGGCATGTGACCGATATCATTCAGGATCGACAGGACATCGCGGGAATCATCGAAATGCAGTTCAAACAGCGCATCGTGGCGAGCCGCCATCGTCGCTTTAACGCTTTCATCATCGCCCAGCAGCAGTTCCGTACCCGGTTTTGGCGCTTTTGACGCCCGAACGTGCGCGAGTACCCGATGGTCATCCAGCACACGCTCGACCAGTACTTCCAGTTTGCCACCGCTGGCTTTACGACCAAACAGACGAGCAGGAATCACGCGCGTATTGTTGAATACCAGCAGATCGCCGGGATTCAGTTTATCCAGCAAATCGGTAAACACGCCGTGCGTCAGATTTCCCGTCGGCCCGTCCAGCGATAGCAGGCGGCACCCACTGCGTTCCGCTTGTGGATAATGGGCAATCAATGATTCAGGAAGTTCAAACGAAAAATCGGCAACACGCATGGCAATTCACTTAGCTGTTAATACATTAAAAATGGGCGGCCTAGTCTAGAGCCGCAAGCGCATGGCTGCAAGAAATAAGCACGCGGCAGGCGTAACGCATCACAATCCGCATAACATCACGCTCAGCGAATGATCACACCTACATGTAAGAGGACGTGCACAATAAAAGAAGAAGCGGATATACTACTGCCATGAATTTTCTTGCTCACCTCCATTTGGCCACGCTGGCCGACAGTTCTCTATTAGGCAATCTGATGGCGGATTTCGTGCGCGGCAACCCGCAGGATAGCTATGCTGACGAGATCGTCGACGGTATCCGCCTGCATCGCCGCGTTGATTCGCTGACCGACAGCCTGCCGGAAGTCAAACAGGCGCGTCAGTATTTCAGCGATGAATTTCGCCGCGTTGCGCCCATTACGTTGGATGTGCTGTGGGATCACTACCTTGCACGCCACTGGTTACAGCTGGTGCCGGATACCCCTCTGCAAACCTTTATCGACGGCGCGCAGTCACAAATCGAACCACATCTGGAACACACGCCTGAACGCTTTCAGAACCTGAATCGCTATCTGTGGCCGGAGCGCTGGATGACGCGCTATGCAGAGCTGCCGTTTATCGCCGATGTGTTGCACAGAATGTCGGTACGCCGTCCTAAACTGGCGGCGCTGTCCGGTTCTTTTCAGGATATCGAGCAGCACTATCACCAATTTGAAACACTCTTCTGGCAGTTTTATCCACGGATGATGCAATTAGCGAAAGCGCAACAGCTGTAAGAAAGATCGCAACATTTCCATTTTTCTACGCAACGTATACCCTAAATAATTCGAGTTGCGTGAAGGCGGCAAGCGCACGAATCCCCAGGAGCTTACACAAGTAAGTGACTGGGGTGAGTAAGAGTAGCCAACGCACAAGCAGCTTGAAGTATGACGGGTATTGTCCTTTCAATTAAAAGGGTTAATCTATCCCCTTGAAAGGAAATAGCGATGAGTTCAATAGACAGAAGCTATCTCATTGATTGGTCTCTTTGCCTGTATTCACTCAGGTAGAGTCCCTATACTAGTCGCTGTTTTTTATATCATCCGATCATTAACCGCTATCTACAGGAGTAATTATGGTCCTGGTAACTCGTCAAGCCCCAGACTTCACCGCAGCTGCCGTTTTAGGCAGTGGCGAAATCGTCGAAAACTTCAACCTGAAGAAGCACATCAATGGTAAAGCTGCCGTGATCTTCTTCTGGCCGATGGACTTCACCTTCGTTTGTCCGTCAGAACTGATTGCTTTCGATCACCGCTATGCCGAGTTCAAGAAACGCGGCGTAGAAGTGGTTGGTGTTTCCTTCGACTCCGAATTCGTTCACAACGCATGGCGTAAAACCCCTGTGGACAAAGGCGGCATCGGCGAAGTGCAATACGCGATGGTTGCTGACATTAAGCGCGAAATCCAGAAGGCCTACGGCATTGAGCACCCAGAAGCCGGTGTTGCACTGCGTGGTTCTTTCCTGATCGACAAAAACGGCGTGGTTCGCCACCAGGTGGTGAACGATCTGCCGCTGGGTCGTAACATCGATGAAATGCTGCGTACCGTTGACGCGCTGCAATTCCACGAAGAGCACGGCGAAGTGTGCCCAGCACAGTGGGAAAAAGGCAAATCCGGTATGGGCGCGTCACCAGACGGCGTAGCGAAATACCTGTCTGAAAACGCAGACAAGCTGTAATCCCTCATCGCTGCCCTCAGGGGTAATGTGATAATCAAGCCAGTTGCTATGCGACTGGCTTTTTTTTGCCCGCGATATTTCCCTCACCGCTTATCCACATTGTTCAACGCTCCCTAACACGACGATCTCAAAGAATACAAAAGGTTGACTGGGGGCGCTAAATCCTTAGCCTTAAAGCCACATCGTGTTAATGCACGACAGATTCATTGGAATAAAGGAGAACGCATGCAACAAAATCTCGCGCTGTGGCTGAGAGAAGCCGGAATACAACACGCTAGCATCATTGCGTTACTGATTGTTCTTGGGCTGATATTGCTCATTTCTGCCGTCATTCATCTGATTTTGCATCAGGTTGTGCTGAAAAGAATGGTGCTGCGTTCACTCAATAAGCCAGGAAAAACCGAGGGGCATGGGTGGAAACAGGCGCTAACGCAACACAACCTGTTTAATCGGCTGGCCTTCCTGCTACAAGGGGTGATCCTCAACATTCAGGTCTTCGTATGGCTGCCTTCGCAAAGTGAAACCCGTGAAGCGCTCATCATCTGCTCTCAGGTGTGGATCATGATTTTTGCGCTGCTGTCCTTGTTTTCGCTACTCGATGTTTTGCTCAACGTCTCCGCACGAACCAAAGTCGCTACACAACTGCCGCTGCGCGGCATCTTTCAGAGTCTGAAGCTGATTGCCACCATCGTTATCAGCATCATGGTGGTCTCATTACTTATCGGGAAATCCCCGCTGATTCTGATTAGCGGTTTGGGCGCGATGGCCGCCGTGCTGATGTTGGTATTCAAAGATCCGATTATGGGATTGGTGGCGGGCATCCAACTCTCCGCCAACGATATGCTAACGCTGGGAGACTGGCTCGAAATGCCAAAATACGGTGCTGACGGCGCCGTTATCGACATCGGGCTGACAACGGTAAAAGTGAAAAACTGGGACAATACCGTTACCACCATCCCTACCTACTCGCTGGTATCTGATTCTTTCAAAAACTGGCGTTCGATGTCGGAATCAGGGGGACGGCGTATCAAGCGTAGCATCAACATCGATACCACCAGCGTGCATTTCATGACGGAAGACGAACAGGCACGCTTGCTGCGTAGCAAGCTCCTGTCACCTTATATTCAGAACAAGAAGAGCGAACTGGAACAGCACAACGCACAGTCCGACTCCGATCTGACCTCACCGCTGAATGGCCGCCGCCTGACGAATTTAGGCACGTTCCGCGCCTACCTTCAGGTTTATCTGCGCACTCATCCGGGGATTCACAAGGGGATGACGCTGATGGTACGGCAGCTCGCGCCAACGTCAGAAGGGGTGCCACTGGAAATTTATGCGTTTACCAACACAACCGCCTGGGTCGATTATGAAAGCATTCAGTCCGATATTTTCGACCATATCTTTGCGATCTTACCGGAGTTCGATCTGCGCGTTCACCAGACGCCAACCGGTCACGATATGCGGGTCATGGCACAGCAAATAACGACGCCGAAAGCGTAAAAATAGGCACCTCAATGGAAACGCAGAGGTTGCTAACAAAGTCCGTATTGCGGGAGTAACGAATAGATCGTAAAGACGCTGCAAGTACGTCCCTGTAAGCTCGAATTGCGCCATCCATGGCGCAAACGCTTTACTCTTCTATTCCGTTACTCCCGTTTTCGTTCGACAAATAGGTTTGTCAACGGATAGTCGGAGCGCTTTTTCTGATGCAAGCGACTCGCTTAATTCTGTGCAACCACCGCGTTCTGACGCTTCTTCTTCCAGACATAGCCCACTAAAAGCAGCGCTATCCAGATAATACCGACATACAGCGACACACGTGTGTCCGGGAAGTAGCCAATCAGACCGATGATGAAGAACAGGAAGATAATGCCGAACACGGAGGTCGCGATACCGCCGCGCAGCGGGAACGCCAGCGCCTTCACTTCATCCGGGCTCAGACGGCGGCGGAACGCAATCTGAGAGAACAGAATCATGATCCACACCCACACCGTCGCAAACGTTGCCAGTGAAGCAATCACCAGAAAAACTTTGCCGGGCATAATGTAGTTCAGGTACACGGCGACCAGCAACGCCATCATCATCACAACGACCGTTACCCACGGTATGCCGCGTTTGGAAATGCGGCTAAATACTTTCGGCGCGTGCCCCTGCTCCGCCATCCCATGCAGCATACGGCCTACGCCGAAGACATCGCTGTTAATCGCCGACAGCGATGCGGTAATCACGACAAAATTCAGGATACCTGCCGCCGCCGTAATGCCCATATGTTGGAATGTCAGCACAAACGGACTGCCGTTAGTGCCAACCTGATTCCACGGGTAAATCGACATAATCACGAACAGCGTACCGACATAGAACACCAGAATCCGCCACGGCACAGAGTTAATCGCGCGAGGGATAGACTTCTGCGGATCTTTGGCCTCACCGGCGGTAATCCCGATGATCTCCACGCCACCGTACGCAAACATCACCAGTTGCAGCGAGAGGATCATCCCCATCACACCGTTACTGAAGAACCCGCCATTGCTCCAGAGATTATGGATGCCGGTCGGTTCGCCGCCGTTGCCAATCCCCCAGACAATGATGCCGATCCCGGCAACGATCATGATGATAATAGTGGCAACTTTGAAGAAAGAGAGCCAGAACTCCAATTCACCAAAGGCTTTCACATTCATCAGGTTGATGGCGCCAATGATGAGTACCACGCTCAAGACCCACACCCAGTGCGGCACGGCAGGGAACCAGACGCCCATGTAGATGCCAAACGCGGTCACATCGGCGATGGCGACAATCAGCATCTCAAAGCAGTAGGTCCAGCCAGTGATATATCCCGCCAATGGCCCGAGGTAATCTTGCGCATAGCGAGAAAACGAACTGGACTGCGGGTTGTGTACCGACATTTCGCCCAGAGCGCGCATGATGATATACGCGACAACCCCACCGATAAGATAAGCCAGTAACACGCTGGGACCAGCCATTTGGATCGCACTTGCGGAACCATAAAAAAGACCGGTTCCGATCGCAGAGCCAAGGGCGATAAAGCGAATATGCCGCGTGCTTAACCCACGCTTGAGCTTGGAAGATGGTTGTTCCATTGATAAGCAACCCTGTCTTATAGAAAGAAAAACATTACAAAAAGAAAAACCACAGGCAAATACCTGTGGTGCAGAAACCCAACGCTGTGTTGGAGCAGTACGATATTCCTACCGCCCCAGCGCTATCAGGCATTAACGATATTATTGATGTACCGTAACTTCCTGACGACCACACAGTCTGTCGTAAATCACCGCGACCAGCAAAATCAGCAGTGACGGTGGTAGCCAGGCCAACCCTTGCTCACTCAGCGGCAGGTTGAGGCTCCACTCTGGCAACAGCGATTTGAAAGCCGACGATTTTATACCATCAATCATGCCAAATAACAGACTGACGAGCATGACGGGCGCCACAATACGTGAAGCGCTATTCCACCAGCGCAGCGTAAAGCTCAATAAAACCAGAATGATACATGGCGGATAAATCGCCGTCAGTACAGGAATAGAAAGTTGGATCAGATGGCTAAGACCCAGGTTAGACACCACCATTGAGAAGATGCCCAGCACAAACACCAGCGTGCGGTAAGACAACGGCAGGTATTGCGCAAAGAATTCAGCGCAGGCACAGGTTAGCCCCACCGCCGTCACCAGACAGGCGATAAAGATTAACAACGCCAGGAAGCTGCTCCCCATATTGCCAAACGAGTGTTGTACATAGGCATGGAGAATTTCAGCGCCGTTCTGCGCCTGCGGCACCAGTTCGCCACTGACGGAACCAAGCTGGAACAAACTCAAATAGACGAGAGTCAGGCCAATACCGGCAATCAAGCCCGCCCACATCGTGTAACGCGTCAGCAGCATAGGGCTTGACACCCCGCGTGAGCGCGCCGCATTGACGATCACGATACCAAAGACCATCGCGCCCAGCGTATCCATCGTCAGATAGCCGTTGACGAAGCCATTGGAGAACGGCAGTTGCTCATACGCTTCCGTCGCGGGAATTGGTGTACCCGCAGGCCACAGCACCGCGGCAATACCCAATACCGCCAGTGCAATGATCTTCAGCGGCGCGAGCACATGACCAACCGTATCCAGCAGTTTGCCCGGATACAGGGAAATCGCGATAACAATGGCAAAATAAATCAGGCTATAAATCAGCAGCGGAGACGCTCCGTTGCCGACCAGAGGGGCCAGGCCGACTTCAAACGACACGGTTGCCGTACGCGGCGTAGCGAACAGTGGCCCAACGGCCAGATAGCACACCGTGGCCAGAACCACGCCCGCTTTTTTACCAATCGGCGAGCTGAGCGCATCTACGCCACCGCCAACCCGAGCCAGCGCAATCACGGTCAACACCGGTAGACCAACCGCGGTCAGCAGGAAGCCGATCGCCGCCGTCCAAACGTGCTCTCCCGACTGTAATCCCACCATAGGCGGGAAAATAATATTTCCAGCCCCCACAAATAAAGCAAAGGTCATAAAACCTAATGCCACAATATCTTTGGACGTTAAACGATGACTCATAGTTATGTCGTGTTGCCTGTATCAAATCGATAAAAAGAAAGCTGTGTCGTTTATCGCCGCCAAAAGCCGTTTATCAAGAGTTAGCTCGAAGCATGATGCCAACACTCCGGCGACGCGAAAATGGCGGTCATAGAAGTTATTTTTTGCACAGCCATATTGGGTGCTAAGTAAAACGTTTATAGCGTAAAAAGACAAGCAGAGATCCAAAAACCAGAGTATCCAGCCTAACTATGCCAAAAAATAAGAATATAAATTGGTTTATCTCGTTTTGCATAACACATGATTTGCGCATTTATCGATATTTCATTGCAATAAAACTGACAAAAATCGAGATAAAATGCGTTGTTCGATCATAAAAAAACATATTTCACAGAACGTCGCGGGTAGAGAGCAGAAGAATGAGCACAAAAAAGGCCGGATCGAATGATCCGGCCTTTGTTTATCCATTACAGTGATACGGTTATTTCACTGAGTGTCACCACACGCGATTGGCAATATCTACGACAAGCTTCAGCTTATTCCACTGCTGCTCTTCCGTCAGGCTATTGCCCTCTTCCGTTGAAGCAAAACCACACTGCGGGCTCAGGCAAATCTGGCTGAGATTGACATATTTTGCCGCTTCCGCGATACGCGCCTGCACCACCTCAGCCTCTTCCAGCTCACCGTTCTTCGTGGTAATCAGCCCCAAAACGACCTGCTGGTGGCCCGGCTTCACAAAGCGCAGCGGCTCGAATCCGCCCGCTCTCTCGGTATCGTATTCCAGGAAGAAGGCATCGACATTGACTTCGCCAAACAGAATTTCTGCCACAGGCTCATAGCCGCCTTCAGAAATCCAGGTCGAACGGAAGTTACCGCGGCAGACGTGTAAACCGATCACCAGATCCGCAGGCTTATCTGCCAGCGCTTTGTTCAACACGTCGGCGTATGTCCGCGCCAGCTGTGCCGGATCTTCACCACGTTCACGAATCTGGCGCTTTTGATCGTCAGAACACAGGTAGGCCCACACGGTGTCATCCAGTTGCAGGAAGCGGCAACCTGCGTCATAAAATGCATGAATCGCATCGCGCCAGGTTTGCGCCAGATCGTCGAAGTAGTCGGCCAGATCGGGATAAACTGTCGCATCAATCGCTTTACGTCCACCGCGGAAATGCATCACGCTGGGGCTAGGAATCGTCATTTTAGCGACCGCATCGCCAGAAATGCTGTTCAGGTAGCGGAAATGATCGAGCATAGGATGCTGAGGGTTGAAACTCACTTTATCTACGACGCGAATCGCATGAGATTTCGTCTGAATACCGTTGAATTGAATACCGTGATCGGCTTCGTAGCGCTCTACGCCGTGCAAATCAGCAAAAAAGTCGAAATGCCACCAGGCACGACGCAGCTCACCATCCGTCACAATCTGTAAGCCCGCTTCGCGCTGCTTTTCTACCACTCGCAGGATTTCACGATCTTCAATGTTGCGCAGCGCAATATCATCAATCTCGCCCGCCTGATGTTGAAGACGCGCCTGTTTGATGGCCTCGGGACGCAAGAAACTGCCGACGATATCGGCACGGAAAGGGGATAAGGTGTTCGCCATGTGTCGCTCCTGACATGTTGCCAGCGTGGATCCTCATAGAAGAAGCGAGCTGGCAGATAGTTTCAATATGAAATATTTACCCAGAGGGATAGTTACATTTAATCTTATTTAGCCATCTGGACGTCTAAATTTAAAACTATCCTGTCACGTGACAACCCACAGGGCAATGGAAGAATTTTCACATTACATGAAGAAAATTCATTTAATGTGAAACATCGCCAATTCGTGGGCAAGAGAAATTATTCTGGCAGACCAATCAGCTGACGCGCCTGACGACGCGTTTCTTCCGGCAGCGGTAAATAGCCATCCTGATTCACCAGCGACTGCCCCGTTTCGGACAGCACGCGATCTAAAAATGCCGCCGTCAGCGCTTCCAGCGGCTGGCTGGGCGCCTTGTTCACATAGATGTAAAGGTAACGGGTGTAGGGATATAAACCGCTGCGGATATTTTCAGTTGAGGGGTAAATGTAGTCGGTCCCTTGTGCAGCTAACGGCAGCATTCTCACGCCGCTAGTGCGAAAGCCCACGCTGGCATAGCCGATGGCATCAGTTGACGCAGCCACCGCCTGTACAACGGATGCCGAACCGGGTAATTCATTGACTTGAGGAAGGAAATCACCCCGGCATAGCGCCTTTTGCTTAAAGAACCCATAGGTTCCCGACGCAGAATTACGCCCATAGCGCAGCAGCGTGCGTTTTTCCCAACTGCCCTGCAGGCCAAGATCGCCCCACTGTTTTATCGGTTGGTGGTTACCGCAGCGCTGCGTAATCGAAAAAATGGCGTCCAACTGCGACAAGTTCAGCCCGGGCAGCGGGTTATCCTGATTGACCAGCACGACCAGCGCATCCATCGCGACCGGCACCGCCAGCGGCGGATAGCCGTAGTGCTGGGCGAACGCTTCTATTTCGCTGGCCTTCATCGCCCTGCTCATCGGCCCAAGCTGCGCGGCACCCGATGCCAGAGACGTCGGCGCAGAGGATGACCCGGCGGCCTGAATCTGTAAATTCACGTTCGGGTAATGCTGGCTAAAATCCGCCGCCCAAAAAGCCATCAGGTTAGCCAGCGTATCCGACCCCGCGCTGGAGAGGTTGCCTGCCAACATCTGGCGAGGCTGCGCAGCGCAAAACGCGCTGAACAGCAGTAAAAAAGCGCCCGCAATACGAGTGGCGGATGTCATGGGTAGCGTTTTCCGTCAGGCCGAAGGTTTCACCGTATTTTCAGCCAGAGAGGCAGGGACAATCAACCGATTCGGCAACGTAAAGACAAAACGCGAGCCCAGACCATCCTCACTCATGATTTCCAGACGGGAATCATGATGGCTCAGCGCATGCTTAACGATCGCCAGCCCCAGGCCACTGCCGCCCGTCTGGCGTGAACGTGCCTTATCGACCCGATAAAAGCGCTCCGTCAGACGCGGCAAATGCTCGGCCGCAATGCCCGGCCCGTTATCGCTGACCTGAAATTGCGCCCCCTGAGGGATCTTCTGCCAGCAGACTTCGATACGCGTTCCCGCTGGCGTATGGTTGACCGCGTTGTACACCAGATTGGATACCGCGCTGCGCAGCTGTTCTTCATTACCAAACACGCAGAGATTTTCGTTCACACGAAAGACGATCTCATGACGCCCCTGGCTCAGGGTCTGCGCTTCACGCTGCAACACACGCAGCATCAATGGAATATCGACTTTTTCATTCAAATCGATCGCCGTCGCCGCTTCAATGCGGGACAAAGTCAGCAACTGCTTGACCAACCCGTCCATGCGCCGGGTCTGTTCCTGCATGGTATTCAGCGCTTTTCCGCGCAGCGCCGCATCCAACGTTTCTTCCTGCATCATTTCCAGATAGCCCTGCAACACCGTCAGCGGCGTACGCAGCTCATGGCTCACATTGGCAAAGAAGTTACGTCTGGCACCTTCGAGCTGGTGCATCTGCGTAATATCACGCACGACCATCAATAGTTGCCCTTCGGAATAAGGCATCACGCGGAATTCAACATGGTGAGAATTATTCAACTGCAACGTGAGAGGACGGCTAAAATCTTGCCCTTTCATGTAATTCGTGAATTCGGGGTAACGTAATAAGTTAAGGATATTCTGACCGTTATCCTCCGGCCAGCGGAAATTGAGCAAGTGCTGCGCCAGATGATTACACCAGAAGATGGTTCCTTCTTCGGTGGTGATCACTACAGCATCCGGCAAGGATTCGGCCCCACTACGAAACCGTTTGATCAGAAGTGCCAGTTCACGGCGTCGGCGTCGGTTACGCAGTTGCATCTGGTAAAGCCCGTAAAACAGCGGCTCCCAGCTCCAGCGACCGGGCGGTGGAGTCATGCTGCGATCAACCCACAGCCAATAAGAGAGTTTCAGCTGGTTATAAAAATTCCAGCACAGTAAGCCTAAGACGGCGACCAGCAGAAACCAGGGCAGATAACCAAAAATCAGCCCCAGCAGCAACGCGGGCAAACAAAAAAAAGCCAGCTCCAATGCCAGCCTTTTCCAGGATAAGCGTTCTAGCACGTTAATGTGTCTCCGGTTACGATCACCTCAGTAACGCGTTGAAAAACGGTAGCCCGTTCCCCGAACGGTTTGCACCATTTTGTCATGTCCGCTGGTTTCCAGTGCTTTACGCAGGCGACGAATATGAACGTCGACAGTACGATCCTCAACATAAACGTTAGTGCCCCAAACGTGATTCAGCAACTGTTCCCGGCTATAAACGCGTTCAGGATGCGTCATAAAGAAATGCAGTAGCTTAAATTCCGTCGGCCCCATATCCAACGCGTGCTCTTCGGTCGTCACGCGATGTGAGGAAGGATCGAGGCTCAGGCCACGCATTTCAATGACTTCTTCCACCGCCATCGGTGAAATACGGCGCATCACGGCTTTGATACGCGCCACTAATTCTTTAGGTGAAAACGGCTTGGTAATGTAATCATCCGCACCCACTTCAAGGCCGCGTACGCGGTCTTCTTCTTCACCGCGTGCGGTCAACATCATCACCGGAATATCACGCGTCAGCGCCTCGCGCTTCATATGCTTGATGAATTGCAGGCCCGAACCTCCTGGCAGCATCCAGTCCAATAACACCAGTTCTGGGAACGGCTCCGACAGTTGCGTGACCGCACTGTCATAATCTTCGGCTTCAACTGGCTGATAACCATTTTGTTCCAGTACAAAGCAGACCATTTCACGAATTGGTGCTTCATCTTCCACGACTAATATGCGTTTTGCCATTGTTAATCCTGTCGTTAATCATCGTCGCTGTTAGCAAGCGAAAGGCATTATGCGTCAGTTTTATGACAGATTTATGAAAAACACACGGCCCTCTCCGCGCGATGTTACAACGCATACACCCGATTTTTCGAGCCGCTTTCCAAACTCTGGATTCCGGCGCGACAGCCGTCATCCCTGCTATATATAATCATGGCATTACGATGACAACACACCCTTCCCTATAATGACAACGTCATCCACCGCCACGCGGCATGAATATCGAGAGAGCACGATGCGCATTATCCACACCGCCGATTGGCATTTAGGACAATATTTTTATACCAAAAGCCGCGCCGCTGAACATCAGGCTTTTCTTCACTGGCTCATCGCTCAGGTGGAGCAGCATCAGGTCGATGCCATTATCGTCGCAGGCGATATTTTTGATAACGGTTCGCCCCCGAGCTATGCCCGGGAAATGTATTATAGCTTCGTGGTAGCACTACAGCGTACCGGCTGCCAGCTCATCGTTCTCGGCGGAAACCATGATTCCGTCGCAATGTTAAACGAATCCCGCGATTTGCTGGCCTGCCTGAACACGCGCGTGATTGCCTGCGCCAGCGACGATCCCGCCCAGCAGGTGCTCCTGTTGGAAAATCGTCAGCAGCAGCCCGGTGCCCTGCTCTGCGCCATTCCTTTTACGCCCGCGTGATGTATTAACCAGCAAAGCCGGGCAATCCGGGGATGAAAAACAGCTGGCACTGCAGGAAGCGATTACCGCGCACTACCAGCAGTGTTACCAGCTGGCTTGCCAAAAGCGCGATGAACTTGGCCTGCCGCTACCCATTATTGCAACCGGCCACCTGACGACAATTGGCGCCACCGCCTCCGAATCCGTGCGCGATATCTATATTGGTACGCTCGATGCTTTCCCGGCTCAGGCTTTTCCCCCTGCGGATTATATTGCGCTCGGCCATATTCACCGTCCGCAGCGCGTGACCCAAAGCGAGCACATTCGCTACAGCGGTTCGCCTATTCCGCTAAGTTTTGACGAACTCAACAGTGAGAAATCCGTTTGTCTGGTCAGTTTTACACCCGACGCGTCGCCGCCCATTCCCCCGCAGATAGATACGTTGCCCATCCCCGTCACCCAACCGATGCAGCTGATTAAAGGCAGTCTGAGTGACATTGAACGACAGCTGTCCGCGTTCCAGCACTATCAGGGTGACAAGCCTGTGTGGCTGGATATCGAAATCAGCACACAGGATTATCTCAGCGACATGCAGAAGCGCATTCAGGCAATGACCGAGAACCTGCCCGTTGAGGTGCTGCTGCTGCGCCGCACGCGTGAACAGCGCCTGCAGGCAATGACGCAGCAGGACAAGGAAACGCTCAACGAGCTCAGCGTGTATGACGTTTTTGAACGTCGTCTGGCAACGGAGACAGACATGGAAGAGAGTCGCCAGCAGCGTGTCCGTACGCTGTTTAATCAGGTTATTGATGAACTGGAAAATAGCGAGCCAGCCAAATGAAAATTCTCAGTCTGCGCTTAAAGAACCTCAACGCGCTGAAAGGCGAATGGAAGATCGACTTCACGCAGGAGCCCTTTTCCAGCAACGGCTTATTTGCCATTACCGGCCCCACTGGCGCGGGAAAAACCACGCTGCTGGATGCCATCTGTCTGGCGCTGTACCACAGAACTCCTCGTCTGGAGGTTATTTCCAGCAACCAGAATGATCTGATGACGCGTAATACCGCAGAGTGCCTTGCCGAGGTCGAATTCGAAGTGAAAGGCGTGGGATATCGCGCCTTCTGGAGCCAACGTCGGGCAAGAAATGCCCCTGACGGCAACTTACAGTCTCCCAAGGCCGAACTCGCGCTCATTGAAGATGGCAAAATTCTGTGTGAAAAAATCACCGATAAAAAGATATGGTGGAACAAATCACCGGGCTGGATTTCGGCCGCTTCACGCGTTCCATGATGCTGTCACAAGGCCAGTTTGCCGCTTTCCTCAATGCGAAAGCAGACGACCGCGCAGAACTACTGGAAGAGCTGACCGGCACGGATATTTACGGCCTGATTTCCGAACGCGTGTATGACAAGCACAAACAGGCAAACGTAGCATTGAATACGCTACAGGCGCGTGCATCCGGTATTCAGATATTGACCGATGAACAACGTCAGCAGGTGGAAGAACAGCTTGCCGAGCTGATCCAGCAGGAGCAACGGGGCAACGTCGAACGTGAGCAAGCACTGACTACGCTGCGCTGGTTTGAGCAACTGACGCAGCGGCAAACACAGCTGACCAATACGCAGGCGCAACACGCGAGCGCCGAATCCGCCATTCAGCAGGCTAAACCGCAACTCGACAGGTTAACTCACAGCGAACCCGCAGAAAAACTGAGGCCGCTACATCAGGAGCGAGCGTTGTCGACAAGAGTCTTTTACGCTCGCCCAGCACATTCAACAATTGACCGCGAAGCAAACCGCCGAGCAAGCGACCCTGGCAACGCTACGCCAGCAGGAAGACAAGGCCGAGCAAGACGTTAATCAGCATAAGCAGGTACGACAACAGCAAGAACAACTGATCAACGAGCAGGTTGTGCCGCTTGACCATCGTATTGCCACGCTGGAACAGCAAAAATCCAGCAGCAGGACGATCTGGCAAAAACGCAGGCTCGTCTGCACGCCGATGAAAGCAAGCAAACCCAGACAGCGGCAGAGCAACAGCAGGCTAAACGGCACCTTGAACAGATCCAGTCTTACCGCCAGCAGCACGCGCATCATCAGCAGTGGGGAGAGCAGTTGCCTGTGTGGCGCACCCAGTTTCGGCAGTTGAGCCAGCTTCGGGGCGAGCAGCAGAAGCTGGAGCAAAACAGGCACAGCACACAGAACAGGCGGGGATGCTACAGCAAGCAGCCGAAACGCTGACGGCACAACGTCGTGAACAACAAAAGGTCGTTGATGCCGCGCGCCAGCAGTTCACACAACACGATGAGACGCGGCAACATCAGGACGCGCACCAATCGCTTTCCACCCTGCACAAACGGTTCAATCAACTCATCGATCAGCGAACGGCATGTCGACAGCTCGCCACCGTCAGCGACCAGTTCCAGCGTCTTCATGTGCGCAAGCAGCAGTACCTCACCAAACAGGGTGAAGTATTTGAGCATATCAGCCAATCAGAAGCCTTAAAGCAACAGCAGCAGTCTGAGTATGAACAACGCAGCCAGCATCTGGCCGATATGGAAACCATATACCGTCAGGAAGAGCGTATTGTTAAGCTGGAAGCCGAGCGGCAACGGCTACAGGCCGGAGAAGCGTGCCCGCTATGTGGTTCAACCGAGCATCCCGCAATCGAACGCTATCAGGCACTGCAACCGTCTGAGACCCAACAGCGCCTGACGGCACTACAGCAGGAAGTGAATCGGTTAACAACGGCGTTGGCGAATACGACGGCACAATTGGCCTCGCTAGAACAGCAGAGGAGCAGTTGCAGCAGGATATCGTTCAGCTCGATAGCGAATATCAAACTCTGCTCCAACAGTGGCAAGATGTCAGTGAGCGCTTACAAGTTAACTACACGCTGGAACAGCAGGACGAGATCGCCACCTGGCTTACACAATGTGAAACCGAAGAACAGGCTATTCGGCAGCAAATTACCGTTCGCGAGCAATTGCAAAGACAGTGGCAGGAAAGTAAGGATTTACTGACTGCCGCAGAAGCATTGCAGCGGGAACTCGACCAGAAAGTCGCGCTGAACACCCAGCAACACACTTCGCTACGCGTTACGCAGGAAGAGACAACTCAGTCACTGCAAAATGTGCATCAGCAGCTCACGCAGCATACTCAGGAAATTACGCAGACGCTGGCAACGATGGGGCTTCTTCTGCCAGACGTTGGCGCACAAGATGGCTGGCTGGCCCAGCGCGAAAGCGAATGGCAAGACTGGAAAAGCAAAGAGCAGGAGCAATCTCGCTTAATTCCTCTGTTAGCCACGCTGGAAAGCGATCTTCAACATCTGCATTACAGCGTGAACGAGGCAACACAGCACATCCAAACGCAGCAACAGCACTTGGAGCAGCACCTGGCGTTGCTCAGCGCAAGCCAACAAGAGCGGCAAAAGCTGTTTGGGGACAGGCAAATCGCCGCTGTGCGCGAACAGCTACAGCGAACCAGCCAGCAGTATGACGATGCGCTCAGGCTAGCCCTGTCAACCCGTCAGCAAACCGAAACGGCGTTGAGCCGTCTGACAGGCGAGCTGGCTAGCGCGCAACAGCAGTATGAACAGAGCGCGCGCCAGCATGAGAGTGCGACCGAACGCTTCACTCAGACGTTGCAGCAAAGCGCTTTCGGTGATGAAACGGCCTTTCTCCATGCCCTACTTGATGAGCAGGAACGCCAGACGTTGCAGGCATTAAAGGAAACGCTGTATCAGAGCTTGCAGCAGGCGGCAGCGCTGCACCAGCAGGCTGAACAGGAGTTGCTTGCCCATCAGCAAAAACGGCCAACATCCCTCACGGAAGACGTCACGCAGGAGGCGATACAGCAGCAGTTGGCCGCGCTGGATGACACGCTGAAAACTAACCTGCGGCAGCAGGGGAGTTCCAGCGCCAGTTGGCTGATGATAAACAACAGCGTCAGAACCAGCAGGATTTACTTAACGAGATCGCCCAAAGCCAGCAAAGGAATGACGACTGGGAGACGCTAAACTTGCTGATCGGCTCCAGTAAAGGGGATAAATTCCGCAAGTTTGCTCAGGGGCTGACCTTGGATCATCTGGTCTATCTCGCCAATCTCCAGCTTTCACGCCTGCACGATCGCTATCAGCTAAAGCGTAAGGCCGGTGGCGAGCTGGAACTTCTGGTGATGGATACCTGGCAGGCAGACGCCGAACGCGACACAAAAACGCTATCCGGCGGCGAAAGCTTCCTGGTCAGTCTGTCGTTGGCGCTGGCGCTGTCCGATCTGGTCAGCCATAAAGCCAGTATCGACTCGCTGTTTCTGGATGAAGGCTTCGGCACGCTGGATGCCGAGACGCTGGATATCGCGCTGGACGCACTGGATAACCTGAACGCCTCGGGTAAAACCATCGGCGTTATTAGCCATGTCGAAGCCATGAAGGAGCGTATTCCGGTACAGATCAAAGTGCAGAAGGTTAACGGACTGGGCGTCAGCCGACTGGCGCCACAGTACGCCGTTTAACCATCATTCGATCTGCAATTACTTCGTCTTCGGCCAAAGCCAGGCGGCTCCGCGTACTCCGCTGGAGTCGCCGTGAATGGCCCTGAAGCACGGGCGTTTCGCACTCACCGCCAAAGATCCACAGTTTAATCTTTTCCGGCACGGTCTGGTAAAGGCGAGAAACGTTGCTCATTCCGCCCCCAGCACCACCACATCAGGGTCGAGCAGGTTAATCACATGCGCCAGCGATTTTGCCAGACGATGCTCATAGCGCTGCAACGCCAGCTCGGCGATGGGATCGCCCTGCTCCGCTAAGGCAATGATTGCCTCACCCTTGTGTGGCTGGCCGCTCAGGCGCTGGTAATCCACCGCAAACCCGGTGCCGGAGATAAACGTTTCAATACAGCCGGACTTACCGCAGTAGCAGGGAACCGTCTGCCGGTAGCACAACTCATCGTCATCCATCCAGGGCAGCGGGTTATGCCCCATTCACCCGCAATGCCGTTGCCGCCGACGTGAGCCTGACCGTTCAGCGCAATGCCCGACCCACAGCCAGTTCAATGATGACCGCGAAGACGGTTTGCTTCCCTGCCCCGGCGCCGTCAACCGCCTCTGAAACCGCGAAACAGTTCGCGTCATTGGCGACCCGTACGGGCCGATTCAGCAGCGCGGCGAGATCGCGATCCAGTGCCTGGCCGTTGAGCCAGGTGGAGTTGGCATTTTTACCTTGCCGGTAAACGGCGACAGCGTACCGGGAATCCCTACGCCAACACTGCCACGACAGCCAATCGCTTTTTCAGCCATCTCCACCAGCGTGACAATAGTCCGTAGCGTTTCCGGGTAGTCATTTCTTGGCGTCGGCATACGCTGCCGAAAACGTTCCAGCCCTTCATCATCCAGCGCGATAACTTCCGTTTTCGTCCCGCCCAGATCGATACCGATTCTCATGATGTCTCCCACGTGTTGTCAATAGGCCCGCGTAAGTTTGTCACCGACCTGAAAACGTTCTTATTTGTAGTAGGCACCCTAAATACTTCGAGTCGCGCAGCCAACGCACATGCAACGTGAAGTATGACGGGTATAATCAGAGAAACCAATCAGCGACAACTCAAAGCGTGATAGGTATTCCTCTGAATCCCGGCATTTTATTCCACATTACGGCCTCGAATTCGTTATCATGCGCGCAACATTACAAACCCGCGTGCAAACCTGCGCGCCCAGTCAGGGATAACACCATGTTGTGGTTTAAAAACTTAATGATTTACCGCCTAAGCCGAGACAGCGCGCTGTCCAAAGATAACGTTTTATCTGCGGATGAATTGGAAAAACGGCTCAGCGCTTTCACGTTCACCCCGTGCGGCAGTCAGGATATGATGAAAACGGGTTGGGTATCGCCAATGGGATCGCATAGCGATGCATTAACGCACGTCGTTAATGGGCAAATCGTTATCTGCGTTCGTAAAGAAGAAAAATCCTGCCGTCTCCGGTCATCAAACAAACCCTTCAGGCCAAAATCGAACGTCTGGAAGCGGAACAGCACCGCAAGCTGAAAAAACCGAAAAAGATTCGCTGAAAGACGAAGTGCTGCATAGCCTGCTGCCGCGTGCGTTCAGCCGTTTCAGTCAGGTCTGGATGTGGATCGACACGGTTAATGGCCTGATTATGGTCGATGCCGCCAGCGCCAAAAAGCGGAAGATACGCTGGCGCTGCTGCGCAAAACGCTGGGGTCACTGCCCGTTGTGCCACTGACGATGGAAAACCCTATCGAGCTGACGCTGACCGAATGGGTTCGTTCCGGTGAGCCAGCCGCTGGTTTCACGTTACAGGATGAAGCAGAGCTAAAAGCGATTCTGGAAGACGGTGGCGTTATCCGCTGTAAAAAACAGGATTTGGTCTGCGATGAAATCGCCGTACACATTGAAGCAGGCAAACTGGTCACCAAGCTGGCGCTGGACTGGCAGGAACGTATTCAATTGGTCTTGTCCGAAGACGGTTCGGTAAAACGGTTGAAGTTTTCCGATACGCTGCGGGAACAAAATGACGATATCGATCGGGAAGATTTTGCTCAGCGGTTTGATGCCGATTTCATTTTGATGACCAGCGAACTGGCTGCGTTGATTGCGAATCTGATTGAAGCATTGGGCGGAGAAGCCCAACGTTAATGCCGTCGATTTTTAGTACCGTCGATTGTTAATGCAGTTTGCCCGCCAATGTTCGGCGGGCAATACCACTTCACTGCCTGAACCCGTTAAACCCGGAATGCCCCGACGACGGCGTTCAGTTCTTCAGCCTGTGATTGCAACGCCCCCGACGCAGCAGCAGACTCCTGCACCAGCGCGGCGTTTTGTTGCACCATCGAATCCAACTGCGCGACCGCTTTGTTGATCTCGTTGATGCCACGCATTTGTTCATCCGCCGCATGCGTAATTTCAGACATCACCGAGCTCACCGTAGACACACCGCCGACAATTTCATTCATCGTGTCGCTGGCCTGACGAACCTGCACTGAGCCAGACGTCACGCTGGAGACCGTCGATTCAATCAGCTCTTTAATTTCTTTTGCGGCCTGCGCACTGCGCTGTGCCAGACTGCGAACCTCGCCAGCAACCACGGCGAAACCACGCCCCTGTTCACCCGCACGCGCAGCTTCTACCGCGGCATTAAGCGCCAGAATGTTGGTCTGGAATGCAATGCCATCGATCACACCGATGATATCGCCGATTTTGCCAGACGCGACTACGATCTCTTCCATCGTGACAATCACATCGGACACCACTTTTCCGCCCGTGCCAGCATCTTTCGACAGTAACAACGCCTTAGCGTTAACCTGCTGCGCCGATCCCGCCGATTGCGTTACCGCCGCGGAGATTTCTTCCAGCGAGGCTGCGGTTTGCTGAATGCTCGACGCCGCAGATTCGGTACGCGCAGAAAGATCGTTATTCCCCGCAGAGATTTCATCCGCCGCGACCTGAAGCGAGGCGCTGATATCGCGAATCTGGATCATGACCTGACTGATCTTATCGACAAAAATATTAAACGAGCGGGCAATTTGCGCGACTTCATCATGTCCTTCATCCGGCAGGCGCTGCGTCAGATCGTTATTACCATTGCTGATATCATCCATTGCGTCGCGAATTTGCAGCAGACGCTTGAGCGCAGACGCAATGATAAAACCAATCACCAGCGTGCCCAGCAGCGCGATAACAACTAGCGTGATAACAGAGGTAGACAGCAGAGAATTCATGCCCGCTGTCGCTTCAGCTTTATCCAACGCCACCAGCATGAACCAGTTCGTGCCCGCAATGGGTTTTGCCACCACGAGCTTTGTCACGCCAGAAAAATCCACATCGCGGGCGCTATCGGCTGAAAGAATGTCCTTCAGATCAATCCCGGGAGCAATGTCGGTGATATTTTTCAGCGTCAGTTTTTCATCCGGATGAGCAATGATCAGACCGCTACGCTCGATGAGAACACCGAAACTATCTTTGGCTGGGTTAATCGCTTTGACGTTTTCAATCACGCTTTTCATCGTGACGTCGCTACCGACGACGCCTCTGACCGTTCCGCCTTCCACCACGGAAGCAACGAAAGAAACCACCAGCGTATTCGTCACCGCATCAACGTAAGGGGCAGTGACCAGTGGTTTGCCCTCTTTCACCGCCTGCTGATACCAGGGACGGACAGTAGGGTTGTAATCGGGAGGATACCGCCAGAATCGGCAAACTTGGCCGTGCCATTGGCATAACCCATGTACACATTCAGGAGTCCGCCGGATGCCGCAATCTGTTTAAACAGCGGAATCGGATCCTCATCGGTGATGACACGATCGTGTAACGCAGAAATCATCAGCGTTTTAGAAGCAACCCAGTCGCTAATAGCAATACTATGGCTAGTGGCTACCGCATTCAGCGTATTCTGGATCGATTCCTTATTCGCGTTATTGGCGATGGTGTAATTAAGAAAGGTATTGATAACAAGTGAAAGCACAACAATGGTCGAACAGGCCGCAAGGATGCGGGAGCGGGTCGTTTTCAGCATAAAATACTCTTTACGTAGAATAGTTATACTATCCATAACGGCAGAGAAAAATAAAACTTGAATGCGATCACATTCAACAACCGATATTTATCTTAAAACTCAGAAAAATAGTTACTACGTTTAACCACACTCTTATAAAAAAGAAGACATCAAATGGATTTTCGATTGTTAAATTAACACAAACAACCAAATTAAAGAAAATAAATAAAATAAAAACTTACTTAACCACATAATGTAAAATTATCATCACATACCGTAATGTGTTGCATTTTTACAAATCAGGGATTATTCTAATAATCATGACATTCTTTTACTCTGTTAATTAATAAAAATCATTAAATAAAATAACTCATATATGGAATTAATGATTAGCGTTACAAAGAATGGATGACACTTTCTTTACAGAGTAACATGCTAAAAATCACTAAAAATATTTTATTTTATGTGGTAACACGCGGTTGCCATTTTCAGTATAGAGGTAATAAGACCAGTGGTATTATGGCGTCTACGCAAGCCGATCAGGATCAGAGAAAAATGGAACACGCGCATACTCGATTAATAGAACAGCTTACGCAGCGCTTTGCGGCAACAGACAATACCCCACTCTACCTAAAGTTTGCCGAAACAGTAAAAAATGCAGTACGCAGCGGCACATTGGAACATGGCAATATTCTGCCGGGAGAACGTGACCTGAGCCAGTTGGCTGGCGTGTCGCGCATTACCGTGCGTAAAGCGATGCAGACGTTGGAAGAAGAAGGCGTGGTGACCCGCGTACGCGGCTACGGTACGCAAATCAATAATATTTTGAATATTCGTTGAAAGAGGCGCGCGGATTTTCACAGCAGGTCGTGCTGCGGGGCAAAAAGCCCAATACGCTGTGGGTGAACAAACAGATCGTAAAAAGCAGCAAGGAAGTGGCCGAGCAGTTGGCTATTGCGCCAGACACTCCTGTTTTTCTGTTGAAACGTATTCGCTATGTGGATGAGGACGCCGTTTCGATTGAAGAATCGTATGTTCCCGTTGATCTGATCGCTGACGCTGACGATATCGGCGTCTCGCTTTATGACTATTTTCGCAGCCAGAACATTAATCCACAGCGTACACGCAGCCGCGTCAGCGCCCGTATGCCCGATGCCGAGTTTCAGTCACACATCCAGCTTGATAATAAAGTACCGGTTCTGGTCATCAAGCAGATTGCGCTCGACCCACAGAACCGGCCCATTGAGTATAGCATCAGCTATTGCCGCAGCGATCTATACGTTTTCGTCTGCGAGGAGTAACCGCGCACGCAGTTCAGCCAGCGTAGGCGCACAGTCTCCGCCGCGGTGGCTCACGACATATGCCGCAACGGCGTTTCCCAGCGTGACGGCATCGGCCAGCGACCATCCAGCTGCCAGGCCAGCCAGCGTCCCGCCTGCGTGGCTGTCCCCCGCCCCGATAGTATCCACCACTGTTGCTGGGAACGGGGCAACGATGCCCTCAGAAGCGGCATCGAAATACCACGCCCCGCTTTGTCCTGACGAATAATCACCGGAGCACGATACGCAGCCCGCCAGGCTCGTCCCAGCGTTTGTACATCAGCCGACACGCCGAGCAGGTCCGCCGCCACGTCCGCTTCCTGACGATTAAGGGAAACTACAGGGTGAAGCGCCATAATGCGAGCCATCAGGCTTGCCGGTATATCGGCAATGCGTGGGCCAAAATCGATGAATGGCGTGACGTTATGCACGTTTTCCAGCCAGCTAACCAAACGTTCACCGCACGGTGCCGCCAGTTGATAGCCAGAAAGGTAGACCAAACTTCCCGATGCGACGGATAATGACGCCAGCCAACTGTCGCTCCACTGGTTCTCGACGCCGCTAAAGGACATGAAAGTCCGTTCACCGTCCGGTTCAACTAGCGCCAGACACCAGCCGTTGTCTCCCGAATCGGTTTGTACCACCGTGGTGATATTCTGCTTTTCCAGGCTATGACGAATGATATCCGCCCACACGCCCTGCCCGACAGGCAAAGCGTTTTGTGCGGCTATACCAAGGCGTTTAAGCGCGATGGCAATGTTCAAGGCACAGCCGCCAATATTCACGCTTTGCTGCTTCAACTCGATATCACACCCGCGATACGGCAGGGCGTAAGCATCGGCAATCACGTCAATCACCGCTGCCCCGATGATGGTCAGCGGCTGACGCGTCGTTAGCCCATCCAGTTTTGCGGCAAGTTCGCTGGCCTTCATCACACCTCCCGTGCTGAGCGGTACTGCTGGAGCAGGCTGGCATAACGGCAAAAATCAAGCTGGTTAATGTCATCCAGCTCCTGCTTCAATGCGGCATCAATCGCCGTGACCCCGTGCAGCGCACCGCATATTGCGGTCGCCATCGCCCCGATCGTGTCGGTATCCCCTCCGAGGTTGGCGCACAGAATCGCACAGCGATTTGGATCGGTCTGTGCCAGTTCCACCATCGCGATGGCGGTAGCAACGGATTCAATGGTGCTTGTTCCCGCCCCAATCAGTTGATAAAGCTGCTCGCTAGCGCTTTCCGTCCCGTTTGCACGGCGCACGATACTCAGCGCCAGCTCCAGACGCGCGGCAAGGGAGGCGCTAAACGTCGTGATACGCTTTTCCTGCGCGTGGCGTGCCACCGACGGCAACGCATCGACAATCTCCTGCCAGCTGGCACCGTCAATCGCACGGGAAATAGCCCAGGCAACGACGACCGCTCCCGCAATTGCCAAATCGGATTTATGCGTCGGGCTGGATGCCAGCGCCACCTGATCGATGAATTCATCAAGATCGTGCGCAGGCAGCAGACAGCCTAGCGGAGACGCCCGCATCGCCGCGCCGTTCGTGACGCCATTATTTTCCAGCTCGCTGACCGGTGTGCCCTGTCGAATCGCTTTCAACGCAATTTTAGAGGTCGGGCCGAGTACATTCTTATTAAAGGCGTCGAACGATTCCGCCCATTTCAGGATGTGACGGCCAATCGCATCGGCATTGATTTCACCGTCACATTCAATGATGGCGTCGGCCAGACTCAACGCCATCGAAGTATCATCTGTAAACTCACCACGGCCAAAATAGCACGCCGCATTGTTTTCCGCCGGACCGGGTAAAAGCGATCAATCCAGCCAAAATGTGCTTTCACGCGCGTTCGCGGCCACAGTTCCGATGGCATACCCATCGCATCCCCTAAAGCCTGGCCGTATAAGGCACCGAGAATACGTTCTTGTTTCATTTGCTTTCCTCTGTACTGAAATGCTTGTTTTTTGCACCGTCTACATCAATGGTCGAGATCGTCTTATCCGATTCACGGAAAAACAGGATAAAGATCAGCGCAATAATCGCGATCATCACTGCACCAAACAGCCACATGCCGGTCCAGTTAAAGGTCAGGCCGTTCACCGGCTCACCGTGGGCGAAAAGTTTCTCCATCATCACGCCACCCAGACGATATCCCAACAGGCTGCCGAACCCCTGACAGCAGAGTGTAATCAGCCCCTGCGCGGCCGTACGCATATGCACCGGCGCTTTTTATCAACATAGATATAGGCGGTCACATAGTAAAAATCGTAACTCACGCCGTGCAGCAGAATGCCGAGGAACAGCAGTGCATAGGTGAAGTAGTGGTAAGCGTCGCCGTAGACGAAGAAGACATAGCGGATAGCCGCCGTAATTAGCCCCAGCAACAATACCTTTTTAATACCAAAACGCTTGGTGAAAAACGGCAGCGCCAGCATAAAGAAAATTTCAGAGAACTGGCCCAGCGTCATCCAGCCAGTGGCATTTTTCATGCCGACTTCGGTGAGGAAGCCCGTGGCAAAAATGTAATAAAACGCCAGCGGCATCGCGAATAAGAAGGAGCAGACAAAAACACCAGAAAGTTTTTGTCTTTCAGCAACACAATCGCGTCCAGCCCCAGCATGACTTTAACATCCATCTTGCCGGTGCTTTTCGGTGGCGTATTGGGCAGGAAAAATGCAAAGAAGCCAAGCAACGCGGAGCTGGCAGCCGTAATCAGCAGCGGAATATTGGTGGGCGAAATATCGCTAAATCCAAGCCATGTCGGCAGAAAGCCGCAGACGATCCCGGAAGCGATCCAGCCGATCGTTCCCAATACCCGGATGCGAGGAAAATCACGCTCCACATCGGCCACATGCGAGAAAGCGATACTGTTAGTCAGTGCGATAGTCGGCATGTAGGTCAACGAATAGGCCAACAGCAGCGGGAAGAAATACATAAATTCCGTTTGCTGAGCCGCCAGGTACATCAGTATCGCCCCGGCGAACATCAGTACTGCCAGCACCTTTTGCGCGGCAAAGAAGCGATCGGTGAGCGATCCCACCAGAATCGGCGACAAAATCGCGGCAATCGCAGTACAGGCATACGACCAGCCGATTTCACCCGCCGTAAATCCGCTTTTGCTCAGATAAAGCCAGAGTGGAACGAACCAGGCTCCCCAGATAAACCATTCAACGAACATCATGAACGACAGCTTTGCTGTAGTTTTCATATTTACATCCTTCATGACTGAGTAAGGTACACCTTTAAAATACCAATTAATAATACCTTTTAAATACCTTTGCGTTCATTACTTGAGCTACTTAACATTTTTGCAGCATTATTTATTACCATCAGGGGAAGAATGGCAGAGAAAGGCGCTAACCGCGTTAGGGGTAACAAGGGGAATGAGGCAGGACTCGCATAAAAAAACGCCGCGTTATGTCGTACATAACGCGGCGAGAATGATCTACTCTACAGAGAGGATAAATTACAGGTACTTACACAGATAAGAGGTCGGTTCGACCACCTGTAAATTGAACTCACTTTTTCCCGGAACGAAAAACGTTTCTCCCGGTGTGAAAACCTGCCAATCCGGCGCGCCTGGCAACAGGACTTTCAATGCCCCGGTGATGACCGTCATTTCTTCCGGCTGCGCGGTTCCAAACGTGTATTCACCCGCATCCATGACGCCGACACTCGCGCGGCCAATGCCGTCACCTTCAAAACCGATTGATTTTACCTTCCCTGCAAAATACTCATTTACATTCAGCATAGCGCGGCACCTATCGTCGAAAAATTCAGAAAATTCATCTTAAAAGGAGAGTCGCGCTACTGTCACGATCTATTCATTGAAAGTTAGTGTTCGGTAACACTGACTGGTGATTATTTTGCCAGTGTCCGGTCACCTTCTATGCAGCCGACAAACGCAGCGCCTTCAATACGCTTGCCACAATCACTTCCGGCGACTGAGATGCATCAATAACGTGGTGAGCGACACCGCGATAAAGCGCCTCGCGCGCAGCCAGTACATCGGCCATTTCCTCCGCGATAGGACGGCCAGTCAGCGTGGGCCGCTGGTTATCCTGCGGGTTTTCTTCCAGCCGCTGGGCCAGCAGCTCCGCATCCGCATGAAGGTAAATAACGGTGCCTTTATCGTGCATAAAGCGCCGGTTGGCTTCCGCAAGCACCATACCGCCGCCCGTCGCGACGATACAGCGGTTAGATGTCACCTGCTGGAGCGCCAGACTTTCACGCTGGCGGAATCCATGCCATCCTTCCTGCGCGACCACATCAGCCACCGTCATATTGGTGGTCTGCTGCATAAACAGGTCGGTGTCGACAAAGTCATATCCCAACGCCTGCGCCAGTTGATGCCCGACGGTGGTCTTCCCACAGCCTCTGGCACCAACCATAAAAATGGGGTGTGTCATGTAATGACGTATCCTTCTTCTTTACTCACCTGCCCTGCCATACCTCAAGCTGCACGCACGTCGGCTATCCCGCAACTCGAACTATTTCGGGTATCAAAGATAAATGGGGTGATTACCTGCTTTGTCGTGGGCTGAATCATACCGATAAAATCAACAGAGAGGGAAGTGACTTCTCAGTGGGAATGAAAAGTTGAATAACGAAAAGTCAAAATGGGATGACAGGAAATAAAAAGCCCCGCGTTTAACGGCAGGGCTATGACACGAAAAACCGCTCAGGCGATTAATACGTGTGGAAGTAGTCCTGAATTACCGCAGGATTTGTCGTTTTCGTCAGCGCCAGCATCAACAGGATACGTGATTTAGCTGGGCTCAGAGAATCGGCAACCAGACCGGGCTGGCCTGCATCCGGTGGTACGATACCGCTACCGGTACGGCTGGAACGTACAACCACAACGCCTTTGCTTTCCGCTTTACGGATACCTGCATCACCACGCTTGGATACGCTACCTGCGCCCATACCCGCATACACAATGCCTTTTGCGCCGTGTTTGATGGCAGCGTCATACATGTATTCTGGATCGTCCTGATAGCCATAGATAATATCGACAGCAGGCAGTTTATCTACGTTGGTCACGTCAAATACAGAACGCGTAGTGTGGATTTTGTCCAGGCGAGTCTGGTAGTAAACCTTGTCACCGATAATCACACCCAGATAACCTTCTTCCGGCGCTTTAAAGGTATCCAGCGTAGAGGCGTTAGTTTTGCTAATGAAACGGGCAGAACCGATACGGTCGTTCAGTACCACCATCACCCCACGGCCGCGGGAATTTTTATCCGCTGCCACTTTTACCGCACCGTACAGATTCATTGGGCCATCGGCGCTGATTGCCGTTGCCGGACGCATCGCCGCAGCAAAGACCACAGGTTTGTCACTCTTCACCGTCAGGTTCAGGAAGTAAGGCGATTCGTCGAGCGTATCCGTACCGTGTGTAATCACCACGCCATCAACATCGCTGCGTGCCAGCAGCTCGTTCACACGCTTGCTCAGCTTCAGCAGAACATCGCTGGTCATATTTTCACTACCGATGCTGGCAACCTGCTCACCTGAGATATTGGCAAGCGTTTTCAGCTCTGGCACCGCTTGAATCAGCGTATCTACGCCCAACGCACCCGCTTTATACCCCGTGGTTTGCGTGTTGGCCGCTGCGGAACCCGCAATCGTACCGCCCGTTGCCAGAATGACAATGTTAGGTAGATTTTCTGCCGCATTTGCCAGAGACGAAAAACAAACAAAAACAACAACGAATAATGCGTTAAACATCCTTTTCATAACATATACCAACTTATTGAGTTAAGTGGCAGACCAGATACGTCAGGTGCCTGATCTGTAAGTGAAAAACGTCCACTCTGTTGGCAGCCTGCCAACATTGGCGCTTATTCTGCCCCAGAATTCAACGAATTAATATATGCCTGTCAGACTTCATGTTAACGGTGTGTTATCCCTCACAGCGCAGCATTCCGCTGCGCTGATTTACGCTATCGGCTAATCTGTGCCACGGCATCCTGCGAGGCCTGTTCACGCGCGGCACCCGTCAGCTCAGACAGCGTCCCCGATGCATTTCAAGCAGGCGATCGGCATGTTCAAAGTAGTGATCGTCATGGCTGATCGCCACAATCGTTTTCCCCAATGCGCGCAATTGCGGTAACAGCTCAAGATAGAACACTCGGCGGAATTGCGGGTCCTGATCGGCCGCCCATTCGTCCAGTAGCAGGATGTCCCGCTGTTCGGCGACGGCCAGCAGCAGCGCAACACGTTTACGCTGCCCCTGAGAAAGCTGTAAGTTCATCACCTGATGATTCTCCAGCGTCAGCTTATGCCGCATGTTCAGGCGATCCAGCCAGTTGTCGATCAGCGCCGTATCCGGCGCCGTTCCCTGCGGGCCCATCATCTGCCCGAACAGGTGGAAATCGGTAAAAATGGCGGAGAATAGCTTTTGGTAATCCTCGCGCGTTTCTGCCGTAACGGGGCGGTTATCCAGTAGCAACGAGCCGGAAACCGGGGTATAAAGCCCAGTCAGCAGCATCGCCAGCGTCGATTTTCCGCTTCCGTTACCGCCAATAAGAAACACCAGTTCGCCACGTTTTATCACCAGATTGATCGGTCCGACTTCAAACCCAGACTCGTCATAGCGAAACACCACATCACGCAATTCCAGCGTGTGCCAGTCCGCAGGGGCAATCGCCGCGGGAAACGGCTCCTGATAATCCGCCAAATCAAAACGTTTCAGCTTATTAAACGCAACTTGCGCACTCAGCAGCGTCGGCAGTGCACCAACGGCCTGTAGCATCGGCGTGCGTAAAAAAGCAGCGTCAGTGAGTATGTCGCGGCAACATTGGTATCCGCCCAGCCGAGATTGTTTGCCATGAAAAAGACTGCGCCAATCACGCCCAACATCATAATATTCGACCAGTTCACCGCGCTGAGGTGGAAGGTGTCAGCCCGAATCACGTTCTGTCGGTAATCCTGCGCATTGGCCTGATAAATTTCTTCATACAGCTTCTGCGCCCGCTCACGATTGAGCGTGAGTTCTTTACGCCCGTTAATCACGGTTTCGTAATCTTTCTGAAGACGATCTTCCGCTTCCCGCACCTTAGTGAGATGGCTGTACACACGGGAAACCAGCATAAAACCGCCCCAGAGCGTTATCGCAATCCAAACGGACGTGACCACCAGCATTTTCGGGGAGAGCCAGGCAAGGTAAACCGCTGAACCAATGGTGAGCACAATGCCCTGAATCAACTCCGGCAGACGCACAAATGCAATCGTGATATTGCGGATATCGCTGGACAGGCTGGCAAGCAGTTGCGCACTGCCGATCTGCTCGATACGCGCAATGTTGGTGTCCAGAATACGTTTGATAAACTGCCCGCGCAGACGATAAACGAAGTGGTGCCCCAGCGTGGTCAGCGCCAATTGCGACACCAGCGTGACGCCCATCAAGAGCAGCAGCAAGCCCAGAAATTGCGGCAATACACTCAACGACTGATTGACCGTTTCAATCAATTGCAGATTGATAAAGGCAATAAGCCCAATGCCCAGCGCGGCACTCAACAAACTTAACAGGATAACGGCCAGAAATGGCCAACGGTACTGCTGGTAAACAATGCGGAGCAACTCCATAACAACCTGGTCTCTCTGATGAAAACAATCGCCCGCAGTGTAATAGGGATAACCGTGATATCAAGAATAATTCTCATATCCAGCGTTGCGCCAGACGCCCTATCTGCAAACCCCACACCCGACATCGCCAGCACCATCCATAAGAAAAAGTCATTGATTATCACACTTCGTGATCACTTTTCTGGCAACACGCTTTGTTTAACGCTCACGTATTAACAAAAACACAAATTGATACAACAAATAAAGATAAAGACACTGCCTTAACGGTGAGTATCACCCATCGACTCCGGCTCACCTGCGGACAAAAGGCGTATTCCCACGCCACAAAATGCGCCAGGAGACGGCATTTTAACATTATAGTTAGTGTGGTAATGATAAGGGTAAAAGGGTAATGTCGCTAAGTTATTTAATATGTAAGAATATTGTCATCTTTTTTTTATTTTCAAAACATTTCAAAAAAGTTGGATTTTTGCTTAAGCCACACCTATAAATATCAAGAATTGAATGATTATCATCCAAATGGACTACTCCCCATGGAAGAGGGATAGACAGCAATCTATTTAGCCAAATTTGACTATTTATGCTTTTTGTTTCTGAACCAGGTCAACTTTAGCGCCCCGCTTTTTGTTGGTGGCGCATCACCCCATACGTCCCCCGTCTCGGCACCGATCCGATGGGAGAGGTATTAAGACAATGGTTGCAGATAAGCAAGAGGCTATTTCATGTCAGATATGAATATTATTGCTGGAAATGTGAATATCCTGTCGCGCCAGAATGGCCAGTTCATAGAAAACGTTCCACAGGGTACGAGAAACATCGAACTACTGGAAAGCAGCACCGTTCGAATCCATGGCACGCCAGATATCGTGTCTCGCTATGAGCGCGTCGGCAACGACCTTATCTTGCACATGAAAGACGGTACCACCGTCCGCTATGAAAGCTTCTTCACGCTGGATGCCGCGGGTTATCACAGCGAGCTGGTTTTTGACGATGGTACCCGCCTCATCCATGCGCAGTTCTCGGGTGCAGCGGCGGCAGAAGGAGCCACACTCGCGGCAGAAGCCGTTGCCCTTACGCCAGAATACACCGCGCTGGGCGATATGACGTCATTACTGATTGGTAGCACCACCACCAGTACGTTATCTGCAACCACACTGGGCAGCGTTCTGGGCGCGGTCGCCGTCGGCGGAGCCGCTGTCGCTGGGGTCGCCGTCGCTGTCGCGTCATCAAACAATGACAACAGCGCCACAGCGCCACCGCAAGAACCCTTAACCGTCGATGCTTTTGCCGGAAATAACGGGCTAAACCGTACGGAAATCGGTCAACCTCATGTCCTCAGCGGGAAAACAACGGGCGTCAGCGCGGGGCAAACCGTCACTATCACGTTGAACGGCGTGGTTTACACCACCACCGTTGCTGCCGACGGCAGTTGGCACTTTACGCTGCCAGCAGATGCGTTTACCGGACTGCAAGACGGCATTTACGCACTAAAAGTGAGCGTGCCGGGTACGAACGGCGTCGTCCATGAGAAAACGATCGATCTCACCATTGACACCCTACCGCCGAATTTAACCGTTGATAAATTTACGGGTGACAATTACCTCACCGTAGGAGAGCTGGCAAACGGCCAGGTCCTGAACGGAACGGGGGAAGCGGGTCAGAACGTCACTATCACGCTCAATGGGAAAACCTATACCACGACCATTAATACCGCGGGTAACTGGACCCTGACCGTGCCGGCCGCAGACCTTCGCGCACTGAGCGAAGGCGAACACGCGATGTCGTTTACGATCAGCGATAGTGCCGGCAATACCACCGTGGTCAACCGCACCATTATTGTCGACACCACGCCGCCGGAGCTGTCTCTGTCGCCGTTTACCGGCAACAACCTGCTCACCGCCGATGAACTCCAGTCTTCGCAGACTGTCTCTGGTACCGCTTCCCTGTCGGATGTCGGCCAGACCGTGACGGTGACATTTAACGGCACGACCTACACAACAACGGTAGAAAGCGATGGTTCATGGAGTGTGTTCATTCCCCCGGCGACATGCAGGCACTGACTAACGGCACCTACAATCTGGTCGCGTCATTAACGGATAAAGCAGGCAACACCACTACGCTGCCTCCGCAAACCATCACGGTGGACACTAACGCCGAAGCGGTCAACATCAGCATCGTCTCAGCAGATGACCGCCTGAATGCCGTGGAAGCAGGACAGCCGCTGACGATCAACGGGACCACCGCTAATGTTGCCGCTGGCCAAACCGTGACGGTGACGTTGAACGGAAAACCCTACACCACCACAACGGGGGCAGACGGCAAATGGTCTGTGGACATCCCCAGCGCAGACCTACTTGTGCTGTCAGACGGCAGTAATACCCTGACCGCCAGCGTTCAGGGAGTCAGTGGTAATACCGTCACCGTCAACCACACGCTGGATGTACACATCAACACGCTCCCTTCCATCACGCTGACACCGCCTTTCACCGACGGCGTATTAAACGCAGCCGAAGCCGCACAGGATCAGGTCATCAGGGGGAAACCGGGATTAGCGGCAGAGGACAAACCGTCAGCCTGACGATCGGTGGGAACTACGTTACCGGAACGGTGGATGCCAACGGGAACTGGACGGTGACAATCTCCAAAGACATCCTGCAAAGCCTGCCATCGGACAACATCAGCGTGCTGGAGATTGTTGTCCGCGATATCGCTGGCAACGAAACCACCGTAACGCAGAACATCAGCGTTGATACGACCCCGCCGACGCTCAACGTCTCCGCTATCGCGCAGGACGATGTCCTCAACGGTGCAGAACTGGTCGTCAATCAAGTGGTCAGCGGAACAGCCTCGCTCAGTGAAGCGGGTCGCACGGTCACCGTTACGCTGAATGACAAACCCTACACCACCACCGTCGGCAACGACGGAAACTGGAGTATCACGCTGCCAACGGCCGATCTGGTGGCGATCGCGGACGGGAACCATAACCTGACCGTTACGCTGACCGACGCCGCAGGCAACACCACAACGGTAACCCGTCCGCTGACCATCGACAGCGGCGCAACCACGGCGCCAACCATTACTATCAATCACTTCGCGGGCGATAACGTCATTGATGGCGCAGAAGCAAAAGTCAGCCAGCAGTTGAGCGGGACGACCACTAACGTTGAGGCGGGGCAAGTTGTCACCATTAGCCTGAATGGGAAAACCTATCTTGCGACCGTGCAGTCTGGCGGCGTCTGGAGCATCAACGTTTCAACCGCAGATATGGCTCTGCTGGCAGACGGCACACACAGCATTAGCGTTAACGTCAGTAACAAAGCGGGCAACGCCGCGAGTGGAAGCCAGAGTATTAACGTCGATAAATCTGGCGACAGCATCGCCATCAATATTATCACCAGCGATAACCTGTTAAGCCGGGCAGAATCCCTCCAACCGCTGGCGATCAGCGGTAATACCGCCAATGTTCCCGCAGGGCAGACGGTGACCGTTACGCTGAATGGGAAAAATTACACCACCACCGTTGCCGCAGACGGCAGTTGGACGCTGCAAATCCCCAGCGCCGATCTTCAGGTGCTGTCAGACGGCAATGCCACCGTGACCGCCAGCGTGAGTGTTGCCGGAAGCAGTCCCGTAACGGACGTTCACACGCTCGGCGTCTACATTAATACGCTACCGCAGCCGACGATTGATACCCCATTCGGCAACGGTTCACTCAACGGTACAGAAGCGCTGGTCAGTCAGACGATTACCGGCCACACCGGCGTTAGCGGCGCCGGGCAGACGGTCATCTTATCCCTCGGCGGGAAATCCTATACCGGAACGGTTGATACGGCAGGTAACTGGAAAGTCACCGTCCCTGCGGCCGATCTCCAGCAGTTGCCAGAAGGTGATAACACGCTGCTGGTAACCGCCCTGGATGCCGCAGGCAATCAGGCGGGTAAAACATTTGTCAGCCATACCGACTTCACCGCTCCAACCCTGACCATCGGCACCGTTGCCGGCGATGACACTATCAATATGGTCGAATCGCAAAACAACCAGACCGTCAACGGTACCGCCTCACTCAGCGAAGCGGGTCGTACTGTCGTTATCACCTTCGATGGGCAGTTCTATACCGGGGTTGTCGGTACCGATGGCAACTGGAGTATCAGCTTACCTACAGCCGCGCTGCGCGGCATGGCCGATGGCAGCTACAAACTGTCCGCGTCGCTAACCGATGCAGTCGGTAATACCGTCAACGTCGAAAAATCCATTACGCTCAGTGCAGACCCTGCGTTCCAGCCAACAATCTTCGTTAACGCTTTTGTTGATGAGAACAACGTTATTAGCGCGGCCGATCTCAAAGTCAGCCAATGGCTGACGGGCACCAGTTTGAATGTGGAAACAGGTCAGGTCGCCACGATTCTTCTCAACAAAAATTCTACTTTGCCACGATCAAGAGCGGTGGCAACTGGAGTGTGGAAATTCCCGCTGAGCATATGGCTGAACTCAGCGAGGGAACGGTATCGATCTCTGCCACCATTACCGATCTGGCCGGTAACGAGGGCAGCCATGAAATCTGGTCTTCAATCGACACCAGTAATGACAGTATCTCCATCAGCATTGTCGCGCTAGATAACCAGATTAATCGACTTGAAGCCTCACAGCCGCTAACGATTTCAGGCTCGACGGTCAACGTGACTCCAGGAGAAAGCGTTACCGTTACGCTCAATGGCAAGACCTACACTGGCACCATTGCCGCAAACGGCAGTTGGAGCGTAATCATCGACAGCAGTGACATGCTCGCCTTACCGGATGGCACAACGACCATTACCGCCAGCGTCGCCAACCCCGGCGATGTTCCTGTCACTGCCAGCCGCGATATTGATATCCATATTAACAATCTGCCACAGCCAACGATTGACCCGCCTTTCGGCGACGGCATACTGAACATCATCGAAGCCGCCAGCGGGCAGAGCCTGACAGGGAAAACCGGGATTGCCGGAGGGGGCCAAAGCGTCATCGTCACGTTGAACGGCAAAACCTACACGGCAACCGTCGATAATCAGGGTAACTGGAGCGCAGCCCTTCCTGCCGCCGACCTGCAATTTCTGCCAACTGGCGTACAGACCATCCGCGTAGAGGCAACGGATACCGCAGGTAACAGCATACAGAGCGTCCGCGATATTACCGTCGACATGGTTCGTCCTCTTCTGACGCTGAAACCGCTGACCAGCGACGGCATCATCAACGCCGCCGAGAGCCTGAACGATCAGGTCATCTCCGGTAATGCGTTACAGTCGCAAGCAGGACGCACCGTCATTGTCACAATCAACAACAAAAATTATCAGGCTCAGATTCAGGTTGATGGCAGTTGGAGCACTACCGTTCCCGCTGCCGATCTTCAGGCGCTGGCTGACGGCAATTACACGGTGACAGCAACATTGACCGGCGCATCAGGCAACAGCACCGCCGTCACGGGGACATTAACGCTGGATGCCAATCCGGCGAACCTGCCTCTGCTCACCGTCAACGCCATCGCGCTCAATAACATCATCGACGGGGGCGAAATCAACGTCGCGCAAGTCATCAGCGGCGGCAGCCAGAATGTCGAGGCGGGGCAACGCGTTACCGTGACCCTCGGCGACAACACCTACACCACAACGGTTGACAGCAACGGTCAATGGCGCGTCAGCGTGCCGTCTGTCGATCTCCCTCCATCTGGCCCAAGGCGCGCATACCGTCACGATTAGCGTCAACGATGTCAGCGGTAACCCCGCAACGCTCAACCAGACGATTACGGTGAATACCTCCCTGAGCGGCATCGCTATCGATACCGTCGCGGGTGACGACAAACTGAATCAAACCGAGGCGGCGCAAGATCTGACCGTCAACGGCAGCAGCCAGAACGTGGCGGCAGGCACCACCGTCACGATCATGCTGAACGGGAAAAGCTACGACGGCGTGGTACAGTCGAACGGTTCGTGGAGCATCATCGTATCGGCGGCTGACGTCAGCGCACTGGCCGACGGCACGTCAACCCTCACCGTAACAACGGTAGACAGTACAGGGAACGTCTTGAACGGCAGCCGTACGATCGATGTGTTTACCCATAGCAGCCCGACGTTGACGTTGAACACGCCGTTCAGCGACGGCATACTCAATGCCGCAGAGGCTGGCGTTACCCAGACGCTCAGCGGCACAACCGGTATCGCCTCACCAGGGCAAACCGTCACCGCCACACTCGGCGGCGTGACGTACACAGGAGTTGTTGATACAGCAGGAAACTGGACGATTTCGCTGCCTGTAAATAGCCTGCAAAATCTGCCTAACGGTACCACCGCATTGCAGGTTAGCGTCAGCGACGCGGCCGGAAACAGCAGCACGCTAACCAGCAACATCACCGTCGCTCGTACGCCGCCTACGTTGACGACGGGCAACGTTACTACCGACAACATTCTGAATAGCAGCGAGGTGCAAAGCAGCCAGTTGCTGACCGGCACCGCCTCGCCGTCCAGCGCGGGGCAAACCGTTACCGCCACGCTTAACGGCAAAACCTACAGCAGCACTGTCGGCAGTGACGGCATCTGGAGCATCACCATTCCATCAGCCGATCTGAGCAATCTGTCCGATGGCAATTACAGTATTGTGACCCGTCTGACCGATGCCGCAGGCAATACCACGACGATAACGCAGACCGTTATCGTCGATGCCAGCCCGCTCAACGCACCGGTCGTCACGATTGGGACTTTCGCCGGCAACAACATTATTGACGGAGCGGAAGTCCGAGTCAGTCAGGTACTCAGCGGCACCAGTAAAAACGTTGAGCAAGGCCAGACGGTAACGATTAGCTTCAATGGCAAACCGTATACCGCGCAGGTTTTGTCGAACGGAAGTTGGAGCACCACGATCTCGGATACCGACATGGCACTGCTGGCTAACGGCAGCCAGACGATTACCGTTAGCGTGAGCGATGTCTCTGGCAATACCGCGACATCCAGCAGCACCGTGACGGTGAATACCAATGCGAGCGGCCTGTCTATTGCGCCAATCACCGGGGATAACCAGATAAATGTGCAGGAAGCGGCAAGCGGCATAACCATTAACGGCGGTGCCGTCAACGTCGCGCCTGGTACGGACGTCAACGTCATACTTAACGGGAAAACCTATACCGTCCAGGTGCAACCAGACGGCACCTGGAGCGCCACTATTCAGCCAGCCGATCTGCAAGCGCTGGGGGATGGCGTTATCACCGTTCATGTCACGGCGGTCGATCAGGCAGGTAATGCCCTGTCGGGGCACAACAACTGGGCGTCAGCATCCATAACCCACCAGTGGCTTCGCTGCATATGCCATTCAGCAACGGTTATCTGAATCTCAGCGACGCACAGGGCGGGCAGACCCTCTACGGTACGACGGGCCTCCGTGGAGCTGGGCAAACCGTCAGTATTACCATCGGAACCACGGTCTATGCCGGTACGGTTGACGGCAGCGGCAACTGGAGCCTCCAACTGCCATCATCCGTTCTGACCGCACTGGCAGACGGCCTGCTCAACATTTCTGTTACTGTCAGCGATGCTGCGGGCAATACCTCCACCGTTCAGGGCAGCGCATTCGTTGATTTGACCCCACCGGTGCTGACCATCAACACGATTAGCACTGACGATATCATCAACATCGCAGAAAGCCTGCAACCACTGGTGATCAGCGGTACGTCCCCCATCAACGACAGCGGCCGTCCCATCATTGTTAACGTCACCATCAACGGGCAGATCTATCAAGGGCTGGCACAGGCCGATGGCACCTGGAGCGTCACCGTGCCCGCCGGCGACCTGCAAAACATGCCGAACGGCATCACGGCAATCACCGCGACCTTGACCGATGCCGCCGGAAACACCGGCACGGTAAGCCATTCGATTACGCTGGATACCGATCCGGCCAAAGCGCCAACCCTGACGATAGCAACGCTGTCGACCGATGATTATATCAATCTGGCCGAATCTGGCCAGCCGTTGACGATCAGCGGCAGCAGCAAAATGTGGAACAGGGCCAGCAGGTCACCATCACCCTCAACGGTGGAACTTACTTTGCCACCGTGGGCGCAGATGGCAGTTGGAGCGTACAGGTTCCCGCAACGGATGTCGGCAATATCCCTGACGGTAAACAAACCGTGAGTGCCAGCGTGACAGATGTGAGTGGTAACCCTGGTTCGACGACGCATAACATCACTGTCATCACCGATGCCGCCAACCTGCCCGGTATCACCATCGCGACCCTGTCTGGCGACGATGTCGTCAGCGCGCAGGATGCACAATCTGATCTGCTCATTTCCGGTTCAACGACAAATGTTCAGACGGGACAGCGCGTCACGGTAACGCTGAATAATAAAACCTATCTGGCGACCGTTGGCGCAGACGGCAGTTGGAGCACGACCGTTCCCGCCAGCGATGTGCAAAATCTGCCGCAGGGCAATCAGAATGTAACCGCAGCAGTCAACGACATCGCACAGAACCCAACCACGGCAACCCACCCGTTTACCGTCGATACTGTTCCACCGCTGCTGTCTATCGATATGCTGGTTGACACCAGCGATATCGGTTTGGCTGACGCGCTGGCTGGGCTCCCGTTAAGCGGCAAGGGCGAAGCGGGCCTTCTGATCACCATCAAAGTCGGTACAGCGGTCTATAGCACTGTCGCCGATAGCAACGGCATCTGGCAAATCGCCATTACGGCGAACGATCTGCTGGCGTTGGGCGACGGCGTGAAGACGCTTCAAGCCAGCGTGACCGACGGCGCAGGAAATACCAGCACAAGCAGCATTGATATCACGCTAAAAACGCAGTCGCTTCCAACGCTGACGCTGAATGCGCTCTATGACAACAATGTCCTTACCAGCGCGGAACTGGCGGCGGAAACGACCATCGGCGGCACCTACACTAATCTGCCCGTCGGGGCAGCGATTCAGGTCACGATCGGGGCTTACACCGTAACAGGCGTGACGCTCGCGGGCGGCCTGTGGAGCGCCACCATTCCGGCCAATGCGCTTAACATTCTGGCAGATGGCAACGTGCAGGTCAGCGCGACGGTAACAGACAGCGCAGGTAATACCGGTAGTGCGAGCGGCACGCTGGATGTCGTCATCCACACCAATTTCGCCATCAGTATCGCGACACCGTTTGTTGACGGCGTGCTCAATCAGGTGGAAAGCACGGTGGACCAGTTGCTGACGGGCACAACGGGGCTCCTCGATCCTGGCCAGAGCGTGTCAGTTTCCATTACCAACGGCACAATCACCACCACCTACAGCGCCACAGTCGCGGCAAACGGCCAGTGGAGTGTGACGTTACCTGCCGCCGATTTGGCTTCACTCGGTGACGGCACACACGCCATCAACGTCACCGTCACGGATCATGCGGGCAATACCGGGTCAGGAAGCGGCACGTTCGCCAGCGTCATTGTGGGTGTTCCTGTCGCCTCGATCGATACCCCGTTCGGCGATGGTAAACTGAGTCTGGCTGATGCGCAGCCGGGCGCGACGCTGTCCGGGCAAACGGGGCTCTCCAGCAACGTGGGGCAAACCGTGTCAGTCAGCATTAACGGCACCAGCCTCCCCGCCACGGTGAATGCCGACGGCAGTTGGTCATTATCGCTGGGCCGCCAGACGCTGATCGACCTGCCGGATGGCACGGTGAATTTCACCGTTATCGTGACCGACGCTGCGGGCAACACCAGTACCACAGCAACCACAGCGAATGTGCTGACCACCACCCTGCCTGTAGCAACGCTGGACCTGCCGTTTGGCGACGGCATCCTAACACCACTGAAATTCAGGCCATTCAGACATTAACCGGTAAAACCGGTATTACCAGCGCGGGTCAGGAAGTCATCGTGACGGTGACCAATAAAACCACGCTGGCAGACACGACCTTTACCGCCGTCGCTGACGGGTTGGGCGGCTGGTCCAGAGAACTGTCCCCTGCCGATTTGGCGATCTTTACCGAAGGCAATTACAGCATTAGCGTCAAGGTCACCGACTGGGTCGGCAATACCAACACCAGCGCCTCGCTCGATGTGAGTTCGGCGCAGACGCTGCCCACCCCGATTATCGATGTCATACCGTTTGGCATTGATAATATTCTGAGCAGCGCCGAAGCGGCATCTGCACTGACCTTCTCTGGTCGCACGCAGATTGGAGGCAGCGGGCAGAGCGTTAAACTGGAGTTCGACCTCAACGGCATTCGCTACACCGCGACGGTAGACAGCGCGGGTAACTGGTCGGTGACGCTGCCGCCAAATGCGTTGAACTCGCTGAGCGACGGCCAGCATACCATCACGGTGACCGCCGTCGATGCAGCAGGCAACGTAGGGTCTGCGCCGATCGTCTTTACCAGCGATTTCACGCCACCGACCATTACGCTGAATCCGCCGTTTGTCGATGGCTACCTGAGCATCGCGGAAGCCGCTACGCTGGCGGGCAGAACCTTAAGCGGTACCGCAGGAGATGCGGTGAGCGTGAACGTCACGTTTGGCGGGCAACCGCTTGTCGTACAGCTTAGCGGGGGAGTCTGGACCGCAACGTTGACCCCAACCCAGCTTTCTCAGCTTGCTGACGGTACGCACACTATCAGCATCACGGCCACGGACAGTCTAGGTAACAGCAGCACGTTGAATTCTCAGGCCTACCTCGCGATTCAGACCTCACCAACCATCACGATTTCAACTTTCGCCGGTCTGGACGGCCTAAACTATGCAGAAAGTCGGGCAACGCAGGCGGTTAGTGGGACATCTACCGGTCTGGAGGTCGGCCAGAACGTGACTATCAGGCTGAATGGCCTGGATTATCAAACCCAAATTCTCAACGGTGGCTTATGGAGCGTTAACATCCCGTCCTCTGCGTTGCAGGTGCTGGCCAATACGACCTATTCACTTTCTGTCAGTGCAGAGGACCGGGCTGGGAATCCAACGCAGCCATCCAGCGTTAACTTTAACGTCAACCTGACGCCGCCTCCGACGGTGATGACCATCAACCCGATCTCGACCGACAACATCATCAACGCCGTCGAGATCAATGGTAACGTCACGATCTCCGGACGTTCTATCGGGCCCGCGTCATCAATGACCGTTGTGAACCTTCAGGTCGGGTCGGCAATATTTATGCCGATTACCGATGTGAATGGCAACTGGAGCATCACCATCCCGGCTCTGCCGACATTCTCCTCGCAGGGAGAGGTGTTCATCACCGCCACGTCGCTGGACGCCACCCTGACAACCATCGTCACCGTGGACACCCTTGCACCTACGCTGAATATCGTTTCGTTTGCGTCGGACAATGTGCTCAACGCCACGGAAATGAGTACGGCACAGGCGATTACCGGCACAGCATCCATTACCGAAGCAGGGCAAATCGTCTCGATTAGCCTGAATGGGAAAACCTACAGCGCGCAGGTTTCCGTGACAGGAACCTGGAGTGTCAATGTGCCAGCCGCCGATCTGGCACAGCTAACCGATGGCAACTACACCATCACGGCGACCCTCGCCGATAAAGCGGGCAATAGCACCACCACTACGCAGACGGTTACCGTCGATACCGCGATCCCACTGCTTAGCGTCACACTGTTCGATGACAATATTCTGACGCTGGCGGAAGCCCTGGCTGGCGCAGCGATTACCGGCAGAGGGGAAGTAGGAGCAACCGTTACGCTAACCGCAGGACCGCTGACAGGCACCACAACCGTCGGCCTCGACGGCAACTGGAGTCTTCAATCCTGTCTGCCGACCTGCAAAGCCTGACCGACGGGCCGCAGGTCATCGGCGTGACGCTGACCGATACTTCAGGCAATAGTGCCCATCTTGATGTTACGCTGGACGTCGCACTGAACAAGACGCTCGGTGCAGGTATTACGGATATCTTCGGTAACGATGGCATCCTCAATCTGGCCGAATCACTGGTAACCCAGGTTATCAGCGGTAACGCGACCGGCAACTATCTGGGCGCGAAAGTCCAGGTCACCGTGTTGGGCAATACGGTGGAAAGCACCGTGGGCGCCAACGGCGCCTGGAGCGTCGCCCTTTCCCCGACCCTGCTCACAGGCCTGAGCAATGGCTTGTTGGCGGTTAACGTCAACATCATCGATTCACACGGCAACGTGAAGAATCAACTGGTCAATATTGATGTATTGAAATCCTCGCCGACCATTAATTCTATTGTCGCCTTCGCGGATGGCGCACTGAATGCCGCGGATGTGACTACCAGCCAGATTATCAGCGGTATCGTTAGCGGCGGCAGCGTGGCACTAGGGGCGACGGTCAGTGTGACGCTGGGCACCAAGCTTTACACCGGGATTACCGTCGGTGCAGGCGGAGCCTGGAGCCTGTCCGTTCCTGCCCTCGACTTGCAGGCCTTGCAAGATGGCACGCTGGCGCTGGGCGTTGTGGTCACCGATTACGCAGGCAACACCGCCAGCCAGATCGTGAACGTCCCGACGGTCATCAAGAATCTGCCGAGCATTACGCTGAACCCGGTCTTTGGCGATAGCGTACTCAATCTGGCCGATCTGCTGGTCAATCAAACCCTCAGCGGCACGGCTACGGGTCTGGCAGGCGGAACCATTACGCTGAGCATTGCGGGTTCACAAATTGCTACAGCTACTGTAGGTACAGATGGTAAATGGAGTGCCGCAGTCACCCCAAGCGTACTCGGTATTCTACAAGGACTAGGCAGCGGTGATTTCACCGTGACCGCTACCGCGACAGACAGCGTAGGCAATACTGCCAACGGCAGTGCTGGCATCAAGTTCGATTTTGCCCAGCCAGTGATTACGCTAAACCCAGTATTTGGCGGCGATGGCTTCATCAACGCGGCAGAAGCGCTGGTAGCGCAAACGATCAGTGGCGTGGTCACCAATGCCAGTGCCGGATCGCAGGTTGCGGTTACCCTTGGCGGTAAAACCTTCCTGTCTACGGTCGGGGCGGGGGCGCGTTCAGCCTGACGCTGCAGCCGTCCGATCTCAGCGCATTGGCCGATGGCAGCACCACCTTGAATGTCTCGGTCACGAACACCTCCGGCAATACCGGCACGGTAAACAACGCCATCAATATTATTGCCAAAAATCTGCCGACGATTAGTTTGGGTTCACTGTTTGGCGGCGATGGCTTCCTCAATGCCGCGGAAGCGGCGCTGACACAGACGATTAGCGGCACCACCACCAACGCCGTCGCGGGATCGTCCGTCGTGATACGCATCGGCACCCTGACGCTAAACGCGACGGTCGGCAGTGATGGCACCTGGAGCACCAGCGTCACGCCGCTGCAACTGTCCGGGCTGGCTAACGGTAACCTCACCATTAGTGCGACGGTGACCGACCCGGCAGGCAATAGCACCGGCGTCAGCACCGGCCTCAACGTCGCTATATTACCGCCGACGATTACGCTCAACCCGTTGTTTAACAACGGCGTACTGGATCTCACCAGCCTGTTGAGCGCGCAAACCATCAGCGGGACGACGACCAATGTGGCAGCGGGTACGTCGATCAATGTCACGCTGGGCAGCAAAACCTACACCACAACGGTCGGCGCAAACGGTAGCTGGAGCTTGCCGGTTCCTAATCTTGACCTGAAGGCTCTCACGGATGGCGTCACGAGCGTTGGCGTCCGTCTGGTGGATGCGGCGGGTAACGTTGGTCAGCAGGCCAGTAACATCAGCGTAGCGATTAACGGCCAGCCAACGCTGACCCTCAACCCGCTCTTTGGCGGTGACGGTTTGCTCAACGCCGTCGAGGCTGCTGCAGGTCAGGTCATCAGCGGAACCAGTACCAATGCGATAGGATCCACAATCCAGATCTCACTAGGCACCAAGACTTACTCTGCCGTGGTGCAAAGCAACGGTAGCTGGTCCGTCAGCCTGCCTTCACTCGATCTCAACAGCCTGACTGACGGCACGCTTTCTCTCAGCGCCACGCTGACCAACGCGGCAGGGAAAAGCGCCAGCGCAGGAGCGTCGATTGGCGTGGGCGTTCACTCGTTGCCAACGGTCAGCCTCGGTTCTCTTTTTGGCGGAGACGGTTACCTGAATCTGGCTGAAGCAGGCGTAAACCAGATCATCAGCGGAACCACAACCAATGCAGCGGGCGGTAGCATCACGTTGACCATAGGCGGACTCGTGCTCAACGCCACGGTCGCCAGCAACGGCACCTGGAGCGTCACGGTACCGAGTGCCAATCTGACCAGCATCCTTGATGGCAACCTGACTGTCGGTGTCACCGTCACTGACCGTTACGGCAACACCAATAACTCCAGTAGCAATGTGATCGTCAAAACGCACCAGTTGCCGCAGTTGGGCATTGATGCGGTGGGATCGCTGGTGGGGAATACCGTTGGCCTACTGGCAAACGGCGTCACTGTCAGCGGGACATCACGCTACGTGCAGCAAGGTGCCAAGGTGACCGTCACGCTGCTCGGCCAGACGCTACAGGGTACCGTCGGTGCGGATGGCAAGTGGAGCACACAGTTCACCAGCTCAATTTTAGGCATCAACGTCTTAAACGTCGCCGCAGTGTTGACCGCGCTGCTGGGAACAACGGTTGAAGCCTCCGTCACCGATCAGGCGGGTAACTTCACCGGCGTCTCCGCCGGATTAACTTCCGGTATCTCTCTCGGGTTGCCGCTAATGAGCATGATGGCGCTGGATGTTGACGATAGCAGTCTCGTTCAGATGGCCTCACTGTCCAGCGAACAGCTCGACACCGGAGAAAATGCCGAAGTACAGCCCCTTACTGTCAGCTCGAAAATGGCAGCAGCCACGCTCAGTGAGACAAACACCATCAACAATAGCGCCAGCACCGAAGTGGAAGACAGCGTTTATGCCATCGGTGGCGTCGTTATCAATCTGGCCGACGGCAGTGTGCAAACGGGCGAGGATGTCGAAGGTGGAGAAGGCGACGACATTATTACGCTTTCAACACTCGACTTTACCCAAATCGACGGTGGTGACGGCATTGATACGCTGGTTCTGGATGGCACTGAGCTCAATCTGGACCTCACCGCGTTGGGGTTGAAAATCGATAACGTGGAGATCTTCGATTTAGGTCAAAACGGCACCAACAGTATCACGCTGGATCTCGACCGCGCCCTGAATGTCACCGACCGACCCGAAGATGATCTGCTGATCGTCGGGGGCGAAGGAAATCGGGTGAACCTGATTCCGGGAGAAGGCATCTGGAGCACGGTAGGACAGCGCGATATTGATGGCCAACGCTTCGATGTCTACCACCATTCATCGCTGGATAGCGCCAACAACCTGGGAGATGTACTGGTGCAGCAAGGCCTGCTCGTCAATATGGTGTAACGGTGTTTTAAGCGCTGGCTCTACCAAGAGCCGCTGCTTATACACAAATGCGGAGATCAACGCGGATTTTGTCGTTATCCGGCGTAAAAAATTATGCTGAGGAGATAGCAGGTTTAGGATGAGCCGCATGGACGCGGCGAAAGCTTGCGCCACGTCTGACAAAAACGTCAGAGACGTTTTTGAACAGCACTTGTGCTGGCCCGAAGGGCGAGCCCCATTTATGGGGCGAGTAAACGTGTCGCAAGCGGTCCGTTAAACCTGATATCTACGAAGGAACCGCGCCAGCGGCATAATTTCCGCCAAAAGCCTGGGGTCTCGGGGCGAGCGGCGTTTGAGCCGTCCCGAGTCGGGCGCGCGCTACGAGATAGCATAAAAAATCGCCATTATCGCGCACGAAACGGCCTCAGCAGCGGCATAGATACGTGTCCAAGAGACGGTACGAAACTGCCTCGATAGCGGCACAAATATGTGTAAAGGAACTAAAACAAAGAGTGATGAAAACAGGGGTCATTGATGCACACCATTTTTTATCAGGGGCATATTTTTCCGCACCACCGTACTTGTTTGACTCGCACACTGCGCCATCACACCCCGCGTTATGTGTTGGCGCTCGGGCTGGCCTGCAGTGGCCTTTCCTTTATCTATAGCTCGCCGACGTTCGCTCAGGCCGTCGCGTTTGACTGGTCCGCCGCACCGACAGAACAGCAGGTCGATAGTCTGGATCTCAAGCAGGCCATTCTCCGTGCGTTTGCACGCAACCCACAAATTGCACAGGCTTCGGCGCAGATTCGCGTCGGTGAAGCCGATCTGCGCGTCGCACAAAGTGCCTGGTTCCCGCAAATCGGCCTTAGCGGCAATGTCGGCCAGTCCGATCAAAGTGATTCTGGCGGCACGATGAGCAACAACGCCACAGCGGGTATTACGCTGAAACAGCTGCTGTATGATTTTGGTAAGACGGGCGGCAGTATTGATGAGCAGCACAGCCTGTCAGATGCCTATCGCTATCAGCTCTACGGCGTCATGACCACGGTAGGTCAGCAAACCTTACTAACCTACCTGAAAGTCAAACGCTATCAGGAATTGGGTCAGGCAGCAGATCGCAATATCGCGTCGCTCAGTCAGGTCAGAGACATCGCGACGCTGCGTTCTGAGGCTGGCCTCAGTACGCAATCCGACATCCTGCAGGCGGAAACCCGCATCGCGGGCATGAAGGCAACGCTGGAGCAATACCGTGCGCTGGAACGTTCCTCGCTGGCCCAACTCAGCGTGTTGACCGGCGTTCTCCCCACCGCCCTACCCGATCTGCCCCGTGCGCTGCTGCAACAAAAATTACGCTCAAGGCACTCCCCTACCAGCAGAGTAATGCGGTGCTGAGCGCGCAGTCCAAGCAGGAAGCCTCGCGCCATCGGATTCGTCAGGCAGAAGCCCAGCACTGGCCCACCATTGCCGTGCAGGCGGGCCGTACCCGCTATGAAACCGACAGGCGTAATTACTGGGACGATCAGCTACAGCTGGTGGTGGAAGCCCCGCTTTATCAAGGCGGTGCCGTCAGCGCACGCGTTGATGCCGCATCAGGCACGCGTGAAGCGGCGCAGGCTGAAGTCGAAGCGGCAAAGCTGGATATGAACCAGAAAGCCTCAACGGCCTATGCCGACCTCATCGGCGCGCAGCAACGTGAGAAAGCCAGCCAGCAACAAATCACCAGCGCAACCTACACCCGCAACGTTTATCAGGATGAATACAAACTCAGCAAACGCAGCCTGAATGACCTGCTCAGCGTTGAACAAGACGTATTGCAGGCTGAAACCTCACGCATCGGCGCGTTATATGACGGCTGGGAGGCGGCGGTTAACTATGCCGCGGCCGTCGATAATCTGCTGGATATGTTGGGCATTGAGCGTCATCAAGCCACTGGCGAGACGTTACCGTCGCTGTAAGCCGGCTCACCTGCCGGATAAGAACATGCAGGAATGTGAATGACACAAATCACCCAAACTGAAACCTGGATTGCCGCCATGGCCCGCGCCGCCGCCCACTATGGACAGGTGGTCGATATCCAGTCGGTACGCCAGCAGATGCGCTGGTACGAACAGCAACCCATTGCCCGCCAGTTAGAACAAATCAGCCACCTGATGGGGTTAAGCATCAGCCTGCGACACACGGAGAAGCTCCACTGGCGCAACAAAATATTACCGGTATTGGCGGAAACCGACGATGGCGGCGTCATCGTCATTGAGTCGTTAAATGATGAGGGCATCGCCACCTACTGGCTGAATGACGGGGGCGACCTTCAACGTGAAGCCGAACTGACGGAACTCATCAAACACAGTCAGGGGATTATCGTACTGGTCGGCATCGCCGAACGTGGCCGCGATACCCGCATCGATGATTTCGTCAAACCGTACCGCAAGCACTGGTTCTGGCAACATTTTCGTGGTGCAAAACGGCAGATCGGGGAAATTTCTCTCGCGTCTATCGTGGGTAACGTTCTGGCACTGGCGGGGATCCTGTTCTCCATGCAGGTGTATGACCGCGTGATTCCGGCGCAGTCGATTCCCACCCTGTGGGTGTTGTTTTTCGGCGTACTGCTGGCCGCTGCATTAGAGTACGCCATCCGTTTATCACGCACCGTCGTCTCCGATCTGATGGGCAAAAGCATCGATCTGCACGTATCAGGGATGCTGTTCGCCCGCGCATTGGCGATCAAAAATGAAGCCAGACCGAAATCCACCGGCTCGTTTATTTCACAACTGCGGGAAATCGATCAGGTACGTGAACTGCTGACGTCCACCACCGTCGGGGCGGCAGCCGACATGCCGTTCGTCTTTCTGTTTCTCGGCATTATGGCGATGATCGGTGGGCCGCTGGTGCTGATTCCCATGCTGGCGATCCCGCTGATTGTGATCCCCGGTCTGATGCTGCAATGGCCGATGGCGAAGCTCGCCAAGGAAGGGATGCGCGAAAGCGCGTTGCGGAATGCGGTACTGGTCGAGTCCATCGAAGGGATCGAAGATATCAAAGCGCTACAGGCCGAACCCTACTTCCAGCGCCAGTGGGAGCAGACGCACGAAGTCAGCGCCGCCATCGGGATGAAGCAACGCATCTGGGGCGCACGGCTCAGCGGCTGGGCCTCGACCGTCCAGCAGTTAACCTATGCTGGCATGCTGGTGTTCGGCAGCTATCTGGTGCTGGCAGGCGATATCACCACCGGTACGCTCGTGGCCTGTAGTCTGCTTTCCTCACGCACCATCGCGCCGCTTATGCAGTTAACGATGGTGTTTTCCCGCTGGCAGCACGCGAAAACCGCCATGACCGGGCTGGATGACATCCTGCAAAAACCGCTGGATCGGCCAGAAGACAGCAAAATGGCGCACTGCCCGATCCTTCAGGGCCACTTCCAGCTCCATAACGTGCAATACAGCTACGATCCTGAACAGGGTGATATCGCCTTGCAGGTCGGCAAGCTGGAGATCAAACCGGGCGAAAAAGTGGCGCTGTTGGGTAAGGTCGGCGCGGGTAAATCCACCCTGCTCAAGCTGCTTGCCAATCAGGCCACGGCGACGCGTGGCAAGGTCATCATTGATGGCGTCGACATCAGCCAGATCGATCCGGTAGATGTCCGCCGTCAGTTGGGCTTTCTGTCGCAGGAATCGCGTCTGTTCTTCGGCAGCCTGCGGCAAAACCTGATGCTCGGCAACCCACACGCGACCGAGCAAGAGCTGTTGCAGGCGCTGCGTATTAGCGGTGCGCTCAGCCTGATCCAACAGGATGCTTCCAGCCTGGATCGCATTATTCATGAAGGCGGACGCGGTTTATCCGGCGGGCAGCGGCAGATGATTCTGCTCAGCAGAATGCTGTTACGCAATCCCCAGATCGTGCTGCTGGATGAACCCACCGCCTCGATGGACGAACAGTTGGAAAACCACGTCATCCATCAGTTAAGCAGTTGGCTCACGGGGCGCACGCTGGTGCTGGTGACACACCGCCCGGCGCTGCTAAAGCTGGTTGACCGCGTGGTCGTCATGGATGGCGGGCGCATCGTGGCAGATGGCCCACGTGACCAGATTTTGAAAGCGATCAGCAAACCGGCAGATGCCGCACAGAGCGTGGCGTAAGGGGAACACAATGAGTAGCATCACTATCCATGATGACCTGAAACGCCAGGGTCGACGCGTCTCCGCCATTATTTGGCTCAGCCTGTTGGGGCTGGTCGTGTTTTTATCTGGGCCACCTTTGCCGTGCTGGATGAAGTGTCCGTCGGGAGCGGTAAGGTGACGCCGTCGACCCGCGCCCAGGTGATTGAAAGCCTGGACGGCGGGATCATCGGCCAGCTGTATGTGCAACAGGGCAACGTCGTCGAGAAAGGTCAGGTGCTGGCACAGTTAGACGTCAACCGTTTTCAGTCGGTCTACGGTGAAGCCTTCTCCCGCGTGCAGACGTTGCGGGCCTCCGCCGAACGTCTGCACGCCGAGCTCAGCGGCGAACCACTCAAATTCAGCGCGGAAACCCTGAAGGAACCGGCGCTGGCCGCACGCGAACGCCAGCTTTATGAATCACGCTTGCGTAATCGCGATGAAACGGTCGCCAACCTGCAACAATCGATGCGGCTGGTGGAGCAAGAGTTGCGGATGACAGAGCCGCTGGTGCAGCGCGGCGCTGCCAGCGCCGTCGAAGTGATTCGGCTGCGCCGCCAGATTAGCGAGATCCGCGGCAAAATCGACGAAGCCCGCAACCAATACGCCGTGCGAGCGCGGGAAGAACAGGTCAAGAACAATGCCGATCTGGAAGCACAAATGGAAGTGGTCAGTGGGAAAGCCGACCAGCTCAAGCGCGCCACCATTACGTCACCGGTACGCGGTATTGTGAAAGATATTCAGGTAACGACCGTTGGCGGCGTGCTGCAACCGGGCGGCAAGCTGATGGAAATCGTACCGCTGGAAGATCAGTTGCTGATCGAAACACGCATCAACCCACGCGATATCGCCTATATCCGGCCGGGCTTGCCCGCTACGGTAAAAATCACCGCCTATGATTCTTCCATCTACGGTAACTTAACGGGTGAAGTCGAAAGCGTATCGCCCGACACCCTTCAGGACGAAGTCAGGCGCGATCAGTTTTATTATCGGGTCTATGTGCGCACCACACAGGCGGAGCTGACCAATAAAGCCGGGGAAAAATTCCCCATCGTGCCCGGCATGGTCGCCAGCGTGGAGATAAAAACCGGCCAGAAAAGCGTGCTGGACTATCTGATTAAGCCGTTGAACAAGGTCAATGAAGCGCTGCGTGAACGTTAAACTCACGCATGGAAGAACGAGCGTAATTGACAAACAACAGCGCCGCCGGTTTCCCGTGCGGCGCTGTCATGACAAAACAACGTAGTGATCACACTACTTCTTAACGGTGACGTTCTTGATCTGCCATGTGCTGTCGCTCGTCAGTTTGACGTTCTTCATCGTCACTTCGATCGGCTTTTTCGCGTTCTCGCCGTTCAGCACCACCACACCTTTGGTTTGGGACGTAATATCTTTAAACGTAATGTCGCTCCACTCAGGCACATTACTTCCCTCTTTCTTCTCATACACCGTATCAATCACAATCGGTTTCGCCACATTCTTCATGACCACATTGCTATACCGAACGCCATTGACCACCCCAGCAGCCGATTTGTCACTCTTAATGCGTAAGCCATTCGTGGTGCCATTCATGTTCAGATCATCGACGGTCACATTGTAAACCCCCATCGTTTCGCTGCCGATCGACATACCGTGGCCCGTTCCGAATTCATTATGCAAAATGGAGATATTGCGCGTCTCGGCACGGCCTTTATAGGCTTTGATCGCCACGTTATCGTCACCCGTCGAAATATTGCTGTGAGCAATCGTGATGTTTTTTGATGACATCGGATCGATACCGTCGGTGTTTCTCGCCGTGGACGGCGTTTTGATCGTGGTTTTCCACGCGGTTAAGCCATCACCATCGCTGAACACGACGTGGAAGTTCGGGGAGTTAATGAGAGAGACGTTGTACAGTGTAAAATTCTTACTCTTATTAATCTGAATCAGTCGTGGGGTATTCTGTTTTAGCTTTTTCACTTTGGCATCGGCGGCCAGATCCCACCAGCTCACCTTTTTATCCTGAAGCTTCACGCCCCCTTGCCCATCAATGATGCCCGGCCCATAGATTCCGCTGTTCGTCGTACTCGTGGCGGTAATAAATGCATTACAACCTTTACCGTTGTTATCCACTACGCCACAGGATGACGCCGCATTCTCAAAAGACTTGGCGTTGTTCACGGCACGCAGCGTCACCCCACTGTCGATTAATAAGCTGACGCCCGAAGGCAGAGAAAGTGGACCGCTCAGAAAGACGGACGTACTCCCCGCGCTCAGCCTGACCGCTTTGCCTTGTCCGCAGTTATTCAACGCTTTTTGAATAGCGCTGGTGGCCGTGCTGCTGTCCGCTTTCAGTACCGTACAGGAGGACGGGGCTTTCGGCTCACTCACCGTTCGTGAGTCAGAAGCAAATGCCGATGCGCTGAACAGGCCGATAAGGCCCAGTGATAGTGATAAAACTCGCTTACCTGATTGGTATTCCATGTCAAACCTTCCCTATAGATATCCGCAATTTCTTGTGACTAAAAAGAATGACGCATTCTTTTTTTAATTAAGAAAAATGAAACGCCTTTATAGAAACCAAGAATTATCGAACATGCATATGTAGATTAATAAAAAGTCCATTTACATAAAACTTTGCTAATGTTTATTAAGAAAAGCATTCAGTTTTATGCATGATTAAATTATCACCAGAAAAGTAAATGAAGTATCAACAGAACGTGGAAAGAAACCGAATCCCGTCACGTGCAGTCAAGGGCGAGTGGTAAGATTTTTATCTCTTCAAGCCATTCACTTTTCTTATTTCTTTAATAAGAACCTTCCGAATATTTATCAGTTCACAAGAAATAATTAAATAAAATATAATAAACAAAAGATAAAATTAAATATAAAATAATCACAGGGTAAATTAAATAATCTGATTAACCTCAACAATTTTGTCGAATTATTATTCATTTCTAATTCCCTACTATATAATCCTTCTCGATGCGCAAGGACTCCCTCTTTATTTGGAATAAATAAAGAGAAAAATATCCGTTTAATTTACAAGGAAAAACAAATGTTTAAGTATTTAACACCGATATTTTTATGCACCGCTGCTATTTCTTTCAGGCTCAAGCTGATGACACCATGTTGATGCTGCTGAAAAAGACAATGCCACCTATTTAAGCTGGTCTACCGATGCAGGCAATGTGGTTCGCCAGGATGTGTATCGCAGCACCAGTAATAATCAGGCGAGCAGCGAAAAATTGCAGAGCTCAATTCCACCGACAGAACCTTTACCGATTTAAGCGCTAATCCAAAGTCGGATTATTGGTATTGGGTGGATACCGTTAGCGGTAATAATAATGTACTGAAGTCTAATGCTGCACCGACTAATCCTAGCCTGGAGCCAACACCACTGCGTGCAGCGTCACTGAAGGCTGCCAGTTCAGAATGTAAAGCAGGAGCGGTAATCAAAAATAAAACCGTCGACTGTGGCGGTATTACTCTGGGCCTGAGCTGTTCAGGTGACAGTGATAAGCAGCCTCCTGTTATCACGCTGGAAAATGCCACCATTAAGAACCTGCGCATCTCTGAGAAAGGCGGTTCTGACGGTATCCACTGTAAGTCAGGCGACTGCCGGATTGAAAACGTAATATGGGAAGACGTTTGTGAAGATGCGGCAACCAACCTGGGTAAAACCATGACCATCGTCGGCGGTGTTGCACATAACACCACCAATGGCCCTGGCGGCAAGCCGGACAAAGTGCTGCAACAGAACGCCAAAAACAGCCACACTATCGTACAGGGCAACTTCACCCTGACTGGCCAACACGGCAAACTGTGGCGCTCTTGCGGTGACTGCACCAACAACGGTGGCCCACGTAACCTGACCATCATCAGCGCAACCGTTAACGGTACCATCGACAGCATCGCTGGCGTAAACCGTAACTTTGGCGATGTCGCTGAGATCCGCGATCTGCGTATTAAAGGCTACAAAGCGGGTAAACCACCTGTCTGTGAAGAGTTTAATGGTGTAGAAAAAGGGAAAGGCAAATCTGAGAAATACGGCGAATTCTGGGATACCAAGAACTGTAAAGTCAGCCGTTCAAACGTTAAACCGCTGTAATTCTGCTGGCAGAATTCACACGTAATTAACTTCCTCTGGGGTCCTGACGCATCAGTCATCTACAGACCGTGCTACTAAGCACGGTCTGTTTCATTTCATCACCCTTGCTGCAATTCGGTAAACAGCGTACGCTTCAGCGCCAGCTCGACGCCACGCAGTTCAGCCAGCCCTTTCAGACGACCGATTGCCGAGTAGCCGGGGTTGGTTTTCTTTTTCAGATCGTCCAGCATTTGGTGCCCGTGATCCGGACGCATCGGAATCGGACGGCGATCGCCGGCCTTCTGACGACGTAGCTCTTCTGCCAGAATGGCATTGATGATCGCTACCATATCCACATCACCTTGCAAGTGCGCCCCTTCGTGGAAGGAATTGGGATTGTCTTCGCGACAGGTCGCACGCAGATGGGTGAAATGCACGCGATCGGCAAACGTTTCCAGCATCGTAACCAAATCGTTATCGGCCCGTACGCCGTAAGAACCTGTACAGAAGGTAAAACCGTTGTGCAGGCTATCAACCGTCTGTTTCAACCAACGCATGTCGTCAATCGTGGACATCACGCGCGGCAACCCAAGGATCGGACGCGGTGGATCGTCAGGGTGAATGGCCAGGCGAATACCGACAGCTTCCGCAACGGGCACAATCTCACGCAGGAAATGCCCAAGATGCTCACGCAGTTTGGCATGGTCGATGCCATCATACTCTGCCAGACGGCTACGGAATTGCTCCAGCGTATAGCCCTCTTCAGACCCCGGCAGACCCGCGATAATATTCCCCGTCAGACGCGCAATCTCTTCTTCACTCATCGCACGGAAATAGTCGGCAGCCTGTGCCTGTTCATCCGCCGTGTAATCTTTTTCGGCACCGTGACGCTGCAGGATATGCAGTTCAAAGGCCGCAAAGGCAATATGATCGAAACGCAGCGCTTTTGAACCATCTGGCAGAACATACTCCAGATCGGTTCGCGTCCAGTCCAATACGGGCATGAAGTTATAGCACACCGTATCAATCCCACACTGCGCCAGATTACGCAGCGATTGCTGGTAATGGGCAATATGCTGCTGATAATTCCCCGTTTGGGTTTTGATCTCTTCATGCACCGGCACGCTTTCCACCACCGACCAGACCAGCCCTTTCGCCTTCAATTCGGCTTTGCGCTTTTCAATCTCTTCAACCGACCAGATTTCGCCATTGGGGATGTGGTGCAGCGCCGTCACCACGCCGGTCGCGCCCGCCTGCCGAACATCATCCAGTGAGACAGGATCGTTCGGGCCGTACCAACGCCAGGTTTGTTCCATACCGAGTTACCTTTTTTCGCCAAGTGAGAAAGTTGTTTTGTCACTTTTTCATCAATAAATAAGGAAAAGACTACCTCACCGGGGCAGGCTGTCAAACGAAATGCACAAATTGATTGACCAATTACACAAAAATTCAATTTTTGGCCTAACAGGCATGCGAAAAAGACTGTAAAAATGAAGATGAAGTCAAAAATAGGTTATTTGGTCTGATATCTTTTCTCTCCGCACACCGATGCGATGCCGGAGAGAAAATCCACGCGGGAAAGGACATGTAGGAAGGAATCAGGATTCCAGACGTGAGGGAACGGACTCGAACAGGTAACCATCGAACGCCGGATCGTCCACATTCGAGATTTCCAGCAGCTTAATTTTTACGTTTTCCAGATGCTGCCACATTGCCTGACGCGCCATGTTCACATCGCGGCGAGACACGGCACGCAGAATCTGCTCATGATCGTCCAGCCACTGGCGCTGGTAGCTGAAATCATCAGTATGGGAGTGAATGCCCTGCCACATTGGGCTGCGTTTACGCGCCTGCCACACCTCATACACCATATTGGCTAAGACGCTGTTTTGAGTAGACTGCGCCAGCAGGCAATGGAATTGCTCATCGGCGCTTTCATCCACGCTGCCGTTTTCAAGCGATGCCCTTTCTTGTTCAATGGCCTGGCGCATTTTCACAATGTCGCTTTTGGTCGCCTGCATCGCGGCAAACGCGGCAACTTCGCCTTCCAGCAATTGGCGCGCCTGCATCAGCTCAAAGGGGCCATAGCCGCTGTCCACTACGCCCTCTTTTCCCTGCGGGGTCGGCAGTTGCATGACATAAACGCCAGAGCCTTTACGCACCTCGATCAGCTTTTCCAGCTCCAGCATGATCAGCGCTTCACGCACCACGCTACGGCTGACGTTGTAGGTTTCAGCAATATCACGCTCGGGAGGCAAGCGATCGCCAATCTGATAGTTACCCTTCAGAATTTCCGCGCGAAGATTGTCGCCAATCTGCTGATATAAACGCATACCGCCATCCCTTTATTCAACATCGGCCATCGCAATATTGGCCTGACCAAAAGACAGAAAAATGCCCAATTTGTCTGAAGTATAACATGAAGCCCTATTACGCCGCACGTTGAGCAATCTGCACGCGAAATAATTTCAGATATAGTGTTGTCGAAACGCGATTACCCCGTTAGCGATCAGGTTGATGTTGCCCAATAGGCAAGGAGCATAGATGACAATAAACGTATTCCGGTTCGTTTCGTGGACCACCTGGAAGCAGGTGATGGCGAGCCTGCTCGCTCTGGTCGGTGTGCTTTTTATCGTGGGGTGCAATAGCAATCCGCGTGATATCACACCGTTAGGACAAGCGTCATTCGAGCGTTATCAGCAAGACACGACGCGTTGGGTAGAACAACATCGCGCCTTCCAAACCACGGATAAACAGCTGGAATTACGCTGGAACACTCCCAGCGAAACACGCCCTGCGGGTCAGCCGCATAAAGCGATTTTGCTGGTTCACGGGCTGGGAGATTCACCCGGCTCATTCATTGACGTCACGCCGCAACTGGTCAAACAGGGATTTCTGGTCAGAACCGTGCTGCTACCGGGGCATGGTACCCAGCCATCCGATCTGCTGCACGTCACCGTCGATGACTGGCGCGAAGTCGTCGCCGAGCAGGCCGCCATTCTCAGCAAAGAAGTCGATGAGGTCTATCTAGGCGGCTTTTCCACCGGTGGCAATCTGGTGCTGGAATACGCGTTGCAACACCCTGAAATCAAAGGGCTGGTGCTGTTTTCGCCCGCGATTAAATCCAATGAAAAATACGACTTCATGACGCCCCTGCTATCGGTGTTTACCGACTGGCTGATGCCGCCTCGCCCCGGCTACCCACAGCAGTTAGCAACCCGCTATATGCGCGTGCCGACCAACGGCTTTGCCCAATATTATTATTCCAGCAGCGGTGTTCGTTCACAGCTCGCCAAAAAGCCTTATGACAAACCGGTATTAATCGTCCTGGCAGAGCATGATTCCGTCGTTGATACAGCTTACATTGTCAACACGTTCGATACGCTGTTTACCCACCCACGCAGCCGCCTGATCTGGTATGGAGATCGCCCTGCTGGCATACATTCCTCGCGCGTTTTGGTGCGTACGGGTTCGCTGCCTGAATGGCGCATCAGCCAGTTCTCGCACATGTCACTTCTGTTTTCACCAGACAATAAGGAATACGGCAAAACCGGTGCAATTGTCATTTGCGCCAATGGACAAACCAATAGCGACCTCGCGGCCTGTGCGGATCGCAGCACGCTGTGGTATTCCGATTGGGGATACGTGGAAAACGGCAAAACCCACGTGCGCCTGACCTTTAATCCCTATTTCGACTGGCAAAATCAGATCATGGCCAACGTACTGGACGCGCAATAGCCTTATCGCAAACCGGGAGTTGTCATCATTTGGTCATCAAGGGCGGGTATTTTGACTTAAAGACAAATCCGCCCAAAGATTAGCCATGATCGCCATGCCCGTTCCTTGCGCCCGACCGCTCCTCCGGGGTACACCGGTGGCGCGAGATCTTTGCATTCCCTTGCCGGACGTTTCTCCTAACACCGACAACGCCACCGTATTGCAGTTATTCAGTAAAAATAAAGAGTGGGTCAGCCTGCCTGTCGTTGAGGATGGACGCCCTTTCGGCTTAATCAACCGCCACATTTTTCTCTCACAGATGTCGCGGCCTTTTTATCGCGAACTGTACGATAAAAAGAGCTGCATCGCGTTTATGGATAAAAACCCGCTGATTGTTGATGCGCTGGCGTCGCTAAACGACGTGGCCGATCAAACGGTGATCACCGGTGATAAATCGCTGACGGACGGCTTTATGATCACCGAGAATGGACGTTATATCGGTATCGGGCTTGGCATCGATCTGATTAAGGCCGTCTCCGATATGCACCTACGCCAACATCAGCAAATTATGCAGAGCATCGAATATGCCAGTGTGATTCAGGCCGCGATGCTGACGACATCAACGCAGGCGATGTCGCGCACGCTTGCCGACTGGTGTTTGGCCTGGGAACCGCGAGACTGTGTCGGCGGCGACTGCTATGCCTTTAAAACCTACCAGAACGGCTGGTTTGCCGCCGTCGCGGACTGTACCGGACACGGCGTGCCCGGCGCATTTATGACGCTGATTTTCTCTTCCGCATTAGAACAGGCGCTGACACAGCACGGTCCGATGCTGCCAGCGCAGCTATTACAGGCCATCAACCGTCATATTAAAGATACGCTGGGGCAACGTGACGAAACGCGCCAGCTCTCTAGCTCTAACGACGGCTGCGACGCCATGCTGGTGTTCTGCGATATGACGCGCAATACGCTGACGTTTGCCGGCGCGAGGATGCCAGCCTTCATGCTGCAACGCCAGAACGGACAGCTGACGCCACTCCAGTGCGATCGTATGGGAATCGGTTATACCGAAACACCTTATGACTACCAGTGGTCGAGCTATGAATTGCCGCTCCATGATAACGATATGTTTTTTACCACCACGGACGGATTGACGGACCAAATCGGCGGAGAACGCAGGATTATGTTTGGAAAACGCCGGCTACAGGAGCATCTCCAGCACTATCAACACCAGCCGATGCGTGAACTGGCTAACCAGCTTCTATCGGCACACAAGATCTACCAGGGCGATCAGACCCGACGAGACGATTTAACTTTTTGGGGCTTCCGACATTGTTCGACTTTTGTTTAATCAGGCAGGCAGAATGATGCCAAACATCAAATACACTGAATTTTTTTCGCCCTCACACCAGCATGACATCACGCTGTATTACGTGGGCTATTTTTCACAAAACATCATCAGTTCACTGGCTGAAACCATGCGGCTACAGCTGGAGAAAAAGCAGCTTCCTGCCGGTATCCGCCGTCGACTGTTCTCTACCTTCGTCGAAATGGTGCAGAACATTACCCGCTATTCCGCCGCCCCGCTAACGGCGCTCGATCAGCCCGTCGAGGTTCGGCATGGCTCCGTCTGTCTGGGTTACGAAAATGGCAAATACTTCCTGCTATGCGCTAACCCGATACACCCCGACGATGTCGAGACGCTGCGGGGACGCCTTGAGCCACTGCGCGGTATGACGCTTGATGAAATCCGGCTCGCGTACAAGGCCTCTCTGCGTGATGAAACCCCGTCATCAAGCAAAGGCGCGGATATGGGGTTGCTAACCGTCGCGCGTGATGCCAGTGAGCCACTCCAGTTTACGTTTCGGGCCGACGCATCAACGGGGCTATCTACGTTTTATCTGAAGGCAATCATTTGACATGAAAAATATAACAACCTTAAGCAACCTCCATATTTCGGGGACATCCTGTACCCCGGCCGTTGATTTTCACTTTGACACACACCGTCTTTATCTTTCCGGCGAATCTTATCCTGAGAATGCTGCGGCGTTTTACCGTCCGCTGCTTACAGAGATTGAGGCGTATCTGCTCGCGTTAACGACCTATGCGGAAACGATGCCACCGGATGAGGCACTGCCGAGCATCGAGATTCACGTCTCCCTGATTTACTTCAACAGTTCCAGTACCAAGATGCTGTTCAGTTTATTCAACCTACTTAATCAGGCGGCGGAACGGTCGCTATCGATTGCCCTGTATTGGTATTACGACAAAGACGACGACATTGCGGAAGAATTTGGTGAAGAACTGCACATCGACTTCCCTGCCCTGACCTTTCACAGCACGATTTTGAGTGATAACCATGAGCACAATTGAATTGTTTACACCGGAATACGACATTCTGCTCGCCGCGCGCAACATCGCTAACCAGCAGGAAAGGCCAGCCGAAGTCTATCGCGACACGCTGCTGGCGTTAACCGACCACTACCAGCGGCTGGTACGAGAATCGCACCGCCTGATTTCACGCAGCGATCGGGCGGAGAAGGAGCTGAACCGCGTGAACGCCCAGCTCAATCAACTGGCGGTCGAACTGGAATACAAGGCTAGCCACGATCCGCTGACCAGCGTGTATAACCGTGGCGCGATTATTGAACGCATCAATCACGCGCTGGAACGCAATCAGGCGGCGCTCATCGTGCTGGATATCGATCACTTCAAACTGGTGAACGATACCTACGGTCACCCTACTGGCGACGCCGTCATTTGCGATCTGGTATCGCGCGTGCAGAACGTGCTGAATACCACAAGCAGCATTGGCCGTGTTGGCGGTGAAGAGTTCACCATTCTGCTGGAAGGACATACGCTGATGCAGGCCGTCTCGCTCGCCAGCCGTCTTCATCAGGATCTCAACAGAATGCCGCTCAGCGTCCTGCCGCAACAGCGCGTTACCGCCAGCTTTGGCGTCAGTTGGGCACCGCAGAAAACCCGTTTCGATGCGCTCTATAGCGCAGCGGATGCCGCGCTCTATCAGGCCAAGGAAAAAGGCAGAAATAGAGTGGAATTTCAGTAAGTCGCGTGCCGGGCGATTGCCGTCGCCCTGACTCACGATCATAATAGTGGGTATCGGCTTCTCCGAGACAGATTCCCGCTATGCGATTCGATTTAACCGATCTCCGGCTGTTTCTCAATATTCAGAAAGCAGGCAGCATTACCGGTGGCGCAGGAGCGTCCAGTCTGACCGTCCAGGCCGCCAGCGAACGTATCCGCGGTATGGAAGAGGAACTTGGCGTACCGCTGCTGTTGCGGTCAAAGGCGGGCGTTTCGCTCACCGACGCGGGATTTTCACTCGCACACCATGCCCACATCATCCTGCGTCAGGTAGAACATATGCGCAGTGAATTACACCAATACAGCAAGGGGCTGCGCGGTCATATTCCGCTGCTGTGCAACTCTGCGGCGCTGAATGAATATTTACCCGCCCTGCTGGGTCGCTATCTGGTGGTCTGTCCGCAAATATCCGTATCGGTGAATGAAAAACTCAGCCGCGACATCGTCAACGCTATCCGCAATCAAACCGCCGATCTCGGCATTGTGGCCGATTCTGTTTCGCTCGACGGGCTGGAAACGCGCCCGTTCCGTCAGGACGAACTGGTGGCTGTGGTTCCCCGCGCCAGTATCTGGTCTGACGCCTCGCAGCTTACCTTTTCCGATATTGCCGACGCCGAATTTATCGGACTTAGCGAAGGCGCGGCGTTACAGGAGCACATCGACGAGCACGCCAAAAGGCTGGGGAAACGCCTGAATTACCGCGTGCGCCTTGCCAGTTTCGACGCGGTTACTCAGGTGATTCACAGCGGTATCGGCATTGGCATTCTTCCACGCCATGCCGCACAGCGCATAATGGAGCGACTGGACATCCGTACGATCCCGCTCGCAGACGATTGGGCGACACGTAATCTGGTTGTCTGCGCCCGCCAGTTTTCCACGCTGCCCGGTTACGTTCAGGATTTCGTGGCGTTTATTACGGCAGAGAACGCCGCTTAAAGCAGCCCACGCATGGTAATGTATCCACCCAGCGCCATCAGCCCGATGAAGAAACAGCGCCGGAAAACCTGCTCGCTAATCGCGTGGCGCAGGCGTTGCCCCATCATCATGCCCAGTAACGCGGGAATCAGCGCCAGCATCGACTGCCAGAGATCGATGCCCTGTAGCCCGATTCCCTGCATTAGCTGTAGCGCCAGCCCTAGGGTGGAGACGGTAAATGCCAGCCCCAGTGCCTGTACCAGATCGTTTTTATTGAGTCGCAGGCATTGCAGGTAAGGTACGGCGGGGATCACGAAGACGCCCGTTGCCGCCGTAATAGCACCGGTGATGTAACCCACCAGCGGCGACAGCCAGATTTCATGACGGCCAGGCTGCGGCAAGGTGGTCGCTAGAATCCCCCACAGGCCGTAAACCACCAAAATGCCGCCGAGCGCCGCGCTCGTCCATGACGATGACGAGGTCAGCGTCGGCAGACCATTCCAGAGTGTCCCAATAATAATCCCGGCAAACAGCGTCCAGAACCGCTGAATCAGGCTCATAAAGGCGGGGCCGCAGGCAAGCTGCCAGATATTGGTCACCAGTGACGGAACAATCAACAGCCCCGCCGCGCTGGCAGCGGGCATCACCAGCGTTAACAAGCCCATGGCGATTGTCGGTAACCCCAGACCAATCACGCCTTTCACCACGCCAGCCAGCAGGAACACCACCATCATCGTCGTCATTCATCGCCTCAGTTTGCAACGTCATAGGAAGATCCCTATGCGTGAATAGTCCAATGAGACGGCTGTTGGTGTCGATGCGGATTGTATTGAGGATGATTCAGGGAAAATTGGAGGTAGAGGGAGGATTGGGAGGATTGATATTCTCGAGGGCTCTCGCTGTCACATGTTTATGCAGGCTCAGAGACCGTTTCGTGCGCCACAATAGCGCTATTCTCATGCTACTTCGTCGCACGCGCCCGACGCAGGGCGCTCAGCCGCCGCCGCCCTGCGAACCCTGGCTTCCGGCTAAATTATGTCGCTGCGCGATGCCATCGGTGTTCATGACCGCTAATCGAGCCACCAGTGACGCGTTTACTCGCCCCATAAATGGGGCTCGCCCTTCGGGTCAGCACAAGTGCTGTTCAAAAACGTCTATGACGTTTTTGTCCGACGCGGCACTGGCTTTCGCGGCATCCATGCCGCTCACTCGGCGGTCACGCTCACCGCTGCATAATTTCTTATGCCGGATAACGGCCAACCCCACTTATGTCCCTGCATTATGTAAGAGACAGACCCGGCGAATGGGGCTACCAACACCAAACAGCAGATATCTTAGTAACTCTGTCCTTGGCGCGCGCGGCCTACGGCCTCACCCAGTTGCCATACGGCCATCGCGTAGTGCGTGCTGTGGTTGTAGCGCGTGATGGTGTAGAAGTTGGGCAAGCCGTACCAGTATTGGTAACCCGTACCGATATCCAGCCGCAGCAGGCTGGCTTCACTGTATCCCGCCAGCGAATGCTGTGGCGTTAAGCCCGCGGCCTGGAGTTCAGTAAGCGAGTAACGGGTATTAAAACCATTCGCCAGCAGCGGCGCCTGACCATTTGCCTGCACCGCCACAGGAGCGCCCCTCACCCACCCGTGCGCTTTGAAATAATTGGCTACGCTACCAATCGCATCCACCGGATCCCACAGGTTGGTATGCCCGTTGCCGTCGAAATCCACGGCGTAATTCTTGAAGGATGACGGCATAAACTGTCCGTAGCCCATCGCCCCCGCGTAAGAGCCACGCAGGCTGAGCGGATCGTTGCCTTCTTTACGCGCCATCATCAGGAACGTTTCCAGCTCACCCGCAAAGTAATCAGCACGTCTCGGGTAATCAAACGCCAGCGTTGCCAACGCATCGATGATGCGCGTTTTCCCCATCACTCTGCCCCAGCGGGTTTCGACACCAATAATGCCGACGATGATCTCAGGCGGAACACCGTAAATGTTTTGGGCGCGCTGTAACGCATCCTGATATTGATTCCAGAACGCCACGCCGTTCTGCACGTTGTCTGGCGTAATAAACTGATTACGGTAGCGGTTCCAGGCACCGTTCGGCCCTGAAGGCGGACGCGATGTCGGGGCTTGTTTATCCATCAGGCGGATTACCCAATCCAGGCTTTTCGCCTGAACCAGCACATCATGCAGTTGCTGGCGATTAAAGCCGTGTTCCAGCACCATTTTATCGACAAACCGCGCGGTCGCCGGGTTGGTCGCAAAATCGCCGCCTAACGGATGGACATTGTGTGCAGGTTCAAGCAGGAAACCGCCTTTAAAAGGATTACCTGAAGGTGCTTCTGCGGGAGGAGGAGCCGGCTGACTGCTACAAGCCGAGAGCAAAACAAGCAGAGGGAGAAAACGAACCAAATGACGCATCAGATATCCGTATAGCCAGGTAAGAAATCAATACCCGCTATGGTAAAGGATTGTCTGATGTGAAAAAACCAGCCAGAGGTGAAAAAGTGCCGCGCGCCGACCAGATGGCAGACCGGCGCACGCCATCACACCCGAATCAGTTTTTCTTCACAAACTCGGATTTCAGCTTCATCGGGCCGAAACCGTCGATTTTACAATCAATATTGTGATCGCCTTCCACCAGACGAATGCCCTTCACGCGGGTGCCGATTTTCAGCGGGGTCGAACTGCCTTTTACTTTCAGGTCTTTAATAACCGTGACCGTATCGCCATCTGCCAGCAGATTACCGTTAGCATCTTTTACCACTAAAACGTCATCCTGCGCCGCCGCATCGCCTGCTGCGGACCACTCATTTCCACATTCCGGGCAGTTAAGCATTTCGCCTTCCTGCCAGGTATATTCAGAACTGCATTTTGGACAATGAGGTAACTGTTGCATGATAAACTCCTGAAAAATTCACAATAAAAAAGTAATAAATATCATTAGTTAACTACCATATTTTCGATATTTTACCCTTTTATGCATATTTTTGATAGTGAAGCAGCGTTTATCGTGACTTTACTGCCCATCTGACATCACTTCGCCCCTTGCCGCCAGAAACGCTATCAAGGCTTCTTGCGTTAGCGCTTTGGAATACAGCCAGCCCTGCGCATAAGCGACGCCAAGGCTTTTCAGATAGGCTTCCTGAGCTGGTGTCTCAATTCCCTCGGCAACAATATGCAAATTCAGGCAGTGCGCCATGCTGACAATATGGGACAGCACAATATCGGTCGGCGAATGGTCATTAATATTCCCAACAAAGGATTTGTCGATTTTAAGTTTATTGGCTTTTACCCGCTCAAGATACGACAGCCCGGAATACCCGGTACCAAAATCATCAATGGCGACATCAACGCCTTTTTGTTGATACAGCTCCACCATCGGTGCCGCTTTCTGCGGTTCGATCATCGATGATTCGGTTAATTCGACATTAACATTAGCACCGTCGAGCTCGTATATGGCAACCTGCTCAACGAGATAATTGAAAACATCAATATCTTCGAACTCCGCCGCTTCAAGATTGATAGAGACAAACATCTCAGGATAACGATGTCTCAGCACGCTGGCCGTTTGTAGCGCCTCATTGATAACGAAAAACGTTAAGTCTTTCATTAGCCCAACCTGACGAATCATGGGAATGAAAGAATCCGGCGTAATCAGGCGTCCATCCGAATGACGCCAGCGTATCAGCGCTTCACCCCACGACCTGAGTGGTATCCAGTTTAATAATCGGCTGATAATGTAATTCAAACTCTTTTTCCTCAGCGCCTGATTGAGAACATAGCGCGGGCTTTGAATGACCAAGAATTTTTGGTGATAATCTCTGACAACAGCAGGGAAGTCAGCATAAAAATGGGAAAAACAGAGAAAAAAATCGTTAGGTAAAATGAAAATTTCGCGGGTTTATCCGCTCTGACCACCAAAGTCAGATCGCTATCCGGTAGGGGTTTCAGGACATAATATTTATCGTCAATATAAAATCTATCGGGGTTATTGCCCCAGAAGTCAAACGAGAATAAATATGACTGCTCATCGAGTCCGACAGAATAACCCGACCGTCCAGCTTATTTTTCTCCAGCAATGCATATTGGATATTATAGCTGTAGGACGGAACATCCAGAAATGAACGAGGATTCAACACCACAAGATGACGCGTGGTACCAACATAAATCATCGGCTTATTTTTATTCAGCGGACTTTCAATTTTATACCAGATGTCATAAATATCTTTATAACGAAAATCGGGTTCCGGAAGAAACATCGTATTAATGTCACTCAGCATCGAAGAACAGCGAGGCCGATTCCCATCGATATAGACCACATCCTGGATATAATCATTGTCGTAAGCAATTTTACGCAATAAATCCAGATGCGGATTATCACAATAAGGTGGATAATTTTTTCTAAAACATCGAGTGCGGAGGTGGCCTGCTGAATAATTTTCTCGGCATGTTTAACCGTAACGTTAGAAAAATCATCCACTTCGCGTTCAAACTGCCTGAGCGAAAACGTCGAATAAGCTGTAAGCACTAACGCAAAAAGCGCAACCAAGGTAAAAACAGGCCGGAGGATAATAAGAAAAACTTTTCTTAAAATAGAGCGTTTGAAAATAGGCTAGCAGGCTTTTTTTCATAGGAGCGACGCATCATTATTATGAAGAATCCAACATAGCACACAACCCTCCCCCACAATGTATCGATATCTCAAATAATTCTGATTTTAAGACCTCGGTAACCGTCGGGTTCCGCAGCGCCTCTCAGGCAAAGGCAACATCGCTATTTGCTTTTCAATTCACCTTCCTATTTACCTTAGAAAACAGCCAGTTGCTTTCTATCACTTTTTTTCTTATCACTATCTCGCTGTGATTTAATTGTAATGAGAACCATTATCATATTAACATAATGCCCTATTATTGACCGCCGATACGCTTTGCTATTTCTGACCATGATGTCTGACCACGCCACCCGCTCTGCAGAACTGACGCTCGAATCGCTCTATGGTTCGCATCACGGCTGGCTGAAGCGCTGGCTAACGAGCAAGCTCCACTCCTCTTTTGATGCCGATGATATTGCTCAGGATACCTTCCTGCGCGTGATGAACGGCGAGTCGCTGACCGCAATCCGCGATCCAAAATCCTTTCTGTGTACCGTAGCCAAACGCGTGATGGTCGATCTTTTCCGCCGCAAGGCGCTGGAAAAAGCCTATCTCGAGATGCTGGCGCAGTTGCCGGAGGCGCTGGCGCCCTCCCGGAAAGCCAGCAACAGCAACTTGAGACGCTCCAATTGGTGGATCTCATGCTCGATGGCCTGAGCCACAAAGCACGGCAGGCGTTTTTGCTTTCCCAGCTTGATGGCATGGCCTACGGTGAGATTGCCACGCGGCTGAATGTGTCCGTCAGCTCAGTCAAAAAGTACGTTGCCAAGGCCACCGAGCATTGCCTGCTGTTTCGTCTGGAGCACGGTCTATGAGTATTCCGCTGACCGATGCCCAGCGTCAGGCCCTGCGCTCCGCTTCACACTGGTATGCGGTACTGAGCGGCGAACGCGTAAGCCCGCAGCAAACCGAGAAATGGCAGCAGTGGTATGAGCAAAATCGGGATCACCAGTGGGCCTGGCTACAGGTAGAAAACCTGCGCAGCCAGATGAGCGTCGTGCCCGGCAACGTCGCCCACCGCGCCCTTCAGGATACCCAGCTCACTCGCCGCCGCGTGATGAAAGGCCTGCTGCTGCTGTTGGGCGTTGGCGGCGGATGGCAGCTTTGGCGTTCCGACACCGGAACGGGTCTGCGCGCCGATTACGCCACGGCGAAAGGCACAATCCGCCAGCAGCGTCTGGAAGACGGGACGCTGCTCTCGCTAAACACCGATAGCGCCGTCGATGTTCGCTTCGATCCGCAGCAACGGCGCATTCATCTCTGGTATGGCGAAATCGCCATTACCACCGGACAAGATGCCAACAATCGCCCTTTCTACGTGCAGACGCGGCAGGGGCAACTGACCGCACTGGGCACTGAATTTACGGTACGTCAGGAGGCAGACAGCACGATACTGAGCGTACAACAACATGCGGTGAAAGTCGTACTGGCAGGGGATCCTGGCCAAGCGCGCATCGTACGTCAGGGCGAAAGTCTGCGCTTCAGCGCGCGCGAGTTGGGTGAAACGCAATCCGCAGAGGAAGAAGACAGCAACTGGGCGCGGGGTATCCTCAGTTTCAGCAATAAACCGCTCGGCGAGGTGATAGCGACGCTATCGCGTTATCGTCACGGCGTGCTGCGCTGTAGCCCAGAGGTCGCCACGCTGCGCTTAAGCGGCACCTTCCCGTTAAAAATACCGATACGGTGTTGCAGGTCATAGAGAAAACACTTCCTGTTAAAATTCAGTATATTACTCGCTACTGGGTCAACATCCTTCCCGCAAAATAAACGATAACGAAAAAATTATCATTCTTGATTGTCCTTTGCTCCCTCTCGTTCGACTTAGCTATAGAGAACAAAAATGATGATGGAGATGTTATGACGCTTTTACGCGCCTTTCGTAAAGCAACCCCGTTAGCCATGGCGATACAGCTTAGCCTGCTGTCGACAGTCGGTATCACGACAGGGATGGCTCACGCGGCAACTGCACCCGCCACCGCACGCTACGATATTGCGGCTGGCGATTTAGACAAAGCACTCAACCACTATGCCGCCCGTAGCGGGATTACGCTGTCGGTCGATGCCAGCCTGACGCAGGGCAAACGCAGCAACGGGCTGCACGGCGACTACACCGTTGATGGCGGTCTGAAAGCCCTGCTTGCGGGTAGCGGTCTGCAACTGAAAGCGCTGGGCGATAACGCCTGGACGCTCGAACCGATCCCGGCGGCAGCGGAAGAAACGCTGACGGTCGTCGGCGACTGGCTGGGTGAAGCGCGTGAGAATGACGTCTTTGAACACGCAGGCGCACGCGATGTGATCCGTCGTGAGGACTTCGCCAAGACCGGTGCCACCACCATGCGCGATGTCTTAAACCGTATGCCGGGCGTATATGCGCCGGAAAATAACGGCACAGGCAGCCACGATCTGGCCATGAACTTTGGTATTCGCGGCCTCAGCCCACGTCTCGCCAGCCGTTCCACTGTACTGATGGACGGTATTCCGGTGCCGTTTGCCCCTTACGGTCAGCCGCAGCTCTCCCTCGCCCCTATTTCGCTTGGCAATATGGACGCCATTGATGTCGTACGCGGCGGCGGTGCCGTACGCTACGGGCCACAGAGCGTCGGTGGGGTCGTGAACTTTGTCACCCGGGCGATCCCGAAAGCGTTTGGCATAAGCGCTGGCGTAGAAGGCCAACACAGCCCGACCTCTTCACAGCACAACCCGAAAGAAACCCACAACCTGCTCATTGGCGGCACGGCGGATAACGGTTTTGGTTCAGCACTGCTCTATTCCGGCACGCGCGGCAGCGACTGGCGCGAGCACAGCGCGACGCGCATTGACGATGTCATGCTGAAAAGCCGCTACGCGCCAAACGAGGTGCACACCTTTAACAGCCTGCTGCAATATTACGATGGCAGCGCCGATATGCCGGGCGGCCTGTCGCGTGCCGATTACAATGCTGACCGCTGGCAGTCAACGCGCCCGTACGATCGCTTCTGGGGGCGTCGTCAGCTTGCCAGTTTAGGCTATCAATATCAGCCAGATCAGCAGCATAAGTTCAACATTCAGGGCTTCTATACGCGCACGCTGCGCAGCGGCTATCTGGAACAGAATTCGATCATCACCCTGTCGCCACGCGAATATTGGGTACGCGGCATCGAACCTCGCTACAGCCAAAGCTTTACCCTCGGCTCCTCCGCTCATGAAGTGGGCGTTGGCTACCGCTATGTCAGCGAATCTACTCATGAGGTGCGTTACTTCACCAGCACCGCCAGCAAGACGCTGCCAAATGCCAGCAGCCCTATCGACCGCGAAACCCGTGCGGGCACAGAGGCGCACGCCTGGTACATCGACGACCGCGTTGATATCGGCAACTGGACGATTACGCCGGGAATGCGTGTCGAGCACATCAAATCTCACCAGGACAACACGCTGAAAGGCACGGGCGAAGCGGTCAGCTACAACGCCCCGCTGCCAGCGCTGAATGTGCTCTACCACGTTAACGACAGCTGGAATCTTTATGCAAACACCGAAGGATCATTCGGCACCGTACAGTACAGCCGAATTGGCAAGGCTGCTCAAAGCGGCAAAGTGGAGCCAGAAAAAGCGCGCACCTGGGAAGTCGGTTCCCGCTACGACGACGGCGCGCTGACGGCAGAAATGGGCGTTTTTCTGGTTAACTTCAATAACCAGTATGACTCAATCAGACCAACAACACCGTCACCACGCGCGGGAAAACCCGCCATTCCGGGCTGGAAACGCAGGCGCGCTACCGCCTCGCCGAACTGTCGCCCCGCCTGGAAGCGGTATCGGTTTATGCACGCTATGCCTACGTGAATGCGGAAATTCGTGAAGCAGGCGACACCTACGGTAATCAGGTGCCCTTCTCTTCAAAACACCGGGGAGGATTCGGCGTCGATTACCAGCCGGGCAACTGGACGTTCAACCTGAACAGCGAGTTTCAGTCCAGCCAGTTCGCCGATAACGCCAACACCGTTGCCGAAAGCGCCGATGGCAGCGCCGGACGACTCCCGGCTTTATGCTGTGGGGCGCACGCGCCGCCTACGATTTCGGCCCGCGGTTCTCTGACCTCAATCTGGCCTTTGGTGTGAAAAACCTGTTCGACCACGATTACTACACGCGCTCGAACAGCGATGACAACAACAAAGGAATTTATGCTGGCCAGCCCCGCACCTTCTACATGCAGGGCTCGCTGAAATTCTGATCGCCACGCACTCGCCGGGCCTCTGCCCGGCCTGACTTTCGTTCACGATTGATGACCATTATGGAGTTACGCTATGTTTGCTCTAATTCGCGTCGCACTGATTGCAACACTGTGTCTGTTTGGACTGGGCCGCGCCAATGCCGTAACGGTGCAGGATGAGCAGGGTTCTTTTACGCTCGACACGCCGCCTCAACGCATTGTGGTACTGGAACTGTCTTTTGCCGATGCGCTAGCGGCGATAGACGTCAGCCCGGTCGGCATCGCCGATGACAACGATCCAGACCGGATCCTGGCAGATGTCCGTGAGCACCTAAAACCCTGGCATTCCGTAGGCACACGCGCGCAACCGAGCCTGGAAGCCATCAGCGCGCTGAAGCCGGATTTGATTATTGCCGACAGCAGCCGCCATAGCGGCATTTACACCGCACTGAAAGCGATCGCACCAGTGCTGCTGCTGAAGTCGCGCAACGAAACCTATGAAGAAAACCTGCACTCAGCAGAGATCATCGGCAAGGTGTTGGGGAAAGACAATGCGATGCAGGCTCGCCTCACTCAGCACCGCGAGACCATGAAAGCCTACGCCGACCAGCTTCCCAAAGGGACGAATGTGGTCTTCGGCACCTCGCGCGAGCAGCAGTTTAACCTGTACTCCAGCGATGCCTACACTGGCAGCGTGCTGGCCGCACTCGGCCTGAGTGTGCCTAAACCGATTAATAATGCCCCTATGGCCTCGATCAATCTGGAACAGCTGCTGGCGATTAATCCACAGTGGCTGATTGTGACGCACTACCGCGAAGAAAGTATCGTCAAACGCTGGCAGCAGGATGCGCTCTGGAACATGCTGGAAGCCCAGCAAAACAACAGATTGCCGCCGTAGACAGTAACGCCTGGGCGCGGATGCGCGGCATTTTTGCTGCGGAACGCATCGGCAGCGATACGGTGAAGATTTTTAAGCATCAGCCCGTTAGCGTCAGCAGCGAGCAATGAGGCAAGGCTTTCATCCGTTCTGGCGTTGGGGATGGCCGATAGCAGCACTGCTGGGCGTGTTCTGGCTTAGTCTGTTCTGTTATTCCGCGATCCCCATTCCCGCTTTGAGTGCCGTCAAGGCGCTGGTAACGGGCTCGCCTTCTTCGCTTCCGGAGGCGTTAGTGCTCAACTTGCGTCTGCCACGCAGTCTGGTTGCCGTCCTGATCGGCGCCAGTCTGGCATTGTCCGGCGCCCTGCTTCAGACGTTGACCCATAATCCTCTGGCTTCTCCTTCTCTGCTCGGCATCAACAGCGGCGCGGCGTTGGCAATGGCGCTGACCAGCGCATTCAGTTCTTCACTCTCCGGTTACCCTATCGCCTTTGTTGCCGCCTGCGGCGGCGGCCTATGCTGGCTGATGGTGATGGCCGCAGGCGGCGGCTGGCGACAAACGCTCGATCGCAATCGGCTGATTCTGGCGGGCGTCGCGCTTTCTGCGCTGTGCATGGCCTTAACGCGGATTACGCTTCTGCTAGCGGAAGATCACGCCTATGGCATTTTTACTGGCTGGCGGGCGGCGTATCGCACGCGCGCTGGGTGGAATTCTGGCAACTCTTCCCGTTTGTCATCACCGTCACGCCTGTTGTCCTGCTGCTGTCTAACCAACTTAATCTGCTGAACATCGGTGACGTGAGCGCCCACACGCTGGGCGTCAACTTAGGTCGCCTGCGCCTGATCCTCAATCTGGCCGTGCTGATTCTGGTGGGTGCCTGCGTGAGCGTCGCCGGTCCGGTCGCGTTTATCGGCCTGTTGATACCGCATCTGGCGCGTTTCTGGATCGGTTACGACCAAAGAAAGCTGCTCCCCATGAGCATGCTGATGGGTGCGGCGTTTATGTTACTGGCCGATCTGCTTGCCCGCGCGCTCGCCTGGCCGGGCGAACTGCCTGCTGGCGCGGTACTGGCGCTCATCGGTGCCCCCTGTTTCGTCTGGCTGGCAAGGAGGCGAGGATAATGCGCCCCGTTATTGTGTTTGTTTCAATTACGCTGCTGCTACTGACGATCGGCATTCTGTCGCTGCGCATGGGCGCGATTCCGCTGCCGTGGTCGGCGCTGATGAGCGGCTGGCACAGCACCAACGAACATCATTATGTGCTGACACAGTATCGCCTGCCACGCGTGCTGCTGGCGCTGTTTGTCGGCGCCGCGCTGGCCATTTCCGGCGTGTTGGTGCAAGGGATTGTGCGTAACCCGCTGGCATCACCGGATATTCTCGGCGTGAACCACGCGGCAAGTCTGGCGACCGTCGGCGCACTGATGCTGGTGCCTGCGCTGCCCGTGATCTGGCTACCGCTGCTCGCGTTTATCGGGGGCATCGCCGGGTTGCTGCTCCTGAGACTCATCGCGGGAACATCATCCCCGATGCGGCTGGCGCTCATCGGCGTCGCGCTATCCGCCATCTGGGCAAGCGTCACCGACTACCTGATTCTCTCCCGTCCGCAGGATATCAACAATGCGCTGCTGTGGCTGACGGGTAGCCTGTGGGGACGTGACTGGTCATTCGTCATGGCCGCACTGCCCGTTCTCAGCGTACTCATTCCGCTCAGTCTGCGCTTTTGCCGCGATCTGGATCTGTTAGCGCTGGGCGACGATCGCGCCAGTACGCTGGGCGTCAACATCAGGCGCGTTCAGTTCTGGGGCTGGCGCTCGCCGTCGCACTCGCCGCAACCAGCGTGGCCGTCTGCGGCCCCATCGGCTTTATCAGCCTCGTGGTGCCACATCTCATTCGCTACTTGGTGGGGGACGGCACCGCTGGCTCCTTCCTGCTTCTGCCACTGCCGGTGCGCTGGTATTGCTGCTTGCCGATCTGCTGGCACGCACGCTGAACCCGCCAATGGAATTACCCGCAGGGGTGCTCACTGCCATTATCGGCGCGCCCTGGTTTTTTTGGCTTCTCGTGAGAATGCGCTAAATGGAACTGACAACACAAAACCTGACGGCGGGCTATGGCGACAAGCGTATTCTTGACGGATTGTCGCTGTCGCTACCCGCCGGAAAAATTACCGCCCTGCTCGGCCCCAACGGCTGCGGCAAATCAACGCTGCTGAAGTGCTTTGCCAAGCTGCTTACCCCGGAATCCGGCGTTATTCAGCTCAACGGCAAGCCGCTCTCTGCGTTCTCTGCCCGCCAGCTCTCGCGCCATCTGGCGCTGTTACCGCAGCAGCATTTGACGCCAGAGGGGATCACCGTGCGTGACATGGTGGCCTACGGACGTAGCCCTTGGCTATCACTGTGGGGACGATTATCGCAGGACGATCGCCAGCGCGTGCAGCTCGCAATGGAGAAAACGCACATCGTCGACCTCGCCGACAAACGGTTAACCGATTTGTCCGGTGGACAGCGTCAGCGGGCGTTTCTGGCGATGCTGCTGGCACAGGATACGCCCGTCGTCCTGCTCGATGAACCGACCACCTACCTCGATATCAATCATCAGGTCGAGTTAATGAAGCTGCTACGTGAACTGAATCAGGCGGGTAAAACGGTGGTGACCGTCCTGCACGATCTGAATCAGGCCAGCCGCTACTGCGATCATCTGGTGATGCTGGCAGGTGGACGTGTGATGGCGCAGGGCTCACCGCACGAGGTAATGAAACCGGCATTACTACAGCAGGTGTTCAGCATTGATGCGGAGATCCACGCCGAACCCGTTTCAGGACAACCGATGTGTGTGGTGCGGTGATAGCGGGTCATGTTTTTTATCCAGCATTCGTGGGCATAACCATCTCATAAAAATATTTATGCCCCCTCAAAATAGCCTTGTTAGCCGTGAGCCAGCAGAACCGCTACTCTGCCTGTGTGACATGCGATCAATACGCGTAATGGAAACAACATCATAGCGATCAGCTCAAACCATCAGGACTTAAGGAAGCGTGATATGGGATTAAAATTGCATCATCTTAATGATTCACGGTCTGTGCGTATCCTCTGGCTGCTTGAAGAAGCAGGGATACCTTATGAGCTTGTCAGATATCAGCGGGATGAAAAAACGCATTTAGCACCGGCCTCCTTGAGAGCGATCCATCCTTTAGGTAAATCACCGTTGATTGAAGAGGATGGCAAGATCATCGCAGAATCCGGCGCTATCGTTGAATACCTGATCAATCGCCACGCAAAACACCTGGCGCCGGATGCAAACGCGGCCGAATACATTGACTACCTTCAATGGATACACTTTGCGGAAAGCTCCGCCATGCTCCCGGTTTTATTGAAGATCTTTGGCGAGTTTGAAAAGAATACTGGCACAACGCTGAATTTCCTCGAAGATTACGCTGACAAAGAATTCGAGAAAGTCTTTTCATTCTTAGACGATGCGTTATCTTCACGGGAATTTATAGTGGGCGATAAGCTGAGTGGCGCAGATATTATGCTGGGCTTTGTTATTAACACCGTCGTGGAGAGACTCGTTCCAGGTGAGCGCTTCCCGAATATTCATCGCTACTCACAGCGCCTGAAAAATCTGCCGAGCTGGCAAAAACTCAGGCCATTGAATCACGCGCAGAATAAGGGATCAGCGCGAGGCATCACGTCATTGGGAATACTTGCGTACCGCCTCGCGCACCCAGACTATTTTGGAAAACTGGCCCCTCTTATCTTTTTCACACTGATAAACTAGCCCAATATAAAGAGTTGTACAGTCCCTCCTGCTCTCCTCTGGTTAGTTAAGTTAAAAATAATTAGCATGTTAATCACTTCAGAAATCAATCATGCTGAGTGATATACACCACACGATAACCACTATTGACTCATTGATTAAAAAATGTAGAAATTACCCACCCATAAGGAAAAAGGATTTATGGGGCAGGATTATGGATAACATTAGGGAATAAATAATGGCGAATTTGATCTACCTAAAACTCACTGGCATCAAACAAGGTCTTATCTCTGCGGGCTGTTCAAGTGCAGACTCGATTGGCAACAAATATCAGGCTTCTCATGAAGATGAAATTTTTGTTTATGAGTTAATGAATCGAATAACTCGGCAGGATAATGTTTCCCTCAACCCTGTGGAAATCAGAAAACCGATAGATAAGGCAACGCCTCTTCTGGCACAGGCATTAGGTGATAACGAAAAACTAACCTGTGAATTCCTGTTCTACAGGACCTCTCAAGCGGGTGGCAACGAACTCTATTTTAAAATGGTGCTAAGAGACGCCATTATCAATGACATTCAGTTTTTCTATCCTAACTCATTAACACATAATGAAACCCAGCCACAGGAAAGCATTTCGTTCAAGTTTGCATCAATCGAATGGGAGCATGTGGTAGCAAGAACCAGTTCTTTCCTCTTATGGACTGATTCAGCTTACTAATACATAGCTGTGGGCGATAGTGTTAACATATTGCTACGCCCTATAAAGTATAATAAAAGTTAGGAGAAAAAAACCATGAATGACCAAGAGATAGAGAAAGAACTCTTAGAGAATGGTTTCACACAAAACGACATTACTAAAATGAAAAAAATTAATTTCTCGTGGAGGTAATAGTGAGGAAACCTTATCGAGGTTAACACACTCACTGAAAAAGGCATTTTTCAATGGGTTTTTCATATTAGCAATTCTTATCTCTTCATTTATCATCAATGCCCTATTTAACATATCCAATGATGGAGTGGAAATATTGGTTCATTTTATATTTACGATATTTTTCACTTTAACTATACATTACCTTATCCCAATGAACTTAGCATACAAATCATACTCTATCTAAAGAAAGAAAAATGGGCTAATCCAGCCCATTATCTTAAAGAGAGTCATCTTTATATATATCAGACATTATTCGTATCTTATTTCCAGCCCCGATCATCTTCAACATCAGCGATGCTCTGCTCATCGTATTTATTTTTCTATAATAATCGCTGGGAATATATCGAAAAAGCCTCCAAGCATCAGGTTTTAGTGTTAATTTTACGATGCCATAGAATGAAGTGACAAGATCGACTGAATGATAAGCTAACAGTCCTGATCTTTTATCAAACCCTAGAAATTCTGCTGTATGTATATAGCCAGACTTCATAAACCCGACGCTATTATCACGACCAATAAGATGTAGAAAATTTTCCATAGATGAACTTACGCCGTTTAATACAATATGAGCACCAATAAACTTACCGACAAAAGATGTCGCGCTGGCGATAACACCAATTCCAGAAAAACCTGAGCACCACCAACCATCACACCGATTGCATTTATTGTATAACCAATTTCCTTCTCTCTTTTCTCCATATTGATGGTAATAAATACCTTGGCTTTTTCAAGAGAAAGCATTGTTCCTTGTTTTTCAATATTAGCGCACTCTTCCTTGATATTATTAATAGCAATCTGACATTCCGATGAGCTACTGGCATTTCTAACGATGTCCAGATTTCCATTGGAAAAACGCCGAATTTCATCCTCAAACTTTGCTTTAAGAAAAAGATCGTTAATATGGCGAGAGGAAACAATTCTGGCCGTTTTCATTAGATCAAGCGCGGCGGCCTGAGCCATAGCCAAAAAATATTGATTATTAACACTATTTCTATTTAGGTAATTGTCCATATTTCGCATCCTTGACGTTAAAGAACATTGATAACCATCATCCATTCCCTTGGTTATCTGTTTTGCTAATCAGCTAACTTTCAGCCCTTCGGCTCAATCCGTTACTTTCTCAATTCCTGACGAGCCAATTGTTTGAACCCATTGTCGATGACTAACACCTTCTTTTGCTACTCCAATCTTACCCTATGGTTGACTGCGGTATTAGGCAGAAATGTCACCCATTATAAACTCAATAACATTGATTGTTCCCCGACTTGACTCAACCCTCACCTCGTTGACCTTATGCCTTTTCCAGACAAACTTGCGAGCCGCCTCGCGCGCCTGAGCAATAGAGGAAAAATCGCATACGCATCCCGGTCCCAGTCTGGTAACGTCGTCTAACACCAAATAACGGCCACCAGTGATAAGATAGCGCATTCGCGGGTGATGTTTTTCATCCGTCAGTCAGTATACTTCTGGCATTCCATTTCAATGCTCAGGTGATGTGCCACCAGCAAGGTTGACCATCAAACCCAGCGCCATCACCTGAACGAACAAAAGCGTTAAGACTGAGTAAAATCAATATGAAAGATTCTACCGACAAGGATTTCACTGCCCACACTCCCATGATGCAGCAGTACTTTAGGCTAAAGGCTGAACATCCAGAAATCCTGCTGTTTTACCGCATGGGCGATTTCTACGAACTGTTCTATGACGATGCCAAGCGGGCTTCTCAACTGCTGGATATCTCGCTGACGAAGCGCGGTGCCTCCGCAGGGGAACCGATACCAATGGCTGGCGTCCCTCATCATGCCGTTGAAAACTACCTTGCCAGACTGGTGCAAATGGGCGAATCCGTCGCTATATGCGAACAGGTGGGCGATCCCGCTACCAGCAAAGGCCCAGTAGAACGCAAAGTCGTGCGCATCGTCACGCCAGGAACCATCAGCGACGAAGCGCTATTGCAGGAAAAGCAGGATAACCTGCTGGCAGCGATCTGGCAGGATAGTCGGGGATTCGGCTATGCCACTCTGGATATCAGCTCAGGGCGCTTTCGCGTAAGCGAGCCGACCGATCGGGAAACCATGGCAGCCGAACTACAACGCACCAATCCGGCAGAGTTACTCTACCCCGAATCTTTCGAGTCCATGGATTTGATCGAAAATCGCCACGGGCTGCGCCGTCGTCCGCTGTGGGAGTTTGAGCCCGATACCGCACGCCAGCAGCTTAACCTGCAATTTGGCACCCGCGATCTGACCGGTTTCGGCGTAGAGCAGGCCAAGCTCGCATTACGGGCCGCCGGCTGCCTGCTGCAATACGCGAAAGACACCCAGCGCACCTCGCTGCCGCATATCCGCGGGATTACCATGGAGCGCCAGCAGGACGGCATCATCATGGACGCGGCCACCCGTCGTAACCTTGAACTGACGCAAAATCTGTCCGGCGGCGTGGAGAATACGCTGGCTGCTGTACTGGACTGCACTGTAACCGCCATGGGTAGCCGGATGCTGAAGCGCTGGATTCATATGCCAAGCCGCGATATTGATGCGCTAAAACAGCGCCAGCAGGCTATCAGCGCGTTGCAGGACATCACGCCCGATCTACAACCCTACCTGCGACAGGTCGGCGATCTGGAGCGTATTCTGGCGCGACTCGCGCTGCGCACGGCACGCCCGCGCGATCTGGCTCGTATGCGCCACGCTTTCCAACAGTTCCCCGATATTCGTGAGCAGCTTGCACCACTGGATATTGATTCCGTTCGTCGTCTGGTCAGTCTGATTGGGCAATTTGATGAGCTGCACGATTTACTGGAACGCGCCGTTGTCGAAGCGCCACCCGTGCTGGTTCGTGACGGTGGCGTCATCGCGCCGGGCTATAATGCGGAACTGGACGAGTGGCGTGCGCTTGCCGATGGCGCCAGCGATTATCTGGATCGTTTGGAGATTCGCGAACGAGAAAAACTGGGGCTGGATACGCTGAAAGTCGGCTTTAATGGCGTACACGGCTATTACATTCAGGTCAGTCGCGGTCAAAGCCATCTGGTGCCGATCCACTATGTACGCCGCCAGACGCTGAAAAATGCCGAACGCTACATCATCCCTGAACTGAAAGAGTACGAAGATAAGGTTCTGACCTCAAAGGCAAAGCGCTGGCGCTGGAAAAAGCGCTCTATGATGAGCTTTTCGATCTACTGCTGCCTCATCTGGCCGAGCTTCAGCAAAGTGCAGCCGCGCTGGCCGAGTTGGACGTTCTGACGAATCTGGCCGAACGTGCCGATACGCTGAATTACGTCTGCCCGACGCTGAGTGATAAGCCCGGCATCAAAATTACGGGCGGTCGTCACCCCGTCGTCGAGCAAGTACTTCGTGAACCGTTTATTTCGAACCCGCTGTCGCTGTCGCCACAGCGTCGCATGCTGATTATCACCGGCCCCAACATGGGCGGGAAAAGTACCTATATGCGTCAGGCCGCACTGATTGTGCTGATGGCGCATATCGGCTGCTTTGTGCCTGCGGATCAGGCGGTGATTGGCCCCGTCGATCGTATTTTTACTCGCGTGGGTGCCGCCGACGATCTGGCTTCCGGCCGCTCTACCTTCATGGTGGAAATGACGGAAACAGCGAATATTCTGCACAATGCCACGGAAAACAGTCTGGTATTGATGGATGAAATCGGTCGTGGCACCTCAACCTATGACGGCCTGTCGCTGGCCTGGGCCTGTGCCGAAAATCTGGCGAACCGCATCAAAGCGATGACGCTGTTTGCAACGCACTACTTTGAACTGACCACTCTGCCGGAAAAAATGGAAGGCGTGGTGAATGTGCATTTAGATGCGCGCGAACACGGCGATACGATTGCCTTCATGCACAGTGTACAAGACGGTGCAGCCAGCAAAAGTTATGGCCTTGCCGTCGCCGCACTGGCTGGCGTACCGAAAGAAGTGATTAAGCGCGCACGCCAGAAACTGAAGGAGCTGGAAACGTTATCGAATAATGCGTCATCCAGCCATATCGATGGCGCGCAGTTGGCGCTGCTGAGCAATGATGAACCGTCTCCGGCAATGGAAGCGCTGGAAGCCATCGATCCTGATGCGCTCACGCCGCGTCAGGCATTGGATTGGCTTTATCAGCTAAAGAAAATGCTCTAACGCGTAATCGATACTAAAAAGGCACTGAAATCAGTGCCTTTTCTTTTAACGCCGCGTTAGTCTATCTGTGTATCGCAGTTTGCTCGTGCTCGCATACGTGCGTTATCACTGCTGTTGGGGACCACCGCTTTCACCATCTGACCTTCTTCCATCGACGGAATCACGGCAAAATGCGCGGTAAAGGAAACCAGTACAGGTTCTCCCGCCGACACCGTCGTACGAAGATACATTCTTTCCAGCACGGCATTACTCGCCACCACAAACGTTTTTCCCGTGGCGCAATCAGAGAACGTCGCCGCATCTGCCAGATAGCGATACATTCCCTTCATCGACATCGGCGTATTCGGCAATGCCTGCTCGGTTGCCGTCAGTTGACGAGGGAGAGAGGAGTTGATGGGGAGCCCTTGCTGATCCAGCATTTCAAGAGAGTTATCAACCGGGCGGAAGTAACGTTTTTCGCCCGAACTATCCGTCAGCACCAGCTTATCTGCGGTGCGTCGCCACTGCCCATAGGAGGCGAATGTGTTGTTGCCCTCTCGCGTCGTTTGATACTGCTCACGCAGAATAAAAGTCCCGTCTTTTTCCAAAAACAGCGACGTATCAATCCCTCCGCAGTCCGCACAGGGTAAAACGCCACGATAACTTTGCGCCATTGGTTTAAGGGGTTCTTCCTGAACTTGTGAACGGGTATGACACCCGATCAACCCAGAAACCCCTGCAATCAACAGCACACCGATAGCCAGTTTTTTCATCATTATTTTCCTGCCGTCTCTGCCCTGTTTTTATCGTTCTGACTCAATGCCCTGGACGCTGTCCAGCCCGTTATCATCCCTGAGTCTGAGGAATTTTCCACTCAGAAAATGCTATTTCAAGACTATTCTTATCGTCAGACAACCAGATCGTGCCGTCCTGTATCGTTGCCTGCAAGGCCATCGTGCGCTGAACCAGTCCGGCAAGCTGAGCCAGCTGACTATCATCCAAAAAGCGGATAGCCAAATTCTTGTACCCGGAGACCTTACCCGATATCGCACTCCACCAAACCTGCGCCGCCCGCTCGCTGTACGCGTATAGCACCACGGCGCGCGACTGGTTGCAGGCTTTTTAAGCCGTTTTTCATCCGGCAGGCCTAGCTCAATCCACAATTCCAGTTCCATCGTATCGTTGCGTCGCCAGATTTCCGGTTCGTCATCGGCACTGAGCCCTTTGGTAAAGCGCAGGTTTTCATCAGCATGGCAAATCCACGCTAAAAGACGCAGCATCATGCGCTGCTCCGTTTCCGACGGATGCTGCGCTATCGTCAGGTTCGCGTCGTGAAAAAAATTCCGATCCATATCGGCAATATTGATTGCTGCTTTGTAAACCGTTGCTTTTAATGCCATCAGTAACCTCGTCGTTAATCCCTTTAGTTTACTTGAGTTAGCGCCATCCTCACAGTAAAGGTGATATCTGCCACGTAACTGATAGATTAGGCCTCTAAGGACTACTGATATCCTGTTAGTGCCTATGCTATAGTCGGTTTGATAAATAGAGTTTATCTTCGTAGGCTTACAACATCGCGCACCGAAAAAGGTGATGATGCATGAATATCTACCGAGCTAAGCTTTCAAGGGAGGATATAGTGCAAGAATACTGTGAATTAGTACGTCGCTTATACGCAGAGATCGCCAGCGGCGATCTGGGCTATATACCCGATTCGCTGGGTTGTGTTTTGAAAACCCTGGATGGCATTGCCGCGAATGATGCGCTGCCATCCTCCGTCAGGGAACAGGCAGCTTTTGCCGCCGCTAACTTATTGGTGAGTGATTATGTCAATGAGTAATGAATATCAACCCATCAACTGTGATGATTACGACAGCCTGGAAGCCACTTGTCAGCAGAATCTAACGCTGACGCTGGAACTACGCAATGGTGAAGTTGTAACCGGTAAAGCCAGTGACATGATCTCCCGTAAGCAGGTCGAATATCTGGTGATTGAAGCCTCCGGTGCAACGCGCGAACTGCGCCTCGACCACATCGTCAGTTTCAGTCATCCTGAAATCGGGAAGGTCGTCGTCAGCGAATCCTGACAGGCTTCTCCTTTCATTCAGCGGCAAACGCTGAACAAACGCTTCCGAAACGGACAACGCTGGTTGTCCGTTTTTATTCCAGCAGTTGCCAGCCTCAGCTTTTATCCAGACGGCTTTAGCTTTTTCCCAAACTTATTTTTCCCAAACCTTATTTTTCCCAAACAATGTGCCACATAGGCTGATGTTCTCTTACCTGCCCTTCCCGCGTGACAAATCGTCCCACGGCCGCAATCAGTTGTTCGTTGTAGAACACCAACGGCGTCCGGTCGCGCCACCAGGGCGGAACACCCAGTTCCTGCCACAGTTTCTTGATGTGTCGCCCGTGGGCCCTGCCGACAATATGCACAGTTCCACGGGTCGAAAAGCGGATACTCACCGCTTCACCGTTTTCCGGTGCGCGAACCGCCATCCCACTATCGGCCAACCGCAGCGTGCCGAGATTGTCGGGGAGCGATAGCGAACATGACGTCGGCTGCCACGGTAAAATGCGATCTTGTAGCGACGCCATTAGCGGCAGCAGATAGAGATGCTGACGGAAACGGCGGATCTGCTGCTGATTCAGCTGCAATACAGGCTCCGCATCCTGCCGGCTCGTCGCCACCTCATCCCAGAGTCGTTGCAGCTGTTCACGCGAGGGCATGGCCGCCCCTTGCTGCGCCAGCCAGCGACGCAGTAGCGCAAAACGACGCACTGAACTTAGCGGCACCAGACCGTCAATACTCAACGCCCCATCCGGCTGACATAACGTCCGCAATGACTCCTCCAACAGTTCATCGAGCAGTTGTTCCTGTTCGGCACACAGCTCGGCGCTACGCGCCACAGCGGAGGAGAAATGCGGCCAGCGCTGCGTCAAACGCGGTAAAATCTGGCGGCGTAGAAAATTGCGGTCGAAACGCTCATCCTGATTGCTGTCGTCCTCAATCCAGTGAAGCTGATGCCGCTGCGCATACGCTTCCAGCTGCAAACGAGAAAACCCCAGCAGCGGACGAATGAGACGATGCTGCCCCAGCGTACTGTGCGCCGCCATCGCAGACAATCCGGCAGGCCCACTTCCGCGTTTAAGCGCCAGCAAAAACGTTTCGCTCTGGTCATCAAGATGCTGCGCCGTCAGCAGGGTTTCTCCCTCCTGCAGATGCGCTTGCAGTGCCTGATAACGCGCTGTTCTGGCCGCCGCTTCAATACCCCCGTTCTGCGCCTCAACCACCACTGGCAGCGAGGCAAACGACACCTGCCAACGTTCACACTGCTGACGACAATGTTCAGCCCAGCTATCTGCCAGCGGGTTTAAACCGTGATGGATGTAAGCCGCGCGAATAGCCAAGCCAGAACGCTGACGTACAGCCACCAGCAGATGCAGCAACACGCAGGAGTCCAAACCGCCGCTGTAGGCCAGCAGGATCGACCCGCATCCCGCCGTTTGTGCCACGATCGTCTGGAACAATCTATCGTCAGGTTTGGTGCAATCCACGATGTCAGATCTCATACAGTTCTAAAGGCAAGTCGTCAGGATCGGAGAAAAACGTAAAGCGCTGCTGCGTTTCAGGATCGATCCGTATAGGTTCACAGACAACCCCAGACTGCTCCAGCGAGGCGACGGCCTGTTCAATGTCAGCCACGGCAAAAGCCAGATGGCGCAGGCCGCAGGCTTCTGGCCGACTCACGCGTGCAGGTGAATGGGGGAAAGAAAATAGCTCGATGGTATAACGCCCATTTAGCGAGAGATCCCCTTTCCACGACTGTCGCGCATCACGGTAAACCTCATGATTCAACGTAAACCCCAGTACATCACAATAAAACGCCTTGCTGCGTTCATAGTCCGAGGCAATAACCGCAATGTGATGGACATCAAGCAACTTCAACATGCTTCAACCCCTCATAGCAAAAAATCCGCTGTCATTTCTGACAACGGATTTTCAGAGTAACGCCAGAATTGCCTGATTGATAATACTGCAATCAATCAGACAATCACGCTATCAGCAGTAACCATAGTTCATCAAACGCTGATAACGGCGGTTTAGCAGTTCTTCTTCCGTCAGACCGTCGAGGTCGAGCAAATCGGCCAGCAGTTGCGCTTTCAGCGACTCGGCCATTGCCGGGACGTTACGGTGCGCCGAACCCAGCGGTTCAGGAATCACGGTGTCGATCAACTTCAGCTCTTTCAGACGCGGCGCGATGATGCCCATGGCTTCCGCTGCCAGCGGCGCCTTATCCGCACTCTTCCACAGGATAGACGCACAGCCTTCCGGTGAAATAACCGAGTAGGTGCTGTACTGCAACATGTTGACCTTGTCGCCCACGCCGATAGCCAACGCACCACCGGAACCCCCTTCACCGATAACGGTACAGATGATTGGCACTCGCAGCGTCGACATTTCACGCAGGTTGCGCGCAATCGCTTCAGACTGACCGCGTTCTTCTGCGCCAACGCCCGGATAGGCACCCGGCGTATCGATAAAGGTAATAATCGGCATCTTGAAGCGTTCGGCCATTTCCATCAGGCGCAGCGCTTTGCGATAGCCTTCCGGTGCCGGCATGCCGAAGTTACGACGAATTTTTTCTTTGGTTTCACGTCCTTTCTGATGACCAATGATCATCACCGGACGCCCATCCAAACGGGCAATCCCGCCGACAATGGCTTTGTCATCGGCATAGGCACGATCGCCAGCCAATTCATCAAAGTCAGTAAAGATGTGCTTAATATAATCAAGCGTGTAAGGACGTTGTGGATGGCGCGCTAACTGCGCAACCTGCCAGGCGCCTAAATCAGCGAAGATTTTACGCGTCAATTCAACGCTCTTCTCACGCAGGCGCTGGACTTCTTCGTCCAGATTAATATCCAATTTTTCGTCTTGACGGCTGACTGCGGTCAGCGAGTCAATTTTCGCTTCCAACTCTGCAATCGGCTGCTCAAAATCAAGAAAATTCAGACTCATAGTATTCCTATATTAGTCAAATTCCAGTTCCACCTGCTCATTACCCACTAATGTGCGCAGCTCGTTCAGTAGCGCATCGGCAGGCGTTACACGCCATGCTGCGCCGAAACGTAGTCGGACGCGCGCATCTTCACGCTGGTAATAGAGATGCACTGGGATCGTCCCCGATCGATGGGGTTCCAACGATTGGCGGAGACGGTTTAATAGCTGGTCATCAATTTGCCTGTCAGTCAGCGAGATAGCAAGCCCGCGCGCGTATTTTTCCCGCGCTTCACTGATATCCATTAACTCTCGGACGGTCATTTTAAGCCCGCCGCTGAAGTCATCAAAGCTGACCTGTCCACTGGCGATAAGGATACGGTCTTTCTCAAGTAAATGCTGATATTTTTCCAATGCATCGGTAAACAGCATTATCTCAAGCCGACCGGAACGATCGTCCAAGGTACAGACACCAATACGGTTACCCCGCTTGGTTACCATGACGCGAGCTGCCAACACCAGCCCTACGGCAGTGGTCATTTTACCCCGATCCGTCGGGTGCATATCTTTCAAACGCACGCCACCGGCATAGCGTTCGATTTCCTTAATATATTGCGTGATCGGGTGGCCGGTCAGGTACAGCCCCAGCGTTTCCCGCTCACCATCCAATACGACCTGCTCCGGCCACGGCGGCACGGTGCTGTAGGATTGCTCAACCTGCTCGGGTGCCTCGGCCAGCACGCCGAACATATCCACCTGACCAATGGCTTCCGCTTTCGCGTGCTGATCGGCGGCCTTCAACGCATCAGCCAATGAATTCATTAACGCGGCGCGGTGCGGCCCCAGGCGGTCAAATGCCCCGGACATAATCAGCTTTTCCAACACACGGCGGTTCAGCTTTTTAATGTCGGTACGCGCGCAAAGATCAAACAGCTCTCTAAAATAACCGCCCTGATTACGCGCCTCGATAATCGCCTCAATCGGGCCTTCACCCACGCCTTTAATTGCGCCGATGCCGTAAACAATCTCGCCATCGTCGTTAACGTGAAAGTGATACAGCCCACTGTTGATGTCAGGAGGCAGGATTTTTAACCCCATCCGCCAGCATTCATCAACCAGCCCGACCACTTTATCCGTGTTGTCCATATCGGCCGTCATTACCGCCGCCATGAATTCAGCCGGATAGTGCGCTTTCAGCCACAGCGTCTGGTAAGACACCAGTGCATAAGCCGCTGAGTGAGATTTATTAAAGCCGTAACCGGCGAATTTTTCCACCAGGTCGAAAATTTTAACCGCCAGTTCGCCGTTCACACCGCGAGATTTGGCACCATCTTCGAAGCCACCACGTTGCTTCGCCATTTCGACTGGGTTCTTTTTCCCCATCGCACGACGCAGCATGTCCGCACCGCCCAGCGTATAGCCTGCCAGTACCTGAGCGATCTGCATGACCTGTTCCTGATACAGGATAATACCGTAGGTCGGCTCCAGCACGGGCTTGAGTGACTCGTGCTGCCATTCGATATCAGGATAAGAGATCGCTTCACGGCCATGTTTACGGTCGATGAAGTTATCCACCATGCCGGATTGCAGCGGGCCGGGGCGGAACAGCGCCACTAGTGCGATCATATCTTCAAAGCAGTCAGGTTTCAGACGCTTGATCAGGTCTTTCATGCCGCGCGATTCAAGCTGGAATACCGCGGTGGTTTCCGAACGTTGCAGCATGTCGAAACTTTTCTTGTCATCGAGCGGGATCGCAGCGATATCAATCGGTTCCTGCCCCTGCTTCGCGCGGCGGGCGTTAATCATCCCCAGCGCCCAGTCGATGATGGTTAGCGTACGCAGGCCAAGGAAGTCGAACTTCACCAGCCCGGCATATTCCACGTCGTTCTTATCAAACTGGGTAACCGGGTGGTTCCCTTCCGCATCGCAATACAACGGCGCGAAATCGGTAATCTTGGTGGGGGAAATCACCACCCCACCCGCATGTTTACCGGCGTTACGCGTTACCCCTTCGAGCTTACGCGCCATATCAATGAGGGCCTTAACTTCCTCATCGGCTTCATAAATTTCCGGCAGCTGCGGTTCAGCAGCAAAGGCTTTTTCAAGCGTCATACCCGGATCGGGCGGCACCAGTTTTGAAATACGATCGACAAACCCATACGGGTGCCCAAGCACGCGCCCTACGTCACGAATAACCGCTTTCGCCGCCATCGTACCGAAGGTAATAATCTGTGATACCGCATCACGTCCGTACATTTCCGCAACGTGATCGATAACTTTATCGCGTTTTTCCATACAGAAATCGACGTCGAAGTCAGGCATGGAAACACGTTCAGGGTTAAGGAAACGTTCGAACAGCAGGTCGAATTCCAGCGGGTCCAGATCGGTGATTTTCAGCGCATAGGCCACTAGCGAGCCGGCACCGGAACCACGCCCCGGCCCAACAGGCACGTCGTTATCCTTCGACCATTGAATAAATTCCATTACGATGAGGAAGTAACCGGGGAACCCCATCTGGTTAATCACGCCCAGTTCAATATCCAGACGCTCATCGTACTCTGGTCGCCGCGCAGCCCGCACTTCCGGGTCAGGGAACAGGAATTCGAGGCGCTCTTCCAGCCCCTTTTTCGAGCACTCAACCAGAAAGTCTTCCGTGGTCATGTCGCCCGTCGGGAACTGCGGCAGGAAATATTCACCCAGACGAATCGTTACGTTACAACGCTTGGCAATTTCAACGCTGTTCGCCAGTGCTTCGGGGATATCCGCAAAGAGCTCGCACATTTCCTCTTCGGAACGCATGTACTGCTGCGGGCTGTAATTACGTGGGCGTTTAGGGTCATCAAGCGTGTAGCCATCGTGGATAGCCACGCGGATTTCGTGAGCGTCAAAATCATCAGTGCTGATAAAACACACTTCGTTGGTCGCCACCACAGGCAACCCGTGCTTCGTTGCCAACTCGACGGCAGCGTGCAAATAACTTTCTTCGTCGGGGCGTGACGTGCGGATAAGTTCCAGATAGTAACGCTGGGGGAAGTGTTCCTGATAAAACGCCAGACACTGCTCGGCCTGCGTCTGGTTACCGCGTAGCAAAAACTGGCCGACATCACCCCGACGACCGCCAGACAGTAAAATCAGTCCTTCACGATGCTCAATCAGCCAATCTCGGTCAATTGTCGGCCCGGCAGCACCATAACCCCGCTGATAAGCCTGAGAAATCAGCAGCGTGAGATTCTGGTAGCCTTCATTATTCATAGCGAGGACAGTGAGATGCGCGAGTTCATCCCCTAATTCGTCGCTTTCGACACAGAAGTCTGCGCCGATAATCGGCTTGATGCCTGCGCCATGCGCGCCGCCATAGAACTTAACCAGCCCACACAGGTTGGTGAAATCGGTAATCGCCAGCGCTGGCATGCCAAGTGCCGCCGCCTTTTTTACCAGCGGACCGACTTTAGCCAGCCCATCGATCATGGAATAGTCACTGTGAACACGCAGGTGAACAAAACGTGGTTCGGCCATATCCAGATCCCAGAATTTATCGATTAGTCAGCATGGCAGGCACGACTACGTGAGCACGCCACACCGAGAGTTAATGATGATGTTTTACGCCAACCCTAATGCTCGTTTGACTGGCGCGAAGCTCCGGCGGTGAAACTCAGTGGCACCCAGCGCGGCCAGTTTCTCCAGATGGAAAGCCGTTGGGTAACCTTTGTGTTGGGCAAAACCATAAGCGGGGAAGCGTTGATCCAACTCGACCATCTCACGATCGCGAGTCACTTTCGCCATAATCGAAGCCGCACTGATTTCTGCCACCCGGCTATCCCCTTTAACGACCGCCTGAGCGGGCATCGGCAGCGCCGGACAACGGTTGCCGTCAATCAGAACAAAATCAGGCACGACAGCCAATCCAGCCACCGCACGCTGCATTGCTAACATGGTAGCATGCAGGATATTCAGTTGATCAATCTCTTCCGGCTCTGCTCGACCAAGGCTCCACGCCAACGCCTTCTCTTTGATTTCATCATAGAGCGCCAGCCGACGTTTTTCACTCAGCTGTTTAGAATCTGCCAGCCCGACAATTGGCCTAGTCGGATCAAGAATCACCGCCGCCGTCACGACAGCACCAACCAGAGGACCGCGCCCCACTTCATCAACGCCAGCGATACAGGTCGCCTGCGGATAGATAAATATTTCACTCATGGCTTTATTAACATGGTCTTACGAATAGGGTTTTATTAACGCGGCTTGACTAATTCCAGTACCGCCTGAGCCGCTTGCTCATCAGCGTTACAGCGAATCTGCTGATGCAAATCCACAAATGTCGTACGCAGCGCAGCCGTTTTATCCGAATCTGCGAACAGCGGCAATAGCGCGGCGGCCAGCTTGTCAGGTGTACAGTCGGTCTGAAGCAATTCCGTCACCAGTTCGCGTCCAGCCAGCAAATTCGGCAGCGACACCCACTGTGTTTTGACCAGACGCTGTGCCAACCAGAAGGTAAAGGGTTTCATGCGATAACCCACCACCATCGGGCATTTTGCCAGCATACACTCCAGCGCCGCCGTACCGGATGCCAATAGCGCCGCATCACTGGCAATCATGGCTTCCCGCGCCTGTCCATCCAGCAGATGCACGCGCAAATCGGGGGCCACACTGCTTTTAATCTGCTCAAATTGTTCGCGCCGCTTGCTGTTCACCAGCGGAACGACAATTTCCAGCTCGGGAAAGTGTTGGCGCAGCAGCACAGCGGTCTTGAGGAAATCGGCACTAAGCATTTCCACTTCTGCGTTGCGGCTACCCGGCAGCAGTGCCAGACAGTGTGCCTCTGGCGCAATACCCAGTGTCGCTCGCGCGGCTAGCTTGTCAGGATGCAGCGGCATTGCATCGGCCATCGTGTGGCCGATAAAGCGACAAGGTACATTGAAACGATCGTAAAACGCTTTTTCAAAAGGCAAAAAGGCCAGCACCAAATTGGTCGCTTTACCTATTTTGAAAACGCGTTTTTGACGCCATGCCCACACGGACGGGCTGACGTAGTGAATGGTATTGATGCCGCGCTGCTTGAGGTTCCCCTCCAGCGTGATGTTGAAATCAGGTGCATCAATCCCCACGAAGACATCGGGCTGAAGCTCGCTGAAACGTTGGGTCAAATCCCGCCGAATTTTCAGCAGGCGAGGAAGCCGACCCAGCACTTCAACAATGCCCATGACGGCCAGCTCTTCCATCTCGTACCAGGCTTCACAGCCTTCAGCCTGCATACGCGGTCCAGCAACGCCAACAAACCGCGCATCGGGCACCTTTTCTTTTAGCGCTCGGATCAGACCCGCGCCAAGGATGTCGCCGGAAGTTTCACCGGCGACCAGCCCAATAGTCAAAGGACGTGATGACATGGATTAACGAATGATGCCGCGAGTAGAACGGGCAAAGAAATCGGTAAACGCCTGCACAGCAGGGTGTTCCGCCGCCAGCGCTTCAATTTCCGGCTTCACTTCGTCCAGCGTTTTACCGCTGCGGTAGAGCAGTTTGTACGCGTTACGGATCGCATGCAGAGTATCTTTCTCGAATCCACGACGCTTCAGGCCTTCAATATTCAGGCCAAACGGCGTGGCGTGGTTACCCTGCGCGATAACATATGGCGGCACATCTTGCGCCACACCAGAACATCCGCCCACCATAACGTGAGCACCGATGATGCAGAACTGGTGTACTGCCGTCATCCCACCGATAATCGCAAAATCATCGACGGAAACATGGCCGCCCAGCGTTGCGTTATTCGCCAGAATACAGCGATTGCCCACTACGCAGTCGTGCGCGATATGCGTGTTGATCATCAACAAGTTATCGCTACCGACTTTAGTCAACCCACCGCCCTGTGTCGTGCCACGGTGAATCGTGACGCTTTCACGGATGCGGTTACGATCGCCAATCTCAACGCGGGTCGGTTCCCCGGCATATTTGAGATCCTGGTTCACTTCACCAATTGACGTGAACTGATAGATTTCGTTATCGCGACCAATTTTAGTGACGCCATTGACGACGACATGTGATTTCAGCACCGTACCTGCACCGATCTCAACCTGAGAACCGATATAGCAGAACGGGCCAATATGAACGCCAGCGCCAATGATGGCACCGTCTTCAACAATCGAACTTGGGTGAATAAAGGCGGTTTGATCAATCACGTTATCAGGACTCCCGACGGCGAGCACACATCATTGACGCTTCGCAGGCCACTTCGCCATCAACTTTGGCAACACCTTTAAAGCGTGCAACGCCGCGACGCTCTTTGATGAATTCAACTTCAAGGATCATTTGATCGCCTGGCTGTACAGGGCGCTTAAAGCGCGCTTCGTCCACAGCGGCGAAATAGTACAGCTCACCCGGCTCCAGTTTTCCCACGCTTTTAAACGCCAGAATACCGGTGGCCTGGGCCATCGCTTCCAGAATCAGCACGCCGGGAAAAATCGGTTTGCCCGGGAAATGGCCCTGGAAGAAGGGTTCGTTGAAAGAGACGTTTTTCACCGCCCGCAGAAACTTCCCTTCTTCAAAATCCAGTACCCGATCAACCAGTAAAAATGGGAAACGGTGCGGTAATAGTTCTAAAATCTCTTCAATATGCAGAGTATGAGTGTCAGTAGTCAAAATACTCTTCCTGTCCATAAAAACTGATGCCATCAACAACACGGCCTGCGCAGACCCTAAATTAGGTGTCTTCAGGCAGGCCGCAAATAAAAACGCGAGTGATTAAACGTTATCGACTTTTCGTTCAACGGCTTTCAACCGTTTGCTTATCTCATCAATATTCATCACCAGCGCTGCGGTTTTACGCCATACTTTGTTGGGTTGCAAAGGAATGCCCGAAGAGTATACCCCAGGTTCTGTGATGGGTCGCATGACCATCCCCATTCCCGTTACCGTCACTTTATCGCAGATTTCCATGTGCCCGTTAATTACGCTGGCACCACCGATCATGCAATAACGACCAATTTTCAAGCTCCCCGCCATAATGACGCCACCCGCTACCGCGGTATTGTCGCCAATCACGACGTTGTGCGCAATCTGACATTGGTTATCAATGATAACACCATTGCCAATGACCGTATCATCCAACGCGCCACGATCGATAGTGGTGCTTGCGCCGATCTCAACCCGATCGCCAATTCTGACCGTTCCTAACTGCGGAATTTTCACCCAGTTACCGCGATCGTTGGCATAGCCAAAACCGTCTGAACCGATAACCGTTCCCGACTGGATCAGGCAATGCTCACCCAGCTCAACGCGGTGATAAATCGTTACATTTGCCCACAAACGGGTACCGGCACCAATGCGGGCATCTTTACCGATAAAGCAGCCGGGGCCAATAACAACGCCATCACCCAACTGTGCTCCAGATTCGATGACGGCATTTGCACCAACGGATACCTGCTGCCCCAGCGTCGCGTCTGGCGCGATAACCGCGCTCGGCGCAATATCGGTTGCCGGTTGTGGCGTAGTATCCAGCAGTTGCGCCATACGCGCATAGGTAAGGTAGGGATTCTTCACTACCAGCGCAGTAACCTGACAGTAAGGTAAATCCGCTTCCGTCAGCACGACCGCTGACGCTTGCGTCCCAGCCAGTTGCTCACGGTAACGACTGTCGGAAAGAAACGTAATTTGCCCAGTTTTTGCCGAATGCATAGAAGCAACACCGGTGATGACGATATCGCCATCACCGTGTAATTGTGCATCCAACTGTTGAGCTAACGCGTCCAGTCGAATTGAATACATGTATTATTTAACCTGTTTCAGCACATCAGCAGTAATGTCTTTCGCATTGGCGACATACGCAACAGCGTTAGCGTCAATCACAACATCATAGCCTTCTTTGGTTGCAACAGCTTTCACGGCATCCTGAATACGGCTCAGGATTTTGTTGCGTTCTTCCATCTGACGACGACGGTTGTCCTGGTCAAAAGCCTGCGCTTTGGTAGAGAACTGCTCACGCTGCGCCATGACGTCCTTCTCCATTTTGCTGCGATCGCTCGCTTTCATGGTAGAACCATCACGCTGCAACTTCTGCATCTTGGTCTGTAAATCGTTTTCCATAGATTGCAGTTCAGAAGCACGGCCTTTGAACTCGTTTTCCAGCTGTTTGCCAACGGTTTCACGCTGCGGCAGCTGTTGGAAAATGCTGGAGACGTTAACAACGGCAATTTTGTCAGCAGCCTGAACGCTGGCTGAAGCAGCCAATGCTAAACCGAGGCCTGCGGCACATAACCACTTTTTCACTATAAACTCCTCAACCTAACCTATTTGTGTCTTAACACTTTAATTATGAGCATCGCGTCATAGTATGAACGGCTTATGTTCAACCGTTCATATTCACGAGCAACGATGCGACATTCCCTGCATACGACCTATTGACGTCACACTACCAGGTTTTGCCAATGTTAAACTGGAATTGTTCCGACTTGTCTCCATCGTACTTTTTAACCGGCTGGGCATAGGAGAAGACCAATGGCCCAAGCGGAGACATCCATTGCAACGCGATACCGCTGGAAACACGGAAGTTGCTCGCCTTGCTGTAATCCGGCACGCCTGCGTTCAGTGTTTCAGTCGTATTTTCCCAGTTGGTATCCCATACCGTACCGCCGTCTACAAAGAAGGAAGTACGGACGGAGCTCGCGTATTTGTCGCTGATAAACGGCGTCGGCACGATCAGTTCCGCACTCAGCACGGCCATCGCGTTACCGCCCACGGCGTCATTTAGCCTGGTTTTATCAATTGCGCAGCTCGAATAAGGCGTTGAAGTTGTGGCACAGTTGTAATATGCCGCTTTAGGACCAATGGTATTCGACTGGAAGCCACGCACCGTGCTGGAACCACCGGCATAGAAGTTGTCATAGAACGGCACTTCTTTACCACCGAGACCATCAGCAAAGCCCGCACGCGTACGGCCCATCACCACCCACTTACCACTCTCGGTCAACGGATAGTAACTCGCCGAATCAAACGTCAGTTTGTAGTATTCGTTATCCGAGCCCGGCACCGTGACTTTCACATTCGCAGACGCACGTGTTCCTTTCGTCGGGAAGTAGCCGCGATCCAGATTGTTATACGACCATCCGGTATTCAGGAAGAAATCGTTCGCTTTAAAGTCCGCACTCGACTTATTACTATTGCCAACAACAACTTCGGGATTTACACCCACAGAATTCAGATAACGCCACATCGCCACCTGCGGTCTCATATCCGACAGATCGTTATGTACATAATCCAGACCGACACGCAGTGAGTTATTCTCGTTAATCGGGAAGCCCAGCGTACTGCCAACGCCGTAACTCACGTTGGTATAGTCGGACAGATCGGCGTCTGACGCCTCAAATTTGTTATAGAAGATGCGGCCACCGAGGCTAACGCCATCGACGGTAAAGTACGGGTCGGTCAGTGACAGTTCAACATACGTCTGGTAGTCGTTTTTCGTCCCGCTGATACCAACAGAATTACCCGTTCCCAGCCAGTTGTCCTGCTGAACCCCGGCCTGGAAGCTCACGCCACTTTCTGTACCGAAACCGACACCAAAGTTGAAGGTACCGGTATTACGCTCTTTGACTTTATACGTTACATCAACCTGATCGACGACGCCGGGAACGCGCTGCGTTTCTACATCAACGCTTTCAAAGAATCCCAGTCGGTTTAGACGCTCTTTGCCCTGTTCAACCAGATCGTTACCTAACCAGGCCCCCTCCATCTGACGCATTTCACGGCGCAGGACAGCGTCTTTAGATGTGTCGTTACCATCAAAGCGGATATGGCGCACATAGAAACGGTTACCGGCATCAACGTTGATGTTTAATCTCACCGTCTTGTCTGCATCATTAATTTCCGGCTGTGTTACCACGCGCGGATAGGCATAGCCATAACGACCCAGCAGTTTCTTGATGTCCTCTTCCATCCGGGTCACTTTCGTCCCGTTGTAGAGTTCACCCGGTTCAATCTTCGTCAGCCCTTCGATTTCCGCGGAGTGACCAGCCAGATTACCTTTCACCGTCACGCCGGACAGCTTGTACTGCTCGCCTTCCGTCATGTTGATGGTGATGTAGATGCCTTTCTTATCTGGCGTCAGACTCACCTGTGTGGAATCGATGTTGAAACGTGCATAGCCGCGATCCAGATAGAAACTCCGGAGGGTTTCCAGATCGCCGGACAGTTTTTGTTTCTGGTATTTGCGATCGCCAACCACGTTCCACCACGGCACTTCATCACGCAGTTGGAAACGCGAGATCAATTCGTCGGAGCTGAACGCTTTGTTACCGACAATATTAATCTGTTGGATCTTGGCGGAAACGCCCTCCGTGAAGACCAGTTTCAGGTCTACACGGTTACGCGGAAGTGGTGTGACAACGGCTTTAACCGATGCACTGTACTTACCCACGCTGTAGTAGAAATCTTCCAGTCCTTTTTCGATGCTGGTGAGTGCGGTGCGATCCAACGCTTCACCGACGCGCACGCCGGAGGCCTCCAGGTTTTCTTTCAGCATGTCGTCTTTGACTGACTTATTGCCGGAAAACGTGACGCTGGCGATTGTCGGACGTTCTTTCACCTGCACAATCAGCGTTCCGCCGTCTCGCAGGACGCGAACATCTTCAAAATTTCCGGTCGCAAACAAGGCACGGATGGTATTACCGATATCATCGTCACCGATGGTATCACCAACGCGGACTGGCATACTAAGTAGTGCCGCCCCGACGGCAACTCTTTGCAGGCCCTCGAAATGAATGTCCTTCACTACGAACCCGTCTGCACCGTATACGGTTGCGCTGCTGAACAGCAGCGACGCTATGAGCAACTTTTTGATCGCCATCGTTGTTATGCGTTTTTCCTAACCTAATCCCGCGCCTAGAGACGAGAGAAATCATTGAAAAGTGCGAGTCCCATTAACAACATCAGCAACACTGTACCAATGCGATAGCTAACGTCCTGCACACGCTCAGAAACCGGCCTGCCCTTCAGCTTTTCAACCGCAAGAAAGAGCAGGTGTCCACCATCCAATACCGGCAGAGGGAACAGATTGATGATCCCCAAATTGACGCTGATTAAGGCCAAAAACATCAGGTAATAAATCAATCCATAATCTGCTGACATTCCTGCGCCCTGAGCAATCGAAATGGGACCACTCAGGTTGTTCAGCTTAACATCACCCATAACCAGTTTCCCTAACATACTGACGGTCAATTTCATCAGTTGCCAGGTTTTATCTGTTGCCTGGTAGATTGCGCTAAACGGCCCATACTGGCGCACAGTCCTGTATTCTTCAGGCAGTGGCGTCACACTTGGCATAACGCCCGCCAGCCCTTCAACTCTGCCACTCCCCACAGATTTGCTGTCTGGCGTTAACGTCAACGGTACTGCTGCACCGTTTCGCTCTACCTCCAGCGCAATAGATTGTCCGGGGTTATCACGCACGGCGATGACGAAATCACGCCATTGCGCTAGCACCTGCCCGTCGACTTTAACGATCCTATCACCGACTTGCAAACCTGCTTTTTCCGCCGCCGACCCAGCCTGGACCTGATGCAGTACCGGCTCAATTTGCGGACCGCGCGGAATAATCCCGAGCGAAGCGGCAGGATCTTGCTTATCAGGCTCAAACTGCCAATCGCGCAAATCCAGCGTTTTCTGGACGACACGGTCAGAACCTAACGGGGCGGTTCCGATCACCACCTCGCTATCGCCGATTTTACCGATCAGCGCCAGACGCGCAGTATCCCAATCAGGCGTTTCGATACCATCTACTGACTTTAGTTCCATTCCCGCCGACATTTCCGCTTGCGCCGCGATGGAGTTGGGCAGTATTTCACCCACAACAGGACGAACGCCCGGCACGCCGAGAATAAACACCAGCCAGTACGCCACAATGGCAAACAGGAAATTGGCAATCGGGCCAGCGCTGACGATAGCCGCACGCTGCCAGACCGTTTTACTGTTAAATGATTGGTGGCGGAATTCTGGCGCAACCGTGTCGACGCGCTCATCCAGCATCTTGACGTAGCCGCCAAGCGGGATTAGCGCGATCACGAATTCTGTACCGGTACGATCGCGACGACGCCATATTGCGCGACCAAAGCCAACGGAGAAGCGTTCGACCTTCACACCACAGCGGCGAGCCACCCAGAAATGCCCAAACTCATGGACGGTGACCAGCACACCCAGTGCGATGATAAACGCGGCAAGATTCCAGAGAAAACTCAGCATAAATAGCTCTACCGCTTTATTCTAAGCCACTTTAAACAGCAGCAGCATCAGGCAAGAGAACACAGGAACCGCAGCAGTCAGGCTGTCGATACGATCGAGCACACCACCGTGCCCCGGAATCAAATGGCTACTGTCTTTGATGCCCGCCTCGCGTTTGAACATGCTTTCCGTCAAATCACCCAGTACCGAGGCCAACGCAGCGGCGATAGAACAAATCAGCAACGTCGAGGGTGAGACCGTTAATGGCGCATAGAGGCTAAACAGCACGGAGATAAGCGCTGAGGTCGCCAGACCGCCGAGAAAGCCTTCCCAGGTTTTGCCCGGCGAAACTTTTGGCGCGAGTTTACGCTTACCAAACAATTTACCGAACATGTAGGCACCGCTGTCCGCTCCCCATACCAGCAGCATGACGTACAGCAGCCACCAGGCACCCGTGAACGGATTAATCGCGTAATTATAATGACGAAGCGCGACCATGCCCCAGAAAAACGGCACGATCGTCATGATGCCGAACACCAGCCGCAATGCGCGCGAATGGCGCCAGAAGGAGGCAGAAGCCGGATAGAACAGAACCAACAGCAACGCCACACCCCACCACACCAGCGATGACCAGAGTGCGATACTGATTTGCGGAATATGGACGGAATAATGGTAGGCCGGGAGTGACAACAGCATCAGCGCCAGCAAGAAACCACACAGGATCGCGAGCCACAGGCGTTGACCATAAGAGGCAAACCCTGCCAACTGACCCCATTCCCATGCCGCCAGCATACAGACAGCCAGCGTAACAAGCGTGAATCCCAGAGGAGGCAGCAAGAACAGCGCCGCAATAACAATTGGGATCAAAATAAAAGCAGTAATCAGGCGATACTTCAGCAAAAGTTCCCCCTAGGATGCATCAGCATCGATAGGTGTTGTTCCCCCGAAGCGGCGCTCGCGTTGTGCAAAAGCATTCAGCGCACCTTCAAAGACTTGTTCATCGAAATCAGGCCAGAGGACATCAGTAAAGTAAAGTTCAGCATAAGCAATTTGCCACAGAAGAAAATTACTGATGCGGTGTTCTCCACCGGTTCTGATCACCAAATCAACCGGAGCCAGATCATTCAGACAGATGTACTGACATAATGACGCTTCATTAATGCTATCAGGGCGCAGGATGCCTTCCTGAACCTGCTCTGCAAGTTGCCGTACTCCCTGAATAATATCCCAACGGCCGCCATAATTCGCGGCAATATTCAGTGTGAGCCCCTGATTCTTTTCTGTCAGCGCCTCTGAACGGCGAATGCGTTCTTGTAAACGCGGGCTGAAGCGACCGATATCACCGATCACCCGCAAGCGGACATTATGCTTGTGCAGACTTTTTACTTCGCTGTCCAGCGCCCGAACAAACAGTTCCATGAGTGCGGAAACTTCCTGCGCCGGACGGTTCCAGTTTTCACTACTAAATGCGTAAAGCGTTAGTGCGTCCAGTCCTTGGCTTACTGCAAAACTGACAGAACGTCGCACAGCCTTTACACCAGCCTGATGGCCAAAAATCCGCATTTTCCCCCGGCTTTTCGCCCAGCGACCATTGCCATCCATGATAATGGCAACATGCCGCGGTCCGGCGGGTGGCAGATCGTGAGTATTTTTTTGATTATCGGACGGCATAACGCGTACTTATTTCCTCAAGCAAGAAATACAACAGTCCTTCCGTAACATCAGACCCCGTTAGCGCAAAAAAAGCCGTGAACGATCACGGCTTAGCTTAATGAGTCGATTAAACAATCTTTCGCATAATCAACCACTGAGTGGCGCAGACTATACCACCTCCACCGCACATGAACAAATTGTGCCACGGTCTATCCGGCTATCGCGCGTAGTGTGTCAGGATCTGTGCCGCGGTCTGTCTGGCCCAGCGATCGATGTCAAGAACATCATCAACGCTGGCAGGCTCTGGTAATGTAAGTTGTTCAATAACATACCGATTTACCGCCGCAATATCCGTAAAGCGAATCTGCGACTGCAAAAATGCCGCTACCGCAATTTCATTCGCGGCGTTCAATGCCGTCGTGGCCGACTGACCCTGATTACAGGCATCAATTGCCAACTGTAAACAAGGATAGCGCGCATAGTCCGGCGCCAAAAATGTCAGCGCGCCAATCTGGCAAAAATCTAACGCTTTTGCGCCCGATGTCACACGTTCAGGGTAAGCCATCGCATGGGCAATCGGCGTACGCATATCAGGCGAGCCTAACTGCGCCAGAACGCTACCATCACGGTAACGCACCATCGAGTGAATCACTGACTGCGGATGAATAATGACTTCCATCTGCTCAGCAGAAGCGTTAAACAGCCAGCGCGCTTCGATATACTCCAGCCCTTTGTTCATCATCGTGGCGGAATCAACCGAAATTTTGCGCCCCATTGACCAGTTTGGATGCGCACACGCCTGATCCGGCGTCATGTCTGCCAGCGCCGACACCGGTGTCTCACGAAACGGTCCGCCGGATCCAGTCAGAATAATACGTTCAACACCGTGCTGCGACAATGAAGCGTAGCCTAACTGACGCTGAATTTGCTCAGGTAAACTCTGAAAAATCGCATTATGTTCGCTATCAATCGGTAAAAGCTGCGCGCCACTTTGCGCTACGGCGTCCATAAAGAGACGCCCGCAGGTAACCAGCGATTCTTTATTCGCCAACAAGACCTGTTTTCCGGCATGAATTGCCGCCAGCGTCGGCAATAATCCTGCGGCTCCCACAATCGCGGCCATGACCTGATCGACGCCATCCAATGCAGCAAGGTCACACGCCGCCTGCTCCCCAGCCAAAACCTCCGTTTTGCAGCCGTACTCCGCCAACTGCTGGCGCAGAGACGTTGCAGAGGCTTCATCAGCCATTGAGGCATAGGCGGGTTGGAAAGTGAGACACTGCTCCAGCATCAGCTTGACGTTATAACCGGCGGATAGCGCGCGCACAGAAAACTTATCGGGGTTGGCTTTAATGACGGCCAGCGAACTGACGCCAATAGAACCAGTGGAACCAAGAATTGTCAGTTGCTTCATTAAAAATGCTCTGAATAACCGGATTTGATGACAGGAAGGTACACGAGTCTGAGACGATTACCATGATATATCTCTGCTATCGATCACAGTCACGACAGTCGTACGCATATACATAGCAAAAATTGTTTACTACCCAGAGGGGCTGGCCTTCACCCATTCCTTGTACAAAAAATAAAGCGCCGCCGGAAAAAGGGCAAGCCCACACGTTTCCTGCGACGCAATATCTAACAGGCTGATTAGAACTCCATCAGCTCCGCTTCTTTTTCTGCCAGTGCTGTATCTACTTTCTTGATGAAGTTGTCAGTCAGTTTCTGCACATCGTCCTGAGCACGACGTTCTTCATCTTCACTGATCGCTTTATCTTTCAGCAGCGCTTTCAGTTTATCGTTAGCATCACGGCGCACGTTGCGTACAGAAACACGCCCTTGCTCCGCTTCGCCACGAACGACTTTAATCAGATCTTTACGGCGTTCTTCCGTCAGCGGTGGCAGCGGAACACGGATGACGGTGCCAGCAGAAGACGGGTTCAGGCCGAGATCGGAGGCCATGATGGCTTTTTCAACCGCCGGGCCAAGCGTACGATCAAATACCGTAATCGCCAGCGTGCGGGAATCTTCTACGACAACGTTAGCAACCTGACGCAGTGGCGTTGCGCTGCCATAGTATTCAACCTGGATGCCATCGAGAATGCTAGGCGATGCACGGCCAGTACGGATTTTGCTGATCTGGTTTTTAAACGCTTCAACACATTTGTCCATGCGCGTTTCAGCATCTTTTCTGATTTCATTAGTCACGTTGTGAACCCTTGAAAACTGGTTGCCTGGCGGACCATGTCAGTACATGATCCGGTGAATAATTAATGCCAGCGCTCGGCTGACGTATGGAGCAATACTGATAATATATTACCCCATAATTGACGGGATTAGCCGTTATTACTGACTAATCAACGTCCCTTCTTTTTCACCCATGACAACGCGACGCAGTGCGCCAGGTTTGTTCATGTTGAAAACGCGGATCGGCAAATTATGGTCGCGTGCCAGCGTAAACGCAGCAAGATCCATCACTTTCAGCTCACGTTCCAGCACTTCCTGATAGGTCAGCGAATCGTATAACGTTGCTGAAGGATCTTTTACCGGATCGGCAGAATAGACGCCATCAACTTTGGTCGCTTTCAATACAACATCTGCTTCAATCTCAATGCCGCGCAGGCAAGCCGCAGAATCCGTGGTAAAGAAAGGGTTACCGGTACCGGCGGAGAAAATCACCACGCGGTTATTACGCAGCAGGCTAATCGCTTCCGCCCAGCTGTAATTGTCACAGACGCCATTCAGGGGAATGGCCGACATCAGGCGAGCGTTCACATAGGCACGGTGCAACGCATCACGCATTGCCAGACCATTCATGACGGTCGCCAGCATTCCCATGTGGTCGCCCACAACGCGGTTCATACCCGCTTTAGCCAGACCCGCGCCACGAAACAGGTTACCACCGCCGATAACCACACCGACCTGAATGCCTAACTCAACCAGTTCTTTCACTTCCTGAGCCATGCGATCCAGAATGCTCGCATCGATACCAAAACCTTCAGTTCCCTGTAAAGCTTCGCCACTGAGCTTCAGCAGGATTCGTTGATAGACGGGTTTTGCATTGGTTGCCATGGTGTTCTTATCCTACAGGCTGTCGTCGTATTGGGGGGTTGTAAACATCAAAACTGTTCCACCCGGCACCCTATCTGAATGCAGGAAGCCAAGCGTACTGAAACTATTTGGGCTGGATAAAAAGGAACCGCCAACTGGCGGCTCTTTTTTTTACTGATTAAGACTGCTTACTCATCGCTGCAACTTCAGCAGCAAAATCAGTCTCAACTTTCTCAATACCTTCACCCACTTCGAAACGGATGAAGTTAGTCACGTCAGCATTGTGCTCTTTCAGCAGCTGACCAACAGATTTGGCTGGATCCATAACGAAAGGCTGACCAGTCAGAGAAACTTCGCCGGTGAATTTCTTCATACGGCCTTCAACCATTTTCTCTGCGATTTCTTTCGGCTTGCCAGACTGCATCGCGATTTCCAACTGAACCTGGTACTCTTTCTCTACCACTTCAGCGGACACGTCTTCAGGCTTAACGAATTCAGGCTTGCTTGCAGCAACGTGCATAGCCAAGTGTTTAACCAGCTCTTCGTCAGCGCCTTTAGCAGCAACCAGAACACCGATGCGCGCACCGTGTTGGTAGTTACCCAGAACTTCGCCTTCCAGAGCAGAAACGCGGCGAATGTTGATGTTCTCACCGATTTTCGCAACCAGCGCAACACGCTCTTCTTCGAACTGTGCTTTCAGCACGTCAACATCAGTGATTTTGCCTGCAACTGCAGCGTCCAGCACTTTGTCAGCAAATGCCTGGAAACCACCATCTTTAGCAACGAAGTCAGTCTGGCAGTTAACTTCCAGGATCACAGCGTAGTTACCGTCGATCTTAGTCTTGATTACGCCATCAGCAGCAACGTTACCTGCTTTCTTAGCAGCTTTGATTGCGCCGGATTTACGCATGTTTTCGATTGCCAGCTCGATGTCGCCGTTAGCTTCAACCAGCGCTTTCTTACATTCCATCATGCCCGCAGCGGTACGCTCACGCAGCTCTTTTACCAGGGATGCGGTAATTTCAGCCATTCTAAAATCCTCGGAAGATTTGTTCTGCCCGGTCGTCACGACCAAACAGCTTTAAAAGTGAAAAAGGGGCCATAAAAAGGCCCCTAACCAAACTAGTACTACCTGGTTAATAAGGGCTCAACGAGCCAGACTTATTATTCAGCTTCTACTAAGCCTTCTTCTGCCTGCACAGCCAGATCCTGAGAACGGCCTTCACGGACAGCAGTAGCAACAGCGCTCAGGTACAGGCTAACTGCACGGATTGCGTCATCGTTACCAGGGATGATGTAGTCAACGCCATCTGGATCGGAGTTGGTATCAACCACGGCGAATACCGGAATACCCAGGTTGTTAGCTTCTTTGATTGCGATGTGCTCGTGATCGGCGTCGATAACGAACAGCGCGTCTGGCAGACCGCCCATATCTTTGATACCGCCCAGGCTGTTTTCCAGCTTGTCCAGTTCACGAGTGCGCATCAGCGCCTCTTTTTTGGTCAGCTTGTCGAACGTGCCGTCTTGAGATTGGGTTTCCAGATCTTTCAAACGTTTGATGGACTGACGAACGGTTTTCCAGTTAGTCAGCATACCGCCCAACCAACGATGGTTCACGAAGAACTGATCGCAGTTGTTGGCTGCATCTTTTACCGCTTCGCTTGCTGCGCGCTTAGTACCAACGAACAGAATTTTGCCTTTGCGAGAAGCAATTTTGCTCAGCTCAGCCAGAGCGTCGTTGAACATTGGTACAGTTTTTTCAAGGTTGATGATGTGAACTTTGTTACGCGCACCGAAGATGAATGGCTTCATTTTCGGGTTCCAGTAACGGGTCTGGTGACCAAAGTGTACGCCAGCCTTGAGCATATCGCGCATGGAAACAGTTGCCATGATTACCTCTATTAATTAAGTATGGGGTTATGCCTCCACATGTCCCATTGCGCCGACCCCATCCGGTGAAACACCTCAGGAGCACCCCGGCGAACGTGCCGACATGTGTGTGTTATTTACACAAAGTGAGTTTAGTCGATGTGGTTGGGTACCGTATAACCGATATCCAGCCGGATCATCGGCGCGCTTTATACCATAAATCCCCAGACGACACCAACATTTGTTATTCAATCGTCCACGAATCAGAATGATAGTTTGGCAAGCCAGCGGCAGGACTGGTAACATAAGTTATTAGTTATTCATCTTAATTCTCGTGTCTTAAATGACACCTGCGGACGACCACCAATGGCAATTTCAATTAAAACTCCTGAAGACATCGAAAAAATGCGCGTCGCTGGCCGTCTGGCTGCCGAAGTCCTGGAAATCATCGAACCCCATGTGGTACCGGGCGTGAGCACTGCCGAATTGGACAGAATCTGCCACGATCATATCACCAACAAGCAGCAGGCTATTTCTGCCAGTCTGGGTTATCACGGCTTCCCGAAATCCGTCTGCATTTCCGTTAATGAAGTGGTGTGTCACGGCATTCCAAGCGATGACAAAATCCTGAAGGATGGCGATATCGTTAATATCGACGTCACCGTCATCAAAGATGGTTTCCACGGTGATACGTCAAAAATGTTCATCGCGGGAAAACCGACCATTCTGGGCGAGCGCCTCTGCCGCATCACGCAGGAAAGCCTCTACCTGGCGCTGAAAATGGTGAAACCGGGCATCCGTCTGCGCACGCTGGGCAAAGCAATCCAACAGTTTGCGGAAGGGAACAATTTCTCCGTAGTGCGTGAGTATTGCGGTCACGGCATTGGTAAAGGCTTCCACGAAGAGCCACAGGTGCTGCACTACGATGCGGATGACGGCGGCGTGGTACTGCAGGCAGGTATGGCCTTTACCATCGAACCAATGCTCAATGCCGGTGATTTCCGCATTCGTACCATGAAAGACGGCTGGACGGTAAAAACCAAAGATCGCAGCTTGTCGGCACAGTACGAGCATACTATTGTGGTAACCGATAACGGCTGCGAAATAATGACGTTGCGAAAGGATGACACCATCCCCAACATCATCACGCATGAACAGTAAACACTAAGCCGGCGAATGCCGGCTTTTTTTGGGCTGCGCTATGACAGATAACCGCTTTTCGCCAGACAGTACGCCACCCGATGCGTCCTCACCAGACAGCCCGGCAGACACCACAGCCCCCGTACAGCTCCCCGCGTCACCGCTGACCTACGCGGATGACATGCTGAATTGCCAGACGTTAAAACAGCAGTTGGAACTGTTTCAACTTTGGCTCGGTTCAGAATTCCGCGCCGGCGTCAGCGCAGAAAAACTCATAGATGCCAGAACCTTATTCATCGATCGCCTGTTACAGCGGCTGTGGTATTTCTACGGTTTTGAAAATATCGCCCAGACCTCGCTGGTCGCCGTAGGCGGGTATGGCCGTGGTGAACTGCATCCGCTTTCCGATATCGATGTGCTGGTTTTAAGCCAGACGGCGCTGAGTGAGGAACATTCCCAGCACGTCGGCCAATTCATCACCCTGCTGTGGGATCTGAAACTGGAAGTCGGCCATAGTGTCAGAACGCTGGAAGAGTGCCTACAGGAAGGGCGCGCCGATATTTCCGTCGCAACTAATCTGATCGAATCGCGCATGATATGCGGCGACGTCGCCCTGTTTCTCACGCTACAAAAACACGTGTTCAGTGACGAATTTTGGCCGTCATCCACGTTTTTTCCGGCAAAAATCGCCGAACAACAGGAACGCCATCAACGCTATCACAGCACCAGCTACAATCTGGAACCCGACATCAAGAGCAGCCCTGGCGGGCTACGCGATATTCATACGCTGCTGTGGGTCGCGAGACGCCACTTCGGCGCCACCTCGCTGAATGAGATGGTGGGGTTCGGCTTCCTGACAGAGGCCGAACGTAAAGAGCTGAACGAGTGCCAAAGCTTTTTGTGGCGCATCCGCTTCGCTCTGCATCTGATCCTGCCGCGTTACGACAACCGGCTGCTGTTCGACAGGCAGCTTAACGTCGCGCAGCTGTTGCAATATCAGGGCGAAGGCAACACGCCAGTAGAGCGCATGATGAAGGATTTCTACCGCATGACGCGCCGCGTCAGCGAGTTGAACCAGATGCTGTTGCAGCTCTTTGACGAAGCGATTCTGGCACTGGATGCGAGTGAGAAACCTCGTCCGATTGACGATGAATTCCAGCTACGCGGTAATCTGGTGGATCTGCGTGATGAAAACCTGTTTATTAAAAAACCGGAAGCCATCATGCGCATGTTCTACCTGATGGTGCGTAACCGTGACATCAACGGTATTTACTCCACCACGTTGCGCCAGTTGCGCCATGCGCGTCGTCACCTCGCCAGCCCGCTCTGCACCATCCCAGAAGCGCGCCAGCTATTCATGAATATTCTGCGCCACCCGCATGCGGTGAGTCGTGCGCTGCTGCCAATGCATCGCCACAGCGTGCTATGGGCGTACATGCCGCTGTGGGGAAACATTGTCGGTCAAATGCAATTCGATCTGTTCCATGCTTATACGGTGGATGAACACACGATTCGCGTCCTGCTCAAGCTGGAAAGCTTCGCCGACGAGGAGACGCGGCCACAGCACCCACTGTGCGTAGAACTTTACCCTCGCCTGCCTCAGCCCGAATTATTGCTGCTGGCCGCCCTGTTCCACGATATTGCGAAAGGCCGCGGCGGCGATCACTCTGAACTGGGTGCGCAGGACGTGCTGGAATTTGCCGCGCTGCACGGGTTGAATTCACGCGAAGCGCAACTGGTTTCCTGGCTGGTGCGCTGCCATCTGCTGATGTCCGTCACCGCACAGCGTCGCGACATTCAGGATCCTACCGTCATTCAGCAATTTGCTACCGAAGTGCAGAGCGAAACCCGCTTGCGCTATCTGGTCAGCCTGACGGTTGCGGATATCTGCGCCACCAATGAAACGCTGTGGAACAGCTGGAAACAAAGCCTGTTGCGTGAACTCTATTTCGCGACAGAGAAACAGCTGCGCCGCGGCATGCAAAATACGCCGGATTTACGCGAACGCGTCCGCCATCACCGCTTGCAGGCGCTGGCGCTGCTGCGTATGGATAACATTGACGAAGAAGCGTTGCACCGCATCTGGAGCCGCTGCCGGGCCGATTATTTCCTGCGCCACTCGCCAAATCAGCTAGCCTGGCACGCGCGTCACCTGTTGGAGCATGATGTCAACAAACCGCTGGTGCTGATCAGCCATCAGGCCAGCCGTGGCGGTACAGAGATTTTTATCTGGAGTCCGGACAGACCTTATCTTTTCGCAGCGGTTGCCGGCGAGTTAGATCGACGCAACCTTAGCGTGCACGACGCGCAAATTTTTACCAGCCGTGACGGCATGGCGATGGATACGTTTATCGTACTGGAACCCGACGGCAGCCCATTGGCGCAGGATCGGCATGAAATGATACGCCACGCGCTCGAACAGTCGCTGACGCACCGGCATTATCAACACCCGCGCGTGCGCCGACCGTCACCAAGCTGCGCCATTTCAGCGTGCCAACGGAAGTTAACTTTCTGCCGACACATACGGACAGACGCAGCTACATGGAACTTAGCGCGCTCGATCAGCCGGGACTGCTGGCACGTATCGGTGAGATTTTTGCCGATCTCAACCTGTCGCTGCACGGCGCACGCATTTCCACGATCGGCGAGCGGGTAGAGGATCTTTTCATCCTGGCAGACAGCGACAGACGGGCATTAAAGCCGGATTTACGCCTTAAATTGCAAGAACGGTTGACAGAAGCCCTTAACCCAAACGATAAAGTACCATTGAGTTAATTTTCACAATCAGGAAAGAGAAATCAGGATGCACCAACAACTACAGAACATCATTGAGACGGCTTTCGAGCGCCGCGCTGAAATCACTCCGGCAAACGCAGACACCGTCACGCGTGAAGCCGTCAATCAGGCTATCAGCCTGCTGGATAGCGGCGCCCTGCGCGTTGCAGAGAAAATCGACGGCCAGTGGGTTACCCATCAGTGGCTGAAGAAAGCCGTGCTGCTCTCTTTCCGTATTAACGATAACCAACTTATCGAAGGCGGAGAAACACGCTTTTTCGACAAAGTACCCATGAAATTCGCTGACTATGATGAAGCACGTTTCCAGCGTGAAGGCGTGCGCGTTGCACCACCAGCCAGCGTGCGTCGCGGTGCTTATATCGCACGTAACACCGTACTGATGCCGTCTTACGTCAACATCGGCGCTTACGTTGATGAAGGCACCATGGTCGATACGTGGGTAACCGTAGGTTCTTGTGCTCAGATCGGTAAAAATGTTCACCTGTCCGGCGGCGTCGGCATCGGTGGTGTTCTGGAGCCATTACAGGCTAACCCAACCATCATCGAAGATAACTGCTTCATCGGTGCGCGTTCTGAAGTCGTGGAAGGCGTTGTCGTTGAGGAAGGTTCCGTCATCTCCATGGGCGTGTTCATCAGCCAAAGCACCCGTATTTACGATCGTGAAACCGGAGAAATTCACTATGGCCGCGTCCCAGCAGGCTCCGTTGTGGTTTCCGGCAACCTGCCGTCTAAAGATGGCAGCCACAGCCTGTACTGTGCAATCATTGTGAAGAAAGTGGATGCGAAAACCCGCGGCAAAGTGGGTATCAATGAGTTATTACGCTCCATCGACTAAACTAGAAACGGCGGGTTAATCACCCGCCGTTTTTTTACCATAGAAGGTGACGCTATGTATGACAATCTAAAAGCCTGGGCATTACCAATCCCGATGATATCGATCGCTATAGCCTGCGTCAGGAAGCGAACAACGACATCCTGAAGATCTATTTTCGTAAAGATAAGGGCGAGTTTTTCGCCAAAAGCGTGAAATTCAAATACCCACGCCAGCGTAAGACCATCGTGGCAGACAACAGCGGGCAGGGCTATAAAGAGATCAATGAGATCAGCCCAAATCTGCGCTATGTGATTGATGAGTTAGACAAGATCTGCCAACAGGAACAGGTTGAAGTCGATTTGAAACGCAAAATCCTTGACGATCTGCGTCATCTGGAAAGCGTCGTTTCCAACAAAATTACCGAAATCGAAGCGGATTTAGAGAAACTGACCAAGAACCGCTAAACACGATCATCGCTAACAGGCCGCAACGAAAATGGGAGCACGACAGGCTCCCGTTTCTCATTTCAGCACAGAATCACTATGCATCAACCAAATCAGACCATCCTTCAACCCACGGGCATGACATCACTTCCGGTTCTGGATGTTCGACGGCATCAATTTCCAAAACGTCGCCCAGACGCTTAGCACCGATGTCCTGCAATAGTGCATCGAAAAGATGCCCACCCGCGCAGAAATTCGGGTAGCTGCTATCGCCCAACGCGATCACGCCATAGCGCAGCGCAGGCTGGTAACCGCCTTTATCACGCAGTGCGGCGTAAAGCGGAACGATAGAATCAGGCAGTTGGCCTTGTCCCGTCGTCGACGTGACAACTAAAACCGTCTGCTCGCGGTAGCCCAACCAGGATTCCAGCGTCGCATCTTCAAAAACCTTAACCTCATGGCCACGATCCCTGAGGATATTTTCGGCTTCTTCGGCCACCAGCAATGCATTCCCGTAGACCGTACCAACAAAAATACCAATCTGCGCCATGCGTCTGACTCCCTTTTGAATTCGATGTGTTTGATATAAAAGTTATACGGCAGATATTACCCGACGACGTGCTCGCTATCCTGACCCGAGTCGGCAGGAAACTCAACCCCTTCAAACTCAGGGAGAATCCCCTGCCAGCCAAATTGAGTCATCACCCCCTGCCACGGCGCATCCCAGCGGGCCTGCAACGTCAAGGGCTGTCCGCTCACTGGATGATCCAGTTGCAGCTCGCTGGCATGTAGCATAAGCCTGCCGCAGGAGAAATGCGTCTCCATGCCGCGGTTGTGTCGCAGGTCACCGTGCGCGGTATCGCCGATAATGGGATGACGGAGGTGTGACATATGGCGGCGGAGTTGATGTTTACGCCCGGTCTGCGGCTTCAGCTCCATCAGACTGTAGCGCGCCGTTGGGTAACGGCCGATGGCAACCGGCATTTCGACCTGCGCCAAAGAACGATAATGCGTGACAGCGGGCTGCGGTGCCTTATCAGGATTAGTGAACTTGTCGGCGATCTTGTCCAGTTCTTCGGTGAGCGCATAGTCGAGCACGCCGTCATCCAGCACATAGCCTCGCACAACGGCATGATACATTTTCTGCATCTGGTGTGATTCAAACTGCTGGGATAACGCACGCGCCACCTCGCTGGACAGCGCGAGCAACAACACGCCGGATGTCGGCCTGTCGAGACGATGAACGGTATACACGTGCTGGCCTATTTGATCGCGCACGGTCTGCATCACCACGACCTTTTCTTTGCGATCCAGCCAGCTACGGTGGACTAGCCAGCCGCTAGGTTTATTGACAGCGACCAGATGCTCATCCTGATAAATAATCTCAAGCATCGTGTACTGCGCCATCCTGTGCATCCGGGCGGAACAGCTCATCGAGCAGCCCGATACGCAACAGGATCGCCGCCGTCTCTTCTGGCGTGCCTTCCAGCGCTTCTTCAAAATAGGGAAGCAAAGCCAGCTCAGCGGGCAACGCTAATTCGCTATCCAGTAAAGCATGCATACGCGGTAAAAGACCCACTGCAACCACTCTTCGGGTTTCATGGTATCCAGGCTGAAAGGCTCAGTGCTGTTAAACGCCTCGTCTTCTGGCGGAACAACCTGCCAGAAAGGGCTTTCTCTCAATGCGCGCTCAATATCGAATAATGACTGACGAACCTGGTTCTCTCTACTCATGCGGTTTCTCGCCCTTGAAGCCAACAGTAATGGCGGCAAAGCATAGCATTGATATCAGCCTGACCCAATCGCCGGTGAAAAGACGGTTCGACTATTCACCCACCCCAGGCACATTCTCCATTTCTTGTTCAAACAACGTGCAAAACCCCTCTAAATGGGAGAAAAGCTGCTGCGTTCGTTCCTGACCCAACGCCCCGAAAACGCGTTCACTTAATATCTGCGATTGCGTCAAAATCGGTTGAGTGCGTTTCTTTCCCAGCTCGGTTAGCGTCAGGATCTTTTCCCGCTTGTCATGCTCGCTTTCAGTGATATCAATCAACCCTTGTTCTTTGAATAACTTGCAGATGCTAAACACGGTTTGTTTAGGCAGGCTCCAACGCTCACAAATATATTTTTGCGTGCATTTTCCATCTGGGGATACCGCCAAAGAATGCAGAACCGCAAAGGCATTCTGATTAAAGCCCAACTTCTTCATCCACTGTTGAAACAAGTTATCAAGGTGATTGAGTTGTCTGCCTAACTCATCTAATCGATGCATATAAAATATCCTACAAATGGGCTACTCGCTCAAAATCGCCAAGGCAATAACATCCAATCACCGTATTATCCGACATATTTCGGGTTACAGAGGTGTTGATATGATTGCCCGGCCCATCCATAGGCTTCGCGCTATTAGGGGCGTGGCCGCTCTACTCGGCAGAGCGGCCACGTCCCCGATCGCTGACGCTTGTCAGCTTCCAGAGGGTATTCATTCGGTTGCTGACTTTCCGTGCGACCAAATTATATTGGAGAGGAAGTCGGTTAGTACACTTTTTCCCCTTTGAAATAGGTTGCCAACACCTTGGTATCTTTCAATTTTTCCAGATCCACATTGCCAATATCGGTATCTACAATAATAAAGTCGGCGCTTTTCCCTTTCTCAAGACTGCCAGTGATATCACTGATACCAAGCTGTTTCGCCCCATTAATCGTGTAAGCCCGCAAGCTTTGATCTAACGTCATTGCCGCTTCGGTTGGAGGAAGGTAGCCAGCATGTGGCTGACCGCGTTTGATGGCATGATACATTTGGCTGAACGGGTTCACGGCATCAAAGGTGTTGGCGGGGTAATCAGAACCGAAGGTTATCGCGACGCCCTCACGTGCCGCTTGCCCAAGCAGGTATTGATGATTGTAGGCATCCTGACCAATTTTGGTTTTGGTCTCATCTTTCTCATTTACCACCGTCCAGTTTGGTGTCGTTTGCAGGAATAGATTGTCCTTCATGGCGGCAAATTTCTGCACACCCCGCGGTTCAAACACTTGATTATGGGCAATCACACGGGCCAAATGCGGGTTAATTTTTTTGTTAGCCTCAAAGGCGTCTAAAATCGACTGCTGCGCTTTATCGCCTATTGCGTGTACATGCACAGAGAAACCCGCTTTCAACGCCGCAGCAACATTGTCGTTAATCTGTTTCTGGCTTAAAAATGGCTCGACGACATTCCCATTGGGATAAGGTAGAAACATCGCACCTGAATCCATTTCAATCGTGCCATCCATGAATAATTTATACAAATTCATCGACAAATTGCCCTGATGGTATTTTTTCACGCAGGGCTTTCAGGCTGGCAATATTTTGTTCAGTCGATTTGGCCGCATCATAAAAATAGCCGCGCTGATAATAAACTTTCAGTTTCCCCTGTTCGTTTAAGCGGGCAATGGCAGCCACTGTCGTGCTAAAGGTATCGCCAACATCAGTAATCGCCGTAAACCCCAGCGAGTGATAGGTCTGCAAAATCGGTTGAAGTTTCTCGGCAACGTTTTCTACCGCGTTAAATTGCTGCGCATCGACAACATTGTGCATCGCACTTTCGTGCATAAAGCCAGTAGGGCTACCTTTGCTGTCGCGCTCAAAGTAGTGTTTACCGGGAATAGGGTCAGGCGTATTCGCCGCGACGTGAGCGACGTTCAACGCAGCGCTATTCGCCCATCCCGCATGCATACCGCTGTCATACACGACGATAGGAACACGCTTGGACACCGAGTCTAGATCCGCAGCAGTCGGCAACGTGCCCTGCGGCAGGCCAAGCGAGGCAACATTAAATCCCTGCGCCAACAAATAGTTAGCATTTGGATGCGCGGCTAAATAATCTTTTAATTGGCTAAGAATCTGTGGCAAGGTTGCCGCACCGTCAACATACACAAAATCCCCGCCTCCATCACGGCGACCGTTGCTGGGGGGCATGGCTTTCAATAAAGCCAGGCAGTATGGTTTTTCCTGCTAAATCAATCTGCTCACTAGCCGTTGCTTTAAATGGCTTCGCGCCGTCATTTCCACCAACGTAGACAATTTTGCCTTGATCCACCACCAGCACGGATGCCGCAGGCTGCAGCTCATTAGCAGTATAAATCCGTGCATTTTCATAGACGGTGTACGCAAAAGCGTGGCTGGTAAACAGGCCAAGTGCGACTGACAGCATTTTTACATTGAATTTCATCACTGCGTTTTCCTTTGCTAAATAGTCCGATAAATTACCAAAAATCCAATTTAGTAAACTTTCAGACTATTTGCAAACACCTGTCGCAAGTTCAGCATCAGCATTCAACGGCTGCTCAGATATAACGTTTTAAGCATTTTTCTGCGTAATAATGTGGCACAACATCAATGCGTTAAGAAGGAAGGAGCTTGTGCTAGAGGCAAAAAGTGGGGGTACTGATTGCTCAGTACCCCGGTTCGTTTTATAGCTATCCCGCTACACATTTGCATCCCTGCTCATCCGTGAAAACTTTTCCTTTTTGGTCATCCTGACCCACAATCCTTGCTGGCGTCCTACTTTCTTCCTGACGTTTCCATCCTGTATCTTCCGTGATTAAATCCCTTTAGGCTCCTGCCCCACCGATATTCCTAATCGGCTCTCGGTCTCCTTCCTGGAGGTGTCCCTGATTTCATCCTGAAACCGTGTTTCTTCCTGAAAATTGCGCTTCTTCCTGAAACTCGTGTTTCTTCCTAAAACAATGTTTATCCCTAAAACAATGTTTCACCCTGAAACCGTGTCTCTTCCTAAAACAACGTTTCATCCTGAAAACTACCCGAGTGCAGTAACGCTATTTTGTTACCGATAGTCACCATTACACACACTGTAACCGGTTACTAACTTAAGTAATAAGATGTATTAATTGTCAGCTTTCAGCAAGGGGTAAGTGACAATGTTTCTCAACGCCCCTTAAGTAATACGCTGATTTTTTATTGCAATTGGCTAATTAATAATGAAAAATAAAAATGAAACATATTTTCAACATTAAAGATAAGACATTTCTTACAGCAAATGTAAGAGATCTCTCACAAAGCCGAAAGTGAAATTCGATTAACCATTAGACCGCTAACGGGTTAAGGCCAGAAAGAAACGCAGCCAGCGTCGGCGCTAAGATCTGACGCTTTTTCGTGCCGAATTCTTCCAGGATGATCTCACCGGAAATATTACATAACGACACCATTGTCATCTCTGAATCGGTCGTCGCTAAAAACAGCGTCGGCGTCAGCTTAAGGCGTTTCTGCGTTAACAAATGGCCAATCAGATTCTCCTGCATACGGGTGAAATCCTCCTCACTCCATACCTGCAACAGCTGACAAGAGAGCGAATCAAACTGCGCCGCCATATCTCCGGCATACTGCGCGGTGTAAAAGCATGAACATCAGGATGCAGGCTGATGTCCAGCGCACGTTCCACGCCGTCCAATGCGGCTGAAGGAGCAAAAGGCTGTGGCGACCAGTAAACCGTATCCTCATGATTTTCGATAATGCATGGGGAAGGTATGCCGTAAAGGGCCTCACTGGCGGGCAAATGCCCCTTCTCCTGCTGCCAGCAATCAACATAGCGCTGGGTAAACGCCGCCAGTGCCGAAACAACCTCATGCTCCATAATTTTTCTCATCACTCTTTTAGTCAGGTTACACTATTCGCCATCACGTTTATCACATCAAGGTAACAGCATGTCCGTTTATGACAAGCATCAGGCCCTGAGTGGGCTGACTCTGGGCAAACCCACCCCTATCACGACCGCTATGATGCCGCACTTCTGCAACCGGTGCCACGTAGCCTGAACCGCGATCCACTCGGCATTTATCCTGACAGCCTGCCTTTTCATGGCGCAGATATCTGGACGCTCTACGAGCTTTCCTGGCTAAACAACCGCGGCGTGCCTCAGGTGGCCGTCGGTGAAATGCATCTCAATGCGGAAAGCCTGAATCTGATTGAGTCAAAAGTTTCAAGCTGTACCTGAACAGCTTTAATCAGACGACATTCGACAGTTGGGAAAGCGTACGCGCAACGTTAGCCAAGGATCTGGCGCACTGCGCTCAGGGAGACGTCAGCATCACGCTTTTCAAACTCAGCGAGCTTGAAGGCCAGCCGATAGCAGGATTCACAGGCGAATGCATCGACGATCAAGACATTCAGATCGACAGCTACGACTTCAACGCAGACTATCTGGCGACAAACGAACAGGACGCGCCTGTCGTTGAGGAAACACTGGTCAGCCACCTGCTGAAATCCAACTGTTTAATCACCCATCAGCCCGACTGGGGCTCTGTACAGATCCACTATCGCGGCAAACGCATTAACCGTGAAGCGCTGCTGCGCTACATTGTCTCGTTTCGTCATCATAACGAATTTCATGAACAGTGTGTGGAACGAATTTTTAACGACATCATGCGCTACTATCAGCCGGAAAAACTCAGCGTTTATGCCCGCTATACCCGACGCGGCGGGCTGGACATCAACCCGTGGCGCAGTAACTATCCGTTTAACGCACCAACTGGACGCCTGCCGCGCCAGTAACCGACCGATAAGTCGCAGGCCCGCGCGATAATATGCGTAGCGTCACGCAAATGGGTTCTAAGACTGCCGCCAACATTGGAAAAATGATGGCAGCACGTTAAGGTGGTGTGCCAGACAACAAAAGATCCATAACGTCTGAACGGTGCTCAAGTAGGTTTCATTTAGGCTCGCGGTATTTAACGTATGACGTTCCGCCTCGCGCCTTAAATGGATGACATTCGTGCCATGTTGCTGAAGCGTCGAGCGTGTAGCAACGGAACGTGCTCTCGGCAGCCAGCATGGCATCGCGAATTATATTGCGTTTCAAGGAGCAAAATTGATTACACATATCAGCCCATTGGGATCGATGGATTTGTTATCGCAGTTGGAAGTGGACATGCTGAAAAGCACAGCCAGCAGCGATCTCTACCGTTTGTTTCGCAACTGTTCCCTCGCCGTACTGAATTCCGGTAGCCAGACCGATAACAGCAAAGAGCTGCTGTCTCGCTATGAAGATTTTGATATCAACGTGCTGCGCCGTGAGCGCGGCGTCAAACTGGAACTGGTAAACCCGCCGGAAGACGCTTTCGTTGACGGCAACATCATTCGAGCCTTGCAGGCTAACCTATTCGCCGTATTACGCGACATTCTTTTCGTCAACGGCCAAATCGCCAGCGCGGGTCGCTATCAGAACCTGAATCTGGAAAATTCCGCCCATATCACCAATCTGGTGTTCTCTATCCTGCGTAATGCCAAGGCGCTCCACGTCGGGGAAGAGCCGAACATGGTAGTTTGCTGGGGCGGCCATTCGATTAATGAAATCGAATACCAGTATGCCCGCAAGGTGGGCAGCCAGCTCGGCCTGCGTGAACTGAATATCTGTACGGGCTGCGGCCCGGGTGCCATGGAAGCGCCAATGAAAGGTGCCGCCGTCGGCCACGCACAGCAGCGCTATAAAGAAGGGCGTTTCATCGGTATGACCGAGCCGTCAATCATTGCGGCCGAACCGCCAAATCCGCTGGTCAATGAACTGATCATCATGCCGGACATCGAAAAGCGTCTGGAAGCGTTTGTCCGTATCGGACACGGCATCATCATTTTCCCCGGCGGGGTCGGAACGGCGGAAGAGTTCCTCTATCTGCTAGGCATCATGATGAACCCGGAAAACAGCGAACAGGTGTTGCCAATTATCCTGACCGGGCCGGAAGAAAGCGCAGACTATTTCCGCGTACTGGACGAATTCATCGTTGGCACGCTGGGACGTCAGGCGCGCCGTTACTACTCAATCATCATTAATGACGCCGCGGAAGTCGCTCGTCAGATGAAGAAAGCCATGCCGTTGGTGAAAGAGAGCCGTCGCCATACTGGCGATGCGTACAGCTTTAACTGGTCACTACGCATTGCGCCCGATCTGCAACTGCCCTTCGAGCCGACACATGAAAACATGGCCGATCTCAACCTGCACCCGAACCAGCCGGCTGAAGAACTGGCTGCCGCACTGCGCCGGGCCTTCTCCGGCATTGTTGCGGGTAATGTGAAGGAAGTTGGCATTCAGGCGATTGAGCAACGTGGACCGTACAAAATTCATGGCGATCCGCAGATGATGAAAAACATGGATACCCTGTTACAGGGCTTTGTGGCACAGCAGCGCATGAAGCTGCCCGGCAGCGCCTATATCCCCTGCTACGAAATCTGCTCCTAACGGTTCACCGATCGCACTAACGCGGGGAAGCCTCGCTTCCCCCTCTCTTTATCACGGATAGCACTATCAGGGATTACGCGATGCCCGTCCATTTGCTGATTGTCGACGCGCTCAATCTGATACGTCGCATTCATGCGGTACAAGGTTCGCCCTGTATCACAGCATGCCAACATGCACTGCATCAGCTCATACAAAACAGCCAGCCTACACACGCTGTTGCAGTGTTTGATCATGAAGAATTTGATGATGAAGGTCGCGTCACCAGTTGGCGCCACCAACTCTTGCCTGACTACAAGGCAGGACGCACGCCAATGCCGGACACTCTGAAACAGGAACTCCCGCAGATTAAAGCGGCGTTTGCCGCCGTTGGCGTAGCAAGCTGGCATAGTCCCGGCAATGAGGCCGACGATCTGGCGGCGACGCTAGCCACCAAGCTGTCATCAGCGGGTCATCAGGCAATCGGTCACCAAACAACGATTGTGTCGACCGATAAAGGATACTGCCAGCTATTAGCGCCACATATTCAGATCAGGGACTACTTCCAGAAGCGCTGGTTGGATCTGCCGTTTGTTGAACAGGAGTTTGGTGTGTCACCGCAGCAGCTTACGGACTATTGGGGACTTGCGGGCATTAGCAGCAGCAAAATACCGGGCGTCGCGGGCATCGGCCCTAAAAGCGCCGCACAACTTTTGCAACAGGCAGGGAGTCTGGAAGCGCTCTATCAACAATTAGATGCCGTGCCAGAAAAGTGGCGTAAGAAGCTGGAACAGCATAAAGACATGGCGCTAGTCAGCCGTCAGATTGCCACACTGCGTACCGATTTAACGCTCAATGGCAATCTGCAACAGCTGAGGCTGCCAGTGCAGAGTGTCGCCCAGTCGGATCCTCACTAGCGACATCGATTAATACGGAAGCGTATCCGTTACCCCAGATACGCGTCCGCATGCTGTTACCGCTCGTCGCGACGGCCAGGCACTGCGCTCCAGAAACGACGAACGTGTACCGTGATTTCCTCGCGGTCATGGTACAAATGCTTGGCATGCACTTCGGCATTGATGCCATTTTCACTCAGGCGTTCTCGCAGCACCGCCAGATTATGCGACACCTCTTCATAACGCTTCTTCATCGGCAGTTTCAGGTTGAAAATAGCCTCGCGACACCAGCCCTTGATCAGCCAATCACTCATCAGGCTAGTAACTTTCGCCGGCTTCTCCACCATGTCGCACACCAGCCAGTACACGTTATTACGCGGCGGTTCAAAGCGGAAGCCGTCCGCCTGATGGTGCATCACCTGCCCGGTTTCCATCAGGCTTGGCGCCATGGGTCCATTGTCTACCGCATAAACCATCATGCTGCGTTTAACCAGTTGGTAAGTCCAACCGCCGGGGCACGCGCCTAAATCCACCGCGTACATTCCGCTGCCCAAGCGTTCATCCCACTCATCCGCAGGAATAAAGACGTGAAACGCTTCTTCCAGCTTCAATGTCGAACGGCTTGGCGCATCAGAAGGGAATTTAAGCCGTGGGATACCCATGTAAAACGGCGAGTTATTGTTGCTATAGGAGTAACCGACATAGCAGCAGCCTGGAGCAATGAACAGCACATGCAGCACCGGACGATCCGCTTTTTCATAACCCAATAAAATTTTATGTTCGCGCAACGCCGCACGCAACGGCACGGTGAATTTGCGGCAGAACTTCATCAGTTCTTTGCTTTCGTTGGTGTCAGGAACTTCAACCCGCAGTTCTCCTGCACGTTCAATGGCTCCCGACAACATGCCGACAATTGGCGTGATGCGATCTTCCGGCGGCAGATCGCGCAGCAATTCACCGCTCACGAACATCTGACGGGCAAAAATCAGCTCATGGAACGGCAGCGTTTTCACCAGACGTTCGGCATCCTCGTGCTGGTAGCATTCAAACACCACGTAGCCGCTGTTTTCTTTTACCCGCGCGAAGCCGAACGCATTATGCTGCGTGGCTTTTTCCGTTATTTCCGCCGCACACTCTTTCTCAAACCCAGGGCGGCAATACAAAATGACTTTATTCATGGCGTTCAGCCTTTCTCTTCAGACGCAGTGCGCCAATCAATAATAATATCCATCCCACCAGAAAACAGGTTCCGCCAATCGGCGTCACATAAACCCACAGTTTCAGGTGAGAAAGCGCCAGACAGTACAAACTTCCGCTGAAGAGTACTGTTCCCAACGCCAGAAAAACGCTGCTCCAGTAAAACCACAGATTGGTTCGCTGTTGCATCGCAACCGCCAGCGCCAGAATCGCTAGCGTATGAAATGCCTGATATTCAAGGCCGGTTTTCAACCAGCCCAGTTCTGTTGCACCCAGCGTCTTGCTAAGAACATGGGAACCAAACGCGCCCAGCGCGACAAAAGTGAAGCCGCTGATAGCAGCAAACACCAGCATGAAACGACTATTCATCGTAGTTACCTATAATCGTTGTTATCTATCATCGTAGCTATCAGCATAAGTTATCTACGTGAGTTATTCGGTCACTCAACCTTCGACTGCCAGCTGACACGGCTTTAGCGCGTGCCGTTGTCATAGCGGAAACGAAATTTTTCCTGCTCGCTGGCTGCTCGCGCCAGAATCCAATGGCGAAAGGCGGCTATTTTACCCAGTTCTGCCTGACTGTCATGACATACCAGATAAAAAGCGTTCCGGCTGACCAGCACATCGTTAAACGGACATACCAAACGCCCGGCTTCGATTTCCGTTTGTGCCATTACATTATTCGCCAGCGCCACGCCCTGCCCGTGAATGGCCGCCTGCAATACCATCGCGCTGTGGCTGAAAATCGGCCCCTGCTGCACGTTGATCTGCACCCCAAGCTGACGCGTATAGGACAGCCAGTCACGGCGCGACGCATCGTGCAGCAGCGTATGCGCCACCAAATCATCAGGCGTCTTTAACGGGTGGCTCCCCGTCAGCAATGCTGGTGAACAAACTGGCAGGAGATACTCAGCGTACAGCTTTTCTACCCGTAGTCCCGGCCAGTTCCCCCGGCCGTAGAAAATCGCGACATCCACGTCATCCGCCAGACGATCTTCATCGCGATCCACCGCCTGAATACGAACATCAATCCCCGGATAGTCGGAGTTAAAGCTCGACAGACGCGGTACCAGCCAATGAATGGCAAAGCTGGGCAGCAGGCTAACCGTCAACGCACCTTTGGCGCTGCGGGATTGCAGCTTACGGGTTGCGTCATTCAAAGATGAGAAGATCTCTTTGATATCAAGATAGTAACTTTGCCCCTCTTCCGTCAGCAGCAGGGAACGATTACGACGGCGGAACAATTTAAGCCCCAGAAAATCTTCCAGTGACTTAATCTGGTGGCTGACGGCAGCCTGCGTAACAAACAGTTCTTCTGCCGCTTTGGTAAAGCTTAAATGGCGAGCCGCCGCATCAAAAACGCGCAATGCGTTGAGCGGTGGGAGACGTTTTGACATGAATGAAATCTTTTGGTTTACGCTAAATCAGCGATTGATCAGGTACATTCGTACCCATTAAATCTTAAGATGCAGAAAGGCAACAACGGGAAAGATCGCCTGCCAATTAGCTGGCTAAGCGATTAATACCAGTGGCAACAGCCAGATTCTCTGCAACGAAAAGATGACGGGTACATATATTAGTTTTTGTAATCCGAGACATTATAATTTGTCCGTTGAGGATGTACCAGCAAATACCTATATTAGCGCAACTTCCTGGGCCGGAACGAAAAGTGCGGATGGGTGACCTGAGGTGCTTTTGGCTTGTGGTTGTGATGTTGTGTTTGCTATTTGTTTGTCTGCCTTTTGCAGATGTGGTAGCGAGTCTACCCTATTCACTTCCTGTACATTTACCCTGTCTGTCCAAAGTGATTTTTTGTGTAGCACCGCAAATTGCGGTGCTTTTTTTTTTGCTTACGTTTCACACCTGAAGTGCCATGTCACACCTATCTGAGTCTGACAAGGCTTAACGGGCAACGTGTAATGGTAAGCAAGCAGCACTACTTCCCTTTCGCCATTTCTTTCACATTATCACGATTAATTTGCTGCTGCTGACCGTAGGCATCGGTATAGCTGATCATACCCGTCTCATCATCAACCTTCGGTTTCCCTCAGCAACAATGGTACGACCGTCATTGGTATGCATGACGTAATTACTGGAACAGGCTGCCAGAGAAAACGCCATCACGATAGCGGCAAAAATAGAAATTTTATTCTTCATAGTTAACCCTCAATGAATTTAAATGTTTTCTAGTTAACCTTATTCATCAGGAAATCCTGAAAATTAACACTTTAAAGCGTAGCAATAGTTGCTTTTTTTTTTAATAAAATCGCATTAGGCATAGTCCTAAACTTGTCTCTCTCGACAAAATGGGACAGGATCTGCCCTCCAAAAGAGGATGCTCATGACACCGTTTAACCCCGCCACCTTTCGCCAACAGTTCCCCGCACTCCAGCATTCAACGGTCTATCTTGATAGCGCCGCGACTGCGCTGAAACCACAGCACGTTATTGATGCGGTGCAGGCGTTCTATGGCAGCGAGAGTGGTACGGTGCATCGCAGCCAGCATCGCGGCGCGCAGGCGTTAACCCAGCGTTTTGAGGGCGCTCGTGAGCAAGTTGCCGCGTTGCTCCACGCAGACGATCCGCGTTCCATTGTCTGGACCAGAGGCACGACGGAAGCGATCAATCTGGTCGCGCAGAGCTATGCGCGCCCTCGCCTTCAACCGGGCGACGAGATCGTCGTGAGCGAAGCGGAACATCACGCTAACCTCATTCCGTGGCTGATGGTGGCGCAGCAAACGGGCGCGAATATCGTGAAGTTACCGATAGGCGCGGACTGGTTACCGGATATCGAACAGCTCGCCACGCTGATCACGCCAAAACCCGCCTGCTGGCGCTGGGGCAAATGTCAAATGTGACGGGTGGCCAGCCCGCTCTGGCACGCGCGATTGCACTGGCTCACCGCTACGGCGCGGTGGTGATGGTTGACGGCGCACAGGGCATCGTTCACTGTCCGCCGGATGTACAGGCGCTGGATATCGATTTCTACGCATTTTCTGGGCACAAGCTTTATGCCCCAACCGGAATCGGCGTGCTGTACGGTAAAACCGCCCTGCTGGAAAGCATGATGCCGTGGCAAGGCGGCGGGAAGATGATGACACAGGTGTCCTTTGACGGCTTTAAACCGCAGGCGATTCCACAACGATTTGAGGCGGGAACCCCCACATTGCCGGCGTGCTTGGCCTGTCTGCGGCACTAGACTGGCTGACCACGCTGGACTGGCACGCCGCAGAACAGCACAGCCAGAGTTTGGCACAGCTCGCCGAAACCCATCTGGCGCAGTTCCCCGGCTTTCGCAGCTTCCGTAGCCCACACTCCAGCGTGCTATCCTTTGATATTGCCGACGTGCACCACAGCGATCTGGTGACACTATTAGCCGAAAGCGGCATCGCACTGCGTGCCGGACATCACTGTGCGCAGCCGCTCATGGACGCGCTCGGTGTCAGCGGCACGCTCCGCGCCTCATTTGCTCCGTACAATAACCAACAGGATGTTGCCGCGCTGATCGCCGCGGTAGGCAACGCCCTTGAATTACTGATCGACTAAACCATGAACGAGACAACTGACACCACAGGCATCCTTTCGGCCACACCATCACCGTCGCCGAGCTACTGGCGCGCTTCGATACCTGTCGCGCATGGGAAGATCGCTATCGGCAGCTCATTTTGTTGGCAAAAGTGCTGCCAGCCCTGCCAGATGCACTAAAAACCGAGGATATCTCATTATCCGGCTGTGAAAATCGCGTCTGGCTGGGTTATCAACGTCAGGAAGATGGCAGCCTGCATTTTTACGGTGACAGCGACGGACGCATCGTGCGGGGATTGCTGGCGGTGTTGTTAACCGCCGTTGAGGGAAAAACGCCAGATACGCTATTACAGCACGATCCGCAGGCGCTCTTTGACATGCTGGGGTTACGCGCTCAGCTCAGCGCTTCACGTTCAAGCGGGCTGGCTGCGCTGGCCGCCAGAATCCGAGACATTGCGGAACAAGAAGCAGCGGATAAGTAGCGACATTCGCGCGACTTCTGTACCGCAGGCTTTCTGTTACGTCGCAGACGCTCTTTCCATTTTAGCCATCATCTTCTTCAGCGCATGGGATACCGCAACAAATCCGAAGGTTGCGGTGACCATCGTTGCAGCGCCAAAGCCTGACGCGCAATCCATACGCATTACGCCATCAGCCGTGCTGCGAGACGCACAAACGGAACCGTCAGGCTGCGGATAAACCAGCGGCTCGCTGGAAAACACACAGTCGATCCCCAGCTTTCCTTTGCTGTTCTTCACCACGTTAAAATCATGCTTTAACCGCTCGCGCAGCTTGGCCGCCAGCGGATCCTGAATCGTTTTCGCCAGATCGACCACTTCAATCCGAGTCGGATCGATCTGCCCACCTGCACCGCCGGTTGTCACCACCGGGATCTTATAGCGGCGACAGTAAGAGAGCAGCGCCGCCTTCGGGCGCACGCTGTCGATGGCGTCAATCACATAGCTAAAGTTTTGATTGAGCAGTTCGGCCACGTTTTCCGCACTAATGAAATCATCCACGCAGGTGACGCGACACTCTGGGTTGATCGCCAGAATACGTTCGGCCATGACTTCCGTCTTCGACTGCCCGGTGTGCTGACGCAGCGCGTGGATCTGCCGGTTGGTATTACTGACACACACATCATCCATATCAATCAGCGTAATCGCGCCGATGCCGGTACGCGCCAGCGCCTCAGCCGCCCAGGAACCGACGCCACCAATGCCAATCACGCAAACGTGAGCCTGGGAAAACAGCGCCAGCGCCTGTTGACCATACAACCGCGCGGTGCCGCCGAAACGTTGCAAATAGGCTTCGGATAATTGCGTACTCATTCAACCAACCTTACGAAAACAAAATCACAGAAGAATAAAACAGCGAGAAAAAGCGGCTCAGGATAGCGCTAAACCCGCACGACATCCACCAGACAGCTCATGGCATTCGGCCCCTGTGTCAGCGGCGACGTGCCGATATCCAGCGTCAGTACATTCGCATTGCCAGACTGTTCAACCGGATGCCACGTTTTCTGACCAAATCCCGGCTCGAACCAGGCACCGGTGGACATGATCACCACGCCCGGCGTGACGCCGTCGGTAATCTGCACGCCAGCCAAAATACGACCACGCGCATTTCTGACTTCCACCTGCGAACGGTCAGTGATATCGCGCGCAGCAGCATCCTGTGGATGCATGTAAAGCGTCTCTTTTCCTGCAGTCTTATTCGCAGCAACCTGCGGCGTCGCGGCCAGTTGGCTGTGCAAACGATCGGACGGCTGAATGGAAATAAAGTGCAGCGGCCATTCTTCCGTGCTTTTGGCTCCTAGCCATTCAACGGGAGGCTGCCACTCCGGGTGCGGTGCAAAATCGGCATAGCCATAGCTGGCAATCGCGGAGCTAAACAGTTCAATTTTACCGCTGGGCGTACTGAGCGCATGCTGCTGCGGATCGCAGCGGAAATCCTCAAAGAACACAAATGGCTTTTCATCCATCGGGATTTCTACATGTCCCTGCTGCCAGAAATCCTCAAATGACGGCCAGCTGTCGGCAACGTCTCGCTGCCTTGAACGGCACTCGTCATAAAGGTGTTCTAACCACTGTCGCTCACTGCGATTTTGCGTGAACGTGTCGCCATAACCCAAACGTTCCGCCAGCTCGCTGAAGATATCCACGTCATTACGCGCCTGATGCTGCGGCGCAATCGCCTGATGCATGGCAAAAATAAAGCGATCGCGGGACGAACCGCCGATGTCATTACGTTCCAGCGTGGTGGTAACAGGCAGCACGATGTCAGCCATCTGCGCCGCTGGCGTCCAGACGATATCCTGCACAATCACCGTATCCGGTTTGCGCCAGCCGTCCACCAGACGGTTCAACTGCTGATGATGATGGAACGGGTTGCCGCCCGCCCAGTGAATCAGATGAATATCGGGATAAGTATGGGTTTCGCCCTGAAAGGTATAAGGCGTGCCGGGATGCAAGAGCATATCGGCGATGCGCGCCACAGGGATCGCCCGTCCCGCATTCGGGGTGGACGGCGAAGCCGGCGCAGGCGTTGAAATACGCTCGTTGCCCACGCTGTTCATCGAACCGTGGCCAAAGGAGAACCCGCCGCCTGGTAAGCCCACTTGTCCCAGCATTGACGAAAGCGCAATCATCATCCAGTACGGCTGCTCGCCGCGATGCGCGCGCTGCACGGAGTAAGAACAGGTAATAAAGCTGCGCACGCCAATTAGCTGCTGCGCCAGACGCCGGATACGCTCGGCAGGAATGCCCGTGATGTCGCTGGCCCATTCGGGCGTTTTCACCACGCCATCGCCGCGGCCGTGCAAATAGTCGCTCAGTTGCTCGTAGCCAACACAGTAGCGTTGCAGGAAATCTTTATCGTCAGCGCCTAAACGCTGGATCTCATAGCCTAATGCCAGCATCAGAGCGACATCGGTATTCGGGCGAATAGGAATCCACTCGGCGTTCACAAATTCAGGGCAGTCATCACGCATCGGGCTGATGTTAATGACCGGAATCCCTTTCGCCACCAGCGCTTCCAGCGCGGGCTTAAGCGTGTGGTGCCCGGCCCCACCGGATGCCACCTGTGCGTTTTTCAGCGCCAGACCGCCAAACGCGAGGAAAATATCACAATGCTCGGCGACGCTGCGCCACTCGGTGACCTTGCCCGTCAGTGGATGAAAAGTACCAATCACATACGGCAAGAAGAACTGCGCCGCGCCCCAGCTGTAATTCCCCTGCTGATCGACCGCACCGCCGCCGGAGAAATAGAACCGTCGCACCTGAGAACGTGCATGGTGATAGCGCCCGGCAGACGACCAGCCGTAGGAACCGGCAAACATGCCGTCTGCGCCGTAGCGATCGCGAATACGGCGATTCTCCTGAGCGACCAGATCGAGCGCCACATCCCAATCAACTTCAACAAAATCTTCCCGACCACGTAGCGTTCTGTCGCTATTCTCGTGTTTCTGGAGCCAGGAACGTCGCACCGAAGGCCGACGGATGCGTCGGTCGGAATACACCAGCGGCACGATGGAATCGAGCATAGAGGAAGGAGCGGGATCGCCCGCAAAGGGCTCACATCGAATCAACCTGCCATCTTCCACCACAGCGGTAAACGCGCCCCAATGCGCAAGATGCGGATAACGTTTAATCGCCATAACAACCTCAGGATAAGTAATTAGCAGGGTGGATAATACCCTGAATTACCGACGCCCCCAACAGCAAGAAGCGTGAATAGCTTATGCATAATTTGGCATTCGTTATCCATATTTAAACGTTCGTTTAAAACGTATGTTGGGCTAGGGTTTAACCAGAAAATAAAGAAGTAGCTCAGGATAATGCCGATCGTTTAAGCACCGAGATACAAGGGCTTAAGTGACCCGCTTTACCATTCAGGCAGTTTTATTATTTGTTCGCTATTCAAACCAGGAACGCAGCATGAAAACCATTACGCCACACAGCAACAGTAATGACGTTATTTCATTACTGCCCCGATGTTGACCCCGTTCTCTCCCTCAGAGAAAGGGGCGTTGTCACCCCAAACAGATCATGCAAAACATGCCATTAAAAATAAAAGCGGGGAGCACACCTCTGCCCTCTGCATACGGATGGGAAATATGAAAAAAATCTACTTTTGTCAGCGCTAATTCTGACATCTTCACTCCTCGGCCTTGCCGCACAGGCTGAAACCTTGACGCCCAAACGCGGCGGCACGCTGAATTTTCTGGCCGAACCTGAACCACCGGTCTTAACCAGTCTGGTTAGCACCAGCGGTGCGGTGATGAAGGTCAACGCCAAGGTGATTGAAGGGCTGTTGAATTATGATTTCGATATGAAGCCGACCCCGCAACTTGCAACCAGTTGGTCGGTTAGCCCGGACGGTAAACAATATACGTTCCATTTGCGTAAAGGCGTGAAGTGGCATGACGGGCAAGACTTCACGTCTGCGGACGTCGCGTTTTCCATTCTGACCGTCAAAAATACAATTCACGCGGCCAGGGCACCTTTGCTAACGTCACCGAAGTGAAGACCCCGATCCGTATACCGCGATTCTTGAACTGTCAAAACCTGCACCTTATCTGCTGAGCGCGTTCTCCGCCAACGAAGCGCCTATCGTGCCGAAGCACTTATACGAAGGCACAGACATTCTCTCTAATCCTCACAATACTGCGCCGATAGGGACTGGCCCGTTTGTGTTCAAGGAATGGGTGCGTGGTAGCCACATCCTTTATGAACGTAACCCGAACTACTGGGACAGCCCCAAACCATACGTCGATAAACTGGTGGTGAAGATCATCCCTGATGCCGCCACTCGCACCATTGCGCTTGAAACCGGCGCGCTGGATTTGGGAAGCGACTCTCCCGTTCCACTCAGTGAAATTGAACGCATCAAGAAAAACCCCAAGCTGGGTATTGAAACGGCTGGCTATGGCTACAGCCCGACGCAAACGCGTATCGAATTCAATCTGGATAACCCTTATCTGAAGAACCTGAAGGTTCGTCAGGCTATTGCGCACAGCATTAACATCGATGTGTTGAAAAACGTGGTGTGGTACGGCTATGCGGTAAATTCACCCACGCCGATTACGCCGGAACTGGCGCAGTTCCACGATACAACACCGTCACCTTATAACTTCGATATTGCCAAAGCGAACAAGCTGCTAGATGAAGCGGGATTCCCGCGTCAGGCAAACGGTATTCGCTTCAAGCTGGTACACGACTTCATGCCCTATGGCGATAGCTTCAAACGTGTAGCGGAATACCTCAAATCGTCGCTGGCTAAAGTCGGTATTGACGTCACTATCCGCTCCCAGGATTTCGCCACTTTCGTTAAGCGCGTTTATACCGACCGCGACTTTGACTTCAACAACGGCTCCATCTCGAACCTGTTCGATCCGGCCGTGGGCGTGCAGCGTCTGTATTGGTCAAAAACCTATCAACCGGGCGTGCCTTTCGGCAACGGTTCACATTACAGCAACCCGGAAGTTGACCGTCTGCTTGAGCAGGCTGCGGTGGAAACCAATCCTGAGAAACGCGTGGAATTGTACAAACAGTTCCAACGCATCATCGCCACCGATATTCCTGATTTGAACCTGCTCCAGATTAAGCGCCAGACCATTTACAACAAACGTGTGCATAACGTCGTCACGGATATTCAAGGCGTTAACGGCAGCCTGGCCGACGTGTGGCTGGATCAGTAATCGTAATACAGCATTCCCCTGCGCTGGCAGGGGAACTCTCATGAAGGTATGTGATGAATAAAGTAGAACGAATCGGGCGCGTACTGTGGCGTACCCTGCTTCATGCGCTGCCAACGGCGATTGGCATTATCATTCTGGTGTTTTTCCTGTTGCAGTTGGTGCCGGGAGACGCCGTTGATGTGCTGGCTGGCGAGTCAGGCAATGCCACCGAAGCGACGATGGCACACCTGCGCGCCCAATTCGGTCTCGATCAGCCCATACTGCAACAGCTCTCGGTTTATTTGGGTAATTTGGCGCAGTTCAGCCTCGGCTTTTCTCCCCGCTACAACGCTCCGGTGATGGATCTGATCCTGTCACGGCTGCCGGGCACGTTGCTCTTGATGCTGCTGTCACAGGTATTTGCCATCATTATCGGCATCGCGCTGGGGGCCATAATGGCGGTGTGGGCAGGTAAATGGCCCGATCGTCTGCTCTCCCTGCTCGCGCTGCTGCTCTATTCCACCCCGGATTTTGGATCGGCCTGATGACGCTGATTCTGTTTTCCGTGCATCTTGATTGGCTGCCGAGCGGTGGCAACATCACCATCGGCGCAAACCTGAGCGGCTGGGCGTATTTCAAGGATATGTTGCAACATGCCATTCTCCCGGTACTGGCACTGAGCAGCTTTTTTATTGCTATTTATGCTCGTCTGACACGAGCGGCCATGCTGGAAATCGCTCAGCAGGATTTCGTGCGCACCGCGCATGCCAAAGGGCTGTCGCCGTTATGGGTCACCGTCAGGCACATCCTGCGCTGTGCGCTGCTGCCCATTACCACCGTTGCAGGCATGCATTTCGGCAATCTGCTGGGTGGCGCAGCCGTGGTCGAGACAGTCTTTAGCTGGCCGGGGCTAGGCCGTCTGGCGCTGGAAGCCGTGATGGCACGCGACTTCAACGTGTTGCTGGGTGTCCTGCTGCTTTCCGCTTTCTTAGTCATTTTGGCTAACGTGCTGGTGGACTTACTGCAATCCTGGCTCGACCCCGAATTAAGGCCCGCTGATATGAATAACGTTTCTCCTGAAAACCTCGTGTCGAAGAAAGCTGCAGCCGATGGTGTTCGCTCGACGGCAACTCACGCGTTAAGAACGCCTTTTCGCCTGTCGCCAGAGGTACGTGCATTTATCCGCAATCCTGCTGGGATGGCTGGCCTGCTGTTATTGATTACGGTATTTCTGATGGCACTATTCGCACCGTTACTGTATCCCGGCGATCCGCTGGATATGGTCGCTCAGCCTTTCTTGTGGCCGGGTGAAAACCCTGATTTCCCATTGGGAACCGATTCGATGGGCCGAGATGTCGCGGCGGGAATTATCCACGGTTCACAGGTTTCCTTGCAGATTGGTTTCTCGGCCGTGATAGTCAGTCTGTTCATTGGCACCGTCGTCGGTGCACTGGCGGGCTATTTTGGTGGTCGGATTGATACCCTGCTGGTTCACATCACTGAACTGTTCCAGACCTTCCCGACCTTTTTGCTGGTCGTGGTGTTGGTCGCCATCGGTTCCCCCTTCGGTTACGCTGATTTCACTGGCCATCGGTATCGCCTCCTGGTACCAACCATTGCACGTCTGGTGCGGGCCGAATTTCGCTCGCTGCGTGAAAGCGACTTTGTGTTAGCCGCACGCAGTCAGGGATTTTCCAACCTGCGTATCATCTTTCAGGAAATGCTGCCGAACGCGCTGCCATCGATCATCGTCACCACGTCGGTCATGGTCGCCTCAGCCATTTTGATTGAGTCCGCCTTATCCTTCTTAGGTTTTGGCGATCCGAACCGCGTGAGCTGGGGCAGTATGATCGGCGCTGGCCGCGAATCGTTGCGTACCGCCTGGTTTCTGACCGCCCTGCCCGGTACTGCGCTGGTCTTAACCGTGCTGTCACTGAATCTGGTTGGCGATGCGCTAAACGATGCCCTGAATCCACGCTTACGAGGGAGAAGCGCATGAAGCCGCTGGTCGATATTCAAGATTTACGCGTCGATTTTCCCGGCCATCAGGCCGTTCGAGGGCTCAACCTGACGATTAACGCCGGAGAAACGCTGGCGCTGGTCGGTGAATCCGGCTGTGGTAAATCCGCAACGGCGCTGTCCCTGATGCGACTGGTCGCCGAACCGGGAAAAATCAGTGGCCGCATTCTGTTCGACGGGCACGATCTGCTTACCCTATCGGATCGAAAGATGCGCCAACTGCGTGGCAATGCGCTGTCGATGATTTTTCAGGAACCGATGACCTCACTCAACCCAGTGCTCTCCATCGGACAGCAGATCGGCGAAACGCTACGGTTGCATGAAGCCCTAACGCCTGCACAGGCACGGACTCGCGCTATTGAACTCTTGGATCTGGTCAAGATCCCTGAACCGGCACGCCGGGTGGATGACTATCCACATAACCTGTCTGGCGGCCAGCGTCAGCGTGTCATGATTGCCATGGCGGTGGCCTGTCGTCCGCGCTTGCTGATTGCCGATGAACCGACCACCGCACTGGACGTCACCATTCAGGCACAAATTCTGGCGTTGCTGGATAATTTGCGGCGTGAATTCTCGATGAGCCTGCTGCTGATTACCCACGATCTTGGGCTGGTTGCACAGTGGGCCGACCGCGTCGCGGTGATGTATGCCGGGCAAAAGGTAGAAGAAGCACAGGCAGCCGACCTGTTTCAGTCATCCACACACCACTTTTCCCCAAACACAACTACACGCGCGGGCTGCTGGCGACATCGCTACACATGGATCAGGACAGGCATTATCGTACGCATCGGCTAGCGGAAATCCATCACGTACCGACGGACGAAGACGCCGGTTTTACACTACTGACGCCGCCCAGTTTGATTCACCGCGCTACCGATACGAACCAGCAACCGCTGCTTTTGCTGAAAAATATTCATACCAACTATTCCACAACGCAGGGCAAGGTACAGGCGGTTGACGATGTGTCGCTGACGATTTTACCTGGAGAAACCCTCGGTCTGGTGGGCGAATCCGGCTGTGGCAAATCCACCCTGTCCAAAACCATTCTGCGTCTGCTGCCACCGTCACACGGGCAGATCGTGTTTGATGGACAAGACATCACCACGTTAAAAGAATCCCAGTTGAAAGCGTTACGTCAGCGCGTGCAGATGATCTTTCAAGATCCCTATGCCTCGCTGAATCCACGCCACAGCATTCAGCATATTCTTGAAACACCGTTGATTGTGCATGGCCTTGGCGATCGCTCGCAGCGACAGCAGGCGATTAACACGATCATCGAGCGTGTTGGCCTGCCGCAAAGTAGCCTGACTCGCTATCCCCATGAGTTTTCCGGCGGGCAGCGACAGCGTATCGGCATTGCCCGTGCGCTGGTGGTACGTCCTTCGCTGGTGATTTGCGACGAGCCCGTCTCTGCGCTCGATGTCTCTATTCAGGCGCAGATCCTCAATCTGTTGGTTGAGTTAAAAAACGAAATGGGCCTGTCGCTGCTGTTTATTTCCCACGATCTCGCGGTGGTGCGTTATATCGCCGACCGGGTCATGGTGATGCAAAACGGGCGCTGCGTGGAAAGCGGCGATCACCACAGCATCTGGCATCAGCCACAGCATCCCTATACCCGCAAACTGATCGATGCCGTCCCCGGTGGCAGGCAACATGAAACCGCCGAGTCTCCATCGCAGATAAACAGGCAGGCTCATGGATAAGCACGGTGAACACAAAGTGAGTACATCGACCATTATTGATCAAACGGCGATGGAATCGGTCATTCAGGATTTTTTACCTGAGCTGATAGCGATTCGTCATCATATTCATCAACATCCAGAAATCGGCTTCGAGGAGTTTGCTACCGCGCAGTTGGTGGCAGAAAAGCTGACAGCATGGGGGCTTGCTGTCACTACCGGTATCGGCGGAACGGGCGTGGTCGCAACCCTACGCGGCCGCTATCCCGGTGAAGACAGCATCGGCCTGCGGGCAGACATGGATGCGCTGTACATCAGTGAAAAACAGGTCTACCGTATGCCTCGGTGCATGCCGGGAAAATGCACGCCTGTGGGCATGATGGACATACCACCATGCTACTGGGTGCGGCACGTTATTTGTCTCTGCACCCCGATTTCACAGGCACCGTACACTTTATTTTCCAACCGGCAGAAGAAGGTCTGGGCGGCGGGCTTGCGATGCTAAATGATGGCCTGCTGACCGCATTCCCCTGCAACCGACTGTTTGGTCTGCACAACAAACCCGGTATCGAGGTCGGTAAGTTCGCGATTCGCAGCGGCCCGATGCTGGCAGCCAGCGACACCTGGCAGGTCACGTTTCACGGTACGGGCGGACACGGCGGTTCAGGCGTCCACCTTTCTATCGATCCAACGCTGCCTGCCGCACAATTTATGCTGGGACTGCAAACGATCGTCAGCCGCAACGTCCCAGCGATGGAGGCGGCAGTGCTCAGCATCGGCCACGTTCAGGGCGGGGACATCCATTCCCCGAACGTTATCCCCGACAGCGTCGTCCTTAAGGGAACCGGGCGGAGCTACTCGCCGAGCGTTCGCGATCTACTGGAAACACGCCTGCGAGAACTGGCGCACAGCACCGCACAGGGTTTTGGTGCCACGGCCGACGTGCACTATGAACGGCAATATCCCGCACTGGTTAACGATACCCATGCCACGCAGCTCGCCGTTAACGCTGCTGCGCAAGTGGTTGGACTCGATCAGGTTGAAACCGCCATGACGCCGCTGCTGGGCGCAGAAGATTTTTCCTACATGCTGGAGCAGCGCCCCGGCGCATTCATGATGTTGGGAAGCAGCAATAAAGGTGCGACCAATGTGCATCACCTACATACCCCACACTACGACTTTAATGATGACCTGATCCCATTAGGCATCCGCTATTGGGCGACCCTGGTTTATCAAGAACTGGGTTTATCAAGAACTGAGTTTACCAATAGCAGGGTATAGCGAGAACGACAGCTCATTACCCCGCGGTCTAAACATAACAACGCATGGCGGCAGCGCACCCGACGTCGAGCAAGAGTCAAAAGGATGAATCATAGTGGAGTTATTGAAAACCAAAGCGCCAAGCAAAGAAAAAGAAGCAGACATCAAACAGCGCATCCTGCGTGAAGCCATCACTATCTTCGCCTGCAAAGGGAGTGAACTGACGACCATTCGTGAAATCACCGAAGCGACCAATGTAAACGTGGCGTCGGTGAATTATTACTTTGGTTCAAAAGAAGGATTGCTGCGTGCCGTGCTGGACAATGTTCTCGGCCCGCTAAATGACGAAAGAACGCGCCTGCTGGATGAAGTCGAGAAAACCAATCAGGGTGATGAGCTTCCCGTTGCGGCGCTGCTGGATGCGCTGTTACGCCCGCTGGTTAAAACCGCACGCACGCCCGACGGCGGTCGTATTGTCGTGCGCCTGTTACAGCACCTGCGTGCGACGCCGGGTTTGGAGGTTACCGCCCTGCTTTCGGCACAGTTCGATCGGGTCGCCCACCGTTTTATTGATGCCTTTACGCGTGCGTTACCTGCGTTGTCGCGCGCAGAGGTGATCTGGCGCTATGAATTTGCCCGCGGGGCCGCCATGCACGTATTAACAGACGCCGATCCGCGTTCTGGCCGTCTGGCGCTGCTCTCAAAGGGCTGTGTGATAACCGCGATGACGACCGCGTGTTGTCGCACTTATTACGTTTTGTCGAGGCTGGCTTTACCGCCGCACCGCTAACTAAGGCCTCCTCAATCCGCACTGATAGCGAGTAGTCAGTCGTTCTGACCTTTATTGATATCCGTAGTACGCATAAACCGACAGGAAACAGACATGAGCAGAGAAAAAATTGAAGGGTCATTTGTTGCCCTCATCACGCCTTTTAATGACGATGGTAGTGTAGATTTCGGCGCATTTGAGGCGCTATTAAAATTCCAGGAAGACAACGGCACGGCTGCGGTTTTGATTATGGGATCAACCGGGAAGTTTCCATGCTGTCCCCTGACGAGAGAAAAGCAATCATCCGCCGTACTGCACAATACAGTACCAGCAAAATGAAGCTGTTCTACGGTTGCACCGGTAACAATACCGACACCACTATTGACTATGTTCGCTATGCGCATGACAACGGCGCAGACGGTGCCATTATCGCTGCACCCGCTTATATCTGTGCCAGCGAGAGCGATATCGAAAGCTACTTTCTGGAAGTTGCAGACGCGACCGATTTGCCATTAGGGATCTATAACAACCCGCCACGCGTGAAAACGGACCTGCACTGGACGTCGCTGCTGCGTATTTTCAAACATCCGAACTACGTCATTCATAAAGAATCCACGACGCGCGTAGGTCAGGTCGCACAGGTTCTGGCAGGGAACCCTGATGTTTCGGTGATGTGCTGCGACTCGCCCAATCTGGGCCTGGTGGTGCCAACAATGTCGCTGGGGGCCATGGGACCGCCAATATGACGGGCAATATCGCACCAGCAGAATTGGCCGAAATTTCTCGTCCGTGGAAAAACGGCGAGGATGCAGAACGCTTCCGTCAGGCCTATCAGCATTTATTGCCTCTGCTGCATTACACCTACTCAGCTATCAACCCCGTGGCGGTGAAATCATTGATGAAGGCGGTAGGTTTACCGGCAGGCAGCCTGCGCCGTCCACTGCGAGGCTTACAGGGCGACGCGTTGGATTCCGGCGTTCGCATCGTGAATGAATTAGGGCTGAGCAGCAAATATGGCTTTAAAAGCTGAATTTTTCTGTGACTTAGCATGTAAAACGCGAGAATCTGATCTCAGAAGTGGTGTGAATAAGGAGCCACTTCTGAGATATCCAACGAAAGGGCTGGCTATTGCGGATTACTGACTAACAGCGAGCTTGATCCATTCGCCGTACTGCTTTGTGCGTTCTTCAACACCCAGACCCGTCCATAGTGGTTATAGAAGCCAGCCGAGTGGCCCGCATCCGGCCCAATACCCTGATACATATCGAAGTGCTGGCCTTTAATCGCACCACCGACATCCAGTGCAATCATCAGGCGCATTTCATACTTGCCAGTAAATTTACCAACGTTATCCAGCAACGGCACTTCCATTAACAGAGCCGTACCTGCCGGAATCAGTGAACGGTCAGAGGCGACGGAGGCTTTCGCCACCAGCGGCACGGCGCTTGCACCTTTGACGGGCGCAGACATCATTGGCTTGAAGAACACAAAAGAAGGATTCTGCTCAAACAGCTCGCGCACTTCATACTCGGAATGCTGCTCCGCCCATTTACGGATGGCCTGCATAGACATCTCTTCACGCGGGACTTCACCACGGTCGATCAACACCTTACCAATACTGCGGTAGGCATGGCCGTTTTTGCCAGCATAGCCGAAGAACGTCAGCGGGCGCCCATCGCCAAAATCAATATAGGCGCTGCCCTGCACTTCCATCATGAAGTTATCAACCAACGAGTTGGTCCAGGCGAGAACCAGTCGCTCATCCAGTGCGCCTGAATAAATGCCGGCACGATCCGGCAAACGACGGTTATTTTTCCCCTTTGACGGCATGGCATATAAAGGATGGCGGAATTCCCCCTGACGGGTATGGCGCGCCTGCAATACCGGCGTGTAATAACCGGTGAACTGCACGTTACCAAAGTTATCAACGCCTTCCATCTGCCAGGCGTTCAGACCAAACTTGCTCAGTTCGCGAGTGTCCGCCCCGGACATCATCCAGTTTTCAATTGCCTGAAAGGTCGTATTATTGCGCGTATACAAATTAGGTGACGCCGACCGGATTTCAGAAACCTGTGTCATGAAATCCCGCGCGTTGACCGGTTTTCCTTTGGCATTGGGCTCATTCACCAATTCCAGAGGCTGGTTGAGGTGACCATCTTTATATTGCTGCCCGCGATCGGTTGGCCTGGATTGACACCCTGCCAGAATGGCAATGACCACTGCGGTCAGCACATATTTTCCCCACCGTCCCTTCATCTTTGCGCTCGCTTTTTACATCAAAAAATTTACCGTCGAACGATAACAAACGGCTATCGAGAAAGGAATGGGACAGCACATAAATCCACGGATCGCGCGTATGCCGTTCGGCACGCGGCACAGTAAAAGGTGGGGTTTCCTCCCATCGCCACATTACGGTCACAAAACAACCTACAAGGCGGTAAATCAATCACCTGACAACCAAATACCGCGCTTTTTATAGAAATAGGTTGCATCAATGCTCATGGAGAGTATAGTGCGCATCCACGGACGCGGGGTGGAGCAGCCTGGTAGCTCGTCGGGCTCATAACCCGAAGGTCGTCGGTTCAAATCCGGCCCCCGCAACCAATTGATGTGAGTCGTCCATCAAGAAAAGTGAAAGTAAAGATAGTCAGTAGTAAAAAAGTTAGTACGGACGCGGGGTGGAGCAGCCTGGTAGCTCGTCGGGCTCATAACCCGAAGGTCGTCGGTTCGAATCCGGCCCCCGCAACCAACTGATGTGAGTCTTCCATCAAGGGAAGTAAAAGTAGTAAAGAAAGTCATACGGACGCGGGGTGGAGCAGCCTGGTAGCTCGTCGGGCTCATAACCCGAAGGTCGTCGGTTCGAATCCGGCCCCCGCAACCAATTAAGACTATTTTCAATTACGTTCTGTTCGATTAAGAACGCAGCGATAAAGCACCTTAACGGGTGCTTTTTGTTTTCTGCGCGACCTACTTCTTCTGAACCGCGCCGGTTAGGCGCGGTCATCGTATGATATCAGCAACATCAACTACTGCTGAGCCTGACTGGCAAAGTAAGCTTTAATGCCTGCAAAAATGGATTCGGCAATTTGCTGCTGGAAATGGCTGGTGCGCAGCTTGCGCTCTTCCTCCAGATTACTGATAAATGCCGTCTCAACCAGAACAGACGGAATATCCGGCGCTTTCAGTACCGCAAATCCAGCCTGATCGACGCTGTTTTTATGCAGGCGATTCACTTTGCCCAACCGACTCAGGATCTCTTTACCAAACTTCAGACTGTCGCTGATAGTGACGGTCTGCACCAGATCGAACATGGTGTGATCCAGATAGCGATCGCCGCTCATGCTCACGCCGCCAATCAAATCCGATTCGTTCTGAGTTTCTGCCAGAAATCTGGCGGCGGTACTGGTTGCCCCTTTCTTCGAGAGTGCAAAAACCGACGAGCCTCTTGCCGATCGATTGGTAAACGCATCCGCATGAATCGAAATGAACAGATCGGCACGCTGCTTGCGTGCTTTCGCCACCCGCACGCGCAGCGGAATGAACACATCTTCATTGCGCGTCATATACGCCTTCATGTTGGATTCATTATCGATCAGCTTGCGCAAGCGGCGGGCAATTTGCAGCACGATGTCTTTCTCGCGCGTTTTATTCTTGCCAATCGCACCGGGATCTTCACCGCCGTGGCCGGGGTCGAGCATAATAATCAGCGGACGATCCCGCCCTGCCTTCCCGACTTTCGGCGCTTCTGCTGGCAGCGTACGCTCCAGATCGCCCTTGTTGTAATCCTCCAACAGCGCCAGCAGCGGATCGTCTTCGTTGTCATAGCGCCCTGCGGCAGGGTACAAATCCAGCACCAGACGATGCTTGAATTCAGCCACCGGCCCCAGCGTAAAGACTTTGGTCGTCGCCTGCTGTTTGAGTTCCAGCACCAAACGCACTGTGCTTTTATCAAACTGGCCGATGCGCGCCTCTTTAATCAGCGGATCGTTATCCTGCTGAAACTGGCTGGCTATTTCCTTCAATACGCTGTTCAGGTGAACATTTTCAATATCCACCACGATGCGTTCAGGGTTACTGAGACTAAACTGTTTATATTTCAGCGAGTGATTAGATTCCAGCGTGACGCGGGTATAGGCGGAGGATGGCCAGACGCGCACGGCAACGACCTGTGTGGTCGCCGCTATCCCCACACCGCTTACGCTTAACAGCCAGGTTGCTGCTGCGCTTTGTAATAGACGCCGTCGAGTCAGATGATGATTCGAATGAGACATGCCGCTCCGATCTGATTGCTGTGCGTTATCCTGAATTTTTGTTTGCTACTGCATGGGATAAGCGATCAAAAAATGAATAAAGGTAAAAATTGTCAAAAACTTTAACGAATCTGCCCGGTGCTGTCATGCAAAAATCATCTGCATGCCCGTCATACTTCAAGCCGCATGTGCGTTGGCAATACTCGGCTTATCTCTAAGCCTCGCCCTGAAGGGCCGCCGCAAGCGGCGTTCAAATCGGCTAAGCCGATTTGTCCTTGCTCACCCCAGTCACTTACTTATGTAAGCTCCTGGGGACTCGTGCGGTTGCCGCCTTCACGCAACTCGAATTATTTAGGGCATGGTTGCAAGATGAAACAGAATCCTGACTTTTCTGGTTAATACTTCCTCTTGCGTTTTACGCTATAAAGAATAAAAATACATAAATTACGAATAAAAATGCAAAGAGGGCTCGCAGTGAAGGAACGTAGTACAGAACTGGTTCAGGGCTTCCGCCATTCAGTTCCCTATATCAATGCCCACCGTGGCAAAACGTTTGTCATCATGTTAGGCGGCGAAGCCATTGAGCATGCCAACTTCTCTAGCATCGTAAATGATATCGGGCTGCTGCACAGTCTGGGGATCAAGCTGGTGGTCGTTTATGGCGCTCGCCCCCAGATCGATGCCAACCTGACAACGCACCACTACGAGCCCCACTACCATAAAAACACCCGCATCACCGACAGCACCACGCTGGAATTGGTTAAGCAGGCAGCGGGGATGTTGCAGTTGGACATCACGGCCCGACTGTCGATGAGCCTGAACAACACGCCGCTGCAAGGCGCCCACATTAACGTCGTCAGCGGTAATTTTATTATCGCGCAGCCGCTTGGCGTGGATGACGGCGTGGACTACTGCCACAGCGGCCGCATTCGCCGTATTGATGAAGAAGCGGTTCACCGCCAGCTGAATAGCGGTGCGATTGTCCTGCTCGGCCCGGTTGCGGTTTCAGTCACGGGTGAAAGTTTCAATTTAACCTCGGAAGAGGTCGCAACCCAGCTCGCTATTAAGCTGAAGGCAGAGAAGATGATTGGCTTCTGCTCGTCTCAGGGCGTGACCAATGAAGAAGGCAGCATCATTTCCGAGCTGTTCCCGGATGACGCACAGCAGCGTATTGATGCGTTGGAACAGGCTGGCGATTACCATTCTGGTACCGTCAGATTCCTGCGCGGTGCAGTCAAGGCCTGCCGTAGCGGCGTACGCCGCAGCCATCTGATCAGCTATCAGGATGACGGTGCACTGCTGCAGGAGCTGTTCTCACGTGACGGAATCGGTACGCAGATCGTGATGGAGAGCGCCGAGCAAGTTCGCCGTGCGACCATCAATGACATCGGCGGCATTCTGGAGCTAATCCGCCCGCTGGAAGAGCAAGGCATTCTGGTAAGACGCTCGCGCGAGCAGTTGGAAATGGAGATCGACAAATTCACCGTCGTGGTACGCGATAACCTGACCATCGCCTGCGCTGCACTTTATCCGTTCCCGGAAGAAAGCATTGGCGAAATGGCCTGCGTTGCAGTTCACCCGGATTACCGCAGTTCATCGCGCGGCGATATGCTGTTGATGCGCATTGCCGCTCAGGCGCGTCAGCAGGGCCTGCAAAAGCTGTTCGTGCTGACGACGCACAGCATCCACTGGTTCCAGGAACGCGGCTTTTTACCCGCCGAAGTGGAAATGCTGCCGAAGAAAAAACAGGCGCTGTACAACTACCAGCGTCGCTCGAAGATTCTGGTGCTGGATCTCTGAGCTATTCCACTCGATAACGCTTCTCGTGGCCGACCGTAAAATCGGCCACGATCGTTTATCAACTTATGGCTGCTTACCAAATTCACAGCTCAGCGTTGTCCACTTCCTTGCCTGCTCACTCAGCGTAAATCCCAACCCCAGACGATCGGATACCCACATCCGCCCATCGCGCAATTCTAGCTGCTCGTTGAAGAGCGGATTTAGCCATTCAAAGTGTTCCAGCCAGGGCTCAATCGGATAGGCCGCAGCCAGATGCAAATGCACTTCCATCGCAAAGTGCGGCGCCAGCTTACGCCCGTGCTTCGCAGCCAAATCCATGATTTTCAGGAAAGGCGAAATCCCGCCCACGCGCGGCGCATCCGGCTGCACGAAATCACTAGCGTTACCGAGGATCAACTGTTCGTGTTCGCGGAAGCTGGTCAACATCTCGCCGGTCGCAATCGGTGTATCCAGCGCCGCCGTCAGCGCCGCATGACCTTCCACATCGTAGGCATCCAGCGGCTCTTCAATCCAGATCAGGTTAAAGGCTTCCATCTTTCTCCCCATCCGAATCGCCGTTTCGCGATCCCACTGCTGATTGGCATCCACCATCAGTGGGAAATCGTCTCCCAGCGCTTCGCGCACCGCCGTGAGGCGACGGATATCCTCCGCCGTATTCGGCTGCCCGACTTTCAGTTTTATCCCACCGATACCGCTTTCACGGGAGATGACGACATTTTTAATACCTGATCCAATGGTGTATGCAGGAAACCGCCGGAGGTGTTGTAGCACTGCACGGAATCACGGTGTGAGCCCAACAGCTTAGAGAGAGGCAGACCTGCGCGTTTGGCTTTCATATCCCACAGCGCGATGTCGAGGGGAGAAATCGCCTGTACCGCCATTCCACTGCGGCCAACCGATGCCCCAGCCCACAGCAGCTTGGTGTAGATCTTATCGATATCATTCGGATCTTCGCCCAACAGGTTATCCGCAATCTCTTTCGCGTGCGCATAGATGCCCTGTCCGCCCGCCCGCTTGGAGTAGCTGAACCCCACGCCTTCAAACCCATCACGACTGCGAATTTCCGCAAAAATAATCGCCACTTCGGTCAGCGGCTTCTGCCTTCCGGTCAGCACTTTCGCATCGCTAACCGGCGTGGCCAGCGGCAAAACGCCAGAGAGAGTTTTACCCATTCAATTCGATCGCCCGACTCGGCAGCCGTTCTGACGTTCGTGACTTTTGCATAGCTCACCGCCGCTGAATTTGCACTGATGGTCATGTCTCACCTCGTAAAATGATTGCGCTAACATTCATAAGCAGAAAAGACGATAGCGATAAATGAAGAAAAACATGCAATACAGATCACATAACAATCATTACCACGATAAAATCGTTCATTAATCGCCATCATTAATGATTGCGCAATCACCACGAAAAGTAAGAGGATATAACAGAAATACTGTGTAGCTAGCCCAGAAGCCAACCCCAAAAAGCGAAACAATTCGGCGGGTTGCCAGAGATACAGGCGACTGGAAAACCGATATGCCATCAACGATAATCCGACGACATGTGAATGTGCGCGTAGCCTCAGAAGGGAACCCGTGATTGAAACGCGATAAGAACGCCAGCAGTCCCCCACCGCGTGTACCCACGCTTGAAGATGTCGCACGTGCCGCAGGCATTTCGCCCATGACGGTCAGCCGCGCGTTGAACAACCCGAAGATTGTTCGTGCGGAAACCGTAAACAAGGTGATGGAAGCCGTCCGTGCTACGGGTTACATACCCAATATGTTAGCGGGCGGGCTCGCGTCTCGGCGCAGCAAGCTAATTGCCGTCGTCGTACCGCAGATCAATAACAACATGTTCGTTGATACCGTTCAGGCGATAAGCGATGAACTGGCCGCACGCGGTTACCACATGCTGCTGTGCGTCGCTGGCGATACCAATGAATCCGAGGCGGAGATTGTCGCCACCCTGCTTTCTCGTCGCCCGGACGGCATCGTCCTCACTGGTATTCACCACACGCCCGAACTCAAACGTCTTTTGCTTAACGCCACGATCCCCGTTGTTGAGATCTGGGATCTCACGCCAACGCCGCTCGATATGCTGGTTGGTTTTCCCATGAAAGCATCGGGAACGCCATCGGGCATTATTTGCTGGATAAAGGACATTCACGCTTCGGCCTTGTCTGGACTGAAGATGCACGTGCCGGGTTGCGTAAGAAAGGGATTTACGACGTCATACAAAAGCAGCCGAATGGTTATATACGTGAGGCCATCGCCCCGTGGCCTGCCACGCTGGCGATAGGGCGACAAGGGCTGAGCGATCTGCTCGCCGATGGCGAAGATTTTGATGCCATTATTTGCAGTTCCGATACCCTGGCACAGGGCGTGATGATCGAAGCCGCAGCCAGAGGATTAGCGGTGCCGAAGAAACTGGCAGTGATGGGATTTGGCGATCTCGATTTCGCCGCTCACAGCATACCGAGCATTACCACCGTCAGGATCGATCGCTGGAAAATTGGCACCGATGCAGCAACAATGCTGGCAGAAAAGATTGAGGGGAAAAGCGTGTCCTCCCCATCGTGGATATTGGTTTTCACTGATTGAGCGCGAATCTGCCTGACGTTAATATCTCATCAAAACAGTTCACTATAAGCAGTATGCTCTCAAGAACGTGCCATTAACGCGCTGATTCGCTCTTCCAAACCGCTATAGCGCTGCGTTGGCGTCTTCACCGCACGACAGAGGATCTTGATGTCGGTATAGAGAGACAAACGCTGGCGCGCACGGGTGATGGCGGTATACACCAGCTCCCTCGTCAGCACCGGCAAATAGTGGTTCGGCAACACCAGCGCGGTATGATCGAACTCCGACCCTTGCGATTTATGTACCGTCATCGCATAGGCCGTTTCGTGCGGCGGCAAACGGCTTGACGTAACGTCTTTGGTTTCGCCATTCGGCAAGGGAAAAACACGCGTAGCTCACCGCTTTCCCCTATCATAGCGATACCGATATCACCATTGAACAGACCCAAAGCAGCATCGTTCCGTTCAATCATGACCGGTCGGCCGGGATACCAGCGGTTAAGCGGATTACGGCTGCGCTGAATCAACCCAGCCTGATGCAAAGCCTGCTCGATGCGCTGATTCAGCCCTGCGACGCCAAACGGCCCTTCGCGCAGCGCGCACAGCTGGCGATAGCGCTGGAAGGCAAGCAGCACGGCATCCGGCGAGGCTCCCGCAGCAATCAGTTGCAGATAATCGCGATACCCTTCAACACACTGTGTCAGCATGGACTGATACTCTTCAGCCTCAGCTAATGGACTACAGGTGATATCAGCAAACTCGCCGTTCAGCACCGCACGCACGCGAGCATCATCGCCGCCGTTCACCGCCAGCGCCAGTTGGCCAATACCAGAATGCGGATCGAAACGGTAGCTCCGGCGCAACAGACAGATACTGTCACTGACCGTCGTCTGCCCTTCAGGGCCGCTTTCATCCAGCTTACAGCCCGTCAGCCGCTGCAACTGCTGCGCCCGCGTGCGGCTATAGCCCGCCTCGGCAAAACGGCAGATATCGCCCAACACCGCACCCGCTTCGACGGACGCCAACTGATCGCGATCGCCCAGAAAGATAATTCTGGCGTGTGGCGGAAGCGCGGCGATCACATTTGCCATCATCGGCAGATCGACCATCGACGCCTCATCCACAATCAACACATCCAGATGCAGCGGATTGTCCTGATTGTGGCGCAGGCGCTGGCTATCCGTCACCGCACCCAAGAGCCGGTGCAGCGTTGTCGCTTCCTGAGGAAACGCATCCCGCTGCTGAGGTTCCACAGCCAGACGATGCAGGGCCTGCCCCAGCGACTCCGTGAGTCGCGCCGCCGCTTTCCCAGTCGGTGCGGCTAATTGAATACGTAACGCTTCTCCCGTATTCAGCTCAATCAACGCAGCCAGCAGCCTGGCGACCGTCGTGGTTTTTCCCGTACCCGGCCCGCCAGAAATAATCGCAATACGGCGCGTCAATGCGACGGCGGCGGCGACTTTCTGCCAGTCAACCGCTTCGCCCGTATCAGGAAACAACCGCTCCAACACTGCCCGAGTCGCAGGTTCATCAACAAGTAGCGTATCGCGTTCGCTGGCGATAAACCGCGCCACACGGCCCTCACTCTGCCAGCTGCGCTGTAAATAAAGCTTTTCTCCTTGCAACACCAGCGGCGTCGACAAGCTGCCGTCGCTGACGGCATCAGATGCCAGCAAACGCTGCTGCCATGCGGAAACCGTGTTTAGCCCTGCCTCCGTAAGCAGCTGTTGCGCCAGCTCAGGATCGCGACCGTCAAACAGCGTTTGTGCCTGCAAATTCTCCAGCGGTAAACACACATGCCCCGCCCCGAATGCGCGCTAAGACAAGCGGCGGCTAGCAGCAACTCGGGCTGCGTCTCATCCACCAGCATTCTGGCAAACTGAATATCCAGCGGGCGCAGCAGCCGTCGCGCCAGTGCCGTTTCAAGTAAGGCAATCATGAGGGAATTCCTGTATCAGCATCGTCAGGCGTCTTTCCCTTGAAAAGCATATCAAGCCCGAAAACAAATTCAGCGGAGGGACGACAAGCAAAGATGCCATTGCCGGGGTGAGACTCCTCAACGCCGCGTAAAAACAGATAAAACACGCCGCCAAAATGACGCTCATAGTCGTAATCCGCAATGCGGTGACGGAGATAGCGATGCAAAGCCAGCGTATAGAGCTGGTATTGCAGGTCATACCGGTGTTCGGCCATCGACTGCATCATGGCCGTTTGGGTGTACGCACTGGCATCAGGGCCGAGCCAATTGGATTTGTAGTCCAGCAGGTAATAGCGCCCTTCCCAGCGGAACACCAGATCGATAAACCCTTTCAGCATGCCTTTCACCTGCTGAAAAGAGAGTGCCGGGCAGCGAGCAGAGAGTGGATCGTGATGCTTTGCCAGCCGATCAAGCTGCGCCGCCTGTATCGGGGCCTCGATCGGGATATAGAACTGTAATTCAGCCTGCTTATCTGCATTATCCAGCGCCGACAGAGTCATCCCCTGCTCGTTAAGCGGCGTATGCAAAAGCGTATCCATCCATGTCTTCAACACGGGTTGCCAGTGGGCTTCAAACCCCTGTAGCTGCAACTGCTCGGCCAGCCAGTCATCATCAACGGGCTGAGTGAAATCCAGCGTTTCAAACAGGCTATGCAAAAACGTCCCCGGACTCGCGCCACGTGGGAACGTATGCGGCGTCAGCTGGGCTTCATCCGTTTCCTGACGTTCACCTATCGCTTCAATATCCAGACGCGGCACCAGATCCTGCGCGCTTGCAGTACCATGTTGCTGAAGCCCCGAATAGCTGGTGACTCGCCAGCCGTCGCGCAGTTGGCGTTCAATGTGGCGAGCCCGCAGCTCTGCCAATTCAGGTCTATCCGGCTGCCAGCGCTGCTCTTCCGCCGCCTGTAGCGGTGTCAATGCGACACCGTCACCGACCATGCCTTCTAACTCACTGACTAACGTGGCGACCTCGGCTTCTTTACCGCGCTGGAGTAAATAACCCAGGGCGCTCTGGTGCATATCACTGCTGCCGTCTTTTTACGTGACCGCTGAATCGGCGCGACGCCCACGCTACAGTGATAAATAGAGCGGGTCAGCGCGACATACAGTAAACGTAAGTCTTCCGCCAGCCGCTCTTCTTCCGCCAGCGTCTGACTTTCTTCATGATTTTGCAGATCCAACACGGCCTGATAGCTCTCGCGATCGTGATAAATCCCCTGATCCTGCACGCGGAAGTGGCTAATGAAAGGCAGCCACACCAGTGGATACTCCAACCCTTTCGATTTATGGATCGTCACGATCTGCACCAGATGACGATCGCTTTCCAAACGTAGCTGCTGGTTCTCTGCCTGCGGATTCGGCTGAACAATCTGTTGCGATAGCCAGCGTACCAGCGCGTGTTCACTGTCGAGCGTTGCCGAGGCATCCTGCAACAACTCACCGATATGCAGAATATCGGTAAGACGGCGTTCCCCTTCCGCGCTCGCCAACAGGTTCTCCGCTAACTGATGTTGGCTCATCAGCGCACGCAGCATGGGCTGCACACCTTTCTGGCGCCACAACGTGCGATAGCCCGCAAACTCATCCACCAGCGCATCCCACGTGGCTTCGCTTTGCCCTAAAGCATCAACCTGCCCGGCATCCAGCCCCATCAGAGCCGTCGCCATCGCGCTGCGTAACGTGCGCTCCTGTTCCGGCGCCAGCACCGCCTGCAGCAGCCACAACATATCGCTGGCTTCCGGCGTGCTGAATACGCTGTCGCGATTAGACAGATAGACTGAGGGAATGGACAAACGGCTCAGCGCGTCACGAATCAACGAGGCTTCACGTCGGCTACGCACCAGCACGCTCATGTCGGATGCCTTGACCAAACGCCGGGAATCATCGGTAACCAACCAGGCTTCATTACGCTGGCTGGCCGCCAGCCAGTCACGAATCTGCGCCGCACACTGGCGTGCCATCTGCTGCTGATAATCTCCAATGCCAATCGGTTCTGAGCCCGTTAGCCAGAATTGCAGCGCAGGCTGGGGCTTCCCGGCAACCTCAAACAGCAAACCGCGCTTAGATTCGGCAGGCTTGACCGGCAGGAACGGGATGTTTTGAAAAATAAAAGGAGAGTCGAGGCGTTCAAACAGACGATTAACACCATGTACCATCTGGTGCGACGATCGCCAGTTCGTGCCCAGCGTATAATGCGCAGCCACTTCTCCGCGCGCGTGCATATAGGTAAAAATATCCGCACCGCGAAACGCATAAATAGCCTGCTTAGGGTCACCGATCAACAGCAGCCCACACTGCGGCTGCCCGACATACAGCGCCCGAAAAATACGGTATTGCTGAGGGTCTGTATCCTGAAATTCATCGATCATCGCCACCGGATAGCGTTCGCGAATGGCACTGGCAAGCCGTTCCCCGCCCGGCTGTTGCAGCGCAACATCCAGACGGCTCAGCAGATCGTCAAACCCTAGCTCTGCACGCTGCCGCTTTTCCTCGCTCACTGACTCCCGGATCGCCGACAGTGCACGCACAATCACTAAATCACGCAGCGACAGCGGTGTGGCAAGCAACCGCTCTGTTTCCTCAAAGAGGACATGAACGGGCGGTTCCCCTTTCTTCGTCTTTTCAATGAGCGCTTGCTGGGAAAACCGTACCAGATCCTTCGGCAGTTGGTAATCCAGCGTCGGCTGCTGTTCTGCCCACAGCGTGACTTTCTGTAGCCAGTTGGGTAGATGCTTACTGCTGTAGCTGCGTTTATCGACGCCAGAAGCGCTAATCAACGCTTCCAGATCCCCTGCTGACGCCAGCCAGCGTTGTTTGTACGCGTCTATCGTCGCCACGATCTTCTCATGGCGGCTCTGCAACGTTTCGTCCTCTTCTGGCATCAAGCGAAATGCAGGCGCTTCACCGTGCAGATAGGGAGCCAGATCGACCAGCAGGTTTTCCGGCCCTTTCCACTCCAGACCGACAATACGTGCGACCTCTACCGGCAACGGATAGCAATAACGACGCCAAAAGTCGGCACAGGCCTGACGGCGCAGCGGCTGCTCATCTTCTATCAGCACCTGTTCAAAAAGCACACCAGACTCAAACGCATTGGTACTGAGCATACGCTGGCAGAAACCGTGGATCGTGTAGATCGCCGCCTCGTCCATTTGCCGTTCGGCCGCCAGCAAGACGTCGGCCGCATCGCAATGGTCAGAAATCTCCGCCAGCAGCTGCGCTAGCGAAGCATCTTTGGGCTTTTCCGCCACCTCCCCCTGCGCGCTTTTACGCAGGCAGGCAATGCGCAAGGCGTGGATTCTGGCACGAATACGCTCCCGCAGCTCTTCGGTCGCGGCCTCCGTAAAGGTCACAACCAGAATCTCCTCGACCAGTAGCGGACGTGGATATGCGGCTTGCTTACCCAGCCCCAACAGCAGGCGCAGGTAAAGCGCCGCCAGCGTATAGGTTTTCCCTGTTCCGGCCGACGCCTCAATCAGCCGCTCCCCAAGAGCGGCAACGTCATGACGTCTAATGATTGCGGCGCGGCGCTTGTCATTCTGCTGAGACCTTACCGACAGCTTCCGATGCTGTAGTATCTGCGGCTGGCGCAGGGATCATCGCAGGCGCTTTGTCACGCGGTAACGTTTTCTGCAGCGAAGACGCATCCGCGTAGGTGTGCCATCCCTTCGGTGCGGCATAGTCCGCTTTACCATGATGGCTACCGGACACCTGCGACAGAATAGCCAGACCTTCTGGCTTCAGCGCCTGTTGGAAGAAATCGGCCACTTGCGTCACCGTCAGCGGTTTGATTTGTTCGAGCAGTTTCTCACGCGAGTCAAAAGCAAAGTTTTCCTGATCCAGATCTTTACGCAGTCGGCCAGCTTCTTCGCCTAAGGTTTGCGGGCGCTGATTCAGTTCATTCATCACGCCTTGTTTATACTGCGCAAATTCTTCTTCACTCATTTCACGCAGCCGTTTTTGCGCTTTCAGGTAAAAATCTTCATAGCGCTGATAGAGATAAGCTGGCTGCTTGCTATTACTTTGCAGCAGGAAGCCAATGCCCATCTGTCTGCCAACAGACGTCGGGAAGGCAAACACGGCATAGCCCAACTGCTCTTCTGTTCTCAATTGGCTATAGAACCAAGGCTGGACGATCTGTCCCAGCACAGAGCTGTATGCCGTACTCTGCGTTTCTGAATACCCCGTCGGTACATACACCGCCGCTAACGCAGAATCCGTGCTGCTGCCTGGACGCTGTAGATTAGCAAGCTGTGTCTTACTGACTTTGACATCATCGCTGCGCGACAGATTTTCACCATCGGCCTTCAAATGCGCTTTCAGCGTGTTCGCTAGCTCGGTGACTTTCTCTGGTGCCAGATTGCCGACGACCAGCATTTCCGGCGTGGCTTTTTGCAGCAGATCTTTGCGGTAGTTAACCACATCCTGTAAGCGGATATCCTTCAGCAGGTTACGACGTTCTGCGCGCTCGAAGTAAGGCAGTTGCGATATCGCCTGAACCGGCTGTAACGCCTGTTCAAAGGCTTTTGATTTCTCTACCGCATCCAACTGCTGTATGTACCAGGATTTCGCCTGTTCCAGCTGTGCTTCCGTCGAGGTAAAGGAGGCGTAGCCATCCGCCAACGTCAGTAGCAGCCGTGGCAAATGCTGGGTATAGCCATTGGCGTTAATCACCAGACCATCATTGCTGCGGGTGGAGAAACTGATGCCACCAACCGAGGCCTGATAGCTGAGTTCATCCAATGCCAGTCCCGCCAGATAATCATTTAACGCAAACAGCACCTGATTACGGGCGGTACTGCGCGCTTCCTGATTCCGCAGAAACAGCGTGATTTCCGCTTTCGGTTCATCGGCGAAGTAGTGGCTTGGCATATACAGCACGCGTAACCCCGGCTGATTCAGCAGGAGCGTCGGCTTAGTCATCGCCTTATCGGCTTTGATCAGGGAAAAATCATCGGGGATATACGGATTGATTGTCGGCAACGACAGTGACATGTTCTGCCCCAGCGTTTTCCATTTTGCGAATGTCGCCGACGGAATTTTATCCATCTCGTACGGTGCATCGACAAAATAGGCCACTTTATTATGCGGCTCATTCGGACTGATGACCCAGACGCGTGCGTTCTGCGGCGTCATTTCATCCAGACGTGCGGCGATAGCCTTCGGATCGTAGCGATCCGCAACATACTGCGCGTCCAGCGTATGTTCGACCGGCACACGCAGCATGGTATCCACCAACCATTCGATGTAGTCCATATCACGGCTGATGGACGGGTAGCGGAAATCCAGATCCAGAACGCGTGCAATCTCATCAAAATAGCGCTGCTGAATCCCCTCAGTGCGGATTTGTTGCAGATAACGGAATATCGCAGCGATCACTTCATCACGCTGTGCCAGACCTTTATCGGTCAGCGAGGCCGAAATAGCGAACATACCGCCGTTACGGTCGATGATCGGGGAAGAACCCGCACCGATAGACTCAACCAGCCCTTCCTTTTGCAGCCAGTCAGAAAGCGTATTCTGGCTGCGGTTGCCGATCAGATAGCTAATGTAGGTATCCGTCTTGCTGCGAAACTCCTGGCTAATATCGCTGACGCGAAACTCAATACGCAGCTGTTTTCTCGGCTGCGCAGGAACATAGTGAATCATTACGCCGCGCTGCTTCTCCGTCGTGACAGGAACGGTAACCGCAGGAACGCTGGCGTTGTGATTGGCAATGCGCCCGAATGTGTCGGCCGCCAGTTTCGCCAGTTCAGGCAGAGGTTGATTACTGTAAATCACCCCTTTCATCAAGTTGGCCGAGTAATATTTCTGATAAAACTTCACCAACTCATCATGCAGTTTGCTGCCGGGCTTATCGCTCAGGGTTTCAAGATTCCCCCGAAAAACGCGCGCTCGGGTGCGCCGGGTTCAGCGTCTCTGCACCTACCTGCGCCATACGGTGACCGTCACGCGAACGCGCCATCGTTAATTCCGCATTCACCGCGTTACGCTCACGATCGGCATTCACCGGATCGAGCAGCGGCTCCGCAATCGCATCGGCCATGCGATCGACCGCTGGCCGCAGCGCATCATTTTCTACTTCGAGATAAAACGCCGTGCGGTAAGACGCCGTGCTGGCGTTGTGGCTGCCGCCATGTTTTTCAAAAACTCGGACAGCGCTTCCGGCTCTGGGTAACGTTTCGATCCCATCAGTACCATGTGTTCGAGGTAGTGCGCCAATCCCAGTTGATTATTCGGATCGTCCAGCGAGCCAATAGGCAACGCCAGTGATGCCAACGATTTGGGTGCCTGCGGATCGGAAACCAGCAGAACGGTCATTCCGTTATCCAGTTTAATCGCCTGATATTGCCGCGGATCTTTTTCGCTTTTTCGAATGGTCTGAGCCAGCGGCTGCCAGCCCGTCTCTGCCCAACTCGCCGGAAGCCAGAATGTGAATAAAAGAAACCACCCGGTAATCCAGACCCACTGTTTACGCATGCAATTCTCCAACCTCATATCCATCACTTTTCACGTTGCAGTGCGTTATCTTCTCGCACCTCGAAATCAACTCGGGCATTACCCCAAAAAACTCATCATGCCAGATTAGAGCGGAACGGTGGCAGTAGCCAGATTTGCGCCGCTTCAATCACCTCATTCATTCGTTTTCATCCAACTCACGGATAATGCGTTGCAGGTAATAATCCTCGCCTTCACCCCGCATTCCCATATTGCCCTGCCAAGCCTGCAGTAAACGGGCACGCGCTTTGTTTTGCGTCTCTTCATCCGAGCGCAGGCTATCGCTTTCACGATCATAACATTCAGCCAGCCAGGCGCTCCCTGCTTTATTGAGCAATAACAGCGGCTTGCTCATTCCCTGACGATACCCATTCAGCATGAGAGCAAGATGTTCTCTGGCCTGCGTTTCCGACAAGGCTGCAAAGCGCCACGCGGTATCTTCCCGCCCATACAACCGGCTTTCGCCTTGCCCACCGGTCGCACAATAGGCCAGATGTTCCAACCACAGCGTAATGCCATCTTTCATGGAAAGCGTGCCGGGGCGCCAGCGTAACAAACCATCCGGCTGCACCTGATTCAACCAGCCGCTGATGCGCACACCGTCAAGGAGGATATCCACTTCCCGGCTCACCGACAGCGAGGGCGTTAACTCATCACGCACGCGCGCCGCCAGCTGCGCCATATCCTGCTGTTGTTCCTGCCAGTAAATTTCACCGAACGCGCCATAGGGAAGCTCACCCGCAGCTCTGGCACGACGATACAGTTTTTCCGTATCACCTTCATTAATCAAGGTATTAAGCAACTCACTATTCAATTGGTAGCGGTTAAGGCTATCAACGACAAAGGGCTCTTCATCCAATAGCTCATCGCTGTGTAGCATGAAACTCACGCCAAGCCGCAGTTGAAAAAAGGCTCGCACAGGATGACGATAAAAACGCTTCAGATCGTCTAGGCTGACATCGCTATCCGTTGTTCTTTCGGACAGCGCTTCACGATCGAAATCAGGCTGGGCTTCCCCTTTTCGATTCGCCGCCGCCAGCCACTCTGCCGCAAAGCTCAATGGCTGCGGTGCTGGCAGAAAGTTATCCGCATCGAAAGGCATGCGGCTATGTTCGCGGCAGAGGTGCTTCACCACCCGCTCAGCGCTGCTATCGATATCCAGCGTTTCATCGCCCGGCAAGACGTAACTTTGCGCGATATATTCCGTCAGTTCGCTCACCAATACGGAAGGATAGCGGCGTGTATTATCCTGAATCGAGCGCCCGATATAGCTGATATAAAGTTTGTGCTGCGCCGATAGCAGCGCTTCAAGGAACAGGTAGCGGTCATCGTCACGTCGGCTACGATCGCCGCGTTTGATCTTCCGCCCCATTAGATCGAACCCGAGCGGCGGCAGCGTTCGGGGATAGACACCATCATTCATCCCCAGCAAGCACACAACCTTGAACGGGATAGAACGCATCGGCATCAGCGTACAAAAGTTGATCGCACCGGCCAGAAAACGTTGGCTGAGCCGTTCCTGATCGAGACGCCGCGACAATTCATCACGTAATCGGGAAATCGGCACCTGCTGTGGATAATGCGCCATCGTGCCCATGCCAATCACGTACTGCCACTGTTTTTCAACTAACGCCAGCGCTGCTTCGGTCTCGCTGTCAGCATCAAAGAAAGTTTCGATCAACTCTCGACATAGCGGTAGCCAGTCGACAAGCACGCGCGGTTGAGACAAGCGCTGACGCCACTGATGAATCTGCATCAGCAGTTCGGCCAGTTGACCAGCCAGTTCCGCAATCAATCCGCTGGATTCATCGTAAGGCAGCACGCCCTGCCAGTCGCCGACCTGACTGTCCATCGCATAACCCAGCAGCATTCTCGTCAGACCGAAACGCCACGTATGCTGGCCCGTCGGCGGCAACATGAGATCGCGCACGTTGTCGTCATCCAATCCCCAGCGCACGCCGGATTCCACCACCCACAGGCGCAGACGCCGTAGCCCTTCTTCCTGAATACCGAAACGGGCAGCCAGCGCGGGGACTTCAAGCAATGCCAGAACCTGTTCCGCCGTAAAACGGCTTGTCGGTAAATCCAGCAGGCTGATGACCGCCTGCAAGGCGGGATGCGCATGTCGCGCACGCTGATCGGAGATGGCAAAAGGCAGGTAGCGGTTATCTGGCGCGTTGCCAAACACCGCCTGAATAAACGGCGTATAGCTGTCGATGTCCGCCATCATCACAATGACGTCACGCGGCATCAGCTCAGGATCGTCTGCCATCATGGCTAGCAGCCGATCGTGAAGCACTTCAACCTCACGTTGCGGACTATGGCAGGCGTGAAAATCAACCGAACGGTCGTCGAGTGCCAGCAGGCGTTTTTGCGTGCTCGTGTTCTGTGTTTCGTGGCTGACGGCCACCACCGCGTGGTCTTCCAGTTCAAGAATATCGCGCTGTAAGGTTTGCAGCAGATTTTCGCCATCAGACTCAACAAAGGCGTCGATCTCCTGCACGTTATCCAGTTCAGCTAGCAGATAAAGATTATCGCGCCCCAGCTTTCCCCACGATGCCAGCAGCGGATTATTAATCGACTGTTTACCGTCATCGTTGAACAGCGTTTCTGCCTGTGAGGGATCGCGAAAGAGCAGACGAGTTTCCTCAGCCGAGTCGCCGTCAAAACGATGTAAGCGGCGGCTGCGAGCTTTTAGCTTCGCCAGAAACTTATAGTCCTGAATGTCACTCCAGTAATGGCGGCAAGGGTTGGTAAATAGCAGATGCACGTCAATGTGCCGCGCCAGTGCGTTCAACGCCTGTAGATAGATGGGAGGTAACGCCGAGATACCACAGATAAAAACGCGTGGCGGCAGGCCTTTCGGACATGTTTTTGCCTGCTCTAACGCATTAATAAAGCGTTGATACAGAATCGCATGGTGCCATTCGGGCTGTGCCAGTTCACGCGTGTAGTCCACCAACGCACGCCACAGCGCGGACTGCCACAGTTGGTTCCCGCCGAGATCGTCAACCTGTTTCCCTTCTTGCCATGCCTTGATCCACTCGGGGCGATAAATCAGGTATTGATCGAAAAGATCCGCTACGCGCCCGGCAAGCTGATGCAGCTTACGCTGGTTATCATCATCCTGCAGATAGTGGTTAAGTGCCGAAAAATCAGGTTGTTCCAGTAAATCGGGCAGCAAATGCATGAGCTTCCACGTCATCGCATCCTTGCTGAAGGCGCTTTCTTTTGGAATATCAGGCAGCACGTGGCGACACATATTCCACAAGAAAACACCGGGCAGCGGGAATTGGATATTGGCGGCAATACCGAAGTGCCCGGCCAATTCAATTTGCAACCACTGCGCCATCCCCGGACTTTGCACCAAAATCACTTCCTGCTGGAAGGGATCGGCAAGCGGCTGACGTTTTATCAACTCAACCATCAGTCTTTTCAAGATATCCAACTGATTGGAGTGATAGATTCTAAACATTCTGGCTCCTGCTCGCCGCGGCTTACGATTGATAATTCATGGTTTACCCAAGCACGCCGACTAAACAGGCGGCGTTCGGCAAAACCAACGGTTTAGTGTAGCCTGATAGCGACGTGGCGTCATGACTCTTGCCGTTACCTGACGGCATTCTGGGCTCTGTAACTGCTCTGACACACTAAACTGCCAGTGTTTACTCAAAAGAGACGCCACATTATCAAGAGCGAACGGATGATATGGTACACCCGCTTCATAGGCCTCCAACTGCTGTATCGCAAACCGCCAGGCCTGACGCTGCTGCCACTGATGCTGAAATGACTGCTGTAAAATCTGGTGATATTGCAGCAACCCCATCAGCGACACGGCAAACAGCAGCGCCGCCACCAGCGTCTCCGGCAGGCTAAAACCGGATTGGTGACTCACGACTCCCTTGTTCACTGCGCTATTCCGTTGCATCACAGCGCGTCACCTCCTTATCAGGGCAAAAATCCAGCCAGCCGTTACCCAAGGGTTGAATAGCGATCTGACCCGACGACAGCGTCAAAAATGACACCCGCTGGTACAGCCTCAGCGGTCGTGCCGAAGCAGGGAGTATCCCTTCACCGCGCAGTACGCCTTGCCCACCATCCGAGGCCGCCCGCAGGCACACCACGAGCTGTTCTGCCGACAGTTGCTGACACTGCCAGCTTTCTGTTAGTGCACGCCAACGCAGCCCTCTTCCCCAGTTCAGCGAGGACAGTGCCTGATTGAACGCCCGCAGATAATGTCGTTCATCGTTTCCCACCTGAATGGCAGTATCAAGCTGACGTTGCAAACCAGACATCAACAACAGGCCGATAGCGGCAATCAGCAACACCATAGGCAGCGTTCCGCTTCCCTTTGCAATCCTTGCTTCATTGGTTACGTCCCAGTATCAGGCGGACGATATGTTGCTTAACGGCAGGGCGTTTCGCCCAGTATCCCGCCAGTTGCAATTCATACAGCGCCACACCATTTTGCGTAGCCAAACGCTGTAACCGGAACAGCGTAAGTACGACTTCCTGCGGATCAAACAACTTTTCCCATCGGTCTCCCTGACAATTGTGCGCCCCGCTCTGAATTTCCAACGATCGAGCGCGCAGGCGATAGCCAAAAGATTCCGCATCCTGTTGTTCCCCGCCATCCCAAGCCCCATTCCGGTTCAGATCGTAAGAGACATTCAGACAGCTGTTTTCTGCCTCGCCCGGATAATTCCCCATACTGATCGCCTTGCCCTGACAGGCACCCGCACAAAAACCAGCCCGACGGATGTCTTTCTCAATCCCCATCGCGACCTGACTAAACAACTGCTCCAGCCGAAAAAGCTGTGCACTGTCCTGACTTTGACCACGCAACAGAGGGTAGAGCTGCGCCGCCGACAGCATAATCAAACTACCTAAACTCAGCGCTAACAGGATTTCCGGCAAAGTGAAGCCGCGTTGCTTACACCTCGGCCTTGGTTGTCTCAACGTCATGGCTATCAACATAGGGGAATCACCAGAACAACTTGCGATTCGCTGCACAGACGCATACGTCCCCTCACCGAGATGATGAGACGCAGCTGGCCCGCAGAATTCGACAGCGAGATGTGCCCAGCCTGAGCGGCGTTACGCAAGCCAAAGAACGTAAAACGTTACTGGTGGATTTTGCCAGCACGACCTCCTGCGCACGGCGAACGAACTGCCCTGGATGGTTCTCACGGCACGTTTCCTCCGCCTGTTTCTCATTCTGACCTGCCACCATGCACCATAGATCTCCCTGCGGTATAAGCTTCGCGGTGCGGGTTTCGTTATGCCAGTAGGCATTCGCCTGAACCCGACTCAAAAAATCCAGCAGTTGCTGCGCACTCTGCTCCAGACGAATAGCCTGCTGATATTGAATCCAGCCATGCAGGCCGCCACCTGCCATCAGCGCCACGATCGTCAGCACCACTAAAAGTTCAAGCAAGGTAAACCCCCGCTGTTGTCGATTCCCTATTTTCATGGCGTCAGGATAGTGAGTCTTATCTGTAAAAACAGCGCGTTAACGGTGTTATACGTAGCGGCTCGCAATGTTTTACTGCAATGATGTAACAACAGAAAAAACGTGCGGGGAGGTAGGGAAAGTACAATGAAAAACGGCGCCTGCTTGTATGGAAGACACCGTCTGATAGGGTATATAGTTAAATCAATGCTCGATACGCATCCAATTCTTTTACCGTCATAGGTAGCCCCTGACGCAGGAGACAATCCAGATACTCGTCCACATCAAATGGAGGCTTTCTGAAGGCTGTGCGCGAAGTTCGAACGGCTTTAAGCACCAGTGCAGAATTGAGATCAAATAAGTCGGCAATGAATTCGTCTGGGTGCATTGCTTCCACCGCAAACTCGGAAAGTGCCGTTGCTGGAAAATCTTTAAGATTCGCAGTGACGATAACTTCTGCATTAGCGCGTATTGCAGCGGCCAATACATGTCGATCATCCGCATCAGGTAAAACCAGAGCAGGGATAAGTTGTTCGAAACCAGTCACATTGGCATCAGGTAATGCCTTATTCATCAAATGCTCAATGTTCCTGAGTTTATCCATCGTTACGTCTGCATTATTTAGCAACAAATTTCGCTGCCACTCTTCCTGAATTAGTGCCGTCCACTTTGGCTGATATAGCCCTGTTAAACCAAGATGCATGAGCAAATCCCGTAACGCATCAAGTACCACGGGATAGGGGAGTGATTCATTAGTAAAACCCGAGTTCCTGACTTCGGTCTGTCAGCTCCTGCATGGCTTGCATACTTTCATTTTCACGCTGTTCTTTGTATTGCATCAAATCAGCAAAAGCACGCGGCGATGACGACCTGTTTTATGGAAAGGAAGATGGCCTTCTTCCAAAAGCTTCACCATATGTGGCCGTGAAACATTCAGAATATTTGCCGCTTCTTGTGTCGTTAACTCAGCCTGCACGGGGACAATCTGGACAGCATTACCCGCCGCCAGTTCGCCAAGGATGCTCATCAAAAGCGTGAGTGCTGAGGTAGGCAACTCGATCTGATGGGCAATATCATGCGCATCCTGAATCGAAATTTCCTGTGTTTCCAGCTTCGTAGACAGGCAGGCTGCAAGCTGCCTTTGTCCACGGATAGCGGCCTCCATTTCTTTTGGAGCCGGAAGGCTCAAACTATTTAGAGGAGTATTTTTCATCAAGTATTCCAGCGTTCTTCGGTTCGTAAGTTCGTAAGTTCGTAAGTTCGTAAGTTCGTAAGTTCGTAAGTTCGTAAGTTCGTAAGTTCGTAAGTTCGTAAGTTCGTAAGTTCGTAAGTTCGTAAGTTCGTAAGTTCGTAAGTTCGTAAGTTCGTAAGTTCGTAAGTTCGTAAGTTCGTAAGTTCGTAAGTTCGTAAGTTTCAGAGTAGCTATATCAGATCCAAGGGCTAACACCGTTAAAATCAATACTAATCGAAATAAACGAAAATCACAATATTCGAAACGATTGATTTTCACACACGGTAGGTTTAGGAAGTGGTAGGCCCGTTGCACGAAGAGAAATAACAAAGGGCCGCATGACGCGGCCCTGAAAAAGGTGGGGAAGTTTTAGATGGCTACGGGCGCTTTGATGGCAGGATGCGGATCGTATCCCTCGATTTCAAAATCTTCGAAGCGGTAATCGAACAGCGTATCCGGGCGGCGCTTAATCACCAGTTTAGGCAGCGCGCGCGGCTCACGACTCAGCTGCAATTGCGTCTGTTCCAGATGGTTGTTGTACAGATGCGTGTCACCGCCGGTCCAGACGAAATCACCGACGTCCAGATCGCACTGCTGCGCCACCATGTGCACCAGCAGCGCATAGCTGGCGATGTTGAACGGCAGGCCAAGGAAGATATCGCACGAGCGCTGATAAAGCTGGCAAGAAAGTTTGCCATCCGCCACATAGAACTGGAAAAACGCGTGGCACGGTGCCAACGCCATTTTGTCCAGCTCACCCACGTTCCAGGCGGACACGATAATGCGGCGAGAATCTGGATCCTGTCTCAACTGGGTCAGAACATTCTTCAACTGGTCGATCTGACGGCCGTCTGCGGCTCCCCACGAACGCCACTGCTTACCGTAAACCGGCCCCAAATCGCCGTTCTCATCTGCCCATTCATCCCAAATACTGACTTTGTTTTCATGCAGATAAGCAACATTGGTATCGCCGTTCAGGAACCAGAGCAGTTCATGGATAATCGAACGCAGGTGGCATTTTTTGGTGGTAACCAGCGGAAACCCGTCCTGCAAGTTGAAACGCATCTGATGGCCGAAAATGGAACGCGTGCCCGTGCCAGTACGGTCGGCCTTCGGCGTGCCCTCTTCAAGCACTTTTTTCATCAGATCCAGATACTGTTTCATACTACCTCACCACAAATATTAAAGAAGGACAGCGGATTATTGCTGTGCGGGCTGACGGCGATAGGCCCAGACCATCATCAGAATACCGGCGATCACCATCGGCAGCGACAGGATTTGCCCCATGCTGAACAGGTCGCCAAACAGACCCAGTTGCGCATCCGGCTGGCGGAAGAATTCGGTGATAATACGGAACGTGCCGTAACCGATCAGGAAAAGCCCAGAGACGCTGCCCATCGGCCGGGACTTACGAATAAAGAGATTCAGAATAATAAACAGTGCCACGCCTTCCAACATCATTTGATACAGCTGGGAAGGATGACGCGGCAGCATGCCGTACTGATTGAAAATCGCCTGCCACTGCGGATTACTGACGGCCAGCATCATATCTTCGCTGCGCGAACCAGGGAACAGCATGGCCCACGGCGTATCGGTCGTCACGCGTCCCCACAGTTCGCCGTTGATGAAGTTGCCCAAGCGGCCAGCGCCCAGCCCGAAAGGAATCAGAGGGGCAATAAAATCAGCGACCTGAAAGAAATGGCGTTTAGTGCGATGCGCGAACCACAGCATGACGCAGATCACACCCATTAAGCCGCCATGGAACGACATACCGCCATCCCAGACTTTGAAAAGATAGAGCGGGTTTTCAAGAAATGACGGGAAGGCATAAAACAGGACGTAGCCCAAACGCCCGCCGACGAAGACCCCGAGGAACCCCATGTACAGCATGTTTTCGACTTCATCTTTGGTCCAACCGCTACCCGGTTTATTCGCCCGACGCACCGCCAACCACATGGCAAATACAAAACCCACCAGATACATCAGCCCATACCAGTGCAGCGCCAGCGGGCCAATTGAGAAAATCACTGGATCAAACTGAGGAAACGCCAGATAGCTTGTCGTCATCATTCACCACATATTTTATTGTGTTATCCCTGCTTGCGGGATCGTCATTGATAGGCAAAAGGCAGGAGAATGAATCCGTTCCTGCGAACCGCGGTGGCGAATCATAGCATACGCACCCGCGCTCGTTGACCGCTGAGGGGAAAAGTTCTGTAAAACATTGAGTCGCTATTAAACATTTACTCGCAATTAAAGCTCGATGTATCCGTCAATATCACCCCACGTCAAATTAGCGCCCGCCGCGAATTAAGCCGCCTAATCCACGCTCTTCCATGAAGATCGCCGCCCACTGCCTGACTTCCGCCGCGCTTTGTGCGCCCAGCAATTGCTGCACTAACGCCTGCGACTCAGCCAGCGTAATTTGACGCAGCAGATATTTAATTCGCGCCACGCTGCGCCCGTTCATACTGAGCGAACGATAGCCCAGGCCGGTCAGCAGCAGTGCGCCGAGCGCCTCTCCCGCCATTTCACCGCACACGGAGAGCGGAATATTATGCCGCTCGCACTCGACGGCGATCATATTCAACGCCTGCAACATGGCAGGATGCAGACTGTCATAGAGCGATGCCACGTGGGCATTATTGCGATCTACCGCCAACAGGTACTGCGTCAGATCGTTGGTGCCAACCGAAACAAAATCAATGCGGGAAGCCAGATGAGGGAGCAGGAACAGCATCGACGGTACTTCGATCATGATGCCGATCCGCGGTTTGGGCTGTGGGAAGCCCAGTAATTCTTCGACCTCGCCCGCCGCCTGATCGATCAGGCGACGCGCTTCACTGATTTCATCCAGACTGCTGATCATCGGCAGCAGAATACTGAGGTTGCCACTATGCGCGTTAGCCCGCAGCATCGCGCGCACCTGAATCAGAAAGATTTCAGGTTGATCGAGCGTAATCCGAATACCGCGCCAGCCAAGACACGGGTTCTCTTCGCTAATAGGCAGATAAGGCAACGGCTTATCCGCGCCGATATCCAGCGTGCGCAGCATCACCGTGCGCGTTGGATAAAGCTGCAACATGCTTTGATATTGCGCCATCTGTTCATCTTCGGACGGAAAACCGCTTTGCAGCATAAAAGGAATTTCCGTACGGTACAGACCTACGCCATCAACCTGATTGATAAAACGCTTTTCGTGTTCGGCACTTAACCCCGCATTCAACATGACCTGAATACGTTCGCCGCTTTTCAACACGGCAGGCTGTTCCATTTCGCCTTCGGCCAAACGGGTTAGCTCATTTTCTTCCGTCAGCAGGCGCTGGTATTCCTGTACCAGCACGGGTTCAGGATCGACCAACAGCTCACCGCGATAGCCGTCGATGATCAGCTGACGCTGGTGCAGCAGGCCGGGCTGAATATCCGCGCCCACCAACGTGGGAATGCCCATCGCCCGTACGAGAATCGCCGCATGCGAGTTGGCGGCGCCGTCATACACAACAACGCCCGCCAGCCGCTCTGGCGGTAGTTCCGCCAACAGCGTCGCCGTTAATTCGTCCGCCACGAGGATAAAGCGCTCAGGCCATTGCCCCATGATTTGCGCGTTATCATCAAGGTGAAACAGCAGCCGCTGCCCGAGCGCGCGCAGATCGCCCGCCCGTTCACGCAAGTAGGTATCCTGCAAATTGGTAAACTGCGCGGCAAAACGTTCGATCACCAGCTTCACAGCCCACTCGGCGGCATTGCCGGCATCCACTTCCTGAAAGAGTTCACGCTTGAGTCGCGCATCATTCAGCAAGTGTGAGTACAAATCGAAAATCGCCGCGCTCTCTTTCTGCGCGCTGGCGCTAAACCGCTTGCTGAAACGACGAAACTCCGCCGTTGCCTCTTCCAACGCCTGCGTTAAGCGGGAGCGTTCACGCTCGCTGTCCAGACTCGATGCAGGAAAAACCTGCTCCAGAGAAGGCTGGGTACAATCCTGCCAGCCAGGGGCAATCGCCACGCCGGGGGCGGCCACCAGCGCTTTAACGCGAGTCTGACGGTATTGACCGAAGAGCGTTTTGATCTGTGAAAGGGAAAGAATCGCGGCCATCTGCGTGGCCAGCGTCACCATGAACGACTCTTCGTTTTTATCAAACTGACGATGTTCACGCTGTTGCACCACCAGTACGCCGAGCAGATGGCGACGGTGGATAATGGGAACGCCAAGAAAAGAGCGGAAATGTTGCTCTTTCACCGCGGGGATATATTTGAAACTGGGATGCGCGCGAGCATCGGCCAGATTGATAGGCTCGGCACGTTGCCCGACCAGCCCGACAATACCTTGCCCAAACGCCAGCGTCACCGTACGCCCGCGCGGCTTTTTCAACCCGCGCGTTGCCATCAGGTAATAGCATTGACGATCGTGATCGGCCAGATAAATGGAACAGACTTCCGTGTCCATAGCCTGACAGGTCTCATTGACCAGAATGTCCAGCGCATCACTAAGGCGGGCCGTTGCCGCAACGTTTTCGACAATTTCTCGCAAGCGCGTGAGCATAATGTGCCTGAATTACCCTCTTTTTCGCCGGGGACCGGATGGGGTCGCCACCCGAGCCGCAACACTCTCCTGAAGCAGTATCACCGGGTTGATAAATTCCTTCATCACGCGACGATACACATCTCGCTTAAAAGAGACGACCTGACGTACCGGATACCAGTAACTCACCCAACGCCAGCCATCAAATTCCGGCGTGCCGCTGCTTTGCATATTGATATCCGACTCATTACACATCAACTGTAGCAAAAACCATTTCTGCTTTTGGCCGATACAGACCGGTTTTGTATCCCAACGCACCAAACGCTTTGGTAATTTATAGCGTAACCAGTTTCGGGTAGATGCCAGTACGCGCACATCCTTTTTTCTTAACCCGACTTCTTCAAACAGTTCGCGGTACATCGCCTGCTCAGCACTTTCACCGGGGTTAATTCCCCCCTGCGGAAACTGCCAGGAGTGCTGACCATAGCGCCGGGCCCACATCACCTGCCCCTGCCGATTACAGATTACAATACCAACGTTTGGGCGGTAGCCATCATCATCGATCACCGGACTACCTCAATAAACATCAATGCAAAGATGACCTGATTGTTTCACACTCCCGTCAGGCGGTAAACCACTGCTTAGAAAGCATGTGATACTAATAAAAGTAAGATAACCCACAGATAAGATCAAAGTTATAAACATGTGAAGGCTGAAATTCGTAATTTATTCACTTTTTCTGTGGACATCTTTGTGCAGAACCCATGAAGAAGTGAGTAAAACTCATTTTTCATGAAGAAAAAATATTACTGTAAATTAAAAAATAGTGCTTTTTATTCATAAAATTACAGTCCATCTTATTGGTAATATCGCCCCCTTTATTTTTGTTCAAATGGCATACAACACAAGATTGGCGAAAGATCGCACTATGTCGTTTTTATCCACAGGTAATACCTCAAAGTCAGGCAATAAATAGGCAAAAACAGCAAAATGACCGCGAGTCAAGGCTGTAAATCGAACCAGTAATTCATGTTTATGTGGGTTATCCAAGAAATCTGTGGATAACCTAGTGTAAGATCCTGTTTATTGTCGGTGGCTATACGTGCACAGTTTGCAAAACGATGTGTAGTGATCGCCATCACACTAAAAAAAAGCGCTACGAATCATGCTATTATTGTTTTTCTCCACAGCCTTACAGACTGTGCATGGGTACGCCCTTCCTGTTGTATTTTTTTTGAGCGGAAAAATATCGAGCGATACGCTATGAATTCACCCACGGTTCACACGACTGCGCCGCCACACGAGCAAGCCTTGCTGGAACGCGCACAATCCCTCGCAGGTTATAATCTCGCGGAATTGGCGGACATCGCTCGCCTGCCCCTTCCCGCTAACCTGAAACGTGACAAAGGCTGGATTGGCGTTCTGCTGGAGCGTTTTCTGGGGGCAAGCGCCGGCAGTAAGCCCGAGCAGGATTTCCCCGACATCGGCGTTGAGCTAAAAACCATTCCGATTGATGAACAGGGTAAACCGCTGGAAACCACCTTCGTCTGCGTCGCGCCGTTGACAGGCAACAGCGGCGTCACGTGGGAAAGCAGCCACGTACGACACAAGCTCGCGCGGGTACTGTGGATTCCGGTGGAAGGATCGCGGCACATTCCACTAGGGGAACGCCGTATTGGTACGCCGCTGATCTGGAGCCCCAGCGAAGAAGAAGAGGAACAACTGCGCTGCGATTGGGAAGAGTTGATGGATCTGATCGTGCTTGGTCAGGTAGAAAGCATCACCGCCCGACATGGCGAAGTGCTACAGCTACGCCCCAAAGCGGCAAATAGCCGGGCCTTAACGGAGGCCATTGGCGAATTTGGTCAGCCGATTCTGACGCTACCCCGCGGGTTCTACCTGAAAAAAACCTTTACCGCGCCACTGCTGGCTCGCCATTTTATGCAGCTCAGCAACTGAGTTTCATGAGGCTATGCTTCATCAGTACGATACTTCGTCGTACACTGATCTTGTTGTGACAAGGGAATATGACCTGGGAAAAGCCTGACGCCGACCCAGAGCAAAAGGGACGCCAGCACATGGACCACATACGAAGTATGACGAGTATATCTTTACGACATCACACTTTCGCTTGCCTACGCACCGAGCTGGCAGAGTATAATATCGTTTACGTTTCGTTTAAGGTGTATTGATATAATGTTTGATTGGATTGTTGATCCGAACGCTTGGTTGGCATTGGGAACGCTGACTATTCTGGAAATCGTTCTTGGGATCGATAACATTATCTTCCTGTCTCTGGTTGTCGCCAAACTGCCTAAAGCCCAACAAAACAAAGCGCGCCGCATCGGGCTGATGGGGGCGATGTTGATGCGTTTGGGACTGCTCGCGTCTATTGCCTGGGTCATGCGTTTGACTGACCCACTGTTTACCGCGTTCAACAACGAAATTTCCACGCGTGACCTGATTCTGTTCTTCGGGGGGCTCTTCCTGATCTGGAAGTCGAGCAAGGAAATTCACGAAACCGTCGAAGGCGGTTCAGAAGACCATACTTCCAAGGTGTATTCGTTCTTTGGCGCGATTGTGCAGATCATGCTGCTGGATATTATCTTCAGCCTGGACTCGGTGATCACCGCCGTTGGCCTGTCTGACCATCTTTTCATTATGATGGCAGCAGTCATTATCGCCGTTGGTGTGATGATGTTCTCCGCGCGCCCTATCGGCGAGTTTGTCGAACGCCATCCGTCCGTCAAAATGCTGGCCTTGTCGTTCCTGATCCTGGTCGGGTTCACCCTGATTCTGGAAAGCTTCGACGTTCACGTACCGAAAGGCTACATCTACTTCGCCATGTTCTTCTCGATGTCCGTCGAGGCGCTGAACCTGCTGCGCAGTAAAAAGAGAAAACGGCACACTGATCGCCGCATAGCGAGCAATCAAAACGTCAGACGACCTAGTCAGGCGGCAAGCAGCCGCCTGATTACACAAAATTAACGTCCTCAACACGCATTTTTTCCATTATTCCTACGTTATCCCTCACGACCATTTGCTAGACTCACTTAAGTTTTTGCATTTATGAATGGGTTAATACGATGAAAGTACGGATGAAAATGGCAGTGACACTGGCGTTATTATTTACCCTTGCGGGCTGTTCCAGCGACTACGTGATGGCGACAAAAGAGGGGCAAATGCTTCTGACGCAGGGAAAACCCGTGCTGGATAAAGATACCGGTCTGCTCAGCTATATCGATGAGCAGGGTAATCAGAAACAGATCAACAGCGACCAAGTCTCCCAAATCGTGCAGCGCTAACGGCAACGTTAGCCCGCACTTCCCCCATCGGGCGACGTTCTCTGACAAAATCCCACAAAAGGGTAACAGAAGAGACTTCCCCACTCGCCACGGCTTCGTTATAGTCGAATTCAGGTGTGTTCTCCCAAACTCATTGGAATCGCAGAAAATCATGCGGAAATGAGGAGAAATACGCCTGCTATTTTCAGACATAAGGAAGCTGGCAATGCAATATCACCGTATTCCCCATAGTTCTTTAGAAGTGAGCGTGCTGGGTCTTGGTACGATGACCTTTGGCGAACAGAACAGCGAAGCAGACGCTCATGCCCAGTTAGATCACGCCATTGCCGCAGGTGTTAACCTGATTGACACAGCAGAAATGTACGCCGTTCCTCCACGCCCGGAAACACAGGGGTTAACCGAGAGCTATATCGGTTCCTGGCTGAAATCCCGTGGCGGCCGTGAAAAACTGATTGTGGCAAGCAAAGTCTCCGGCCCTGTGCGCGGAAACGATCACAGCATCCGCCCACAGCAGGCGCTGGACAGAAAAATCATCCGTGCCGCGCTGGATGCCAGCCTACAACGGCTGAACACCGACTATATCGACCTCTATCAGCTGCATTGGCCACAGCGCCAGACCAACTGTTTTGGCAAGCTGAACTATCAATATACTGATAACAAATCGCAATATACTGACGACAAACCGGTCGTTACGCTGCTGGAAACGCTGGAAGCGCTGAATGAACAGGTGCGTGCCGGTAAGATTCGCTACATCGGCGTCTCCAACGAAACCCCGTGGGGCGTGATGCGCTATCTGCATCTGGCGGAAAAACACGATCTGCCACGCATCGTGTCAATTCAGAACCCCTACAGCCTGCTAAACCGCAGTTTTGAAGTCGGCCTAGCGGAAATCAGCCAACATGAAGGCGTAGAACTGCTCGCCTATTCGTCACTGGCGTTCGGTACGCTGACGGGTAAATACCTGAATGGCGCAAAACCTGCTAACGCACGCAACACGTTGTTTAGTCGCTTCACCCGCTATACCGGCCCGCAGGCGCAGGCAGCGGTTGCTGAGTACGTGGCGCTGGCGCAAAAGCACGGCCTGAATCCGGCGCAAATGGCATTGGCGTTTGTGCGTCAGCAGCCGTTCGTTGCCAGCACGCTGCTGGGTGCGACCACGCTGGAGCAGTTGCAAATCAACCTCGACAGCCAGAACCTGACGCTGGACGGCGAGATCCTTGACGAGCTGGAAGCGATCCACCGTCGGTTCACGTTCCCAGCACCGTAAATGCCCAAAACAGGGGCTGACAAGCCCCTGTTCCCCCTTTCCCTTTACCTACAGTCTTTTAGTCACATTTTTATGCAGATGCGGAGACGGTTTCGTGCGCTACAATATCGTCATTTTCATGCTACGTCGTAGCACGCGCCCGACTCAGGGCGCTCAGTCGCCGCCGCCCTGAGAACCCCGGCTTCCGGCTAAATTATGTCGCTACGCGATGCCATCGGTGGTCATGACCACTAGACGAGCCGCCAGTGACGCGTTCCCGACGCGGCACTTAGCTTTCGCGGCATCCATGCCGCTCACTCGGCGGTCATGACCACCGCTGCATAATTTCTTACGCCGGATAACGGTCAACCCCCTTTGCGCCCTACATTAATTCTGTATAAGAGAAAGCGTCACAACAGAGAGGCAAACACTTAATTATGGGCGTCGCTATCTTTTGGCTGAAAAAGCGGAACGTCTTTGCCGGTGATATAGCGCTTGCGCAGCCAAGCTGATATCCCATCCATCACCATCACTATCGCGACTAAAATCAGGGTGATGAACATCACCACATCCCAGTTCCATAAACGCATGTTCTCCGCATAGACCAATCCAATGCCCCCTGCGCCGACAAAACCTAATACGGCGGCTGAGCGGGTATTCGACTCTATCTGGTAGAGGCTAAGCGCCAGAATAACGGGAAATGATTGCGTGAAAATACCAAAGCGGTGCTTTTGCAGCGCATTAGCGCCTAACGCGCTCAGACCTCGTCCAGGTGAACGCTCAACAGCTTCATGCCCTTCGGCGTAGAGCTTGCCGAGCAGGCCAGTATCCTGCATGACGATAGCCAACAGCCCCGCCAGCGGTCCCAGCCCGACGGCTCGCACAAATATCAGCCCCCAAATCGCCATATCAATACCGCGCATCGTGTCCAACAGGCACCGCACCAGCAGCGCAATCGGCCGTAATCCACGGCGCTGCATGATGTTGCGCGCGGCAAAGAAAGAGAGTAACAGCGCAATGCAGGTCGCCGTTACCGTCCCCGCAAACACAATCGACAGCGTGATAGCAACTTGCGACAGGTAATAACCAAAGGGCCAATTGGTAAAATCATGCCAGACAAACATGCGTAAAAATAGCGCCCCAACTGCGCAAAGCCATTGATCCACTGCGACCCGCTAATGCCAAAGGTCTGAAAAAGAACAGGTAATACAGCATGACCGCCAGCACCAGCAGTATGACCCAGCGTAGATAGCGCGACTGTATGCGAAACAGTTCGGGATGCTGCTTTTTCAGCTGTTCGACATCAGGTGCCGTCACCGTTCCCATATCACTTTCCTTCTACCACGCGGTGGCGTAAATAGCCGGAGACGCCATCCAGCAGCGAGACCACCGCCAGAATCAGCAACAAGGTCATGCTCACCTGATCGTAGCGATCGAGCTTAATGTTGGTCATCAGTTCCTGACCAATACCGCCCGCCCCCACCAGACCAAGAATGGTGGAAGAGCGGAAATTAATTTCCATACGCATAAAGCTGTAGGAGAGAAAAATCGGCTTTACCTGTGGCCAAAAAGCAAAGCGCATAATCTGGATCTTGCTGGCGCCACAGCTTGCCAGACCGCGTACCGGCCGATCGGACGCGCTTTCCAGGGACTCATAAAACAGTTTGGTTAAGCTGCCTACGGTGTGCAGCGCCAGCGCAATAAAGCCGGGCATCGCGCCGATACCAAAAGCCATGACAAACATGACCGCCCACCCCAGCTCCGGCATGGTGCGTAAAAAAGCCACCAGCGCGCGAATAGCCACACGCAGCAGCATCGAAGGTTGCGTATTCGCGGCGGCACAAAATGCCAGCATCGTGGCAACCGCCACCGCGATAATTGTGGAAGCCAGCGCCATTTGCAGCGTTTCCCAGATCAGCGGCAGCTGTATGGGCAGCCGATATCCCCAATAAGCCAGAGAGCCTTCGGTGTGAACGTTCGCCAGAAGCTGCTGCCAGTGCAATACAGGCAGCGTATCGCGCACATAGCTGAAAAAATTCGGCAGAGCATGCCAGATGGTTGCGGGACTGAACTCGGCAACCTTGCCCGCCCCCAGAAACAGGCAAGCCAGCAGTAGGGACCACAGCAGCGCCTCGCGCTTTTGTCGTCCTTTAATCTGTTGATAATAGTGCTCAAAGTCATTATTCAAAGCCGTGTCCTGTTTACCGGACGTCATACCCTGACGTTGATTAGCGGACCGAAAATGTTGCCGCCCGTTCGATGTCACGTCCGAACGGGCGTTGAGGGAATGGCGACGCGCCCACTCTCGATCAGCGGCTGCCTTTCGTCAGTTCGCGTTTCATGTCGATGATGTGTTTGTAGTCATCCAGGCTTGCCGGGCCGATGTGCTGAGTCCCGCCCATCGCTTTCACAAAACATTCATGCTGTTCTTTATCCAACTTCATCACCGCAGTGATGACCTTCTGTTTGAAATCCGCAGGAGCTTGTTGCTGACCAAAATCGGCCCATTCGGGATCATCGGGGATTGCCAGATAATACGGAGCTGCTGCATCAGGTTCGGGTGATCCATGCGGATCAGACGGGTAAACGCGCCGGCGGTATAGCCCGTGTTGTAATCGCCCACCATCGATGTCCAGGCGACAGCCCCGTCAAATTGGCCGTTCAGTACGCCCAGAATGTCCTGCTCATACCACCAGAGAACGTCACGCTGGAAAAGAAATTGTTGTATTTGTTGTCATTGTTCCCACCAAATTTCTGCTTGAATACCTGATTCGGCACCAGAAACCCCGAGGTTGAATCGGGATCGGCAAAGCCAAAGGATTTCCCTTTCAGGTCTTCCAGCTTTTTGTACGGGCTGTCGGCTTTGACCACGACTACAGAGTAGTAGCCACGTGACTGGTCTTTATCGTCAACGGCAATACCGACGATGTCCACCGCGTTAGGATCTTTCAGATAGACGGAGGCGAAAGACGATGGCGACATGCTCAGAACCAGATCGACTTTTCCTCCCAGTAAACCCTGAATGACGCCGGAGTAATCAGAAGCATTACGCAACTGGGTTTCAACTCCCAGTTCTTTATCAAGGAACTGTTTGACGCACTGATTATCACCGATCTGCTGTGTCGCATTTTGCCCACCCAAAATACCGAGATTCAGCTCTTTCGGCACTCCCGCCGCCGTGACGCTGAAGACGGTCAGTGAGCTGCTTAACATCATCGCCAAACCAAAGATCTTTCTCATTGTTATCACCTGTTCTCGTGTCAAAGGCCATCGTGTTAAACGCACAAGTGTTAAACGCACAAGTGTTAAACGCATATAGCGTTAATGTGCGTTCAGTTCATCGCCATACAGCGTATGAAGCAGCGGCTCATCCAATCGCGTTGGGTGGCCGTCAAAAACAATGCGCCCCTGAGCGATCCCGATGACGCGCGTACAGTAGCGCTTCACCAGATCCACCGAGTGCAGATTAACCATGACGCTAATCCCCTGCTGACTCACTTCCCGCAAGACATCCATAATGCGGCGGGTATTTTTGGGATCGAGCGATGCGACCGGTTCATCGGCCAGCAAAATTCTGGGCTGCTGCATGAGGGCCCGACAGATGGCGACGCGTTGCATCTGGCCGCCAGAGAGGTTTTCCGCACGCTGTAACGCCTGCGGCAGCATGTTTACCCATTGCAGCAGTTCGATGGCGCGAGCGCGGTCTTCGTCGGAAAACACACGAAACAGTGACTTGAGCGTGGAAGTTTGGCTAAGGCGGCCTAACAAGACGTTGGTGAGAACATCCAACCGCGGAACCAGACAGAAATCCTGAAAAATCATGCCGCAATGGGTGCGCCATTGGCGTATCTGGCGCGGGCTGAGCTTGATAATATCCTGCGGCTGCTCACCGCTGTGGCTGATAATTTCACCGCCGGAGGCGGAAATCGTGCCGTTTAACAGATGCAGCAGCGTCGATTTTCCCGCCCCGGAGCGACCAATGACGGCAACGAATTCTCCCGTGTGCAGATCGAAGTTAATGTCGTCTAGCACCCGATGTTGTGGAGACCATGCTTTCCCCACGCCTCGAACGGACAGCACCTTTTGCGACTGAACGGGCTGCAACTGTGTTTTGAATTCAAGGCCGGATTTCAATAGTACCTGTGCCATCTTGGTATCCTCATGCGGTGAGGTAGCCCACTCATTAAGAACAGACGGCGTGATGATTTCATGAATAATTAATGATTAAAAACGACCAATTGCAACGATTTGCAAACCTCTCCTTATCCTCCTTACTCCCACAACGAAGACAATCAACCGATTAGTACACCTTCTCCCCTTTTGCCCACACATGACGAATATGCACATGGCCGTGCAGCGTATGCGCCAGCACCAAATCAGCACGTTTCCCTTCGGCAATCACACCGCGATCGTGTAACCCGATAGCACGGGCGGGATTACGTGTCAGCAAGGTAATGGCGCGCGGCAGGTCATAAGGGTTGCTCTCATCCTGCGCCAGACGAAATGCGGCATCCAACAGGCTGGCGGGGTAGTAATCGGAAGAGAGAATATCCAGCAAACCTTGCTGCGCCAGCTCGCTGGCCGACACGTTGCCCGAATGCGAGCCGCCGCGTACCACGTTGGGGGCCCCCATCAACACCAGCAACCCGTGTTCGTGTGAGCACCTCGCCGCCGCCTCGGTGGTGGGAAATTCAGCAATCGCGCTGCCCACCTGAAGGGATTCATTAACGTGCTCTAGCGTGGCGTCGTCATGGCTAGCCAACGTGATCCCTTTTTCACGGCAGAGTGCTGCAATGGCGAAGCGATTGGGCTGAGACCAGCGAACGGCCAGCGCCATCTGTTCTTCCTCAAACGCGGCCATCTGCTGATTGCTGAGATGATATTTTCCCTGAAAATACTCACGGTATTTCTGCAACGAGGTGTACTGCCGCTGGCCGGGCGAGTGGTCCATCAATGACACCAGCAAGAGATCGGGCGTATTCATCAGTTGTTCAAACAGCGGAACCGTGGCGTCATACGGTAACTCACAGCGCAGATGCAATCGGTGCTCGGCACGGTTTAGCCCTTTTCCTGCCCCTGACGGATCGCCTCGATCATGTTATTGAGATTATCAAAACGGTGGCCGCCGTCCCGCACATCCCCACGGCAATCGCGTCCAGTACGGTGGTGATGCCATTCGCCACCATCAGCGCATCGTGGCTGCTCATCGCCGAGTAGGCTGGCCAATCCACTTTTGGCCGCGGGGTAAAAAATTTATCGAGATTATCGGTATGCAGTTCTACCAGCCCCGGCAGCAGAAACCCGCCTTCGCCATCAACAGCCTCAGGCAGTTGACAGCATGCGCTGCTGACGTGAAGAATGACGCCGTTTTGCACGTCCAGCGACCCGTAAACCACCTCATTTTCCAACACCAAATGCACATTATTGATAATCATGTTGCGGCATCCCAAGATAAGGTTGCATAGCGTGTAAATGTGTGGCGAGCCGGTTACGCACCGCACTGTCATGGAAAATACCGACAATCGCCGCTCCGCGCTCACGGGCTTCTTCAATCAGTTGAACCACCACATGGCTATTGCCACTGTCCAGCGACGCAGTCGGTTCATCCAGCAGGAGAATCGGATAGTCGGCGATAAATCCCCGGGCGATGTTCACCCGCTGCTGTTCACCACCGGAGAAGGTCGATGGCGGCAGCGACCATAGCCGTTCTGGCACGTTGAGCCGGGCAAGCAGTTGTCTGGCGCGCGCTTCACCTTCACCCCGCGCAATCCCGCGCTCCAGCAGAGGTTGAATGACGACATCCAGTGTAGAGACGCGGGGAATTACCCGTAAAAACTGGCTAACCCAGCCAATGGTGTCGCGGCGAATGGCAAGGATTTGCCGTGACGAGGCGTTAACCAGATCGATCCAGTGCTGCTGATGCTTGACCCAGATATGGCCGCGGTTAGGCTGATAGTTGGCATACAGCGAGCGCAGCAGCGTGGATTTACCACTGCCGGAATGCCCATCCAGCACCACACATTTCCCTGATTTGACCTCAAAATTGGCATCATGCAACACGGGCAGCGATGCTCCGTGCTGATTGTGTAACACGAAGACTTTATAAACATGTTCAACGCGCAGTTGTGTATTCATAGCGTGTTCCGATTGATTACAACCTGATTCACCCGCGATGACGCGGGATTCATAGGGCTTCGGTCAGTTCAGGACTGACGAAACCAGCAGTTGCGTATAAGGGTGTCTGGGATCGTCCAGCACGCGGTCAATCAGGCCGCTTTCGACAACCCGCCCTTGTTTCATCACGATCAGGTGGTGGGCCAACATCCGCGCGACGCCCAAATCATGCGTCACGATCACCACCGCCAGATTCAGTTCACGCACCAGCGTCCGTAAGAGATCCAGCAGGCGAGCCTGCACGGAAACATCAAGGCCGCCGGTCGGTTCATCCATGAAGACCAATTTGGGACGCGTCACCAGACTACGGGCAATTTGCAGGCGCTGCTGCATCCCGCCAGAAAAGGTGGTGGGCAGATCGTCAATCCGCGCTACCGGGATCTCCACATCCTGCAACCACTGGCTGGCCTGCTGGCGAATCTCGCCGTAGTGGCGCTGCCCGGCGGCCATTAGCCGTTCACCAATATTGCCGCCGGCCGAAACCTGCGGACGCAGGCCATCAAGCGGATACTGATGCACGACGCCCCATTCAGTGCGCAGCAGCCGTCGCCGCTCACTTTCGCTCAGGCGATATAAATCGCGCCCCTGATACTCAATCGTTCCCTGCTGTGGCGTTAAACGTGCCGAGATAGCCTGTAATAAGGTCGTTTTCCCCGACCCCGACTCCCCGACAATCCCCAGCACTTCACCCGGAAAAAGTTCAAACGAGACGTCTTCAAAACCCTTTTCCGGCGCATAAAGGTGCGTCAGATTATTGACCGCCAGCAGCGGCTGTTCACTGCGGTTCATGGCTGTTTTTCTCCTGCTGCTGACGGCAGTAGTCGGTATCGGAGCAGACAAACAGACGCGATCCTTCATCATCTATCACGATTTCATCAAGGTAGCTGTCATGTGAACCGCACAGCGCACAGGGCTGTTCCCAGCGTTGAACGCAAAACGGGTGATCGTCAAAATCCAGACTTTTCACGTCACAGTAGGGAGGCAGGGCGTAAATGCGCTTTTCTCTGCCTGCGCCAAACAATTGCAGCGCCGGCATCCTGTGCATTTTGGGGTTATCAAATTTGGGAATAGGCGACGGATCCATCACATAACGGTCATTCACCTTCACCGGATACGCATAGGTTGTCGCAATATGACCATAGCGGGCGATATCTTCGTACAGTTTCACCTGCATGATGCCGTACTCTTCCAGCGCATGCATTTTGCGCGTCTCAACCTCGCGCGGCTCAATAAAACGCAGCGGTTCAGGGATAGGAACCTGATAGATCAGGATCTGATCTTCTTTCAGCGGCGTTTCAGGAATGCGGTGACGTGTCTGAATCAGCGTGGCCTCGGCGGTACGTTCGGTGGTCACCGCCCCGCTCACGCGCTGGAAGAAACGCCGGATGGATACGGCATTGGTTGTATCGTCCGCGCCCTGATCGATCACTTTCAGTACATCGTTTTCACCAATCAGGCTCGCGGTAAGCTGAATGCCGCCGGTTCCCCAGCCATAGGGCATCGGCATTTCCCGTCCGCCAAACGGCACCTGATAGCCGGGAATCGCTACCGCCTTCAATATGGCGCGCCGGATCGTGCGTTTAGTTTGCTCATCAAGATAGCCAGGGTTATAGCCGCTTAACTCATGCATCGTTGCCCTCCTGATACTCCTGACGCAGACGTTTCAGGAGTTCCAGTTCCGCCTGAAAATCGACGTAATGAGGCAGTTTGAGGTGAGAGACAAATCCCGCCGCCTCGACGTTATCCGCATGCGACAGCACAAACTCCTCGTCCTGTGCCGGGCTGGTCACCCGTTCGTGATGCTCTGCGGTTTGCAGCGCACGATCCACCAACGCCATCGACATGGCCTTACGTTCCGCACGACCAAACACCAATCCATAGCCTCGGGTAAAGTGTGGTGCTTCCTCATCTCTGTCGGTAAACCCGTTGACCATTTCGCACTCGGTCAGCAGGATTTCGCCGATTTCAAGCGCAAACCCCAACTCCTCCGGCACAATCTCTACCGTGACAAAACCGGTGCGGATCTCTCCGGCAAAGGGATGGGTGCGGCCATAGCCGCGCTGTGTCGAGTAGCTCAGGGCCAGCAGGAACCCTTCATCCCCCCGCACCAGCTGTTGCAGACGTGCCGAACGCGGGGCCGGATAGCTCGGGGGATCGCGGGTGATATCACAGGGCTCACTGCCGTCATCCTCTTCCCTGACGGCAAACCCTTCGCGAGTCATCAGATCAAATATCAGCGGACACGCGGCTTCCAGCGGCATATCCGCACTCGACGGCGCAGGTGTGTCACCGTTGGCAAGCCGTGTGAAATCCAGCAATCGGTGAGTGTAATCGTAGGTAGGGCCGAGAACCTGACCGCCCGGCACATCTTTATAGACTGCCGAAATACGTCGCTCAATCCGCATGTTCGCCGTCGTTAACGGCAGACTGTCGGCCAGACGTGGCAACGTCGTGCGATACGCACGCAGCAAAAAAATGGCTTCCACCACATCGCCACTGGCCTGCTTAATCGCCAGCGCCGCCAGTTCACGATCGTAGATACCGCCTTCGGTCATCACGCGATCGACGGCCAGACCGAGCTGCTGTCCAACCTGCTGGCAATCAATTTCCGGGATGTCACGATCCCCACGGCGCAAATCGTCCTGTAAGCGATGGGCATTTTCGATCGCTTTCTCTCCCCCTTTCACGGCGACGTACATCAGCAGACCTCCACATAAGTGGTGCGCGGTAACGCCATCATGGCATCGGCACAGGTGAACATCAGATCGATACCTTGCGGAAAGGGCTCGGGACGCTGGCAGAGATAACGCACGATGTCCGGCGGCAACGACGGGTCAACGATACGTGAGGTTTCCAGCCCCGGTCCGCTCAGGCGCAGCGGCGTGCCGCCGCTCAGAGAGGAAACGTCGATGATGACCGTGGTACTCTTTTCCGGCGACATGTCATCCCCCGCCGAAAACCGGGACAGCGAGATTGCCGATGAGGCACGAAGCAAGGCGAAAACCGCCGATTCATCTCCGGTCAGTATCGCACCGGTATGAAAACGCAGGTTGCTGCGGAGGGTTTCATCATTCAATGCGTCATCCAGCCAGAGCGGCGTATCGCGATCGACCAGCGTCAGCATCACCGCCGTCGCGGCAGGAGACAACTCTCCCCACCCATGTTGTAACGGCAAAGTCACCGTTACGCCCGGTTCGCTAACCGCTTTGAGGATGCGCCGAAAAGCACATTGCGCGTCAGCCACCGGCTGCGCAAAGCTCGCCTGTATAGACATCAGTTATCTCCGCGAACCAGCGTGAAGAAATCGACCTTGCTGCTGGCAATTTCACGCGCGCGCCGTTGGCACAGATCGGCACGCTGCACCGCCAGAGGCTGGATGAGGTGCTCCTGCAACCGATCGTGGTTTTCCGGCTGTTGCAATAGGGCATCGATGACGGCGCAGCGTTCGGCATGGGCTTTATCGCGCCCGGCGACATAGCTGTACCCGCACGTACCGTCAGCCAGGCGCACCACTGCACGCGTCATCGTCATATCTCCCAGCACAAAACGCTTGCCCGTTCCTCCCATTCTCGCCTGTAGACGAGTCAGGCCAATTTCAGCCGCGCGCAGGACGGCATACTGCGGGTGCAGATTGAGCGCGTGCCAGCGCTTCTCCAGCTCGGTAACCGGGCTGAATGCCAGCACCGAGAGCCAGTGTTGACGGCGTGTTTGCGTATCCATCTAGTGCTCCAGCGTCAGTTCGATCATATCGCCACGGGTCAGGCTGATGGAGTACTCGGCGATCTCACCGTTTGCGGTTTTATTCAGCGTGCGTAAACACAGCAGTGGAGACTGCGCATCGATTTCCAACAGTCGGCTTTCCTTAGCCTGAGCCAGCCGCGTGCTAATGCGCGTTTGCGTGCGAACCAGCGCCTGATTTAGCCGCTCGGTAATAAAGCCGTGCAGTGAGCCGCGAGTGAACTGCTGTAGATGCGGCCACCAGGAAAGAGTAGGCAGGAAGTGGTTAATGACACAGACGGGTATGCCGTTCACCCGACGCAGCGTGCGCAAATGGATAATGTTATCGCCTTCGTCACAGCCCAGCGTGGTGGCAATCTCTTGACTCGCCGGACTCAGCATGGCCAGCAATCGTTCGCTGGAAGGGCAACTGCCTTGATCCAACAAGTTCTGGCTAAAGTGAGCCTGCGCATGCAGCGGATAGTCATAAGGCCGCATAAGCACCAAAATCCCCACACCGTGACGGCGTTGAACCAGCCCTTTTTTCACCAGGTCATCCACTGCCCGGCGTAACGTATGGCGGTTAACGGCGTAGTGCGTAGCCAGTTGCTTCTCAGAAGGGAGATAGTCGCCACATTTGTAGCGTTCGCGTAGCGCTTCTTCTAGCCGGGCGGCAATCGCCTGATAGAGAGTGGTCGGAGGTCTGGACAACGGCATCATAAAAAATCTCCCATAAGCAGGGGGCATTAATACGATTCGGAAGGAGAACGCTGGAGTGCATAAATATTGAACAATATTGGCGAGAAAATATGTCGGTATCGTTAATCAGACGTGGCACAAAAATGAACTTTTTCGATAGGCAGCCACCGATAAGCATGATTCATGGTGCAACCGTCATGCGCCCAGATAGGAGAATAAGGGGGCTGGTCGAGAAGGAAAATGGAGAGAAAAACGAAAAAACGGGCCTCAGCCCGTTTCCTTAAGCAACTTCAAGCTGCTTCAATTTACTTCAGCGTCTGCAACAGGCTCTTGCGCTGGTTTTCTAACGACGTGACGCGGCTGCATACGTCATTACCAAAACGCTGGAACTCCAGTTCCTGATTATTCCACTCGGCCTGAATCGCTTTCTGCAAACCACCGAGGTTGCCCATCATCGCCTGTAGCGGGTTGCCGCCGCTGGACATCTGTTTTACGCCCATCTCGTTCAGGCTATCCTGCAAGACGCCGCCCATGCTTTGCTGCACGATCTGCTTGCCATCTTGCTCGACCTGCTTAATCGCCTGATGGTGGAACGTCAGGCCATCGCTACGGTGTTCGATAATACGGTTCATCTGCTGCTTGAGCTGTTTATCCAGCGTAGTCAGACGATTGCGCACATTGCTGTCGCTGCCGAGCTCCTGCACGATCACGTTATCCAGTGCGACTCGCGCTTTTTCCAGATGCTGCTGCGCGCCCTGATCGATCCACGGCAGTTGCTGGCGTATATCCGCCTGATAGGCTTTGGCTTTCTGGCGCTGTTCGGCGTTCAGGGTCAGCGGCGTACCGTTACGGACGATATCGCCCTGCGGTGAAAGCTGTAAATTGCCGCTGGCACCCACGACCTGTACGTGCTGCGGACTGATAATGATGTCGTCCTGCGGGTTCACGTTGCACTGGTAGGCCGCCTGCGCTTGCCAGGACAGCAACATCAATAAACCCAAGGTCATTTTACGCGACATATTTTCTCCTGAAGAAAACAACGGCAGTGGCGGGAAAGCGGCAATGTGCCCTTTGATGAGGCGGATAACGCCTGAGCCACGATCAGCTCAGGCATTTTTTTGCTTAGATCAACGCGTTGGCGTAAACCAAGGCCTTTCCGTTTTTACTGAAGCAAAAATTACAGCAGGTTTTCTGGCAGATCCCACCAGATATCGAACAGATCGCTGACTTTCACATCCGTCAGTTTCTGTTCTTCCAACCAGCGGCTAACCAGTTGGCGGTGCTCTTCGGTACAGTGACCCAGTTTTTGCAGGCAGATCAGACCTTCCCAGTGCAGATAACCGCTGCCTTCAAATGCCAGACCCTGTGGTTCAATCACCTCATCGACGAACTTATCCATCAGCCGATCGATGTCTTCCACGTTAGTACCTTCAGGAAAGCGGAAGCTGACCGAAAAACCTAATTCCTGAAATTCATCAATGTGCAGTTTTTTACGTAAACGACGGCTACGAGCTTGTGCCATTTTATTTTATCCTCTCAAACATCAGATCCCATACGCCATGCCCCAAACGCTGGCCGCGCGCTTCAAATTTCGTTAGCGGTCGGGAATCCGGCCGCTCAACGTAGTCATTCTTATCGGAAAGGTTGCGGTACCCGGCGACAGACGTCATCACTTCGAGCATATGTTGCGCATAAGGTTCCCAATCTGTTGCCATATGGAACACACCGCCAACTTTCAGCTTACTCTGTACCAGTTCGACGAAAGGCACCTGGACGATACGGCGTTTATTATGGCGGGCTTTGTGCCACGGATCGGGGAAGAAAAGTTGAACCATAGACAGTGATCCCTCGGGGATCATCTTCATCAGCACTTCAATCGCATCGTGACACATCACGCGCAGATTGCTGATTCCCGCCTCCTGTGCGGAAGCGAGGCACGCCCCCACGCCCGGCAGGTGAACTTCAATACCGAGGAAATTCTGCTCAGGATGCTGTGCCGCCATCGTCACCAGCGAGGCGCCCATCCCAAAACCAATTTCCAGCACCACTGGCGCGTCACGACCAAATAGTGCGTTAAAATCTACCTGTTCGGTCTGATATTCCACGCCCATCACCGGCCAGTAGTTATCCAGCGCCAACTGTTGCCCGTTGGTCAAACGCCCCTGACGGCGGACAAAACTGCGGATACGACGCATCGGGCGCCCATTTTCATCAAATTCCGGTGAAATGACGTTGTTAATCATAAAGAGTGCTTACTTGCTGTCCGATTTCGTTAAGGAAACGCGCATTATGCAAGGATACCGTGGTTTAGCAAGCCCACCGCCTCGGAAAGTTCCGGTTTACAGCACATTCACTCTGTGCTGGAATCGCTGTCAAACTTTTTACCTGTCGGATAGTGACCCCATTTTATGATGCAAGCGCAACAGTTCGCCCATCAGGTGCTGGACTGGTATCAACGCTATGGCCGCAAAACCCTGCCGTGGCAGCTTGAGAAAACTCCCTATAAAGTATGGCTATCCGAAGTGATGTTGCAACAAACGCAGGTCACCACGGTTATTCCCTATTTCCAACGCTTTATGGAACGTTTTCCAAATGTGAGCGCGCTGGCGGCAGCGCCGCTGGACGAAGTGCTCCACTTATGGACCGGGCTGGGCTACTACGCCCGCGCGCGCAACCTGCACAAAGCGGCCCAGACCATCGTGTCACGCCACGGTGGTGAATTCCCCACCACGTTTGATGAAGTCGCGGCGCTCCCGGGCGTCGGGCGCTCCACCGCTGGCGCCGTGCTGTCGCTCTCTCTCGGCCAGCATTACCCGATTCTCGACGGCAACGTGAAGCGCGTGCTGGCACGCTGCTACGCCGTTGACGGTTGGCCGGGCAAGAAAGAGGTCGAAAAGAAGCTGTGGGCGCGGAGTGAAGAGGTCACGCCAGCCGAGGGCGTCAGCCAGTTTAATCAGGCGATGATGGATCTCGGCGCAATGGTCTGTACCCGCAGCCGCCCCAAGTGCGAGCTGTGCCCGCTCAACACCGGCTGTATTGCTTACGCCAACCACAGCTGGGCGCAATACCCCGGCAAGAAACCGAAGCAGACGCTGCCGGAGAAAACGGGCTGGTTCCTGTTGATGCAGCAAGGCTCTCAGGTCTGGCTACAGCAGCGCCCTGCCGTGGGCCTGTGGGGCGGGCTATTTTGCTTCCCGCAGTTCAGCGAGCGTCGGGAATTGGAACTCTGGCTGCAACAACGTGGTCTGAATCCTGATGGATTGCAACAGCTTGTCGCGTTCCGCCATACATTTAGCCATTTTCATCTGGATATCGTTCCGCTCTGGCTGGACGTATCGCAGAGCGATCGCTCACAAAACCGGTCCTGCATGGATGACGATGCGGGTCTCTGGTATAACTTAGCGCAGCCGCCGTCTGTCGGACTGGCCGCCCCGGTAGAACGCCTGCTGAGGGAGCTGGCTCACCCGCAATCTACACGTTTGAATGCCTGCGCAATTGATGAGGAAGAAGCATGAGCAGAACGATTTTTTGTACTTTTTTACAACGCGACGCCGAAGGGCAAGATTTCCAGCTTTATCCCGGCGATCTGGGCAAGCGCATCTATAACGAAATATCTAAAGAAGCCTGGGCGCAGTGGCAAACCAAGCAAACCATGCTGATCAACGAGAAAAAACTCAGCATGATGAATGTTGACGACCGTAAGCTGCTGGAACAGGAAATGATCAAATTCCTGTTTGAAGGGAAGGACGTACACATCGAAGGCTATACGCCTCCGAGCCACTGAGATGGCGGGCTTTCGAGCCCGCTTACGTCCCAATTCCGACACGGCTTGTTATATGAAGAAAATGTTAGCGCTGCTGGTCATTGCACCACTGCTGGTTTCCTGTTCGGGAAACAAAGGGAATGCCAACGACGAAGAGTTTATCAAGGATACCAACGCCTTCGATATTTTGATGGGCCAGTTTGCCAACAACATCGAAAATATCTGGGGTATGAATGAAGTTCTGATCGCCGGTCCGAAAGACTACGTCAAATACACCGATCAATATCAGACGCGTAGCCACATCAATTTTGATGCCGGTTCAATCACGATTGAAACCATTTCGGCGACCAATTCCGTCGCCAGCCTGCGCCAGGCGATTATCACCACCCTGTTAATGGGCGATGACGCCAGTAACACCGATCTGTATTCCGACGCTAATGATATTCAGATCAGCCGCGAACCGCTGCTGTACGGTCAGGTGCTGGATAACACCGGACAGCCGATCCGCTGGGAAGGCCGTGCCGCCAGCTTCGCGGATTATCTGCTCCAGAACCGTCTGCAAAAACGCACTTCCGGCCTGCACGTTATCTGGTCGGTCACGATGCAGCTTGTCCCTAACCATCTGGATAAGCGTGCGCACAAATACCTGCCGCTGGTGCGAAAAGCCTCCGAGCGTTATGGCATTGAAGAGTCGCTGATTCTGGCGATTATGCAGACAGAGTCGAGCTTCAACCCCTACGCCGTCAGCCGTTCCGATGCGCTGGGCCTGATGCAGGTGGTACAGCACAGTGCGGGACGCGACGTCTTCAAGATGAAAGGGAAATGGGGACAGCCGAGCCGTAGTTACCTGTTCGATCCAGAACAAAATATCGACGCGGGTACCGCCTACCTGTCGATTCTGAAAAACAGCTATCTGGCCGGTATTGAAAACCCGACGTCGAAACGCTACGCCGTCATCACCGCGTATAACGGTGGCGCAGGCAGCGTGTTGCGCGTCTTCTCCAGCGACCGGGATCGCGCCGTGGGCATTATCAACAGCATGTCGCCGAGCGATGTCTACCAAACGCTGACGACGAAGCACCCGTCTGGCGAATCCCGCCGCTATCTGTACAAAGTGAACACGGCGCAGAAAAATTATCGCCGCTAATTCACGCGCACCACAGAACGCCGCGCTACCGGAATAAACTCGGTAGCGCGGTTTCATCAGACGAACCTGCACGCCCGCAGGCAGGGCTTGCAGCGCCGCCTGACCAGAAGCCTGAAGCCGTACCCGCCACCGAAGACGAACACCAGCTCGCAAAAGCGTTAGATGATTTCATCCGTACTCACGCGCTATACACCGATCCGGGCATGACGCTTCAACGTCTGAGCAGACGCATGGGCATACCGTTCCGGCGCTTGTCCGAAACCATCAACCGCGTTCACGGTCGTAATTTTCTCAGGTGATGAACGAATATCGCATCGAGGAGGCTAAGCGCCTCCTCAGCGAAACAGATGACCGAATTACGGATATCATGCTGGCCAGCGGATTTCAGACCAAATCAAACTTCAACCGCGAATTTCTGCGGCTAACGGGAATGAGCCCCAGCGTCTGGCGTAGTCAGTACCCACTTCGTGAACAGGCTACGGCTTCCGCCACGCCGCCTGAAGAAACTCGCTGACATCCTTCGCGACTTCCTGATGAATCAGCTCACGCGAACGTTCCCCCATCGAGACAAATCATGCCGTCACCTGGGTTCTCAGCGTTGATAATCTCAACAGCGCCCGGTTTGCAAAGTTGCATAAAACTAAAATGCGTTGCGTCGGCAATGTCCTTATACGCTGAATGCGCTGGCGACAGCTTCCGCGCCAGATCGTGAGACTCCAGCTCAGCAGGCAGTTCTTCATTGGGATACCCCGCCGCCATGATCAAGACAGGAATATTGATTGCCGCCAGACTCTCTGCAGTAATCCCTCTCGCCAGCCCCATATCCAGCGAAATCACGGCGCTAATACGTGGATCTGCGAGTGATTTATCAAGCTGTGTACGCGATGCGGCATTTTTGCAACCTGCATCTTTTCATACACCTTGCAGGACGCCAGCCCGGCGTACGTCAGACAATCCTTCTCAAATTGCTCCGTATTGAAACGCCCACCAGCCAGCGACAACACCGTCCATCCCCCTAGAGAGTGCCCCACGGCGGCAATGCGCTTCGCATCAACCTGTCCCGTTTTTCTGGTGCAGCAAGTAATGCCGTGATCACGCGGCTGAGGTCATGAGGCCGTAGCCAAAGCGCCTGAGCGCTCTCAACTCGCATATCTTTAAAGGTGGTTCCGGGATGGTTGGGCGCGGCAACAATATAGCCTTGTTTAACCAACGCCTGTGCCAGCCAAAGTTGATTAAACCAACTCCCGCCGTAGCCGTGCGAAACCACAATCAAGGGATGTTCACCGGATTCAGGTTCGGCATTTTTACTCACCGTTATGCCGGGAAAGACGGCGTTTTCGCCAATGGTCGTGATCGGTGAGGATGACGAAACCGGATAAAAGACGGCGACATCCAACGGTCTGTTATTGGCCTCATCCGCTAACGTGATGTGCTGAAAGCCAATACCCGCATTTGCCATAACGGCAAAGCTGAGCAGTAAGTTCGTGACTAAACCTATCGTGATACGCCATGTCATACCTATTTCTCCGAAGTTTCTGCTTTGTGAAAAATAGCATGTATAACAATAGCTTTCTTCCCTGTGCGACCTAAAACGCTATTTAGTACCTCTCTGTGGTACACAAAAAACTGCGGCCAGCATGTGCTGGCCGTATTCCCTGATATTGACGCAAAGTTTACCCGTCTTTCTTCCCGCTTTAGGAAGTCCGTTGGGTATATACCCGTCATACTTCAAGTTGCATGTGCGTTGGCTTCGTTCACTCACCCGAATCACTTACCTGAGTAAGCTCATCGGGATTCCTTCCCTTGCCGCCTTCCTGAAACTCGAATTATTTAGGGTATAGAACCAAAAAAGTCTATTAACGTTTAATTTTTTTAAATTGCTGTGTTGTAGCCGTTAACGCGGTTTCTGTCGGCAGACGCTCCATTGAGCTGGCACCGTAAAAACCATCGCATTGCGGGCAGTGATCCATAATGAACTGTGCGTCCTGCGGTGTTGAAATCGGCCCGCCGTGGCACAGAACAATCACATCTTTACGTATCGCTTTCGCCTCATTCGCCCAGTGATTAATCAACGGAACGCAATCTGCAAGATTCAGCGCAGTTTCCGCCCCAATGTTGCCACCGGTGGTTAACCCCATGTGCGGCACAATAATGTCCGCCCCCGCTTTCGTCATCGCGACAGCGTCCTCCGCACTGAACACATAAGGCGTGGTCAGCATGTCTTTTTCATGCGCCAGACGAATCATGTCCACTTCCAGCGCATATCCCATACCGGTTTCTTCCAGATTGGCGCGGAAATTACCGTCGATCAGCCCAACGGTTGGGAAGTTCTGCACGCCAGAGAAACCCAGCGCTTTCAGGTCATCCAGAAACTTATCAAACTGACAGAAAGGATCGGTTCCGTTCACACCCGCCAGCACTGGCGTGTGCTTCACGACTGGCAGAACCTCTTTCGCCATATCCACGACAATCTCATTCGCGTTGCCGTAAGCTAACAGGCCAGCCAGAGAACCTCTCCCCGCCATGCGATAGCGCCCGGAGTTGTAGATCACAATCAGATCGATGCCGCCCGCTTCTTCACACTTTGCAGACAGCCCCGTTCCCGCGCCGCCACCGATAATCGGCTCGCGGCGGGCGATCATTTCGCGGAATTTTGCCAGCAGTTCCTGACGATTCATGCCTGACTTCATACTTTTTCCCTTCTTATTTCACTAAAGCCCGAAACGCATCGACGGCCGCGTGGGCAAATAAAGGATCGTTAATATGGAAAGGCAGACGAATAATCTGTCGTCTTGCCGTTTGCTGCACGACGCTCTCCAGCGTGCTGATAAACGCGTCACGCGCTTCCGGGTGCCAGAATGCCTGTTCCGGCGCATCCAGCGCAGAGAAGCCGCCTTCGGGGATCAGGAAGCGCACCTCACCTTCACAGCGGTTCAGCTTCTCCCCAATCCAGCGCGCCATCGCGATATTTTCGTCTATTGTGGTACGCATCAGAGTGACCTGTGCGTTGTGGTTGTAGAACAGACGATGCGCGTATTTCTCCGGTATGCTGGCGGGTGCGCCAAAATTCACCATGTCCAGCGCACCGCAGGACGCCACGTAAGGCACCTGCGTCTTGGCTATCGCGTCAAACCGTTCCGGCCCGCAAGCCAGCACGCCGTCAAACAGTAAATCGCACACCTCAGTCGTCGTGAGATCGAGCACACCGGTAAGCAAATGGCTGTCCACCAGTTTTTCCATCGCTTTCCCGCCGCTGCCCGTCGCGTGAAAAACCAGACAGTCAAACTCCGCTTCCAGCAATTTACTGGCTTCCTGAATGCACGGCGTCGTTACGCCAAACATGGTCAGGCCAATCGCGGGCTTATCATCATGATATTCCTGAATATGAAACTTCACGGCACCGGCGATCTGGTGCGCGGCGTTGCCAAGAACCTGACGAGAAATGCGATTCAGGCCCGCCACATCGGTAACGGAATACATCATGCTGATATCGCTGGCACCGATGTAGCCGGAGATATCGCCGGAAGCCATCGTCGACACCATCAGCTTCGGCATCCCAATCGGTAACGCCTGCATCGCGGGCGTGATCAACGCCGTACCGCCGGAACCGCCAAGCCCAATCACCCCGGCAATATCATCGCGAGACAGCATGAAGTGCTCAAACGCAACGGCCATGGCGCCAATCGCCTGCCCTCTGTCATGGCAAAACACCGCCGACGCGCCCTGCGGGTGGTACGATGCCACCGTGTCTGCGCGGATATCTGTCGCCTCTGACACGCGTGTATCTGCTGACGGCGATGTCGTTGACAGATCGACCGTGACGGTTTTCAAGCCTGTCGCGGCAATCAGATCGCGGACGTAAATCTGTTCTTTCCCTTTAGTATCAGCTGTACTTGCAATATAAACGCTGCCAACTTTACTTCCCACTTGGTCTCCCTCCCACCATTAGTGAAACAATTAACAGATTGATATAAATAACAATTACAAGAAACCAAAAACAGATAAGATTAATTTGTCGCCATATTGAGACTTGAGTATCAGAAAGACAATTCATTAAACACTCAAATGAGACAAAAGTCTCAAAATGTTATGTACGACATTACATTAACAGTAAGAAAGCTTGACGTGGCACAAGAATCACTCAATTTGCTATAGTTCAGGCGACAACGCCGTGCTGCCCGATAGCGTCCGGCCCGAAAATTCAATGAGGTCTATGTGATTGAACGGGATGAAAAACTGACATCAACGCGGGCGAAAACCCGTCGTTTATTGATTGATACCGCTATGAATATGTTCGACCAGGGCATATTTCCCTCCATTACCGATGTTGCCGCTGCGGCTCAGCTTTCACGCGCGACGGCCTACCGCTATTTCCCGACGCAAAGTGCGTTAGTTTCCGCCGTGGTCGGCGAAAGCCTTGGCCCGATTCTGGCGTGGCACCCGACACAGCCGGACGCCAGCGAACGTGTTGCCGAACTGCTGCATTTTGCTTACCCCAGAATGCTGGAACATGAAGGTGCGCTGCGTGCCGCCCTGCATCTGTCACTGCAACAATGGGCCGACCGCCGCTCTAATCGTCTCCATACGGATACGCTGACGCGCGGCAACCGTAAACGCCTGCTCAAAATTGCCACCGAACCGCTGGAAGGAAAGATCACGCCGGAAGCACAACAGCGGGTGATTTATGCCTTATCCCTCATTTACGGTTCCGAGGTTTTTCTGGTGCTGAAAGATATCTGGCACCTGGAAGAAGACAGCATTCAGGATGTTACGCAGTGGGTTGCCAAAGCCATTTTACGGCAGGCTGAAGAAGATGCCGCGCAGGCCAATTCACCCAAAACCTGACGAACACATTCATGCCGCATCCCGCCACGTTGCCGGATGCGCAGGAACGGAAGAACACACGTTGCCAAGGGAACACATGATGCTGAAAGGTAAACGCGCGATTGTCACCGGCGGTGGCCGCGACTTTGGACAAGCAGTCTCCGTCTGGCTGGCTCGCGAAGGGGTAAAGGTCGATCTTTGCGCCCGCAAACTGACCGATGCGCAGACCAGCGTAGACATCATTCATCAGGAAGGCGGCACGGCTCGCGCCTATCAGTGCGATATCGCCAATCCTGATTCGGTCAGGGATTTTTCCGCACAACTGCAGGAAGACAGCGATCCCGTCGATATTCTGGTGCTAAGCGCCGCACAATGGCTGGAAGGCGCGTTAGGGGAAGAAGACACCGATACGGATATCGTCAGCACCATCAACTCCGGCCTGACCGGATCTATCCTGCTCACCAAAGCGTTATTGCCGAGCTTACGCCGTTCACCGGGCGCTGATATTCTGGCGATGGTTTCGGTCTGCGGCCTACCGCAGTTCCATGATTCTATCGCTCACCCGGCGTTCTTTGCCGCCAAGCACGGCATGAGCGGCTTTAGCCAGAATCTGGCGCACCATGTCGCACAGGAAAACATTCGCGTGACAGGGTTTTATCCGCCAGATTTTGAAGTCACCGGCCTGGATGACTATCCAACTAGCGAGGAAAAAATGGGCGAGCACCTGCTGAATGCCCGCTCGATATGGGAGGCGATGCGTTTCGTGCTCATCCAGCCGCGCAGTTGCCATATCAACGCCATCCATTTTCAAGGACCCACGCGCGCGGATGTCGGCGCGTAAACTGTCGCTTTTTTGCTTTTCCCGTCCCGGTCCTGATCGCCTAACCGGGGCGGTAATATTTCCCGTCTGATGCCCCGCCCCCGACACCATCACGCTCTGACACACTTTCCCTTTATCCATTTTTTGCCACAGCACACAGGAAAAGGTAGCATCGCTGCCGTTGTTTTCTGCCATGCGGCTTACCACGCGCAACGCCCCGAAGGGTGGCGGACATAAAAAATGTCGCAGGCGAAAACATAATTTCTTGAATTTGAAATAATAATAGTGAACGCGTCACCATAGGATGCGTGACAGACAGGAAAATACCAACATCAATGACACAACATTCCTCCCCTCATAGCGAACATCATGCCGCCGGGCAACGCCTCCACGAAAAGGGTTATCACCAAAGTATCGGCAACCGCCACGTACAGATGATCGCGATCGGCGGCTCCATCGGCACCGGGTTATTTCTTGGCGCGGGTGCGCGTCTGCAAATGGCGGGGCCCGCGCTGGCGCTGGTCTATCTGGTTTGCGGTATCTTCTCTTTTTTCATCCTGCGTGCACTGGGTGAACTGATCGTCCATCGCCCTACCAGCGGTAGTTTCGTGTCGTACTCGCGCGAGTTTCTGGGTGAAAAGGCTTCCTACGTGGCAGGCTGGATGTACTTCCTCAACTGGGCGATGACCGGGATTGTCGATATCACCGCCGTCGCGCTCTACATGCACTACTGGGGCACGTTTGCCGATGTCCCGCAGTGGCTGTTCGCGCTGGGTGCGCTGTCCATCGTCACGCTGATGAACCTGATTGGCGTGAAATGGTTTGCCGAAATGGAGTTCTGGTTCGCGCTGATTAAGGTTGCGGCCATCGCCATTTTTCTAGTGGTCGGTACGGTCTATCTCGGCACGGGCAGCCCGCTGGACGGCAACACACCCGGCCTGCATCTGATTACCGATAACGGCGGCCTGTTCCCACACGGTATTCTGCCCGCGCTGGTGCTGGTTCAGGGGGTGATATTTGCCTTTGCCGGCATCGAGATCATCGGGACAACCGCAGGCGAATGTAAAAACCCGGAGAAAGTGCTGCCGAAAGCGGTCAACAGCGTCATCTGGCGTATCGGCCTGTTCTACGTCGGTTCTGTCGCGCTGTTGGTCTGCCTGCTGCCGTGGAACGCTTATCAGGCAGGACAAAGCCCGTTTGTGACGTTCTTCAGCAAGCTGGGCGTGCCCTATATCGGCACGATCATGAATATCGTGGTGCTGTCCGCCGCGCTGTCCAGCCTGAACTCCGGTCTGTACTCGACGGGGCGCATCCTGCGCTCGCTGTCGCTGGGTGGCTCGGCACCTGCGTTCCTGTCGAAAATGAGCACGCAGTCTGTGCCCTATACCGGCATTTTGGTCACGGTCGGCATCCACATTATCGGTGTGGTGCTGAACTATGTGGTGCCCTCGCAGGTGTTCGAGATCGTTCTGAATATCGCCTCGCTCGGCATTATCTGTTCCTGGGCGTTCATCATTCTGTGCCAAATGCAGCTGCGCAAAGCGATTCGTCAGGGGAAAGCCAAACCTGTGGCATTCAAAATGCCTGGTGCGCCCGTGACATCGTGGCTGACACTGGCTTTTCTGGTAAGCGTGTTGGGATTGATGGCGTTTGATTACCCAAACGGCACCTGGACGGTTGCGACGATTCCGGTATTGACGATCATGCTAATCATCGGCTGGCGCGGGCTGAAAAAGCAGCGCGAAGCCGTGGCGCTCGCCAACCAGCAGGAATCCAGCCTGCGTTAAGACAGAAAAAACTCAGGCTCGTTTCCGAGCCTGAGTTTGAGGTTATAGGTATTCGTAATTACTCTTCGATCACGTAACCGTACAGACGCTTGCTGCCATCTTCTTCCGCGACGCTATAAACGCCCTGCAATTCCGGGGAGAAGCCCGGCAGCAGATTAATGCCCGCTTCCAGCGCCAGAAAATAGCGCTGTACGGCCCCGCCCCAGGTTTCCCCCGGCACGACGCACAGCACGCCCGGCGGATAGGGCAATGCGCCTTCTGCCGCGATACGCCCTTCTGCTTCAGCGATAGGAACCAGTTCGATATTGCCGCGCACAAACTCTCTGTTGGCATCCTGCGGCAACATCACCACGGATGGAAACTCGGTTTTGCGGAACATCGCTTTTTGCAGATCTTTCACGTTGTGCTGAGCGTAAAAGTCATGCATTTCCTGGCACAGCCGACGCAGTCGGTAACCGCGGTAGCGCTCTTTGTATTTCTGATACAGGCTGGGCAGCACTTCACTCAGCGGCGCATCGCGGGCAATCAACGCCTCGAAGTGCACCAGCGCATTCACCAGTTCCTGCATTTTTGCAGCGTCTTCCGCTGGCGTTAGCAAGAACAGGATCGAGTTCATGTCGCATTTTTCCGGGATAATGCCGTGCTCACGCAGGTAGTTAGCCAAGATCGTCGCCGGAATACCAAATTCGGTATAATCGCCGCTAATCGCATCAATACCCGGCGTGGTCAGCAGTAATTTGCAAGGATCGATAAAGTACTGATCCTCAGCGTACCCTTCGAACGCATGCCATTTCTCGCCCGGCTCAAAGTTGAAGAAGCGCACGTCCTGCGCGATCGTCTCCGTATCATGATCCTGCCAGAGCGCGCCGCCCACCGTCACAGGCACAAACGGTTTGATGAGCGAACAACGTGTCAGCAGCTGCTTACGTGCTTCAATACCCAGCTTCACGCAGTCCATCCACATCCGACGCCCGCTTGCCCCTTCGTGCATTTTGGCGTTGATATCCAATGCCGCAAACAGCGGATAAAACGGGCTGGTTGAGGCATGCAGCATAAAGGCGTTATTCAGCTGTTTATGGTTGCAGAAACGGCGCTGACCTTTGATATGCGTATCTTTTTTGTGGATCTGCGAAGTCTGGGAGAAGCCCGCCTGCTGCTTATGCACCGACTGAGTGACAAAGATGCCCGGATCGTTTTCATTCAGATCAAGCAACAGCGGCGAGCACTGCTCCATCATCGGGATAAACTGCTCGTAGCCGACCCAGGCGGAGTCAAACAGAATGTAGTCGCACAGGTGCCCGATGCTATCGACCACCTGACGCGCGTTATAAATGGTGCCGTCATAGGTGCCGAGCTGGATGACGGCCAGACGGAACGGACGCGGCTCGTTGGCACGTTCCGGTGCGACTTCCGCGATCAGCTTGCGCAGATAGGCTTCATCAAAACAGTGCGCATCCACGCCGCCGATAAAGCCGAACGGGTTGCGCACGGTTTCCAGATAGACTGGCGTCGCGCCCGCCTGAATCAGCGCGCCGTGATGGTTGGATTTATGGTTGTTGCGGTCAAACAGCACCAGATCGCCACGCGCCAAGAGCGCATTCGTCACCACTTTGTTCGCAGAGGACGTACCGTTCAACACGAAATAGGTTTTATCGGCGTTAAACACGCGCGCAGCATGCTTCTGCGCCTTCTTCGCCGCCCCTTCGTGAATCAACAAATCGCCCAGTTTGACGTCCGCGTTACAGATGTCCGAACGAAACACGTTCTCACCGTAAAACTCAAAAAACTGACGCCCCGCCGGGTGCTTGCGGAAGAACTGACCGCCCTGATGCCCCGGACAGGCAAACGTCGTGTTTTTCATGTTGACGTATTTGGTCAGCGTATCGAAAAACGGCGGCAACAGGGTATCCTGATAGGCTTTCGCCGCTCGCTCCAGCACGTTGGCGTGCTCGCCGTCGTCATCGAGAACCAGCCATTCGCTGCCCGCAGGCAGAACATCCAGCTCTTTATCTTCATCAGGCTCTTCGACAAACGCCGGGATACTAAAGCCAGTGTGCTGCAATATCGACAGAATGCCGCTACGGGCTTCCTCAATCGAAACCACGACCGCCGCCACATCGGTGAAGTCGGTCTGACTCAACGCGACAATCTCGCGCGTTGTGATTAAACGGGTAGCAACCGCTGCATTCGCCGCAATTTTTAACTGTTTCATGTAACCAAACCCAAACGGTTAAGGGTAAGTGTACGTGCCTGGAAGACACCGTTCAGGGATAACAATCCCGACCAATCACAATGCCAATCAATAACGACAAGCGTATGATCCCTACAGGTCAACTGTAGGCCAAGAATGGAAAAACTGGAGCCAGCACCATCCGATAGACATCAGTAAAAGCAGAGGCGTACTCTATTTTTACTCATGCCTAACAGTGAGCGAACGAACGCCTCACCGCATGGTGAAGGAGGATAATCGACAGGAAGAAAAGTAAACCGCGCAGCGGTGGAAAGAAGAAACACGCAGTGACGTCATCAGCGAGCTGGCGCGAGCGTTTTGCACCATGAGCAATGAATCTGACATATCGGCGATCCTCTTTGGCTATACGCTAACTACGCTTAAAGGGGCGTTCAGGTGAACGAGACGTTAAAAAACCGCGCAATAGTGGCATTATTCTTCATCAAATTCAACAATCCAGCCCGCACTCAACGCGGTAAAAAGTGCAACGAAACATGCCGAGCGTATACGGGAAGACGCATTACTACGCTATACCCTAAATAATTCGAGTTTCAGGCAGGCGGCAAGGGAAGGAGTCCCGATGAGCTTACTCAGGTAAGTGATTCGGGTGACTGAGCGAAGCCAACGCACATGCAACTTGAAGTATGACGGGTATAAGCGTGCTGAAAGGATCGCCAGAAACTGGCTAGCAAATAATACAATTGCCTGAAAATAGCGCAGGCGCTCCGCTTTGTGACAGAAACCCATTGACGCCACGTGGCCAATACGGTTTAATGCGCCCCGTTGCCCGGATAGCTCAGTCGGTAGAGCAGAGGATTGAAAATCCTCGTGTCCTTGGTTCGATTCCGAGTCCGGGCACCACTAATTCTTAACCCTCGCCTTCGGCGGGGGTTTTTCGTTTCTGGCGTGTGGACTCTTCACCGAACACCGTTCGATTCTCTACGAGCGCGTTATCCCGCCTCCCCTTCCCCATGATTCGGTCTCATACTCTGATAGCGTGACGGCCAGATCTCCTCCGGTTGCTTTCCCAATGCGCAGGCAATTAATCTCTCACCTTTCGGCCAATGTCTTGTTAAGAAATTATCTATGGGGTTGAATCGATGGCTTCTGTTTACTCTGATGAATATCAAATCGTTATCAAGGCATTACGTGAAGCACGCATTGCCAAAGGGATCACGCAGGGAAACCTGGCGATAGCGCTGGATCGTCCTCAATCGTTTATCGCCAAGGTTGAGAACGGGGAAAGAAGGTTAGACATCGTAGAATTTATCCATATCGCCCGTTTACTCTCTCTAGACCCTGCCAGCATTATTGCTAAGATCCCTATTAACATGAATTCCCCGCCCAATAAAAGTCAATAAAACATTAAAATATCTTGTATTTATATAAAAAATATGGAACCTTTAATAAAACCAAACCTAGCAATTTATGGGCATAAGCTCATCGGGCCGTGAACCACGGTTTCGCCTAAGATTTAACCAATGCCCGTCATTCAGTTTCCTGAGCGGCGGCTGGTGGCCGCCGCTCAGGAAACTGAATGACGTGCTCTAGTAGGTTTGGTTACTATATTATTAAGATTAAATGCTTAGTTGATTTTTGACATATAATTTATATGTCGCGGGGTATTTTGATGCTTATGCAATTAAACAGATCCAAAACTGAGTTAAATAGAGCAATAAAATCTTTTGATTATTTTTGGAACATGGAAAAATAAAATGCCCAGGAAACGTAAAAAATTTGTTTTCTTATGCGGTGCTAATAAAGAAAATGGTTCTCCCTCAGCTAGACGAGAAGAGCTTTTAAATTTCTCATATAAAAACCTCCCTAATTGTCATTTCTTCTTGGCTGAGTTAGTTTTTAAGGAACTTACTACTAATTTAAATAACAGTTTATCTGATAATTTACTAGATGTAGAAACTGAACTATCTAACTTAGCCGATTCGATAGTAATAATACTAGAAAGTTACTCATCGTTCGCAGAACTAGGAGCCTTTTCATATAGTAAAGAATTAAGGAAAAAACTAATAGTCATTAATGACACAAAATATATAAATGCAAATTCTTTTATAAATCATGGTCCAGTGAAAGCGATAAAAGACGTAACTAAAAACAAAAATTTATTACATTATAATATGAGTGAAGGAACATCTGCAATTGAGCGAGTTGATGGAATAGGCGATATTTTCAACTCTCTTTACCAAATACTATCTCCAAATATAAGAACAAATGCTAGAACTTTAGCCAAAGATGATCTTAATCCTCATCTAAAATTTGATAAGGACTCAGTAAGATTTATCCACGATTTAATTTTCATTTTGGCCCATTAAATTTAAGAGAAATCATTGAGGTATGTTCAAAAATATTTGGTGATAGCTTTTCATATAAAAAAAAAACGCTCCAAAAGCATCTAGGAATATTGAGAGCCATTAATATCATTGATATTGATACACAAAATTGCTATTTCTCACGAGGAAAAACTCATCATCTAAAATACGACTTTGATATAGATTCAGTATCATCTATTTTTAAATCATTTATACTAAAAAATTATCCAGGGCGACTGATTTATGATGCTATATGATTTGATCGAAAATGATCTAAAAATGAAGACAGGTTTTGTTTCTGATATTTTATCTTCCCCTGAAGAGCCACGCAGATGGACCATACCTAAGAGAAATGGAGGCATCCGATTTATTTATCATCCATCTGCAAAAAGAAAAGTCTTACAGTATTGGTTATTACAACGAGTTTTCTGTCTAATTCCATTAAATGATGCAGCATTTGCATTTATAAAAAATAGATCAATAAAAGATAATGCACTGAGACACTCAAAATCAAAGAATAAATACTTTGTCAAGGCTGATATTAAGGATTTTTTCCGTCGATAAATTTTGATGACTTTTTGTATAGCTTCAATAGATATAGAGCAGATATAAATTTTCCTAAAGAGTATGATAATGATTTATTAAGAATGATCAGAGAAGTGTGTTTTATCGGTCCAAAAAACACTCCCCATCGGTTTTCCAACATCTCCTTTCATAGCAAACTTTATAGCAAGAGAACTTGATGAAATAATTCACTTGGAATTAAAAAATATTAATGATGCAAATCCCATATATACACGTTATGCTGATGATTTAGTAATCTCATCTTGCAAAAAGAATGCATTCGGAATTGATTTCTATTATTAGAAAAAGTATTAACAAATGCAATGCTAGCTTTAGCTTAAATGAAAAAAATTAAAAATATGTAGTTCCTCTGGAGGAAGTGCTATTATTACTGGATTGCGTATTTGTCATGATGGGCATTTAACGGTTCATAAAAAAATGAAAGATAAGATAAGACTATATCTGAGTCATATAAACAAAAAAGGATTAGAAGAAAGTGAAATAAATATTCTCTCTGGATACTTAGCTTATGTAAAAATGCTGATGCAAACTTTTATACAAAAATATCCAGAAAACACTTTAAAGAAATAAAAGAAATAGAAAATCATTATACTTATGCAGATCTAAAGCCTCATGATGAGGTGTCATAATCATATAGAAGAGTACGAAATTTAAATCTTAACTCATTGAATATTGCTATAGTTAGTTATGAAATAGAATTTCTATAAATAGAGTAGTTGGCTAACCTCCCATTATTTATACTAGATGCTTAAATGCAATCCACCAAATCCCCTAACGTTACCATCAACATCATCGGATCTATCGGCGAAGGCTCAAACCCCACGCGTAGGTAAAATTCCCGTGCTTCATCAGACAACGCATGAACCAGCATCCCGCGAATGCCGATAGTATCCGCCACCTGAATCACCCGCAGCCCGGCATCACGCACCAGCGCTCGGCCAACGCCCTGACCATGTAATGATTTATCCACCGCCAGACGACCCAGCACTACCACCGGAATTGGATCGGGCATATTGCGACGAAAACGTCCGGGAGCGGCATTCGTTGCTACGGCACTGGAAGCCAATGAGTAATACGCCAGCACTTTTGAGCCATCACAACTGACGAAAGTTCGCGATGCGCCAGTGACCTGATTTTTCATCGCCCGTTGTTTTAGCCAGTTGTCCATGGACTCCACGCCGCAACAGAATGAAGATAGTACATGTTCGGCGTGGAGTGGCTCAGGAGCGGAGATCATTTTTTCTGTTCCCACGGTGCAGACGTTTGCATGGTTTTGCGCAGCGCGGCATTCGGGGAAGGAGCCTGATCCAAGCGAGTAAGGAATTCCTGATAAGCGTCGGGATCTGCCATGATGATGCGCTGATCGATCAACGCTTCCTCTGCGGCGGCACGCGCAGCCTCAAGGACAAAATCAGTACGATTTTTTCCTCTGGCCTTCGCTGCACGATCAATAAGATCCCGTTCTGCGGGTTTGATGCGTAAATTCAATGTTTCGCGTTTAACAGAAGCGCTGTTCGTCGCTGGCATGATCTTATCCTCCGCCATACTCTCTGGATATTAATCATACAGCAAGCGTAACGCTAATGTCATTACGACTTATCAGCATCATTGGGAATTGAACTGAAGGTTTTTTATCGTTATTGCCCTATCATTCTGATCTAACTATGAAAAAATAGGTCAAATTACAGGCCTTAACAACAGGCGAGAATAAAATTCATACCTCGAACATTACCCATCAAACCTCTTCAGGAGCCAAGTTGGTTTCTCGCAGCGTTCCCGGTGCGTGACCCACGATGCGTTTAAATGCGCGGCTGAACGCCGCCAGCGATCCGTAACCCAGACGTAGCGCCACCGTTTCAATCGGCTGATGTTCATGACGGATGTACTGGACAGCTAAGCGCATGCGCAGCTCGCTGAGATATTTCACGGGCGTGGTGCCGGTTGCGGAGAGAAACCGCTCGGCGAAAACGGAACGGGAGGTGCCCGCCTCTTTTGCCAGTTCCGCGACGCTCCAGTTGACGCCCGGATTCTGATGCATCGCGTAAATCGCCCGGCTCAGCCTCGGGTCACGCAATACCTGCACCCAGCCCGTCGCTTTACCACAGCCGGCTTCAACCCATCCGCGCACGATGAGCGCCGCGACCACATCAGCCAGTCGCGCCAGAATGCCGGCGAAGCCCACCTGACGTGTCATCGACTCACGTTCCATCGCCGCAAGAATCGGATGGATTTCCGGCCAGGTCGACATCAGTCGGCTCACCATCATGACTTCCGGCATCGCTTTGATCAGAGGCTGCATTCCGCCTAGTTCAAAATCCATGCATCCGCTAAAGATGACCGTGTTCTCGGTGTCTGGGCAGGGCTTGCAGTCGATCGCACAGACCGAATTACAGATCGCTTCGCTGGGAAATGCAGACACTGGCGTGACGTCAGCCTTTTCGTCAGAGAGCAGCGCATGCGAATTCCCGTTGGGGATAAACAGCGCATCCCCGCTTTTTAGCGCAAACGTCGTGCCACTCTCCATGCGCAGCAGCGCCGTTCCCTGACTGACAAAATGAAACTGCGCCTTGCCGGGCACATAGTGGAACGCCACACCAAAGGGAGCGTGGGTTTCAATTCGGCGATAGGTCACCCCGGAAAGACGCATCCCACGTAGAAGCTCGCTGATCAAATCGGGTGACTGAACGGTCATGGCAACAACTCCGGACGAATAATCAATAAGTGAAGAGTATATGTCATAGATCGTCCATACGGAACACTCTATGCTTCGTGACGGTTGTCACATTTTTCTAACGAGAGAGCAACAGATGAATTCATGTATAGCGGCAAGCGAGGCCATCGCGCCCGCAAAACCCGCCTGGCGAGCCGTTTATTCACTGGGACTGGGGGTATTTGGCCTGATTACGGCTGAGTTTCTACCAGCCAGTTTATTAACGCCGATGGCGACCAGTTTAGGCGTCACAGAGGGAATGGCAGGCCAGGCGGTGACCGCGACGGCACTGGTCGCGCTGGTGACCGGATTGCTCATCACACCGGCGACCAAAAGTATCGACCGCCGTTGGGTGTTGATGTTTTTCTCGGTGCTGCAAATCATCTCCAGCCTGCTGGTGGCGTTTGCACCCAATCTGCATGTGCTGCTATTCGGGCGTTTACTACTAGGCGTTGCGATTGGCGGGTTCTGGGCTATGTCCACCGCCACGGCGATGCGTCTTGTGCCTAAGGATAAAGTGCCTAAAGCACTCGCGGTGATCTTCTCCAGCGTGTCGATTGCCACCGTGGTTGCCGCGCCGCTTGGCAGCTATTTGGGGAGTTTGATTGGCTGGCGAAACGTCTTTATTCTCTGCATTCTGCCGAGCGTTGTGGCACTGTTTTGGCAATTGTGGGTGTTGCCATCGATGAAGCCGGAAAGCAGCGGTAGCCTTGGAACACTGCTTCGCGTGCTGCGCCGTCCGGGCATGATCGGCGGATTGCTAGCAACCGTGCTGATCTTCAGCGGACATTTCGCCTTCTTCACCTACCTGCGACCGTTTCTGGAAACCGTCGGGCAGGCGAGTGTCGAAAGCATTTCTCTGATTTTACTCGGCTTTGGCCTCGCCAATTTTGTCGGAACCTCGATTGCTGGGTATCTGCTGGCGCGAAACTTACGCCTGACGCTGGCGCTGGTGCCCTTTGTGATGGGCGTTCTGGCGCTGACCATGGTGGCCTTTGGACATCTGGCGATGCTGGACGGCCTGCTGGTAGCAATGTGGGGATTTGCGTTTGGTTTGGTTCCTGTGGGATGGTCAACCTGGCTTGCGACCACCGTACCGGACGAAGCCGAAAGCGCGGGCGGCCTACTGGTGGCCTCGATCCAATTTGCCATCGGGGCAGGTGCCGCAGGCGGCGGGGTGATATTTGACCTCAACGGAGCCAGCGGTGTGTTTGCGGGCAGCGGATTACTGCTGGTATCGGCAATGGTGATTGTGTTTGCGGGCGTGCGGGTTCGCGCACAGTAAAACGCTATGCCACACCCGAGCACGGGTGTGGCATTTGTCACTTACCCGCTTTTTTGATCCAGTAGCACCGCCAGATCGACCCGATGATTCGAGAATTCTCGATAGGAAATCGCCCTTTCCCTCACCCAGCTATAAATCTTCCAGCAGATTTTTGAAAGCTGTCGCAGCATATTCAGATCTTCATCGTTCATACGCATAGAGCAACGCATCTGATTTGGCAGGTCGACGATCCGTTCTTTCAACGCAAGCGCCTTGTCAGTCAGCACCACCTTTTTCATGCGCTCATCACCCGCCACCGCCACCCGGTTTAAAAATTCCTTGGCTTCCAGCTTCTGGACAAGCGGCGTCAGCGTCCCTGAATCAAACAGCGTTTTCTCGCTCAGTTCTTTGAGCAAGATATTGTCCTGATCGTACAGGGACAGAAGGACGACAAACTGCGGGTAGGTCAGATCGAATTCTTTCAGCAGCGGTCGATACTGACGAATCAGTGCATTGGCGACCGAATACAAAGAGAAGCACAGCAATTCACCCAATGTACTGTTTTCTTTCATTTTAAATACTCCGTTACTCACAAGCTTAAAAAAATTATAAATAACGTTTGACCAAAAGTAACTTGTACGCAAGTATTGTTTAAACGATTTAATCGCGTGAATATTAAAAGCACCCCGATTGAACCTATCAACCTCACGATTTTAAAAAGGGCCAACATCATGAAAACTGTCTCCACTATCCTGACTTCTGCCGTATTCGCTTCTATGACATCCGTCGCGGCTGCTCAGCCGATCAATGCCCCTGCGCCGACCACTGGCGTACAGGCATTTCTTGATGTCCTGAATTCCGGTAAGGGCAAACCGATAGAGCAGATGGCGCCACAGGAAGCGCGTCAGGTTCTGATCGGCGCACAACAGGGCGTGAAACTGCCAGCCGCGCAGGTGTCTGAAAAAACCATCCAGGTGAACGGTCAGGCTATTAAGCTGAAAATCGTGAAGCCAGAAAATGCATCCGGTACGCTGCCGGTGTTCATGTTTTTCCATGGCGGCGGCTGGGTGTTAGGTGATTTCCCGACCCATGAGCGTTTAATCCGCGATCTGGTCAGGGCGTCTGGTGCCGCAGCGGTGTACGTGGATTACACCCCGTCCCCTGAAGCACGTTTCCCAGTAGCCATCAATCAGGCTTATGAAGCGACGAGGTGGGTGGCCGAGCACGGTCAGGAAATTGGTGTGGACGGCAGCCGTCTGGCGCTGGTCGGCAACAGCGTCGGTGGCAATATGGTCGCGTCTGTTGCTCTACAGGCTAAACAGTTCGGCGGGCCGAAAATTCGTTATAACGTCATGCTGTGGCCGGTAACGGATGCGAACTTCGATAATGCATCCTACAACCAGTATGAAAACGGCTATTTCCTGACGAAAAACATGATGAAGTGGTTCTGGGATAACTACACGACCCGCTCGGCTGACCGTAACAACATTCTTGCCTCCCCGCTTCGTGCCAGCATTGAACAGTTAAAAGGCTTCCCGCAGACGCTGATTCAGACGGCAGAACTGGACGTACTACGTGATGAAGGCGAAGCGTTCGGACGTAAGCTGGATGCGGCCGGCGTACCCGTAACCGTGACTCGCTATAACGGTATGATCCATGACTATGGTCTGCTGAATCCGCTGAGCGAGGAACCGACCGTCATCACCGCGCTAGAGCAGGCAGGTGCAGAGTTGCAGAAACACCTGAAATAACGGCTTGATGCAGCAACATCAGAAAAGCACGACTTACGGGTCGTGCTTTTATATACCTTGACTACCTCGGTCTACGACGCAGCGTTTAATTGAATTTCAATAACCGTATGACCCGTCGTTATTTTCTTTGTGCCAACAATGGTTAACCCGCTTAACGTCAGAATATCCTCCATATCTTTCAAGGTTCTGTATCGCGTGCCATCCTGGCAGATAACGGATTGAAAAAGTGCATTCATTAATAACCTTGGGGAGGTTTCTTCTTGCTCCAGAAGAGGTTCAATAATTAATAGCGTCGAATTCCCAAGTGATTGCGCAATGGCTTTTAATATTTTCAGGCAGAATTCGTCGTTCCAGTTATGCAATATGTTTTTAAGCAGATAAATATCATAACCAGAAGGAATCGCCTCAAAGAAACTGCCAGGAGTGAAAATCATTCGTTCTTTCAATTCCGGAGAGTGCTGCGCGACACTCTTTTCACTTCGGCTACAGACACCGGTCATGTCGAAAAGACAGCCGGTGAGATTATGATACTGTTTTATAATTTCAATCAGAATAACGCCGCTGCCGCCGCCAATATCGACAACGCTGCCAGCCTTGGTAAAAAGAGAGGCATATTCTTTCGCCAGCACATAGCCGACAGGACGCGATAAATCCCGCATAGCAAGATCGTAAATTTCTGCTCGCGATGCAGAGTTTGCCAAGTGCTCATAGAGTGTCAGCCCAAATACCTGCTTAAACCCTGACGTCCCCGTATTGCACGTATGCAGTAAGCCGTCGAATCCCTGATAGTATTCATTGCCAAACAGCATACAGAAATGCTTCATTGAGCTTGCGTGATCAGACATCAGTAATGAAGAACGTGCATTATTTTTAATAATACTTTCATCTTTCACTTCAAAACCAAAACCTCAAGCACCTTGATAATATCAAATACGTTTTTTCACAGACATGACACGCTTTGGCTAATTCAGCAATACTTGAACCTCGATCCCCTATTTTATCGGCTATCCCTATTTCCGCTGCTACGCATAATGCTTTTGCGGCCAAAGGCATCATCATGATTTCTGAAATATTTCTAATATGCTCAGCGGAATTCATATTTTTCCCTTTATTATCTGATTTTTTTGCGAGGATGATTTTACGAGCTGTCTCAGCATTTATACCGATACGCAAAGTATGCTGAAATAGAGCTAAAAACATATCATCCGTTTGGCCGAACGGTAATCCGCCATTTACCGCCCGGCCAGAATCAATAAGGAGTAAAGCCGCATTATTTAAATGTGCTTTTGTGTTAATCGTATGGTGTGTTAATGATGAATCAATCGCCGCTATTACCGGAAAATACTCCCACCAATACGGCGTGCGCTATCGATACATGCCTCTGGCGTTCCCAACTCCGGCATCAGTAACATTTCAGACGTCAATACTGAAGCGCCGCAGTAGTCAAAAATCCCGTGAGCGATCTGTGCATGAAAGGCATCGGCGTAGCCACGTTTTTCAAAGGTTCTCTGGTTGGCCGCGCCCAGCGCCACAAGGTGCACCGGTAAATGCCCCAATTTCTTTATTACCTGTCCATCAGCCATTTCTTCATACGCCCAGCCGTTTGAAAAAACGCGGTCGATCCACCCTTTCAACAGTCCCGGCATCGACCACCAGTAAATCGGGAACACCAGCACCAGCGCATCGGCGCGATCAATACGAGATTGCTCTGCAACAACGTCAGGCGGCGTTGTGCCTGTACGCTGAAAAGCCGCCATATCGGATGCAGAAAACACCGGGTTAAAGCCTTCCTGCGTCAGATCCGCGATTTCGAACGTATTTTCCGGATTTGACTCAGCGATCCCCTGCGCGATAGCAGCAGCAACACTGTGGGTTAGCGAGGTATGAACAGGATGAGAAACGACAAGTAATGCATGCATTCCGGGTACTCCCTATTGCCATAGAACGACGTCAGTTATAATCTTAAATACTAATAGTAACCTACCACTGGTAAGTTACTTTTGGTATATAAGAATGTCAACAGGATAATATCGCTAATGTCCAACCCACAGACTCGACAGCGTTTATCGAGAGAAGCGCGCCATGCACAACTGATCAAAGCCGCCTGGCAGATTATTCGGGAAGAAGGTACGGAAGCGCTGACGCTCGGACATCTGGCGGAACAGGCAGGCGTAACGAAGCCGGTGGTTTACGATCACTTTACTAACCGTTCGGGGCTGTTAGCTGCACTTTACAAGGAGTATGACGCTCGCCAGACGGCGATTATGGATGACATTATTCGCAAGACGGAACCCGTGCTTGATAAGCTGGCCGCAGTGATTGCCACCGCGTACATTGATTGCGTACTGCTTCAGGGTCGTGAAATGCCCAACGTCATGGCAGCACTCACTGGAACTCCTGAGCTTGAGCAAATCAGGCAGGAGTACGATGCCATCTTCACGGAGAAATGCCGCGATCTCTTTGCCCCCTTCTGTGCGGGTAAACCACTTCATGATGCCGCATTACGCGCGATGCTCGGTTCCGCCGAAGGCTTATCTTATGCTGCGGTGAAAGGGATTATTACGGAGCAGCAGGCTAAAGATGAACTGTTCCAGGTGATCGTCTCTATGGTGCAAAGGTGCAACATGGGGCATAACATTACCAACTCCCATTAGAAATAGTCGCAAAGGGTCAGCACGCCCCTCCTGACCACTTTACCAACCCGTTCTCAGAATGATTCGGCAAAGCCAATTGCGCGGTGCCGATAAATCACACCATTCCTCCGCTATTTTCCCTAGTCCCTTTGGTAATTTACAAACCAGAGTATCAGTTCTATGTTTTTCTGAGCGGGCCATTGTCATTTTCAATGTCTTAGCACGAATATGATTTTATATTCAAACTATTACATACCTCAATATATAAGGAATGTTCATATGCCTAATACTGATGACGCCCTAATAAATGCGATCTTAGCTAAGAATAAACTGATGGCAATAAATGATTGCCCAGGAGTTCCCACTCAAATGAGTCGCGCGGTTTATGGCAAGACACAGGATGACTCAGGCAGTGGCACTGTGATTGAAAATAACAAAGACATGCAGAAAAATATCAATATTGCCATCGGTTTCCCTGGAGCCAATTCAGAGACCGCCGTGTGGCATTTCCTGATGGGGCCGACTGTGCACCACTTTGTCGTCATTCCATGGTACCAACACACAATACCGCAAGGGTGGGTTTATACCGTCTTTATGGCGTATGAAAATGAATATTCCGTTGGAAAATATGTAACACGCACCCCACCTGCACCTTCGGGGGCTAAGAGCTACAAGAAAATATGGACCACCAGTGATCTAAGCAAGATGTTTTCAGATCTATTGACGAGTGATACCGCGTGGGAAGAATATTTTGGCCCAACTGGCAAGCCTAAAGCCAAAAAAATAACATACTGGAAATACAAGGTAATTCCTTTAAACACGGCAATCACTAATGTAAATAATTATAGCTAGCAAAAGCTAAATAAGACAGCGATGAGAACAGAAATTATCGCCAGTATTATACTGGCGATAACATTTTGGTTAATATTCTCTAAGCTTTCAGGAAGGTATCGTCAGACAGGACTTCGAAGAAAACAGCGTAGAGAACACCCATCAATCTTGATTTTCTGTAGGAAAACAATTCCCCACTGGCGTCTGAGTTCATCCATTGATGCCATAATGGATAGCGTCTCATTCAGAGGCATAATATGACTCTCTGTTTTATTTTCTCTCAGGCACGACATGACTTCTGCGGCTTCATAATTATATCCATTTCCTTCCAGCGGAACCGTTATCGTCACAGGCTCTTCCCCATGACGGAGAGCGTAGCGGAGGTGGCTTTAGCGAAATCAGGGATTACAATTGAACCTTTATTGCCAACAATTCTGGCTTCTTTCAACGTCGGTGTATTTATCGAACAGGATAATACGGCGAGCTGACCGCTTTCATATTGAAATGTCATCGCAGAAAGCTCATCCACGCCGGTTTCATATAAACTGGCGACCCCTTTAATACAAACAGGCTCTTTTTTAATACCCAGGATGCGAATGATATAGGGTAAATCCCTACATCCATTAGCGCGCCTCCGGCACGCTGCAAACTGATTTTTCGCTCCTCTGGTTCCCCTTCCCTTCTAAAACCAAAATCAGCGGTCACCATTCTAATCGGGCCAATCAGGTCTGCATCAATCCATTCTTGCACCTTCTGCATGATGGGGAAAAAACGGCTCCACATTCCTTCCATCAGGAAAACGTTTTCTCTCTGGCAACGCGAATAACCTCCTGTGTTTCCTTAACATTTAGGGTCAAAGGTTTTTCACACAGAACCGGTTTATTATGGTTTAAACACAGTAAAATATTATCTTTATGTGCACTATTAGGTGTCGCGATATAGACAACATCCACCTCGTCATCTCTGACCATTTCCTCATAGCTACCGTAATACTTCTGCGCTTCATAATTCTGACCAAACTGAATAGCACTTTCTATGGAACGCGAGGCGACAGCATAAAGCGCCGCATCGTCTAAGCTTTGCAATCCTTTGGCAAAATTTTTCGCAATAGTCCCGGTACCCATGATTGCCCATCTTATTTTTTTCATATTTTCACTCTTAAAATATCCGGTGGTGATTTTTATATTTCCCCAAAAGCGATAAAAACATCAAGACCGTTTATTATTTTATAATAGCTATCCATTCATTCTCAAAAACGCCTACTCACCCCTGAGTCAGGCCATTTCAGGGCTGGCGCTTACGCTGTCCAATACCGTGCCAATACGCAGGCCAGTGACTTTCCTCGGCACAGTTATCGATCACAGCGGCGATCGCCACCAGCATAATACTCCCCAATAACGTTCCTTGGCTGTGTGAATGGCGATGCTGACGCAGCAAATAAAATGACGCAAGTTGCCCCAAAGGGTGCCATCAACCAAAGTACGCCGCTGGACTGTCCCATAATAGCTTAGGATCAAAATCCCTATACTCCCACCCACTAACCCTTTCATTAGCTGGATAAATGTTGGCTTTGGTGGCAAAGCACCACCTCCTTTGAGTCTATTCATGGCTCATCCCCGATAAAAAAATATGCGCGTTATGAAATTGCTGTGCTACATTAAGTGTACAGATCTGTACACCACAAACAAAAAGTACCGTTCTGTACATACAAAACCCCATCATTGATGACGAAAAACGATGAAAGAGAGCATGGGCAAGAGAGAGCACATTTTAGATACCGCCGAAGCGCTATTTAATGAATTTGGCTATACCGCTGTTGGCGTTGATTTAATTAGAGATAAGGCGGGGGTCTCCAAAACATCCATGTATCGCCATTTCGGCTCAAAGAATAAGTTGATTGAAGCCGTGCTGGCTCGTCGGCATACGCGCTTTGAGGAAGGGTTAGCCAGCGTGGTGTCTGGAGCTAACGACGCGGAAAGCCGTCTGGATGCCGTGATGGACTGGCATTTTTCCTGGTTCCGAACCGTAACCTTTAAGGGATGTATGTTCATGCATGCGCTGGCTGAGTTTAAAGGGCAAGATGAAGCCATTACGTCTCTGGCTCTGCGTCATAAAACCTGGATCAAGTCATTCTTGCTATCGATATTCACTGCCGAAGAACCAGAAAAAGAAGACAAAATCGAAGCTATCATGACTTTTATTGAAGGGATGATCGTGAGAGCAGAATTTACTGGCCTAACCAGCGGAGAGGATGCTTATCGCCGGCACGCCAGACGATTAGCCTTTCCCCACTCTTCTCAGTAATAACTCGGTACCCGTTACACATCGGTAAAGCAAACCGACGAACAAGCAGCCACTATTAACTTTATACTCTCATTGAGGAAGTAACCATGAACTCACCACTCACGCACGGCGTTCACCATATTGGTCTGACGGTATCAGCACTGGAAGAAAGCGCACACTTTTTCACCACGCTTCTGGGATGGAAAGAGGTCAAACGAAAAGAGGATTATCCCGCTATTTTTGTCAGCGATGGAACGGTAATGCTCACACTTTGGCAGACACAAACCACCGAGCCGGTTCAGTTCGATCGAAAACGTCATGTCGGCTTGCATCATCTTGCCATTAAGGTTGATAGCGAAGCGGCGCTGCTTGGGATCGCTGAGAAATTATCAGCGCATAACGTCAACATTGAATTCGCCCCCACCTTGGTTAGTGGTGGCCCGGCAATGCATATGATGTGCTATGAGCCGAGCGGGATCCGTATCGAGTTTTACTGGTCAGGTCAGTAAGTGAGACTTAAGAAAACCTGACTCATGACTCGCATCAATAAAGGCGCGGGTCTCTCCGTCATTTAGCGCGGTTTAAAATTGACCAAAATCAATAAAAACAGAGTAAATACATTAATTTACTTTTCTATACACCCCACCTTTTGACCTTCCCGTAGGGGGAAGGTGTAACGTCATAGCCTGTGATTCCAGATGATGACGCTATTAAGGGGAAATGATGGTGAAGATAAAGATGATGGCAGCGCTACTCGCTCTGACGTTGAGTGGTCCGGGTTTCGCCGCGGCGACTGACGCCAACGCGTTCCTGGCCAAACAGGGGCTGGCGGGGAAAACCGTTGAGCAGATTGTCGATACGATCGATCAATCGCCGCAGGCAAGACCGTTACCCTACAGTGCGTCGGTTACCAGCAAGGAACTGAAATTATCTGATGGGCAGCAGCAGTACAGCTATCCGCTGGGCAATAAATTTTATCTCTCATTCGCACCTTATATTCAGCAAACCCATCCCTGCTTTAACCACAGTTTATCCGGGTGTCAGGGCGAGCTCGCCAATACGGCGTTTGACGTAAAAATCACGGATAAAGCTGGTAATGTTATTGTGCAGAAAACCCTGAGCAGCCATCAGAATGGTTTTGTCGGCGTATGGCTACCGCGCAATATTGAAGGGACCATTAATGTCACCTATCAGGGGCGCGTAGCAAGTTCACCGTTTGCGACCTATGACGACAGCCAGACCTGCATGACGACACTGCCATTGAAAGAACGCGCGTAGTAAAAAACGCCGTGAGAGGGGACATCACTGAACACCAGCCAAGGTAGTAAACATGTCAGCACGCATACTCGTTTACACTGGTGAAATATTTTCTCACGGCATCATTACCGATAAAAACACAGATAGGAAAAGGAATACATTGATAAATAAAGGCCCCTGACCGTAGGCAAGAGCCCCAATATTGTCCAGATATGGAATAGGTTATTAATGAGATGTCACTTGCCTCGACATCAGGAAAGGGAGAATACACTGTGCAACAAGGGGAGCCAAAGCAATATCAGGACGATCCGCAATGTCATACCAGAATATTTCTTCAATTTCCGCTGCGGCTTGTACTTCTTCCAGAATATGCACCTCCCAGACCGTTGCATGAACATCGCAATCAGCCTCATTTGCAGCCGGCGCAACCCATTTCCCCAGATAATCGGCTTGACCAGAGACAAGAGATATTCTCAGTTCCTCGTGTAATTCTCTTAATAACGCCGCTTCTCCATTTTCATTAGCCTCAGGTTTCCCCCAGGGAGCATGAAATATTTCGTTCCTTGTTTGCGAACCAGAAGAAGCTGTTTATCACGATTAAAAATACATGCTGCACAAACGGCAATTTGCGACCTTACTTTTGCGTCCATTTCTTTTCCGGTGGCTGATAAGTATGAAAGAACGTTAATAATTCTTCTGGGCTTTCGGAAAACAACAGCATATCTGCATAATTACTGCGTAAAAACCAGCATCAACCATGCTTCTAATCATGTCTCGCAGTGGGTCAAAATAGCCAGCAATGTTGAGGAAAGCACAGGGTTTTTCATGAATCCCCAACTGCGCCCATGTCCACTGCTCAAATATCTCTTCAAACGTTCCGGCCCCGCCGGGAAGCGCGATAAAAGCATCAGACAGTTCCGCCATCTTGCTCTTGCGCTCATGCATATTTTCAACAACATGCAATTCAGTCAGCCCTTGATGCACGATTTCTTTTTCAACAAGCGCTCTGGGCATCACACCGATAACGGCACCTTTATGGGATAGCGCAGAATTTGCTATTTCCCCCATCAGCCCAACTTTACCACCACCATACACAATCCCCACGCCGGAATCGGCCAGAAAATGCCCCATCTGTTTTGTTTTCTCAATATAGATAGGTGAATTACCTGATGCCGAACCGCAGAAAACGCCAACTCTCATCACAAGCTCCCTGCAACAAACTGTACTAGCCATTCTACTACTACATGCTAAATACAATATTGAGTTATCGCATATAAGGCTATCGGATATCTGGAATCAACCAGCCGCAAACGCGATTGACTCACACCACGCCCGTATCTACGCGCTTACCGATATCTTTTAGCTGCGAGTATTTTTCTAACAGGCCGGGCGCATCGTCCAGACTCATGGCAAACATCCACATGTAGGTCATCACCGAATAGATATGCCCTGCATTGGTCCCGCCGTTCAGCGTCATGTACAAAATCGTCAGTGAAAACAAGATGGCGGCGGCGGCACCAATAGCCAGGTAGCCCAGCGCTTCACGATCAGACAGGCGAATACGCAACCCGGCCAACACATGGTAATGCTTGGTGAGCGAAGCCGCCGTCGCGCTACTGACAAAACCAACCTCTTTTTCCAGGCGGTTATTTAATTTACCGAACAGGACTTCATTTTTACGGGTGTAGCCCGGCAGGAATAAGGCAAAAACAGCAGGATAGCGACACAGGCAACACCCGCCCAGAACTCAATCACCAGTAGCATCACGGCGGCGCCGGTGATCGACGCCAGCGATGTGATCAGCACCGGGAGATGAATTTCGAAAAAATCCACGAACTCGCGTGAGAGCGCCACGCGCGCCGCGATAGTTGAGTGGTTATGGTTTTCTTTTCTGCGCCAGAATCACCGGTACGGCCAGTGCGGCATAAATACGAGCGAACGTGCGGGTATCCACACTGCGTCGCGCAGCACCAATCGCCCACATAACAAACACCATCAGCGCATACAGCACCGCGTGCCAAGGCTGAGCATTCAGAATCGCGTTAATGGCAAAACCCGCCATCAAAGGGTAAAGCAGATAGGTCACATTCTCCGCCACGACTAACAGCAGAGTGAGAATCAGTTTTTTTGCCATGCAGCTTTCCGAGTTTTTTAAGGGTGACAGCGGCACTATGCGAAACCTTGACCGGTTCGCTGATATTATGGGTTTGCATGAGAATAGCATCTAACAAAGTTATACTTGAGCGGTTGCTCAAGAGCTAAAATTGTATTTGAGCACTTGCTCAAAGTCAACGCGGGGACGGTAATGAAAGAGACAACGAAAGCGCTAAAAGACAAAATCCTTGATGGCGCAATCGAGCTATTTATTGAGAAAGGCATAGAGAAAGTGACAACGCGCGAACTGGCGGAACACGTTGGTATTTCGCGCAGCCATCTTTATCACTACTTTCCTGACTGGCAGACGCTGTCAATTGAGGCGCTAACGGCATTCATGCAGGCGGATTTGGAAGCGGTCGCGGCAGAAATCGCCACGTTACCGCCGAAAGAGAAACTGCATGAGCTGGTGAAGAATTACCTGCCGGATACCACGGACGTCATCTGGAATCTGTATGGATCGCTATGGCAGTTGGCCGTTCACAATAGCGCTTACGCAGAACTCGCCCATGTCATGACAGAGAAATGGTCTGCCTTACTGGAAGAAATAATTGCCTCAGGCGTCGCGTCCGGTGCCTTTAAGAATACGGACACCCAGCGCGTCTCCCGCCAGTTGGATGCGCTATTAAACGGCTACTCTGACCATCTGATTATTAATCCGTCCCCTGCCGATTTTCAGCAGGCAATTGAAGATATTGATGATTTCATACAACACGTGTTGTAAGGCACATGAGCAGCACATCTGAGATAGCGATGACATTGCGATTAATCGGGTTACGCCGTTCCAACGCCCATTAATCGCGGATGTTGCACGCCATTTTGATTGGACGGTGCTAATCAGGTAGGCATACTTCGTCAACATCTCAAACTGGATGACGTCATTTTCAGCCAGAATAGGGATTGCCTCATCGGGGGCATTATCATTACCGTTTTTATTCATCGCGATATTATTCACCACCAGACGATTCCCTTCCCAAACGGAATCAAAGCTGAACGTACGCCGAATCGTCAGCGGCACACCATCCTCACCGATGTAAAAGCCGTTGACCAAAACCAGCGCTCTATTTTGTTTATTGAGATAAAAATAGACGTCATATTCCTTTCTGATTTTCTGATCTTCTGCGTAGAGCTTTACCTCAGCCTGACATATCAGCGGCTTTCGGTATAAATTACTTTTTAAATAAAAAACGGTCCCCAGAGAAAATGAAATAAAAGCACCAATGCGGTGCAAAAATTTTCTTTCTGACTTTAATTATTAACATAAGTTACACATCCACTCCCGTTATTCTTACAGGAAATAACGATTTCACTTTTCTTATCCAGCATTCCAGAGATAACAATTTTTTTTCGACAGGAAGAACAGGGTGTTCTCTGAACATAGGTTTTCATAGTCGGTAGGAAGTGGATAGCCCACGCTGTCATATAAATAGAAAAGATCGCATTTCCCATTCATCTTCACGTCAACAAGGTGTCGATATGGGAAACGGTTTACGTTAACCAATGCGAGCAGGATAATCCCTACTATCGTTATCCAGATGATGAGGAGGAACCGGGTGTATTTCTGTGTCTTTACGGGCTCTGGTATAGCATGGTGTGTTATAGAAAACGGCTTTTTCTTTATACACATCCTCTTCTGCTTTCTCTTCTACGTTCTCTTCAACTGCCTGATGTAACGTTGCTTTTTCTCCTCCGCCCTTATCCGCCTCCGGGTAGGAAACGATACTTTCAGCATTAAAAACAATACCCAACTTGGGGATAGTCACTATCGAATCCGCAAGGTCAAATTCGCGTAATACCTTCCTTAACAGAGATAAATAGTTGTTGAGATTATTAATAGAGGGGAAAGCGCGTGCTTTTCCAGCGCCTCTTTTAACAAAAAATCGCGGCTTAGCGTTACCCCCTGATTCTCAATTAGCAAACTAAGCAATCGAGAAACAGGAAAGCTCAAAGAGATTGCTTCATTTTCACGCTCTATCCATGTAAGTGTCCCTCTCCCTCATTGAAAATGATTAAATCATTAATCAAATAAACCATACGTCCTTTTTCCATCAAGATTAAGAAGCGTTATTCGTTTGTTATAATCCACCTGGCACATACATTATTTCTGATAATAAAACCTATGGAATAGTCTTAAAATCACTACGCCACAGAAAGAATCATCAACAAAAGAAGAATCAATTATATATCTTGCCTTACGGCACTCGTAATCAGGCAAGGATAAAAACTTACCTATTTGTTGTCAAAGATTATTTAACTTTCATTTAAGCTTCGTGCAAACAAAAGACATTTCATTATTTTTATAACCCCATCAATATTTCATGCCATGCCACACTATAGACAATGAATAACAAATAACACATTGAATTAAAATAAATTATCTCGATAATTATATTTATAGCGCATTATCACCCCTTAGAACACAAAAACCGCAAAACAGAATAAAAACCTAAATAAATATAAATTTAAAAGATTTAATCTAAATAAATATAATCAATACAATATATTTGACCACAAAATCATTCCCCCTACTATGCAAACCAGTTCCATAGTCACTGGTCAGGCAAGCAGGGAATATATTCACCCGGTGAAATACAGCAAACCGCCGCCCAGACCAATAAAGGCATTACAAAAGAAATGGCATTACTCGTTATGCATGAATGCGCACGCATTCATGAGAGTAACGCTCATGTTTTAAATAGAGTAACCAATAGAGAGAGCGTAATATGAAACTATCAAAGATCACCCTGGCATCCTTCATCTCCGTGATATTTTCTGTCGGCGCACACGCTGCAGATTCACATAATGGAACGGTGACGTTTAAAGGAAAAATTATTGATACGCCTTGCTCAGTATCCCAGGAAGATTTGCACCAAACGATCGAGTTTGGCGAAATCAGCAAAACCGTGTTGGAAAACGGCGGCACGTCAGAAATTAAGCCGTTTGATATCACATTAAAAGATTGCAGTCTGGATACCGCCACCAGCGCCAAAATTGTTTTCTCCGGCGGCGCAGCATCCGGCACCAATAATGAAATGCTGGCATTAAACGGCAGCGCAACTGGTGCAGGTATTGCCGTAGAACGCGTCGGCGAAAAAATTAAATTCGACGGAACCACGCCAGCGGTTCCTGCTACGCCGTTGGCAAACGGGGATAATATTTTCTCCTTCACATCCTATGTCGCCAAACTCCCCACCCCGCAAGAAGGTGAGTCACCAACAATCACCACAGGGGCATTCTCCAGCACGGCTAATTTTGTTGTGTCTTATCAATAAAATATTGATGCGCTAACCATCCATTGCGCTAACAGCAGGGTATAGGCAATCAAATGGGGAGGTCACCTCCCCTAATACATTCTTTATTCCACACGTGGTTTTACGTACGTGGATATCTACAACGCTGCATCTGTTCAAGCACATATTCCTATGGCAATGAAGAAACTTACGTTCAAAGAAAAAATAAAATCAGCCTTATTTCGCTACGGTGTTTTTATTTTTTCTTTGAATACAACAGCGCTCAGTGCAACGGAATTTAACGTTAACGTACTGGATGTTGATGAGCGTAGTGACATTGATCTTAGCCATTTTTCCGATCCTGAATACGTCACGCCCGGCACCTATCTTTTATCAATAAAAGTGAACGCGCGTGAAATACAGCAGCAGATGATTAGCTACCTGCCGGAAGACAATAATCACGCTCGGCCAACGGCCTGCCTCTCACCTGAACTCGTCGATAAGCTGGCGCTGAAAAAGAAGCGCGTAATAAAGTCGAGCTATGGAATAACGGCGAGTGTGTCGATCTGACGCCCATTGCTGGCGTGAAAGTGTCTAACCAGATAGGCATGGGAACGCTGAATATTACGATCCCTCAGGCCTGGCTGGCGTACAGCGATAGCAACTGGATTCCGCCCGAACAGTGGGATCACGGTATCGGCGGTGCGCTGCTGGACTATAACCTCGTAGGGAACGTCCGTCGTGATACCCATGGCAGAGGCACATCACACTATCTCAGCAGCTATGGCACCGCTGGGTTTAATCAGGAGCCTGGCGCTACCGTGCCGATTACCGCTATTTTCTGCAAAAATCGCGCAACGGAAATCGCGATCGTTTCTCGTGGGATCAGTTTTACGCCTATCGCCCGCTGCCTACGCTTTCAGCCGATCTCAGGCTGGGTGAAATGTATTTCAGCAGCAACCTGTTCGATAGCTATCGCTTTACCGGCGTGTCATTAGCCAATAACGACAACATGCTTCCCCCTTCGCTGCGCGGCTACGCGCCCGAAATTCGCGGCGTCGCCAAATCAAACGCGACGGTGACCGTCACACAAAATGGCCGGCTGATCTATGAAACCACCGTGCCAGCGGGTCCCTTTGCGATTCAGGATATGAAGAACGGCGTCAGCGGCACGCTGGATGTCCGCGTGACGGAAGAAGACGGCACGGTGACGACGTTCCAGACCGAGTCGGCTAACCTGCCTTACCTGACGCGGCCGGGACACGTGCAGTACAAACTCGCTGCGGGTAAGCCCTCGAATACCAACCATCGCCTGCAAGGCCCGGCCTTTTCTGCCGCCGAGGCCTCATGGGGGTTATCTAACGCGTGGTCGGTGTACGGGGCAGTATTTTGTCCGATGGCTACCAGTCCTGGTCGGCAGGCATTGGGAAAAACCTCTACCTGCTGGGCGCGCTGTCCGCTGACGTCACACAGTCACGCGCAACACTCCCGGCAACATCCTCGTCGCAAATGGGGCATGCTTTCTCGCTCAACTGGTCTAAATACTTCAACTCGATCGATAGCCAGATCAGTTTCGCGGGCTACCGTTTTTCAGAAAAGACCTACATGAGCATGGCGCAGTATCTCTACACGCTGAATCAGGATAGTCGCTATCGCAATGAAAAAGAGCGCTACACCATTACGCTCTCCAAAAATTTCGCGACGCGCGAGTCATCCTCGTGGCTGAGCGGGCTGTCGACCTACGTCACCTATACGCGCCAAACCTACTGGAATGAAGCCGAACAGGATCGCTACGGGATTTCGCTGAACAAGTACTTTGATATCGGCGCCTTTAAAGGGATTGCTGCAAATTTCTCGGCCTATCGCACCGAATTCAACCGCCGTACCGATGACAGTCTGTACCTGAGCTTTTCCATTCCGCTCGGGGAGCGAGATCGCCTGAGCTACAGCATGGGGCGCTATAACAACAGCAGCAATCAGACGCTGACCTATTCCAATAACGCCGATCCACGCCGTACCTGGAACCTGAGCACGCGGTACGACAGCAAAGAGCATACCTACCTGAGCGGCAACTATACCCATCTGGCACCGATGACGGATGCCACCGTGGGCGCAGCCTGGCAGCAGGATCGCTATACCTACCTGAACGGCTCGTTGCGCGGCGGGATTACCACCACCCAGCACGGCGTGGCGGCACACCCGAAAGGCAATCAGGGCGGCACCCGCATCATGGTCGATGCGGGGCAGGCAGGCGTGCCGTTCACCGGCAGCCAGGTCGAAACCAACCGCTACGGTCTGGCCGTGATTGCCGGCACCAGCAGCTACTACGACGTATCGACCCGCATTGATGTACAGAAATTACCACCAACCATCGAAGCGGTGACAACGGTCGTTCAAGGCACGCTGACCGAAGGGGCAATCGGCTACCGCAAATTCGACGTGGTAAGCGGAGCAAAAGTCATGGCGCACATCGCGCTGGCCGATGGCTCCTATCCTCCTTTCGCCGCGCAGATCAAAAACAAGAAAGGCCGCGATATCGCCATGATCACCAACGGCGGGCAGGCCTATATCACGGGCGTCTCGCCTGATGAAACGCTGTCCGTCCTCTGGGAGGGGAGAACACAGTGTTCCATCACCCTGCCCGCGACCTTAAATCACCTTGATGCGCTGCTGCTTCCTTGTAAATAAGCAGCGCGAAGAAATAGAAAAGTCTGGAGAGTACGTTATGAAACACGCATGTTATCAGCGAGCAGCAGGATTCCTCATCGGCTGCCTGTTTTTGATGCCCTCAGCCTATAGCGCCCTGAGCCTCGATCGCACCCGCGTTATTTTTAACGACGAGGAACAATCTGCGACGGTCATGTTGATGAACCAAAACGCGGAGAATCCGTTTCTGGCGCAGTCCTGGCTGACGGACGCTCGTCACAATAAAGTGAACACGCCGCTGATGGTGCTGCCGCCGCTGCAACGCATCGAAGCGAAAGGCTATAGCCTGATCCGTCTGGTCAAGACCGAGCAAATCAGCCAATTGCCGGCCGACCGCGAATCGCTGTTTTACCTCAACGTCCGGGAAATTCCGCCCAAAACGGACAAACCCAACGTATTACAGATCGCCATTCAGTCTGAAATTAAGGTGTTCTTCCGCCCCCGCGGCGTAAAGCCAGCCAAAGACGAAATATGGCAGGAAAAACTGACAATCCGAAAACGGGAAACACCTTTCAGGTAGAAAACCCAACGCCGTACTACATCACGGTCAGCGGCATTCTGAAACAGCCTAAAGCGACGCGTGCGAATCCTACCAGCCTGCTAAAGGGGAGTGCCTTTATGATCGCGCCACGCTCAACCCTGCCAGTTGCGGTGACTGACGGGGCGAGCGATCGCTTCTATCTGTACTACGTCAACGACTACGGCGGTCATCTGGAGCTGCCTTTCACCTGCGTACAAAACCAGTGTCAGCCCACAATCCATAAATAAACGACAGGGAACCCGCCATGTCTTGGTTAGCTATTCATCAACATCGCCATGTCGCTCTCTGCGCGTCGCTTTTTTCAGCTTAACGGCATTTAACGCCAGCGCACTGGAATGTCGGCTGGGCACCGTGACTGGCCCGGTAAACGATTATGAGGATATCGGTACGCTAAAGATCCCGGCGACGTTGCCTATCGGCAGCCGCCTCTGGACGTCAAAACCCTATACCCGCAGCCTGGCCTGCTGGGCATATCAATCCGTACGTCCGCAGGGTGAAATGTCCTATTTTTATCCTAATCCCGAAGGCAAGGTCATCAGCCCAGGTGTTGGCATTGGCATCATCTACAACGGTCAGGATCTCGGGGTGATTACCAACGGCGGCACCACGGCATCCCGAGTCTCCACAGGACAGTGGATCGCTGCGGGCCCGAGCGGTTCATCGCCGCCGTCCAACCCGACCATGCTGAATGTCACGGTGCAGCTCTATCTCGAAAAACCGGAAATATCACCGATACCACGGCGGGCGTGGATGCGTTGCGCGTCTTCCAGATTGACGGTGAAGGGGGCATTAACAACAAACCCAACAGCAACTATGGCTTAAGCCTGTCAGGGCTACACGACATCGACATTATGCAGTGCGCCGCAAAATCAACGTCTCGCCCGACAGCTATGTCGATTTTGGTACGGTCAGAGCATGGTCGGGTACGGAAGCCAACGCGCTGGCGCAAACAGAATTCCACATCAACGTATCGACCGACGGCGGAGAAGACTGCGGCAAGGGATTCGATCTGGATATCAACTTTGATGCCTCATCGCGGGGAAATTCACTCGTCGGGATAGACGGCATGAACATGGGAAATGGCTCAACGCTGAAGATCGAAGATACGCGCAGCGGCAATAACGTGGTGTTTAATCAGTTCATCAGTCTGGTTGACGGCCTGACATCATCGAGCGGCGTGATTGAACGGCGCTATACGGCTCGACTCTACGCCTCCGGCCCCGCGGTGGTCGGCGATACCGAGAAAAATATTATCCTACGGTTTAATTATCATTAACCCGTCTTACTACGCGAGATCGCAACAATGATAAAACACAGCACCACAATAGTGAAAATCAGGTGGCGCCGCACTCTGCTCGCTTTTACGCTGGGCATCATGGCGCTACACTCCAGCACCGCTTTCACACAGCAGAGAACACCGCTGGACGATCACGAAATGACCTTCCGCGTTTTAGTCGTCAACGCCGCCTGCAATGTGAGTACGGAGAGCAAGGCGATTGTGGTAGACATGAGTGAAGTTTCTGAGCGCTATTTAAAAACCAATAGCTACGGTGACTGGCATGACTTCACGATTAACCTCACGGACTGCAATCTGGATACTTACCAAAACGTCACGATTCGCTTTTCAGGAAAAGAAGAGCCGCTGTTGCCCAAGCGGCTGGCGCTGGATCCACCTTCCGGTGCCAAAGGTATCGCGGTTGGCCTTTATCATGCGAACAAGTTGGTCAGTATCAACAGCAGCACGGACAGCATTGTGCTGCAAAGCGGAGACAACGCCATTCCTTTTTCGGCCCGCATCGAAAAGATACGCGACGATCTGATCAAGTCCGGTGATTTTATGGCAACGGCGAACTTCACCTTGAGCTATTTATAGCGGGTTGAGGGAAAAGTCGAGGCCGCCCCTGTTTTTTACCAAACACCGGCGGCACAAGCATTATTCACCCACGGCTAAAGTTACTTGTTAGCCGCTCCCCCTATTCGCTAGCGGCTAAAAACCAGCGGAATTCTTTTCGAGAACAGAAAATAGGGGATCCAGACGGCAATGCCAAAGACCGCAGAGGAAATCGCACGGATATCACCAGTATCGAGCTTAGCATTAAACAAGTAAGCCGGTAGCACTGTCATATACCCCACCAGCAGCGCGCTAATGAAATAGTATGCAACCATCACATTCCGCGTGCGTTTTTTACGTCGGAAGAAGGTCATTGCGGTGAAAATTTCCAGTGCGAACATAGCACACAGGAAAAACACCAAGGCCAATGCGTAATAGCCGAGAAACCCAGTGTTCCTAAAGTGAATAACCATCGCATTGATAATTTCGTACAGCGAGAACGGCGTAGTAACGATAGAGAGAATAATCCCCAGCGCCGGGAGGTAGAGAATACCGTTAATCTTCTGTTGTTCTTGTTCTTCACATGTTGCGCACAGGCCAGATTCTTTACGTGCGTCGTTATCACAGTTTAGGCACTTCATTTTCTGAACTCCCTGTAAAATGTTCCAAAAGAAAAAGACGGTTTCCCGTCTTGATATCACACGTCATTGTCGCTTACTCCCGAAACGATGTTAACCCCTATTCCGCCATCAATTCACGCAGCATCCGTTCAGGGTGATTAAGGAAAGCACGTGTGACCTGATAGTGTTCCGTGTCCTCGTACGCGACCTGCTGTATTCCGTCTTCGCCAAACTGGAAGATCGTGGCATCAGGATATGCCATCAGGATCGGAGAGTGAGTCGCGATAACAAACTGCGATCCTTCACGGATGAGATCGTGCATGCGGGCAAGCGCAGCCAGCTGCCTGCAGGGCGACAGCGCGGCTTCCGGTTCGTCGAGTAGATAAATTCCCTCTTTACCAAAACGGTTGAGCAGCAACGCCATAAAGGATTCACCGTGCGATTGTTCATGCAGTGAATAGCCACCATAGGAATTAATCACAGGCGGGCCGAAACTGAGTTCGCTATCCAGCCGCTCAATTTCCGTCGCGACATTGAAAAAGCTCTCGGCGCGTAAGAAGAAACCGTTTTTAGGTTTCTTAATCCCTTTCGCCACCCGCAGGAAATGCGACAGCCTGGAATGTGAGGTGCGGGTACCGAAGTTGAAATTGCGGGTACCGCCTTCCGGGTTGAACCCCATCGAAACGGCAATCGCTTCTAACAGCGTGGATTTTCCCGAACCATTTTCACCGATAAAAAGGTGACTTTCGGGTGCAGCTCCAGCTTATCCAACGAGCGAATCGACGGAATAGAAAACGGATAAACCTCGAATGAGTCCACCTTTTCGTGTGCCAGCGCGATTCGGCTGACGTATTGCGTTGAGATCATTTTCAGTCTTCCTGACGGGTAATGCGTGAAAATATCCTAACCCCATAGCGTTAAAGAAAAACGCCCGTATCGCTGTGATACGGGCGCTATGCTGATTCCCGACAACGGTGCTTCACATCGTCGGGTCAGTCACTCACATCAATAGCAACGTGCTGAACTAGAAAGCATAGTTAACCGTCATCGAGACGCTGCGCGGCGTGCCATACACGGCATAAGGCGCAAGGTAGTCGCTATATTCTTTATCAAACAGGTTGTTAACATTCGCCTGTACCGCCAACTGTTTGGTCACCTGATAGCGGCCAAACAGGTTAACCAACGCGTAACTGCCCTGCTCGGCGCGCAGCGTGGTGTTTTGCGGGCCAGAGCCTTCCTGCCAGATACCATTTTGCCAGTTCACGCCGCCGCCAACGGTTAACTCCGGCAACGTTGGCAATTGGTAACGGTAAACAGCTTGAACGACGTGCGCGGCTGTTCTGGATTGACCGACTTACCGTCCCGATCGTCAACAACATAGCGCGTACCGCCAAACGTCATTTGCAGGTTGTCCGTCACTGCGCCGTTCACTTCAAATTCGATCCTTTGCTGACGACACCATCAACAGACTGGTAAGCCGTTTCTTGTGTCACCACATTCTTCTCAAGCGCAGTTTGAGCTACGCGATCCTGCTCAATTCGGAAGACCGCAACTGAAGCCGTCAGGCGACTGTTATACCAATCCCCCCTTCACACCCGCTTCATAATTTTTCCCGGTTGTAGGAGACAAATATTGATTGTCTACACCTTTTTTCGTTTGTGGCTGGAAGACATCGGTATAGCTGGCATACGTTGACCAGGTATCGTTGATGTCATACACCAAGCCAACATAAGGCGTCACACGATTCTTACTGGTATTTCCTGTCGTTCCAACGATGCTCCAGTCGGTATAACGTGCGCCAGCAATCAGGTGCAATGGATCCGTTAACGAGAATCGTGCTGAGGTATAGAGGATTTTTGTCGTGTGGTTGAGTGCTCATAATCATTATTCCAGAGCCCCGGTACAAAAGTGCTACCCACCCAAGACCCCCATGTCGGATCGGCAATATTGCCATTCCAGTTGTAGAAATTGCCCATATCCGCAGGGCTTATCGTCGATTGGGCATTAGCGAATTGATTACGCTGCCGAGTATAGCTACCGCCTACCACCAGCTCATGCTGGCGCCCCCTAGTAGCTCGAACGGGCCAGACGCGTAAGTATCAATCGCATCAACCTTACGTGTTCCCTTATTCCATCCACCGTAAGCACCGACATTACCGCCGAACGGATCAACCAGTAGCCCGGTATCTTTATCTGGGAACCCATTGGCATACATCAGCTTGGAATCGAAGTTGGTTTCACCATGCGTCCCGTTCATACGCACCTGCCAGCCGTTATCAAAACGCTGAGTCAGATCGGCAAAAACCTTCTTCGAGGTTTTATCCGAGTAGCTCCAGTTTGGTGCGGTGTTAAAACTACGACCGAAATGCGTGCTGCTGCCGTCAGTGAACCACGTCGGCAGTCCGCCCCACGTAGGGCTGTCGGTATTGCTTTCCTGATAATCATAACCGAGGGAGATCGTCGTCGAATCGGTCACATCAGCATCGATCACGCCGTAGAGGAATTTTTTTGCGGCTGTGGTAGCGATCGAGCCAGGTGTCGTTATCCTGATAACCCGTAACCACACGCCCACGCACATTGCCGGATTCCGTCAGCGGCGCAGACAGATCGGCCACCATCCGCTGTTTATCCCACGAGCCGTAGCTGCCGGATACCGAGCCTTTAAATCCGCGACTGTCCGCATGTTTGCGCACCATGTTCACCGCCGCAGAAGGGTTACCCGTTCCGGTCATCAACCCGGTCGCCCCACGTACCACTTCGATACGTTCGTAGATTGCTGTATCGGAAGCGGAATCACCGAAATCCCAAATTTCGTCTACGACCGTAGGAATTCCATCGAACAGATAGTTAGTAATCTGGAAGCCACGCGCAAAATACGTCATACGCTCGGAATCGATGATTTTAGAGGATACACCGGTCGTGTTCGCCATCACCCCACCAATCGTTTCAAGGTTCTGATCTTCGATACGCTGCTGGCTGATAACGCTCACTGACTGCGGGATATCACGCGGCGTCAGCGTCATCTTCGTTCCGGCGTTAGTCACTTTCACGCTGTAATCCTGCGGGTCGCTGGCTTCTGCGTTGGCATTGGCGTTCGCACTGACCACCAGCGTATCGCCTGAGGCGGGATTTTCTTCAGCAGCGGCTTGAGCAGGCAGGAAAGAGGCAGAAATCAACAGGGCGAGAAGAGAGACTCCGAATGGTTTTGCTCCGGCCAGCGAAGAATCACAAACGCGCGTTTTTCCGGCGCGAGTAACTCCAAAAGACATGGTATATCCTCGGTTAACTGATGGTGATTTTGGCGAGATGCTGAGGCGTTTCTTGTCAACATTTGCACAGAAAAGTAAATGATAACTATACGCATTATTATTGTTATTTCAATGAAAGGATTAATTCACTTAAAATACAAATAGATAAAAAGAACAAATCACCATACCGTTAACAAGGCATGTTACAAAAGAACATTTGAGGCATTTACAACAGACCGGCCAACCCAAGAACAGTCAGCGGCAGCGCGACGCCTGCGACCAGTGTCTGAAGCGCGATAATTCCCGCCATCAACGGTGCATCACCACCTAACTGACGAGCCATGATGTAGGATGACGATGCCGTCGGCAGTGCTTGAAACAACAAGGCTGCAATCGCCGCCGGACCAGACAGATTGAAGAGATGGCAAGCGACGATTGTTACTAGCGGCATCGCTATGAATTTCGCACATGATGCAATCACCATAGGGCGCAGCCAGCTACGCGCAGCGGAAAAATCCAGCGCCGCGCCCACGCACAACAGCCCCAGCGGCAGCGATGCCTGCCCCAGCGATTTCAGAACTGGCTCAATCCCCAGCGGCAAACCTAATCCGGTAATCTGCAAAGTAATACCGATCGCACAGGCCACCACTAGCGGGTTCAGCGCCAGCAGCCGCACGATATTCTTCAATGAGGGAGCCCCAGTATTGCCGTAGCGGGCAAAAACCAGAACACAGAGAATATTGACCGTCGGCACAATCGCCGCATTCGCGACGGCGGCAAGCGCCACACCGTGTGCGCCAAACAGCCCGGCGGCGGCAGACACGCCAACGTAGTTGTTAAAACGGACACCGCCCTGAAATAGAGAGGTAAACGCCGCATTATTGACGGGAAGAAGCGGCGCGCAGCGACCAGCCCGGCAGCGACAGCCAGCGTTGAGCACACCAGCGTCAGGATCATCGCCGCTACCGGCACGCCATCCAGACGCGCCGTCGCCAGACCATGTAGGAATAGCGCGGGAAGCAGAATGTAATAACCCAACCTTTCAGCCTGCGGCCAAAATGCCGCAGCCAAAAGATCGCTGGCGTAACCACGATCCCAGCACGATCAGTAGCGCGATCGGTAACAGCGCCAGCAGAAGTGAGGCGATCATCGGCTGACACGCCACGGCGCAGAAGATAAAAGAAAGAAGGATTGCGGATTGGACGCCATGGTTCAGTACCTGAGTGGAAGAAACAGGCACTACCCTAGCGGGATTTCTGATGAGAAAAAACGAGATTAACTCAACGTTAGCTCAATTATTTCTCATGAATGGCATCTTCACCAGACTGCGTTCGGATCGCTTCCGCCAGTGCCGCAGCCAGACGCATTGCCGGGCGATCTTCACGTTCCAGCAGCACAACGCGCCGCTGCTGTTGAGGCTCACCAAAGGGGATACACGTCAGATTATTCAGGCGGCCCCTCTCCCGTTCGGACAGCGGAATAACCGCCACGCCAAGCCCGCTGGCGACCATCTGTACAATCGCCTCCTGACTGTCCAGCTCCATATCGGTTTGCACCCGCAGCCGCTGGCGGCGCAGCTCGCGATCGATAGTTCTTCCAGCCCAGGCGCGACGATCGAAACGAATAAAGGGTGTTCTTGCAGGAGTGGTCTGGCATCCAGAGACGCCAGCGCCGAGGGGCAACGATCCAGAATCCTTCCTGATACAGCGGCGTACTCATCAGACCGGTTGGATAGGGTTTTACCGGCTCGGTGGTTACAGCAGCGTCCAGCTCGCCAGCATCAATGCGAATCGCCAGTTCCGCCGACATCCCGGAGTTCACCAAAACACGCAGGCGTGGATGAGCATGACGCAATGCGGCCAGCGCGGCAGGCAAGACACCCGCCAGCGCGGTCTGGATCGCGCCAATTCGCAAGCGCCCAGCCAGCTCTCCGCTCTCACCTAATTCGGCGGCAATGCCGTCGTACTGCGCAAGAATATCCCGCGCCTGCTCTACCGCACGATGTCCGGCTTCCGTGAGTACCGGAACGCGACGTGAACGATCGAAAAGCGACACCTTGAAGTCTTCTTCCAGACTGCGAACATGCAGGCTGACGGCTGATTGTGTCAGGCACACGGCTTCAGCCGCGCGGGCAAACGATCCATACTGAGCAATCGCGACTAACGTGCGCAAAGCTTTTAACGACATGCAGCCCACTCTCCAGCCTATGCGTGAATAGAAAAACGTGAATAAAAAGCATGACAGGTAATAACAATGTCGCCTTTTTACACAGGTTGCAACATGCGCTGGCGGAGGAGATGAGCAGGAGAAGAACACCAGCGAAACAGTGATATGTTTCGCTGACATAAACTCGGGCGATACCCTGCACCTTGATGAGGACACAGAGCAATTAACTCGATAAAATACAAAAGAGTCAGTGAGTAACGTGTCAATAACGTAGTGTTATTTTTGATGTAAGACCAAATACCATCCCTTACAGGATTCAGTATTATTTCCTGGTGTGGCGAATATTTTCTTAATTTTGTGACATCATCTACATATAATTAGCGTAAAAATTCGTGGCAATAAATTGTAGCATAAGAATATAAATCAATAAAAGGTAAAAAACACCCTTGTATGATAAAAACAATCATGATAGCAAAATCATTCGCGCAATAATAAGTTAGCAAGATAATAATTATCAATAAACTATTAACTGAGATTCAATATTCATTGAATTAATGCCACCTCTCAAGGAGGGCAGGATGTCACCATCAGCGGAACACATGACTGACCATATTCATAGCCTGATTACTATGATGGAGTGCTTAAACGAACCATGGGGCATTAAGGATTTGTCATCGCGACATATTTACATGAACAAGGCGGCGTACTTCTATACGGGCACACCGGAAAAATTTGATATTGAGGGTCGTTTTGATGATGAGTTTCCAGCCAGTTGGGCGGAACTCTCCGATGATTTAAAAGAACACGACAGAATAACGGAGAATAGTGAGAAACGAGTGACGGTGATCGAAACACATTATTGGTATGGCAAAAGACTCTCACACCTTGCGTCAGCGAAAAGATGCCTATTTTTGATAGGAATAAAGCCTGTATTGGTACCATGTGGAGCGCCAGACAGTTAGACTCACTATCTCCGCTTGTCTATATCAATCAGCAAAAACCGACCTTATTACAAACCGAACTCACAACGGATGTTTTTACTCAGGCAGAGCTCGACATTATATTTCTGCTATTGCAACGTTTTTCAAATAAAGACATTGCCAGAAAAATGAATGTCTCGCCGAAAACAATAGAGAACAGAGTCTATAACATGTACCAAAAACCGACACTCACTCTCTCCAACAGTTTGAAGCATTTTGTCGGAATCTTGGCGTAGACGGTTATATTCCCCGTTCACTCATCACGAAAGGCATTCAGTTTATATAAGCGCGTATATCCCTATGGAAAAAATAGATGACTACCCCGTCAGCCGCGTTCCGCTGAGTGTCCGGCTGCCTTTTTAAATGTGGCATTAGTTCACATCGGCATGTTAACCGCGCTAGACCAGTTTATGTTAGGTGCAGTGCTCGGCCATTCCATGACGCTAAGCCAGGCATTTCTCGCCATCTTTATTGGTAGCGCCATTTTTGGCGTGGTAACCGTGGGGCTGGGCTACGCCGGGATGAAAGAAGGTATGTCGGGCAGCCTGCTCGCCCGCTGGTGCGGCTTTGGCCGTATTGGTTCCGTCCTGATTGGGCTGGTCATCGCCGTTAGCCTGATCGGCTGGTTCGGCGTCCAGAATGCCGTATTCGCCAAAGCGCTCAACTTTGCGATGGCGGATAAGCTCGGCTTTGGCTGGTCCGCCGCCCTGTCCGGCATTGCGCTGACGCTACTGGTTGCCTTCGGTTTCAGAGCATTACGCTTCACCGCCAAAATTGCCGTACCGATGTTTGTCATCGTCGTCGGCTACATCTCGATCATGACGCTCTCTGGTCACAATATTGCTGAACTGATCGCTTCTGCGCCTAACGGTGCGGCGATTTCGATTAGCGCCGGCGCAACAATGGTCGTAGGCGGTTGCATCGTCGCCAGCTTAATTACGCCAGATATGACGCGCTATTCTCAAACAGGAAAACACGTTTTCTGGATGACAATGCTGTCGATTATCGTCGGGGAATTTATTGTAAATGGCCTCGCCATTATTATTGCCCGCGCGCTCAATACCGCAGATGTTGTGACGATCATGTCTCAGGCGGCTGGCGGCATCGGGCTGATTGCCGTTATATTTTCGACACTGAGAGTCAACGATATCAACCTGTATTCTTCCTCCTTGGGAATCGCCAATGCCATAGAGGGCGTCACGGGGAAAAATTACGCTATGTCTCGATCACGCTGGTGATTGGCCTCATCGGTACACTGCTTTCCGTCGCGGGTATTTTGGATCGCTTTATCGATTTTCTGACGCTATTAGGCGTGTTATTCCCCCAATTATTGGTGTGATGCTGGTTGATTATTATATTTTACGAACCCACAGGGCACTGCTTGACGCCAGCCGTGCCGAAGGCCAATTACCTGACAGCGCACAAACACCGCTGATTGGCTGGCCCGCTATTATTGCCAGCATTGTCGGTGCCATCGTTGGATTAGCCTTTGAATGGGGCGTTCCGGCGTTTAATTCGTTACTGGCGGCCAGCCTGCTTTATTGGATAATAAAGCATTACACCAATAACCATGTGTATTTTAGGAAACCAGAACATAACCAAAATTTAAAATGAAATAGGTAACAAGATAAAATTCATCTATAATCCAATCGGCCTCTTTTCATAGAGGCCGATATATTTTTACTTAAGCAAATTAGCTCCTGAATAATTCAAGCTGCATTCAGGCGGTGACGCTCAGGCAGATTGAAGCATGACGGATATATACTCTAAATAATTCGAGTTTCAGGAAGGCGGCAAGAGAAGGCATCCCGATGAGCTTACTGAGGTAAGTGATTCGGGTGACTGAACGTAGCCAACACACATGTAACTTGAAGTATGACGAGTATAGGCCATGATGGCCTTGGGATGGGCCTTATCTATCAACGAGAAATTCCTCTCGAGAAATAATAAGGCTGATTAGCAATATTCATGCTAGGAAAAGGATTTATGCCAAAAATAAAAACACTTCTCACGCCGTTAAACTGTCTACTCGTTTTAAGCGGCGCCTTAATGGTCAATACGGCAAACGCCGCTGAGGCTTGTGTCGCAGGTAACTGGCAGGTGGATAATTCCATCACCGATATGCCTTCCGTAAAATACCAGACTGAGCACTTTGCCTTCCGCTGGAATAATAACGACGTTAACCGTAATGATGCGGTTGCCGCAGGGCAGAAACTGGAACAAATTTGGGATAAGTTTATTAAACAAATTCAGTTCCCCGAGCCTTATTGCAAACAGACCGTGAAATATAAAGCCAATATTCACATTGATCCCACCTTTGGGCTCAGCGGGGTATTGCGGGCGGTGGCAGCATGGGCATGTGGATCGGCCCTGCCTCGCTCAAGGATAACTGGGGGCTGGCACACGAATTTACCCATGCGCTGCAAGGGCAAACTGGCGGCTTCCAGAGTTCAGGCGATAACTACGTCGGCTGGATTTGGGAATCCCACGCGAACTGGATGACGCACCAGATGGATGAATTCCGTGGTACGTCTGCACACTGTTCGGAAATGCAGGTCAACTATCCGCATATTTATCTGGGTTCAACGCGTAACCGTTACTGCAACTGGCAGTTTATGGAATACCTAAAAACCGCTTTGGCTATGGCGCGATCAACGATATGTGGTCAAAAGCGCCGAAATGGGGTGAAAGCGGTCAGTCTACTGCCGATCCGCTGTCCGTTCTGCGTACCAACATGGGCTGGAGCCAGTCTGAATTCAACGATGTCTTCGGCGACTGGGCGATGCACAACGTCAACTGGGATTACATCGATCCAGATGGCTTCGATCGTGGGCGTTTTTATCGTTCAACCTACGGCAGCTATGGTGCGGTACAACCCAACCAGAATAACGCTGACCGTCTGCTGAGAACCACGACGCTTGAGCCCGTGGCCGGTGCCAGCGCCACTCTGCGCCGCTTCTCTGTTCCGTTCGATCAGGCTCCGCAGCAGTTGGGCTACAACATCGTCCGGCTGATCCCAGAAAGTGGCGCGACGCAAATCACCGTGAAATTCCGTGGTATGGTGCAGAGCAAATCTGCCATTACCCGCTTCCCTGGGCTGAAAAACGATCCGGCAACCATGCCGCAGCCTAATTCCGACTGGCGCTGGGGTATTGTTGCTATCGGTTCGGACGGCGTTTCTCGCTACAGTGAACTACAGCGCGGCGCGTCTGCCACGGTGAAAAACTTCACTATCCGTCAGGACGATCGCGGCATTTACATGGTGGTCATGGGGACACCGTCGCAAATGCAGAAGATCAAGTGGGATCAGGCTTACTACTCTCTGTATCGCTACCCGTGGATGGCCGATTTCACCGGCGTCTGGCCGGAAGGCAGCCAGCCTGGCGCGCCAAATCCAACCGCTAACGGTTCTCGCCACGCCAACGGCGGCGGCTGGGTATCCAACGCAGCAAATGTTGCCCCTACCGCGTACGTCGGGCCTTATGCTCGCGTCATCGGCGGTACGGTGAGGGATAACGCCAGAATTGAAGATCGTGCAACGATTCTGAGCGGAACGGTAGAAGGGCGCGCTGTCGTTAGCGGCCTGACGATACTTCAGGGCAATACCGTCGTACGTGATAACGCACGACTGCATACGGTCTTCATGGGGCCGGGCGCGTTTGAACGCGGCATTGTGCTGTCAGGCAATGCGCAGATGCGTGGGGATGCGGAAATTCGCGGCGCTTCCGCGTCGCAAGGCGTGTTCTATGGCTTTATTGATGAAAATGAAGTCAGAAGCAGCGCAGCGGGTGCCTACCTGACCGAAGCCGTGCCAGAAGTGACGGCCGTTCCGGTCTACAGCACGAAGTAATATCGCCACAAAAAGGGGAACCGGCTCAGAACCACGTTACGTTGGTTCTCGGATCCCCATAAATACACAGGCCGCCATGATGGCGGCCTGTCTGCATAGCACAAATTCTTAGAACAGTGCGCCGGGCGGTACGTCTTTATAAGTATTCAGGTAAGCCGCCAGCATTTTTTAAAGAAGTTACGCACTTTTTTCACCTTGGTTTTACTTAGCTCGTTATTCTAATGACGCGATGAGGTTGTTCTTGTCTTACTGGCAGTGACCTGCCTTATGGCGATGAATTGTACAACCCTTGTTGAGCAAAAGCTAATTTTTTGTGATGTGCGTCACACAATAAAATTCACCGATACTTTCCCTCTAGCCCACCTTCTCCCCACGCTGATTTTCTTTTGTTGCGAATCATTACCCTCAGTGACCAATACGCCGCAGGCTATGCTATGCTCATGATGAAAGACGAAATTTTAGTCACTGTCCGTTATTAATTGAGCGCTATTCACTGTCAGCTAGCACACTTTTCTTCACGCGCAGTCACCACGGTTTCGCCATTGGTTATTCGCTGATGAAGGCTCGTTCCGACCCCCATGGAAACCTGGAAACTTAACCTCTTCTCCGCCTGGCTGGGATGCTTTTTCACCGGGCTGGTATGAGCCAGATATTACCCTTTCTGCCGCTGTACATTGAGCAGCTCGGCGTTCACTCGCACGAATCACTGAGCCTGTGGTCCGGCTTGATCTTCAGTTCGTCCTTTCTCGTCTCCGCTGCCGTTGCGCCACTGTGGGGAAGTCTCGCCGACCGTAAAGGTCGCAAACTTATGCTGCTGCGCGCCGCGCTGGGCATGGCGATCGTGATGTCGTTGCAAGGTCTGGCAACCAACGTGTGGCACCTGTTTATCCTGCGCACGCTCATGGGGCTGACCTCCGGGTACATTCCCAATGCGATGGCGCTGATTGCCTCGCAGGTTCCGCGTGAAAAAGCGGCTGGGCGCTGGGAATGCTCTCGACCGGGCAGATCGCCGGCGTCATTCTCGGCCCCTTATTTGGCGGCTTTATGGCCGACTACATCGGGCTACGCATCGTCTTTTTCATCACCGGCGCTATGCTGTTTACCAGCTTCCTGATTACGCTTTTCGCGATTAAAGAGAGCGTGGTTAAGGTCACCAAAGAGAATCGGCTCAGCGGGAAAGCCGTCTTTGCTTCCCTGCCGTATCCGGCGCTCATCATCTGTCTGTTCATTACGACAATGATGATCCAGATGGCGAACGGCTCCATCAGCCCCATCCTCACTCTATTCATCCGCGATCTGACTCCCGGCACGGACAACATTGCCTTTATCAGCGGCGTGATTGCCGCCATTCCCGGCGTGTCCGCCCTGCTATCCGCCCCGCGACTTGGCCGTTTAGGCGACCGGATCGGCGCACATCGCGTCCTGATCGCCGCACTGGCGATCAGCGTACTGCTGTTTCTGGTCATGGCGATGGTACAAAGTCCTACACAGCTCGGCATCCTGCGCTTTTTGCTGGGCTTTGCCGATGGCGCACTGATGCCAACCGTGCAGGCGCTGTTGGTTAAATACAGCAGCCAGCAGGTGACAGGCCGGATCTTCGGCTATAACCAGTCATTTATGTATCTGGGCAACGTAATGGGGCCGCTGGTCGGTTCCGGCGTGTCCGCCCTGATGGGCTTCCGCTGGGTGTTCATCGTCACCGCCGTTCTGGTGCTGTGCAACACGCTACAGCTCTTTTTCGCTTTCAGGAAACCTCACGGAAAGGGATAACGATCCGGCCAGCGACGGATATGCCATGAAAACCATAGGCTTCATTGCAAAATGAAGCCTATGGTCACAAAACTGACATGACGATTATCTATGCTCCGACAATACGTCTGTCCAATCACCCCACATCAAAGAGCTAATCCCATGAAACACACGTTCTTAGCACTGCTGGTTGCCGGATTTTTGCCGTTCAGCGTTCAGGCCGCAGGAGAAAAAGTGACACGCTATGTCGTCACCTTCCCAGCCAGCGAACGTGTGGCGTATCAGGCAAATTCGCCCAGAACTTCCCTAACGGCCTGCCTGTCGGCATTGGTTCCGGCCTCTATTTCACCGGCAAACAGGGTGACGACCTGATGTTCGTCACCGTCACCGATCGCGGCCCGAATGCCGATGCGCCGCTGGTCGGCGAGAAAGAAGCCAAGATCTTCGCCAGCCCTGATTACGCGCCGCTGATGATGGATATTCGGGTCAGCACAAAAGCCGCAGAGGCGATCAATCCACGCCCGTTGCACGATGCCGAGGGCAGTATCACCGGCCTGCCGCTACCTGCGGACGTTATCGGTACCACCAATGAAGTAGCGCTGAATGACGCACTGCAACCGCTCAGCACCAGCCAGCGCGGGCTGGACACTGAAGGAATTACGCCGGATGGCAACGGCGGTTTCTGGCTGTGTGACGAATACGGCCCGTTTCTGATCCACGTTGATGCCAGCGGAAAGATCCTGCAAAAATTCGGGCCGACGCCTGCGGGCAACGAACACTCGGTTGCCAGCGGCTTACCGAATATCATCAAGTGGCGCCAACCAAATCGGGGTTTTGAAGGCCTGACCCGCATGCCAGACGGCACGATCGTCATGGCCGTGCAAAGCACGCTGGATATCGACGGCAAAAGCAAAAACAAAGCCCAGTTTACGCGTCTGGTGATGTTTAACCCGGAAACCAAGACCAGCCGCATGCTGGGCTACCCCATCAACATCGACAGCTATAAGAAAGCGAAAGATGCCAAAATCGGCGACATCGTGGCGCTGGATAATCAGCGCATTCTGCTGGTCGAGCAAGGCGCGGATAAAGACAAACAGATGCAGAACCGCATCTATCTGGTCGATCTCAGCAAAGCGAGCGACCTGACGCCGTTCGATGCCGATGGCAAATCGCCAGAATTTGACGATCTCGCCCAGTTGGAAAAACGCGGCATTACGTTGGCGCACAAGCAGGAGCTGGTGGACTTGCGTAAGCTCGGCTGGCAGCAGGAGAAAGTTGAGGGGCTGGCGCTGGTCGATCGGCAAACGCTGGCCGTTATCAACGACAACGACTTTGGTCTGCAATCCACGCTGCAATCCCCGGTGAAAGCGAAAGGCAAAGCGGACGATTATCAGGTTACTGCCGATGGTAAACTGACGCGGGACGGCAAAGCCGTCGAGACAACGCTAGCCATCAAACCGTTAGAGAAGCCAGAAGCCGATAATGAACTGTGGGTGATTCACCTGGCACAACCGCTGAAGTCGCATCTTCAATAAGAGCTTATTTTTAACAAGACAGTATTTAGTGCCTGCCTCACCCAAAAGCAGCACGAAAGACTAATCAATCCCAAAAAAGCTAGGAATAACGTTTTATGCTCATTGATTTTTCATAAAAAAATCAATGAGCTACTCTCGTTACAGCCCACAAATCAGTTCAAAAATCATCCAGCACGATTTCCCTCGACACATCAATAAAGAAAGCCTTACCTTCGGCATAAGATATGGCAATACAGCCCAAAAACACGAGCACAGAGCAACCATGGAATCTCACTGGCCTTTTTCTCGTGGCCTGATCATCGACAGGTTATGGAAAAATCGGCGCGGTGTTGATCATCGGCAAAATGATTGAATACATATAGACAGGGAAGTTAAGTCACCATGAAAAAAATATCACAACAGATGGACAACAATCATTCAAACACATCCACGGAGTCACACACAGACGTTGCAAGGCCAGAGTCGTTAACGCGTCGCCGCTTTTTGCAAGCTGGAGCAGGTGCGGTTTTCAGCGGAATGCTAGGTCAATTCAAAGGACGTTTCCTCACCCGAGCCATCGCCGCAGTCGCAACAGGCGCTATTGCCCCTTCAATTTATGCCGAGGAACGTACCTTCACCCATCCCGGCCTATTACATACCGAAGAGGATTTTCCCGCATCCGAGATAACATTGCCAGAAAAGAGCAACCTTGGACAAATGCCTGGACCCCTTTCATACAGGATGGTTATTCACAGTTGGGAGCAACCCCCGCGCAACCGATAATCTCGTACGCGGCGGAGAGGGGCAAAACTTCCCGATTTTATATATCGATGTGCAGCGTTCCTACCGTCTGGCGGTACGCTGGAAGATTACGCAGGATACGGCTTATGCCGATGAAGCCCTACGGTATCTCAACGCTTGGTCTGCTACTCTGAAAACCATCACGGGTAACGCAGACCGCTGGTTGGCGGCCGGTATCTATGGCTACCAATTCGCTAACGTCGCAGAGATTATGCGTACTTACTCCGGCTGGGCGCGCACCGATTTTGAGCGTTTCCAAAACATGATGCTGACGATTTTCTACCCGATGTCGCGTAATTTTTGGACGCTCACAACGGTGCTGATATTACGAACTACTGGGCGAACTGGGATCAATGTGCGATCGCCAACATTTTGGCGATCGGTGTGCTATGTGACCGCCCTGACATCTATCAGGAAGCCATTGATTATTATAAATATGGTCAGGGTAATGGCGCAGGGATGTTAGCAGTAGCACATGTGCACCCAGGCTATTTGGGGCAATGGCAGGAAAGTGGTCGCGATCAGGGACACACAACGTTGGGTATGAGTCTGGGGCCGCATTTTGCGAAATGGCCTGGAATCAGGGTGATGATATCTACGGCTATGCCAATAACCGCTTCCTCGCCGGTGCCGAATATGTGGCGAAATCCAACCTGACAGACGGAAGTGGTGCCTATTATTCAGTACCGTGGAAAAATTATCGTAATCGCCATGGCTTGATGGAAGGGCTTGGCACCGTCAGCCAGGGAAATAACCGTCCGTGCTGGGAAACCATCTACAATCACTATGCTAAACGAAAGGGAATTGCGACCCCTACGTTTATAAGTATGTACAGAAGATCACACCGGAGAATGGTGGCGGAGGGGATGGTACGGGCTACGGCACGTTATTGTACACTCGCGATCTGGCCGTCGAGCATTCAGCACTGAAACCAACTGGTTTAACCGCCTATCGCCGTGGACAACACATAGAGCTGTCATGGTGGGGCGTCGTGGGTGCTACAAGCTATACGCTTGAGCGTTCAACCTCGGCGAATGGCGCATTTAGCGTCATCGCTTACGACATTACCGATGTCCTGACCTATACCGATCGGGATATCGCTACTCGCGCGAACCGCTACTACTATCGTGTTAAGGCCGTGGTTAATGGTGGAGAGACCCGCGCCTCTGACATGGTCAGCGTCGCCATCAAGGCAGAGGAAATTTTCCATCTGGCGTTCAATGAAGGTTCAGGCACCACGCTGGCTGATAGTACCCAAAAATGGGGTGACAGCACTTTACATGGCGGAGCCAGTTGGGGAACGGGGCCAGATGGCTCTAGCGTTGCACTGGTTTTAGACGGCGTCGATGGCTATGTCAGCCTGCCCGGAAAAGTGATGGAGAATTTAGGCGACTTCACCGTCGTTACCCGCTTCTGCGCTGATGACAAACGAACCTGGGCACGCATTTTCGACATGGGATCGGGCACCCGCTGCTGGATCGCCCTATTACCGTATAGTAATCAGGGTAAACCCTCGTTCAGAATATCCAGTTTACATGGCTACATGATGGAAGCCTTTGAACCCGTAACCGAGACATTCCCCGTTGGTCGCTGGGTCACCGTCGCGTTGAGCCTGTCCGATAGTGTCGGGATTATTTATATTGACGGCAAAGAAGTGGGACGAAGTGAAACGCTCACTCTGGCACCTTGTCAACTCGGTGAGTTGAGCGCCGCGTACCTTGGCCGTTCGCAGTATCCGACCGACCCTTATATGAAGGGACGCTATGACTATTTCAAAATTTACGATGGCGCTTTGAGCAGTAGTGAAATTGCCGCTTTATCAAGTTAACACGATTAACCCTCACCGCATGAATACGTCAAATTTCATGCGGTGATAGCGGCCAATAAACAAAGTTTAGGCGTGCTCGAACCAGTCACTATTCTGTTGCGCAATCGGCGTGATCGAATAGATCATTTCCTGCAAATGTTCACGAATCGCTTTTTCCGCGGCATCGGGATCGCGCGCTTTCAGGGCACTAAAAATCAGGTAGTGCTGTTGGATCAGGCTGACCGGCGGAGAAACCTGGCTCAGGCTGAGAAAACGTACGCGATCCATCGTCGCTTTGATCGATTCGATGGTTTCCCACGCCAGCGGACAGTTGGCAATCTGCGTCAGAAGCTGATGGAAACTGTCATCGAGGCTAAGGAACTCGCGCACTTGTTCATTCTGCGCAGCCAGTTCCTGACGGCGTAAGTTGTGCTCCAGCGTCAGCAGTTGTTCATCCGTCACCATTTCTGCCGCCCGACGCACAATCGCGCACTCCAGCGCCTGACGGATAAAGCGGGCATCCGCCACGCGCTGCTCGGAGATCTTCATGACAAACGTGCCGCGCTGCGGCAGGATCTGCACCAGCCCGGCCTCTGCCAGCTTGATAAAAGCCTCTCTGACCGGTTGGCGGGACACATCAAAACGCACAGAAATTTCTTTTTCAGACAGCAGCTTACCCGGTGGAATATTGCATTCCACAATGTCTTTGCGCAGTACGCGATAAATTTGCTGGTTGACTGGTTCGTTGTTGTTGATCTGAAAAGAGGTATCCATGCCGCTGTGCTTAGCCAAGAAATTTACCGCTTATGATACACGCTTAGCGCAGCGAGTGTCAGTGTTACCGCACCCGCTGCGCTTTCGTCTTACCAGGCACACTCCTGCAATGTTTCCTTCACGCCCTTCGCTAATAGCGACAGGTAGTGCTGCGTCACCGCATCGACAAACACAGGGCGGTGCGGTAAATCCTCACCAAAATCGCCGTCAGCGTCAGCAGCGCCGCAACCCGGCTCTCGCCTTCCGGGCTGCGTTGCACCGCTTCAGCGATCTGATCTTTTAGCGGATCGCTGATTTCAATCGGCTTTCCTTGCTCATCCACGCCACCGACATAGCGCATCCACCCCGCCACGCCGAGCGCCAGCGCATCAAAACGGCTACCGCGCGCCAGATGCCAGCGGATCGAATCCAGCATCCGCTGCGGCAGTTTTTGCGAACCGTCCATCGCAATCTGCCAGGTACGGTGTTTTAACGCCCGATTGCGATAGCGATCCAGTAGCGCATCCGCATAGGCGGCGAGATCGACACCCTGCGTACGCAGAGTCGGCGCCTGTTCATGCAACATCAGGTGATGCGCCGCCGCGACCAGGTCGCTGTCCTGCATGCACTCGCTGATATGTTGATAGCCAGCAAGGTAGCCCAGATATGCCAGAAACGAGTGGCTGCCGTTCAGCATCCGTAGCTTCATTTCCTCAAACGGCAGGACATCCTGTACCAATTCCGCACCGGCTTTTTCCCACGCGGGACGACCGTTGACGAAGTTATCTTCAATCACCCACTGGAAAAACGGCTCGCAGGCAATACCCGCCTGATCGGCGACACCCAGATGTCCCTGAATCGTCTCCAGCGTTTCCTCAGTGATAGCCGGAACAATCCGGTCCACCATGGTGGACGGAAAGGTGACGTGCTGTTCAATCCAGTGCGCCAGTTCGATATCCTGCAGCTCAGCCAACTGCACAATCACGTTGCGTGTGACATGTCCGTTTTCCGGCATATTGTCGCAGGACATCACGCTGAATGCCGGTAGCTGGCGTTCCCGTCTGCGTTTGATAGCAGCCAGAATCACACCGGGCAGGGAGCGTGGTTCTGCGGGCAGCCCCAGATCGTGGCAAATCAGCGGATGTTCAGTATTCAACTGCCCCGTCGCCGGATGGTGGCAATAGCCTTTCTCCGTGACGGTAATCGACACAATGGCGATATCCGGTGCGCTTAGCGCTTCCAGCACCGCCTCGATGCCTTCGACTTCCGCATGCAGCGCACCGGTTGCTACGCCGATGACCCGGCTATGCCAGCCGCTGTCCGCCATTTCGGAAACCGACCACAGCAAATCCTGTTGGCGAATGGCCTCAATCTGCTGTTCGCCGCCAATCAGGTTGATTTCACAATAGCCCCAGTCGCTGCCCTGCTCCGCTGCCAGCTTATCGGCACAGACCGCCTGATGCGCCCGGTGGAATGCGCCAAAGCCAATATGCGCAATACGTGTTTTTAGCAGGCGTCGGTCGTAACGCGGCACCACAACCTGCGGTTTAAGAGTAGAAAATTCACTGATACTCATCGTTATCCCTGATAGGTGATTCAAAAAATATGCCTACGCCCTAAATGATTCGAGTTGCAGCAAGGTCAACTCATCTGCAACCCGAACAATGACCATCTGAACGTTACGCCGCGTCGTCCAATTCATCTAAATCGCGATCTTTGACTTCCGGCATGCAGATAGCCGCAAATAAGCCAATCACAGAGTAGGCAATCAGCATCACGACAATCGGCCACCAGGAACCGGTCATGTTGCAGAAAATACCCGCTAATACCGGACCAAAACCAACGGCAACCAACCCACCGGTTTCTTTGGCAATCGCCATTTGCGTAAAGCGGCTGCGTCCACCGAACATTTCTGCCAGAGTGATATTTTCCAGTGCAAATAATCCCAGCACCGCGAAGTTATGAATAATGATGATGCTGACGATAATCACATTGACGCTATTCTCTTTATCAACAATCAGAGAGAGCATCGGGTAGGCTAGTAATATCGCCGAGATATTCAGAATAATATAAGGTATGCGACGACCGACTTTATCCGACAGCCATCCTAATAACGGAATGGTGATGAAACCGATAATAGAACTGATCATCAAGGCATCTGTCGGAATATACTTCTCGAACAACAGAGTCTGAACCAAATATCCCGCCAGGAAGGTCTGAATTAACCCTGAATTTCCCGCCTGACCGAAACGCAGCCCAACCGCCAGCCAAAATGCTTTGCCTCTGAACATCGACAATATGGATTTTTGCTCGCTTTGCTCAACCACCAGTGCAGGAGACGGCTCTTCAGTACCGGATACATCGTTGCTGACTTTCTCAAAGACCGGGCTTTCTTTCAGGTTCATACGCAGCCAGATCGCAAATATCATCACAACCACGCTGGCCAGGAACGGTACACGCCAGCCCCACGCCAGTAATTCTTCTCTGGAGAGGGCAAAGAACATGAAGGCCCAAATAGCCGTGGCGCTAAGCGTACCGCAGTTGGTCCCCATCGCTACCAGTGAGGAAATAATCCCGCGTTTCCCCTTCGGCGCATATTCCGCCAGCATCGTTCCCACACCGGAGATCTCCGCACCAGCGCCTAACCCCTGCACGATACGCAAGGTCACCAGCAAGATCGGCGCAAAGATACCGATCTGCGCGTAGGTCGGCAGCACGCCGATTAACGTGGTACAGATCCCCATCATGGTAATGGTAATAAAGAGCACTTTCTTTCTACCAATGGAGTCACCCATGCGGCCGAAAATAAAGGCGCCGACAATACGTGCCACGTAGCCTGCGCCATAGGTGCCCATTGCCAGAATCAGCGCCATCGCCGCCGATTGTTCAGGGAAAAAGATTTCATGGAAGACCAGCGCCGCCCCGAGCGAATACAGCTGGAAATCCATAAATTCCAATGCGGTGCCCAGCCAGCCGGACACCGCCGCTTTGACTAAGTCAGAGGTACTTCTTGCAGGCTTATTTTGTCCAGATGCTATCTTATGCTTATTCATATATATACTCTCGACGATTTGTAATTATGGTAGAGCACAGTAAGTAAAATTACCGTTCATCATGGTGTCGCAATCCACTCCAGTCCGTTATTGACGGTCTGGAGTGATTAAGAGAGAAATAATTACTTCAAAGGAATCATTATATTATTATGTAGCCGATATAGTTTTTCCTTTTATACCCGTCATACTTCACGTTGCTTGTGCGTTGGCTGCCCTTACTCACCCCAGTCACTTACTTATGTAAGCTCCTGAGGACTCGCGCGGTTGCCGTCTTCATGCAACTCGAATTATTTAGGGTATATATCCCCTGTTGCTAATAAAAATATTTATACTCGTCATGCTTCATTAAACGTCAGCAGAACTTTACAGCAGCGCTTTTGATCTTTTTCAAAGACCTCAATCGCCTGAACTACCTGCTGATAATCAAACCGATGCGTAATCAGTTTTGCCGGATCGATACGTTTCTCTTTCAACCACGCGATCACGGTAGGGAATTTGTTGGCATTCAACCGTGATGAGAAGATGGAGAGCTCTTTGCTGGTGATTCCCTGTTGGCTGACCTGACAAGGCTCGCTGGAAAAGCCCATGATGGCGATGCGTGCCGCAGGAGAAGCAATCGTAATCGCTTCCTGCAAAATAGACGGATGGCAGGCAGCATCAATAATCAGCGTAGGCTTGATATTCAGCGCTTCCAGCTCGTCTTTTAAGGACAGCGATGCGTTGTTAATGACCCTGTCCGCGCCGCTGCGTAATGCCATATCCAGACGTTCAGAAATGCGATCGACGACGATGACTTCCTTCACGTTGAACACGCCTTTCAGTACCTGAACCGAGGTCAATCCCATCGGTCCCGCACCATAAATTAAGGCGACATCCTGCTCCGTCGGCTTCACCTGTGCAGTCACGTTGGCTGAAATCGTGAAGGGTTCCACCATCACGGCGAACTCATCAGGGATCTCATCCGGAATAGTGTGCGCGTTCTTCGCTGGTACGGTGGCATACTCGCTGAACCCGCCGTCACGATGCACGCCCAGCACCACCAGCGAGGTACAGACGTTCGGCTTGCCGATTGAACAAGGGTAGCAGTGGCCGCAGCTCACGACCGGGTCGACCGACACGCGTTCGCCCAGACGGGAGGTGTCCACACCCTCCCCGACAGCTTCAATCACGCCGAAGAATTCATGCCCAATCACGCGCGGGTACTTGGCAAAGGGGTTATGCCCGCGATAGATGTGGCTGTCCGAACCACAGATGCCCGCCAGCTTCACCTTCACCCGAACTTCACCTGCCGCGGGTTGCGGAATCGGGCGTTCTTCAATCACCAGCGTATTCGGCTGCTGTATCACAATGCTTTTCATGTGTTGACCTCTTATTCCCAATTCCACTCTTACCAATTCCACAACGTGCCATCTTCCAGACGGGCAACCGGCAAATAAGCGGGGTCATAGGGATATTTGGCCGCCAGCTTTTCATCGAACTCAATGCCTAACCCCGGTTTTTCGCCTGGGTGCATGTAGCCGTTATCGAACGTCCAGCTATGTGGGAACACTTCCAGCATTTGCTCCGAGTACCCCATGTATTCCTGTACGCCGAAGTTTGGCACCCAGAGGTCAAAATGCAGCGCCGCCGCCATGCAGATAGGCGACAGATCCGACGGCCCGTGTGAACCGGTGCGCACCTGATAGAGTGAGGCAAAGTCGGCGATGCGACGCATGCCAGTAATCCCGCCCGCGTGGGTAATCGTGGTACGGATGTAGTCGATCAGCTGTTCTTCGATCAGCTGTTTACAATCCCAGATGCTGTTAAAGACTTCCCCCACCGCAATCGGCGTCACCGTGTGCTGACGGATTAAACGGAAACACGCCTGATTTTCCGCAGGCGTTGGGTCTTCCATCCAGAACAGACGATAGTCTTCAATGCTTTTGCCAAAGCGCGCCGCTTCAATCGGCGTCAGGCGGTGGTGCATGTCGTGCAGCATGTGCTCGTTGAAGCCAAACTTGTCACGCACCGCTTCAAACAGCTTAGGCGTGAAATCGAGGTATTTTTCCGTCGACCACAGTTGCTCTTCCGGCAAGTTGCCTTTCGTCGCCGGCTCATACGCCAGCCCTTTGCCTTTCGCCATGCCGTAGGTGGTTTTCATACCCGGCACGCCGCACTGCACGCGAATCGCCTTGAAGCCCTCATCGCGATGCTTGGCGTAATCGTCCAGCACTTCATCAATCGAGTGGCCCGTGGTGTGGCAATACACCATGACGCCCGTGCGGGATGCACCGCCCAGCAGTTGGTAGAGCGGCATATTGGCGGCTTTGGCCTTGATGTCCCACAGCGCGGTGTCGACTGCCGAAATGGCAGACATCGTCACCGGGCCACGACGCCAGTACGCGCCTTTGTAGAAATATTGCCAAATGTCTTCGATCTGGTGCGCATCGCGGCCAATCAGCTGCGGACACACGTGATCTTTGAGGTAAGAGGCGACCGGCAGCTCACGCCCGTTGAGCGTCGCATCGCCAAGGCCGGTTAATCCGCTATCGGTCGTAATTTTCAGGGTGACAAAGTTCCGTCCCGGGCAGGTGACAAACACTTCAGCGCTGACAATCTTCACGTTACTTATCCTTCTGTGCATGTAGCCATTCGTTTATGCTGACTACCATACAAGTATATTAATGGCGATAATTTGAATCGCCTCACATTTATTCACATCTGCAACATTTATCTAAAATCTATGAAGGTCGGGAAGAGAAACCGAGGTGTGTCGAGGGGTAAAACGTAGGGAGATAAAGGGTAGGCGGCGATTCGTGCGGTCAGCGCATCAGGGATGGTAGGAGCGCGAAGCTGCGGTACGCGCGCGGAAGATCCGCGCCTTGTGAACAAGGAAAATGCCCTACCGAACGGACTCGCTGTAGTCTTGCAGGAAATCCAGAAACAGCCGCACCATGGGAATGTTCGTGCTGCGCTTGAGATAGCTAATGGCGAACGTCCTTTTCAGTTGTTCTTCCAGCGGAATCACCGCGACATCGTAAGCGGTCAGGCTTTTGGCGACAGATGAACAGAGGAAGACCACCCCGGACAGGTTGATCACCAGATCCATAATGATGTCCATGTTACTGCATTCACGAAAGTAACTGGGGTTGATGCCCTGTCGGGTGAAGGATTCGGAAACCGCGGCATGTTCCCCCGTCCCTTTTGCGGCACGATCAGCTTTTCTTTTACCAGCTGCGGCAAACTTAGCGTCTTATTGTCAGCCAGCGGGTGCGACGTCGCCATCACAGCCACAATGTCATCGATCTGGCAAATGGTGTGATGAAACAATGGATCGTTCAGGTACTCATCAAAAGGCGTCGAGAAAGACAGGTGGATCTCGCCATTGCGCACTCTTTCCAGCAAGTCCGTGCTTACGCCGTCAATGAAAGAGATATCGATATTGGGATAGGCTTTCTGAAACAGGTTAAACATATTGTAGTGGGCCAAACGATTGAAAATCGGGATCACTCCAACCAATAATGCACCATCCGTGCTTTCCTCATAGCTGCTGACAAACTGCTCCAGTTCATAATGTTCCTTAATCATCCCCTGAATTTTGTCAGCAAAGATCTTCCCGAATGGCGTCAGAGAGAACTGCCGGGTGGTTCTGTTAATCAGTTTCCTTTCCGTTTCAAGCTCCAGACGTGCGATCTCCTGCGACAAAAAGCCTGAGAGATATTCAGTGCCTTCGCCGCTTTAGTGAAACTCCCGACCCGGATGAGTTCCTGATAATAAATCACACGCTTTATGCTGAACATTGTTTTATATTACGCATCAACGATAACTTCTATAATCGGCCATAATAACAATTATAATGATTTGTAAATAATCAAATGTGATTAGATGCACATTTAATTCATGAGAAATAACGTTAATAGTAGATATAGTCAACTTATTATCAACGAGGAAATAATTCATTCATTTAAGACTAAACACCAATAATATTAAAGATTTTTAATATTACCTTTACAAATATGACATCACCTCTCACAAACAAAAAAATTTACATACCACTAACAAAAGGACTTAAGATATGGATTATTCAAAACGACAAAAATAGGGTTAGCGACCTTGGCAATGATGAGCGCGACGGCAATCAATGCAGCACAGACCCAGCATGAAATCACCGTAAAGCAGGAAACGACATCCGTGAAGTTAATCTCTGACGTCGTTTATTCTCAGGTATCGATGCGGGGCTATCCCAACGTTGCATTAAAAATGGATATTCTTCAGCCCGACGCGAAGAAGGCGCTTCCCGTCGTGTTATTCATTACCGGCGGAGGCTTTATTAACGCCAATAAAGATAATTACCTGCAACAGCGCCTGAGCATTGCCGAAGCTGGTTACGTGGTTGCCAGCATGGAATACCGTGTCGCCCCCACCGTTCTTTTCCCCGCGCCGCTGGAAGATGTCAAATCCGCGATTCGCTATCTGCGCGCCAATGCGAAAAATTCGGTATTGATAGCCAGCATGCCGCGGTATTCGGTGCGTCTGCGGGAGGCTATCTGGCAGCATTTGCCGGAACGATAACGGGTTCAAAAGCCTACGATAAAGGCGATAATCTTGACCAAAGTAGTGATGTCCAGGCCGTCATCGATTTCTATGGTTTATCCGATCTGACGCTCGTCGGTGAAGGTTTCCCTGACGATGTCGTTCAGAAGCACGCATCCTCTTCTTCAACAGAAGCGATCTGGGTCAACGGCACTGCCGTATTTAACGAAGGCGGGCCGATTACCCGCTACCCTGATAAAGCCGCAGCGGCCAACCCGATTAACTTTATCAGCGCCACCACACCGCCGTTCCTGATTATGCACGGTACCAACGACACTGTGGTTTCCCCACGCCAGACCGAACGATTGCACCAGGCTCTGATAGCAAAAATATCGAATCAACGTACTACCGCGTTAAAGACGCAGAGCACGGTGGGCCGCATTGGCTACAGCCTGAAATCATGAAAATTACCGTGGGCTTTCTTGATAAACACCTAAAACCTTAATACCCGTTTACGGTTTCTAGTCTATTCCTCTATTATTTTGTTAAACAAACGTTAGTGCAAAATACGCACTAACGTTTTTTATTTGTTACGAAAAAACTCATTATTCATTTTACCCCCTTTATTAATCACATAAAAACCGACAATCTGACACACATCAATTATTCGTTTTTATCACAAAAATAAAAATAGCAACTTGCATCCATATAACAGAAACACAATCTCTTAAAAGAACGAGAAAAATAAAATGCATTTATAACAAATCGACATTTGTTATATACGAATCTACAAAAAACAATTGTGACCCATCGCACACTTAGCCTTTAATTCCCATGCTCCAATAAAACCACAATAACAACGTGGCCTACTGATTATTTTCATCGTAATAACGGAACATTATTCCCTATTAGCGCCACACTGCGAAATATTAACGCTATTGCTGGATTACTACTGTCTAGCGTTCGCGCGGCTATCACCTCAATGTGAAGATTTATAATATGGAAGAATTATCTCGCCGTCGTTTTATTGCCTATATGGGAAGCGCGATTGCCATTAGTGGGCCGGTCGGTTTCGCCAAAGCGCAAAATGAGTCAGAAAACGCACAGGGTAAATTACCCGTGAAATATGGCTTATTGCATAACGAAATGCGCTGTATCGGCTGCAAAGCCTGTATCAAAGCCTGTAAAGAGACCAATAACGTGCCCGATGGTGTCACTCGGCTGGATATACTGCAAACCGTCGATATTCCTGCCGTCGAGAAGACGCGCGCCATTAAGCAATTTTTCCGCAAATCCTGTCAGCACTGTGAAAACCCGCCCTGCGTTGCGGTTTGCCCAACGGGAGCCTCCTTCAAAGACGCGCTCACCGGGATCGTTGATGTCAACGATAAACGCTGCGTGGGCTGCCGCTACTGCATTGCCGCCTGTCCTTATCATGTGCGTTTCATCAACCCAGTCACAAAGACGGCAGATAAATGTAACTTTTGTCGGCAAACCAATCTGGCCGCCGGAAAGCAGCCCGCCTGCGTCGAAATCTGCCCCACCAAAGCCTTGGTATTTGGCGATCTCAACGATCCTGAAAGCAACATTGCCAAGATGATCGCCAGCAACGCGACCTACCGCTCCAAGGTTTATCTGGGCACCGAACCCCAACTCTATCGTATGCCGGGGAAACGAGGAGAAATCGACAATGCATAACGCCTTCACGTTCGACACGCTGGTATGGGACTGGCCCATCGCCGTTTATCTTCTTCTGGTCGGTATTTCAGCGGGCATGGTCACGCTCTCGATGCTCCTCAGGCACTACGTTCCCAGCGAGTATCACGGCAGTAATCGCATCATCAAAGCCACCGCCATCGTGGCTCCGCTCGCCGTCATTCTCGGGCTGGCGATCCTGATTTTCATCTGACTCAACCGCTGACCTTCTGGTACTTGATGGTCTTTTACAACCCGACGTCCATCATGTCGCTGGGCGTAATGCTCTTTCAGGTGTACTTCGTCGTGATGCTGTTATGGCTCATCACGCTTTATCATGACGGGTGGCTGACGCAGCTTGAGGCCGTCTGGCATCGGCCTGCGCTGGCGGCGCAAGCGCGTAAGCTGGCGGCGATGGTCGTCAACAAGGCCGCGATAATTGAAAACCTGCTGCTGGTGCTGGCCATCCTGCTCGGCTGCTATACCGGCTTCCTGCTGTCCGCGTTGAAATCGTTCCCGCTCTTGAATAACCCCGTTCTGCCCGTCCTGTTTCTGGTATCCGGCACCACCTCCGGCATTGCCGTCATGCTGCTGGCCAGCGCGTGGGGAACACGACCTCAAGCCATTCACGCTCCTGCATTTCATCCACCGCGTGGAAACACCGGTGGTGTACGCCGAACTGTTCCTGCTGTTCGCGTTTTTTATCGGGCTGCTACTTGGCGGCGGACAAAGGTTGTCGCCGCACAGACTGCGCTCTCGGGCTTCTGGGGCGGCGTATTCTGGATTGGCATTATCGGTATCGGCATTGTGATTCCCTCTATTGCCAATCGGGTGCGCAAGCCTTCTCATGCCGGTAAAGGCCAGTTGATTACATTAGCCGTCATGAGCCTGTTCGGCGTGTTTCTGCTACGACTGTTCGTGCTTTATGCCGGACAAATGACGGTGGCCTGAATGAATACGTCATGGGTCTTATTCTGGATTGCTTCGGTTACCTTTTTCATGCAGTCCCTGGATACCACCATGGTGTATGTCGCCATCCCCGCCATTGCGCAGTCGCTACACCAGCCCGTGTTGCATATGGAGGCGATTGTGATCGCCTACATTGTCACGGTTGTCGCGTTTACGCCGGCCAATAGCTGGCTGGCGGAACGGTTGGGAGAGAAGAAAACCTACCAGATCGCCATCGCCACGTTCACGATCGGCTCGCTGCTGTGCATGACGGCAACCACGCTCGGCAGCTTAAGCATGTTCCGCTTTATTCAGGGCATCGGCGGTGCGCTCATGCTGCCCATCATCAGAACCGTTATATTGCGCACCACGCCGCAGAGTCTGAAATTACGCTTCCTGAATCGAGTGACCTTATTGGGATTACTCGGCACCCTGCTCGGCCCCGTTGTCGGTAATATTCTGGTTAGCTTGCTCTCGTGGCAGGCGATATTCCTCGTTAATATCCCGCTGGCTTTAGTCTGCTTTTTTCTGGCAAGCCACACTATTCCTGTTGCGCCACTAAAAGAGACATCTCGCACCGGCGCCTATGAATTAGCCTTTCCCATTTTGATGTTATTTCTCGTGGCTTTCATGCTAACCACCGCCACGAAAAATATATTGCCAACGTTCGTCATGTTATTTCTTTCTTGCAGCACGTTGGGGCTGGTGTTGCTTTACTATCGGCAGCACCTCATCGCAGAAACCGCGCTATTCCCCCGCGCACTGTTTGGTATCAGAACCTTTTCTGTCGGCATGATTGGCGGCATCGCGACGCGCACGCTGCTGGCATCAACGCCCGTCGTCCTGTCGTTAATGCTACAAACGACGCTGGCCTGCAAACCTGCGGAAACCAGCCTGATTCTGCTGCTTTTTCCAGCGGCGCACTGCTGTCAAAGCTGCTGTTTGAACCACTGGTCAAGCGTACTGGCTACCGGCGGCTATTGATGCTGACAACCGGCGTGACATCGCTATGCATCCTCGCCCTGAGCGCCGCCGTGCAGGAGCAATCGATGCTCCTCATCGGTATTATTGCCATGATATTAGGCGTGCTGATTTCGACCTTATATTCAGCAGAAAGCACCCTGGCCTTTAGCAACCTGAATAACAGCACATACCACAGCGGCAATAATCTACTGACCATTAGCCAGTTACTGTCCGTCATGCTCAGTATGACGCTGACGTTTCCGATATTACGTTTTCTTTCTCAGTTTGAAATCCTCTTCAACCTTAACCCTTTCAGCCTGCTGTTTTTATTACTCGGCATCGGTTTACCAATGTGCTGCCTGATATTCAGGCCCCTCAATAACGACGACGGCTATCACTTTATTCATGGGAGATAACCTTGTGATTCAGCGTATTTATTCAAAAACGATGGGAAATATTGATATGAAAATCTGCTCAGGAATGCTTCCACTCTGCCTGCTATTCGCAGTGGGCACCGCGGTCGCACAAGACGGGAGCTTTAAAGCCGGTACCTACTCCGCCGCCAGACAGGGTATCGGCGGGGACGTCACCGTCACGCTCGACATCGATGCACAGGGAAAGTCCTCAAATCGACGATTGATGCCCCGGAAGAAACGCCGGAAGTCGGCGGGGAAGCGGCCATCGAACTCGCCAAAACCATGACCGAAAAACACAGTATTGAGGTTGATGGCGTGTCCGGCGCCACGATGACCAGCGGCGCGGTGAAAGAAGCGGCGGAAGACGCGTACTCACAGGCTAAAGCGAATTAATACCGTTGGTCCTCCACGTACAACGCACGGCTGCGCGGTAAAAATATTAATAACATTAAGGAAAACATCATGAAACGCTTCAGAAAAGTGTACTCGCGACGTTCTGTCTCTCGATGATGAGCTGGTCTGCTGCACAGGCAGCGGACGCGGCGAAACCGGAAATCCCGAAAAGCGCCGATATCGTTATTATCGGCGCGGGAGCGGCAGGCACCTCGGCAACCATGGCCGCTGCCGAGAAAGGGGCGAAAATCGTCTTACTGGAAAAACAGCCAATTGTCGGCGGCACCGGTAACTTTGCCGAAGGCATCTTCGCCGCCAACAGCAGCATGCAGAAACGCCAGGGGATTGTGGTGACACCCGATATGGCCTTTAAGACCATCATGGATTACAGCCATTGGATGGCCAACCCCTTCGTGGTGCGCGCCTTCGTAAACCGCTCTGCCGACACGATTGAATGGGTGAAATCGAAAGGCATCAAGTTTGAATACATCGGCCCCGGCGGCCCTGGCGGCATGCTGACCTGGCATGTGATCGACGGCCCCGGCCACGGTCGCCACCTGATCAAAACATTCCACGAACAGTTCAAAAACATGGATGTCACCACGCTGGTGAAGACAGCAGGCAAAGATCTGGTCGTGAAAGATGGCAAGGTGACGGGCGTTATCGCACAAGATAGCGACGGCAACACCGTCCAGATCGACGCGAAGGCCGTCATCATCGCGACCGGCGGCTACGCCAACAACAAAGAAATGCTGCAAAAATACGCCGCCTTCCCTGACACCATTATGGTCGGTAACGTCGGTAAAGACGGCGATGGAATTAATATGGCCTGGAAAGCCGGTGCCAAACCGGACGGTCTCGGCCTGCTGCAAGCCTATCGCCCCGGCTTGCCAGACTACGCGCCGAATTCACACCTGCTGGCCGCCGCGCGTCAGCCCTATCTGTGGGTTGACCAACACGGCCGCCGCTTTACTGATGAATCCAACGTCATCATCTGGCCACACTCCGGCAATGCGCTGTCAAAAGCGGGCGGTATCATGTATTCCATTTTCGACGAAACCTCCCGCAAGCATTATGTCGAAGGCGGCATTGATGTGCCGATTGGCGAATGGGTGATCGCCAATACCAAGCTGACGAAATTCGATAGCGAATTTACGAAGGAAAGTCAGAAAACCGTGGCTTCGTCTTCAAATCCGCCACCGTTGACGGGCTGGCGAAAGAGATGGGCGTTGATGCTAGCGTGCTGAAGCAGACACTGGAAGAGAACAACAAGTTTGCGACGCAAAAACGGGACGACGTGTTTAATAAAAACATGGATTACCTGCGTCCAGTCAAAACCGGCCCGTTCTATGCGGTAAGAATGCAGCCTGCCGCGCTGGGCACACTCGGCGGCGTGAAGATTGATGAGAAAATGCAGGCAATCGATAAATCCGGCGAGGTCATTCCGGGTTTGTACGTCACGGGTAACGATGCGGCCGGTATGTATGGCGATACCTATGACCTGCTGTTAGGCGGCGGCACATTTGGCTTTGCGCTCAACTCCGGTCGTATCGCGGCAGAAAGCGCCCTCGATTACATGAAGTTCAGCAAAAAATAAGCTCTACCCTTAAACCTAGTCTCGATCGTTTGAGCATCGAGAGACACGGCGGAACCACAGGGGAAGCATCCCTGTGGTTCGCCTATCCGGCTTTACGAAATGTCAGGTTAAAACGGCATTCATCAGACATCCCTTCCGGCACGCTGCCGCTTTTCAATGGCAGAATGCCGTGGAAATAGAGCCGTGATTCACCGCCCCAGACCACCACATCGCCATGCGTCAGCGCAACACGCTGCGCTTTATCACTGCGCGCCATGCCGCCAAACAGGAACGTCGCGCTGAGCCCCAGCGAGACAGACACGATCGGCTGGCGAAAGTCCCGTTCGTTTTTATCCTGATGCAGAGACATGCGCGTGCCGACGTCATAACGGTTGATGAGGCAGGCATCCGGTTCAAAATCAGCAAAACCAGCTTCACGTGCCGCCTGCTGTGCCAGCCGGGAAAAGACTTCCGGCATGACTGGCCACGCCTCTCCGCTCAGTGGATCGTGTGAGGTATAGCGATAGCCGCGTTCATCCGTCACCCAGCCAAGTTTCCCGCAGTTGCTCATCGCCACCGACATCACAAAGCCACCCGGCGTCACCATATTCCGCAGCGGCGCACACGCGGTGACGGCTTTCAGCGCCGCAAGCAACGCCCGGGCGTCGTCATAGGCGCGTCCACGCAGGATAAACGCCCCCGAAGCCAGCGTTTCCGTCCAGCGACGCGGCGCTTCATCGGCAAATAAGTCAAAATTCACGATAACGGTTCCCCTTGCGGATGCGTGCCCTGCTCTTTCTCCAACTGCTCTTTCTCCAGCAGGGCGCGTTTACGCACAACGCCCCAGCGATAGCCAGATAGCGCCCCATCATGCCGGACTACGCGATGGCAGGGAATGGCAACCGCCAGCCGGTTGGCCGCACAGGCACCCGCGACCGCGCGCACAGCGGCTGGCGCACCAATACGTTCGGCAACCTCACGGTAGCTCAGCGTTTCTCCTGCGGGGATCGCCCGCAGCGCCTGCCAGACACGCTGTTGGAATGCCGTACCGCGAATATCCAGCGGCAGCGTCAGCCCGATGGCCGGATCGTCGACAAACCCGACAACCTGCGCCATCCGTTGTTCAAACGCCACATCGGCGCCGATCAACTGTGCGTGAGTGAACATTTCCTGAAGCGAGTTGAGCAAAAGTTCAGGATCGTCTCCCAGCAGGATCGCGCAGATCCCCTTCTCGCTTTCCGCCACCAGCACCTCGCCGAGTGAACAGCGGCCAACGGCAAAGCGGATCGTCATCCCTTTCCCTTTGTTCTGAAACGCCGTTGGCGTCATCCCTAAATGCGCGCCCGATTCAGCATAAAAACGCCCGCTAGCGTCATAGCCCGCTGCCGTAATCGCGGCGGTGACCGCACGCTTTTCCACCAACTGTTCACGTAGCTGGCGATGACGGTGGCCGCTGGCATACTGTTTGGGCGTCAGGCCGGTTAGATTTTTAAACACGCGATGAAAATGGAACGCGCTTATCCCCACGGCCTGAGCCAGCACTGCCAGCGTCGGCGGAGATTCTGACTGCTCAATTATCCGGCACGCGTGGGCAATTTGCTGCGCCTGCTGTTCCTGCCGCGACAGCGTTCCCTGACGACACCGCTTGCACGGACGGAATCCCGCCGCCTGCGCCTCACCGGCCGTCGCGAAAAACACCACATTTTCACGTCGGGGCTGGCGCGACGCACAGGAAGGCGCACAGTAAACCCCCGTCGTCTTCACCGCATAGATAAAGCAGCCGTCAGCCGCGCTATTGCGCGTCACTACCGCCTGCCAGCGCGAGTCGGCATCCTGAAACGGCGTATCACCCAGCATCGTATCGTTACGCATTTGTACACCTCACTCCCATCTCGGCATTACTGCCAATCTTACTATTACTGAAAGTCATGCCATGCGCTAACGCTAAACCGAGGCGACCTTGGGCACACGTCCCACTCTTGCTTTTTCATTCGGTTCATCCCCGATATTGCTATTTCCATCGACATCTGCGGTTACTTTTTGAACAAATCTGTGATGCGAATACATGGTACACGGTGAGGCTCAGGTTTTTTTCTCTGCAAGCGGAGGGTAAACATGAGTGGAAATAGCGTTCACTGGAATGGCGGTTTGCATCATGATGCGGTGCAAGTGATGTCACGTGGCGGGGGAATCATCGTTTCGCCAACCAAAGTGGGTTACATCATCATGGCTTCAGACAAGGTCGGGCTGGAGCGTAAGTTTGACGCCAAACAGCGCAACCGCAACAAGCCGGGCGTCGTGCTGTGTGGTTCCCTCACGCAGTTGAAAGCGCTGGCGCAGTTGAATCCAGAAATCGAGCAGTTATATCAACGCCATTGGGACGCCGATGTACTGCTCGGCTGCATCCTGCCCTGGCGCGATGAGGCCTTAGCGCAGATCCCTAAAGATGGCTCGAAAGCGCTGATGATGGATGACCGCAAAACCAGCTGCTTTGTGATTAAGTTCGGTACACCGAGCGAAATCCTCACGCAGGCGCTGTGGGAAAAGTACGGTAAATTAACCTTTGCCAGTTCAGCCAATCCATCAGGCAAAGGAAACCGAGGCGAGGTAGAAGGTATCGGTGAACGGATCAGTGCCTTTGCCGATCTGATTATCGAAGCCGACGATTACGTGAAATCTATCCAGCCGAATAAGTCCCATGACACACGCTATGAGCAAGGCGTGATGGTGTCGATGGTGGATACGGACGGTCAGTTGATACCAGAACAGAAAGGCAGACGAAGCGTGTATCCATGCCCGACGCTGATACGCAAGGGGCTGGATGTGGACAAGGTGATGTCGCTATTGTCTGACACCTTCACCACCTGGGACTATCGGCACGGCGATTATTATTAACGTGTAACAGCGGCATCGCCTGCCGCTGAAATATCTGTTCTGGCCGTTCCCGCGACAGCGTGTAATCCCCCTCGCCACTTCTTGCTTTTTTATCCGAATAATCCTTTCCACATGGCGCGCCATGCGGCAATCTCCTATGCTCGTTTTCTGCCCTTTGCATTCTCATCACGGAAGCCGTTTATGCCATCCCATCCGCCGTTGGATTTCACGCAGCAGGCCAAAACCCATCTCAGCGCCATCAATGCGCGCTGGGCCAGCCTGATCGAACAGGTTGGCGATTGTCGCCATCAGACCGCGCCACACCGTGAACCCTATGAGGCGCTGATGCGTGCCGTTGCCTATCAGCAACTGACGACGCGTGCCGGGGACGCGATGGTCGCGAAGCTCCTGCGGGTCCATGACGATGCCTTTCCCAGCCCGGAACAGATGCTGGCCTGCTCCACAGATACGCTGCGGCAGTGCGGTTTTTCTGCCCGCAAAGCGGATACGCTACACGGTATCGCGCAGGGAGCGCTGAGCGGTTTGGTGCCTAGCCTCGAACAGGCCGCAGAGAGGGATGATGACACGCTCATTCAGCAGTTGACGTCGCTCAAGGGGATCGGGCGCTGGACGGTAGAAATGTTTTTGATTTATTCGCTCGAACGCACCGATATCATGCCGCTCGACGATCTCGGTATTCGTCAGGGGTTGCGCTACGTTTACGATTTGCAGGATATGCCGAAACCGCGCGATTTGCAGGCACTGAGCCTGCACTGTCAGCCTTATCGCACGGTGGCGTCATGGTATTTATGGCGATCGCTGGAGCTACCGGCGTATCAGCACTTTAAACTGACACACCGGTAACGCAGGGAACTCACACAAATGAATCAGCGCAGACGGGAGCTGGCCGACACCTGATGAGCGTGGCGACGGCGGTTCACAATGCGTTCCCGCAGGGTATCGTAGGCCCAGTTATACACCACGGTGTACGGCAGGAAGAACAGGAAGAAACCGATCTCCACCATCAGCGCCTGCCACAGCGTGACGTTCAGCATCCACGCCGCCAGCGGCAAACCAATCAGGATAAAACCGCCTTCAAACCCCAGCGCGTGGGCGATACGAACCGGCAACCGACGCTTAACGCGATCCGCAGGCCACAGACGATCGAATATCGTGTTGTAGATCATATTCCAGATCATCGCGACGCTGGACAGCATGATGGCCAGTGCCCCCATATCGAAGAGTGGCTTATTCAGCAGCCAGGCACCCGCCGGCGCACAGATCGACAACGCGATCAGTTCAAAGCCCACCGCATGGTACACACGCTCACGTAAGGTTTTGCTGGTTTTGTTCTGCATAGCACATTCACTTTTATTTATTGCGAGTTACTGGTCAATTTTCGCCATGACCATGGATGGCATCGTATTACGGCCTTATTTTCATCGTATAAGGTGGTAGAGTACAGTTAGATTCCATCGATAAAAACGATATACTCGTCATACTTCAAGTTGCATGTGCGTTGGCTTTCCTCGCTCACCCCAGTCACTTACTGATGTAAGCTCCTGGGGATTCACTGCGTCGCCGCCTTCCTGAAACTCGAATTATTTAGGGTATAGATAAAGAACAATGCGATATTCACCAGAATCCTTGCTGGCGTTTGTCACCACCGTTGATGCAGGCTCGTTTTCCGCCGCCGCCCGACGATTGCATAAAAGCCAATCCACTATCAGCGCGGCTATCGCCAATTTGGAGGCCGATCTGGGGCTGACGCTGTTCGATCGCTCCGGTCATCAGCCCACGCTCACGCTGGCGGGCAGAAAAGTGCTGTCCCACGTACAGGCAATTTTATCTGCCAGCGAAGAGCTCGATGAACTGGCAATCCGTCTGGCCGACCATATCGAACCCCGTCTGACGTTTATGCTGTCCGACATCTGGCAAGCGGCTCACTACGAACCTGTACTCCAGCGTTTCGCCCAGCAATTTCCTGATATTGAATTTGAGTGCCTGATTGCAGAAGGCGATGACGTGATCGATCTGCTGCAAATGAACCGGGCGCATGTTGGCATATTACGCGCTCAGGCGGATTACCCGCCCGATGTTGCCGCCGCGCGTTTGCAGGTTAAGACGGAAATGGCCCTCTTCGTGTCGGCAGCTCACCCGCTCGCCGCTGAAAAAACCGTGACGCGCAGCCAGTTGGCAACTGTCCGTCAGCTCTATCTCAATACCTATAAACGCAGCGACCATCTGCAACCAGAAGGGATCGTCTGGTCTGCGCCGTCCTACCTTATGCTGCTGGAAATGGCGCAGCAGGGACACGGCTGGAGCATGCTTCCGCGCTGGCTGGTGGCACAATACGATCGGAAGAAGCTGGTGGAGTTGCCTGTGGCGGGCTGGCCACAGTGGATTGACGTCGACGTTGTCTGGTCCAAACCCCATCCACCCGGCCCTGCTGGGCTGTGGATGATCGACAATCTCCTTGCCCAACAAGAGAGTACGCTACACTATGGTGACACTCGCTGATTTATCTACGGAGTCATCATGATGTTTTCCCCACAGGAACGTGAGGCGCTGCTGGCCGTAAAAGGCGTTGGCCCTGCGGTAGTCGCCCGTCTGGAGCAAATGGGCTTCACCACGCTGGCGCAGTTGAGCGAAGCCGACGTCAGCGATATTGTGGCAAACGCCGCCGCACTGACAGGCTCAACCTGCTGGAAAAACAGCCCGCAGGCACGCGCAGCGATTACTGCCGCCGTGACGTTGGCAAAATCACATCAGTAATCCTACCGGCCACAGCACTGTGGCTTTATATGACGATCTCATTTTTCGTCAAGCGATAAAAAGCCAATAACGATTTCTTTATATCGCCATCAAATAACATTAAAGAATAAATGGTTATTGTTTTTAATTTCACCATTTACTTTACTTAATTAAGCCAATTAAAAGAGGAATATTTTCACGCTAAACCGCGTGTCATTTCCCGTAGCGTCCGTATACAGGAAACCTGTGCCGTGCCGCCGTTCCACGCGTCTGCTGCAGGGAAAAATAACACGCGCATCACTATTATTGTGATGTACCAAAGTGGTACTTCCCGACAAAAACCATACTATTATGGCGATTACTACTTTTGTATTCGAGACATCCCTGTAGTGCTGCGGTAATACGCCTTAATAATAAGATGCTGAATCCTATAAGGTGAAAAATTTACTAATTAATGCAATTGCAAGTGAGAAAAAAATGTCGAATAAACCCTTCTATTACCAAGATCCTTTTCCACTCAGTAAAGATGACACCGAATATCGCCTGCTGAGCAGCGACTTTGTTTCTGTCGCACAGTTTGAAGGTCAGGACATCCTGAAGATCGAGCCAGCAGCGTTGACCCTTCTGGCTCAGCAAGCCTTCCATGATGCCTCTTTCATGCTCCGCCCCGCTCACCAGCAGCAAGTTGCCGATATTCTTAGCGATCCGGAAGCCAGCGAAAACGATAAATACGTTGCTCTGCAATTCCTGCGCAACTCAGAAATTTCCGCCAAGGGCATCCTGCCGACCTGTCAGGATACGGGTACGGCGATCATCGTCGGTAAAAAAGGCCAGAACGTCTGGACCGGCGGTAACGACGCTGAAGCGCTGTCCAAGGGCGTGTACAACACGTTCATTGAAGACAACCTGCGCTACTCACAGAACGCCGCGCTGGACATGTACAAAGAGGTTAACACCGGCACCAATCTGCCTGCGCAGATTGACCTCTACAGTACCGAAGGCGAAGACTATAAATTCCTGTTTGTCACCAAAGGTGGTGGTTCTGCCAACAAGACTTATCTGTATCAGGAAACCAAAGCGCTGTTGACGCCGGGTAAGCTGAAAAGCTTCCTGATCGAGAAAATGCGCTCGCTGGGCACCGCGGCCTGTCCGCCGTACCACATCGCGTTTGTGATTGGTGGCACCTCGGCAGAAACCACGCTGAAAACCGTTAAACTGGCATCGACCAAGTACTACGACGAACTGCCGACCGAAGGCAATGAGCACGGTCAGGCGTTTCGTGATGTCGCGCTGGAGCAGGAAATTCTGGAAGCCGCGCGCGATCTGGGTCTGGGCGCGCAGTTCGGCGGTAAATATTTTGCGCACGACGTGCGGATTATCCGCCTGCCGCGCCACGGCGCATCGTGCCCTGTCGGTATGGGCGTGTCCTGTTCTGCTGACCGTAACATCAAAGGCAAGATCAACCGCAAGGGAGTCTGGCTGGAGCAGTTAGAGCAGAATCCGGGTAAATATATCCCTGAACATCTGCGTGAAACGGGCGAAGGCGATGCGGTTAAAATCGACCTGAACCGTCCGATGGCCGAGATCCTGAAGACGCTGTCGCAGTATCCGGTATCCACCCGTCTTTCCCTGACCGGCACCATCATCGTGGGTCGTGACATTGCTCACGCTAAGCTGAAAGAGCGTCTGGATAACGGCGAAGGCCTGCCGCAGTACATCAAAGATCACCCGATCTACTACGCAGGCCCGGCGAAAACGCCAGAAGGTTACCCGTCCGGCTCGTTAGGTCCTACCACCGCTGGCCGTATGGATTCCTATGTCGATTTACTGCAGGCCAACGGCGGCAGCATGATCATGCTGGCAAAAGGCAACCGCAGCCAGCAGGTGACCGACGCGTGCCATAAACACGGCGGTTTCTACCTCGGCAGCATCGGCGGCCCGGCAGCGATTCTGGCACAGAACAGCATCAAGAGCCTGACCTGTGTGGAATACCCGGAGCTGGGAATGGAAGCCATCTGGAAAATCGAAGTTGAAGATTTCCCAGCCTTTATTCTGGTCGATGATAAAGGCAACGATTTCTTCCAGGTGATTCAGAGCGCCAAGTGCGTGAAATGCGGTTAACTCACTTCTGCTGTGATTAGAGGTTAGCCACTAACGCCAGCCGAGCGGGAGTAACGGATAGATCGTAAAGTCGCTGTAAACACGTCCATGTGCGCTCGGCTTGCGCAGATATGAATCTCATCCCTGAGATTCCCCCTTTCAGGGCCGTCGCTAGCGACGTTCAAAAACGTTCCTGACGTTTTTGTCCATGGCGCAAACGCTTTACTCTTCTATTCCGTTACTCCCGTTTTCGTTCGGTAAATAGGTTTGTCTACGGTCTACAGCGCCTCGATTTTCGGGGCGTTTTTTATTTGATGCCCAGCCGCTTCGCCAGACGGTGTAGGTTGCCGCTGTCTATTTCCAGTTCTCTCGCGCAGGATGACCAGTTGCCCTCATGACGCGCCAGCGTGTGTTGGATGATCCGACGCTGATAGTCGTCCGTTGCCTCTCGCAAGCCGCCGCTGATGAAGTAATCCGGTGCGCTGCCGATAGCACTCGGTGCTCCTGCGGGGGTATGAACGGGCTGGGCGGAAAGTTCAAGATTGAAATGCTCAGGGCCTAACAGCACCTCACCCGATTCCTGCCCTGCTCTCGCCAGCACGGTGGCGCGGTAAATGGCGTGCTCCAGCTCGCGCACGTTTCCCGGCCAGTCGTATCGTTCCAGCAGCGCGCCCGCATCTGCCGTCAACGCCAGGCGCGCCAGCCCCAGCTGCACACGGCTGCGCTCACAGAAGAACCCCGCCAACAGCGCCACATCTTGATGACGCTCGCGCAGCGGCGGTACGGATAGCGGGAACACGCTCAGGCGGTGGAACAAGTCAGCACGGAACGCGCCATCCAGCACCGCCTGCCGCAGATCGCGGTTGGTCGCCGCCAGCACGCGCACGTTCACTTTCAGGCTGTTGTCATCCCCACGCGCTGGAGATCGCCATACTGCAATACGCGCAGCAGCTTCGCCTGTAGCGTCAGCGACAGTTCGCCAATCTCATCCAGAAACAGCGTGCCGTTATCCGCCATTTCAAACTTACCGGTGCGGTGATGGATTGCACCAGTAAATGCGCCCTTCACATGACCAAACAGTTCACTCTCCGCAACCGATTCCGGCAGCGCGGCGCAGTTCAGGTACACCAGAGGATGAATTGCCCGACTGGAACCGCGATGAATCGCGCGCGCCACCAGCTCTTTACCAACGCCAGTTTCTCCCATAATCAGCACGTTCAGATCGGAGCCCGCGACAATATCGACTTCCTTCTTCAACCGCTGCATCGGCTCCGAAAGCCCGACCATTTCTTCGACGCTTTCCGCCGCAGGACTTTCGGCACGCACTGGCGCGGGCAACTGCCGCTCAAGACGCTCCATCAGCAACGCGTTACTCAGTGCCGCCGCCGCCATCGCCCCCACCAACCGCAGTTCTTCATCGCTAAAATGGTCGAACTGACAGGGATCCATACCGTCCACGGTCAGCGCCCCGATCAGGTTTTGATTGGCAAACAGCGGCAGGCCGACGCAGGCGTGCACCTTAAGATCTTCCTGACTGGGGATCAGGCCGTCATAGGGATCGGGAAGCTGGCTATCCGCCGGGAAGCGCACCACGTCGCCCGCACGGGCAATCGCCTCCAGACGCGGATGATCGGACAGGCGAAAGCGTCGCCCCAGCACGTCCGGTGCCAGACCGTCGATCGCCAGCGGGCGGAACAGCTGATTCTCGTAACGCAGCAGCGCCGAGGCATCACAGCGCAGTAGTTGGCGCAGGCTGTTAATCAAGCGCTGAAAACGATCCTGATTTGATAGCCCCATTTGCAGCTCGATAGCAATACGGGCAAGGGCGTTAATAGAAAGTGTCATGGTGTGTCCTAATGACAGAACCTGTGTCATTAGGACAATAGATAAAGCATGTCATTTTGACAATCACTATTTATTAAACTGTTATAAATCAATATATTAAAAATTGGCACGCTTTCTGCAATCTCTACAGCATATTCCCGTATACGACTATTGAGGTTTCAGAACATGGCAATTCACGTTAAGAACAATATCCACTGGGTTGGACAACGCGACTGGGAAGTGCGTGATTTTCACGGCACCGAATACAAGACGCTGCAAGGCAGCAGCTACAACAGTTATCTGATCCGCGAAGAGAAAACCGTGCTGATCGATACCGTCGATCACAAGTTCAGCCGTGAGTTTGTGCAGAACCTGATGGCGGAAGTGGATCTGAACACGATTGACTACATTGTGATCAACCACGCCGAAGAGGATCACGCCGGCGCGCTGAGCGAGCTGATGGCGCGTATTCCCAACACGCCAATTTACTGTACCCACAATGCGATCGACTCCATTACCGGTCACCATCACCACCCTGAGTGGAATTTCCACACGGTCAAAACCGGCGACACGCTGGATATCGGCAACGGCAAGCAGTTGATCTTTATCGAAACGCCGATGCTGCACTGGCCGGACAGTATGATGACCTACATGACCGAAGATGCCGTGTTGTTCAGTAACGATGCGTTCGGCCAGCACTACTGCGATGAACACCTGTTCAATGACGAAGTGGATCAGACGGAACTGTTCGAGCAGTGCCAGCGCTATTTCGCCAACATTCTGACGCCATTCAGCCGCTTAGTGACCGCCAAGATCCACGAAGTGCTGGGCTTCAACCTGCCGCTGTCGATGGTCGCGACCTCACACGGCGTGGTATGGCGTGACGATCCTGCCCAGATCATCCATCTGTATCTGAAATGGGCGGACAGCTATCAGGAAGATCGCATCACACTGTTTTACGACACCATGTCCAACAACACCCGCATGATGGCCGACGCCATCGCACAGGGCATCAACGATGTCGACCCCGGCGTCGCGGTGAAAATCTATAACGTCGCCCGCCACGACAAGAATGAAATCCTGACGCAGGTCTTCCGCTCGAAAGGCGTGCTCGTCGGTTCATCCACCATGAATAACGTGATGATGCCGAAGGTCGCCGCCATGCTGGAAGAGATCACTGGCCTGCGTTTCCAAAACAAAAAAGCCTCAGCGTTCGGCAGCTACGGCTGGAACGGCGGCGCGGTCGATCGCATTCAAACCCGTCTGATGGACGCCGGTTTTGAAACCACGCTGGCGCTGAAAACCAAGTGGCGTCCTGACGGTTCCGCGCTGGAAATTTGCCGCGAGCACGGCCGCGAAATTGCTCGTCAGTGGGCGCTGCATCCGCTGGATGATACGCCAGCCCGTCGCGTCATTTCGCCCGTAAAACAGACTGCTGCGGCACCGCAAACCGCCACCGCCCCGCAGAATGTGAGCGCCCCCGCCGAGAGCGCCTGTGGTTGCAGTGAAGCCGCAGCGCCGCAGTCCGCAGCACAGCCAGCGGTGCAGTCAGAAAGCGGCTGTATGCAGTGCAGCGTCTGCCAGTGGATCTACGATCCGGCACTTGGTGAACCGATGCAGGATGTGACACCCGGCACCATGTGGTCAGATGTACCAGACAGCTTCCTCTGCCCGGAATGCGGGTTGGGCAAAGACGTTTTCAATCCGATTCGCTAAGGAGGATGATGAAAGATATCGTGATTATTGGCGCGGGCTTTGCCGCCCGCCAGCTTATTCGACAGATCCGCAAGCTGGATGCGCACTGCCCTATCCGCCTGATCACCGCCGACAGCGGCGATGAGTATAACAAGCCGGATCTAAGCCATGTGATCAGCCTGCAACAGCACGCCGACGATCTGACCAAGATGCAGGCGACCGCATTTGCCGAAGAAAACCGCATTGCGCTGCTGCCGAATACGTGCGCCACCGCCATTGACCGCCATGCACAACAGGTCATCTGCGGCACGGATCGCTACGATTACCACAAGCTGGTGTTCGCGACCGGTGCCAGTGCGATGGTGCCGCCGATTCCGGGGTGCGAACATATGTTGACGCTCAATAGCCAGCAGGAATATCGCGCCCATGAAGGCCGCCTCTGGCAGGCCAAACGCGTACTGGTGCTCGGCGCTGGACTCATTGGTACCGAACTGGCGATGGATCTGGGACGCGCAGGAAAACAGGTCACGCTGGTTGACTGCGCCAGCAGCATTCTGCCCGCGTTGATGCCGCCCGAAGTCAGCGCGCGCCTGCAATTCACGCTGACGCAGCAAGGGGTTTCACTGCGGCTGAATACAACCCTACAGCAGTTGGAGAAAACCGAAACTGGCGTGCTGGCCACATTTACCGATGACCGAACCGTCGACGTGGATGAAGTCATCTCCGCTATCGGCTTGCAGGCCAACACGCAGCTGGCGAAAGCGGCGGGGTTAACGGTGCAGAAAGGCATTCAGACCAATGTGCAGTTACAAACCAGCGATCCACAGATTTACGCGCTGGGCGACTGCGCGGAGATTGGCGGCAAGCTCCAGCCCTTCCTGCAGCCGATTCAGCTCAGCGCGATTACGCTGGCGAAAAACCTGCTGGGAGCCAGTGAGGCCCTGACGCTACCGCCGATGCTGGTTAAAATCAAAACGCCGCTGTTTCCTTTACAGATGGCAGGTGATACCACGAGTGGCGGCCTGCACTGGAAACTGGAATGGAACGAGCAGGGGATGGTAGCGAAAGCGCTGGATGGTCAGCAGGTGCTACGCGCCTTTGTGGTCGGCGGTGAACGCATGAAAGAGGCATTTCCGCTGCTGCGACAGCTTTCTACGGTGAGTGCAACCACGGCCTGACACAGCAAAATAAATAATGCATTTAAAATACATATTTCTGGTCAGCCTGCGTGCGGATTAATAGAATACGGCCATCGCTTTTGGAATTTACAGAGGTAAACATGCAAGATCTCATTTGTTATAAGAAGATGCCGCAGTGGAACAGCCAGACGCTGCCTGCCGCGTTTCAGGAAAAGCACAACACGCAGGAAGGCACCTGGGCAAAACTGACCGTGTTGAAAGGGGAAATGACCTTTTCCATGCTGACCGAAGACGGCGAGACGCTGGAGACGTTCCAGTTCTCCGAACAGAACCAGCCGCCGTTTGTTGAGCCGCAGGCGTGGCACCGCATCGTTTCCTTCTCTGACGATCTGGAATGTCAGCTCAGCTTTTTCTGCTCGGCGGAAGATTTCTATCATAAAAATACGGTCTGACGCGAACGCATTCCGAAGTGATCAACGCGGTGCAGTACATCAAACCGGGCAAAACGCTGGATTTAGGCTGCGGCGGCGGACGTAACTCGCTGTATCTGAACCTGCGTGGGTTTGACGTCACAGCCTGTGATAAGCACGAGCAGAGCATTGATTCGCTGAATAACATCATCAAGAGCGAAGCGCTGGAAAACATCCGGGCGGGCGTTTACAACATCAATCTGGCGGAAATCAAAGAGCAGTACGACTTTATCCTGTCGACCGTCGTGCTGATGTTTCTGAACGCGATCGCATTCCGCACATCATCAGCAATATGCAGGACAGCACCGTTAACGGTGGCTATAACCTGATTATCGCCGCGATGTCGACGGAAGATTGCCCGTGCCCCATGCCCTTCTCCTTTACCTTTAAAGAAGGCGAGCTGAAGAACTATTATGCCGACTGGGAGATCCTCAAATACAACGAGGATATGGGTGAGTTGCACAAGACGGATGCACACGGCAACCGTATCAAACTGCGCTTCGCCACGCTGCTGGCAAAAAGCCGTAAATCGCTAAAAACGCTATTCGTTAAAAACCTAAGTCGTTAAACACTTAAGCCATAAAACAGAAAAGGGCCGATTAATCGGCCCTTTGTTGTCAGCTTTAAACCACCTCCTCGGGAGGTGGTGATTGTCCCTGTGAGGCTATAGCCTGAAGGAAGCCCATGCCAGAAAATTCCAGCTTACTCACCACAAGTAAGAAGGAAATCACTGACATGAGCAGTTATAGAAGTTCAGCACATGTGTTTTGGCGTTGCAAATACCACTTGGTTTGGACCCCAAAATATCGCTACAAGATTTTAACGGGCACAGTAGGGAAAGAGCTTTACCGTTCGATTTACATACTTTGCAATATGAAAGATTGCGAGATATTGGAACTAAATGTTCAACCAGACCATGTTCATCTTGTAGTGATGGTTCCACCGAAACTCTCAATTTCAACGCTAATGGGCGTCCTGAAAGGGCGCACTGCTATTCGTCTCTACAATAAATTCCCGCATATAAGAAAGAAACTGTGGGGTAATCACTTTTGGGCTAGAGGATACTTTGCGGACACGGTGGGAGTGAACGAAGAAATTATCAGACGTTACGTGAGGCATCAGGATAAGAAAGACCAAGAGTACGAACAGCAAATGGAGTTATTGCAGGATTAAAACGGACAAGGCCCCCTTTTAGGGGGCCCCACTTAAAGCCACCTCTTCAAGAGGTGGATTTTTACTTGCGTGGTATCTGCGTGAATCAGCTGGCTTTGCGCTCTGCCGCGATGCGGTAAGCCACCAGATCTTCAATCGTCAGTACCGGCATGTTGTGCTGCTTGGCAAACGCGATCACTTCCGGCGCGTGCGCCATTGAGCCATCATCGTTCGTCAGTTCACACAGAACGCCAGACGGCTTCAGGCCCGCCAGCGTCATCAGGTCAACCGTCGCTTCAGTGTGACCACCGCGCGTTAACACGCCACCCGGTTGGGCGCGCAGCGGGAATACGTGACCAGGGCGATTCAGGTCACTCGGCTTGGCGTTATCCGCAATCGCGGCACGAATGGTGGTCAGACGGTCAGCAGCGGAAACCCCCGTTGTCACGCCTTCAGCAGCTTCAATCGTTACAGTGAACGCCGTTTGGTAATGGCTGGAGTTCTTCTCCACCATCATCGGCAATTCCAACTGCTGGCGACGCTCTTCCGTCAGGCACAGGCACACGATGCCACTTCCGTGACGAACCGTCAGCGCCATCTGTTCAACGGTCATATTTTCAGCGGAGAAGATCATGTCACCTTCGTTTTCACGATCTTCATCATCCAACACCAGCACGCCGCGGCCATGACGCAATGCATCAAGTGCGCGTTCTACGCGTTCGGTAGGATTGCCAAATTCAGAAAGTAATGTCTGATTCATGGTAAAAACCTCAATGTTATTATGAATTACCAGAATCAGGGCGAGCTTGAGGAGTAACCATTACGACTGGTTGCATAGCAATGGCTAACAAAAATAACGCGAGCGGGCATATAGCCCGACAGATACCGTTACTCTCTCCCATCCGGACTTTAACCGTCGGCCCCGGAATTACACCGGATCTGCTGACCCCACGTTGCGAAATCGATAATCAAATCGAAAAACACAGCATGAGCGCTCGCGGGCTTCCAGTATGTATACTGGTTTACCGCCGGTGGGGAATTACACCCCGCCCTGAGAATAAGCGCATTTACTATAACGCTAATACCTCGATAGGGCAATTGATCCGCCGCAGGAAATAGGGCAAAACGTATGCTGAATTACAGTAAAATTATGCTGCATATGTGCAAAGCAGGGAGCGGATTTAGTTTATCCATCCCACAACTCGCATTACACTTGCTATACCCTAAATAATTCGAGTTTCAGGCAGGCGGCAAGAGAAGGAATCCCGATGAGCTTACTCAGGTAAGTGATTCGGGTGAGTGAACGCAGCCAACGCACATGCAACTTGAAGTATGACGGGTATATAGTAGTGACCTTACATAACCTAATCAGGAAAGCGACATGATTGACCCAAAGAAGATTGAGCAAATCGCCCGTCAAGTGCATGAATCTATGCCAAAAGGTATCCGGGAATTGGGTGATGATGTGGAGAAAAAGATTCGTCAGGTCTTGCAAGCACAGCTGACCCGATTGGATTTGGTGAACCGTGAAGAGTTCGATATTCAGACGCAGGTTCTGCTCCGCACGCGCGAGAAGATTGCCCGTCTGGAACAGCGTATGACCGAGCTGGAAGCGAAATTGTCTACGGAAGAAAAGCCCGCCGCAGCGCCGGAAAACGACTAATCCTCACATCCCCTATCATCATCGCGATGCAACGCCCTAGTCAGGGCGTTGCTCGATTCCCAGCACCGCAATATTCAGAAGAAACGAACTCAGTGGGAAAGCAGTTCAACCGACTTGCGCGGCAGGAACAGCCATAGCACGGCCAGCATGATTAACGCATACAGCGATTTCCAGCCGATCATCAGCAATAGCGCACAGCAGAGCAGGCCCCCGATTGCCGCCATCACGCGCGCACGCCCTTTCAACAAACGCCACCCAGCCAACATACACAGCAGATAGATCAGTACAAAGATGCCGTTCGCGTACACAATCAGCATATCCAGCGGTAGCCTGAGCCAGTAAATTAACAGGCAGCATACCAGACAGCAGGTCACCACAACCGACAGCGCATTTACCGGCGCCTGCCCCGCAGACAGCGTCGCCAATGCACTTCCTCTCGGCGCCTGCGACCAGACGAGACGGGCGAAACCCTGCGTATAAATATTCACGCTGGCAAAGCAGGCCAGATACCCGACAAAGCAGGCAATCCACAGTGCATGTTCACCAAACAACTGCACGACGATACCCGGTAGTGAAGCCGTTGCGGCAATCCCTTCACCGTAAGCCTTAAAATGCAGTACCGCCACCGTACATCCCCAGTAAACCGCGCCAGCAACCAGCATGCCGATGAGTAAAGCCCGTGGGAAATCCGCTCCGGCACCCGAAACTCCGTCGCCATATGGGCAAACGCTTCAAGACCCACAAAGCACCAGAACATCACGGCCAGCGCGCCAAAGGTGTTAGACCATGACAGTTCCTGCACCGACGGCCAGGGAATGTGCGCGGGCGTAATATCGCCCTGCCACCAGATGGCAACGACCAACCCCACCACCAACATCGCGATAACGATCTGAATGTTGGCGCTAGACCCCGCACTGCGTAGGCCAAGCAACCAGATGCCGCCCAGCGTCAGCAGTTGTACACAGAGCAATCCCAGATCGCTCCAGCCAAATGCCGCTTGCCAGAACCCGGCAGCAATCTGCAAGGCAGCAGGTAGACCCAGCGGAATAACCGACAGGAATAACCAGCCAGTCACTCGCGCCATACGCGGCCCAAAGGCCAGGTTAACAAAGTGCGCGGCTCCGCCCGCATTAGGAAAATGTTGCCCCAGTGCAGCAAAGCCAATGGCGATAGGGAAAACAAACAGAATCAAGATCGGCCACGCCCACAGGCTATCCTGCTGCGCCAACTGTGCAACCAGCGCGGGAACCGCAAACACACCGGTTCCTAGCAGAGAGGTAGAAAGCAGTCCCACGCCCTGAATCAGGCCAAGCTCTTGTTTTAATCCTTTGCTTCACTCACAACGTTTCACCTTTTCTTGCTTTTTACACCACACACGGCCGGGACTAAGAATAAAAAAGCCTCCACTAACGGAGGCTTCTCTCACCCACTGCATTCGCAAACTTATGCTTTCGCATAGATAGTGCTATCAGGCGTTGGCTTTCAGCACATCGCGGATGCGGGCTTTGTAGGATTCGACCTTCTGCGGCGTCATCATGCGACGCTCATCATCCTGCACCACACCGCCAACATCGTCGGCAATACGCTGCGCAGACTGTAACATCAGTTTAAAGTTTTGGCTGGCGTCGCCGTAAGACGGCACCATCATGAAAATAGACACACCAGGCGTCGAGAATTCGGACATCGCGTCCACATTAAACGAACCAGGTTTAACCATATTCGCCAGGCTGAACAACACCGGACCGGCACCCGCCGGGTTCACATGACGATGGAAAATGTTCATTTCACCAAACTGGAAACCGGCCTGAAGCAGGCTTTGCAACAGCAGTTCGCCGCCAATAACCCCGCCCTGATGCGCTACGACGTGCAGCACCAGAACCGCTTCTTTTGCCGCTACGGGCTCAACAGGCTCAGCGGGTTGCTGAGGCTGTGCAGGTTGAACCTTCTCATGCAGCGAATGCGCAGCAGGCTGCTGCGGGGCAGATGGCGGCGCATCGTATGCAAATGACTCACGCGGTGTGTCGATGCTCGGCTGGGTAGACGTTTCTCTGGGATTAACAACCTGCGGGTTGCTATCGCCACGCACCTGCGAACGCGGAGAATCCACCGGCGTGGCTTCATCCAGTAAAGGATCGTAAGAAGAGACGGGAGACAGGTGCTCGAACGGCGATTTCGCCTCAGGGCGAATCTCTTCACGTACACTGTTGTTATCAAATGACTGATTATCAAATGGTCGGTTATCAAATGACGAATTATCAAATGACGCGCTGCCAAATGAGGGCTCACTCTGTTGCGGACGCGCACCCTTCACGCGAACTTCGCCAACGCCTTCATCCAGCTCGTCAAGCGGCGCTTCATCACGCGCTTTCTTTGCACGTTTAACCGGGCGGTCACGAAAAAGGGACGAGCGCTCTTTACGGCTAGTCCACAAGCCGTGCAGTAACAGCGCTATTATAGCGATCGCGCCAACAACGATTAATATCAGACGCAAGTCCTGCATCATTGCTATCCCAATTGTTCCAACAATACATTGCCACCACGGCAAATACTTATACTACTAACTCTATTTGCCTGAGTACACAAGTGCAAGCCTGCACGGTACTTTATGACAATAAAGATAGATACAACGCACTTTTTTGCTGTTTTTTCATCCAAATGCGGGCTAGTCAGCATAAGATCATCCCGATATGATGCCTCAACAAACAAATGACTGAGTATATTGTCACTATGTCTTTCGAAAAACCGTCTTACGGCAACACCGCAGGCCAGGTTCGCAGCGGAATACACTATTTTCTTGCCGGATGGCGTTTGATCTCACTACCGGGCATCCGGCGTTTCGTCATCCTTCCCTTACTCATGAACATCGTGCTGATGGGCGGCGCTTTCTGGTGGCTTTTCACCCGGTTGAATGATTGGATTCCCCAGCTAATGAGCCACATTCCAAGCTGGCTGCAATGGCTCAGCTACCTCATTTGGCCACTCGCCGTCCTCTCCATCCTGCTGGTATTCAGCTACCTATTCAGTACGATAGCCAACTTTATTGCCGCACCGTTTAACGGCTTGCTGGCGGAACAGTTGGAAGCAAAATTAACCGGCCAGACGCTGCCGGACAGCGGCATGCTCGGCATCGCCAAAGATGTCCCGCGGATTATGAAGCGTGAGGTCCAAAAGCTGGCGTATTACCTGCCACGCGCGATTGTGCTATTGCTTCTCTATTTCATCCCCGGCATCGGGCAAACTGTCGCGCCGGTGCTGTGGTTCCTGTTCAGCGCGTGGATGCTGGCGATTCAGTACTGCGATTATCCGTTTGATAACCACAAAGTGGGCTTTTCCACCATGCGGCAGGCATTACGCCGCCACAAGGTCGCCAATATGCAGTTTGGCGCCCTGGTCAGCCTGTTTACGCTGGTGCCTTTTTTGAATCTGGTCATCATGCCCGTCGCGGTATGTGGCGCAACGCAGCTGTGGGTGGATCGCTATCGGGATCTGTCTGCGACGCTGCCGAAAAAAGCGTCATAAAGAGACCATGTGCACTGGCTGATCACAGCCAGTGCTTTCTATTGTAATGAAAAGATATTTCTTAAGAACATAACGATATAGCAATTCTTTACTTCACTGAAAGGTGTGAACGAGTATTCTCTCTACGTTCGCAAAAATTTCATACAGTTATAAGGACAGGCTATGAGCAAGATCTACGAAGACAATTCTTTCACAATCGGCCATACGCCGCTGGTTCGCCTGAACCGTATCGGCAACGGACGCATTCTGGCTAAAGTGGAATCCCGCAACCCCAGCTTCAGCGTAAAATGCCGTATCGGCTCCAACCTGATTTGGGATGCAGAAAAACGCGGCGTTCTGAAACCAGGCATTGAGCTGGTTGAACCTACCAGCGGAAACACAGGGATTGCTCTGGCCTACGTCGCAGCGGCTCGCGGTTACAAACTCACGCTTACCATGCCGGAAACCATGAGCATCGAGCGCCGTAAACTGCTGAAAGCGCTGGGCGCCAATCTGGTGCTGACCGAAGGCGCGAAAGGTATGAAAGGTGCCATCGCCAAAGCGGAAGAGATTGTCGCCAGCGATCCGAGCCGTTATCTGCTGCTGCAGCAGTTCAGCAACCCTGCTAACCCAGAAATTCACGAGAAAACTACCGGTCCTGAAATCTGGGAAGACACAGACGGTCAGGTTGATGTCTTTATCTCCGGCGTCGGTACCGGCGGTACGCTGACCGGTGTCAGCCGCTACATCAAGAACACCAAAGGCAAAGCTATCATCAGCGTAGCGGTTGAACCTACCGATTCACCGGTGATCTCTCAGGCGCTGGCAGGCGAAGAGCTGAAACCAGGCCCGCACAAGATTCAGGGTATCGGCGCAGGTTTCATCCCGGGTAACCTGGATCTGAAACTGATTGACCGCGTAGAGAAAGTGACAAACGAAGAAGCGATCAGCACCGCACGTCGTTTGATGGAGGAAGAAGGCATTCTGGCTGGGATTTCTTCCGGTGCCGCCGTTGCCGCAGCGCTGAATTTGCTCAAAGAGAAAGAGTTTGAAGGCAAAACCATCGTTGTGATTCTGCCTTCTTCCGGCGAACGTTACCTCAGCACGGCACTCTTTGCCGACCTGTTCACTGAGCAAGAACTGCAACAATAACCTCCCGGCCACACTCGAGCAACAAGTGACCAATGTGTTAAAAAAGCACCTATTTAGGTGCTTTTTTGTGGCACACTTCAAACTTTCCACTACATACAGATTGCTTTTCTACATCAGGTTTAGTATTTAACCGAACAATTATTTTGATGCGTGAAATTAATGTCAGACAAATACCACGCCCCATCACATTGTTTTTTGTCCTGCGCACGATAGCCACATAGCCGTTTTGCGACCGAGGTTAAGATAATGGGTAGCGGAAGCTGTGGTGTTTGATGGTATTTTATCCAGGAAATACGTTTGACGGTTTTCTTGTCGCATCGTGGCCCGCCCCTGTAACATAAATCAGGAGCTAACCAAACAGGCTAAAGTTCAGTGAATCAGCTAAACTTTAGTTCCACAACATTAATCTAATCCATAAGTTGGGGAAAAAAGCATGTTCCAGCAAGAAGTGACTATCACCGCACCGAATGGCCTGCACACTCGTCCCGCTGCTCAGTTCGTTAAAGAAGCCAAAGGCTTCACTTCTGAAATCACCGTGACGTCCAACGGCAAGAGCGCCAGCGCCAAGAGCCTGTTCAAATTACAAACACTCGGCTTAACCCAAGGAACTGTGGTTACTATCGCTGCGGAAGGCGAAGACGAACAAAAAGCGGTTGAACACCTGGTCAAACTGATGGCTGAGCTCGAGTAATCGACGAGTTTTTTAGTGAACACCAGAATCGAGTAAGGTAGGGTTATGATTTCAGGCATATTAGTATCACCGGGTATTGCTTTTGGTAAGGCACTGTTACTGAAAGAAGATGAAATTATCATCAACCGGAAAAAAATCTCTGCGGATCAGGTGGAGCAGGAAATTGAACGTTTTCTGACTGGCCGTTCCAAAGCATCCGCACAGTTGGAAGCTATCAAGAAGAAAGCGGGCGAGACACTGGGCGCAGAGAAAGAAGCCATCTTCGAAGGCCACATCATGTTGCTGGAAGATGAAGAGTTCGAGCAGGAAATCATAGCCCTGATTAAAGATGAACATGCTTCCGCCGACGCCGCTGCGTTTTCCGTTATCGAAAACCAGGCTAAAGCACTGGAAGAGCTTGATGATGAATATCTGAAAGAACGCGCCGCAGACATGCGTGATATCGGGAAGCGTTTGCTACGCAACATTCTCAATATGACCATCGTCGATCTGGGCGATATTCAGGATGAAGTCATTCTGGTTGCAACGGATCTGACGCCGTCAGAAACCGCGCAGCTAAATCTGGATAAAGTGCTGGGCTTCATCACCGATCTCGGTGGCCGCACGTCCCACACGTCTATTATGGCTCGTTCGCTGGAGCTGCCTGCGATCGTCGGCACGACCAACGTGACGCAGCAGGTCAAAAACGGCGACTATCTGATTCTGGATGCGGTAAACAACCAGATCTATCAGAATCCGACCGCGGAAAAAATTGAAGAATTAAAAGCCATTCAGCAGCAGTACAGCGCTGAAAAATATGAGCTGGCCAAGCTGAAAGATCTGCCAGCCATCACGCTGGATGGTCATCAGGTTGAAGTCTGTGCCAACATCGGTACCGTGCGTGATGTCGCGGGTGCTGAGCGTAACGGCGCAGAAGGTGTCGGCCTGTATCGTACCGAATTCCTGTTCATGGATCGTGAATCCCTGCCTACTGAAGAAGAGCAGTTCCAGGCGTATAAGGCAGTTGCTGAAGCCGTTGGCGCTCAGGCCGTTATCGTCCGTACCATGGATATCGGCGGCGACAAAGACCTGCCTTACATGAACCTGCCGAAGGAAGAGAACCCGTTCCTTGGCTGGCGTGCTATCCGTATCTGTCTGGATCGTAAAGAAATCCTGCACGCCCAGCTGCGTGCCATTCTGCGCGCGTCCAGCTTTGGCAAACTGCGTATCATGTTCCCGATGATTATCTCCGTGGAAGAAGTGCGTGAGCTGAAAGCCGAACTGGAGATGTTGAAAGCGCAGCTGAGAGAAGAAGGTAAAGCCTTCGACGAAAGCATTGAAGTCGGCGTGATGGTTGAAACCCCTGCCGCTGCCGCAATCGCGCCACATTTAGCCAAAGAAGTCGACTTCTTTAGTATTGGGACAAATGACTTAACCCAGTATACTCTGGCAGTTGATCGCGGTAATGAGCTGATTTCTCATCTCTATAACCCGATGTCCCCCGCCGTCCTTACCCTGATTAAGCAGGTTATCGATGCGTCTCATGCCGAAGGCAAGTGGACAGGGATGTGTGGTGAGCTCGCCGGTGACGAACGTGCTACACTACTGTTATTGGGAATGGGTCTGGACGAATTCAGCATGAGTGCGATCTCTATCCCGAGCATCAAGAAAATCATCCGTAATGCGAATTACGAAGATGCGAAGGCGCTGGCGGAGCAGGCATTAGCTCAACCGACAGCACAAGAGTTAAGCAATCTGGTGAGCCGCTTTATTAAAGAAAAAACGCTCTGCTGATTCTGCTATTACCTAATAGGTTTCAAGGTGGCAATCAGCACCCCCGACAGGCGATAGCTTCGCGGTCGGGGTAGCGAAGAAAGCCAATGCCACAACGACTTGAAAGATTAGGGTATACGCTGGCCCAATATTAATGCTTAGGAGAGAATCATGGGTTTGTTCGATAAATTGAAATCTCTGGTTTCTGACGACAAAAAAGACACTGGCAGCATCGAAATCATTGCCCCGCTGTCCGGTGAAATCGTCAATATTGAAGATGTTCCTGATGTCGTATTCGCAGAGAAAATCGTCGGTGACGGTATTGCCATCAAGCCAACTGGCAACAAGATTGTCGCACCGGTAGACGGCACCATCGGTAAGATTTTTGAAACCAACCATGCGTTTTCCATCGAGTCTGACAGCGGCATTGAGCTGTTTGTGCACTTTGGTATTGATACCGTTGAATTGAAAGGCGAAGGCTTCAAGCGCATCGCCGAAGAAGGCCAGCGCGTGAAGAAAGGCGATCTCGTTATCGAGTTTGACCTGGCTCTGCTGGAAGAAAAAGCGAAGTCTACTCTGACACCAGTGGTTATTTCCAACATGGATGAAATCAAGGAATTGACCAAACTGAGTGGTACGGTCGTGGTCGGCGAAACGCCGGTTATCCGTATCAAAAAGTAAACCGCCCTTCTACGGATGGTCTACTACGTTTGCACGAAACGGCACCCGGATGGTGCCGTTTTCGTTTCAGGCTTTCCAGCGCGGCACGCACAGGCGAATCACTAATCCACGCTGTTCGCCGTTGTCCGCCTCAATATGCCCACCGTGCGCCAGCACCACTTTGCGAGTAATCGCCAGTCCCAGCCCATAGCCCTTGCCAGACAGCGGCGAATCCACACGAATAAAAGGATCGAAGATGCTGGAGAGCTTACTTTTCTCCACGCCGGGTCCCTGATCGGCGACCAGAATCGTCCACTCATGCTCGTTGCCAATAAGCGATACGGAAACCTGCTGTTCGGGCGCTGAAAAACGGAGCGCGTTGCGCATCACGTTATCGACCGCCCTACGCATCAGCTCCGCGTTGCCTTTAATCGTATAGTCCTCGTCTTCATCCGCCGCAAGTAGGATTTCGACGCCGGTGACCTGCGCTTCATAGCGCGCATCGTTGACGACGGCCGTCACCAGTCCCAGTAAATCGAAATAGGCTTCCTCAATGCCAGAATGCTCCGTGCGCGACAGCGTCAACAGCTCGCCAATCATCTTATCCATCAGCAGCGCTTCGCGCTCAATACGTTGTAAGGAGTTTTCGACATTGTCTGGGTTTTGCCTTATCAACCCGATAGCGAGCTGTAAACGCGCCAACGGGGAGCGCAGCTCGTGCGAGACATCATGCAGCAACTGTTCACGCGCGCTGGCCAGACTGTCCAACCGCTCGACCATGGAATCGAAATCACGCGCCACATCGCTGATTTCATCATGACGCCTCTGCATCACCGGCAGCAGGCGTACGTTCAGATCGCCCTGCGCAACCTGATCAAACCTCGCGCGGATCTGGTTTAGCGGGCGTGCCAGACTCCATGCCAGTACCGAACTGAACAACAAGCCGCCAAACCCCGCGATGATCACAAACGGCACGGGTACGTTAAGAAACTCGACCGGACGAGGAGGACGGAATTCACTGCGCAGCAGTTCGGCGTCATAACGTATCTGATACCACTTTCCGGCAGGCCCGCTGACCTGCTTGATGATATGCGAAGCACGCGGTTCGTTACGCCGCCCCGGTGCAAAATCATCGCCAGACATCGCATTCTGCGGGGCGGAATTCAATTCCTGCTCCGACAGCGGCAACGGCGATTCCGTGACGGAAATATATTTCTGCTCTTCTTGCGGCAGCAGCGACATCACATCGTTCAGCTCACCCAAACCACCATGTTGCAGCGCCGCCGCCACCATCTCTGTTTGCATCGTCGCAATGCGGGACACCACGATCTCTTCCAGCGGCTTATGGCGCTCGCCGTAAAACGAAAAAGCCAGCCACAGCAACTGAGACATGACAAGGAACGTCAGCCAGAAACCGAGCAGTATCTTCCAGAAAAGCCTTCCACGAATCATCATCAGCGAATCCGGTATCCCACGCTGCGCACGGTTTCAATCGTCATCGTATTGCCCGGCAATGCGCCGAGCTTCTGACGAATATTGCTGATGTGCACGTCCACGCTGCGGTCATAGGCTTCACGACGACGCCCCAGACATTTTTCGGACAGTTCATCTTTTGACACCACCCGTTCGGGGGAACGTAACAGCAATTCAAGCAAATTAAATTCAGACGCCGTCAGATCAAACGGCTGCTCACGCCATTCGCTGATGCGCGTCGCGGGATTCAATACCAGATCGCCACTGGCCGCCACGCTTTCATCCCGTTTTGTACTGGGCTGATCGTCATAGCGACGTAGCACCGCCCGCAGCCTTGCCACCAGTTCACGTGGATAGCACGGCTTGGGCATATAGTCATCGGCCCCCATTTCCAGACCGATGACTCTGTCGATGTTGTCGCCTCTCGCCGTCAGCATAATCACGGGAAGCTGTTGGGTTTTTCTGATCTGACGCAGCACGTCAATCCCGCTCATATCCGGCAGCATGACATCCAAAATCATCGCGGTGTAATCTCCCGACATCGCACCATCAACGCCTTCTTTGCCCGTCAGTACCCGCGAGGTCGAAAACCCTTCTGCATTCAAATACTCACAGAGCATATCGCCCAGCTCTACGTCGTCATCGACCAGTAAAATATTCATATCCTGTCCTCATTAATCGGGTATACCCTACGTATTCGAGTTGCGGGAAGGAAACGCACAAGCAGCTTGAAGTATGATGGGTATAGATGCTGTATTCTCAGGCCTGGCGTGAATATTCGCAGCCAGATTTACTTAATCCTTACCATTTCTTTCAGCAAAGATTACCGCTACCTTTACGGACTCGGGGTAAATTACTCACCTGCGTTATTTACTTCCGTTGATACCCTAAATAATTCGAGTTTCAGGCAGGCGGCAAGCGAGGGAATCCCGATGAGCTTACTCAGGTAAGTGATTCGGGTGACTAAGCGCAGCCAACGCACATGCAACTTGAAGTATGACGGGTACAGATGTATTCATTAAGGACGACGCCCCTGATGCAATCACGATTTTTACACGACGCCGTACGACGATAGCGCTTGGCATTATCGCCGCTGCCGTGCTTATTCACTTGTTTTTCAACAAGCCCGCGCCTACGCCAAACGCGCAGACCACCGCCGCAGAAATTGCGGATCTTGAACAGACGGTACTTGCTGACGGCAAAATTGAAGCGCAGAAGCAGGTCAGCGTCGGTGCTCAAGCCTCGGGACAAATCAAAGCGCTGCACGTCGAACTCGGCGATAAGGTCACAAAAGGGCAATTGATCGCCGAGATTGATGACCTCACCCAACAGGACACGTTAAGAAATGGCGAAGCGGCGCTAAAAAACATTCAGGCTCAGCGAACCGCCAAACTGGCGGAATTGCGTAACAACGAATTGAGCTGGCAGCGCCAGCAAATGTTGATGAAACGCGGCGTTGGCGCTCAGGCCGACTACGATAGCGCGAAAGCCACGCTCGATGCCACCCGAGCCAATATTGACGCGCTGGACGCCCAGATCGTTCAGGCACAGATTACCGTCAACACCGCCAAGGTTAACCTCGGATATACCCAGATTCGTTCACCGATGGACGGCACCGTGGTGGCGATTCCGGTTGAAGCGGGCCAAACGGTCAACGCCATCCAGACCACGCCGACCATTGCCAAAGTCGCCAATCTGGACACCATGACCATCAAGGTGAAGATTTCAGAAGCCGACGTCGTCAAGGTGAAAACCGGCATGCCTGTGTGGTTCAGTATTCTGGGCGAACCGAATAAGCGTTACGAAGCCACGCTGAGCTCGATTGAACCCGCGCCGGATTCCATCAATACGGATTCAACTACGACGTCATCCAGTTCCAGCAGCAGCACCAGTTCATCATCCAGCACCGCGATCTATTACAACGGCCTGTTTGATGTGAAGAACCCTGACGGCGTATTGCGCATTTCCATGACGGCACAGGTGTATATCCTGCTGTCGTCGGTGAAAAATGCCATTGTCGTCCCAGCGACGGCATTAACCTCGCGTAATGGCATGTGGTACGTGCAGGTCATGAATGCGAACAAGAAGATCGAATCGCGGCTGGTCACGCTCGGCCTCAATGATAACGTGCGCACCCAGATCCGTTCAGGGCTCAGCGTTGGGGAGCAGGTGGTTGTCAGCCCGTCGTCCGGTGATGTCGCGTCCACGCATCCCGGCCCACCGATGGGGATGTAACGCATGTCCACATCCTTACTTAAGCTGACCGGCATTACCCGCCGCTTTTCCAACGGCGAGCAGGACGTTACCGTCCTTAAGGACATCAACCTGACGATCAATCAGGGAGAAATGGTGGCGATTGTCGGCGCGTCCGGGTCGGGAAAATCCACGCTGATGAATATTCTTGGCTGTCTGGATAAACCGTCCTCCGGTGATTACCAGGTGGCAGGGCGTGCCGTTGGCGAGCTGGATAACGACCAGTTGGCGGAACTGCGTCGCGAGCATTTCGGTTTTATTTTCCAGCGTTATCACCTGCTGGGCGACCTCAGCGCGCTGGGGAACGTCGAAGTACCGGCCATTTATGCCGGTAAGAGCCGGCTGGCACGCCGTCAGCGGGCAGCAGAGCTGTTAACCCGTCTGGGACTGGAACATCGCCTCCACTATCGTCCCAGCCAGCTTTCCGGCGGTCAGCAGCAGCGCGTGAGTATCGCCCGTGCGCTGATGAACGCTGGCGGCATTATTCTGGCGGATGAACCAACCGGTGCGTTGGACACTCACAGCGGCAACGAAGTCCTGAGCATACTCCGCGACCTGCACAAACAGGGCAATACGGTCGTGATCGTCACCCACGATATGACGATTGCCGAACACGCTCAGCGCATCATCGAATTGCGCGATGGCGAAGTGATTGCCGATCGACAAACGCGTCCCGAAGAGGCCACAGCGCCGTTATCTGAAGCCGCAAGCTCTCCGGCAACCTCGGCCCTGAATCAGTTCAAAGACCGCTTTATTGACGCATTTAAAATGGCGCTGTTGGCGATGAATGCCCAGCGGATGCGCACCTTTCTGACCATGCTCGGCATTATCATCGGCATCGCCTCCGTCGTCTCGGTGGTCGCACTGGGAAAAGGCTCACAGGAACAAGTGCTGGCCGATATCAACTCGATGGGCACCAGCACGTTGGAAATTTTCCCCGGCAAAGACTTCGGCGACATGGATGCCAGCGCCATCCAGACGCTGCGGGCCAGCGATATTCAGCCGCTCACACAGCAGCCCTACGTGCATAGCGTCACGCCTTCTATTTCCACCAGCGTAACGATGCGCTATGGCAACATTGCCGTTTCCGCCAGCGTTTCCGGGGTTGGCGAGCAGTTCTTTACCGTACGTGGCTACACCCTGCAACGCGGTGTGCTTTTCCCTCGCAGCAGCGTCGATGAACTGGCACAGGACGCGGTGATTGACACAAATACGCTTAACAAGCTCTTTCCCCACGGCGAGGATCCGATTGGGCAAGTCATTCTATTGGGCTCGCTGCCCGTCCGGATTATCGGCGTCGTCAGCAAGAATCAGGGCGGCTTCGGCAGCGATGAAAATCTGAATGTCTGGGTGCCGTACACCACGGTGATGAAGCGCATGGTTGGGCAGTCCTACCTGAAAAGCATCACGGTACGGGTAAAAGACAATATTGATATGAACGTCGCCGAGAAAAGCATCAATGCACTACTGACGCAGCGGCACGGTACGAAAGACTTCTTTATCATGAACACGGACAGCATCCGTCAGATGATCGAGAAAACCACCACCACGCTCACGCTGCTGGTGTCGATGATCGCGCTGATCTCGCTGCTGGTCGGCGGTATCGGTGTGATGAACATCATGCTGGTGTCCGTCACCGAGCGAACCCGAGAGATCGGCGTCCGTATGGCGGTCGGCGCGCGCACCAGCGATATCATGCAGCAGTTTCTAATCGAAGCCGTACTAGTCTGCCTGTTCGGCGGCATCATCGGTGTGGGGCTGTCGCTGGCTATCGGTGTACTGTTCGCACAGTTCAGCAGCAATTTCGCGATGATCTATTCCAGTTCCTCGATTATTGCCGCATTCCTGTGCTCCAGCCTGATCGGCATTATCTTCGGCTTCTTCCCCGCCCGTCGTGCAGCGCGGATGGAACCGATTCACGCGCTGGAGCGGGAATAGTCATCAGTCAAAGACCCCGGTGGACAGATACCGATCGCCGCGATCGCAGGCGATTGCCACAATCACGCTGCCGGGGTTTTCCGCTGCGATCCGCAGCGCACCCGCCACCGCCCCGCCGGAACTGACACCGCAGAAGATACCTTCCTGACGCGCCAGTTGCCGCAGCGTATTCTCGGCGTCGATCTGTGTCATATCCAGAATACGATCGACCAGATCAGCGCGGAAAATGCCTGGCATATAGTCCGGCGTCCAGCGGCGAATACCGGGAATGTGGCTGCCTTCCGCAGGCTGTAGCCCTACCGTACAAATTGCCGGACTCTGCTGCTTCAGATAACGACTGACGCCGGAAATCGTGCCTGTCGTTCCCATGCTAGAGATAAAGTGGGTCAGCTTGCCCGCCGTCTGCTGCCAGATCTCCGGGCCAGTCGTGAGAAAATGCGCCAGCGAATTGTCCGGGTTATTGAACTGATCGAGCGTTTTCCCCTCTCCCGCCAACACCATCTGTTTTGCGCGATCCCGCGCCCCTTCCATCCCTAACTTGCGATTAACCAGCACCAGCTCTGCGCCATACGCACGCATCGCGGTCTGACGTTCATAACTCATATTGTCCGGCATCAGCAGACGTAGCCGGTAGCCTTTTACCGCCGCAATCATCGCCAGTGCAATGCCGGTATTCCCACTGGTCGCCTCGATCAGTCTGTCACCGGGGGCGATGTCGCCGCGATTCTCCGCCTGCTGGATCATGGAGAGTGCCGCCCGATCTTTTACCGACCCGGCAGGATTATTCCCCTCCAGCTTCAGCCAGATTTCACTCTTCAACCCCTGCGTCAGGCGCTGCAATTTCACCAGCGGGGTATTACCAATACAATGCTCAAGCGTTGTCACAAGTTGAGTCCTAAAAAAACCCACGCGTATGGCGTGAGCGAGAGAAAAGAGTAAAGTTAGTGTTTATTCATTTGCCGCTTCACGCGCCACTGCAAGGCGCTTTTGATAAACAGCGTCAGTATCGCCATCACGGTTAACAGCGCCGCCGCGGTAAACGCGCCGACACTGTTATAATCCTGATGCAATAATTCGACCTGCAATGGCAGCGTATAGGTTTCACCACGAATCGAGCCCGACACCACGGATACAGCGCCAAACTCGCCAATCGCCCGAGCATTGGTCAGAACCACGCCATACAGCAGCGCCCAGCGAATATTCGGTAACGTCACCCGATAGAACACCTGCCAGCCCGAGGCACCAAGCAGCACGGCAGCCTCTTCTTCCTGACTGCCCTGACTCATCATCACCGGAACCAGCTCCCTGACCATAAACGGGCAGGTCACGAATATTGTCACCAGCGCAATGCCCGGCCAGGCAAACATCAGCTGTAGCCCCTGTTCATCCAGCCAGCCGCCAACAGGCCCGTTGGTGCTGTAAAAAGCAGATACAGTAAACCCGCTACCACCGGCGAAACGGCAAAGGAATGTCGATCAGCGTGAGCAGTAGTTGCCGCCCCGGAAACTGAAAGCGCGTGACCAGCCAGGCCAGCAGCGTACCAAAGACCAGATTTACCGGTACGACAATCGCGACCACCAGCAGCGTGAGACCAATCGCATGCAGCATGTCAGGATCGCTCAGGTTACGCCAGACGCCCCCAGCCCGTGCGCCAGCGCCGCGGCAAAAATTGACACCAGAGGGATGACCAGCATGATGAGCGATAATATCACGCCCAGCGCAATTAGCGCTGCTCTCCCCAATTGCGCCCCTGCTGAACGGGATGAACCTGACGGCGAGTCGTCACGGTAGGAATCTCAGCCATTACACGCTCCGGGTCCGTTGACCAAAACGACTTTGCAGCACGTTGACAGCAAACAGGATCAATAAGGAAGCCGCTAACACAACGGAAGCAATCGCGCTCGCGGCAGGGAAATCAAACTCCTGCAAGCGGATAAAAATCATCAGCGACACGACCTCCGTCTGCCAGGCAATATTCCCTGCAATAAAGATGACCGCGCCAAATTCGCCCAGACTGCGGGCAAACGACATCGCAGTGCCCGTTAAGAGCGCCGGGGTTAATTCCGGTAAAATGACATAGCGAAAACACTGCCAGCGATTTGCTCCCAACGTCTGCGCCGCCTCTTCGTATTCCGGACCCAACTCTTCCAGCACCGGCTGAACGGTCCGCACCACAAAGGGAATGCTGGTGAACGCCATCGCGACCGTAATCCCCAGCCAGGTGTACGATACCTTGATACCGTATTCTGCCAGCCATGCGCCGTACCAGCCGGTCGTTGAAAAGAGCGCGGCCAGTGTCAGCCCTGCTACGGCCGTGGGGAGCGCAAAGGGCAAATCCATCAATCCATCCAACAAGGCCCGGCCGGGAAAGCGGTAGCGCGTCAAAATCCACGCCATTAACAGGCCAAATCCGCATTAAATACCGTCGCCAACCCCGCCGCCAAGAGCGTCACCTTGTAAGCGGCTACCACCTGCGGATTGGAAATCACCGTCCAATACTGCGCCAGACTCATTTCCGAGAGCTGCATCACCAGCGCACTTAAGGGCAGTAACAGAATCAGACAGACGAACAGCAGGCTGCTGCCCAGACTCAATGCGAATCCCGGCAGCACCCGTTTACCTGAACCAGAAAAGACGTTACCCGACCTCAAAGACATTACTGACGACCAGCCGCCAGCAGCTTATCCAGTTCGCCACCCGTGTCGAAGTGGGTTTTCATCACCTGTGGCCACGTTCCGAACTGATCCTCCACCCGGAATAAAGTGGTTTCCGGGAAGCGGGATTTCAGCGTTTGCGTTAATTCGGGGTTATTCACGCGGTAGTAAAAATCGGTGATAATTTTCTGCGCTTCCGGGCTATACAGATAATTCAGATAGGCTTTTGCCGCCTGCTCGGTGCCGTTCTTCTCGACATTCTTGTCGATCCACGCCACAGGGAATTCCGCCAGTACGTTGACCTTCGGGACGATCACCTCGTAGTTCTCGGCACCATACTGATTACGGATGTTATTCACCTCGGATTCAAAGCTGATCAGCACATCACCCAACTGACGTTCCACAAACGTGGTGGTTGCCCCGCGACCGCCGGTATCAAATACTGCAACGTTCGCCAGAAAACGGGTTATCCACGCACGAGTTTTGGCCTCATCGCCACCATTGGCTTTGCTGGTCGCGCCCCAGGCCGCAAGGTAGGTATAACGAGCATTGCCGGACGTTTTCGGGTTCGGGAAAATCAGCTTCACGTCATCGCGCACCAAATCGTTCCAGTCGTGGATCCCTTTAGGATTACCTTTGCGAACCAGAAACGCCATGGTGGAATAGAACGGAGAGCTGTTATTCGGTAAACGCGCTTGCCAATCGGCGGGGATCAGTTGCCCGCGATCGTGCAGGATCTGGACGTCGGTCACCTGATTATAGGTCACGACATCGGCCTTCAGGCCTTGCAGAATAGCCAACGCCTGTTTAGACGAACCGGCATGCGATTGTTTGATCGTCAGCGGATCGTTAGGGTGCTGCGACAGCCACTGTTTTTCAAAGCCGGGATTGAGCGCCACAAAGAGCTCACGCGACACATCATAAGAGCTGTTCAGCAGCTCGGTAGCAGAGACAACACTCTGCCCACCCAGCAGCAATGACAGCGCCAGAGAACCTTTCACCAGCCAGCCTTTCACCTGTACTTGATTCATCTTATGTCCTGCCAGAGTTAGCGCCTATTCGGTAGGCTTTGTTATGGGAGCTATCGTTAGCATAGCCGTTTTTTGAAAAAAATGCACTTGTCAGCGCAACTCAGTGTAGGGGGAAGTGATGGTCAACATATAACCTTTATATATAACATTTCGGAGTTTTTAAGCGCTAAAGGGCATAACCCCGAGGCAAGAGAAACGTAAAGAAAAGGGGCGATAAAGTAGCCTGATGGGAAGTGAAACGTTGGGAACGGAGAGAATTGGTAAGAATGGATGCCTGCGCAGGTGCAGGCATCAGGAAAACGCGTTGGATCTTACAGCGATAAAAGCTGATCCAGAGACGGCGCGAAGAAATAGCTGCCGCTGACGGCACGCGTAAAGCGCAGCATCTCATCACGTTTACCGTCACGATCGCCGAACATGCTCAGCAACTGCTGCTCAATGTTATGCAGACGTGCACAGTAGGCGACAAAATAGAGCCCGTTTTTCCCGCTCGCGGTGCCATAAGGCAGGCTCTGGCGCAGAATCTTCAGCCCTTTGCCGTCTTCCTTTAAATCCACGCGGCTGAGATGCGACGTTACAGGACGCTCATCGGAAGACAACTCTTCGTTATCCTGCTTTGTACGCCCGATCATCTGTTCCTGCTGTTCCACGCTAAAACGCTGCAACTGCTTCAGATTGTGTTCCCAACGTTGGGTAAACACGTAGCTGCCGCCTGCATCCGGCTGGCCTTCAGGGATAATCGCCACAGCGTGACGGGCATCCCCCTGCGGGTTTTCCGTCCCATCGACAAAACCACTTAAATCGCGATCTTCCACCCAGCGGAAGCCGTGCGTCTCTTCTTCGATCCGGATCGCACCACCAAACGCGGCCAGCGCCACCTGAGCCAGCGTGAAGTTCACATCATGGCGCAGCGATTGAATATGGATCAACAGATCGCGCTGCGTAGCAGGCGCGAGCCCGTTGCCCAGCGGCGTAAAAGATTTCAGTTCCGCCGCGCCGTGGTTGCAGTCCAGATCGCGCCAGACATCGTTGCCAAATGCCAGCACCGCACCTAATCCCGCATCGGGATACTGCTGCTGTAACGCTTGTAATGTCTGACAGAATTTTTTGCATCCCTGCCGGATAGCATCAAACTCTCCCTGAATCATCGCTTCCATAAAGATGGCAAAACGGCGGTGTTCCAATAAAATACCGCTTTGAATTGGTGTCATTTCTGCTTCCTCAAGCGTCAGTTTTTCTTTTGTTGTTATGGTTTACGACTGTTTACGGCGGCTCTGGCTGGTGCCAGACAGCACCGTTATCATACCGGAAGCCGCCTGACGTTTACCTTGCGTAAAGACAAATTACAGCCTTTACGAGACGCTCCTTTATAAAGCGGATGTGTTACGCCCCTGCGCATGCCACACAATTTTGCTCACTTTCCAGTTCTTCAGGATATCGTCCGGCGGCATCAGACCTTCCGGGCCGCTCCATTCGCCGGAATAGACATAGCTAATATGCGTACTCTGCGGGGCGGCACATTCCACGCTCTGTGCATCATCACCTTGCCCTAACTGGCAGGATTCAAACGCTTTGCTGTAGGTATTGTTAAACGCATCACCGATTTTCACACCGCCTGCGCTGCCAATCGCGGGATCCATGACTTCAACTTTGCGTACGCTGCCCTTCGGCTGGCCGCTGATGATCATCTTCACGTCTTTACCATCCAGCGCCTGATAAAACGCGACCAGTTGACCGTTGGAAGTACCCATTCCGCTACGCAGTTGATAACCACCATCCAGCGCACTCTGTAGCGCCCCTTCGGACAGTGGCGTACCGGCATTGATACCACCGACACCCGCATCGCTCACTTCCAGCGAACTGCCGAACCAGTTAAACGGCGACAGGCTGGACCAGGAGAAATGGGAAAGCGTGCTGCATCCACTTAACACTAGTGGTAAACCCAGCACCAGCGATAAACCCAGCGGGCGAAAATTCATGGTATGTACTCCTCAAGATTGAGCGGCTTCCGTCATCAGCCACCCTGTAAGATGGGGGTTGGAGTCTGCAAGCGACGAAAAGTGCCGTAAAAGACGGGATAATCTTGTGAGGGATTATAGAGGGCATACGAAAAGAAACCTACCAGAACCGCAGACCTCCCAACACTCGGAAGGCCTGCGGGCAACATCAACTGCGCTGTGAGGCAAAATCCGTTAAGTCATAACGATGCGAGAACAGATCGTCCAGTTCCGTCTGGTGCGTAATCGCCACCACGGTACACGCAGGCAACGCCATCTTGACCAGCGCCAAAAGCTGCCTGGCGGCGTCATGATCCAGATTGCTGGTCGCTTCATCCAGATAAAGCGTATCAGGTTTGGCAATCAGCGCGCGGGCAAAGGCGACACGCTGCCGCTCCCCGCCGGAGAAGACGCGATCCCAATTCAGTTGCTCATCCAGACGATCGCGCCACGCGCCAAGCCCGACGCTATCCAACGTCTGACGCAGCATCTCGCTGTCGGACAACGGCGGGTGTGGATAGCAGAGAATCTCCGCCAGCGTCCCCTGCCCCAGATAGCTTTGCTGCGGTAACAGCAGACTACGCCCTTCCGGTGCCTGCCAGCGACCATCGTAATAGGGCCACAGGCCGTTTAACGTACGCAGCAGCGTTGACTTCCCTAGCCCGCTGCGGCCAGAAAATTTACTCCAGCTCCCTGCTTCGCAGCTCAGATCCACATGTTGCAACAGCGGAGAACCCTGCGGCGTGGTGAAAGAAAGCTGATCAATACGTAAATCCTGTCCTACCGGCGCATCGACCTGTTCAGACTGGTGACGTTTGATTTCGTCCTTGAACTGGCTGAGACGCGCCATACTGGCAGAAAGAATCACGAACTCTTTGTACTTATGGATAAACCAGCTCAGTGCACCGTGTACCTGCGCAAACGCTCCGCGGATCTGCATCAACCCGCCCAGCGTTACCGTTTTACTCAGGAAGGCAGGCAGAGCGGCAAAGACCGGCACAATCTGGCTTACACGCATATAGCCCGTGGTGAAGAAGCCCAGATTACGCTCGGCATTCATAAAACGCCCCCAGTTCGACACGATGGCAGAGAAATGCCGCTGAAGATGGCTTTTCTCTTGCGCTTCGCCGCCGTACAGCGCGATTTGCTCGGCGTTATCATGCTTACGCAGCAGCGCTGCACGGAAATCGGCCTCTGCCTTTTGCTTCTCATAATTAATATTATGCAGACGCTTCCCGACCACATGCGTAATCAGGCTGCCGAGCAGCGTATACAGAATAGCGATCCAGACCAGATAACCTTCGATTACCCACTCTTTGCCAAACAGCGTAAAGCGCTGAACGCCCGATAATCCCCACAGAATGACGACGAAAGAGAACAAACGCGCGGTCACGATCAAAAATTCGATGACCAGACTAACGGCTTTGTCGACAAACAGGTTGATATCTTCGGCAATACGCTGGTCTGGGTTATCAATCTTGCCCGCAACTGACATGCGATAAAATGCTCGCTTCGCCAGCCAGCTATCTACCAGCTCGACGGTTAACGCGGTACGCCAGCGGATAATCAGCAGTTTGGTAAACCACTCCTGATACACGATCGACCCGATATAGAGCAGGATGTAAACGCCGTATTCTTTCATCAGGGACATCAGCAAACTGCTGTCGAACGACCCTAACGCGTCATAAAACGTTTTGCTCCACTCGTTTAACAATACGTTGAGATAGACGATCATCCCGCCCATCGCGATGGCGATGAACAAGAGCAGCCATGCCTGCCAGCTGCGTTTGCCGCCCCAGAAGGGACGGCAGAGATCGACAAATTGAGCGACGACCTTCTTCACTCTTTCACCTCTTGCGGCAAGGTGATGTAAAGCACACGGTTATCCGGGTTATACAGCTTCGCCGACATCGCACGCACGCTGTCCAGCGTGATGCTGTCCGCCAATGTAGAAACACTGCTCAGGTAACGCGGATCGTCATAGTGGCGATAGCTCAGCAGCAGGCGGCGCTGTATGGTCATCAGATCGCCCTGACGCCCTTTTTCAGCACGGATGAACTGTGCTTTCTGGTCGTCCACATCTTCCTGAGTAATCTTGGTCGGCAGTTCAGCAAAGACCTGCTCGGCCAGCTTCCACAGCTCCTGTGCGCGTTCCGGTGCGCTGGAGAAGCTCACTTCGGTCTCAATACGCTGTTTTTATCTTCCAGTTCACTATCGACACGCATCCGGTAAATGCCCAGTGCATCATCACGCAGGCTCGTCTTGAGATATTTATTCGCGATATTACGAGCAACGCTCACCTGCACCGCCGCCTGCGGCGTCCATGCATGCGGTGTGAAGCTCCAGGTACGGATATCGGCACGCGGTTCAATACTGATAGCCGATGTCGCCTCACGTTTACCCGGCAGCGCCAGATATGATTTCACTTCGCTGACAGGCTGACGCGGGATCGTCGCGAGATAGCGTTCAACCGCTGGCAACAGCTGTGCAGCAGGCATATCTGCGATCAGATAGTACGTCACGGGTGCAGAAGCCGCTTTATGCCACTGTGACAGCAACGCTGGCGCGGAAACGTGCTTCAGTTCTTCAATTTCAGGCTGCTGCCAGGCTGGCCCGCCAAAACGTAATTTGGCGATATCACTGGCCCGTTTTCCTGAAACCGATTGATCGTCATTGGCTTTTTGACGCGCCAGACCCATCATGCTTTCTTTCATCACATCAGGATCGATGCCCGGCGCGACATTCATTTCGCGGTATAGGCCAAAAAGATTCGCCAATTCCTTAATCGGAGCCTGTCCACTCAGCGTCAACTGATCGGCATCATGGGAAACCATAATCGACAGGGATTTCTCTTTTTTCCAGTTAGCGAGCGCTTCTCCGCTCCACGTTGCGGGACCACTTTGCTCAACCAACTGGCTTGCCAACTGCGCCTGCCACGGGTTCATTGACGTCGCCATAAACCCAGCCTGACTCACGGCGGTCAGCCAGACTTTTTTACCGGCTTCCGGCGCACGCAGCCATACCACGCGGTCACCGTTGCTCAACTGCCACTGCTCAACTTTTTGTGCCGCAAACGTCTTCACTGCCGTGCGTTTTCCGCTTTGCGTCACCACTGGAAGTTCAGGGATGATTTTCTCTTTTTCTACCTGCAACGGTGCCAGCGGTGCCGCGGCCCACTGCGCCTGTAACTTACGAATCGCGTCTGGTTTAGGCAGCGTGAACGGCGTCGCACCCGGCACGCTAAACTGCGCCAGCGTATCCGGTGAGGCTAACCAGCGTTGTAGGTGGCGGTTTACCTCTTCTGGCGTGATGGTGCCCAGTATTTCCAGCGCCTCTTTACCGCGCTGCTGGCTGCCGACATAAGGGCGATCCTGCTGCCAGACGATGGTCAACTGCTGAACCCAATCCTCAAATTCGCGTTTCTCCGAGAACGTGCTCATACGCTGTGCCACTTCACGGATATCCGCCGTGATCTCTTTGATGTCCTGCTCGTTTAACGGATAGCGTTTTAACCGCTCAATTTCTTTCAATACCGCAGACATCGCGGCGTCATGACCACCCGGCATCACGTTCGCAAAAAGCCCAGCGCAGCGGTGGTTTTACCGATATCCGATTTACGCACCACCAGGCTACTGGCATCTTGCGGCAATTCGGTTTTCTGTCGACGAATCTGGCGCGTGAGCGCAGACATCGTGATTTGCGTCAGCAAGCGATGGCGCAGCTCGGGTTGACCAAAGGTGTCTTTATCATTGAAACGATAGACAAACGACACCTGGCTGCTGCCGCTTTGGCTATCCTGCAAGCGTGCAACGTTGAGTTGTGGTTTCAGTAACGGCTCGTAGTAATCACGAGCTGGCACAGCCACATTAGGCAGTGGTGCAAAATAGCGTTGAATTTCACGTTCCGCATCGGCAGGCGTGATATCACCAATAATCATCAAACGCATATTCGACGGGTGATACCAACGCTGATAGAAACCCTGTAATACGCTGGCCGGCGTTTCGTTAATCGACTGTTCCGTGCCAATCGTCGGGCGGGAAGGATAACGGGAATCGTGGCGAATCGCCTGTACACGCTGCTGGTTCATCCGTTCCGCTACGCCCAGCTTGCCACGCCACTCTTCCAGAATAATTTTGCGCTCATCGTCGAGATCGGCTTGCGACAATTTGGCATGCCCCGTCATCTGGCTCAGCGCCTGTAACGTCGTCCCCAGATCGCGATTCCCTTTTGGCGGGCTCATCATGTACATGGTGCGCTCGTAGTTGGTCACCGCGTTATAGCTCTGTCCGCGTCCCCATCCCTGCTTGTGCAGTTCCGTACTCACACCTTGAGGAAACGCGTCGCTGGCGCGGAACACCATGTGCTCCACCATGTGCGCCACGCCGGATTCGTTGTCTTTCTCATCAATCGAACCGACATCGACAATCAGGCGAATATCCACCCGCGATTTCTGCCCTTCCAACGGCACGAGGGTATAACGCAATCCGTTCGCCAGCGTTCCTTCTTTAAAAACCGGTAACGGACTTTTTATTTCTTCAGCCTGGCTCACCACGCTTCCCGCTAACAGGCCGACAGCCGTTAGCGATAACCAGCAACACTTCTTCCAGTTCATAACAACCTTTTCGTTTTTATGTTTGCCTGCAAGGCAATTCTTTGAGTGCATCAATGCAAAATGCCCCACCAAACGTCAGCAAGTGACGAATGGCAGGGCATAGGATTTACCAGGTGTAAGCGACACCAAGCCAGAACTGGCGGCCGGGTTTGTAGGTGACGGTACTGTTAAGAGAACTCACCTTTGTTGAGTCTCCACTACATTATCGAGCACATTCAGCACATCCAGGGTGATATCCAACGTCTGATTTTTGTAGACAGGCTGCGAGTAGGAGAAGCGCCAGTCGTAGGAGATAAAATCATCATATTTGGTGGAGATATATTCTATAGCGCTTCCTGTGAAGCTAGGATCAGCGTTGCACGCCGGGCTCCCGCCAGGACACACCGTCGCGGATGACAAGGTCGTATAGCCTTTGTAGCCGGAGGTATAGCCTACGCGCTGCCCCCAGTTAAGACGAACCGCAGGGAAGTAAGTATCCACATTCAGGAAGGCACGCCATGGCGTATTGAAATCCATCGCATCCATATCACCCTTATACATCAACTTATTATCAACAATCACCCGATTCTCATCTGAACTCACGTCATCGTAATAAGCAATCGAGTTAGCTTTATTTTCTGCAATGCTGGCGACCAATTTCCAATTGACTTCCGCGAAGCTGAAACGGTGCGGGCTAATTGGCTCCACTTCCAGAGACAATGTATTCCCTTCCGTCCGGCCAGCATTATTCATTACACGGTATCGTTGCCCATCAACGGTCATTGATTCAGCGCCAAACTGATCTTTTCCCTTACGATTAACCCACTTCGCCGTCCATACCGTATTCATAACACGCTGTGATAACCCCAGTGTTATTTCGTCACTGTAAGGCGTGTTTAAATCAGAAATATCGTAATCAAGACCCACAATTCTTGCAGGGTTGGAAACCCATGGATCGCTGGCTGACGTACGGTTTTGAATAATATTCGTGTTAATCCCCTGACGCAGCTTATACGACAGCATATTCGCGCCATAATAGCGATTCGCCCCACCAAAAGACGTGTTGAGCGATCGCCGAAGACATCATAAGAGGCAGAAAAACGGGGCGCGAAATTCAGATTCCCCAGAAAATCATCATAACTAGCACGTACTCCGGGGTCACTTCTACACGACCAAAAGAAATACTGTCCTGAAGGTAAACAGCGTAATTGGTATAACTTCCCTCAACGGTACGCTCTGGATATAGAGTCCGGCTTTTGAAATATTGTTCCCCGTCAATACAATAGTCATCCCCAGACTGACACACTGTATTTTTATCAAAAGTTGGCCTTGCACGGCTTGAGCTAACATCGCTAAAGCGGCGATATCTTGTATTATAAGAATCGACTTGCCAGCCTAAATCTAACTGATGCTGGGTTCCCCAAATTGCTAAAGGGTTAAGCTCATAGTCCTGCTTTAATGTAATTGTGCTTTTTCTGTTGCAAACTTTCCGGATCCGCCTATTAATGAATTTTGATAGCCATTAGCAGGGGTAGAGCTAACCCAGTCAATTTTTCGGAAATAAAATTATTCCTTGTACTGTAACGATTCCATGTCTGAAGAGAATTTGACTCATGTTCAATTTCATTTTTTTCAGACTGATAGCCAGCCAAGCTAATCATTTTCCCCCAGTTAGCATTATGCTCCCACTCCATATTGAAGCGATAGCCGCCGCCAGTATTAGTAAATGAACCGTTTTTAACATCTCGCTTATAATATTTTGATTCGTGTGGGGAATACATGCCCATCATGCGAATAATATCGCCATTATCCGCTAGATAAATGCCTTTTAGCAGGTAGGTTTCACTAATGCGTTCCTGATCGTCCCATTGTTGTAAATACTGATGATAATAGGGAATATCTGACTGCTGCCGGTTATAGGCAAAAATAAATCCCGCTTTATCACTTAATGGCTGATTAAAGGTGGCCGAGTAGAATTGCTTCTTAAATTTCGGCTGGTAGTACAGGTTAGTCGCAGAATAGAAGTCTTCGCTAATGTTGGAATCAATGTGATAACGGGTCCAACTATCGCTCGAGGTACGATAAGAAATCTTGCCAAATACGTTATCCAGCTTAGGGTCCATCAGCTTGGCATCCACCACTCCACCAGTGAAATCACCGTACTTAGCGGAGATATTGCTGTCAAATACTTCCAGCGACTCAATCAGCTCCGAGTTAATCCAGAACGATTGTGTCCCACCCGCAGGTAGATCTGTCGCATTGTAACCATCAGGATCAGTATCTAGCTGTCCCTTATTGGCTCCAGGGTTGATATTGCTATTATTCGATAACCCATCGATCATAAAGTTATTATTGTAAAACTTCTCGCCGTGGAACGAGACGTTTTCTGGTGCGAGTTCCCCCGGCGTATTGCTGCTATTCGCCGTGTTCGAGAACTGCACCGCGGGGTTATTCTTTAATAACTCCGGTATCGAACCGTTTCCGGTCGGCATCTTTTAATCTGCTCGGCATTAATGATCTGCGTCCCCATTGACTGGCTGGTCGGGGTTGAGCGAACTAAAATGGTATCTTCACTATTTCCCGAAGAGGAATCACCCTGCTGCTCTTCTTCGGTTTCTGCATTGTTCTTCTGCTGACTTTCATCAACAGAGTTGTCGTTTTGCTGTGCGAGTGCAGGCCCTGATAATAATGACAATAGCATCATTAAATAGACGTTCTTATTCATTTATTCAAAATCCCCAGTGAACCTTATTATTTGAAAAATAAAATTATTTTTGTAATTACCGCATGTACATGCATTGCTAATCATCAACCTGAATATGACCATTGAGTTTGAACACGATGGAAACCACCTGATTCTCAACGGGTGCTTCTGTTCGATAGCGCCAACGCGCCATGTCTTTCATCACGTCATCGCCAAATACGCCGTCTGGCGTTTCAGACAGAATCTGTACGTTAGTGACCGTACCGCTACCGGTAATATCGAATTTGACGCGCACTTTTCCTTCCACGCCCAGCGCTTTTGCCCGAGCGGGATAATTCACGCGGCGATGCAGCGCTTTAAAATTTTGACTATTGCTTTTCCCAGCTCCACGAGCCGCCTGACCGCTATCGCTCTCGCCCGCTTTGGCGGTTGTTGCGCTCCCAGGCATACCCACCGAAGATGGCATGGGAGAAGGAGCATCACCGGTTTGCGCTGTCGCTACGGGAGACTCACTCTTCTTCTCGGTCTGTTGTGTCTGCTGCGTTCTGGCCTGCTGCGGTTCTTTCGGCTTCTCTTCCAGTTTCTTTTCAGGCTGTTTTTTCTCACGCACGGGCGGCTTTTTTTCCGCAACGGGTTTGCGCTCAATAACAGGCTGTTTAATTACGGGATTGGGGTGTTCTGGTAACGGCGTTAAAATCGGCATCACGACGGGAGTCGGTTGAGCAACGGGAGGATCGGCTACGGGTGGTGATATGTCGGCAGCCTGTGACATCGCAGCAGCCATCATGGTCACCTGCATGCTTCCGCCCGCGTTTCCTGCCATATCTTCAATGTTTTCTTTTGGGGAATAGTGCAATAGAAAGAAAACCGCCAGTAACGCATGCGCCACACAGGACAACACAAAAAAGGCCAGAGAACGCCAGTTAGGCACATCGGAGGTCAATGCTGTTGTTGGAGAGGAATGAGTAAGAGGAGCCAGCAATGCGCTGTTGCCAGTGCGATTCGCACCCAGTAATGCCCCCTGAAGATTGTCACGACTCACTATCCAACTCCATCTCTTGAACTTCAACTTCCTGGTGTCAGTCGTGCAATCACAATCTTCCAGGCGATAAAATGTAAGCAAGATCAGAACATGAAAAAACATGTCAAGATCCAGTGTGCAACATTAATAAATAATAATACAAATGAGAATCGTTTTACAAATGAAAACTGTTACCCATAAAGTCTAACAAATTGCATGCAATACCATTACAAAGCTAAGCAATACGTTGAGTTAAAAAGGAAAAAGTGCGCTCATGAGGCGCACGTTTTACTGAAAGAGGAGTCTGAAGAGGGAAGTGGTGTAGGAGTTGCAACTTGGAATTGATGAAATAACAATCAATATTCCCGATCTTCAATCAGGCGTTTCCCAGAGTGACGCTATCGACGATCTCATAGTCGAGTTTTTCATACATGCCGATCACGGCATCGTTGTCCTCACGCACCATCAGGTGGATCTTCGGACAGCCGCGGGCAATGAGTTTTTTCTCCAGGCGGCTAATCAACGCATTCGCAATACCGCGTCCGCGAAAATCAGGGTGTACGCCCAGATAGTATGCCGAACCACGGTGACCGTCGTAACCGCCCATCACCGATCCCACGATTTCGCCGTTCACCTCTGCGACCAGAAACAGATCGGGATCGTGATTAAGCTTACGTTCGATGTCCATTTCAGGATCGTTCCACGGGCGCAGCAAATCACAGCGCTCCCAGAGGGTGATCACGGCTTCAAAGTCATCCTGCCTGAATATGCGGATTTCCATCACAGTCGCCATTTTGCAATAAGGTAAATCGTGATTATCGCGTGATTTTTATCAGACGCAATCCAAAATTGCGCGCCGCTATCAGGAATCACACAACGGGTGACCGGGGATCGATTTTATTGATGGTATACTGCCCGCCTGATTATTGTGCCACCCTCGCCAGAGAAACGAGATGCCTACTATGTCTGACGTCAACGCGGTAAAACATTTTTTGCTTAGCTTACAGAAGGATATCTGTCAGCAGCTTGCAGCGATCGATGGCGGAGCTGATTTCGCCGAGGATGAATGGCAGCGTGCCGAAGGCGGCGGCGGGTGCAGTCGCGTGCTGTCCGGCGGGCGCGTCTTTGAACGAGCCGGCGTAAACTTTTCCCACGTTACTGGTCAGTCATTGCCGCCTTCAGCCAGCACCCATCGTCCCGATCTGGCAGGCCGCAGCTTTCAGGCGATGGGCGTGTCGCTGGTCATTCACCCGCTGAGCCCTTACATCCCCACCAGCCATGCTAATGTGCGCCTGTTCATTGCCGAGAAACCAGGAGAAGAACCGGTTTGGTGGTTTGGCGGCGGGTTCGATCTCACGCCCTATTATGGTTTCAAAGAGGACGCAGTGCATTGGCACCAAACCGCTCACGACCTATGCCAGCCGTTCGGTGACGAGGTATACCCACGCTATAAAAAGTGGTGCGACGATTACTTCTTCCTAAAACACCGTAACGAAGCACGCGGTATCGGCGGGCTCTTTTTCGACGATCTCAACGAGCCAGATTTTGCTACCAGCTTCGCCTTCATCCGTGCCGTCGGTAACGGCTTCCTCGATGGCTATCTCCCCATCGTCGAACGACGTAAAGAGCTGCCGTGGGGAGAGCGCGAGCGCGACTTCCAACTCTATCGTCGTGGTCGCTATGTGGAATTTAACCTGATTTGGGATCGCGGTACGTTGTTTGGCCTGCAAAGCGGCGGACGCACCGAGTCAATTTTGATGTCCATGCCACCACTGGTACGCTGGGAATATCAGCATCAGCCAGAACCGGGTAGCCCGGAGGCTCTGCTGTATCAAGATTTTTTACCAGCCAGAGACTGGCTGGCAGAAAGTCACACGCACAACAAGGAAGCATAAGTCATGCAGATTTGGGTCGATGCCGACGCCTGCCCGAACGTCATCAAAGAAGTGCTATTTCGTGCAGCGGATCGCACGCAAACACAGGTCACGCTGGTTGCCAACCAGACTATAAAAGTGCCGCCGTCGCGTTTTATACGCACGCTGCGCGTCTCATCGGGTTTTGATGTCGCCGATAATGAGATTGTACGCCGCACCGAGGCGGGCGATTTGGTGATCACCGCCGATATTCCGCTAGCAGCAGAAGTGATAGAAAAAGGCGGTGCCGCGTTAAACCCGCGCGGCGAGCGCTATACGCCAGATACCATTCGGGAACGGCTGAACATGCGGGACTTTATGGACACCATGCGCGCCAGCGGAATACAAACCGGTGGCCCCAGCGCATTGAGTCAACGGGATCGTCAGCAGTTTGCTAATGAACTGGATAAGTGGTTACAGCAGGCGAAAAAACCGTAACGGTCTGAAGCACTCGCCATCCCGCCACTTCTGCTTTAGCAGGCAAGGCAGGATGGCGATGCATACTTAGCGATAGACTGGCAGTAAATCGAGGCTGGAAAGAATATGTATCAGCGCGGTGCCGATACCAAATAGCAGCACCAGCGCGATCATCGCATTGCCGCCGCGCACGCGGAACAGCGGGCTACCGAAGCGGACGCGCGACGCGCGAGCCAGCAGCGCGGGCGTAATCACCGCCCACACCGTCGCCGCCAGCCCGGCGAAACCAATCGCATAAATAAAGCCGTTCGGATACAGCAGGCCGCCGATAACAGGCGGAAGAAAAGTCACCAGTGCCGTTTTCGCTCTTCCCATCCGGCTATCGTCAAACTTCAGCAAATCCGCCAGATAATCGAACAGCCCCAGCGTTACGCCGAGAAACGAACAGGCAACGGCAAAGTTGGAAAAGACGGTGAGCAACACATCCAGATAAGGACTATTCAACACCCCACCCAATGCCTGCACCAGCACATCAATATTCCCGCCCCGCTCGGCAATCCCGATGAAGTCAGGACGAGCGATATTCCCCATCGTGCCAATCAGCCAGATGGTATACATCGCCAGCGCCAGTACGCTACCAATAAACAAACAGCGCTTGATGATCTGCGGTTCACGGCCGTAGTGCTTCACCAGACTGGGAACGTTACCATGAAAGCCGAAAGACGCCAGGCAGAATGGCAGCGTCATCAACACATACGGAAGATAGCTCGGTGCTTCTTCCACCACATTGAGTAAAACAACGGGCTTAACATTCCACAGCAGACTGCCGAACGTCATGAAAAAGGTCAGAACCTTCGCCGCCAGGAAAAAAGCCGTCATGCGGCTTACTGCCGCAGTACTCCACCACACGGTCAACGCGACAAACAGCGCAAACAGGAAGCCGCCGATTCGGGCGGAGAAATCGAGCGACATCTCAGCCAGCGTATGATGGATGATTGAACCACTCGCCGAAATGTAGGCGTAAGTCAGAATATAGAGGACAAAGGCGATCGATATACCGTTAACGACATTCCAGCGCTGACCCAGCAGATCTTTAGTCAGCGTATCAAAGCTGGAGCCAGTCGGATAATTGAGGTTGGCTTCCAGTATCATCAAGCCCGAGTGATACATGCAAAACCAGGTAAACACCAGCACGGCAAATGACCAGAAAAACCAGGCGCCCGACATCACCACCGGCAGGGAAAACATCCCGGCGCCGATAATCGTCCCTGCAATAATCATCGCCCCGCCAAACAGCGAAGGAAGACGTTTTTCTGTACCGCTTTTTGCTACTGTATTTTCGTTCACTGCGCGTGTTGCCAGCCGATAGTCGCTCGTTGGTTTTTATCGAGTCCGGGAAGATCCCCTACGGACGAGGCGGGATCATGGCATAAAACCAAAATTATTCCATTGATTTAACTTATGCCACGGTATGGAAAAACCATGGCCTGCTAAAACGACGTGTTATGTTGTAAGCGATTAAAGGGAAACGTAATTTAAGGATGATGTAATGCTGAAAGCGGCGAAATCTGTTTTATTCGATATTCTCTCCATGATACTGACATTTATTCTCTGGGTTATCTCTCTTCTCATGGTCACCTATTTACTCCCAGAGAATATCGTGTTCCCCCGCCTTCGCGTTTTGCTTTATCGGTTCTATGTTGTTAAGCGACTATGTGGTCGACAAACTGCGATAAATAAAAACCCAGCCGACTTATGGCTGGGTTTGTCTGTATTACTGGAAATAATTTACAGCGGTTGAGTTTGCGCTTCCACCACTGCCAACGCCACCATGTTCACGATCCGACGTACCGAAGCAATTGGCGTCAGGATGTGTACCGGCTTCGAGATCCCCATCAGTACCGGCCCCACCGTCACGCCTTCTGAAGACGACACGCGCAGCAGGTTATAGCTGATACGTGCAGACTCCATATTCGGCATGATCAGGATGTTAGCCGAGCCTTTCAGCGGGCTGTCCGGCATCTGCTCACGGCGAATCGCTTCCACCAGCGCGGCGTCACCGTGCATCTCGCCGTCTATCTCCAGTTCCGGTGCCAGTTTGTTGACCAGCGCCAGCGTTGCCCGCATCTTCTGCGCCGTCGGAGAATCCGAGGTGCCGAAGCTGGAGTGGGACAGCAGCGCGACTTTCGGTTCGATACCGAAACGACGCACGCTTTCTGCCGCCATCAGGGTGATCTCCGCCAGCTGTTCCGGCGTTGGATCTGCGTTGACGTAGGTATCAGCGATAAAGGTATTGCCGCTCGGCAGCATCAGCGCGTTCATCGCGCCCGCCGCATGTACACCCTCGCGGTAGCCGAACACTTTTTCGACCACGTCGAAATGCTCTTCATAGGTGCCAATCGTGCCGCAAATCAGCGCATCCGCTTCGCCACGGTGAACCATGATGGCACCAATCAGCGTTGGGTTGCCGATCACCGCGCGTTGTGCTTTTTCCTGCGACACACCGCGACGTTTCATCAGTTGGAAATACTCGCTCCAGTATTCTTTGAAGCGCGGATCCGATTCGTTGTTGACCACTTCGAAATCTTTACCGATGGTCAGTTGCAGCCCCAGTTTTTGCAGACGCATTTCAATCACGCTCGGGCGGCCGATCAGAATCGGGAACGCCAGACCCAGCGTGACCAGTTCCTGCGTAGCGTGCAGCACGCGCGCATCTTCACCTTCCGCGAATACCACACGCTTCGGCTGCTGACGCGCCTGTGCGAAGATCGGTTTCATGAACAGGTTGGTTTTGTAGACAAACTGGGTCAGTTTTTCGATGTAGGCATCGAAATCCTCGATGGGGCGCGTCGCCACGCCGGAATCCATCGCCGCCTTCGCCACTGCCGGTGCGATCTTGATGATCAAACGCGGGTCGAACGGTTTCGGAATCAGATAATCCGGCCCGAATGACAGATCCTGATCGCCATAGGCAGAGGCCACCACTTCACTCTGCTCCGCCAGCGCCAGATCGGCAATCGCGTGCACGCAAGCCAGCTTCATCTCTTCGTTAATCGTGGTCGCGCCCACATCCAGCGCACCGCGGAAGATGAACGGGAAGCACAGGACATTATTCACCTGATTCGGATAGTCCGAACGACCGGTACAGATAATCGCATCCGGGCGCACTTCTTTCGCCAGCGGCGGCAGAATTTCCGGTTCCGGGTTAGCCAGCGCCATGATCAGCGGACGCGGCGCCATGGTTTTCACCATATCCTGCGTCAGTACGCCAGGGCCGGAGCAGCCGAGGAAGATATCCGCATGAGGGATCACGTCTGCCAGTTTGCGCGCGCAGTTATCTTCTACTGCATACGCCGCTTTAGTTTCTTCCATGTTTTCATCACGCCCGTGATAAATCACGCCGCGCGAATCACATACGACAATGTTGTGCTTCTGAAGGCCCAGCGCCACCAGCAGGTTCAGACAGGCGATAGACGCCGCGCCAGCACCGGATACCACCAGACGCACGTCAGAAATATTTTTTTCTACTACGCGCAGGCCGTTCAGAACCGCGGCAGTACAGATGATCGCCGTGCCGTGCTGATCGTCATGGAAGACGGGAATCTTCATGCGCTCACGCAGCTTCTTCTCGATGTAGAAGCACTCCGGAGCCTTGATGTCTTCCAGATTGATACCGCCGAACGTCGGCTCCAGCGCAGCGATCACGTCGATCAGTTTGTCTGGGTCCAGTTCATCGACTTCGATATCGAAAACATCAATGCCGGAGAATTTTTTGAACAGAACGCCTTTACCTTCCATTACCGGCTTACCGGCCAGTGCGCCGATATTGCCGAGGCCGAGAACGGCGGTTCCGTTAGAGATCACGGCGACCAGATTGCCGCGCGCAGTATATTTGTAGGCTGCCAGCGGATCTTCCGCAATTTCCAGGCAGGGTGCGGCGACACCGGGAGAATACGCCAACGCCAGATCGCGCTGCGTCGCCAGCGGCTTCGTCGGGGAAACCTGAATTTTTCCGGGGATCGGATACTGGTGGAAATCAAGGGCGCTTTGCTTTAGCTGTTCATCCATCTTATGTACCTTTTCGGTTTTGTTGTGTGTGTCTGTAGGGTAAAGAGTACCCAGTATAGTGTTTGCCAATGGCGAAACTACTGAGGATGGCAAAAACTGAGGGGGAATGCTGGTTAATATAGTTATTTTATTTGACGGTTTTTCGTTCAGCAGCCGGATACGCTACAGGAGGAAACCGCGCGGTGCAGACGCACCACGCGATAGAACAGAGAGTCAATAAAACAGATGGCGATAAGAGAAGATAGGGTGAAACTAGTGTTTGGCGGAGATCAAACTCAACACCGTGCGGGCATTGCTGGCGCTGGTGGCGATCACATCCACAATGCCAGAACGCAGCGCAGCCAGAATCGCCGTTGCTTTGGTGTTTTCAGAGGCAATAGCTATCACATAAGGGATCTTGCGTAACTGATCGAGACTCAGCCCGATGACTCTATCGTTCATCACCGTATCCACAGGCCGCCCCTGAATATCCAGAAAAGCATACCCAGCGATATCACCGACCACGCCCTCATCCTGGCGTGCCGTAATAATCTCCTGCGAGGTAAACCAGCCGAGCTGAACCATGAAACTGTTTTCGTTCATATCGCCTAATCCCACCAGCGCAATATCCGCCTTGCTTGCACGTTCAAGCGTGTCATTGATCAAACGGTTTTGCATAAAGGAGGATTTCAGCGCCGAATTTTCAACATAAGCGGGCGCGTACAGCGTTTCGCTCGTGGCATTAAATTTCCGCGCCAGATGACGGCTGATATGATCGGCATCGATCAGTTCTCCATCGCGCTGCGTGCCACCAATGCCACAGATAAACTTGCAGTGCCGTTCAGGAAACACGCCCACATGACTGGCGACAGCAGCCACGTTGCGCCCCTGCCCAACCGCCACGGACATGCCGTTTTTCAAAATGCTGGACAAGTAAGTAGACACCAGCGATGCCACCTGCTGGCGCTGTTCATCCTCATCATGGTGATCGATCGCAATCAGCGCACGCTTGATGCCAAAGCTCTTAATAAACTGTTGTTCAAGCTGAGAGCTAAATACCGGATGATAGCGGACATTGATTTCAACGATCCCTTCCGCCCGCGCCCGTTTCAACAAACGTCCAACCTTGATACGCGAGATACCAAAGCGGCTGGCAATCTCCTCCTGCGTTTGTTGATTTTCATAATACGCGACGGCTATTTCCGTTAGTAATTCACTGTCTGAATCAAATTCACTCATGGCTTAACCCATTTTGGTTTCGCTTAGGGTCAATCACTCACCCTGTTCATTCAACAATGCTGAAACACTGCGCACCAGCTGGCAGAAATTCTCCGCATCCCATGCAGACCTACCAATAAATAACCCGTCAATATCGGCGCATTGAATAAGTTCGACCGTATTATGCGGATTCACGCTGCCGCCGTACAGAAGCGTAATACGAGAGGCAATGTCTTCGCCATAAAGGGCAACCAGCGCCTGACGCAAGGCAGAGTGGATATCTTGCGCTTCCTGTGCGGAGGCTGGCGTTCCCCCTTCACCGATGGCCCAGATAGGTTCATACGCAATGATGACCTGTTCCGCCTGCTGCGCGTGTAAACCCGCAAGCGCAATTTTCATTTGTCGAATGACGGTTTCTTTAGACACGCCCCACGCTTTCTCTTGCGCACTGTCGCCCACGCAAACCAGCGGACGCAGTTGATAACGCAGCGCAGCCTGCACTTTTTCTGAATATCCGCATCGTTTTCCGCAAAGTGCTGCCGCCGCTCGGAATGCCCCAGCTCGACAAGCGACGCGCCGCAATCACTGACCATCAACGGAGAAACCTCACCCGTCCACGCGCCGTTGTCAGCATAGTGCATGTTTTGCGCCCCTGTCAGGCAATTCACCCTGTGCGCAGACAGGTGCTCGGTCACCTCCTGATCAGCGTAAAGGGGGATGACAAAAGGCTGAATGCCTGCACCCGCCGCATCGTTAAGCTGTCTGGATAACACCGCGCAGTAGTCCATCGCATCCTGCCGGGTCTTATTCATTTTCCAGCTCGTCCCTATCATCACTTTTTCATGTCATCTCCATCGCTCACACAGGGGCTTTCGCTCCATCGTAACAAAAGCACACCTGACAAACTTATATTCAAACCATAAACAAATGCCCGATCACTAAAACGGATAAAAAGCGATCAATTGCATTTAATGTGATCGGATTCAAAGCTATTTATCAATTAAACCGTAAAATCCCATAAAACAAAAGTTCAATACATGAACATATGAACAAAAACCATATCGGTTTACGATAAAAAAGGGGAAATTATGTCGACCGCAAAAACCTGTTGTTGCTCTGACTATCGGCGATCCGGCGGGGATTGGCCCTGAAATTTCCGTCGCCACCATGATGGATAAAGAGGTGTATGAAGAGTGTCGTCCTTTCCTGATTGGTTCAGTACCGATTGTCCGTCGCGCGATGGCCATCAAAACTGTGATTTTTCGATCAACGTCATTACCTCTCCCGCCGAAGCCAAATTCACCTGGGGTACGTTAGATATTCTGAAACCGGCAACTACGATTGCGATAGCATCGAATGGGGTAAGGTTCAACAGTTGGCCGGGAAGATGTCCCTTGATTACGTCATGAAATCCATTGAGTTGGGCATGGCAGGCGACATTGATGTGGTGTCCACCGCGCCGATCCATAAAGAAGCAATCAAACTCGCTGGCTGCAAACTGCCAGGGCACACCGAAATCTATCAGGTTGAAACCGGTTCGGATTACGGCCTGACGATGTTCCATGTGCAAAAACTGCGGGTATTCTTCGTCAGTCGCCATATCGCGCTGAAAGCAGCCTGCGACTATGCGAATAAAGAACGTGTTCTCGCCTGCGTGCAGCAAATTCACCATGAATTCTCCGCGCTGAATATTCAAAATCCACGCATCGCCGTCGCCGCACTCAATCCGCACGCCTCGGATAACGGTCTGTTCGGTCATGAAGAGAAAGATAACCTGATTCCTGCCGTCAAAGCCGCTCAGGAAATGGGCATCAACGCGATAGGCCCGATTCCGGCGGATTCTGTTTTCCATCTCGGCAAACAGGGCCATTACGACGCCATTTTGTCGCTCTATCACGATCAGGGGCATATCGCTTGCAAGACACTCGACTTCGAGCGCTCCATCACCATCACTTTTGGCCTGCCATTTATGCGCAGCTCTGTCGACCACGGCACCGCTTTCGATATTGCGGGAACGGGAAAAGCAGGCACGGTCAGCATGCTGGAATCAACGCTGGTCGCCGCACGTTACTGGAAGATGAAGCACTAATGCTGGTTTCAGATCACCGGGGAGAACACACCATGACGCGATATTTGGAAATTATCAGGGGCGGTAAAGGCTGGGGCGGACCGCTGCTCGTCAATGTCACACCAGGGAAAAAAATTGCTTACATCACCGGAGGAATTCGTCCCACCGTGGTAGACCGGTTGGCGGAGCTTACGGGCTGGGAAGCTGTGGATGTCTTCAAACACGGAGAACCCACAGAACAAGAGATCGGTTTAGTGGTCATCGACTGCGGCGGCACGCTGCGCTGCGGTCTGTATCCGAAACGGGGGATCCCGACGATCAACCTTCACCCGACCGCGAAAACCGGCCCGCTGGCGGAATACATTCGGGAAGAGATCTACGTTTCCGATGTTACGCCTGCGGGTATTCGGCTGCGGACGGAAGGGAAGCAAGGAGACAAACTGGGCATTGTGGCTGACGACCTCACGGGCGCGACCACGATCGGCGTTCTGCTAGCACGCAGCGGTATGAAAACCGCCGCCTTTTTTTAACACCGCCTCGTTCAGCGATTGTGAGTCAGACTGGCAGGCCATGGTGATCAGCAGCGATAGCCGCCCCCTGCCTAAAGCTGAAGCGAAAAACCGGGTAAGGAATGCGACTCAGGCTCTGCTGGAACGCGGCGCGGTGTATTTCACCAAGCGGGTTGATACCACGCTGCGCGGCGGTATTGGCTACGAAATTGATGCCATGCTGGAAGTCTTACCGCAGGAAACCGTCGCGGTAGTGGTGCCTGCCATGCCACAGTCGCGCCGTATTGTGGTCGGCGGCTACTCGGTGATTGACTCCGTCGCCCTCTCCTGCACCGATGTCGCGAAAGACGTTCGTACGCCAGTGACGGAAACCTTTGTTCCCGGGTTGCTTAGCGAGCAAACGCATCATCAGGTGAAACATATTCCCCTGTCTTGCGTGCTAAAGGCTATCACGCCATCAGCGATGCGCTGGTTCAGCAGCAGCGGGAAGGCGCGCGCGTCATAGTCGTGGATGCCATTTCACTGGCCGATGTGGAAAATATCGCTCGCGCGGTCACCAAGCTGAACTGGAATGTACTGGCCGTCGACCCTGGTCCCTTTACCGAGCGTCTGGCCTTTACCCGTGAAATGATCCGCGATGAGGAACGTAAAGAGCAGGCACTCATCCCGCAGGAACAGCAGCAGGGTTCTATTATCGTCGTCGCAGGCAGCGCAACGCCGGTCACCAAGAAGCAGCTTACGGCACTCATTGAAACCGACCCACGCGTTTGTCACATTCCCATTGATGCCGAGTTACTGATTGATAAAGAGCATTCGGCGGATATTGAAGTGGCAAGAGTGGTCAGGCAGGCACTGGACTGTGTGAAAACCCACGCCAATGCCATCTTCGTTTTTGAATCCGCATTAACGGGTCGCCTTCTCGATCTCAGCGTGGAAGAACAGCGTTTTGGACTGGCGCACGGTCAGGCAGCGGAAAATATCAATCAGGGGTTGGGAAATATCGTCAAAACGGTGCTCGATGCCGCCGCTTCAGAAATTAAAGGGCTGTACATGACGGGTGGAGACACCATGGTCAACGTGCTCAAACAGCTCGGTGCTAACGGTATTGAAATGGTGGATTACGTTATTCCTCAAACCGATCTGGTCAAGATTATTGGCGGTGAGTATGAAGGGCTAATTTGTGTCGGAAAAGGCGGATTAACCGGACCAGAGGATATTATCCACACCATTATTCATCATATTCACCGGGAAACACTGCAATAAATAAAAAAGTAACAACGATATAAAAAGAAAGTCGATATAAACAATAAATCCGACGTATTGCATAGGCCTGATTAACAGGCCCGGATGTTGCTCTACCCTACAAGAGAGAAACACCATGAGAAATATAAACATTCTTGAAAAAATGAATAAAGTCCCTGGCGGACTGATCATTATCCCGCTGCTGGCGGCGATACTGATGAATACCTTTACGCCGTCGCTGTTGCAAATAGGCGGCCCCACAACGGCATTATTTAAAGCAGGCTCCAGCGCTATGATGGGAATATTCCTTCTCATCTGCGGCTCTTCCATTAATATTCGTCAGGCCGGATTACCTTTATATAAAGGTACGGTGTTGTTAATGCTGAAATTCTGTGCGGGCGCACTGGCAGTATGGCTGATGGGGACTTTTTGGCCCCGCCGGTTTCTTCGGAATTTCAACGCTGGCGTTTATTGCCTGTATCACCAGCTCAAACAGCTCGTTGTATATTGCGCTATGCAGCAACTACGGCGATGCCAGCGATGCGGGCGCAATTTCCGTGTTCTGTATTAAAGACGGCCCCTTCGTCACGATGGTGGTGCTCGGCGTCAGCGGTTTAGCCAATATCCCGTTTGCGGCCCTGCTTTCTATGCTCATCCCGTTACTCATCGGCATGCTGTGGGGCAATCTTGACGAGAAATTCAAACAGCTTTGTGCCGCGTCACAGCCGCTGGTCATTATTATCATGTCGTTCGCTATCGGCGCGAATTCCAGTATGCACACCGTCTTTACGGCGGGTTTATCCGGCATTGTTCTGGGTATCATTTCTGCCATAACCGGACTGGTTTTCTACTTCCTGTACAACTTATTCCTGAAACGAAAAACGGCGCTGGGTGCCGCGCTGGGTACCACCGCTGCCAGCTCGGCCCTCACGCCGGCCATGGTGGCGCAGGCTGACCCCAGCCTTCAGGTTTTTGTTGATTCCGCCACGGCGCAGTTAGCAACGGCCAGCATTATTACCATGCTCACCGCCCCCGTGCTCGTTGCCTGGTTTGATAATCGATTGAAGAAAAAGGCGTCATTCCGTCGGGCGACGAAAATAACGCCTCACCGGCCGAACAGACGCCATCACTGAATACACACGCGGATAAACCCAAATAAGGTCAGAAAAATGAGACGGATTATCTGGCAGGCAATAATCAGTTCGGTGGGAGACAATGCGGCATTATTTCTGGCAGAGAAACGTCTTATTCTTTTCAGCGATAACGCCCCTAAAGATATTAAGGATTATTGCCTCACCCATCGTGATGGTGCGTTAATTCAGCCACTTTCCGCTCAGCAGAAAATGGAGTTATTCGGCGTCACCTATGCAATCAGCGCAATAGGTGATGTCGCCAGCCAAAACCTGAAAGAACTCGGCCATATCACGCTGTTATTTGATGGCGCAGAAAAGGCGGAGTTACCGGAACCCTTCACCTGATAGGGCCAGTACCCATGGCCTTATCAGCACAGGGAAATATAACGATTTTCGAAGAGTCATAACGCGCCAGACAGTAAGACGCGACTATTTTTATCAACCTTTATCTTTAACACGCATTTACCTTTAACAAACTTTTATTTTTAACGAAATAAGGACCATCGCCATGAAACCAATCGCTATTGGCGCAGATGATGCCGCCTGGAGTTTACGCGATATTCTCACCCGCTATCTGGACTCGCTCGCTATCCCCTGGGTCGATTTTAGCAGCGACAAAAATCAGGACAACACCATCTACCCCGACGTCGCACATGCGGTCGCGGTGTCGATTAAAGCGGGAACGTACGAACGTGGGATCCTGCTGTGCGGCACCGGCATCGGTATGAGCATTGTGGCAAATAAGGTGACTGGCGTACGTGCAGCACAGTGCCATGACACCTATTCCGCTCAGCGGGCCAGAAAAAGCAACAACGCGCAGATTATCGCGCTTGGCGCGCGGGTCATTGGCCCCGAGCTGGCAAAAGAGATTGTGGGTGCCTGGCTGGATGCCGAATTTGAAGGCGGCGGCTCTGCATCGAAGGTTGAAAAAATCGGCTATTACGAGCATCAGGAAAGCGCCCGTTAAGCACCGCTGGCGACGGCGTTTGCACAACCACGCCGCGCCAATCCCTCTTCGCAACTGCTTTTCCAATGACAGCAATCAGAAAAAGCGCATGTCATTCTGCCCACCAATGGTGCAGTGTGGCATGGCGCGGCGGACACGATTCCGCTCATTGTCTTTTGATATGCCAAGGAGCTCACTCATGAACCAACTCGACGCCCTTAAACAATTTACCGTGGTGGTCGCCGATAGCGGCGATATTGACTCCATTCGTCAATTTTCACCGCAAGATGCCACCACGAACCCTTCACTGATTCTGAAGGCCGCGACGCTGCCGCAGTATCAGCCGCTGTTTGATGACGCGATTGCCTACGCGCACCAGCAAGGCGGTAGCAAAGAGACTCAGCTTATCAACGCCAGCGACCGACTAGCGGTAAACATCGGGGCGGAAGTGCTGAAAAGCATTCCGGGGCGCATCTCTACCGAAGTGGATGCCCGCCTCTCGTTCGACCGCGGGATGTGCGTCGCCAAAGCCCGTAAACTGATTGGGATGTATCAGGAAAAAGACATTCCACGCTCGCGTATTCTGATTAAACTCGCCGCCACCTGGGAAGGGATTCGCGCCGCCGAAGAGCTGGAAAAAGAAGGGATCAACTGTAACCTGACGCTGTTGTTCTCATTTGCGCAGGCGCGCGCCTGTGCCGAAGCAGGCGTCTTTCTGATCTCCCCGTTTGTGGGCCGGATTTATGACTGGTATCAGGAAAGGCAGCCCATCAGCGACTATCAGGCAGACAACGATCCCGGCGTGATCTCCGTGCGTAATATCTATGACTACTACAAACGCCACCGCTACCAAACCGTCATCATGGGTGCCAGCTTCCGCAAAGTGGAACAGATTCTGGCGCTGGCCGGATGCGATCGCCTGACGATCTCCCCTGCACTGCTGGAGCAGTTAAAAAACAGCGATGCGCCCGTTGAACGCCAGCTGACACCGTCAACCGAAGGGTTCCATCATCCCTCTCCGCTGTCTGAAGCTGAATTCCGCTGGGAGCACCATCAGGATCCGATGGCCGTCGATAAACTGGCGGAAGGCATTCGCCTGTTCGCAGCCGATCAACAAAAGCTGGAAACGCTGCTGGCAGCCAAGCTATAACCTTTGGAGTCAAGCATGTCCTCTCGTAAAGAACTTGCCAATGCTATCCGCGCGCTGAGCATGGATGGGGTGCAGAAAGCCAAATCCGGTCACCCGGGCGCACCGATGGGCATGGCCGATATCGCCGAAGTCCTGTGGCGCGATTACCTCAACCACAATCCGGCCAACCCCAACTGGGCCAACCGTGACCGCTTCGTGCTGTCCAACGGCCACGCGTCCATGCTGATTTACAGCCTGCTGCATCTCTCCGGCTACGACCTGCCGATTGAAGAACTGAAGAACTTCCGCCAGTTGCACTCCAAAACCCCGGGCCACCGGAATACGGCTACACCGCTGGCGTCGAAACCACCACCGGCCCGCTGGGTCAGGGGATTGCCAACGCGGTCGGGATGGCAATTGCCGAGCGCACGCTGGCGGCGCAGTTCAACCGTCCGGGTCACGAGATTGTCGACCATCACACCTACGCCTTCCTCGGTGACGGCTGCATGATGGAAGGGATTTCCCACGAAGTCTGCTCGCTGGCCGGCACCATGAAGCTCGGCAAGCTGACCGCGTTTTATGATGACAACGGCATCTCCATCGACGGCCACGTTGAAGGCTGGTTTACCGACGATACCGCCGCCCGTTTTGAAGCCTACGGCTGGCACGTGGTGCGCGGCGTGGACGGCCACGATGCGGACGCCATCAAGCGCGCCATCGGCGAAGCCCAACTGGTGACCGACAAGCCGTCGCTGCTGATGTGCAAAACCGTGATTGGTTTTGGTTCACCAAACAAGGCGGGTACGCACGATTCCCACGGTGCGCCGCTGGGCGATGCAGAAGTCGCCGCTTCCCGCGAACAGCTGGGCTGGACGCACGCACCGTTTGAGATTCCTGCTGATATCTATGCTGCCTGGGACGCCAAACCGGCCGGTCAGCGTAAGGAAGCGGCCTGGAACGAGGCGTTTGCCGCCTACGCCAGCGCGTACCCAGAACTGGCTGCCGAGTTCACACGCCGCACTGGCGGTGAACTGCCGGCCAGCTGGCAGGCGGACGCCCAGAAATTTATCGAAGACCTGCAGGCCAATCCGGCGAAAATCGCCAGCCGCAAAGCCTCACAGAACGCGCTGGAAGCCTACGGCAAACTGCTGCCGGAATTCCTGGGCGGCTCAGCCGACCTGGCACCGAGCAACCTGACCATCTGGTCCGGCTCGGTCTCGCTGGATAAAGACCACGCGGGTAACTACATCCACTACGGCGTGCGCGAATTCGGCATGACGGCAATTGCCAACGGGATTGCGCTGCACGGTGGCTTTGTGCCGTACACCGCGACCTTCCTGATGTTCGTGGAATATGCGCGTAATGCCGTGCGTATGGCCGCGCTGATGAAAATCCGCAGCATCTACGTTTACACCCACGACTCCATCGGTCTGGGCGAAGACGGCCCGACGCACCAGCCGGTTGAGCAGTTGGCCAGCCTGCGCGTGACGCCGAACATGAGCAACTGGCGTCCGGCGGACCAGGTGGAAACGGCGGTGGCGTGGAAATACGCCATTGAGCGTCAGGACGGTCCGACGTCACTCATCCTGTCCCGTCAGAATCTGGCGCAGCAGCCACGTACCGCTGAGCAACTGGCGAACGTGGCAAAAGGCGGCTACGTGCTGAAAGACAGCGACGGCCAGCCGGAGCTTATCCTGATTGCCACCGGCTCTGAAGTCGAGCTGGCTGTCGGGGCGTATGACAAGCTGACTGCCGCCGGCCGCAAGGTGCGCGTGGTGTCGATGCCGTCAACGGATGCGTTCGACAAGCAGGATGCAGCCTACCGTGAAGCGGTGCTGCCGAAAGCCGTATCGGCACGCGTGGCGATTGAAGCGGGTATCGCGGACTACTGGTTCAAGTATGTTGGCCTGAATGGCGCGATTGTCGGCATGACGAGCTTCGGCGAATCGGCGCCGGCTGAGCAGCTGTTTGACGTGTTCGGTTTCACCGTCGATAACGTGGTGGAAAAAGCGCAGGCGCTGCTGAAGTAACGCCCTGTGGCAACGCAATAAGACTGCGATGTCGTACGCAAAAGGATCGCAAACGACAACATTGTTTGTGATCCAGATCAATTAATTAACCTGAGTACATTGCATAACGCCAGCGCCGCATGCTGATATTGCGGCGCAACACCACAAGTTGCACCAGCCTATTTTTATCGCGGCGTGCTACTGCTCCGGCAGGCAAGACCAAAATAAAAATGCATTTCCTCTTTTAAAGAGGTGCATTTTTATTTTGGTCTTTTTTTGGCCTAATTGGCGTCAACACAGGGTAAAACTATGGATTATCAAAAATGAATTATCAAAAACTTGGCGTCGACATCCTCGCGTTAAGCGGTGGCAAGCAGAACGTCAGCAAACTGACCCACTGCGCCACTCGCTTACGCTTTGAGTTTAACGACAGCGATGCTGTACAGGCAGACGCGATTGCCAAACTCCCCGGCGTCATCAGCGTCGTCGATCGCGGCGGTCAGTTTCAGGTGGTGATCGGCAACGATGTCCAAATCACCTATCGCGCGATTTTGAACGAGATTGGCGAGATGAACGGCCAGCGCACTGCTGGCAGTAAAGAACCGCAGAAGAAAGGCGGCATTTTCTCGCAAATCATCAGCGTGATTTCCACCACCTTCACGCCCGTTATCCCGGCGATTACTGGCGCAGGGATGATTAAAGCCCTGTTGGCGATCCTCAAGCTGACGGGGTTAATTTCCGCCGACAGCACGACCTATCGCCTGCTGGACACTATCTCCGATGCGGCCTTCTTCTTCCTGCCTGTGCTGCTGGCCTACGGTGCTTCCATCAAGTTCGCCTGTAATCCGATTCTGGCGATGACAATCGCTGGCGCATTGCTGCACCCCAATCTGGCTCAGCTACTGGCATCAGGTGGCCCTATCAGCTTTATCGGTATTCCGGTGCGGCTGGCGGACTACGCCGGATCGGTGTTACCGATCATTCTTACCGTATGGATCATGTCTTACATCGAGCAGTTTGCCGAAAAGATCTCGCCCTCGATGATCAAATTTTTCACCAAGCCGATGATCGTGCTGCTGTTTACCGCGCCGCTCGCGCTGGTGGTGATTGGGCCTTTCGGGATTTTCCTCAACGATCTGGTTGCCAGCGGTGCCGCTATCATCGACGGAAAAGCGAGCTGGCTTATTCCGATGCTGATGGGCGGTCTGCAACCGTTTTTGGTGATCACCGGCACCGCCTGGGCGATGACGCCAATCGCCACCTCGCAGCTGACTCGTAACGGTTTCGAGATGATCAACGGGCCCGGCATGCTGGCCTCCAACATTGCACAGGGTGCAGCCACGCTGTGCGTCGCGTTTAAAACCAAGAACAAGAATTTGAAACAGCTGGCTTCTTCCGCAGGCTTCACCGCTCTGCTGGGTATCACCGAGCCTTCTCTGTACGGGGTGACGCTGAAACTGAAGAAACCGCTCATTGCCGCCATGATCGGCGGAGGTTGTGCAGGTATCTACGCCGGATTGGCCGGGCTGGTTCGCTATGCTTTCGTCTCACCGGGGTTGGCAGCACTGCCCGCCTTCATTGGTGAAAACCCGATGAACATCGTCCATGCGCTGATCACCTGCGCCATTGCGATTGTTGTCACGTTTGCCCTCACCTGGATCATGGGGTTCGACGATCCGGTGGATGAAACCGACACCACATCAACCACCAATAGCCAGTCGACACCGGAAAAAGAAGCCACCCAAAAACCGCAGGCGGCGGAAGGCCACGCTGAAGCGCAAACGATTCAAAGCCCGATGTCCGGCAAGCTGGTCGCACTGAGTGACATCAACGATGACGTCTTCTCACAGGGATTACTGGGACAAGGCGTGGCCATTATCCCCGACAGCGGTGAAGTGCTCGCCCCCGTCAGTGGCGAAATCATCACGTTCCTTGAGTCTAAACATGCCGTCGGTATCCGCGCTGACAGCGGTCTGGAATTACTGATTCATGTCGGCCTCGATACGGTGAATCTCAACGGCAAGCACTTTACCGGCCATATCAAACCGGGCGACCGGGTTACTGTGGGTGACAGGTTAATCAGCTTCGATCTGCATGAAATCACGCGTCTGGGCTATGACCCGATTACGCCAGTAGTCATTATCAACAGCGATGACTTCGCCAGCGTCGTCTGTACCGTGCCACAGCCGATCGCACCAATGGATACCATCATCAAAGTGAATGCCTGATCGCCCACAGCGGCATTGGGTGCCCTGCCCAATGCCTCTTCCGTCTTCCCGGATGTGAGAGAAACTATGCATTACCAACAGCAAAAACACTTCCCTGCGGGCTTTCTGTGGGGAGCCTCAACCTCGGCGTATCAGGTCGAAGGGGGTGGCAGGCCGAGGGGAAAAGCCCATCGATCATTGATACATGCCAACACCCGGAAAACACCGCCGACTTCACCGTCGCCAGCGATCACTACCATCGTTTTAAAGAAGACGCGCAGCTGTTTGCGGAACTGGGATTAAAGGCCTATCGCTTCTCTATCGCCTGGACGCGTATTCTTCCCGACGGCACGGGCGCCATCAATCCGCTGGGCATCGCGTTCTACAACAGCCTGATTGATGAACTGAACGCGCACGGTATCGAACCGGTCGTCACGCTCTACCACTTCGATTTGCCTTATTGCCTTGAGGCACAAGGCGGCTGGCAGAATCGCGCGACAATTGACGCTTTTGTTCACTACGCCCGGACGCTCTTTACCCATTTCGGCGATAAAGTGAAATACTGGCTGACGATTAACGAGCAGAACACCATGATTCTGCACCCCGGAGCGATTGGCCTGCCGGAAGGCGGCGTTTTGCCGTCTAAAAGGCGCTTTATCAGCAGAATCACCACATGATGCTGGCGCAGGCGCAGGTGATGGCGCTGTGCCACGAACTCGCCCCCAACGGCCTGATCGGTCCGGCAATCAACACCACCTCCATGTATCAGGCCACCAGCAAGCCGGAAGATGCCATCGCCGCGCACAACTGGGAAACGCTGCGCTGCTGGAGCTTTCTGGATGTCGCGGTACACGGCCGCTACAACGCGCTGGCCTGGCGTTATCTGGAAGATCGCGGTCTGGCGCCGGAGACATTGCCCGGCGATGACGAGATCCTGCAATCAGGAAAGCCCGACTACGTGGCGATTAACTACTACTCCACCGCCACCATTGCCGCCAGCAAAGGCGATGCATCGGATGTCAGCGCCCGCGCGGGCGATCAGCAAATCATGCTAGGCGAGCCCGGCGTCTATCGTGCGGCAGACAATCCACACGTCGATAAAACGCCTTACGGTTGGGTTATCGATCCCGTGGGTCTACGCTTAACACTGCGTAAAACCTACGAACGCTATCATCTGCCGATCCTGATTACGGAAAATGGCATGGGCGCACCGGATAAGCTGGAAGCCGATGGCACGATCGACGATCAATACCGCATCGATTTTATTGCCCGCCATATTGAACAGATGCAGCTCGCCATCAGCGATGGCGTTGATCTGATTGGTTATTGCCCGTGGTCGGCGATCGATGTGGTCAGCACGCATCAGGGCTACGGTAAGCGCTACGGATTTATCTATGTGAACCGCGACGAATTCGATCTGAAAGATCTGCGCCGTATCAAAAGAAAAGTTTTTACTGGTATCAAAGCGTCATCGCATCAAATGGCGCACAGCTATTTCCTGGGGAATCTTAATACTGACGCCCCAGTACATTCTGTTAAAACAGGGATGAGCTCACTCTGAATCACTCATGTTGCGGGAAAACGCCCCCGCAACCTGAAAGAGAAGAAATGGGTTATTATTTTACTGACGCTCCCACTGATATCACTCAAGAAACGCATGATGGCTGAACCGATAAAAGCAATAAAAATACTGAACAATAGCCTGGTGTTATCTTCCGATGCAGATAACAACGAAATCATTGTCATGGGGAAAGGGATCGGTTTTAACAGCAAAACCGGCGATATTCTCGATCCGGCCAAAATTGAGAAGACCTTTATTCTCAAGGATGGGACATCGCCACGCGAATTTGCCCGCCTGATTGAGCACGTCGCGGAAGAATATGTTCACATCGTGAATAAGATTATTGACGATGCGAATCGACAACTCCATGGTCGCTTGAGCGAACAGGTCTTTTTACGCTGATCGACCACATCAGCTTTGCGATTGAGCGTTACCGCAAAGGCATCAGCATACAAAACCGTCTGCTGTATGAAGTAAAACGATTTTATCCGCAGGAGTTTGCGATTGCCTCACGGGCGCTCAGCGACATTAACCAGCAAATGAATCTGGAATTACCCGAAGAAGAAGCGGGCAATATCGCTTTCCATTTGGTCAACGCCCAAACCGATGTCCAGAATATGGAGAACACGCTCCAGTCGGTCAAAATGCTGAAAGATATCTTTAATATCATTCAGTACAACTTCCATATCGTGATTGATAAAGAGTCGATTAACTACTCTCGCTTCCTGACGCACATGCAATTCTTCATTCAGCGTCTGTTAGAAAATAGCCTGATTCACTCCAATGATGACTTTATTTTTGAACAGGTGACCAAAGAGTACCCTGATGCGTACAAATGTAGCCGACTGATCAAAGACTATATTCACAACCTGCTCAACATCGACATCTCTAACGATGAAATGCTGTACCTGATTATTCATATCGTCCGCATCACCCCGGAACAATAAAGCGCTTCCACCAGGCGATAGATTGATAAGTGGTTTTCCTACCGCTGCGGCACGTCGTCGTTCTGATGACCTCACAAGTACAACAGGCACAAGAACCCATCCCTGACAGCCCGTCGGGACAGGATACAGCCCACGCGGGTGACACGGCGATTACTGAAGGTTTTATCGCATTTTTGGTTACTGGGCATGTTCAATCCATAAGGCATTGGCTACTATCAGCCTCATAGGCAAATTATGGAAAATTTTTGTGGCAACGATTACAGATATCGCTCAAAAAGCCGGAGTGGCAGCCTCAACCGTTTCTCGCGTGCTGAATAACGATCCCAGCCTGTCCATCACCAAAGAAAAGCGTCAACTCATCAAGAAAATTGCCCATGAGCTGGCATATTTATCGCCGACACAACGTAAGCAGCAGAAAAAAGGTTAGAGAACTCGCTTGTGGTACGCTCTCATTTCAAAATGGATAATGACAATGTATTAAACCTCGCTGTCGTCCATTTTCTTACGCCCTCAGAAGAACTCAACGACCCTTATTTCACCGCCATGCGTATTGGTATAGAAAACCGCTGCCACCATTTTAATATTTCGCTACGCAATTTCTTCACCACCAATTTATCTTCCAACAGCCATACTTTAGCTCAGGCGCAGGCGATCATTTGCGTAGGGCACTTTAGCGATAGCGATATCGCCTTAATCTATTCATTAAATAAAAACCTGATCTTTATCGATTCTGCGCCCCTCGATAAAAATGTGATGCCGTGCTTTTTGATCGGGAAGCGGCTGCACGCGAAGTATTACATTACATTGTTAAGAGCGGCGCTCAGCGCCCCGCATTTATCGGGAACAATGAGAGCCGACTGCATGTATTTCAAGAGATAACCCAACAATACGGTATCTACCACGAGTCGCGATGCAAGGTCAGCCAGCTATTCTGTATTGAGTCTGGCTATCAGGCGATGAATGAGTTGCTGCAACAAAAAGAGTGGCCTGATGTCGTGTTCGCCGCAACGGACATTATCGCGATTGGCGTGTACCGGGCGATTCAAGAGAAAGGCATTGCCATTCCCAGGCAAATAAAAGTGATCGGGATGAATGATATCCCCACGGCACAGCATCTCAACCCCAGCTTGACGACAATGCGGCTCTACCCTACTGAAATGGGCGAAGCCGCCGTCGATCTGTTTTTAGAGCTGGTAGCGGGACGCTATTATAAAAACACGTACAGGTTGGTTATGAGATGGTCTGGCGCGAAAGCTTCACACTCAGCACGATATAACAATGTCCGTTTATAATACGTCTCTGCTATTTCTGACCTTTTCCCTACCCTTATGAATCAGCGGCCAGAAAGCATCAATTAGCGGTTATTTTCCACAGCTGATTCCATCCTCCGTTATCATTCCATTGAATACCGGATGCGCCATTCTCCGTCGAACGACTGCTAATATCCAAAAGCTTTCTGCTATTTCTATTCATGATTTTATAATAGCCATCACCCGCGTCTAAAATCAGCCATTGCTGGCTAAAATGGCCGGTGTTATACATTTGGATAATTTGCGCCCCTTCATCATTGGCACTGGAGGCAATATCGATGTACTTTCCACTATTAACATTCACCAGATTAAAATAACCATTACCAATCGCGTTAAAATAAAAACGCTGGCTGTCCCAGTTGCCATCGCTGTATTGTTCAAGCCATGCGCTATCTTCATGCGAACCACCCACGACATTGAGCGATTTACCGCTGTGCCGATTCGCGATCTTATAACGTGTTCCAGTGATAAAATTGATTTGTGATTCGGCAAAGGCATCCAGTGCCCGGGTAAATTGCAATACATTGTTTGAAACGCGCGTCGTCGCCCCTAATGCATAGCCATCCGGCAACACGCTGGCATTACCCGCAGGTTCCCAATAAAAAACCCCAATCCCTTTATTTCCCGGCACCGCTTTAACCAGATTAATTGTATCCCTAATCGTCCAGTAGCTGTCTGTCGGGTTAGTTTCCAGTCCGCCAACTTCAACAACCATGACTTCTTTACCATAGCGGCTCGCCATATCATTGAGATTGCTAGCCAGTGCGCCAGTGAGCTCCCAATAATTCTTCCCCTCCCAATAGGGGTAGAATGAAAAGCCAATCACATCGGTTTTCCCACCGTGCGTGGTGAGGAAGTTGTCAAAAAACCAGCGAGCGTTTGAATTATTATTCCCATGCGCCAAGTGGCTGATCACCTTAGAGGAAGGGCTGACCGCTTTAACTGCATCATAGCCCGCATTCAGTAGCTGCGTTAAATTGGCAAACCGACTGGTACTGCCTTCCGGTAGTAAAATTCCCGGGTTCATTTCGTTGCCGACCTGCACCCATTCAGGCGTCACGCCTGCGGATATCAACGCACCCATCACCTCATAAGTGTGATTATAAACGGCCGTCGTTAATTGGCTAAGATTGTAATTCGCCCACGCAGCAGGCTTGATTTGATGACCAGGATCGGCGAAAACATCGCTGTAGTGGAAATCCACCATGACGCGCATTCCCATCGCTTTCGCACGCTGTGCGGCTGCTACCACACGAGTTTTATCCGTATAGCCGAGCAGCGTCCAGGTCGTATTATCTTTATGCCATAGCGCACTGGGATCGGGGTTAACAAAAATACGCAACCGCACAGCGTTTATGCCGTGATCGCGCAATATCTGCAATACATCACGCTGGGCTCCGGTATCGTCACGCCAGGTGACTCCCCGATCTTCCAATTGCTTTACCCAACCAATATCTGCGCCATAAGCAAACGGCTGTGCCGCTTTAGCCAGACTGGTTGCCATGAACCCTATAAATAGCATTAACAATACAGAGATCATTCCTGAATAATTATTCTTTTTCATTCATTTCTCCTTGAGGTAACACTCTTAAATGGTATTGATGACATAAATACCCAGGTACAGATTCAAGAATAGCGTGCGAGATTTATAGAAATAAATCTCACATAAGAATCAAGCAGCCAATATTAATGGCTGCTTGGCTAATTTCCTGATTTTTCACTTATTCTGCATGCCGTTTTATATGGCGTTATTCTCACCATGACAGACATTTATTTTTTAATTAATTCGTTTTCCGTTTTCATCAAAGAAATGCAAATTTTCACTACGGCATGTCAGCGGAATCGTTGAGTAAGGCGCAATACTGTTGTCACCCGACAAATGCACCTTGAAATGGCTCACACCAGAGTAAGCCCCAAAAATATACGTGGCATTACCCAGCCTTTCAGTGACCTCACTATTGATCGACAAGCTGACATTTCCCCCATTCGGATCAATACTCAGGTGTTCAGGGCGAATACCCACAGTAATTTTCTGATCGGTGTGCAATCCGTGGTGAGCAAGATTAATGGAAAGTGTATTGAGCTGATTGATCAAGATACTCACGTTATTCCCTTCGACCTGTAACACTTCACCTGGTAGAAAGTTCATATTCGGCGAACCGATAAAACCGGCAACAAAAAGATTCTCCGGCTTATGGTAGAGCTCCATCGGTGTGCCAACCTGCTCAATATATCCTTTGTTCAACACCACGATTTTATCCGCCAGCGTCATCGCTTCCACCTGGTCGTGCGTCACATAGATCATGGTGTTACGCATTTCCTGGTGCAGCCGGGCAATCTGCAAACGCATTTCCACACGTAATTCGGCGTCGAGGTTCGATAGCGGCTCATCGAATAAGAACACTTTAGGATCGCGTACAATGGCTCGCCCAATCGCAACGCGCTGGCGTTGGCCACCGGACAGTTGTTTCGAGTACGATCCAACAATCCTTCGAGCTGAAGCGTCATCGCCGCCTTACGCACCATTTTTCGACTTCGGCTTTGGGGTGCCCATTCATTCTTAACCCAAATCCCATGTTTTCAGCCACGGTCATATGCGGGTACAGCGCATAGGATTGGAAAACCATCGCAATCCCTCGCTCTGCGGGATCAAAATGGTTAACTAAACGGTTATCAATATGAATTTCGCCATCCGTGATCTCTTCCAGTCCAGCGATCATTCTCAGCAACGTCGATTTACCGCATCCCGATGGGCCAACGAATACCACAAACTCGCCAGAATTAATTTCAAGATTGATACGATGGATCGTCTCCGTCTTATCGTAACGCTTCACTATATTTTTTAGTAAAATATCAGCCATGTGAACCTCAAACTTTAATTTTCCATTGAGAGCGTATTACTTTACCGCTCCCGTCATGCTGGCGATAAATTGCTTCTGCATGGCAAAGAAGATAAGTAAACTGGGAAGTGTAGAAATAACCGTTCCAACCATAATCAATCCGAAATCTGGAGAATAAGCGGAAGCAAAACTCGATAGCACCAGATTGATCGTTTTTAATTCATTAGATTGAAGGACAATAAGCGGCCAGAGAAAGGCATTCCACGACGTCATGAAAACAATAATAAAAGCAGCGGAATAACTCGCACGCATAATCGGCACGTAGACGTACAGGAAAATTTTCCACTCAGCGACGCTTTCCACACGTGCAGCATCAATCAACTCTCTCGGGAACGTTTTAGTACACTGCCTAAAGTAGAAAATAATAAAGGCCCCGGCCACTGTCGGCATGATCACGGCAAAGTGTGTATCCAGTAAGCCAGCCTTACCAAACATGGTGAAGAGCGGGATCATTAACGCCGCGAACGGGATCATCATCGTCGTTAATAGCGCCACATAGACACGTTCACGATTCTTGCTGGCATAAATTTCAAACGCATAGCCTGCGATAGAGCACACGACAAGCGTTGACACCGTACTGATCAACGCAATTTTTGACGTGTTCCAGAACACCAGCGCCAGATCCACCTGGCTCGTCAGATTGGTAAAGTTGACCAATAATTGATCGCCAAACGTGAATTTCCCCATGTTGATTTGGCTGGTGCTATTCGTGCTCGACACCACCATCCAATAGAAAGGGAAAAGCGAAAAAATGCTCATCAGCACGAGAAAAATATGCATGAGTATGCTGTTAACGTTACTTTTTCTCATCTCATCCCTTCCGTGCTGCTTTAAACTGAATCAGTGCCAATATTGCTGAGAAAACAACAATGACGTACGAAACCGTTGCCGCATAGCCAAAATTAGGCACAAACTTGAATGACAAGTTATAAATATAAAGCGATAACGTCAGCGTCGCATTTGCCGGGCCGCCATTCGTGATATTCATCGCTTCATCAAACAGCTGTAATGTACCAATGGTTGAGGTCACGCTGGTAAAAAGAATAACCGGTTTCAGTAAGGGGATCGTAATGAAGAAGAATTGCTTAATAGGGCTGACACCATCAACTCGGGCGGCTTCATAAATCGACTTATCAATATTCTGCATCGCGGAAAGATAGAATATCATATTATATCCCGTCCAACGCCATGTAATGGCGATAATGATGGTCACCTTCGCCCAGAAAGGATCGGATAGCCACGGAATCGGATCGTCAATAACATGAATAAACAGCAAGAATGAATTAATCACCCCATCCAGCTCAAACATACTTTTGAAAAGAATTGAGTAGGCAACCAGTGAGGTCACACAGGGTAAAAAGATCGCTATTCTAAACCACTGGCGACATTTAAGCTGAGACGAATTCAAACAGGAAGAAATAGCCAATGATAATAAAATCATAATGGGAACTTGGATTACCAGAAACGTCAGCGTATTCCACAGTGCCGTTTTGAACATAGGATCATTGAATAAACGAATGATATTTCCCAGGCCAACAAATTGAGTCACCACACCACGGCCAGACTGAAAAGAGAGCCACAGTGATTTGAAAATAGGGTATATCGTCATTAAGGCAATTAACCCAACGGCGGTAGCGACAAAAGCCCAGCCGTTGATGTTATAAAGCCTATTCATTTTAGGTTTATACATCATTATCACACCATCGATTTCTGGAGAGAAATGCTTGAGGGCTTCCCGCCCTCAAGCTCACACTCGCTACTGCATAATCTGATTTTTTAATGTCGTTTCGGCGCGTTTTAAAACGTCATCGACAGAATCGCCTTTCAGTAATGCAGGTATTTCAGCAGCAATGGCGTTATCCACTTCCTGGGTATACATACCGTAGGAGACCTGTGGGATTTCAGTCACCCATTTAGAAAAATCAGCGAACACGGCTTGCCCGCCAAAGAACGGATCGTGCACTGCGTAAGCAGGGCCGGAAGTGGCTGGAAGGAAGGTGGCGAGCGCACCACGATCAACCAACAGGGTTTGATACATATTGCTATCCGCCGCGAAGGTTTTCTGCAAAAACTCAATCGCCTGTTTCGTATTTTTGCCACCCTTTAAGACATACCAGCTTGAGCCCCCCTGATTGGAGGCATGTACCGCCTTGTCGAGGTTCAACCGCGGGATCGGCGCGACACGCCATTTTCCTTTCTGATCTTCCGCGCTTTTAATGGAACCAATCACCCATACACCAGAAACCACACTCGCCGATTTTCCGGCATTAAAACTCCCGACAAAACTCGACCAACCGGAGATAGGACGGGCAATTTTCGCGTCATTAATCGCTTTAATCGTTTTTAATGTTTCTTTCAGTGCATTGTTTTTGGTGAGATTGAGTTGCCCTTGATTATCGAAGAACCATTCTCCACCGGACTGCATCATAATATGAGGAAGAACCACATCGTTCATATCGTAGGTCAGCATATCAATGCCAGTTTTCGCTTTTACCTGCTTACCGATCTCAATATATTTATCCCAGGTAATATTCACCATATCACTCTCTTTATATCCGGCAGCCTCCAGATAATCGAGTCGATAAAACATTCCCGCCACACCGGAATCAAAAGGCACACCGTATACCTTATTCCCTACCGTCATCACTTTCGTTTTATAAGGCGCAAACTGGCTATAATCGATGGCATCCTGCAATGGGATAAACGAATCAGGATAAGCCTGAAGATATTTCTGAGCATTATAATCTTCAATAAGCACAATATCGGGAAGAGAGTTTTTAACCCCTGAAGCCAACATGGTATTTAGTTTCTGCTCAATATCCTCTTTACCTGAATCGATCACTTTCAGACTGAAACTGGGGTCAGCTTTTTTATATATCGACGATGCCTCATGCATTGCCGCAACATTGAAATTAGGATCCCAGGCCCACACGGTGACTTCAGCAGCCAGACTATGACTCGATAAACCCAGCGTGAGGAATGAAACTGCAAATAGGGTAGATACTTTATTCTTGATCTTCATCAGAGCAGTCCTTCTTTACTTTTTGTAAAGAGAGAATATGAGTTACTGCATAATGAAGCAACGAGTTACACCGCTTACATTCTTTCATCCGGTGATACGGGTCACACAACAGGGAGAGAAATGACTAAATATTCGATCTGAATACAAAAAATTCAGGAAAATTTTCCTTCCATAAAGCCCATGCCAGCCGATAAAAACGATCAAAATAAGAACAAAAAACACCATATGCAATTGAAAATAAAATAAAAATGAAAGTAAAAAAGGCTGTTCAGCTAATATTAACCATAATCACACCGTCACCATGTAATTACGCGAAAATGAAAGCGTTACCACACCAAATCAAGCGGCACATGGGGATACCCGTGTGCCGCAAAACATGCTACGCCTTGGCAAACCAACCGCGGATGATCGCGTGCTGTAGCAGCATGATGGTTTTGCCGTCTTTAATCCGACCATCGTTCATCATTGCGACGGCTTCGCTGAACGGCAATTCCAGCACTTCGATATCTTCATCTTCTACACCGCCGCCCGAATTATCCCGTAGCGATTCATCGTATTCGGCAGCAAAGAAGTGCAGCCGTTCTGTGACACCGCCGGGCGACATATAGGCATCAAACAGCTTCTCAACGGTGCCGACCGCATAACCGGTCTCTTCTATCGCTTCGTTGCGGATGCACTCTTCGGGCGAATGATCGTCCAGTAAACCCGCGCACGCTTCCAGCAGCATGCCGCTTTCGTTACCGTTGACGTAGGTAGGAATGCGGAACTGCCGCGTCAGGATCACCGTGCCTTTCGCCCGGTTGTACAACAGAATCGTCGCGCCATCACCACGGTCGTAAACCTCACGAATCTGGCGCACTACGCCGCCATTCTTTCTTTTAAATCAAAAACATATTTATGAAGGATAAACCAGTGGTCGGACAGCAGCTTCTTTTCGACGATATCAATAGGAGACGACATGCAAACACCTCGACGATCGATGGTGGGAGGGACTCATTTCATGTATAACAGCCGGGCCATCATATCCCCTTTTAATTCAGGCATAAACGGGCAGGAAAACGCATGCCTAACGGGAATAACGGCTGAAGACGTCACCCACGCGATTGTTGCCGTCGATGCGTTCAGTAAAACCATCGCTTAGCCGTGACCGCAGTAAAAACCCGACATCAGAAAATCGATCCAATAGCGTCGAGCGTGGTATATCAGCTGTGCCCTTCCCTCCACATCACGGCCACAAAACGTTCTCGTTGCGTCATCAACCTGCTCACGACTATTCACTTTTATTTGATGAGAAAACGGGCAGGATAACGATATGTTCTCTGTACTTTGGGTTGTCGCATGATGGATCGCTCTCGCCTTATTCCTCTCTCGGATACGCTGACTCTTGCCCTTTTCGGGACGCTCGTACTGGCGTTAGGTATGGGGCTTGGGCGTTTTTTGTATACGCCGATGCTGCCCGTGATGCTGGAAGAAGGCCGTTTCACCTTCGGCCAACTTTCCTATATTGCCAGCGCGAACTACGCTGGCTATCTGTTCGGCAGCCTGCTTTTCTCTTTCAGCCGTCGCGCTTCAGCCTCTCAACCGATGTTCTTGCTGTTTAGCGCCGCCGCCGCAACCGGCGTTTTACTTCTCGCGATGGCGATGACCACCAGCACAACACTGGTTATGGTTATTCGTTTCCTCGCCGGGATCGCCAGTGCGGCGATGATGATCTTCGGCTCGTTGGCCATTTTGCACCACACCAGACAGGCTCGCATTATCGCCTCGCTTTACGCCGGAGTAGGCGTAGGGATCGTGTTAGGCAATGAATACATCATCATCGGACGGCATTATGCCCTCACCGCCGAGCTATTATGGTGGGGAGCCGCGCTGCTTTCAGCATTGCTTTTGCTCGCCTTACTTATCCTTTCGCCGCCTAAATCCAGCGTCGCACCACAAACTATGGCGAATAGTGATGAGCCGCCTCAGCTTGGTTGGAGGCGACTTGCATTGCTGTATGGTCTTGCAGGGTTCGGGTACATCATCATCGCCACCTATCTGCCGTTGATAGTGACTGCACTGGGTATGCCACGTGTATCTCTTCATCTCTGGTCACTGGTTGGGCTGGCCATCATTCCCGGCTGTTTTTTCTGGCTGTGGGCCGCCAGTCGCTGGGGAACGTTGCCCTGCCTAACGGCAAACCTGCTCATTCAGGGCGTATGCGTCCTACTGACGCTATTCAGTCACTCGCCCACGGCGTTAATACTCAGCTGTGTCGGCTTTGGTGCTACCTTTATGGGAACAACGTCGCTGGTGATGCCCTTAGCCAAACGGTTACGCGTGCCACACAGCATCAACCTACTTGGTCTGGTGACGCTCACTTACGGCATTGGCCAAATTCTTGGCCCGCTGCTCACCAGTGCCTTAACGAATAACAACGCTGTCGCACCAGCCATTCTGTGCAGCGCAGCAGCACTTTTCATCGCGGCAGGGCTCTGCTTCCCTTACCGTCGACCACAACCCTAATCCCGGAGAACACATGCCATACGTCAACATCAAAATCACCAATGAAGGCGCTACTGCTGAACAAAAACGTCAGTTGATTGAGGGCGTAACCCAACTACTGGTCGATGTGCTAAACAAAACCCCAAAACCACCGTGGTGGTGATTGATGAAGTCGAAACGGACAACTGGGGGATCGGCGGCGTGCCGGTGACGGAGCTGAGGAAGGCCGCAGGAAAACCTTCCGAGAAATCGGATGCGGATTAACCATGTTTAACCATGATGCGTTAATCTCATTCCTGAAAAACCGATCTGGAACGACATTATTAGATATCGTTTACCCCAGATTTTCTGTACAGCGCTATATCGCAGCAGATTTTACTTCAGTCGAATCTGAACAGGGTATTTGTATAAGCAGAGCCCCGAAAGCAGCTATGGATAACGGACTGCGATTCTGGATTTATACAGAATGGACAGAGGGTTCGAATAATCTCGAAAACTACCTGATAAACGCTGATTTTAAACGCATAGACGAGTCCACATTTAACACACTGGTCGAGAATTATTGCAGCGAATTGAAACAACCTCCTGCATTCCCCTTAGCATATTCCCCTTTCTCGGGGCTTTGCTGATGTATGAGGCAGACACTGATATGCTGGTATCCGTATTTGCCGAATATGAACAGGAATACCTGCACTTCTTCTGGGAATCCACAGCTTAAAGGATAAAAAATATGGATATTGAACAGCTAGTCGATGCGCTATACGACGATTTAAACGGCTATATTTCCAGCGTGCAGTACACCAACGCAAACACGCTAACGATTCATTTTTGCTGCGATAACTGGCGTTATGACGAGCAACACAATTACTCCGTATACTGCGAGCAACATGAATCTTATCTGCGCCATTTCACTATTTGCTGTAATGGCGTTGTCGAACATGACATTCAACCTTCTAGTTCAGGCGAGCTGACCTTTACCGATCAGCATCCACTATTGTGGGACTACAACGCGCCGAGAGGTGGCTTGTACTATTCCACCACAGCAACAGCATCAAGCTACGAACTACTTGGGCGAGTATGGAGTGTTCACACACGCATGCTCAACGACTGGCGCCCAATGAGCCGCTATATCAACGCTTATCGGCATCAGGACGAGCCGACATTCGGCAATAATGGCAATGGATTACTCGCGCAGGGGCCTAAACCCTTACTGGATGCTTATCAAGAAGCATTATCCAGCGTACTTACAACCCACTTCGTTCCATCCGTTGAAATGAAAAGGGACGTTAAAGCATTGGTGTTTGATTCTGGATTTGTCATCTGCAAGCGAGTGGAATTACAGGAAATCTTTCCCGATGCTAAAACACCAGCAAACCATGAATAAACCCCATATTGAATACTCATGAGACAATGATTAATGAACGAGTTACAGGAGATTCAACGGTGGTATCAGGCGCAGTGTAACGGGAAGTGGGAGAACACATTCGGCATTAGCATCGATACACTGGACAACCCAGGCTGGAGAGTAAAAATCGATCTGGCTGAAACCTCACTTGCTGATAAGCCTTTTACAGCTACAAGTCGTGGTACACATCCAGAAGGCAGCGACTGGATATTCTGTAAAACGGAGAAGCTGCAATTTATTGGCTTTTGTGGCGTCGGTAATCTGGCTGAGCTGTTAACGATTTTTCTGAACTGGTGTCGCGATGAACGAACATGAAACTGCTGTATTTCAGGTACGACTATGTTTAAGCGCTGAATCAGCGAGACGTACTCCCTGCAGCTCTGGCTATCGACCTAACCATAAAGATCCGGCTAGCGGAACATTCTTTATGGGGCAATTCCATTTTGACGGTGAGGTCGCCCCGGGAGAAACGATCTCAGCCAGAGTTACCGTTATCTCATCCTCAGAACAACTTGAAACACTCTCTCGCATTAGCGAATGGACGATATGGGAAGGGCCACACTACGTTGGTAAAGTCATGTTGGATCGATAATGTAGCGCAGTTCCGGTTGAGATGAATGCGTCTCGGATCTATATCCCCAACATCGTATCAATGAGCAGATACATATTCAGGGAAACCACGAGCACGACAATGAGTTGCCCAATGCGCTGTACCCATTTTCCGTTGACCATTGTCCCCATCAGTTCACGGTTACCCGTGAAGGACAGCAGTGGAACCAGCGCCAGCGCAATCCCGAAGCTCAGCACCACCTGACTCAACACCAGCACGCGCGTTGGATCCATACCGGACAGGATCACGATAAACGACGGCAACATCGTCACGGTGCGGCGCACCCACAGCGGGATGTGGAAGCGCACGAATCCCTGCATTACCACTTGGCCCGCCAGCGTGCCAACAACGGTAGAAGACAGGCCAGCAGCCACCAGACTCAGACCGAAGATCACCGCAGCGGCTTTACCCAACAGCGGCTCCAGCGTGAGGTAGGCTTTATCCAGATCGGCGATATCCTGATTGCCGCTGAAATGGAAGGCTGCCGCCGCCGTCGCCATCATCGCCAGATTGACGAATCCGGCGATGGTCATCGCAATCGCGACATCGACTTTCGTTGCCGAATAACGCTCAGCACGAGTATGGCTGCCTTCGTGCTGCGTCAGGGAAGAATGAAGGTAAATCACATGCGGCATAATGGTCGCCCCCAGCACGCCCGCTGCCAGCAGCACGGCATCGGAGGTCGGCAGACTAGGCATTGCCATGCCTTTGGCTAACGCGGACAACTCAGGCTGAGAGAAGACCAATTCGACAATATACGCCGCCGCAACAAACAGCAGCAGACCACCGATGACCATCTCCAACGGCTTCTGGCCGCGCTGTTGCAGCATTAAAATCAGGAAAGTGGCAATAGCGGTAAGGATCGCGCCTTCCAGCAACGACACGCCCAAGAGGAGTTTGAAACCAATCGCCGCACCGATAAACTCTGCGAGATCGGTCGCCATCGCAATAATTTCGGCCTGCACCCAATAGGCCCAAACGGCCGGGCGCGGAAAGCGATCGCGGATATGTTCTGCCAGATTCTTACCCGTTGCGATCCCCAGTTTGGCGGACAACAGTTGGATTAGCATCGCCATCAGGTTCGCCCACACCACCACCCACAGCAGCGTATAGCCATAGGCTGCGCCAGACTGGATGTTTGTGGCAAAATTACCCGGATCGATATAACCAATCGCCGCGATAAACGCCGGCCCCATCAGAGAAAGTTTAACCTTCCTTGATGTACGGCTTGTTGATTCAATAACACGGCTACCCGGCATAGTATGACCCTTCTAACACTGGTGTTTTACTACTCTCACAGAAACGATAATGATTATCAAGTGCATTTAGAGAGGTGATACCAATTCTTTTGATAGTTAAAGATGATGAGTCATTCAAAACCTAAAAAACATCTTTTTTATCAAACAAACCTTAACAAAATATAAACAAAAAACCCCATGCAGGGCACGGGGTTTGGAAATGAAGCCACGTTGTAAATACAGCGCGTAAAAGCAAAAACGATCAGTCTTGTGCTTTTGATACCGCAACCATCGCCGGACGCAGCAAACGGCCATTCAGCGTATAGCCTTTTTGCATGACCATCATGACATGGTTCGGCTGGTGATCGGCCGAAGGTAACATCGTCATTGCCTGATGCACTTCTGGGTTAAACGGTACGTTTACATCACCGACAACCTCAATACCAAATTTGCGGACTGCATCCAGCAATGATTTCAGCGTCAGTTCAACCCCTTCAATCATCGCAGCCAGTGATTCATTGGCTTTATCTGCCGTATCCAGCGCGCGTTCCAGGTTATCGATAACTGGCAGCATTTCGCTGGCAAATTTTTCTACCGCAAATTTATGCGCTTTCTCAACATCCATTTCCGCACGGCGGCGAACGTTATCCGCTTCAGCACGAACACGAAGCATATTGTCACGCTCACGCTGTTGCAGTTCGCTCAACTGGGCTTCCAGTTCGGCGATGCGCGCATCACGCGGGTCAGCTACGTCTGCCGTCTCTGGCGCGGCATCCGCTTGCTGCCCTTTTGCTGCTTCCTTTTGATCCAGCACTTGCTCGTCAGGCGTTTTCTGTTCTTTACTACTCATGAAATTCTCCGCGGTTTAGCATTAATCTCGCTAGTTGCTTATTATGGGGATCAAAATCGGGGATTCAAGGGAACCCGTCATATATTGGTTCCAGTCGCTGCCGATACACCACGCTGAGGACAAAACAGCAATGAACACACCGCTTACAATGAACAGGCCGTTTAATTGTATTGGCATTGTCGGCCATCCGCGCCACCCAACGGCGCTGGCAACGCATGAGATGCTTTACCACTGGCTCACCGACAAAGGTTACTCGGTTCTGATCGAGCAGCAGATCGCCCGCGAACTGAATCTGAAAGACGTGCCGACGGGGAGTCTTGCCGACATCGGCCAGCAGGCGGATCTGGCGGTTGTCGTCGGCGGTGACGGCAATATGCTCGGCGCAGCGCGCGTGCTGTCGCGCTATGACATCAAGGTGATCGGTGTTAACCGTGGCAACCTCGGTTTTCTAACCGATCTCGACCCTGACCATGCGCAGCAGCAGCTTTCTGACGTGCTCGACGGCCATTATCTGAGCGAACAACGCTTCATGCTGGAAGCGCACGTTTGCCGCGCCAACCAGCCCGACAGCATCAGTACCGCCATTAATGAAGTGGTGCTTCACCCGGGGAAAGTCGCCCATATGATTGAATTTGAAGTCTATATTGACGACAAATTCGCCTTCTCCCAACGTTCAGATGGCCTGATTATCGCCACCCCCACGGGCTCAACCGCCTATTCACTTTCCGCTGGCGGCCCGATTCTGACGCCGTCGCTGGATGCCATCGCACTGGTGCCTATGTTCCCGCATACGCTGTCAGCCCGTCCGCTGGTCATCAACAGCAGCAGTACGATCCGGCTGAAGTTTTCCTGCATTACCAATGACCTGGAAATCAGCTGCGACAGCCAGATTGCGTTACCTGTACAGGAAGGCGAAGAAGTGCTCATTCGCCGTAGCGAGCACCACCTAAATCTGATTCATCCAAAAAATTACAGTTATTTCAATACACTAAGCTCAAAACTCGGCTGGTCAAAAAAATTATTCTAAAATTCTATCCAGCTACTTTACTGTATATAAAACCAGTTTATACTGTATGTAATCACATGTGATTACATACAGGGGCTTATCATGCTGGCGCAACTCACTATCAGTAACTTCGCCATCGTGCGCGAATTAGAAATCGATTTTCAGTCAGGAATGAGCGTTATCACCGGGGAAACCGGTGCGGGGAAATCTATTGCGATTGATGCCCTCGGTTTATGTCTGGGAAATCGTTCTGACGCCAGCATGGTCAGGCCGGGTGCTGCCCGCGCCGATATTTGCGCCCGCTTTGCGCTGGCGGATACGCCAACGGCACGTCAGTGGCTGGAAGAAAACCAGTTGGATGACAGCAACGAGTGCCTGCTACGTCGCGTCATTAGCGCCGATGGCCGCTCGCGTGGCTTTATTAACGGCACCGCCGTGCCGCTGTCTCAACTGCGTGAACTCGGCCAGCACCTGATTCAGGTACACGGCCAGCATGCTCATCAGCTACTGCTGCGCCCCGATCATCAAAAACACCTGCTGGATGCCTATGCCGATGAACCGAAGTTGCTGGTGGCTATGCAGCAAGTTTGGCATCAATGGCACCAAAGTTGCCGTGCACTGGCGCAGCTGCAACAGGCAGCGATTGAGCGCGAAGCGCGCCGAGAACTACTGCAATATCAATTAAAAGAGCTGAATGAATTCGCGCCACAGCCCGGCGAATATGAACAGATTGACGTTGAATACAAGCGTCTGGCGAATAGCGGCCAGCTACTGACGATGAGCCAGCAGGCCATGCAGTTGCTGAGCGAAGACGAAGAGCAGAACATCATCAGCATGCTGCACAGCGTAAAACACCAGCTTGGCGAACTCATCAGTATGGATGACAAGCTGTCTGGCGTGCTGTCCATGCTCGAAGAAGCGGGCATTCAGCTTAGCGAAGCCAGCGATGAACTGCGCCATTACAGCGAACAGATGGATCTCGACCCTATTCGACTGTATGAACTGGAGCAGCGCCTGTCACGTCAGCTCGCGCTGGCACGCAAGCACCATGTTGCTCCAGAGGCACTTCCCGCATTCCATCAACAACTGCTGGAAGAGCAGCAACAGTTGGAACAGCAGGAAAGCGACCACGACGCGCTCAGTGCTTCCGTCGGTGAATATCATCAGCAGGCATTGCACCTCGCAGAACAACTGCATGTGCGCCGTCAGCACCACGCCAGCGAGCTGGCCCAGCTCATCACCACCAATATGCGTGAGCTGGCGATGCCACACGGCCACTTCACCATTGATGTGAAGTTTACGCCGGACAGCCTGACGGCTACCGGTGCCGACAGTATCGAATTCCGCGTGACCACCAACCCCGGCCAGCCACACCAGACGCTGGCGAAAGTAGCATCGGGCGGTGAACTATCGCGTATCGCACTGATTATTCAGGTAATCACCGCGCAGAAGATGGACACCCCTGCGATGATCTTCGATGAAGTCGATGCGGGGATTAGCGGGCCAACCGCCGCCATCGTCGGCAGAATGCTGCGCCAGCTCGGTGAATCCACGCAGGTGATGTGCGTGACGCACCTGCCGCAGGTCGCAGGCTGCGGTCATCAACACTTCTTCGTGAGTAAACAGACGGACGGCGCAGAAACAGAAACGCTGATGCAACCGTTAGATAAGCGCGCCCGGCTACAAGAACTGGCACGTCTTCTGGGCGGCAGTGCCGTGACCAAAAACACGCTGGCGAATGCCAAAGAACTGCTGGCGGCCTAAAACCCACCACCGATAAGGGCAAGAAAGGTGCATCGCAGGTAAAAAAGCTCAACTTTTTTACCTTCCTGAGGTCATACAATCGCCTTGCAGGTTTCCAAGTCCTGCAAGGTCTATTATCATCGGCAACCTATGCCCTTAAGGAATGTAATCACTATGCGCTGTAAAACGCTGACTGTCGTCGCCGCGGTGGTTGTTATGCTGACTGCCGGTTGTTCCACACTGGAGAAGGTGGTCTATCGGCCGGACATCAATCAGGGAAACTATCTGGCACCGGCTGACGTTGCAAAAATTCACACCGGCATGACCAAACAACAGGTCGCTTATACGCTGGGTACACCTATGATGCAGGATCCGTTTGGCAGCGATACCTGGTTTTACATCTTCCGCCAGCAGCCTGGTCATGAATCGGTAAAACAACAGACGCTGACGCTGACCTTCAGCGGCAGTGGCGTGTTAACCAACATCAACAACAAACCCGCGCTGGATTAATACTCTTTCCACGCTGCTCAGTTGAATCAGGATGAACGATCCTGGCAATCAGGCGGTGCTTTAAGGCGAGGCCCACAATGGGCAGAGTACTTAAGGGAAATCGTCACGCACGCGGTTTGATGTATGGCAGGTATAACAGCAGGCAAATCTGAACACTTCAGGTTTGCCTGTGTTTTTTGTAAGGACATATCGGTCGGAACAATCGGTGGGAACACCCTATGTCGTTCAACGACATCACTCAGGGTTTGCTCTTAGAACGCTCGGCACGCTGGCGGCGTAGCTCTTTCGGATCGGCAATCAGTGGACGATAAATTTCCACGCGGTCACCCTCCTGTAACACATCAGCCAGCTTCGCCGAACGGCTGTAGATACCGACTTTATTCACCTGTAAATCGATGTCATGACGCAGCTCCAGCAGGCCCGATGCCACAATCGCCTGCTCAACCGTACTACCTTCTTCCAGCGTCACCGTGCGTAGATACTGGCGCTCCGGCAACGCATAGACCACATCAACCTGCATTGCGGACACTGTAGACCTCTTTTGCTCGCTGCGTGAAAGCCTGCACCATATTTCCCGCCAGCTCCTTGAATACTTTGCCAAAAGCGAGTTCAATCAAGGCATTGGTGAATTCAAATTCCAGATGCAGCTCGACTTTACAGGCATCGGCACTCAGCGGCGTAAAATGCCAGTCGCCACCCAGTTGACGGAAAGGGCCATCGACCAGCTGCATATTGATGTTCTGGTTGTGTGTCAGCGTATTACGTGTGGTAAATGTCTTGCTGATACCGGCTTTGGAAACGTCTACTGCGGCGGTCATCTCCCCTTCAGAGGAGGAGAGCACGCGGCTCCCCGTGCAGCCCGGTAAAAATGCGGGGTAGGAAGCGACATCATTCACCAGCTTGTACATCTGTTCAGCGCTGAACGGCACCAGTGCGGAACGACTTATCTTTGGCATACTATTTTCCGTGATTCATAAAACGCGCAAAATAATAGCACTGATAGCCCGACAGACAAAAATTCTGCGAAGCTTATCGCACGATATCATTAACCACGACACGGACGCACGGCGGGGATTTCATTCCCAATGACATCCAGTATAATGACGGCACTATGACAAAGAAAAAAGCATACAAACCCGGTTCCGCCACCATTGCGCAGAACAAGCGCGCCCGTCACGAATACTTCATTGAGGAAGAATTTGAGGCAGGCCTTGCGCTGCAAGGATGGGAAGTCAAATCACTGCGCGCAGGCAAAGCGAACCTCAGCGACAGCTATGTCACCTTCATGAACGGTGAAGCTTACCTGTTTGGCGCCACCATCACACCGCTGAATGTGGCGTCATCACACGTGGTGTGTGATCCCATACGCACGCGCAAACTCCTGCTCAACAAACGTGAGCTGGAGTCGCTGTTTGGTCGCGTCAGTCGTGAAGGTTACACGGTCGTCGCGCTGTCCATGTATTGGAAAAATGCCTGGAGTAAAGTCAAAATTGGCGTAGCGAAAGGCAAAAAAGATCACGACAAGCGTGATGACATTAAAGAACGTGAATGGAAGTTAGACAAAGCCCGTATCATGAAGAACGCCAATCGCTAAGCCACTGGCTTAACAACGGTAAGTTCTGATATACTGGCGACAGTTTCTTGGGGGCTGATTCTGGATTCGACGGGATTTGCAAAGCCCAAGGTGCATGCCGAGGGGCGGTTGGCCTCGTAAAAAGCCGCAAAAAAATAGTCGCAAACGACGAAAACTACGCTTTAGCAGCTTAATAACCTGCTCTGAGCCCTCTCTCCCCAGCCTCCGCTCTTAGGACGGGGATCAAGAGAGGTCAAACCCAAAAGAGATCGTGTGGATGCCTTGCCTGGGGTTGAAGCACTAAATCTAATCAGGCTAGTTTGTTAGTGGCGTGTCTATTCGCAGCTGGCAAGCGAATGTAAAGATAGACTAAGCATGTAGTACCGACGGTAGAGTGGTTCCGGACGGGGGTTCAAATCCCCCCAGCTCCACCAATTTAGATTCCGGTTATTACCAGATAAGGCCGGAAACGTGAAAAAGCCGCTAGCCGCAAGGTTCAGCGGCTTTTTTATGCCTGTAATAACCCAACTATATCGACCTCTACCGCTACAGGAACGGCAGTTACTGACCATGCAGAACCTTGTAGAAGCCTCTGCCACAGCATGGACAGAGATCGATATAGAGAAAAGAACGTGGAGCATTCGGATGAACGCATGAAAGCCAAGCGTGATCATATCGTTCCGCTCTCTGCTCAAGCGCTGGAACTGCTCGACGTCATGTGCCCTATCAGCGGCTGGGGAACACGTATTCCCCAGCCGCAACGATCCTAAAAACCCATGAACAGCCAGACCGCCAACACCGCATTAAAACGCATCGGCTACGGTGGCAAACTGGTCGCACATGGTTTACGCTCAATAGCCAGCACAGCCATAAATGAAGTCGGTTTTAATCCTGATGTGATTGAAGCTGCTTTGGCGCATAGCGATAAAAATGAGGTAAGGAAAGCCTACAATCGTTCCACTTATCTAGAGCAAAGATTGGCGTTAATGAGCTGGTGGGGATCGACAGTTCGAAATGGCTTTGCTAAATGAAAGTTAAGATCAAAAAAACAGAACATATCGATGCGTCATAGTTCCGTTTGCGCATAGAATATAAATAATACTTTAATGTGAACTACAACTAACTGGGATGGCATATGTCTAAAATAAGCTCTTTGATTGGATTATCAAGTTTAAATGGCATAGACACCGAAACGCTTGACTCTTTAGGTGTGACAGATGTAGTTTTGAATGCAGACACAGCACTATTTATCGATCCTTTATTGCTAAGCGAGAGTGCGCATCCAGAAATAAGAAATGATGCAACCAAAAATATGAAGATAAATTTAAAAGAATAATGAAATTTCTTTTAGCATCAAAAATTAAAGATGACGCAGCATGGAAGGCAGCAAAAAAGAATTTAACTTCTCTGAGATCAGCTTCACATGTTTAGGATACAGTAGCACAATCCATGGTTCAGGATGGGGGGGCAAATTACAGATTCAACGATGGATGTTGCAAAACAGATAGTAGATCTTGAGTTGTAGATAAAGACTTTTTATGGGTCTATCACTATTTGAAGAAGGCATTGGGCCAGATAGAATCAGTGACATGACCACAAATATAATTTTCGATGAGTTACTTGCATTCACAACCAGAGTGAATGAAACATTAAAATTACCCACAAAAAAATTCAAAATTAAGAATAAAGATTTAGAGTTCGAAGCCTTAATAAACCCAACAGATGATAGCCCTCTTATTCTTGTACCTAACGATATTGTTAGAGCATTACCTATAGTTACAGACTGGAGTGATATTGGCTCGGCAGTTCGTCATAATGATGAGTTAAGAGAGAAACTTAATACCAGAGTAGGCGGTATATGGACTAGCATGTCCAGGGCTGAAAAAGATTATGCTAAATCACTTGCTTTAAAGAGCAAGGATGCTTTTGAAGATATTTTGGAACTCATAAAATCTGTAGATAAAGTGCCTTATGATTCTGAGGCAGATAAAAACGGAGAATTCTTTTGGCGAAATAATTAAATTAATAAAAACGACCACCCTTTAGATTTAAGTAAATATAAGAAAGAAGAATTAACAGAGGATGAATTCGTTGATCTAGTCAAGTCTATAATTTATGAATTTAAAACCCTGATAGAAGATAAAGGAATATGGAAAGAACTATGGAGTGAAGAAGGAAAACCCAGAAAGGAAAAGGCAGTCCAACGCTTACTATTTACAGTTGCGTATTCATATTGCAAAGCAAATGATTTAGATCTTTCCCAGAAACTGACTCAGGCAATGGGCCTGTGGACTTTAAAATATCTAAAGGATTTAATAAAAAATAGTAGTTGAGATTAAACTATCTACAAATCACTCGTTAGTGCATGGCTACGAGAAACAATTAGAAATATATAAAGGTGCTGATGATACCAATTTAGGTATTTTTATAATTATGGATATAGGGAAGTTAGGAAAAATTTGAAATTTGAAAACCATCCAAGCCAGAAATAAGTTTCTAGAGGTTAACAAAATTGCATCTGAAATCATAATAATTGATGGTAATCCGAAAGCCTCAGCAAGTGTTAGGGAATAGTAATAAATGCGGCTGATTATCCACCAATATTTTTTCCGCACTTATCTCCAATGCCAGAAGCACTATTTGCATAAAATAGTGTTGTTCATAAGTAGAATGAGCCAATACCCCGCGCGCGCAGTTATCCCCGCCTGCCCGCTCTCACTAGATCATGCACTTTCCATGTATGATATAAATCGATCCAAAAGCCTTGTAGCAAGGGGGAAACCGACGTTTTTGAATTCCCCTCATGCATGCAATTTCATGTACCGTATGCACTGTCAAAAATCGCTAGCCAGAGAAAAAGCCCGCGTAATGGCGGGCGACGTCGATTATTGATTCTCATTGACCGTACTGCCTAACATGAGCTCGGCATATGGGCAGATTTACCTAACCATACCAAACTCCTAAGCCACAACAAGTAACCCTATTGATTCTTTAAGCTGTGAAGTCATGTAAAATACCAACAAAACAAGCTGTTGATACAGGTCATGGATAGATGCGCCGTCTCTATAAAAAAGCGATAACTTATTTATTGTCGAAGGACTTTCTCGTTACTCTCCTCGTCTTATCCATCATGCTAGCTATTTTCTGGTACATGCTTTGGGCTTCGCATCTGTCACGTCGCACGATACTGATAGAGACATTTCCAGAACTCACTATCTACCTGACCTTTGGGGTTGTTATGGGGCTTATCTTTGCTGGCCGGGCGATCTACTCCCGATCGGTAAAGAAGAAACTAAAGCACACGCTAGAAATGTTTTTCGGCGGCTTTGTGCTAGGGTTTCTTTCCATCGTGAATATTTTTGACGTGTACGTTTACCTGTTCCCTGATGAGGTAATTAGTTACACATCCGACTATAAGATTGTTTTTCCTGGGCCATCCACAGGGAAAAGTAGTCGTTGCGAAGCTGGCATATGGGTTAAAGATGTCCATACCGGGCAATTTAAGCAACTATGTACCAATGGAGACATACTGTTTAAAAAAAGGCGGCAAGGAATGGATGAGTTATGGATCACTGCGCGAGTCAATAAACTCGGTACGTATATTGTCGATTATCGATTTACCTACAAGTAATCTCACCTGCAACCTCGCAAACCTCACGGCTTTTCTGACGTGTTCAGTAAATCGAATAAATTAAGTACCAAAAATCGGCTCAGGTAGATTTCCGGTATGCAATAAAGATCAGCGCCCCCCAAATGAAGTTATGCGTGGAAATTATGTCTTGCTTACACGTCTGGACATCACCGATAGCGTAATTTTACATCCCGAAAGCAAATAATAACAATTAGTTATAAATTCAAGTGTAGATTAACGTCAGTTTTTAAAGTGTGGACTGAATGACATCGCACGACTCATTCACCTCCTATCGCTGGTGATAATACAGATATCGGAATGTTGAAATCTATTTCATACGACTAAAAAGAGGTGTGACTGCTATGTTCAGAAAATTATCTCTCCTGAAGTTCGTTGCCATCTTTTCTATTTCACCCTTTGTATTTGCCAAATCGGACATACTGCGTATCGGCGTCGATTTAACGTACCCGCCCTTTCAGAGCCTGGATAAAAATGGTAATCCATCGGGCTTTGATATAGAAGTTACCGATGCCATCTGCCAATCAATAAATGCAAAATGTGACTATATCGTCAATACATTCGATTCCCAGATTCCCGCCCTTCTGGCGAAAAAAATAGACATCATTGTGCCGCTTGGGGTAACGCGTAAGAGAAAAGAATCGATAGATTTCAGCGACTATGTTTTTCATGTCCCCACCAAGCTTGTTGCAAGAAAAGAGGCCAATCTTCTTCCTCAGGCTGAGTTGCTACGCGGAAAAAATATCGCAGTGCAGCAAGGCACGATTCAGGAAGCCTACGCTAATAAATATTGGCTCCCGGCCGGCGTGATTGTTAAAAGCTATCCCGATCAGGAAGCCATTTATGAGGATTTATATTCAGGAAGAATTGAAGGTGCGCTGTGCCCCTCCGTTGCCGTCGAGTTTGGTTTTTTAAAAACCCCACAGGGTAAAAATTTTGAGCTAAAAGGCCCGGAAGTAACCGATGCGGATTTATTTAGCCTCGGTTCCGCATACGGTATACGCAAAGAAGATACGAAGACAAAGCAGCTCATTAATCAGGGGCTGAAAGATATCGTTCAAAAAGGCCTATATGCAAAAATACAGAAACGCTATTTTGGCGATATTGATTTAAGCGTGAAGGAATAATATCAGGCACGGCTAATGGGTTCTTTTCATGCTCAGCCGATCTCCCTAGCTACCAGAAGGCTGGGGAGATTTTGCTGAAACGGAAGTTTACGGGTGAAAGATAAGCATGCTAAGGTCAATTGAGATAAGCTACATACCCTGAAATATAACGGGTATTAAGATGGAAATCGTTCTCCTGTAACTACAAGCGAACACATTAACCAGGGTCGGAAAATGCAGACTATACCAGTAACCGTTTTTTCAATTAGCACCTGTATTTGTGATCTCGTCACTTACCCAAACGATGACGACATTGCTGTTCCCAATGCAATTATGCAGGTCGTTTTAAGCCATTTAGATATTGATGTGGATCTGTGCAAACTGTACGATCACTATATTGATGATGTAGCCTGCGGTCAGGGAGACATTTGGGTATATCGTTCAGACTCACTCTCCGACACCTATTTCATTATCGATTTCCATGTTGGAATGACGGAACAATTAGATATCTCGTCTTTCTATCTACAAAGCCCTCATCAATTTGCCACCGAGAAAATCAGGCCATTGCTGCGAGATTTCTTTGACCAGTTGCAATATCAAGTCAGCTATCAAGAAAGCTGTGGATTGACACAAGTGAGCACGATGCTAAGCACTCCGTCAGGCAATACGTACCAAGTAATAGAAGAAAACGGCTATGAGCAAAAGGTTCTGTTTAAGAACTAATGTTTCAGATGGCGTAACCGTGGATTCCCCACTGCTCGATTCCCATATCCAACCGGCTGTGCTCCTCAACCTCAGCAACAGAATCTTAATGAAAGAAGGAGAGCGCCATCAGCCCCTTTTCTGTTACTATCTCGCGTTGGAAAATAGCGATATATATGTGAGTATATCTCGCTTCACATCATCGCTCTCAATCACGCTTTCACCGTGAACTACACGCAGGAGAAATCATGAGCCTTCACCTCTGGCTGGCTTATACAGGCATCATCATCGCCCTGATTGCCATTCCGGGCCCATCCGCCTTAATCAGCATGTCGCACGGTTTACGCTACGGCGCTTCACGCGCAACAGCAACCGTACTCGGCGGCGTCAGCGCGGCAATGATTTTGATGTCCTGTTCAGCATTGGGGCTAGGGGCCATCCTCGCTGCGTCAACCACCGCATTCATCGCATTAAAAATTATTGGCGCGGTTTATCTCATCTGGCTGGGCATCGCATCATGGCGTTCCAAGGATATGAGCACTGCGGAACAGGACGTGCAGGAAACCTCGGCTCCGGGCTGGTTTCCGTTATTCCGCAAAGGTTTTCTGGTTGGGATCAGTAATCCGAAAGATCTGCTGTTTTTCGCTGCACTCTTCCCAAATTTTATCGATACCAACGCCCCTCACGCCTTGCAGCTCGTCATTCTGGCGGTAACCTGGGCGATTTTCGATTTCAGCATCATGTTTATCTATGCCTGCACCGGCCGCCGTTTATCAGGCCTTTTCTCCAACCCACGCCGCATCAAGCTGTTTAACCGCTCGACGGGCGGGATCTTTATTCTGGCAGGCACCACGCTGGCAGCGTCAACACGTTAATTGACAGGCTCCTGCTGCTTTCAGGCTGGCAGGAGCCACACCGTTACGATGCCGTAACAAAATCAGCAATGCCCTTCTCGTCCATCCGATAGCGAACCCATTCGTCCTGCGGCTTCGCGCCAATGCTTTTATAGAAATCGATCGCGGGTTGGTTCCAGTCCAGCACACTCCACTCCAGCCTCCCGCACTGTCTTTCCTGCGCAAGACGCGCAACCTGTTTCAGCAGCGCCTTACCTGCTCCCGCATTACGATATGCCTGCGCGATGTAGAGATCTTCCAGATAAATACCGTATTTTCCCAGCCAGGTTGAGTAGCTCATGAAGAAAATCGCATAGCCGACAGGCGTACCGTCAATCTCGCAAATCAGCGTTTCCGCCGTCGCCCCTTCACCAAATAATGAGTTCTCAATATCCTCAAGCGAAGCCAGAACTTCGTGACGCGCCTTCTCGTACACGGCAAGCTCGATGATTAAATCCAGAATCACGCTCGCATCTGATTTCTGCGCGGGGCGGATGACGATATTCATAAAGGTTCTCTTCTCCAGTGCTAACTTTTCAGACTAACAATAACCAAGGCTTGCCATGCTACCGGATTAAAAATACTGTATGAACTGCATTTCCTACAGTGACTAATGAACAGCATGCATCTGGATTTACGGCGTATCGATTTAAATTTGCTGGTGGTATTTAACAGCGTATATCAGCATCGATCCGTCGCTGTGGCGGCAAAAGAACTGGCGATGAGCGCATCGGCGGTCAGCCATGCGCTAACGCGGCTGCGCAATACGTTTTCCGATGAACTGTTTTTTCGCGTAGGCAACACCATGCACCCGACCGTTCTGGCGGACGATATCGCGGAACCGATCGCAGAAAGTCTGGCATTGCTCACGCAGGGCCTGACGCCGCGCCCACGCTTCAATCCCGCACGCAGTTCGGAAAGTTTCACCTTCTCCATCACCGATTACACCGCATTTTCAGTCTTTCCCACGCTGATGGCGCAAATGGAAAAACTGGCGCCTCATATCAAATTCAATCTGGTCTATTCGCCGCAGAAAGTCGCGATCACGGATTTGCTGGCAGGGAAAATCGATTTTGCTTTAGGGTTCACCGACATGACGCAAGCGGAGAACAGGGAAATTGAGGAGATAGACTGGATTGAAGACAGCTATGTCATCATCACTGCCGCGGGTTACCCATCAGGCAAGACACTTACGCTGGATGATTACCTCGCCGCCCGGCATCTCGTGGTTACGCCCTGGAATGAATCCCGTGGGGTGATTGATTACGCGCTAGATAAGCTCAATAAGAAACGTCATATCGCGCTGAAAACGCCATCGATGATGAGCGCACCATTTATCATCGCCGATTCAACGCTGATCATGGCATTACCACGCAATATCGCGACAATCTTTGCACAACTCCTGCCGCTACAGATTCATCCTCTGCCTTTCACTGTGCCGTCCTATCGCGTGAAGATTTACAGCCATCGCCGTAATAGCCGTTCGGAAGCGAGCCAGTGGATTAAAAACCTGTTACACAGCCTGGTGACACATCCCATTAGCTAGCCTGATTCTCCGCCATCTCGCACGGTTACAAACATACTTTCTCTCCGAAATTACCCCCAATTACGGGTCCAGAGAAACGCGAGCAGAGCGTTTTTTTCCCGGTAAAGAGATCCGCAAGATAACTTGTCATACAGGTAAATCGACAGAAAAACCACATTAATCTATTGATATAAAATGGAAATAACTCCGCATATCTTCTGCCTCACACTATTTTCCCTGTCATTTTTTTGTGACCTGTCTAACACATACCAAGAAACGTAACCTTCTTAATAAAATCCGCAATAGTTAATCCTCACCAAGGAGATAACAATAGCCGCGAGCCTGGCAAGAAGTTCCTCAATCATCTTTGGAGTTTCCAATGACCAACAATAATAAGCTGAGCGTTGCGGAGAAAATCGGCTTTGGCATGGGCGATGCCGCCTGTGGCATCGTCTATTCTTCCGTAACCATGTTTCTTACCTACTTTTATACGGATATCTATGGCATCTCCGCCGCTGCGGTAGGGGTTATGTTTCTGGTGACGCGCGTGCTGGACGCCATCGTTGATCCTCTGATTGGTATTATTGCCGACCGCACCAAAACCCGCTGGGGGCATTTCCGCCCGTGGCTGGTCTGGTTTGCCGTCCCCTACGCCGTGATTGCCGTACTGGCCTACACCACGCCGGAACTGAACGGCACGGGTAAACTGGTTTACGCCTACATTACCTACACGCTGCTGATGCTGTTCTACACGTTTATCAACATTCCCTACTGTTCGCTCGGTGGTGTCATCACCAGCGATGAAAAGGACAGAATTTCCGCGCAGTCTTACCGCTTTACCATCTCCTCAATGGCTGGGCTACTCGTGTCGGTCGGCACGCTGTGGCTGGTCGACTGGATTGGCGGTACCAACAAGCAATTGGGCTATCAAGGCACAATGATGATCATGGGCTGCCTGGCCGTCGTGATGCTGTTTTTCTGCTTTTTCACCACTCAGGAACGCATCAACCCCGCGGTGGATAAAAATCAGAACGTCTGGGACGATGTCAGAAACCTGCTGAGCAACGATCAGTGGCGCATCGTGGCCATCATTACGTTCTTTTCCAGCATGGCAGGTGTCATGCGCGGTGCGGCAACGCTGTATTACGCAACCTACCTGATGGTCGGGCCAGAGCAGGGCAGCGCCGCCGGAACGGCAATGAAATCCGCCTTTATTACCACCAGCGTCGTCGGCACCATTATTGGTGCAATGATGGCGGGCTACTTTGGCAAGCGGTTCAGCAGCATAAGCCTGTTCAAGAACATCAACCTGCTGCTGGTGTTTGTCGGCATCATCCTGTTTATGGTGCCACCACAGTGGCTGGCGGTCGTCTTCCCGCTCTACTTTTTGATCGGCTTCTTCCACCAGATGTATCAACCGTTCAAATGGAACATGATGGCGAATGCCGCCGATTACGGCGAATGGAAAACAGGCCGTCGCATTACTGGTCTGTCATTCTCCGGCAACCTGTTCGCGCTGAAACTGGGTATGGCGGTTGCGGGTGCGCTGGTCGGCTTTTCACTCGGCTGGTTCGGCTATGTCGCCGGTTCCCCCACGCAAACACCGCTCGCCACCGCCGGTATTATCGGCCTGCTGAGCATCGGGCCATCGCTCTCCTATCTGGTTCTGTATTGGCTGGTACGCTTTTACAAGCTGGACGATAAGACGATGGAAAACATTCAGGCTGATTTGGCGAAGCGTCACAGCACGGCTGACCACACGCCGGAAAGCGAGCTTCCTGTCGATCAAGGCCTGACGCCAAAAGGCGCAGCCTGATCGCAAGACCTGCGGGTAGCACGCTACCCGCCTTTACTATCAGGACGATGACATGAGTACAGCACATTCTCCCTGGAACCCAGATTTGGGCAACGGACGTTATAAGAATCCGATTTTATACGCCGACTATTCCGATCCTGACATCGTGCGCGTGGGTGACGACTTTTACATGGTGTCGTCCAGCTTTAACCACCTGCCCGCGCTACCGATCCTGCATTCTCAGGATCTGGTGAACTGGACGCTGATCAACCACGTATTCAGCCGATTCGATCTACCAGAATACGAACACGTTCAGCCCGGCAAAGGCGTGTGGGCACCCAGCATTCGCTATCATGCCGGAAAATTCTGGGTGTTTTTCAGCACGCCCGATGACGGGATCTTTATGTCGCAGGCTGACGATCCCAAAGGCGAATGGAGCACGCCACATTGTCTGAAACAGGCGAAAGGCTGGATCGACCCCTGCCCGTTCTGGGATGACGACGGCACCGCCTGGTTAATCCACGCTTTCGCCTTCAGCCGCAGCGGTAGGAAACACCTGCTGCAACTGTGCAAGATGGCAGAAGATGGTCGTTCTCTGCTTGATGAAGGAAGGATCGTTGTCGATGGGCGGGCAACACAGCCAACCATCGAAGGGCCGAAGCTGTATAAGCGCAACGGCTGGTATTACATTTTCGCCCCAGCAGGTGGTGTCCCTACAGGCTGGCAAACCGTGCTGCGCGCACGCTCGCTGGAGGGGCCGTGGCAGAGTCGGATCGTACTGCATCAGGGAAGCACATCGGTTAATGGCCCGCATCAGGGCGGCTGGGTCGAATTAGACAACGGTGAAAGCTGGTTTGTACATTTTCAGGATCGCCATACCTATGGTCGGGTCGTTCATCTACAGCCAATGCGCTGGCAGGATGACTGGCCGCTGATCGGCGAACAGCATAATGCGCAGGGTGTAGGGCAACCCGTGCTGGAAGCAGATAAACCTCACGTGAGTTCCTCTGTTAATGTGCAGCAGCCCCCACTTCCGACGATTTCTCTTCGGCTACGCTGGGGCGACAGTGGCAGTGGCAAGCAAATCCTGACAAACGCTGGCTGGCGCTTACCCATCCGGGGCTTCAGCTGTTCTGTCAGCCCATGCCTGCCCGTGAAGGTGAGCCTTCCTGGTATGACGTGCCTAATTTGCTGATGCAAAAATTTCCGGCCGAGGAATTTGAGTTCACCACTCAGTTAACACCCGTTCTGGAACAGGTTGGCGATCGCTGTGGCCTGATGATTTATGGCGAGCGTTTCGCTTACCTCGGCATTGAGAAAGGCGAGGAAGGTCTTGAATTGGTCACCGGATTCGGCTGGATGAGTGATGCACAGCAGTTGGAACAACATCAAAGACATCTGGCGGTGTTGCCCGAAAAGCAGAGCATCACCCTGCGAGTCACCGTGCAGCAGAACGCGATTTGCCAGTTTTCCTGGCGGGGCGATAACGGAGAATATGGTGTGCTTGATGATAGCTTCGCCGCAGGCCCGGGCAAATGGGTAGGTGCTAAAGTGGGGCTGTACGCGCTGACGACGGCATCAGGAAACAGCGGGAGTCACGCTTGGGTTAAAGAGGTGAACGTCACCGCTATCGGTCAATAGCCCGATAGCGGCTATAGGAAAATCACGGGTCTGGCTGTCTGATCTTCGGTACCATTCTGGTCTCACATTGCTCCGGCATTACACGCCGAGCGCGTCAGCAGCCTGCTCGCTTTCCACTTTAGAGAATTTTGCGTAGGTCAGTGCATCGAGCAGCGCTGCGCGATCAATCGTGGGATAAATATCTGGGCTACACAAAAGTTGACCAATATCCAGAATCGTAAGTTGGGGATATATATTGTGTGATGCAACCGCAATATCACGAGCGGCGTAACACAGTTTTCGTAACATCACTGCAATCTGCTGATACGTGATCGCCTCCTGATACACGGTATACAACACATCGGCAATCAGTGTTGACGTTAAAACTGAAATCCGAGACACCTCTCCCGCGCGGCCCCCCAGAGCTTGAAGGATATGATCGACTGCTTGTTCTGGTGTTTTCCCTGCGCCTGTTGCGACGCCAGTACAGAAACCAGTTTATTTTTGATTTCATCATTTCCCATCATTTGGTTCCTTCATACATTCATTACAGATGTAATTTTAGTATAAGCACGCTACCTGTCATGGCAGTCATGAGCAAATAAAATCATACGATTTCGTGTGAATATCGAACACAACATCAACAAACAGTTCTAACATCCAGAATAGATTTCCATTTTAGGAAACACAAACCGACTAAAATTACTGAACGTAGACTTGGGGACAGGGATAAAACACAGTTTGATACAACTCCGCCTACATCGTTCCACCCTCTTTTTCCTGAAATGCGATAATCCTCCGATAAAAATCGTATTTTCGTTTATGCCCGGTCATTTTCATCGCCCGAAAAGACCATGTAAAATGAAGGGCTTAGTGAGCAAGAAGGCTATAAGTCATGATCACCACCGACGGTAATAACGCAGTCGCCTCCGTGGCCTGGCGAACCAATGAAGTCATCGCCATCTACCCCATCACCCCGAGTTCCAGCATGGCTGAACAGGCGGCCGCCTGGTCGAGCGACGGCGGACTGAATATATGGGGAGATACGCCCCGCGTTGTTGAAATGCAATCGGAAGGCGGCGCGATCGCTACCGTCCACGGCGCATTGCAGACGGGTACACTCGCGACCACATTTACCTCATCGCAGGGTCTGCTGCTGATGATCCCCACGCTGTATAAGCTGGCCGGTGAGCTAACCCCGTTTGTCCTGCACGTTGCAGCCCGTACGGTTGCGACGCATGCGCTTTCCATCTTCTGCGATCATTCTGACGTCATGGCCGTACGCCAGACGGGCTGCGCCATGCTGTGCGCCAGCAATGTGCAGGAAGCGCAGGACTTTGCGCTGATTTCACAAATCGCCAGCCTGAACAGCCGTCTGCCGTTTATCCATTTCTTTGACGGTTTCCGCACCTCACACGAAATCAATAAGATTGAGCCGCTGAGCGATGAGGTGATCCGCCAGCTTCTGCCACAGCAGGCCATTGATGCACACCGTGAGCGAGCGCTCACACCGGAACGCCCGGTGATTCGTGGTACCGCTTCAAACCCGGATACCTTCTTCCAGGCGCGCGAAGCCACTAACCGCTGGTACGACGCGGCTTATGAGCACGTTGAGCAGGCGATGAACGATTTTGCCGCTGCGACAGGGCGCCAGTATCAGCCGTTTGAATACTACGGCCACCCGGAGGCGACTAAAATCGTCGTCCTGATGGGTTCCGGCGTCGGCACCTGCGAAGAGGTAGTTGATACGCTGTTGATGCGCGGTGAGAAAGTCGGCGTGGTGAAAATCCGCTTGTACCGTCCATTCTCTGCCAAACATCTGCTGGCCGTCATTCCGCAAACGGCGAAGAGCATCGCGGTGCTGGACCGTACTAAAGAGCCGGGCGCTGGCGGAGCCGCTGTATCTCGATGTGATGACCGCGCTGGCAGAGGCGTTCTCCGCAGGTGAGCGTTCACTTATGCCGCGTGTGATTGGCGGGCGCTATGGGCTGTCTTCCAAAGAATTTACCCCACAGTGCGTAGAGGCAATCTTTAATGAGTTAGCGCTTGCTAACCCACGGCCGCGCTTTACTGTCGGGATTTATGACGATGTCACCAATCTGTCTCTGCCACTGCCGGAACAACATTTCCCAGGCAACGCATCGCTCGAAGCCCTGTTCTACGGCCTGGGCAGTGACGGCACCGTTTCTGCGACCAAGAATGCGATCAAAATCGTCGGCGAAACCACGCCGATGTTTGTGCAGGGCTACTTTGTCTATGACTCGAAGAAAGCCGGTAGCCTGACCGTTTCCCATATGCGCGTGGGTCCGCACCCGATCAACTCAGCCTACCTGATCGATCAGGCGGATTTCGTCGCCTGCCATCAATGGCAGTTTATCGACAAGTACAGCATGGTCGAACGGCTGAAACCCGGCGGCGTTTTCCTGATCAACTCACCGTATAGCAGCGACGACCTGTGGCACCGCTTGCCACAGGAAGTGCAGGCAGGGCTGAATCAGCGTAATGCCCGCGTGTACTGCATCAACGCCGCCAAGATTGCCCGCGAATGCCATCTGGGCGCCCGCATCAACACCGTCATGCAGATGGCATTCTTCCATCTGTCACAGATTCTGCCAGCGGATGTAGCTGTAGAAAAACTGCGTACCGCCATCGCCAAGAGCTACGGCAGTAAAGGTCAGGAACTGGTTGAGCGCAACTGGCAGGCGCTGAGTGCCACATTGGAAGCACTGGCAGAAGTGCCGCTGGAAGCGGTCAACCCAGACAGCCCGCAGCGCCCGCCAGTGGTTTCCGACGCCGCGCCCGATTTCGTCAAAACCGTCACGGCCGCCATGCTGGCAGGACTGGGTGATACGCTACCCGTTTCCGCCCTGCCGCCCGATGGCACCTGGCCGACCGGCACCACCAAGTGGGAAAACGCAATATCGCGGAAGAGATTCCGCTGTGGCAACCGCAACTTTGTACGCAGTGTAACCACTGCGTCGCCGCCTGCCCGCACTCGGCGATCCGTGCCAAAGTCGTCCAGCCCGACGCAATGGAAAATGCACCCGCGTCACTGCAATCGCTGGATGTGAAAGCACGCGACATGCGCGGCCAGAAATATGTGTTACAGGTTGCTCCAGAAGACTGCACCGGCTGTAACCTGTGCGTAGAAGTCTGCCCGGCCAAAGACCGCCAGAACCCAGAAATCAAAGCCATCAATATGGAATCCCGGCTGGATAATCTGGCGGCGGAGAAAGAGAACTTTGATTTCTTCCTGCAGTTGCCGGAAATCGACAAATCCACGCTGGAACGTATCGATATCCGTACTTCTCAGCTGATTTCACCGCTGTTCGAGTATTCTGGCGCCTGCTCCGGCTGTGGCGAAACACCGTACATCAAGCTGCTGACCCAGCTCTATGGCGATCGTCTGCTGGTCGCGAATGCGACAGGTTGTTCATCGATTTATGGCGGTAACCTGCCCACCACCCCGTGGACTACCGATGCCAATGGTCGCGGCCCGGCCTGGGCTAACTCGCTGTTCGAGGATAACGCCGAATTCGGTTTGGGCTTCCGTCTGAGCGTCGATCAGCACCGTCAGCGCGCCGTGCGTCTGCTCAACAAGCTGGCTCCGCAACTGCCGCCAGATCTGGTGAGCGCGTTGCAGGAAGAGTCCATCGCGCCCGACCTGCGCCGTCAGCAGATTGAACAGCTACGTGGGTTGCTGGCAGCCATCAATGATACCGACGCCAGCGTGCTGGCAAGCGACGCCGACCACTTTGTCGATAAATCCATCTGGCTCATCGGCGGTGACGGCTGGGCGTACGACATCGGCTATGGCGGGTTAGATCACGTCATGAGCCTGAGCGAAAACGTCAACGTGCTGGTGCTGGATACCCAGTGTTACTCCAATACTGGCGGACAGCAGTCCAAAGCGACGCCGCTGGGCGCAGTCACCAAATTTGGCGAGAAAGGTAAACGCAAAGCGCGTAAAGATCTCGGCATCAACGTCATGATGTACGGTCACGTGTATGTCGCGCAAATCTCACTGGGCGCGCAGTTGAACCAGACGGTGAAAGCGATTCAGGAAGCCGAAGCCTGGCCGGGCCCGTCGCTGATTATCGCGTACAGCCCGTGTGAAGAGCACGGTTACGATCTGGCATTCAGCCACGATCAGATGCGCCAATTGACGGCAACGGGCTTCTGGCCGCTCTACCGCTTCGACCCACGTCGTGCCGAAGAAGGGAAAGCCGCGCTGGTCACCGATTCTCGTCCGCCATCAAGCAGCCTGAGTGAAACGCTGCTGAAAGAGCAACGCTTCCGCCGCCTGAATAGCATGATGCCGGAAGAGACCGCGCAGCTCTATGAAGAAGCGGAGTTGGATCTGCGCCGCCGCTTTGACTTCCTGACCATGATGGCCGGCAAGGCAGAGAAAACCCGCAGGAATAACCCTTCCTCTTCCAAACCGGCTTCGGCCGGTTTTTTATGGCGTGCCATTCCTGGCAGCCCCCTTACGGGCCGTTGCGTTTTCCCCTGTATAAACGAGGTTGAATGCCGAAGAACCCAGCGCCGATAGCCTGGTTTGTCAGGCACGGTAAAGAGGGGCTGACAAGACGCAAGTTACCTTATACTTTATGAGATTATTCGCTCGTTACCGTGTCAAACCGCTCTCAACGCCGCAGAGGACGAAACATGAAAGGAAAGTTCGCACCATCGCAGATTGCATTGCACTGGCTGGTTTTTCTGTTGCTCGTTGTGACCTATGCCACCATCGAACTACGCGGGTTTGCTGAACGCGGTTCGCTGCTGCGCACCGTGATAATGGTGACGCACTTTAGCCGTGGCGTAGCCATACTGGTTCTTATGCTGGCGCGCCTGTTCTTGCGCCACCGACATACCTCCCCTGCCATTACGCCGCAGCCTCCTCGCTGGCAAAGTGCATTGGCTTCGCTCACCCATGCCGTTATTTATCTGCTGTTTATCACGCTGCCGATATTGGGCGTTGCCTCACGCTATTACAGCGGCCGGGACTGGATGCTTTTTGGTATCGGCATGCCAACAGCCGCAACGCCGAATTTCGACCTTGCTGAAACGCTGATTGGCTGGCATGAAACGCTAGCGCCGTTAGGCTACTGGCTCATTGCCGCACATACCGCCGCCGCCCTGTTCCACCACTATGTCATGAAAGACAATACGCTGCTGCGCATGATGCCAGCCAAGCGCGATTAATCAGGCAACGAAGGAGCAAGAATGAAAGTCGCACTGGGGCAATTCGCCGTTGACCGCGAGTGGCAACAAAACGCCACGACCATCGCTGAATTCATGTCAGCAGCACAGCAAAAGGGTGCCGATCTGCTGGTGCTGCCAGAAGGCGTGCTGGCCCGTGATATCACCAACCCCAATATGGTGCTCACTGCTGCTCAGCCGCTTGATGGCCCGTTTATTTCGCACCTGCTGGAAGCCAGCAAAGGCAACAACCTGACGACCATGCTGTGCGTGCATATCCCGAATGGCGAAGGGAAAGTCTGGAATACGCTGCTGGCGTTGCGTAACGGTGAGATCGTCGCGCAATACCGAAAGCTGCACCTGTACGATGCATTTTCCGTACAGGAATCGGAAAACGTACTGGCAGGTGAAGAGGTTCCACCGCTGTTGACCATCGCCGGATTAAACGTCGGGCTGATGACCTGCTATGACATTCGCTTCCCTGAACTTGCCCGCCGTCTGGTGCTGGACGGCGCAGATGTCCTCGTTCTTCCTTCCGCCTGGATTAAGGGGCCGCTGAAAGAGGCGCACTGGGAACTGTTGGTGCGGGCCAGAGCACTGGAAAACACCACTTATCTCGTCGCCGTTGGCGAATGTGGCGTCAAGAATATTGGCAACAGCATGGTGGTCGATCCTTTAGGTGTTGTCGTGGCTCAGGCACCGGAAACACCGGCTCTTATCTATGCCGACATTGAACCGGAACGGCTGGCGTATGCCCGTCAGATTCTCCCGGTACTGGCTAATCGCCGCTTTCAAAACCCACGCTAGACGGGAAAAATTGAGTGGTGTTTCACTCCGCGCCATTTTATTTCTCATTCGTACGCCAAAAAGTGTGATTAGTTACACATGTTGTTTCCCTCGGAGGCCATTCTGCACATATAATGCGCATCCGGTCGCCAACGCGACCTTAGCAGACCAGCCTCCTGATTCGGGGGGTGCATTTACCACTCAAATAAAGAAACGAAAATGAGTATTCGCGCGATCTTTACTTTAGTTCTTGCAGCCGCCGCATTCAGCCAGGCCGCTTTTGCCGTTGTTTATCCTCTGCCTGCGGCGAATAGCCGACTGATAGGCGAGAATATCGAAATCACCGTACCGGAAGATAGCACGCAGCCGTTGGAACATTTTGCAGCACAGTTCCAAATGGGCCTGAGCAACCTGATGGAAGCCAACCCGGATGCGGACGTTTATCTGCCTGTTCCCGGCAGCAAAATGGTGATTCCTCATCAGTTGATTCTGCCAGACGCACCGCGTGAAGGTATTGTCATCAACAGCGCAGAAATGCGTCTGTACTACTACCCGAAAGGTTCCAAAACCGTGGTCGTTCTGCCAATCGGGATTGGTGAGTTAGGTAAAGATACGCCGATTAACTGGACGACTTCCGTTCAACGTAAGAAAGCGGGCCCAACCTGGACGCCAACCGCGAAGATGCATGCAGAATACGCAGCACGCGGTGAGACGCTGCAAAAGTTTTCCCTGCTGGCCCAGATAACCCGATGGGTCTGTACGCGCTGTACATCGGCAACCTGTACGCGATCCACGGCACCAACGCCAACTTCGGTATTGGCCTGCGCGTAAGCCACGGCTGCGTTCGTCTGCGTGCCGATGATATCAAGTATCTGTTCAACAACGTTCCAGTCGGTACTCGCGTTCAGTTCATCAATGAGCCAGTGAAAGCCACCGTTGAGCCAGATGGTTCACGCTATGTTGAAGTTCACAATCCGCTGTCCCGCACAGTAGAAGAATTCCATTCTGATTCTCCTGCACCGATCAGCATGACACCAAAAGTGAGCAAAGTTCTAGCTGATGCCAGCGTGAACACCAGCGAAGTCGATCAGGCAATCCAGAGACGTTCTGGTATGCCGACCAAAATCAATGGTCTGATCGAACAAGCGACCCCGGCCATTCCGGTTGAATCTGCTGCGGCACCTGTTGCACCAGAAGCACAGACGCAAGACAGCCTTAATGCGGAGCAAAATGCCGCACCGGCGGAATCACAGCCGACTGCTGCAGCGACCGACGCTAGCCGTTCGTAATCGCGATAACGCGTTGGAAACTCATTCAGGTTTCCAACGCGTTTCTTTCATTCCCTTACCGTTTACTGTTTCTGTGAAGCGTCCAGCGCCTGCGCCACATCAGCGATGATGTCGTCAATATGCTCAATGCCGACCGAAATTCGAACCAAATCCTCACTCACGCCTGCTTTCGCCAGCTCTTCCGCATTCAACTGGCGGTGCGTGGTACTTGCAGGATGGCACGCAAGCGATTTGGCATCGCCAATATTAACCAGCCGTAAGATCATCTTCAGCGCATCAATAAAGTGGCCGCCTGCCGCTTTCCCACCTTTAATGCCAAAACTGATAATCCCAGACGCTTTGCCCGAGGTAATTTTGTCGCAGTTTGCTTTATAGGGACTATCCGGCAATGCGCCATAGTTCACCCAGGTAACCAGCGGATGCTGATTCAGGTAGCCAGCCAACGCTTCAGCATTGCTGCAATGGCGTTCGATACGCAGGCTGAGGGTTTCCAGCCCCTGCAACAACAAGAACGCGCTGTGCGGAGAAAGCGCCGCGCCAGTATTACGCAGCGGCACTACCCGGCAGCGTCCAATATAGGCCGCCGGACCAAAAGCGTCGGTATACACCACACCGTGATAAGAGGGATCGGGCTCGTTCAGTAATGGGAAACGCGTTTTATTCGCGACCCAGTCAAACTTGCCGGAATCGATAATCACACCGCCAATCGTGGTGCCGTGACCGCCGATATATTTGGTCAGTGAATGGACGACAATATCTGCACCGTGCTCAAAAGGTCGGCATAGCACGGGCGTCGCCACGGTATTATCGACAATCACCGGGACGCCGTGGCGATGCGCAATCTCCGCGATTTTGGCAATATCGACAATATTTCCCGCCGGATTCCCGATAGATTCACAAAAAACGGCGCGGGTGCGCTCGTCAATCAGCGACTCCAGCGTCGTAAAATCATCGAAAGAAGCCATCCGCACTTCAACGCCCTGACGCGGCAACGTATGAGCAAACAGGTTATAGGTACCGCCGTACAGCTGGCTGGTGCTGACAATGTTATCCCCAACCTGCGTGAGCGCCTGAAGCGAGTAGGTAATTGCCGCCATACCGGATGACAGCACCAGCGCGCCAATACCGCCCTCAATGGCCGCCAGTCGCTGCTCCAGCACCGCATTCGTTGGGTTCATGATACGGCTATAGATATTGCCTGCCACTTTCAGATCAAACAGATCGGCACCGTGTTGCGTGTCGTCAAATGTGTAAGACGTCGTCTGGTAAATCGGCACGGCTGCGGACTTCGTTGTCGCTTCAGATTCATAACCATGATGTAGCGCGAGGGATTCAAGTTTCATCTTACGGGCCTTTTTGTTATTCGTTGGAATGAGGAAAATATCGACACAAAATAGCAGACTGTGCTCAGGAAAAGCACTTGATGATGTAGAAGAAATGGAGATAAGTTAGTAAAAACAAGACTAAATTTCAGCGTTACATTATTACGCTGAAGCCCCTTCACAAAACTGCACGCTGCCGAAGAAGCGAATCTGAAAAAGCGATGGAATTTGCGCGGAGAAAAACGTGCGCACCGTAACCTATCTGTGCGTCTTGTATTGCACCGCCTGCAAATCACAGCTACTTTTAACGTCATGGATCCCCCACCCGAAAGCGCAATAAATGACTGATAAAATAAAAATATCGCTACCTGCGAATTGCCTGACAGCGTCCAATTTCCTCACTACGATCGTAAGGCGCTGAAGCCGCGCATCGTCCATATCGGATTTGGCGCTTTTCATCGTGCTCATCAGGCACTGCTCACCGATCGCGTACTGAATAGGGTGGGAGGAGACTGGGGAATTTGTGAAGTCGTGCTATTCAGCGACGATACGATGATCAATGCGCTACGCCAGCAGGATCATCTGTTCACCGTGCTGAAAAAAAGCCGCGACGAGCAATCAGCCGATTGTCGTTGGTGCCGTGTGTGAATCGCTACATGCCAAAATAGAAGGCATTAACGCGATTATTGAGAAACTCGCCGCGCCAGAAACCGCCATTGTTTCCCCTGACGATTACCGAAAAAGGTTATTGCATGGACGGGACGAGCGGCAAGCTGGATCGTACTAATAAGTTGATTCAACAGGATCTCATCGATCCTCGTCACCCCGCCTCGGTGCCGGGTTTGCTGGCAGAAGCGCTGCGCCTGCGTCACGAACGCGGGATTGCGCCGTTCACCGTACTCTCCTGCGATAACGTGCCTGAAAATGGCAAAACGGCCAAAGCCGCCGTGCTGGAATCGGCGGGGCTCAACGATCGAAGCCTGACTGATTGGATCGACTCTCAGGTTTCTTTCCCGAATACGATGGTGGATCGCATTGTCCCTGCGGCAACGCCAGAAACGTTGCAGGAAATTGCCGAGCACCTTGGCGTCGCCGATCCCCATGCGATAGCCTGTGAGCCCTTTATTCAATGGGTGATCGAAGATCATTTCACTGCCGGACGCCCCGAATGGGAAAAGGCAGGCGTACAGCTAGTACATGACGTACTGCCGTTTGAAGAAATGAAACTGCGCATGCTGAACGGCAGTCATTCATTTTTGGCCTATCTGGGCTATCTCGCCGGCTACGATCACGTCAGCGACTGTATGAATGACGAGAACTATCGCCGGGCCGTGTCTCATCTCATGCTGCTGGAACAGGCACCGACGCTTAGCGTCGTGGATATCGATCTGAAAGATTATGCCGTCCAGCTACTGACCCGTTTTTCCAATCCGGCGCTCAAGCATCGAACCTGGCAGATTGCCATGGACGGTTCCCAGAAGTTGCCTCAACGCATGCTGGAATCACTACGGTGGCATGTGAGCAATGGAGGAGACTATCGCTGTCTGGCATTAGGAATCGCTGGCTGGATGCGTTATGTCAGCGGCAAAGATGACGCGGGTAACCCGATTGAAATCCGCGATCCGCTGGCTGACAAGCTCAGACACGTCGTTGAAGAAACATCAGACAGCGCCGAGCGGGTCAGTGCGTTTCTCAATATTCGTTCTATTTTCGGCGAGGATCTGCCAACCAATCACGATGTCTTCAACGCTATCGCACAGGCTTATCTGAAGCTGCGCGATCACGGCGCAAAGAACACCGTGGCCGCACTGGCACAAGACTTTAAATAACGATAAACCCAAGCAGGCCAAGGTACAGCGCACTTTGGACACCCAGAGCCAAAGTGCGACTTTTCCCTTTTGTTTCATCCAGCCACGGCAGCGATGACCAACTCATTCCCCCACCTATAACGGCAATCACCAACAGCGCCGCGGCGATCAGCCAGACGAGCTTATCCAGCAGCGAATTGGGAAACAAAATTTGCATTGCGGAAACGACAAGAAACAGGGTGACGCAACGTAATACCCCAACCAGAATCCCCGCACGATCTCTCAGCCCACGCGGAGCGGAAGAAGGTAACCAGGCCTGAAAAGCAAACAACCCAACCACGGCAATAAAAACCACATAGATAACGGCGTAGATCATCAAATGACTCACGTTACGGCTCCTGATAAGGGGATACGATCAAGTAAACTGGGCGGGATGATGACGACATTTCCTCTCTGAGGTCAATGCGTTATTTCATATCACGCTATCGATTTGTGGGGCAGCGCGCCATGTCGGCTCGCCGCCAATCTGTGCGCGCACCGCTTTTCTGTAAGAAATATACATATCCTGTAACTTAAGCACATAAATGCATGATCAAGAAATTATAAAAAGCAAATTAAAATATCTTATTTCATGATCTGTCTGACAGATCGTCATTAAAAGCGCGTGAAAGCGTGATCGTCAGTTTACTTTCTTTTCAATAGAGCAAATTATAAAGAAATGATAGTTCAATCGAACTGAAATATTGTTTCATATTTGTAATTAGGCTGATCATGAATAAACCAATCTCTTTTAAACATACGTTCTGCTACGGCAGCGCGAACCTGCTCGGCAGTGGCGCGCTTGCTATCAGCGGCGCATGGCTAATGTACTTTTACACCACATTCTGTGGGTTAACATTGGTTCAGGCCGCTGCCATTTTCTCCGTTGCCAGCATCATCGATGCTATCAGTAACCCCATCATGGGGTACATCAGCGATAACTTCTACAACACCCGCATTGGTCGCCGATTTGGCCGCCGACGCTTCTTTATTTTGCTGGGTGTCCCGCTGGTTCTGGTTTACCCGATGCTGTGGGTTGATGGCTTTGGCTTCTGGTATTACCTGGCGACATACGTGCTGTTCGAGCTGATTTACACCTCGATCATGGTACCGTATGAAACGCTGGCTACCGAAATGACTTCCGATTTCAAACTGCGTTCTAAGCTGACGGGTTCTAAAGCCATTTTCGGCAAAATCGCCAACTTCCTGGCGGCATTCATTCCCGGGCAATTTATTGCCGTCTACGGTAAAGATTCCGCGACGCCATTCTTCTACACCGGTCTGGTCTACGGTGCCATTATGTGCGCGGCGATGATCGCGCTGTATATGACGTCCTGGGAGCGTCCAGTCAACGAGATCGTCCGTGAAAGCACCTCTAGCCTGTGGCAGGCGATGAAAAAGCTGAGCGTGGATATGGTTTCCACCTTCCGTCTGCGTATTTTCCGCAAACATCTGGGAATGTACCTGTTTGGCTTTGGCGCTGAGTGGCTGTTCGCTTCCGCGTTTACCTACTTCATCGTCTTTGGTCTGAAGCAGAACACGGCGTTAGTGTCACACCTCAATAGCTTCAGTTCGGTCATGCAGCTTATTTCTACCGCAGCCTTCATCGGTATTTGCGTCAAAATGGGCTTTGCGCGGCCATTCCGTCTGGCGTTAATGGTGGTGATTGTCAGCGTCATGGCCTATGCCGCGCTCTATTTCGCTAACTGGTCAGAAGACATGACCATCTTTGTTCTGTTTGCCATCACCGCCGTATTTGGCCTGAGTACAGGCGGCATCTACTATATTCCCTGGACGGTTTATACCTTCCTGGCTGACGTAGATGAAGTCCTGACTGGTCGCCGCCGCGAAGGTATCTACGCAGGTGCCATGACGTTTGCCGGAAAAATGGTGCGTTCTGTGATTGTCTTCGCCATGGGCTGGACGCTGAGCCAATTCGGTTTCGTCTCCGGACAGTCAGCACAGCCTGAATCTGCCGTCCAGGCGATTGTTGGCGTGTTCTCACTGGGCGTTATCGGCCTGGCGCTGGTTGCCATTTACTACACAACACAGATGAAGTTGGATCGTAAGAACCACGCCATCCTGCTGGAAGAAATTGCACGTATCAAAGCGGGTGGCGCGATTGCCGATGTACCGCCTCACGCACGCGCTGTCGCAGAAGAGCTGACAGGCTGGGAATATGAGAAATGCTGGGGCAACAACCCATTAGGCGTTCAGTCAGAAGAGACAAAGCCGCAGGTTGCGACTGCGCAGCATTAATCGAAGACGATCGTTTATACAGACGTTTATTGAAGACAAGCATCAATTAAAAGCCGTCATCAACTAAAAACAATCAGCCCAATCTCGTATTGGGCTGATTCATTTAGAGCGCCGTGTTTTGATTAACCGCTCGGGTAGGATTAAATCAACGAGGCTTCTTTCAATTCACTTTTCAGGTAAGCGTAGTATATCGGGGCCGCAATCACACCGGCCAACCCAAAGGCCGCTTCAAACACCAGCATCGCCAGCAGGATTTCCCACGCGTGCGCTTTGATCCTCGTCCCAACGATTTGTGCATTCAGGAAGTATTCAAGCTTATGAATCAACATCAAATACACCAGCGCAACCAGTGCGATCGGCAGCGAAAGCGATAAGCCCGACAGAAAAACGATCGAGTTGGAGATCAGGTTACCGATCACCGGCAGCAGGCCGAAAATGAAGGTGAGCACCACCAGCGTTTTGGCAAACGGCAGGTGGATACCACACAGCGGCAGAGCACCCAGAATAAAAATGGCAGACAGCACCGTGTTAACCGCAGAGATTTTCACCTGAGCGAAAACAATGTTGCGAAACGATGCCGATAGCAAGGTAACCCGACGCAGCAACTCCGCTTTGAGTAATGGCTTCTCGGTGTCCTGATCGACGTTATAAAGCGACACAATCGCTCCCAGCACCATACCGATTAGCATCGTCACAAATCCATGCAGGAAACTTTTCCCCATGTTCTGCAACATCACAATATGCGCCTGAACCCATTGCAGTAGCTCGCGCTGAAGTTCTTCAATACTGACTGGCAGATACCCTGGTAAATAGTGGGCAACCTGCTGCTGGATATCATTGAGGATGTAGCCAATACGCACGTTGAATGCCGCCGTATCCTTCATTTCCTGCATCAACAGCCCGACCAGACTACCAAACAGTAAACTCAACAGGCTGACCACCAGTGTGCTAATTACCGCGACCACAATCCAGCGGGCGCGCTTACCGCTGATGACCCGTTGAAAATAGGGCGTCAGTAAATTCACGATTTCATACACCAGAAAACCGGCAATAAAGCAGGCCAGCAGGCGTAAGGGCAGCAATATAAGCAGGCCACCCATAATAAAGAAAAAGCTCAACAGGCGAGCTTGTTTCAGGTTCAGTAACTGCATGATAACTTCCCGTATGAAGAGGCAACGCCGAGAATACTCGTTGTGGAGTATGCTACGCCTTTTTCGGTATCAACAGATTGATTTATATGCGCCAGATTTGCGTTTCGTCTGCGACGTGATAACCAACCAAATAACAAACGAAGAATATTTTTGGTGTTTTACCGGCGAAATACCAGCAGTGTTTTAACTCGGCCGGATATCCACCCACCAGGAAAAACGCCGGGTTACCTTAACCGGCAGCGTTCGCGCAACGGCATCGAGCAGGCGATCGGTTTCATGCAGCGGAAAACGCCCGAAATCCGTAGCGTCGTAACCGCGGAATCAACATGAAAATAACCATTGTGATAGCGGGAAACTTCATGAATGAGCTGCCCTAACGGCATGTTATCCGCGACCAGTTGTCCTTTACGCCAGCTCTGACGGAAATTCTCAACGGGCGTCGGTTCACTGCTCTTGTCGCGGGTAAAGATAACCTGTTGCCCTGCCGTTACCCGCCGCGCGGCGGGGACCGCCGTTTGTAGCAAAACCTCACCGCTAAAAACGGAGAGCACGCTGTGAGCGGACGTATAGCGCAGCGCTAATTGGCAGGAATGCGCAGAAGCGGCAAGATCGCCATGGGGCGTGGTCAACCGGGCGGCATGCGCCGTTTGGTTGTCCAGCATCAATTCACCTTTGATCAATTGAAACGTCAGCGGCTGAGACAACGCGGGGTTGCCCTGCTGATTCAATGCTGAATCGGTATTGAGCCAGAGGGTCATCCCCGTTTCGATGCTGAGCTCACGCGTTTCTCCCGTGCCCGTACGGTAATCGGCAGCATAACTTTCCCACGGCAGACTAAAACCCGCTCCTCCGGTAAGGCTGACGATCGCCAGCAATTTCAGCATACGCCGACGTTCCTCACCCCGCTTACTCAGCACCGAAGAGGCTAACTGGCTGTCTACCGTATGGAAACGGGCATGAATTTGTTCAACCTGCTGCCAGGCAAGCTGATGGGTTTCATTCTGATGTAACCAACGCTGCCATGCCTGACGATCGTGCTCAGCGCAGTCTTCGTCATACAGCGTGGCATACCACTCTGCGGCAGCATAAAGAACATCTTTGGGAATCGAAGACGTGATAGAGGAAATCATAAGTCCTGACACAATAGACAATTCAGCATCGCCTGTGCCATATATTTTTTACCATCCGCTCGGAAACGGCTAATTGTTCAGCGACCTGTCGATAGGTTAAACCGTCAAGATGCACCAGCAAGAATGCCTGACGCACTTTGCCGGGCAAAGTAGCCAGCATCTGATCGATAGCCAACAGCGCATCAACCACCATCGCCTGCTGCTCCAGCGAGGGGGAAAAATGAAACTCCTGCTCTGCCAGCACCTGAAGATAGGCATTCTCGATATCTTTACGCCGCCAGTGATTCACCATCAGCCCATGAGCCACGGTCGTCAGCCAGGCGCGAGGTTCACGGATACGATCGGTCTGATTCTGGCAAATCAAACGTAGAAACGTATCCTGTGCCAGATCTGCTGCCTGCTGTGAACATCCCAAACGCCGACGCAACCACGCCTGTAACCAGGCATGATGATCATGATAAATCTGCTGAACGTTTAAGGTTTCAGGCTGATTGGGGCAGACAACGGCGGACTTTTCACGGTATTCGCTCAATGTGACAGCAATGAAATGATTTTCATTATCATTAAAAGCAAAGTCAACGACTATTCACGTCTATGGAGCGGATTGCGGTAAAAATAAGGACATTGCAGGCATTAATACAAAAAAGAAGCCCTAGGGCTTCTTTTAGTGATGTTTGAGACGGGAGATTACCAGCGATAGCTGACGTTCGCGCTAACGTTACGGCCTTCACCGTAGTAGCACCAGAAATCACACGCGCTAACATACTCACGGTTTGTCAGGTTGGTGGCATTAACCTGCACGCGCCAGTCCTTGCTGAAATCATAGGCAATCATCGCATCCCACAGCGTATAAGCAGGTACTTTCAAATTTCGGCTTTCAATTTTATCGCCGAATGAACTCCCAACGTAACGTACGCCGCTACCCACGGTCAGCCCCTCAAGTGGGCCAGAGAAAGCATAAGTTGCCCATGCGGACGCGCTATGCAACGGCAAGCCCGCCAGACGTTTTCCAACTTCTCCCACGGTTCCGGACTTCGTTGTCTCCACTTTGTTGTACGTGTAGTTGGCTGTCACTGAGAGGCCGGAATACACCTCGCCGCTCAATTCTAACTCAACGCCACGAGAACGTGCTTCACCCGCTTGCACCCGACGAATAGGGTTATCGATATCTGTAGTCAGGATATTGTCCTGATTCAGATTGAAAACGGCAGCTGAGGCATAGCCATTAAACCCACTCGGAGTGTACTTAACGCCCACCTCGGTTTGCTTGCCCATAGTCGGTTTATATTGCCGTCCTGATGCATCGTAATCAGCGATAGGCAGGAAAGACTCTGCATAGCTGATATAAGGCGAAACCCCGTTATCAAACAGATATATCACACCCGCGGACTTCGTAAACTTGGCATCATCCGTGCGGGAATCAATCCCCATGATTTCATTTTGTGTACGTGATTTTGACTGGTCGTAACGCCCACCCAGCAAGAAGATCAAACGATCGTCATATTTGATCTGGTTCTGGATATAGTAACCATTCTGATGGCGACCGGAACGATGGTAAGAGAGTTGATCGTCATTCAGCGTATAGTTGCCGTAGACTGGGTTGAAAATATCAATCGGGTTATTGATGAACTGGTATTTTGTTGAATTATAAGGGGATAAATCAGCATCATGGCTTCGTGTATTGGCACGACGATAATCGAACCCGAGCAGTAAGGTATTTTCAATGTCTTCCCACCGCCATTCGCCCACTAAACGGTTATCGGTAGCCCAATTTTGCGCAAAGCCGTCACGGTAGGTCAGCCCACGGTTGGCGTAGCGCTCATCCTCCATCCTTATCGCATAAGCATTGCGCAGATCCAAATTCAGATAGGTGTAATTCACATTCTGGTGGAACGTCCAGGTATCGTTCAGGTGATGCGTGAACTCATAGCCCAGGTTGAATTGCCGAGTATCGTGGCGGTTCAACCCCGGTTCGCCCAGCGACGTTTTATAGCCGACTTTGCCAAATGGTGTGCCATGTAATGTCCCGTACGGCAGCTTAAAGCCGTTGGTTGTGTCGGATTTCGTATCCATGTAGCTGGCTAATACGGTCAGTTCCGTGTCTTCTCCGAGGAACGTGACGCTCGGTGCCAGATAAAAGCGCTTGCTCTTCGAGAAATCCATCTCGCCCGAGGTGTCACGCGCTAGCGCAACAACCCGATACAGCACCGAGCCGTCATCGTTTAACGGACCCGCACTGTCGACGGCCAGATGGCGATAATCGTTAGAGCCATATTCCAGCTCGACTTTCCCCTGCGGCAAACGCGTTGGTCGTTTGGTGATGACGTTAACCAGACCGCCCGGCGGGTTTTGCCCGTACAGAACGGAGGCGGGGCCTTTCAGGACTTCGATACGCTCGACGCCGAACGGCTCAATCTGCTGGCCGTAGAACCCGTCTTCATTCAGCGTCGCCAGACCATTCTGGAACCGTGACTGATCGCTAAATCCACGAATCGTCACCCATTCGGCTTTATTGTCCGGCCCGTATGGCGTCGCGAGAATGCCGCTGCTATAGCGCAGCGCCTGATCGATCTTTTGCGCCCCGCGCTCTTCGATCTGTTTTTCCGTGACAACCGCCACCGCACGTGGCGTTTCTGAAATCGGCACATCCAGCTTCATCGCGGTATTCGGTGGAGCAGTGACAACGATCCGATCGTTTTTAGCAGGTACCGGTGCAGTAACGGGTACAGGCTCACTCACTGTGCGTTGTACCAGCGTCACGCTGCCATCGGCACTGTACTGTGCACTGAGGCCACTGCTGCTGAGAATCTGCTGGAAACCCTGCTCTACGCTGTAGTTTCCCTGCAACCCCGCACCGCGTTTACCCGCGACCAATGCCGGATCGTAAGAAAGTAATACACCAGCCTGTTGGGCAAATTGATTGAGCACCTGATTGAGCGGGCCGGACGACACTGCATATTGTTGGACTGGCGCCGCAGATGCAGCATAGACCGCCGCCATTGGCAGCACTGAGGCAAACGATGCCCCAAGTACCCCAGCACGTAAAGCACGCGCTAACAGGTGGGTACGGAATTTAACCATTATTTATCCCCTATCGCATAAGAAACGCTGTTTTCAGAAGCTATGCCAATTGGGGGAGTAAAAAGGGGAACTGAAAATCGAAAAATAATTGAAATAATGCGTCTGGAATCAGAATTATTGCGGAAAATACGTTGTCGATATGGGTAAACCACTGTCATTGCCAATAAAAACTGACGTCATTTTTATCAAAAAGTGCTATATGCCGACAAAGGCTATATTGGCCTAACCTCATCAGTAATTAGACGAGAGTCTACTTATCCATTTGTCATCTTTTAAGATTCAACACGCTAAAAATAAAGAAAATTTTAAGAGCTTCTTATCAAGGTTTAATAAACCCTAATGTTTAAGGGAATAATATGTGAGAAGGCAAAAGGAAAAGGGAATAGGCATGGAGGAGAGCAAGATTGTATCGAAACGTTTCGCTGTTTATTTTAAAGAGGCATATTATATGCAATAAAATATATAACCCTCTATTTTTATTAACTTTTAACATTATCGCAGTTAATAAAGAACGTCTTTCATTCTTCATTCACGAAAAATCGGCGCGACTTTATCGTCCTGCTGGCCGCAAGTGGTTATCAGAGAATAACCTACGCAATCGGTTGCTGTTGAAAAAGCGGTGCTAAATTAGCAATAAGCGCGTTATTAATAGCAACAATTTTTCTTTGGTCGTTATTTTCCACTGGAAAATACACATCTCTAGTCTTCCGGCCGGATAATCTACGATTATGCAAGCTTATGACGCCAGATTTGCCGAAGGCTCAACCGTATCCTGGTTCAGGATCAGCAAAGAAAGCACCCGGTTTTCAACGTTCAGCTTAGAAAAAGACAGCGTACTTAACTGCTTTTTAGTAAAGCCATCAGACAACAAATCCGAGACCACTCGCGTACTTAACACGTTGGAATTCGTTATAAAGTCGTGATAGGCGAACTTCACGTTGATAGGCAGCACATCATCAATTGAGACGGGCGTATTCATTTCAGCACGCAATCCAAAATGGGCGTTGAAAGCAGAATTCGCGCAAACGACCTTACACTTTTCGTCAATCACCGCCACAGCACGCCGATCGTTCTGAACTGGTTGAGAAAGCATGCCTAAAATTTCATTCCGGCCAAATATCAGACTCATTGTTTCCTCTGCATCATGCTATGTAAAAAGATATCTCACAGCGCGCCATGACCTCACGGCGCACCATTGATAAGCAATCAACCTACCGGAATTTAAAAGGTTTCCGGACTAATAGTGTTCTTCCCCACCCCAGAAAGTCACCTAATGAAAATAGTGAATTTCGCTAACCGGAACTGTTTACACGTTCTCAGGCTACCGGGGCTCAAACATCTGCCGCCTTAGTCAGCGTCAGTGATGTTTGGGGTGTATCTATGTTATTTATTTTGGAAACCGAATATTTCTGAATAAGACACAAAAATAACACTTCATTTTTCTTTTGTCAGCGGCTAGCACACGGCATCTTTACCCTTTTAAGAAGGCCCACATCTGTGCTGTGGAACCCGCCTAGGGTGTAGATTATTCACACTTATCTGCCCGTTGATAATCAGATAAATCTATTTCATTAATAGCCTACATATAATTAACAAGTGAAACAAAATTTCAACAGATGGACCACAGGTGAACGCGCTAAATAGCTAGCTCACGTAGAAATATACTCTGAACGGGGTTTTTACTATCGGCTGAATAAGCGGGATCTTTATGCCCTTTGATCGTAAAGGGCGATCAAAACTTGATAACAATAGATATAATCTATTGAAAACAATGAATTGATCGTTAATGACATTATAACAGCATAGATAATTCTGCTGACTGCCATATTGTGACATACATCACTTCTCGCGTTTTGGCTACCACGAAAAAATGCCCGTTTTCTGAACCAAAAGACTATCTTTTAAGTAACGCCTCACTGCTTTTCCTGCAATGCGTGATCAATCGCGCAAAAAAGAAACAAAGATAACCAGTTAACTACAATTAACCATTATTTGACATAGCATTAACATGTTTAAGGAGAAGCGCTATGACACAACATAATAAACACACCATTCCCGCCGCAATTGCGGAAAATGCACTGATAAATGCCCAGCAATACGAAGATATGTATCGGCTGTCCGTTGACGATCCCGCTGCCTTTTGGGGTGAGCAGGGAAAGATCGTTGATTGGATCAAACCCTATAAAACGATCAAGAACACCTCATTCGACCCTGGCCATATCAGTATTCGCTGGTTTGAAGACGGTACGCTAAACGTGGCAGCGAACTGCCTGGATCGCCATCTGGCCGAGCGTGGCGATCAAACCGCCATCATCTGGGAAGGTGATGACACGACAGAAAGCAAAAAGTCACCTATCGAGAGCTGCATCAATCCGTATGCCGCTTCGCCAATGTGCTGAAGTCACAGGGCGTCAAAAAGGCGATGTCGTTGCCATTTATATGCCGATGGTGCCGGAAGCGGCCGTGGCGATGCTGGCCTGTGCCAGAATCGGTGCCATTCACTCGGTGATCTTCGGGGTTCTCTCCTGAAGCCATTTCTGGGCGTATCATCGATTCCAGCGCCAAGCTGGTTATTACCGCCGATGAAGGCGTACGCGCCGGACGTGTGATTCCGCTGAAGAAGAATATTGATGAAGCGTTAAAAACCCAAACGTCACCACCATTTCCAGCGTCATCGTTTTCCGTCGTACGGGTAAAATCGGTGAATGGAAGGAGGGTCGCGATCTGTGGTGGCACGATCTGGTTGAAAAAGCAGACGACCACTGCCCGCCAGAAGAGATGAATGCGGAAGATCCGCTCTTTATCCTTTATACGTCGGGCTCAACGGGTAAACCTAAGGGCGTATTGCACACCACGGGTGGCTATCTGGTTTATGCTGCACTGACCTTCAAGTATGTCTTCGACTACCATCCTGGCGACATTTACTGGTGTACGGCAGACGTTGGCTGGGTGACGGGGCACAGCTACCTGCTGTATGGTCCGCTGGCATGCGGGGCGATTACGCTAATGTTTGAAGGTGTACCAACCTGGCCGGACGCAAGACGTATGGCGCAAGTGGTCGATAAGCATCAGGTCAACATTCTCTACACCGCCCCCACCGCAATCCGCGCGCTGATGGCTGAAGGTGATAAAGCAATCGAAGGGACATCGCGTGAATCACTTCGGATCATGGGTTCCGTCGGTGAGCCGATCAACCCGGAAGCCTGGGAGTGGTATTTCAACAAAATCGGCAATGGTAAGTGTCCTATCGTCGATACCTGGTGGCAAACAGAGACGGGCGGCTTCATGATCACCCCTCTGCCCGGCGCGATTGAAGCGAAAGCCGGCTCCGCGACGCGCCCATTCTTCGGCGTACAGCCTGCGCTCGTCGATAACCTCGGCAACCCACAGGAAGGCACCGCGGAAGGCAATCTGGTCATCGTGGATTCCTGGCCAGGTCAGGCACGAACCCTGTTTGGCGATCACGATCGCTTTGAACAAACCTACTTTTCCACCTTCAAAGGCATGTATTTCAGCGGTGACGGCGCGCGCCGTGACGAAGATGGCTATTACTGGATCACGGGTCGCGTCGACGACGTGCTGAACGTTTCCGGCATCGTCTGGGGACGGCGGAAATCGAATCGGCGCTCGTTGCCCATCCAAAAATTGCCGAAGCAGCCGTGGTCGGCATTCCGCACCATATGAAAGGGCAGGCTATTTACGCCTACATCACGCTGAACCACGGCGAAGAGCCGTCCAGCGAGCTGTATACAGAGGTTCGCAACTGGGTACGTAAGGAAATCGGCCCGATTGCAACCCCAGATATCCTGCACTGGACTGACTCTTTACCAAAAACGCGATCTGGCAAAATCATGCGTCGTATTTTGCGTAAGATCGCCGCCGGTGACACCAGCAATCTGGGGGATACCTCAACGCTGGCCGATCCTGGCGTCGTCGAAAAACTGCTCGAAGAAAAGCAGGCCATGAGTACCGCCTCTCAATAACCCTCTGACCCACCGCTCTCTTCATTCCCGTAAGCCATGACGTGGCTTGCGGGGATGTGGCTGGCGATAAATCAGGCGGCGTCGTCGCGGCAATACTCAACCTTACAGATTACTGGAGACTTACGATGAATGATGCCATTTATCAACGGATTGAAAGTCACCCTTATTCAGAGAACTGGTCAACAAACGGCAGCGTTTCGCTGTTTTTCTCTCGCTGATCATGCTGGTGCTTTATGTGGGTTTTATCCTGCTCATCGCCTTTGCGCCTGGCTGGCTGGGAACGCCTATCAGCCCAGGTTCCAGCATTACCCGCGGCATTCCGATTGAGTGGGATTGATTGCGATCTCCTTCATTCTGACAGGCATTTACGTGTATCGCGCCAACGGTGAATTCGATCGTCTGACCAAACAGTTACTGGATGAGGTAAAGCAATGAAAATACGCTTTATGATGCTGTTCGGGCTTTTGACGCTGCCAGTGCTTGCATGGGCGGCAGATGCCCTCACGGGGATGTCCAGCGCCAGCCGTTGAATATTCAGGCCATCGTGATGTTTCTGTTATTCGTCAGCGGTACGCTGTATATCACCTACTGGGCATCGAAGAAAACGCGTTCACGTAGCGATTATTATACGGCAGGCGGTAGCATTACCGGTTTCAGAATGGGCTGGCAATTGCGGGTGACTATATGTCCGCCGCATCCTTCCTCGGGATTTCTGCGCTGGTCTATACCTCCGGCTACGACGGTCTGATCTACTCACTCGGCTTTTTGGTCGGCTGGCCCATTATTCTGTTTCTGATCGCCGAACGACTGCGCAACCTCGGGCGTTATACCTTTGCTGACGTCGCCTCCTACCGTCTGCAACAGCGCCCAATCCGTAGCCTGTCCGCCTGTGGGTCGCTGGTAGTTGTGGCCCTGTACCTCATCGCACAAATGGTGGGCGCAGGGAAGCTCATCGAACTGTTATTCGGCCTCAACTACCATGTGGCGGTGGTGCTGGTTGGTATCTTGATGGTGATGTACGTGATGTTTGGCGGCATGCTCGCCACCACATGGGTACAGATAATTAAAGCCGTCCTGCTGCTCTTCGGCGCCACCTTCATGGCCGTCATGGTGATGAAATCCGTGGGGTTCAGCTTTAACGAACTCTTCAAACAGGCAATGGTAGTCCACCCGAAAGGTGCGGCAATCATGAGCCCCGGCGGGCTGGTTTCTGATCCAATATCCGCCCTGTCCCTCGGGTTAGGTCTGATGTTCGGTACCGCTGGCCTGCCGCACATTCTGATGCGCTTCTTCACCGTCAGCGACGCGAAAGAAGCTCGCAAGAGTGTGTTCTACGCCACGGGGTTCATGGGTTATTTCTACTTCCTGACCTTCATCATCGGTTTTGGTGCCATCCTGCTGGTCAGCGCGAATCCTGCGTTTAAGGACGCCACAGGCGCACTCATCGGTGGGAATAACATGGCGGCAGTGCATCTGGCTGATGCGGTCGGCGGCGACTTCTTCCTTGGCTTTATCTCCGCCGTGGCCTTTGCCACCATTCTGGCGGTCGTTGCAGGTCTGACGCTGGCGGGCGCTTCTGCCGTGTCACACGATCTCTATGCTAACGCCATCAAGAAAGGGGCAGCGACAGAACGCGATGAGCTAAGAGTGTCGAAAATTACTGTGCTGGTGCTGGGTGTCGTGGCGATATCACTCGGTATCCTGTTTGAGAAACAGAATATCGCCTTCATGGTCGGGCTGGCATTCTCTATTGCCGCCAGTTGTAACTTTCCGATCATTATTATCTCGATGTACTGGTCAAAACTGACCACGCGCGGGGCGATGATTGGCGGCTGGGCAGGGCTGTTGACGGCTGTCGTTTTGATGATATTGGGGCCGACTATCTGGGTGAAAATCCTCGGTCACGCCACCCCATTTATCCTTACGATTATCCAGCGCTCTTCTCCATGCTGGTCGCGTTTATCGGTATCTGGTTCTTCTCCATCACCGATCGCTCCGAAGCCGGACAGCAGGAACGCGCTCGCTTCCATGCGCAGTTTGTCCGCTCACAAACCGGCGTAGGTGCATCAAAAGGCAGTTCCCACTAATCCTCCTCTCATTGGCCCGCTTTCGCGGGCCAATTATTCTCTGACTCCAACGATCCACGTTATTAAAACCGGTTTATTCCTCGCTTAAGGTCACTACGTCGTACATCACGCTGCCGCCTTTTAATTGCAGCGTGATCGTGTTGTTGCCGTTTTTCAGCAAGTGGGATGACACAGGGATGCGGGCTAGGTGATAGCGCCCGCTCTGTAGCGCACCGCGATAAATGGTTTTGTCGTTCTCGTAAGTCAGCGTTTCCAGCGTCCTGCCGTTTACCGCGACCGCCAGCTGTGGCAGGGTCGGCTCGCTCATACCGCTGTTGCTCGCGGCCGCCAGTGCGATGTTCAGGAAATAGGTTTTCTTCTCAGGTTGCAGGGCAAAACGGATCTCCCATTTTCCCGGTTTGGTCTGCGCGTAATACCAGTCACGCTGATAGTCGCTGCGGCCAATATCGAACGTCAGATTGGCCGGCACCTCATGCTGCCAGCGGGTATTACGAGCCTCATTACCAAAGCGGAATTCACTCGCCTGCCGATTTGCTTGTCCAATCGCCCAGATAACGGGTTCGGCTTTAGGCAGAACAATCACCGACAGGGCTTGTTTATCACCAGAGACGGACAGCGTTTGTTCTGCCAATATTCCCGGCTGCGTACCGCTGTTGGCGTAGACCGCAAGGTGGTAATTGCCCGGGCGGACATGGGAAATCGCAAAATTCCCCTGTGTGTCTGTCGTTGCCTGATACGAATACCCACGGGTTTGTACATCAAACGGCTCATCCATCGATGATGAAAGCACCACCGTCACCGGCTGCTGGCTGGCAACGCGTCCGCTAACCTGTGTGCGATCGCGCACATAGCGGGAATCGTCCACCCATTGATACGGCCAACTGACGGCTTCCGTCAGCGCCTGACGCCGGGCATCTGCCAGCATCTGCTCGGTATCGCCCTGATTGATATACAGCAGCCACGGGCCGTAGAATTTTTTCCAGCCCGGAGGCGCCACCATATCTGGCGTACCGAAGTGTGAACCCGTCATGTAGTTCAGAATGATCGCATCCTGATGCACCAGTAAGTCCTGTTTGAGCGCATCGCCGGAGAAATACTCCCGATTGCCGTGAATCAACCACGCCCCAACGCCATTACCGAAAACACCCCAGAAAGGCGCGGCACGCATGTAACCAGCAAAATCATATTTGGAATAGATGCTGCCATCCGGCAGCCGCCAGGTTTCATCTTGTACCTTTGGCGAAGCTTCAAGCTGGCTGTAGAGCAGCGGTTTACCCTGACGATCGCCGTTATAGAGATGGTCTAACCGGGCAGGATCGAAGCGGTATACGTTACGCAATTCACTGACTTTAACGTCCTGACTGCCGCGATTCTCTGCCACCACATAGCTGTAAAGTCCGCTAACGCCACGACGCATAATCAGGTGATATTCAAGCCGTAACAGCCCGTCTCGCTCGTCGATATAGGCGACATGCGCCATGTCACGATCGTTGCGCAGCACCTCTACCCGCTCGGGGACAAAATCTTTGACGCCTTTAGCATGAACATTGTTGACATAATAATCGAGGTAAGCGCTGCGGGTTTTGCTCGGATCGCGCGCCGCACCGGACAAATTCGTGACGATATTTTTGCCTCCCGTCACCATACGCACCACGCTGCCATCCTCGCCAAATGCGACGCTGAGTAAGCCGTTATCCAGCACGGTATTCAAACCAGAAACGGATAACGACACCGCATTATCCTGCGCGCTATAGCTATAGGGCGCCAGCATGGCCCCCACCAACAACAAGACAGATCGCTTCACAGTCAGCCCTCTTGTATTCCACTGTTTAGACAGAAACGTTTATCGCGATGATTCGGGCTACGGCAAATGCCAAATATTAGGGGAAACACGGTGATGAGGTTCCCGCAGGGACACCTCGCACCGTGGTAGCCCCGTGTATCTCGGTATGGCACCAAACCTTGTCGCTGAAATTAAAAATTTCTGCCATTTTAAATAGATAGGATAGGGATATCAGGAACAACATAATCGAGGGGATAAGCGCCCTCCTTCACGTCACTGCCAGCAGAAACAGGAAGCTGGCAATGACAGGAAGAAAGTCAGGATCGACATCGCAGAAATCAAAACTGATCAGAATGACAGTTCGCGAATCAGTACCGCAGACACCACTTTCCAACCACGGACCAGCAGGCTTTGCGCCTCACCGTCCATCACCACCGTACCGCGCAGCACCTGCGGCTGAGCACGATAATCGTCCGGCAGGCTGAGCAACACGCGATAAACGGCCTGTTCAGGGTGCAGTTTGCGCTGTGCATCGCTCAGCGTGGCAATATCACCCCCATAAACCGATGCCAGTTCTGGCGCAGCGTTCAGATCGCGGGTGGCCGTGCTGGCGATCTCTACAATGGTGAGCGGCAGCGACGAGCGGCTGACATCCTGTAAATAAAACGTGCCCTTTGCGCCCGTGTGAAGCCGCTGCCAGTCTTTTTCCGACACGAACGCTTCCACCAGCCCGCCGGTCGGCTTGGTGACAACCGCCAGCCATTCGCCCTGCCCCAACCACTCGCCGGGTTCCAGCGGCGTTGCCATGTCAGCCACCACACCGTCTATCGGCGCACGTACCGTCAGCTGTTCAGACTGGCGCTGCAAGACCTGTAATTTTTGCAGCGCCGCGTCGTGCTCCTGCTTCACCCGCTGGTGATCGCCTGCCGCTTCTTTGTTGAATACCTGAAAGGTACTTTGCCAGTTCAGCGTGGCGATTTGTCGCTCCAGCTGTTGCCGTTCGTGCACCAGCGCGTCAGACGACAGCGTAAATAGCGTCTGTCCCGCGCGCACAGGCTGACCCACCTGTACCTCAATGCGCTGAACCATCGCGGGCACGGGCATATACAGGCTGCTTTGCTGTTCCGCCCGCAGCAGCGCCGGCGCATACACACCGCGCTGCCAGGGAATCATCAGCAAGAGCAGAACTACAGCGCTCACGGTCAACGTTGTCGTCATATTACGGTTCATACGGTAATCCTTACGGCGTTTACTCCATTCGCGCACTTCATTCACCACCGGCATCACCACGAAGTAGCCGATTTCAATGGCGAAAAGCAGCATCCCCAATAGCTTGAACGCCATGTGGTAAACCAGAATCGCGATACCGGTAAACAGGAAGAAACGGTATATCCACACCGCGAAGGCATAGCCCACCAGTGTGCGTTGCAGCCAGCGGGGAAAGTGCTCCGGCGGTGCATCGCCTAAGCCGAACAGCCATTCCCGCATCTGCCAGCGGCCGATAGCGAAGCCCCGATTTTGCAGATTCGGCATCTGTAATCCATCGGACAGCAGGAAATAGCCGTCGAAGCGCATCAGCGGGCTGAGGTTAATCGCCAGCGTCATGATCCAGGTCGTCGTCGCCAGCATAAACGCCGCGCTGCGCAGCATACCGTCCGGCAAGAAGCTCCATGCCAGCGTCGCCCACGCCGCCAGCACCAGTTCGGTCATCATGCCCGCTGCGCCAATCGCCATCCGCTGTCGGCGGCGGGTGAGTTTCCACGACCCAGAGGTATCGGTATACAGCACCGGCATCATCACCAGAAAGGCGACACCCATCGTGGCGACCCGCGCACCGAAGCGCTTGCAGGTGTAGGCGTGGCCGAACTCATGCAGGATCTTGGTAAAACACAGCGTCAGCCCCGCCAGCGCTGCACCTTCCAGCGTGAAGAAATGCAGAAAGGTATGCTTGAACGTTTCCCACTGGCGTCCGGCGAGAAAGAGTCCCAGCACGGCCACCAGCAGCGTCAGTTTGAGGAAAGTCCGGCTGAAAAACGGCTCAACCCACCGTAGCGTCGCGCCCAGAAAGCGATCGGGATGCCATAAGGGAATACGGAAAAACAGATAGTTCTTCAACAGCTTGCGCCAAATGGAAACGCGCGACTGTTCTACCTGACGAGAAAATTGCGCCAGCGCGTCATCGCCGGAAACGCGTGTCAGGCTGTTAGCCTGCAAGAAACGGTTGAAATACTGCACATCGCTGTCATCAAGCGTTAGTGCAGAAGTCTGGTTAACCTCGGCCACAATCTGTGCCGCGTTCCCCATCGACCAGCGCGAGAGCATCGCCATTTCCGCCCAGCCGATACGAAAATAGAGGCCGCGCAGCGGATCTTCCAGCGTCCAACTGGGGGATCCGTCACGGTTAGCCGGCCCGGCGTGCAGGATCAATTCATCGCGCAGCGGGCTGAGTCCAGCGGCTGGCGTCGCGCCTCCGGCCATCGTCAGACACCCAGCCAGACGCGCAGAGAGGCCAGCGGTTTACGCAGCAGGTAGACGAACAATACCGTGCGTTTCCCGTACAGCTTAGCTGTCCCCTTAAGGCCCACGCGCAGCTGTGGATCATCTTGCGTAAAGCGCGCCCGCAGCCGATAGGCCATCACATTATCCGGCGTTGGCGCGGCGCGGTAGCCAATCTGCTCAAGCCGCGCGTCCTGTGCCGAATTCGGTGCAACATTGAGGAACAGGCGTACATCCGCGCCGTTTTCTAGCGCAATCGCGTCCGCCGCAGGTAACTGGATCTCCAGCTCAACATCGTGTGGATCGGCGATCATCATGATACGTTCTCCCACCGCCACCGAGCGCCCAATCCAGTCGTTGCTATCATCAAAAATCGCCACACCGTCGCGCGGGGAAGTAAGCTGCATGCGTTCCTGCTGACGTTGGAGAAAATCCATGTCGCTCTGCGCCTGCTCACGGCGGCTTTGCAGCACGGCCAGACTGGCTTTGCTATTGGCATCGAACAGCGCCTGCTGCTGTGCCTGACGATACTGGGCATCAGCCGTAGCGAACGCCTGCCGCGCGGATTCCAGCCGGTTTTCCAGTTCGCGCACGTCCAGCCGCACCAGCGGCTGATTGGCACTGACAGCCTGATTAGGGCGAACCAGAATATCATCCACCACGCCCGCCACAGGCGCGCGCACCATCACCGGACGATGCGCGACAATCTCCGCCGGCGCCAGCACCGACTGGCGAACCGGGATCAATAAAATCAGCAGCAGCGCCACGATCCCCGCCAGGATCAAACGACGTTTCTTCGGGCTGGTGTTGGTCTGCCGACGACGTGGCTTCAGCAAACTCGACCAGGCGTGCGCGTAGGCGTCCGCCAATTTCTCCAGCAGCACGATCTCAGCAGGCAGCCACGCGTTGTCCCGCGCTAACACCAGTACCAGCGGCGTATCGCCCTGCGGTAAGCTCAGCGGCAACCAAAGTAAAAATTCCGGCAGATGTTCCTGCCACAAAACCCGATCGTCAGCGGCTAGCTCGCGGCATTGTAGCGTCTGCGTTTGACGCCCTTCTTCCTGCCAATGGCGGCACAAGCGACTAAATTCGGTACAAAATGGCGCGTTGTGATCGAACGAGGCCAGCCCGGAAGCCGCCTGCAAGCGCCGCTTATCGCAGTCCCACAGCAGCGCCTGCCGATACTTCACGACATTGTGCGTCTCGTTGACGATAAAAAACGCTAGTTCATCCAGCGTTTCACGCGCTCTGGCACGGCTTTGCAGCTGTAATAGTTCGGCCAGCAGTGCCAGCCGAATATCCTGTTCAGCTTGTGCTGCGGTCGTGTTCCGTTCGGTCATGGCGACACGCTACCTGCATCAGGCGGCACGATTTGCGCCACGCCGCTCATACCCGGCAGCAATCCGGCGGTAGACTGGGTAATACGACCAAAGACTTTTACCGATTGACTGACCGGATCGATCGCCGAAGAAAGTCGGCTAATTTCCGCCGGATAGCTCAGGCCGGTTTCATCCAACGTAACCTGAAAAGCGCTGCCCTGCTTGAGCCACACCAGCCAGCGCGACGGCACGATCATTTCCAACTCGAACGCGCTGTCATCATAAATTGCTAGCAGCTCTTTACCTTCCGGCACGGATTCCCAACGCTTCACTTTGGTTTCCGTGACGCGACCGGAGAACGGGGCTTTAATGGCACAGCGTTGTAACATGGCGCGATTGACGCCACTTTCGGCCTGCGCCATCGACACCGACGATCGCGCCTGATCGACATCCGACAGGCTGATCGAATTGAGTTTATCCAGCCGATCGGCAATCGCCAGCTTCTTACGCGCGGCATTCTCTGCGGCGTTTGAGTAGTTCAGCTTTTCGCGCAGTACGGTGCAGTCAAACGTCACCAGCGTATCGCCCTGCTTGAAGTGTTCACCCTCTTTCACCGCAATATCCGTCACTTTCCCGGCAATTTCGCTGGATAACACGGTATAGCGCTGCGCGCTAAGCTGTACGCGAATGTCTCCCGTCGTCGCAGCCTGCCCCCACAGGGGCAGGCTTAACGCACTCACCAGCAACAGCGGACGCATCATGCCAACAGCCATTAACGCGAACCTCCGGCCTGTAGGGATTGCAGGTTATCCCACATATCCGTATTTACGACACGGTAGGGTTTCCCCGCGTTGGCCGACGGCGTTACCGCCACAGGCGTGATGGGCTTCGCGACAGCGGAACCTGTTGCGGAAGCGGTGACGGCAGATGCCGTCGTGGTGGCTGGTGTCGCCGGTGTTGACAGGGACAGACGCGGAACCGCAACGCCACCTTTCTCAAGGTTCCCCGTGGTGCGCGCAATCGAGTTGCTCAGCGCCGCCAGACTGACATCGTTCACGTTATCCGGCAGCACATCCAACCCGGCAGCCTGATACACCGCGCCCAGCGCGTTCTGCACATCGGCAAAACTGCGGTCACGTGCGCGGGTGGTCAGAATGGTTTCGGTGCTGACGCGTACCTGCTCCATTTGCGTTTCGGCACGATGCTGTACGCTGAGCGTGGTCTGGTTGAGGATACCGCGCTGAATCCGCGCCAGTTCCTGATAGCGACCGAACATCCGCGTACTCTGCTGATATTCCTGCCAGGCAACGTTCACCTGCGTCAGCACCGCCATGCGTAGCGCCTGACGACGAACTTCCGCCAGATCTTCATTCGCCTGTCCGGCACGTTTAACCGACGACCACGACAGCACATTCAGCAGGTTGCCGCTGACCTGAACACCCGCGTTTGCCCACTGGTGATTGACCAGATAGCTGTTGCTGTCGCCGTTGATACCGGCAAACAGCGACACGCCCGGCAGCAGGCGCAGCAACGATTTGTGGGTTTCCAGTACGCTATTGCGTGCCAGATAGCTCTCTTCACGCACTTCCGGGCGTTTAACCATCGAGAAGTTTTCCAGATCGTCGAGCGAGTAGGCCATCTTCGGCGCGACCAGACTGCTTTCGCTCGGTACGATGACATCGTATTTACTCGACGGCGGCAGATTCATCAGCGCGGCCAGACGGGATTTCGCCACCACCAGATCGCTGTCAACGATTTCCAACTGGCGGACCATCTCCAGCATGTTTTTCTGGAAACGCAACGCCTCAACCGGCGCCAGCAGGCGCTGTTGTTCAGTCTGACGCGCGTATTCCAGCGCCTGACGCGCCTGCGTCAGTGCAGTAGTGACTTCTGGCTGCAAACGCTGCGCCGTTGCCGCTTCCCAATAGGCGGTCCGCACCTGACGAGTAATATCCGCGACCACACGACGACGACGCTCTTCCGCCGCCAGCGATTTGTTCGCCTGTACTTTGGCGTTGAAATAGCTGATACCAAAATCCAGCACGTTCCAGCTCATCGTCAGATCGGCGGTGCGCTGGGTCTGATCCTGACTGGTGGATGGTACCAATGACGGTTGCCCTGTTGCGATATTTTCGCTGCTGGAACCAGCGACGTTATCGCGGGTTTGCAGGCCAGCGCGGGCAGTCAGTTTGGGTAACAGCATGTCCAGATTCTGTACGCCCAACAGGTCATCTTCCATCGCCTGTTCCATCAGCGCGACCCGCTGTTGCAGGTTATATTTCAGCGCACGGGCAATCGCCTCATCCAGTGTGATCGTACCGCGTACCGGTTCCTGATTGGCGAACATCTGCGTTCTGTCGCTCAGCGCCTGTGCGACCTGCTGTTCGATCGTCACCGGCTCCGGCTTGACGGCACAGCCTGCCAGCCCCAAACAGGCCAGGGTCACCGCGATCCGTAACGCCCGGGAACCCGCGGTGCGTGGTGTAGCCTCGTGTTGAACGTTCTGCGGCTGACTGTCGTGTTGCTGGCTATCCCAGAAATGCGCTATGTGCTGATTCACCCGGGTTCTCCCCATCTTCTATTTGTCTGTTCCCTTCATCTGGCAAACTCCGCCTGCCAGCGCTAGGGTTAGTGGTTAAGTAAATAAAATCTCGTCTTAATATTCAGCCTACGTGTGCTATGTACGCCGGCTGCTCAGTTCACTGAGCGCCGCTAGCAGCGCATCTTGTTCCGGCTGATACTGACGCAGTTGTTCGGTAAAGGCGGTTTTCCCCGCAGGCGCTAACCGTTCGACATCCCGGTTTTCAGCTGGCTGTATCGTGGGGTTGGCTGGCCCTTGCATCGCACCACGGTCAGTCGCCATCTCGGTGTCAGCACCCTGTCCGGTTTGCAGCGTAATCGGTACGATCCGGCTGGTGCCATCTGCGGCCTGCGCTTTCAAGGCCAGTTGAATCTGATTAACCTGCACGGCACTGGCATCGGTAATGCGCACCACGCCGCTGCGGGCATCAAACTGCACCCACGCCGGAAGAGGACGTCCGTTTGCCAGTTGCAGCGTCAGCGTGGCATTGCCTTCACGCACGCTGAACATGCGCTGCGGCAGGCTAAAGGCGAGCGCGCCGGAGGCATCCGGCTGTAACGCGCCCTGCACGCTGCTGAACGCCGATTCCAGTGAAGTTGTTTGACCGCGCACGCTCAGGAACAGGTTGGAATCCGCCGGAGAAACGGCGGCGCTGTCACGCACAGTGGTGCTGGCACGCGAAGAGAAGTTGACCTGATCCAGCGTCGGCATGAGCTGTGACATCACAGGATCGAGTACCCAAGGCGCATCCGACTGCCGTGTCGAATCCACATCACGCTGGCGTGCAGGCTCAGCGACGATGTTGGTTGGTAGCGGCTGCGCTTCCGGGCGAGACAGATCGGCGACAATCACCTCCAGCGGCTGTTCGCGCTCTCTTTCGCTCGAATCAACAGGCAGGCTCACGCCCTGCTGCACCAGAATCACCGGTGCCGCCGTGGGGTTATCAGGATTGACCGGCTCCGTCGGCGTACCGGGATCAACCGGCGTCGACGCGGCGTTGACCGTCAGCGCCACATTCAGCGCCGTCGTGTTGCCCGCGCTGTCCGTGGCGGTAATCGTCAGGTTGAACGTTCCTGAAACAGCCGGATCGCCGCCGATCGTGCGCGTTGCGGTATCAAACGTTAGCCCGTTCGGTAGACCGTTGATCGACAACGTCAGCGCATCGTTTTCCGCATCGCTGAACAGGCTATTAGGTAAGGTATAGGACCAGCGAGTGCCAACCTGTGCCGTTGGCGGGGTGAATAATTCGGCATGGCCAACGGGCGGCTGGTTAACCTCTCTCGACAGCGTCACGCCAAGCGCCTGTGCCGCAGAATCGGCTGCGCCGTCATTGAGCACCAGCGTCAACGATGTCACGCTCCCCGTCAGCGGTGCGCTTGTCGCCCAGCTAATCTGACGAGCCAGCGCCGTCGCATCCGCACGGGAAATGGCAGCAGTGAAGGTAATAGTGAGCTTGCCTTCTGCCTGTGTGAAGGTCGCTACCGCTTGTCCGTCTTTGCTAATTACGCCATTCGCCAAGGTGAAACCATTGCCCGCAGTAAAATCGAAGCGATCGCCTGCTGATGCCGTTTCACCGCGCTGTAACGTGATCGACGCGCCCTGATAGTTTCCTGCCCCACCGTTCAATGCATCCAGTTCAGCATCACCGAAGACGATCGACGGCGCGACGATAACCGCCGGACCATCGATACGATAAACCGGCAGACGAGGGGCTTCATCCAGTACCGTCACGCCATTGCCGAGCACAATCAGACCACCGTCAACCGGCAGCAGATGGGTGAAGTTTGTACCGTTATTGATCAGCGTATCGAGTGGGATAAGCGCATTATCGTTCAACACATAGCGAGTGAGCGCACCATCGCCTTTCGTTACATACAGCACTCGCGCATCCGCAGAAAGGGCGATATCGCTCACCGTGCCTTCTGCCGCGATGCGAGCAAGGTGCGTAAAGGTTCCCGTGGCGGTATCCAGCGAGAAAGCATCGATCTGCCCCGCGCTGGCGACAAAGACGCTGCGGCCATCGGCGCTGACCGTTATCTGTTCCAGTCCAGAGAGTTGTACGGTATTGCCTGCGGCGTCGGTAAAGTCGCGGACATGTCCCAACGGCGTCAGTTTGCCGCTGTCGTCGCGCTGATAAACAATCACCGTCGCACCATTACTTGGATCGGTGGTGACAAAGAGCAAGTTGCCGCGGCTGAGAATACTGGTCGGGGCCCACAGATAAGGCGGGCTGGTCATATTTCCTTCGATAAGCCCAGCATAATCGAGCTTGCCTGTGGCCGTATCGCGGGTAAACCAGAGAAGGTTGTAGTTGTTGATGACATACAGCGTCTTACCATCATCAGACAGGGTGATGCCTTTGATGCCGTAGAGGTTGCTTTTATGTATATCGTAGTTATCAATGATGGTTTCTTTATGCTCCAGATTGCCCTCGGCATCGCGGCTAAACCAGACAATCGCGTTACCGTCGGCACGCAGTGCATACACGCTGTTGCCATCGGCGGAAACCTGTAGCTGGCTTATTCCTGTCACGCCTTCAGCGGCGGCAAAGGTCCGCACATAGGTTAATTCGCCGCTGTTCGCATCACGCTGGAATAAGGCAATCGCCCCTTTATCATCGCTGACATACAGCGCCAGCCCGTCCGTTGTGCGAGCGGCCGCCGTTACCGTACCCAGACCGCTAATCGTGGTATAGGTATTCACCAGACGCAGTTCATCGGCAGAGAGCACCGGATCGTTCGCCACGACAGGCGTGTCGTTGATCGCGGTAACCGCCACCGATAATGCCGTAACCTGAGACTCCAGATAACGATCGGACAGCGTTACCGTCACCGCCACTTGCGCAGCAGGCGTATGGCTGTCGCTGGCATAGGTAATCTGGCGCAGCGTATTCTGCACGTCTTCCGTGGTCGGGATGGTGCCGGCATTCGCGTTAAAGCGGATCGTCAACACACCGTCTTTATTGCTGACCTGACCGATGGTAACGCCGTCTTTTTGCAGCGTATCGCCGGATAGCGTCAGGCCGTTACCCGCGTTAACACCAAGCTTATCCAGCGCCGTTTTGCCGTCACCCAGCGTAATCTTGAGCGTCGCGCCGTCGTAGTTACCCTTGCCATCGTTAAGCTTATCCATCTGCGCATCGGACACCGTCGCATCCGGTGCCAGCACGATAGGATCGGCACGCTCGGTATACGTCGGCGTGATGCCCGGAACCGTAATGACTGGCGCAGTATTGGTTTCTGCCGCAGGCACCAGTGTCAGCGTAATCGCCTGATCTAGTTTGGTTTCCGGTGCCAAGCCGTTATAACTATTTTCTACAATCTTTAGGGTAACGTGACGTTCACCTGTCGGGTTATTGCCCAGATAGTTGTAGCCGATACTGTCGATAATTTTGGCAGTCTCACTGCCATTTTTCATCGAGTAGAAGACAACGGTAGCCTTTCCGTCTTTTACCGCAACAGAATATTCCGCCTCATTGGCGGTTTTCCGTACGCCGTTGGATGATTCAAGAACAATCGTGGATCCTCCCACGCTGATCGTCTCATTGGGCCCTGACGCATCAAATGTCAGCACCACCTGCCAAATGGTTTGCCCGCTCTCAATGGTGTCAATCTGGGTATCTTTAAACAGCCTAACGAACTCGCCGTTGCCCGGAATCTGTGGGTTGAGCACCGTCGTCGTTAACGTTGACGGATCGTTCACACCGACGAGATCGACGGTGATATCCAGGTCAGCGACGTTATTGTCATTGTCACGAATGCTGAAAGTGAAAACCGGTGACGAACCCGCCAGTTCAGGATCCTGACTGGTGTTGTTATAGGTGATTTGGCGCAGCACATTTTGCGCATCGGCTTGTTACTGCGGCAATAAATTTAATCGTCAGCGCCCCATCCACCTGGGTAAAGGTCGCGATCGCAACGCCATCTTTTAGGATGTTGTTGCCATCGAGCGTTAAACCGTTATCTGCCTTCAAGCCAAAGGTATCTTCCGGTTGTCCACCTTCCTGTCGACCCACCGTGATGGTGGCACCGTTATAGTCGCCCTTCGTTTCATTCAAAGCATCAAACTGCGGGTCGGACAGACGGCCTGAGGGCAGCAGCACAACGGGATCGTTGCCTTCGGTGTAAACAGCGCCCGTTGTGCCAACATTCAGTATGCTGACCTGATCGCTACCGACCAGATAGAGTTGCTTACCATCCGCGCTTAGTTCCACGTTTTGCAGCCCAGAGAAACCGATGCCAAGCGCACTATCACCACTCTTAATGGTCTGTTTCAGCGTCAGGCTGCCATCTTCAGCGCGGGAGAAAACGGTAATATTCCTCCCGATCACAAATAGCGCGGTTCCGTCAGCGGACACCACCAGATCGGTCGCCAACGCTTCGCCGGAGTCGCTTCCGTCATCGGCAAACGGCTCCGTCGATGCCAGCATGAGTGCACCATCCGCACCTACCGTTATCGTATTGAGCGTGTAATTCCCCACATCGGCATGAATCGCATACAGCGTTTTGCCATCGGGCGACAGCGCCAGTCCGTTGATGTAATACTCGCTCGTTCCGCTAATCTGACCGACCTGAGCCAATGAGCCCTGCGCATCAATGTTGAAAGCCGTGACGCCGACTGTGCTACCGGAACCGGAAACAAACAGGTAGCGCCCGGTTGGATCAACCACCAGACTGCTTGCGCCGATCAGATTATTAGCCTGAGAAACCGCAGTCAGGAGACCGTCCGTCCCGCGCTTAAACACCAGCACGCTGCGGCTGTCATTCTCGCCATTCGGCTGTGCCGCCGTTATAAAGAGATAATCGCCCTGCGAAACAATGTGGGAACGCACATCCAGCGAACGCCCCCAGAGCCGCCGAATCAAGGACACCTGCTTGCGTTAGTTCACCGCCACTGCCAACGCGGAAGAGGGTCACCGTGTTGCCTTCACTGCCCACCACATACAGGTACTGCCCATCAGAGGACAGGGTCACCTCGGACGCCCCCGCCAATGAAGGATTGTCGATAAACCTGTCGTTCTGTAGCGTATCGTTATTAAACACCTCTCGGTAATGAGGAAGTATTTTTGACAGGGTGAATTTCCCTTCCGTATTGCGCACAAAGACGCTCAGTACCGCAGAGCCACTATTAGGTAAACTCACAACATAGAGCGTTTTGCCATCTGCGGACAGCGCGGTGTCTTTTACCCCGTCATCAGATTCCTTTCGATGACCTGATTATACAAGTCTTGCAGAGACTGATCGTTTTTCAGCGCGGAGGATTCACCGCCGATCGCAGGGGACTTGTTCAGGGTTGGGCGCAATGGTTAGCGTGAGCGTCTGCTCCACCTGTGCGCCCGATGCATCACTCGCCGTCACGCTGATCGTAAAGGTTCCAGAGCCATTCAGCACTGGCGTACCAGAAATGGTACGCGTGTCAGGATCGAAGGTTAATCCAGCAGGAAGACCGCTGACGTCCCATGTCAATGCACCATTCTCAGGATCGCGGAACAGATCTTCTGGCAGTTCTGCACTATACGAGTGTCCTGCTGTACCAGACGGCGGCACGTACTCGACGTTATCCACCACAGGCGGTTTATTCGGCACCAGCGTCAATAGCAGACTGGTCTCCTTACCACCGTCGCTAAAGGTGATATTCAACGGAATCGATGTACCAGCCGCATCGCCATTATTACGGTAAGTCACCTGATGCAGAACCTGGTTGGCGACCGTTTTAGTGACGCTTTCGGTAAACACCACCTTCACCGTCCCTTCACTCACGTTGAAGGTGCCAATGGTCGCGCCCTGATACTGAATCTCGTTGCCGGACAGCGTTAACCCGTTCCCACTCTGGAAAGCAAAGCGATCATTTGCCGATGCTTCGCCATTGCGGCTAATGGCAATAGATGCCCCCTTGTAATCATCGGCGGCGTCCAGTTCCTGATCTGACAGTGTGACGCTCGTGGCAAACGGGGCATCCGTCGTTTGGCTATAAGGCGCATTGGCTGCCGCATTGAGCACGTTCAGCCCGGCAAAGAACGTACTGACCCCGGCATAGATATTCTTACCATCCGCACTGACAGCAAGATGGTTAACCGTGTTAATCGAGAGTTCAACGCTATTGCGGTAGGTTAAGGCACCAGAATCGCTATCGCGACCAAACACCAGCACTGACTGACTACCAAGCGCAGCAACATACAACGCCGAACCGTCTTCGGATATCACCAGTTCACGCAGTGACAGCGCATTCGCAGGAATATGTCCTGCATTATACAAATCCAATGTCCCAGCATAGGTCAGCGACCCGGTGTCCACATCACGGCTGAAAATCGAGACGGTGCCCTGCGTATTTGAGGACACATAGACAAAGCGGTTGTCAGGGGAGATCACGATATCCTGCAACCCATTGAGATAACGGTCGTCCTTCGGAATTTCCGCGCTGTTCGCATCAGCCGCTATCGTCGTTTTATTGATCGTAGTGACGTAGTTCAGGCTGCCCGTTGCGGCATCGCGCGACAACACGGTAATACTGTGATTCCCCAGGTTGGAGATATACGCCGATGTGCCGTCACTGGACAGCACAATGCCGCTCGGGCTTCTCACCGGAATGGTGTCGCTGCCAACCAGCGAGCCGACAAACGTCAGCGCACCGGAGGTGGTATCGCGCGAGAAAAAGGTAATCGCGTTTTTAGTGGTCGATCCATCCGTCGGTGTCACACCGTTAATGGTGTACAGCGAGGTGCCATCTTCGGACAGCACGATCTCGGAAACTGCCGCATCCAGGCCGCTGACGCCGTTCTCACCCTGCGTGGCAACCACGCCGACATAGTTCAACTGTCCCGTTGTGGCATCACGGCTAAATTGCACCAGCGAGTAGGTGCTTCCGCTGCCTCCCGCCACATAGACGCTATTGCCGTCTTTTGACTGTGCCAGCGTGGTGATGGTGTTCAGGCCGTTGACTTCAATCGCAGGGGTGGATGGATCGTCCTGTTCGCCCTGCGTGAAACTTTGTAGCAGCGTTAATTTGCCGGTTTCCACATCACGAGCGTAAACGCGCAGGTAGGTTTTGCCGCTGTTATTGTCCCCTTCACTACCGGTAACCAGCAGGGTTTTTCCATCCTGCGAGACACCGATCGCCGAGACCCGTTCATTGTAATCACTGAGCTTTCCGTCGTTATAAAACAGCGCGGCATCGGGGGAGTAGGTTGCCTCGATCGTTGGCAGTTCGTTGAAGGCCAGATTAACGCTGCCAGAAACCGTCAGCGTCGCAGTATCGCTGCCGCCATTGGCGGTACCGCCGTTATCCTGCAACTCGGTTAGCGTAATGGTACGCAGGCCGCTGGCACTGGTGCTCTCTTTACCAGCTGAGTAGCTCAGACCATCGACCAGTTTCATCACCGCCATGCTGCTGATGCCTTGAACGCTACTCAGCACCAGTGAAGACTCGCCGCTCAGGGCGTTATACGTGTAACTATACTGATAACCGCTCACCGTCGTGCCCGCGCTGTCTTTGCTCAGATCGATGACTGTGCCATCCACCGTCAGGTATTCCTGATGCGGATTGTTTAGGCCATCAATGCCTATCGACAGTTTAGTCAGCGCCTGTCCGGCTTCTCCGGTATTCACAGCGGTATCTTTGAATATCGTGACGGACGCGCCACGCGTATCCAGCGTCAGGCTGCTTCCGCCCTGACTAACCAGCGTTGGCGCACTGTTGGCAGTCAACAGCAGTGCGACCGTGGTCACGGTGCTGTTCAGCTCACCATCGTTCGCGGTCACCGTCAGCACTACCGTCTCGGTAGTGCTCTGGCTACCAATGTTGCGGTAGGTGATTTGCTTCAGGACGGCATTGGCGGTTTCTTTCGTTACATCGGCGGTAAAGGTGACGCTAAGCACGCCCTGATTCTGCGTGAACGTTCCAATTTCCGTACCGGATTGCAGAACGTTGCCATCTTGCAGCGTCAGGTTATTGCCTGCGCTTAGGCCGAATTGATCGTCTGCGGAAGGCGTTTCACGACCGATGGTCACCACCGCGCCGTTATAGTTACCGGCGCCGTCGTTTAACACATCCAGATTGCTATCCGAAAGCGCAATATGATCGGCAAACGGTAAGTCGCTGCCGTAGAGGTAAGTGCGCAATGCGCTAAAGCGCTGAATGGCCTCACCCGCGATCAGGAGTGATTGCCCATCGGGTGACAGCACCATGCCACGCGTGTCGCCAATATCCTTAATCTGGCCGCTTTCGCTTAGCGCTCCCGTAGAGGCGTTGACGCTATAAATCTGCAATGTGCCTTCGCTGCTCAAGGCATAGAGCTGGCTACCATCGGCGTTAAGATAGACTGCGTTGACACCTTCCAGCGTTTTCGTATCCGTACGAGTCAGCGTTTTCCCTTCAGCGCCATCGCGCAGTTGGTAGACGTTAATTTCGCCGTTATCAGGAGCGGCGACGTAGATGAACTGTTGATCCTTCGAGATCGTCAATTGGTAATCTACCGCGCCATAACCTTTCCCAGATGTTTCCAATGTCGCGACAGAGATTAATTTTCCAGTATCACCCGTTGGAAAACCGACAGTGTGTGCTTTACCCCCATCCCAATCGTGACCACATAGTTACCGCTGCTCGCCACGATACCACTGCGATCGATTCCGCTGTTATTCACCACCTGAAGTAGCGTCAGACTGCCCGTCGTCGCATCGCGAGTAAAGACGACCATGCCGTTCCACTCCGTAGCGACATAAACCTGCGTACCATCGCTGGAGACAGCCAGTCCGGTAATATTGCCGTTTTGCGAAGGGATAGTTTGGGTATAGCTGCCATCGACCTGAATGACCTGTCCGTTATTATCCAGGCTAAGTGCAACAATATTTTTATCGCCCGTAATGGCATAAAGTGAACGGTTGTCCGCACTCAGTGCGATGTCTTTCACATCTTTGAGCGCACTGATATCGCTCAGCGTTTGGCTCAGCGTCAGTGTGCCATGATCGCCGACGGTAAAGACCCCAGAGTGCCATCGCTTCCTATGGCGTAGGCATACGCGCCATTACTGAGTAGCGTACATCCTGTGGAGCCTCCATACCGGGCACGACGATCAATTCAGCCAGTTCGGGCGAATCTGATGCAGACACCACTGGCGCTACGTTGATTTTGCTATCGATAGTGATGGTCGAGTGGATATTCAGATCGGCCGTGTCGCTCTCATCGCTCAGGCTTTTCAGCGTCACCGTGACATCCCCACCGGCCACGGTCTTATCGAGTGGCTTATAGGCAATACCGTCGATCAGCTTCGCGACGTCATTGGGCTGAAATGCGTCAGATGAAGCAATGCTAACGGTGATGGTGGTCGTCGCACCGCTAACCGTAACGGTATAGCCGTATTTTCCATCGCCTTCCGTCGTTTTTGCGCCATTAGCGGCTTCCAGCGTAATTTCAGTACCGTCGATGACGATTGCCTGATTCGCGCCCGTGCGATTGACGGTAATCACCAGATCTTTCAGTTCCTGCCCGCCGTTATCCGCTGACACGCTAACGCCGCTAAACAGATCAATCGGTGTAAAGCTGTTGCTGGAATCGGTGATGGTGACCGTCGCCTTAACCGGCGTAGCATCAACGCCGGGTGCCGTATCTGTTGCCGCAACGTGCGCCGCCACATCCACCGCAGTCACCACGGCAGCGGCATCAAACATCATGCGCGGTTCCAATACCCACGCCTGACGCGGCGTGCGCGTTAAGCCTGAACCAGATTTTGAGCGGGAAAAAGTCATCGTGTCATGTCCTGTAATAAAAGGGGCAAAGCGCGTCATTCCTGGCTACCTTCCGCGGTCATTCAACCAGCCGAACATAGCCGCCCTCGGTTTCGATCTGGCCAGCGATACGATCCAACCGTTGAATCAATTGATCCTCAACGCCCTCTGCGCCGAAGCCTGCACCATCGATAAAGCTCATGCGTTTTTCGCCCTCGGTACAGACCAGCAGGCCCGGCGTCGCTTCTCTGTCGAACAGGTTGCGGCCAAAGTCTTCAGGATCGCCGGGACGAATACCGACAAAATAAAATTTGATGTTGCGCGCGCGGAAGCTGGAACACAGATCCTGAAAGCGCTGTGCGGCAAAGGAACGGGCAGGATCCGTTCCGGTCGAGCCACGAAATTCGTTACGATTGAAGTTGTAGCTGTCGGTGTCGAACCAGTTACCGATGGTGTTAGCCATCATGACGATCACCTTTTGCCCATCACCATTGCCGTCCAGATTGAAATCCAGCGGTAGCGTCGTATCGCCCCAGCCGTCTGAACCACGCATGTTGGGTGACAGCGCCGCCCCTGCCCATGACATTGCTATCGCATAGTTGGTGTTAAAGCGTGGGGTAAACTCGGCAATACGCTGATTCAACTTGCTTTCTTCATTGGTCAGCGGCATCAATGCTGCATTCGGGCACCCCCTATCTGCGACGATAAAGCGAGTATCTACGGCATCGGAGTTGTTATCCCACGGATAGAGATCGGGGTTAGGGCCACGCCAGGTAATCGGCGGTGCGCCGGGGCTGCCGTTTTGCGGCAAATCGTGGCGGTAGTACACGCGGAATTGCCCAACGGGCGGCTCATCCCAGAAGAAGTTTTCTTCCCGGCCCAGCCCACGGTACATGCACAGCAAATTCGCCCGGCGATCCGGGAAACGACGATCGGCGAGGCTGCTGACAACACCGCTGGCAAACAGTGAACGCAGCTCAGGCGGGTTTAGCGCACTCGGCGTAGACCAGCGGCGAATGCGATTCGCATCTTCCGCGTCATACACATTCACCGACTGGCTGTACGGCACCAGTGAGAGCCACAGGTTGTCGCGTTTACCGTCCGCGCTGCTTAGCATACGTTCGACAAACGAGCGGCTAACGCTTTTCAGCGAACGGATATCGGCATCACTCATATCCCCCGTCACTGGCATGACAAGGGCAATTTCAGTCGGACGGTTGATGACCTCAGAAATCGAATACACTTCCTGCTTTCTCGTCCCGAGGCTCAGCAGGCTGGGCTTGGTTTCGAAAGCGACAGTGACGGTATAGGTTTTACGCGTATCGCTGTTACGCCCTTCCGTGACGGCCACATCGCCCATCACCAGTTTTTCACTTAGGGCCTTATTCATCCCCAGATTATTTTTGACGTATTCATACGCCAGCTTATTAGTCTCTTCCTGACTGTACTCTTCACCATTAATGGTCGCCTGATGCCCGACAGCCAACGCGGCGGCATCCGTCGCACGTTTAATTTGCGTCGCATCGCCGGTGGCCGTAGAGGTATCCACGATAAAAGCCGCCGTCACCAATAACGCCATTGCACCCAGCACATAAAATCCCGTACCTGCGCCATTTTCCTGCTGAATAAACGCAGATAGGCGTTCACGCCAGAACAGAGTAGTTCTGCTATCGTCTTTTTACTCTTCTGTTCTGTAAGGTTTTTTTCATCCTTTCCTACCCTGTATTCCTGGATTCAGCGCGTACTCAACCCGCCCATCAAGCGGGAAAATAAAACGACATAGCTCACACGTTATTTGTCTTAATGGTTTTGTTATTCCGGTAACGAGAAACTCGCTGCCGTTTGCGGTCTATTTGCCGCTTCTGTGTTTTGTATAAAATGTCCGGTATAAAACCCGTCGCTATTGATCTTCTTCTTCCAGACCGGCCTCTTTTCTGAGTACCTCATCCAGCTCAACCACATCGATAGCCACCCGATTAACTGACGATGAGTGCAGCAGACCGCCCAACGACAGACCGCCTAGCAGGCTCACATCTTTCCCCTGACGGCAGATTTCGACCACCATCATGGAGGTATTCTTGCTGCCCTCTTCACGGTCTCTTTCCGGCAGTTCAGGGAGGTACTCTTCGCCCGGCAGGGTTTCACTTTCTGCGCACAGCGCCTCTGCCGTACCTCTGCTCAACTGCCAGTACAGCTCGCCGGTCTGGCGCACGTTGCTGATTAACAGTTGGTAATTGCCTAACCCTTCCGTTGGCAGCACCGTATCGAGCAAACCTTGCAAGCCTTTCTCATCCAGCTTCTGCTGCATCGCCAGTATTGACGCGATGGCGCCCGCACGCTGTTCCATACGCGTACGCTCCAGCCCGACGGTGTAGATATCCGCACACAGCGAACCAATCGCCAACACAATTGGAAACGCCAGCGCGGTTTCTACCGCGGTAGAAGCTCGACGAGAAAACCAGAAGCGGCGAAGTCCATTCAGGAAATAGCCGATTTTCAACGAACGACTGGTTTTCAATGAATAATCAGTCATTGCGCAGTTCCGTCCCAAACACATGTTTGTACTGGTAGCGGAAGGTGTCTCCCAGCGTTAACACCTCCGGCAGCGGCGTGATAAACGCTTTTTTAATCTGCACCGTCACGGACCACACGGGGAGCGTCGTCGTTTCCTCACCATTGGGATTGTCCTGACTGCTATTTCCGTTGGTCAGCCCGCCAAGCTGGCTCAGATTGTCGAAGTGCAACACGCTGACGGTTAAATCGTCTTCCCTAAGGTAGCCGTATCCCGCTTCAACCATCCGTGCCTTTAGGCGCGTTCCCATCTGTTCCGCACTGTCCGACGCCAGGTTGTCGAGCCGAAAAGCCTGCACGGCTTTATCCAGTGCGGCGCTACCGGCGGCAATCACCAGCCCGATACGCGCCAGTTCAAACAGCATCATCACCCCGACCAGCACCACCGGCACCAGAAACGCCACTTCCGTCGCGATCACGCCGTGCGTGCTGCGCCAGTGACGTTCATGGCGCGGTACGATACTTTGCACTGTGCCCTTATCACGCCACGGGCCGAGATTACGAAGCCACGCCATTACTCAGGCGTACTCAATTGCAGGCGTTGACGGCTGGATAACAGCAGCGCTTCGCCACGGGATTTATCCTGTTGCATCTGCTGTAGACGCTGATGCAGCTCGTCGATCAAGCCATCAATACGCTGTGGCTGGGCAATGGTCGCCAGCGCCGAACGTGCGTCATCCTCTCTGCCGCCAGAAAGGTAGGCCAGCGCCAGATTCAGTCGGCCGGTTGCGTTACTCTCATCCACCGAGCGCAGCAGAGAAATGGCCTTGTCCGCATTGCCGCTTGCCAGCCATGACAGCGCCAGATTGTTGAGTGCCGCGACATCTGCCGGGTTTATCTGCAACGCTTTTTCAAACAGCTGGCGCGCTTCTACGTGTTTGCCGGAGGCATCCATCACCACGCCCATGCCGTTAAGAGCGCCTGCATCGTTCGGCTGTGCTTTCAGCGCGCAGGCAAAGTCGGTTTGCGCCATCGCATTACGTCCCAATGCCAGCTGTGCACGGCCCATTCCCAGACACACCGCCAGCGCTTCTTCCGGCGTCATTTTATTGGTATCACCGCCCAGCGCCTGACGTGCTCGTCCGTACAGTTCCAGCGTTTGCTGCGGTGAACGCGCCAGCGCTGCGACGCTGGCATACTCCAGCATCTCTGCGCCTTTCAGCGCATCGCGGCTGTCGAGGCGCGCGTACACTTCCGTCGCCGCTTCAACACGCCCTTGATCGCGCAGCAGCCGCGCCAGACGCAGGCCTTCATCTTTACTGCCTTTAATCGCCATCGAGCTGCCGCATCCCGCCAGCACGGTACTGACAATCAGCAGTGCCAGCATGGGCGCGCCGCGCTTAAGTTTTGCTACCAGATCAACCATCTTCGATAACTCCATCGGTTGTCACCCTTGCGACCCCGGCTCATACCCGTCATACTTCAAGTTGCATGTGCGTTGGCTGCGTTCACTCACCCGAATCACTTACCTGTGTAAGCTCATCGGGATTCCTTCCCTTGCCGCCTTCCTGAAACTCGAATTATTTAGGGTATATATAGGGAATCGATGTTTTAAAAATCAATGTGTTGTAAATAAAATGCTATTGCGCCAGCAGGCGGACCACCCGCACCAGTGCAGGCGACGCCATAATGGCGATAATCGGTGGCAGAATCAGTGCCATCAACGGCACGCTCAGTTGCGCTGGCAATTTACCCGCCTTCTCTTCCAGACTCAGAATCAGCGTCTTGCGGCTTTCATCCGCAATCGTGCGCAACGCCTGAGACAGCGGCGTACCGTAGCGCTCCGCCTGAATCAGCGTCGCCACCATACTTTCGATCTCGCTGACGCGGGTTCGCTCCGCCAGATGTTTCATCGCCAGCGTGCGATCCGACAGGATCTGTAATTCGGCGGCGGTGTAGTGCAGTTCATCCGCCATTTCCGGTGAAGACAGTCCCAGTTCCTTCGAGACCACCTGCAACACGCGCCCGATAGGCAGACCGGCTTCGGCACAGACCACCATCAGATCCAGCGCATCCGGCACCGCTCGCGCCAGCTTTTCGCCCCGGCTTGCCGCACGCCACTTCAGCCACCACTCCGGCACCATCGAGCCGACAAAGAAACCGATCAGCCCTGCCGCAACGCCCGTCAGCCCCGCACGGTCAGCAGGCGGCAACCAGCCCCACACCAGCGCGATAGCAAGCAGCGCCCCGGCGGCAAATTTTCCCATCACCAGCCAGCCCACCGCTTCGTTGCGGCGGATCCCGGCCAGATCCAGCAGGCGGCGCAGATTGCGACGATCGCGCTCCGATCCCGACAGACGCTCGCCTTGCGTGGCAACGGGCTGCAACAGCTTCTCCAGCAGGGGAGACAATGTGGTGCCCTGGCCTCTCAGGATGTTTTCCTGAGAGGCCGCCTCTATAGCGGCGGTGGGCAGATGCCCGCGCATGCGAATTTCCAGCTGCTTGTATTGCTGTGTTTTATGCTGTGTCCGTGCCAGGTAAATCCCGACCACCATCAGCACAAGCGCCAGCAGCAGTAAGGGATCGTCAAAAACAGTCATGAATGGCTCTCCCTTTACCCTATTCGCTTAACCATCACGTGCGTGATCAACATGCCGACCGAGACGCTGCACAAGGCGTAAATCAGCACCGACGTTCCCACCGGATCGGAGAACAGGAAACTAAAGTCCTCCGGTGATTTCATGTACAGATAGGCCAGACAGCCGGGAAACAGCGCGGCAACAATCTTGGCCGATGCCCGTGCTTCCGACGTTTTGGATTGCACTTTCAGCTGCAACTCCCGACGTTCACGCAGCGTAGCGGACAGACGCTCCAGCGTTTCCCCAGTCGTCCACCCGCTTCCTGATTGATGATCAGAATTACCACGAAGAAACGGTATTCGGACATCGGCACCCGCGTAGCCGAGGCCTGGATCACCTGACGCAGCGGAATCCCCAGCCGTAGCCAGTGATCGATCGTCTTGAATTCATTCGCCAGCGGCCCGGTCAGGTGCTCAGCGACAATCGAGAAAGTGTTAGCAACGGGTACACCAGCACGACAGCTGCGGGTAATCGCATCAATCGCTTCCGGCAGGCTCTCACGCAGTGCTTTCAAATGTTTCTGCAACGTCGAACGGAACAGCAGCAGGCCGATGCTGACAAACAGCAGCAGCGTAAATACCAGCCCCATCGTGAGCGGCAGCAGAGTGCGCTGCCCCAGAATCATGCCGAGTATCAGGCAGACCGCGGCCAGCGCCAGAGCGCGCTGAAGCAGGTTCTTTTTCCAGCCAATGAACGTCATCTGCGCCCACAGGATCGCCAGCCAACGTCCAATCACCGGAACACCCACCAGCGGCGTTCTGATCTCATCACGCAGGATCGAATCAGACGCCACCGCGGCAGCCGACGGGCTGACCTCGTTCAAAATCTGCTGCCAGCGTTGTTCGCGCTGCATGCGCTGCTGCCGTGATTTTCTCCAGGCGTTGACCGCCAGCAGCAGCATCAGCACGCTGCAAAACACCAGCAGCGTAATCAGGTTCAGACGTGCGTCACTCATCGGCGTCTCCTTCGTCCATTACTGCGCATCAAACAGGTGCGATTTGTCGCTGTAGAACTGCGGACGCTGGATGTGCTGAACATATTCCCCCGTCAACAAACCCTGTCCATCCATGCCCTGAATGTTGAAGCTGAACAGATCCTGAAGCTGGATGACTTCGTTCTCCATGCCGCACACTTCAGTGATGGATACCACGCGGCGCATGCCGTCGCGCATACGTTCGATCTGCACGATCAGGTGAACCGCGCTGGCGATCTGACGGCGGATCGCCATCAGCGGCAGCTGCATGTTCGCCATCATCACCATGTTTTCCAGACGCTGTATCGCATCGCGCGAGGTATTGGCGTGTACCGTACACAGCGAACCGTCATGACCGGTGTTCATCGCCTGCAACATGTCAAAGCTCTCGCCGCCGCGTACCTCGCCCAGAATGATGCGGTCAGGGCGCATACGCAGGGCGTTACGCATCAGATCGCGCTGATCGACGCGGCCGGTGCCTTCGGCGCTGACAGGACGCGTTTCCAGTCTCACCACGTGCTCCTGCTGCAATTGCAGTTCGGCGGCATCTTCGATGGTGATGATGCGATCTGTGCTGCCGATCTTCTGCGACAGCGCATTCAGCAAAGTGGTTTTACCCGCGCCCGTCCCGCCGGAGACGATCACGTTAACGCGCGCCTGCATCGCTTTGTTCAGCACATCCGCCATCGCGTAGGACATACAGCGGCGCTCTGCCAGCATTTCCAGCGACAGATTGCGGCGCATAAATTTACGGATCGAGATCGTGGTTCCGTCAATCGCCAGCGGATAGGTGATGACGTTGACGCGGCTACCGTCCGGCAGACGTGCATCCACCATCGGGCTGGCTTCGTCGATACGACGCCCCACCGCGGCGGCAATACGCTGCGCGGTGTTAAATACATGCTCTTCATCAATGAAGGTAATCGGCGACAGCTCCAGCTTGCCAAAGCGCTCGACAAACACCTGTCCCGCGCCGTTAACCAGAATATCGTTGACCGTGTCATCCGACAGCAGCGGCTGAATCGGCCCGATCCCGGTCATCTCGTCCAGCATTTCGGCGGCGATGGCTTCCTCTTCCTGCCGGGAAAGCTGTAAGCGCTGCTCATCACAGATGCGGCGGATCACCGTCTCGATCTGCACCAGCAGCTTGTCACGCCCCATCATCGCCGCTTTACCCGCGTCGATCTGATCGTAGAGCTGTGCGCGGATAATCCGGCGCTGGCTGGTTCGGCTGTCCGTCTGGCGCGCGGCTGGAGCGGATCCAGACGCGGAGCTCGCCGCAGGCTGTGTGCGGTTCTCCGCAGCCGGACGCGTTTTCAGTTCGGCCACATTGGCAGCAGGCGCAGGCTGAGGCGTGCTTTTTCCTGCTTCACTTTTTTGCAGGTTATTCTTGCGAATCAACATAATCCTGAACCCCAAAAAACAGTCTGTAACCCGTTGAAAAACGGCTAACGCTTAACATCATCAGGCGCGTTTTAACCAACGTGAGAACCAGCGTTTTTCCGCCGGTCTGGCGCGTACGCCGCAGGCCAGATCGACCAGTTGGCGCAAACCCTGCTGGAAAGCAGGCGCCGCAGCCAGATTCAGTGCGCCGAGCGTCAGACTCTGCGATAAGGCGTGGCCCGCATTCGGCAGCACGACATCAATCTTCCGGCCGGTAAATTGTTCAAACTGATCGCGACTTAACGGCGCGGCGGCGGCAAAACGACTCTGGTTATGCACCAGCAACAGGCGTTGCCCTTCGCTTTCGTCGCCGATCTCATTCAGCACGCGCCGCACATTACGCGCATCCTGAAGCGTCAATTCCGTCACGATGATGCGCAGATCCGCGTAGGTCAGTACGTCCAGCGCCCCGGTCGGGTAACTGCTGGGCAGATCCCAGATCACCTGGTTGAACATGCGGCACAGCGCCCCGCCGAGATTCAGTACGTTATCCACGTCCACCGGGCTCAATTCGCCCAGTTCCGGCTTTTGCGCCAGAAGATGTAAACGGGTATCCACGCGCAGCATGGCGCGCTGGAGCAATCGGGTATCCAGTTCCTGCGTGTCCAACACCGCCGCCAGCCCCGCGTCATCGGTTTGCCCTTGCAGCAACAGTTGATCGCCGTTACGACGATCGAAATCCACCAGCGCGACGGGCAAATGACGTTCGCCGGACAGCAAGCGGCTCAGCCCCATCGCGACGGTACTTGCCCCACTTCCGCCGCTGGCACCGACGACTGCAATCGTCCTGCCCATGCGGGCATATTCTGGCCCAGCCTGTTGGCCTTCACACTTCGCCAGCGTTGCGGCCAGCAGATCCAGCGTGAACGGCTTCACCAGATAATCCACCACGCCAGCCTGAAGCAGCGCGCGGTACAAGCCGACATCCTGCTCTTTGCCCGTCGCAATCACCTGGCTAGTGGGGCCGCAAACGCTCAGCAGCTCTTCCAGTGCCGGGAGCGGCCAGTGCGCGCCTTCCAGATCCACCAGCAAAATGCGTGGCGGGACATTCAGCTCACACCATTGACGAGCAGCAGCGATACCGCCAGACATCACCGGTACATCCGGCTGTTTCAGGCGAGTGAAGAGATCGCCGATATCGGCCACATCGCGTACGTCATTAGCGAACGCCACCAGCGGCAACGCCAGTTCTTCACCATCGTTAGGGGTAATTTCACTCATGGAATGTCACGCCCTTAATCTTCTTCAAAGTTAATGTCGATGAGCTCTTTCACTTCACCTTTGTGATAGCGTTCGATGCTATTGACCGCCGCTACGCCATCCGCATCATCCAGCGCTTTCGCCTGAATCAGATCGCGTGGTTCAGCAACCATCATCGCCAGATTGTTCTGCGTGGCGCAGCCGAGAGAGCCAATGGCTTCATAAGGCTTCACCATCAGTTGATTCGGGTCATTGATCGTGCAACGGGTGGTTTTGACCACCAGCGCCTCGGAGATCACTTCCAGATCGCCGTTCTGACCGCTCGCCGTAGAGCGGCGCATCTGCTTCACATTCTGTGGATTAGCGCCGGCGTTTTTCAGCGCGGTCGCCAGTCGCCCTGCCATCTGCTCGCCGCTCGCGCTGTGCGGGATCAGCGTCAGCGTCTGTGCCGATAACCGCCCCTGATCCTTCAGCATGACATTGAGTTGCTTCAACGACTCAGGGAGGAACCCCCGCCCGTTCGGCGCAGCCACTAACGGCACGGACACCGATGAAGGCTGGACGGCGATGGGTTGAAGCCCAGGCTGGTCAAAACGCTGCATACGAACATCGTTAATCGGTTTATTCCATCCGCAGCCTGCCAGCAGAAAAACGGCGGTCAGCACCGCTGCACGCAGGGGCAGAGGACGAAACGAAGGGTGGTTGCTATTGATCGTTTTCATGTGTTATTTCCCCTCGCGAACTCAGTAGAGATAGCCGATAGATGCAGAACGTGGCATGGACGAATCCAGCATTTTTACGCCTTGCCCCGGCGTCTGAAGATCGCCTGCATTAACCGGTTCAACCACATAAGCGGTCGCGATAATCACCAATTCCGTTTCTTCCTGACTGGTGGCTTCGCTTTCAAACAGGCGGCCAAACATCGGAACGCTGCTTAATCCCGGCACGCCGTTGATTGTCTGGCTACCGGCGCTACGCAACATCCCCGCCAGTGCAAAGCTCTGTCCGCTGGCCAGCTCTACCGTGGTATCCGCACGACGTACCGTTAAGGCCGGAATACGCGATCCGCCCTCCAGCTGTACGGAACCGACGTCCGTGAGTTCACTGACTTCCGGCGCAATGTGCAGGCTGATGCGGTTGGCAGACAGCAGCGTTGGCGTCATGCGCAGAATCACGCCGTAAGATTTGTAATCGATACTGACGCTGTTGTTGGTGATCAGGACGATCGGTACTTCGCCACCCGCCGCAAACGCCGCCGTTTCCCCCGACATCGCCGTCAGGTTGGGTTCGGCCAATACGGTCGCCATGCCCTGCTGGTTCATCGCGGTTAATAACCCACTCAATCTGGAGCGACCGAAGTTCAGGAAGCCCGAATCCGTTGGGTTAGCAAATCGTCCGGTCGTAGCGTTGAACAGATTCAGGCGCGAGCCGCTGCCCGCACTCATATTCCCGCTGCCGGTGCTCAGCGATGCCGCCCAGTTGAAGCCCAGCTCGCTGGTCAACTTGCGGGACACTTCCACCACACGCACCTGAATATTGATTTGCGAAGGCGTTTTAATTTTCAGTTGGTTGATCACCTTGCCGGAGGATTCGCTGGAGCCCGGCAATTTTTCGCCACCGCCTCCACCACCACCCTGCCCGCCTGAGGACGCGCTGATGTAAGCCTGTATGCTGTCGATGACGCGTTTTGCATCCTGCGGGGTATCCACGCTGCCGCGCACAATGACACCGCTGGGAATCGAGGCTTCCAGTTGGATATCCGCACCGGGGAATTCACGCTTCATGCGTTCACCCAGCGCTTTCAAATCATGCTCGGATACCAGACGAATGGCGTTGATGACGTTGCCATTTTCATCCATCGCATAGAGCGTGGTGGTGCCGACGCTTTTGGCGTAAACAAACAGGTTACCCGGTGAAGGCAGTTCAAAACTGGCGATATTCGGATCGGCCACCAGCACGCTGTCCGGCAGTCCATGAAGTTGCAGTAACCGTCCCTGATTCACGGTCAAACGCACCTCATCGGTGACTGGCGCCACAGATACCCCGGCAGCCAGCGTGGTCGCAGGCAACATCATCGTTGTCAGCGTGACAGGCAATACCGCATTAAACAGGCCAGCGGTCAGCAACCGTTTGCACGTACCCCGAAAGTCCGATTTCAAAAACAGCGAAAACATCGTCATTTACTTAATTTCCGTAATGGGCTTCATTTTTCCATGAGCAACTCGCGGCTCCCCGCAGGCTGTCAGATTGCGTACTCGTCTTATCGGGAGGGGAACGTCACCACGTCTTTTGCTCAGCACGATAAATTTTCACTTTGCGTTCACCGGATCCTGCTGATAGCACCCCGTAGATATCGGTCGCGCGCGGAACCGTGGTCACATGTGGTCGCCCTGTCGCTGGATCGACCGCATCATCCAGATCGGCACTGCGTAGTGCCAAATGCAGAATGCCCAGTTCTTTGGCAACCGCGAGCGCTTCAGCCTGCTGAGGCGTGACTTCCAACGTGACGGTTTGATAAGTAGCAGAACGCGAACGAGGGCCTGCGGCAGGCTCACGGCTTTTCGCTGCGGCATCCAGCGAACCGCCGTCTTCTGGGCTAACATCTGTGCGTGTGTAGATCGGCGTACCGACCTTATCATTCAGTGCCAGTATTCTCAGGTCACGAACAATGGTCTGCGAAGCCAAAAGTGGCATCACAACTGGCTGGTTACGGCTTGCGGGTAACTCTGACTGATCGTCTCGTCTCATGCTGAGGATCACATCAACACGATCGCCTGCTGAGACTAGCCCAGCATTGCTCGCAATCGCGCTAGTGGGAACGGAGATAGCCCGCATCCCTTTATGCAGCACGGCGGCAACAAAGCCCGGTTCATTGGGTTTCACAACAACATTACTGCTAAGCCGTGTCCCCTCCTTTACTGTTTCACGCAGGGTTGCGCCAAATAGCAGAGACTGGCTATCCTGACCGCGAACAAAGTTAAACGAACGGGAAACGGATTCATCCGTGGTTTGCCAGCGTAGTGAGCTAGAATCAATGAAATCACCGGGATGCAGATCTTTTGCGGCCACCAAGACAGCGGCTTTTTCCGGTGCTTTAACCACTACCGGAGGCGGCGCAGGGGGTTCAGAAGAGAGATGGCTACGCACCATCAGCGCAACAATGCCTGCCAGCACGAGCGCGCCTGACAGTACGTATGTAGAGTTCACTTTCATTTCAACTTGCCTACCCTAGCGTGTGTGTCTTAAAGCTGCGACAGAATTAAAACAAGGGAAAAATCAGGACATACATCGCGCCGAACGCAATGGCGACGCCATAAGGTATGCCTTGAGAAAGGTCGGCGGGCAACGCGGGTGGCATAGGCAACCGACTCTTGAATATCCGGTTGGTGGTTTGAATGCCCATCGCCACCGCTGTGGGTACGGTATTCAGCAGCGGCAGGCTAAGCGCCAACACACCGCCAGCCAACGCCGTTACCATGATGAAAACGATCTGGTGCCCTTGCCCAACCCACAGGCACAGCACACTCATCAGCTTGACATCCCCAGCACCTAGTCTGCCGGTGAGGAAAAGCAAAAAACCCACAGCCAATACCGCCGCCGCACCTGGCAGCGCCCAAAGCGTTTTCCGTAATGCCAACATATCTAACGCACCGGATTGCAGGACATGTGAAGCGCTGAAGAACAGCCAGCCCAGCAATAAAATCAGTACCGCCCGATTGGTAATTTTGCGTACTAACAGGTCGGTACTGATGCACCACAGCAGGCAGCCCATCAGCAATGCCGTCTGCGGCCAGTGCGTGTAATCCGCCATCTCGCGTTTATTTCGCTGCGCCGGAGGTACCGCCGCTGGTTCCCGTGCCGGTGATTTGATCGGCGATTTGGGTGAATTTCTCATTCAGCGCTTTCACGAAGATACCGTCGCCGCCGAAAATAGCGCCAATTGCTGCCGCCATCGCCGCCGCAAGAATGCCGTATTCGATTGCCGTTACACCGCTCTCATCACGCAGGAAAGAACGTAATTTTGCTTTCATGTTTTTCATGGGAAGACTCTCTAATCCGCAGGCAAAGGAATCATGGCCAACTCGGGAATTCGGGGATGCCATGATGATAATAAGATTAATAATGAGACTTATTATCAAGCGCCGCAAGCAGCAGAACATTAATATTCGTTAATCTTTCCATACGAAAAATTATCAATATAAATCAATAATTAACACAATTTATATTGCAGAAAAAATTAATAAATATTCATGTTTTTTGCAGGGATACTCATAAGAAATTGAGAGTAGCGTATCGCGGCAAGCCGAGGAAAATCGCTCGCCACGCGTCTGTTCATCGTAAGAAAAGCGTATTAACAGCGATTGAGGCACAGGTAGACATTCAAGCCCGGCTCAGAGGAGTCCAGATAGAGTTTGCCACCGTGCAGGTCGGTAATCGCCTGAACCAGAGACAGTCCCAGCCCATAGCCGGACTGAAACCAGGTATCCAACCGCTGAAAACGCTGTAGCGCTTTGGTATGAAGCGCGGGCGGAATCCCCGGACCACGGTCAGCGACGCTCAGGGCTATCCAGCCGCGATACAGCGTCACGCTCAAGGTGATGAATTTCCCCTGTGCCGCGTATTTCAGCGCGTTCTCCACCAGATTGGCCAACGCCTGAAACAGCAGCGCACGGTCGCCAAAGAGCTGGATCCCGGCTTTAATTTCAATCTTCAGGCGACAGCCGCGCTCTTCCGCCAGCGGCTGATAATATTCGGCAATTTCTTCCAGTAATTGGCGCGCTTCAATGTTCTCAAACTGGTGCACGCAGCGCCCGCTTTCGATTTCACCGATGCGCATCACGGTACGGAACAACCCGAGGATTTTGTGCACCTCGTCCACCGCCAGATTCAATTCATCACGCACGTCGTTATCCAGCCCTGCACGTTCCGTCAGGTTGAAAAGGCGATTTTGCAAATGCGTCAACGGTGTACGCAGTTCATGCGCGACATGGCTTGATGTGTTGCGCACCTGCTCCATCAGGCGTTCAATCCGCTCCAGATTCTGGTTAATGTCGGCGCTCAGGCTGTCAAAATCATCGTCATAAGGCGACAGCGGCATACGCACCTGCTGTTCGCCGCTGCTGTAGCGATGCAGCGCCGCACGGATTTTCTCCACGCTGCGCAAGCTGCGTAAACTGAAATGGCGACTGACAAACAGGCAGAAGAGCAGCACGATAAACAGTCCCGCTCCCGCCACCAGCGGGATTGTTCTCACCCGTTCTAACATGGGCCGAATGTTGTAGGCGGTAAACAGCACACCGCCATCATCCAGCATGACGGACAACCCGATCAGATTGGGATCGTCTGGGCTGGAAATTTCGGCCTTAAGGCAGCTGACATCCATCCGGCAATCGGTATGCTGCCGCATTTCCAAAGGGTGTGAGTTGATAGAATCGGTACTTAAAGGATGTGTTCTTAGAGGGTGATTGTGATACAGAATATCACCGTCTTTATTCATCACCAGAAACAGCGGTAATTCATCCCCTTTCGCTCGATTATCTTGGCGTAATTGCGTAATCAGGCTATCGGCATTCGTTAAGCGCGACTGCATCGAGTAATCGTAGATATTACCCAGAATAACTTCACGGACATGCGTTCTAATCAGCGTTTCACTTAATGAACTGAAGCCGACAATACACATCAGCATCATTAATAAGAACAGGAAAACAATGGTTATTGCCTGACGAAAATTAGAGGTGCATAAAAAGCCGGGATATTGACTTGCCCCCAGTAATTGCCAATGTTTTATTTTTACCTGCCAGCGCTGCCCTAGCCTCTTTATTTTTATTTTATTCAGCGTGGCTGCCAACATCGGCTTTGTCCTTATCTACCGCGCCTAATGCGTAGCCCATCGCTCTCAGCGTTTTAATTAATGGGCGCGGGAAGCCTTTATCAATTTTCGCCCGCAGCTTTGACATATGAACGTCGATCAAATTGGTTTGTGGATCAAAATTATAGCCCCATACACGCTCTAACAGCATGGTGCGCGTAATCGCCTGACCTGGATTTTCCATCAATATAATCAGTAACTTAATTTCTTTATCGGTCAAATCGATACGCTTGCCGCCGCGCCATGCAACGCGCTGCATACGGTCCAGTTGCAGATCTTCAAAAGTCAGCATGGAAGGATTATCCGCATGGCGTTTACCGCGCCGCGCCATAATATCCAGACGTAATCTAAGCTCATTAAAATTAAAAGGCTTGCCAAGATAATCTTCTGCGCCAAGCTCTAAGCCCATCACCCGATCGACATCACGATCCAGCGCTGAAAGCAGCATAATAGGCGGATGACGTGAGCCTTGTAATTCACGTAATACCGTAAATCCGTCCATGATAGGTAACATTCTGTCTAACAGAACGACATCATAAACTTCATCCTTGATCGCTTTTAATGCGTGTGCGCCATCGTGCACCATTCGGCAAGAATGGCCGTGGGAATGTAATTTAGACCCCAGCCAATGGCACAGCACAGAATCATCATCAACCACTAATACACGCATAATGTTCCCCTATAAACGTGGCTTATTACCTAATTAATTCAGGGTTAATGTCCGTTTATTTTTATCTGGTCCTTCAAACAGCCATTCACCCCACACGGTGTTGATACCGTGCAGGCCGTTTTCTACTTCTAAATTTTCTATTTATGAGAAAAGCCATACGGATAATAACAATCATTATCATTTAGTGACAAGCAGTTTACAATCGCCTGACGTCGTTCTTAGGCTGGACGCATAAAAAACATCCCCATCGCTTACGCCATGGGGATGTTAAGAAAGGAAAGAGAAGAGAAAGAAATCAACGCGGTAACGGGGATCGTCTCACCGCGTTTTACTCATTTTCGATCAGAAGCGCTTCCATCAGATCGAGATCGCGCAGCATTTTTTGCAACGTCTCATTGCTGATCTGCTGCGTGGCGCGCAGATGATACAGCTCCGCACGTTCGAAGTTCAGCGCGGTCAGACGAAAACGCCGCTCCAGATTCTCGATCAGCAGGCCGTTTTCAGGATCGTCTTTATCGATTAGCCGTCGGCGCAGATTACCGATGACGCGCGCGCTGACTTCTTTCAGCACCTGCTCATCAATGTTTTCCTCCCGATCGGCCGCCAGACGCTCCTCCATTTTGTGCATACTTTGTATCGCCACTTCTGCCACCGCCATACGTGCCATGCGGATTTCTTTGGCGTGTGCGGCTTTATCCGCCACTACCACGCCACGCAGTAGAAATGGCAAGGCCAGCACGCCACACAGCAGAGAAAACAGAATGACGCCCGTGGCGATAAACACTAACTGATAGCGTGACGGGAACGCGGTGCCGTCCGTCAGCAGCAGCGGAATAGACAGCACACCCGCCAGCGTAATCGCCCCTCGCACGCCGGCAAAGGACGCAATCCACAGCTCGCGCGTAGAAAACTCGGCGAAGATCATCGGGCGCTTTTTCTGGATGTGCATGCTGTATCTTTTCATCACCCACAGCCAGCAGAAACGCAGCAGCAGCAGAGCACCGTAGATGATCGCGATATCGGTAAACAGCATCCAGGTTTCAACCGTTGGGTCCAATTCCGCCTGCGTCACCGAGGTTTCCAGAATGTCTGGTAATTGCAGACCCAGCATGATGAATACCATGCCGTTAAACACAAATTCCAGCATCGACCACACGCCGTTTGCTCGCAGCCGCATTGCAAGTGGCGCGCTACGGATGACGCCAGACTGGCCGATGGTCATCCCTGCCGCCACCGCCGCCAGAATGCCCGACACGCCAATGTGTTCCGCAATCAGATACGACGCGAAAGGCAACAGCAGCAACAGCACGATCTGCGTCGCGGCATCATCACCGCTCCAGCGGCTGATAACGCGCAGCGATTTACCGAAGATCCAGGTCACGCCGACCCCCGCCAGCAGCCCGCCCAACGCCACCTGCATGAACTCCAGCGTCGCACCAGACACGGTAAACACCATCGTGCCCATCGCAATCGCGACAGCGAATTTCAGCGACACCAGACCGGACGCGTCGTTCATCAACGCTTCGCCCTGCAAAATGCCCATCAGTTTTTTCGGAATACGATCTTCACCCACGATACCAGAGAGCGCGACAGCATCCGTTGGCGACAGCACGGCGGCCAGCGCGAAGGCCGCAATCAGCGGCATGCCCGGCACCATCCAGTAGATGAAATAGCCGATGCCCACCACGGTAATCAGTACCAGAACCAGCGCCAGACCAATAATCTCCCGACCGTGCCGCAGAAACTCACGCGTAGGCGTTTTCCAGCCGTCGGCAAACAGCAGCGGCGGAATGAAGAGCACCATAAACAGCTCGGGATTGAAATCAACGTGCAAACCGAACTGGGGCCAGGCAAGGATGGCACCCAGCGCAATTTGCATTAAAGGCAGAGGAATTTGAAAAGGTAAAATGCGGGTAACTACCCCGGACAGGGACACAACCAGGGTCAAAATAAGAATCGTAAAAATATTTCCATGCTTTCCTTAGACGTACTCCTAAATCAAAAAATTCTGCCTGTTAGCGAGCAAACACCCTTCCATATTTAACGCATTTAGCCCGGTATGAAAATGGATTTTTGGCCGAAATCTGGATTAATAACAAGATTGATTATCACACAAGTAACATCAACCCAAAGCCAATAAAAGGGCACATAAAATCGCGTTTGGCGTGGGACGTAATAGAAAAGAGAAAGAGGAAGGAAAGACAAGGAGTGACAGACCTTCTGGATTACACCAGAAGGTCTGTTGGAAGGGGATTACAGCGCCCAGCCGCCAGCGTAAAACACCACCAGCGCGACAGCGATAATGACGGTGCCGATGTTCAGCTTGCGCCATTCACCAGCGCAGATGCGGCCTAAGACCAGCGCGCCAAAGCCCAGCATGATACCGGTCACGATGTTACAGGTCAGTACGATGAATACGGCACATACCAGACCGGACATCGCGTCAACAAAGTCATCAAAGTTCAGTTTGGAGACGTTGCCCAGCATCAGCAGGCCAACGTACATCAGCGCGGGTGCAGTGGCATAGCCAGGCACCAGATACGCCAATGGAGAGACAAACAGCAGCAGCAGGAACAGCACACCCACTACGGTTGCCGTTAGGCCAGTTTTGCCCCCCGCAGCCGTACCCGCCGCAGATTCGATGTAAACTGCCGCCGGTGACGTCCCGACCAGGCTGGAGAAAATGCTGCTCACGGAGTCTGCGGTCAGCGCTTTACCACCGTTGATGATTTGCCCGTCTTTATCCAGTAGGTTCGCCTGTCCGGCTACGGCACGGATAGTACCGGTGGCATCAAACACGGCCGTCATCACCAGCGCCAGTACGCTCGGCAGAACCATCGGCTGCAATGCACCCATGATATCCAGACTGAAGATCAGCGACGAACCGTCAGCCGCCGTCAGGCTCGGCAACGCAAAGAAGCCAGAGAATTTTACATTCGGGTCAAAAATCAGCCCCAGAATAGAGATCGCGATGATGACCAGCAGAATACCGCCCGGTACGCGACGTTTCTCTAAACCGATAGTCGCCGCCAGCCCCAGCAGGGACATAACGACAGGGAAAGAAGTGAAATTGCCCAGTGCGACCGGCAAGCCATCAATCGGGTTTTTTACCACCAAACCCACACCGTTAGCGGCAATAATCAGCAGAAACAGGCCAATACCAATCCCCGTTCCGTGCGCCACGCCCATCGGCAAGTTACGCAAGATCCAAGAACGGATACCCGTGACGGAAATGATGGTAAACAGCACGCCCATCAGGAAGATCGCACCCAGCGCCACAGGGATGCTGATTTGCTGCCCCAGCACCAGACTGAATGCGGTAAACGCCGTCAGTGAAATCGCACAGCCAATCGCCATTGGCAGATTAGCCCACAATCCCATCAGCAGCGACCCCAGCCCGGCAACCAGGCAGGTCGCAACAAACACAGCCGCAGGCGGGAAGCCGGCCTTGCCCAGCATACTCGGCACCACAATCACCGAGTAAACCATCGCAAGAAACGTCGTCAGACCCGCTAACACTTCCTGACGCACATTACTGCCGCGCTGTGTAATTTTGAAAAAAGCATCAAGCATGCCCTGCGAGCCTGCCTGACGGGTGGTGTTTGACATGGTGGTATCCCCTGAAATGCCATTATTATTTAAGATCAATTTGACCGGTTCCCGCGGCCTTGCTCCGCGAATGCATCCACATCACTGGCGCATCATGAACCGTATAGCTCCGCACGCAAACGATTAACTCGCTGAATGCAAAACTGGAAAACGTTGTTGTATCAAAACATTACCGTATAAAGACATTGCTGTATCAAAACAGGCGGTACTAAAACGAGCTGGATAAAACGGCGTCTGGCAATGTGAAGGGCACGATTATCCCGCTTCACCCGCGCGTATTTCAACTGCCAATCGAGACAATTTACCTATCTCACTTAATCAGTCCGATAAGGACGCCCTCAGCCAGTACAACTAACGTTCAATCGGGCAACTCGCTGAAAACGCGTCAGTATGAAGAAAAAGCAGAAAAGGTTTTTAGACGGAAATCAAAACAGCGGTTTACTCCTCACAAACTGATCGTTCATTTTTTTGTGATTCTCATCACAAAAAAGTTGACCACCCGTATCAGTGCGAGTATTCTTAAAAACGTGAACAGCATCACAGAAAAACAATCAACTAACAATGAGGAAATGACCATGAAACTGCTGAACAAAATCATCGCTATGTTTGAAAACATCAACATCAACTTTGGTACTTTCAACCAATAATTATTTAAGAATCGTGGGGATAAAAAAGATGCGCGTTGTCCGCAAAATCAATCAAATATTAAAAGCGTTGGGCAAAACCTATCGCGGTGTTAACCCCCACGCTATCTTCCGTTAATCGTACTTAGTACGTTAACCACCATAAAATGGCTGCCATCCGGGCGGCCATTTTTGTTTCTGCGATTTGCGTTTTACACGATAAGTAACGGATTCTGCTCACCATGCCGTGATGGCGCAGAAGCGCCATCCGATATCACACGTGTTTTATGGCATCAGGCGTAGAGCGACACTTCCCCTGCCGGGCGCGTTTTAAAGCGACGGTGCAGCCAGAGATACTGCTCAGGCGCACGCATGATTTCTTTCTCAATCACCTTATTCATATAACACGCTGCGGCCTGTTCATCGTGGTAAGGGTAATCCTGTAATTCTGGCTGAATCACCAGCTGATAGCCCGAGGCATCAGGCTTGCGAATCAGCACCGTCGTCATCATCGCCGGTTTTGCCAGACGACTGATCGTGTAAGTGCCGCTGGTCGTCGCCGCATTTTTCACTGCAAAGAACGGGGCAAACACGCTGCCTTTAGGGCCGTAGTCCTGATCGGGCGCGAACCAAACTGCTTCGCCGCGTTTCAGTGCTTGCACCATGCCACGCAAATCTTTACGGTCGATCATCGCCTTGTTCGAACGAGAACGCCCCAGGTTTGTACCATCTCCATCGCTTTATTATTGTGCGGACGGTACATCGCCATCATCGGGCGACACAGCCCCATCGCCCTACCGCCCAGTTCCAGCGACATAAAGTGAATACCAATCACCATCACGCCCTGGCCTTTTGCCGTAGCCTGATGTAAATGCTCCAGTCCCGATACGTCAAACCAGTGGCGCACGCGACGATCGGGCCAGAACCAGGCCATGCCGGTTTCGACCAATGCCATACCGAGCGACGCAAAGTTGCTGTCGATCATCGCTTCTTTTTCATCGTCAGAGATCGTAGGGAAGCACAATTCAAGGTTGCGTCTGGCAATCGACACCCGGCGTTTAAGAAAACGCGGGACAGGCGACCCGCACTGCTCCCGATTTTCATCAGCAGCGGGTAAGGAAGTTGAACTAATAAAAACAGCACGCCAAGGCCGAACCAAGTCGTCCAATAGCGCGGGTGGAGTAATGCCCTGGTAAATGTTTGCTTAATTTTCATGATACTCGTCTTTAAGTGATTAACAGCGTACCGCATAAAGAGTCGTTCTTATCGCGCTACATCTATCATGACACTTATTTATAGGAATCGTTTTATCTGTGTGGAAAACTGCTTCTGACCGTTATCACGCATGAGGTTAAAAAGCAGGATAAACATGCTGATAACACAGAGGGGATGTTGAGCAATCGATGAGCAGTTGACGGCAGCGGCATCATACCCGATTCGCTCTTAATAAAGGAGTGGTCGGACAAGAAATATTCGCAATATCACGTAGTCTAACGCTAACATCTTGGCATATGTCAAAAAGCGTTTAACGTCCTGACGCGAAGAATAGGACGATGACAAGTAACAATATAATCAAGGACTTGATAGAAAATGATTTTTCTCTCCCTTCCCGCCTCACCGTGCTCGCTGCACTTATCGCGGGTATCCCGACCCTGGCGTTGGCTACAGCACTTGCCGATAGCACTTTCTCCCATAAAGACTGGGAAGTGGTCTGTGATAACACGCTGACGTGCCGGGCTGCCGGCTACTCGCCAGAAGAGCAGTACACGGGAGAAGAGGAAGATATTCCCGGTGTCTCACTGCTTTTCACGCGTCATGCCGGGCAAAATACGCCAATAACGGCCGACGTCATACTCGCGGAGGTATACCAAGCGATACCTAAAGGCACCGCACTCACACTAACCATTGACGGTGTCGATAAAGGCCTACTCACCTCAACCGGAGACAATCTCTGGCAGCTCAATGAGACACAGATTCCCCTCGTCTTACAGGCCCTGAAAGGAAGCGGAAAAGTGGCTTTTCGTCACAATGGCGTCGTTTCCGAACTGTCCGGGGCCGGTGCTTACGCGGTACTGTTAAAGATGGATGAGAAACAAGGTCGCATCGGGGCAACGGACGCCATTACCAAAAAGGAATAAAAGCAGTGCGTTACCTGCCGTAACAGCTCCTGTTATCTACGCAGCAGTCACTAAACAGGAGCCATCACGGAATCTGACGGATGCAGAACAGTCGGCTATCCAGAAAAAACTGCTTAAAACGCTAAATACCGACTGCGACAGTTTCCCATCGCAAGATTATCAAAAAGCAGAACCGATTGAACTCGCACCACTTAACGACAGCATGTCCCTGCTCAGCACCCTTTGCTGGCGCGCGGCTTACAACGAAGGCTACGCCTACTGGGTCATCGATAATGCTATGCAGACTCAGCCGCAGCTCGTGACGACAGACGGCACAGATTACGAAAAAGGTGAAATTACCTCTGCGCATAAAGGGCGCGGACTCGCTGACTGCATGAGCTATGAATCCTGGACATGGGATGGCAAAACATTCCAGCAGAGCAGTGCATCGATCACTGGCTCATGCCGCATGATCCAACTCGGCGGCACCTGGGATTTACCCTACTGGACGACGACGGTAGTGAAACCGGGTAAATGAAAGGGACAGAACCAATCGCGAGCCTAGAATTTCGTGGAATAAGTCGCTCCAGAACAATCGTCAATGGCACTTATTGGGATTGATCAGGAATGATATTTTTCTCTCTCTGTGGTTTACTGGATAAAATTCGCAAAGGTAAGATACCAATCCATCATTAAGAGCGCTTTTCAAACATGAGTCATCAGCCGCCCGTCATTTTTGTCCATGGTTTTATTGGTACGCTGGACGTTCCAGACTACGAGTCCCCACATGCCATGCCAGATTTGCTTGGTTATGGCCAGAGCAATTTGCCCCCTTCAATGCCATATCATTACAAGGGCAAGTGGAGTATCTACGCACTTTCGTGGATACCCATTTTGAGGAAAAACCGTTGATGTCGTTGGTCACTCTGTCGGTGGAGCCATCGCCATGCTGTTCGCTCATGCTTATCCAGACGCTGTTCGCAGGATCGTGAATGTTGAGGGTAATTTCACCTTGGCGGATGCATTTTGGTCAGCTTCTGTTGGCAGGATGAGTGAAAGCGAAGCCAACGCGATGTTAGCGAATTTGCGATCCGATCCGATGACTTGGATCAGTAAATCAGTGACATCGCCAAGGCCTCACTTAGCCGAAACCGCCACCCGCTGGCTGGCTTACCAACCAGCAACCACACTCCGTGCAATGGGACAATCCGTTGTCACGACGACGGGGAATGCCGCGTATCTGGCTGCGTTAGCTGACGTATTTGAGAGCCATCCCGTCTATTTACTCGCGGGTGAGCGTTCCCAAGATGGCTGGAATATTCCCGACTGGGGCATCAAGAAATGCGCAGGACAACACACCATTGCTAACAGCGGCCACCTGATGATGTTGGATAACCCTGCCGCTTTTACGTCGGCGATTAAGCGATTTTTGGCCAACTAAGATCGGAGAAGAGAAAGATTGGAGCGAGTGAAGGGAATCGAACCCTCGTATGCAGCTTGGGAAGCTGCCGTTCTACCATTGAACTACACTCGCACTGAGAAGCGAATGGCATTATAGCGCTATGCCGTTGCCGAGCAAGTAAAAACCCGGCAAAGTGCTGCAGTTTTAGCCGGTTATACGGCAGTAGAGAGAGGCAGAAACAACGTCTCATACCCATTGGAAATAACGTGCCAGGCAAAGTAGGCAAATAGCAGCGCGGAGATCAGGCTGCAATAGAATGAGATTCGCTCTTTCAGCAGGCGCTGACCGTACTTCACCAGCGCCGCGAGGAAAATGTCCACAGCACGCCTCCCACGAAAAAGCCCAGCAGAAACAGGCTGATCATGAAGGCTGAACCATCGGTAGACTGCGCGATGATAGTGCCGCCAATCGCGGCAAACCACAGCAACGCCGTTGGTGACGCCAGCGCCATGCCGACACCGCTGAAAAACTCGGTATAGCGAGCTGGTGGTGTAGTAAAATCCGCCCCATTCGCTGTCGCAGAAAGGTCGGCGAAGCGTTTAACTTGATAGTCCCGCCATGCCGCACGCGCCATACTGAACGTCATCCAAATCAGAATCAGCCCGCCGCCAATCCACAGCACCCAGCGCACGGGCGTCAGATTGAAGACCACCGCCAGACCCAGTACCGACAGCGTGGCATAAAACAGATCGCCAAAGCAGGAACCCAGCCCGATATAAAACGCCGAGCGCGCCCGTGCCGCAGCCCGCGGTTAATAATCGCGGTATTGACCATCCCCAGATCGAGACACAGCGACAGGGATAGCAGCATCCCCGTGAAGACAACTAACAGCATGGTATTCCCTTCGAGCGTTAAACAATAAGGCGAGTGTAGAGCCGAAGGGAAACGCTGTATTGTCAAAAATTGATACGGCGGAACTGCCCCGGCGTCATGGCGTTATAGCGGTTGAAGGCTTTCGTGAAATGCGCCTGATCGGCAAACCCGACATCACCCGCGACCTGACTAATCGCAGTCCCCTGCCGCAGCAATTCCCGCGCTTTACACATGCGTCGCTGCATCAGCCACGCCAGCGGTGGCAGTCCAACCGCCTGATTAAACGAGCGAACCAGATGGGCGACCGACAGATTCTCCTGCTGCGCGAGCTGGTCTAGCGTGGGAACATCGCTGAGATCGCTCAGCAACCCGTCTTTGATCCGCGTGATCCGCTCTGCTTCTTTAACCTGACTTTGAGATGGCTCGTGATGCTGGTTTTCAATCAACGCAGCCAGCAGCAAGATAATGCGCTCCTGACGCGTGCTGTCGTCCAAATCAGAGATGACCAGCTGTTTTAACTCGGCTGCCAATTGCGGCGACGGATTCCAGCCCCGTGAGAACCGAAAGGTTTGGTGGAAATAATGCTCGAATGCCTGTGGGTGAACGTACAACGATGCGCACTGCCAGCGATCAAACGCGTTCTCGCTGCCTTGAAGTTGGTTGGGATTGTAGGTCGTCACCATATCGTTGGTCGCAACAAAGGTTTCTCCATCCAGCCAGACCGTTTCCAACCCACTGAGATTGGCGCTGATGACGAATTCGTCATGCGTATGCCGTGGAAAACTGCGGCCGTTGGTTAACAGCGCCAGCTCGAACCAGGCATCGCGGTACGTCATCATGATGGGTGTTCCGGCAGTGAATGAATGCCTGAAAATAGCATCTTCCCCGCTGGGCGACAATCACAGAATGACGGCAAGAATGCGGAAGTAAAACGTGGTTATGTCGTGCCTGATAGTTAGTAAACCCATTCGCCGAAAAAACGGTAGTAACGGAATAGAAGAGTAAAGCGTTTGCGCCATGGACAAAAACGTCAGGAACGTTTTTGAACGTCGCTAGCGACGGCCCTGAAAGGGGAATCTCAGGGATGAGATTCATATCTGCGCAAGCCGAGCGCACAAGGATGTGTTTACAGCGTCTTTACGATCTATCCGTTATTACCGCTCGACGACCTTTGTCGATAATAAAAAAAACCGGTGCAGTTGCACCGGTTTAATGAAGTTTGACAACAATGTCAGGCTGGCTTTTTACGCTCAGCTTATTACTTCTGTGGACGCATCGCCGGGAACAGGATCACGTCGCGGATGGTGTGGCTGTTAGTGAACAACATCACCATACGGTCGATACCGATACCCAGACCCGCCGTTGGCGGCAGGCCGTGTTCCAGCGCCGTCACGTAGTCTTCGTCGTAGAACATCGCTTCGTCATCACCCGCGTCTTTCGCATTCACCTGCTGAGCAAAACGCTCTGCCTGATCTTCGGCATCATTCAGCTCGGAGAAGCCGTTACCGATTTCACGGCCGCCGATGAAGAACTCAAAGCGATCGGTGATTTCTGGGTTCTGATCGTTACGACGCGCCAACGGCGACACTTCAGCCGGATATTCGGTGATGAAGGTCGGTTGGATCAAGCTGCTTTCTGCCGTCTCTTCGAAGATCTCGGTAACGATACGGCCCAGACCCCAGCTTTTCTCGATCTTGATCCCCAGAGATTGAGCGATCGCAGTCGCTTTCTCCAGATCGTCCAGATCGGCAACGTTGGTTTCAGGACGGTATTTGCAGATCGCTTCACGCATCGTCAGCTTCTCGAACGGCTTACCGAAGTCGAATGTCTGGTCGCCATATTCAACCGTCGTCGAGCCCAGCACGTCCTGCGTCAGCGTACGGAACAGGTTTTCCGTCAACACAATCAGATCTTTATAATCGGCATACGCCATATAAAGTTCCATCATGGTGAATTCAGGGTTGTGACGTGGGGAAACGCCTTCGTTACGGAAGTTACGGTTGATTTCAAACACACGCTCGAAGCCACCAACGACCAGACGCTTCAGGTACAGTTCCGGCGCAATACGCAGGTACATATCGATGTCCAGCGCGTTATGGTGCGTGATGAACGGACGGGCAGATGCACCGCCAGGGATCACCTGCATCATCGGCGTTTCAACTTCCATGAAGCCGTGATCGACCATAAAGCTACGGATCGCCGCCATCACTTTGGAACGAATACGGAAGGTATTGCGAGATTCGTCGTTAGCGATCAGATCCAGATAGCGCTGGCGATAGCGGGTTTCCTGATCGGCCAAACCGTGGAATTTATCCGGCAGCGGACGCAGCGCTTTAGTCAGCAGACGCAGTTCAGTACAGTGGATGGACAGCTCACCCGTCTTGGTTTTGAACAGTTTACCGCGCGCACCCAGAATATCGCCCAGATCCCACTTCTTGAACTGCTCGTTATAGATGCCTTCCGCCAGATCGTCGCGGGAAACATACAGCTGAATACGGCCACCGACGTCCTGCAAGGTCACGAAAGAGGCTTTACCCATGATGCGGCGGGTCATCATACGGCCCGCGACAGTCACTTCAACGCCCAGTTCTTCCAGCTCTTCGTTCTCTTTACCATCGAACTCAGCGTGCAGACGATCGGAAGTGCTGTCACGGCGGAAATCATTCGGGAATGCGATCCCGGTTTCACGCAGCGCCACCAGCTTTTCACGACGCGTTTTTAATTCGTTATTCAGATCTTGCGCCTGATCGGCACCCTGTGATTGTGACTCAGCCATGTGAATTCTTATAACCCCGCTTTTAAACTTGCTTCAATAAATTTGTCCAGATCGCCATCCAGTACGGCCTGAGTGTTACGTGTTTCCACTCCGGTACGTAAATCTTTGATGCGCGAATCATCCAGAACATAGGAACGAATCTGGCTGCCCCAGCCGATATCAGATTTGTTGTCTTCCATCGCCTGTTTCTCAGCATTTTTCTTTTGCATCTCAAACTCGTACAGCTTGGCTTTCAGCTGTTTCATCGCCTGATCTTTGTTTTTATGCTGGGAACGGTCATTCTGACACTGCGTGACAATACCGGTAGGCATGTGGGTAATACGCACCGCAGATTCTGTCCGGTTAACGTGCTGACCACCCGCACCAGAAGCACGGTAAACGTCAATACGCAGGTCGGCCGGATTGATTTCGATATCGATATCGTCCTCAACTTCCGGGTAGACGAACGCGGAACTGAATGAGGTGTGGCGGCGGCCGCCGGAATCGAACGGGCTCTTACGCACCAGACGGTGTACACCGGTTTCGGTACGCAGCCAGCCAAACGCATAGTCACCGATGATCTTGATGGTGGCGGATTTCGTACCGGCCACATCACCGTCTGACTCTTCAATAATTTCGGTTTTAAACCCTTTGGCTTCCGCCCAACGCAGGTACATACGCACCAGCATGCTGGCCCAGTCCTGCGCTTCTGTACCGCCAGAACCTGCCTGAATATCCAGGTAACAATCCGCACTGTCGTACTGGCCGGAGAACATGCGACGGAATTCGAGCTGGCCTAATTTATTTTCCAGCGCGTCCAGTTCTACCGTGGTGTCATTGAACGTATCTTCGTCGTCTTCTTCCACCGCGAGCTCAAGCAGACCGGCCACATCTTCCAGACCCTGAGTCAGTTGATCGATGGTATCTACGATAGCTTCCAACGAGGAGCGTTCTTTTCCCAATGCCTGAGCGCGTTCAGGCTCATTCCAGACATCAGGCTGTTCCAGTTCGGCGTTTACTTCTTCGAGGCGTTCTTTCTTGGCATCATAGTCAAAGATACCCCCTAAGAACGGCACTACGTTCAGACAGATCCTGAATGCGGTTTTTTACCGGATTAATTTCAAACATGATTTTTTATATTCTTACGTTAAGTCGTTGACAACGGAATGGTGTAACCCGCCATTCTAGCGGATAAAAGGCCCATTTTATAGACTTTCTGCCCGCCGTATTCGGTTCACGCGCTAGCGCGGCCACAGATGTTGAATGAGCAATTGCACCGAACGTTTACCGCGAAACTCGTTAATATCCAGCCGGTACACGATTTCCACTTCTTTAATGCTCGGATCCGGCCAGATGGTGGTATCAACATTGAATGCGATGCCATCTAATAGCGGCACCTGCCCTGTTGCGCCGATCGGTTCAAACATCGCTTTCAAATGGCGCTCTTTGAGTAGGCGAGGTTGCAGAATACGGAAGCAGCCATCGAATGTCGGTTCAGGGAAGGACTGACCCCACGGCCCCGCGTAGCGCAGCATTTCTGCCGTTGAGAGCAAATCCAGTTCCGGCAGTACCAGTTCACCATCAGACCAGACGACGCCTTCAAGCTGAGACGGATCGAGCCATTCGCCAACCAATTCGCCGAAGCGCTGGCGGAAATCCTCAAACCGATCTTCGTGCAGAGATAATCCTGCCGCCATCGCATGTCCGCCGAATTTTTCCATCATACCGGGGTACAGCGTATCCAGCCGTTCCAGCGCATCGCGCAGATGCAAACCCGCAATGGAACGCCCTGACCCTTTCAGCATGCCGTCGCCCGCGGGTGCAAAAGCAATTACTGGACGATGAAAACGCTCTTTAATACGCGATGCCAGAATACCGACAACGCCCTGATGCCACTCCGGGTGGTACATCGCCAGCCCGTATGGCAGTGAATCACGGGTGCGTTCCAGCGATTCACACAGGCGCAGCGCTTCTGCCTGCATCCCTTGTTCGATCTCCCGCCTGTCCTGATTCATGTCATTCAGTTCATTGGCAAGGATACGTGCTTGTACGATGTCATCGCTGAGCAGTAATTCGACCCCGATCTTCATGTCGTGTAGTCGACCGGCGGCGTTCAGCCGTGGGCCTAACGCAAAGCCTAAATCGCTGGAGACCAGTTGGCTGGCATCGCGGTTCGCCACTTCCAGCAGCGCCCGAATACCCGGACGACATTCACCCGCACGAATACGATTTAACCCCTGCGCCACCAGAATTCGGTTATTGGCATCCAGCGGCACGACGTCAGCGACCGTGCCCAGCGCCACTAAATCCAGTAATTCGGTAAGATTCGGTTTCGCCAGCCCCTGTTGCGTAAACAAGGGTTGCGTAAACCAGTCACTATCACGCAGGCGCACGAACAGCGCCATCATCAGATAAAACGCGACACCCACGCCCGCCAGCGCCTTGGAGGGAAACTGACAGTCAGGCAGATTGGGGTTAATCATGGCATCGGCGTCAGGCAAGATTTCGCCCGGCAGGTGGTGATCGGTCACCAGCACGGGGATACCGCGGCGATGCGCATCCTCGACGCCCGCGTGAGAAGAGATCCCGTTATCCACGGTCACAATCACTTCTGCCCCCAGTGCGGCAGCCTGCGCCACCACTTCCGGGCTTAACCCGTAACCGTCTTCAAAACGGTTCGGCACCAGATACTTCACGTTCACGGCGCCCATGCTGCGCAGTGCCAGCACGGTGAGCGCAGTGCTGGTAGCACCATCGGCATCAAAATCGCCGACAATGACGATGCAGCGCTTCTCCGCCAGCGTTTTTTGCAGCAGATCGACTGCGTTATCAATACCGCTTAACAACCGGTAATTGAGTAAACCACTCAGGCTACGTTCAAGCTCCTGAGCCCCTTTCACGCCGCGCTGCGCATAAAGGCGACGCAGCAAGGGCGGAACGGTGTCAGGTAAATCAATGTCCTCCGCCAGCGGACGCCGACGGAGTTGGGTAATCATATCCACGTAGCATTAACCGCCGGTTTTCTTCGAGGCTTTATGTGCTTCCAGCATCGCCAGCATTTCTTTTGGCCCTTGGTATCCCGGCACGACCATACCGTCTTGCAGCACGATAGCAGGGGTGCCCTGCACGCCAAACTGGATACCCAGTTGGTAATGCGCGGCGATATCGGTTTTGCACGTTGCTGGCGAGATCGCATCACCCTTCATCGCGCTATCAAACGCTTTATTACGATCGGCCACGCACCAGATGGACTGCATATCTTTTGCTGCCGGCGATTTCATGCCCTGACGCGGGAAGGCCAGATAACGCACAGTAATGCCCAGCGCGTTGTAATCTTTCATCTGTTCATGCAGTTTGTGGCAATAGCCGCAGGTGATGTCGGTAAAAACGGTGATAACGTGTTTTTCCTGCGCGGCTTTATACACAATCATCTGATCCTGTAGCGCATCCATCTTGCCGATCAGGATCTTATTGGTGGTGTTGACCGGCATAGTGCCGCTCACGTCATAAAGCGGGCCTTGCAGCAAATGCTTGCCATCTTCGCTGATGTACAGCACACCGCTATCGGTAATGACGGTTTTCATACCCGCTATCGGCGAAGGCAGGATTTCCGCCCCCTGCATATCCAGACGCGTCAATGTCTGCTTGATCGCGGTATCATCGGCGTGAGCAAAGTTGGTTGCCGTCGCGACCAGTAAAGAAAGCAGTAATAACCCTTTTTTCATTTCATCAATCCTGTTTTTCGCAGCATGGTCCGTAGCAAAATAGCATTGTATCCATGCGCTGTGATAGTGAACGGGGTGTCCCGTCAGCCAGATAACGTCCTGTTACTCTGATAGTGTCTCGATTGGTTATGTTATCCCTAGGCGCGCGGATGGTGCTGCTGGTGAAGCTGCTTCAGCCGTTCCGTCGCCACATGGGTGTAAATCTGCGTCGTGGAAAGATCGCTGTGCCCCAAGAGCATCTGTACGACCCGTAAATCCGCGCCGTGGTTCAATAAATGGGTAGCAAACGCGTGACGCAAGACGTGCGGCGAGAGCTTTTCGCTATCAATCGACGCCAGCACCGCATAATACTTGATACGGTGCCAGAACGTTTGGCGCGTCATTTGCCGTGCGCGATTGCTGGGAAACAGCACATCCAGCGTTTGCCCATTCAGCAACCACGGACGACCATGTTCCAGATAATACTCTATCCAGTACACCGCTTCTTCACCGAGCGGCACTAACCGTTCTTTATTACCTTTTCCCAGTACGCGAACCACGCCCTGCCGCAGGCTGACATCGCTCATCGTCAAACCGACCAGCTCAGAAACACGCAGCCCCGTCGCGTACAATACCTCAAGCATGGCCTTATCGCGTAATTCCAGCGGCTGTTCAATGCTTGGGGCGTTAAGCAACGCATCTACCTGCGCCTCGCTCAAATCTTTGGGTAGACGCTGCGGCAGTTTCGGGGACGATAGCACCGCACTGGGATCGTCGCTGCGCAGCTTTTCCCGATAAAGGTACTGGAAGAAGCGACGCATCGCGCTCAACAAACGGGCCGAACTGGTCGCCTTGTAGCCGCCATCAACCCTATCGGCGAGAAACGCCTGAAGATCGAGCGCCTGCGCCTGCAATAAGTCGTTATCATGATGTGCCAGCCATTCCGCGAGCGTGCGCAGATCCAACCGATAAGACGCCAGCGTATTCTCGGCCAGATTTCTTTCCAGCCACAGCGCGTCGAGAAACTGTTCGATAAGCGCCTGATCGTGTTCTTGCATCGCCGTGTCCTTCTTCACTGATTGGCAATATTATGCCGATGAAGCGGCGACTTTACACCTTCATCAAGGCCGTATTCTCACGCAGACAGAATTGTGCGCGATCTCACATATTCCGTGAACATCAACATCGCCATAACATTCTCCGGCAAAAATAAGGCTGTGGCACATTATATTTTATGTATTGAGAATATATCGGAACAGGCTCCTTGAAGCCGCGTGCCGACTGGCATTGCCCTTACTTAATCAACGTTGAAAAGCCGATTTTTCTGTGCGTAGAATGGCCGTTCGTGTTGTTAAAATAAAGAAACATTATGCAAGCCACCACCGTCACTCCCACTCTCGATGCCGAAGCGGAAGCGCCACCCGTAAACTCACGCAATAAAGTCATTGTTGCGTCGCTGATTGGCACCGCTATCGAATTTTTCGATTTTTATATCTACGCCACTGCCGCGGTGCTGGTTTTCCCGCACATATTCTTCCCGCAGGGCGATCCGACAGCCGCTACGCTACAGTCGCTGGCCACCTTCGCAATTGCCTTTGTAGCTCGCCCTATTGGTTCGGCGGTGTTCGGTCACTTCGGCGACCGCGTTGGACGTAAAGTCACGCTGGTCGCTTCTCTGCTGACCATGGGGGTTTCAACCGTTCTGATTGGGCTGTTACCGACCTACGAAACCATTGGTATTTTTGCACCGATTCTTCTGGCACTGGCACGCTTCGGCCAGGGTCTGGGGCTGGGCGGTGAATGGGGTGGCGCGGCGCTGCTGGCGACGGAGAACGCCCCATCCCATAAACGTGCGCTGTATGGGTCGTTCCCCCAGCTTGGCGCACCAATTGGTTTCTTCTTCGCTAACGGCACCTTCCTGCTGTTGTCCTGGCTGCTGACGGAAGAGCAGTTCATGACCTGGGGCTGGCGCGTACCGTTCGTCGCGTCCGCCGCGCTGGTGCTGGTTGGCCTGTATGTCCGTATCTCTCTGCATGAAGCCCCGGTCTTTACCAAAGCCGTCAAAGCCGGCAAACAGGTGCGTATGCCGCTGGGCACGCTGCTTAGCAAGCACATGAAAGTCACGATCCTCGGTACCTTCATCATGCTGGCGACCTACACGCTGTTCTACATCATGACCGTTTATTCCATGACGTATGGCACTTCGCCTGTGCCTAAAGGGCTTGGCTTCTCACGTAACAGCTTCCTGTTGATGCTGATGATCGCGGTGATCGGTTTTGGTCTGATGGTGCCGGTCGCCGGCTATCTGGCAGATGCCTTTGGCCGCCGTAAGACCATGATTACCATTACTTGCCTCATGATCGTCTTTGCCATGCTGTTCCCTTATATGCTTGGTTCAGGCAATCAGGCGCTGGTGATGGGCTTCCTTGTGCTGGGTCTGAGCATCATGGGACTGACGTTCGGCCCGATGGGTGCCTTGCTGCCCGAGCTGTTCCCGACAGAAGTACGCTACACTGGCGCGTCATTCTCCTATAACGTCTCGTCAATTCTGGGTGCATCGGTCGCACCGTATATCGCAGCGTGGCTGACGGCCAACTACGGCCTGTTCTACGTCGGCGTTTATCTGGCAGCCATGGCGTCACTGACGCTGATTGCGCTGCTGGCGACCAGAGAAACACGTCACCAGTCTTTGGGATAAGTATCCCTTCGGTGAGGGCCATGTCCCTCACCGCACCTTCCCTTTTTCACCATGACACCAAATCGTCCATCCCCGCTCAAATCATGACATCACGTTATTATCACTTTGATACACTTTCGCATTTACCACGCTAATTAAGTGAGGTATACCAACAGGCCTGTCGATGTAACAAATCCGTTCGGTACAACAATCAAATTAGGATGCAAAAATGTTTTCAAAACATTATGACGTTGAGGACAGTCATATCGACTTTCAGGGCGTCGTCGATGGCCTCTACTACCCGTTTTATATGGAGTGGACGCGCCATGCTTTCATGAAAGAAGCACTGGGCATTGATATTGAAGAAGAGTTCAAGCAGGGTAAGATTTACATGGTACTTGAGTACACTCTGCGCTTCCGTAAAAGCCTGCAAAAAGGCGATCGGTTAGAAGTCACCTGCCAGTTGGAAAAGAACGAAAAGCGTAATCGTGTCAATTTCGTTCAGCAAATCAAGGTTGGCGATGTTACTTACGCAGAAGCCACGTTTGTCGCCACTTGCCTGACCAATGGTCGACCATCAATGCCGGAAGCAGTAGTGAATGCGTTAGCGCCTTAAGCGTCCGTATGATCAGGGTTCTCTTCACTCCCCCAAGCCTACAGGGCTAGAACACAGATGAAGAGAACACTGAAGTTGTCATGAAAGGCCTTCTTCCCCTGAATTCATCCCTCCCAATACCGCTCTTACCTCACCCATTTAAGCTAATCGCTCTGCACCGCGAGTTTCACCAGCGATTGTAAAAGACCTCGATATCACCGAATATGGCACCCATTGCCTGTTTTCTGCTGCACATAAACGATGGACTTGCCGCATTTAGGCAGTCACGTCACAGCGCAGAGACTGAATCAATGCATTGATTTTAGAAAATAATTAAATCATGGACTTATAGATAGTATGAAAATCGGTCTGTTTTACGGCTCAAGCACCTGCTACACCGAAATGGCGGCGGAAAAAATTCGCGACATTCTGGGCGAAGAACTGGTGGATCTGCACAACCTTAAGGATGTCGAACCTCAACGTATGGAAGACTACAGTACGCTGATTCTCGGCATCCCAACCTGGGATTTCGGTGAGATCCAGGAAGACTGGGAGAACATCTGGGGTCAATTAGCGACGCTAAACCTCAAAGGAAAAGTCGTGGCGCTCTACGGTATGGGCGACCAGCTTGGCTACAGCGAATGGTTCCTTGATGCGTTGGGCATGCTGCATGACCAACTGCTGCCGCTGGGTGTTACATTCGTTGGGTACTGGCCGACAGAAGGCTATGATTTCATCAGTCCAAAACCGCTGGCCGCTGACGGCAAACACTTTGTCGGGCTAGCGCTGGACGAAGTGAACCAATACGATCTTAGCGATGAGCGGCTGGAACAGTGGTGCGAACAGATCCTGCAAGAAATGGCGTCACTACTGTAAACAGTACGACTCAACAGAGGTAAGCACGATGAAAATGTTACTCATAGCGGTCGCAGGATTGTTGCTTGCCGGTTGTGCTCAAACAGGCACGCAGGAATACGCCAGAAATCTGGGCGGGAAATGCGATGTGCCGCAATATTACGCTATCGATTTCTCAAGATTTGATGAAACCGCGCAGCAAATCGCGCACGCGACGGGCTGTGGCATCATCACCGATACCACGCTGACGGGCGCGACTAAGCCGCATCCCGTCAAAGGCTATCTGACCCGACGGGAAGCGGTGTTTATGGCGATTCAGGGGACATCGTTGAAGGTGACCCAGCAGGAACCGGATACGATTACCGTCGAGTAACACATTCACGGATACCTTACCAGTATCCGTCCGTTGACGTGGCTTAGCGCTTTTGTAACCAGCGGGTACGCGCGGCCGTATCAAGGAAACTCCACGCGACAAAGCGGCTTTGCTTCTGGCCTTGCGCCATATCGATGGTTCTGACCTTTTCCGCATCAACCGCTTCCAGCGCGCGATAAATCTCCGGCAGATTCTCTTTGCGCGACACCAGCGACGTAAACCACAGGCACTGACGGGCAAAACCGGCGCTCTCCTTGATCATCTGACCAATGAAAGCTGACTCGCCGCCCTCACACCACAGCTCATCCTGCTGGCCGCCAAAATTCAGCGGTGAGCGCTTATCCAGCCCCAGGTTATGCAGTTTGCGCTGCGTTCCCTGACGCGCATCCTCAGCGGAGGCGTGGAATGGCGGATTACACATGACCGCATCAAACGTCTCGTTCTTGTGAATAACCCCTGCGAGTATCGCTGTGCTGCTTTTCTGACGGCGCAGGCGAATCGCTCGGTTCAAACCGGGATTAGCCTCAATCGTCTGGTTGGCCGCTTTCATTGCGAGCGGATTAATTTCGCTGCCGGTAAAACGCCAGCCGTATTCACGATACCCAATCAGCGGATAAATGCAGTTGGCGCCACAGCCTATATCCAGCACGGACGCCTCTCGCGGCACCACCGCGCGGTTATCTTCCGCCAGCAAGTCAGCCAGATGGTGAATGTAGTCGGCACGGCCGGGAATGGGTGGGCACAGGAAACCGTCTGGAATCGTCCAGTGTTCAATCTGATAAAAATGCTGCAACAACGCCTGATTCAGCGCTTTCACCGCCTCGGGATTCGCAAAGTCCACTGACTCATCACCGTAGGCATTCACCGTGACAAACGGGATCAGCGCAGGATAGCTCTGTTTGAGCGCGGGAAAATCATAACGGTCGCGATGGCGATTACGAGGATGCAGACCATTTTTTTGCACTGCGGGCTTAGTCATCAGTTATATCCAATCAATTTTAAAGCACGGTCACACGGTGACCGAATAAGAACATTTCCAACGCGCCGCTATCTCGCCCAGTGTTTCTGCTGCAAAGAAGCTGACGCAAATGACGCCATTCGTCATCGCCCATGCTGTCCGATGCCAGCCAAAGCTGTTGTCTGTCTTTACCGTTAACGGCCTGCAATGACAGCAACACGCCATTTTTCAGCAACCACGGTCGTTTAACGATCTGCCATTCCTGCTGCCGCCAGTTCAGGGTCGTTTCGCTGAGCAGAACGATTTCCCCCTGTCGGGATTTGATATTCCTTTGGCTACGGATAAAACCGAACATCACCATCGTGACCAGACACAGCCACAGCCATGCATAGCCGTCCGGCCACGGCGCCAGAAGAATGAGCAATACTAATAGGCCATGCACAACCAATGACAGCAGTTGCATACGCCAGGAAACGCGAAGATCACATTGCCACTGGGCCACGATCTTTATTTCGCGTCTGAATAAGAGAAATCATGCGTTTCAGCTCTCCGTCTTTCGGCTCGCCGTGGTTCATCAGCCAGTTGAATAAATCGGGATCGTCGCTTTGTAACAGGCGTACAAACGTGCGCTTATCACTGTCACTGAGTGTGTCATAGTCATGCTCAAAAAACGGCATGATCGCGATATCCAGTTCGCGCATACCACGGCGGCATGCCCAATGAATGCGTGATTTATTATCGATTTCCATGTTTCATGTCCACCTTGTTATCGCAACTTGCCGCTAGTGTACTCCGATTCCGGTAGCGGGTATCAACTAATAGTAACATTTTGACATAGTTTACCGACGAACACCGCGACGGGCGCGCCGATCGGTATCAGGATGTGCTATGCAATAACGCTGCGTGAATAACCACTTGCAAACCCTGAGCGCTCTTTTACCATTAAGCCATTCGGGTATCGCCCTTCGCGCAGGATTGTACTATATGGTTAACGAACATACGGCTCATCAGCTTCCTTTTGCATCACAACCCCCATTGGCTTCCGCCCAACTGACCGCCACGCTCATCTCGTTGGATGACTGGGCGCTGGCCACGATGGTCGGGCCGGATACCGTCAAATATCTCCAGGGACAGGTCACCGCGGATGTCAGCGCACTCGCTGACGATCGGCACATCCTTTGCGCCCACTGCGACGCGAAAGGGAAAATGTGGAGCAATCTACGCCTGTTCCATCACGGTGAAGGCTTTGCTTTCATTGAGCGTCGTAACCTACGCGACGCCCAGCTTAGCGAACTGAAAAAATACGCCGTTTTCTCGAAAACCACCATCGCACCAGACGACAACGCCGTACTGCTGGGCGCAGCAGGGGCAGGCATCCGCGAACTGCTGGCCTCTGCATTTAGCCAGCTTCCAGACGCCGATCACCCTGTTGTTCAGCACGAAGGAGCAACCTTACTGCATTTTGCCCATCCCGCAGAACGTTTCCTGTTGGTGCTGTCACCTGAGCAAAGCGCTGCACTGCTTGAGCAGCTCGGCGATAAAGTCAGTCTGAACGACAGCCGCCAGTGGCTGACGCTGGATATCGAAGCAGGTCAGCCCATCATTGACAGCGCAAACAGTGCGCAGTTCATCCCGCAAGCGACTAATTTACAGGCATTAAATGGGATTAGCTTCAGCAAAGGATGCTATACCGGTCAGGAAATGGTCGCTCGTGCAAAATATCGTGGGGCTAACAAGCGTGCGCTTTACTGGCTGGCGGGTAAAGCCAATCAGGTGCCGCAAGCAGGGGACGATCTCGAATTGCAGCTCGGCGAGAATTGGCGTCGTACCGGTACGGTGTTGGCGGCTAGCCAATTGCAGAACGGCGAGGTGTGGGTACAGGCGGTGCTGAATAACGATCTCACCGCGGAGAACGTCCTGCGCGTACGTGAAGATGCCGACAGCCAGCTCACGGTTCAGCCTCTGCCGTATGAAATAACGGATTAATTCGGCGGGTGACATCGCGCATGAACCAAACGGGTTCATGCGCTTTATACTCGTCATACTTCAAGTTGCATGTGCGTTGGCCGCGTTCACTCACCCGAATCACTTACCTGTGTAAGCTCATCGGGATTCCTTCTCTTGCCGCCTTCCTGAAACTCGAATTATTTAGGGTATATACAGGCTTAAATATAAAGATAAATCGCCAGAAAGTGGCAGACGCTCCCGCCCAATACAAACCCGTGCCAAATCGCGTGATTATAGGGAATACGCTTGCAGGCATAGAAAATCACCCCCAGCGTGTACACCACGCCGCCGACTGCCAGCAGCGTCACACTCCCTGGCGCCAGCTTCATCACCATCTGATAAATCACCACCAGCGACAGCCAGCCCATCACCAGATAGGTAATCAATGACAGCACTTCAAAACGGTGGGCAAATGCCAGCTTGAAAATCACACCCAGCAGCGCCATTCCCCAGATAACGACCATCAGACCATGCGCCAGCGGTGAATCCAGCCCCACCAGCAAAAACGGCGTATAGGTTCCGGCAATCAATAGATAGATGGCACAGTGGTCGAATTTTTTCAGCCACGGCTTAATACGCTGAGACGGTATCGCGTGATACAGCGTCGACGCCAAAAATAGCAGGATAATACTGCCGCCATAGAGGCTGTAGCTGGTAATCGCCACGCTGCCGGCGTCATTGTTGACCGCCTGAACCAGCAATAAAACCAGACCCACAATCCCGAAAATCACACCGATTCCATGGCTTATGCTGTTCGCAATTTCCTCTGCCAGAGAGTAATCCGGCATCTGTGTATTTTTGACATCAATAGATTCCACTGTATTCGGCAACAGTACACATTTCACAACATCATGCGCTGATGTTATCCGCCTTACCTTCCCCGGTTTCATACAGGGGACGCAGACGCAGGTGTTTAACCTTTGAGCAGAGTAACTGAGAATAGTTTCAGTGTACACGTGTAAGCTAAAATAATTATCGTCCCACTTTCTCTCTGACTTAACGTGTAATCATGCATGTCAATCTCGGGCAACATCCCCTACAATGATCGGCCTCGATATCTCCCTGTTTTTTGAAGGGCTCTGCCGTTTTTACCGGTTATTCGCATCAACGGTCATCCGGTTCTGACGCTCACAGCGCCTTCCTGTAGTTTTCACTACATCACGTTTTCATTGCATGATTTTTACTGCATCGTTTTCACTGCAAGAGGTAAGCTTTTCATGTCATCTTCCCCATCCACTCTGAATTTCGGCTCCATGACCGATGTTTTCGGCTTTCTGATAGAAATCGATAAATTAAAAAGCGTGCAGCGCCGTAACAAAATCATCGGCAGCGAACGTCACGAAGACTCTGCCGAGCACAGCTGGCATTTCGCCGTCGCCGCGATGGCGCTAGCACCTTATGCGGGTGAAGGCGTGGATATTCAGCGCGTGATCCAAATGGCGCTGATTCACGACATCGTCGAAATCGATGCAGGCGATGTGATCGTTTACGATCTTTCCGCCCGTCTGGCGATTCACGATCAGGAAGTCGCTGCCGCCGCCCGCATTTTTGGCCTGTTGCCAGAGCCGCAGCGCCAGCAATTCCACGATCTGTGGGAAGAGTACGAAGCCAATGAAACGCCCAGCGCCCAATTTGCTATGGTGCTCGACCGCGTCATGCCAATGCTGATGAATTTGTACAACGGCGGACAAAGCTGGGTAGAAAACGGCATTCGTCTGGAACAGGTTCTTGAACGCGCCGAGTTCATCGCCGATATCAACCCGGAACTGTGGCAATACCTGAAGCAGCATCTGGAAGAGGCAAAAGCCAAAGGGTGGTTGCTATAATTCGGTTTTCCCGCTAGCCGGGCATTCACGTCAGGAGAGGGTGATGTCTTTAAAAACAATCGCGAATAACCTGGGTTTGTCCGTAGCAGCGGTGAGCCGTGCTCTGAACGGTCATCGGGATATCTCCGACGCCACGCGCCAGCGTATTCAGGAAGAAGCAGAACGTATCGGCTATCGCCCCAATACCCACGCGCGCCGCCTGAAAATGGGCAAAAGCAACGCCGTCGGGCTGGTCTATCCCTACGCTTCTTCCCTGAGTAACGATGTCTTTTTTGAGATGATTGGTGCAATCAGTCGTAAGCTGGCACAGCATGAGGTCGATTTTCTCCTGCTGGCCGACGAGCAAGACGCCTGTCAGGGAGCCGCCCGCTTGATCGCCAGCCACCGTATTGATGCGCTGATTGTGGCGCATACGTGCGAACAGGACGAGCGACTGGCGCTACTGCAACGCCACAACGTGCCTTTTCTGGCGCTAGGGCGTAGCCAGCTTCCCCACCCTTACGCCTGGTTTGATTTTGACAACCGCGCTGGCATGGCGCTGGCGACCGAGCACCTGCTCGCACTCGGCCACCGTCGTATCGCCATGTTAAGTGAAGACCACCCGCAGGCGTTCATCATGCAGCGTCGTCAGGGCTATCGCGATGCGCTGCAACGCCACAACCTGCCGTTTCACGATGCCTATCTGCGCTGTGTCAGCCCCACGCGCCGTGCAGGATATCAGGCCATGTTCGACCTTCTGGCACTGCCTGAACCACCAACCGCGATGGTGATAGATGGCAATGTGCACGGCGACGGCGCCGTTGCCGCGTTACAGCAGGCAGGTCGGCTTTCTGGTTCTCACCCCATCGCTCTCGTGATGTACGATGGCCTGCCGCAGGACAGCCTGACCGACCTCAACGTGACGGCGATAGAACAGGCCACGCGCGAGCAGGTTGGTGAACAGATTGCCAGCATGACGCAGGCGCTCATCGCGGGCGAAGCCGTAGACAATTTGCAGGTGTTATGGCAACCGACGTTACGCCCCGGGGAGACGAGCTTTCCTGCCTAATCTATTTCGCCCCCTTCCACCTTTTATAAAGGCATCAGTTGGTTTATTGGGGCCAGCCGCCAGCGAGATGTCCTTCACATCGTCATCGCTACCTTTTCCTCTTTCTTAACGATTATTTTAACAGAATCACATTTCTTAAACGTTTAAGTTGATGACTTAAACGTTTAAGTTTTCACTAAGAGACATTATTCGGATCGTAATTGGGAGCCTTCCTTATGGTGCGTGATCTTGTTCAATTAACCAGCGCGCAATGCGATATCATCGTTCGCTGCGCTCCGGCAGCGGAAATTCTCTACTGGGGGCCACGGCTGCGCGGTTTCTCTCCAGAGGACATCGTTTCTCTGCAACGCCCCGTGGCGAATGGTCGTCTGGATGTGGATCTTCCTCTGACGCTGGCGATGGAATACGGACGTGGTCAGTTCGGTTCACCGGGTATTGAGGGGCATCGTTCAGGCTATGACGCCGCGCCGATCTTCACGACGACGCAGGTTGACGTTCAGGACAATACGCTCATCATTACAGCGGAAGATGCACTGGCCGGGCTGCGCCTGACCAGCGAGCTGCGTCTGGATCCGCAGACCGATGTGCTGCAACTGCGCCACACGCTACAAAATCTGCGTGCTGATGTCTGGCAAGTACAGCGCCTGGCCGTCACGCTCCCCGTCCCGGAACGGGCGAGCGACGTCATGGCGTTTCACGGCCGCTGGCTGCGTGAGTTTCAGGCTCACCGTCTCACATTGCAGCACGGCGGTTTTATTCAGGAAAGCCGTCGGGGAAGAAGCTCCCACGAATATTTCCCCGCATTTATCCTCGGTGAATCCGCGTTCAACGAGCAACATGGCTCAGTATGGGGCGTGCATTTAGGCTGGAGCGGCAACCATCGTCTGCGTGCCGATATTAAAACGGACGGACGCCGCGTCGTGCAGGCGGAAGCCCTGTATCTGCCGGGCGAAATCACGCTGGCACAGTCGGAATCCCTCACTACACCGTGGGTCTACGCAGCTTTCTCAGATAGCGGCTTGAACGGCATGAGCCAGCGCTATCACGCCTTCCTACGCCAGTCTCTGATCCAATTCTGCGGCGATAAGCCGCGTCCGGTGCACCTCAATACGTGGGAAGGGATCTATTTCGATCACGATCCAGAGTACATCATGCAGATGGCGAGCAAGGCCGCCGACGTCGGCGTGGAACGCTTTATTATCGATGACGGCTGGTTCCGTGGACGCCATCATGACCGAGCCGCACTCGGCGACTGGTATCTTGACGAAGAAAAATACCCGAACGGGCTAATGCCCGTCATCGAGCATGTCAAAGCACTGGGGATGGAGTTCGGCATTTGGGTCGAACCGGAGATGATCAACCCCGATTCTGATCTGTTCCGCGCCCATCCCGACTGGGTGCTGCAATTGCCCGGCTACGCACAGCCTACGGGACGCTACCAGTACGTGCTGAATTTAAATCAGCCCGACGCCTTCGCTTACCTGCTGGAGCGGCTGAGTTGGCTGCTGGGCGAGCACCCGGTCGATTATGTGAAATGGGATATGAACCGCGAGCTGGTGCAGCCCGGCCATGAAGGGCGTCTGGCCGCCGATGCGCAGACCCGACAGTTCTATCGTCTGCTCGATACCCTACGCCAGCGTTTCCCCATGTTGAGTTTGAATCCTGCGCGTCCGGCGGCGGCCGTATCGACTACGGCGTGCTGGAGCGCACCCAGCGGTTCTGGGTGTCGGATAACAACGACGCGCTGGAGCGACAGACCATCCAGCGCGGCATGAGCTACTTCTTCCCGCCGGAGGTGATGGGACAACACATTGGGCATGCACGGTGCCACGCCACGTATCGGCGTCATACCATCGCCTTTCGCGGCCTGACCGCCCTGTTCGGTCACATGGGCATCGAACTGGATCCCGCGAAGGCCGATGACGACGAACTGGAAGGCTATCGCCACTACATCCAGTTGCATAAAACGCTGCGCCCGCTGCTGCACAACGGCACCACCTGGCGAGTCGACATGCCGGACAACGCCACACAGGTCACCGGCGTGGTCAGCAACGATCGGCAGCACGCCGTTTTTCAGATTGCCCAGTTGCGTATGCCGAATTATTCGCTGGCGGGTACGCTGCGCTTCCCGGTCTGCGAACCGACACGCGTTACGAAGTCACACTGCTGGATGGCCCGGAAATCAAAACGGTGCGCGAAGGCGGCAGCACCATGCGCGAGCTCCCGCCCTGGTTACGTCAGCCGATAGTGGTTTCTGGCGATTGGCTAATGCAGGCTGGTCTTGCCCTTCCCGTCCTGACGCCGGAAACTGCCATTCTAGTCGCACTTTCTGCGGTGACGGATACCGCTGGCCGCTAGCCTTTTCCCGCCCCGTTGAGCCAGTATCAACGGGGCGAGATGCCCTTATTTCACATCCCGCAGCGCGGTTTTATCCACATAAGGCTTCATGATGCCATCCGCCTCTTTTTGTGCAGAGGCAGCGGCGTCATCAACCTTTTTCGCCGGATCGTTTAGCAGCGCCGCCAGCTGATTTTCCATCGCTTTACGCACCGCGACCGTCTCATAGGTTGCATACCACGGATGGGCATATTGCAGCTGTGACAGCGCAATCGCCGCACGCGGATCTTTCGCCAGATAATCCTTCATTTCCGGCAGATCGTAGGCCGTCATACGCGGCGCGAAATAGCCGGTAAAACGGCTCCAGTTGCCGCTGACTTCCGGGCTGACCAGATAGTTCATGAACTGCCAGGCCGCTTTCTTCTGCGCTTCGGAAATCCCTTTGAAACTCACCAGACTCGCCCCGCCGATGGTCACGCCGCGACGCTCTTTTTCCGGCATCATCGCCACACCCAACTGAAAATCTTTGGTATTTTCGCGCATAAAGCCCAACGCGCCGGTGCTCAGCATCGTCATACCCAGTTTGCCAGAGAAAAACGCGGCGCTGATCTGTTTGGAATTCAGCACGCCAGCGGGCATTACTTTGTCGCGGTACACCAAATCACGCCAGAACTGGAGCGCACCTTTGGTCGATGCCGTGTTGTAATAGACTTCGCCTGGGTAGTCAGCATTGTAATACGCCCCGCCGTTAGCACGCGTCAACGCAGACAGCATCCAGCCGCCGTAGTCATCATTCGTGGACGGAATCATGATGCCCCACTGTCCCTTCGCCGGATCGGTCAGCTTTTTCGCGACCGCAACCACCTCATCCCAGTTTTTCGGCGGTTCGTTAAAGCCGGCCTTCTTCAGCATGTCTTCGTTGTAATAGAGGATCGGCGTCGAGTTATGGAACGGGATCGCGTAAGTCACTCCCATCACCTGTGCATTCTGATGCAGCGCAGGCCAGAAGTTTTTGGTCAGGAAAGGCGTGGCTTTTTCGTTGCCGTATTTGAACAGCTCGTCCATCGGCAGGATTTCATCTTTGATGACCAGATCGGCAGTGAAATTCGCCGACATAATCACCAGAGCTGGCGGATCGCCCGCTTTGGCGGCCGCTTCCGCTTTCACCTTGGTTGTGTCGTAATTGCCGGTGAAGATCCCACGCACTTCCACCTGATCCTGCGATTGGTTGTACTCCTTGATGATGCGCGTCATTTCCATCGTCAGCTTGCCATCAACCGGCGCAGGAAACATGAAATCGATACTCTCTTTCGCCAGCGCGGGGCCAGACATCAGCAAGGCTATCGCCAGCGCTATCATACGGGGCTTACGCATGTCTTTTCTCCTGGGATAAATTACGGGCGGTTTGCCCGGAAAACCAATGACAATCCTGCGGTGAAAAATGAAGCACAATGGGAGCGCCGACATCCGGTACGCCATCGCGATTTGGCCGACGGTAGCGAATATTTCCCAACAGCGTATCCACATGTATCAGATACTCCGCGCCAAACAGCTCCCGCTGCTTCACTGTTCCCGACAATGACAAGTCGCCGTCTGACGCGGCGTGTTCGGTAATATGCTCAGGACGAATCCCCAGTAGCACATCGGTTAATGAATGTGTTTCGTCACCGGCAGGCAGCGCCACAGGCAATGCCAGCAACATTGCGCGGCCATCTGTGCAGGGCAGCGTCACGAGATTCATCGCTGGCGTGCCGATAAACCCAGCGACAAAGACGTTAGCCGGATGCGAATACAGCTGCTCCGGTGTGCCGACCTGTTGCAAAACTCCGCGATCGAGCACGGCGATCCTGTCGGCCATCGTCATCGCCTCAATCTGATCGTGCGTGACGTAAACAGTGGTCGTTTTCAACTGCCGATGCAGATCCATAATGCCGTCCCGCACATCGCTGCGCAGACGGGCATCGAGATTCGATAGCGGCTCATCCATCAGAAATAAATGCGGATCGCGCACGATCGCCCGTGCCATTGCCACACGCTGCCGCTGGCCGCCGGACAGTTTTCCCGGTTTGCGTTTCAGTAGTGGCTCAAGCTGAAGCAGGCTGGCAACGCGCTGCACACGCTGTGGATAGTCCGCTTTCGGCTCACCGCGCATCCGCATCCCGAACGTGATGTTCTGCTCGACCGTCAGGTGTGGAAACAACGCATAGTTCTGGAAAATCATCGAGAAATTACGCTGCTTCGGGCTCCACGTCGTAATGTCGTCATCACCCAGCAGAATTTGCCCGTCACTCACCTCTTCCAGCCCGGCCAGCATGCGCAGCAGCGTACTTTTGCCACAGCCAGACGGCCCGACCAGCACCAGAAATTCGCCGTCAGCAATATCCAGCGACAGCGATGCCAGCGCCTGTGTATGCTCGAAGCGTTTGCTGATATTGCGTAACTGAATCACAGCCATTACGCATCCACCGGACAGCTGATTCGCGGATCGTAGAGGTAAGGCCCGGAGTTCGAGGCGATCGACTGGCTATAGCTCACTAGCCCGGTGACCGGCACATAGCGGTGCATCACCACGCTGGCAGGCTCCAGGTTGTAGTACGACGTATCGTCATAGTAGAAATACGGCACCTGATGGACGGTACCCGGCACCGTGGCAATAATCGCCTGCCGATGCTGCGTCATAATCAAACGGTGCGTATGGCCGCAGAAGATCCGCGTAAGCTGCGGGAAACGTTCGATCAGCGTCAGCAACTCGCTCCCATTTTCGCAGGCGATCCGATCCATATGCGCCGATCCCAGCGGCAACGGCGGATGGTGCATGAAGATCGCCGTTTCGCGCGTGGCGTGATCCTGCAATTGCTGCTCCAGCCAGCCCAGCGTGGACGGCGTCAACCAGCCTTTCGCCTGCCCGGCCAGACTGGTGTCAATGAACAGCAGGCGCATCGGGAAATCATCCACCGCATAGCGGATGTTCTCGGGATCATCATCCAATTGCGGGCAAAGCGGACGCATCGCGTTGAGGAAATGCTGCTTGTCATCGTGATTACCCGGAATCACGTACATCGGGTAATCCAGCATCTGCAACACGCGCTGTGCCACCTGATACTCCTGCGGACTGCCACAGTTGACGATATCGCCGCTAATCACCACCGCGTCCGGCCGCTCGCTCAGCGCGTTGAGCTGATTAATGACTTTGGCATTTTCCCCGTTAATATCAATAAATTCATAGAGCTTGCGCCCCTCACTGCGAAAATGCAGATCGGAAATCTGTGCCAGCAACATAACCACCACCTCTATCGTTATTTCGCCCGTTGGCGAACGCCGATCGTTTAAGGATCGAGATACACGGAGCGACCACGGGGCGAGGCATCCCTACGGGAACCTCATCCCCGCGTTTCTCCTAAAAATCAGGCTTAATTAACCCGCATTAACCCATTCGCGATTCACTTAATGCCCGAGAAGCCGAAGCTGCTCAGAAACTGCTTCTGGAACACCACAAAAGCCACCATCAGCGGCAGGCACACCAACAGCGTACCTGCGCAGATCAATCCCCACTGCCCGCCGGACTCCGCCCCCATAGCAAACGACACCAGCCCGATGGTCAGCACCTGTTTGTCCGGGTCGTTGAGCACCATCAGCGGCCAGAGATATTCGTTCCAGTGGTAGGTAATGCTGACCGTGGCGAAAGCCAGGATCGACGGCCAGGTCATGGGGATCAGGACATGGAATACCACCTGCCACCAGCGACAGCCTTCCATTAACGCAGCCTCTTCAATCTCTTTGGCGATATTGAGAAACGCCTGACGCATCAAAAACACCCCAAACGCCGAGGCGAAATACGGCATCATCACGCCGGTCAAGGTATTGAGCAGACCGAGCTGTTTGAGCGTCATCATGTTTGGCACCATCATGACGACGGGCATGATCATCAGTTGAATCAGCAGCAGGTAGAACAGCAGCGTTTTGCCGCGAAATTCGTGGTAGGCAAAGATGTAGCCCGCCGTGGTGATCGTCACCAACTGCACCAGAAACGTGCCGACCGCAAAAATCAGCGTGTTGGTGTAAAGCCGTAGCCAATTGGCGCTGTCCCACGCATCGCGGAAGTTATCGAGCGTGAGCGGGAAGCGCGGCAGCAGCGAGGCCATATCCACGCCAAAGCTGCTAGCGCTGACGGAAGAAGACAGCATCCAGATAAACGGGCTGACCCACAGTAGCGCAGCGCAAATCAGCAGCAGCGGCAGCGTGAATCGCGTCGTGATGCGAAGCGGGTTAGTCACGCTTCGGTTTTCAAGGCGCTGACTTTTCACGCTCCGAACCTCAACGATCTGATTTTCAGCGCTCATAATGTGCCCCCTTCTCCAGCACTTTCAGATTCATAATGGAAAAGGCGAACAGCATCGCCAGCGTCAGGAAGGTAGCCGCAGAGGCTTTGCCCAGATCGTGCGTATCATTCGCCAGATCCTGGATGTAATAGAGCAGCACGGTCGTGGCGTTATTCGGCCCGCCGCGCGTCATCACGGCAACATGGTCGATCTGGGTAATGGCGTAGATAAAAGCGATGGTGACGACGAAAGCGATGGTTGGCCGCAATAGCGGCAGCGTGACGTAGAAAAACACCTGACGTCGTGATGCGCCTTCCATCAGCGCCGCCTCGCGTGCGGAAGCCGAAACGGCTTGCAGACCGGCGAGAAAAAACAGCATGTAGTAACCGGCGAATTTCCAGATACCGATGACGCTTACCGCCACCAACGCGCTGTCGCTCATGCCGAGGTAGTTGTTATTCATCGGGCCGAACACTTTCGCCAGATAGTAATCCAGCAGCCCCAACCCCGGCATAAAGATGAACAGCCACAGCGTCGCGGCGCTCACCAGCGGAATAATCATCGGAAAGAAGAAAGCGGTACGCAGCCAGCGGTTAACGCGCGTGTTTTCCCACAGCAGTACCGCCAGCAACAGCGCCAGCAGCACGCCGGGTACCACCGTCATCAGGATATACAGCACGTTGTTCAGCAACGCCTGCCAGAACACCGCGTCCTGCACCAAACGCACAAAATTATCCATACCGACAAACAGCGGCGCATCGGCATTCAGCCGGGTGTCATACAGGCTGTCGATGACCGAACGCAGCAGGGGGAAATAGGTAAAGGCAAGCAAAAAAACCAGCGTCGGCAACAGCACAAGATAGGGAAAAAATTTTGCACGCATAACTCAAAGGCCGCTCAGTGTGAAACACAGAGGCCTTACCCTAGAACGCTAGCGTGTCACTGGGGCGTCAGTTTAATGACAGTTTGTTTTCGGATAGGGAAAATATGCCTGCGAATGATTGCCTCTATTTTGGCAGGCGATTTGCGGGAAGGCTCGAAGTCCCTAAAAATACGTCTGGGAAGAGCAGTTAACTTTGCTGTATCATTTTTAACCTGTAAAATTATAAGGAGTCAATCATGCTAGGGCTTGAAGCTATGGCTATCGTCAACCAAGGGCCGGATAAGATAGAGAACGTTTTCAATAACGTGTCTCAGCCCATTGAGCGATCCATATCTGACTTTGACAGAAGTCATGGGAATTCTGTCTCCAAAAAACAAGCCTCCGATGCACTGAAAGTCATCTACAAAGTCATGACACCCATTGAAAGAAACTGTGAAAAATATAAAGAGTTTATCGATATCCTTAGCAATCGAAGCGATGAGGACATTGCAGCACTAGATATTCAGCGCAGTGACATCGACAAGCTAAACGATCAGGTCAATCAGATAGATCATGGCATAACGAGGCTTCTTTATACCTTCTTTGTTGCCGAAAATAACAAAGCCTGGTTGCCACATATCACTACGCTTATGACAATGAAAAACCACGCGATCAACACGTTCATTGAATACAAGAAGCTGACGATGGGCGTAGCCACTCTCGGCGCTCAATTTATTCCTCTTGAACATGAGGAAGCAGAAGAATTTAGTGATGAAGAATTAGCTGCTTTCAAAAAGTCAGTTGAAGACAGTCACAAAAGACTTGGCATGGAGCCGCCAGCATGGAAAACCGCGTAAGCATTCTTGTTGATGCCGCCGCTGGTCAATTGGAAAACTTCTTTGCTAAAGCGTTAGCAAATTATAAAAATAACGGCAAAGTCTCTGCTTACCTTGGGAAAATGGGTGGCTTTGAACGCTCATCTCAATCTATCCTTTCTGGGATTTATAAATCTCATATTCGTATTCCAGGAGAAGATACCCCGTGGCCTGCATCACAGCTTCTTCACCGCAGAGTAAGCGATAACTTTTGAGTGTTTGCGATACACAATATTTATCCCCTACATATTCAAGTCATTGCGATTATTAAGCCAGATGGTCATGAAAAGATTAAGAAGCTATTACCCACTATTATAAAAATAACGGAAAGAAAATTTCAGTCTCTAAATGAAAGACAGCTTAACTCACTCTCTTATTATAAATAAGAGATACCGAATATTGCGGAATGATTGAATAAATCCAAAGTGCCTTCTGACATCAGTTTCAAATTCCCCACGAGTAAAATAAATTAGGCCTCGCATGCGTTAAAACACATGCGAGGCCAATATATCACGCCGAATGTATTAATAATCGCTCATCGGCACACACGAACAGAACAGGTTACGGTCGCCGTAAACGTCGTCCAGACGCTTCACGCTCGGCCAGTATTTGTGCTCGCTGCCTGCCGGGAATACCGCCAGTTCGCGGCTATACGGGTGTGCCCAGTCCGCCACCAGCTCCGCCTGCGTGTGCGGTGCGTTCACCAACGGGTTGTCGTCCAACGGCCATTCCCCCTGCGCAACGCGGTTGATTTCGGCACGGATCGCCAGCATCGCGTCAACAAAGCGATCGATCTCGACCTGACTTTCCGATTCCGTTGGCTCTACCATCAGCGTACCCGCAACCGGGAACGACATGGTCGGCGCGTGGAAACCGTAGTCGATCAGGCGCTTGGCGATATCCATCTCGCTAATGCCGGTACTCTCTTTGAGCGGACGAATATCCAGAATGCACTCGTGCGCCACACGACCGTCACGGCCGGTGTAAAGCACCGGATAAGCCTGCTGCAAGCGCGTCGCGATGTAGTTGGCGTTCAGGATCGCCATCTGGCTGGCCTGCTTCAGCCCTTCCGCGCCCATCATACGGATATACATCCAGCTAATCGGCAGAATGGAGGCACTGCCGAACGGTGCCGCAGAGACTGCGCCCTGCTCCGTTAACACACCCTCGATTTTTACCACCTGATGCCCTGGCACAAACGGTGCCAGATGCGCTTTCACGCCAATCGGCCCCATGCCCGGTCCGCCGCCGCCGTGCGGAATACAGAAGGTTTTATGCAGGTTCAGATGCGATACGTCTGCACCAATGTAGCCCGGCGTCGTGATGCCGACCTGCGCATTCATGTTCGCGCCGTCCAGATACACCTGACCGCCATATTGATGCACGATCTGGCACACTTCGCGGATCGTCTCTTCATAGACGCCGTGAGTGGATGGATAGGTCACCATGATGCAGGAAAGCTGTTCGCCCGCCGCCTGCGCTTTCTCACGCAGATCGTGCAGATCGATATTGCCCTGCTTGTCACAGGCGACCACCACCACGTCCATCCCCGCCATCTGCGCCGATGCTGGGTTCGTACCGTGGGCAGAGCTAGGAATCAGACAGAGATTGCGGCCAGCTTCATTGCGACTTTCATGATAGCGACGGATCGCCAGCAACCCCGCGTATTCGCCCTGCGCACCCGAATGGGCTGCATGCAAATCGCGTCATAGCCGGTCAGCTGTACTAGCCAACTCGATAGCTGTTCGATCATCTGACGATAGCCCAGCGCCTGTTCCGGCGGGCAGAACGGATGCAGCTCGGCAAATTCCGGCCAGGTAATCGGCAGCATTTCCGCCGCCGCGTTGAGCTTCATGGTGCAGGAACCGAGCGGGATCATCGCCTGATTCAGCGCCAGATCCTTACGCGCCAGACGATGCAGGTAACGCATCATCTCGGTTTCACTGTGATAGCGGTTAAATACCGGATGCGACAGGATCGCATCCTGACGCAGGAGCCCGGCAGGGATCGTCGCGGCTTGCTGGCTAATGGCCGCATCAAGCGCCTCAATATTCAACCCGTGATCGTCACCTAACAGCACCGCAAACAGCGCCAGCACGTCTTCACGCGTGGTCGCTTCATCCAGCGTGATGCCAACGGCGCTTGCCAAATCGCTGCGCAGGTTGATGCCAAAGCTTAATGCCCGACTCAGTACCGCGTCTTTGTCCGCGACTTCGATAGTCAGCGTGTCGAACCAGCTGCGATGGCGCAGCAGCAGCCCGCCCTGCGTTAACCCTGCCGCCAGAATATCGGTCAGACGGTGGATGCGCCCTGCGATACGTTTGAGCCCTTCCGGCCCGTGGAATACCGCATACATCCCGGCAATGTTGGCCAGCAACACCTGCGAGGTACAAATGTTGGAGTTCGCCTTCTCACGGCGAATGTGCTGCTCACGCGTTTGCATCGCCATACGCAGCGCAGTGTTGCCTGCTGCATCGCGCGACACGCCGATGATACGTCCCGGCATCGCACGTTTATGCTCATCACGGCAGGCAAAAAACGCCGCGTGCGGTCCGCCGTAGCCCATCGGCACGCCGAAGCGCTGTGCGGAACCGAAGACGATATCCGCGCCCTGTTTGCCCGGTGCGGTCAGCAGCACCAGCGCCATGATGTCCGACGCCACGCAGCTGACAACCTTACGCGCTTTCAGTGCGGCCATCAGGTCGCTGTAATCGTGCAGTTCGCCCGTCGTCCCTACCTGTTGCAGCAGTACGCCAAATACCGCATCGTCTTTCAGCGCCTCTTCCACCTTACCGACGACAATCTCAAAACCGAAGGTTTCCGCACGGGTACGCACCACGTCCAGCGTTTGCGGATGCACATCGTCGGCGACGAAGAAACGCTCAGCCTGTTTGAGTTTGCTGATACGTTTTGCCATCGCCATCGCTTCCGCCGCTGCGGTCGCTTCATCCAGCAACGAGGCGGAAGCCAAGTCCAGACCGGTTAAGTCCTGTGTGACCTGCTGGAAATTCAGCAGCGCTTCAAGACGTCCCTGAGAGACTTCCGGCTGATACGGCGTATAGGCGGTGTACCAACCTGGGTTTTCCAGCAGGTTGCGTAAAATCACCGGCGGCATCAGCACTGTGCTGTAGCCCATACCGATGTAGCTTTTATAACGTTGATTGCGTCCTGCAATGGCCTTCAGCTCAGCTAACGCTTCATGTTCCGTCACTGCCTCTCCCACCGCTGGCGGGCTGGGCAATTGAATGTCCACCGGGACAATCTGGCGGATCAGCGCATCCAGCGACGTCGCGCCCACCACCGACAACATGTGCTGTTGTTGGCTGACGGAAGGACCGATATGGCGCTCGATAAACGCGCCGTCATGTTCGAGTTGACTGAGTGTCTGGGTCATTACAGTAATTTCCTGCATTAATCGTGCTTGCATCAATCGTGATCGCTGCCGCGCTGAAAGACGACGCGGCGAATAAAACAAAACGCCCCCGGTTCAGCAAAACCGGGGGCGCAATAACTACTCGTCTTCTTCTAGCGACGCCTGATAGGCTTCAGCATCAAGCAGTTCGTCCAAATCAGATTCATCAGAAATTCTGATGCGGAACAGCCAGCCATCCGCATATGGCGCGCTGTTGACCAGCTCAGGGAGCTTTCCAGATCGTCGTTGACTTCGACGATCTCACCGCTGATGGGCGCATAAATATCCGACGCCGCTTTTACCGATTCCGCCACCGCGCAGTCATCGCCTGCGGCGACTACCGTGCCTACTTCCGGTAAATCGATAAAGACCATGTCACCCAGAAGCTCCTGCGCGTGTTCGGTAATGCCCACGCTGTAGATACCGTCGCCCTCGTGCAGCACCCATTCGTGCGACGCAGTGTATTTTAATTCTACTGGTACATTGCTCATTGCATCCCCTTTCCTAAAGTCGTTAATCCCGTGCGCTTATCTTTACAGGCAAGCCGCTATTAATACTGAACGATGGCTTTTCCGGCGCGAACAAAGCCGGGCTTGGTCACATGGACGTGCAGTTCGCGGTTACGAATCTGCACAATCGCCTGTTCACCAATCCCCACCGGAACACGCGCCAGCGCAATGCTCACGCCAAGCGTTGGCGAGAACGATCCGCTGGTGATGACACCTTCGCGCATCACGCCATCACTATCAGTAAAGCGCACAGGTAAATCATTGCGCAATACGCCTTTTTCAGTCAGCACCAAACCAACCAGTTGATCGGTTCCTTTTTCACGCTGATGCGTTAAAGCTTCACGCCCGATAAACTGGCGATCCTCCGGCTGCCAGGCGATCGTCCAGCCCATGTTGGCCGCCAGCGGCGAAACGCCTTCGTCCATATCCTGACCGTACAGATTCATTCCCGCTTCCAGACGCAGCGTATCGCGTGCACCCAATCCGCATGGCTTCACGCCCGCGGCCAGCAGTTGCTGCCAGAAATCGACCACTTGTTCATTCGGCAACGCGATTTCATAACCCGCTTCGCCCGTATAACCCGTCGTAGCGACGAAGAAATCGCCCGCCTGCTTGCCAAAAAACGGCTTCATACTGGCAACAGCAGTCACATCGGCATCACTCAGGCCTTTTGCCTTCAGGATTGCTTGCACTTTTTCCTGCGCCTGCGGACCTTGTACCGCGACCAGCGCCAGATCCTCACGCTCACGGATTTCGATACCAAAAGGGGCTACGTGCTGTTCAATCCAGGCGAGATCTTTTTCGCGGGTCGCAGAGTTCACGACCAGCCGGAAATAATCTTCCGTGAGAAAATAAACGATCAGATCGTCGATGACGCCACCGGAGGCATTCAGCATGCCGGTATACAGCGCTTTGCCCGGTTGCGTGAGTTTAGCGACATCATTCGCCAGCAGATAACGCAGGAATTCACGCGTTCTCACACCATGCAGATCGACGATAGTCATGTGGGAAACGTCAAAAATGCCAGCTTCCTGACGCACAATATGGTGTTCATCCAGTTGAGAACCGTAATGCAGCGGCATCATCCAGCCGTGAAAATCCACCATTTTGGCGCCATCGGCCAGATGTTGTTGGTACAACGGGGTCTGCTTTGCCATTCTTCATCCCTCTTCAGCGCATGGCGTTCAGGCGATAAAACACACTGCGCAAACGATATCTTCTGACTGAACTTACCACCGAAGCGCAGGTTAAACCACACTCTCAGGCATAAGATAAATTATATAGAATATGAAGAAAGTCGAATCGTCCACAAAAACAAAGCAGCGTAAAATTCTCAACAATAGAAAAAATAAGCATATAATTTATTTAAACCAGCAACATTCACAGATTAATGGCATTAAAGCTGGATAACTTAGGTGATGCCCCCAAATGAGAACATCATTCAAATTAGATAATCTAATGATAAAAACAGCGCTAAATTAGATTTTTTCAATCAAAATCCACAACGGATCCCAGCCTTACTCTCTTCCTTATGCCGCCATCATCACGATTCGGTGAACCGCCTCTCAGGTCTCTTTTCTATGTGGCAGCACGCGCCAAAAGATCAAATTCGTCTGAAACGAATTTGATCAGCCAACGCACAGGTAACGTGAAGTATGACGAGGGTTAAGGTGTAAAAATATCGTCAGGCAGTATTACATTAATAATTACATGAAGTATTCATATTAATGAAAATGACGATCGAGATAATAGATTGGATTGTAAAATTAAAGCTGCTATTTATTAGCAAGCCAAGAAAATACCGTTAATAGAACCTGACGGCTAATTGCATAAACTCAGATGCTCATCTAGATTTTAAATGTGTTTCTCCCTGTTAAAATCATATAGGATAAAAGCTATGCACAAAAACATTAATACATTATTGCAACGTTCTATTGCTGCATCGGCATTTCTATTTTTGACATTTACTGCCGACAACGCATTCGCGGTAGATGTCAAAGGAAAATTCACCAAAGGTGGCGTCGATTTCACTTACGCAGAGCAAAAATATGGTTCTGGTGCAGGAAATCGCGGAATTCGTATCATGGCAGCTACGCGTGATCAAACCTACAAATTCAGCCCTAACCCGCATGATGACCCTTGGTATAATAAAAACCAAGAAAAGTTTTACCGAACTGCGGCTGAAGCGTTAGCTGATAGTTATTTAGCATCGCCACAGAAAATTTTCCCACGATATGGATTCAAATCGACAATTAACAAGATTGAGTACACTTACGGAGAAAGGTAGTACGCTATTTAATAACTATTGCATGAGTTTTTTCATAAAATACAGAAAAATGTTAGTCCTTAACATGGATACTTTCCTGGATGTTACACTTTTACTGTCTGTCCAGATTCCTCTGGGCAGACAGTGTAAGTAATATTAATAGATACCTGCGTGCAGGCGCGATTCTGACATATCAAATCAGCACGCTAATATTCAGATTCTCCATCAGCCAGTGGTTATCGGAATAATCAACCGGGATCGCAATCACCGCCGGGCCGTCAACGTCCATCGCCTGACGGAGTTTGCTGACCAGTTCATCCGCGGATTCAACCGCAAACCCTCTCGCGCCAAACGCTTCCGCATACGCTTTGAAGTCAATTGGCCCAAATGTCACGCCAGCCGGACGATGGTATTTATGGATTTGCTGGATTTCCACCATGTTATAGCCGTTATCCACCCAGATGATATGCAGGAGATTGCTTTTCAGGCGCACCGCCGTTTCCAGCTCCATACTGGATTGCATAAACCCACCGTCTCCGGAAACGGACACCACTTTTTTCCGGGCTGCACCAGTGATGCGGCTATCGCCCAAGGTAATGCCACCCCATGGTCTGCTGGCCGTTGGTCATCAGAATCTGCCGCGCCCGGAAGCTATACAGGTAACGCGCCAGCCAGATGTGGAAACTCCCCATGTCCACACACAGCGTGACATCTTCATTCACAATATCCTGCATCGCCCGCACCAGACGCAGCGGGTGAATCGCAAATCCTGCCATGTTGATGGCGCGCGTACTGAGATCGTGGCGCTGACGCTGGCGATCCTGCAACACGGCCTGCGTGCCCGCCGATAAGATCACTGGCTCGCTGATACACGCATTCAACGTATCAACCGTCATCGCGATATTCCCGAGCAGCTCGATATCAGGGTGATAGGCGCTGTCGATCTCAGCCCGCAGCACATCAATGTGGATCAGCGTTGCTTTGCCGCTATTCCATAACACCGGATCGTACTCAATCGGGCTGTAACCGACGGTAACGATCACGTCTGCCTGTTGCAGCAGCTTATCCCCGGCCTGATTGTTGAACAATCCAACGCGTCCGGCAAAGTGATCAAACTGCTGCTGGTCGATCACGCCAGCAGCCTGATACGTGCTGGTAACCGGCAGTTGGCTGCGGTGTAAAAACGACGCAGCGCTTGTGCATTTTCCTGTTGGCTGGCCATTAATCCGAGCAGTAATACCGGATTTTTAGCCTGCCGCAGCCGTTTGGCCGCCTCGGCAACGTCACTATGCGGCGCACCGTTTAACAGCGGTAAATGCGGGCAAGCCAGCACTGGGCTACTAACCGGCTCATTGACGATATCCTGCGGCAGGCTAACAAATGCCGCCCCGGACGGCCGCTTTCCGCTGCCCGGAAAGCATTCGCCAGCACTTCAGAGATCGCACTGGATGCCGTGATTTCCGCACTGAATTTACTGACTGGCTGAAACAGGCTAACGGTGTCCAGGCTCTGGTGTGTCAGCTTGAGTTTATCCGCCCGCTTAACCGCCCCGCCCAATGCCACAACCGCATCACCTTCTGCGGTTGCCGTGGCCAGCCCGGTGACCAGGTTGGAACAGCCGGGGCCGGATGTCACCAGCGTCACACCCGCTTTTCCCGTGAGACGGCCTATCGCTGCCGCCATAAACGCGCCGTTCGCCTCATGACGTACCGGGATCGTTTGAATTGTCGAGTCTTCCAGCTCATCAAACACGCGATCGATTTTAGCGCCGGGAATACCAAAAATATGCTTTACGCCCTGCGCTTCCAGGTGTTTTACAATCAGCTCGGCTCCGCAACTCCAGCTCTGCTGTTCGGTGGACTTTTCCATGACATGACTCCGATGAAATGACTAGCTCTCTACTGACTTGATGACGCTATTGAGGTTTTCTGAAGACAGATCGGCATTGAGAAATTCCCGATCCTGAGGCAGATCGATGATCAGTTTGGCAACCACACCAAACGTTAGCGTGCCGTGTTCGACGTCATAATTCAGAATATGGCCGCCGCCCTGGCGATCGTCAGTAATGAAATGTTCGTGGTAACCCGCGACATTAATTCCCTGAGTGTAAGCTGGACTACGAAAACCAATAACGCTGCCGTTACGGTGCTCAAAATGAAATGTCGGTTGTCCTTCAACCGCTTCCTGCATCGGCTTATAAGGCCGGCACTGCCGGGGGACGGTACGGGTTTCAACACAGCGAAAATTCCCGTCAATCCGCAGCGCGCAGAACAAATTATCCGTTCCCACAATCCCATCGATCTGGCGATGCACGTCTTCGCGCGAGGTCCAGCGATCAAAACGGATCGTTTCCGTCGGGCGAAAGAACGTCATTACGGCGAACGGCGTTTTCTGCTCCGGCTTTGCCGCTCGCGCGCTGCCATCGGATAACAGCTGGAAAATCTGGCTATTTAACGCAACCAGTTCCCCATCCAAACTATTAAATGTTCCTAATCCAAAGTCGCCATGTTCCAGTAATTCAGCCATCGTTCGGCTACCTTCGTATACGCCATTTATTAGCCCACTCATTAATGAGGTCTGATAAATAACGCTGTCTGCATGCTGCTGACGAAAATCATAAGCATAGCTAGCAAAGGCTTCCTCACAGGATTGTTCACTGACATTCGTTTTCATACGTTCCTTCTCACCGCACCAATTACTTAAACATTACTAATATTTAGATAAAGATTGACGCGGGAGAGAACAAAATTCAATATGCAATTAAGGCTATTTCAAGATCGGAAACATATGGAGTTACGTAAATGGAGCTACGTTATCTGCGCTATTTTGTCGCCGTTGCCCAAGCGCGGCATTTCACGCGTGCGGCAGAAAATCTGGGGATGTCACAGCCGCCTCTCAGCCAGCAAATCAAGAAATTCGAGCAGGAGATCGGGACACCGCTGTTCAAGCGACTGACGCGCGGCGTAGAAATGACGGAAGCGGGACAAGCGCTGTATGAGGATGCTCGTCAGATTTTGCAGTTGACCGATTCGGCCATCGCACGGACAAGAAGCATTGCGCGGGGTGAGAAAGGTAGCCTGAACGTGGGCTTCTCACCGTCGGCCATGTTCCACCCGACGGTGCTTGCCCTGCTGCATCGTTACTGTCAGCAGTATCCGCATGTCCAACCGCTACCGAGGGAAGAAAATCCGGCAACGCTCATTGCTGCGCTACAAGAACGCAATATCGATATCGCATTTCTGCGTTTACCTTGCGATCTCAGTGATGAGATTAACGGGGAAATTTTGGCTGAGGAGCCGATGAAACTGGTGTTGCCCGCAGGGCATGCGCTTAGCCATAAAGCGCAGGTTTCGCTCAGCGAGTTGCGTCAGGAGCCGCTGATTATTTTCCCACGCGAGGTGTGTCCGGGGCTACACGATATGATTATCCGCACCTGCTATCTGTCAGGCTATGGCCCCAGACCCAGCCCCTTTGCCCCGCAGCTTACGGCGACGATCGGGATGGTCGCGGCGGGCTTCGGCATTACTCTGGTGCCGGAATCACTCGCCTGTATTAAGGCCGATAACGTGACCTATCACGATATAGGCATGCCTGAAATCCATACACAAATTGCGGCTATCTGGCGCAAACATGAACGATCGCCCGTTATCGTGAATATGATCCACCTGATACGCCAGCATCTGAGTGGCCAGCATCCCGATTAACCCCGTGATAGAGAAAATTCCGGCCATCTGCTCGTCAAAAGCTAGTAATTGATATAAATTCTTATATGATATTAGTTATCATTATCACTTTTTGACGGGTGGAAAAATGCTAACAGCAATGATCACAGCCTGCGGGCTATGGGGTGTGAGCTGGTGTATGGGGAAGCATCTGTCCAGTGCCTGGGGCGTGCTGTTGCCTTGTGCCATCATGCCACTACTGGCGCTGCTCAATCTGAACCTGACGCACCTAAAAGTGATTATCGCCATCGCCCTGCTGGCGACGCTTGTCATGCTGTTCCATCAACGCTTACGCCACTATTTACTGCTGCCGTCCTGTGTTGCGTTGGCTGGTGGTGGCTTAGCGGCGCTGTCCGTCACGTTTAACCTGACAACACTGTAAATAAACGTGGATAAGTCAGTGTGAAATAGTACACAAAACCAGAATCGCAAATAAACGCGGAAAACGGTATAACCAAAAATGGGATACAATAGAATAAACAGGGAGGAAAATCAGGAAGATACAGAATAAATCTGTGGTGCGAAGAGAGGGACTTGAACCCTCACGTCCGTAAGGACACTAACACCTGAAGCTAGCGCGTCTACCAATTCCGCCACCTTCGCACTGAGAACGTTGTTTGTCTTATGCAGTAAGACTGCTTTATGCGGAAAATCAGCTTTATGCGTTAAAGCTATCATGACATGGTGCGAAGAGAGGGACTTGAACCCTCACGTCCGTAAGAACACTAACACCTGAAGCTAGCGCGTCTACCAATTCCGCCACCTTCGCAATTCTGCCATGCTGCTCATGCAATACTGATTTACTGCTTCGGTTCGACAAACGAAAACCATCGTAGTGATGTTGGTGCGAAGAGAGGGACTTGAACCCTCACGTCCGTAAGAACACTAACACCTGAAGCTAGCGCGTCTACCAATTCCGCCACCTTCGCAACACTGCTTTACGCAATATCACTACGGGGGCGAATTCTAGAGGTTTTCACGTTCACGTCAATGATTATTTCCTCTGGAATGCGGGGTTTGCTGCAAAAATCATCATCTCGCTGCGGCGCTGTGCGTAAAGAGTTCATCGAGCCATTCTATAAACACCCGAATCCGCGGTGCGAGAAAACGGCCAGGTGCATACATCACATAAAGCGGCATCGCAGGCGGCGGTATTTCCGGCAGGATCTCTACCAGTTCCCCGCTTTCCAGAAATGGGCGTAAACCGCGACGCGGCGCCTGAATAATCCCCAGTCCGGCACGGGCGCTGGCAATGTAGGCATCGGTGCCGTTGACCTGCAACGTACCGGGCAACATACGCGTAATGCACTCATCACCCAGCATAAATTCCAGCGGATAATGGTGTTCAGTACGCAGAGAGAAATAGCCGACCATATGATGCCCCGACAGGTCATCAAGCGAACGCGGCACGCCGTAGCGCGCCAGATAATCGGCCGACGCACAGGTAATCTGCGGCATTGACGGCAAATGGCGGGTCGCCAGCGTCTCGTCGTCCGTCTGCCAGGCGCGCAGCACACAGTCGACGCCTTCACGCAGCACATTAATCGCCGCATCGTTGGCGCTTAGCATCAACGTCACCTGCGGATAACGCGCATAAAAATCCCCCAGCGCCGGAACGACGATCTCTCGCGCCAGCGAGTGCGGCATATCCACCCGCACTTTACCAACGGGCTGCTGTTTTTGCTGCGTGAATAGCGTGTCGATCTCTTCAATTTCCGCAAGCAATTGCAGGCAGCGTTCATAATAAACGCGTCCTTCATCGGTGATCTGTACTTGACGAGTCGTGCGTTGTAGCAAACGTACTCCCAGCCGCCCTTCAAGCTGTTTGATCGTGTTGCTCACCGTTGCACGCGGTAGCGCCAGCCGTTCCGCCGCACGGCTGAAGCTACCCAGTTCGACAATACGCACAAAAACCCGCATCGCCTGAATATGATCCATCACCGCCACCATTGTTGGTTATTTTTGAATAGTGTTGCATAAAAAGCGGTATTTATCTTTTTAGATAAACAACCAGACTGCTTTCACTGCCAACGAAATGAGGAAGATGACAATGCAACAGCGCAAATTAGGCACGAATGGTCCACAGGTTTCGGCTATTGGGCTAGGCTGCATGGGGATGAGCGATTTCTACTCCACCGCGCAGGATGAGAAAGAATCCATCGCCACGTTGCATCGCGCACTGGAGCTGGGCGTCACGCTGCTGGATACCGCCGATATGTATGGCCCGCACACCAATGAGTTACTGCTCGGCAAAGCGATAAAAGGCAAGCGTGAGCAGGTCTTTCTGGCAACCAAATTCGGCATCATCCGTGACCCCGCAAACCCCAACGCACGCGGCATCTGCGGTAAACCGGACTACATCCGCCGTTCGGTGGAAGGCAGCCTGACGCGCCTCGGTACAGACGTTATCGATCTTTACTATCAGCACCGCATTGATCCAGCCGTTCCCATTGAAGAGACGGTCGGCACGCTGGCCGAGCTGGTTCAGGAAGGTAAGATTCGCTACATCGGCCTGAGTGAAGCCTCCGTCACCACGCTGGAACGCGCGCATCGCGTGCATCCTATTACGGCGTTACAGAGCGAATACTCACTGTGGACCCGCGATATGGAAGCCGAGATTCTGCCCACCTGTGAGCGTCTGGGGATCGGGTTTGTGCCTTACAGCCCGCTGGGACGTGGCTTTCTGACCGGTGCGATTCGCAGCCCGGACGATCTGGCCGCCGACGATTTCCGTCGCACCAATCCACGTTTCTCGGGGAAAACTTCGACAAGAATCTGCTGCTGGTAGAGAAAATTAACCAACTGGCGCAGGAAAAACAGGTTACACCTTCACAGCTAGCGCTGGCGTGGGTATTAGCACAGGGTGAGCATATCGTGCCGATTCCAGGCACCAAACGCCGCCGCTATCTGGAAGAGAACGTCGCGGCGCTGGATGTCACACTGACGCAAGAGGAGTTGGCTGCCATTAATGCCATCTTCCGCCCGATGCCGCAGCGGGTGAGCGCTACAGCAAGGAGAGTATGGCAGCCCTTAATCAGTAGTTGGGATTACCGACGACCTTTACTGCCTGTGCGCGGCGGACGACCAACAGTGGCCTGGTACACCTTGAAGCGCCCGGTCTGCGCCAGCACTTCATGGCTGCCAAAGGCGGCATCTAACAGCGCCGGATACGGCAGGAAGGCGTTCGCAACGATGCGTAGCTGCCCGCCAACCGGCAGATGGGTTACCGCGCCACGAATCAGCATTTCCGCGGCTTGCAGACTGGTCTGTAAGCCGTCGTGGAACGGCGGATTGGAGACGATCATATCGAAGCGGCCATTAATGTCGGAATAGACGTTGCTCGCAATCACCTCGCCTTCCAATGCATTCGCCGCCAGCGTAGCTTTGCTGGACTCCACCGCCGCCGCGCTGACATCGCTCAACGTCAGGCGGATTTTCGGCGACTGTTTCGCCAGTACCGATGCCAGCACGCCCGCACCGCAGGCGATATCCAGCACTTTACCTTTCATATGCGGTTCAAACGTAGACAGCAGCAGTCGGCTACCCGGATCCAGGTCATCACGACTGAAGACGCCCGGAAGCGTTTTGACGGTCACACCGTCCGTCACATACTCGTCCCACCAGTCATCCAGCGTGAAGCTGGCCTGCTTATCAATCCGACCATGGTAAAGCCCGCAGCGACGCGCGCTGTCGATTTTCACCAGCTCAACAAAGTCAGACAGCACGGTTTCGGCGCTGCGCACGCCGCTGCGGTTTTCCCCAACCACGAAGATCTCCGCGCCAACCGGCAGCAGGGACAGCAGATTACGCAGCTGGAATTCCGCTTCCTGTTTGCTCTTCGGCCAGTAATAAATCAGCGTGTCGCTATCCGCCACCAGCGCCGCATCCGCCACCAGACCGAATTGCGCATTCTCGCCAAGCGGCTTTGTCATCTGCTGCCAGTGGTGATATTGGTTGCAGTGGACACGCACTGACGCCGCCTCAAATTGCGCAGGCAGGGTATCCTGCAAATCACCGGCAAACAGAACGCGGCGTGAGAGAAATTCATCGCTATGGCGCAGTATAACTTCACTGGCGGGGGTTAATGCGGACATCAGGCTACGGCTCCTTAATCATTGAGCGGGGGATTATATACGCTTCGTCCCCGAAGTTGCAGCGCGCAGAGGAAATAACCACGCCGACGTTGGCGCAGCCTGACGGGGTTTGTTAGCATAGGCACGAATCATTTTCTCGCCCGCCAGACAGGATAACGCATGGAATCAAGACGTGACAGGCTGCTACAGCAACTGGGGATTACGCAGTGGACGCTGCGTCGCCCGACGGTGCTGCAAGGCGAAATCGCCGTCAGTCTGCCCGCACAGGTGCGTCTGGTGATCGTCTCCGCCGAGCCGCTGGCCGATGATGAACCGCTGCTGGCCGATGTCCTGCACAGTCTGGCACTGACGCCCGCACAAGCCTATCGCCTGACGCCGCAGCAGATCGAGATGCTGCCCGCCGACGTACGCTGCCATAGCTGGCGGTTGGGTATTGAAGAGCCGATTGCGCTACAGGGCGTTCAGCTTTCCAGCCCTCTGCTTTCCGAACTTTATCAAAATGCCGACGCCAAACGGGCGCTGTGGCAACAGATCTGTGAACATGAACACGATATCTTCTCTGACGCCAGCTGACCTGGCGCAAGCCTTTAAAATAGAACAGGCCAGCCATGCTTTCCCGTGGACGGAAAAAACGTTTGTCAGCAATCAGGGGGAACGTTATTTCAACATCAAACTGAGCCATGACGGTCAGCTTGCCGCTTACGCCATCACACAAGTTGTGCTGGATGAAGCGACGCTGTTCAACATCGCCGTGCACCCCGACTACCAGCGTCAGGGCTTGGGTCGCCAACTGTTGGAACACCTGATCGACGAAATGGAGCGACGCGGAATTCTCACGCTGTGGCTGGAAGTCCGTGAGTCAAACGCACGCGCCATCGCGCTTTATGAGAGTCTGGGATTCAACGAAGTCTCCGTGCGCCGTGATTATTACCCTACGGCACAAGGTAGAGAAGACGCGATTCTCATGGCGCTACCGCTCGGTTAACATACAATTAAGTAACGTATAGAAAAGGTCTAACACTTAGGTCTTATACTGGCCTGTTAAGCGAATATGTTGATTAAAAGCGGCTATTTCATTATGCGATAGCCGCTTTTTTGCTTAGCAGAGGGGCCGGCACCCTAGAATCCCGCCAAAAACCATTAAGAGCCATAAACGGCGTTATGACCCTTGCTCAGTAAAAAGAGGTGAATAGAACGCTATTCTAACACCAGCCTTTTACAGTAATTATCTCAGGCAATGATGCACGAGGGGCTGGTGTTGTCTAGGCGGTGCACTGACAAGTAGTCACCACATTTCACTTGCAACATATCCAATACGGAAATTCTCTCGGCCAGCCTGCGGCGCATCACCAAAGCTAACCTTTAATGTTTGCCAACGACTGACATCCCATGCGCAAAGCTGCCCATCTAATGTCAGCGACGCCAGATCGCTATGCGCGTCAATATGCTGCTTTGTCATCGACAACCAGGTCGCGTTGCTTACCTCATCAATGGCTGGAAGACGTAGCGTCAGCCACGTATCGATCTGCGGCCAGCCAAAATCCAACGTCAGCATTTTGAAGCCAGGGCTCTGCAAAAACGCCGCCATCGCTTCAGCATTTTTCCATACATAGAGAGGGGCATAACCGTTTTCATCACAAAAAGCGTCATCACGCAGGGAAATGAGGTAGGTCTTAAACAGTAAGCCGGGAAAGCCATTCAGTTTCGCACCGTTCTGCGCAATACGCGCCTCGATGATGGCCATGTCGTAGTCGGCTGGCAGAGTAAAACGGTATTGCATTACAATCATAATCTCTCCTCCGACAACATCTGCCCGTTGCCACAATCCTCCAAACAACCGAGTGCGGAAACTGCCGCTGGCCAGCCTGCGTAAAATGCCAGATGAGTGAAAACTTCAACGATCTCTTCACGGGTTAACCCATTTTGCTGAGCAAAGTTGATATGCCAAGGAAGCTGCTGCACGCGCCCTTGTGCCGTCAGGGCACCCAGTGTGATCAGGCTACGCTCGCGCGGGGAAAGCGTTTCACGTTTCCAAATATCATTAAACAGTGTGTCTATGCTCAGTTCGGCCAGTTTCGGTGCGACGCGGGCCAACGTTTCACGATCGAGCGATTTCGCCATGGTATTTTCTCCGTATTGACAGTAGAGCAATTCTGGCGCGATAGTTTCATCCCGAAAATCAAATTATTTTCAATCAACCATCCCGAATTTCAGGACGAAAATGGACAAACTTTCACTGACGCTTGACCTCGATGCGCTACGCAGTTTTGTGACAGGTATGGAGTGCGGCAGCTTTGCACTGGCTGCGACACGACTTTGCCGCTCAACCTCGGCGATAAGCGCTCAACTAAAAAAGTTGGAACAACAGTGCGGTGCCAAACTGGTGGTAAAGCAGGGCCGTCACCTGGTATTGACCCATACTGGCGAGATATTGATGGGCTATGCTCGTCGCCTGCTGGCACTGAATGATGAGGCACAGCGAGCAGTGAAAGGTGAGTTGTTGCAGGGGGAGATCCGCATTGGCATGCAGGAAGATTTTGGCGAGTCGCTGATGCCCAATATTTTGGGCGAGTTCAAACGCCACCATCCGGGGCTACGGATTATTGCGCGAGTAGATCGTAACCAGGCGCTGCTCACTGCGCTTGATAACAATGCACTTGATATGGCACTACTGTGGCAACCGGATAACACCACACAAGAAGGCCGGCTTATCGACCAGTGCCAATTGGAGTGGATAAAACATCCGGATCTGGACATCAACACGCTACTGGCACAGGGGGAACCCTTACCACTGGTGATGTTTGAAAGCCCGTGTCTGATGCGTTCACGAGCCACCACCTGCTTAGATCAGGCTGGCATTGCATGGAAAGTGGTATTTATCAGCCATAGCCTGAGCGGTATCTGGGCCGCAGTGCAGGCCGGACTGGGCATTACCGTGCGTACTCGTATCGGGATACCCAACAATCTCCACATAATGGGGAGTATTTTGCCATCGCCGGGGAACCTTGGAATTACACTGAAGCAAGGGATTGAGAACGAAGCGATTCATAACGCACGAGCCATGCTGGGGCAACTGATAGAAAAGGCTTTATTGAATGTGAAGCTTGAATAACCATAGCCAATCAAAGGTCAGTCTCCGCACTGGCTTCGATTAGCGGATCCCTCAGTTAGCAGCACGCTGATGGGATATTTAGTATGTCGGATGTGATGTATTCCAACCTGACTGCCACCAACGCCCTCCTTCGGTGACGCTACCGCAGCATTGAAATAAAAATTATTCTCAGCCAAGAAACGTCTGAAATTTGACGCCGCTCGACCCATTTCAGGCATCTGGCATATCATCAGCCAGTATTGATACCTCAGCCGATAGGCATCAGCGCTATTGTCAGCATCACGGCTGGTTACAAGGGCTACTGCGTAAGCGGCCAGGGAAAATGTGCGCCCCGTCCCGCTCTGCCTTTTTTCCTGCCAGAAAAATCCCCGCAACGTGATCGCTACAAATAAAACATTGTTTCTTTTTTATCATAATGACATTCCATTTCATGTTTCTGGTTTGCAGGCATGCATGGTTTATCCGTTATCAACGAGGAATAATATGAAAAAATACACTCTGGCTACGACGCTTCTGTGCGGCTTATTCTCTCTTTCCGCTTACGCGGTACAAGTAACGGCGGTGACAGCCTCCGCTTATGATTCAGACAAGGGCCACAAACCGGCCAACATTGCCGATGGCGACGTAAAAACGCGCTGGGCGGCAAATGGTGAGAGCTGGGTTCAGTTAGAACTGGATAAAGAACAATCGGTTGAGAACTTTGTTCTTGTTCCTTTCAAAGCGGACGAGCGCAAACTGAAGTTCTCCGTCTCCTACTCCACCGACGGTAAAACCTGGAAAAAGCTGGCTGACAATCTGGTCACCTCCAGCAATGCCAAAGACGGTGAAAAATTCACCTTCCCAGCCGTTAAAGCCAAATTCTTCAAACTGGATACGTTTGGCACCGATGTGAACAAATGGAGCGCGATCAACGAGATCAGCTTTAACAGCGCCGCGCAGGTTCCTGCTCAGGCCATTAAGTAACGTTGTCGGCTGGCCTGACGTTGAGGCCAGCCTTTTCCGATAGCGTTGAGTCGCATCACGCCCGACACCGCTACCGAACATGATGCATTTCCGCTTTGCTACCCACGCGTTTCTTACGCGTCTTCGCCTCCCATCGGTACCCACATTTTCCTTAGCGTTGAAATAAAAATCATTCTCAACTAAGATGCGCCTGAAATTTGACCTCCTATCGTTCCGGTTCAGGCACCAGACATGTCATCAGCCAATATTGATACCTCAGCAGATATGCATCAGCTCTATTGCCAGCATCATGGCTGGTTGCAAGGGCTATTACGCAAACGACTGGGGAATCTGTGTGATGCGGCCGATCTGGCGCAGGATGTCTTTGTACGGCTCTTGCTGAAGCCACGTCAGTTCGACAGCCACGCGGGTGCGCGGGCTTATCTGAGCGTGATGGCGCAAGGCATGTGCGTCGATCTCTGGCGCAAGCGGGAAATCGAGCGCGTCTGGCTCGCCTCGCTCGCCGAACAGCCGGAGCCGGTTGCCCTGTCAGCGGAAGACAGCAATATCATTCTCGAAACCCTGTATCAGGTCGATGCCATGTTGTGTGCGTTGCCCGAGAAGGTGCGTGCCGCTTTTATCATGGCGCAGGTACAGGGACGCCCCTATCGGGACATTGCCGAGGCACTGGGCGTTTCCGAACGCATGGTGAAAAAATACATGGCGCAAGCCATGCTGCATTGTGTGCTGCTGGAAGCGGAGATAGACGCGGACGGTCAGGCTACTCGTTCATGAATAACCCCAGCCTGAACAAACCCAGCTTTATTGCCTTGCAGCAGGCGTCACAGTGGTACGCCCAACTGTGCGATCGGGAACCTGGCGATGAGCACTACCACCACTGGCAGCGCTGGATGGACGAAAGCGAGGAACACCGCCATGCCTGGGAGTTTGTGCTCACGGTCAGCCAGCGTTTCCAGCCGCTGCGTGGCGATGGTAAACAACCCGCGCTGGATACGTTGCTGCACAAGCCTGCGTCGATGACACGTCGTCGCGCGCTCAAGCTCGCTGCGCTGCTCAGCACTGGCACACTCCTCTCCTGGCTGACTTACCGCCACACGCCGCTAAAAGACTCGCTGCTGGCGATGACGGCCGATCATCACAGCGCGGTAGGAGAAATCAAATCGCTGACGTTACCGGACAACACCCGGCTGTGGCTGAATACCGCCAGCGCGATTGATATCCTCTACAGCGACCAGCGGCGGGAAATCGCCCTGCTGACCGGGGACATCCTGATTGAGACCGCTGCCGACGCGCGACCTTTCTTTGTCACCACCGCGCAAGGGCGCATGCAGGCACTGGGCACGCGTTTTAGCGTCGCGCAAGAGCCGGAGGCCACCACGCTGACCGTTTACCAACATGCGGTCGATGCCAGCGCCAGATACGCCTCTGCCGCGCGTCGGGTTAACGCGGGCTACCATCTGCGCTTCAATGCCGACGGTCAGGGTAACATTTTGCCCAATCAGCAGAACGATGCCGATTGGTCACACGGCAGGCTACAGGCGGACAACATGCCGCTGGGAGAGGTTGTGGCGCAGCTGTCTCGCTATCGTCATGGCTATCTGGCGTGCCAACCCGCGATTGCCGATTTACGCGTGATGGGCACCTTCCCCTTAACCGATACCGACATGGCGCTGAACATGCTGGCGCAAGCCTTCCCGGTCCGCATCCATCGCCGTTTTCCGTGGTGGGTGACCGTCGAACCGCGCTGATATCGTCCGCATAACCGTCCCCTTTCTGGATACCGCTCTTTAGGGGACAGATAAAAAATTTTCTCTTTTGAGTTCCCCTTTTCCTGCTGTCGTTCGATTCACAGTAAAACCACCAATTTTTACTCTGGGTCAGAAGGCGAATTTTCATGGCATTGATTCCATTTTTCTCAACACAGCGCACTCCTTCCAAACTGGCAATTGCCGTTCATCTGCTACTGTGCGGCGCACCGCTTTTCGCGCATTCCACCGCAACCGCCGCAGAAACAGCCGTCGTGGCGGCAACCAAAACCTACGCAATCCCCGCCGGACCGCTTAACCAGCAGCTAAACCAGTTTGCCGCCCAGTCGGGCGTTTATCTGGTTGGCGATGCACAGCTGGCGACAGGAAAAACCGGGCCGTCCCTGCAAGGGAATTACAGCGTCGATGGCGGGTTTTCGGCACTGCTGGCAGGAAGCGGACTTCAGGTGATTCCGCAGCCTAACGGCGCCTGGCGCTTACAGAGAATACCGCAGGGAGATGAGATGCTGGTCGTAGCGGGGGTCAATCGCAACGGCGTGACCGAAGGCACCCAGTCCTACACCACGCGCAGCATGAACACCGCGACACAGCTGAACCTGTCGCCGCGAGAAACGCCGCAGTCGGTGAGCGTCGTGACGCGCCAGCGTATGGACGATCAGAATATGACCTCGCTGGATGAGGCCATGAAGCAAACCACCGGCATTAACGTGGTCAATCAGAATAGCTATCAGGTGAAATACGAGTCGCGTGCTTTCGTGATGGATAATATCAAGAAAGACGGCGTTAACTTCTCCAGCCAGAACAGCGTCTCCAACATGGGCGCGGTTCAGTCCTCCAGTGAATCGCCCGATCTGGCGATCTATGACCGTGTGGAGATCCTGCGCGGGGCGTCCGGCTTGTCACAGGGCAATGGCGAACCCGGCGGCACCGTTAATCTGGTACGCAAGCAGCCGACTCACAATTTTCAGGCCTCCGGCAGCGTTGGCGCAGGCAGTTGGGATAATTACCGCAGCGAGCTCGATGTCTCTGGGCCGCTGAACGACGATGCCAGCCTGCGTGGCCGTCTCGTTGGCGTTTATCAGGACAAGCAAAGCTTTAAAGATTACGAACACAGTGAAAGAAAGGTGCTGTTCGGCACGCTGGCCTATGACCTGACGCCGTCCACCACGGTGACTGGCGGCATCAACTGGCAAAAGACCCGCGGCGTGCCTGATGTGTATGGCGTTCCGTTTGCCACCAATAAAAGCAGCCTGAATCTGCCACGTTCCACCTATCTGGGTGCAAGCTGGAACCGCATCGAATTTGAAAAAATTAACCCGTTCGTCGAACTGGAACACCACTTCGATAACGACTGGACGCTGAAAAGCGCGCTGAACTATATCCATTCCCGCGCAGCAAGTAGCTATATCGGTATCATGAACGGTACAAGCGGCGTGAATCCGGCAACGGGAAATTCGTCGCTGAACAATAACCTGCGCTACGACAACAAGGCCGAACAGTGGGGTTATAACCTGAGCCTGAACGGCCCGTTCGAGCTGCTGGGACGCAGTCATGAACTGGTCGTGGGCGGTGATTATCAGAAAGAGAACTTCGATAACAACCACATCCGCATCAACAACACCAGCACCGTGAATATCTTCAACTGGCAGCCCCATTCGCTGGCAGAACCGGACTGATCAAATACGAGTCTCTACAACAATCACTACAACGACCGCTTCAATCTTTATCAGCGCGGCGCGTTCGCCACGGCCAGATTCGAACTGGCCGATGACTGGAAGCTGATTCTGGGCGGCCGCTACAGCGCCTACAGCTATGACGAGTATTTCACTAACCATCTCCGTAATACGTCCTCACTCAGCAGCCTGCATGCCAGCAATGAGTTTGTACCTTACGGCGGCCTGCTGTGGGACTTCGCCGATAACTACACCTGGTACCTGAGCTACGCCGAAATCTACAAGCCGCAGAGCGAAAAAGACCGCAACGGCAACCTGCTGCCCGCCATTACCGGCACCAACTATGAAACCGGCATAAAGGGCGAGTTCTTTGATGGCGATCTGAATACCTCGCTGGCCCTGTTCCGCATCATTCAGGAAAATCGGGCCATGGCCGTCGCGAATAGCTCGGTTTGCCTGATCGGCACAAGCTGCTCCCAGCCCGAAGGCAAGGTACAAAGCCAAGGGGTAGAACTGGATGTCACGGGGAAACTGGCTGAAGGCTGGCAGGTTCAGGCGGGTTATACCCTGACCAACAGTAAATATCTTGAAGGCAGCGCGAGTGAAAGAGCCGCGCAGTTCAGCCCGCGTACGCCAAAGCACATGTTCAAGCTCTACACCTCATACACTCTGCCGGGTGAACTGAACCAATGGACGATTGGCGCGGGTATGACGGCACAAACCGAGACACAAACCTACCCGAATCGCGCTTTTGGCCTGTCTCAGGGCGGCTATACCCTGTTTAACGCCAATATCCGCTACCAGTACAGCAAAACCTGAGCTTCAATCTGGTGGGCAATAATCTGACGGATAAAACCTACTTCTTAAACCTGAACAACCGCCATCTTAGCGGCAACAACTATTACGGCGATCCGCGTAATTTCATGTTGACTGCGAAGTGGAATTTCTAAGCGAATATGCCTGCCAGCCTCTGCTGGCAGGCCATCGCCCAACCCATTATGCAAACGCTTAAACGCTTTTATTCGCTGGTCTCGCCTTTCTGGCTGACGACGCGCGCTACGCAGCTGTGGTTATTGCTGCTGCTGATCATGAGCCTGACGCTCTCCGTCGTGTGGATCAGCGTGCAGTACAATAACTGGAGCCGGGATTTTTACGACGCGCTGGCCGACTATTTTCAGCACGCCTCCCTCTACGATATGGCCGTGCGCTATCTGGCCTATACGCTGCTGTTCGTGCTGGTGATCATCTGCGGCAACTGGCTCAAGAAACAGCTGATTATCCGCTGGCGCGATACCATGACGCATCAGTATGAGCAGGATTGGCTGCGCAATCACGCCCACTATCAGCTCAGTGCCAGGCTGGATAACCCCGATCAGCGCATTGCGGAAGATATTCGTCTGCTGATCGAACAGAGCCTCGAACTCCTGCTTTCGCTACTGAAAAACACCGCCCGTTTTTCTCTTTCATCGTTATTCTGTGGCAGCTTTCCGGCGTTCATACTTTCACATTAAGCAGCTATACCCTCACGATACACGGCTACCTGGTGTGGATCGCTCTGATTTACGCCGCCCTCGCCAGCGTGGTCACACATCGGCTGGGGCACCGCCTGCACAAGCTAAACATTGAGCGTCAGCGGGCGGAGGCAGACTACCGCGCCACGCTGCTGCGGGTGCGGGATAACAGCGAACAGATTGCGTTTTATCAGGGGAGTGACGCCGAGCAGCAGCGGATGCGGCAACATTTCCTGCCCATCGTGCAAAACTGGCAGCGCCTCATGGCGCGAGAATTCCGGCTGGAAAGCTTTACGACCAGCTATTTCCGCTTCAGCCTGATTATTCCGGTGTTCGCGACCCTGCCGCTGTTCCTCGCGCGTCAGGTAAGCCTTGGGGCGATTATGCAGGCGCGATCCGCCTTCGGCTATGTGTTGGATGCCTTTGGCTGGTTTATCGATGCCTATCGTCAGCTGGTTCAATGGTCGTCTACCATTGAGCGACTGTGGGAATTCCAGCAGCGCTTACGGCAGTTGCCTGCGCCAGAGGTGCCACGTCATGAAGGTCATGCCCTGTCTATCAACGCGCTATCCGTATCACGCCCCGATGGCTCGCCGTATTTCGCCCCGCTGACGCTCACGCTTCAGGCTGGCGAATGGGCGGCGTTCAGCGCAGCCAGCGGCACAGGGAAAACCACGCTGCTGCGTGCGCTGGCGGGGCTGTGGCCAGTTTCGCAAGGAGACTGGCATTTCCCCGCGGGCCGCACGCTGCTTTTGCCGCAAAAGCCTATTTACCGCAGGATACGCTGCGTCAGGTGCTGTGTTATCCGCAGGTGCAGTTAGCGGATACTGCACAGCTGATTGCAGTTCTGGAACAAACCGGGCTGGCCTCGCTGATTCCTCGTCTGGACGACAAGGCAAACTGGAGTCGGGTGCTATCGGGCGGCGAACAGCAGCGTCTGTCGCTCGCGCGTGCGCTACTGCTGCGCCCGACGCTGCTTTGTCTGGATGAAGCCACCAGCCAGCTTGATGACGCGGCAGCGCTTCAGTTACTAGAGCACATCAGGACTGCGCTGCCACAAACCATTGTGTTGGCCGTCAGCCACCAGCCTGCCGTACTGGCTTGCTTCACACATCAGGTACGGTTAACGCCGCTCGAACCAGAGAAAAAGCGCAAACAGAGAATCACACAGACGAGCCTTGTGGTACGCCGCCAGCAGCGGACAGTCAGCAGGTCGCTTACGGCAGGATGTGAAGGGAAAAACAGCCCGGAGCGAACGTCCGGGCTAGGGAGTATGATATTACTCGTTATCGCCCAGCAGAACAGATTCCAGCGCGATTTCGATCATCTCGTTAAACGTATTTTGACGCTCTTCTGACGTAGTCTGCGCACCCGTACGGATGTGGTCAGAAACGGTACAAATGGCCAGCGCTTTCGCACCGAACTCTGCCGCGACGCCGTAGATACCGGCCGCTTCCATTTCCACACCCAGAATGCCGTATTTTTCCATCACGTCGAACATCTGTGGATCTGGCGTGTAGAACAGATCGGCGGAAAAGATGTTACCTACGCGTACGGAAACATCGCGGGCTTTAGCCGCATCAACCGCATTGCGCACCATGTCGAAATCAGCAATCGCCGCATAGTCGTGATCTTTGAAGCGCATACGGTTTACTTTGGAATCCGTACAGGCACCCATACCGATCACCACGTCGCGCAGTTTGACATCTTCACGTACCGCGCCGCAGGAGCCCACGCGAATGATCTTCTTCACGCCGAATTCAGTGATTAGTTCTTTCGCATAGATTGAGCAGGAGGGGATCCCCATACCGTGGCCCATGACCGAAATTTTACGGCCTTTATACGTGCCAGTGAAACCCAGCATGCCACGCACGTTGTTCACTTCGCGGGCATTTTCCAGAAAGGTTTCGGCAATGTACTTAGCGCGCAGCGGGTCGCCCGGCATCAGTACAACGTCCGCGAAATCACCCATTTCTGCATTAATATGTGGCGTAGCCATGCGTTTATTCCTTAATTAATCAAGTTCACGTAAAAACGGTGTGTTTTACAGTATCGATTTACCGTAGTCCATAGGCGACAGGCCAAAGTAGGCTGCAACGGTCTGCCCGATATCGGCGAAGGTTTCACGGTGGCCGTATGAGCCCGGCTTCACGTTCGGGCCATAGATCAACACCGGGACGTTCTCACGGGTGTGATCGGTGCCGTGCCAGCTTGGGTCACAGCCGTGGTCGGCCGTCAGAATCAGGATGTCATCGCCCTTCACGCGGGACAGCATTTCTGGCAGGCGGCGGTCAAACAGCTCCAGCGCGGCAGCATAACCCGGAATATCGCGACGGTGGCCGTAGGCAGAATCGAAATCAACAAAGTTGGTAAATACGATGGTGTTGTCGCCCGCGTTATCCATTTCTTTCAGCGTGGCGTCAAACAGCGCATCAATGCCGGTCGCCTTCACTTTCTTCGTGATGCCGACCTGCGCATAGATATCCGCAATTTTACCGACGGAAACCACTTCACCGCCTTTTTCATCCACCATCTTTTTCAGAATGGTCGGCGCTGGCGGTTCAACGGCCAGATCGTGACGGTTGCCGGTACGCTCGAAGTGGCCGGGTTTGTCGCCGATAAACGGACGAGCAATCACACGCCCGATGTTGTAGCCCCCTTCGGTCAGCTCTTCGCGGGCAATTTCACACAGTTCGTACAGCTTATCCAAACCGAACGTTTCTTCATGGCAGGCAATCTGGAACACGGAATCCGCAGAGGTGTAGAAAATCGGCTTGCCGGTTTTCATGTGCTCTTCTGCCAGTTGATCCAGAATCACCGTACCGGAAGAGTGGCAGTTGCCCAGATATCCCGGAAGATTGGCACGTTTCACCAGTTTATCCAGCAGCGCCTGCGGAAAACTGTTTTCTTCATCTTTAAAATAGCCCCAGTCGAACAGGACAGGCACACCGGCAATTTCCCAGTGGCCAGACGGCGTATCTTTACCCGAAGAGATTTCACTGGCGTGCGCGTAAGCACCGATGATGTCTGCATTTTCATCCAGCCCTGCCGGGAACGTTCCCGTTGAGGCCTCAGCGGCTTTACCCAGCCCCAGACGGCTCAGGCTCGGCAAATGCAGCTTGCCGCTGCGCCCTTTGTCCGCCGTTCCCGCTGCACACGCCTGAGCGATATGACCCAGCGTATCCGAACCCGCATCACCAAAACGTTCTGCATCCGCGCTGCTGCCGATGCCAAACGAGTCAAGAACCATAATATATGCACGTTTCATTCTTTTTCTCCTGCGCAGTTCTGCGCTAACGCCCTGCCTACCGGAAGGGGAACATCAATTCAAAACAGCCAATAACCCACTCTGGCAATCACGCTTCCGCGCTCACTCGACGGTAGACCATCGGGGTCTTTTCTGGCGCCGTATCGCCCAGTTGGATTGCGGCGCGAACCTCATTCGCCGCCTGCTGCCATTGCGCTTCCGTATTGGCATGGATCACCGCCAGCGGGCGCTGCGCGTCAACGCGCTCACCCAGGCTGATCATGTTATCCAGACCGACGCTGTAATCGATCGTATCGGTAGCCTGACGGCGTCCGCCGCCCAGCGAGACGACTGCCATGCCCAACGCGCGGGTGTCCATCGCCGTCACAATACCTTCACGCGTCGCGAACACCGGCTTACTTAATGTCGCCACCGGCAGGTAACGATCGTAGTGTTCGACAAAATCGCCCGGGCCACGCTGTGCGGCCACCATGCGACCAAAGACTTCAGCGGCTTTGCCGTTATCCAACACCGTTTGCAGGCGTGAACGCGCGTCGTCTGCCGAGCTTGCCAGCCCACCCGCCAGCAGCATCTCGCCACAGAGTGCCATAGTAACATCATACAGGCGCGGATTGCGGCTCTCTCCCGTCAGGAAACGTACGGCTTCCCGCACTTCCAGCGCATTACCCGCGCTGGAAGCCAGCACCTGATTCATGTCCGTCAGCAGCGCACTGGTGCGACATCCCGCGTTGTTCGCTACGCCGACGATCGCCTGCGCCAGCTGCTCGGACAGTTCATAGGTCGGCATAAACGCCCCGGATCCCACTTTGACGTCCATCACCAGCGCATCCAGCCCTTCAGCCAGCTTTTTCGCCAGAATCGACGCGGTGATCAGCGGGATGGAATCGACCGTGGCAGTAATGTCACGCGTGGCGTAAAAGCGTTTATCCGCCGGAGCCAGCGAGGAAGTCTGCCCAATAATTGCGACGCCGACCTGCTGGATGATGCGACGAAAATCGTCATCGTTAGGGAAAATATCCAATCCCGGAATCGCTTCGAGCTTATCTAGCGTGCCGCCGGTATGGCCTAAGCCGCGCCCGGAAATCATCGGAACGTAGCCCCCGCAGGCAGCGACCATCGGCCCCAGCATCAGCGAAGTGACATCACCCACGCCGCCGGTAGAGTGCTTGTCCACCAGCGGGCCGTTCAGGTTCAGACTTTTCCAGTCCAACACTGTGCCGGAGTCGCGCATTGCCAACGTCAGCGCCACGCGCTCGTCCATCGACATGTCATGAAAGTAAATAGTCATCGCCAGCGCCGCAATCTGGCCTTCGGAGACGGTATTGTCACGAATACCGTTGATAAAGAAGCGGATCTCTTCTTCGCTCAGAGCTTTTCCGTCACGCTTCTTACGAATAATTTCTTGAATCAGAAACAAGGTCTGTACTCCTGATGTGGCTCCGCAGCCTGTCGCTGCGGGCGCATTTGCTGTTGTGAGCCAATGCCGTAATAAACAGAATGCTGTCATGAAAAAATGTGGTCACGAATAACGTTGTCACACATGAAGTCGTGCGCCTGTACGCCTGCTTAGTAGCCGCCCTGCGGAGCTGTTGCTCCGTGGCCGAGCGTGGTCAGCAGGCTTGCCAGCAGGCTGGATGCGCCAAAGCGAAAATGCGAGGCCGTCGCCCATTCGGGGCCCATGATATCGTCTGCCAATTGCAGATAGATGGCGGCATCTTCCGCGTTGCGTACGCCACCCGCTGCTTTAAAGCCAACACGTTCGCCTACGCCTTTATCACGGATCGTTTTCAGCATGATCGCCGCGCTCTCTGGCGTCGCGTTTACGGGTACTTTGCCAGTTGAGGTTTTAATGAAATCCGCACCCGCATCAATCGCAATCTCGCTCGCCTGACGGATCAGCGCGTCTTGTTTCAGCTCGCCCGTCTCGATGATCACCTTCAACAGCACGTTGGCATCCTGACATACCGCTTTGCATGCCTGCACCAGCTCAAAACCGATTTGCGCATTGCCTGCGATCAGTGCTCGATAAGGGAAGACGACATCAACTTCATCAGCGCCGTAAGCGATCGCCGCTCTGGTTTCCGCAACCGCGATGTCAACATCATCATTGCCGTGCGGGAAGTTGGTGACTGTCGCAATACGAATATCCGGCGTACCCTGCTCACGCAGGATCTTTTTCGCCAGGGGGATAAAACGGGGATAGATACAGATAGCAGCAGTTTTCCCTGCCGAGCTGTTCGCCTGACGGCAGAGCGCCGTCACTTTTTCATCCGTATCATCCTCATTCAGCGTGGTTAAATCCATCAGCGCCAGCGCACGCTGCGCGGCCGTGGTCAGCTTGGTCATACAACTCTCCAACTCGTCAGCCGGTCTAACCGGCCTGAACATAAACTGGTGTAAAACCAGCACGTTTGGCGAGCGGACTTGGTTCCTTGAAGATAGCGCTCAGGAGAAACAACCTGTAGCGGCACCGAGATCCTTCTCACCGCAATCAGCCTTCCTCTACAATTCATCCTGTGATGATTCCAACACCGAAAGAACGATACCGAAAGAAACTCTTTATACACGTGGGCATATCAGACATTTGAACACGCCATGCCGGACTATTTTGTGCATTCATTCACACTTGATGTAAGAGAAATGCAATAGGTAGTGATTATATGTGATTTCAGTCACACATACTTCTCCAGATAAGATTTCATCCAATGAATTAAAGGTGACAACCTTGTCGGCCAGACGATCCATGTGAATCGGGAAAAAGAAGGTGACAACCACGGATAGCCCGCAGGATGGAAGCCGCCTGCTGCGGGTTGGTGTTATGTAGTAAGCATAGCGCTTTCTCTCTAACCACAGAGAGAAAGCGCAGGCAGAGCAGGAAAATTATTTCCCTGCGGAAGGTTTACGGTAATCCAGTGCGGGTTCCCGGTCGCCTAATAGCGGCTTATAGTGGAAGTTCTCGCCACGGCTCTTATCAAACTCGGCTTTCGCCTGTTGAATCAATGCGGGATCGCTCAGTAGCTTGGCCCCTGTAACAGCCAGCGTTTTAGCCGCTACGTCCATGCCTTTATAGCCAATCGCCATGCCGCCGGATGCCACCGCCTGCCAGCTGTGTGCAGGGACGCCGGGGACCCAGGTCGCCGTTCCCAGCCCGACCGTCGGCACCACCCAACTGACATCGCCCACATCGGTCGACGCATAGCCCGTTTCACCAAAATGATACGGCGCGATCTGACCGGCACTGGAAAGCGGCGGCAATTTGGCTTGATCTAACGTTTTCTGCAACGCGGTGGCAAAATCCGTATCCGCCTTATCCCATTGTGGCCCCCAACGCTTCTAAGGCTGTCATCCATCATTTTTCCCAGCACGTTGTTCGGCAACAGGCTGTACACGCCGCCGAGAATTTCGAACTCATAACGCGTTTCGGTTCCCAGCGCGGCACCTTCCGCCGCTTTGCGAATGCGATCGGTCACGCTGGCGACCACGGCCGGATCGGGGTGGCGCACGTAGTAATACACTTCGGCGAAGTCCGGCACCACGTTCGGCGCTTTGCCGCCATCGGTAATCACATAGTGAATACGCGTTTCCTGCGGCACATGTTCCCGCATCGCGTTCACCATAAAATTCAGCGCCTCCACGCCGTCCAGCGCCGAGCGCCCTTTCTCTGGTGCCATCGCGGCATGCGCGGAGCGACCATAGAAACGGAACTTACCGTTCACGTTCGCCAGCGAATAATCTTGCGAGGCCGAATTTTCATCGCCTGGATGCCAGTGCAGCATCACATCCACATCCTTAAACAGCCCCGCTCGCGTCATATACACTTTACCGGAACCACCTTCTTCCGCCGGCGTGCCGTAAACTCGGATTTGCCCCGGTTTGCCCGTCGCCTCCAGCCACTGTTTTAGCGCAATCGCCGCCCCCACCGCCCCCGCGCCAAACAGGTGATGCCCGCAGGCATGTCCAGCCTCAATGCCAGCAACCGGAGAACGTTCGGGCGTCGCGGCCTGAGAGAAGCCCGGCAGCGCATCCATCTCTGCCAGAATGCCGATAACCGGCCCACCGGATTTCCCCGCCGTCGCCACAAACGCGGTTGGGATGCCCGCGACGCCCGCTTCAACGCTGAACCCGGCCGCTTTTAGCTCATTCTGTAGCAGTTGGGAGGTATTGGTTTCCAAATAACCCAGTTCGGGCTTTGACCAGATCTGCTGAGCAACATTTGTCATTTGGGTTGAGTAGTTCGCAACGGCGTTCACAATCGTTTCCCGATCTTTCTCTGCCAGTTCAGCGGCATAGCCCAGTGAAAGGAAACAAGAAGAGAACGCCACGGCCAGCGCGGGGGTATATATCGTTTCAGTGTCATACGTTTTTCCCTATCCGTAAAAGAAGTGCATCATGGTGAATAACGGCTATTAATGCGATGCCGTGCTAGTTATTTGAAATGCTGACTGTTTGAAGTACTAATGGTTTGAAATACGATTGGTGTGAAATACGATGAGTAGGACGTGCTATTTATGTTTAGCTGGGACAAATCACTTTTTCAAACAATAATCCATAGACAAGACCATGACTGAACACGCCGAACATCCCCGTTGGTATCTGTACATACTGCGCACGGTCACCGGAGCGCTGTATACGGGTATCACAACAGATGTCAGCCGCCGCCTGGATCAACATCAAACGGGAAAAGGGGCGAAAGCACTACGGGGCAAAGGGGAGCTGACGCTGGTGTTTCACTGTCTGGCGGGCGATCGCTCAAACGCACTCAAGCTGGAATATCGCATTAAGCAGTTGAGTAAAAGCCAAAGAAAGGCTGGTACAAGACCAGCCTCAGACACTATGCATTTCAGACACGATGTATTGATATGCTATCGGTTAGCAAATCATGCTAGAGAAAGCGGTTAAACGGTTCGGCGTATTCCACCAGCCCGCTCGCGCTTGCAAAGCCGCTTTCCCCCTCAGTTCGACCTTCACCGACAAAATGATTATCCGCCAGTGGATAGACCTGAAAAGCCGATTTGCTGTCTGGCCAGCGGCAATGTAGCTGCTGCTCTGCCGCCGGAACAAAGCCAAAACGGGAGTAATACGCAGGGTTACCCAAGACTACGACAGCGGTGTAACCAAACTCATTCAGCGCATCCAATCCTTCGTAGACCAGTTTTCCCCCACGCCCTGCCGGCGCAGATTTTCTTCTACCGCCAACGGCGCCAGCGCTACCCACTGCCGATCTTCACCTTCGATCAGCACCGGGCTGAATGCCGCGTAGCCTACCACGCCGCCTTCATCGTCGGTCGCCACGACGCCGAGCGTCAATAAACCGTCTTCACGCAGTTGATGCACTAGATCCGCTTCCGCGCCCGTAGGAAAAGCGCGGCGCAATAAGCTGTCGATCCCGGCGGCATCAACGGGAATTTCCACCCGAACTAGCATGATACTGGCGCGTGATTCGCTGGTTGCACTGCGCCCTCCTGTAATCCGGCTTCCACAAAGTTTGCCAGTTGCAGCAGGCCAATGCGCAGCGGCGCAGGCATGGCTTCCAGCTCAATGGCGTCCATCAGGTTCTTCACATACAAACCTAACTCGGTATCGCCTTCAATGCGCAGACGACGCTGGAAAAAGAGCGTATCGGGATCTTCTTTACGCGCGGCGATCAAAATCAGATCGTTCGCATCCGCACTAAAGCTGACATCCGGCGTCTCATCATGGCTCACCACCAGACGGCCATCGCGCAGCGTCATAAACCACTGCAAGCCGACGTCACGTACCTCAATTTTCAGCCAGCGGCTTTCGAGAAATGCCAGATCGCCCTCCTCCAGCGCCTGACGGAACTGCCAGCCCAACATCTGTTCCAAAACCTGACGCTGTAGCGCAAAGGGGGTGAACTTGAGTGGCTTACCTAATAAGCTCGGCCCCTGACGCACAATCTGCGCTCGTAGTTTTTCCAACACTGGCGTACTCCTCTTAAAGCAATCTGACTGTTCAGATAATCTGCAAACATTTTGCCACATCCACCGCGAGCGGAAGAGGTCTATGTCAATAATTTAGTCGGTTATCCGATTATGCCCAACAGATTTTGTCCTTGCGCGACGATTAGCACCATAAACTGCCTTAAATCAAAGTCCTTATCTGATGGGTTAATTAAGATTCCCAATCGTTAACAACATTCATCGACTGATAAAAAATCGTCGTAAACGATTTTCAGCATCGCTCGCGACAGCCCGCAGGGGTGGCGACGGAACGCCGTCATCAACAGCGATCGTCAGTCTGAACATCATTGATCGTACGAGCCGCTACGGCCCCGAAGGGATTAATGAAGGATTGTGTATGGAACTGCTTTGCCCCGCCGGTAACCTGCCGGCACTGAAAGCTGCCATCGATAATGGCGCAGATGCGGTCTATATCGGCCTGAAGGACGACACCAACGCACGTCATTTTGCCGGGCTGAATTTCACCGATAAGAAACTACAGGAAGCGCGCGAATACGTGCACCGCCACCGGCGTAAGCTGCATATCGCCATCAATACGTTTGCTCACCCAGACGGCTATCAGCGCTGGCAACGCGCTGTGGACATGGCGGCACAAATCGGCGCCGACGTGCTGATCCTCGCCGATCTCGCCATGTTGGAGTATGCCGCCGAACGCTACCCCCACATCGAGCGCCACGTATCGGTTCAGGCTTCCGCGACAAACACCGAAGCAATCCGTTTTTATCATCGTCATTTTGATGTCTCACGTATTGTGCTGCCACGCGTGCTGTCCATCCATCAGGTAAAGCAAATTGCTCGTACCAGCCCGGTGCCGCTCGAAGTCTTCGCCTTCGGTAGCCTGTGCATCATGGCGGAAGGCCGCTGTTATCTCTCGTCTTATCTGACCGGTGAATCACCGAATACTGTGGGTGCCTGCTCGCCAGCGCGATTTGTACGCTGGCAGCAGACGGAAAACGGCATGGAATCGCGGCTGAATAACATTCTGATCGACCGCTATCAGGACGATGAAAACGCCGGTTACCCTACACTGTGTAAAGGCCGCTATTTAGTCGATGGGCAGCGCTACCATGCGCTGGAAGAGCCAACCAGCCTGAACACGCTGGAGCTGCTGCCTGAGTTGATGGCCGCCAATATTGCCTCCGTGAAGATAGAAGGTCGCCAGCGTAGTCCGGCCTATGTCAGCCAAATTACGCAGGTATGGCGACAGGCCATCGATCGCTGCCGCGCCAATCCTGAGACATTCGTACCAACGCAGGCCTGGATGGACGCGTTAGGTGCAGTGGCCGAAGGCACGCAGACCACACTGGGCGCTTATCACCGTAAATGGCAGTAGCGGAGAACACATGAAATACGCATTAGGGAATATCCTCTACTATTGGCCGAAAGAGGACGTCGAGGCGTTTTACCAAGCTGCGGTGAACAGCAGCGCCGATATCATTTATCTCGGTGAAACGGTGTGCAGCAAGCGCCGGCTGATGAAGGTGGCGGACTGGTTCAACGTGGCCCGTGAAGTCGCCAGCAGCGGCAAACAGGTGGTGATCTCGACACTCGCGCTCTTACAAGCCCCGTCTGAACTTACGGAACTGAAGCGCTATGTGGAAAATGGCGAGTTCTTGCTGGAAGCGAACGATCTGGGTGCCGTCAATATCGCAGCCGAGCGCAACCTGCCGTTTGTCGCCGGACACGCGCTCAACTGCTACAACGCATACACCCTACGTGTGCTGCACAAACAAGGCATGGTGCGTTGGTGTATGCCAGTCGAGCTTTCTCGTGACTGGCTGCAAAACCTGCTGAATCAGTGTGACGAGCTTGGCTTTCGCCACCAGTTTGAGGTGGAAGTGCTCAGCTACGGACATTTGCCGTTAGCCTATTCCGCCCGCTGCTTCACCGCCCGTTCAGAAGATCGGCCAAAAGATGAATGTGAAACCTGCTGCCTTAGCTACCCACAGGGCAGAAAAATGCTGTCGCAGGAAAACCAGCAGGTCTTTGTCCTGAATGGCATCCAGACGCAAAGCGGCTATTGCTACAACCTCGGTAACGAGCTGGCGTCAATGCGGGATCTGGTCGATATTGTCCGGCTGTCGCCAAACGATATCGGCACGCTGGCGATGCTGGATAAATTCCGCGCCAACGAACAAGGCACTGCACCGTTAGCGCTGGAAAATCAGGCCGATTGTAACGGCTACTGGCGCCGCGTCGCCGGCCTTGAGCTTGTCCCATAACCAACATTCTATCCGGGCGGCACGCCGCCCTTTTCCCTCAATCGCACCTTTGAACTACGCGGTGTTGCGACATTCCCTCATACTGATCTGACTTTCATCATTGACTGACGGCATTAGCATCCACCGCTTAGGTGGAGTCAGTGAACAACAAAGTGAGTCATATTATGTCCACCTTCTCAAACTGCTGTGTTTTCCGTCCTCGATCTTGCGCCTATTCCGCAGGGTGCGACAGCACGTGACGCCTTCCATCGCTCGCTAGAGCTGGCACAACATACAGAGAAATGGGGCTATCACCGCTATTGGCTGGCGGAACACCACAGCATGACCGGCATAGCCAGCGCAGCAACATCAGTGCTGCTCGGCTACCTTGCCTCGGGAACGGCGCGCATCCGTCTCGGCTCTGGCGGCGTGATGCTGCCGAACCACTCACCGCTCGTCATTGCAGAACAATTTGGCACGCTGGAATCGCTGTATCCCGGCCGCATCGATTTGGGATTAGGCCGTGCACCCGGCACCGACCAGCGCACCATGATGGCACTGCGCCGCCACCTCAATGCCGATATTGAAGATTTCCCACGCGATGTGCAGGAACTGCAACGCTATTTCGCTGATGCGCAGCCGGGCCAACCGGTGCAAGCCGTTCCGGGACAAGGTTTACACGTTCCGATCTGGCTATTGGGATCGAGCCTGTACAGCGCGCAGTTGGCCGCAAGACTGGGGCTACCTTTTGCTTTCGCCGCCCATTTCGCGCCTGATATGTTGCTGGAGGCGTTCCGTCTCTATCGCGAACACTTTATTCCTTCAGCCACCCACGCCAAACCTTACACGATGGTTTGCGTCAATGTGGTCGCGGCAGAGAGCGATCGGGATGCACGCTTCCTCTTTACCTCGATGCAGCAACAGTTCATCAACCTGCGCCGTGGCACACCGGGCCCGTTGCCCGCTCCGGTAGAAAACATCGACACGGTCGGATCACCTGCCGAGCAGTTTGGCGCAGATCAAGCATTACGGCTGTCCATTGTTGGCGATCGCGCCAAGGTGCGCCATGGATTGCAGAGTCTGTTGCGAGAAACACAAGCGGACGAAGTGATGATCAATGGCCAAATATTTGACCATCAGGCACGCCTGCAATCTTTTGAAATTGCGATGGATGTGCGGCAAACACTTTAACGTACGTTGATAGATTTGTTTGAACCAAAAAAAACGACCCTGAACGGGTCGTTTTGCATTACAGCTGATTTTGTTACGACAGCCTGTATTGAAACAAGCTGAAGCGAATCTTACGCGTCAGCAGGACGACGACGTGGCGCGCGTGAAGCACCGTCACGGTTATCACGGTTGAAAGAACGCTCGCGACGCTCACCACCGTTACCTTCACGACGTTCACCACCACCGAAAGAGCGACGTGGTGCTGCGCCATCACGGCGTTCGCCACCAGGACGGCCACCGCCACGACGTTCATGCGGCTGAGCATCACCCAGCAATTGCATGTTCATCGGTTTGTTCAGAATACGCGTGCGGGTAAAGTGTGATAACAGGTCGCCCGGCATACCTTTCGGCAGTTCAATCGTCGAGTGAGACGCGAACAGCTTGATGTTACCGATGTAGCGGCTGCTGATATCACCTTCGTTGGCGATTGCGCCAACGATGTGACGAACTTCAACACCGTCATCACGGCCCACTTCAATACGATACAGTTCCATCTCGCCTGCATCACGACGTTCACGACGTTGCGGACGGTCACCGTCACGGCTGTCACGAGAATCGCGCGGATCGCGACGACGCTCGCCACGTGAATCATCACGCTCGCGGAATTCACGACGAGGACGGAATACTGGATCTGGTGGCAGAATCAGAGGACGTTCGCCCTGTGCCATTTTCAGCAATGCAGCAGCCAGCGTTTCGATATCCAGCTCTTCCTGCGGTTGCAGCTTCGTCAGCAGCGCGCGGTACATATCCAGATCGCTGCTTTCCAGCTGCTGCTGTACTTTAGCAGCAAACTTGGCCAGACGACGTTGACCCAGCAATTCTGCATTTGGCAATTCCACTTCAGGAATCGTCAGCTTCATTGTGCGCTCAACGTTGCGCAGCAGGCGACGCTCACGGTTTTCAACAAACAGCAGAGCACGACCCGCACGACCCGCACGACCGGTACGGCCAATACGGTGAACGTAAGACTCGGCATCCATCGGGATATCGTAGTTGACGACCAGGCTGATACGTTCAACGTCCAGACCACGCGCCGCAACGTCGGTCGCGATCAGGATATCAAGACGGCCATCTTTCAGACGCTCCAGCGTTTGCTCACGCAACGCCTGGTTCATGTCACCGTTCAGCGCGGCGCTGTTGTAACCGCTACGCTCCAGAGCTTCAGCCACTTCCAGCGTCGCATTCTTGGTACGAACGAAAATAATCGCCGCATCAAAATCTTCCGCTTCCAGGAAGCGTACCAACGCTTCATTTTTACGCATACCCTGCACAGTCCAGTAGCTCTGGCTAATGTCTGGACGCGTGGTAATGCTGGATTGAATGCGAACTTCCTGCGGATCTTTCATGAAACGGCGCGTAATGCGGCGAATCGCTTCTGGCATGGTCGCAGAGAACAGCGCAGTCTGATGCTCAGCAGGGATCTGCGCCATGATGTTTTCAACATCTTCGATGAAGCCCATACGCAGCATTTCATCGGCTTCGTCCAGCACCAGACCACTCAGGTTGGACAGATCCAGCGTACCGCGTTTCAGGTGATCGAGCAGACGACCCGGCGTACCCACAACAATCTGCGCACCCTGGCGCAGCGCGCGCAGTTGCACGTCATAGCGTTGACCGCCGTACAGTGCGACGACGTTAACGCCGTGCATATGTTTAGAGAAATCATTGCAGGCCTCTGCTACCTGCACCGCCAGCTCACGGGTCGGCGCCAGCACCAGAATCTGTGGTGCTTTAAGTTCAGGTTTCAGGTTGTTCAGTAATGGCAGAGAGAACGCTGCTGTTTTACCGCTACCGGTCTGTGCCATACCCAGCACATCGCGACCGTTCAGCAGGTGAGGAATACATTCCGCCTGAATCGGAGACGGTTTTTCATAGCCCAAATCAGTCAGGGCATTAAGGATAGAGGTGTTCAACCCCAAATCGGCAAAAGAAGTTACTAAATCAGTCATGTACACGTGCCTCATTACACATGGCGGCCAGTCTACATAACTCGTCGTGAAAATTTTCAGTCATTTTCATTGAAAAGTGTGAACCGGCTCAAATTGGATTAAAAAGCGAACAAAAAAGCCCTCACCCGTGAAGGTGATAACCGAAGTTTTTCAGGCTGATTAGATGTTCGTCAGCTATTGCTGGTCCGATCCTGATAGGTCGTCTTGCTCTTGGCCTAATAGCGCCAATTCCAACAATGCATAGCGGTGCTCAACAAAGTTATGGACGTTGTTGGCAACCGTCAGCTTGAACAGCGCCAAAGCGGTGTTCTTGTCCCCCAGACTTAGGTAGTGCTTACCTAAATAGAAGTCAGTTTCACTGAGATGCTCAGCGAGCGAAGTGTTATCCGTAGCTTCTTCCTGTAACCGTTGCATCAGTGTTTTTTCACTGATACCACCCAGGTAGAATTCGACAATATTCCATCCCCAAGGCCCTTTCTTGGCGTCGTCATAGCGTTTCTTCAACGCAACTTTGGCCGTCTCTGGATTGATTTCTCGCTCCACAAGATACAGCCACAACGAACGGAAAGGATCATTCGGATCGTCTCGATAAAACGCCAGCAGATCATCCTGCGCTAACAGGTAGCGACCGCCGTAATACAAAGCGATGCCCCGGTTTAAACGCGCGTAATTGTAAGTTGGATCAAGCTCTAGTACAGAATCAAACGCTTCATAGGCAGCATCAAAATTGCCTGCCTGCGTTAAATAGATACCCAAATAGTTAAAAACTTCTGGAATATCAGGGCGGATCGTCAGCGCTTGTGAAAAATCATTCCGCGCCAATGCCCGTAACCCGAGACTATCATACAGCACTCCGCGCTCATATAATAGCTGTGCTCGCTCATCATCGGTTAATGCCCGGCTTGCAAGGATTTGTTCCATGCGCGCCAGAATCACTTCCTGCTGTAAAGTAGGCTGTAACGGAATCGCCAATACTGCGTCTTTACGCCAATCCGTGTTGCTGCATCCTGCCAGCATGAGTGCTGTTGCAACATAACACCAGCGCAAGAAAGGCTTCATTTCCCACTCCCGAAGACAAACATTGGATGAACATCCTGTCCCGGACCGCTCAACGCAAGGACATCCATACCCTTACGATACACGTGGCACCTTGCCATGATAATCAGACAAGGTGCCATAAGACCGTTTTCTAACAGTCGTTATTCCTCAGAAGACGGGGCTGCCGCTTCCTGAGTTTGCGCTGTTGCTTCTTTGATGCTTAAGCGCACGCGGCCCTGACGATCAACTTCCAGAACCTTGACTGGTACTTCCTGACCCATTTGCAGGTAGTCAGTCACTTTCTCTACGCGCTTGTCAGCGATCTGAGAAATATGCACCAGGCCTTCTTTGCCGCCGCCGATGGCGACGAAAGCACCAAAGTCAACGATGCGGGTAACTTTACCCTGATACACGCGGCCGACTTCGATTTCGGCAGTGATCTCTTCAATACGACGAATCGCGTGTTTCGCTTTTTCGCCGTCGGTTGAAGCGATCTTCACAGTACCATCGTCTTCGATTTCAATCGTGGTGCCGGTTTCTTCCGTCAGCGCACGAATCACAGAGCCACCTTTACCAATGACATCTTTGATCTTATCGGTGCTGATCTTGATGGTGTGAATACGTGGTGCGAATTCAGAGATATCACCACGCGGCGTGCTGATTGCCTGTTCCATCACGCCCAGAATGTGCAAACGCGCGCCTTTGGCCTGATTCAGAGCAACCTGCATGATCTCACGGGTAATCCCTTCGATCTTGATATCCATCTGCAGCGCGGTGATACCTTCACGGCTACCGGCAACTTTGAAGTCCATATCGCCCAGGTGGTCTTCGTCACCCAGAATGTCGGACAGCACAACAAAGTTGTCGCCTTCTTTCACCAGACCCATCGCGATACCCGCAACGGCTGATTTGATCGGCACACCCGCATCCATCAGTGCCAGAGAAGCACCGCAGACAGACGCCATGGAGGAAGAACCGTTGGATTCCGTGATTTCAGATACTACACGAACGGTGTACGGGAATTCGCTCGCCTTCGGCATAACAGCCAACACGCCGCGCTTAGCCAGACGACCGTGACCGATTTCACGACGCTTAGGCGAACCAACCATACCGGTTTCACCAACAGAGTACGGAGGGAAGTTATAGTGCAGCAGGAAGCGATCGGTACGTTCGCCAGTCAGTTCGTCGATGGTCTGTGCGTCACGCTCGGTACCCAGCGTAGCGGTGACCAACGCCTGCGTTTCACCACGGGTGAACAGCGCAGAACCGTGAGTACGTGGCAGTACGCCAGTACGCACATCCAGACCACGAATCATATCTTTTTCACGGCCATCGATACGCGGTTCGCCAGCCAGCACGCGGCTACGCACAACGTTTTTCTCGACGTTGCCCAGGATTTCCTGGATCTCACCTGCGTTCAGCGTGTCGTCTTCTGCCAGCAACGCGGCTTCAACGTCAGCTTTGATGACGTCAACTTGTGCATAACGCTCTTGTTTTTCAGTGATGCGGTAAGCATCGCCCAAACGAGCTTCAGACAGAGCCTGTACACGCTGTTCTAAAGAAACATTCACTTCTGGCGCATGCCAGTCCCACTTCGGTTTGCCCGCTTCGGCAACCAGAGCGTTGATGTTTTCGATCACAACCTGTTGTTGATCGTGGCCAAATACCACTGCGCCCAGCATCTGATCTTCACTCAGCAGATCGGCTTCGGATTCCACCATCAGAACCGCGCCTTCTGTACCTGCAACCACCAGATCCAGACGGCTTTCTTTCAGCTCATCTGTCGTTGGGTTCAGAACATACTGATCGTTCAGGTAACCAACGCGCGCAGCACCGATAGGGCCGCTGAACGGAATACCAGACAGGCTCAGCGCCGCAGAGGCACCAATCATGGCAACGATGTCAGGGTTAACCTGCGGGTTAACGGAAACCACGGTCGCAATCACCTGAACTTCATTCAGGAAACCTTCTGGGAACAGAGGGCGGATTGGACGGTCAATCAGACGAGAAATCAGCGTTTCGCCTTCGCTTGGACGGCCTTCACGACGGAAAAAACCACCAGGGAAACGTCCGGCAGCGTAGGTACGCTCCTGATAGTTAACCGTTAATGGGAAGAAACTTTGACCGGGTTTGGCGTTTTTCGCGCCGACCACGGTAACGAATACCGCGGTGTCATCCATGCTTACCATCACAGCGGCGGTAGCCTGGCGTGCCATCATACCGGTCTCTAACGTAACGGTATGCTGACCATATTGAAACTTACGAACGATCGGATTCAGCAAAATAATATCCTTAGCTGGGGCGCGCTACACGTATTCAAGATAAACGCGCCAGTGAACTCCCGACCTTTACACTACATCCTCACGACTAATGACAACCCTTATCTTGCTTATGCAGATAAAGCCTCTCATTAGCCGCGCGAACCTCTGTAATGAAAGATCATATTAACAACAATACACTACTCTGTTTTGCTAACGCTTCCTAGAAGAAAGGGGCCAAAAGAGGCCCCTTCCCACTGAAACTCAGAAGACTTAGCGACGCAGACCCAGACGCTCGATCAGGCTGGTGTAACGTGCTACATCTTTACGCTTCAGGTAGTCCAGCAGCTTACGACGCTGAGAAACCATACGCAGCAGACCACGACGGCTGTGGTGATCTTTTTTGTGCTCAGAAAAGTGGCCTTGCAGATGGTTGATCTGCGCAGTCAGCAAAGCAACCTGAACTTCAGTAGAACCACTATCGTTAGTGCCACGACCGAAGTCTGCTACGATTTTAGCTTTAGCTTCAACACTTAGAGACATTGTAATACTCCAAAATTATAGATAAAAACACGGGCGCCGATCTCTAATTCAGCCACCCAATAGTCAAGCCGCGCTATTCTACCCTCAGCGTTCTGCGATAGCAAGGCAGCAACAGGCGGGTTTACACCGGAAACTCAACAACCAGACGCCGCGGCGCAACGCGGCCATCGCTGTCGATTTCACCCATACCGATGAACTTGCGCGCGTCGCCTTCGGTAATCCTCACCATGCCGTTCAGCGGCGCATTCGCGGCCTGAACAGGCTGTCCCAGTTTCAAATAACCGGCGACAACGGGTGCCAAATTCACTTCAGGAAAATCAATAACTGGGCTTTCCATCGGCATGAGCAGCGGATCGAGACTCAGTGAAGGCGAGAGTTCTTGCGCCTGAGCCTGCTCGACCAACGCCGCTAACTGCTCCAGCGTCACCATTCTTTCGATAGGATACGTGGCAACCTGCAAACGCCGCAGGTAAATCACATGCGCGCCACAGCCCAGCTTTTCGCCCAAATCATCGATAATGGTACGGATGTACGTCCCTTTCGAACAGTGGATCTCCAGCTCCAGCTCATCGCCTTCCCAGCGAATGAACTGCAGTTCGTACACGGTAATTTCACGCGCTTCACGCGGAACCGTCAGCCCCTGGCGGGCATATTCATACAGCTTACGCCCCTGGTATTTCAGCGCAGAGTACATCGATGGCACTTGCTGCGTGGTACCACGAAAGCCTTCCAGCGCCTGCTCCAGTTCCGTAGCAGAAAAACCAATCGCACGTTCTTCAATCACATTACCGTCGGCATCGGAGGTGTCGGTTCGTTGCCCAAGGCGAGCAATAACACGGTAGCGTTTATCTGAATCCAGCAGGTATTGGGAAAATTTCGTCGCTTCCCCAAGGCAAATCGGCAACATGCCGGTGGCTAATGGATCCAATGCCCCCGTATGGCCCGCTCTGTTGGCGTTAAAAATCCGTTTTACCTTCTGCAAAACATCATTAGACGACACGCCCTGCGGCTTATCTAATAGCAATACGCCGTGTATATCACGGCCACGGCGACGAGGACGACTCATTAATCCTCCTGATCTTCGCCCGTAACAGAACGACGTTCCGTATCGTTTCTAACCACATTGGTCACCAGATTGGACATTCTCATCCCTTCAACCAACGAGTTGTCGTAGGCGAAGGTCAGTGCTGGGACAACACGCAGACGCATTGCCTTACCAACCAGAGTACGAATAAAGCCAGAAGCATCCTGCAGTGCTTTAATTGCCGTTTGAACTTGCTCTGGTTCGTTATCATTCAGGAAGGTCACAAAACCTTTGGCATACGCCAGATCGCGAGACACTTCTACACCGGATACGGTCGCCATGCCGATACGCGGATCTTTCACTTCACGCTGAATGATAATGGCGATTTCTTTTTGCATTTCCTGCGCAACGCGCTGGGTGCGGCTGAATTCTTTTGCCATGATAAATTCTCCAGTAAAAATCGGGGGGCACTAGGCCCCCCTTACGAATCACTTACGTCGTCGCTGAAAACGGATTACGCGATCGTACGTTTGATCTCAATCGTTTCAAAGACTTCGATCATATCGCCAGGGCGAACGTCGTTGTAGTTCTTCACGCCGATACCACATTCCATGCCGTTACGGACTTCGTTAACGTCATCTTTGAAGCGGCGCAGAGATTCCAGCTCACCTTCGTAGATCACCACGTTGTCACGCAGTACGCGGATCTTGTTGTGACGCTTAACGATACCTTCCGTCACCATACAACCGGCGATAGCGCCAAATTTCGGTGATTTAAAGACATCACGTACTTCGGCCAGACCGATGATCTCTTGCTTGTATTCTGGCGCCAACATACCGCTCATCGCCTGTTTCACTTCGTCAAGCAAGTCATAAATGACGGAGTAATAACGCAGATCCAGGCTTTCTGATTCAACGATGCGGCGTGCTGATGCATCTGCACGAACGTTAAAGCCAAGGATAATCGCATTCGAAGCGGCTGCCAGCGTGGCGTCCGTTTCTGTGATACCGCCCACACCGGAGCCCACGATCTTCACTTTCACTTCATCAGTAGACAGTTTCTGCAGTGAATCGGAAATCGCTTCACAAGAACCCTGAACGTCAGATTTCAATACGATATTCAGCTCAGAAACTTCACCTTCTGTCATGTTGGCAAACATGTTTTCCAGTTTAGATTTCTGCTGACGAGCCAGTTTGACTTCACGGAATTTACCCTGACGATACAAAGCCACTTCACGCGCTTTCTTCTCGTCACGAACAACCGTCGCTTCATCACCTGCGGCAGGCACACCGGACATACCGAGAATTTCAACAGGAATAGAAGGGCCAGCGGACGTAATTTCACGACCTAACTCATCACGCATCGCACGGACACGGCCATATTCGAAGCCGCACAGAACGATGTCGCCTTTATTCAGCGTACCTTCGCGAACCAGTACGGTTGCAACCGGGCCACGACCTTTATCCAGGAAGGATTCGATCACTACACCGTTTGCCATGCCGCTACGAACGGCTTTCAGTTCCAGAACTTCGGCCTGCAACAGAATCGCATCCAGCAGTTCGTCGATGCCCGTACCGGCTTTAGCGGATACGTGGACAAACTGGGATTCGCCGCCCCACTCTTCCGGCATAACGCCGTACTGAGACAGTTCGGTTTTCACACGATCGGGATCGGCTTCAGGCTTATCGATTTTGTTGACTGCAACAACAACCGGAACCTGAGCAGCTTTCGCGTGCTGGATAGCTTCGATGGTCTGAGGCATCACGCCATCATCAGCTGCCACAACCAGTACGACGATATCCGTTGCCTGAGCACCACGAGCACGCATTGCGGTAAACGCGGCGTGTCCCGGTGTATCCAGGAACGTAATCATACCGTTGTCGGTTTCAACGTGGTAAGCACCGATGTGCTGGGTAATACCACCCGCTTCACCCGCTGCGACCTTGGTTGAACGAATATAGTCAAGCAGAGAGGTTTTACCGTGGTCAACGTGACCCATGATGGTCACGACCGGTGCGCGCGCTTCCGCTGCAACACCCGTATCACGGTCGCTCATTACCGCTTCTTCCAGCTCGTTCTCACGACGCAGGATGACTTTATGGCCCATCTCTTCCGCAACAAGTTGCGCGGTTTCCTGGTCGATAACCTGGTTGATCGTTGCCATCGCGCCCAGTTTCATCATCACTTTGATGACCTGAGAGCCTTTAACGGCCATTTTGTTAGCCAGTTCAGCAACGGTAACGGTTTCACCAATCACAACATCACGGTTAACCGCCTGAACAGGCTTATTGAAGCTCTGCTGCAGCGAGCTTGGCTTACGCTTGCCTTTGCCACCGCGGGTAACGGCACGCGCTTCTTCACGGTCAGCTTTAGACTCAGACTGGCGATTGCCTTTCTTCTGCTTGGTTACTTTGCCAGCGCGGCTGCGGCTGCGGCGTTCGCCTTCAACCTGACGGTCATTTTCATCTTCCGCTTCACGGGCATGATGAGACGTCGTCACATGATAATCGGCAGACTCTTCAGGTTTAGCGCTTTCCGCTTCCCAACGACCTGCATTCTCTTCGGCCATACGACGGGCTTCTTCAGCAATGCGACGGGCTTCTTCTTCAACTTTCAGACGTGCCGCTTCTTCCGCTTTACGCTTAAGTTCGGCAGCTTCCGCTTCGCGCTTCGCTTTCTCGGCCTGGGCCGGCTTGGTCATATTTTCGTTTTGTTGGTTCGTCACTTTTTCTTTTTCCGCTACATCACGCTTAGCTTTTTCAGCGGCTTCACGTTTGGCTTGCTCGTCGGCAGCACGCTTCGCTTTCTCAGCAGCTTCACGCAGTTCAGCTTCGCGTTTAGCCTGCTCTTCAGCGGCACGTTGTGCCTGTTCTTCCGCTTCACGCCGTGCCTGCTCTTCCTCTTCCGCCTGTTGGGCATCAATCGGATCGCGTTTTACATAAGTGCGTGTCTTGCGGACTTCGATCTGCACCGACTTACTTTTACCGCCAGTGCTAGGGACATTTAACGTGCTGCGCGTTTTACGTTGCAGCGTCAGTTTACCCTGCGCATTACCGCGATCGCGGTTCAGGTGCGCCAATAATGTTTCTTTTTCATGCTGGGTCACAGAGTCCGATGCAGACTTGGTCATTCCCGCATCAGCAAACTGCTGTATCAGGCGGTCAACCGGAGTTTGAATCTCTGCGGCCAGCGATTTTACGGTTACATCTGTCATGCTGTTCCTTTCCTGCTACAGTTCGTTATTCGTTGTCGTCGCCAAACCAACAGATATTACGTGCGGCCATAATCAATTCGCCCGCTTGCTCATCATTGAGCTCTTCAATATCTGTCAGGTCGTCAACGCCCTGTTCAGCAAGATCTTCCAGCGTACAAACACCGATCGCAGCAAGCTTGAACGCCAACTCACGCGACAGCCCAGGCAAGCTAAGCAAGTCTTCAGCAGGTTGACCGTCACCAAGGCTTTCTTCATGCGCCAGTGCCAGCGTTGTTAATGCGGCTTTAGCACGCTCACGCAATGCTTCAACGGTTTCTTCATCAAGGCCTTCGATAGCCAGCAGTTCCTTGATTGGCACGTAGGCCAGTTCTTCAAGTGAGGAGAAACCTTCTTCAACCAGCACGGTGGCAAACTCGTCATCAATATCAAGGTGCTTGGTAAAGACGTCGATTGCAGCATGTGCTTCAGCCTGATGTTTGGCCTGAAGATCTTCCACTGTCATCACGTTCAGTTCCCAACGGTCGTCTGAACGATGCTGTTTCAGCAGTTGAGAAGCCAAACGCACGTTTTGCCCGTTACGACCAATAGCCTGAGCCAGGTTGCTCGACTCAACGGCGATATCCATCGTGCAGGTATCTTCATCAACCACGATCGAGACGACATCGGCAGGCGCCATGGCATTGATCACAAACTGTGCAGGATTGTCATCCCACAGAATGATGTCAATACGCTCGCCGCCCAGTTCACTGGAAACAGCCTGCACGCGTGCGCCACGCATACCAACACAAGCACCGACAGGATCGATACGCTTGTCATTCGTCTTCACTGCAATTTTCGCACGTGAACCCGGATCGCGGGCCGCAGCCTTAATCTCGATAACTTCTTCACCGATTTCTGGCACTTCAATGCGGAAGAGTTCAACCAGCATTTCCGGACGGGAACGGCTGACAAACAGTTGAGCACCGCGAGCTTCAGGACGAACAGAATACAGTACGCCACGAATACGGTCGCCAGGGCGGAAATTCTCACGAGGCAGCATATCTTCGCGGCCGATTACCGCTTCTGCGCTGGTGTTAGAGCCATCGATTGGTCTGACTTCAAGCGAAATATTATCACGGTTCACCTTCTTCACGACACCGGTGATAATCTCGCCTTCTTGCTCACGGAACTGATCAACAACCATCGCACGTTCGGCTTCACGAACCTTCTGTACGATAACCTGTTTTGCCGTTTGCGTCGTAATGCGGTCAAAGGTTACAGATTCAATCTGATCTTCAACGTAACCGCCAACATCAAGGGCAGGATCTTCGAACTGCGCGGCTTCAAGCGTAATTTCGCGCGTTGGCTGAGTGACTTCATTTACCACCAACCAACGACGGAAGGTATCAAAATCGCCCGTTTTGCGATCGATACTGACGCGAACATCAATTTCCTGCTCGTATTTTTTCTTGGTCGCTGTCGCCAGTGCGGTTTCCAGCGCTTCAAAAATCTTCTCGCGCGGGACGGCTTTCTCATTGGAAACTGCTTCAACAACAGCCAGAATCTCTTTGTTCATCCTAGTTGCCTCATCCAAACTTTAAAAGTGGGGTACAAGATTCGCTTTCTGGATGTTGCTCAGCGCGAATACTTCATCTTTGCCTTCCACTGTTATGGTGATCATTTCGCCGTCAACAGCTTTGATTACACCCAACCATTTACGGCGATTCTGGACTGCCATACGCAGTACCACTGTCACCTCTTCACCGATGAAACGCAGATAGTGTTCTGCCGTGAACAAGGGACGCTCAAGCCCTGGAGACGACACTTCCAGGTTATAGGCTACAGTGATTGGATCTTCGACGTCCAATACCGCACTGACCTGGTGGCTGACATCAGCACAATCATCAACAGTGATGCCATCTTCACTATCAATATAGATACGCAGTGTCGATTGGCGACTGCGGATGAACTCAATCCCAACTAATTCGTAGCCTAATGCGGCCACGGGTGCTGAAATCATCTCTGTTAATTTTTGCTCTAATGTGGACAAGCCCACCCCCAAGACATAAAAAAAGGGCCTAATAGCCCAGTTGTTTGTTGCCAAATAACAAAAAACCCCGAAAAATCGGGGCTTTATGCAACTGGACCCTAATACCGCAAACCAGCGCGGCATAACTTTCGGTGAAGGATTTTTTCAAAAATCACTGCAAAAAGAGATAGAAATTGAGTGAAGAACGTATTTGAAAAAACACTTTACTGGAAGTTAAGTGGTTGCGGGGGCCGGATTTGAACCGACGACCTTCGGGTTATGAGCCCGACGAGCTACCAAGCTGCTCCACCCCGCGTCCGAAAACGTGGCAAATACTACGCTGACAACTCCAGAAATGCAAGTCATCCATAGGATTGGTTCGAAGGCGATTCTTATACGCGCAATGCGCATCTTTGTCAAGAATCATCGGCCACCAAGAGGCAGCTCACGGCGATGGGCCTTTTACTTTTATAAACCGATTTTGTGTCGTCATGCCAGCCGCAAAGCAGGCCAACCGTCGAAGAAAGGCACGGGTACCTGAAATGGCGGAAAAAGATGACGCAGTGGGGATTCCCTGATGCTTTAATAACACAACAGCTAAATAATGTAATAGGACGAAACTTATCTTCGTTCTTCTTCTAATAGTACGATCGCAGCCTGTGTTCTGTTACGCACATTAAGTCGCCTGAAAATCGACTCCAAATGCGACTTCACGGTTCCTGCACTGATGTTTAATGTCCGACTAATTTGTTTATTAGAAGCGCCTAATGCAATCAGTTGCAGAACCTCATGCTGCCTCTCACTCAGTTTTCCTTTTACACTGTTATCAACACTCCACCCTTCATAGATCACGCCATCATCCGGTAAACAGACCATACCCATCGACACGGTTTTTAATGCCTGAGCAATAGAATCAACGGGCGATGTTTTAAGAACGACCCCCATAACATGGTGTTTCAGATAGTTATTCAAAATATGTCTTTCAATAGAATCAACCATAATAATCACACTGACGCCAATATATTTCTCATGCAGAGTTTCCAGGAAAAAACTGTACTCTCCATTTTCTTTATTACAATTTAGTAAAATAAAAGCGTTTTTCATCCTCTCAAGGCAAGGCCATACATCGTCAATTTCCTTTACGCCAACAATATTGACATCGTGCATAAAATCATTCAGCCCAACAGATAAGCCCTGAATGAAAACAGGGGATTTGTCAATAATAAGAACATTCACTGTGCAATCTCCATTTACCTTTATTTTAAAATGCCATATTTAAAAATGCCCTCTAAGAAGTTTTAGCCTATCTTGAAAGATATGATGTCACGCCATTTGGCATATGCCGTTTACCTTATAGACACATCTATATTTACTCGAACATACTGACATAATAACTTCAGTCAAAAACCCTCAAAGAGGAATATCATTAGCAATGAAATATTATCTTAAAATAAGATCTGATGGAGTAATGATTTCATGAGTGCATAAAATATTTAGCGCAATGGATTTTAAAAAAGAAATAAATGGCCTATGTCATATTACATGACATCGCTAACAAAATGACTGATGTATTTCACTCTCCTTAACTGTTAACGTTTTCCCAAATCGTCATTTATTTCCCTTCATGATTTTATTTTTATCACCCGGGAAATAAGATAAGGAAAAAGTATGTCATTCAAAAATTGGATAACGGGAAAAATAAAAACCAGAGAATGTCGATCCCTCCCAAGGGAAAATCCGCATTCCACGTTAAACGATAAAGTGACGTCATCATCAAAGGCGTTAACATTAGCAGATATCGCTCGCGGCATGCAGCATGCCGCTACCGCTGCCAATCAATTTATCGCTCACCAATACCAGCAAACGCTCGATCCTTTTTTTTGAACGTGGTGCTGATGGCGCGTTAACCCCAAAGACAATTTCTATTCAACTCGATTCCCGACACCACGTCGAACTGCCGCTGGTTGCCCTTTCCACCCCAAGGGGTTGATGCTGGAAAAATGAAAGTGCAAATGACGGTGAGAACCGATGCGGTAAGTAAGGACGAAATAGCCTCACCTTTAGACGATTATAACATCAGTAATTTTCACGTCAGTATGTCGCCTTCAGGCAAAAACAAAAAGGCAGAAATAGTCAGCACGTCGATATAGAAATGCAGTTCACTGCGCTCGAACCTCCGGAAAGCCTCATGCGATTAATTGATGACTATACCAATCTCGTTCTCCCCAAATAACACAAGAGGAAAAAAATAATGGCTAACATTCCTGAAACGATCAATGAAGCTGGTCTCGATCTCATTAAGAGCTTTGAAGGACTGAAATTAACAAAGTATCTCGATACCGCAGGCAGATGGACCATTGGGTATGGACATTTAATACTTCCAGATGAAAATTTTGATAACGGTATTACTCTTCAGGAAGCCGACTTACTGTTACGTCAGGACTTAAAGACGGCGGAAACCGGTGTACAGCATTATGTGAACGTGGATCTCAACGGAAACCAATTTGGTGCACTAACGTCATTTACCTACAACCTCGGCGTAGAAAATCTGGAAACATCGACATTATTACGCCTGCTAAATCAGGGTAACTATGGTGCAGCTGCCGATCAATTTCCACGCTGGGATAAAGATGGCGAACAAGTTGTAGAAGGACTTCTGCGCCGCAGAGAAGCAGAAAGAACACTGTTCCTAACACCTGTCACACCGAACTAATATCCAACAAAACGCGAAAATAATCATCTCATAGAAAATATCATCATGGACACATTATGGATCTTTCAACATATCCTCTTATCTATGGCATTTTGATCAGCGACATTATTGCATCAATTTCAGGATTATTCGGTGGCCTCAGTATCTCCTTCTTTTGGCGCCCGCAGAAACTGAATAATTATGACAAATTTGTCGCTATATTAATTATCATCACCATCAGTATTTCAGCGGCTTTCTCATTGGTCGGTATTATTGCCGAATTACTGCACGTAAACATCAATAAAGTGGAGAATGCAATAGGATTAGGTTATCTGGTTGGTGCGATTAGCGTAGGCCTGGTTACGCTGCTGGCAAATTTCTTCAGCTATCGGGAGAATAACGACATCCTGGATGTCGCGTCGGAAATCAAGCAGGCGACAAAAGGCGTGCATTCGATCAATGAGGCTCGGGAAAAAACACCCGATGACAAGACCCCGTCAGACCATTAGCGCATGGTTCTCACCAAGAGCTATTCTCATCAGCAATTAGTCTCGCCAGTCAACGTTCTCAAGAATACCGGTTCTCAGCCGTAAGTCGCTCATATAGCAGGAAGGCACCTCGCGGCCTTCCCGCTACCGCTTTATCCTTCCGACGAGTTCAAGTACCTCATCAATGCATGACTAATCAAACCAACGTCTACGTGTCAGCCCTTTCAGAGAAGGCGCCGCTGTTCAGGCGCCTTCGCTAGCATTATCTACGGGTTGCCGTACAAGGGCGTTGCGTTTGGCTGTACGATATCCATGAGGATGTGATGGTACTGCTGAGACAGCGCGGTAATCTCTTCCGCGTTAAACGCCGCCTGCTGATAATTAAAACACAGCGTCAGTGCGTCATCGTCATAAACAGAGAGCGTCAAATCCAGCCGGGCCTGATGATTGGCAATATCCGCGATCTGATATTCAGTCTCATTGACCTGCACGGCCGGCGGCATAGCGGTCAGATAGTTAAAACTGACGGGGAAACGCAGCTTATCAGACCATCCTTTAGCCCGAACGTCGGTCATTAACACATCATAGGGCAGCGTCTGATTGTCCAAAATGGCATGGATCTTACTCTGGCTACGGGCCAAAAGCGTGCTGAAAGACGCCTGCGCGGGTGCATCATCGTAGTACGTCACCATGTTAACGAAACAGCCTATCGTGGTAGCGTTGTCCGCCAGCATACGGTTCGACACCGGAATACCGATGGGCACATGGCGGTAGTTTGTGGTTTTGAGCAGCAGAGTAAAAGCGGTCAGCATGCAGACAAATGGCGTTGTGCGATGCTGCTGGGCATAGTGCTTGATCGCCTGCGTTAACGAATCAGACAAAATACACCAATAATTTTCTCCCTCCTGACTTTCACTAAGAGGAAACGCCGTCGCATCGGCACCCGCCGTCAGGTAATCCTCCATTTTATCCAGCCAGAACTGCCGCTCTCTTGGGTAGCACTGATCGTTGGTACGCCGTTGCTGTTGACGATAGCGCAGATAGCGCTCCTCACTGCCTATTCGATAGCTGCGATCGCCGGCACTATAAGCACGGACGTAATCAATAAACTGATTGAAAAACAAGCCAATGGCATCATGATCGAATACCGTATGGTGCACACGTCCCAGCAGAATATGTCGCTGCGCCGTCAGCGAAATCAGATGAAAACAGATGAGCGGCGAATGTTCTAAATCCATCTCTGGCGTATTGACCAGCTCCAGCAGCTGTCGGTCGCTCAGCGTCGTCGCCAGCCCACCGGGAGAGAAAGCCGTCAGTCGTTCAATCGGGATCGCTCCGATTGGATAATCCCCCTCAAGGCATTGCAGACGATCCAGATCGAAACGCGTCCGCAATACCGGATTGCCTTCCAGAATACGCCCAAGACTCCATTCCACGGCAGATTCATCCAGTGTACCGTCTATCGTCAGGCGAAAAGCCAATTGATAGACCGACGGCTCTGGACTGAGCTGATCCAGCGTCAGGAAATAACGCTGCTGCGATGACGGAGTGAGCGCCTCAATCTCCGTTGTCCCCTCGTCAAACGTGGGATCGTCATCGTTAACATAGTAAGGGACGATGAAAGCCAACAGATGGGGCGTTGCGTTGTTGAAAAACAACGGGTAATCAATGTCGCTAAACAGTCGTTTTCGAATCAGTAGCCTGGCGTTCATCGCCTGAAGCGAATCGCCCCCTAAATCGAAAAAGTTATCGTTGGCACCGAGTTCACGAAAACCAAGCACTTCCTGCCAGATATCAATCAGTTCCTGTTCCAGCTCATTGCCTGCGGTTTTAACCGGATATCCTAACTCAGGGCGCTGCGGACAAGGCGCAGGCAGCCGGCTCACATCCAATTTCCCGTTAGGCAGTTTGGGTAGAGTTTCCAGCATAATAAAATGGGACGGATGCATCGCTCGCGGCAGTTTGTTCTGCAAGAAGCGGCGCAGATCGTTCGCGGCAAGCGACGGGTTACGACTGACCAGATAGGCCACCAGACGCTGACGCCCATTTTCCTGCATCGGCCGCACCAGCGCTTTGTCGATATCGCCATGCTGACGTAACGCGATTTCGATCTCTTCGGGCTCGATACGAATACCATTAATCTTAATCTGGCGATCGATACGCCCCAGATACACGATCTCCCCATCCGGCGTCCTTTTTCCCAGATCGCCGGTGCGATGTCCCCAGTCGCTTTTACCGGCTCGCACATGGCTGAAAAAACGCTGCTGCGTTAATTCGTCGCGATTAATGTAGCCACGGGCGACACCTTCCCAAAGGCACAAATTTCCCCTTCTTCCCCTTCAGCCACGGGACGCAGATTCTCATCCACAATCAGAATTTCGCTACCACGCAGCGCTTTACCGAGCGTTACACCTTTTCCCGGTACCAATTCGGTGAACGAGCAGTTGGCCGTTGTTTCCGTCGGGCCATACAGATTAAAAAAGCCTGACATCCGGGATCTGCTGGAACGTGCGCTCTTTTAAATCAAAAGAGACGGGTTCGCCAGAGAGAAAACGGTTTTGGGTAACGCCCACGCGTGAGAAGAGGTCGCCTGATAGCGCAGCAGTTCATCCCAAACGGTCGGCACGCAGTAAATGGCGCCATCCGGATGCTGTTGGTGCCAGCGTAATAAAACGTCCGGTTCATTCAAACTATCGGCGGGCAAAATAAACAGGGTGTCGCCACGTAATAAAGGCGCATAAAGCTGTGTCACGGCGGCGGCAAAACTGAGTGACGATGTCAGAGGGAGCGTCGCTCGCGTCGCTGGCCACACATCCTCATTAAACCAGTTCAGATAATAACTCAGGTTCCGGTGCTCAATGGCCACCCCTTTTGGCTTCCCGGTAGAGCCGGAGGTATAGAGAATATAGGCGAGATCGTTTTCACAAACGGGTGGCAGCACAGCGACCGGTTCAACCGGATAATGAATATCCTCTAGTACGAGCGTAGAGGAAAAAACGTTATCGATAGCCGTTTTATTTACCATCGAACGCGTGGAAATAAGTAAAAATGCCGACGAGTCATCAAGGATCTGAATGATTCTTTCTGACGGATGAAAATGTGAGAGCGGAACATAGGTATACCCAGCTTTTAAAATAGCCAGTAAGACCACGGGCATCATGACCCCAGGTTCCAGATAGACGGCAATTCTGCCACGTTTATTATTCGGGTAGTGTGATAACAGATAGTCGGCCAAAAGACGTGACTGTGATTCGACTTGTTGATAGTTCAGCCTGTCGCCATTAAATTCCACCGCCGTCCTATCGGGGCTTTTCAGTGACCATTCAGAGATAATTTCAACGATCGTTTTTCTATTCTTCATCATTTTCCTTCCATATTGTAAAAGGATGCTTTTTGCGGGAATGGTTCTAACGCGACGTCCGGTATCTCACACGGTGAAAAATGAATGCTGTAAAAATGAGAACACGTAACGATGGGTTCGTCATGCTAATACCAGGAAAGACACATAAAATAACGCGCATGCCTGAGTATGGGTTTAACAAATAAAAGACATTATTGCCTATATACCAAAGGGACTATGCCAGAATGCGAAAGTCCCCTCGTACCCTGACGGGTATTTTTTTCCCTTCCCTTTGCTATTTTTTATTGACAGTGCATCACACCCTATTCGCAGATAATTGGAGGTTCCGATGGATTCACAATTTATCGGTTCGGTTATTAATGCGTTACCGCTGGAAAATATGATTAGCGGGCCTTTACAGGCAATGATTAACGCACAGGTTCAAGCCAGCAAAGCCTATACGGATTTTTTATTATCCGTATGCATTCAGAATAATAAAGCGGTCGCTATTCAATTTGATTATGACGAAACGCTTATTGATGAAAGCGGAGTCGCAAAAGGCGCGGTGACAAAAACGATGCGCATACCGCTCATTGCCGCCATTACCCATCCGATTATTTCTATTGAAGAAGGGACAATCGATTTCGAGCTTGAGGTAACGCAGAGTGAATCGTCATCCGATGACACCGGAGAAGACGGCAATCTGGCGGCTTCACTGGGATGGGGAGCTTTCAAGGTCAAAATGGCCGGTCGGGTATCACACAAGTCAGCGCAAACCCGAGCGACGGACACGCGTGCCAAATACAGCATTCACACGCAGGTAAAACGTCAACCTGCGCCTGAGGCGCTCATGCGCGTCATCGATTTTCTGACCGATGCCGCAATCAGGCCCAGTATTCCCAATGGGGAAAGCACGCCACAAGCTGCGGAAAACGCCACCCCACCTGCGTCTGCGGAGCAGCAAGAAGCGTCATCATAAGCAAAGAACATTATTCAGCGGCATAGCCCATGTGTGCCGTACCTGCATAACGCGTAAAAGGATGCCCGGCGTGACTCCCTGGCATCACCAGAGGATCAGACCATGGCATCGGCAAGAGTGCTCCATACCTTATTTGAACAGCAGTGGCATCAGACGCCGGACGCCATCGCCCTGAGAAGCGATACCGAAACATTGACCTATCGGCAATTGGAGCAGCGTGCGAACGCCATGGCGAGCGCGCTGTTGCAACGGGGCGTAAAGCCACAGGATGTTGTCGGTATTTATTTGAATAAAAGCCCGAATCTGATCGTCAGCCTGCTCGGCGTATTGAAAGCCGGAGCATGCTATTTACCGCTTGATCCTTACTATCCACACGAACGTCTGGATTATATGGTCAATCATGCCGATGCACGTCTGGTGATCACTGACGATGAACACGCGCTTAAGCTGGCACCGGGCCACCGTGAGATCGTTGACATCAACCAGCTCGATCTGAGCACACAGGCTACCCCAGCGCTTCCCACCGTCAGCGAGGAAGACCTGTGCTACGTGATGTATACCTCCGGTTCTACCGGAACGCCAAAGGGCGTCATGGTCAGCCATCGCACGGTGATCAATTACCTGGTGTGGATGCAAAACGCCTTCGGACTGCATCACGAAGACGTTGTCCTTAATCAATCCACGTTCAGTTTTGACGTCTCGGTGTGGGAAATTTTCTGGCCGCTGATCGCTGGTGCCAGCTGTGCGGTGATCACCGAGGACGCCAAGTACGATCCGCTGTTACTGGCAGAATTTATGTGCCGCCATCAGGTCACGGTGGCGCAGTTCGTACCGACGGCACTGCGCGTCATTGTTGATGCGCACGTGCTATCCCGCTGCACATCCCTATGCCATATCTTTTCTGGCGGCGAAGTGCTCGATCAAACGCTGGTTAACGATCTTTCCCTGCAATATCCAGGGAAAATCCACAACCTCTACGGCCCAACCGAGGCCACAATATTTGCCTGCCACTGGCTCTGCCAACCGGAAGCAGAAGAAAAAATCGCCCCGATTGGCAGACCAATCCCGCACGCCATCGCCTATGTGCTGGATGAAGCGCAGCAGCCTGTCGATGTCGGAGAAAGCGGCGAGCTCTATCTGGCAGGAGATATTCTGGCCAAAGGCTATCTGCATGCGGAAAAGTTGACACAGGAACGATTTGTCGATGATCCGTTTAGCCATCAGTCTGGGCAAAAATGTATAAAACCGGTGACTGGGTTAAGCAGCGGGCCGATGGCGTGCTGGAGTTCATTGGCCGCATAGACAGTCAGGTTAAATTACGCGGACACCGTATTGAGCTGGCGGAAATAGAAACGCACTTGCAGGCGCTGCCACAAATTAACCACGCCGCCGTTATTCTCGAAAAACGCCCGGAAAGCGCAGCGCCATCGCTCTCCGCGTTTTATGTACTACGGCATCAAAAGCGCATCGATATTCAGGAGATAAAAGCACACCTTGCCAAGATGCTGCCTTTCTTCATGGTGCCTTCCCATTTCGTCGCGTTGGAAAAAATGCCCACGCATCCCAATGGAAAAATTGATAAATCAAACTGTGTTCCTATGCAAATAACTAATGGTGAAAAATGTCAAATGACAAAGCAATATTACCTTCCGAGATAGAAAAAATATTATTTCTATCTGGCGGACCGTACTCAATAATCCGAAGGTCTCCATTCAAGAGAATTTCTTCGATGCAGGAGGAAACTCCCTGTTGATGTCCAAGGTTTATCGCGAAATAAAAAAAAAATAGAGTCACCGATCTCTATTGTTGATTTATTCCAATACCCAACGGTACAGATGCTAAGCAAACGTATTAGCGAAATACACGCTGGGAAATCAAGCAGCAAGAAGTAATTACGCCAAAAAGCGTATCGATACTCTAAATAATTCGAGTTTCAGGAAGGCGGCAAGCGAAGGAATCCCGATGAGCTTACTCAGGTAAGTGATTCGGGTGACTGAACGTAGCCAACGCACATGCAACTTGAAGTATGACGAGTATATGCTCCAGGGGAATAACCGCCCTGTAATGGGTAATGCATTTCATCATCCTTATTTCACTGATAATAGGTGGTAATACCATGTCTGCAAATCAATTGAATTCCGCAGCAGTAAAAGCGAAGGTGGCTTCGGCAATTAAAGTTGTACTGAGTCACCAAAATTCATCCAAGCCCGCTAACTATTATGCGATTGGCCAGAAAGTCCTCCCTTATGTCAGAAAATATTGGGGACAAAGTCTGTTCCTGCTATTCCTGTTTCAATCAAAGCATCATTGCAACATCCGTCAGCATCTGGCCTGCAAAGTATCATCAGCCGGATTACTGCTGAAATCGCGGGTAGCAAAAGTAATTCACGTTTAATTTAGTTGTCCCTTCTATATTCACGGCGTAGGACGTCGACCTTTCTTTCTCTGGAAATATTCAGCGAGAGAAGGTTAACGGCCTGCGCCGTGAAAGGAGGCGAATATATTCACGGTGAGGTAATGAAATGAAACAGCAAGAACAGTTCCGCGATAAGGATATTGCTATTGTAGGAATGTCGGCCCGCTTTCCCGGTGCGGAAGATACCGCGATATTTTGGCAAAACCTGTTGGACGGCGTGGAGACGATCAGCACATTCAGTGAAGAAGAACTGAGGGAGTCAGGCATTGAAGAAGAGATGATCGCCTCGCCCAACTATATTCGCCGTCGGGGAATTTTGGGTAACGCACAGCACTTTGACGCTAATTTCTTTGATATCACACCGCGCGATGCTGAAATTATGGATCCCCAGCATCGCGTCTTTTTGGAATGCTGCTGGCACGCGTTTGAAGATGCTGGCTACGTCCCAGCCACCTACCCCGGTAAGGTTGGCATCTTCGGCGGAACAGGAACCGCCTGGCATTTGAGTAAAGTTAACGCCCACCCTGAAGTACAGAAGTATGCCAGCGGCGCATCGGTCGTCACCAACAATGATAAAGATTACGTAACGACCCGGGTTTCTTACAAGCTCAACCTCAAAGGGCCAAGTGTTAACGTACAGACCGCCTGTTCAACTGCGATGGTCGCCGTCGTGATGGGCATGAATAGCCTGTTGAACGGGGAAAGTGACTTGATCGTTGCAGGCGGTGTTTCCGTAGATACGCCAGAACGTCGGGGCTATCCTTATATGCAAGGCGGTATGGAATCCGCAGATGGCCGCTGCTATGCCTTTGACTCCCGCGCCAACGGCACCGTGTTCAGCCGCGGAGCTGGCGTCGTGTTACTAAAACGCCTGAACGACGCCGTGCGCGACGGCGACCATATTTACGCCGTGCTGAAAGGCGGCGCAGTAAATAATGACGGCAACCTGAAAGCCGGTTTTACCGCGCCGAGCATCGACGGGCAGATCGCCGTTGCCAAACAGGCAATCACCAATGCGCAACTTGATCCCGCCACGATCAATTTTGTTGAAGCCCACGGCACCGCGACGGCGCTGGGCGATCCGATTGAGTTCACCTCGCTGACACAAACATTTCAGGAATATACGGACAAAACCCAGTATTGCCGTCTGGGCTCGGTGAAAACCAACATCGGCCATACGGACGCGGCATCAGGCATGGCCAGCCTCATCAAAGCCTCACTGGCGCTGGAAACCGGCAAACTGCCAGCCTCACTCCATTTTGAATCACCAAACCCTAACATTGAGTTTGAAACCAGCCCGTTCATCATGAATACCGAGCTCAGCGAGCTGGAACCGTCAGAGACACCACACCGTGCACTAGTGAACTCTTTCGGCGTCGGTGGCACCAATGCCTGCGTCATTCTGGAAGCCGCCCCGCGGCTAAAATCGGGCGATACCCATGACGGCAGCCTGCTGGTTTTGCCTTTCTCCGCCAAAAGTCGCACGGCGCTGGAAGACATGAAACGCCGCCTGCGCGATTACCTCAGTACGCATGACGATGCCAATCTGGCAGATATCGCCTACACCCTACAGGTTGGGAGACAAAAGTTCTCACACAGCACGGCCATTATCGGGAAGGATCGTGATTCCCTGCTGGCCAAGCTGGATCAGCCGTCACTGGTCGTGACCCAGCAGAGTAAAAGCAAAAGTCCGTCGTGTTTATGTTCCCAGGACAGGGCAACCAGTATGTCAATATGGCGCGTGAGTTGTACGACACCTACGACGTCTTCCGCGCGAGCATGGATCAATGCTGTGACTACCTGGAACCGATTCTGGACGTCAACCTGACATCTATTATCTTTCAGGACGGCGACGATACCGCCGAGTCCCGTATCAATGAAACCCAGTTTACCCAACCGTCCTTGTTCGTGGTGGAGTACAGTCTGGCAAAACTGTGGATGTCATGGGGCATTCAGCCGGATGTCATGATTGGGCACAGCGTGGGGAATACGTAGCGGCGTGTTTGTCCGGTGTATTCTCACTGGAAGATGCGCTGAAAGCTGTAGCGCTGCGGGGCAAAATGGTACAGGCATTGCCCGCAGGGGACATGCTTGCGGTTCTGCTTGATGAAGAAAGCCTGAAGGCAAAACTTCACGGCAGCAAACTGGAAATTGCCGCGGTTAACTATCCTGGACTCTGCGTCATCGCCGGTGCTTCAAACGATATCGCCCGTTTTCAACAGCAGTTGGAAGACAGCAATATTTTCTGTAAACACCTGGATACCTCGCACGCGTTCCACTCACACATGATGGAACCGATGCTCCCTGCCTTCAAAAAGGTCATCGACAGCATCGAGCTCCATGCGCCGAAAATCCCTATTGTCTCGACCGTCAACGGCGAATGGATGAGTGAAGACATCGCTAAAAGCAGCGATTATTGGGTTGGACACGTTCGCCACACCGTTCTGTTCTCTCATGGCTTCAAAACGCTGATGGCTGACGAGCATCATGACTTCGTGTTCCTTGAAGTTGGACCGGGGCGTTCACTGGAGTCGTCCGCCAAGCAGCATTTCAGCGCGGAAGACGGTGCCTTGATTTATGCCTCATTACCCACGGCAAAAGATGTTGCGTTATCCGGCGAGCATCTCCTCTCAACGCTTGGTGCGCTTTGGGCTGGTGGTGTAGACGTTCCCTGGCATCTGCGTCATTCAGAACAGCACCGTCGCCGCATCCCGCTGCCCGGCTATCCTTTCGAACGTAAACGCTTCGCCCTGCCGGCGCTGTCGTCAGCCAGCTCTGACGCGCAGAGTGAACAATCCGTTAAGGCTAAAAAGCGGAAACATGCCGATATCGGTGACTGGTTCTATATGCCGACCTGGAAAAAACCATTCCAGCGAAATACATGGCGGGTAAACGCGTTGAAACCGAGAACACCTGCTGGTTGCTCCTGACGGATACACAAGGCATCGCCGAACGCACGAAACAGATACTGGAAAAGGATGGGCATAAGGTCTTTTCGTCAGCCCGGGAACGCAGTATCAGGAAGCGCTTTCCGAAGACCGATATACCCTCAACGTAGCTTCACGCGCCGACTATGTCCGGTTACTGAAAAGCCTGACGGAGCAAGGGCTACGTCCATCGCGTATCCTGTATTTATGGAACCTGACGGCAGAAGAACAGGTACAGCCGCTTGAGCACACCTATCTCTCCTCACCGCTGAATACGTTCTACCCTGCGCTCTATCTCCAGCAGGCACTGGTGAATGAGAATTTGCTGGACGATCTACATATCACTTTCGCCACCAGCAACACATTCAGCGTAATGGGCGAGCGCATCGCTTCCCCAGAGAATGCGCTGCTGGTAGGGCCTTCACGCGTGTTCTATCACGAATACCCTGAAGTCCAATGCCATCTGGTGGATATCGATCTTAAACAAAACGCCGTACAGCTTGATGAATTTGCCCACAGCCTGATAGCAGAAAGCCATATTGCAACACACGGTAATCTGGTGGCCTACCGCAGCAATCAGCGCTGGGAAGAAAGTTATCAGGCCGTCCATCTGAAACAGGACGATCTCGGTTTACCTGCGGACTTGAAAGACGACGGCGTCTACCTCATCACCGGCGGCCTCGGCGGATTAGGGTTACTACTCGCCAATCATCTGTCAGAAAAAGTCGTGCTACGATCATTCTGACCTACCGTGCCGCATTACCGCCGCGTGAAGAGTGGCAAGCCTGGATCCAACAGCATCCGGTTGACGATCCTATCAGTGAGAAACTGGCGAGCGTTTTACGTCTGGAAGACCGTGGTAACACGATACATCTGGCACAGGTCGACGTGAATGACTATCACGGTATGCGTGACATGTTATCCGCATTCCCGCAGGTCGACGGGGTGTTCCACACCGCAGGTGTAGCCGGCGGCGGCATCATTCCGCTGAAAAATGACGCCGATTGCGCCAACGTGCTCGATCCCAAAGTCGCAGGTTCGCTCATTTTGGATGAACTGCTACAGGACAAACAGCCTGACTTCTTTATTTTATTCTCTTCCATCACCTCCATTGTCGGCGACGAAGCCCGCATTGATTATTGCTCGGGTAATGCGTTTATGGATGCGTTTGCGCATTACCGCAACCAGCACCGGCGCGGACGTACCGTTTCGCTGAACTGGGGAAAATGGGGCGATGTGGGAATGGCTGCCCGTTGGGACAAGCAGTTACAGGAGAAGAAAAACAGCAAGCAGGCTGCTGTTGAGGAAACCAAAGGAAGCCTGCTGACCTATCTTGAGCGCGAAGGCATGCAGGAAAGCTATCAGGTCAATCTCACCGTGCAAGACTGGGTCATCGATGAGCACCGCCTCGCGAAGCAGCCCTCACTGGTGGGCGCGACAATCTTATCGCTGCTGCATGAGTTCATGACGTGCTTTAAGCCTCAGGAAAGCCTTCAGGTCAAAAATCTGATGCTGACTAAGCCCGTTATCTATACCGATACCTGGCCACGACAGATGAGGCTATTCATCACATCAGAAGGGAAAGGCTATAAATTCAGCCTCAAGACTCGGGGTGTACTTGAACTGGCATGGCAAGAGCACGCGTTCGGGGAATCGGCCACGGCGCCCCAACGGCTGACCTTACACCACAATCGATTGACGCCATTAAACAACGCTGCACCACGCAGGTTCCCTACGCGCCGTTTATCACTGAGCTGGATAATGCCAACACGGGCGAAAATTTCCTGTCGTTCAGCCAGCGCTGGAACAACCACCGCGAGATCGTTCAGGGCCATAACGAATGGCTGATACACAAAGTGCTGAAGGACGACTATACGCACGACCTTACCCGCTACCCGTACCATCCCGCAGTGATTGATGCCACGGCAATATCCTGCCTGTCATTGATTACACAGGAGAATTTCCTGCCTATCAGCTATGGCAAGATGACCTTCTTATCGCCACTGGGGAAAGAGTGCTACGTCCACGCCAGGCTCAAGCAGGCTTATCAGCCGCAGGATAACGCCATCGTCATGGATATCACGTTCCTTTCACCAGAGGGCGTTCCGCTGCTGGTACTGGAAAACTACACGCTGATGAAGATGACGATGGGCAACCAGCTCGCGACATCCGAAAACACATCAACGGCAGCGATAGCCGCAGTAAAAGTGAATCTGGCAGATAAAGACATTCTGTTGCCAGAAGGGCTGGATGCAATAAAACGCCAGCTCGCACATCTGGAATTTGAACAGTTAGTCGTCGTTACCAGCGATCTGGACCAGCTCATTTATGAGTCGATCCCTGAGCAGGAAACGCCTGAATTCATCTTGCAGGATAGCGATGCTACGGAAGGGTATGCCAGACCCGCTCTCTCTGTGGATTACGTTGCGCCAGAAAATGACATTGAGAAAGAGATCGTCAAAGTCTGGCAGTCCATTCTGGGGATTTCGGGTATCGGCGTTAATGACAGCTTTACTGAACTGGGCGGTAACTCACTACTGGCAGTACAGGTCGTTTCTACCGTTTCCGGCATCTTTGAAATCGATATCCGCGTTGATCTGTTTTACCAGAACCAGACCGTGCAAGGGTTAGCAGCGCTGATCCTTACTGAACTGGAAACCTTATTGCAGGAATAAGCGCACGGCCGCCTTCGGTATGTATCTCGAAGGCGGCCGCTGCTGTAAAAACCGAATGTCACAAAATGAGACTCGATAATGACGCAGCTTCCCACCGCAAAACTGACCTCGCTTAGCCTGGATGAACTCAAAAAGCTGGCAAGAGAAAAGAAGAAAACGAGCCATACATCCTCAAGTAAAACCATTACTCCGCACGCAACTCCAGGAAGAGTCCATTTCCCCATGACCAGCGCGCAGAAGCGTATCTGGATGCTCTCCCAATACCTTGACGATAGCCTGGTCTATAATAATCCGTATGTGCTTGCCTGCAGAATCGAGCACGACATGGAGCCGCGGCGCGTACAGCAAACGCTCGACTATCTGATGCAACAATATGACATTCTGCGTACGACATTCCGGCTGGTCGATAACGATGTGTGCCAACACATCGCCAACGATATGTCTTTTCCGTTTAGCTTCGAGGATATCTCCGCGTTCAGCGAAGAAGATATTGAAAAATACGTTTCAGAAACGGCCAAAGCGAAAGGAAATATTGTTTTTGATCTGGAGAATGGCCCATTGGTTTATCTCCATATGACCAAAACCCATCAGCACGATTATGTCCTGTTCCTGACTTTTCATCACATTATTTCCGATGGATGGACGGTCAATGTGTTCTTCAAAATGCTGATGGAAAACTATTTTCGTTTGTTGCAAGGAGGGACATTACCTATCGAGAAAACGCTCCAGTTTGCCGATTACGCACTGGCGGAAGATCGGTGGTATAGCGAGGGCGAATACCAAACCGGTCTTGCCTACTGGGCGAAGAAGCTGGACGGCATCACGGGGCAGTTAGAGCTGGCAACGGACTCCCTCGTCCAGCTAAAATGAGCACCGCAGGCGGCATCATAAGCCAGTTCTTTGACTCCTCTTTCTGCCAGCGTTTGCAAAACTGTGCGGCACGGCATCAGGCAACGCAATTCCACGTTATCCTCACGGCATACCAACTCCTGCTGCATAAATATAGCGGGCAGCAGGAAATCATCATCGGCGCACCGTTTGCCAACCGCAATTTATCTGCCACGCAAAACATGATGGGGCTATTCATGAATACCCTACCACTACGTTTTGATATCGATCCTGATGCCAGTATCGCTTCGCTGATTGAAGACGTACGCGTCGAATGCGAAGAAACCCTGAGATACCAGGATGTGCCGTTCAACTATATTCTGGATGAGATTACCTATGTGCGTAATCCCCAGATCAATCCAATCTTCCAGGCAATCTTGACGTATCAGGTCTTTCCCCATTTTCACAGCAGCCATGGCGGGTTCAAATATAAACCGTTAAAAGTGGATTACGGCACGGCCAAACTGGATCTCAACTTATGGGTAGAAGAAGATAAAGATAGCGACGGCCTACTGTTCACCATGAACTACAGCAGCGCGTTATTTTCCAGCAATACCATCCAACGCATGCTGAATGACTTGCGGACGATGCTTGAGACCTTAATTAACCAACCGCAGCTCACCGTACGGGAGATTTCGCTGTTAGGTGACGAAGAACGTAGCGCGACGATTGCACAATGCCGCCCAACCGCTAACACGCTCCCACCAACCGTTCATCGGCAGTTTGAACAACAGGCACAGCAGAGGCCGAATGCTATCGCGGTTCGCTGTGAAGGACGCACACTGACCTACGCTCAGCTCAATGAACGGGCGAACCAGTTGGCTCATCAGCTACAGAAAGACGGGCTCGCTCATGGGGAGTGTGTCGCGTTATTTATGCCTAAAAGCGAGTATTACGTCGTCGCGATTCTGGCCGTGTTAAAAGCAGGCGGATGCTATGTCCCAGTCGATATGGAGCTTCCTGCACAACAGGTTGAGTTCATCCTGCAAAACTCTACCGCCCGCTGTGTCATCATCGACGAACAGACGCCCGGTGACATACTCCCCTGCGTCTACGTAAGACAAAATCGCAGTATGATGCCGGTAAGCAACCCATCGCAGCCACAGATTACGGATGGTCCGGCTTACATCATTTATACCTCGGGCAGTACCGGCAAACCTAAGGGCGTTCAGGTCAAACACTCACAGCTAAGCCACTACTGTCAGGCTATTCAGCCCGTGCTCAACCTACCGTCCGATGCCCGCTACGGCATGTTTTCATCCTTCACCACCGATTTGGCACACACGGTGCTCTTCCCCGCACTGATCCATCAGGGCCAATTGGACGTAATCACGACGGAGTTACTCCGCGATCCACAGAAACTATTCGCTTATCTGGCGCACTATCCCGTCGATTGTATCAAGATCACACCGTCCCATTTAGCGACATTACTGACGTCACCGCAGGCCGAGGCGTTATTACCTCGTCAGTTGTTGGTCATCGGCGGAGAACGCGTTCCTCTGTCGCTCATCAAACGCGTACGTGAGTTCCATCCTCCTTGCCGCATTCTGAACCATTATGGCCCAACCGAGTGTACGGTCGGTGTCACTACCTATCCGGTACCAGAGGATCTTAGCGCGCTCTCCGGTGACTACTTACCCATCGGTAAACCCCTGTCCGATAGCCATGTCCTGCTGCTCGATCCTTATCACCAGTTAGTTCCTGCCGGTCTGCCGGGTGAAATTTATCTGGGTGGTTCACATGTGGCGGAAGGATACATCGGCCTACCGGAGCAAAATCACACACGCTTTATCCCCCACCCTTACCTTGAGGGTGAGCGGCTTTATCGTAGCGGTGACAAAGGTCGCTTCCTGCCTGACGGCAATCTTGAATTTATGGGCCGTTTGGATCGCCAGGTTAAAGTGCGCGGCTACCGCGTTGAGCTGGCAGAGATCGAACAGGCATTACAACAGGTCGCTAATGCGACTCACGTAGCGATTAAACAAAACACGCTTCCCCACGGAGAAGCCGTTTTAACCGCCTATGTGTGCGGTATTACCGACGCTCATCAGACCGAGGTAAAAGCAGCACTGCAAAAGAAACTGCCAGACTATATGCAGCCCGAACGCTGGGTATGGCTAGAGGCGATGCCATTAACCGCCAGCGGTAAGATAAACTATGCCGCGTTACCTCTGCCCTCAGCGGAAAAGCGCGAATCGCTTCATACCCCAGAGAATCAGCGCGAACGCGACCTGCATGACATTTACCGTGATATTTTACAAAACGATGCCATTGATACGCAGGAGAGTTTCTTCACGCTTGGCGGGAATTCTCTCAGTGCATTAAAGCTCATCCTGAACATTAATCAGCACTTCGGCACCTCTCTGTCTCTGGGGCAACTGTTCGAAAACAGCAGCATTGCGCAGTTGGCGCGTGTGATTGACGAAAAAGGAACCCAGACTCAAGCCGCAAGGGTGACAATCAACCGTGGTCAGCCAGAAAATAAACCCACGTTGCTTTTGATCCACCCAGCTGGCGGTAACGTGCTGTGCTATTCCGCGCTGGCGCGTGAATTGGGCGAGAGCTACCCCGTCTACGGTATTCAGGTGCCTGATTTCAGCGTCAACCAGCCTTATAACGCCGATATCAAAGCACTTGCCGCGTTCTACCTCTCACAGGCAGGCGACATCGTTCATCACTCTCGTTTGGTTCTGGGTGGGTGGTCTCTCGGCGCAACCATTGCCTTTGAAATGTCACAACAACTCGCGGCAAAAGGCATAACCCCCACGGTATTAGTCCTGGATCAACCTGCTCCAGAGATCAACATCGACGGTTCAGCAGACATGCACGAGACTGAACGTCTGGCGTACTTTGCGCATAAAGTGGCTCTGTTTACCGGAACGTCTTTCGATCTGTCAGAGCAGTCACTTGCAGACATGAGCAACGCACAACGCACGTCACGCTTTCTGGCTGAATTTAAACGGGCGGGGCTGGTTCCTGAGTCAATTGGACCCAAAGCGTTTCAAGATTTTCTCACTATCCTGCAAACCCATATCTATGCAACGGACGCTTACCGTAGTGAGCCCTACTCAGGTGATGTACTGGTCGTCGAGGCGGAGGATATTTTGCCCGGCCGCATCCGCCTGCCGGAGTCTGGTCTGGGGTGGAGTCGCTTTACGTCAGGCTGCCTGACGGTACTGCCGACATCCGGCGACCATATTTCAATGATGAACGCCCCACATATTTCGCGTATAGCCGAACAGCTCAAGAAAGTATTGCGATAACACATCCGCCGTCTGTGGTTTCAAACCCAGAACGGCGGCTTTATGACGTAAGCGAGGAGAAAACATGGGCCATCCCCCGTCGTTAACCGTTTGGCGATATCTGATATCACGCGATGCGCTTCTGACCATTATCATACCGGTCATTATTTACAACATCGCATTCTTACAATCGGGGGCGGGCAGCGCGCTGTTAATTACCGCGATCTATTCCGGTATCCTGCAATTATTCAGCCGTTGGCAGGGCTATCTGCCAATCATTGCACTCATTCTGGTTTCGGGGCTTAGTCACTACCTTTATCTCGAAGGAATAATGCTGCTTGGTATCCATCAGGAGAGTGTCTTTTTATCGATCAGCGGTGCACTTTCCACCGTGATTATTTTTACCATTTACAGCATCAAGGGACGTCCGGTCATACAAATTCTGGCGGAACAAGCTACGCCAGACCTTAAGACGCTCCCCGTTTATGGCACGCCGCAGTATGTCAGAGTCTGGAATGAAGTGTCACTGGTCTGGATTCTCGTCTACTTGGTGAAAGCCATCATCATTTACCTGCTTTCACGCCAGCCCGGATTACCGATGGATACCCTTGTCCTCATCAGCGGATGGCCGCTTACGCTACTGCTGGTGATTTTCAGTTTCCGGTGGCCAAAGCATCGTTGGACCTCGCACGCACATGATAACGCTTCCTGAGTCACTCAACAGGTAGTGCATCACCGAATAAATGATAAATATAGGGAATATTATGAGTCCGTTAGAAAACAAGCTGATTGTACTGGATCACCATCCTGATGGCCCTGTGCAGCTAGAGCATTTCAGGTTCGAAGAACGCCATATTAATGCACTACAACCTGGAGAATATCTAATTGAAAACAAATGGTTATCCATTGATCTTTATACGCGTCCACGGCTTAACAAGAATACGGCCTATGTAAGCCCGATCAAACAGGGCGAGGTCATTCAAGGTGAAACGATAGGCTACGTTGTAGCAACGAAGAATCCACACTTTCAGGTTGGGGACTGCGTGTTCACTTTTTCAGGCTGGCAGAAATATTATGTCGGTACGCCGCAGGATTTTATTACTCATCGTCTACCGTCAACGACGCTGTCACCTTCGATTTTTTCAGCGTAGTCGGAACACCGGGACGTTCCGCTTATTTTGGTCTGAATAAAATAGCCAGACCCAAAGCGGGAGAAACGCTGGTGGTATCGGCAGCCTCAGGGGGTCGGATCCGTCGTCGGTCAACTCGGTAAACAGGCTGGGTGCCGGGTTGTCGGTCTGGCTGGTAGCGAAGAAAAGTGTCGCTATGTCGTTGACACATTAGGCTTTGACGCCTGCATTAATTATAAAGCAGATGACTTAAACCAAGCCTTGCGGGCCGCCTGCCTAACGGGATTGATATCTATTTTGAAAACGTTGGCGGCAGAGTCTCACTTTTCGTGGCCAAACTGCTCAACGAAGGCGCAAGAGTCCCCGTTTGTGGCAGCGCGGCGATCTATAATCAAGGAAATGAGGTTGACGCCTCAAGCCCGGTGGCATTTTTCTCTTCTTTACCCGAAGCCCCTCTGAGCCGCTTTTTCTCGTCACCGAGTGGTTCAAAGACTACGCAGAAGCGGACATTTGGCTACTCGATGCCGTGGAGAAAGGGAGATTAAAATATCGCGAGAACATTATTGAGGGAATAGAGAATGCGCCCCAAGCCTTTATCGACTTATTGGACAGCAAACACTTTGGCAAGCAACTGGTGCGTCTGTAAGGCTGAGACCAGAAATTAAAGACAAAAAAAATAGACGTCCATTGACGTCTATTTTTTATGTTGGTACCGAGGACGGGACTTGAACCCGTAAGCCCAATCGGGCACTACCACCTCAAGGTAGCGTGTCTACCAATTCCACCACCACGGCATCACAATTACTACTTTAAAACACTTACTTCGGAATGTCACTCGCCGGCGTTGAAGGCGCAGCAGGCGTCGTCGTCTGCTCGGCTTTTTCAGGCTGGCTCAGGTTGTCCCAAGCGCCGCCTTTTTTCTGCAGCGAGCTCAGGTTGCCCAGTACGAGGCTGATAATGAAGAACAGAGTCGCCAGTATCGCCGTCATGCGGGTCATGAAATTACCAGAGCCGCTCGAACCGAACAAAGTGGCAGAAGCACCTGCTCCGAACGACGCTCCCATATCAGCACCTTTACCCTGCTGAAGCATGATCAAGGCAACCAGCCCGATCGATACTAACAGGAAAATCACTAATAGAGCTTCGTACATAGTCGTACCTGTTAACCGTTTCCCCATGTCTCATGGAGAATGCTATATTCTGGCGGTAAACCGCGCGTCATTCCGCAAGTCAGATGTCTCGAACATCCCTTATCAAGCGGGTCTGAATACTAACTAAAGGATGTAACGTACGCAAGGGTAATTTGGTCACAGCAGGTTGATTGCAGAAAAAAACAGCGGCTTTCGACACGAGACACCTATCGAAAGCCTTATCTACCTGATTGGTGAATCAAAAAGCCCTCAGCTGACAGCTTTCACCGCATCGGCAATACGGTTTGCCAGCGCGATGACGGTCTCTTCGTGTTCACCCTCAACCATGACGCGGATAAGCGGCTCAGTACCGGATTTACGCAGCAGTACCCGCCCGCGTCCGGCCAATTCTTTTCCACATCCTGCGTAATCTGCTGCACATTTTTGTCTTCCAGCGGATCGTTTTCACCCGTAAACCGTACGTTGACCAGGATCTGTGGAAACAGCTTCATACCGCTGCATAAATCATGCAGGCTCATATGGTTTCTCACTATCGCGGTAAGTACTTGCAAACCGGCAATTACACCGTCGCCCGTCGTCGTTTTGTCCAGCAGGATCACATGGCCGGAGTTTTCTGCACCAATGCGCCACCCTTTGCCTGCATCATTTCTAATACATAGCGGTCGCCCACCTTGGCGCGAGCAAACGGGATGCCGAGTTGTTTTAATGCAACTTCAAGCCCCATGTTACTCATCAGCGTGCCCACCGCACCGCCGCGCAGTTGCCCTTGGCGTAAGCCCTCACGGGCGATGATATACAGAATCTGGTCGCCATCCACTTTGTTGCCCAAATGGTCGACCATGATGAGCCGATCGCCATCGCCGTCAAAGGCCAGCCCAACGTCCGCTTTTTCAGCCAGTACGCGAGCTTGTAGCTGCCTGACGTCGGTCGCCCCGCACTCTTCATTGATATTCATGCCATCCGGTTCACAGCCAATCGCAATGACTTTAGCACCAAGCTCGCGCAATACGCTGGGGGCGATATGATAGGTAGCGCCATTGGCGCAATCGACGACAATCTTTAAACCATTGAGGCTCAGTTCACTCGGGAACGTCCCCTTACAAAACTCGATGTAGCGTCCGGCAGCGTCAACAATGCGGCTGGCTTTGCCTAATTCAGCAGACTCAACGCACGTCAGCGGTTTTTCCAGTTCAGCTTCTATCGCTTCTTCTACGTCATCTGGCAGCTTGGTACCGTCAATTGAGAAGAATTTAATCCCGTTGTCGTAATACGGGTTATGAGAAGCAGAAATAACGATACCCGCTTCTGCACGGAACGTGCGGGTGAGATAAGCAACCGCAGGCGTCGGCATCGGGCCAGTAAAAGAAGCCGACAAACCCGCAGCAGCCAGCCCAGCTTCCAGCGCAGACTCCAGCATGTAACCAGAAATGCGGGTATCTTTGCCGATAATAATCTTACGAGAACCATGTCGTGCGAGCACTTTCCCAGCGGCCCAACCCAGTTTAAGCACAAAGTCAGGTGTAATCGGCGTATCGCCAACCTTGCCACGTACGCCATCGGTACCAAAATATTTGCGGTTACTCATCTCTTTTTATTCCTTCGCAGAAAGGGTGGCCTCAACAATGCGCATGGCATCAGCCGTTTCTTTAACATCGTGCACGCGAATAATCTGTGCTCCCTGCATTGCCGCGATCACTGCGCAGGCGACGCTGCCATGAACACGCTGCGCAGGTGGCACATTGAGGAGTTGTCCAATCATGGATTTCCTCGACATCCCCACCAGAAGAGGCAGTTCAAAACGATGTAACTCGCTCAGGCGAGTCAGAAGCGCATAATTATGGGCAAGATTCTTACCGAATCCGAACCCAGGATCCAGCAATAGCTTACTTTTCGGAATATTGGCGTTCACACAGCGATCGATTTGCTGTTGCAAGAAATTTCCGATGTCTTGCATCAGGTCATCATAATGCGGTTTGTGCTGCATAGTTCTCGGCATTCCCTGCATGTGCATCAGGCATACCGGCAAACCTGTTGCCGCCGCCGCTTCCAGAGCGCCGGGCTCTTGCAAAGCGCGAATATCATTAATCAGATGTGCGCCTGCCTGCGCTGACGCAGTCATCACTTCCGGCTTCGAGGTATCAACCGAGATCCAGACGTCAAACCGCTTAGCGATGGCTTCAACGACCGGAACCACACGTTCCAGCTCTTCTTCCGTACTCACCTCATCCGCCCCAGGGCGCGTTGATTCACCGCCGATATCGATCAGGGTCGCGCCAGCGGTCACCATCTCCTGAACGTGCAGTAGTGCAGCATCGAGCTTGTTGTGTTTGCCGCCATCGGAAAAAGAGTCAGGTGTAACGTTAAGAATGCCCATAACGTGTGGGCAGGAAAGATCCAGCGTTGAGTCTCTGGCAACCAGTTGCATGATTTACCTCCGCATTCTGGTGTGGTTAGCATGAAATGTGATTCGAAGAGCATTCCCAGTAAAAAACCCCAGCCTGAGCTGGGGTTTCGTGAGTTACCGATATCAATTGCAGGCGAATTATTTGTCGTCCGCTTGCTCAGACATGGTGTTACCAGGATTAGGCGTTTGCGGCTCATCCACTGGCGTAGGAGCTTTAGGCGTCCCACCGCTGTTGCCGGAATCGTTGTCAGAACGAGACGCTTCCCAACCCGCTGGCGGACGCACCTCTTTCTTACGCCCCATCAAATCGTCAATCTGCGGCGCATCAATGGTTTCATACTTCATCAACGCATCTTTCATTGAGTGAAGGATGTCCATATTAGCCATCAACAGCTCACGAGCACGCACGTAGTTGCGTTCAATCAGCGATTTCACTTCCTGATCGATGATACGCGCCGTTTCATCTGACATGTGCTTGGCTTTTGCTACAGAGCGGCCGAGGAATACTTCGCCCTCTTCTTCCGCATAAAGCAATGGACCCAGTTTTTCAGAGAAACCCCATTGCGTCACCATGTTACGAGCAATCGACGTGGCGACTTTGATGTCATTGGACGCACCAGTCGAAACATGCTCCACGCCGTAAATGATTTCTTCGGCCAGTCGACCACCGTACAGTGTAGAGATCTGGCTTTCCAGTTTCTGACGGCTGGCGCTGATCGCATCACCTTCAGGCAGGAAGAACGTCACGCCCAGCGCGCGACCACGTGGAATGATCGTCACTTTATGGACCGGATCGTGCTCTGGCACCAGACGACCGATGATAGCGTGCCCCGCTTCATGATAGGCCGTCGATTCTTTCTGCTTTTCAGTCATAACCATGGAACGGCGCTCGGCACCCATCATGATTTTGTCTTTCGCTTTCTCGAATTCAACCATCGAAACAACGCGTTTGTTGCCACGAGCAGAGAACAATGCGGCTTCGTTAACCAGGTTAGCCAAATCCGCACCAGAGAAACCTGGCGTACCACGTGCAATCACTGACGCATCGATATCTGGAGACAGCGGTACGCGACGCATGTGGACTTTCAGAATCTGCTCACGGCCACGAACATCTGGCAGGCCAACCACAACCTGGCGGTCAAAACGACCTGGACGCAGCAACGCAGGGTCAAGCACATCGGGACGGTTCGTCGCCGCGATAACAATAATGCCTTCGTTGCCTTCAAAGCCGTCCATTTCAACCAGCATCTGGTTTAGCGTTTGCTCACGTTCATCGTGACCGCCGCCTAAACCTGCGCCACGCTGACGGCCAACGGCGTCGATTTCATCGATAAAGATGATACAAGGTGCGGCTTTCTTCGCCTGCTCGAACATGTCACGGACGCGAGAAGCACCGACACCCACAAACATTTCAACGAAGTCAGAACCGGAAATCGTAAAGAAAGGCACTTTCGCTTCACCAGCGATCGCTTTCGCCAGCAGCGTTTTACCCGTTCCCGGTGGGCCGACCATCAGAATGCCTTTCGGAATCTTACCGCCCAGTTTCTGGAAACGGCTAGGTTCACGCAGATACTCGACCAGTTCGCTAACCTCTTCCTTCGCTTCATCGCAACCGGCTACATCCGCAAACGTCGTCTTGATCTGATCTTCAGTCAACATACGCGCTTTGCTCTTGCCGAAGGACATGGCACCTTTACCACCGCCGCCTTGCATTTGGCGCATGAAGAAGATCCAGACACCAATCAGTAACAGCATCGGGAACCAGGAAATAAAGATAGAAGCCAGTAAGCTCGGCTCTTCCGGTGGCTCACCAACGACTTTCACATTCTTCGTTAGCAGGTTATCCAGTAGCTTGGGGTCATTGACAGGAATGTAAGTCGTGTATCTATTGCTGTCTTTTTTGATAACACTGATCTCACGCCCGTTAATACGTGCTTCACGGACCTGATCCTGATTCACTTCAGTCAAGAAGGTTGAATAATCCACCCTACGGCCATTCGACTCGCTGGGCCCAAAGCTCTGGAAAACAGACATCAGCACCACTGCGATGACTAACCAGAGAATTAGGTTTTTCGCCATGTCACTCAAGGGATTAACCTCATATTACAACTGTGTTAAAAAACAGCGTTAGGGTACTACAGTTTCCGCCCTGTCGCTACAATATACACTTCACGAGACCGGGCACGTGAGGCGTCTGGTTTACGAATTTTCACTTTCGTAAACAGGGAGCGAATTTCCCGCAGGTATTCATCAAAGCCTTCTCCCTGAAACACTTTCACCAGGAAACTTCCGCCTGGCGCTAATACATCCCGACACATACCAAGTGCTAATTCAACCAGATACATCGACTTCGGAATATCAACGGCTGGTGTACCACTCATGTTAGGGGCCATGTCAGACATCACCACCTGAACTTTGCTATCGCCAACCCTTTCGAGCAAGGCTTTGAGGACCAGTTCATCACGAAAGTCCCCTTGCAGGAAATCGACGCCGACAATCGGATCCATCGGTAAAATATCGCACGCGATAATTCGACCATTTCCACCGATTTGCGTGACCACATACTGTGACCAACCGCCAGGTGCAGCGCCTAAATCCACAACCGTCATACCGGGTTTAAACAGTTTGTCGCTCTGCTGTATTTCGTCAAGTTTAAACCAAGCACGCGAGCGCAGCCCTTTTTTCTGGGCCTGCTGCACATATTTATCGCTAAAGTGTTCCTGCAACCAGCGACTGGAACTTGCAGAACGCTTTTTATTCGCCATCGATTTTCCAACTATTCTCAGTAACACGCTCGTGGTGGGGAGAAACTTCTCACATATTACCAATCAGAACAGTCAAATTGGTTATAATCATGAGATGGCGGTAGAATGACCCGTTTTCAATCCCAACCTAAGTAAAAAAGACAATGAACCTAAGTAATAAACAAAAACAACACCTGAAAGGCTTGGCACATCCGCTAAAACCGGTTGTCATGCTGGGCAATAACGGTCTCACCGAAGGTGTTTTGGCTGAGATCGAACAAGCATTGGCGCATCACGAACTGATCAAGATAAAAGTAGCGACAGAAGATCGCGAAACCAAAGCCTTGATTGTCGAGGCAATTGTTCGTGAAACGGGTGCCGCTAACGTTCAGGTCATCGGCCACACGCTGGTGCTCTACCGTCCTGCGAAAGAACGTAAAATTGTGTTACCACGATAACACTTTTTATTTCAGGATACTCAGTTTTAACGGAAAGGTGCCATGCCTCTCGGTTAGAGAAAAGGCCGCAAGCGGCCTTTTTTTTTTTTTTACAATTTTTGCTGTTTTAATCAACAACCCAGCAAAATTTATAGATATTCGACCTTCAGGATCTCATATTCCACGTCGCCGCCCGGCGTACGGATGACCACAACGTCATCTTCCTCTTTGCCGATCAGACCACGCGCGATCGGGGAATTTACAGAGATCAGATTCTGCTTAAAATCCGCCTCGTCATCGCCAACGATCCGGTAGGTTTGTTCTTCCTCATTATCCAGATTCATCACGGTCACAGTGGCGCCAAAAATAACACGCCCGTTCGCCGTCATCTTCGTGACATCGATAACCTGTGCGTTAGACAGCTTAGCTTCAATGTCTTGAATGCGTCCTTCACAAAAGCCTTGCTGCTCACGTGCGGCGTGGTATTCCGCATTTTCTTTCAGATCGCCGTGCTCACGCGCTTCGGCAATGGCCGCAATAATTTCAGGTCGACGCACAGATTTCAGGTGGTCAAGCTCTTCGCGCAATTTTTCAGCACCACGCAGGGTCATCGGAAATTGTTTCATATTGTCTATACCTCTAAAAAAGTCCGTAAGACTCAAATAATCGTCATCCTGACGCGCTAAAAATCAAAGGCGACGGAGTCTCTGCAACGTGCCAGTCCTCACTGGACATAAAGCAAAAGCAACCAGCCCCGGAACAAAATTTCCAGGCTGGCAGCGGTTTTGCATTTTGATACGTATTTTACCCCAGAGTTCAATGAGGGTCATCGTTTACTTTAGACCTTGTTGCGCCGTAGTATGACCACACGTTACCCCGTTCTTAGCTGAGATTATGCGTTTTTCATCGATTGTTACCGGACTTGCCTGCGCTTTTGTTCTGCATGCCAATGCAGCTTCTGTTGAGGATCATCGCCAATATTTACCAGACGGTGCCAATCTGGCGCTATTGGTACAAAAAGTTGGCTCAACAACACCCAGCATGGCCTTCAATAGCCAGCAAATGGCGCTTCCCGCCAGCACACAAAAGGTGATAACCGCATTAGCTGCATTACTGCAATTGGGTCCAGACTATCGATTCATCACTACGATGGAAAGCCATGGCCCTGTCACTAGCGGTATTCTGAACGGTAACCTCATCGTACGGTTTAGCGGCGATCCAACGCTTAAGCGCCAGCAAATACGGAACATGGTGCAGGAATTAAGAAAGCGCGGGATAAAGGAAATCGCCGGGGATGTGTTGATCGACACGTCGGTATTCGCCAGTCACGATAAAGCACCGGGCTGGCCGTGGAACGACATGACGCAATGCTTCAGCGCCCCTCCGGGCGCCGCGATTGTTGATCGTAACTGTTTCTCTGTCTCACTCTACAGCGCGCCTAAAGCGGGTGATAATGCGTTTATCCGCGTCGCCTCCTATTATCCGGTGCAAATGTTCAGCGAGGTCCGTACGCTGGCTAAGGGCTCATCTGATGCGCAATACTGCGAGCTGGATGTGGTGCCTGGAGAACTAAATCGCTTTACGCTTACAGGCTGTTTGACTCAGCGCACAGAGCCGCTTCCGCTGGCGTTCGCCATTCAGGATGGCGCCAGCTATGCCGGCGCTATTGTTAAAGATGAGCTACAGCAGGCAGATATACGCATAAAAGGCAGTCTTCGTCGTCAGACGCAGCCAGGGGCAGCGGGGAGCGTGCTGGCTCAGACACAGTCTGCTCCACTGCACGACCTGCTCACTATCATGCTGAAAAAATCGGACAACATGATTGCCGATACGGTTTTTCGTACCATTGGACATGAGCGTTTTAGCGTGCCGGGTACATGGCGCGCAGGTGCGGATGCCGTACGCCAGATCCTGCGTCAAAAAGCTGGTGTAGATTTAGGAAACAGCATTGTTGTCGATGGTTCAGGCCTGTCACGACACAACCTGATCTCGCCAGAAACGATGATGCAGGTATTGCAGTACATCGCACAGCACGATAATGAACTGAATTACATCACCATGCTTCCACTTTCTGGCTATGACGGCACGCTGCGTTATCGTGGCGGTCTGCATGAAGCTGGCGTTGATGGCAAGGTTTCGGCGAAAACAGGGGCACTGCAGGGTGTATACAATTTGGCAGGGTTCATTACCACCGCGAGCGGCCAGCGTATGGCATTCGTTCAGTTCCTGTCCGGTTATGCCGTGCCGCCAGAAGACCAACGCGCGCGCCGTGTCCCTCTGGTGAGATTTGAAAGTCGCCTCTACAAAGACATTTATCAGAGCAACTAAAATAAGAATGCGGCCTTACCCTGATGGGATAAGGCCGCAATAAGCGAGAATTAACTAGCAGAAGAACGAATTATTTTTGATAGATAATCTCAACGCCTTCATCATCTTCATCGTCCCAATCATCATCCCACTCTTCTTCGGCTTCTTTTTCTATTTCAGCCAGCTGTTGGCGATGATAATCATCCCACATGAACTCAACTTTTTCCGGCGCGCTTTCGGCAATCGCCGTCACTTTCGGATTGGCTTTCAGGAAGCTCATCACGTCCCAGCAAAGTGGAGTGACACCTTCACGGTTCGCAGCAGAAATCAGGTAGTATTTCCCTTCCCAGCCAAATGCCGTCGCAATCTCTTTGGCACGTTTTTCCGCTTCAGCCTTGTCGATCAAATCCACTTTGTTGAAAACCAGCCAACGCGGCTTTTCAGCTAAACCCGCACCATACTGCTCTAACTCGTTGATAATGATTTTGGCATTTTCAACCGGATCGGACTCATCAATCGGCGCCAGATCAACCAAGTGCAGCAGAACACGGCAGCGTTCAAGGTGTTTCAGGAAACGAATCCCCAGTCCGGCACCGTCGGATGCTCCTTCGATCAACCCAGGAATATCCGCCACAACAAAGCTCTGCTCGCTATCCATACGGACTACGCCAAGGCTCGGCACCAGCGTGGTAAATGGATAATCGGCAACTTTGGCTTCGCTGCTGATACCGCACGGATGAAAGTCGATTTACCCGCGTTCGGCAGACCCAACATTCCCACGTCAGCCAGCAACAGCAGTTCCAGAGCCAGCTCACGTTCTTCACCTTTCGTACCGCTGGTCTTCTGGCGAGGAGCACGGTTGACGGATGATTTAAAACGCGTGTTACCTAAACCATGCCAGCCGCCTTTCGCGACCATCAAACTCTGCTGATGACGCGTCATATCGCCCAGCACCTCGCCAGTACCCTGATCCAAAACACGGGTACCGACAGGGACTTTAATCGTAATATCTTTGCCGCGCTTACCCGTACAGTCACGGCTTTGACCGTTTTGTCCACGCTCCGCGCGGAAAGATTTTTCAAAACGGTAATCGATCAGCGTGTTCAGGTTTTCGTCAGCCAGCAGATAAACGTCGCCGCCGTCACCACCGTCACCGCCATCTGGGCCGCCGTTAGAATATATTTTTCACGGCGAAAGCTAACACAACCGTTACCGCCATCGCCTGCCACAACGAGAATTGTGGCTTCATCTACAAACTTCATTGATTCTCTCCGCAAAAAACCAATAGAGAATATCTACGTGTTTTAGGCTTGTTATTGGTTCTTCTTGGCGTAACTTTTTGATTTTACGGCATGTAGCGTAATTCTACCCACCATTAAAAAAAACTGACGCACCAGAACGCATTCCAGCAAAGGAGCGGATTGTACCTGCCTGCTCCAATAATTTCATCTGTATTAAAAATAAGCAACACATGCAGAATGTCAAAAGGCGACCGCGACCTGCTGCAATACGTGTTTTTTCAGGCTACTTCTGCACCATCAATGGCGGCACAGGTTCTTTCTTGCCAGGAAAGAAGCGATGGCCGATAGCAGAAAACATAGCACCAGCAACCACGACAAAGGCGCCCAGATAGCCAACCCAGTTCAGCACGGGGGCAGCAAAGAAAGTCGGCCACCCTAACGCCAGAAGATCGGAAAACAACAGCGTAAATAGCGGTGTCAACGTAATGACCGCGCTAACCTGCGATGCCTGCCAGCGCGCCATCGCCTCCGCCAACGCGCCATACCCAATTAATGTATTTGCGCCGCAGAATAGCAGGCAGATAAGCTGCCAGTTGCTCAGTTGGAAGATAGCTTCAAGCTTGGTAAAGGGCGTGATGAAGACGACACACAGCACGTACAGCAGAAACAGAATTTGCTGTGAGGTTAGACGCCGCAGCAGCACCTTCTGCGCTACGCCATAGGATACCCATACCGCCGAGGCGCAAACGCCAAGCAGTACACCCAGCGTGTAGTCCGTCAGTCGGGTAAAGATCTCAATCAGGCTGGTATTAAAGAACAAAATCAGGCCACAGATCAGCATGATCGCACCAATGACCTGCGTGCCACGCATCTTTTCCTTTAGGATAAGTACGCTGGCGAACATCATACCAACAGGAGAAAGCTGCCCGATAACCTGAGACGCCGTCGGACTCAGATATTGCAGAGACGAGCTAAAGAAAACAAAATTGCCTAATAACCCAGCTGTTGCAATCAGTAGCAAAACCCACCAACGCCGATGCCGGAAAACCCGCATTGGCGGTAAATTCTTACGGTATGACAGAATAATGCCGAGTCCAATCGAAGCGATAATAAAGCGATACCAAACAATCGTATAAGGTTCCATCACCACCAGAACCTGTTTCATGGCTATCGGTAACGCACCCCAGCAAACTGCCGTAGTCAGCGCCAGACAAAGACCGATCCCCGTCTGCTGTTTAGTATTCATACTTATCCAGATGGTTTACTCAGAATCAGAATGTAAAAAGCCCCGCAAAGAATTGCAGGGCTTGAATCCGTAAGACCTAACGCGAAAAATTATTCAGCAACGATGCTGATATATTTACGGTTTTTCGGGCCTTTAACTTCAAACTGAACTTTACCATCAGTTAAAGCAAACAGAGTGTGGTCTTTCCCGCAACCAACGTTAGTTCCTGCGTGGAATTTGGTGCCACGTTGACGAACGATGATGTTACCAGCCAGTACACTTTCACCGCCAAAACGTTTTACGCCCAGACGTTGTGCATTGGAGTCACGACCGTTACGGGTTGAGCCGCCAGCTTTTTTGTGTGCCATTTAATCCGCTCTCCTAATCTTAAGCGCTGATGCCGGTAATTTTCACGTCAGTGAACCACTGACGGTGGCCTGCTTGCTTACGGTAGTGTTTACGGCGACGGAACTTAACGATCTTCACTTTTTCGCCACGACCATGAGCAACAACTTCAGCTTTGATTTTACCGCCATCGACGAAAGGAACGCCGATTTTGATTTCTTCACCGTTGGCAACCATCAGAACTTGGTCAAACTCAACGGCTTCACCAGTTGCGATGTCCAGCTTTTCCAAGCGAACGGTTTGACCTTCGCTTACTCGGTGTTGTTTACCACCACTTTGGAAAACTGCGTACATATAAAACTCCGCTTTCCGCGCACCCACGATAGTTTTTAGAGCGCGCTATAAATATTCATAATAGGGCGCGAATTCTACGCAAAAATACTGCGGATGACAAGTGCATAATCAAAGGATGTGAAGAAAAAGAATACAACGTATGAACTGCCGTTTATCTCTCTCATTTTTCAAGTACAATCGGCGCAATAAGTTCCGTCTTGCCGATATGCAACAGCAATCTTACGGCAGTGTTGAAGACATACGTTGGCACAAACCATGAATCTAGAACAAATTACAACATTAACCGCACAGGATATGGCAGCTGTTAATAACGTCATTCTTGAACAACTGAATTCCGACGTCGTTTTGATCAACCAGCTTGGACATTATATCATCAGCGGCGGTGGAAAACGTATACGCCCGATGATTGCTGTGCTAGCCGCCAGAGCCCTCGACTATAGCGGTGATAAACATGTCACCGTGGCTGCATTGATCGAATTTATTCATACCGCAACGCTATTGCATGATGACGTGGTAGACGAATCTGACATGCGTCGGGGTAAAGCAACGGCCAATGCCGCTTTTGGCAATGCTGCAAGCGTGCTGGTTGGGGATTTCATCTATACCCGCGCCTTCCAGATGATGACCAGCCTTGAATCGTTACGCGTGCTGGCGCTGATGTCAGAAGCAGTAAACGTAATTGCCGAAGGCGAAGTCTTGCAGCTAATGAACTGCAACGACCCGGATATTACTGAAGAAAGCTATATGCGCGTCATTTACAGCAAAACGGCACGTTTATTTGAAGCCGCCGCGCAATCTTCATCCATCCTTGCGGGCGCGACACCAGAGCAAGAAAAAGCGCTTCAGGACTACGGCCGCTACCTGGGCACCGCGTTCCAGTTAATTGACGATCTGCTTGATTACAGCGCAGACGGCAAAACGCTGGGCAAGAATACAGGCGACGACCTCAATGAAGGCAAACCAACGCTGCCACTGCTGCACGCTATGCGTAATGGCAATGCAGAACAGAGTTCGCTGATTCGTCAGGCAATTGAAGAAGGAAACGGGCGTCATCTGTTGGAACCAGTGCTTGCCGCCATGCAGCAATGTGGTTCGCTTGATTATACGCGCCAGCGTGCCGAAGAAGAGGCAGATAAAGCGATTAGCGCACTACAGCAGCTACCGGAAACGCCATACCGTATGGCGCTCGAAGGCCTTGCCCACTTAGCCGTACAGCGCGATTTCTAATCGTGGTGTGAGGTACTTATCTGATTCAATCGTAAGTAGCGCTGCCTTGCAGCGCTACTCGTTCGCAGACTAGGCAGTCTGGTCGATGGGGACATCATCCAGCCGAGACAACATCGCTATCGTTCCTTCACGCAAGATGAAATTGATCAGCCGGGTTCGTTCATCAACGGAAAGTTGATGGAAAATATGCACCCACGATGACAGCAGGGTCGGCTCATTATCGATACGATAATATTCTGTTGGCGGGTTCTCTTTTACGAGCAGAGAATTCCTGACCTCGTTCGGCAAACTGCGAATCGAATATTCGACACCGCGCCCTTGAACCCCTTTCCGCCTGCGCTTTTCCCAACCGTCGTCTCGCGCCCGTTTGTTCAGCCCCTGCGGTGACTTCGGCAATCCACCTACGCCAACCAGCTCACTTGTTGCAAACCATTCTTTGTCCATACTCGTCACTCCCTTGTTTGTTTTGAACAGGCATTACGTCAACTCGCCCAAAAGTTTCCATATAATAGACTATAATTACCTAAACCGCTAACTTTTACACGTTACCGGCACACCTAAGTAATAAAGAAATGATTAAATCCAGTGCGATGCTAAAACATCGCAACCAGAGTAATACGGTAAACCGAAAGAAAATGCAGGTTCCTTCTTCACCACAGATTGGCAATTGGAGAACCCGCTTTCGATGGCTCAGTCAATCTCCATTGATGAGATAGGTTCCTCGTCCGACGGCGTAATACCCAACTGGCTCAGCGTAGACGACACGCCGACGCGAAGAATATAAGCGATTAGCTCATCCCTTTCTTTTTCAGATAGTTGCTGATAAATCTGCATCCATACCGCTAATGCCGCAGGCTGCTTCGCCGAGTAGGCGGAAGGCTCGATTTCGAGTAATAGGGATTTTTTTACCGTATCCGGTAAGCTGTGAATTGAGTACTCCACTCCTCTTCCCTGGACGCCTTTACGGCGACGCTTCTCCCATCCATCCTCACGGGCGCGCTTATTCAATCCTTGTCTTGATTTCGGAAGGCCGCCGACTCCAACCAAATCGCTGGTAGCAAACCACTCTTTTTTCATTGCCTTTCATCCTGATAGTGCCATCCCTAACAAAAACGCGCTCATTTGGAAATTAATTGAGAATTTTAAGGAAAATTAATGCTATATTATTTCCAAATAATAATGTCATGTTAGCTCGGCATATAACTAACATCCGTTATTTATACCACTAATCCACAGTCGTCTTATAGCAAATAAGGGAAGGAATATGATTTTAAGGAAACAAGACTGGCATCCCGCTGATATCATTGCTGCACTGCGCAAGAAAAACACGACGCTGGCGGCGGTATCGCGAGCGGCCGGATTAAGCTCATCTACGTTAGCTAACGCGCTCTCACGCCCCTGGCCCAAAGGGGAATGGCTTATTGCCGATGCGCTGAGTATTCACCCATCAGAGATTTGGCCCAGCCGGTACTACGATCCGGAAACCAATGAGCTTATCGACAGAAAAAAACTCATCCGTCCCGATTAAAAAAGAAAAGCCGGAGATCGACATCTCCGGCTTTTTATTCAACGTCACGTATTACAAGAATCTCAATGATTAATTCTTGATGAACGTCTCGCCTAACTCAATATCCTGCTTCAGCGTATCCAGCATGCTGCTAAGCGCGTTTTGCTCAAAAGCGCTTAATGTGCCGATGTCTTTACGCTCTACGACGCCGTCTTTGCCCAACAGCACCGGCTGAGCGAAGAAGCGGGCATGCTTGCCATCGCTTTCAACGTATGCACATTCCACCACACCGCTTTCGCCTTGCAGCGCACGAACCAGAGACAGGCCAAAGCGCGCAGCAGCCTGACCCATAGACAACGTTGCCGATCCGCCACCTGCTTTGGCTTCAACAACCTCGGTGCCCGCATTCTGAATACGCTTGGTCAGATCGGCCACTTCCTGCTCACTGAAGCTGATACCAGGAACTTGAGACAACAGTGGAAGAATCGTCACACCAGAGTGCCCGCCGATAACCGGCACATTAATATCCTGCGGCTGTTTGCCTTTCAGCTCAGCAACGAACGTGTTGGAACGGATGATATCCAGCGTGGTAACGCCGAACAGTTTGTTTTTGTCATACACACCGGCTTTTTTCAGCACTTCTGCTGCAATGGCAACGGTGGTGTTCACTGGGTTGGTGATAATACCGATACAGGCTTTCGGGCAAGTAACCGCGATTTGCTCAACCAGATTGCGCACAATACCCGCATTGACGTTGAACAGATCGGAACGATCCATACCCGGTTTACGTGCCACACCGGCGGAGATCAGCACGATATCCGCGCCAGCAAGCGCAGGTTTAGCATCTTCACCGCTATAGCCTTTGATCTTCACTGCTGTAGGAATGTGGCTCAGATCGACGGCAACACCCGGCGTGACCGGCGCGATATCGTAAAGGGATAGTTCTGAACCTGAAGGAAGCTGGGTTTTGAGGAGGAGTGCGAGTGCCTGACCGATACCACCTGCTGCTCCGAGAACTGCAACTTTCATCCTAAACTCCTTATTATCGTAAAATAAAAAAGTGCCGTGAATTCATTTGGTTATAAACAGAATATAAAAATGGGGATAAGATCAGTCTACTCATCGTTCTGCAAATGGCATGAGAGACAAAAAAATACGCTATGTCTCTAATAATAAATCAAAAACAACCATTCGTTTGAAAGGTAAGTAAAGTTAATAAGCTATTGAGCTATAACGCGGTGTTCATTCACGTGCAATTAACCTGTGCGCTACATTACACCGATCGATGGCGTCCAAACAACATCATTCTGATAACATTTGATTTACTTTTATGTGACGCAGGACGCATTTTTCGGACTCCCCAAAAGGCGAATTTTTTTGAAAACAGCGACTAGCACATATCTGGTGAAATAGATTGGAATTATACGCGATTTAATTGCATAAAAATTCACACAACTGCATAATAGAAGGATTAACCATAACAATTAATCCGGTGCAGAATGCGAAATTCGACAAAACAAGAAGACCTCGTTAAAGCGTTCAAAGCGCTGTTAAAGGAAGAGAAGTTCAGCTCTCAAAGTGAAATTGTTCAGGCATTGCAAGACGAAGGATTTGAAAACATCAACCAATCCAAGGTGTCACGCATGCTGACGAAATTTGGCGCCGTGCGCACACGTAATGCCAAAATGGAAATGGTGTATTGTCTCCCAGCCGAACTCGGCGTTCCTACTACCTCCAGCCCATTGAAGAACCTTGTGCTGGACGTGGACTATAACGATGCGGTCATCGTCATCCATACCAGCCCGGGAGCCGCGCAGCTCATCGCCCGTCTGTTGGATTCACTCGGGAAGTCAGAGGGAATTCTCGGCACCATCGCGGGGGATGACACCATCTTCACCACCCCGGCAAGAGGCTTCAGCGTCAAACAGCTTTACGAAGCTATTTTGGTGCTATTCGAACAAGAGCTGTAACTCCCCTTATCCGCTACCGTTTAATTACTCGTTCTTTACTGAGTATTTTCGCTACGTTTTCTTTGCTACGTGTAGGCACGCCACACGTAGCGATTATTACCAAAACACTCATACCGCAGGCAGTTCAGCCAACGGCCAACGTGGTCGAACGGATACACCCAGCGTCTGACTGGCGCCATGCGCCAGACGTACACTGCCCGCATAGGCAATCATCGCACCATTATCCGTACAGAATTCAGGACGCGCATAAAACACTTCACCACCACACTTCGCCATCACGTCGCCTAAGCGCTGACGCAGCGTCCGGTTTGCACTCACGCCCCCTGCCATGACCAGTCGCTTAAAGCCCGTTTCATCCAGCGCACGACGACACTTGATAGCCAAAGTATCCACAACGGCATCTTCAAATGCGCGAGCAATGTCGGCACGTGTTTGATCGTCATCGCCATTGCTACGAATCGTATTGGCAGCAAACGTTTTTAGCCCAGAGAAGCTGAAATCCAGACCGGGACGATCGGTCATTGGGCGCGGAAACGTAAAGCGCTGCGAATCACCCGCCTGCGCCATTTTCGACAGCATCGGCCCACCGGGATAATCCAGCCCCAGCAGCTTCGCCGTTTTATCGAACGCTTCACCCGCCGCGTCATCAATCGACTCGCCCAGCAAGCGGTATTCACCAATGCCCGTCACGCTGATGAGCTGCGTATGTCCACCAGAAACCAGCAGCGCCACGAAGGGAAACGCCGGTGGATTATCTTCCAGCATCGGTGCCAGCAAATGCCCTTCCATATGGTGCACAGGAATCGCCGGCACATCCCAGGCAAACGCCAGAGAGCGGCCGATTGTCGCGCCCACCAATAACGCGCCGACCAAACCGGGGCCCGCAGTGTAAGCCACGCCATCGATATCGCCAGCCTGCAACCCGGCTTCACGCAGCGCAGCCTGAATGAGCGGCACCGTTTTACGCACGTGATCGCGCGAGGCGAGCTCAGGCACAACGCCGCCGTAATCGGCATGTAATTTCACCTGGCTGTATAACTGATTGGCAAGCAAACCGGTTTCTGTGTCATAAATGGCCACACCGGTTTCATCACAGGATGTTTCGATACCCAATACGCGCATTGCTGTTCCTACTTTGATGACGATACAAGCGCTCGTTGAATGCCGCTTGCTTCAAACTGTGGATAGTCTACCATAAGCGCCCTGATTTCTGCGCTGGCCGTGGTTGGGTGTTTTATGATCACCACAATGCTTTACAAAGGCGTCACGTTTGCAGTAGAATTCCGCACCATTTTGAAAAGGCTGGCACAAGGCCAGCGGCAAACCGAATTTATTGAGGTGAGAGGCACATGCCGGTAATTAAAGTACGTGAAAACGAGCCGTTCGACGTAGCTCTGCGTCGCTTCAAACGTTCCTGTGAAAAAGCAGGCGTTCTGGCTGAAGTTCGTCGTCGTGAGTTTTATGAAAAACCAACGACAGAACGTAAGCGCGCTAAAGCTTCTGCAGTGAAACGTCACGCGAAGAAATTGGCTCGAGAAAACGCACGCCGCACTCGTCTGTATTAATTTTCAGGAGGGTTTCCCTCCAACGCGTGATTAATCCGCAGACTTAGCAGTTGCATACGAAGGCCGTGCTTTCCGTAAGGGAGCGCGGCTTGTTGTCGTTTATAAGCTATATCCAATGTAACCACCTTACAGAAAGATATACATCAGGGGCTTATGGCTGGACGAATCCCACGCGTATTTATTAATGACCTGCTGGCTCGTACCGACATCGTCGATCTCATTGACGCGCGTGTCAAACTGAAGAAGCAGGGCAAAAACTACCATGCGTGCTGTCCATTCCATCACGAAAAAACCCCCTCATTCACCGTAAACGGTGACAAACAGTTCTACCACTGTTTTGGTTGTGGCGCACACGGCAACGCCATTGATTTTTTGATGAATTACGATCGTCTCGAATTCGTTGAAACCATTGAAGAACTGGCCACTCAATACGGCCTCGAAGTGCCTTATGAAAGCGGCACGGGCCCAACCCAGTTAGAGCGTCACCAGCGGCAAAGTCTGTACGAATTGATGGGACAGCTCAGCGGGTTCTATCAACAAGCACTTAGCCAATCAGTCGGTACGCCAGCGTTGCAGTATCTGCAACAGCGCGGTTTAAGCGCAGAGGTTATCAGCCATTTTGCGATCGGCTTCGCCCCGCCCGGCTGGGATAACGTTTTAAAGCGCTTTGGCCGCAATAATGACGACCGCAGCACATTGAACGATGCCGGCATGCTGGTGACTAACGATCAGGGCCGAACGTACGACCGCTTCCGCGAACGTGTGATGTTCCCCATCCGCGACAAACGGGGGCGAGTGATTGCCTTCGGCGGACGAGTATTAGGCGACGGTACGCCAAAGTACCTTAACTCGCCGGAAACAGAGATTTTTCATAAAGGTCGCCAGTTGTACGGCCTGTATGAAGCGCAGCAAAGCCACGCTGAGCTAAAGCGACTCTTGGTTGTTGAAGGCTACATGGATGTGGTGGCGCTGGCGCAGTTTGGTATTGATTATGCGGTGGCGTCGCTGGGTACTTCCACGACAGCCGATCACATTCAGTTACTCTTTCGCGCCACCGATCTGGTGGTGTGTTGTTACGACGGAGACCGTGCCGGACGCGAAGCGGCATGGCGTGCGCTGGAAACTGCGCTACCCTATTTGAACGATGGTCGTCAGCTACGCTTTATGTTCCTGCCGGACGGTGAAGATCCCGACACGCTAGTACGTAAAGAAGGCAAAGCCGCCTTTGAACAGCGCATGGAACAAGCCCTGCCGCTGTCGCAGTTTCTGTTTGAGACGCTGCAACAGCAGGTGGATATGAGTTCACCCGATGGCCGTACCAAGCTCAGCACGCTGGCGCTGCCGCTGATAGGTCAGGTACCGGGAGAAACGCTGCGGCTGTATTTGCGCCAGCAGCTCGGCAACAAGCTGGGTATTTTGGACGACAGCCAGTTGGACAGGCTACTGCCTAAAGTGGCAGAGCAGGCGCAGCCTTACCAGCCGCCGCAACTAAAAGTCACAACTATGCGTATACTTATAGGACTTTTAGTACAAAACCCAAGGCTGGCGGTAGAGGTTCCTGACCTTGCGCTGCAAGGGATTGAAGAAGACAAAGTGGCTGGTTTATCGCTGTTTCAGGATTTGGTGAAAACCTGCAACGCCAGCCCTGGAATGAACATGGGTCTGCTGTTGGAAAAATATCGCGACAGCAAGTACCGCAAGCAGCTTGAAACCATGGCTTCATGGAACCATATGATCGTAGAGGAAGAGCTCGATGAGAAGTTCAGAATCAGTCTGGCAGAGCTCTACGATCAGCTGTTGAAACAGCGACAAGAAACATTGATTGCCCGTGACAGAACGCATGGGCTCAACGCCAAAGAAAAAAAAGAGCTTTGGTCGTTGCAACTGGCGTTGACCAGAAAACACTGATACAGAGGCTTAATTGCCGATAAATAGCAGGGTCGAGCCCTGCAAAGAGCCGCTACAGGGGCCGCGGCGATAAGAAAAATACCCCTAATGCTATTGTTAGCGAACTACGCTGACCGACACCAACCCAAATACTCTGAAGTGTGGATACCGTCTTATGGAGCAAAACCCGCAGTCACAGCTGAAGCTGCTTGTCACCCGTGGTAAGGAGCAAGGCTACCTGACCTATGCTGAGGTCAATGACCATCTGCCGGAAGATATCATCGACTCGGATCAGATCGAAGATATCATCCAGATGATTAACGACATGGGCATCCAGGTGATGGAAGAAGCACCGGATGCAGACGATCTGTTGCTGGCCGAAAACACCAATGATGCCGATGAAGATGCGGCAGAGGCTGCTGCGCAGGTTCTATCCAGCGTTGAATCGGAAATTGGTCGCACTACCGATCCGGTTCGCATGTACATGCGTGAAATGGGTACCGTTGAGCTGTTGACGCGTGAAGGCGAGATCGATATCGCCAAACGTATCGAAGACGGTATCAACCAGGTTCAGTGCTCTGTTGCCGAGTATCCTGAAGCTATTACTTACCTGCTGGAACAATACGATCGCGTTGAAGCGGGCGAAAGCCGCCTGTCCGACTTGATCACTGGCTTCGTCGATCCTAATGCGGAAGAAGACATCGCCCCTACCGCGACGCACGTGGGCTCCGAGCTTTCGAACGAAGAAATGGACGATGACGACGAAGAGTCTGAAGACGACGAAGATTCTGAAGACGACAACAGCATCGATCCTGAACTGGCGCGTGAGAAATTCACCGAGCTGCGTGATCAATATGAAACCACCCGCAAGGTGATCAAAGAACACGGCCGCAGCCATGCGCTGGCAGTACAGGAAATCCTGAATCTGTCTGAAGTCTTCAAACAGTTCCGTCTGGTGCCAAAACAGTTCGATTTCCTGGTTAACAGCATGCGTTCCATGATGGATCGCGTCCGTACTCAGGAACGCTTGATCATCAAACTGTGCGTTGAACAGTGCAAAATGCCGAAGAAAAACTTCGTCACCATGTTCACCGGCAATGAAACCAACAGCACCTGGTTTGCCGCAGCCATCGCCATGGGCAAGCCATGGTCTGAAAAGCTGAATGATGTTGAAGAAGACGTCACCCGTAGCCTGCAAAAACTGCAACAGATCGAAGAAGAAACCGGTCTGACGATTGAACAGGTTAAAGACATCAACCGCCGCATGTCGATTGGTGAAGCGAAAGCGCGTCGCGCCAAGAAAGAAATGGTGGAAGCCAACCTGCGTCTGGTTATTTCTATCGCGAAGAAATACACCAACCGCGGTTTGCAGTTCCTCGACCTGATTCAGGAAGGCAACATCGGTCTGATGAAAGCGGTAGATAAGTTTGAATATCGCCGTGGTTACAAATTCTCGACCTATGCGACCTGGTGGATCCGTCAGGCGATCACCCGTTCTATCGCCGATCAGGCGCGTACCATCCGTATTCCGGTACACATGATTGAGACGATCAACAAACTGAACCGTATCTCTCGTCAGATGTTGCAGGAAATGGGTCGCGAGCCGACGCCGGAAGAGCTGGCTGAACGTATGCTGATGCCGGAAGACAAGATCCGTAAAGTGCTGAAAATCGCGAAAGAGCCGATTTCAATGGAAACCCCGATTGGTGATGATGAAGATTCACATTTGGGCGATTTCATTGAAGATACGACGCTGGAGCTGCCGCTGGATTCCGCGACGTCGGAAAGTCTGCGTTCTGCGACACACGACGTACTGGCTGGCCTGACCGCTCGTGAAGCGAAAGTCCTGCGCATGCGTTTCGGTATCGATATGAACACCGACCATACGCTGGAAGAAGTGGGCAAACAGTTTGACGTTACACGTGAACGTATTCGCCAGATCGAAGCGAAAGCGCTGCGTAAACTACGCCATCCAAGCCGTTCCGAAGTGCTGCGCAGCTTCCTGGATGATTAATTCATCCCTTAGCTAATCCACACGATAAATAGTCATATCCCAGATAACCCCGGTCCGCCGGGGTTATTTTTTACCTGCAAAAGGCTAAGATTGGATTTACGCCTTATCCTGCAACGCCTGATGCAATTCCTGATAGGATGCCACCAGCGACTCCAGCGTCGCACGATTCAGCCCGCTTGGGTTCGGCAGCACCCAAACCTGAGTTTCCCAATACGCAGTTCCTGACGCCCCCATGGGACCTTTTTGATACCAAACGCCTGACTGAACGCTTGCTTACCTAGCACGGCCAGCGCACGCGGCTGATAGCGTTCCATTTTCTCAACAATCGCATTGCCGCCTTGCAGCAACTCATCTCGCCCCAGCTCAGTAGCTTCAACCGTTGGGCGCTCCACCAGCATGGTGATACCGCATCTGGTGTCCAGCAGATGCTGTTCTTCGGCGGGCGTCAGCAACCGCTCAGTAAAACCCGCCTGATGAATCACTTTCCAGAAGCGATTACTGGGGTTCGCGAAGTGGTAACCGTGATGGGCCGTCGACAGCCCAGGGTTAATGCCGCAAAAAACTACCTGAAGATTCATGGCCAGAATATCGGTAATCATGTCTTTCCCTACTTCCATTGACTACAGTCATCGTAAATTCTGATAAGAATAACAACAAGCTATCTTGAGTATAAAACCACCACCCGGCAGATAGGCTATAGACCTCCCCCGCACATTACCGTATAATCATCGCCCATTCGGCCCCTTAGCTCAGTGGTTAGAGCAGGCGACTCATAATCGCTTGGTCGCTGGTTCAAGTCCAGCAGGGGCCACAAATTCAAGGAGTTGCGTTAATAGCGCAGCTCCTTTATTTTTGGTGCCGGTTTATATTTATCAGGGAGAAGCGAGATGGAATGGAAAACCAAGGCGGTCTGTTGCATTCTGGCTGTGGTGAGTGCCCTCGCTGGCTACGATTATTATCTCAGGCATAGCGGTCCGTCCTGCCTGGAGGTGACGTATGAGCAAGCCGTCGACTATGTGAAACGTGATCTCCTGACACACCGTATTCCACGCTGGGCTAAATTCCACCCCGAAAACCTCGGTACCGCGACACCGGTTATTGCTTTTGATAAAGCCGATTCATCTACCTTATCCAACCCCGAGGTTTACCTCCTGTCATTCACCGTCTCCGGCCCACAGAAATCACACGCGCTGTTTGCCATGTACGAGAATGTAAAACAGGTTCAGTTGAGTATGCGTCGAAAGACTAAAGGATGAATTAGCCCACGCATTCACGTCTTAATTATCTGCGAACACACGTCGATAAACGCGCGCAGTTTGGGCTGGTTCCTCGCGGCTCTTGAGAAATACAGAAAGAGGCCGTCATTTCCCGGCGAAAGATCGAGTAACGCGGCTTCCAGCGTGCCGTTTGCCAGCTCGCGTGAGGTATGGAAGGTGGAGGAGTAGATTAACCCGACGCCCCGAACCGCAAGGCTGCGCATCAGTTCCCCATCATTTACGGTAACTGTGCCCGTAGGCTCAATTCTGACGCTTTCCTTATTTTCGATAAACTCCCACCGATAAATGTCACCCTTTTCAGGGCGGCGAAAACGAATGCATTCGTGATGCACCAGATCGCGCGCCACTTTCGGCTTTCCATGCGTGTTGAAATAGTCCGGCGATCCAAATACTGCCCATTTAAAGGGCGGAGAAAGGCGTATCGCAATCATATCCTGCTCGATGTATGAACCGATCATGATACCGGCGTCATAGCCTTCAGAGACGAAGTTATCGTGACGATTACTCACCGTGATATCGACATGCAAATTCGGCCACGCCTGACGAAATGCAGGTATAAGCGGCTCGATAACATGAGGTAATGCCAAGCGTTCTACAATCAGCTTCAACGTCCCCGACGGTTTTTTTGCCGATTGAGCCACATCTTCAAAGCCTGTCGCGATAGCCTGTGCCGCAGGCCCGATTCTCAGCAACAGGTCTTCACCTGCTTCCGTCAGTGCCATCTTGCGCGTCGTGCGGTGGAAAAGCAGCACGCCGAGGCGATGCTCCAGTTTCTGCAGCGACAAACTCACCGATCCCGGCGTCTTACCGAGATCGAGCGCGGCTTTGCGAATGCTCAGTCGTTTCGCTATAGCCAGAAATTCGGAGAGTCCATCAAAGCTATCGGATTGCCCCATCAGGGTTCCTCATCGTCATGCCATACAGGGAGCGTCAAACGCACTTTACGATAATTTATCACGCCAATTCAAAAGTATTACAGCGATTTTTTAAACAATACGTTCCGTTTTTGCCGTCTATTTTCAAGCAGTTATCGCGGATATAGTGGCGACCATCACCACCTGCTGAAAGGAGTTTTTATGTCAATCATCAAGCGCTGTGCTGGTCTTATCGCCGCAATGGCTGTGTTTGCCGCAGCTTCCCCCGTTTTCGCCCAAGCTAGCCTGAAAGAAGAAAAGGTCTTAATCGTCGTCTCCAGTCTGGATAAAAACACCCGATCTCGTTGGCGGCTTCTGGTTTCCAGAACTCACTCATCCGGTCGAGGTTTTTGACAAAGCTGGGCTGGATTACGATATTGCGAGTCCCAAAGGTGGGATGTCTCCGTTTGACGGGTTCGATCTCAAGGATCGGGCAAGTCTGGATTTCTGGACTAACCCGGAACACCGCAACAAACTGGCTAATTCCATCCCGCTGGCAAAGGTTGATCCCGCGAAATATAGCGCGATCCTGCTGGTTGGGGGACATGGACCAATGTGGGATTTCGTCAACAATCCTGAGTTGATCAACATCGTGCGTACCATGTACGAGAAAAATGACATCATCAGTGCCGTTTGCCACGGCCCGGCAGGCTTGCTGAATGTGAAGCTCAGCAATGGTGAACTGTTGATTAAAGGCCGTCGCCTTACCGGTTTTACCGCGGAAGAAGAAGCGTCCCGTAATTACGACAAAATCGTTCCGTTTGAACTTGAAGCGGCACTGAAAAAGGATGGCGCAACATTTGAAGAAGCCCCAATCTTTGAAAATAAAGTCGTCGTTGATGGGCGACTGATCACCGGCCAAAACCCGGCATCCGCTCAAGCGCTGGGCGAAGCCGTCGTCAACGCACTGAAAGCGAAAGCGTAATTACCGTATCAGCAGGCGTTAGGGGAAAACACCTAACGCCTGTCGGCGCGAATCATGCCCGCACGCAGAGATGCCGTGACTCGCGTCACATAACCAGACGGGGGCATTGCCGCAGAGATTCAGGATTGTATAGTGTTCTAACAAGACGTTACCGCCAATGGCGGGCGAGACTTGGGCAGAGGTGAGTAGTGATACTCTCTTCTGCCCAAGTTTTTTTTTGCCTGTCATCCGGCGGCTCCCAGCGCGGAGCCACAGCCCGACACAGCGTAATGATGTAGAAAACGATAAGGAGAAATACCATGAAAGCATTCCCCGACGGATTTTTATGGGGCGGTTCAGTCGCAGCAAACCAGGTTGAAGGCGCATGGAATGAAGACGGTAAAGGCGTATCCACCTCCGATCTTCAGCTAAAGGGCGTACATGGTCCGGTGACGGAACGCGATGAGAGCATTAGCTGCATCAAAGATCGGGCAATCGATTTTTATCATCAATACCCGCAGGATATTCAGCTGTTTGCCGAAATGGGGTTCAAGGTGCTACGCACCTCGATTGCCTGGACGCGCATTTACCCCGAAGGCGATGAGGCAGAACCTTGCGAAGCCGGTCTGGCCTTCTACGATCGCCTGTTCGATGAAATGGCAAAACATCAGATTCAGCCGCTGATTACGCTGTCGCATTATGAAATGCCTTACGGTCTGGTGAAAAAACTGGGAGGCTGGGGCAACCGCGCCGTCATCGACCATTTTGAGAAGTATGCCCGTACCGTTTTTAGCCGCTACAAAGACAAGGTGAAATACTGGCTGACCTTCAATGAAATCAATATGGCGCTGCACTCGCCCTTTACGGGCATCGGGTTGAGCGGTGAACCCTCGAAGCAGGAGATTTATCAGGCAATTCACCACCAACTGGTTGCCAGCGCACGCGCGGTAAAAGCCTGCCATGACCTCATCCCGGATGCCAAAATCGGCAACATGCTATTGGGCGCGGTACGCTACCCCATGACCTGCCATCCGAAAGATGTGCTGGAAGCGCAAAACAAGAACCGTGAATGGCTGTTCTTCGGTGATGTGCAGGTACGCGGCACCTATCCGGCCTGGATCCAGCGCTATTTTCGGGAAAATGGCATCGAACTCACCATTACCGCACAGGACAAAGACGATCTGAGCCACACCGTAGACTTTGTCTCCTTCAGCTATTACATGAGCGGCTGCGCAACCTTCGAGCCGGAGAAATATCAGTCCTCACGCGGCAATATCATCCGCCTGATTCCTAACCCGCACCTTGAGGCATCCGAATGGGGCTGGCAGATCGATCCAGAAGGTCTGCGTTTCCTGTTGAATGAGCTGTATGACCGCTATCAGAAACCACTGTTCATCGTGGAAAACGGACTGGGTGCGCGCGATGTGGTGGAAGAGGACGGCAGCATTCACGACAGCTACCGTATTGATTACCTGCGTCGCCATCTGATTCAGGTGCGCGAAGCCATCGACGATGGCGTCGAACTGCTGGGCTACACCAGCTGGGGGCCGATCGATCTGGTCAGCGCGGGAACGGCACAGATGTCAAAACGCTACGGCTTTATTCATGTCGATCGTGATGATGAGGGTAACGGTACGCTGGAGCGTCGGCGCAAAGACAGCTTCTACTGGTATCAGGATGTGATTAACAGCAACGGAAAGTCGCTGTGATCCTATAGAACATAAGATAATAGAGAAAATCAGACGGCGTGTTCACACAGCGCCGTCTGATGACGTGTATTACGCTAGCGCGATAATCGTATCCCCTACCCTCAACTGACGAGCGGAGCCCGGACTGAATAAGTGGTACTCATCCGCATTCGTCACCACCATCGGTGTCACCGTGTCGTAGCCTGCCTGTTTGATTGCTTCCAGATCGAACTCCAGCAGCAACTGGCCTTTTTGCACCTTGTCACCTTCTGCAACGTGCATCTGATAATGCTGACCTTCCAGTTGCACCGTATTGATGCCGACATGAATCAGAATCTCCGCACCGTTCTGCGAAAGAATACCGACGGCATGGCCGCTGCTGAACGTGCTGGCAATCACGCCGTCCACCGGTGAATAGATGCGGCCTTCCTCAGGCAGAATAGCAACACCTTGCCCCACCACGCCGGAAGAGAACACCTTATCGTCCACGTCTTCCAGCAAGATCAGTTCGCCTTTTACTGGCGATCCCAGCTGTTCCGCCGTCGCCGGCGCGTCTTTTAGCGGCTGGGCAGGTGGCACAGCATTGGCATGCTGGCGTGATACTGGCGCAGCGGGTGTCGCAGATGTTGATGATGAACCTGTAGGCGCAGGCGTGCTCTCCGCAGGCGGCGTCGGATCGTCAAATCCCACAATAACCGTCAGTACAAAACTCGCGGCGAAGGCAATAGCACAACCAATGAGGAACCCGACAAAGCCTTCGCCGTAGAAGATCGGCAACGTCAATAACCCAGGCATCCCCATAGAAACCGCCGAGCTTTTCGCATAGCCGACAATGGCGCCCCCGATGGCAGCAGCGATCACCGCGCAGATAAACGGTTTCTTCAGCTTCAGCGTAACCCCATAAACACCGGGTTCCGTGATGCCAAACAGCGACGCGATAAAGGTACTGCCTGCCAACGCTTTGAGCTTTTTATCTTTGGTGCGCACCATCACGCCCAGCAACGCGCCAGACTGGGCAAAGACCGACGGGCTGGAAGCGGCTTTAAGGTAGCTGTGCCCCATAACGGAGAGATCGTTGATGAACACGGTCACAAAGCCCCAGTGAACGCCAAATATCACTAAGACCTGCCATGACGCCGCCATCAGCGCGCCCGCAATAATCGGGTTGAATTCATAGATACTGACGAATACCGACGCAATGAGTTTACTGGCCGAAATCCCAATCGGCCCGATGGTCATCAGCGTTAGTGGCACCATCAGCACCAGCAGGAAAAACGGCGTCAGGATATTGCGCACACTTTCATGAATATGGCGATTCAGGAAACGCTCGATATACGACATCAGCCACACGCTGAAGATAATTGGAATTACCGAGGCAGTGTATTTCATCATCACCACAGGCAGGCCGAAGAACGTCACAGGCTGACCGGCATCAAATAAGCCCTGAATCGTCGGGTAAACCAGTGCGCCGGCAATCGACACCGCCACAAAAATATTGGTTTCGAATTTACGCGCAGCGGTAATCGCCAACAGCATCGGCAAAAAATAGAACAGGCTGTCGGACGCCGCATGTAGGATGACATAGGTACTTTCTTTGGTATTCAGCCACCCGAGCGCCAGGACGATAGCCAGCGCGCCTTTCAGCACCCCCGCCGCCGCCATCGCGCCCAACAAAGGGGTAAAGATCCCGGCAACCAGATCGATCAATCGTCCCATGACCGAGGTCGATTGCTCGTTTTCAGTCGTCTGGCGTTTTCCGTCGCCATCCTCCAGCAGTTTGGAGATCGAACCAAAAGCGCGATACACCTCCGGCACCCGGTTCCCGATCACCACCTGCAATTGCCCTGATGCGTTGATAACCGTAATGACGCCTTCCAGCGCCTCAAGCGCAGCCACATCCACCTTACCGTGATCAACAATCTTAAAGCGCAAGCGTGTTGCACAATGCACCAGAGTAGAAACGTTCGTTTCCCCTCCGACCAACCTCAGAATATTTTCAGCGAGCACTTTGCTATTCATAATGACTTCCCGTTTCGTCAATGGCTGCAACTGCCTAATACACGTCATCCCGCTTGTTTTCCGCTGGCCAGCTGGAAAATAAGCAAAAAAAAACCTGGATAAAGCAGCGTGCGGTATACGCTGCTTTATCCAGGTCTCGCCCAGAAACTTCTGGTGACGTCCTTTGCTGTTTTCTAACAAGTTCACGCGGAGAAAGCTATCTCTACGTTTTATTCTGTGAAAACAGTCACTAAATTTCTATCCATCTAAATTTCTATCCATCAGGCGAAGTCGCCCGACCTACGCGCCGTAAAACGAAATGGCGCTTCTCAGAAGAAGCGCCATCGGCAATGTTACTGCTTGCCCTGCTTCTTCAGCCAGGCTTCCATTTGGTCGATCTCCGGCTGCTGAGCTTTAATAATCTCTTGCGCCAGCTTGCGCAATTCCGGGTCTTTACCGTATTGCAATTCCGTCTTCGCCATATCAATCGCGCCGCGGTGATGCGCAATCATCCCTTTGGCAAAGGCAATATCAGGGTCGCTGGACTGTAACCCGTCCATCATCTCGGCATGCATCGCATCCATTCCTTTCATATACGCCTGTTGGGAGGACGACGCCTCGCTCGCTGAGCCATGGCCGCTATGCGCGCTGTCAGCGGCAAACGAGAGAACCGGAACCAGCAATGTCGCCGTTAATAACAAATGGACTTTCTTCATCACAACCTCTCAATCAGTCACAGGACTTTTTGAGGGTAGACGTTCCAGTAAGGGGAAGGTCAAGGGAGGATTCAGATATCTTCGACCAAACGCAGACACACACGATTACGTCCCTGCGCTTTCGCTTTATAGAGCTGCTCATCTGCCAACCCAATCAGATCGTACGTATTGCCGCCTTCATACTGGGGAAACGTGACCACGCCAATGCTGGTCGTAAAACGGATTTCCCGGCCATCGGACAGCACAAGCGGCGTGGATTCCGTCAGATGCCGTAGTGTTTCAGCCATCACTTCGGATTGTTCAGCCGTCAGATCATAAGCCGCAATAACGAATTCCTCCCCACCCCAGCGGCAAAGAATGTCGCTCGGCCGAATATTCGCACTCAGCATGCGGGCAAAGCTGGCAATCAATTCATCACCGCTGGCATGGCCGTAGGTATCGTTGACCTGCTTAAAATAATCAATATCCAGAAATAGCAGCGTTAGCTGACGCTTTCTCTTATTCATCAGCAAGCCCTGCCTCCCATGCAACATGCTCAGGAAAGCGCGACGATTGAAGGTATTCGTGAGTGCGTCCTTCAGGCTGTTGCTTTCGATGATTTTAATCAGTCGTCGGTTCATCGAAACAAAATGAGAGACGCTTAGCATCGCCATAATTAACATTGCGATGTTCAGTCGTGCAGTCGTGAGAAACGAATTAATGTACGCCTCAGAATTTGAATTGATGAGTATACCGACCTGATTAATATAAAGATAATTCAGTATTACGCCTGTAATCGCACAGAGCAACGACATGATCGGGAAAGAGTAATTGAATGCGCACAGCGTGAGCGGAATAACAGACAGCGTAATCAGGCTCGCGTCCTGAAAAAGCAGGCTCACCAATAAGAAAATAATGAAGACCAGAAAGGGAAAAATATTCTCTCTGATGTGCTTAGGACAAAGAGGAATATTCCGCAGCGCCCGCAGGATGTCTTTAGCGCGCAGGAAAAAGAACGCGAGAATAATACCAGTTCCCAGTTGTTCACTGAACCAGTCCATAAACTCGGCATAGCGGTTCCCCGTATCGTAGACATACGCATAAAACCCATACGCTACGCCGGATGAGAACGCACCGACAAACGTCGAAGCGAAAATAATATAGACGTAATATTTGCTGAATTTTTCAAATGTCGACCACTTACCGGTAAACCGACACATCAGGCAAAAAGCGCACCAGGCCGTTACCACAAAGACCATATTGCACAAACATAACAGCACTTTGGTTTTTAACGGTGAATTATTGTCCATCCATAACGCCGCCGATAGCATCGCCACATAACTCACTAAAAAACCGATACCGATAGAAAGCGTTTTACCTTTCAGCGTCCCGTTTCTGGCTCTGAAATTAATCATGAGGCAAAAAACCAGAATATTGGCGGGCCAAAACAGCGACAGCTCATCCAGCACCCGAAACCGAAATCCCAGACAGCTCACGATGAGGGTGGTCAAGAACAGAAACGGCATGAATTTTATAGTTTTTAACGTCAAATCGTTATTCATCTGTCCTTTACCGCCCGCTGTCCAATGTCCGATGACCCCGCCTGCTTTCTCCGCGTGAGGATAGCATTAATCATTTCCCGACTCACGGCACGATGGTAGAGGGAAAAATAAATAAAAAAAACCACCGGATCGAAGCATTACCTATGAGGTAATACGTCAACCCGATGGTCTTAGTGGCTGAGCTATTTCAGATATCGCGCGAACGCGTTATTCCGCAGGAACCGGCTTGCCATCAGCTTTTGGCGGTTGAGTCAGTCGTTTTTCAAAGCTGTCGTTATACTGTTTCTTCTGTTCTGGCGTCAGGACATTGTAAATCTTGTTCTTGGTTTCCAGCCCGTTAAGCATTCTGGCCTTGTGCTCCGCGTCGGCTTTATCCAACTGCGCCTGTGCTTTTGCAGTATCAAAGGTATCTGATGCGATCAGGCTATGCATTTCACGGCGGTCATCCTGCATCGCTTTATGCATTTTCTCGCGAGATGCTTTCATGATGTCTTTAATTTGCTGCTTCTGCGCTTCCGTCAAATTCAGCTCCTTAAACATCTCATCCGGCCCCATCATGCCGCGATGCTCCCGACCCTCTTTCATCATCATCTTGTGTTCCGGGCCTGGACCTTTCGGCGCTTCATTAGCATGCGCGATACCTGCCGCGCCCAATGCCAAAGAAGAAGCAACCAGCATTGCAGTGAGTTTACGCATATTTCATTCCTCTCTCTGAATTGACTTATCGGCGGCGGCTGCCGCGCTACGAGGGAAAGTATAGGCTCGACACCTTCAGTTAATTAGAGCAAGGGTAAATATCTGCAAGCGTCAGCTCCACATTTGCGGCAATTATGGAGAATGAGGAGGAATTGTGTAAGGAAGCGGAAGTATTACGTTAACGAAATAGGGCGTACGAAATATCGTATTAACACTGCGGCACGATATGGCTGAAAAATGCCAGCGGAGCGGTTACCGCAGTGAGCGTCTGAACGCGCTGGCTTCTTGTGCCAGTGCATCAAGGTGGGCATGAATGACCTTCATTTTCTGAAGCAGCGGATTTCGTTCCGGCGAACTATCCATCGCACTCAACTGCGCAGAGAGCCGTTCAATCTGCGTACAAAGGTAAGCGTCACGCTCTTTCGCCTGAAGCAACTGCTGCTGGAGGGACTGATGTTCCTGCCGCCACGTCTGCTGCTGACGCTGAACGCTTTGCTCTAACGCACGGAGTGCGCTATCCAGACGATATTCCAACTCTTCCACCCGCATAACAGTACCTTTGCCCGATAAACCCGCGGATTATAATGTCACACGCCCCCGACAACAAACACTCCAGCGCACGATCCCTTGCCTGCATCTGCTTTCCCCTAATATTCGCAATGACATCAATCACAATAAATACACATAAATTTCACAACTCGCTCAATTACAGCTAGATTGAACACAAGAACTCATCAGACCAGTTAACTTCACCGGAGAGTGCAATGACTGCCTACCCTACGCTGCTTTCCCCGCTCGATCTTGGCTTCACGACGTTAAAGAACCGTGTGGTGATGGGCTCCATGCATACCGGACTGGAAGAACACCCGGACGGCACCGAAAGGCTGGCGGCATTTTACCGCGAGCGGGCGCAGGGCGGCGTTGGCCTGATTGTCACAGGCGGTATCGCACCCAATGCCAAAGGTGCCGTTGCCAAAGGCGGAGCGACCCTGCATGACGAGGCGCAGCTCGCACATCATCAGGTGTTGACGCAGGCGGTACACGACGCGGGCGGGAAAATCGCGCTGCAAATTCTCCACGCCGGACGCTACAGCTATCAGCCCGATCCGGTTGCACCATCGGCCATTCAGGCACCGATTAACCGCTTTGCGCCACGGGAAATGAGTTCGCAGGATATTGTGCAAACCATCGATGACTTTGCCCGTTGCGCCGCTCTGGCGCAGCAGGCGGGTTACGATGGCGTGGAAATTATGGGGTCGGAAGGCTACCTGATTAATCAGTTTTTGGTCACACACACCAACCATCGCGATGACGAATGGGGCGGCGATTTTCAACGCCGCTGCCGCTTCGCGCTTGAGGTTGTTCGTGCCGTCCGGGAGCGAACGGGGCCAGACTTCATCCTGATTTACCGTTTATCGATGCTCGACCTGATAGAGGAAGGATCAAGCTGGCAAGAAATTGTGCAGTTGGCGCAGGCGGTTGAACAGGCTGGCGCCACCCTCATTAATACCGGCATCGGCTGGCATGAAGCGCGTATCCCGACTATCGCCACGCTGGTGCCGCGCGGCGCCTTCGGCTGGGTCACGCAGAAGCTGATGGGGAAAGTCCGCATCCCGCTGATTACCACCAACCGCATCAACGATCCCGGCGTGGCAGAACAACTGCTGGTCGAAGGCTGTGCAGACATGGTGTCGATGGCCCGCCCTTTTCTCGCCGATGCCGAACTCGTGGCAAAAGCGCAGTCGGGGCGCAGCGATGAAATCAATACCTGCATCGGCTGTAATCAGGCCTGCCTCGATCAGATTTTTGCCGGAAAGGTCACATCCTGTCTGGTCAACCCACGTGCCTGTCACGAAACCGAGCTGCCTATCCACCCCGCCAGAGTCGGTAAACGCTTTGCGGTGGTCGGCGCGGGGCCTGCCGGTATGACCTTTGCCGTCAACGCCGCTGCACGCGGCCATCAGGTTACGCTGTTTGAATCCTCTTCTTATATCGGCGGCCAGTTCAATATTGCCAAACAGATCCCCGGCAAAGCCGAATTTTATGAAACGCTGCGCTACTATCGTCGACAGCTCGAACTGCTCGGCGTCACGCTACGTCTGAGCACGCAGGCGACGCCCACCGATTTACTCGGGTTTGATGACGTGATTCTGGCCTGTGGCATCGTGCCACGGACTCCTGAGATTGCAGGTATCGATCATCCTAGCGTGCTGAGCTATCTGGACGTGCTGCGTGATAAAAAGCCGGTCGGCAAACGGGTCGCCATTATCGGCGCAGGTGGCATCGGTTTTGATACCGCGCACTATCTTCTGAATAAACAGAGCGTTCCTGACGGCAATCATCGCCTGAATCCTCATCCTTCTCAGGCAGGGTACGGCAGCTTTTATGCAGAATGGGGCATTGATACGCAGTTGCAGCACCGGGGTGGCCTGCTGCCTCATCAGCCGGACGGGCTTCCCCACCAGCGGGACATTACGTTATTACAGCGGAAGACCGGCAAGCCCGGTGAAAATCTGGGGAAAACCACAGGTTGGATACACCGTACCACGCTGCTGCGCCACGGCGTCACGCTACTGGACGGCGTGGAATATCACCACATTGATGATGAGGGGATGCACATTATCCACGCCCAGCAAATGCGCTGTCTGCCGGTGGATAACATCATTATCTGTGCCGGTCAGGAACCCAACCGCAAACTGTACGACCCCTTATTGGCGGCCGGATGTCACGTTCACCTGATTGGCGGTGCCGATGTGGCACAAGAGTTAGACGCCCGCCGGGCGATCGAACAGGCTACCCGGCTGGCGTTAACGCTATAATTTAGGCGAGGTGGGTTTAGCGGGACGACCCCGTTTTCACCGCACGCAGTATGACGAATTTCGTGTTGCTGGCGACGGTTTCACAGTTGCCGAACAGACGCTTCAGCTTGTGGAAATAATCCAGATGGCGATTCCCCACAATACGCAGTTCTCCGCCAACCTGAAGGCAGCGACGGGCATCCATAAACATCTGCCAGGCGATTTCATCCGTCACGGCCTGTTGCTGATGGAATGGCGGATTACACAAGACCGCCTGCAACGTATCACGCTTAACGCGAGCCAATCCGTGGTTCACTACGAAGCTACAGCGCTCAACATCCTGCGGGCAGTTAACCTCAACGTTCATCTGACTTGAGGCTACCGCCATGTAGGATTCATCAAAGAAGCCGACGGAGGCCTCCGGGTTAGCTTTCAGCGCTGCCAGCCCAATGACGCCGTTGCCACAGCCGAGATCGACGATCTTACCGTCTATCTGTTCCGGCAAATGCTGCATAAAGAAACGTGCGCCGATATCCAACCCATTACGTGAATACACGTTAGCGTGGTTTTGAATACGATAGCCGTAGCCATCCAGCTCCCATTCAGTAGTAAGTGACTGCTCACTGACTTTTAGCTCAGCCCACTCGCAGTGAACCAGACGCGCCTTTTTCCAGGCCAGCGAGGTTTTCGTCGGCCCCATCACGCGCTCAAACAATTGCAGCGTAGAGGTATGAATATCGCGCGCTTTCGCGCCGGCGATAATGCGTGTCTGCGGCGTGACGACCTTACGCAACATTCTCAACTGGTGTTCCAGCAGCGCGATCGTTTTGGGGATCTTTATCACCACCAGCGCAGGCGCCTCGGGTAGATCCGCCATGCTATCCAGCAGCGTTACCGCATCGGCATCATAACCATTCAGTTCCAGATTGTGCCGCGTTGCCAGTTGGCTCAGATAAGAGTCACTGATACTGACTGGCGATTGCGCCTGCAAGCCGCAGGCCAGCGCGCCAAACGTATCATTGAAAATCAAACGCGGGCCCGGCGCGATTTCCATCGTGGACAGTTCACGCAGCAGGTATTCATCTGCGGCATCCCACGCCTGTAGCGCCGAGTTTTCAGCGACCTGAGGGTAACGCACCAACGTCAGGTTGCACGTTTCCAATTCGAGTTGGCTCATTGGCCTCTCCTGCATCATAAAATTTGCGCTGTTTATCCCTTAAAATAGTCCGTCAGTAAATGCTTTTCTCTGCCAGAACGGGAAATGATTGACGTTGCCTTGTCATTTCACCGTGATAATCTGCATAGACATCACCAATCCCTTCAGGATACCAAACGCTTATGATTCGCTTCGCTATTGTAGGAACCAGTTGGATCACCCGTCAGTTTGTTGATGCCGCCCACGAAACCGGCAAGCTGAAGCTCACCGCCATCTATTCGCGCACGGCAGAAAAAGCGCAGCCGTTTCAGGCCGATTACATGGTGGATACGATCTTTGATTCACTGGACGCCATGGCGAAATCCGATCTGATCGACGCCGTGTATCTGGCAAGCCCTAACTCACTGCATTGCGAACAGGCTCTGCTCTTCCTGAGCCACGGCAAGCACGTCATCTGTGAAAAACCGCTGGCTTCCAACCGCTATGAAGTCGAACAGATGATCGCCTGCGCCAGAGAAAATCAGGTTGTGCTCTTTGAAGCGTTCAAAACCGCCAGCCTGCCCAATTTTAGCGTGATCCAGCAGGCGCTGCCCAAAGTCGGCCGGCTGCGTAAAGTGGTGCTGAATTACTGTCAGTATTCTTCACGCTACCCGCGCTATCTGGCGGGCGAGAACCCGAATACGTTCAATCCTGCATTCTCCAACGGTTCCATCATGGATATCGGCTACTACTGCTTGGCCTTCGCCGTGGCACTGTGGGGCGAACCGTGCACCACGCAGGCCAGCGCGACGCTATTAGAAAGCGGCGTAGACGCACATGGCAGCGTCATCCTGAATTACGGCGATTTCGATGTCACCATCATCCATTCCAAAGTCAGCCATTCCACGATACCCAGTGAAATTCAGGGGGAAGACGGTTCACTGGTGATTGAAAAAGTCTCCGAATGCCATAACGTGAAATTCATTCCGCGTGAAGGCAAGCAGTTGGATCTCAGCCAGCCGCAGCATATCAACAGCATGCTGTACGAAGCGGAAGTCTTTGCCGCGCTGGTCAACGATAACGACATCAACCATGCGGAACTGGCACGATCGCGCACCGTCGCGGGGCTGCTGACAGAAATTCGCCGCCAAACTGGCGTCGTGTTTCCTGCCGACGCCGCAGCGCTGGGAAACGCGGAATAAGGCAGCGATAATTATTTGACCAGGATCATCTTTTCACCTATCTTCTGTCAGGCAAAGGGGAGTAACTTTTCCGCCAGCTAATCGTCATTACGATGCGTTCCGCATCCGGTTACTGGGCAACCTTGATGAGACAGCTTCATTAATGTTGTAAGTGAGACCTTGCCGGAAGGCGAGGTGCATTTGCAGCTTTAATAACAAGCGGCCAGCGTCCTTCCGACGTTGGCCGTTTTTGTTTCTATTTAAGGATCTTGCTATGCACACCATCGGCACGCCATGGTTATGGGGCAGCTTCGCTGCCATTGTTATAGTGATGCTGGCCATCGACCTGCTCTATCAAGGGCGCAAAGGGTCGACGGTAATGACGTTCAAGCAGGCTGCCGTCTGGTCTATCATCTGGGTTACGCTCTCGCTGCTGTTCAACGCCGGTTTCTGGTGGTATCTGGACGGCACAATGGGCCGCGAAGTAGCCAACGCCCAGTCGCTGGCCTTCCTGACCGGTTATTTGATCGAGAAAGCGCTTGCCGTCGATAACGTCTTCGTCTGGCTGATGCTCTTCGGTTACTTCGCCGTTCCCCCACAATACCAACGCCGCGTGCTGATTTACGGCGTGCTAGGCGCCATCGTTCTCAGAACGCTGATGGTGTTTGGCGGCAGTTGGCTGGTCACGCAGTTCCAGTGGCTGCTCTACGTGTTCGGTGCGTTCCTGCTGTTCACCGGCCTTAAAATGGCGCTGGCGAAAGAAGATGACGGGGCGATCGGCGACAAGCCGCTGGTACGCTGGCTGCGTAGCCGTTTGCGCATGACGGATACCATCGAGAACGAAAAGTTTTTCGTCCGCCGTAACGGCATCCTGTATGCCACGCCGCTGTTTCTGGTGCTGATCATGGTTGAAATCAGCGACGTGATTTTCGCTGTAGACAGTATCCCGGCTATTTTCGCCGTCACAACCGATCCCTTCATCGTGCTGACGTCAAACCTGTTCGCTATTCTGGGCCTACGTGCGATGTACTTCCTGCTGGCTGGCGTGGCTGAACGCTTCTCGCTGTTGAAATATGGCCTGGCCGTCATCCTGATCTTCATTGGTACCAAGATGATGCTCATCGACATTTTCCATATTCCGGTGGCCATTTCTCTGGGCGTCGTTGCCAGCATTTTGATCATTACCATGCTGATCAACGTCTGGGTCAACAAACGCGCCGGGCGTTAATCCTTCCTCTTATCTCCGCACGGTTCCCGCCGTGCGGAGACCATTTTACTCATTCCATCGTTGCTGCATTCCATCGCTCCTACCCATGCGCAACGGCCCGCAGGGTGACGGACACGGATGCCCGTCATAAAAAAACGTCGGGAGCATTTTTCAACGTTGCGTAGCAACGGCCCGTAGGGTGACGGACAAAGATGTCCGTCATAAAAACCACATCATTGCTTTTCTCAAAAATAAATTTTCATATACTGACACGTGCAAACACATTTCGTTACGGAAAGAAAAAATCACCCGACGTATGTCAGAGGTGCCAAATCCGTACAGACAACCACTTAGCGGAACGGTTATCCCGTCAAAATTATGGAAACTCAACAGTCTCGTTTTTGCAGTACATTACTCGCGGCAGCCTGGTTAAACAGATTCTTCTGGGGCTCGCAGCCGGGATTACTCTGGCCTCGCTGTCTACGCAGGCCGCACTGGCTGCCGGTTTATTAGGAACGCTGTTCGTCGGCGCATTGAAAGCCGTCGCCCCCGTTCTGGTATTGGTGCTGGTCATGGCGTCTATCGCTAACCACCAGCAAGGGCAGAAAACCAATATCCGCCCGATCCTGTTTCTTTACCTCATCGGCACCTTCTCTGCAGCGCTGATTGCCGTTGTGCTCAGCGTCCTCTTCCCTTCCACGCTGGCGCTTAACGCGCAGGCCGCCGACATCACGCCACCATCAGGTATTGTCGACGTGATGAAGGGGCTATTGATGAGCGTCATCGCCAACCCGATTCACGCGCTGCTGAATGCCAACTACATCGGGATTCTGGTTTGGGCCGTTGGTCTGGGTATTGCGTTCCGCCACGGTTCGGACAGTACCAAGAGCATGATTAACGATGCCTCTAACGCGGTCACCATGATTGTGCGCGTGGTCATTCGTTTCGCACCGCTGGGGATTTTCGGTCTGGTTGCGTCAACGCTGGCGGAAACCGGCTTCGGCGCGCTGTGGGGCTACGCCCACCTGTTGATGGTATTGATTGGTGGCATGCTGCTGGTGGCGCTAGTGATCAACCCGCTGATCGTCTACTGGAAGATTCGTAGCAACCCTTATCCGCTGGTGCTACGCTGCCTGCGCGAGAGCGGCGTGACAGCCTTCTTTACCCGCAGTTCCGCAGCCAACATTCCGGTGAATATGGAACTGTGCCGCAAACTGAATCTGGATGAAGACACCTACTCTGTCGCCATCCCGCTGGGTGCGACCATCAATATGGCCGGTGCAGCAATTACCATCACGGTACTGACGCTGGCCGCCGCGCATACGTTGGGTATTCAGATTGACGTGCCTACCGCGCTGCTGCTCAGCGTCGTGGCGTCACTGTGCGCCTGTGGCGCATCGGGTGTGGCGGGGGTTCACTGCTGCTGATCCCGCTGGCGTGCAGCATGTTCGGTATCTCCAACGATATCGCCATGCAGGTGGTCGCGGTTGGCTTCATCATCGGCGTATTGCAGGACTCTGCTGAAACCGCAGTGAACTCCTCAACGGACGTGATGTTCATCGCCGCCGTATGTCACGCGGAAGACGCCAAACTGGCGGAAAAAGAGCGCTTAAATCTGCTGTAACCGATTAGGGATTACGCGCCCTCTTCCTCTAACGCCGTCCGCTTTAAAACGAACGGCGTTAACATGATGAGAAATTCCCGAATTACGCTTTCTTCTCTACGCTAAAAGGATCGATGCCACGCTGCTGCATGCGCCAGAAGCGGATGATGTTAAAGCCGTTCATCACCAGAAAACTGCCTTCGATCAGCGATCCACCAATCGATCCCAGCCAGATATTGTGTACCACCCAGCATGCGGTTGAACACCACATCACGCAGCGCGTCGTCAGCCCAGAGGTGCGGAACAACGCCCAGGTACTGGCAACCGTACCCGCTATCGGCAGCAGTTCCATCGCATGGTGCATACCCGACAAACCAAAGAGCAGCGTCAGTGAGATAAAGACAAACATCACGAGGATGTTGTGTGTTTTCAGTGAGATTAGCGTACGTGCCGAGTTCAACAATGCGCTGGCACCTGCTGCATTTGCCCCCATCAGGAAGAAATGCAGACCAATGACGGCGCTGTATGCCGAGAGCTGTATTTTGAATTTTTGATCGTTACGGTTGAAAAACATGGTGATACCGACCAGAAATGCCAGTACACCAACAGACTGGGCAATCCAATACTGTGTCATGATCCCTGCCTCTAAAAGTTGCTGCGAAAAAAAACGGCGCCATTATAAAAATGAAACGCCGTTTTATTTTAATTGGAATAAATGATATTTACAACGTCACGCCGCTCTTAAATATGGCTAATTCACGGAAGTCGTTCACTTCATTCTTCGTCCGCTTGCCGTCAGCAATCTCGACAATTAGCTCGACAAACTGACTCAGCAGTTCGTCCATCGGCATGTCGTGGATCAGACGCCCCGCATCGAAATCAATCCAGTGCGGTTTTTTCTTCGCCAGTTCGCTGTTGGTCGCCAGTTTTACGGTAGGCACGAATCCGCCGTAAGGCGTGCCGCGTCCGGTACTGAACAACACCATATGGCAGCCAGCACCCGCCAGGGCGCTGGTCGCGACGGCATCATTCCCCGGCGCACTGAGCAGGTTGAGCCCCGGAGTATGTAAGCGCTCACCATATTTCAGTACGTCCACCACTTTGCTCTGTCCGGCTTTTTGCGTACAGCCCAGTGATTTCTCTTCCAGCGTGGTGATCCCACCCGCCTTGTTACCCGGCGATGGGTTCTCGTAAATCGGCTGGTCGTGCGCGATGAAGTACTGTTTGAAATCGTTCACCATGTGGACGGTTTTCTCAAACGTGGCTTCATCACGGCAGCGGCTCATCAGAATACGTTCCGCACCGAACATTTCCGGCACTTCGGTCAGCACCGTCGTGCCGCCGTTGGCGATCAGGTAGTCGGAGAAACGGCCTAACAGCGGGTTGGCAGTAATACCGGACAGCCCATCAGAGCCACCGCATTCCAGGCCAAACTTCAGCTCGCTCAGCTTGCCCGGCTCGCGTTTATCATGGCGCATCGCCTCATACAGCGTATGCAGACGTTCCAGACCCGCTTCGACTTCATCGTCCTGCTGCTGGCACACCATGAACGTTACGCGATCGGAATCAAAATCGCCTAGCGTCGTGCGGAATGCATCAACCTGATTGTTCTCACAGCCCAGACCGATCACCAGCACCGCCCCTGCATTCGGGTGACGCACCATGTTTTGCAGCATCGTACGGGTGTTTTCGTGATCCTGACCGAGCTGTGAACAGCCGAAGGTATGACTAAACAGATAAACGCCGTCGATACCTTCCGCGTCATTGGTTTCTTTCAGGAAACGCTGCTGAATCTGACGCGCGATCCCGTTCACGCAACCGACGGTTGGCAGAATCCACAGTTCATTACGGATACCGACATCGCCATTTTTACGACGATAGAGCTGCACGTCCCGATCGCCCATTTGCGGCGGCAGGTCGATAAACTCAGGCTGGTACTGATATTCATCCAGATCGCTCAGGTTGGTTTTCGCATTCTGGGAATGAATATGTTCTCCGGGGGCAATAGACACCAAAGCATGGCCGATCGGCAGGCCATACTTGGTAATCATTTCTCCCGGTGCGATGGTTTCCAGCGCGAACTTATGTCCGCGCACGACAGGTTGCTGAAGTGTCACCGTATGGCTATCCACCGACACCGTTTCGCCTTGCTCAACATCACGCAGGGCGACAGCCACATTGTCCAGAGAATGAATTTTTATAATACTTTGCATGGATAACCCTTCTTGCTGATTAGCAATAACCTTCCACGGCTGCGCGCATGCCGCGCTCAACGATGGTTTGCAACTGTTCAGTCACCTGCGCAGCCAGGCCAGGAACCTGTGTTAAATCCTGTTCCCAGTGATCGGCATCGCGCAGTACTACATTCACCAGTTCAGCCAGGCTGACGGTGTGCTCTTTTACGCCCGCCCACAGCGTGGAATAACGCTCCAGCCAGTGCGCATCGTCCTGCAACGGATAGGTTTGCAGCGTATCGCCTTCACCGCTGCGCTCGCCGCGATAGAACGCAATCAAGGCCGCAAGCGCAAACGTCAGACGCGCAGGCAATTCACCGTGGCGTTCACGGTAGGTCAGCAACTGCGGCAGGATGCGGGTGCGGAATTTGGTCATGCCATTCAGCGAGATAGATAACAGCTGGTGCTGAATGAAGGGGTTACGGAAACGGCTTAACACAGCCTGAGCAAACGACGTCAGTTCGTCATGAGGCAAATCCAATACCGGCACAATCTCTTCGGCAATGGTCTTTTCCACGAATTTGCCAATCAGGGCATCATCCATCGATTCGCCAACGGTATCGAGACCCGCCAGGAATGCCACCGGCACCAGCGCGGTATGGGCTCCGTTGAGAATCGCCACTTTACGTTCTTTATACGGCTTGATGTCATCAACGATACGAACGTTCAGATCCAGTTTGTTCAGACGCAATTCTTCCGCCAGCCACTGTGGCCCCTGAATCACGAACAGGTAGAAATGTTCTGCCGTATCCCAAAAGGTATCCTGGTAGCCCATTTCCTGCTGTAACGCTTCCACTTCAGCACGCGGGTAACCCGTCACAATGCGGTCTACCAGCGTCGAGCAGAAGGTGTTGTGATCGTTCAGCCAGGCAGTAAACGTTGGCGTCAGCTTCCACTGTGCAGCGTAGCGCAGCACCAGCTCTTTCAGCGCTACGCCGTTGTAATCAATCAGTTCGCACGGTAACAGCACCCAACCTTTATCCGCTGCGCCGTCAAAATGGCAGAAACGCTCATACAGCAGACGGGTTAATTTCGCCGGGAAGCTGACAGGCGGCGCATCGTTCAGGCTGTCGTCTGCGTGATAGCTGATACCCGCTTCGGTGGTATTGGAGAAAACGAAACGAATATTTGGATCGTGCGCCAGCGCCAGATACTCATCGAACTGACGGTACACGTTGATTTCACGGTTTACCGAGCGGATCAGACGCGGTTCGCGCACGGCCTCGCCCTGCTCGTTCAGACCACGGATAATGGTGGTGTACAACCCATCCTGGGTATCCAGTGCGGGCGGGAAATCAGAATCGATCGGACGAACAATGACAATGCCCGCATCCAGATCGGTGTGCTCATTCAGCAAATCCAACTGCCAGTCGACGAAAGCGCGCAGGAAATTACCTTCACCAAACTGAATAACCCGATCCGGGTGTTGACGACCAGGGAAGTTACGACGATTTAACGTTTGCATTAACAGGCTACCTTAGGACGAATCTCACATTCAGGGCACGACCGAACCACCGTCATCCTTGCCCTGCTATATTCATATTCACCCGCACCAAATCCCCACCAGTGCCGATGACAAAAACCGAGACGCCGAGAGCCGCGACGTAAGCCCCTTTGGGAATCTTACTGCCGCGCCTCTCGCGCAATTCACACCTTACGACGCGGCGGAATTACAGCTCGATGGCAAAATAGTTTTTAGCGTTATCGAAACTGATGTTTTTCACCATTTCGCCCAGCAACGGCAGATCGGCTGGCGCTTCGCCATCTTCCACCCAGCGGCCAATCATCTGGCACAGAATGCGGCGGAAATATTCATGACGGGTGTAAGACAGGAAACTGCGGCTATCGGTCAGCATGCCGACAAAGCGGCTCAGCAACCCAAGCTGCGCGAGTTGGGTCATCTGGCGCTGCATACCGTCTTTCTGATCGTTGAACCACCAACCGGAACCGAACTGCATCTTGCCCGGCATCCCTTCGCCCTGGAAGTTACCGATCATGGTGCCGAGCACTTCGTTATCGCGCGGGTTCAGGCAGTAAAGGATGGTTTTCGGCAGCAGGTTTTCTTCATTCTGCTTGCTGAGCAGGCGAGACAGTTCCTGAGCCAGCGGACGGTCATTGATGGAGTCGAAGCCCACGTCCGGCCCCAGAAGCTTGAACTGACGCAGGTTATTGTTGCGCAGTGCGCCAATGTGGTACTGCTGAACCCAGCCGCGGCGCGCATATTCCGCCCCCAGCCAAACCAGCACGCCAGTCTTGAACTGCGCCACTTCATGTTCGCTCAGCGCTTCGCCAGAAAGACGACGCGCCAGAATGTTGTCCAGCGTTGCCTCATCGGCTTCAGCAAACATCACGACATCCAGCGCGTGGTCAGACACTTTACAGCCGTGCGCCGCGAAGTGATCCAGACGCTTGGTCAGCGCGGCTTGCAGATCGCTAAAACGACGAATATCGGTGTCAGAAACTTCACCCAGTTTCGCCATATAGTCGTTGAAGGTTGCCAGTTCAATGTTGAACGCTTTATCCGGGCGCCAGCTCGGCAGCACTTTGATAGAGAAGCTCGAATCCTGAGCAACGGTTTTATGGTGGCGCAGATCGTCAATCGGATCGTCCGTCGTACCGACCATTTTCACGTTCATCTGCTGCATGATGCCACGCGCGGTAAAGTCATCGCGCTCCAGCATGGCATTACAGCGATCCCAAATGTCTTTTGCCGTGCTTGGTGACAGCAGCGTGCCGGTTACGCCAAACGGGCGGCGCAGTTCCAGGTGTGTCCAGTGATAAAGCGGGTTGCCGATGGTGTGTGGCACGGTCGCTGCCCAGGCTTCAAATTTTTCCCAGTCGCTGGCATCGCCCGTACACAAACGCTCAGGCACGCCGTTGGTGCGCATCGCACGCCACTTGTAGTGATCGCCTTTCAACCAGATGTCATACAAATTTTTGAAGCGATAGTTTTCCGCGATCTGTTCAGGCGGCAGATGGCAGTGGTAGTCAAATATCGGCTGGTCGACGGCGTACTCATGATAAAGACGACGGGCAAATTCACTGTCTAACAGAAAATCTTCACTCAGAAACTGGGGCATGTTTTCTTCCTTACCGTGCTTCTTGTGCACCAAATTAGTTGACCGTTAAAAGATATCACACCAATTATGCGCGATATCTCACAGTATTTGTGAGGTCATGATCGCAAAAATGTAACAAGCAGTACAATAACTCGGCATTTACCGCCTTAAACCGCTCGTCTCTCTCGATTTCAGCGAGCAATTCGTTATTCCGCATAAAAATAATGGTTTTGTGATATCACTCAACTTTTAAAGTTGTATGACAAATTATTGTAGCGCTGCCTTAAGCAGGGATTCAATCGCTATCTCACAAAGAGAAGGGGTTTCCTGCTCAGCACAACAACAAAACGTGTCGTACCACATTACAAGACACCTCACACCGTGACGCTACTCAAGAGCCACCACTGTGTTTTTTATTGACTCGGAGAGAAAGTTAAATGCGTAAAATCAAAGGATTACGCTGGTATATGATCGGCCTGGTGACCATTGGCACCGTGCTGGGATACCTGACGCGTAATGCAATTTCTGTTGCTGCCCCGACGCTACAGGATCAATTGCACATCACCACACAGCAATATTCTTATATTGTTGCTGCCTATTCAGCTTGTTATACCATTATGCAACCCATCGCCGGTTATGTGCTGGATCTGCTGGGTACCAAAATCGGCTATGCCATGTTCGCCATTCTGTGGGCCATCTTCTGTATGGGAACCGCGCTGGCAAACAGCTGGGGGGGATTAGCGATCGCCCGCGGCGCGGTCGGTATGGCGGAAGCCGCGATGATCCCTGCGGGCCTGAAAGCCAGCAGCGAATGGTTTCCGGCAAAAGAGCGCTCTGTGGCGGTGGGTTACTTCAACGTGGGGTCATCCATCGGCGCAATGATCGCGCCGCCGCTGGTGGTGTGGGCGATTGTGGCACACAGTTGGGAAATGGCTTTTATCATTACCGGTGCGCTGAGCCTGATCTGGGCCATCTGCTGGCTCGTTTTCTATAAGCACCCGAAAGATCAGAAGAAACTCAGCGACGAAGAGCGCGACTATATTCTTAGCGGGCAGGAAGCGCAGCACCAAACCAATAACGCGAAGAAAATGTCTGCCTGGCAGATCCTGCGTAACCGTCAATTCTGGGGTATCGCGCTGCCGCGTTTTCTGGCTGAACCGGCCTGGGGAACATTCAACGCGTGGATCCCGCTATTCATGTTTAAAGCCTACGGCTTTAACCTGAAAGAAATCGCCATGTTCGCGTGGATGCCAATGCTGTTCGCCGATATCGGCTGCATTCTGGGTGGCTACCTGCCGATGCTGTTCCAGAAATATTTCAAAGTGAACCTGATCGTTTCCCGCAAGCTGGTGGTGACCATGGGGGCGATACTGATGATTGCACCGGGGATGATCGGGCTGTTCTCTAGCCCTTACGTCGCCATCGCGCTGCTGTGCGTCGGCGGTTTCGCGCACCAGTCGCTGTCCGGCGCGCTGATTACCCTATCATCTGACGTCTTTGGCCGTAATGAAGTCGCCACGGCAAACGGCTTAACCGGTATGGCGGCCTGGATGGCAAGCACCATGTTTGCGCTGGTTGTAGGCGCGCTGGCCGATACGCTGGGCTTCAGCCCGCTGTTTGCTGCACTGGCGGTCTTCGACTTGTTAGGCGCCATCGTCATCTGGACGGTGTTGAAAAACCAACCCGCGTCAGAAGTCGCTGCCGCGGCTGAAACCTTGAAAGAAGCCAACCAGCACTGATAATCCCTGCATTATCCTGACTCATCCGGTATGATCGGATACCGGGTGAGTCACCTTTCCCGCAAGAACACACTGCGATAACTGTGACCGCAACATTGGTTGCTGCTATTATTAAGTGGTATAACAAATCATTCCTCAAAGATTAACGAGATAGACACTCAGGCCCTGACGTGGCACATGGACCGTCATCTATCGAGAGTAGACATCATCATGGCACTCACTGAACCCCGACGGCTATACCAGCAGTTAGCCGCAGAATTAAAACAGCGCATCGAAAGCGGTATGTATCAGGTCGGCGAAAAATTACCGGCAGAACGCTATATTTCTGAAGAAATGAACGTCAGCCGCACCGTGGTGCGCGAAGCCATCATCATGCTGGAAGTCGAAGGGTACGTTGAAGTACGCAAGGGTTCAGGCATTCACGTTATTTCCAACCAGCAGAAGAACCCGTTCATTAATAGCGGCGATATTGAATTCGTCGCGGCCGGCCCGTTTGAGCTGCTTCAGGCACGTCAACTCATTGAAAGCAATATTGCTGAATTTGCGGCCACGCAGGTAACCCGTCAGGACATCATCCAACTGATGGAAATTCAGGAGTATGCGCGTCAGGAAGATCGCTTCCGTGATTCTCAGTGGGATCTGAAATTCCACGTTCAAGTCGCGCTGGCAACACAAAACTCTGCGATGGCGACTATCGTCGAAAAAATGTGGAGCCAACGGATCCACAATCCTTACTGGCGCAAACTGCATGAGCACATTGACGACAAGTCGATAGAAAGCTGGTGCGAAGAGCACGACCGCATTCTTAAAGCACTGATTCGCAAAGATCCTTACGCCGCCAAGCTGGCCATGTGGCAACATCTGGAAAACACAAAACAGATGCTGTTTCGCGCCACGACGGACGATTTCGAGTTTAACGTCGATCGCTATATGTTCGCCGAAAACCCGGTCGTTCACCTCGACCAGATACACGCCGGTAAGTCTTAAAGCGGTTTTGCCCCTTGTTTTAAACGAGGGGTAACATTTTGGATGCACTGGAAAAGGTCAGAAAACGTTGATTTCTGTCAGCGAGTGTAAAATATCGCAGAAATCCCAACTCTTCCTCGAAAAATCCCCCTAAACCGCCTCAGTTGTCGTAATATTTTCCTGTCTCAGCAACACCTATTTTGTTACAGTTAACGCGTCTTTCTTACGCTTAATCCGTCGCTCTGGATGTAAAGTCAGCCAAGACCAAACAATCCCTACCCGCCTGTTTATCGGGTTCGCAGCGAAAAGCGAGCATCAAGTCAGACACCTGCGTCGCTATTGGGCGGAACAAAACAGAGATCATAAAAAAATCATAATCCTGCGCCCTGAAAGCACTGTATTCGCTCTTATCATGTCCAGAAGCGTGATTGTCGCCAAGGCTAAATGCAACAGCAGTATTAGGAATACCGGATGGAATTAATCAAAGAACTGTTAAACGCACTCTGGCATCAGGATTTCGATATTTTAGCCGATCCCAAGCTGGTATGGACCATCTACATCTTGCTGTTTTTGATTATCTTTCTGGAAAATGGCCTGCTCCCCGCCGCTTTCCTGCCTGGCGATAGCCTGCTCATTTTGGTCGGCGTCCTCGTTGCCAAAGGCACAATGAATTACCCTTTCACTATATTTCTCCTGACGACAGCCGCCAGCCTCGGCTGCTGGGCCAGCTACATCCAGGGAAGATGGCTTGGTAATACGGGAGTGGTTCAGGGCTGGCTCTCACATTTGCCCGCGCACTATCACCAGCGCGCCCACCAGCTCTTCCACCGTCATGGTCTGTCCGCACTATTAGTTGGCCGCTTTCTGGCTTTTGTAAGAACGTTATTACCGACCATCGCAGGTTTGTCAGGCCTGAATAACGCGCGCTTTCAGTTCTTCAACTGGATGAGCGGGTTCCTGTGGGTGTTTATTCTGGTTACGCTGGGCTTCGCCTTAGGGAAAACAACGATCTTCCTGAAATACGAAGACGAGCTGATGTTCTGCCTGATGATGTTGCCGCTGGCGCTGCTGTTTATCGGACTGTTTGGCTCGCTCTTTGTCCTGTGGCGTAAAAAGCGTGACGCGAAAGCAGATAACGCAGAAAAAGGAAGCTAACCGTGTCAATCCGCTGGTTATTCCCTAAACTTACGCCCAGAAAAGTAGGCCGCATACTGATATTGCTTGCCCTGCCCATTATCGCCTTGACGCAGTCCCAGTCGCCTCGTCATTCCCAGGATGATGCAATGCTGCACATCAAGCCTGACGATGGTGCCGCGCTGCCAGATGGCTTTTACGTGTATCAGCGTCTTAATGAAAAAGGCATTGCGATCAAAAGCATTACACCAGAGCAAGATAGCCTGATCGTCCGTCTTGCCTCGCCAGAACAGAGTATCGCTGCCAGAGATGTCCTGCGATTGTCTCTGCCCAAAGTCACCATTACCGCGCAGCAGGCGACAACCCCAACACCGTTCTGGCAGCAGAAACTGACACAGAAACAATCCAAACTGGGGTGACGAAGATGAAACTATTTCCATCCATCATTGCATTCTCTGTCCTGCTTTCCGGCCACGCGCTGGCGAATACCGCCAATCAGGTGGAAACCTGTCAACAGAAAGCGCAGGACATTCAGCGCCAAATCGATGAAGCGCGTAAGCACGGCAATCAGAACCGCATCAATGGATTAGAGAAGGCGTTGGACGGCATAAAAACCCACTGTACGGATGCCGGTCTGGCTGAGAAACGTCAGGAAGCGATTGCGGAAAAGCGTAAAGACGTCGCTGAACGCCAGCAGGAACTGAACGAAAGCCGGCAGAAAAGGGATGACGCCGAGAAGATCCTCAAGCGCGAAAGAAAGCTGGCTGAAGCCGAGCAGGAATTACGCGCAGCGGAACGTGCCGCATCGCAATAACCCATCAATATATTGTCCCTATAAAACACACAGCAATTGTTCGTTTTATATTCAAAACCAAATCACTAAAATTTACAGCGAGTTATCAGAATTGTCCGTACCCGTTTGGGGCGGCATAAATTTCAGCTTCAGCTATAGTTAACGTTCAGGTTTATAACACGAAGGGTTATTAATATGGCTAAAGATCAAAATTCTGAATACCTACGCGCCGAATTGAAATCACTGGCGGATACGTTGGAAGAAGTCTTAAGCACCTCCAGCGATAAATCTAAAGCGGAACTCGACAAACTGCGCAATAAGGCAGAAAGCGCGCTGAAAGAAACCCGTAGCCGCCTGAGCGATACCGGTGAGCGCATCGCCTCCCAAACCAAAGAAGCGGTTGAATCGGCGGACGACTATGTACGACAGAACCCGTGGACGGGTGTCGGTATTGGTGCCGCTGTCGGCGTCGTGCTTGGTGTCCTGCTGTCTCGTCGCTAATTAGCGGCTTGTTATGACTTAGCGGATCGTTATGACGGATAAATCACAACAAGGCCCCGCAAGCGGGGTCATGGCTTCTGCTCAGCGCATCATCTCCATTATTGTCAGCATGGTTGAGAGCCGTGTCCGACTCGCCGTAATTGAGTTAGAGGAAGAAAAACCAATCTGATTCAGTTGCTGATGATGGTCGGTCTGACGCTGATTTTCGCCACCTTTGGCATTATGAGCCTGATTGCGCTCATCATCTGGGGTATCGACCCGCAATATCGTCTCTTTGCACTGGGGTGTATCACCGCCACATTGCTTGGACTAGCGCTGATAGGCGGCATCTGGACGCTGCTGAAGGTACGTCGTTCCACCCTGCTCAAGGCAACACGTAAGGAGCTGGCGACTGATAGAGCGCTGTTGGAGGAAGATCCTAAATGAGCCAGCGTCAGCAGCGAGACAGAGAAAAAGCCCAGCTACTGCGCCAGATACAGCAACAGCGGCTGGATTTATCGGCAGGTAAGAAACACTGGCTGGTTACCACCGCTCGTTACGATCGCGGCTGGCAAAGCCTGATGCAGTGGCGTAAATACTGGATCGTGGGCTCCAGCCTCGTCGCGCTCTATGGCGTGCGCCACCCCAGCCGCATGATTCGCTGGGGACGCCGCCTCGTCGGGCTGTGGGGACATTCAGGCTCGTCCGAAAAACCTTTGATCCACGTTCGTAATCCTCCTATCGCATCGGCGATCGGCCTTTCCTGTACGGCATTCTTCATCTTACTTTTGCCCAACGCGCTCACGTCGTGGCGGCGCGTTCTCGTAACATTAACCAAACATCAATTTTTCTGAAATAAAACAACAATTATACTCGCTGGTAGCGCAAATCATCTCTCTATACTATCTGCCCATAACCTGATGGCGGGCCAAGTTTTCAGACAACACCTGCTACAACAAACACGACAGGGCGATATAGCCCACAACAAAATCAATTGGAGAGATGATGAAAAATTTAGAAAGCACTGCGCTGCTGGTTGCACGTATCTTAATGCCGATTCTGTTTATCGTTGCAGGTTACGGTAAGCTGGGTGATGCCTATGCAGGCACACAACAATACATGCAGGCGATGGGCGTCCCCACCTTCCTGCTGCCACTGACGATTCTGCTGGAACTGGGTGGTGGTCTGGCGGTGCTGTTCGGTCTGCTGACACGTACCGTTGCACTGTTCACGGCGGGCTTTACCCTGCTGACCGCACTGATTTTCCACTCTAACTTTGCGGAAGGCATGAACCAACTGATGTTCATGAAAAACCTGACCATCGCTGGCGGCTACCTCCTGCTGGCTGTAACCGGCCCAGGCGCATTCAGCATCGACCGTCTGCTGGGCAAAAAGTGGTAAGACGAGCCTTTTCCGGCCTGTACTACACTTAATAGTCGAATAATGAATTAGACGGCAAGCATACCAGGCTTGCCGTCGTCTTATCATCACTCACTAACGGGAGGATTTATGGGACAACTGGTTGACGGCGTATGGCACGATACCTGGTATGAAACCAAATCTACCGGCGGTCACTTTAAGCGCTCAGAATCCACATTCCGCAACTGGGTAACGCCCGATGGCGCACCTGGCCTCACTGGCAAAGGTGGCTTTCCTGCCCAGTCCGGTCGTTATCATCTCTATGTTTCCCTCGCTTGCCCGTGGGCACACCGCACGCTACTCATGCGGCAGTTAAAAGGGTTAGAAGATCATATCGCCGTTTCGGTGGTGCATCCGCTCATGCTGGATCACGGCTGGACGTTCGGCACCGATTTTGAGGGGGCAACGGGTGATTCACTCTATCAGCACGAATTCCTCTATCAACTCTACCTGCACGCCAAGCCGGACTACAGTGGTCGGGTGACCGTGCCCGTCCTGTGGGACACCGAGCAGCACACCATTGTCAGTAACGAATCCTCCGATATCATCCGTATGCTGAACAGCGCTTTTGACGGCGTGGGAGCCACGGCGGGAGATTACTATCCAGAAGCGCTACGCGCTCAGATTGATGAATTGAACGGCTGGATTTACGATAAAGTGAACAACGGCGTTTACAAAGCCGGTTTTGCAACGAGCCAGTCAGCCTATGATGAATCCGCGACGACCGTTTTCGCCGCGTTATCCGATCTGGAAGCCATACTGGCAAAACAGCGCTACCTCACCGGTGAGCAGTTAACCGAAGCCGATCTGCGGCTGTGGACGACGCTGATCCGTTTTGATCCGGTCTATCACACGCATTTTAAATGCGATAAATATCGCCTGAGTGATTATCCAAACTTGTTCGGTTTTCTGCGTGATATTTATCAGATGCCCGGCATCGCCGATACCGTCGATATGGCGCACATTCGCCACCACTACTATCGTAGCCACGGCACGATTAATCCACATGGCGTGATTTCACTGGGCCCAGAGCAAGATCTGAACCAGCCTCATCAGCGTGATAAGACGTTTGTCAGTTTATACTGAAGTGTTTGTCGATTAGCGATGAAGCGCAAGGCAAGGTGTTGCCCACACCTTGCCGTAATAAAGCGCGGAATTTAGGGCTGGTTCAGCAGCTTCGGAATTTCACGCAGGAACCAGGATTTCGCCTCGCCCATGCTGTCTCGCCGCCACGCCATAATAATCTGGCTTTCCATCTGATGCTCCGGACCAATCACCAGTAAACGCCCTTCGGCAATATCTTGCGCCACCATTGGATAAGGCATGGTCGCGACGCCTAATCCCGCCAGCAGCGCACGCCGTTTATCATCCAGCGAGCTCACCGTCAGACGCTGCTGTTTATCCAACAGTTGTACGGTCAGTACCGGGCGCTCGCGCGCCGTGTCCGCTACCGCAATCCCACGGTATTTCACCCGTGTCGCATCCGACAACGGTTCAGGTTCCTGATGAATCGGGTGCTCTGGGCTGGCGACATACACGTTATTCATCGTGTACAGCTTGCGGGTATTCATTTCTGAAGACGCGCGAAAATGCATGTCCGGCGCAATCACGATATCGGCACGCCCTTGCTCAAGGCGCTCCCACGCGCCCGCCAGCACTTCCGTCAGAATCGACACCTGCGTATTCGCTTTGAGCGCCAGCTTATCGATTAAGGGAAAAAGTCGCTGAGTCGGAATAAGCGCTTCCGTCACAATCGTCAGGTGCGTTTCCCAGCCGCGCGCCAGCGCTTCCGCATCCGTAGTGAGCTTATCAGCGGCTTCCAGCAGGATACGTCCACGTTCCAGCAGCATGCGCCCGACATTCGTGAATTTAGTACGATGCCCGGAACGATCGAACAACACCACATCTAACTCTTCTTCCAGTTTCTGCATGGTATAGCTCAGTGCCGAAGGCACCCTACCCAGTTCGTCTGCCGCAGCGGCAAAGCTGCCACGACGATCGATCGCATCCATAACCCTCAAGGCTTCCAGCGTCAATGCTCGTTCTTTCGCCATCTTCGTACTCATTCAGGAATTTTGAATATACCCACCAGATTAACTAGCTAACAATCCAACGTCCACACAATTACTATCGGTTTAAGAAATAATTATCTGGGGGATAAAGATTATGATCACACGAAGAGCAGCGGGGCAATGCGGCCAGGCCGACTATGGCTGGTTGCAGGCACGCTATACATTCTCTTTTGGTCACTATTTTGACCCACAGCTGCTGGGCTACGCCTCTCTGCGCGTGCTCAATCAGGAAGTATTGGCGCCGGGGGCATCATTCCAGCCGCGAACCTACCCACGGGTTGATATCCTGAATATTATTCTTCAGGGTGAGGCAGAATACCGCGACAGCAATGGCTGCCACATTCAGGCCAAAGCCGGAGATGTGCTGCTGCTCGCCACTCAGCCAAACGTCAGCTATAGCGAACATAATACCAACGCCAGTAAGCCACTGACGCGGCTGCAATTATGGCTGAACGCCTGCCAGACCCGCGAGAACAGCCCGTTACAGCGTATGGAATTAGATTCATCAAGCCATACTCTGCTTGCCTCGCCGGAAGGTGAACAGACCAGCCTGCAACTGCGCCAACAGGTTTGGATCCATCACGTCGATCTCCAGCAGAATGAGCAAAGCACGATCGCGCTACAGGGCAATCAGGCATACCTCCAGTTGATCCACGGTTCAATGGTGGTAAAAGGCGGTCAGCACAGTGAAGCCCTACACTGCGGCGATGGCGCCTTTATCAAAGAAGAAACAACGTTGACGCTACGGGCAGACGCACCTTTGCGGGCGCTGCTTATTGACCTGGTCGTGTAGCGTTCTGCCCGTTGTTTTATCAGGAAAACGCCGCCAGTTCGGCGTTTTTATTCAGCCGTGGTAAGATATCCGTCTTGTTCCTCAATGCGTCAGGGTGATATGACAATGGATTCAACCAAACAGGACAAACTTCTTGCCCAGGCTGAACAGATTTGTCAGCAGCGCGCTGTGCGTCTCACGCCGCAGCGGTTAGAGGTTTTACGCCTAATGGCACAGCAGTCCGGTGCTATCAGCGCTTATGACCTGCTGGATCTGCTGCGAGTTTCCGAACCTCAGGCCAAACCGCCGACCGTCTACCGCGCACTGGATTTTCTGCTGGAACAAGGCTTCATTCATCGAGTCGAGTCAAACAACAGCTATGTGCTGTGTCACCATATCGAAGACCACAGCCATACGTCAGCTCTGTTCATCTGCGATCGCTGCGGGCAGGTTACTGAACGTCAAACCGAAGGTGTGGAAGAAACACTGCGTAGCCTAGCACAGCAGTCAGGATTTACGCTGCGCCACAGCGTTGTGGAAGCGCACGGGCTGTGTGGTGGCTGTCAGGAAGTGGCATCGTGCAAGCAGCCGGACCATTGCGATCACGACCACACCGTTCCGATTAAAAAGCGTTAACCTCTATTAAAAACGATAGCCCCGAGGGCTATCGTCCCTTTCTGCGAAGAAGCATCACGTTCACTACCAGTGATATTTGTGGTGTTCTTCCCAGTGCTTCACTTCTTTCTCTGCCGCTTCTTTTGCGTATCCGTAACGCTCCTGGATTCTCCCCACCAGTTGGTCACGTTTACCTTCGATGACCGTCAGATCGTCATCCGTTAATTTGCCCCATTGCTCTTTCGCTTTACCTTTAAACTGTTTCCAGTTACCGCTGGCTTGGTCTTTATTCATAAGAATCTCCGTACCTGAGGTGTATTGCGCATAAACGAATCATGACTACCAACGTAGGCGTCAGTGTCAGATAAATCGGTCTATTCAGTAAGCAGCGTCATCATGGTGCGAACCATCACGGTGTTTTTCGCCACTGCCTCCCTTGATTGCCGGGCTAACCTAAATGTGATGGCAGATGATCAATCACCAAACGACAAAATAAAGATTAAAATGCTTACCTTGATAAAAATAATAGCCGAATATTTTACTGAAAATGAAAACAAGGAATCTATAGCTGAAAAAGGCGTTAGAAAGAGAAAATCACCGCAAAAAGCAGTGGAAAAACAGGCGGTAAGGGGAATCGTAGAAAATACGCGCTAAATGTAACGAAATATATACAGCTAGCCGATTAACATGCGGGGAAACTCACATATGAAGCAATTCACACATGAAGCGATTAACACAAAGAGGATGATGCACTAACTCAGCAAACGAGCAGTGCATCTCGGTGAACCGTTAGCTCCAATCGCTGTTACGAATAACGCCAACCGCTAAGCCTTCTATCGAAAAGCTTTGTTGACGCAGATCGACAACAATCGGGGCAAACTCTTCGTTTTCCGCGAGAAGATGCACTGTATTGCCCTGCTTTTTCAGGCGCTTCACCGTCACTTCATCATCAATACGCGCGACGACAATCTGACCGTTGCGTACATCTTCTGTTTTATGCACGGCCAGTAAATCGCCATCCATAATACCGATGTCTTTCATCGACATACCGCTCACCCGCAGCAAAAAGTCAGCGCTGGGTTTGAACATGGCAGGGTCAACCTGATAGTGACATTCGATATGTTCCTGCGCCAGCAGAGGCTCACCAGCTGCCACGCGACCAACCAGAGGAATACCCGTCTCTTCTTCCATCAGCAGACGAATACCGCGAGAAGCACCCGATACAATTTCAATCACGCCTTTACGCGCCAGCGCTTTAAGATGTTCTTCAGCCGCATTCGGAGAGCGAAACCCCAGCTGTTGAGCAATTTCCGCGCGCGTTGGCGGCATTCCGGTCTGCGCAATATGATCGCGGATCAGGTCATAAACCTGCTGCTGCCTTGCTGTTAATACTTTCATTCCGCCCCCTGGTTGTTTATACAGTCTTGCTGTGAGTATATACAGGTAAGCCACAATTGGGAATGGAGATATCGGCAAAGCCTCTGACTTTTATTCATTTATGCGTACCGTCAGGCAAAATGTTGCCAGAGGATGCTGCCCCACACGACAGCCGCTAACACGATGGCAACAAAAACAGCCGCCGAGCCGATATCTTTCGCCCGGCCGGATAATTCGTGATGCTCGAGGCCAATACGATCGACAACCGCTTCAATCGCGCTGTTAGCCAACTCAAAGAGCATAATCAATACGACGGACCCGATCAGCAGGAGCTTTTCGACCAAGGTAACCGGCAGCAAACACGCGATAATCACGCCGACAACCGTCAGTATTGTTTCCTGACGAAACGCCGCCTCATGCTGCCACGCCTGCTTTAGCCCCTTAAGGGAATAACCGGTCGCCTTAATAATCCGGGTCATCCCCGTTGCTTTATTCATTTATCCTCCATTCTTTACGTAAAATAGTTCGCATTTTAACGCGCTTACGTTGTCTCACCACCACAGATTTCCGACGCAGTTTCTGGTATCCTTGCGGCGCATTGCTAACAAGAGGCTTCAAGTTGTTATGTCAGGTTGGCGTAAAATTTACTATAAACTATTGAATCTCCCACTGAAACTGCTGGTTAAAAGCAAAGTTATTCCCGCAGATCCCGTGGTCGAGTTGGGGTTAGATCCCTCACGTCCTATACTCTATGTTCTGCCTTATAATTCTCAGGCAGATCTCTTGACGCTACGTGCGAAGTGCCTGGCATTGGGGTTACCCGATCCCTCGCAGTCGTTCGAATTCAGCGGCGTCGAACTCCCCAGCCACGTCTTTATTAATGACGGGCCGCGAGTCTTCCGCTATTACGTTCCCAAGCAGAAATCCGTCAAACTGTTCCACGACTATCTGGACTTGCATCGCGCCAATCCAGATTTAGACGTACAGATGGTGCCGGTTTCCGTGATGTTTGGGCGCTCTCCGGGTCGGGAAGGCCATGCTCAGGCCGCACCGCACCTGCGCTTGCTCAACGGTATCGAGAAATTCTTCGCCGTCCTGTGGCTAGGCCGCGACAGTTTTGTCCGCTTCTCTAGCCCGGTGTCGCTGCGCTATATGGCGACCGAACATGGTACTGACAAAACCATAGCCCACAAACTGGCGCGCGTCGCGCGTATGCACTTCTCTCGCCAGCGTTTGGCGGCAGTTGGCCCGCGTTTGCCGGTACGTCAGGAGCTATTTAACAAGCTGCTGGATTCCAAAGCGATCAAGAAAGCCGTGGACGATGAGGCGCGCAGTAAGAAGATTTCTACTGAGAAAGCGCAGCAGAACGCGATTGCGCTGATGGAAGAAATCGCCGCCGACTTCTCCTATGAGGCCGTGCGTCTGTCGGATCGTGTCTTAAGCTGGACGTGGAACCGCCTTTATCAAGGGATCAACGTCCATAACGCCGAACGCGTTCGCCAGCTGGCGCAGGATGGTCACGGCATTGTCTATGTGCCCTGCCACCGCAGCCACATGGATTATCTGCTGCTGTCCTACGTCCTGTACCATCAGGGCTTAGTGCCGCCGCACATCGCCGCAGGCATCAACCTTAATTTCTGGCCGGCAGGCCCGATCTTCCGCCGTCTTGGCGCTTTCTTCATTCGTCGTACCTTCAAGGGCAACAAGCTGTATTCCACGATTTTCCGTGAGTATCTGGGTGAACTGTTTGCCCGTGGCTATTCGGTGGAATACTTCATGGAAGGCGGGCGCTCGCGCACGGGCCGTCTGTTGGAACCCAAAACTGGTACGCTGGCGATGACGATTCAGGCCATGCTCAGAGGCGGCACGCGCCCCATCACGCTGGTGCCGATTTATGTCGGCTACGAGCATGTAATGGAAGTCGGCACCTATGCGAAAGAGCTGCGCGGCGCGGTGAAGGAAAAAGAAGGCTTTATGCAGATGGTGCGCGGTTTGCGCAAACTGCGTAATCTCGGTCAGGGGTATGTGAACTTCGGTGAACCGCTCCCGTTGACCACCTATCTGAACCAGCATGTTCCGCAATGGCGTGATGCGATTGATCCCATTGAAGCACAGCGCCCAAGCTGGCTAACGCCGACGGTGCAGGATATCTCTATGGATATCATGGTGCGCATCAATAATTCTGCGGCAGCAAATGCGATGAACCTGTGTTCTACCGCCTTGTTGGCATCGCGTCAGCGCTCACTGACGCGCGAGCAAATGCAAGAGCAGCTGGATTGCTATCTGCAACTACTGCGTCAGGTTCCTTACCACAAAGATATTACGGTTCCCAAAAAGACAGCGGATGAACTGTTGGAACATGCGCTGAGCATGAACAAGTTCGAAGTCGAGAAGGACAGCATTGGCGATATCATCATTCTGCCGCGCGAGCAGGCTGTTCTGATGACATACTATCGCAATAACATCCAGCATCTGTTGGTGTTACCGTCGCTGATCGCCAGCATCGTCATCCACCACCGTCGGATTACGCTTGCCGAAGTTGTGCGCCAGATCGCGCTGATCTATCCGCTACTGCAATCCGAACTGTTCCTGCATTATTCCAAAGAGCAGTTACCGGGCGTGCTGGAAACGTTGGCTAATGAACTGATTCAACAGCAGCTGCTGTGCAGCCGTGACGGTGAACTGGCTATCAACCCGCCACGTATCCGTACGCTGCAATTGCTGTCAGCTGGCGTACGTGAAACGCTGCAACGCTATGCGATTACGTTGTCGTTGCTGTGTGCGAATCCAGAAATCAACCGCGGAACGCTGGAGAAGGAAAGCCGGAACATGGCACAACGCCTGTCCGTCCTGCACGGCATCAATGCGCCAGAGTTCTTTGATAAAGCGGTGTTCTCAACGCTGGTCGCTACCTTACGGACAGAAGGGTATATCACCGACAGTGTGGACGCGGCGCAAGGCGATATCGTGGCGATCTACAACATCCTCGGCGATCTGATCACCCCGGAAGTACGCTTGACCATTGAAAGCGCCAGCTCATCCGCTGAAATGGAAGCCGAAAGTCAGGCAGTGGAAGAGACAACGCAGGAGTAGTCAGGCGAGAAAACGGCGGATGATACGCCGCCATCAAGCCGCAGATACGTTTAGCATGACAAACGCATCTGAATGTTCCGCCATAAAAAAGCAGCGAGAAATCGCTGCTTTTTTGTCTCTGATGTTCAGCTTACAGGCCAAACAGCACACCGATAAATATCGCCATTCCCGCGTATTTATTGTTGTGAAACGCCTTAAAACAGGCGTCGCGCTCGCGCCCGGCCGTGAGTATTTGCTGATAGATAAACATTCCACCAGCCACCAGCAGCGAAATGTAGTACGGCGTTCCCAATCCGCTGATCTTTCCTAAAATCACCAGCAACGCCAGCATGCTAAACTGCAATAGCCCGATGATGAGATTGTCAAAACGGCCAAACAAGATCGCGGTGGATTTCACGCCGATCTTCAGATCGTCGTCACGATCGACCATCGCATATTGGGTATCGTAGGCGACCGTCCAGCAGATATACGCCAAAAACATCATCCAACAGGTTACCGGCAGGCTTTCACTCACCGCGGCATACGCCATCGGAATTGACCAGCCAAATGCCGCACCCAGCACAAACTGAGGAAGATGGCTGACCCGTTTCATAAACGGATAGATCCATGCCAGCCCCAACCCCGCAACGGACAGCCAGATCGTCATCTTATTCAGCGTCAGCACCAGACCGAACGCCAGCAAGACCAGCACGACAAACAGCACTTTGGCAGCTTGCTCGCTCACCTCGCCACTGGGTAATGGGCGAGAAGCGGTACGTTTTACATGGCCGTCAAAATGCCGGTCGGCATAGTCATTGATGACGCAGCCCGCCGCTCGCATCAAGAAAACGCCAGCGACAAACACAAAGAGCGTCCACGGTGCAGGCACTCCCCCTCCCGCCAGCCACAGCGCCCATAGCGTTGGCCACAGCAGCAGCAGAGAACCTATCGGTTTATCAATTCGCATCAAGCGACAATAAGCCAGCCATTTCCCTGCTGTAACACTTCTTTCCAAGGATTTATCTCCTCAAATTACCTGCCAACCTTCATCACTCGGCGTGAAATAAATCGGTGATTCCGGTAAGAAAAGCTCAGTCAACAGTAACGGAAAACCGGAGACACACAGGCGGGAACGCCGCGCCCATAAGCCTTCACAGCATCCGGTATGGATATAGTCACGCGTCAGCGATTTTTGCTCAAATAGATAACGCCCCAACGGCTGATTACCGATTTTCGTCAGGGCTGAATCCGTTCCGTCGAGCGTCTGTTGTGGAACAATGGTGCGACCAAACAGCCAGGGACGTTCGTCGCCGTACAACACCACTTCACGCAGCCAGTAGCGCTCACTATACGGCAGCTGTTCGCGTTCTTCGCCCAGCGCCTGTGGCGTAATGAACCTCTCACTGCACAGCGTGGTCTTCAGTTGGGCACAATATTTTTCAAGTCGCCGCGTCATGGAGCCGGTTTCCATCAGCCAGTCACCAATGTGCTCAGGTAATACCGAAGGGGCTCAGTAAACCAGGAAATAGAGCGCAGAAGCGTAGACGCATCGTCAGACATTATCCCTACTCCAAACAGGGTTACTTCGTAGATAAAAGTATTCGCAAATAACGCATTCGTAAATAAAGTAACGCCCCATTGTAGCGCAGAATGCTTCCCCGATAACACGCTATAAACGCATTCATCAACGATACGGCAACATTTCAGCAATGCGGCGGGATGCGTGACATCCATAACGATGCCGCTTTACTCACTCATCAGACAATCCGGCGGGAAATCGGCAAACGCAAAAGGCTTCCCTCAATAATTCATTGAATTGATTAAACAGAAATGAGGCGCATAAAAAAGCACCACCCGGTATCGTGACCGGATAGTGCTCTTGGAAGGACAGAAAGACGCGCTTCTGTAACCTGACTCCCTGTCACCGGAAAGTCGCTTCCGGTGACAATGGCGTCACATTACATCATGCCGCCCATACCACCCATGCCGCCCATGCCGCCAGCAGCACCTAAGTCAGGCGCATCGCTTTTCGGCAGGTCGGTTACCATACATTCTGTGGTGATCATCAGACCCGCAACAGAAGCCGCGTATTGCAGCGCAGAACGGGTTACCTTGGTTGGATCCAGGATACCGAAGTCGATCATGTTGCCGTATTCTTCCGTTGCCGCGTTGTAACCGTAGTTACCTTCGCCCGCTTTAACGGTGTTGGCAACTACTGATGGCTCTTCACCGGCGTTGGAAACGATCTGACGCAGTGGCGCTTCCATCGCGCGCAGCGCAACTTTGATACCCACGTTCTGATCTTCGTTCTGAGCAGTCAGAGAAGCCAGTTTGGCTGCAACGCGAACCAGCGCCACACCACCACCAGCAACCACGCCTTCTTCTACCGCAGCGCGAGTCGCAGCCAGGGCATCTTCAACGCGTGCTTTCTTCTCTTTCATTTCAACTTCAGTTGCTGCGCCAACTTTGATAACGGCTACGCCGCCAGCCAGTTTAGCCACACGCTCTTGCAGTTTTTCGCGATCGTAATCAGACGTTGCTTCTTCAACCTGCTGACGGATCTGAGCAACACGGCCCTGGATCGCCGCTTCTTCACCCGTACCATCGATGATGGTGGTGGTGTCTTTGTTGATCACAACGCGTTTTGCCTGACCCAGATCTTCCAGCGTCGCTTTTTCCAGCTCCAGACCGATCTCTTCAGAGATAACGGTACCGCCAGTCAGCGTCGCGATATCTTGCAGCATGGCTTTACGACGGTCGCCGAAGCCCGGTGCTTTCACAGCAGCGACTTTCACGATGCCACGCATGGTGTTAACCACCAGCGTTGCCAGTGCTTCGCCTTCAACATCTTCAGCAACGATAACCAGCGGTTTGCCGGCTTTCGCTACGGCTTCCAGAACTGGCAGCATTTCGCGGATGTTAGAGATTTTTTTATCAGCCAGCAGGATGAACGGGCTTTCCAGTTCTACAGCACCCGTTTCCGGCTTGTTGATGAAGTACGGGGACAGGTAGCCACGGTCGAACTGCATACCTTCAACCACGTCCAGCTCATCTTGCAGACCGGTACCTTCTTCAACGGTGATAACACCTTCTTTACCGACTTTGTCCATGGCTTCGGCAATCATTTTGCCTACGGTTTCGTCGGAGTTAGCAGAGATGGTACCAACCTGAGCAATCGCTTTAGAGTCAGAGCACGGTACAGACAGTGCTTTCAGTTCTTCAACAGCGGCGATAACGGCTTTATCGATACCGCGTTTCAGATCCATCGGGTTCATGCCCGCTGCAACAGCTTTCAGGCCTTCAGTGATAATAGCCTGCGCTAATACGGTTGCGGTCGTGGTGCCGTCGCCTGCTGCGTCATTCGCTTTAGAGGCAACTTCTTTCACCATCTGCGCGCCCATGTTCTCGAACTTGTCTTCCAGCTCGATTTCACGCGCAACAGATACGCCGTCTTTAGTAATGGTCGGTGCACCGAAGGATTTATCCAACACAACATTACGGCCTTTCGGGCCCAGGGTAACCTTCACTGCATCAGCCAGTACATTTACGCCGCGCAGCATTTTTACGCGAGCGTCATTACCGAATTTTACGTCTTTAGCTGCCATGGTGTATTTCCCTTAAATTCGTTCAGTTCAGATGATTACGCGCAATTACGCTTCAACAATTGCCAGAATGTCGCTTTCAGACATGATCAACACTTCTTCGTTATCGATCTTCTCTGCCTTCACGCCATAGCCATCATTGAAAATAACGATGTCGCCAACTTTCACATCCAGCGGCTTCACTTCGCCATTTTCCAGGATACGTCCGTGACCTACGGCCAGAACTTCACCGCGGGTAGATTTACCAGCAGCGGAACCAGTCAGTACGATACCGCCAGCAGATTTTGACTCGACTTCTTTGCGCTTGACGATCACGCGGTCATGCAATGGACGAATATTCATTGATAGCTCTCCTTTGAGAAAGTCCATATCGGTTTAGGATAAACGCCGACGATGTTTTGCTTATGCTTTTCATCATTGGCCTTGTGGTGTTCTAAGTGGGGACGTTTCACCGCCCTTCAAGGGAGAAAATTCATTTTTTTTGCGTTAGGCGGCCACTTGTCGCAGACAGCAGATAAAAAATAAGGATTATCAATATGATAATCCTTATCTGTTTTTCAGTTCATCGTGACGTTAACGGTCGTTACGATCGTCCCGATGTTCAATATTTGCGCTCCCGCCATCCTTGCGCTGGTATTCACCCTCAAAGGTGTTACCCCAGAAGACGACGACGCGCCGGAGCCGGAACGCCAGATATGCAGGTGAGGCATCAGTTTGAGCGTCAGGCTTTTTTGCACCGGTGGCAGCAGCAGCAGCAGCCCCAGAAAGTCAGTCAGGAAACCCGGAATCAGGAGCAGGAAGCCCGCCAGCACCAGTGACACGCTTTTTACCATTTCAGCCGCCGGGCTTTCACCTGCTGCCATTTTCTGCTGCATCTGCACCAGCGTCTTCATCCCCTGATTGCGCACCAGCGAGACCCCCACGCAGGACGTGAAGACCACCAGCAGCAGGGTCATGGCGACGCCCAGCACCTCAGCCACCTGAATAAACAGCGATATCTCGATGTAAGCCAAAAGAAAAATAATAATAACGGTAACCAGCGCACCCGGTTCTCCTGTGTGTTTTACGCGTACTGTTTTAATAAAAACGTGTGTGAATAATAACGTGTTAAGCCCATCGCGATTGAAAACCCAGCACGCGTTACTGCCCATCGACTTTTACTACCAATGGATTAGGTAAAATGCGCGCTCTGCTCAGCGATCCGGCACATCGTGATTGACTTAAATGGGGACGGCTTTGCGCATTTTCAAGCCGTCGCCTCACGAATAGTGTTCTAAAATAGTGACTCGTGACTACAGTCACAGTTCATTTACCGTAGTGGTAGAGAACGCCAGTATAGTGATCTAAACACCTGTTTTTCGCTTTCATAACGACATATCCTCACGGCAATGGATACTTGGTTGGTCAAACATCCCGAGACTATTGCCGAGATAAGACGGTTTATCCAGGGTCACACTGTTTGCCTGAGAGAGCACGTTTTCTGAGATAACAGTTTCCCACGATAACGCCGCCCGACACACCAGCCCACAGCGTCTAGTTGCATCACTAGTCGCACAACAGGATAGGCACTCTCATGTCAGAAAACATCCGTATTGAAGAAGACCTGTTAGGCACCCGAGAAGTTCCCGCAGACGCGTATTATGGCGTTCATACGCTGCGCGCCGTCGAAAATTTCTATATCAGCAACAATAAAATCAGCGACATTCCCGAGTTCGTACGCGGCATGGTCATGGTGAAGAAAGCTGCGGCGTTGGCGAACAGGGAACTGCAAACTATCCCGAAAAAATCGCCGACATCATCATCCGTGCCTGCGATGAAGTGCTGAATAACGGAAAATGCATGGATCAGTTTCCGGTCGATGTCTATCAGGGGGCGCTGGCACGTCGGTCAATATGAATACCAACGAAGTATTAGCCAATATTGGTCTGGAACTGATGGGCCACCAGAAAGGCGAATACCAGTATCTGAACCCCAACGATCATCTGAATAAATGCCAGTCCACGAATGATGCCTACCCCACCGGATTTCGTATCGCGGTCTACGCGTCCGTACTTAAGCTGACCGAGGCGATAGCGAAGTTGAGCGATGGTTTCGAGCGCAAAGCCAAAGAATTTGAAGACGTGCTGAAGATGGGGCGTACTCAGTTGCAGGATGCCGTACCGATGACGCTCGGCCAGGAGTTTCATGCGTTTAACGTGCTGTTGCAGGAAGAAATCAAAACCTGCTGCGCACGGCGGAGCTGCTGCTTGAAGTCAATCTGGGGCTACCGCCATCGGTACACGTCTGAATACGCCAGACGGCTACCAGCAACTGGCGGTACAGCGGCTGGCGGAAGTCAGCGGTCTGGCGTGTGTGCCAGCAGAAGATTTGATCGAAGCGACGTCAGACTGCGGCGCCTATGTCATGGTACACAGCTCGCTGAAGCGGCTGGCCGTGAAGCTGTCGAAGATCTGTAATGACCTGCGTCTGCTCTCTTCCGGCCCCCGCGCTGGCCTGAATGAAATCAACCTGCCGGAGCTACAGGCAGGTTCCTCGATCATGCCCGCCAAGGTTAACCCGGTCGTACCGGAAGTCGTCAATCAGGTGTGCTTCAAGGTCATCGGTAACGATACCTGCGTCACGATGGCATCAGAGGCCGGGCAATTACAGTTAAACGTGATGGAGCCGGTTATCGGTCAGGCAATGTTTGAATCAACCCACATTCTGACCAACGCCTGCTACAACCTGCTGGAGAAATGCGTCAACGGCATCACCGCCAATAAGAGCGTGTGCGAGGCCTATGTCTTCAACTCCATCGGGATTGTGACGTACCTGAACCCGTTCATCGGCCACCATAACGGCGATATCGTCGGCAGAATCTGCGCGGAAACGGGGAAAAGCGTGCGCGAAGTCGTACTGGAGCGCGGCCTACTGACGGAAGCCGAGCTGGATGACATTTTCTCCATCCAGAACCTGATGCATCCGGCGTACAAAGCCAAACGCTACACCGATGAAAACGAGCTTCCCTAACACCGACATCTAATACCCACAGGCACGTCCGTTCACGAAGAACGCCGTGCCTTTATTTTTTGCCGTCTACGGCCATAAGAATAAGTTATGTACTCTAAATAATTCGAGTTGCGTGAAGGCAGCAACCGCATGAATCCCCAAGAGCTTACACAAGTAAGTGACTGGGGTGAGTAAGGACAAATCGGCCTAGCCGATTTGAACGCCGCTTGCGGCGGCCCTTCAGGGCGAGACTCAGTGATGAGTCGAGTATTGCCAACGCACAAGCAGCTTGAAGTATGACGAGTAGATTGAATTTTTTATTAATTAAGGAGCATAGTCATGCTTGGTCTTGAGTTATTCATCGTTCTGCTCGCCATCTATTTGGGGGCACGACTGGGAGGCATCGGCATTGGTTTCGCCGGTGGCCTGGGAGTGCTTGTACTACGCTAGGGTTCCAGATAAAGCCCGGCGTAATCCCTTTGATGTCATTGAAATCATCATGGCCGTTATCGCCGCCATCGCCGCCATGCAGGTGGCGGGCGGAATGGATTATCTGGTCAGTCTGGCGGAGAAACTGCTGCGTAAACACCCGAAATACGTCACCTTTCTCGCGCCGCTGGTCACCTACTTCATGACGATTCTGGCTGGAACCGGGCACACCGCGTTTTCCACCCTGCCGGTTATCGCCGAAGTCGCCAAAGAGCAGGGGATTCGCCCTTCTCGTCCGCTCTCTATCGCCGTTGTCGCCTCGCAAATCGCGATTACCGCGTCGCCAATCTCTGCGGCAGTGGTGTTTGTCGCCGGTATTCTTGAGCCGCACGGGGTCAGCTATCTGCTGCTGTTAGGCATCTGTATTCCAACCACGCTCGCCGCGATCCTGCTGACGGCGATTGTGACCAACTTCTTGGGTAAAGAGCTGAAAGACGATCCGATTTATCAGGAACGTCTGAAAAAGGTGAAACCACGCTGCGCGGTAATAGCCAGCATGAGATCAAACCGGGCGCCAAACTTTCCGTGATGCTGTTTCTGATCGGCATCGTCGCTGTCGTGCTGTATGCCACGGCGATCAGCGGCACGGTTGGGCTGATTCAAAACCCCGTTCTGCCACGCAACGAAGCGATTGTGGTCTTCATGCTGACTATCGCCACGCTGATTTGCATCACCTGCAAAATCGACACCGCGCGTATCCTCTCTGCCAGCACGTTTAAGTCCGGCATGAGCGCCTGTATCTGCGTGATGGGCGTGGCGTGGCTCGGCGATACCTTTGTTAAAGCGCACATTTCCGATATTCAGGACACCGCAGGCGCGCTGCTGCAAAGCTACCCGTGGATGCTGGCCGTCGTGCTGTTCTTCGCCGCGACGCTGCTTTACTCGCAGGCGGCAACAGCGAAAGCACTGATGCCAGCGGCGTTACTGCTGGGCGTCTCTCCGGTCACGGCCGTGGCGTCTTTCGCTGCCGTTTCCGCCCTGTTCGTTCTGCCGACCTACCCCACTCTGCTGGCAGCGGTGGAGATGGACGACACGGGCTCAACGCGCATCGGCAAATTTGTGTTTAACCACTCCTTCCTGATTCCCGGCGTGATGGCGATTACGTTGTCGGTGATATTTGGCTTTATCCTCGGCAGCATCCTGATCTAAAGGTTGCCTTTCAGACAGCCCCTCGCGGATCGACCTGACACGTCGATCCGCCTCATTCCCTTCAAACAATAAAGCAAGGTATAGTGTGGCTCTGGTTGTCTGGAATTTGTTCATCTGACACGGAGGATGTGATGTCTGACCGCCCGCTTTGCGATGCTGTCGTCATATTATGTACCGCACCTGACGACGCCTGCGCGCAACGGCTTGCCGAATCGCTGTTGGAAACGCGGCTCGCTGCCTGCGTCACCCTGCTGCCCGGCGCACGTTCGCTCTACTACTGGGAAGGCAAGCTCGAACAGCAATCAGAAATACAAATGCTGATAAAAAGCGATACCTCACATCAGCAAGCCCTGCTGACTCACCTGAAACAACAACACCCTTACGATACGCCGGAGCTGTTAGTCCTGCCGGTATCCGGGGGCGATAGCGATTATCTGACATGGCTCAACGCATCTTTACGCTGATTTTCCTGTTATGGACGGCTTTCGGCTCCCCCAGTGTGGCCGCCTCTTCTTTCGGCCAGAAACTGTTTGGCAACAGCACGACGTCACGCTTTCTGCCGGTCGATGGGGCTTTCGCCTTTGAGTTTCAGCAACAAAACAACCAGCTCAATCTGCACTGGGATATCCACCCCGATTACTACCTGTACCGCGCGCAAATCAAGATCGAAGGAAACGGCGCCACACTTGGCAAGGTGGAGCTGCCACAGGGTGAAAGCCATAACGACGAGTTCTTCGGTCAGGTCTTTATCCTGCGAGATCGGCTGGCGCTGGCGGTTCCCATTCAACAGGCCGAGAGCGGCGCAACGGTCAAAGTGACCTACCAAGGCTGCGCCGATGCGGGTTTCTGCTATCCGCCGGAAACACGTGTCGTTCCTCTCAGTCAGGTGCTGGCTAACACAGGCACAGATGCAGCGCCCAATACGCTATCAGGCAACGCAACACCATCAGACCAGACGGCATCACCGCAGACCACGCCGATGCCGTTCTCGCCGTGGTGGGCGCTGTTGATTGGTATCGGTGTCGCTTTTACTCCCTGCGTTCTGCCAATGTACCCGCTGATTGCCAGTCTGGTGCTGGGCAGAAAAGAACAGCTGACGCCGCGCAGAACGCTACTGCTGTCGATGACCTATGTTCAGGGTATGGCGCTGACCTACACGCTGCTTGGATTGGTTGTCGCTGCAGCTGGATTACGCTTTCAGGCCGCGCTCCAGCATCCCTATATTTTGATTGGCCTGTCGGTGATGTTTGTCGCGCTGGCGCTCTCCATGTTTGGTCTGTATACGCTCCAACTCCCGTCATCGGTACAAACCCGACTGACAGAATGGAGCAACCGTCAGCAAAGCGGTTCCCTCACCGGCGTATTCTGCATGGGCGCGCTGGCGGGGCTGATTTGCTCCCCTTGCACTACCGCCCCGCTCAGCGCCATCCTGCTTTATATCGCCCAGAGCGGCAACCTGCTGGCAGGCGGTGGCACACTTTATCTCTACGCGCTCGGCATGGGCTTACCGCTCATTCTGGTCACGCTGTTCGGCAACAAACTGCTGCCACGTAGCGGCCCGTGGATGCAGTACGTTAAGGAAGCATTTGGCTTCATTATTCTGGCGCTGCCCGTCTTCCTGCTGGAACGTATTCTCGGCGAAGTTTGGGGAATGCGGTTGTGGAGCGCGCTGGGTATCGCCTTCTTCGGCTGGGCACTCATGCTGACGCTGCGCAGCAGCAAAGGCTGGATGCGAGGCGTGCAGTTACTGCTGCTGGCAGGCGTGGTGATCAGCGCCAAACCGCTGCAAGACTGGGTATTTCCCCCTGCTGGCGTGGCGCAAACCCACACCTCAGCACTAAGCTTTGCCCCTGTCGCCAATATTGCTGCTCTCAACAGCGCGCTGGCAAAGAGTTCTCAGCCTGTTATGCTCGATCTTTACGCTGACTGGTGCGTGGCCTGCAAAGAGTTCGAGAAATACACGTTCAGCGACCCGGCGGTGCAAAACCATCTGTCGCGCATCACGCTGCTACAGGCGGACGTCACCGCGAACCGCGAAGAACAGAACGCGCTGCTGAAAAAGCTACAGGTTTTAGGGCTGCCGACCATCGTATTTTTTGACGCTCAGGGGAAAGAGATCCCCGGCTCGCGCGTCACCGGTTTTATGAACGCTGAACAATTTCAGGCACATTTGCAGAAGTTCAGCCCATAAACGACACTTTCAATTCGCTTGTTGTGCTTCTGGAGGAGACCTAATGCAACGGGAAGACGTTCTTGAACATGCGCTTACTCTGCTGGAGCAGCACGGATTCGCGATGACAACGCTGGATATGCTGGCGGAGAGACTGGGAGTTCCGGTAGAGGAACTGACGCCCTTCTGGCCGGATCGGGAGGCGCTGCTGTACGACTGCCTCCGTCACCATAGCCAGCAGGTCGATACCTGGCGGCGTCAACTTCTCTTAGACGACGAGAAAAGTATCGAGCAGAAGCTACTGGCACGCTATCAGGTGCTGCACGAGTCAGTGAATAAACAGCGCTATCCAGGCTGCTTGTTTATTGCCGCGTGCAGCTTTTTCCCTGATATCAACCACCCCATCCACCAAATTGCGGAACAGCAGAAGCTAGCCTCTTACCGCTACACCCGCGATTTGCTGGAAGAACTGGAAACCGACGATCCCGAAATGGTGGCACAGCAGATGGAATTGATTCTGGAAGGCTGCCTGAGCAACCTGCTGGTCAAGCATCAGGCCGCCAGCATCGCCACCGCCCAGCGGCTGGCAGAGGATGTGTTACGCTTTGCGCTGTGCCGTAAAAACGGCGCACTCACCTGATTTCCGGCATAAAATACGGTAAAGCCCGCATTTTGGCTGAAAAGTCGGCAGTCAGTAGGGTTTTCCATGCTTTCATTGATAAACCCGTTGACGCCACGCGGCCAATACGGTTTAATGCGCCCCGTTGCCCGGATAGCTCAGTCGGTAGAGCAGAGGATTGAAAATCCTCGTGTCCTTGGTTCGATTCGAGTCCGGGCACCACTTCTTCAGAGCCTGTTCGTTAAGAGATGAGATCCTTAACGGGCATGAAAAAAGTACCCGAGTCGTCTTCATGTAGATGGTTAGAGCATTTACATCGTGGATTGAACATACGGGACTTAAGAACCAGAGGCATTTACTAGATGCCTCTGGTTTCTCTCGTCTTTCCGAAACGGATTTTTACAGTGCCACGTTGGTTATGTCAATCTTGTGTAAAGAAAATTACGAGATTTTCATAATACTGTGCCGGCAAAGCGCACACTTTTCCTGCTAAACTCCTGCTCCAGTGCGTTCCTGACAATATCCATGTTCCCTTCCACATATTCCAGCGTCACGCTGACATTAGAGTGTCCCAATAGCGTCTGAACAATTTTGAGATTGCGATCCGGTGATTTCATCATCTCGGTGGCGATCGTATGCCTGAATCGGTGTGGGCTTATCGTGCAACGGCATTCCACTGACAGTCGACGAAAAAAAGCCCGCATGGGTGGAGGATCCATGTTTTTGGATACATTACTTTTCCGTCCTTTAAACAGGTGGACGTTGAAAAGCTGATCCCCCATGTTCGCATCCTGATTAAGCGCGGCATGATAAAGTCGCTCCAGACGCGGTCTGAGCAGTGTTGTAATGGGAACAATATGTTCCTTATGGTTTTTAGATGCCTCTGGCCGCAGATTTATCCAGCCCTCATCCAGATTAACGTCTTCCAGGCGAATGTGTAGCAGCTGGTTTTGCCTCATGCCCGTATAACGCAGCGTATCGATGACCGTCAGCCAGAACCAGGCTGGGCGTAGTGCACTTCGGAAATCACAATCCTCAAACTCTTTTTCTTCCCTGGCTTCCATCACCAAATAGATTTTTCGGATCTGTTCTTCTGATAGCGTTTTTTACGCTTAACGTCAGGTCTGGCTACCACACTGTTAAAGGGATTCTCTTTCATTTTCACAAAATCATATTTCATTGCGTGATTAAAAATGGCACGCATATGAGCTACCCGGTTATTCCATGTGATAGTAGAGAGCTGGCGCTCATTCAACAGATGTCTCCGCCAACTGAGCACCGTATGACGATCTACATCAGCCGGCAGGATCTTCTCTCCCGTGAATCGTAAAAAGAGATTCAGAACTTTTCTGTAGCTTATTTCGGTTGCAGGTCGTAAAGGCTTACTAAAAAGTAATCCTGAATGATATCTTCATAGGTTACAGTCATTACCTTATTTCCTTATAAAAACCAATTTAAAATTAAAAACTCACTTATTAGGCGATAACCAGCCACTATCTGGCGGACATGCCCCTTTATCAAAAATCAATTCAGATGCAATCATATACCCCGACATTTTTGTATAACGCCCCTCTTTATTCTCATTTTCATATTTTCGATAAATATAAATTCCCTTTCCGTTCCGTGAATAATGTCGATTAAGACTTTCAAAATTCTTTTGAAGCGTATCTTTATCAATAGAAGAATCATTACAGATAGAAAAAAACGATAAAAACAGTCTGGCGTTTGCAGGAAAACATACTGGCTCATAATATGAACCAGGCTATCCGAATTATTTATCGTCAACGAACCGTCCCTGACAGCATTAATCAACCACGCCCAAAATAGTTCCTCCTGAGGGATTGATTTTCTTCTGCTTCATACATTTCATTTGATGAAGTGGTACTGACATCTGTAGCCGGTACCGTTGCCGTTAATTGTTGGTCAAGAACACTCAGTAAATCAGCTGTAGCAGTGGGATGAGTTTGTGATTCATCAGTCCCTGATGAGCTGTCGGATAAATCATCCTGATCAATTGCAGATACCAACGCAGAGACAACAGGCTGCTCTTCCTTTAATTGATTATCATTGTAATTATTATCATTATAACCAATGAGTGGTGAAATTGCCGTGGCTGTCCCTTGCTCAACGGATACTACAGGAGGATTCTGTTCTATAGTGACAGCAGGAATCGCCAGTTCGACCGGTGCTGATAGCGCAATATCATTCATTTTGATACCGCACTTTTCTCTCTGGCGTTAAGGACAATCGCGTTCAGTATGCCAGCTTCAGATTTTTACCAGAAAGATAAACCAGCAGTAGATCCAGAATATGAGGCCAGCGAGCGATCCATGTGATGCCTGGAGAAGGTATCAGTCTTAACGCCATTGCCGCAGTTCTGGCATGAACATCAACAGAGCTCACTTCAAATCTGACGCGCCATGGTGCATCAGGAACAGACAAACCGGGTATCCACACGCCGTTTTGCACAACAACCTTCAGCGCTGATAAGCACTCCATGTTGTGTAACAATGCGGCCCAAAAATCGCAGACGTCCAGGCGGAGCTTTGAGCCGCCTGCTCTTCTGGCTGTGCGCCTGGAGGTAACATATATCCCCTGGAAAGCCTGACGGCACATACAGCCACATCCAGCGCCATATCCAGAAAACCACCTGGACGGCAGTATTCGTCTTCATTATTGAGGGGTTGCTGAACAGTAACGGCCAGAGATCTCACTGTTTGCAGCCAGTAAATATCCCACACGTCCTGAGAGAACGGGCTGTTATCCCACAATTGCTGGAGCGCTCGCTTTCTTTCCTTCGTAGACAGCAGCGCATCCGCGTTTTGCGGAGTAAACCATCCGTCTACCCGTTGAAGTGGTATCGGCATGGTCTCCGTGGTAGCGCCCACTTTATTTCTGAACCACTTTAACATGCAGTACCTTGTGTTTAATCGGGGGAAAGGGGCATTACGCTATGTTTTATCCCCCACTACACAAGCGAAAAGTGTATAGCGAGCCACATCCATTAAGGCCTTGAAGTTTTCTTTTTCCTCCTCGTGAAGAATTTCGTAATGCAACCGTACACCTGACATGTCTGAATACGGGACTTTCATAAGGGAGCTCATGAAAAGCAAATTTATCATTTCAGGTGTACTCGGATTCTGGGGTATAGCATGCGTATTGGTGGCCATTGTCATGACGGAGCAAACCGAGAAACAACTTTCACTGGTCATAGGCGCTTTATCGTTTTCTTTGTTCTTTTTCACCCTTACTGCTTCACCCTGTCTCAGCCGCCATCGGTCGTTTTAAAACACAGGCTTTTCAATGCAATCAAAGGCGAAATCGCTATCACATCCATTTGAATCCCTGGTCAAAGACGGGCGGATTAACAATGGATCGCCTCTGTTTCTACTGGTCGGGATTGGTGACTCTCACATCAACAATGCTGGAAAAAGAGAACGCAACCGTAGTGATGTCCTCCCATTTATTGAATTCATCATGGAGGATTTCCCGACTGCGTCAACGTTTCCCAAGATCGGATTATCACTTCCATGTCATGCGGAGAACTGTCGGGGCGACTGAAGCTATCGGGCTGCAAATCGAGGTTTTTCTGAAAGAATGGCGCTGGTTTTATCCTGCCCCACAGGAGCCATTGTGGTTATCAGAAGGAAAAGAATTTTCAGCAGACAGAAAACAATTAACGCTTCACGTAGGATTCCAGTGTATTCAAAATCAATACATAAACGTAGTCGATCTGAATGATCGAAATTACTCGTTATACATACGTCAGGTGAAAGACTAGTCTGGATTCATAGGCCAGAGCACAGCCTGAACAGACAGGAAGGGTAAAATGAAAATCGCAAATAGTACATTCACGTCAATTATGGCAGGTATGTTAATCAACGTGGATGCGGACATGTTACGTGAAGAAGCTGAAAGCAGTAAAGGGCTCCCTCTTCAGCCAACATCCATCCGTTACCGGCCTAAAGTTAAGGCGGTACTGGACGTACTTTCTGAGCGTATGGGGATTACCGCATCTGAGGTGACCAATATCATGCTCGATGGGTTGTTTCGCTCCGCTTTTTTCCTCTGGAAAACCGTGCCGCAAGCGTCTATGAACGATTTCAATTACTGATGGATGCCCATGGGTTAGGGGTAACCGATATTGCTGCCTTGCTAGCCCCCTGGAATGTGAAGCTTAGCATTCTGGAAAACCGTGAAAGAACAATGGACTATCTAACCAGCGATTTGCTAGCCACAGTAGCGCAATGGTTCCGGGTATCGCCAGAATGGTTAACGGGTGAATCACGGTTCATCGTTCCCAGCGCCAGTTATCGTTGGTATGAGCAAGTGGAGCCGGAAGCGATATGTCGCCATTTCGTCACAGGTTGCACACCCGCAGTTCCACTGACGAACGGGTTATGCCTGGAAGCGGAAAACAGTGAGGAATACAGAGATGAACATCGCGCTAATGAGGTTATATTCTGGAATTCAGAAGAAGGGGCGTATTCACGTCAGTACGGAATTATAATAAAAGAACGGCGAAACATTAATGGCGTTAAATTTGACTCTGTATTTGCTTCATATTCCTATGACGCAGATGACATAAGCAAGAAAAATATCGCCAAATTGATTAATTACTGCGAGTACGCCAGTGAATATAAAACACTGACATGGAAAGCAGTTCTACTTCCTAAGCAACATGCGTTCTTTCTCTCTATGGGGAATTACTTCCTATTATGCTGCTAAAGACTATAGAGGAAAGTCGTCTCTGGGATGTATCAGATTTTCTCGCTGAATAAGAAAAGATAATCAACTGGTTACTATTAAATAACATAAAACAATATTAATTAATTATCTTTGTATTTTATGGTGCACCAGCACCAGGGGATTCTTTCGTCAAAAAATCAGAAGTGAATGTTGCACCAGTACCAGGGAATACCAAGAAAACATAATCATAAATATTTATTTAACCTCAATATAGGAATAAAGAATGAAACCTTCATTAATCACACGCAGTTTTATTATTGCGGGGCTCAGTGCAGTTGCTGCTTCAGCTAACGCTGCTGGAACATGGACTGAAGCTCGCGGTGATGCTATGGGCGGAACCGGTGTCGCTTCCGCGCACTACAGCGCAGCTGCTCTGGTAAACCCCGCGCTGCTGACGAAATTTGATAAATCCGATGATTTCAGCCTGATTTTGCCAGCAGTAGGCGCTCTGGTTTCAGACCCGGATAATCTGCAGGACGGGGTCGACAGTATCGACAACGACTGGAAATCGTTTGAGCGTACCGTTGGCGCCGGCGGTGATGCCCGTTTATCAGCGGCAAAACTGCGGGCTTCACTGCAAGACCTTTCGGGAAGCCATGCTAAAGCACATGCTGGCGCATCAACGGTCGCGGCAGTTCCTAACAGCGTCCTCCCATTCGCCGTTGTTGCCAAAGGCTGGGGAACGGCAACAGTCAAAACCAACGTTACAGATAGCGATCTCCAGTGGCTTGATGGGGTGTCAAACGGTACTGCAAACGGCTCAGATCTGAGTTCGTTAACGTCATCCGCCAATGGCCGTGCCGCTGTCGTCGCAGATGTGGGCGTTGCGATGGCACGCGAATTCAACATCGGAGGATTCGAGTTCTCTGCCGGTATTACGCCAAAAGTGCAGCGCGTCTATACATTCAATTACAACGTTGCGATCAACAATTATGACAGCTCGGATTTTCGTAGCAGCGACTACCGTAACGATGAAACGGGCGCCAACGTCGATGTCGGTTTTTCAACCAATCTGAACGATAACTGGATTATTGGTCTTGTCGGCCAGAACCTGGTTGCACGCAGCATCGAGACGAAAGAAGTCAACGGCGTCAAAGACACGTTCAAAATCAAGCCTCAGGCAACACTGGGAACGGCATACAGTAATGGTTTCTTTACTACTGCTCTCGATGTCGATCTGACTCCTGCCAGTCGTTTTAACTCTGATAAAGACAGCCAGTTTGTCAGTGTAGGTGGCGAACTGAATGCCTGGAAATGGGCGCAACTGCGAGCAGGGTATCGTACTGATATTCATGACAGCGATAACTCCTATTTTACTGCCGGCATTGGTTTATCCCCGTTTGATGTCGTGCATCTGGATATCACCGGCATGGCAGGAACAGACAGGACGTATGGTGCCGTTGCTCAACTGACGTTCACATTTTGATGACGGCTGGGGCTATCAACAAATAGCTCCTGAACCGTGGTACGGGGCTGACAGGCATCAAACAATAGAAATTGAGCTGTCAGCTTCTGAATAATCATGAATACGCAGGTGATTTAAGGGTTTTATATGAATACCTTGATTAAGTCATTATTGGTTTTATCGGCAATCAGTTGCAATCCATTCGCGACTGCATCCACAGTGAATGTTGATAGCATGCCTCAAGTAATAATCCTGAAAGTCATGGGGTGCGAGTTGAATAAACGTGCATCTTACAAAGAATATAATGGGAAAATTTCTTATTACAAGATAATTGACAAAGAGCATGCTGCGAAAATATGTGATGGTTTTTCTACATCACTTACATCCTTTGAACTTTCAGTAAATAATGGTGCCAGTGAACCTTCGCTTGTCGGTGTATGGCAATCTCATGATTATGTCAAGTCAGCTTCCTTTCGCCAGGTCAATAGTGAAAGGGGTGAATCCGAAAGATCTCATAATGAATATAAGACAGGGTTCTCATTGGGTATCTATGCCAGTGAAAAAAATAATGCAATATTCATTGATTATGAACTAGCCGAACTTTATGACGCTGACCGCTGGAAAGATAGCCTTGGCGTGGACTTTTTTGTTCTTCATTCTTTGCGAATAAAAACAGGGCTAAATTTAATCGGGATGAATGCTTGTTATTCTGGGGCGGAGTCAATCCGTCATCGGAAGCTAGGCGTTTTTCTCAATCTGTGAGTCCTGATAGTATATTTATATCAGTGTGACGGATTAATGGCGTCCCTCTTGAGGCTTAATGAAATGACCAAGCTAAAATTCGGGGTATTGGCTGGGTTTGTCCTGCATGCCAGAAACATATGACTAAAAATGGTGAGTAATATGACGGTGTTAAAAAAAGCAAGCAGCACTATAAATATGATTCGTAATCTGGCAGAACGTAATTCCGTTGTTGCCAGCGAGGATGTTTTACGTGTTTTCGCCGCACTGGAACAAGCAGAAAACGACAGGTAGAACTGGAAAAGCAGCGGGATGCGTTAGTTGCAGAGCTGAAAGATACTAGCTTGTCACATAGCGAAATTATTGCTGAAAATGTCCAGCAAGTATCACTGCTTCAAAAATCCTTTCTGGTCGCCCTGGTGGTGTCTACTTTAATAAATATGAGACAGAAATTGAAAAAGTGCTTGGCGAAAATGTTTCCACAGAGAAAGCCATTCGGGAACTAATGGCGAAGGGAATTTATTTTTCATCAAACAGACTTCTCGCTGCATTTGACGCTGGGTTTATCAATAAGCCATTAAAAGAAGTGGCTGACGTCGCAACAATGATATTGAGTGCAGTTGATGAGTTGCCAAACGCCACACCAGGAGATTTTAAGCGGGAATTTAGTGATGAAATATTGGCGACAATCCTGAACGTGGAGAGCTAAAACCAATGAGCGCATTTGATTACGTCAATCAGCACTACGGCGTTAATGCCTGTGTTGGGCGGCGCGTTATTGCATATGGCCATCCTGGAACAATAGTGCGTGATTTTGGCCAATACATTGGCGTGGTGCTTGATGATGACCCTAATTCCCCACCTGATCGTTATCACCCGACAGATGGCATTATTTACGGTGATATTGTTGATTACAGCCCACCTAAAATTAACGCTAGGCAAGCCAAAGCGAAGAGAAATTGGCAAGAGTATCTTGATGCCGATTATGGGCATCGAGATTTTGCCGAATGGTTGGGTATCAACACTCCACGCGTTGACTACGATAGTAGTCGCGGAGAATGGCGTATGTATCGGTACGGGAATTATCAGGAGTCAAGCATCTACGGCGAGTGGTGCAAAACAAAGAAAGCAGCAAAGGCCAGTTATAAAGAAGCGTTGAAGAAATACAGGACTAAATAACATTATGAACATTTTAACGAATGAGCGGCTAAATAAAATTGCGTCATGGTGTGAAACTTATGGCACAAATACAAATGTGATGATCCCTGCAAAAGAAGCGGAGGAATTGGTGCAACGGCTTCTCAGGGCTGAAACAAAACTGGCAGATCTGTATGCGCAGAAACCGTTTATGCACGGGATCGGAGCCCCTGATGGCAATGCGTACTTTGATGAGTGTTGTGTCGGTAATGTGGGGTTGATGGATGCACAGGTTACAAATCTCAATGGTGACTTGGACGAGGGCGACCCACGATATTCAGTTGTTGCACTCTATCGCGACCCCATTCCTGATGATCGTAACGAGCGTATTGCCAAGTTAGAAGCACAATTGGCTGTGTCCGGCCAAAAGGCCAAAAATTACGAAGAGGTTGCGCATGGGCTGTCTGGTGAAGTTAATGCGCTCAAAACACAACTGGCAGAGCTGGGGTCTCAAGAGCCGGTGTCGTGGCAATTCAACTGGCATAAAGAAGGCTGGATGCAGTGTAAAAATAAGCGGGAATATGACGAAATAATAACTAACGGGAACAAGAACTTTGAAGTGCGAGAACTCTACGCTCGCCCCGTTCCGCAAGCTGTAAGCCAGCAGGAATACACACTCTCACAGATACGCGACATACTCCACATCGGAAGCGAGGTTCCATTATTTTGCATTGTGGAAAACGTCAAAAACGCCAACCGGTTTGCGGATCAACTTGCGGCGATAGAACAAGAATTTTTTATGGTTCCCGATGAGGATTATCACACCGATGATGATGATCAGAATGATGAACCGTGCGAAAAATGCCTAGTTAACCGCTGGGGTTCAACTACCGAACAATACGTTGATCAGTTCCGTAAGGCGTTGAAGCATATAGTTCGCCCTATTTCACCAGTCGCAAGCGATCCCTGTGTGATAAACCTGACGGATGAGCAGATTGATTCCGTTCTCGATTCACGCGGAAATATTCTGTACGTCATTGGTGATAAACGGGAAAAACTACGTTTATTTGCCCGGGAAATTCTGCGGGTTGCATCTGCTCAGTGGATAAATGCTGTTCCCCTGCACATAGTGCCAGATGAACTGCCAAAAGTACCGAATGGAGGTACAGAAGTAGACTCATATAACAAAGACAAAACAGACAGCTAATATCATTTCTTTCTTGTGCTGCCGATTGTAATAATGTTCTTGATAATAACATCAATCACAAACATTTTAACTGTAACTATATTGACTTTTTCATTAATTACTCTACTCGGGTTGTATTATTTAATTAAATAAAAATGAGGTGAAATATGGAGATTAAGAGGGAGTCTATTGATGAAGTTAAGCATCGCTTAGATTCAGTTACAGTAACTTTTAATTCTTATGTCGCTGATTTTGATGCGCAGTCTGTTCAATTGAATAAAGAAAAGGACGAGCGCCTTGTCCCCATAAAACAGCTTATGTATACAGCACAGGCTGAATTACAAAAGGTTCGTTTAGAGTACGAAATTGCATGTATTAAATCGTGGGGAGGCATGGTTGATGAGGACACAGTTTCACCATACATATACTCAATGATCGTATGGTGGCACAAGAACCCTGACGCGATGCCTAATTTGGATATGATTATTAATAATCCACCGTATAAATATTTCTGCCGATCCGCATTGATTGCTTTTATCGGTGACTGTGGATTAATTTGTCACCCTAAATGGGAGAATACCAAATGTAATCTGGGGCGAGTTTCTTTAAGGCACTCTCCATCTCGTTATCAAATGCCATTCGTATTGAGAGGGATACCTGCATTTTCACAAGTGATGGAAAAGGATGATGATGGCAGAGTTAGATTCAGTATTGGTAATGTTTGCGTGAGGATTTATTTTGAAGATGAGCTCGGTTTTGGGGTCAGACGAATAGCAGAATATAAGGAGCTATTGATAAATTTTGAAGACAAACAATGCTGCCTGACCATTAATGTTACTGATGAATCATGTGCTGACGAATTAATTGCGCTGAACTTTCCCGACATCCGCTCTGCTTACCTGCATTTAATAGCCAGTCGATATCGGACGAAACGTTATTATCACCAGCTAATTAAATTAAACCGTCCTGAATTGGAATATTAGTCATTATTATAGCCTTTCTATGCAGAAAGAAATTTAGTTAAAATTAATTTATTATTAAATAAATTAACGTCGATAGTGTTGGAGGGTAAATATGAATGGTGAAGAAGAAAAAGAAAAATACATGGATAAAATCCAAAAACTCCTTCATTTAGCAAAGCGCAGTACGAATGAGCATGAGGCTGCTAATGCTATTAGCCAGGCTCAGAATCTAATGCATAAATTTGGCCTGAGCGAGTTGGACATCGATCTGAAATCGATTAAGGAATTTCAGAGCGAGCATTGTCCGTCTGATGCGAACAAACTCCCAGAATACGTGGTCAGTTTGGCCAATATGCTGTGTTATGCATTTGGTGTGCATTGTTATTACACTTGGACGCGGAACCATCGACGTTCTGTTGCATTCTACGGTCCGACAGAACGACCACAGATTGCTGCATATGGGTTCGATGTATTGAGTGTCCAGCTAGTTAAAGCCCGTAGCGAGTTTATTGCCTCACAAAATAAGCGTATTAAACGCACTACTAAAACCAATCGAGCAGATCAATTTTGTGCAGGCTGGGTGAGCGGTGCTCGGAATGCCATTAGCCGGTTTGCTGTTGAACCAGAAGAGCAACAATTAATGTCACTGTATTACAAACAGATCTCCGAGGGGTTTAGCGAACTTAAAAGCCGAGAAGCGAAAAGCTGTCGCGGCGATGATGATGCATATCACGCCGGCTATCATTCAGGTAAAGATGCTCGGCTGCATCAGGCAGTAAAGGGTACATCAATGGGGAGAATTAAATATTTTTAGATGCTGTTGTGAACCCTAAAAATACTAAAGTGGGTGCTGAGAATTGCACCGCAAGTGGCGGAACCTCATCTACATAGCAAAAAGCACCCCCGAAGGAGTGCTTTCTGTTTTTTAAGCCGCCAACTGGTGAACCACAGTCGCTGGTTGACTGACGGTATTTAGCAGCGATACCACATGTTCTGATTCCTCTCGTATCCACTCAATTGCATCGACCATAACCTCATAATAATCCGACGCATTCGGCCGTTCAGGATCATTGACCTCCGTATCCCCCGTAAAACTCTTCATTACAGCACCATTGCGATAATGAACATCGGCGCGGAAGGTCACTGGTACATAAATTTCCGCGGCTATCGCATCGATATGCTGGGTCAGAAAGTCATCTTCAAACTCCATGATATCTACGTCATCAATGGACTGTTGAGACATGTACAAACGAATCTCTCCTGACTTACCGACCCAACGCCGTATCTGTTTTTCCTCAAATACGCAGGCGCTGACAAACTGCGTCAGTGTTTCTGCACACTGATGAGAGACATCCCGTAATGACCGCTCCAGGTGATCCATGAAGCGGAACCAATAACGTTCACTCTGCCGGAACTGCGCCAGAGTCACGTACTCATCCGGCAAACTGTCGCTTTGTCCAGAGGCTTCACGAAACGCCGCTTCATCCAGTTCATAGAGAGGCATGATGTCAGCGCGCAGCAACTGGTCGGTCCGGCCACTGATTTGCGGGTGAATACGGGGAAGATACAAATAATGTTCTACCCCGTTACCGTTAGCCAGCCAGTTGGTTGCGTTTATCCACAACGTCAGGACTTTCCGGCTGCGTTCACGCTTAGCGTCGTCTGTATCAAGGCGTTCCAGCATGGTTTCCATTATGGCCGTCAGTTGCTCGTTTTCAAACAACGCTTGCGTATTAACGTAAGTAATACCGGCGTCATCATCCAACTGCCAACATATGTCGTCATAATCTGGTGCGTAACCTAATGTCCGCTGATACGCATGCTGAATGTATTCATGAATAATGCACATTATGTACTCCTGTCAAAATAGTGATGGCAGGAGGCCCGACAGGGCGTTCCCCTGCCGGGTAAAAAGTTAAGTAATCAGTCAGGCAACCAGGCGTAACGCTGGCGCCGGTGAGTAGTTATCGAGTAGCAGACGTCGACGTTCGTCACGCAGCCAGACTATCGCCTGCCGCACAACGTCACCGTAGTCTGCCGCAGTCAGCTGATTCACGTTCGCAACATCCTTCTGAACGGAAAAACGGCCAATGATGGCACCATTGTGATAGTGAATCCGGCTCTCCAACGCAACGGGTGTATCTCACGGCGGCAAACCCGTTTGACGAACTCAACCGGGTCTGTCGCACTCACGCTCTCTGGATTAACCGGCCCCAGGTTCACAGTGATAAACCCAAAATCCGTGTCAAAACGCCGGACAACCCGTTCATCAACGTCACAATGCCGCTGCAATGCAGCCAACTGCGCTACACAGTGCTCTCCCGTCTGCGCCAACGCGCGACTCAACCAGGATTCAAACCGTGACCAGTGCTGCATCGTTTGCGCCAGCTGGGTACGAGGGATGACATCATCAGTATGCCGCTCACCTTGTGCCGTCAGTTGGATAAAGTCGGCATCCGACAAATCCAGTAATGCCGACGGATCGCCTGGTAATAAACAGTCAACCCTGCCGCTGCTCTCCGGAGAGGACCTCGGCAACAATCGTGTATTGCCACTGGCTGTGGCCAACGCATCAAGCCCCAAAATCCACAGTGTCAAGATTCGCTCACTCAGTTGACAACGCGCCCGTAGCTGGCGATTACCCGAAATGTTATCGAGCATAAACTGCATGACCGGTAACAGCCGATTGCTGTGAAACACGATATCCGTATTCATGTAGTCCTGCAGATCGTTACTGATATCAACCTGCCACTCATCCTGATGGAGGAAGAGGTTCATGTGTTTCAGGTATGTCTGTTGAATAAACTGATCTGTCAGCATGATGCTCCTTACAAATAAAGTAAGGGCGCTTCCCTTCCGGGAGAAACGCCCGGTTGGGGTTAAATTGTTATATCAAGCGACGTTCTGTTGCGTTTGCCGCTCCTGCTCATGAGCCCACTTACGTTCCCAGCCAAACATCATCCAGAAAGGCGTACGCCAGGTCTGACTGAACGTCATGCTCAGGCTGTTCCCGACAATCACCATGGCAGGGATGCCACATAAAGCCAGCTGTACATATGCCATCATTGCCGCAACGGGATCGATATCGACACAAACGGCCATCATCTGTTTCTGTGGATTAAGGCCTGCTTCCAGCATGGCTTGTGCCATCGCAACAACCAGGCCGCCAGCTCCGCACGCGGGGTCTGAAACAGTAATGAAATCCCGTTCCCCACTGGTTAGTGCAGGCAGACCATCAGCCAGTTGCATTTTCGCCATCATGTAACCAATAGAGTAAGGGTGAAATACTGCCCCGGCGCTGATCGCCAAGCTCGAGTTCCATGAAAACAGAACCGAGAAAATCTGAGGCACTGAATTCCATCCCGTCGACCAGCGTGTTGAAAAGCACAGGAAAACGACGCTGATCAGCTGTCTTGTAACGTTTTATTCGCCGCATGTAGTCATCTTCGATTTCCTGCACAAAATGGCACCGGTTATGTAACGCCGCTGCCGACATGTGAATAAAATCGCTGAAGACCGTCCAGCGGTTTTCATACGGTGCAATTTCCTGAAACTGACGGATAAACGTTGCCCGGTGTGGATTTTTCCGGCCCTGATTAGCAACCCAGGGAAGCGCAGACAGATTCCCCGGATCATCCGGGTCATCTCCTTCTTCCTCATCGTTAGCTGCAACCTCATCGACCGATTCGGCAGACGGTGGCGGTAGCAACACAGTGCCAAGCTCCGGAACCTCCTGAACGACGTCGCTATCATCGATGTCGCTGGCGACACGATGAACAGCCAGACTTCCGGGATTCAGTGAGAAACGCGCCAATGCATCAGCAACGCTATTCAACTCTGGCGTAAACAATGCCGTCGGCATATCACTTCGCGGCCAATCGTAGATTCGGGCAAGCGCATTTACCGCATTGCCCGGTGAAATGTTGTCGCGCAAGTGCTGATGCACCACGCTGTCACACACTAACGTCGTATCATCCAACTGTTGGTATAGTGAGTAGTTAACAGATGTTCTGCCTGTCTCTGCCAATGCTGGACATCATCGAACGGCAATGTACAACCGCTGTTTTTCCAGCCAATCAACCGCCTTGCCTGCTTCAGAAGCAGATTTAAACAGTATCCACGGGTCTGAACCCAACTCACCATTCCACATCGGCGTACCAGCAAGATGTATCCCTGCCAGGGCAGCGAGAAATGCACGTCCCACATCAGCAACAAGACTCTCTTGCAGGTATTCATCCAGTTCCGGAACATCACTCCCCGTAAAACAACGGCGCCCCAGTCGAGTGGAATGTCCAGTCGCACTGACGAGCAACGCGATAAGACTATCTAGATTACCCTGCTCACTATCAGGTAATTCAATGCGATCGCTGTCAGGAAGATAAACCGCCGGACGCTGTGCGCTGAAAAGTACCGGAATCTGAGAAGCAAACTGCCACTCCCTACTCGTTCCATGCCAGGAACGGGCGACGGTGGCCATGGTAATCCAGGTTGCAACATATCGGATAATCCCTCGCACTGTTCAATGTTGATAACCCGAAACAGCGAAAGTGACGGTTTATACCGGACGACCGTGGTTGGTTTCTGTCCGGGCATTATCCTGCCGCCCAGAGAACGCAGGTCATCGCCGGTCAGCCAACGGTTTGATATCAACCCGTTTTGTAACGCTGATTGCCAGAGTAATAAAACGTTAATCCCAGTGAACCCCTGCCCGCTCAATGCGTGAACGGGTATACCGTGACGAATAACACTTTGCCGCCACGGCACCGTATCAGCGTTGACACTCAGACGTTCTGTTAGCAGCCGGCAGATGTCACCAGCATCCTGTAATGTGAAAGTTTTCATTATGGTCTCCATCAAAAATCGGGACCATCCCCGAGGGATGGCTCCCTCAGGAAAAATCAAAATCAGAGTACAGTGGTGAACAGTTGCAAAATCGCATGACCCGCAATAACAGCCTGCTGGCACAACTGCACAAACTGCTCGTGGTGAAGATAAGCCCAAATGACAGAGGATGTGATTATCCCCGTTGCCGACATGGCCATCAGGAACCGGTTACGCCGGCGGCGAAACAACGCCTCTTTCTCTGCTACCTGGGTATGTAAAAATAACCCCAACGTCTGAAGCTCTGCAAAACGACTAAACTCTTCTCGTCGCAATGCTTCATAGGCTGCATCAAAACGCTCCAGCTCTGTCGGATGTTGATCCTCAAGAAATCGACGATAGCCTCCGTCACGAATCGTGTTGTAATGGCGATCAAACTCAGCCTGCAACCAGCTATAAAAATGACTGCGTGTACGCTCAATAACACCAGGCTCTCGCGTCAGAGACTTCATTGCACTTTGCGTGGCCAGGGCCGATTCTTGGTGTTCATTAGTGGTCAGTAAGCTCATGGTATGGACTCCGATAAAAGAAGACGGGTCCACCCCTGCGGGTGTCCCCGTCAGGGTTAGTAATATGCTGAGTTAGTCAGTCAGGCTGATATGAACAACATCATTCTCATGTCGCAGATAAAACTGCTGCCATAAGGGTGTCGTTCTATCTCCGTCACTGGGTAAACAAAAATACCTGTCGTGATTTCTGATCGCGTACTCGATGCCAGCGTTTTTAAGGCATGACGAATCAGACGATGCAGCCGTTCTGTCTCGTAGGCCGGCTCGGGCGTAAACGCGACGAGCCTTTCCCAGGCACTGCCATCAATGGCAACGGCCGGAGAGGATTGCGGCAGCCCAATCATGCTGCTTCATCATTCTGAGCAGCTGACGAAATAGTCACGACAGCGGGCATCCGTTCAGGTTTAGGTCGTTGGCGCACATTGCGTAATAACTTCTGGTGCATGGCCAATGCTGTATCAACCGCCTCGTCCTCGCTATACATATAACGTTCGCCGTAAAACGGTTCAGCTGCCTCCTCGCCGAAATACAGCAGTTCGACACCAGGCTTATAGCTGTGCCGGTGTTGCAGTACGATTGCTCGGCCACAGCACTGGTGATCGTCAGCAAGCAGCCACTTCCCTGTATAAATTATTCGATGAGCTGACGATTCCATGGGCTCTGAACGCTGTCGCCAGGTCTGATAAAGCCAGACAAGCGCTCGCGCAGACAATTTGCTCGCCCAGCGCACGATGAACCACAGCCCTGTAAACAGAACAATCAGTATGTGTAAAGTCGTTGGCATATCTGCTCCTTTCAATGCGTTAATCCGCGAAGTGCGAGGACAACAGCTAAAAGCACCAGAGAACCGGCGACTTTCAGCAACGTGAGATAACCAAGCAGCTTCAGCAGTGCATTGCGATCACGCCGAAAACATTCACGACGTATGAGCTGACACAATGCGTCTTCCTGCTCTGGTGTAAATGAAGCGCCCGGAGTGGGAACCTCTTGAGTGATTTGAGACATGAACTCTCCTTTTGGTAATAAAAAAGGGAGAGCTATCCCGTACGGGAGAGGACTCTCCCCGTGGGGTAACGTCTGATTAGACGAAAGTATTTATGTGGTTATAACCAGCCGCGTTCAGCAAACGACACCATTTCACCGTGGCCAACGACAACGTGATCCAACACGCGGACATCAATCAGAGAGAGGGCGTTAACCAGCTGATCAGTAAGTTGCCGATCGTTATTGCTGGGTTCGGCAATTCCCGATGGGTGGTTATGAGCAAAAATGACCGCGGCGGCATTCAGAAAAACCGCACGACGGACGGCTTCACGTGGATGAACCGCGACACTATTAATGGTTCCGGCGAAAAGGAATTCACAGGCAATTAATCGATGTTGGTTATTCAGGAACATCGCGACAAAAACTTCTCGTTCAATATGCTCCAGCTTGAGACGCAGGTACGCTTTAACGTCTTCAGGAGACGCCATGGCTTCCCGTTTTCTGACTCTTCGTTCCAGCAGTGTCAATGCCATATTGATGACACGTGACTCCCGATCGGTATAAACAGTCGAGTGAGGAGTTGGTAGTTCGCTCATAAAAGACCTTTTACGGGCGAATGCTTCCCCAATGGCGGAAAGTATCGCCACTGGGGGAAAGGTAAAATTATCGTAGGTCGATAATTGACGTAAAACAGGCTATCAGTGCAAATGCCTCAAAAACTGTATTCAATGTGCTCGACCGAGCCACTCAATGTAACCATCAAAATCGCTATCGCCATCCAGGCAGGAAGAGAATTCCCAGCAGGTATGCTTACCCTCCTGGACGCCATTCTGAAAGGCCTTATCCCAAAACCCTGGGCAACGTTGTTTCCCAGTGAAATCACATCATTCAAATAATGACTGTAATTATCAGGGATAAAATTCAGCCCAACGGTTTCGCCAAGACATTCTGCGATTTCGAAAATCTGATAGTCATTGTCCGTAAAACCATCCTCATCAGGAGAACAGTTGATCCGAAGTGCCTCGAATGCACCAATCTCCATCAATTTTCCTTCTATGTCAGAAATCACACACAGCAGGTCAACGACAGAATGACGATTACGAGCAAGACGGTTAAGTAAAGTATTCATAATGGATAAATCCTTTTTCAATTTGAAAAGGATTTATCCCCCTCAGGGGAAAAATCCCCGTATGGGTTAAGTTGAAAATAAATCTCATCACGCCTGGCGCTAAAGACCTTTTGAACCAGTCGTTCTGCTAACTGGTCATACGTTAAGCTATCGCTAACAACAAGCTGGTATTCCTCTGCATATTCGATGTCGTCCGGATACAAGGTGATACGATCATCTCCCAACCAAGACGGTACCTCATTAGCAAAAACCAACTGTTATCCGGGTAAACAAAAACAATGCCATCAGCCATTTTGGCTATCCTTGTTCAAGGTACGAGATGCACATTCGATAATGTCACCTAATACCATAAGCAATTGCGGCATGGTTAAAGGTGTACCTTCCGCGATAATCCCCAACTTCGCCGCGCCTTCGCCAATTGCATTGGCGAAAAGAGCACGCTGATGCAGAAGATCATCGACAGATTCGGTAGCTAAATCACGATAACTGCTATTGTCTAAACCGAATTCTGGCGTTATGGCATTAGCTTCCACATGGCTGTGTGCATAACGCAGCAACCTGTCGAACGCTTTCTGAGTTTGCAAGATTTCGAAGTCCGATGTTGGCAATCGGTTATCTTTGAAATCAAGTAGCAACCCACGAAGGGCGTATAACGTCACCGATATCCCGAACGCATCTGTTGTTACTTGTATCTGCCCCGGGCGTTCTGACGTCATAAACCTTATCTCCGTCAGGAACGGCGTATACCGGAGTCTCCAGATCGTCGGTCACCTGAGAATGCCAGTCATTCCAACTACCACCAGTAAAGTGAAGTTTGGCCTGCCAGACCTCAATGATGTACTGAACAAATACATCGTACGTATCTTGCGACATGAAAGAGTAGAAAGTTTCAAAAGCTGACGCTTTGTTAGTCTGTGTCATGGATAAATCCTCTTCTAAATTCAATGTGAAAGGGATTTATCCCCAGCGGATAAATCCCGCATGGGTTAAGTCACGACATAGCAGCCGATTAGTAGAACGTCCGGCCGTCATACCAGTTACGCTCGATATCTAAACTGAGCGTGTAGAGGTAGTAGTCAATGAGCCAAATGCTGGCATTAGGGCTCTCATGCACTTTTGCTGCATCTTTCAGCCCCTTGCTGAAATAGCACTGCCAAAAACGGCATCAACTGAAAGACCGGTGTTAAGAACCTCTGTGAGATATTTTTCGATAAACACGGGAGACAACAGGCTCAGGCCAATAATTTCACCGGCCTGCCGTGCAACCCACGCTATCTTTTTCTGATTAAGTGTCACCAGCGCCAAATCATCCCAGTCAATCGTATCAATACCGAGACGCATGAGCGCAGTCGCTTCCATCAATACAGACTCAATATCAGAGACAATCCTGATGAGGTCTGTTGTGGAATGTTGTAAAAATTCATCATCACGTCGCAAAATGGCCAGACGAGAGACGAAAGGTTTCGTGTTGAAATCGTGCATCGATAAATCCTTTTTCGTTTCAAAACGAAAAGGATTTATCTCCACTGGGGATAAATCCCCATGTGGGTATGAGTTATGTCACTGGAAGCGGTAACGCAGCGTTGCGAGCTGCTGAGCAAGATATTCACCAGCTTTTAAAGCCTGCCGCCAGTTAATAAAAGCTTCCCGTGGTGTATTTAAATGTTCAAATCGATAGTTACCTGAGCCAGTTCCAGTACGCGCACAAATGCGATAATACCAAAAACCGTCAGTATCCCGTTCAGCCTGAGCCAGAAAACTCATGTTTCGAGATCGATTGATAAACGCCTGCCCCTTAATCCAATTGGATTCAGCAGATGCCGAAGAGCGTTTAAGAAAGTGTCGCTTCAGTAAAGCAGATGCTGCTTTACCAAAAACAACCAAACGTTGGGTAGCTAAAGTTTGCATCATGTTCTCCAAATGAAAAACGGAGAACATTTCTGCCCACACGGGAAGAAATCTTCCCCGCACGGGTGGATGGCAGAAAGCCAGTTTTGTGAAGTGAGCCTTAACCGGTAATGTTCGGTCTCTGTTTTCAAAGGTTAAACAGATTTTCGTTGCCGCTCGAAAGCGCCATCTCTCAGGCTAATGATGGCATTGGCATGTGATTACCCGAAGGCGTTCCTCTCAAATCACTGGAACATTGGCAGTTGTCAGAGACAACGGTTTGCAAAATAATCGTACACAAAATCCTCAACGCCGACAAGCCCTACAACTATCTAGCCAGGTAAAATATCAAAGCGCTATTACCGAAAACTTACATTAGCATCTTTATCTATATTAATGCCCTAAATTAATATGGATTATTCTTGGTCAACTTTGTTATAAACGCGAGCAACATAATGTCCCCTACCATCTCCATGACCCAAATCCATAGAAGCTAGTGCTTCAGCCTCCTTTTGGCTAAAGCCATTTTTAATATGAAGATTGGTAACATCGGTAGTATACGCATATCGAAGGCTATGAGGTGCGTATTTACCAACAAGCCCAGAGCCCCTTACAATATTACGATATTTTTCAATGGCCAAATGTAAAGCAGGGCTATCAATCAAACGGTTATTATTTTTATCCGATATGCTGATTGCGTTGTTCACTGCGATTAACAATTTATCCCTATCAATAATAGTGGTATCTCTAGGGCGCCCCCTTTCGTTCCAAAAAACAATTCGAACTTTTTCATCACCATTTTGTAACGCCTTCTGCCATGTTTTAAGTGATTTAACAGATTGAATGGTCTCTTCATTACGTAAACCAAGAAGTCGTGATAGTTCCATCGCAGCAGCTGCACCTTGATCGACAACTTTAACTTTTTCCAAGGCACTTTCGTATACGCTATCAGGAATGGCAACTTTCGTCCCTTCTCTGCTGGCCCCAGAAATACCTAATGACCGGTTATTTAATGTTTCATGTTCAGGGTTAGCCATAATCGTTTTACCACACGCACGTAAGATACAGCGTATCGCAGACATCTCATTTTGCAGAGTCCGTATGGATATATTTTCAAGACGTCGACTTTTGATATACATCTCGACGTGTTTTGGTTTGATATTTTTAGCGTCACGAATTTGAATATTCAGGCTTATCAACCTGTCGGCAACGCGATCTGCAATTTTCATACGATCATGAACGGTCTTAAAACTCCCGCCACCATGCCGAGCCAGAGTTACTAGACTTTTATTTAATTTGGCCATATAGCCCCCTTGGTCTAATTAGGTGATTCAGGTATTCCGTCCGTGTGAACGGAATACCTGAATCACCGGGAACACCTCACTACAAATTCTCTGAAACATTTCATCCTCGATGGCACGGTTTGATTTTGCGCTTCCTGCGTCTCAGCAGACATCTGTGCACCGAGGGGCGAAATGTTGAACTCATGCGAGATACCATGGGTGTTCCCCATTCGCAGCTTATGCTGGCCTGACTTTCGTCAGCCTATCTCCACACGCCAGAATTACTGGCGTCGCCATCGATGTCGTGCTGATTACCTCCTATTAACTAATTGAAATGTCCTCATGATGATGTCCTTCATACACTCGGATTGGTTGTTGAATTAATGACCATTAACGGTTATTCGACGTTTTATACGTCCCTAAAACCGTTACTACGTGTTGGTCAGATGGTATTGAAACCGTCTATCGGGCAGTGCGTAAGCTCTGACCGTATACGCGCTCCGCGCGTCACTTGGTATTCGCTATGCTCATACACAAGTGACGCGCGCATACTCTGCTCTCAATCCGGACGTGGAAGATGCCAAATGTTCCAATTGGCATACCCACGTGCCGCAAAGTTCGCAGCCAGTAAGCAAAGCAAAATAAGCCTTAAAGACGTAATGACGTTAGTGCGCAGACATCAAGAAGTCCGCTAAAGAAGCGTCTGCATGTTGCAAGACGTTAAGTTGAAGTGAGCCTTAACCGTTACCGGCACCTGTTTTCAAAGGTTAAACAGGTTTACCGCTCGAAAGCGTCATCTCTCAGGTCATGATGACATTGGCATTGTGATCACCCGAAGGCGTCCCTCTCTGATCACTAGGACATTGGCATGTTGCATTCGAGCAACAGTACAACGCGTGTATAGTAGATCCGATTAGTTAACGAGATCAACAGGAGATCTTCAGATGGACCGAATTGTTGCCCCAAATATGTGTAGGTATATCTCAGTAAAATATGAAAGAATTCTGACCAGTTTCGCTAAAAAAATGAATATATCAAAAGAAGCACTAAAGAGAATCATTAGCTCATTAGCTCATTAGCTCATTAGTCGCGATGCTGGCATCACACTTAATAACGCTACCAATAATCTCTTATATTTTACTAATAAATTTTATGCGGGAAAATAAAATATTAAGCTACGAGCTGATAAATGAATTATATCTTTCAAACAAATTATTTATATTAATATCAATAATATTTCTAGTGGCCTTATCACTATCATTATTTTTATTTATAATACCATTAAGTATACATATAATGGAAAGAAATGAAGAAACCAAAAATATAATATAGGAATAAAACCAATATTATTTACATTCACATTCAATGTGATTATTTTAATTTCACTATCCATATCAATAATTTTAAAAGACAAAATTGATTGGGAGTACACTCTATTAGTATTAACAACAAGCCTATACATAACAGCCCATGCCATTGTTCATTTAACAGCAAAAACCTCTAGCAAAATATTATTACATGGAATGCTAATTACTTTTGTTTCTGGAATGTGTATTATGCCTAATAATTTTGCTTCACGCTTATTTTCTATTGGCTTACAGGAGTTTTCAGTTGGCGGGAATATTTCAGCAACAATATATCACCAGTCAGCAAGGTTTGGTGAGGATGTAAAAATCATACTTCACACACCGAAAACACTTTTTTCAGGAAAGGAGATGTTATAGGTTTAATTCCTGGTGATAAGATCAACATGATAATTTATCGTAAAAATACGGATGATAAAGAAAAGGTTCGTAATTAAATTATCAGTTATCTACATACCCACCGGGAAAGCCGGCTCGATACTCGCCGACCGCTCCCGTTCGCCAGCCCCCCTTGGTTGGGGCTCGCTCACTGGCTTATTTCCCCGTGGATATGTGGATAACTAACAACATAAACGTATAAGAAATAAATTATTCATTATTCAAAAGGATTTTATTGGATTGCAACAATCCAATAGCTCTTTGACATAACTAGGGTCTGACGCTCAGTGGAACGAAAACTCACGTTAAGCAATGTTTTCTTCCTCTGACGCCTATTTTAATGGTCTCAGATGTCCTTTGGTCACCAGTTCTTCCAGCGTGAAGGAATAATGGCCGAGCATATTGATATGTCCGTAGCAGAGCGGGGAGAGGTGTATGGCGGGCTAAAAGATGGGCGATGGCCCCATTTCCTGCTGCCAAACTTTTGCTTATACAGATTATAAGTTTAAGTTCTTAACCTGCTGTCGAGAATTCTGGTAGTTTGTAAAACACCATACTGGAGTAATTCAATGCACATTCTTAAAGCTGAAGAACAGCACATTGCCGCGATACGCAATATCTATGCTCACCATGTTCTGCATGGTACAGGTAGCTTTGAAACCGAACCTCCGGATATGCAGGAAATGCTTAGCCGACTGAGGAGCATTCAGTCTCGGGGATTACCATGGTATGTCGCCCTGGAGGGTGATACGGTCATCGGCTACTGTTATATTTCCTGTTACCGCGAACGCCATGCCTATCGGTTTACTGTTGAAAATTCGATATATATTGATCCGGCTTATCAGCGACAGGGCGTCGGAAAAGCACTGCTCGCTCATGCATTAAAATGGGCTGAGTCTCAGGGCTATCGTCAGATGATTGCTGTTGTGGGTGACAGCGCTAACGTCGCTTCTGTAGCGCTGCATATCCGCGCAGGATTTACTGAAATAGGCACATTAAAGGACATTGGTTTCAAGCATGGCCGCTGGCTTGACACGGTTTTGCTGCAACTGAAACTTGGTGAAGGAAATAGTACTCTGCCAGAAGATTCAGATCTTATGCTCTGAGGCAGGAATAAGAGGGCATCAGCCCCTTTATATTTATTTCAATCGCTTACCTGTTTCATCAACGACTTTCTCGCCGTCTTCCTTAGCAAATACGCCTTTTTGCGCATCCGGAAGAATATCCAGTATCACTTCGGAAGGACGGCACAGACGCGTTCCCAACGGTGTCACAACAATCGGGCGGTTAATCAGGATCGGATGCTGCAGCATAGAATCGATTAACTGATCGTCAGTAAACTTACCTTCCGCAAGCCCCAGTTCCTCATACGGCTCGACGTTTTTACGCAGTAAAGCCCATACTGAAATGCCCATATCAGCAATAAGTTTGACCAACTCATCGCGTGAAGGAGGGTTCTCAAGGTAAAGAATAACGGTCGGTTCGGTACCGCTGTTGCGGATCATTCCCAGCGTGTTACGTGACGTGCCGCAGGCTGGGTTATGATAAATGGTGATGTTGCTCATATCAGTATCTCATTACAAAGTGAAAGAGAGACGTAGCGCCAGCGCGGCCAGCGTTACAAACAGCACAGGCAGAGTCATGACGATCCCGGTGCGGAAATAGTATCCCCAGGTAATGGTCATGTTCTTCTGTGAAAGGACATGCAGCCAGAGCAGTGTTGCCAGGCTACCAATAGGTGTGATTTTCGGCCCCAGATCGCAGCCAATCACGTTGGCGTAGATCATCGCCTCTTTAATAACACCGGTAGCGGTGCTGCCATCAATAGAGAGAGCGCCAATCAGCACGGTAGGCATATTGTTCATAATGGAAGACAGGAAAGCCGTCAGGAAGCCTGTACCCAGCGTCGCGACCCAGAGTCCTTTATCCGCCAGTACGTTCAGCACACCTGAAAGGTATTCGGTTAGCCCGGCGTTACGCAAGCCATAGACCACCAGATACATCCCCAGAGAGAAGATGACGATCTGCCATGGCGCACCGCGAAGCACTTTGCCAGTGTTAATGGCATGGCCTCGTTTCGCCACCGCAAACAGAATTACAGCGCCAACAGCCGCAATCGCGCTAACGGGAATACCGAGCGGCTCGAGGACAAAGAACCCAACCAGCAGAAGAACTAAAACAATCCAACCGGTTCTGAAGGTCGCCGGATCTTTAATCGCTTTCGCCGGTTCTTTCAGAAGAGCCAGGTCGTAAGTCGGCGGAATATCTTTGCGGAAGAACAGATGCAGCATCACCAGCGTGGCGATAATAGCGGCAATATCCACCGGAACCATTACCGAAGCATACTCAGTGAAACCCAGCCCAAAGAAGTCTGCAGAAACGATGTTAACCAGGTTCGACACGATTAGCGGCAGACTGGCCGTATCGGCAATAAATCCGGCGGCCATGACAAATGCTAGTGTCGTGCCTTTGCTAAACCCTAATGCTAATAGCATTGCGATGACTACCGGCGTCAGAATAAGTGCCGCGCCATCGTTGGCAAACAATGCCGCCACCGCTGCACCGAGCAGAACAATATAGGTAAACAGCAAACGCCCCCGACCGTTACCCCAACGTGAAACGTGCAGCGCCGCCCATTCGAAAAGCCGGATTCATCAAGCAACAGGCTGATAATAATCACGGCAATAAAGGTAGCCGTCGCATTCCAGACGATATTCCACACAACAGGGATATCACCAAAATGGACTACGCCAGAGATCAACGCCAGTACTGCGCCCAGCGTCGCACTCCAGCCAATCCCTAATCCCTTCGGCTGCCAGATAACCAAAACGATGGTCAGGACAAAAATAGCGCCTGCCAGTAACATAAATCCTCCAGATAGGGCGGATACACCTCCCTATATACAAAAATTAAACTGCCAGCTCTCTGAGTTTATCGATGCCTGTGGGCTCTGATGCCAGTACAGGTACTAACGCGATACGTTTGGCATGCGTGCTCTGCACTGCCTCGATCTGAGGAAGCTCTTGTTGAGCACGCAGACAAAGCAATGGTGAATGGGTCTGTGCAATAGAAAGACTGTTATTGATAATCCAGCCCCAGGGATGAATCCCCGCACGTTCCAGATCAGACTGCAGGTTTGTAGCTTCCAGTACAGGTGTGGTCTCAGGCAGGGTGACCAGCAGGACTTTGGTACGTTCCGGGTCCTGAAGTTGCATCATCGGAGTGGTAAAATGACCTTTATCCCCCATCTTCTTAGCAATCTCACGGTGATAAGCCCCGGTAGCATCAAGCAGTAATAGCGTATGTCCGGTAGGTGCCGTATCCATGACCACAAACCGTTTGCCTGCTTCACGGATTACGCGTGAGAACGCCTGGAACACCGCAATCTCTTCTGTGCAAGGAGAACGTAAATCCTCTTCGAGCAGCCGTTTCCCGGCCTCATCAAGATCCTTGCCTTTCGTCTCAAGAACATGCTGACGATAGCGTTCGGTTTCATCGTGAGGGTTGATTCGGCTGACCTGCAGATTTTTGAGGCTGCCATTCAGCGTTGTACTCAGGTGCGCGGCAGGATCTGATGTAGTGAGATGCACATCAAAACCCTTGTCTGCCAGACTGACGGCGATAGCAGCAGCCATCGTAGTTTTACCCACACCACCTTTACCCATCAACATAATCAAACCGTGTTCACTGCGGGCGAGTTCATCGACCAAGACAGACAGCGACATATTCTCTGGCTTGTTCTGTATGTTTTGTTCAGGAAGCGATGCTATCTCAGCGTGTTCGTTGAGCAGGCCTTTCAATGCGGACACACCAACCATATTCAGCGGCTGCAGGAATAGAGTGTCTATCGGCAACTCAGCTAACCCGACAGGAAGATTTGTCAGAGCCTCTTGCTCCCGTTGCCATATTGCAGCGGCCAGTGCATCACGTTCTGCTTCTCTCGCTGGCAGGACACCGTTAATGACTAAATACTGATTTTTAAGGCCAATGGCTGATAGTTCGTCATGAGTGCGGGCGACTTCCTGCAATGTTGATTTTTGCAATCGCGCGACCAGCACCAGGCGCGTACGTTCAGGATCGGATAATGCCTCAACAGCATGAGCATATTGCTCGCGTTGTTTTTCCAGCCCAGCCATTGGACCAAGACAGGAAGCACCATCCGGGTTACTTTCAATAAAGCTGCCCCAGGCTCCAGGAAGCTGTAGAAGGCGAATAGTGTGGCCCGTTGGGGCAGTATCAAAAATGATGTGATCAAAGCGGGTCAGTAGAGAAGCATCGGTCAGTAAGCCAGTAAACTCATCGAACGCAGCGATCTCTGTCGTACACGCGCCTGAAAGCTGCTCGCTGATACTGTTAACGACGTCGTCTGGCAAAAGACCTTTAATTGGGTCAACGATTCTGGCGCGGTATTGCTGGGCAGCGTCCTGCGGGTCGATCTCCAGCGCCGAAAGGCCAGGCACCGAAGACACGGACTGGATAGTGTTGCCGATAGACTGATCGAATACCTGACCGACGTTAGAAGCCGGATCAGTACTGACAAGCAGAACACGCTTTCCCAGTTCAGCCAGACGTATAGCCGTTGCGCAGGAAATCGAAGTTTTGCCTACACCTCCCTTACCGGTGAAAAACAGGTAAGACGGGATATTATGTAAGAATTTCATATGTCCTCCTGACATACTCAACAACAGGAAGTTTTACCACCACAGCAACTGGTGGAAGCTAAACCTACCTTTTCCATAGGTATACCAAACCAGCGAGCCAGTTCAGCGCGTTTTGGGTATCGCCCGGCCATCACCGTTTCACCATCCAGTAACAGCAGCGGTAGCCCTTCGGCTCCAGAAGCTTCAAGGAATGCTTTCGCTTTTTCGTTCTCAACGAAGCTCATAGGCTGCTGCGCCAGGTTGTAACGTTCGATCTGAACCCCACGCCCTTTCAGCCATTGCACATCAGCAGAAAAATCGACCAGAACCTGATCGACATCTGATCCACAAACGCCGGTACTGCAGCACATCGCCGGATCAAAACCGTTAACGTTTTCATCATTAACACCTCACATTTGTTAAATCATATATGTTCAGGCAAAATTTTTAGATACAAACAGCCTTACCGCTGCCAGAGCAGTTGGCTGATGCCAGCTTACGGGCGATGGCCTGTACGTCGTCCTGTTGGCTTAACCAGGCCTGCTCAATCACCTGAGCGGCCCAGGAAGGAATATGCGGAGATAAGCGGTAATGAACCCATTTCCCCTGTTTGCGATCCAGCAATAATCCACTTTCCCGAAGCATTGCCAGATGACGGGAGATCTTAGGCTGGGACTGTTCCAACGCAGTGCAGAGGTCGCACACGCACAGTTCTCCCATCTCCCTGAGCAACAGCACGATGCCCAGACGGGTTTCATCTGACAAGATTTTGAAAAGTTGTAGGGATAAGATTTCTGGCATTATGTGCTCCTACTTTGAATGAACATTGTCGGCCCCAGGAATAAATAAGTCAAATACATATATGTTTTATCATATGTATAATTGGGCATCACTATGTGGCTGTAAAAACGTCCTTGCATGGGAAAGCTACGTTAGTAGAACAGGTAAAAAGGGTTTTCGAGGCGACTCAAAGAAATGAAACATTGCTTAACGTGAGTTTTCGTTCCACTGAGCGTAGGCCCACTAACTCAACATCAAATAACCCAATATGGCAGCAGTGCAAGGGAATATTCAATTTTCTTGCAAGCCAAACATATCCATCTTCTCGCTGGATACCTGCATTTTTCCACATAGGATCGAATAACCAATGTACCTTTCTACGCAACTGCCTGAGTTCTTCATCCGCTAACGTACCACGAGGCCTTCCCTGTCCTTTATGACATCCAGAATATGCCTTACATTGCGGGCATATCCAATAGAACTGCTCTGCCAGCTCTGCACGATGAGGGGAAATTTCGCAGCCTTTCACCAATGAAGCGGAACAGTTGCAATAGGGGCATATCACCTCAGGGCGAGAGCCAGCAATACCCAAAGCTTGTGGATTTAATCGTGGATGCTCTGGATCTGCTTTAATAGACTGCCCTGCTTCCGCAAGAATAGCCTGTAAGGCTGATAGCTCCCGTTGCAACACCACAGCTTTTACGCCCTGGTGATAGCGATAAGTAAAGTACCTTTCAATATATTTTATTTTGACATTATTGATGTGGTGGAGATTTATTCCACTGGCTCTCATAAATTTGATGAACTCCTGGGCAATACACCTGCGAAACCAGATTTCTTCTTCGCTTCCCTGAGATGAATTGGCCAATCCAATGAATCGTTGCCGAAAAATAGCCGCCTTGATCTTAGCCATATTTCCTCCTTTAATTTATTGTTTTATATACCATCATGGCAATTGCGGTCAAAAAACACGCATGATACAATTAATTAGGCATTTTTTATCCGAGGATAGGGATATGAGCAAAGAAGGATTTAACACAGATGACATCGACAGCATTGTTGCCCGTTGCAGTAAACGCCGTCGCGTTGATGAGAGCAACCTGAAGCACAAGACTCTGAAACAGGCGCGTTACCCAGTGCGACTCACGATGCTGGAGTGGTTATATTATCCTGCGTTGCTAATACACTCAGTCACCATCAAAGCACTTCAAACGAAGGCGAAGGATATGGTTACCGAATTGGTAATGAGGGACCTGGTTTCTATTGTGGTAGCATAAAGGTAGGCGATTAGCCTGAAAGATACTAATCGCCCACTGGGTCATCTAGATTTGGTTACACTATTCATAACTCCTTTCCCTGTGATATCGCAGTATCTTTAGCCATTTTACCCGCATCTTTGCCTGCTTGCTGAGGCATGCTAGCGCCATCTTTCAACGAAGCTGCTATTGCTCCTCCTAAATTCACACCAATCCAGCTAAACATACCGATCCAGAACATTGGGAAAATGATATACATTGCCCCCATAACAAGATTCATGATCCAGCCATCTGATACCGAACTAAGAAAATCCGTCAATGGGGCCATTGGGGACTTATCTGTCAAACCTTGTTCAGCCATGCTGTCATAGAGGATCGTGATCAGCCTGTCATCAAGCCATCCCGCCAATTCCCACCAAAACGTAATGAACACTAATGCGAAAAACACAAAAGAAATCGTCACGACAATTTTAGGTTCATAGGCGCTAAACATCATTAATATCGGTATGGAAATAATCACCATCATTTCCAGTAGCGCCTGGATCATTGGAAGCGCTTGCTTCAACGCATCAAATCCCGGAGCGGCCTCTATTTGCTTCATGCCAACGCCAGCCGTGGATGCCATGCGAGACAGGGAATGACGAGACCCCAGACAAACCACCGGTTGCATAATTCTCATTACCACCGATGGTGTAGGATTCTCCTGTTCCAGACAGACCTACATTTCTGGGGCTGACCAACCAACGTAAAGCCGCCTCTTCCCATTGACTACCAGCACTACGTTGTAACCCTTTTTTTGTACTATCACTGATATTGGCTAGTACTCGACTCTTCAGCCCATTATCACCATCAGACCACCATTGCTTACAGGTTGGATATCCTCCGCGACCGACGTCGGTATATCCACTGTCTCGCTGGCTGTCATACGGCCATTGGCTGCGTGGCTCTGTCGATGTGTAAGTATCGTAATAGCCTGACGTATTCAGAAAATAGCTACTGCCTATCCAGCCCACCGAGTTAATCGTCGCATCGCTTAACTGGCTATTTGTACTCTTCAGTCGAAAATAACTCCGGGCATAGCATTGGTCTGCAAATGCCTGGATTTCATCCAGTAAGACAGGGTCTCGTAGCTTGGTATTCTGCACTTCGAAACGTAATTGACGCAGATTATTACCACAGGGGATTGACGCTATCATTGCCTGCGTCGTTCCCTTCGATACCAGGTGCAACATATACCACCACACCGGAACCTCGGCGGTTCTGCCATCAAAGTCATTCACCAGCCCTCTGTAACCAGAGTTTTGCGGTGACGGCAAGTTGATGCCACACTGTTTCGCCCGGGAGCTGTCAAACTTAATCGCGTTGATATCAACCGGCAGCAGCGGAATGCAGCAAAACAGCATCATACAAAACGCGATGTACAGCGCATGCTCCATCCTGGGTAAGGCCAATATGCCTTTGTTCCCTTCATCAGCCCCCTCTTCCCTCACCTTCAGCCAGATACCTAGCACTTTAAACACCAACGGCAATGCAAATAGCCCGGTACTGAGCAGAATGTCCCAGAAGGCGTTATTTAATATCCAGCCAAAAAGCACCAGGAAATATTCAAGAAAACTATTCGCTGTCACGATCGCTCCTTATGCCACTAAGGCGCGTAAGTTGGCCAGCTCGATGAAGAGAAGGAATCCAGCGGCCAACCATTCCAGTCGTCTTAAGTAAGCTGGCGATGCAGTGGCAGCAATGAGTCTGGGACGAACAGCATAAAACCATAGCCACACCAGTCCGGCGTATACCATCATGCGCCAGGCCAGCAATATATAACGACTGTCATGTAACCAGACTTTTATGCCCTGACCATCCGGATCGTTCTCAAACAGCACGGCAGCCAGCAGCATCAATAGCGTGATAAGTAACAACCAGGCAATGAAGAACAGCAGATGACGCCGCCAGTAGCCATAAGGCTTGGTCTTATAGTTCGCCACAGTTACTGCCCTCCCTGATTCTGGCTCAATCCGTTAAAGCCTTGATCCTGGCTTCCACTCTTTGCTGGAACCGGTTGCCTTGATTACGTACTCCCTGACGCTCCAGCGTGGTCAGCAAGCTGTTATTACTGATGGCTTTACGGATATCCATTTCGTTTTTCAATGCAGCCAACTCCCTGTCCAGTGCATCAATACGCCGGTCACCTTCAGACAGGGCTTCAGGTTGATCGGCTGCATTCGGTTCGGATTGTCCCGTAGTCAGCATCCTGCGCATCGTCAGTGCGGTTTCAACGGTATCCGACATCGCCAGTTCACCGGCTAAACGCTGAATGAGTGCGCTATTGTCCGGATCATCTTTCAGGGACTGGATAACGCTACGCGTCACAACCATGCTGCCGGTTTTGAGCTTGGCCAGGTTGCTTGCCGTCGGCGCTTCAGCTCCGCCAACCAGTTTTACCAACTGTTCCGTATTTTCTTTTGTTGCCTCTTCCAGCATTGGGGAGAATCCCGTGCCGGCAACACTGCTCCCAGGTTCGTTCTCCACGCCACCACTTGAACACTGACTGGCATCCCGGCAGGTACGAATCGAGCGATCGCCAAGTACCTTGACTACCGCTTCAGCCGCTTTTTCAGAAGAAGGGAAACGTTGGCATGATGTACCGTTGCAGCTTGATGAGCTGACACTGCTGTTACTCGTCACTGGCAGGTTATTCATCATATTGAAGCCAGCTTTCGCCAAATCCCGCGTGGGTCTGATAGCTGCCTGTCCCTTTCCGCCGCGTTTTTGGCCACCAATCCAGGTTGCCCCTTCTTCCCGGTTGCTTTCTGCAACTTCTGGTCGCTACTGACGGCATCGCCGTTACTGGATGCCACAATATCCTTGTATTCCTCCACAACTGCAGCCTGAGTCCATTTATTACCCACGGTATAATCGGCCATTTTGTTGGCCATGCTCTGGCAACTCAACTTGGCCTTGTCAAAGCTAAGTCCGGCCTGCAACACACCATTGGTCAGCATTTCATACAGCGCAGGGTTGGCACGCTGGATGACCATCGCCGGCATACTGGCCACAGCACCGGTAGCCCCCTGAATCACGGTTCCCATCAGATCCTTAAAGCCACTGGTAATACCGTTAAGCTGATTACCGACCGTGGTTTTCATATCGAAATTGCCGCACATCAGGTCGCTGCTCCAGCCGCCGGTCACGCCCAGACGCGTCATGCTGTTCCGTGATGAAGGAGGAGAGATCACTGTGCCGCCACCAATCGAGTAGAACAATCCATCACTGACTGCACCACTGACAGATGCTCCTGAAGGAGACGTATTAACCTCAGCTTCCGCATGGGGTGCAGTACCGAGGATCGTAATGGCCAGAATGCCGGATAAAATAGAGACGGACGTGGAATAGCGCGTTTGCTGTGTTTTCATTGGTATCCTGCCTGTTTAGAAATCAGTGCTGTAAAGGAAAGTCTGGCCACGCCGTTTGCAACAGCTATAGGGTTGCCACAATGCCCAGGCATACTGGCCATTCTGTGCAACGGCGCCGTTGTCAGGAAAAACCGCACATGAATTGGATAACTGAGGGGATAAACGCTGCCATTTATGATTTTGCGTCCCAGTATTTTCACGAACCGGGTCAGGAGGCCAGTAGCCTGGTGAGCGTTGTCCAACCAGGGGTTGATAGACATGAAGCTGCCCACTGCGCGTAATGACATCAGCAACGCGTTGTGCGACTAAAGCAGCCGATTTATACCCATCGTGCTGCGTCACAAAGCCGCTACGTGGGTAAACATTCCCCCACATATTTGCTGATGCCTGGCTACCCAATTCGCGCTGCCCGGGGATCAATGCTTCAGGATAAAGCGATTCAGGAATACCGCTGCGCCAAACCAGCGCATCGAGTGAGCTCATAAAGTAAGGCACAAACGGCGTAGCGGCTGTCTGGCATGAATAGCCCGGCACCATACCGCCGATCGCTGAGGTCGCAGGATGGTACCATACGCATCCGCATAATAGAAATGGATATTTTTCTTGCGTAACCCTGGCGCTTTCAGCTCCTGATTTCCGCCGCCAGTCGCAACACCGGATAGTGAGCCAACAAGCGCACTTTCACCACTCCCTGCGGCCTGACTCACTGTCGCCATTTCCACCCAGGGATTTTCACCCTCATTGGCGTAGGCAGAAACCACCGCTTCAGGGATAAAGTGCTCCACTTTTACCGATGTTTTAATAGAGCAACCAAATGGGGTACAAAGGAGCCAGTAACAGATCCCTTTTACACGCCAGCTAATACAGGACACAGATGTTGCACTGGCCATCAAACTGGCGGTATTGACACTGGCCGTACACAAGCCGCTGCCAGTGAGTAAGACAGCCAGAAGCAATCGCCGACTACGAGGAGTAGCAAATTTCACGGCTTCGCCTCCTGCACGTTCGTCAGGTGTTGACGAGCCAGGTCGACGTCGGTGGTACCGTACACTACCCAGCGATCGTCAAACACTATGGCCGGGTATTTCTTTACACCCAATGACCATGCCCGGACAACGCCCTGGTAAGCATCCTGAATCTGTTGCTGCTGTTGAATAAAGTCAGGCGATCCCACTATCTCCCGAGCTTGTTTTTCAGCCTGCACAACGTCAGTAGGCAACTGGCCGAACAGGTTCTGTTCCGCTTTAGCAACCGCATCGAGATAAACAACGGGGATATCTGAAGATACTGAGGAAACAGGGTGCGCGCTGTCGGTATAAATCACCGTGCCGGCAAATGCGTTCAAAGCAAAACACATGACCGGCAGCACGCTGATAACTCTTATCATAGTGAACACTCCTTAGACAGATACCCGTCTAAGGTGCGATCATCAATGCGATACGTCAGTAAACAACTCTATATGGAATCGTGAAATTTTGCAGAGCTAACAATTGTTGATATCGATAAATTCGACTTTTAAGCAGGTAGAACTTTCACATAAAAATAAAAAATTAAACTTTAAAAAAATAAATCATTGAAAATCAATTAGTTAAAAAGCAAAGTTTAATAAAAGCAAAAAAACAAGAAAAAAACACATTGCAACTGCATGATAAATAAAGATTTTTTATTTAAAGCTAAATACAAGCAAACCTCGGTCTATTTATACTTGCTGGAGCGAAAAAAAAAAAGGCTATGTTAATTATGCCTTCTGGTTTTATCTCGCAAAGAAACCAACCAGAAGGAAAACATCCCATTAGCCTTAAGAAGGATAATAGCACATGTCTAAGAAAGAAGTAGAACTTGAGTTTCGCACAAAGCAATTGGAGCGAAAGGTCAAGGGCATGCAGCAACGAATGGAAGTGGTCAACGCCAAGTTTGATCAGATCACGTCCAAACAAGAACGCCGAATTCGTGACCTGGAAATCAAGAATGCGGTGCAAGTTGAGAAAATCCCCAACGTAAAGTTGCTGAGATTTACGAACTGTCGCCTGGCCGCGTGAGCCAAATTGTGCGTAATGCAAGTTGATCTGATTTAATCTGAAGCAAGCCGCTCCCATCCCGTGGTGCGGCTTTTTCATATTATATCCCTACATAAACAGTGTCCTAAAATAACAGTTATTATTCTTGCTCAGATCGCCAACATAAATAGTTAAACTCCGCCTGCCAGCCACAGAACCCTGCCGCAGCAGCGTTTCTTTCAATCATCCAGCGTGTTTCTTCGGGATGCATATAAGGTTTCCACTGCTCTGGTATAAGCGCTTCTGGTTCATCATCAGGATCTTGCTCCTGCTCCCAACGTTTTTCCTGCCATGCTGCCCGCAAATCATCGTCATCTGATGTTTCGAAATACAGAAAATAAAAAATATCCTCTGTCAGAAGGACTGAATTGATCCCGAGCACAGAGAGCATTCTGGCTCTCTCCTCCTGGTCCTGCTTATGCATATCCAGGTTAACCTGCTCCATAAACTCCTGGTATTCACGGTCATCAATACGCTCCTTCCCCTCTGCCCCCAAGCACCCAATCAAGCCACTCACCTCCACCTTCCACGTTTTCTGCTGGGATAGCTTGATTTCTGAAACAATCCCCTCCAGCATAACCTCATTCCAGTCAGGCTCAGGCCCCGCGCCACACTGTTGCCGCAGTTGCAGGTTAATCAACTGAATCAGCGACGCAGGTTCATCCGGAACAACCTCATTGATCTCTTCACTTATTTTTGTTTCATCGGTGAGCCGGGGCAACCCCTTTTCTCACGACCGCTGCCAACCCGGTCGACCAGAAAACGTTCCTGCCAGGCTTTCCCTGCCGCTTTCTTACCCTCACGCTCCATACTGGTGGTGTATTTCATCAGAAAAACGTGCATGTATCGCTGACGTTCTTCCGCCATACGGATACTGACATCGTGGAAACGTTGATAGAATGCTTCATCATGGCCACAGTCCATGCTGTCTCCTTCATGGGCAATCTCATGCTCCGTCAGGCTAAAGAGGTAACTCGCAGCACGTAATGGATCCGTACGTAATCGCTGAACCACTTTAATGTTATAGGCGATGTAGCTTTCACCATCTGTCCAGGCTTCAGCTGACGTCGATTCCCCTAACAGGATATGAAAAACTTTGCCACCACGGGTGTAGTTTGCCCAGCGACCTTTTCCTCCGGTGCAACGACGGGCATATTGAATCAGGCACCAACGTAACGATCTCCAGGCTCGAAGGGTTTCCGCGTCGAGCGCATCTTTTCCCTGACCAGTTGAGTTCGTTCGACAAAAGCATTGCTCAGGGTATTGAAATCAATGACGGCAGGCTCAAAGGCTCTCTCCACATACCACGCGCCCCTCTCGGTCTGATCGCGTTCACGCAAGTTATTATGGATCTGGGCAAGGCATTCAATAAATTCATCGTTGCTGTAACAACCGAACCGGTTCAGTGTAATTGGGTGCATCACCACCACAATATCGGCGCCGGCCAGCAACTCTCCGCGAGGAACATCAGCGCCACGGGCGATAGTGAAACACCCTTCATATCCTCCAGGTCGCTTCCGCCGGCATTTGTACAGAAAATCGACCAGTGTGACATGCTTTTTCCTGGCAATAACGTAATGACCTCTTCATTCCGATACAAGGTGGCCAGCGAGCTATCTCCTGCAATCAGCGAACGCGCCGCGTTCTCTCTACGGGACTCCGTCTTACGGTAGTGACCAAGTTGATTCGCCAGCGCGGCGGCCAACTCACCAAAGCGTTTAGCGATACCTTGCCATACCGGGCAGGTTTTACGGAGGATCTCTGTTCGGGAGACATTAAGTCCAATCGCACGTTTACTGACGATCAGACCGCCAACACCCCACATATGCCCAGGATCATGACGTACCAGCACGCCCTGGTTATAGATAGATACAGCCCCCTCTTCACGTACTCGATACCAGGCAAACTCATCTTCAGCGTCCCATTTCTCCGTCGCCGGATTACGGGTGATCAACCGGCCATTGAGCTCTACACGAATCGGGGTATAACGAACCAGATCGCGGATCTCCTGAACAGCAGACATTAATTCGGTTTCACTCAATGGTTCATACCATTCGCCGGTGATTTTACAGCCAGATAATTTTTCACCCAGATCGTCCAGATCATAGTGATAACCCATGAGGCGAGTATCGACATGCATTTGCCAGGACTGTGAGCGCCACAGTGTTCTAGCATGCGCCATAATCTGCCCACGCCCCAACCGGAAGCGGCCGTAGGTCGCATCCCCTCGATGTGCGGTGTGCCGAAACGACCGAAGTAATTCACCACATCGTCTCTGGATGCAAAGCCATGACCATCATCGGTACAGGTAAATCCCTCCCGGGACACTGTCAATAATACTGAAGACGCCTGCGCATCAACGCTGTTCATGAGCAGCTCTATGAGGGCTTTTCCTATTGAACCCGCCTGGCTGTAGATAATGTGATGAATAATCTGGGGATCGAGCTCGAAAGGGTATCTCATGAATGTGTTCTCCTTATCAGGTGAACAACCATTCTCGACAGTCAGCTACGGGAGAAAAGCAACAACTCTGTTTGAAGTATTCACAATTACCGCAAGGAATTATATCCAGCGCGAAATGAGTTTAGCGCTGTAATCCTGGGCAAAAACGGACACAGTACTCCACTGTAAAAGCGTGACAGGAAAGCCCACATGTCAGACAAAAAAATCCCTCTCAGGCTCACCCACAGGGGATCGTGTTACCTTCTATCGAGTTACCCACAACACATTTTGTGATGCAGGACAATCATCATGTATTTTTTGTGTCACTGGAACACATATTGCTTTGCCTGCAAGAAGCAGAAAAACAAGGGAAGTCCCTCCTCTGGAAAGCGAATGGTGGATCACTCTTCAGGGGACATACCCTTCCTTGCGTTAATTGACCAAATCTCCCAGGGTCTCTTTGGCCAGCGCCAGCAGTGCGTCATTGAATGCTGAAGATTTCCAGTTACTGAAGTTGACGAGGTTATTGAAATAGTTAAAGTCAAAACCAACCGTCTGACGATAGATTTCTGTTGGCGCTTCTTTTTCTTGCCTCAGGGTAAACACCATATCCATTGTTTCAACCAATTCATCGTTCACAACTCGAGAGTGGTGTAACGTATTGTAAATACCTAACTCAACATAGCCCTTGACCACAGCATCTTTAATCACCAAACCATTTTCACTGTAGTTTAAGCGCCCCGCCGAGCGGCTCACCAGTTCCTCAGCCAAAGTTTTGTCTATCCGTTTAAAGAGAATCGCCTGAAAGTCCGACATGTAAGCAAATACCCAAGGAATGTTCATCAATGTCGCTCGCGCATACAGCCACCCTTCCTCTCGTCGATATTGCTGCAACATTCGTTTAGCTAATTCCTCATCTATTTTTACTCCTGTCGATTTTCCGAGTAACCAGACGACTTTATCAAAATGATTAACCAGAATAGACAGGATTTGCTGCGTCAGTATGCCTGGCGCACGTCTGGGTCTGCCGTCGCCATCATCGCGTTTATTATTGGAATAAGGACACCACAGATACGCCTCTTTGTCATAAATACCGACACCGTACACGGGGCTGCCGCAATGCTTACCATAGGGATTAGGAGTATTCGCTAACGCTTTATACAAGCCGAGTATCTGAATAGGGTTATTGCAGGCTGGGCAAACAGCAAAGTATTGAGGATTACCGCTGGCGTTTGTTTTGTACCATGGCGGACGACGAGCCGTACGCTGCTCATAATCGTTCTTCTCAATCAGATAATAGGCTTGAGTCTTTGCGGAAAGTTTATAAACATTCATGGTGAGTAATACCGATAGGACTGAGTAATCATGTGGTTATAGCATGTACCGTCACCGTAAAGAACAGCGTGGTATCAATAACTTCACCCCACTAACGCGCCTGCGGCTTTGTTCAACTGGCGCAGGCTCCGCAAAGAAAAGCGTTTGCGAATCCCGCGCCAGTTCTCGATTTATCCTTTTCGCCTGTCACCTGCTCAATAGCCTTCAGCAACCACATCATGTCTGTCGCATCGGAGACATTGATGTACCAACGGACGCCACGGGCATATTCATTGTCATCTGGCCATACGGTATTGCCGGCAACCGTAATCAGGAGATCAAGCGCCTTTCCTGTCGGCTCGCTAATATGTACCGAAACGCAGCAACGATTTCCTACACGATGAGGTAACACAGAAAGTTGAGCTGGGCAGGTCAGGCGTTTTCGCACCTCATCGCCCAGCTTCGCGAGCTGGCTAGCGTCTCCTTCTCCAATACGGGCAACACCTTGCGGAGGCACATCAAACAGGACTGAAAACGGGAGCGCATTATCCGGTACCACTTCAGGCTTTGACATCGACAATCGCTTCACGCCGCCTCCGCTTCAGTCATAATCCCTCTTGCCTTATCCAGCTTCTTCGCCACTAGAAAAGCCGCTTCCAGCTCACTGCAGCCATGTTCATTCATCAGTTGCCGGCGCTCCGCTTTTTCTTCTTTTTCAGTCATTCCCAACGCAAGGTAAAGGCTGGGAGGAACGGCTCTGAATAGAGCTTCTACCCGTTTAGCCAGAACCACACCTTCCGTATAGCATCGGGGTAACTTTGTCGCAGAGAGCAACATCGCCTTTTGCTCTTCATTCAGCTTTTTGAACCGCGAGATTTGCTCCACTTCATCCGGTGGCATGGTCAGACACAACCACCATTCTGCCATATTGAGCATTTTTTCCGACGTATCCGGATAATCCGCTAGGTTCTGCGTGGCCAGCCAGAGCCACGCCCCAATTTACGCCACATTTTCACCACCTTAGTCATATACGGTGATAACAGGGGTTCGTCGTCGCAATATGGGCTTCATCGATAACCATATTGATTTCACGATCCAGGTACTGATCACGCTCAGCGATGTTATTGACGGTATTCACCAGTGCGATAACAGCGACGGCCATCTGTGCTTCATAGCCCTCACGCGCCAATGTACCGAGATCGATGATCGTAACATCCGCTTCTGGCCAGGGTGTTCCCGGGCGGTTAAACAGTTCCCCCTCAAACCCTTCGGTGAACATACGTAACGCCTCAGCCATCTCCTCAGCACGTGCACGTCTTGCTGCCGTTCTGCGGTCTCGTCCTTCACTGTCCTTGGTATTATCCCGGGCAATATGCTCTAACGCCGACATCAAATCCGAGGGTAACATCTGATGTCCGGCTTCATATGACTGTTTCGCCGCCGCCAGAATAGCTTCACGCAACATGCCACGATCGGCACGAGTCATCCTTGCTTCTTCTGCTGCCTCACCACCGGTGACCATCAGGCGTGCCGCGATCTCCATTTCTCCCAGAATATCGCGCTTTTCCTCATCGTCATCATCCGGCTCTTTGCATCATCATCCAGCTCAGGCAAAGACAGTTCATCAGTAATGAGTTCCCTGGGATCTACCTGTAACAACTGGTGAGCATCGGCAAACGGCGCCAGTGAGACACCACGCCCAGGCTTGATGCTGATCTTGTTCACCGTCAGCCCTAATGACTCATAATAATCACCAAGCAACCCAAACGAGTTTCCCGCCTCCAGTAAAAACAGCCGTGAACGGTGGATAGCCATCACCTGTGCTAAAACACTACACAATGTCGCTGACTTACCTGAACCTGTCGGTCCAAACAACAGTAAATGGGCATTCTGTGTCCTGTCTGCCTTATTCATTGGATCGAATGACAATGCCGCCCCCTCGATTGAAGAAGGAAAGGCCGGGATTACCCGTTCCCGTATCACGACCAAAACCGGCAGCAGGCAGGCAAAATGCTGTACAAACGTCAGGCGGGTATACCAGTGGTTTTTATCCGTTTCGGGGTTGAAACACATCGGTAATGCACGCAGGTAGCCATTGAGTGGCGCAACATCATGTTCAGGGTTGATCGGCTGAAGGCCAGCGTTGAGCAGCTTGGCACTGATATCAAGATAGCGTTTGTCGAGCGTATCCAGATCTGACGCTTTGATCAGAAACGTCAACGATGAGCGATACAGTTTGTGCCGCTCGCCCAGATACTCTTTGGCTGTTGCCGCATCTGCGCGTACACGCTGAGATTCAACATTTTCGCCCATTGCATTTTTGCCCAGACTGGCGAACTCCTCCTCCAGAACATCCTGAGGTTGAACGACCAACGTCATCGCAATCACCGTACCCTGCGGCATCAGATCCATCAGCGTATTGATGTTCTCTCCACGTCTGACTTCACCGGTCAGGTGCCCCGTCTGCGGCGCTTTTCTCAGCCGTTCGACCGGAACCGCTTTGTGCGCCACATTATCAAACCACCATACCCCACGTTCGGCATCGCTACGCGGCCGCGTAAACCACAATGTTTCGCTAAAATCGTTCAATATGGGAAGAGAATCAGGTGCACCGTCATCATGTGACGCCATGTGATACAGCAGCTCGGATGCAACCCATTCCGGCTTGGGATTAAACCAGCGTAATAGCCAGTTATGTATCTGTTCGCCATTTTGCCGATGGCAGCGAATACCGGCGCCGGATAATGCAGAGGTTAAACGGTCGCAGACCTGATTCAGCATGGTCGCCGGCGGTAACGGATCGCGGGATTGCTTTTCAACATAACGATAAATCACCATACGTGTACGTCGGGTTTGTCCGCGCCAGGGTGCACCCGTGACAATTTTATCGTCAAACAGCCCCTTCTCTGCCGAAATGCTTTTCATATGGCGATCGGTTTCAGACAGCCAGGCCTGTGTGAATGCTGTCCCCTCCGCCCAGGGTTTAACATAGCCACGTAGCGTATCCATATACGCCGTCACATCCGTATCATCCTGGCAGTAAAATTGCACGACCCACTGGTGACTATCCAGCTCGGGCAAACTATCCTGCAAGGCATCTTCAACCACATCGCGGATTTCTTCCAGACGCTCTGCCGGCCGCCCTTCCGTACCCACTGGCGTAATTTCATAAACCGCACCAACAGACACACCATCGTCCAACAACAAGCATTGATCCGCAGAGAGGTATTCCGCCCAGGGCATATAATCAATAATGGACGGCGCAACGCCATAAAGCTGTTGCTCATCCCTTTCCGTTAATCGTCCATCGCGGCTAAGCGGTTCATGGCCCGCTATCGCGAATGGCCCATTTCCTTTCAGATTTTCATCTGCAGATGTCGTTTTACGCCGAAACAGTGAAAACATTAAAAGGCCTCCGTCCGCTCGCCCGGTAAAGCATATTGCACCTGGCTGTAAAACGGGAACACGGTGCTATACCCCGGCACCGGGGTATTACCTTTACTGAGATGGGGATAGACATACATCACCAGGTCAGGGTTCGGCAAACGAGGAAACGTCTGCTGGATCTCATTCTCCTGAGTGCGGCTATAGTTTTCCGCCTCACGCAGTACATTCACCTGGTCAGTATCCGTCAGGGTGCGCCGCAGAGTAGTGCGTCCTTCATGCCTGGCTTGAGTCGTTGATGCACCACCGTTCCACAGCTCTAGCATTGTGCTGTCGCCCGGAGGCAGCATCTGCTCTTTGCTGGTACTACATCCAGACAGTGTTACCGCGACAAAAAGCGAGGCTATCGCGCATTGAGCTTTACTATTCATGCCGATCACCTTCCTTTGAAGAATCTGAAAGCGCACAACGACTGGAAACATAGGAAAATGATTGCAACTCAGGGATACGATGCATCTCACTTAAATGAACGGGCATCAGTTGCCAGTACTTTTCGCCATGTAACCTTTTCAGTGCCATCGATACGATCTCGTCATTACTCGCGGAAACATGATCCAAAAACAGGCCACCTTGCATTTTTCAAGTGCCTCTGGAAACAATCGGGCAATCGTTAATTGGGTGTCTTGCACCTCAATACGGGTAGGACCGAGCATCAGAATTAATGCGTTATGCTCCCAAAACAAAGATGCCTGTTGAAATGCGGCAGCGCGTTGAGCCAGCTCGAGCTCAAATTCACCATAACTTACTGCCACAGAATAGCCAGAGCCTGCGCTGAAGTACCACTTTGTGGTCCAACGAATTGAATTGTAGTTATTTTTTTCATGCGATTTCCCCAGTCGTAACCAACGCATCCAGCGAGTTCCCGTACTCCCTGCTTTTATCTGTTGCGAGCTCTGGCACTGTTCATAACGTTGTTTCAGTACAGAAAGGCAAGTTCGGGCATCTTGTGCATTTTGCATGTAGCTGACGGCATCTAGCTCAGGGAAATCATGTTCCCCGTTTTGGTGCAGTTGCGCCTCTATCTGAAAATGATCCAGCTTCCACCCTGGAGTATCGTCACGGTGTACAACCTGGTTCCGCACCTCAAGCGTCAAATAGATCCCCTGTTGGGCCATGACGTCGATAAGCTTTTGTATCTCCCTGCACGCTTCATAATACAGGTGGTCGATATCATAGTGATTCATCGTCACATCATGCAGTTGCGTCATCCCCAGGCCGTTGACGTGAAAATAAAAGCGCGCCAGACAACTGCGATGATTACCATCTGAGCCGATAAACCAATTGATCCCATCAAAACTGTTAAAGTTCATGCTCGACCGTTTATGCCCAGGCTCCGTGTAATAGCCAGGGTTCTTTTCCAGAAGAGGAATGTTGATGTCCATCCGCTTCCCACGATCCAACAGTTCCAGCCAACTCATACCAGCATACTGAGGATGATCAGTACCAATAATGCGAAATACGTTGATGCTACCTTGTGTCGTCCAGTAATGGCGGGTGATAAAGTCCCTCTCACGGCGAAAACACGAGTCATCCCAACGAAGAATTTCATCATTAGCCCACGAGGGCGGAGCAGATCGTACCTGTTCAACAAAACGATAATTTTCAGTCATCATGGTTAATCCATCCCAGTGCCAGATTGGCCAAGATTGAAGTCGTATTTCACTTTCCGCCCTTTTTCTTCATAGTCGATCGCCAACTGCCGGGTAATATGAACAGCCACCTTCATACCTGGAGGAACATAAACCGCATCAAACGTCTGACCATAACGCGCCTTAACCCAGTCGACGGTTTCCTGCATCCCCCGAAATCGCCTTCCCCAGTACGGCTTGCCCCGCATCGCCGGTCAGTGAAGACGTCATACCACCAAACCCGTTCGTCTGTGCCGTGTTCTGATTTTTCTCCAATGACTCACCGGCAGCAGAGCTAGCGGACAAAGCAAATAACGTTGGTAGATAAGTCGCTGCGTTGGATTTACGTTCACCAGAAAGACACGGGATACCGTTTTCATCAGATATCCATCCAATGCTTCCCCCGCTATTACTGCTCTGGCTGTTGTTGCCTTCCGTCTGACTGGATGGACGCGGCAGAGTACGTACCGTACCGTCGGTAAAGACGAATGTGATACTGGATACCGAGCCCCGGACACATGACAGCGTCCAGTCACCAGTCGCCGTACCGGACACAATCGCCCCCTGGACATCAGGCAGATCGATGCCGTTTGCAGTCAGGTTGTCTTTGCCAATGAGAATTTTGAATGGATATGGATCTGTCACTTTTCCATCAACGGGCACTCGCCCCAACAGGGCGGTCATAGCACGACTGCCTATCAGCGTTGAATTTTCGGGCAAGGTATAGACAGGCTCGACAGGACCTTCAGAGGCATTATTTCCGCTTAACGTTTGGCCGTTCCCTGCTTGCCTGGCCAGTTCAGCTTGCTGCCGAGTGACAGGATTCTCTTCCAGAAAAGAAGTAGCAAAGGTAAAACCCGCCGCTCTGTTACTGCTTCCCTCAGTCACAGGTTTCCCACTTGCATCTACCGCAACAGCATCTATTGGTTCAACCCAGCGCAACCCATCAGTACCGGGTGAACCAGATGGTGTAGCCTGTCCGGCAAAACCGCCATCCAACCCCAATCCTATCGGGATATCACTCCCCGGCCCGACATGATTGCCGGAAGACGCTGACGACGTCGAACCTGGCGTTCCTACCTCTTTAAGTTGTTGCACGAGATCACTGACAGTAGAACTTAACGATTGCACCTGAGATTTCAGTTGGCTTTTCTCACTGCTCTCTTCTGTTTTTGCATTCGCAATCGCCTGACCGATGCGTTCATCCACATTTTGATTGGTTTGTTTCAGACGCTTATTTTCCTCAGCCAGCGTCTTATTTTCTGCATCCAGTCTATCTTGCTTGGTTGTGACCGTATTCAGACGACCAATCAACGTACGTAGCGTATCCTGAGGCGTGTCACCTTCAATCCCCAGCGCTCTTAACTGCTCAGGGGTGACATCGTTCAGGGTTGCATCATTTTTGCCGCAGTATCTGGCTGTTGTTGTGCCTTGTCGGGAGAACATGCCTTCAAACCAATAAAAACCGTCACCAGCAACGTTAGCGGTACTGCCAGTTTAACGAGCATATTTGACTGCATTTTCATTTTGTCACGCCCCTGGATGTTGATTTAACCGGTTTGGCAGGTAGCACAGGTTCTGGCAGAAATGCGCTTTCCGGTTGACCATCAATGACCAGATAGGCGACGGTCGTATCCTCCGGCGTTCCGGCATTCCCCAGCCAACGGTGCTGAAACGTCGCGCTGACAAATTTCCCCTGTAGCCTGCGAGGATCCAGAATCACCTTACCGGATGAGGTATTGCGTATTTGCAATGCGATAACACTAAAATTGTTCAGTCGCCATCCCGCCAATGGCACAGCCACGATCGGCTCAGAAGGAAATAATGTTGTTATCGGGCTCGGTAGCTTAAGAGATACGGCCCCAATCCCAGGAACGGGTTCAACGGTGCGCAATGGCGCATACAAGCTTTGTGCTGCATAGCGCGTCAACAAGACAGGAACGGGGACAGAAGAAACGGGAGAATGCCGCTCAGCCTTATCTGCTGACTCACGGAAAGAAGACGAATGACCTGCTTTGTTACTGCTGCCGCTAACCTTTGCATTATCATTGGTGGAGACAGAAGAGACTTCTCCGGTATAAACGACCTGCACAGGTTCACGAACGCTCTTCCCTTCCACGGCGCTAATATCCAGGAGGATCACCTCACCATTCTCAACATCCTGCAGTTGCAGACGTGTAGAAGGAAAAGGCTCACTGGCACTGAGGTAAACCGACCCGCCGCTACTCTGGATCCTCAGTTTTCCGCTCAGTGACGGGGAATCCAACGCGTACGTTTTTGTCGACAAAAACAATACGTTCTTGCCCTACATTCAGAGGAATTTGGAGCGGGATACGTTCCCACTTCATGAGCTCCAGTGCGCTGGCAGGCAATGACAAGAGAGATGCGCATATCACCAATAAGGCTTTCAACTTCACTGGAATACCCCGATTTTTCTCAGGAGCAATAACCGGCATCGCTTCTAGTCGTTGAGGCGTGCTGGCATAGCAATCGAGAGCCAACCCAAATTGGTTACGTTCAGGATCACCTTCCCAACGGATGACCCGCAATGGATAACGCACCATTGCCCGTTTTACAGGTTCGGTGTGGTAATACTCGTCAGCAACCAAATCCAGGCGGGCAACCCATTCATCATCAGACAAAACATCGACGCTTTTACTGCTATAACCGCGTTTAGGGATCTCATATACAACACGAACGCGGTCACGCAGCTCGCTATTGTCAGTACGAAACCGCGCATCTTTGTTCAGGAAGTCCTGGCATACGGGTGTCAGATAAGGACTTAGCTGCGCGATTTTCGCGGGATAATCTACTTCACCGTTTTTTACCAGGCATTGAGTTGCTGAAAAATATAGAAGGCAAAACTGTATACCGTTGAGGGAGGAACTCGCCACCACTCGCGCGTGCTACCAGAACGCAGGTCTGGAGGATTGTGGATCGTCAATTTACTTGGTGCCATCATCCAGCCTGAAGCAGTGAAAATCAGCAACAAAAACAGGCCAACAACGATAGCTCGCAAGGTAAAAATATGATTATCGCGAGCACTGACAGCGTTACGAAAGCGGCTCATGACCTACTCCTTTGAAAAACGGAGCAAGTACGTTTCAACTCCCATGCGCGGGAAGTCAGGATCAGGCCGTGGCTCATGCCCCATGTCGCTTTAAGCTCGTCCAGCCGACGCCAAAGATAGTTTTCGGGTTTCCCTCGTTTAAACGAACTGATCCATTTACCGCCAAGAAACACCACGAACAACGGAGTTATCAGCATACAGGTGGGAAAAGCGATCCAACCAATAAAGGGGACAAATACCAGTGGAAATGCCAGCGGTATTCCCAATGCAACCCCTAGGCCCGCAGCCAGTCCTAACTCTCCTGTGGTGAATCCACGATAAACCACTGGGGCAACATTCAGACGATCGGGGAGAAACTCAATCACGGCCATGCTCCCGCTCCTTACAGAATGTCCAGCGCCTTAGTGGCTAACCAGATAACAGCAACAAGCAGTATCACCCCAACAATGACAAACGCCCCAAATGTTGACCATTTCTCCTTACCAGATCTCACATCATGAAATGAAGATATCGCAGCCAGAGCAACAACAATGAATGCGATCGCAGCAATAACAAGCCCTCCAAGAGCCACCCCATCTTTGATATAACCTTTCAGAGTGCCGAATAAACCGCCACCGCCTCCACTTGATGGCGCTTCAATAGGCGGCAAATCGGCCAGCACCTGACCTGAATGGAGTCCTCCGAGAACAACTAACATTGTCAGACGTTCTGTGGTACGACGCATTATTGAGACTATTTTCATGAGTTAACCTTTTTTGTTCAGAGTGAAAATCAGCTAGCGAAGAGAAAAATAGAGATAACCAGAAGCAGAATGAGCCGAACCGTAAATGTTCCTATAGATTCAGCACCGATGGATTTCGTGGTCCACCCCTTGTAGGCCATGACCAATGCCCAGGTTGCCCACAGAAATAAAATGGAGAAGAGAAGACCAAGGATAAGCAGATTGAGTACAGAGGGATCTGTATTACCCGATGCTGCGCTCCAGGCGGCCTTCTGTGCAGCATTCATTGCCCTCTCTCCTGGCGGTATTGCCCACTGACAGAAAGCGGTACCGAAGGTTGAGCGCGAGAGGGCTCAAGATATTGCTCAATACCCTTCCGCATAGCGGATATGTCTCGGGAAGCACTACTGTAATCAAAATAAAAGCGCGCATCCTGACCATTCTGATTGGCAACTACTCGGGCACGATCTAATCCAGCCTGAACCTGGTCAAGTTGACGCATAACCAGAGCAAGTTCGTCTTTTTCGGAAGCATGGGCCTGAACTACGCAAACCGAAGCCAGCAGTACACTCAGCCCAATCAATCGGTACATCTCTCTTCTCCTGTAGCGCATAACGGCGAGGAGAAAGACTGACGTAACAGGGGGATAAGCACAGCAGGAAACTGTTTATGGGATGGTGAAAATTAAGGGACAAGAAGAAAGAAAGGGGGAAAATATCCCCTGAGCTTAAAGTTTATTACCAAGAACCGAATAACTGATTAGACCAATACTCCAATTCAGCTTCAAGTCGTGCTTTTAGCTGAAGATCGTTCTGATCAACAGTCGATAGAATCAATTCAATTTGCTCAATTTTAAGCCAGATAATATCTGGCGTTGTTACATTATAATTGGTCATGTTAAAATCCTTTTAGACATGACGGATTCTTGATTGACCCGAATCCATATTGGGCCATTAATGAACATCACTCACTTCATTAATGGTTACATTATACCATAAAAATCCTTTCGTTTCATAAAGATAATGAATTAACCAGAAGCTTCAATCACAAAGTATCGCCCATCAGCATGGTAACTCTTGGGCGTAGCTGGCGAATCATATTTGCAATTCCTTCGCCATTATTTAAATAAGTGATAATACGTAAGTGCCTCAAATCAAAAGGCACATCGCCAATGTGCCGCGCCAATAGAATAACCTCTTTTCCCAGAGCATGAGCGATCCCTGCCTCATAAAATACATTTGGATTCTTATCTGAGAGATCGCAAATTACCACAGATGACATACAAATTAAGGAAACAATATCTTGAATAATTGAATGCTCTTGCCAAATATCATCAGCTCTATTACAAGCCATACCCATTTCTGAGGCCATTTCCTTTATTGAGGAATAAACAGCATCAAAACTATTAGAAAAAGGCATCATTACCGAGATTTGCTTTCGTGATATTTTATTTAACCCATCGATACTGAATACCTTCGGGCTTGGCAAGCTGTGCTGATTGCTCTTAAACAAAACTTCAAACAAGTCTGCATCATGAACTGCCCAGTGAGAATGTCTCAGTTGAAATCCAACGACACCAAGGGAAGAAGCTATCTCCTCTATATTATCTAGATGTATTGGAGGGATATTCGAATCATAAACATAGTTAATTATAGCACTTCGAGTTTTTTTATCACATTAGTGATCTGCCCAACCCTAGCAAATGGCTCACCACTCCCATCAATCTCTGGCATAAAAATAGCCGGTATACGAATGATATCTTTAACCGAAAAATCGCCATTTGGTCGATAAATAGCTGCAATTGATTTATCCGTATAACTAGGTGCAATCGATCTTGATAAATCAACTGAATCAGAATGCTGGTTCCAACCACTATACTTTACTAATAAATGAAACATCATCAATGCCCTCATGCTGCTTTCACGCTTCCATTACCCTTAACTTAAACATTAAAGGTATTTTTAAAAGCACCAGTAACGATCGACAGCACAATACCCAACAACACCGCTGCGGGTAAGAGCAACAGATTAGGCCACACAGCAGTTGGCCAGGACAAATACAGCATACATGGCCCGTACACCGCAGGCTTCACAAACCGCTTCGCATGATGATAGATAAAACTGGATTCATACCCAGCACCGTAGCGCCGTAAATCCCGACGAACCAGACCATCAACGATCCCAGTCACAGCAACCATGATAAAAAGCGGTATCGATAGCACCAGAATGCCAACCCGTATCGCAAAAATGACCGTGACATAAACCGTCGCCTGTAAGTACTCCCACAACGCCAACGCCAGCCAGCTCCCAACCCAATTAAACATTTGCGCCGCCCCATCCTTCGGCTTCATCTGTTTTGCCTGATGAAGCCAACTGATAAAACCGCTGTCCACAAACAGCCACTGATAGGATTGGTGAACCATGCCGCCGATGAGGATAACCGGTTCAGACATCAATAAGCTTTGGGTAAACCCTTCAGCCAGATAACCACTTTCCGTCAACATCACCTGCCGACTGTGTTCTGCGCCTTCATTTGTCCAAAAAACAGCATGCCGATATATTCAATGAGCAAACTGACCAGCAAAGAAACCAGCAGAATGCCAATCACTTTCAATGGCCAAACCCATAATAGCGTTTGAAACAGACCCGGCTTTTTGGGTGGCTCCTGACGTTGTGGAGACGACGACGTCTGCTCGGCCATTATGCCACCTCATCCTCTAGCCCAAAGGCAGACCCCGCAAAGCTGTCAGAAGGTAATGTACTCCCCGTCCACCAGGTTTCACCGGTGCGGTAATTCTGCTGCATATACTCAGCAATGCGGCTGATACTCTCCGGCATGAACGGGTCATTTGCGCTATCAGGTAATGGCATGCGGATTTTCCACAACCGCCCCCCTCAAGCAATGCAAACGCCTGCCCTTTCGGCAGATTGATTATGTCAGCTGGGGTAATCATTGGCATCCTGACATTACTGACACGATCCTGAACGTTACTGGTAAAGTCAGAACCCTGGTCAGGATTAGTAATATCCGTTACGCCAGAAACCAGCGTCTTGGTATAGACATCCACTTCAGGAAGCTGGCTGGTCAGCAACTCCGCTGTACTATTTTCTCTAACCCGTAGCATGATTAACGAGTTGAAGTTACCAATCACCTGGTTGGCCTTGGCACTACTGCCAATCCTGGCTTCAATATCCGACAAGGTCTGCGTATAGGCCGTGACCTGGATCCCCGCGCCGCCGCCTTTGTTAATGAGTGGGATAAACTCCTCGCCCATCAGCTCGTTAAACTCATCACAGTGGAGGTTTATGGGTATTTTTTTCTGTGGGGTTTCTCCACCGATACCAAACTTGTAGATGTAACCTGCCACAGATACAAGGTCAGCAAACATGCTATTGCCTACCGCTGATGCGACCTCCGCATCCGACAGCGCATCGAGCCCGACATACACAATCCCTCTTTTTCTAATGACTTCCTGCCAGTCAAAGATGGGGCGGGGATCATCCATATCGGTGTAATCAGGTGCCAGCAACGCTGCTGTTTTTCCCGTCGTCAGTTTTTCCAGTAAGGGCAATAGCGACGCCACTATTTTATCGAAGTAGGTCCGGTCATAACGTACGGCTGACCGCAATCCATCCAGAACCGGATCCCATATTTTTTACCTTCATCACTGCCAAGAACGGTCTCGATGGCCCATACTTTCATCGCGTTCGCTTGCCCCTGCATATTTCGGGGAAGATCTCGCTCATTAAGCATGCCTGAGCTGATTAAGTTCTCCACCGTGACCCACAGTTGTGGAGCTTGAGTGCTTAACAGATTTTCGACATAGGTTTCGTAAAGGTCACCGATATTGGTGACATAACGGAGTATCAGGCTGTAATCAGGTCGCTGGCCCAGAGCAACCAGCGCTCGTGTAATAATATTGACGAATCGCCAGGCGAATTCCTTAAAAGCAGCAGAATTACCTTCACTTGAAAGCTGTCCGGCAACGCGCGAAGCCACTTCAGAGATACGGCTAAAACGTCCAATCGCGTTATAACGCGCACTGATATCTGGCCAACCAAGATGGAAAACATGAAACTCACTTTCCCTTCCAGCTCTCCGCGCTTCCGCCCACATCCGTTTCAGCAGGTCAGCATCTCCTTTGGGGTCAAATACGATGGTGACATCGCCACGTCGGATATCCTGTGTGATCAATAATTCGGCCAGGCGTGTTTTACCAACACGTGTTGTTCCCATGACTAACGAGTGCCCTACACGTTCCCCCCCCCAGATCATAACCAATATCGGATTCATCAGGTTCAACACCGTGATAGATGGGACTCCCCACGGGAGGTAACGGTCTGACGGGATTAAAGACGGTGTCGGATTGAGTAAGCCGGCAGAGGTATGGCAGGCTGTACTCAAGTTTTTTCTCCAGGTCACGCGCCATACGATAAATGACGGATGGCTGAACATAACACTCTGTCTCTGGCCGACGAGCTTCCAGGAGCCGCTGAGTATGTTTCTGCGTCCACTGAAATCCCTTCCCGAGAAACAGATAACGGTTACTCACGGGGATCTGTTTGCTACTCATCACATAACGGGGAAGTCGCCGGATATTGCGGCGATAACGCAGGATCCGTAACCCTTGCCTCGTCCGCTTCAATGCCAATACACCAAACCCTGCAGCCGTAACCCAGCTAACGGATGGAGCGAGCGCAACGGCCCAGGGGCGGTTAGACATATATAAGTCGCACTCCACGCCGTTGTCGCTGTATATAACTCAACAGCAGGACGCAGCAGTGATTCCATAACATAACGGTCACTCATCCACTTTATCCTCATCTCTATGAGGATAATGCTGGCTCGATCTGTATGAGCCGTGTTCACACATGACTTGTTCACAGCGACGGTTCAGTGAGCTAAAACGGGCAAAAGGATAGCCATAACGAATCAGTGCTTCAATGCATCCCGCAACCATCACAAGAATACAATAAACGCTATTTGCGAACTGAATAACCTGAGCCGGAGAAGCAGACTGATACGCCGGTGGCAAGGCTGACAACACATTATTTAAATCAGATGCAATTTCGCCAGATAAGAATCCCAATAAAAAATCCAACGACGGACCCGCCAACAAAAATGGATGGCCAATAAATAAACGCTCTAAAAATAAATGTTATTAATTCGCCCACAAATAACATTACTGTCCGTAACCCATATTGATAATTAATTTTCATCTTTTAGCGTCCTATTATTGTGACAATCCGGTTTCAGTTATCAGTACGGGGTAGTGGGATAGCTGTAAACGCTTCGCTAGGTCACTTCCTGATACGGGGGCAATATCATTTTCAGGCAATAAAACCTGTAGTTCACGCAGAGATGCTTCTGTAGAAACACTGACAACAAACCCAGTGGCCTTCAGACGCTGCAGCTCCCTGCTCGTTTCATAACCCAATCCCGAGACAGAGGATCATCACCAATAATGAAAATTGGTGGCATACCCGTGAGTCTTAACGCTCTTGGTGAAACCTTCCCTGGGTAAGTTCAGGTGTAGTGACGGGAAGAACGGAGGATATTGTCAGGCCCAGAGCTGTGGCAGGAGAGAATAATTCTTGAGGCAGTGCGGAGCCGGAAAAATTCGGATCCGTTTGTGCGTTAATCGCCTCAAAATACGATTCAGTAGATTCCCCACCAAGATCGGCTACAACGGTAAGTTCCGCTGAAGCTAAAGATGGCAATAAGGAAATACCAGGGAAATAATCGACGATATGAATAATAAGAGGGGACGTAACGTATTCATTTTGGCTCTATCCATGTTAATTGGTAGCTGGGAATAATGGCTTCGGAAGATGCAAGTAGGATGGGCGGCGATGACTCCAATGATTCCTGAACTGGAGAAATAAGCTTCAGCTTTTGGCGCACAATCGCCATATACCTTTCAGCTGGCAGGCCGCCGGCAGGACGGTGATAACACCCTGCGGCACGTAACCAACTACCAGGTTTGGCGTCATAGCACTCACGTAAGATTTGTGCAGCAACGCGTAAATTGGTAAACGGCTCAAATGCGTCATAAAAGAGCGAAAACGATGTCCGTTCCAGCCCAAATTAACCTGAGCGATCCCAACATCAATGTTCTTTAGCGGTGTCTGGCGAATAAACTGGCGTAACGCCTGCCATGCCAATTCGCGTGTCTCATACCGATACGTTTTTCCAGCAACATTGATCGACCACGGCCATGGCCGCTCACCGTAAGGCAATCGACGTGAGCTTTCCGTTAGTGCGAGTGAATAAAGTGACTCAGCTGGCACTCGCGCATCTTTAGCAATTTGTCGGTATGCTGCTGGGATTTGTTGCAAGGCAACAGGACGTTTTTGTGCGCTAACAATACCGCTATGCATTATCCCAAGTACGATGAGCGTACTGATTAAAATGCTGCGATTTGCCATCCATTTTCCCCTTGTTGCAGGATGACTGGCATTTGACCTTGACCATAACGCGCCCACAGCCCCTGATCATGATTGAGCGTTATCTGTCGGTTTCTGACGCGATCAACAGGAATACTATGGCTAACAGCCCACTGTCGGACCGTTTCGTCTTTTCCGTCGCTGCCAACCAAATAAATATCGACTTCTCGGTTATCAGCCAGAACAGCCGCTAATCGGGTATCGCAACGGGTACAGTTATCACGAACAAATAACGCCAGCCGACCATCGGTATCATGAGCAATGCCGGCAGCGTTACCCATGTTTACAGAGAGAGCATTAGGGTACAGACGGTTCCAGGCAGCATTCACTTCACGCTGAAAAGCCAGTTCTTTTTCCGTACGCTGATACTCTTCTTTAACCCAAAGTTCAGCCATACGACGTCGTTCCGCTGAGCTGTCACTTTCAATCCCTAAGGTCGTCAGCGGATCTAAGCCAGGCGATTGTATTCCGCGCTTGCCTTGCTTGAGTTGTTGATATTTTTCCCATTCAGAATGGCTCAGCCCCCACCGCTGTGCTTCCTGCTCAGTTTCTTTGATCTGAATATCACGTTGTTGCAGCTCTTTTTTGTTGCACTGGCCCCGGAAGAGCTGCATTAGAAAGGGAATAAACAAAAAATAAACTCAAAATAGCAATGCTACATTTTTCATAGGGAGTCCTATTGAACTGAAAGGCGCTGTTGACTGCCGCCGACGGAAAATATCGCTTCATGGTCCTGCATATCTCGTAGTGTCCATCCCCATGCAGAATCTCCCACTGCAACCAATTGCATTTCTGATAGCGTTGTCGCGCCACGACGCATAACTACGGCGTACCTTTGCCCTCCCCGCTGTTCAATGCCCGTCAGAATAAACGGTGCAACCAGTGGCACACTTTTGGCTGACCGTATCGACTTTTTTGATTTAGCAGGGGAATTAGCAGGCCGAGATTGAGAGCTGGCTGCACCAGAAGGAGGCTCAGCATTTTTCTTCTCAAATACTTCCTTTAGCTGACTTAGAGCATCAAGACGTAATAGTGACTGATTGAAAGCTGACTTCAATTCTATGAATCGGTTATCGTCCTGCACCAGTTGCTGACGAATGCCCTCATTTTCTTTCGATAACGATGCGACATTCCTATCAACCCGGGAAGAAAGCTCCTGCATACCCGCATCGAGTTTTTCATTAGTTGCAAAGCGTAAATCCTGCTCTGCCACATGTTTCTCTAACTCAGTCACAGAAACAGACAATTGATTAAGCTGGCCGCTACGGAGCGCGGCTTCAAGAGAGTTAAGACGTATACCCATCTCACTCATTTGCAGGTAAAAATCACACAGAGAATAGATGGAACAGCAGTTCCCAACCCCAGGAATGTGTATAAAACAGGTTTAACTAAAGCGCCGCGCCCCCAAGAAGTCGTTTTTGGCGCGCGGCGCATCATCATTGGGTGATGATGCTGTACCAGGAAATATCTCAGTAGCCACTGAACAAAGCCCTTTCAAATATAATGAGGTATGTACAGTGCTAAATACGGAGAAGAATGACGATATTTAACTCAATACCGTCATGTGAAAATTACCAAGTCTTGTTACAAGGGACTGATGAGAAGCCTATTAACTGAATTCACAGATACAGGACCAGGAGGGGGAGCCTTTCGCCATTTTTAGCTGCTATAGCTTGGAACCGTAACAGCTCTACCGATGCGTTCCGTAATGCCTCATCGTGAGTTGCAGCAGTCACCTCAAGGCCATCAAAATCAGAAAACTTCAGGGTGATCGTACCATCATAAGTGTAAATGTCTGCGGGATAAGGAATAAATATTGAGGTTAGTTTTTGTGCCTGCTTTTTGCGAGCATCCAATTTACTGACAAGGTGAGTAGCCCTGAGATGCGTATACCGTTTCAGCATATTCATGGATTTATGCCCCGATATCGCAGCAACCTCCATGACGTTTAATGTCCCTAATTCAAACAGCCGGCTAATCGCTTCATGCCTCAAATCATGAAAATGCAGATCATTAATCGATAGAGACTGTAATGCGATACGCCAGGCACTTTTAAAGCCGCTCGACGTATATGTAAAAACACTTCCCGTATCATCACGCCCCAGCTCGCCAATTTCCTTCAAAACCAGACGCGCCTTTGAAGACAATGGGACATCACGGGCAGAACCATTTTTGTTAACGGCAGGTGAGCGATCCCGAGTCGAAGATCGATATTCTCCCATTGTAATGACAGTATTTCACCTTGCCTCATCGCTGTCTCAATGGCCAAACGGAAAATAGCTAATAACTCAGGTTTTTACCTCTGAAGTAACGGGTCAGACCTCGTTCTTCTTGTGACGTTAACCTACGCACCCGACCTGAAGACACCGCAGGCTTTCTTACATGTTCAACTGGATTACTCGTGCATGTTCCCCATTCAACTTTTGCCAAATTATACAATGCGGAGAGCAACGCAAGCTCAAGACGAACAGTGTTGCCACTGATAGATTTTTTTGTACGTGGATTAATCTGGGCCAGTCTGTCATCTCGATATCCAGCAATATCAACTGATGAAATTTCATCCATATTTCGGTTAGCAAGCGGTGATCTTTTGATAACGTTTATTCGATAAAATTCCTGCAACTGCCCCCGTTTATAGCGTGAGACAGTAGCGAAATATTTGTCCAGCGCCTTGCTTAATAGAATCTTTTTTATACGTTTTTTCATCAGAAGTGTCAGTCCCTAAAATTTAAAAGGGAAGACAATACCGTAGTTTTCCTAATTGCCAATCCGGTGCGTGGAAATCCCCTCATCTATCCAGCCTGGCACCATCACGATGTGGGGACGCCTGTTCCTCCTGATGGCTGGCTGGAGCTCAATGGCCAGCTATTTAATCCCAGTGGAAATCCCATTCTGGCCAGCCTGTATCCTTCCGGCCAGGTACCGGATTTTCGCGGGTACTTTCCTCGAGGCTGGGATAATGGAGCGGGATTGATCCCGACAGCCGAGCAATTCTTAGCATTCAGGGAGATGCTATACAAAATATTACGGGAAGTTCCCCTCAATGACGTGGTCTAGAGGACTTGCAAGTGACGAATTTTTGTCGGGGCATTTAAGAATGATCGTTTTATTGGCCCCGGTGACCGAGGCACTGACGAAACAACTACATTCCAAGCTAGCTTTGATGCATCGCTAGTAGTCCCTACTGCCGAGGAAAATCGACCTAAAAATATCTCTGTGATGTTTATCATTAAGGCAGGCTAAGCACTCATTGAGCGCTTTGCCAATCCGGTGCGTGGAAATCACCCTCATCTATCCAGCCTGGCACCATCACGATGTGGGGAACGCCAGTGCCTCCTGATGGCTGGATGGAGCTCAATGGCCAGCTATTTAATCCCAGTGGCAATCCCGTTCTAGCCACGCTATATCCATCCGGCCAGGTACCGGATTTTCGCGGGTATTTTCCTCGCGGCTGGGATAATGGGGCGGGGATTGATCCAGATGAACGGGCTATGCTTAGTTATCAGGAGGATGCCATTAGAAATCTGACTGGCGAATTCCAAACAATTGATTATTTCGGGTATGAAGCTAATGGTGTATTCGGTCGCGTTGAAAAAACAGGTAGAGCTCAAATAGGCGGAACACCTCAAGACTGGAGTCATTCAAAAATTCAACTTGATGCATCCCGTTTAGTGCCTACCGCTGATGAAAATCGACCTAAAAATGTCGCGGTAATGTTCATCATTAAAGCTGGTTAAGCACCCATTGAGCGCTTTGCCAATCCGGTGCGTGGGAAAACGTAGAAAAACCAGAACCACTATGTGGTTTCTCATCAGAGGATCATCTGGCGGGTAATGTGAATATCATACCTTGTCAGGGGCATAATCCGCTTTTTTTCATGCCCCTATGGTTATGATAGATTTAATATTTTTAAGGCTGATAGCAATGCCCTATTTTCATGCGTGATCACCAAAATTTTATCCGGTGATTAGTTTGCCAAGGAGCTCACAAGCGGTTCAACCAGCTTTAATGATGAACATTACCGCGATATTTGTGGGCCGGTTTTCTGCAGCTGTTGGGACTACTCTTGATGCATCAAACGTAATGATTGATGCATCGTTAGCCGAACCAGAGTTAGACGGGTAAGGCCAGCCATAGCTACTAAATACACCTTTCCCCCAGTTGGAGGAGCCTCCAGGATTAAACTCACCTTTATATTGCGTATAGCATCTCCCTGAACGCTAAGAATTGCTCGGTTGTCAGGATCAATCCCCGCTCCATTATCCCAGCCTCGAGGAAAGTACCCGCGAAAATCCGGTACCTGGCCGGAAGGATACAGGCTGGCCAGAATGGGATTTCCACTGGGATTAAATAGCTGGCCATTGAGCTCCAGCCAGCCATCAGGAGGAACAGGCGTCCCCCACATCGTGATGGTGCCAGGCTGGATAGATGAGGGGATTTCCACGCACCGGATTGGCAAGTAAGTATGGCTCCAGTGCTGTCATGACCTATCAGGCCAGTTGTATCACTGATCGACGTCAGTCCCAGCGTCACCGCATCGCAAGAATCGCCGGAAACAACAACGGTCTTTTGGTACAAAAATTGGTCAGCGACAACCAGCTTACCAGCACTGACATCATCGGTAGCACTAACGCTTTTTTCTGAAGTAATGTCGCCTTCGACATTCAAGCCAGCGTTCTTCAGCTCGACTTTCTGTTTATCGTTATTCCATTTCAGCCAGGCTTGAATATCGTTCCCATTACGCCAGCCAAAAAGCCATTACTCTCAATGCCACAAATCTTGCAGCATTCACTTCATTCGCGTTGACCTGCTCAGCATTGTTCAAATTGTTCGAGTTCATATCGATAGCGGTGTTCATCTGGTTATATTCCGGATGAGCATCACTACTAAATCGGTACAGACGATCGCTTTCTTTATCCAGACCACCGATAAGGCCGCCATTAATGGCCACTGCAATATGTCCAGGTTCTGCAGTTAACCCAAAGGGGGTGACGGGAAGGGACCAAGATAATTCGGCTCCATATGCCGTATTCGCCTGTCCCCCCAACTCAGTCAGGCTTGGATCGCTGATAAAACCGCCCATCCCATCGATGAGCTGAGCAACTCGACGAATTCCACCTTCATCCAACGCGTCGCCACCCGTGGTGACCATTAACGCTTCCAGTGCCGGCTTTGTTGAACCATTCACCGTCCGCGCTCTCACCCCGAAACGATAGGTCTGCCTGTCCATCGTTGTTGTGCCCATACCTTCATCAAGGTATCCCGCATCAATCAACGTCTGGGCAGTGAACGGCTGCGGCAATGGTGTGGATACCCCTGCCGTACAGGTGGAAGGAGCCAACTGACATAAATAGGCATCATGTTTATCAGACACATACTTCCCAGCGGCTTGGGATACTTTACTGGCATGACGAGCAACGGTCTGATAATGCAACTCTGTCACATAATTGCTTATCACCTGCGTGACCAGGCCAATCAACGCAATAAAAACCATCACACCGATGATTGAATCTTTGATTAAGCTGCCGCGTGCGGGTTGACGTCGGATAAAGCGGCGCAATAGGCCTTTTAATAACTTAATTATCGAAAACATAAGGCGACCTCTATCAGTGCCAGAGCGTAAACATAAAACGGTCCGCCAATCGCTGGATATCCGTCGTAAAGGGATCATCAGCGCCCCACATCCGGCCATCCAGGGGCCGAGCGGCGTGTGATCACGCGCCGTCAGTTGCATCGTCAGCGCACCGGCAGTCAGGGACATAAACAGGATCACGCTTCCAGCGATCCCCGCCCAGGCACTCAAAACCAGCCACAGCATGATGTCTCCCCGCCCGGGTAGAAGAGAGGCAAGCGACGGTCGAATAACAACAGTGATGAGCGTTGCTACCACGACCATGGCAGACATCAACATCACCGGTTGAATGATGTAGGCCGGTAACGGTGAGTAATACAGAGCGAAAAAACAGCGGCAAGGTATAGCTGTCGGGTAACCATTCTCGTTCCACGTCGGCTACTGCACACGCAAGTAGCCCAGCTAACATCAGTAGAGGAAAGGGATTGGTGCTATGAACATAGAGTGATGCCAGACTGGCCAGCCAGAATGGGATAACCATTAACAACAGGGTCATTCCATTCAGCACTGGCGCGGGCGGTAGTGCCAAAAACGAGCAAACCAGCGCACATGCTGACAGGCCAGCCAGGCGACTATTGCTAATCCAACAAAGAGCAACGGGGCCAAAGAAAGAAATAGCGTCAGCGTCATTTCAGTACAATACCCCGACGTTCACGCAACAGCCGTTCGTAGCGTTTCCAGATGATGTCAGCATAATTTTCACGAAGTCGATGACGCTTATCACCGAACCCGGCGTTATAGCTGCCCAGGCAGTTCCAGCTCACACCACACACCTGAAAATGGGATGCCAGTAGTCGGGTACCAATCTGAATATTCAGGCACGGCTTATCCAGAAGATCCTGCGCTGTCGAGATAATGCCTTCTCGGATCAACTTCGGAATATTGCCTGAATTCACCATCATCAGACCGTAATCTGCACTGCCATCCGAGTTGCTCCGATTAACAGCGTGCGGATTAAAACCGCTTTCCTGTTCCATCACCGCTTCAATCAACAACGAGTCGATGAAATACTTCACACTCGCAGCATTAATGCAGGCCAACCAGGGTTGCACCGTATATTTTGCAGGAGATTTTCCCTGAGCAACGCTGTTGCCCGGGAAACAAGCCAGCAAGATAGCCGTGATAAGCAGCAACATATTGGCCATGATTAATTAACGCGACGTGGTAATAATGACAGTTTTATCGCCACCATCGCACTGCGTACCAATCATCGTCGCCGCGGTTGATGTCCCTGTCGTCACATTGGCTGTCAGCATCGCAGTACTGCCAATAGTGACGGAATAGATAGACTCCCCAGCGTTCAGGAACATTTGCGCCAGATCACCACAGCCCCCTTCCGAGACACCCGTTAATGTCAGCGCAATTGAGTTGTTGAAGGGTGATCCGTTTGTTCTGGCAGGAGCCAAGGCATACGTTCCGCCATAACGGTTGTAATACACATCACCGGTACGATCGACTGAGTTTGGAACACCATTGACCGCACGCAGGGTTGCCATTGAGGCACCGGTATATCCAGCCCTGCTCTTCAGCTTGCGAGACTGCTCCAGCATGGTTGTGACTTCAGTTTGTGTAGCACTGTTCTGATACAGCCCCCACAGAAACGTCCCCAACTGAAAGACGAGAATAATGACAGCGGCAATCACCACAACCGCGATAATGGCATCTTTCAAGTTGCCTCCTCGGGCAGGGCGATAGTGAGTGATCAGCTTGCGGCGAGTCGTGGCCATAGACATTTCCATTCAATAACCTCTTGATAATAATTAGCATTAAAAAACAGGATGTTGCGATACAGGTCAGAACCCCTGCGAACTCAATGTCATCGTCAGCCCTACCACGGCAAACATGACGTAAATCAGAAAAGCACCAATAACACCGCCCAGACCAAAGGTCAGCCAGTTACTCAGTGCGCGAATACGCTCTAGCGCAACGGGCATCTGCTCCTGACCCCAGTCATTGAGCACATCAGCGATATCCCTGCTGACTCCTGCACGACTGAGAAAAATCGCACTTTCTTTGGAGGGAAAGTCATAACCGCTCTCATAGAGCGCTAACCCCAGATTGCGACCGCTGCGCACACGAAACGCTGCGGCATCAAGGCGGGCGACGAGCCATGGAGACGCGTGCTGGCTGAGCGTGTTCAGAACTTCCAGTGGCAGCATCCCCGCCTTCAGCAACGATCCAGCACTGAGCATAAATAGCGCACCTTGCAAGGTAGAGTAGATTGACCAGGGAGGAATAAACTCGAGAAAACGGCGACGAACGACGCCCCCACGTTTTGGAATATTGCGAATAATACCGAACGTGATAATGCCGATAACAAAACACAGTAATGCCCCATGTTCCTGCATCCCACGGCTGATACCGTTCAATATGATGATGTGCAACGTCCAGCGTTCCTCAGGAATGAGTTTGGACATGGCAGGCAACAGATATTGTGATACGCCGTAAAGGCTCCCAGAAATCGAGCACACAACCAGCCCCATTTGGCCTAATGCCGGTACCATGGCACTGCGGATTTGCTGAATATATTTCAGCAGGCTGATGGATTGGGCTAACGCGTCAGACATATTGCCCGAGACATTACCGACCCGAAAAGCACCGCTTCCGATGGAGAGCACCAGGCTGCCAGAACATCTTCCAGTGTCGCTATCTGATCGCGGGGGCCGGGCAGATTCATCTCCCCGAATGTGCGTTTGCTAACTGCATCGCTCAATTGCTGGCACAGCAGGCTGCCGCGATTACGCCGTTTTCCGTTATCGCTGTAGATGTCTGCCATCATGTCGAAAATTTTTGCCAGCGGTATCCCCATTCGCCAAAACGTACGCACCATCTGCCAAAACTTAATTCGTTCCGTCAGCCAAAACGTCCGGCGCATCATCGGCGGCCAAGCTACAGAGAGGATCAGCAAAATCCCTAAGACCAGCAGCACACAGAAGATGACTATCAGTAATGTCACCATGTCTAGGCGCACTCCATATCCATAAAATCGCGGTCTTCATCTGGATCCATGTGCTCTGTAGCCATAACCAGGTCTGTCTGACCAGCCAACAGCAGACGTCGCAAATGCTGCCCACGACTAAACCCGCCCGCCTGAAGCCAGCGCCGGCGCGCCACAAAACTCCCCTCGTCCAGCCAGCTTTTCATGATATGACGGTCGGGACGAACAATTTCAGCCACGATGGTTCGCCCGCGGATCCCTGATTAATCGCCGTTCCCAGCAACTGCTGCGTGCAATGTTTGCAGCCGTCAGGATTACGAAAACGTAACTGTTCAAGCTCATCCGCATTAAACATTCGCTTTGCCAGCGCCTGATGCGAAGCGGGGATCAACTGACGTTTAACAGCTTCAGACCACGGCAACGCGCAGGACGGGCAGAGCGTGTTCACCAACGACTGGGCAATCAACCCCGAAAATACGTCGGGTTGGCCAGCTCACGCGCATCAATCCCCCAGTTACGCATGCGGGTCAGTGCATCCAGAGGATAGGTACAGTGGAGCCCAAACCAGCCAGGATGACCGCTGACGGACGTTTCAAGGGCGGCGTAGGCTGACGCGTAGTCACGGGCTTCTCCGGTATAGATACCATCCGGATCAAGACGCATAGACATCACCACACTGCCCGCCCAGGCCTCTCCCGCCTGATGCAGGCTGAGGTTGTCAGTATTAACAGCACATTGCACGGCACCCAAAATCAGCCCCTCGATCGGCGCTTCCTGGGTCTGGAGACTGACCTGCCCGTTGTTTCTGGCCAGCCAGCGACTGGCCAATACCCTCTGCGTCGTGGATTTACCGGAACCGGTAGTTCCACACAGGCCGATAAGTCCCTGTGATGTCAGCTCAATGTCTTCCATCGCGGCTTCATGCTCTGGCTGATAACCCAGGCTTTGCAGGGTCCTGATCCGTCCTCGATCATCCTCAATCAAGCGCATTACGGCAAAAACACCGCCGTCGTCAGTCGGTCGATGGCTATAGCGGGCCGCATACAGATTCATGTCTGCCAGAAACTCCGGTTTGACACGGCCATCCTGAGCAACTCGCGAGTTGTAGCCCTGTGATTTGGTGTCGCACATACTTTCCACCATCGTCGACAGCAGCGTTCCGCCCTCTTCAAAATCCGGTTCACGAATGGTGTACAGCAGCCCATTAATCCGGGTACGGATCCGGCTTCCCTGGCGACGGTCAAGGTGCACATGGATATCAGAGGCGTTCAGTGATATGACGTCGCGAAACATCCGACGCACCTCGCGTTGCGCCCCACTGATGCCCGCTTCCACGTCATGCGTATTTGCCAACCCTCCCTGACCGAGTTCGCTTTTCATCACAAACTCAGGCGGTAATGGCCTCAATCCGGCACGACGTAGCCCAGCAAACCAACTGACAAAGGCTGGCTCCTCCCGGATTTCACGATTAACACGCACACTCACCGACGCGTTATCAAGACGATTCAGCTCAATGTCATCGTTGTACTGCTGGGGAACCCGGCAGGCCAAATCGGCATCGGCTGATTGATGGCTGTCCATTTTCATTACTGTGCTACCCCCGTCTGGATTACCTGTCCGTTGTTAAGTTCAACACCACGTGACGTGATGCTTTTCACTCGATGCTCACTACCTGGCCAGGTATCGCCTGGTTGAAGCACGATACGGCGACCGTTAAACTCGGCAGCCGCGCGCAGCGTTCTGTTTTCACTCCATATCTCTTTCAACCGCGCAGCCGTAATCGCTAGGCTTACCCCAGTGCCAGAGCCTTTGCTCGCCGTACCCAGCCCAACACCAGGTGAGACTGAAGGCAGTAACATATCGGGCCGGTTCTTCAGCGTTTGCCCCTTCAACCGACTTTCCGCCAGTGCGTTCTGCGCGTCCTGACGCGCCTGCTGTGTTTTTAATAAATCGATTTCTAGCTCGACAGCTCTCAGCGCCCTGACTGTCGGTTCATCAGAAACCAGGACATCACCGGACGGAACAGGACTAATTTCCGTCATATCAGACGCCAATACCGATGCCGTAAACAGCAACGAGAATAGGGAAAAATTTTCATCATGGTGTACTTCCTTCTGGTGCAATTCTGTCCTGGGCACGGCTGTAAGCCGTTCCATCCCATGACCAAGTCAGTGACCGCCCCTCAACCTTCAGTCCAATACGCGTCAGACGGAGTCCCACCGCAGACAAACCTGCCAGTTGAAAGGAAGGGGCTAAGCGAGAGGTATGAGAAAAAGGCAAATGCGCTCCAGTCCTGAATCCACTCGACCGTTTCATCCACCGGAGTTGATGTTGGCGGAACATTCTGGAGTGACGGAGGGATCCCCGGGACTGAAAGAAACTCAGCAAAAGTCGACGGTGAGTTTCACTGTCAATCACGTGATCGTCACCGCCACTGGGGAGCGCAGGATAGGAGAATGCCACCTGCGCGTTATCCCCACTCTCATCGATAAAGACAACCGGTGAGCCAGGAAGAGATCGCACAGCCTGAATCAGGCGGTTAACTGTCGCCAGCCGATTGTTCTTATCCCGTACCCATGCGGTCATAACACCGTCAGCTCGGCAGTCGGCAGAGGACAATGGCCAAAAACCCAGCTCCAGAGGAAGACCATCCAGCTTACGCTCGCAGACCGTTAGCAACGTCTGAGCCGATGGTTGCATCACCCACGGATGGGGCAAGACACGTTTTTCTTTTTGAGAAAGTTCACTGCCCCCAGCAGCCATCGCGGCCAGCTTTGCTTTTGCAGCCTCGGCCTGGCGGGCGGACCAGCTCTGCCAGTACTGCACGCCCCACATCCCTGCAATGCCGACAGCAAACAGCACCGGCACACTAATCAGTAACGTCCGCCGTATTCTGGCAGGACACGTCAGCCGATAACGTGCAGGCCAGTCGCGACGGCGTAGCGGCAGAATATCCGCGGGGACCGCAGGGGCCTCCGGCGTAGAAGCCACATGCCATCCCGCCTCAGGCTCAGGGGTGAGGTCAATAAATTCCTGCGTGATAGCGAGCATATCGGCGCGCGTACCGCAAATGTCGCCGTTGAGAGCAGGAACGCCACTAATAGTCGCTAAAAACACATATTCATCGTCACTGAGTTGGACGACGCCATACCCGTTGTCCCCGTCCAGTTCGTTGCCAGTGCGGCAAGTGACCACAACCGCCCAGGCCTCCATGGGCAAGCGCCCGTAACCGCTGGCGCACCAGAATGAATATCGGAGGCTGGGGTCACTTTATTGCGCCCACGAACAGGGTTTAGCTTCAGGGATAAGACATCACGCCCAAAACGCAGGGGCCTTTTTCTGCCAGCGGCTCCCAGCGCAATCCTGCAACCAGTCCACCGTTCTCATGAGGGACAATAATCATTTTATCGCCCTCACATCAGCACCGGCGTAACGGCGATAATCAGGGTGACATCATCAGTTTCACTGGATTTACTACCGCCGGCGACAGTGACATCGGGATCGAATGCGCCTTCGCGAGAGGCAGTCAGATTACGGGAGTTATAGCCACTGACGATCAAGGTCTGACCTGGTTTCAAGTTAACCCGTTCACTTAAACTGCGTACGGTGGTATACGGCATCTCCATTTTTGTATTGCCGTCTTCAGATGACTCTTTGCGTAACTGTGCCGGATCGGAGTGGCTGAAGTTAAACTGCAACTGGATATCCCCCTCATCGCGAATATCCGGCAACAGCGTCATCTGTGTCCCTGTAGTGATACTGCCGGGCTCCATGTCGGTTGTGGCATAATTTTCGGATACCGTTGTTTTCTGGTTCCTCAGATAAACCATTTGACCCGCAATCTGAAACGGCGCAGGAACCAAATTAGTCGTCGTCGCCTCATGAGCCATCACAACAGACACCTTGCCTTGCGTCTCTAACGCTCGAAACAACGCTGTCGTTCCAGCAAACTTTCCATCAACAACATTGATACCTGCAGATGAAACAGCAGTCGTGGCCGTTGGCGTCCCCGCCAACGTTAAGCCAAATCGATCGAGACGCTTAGCCACAACAGACCAGTCCAGTGATGTCTGGCTGGAGCCCTTGCGCTGAACCGAATAGACGCTCACCATAAGCTTGACCATCCGATTCATACGCACATTCAGACTGTCGATATAGCTCTCGACCCTATCCAATACCTGGGGAACATCTGTCACAACCAGTTCACCCGTTGAACCAGACAGATGCCAGCTCCCAGATGAGCTGATCATCGATTTGATGGACTGACCGATATCATTATGAATTTTGCTTTCTAACTTGACGCTCGTGCTCTGCCCTGAGTTCTGACTGCCACTGACCGAACTGCTATCACCACCGGCCGTCGAACTGCTGGTTCCCGTTAAGTTAGAGTTCATCGCCGTTTCGGCATTAAGAACCTTGAGACGGTAAGTTCGCGTATCCAGGTAGTACAGCACCACCTGATTGTTTTCGAATTTCCAGTTAAGTCCCAAGCGAGAGGTAATCTGATCCAACGCTCCGCCCAGCGGTTCGCCTTCCCAACTGATATCCGTAATCAGCCCTGCACCGATATTCGGTGAAAATGATTGGGTAGAGGTTACGCCGCCAATACTACCTAGAGCGGGACGCCCACCTTCATCTGGACGAGGAAGCGCCCCTTGGATAGCGCGAGTTGTCCCGGATCCCCCTGTGAAACTGAACCGGACAGCGCGCTCACGGCATCAGGCGTTATCACGACAGGGAACCCACAACTGCGGGTAATGCGCTGGCCCACTTCATACAAAGACAAACTGCCATCAATAATCAATGTCAGGCTACATGGCGGTAACTTAACCTGTTGCGCGCGTGCGCTGACACGAATAGGCCGGGGATTAACCCAAGGCTCATCGACCCAGACCAGTGAAGGCGAGGAAGGCTGCTTGCGAGATAATCCATGCAACTGCTCAGCGGTCCGGATATCCCGCTCAGCTTGATCATCCGCATCACGAAATCCTTTGGTAGCACAACCATTCAGGACCGTAGAGACGAGCAATGCCAACGCAACGTTCCGGTAAGTAAAATGAGGAGTAAATTGTGACATCGTCCGTCTTCTCTTAGTTGATGTATACCAACGAGCCTTCCATGACACTGGCAGGCAATGGAACTGACCAAGGGGCAGGGTCAACCAGGGTATTCACTCGGCCGTCGCTGATACGAGCCAGAAGCCGCGAGTCACGGGATAATTCACGTAATACTCTGGCCATGCCCGGCTTTTCTTTGCCCACACAACAACCCGTCCGTTATGTTCGGTACAGTAAATGTCTGGGTCTGAGTTATCTTCCAATCCAGGAATCGAAAGTAGATTTGAGGGGCGATTCCCGGGACATAAAGACAACACGTTTATCCCCTGAGCCTTCAGCCTGCCAAGTGTGTTCGCAGTCTGCAGCATGTGCCGCGCCGTGGAGGTTTCAATGACCGAATAACCCAACGCATCACCGGCAGAGCGAGCCCCTTGATACCCACCGAGCAGGACTAACAACGCCATTAACACCAACATGCCTTGCATCAGTTTGGCCCTGTTTTCAGGGGTTTATCAGAGACCACCACGACACACTGACTGCGATTAGCGAGACCATAGATCGGGGTATCGACCTTCCCATCAACTCTTTCTGGCCCATATAAATAAAAAATGCGATTAACAAAGGCATCGAAACTGCCATGGATAACCAGACGAGGAGGAAGGGGATAATCGACATTGATCGGCCAAATGACGGCCCATTTTCCGCCATAGGGGCAATCGACTGAGGAAGCCTTTCGCGTCAAAAACTCACGTAACGTGGTGGTGTCGGGATCGGCTTTCCAGACGGGTGTAATAACAGGTGCTGGCTTGGGTTCAGAAGCCACAGCGGGAGAAGCGACTGGCGCAGGAACCACAGTTGCAGCGACTGCCGGGATTGTTTTCGACGGCGTCGAAAGCAGCGTTGTCGTTTCCTCTTTTTCGGCGGCTGCGCGACAGGAGCCGGCGGCAATGCTGTCGTCGGAGCCAGGGATGGTTTTGTGGCTGGGACTGGAGCGACTGAGGATTTCGGTGCAGACAACGGAGTTGTTTGGGTGGCAGTAGAAGGTTTCGATATGGCGGCAGAAGCGACTGGCTTGTTCACAACAGGTGCCTCCGTAACCAATACAGAAGGTTTACTCTCTGTCGCTGTCGGCGAAAGCGTTGTCAGGGTTGGTACAGGTAAGGGCTGGCTGTCAGGTTTTAACATGCCTGATTTCGTCTGCGTCCCCGTGTTAGCAAAAGGGTTTCCGGAAGTCTTCGGCGACGTTGAAATGGCCGGTTTAGCAGGTACGGTAGACAATGCAACGGAGGCGGCTGGCGCAAACGAACGATATTCATCACGCAGAACAAAGCAGACTTCACGATTCACATCGTCAACACGTAACCGCCACGCGGGCCCCGCCACTATCTGTAATGCCTCACTTAACCGAACGGGGCCAATTGAGCGCTGTACGCCAGGTAAGGGGCGACTCAACAGTTCAGTGAACATCGATGAACTGCTGGGACATAATGAATACCCCGATTCAAGCAGCAAATAACGAAATCCATCACCGACGCTACGCACCAGTTGCGGCGGCATCGTGATGTCGATCATTTGATTCAGAGGATCGCGTTGTGAATCCGCAGGGCGGGTGCTGACCAGCGTATAGCGATCATAGCGTACAACTTCAGGTGAGCGATTTTGATAAATGTCGTTCACTCTGGGGGAGACGTTCTGACGGGAAACTGAAGACGTCGTTGTCTGTTGAGCACACCCCGCTACCAACATTGCAGCAGCAGACAGGCATGCCAGCGCTGGGGTATTTCGAGGGGGCCGTATAAGTCTTGTCGTCATCAGTCTCCACCATTTAAGAGAAATCTCAAAATCAGGTGGTTATTCTGCCGACAAGCCGGGACTGAACAACGCTAAACTAAAAACGTGCTCAGAAAGAAAAACGCTGACCGAAGCCAGCGTTAGCGCCCTATTACTACAGAGGATCAGTTAATTTGGCCAAAACTCAGCGTACAACACCTCGTCTACTGTCCAGATTTGTTCGTCCGGCAAGTTTTCAAGCTGTGTTTCCGACGCAGCAATAGCCACGGCTTTAGACCAGATCACATCATACCAATCAGGGTCATTCAGCTTGGTTTTCAGGCTGGGAGACTCTTTCAACGCATACGCAACATCTTTGCGCTGTGCCTTAATCGTCTTTTCCCAGCTCGAACCACGGCGTTCCGGTTGATATTTCCATTTCAGCAGGTGGGCAATCAAGACAGCCATACGGCTTGCCAGCTCCCGTTGTTCGCTCTTACCCACGTCTGCAATCTCCTCCGCGATATTCTCGCAGTCGATCTCTGAAAATTTACCGGAGCGTAAAAGTTCAGCCTGCTCATTAGACCAGGCGACAACATCAGTCTCGTATCGAGTATGAGTAGCCATTTTACCCCGAAGAATCACAGAAAAAGTAAGTGTTTTACTAAGTCTGTCATGTAAGAAAGTACCCGTCAATTTAGCTAGCAAGAGCAAGAATCTCCGGATGCTGCCGCCAGTGCCGATCGACATCAGCAAGCAATAGAGTGTTTGCCTTATCTCTCATTCGTTCCGCGGTCGAATAATTATCCCATGATGCTTCAATCGCCGCTTCTTTGCGGAGTTCTTCACATTGGGAATACAATTGATTCGCCTCAACATCACTAGAAACTGGCTTAGTCCACTGAATGCCATCCCCAGCAAAGACACCACCGAGAACCAGCTTTCCGAATCTATCTAGAATTCTGATCTGGCTAGGATAAAAACTTTGTGGCCCACAGTCATGCCCCAACTCGGGATCATAGTAATCAGCCTCTTCATCACGAATCGGCCAGCTATCACTGCGATTAATAACCATTAATCGGTCAATAATCTCTGCAATAGTGGCACCGCCAGAGATTTGAAGTGATTCAGTTCGGTAAAAGGAACCCTGATTCCGATCATCTTCCAAATACTCAACGCTGCCCATGACTTCAGCAATGAATTGTCTGTTGAAGATATCTTCACGTAGCGAAATGCCTGGCTCATAAGGTGTATGAAAAAAAGAAGGTATATTGTTCATCATATTCTCCTAATTCGGTTCATTAGGAGAACTTCCCCGCGGGAAAATTCTCCCGCAAGGAAAGGTAAATAAGAAAAGCGCCAGAACAACCCTGGCGCATGAGATTAAGAAATGGCATAAATCGCTTTGCGACATACACCATAACCAAACCCAAGAAACGGTATATCGTCGTCGAAGTCCATTGGCGGTTCATTGCCTGCTGGACGTTGAGACTGAGGCATACCACTCTGCGCCTGTGCAGCTGGCTGCTGAGGTTTTCCCCATGCAGTATTGGCTGCACTTTGATTGTTATTTCCATCGTTCGGGCGAGATCCTAACATCTGCATCGTGCCACGCTGGCTGACTACAATTTCGGTCGTCCAACGATCTACACCCGCACTGTCTTGCCACTTACGTGTTTGAAGTTGCCCTTCAATGTAAACCTGAGACCCTTTACGCAAATACTCTCCAGCGATTTCTGCAAGCTTGCCGAATATCACCACACGGTGCCATTCAGTACGCTCTTTCTCTTCGCCAGTTTGTTTATCGCGCCAGGTTTCTGACGTTGCCATAGTAATACCAGTAACTGCGTTACCATTTGGCATATAACGAACTTCAGGATCCTGCCCCAAAAATCCGATAAGTGTTACTTTATTTACGCCACGTGAAGCCATAATCTTTCTCCTGCCTGTTGAAGCCCTCTGCAAGCAGAGGGGTTAAGGGATGCTTGTTATCAGAACGAATTAGAACGAATTCTCCGCATACGCTTTAGAATCCACAGGGCTGTTCTGAATCGGCGTGGAGTCAGATGAATCAGACTTCTCGGCTTTGTAGACTTCTTCTTGACCCACTTTAATCCTGGTGATCTTGATTAAACGGGCTTTGAGGCTGACACGTTGTTCACCGGCATGGTCACCAGAGTTCAGAGTAAAGATACTGGGAGACAGATTGCTCAGTGTGAAATTAATCAACACCTTTTGTCTTCATCAACAGCTTTTTCGCAGCGTTTAATCAAAGCGATGGTCTCTTTACCTGCTGGGGTCACGTCAAAGCGAACATAATTCGCATTGTCTTTCTGACCACTTAAGGCATTGATGACACAGCTGATGAATGGGCCATTCGGTCCAGTAACATGGCGAATATCGCTCAGATACCCCAATCCAGTAACATTCAGATTGAAGTACTCATTGCTTTTGCCATTTTGAGTGCTAGTAGCTTGATTCTGGGTAGATTTATTTGCAGTCATGATGTTTCTCCGGGTAAAAAATAAACAGGTAGCGGAGAAACAGTCATCCCTGGCGGGAGTATGTTTCCCGCAGGGGAGTCAAAGACAATTGAGCCTTTGACTGGCTGTATGAGTGAAGTGGGCCTTAACCGGTATTCGGTCTCTGTTTTCAAAGGTTAAACAGATTTACCGCTCGAAAGCGCCATCTCTCAGGTTAACGATGGCATTGGCATGTGATTACCCGAAGGCGTTCCTCTCAAATCACCGGAACATTGGCAGTTGTCAGAGACAACGATTGGCCTGTTAATCATTAAACCTGGTGAAAAAGAAGTCAATCTTCCGGCTATGGAAAAACTCATCATCGAAGAATGAAAATAAAAAAGCGGTGCCACAAGGCACCGCCATACGATCTGCACCATCGATCTTCGGTATATCTGTTTTCTGGTAGCTCCGGGGTATGTTCAGGACCCGACACTGGTTTCACGGAGTTTTAGTGCCTTCAGACTCGGCTCTCAGGTGAGGGAGCTGTCAGTCAGACTGTTCACTGACAACGCTATGCAAACGCTGACAGAGACCGCAGTCACGGGTGCGGCTTCAGAGCCGGATGCACAATAACAACTCATCCCCCGCCTGCAATCAGTTAATTCTGCTTTTTCTTCCGTGTTTTAGGTGCCGTATTCTTGCCTTGGCCAGGGATGTTAATCATCCCCTTACAGTCAGGATATTTCTCACAACCATAAAACGATCCCTTTACCCCTTTTCGTAACCGCGTCTTACTACCACAAAGCGGGCAAGCAGGCGTAGGAGGAACGCGAACGACAACATCTTGTTGAGCGCCCAGGGAAACAAGCTGACAAATCCACTGAGTTTGCCGGGACATAAAGTTATCCAGTGTCATTTTCCCTTTAGCAACCTCATCGAGCGCCTGCTCCCAAAGCGCCGTCATACCCGGTTCCTTTAATGCGTGAGGTAAAGCGTCGATAAGATCCATCGCAATATCTGTTGCACGCAAGTAGCGACCTTTTATGATGATGAAATTACGTGCAAGTAACGTTTCGACAATCCCACCACGCGTCGCTTCCGTCCCTAACCCTGCGTTCTCTTTCAGTACTTTTTTCAATGTTAAATCGGTCACATACGCCGCAGCGTTCATCATGGCCGCAATCAAAGATTGGAAGGTAAAATACTGGGGAGGCTTTGTTTTCAGCGCCTTTACCTCAGCGCCAGTCACAGCACAGTTATCTCCTTTTACCAGCATAGGTAAAGATTGATCTTTCTCATCCGCCGCCGACTCTTTATGCTCACCGTCATCCTGCTGACTAAACAAACGTTTCCACCCAGGAACAACAACGACCCGACCCGTTGTCTGAAACAGCTGGCCTCCGATATTCAGAGAAAGCCGCGTAGCATCGACTTCATGCAGCGGTAAAAACTGAGCGAGGTAATGTCTCCGGATCAGCAGGTAAACCTGTTTTCCTGCTCGCTCATCTTCGACATGTCAGATACATGCCGTGTCGGGATAATACCGTGGTGGGCAGTGATATTTTTATCGTCCCATATGCGGGAAACAAAGCGAGTATCTAACTGGGGAATCAACTCCTGCAGTGAGGGATCGATTTTCACCAATGCACTCAGGACATCAGGAATTTCCTCACGCATTGACTCAGGAAGAAACCCACAATCGGTTCGTGGATAAGACGTTGCTTTATGTGTCTCATACAGGCTCTGTGCTATGTCCAGCACTTTCTGAGGACTCATGTCCCAAAGTCTGCCGCAGGCCTGCTGCAGCGTTCCCATAGTGAACGCCAAGGGCGCGGCCTCTTTTTCTCGCTTTGTTTCCTGCTCAATGACCGTTGCCTTGCCCGTTTGTTTACAAAGCTGTGCAACTTGCTGAGCGATGCCCTGATGAATACAGCGCTTCTCTTCATCGACATACATTTTCGCAGGAACCCACTGCGCAGAGAAACGGACACCATTAGACTGTAGTGCTACCCATACTTGCCAGTAAGGTTTAGGGACGAACGCCGCTATTTCTCGCTCACGATTAACGACCATCGCCAATACGGGAGTTTGCACTCGCCCAACAGACAGAAGCCCGTCATATCCCTTATCCCTCGCTTTCACGGTATAAAGCCGGGTCAGGTTCATACCTATTAGCCAGTCCGCTCGCGAACGCCCTAGTCCTGCATAATAAAGCGGCTTTGTTTCTGCTCCTGGTCTGATAGCGGCTAATGCAGTACGAATGCTGGATTCATCCAATGCAGACAGCCACAAACGAAAAACAGGCCCTCTCCATCCGCAATATTCCAACAGAGACCATCCGATAACTTCTCCTTCCCTATCAGCATCAGTTGATATGACGACTTCATCAACCTGCTTCAACAATCGGGAGATGACCGTGAACTGGTCTGACGATTCTGACTTCACAACCATCTGCCATACGGGGGCAAAACCGGTAACACATCTATTCGCCACGGTTTCTCAAACTGGGTGCCATAGACTTCTGGTGAGGCGGTTTCTAAAAGGTGCCCCCGGGCCCAGGTTATGGTTATTCCTGGAGCAGATAAAAACCTTGTCCTCGCTTTGTTGCTCCCAGAACAGCAGCAATATCTCTGGCCTGAGAGGGTTTTTCACAGATAAAGAGGCGCACAACGTCCCTCCAGACTACCGATTAGTTGACGTAGGAATCGCGCGCGCTTTATCGTGCATGAGCAACAAATTGACGCTGGCTTCATGGATTGGCGGAGAGAATATGGAACGTTTCTTACCCAGCAATACATCACGATCGGGCTCACCTAAGGCCTCACAGGCTTTTTGCCAGGCTTCATTTTGTTCGATAGCGTCAATGCGTGACACTGGAACCGATCGGTATTTCAAAACAATCGAGTAGATCTGGCGTAGTGTTCGGCCATTCCCCTGAAGTAACTGATCGCGACGATTACGCGAAATCAAGCCATAGTGAAATGCCTGTAAAACCTGTTTAGCCAGTTGGTCAAACCCAATCAGCAGATAGACACAGCGATATCCCAGTGGCGAATTGCTGTATACCTTGATATCCAGCGGTTCTTTAGCAACGGCTTCCGTCAGTGTGACGCCCCGGGGCAAGACATTCATTTCCTTATCCAGGGATGCAATTTCTTCATACATCAATGCGCTGGCCTCATTGAGCTTCTCCTCAAGCGCCAACATAGTCTTGTCAGCCCATGGGTTATTCTTCAGTGAATCGCTATTGATACGAGCGGCCTGATGCAGGAATCCAGGCATTCCCATAATAGGAGGACGGGCAGCAACACCATTTTCGTCGTTCTGTTTTACTCTTCGGCGCCCGACCCAGAGATTGATTGCATAGTTAGTATGCAATTCAATTTTTAACTCGGACTGCAATGCTCCCGTCGTCTTTCCAACTCTTTCAGCCATCGTTGTCTCTCTAACCTGTTAATTAATCAGTTAAGAAAGACTAAATAGTTAATAAAGAGGATTGCACCAACAACGCGAAACTCAATATTGGTTTCACGAATTTGACGCAAACGCATCAATATGGTTGTTTTTAGCCTTGTTGCGGGGCGCAACAAGTACATTTTTCAACCACGTAACCAAATCCGTACTAACCAAGTACCCCGCATGCCATCCTGAACATCATACTGATTGTTTTTAACCTTGCTGCCAGTGGCAGCAAGTACACTTTTTAACCACACCACCAAATCCGCTCTAACCAGATACCCCGAATGCCATCTTGAACATCAAACTGGTTATTTTTCATACCGTGTTGCGGGGCGCAACAAAGTACACTTTTTAACCACACCACCAAATCCGCTCTAACCAGATACCCCGAATACCATCTTGAATATCACACTGGTTGTTTTTCATACCGTGCTGCGGGGTGCAGCAAGTACACTTTTTAACCGCCTTATTTTCCAGCGGTCAATATTCTGGCTCTGATATCAGCAACCAGGTTGGAAACTTTCTCCTGACTCGCCTTAGAGGCTGCCTGCGCAGGAAGGCTTTCTGGCAACTCAGGTGCGGGAGGGACCACCATTGGTGTCATTGCGACCAACGCCCCTCCCTGCGCCGTTTCAGAAAGTATTACTCTTCCGGCTGATTGCTCTGTTTGCTCAGCAGGCAGCACCAGCCGCCCTTCTCTGGCACATTTCATCATCGACAATAGCCATCCAAGTGGGTTGGCTAACTGCCCGCGTTTGAGCTGCGTATTCAGCATGGTCAGCAGAGCAGAGGCTTGCTCAGCAGGCAACGCAGTGAGTTGTCTGGTCAGCATATCAGCATCATCGGCTGTGATACGGCAGAGCAATGCTTCCGGCAGTGCCAAACTGTGCTCGCTTTCCGGTACGTACGTTTTTATTCACACTGTGTGTGAAACTACGTACGTTACAGTTCGATTTTCGAACTTGGTTATAACTTGTTGATTTTAGACTGAGTTCGGATTCCGAACTCGGTGTATTATTGCCATTTTCATCACTAAGTTCGGATTCCGAACTCAGTGATTTCTCCCTTATCTCACCTTGTTTTTACTGGGTTCGGAATTCGAACTCGGCTGCATTAGCCGCTGGAGTGATGCCAATTGAGAGGGCGTTGATGGTGAATCCAGACGAGCCTCAATCATGGCCACTCTGGAATGACGATGTCGCATGGAGGGGTCGTTGCGGATCGCCTCCAAAACATTGAGCGCGGTTATTCGTACCGATTTATTCTTATGTTCGCAGCTGCGTGCAACCAAATCCAGCCAGCCCGGGTCGAACGTTTCCGCATCACGGCAGCTCAGCGGTTCATCATGTTGAGCGTAGATATTCCCGCGTACGCGCCCATACTCATCGCGCACACGTTTACAAAGACTAAGCCAGCCGGTTATTCGCAACATTAGCAACGTACGGCTGATGGTTTCACGCGAGGCTTTCTCAGCGTGAGGTGAAGCCAACTGAAGTTGCAGCTCATCGTATGTAGGAAATACCGCACCATCATTTTGCTGGGCATACAAACGGATCATCACCCATGCTGTTTTATCCAGCGGACTCAGCCTGCTATCAAGAAACAGTCGCCGGGGAACGGCATCATGCACGTTCCCCAGATAAAGTAATCCGCTACGTTCATTGATTGGACTTGAAGGGTCACTATTTCCCTGTCGGGAAATCCCCTCCTCCATTCTCTGGAGTGTGAATGCGATAACACTGTCAGCAGGTAATCCCATCATCGCTTACCGTTTGTTTGAATCAATCCAACGCGGACATTCATGATAAGAAACGAGAACGTAATGATATGAAAAGTTCGAAATGGAAAGCGGGAAGACGGTTTTTTTAACGATGAGAACCCCAAATGAATCACATGATAAATGATCCCTTCGCTTCTGGTTGTTGTATACCACAGCTCATCAGCCAGCAGGAACTGAATGAACATCGCCCCAGAACATACGATTTATCGGCAAGTATCATCACTTGCTCTCCTGAGGTAATTTGCCCATACGAACATGGGCACGGTGTATTGCGGCAAGCAATGACTGTTGCTTTTCTTCCGGTAAACAGCAAAACAATTCGACTACCACCGACTCAACGTCACCATCGAGTTGAACGCGGGATGACGGTAGCCATAGCGTCATCTTGGCAGCCCAGACCTTGCGCTTTATCGTCATTTTTGATTTCCCTGTTATAGGCCTCATGGCTCATCAAATGCCAATGTCCGCCACCATCCTTGCTTAACAAACGCCAGAACGGCCCGATGTCGATTTTGAGATAGCCATTGGTTTGCAAGCGCTTATAAATTCGTTCACCGCGCTGCCATGCCGCGATGAAACGAGTCGCTTTACGCACAACACAGGGGTTGCTCGTTGACATATACGAAACTCAGCAAGCTGCATCTCAGCCTCCCGCCTTTTCCTTTCTTTCCAGTACCGCTTCACGGCACCAGGCATTAACACGAGTCCAGACCGCAGTGAGAGAAACATTCTGCTGTTCCGCCGCCAACATCATGACGTCCAGTGCTTCATGTGAATCAGGCGATGACAGTCCAGAGCTACGCCATTGCTCCCATAGTGCCGCGTCTTCTTCTTCCGTGGGGCCTGAACTCTCCCCTGCCGTGTTTCGACACCATTTAAACGGCGCCTCGAGCTGACTTCCGATGTTGACAGGCCAAAATAGAATTGCATCAGTTCGATTGAGCCACCTAACGCCAGGGCGCGATCAATTCGCTGTAACCGTTTTTGTTCAGTTCGAGCCTGGTTAACCATTGACCAAAAATTGTCGTGATTAATTTGAAAATTGAGTACGGATACGCTGCTTTGCGTCAGGTAATACAGGTCGTCCACCGTCAGTTGGCTTAATTGACGAACCTCTTCCATCGTCATGCCCAAAGCTTCACAACGACGGATATTTCCTGACTTCAGTTCCATTAAGATGTGCGTCAATAACGCATTTGTTGCCTGAGATAATCCCTGGCTCATAGTTGCCCCCATTCACCCAATCGACGATCAACAAAAATCAATAGCCCAACTCATCCCGCAAAAATGAACAGAAACGTATTGCCAGCCTGTTTTTCAGTAAGCTATTCATGAATATCCCCTGCATATTGGTAATCGGGAGAATTCAAAGCGCTATCCTGATGAGCGTGGTACGCCGGAGAGGGAGATAATGCGTTTTTCACGCAGCGCAGGCGTAGCCACGACTTAAGAAGTTGGCCTTCACGTTCAGATGGAGTGAATGATTCCAGAGCGCACCACACGCCCCCACCCAACCTTCCCGAAACTGGTCAGTACGAATACGGCGGAGCTGGGGTTTCAAACGAGGAAAATCCTTCATATGCCGCTCAGTCGCCTCCCTTAGTTGCTGAGAGAGCGCCTTAAAAAGGTAAGCGGCGATATCAGAACGACCACTGAATCCATAAAAGTGGATCGAACGGCGAAGACATATTCTTCGATAACGAGTGGTCGTGCTGTATAGATCAAACCAGCAGCTACAACCTGTGGCCATGCACACCACGGCAGCAAGTCCGTTCAGCCACCCAGGAATACTTACCGCATCTGATGGTACTCGTCGGCATATCGATTCACGAATCGATGAAATATCAGGCTCTTGCTCCAGGATGGAATGACGCAGAATGAGCTTTTGAGCCAAACGCAATGCCCGGGTAATGTCATTCAGATCGTTATTTTGCGAGACCAACGACATCAGTTTCCGAATACGTTTAGGTAGTCTGGTACTGTTATTCATTTCCCCCTCCGGCTACCGACTTTTGTCAGATGTTCTTCGACTTCCTGGCATCCGACACAAAGCTCTACACCAGGAACCGCCAAACGACGGGCCTCAGGGATTTCATTCCCGCATGCATCACAGCATGTATTTGAAATACGCCCGTTATGAACGTTTCTAAGAATCAATGACAAACTGCTCTGTAACAGTTGTTCGGTTGTGGCCATTGCCATTTCATCATCAAGATCATGCGACATGGTCACCTCCACGAGCATCATCACGTTGCAGTTCACGCAGGCGGCGCAGCACCCGAATCAAACGCATAAATTTCACGACATGGACATCATGAAGGACGGGAGAACCGGATTTTTGAGGAAAACCCAGGAAATTCAGGCAAAAACCGAATGTATTAAAAGGCAGCTCGCGATCTTCCCCAGTCAGCCCAGCAAGCAACAAAACAAACTCGTTGTTGTTTGTGTTCGACGTGGTATAGCCAGCCTGATCCCAACGTTTGGCTTCTGAAATATCGTCGGCACATCCCATGGCTTCAGCCAACTCAAAAGCCAGTCTGTAGGACATAACCTGTAGGTGCTCAATATCGTCCTGAAGTGCAGATATGTGCCAGATATCCGCGACAGGCTCCAGCCCCGTAGCCGCGAAAGAAACAGATGAAGAGGATGAAACATGTAATGCGTCGTCACGGTTTTCAGATAACGCGGACATCAATGATGTCTGCGAAAAACCATTTCCCATAGGGCTTAGCGTTTCGCCACCAATCACGGTCTGGCCACCGTAGAGATCCGGCTGAAGCTCGGCACGATATGGCAAAGTGGAAGCTACCCCTGCATCAATCGGTTGCATACCCGCATCAGGAGTCAGCCCTGTTTCTGGAACGTTACTCGGAGCAGGCTCGGGGCGAGTTACTCCACCGACAAGCGTCCCTGAACGTAAGCCAGTGACCGGATTCTCTGGCCCTGTTTGTGGCGGAAGCTGAGTGATATTCTCTTTTAATGGCTGACGGATCGGCTCTTGCACAACAGGTGGTGCCAGAGGCTCACCAAATAATTCTCGGCGCTGTTGCTCTTTGGGATCCAACTCTATCAGCCAGCGATCGTAGTTGAGCGAAGGATGCGGCAGCGCTTTCAATAACTCCCCAATCAGCTCATCACGAAACATTTCCAGTGAATACCGATCAGGGTCATCGAACGCACTACAGGCAGCAGAAAAGGCATCGGAAAAATCAGATGTATGCTGGCTCGCCACATCATTCGCATAGACCTTCCAAGTCTTCTCTGCCGCAGAACGTAGGGCTAATAGTGGTAAAACTCTCACACGGGCTAAGCCAGAATTCAGCAAGGTTGGCAGATGGGGATACAAATATTTAAGCGTATCTTCCATACGGCTGATACTTGAGTTATCAATCGGATAACCCTGCTGGTTTAACAGTTCGGAAAGCTCACGCAGTGTGACACTACGCCCCAGTTGTTCTTCCCAAATCGTCCGAGCCTTGTGAATACCGAACGCCTTTTCGATATAGGTTAAATCGCCACGGACTTCATTCTCGGCTAAATGGTAAATCACGCATTGTAGACGTCCCGGCCAGGGTTTGAATATCGTATGGATCCGATAGAATCGTTCATCCCCGGTTTCCTGATAGAGCTCACACAATATCTGGTAGCGTGTATTCCCTCCGTCACTAAATATATAGATGTCATCACCATCAGGGTCTCTGGTCACTTTAGGCAATGAATCCAGACCACGCATACGGATGGACGCCTTGATGTCCGCATATTTAGGGTTACGCGACGTACGGGGGTTATCGGGGTTAGGACGCAGTTCGTCGAGCGTCAGTACCATCGCCATTTCACTCACAGGTAGTACAGCGACCTGTGATTGTTGAGCTGGCGATTTTCCTCGCATCAGTAGCGCATCCGTCATATTCAGCGCTTTCGGTTTACTCGCCATCAGTAACCTCCTGAGCATCGAAAGGCATATTCGTGAAGCGAGTGAAACGCCCGTCAAACTGAACTTTTATGGTTCCTATTGGCCCCTGACGCTGTTTACCCATAATAATTTCAGCTAATCCTTTATCTGGACTATTCGGGTTGTAAACTTCATCACGATAAATAAATAACGTGACATCCGCATCTTGTTCAAGCGAACCGGAATCACGTAAATCACCATTATTGGGGCGTTTATCAGCACGCTGCTCCAGAGAACGGTTAAGCTGAGAAAGCGCGACAACAGGGCAGTCCATCTCTTTGGCCAGAGACTTTAGCGAACGAGATATCTCAGCGATTTCCTGCGTTCTATTCTCCATGCCGGGACATCGCATGAGTTGCAGGTAGTCAACCATTATCAATGCGGGTTTACCGTACTTCCTGGCATTACGGCGTGCTCTTACCCGAAGCATTGCTGGCGTAAGATCGCTGCTATCATCGATAACCAGTCTTTTTGCCATTTAGTAATGGTATCAACTGCCGAGCCAATCTGTGACCATTGCTCATCAGTCAGATCGCCACTACGCAGGTTTTGCAATGGAACAAACCCAATAGAAGAGATAAGACGCATAAGAAGTTGAGTCGAAGGCTGTTCAAGGCTGTATATCTGAGTAACATTGGCACTATTGTGATTTAGCGTTCCGGTGATCATGTTTAGCCCTAACGCCGTCTTTCCCATTGAAGGGCGGGCTGCCAACAAAATCAGATCGCCATTTTGTAAGCCACAGGTTTTTGCATCCAGCTCGATAAATCCTGTTGCCGTGCCAGTGATACCATTGGTGGAACGATGGCGAACCTCCAACTCCGCCACAACCTTTTCAAGCCCATCAATGACGGTAATTGTCTTTTGCGGATCAGCCTTTTCTGCAATATCAATAATTCGCCGTTCAGCCATCTCCATAATCTGGGGTATATCAGCGCGAGGCTGGCTCACCTGCTGAGTCAAATCTGCCCCCAGAGCAGCAAGTTGTCTGGCACGACTGTCCCTAGCAACAATTTCGCAATACGCTACCGTATTCGCTGCACTTGGCGTGTTTTTCGCCATTTCAGCAAGATAGGCGAAAATAAGTTCTTCACGGGAGTTTCCCTGCTTCTCCAGTGAATCGGACAACGTAATTAAGTCGATAGGCTGCCCGGCACCAACCAGACGAGCCATTTCACGAAAAATTACGCGATGCATGAGATTAAAAAGTCACTTTCACCAATAATGAGAACAACCTCATCCCAGCGGTCATTGTCGATCATCAACGACCCCAGCACTGATTGCTCTGCTCCCGTGGAATAAAGGATAGGAGGCGTTACCTTTTGATCAGCCATGGTTCGCCTCCACACTTCTTTCCTCCAAACTCAGAAATGCTTTCAGCAGGCGCTCGTGAGTTCGGGGAGAAACTAACATCAAGGGCCAATCGTTATGGGAAATATGCCGAACGCAGCCATTATCCCAGCCATTTTCAAACAGGGCCTTGTCACCACGTCCAGGAGAATCATCATGCGAATCAAGAACCAGTTGTTTCTCCGAAGAGATATTACAAATGCCCACGGCAGATTCATGGACAGCCCAGACCTCAGATAACATGGCTTGCAGGCGTTCTCCGGCATCCTCATCATTTACCGTTTCGAAAAAGACATACTGCTCATCAAAACCGCGATACTGAGAATCGGAGCAGAAACAGATTGCGCGATGGAGGGTCTTCATCATACGTCCTCGCGATCTGTACTAATTTGGAACGGTACTGCGGAATCAAACTTATCCTTCCACTGAGGAAATAGTTCACACGCCAATGAATGCATCGTCGCTGCAGCAGAATCACTTACACGTTTGGTTTCACTTTCAAGGCGATGGGCGGGTTGACCAGCAGAGTGACCCTCAACATAAATCTCTAGGTCATAAATAAATGTATCTAAAAGAGAAACTAATATTGACTGGCTATGCTGGCTATACTTCCCCGTATCAATAATTTCGCTAAGGGTCTTGTATGTTTCCTTTGCACGACGAGTGTATTTCATGCAATTGATGAGGACTTTTACCTGCGGTAATACCAGTCCAAATGCAGCAAAAGGCAACAAACTTTCCATCATATGGATGGTGCCACGTATAAACTCTCTTACATCCGGCAAAATGGGTTTGATAACGCCAATTGCAGTGCTCGTAGCCGCCAATACAATGAGCTCCAACATAATAGTCCGAGCCCCCTGTGAGTCGACGATGATCACATCGTATTGAGAAAAAAAGTGGGTGCTGGAGAATATTGCGTAGACGAAAACGTCCATCTGGCGCATTTAACATCGCAGTAGGCAATTGGGCGTTAGGATCATTTGAGATAATGAGATCAAGCCCAGAGATAACGGTTTTGGAGATAACTTGAGTGGGATCGTTGAGATTGACGGTTTGCATTAACAACTCATACAAACCACAAGGAGCCTCATACTCCAGAGCAAAAATACTACTTGATGTAGGTTGGGCGTAATCGCCGTCTATCAATAAAGTCTTTAATCCAGCATCAGCCAGAAACCCCGCCAAATTTGCGGCCTGAGTAGACTTTCCTTCCCCACCTTTAGTGGAAATTACAGGAATTACATGCATATAGATTCACCTGATAACTAATCAGGATGTATATGCTCACACCAAAAAAACTCTACATTTGATTAACAATAGAACTAAAGGATTGAAAATCCTCGTGTCCTTGGTTCGATTCGAGTCCGGGCACCACCTTTCCTTTTTTATGCCTCCTTATCAATCCCTATGTTGTTGCGATTCAATAAGTTGGCGTGAAAATCTTTTCCGATGCGTTTTGATTTATCCCTTCGTATCGGGGAATTTGTGGGTCAGATTGCGGGTCATTCAGTTCGATGAACGGGAGTGACCCTCATATGTTAACTGACAGCAAAGTCCGATCTGCGAAACATCTCGCAAAATCTTATAAGCTCACTGATTCGCAAGGCCTGTACCTCACGGTATCACCCAGCGGCGCTAAGCTATGGTATTTCCGTTATCGCTTCGGCGGTAAAGAAAACCGTCTGGCCTTTGGCCCCTACCCTCAAATCACACTGGCAGAAGCCCGCGAAAAGCGCGATGCGGCACGTAAGCTACTGGCGTCTGGACTCAGCCCTTCTCAGCTTCGTAAATCGAACAACCCCGCCGTTGAGGAATCCCGCACCTTTCAGTATGTCGCGATGACATGGCACACCAGCAGCCTTAAGCTCTGGTCGGACGCGCACGCCGATAAAATTCTCACCTGCCTGAAACGCTACGTTTTCCCCGCTATTGGTTCAATGGACATCGCTCAGGTTGAAACCCGCCATCTGGCACAGTTGGTTAAGGCGATTGACGATAAAGGCGTGCATGACGTCGCCGGACGGGTGCGCCAGCATCTGACCAAAATCATGCGCCACGCCGTCCAGCAGGGAGTAATCAAATATAATCCGGCTTACGATTTAGATGGCGTCGTGACCCCGGTGGCGACCCAACATCACCCCGCCCTACCACTGAAACGCCTGCCGGAACTGCTGGAGAAGATAGAGAACTACAAAGGCCGGATGCTGACCCGTCTGGCGCTGGAGTTGAATCTGCATGTCTTTCTACGCTCCAGTGAGCTGCGTTTTGCCCGCTGGGATGAATTCAACCTGAAAGCGCATATCTGGAGCGTACCCGCCCAGCGCGAGGCAGTAAACGGCGTGAGGTTCTCAGAACGCGGAGCCAAGATGAAGGATGAACATCTGGTGCCTCTGTCACGGCAGGCGGTCGCCCTGCTGAAACAGATTCAGGCGTATTCCGGCGAATCGGTCTTCGTTTTCCGGGCGCACATACCCTGAACAAGCCGATGAGTGAAAACACCATCAACAAAGCGCTGCGTGTGATTGGCTATGACACCAAAACCGAAATCTGCGGCCACGGCTTCAGAACCATGGCCTGTAGCGCCCTGAACGAGTCCGGACGCTGGTCAAAGGATGCCATTGAGAGGCAGATGAGTCACAAAGAACGCAACGGCGTGCGGGCTGCTTACGTGCATAAAGCCGAGCATCTGGAAGCCAGAATCGAAATGATGCAATGGTGGTCGGATTATCTGGACGTTAACCGCGAGGGCTACGTCGCGCCGTATATTTATGCGCGAAATTACACGGCTGGCTAACGCGCTGCGCTTGTTGGCTCCTGACGGGATTTCTATGTGATAGAAAACCCGTCAGGAGCGTTGTCTTAAAATCATTCGAGCATTCTGCCAACCGTCTTTTGCTACTCTAGGATTTGCTATATCACTGGCTCAAACCACTGTTCAGCCTTTTGGTTCAATACCGCGTGTCTGGGTTCCTTACGCAGAACACGCTTGATCCACGTAGCCAATGTCTTGTCGCCATCCTTATGGGCTTGTTCTTCTAATTGCGCACGAAACTCGTGGGACAGTCGAATTTGATACTGATCTGTTTTTGTTTTTCACTTGACATTGTAATTACAAATTCCATAGCATGGTATAGTTGTAATTACACCGCAATTACATGGTGTTTTGCAACAGTAAGAGCGAAGCCCGGCAGTGCTAGGAACACTAACCGGGCTTCTGACCACAACATTATGAGGACTAATGCTATGGCTGACACCGATAGTAACACGGGCGCGTCTTATCAATCACTGCCGGATTATGAGAACCGTTACTCCGCCATGAGTGCCGCGCTGGCTCATCTGGACTTTTCAAACATGGGCAATGATGAACTTTCGCTGGTCACTGAGTATTGCGCCGAAACACAGGCCGGGCTTTGCCATTGCCTGAACTTCATCGGTGATGCGCTGATTACCTTTGCCGATAATGACGTGTGCGAATCGACGCCAGAAAGCTTGTGCCAGTTGGGGCATGGACTAACCGCAATCAGTTTACTCATCCCTGCCCTTACCGATATGCACAAACGAGCACACTCACTCACCGCCAGATAACCATCTGAATATAGCCTGCCCGATTAAAGCTCTGCCGTGGATGACTCACGGTCAGGGCTTTTTGCTTTCGTGACTCAATAACAATAACTCACCCCATCCGATATTGAGTTGTTTGCAGGCAACACCGTCCTTTCCCGATAGCCTTCCCTACTGGCTAATTTCAGCATGGGAAGACATGCCAGTACGTTTTATTTTCGCAACGCTTACCGCGCTCAACAGTCTATTCAAACACAACGCAGGACACGACGAGTTTAGGCGGATGAATGCCTGCGCCTCGCGGGCATTCATCCGTGGCGTGAGGCAAGTAAATTCAATTTCACAGAAATTGCTAATTTGCGTCGCCCAAACCCACCCGCGAGCGTTTCCCCAAGGGAAACCGAGCAGGCCGGGGGGAGCCGAATAAATTTTGCCGCCCCAGCGAGCAAAAAGACGCGCCCACGCGTCGGTTTATTTGGAGGGCTTAAGCCCCGCACACCGTCGTGGCTAAGTCTCCGGCCACAAGCCGGTAGCGAGGCGCGACTACCCACTTTGAAGGCGTTTTCCCATTTTTTCGCTGACCGGAACGGGCAAAAGAAAAAGTGGGCTAAAAACGGCGTCTCAAAGGGGGTAGTCGCGCGTAGCGTGCGACGGTGTGCCGCCTTGACGTTGGGGGTTTTGGCGTGGCGTCCAGCCGCGACATTACCCCCATGTGCCAGGCAATAAGGGCGTCCAGCCCGCATGAACTGGCGCACGCCGTTCTGTGCCGGGAAAGGTATTTTCCGGCGCATGACCGCATCGCGGTCACCTCTTTATCCCCACAAGATCGCCTCATGACGTCGACTCATACCAGTGGGCGAAGGTATTCCCCCATGCAATGAGGCGATAAAACCGAAAGAGCGAACACCCCAGTAAAATACGAAGGAGGAACCATGCTGATTTCTGATTACCGTGAACGCCGGGCGCGTAGTCACGAAAAAATGCGACTTCTGCTCACCTTTCTGAAAGAAGAAACCTACAGCGATTTTAAAACCCTGATGCTGCTTTTTGATTTTAAAAATCACAAGCCGCTGTATCTGTTGCTGGCAAAAGCCATCGACATGGGATTGGTCCAAAAGCATGAAATAAACACCAGAATGGTGAAAATCTCTCTGTGGGGATCACCAACGACGGATTATCCGTTGTTGCCACACCCCATGAGGATGGTTTTCCTGCACGGTTTGAGCCCTCGAAAGTCACTGGCTGGACGCTGATGCAGCGCCTTGATCGTCAGCTAGCACGGCTCCTTCTTGAGAAGAAAGGCGCTTATGGGTGGATCAGCGGCGCTGATTCAACATTCCGCAGCCGCTATGAGGTATATCATCGCCCAGCCGGGGTGATAACGTTACCAGACGGAACCGTTATCGCCGTTGAGACTGAACGCCATCTGAAAACCAAGGCACGTTATCAGGCGATTATCACCCAGCATTTGATAATTCGTACTCAAAAACGTTGGATGTACATCTTCTATATCGTGCCCGATCCGCAGATAAAGCGAGCTATTGAACGGATGTTCAATAGCGTGAAATACGCCATCGTGGATCATCAGCACATCCCGCTGAAAACGAAGCACCGTAATGTTTTTCGGGTTTATACGGTTGAGGAGTTGAAGGGGTTGGAGTTGAATTTTGGCTAATTGCTGAACAATCATTTGAAGTATATACTCAAAGTATGTACAAGAGAGGAGCACCATCATGAAACACCGCGTCAGTGTTACCGTAGACAAAGACAACTATCAGGTTCTGAGTGCTGCCGGAGTCAACATTTCCGGGCTGGTGAATGATGCCATTGGCAAAGAAGCCCGCCGCATCAAGGCTGAGGAGTGGAAGAAGGAAAACCGCGAAGGGATGGAAGAAGTCGCCCGATTTATTGCGCAGCATGGCTCCTTTGCGGATGAAAACAGGAACTGGTGATCATGCAATTCATTGTTTATGAATATAAAAGAACCAGTAACTACAAGATGTTTGTTGATGTACAAAGTGATATTGTCGAGACACCAAAGCGGCGTATGGTCATCCCGCTTATCGAAGCACATCACCTGTCTGAGAAAGTGAATAAAACATTGTTCCCTCTGATTCGCATCGACGGCGAAGATTATCGGATGATGACTACTGAGCTGTCGAGTGTTCCTGTTGAGGTAATTGGTGGAGAAATCGCTGATCTTGGCGACTACTCAGATGAGATAAAGGATGCTATTAATCTGATGTTTTGGGGGATTTGAGACGGATTCAATGTTTTCGAACCACATTTTAGATATAACTCCATCTACAGTATCAGTATCAGTATCAGTATCAGTATCAGTATCAGTATCAGTATCAGTATCAGTATCAGTATCAGTATCAGTATCAGTATCAGTATCAGTATCAGTATCAGTATCAGTATCAGTATCAGTATCAGTATCAGTATCAGTATCAGTATCAGTATGTTGAAAAATTTCTAAAAGTGAATGGTTAGGTTTACTGGGGTACTTACAAGTAATAGCGTTAAAAAATGATACACTAGTAAAAATGGGTGCTTGTAGTTTCGCCTTGTACATATAATAATCTAGAAAAAATCAATCGATACTATAAATTAAAAATCACAAATGAATATTTAACAATCTAAAAATACGATAATTTATTTTCACAAGGAGCATCTTTCATGGGTTTACAAAGTATAAGGATAAAAAACTTATTATCTTTTGATGATGTAATAATAAATTCACTAGAGGATATAAATTGTATTATAGGAATGAATAATGCTGGTAAGTCTAATCTCATGAAAATGTTGAGATACTTCTACGATAAGCTTGATGATATAAAGGTAATACCTCCTGATTTTCATTCTAGTTACACACCATCGGGATCAATAACATTGACTTATGATGTAACAAGAATAAAAAAATTGTAATGAATACCAACAACAATGGTCGCTTTCATAAACATATCTACAATACATTATTTAAGCCGCAATCATTTACTCGAAAGCCGCTTAGGTTAGTTTTCCCCCTCATTTTCTCTTTTCATAAGAAAAGTACTTACAGTATAACACTCACAATTTCTAAAGATGATTCTGTAACCTGGTCAATTAAAGATCCTAATGCCCGGCGTTTAATTAAAACCCTATTTCCTTTTTCTATATTGAAACGAGACATATTAACCTATACGACTGGAATAGTATATGGAAAATGGTCAGCAGTATAAACTCCTTTAATTTTTCCGAGGTAAAAAAGAGGATTTACTTGCTTTCTTAGATGAGAAAATATCAACTAAAAGAGGGAATTATAAAAATATATAGAAAGAGTTGAAAGTGCAATTCACACAAAGCCTTACAGTTATAAAGATAAAGTAGTTAACTATCTCAAGATAGTTTTAGACGGCGATATTTTCACAAATAAAGGTGAGGACTTACATGTTCAGTCTGATGGTACAAACTCACATAAATACCTTGAGGTTATACTTAGTTTATTAATATCATTAACAAGAACAGAATTTATCAATCCAATTATATATATTGATGAGCCTGAAATTGGATTACATCCAAAGCTTAGCGAAAGTTTTATTGAAAACTTAAGCCTAACATATAAAAATACGATAAAACCTCTAAAGAAATTGAGACCAATAAATATTCAACGCCATATCCAAAATTGATTTTTAGCACTCACTCTTCAAGTTTGTTAAAACTCACACTGAAATCTTTTTTAGATAACCAGCAGGTTTTACATTTTTCAAAAGGAAGTGATGGTGCAACTAAAGTATCTAAGCTAAATTCTAAATATGATGATGCTAGATTTATAAATATGATTAGCGACAATGAAGCTCGTCTTTTCTTTAGTGAATACATACTATTTGTTGAAGGAGCCACGGAAGTTGAACTTTTTAGAAATTATAACTTACAAAAGCTGTTTCCTGTGCTTAAAAGGCTAGATGTGTATGATTGTGATGAAGTGATGTTGAAAAACATAAACCCAGGTTATTCAAATGCAGCCATTCCATTTCTAATAGTAAAAGATATTGATCAGATAGCTGTAATTGACTTCTCAAATTCAAAATTTAATTTCAATGCAAAAGGAAAAGAAATTATTAACAAAGCAATAAAAAATAATAAACTAGATTATTTCTCGAGACGCAGAAATCCATTTTTGACACTGCCAAATTTCTTTCCAGCCAAGACGGAAGAAAAGTGACATTTAATAACAATGGTTTAAGATTTAAACAGTTTAGCATTGGAAGAGTTATTAGTGGAGTAAATTTCCTATCCTCCAGAGATAATGTTTTTATACATCAACAACTATAGAAGGTTCATTAATTAATGAACTCTCTTTAGAGTTATTTTCTTTATGGATTAGGGATGTAATAATGAATGATTATGGCATAAATAATAAAAACCCATCCAAAATGATTGACGCTTTATTACAAAAACATGATATTAATACTCAATCTAAAAACTTTTTTCGAAAATATTTTCGAACAGTAAGACTAACCATGACCTGTCACTACGTCATATTAGATTATTGAAGATTATTAAACTTAGATATGTGAAAGAAATAATTGAGGAATTTAAAGAAAAATCCCTGATGTAAAGGATCAGCTGGCAGTCCTTCGACTTGCTTTTAGTGGCAAAACTGAAACTTTAGTGAGTATAGAAATGCATTACAAAATCGATGAAAAACCGATTAATCAAAACATATTAGATTGTATTAAAGAAATGAAATCGGAAAACTTCTCTTTTTAGTTCCTTACATGGGAAAAACCTCCGGATGGGTTACAAGCTTCATTGATTTTAGCCTAAAATATTATGCTAGCCTCAATAAAGAAGAGGTTGGGAAAAATTTCCGCTTGGCTTTCCCTGAATTATCACATATCATCGATCATGCTTCTTCTTCGATAGAAGCTGGAGGACTCAAATGAGTTGACGCATGCCGTCACTTGCTCCAGCAAACACTAGCTCGGATTACTTTGCGTCCGCCAAGCCGCTTTAAGCCTCACGGGGTGTAAAGATGTTATTGGTATCGAAGAGGAAGCTTTTTTATGAAACATAGCATCACAAAAATTAATAGCGATTTTTACAAAAACTTCTATCTAAGAGAAACTTTCGGCGATGATATTATTATTACTCGCGGGGTTCCTAATATTACCAATGATGATTATCAAAAAATCTCATCGAACAATAGAACATTTTCTCTATTAAAAACAGTTCTCCACATAAAAAAATACAAGAAAGGCTTATAAGAAACTTTCTACAAAAGTCCCACTTAGCTCTCCCAATTGCCTATCGTAAGAAACTAAGCTACTTGCACTTTTTAGAGCCTCATATTTATGGTGAGAATTTTTGTCGAATTGACTTATGTAATTTCTTTCATAATATTAATTACAACTTTACAAGAGATTGCTTTAAATCTTATTTTGAAGATGAATACTTGGTAAATAATAAAATAAAATTAATTGATGCATTTTTGAATAGTTTATCTATTGAAATAGATTTTAATGATAAAAAAAGAGAATATTCCCAATGGGATTTCCCACATCGCCATTCATATCCAATATAATTTTCAGAAAATTAGATATTGTGATTAAAAACCTTTGTGATAAAAGAGGTATTACTTATACTCGTTACGCTGATGATATGCTTTTTCAAGTTCCGGAAAAGATAAACTTCTTGGAAGTGAGTATTTTGATAACGAAATATCATCTATTGTTAACATGGCAGGACTATCCCTCAATACGCACAAAAAGATATTTAAGAAAGGTATAGTTTCACTGAATGGCTATGTAATTGAAAATAAAGACGGTGGCGGTGAAAGAGGAAATCTGAGAATATCTAATTGGAAAACATACTTGATACGAAAAGCATTAGATAAATATAAAAAGGATATTCTAAAGAGCATATATGTAAAAAAGTTTTTCAGTAAAAAGCCAAGTGTTAGATATAAAAAAATGCAGCTGCATTTGTGCAGAGTTTTTATAGCTCCCAATTTTCCAATAAATTAGCTGGATATCGTTCATATTTAATATCATTGATTAAATTCAACGATAAATTTGAGTGTTTTTCTAATGAAGAGATTGCCAAGTACTCAGCAATTATTGAAGAGATCTCTGAAGTTTTACTAAAATCTTAGCCCTAAATAAGTTAATAAAATGGCCCTAAATTTAGGGCCTTAGATGTGAAAAAAGTTTGTGGTATAAACATGCTAGTAAACTAAGCTATTCACTTTTAAAGATCTTCCAGAATACTAATTACGTATCCCGAGAAGATCACTATGCGAAAAGGCAACAGGAAGAAATTTACAAAGGGGACGGACCTAACTCATTTTTTCATAATGCGGAAACTTTTATTCTACCAGCAAAAACACGGGTCAACCTACGGGTCTTGACAACAGCCATGATTAAAATTTATGCTACATTTCAACTTAATAGAAAGCTGAATGATTCCGAGTCCGGCACCACTAATTTAAAGAAACCAGCCTAACGGCTGGTTTTTTGCTTTTGGGGATTGGGTTCTGAACGGGGTTCGGTTATGCGTTATAGCGTGACGGCCATACTTGTTCAGGTGATGAACCTAACGCTTCCGCAATCAGCCGTTCCCCTTTGGGCCAGTGCCTTTTCAGCGCATTTGCCAACGTGGAAGAAGCCAGCCCAGCGTTACGTGACACCGCCGCCAGCGATGTTCCCCGCTTTTTCAGCGCCGCAATAATATCGGCGGGATGCCAGTCTTGTTGATTCATTCGGCCACCTCATCAATAAACTTCACACCGTCCGCAGTACGAACCCAGCGCGGTGCTTTCAGCCCTGCAGCAAAATGGCAAACCAGTTCCCCCAACAGCACGGTCAACACCCGCGCCATATTTTGCGGTAACACGTAGCCCACCATCAGTTGAGCGAGGGTAAAGCTGTAATCACAGAGCAGTTCGGAATCGTGTTCAGGACAAGGAGAGATCGCTGGAAGCGTATTCACGGTGAGGCGTTCGGTCAGATGTCGCGGAATGGGTTCACTCAGTGTGGGCCTCAGCAGTGCAAGGCAAGCAGCAAGCCTGTCACACAGTGCCAACCTTAACGCTGGGTCGTCGTTTTCAGTCAGAGCTTCGGCGAGGCGTTCGCAGTGGTCGGCCAGCACGATGAAATCCGTTTTGGCGTTAAAAGAAACGGTAAGTAATGGGTGAGTGTGGGTAGTGATCGTAGCCATAAGGCAGCCTCCGATGAGTAGAGATATCACCACCACCGAAGAGACCAATCTTGCGGGTGGTGGACTGAACGGAGTTGGTCTTACCGGCCTCATCGGACACCGGCGCACCTTGCGGTGCCCCCGCCCAGCCCACCATTGAGATGTAGCCGTGCGTACGACATAAAAAAAAGACGCTGGCGCGTCCTATGTCGCCGATGAAGTATTTCAGGAGACCAATCCCGGCACCTGATTTTGCAGGTGCGCAGGAAAGATAACGCGGTGATGAATTAACCGCAAGCGATTTTCTCCGCACATAAAGCACACAATCCGCCCCGTCTGCCACGGTAATGCTTGAGCAGGGGATCAAAGTTAGCTAATTTAGCTAACTTACGCACCGCGACGGTTGCCTTTATTGATGAATGAAAACATGAACGAAAACGAGATTTATCACCGTATCCGGCAGGCACTCAGCAACGCGCCGCGTAACCAGTATATTGCGGAATTACATCTGCAAATGATCAAATACGCCGACGAACTGGAACACATTACGGCAAAAGCCTTTTGCGAAGGCACCGGTCTGAACCAGAGTCTTGGCACTGAATTTAGCAAAATGCGTAACTTAACCCGTCGGTTGAAAGCCGCCGGACTGAACACCGATCTGCTGTAACCTGCTCACGGCACATCTCTGAACAACACGAGATCTTCAATGGCTATCAAAAAACCGAACTCTACTCCTCCCTGTGGGCAAGCTGCGACGAATTGCGCGGCGGGATGGATGCCAGCCAGTACAAGGACTATGTGCTAACCCTGCTGTTTATGAAGTACGTTTCCGACAAGTATAAAGGCGACCCCGACGGTATGATCGTCATCCCTTCAGGGGCCAGCTTTGACGATATGGTTGCGCTGAAAGGCAATAAAGAAATCGGCGAAAAATTGACATCATTCTGCAAAAGCTGGCGGAAGAAAACGGCCTCAAAGGCGTCATTAGCGAAGCCAGCTTTAACGACGAAGACAAGCTCGGCAAAGGCAAAGAAATGGTTGACCGCCTGTCAAAGCTGGTCGGCCTCTTTGAGGGGTTGGATCTGTCCGGCAACCGGGCCGAAGGCGACGACCTGCTGGGGATGCCTATGAGTACCTGATGCGCCACTTCGCCACCGACTCCGGCAAAAGTAAGGGGCAATTTTACACCCCGGCGGAAGTCTCACGCATTCTGGCGAAGGTGATTGGCATTACGCCTGAAACACCGCAGGATGCTACCGTGTACGACCCAACCTGCGGCTCCGGCTCACTGTTGCTGAAAGTCAGAGATGAAACCCGCCGTGGGCTGTCGCTCTACGGGCAGGAAATGGATAACGCCACCAGCGCGCTGGCACGGATGAATATGATCCTGCACAACAACGCCACCGCCGTAACTACTATCTGTCAGGGCAATACGCTGAGCGATCCGCAGTGGAAAGACGCCAATGGCCGACTACAAACCTTTGATTTCGCGGTAGCAAACCCGCCATTCTCCAATAAAAACTGGACCAACGGGCTGAATCTGAAGAAAGACCCATTTGAACGCTTCATCTGGGGAATTCCGCCGGAAAAAACGGCGACTACGCCTTTTACTGCATATCATCAAAAGCCTGAAAAGCACCGGCAAAGGGGCGGTGATCCTGCCGCACGGCGTGTTGTTCCGTGGTAACGCTGAGGCGACCATCCGCGAAAACCTGATCAAGCAGGGGTATATCAAAGGCATTATCGGCTTACCGGCCAACCTGTTTTACGGCACCGGCATCCCGGCGTGCATTATCGTCATTGATAAAGAGCACGCCCACAGCCGCAAAGGCATTTTTATGATCGATGCCAGCCGAGGCTTCATCAAAGACGGTAACAAGAACCGCCTGCGCAGCAGGGATATTCACCGTATCGTGGATGTGTTCAACCATCAACGCGCCGTGCCTGGCTACAGCCGGATGGTACCGTTAAGTGAGATCGCCAGCGAACAGAATGATTACAACCTGAATATCCCCCGCTATATCGACGGCGGCGAGCCGGAAGATCTGCACGATCTGGCCGCCCACCTACAAGGGGGATTCCGGTGCGTGATGTTGATGCTTTACAGGACTACTGGCGGGTATTTCCTACTCTGCGCGGCGTGCTGTTTACAGACGCCCGCCCCGGCTACTGTCAGGCGCGGGTCGAAGCGCAGCAGGTTAAACCAACTATTCTGGCGCATGAGGAATTTAAGGATTTCGCCACCCGCAGCTTACTGCCGTTTAAGGCATGGGTGCAAAAGTCGTCACTGGATAACATCGGCAAAGGTGATAAACCGAAAGAACTGATACAGGATATCGGCGAAATGTTGCTGGCACAGTACGCCAACAGTGAACTATTGAACAAATACAGCGTGTACCAGATTCTAATGGACTACTGGTTCGACACCATGCAGGACGATGTGTACGTAATTACGCAAGACGGCTGGAAAGTCGCCGCACAAATCCGTGAGCTTATGCCGGTAAAAGGCAAGGATGGCAAAAACATCTGGAAAGAAACGCACGATTTTGAGTTTACCAAACGGCGCTACAAGGTTGACGTATTACCCCGTTCACTGGTGGAAAAGCGCTGTTTCCCGCAACTGTTGGATGCCCTCAACGCCGCGCAGGCACGCAGCGAGGAAGCCAGCCGCCAGTTAGCCGAGTTTGTTGAAGAACAGGCCGGTGAAGAAGACCTGCTGGCGGAAGCGAAGAACGACAAAGATAAGGTGACGCAAAAGCTGGTAAATGCCCGCCTGGCCCGCCTTAAGCACACCACCGCCGACCCGGACGAACTGGCGGCGCTAAACCGCTGCCTGGCGCTGATTAAAGCAGAAACCAGTGCCAAAAAGCACAGAAAGACGCACAGGACACGCTGGATCGCGCCGTGTTTAAGCACTACCCAATACTGGACGAGGCGGCGATCAAGGAACTGGTGGTTCAGGATAAATGGCTGGCAACCTTGCAGGCGAGCATCAAAGCCGAGATTGAACGTATCACCCAGCAACTGGCGGAGCGGGTAAAAGAACTGGAAGAGCGTTACGCGGAACCGTTACCGGTGATCGAGAACGCCATTGAGGCGTTGAGCGAAAAAGTCGCCGGGCATTTGCGGGCAATGGGGTTGGTATGGTGATGGCAATGCAAAATCCAGTGACAGAAAAACAGCAGTCGGGTGCGACAGGGAAAGCCGTGCCTGCGGGATATAAGCTGACTGAGGTGGGAGTGATTCCGGAAGATTGGCTAGTAATCTCGATTGATGGCTGTACAACCAAAGTTGGTAGTGGAAAACACCAACAGGTGGGGCATCTATTTACGTTGATAGCGGACGTCCTTTTGTTCGTAGTCAAAATATTGATTGGGGACGATTAGATCTTACCGATGTCGCTCACATTACAGATGATATCCATAACACATTCTCTGGTTCAGAAATTCAGCAAGATGATGTTTTACTCAACATAACAGGAGCATCTATCGGTCGATGTGCTAAAGCTGATTTTCGGATTGCAGGTGGTAATGTTAACCAACACGTTTGCATCATCAGAACAGATGCTAAAAACTCAAACCGTCATTATTGGTTGAATTAATTAATTCAAATTTTGGGCAAAAACAGATTGATAGCTATCAGGCTGGGGGAAACAGAGAAGGACTGAATTTCTCTCAAGTCAAAAGTTTGAAATTTGCGATTGCGTCAAATGAAACTGAACAAGCGACAATAGCTAAAGCATTAACTGACGTTAATGATTGCATTATTACCCTGGTGAAATTACTTACTAAAAACAAGCCATTAAAAGCGCCGCCATGCAGCAATTACTGACAGGTAAAACTCGTTTGCCACAGTTTGCATTGCGGGAAGATGGGACGGTTAAAGGTTATAAAAGAGTGAGTTAGGGGAAATCCCTGAGGATTGGAATTATGTAGAATTTGGTAATCTATTTGAACCTACTGTAATCAAAAAAAACGTTGAATGATACTGAAGAAGTATCATTCATTGGTATGCAGGATGTTTCAGATAGTGCAAAACTATCAACATACTTATTAATGAAAAGTGTGATATCAAACCCGGACTTACTTATTTTGAAAGAGGGGATGTTCTTGTCGCAAAAATAACTCCTTGTTTTGAAAATGGTAAAGGGTGCCACACTGAAATGCTAAGAACCAATATTGGATACGGTAGTACAGAGTTTCATGTTTTGAGAGCAAAGAAAAACGTAGAATCCGCTTTTATTTATTATTGGACAACCAACATTCATTTCAGGTCGACTTTGAAAATAGACATGGTTGGCAGTGCTGGACACAAGAGAGTTCCATTCCAGGCTATTCAGTCTTATAAAATGCAGTGTCCGGAAAATAAGCAAGAACAAACCGCCATCGCCGCCATCCTTTCCGATATGGACCAAGAAATACAAACCCTGCAACAACGTCTGGAGAAAACCCGGCAACTTAAGCAGGGAATGATGCAGGAGCTGTTAACCGGCAAAACCCGCTTAATATAGAAGGGAAAGCACATGGTTCATGACTACAGCGCCAGCCTCAACCCACAAAAAGCCCTGATCTGGCGCATTGTCCATCGGGACAATATCCCGTGGATACTGGACAACGGCCTGCATTGCGGCAACAGCCCGGTGCAGGCGGAAAACTGGATCCCTATCGGCAACCCGGAGCTTATCAACAGACGCGCCGGGCATCCGGTGCCGGTCGGTACGGAGGGGACGCTGCATGACTATGTGCCGTTTTACTTTACGCCCTTCTCGCCCATGCTGATGAATATTCACAGCGGGCGCGGCGGCATTATGCAACGCCACAATGAGGAAATCGTTATTCTGGTCAGCAGTCTGCGTTCCGTGGCGGCGCAACATGTGCCTTTCGTGTTTACCGATAGCCACGCCTACTATCACTGGGCCAACTACTACACCACTCTGGACAGACTCGACCAGCTCGACTGGCCCATTTTGCAACGGCGGGATTTTCGCCGTGACCCCGACGACCCCGCCAGGTTTGAGCGCTATCAAGCCGAAGCACTGATTTGGCAACATTGCCCTGTCACACTGCTGAGCGGGATGGTTTGTTACAACAACGACGTCAAGTTACACTTAGAACAGTGGCTGTCGCAACGCAATCTGACAATCCCCGTTCACGCACGGGCCGGGTGGTACTTCTCATGATCACATATACGCAAGGCAATTTACTGGATGCACCCGTGGAAGCACTGGTGAATACGGTTAATACCGTCGGTGTCATGGGTAAAGGCATCGCGCTGATGTTTAAAGAACGCTTCCCCGACAATATGAAAGCCTATGCCCTCGCCTGTAAACACCAGCAGGTGATGACCGGCAAAATGTTTATTACTGAAAGCGGCGAACTGATGGGACCGCGCTGGATTGTCAACTTCCCCACCAAGCAGCACTGGCGCGCCGACTCCCGTATGGAGTGGATTGAAGACGGCTTGCAAGACTTACGCCGCTTTTTGCTCGAAGAGCGGGTGCAGTCCATCGCTATTCCGCCGCTGGGCGCAGGCAACGGCGGCCTGAACTGGCCGGACGTGCGGGCGCGGATTGAAGCGACATTGGGCGATCTTCAGGACATCGACATTCTGATTTACGAGCCAACCGAAAATATCAAAACGTGGCTAAAAGCACCGGTGTAAAAGCTCACCCCGCCAGAGCGATGATCGCTGAACTGGTTCGCCGTTACTGGGTATTGGGCATGGAATGCAGCCTGCTGGAAATTCAAAAGCTGGCGTGGCTTTTACAACGCGCCATTGCACTGCACCAACAGGAAGATGTGCTACAACTGCGGTTTGAAACGCACTATTACGGCCCTTACGCACCAAACCTGAACCACCTGCTTAATGCGCTGGACGGTCACTATTTAAAAGCGGAAAACGCATCCCGGATAGCCAGCCGCTGGATGTGATCTGGTTTAACGATCGGGAAAAAGACCACGTCAGCGCTTATCTGAACAGTGAAGCGAAAACATGGTTACCCGCCCTGGAACAGGTTAGCCAGTTAATAGATGGCTTTGAATCACCGTTCGGTATGGAGTTGCTGGCGACCGTAGACTGGTTGATAAGCTGCGGCAAATGCCAGCCCACTCTGGATTCGATTAAAGAAGGGCTGCACCAATGGCCTGCGGGCGAGCAGTGGGCCAATCGCAAGATGAAGTTGTTTGATGATAATAATCTGCAATTCGCCATTAACCGCGTCATGGCATTCCATTGCTGAGAATGTTGCGCACTGCCCAAACCCGGTATGGTAAATAAAATAATCTGATAGACAGGTTCAAGGAGAGCGCCTTTTGAGTACCGTTGGCCAGTGCGAACGCGCCACACAGCAGCGTTTGATTCAGTTTTTTGTTCAGGATTTAGGGATACCGCTATCTGAGCCGACGTGACGGATATGCCGGTGACAACAATATTGATGTACAAATACTGCGCGCATGGCTGAAACGGCGCGGCGTTAGTGATGTTCTTATCACCCGAGCACTTCGTCAACTTGATTCCGCCGCTGCGCTGGGTGACGGTAAGAAGCTGTATCAGGCTAATAAAGAGGTCTACCGCCTGCTACGTTATGGGGTGAAGGAAAAAGAAGGCGCTGGCGAACAACATCAAACCGTGTGGTTGATTGACTGGGCGCACCCCGAGGCCAATGAGTTTGCTATCGCCGATGAAGTGACGGTGAAAGGCGAATATACCAAACGCCCAGATCTGGTGCTGTACGTTAACGGTATCGCACTGGGCGTGATTGAATTAAAACGCTCATCAGTCAACGTCAGCGAAGGCATACGGCAAAACCTCGACAATCAAAAGAAAACTTTTATCCGCCATTTTTTCACCACCATGCAGCTTGTCATGGCGGGTAATGATACGCAGGGGCTGCGCTACGGCACCACGGAAACACCGGAAAAATATTATCTGGAGTGGAAAGAAGACCATCCCAGCAGCTATACGCATCAACTCGATTTTCACTTAAGCCGCATTTGCAACAAGTCAAGGCTGCTGGATATCGTCCACAATTACATAGCCTTTGATTATGGGGTGAAAAAACTCTGTCGCCATAATCAGTTTTTCGGCGTCGAGGCCGCTAAACAATCTATCGCCCGCCGTGAAGGCGGGATCATCTGGCACACGCAAGGATCGGGAAAGAGCCTGACGATGGTCTGGCTGGCGAAATGGATCCGAGAAAACGTGCCGAATGCCCGCGTACTGATTGTGACTGACCGAACCGAACTGGACGAACAGATCGAAAACGTGTTTATGGGAGTCGATGAAGACATTTATCGTACCTCAAGCGGTAACGATCTTATCGCAACACTCAATCATCCTAATCCGTGGCTCATCTGCTCGCTGGTGCATAAATTCGGTCGTCGCAGCGAAGCGGAAGACAATGCAGCAACAGACTCATTTATCAACGAGTTACAGCAATCCCTGACAAAATCATTCCGTGCCAAAGGCGATCTGTTCGTGTTTGTCGATGAGTGCCACCGCACGCAGTCAGGCAAACTGCATAACGCCATGACGGCCATTCTGCCGGAAGCCCTGTTTATCGGTTTTACCGGCACACCGCTCATGAAGAAAGATAAGAAAAAGTCGGTGGAGGTTTTCGGCCCTTATATTCACACCTATAAGTTTGATGAAGCGGTCGCGGATGGCGTCGTGTTGGATCTGCGCTATGAGGCTCGTGACATTGATCAAAACCTGACATCCAAGAAGAAGGTCGATGACTGGTTTGAAGCGAAAACACGCGGCCTGTCGAATTTAGCCAAAACCCAACTAAAACAGAAATGGGGCTCCATGCAGAAATTGCTCTCCAGCAAGTCACGGCTGGAGCAGATCGTGAACGATATTCTGCTGGATATGGACACCCGGCCACGCCTGATGGACGGGCGCGGTAACGCGATGCTGGTATGCAACAGCGTGTATCAGGCTTGTAAGGTTTTCGAGATGTTCAGCCAGACCGATCTGGCGGGAAAAGTGGCGATTGTGACCAGCTTTCGCCCTGATGCCACCAGCGTCAAAGGTGAAGAAACCGGTGCGGGCCTGACCGAAAAGCTGTTTAAATTTTCGACCTATCGCAAAATGCTGGCCGACTACTTTGAACAAAGCGAAGAGAAAGTCGCCGGACGAACCGCTGAGTTCGAGCGACAAGTTAAACAGCGCTTTATTGATGAACCAGGGCAAATGCGCCTGCTTATCGTGGTGGATAAGCTACTGACTGGCTTTGATGCGCCGTCTGCAACCTATCTCTATATCGATAAGGCGATGGCTGATCATACGCTGTTTCAGGCGATTTGCCGGGTAAACCGACTGGATGGGGAAGATAAAGAGTACGGTTATATTATTGATTATAAAGATCTGTTCCGTTCACTGGATAAAGCGATAACCGATTACACCACGGGCGCATTCGACGATTATGATCAGGAAGATGTTGATGGCCTGCTGAAAAACAGACTGGTGCAGGCGCAACTGGATCTCGACAGCGCTCTGGAAGTGGTGCGCAGCTTGTGCGAACCCGTGAAAGCACCGCGCAGCTTGCAGGATTATCAGCACTACTTCTGCGGCCAGTCAGGGGAAAACCAGACAGAGTTAAGCGAAAAAGAGGCGCTGCGTTTGTCGTTCTACCAGAATGTCGCCCGTCTGCTACGCAGTTACGCCAACCTGGCGAATGAAATGCCGGAAGCGGGTTACACCATCGAAGAGGCAGAACGCATTCGCACTGAAGTCGCTGAATTCGAGACACTGCGCTATGAAATTAAACTGGCCAGTGGTGATCTGCTGGATATGAAACGCTTTGAACCCGCCATGCGCCAATTGCTGGATATGTACGTCCGCGCCGACCACAGCGAAATGCTGATGGATTTCGAAGAGTTAAGCCTGATCGAACTGATTGTCGAGAGGGTGCCGCAGCGCTCTCAGCCCTGCCCTATGATCTGCGTAATAATCAGGATGCCATGGCGGAAACCATCGAAAATAACGTGCGTAAAACCATCGTGGATGAAAATCCGGTTAACCCGAAATATTACGGACGCATGTCGCTGTTACTGGACGAACTGATTACTCTGCGCCGACAAAATGCACTGGACTATCAACAGTATCTGGAACGCATCCTTGATTTAAGTAAACAAGTCATTCGCCCGGAACAAACCGCCTGCACCTCCTATCCAGATTCAATGGATACACAAGCTAAACGCGCGTTCTATGACAACTTTGGCCGTGATGAGACGCTGGCACAGTGTATTGATACCGTTATCCGTTACACCAAAAAAGCGGAGTGGGTCGGTGACCGTTTCAAGGAACGAGAAATCCGCAAAGCATTGCGTGAAGAAACCGCCAGTTATGATGTCGATATTGATGAGGTTATAGGCCTTGCACGCCAGCAGAAGGAGTATCACTGATGCCAGTTATGCAGATAGGTACGCTGTGTTTGCAGGTCAATCGAAAAGCGATTAAGAATCTGCATATTAGCGTCCTGCCGCCCGATGGTAAAGTGCGAGTTTCGGCCCCAGAGAATATGACGGAAACCGCCATTCGGATGGCAGTCGCTTCCCGCTTTCGCTGGATAATAAAACAACAGCAAGATTTCGCCAGACAACCCCGCCAGTCAGAACGGGAGATGGTCAGCGGAGAATGCCACTATCTTTGGGGCCATAAATATCGCCTGTTTGTGATTGAACGTCAGGGTCGCCATGAAGTGAAAGTCGCGGGGAATAATAAGCTCCAGCTTTATGTCCAGCCGGGAACCAGCAATGAAAATAAGGTGCTGGCATTAACAGAATTTTATCGTCATGAACTGAAGCGACAAGTTGCCAGATTACTCCCCGGCTGGCAGGAAAAACGGGCGTTCCCCCAACATTCTGGGGCATCAAAAGATGAAAACCTTTTGGGGCACCTGCAATACCACAACAAAACGAATCTGGCTCAATCTGGAATTGGTTAAGAAGCCACCGGAGTGTCTGGAGTACATACTGGTGCATGAACTGGTTCATCTTCTGGAACGTCACCATAATGAACGCTTCCAGAGGCATATGGATAGGTTTATCCCCAACTGGCGCGAGCGACGGGATTTGTTAAATAAGATGCCGCTGGCGTTTGAAGCATGGGAATATTGACGGGTTCTTGTTAAGTTCAGGTGTTCGTTGTTGTTGAAGTTTATCTATTGGTGATTTTGTCTTTTTGGCACGACGTTGAGGAGATTTTTTAAACTTACTGGTATTAAGGCATGCGACGTGATAAATCGCGTAGGCGGCTTTTCATGGCAGCCATCACAAAAATAAAGCGATTTTTATCGGGGCTTTAGCGGGGGCTGCTTCAATAATTTCGCAATTAAACCAATAATTAACAGTAAGTATAATCCCGAGTCCGACAGCAGGCATTTGTTCTTCCCCAGCGATCGCGAACCATGTAAGCCAATGCATGAGAACACCATGAAACTGGCGCATGGCTGCGATGCGATCAGCGTATTATTTTCGGGGATGAGACTTGATGAGCGTAAACAGGTTGAATCTTCAATGAGCTCGCCAACATGATAGCGCCGCAAAATTTGCACCAGCGCCTCTAGCACCGCTTGCCTCTGCTGCTGAATAAAAAAGTGCCCACCGTCAAATAACAGAACCGTCGCAGGGTCGGTAAACAACGTCTGCCACTGTGGCAACTCCATCACTGGAACATTCTGATCCTGGCGCCCTCCCATTATCGTAACGGGTAGTGGTAATGGCGTGGCAGAGGACAAGTGGTAATCCTCTACCAAGCGGAAATCAGCCCGTAACATAGGCAAAACCAACGCCATCAGTTCCTGATGAGCCAGCAATTCCGGCGGCGTCCCCCATACCCTTGCAGCCGCTGGATAAATGCGGCGTCGGAAAGCGATGACATCGGCGATATGTCACGAATCAGATGCAGTGGCCGGCAGCCTGAAGCAATAAAATGCAGAGGCAAACGCTGCCCGTGTTCCTGTAACGCCTGCATTAATGACATACCCAAACGGCATCCCAAGCTGTGACCGAATAGCAACCAAGGTTTATCGAGCGGAATATGCTGACGCAACGCCTCAACGACCTCAGCTATCCGCAGGCAAGGCGCTTCACGCAGGCGCGTGCTACGTCCCGGTAGTTGGGCAGCGCAAAGTTCAACCCACGAAGGTAATCCGTTGGCAAAGGGTTGATAATGGCTGGCGCTCCCTCCTGCGAATGGCAGGCAAATTAATCGCACAGCTGCCGCTGGACGCGGCAGTAATGTGTGAAACCACGGTGACATTATTTCTCCTGTTAACGATGTCGGCGGCGCTGCAACGCCTCACGGCGTTTTCTGATACGCGCATCAGCCTCCGCCATCAGATCTTGTTGCGGAACCTGTTCGCCAAGCCAAGCCGCCAACGCAGCAATCGTGGGATACTGAAACAACGCGACTACTGGAATATCACGCTGCAACGCGGCCTCTAACTGATTTTTTACCTGTAATAGCAATAGAGAGTGGCCGCCAATATCAAAAAAGTTGTCTCTAACGCCAGGGTCTTCGATCTTCAATACGCTAGCCCACACCGTAGCTAGCTGCTGTTCCAGTTCACTGGAAGGTGCAACGTAACCCTGGTTTCTTCCCGACGCTATCGCCGCTCGAGGGTCAGGCAATTGACGGCGATCCAGTTTACCGTTCGGCGTCATCGGCAGGCGATCGATCGCAACCCAAGCCGCTGGTAACATATAGCTTGGTAAACGAGCCTGTAAATGTTGGCGTAATGTCTCTATTTCCGGCACAGGTTGTGCGGCAACATAATAAGCGGCAATACGTTTCTCATCTTGTGCATCACTAAAAACCGTAATTGCAACATCCTGAATAGCAGGATGGCTTAACAGTACCGCACCAATCTCACCAGGCTCTACCCGCATACCGCGGATTTTCACCTGATCGTCGCGGCGCCCCATGAGGCAAACAACGCCATCATGGCGCACATGCCCTACATCCCCAGTAAAGTAACAAATATCATCCGGTTGCTCGGAAAACGGGTTGTGGATAAAGGCAGGAGCCTGTCGCCCACCTTGTAGATAGCCCAACGACGGAAAGCGAGTACGGATCACTATTTCGCCCGGCTCGCCGATACCACACTGTTGGCGCTGCGCGTTAAGCACCAAAATCTGGCTGGCACTTATCGCCTGTCCCACCGGTAATGCTTGCGGTAAGCGGCCTACCGCAGGTACACGATAGAAACTTTTCGCCAATGTCGTTTCCGTCGGGCCATAGAGATTGATGATCTCCGCCTCCGCGCTGACCAGGGCTTGCCATTGGCGTACCAGGTTAGCCGGAAGTAACTCACCAGCAAAAACAGCCGTCGGAGATCCGGCAGCGCAGCAATCTGGTCAATCGTCAGCAGCCAGGATTTCACGATAGTCGGCACGGTGTGAAAACTGGTAATGCGCTGACGTCGGAACCAAGGGAACAACGTCCCCGCAGAAAGATCTTCCTCAACAGGCGGCAAACAGAGCGTTGCACCGCTGATAAGCGGTGTCAGAATATCGCGCAGCACCACGTCGAAACTGAGTGCGGTCAGTTGTGCACAGCGATCGTTTGGACCGATGGCAAAAGTGTCTCGTTGCCATTGTAAGAAGTGAGCCAGCGCCTGTTGCTGACCGATAATTCCCTTCGGCGTACCGGTTGTGCCGGAGGTAAAAACAGATAACACGCCGCCAATGGGTCAACGGTTGGAGAAATAACCTCAGCATGCTGAGTAGCCAACGCGTCGATCGGCGTCACCTGCCGCCAACGACGATCGTCGCAAATATCAGTAATGGCTGCATCAGGGGACACAACAAACAACAACTGCTGCGGCTTCGCCTCGTTGAGTATTGCCTGACGACGAGGCAGCGACAGATTTTTGTCCAATAACAGCATCACGCCGCCCACCTGCATGACTGCCAACATCGCTGCAATCAGACCAAAGCTGCGCGAACCGTGGATGGCAATCACCTCACCGGGTTGTATGCCTGTTGTACGCAACTGTGCGGCATAGTACGCGGCGGTTTCTGCCAGCTCCTGATAACGCCACAGCCGCTCTCCCTGCTCAATCGCGGTCAGCGTCGCAAACCGTCGGGCACTGTCGGCAAATAGCGCCGGAACGGTGGTGATTGCAGTAGATGACAGCGGCGCCTGAGGGTTAGGTAAAAACTGCCGTGCGGCAACGGTCAATAACGAATAGTGTTGCAACGGTTGCTCAGCATCATCAGCAACCTGTTCCAGCAGTGTAATGAACTGCTCCGCCAATGCGCGTATCTGTCCACGCCCGTAGCGCGCTTGCGGCCAGACCCATTCCAGCACCAACTCACCTTCACGTTCTTGCGCATAGAGGGTCAGCGCAAATTTCGCCTGCGGTTGCGTCAACGTCAGCTCACGTACCGTGATGCCATCAAGCTGCTTATCCCCCTGCGGCGCATTGAGCATATTGAGCATCACGTCGAAGATAGGGTTTTGATTCAGGCGTCGTTCTGGGCGCAGAAGCTCGGTCAATCGCTCAAAGGGCATTTCCTGGTGATCCCAGGCATCAAGGCAAACCTGCCGTACCTGCGTCAGCAACGAACTGAACGTTGCCTCATCGACCACCTTCAGGCGCAGGGGTAACGGATTAATAAAGCAGCCCAACAACGCTTCTGTTTCCGGCAACGTGCGCCCGGCAACGGGGGCACCAATGACCAGATCCTGCTGTGTCGTAACACGACTCAGCAGTAATCCAAAAGCACTTAGCAACAGCATAAATAGGCTGGCATTATGTTGCTGGCAGCAATTATGCAAACGACGCACTGTGCCGGAATCCAACGACAGGATCAGGCTATCGCCTTGCGATCCCACACTTTCGTCCTCAGGAAAATCGGCAGGTAGTTGCAATAGTGGTAGATCGCCGCTCAGTTGCTTCAACCAATATTGCTCTAGTTGCTGCATCCGTTCGCCGCTCAGTTGCTCACGCTGCCAGGCAGCATAATCGCTGTAATTAATCGCCAGTACAGGTAACGCCACCGTACGAGCAGACAGAACCTGACGGTAATATTGAACCAGTTCATCAATCATCACACCGACCGACCAGCCATCAGCGATAATGTGATGTAGCGTCAGGAGCAGTACATATCGCTGCTCCTCACAGTGCACCAAACTCACACGCAGTAACTCATTTTCTGCCAAGCGGAAAGGCCGATTCGCGGCGGCATCCACCAGCGCCTCAATCTGCGACTGTCGCTCAGCCGCCGAAAGCATACGCAAATCGTGATGCTCAACAGGCTGCGTCGCCACTGGCATCAGCGTCGGCGTACCATCCTCGTCCGCGAAACGGGTGCGTAACACCGCGTGACGTGCGCGCAGTTGGTTAAATGCCTGCTGCAACGCCACAACATTTAATTCCCCTTCCAGTTGCAACGCGCTGAATAGGTTGTAGGCGCTGCTGTCCGGCATTAGTTGCTGCATAAACCAGATTTTTTGTTGCGCGAAGGAGAGCACCCGCGGAGCATTTTCCGGCTGCGGTTGGATGGTCAGTGCAGATGGAAGAGGTAAGCTCTCACCGAGCACAGCAGCCAGTGTCGCCACCGTAGGATTTTCAAACAGCGTACGTAATGCCAGATCCGGCGCAAAACGATGGCGCAGACGTGCCAAAACCTGGGTTGCCGACAGTGAATGTCCACCCAACTCGAAGAAATTGTCATCGACGCCGACCTGGCTGATACCAAGAACCTCAGCAAAGATCGCTGCGACCCCCGCTTCGACAGGCGTACGGGCGGTGGCCATTATTTCTGAAGTTGCCTCAGGCATTGGCAACGCCAGCAGCGCTTTTTTGTCAATTTTACCATTGGGCGTCAGCGGCAAAGCTGGCAGTAACAGAATTTGCGCAGGAACCATCCAACCGGGAAGCGATACCAGAAGATGCTGACGCAACGATGCTGGCGTCAGCACGGGATCATTCGCGACGACAAAGGCGACCAGTGAAGGCGTTTGCCCTTCTCTGGCGATTACCGTGGCAGCGGACACATGCTCATGCTGCATCAAATGTTGAGTGATTTCCCCTAGTTCAATGCGGAACCCTCGTTTTAACCTGATCATCCAGCCGTCCCAGATAAGCAATGCGACCATCAGCCTGCCATTGAGCCAGATCCCCAGTGCGATAGATCTGCGCCTGTGGATCATCACTAAACGGGTCGGCAATAAATTTCTCGGCAGTGAGTTCCGGCCGCCCCAAATAGCCCAGCCCAACCCCTGCACCGCCAATCCAGAGTTCACCGGGCGTACCCACTGGACACAATGAAAGGTGGCTATTAAGGACATAAAGTTGGGTATTACTAATCGGTCGCCCAATCGGTGGATTATCCTCTTCAGGTGCAACGCGATGCCACGACACGACATCCGTACACTCAGTGGGACCATAGGAATTAATCAGCGCACACCCGCTATGCTGCAACCAAGGTTGCAGGATATTCATCGCAATACTTTCTCCACCGAGCCACAGCTGTTGCAAACTAACAAGATGCGTCCACATTTCACGTTCTGCCACCAACGGATAGAAGGCACTTGGCGCACAGTTAATGCGTGTCACCTGATGCCGAGCTATCTCCTGCACAATTTGCTCGGCGTCATACTGCGTAACCGTAGAGAACACCACGCATCCACCCTGTAATAGCGGAGACCAGAGATTTTTCTGCGTAAGGTCAAAAGACAGAGAACTTATAATTAGCGGTCGATCGTCTTCACCGGCCTGAAGTTCGCCAACATACCAGTGCAGCAGGTTATTCACGCCATGATGCGTCACCTGAGCCGCTTTCGGACGCCCCGTCGAACCAGAGGTGTAAATAACATATAACAGATGCCGCTCGGCTGGGATTTGCGTAAATACAGGCGGCTGCGTCGGATAAACGCTTAGCGTCTGTCGTAAAGCAGGATCGTCCAGCGTCAATACCTGCACTCCTGGGGGTAAACTGGCGCCAAGCGTATCGACCACCGTACTGTGAGTCAGCAACCAGCTAGCGCCGCTGTCCTCCAGCATGAAGCGTATCCGCTCTGTCGGATAATCTGGATCAATCGGTACATAGGCCGCCCCTGTCATCACAATCGCCAGCAATCCAATCATCACCTCGCCACTACGCGGCATCGCCAGGCTAACCAGCGAATCTGTACCAATGCCTTGCTCCCGCAGGAAATGTGCCAACTGGCTCGCCTGCTGACACAGTTGCAGATAGCTCAATTGCCGATCGCCCCATTCCACCGCGACACGCTGTGGGGTTAATGCCGCCTGACGCAAGATTTGCTGGGGAGCAGCGACGCTTCTGGCCAGTGATGAGGAGCGGGGTTGAACTGCTGAAGAAGATGCTGTTGTCCGGTATCAAGCATAGGCAACGCACCAAGCGCCATCTCTGGCTGACGTAACACGCTATTGATCAATTCACCAAAGCGCTGTGCGAGTTGGGCAATAGAGTCGGCCTCAAACAGCGTCGTATTGTAGTCAAACTGGCACTTCAATTCGCCCTGCTGCTCCACCACATTCAGCAACAGCTCAAAACGAGCGGGCGTAACCGGATGCGGCAGGCGGACAAAATGGCAATCACCAACCGGAGTCGGTTGCAGTAGATCGTTATCCATGCTGAACATAATTTGGAATAACGGCGTATGGCGGGTACTACGTTCAGGATTCAACGCCTCCACCAGTTGTTCAAACGGCACATCCTGATGCATTTGCGCATCAATATTGACCGCTTTCACCTGACGTAAAAAATGGCGGAATTCAAGATCGGGATCGCACTCGACGCGCAGTACCAGGCTGTTAACAAAAACCCCACCAGCGGCGCCAACACCGAATGAGAACGGTTAGCGACCGGTACACCCATCACAATGTCCTGGCTGCTGCCATGGCGAGACAACAGCAAGGCAAAGGTGGCATGCAACAGCATAAATAGCGTGGCACCTTCCTCATTGGCTAGCTGTTGTAATGCCTGAGTCGTTTCTGCTGTCAACGAGAAACAATAACGTTCACCGCTGCTGCTCTGCTGCAACGGTCGCGGGTGACTGAGTGGCAGGCTATGTACTAACGGCAAATCCATCAGTTGCTGTCGCCACCATGCAAGCTGAACCTGATAAGCAGGCCGCTGCACCCATTCACGCTGCCAGTGGGCATAATCGATATAGTGAACAGGCAGTGCTGGTAGTGACGGGGCTTCTCCGACCAGCAGTGCCTGATACAACGTACGGAATTCCTCAATGAGTACGGCCATCGACCACCCATCTGCCGCGATGTGATGGACGGTAACCAACAGAGCGCCTTCATCTGCACTGGTGCGCAGAAAGGCCGCTCGCAGCAGCACGTCTTTAGATAGATCAAATGGTTGCCGTGCATCACGTTCGGCGGCTTCCCGAATAGATTGCTGTTGCTGGCTTGCTGGAAGCAGGCTGAGATCAACCTGATCTAACTGAAAGCTAAACGCAGCGCGAATCACCTGCCGAGCCTCATCATTCTCTACACAGAACACCGTTCTCAGTGGCTCATGGCGATCAATCAATAAGCGAAAAGCGTTTTCAGCCAACGTCGGTTGAAACTCGCCTTCGATGCGTAGCAGCGCAGAAATATTATAGAGACTACTGTCAGCGATCAGTTGATCGAGCAACCATAGACGTTGTTGGGAAAAAGAGAGTGGGAAGCCTATATCTGGTACTAGAGAATTACGTGGCTGTGGCAGCACTGGCGGAAGCAGTTCACCACCTCGTTTACTGGCAATCAGCGCAGCCTGCTCCGACAAGTGAGGCGATTCAAACAGGTCACGGATCGTCAACTCCACTTGCATATGCTCACGAATTTCAGCCAATAAGCGCACAGCTAACAGCGAGTGGCCGCCCAGAGCAAAAAAAGCTATCGCTGGCTCCGATTACCGTCGCCTCGACTGGCAGCAACGTAGCCCAAATCGTTGCCAACGTGCACTCATCGCGGCCTTGCGGGGCAATATAACTCTGGGTATCTCGCGTGAAATGAGGTTCAGGCAATGCCTTACGGTTGATTTTTCCATTAGCAGACAGCGGCATAACGTCCAGTGCAATCAGCAGTGCTGGCACCATATAATCAGGTAATTGCTTGTGCAACACCGCGCGCATCTCTGCGTCTCGATTCGTTGGCAATGCAGCGCTTGGATTGAGGCTATAGTAACCCAGCAGATGCTGTTCACCGTGCGCATCTTTACGCGCCACCACCACCGCCGCGCTAACAAACGGCAGTGATAACATCTGTTGTTCAATTTCCCCCAGTTCAATTCGCAAACCCCGAATTTTTACCTGATCATCAATACGCCCAAGGTACTCAATATTGCCATCCGGTTGGTAGCGCACTAAATCGCCAGTGCGGTACAACACACCATCTTGCTGAGTACAAAATGGATCGGGCAGGAAACGTTCAGCACTCAGGTCAGGTCGGTTTAGGTAGCCACGGGCAATACCAACACCGCCAAGACAAAGTTCGCCCGCCAGCCCAGGCGGCAACAATTGCAGACGACGATTGACCACATAACACGTCGTGTTATCAATCGGTTTGCCAATAGGGATGGTACGGTAGCGTTGCCCGGCTTCACCACACCACCAGGTCACGTCAATCGACGCTTCCGTCGGCCCATAAAGATTCCATAGCGCAACCTGCGGCAGGTCGTTCAACGTATCTTGCCAGGTTTCTACGGGTAAGGCTTCACCGCTACAAACGATGGTTTTCAGATCGGGAAGAGAATTTGTCGCCGTACTGTCAATAAAGAGCCGTAACATAGAAGGAACGAAATGCACCAGCGTAACGCGATGCTGCGCCATCACTTGATGCAGATATGCCGGATCTTTATGTCCACCAGGGCGAGCAAACACCAATCTCGCCCCCACTAATACTGCCCACAAGAGTTCCCACACCGAGACATCAAAACCAAACGGCGTTTTCTGTAGCAGGGTATCATCCGCGGTCAGCTTAAACGCTGACTGCATCCATGCAAGGCGATTCACCACACCGCGATGCTCCAGCATCACGCCTTTCGGATTCCCTGTCGACCCAGAGGTATAAATCACATAGGCCAGATGGCGTGAGGTTAGCTCCAGCGTCTCCATCGACATCGCTGCCGTTGACTGCTGCTTTATCTGAGCCAATGTATCGCTGTCGTCAAGCACCACCACATAAGCGGGCTGTTCAGCCAGCAGCAAACGCAAACGTGGCGCCAGCGCCTTCGTCGTTAGCACCACCTCGGATTGCGCATCTGCCAACATATAAGCCAATCGGGCATCAGGATATTCGCTATCCAAAGGCAGCCAGGCTCCCCTGCTTTCAGTATGCCCAGAATGCCGATCAGCATGTCGCAGGAGCGCTCAATAAACATCCCCACCCGGCAGTCTGGTCCAACACCTTGTAAACGCAAGTAATGCGCCAATTGACTGGACTGCAAGTCAAGCTGCTGATAACTCAATTTGTTATCATCGTCCTGTACAGCAATCGCCTGAGGTGTACGTCTCGCCTGCTGTTCGAACAGTACGTGTAACGTTTGCCGATCATCAAAGGCCTTCTCGGTCGCATTCCAGCGTAATACCTGCGCGCGATCGACTTCACTGACCAACTCTAACTTATCCAGCGCCGTCGTTCCCGCCAGCAACTGTTGGTGAACGTGAATCAGACAGTCGATAAATTGTTGCGCAGCGGCAACCCCTTGTGGGTGAGAACACTTGGCATGCAGGGCACCGTCACTACGATAATAAAGATAAAACTGTAAGGCTCCGCCATCTTCACTGGTCCAACTGTTCACTAACTCCAGGCGACTGCTTTGCAATAGCGCCCGCGAATAGCCATGGAAGTTATAAATAAACCGCAGGCCGTTACTGGTCAGCCCTTGATGACGAGAGGTGAGTTGGGTCAGCGCTTCAAACCCTTTACGCTGACGCTGAAATTCACGGCCTTGTTGCAGTAGGTCGCCAAAATGCTGTGCCGAGCCAAATGGCAGCACGAAAGGCACCAAACTGGAAAAGTTACCTAATAACTGTGCCGATGTAGCACTGCGGTGATTGACGATCTCCTGAAGCGCAATTCCCTCGTCATAGCCATATAACTGCCCCGCAACCCAGGCGAACAGTGATTTAAAGTAGAACGGCTGGGTAATGCGCGCGGCACGGCAAACGGCCTCCAATCCCTCGCATGGAATCGGTACATCAATTAACGTAGTCGCTTCCTGTGGATGACGCTGACCGCTGTCTTCACCCGTTTGCGTTAATAAAGCCGCGTGCTGCTGCCAAAATGCCAGCGTATCCTGACAATCAAAACGCTGACGCAGGCTATCAGTCAGTAACACAAACGGCTGCTGCCCTTCCGCTACCTCCGGTACTTCACCACACAGCGCTCGGGAAAAAGGGCAATTGCCGCGCCATCAAACACCAGATGATGACTGCCAACCACCAGATGCTGTTCACCATTGTCCAACTCCAGCAGCAGTACGCGTACCAATTGCTGACTGAACTCCCAGGGATCGCGAATCCATCGTTGGGCGATGTCCGCTACTTGCGCCGCCATACAGTGCTGTTGACTAAAATGGATCCCCTGTTTCAGCGTCACGCCCAACGCCGTATTCACAGCACTGACCTGCGGCGCCAACGCCATCTCTAACGATGTCAGGACAAGCTTAAGCTCTGACAAACTGAGCTTATTTGCCAATTTCCAGTGGGCACCGATACCGTAATTCTGTTCACTGCCGACATTGATATCCAGCCAAATATCGGTCTGTATCGGGCTGAGTTGTTCCAGTTGTTCCATGCTCACCTGCCACAATTAAAAGGTTAAATTGGCTGCACTTACGGCAACTCACGCCCAGGTAACGGTTCGTCAATTTCGCTGGATTTACCGACATATTTCATTGCCAGCCAGCAGGCGACCAGTGCACAAAGCAATCCACATGCCCAGGTGAGCCCTCCTCCCCATGCTTGATATACGGCACCAAACACCAAGGGTCCGACAGTGCAGGCCACCAGCACCGTAGTGGAGACCATTCCAAGCACTGCACCAACGTCAAAGAAAGCCATCTTGCTGATAGTGGAAGGCACCACAATGTTTACCACTGCGGAACTGAGTCCCAAACCGACACAGCAGAGAAACAGAGCCAACCCGCTCGGGGCGATAATCAGCATCACAAAGCCCGGCACCACGACCAGACAAGCGAGAAACAGTGAGAGATTGCTGGTCAACCAACGTGCTCGGTTGGTGGCAATGGCCACCTGGATGAAAAAGAGTGACAGACCAAAGACGGCAACCAACATGGAAAGCTCGGTGGTGGTCCAGCCCACTGCGTGTACGGCCCACAGCGGTGCGATGGTCATCAGCAGCGAAAAACAGACCGCAATAAGCGCTTTAATCAGCGCAAAATCGCGAATATTGGCATTGGCAAAAAGAGTTTCAGCACATTGCGGTAGGGGTTTTTGGGACGAGCGGCCGTCAGATTGGTTGTCAGTTGACCGCGTAGCGTCCAGGCGATCACCAGCGGTACAAGACTCGACATGCAGGCAGAAAGCACGAGCAGTTCATGCAGCCCCTGCATAATGTGGAAGTGCCCTAGAAGCCCGGCGAGGCCAGGGCCCAGGATCAAACCGGCGGTCGATCCTAATCGTAACCGAGCGATCCCAGCGCTACGCTCTTTGTTATTGGTCAGTTGCGAAATAATGGATTCGAGAATCACCAGATTGGTGCTCATAAAACCAATCACCGCCCGTAACACAAACAACATCAATAACGATGAGGTAAATACCAGCCCCCAGTAGCATAGCGCAATGGCGATCAGCGAGATCAGCAGCAATACCCCGCGTGGCATATGATCCGAAATTCGCCCAAGGATCGGCGACCCCAGCGCACCACAGATAAACTGAATCGAAACCAGCGCAGAAATGATCACCGCATTCGCGCCCATCTCAATCGCCAACAGAGGGATCACTGGCAGTAATATTCCAACCGCTACGGAATCCAGCATACAGGAAGTCATAATGCCAATATAAATCGCTTTGTTACTTGCTTTCATCGTATGTTCACCTGTCCTGACTCTTCCATATGCTGATGACAGGTTGAGCGACTGAAAACATCCAGTGGGGCTCCTGACTCAGATCAATACGCTGTGCGTTGCGCTCAGCAACATAGCCGAGGCAACAAGATAAATAGGTCACGCCAGCCAGTGACCGGACGCGATTGCGGTGCTGATGACCATAAATATGCCGCGTGGCGCGCGCGCGACGCAGTTGCTGATCAAGCAGCGTCGTGCCCGCCACACGGCTGAAGTTAAATCCGCTGCCGCGGGTCACGCGGGTGACTGCCTCATCAGTCAGTGACGAGAGCATCAATTCACTACGAGGGAGAAAGTGGCTAAACGTGACCACTTCGCCGGCGGGACAAGCGGCAAGGTAGGGCTCATTGAGCTGTAAAAAATAACGTGCTGGACTGATGCCAAGGGAATCAGGCCAACGGATCAAATAGTTATCACACCAGTGGCTGACATGCTGCTCCTGCGTACAGGGGACATACAAACTTTCTACGCCCTCTTCTGGACGCATATACCAGGAAAACAGCGGCAGTATCGTCACTGTTTTCCCAAGAAAATTCAGCGTCTGTGGCTGGGTGCGTACGCCCAATTTCTGACACAGCGCCAGCAAATAATGAAACTTTGCCAGTGAATCCCCTGCTTCCTGACGCATCAACCACAAGTCATGATTACCCGGCACAAAAACACCTGCGCAAAACGCTGTCGCAACATGCTGAGTGCATCGGCAAAGCGTGTAGCATCATGGGAAACGTCACCGGCCAGTAGCAGAACATCCTCACGATAGTCGTCACGCGAGAGCTGCATCAGCCAGGCTAGATTTTCCGCCTGATCGACATGAATATCGGAGAGCGCCAGATCCGCATCGCACGCTTACCCGTTCACGGTCTTATGAGCACACTGTGCTTTTAGCGCCGCCAGCGGCTGCAATCCTGCAAGCACGGTTTCCATGCTAAGGCCAAAATCCACCAGACAAGCGATTTCATTTGCCCCTGCCTCCTGCAACTTATGCACCATGCGCGCGCACTTCTCGGGCGACCCCATTAACGAAGTCTGATTGAAGTGTTTTTCAAAAGCATAGGTCAGTAAGGCCTCACGATCGTTGTCAATGGCGCTCCGCACCGTTTGCTGACGATCTTTGTAAGGATTGAGGGTATCGTTCTGATTGATATAACCATTAAGGAAATCACGTAGCGGTTCACGTACCTGATTTTTCACCACGTCATCTTGCTCACCAACAAACGTGTGAACCATCACCGACACAATGCCGCTTTCGGGATCGTAACCGTGCTTCGCCCGTGCATCGCGATAAGCGGTGATATTCGTTTTCAACTCAGCCAGCGTATGGTTAGTCAGGGAACAGAGCACATGCATCCCCAGTTCGCCCGCTTTTAGCCAGGTATCGGGATTACCAGACGAGGTGAGAAACATCGGCAATTCTTTCTGAATGGGACGCGGCAGAATGTTTACCTCTACCGTGTTGCCCGCAATATCCTGACGCTGTACCGACTCGCCACGCCACAGCTGGCGGATTAGAGCAATATTTTCCAACATGGTCGCGCGACGATTTTCATACGCTTCGGGATTGATTAAGAAATCCGCCGGATGCCAGCCTGTTGCACAAGAAATCGCGGCGCGCCCCTGTGATAAGTTGTCCACCAACGACCACTCCTCGGCTACACGCAGCGGGTTATGCAACGGCAATACCACACTGCCAGCACGCAGTTGAATGTTTTTGGTGATCATCGCCAGCGCAGCATTCAGCACTGAAGGATTGGGAAACAACCCGCCCACTGGCTGAAAGTGACGCTCAGGGGTAATCACTGCGCTAAATCCATGGGTGTCAGCAAAACGGGCGCATTCCAGTAGCAAATCATACTTATGCTCACTCTCAGTCCCGCCATCGCCCGAAAAGAAGATCAGCGAGAAATTCATTCCCTTCTCACTCGCGGTTTGCGGCGTGTCTGTGGTTGTGACACCGCGTTCGGCTTTGATCTTCTGCAGGAGCAGTGCGCGCTGCTCGGGGGTCAGACTACTTAACTTATCCTGAATATCGCTCATCATGCACTCTCGTCTGTCTGTGGGATGTCGGAAGTGGGGGTAACTTTCCCCTGCTGACGCTGTTTCTGCCGCTCATAACGCCTCCTCAGTACCCAGGCGTCGTTGGTGCGAAACAGGTAATCCCATAACGTGATATAGAAAGAGAAGTTGCACTTCACATTATGGTGGTGGCAAAGATGGAACTTACCGATGGGAATGAAGCGGGTAATGTTGCCAGTGATGTTCGGATTGTGATCTAACACGTTACGTGAAAGAAACACCTCATAGATGTAGTGGAATGCCAGCAGGATGCCACCATAAACAGGTTCAAAAATCGTTAGAATAATCAATGGAATGGTAAAGGTGATATACACATCCATTGATGATTTCCAGTCACCAAACCAGAATAAATAGTCATGCCACGGTGGTAGTTGGCTCTCGCCATAGTCGTAGGCATGGTGTTTGAGATGGAAATAGCGAATAAAATTGTACTTAAAATTGGTGTGTGCAATAACGTGCATGGTGTAGGACCACAGGGTCCAGAGTAGAAAATAGACCACCAGCTTGAGTACAAAAATCATAACCGTCTCCTGACTAACCATGGGTGATATGCGGCATCAATGCCACACAGGTTTAAGATGTCTGACGCAGTACGTCCCCAACCTTCGGGTGATGCACGATGCCAAAGTGATCGGCGTCGACATGATGCAGGTCGACCCGTTCCACTAATTGCTCCCAAACGCCCAGTTCCTCATGTGAATCACGGGCACGAAACAGCACAACGCGATCCAAGGCCAGCTTGCGCGTCGGTTGTGGCTGATAACGTTTGAAGGCATGTACAGTGTGGGTATACACATTCAGCAGTCGCTGAATTTCTGCATCGCTCGTTCCCTGCGGCACTAAGCCGTGGGCGCGTAACTGCTGGCAAACATCCTCATGGCGATAGCTTTTCCCTTGCCATGCTAGCAACATCTCCTCATCGATCTTCCGCCCCGGCATTGCAGCCAGTTGCAGCACAAAGTTGAATAACACGATTTCATCGGTAGAAACGCGGCTTTTGGTGAGATAGGTATCGATCATCGACAGTTCCTGTACCTCTTCCCCTGCCTCCTGCAACAAGCGCGCCATTTCATAGGCAATAAACCCTCCCATTGACCAGCCCCCCTAATCGATAAGGACCATGCGGCTGGATCTGGCGGATCTCATTGAGGTAGAAAGCGGCCATACTCTCAACGGTGTTATAAGGTGAATTGGGATCGATCAATGCATGAGATTGCAGCGCATAAAAAGGCTGGTTTTCCCCAGGTGTCGAGCCAACGTGAAGTAACAGCTGACATTGCCACCGACCGGATGCACATAGAAAAGTGGGGTCTGGTTACCTTTTTGCTGTATTTTCACCATGCAGCGATCGCTAACACTCTGCCCCTCTGCAATGATGCGCTCCAACTCATGCGCTAAGTCACCTAAACGTGGGTATTCGAATAGCAAACGGAGGGGGATGGCACGCTGGAGCCGTGCCTTAATGTGCGTCGCTACCTGAGTAGCCAATAGCGAATCACCACCGATAGCAAAAAGTTATCTTGCAGACCGACGGCTGGGCGTTGCAGCAGCGACTGCCAGCACTCCGCCAACATCTGCTCTATTGCACTTTGCGGTACCTGGAAAGATTCACTGTTCTCGGCCACAAAACCGGCGCAGGTAAGCGCGTTTTATCGACCTTACCGTTTACGGTGAGGGGATGCTGTCGAGTGTGACCAGTGATGCGGGGACCATATAATCCGGTAACGTTTCCGTTAACCACCCACGCAGCGCAGCTTCCTGATAGGTAGCCTTATCCACCACGAGCCAACTCACTAATTGCTGCCCCCGTGCGCGGTTTCCTGTGCCAGAACCAGCGCCTTTTTTACACTGGCATGCTTCGTCAGCATCGACTCCACTTCTGCCAGCTCTACGCGGTGACCACGGATTTTCACCTGCTGATCGTCACGGCCGGCAAATTCCAGCAGACCATCGCGACGCCAGCGTGCCTGATCGCCAGTTTTAAACAGCGTGCCCGAGGCAAAAGGATTCGTCAGGAAACGTTCTTCAGTGAGTTCAGGTTGGTTGATATAGCCCATTGCTACACCTGCCCCGCCGATATAAAGCGAGCCAAAACCCCCACAGGCAAAGGCTGCATCTGGCTATCGAGAATATAAATTTCGACGTTATCCAACGCCGTGCCAACGGGCATTGCCCCACAGGCAACGTACGCCTCTGATGGTTCAAACATGGTGGCAGTCACCGTGGTTTCCGTCAGGCCGTAGTCATTGATCCAACGGATTGCACCGCGTGTCAGCTGTTGCCAGTTATTCCACACTTCACCCGCGGCCTGCTCGCCGCCAACAATCACCAATTTCAGGTGATCCGGTACAGGGATTCGGCTGTGGCGCAGATCGGCAACAATATTGTTCCAATGCGCGGTGGTCAGGTTCATCACGCTGATTTCTTCGTGAGCCGTCCAGCTAAGAAATTCACCGCTCTCTTCCAAGCGCTTCTCTTTCCACAGCACCAGCGTCGCACCGCGTAACAGCGTAGGAAAGATCTCCTGAATCGACACATCAAAACCAATCGACGTGAACTGTAATACCCGGTCATGCGGTTGGAGATCAAAGCGCTTAATGATGTTGGCGCAATGGTTCACCACATTACGGTGGCTGACCATCACCCCTTTCGGCTGACCGGTGGAACCAGAGGTATAGATGACATACATCAGATCATCAGGCACATTCAGACACAGCAGTGGCGCACGAGAGAAATCAGCCAGACAGCTATCGATATCCTCTAGCGCAAAACAGGGCTGCTGGCAGGCTAGCTGAACATTTTCCCCGAGTAATACCAGGGACACATGCGCATTGTTCAGCATGTATTTAATTCGTTCGTCCGGATTGGCCGGATCAATCGGCAACCAAGCGGCACCCGCTTTCAGGATGCCAAACAAGGCGACCATCATATTCAACGAGCGGTCGGTGACCAGACCAACAATGGCTCCACGCCCGACCCCTTGCGACTGTAGCCAACGAGCAAACTGGCAGGCACGCTCATCCAGTTGCTGATAGCTGAGCTGCTGATGACGATGGCGTACTGCTATCTGGTTTGGCGTACGAGCCACCACGTCACTAAACAGACGATGCACGCAGTGCTCCAGATTGTCAGGGACGACAGGCCCACGACACTGCTCACTGAGTAATTGATGCCGCTCTCGTTCTGAAATAATCGGATAATCCGCAATCGACCGCTGTGGATTGGCAACAATCCCCTGCATTAATGCGTCAAGATGCTGCAACAGACGCGTGACGGTCTCACGGTCATACAGATCGGTGTTGTAATCCAGTGCCAGGTGTAGCTGTTGTTCAACCAGTGAAAAAGTCAGAGTCAGCTCAAACGTGGTGGTGCGTTTTTAAATTCAAAGGTTCAATCGCCAGTCCCGGCGCCAGTTGGTCATATTTTTCGGCTTCAAGCAGCATCACCATGGTCTGGAAGAATGGGCTGTGGCTCAGGTTGCGCTTCAGCTTCAGCGCTTCAACCAGTTTTTCGTAGGGCACGTCCTGACGGGCAAATGCGCCAAACGCAATTTTGCGATTACGTTTCAGCAGCGTAATAAAATCCGGATTTCCCTGTAGGTCTGACTTCAACACCAGAGTGTTAATAAACAAGCCTACCAACTGACCTAATTCAGGCCGATTACGGGTGGTGATCGGTGTACCAACAGGAATATCATCCTGCCCGGTATAGCGTTGCAGCAATACCTGCCAGGCGGAATAGAGAGTGACAAACAACGTCACGCCTTGTGTTTTACTCAGGGCCACGAGCCCCTCTGTTAGCTCGGCGCTAAACGTATGACGAACGATGGCTCCGTTATTCGTCATCACGCTGTGACGCGGGCGATCCATCGGCATTTTGAGCACTGGCGTTTCTCCACCCAGTTGATTTTTCCAGTACTCCAGTTGGCTAACGTAATCCTCACTCTGTAAACGCGCCTGCTGCCAAGCCGCGTAGTCTGCATATTGCAGTGGCAGCGGTGCCAGCGTTTCACCCTGCTGGTTATAGAAAGCAAAGAGATCGCGCATGATCAATTTCAGCGAGTCGAAATCAGCAATGATGTGGTGGATAGTAAACAACAGCAGGTGATGCTCATCAGTTAGCCGCCAGATATGTGCGCGCAATAACGGTCCGTGTTCCAATGAAAAACCTGATTACCTACCGCTTCCATTTGTTCCTGTGCCATCAACTCCTGCACAGTCACAGGCTGTGTACTGAGATCGGTTAACGGAATATCGAGCGTTAATTGCGGATGAATACACTGCTGTGGCTGCTTTTCTTCCGCTAGCATCACAAAGGTCGTTCGCAACGACTCATGACGCGCCACTACGGCGTTCAGGCTCTCCTGAAAACGGGCAAATTGCAGATCGCCGCGCAGGTGAAATGCCATATTGATATTAAAATGGATCAGATCTGGCTGGAGCTGATGCATAAACCAAATGCGGTACTGATCGGCGGACAGTGGCAGCGCTTGCTGGCGGCTGATACGCGTGAGTGGCAAGGGTTGTAACATAATTATCTCTCTATCAGCGGTATCGATGAGGTGGCGTCAGGCATGGGTTCCCCTCAGGGGAGTGATGCGCCTGATAACCCGTCGTTACGTCATGAAATCGTTATTGTTGGCTGCATCCTTGCCGTGTGATTACCCGCTCAACTTTGCGTTGAGCTCTTCCAGTGACAACCCCTCTGTCAGGCGTAATAGCTCTGCCATATCAGGATCTTCTGCTTCTGCGGTAGCCTCAACCGATGGCTGTCCGGCCTGCGCCGTGTCAATTTGTGCCGCAATGCCACGGATCGTGGGATCTTCAAATAACACCTCAATACTGAGTTCGACGCCCCATAACTCCCGCACCTGTGAAATCAGCTGAATCGCCACTAACGAAGTGCCACCGAGAGCAAAAAAATCATCGTCATGCTGGATGTTGTCCATGCCGAACAGTTCCCGCCATATGGCGGCCACACGTACCTCAGTCCCTTCAGCCTGCGCGTAAGATTGAGCGACGGTTCCCGTATCATCAGTAGCCGTCGCAGTCGCTGGTGCAGCCCCCACGTCTAACGCCGTGGCCGCCGTTGTCGCGTGATGAGGATAAATACGTTCAATCCAGTAATGTTGCCGCTGAAACGGATAACCCGGCAAAGCGATACGTTGTCCTTGCGTTTCCGGCAAGTTAAGCGGCACGCCGTGAGACCACAGCAGACCAATACCTGTCAGCCAGGCGTGCATATCGCTACTTTTTTCTTTGGGATGACGAGAAAGTGCCACTGCACGCTGCGGGTTAAGTAACCGCATTTGCGCCTGTGCCAAGCTGGTAAGTACCGTGCCAGGCCCACACTCCACCAGTACCACATCAGGGCGAGCCAGCAATTGCTGAAGTCCCCGATTAAACTGCACAGTACTCCGCAAATGGTCACGCCAGTAACGTGGGCTAATCGCCTCCTCAGGCGTAATTTCTCGACCTGTCAGGTTAGAAATCCAACGTCCTACAGGGGATGACGTTGGCATTTTTCAACCGCGGCCTCAAAGGAGTCAATATCGGATCCATCATCGCCGAGTGGAAGGCATGGGACGTCATCAACAATCGGGTGCTCACACCAGAATCGTTTAGCGCCTGCTGGAGAGCAGTAATCTCCACGTCAGGACCCGCGACTACCGACAGCTCAGGCCCATTAACCGCCGCCAGTGAAAGTGCTGGCCAGTCCCGCAGCAAAGCAGTAAGCGGCGCCTCCGCCAACGATACGGATAACATCCTCCCGGTTCTGCCCGTTGCATTAACTGACCACGCGTTGCTACCAGAGTCAGAGCCGCATCGAGGGTGAACACACCACAGAGCGTCGCCGCCACCAGTTCGCCTACGCTGTGTCCCAGCATATGACTGACCTTCACCCCTTGCGCCTGTATGGTGCGCGCCATCGCATATTCAATACAGAACAGCGCAGGTTGCGTCACCGCCGTGCTGTTTAACCACGCCAGTTGCGCATCATCTGGCGTGCTTTGCGCCATCAGAGGGTGTAGGTCAAGACCGAATTGATCCCGCAAGATGCTGAAACAGTGGCTGATTTCATCACGAAACGTGGGCAACGTCTGATAGAGTTGCTGAGCCATCCCCCAGTACTGCGATCCCTGACCCGGAAACAGTAATGCCACTTCGGGTGACGCCAGCGCCTGCGAAGGTTTGTTGAGCCCGCGTTGGAGTTTTCTCGTGCCTGTTCTATGGTGCTGGCGGTAATTGTTGCTCGCCAGTCGAAGGTTTGTCGCCCCTCACGCAGCGTGTGGGCCACATCCTGTAAGTGGGTCGCTGGCTGCTGATGTAAATGATCTGCCAGTTCAGCAACAGCTTGCTGTAATGCCGCCTTACTGCGGGCTGATAGCGTCAGCAGGCGCACCTCATCATCAGAGCCTACCTGTGATGCTTTTTTCGGTGCTTCTTCCAGAATCAGATGCGCGTTGGTTCCCCCATACCGAAGCTACTGACCGCGGCACGGCGTGGATGTTCGTCCGTTTCCCCCAGGGCGCGAGGGTAGTGTGAGGATAAAACGGCGTCTGTTCGAAAGGGATATTGGGGTTAGGGCGGGTAAAGTTGATGGTCGGAGGGAGTTGCTTATGGTGTAAGGCCAGTGTGGCTTTGATCAATCCGGCAATACCCGACGCAGCTCCCAAATGCCCCACATTGCCTTTCACTGATCCGAGTGCGCAATAGCCTTTACGCGATGTTTGCGACTGCCAAACGCGGGTCAGCGCTTCAATTTCAACCGGATCGCCAAGTGGCGTGCCCGTACCGTGCGCTTCCACCAATTGAATGGTTTCTGCCGATACCTCTGCCATGCTGAGCGCTTCAGCGATCACTTCAGCCTGACCCTGCACGCTGGGAGCGGTAAAGCCAACCTTATTTGCGCCATCATTATTAATGGCGCTGCCTTTGATCACCGCATAGACGGTGTCGCCATCCCGTTCAGCCTCTTCCAGCCGTTTTAACACCACCACGCCGAGGCCATTACCAAATACCGTACCCGCCGCATCGGCATCAAAGGGCGGCAGTGCCCATCCGGCGACAGCAAACCTCCTGTCTGCCACGGATAGCCTGTTTCTTGATCCGCCAGCACGGACACACCGCCAGAAATCGCCATATCACATTCGCCTGCTAACAGGCTCTGTACCGCAGTATGTACTGCGACTAGCGAGGTTGAGCAAGAAGTCTGAATCGCGATACTCGGGCCACGCAGATTGAGCTTATATGAGAGCCGCGTGGTGAGATAATCCTTCTCATTGCCATGGCGCACCGCCATTTCGCCCAGAGAAGCGATCAAACCGGGCTGACTATAGATATTCAGCAGATAGCTGCTGGAAAATACCCCGGCATAGACACCAATGCGTCCATCATAGCGATCAGGCACATGCCCAGCGTGCTCCAGCGCATGCCAGCAACATTCAGAAAGAGCCGCTGTTGTGGATCGAGGATCTGCGCTTCACGCGGAGTGAGTTGAAAAAAATTCGGCATCAAATTGCGAAATGCCATCCAGACAAAACCCAGAGCGAACGTAATCTCTGTCGGCCAGTTGTTTCTCTGTCACCCCATTTGCACGCAATGTCATATCATCAAAATAGGTGATGCTCTCCTGTCCATGACAAAGGTTTTGCCAAAACGCGGCAAGATCAGGCGCACCGGGGAACCGACCACTCATACCAATAATGGCAACTTCATTACCGTTCAGTTGAGACACAGGATACTTCCTCTGGTAAGTTGTATTATAACCATCCCTTAACTTTCAGAGTAAAAAAGCTACAATTAATCAACATAAAAATAAAGGCATTTTATATAAGATCTATAGTGTTATTTATTAACAGGCTGATATAAAACAAAAACAATTAATAATCGACAGTTAAAACCACTACAAAATATAAATTAACCTTATGAAAAAAAAATCTGGTGCGTTATTTCTACTTACCAATCATTAAAAAAATATTGCGCTGCTTTTTGGTGGGATTTCTGATTCTTTTGCTAATAATCATCGCAACGGTGTTTGTATTATTCTACCGAAGCTTACCTAAGACCAGAAGGTACGGTTAGGCTCCAAACACTGAACAGCCAGATCACACTGACACGTGATGAGCGTGGTGTAATCACCGTCAAGGCAGATGACAGAGCATCCGCCAGTTTTGGGCTCGGCTATGCCCATGCACAGGATCGTTTTTTCAGATGGATCTGCTGCGGCGCAGTGCAGCGGGAGAATTGTCTGCCCTTTTAGGGCCAGGCCTATTACCAAGAGATCGTCGCCATCGTCCTTGGCTATTGCGGGAAAAAGCAAGAGAAGCGGTAAACCATTTACCTGCCGCTCAACGAATACTGTTGGAGCAGTACACCGCAGGGGTAAATGCTGGCTTGATGGGTCTAGGAAGTCGCCCTTTGAGTACTGGCTGCTGCGGGAAAAAGCACAACGTTGGCAAGAAGAGGACTCATTGCTTACCATTTACGCATTCTATCTCGATTCGCAAGGGAGTCAGGTGGAACGGGAATATGCTCGTGGCTGGATAGCGGAACACAGCAGTGCAGAACAAACCGCGTTTCTGCTACCCGTATCCAGCCGCTGGGATACACCGCTGTTAGGGCAACCCCCTGCCCCCTTCGCCATTCCCCGTTCCCGCCAACCTGGTGGGGAACATCCCCCTTGCTTCACAGTCTCTCCCTAGTGAAGAGATGAAAGGCAGTAACGGCTGGTTAGTGAGCAGCAATCGCAGTAAAAGTGGCAAGGCAATGCTGGCAAATGATACGCATCAGGGGCTGATGCTGCCCACATTATGGTATCAGGCCACCTTACACTATCAGATGGATAATGGACTAATGAGTCAGCAGTCAGGCATTACACTGCCGGGCCTGCCAGTGATAGTGTCGGGTAGCAATGGGCATATTGCATGGGGATTTACCAATGCCTATATCGACACCTTCGACTGGGTAAAACTACCACAGCACACCACGTCATACCCGCTGCGTCGTGAAATACTGGCCGTTAGTCACGGCCAGCCGGAACAACTTGATGTGCACCTTAGCCCTTGGGGGCCAGCCTTCACAACACCACTGGGTGATATGGTAATGCGCTGGATAGGCAGCTTGCCAGGTGCGGTCAATATGGATTTTCTGCCGCTATCGGAGAGCCCATCGGTAGCCGATGCGGTACAGGCAGCGCCACATTTTGGTCTGCCGGTGCAAAACCTGCTGGTTGCCGATGATCAAGGACACATTGGCTGGACATTGGCAGGCTGGATTCCAGACCGGACGAGCGTGGGAGAACAAAGCAGCTTTCCACTTCCTGCGCAGCCCAGCCAAGACTGGGCTAGCACGCCGCTGCCTGCATCACGTTACCCACAACAAATTGATCCTCCAGATGGCATTATTTGGACAGCCAATAATCGCCAGAGCTTTGCAGCCGGCAGTGACGCCTACAACGATGGTGGTGCCGACATGGGACCACGTGCGTTTGAAATCAAGCGACAACTCATGCGTACCGATCGGTTAAGCCACAGCGATATGCGTAATATTCAGTTCGATGATAGCGCCGTGCTGATGAGCACCTGGCGTGATTTACTGTTACCCCTCTTGCAAGCCAGTCATCCCAAAGCGGGGACACCGCGCGCTCAGGCTCTTTCTGCCATCACGCAATGGTCAGGCTACGCCAGTGCCGATTCTGTAGGCTATACGGTGTTGGCAGCCTGGCGGGAAGCCCTTTATCAAGGGGTGTTTGCTGGCCTGGATAAACAATTGGGACAGCAATGGTATAAAGCCAGCTACCTACGTGCCAATACGCGCTGGGATGAAAGCGTGATGCGTTTAATGGAAAGTAACACAATAGCTTGGGTGCCAAAGGGGTATACCGATTGGGCTGATTTCTCTCTGCAACAACTTGATAGTGCATTGCAAATCATCAGCGACCAGAAACCGCTGGATCAGGCACGCTGGGGAGAGTTGAATGCCGTGCGTATTGAACATCCGATTGCGCAGGCACTTCCATTTCTGCGGCGTTGGCTGTCTGCCCCCGCGCTACCTCAATCCGGCGATCATCATGTGCCACACGTCAGTAAACCCGCTTTCGGCGCCTCTGAACGACTTATTGTGTCGCCGGGAGACGAGGCTAACTCGACGCTTTCGTTGCTCAGTGGCCAGAGCGGGCATCCGCTCAGCGCATGGTTTCTCGACAGTTTCGACAGTTGGTACCACGGCACACCGCGCGCGCTTGTTGCTGGAGAACCTCGTCATACCTTGCAGCTCGTCCCTGAAAGAGAGGTAAAGTGATACTTCCCCGTCTTTCAGCAACGGCGCATGAGCGGACGGGTTTCGCCGCGGGTACGGCAGGATTTACAGCTGTTCAGGCCACGCTTGCTGCCCTGTTTAATGGTTAGCAGTACAAACCGAACAGACTAAAAAGTATTGTCGGCAGCCTGACCCATTGCCCGGATTCCAGCACAATGATCGTCTCGCTGCACGTGACATAGACAAGAGGGTTGCTATTTAGCGCCTTGGTAATTATTCAATGAAAACCGTGAGGACATAATGAAAATTGAGCAATTGAGTACGCTGTCAGAAAGCAGTGATGAATTAGTGACCTTATTGAATGATTGTGTGGAAAGTGGTGCGTCCATCGGTTTCCTTGCGCCACTGGAGTCCGGTGAAGCAGAACGTTACTGGCGGGGGTCGCCGCCGATCTGGCTGAGGGCGGTCGTACGTTATTGATTGCGCGTGAAGCGGGACACATCGCAGGTGCAGTGCAGATTAGCTATTGCCCAAAGAAAAACGGCATCCACCGTGCTGAGGTGGAAAAACTGATGGTGCATACGGCATTTCGCCAACGCGGCATTGCGCAGCAATTAATGGCTGAAGTGGAGCATCAGGCGCAAGCCAATCAGCGCACCTTATTGGTCCTGGATACTCGCACCAATGACACCGCCTCCATTTTGTATCGTAAATTAGGCTATCAGGAAGCAGGCCAAATCCCACAGTTTGCCCGCAGCTCCGCAGGTACACTCGATGGCACAACCTTTTTTTTATAAATTACTCGAATAAAGGCGACGTAGAGTCAGTGGGTAGAGCATTTGCGAATGCTTTCAACAATCCCCTCTATTTCAGAGCCAGCGCGACAAGTGCGCTGTTCAACGCCTCCGGCGTTTGTCCGAGTCCGGGCACCACTCATTTAAAGAAACCAGCCTAACGGCTGGTTTTTTGCGTTTGGGGATTGGGTTCTGAACTGGGTTCGGTTCTCTGCGAGCGTGCTATCTCGCCTCCCTTTCCCCATGATTCGGGCTCATACCTTGATAGCGTGACGGCCAGATCTCCTCCGGCTGCTTTCCCAATGCACAAGCAATCAATCTCTCACCTTTCGGCCAATGTCTTGTCAACGCGTTAGCAAGTGTTGAAGACGCTAATCCTGATGCCCTTGAAACCGCCGCCAGCGTTGTGCCTTTCTTCCTCAAGCCAGCAATAATGTCTGCCGGATGCCAATCCTTATCAATCATCTCAATGATCCTTATTCTATGGCTTCACATTAAACACGCTTTGTTCAGCAACTCTAAACAACCACGATGTTAAGTAATGCTAAACACTAAGTCAATGTATGATCATTGATGGTGTAATGAATGCATCCTGCTCGTCTCAAAATCGCCCGACTACGGGCAAATCTCACTCAGGAAAAATTAGGAGTTCTTGCAGGCATTGAGGAAGAAACTGCGCGTTCTCGCGTGTCTCAGTATGAAGGAGGAATACATCGCCCAACATTTGAAATGATGTGCGCATTTGCAAAGGTGCTTAATGTGCCGGAATGCTACTTTTACACCGTTAACGATGATTTTGCTGAGATGGTGCTAGCCCTTTACCTTAAACATCAGGGTCATTATTAACGAATGCAAATAAATCCTCTCCTCTATTGTTCAGGAAGTCTAAGCAACCCACATGTAAAGTAGTGCTAAACATGCTATCAATATCCTTATTGATGGTGCCATTATGCTGCCCATTCGCCTTAAAACTGCTCGCCTACGAGCAAATCTCACTCAAGAAAAGCTAGGCGTACTAGCTGGCATTGAAGAAGCCACTGCACGATCACGCATATCCCAATATGAAAGCGGTATACATCGCCCAACATTTGAGATGATGTGCGCGTTTGCTAAGGTGCTTAATGTGCCAGAATGTTATTTTTATACGGTTGATGATGAATTTGCTGAAATAATTTTAAAATTACATAACGGTGAAATAGTTCAATTTGGAAAATAAATAATCTAAATACCATTTAGAAAAATGTAAAATCGCTTTCATAAAAGTCATTTTTGATTATGCAATATAGAGAAAAACCAAACCCTTAAATAGAATATACTGCCTATTCATTTTAATTTAACCTCAAAGGCAATAAGGCTGAGAAAAAATTGATAACCACGCCCGCAGGGCGTGGTTTTTAGTTAGAAAAAACCTAAACAATCGGTTATTTAAACTCCATTAAATATGGTTTTTAAATAACGATTAAAAATTCCATATTTTCATGTACGCATGCTTAGCTAATATAGCTGATCGTTCATTTATTTTTCTTCATTCCATACCATTGAATGCACCCCCTCATAATCAGATACAAAACTCTTGACTAGAAAATAATTTGATTCTCTGTATATATCTATTTTATCTGCTACTGCCCTATTCCCAACCCTTTCATTCATTTCTTTACTTAATGGCAATAAATTTCCAATTTTACCAATATAAGATATATTACCGGTGCTTTGAGGAATGACATGCTCAATTGTAATTGCATCAGGAAAAACTCACCATTAGTTATTTCATCATGCTCCATGCCAGTAAATATATATTGAATCAATCTTTTTTGTTTAGTTTCTTTGTTAGTAAAATTTAATTCTCTAAACTTATCCGTAAATGTTTGAAGGTCAGGTTTTCTACCACGAAGAGTTGATACTAGATCATTAATAGCTGCTCTATTAGACTGGACAGTTGCATTCAGGTCTATTAATGCTCTTGCCGCCTTTGAATATGCACCTTCGATTCCTGATGGTCTAAGAGAACATACAGCATTAAAAAAGAAAATGAAACCTTTCCATGATGAAGAAAACTCTTTTCATATCAGCTAATTTTAATTTCCCATTACTCCTGGCTTTAAATAGAGACAGTATGAAAGGTTTATTTTGAGTTATATTAAACAACTTAATAGCTTGTAGACTACGATAAATTTGCTTCATTTCCATTTCAGGAAAATCGGTATCTATAGGAGAGGATATTTTCACGTATATCTTTGAATCTTCAAGAAGCTGCTCTATGAAAACAGAAGCTTCTATATCCCCAGATCTCCATTTATTAGTAAAGGATTTATATAATTTATCGCTACTAACATACGAAAATCTAGAAACCCACCAATGTCTTATAAAGGTTTCCATACTACCAACTGCAGGGCGGGAAGCTATTGTTTCTTTTATTAAATTCCATTTTGTTTTAGCATTATCATCAGGGTGCTCTTCATTTAGAGCTTTGAATATTTTATTTTTAATTAAATCAACATAACTCAGATTCATTCCCCTAGCATTTAACGTTTCAAAAATAGTATATGCTTCATCCTCTTCATTAACTGTAATAAAAATGACTTTTAAGTATCTCAGCACCTGCTCTCTTATTGCCTTCAGTAAATTGATATAGCTACTATCCTGATTCTGATTTAATAAATTAGGTGGTATGTTTTCCAATAACATACTTGAATACAACTCATCATAAGCCATTTGAAGATTTTTCTCCTCAGGAGAAGTTGGCCTCTCTCCACTTTTAGTTATGTGTTGTATATTTCTTTGAAAAAAATGGTTTGGGTGTCTCATTGACCAATTTAAAAAATTGAATGTTATCATCATCTCTACCAGCGATATAGTTATCATATAAAGCGGTTGCCAACGCATCAACCCCTGTTTCTTTAAATTTTTCACACAGCACAGAAAGCAATATTGTCAAAGTAGTCAGTCGTTGTTGGCCATCAACGATCTGCATAGAACTCCCTGTTTCATCTCCAATTAATACAAGTGAGCCAATGAAATACTCTGAGTGCTCATATCCATTATCATCAATGCAATTAATATTAGAGATTATATCAAGCCACAATTCATTTATTTGTTCTTTTGTCCAAGAATATTCTCTCTGAAACCTAGGCACAATATACTTTCGATTCACAGATAAAAGTTCAAGAATCGTTCTTGTATAAGCATGTAATTCCATTTTTCACCTTATTACTTATAATACTACAGTGATGAAACCTTATCTATCTAGTAAGGCGGGCATGTGATATTTACATTTTAAACCAAAATGAACTTCAACAAGAATAAACATTTACGTTACCGTATAGATAAAAATCGTACTATCCTCTCGGTATTTACATCACAAATTACAAATAAATTATTATTTTTCAATATATTAAAAACATTATATATCAAATAAGAGTTTAAAACTCCGCAGTGATACAGAACCTAACCTCTCTACTACTTGCTGAAGAAATCCTCGGTCGATTAACTTGCTAAACAGACAAATCACCAACGCAGATTTTAGGCCAAGTAACACAGTTCGTAAATCATCCATCTTTATCGCCATAACTTAACAGCCATTCCGGAACATTAGATCCGAGTAAGTGCATTCAAAGCCAAGTTTCGAAAGCGAGAGTTCAAAGTGATTAAATTGAGCCATGATATGCAGTATCTCAAACCGAGCATGACGACACCTCAAAACAATATCAAAAACACCAATGTAATCAATTAATTATGGATAATTCTATTTATAATTATCTCAAAATCACAAATCCAACATATCAAGTCTACGTTTAAAAGATCTTCAATACAGAGAGGAACCGGCTGTTGCCTGCTAAGTGGGAGCGCCGTTTCAAGAATTTCGCAATTAAACCAATAACAAACAATACCCTAATCACGGATATGATCCCGATTCCAGCACCACTAATTCAAAGAAACCAGCCTGGCTACTAAGCCTACCTTTAACTCTATTCACGCAGAAAATCGCTGCGTCCTCGTCTTAAATCTCAGCTTCTAAAAACGCAATAAATGCTCTTACCTTTGAATTAAGTGCCGAACGTTCATTGACACAGGCATAGATATTCATCGGTAAAGACTTTACGTGGTTACCGTTACTGCGGTCTGAGCAGAACAAAGGCGTGAGTTGGTCACTGTCTATCAACGGCTGGGCAACAAAGCTTGCCAAACGGGTAACACCGCCTCCGTTTACTGCTATTTTTGCAATAATATCAATATCATCACTGATAAATTTAGGGTTGAGTTTCACGTTAACAGCTTGTCCATTGACCATAAATGTCCAGGGAAGAAAACGTCCATCTGTGGGATAGCGGAAAACCAGGCAAGCGTGCTGGCTAAGTTCTTCGGGAGTCTGAGGGGTGCCCGCGCGATCCAGATAAGCCTGGGCCGCGCAGAAGACAAATGGCATCGATGCGATTTTTCTGGCAATCAGTTGATCGTTCAACTGTGCCTCGATGCGGATGCTGACGTCAACGCCTTCCAACCGATGGTTGACGTTGCGATCGGTACTAATCAGTTCGATATCAATATCGGGGAAAGACGCTTTGAAAGCCGGCATCAGTGGAGCGATAACGTACCGACCAAACGCGGCAGTCGTCGCGATGCAAAGCGGACCTTGCAGTTTGGTCTCACTCGCAGCAGCCTGCGAGGCGAGCTCGATATCATGTGGAATATGACGTACTTTCTCGAAATAACGTTTACCGTTTTCGGTTAATGTCATGCTACGAGTGGTGCGTGATATCAGGCGCACGCCCAAATGTGTCTCAAGCCGTGAAAGGCTCTGGCTTACCGCCGCCGGACTCATGCCTTTAGCTCGTGCCGCCGCGGCGATACTGCCGTTCTCCACCACGCGGATAAAATTGCTAATCAGCCCTAACACATCCATATTATCCCCAACGCTTGATTCGTTACTTTTATTTAATAATGATTAAAGCACAGCTGCTCTACTACCATCCTGGTTAGCTTGATAGGTTAGCAACCGTTTCACTAACCGTTGTTAACCAGGATAACTTGATGACTAATACTGTTGCTAAAAATACCCCGCGATTCCGCTTCCCTAAGCACACTTTACCCTACGTATTTGCTCTTTATATGGCGACCATCATGGCATTTCTGATGTGTCTGGTCATCATTCTGGCTGAATTTGGAATGGGGCCACATTACATGGAAAATGTGATGAATGCTTATCAGGTTGCCATGCCAGCCGCTTTGTTTGCATACTGATTGTCCGCCCTATTGTTACCCGCTTGGTAGGACTGACTGTTCACGGTCACTGAGTCATGCTCTAACACAGAACACTGCCATCATTATTGATGGCACACCTATGTTACCTGTTCACTTTAAAACCGCTCGCTGGCGATCCCCATCCCTACAACCCCAACACCAGCCCGTCATACGCCGCATGAACATTCTCAGGCAGCAGCGTTTGCGTTTGGAGCCAGCGATCCAGCTCGTGACCAATGTGGGTCAGGTACAGTTGTTTGGGGTTTAGCTGAGTGAAGATTTCCAGCGCGCGGGTGACGTCATTGTGGTTGCGCGGTGGCGTCGTTTGGGGAGGGTGGCTGCAGTCGACAATCGCATAGTCCAGCGTGTGGGATGAGAGGAATTGAGCGGTTTCGGGCGGTAGGCCGATGGTGTCGGTCAGGTAGGCCAGCGTCTGCGTTGACGTTTGGATGAGGTAACCGTAGGTTAATTTGGAATGGATTAAGGGAACCGGCGTGATGCTGATGCCGTCCAGCTCGAAGGGCTGGAAAGGTGCCAGAGGCGGTTGAAAATGCAGGATCCCTGGGTGCTTAAAGAGATCGTCGCAGCCCGCTTCATCCGGTGGCCCAAAAACAGGAATACGTTCGCCGTAACCCCAGCGTAGGGGAAATAGTCCCTGAACATGATCCATATGGTAGTGGGTCAGCAAAATATGTCGGATCGGATAGGGAAGCAGATACGGCGAGAGTTCGGGTAGTCCGGCATCAATCAGGATGACCCGGTCTTGTGTCGTGATGGCCGCACAGCAGGCACGTCGCCGTTTTTTCATCGCGCAGCGCCTGCTGGCAAACCCCACATTCACAGCCAAAGGCGGGAACCTGCTGCGCGCTGCCGGTTCCCAGAAAGTGAAAACGATCCCATCGCTATTTGCTGCCCTATTTGCTGCCATCGGTTTTCTCCCGCTCTCTGGTGCGTTTGCCGCTCGGCCTATCGTTCGCTGCGCGCCGCACAAACGCTGTCGAACGGTAGCAGCGACTGAAAGGTGGATAACGTGCGTTGCAGGTCTCCATCGTTATTCAATAACACACAGTCGCTTTGTAAGCGGCTCTGTTCCTCTTCCGCCCGCTGCAATCGCGTGGCGATTTGCTGTTCGCTTTCCCGTCCTCTGGCGCATAACCGCTCTCGCAGTGTCGATGCAGAAACGGTCAGGCATATCGGAAACAGCGTATTGCCGTAGCGCTCGCGCGCCTGACTCAGGTAAGCCCGTGAGCCATTCACGATGACGTAGCTTCCCCGCTGTAGCCAACCATCAATCTCTATCCCGACGCCATAGTCGCACTGATGCGCCTGCCAGTTGAGCGCGAAAAGGCCAAGCCGCTGGCGGATCGCAAACTCTTCTGGGGTCAGTGCAATGTGGTTCTCTCCTTGTATTTCAGCGGGACGGGTAATGTACCGGTGCGCCACCAGCAGTCGGGGCAGCGCCAGTTGGCGAATCGCCCGCAGCAGGCTGTCTTTGCCTGCGCCGGAAGGCCCAATGAGGTAGATGAGTTTCGGCATGATCAGAATACCCGGACGCCCTGACGCCACACGTGCATCAGTTTCATTTGCGGCGCGTGCCGTTTGACGAGCAGCAGGTCAGCTCGCCGCCCTTCTTCAATGCAGCCGCGATCGTCAAATTGCAGCGCCTGAGCGGGGTTGCTGCTGACCAACGCAATAGCACGCGGCAAGTCGTAATCATTGCGCTCATCTTCTGCGATCATGAACGCCGCCTCCAGCAGGCTGGCCGGATAGTAGTCCGAAGACAAAATGTGAAGTACGTCCAGGGTCGCCAGATGATGCGCCGATACATTACCGGAGTGCGAACCGCCGCAGATGACATTCGGTGCCCCCATGAGCACATTCATGCCAACGCCGTTTGCCTGCTGCGCCGCAATCTCGGTGGTAGGGAATTCGGCAATAGCAACGCGATGCTGATGGGCCTCGCTGATATGTTCCGGCGTCGCATCGTCATGGCTGGCCAGCGTGATGCCTTTGTCGTGACAAAGACGGACGATGGCCTCGCGATTAGGCTGCGACCAGCGGCGTGAACCGGCCAGTTGCTCCTCCTCAAACGCGGCCATCTGTTCGTCATTCAGGTGATACTTACCTTTGTAATACTGATGGTATTTCTCCTGAGAGGAGAATTGCCGCTGCCCCGGGGAGTGATCCATCAATGACGCGAGCGCGACCAGCGGAATATCCGCCAACTGCTCAAAGAGGGGAAACGTATCCTGATGCGGCAGCTCGCAGCGCAGGTGCAAATGGTGATCCGCCCGATTGGTGCCGTGCTGCTGGCTGTGCAGTACCGCATCCGTCATGCGTCGCAGGTTCTCAAGCCGATGCCCGCCATCGCGCACATCCCCTACCGCAACGGCATCCAGCACGGTCGTGATCCCGCTGGAGATAATCAACGCGTCATGATTGCGCATCGCCGCTTCAGCAGGCCAGTTAACGCCGGGGCGCGGAGTGAAACACTTATCAAGATTATCCGTATGTAGCTCGACAAGCCCCGGCAGGAGCCAGGCCTGTTCGCCATCCAACGCACCGGGATGACGGCTGGGCCTGTCGCTGATGTGGTGAATCACACCGTTGCGCACTTCCAGTGAGCCATGAACGATTTCCCGTGCGAGCACCATGTTGACGTTATTAATGATCATTTGCGGTCTCCTGAGCGTTGGAAATTACCGGCACCGTGTGCAGCGACATCGTATACAGGCGATCGGCGACCTCCTGACGCACTTCGTCATCGTGAAAGATGCCGACGATGGCACACCCTTTGTCTTTCGCATTGTTGATGAGCTGTGTGACAGCCAGTCGGTTTTTGGCATCCAGCGACGCTGTCGGTTCGTCTAACAGCAGAATCGGGTAATCGCCAATAAACCCACGGGCAATATTGATACGCTGCTGTTCACCGCCGGAAAAGGTAGCCGGCGCGAGCGACCAAAGCCGCTCGGGGACGTTCAAATGCGTCAGCAATTCACCGGCGCGAATCTCGCTTTCCTGACGAGACATGCCACGTTCCAGTAACGGCTGGATGACCACGTTCAGCGTGCTAATGCGTGGGATAACGCGCAGAAACTGGCTGACCCAGCCCACGGTTTCACGGCGGATTTCCAGCACATGGCGAGCATCCACGTTGACGATATCGACCCAGCGCTCGCGATGGCGTATCCAGATGTGGCCGCCATCGGGCTGATAGTTGCCGTACAGGGAACGCAGCAAGGTGGATTTTCCACTCCCGGAATGCCCGTGCAGCGCCACGCATTCGCCACCTTTCACGGACAGGCTAACGTCGTGGAACACCGGCAATCGTGCGCCCTGCTGGTTATATAACACGAACGTTTTATCAACGTTCTCGATGCGTAATTGCGTATCCATCAAGCGTCCTTTGTCTGGATTTACAGAATGGAAGAAACGAGCAGTTGGGTGTAAGGGTGGCTCGGATCGTCCAGCACCCTGTCCGTCAATCCCTGCTCGACAACCCGCCCACGCTGCATCACCAGCAGACGATGTGACAGCAGGCGGGCAACGCCGAGATCGTGCGTCACGATGACGACGGAAAGCTGCATCTCCACCACCAGCGTTCTGAGCAGGTCGAGCAGCCGCGCCTGCACCGATACGTCTAACCCGCCAGTGGGTTCATCCATAAAGATCAGCCGCGGTGCCGTCACCAGATTGCGTGCAATCTGAAGGCGTTGCTGCATCCCGCCGGAAAACGTGGTCGGCAGATCGTCCAGCCGGTTTTCGGGCAGCTCAACGTTTGCCATCCACTGCGCCGCTTTGCTGCGAATATCACCGTAATGCCGATTGCCGATTGCCATGAGTCGCTCGCCGATGTTGCCGCCCGCAGACACGGTCGGGCGTAACCCGCCAGCGGGTGCTGCCAGACAATTCCCCACTCGGTGCGCACCAGCGCACGCCGCTGCCGTTCGCTGATGTCATAGATCGAGAGCACCTGCTGTTCGGCGTTACGATAGATCACCTCACCGCTCTGCGGTGCCAGCCGTGCAGAGATCGCGTTCAGCAGCGTCGTCTTCCTGACCCTGATTCGCCGACAATCCCGAGAACTTCCCCGGCCATAGCTGAAATGACACATCGCGGAAGCCTTTTTCCGGCGCATACAGGTGCGTGAGGTGTCGCACATCCAACAGAGGGGTATCGGGTACATGATGTTCCGTCGTCATGACGTTTCTCCTCCCTGGTTCTGGCGCTGCTGACAATAGTCGGTGTCGGAGCAGACGAACATACGGGTGCCGTCATCATCCATTACCACTTCATCAAGGAAGCTGTCGCGTGCACCACACAGCTCACACGGCTTGTCCCACTGTTGGATTGTGAAGGGGTGATCGTCGAAATCGAGGCTTTCCACCGAGGTATAGGGCGGAACGGCATAGACCCGCTTTTCACGCCCTGCGCCAAAGAGTTGCAGCGCGGGCATCATGTCCATCTTCGGGTTGTCGAATTTCGGGATGGGTGACGGATCCATCACATAGCGATGATTCACCTTCACCGGATAGGCGTAGGTCGTAGCGATGTGTCCAAAGCGCGCAATGTCTTCATAGAGCTTCACCTGCATCACGCCGTATTCTTCCAGCGCGTGCATTTTGCACGTCTCGGTTTCGCGCGGTTCAATAAAGCGCAGCGGCTCAGGGATCGGCACCTGAAAGATCAGGATCTGATCCTCTTTAAGCGGCGTTTCAGGAATGCGGTGCCGCGTTTGGATCAGCGTCGCGTCACGGGTTTTTTCCGTGGTTGATACCTGCGCCACTTTGCGGAAAAAGGTACGGATCGATACCGCGTTGGTCGTATCGTCGGAGCCCTGATCGATCACTTTGAGCGTATCGTCCGGCCCGATAATGCTGGCGGTGATTTGAATGCCGCCGGTGCCCCAGCCATAGGGCATCGGCATTTCCCTACTGCCAAACGGCACCTGATGCCCAGGGATAGCGATCGCTTTCAGGATCGCGCGCCGTATCATGCCCTTCGTGCTTTCATCCAGATAGGCATAGTTATATTCCGTGTCTGAATTATCGTATGCCGTTTCTGGCTGGCTGCCTGTCCGGCGGGAAATCGTTGTCTGGCCCATCACGGGTTACTCCTTGGCACAGACGCGAGGTAGTCCTCACGTAGTCGTTTTAATAGCTCCAGCTCTGACTGGAAATCGACGTAATGCGGGAGCTTCAGATGCGAGACAAATCCCGCCGCTTCCACGTTGTCAGCATGAGAAAGCACAAACTCCTCATCCTGAGCCGGGCCGCGAATTTCCTCTTGATAATCGGCGGCCTGAAGCGCGCGATCGGCTAATGCCACCGTGATCGCCTTACGTTCCGAACGGCCAAATGCCAATCCGTAGCCACGGGTGAAATGCGGCGCATCATTGGTGGGTTTAACAAAGCCGTTCACGGTTTCACATTCAGTGAGCAGGATCTCGCCGATATCAATCGCAAACCCCACCTCTTCGGCGACGATGCTGACAGTGATATAGCCCGTACGGATCTCGCCGACAAACGGGTGGTTGCGGCCATAGCCGCGCTGGGTGGAATACCCGAGCGAAAGAAGAAACCCCTCGTCGCCGCGAAACAGCTGCTGGAGACGCGCCGCACGTGTACCAGGGTAACTCGGTGGAACCATCGTAATGTCTGGCGGATCGCGATCGTCACTGTTGTCTCGTTCAGGGACGAAGTGTTGTTGAGCAAGGAACTGAAACGCATGGGCAACGTGCTCACCGGCTTCTTCATTCGCATCAGCGGCGTCAGGCTGCGGGGCGACCGGATCCTCGCCTTCGGCCAGCAGAGAGAAATCCAGCAAGCGATGGGTATAGTCATAGGTCGGGCCCAGTAGCTGCCCGCCCGGTAAATCTTTGAAAATGGCCGAAACACGGCGTTCAAGACGCATATCAGACGTATTAAGCGGCTGACTGATTCCCCAGCGTGCCAGCGTGGAACGGTAGGCTCGTAAGAGAAAGATACTCTCCACCAGATCGCCACTGGCCTGTTTGATAGCCAACGCGGCGAGTTGGCTATCGTAAATATTGCCTTCGGTCATGACGCGATCGACGGCTAAATTCAGCTGCTGTTCTATCTGTGAACAGTCTAATTCTGGAATATCCGTGCACCCGCGACGGCGACAAGATTGTAGCTGGTGGGCAGCCTCAATGGCCTTTTCTCCACCTTTGACGGCAACGTACATTAGCATTCCTCCACGTGGGTACTTCTGGGGATCGCAAAGAGCTTTTTCCCAGAGGTAAAGAGAAAATCCAATCCTGTAGGGAAAGCATGAGGGCGGTTGCACAGGTAGTTCCTGACACTACCGGGCAAGCGGGGAGAGATAATGCGATGTGTCTTGATACCCGGCCCGCTCAGTTTTAAACAAGGCCCGTCATGCATTCCGTCCACCTCGACAATAACGGTGGTTGATTTTTCTGGTTCGGCTTCGCTGCCACAGGAGAGCGCCATCAGATCGTAAGAAAAAGGATTCCCGCTCAGCAGCACAAAGTAGGCCTCTTCCAGCGTCGTGGCGATCGGCACGTTCGTATGCAGGCAAAGCGTACGCAGAAGCAGCGGGTTACCAATTCGGGGATCGATAAACAGCGGCGTAGTGTGGCTGGTCAGCGTAAGCAGCGTAGCCGCCGTGGCAGACGATATCGATTCCAGACCAGAGACATTCGGCACCGTCACCAGAGAGCCCGGCTCGCTCATTGCCTTCACGATTTTGCGAAAGCAAAGCTGAGTGCCAAATACAGGGTGGACGAAGCCCGTCATCGTTGTCATGACAAATCACTCCCCCCTGACCAAAGTAAAGAAATTTACCCGGCTGGCAGCCACCTCATGCTGTTGCTGCTCCCGATATGCACGCTGCTGGTCTGCTAATGGCGTGATGATGCGCTCCCAGATTTCATGGAAATAGGATCGGGTTTGCAGTAACGCATCGATCCAGGCGCAAAGCTCGGCATGCGGCTTGTTTCTGCCCGCGATATAGCTGTAACCGCACGTTCCATCTTCCAGCTGTACCGCTGCGCGGGTCACGGTCATATCGCCCACAATAAAGCGCGGGCCATCAACCTCCATTCTCCCCTGTAGCTGGATCAAACCAATCTGCGTCGGACGTAAGAGCTGGTAACCCGTAGGGAAATTCAACGTTCCCCAATATTTTTCCAGAACGGTCGGATCGCTGTGAGCGAGAATGGACATCCAGCGCTGTCGCTGTGTTAACTCTGACATCTACTCCCTCCCCGCTGGCAAGGTACGTGAGAGATAAGCAAAGCAGGCGGTTTGATCCTGAGGCACAGCCGAAAGATCCGCCGTGTTTTGATAGCACTGACGCGCCGTATCGAAGAATTCGCTTTGGATCGCGGAACGTTGGAAAAGCGTCTGGGCCAGATCGAGATCTTTCAGGCGGATAGATAACGGGACAGACACGGTTTCACGCGGGTTCAGGTAGCGATCCAGCATGACTTCCATATAGGTCGAACGACCGCGCCCCAGCGTTAACGCGTTTGCCAGCACATCGGGAGCGATGCCGTGGCCTTCCGCCACCAACAGCGCTTCCGCCGCCACCAGCAGATGCACCGCCTCACAATAATTATTAATCACCTTCATGGTTTGTGCGCTGTGGTTACTCGTCATCCACACATAGCGATCCGACAGACTGGTGATGACATCGTTAACTGCGCGGGCAAAATCATCCACACACGGCCCCACCCAGGCGGCAAGCTTGCCCTGCCGCGCGCCCTCCGGCCCGCCCGACACCGGGCATTCCACATAATGCGCGCCGTGTTGGTGAAAAAAAGCCTCCATCCAGCGGCTCTCTTCCGGCCCTATCGTGCTGATATTGAGTAACAAAGGACGATAGCGGGTCAGCTTCTGTATAACCGCCTCCGACTGAAAAACATCGCGTATCGCCTCCGCATCCTTCAGACAGATGAGCACAACTTGTTTTTCCTGCGTAAACAGCTGGTGCAGTTCAGCGACAGCTTGAGCGCCTTCGGCGCCAACCTCGCTCGCTTTACTGTGAGTCCGGTTGAACACACTGAGCGAAAACTGACGCTGCAATAGTCTGAGCGAAATCGCTTTTCCTAATACACCAACACCAACTAAAGAAACAGAATGGGTCATATCGGCAATCCTTGTCGCTAAGGGGGTGGGCAATACTCCAGGTATTGCCGCTCATCAAGAGGTCTGAGGGGTGCATTAAGAAACTGCATAAATGCATCGCGGTTTTGAGCAGGAGACGTCGCAGGCCGCCCCAGATCGCTGCGATGGCCGACGCGGCATTGCACCTCAATGAACTGGCTGCTGTGCGCCCGCAGCGCCTGTTGCAGCGCCGTCTGCAAAGCGTCTTCTGTCTCGGCGTAATACGTGTCGCCATAGCCGCTGGCAGCGGCGAGGGGTGCCAGCGGTAAGCGGGACGCCGCCGTGGGCTGCCCTCCCACGGAGTCATGGGCGCCGTTGTTGATGACAATGTGTATCAGGTTGCTGGCCTGGGCGGTGTTCGTCAGCCCGCCCATGTGCATCAACAGCGCCCCATCCCCATCCAGACACACGACTTTCCGCTGCGGCTGCGCATCACATAGACCCAGCGCGATCTGGCTGGCAAGGCCCATGCCACCGACAGTGAGAAAATCTCGCTGATGCCCTTCGCTCCGCTGCTCACGCAGCTCATAGAGTTCGCGGGACAACATGCCCGTGGTACTCACGATAGGAAGATGAGAGGGCAGCACATTCAGGCAGGCAGCGACGATAGCTTCCCGCCGCATCAGTGTCGGTTCAGCAGTTGCCTTGGCAGATGTCGCTGGCGAGGAAAAGGTATTTTTCTCACCACCAGTGCGACAGGACGATGTTCGTCATGCGCACGCTGGAGCAAAGCCTGAATATCATCCCATCGAGGCGGGGTATGGCTATCCAGAACAAGATGCGGAATATCAAGGACATCGAGCTGAGCCAACGTGACTCGCCCCTGCATTACATGCTGTGGCTCATCGTGCAGCTGCTTTCCCCCGTCATCGACTTCACCACGCCAGCCAATAATGAGTAACAGCGGAATACCATAAACATCCGGCGTAGCCAGAGAACAGAGAGGATTGATCGCATTGCCCAACCCTGAGTTTTGCATATAGACCACAGGCAGCGTTCGCGTCGACAGATAATGTCCTATCGCCATCCCTATCGCGCAGCCTTCATTACTCGCGATACGGTGCGCAAGCCCACTGTGATTACTTTCAATCGCCAGACAAAATGCCTTTAATAATGAATCAGGGACGCCACTGAAAAAATGCACGCCGCGTTGAGCAAGAAATTCAATAAGCTTATTAGGGTCAATCACAATAAACCTCTCCTTCGCATCATGCTGTATTTAATAGCGATAATGACGCTTTAATTTTTCATTATGTGATTACAGTAATCAGGGGCAATATAATTATTTAATTAAAAACAGAATTTTACTTCAGGAAATAACTTACTTCACCAACATGGATTGTTATAAAAAAACAACAAACCAATAACGCCAAATAATAGCGTTATAAAATAATTATACTGACACCCTAATCTATTTCGCTATCGCGTGCCGGGTATAAGATCCAAAATATCTTTTATCGACATGCATTTATCCTCAACTTCCAGCGTTCGACCATGCTTGAGGATTTCTGGCAAAATTGACTTCATTGCAGGATAAGCCGCACGTAGCATATGGTTTGCATAAATCACGATATTAAACCCGCCATCAATCAGCTGATCGAAAGTAATATCGTTAAAACTGGTAGGAACGCAAACCAGAGGCAAATGTGGGTAATGATCGCGGAATTGTCTGGCGAAAGCTAAAATTTCGGAAGGGTTCTTATGCCGGCTGTGGATCATAATCCCATCTGCACCGGCATCCGCATAATGCAGGGCACGGTTGATCGCATCTTCCATACCGACGTCCAGAATCAGGCTCTCAATACGGGCGATCAGCATAAACTCAGGCGTCAGCTGTGCTTTTTTGGCGGTCGTAATTTTTTCGCAAAAGTCCTCTACGGAAGCCTGCGTTTGCTTTACGTCATTACCAAATAAAGAGTTCTTCTTCAGGCCGGTTTTATCTTCGATAATCATGGCGGAAATACCCAGATTTTCGGCAGCCCGGATGCGATGAGCCAAATGCTCCGTTTGCCCGCCAGTGTCGCCGTCAAAAATTAACGGGCGAGTGGTAACATCAAATATTTCCGTAATCGCATGGAAACGGTGGCTGATATCGACCAACTCCGTATCGGGTTTTCCCCGCAAAGTGGAATCGGTGAGTGAACTAGACCAAAATGCATCAAATTGATAATGAATATCGCCATCTTCATAAGCGGCTTGTTCAATTAATAAAGCAGAAAGCGGGCTGTGAGCCTCCATCACACGAATGCCTTTTTGCTGCTGTAATAATTCACGGAGCGCACTGCGGCGTGAACCCGGCGTGCACCCCTTATAGGAATCCGTCGGGGTATGATTAGATAAAATAACAGACATGGTTATCTCCTATGTACCATAGAGTTGGGGGTATACTTTCCCTAGTAAACCAAGCGCAACAATCACAAAACCACACAACGTTATATACCCTAAATAATTCGAGTTTCAGGACAAACGTTAACGTTTGAACAACGCAAAGCGTTGGCCCGCTAGGGCAAGGCTTATTTATAAGCCTTGTAAGGCGGCAAGTAAGTGATTCGGGTGACCGAATGAAGCCAACGCACATGTAACTTGAAGTATGACGGGTATATTTATTTAAATTAAATATACCAACAGGGTGATTCTATTCTTTGAAAACAACACTTCAATAGGGGTAAAAATTTTTTGTTTATTTTTTAATTTCACCTACCTTATTGAAATGGAATCGATTTGAACGAGAATAAAATTAATAAAACAGGACATTGGTTGACACACATGACTTTATTCATACTAAAAACTAGAAATTTAGTTTTTTTTGGTTATTTAATTCGATACACAGCGATTATGTCATGGGGAGAGAGAAAGGAAGTCGTACTCTTATGCATGCTCATCGCCGAGCCTATCACTCGCAGCTAAACCATTAGGATGAGAAATCGACAATATCTTCAGGTTATCATGAACTTATGACAATCTGATTTCTGTTTCACAATCGCGGTGTGACACGATATCAAAGCATGCCTCTTACCCCCTCCCCATTTACACTGTTTTAAACGGTTATTTACATTTGTGTAAATATCGATGTCTGAACACCAGTTTGTTGGTATAACTGTAATCATTATCAAATAGATACAACACAGTAATCCCCGAAATCTTGCCTGCACATGCCGCTGATCACGCGCGATGCTGTCGGCATGATGACTCAACAACAGGCTAAGAATTTACGCTATGACATCAATCTCTGAATCACTCACCGCATTGGTGAAGCGCCGCGCGCAGTTGCGCGAGATGTTCACGACACATCAATTCGATGCGCTCGATACCCTGCTAGAGGCAGAACATCAGGTTTGGCTGGATGGTCCTAACCTGCCTTATACCTATATTTGGCACATTAATTCGCTCTTTGACCCAGCGCTGTCTGATGCCGATATTCTGTCGCATTTGCAGGCCTGGGTTGCTGCCCACCCTGAGAGCTATCACGCCACTCATCTGACCGGGCAGTATTGGGAGAATGCCGCGGCGCGGATTCGTACTGCAAACGGTGGGCAATATGTCGAAGACGATCGCTGGATGGGTGCTGAGCTGGCACGCGATCTGGGCGTGGCGGCTTACCTGCGTGCCAGTGCGCTACATCAGCGACCTGCCCTGACCTTTTCACGCCTGTTTCGTCTGACCTGCTATTTAGGCGAACCACAGTGGCTGGGTGTCCTACTGCAAGGCGGTGAGCCGCTGACCTACGCACAGCGTCAGGCGCAGGTGGAACCCGCGCTGTGGGAAGCGGGTCTAGAGCACTTGCGCAATGAAGGTGCGCAAACGCTTGTTGAGCTTCCTGTCGCGTTACCCGTTTCACTGCCAGCCAGAGAAGATCATGAGTGGGAAGAGCCCATGAACTACTGGCTGCGCGTCACATTAGCCATTCGCCCACAGGACCTGGCGATTCGCAAAGAGTGCGTTTACTTCCTGTACCCACGCTGGGGCGGCAGCCACGAGGCCATAACGCAATTTATTGATGGGCCACTGTGTGAAGCACTGACAGAGCCCGAACGTAACAGCCTGCGCGTGACCCAATGCTGGGACTATGTTGGCTATGACGTGCTCCTGCCTGATGCTCAGGACACAGAAAGCGTCGCATACTGCCGAAAAACCTTCGATTGGTTGCTAACGCTTCAACTCGACGTAGATGTTCGGGCTAAAGTGCTGCGCAAATATGCCAGCTTCTTAAGCACATACGCACGAACCGAAGAAGGTGGCGAGATCCACTGGAATAAAGTCACGATGCAGAAGGCCTATGACCTGATGGTTGAAGCCTGGCAGGTTGACCTTCCTGAATCACATCCTGATGAGGGCATGCTCGACACGTTAATCAGCTGTGTGAATTTTGCCGGAATCGAAGATAGTTTTAATTTAATGTCGAAATGTCTGGAGCGCTGTCAGGCGTGGGCAGACTCAGCGTATGAGACAGCTATCGCAGCCCTCGCCAGTAAATTCGGCTTCTACGGTATCGCAAAAGGCCAGTTTGATAGCGATGCGCTGCTCGCACGTTGCCGCTTCATGAAATCAGAGACGAACTTCGGTCAAGCGGCTACTAACCTGTTCGAGTTCGTTTCTGAGGAAGCGGGCGTATTCCTGATGCACGAAGCCGCCGACTGGGGTGAAGCCTCTTCAATACCACATTGTCGGATCTCTACTCCGGCCATCTTTCCCGCCGCAACGGTCGCGATCCTTCACCTTACGAAGATCAAGAAAAATCAGACTACTGGCAGGAACGGGCCGCAGATGCCGGCAATGAGATTTGCCAGTACAACATTGCCTATTGCCTGATCAGAGATAATGAAACGCTGTCGCCAGCGCAGTACCAGCGCGCACGCGAACTGATGTTCGGCGTACTGCATCGCCCCAACGTGGGGAGAGCGGTGTGGACACGTGCAGCAAGGGAATTGAGCACGCTGCTGCTGTTTAGCAACATTCCTGAAGATCAGGCACGCTGTGTGGATGTCGTCCTGCCCGAATTATGGAGCGACGAAGATGACGATAACCGTGACTACGCAGCAGGTTACTACGCGTATGCGTTCCGTAATGGCGCGGGTGTCACTCAGAATAGCTATCTGGCCAAAGTATGGATCGACCGGGCGCTGGAAATCAGCCCCGATAGCCAGTACAACCACGATCGTGCGAACGAAATCTATCAGCGGGGCGGTATGTTAGGCGGCGTTCGCGCGAAGATGGGTTTCAACCGCGATAAAGCGCAAATGGATGCGCGTGGACGCGCGATCACGTTTGGTGATGACGCTCATCAGGAGCACCAGTAAACCGCGACATCCCTCCTCATCATGCTGTTTTATATAAAAATAATATAGCGATGAAACTGAGGTTGATCGTTTTACCCGGCGTAAGAAATTATGCTGAGGAGGGAGCAGGTTTAGGATGAGCCGCATGGACGCGGCGAAAGCTTGCGCCACGCCGGACAAAAACGTCAGAGACGTTTTTGAACAGCACTTGCTGGCCCGAAGGGCGAGTCCCATTTATGGGGCGAGTAACCGTGTCGCAAGCGGTCCGTTAAGCCTGATACCGACGAAGGCATCGCGTAGCGGCATAATTTAGCCGGAAGCCAGGGTTCACAGGGCGACGGCGACTGAGCCGCCCTGTGCGGGCGCGTGCTACGGGTAGCATGAGAATAGCCGTATTGTGGCGCACGAAACCGTCTCCGCGTTCACATAGAATGTGACTAAAGAGCCACTTATCACGGTGAAATAACCGCATCATGTTAGTGGGGCAGCACCGCTGCCCCACTGACTATCAGACATCCGTCAGGCGTTTGCGATCGACCTTACCGCTGCCGGTTTTGGGCAGCTTGTCGAGTACCGCAATGCGTCCCGGCACCATGTACGCCGGTAAGAACTGATGCAGCTGTTTGCGCAGCGCCAGTTTGGTCATCTCGGAACCGGGTTTATATTCTACGTAGCCGACCAGCACCGCCTCATCCCCTTCGCCCTGAAGTTTGACGGCCGCATCCTGCACTTGTTCGATCCGTTTCAATTGCGCCTCGATTTCCCCTAGTTCGATGCGAAATCCCCGTAATTTCACCTGATCGTCGAAACGGCCAAGATACTGATAGCGATCGCCCGTCAGCAGCCGGACTTTATCGCCGGTGCGATACATGCGCTGTCCAGACTCCGCCTGCTGAATAAAACGATCCTGCGTCAGATCGTCACGCTGCCAGTACCCGCTGCTCAGCGCTTCACCGAGAATGCACAGTTCGCCGACCATCCCTTCCGCCAGCGGATGGCGATCGTCATCGATCACCAGATGCTGATAGCCCGCCAGCGTGTTCCCCAGCGCGACCGTGTGCTGGTTCTCCAGAATGGCGCTATCGATCTGCGCCATCTGCGACCAGATCGTCGCCTCGGTTGGCCCATAGCAATTCCACAGCGTCCTGCAACGGCTGACCAGACGCTGCGCCAATCGCAGATCCAGCGCTTCACCGCCGCACAGCGCCACCAGATCGGGTTTACCCTGCCAGCCCGCCTTGAACATCATGCGCCAAAACGCGGGCGTGGCCTGCAATACGTTGATTTCCGGCAGAGCCTGCAAATACGCCGCGACCGCCTGCGGATCTTTGTATTCCTCATGCGTGGTCAGGTGCAGCACGCCGCCAGCCCACAGCGGCCCAAACACCTCCAGCATGGAGATATCGAACGCCAGTGTGGTAATGAGCAGCCAGTTGGCTTTATCCGTTAAAGCCAGCCGTTCTACGCTGGCATGAATAAAGGTTTGCAGCGCTCGCTGACCAATCACAACACCTTTTGGTTTCCCCGTCGAACCGGAGGTAAACATCATATAGGCCGCCGTTTCCGGCCCACCAGCCTGTGCCAACTGTACGCTCGCCGTAGAATCGCTGGCGGCATACGGTAAATCGCTGAGGTTCAGGATCGGGCAGTCAAACGCCAGCGAACCACCGGTATAGCTGTCCTGCAAGACCGCCGCTAGCATCGCTTCCTGCTGAATCGCCTGTAGACGTTCCCCCGGAAAGTCCGGCTCCAGCGGCACAAACGCCACCTGAGAAAACACGCAGGCCAGCAGCGCCGCCACGGTGTCCAGCTGACGGCTCAGATGCAGCCCCACCCGCTGGCCGGCAGTGATGCCCTGCGCAGCCAGCCTCTGCTGAATCAGCGCCACACGCTGCAGCAGTTCCCGATAGCTGATTTCACGCTCCTGAAAGCGAATTGCCACGCGATCCTGACGCGCATCCTGAGCAAGGCGCGCCAGCAGTTCATCGTGCAGGGCGGGCGTCGCCGCCCTGTGCGGTAGCGGCGCCACCTGCGGACTGAGGCGAATCTGTGTCAGCCGCTCCCAGCGCTGTGCCAGCAGCCCATCGAGCAACTGCGTGAGATGGCGGGAAATACTCTGTAATTGCCGATTATCGAACTGTCCGTCAGGCGCCGTCAGAATTAACCGATCGTTCTGCACCTGTACGATCAGCGCCACGTTTTGCGCCGCTTTTTGTACGACCACCGATAACGATGCCATATCCCCAACGATCAGCAGGCTGCTAAACAGCGCATGCTGAGTTTCAGTTGGAGGAATCTCTGGCGCAGACTGCGGATCGCACGCCGATCCCACCGCAGCGATCCAGTCGCTGACCAGACGATCGCGCTGGTGAAAATGTGCGATCAGCGGCCTTACGTGGTCAGGGAGATCGGACGCGACAAGCGCAGCGCACACCGGCTCTTCACCGCTGTATTTGTACAGCAGCCAGCTCCACGCCGCACTTACTAGCGGCGTGGGATACTGTCGGGACAGCTCACTGCTGTGGCGCTGTTCACCGTGCGCGGCCCCACCCGCTGCCCGAAGGCCGTGGGCTGCTGAATGTCTGCCAGTGGGTTCCCCACCGCTTCATTGCTCCCTGTCATGACAGCATTTCCTCATTGGCGGTAACCCTCGACTGTGCCAGATACTCGCTCAGCGCCTGCGGTGACGGGTAGCGCTGCAAGAGCGCCACGCTCACCGGCTGCGCTAACGCGCGGCTCAATGCCTGTACCAGCACAATACGCTGGAGCGAATCGATACCGCATTCACACAGCGTCTGTGACCAGAGACCGGATTCAGCGAGATGCAGCGTCTGCGCCCACACGCGCAACAGCGACTGGGCTGACGGCGTATCCGGCTGGCTAATACCGCTATCTGCCACCGTTTTCTGCGCAACCCCCGAGCCTGTCGCTTTCTCATGCCCGATCATCTCGGCTGGCTGCTGCGGCGCGCTATTGATCAGCGCCACCACCTCGTCATGCCAGCGCATCAACACCCGACGCGCCTGCGCACTGTCCAACACATCGGCATCAAACTCGAAACGCAGCAGCATGCAGCCCGCCTGCTCACGCACCACCAGATTCAGCGGCATCTCGACTTTCTCATAGGCGGCTGAAAACTCGGGAGATAACCGATGCGGCTCGTCAGCGCGTTGGCCCGGTTCTGCTTTCGCACCAGGATAGTTTTCATAAATAAACAGGCTGTTGAACAGACGCGGGCGTCCGCCCGTCAGGGCAATCAGCGACTGCGTAGCATGCTGGTTCATCGCCATCAGCTCATTCTGCAACTGCACCAAATGCTGTTGCAGCGACATCGGCTGCTGCCAACTTAGCGCCAGCGGCAGGCTATTGATGTACAGACCCACGCTGCTCGCTACATCGTCCACCGGGCTTTCCCTGCCCGACAGCACGTTCCCGACAATACTGACCGCATCGCCAGTCGACCGAGCTAGCAGCCGGTGCCAGGCGTATTGCGCGATAATACTGTGCGTGACACCCACTTCGCGGGCAAACGCGGTCAACGTCGCCTGATCCTGTTCGTTCAGGCTCACGCTGGTAACCTGCGGTTCAATCTGTGTCAGATGCTGGCTGAGATCGGCGCGTTTGCCTGCCGCCGCAAACAGCACAGCCACATCGTTCGTTTGCGCCAGCAGCGGCTGCCGCTGCTGCCAGAAAGCCTCAACGGCAGGCTGCTGCGCCACGGCGTGCAGCGCATAATCCACATAGGCGCGATCGACCTGAATCGTGGGTGTTTCACCGCGCATTAGCAGCAAATAATCACGGTGTACCGCACCCAACAGCTGTGGGCCGCTCCAGCCGTCAATCACGCTGTGATGGCAGCTTAGAAGCACGCGATAGTCCTGCTCGCCCAAACGGAAACAGGCAATGCGCAACAGCGGCGGCTGTGACAAATCAAATCCGGTGCGTAAATCCTGCTGGCGATAGCGTTCAATGACCGCCTGTGGATCGGCCTCCTGCGCGACATCCTGATAGTAGAAAGGCAGGTCTGCCTGCTTCACAATCATCTGCACGCTGGCCTGTTCGCTTTCCAGCGCGGCACGCAGCGCCGGGAACCGCTGAATCTGACGCTGCCATGCCTGACGATAGCCTTCCACGTCCAGCGCCTGCGCATAGCGAACCGGCGTTTGCAGATGATAGGCATCGTCCTGCGGACAGCGCAGGCGGTGATACAGCATCGACTGCTGGAGCGAGGACAGCGGCAACAGCGTGTCGATGTCATAACGCTGCGACAAGCTATCGAGCTGCGTCTGGCTGAGCGTCACCGCCGGGAAGTCGCTGGGGGTAAAGACAGTGCCGTGATGTAGCTGAGCCAGACAGGCTGCCGTCAGCGCACGCAGATTCTCAGTCAGCCGTACCATCAGGCGTTCACTGTCACGCTGGTTTAAGCAACCGACCTGACGCAGCGTCAGTTGTCCGCCCGCAATACCGCCGTGGAGACTGATAATCTCTGCCGGTTTATTCTCCAGCGCGACACAGACTCCCGGCGCGACGTCCACCGGACGCCATATCCCAGCGGCATGAACCGACAGCCCAAGATAGTTAAACACAATCGGCGAGAGCGTCAGCGAACTGCCCTGCGGGTGATGGTAGCGCAGCGGGTTAAACCCAACGCCTTTATCCGGCACCTGACGCAGCTGTTCCTTGCTGGATTGAATCAGAGAAGCCCAGTCGGGCCGATCTTGCAGACACACCGGATAGGTACTGGTAAACCACCCCACCGTGCGGCTGACATCCAGCGTCGGATCAATCGCTTCACGGCCGTGCCCTTCCAGCATGATGCGCGCGTTGTCGCCCCAGCCGAGATCGTTTAGCGTGCGGGTCAGCGCCGCCAGCAGCAAATCGCTGACGTCAGTATTGAAAGCCCGATTAGCCTCGCTCACCAGTTGGCCTGTGGTTTCCGCGTCCAGCGTCAAAATCGCAGCGCTGGCATGACCCTGTGGATCCTTCGCCGCTAGCAGCGCCGTCTGATCCACACCGTCTTCCTGCGCTAGCCAGTACGTCAGCTGTTCCGCATGCTGCGTCGCGTAGTGGTGCAGCGCCGTGCCCCATTGGCGATAGCTCGACGTTTTCGGCGGCAGCGGTTCACCGAGGTACAGCCGCTCCAGATCGTCAACCAGAATGCGCCAGGACACGGCATCGATCACCAAATGGTGGAAAGCGAGGAACACCGCCGTGTCCGCCTGCGGATGGTGACGCACCAGCGCGCAGGCCATCGTTCTTCCCTGCGCGGGATCGAATTCACTCTGCAACGCGGTAAACGCCTGCTGCAGGCCGTCATCACCAAGCTGACGATAATCCAGCGCCGACACCGCTGGGCAAGGTACATCCGTCAGATAGCGTTGCCCTTCGGCATTACAGGCCAGACGCAGCGCGTCATGTTGCGCCATCAGCGCCTGCAACATCATGGTAAGGCGGCCAGCATCCACTGCCGGCAATGGGATCATCGCCGCCTGATTCCAGTGCTCAGGGCGTGCCAGCGGCTGCTCCATAAACCAGCGCTGAATCGGCAGCAGCGCGAATTCGCCTTCCAGCGTACCCTGCTCCGCCACAACACCTGTATCACGATCATTCTGTGCCAGCACGCGACACAGACGCCGCACGCTTTTCGCTTCGAAAACATCCTTCACCGTGCAGGCATAGCCTGCGCTGCGCAGACGCGTCGTCAGTTGAATACTGAGGATCGAATCGCCGCCTAAGCGGAAAAAGTCATCCTCAACGCCCAGCGGCGTATTCAGCACGCTGCGCCAAATCGCCAGCACGTCTGCTTCCAGCGGGTTGTCAGCTTCGCCATCGCCGTCGCTCACTTCCAGCACCGGCGGCAGCTGTGTCGTATTGAGCTTGCCGTTCGGCGTCAGCGGCATATCTTCCAGCAGAATCAGCCGGAACGGCACCATGTATTCCGGCAGGTGCTTCGCCACATCAATCAGCACAGCGGCAGGTTCCGGTGTGCCGCCGCCTGCTTTCACCGTGGCATAAGCGACCAGCGCCGGACGGCTTCCCACCTGCGCCACGATAACTTTAACCTGCTTCAGCGACGGGCAGACCGCCGCCAGCTGCGCCTCGATTTCACCCGGTTCGATGCGATAACCACGCAGCTTGATCTGCTCATCAATACGGCCACAGTATTCATAGTCACCGTTGTTCAGCAATCTGGCCTTGTCACCCGTGCGATAAATACGCAACGTCGCCGTGCCCTGTCCGGTATGGTTCACGTCATTCAGCGTGATGTGTTCAAAGCGGCTGGCGGTCATCTGCGGCTGGTTGAGGTAGCCGCGCGCCAGCCCAAGCCCCGCAAGGCACAGTTCGCCCGGCACGCCCGCCGGGCACAGCTGTCCGGCAGCGTCCAGAATCAACGCCTGAATATGGGTGATGGGTTTCCCGATGGTCACAGGCTGACCTTTACGCAGGCGGGTACTCAACGCGGTGACGGTACACTCCGTCGGCCCGTACATGTTGTACAGCGCGACCTTATCGGCCCAATTTTCCACCACGGCGTTCGGGCAGGCTTCACCGCCCATGCCAATGGCCTGAATGCCGTTAACCTGTTTGGGATCGAGAATCGACATCAGCGCCGTCGGCAGGATCAGATGCGTCGCACCCGCCTGTTCGGCCTGCATAATTGCCCGATCGTTCGGTTCGCCAAACGCCAGCGTGCCACCACAGCTTAGCGGCAGCAGCGTCGTCATATTACCGGCATCAAAGGAGAGCGACATGCAGTTGAACATGGTGCTTTGCGGCGTGAAATCGATGCGATCGCGATGATCGCCCAACAGGTTGATCAACGAGCCGTGTTCGATCATCACACCTTTCGGCAGACCGGTCGATCCCGAGGTGTAGATCACCTGTGCCAGCTGTTGTGCATGGCGTGGAATAGCAGGAGGCTCATCACCCGGTAGATCGTGCCACTGTGCGACAACGGCCGGATCGGCCAGATCGATACGTTGTTCGGCTGACCACTGTGCCAACTGTTCCCCATCGCCACCGAGAATAACAGCAAGATTGGCATCGGTAATGATGTGGCGCAGCCGCTCTGGCGGATAGTCAGGATCCAGCGGCACATAGGCGGCACCCGCTTTCCAGACAGCCAGCAAGGCAATAACAAAATAGCGATCGCGTTTCGCCAGCACGCCAACCAACGACTGTTCGCCCAGTCCCTGACGGTGCAGCCAGTGTGCCAACTGATTGGCCTGCCTGTTCAGTTCGCCATACGTCAGCGTATCGGTGCGCTGTTCACCGTCAAAAGCAATCGCCAACTGCTGAGGATCGCGTTGTGCCACGGCTTCAATCACGTCGGTTACGGTTAACAGCGGCTGCGGGTAGCTACGCGGCAGTTGCTGGCTTTCCGCCAGCACGGCGGCAAAGCGATCCGCCGCCATCAGCGGCAGATGCCAGACATCGGTTTCCGGGGCATCCACCACGGCTTCGATCAGCCGGATAAAGCGGTCAGCGTAATACTGGATCGTCTGGCGCTCAAACAACGCGGTGGCAAACAGCCAGTCCAGCCGTACCTCACCCATCAGTTCCGTCACTTTGACCGAAATATCGGTCTTGGCGGGCAGCACAGGCGACGTTTCCTCCGCCGCATCACAGCCGGGGATCAGATCGTTGAAATCCACTTTAGCCTGATACACCAGCATCACCTGGAAGATCGGGTTGATCGCCGTGGTGCGATCGGAACCGATCGCCTCGCTCAGCGCTTCAAAACGGTAAAGCTGATGATCGAAGGCCGATAGATCCTGTTCACGACAATATTGCAGATAATCGACAAAGCTCTGTTGATCCTGCAACTGGGTACGCAACACGATGGTGTTAACGAAGAAGCCGACGACATCTTCGATATCTGGCCGTTCGCGGTAGGCTAGCGGTGAACCAATGACAATGTCTTTCTCGCCGCTGATGCGCGCTAGCATTAGGGAGAACACCGCATGCAGGCCAATGAAGTTAGACGTATTGTAGCGCTGACACAAGCGTTTAAATTTATCCCACAGATCGTTGTTGATCGCGGAGAAGATCACCTCGCCGCCGCTGTTCTGGTGTGCCGGGCGCGGTTTATCCAACGGCAAGCTGTGTACTTCAGGAATCCCCGTCAGCCGCTCAACCCAGAACGGTTTGAATTCGTTGTGGTAATCCAGAAACGACGCAGAATTGAACCAGTGGGCGTAGTCAATATAGTTAAGCTGAGTAGGCTCGACGGGGTAAGGCTGGCGGTTTTGACAGGCCAGAAAAGCGGGTTTGAAGTCCGCAAATAGATTCTTCACCGACCAACCATCGGAAATAATGTGGTGCTGGGTGATCATCAGAACATGCACCCGTTCGCTCATTTTCACCAACCGCACGCGGGTGAGATCGCCCGCGGTGAGATCGAACGGACGACTGATTTCCGCTTTCACCTGCTGCTGCAAGCGTGCTTCCCGTTCCGCTTCCGGCAACGATGAGAAATCATCATGCTGTATCACAAACGGTTGATAGGCATCGATACGCTGTTCGCCCTTGCCCTGTTCATTGACCACAAAGCGGGTGCGCAGGCTGGCATGGCGCTGCGCCAGCGCATCAAAGGCAAATTCCAGCGCAGCCACATCCAGCGTACCAGTCAGGCGAAAATAGACCGGCATGTTATAGAGGTGTGATTGTTCTTCGTACTGCTCGATAAACCACAGCCCGCTTTGCGATGACGACAGCGGGCCGGACGTCGCATTCTGCGGCGTAATGGGACATTCAAACGCCTGCTGCGCCGTCAGGCAGCGCACGATGGCGTCTTTGTTTTCCTTGATCGTGCGCCCGATGTCTGCCGTGATCGCATCTTTGCTGGACTGCGAAATCAACTGCCCCTGCGCATTTAACGCCAGACGCACGCCCTGCCGCTCCAACTGCTTTAACAGCGTTACGATATCTTTCATGACTTGTCACTCTCTCAGCAAATCAGGCCGTCAGCGTTGCCCCGCCATCCACCACCACGTCCTGCATGGTGATGTGGCTGGCCAGATCGGAAGCCAGAAAAACCACGGTATTGGCGATCTCTTCCGGCTGAGCAATCTTGCCCAGTGGAATGCCCAGTTTGTACTGGGCAGGAAAACCCGCGATAGTGCGCTGCTCGGCATCGGCGCTGTGCCACATGCCGCGCTGCATCGGCGTATCCGTCGATCCCGGCGACACCAGATTGCAGCGCACGCCGTAAGGTGCCAGCTCCAGACCGGCACAGTGAGACAGACTGGTGAGCGCCGCTTTCGAGGCGCAGTACGCCGCCATCTGTAGACGGGGAACATGCGCAGCATTGGAGCCGACGCAGACAATCGCCCCGCGGCGCTGCTGCTTGAAATGCGGAACCAGCGCGTTCAGCAGGTAAAACGCACCAGAAGCATTGACGTTGATGCACTGGTGCCAGTCGTCCACGCTCAGCGCATCGATATCACCCAAACGCAGAATCCCGGCGGCGTTGACCAGCACGTCGAGCCCTGTTTCTGCCAGTTGCTGGCGACAGACCGCCGCCACGCTGTCCGGCTCGCTGATATCCAGCGTCACACAGGTAAACGGGCGATCCTGATGTCGGAATGCGCGATCAAATCCGATCACGTTCGCACCCAACGCGACAAACTGGCGGGCAATGCTTTCGCCAATGCCGCTCGCCGCACCGGTTACCCAGACGGTCTGGCCGCTGAAATCAAACTGAAGAGGTTGTGCCTTGTTCATCATTTTCCCTACCACACCATTTCCACGCTGTTTTCATCCTGTGACAGCCTGTCATCCAGATAGCGGCAGAAGTCGCTGAGCTGGGGATGATCGAACACATCAGACACCTTGATGCTGACGGAAAATTCGGCAGCCAGACGGTTGACGATCTGGATGGTCTGCAATGACTGTCCGCCCAGCTCGAAGAAGTTATCCCGCGATTGGATCCCCGATACGCCGAGGATCTGCTGCCAGATGGCGCTGACCCGGTTTTCGGTTTCGCTGGCTAACGCCTGCGCCGGTGCTTCGTCGTGGTATTCCGCCAGCAGACGTTTGCGATCGACCTTGTTGGAGCCGGTTTTCGGCAACTGGCGGAAGGCGCGATAATCGGTAGGGATCATCGCCGGCGGCAGCACGCTGCCCAGACGCTGTTTCAGCGCACGCGCGTCGATCTCACCGGCTTTCGTGGCGACAAACGCCACCAGACGCCGCACGCCGTTGGGGTAAACAATGCCCTGAACGCAGGCTTCATCAACATCCGGCTGTGCCAGCAGATGGGCTTCGACTTCCCCTGGCTGAATCCGGTAGCCGCTGATTTTAAATTCGTTATCCATGCGCCCGAGGTACAGCAACTGCCCTTTTTCCAGCCGTACTCTGTCGCCGGTGCGGTAAGCCAGAAGCTCACGGTCGCCCACCGCCAACGGTGTAAATGCCGTGTGCTCCGTGCCGATATAACCCGCCGCCAGCGTTGGCCCCAGCAGCACCAGTTCTCCTTCTGCCGCAGGGCGGTCGCCCGTTGCTAGAATCAGCGCGTTGACGCCAGCCAATGGCAGACCGATAGGAAGCTGTGCCACATCGGCAGACTGCGTTTGCAGATCGCAGCTGGTCGCCACCACCGTGGTTTCGGTTGGGCCATAGGTGTTAATTAAGCGCAGCGTGTCCAGCGCATGGCGTTGCCACTGCACCAGCTGCTCGGGGTACACTGCTTCACCGCCAATGATGATGGCACGCAGTGCAGAGGGCATGGTCAGCGTGCCGGTTTTCAGCCCCACGACCCATTCATTCCAGAATGCGGTCGGCAGATCGAGCAGGGTAATCGCCTGTTCTTCAACCTGTTCGACAAAGGTCGGAATCGATTCCAGCATCTCATCGGTGCGCAGCACCAACGTCGCACCGCTGGTCAGTGTGGCAAAGATCTCTTCGATGCTGGCATCAAAGTTAAACGGGGCAAATTGCAGCACGCGATCCGCCGCGCGCAGACCATAGCGCTGGCGTGCCGCCGCGATGAAGTGATCCAGCGCGCTGACGCCAATCTCCACGCCTTTCGGCAATCCGGTCGATCCCGAGGTGAACATGACATAGGCAATCTGCCCGTCTCTCGCTTCCACAGGCGGCAGCGCGGCAGCCTGTGTGTTAGATGACAGAAGATGCCCTGCCAGAACGATCTCGCCGGAAAAGACCGACGCCAGCCGATGCTGGTAGTCCGCCTGCGTCACAATCGTACGCAGCCCGGCAATCTGGATAATGTGCTGCTGACGTTCATGCGGCTGTTCAGGATCGAGCGGTACATACACCGCGCCACACTGCATTACAGCCAGCAGACAAATGAGGGCTTCCGGGCTGCGGTTCAGCATAATGCCGATGCGCTCACCGGGTTGCACGCCACGCTCGTGCAGCGCTGCGGCAGCCTGACCGCTCAGATCCTGCAACTGCTGGTAGCTGTACTGCCGATCGCGCTGCGTCAACGCCGGATGATTCGGGTTTTTACGCGCCTGCTTGGCAATCGCCGTCAGAACCGGTTCCACGAACGGCTCAGGCTCGCGGCTGGTGATCAAGGCCAGCTCACGCTCTTCACGCAGCCAGCGTCCCAACAGCTCGCCGCTAGTCTGCTGCGGCTGTGTCAGCCAGCGTTGAAGCAGTGTGAACAGGGTTTCTTGCAGGTTGGCAAGCGCTTCTGCGCTGTAACAGGCCGGGTTGGCATCAAAATCCAATACCGGTGTGCCATCTGGCTTGAAGTGGATCTCAATCGTCAGATCTTCTACCGGTCCGGCGCTGAGATTCAGCGTGCTGGACGACAGCGATCCGTAGCTGAGCGGATGATCGAACGGCATGATATTGATCAGCGGGCCGAAAAGCCGCTGTTCGCCGCCCACACGGTTCAGATCGCGCCGTAAGTGCTCATAGCGATAATGCTGATGCCGACGCAGCGTACGCTTGGTGCGGGCCACCTGCTGCGCCAGCGCCACAAAATCCGCCTGCTCGTCCACCTGAACGCACAGCGGCACAATATTCATCTGCATACTCGGCACCGTCAGCGAGGCGGAACCGATACGGTTCATCACCATCATGCCGAACGTCAGTCGGTCGCTGCCGGACACCAGTTTGAGGTGCGTCGCCAGCATCGCCAGAAACAGATCCGGCCAGCTGATCTTGTTGCCTTCACACAGCGCCGTCAGCAGCTGCCAGATATTCGTCGGCAACACGCTGCTCTGGCGCAAAAAACGCGCCGCAATCGGTGCTTTCTTCTCGCTAAAGCTGGCTGGCTCCGGCATCACGTTCAGTGTTTCCAGCCAGAAATCACGCGCCTGCGCCGTCTGCCCGCTGGCATCACGCTGCTGTTCCTCTTCCAGCACCTCGCTGAACGGACCGAACTCCGCCACCGGCGCGGGTTGCCCCGCCGTCAGCGCGCTGTAAATCTGGGCGATACGCTGAAACAGCATGGTGGTGCCAAAGCCGTCCAGCGCAATGTGGTGCACGCAACTATAGAGAAAATCACGTTTTTCACCGCACAGCAGCGCAAAGCGGCAGGGTAATCCATTCAGCAAATCCAGCGGCCGGGCGATTTCCTCACGCGCCCACTGGCGTATCGTCTGCGCTTCATCCGTCAGCGGTGCAGGCAAGAGTTCAATAATCGGCAGCACGCCAATCGGCACCGGCAGTTGTGAAGCCACAAAGCCGATCTCCGGCTGCTCGGCCTGTTCACCCGCAACCTCAACAAACTGGCAGTACAGACACTCGCACTCCATGACCGCCTGACGGATCGCGCTCAGCATGGCTTCAATATCGACTTTGCCGTCAAACGCAATACACTCCGCCGTGTTGAACGTCGCCTTATCATCGTTCAGGGCATGGCCTAACCACAGCCCGCGCTGCGCAACGCTCAACGGCTTCATAATGCGGCTCCCTGCTGTTTTTCGATCAGCGCCCACCAGGCATTCAGGCTGGGGTTACGCGCCAGATCGACAAAGCTCAGCGTGACGCCCTGATTGCGCCATTCGGTCAGCAGCGCCATCATGCGCACCGAATCCAGACCGTAATCGATCAGGTTTTCATCTTCATCGAACTGATCTTCTTCTTCGTCGATCAAGGTCAGCAGGTGTGCTCTCAGTCCTTGTTTCGTCAGTGCCTGTGCCATTTTTGCTCCTGTGAGTTCTGCCGTGCTAACCACCCGTCCGGCGCGCGTCGCCACATATTTCAGCGCCATCTGGTGTTCCTGAAGTGAGAAATCCGCCACCGCATCGCCGACCATGAACGGCTTGATGTCGCGCATGAAGGCATCCGTCGCGGTAATCATGCAGCCGATATGCCCGTAAACGCCGCAGATAATCAGCTGATCTTTACCCATCTCTTTCATCATCGGTTCCAGCGGCGAACGGTGGAATGCGCTGTAGCGCCACTTCACCAGCACCGTATCGTGCTCATCCGGTGTCAGCGCACTCACAACACGCTGCTTGTCAGGGTGATTATTCAGCCCGGCGCCCCACATATCGTTCAGCAGCGCCCGGTCAGCCGCGCTTTGTGCATTCGGCTGCGCGGTATACACCACCGGAATCCCCTGTGCTTTGCAGTAGGTTCGCAACGCCACAATGTTCTCGATCAACTGCTGCGCCAGCGGGCTGTCCGCGCCATAGAAATTCACGAAATAGTCCTGCATGTCGTGAATCAGCAGCACCGCGCGTTCAGGTTCAAACGCCCAGGAAACCTTGTTCTCAGGGAAATCCTGTGCGCGCGGCAGGGGATAAGAAGCAATAGAAGGGATTGCCATCACAAAATCCTTATTTGTCTTGAGTGCTAAGTTGGGTCTGGATGCGCTGACGGAGTGATTTCTTATCAATCTTGCCGACCGGCGTAACGGGCAAGGTGTCGATCATCTCGAAGCGGTCCGGCAGTTTGAATTCAGCAATACCCTGATTGCGAAGATATTTTCTTAACGTGATGGCTTTCAGCGAGGGATCGCTGACCACCAGAAAAGCGCAGCTCTTTTCGCCCATGACCGGATCGGGCATGGACACCAGCGCGGCATGGAGAATACCGTCATGTTTGAGCAGCAGGTTTTCGATCTCTTCCGCGGCAATCTTTTCACCACCGCGGTTAATCTGATCTTTTTCTCGCCCGACCACGCGCAAATAGCCGTCCTCAGTCATCTGCACCACATCGCCCGAGTGGTAAAACCCTTCGCTGTCAAAGGCGCGGGCGTTGTGTTCCGGGCTGCGGTAATAGCCGCGGAAGGTATACGGGCCGCGCGTCGCCAGCAGCCCCGCCTCACCTCTCGGTACCGGATTGCCGTCGATGTCCAACACCTTCACTTCATCATCCGGGCTCATCGGGCAGCCTTGCGTGGTGAAGATATGCTCGTCGCTGTCGTCCAGTCGGGTGTAGTTCACCAGCCCTTCCGCCATCCCGAGTACCTGCTGTAGCTGGCAGCCCAGTACCGCCGGAATGCGGCGGGCGACAGCTTCACTCAGCTTCGCACCGCCCACCTGCAAGATCTTCAGGCTATGCAGCGCCCCGCCAAACTGCTCAGCCGCCTGGATCCACAGCGCGGCGGCGGGCGGCACCAGCGAGGTAATATCGATCTGATGGCGTTCGATCAGCGGGAAACAGGTCATCGCCCCGGATCCAGTGCCAGCACAACGCGTCCACCAGCGTAAAACACGCCGAGCGAACCGGGCGAGCTTAGCGGGAAGTTATGCGGTGCCGGCAACGCGCACAGGTAGCGTGTTTGTGGCGTCAGCTCGCAGATTTCCACGCTGCGACGCACGCTGTAGTAGTAATCGTCATGAGTACGGGGAATCAGCTTCGGCGTACCAGTACTGCCGCCAGAAAGCTGAAAGAAAGCCACCTGCCCCGACGCAGAAGGCCGATACTGGCTGGTCGACGCACACGGCTGCAACCAGTCTGACAGGCTGTGCCCCAGCGGGCTGTCGCCGAGCATCACCACCGTTTGCAGACGGGGAACCTGCGTCTGTAGCCGATCCAGAAACTCACCGTTGCCGAACAGCGGGTGTCCGGCCGATGCGATCAGTAAGCGCGGTTCGATCTGCGTGGCGTACGACAGCAATTCCAGCTTGTTATGGCTGAACAGTGCGTTAACCGGCGCGACGCCCATTTTCAGCAACGCAAAAAGGTCAGGTAAAATTCGGCCACGTTCGGTAACTGCACCAGCGCGGTATCGCCACAGCGCAGGCCGCTTTCCGTCAGGCGCGATGCCAACGCGGAAGACTGCCGATCCAGCTCGCGATAGCTCCACTGGCGTTCGCCGCACACCACCGCAACGGCATCAGGTTGCGTCGCCAGGTGGCGCTCCCAGGCATCCGTTAACGGCAGACCGCTCCAGTACCCCTTGTCGCGATAACGCTGTGCCAGTTCCTCTGGCCAGGGCGTAAATTCAATGCTCATAGTCCATCCACACCTGAGTTAAGCCCAAACGCATTCAGCATCGTGTTTAATTTGGCGGCGGTTTCAGCCCATTCATCCTCGGGGACGGACGCCTCAACAATGCCCGCGCCGGCAAACAGGCGGACGTTGTTATTTTTGATGGTGCCGCAGCGAATCGCTATCGCCCATTCGCCATCGCCGTTGGCATCACACCAGCCGACAATGCCGCTGAATACACCACGATCGTGCGGCTCCAGCTCGGCGATCAGCTGGCGCGCTTCCTGCGTGGGAAGCCGCACAGTGCGGGGGTCGGATGGAGCTGGCAGGCGACCTGAAGCGCCGTCATCTCTGGGTTCGCCAGTTCACCGCTGATGGCGGTAGACAAGTGCCACATAGAAGCGGTGTGCATCAGCGAAGGTGCCGATGGAATCGTTAAGGACGAGCACAGCGGCATCAGGCGCTGGCGGATGTCGTCCACCACCAGCTTATGCTCGTGCTTGTCTTTGCCAGAATTCAGCAAGCGCTGGCTATTCAGGTAATCCAGATGTTCATCGTTCATTCGTCGCGCCGATCCCGCCAGCGGGTTGGAGACAATGACGTTTCCCTGCTTACGCAGCAGCAGCTCCGGACTGGCACCCAGTAAGATGGAACCATCTGGCAGCGGCAGTGAGAAGTGATAGCCACCCGCGTTCTGCACCATCAGGTTGTTGAGGATCGTTTGCGCCTTAACAGGCCCCGCCAGCTCAATGTCCAAAATGCGCGACAGTACCGCTTTGCTCAGTTCACCACGTCGGAAGCGCTCAACGGCCTCAGCCACGATGGACTTGAACTGACATTCATCCGGGACGCTGTTTAACGTTAGTGCGGCAGGTGCCGCCGCCGTGTGCTTACGAGCCCGGCTGACGAGTTCAGATTTCGTCGTAACGGTATAATTATCAGGGATATACAGACAAGAGGGTTGCGTGGTATCAAAAGGAATCGCCCCGACCACAATAGGCAACGACTGCCCTGCCTGACGCGCTCGCTGGAACGCCTGCGCGATTGCAGAGCTCAGCCTGTCATCGCGCGAATCTGGAGCACAAACAGGGGACGAAATACGTTCAAATAAGCCGGAAGTAGAAAGGCTACGGTGTTCCGATGCATATAAAAAAGCGGTCTGTTCCGAATAAGTTAGCCCGCTAAATGTTTCAGCTTCTGTAATCAGTGTATCCACAAGGCAGCTCCTGCGCTCGCAAATTAAATACCAATGATTATTAAAATCATTATCATTTATATCAAGCGCAGTTAAATTACACTGAAGTAACGTGTTCGGTCAATCCTTCCACAGAATGGTTATTCACGCCCATTAATTAGGGGTTATATTGATGTTAATCAATTTTTTTGGGCATCTTTCATAACGGTTAATGGTTAGCAACAGGAATGTATTGATTATAAAACCCACATCACAGATGATAATGAAAATACTTATCATTCATTGTCAGGGGAATTAAGCTGCGCTAGACTGCGCGAATATTTTACTAACTGTGTCTAAATGTGAGCCTGTCATGGATGAAAGCATGTACCGCCAGCACACCCGATCCGTTGTGCATCTGGCGCTGCTAATTAACATGCTTTCCCTCGGCAGCCTGATGATGGTGATGCCGTTAGGTCCCGATTTCATCAGCGCCCTGTCTATGGATGCCAAGAACATCGGCTACATTAGCGGCGGCGCAACGTTTGCCTCCGCCATTGTCGGCTTCCTCGCCGCCCCTTATCTGGACAGATTTAACCGTAAACATGCTCTGATCGTTCTGCTGACGCTGCGCTTCGGCCTGACAGCGGCCTGCATGTTTGCCACCAGCCAAACCCATCTTTTAGTGCTGTTTATTCTGGCGGGCTGCGTGGCTGGGCCGGCCTCTGGCGTGTTGATGGCGGCGGTTGTCGATATTGTGCCGGCCAACGAGCGCGGCAAGAAGCTGGCCTACGTCGGTATGAGTTTTTCACTCGCGGCCATTATCATCATGCCGCTCTCACTGGAGTTAGCTCACCGTATTAACTGGCAAGCGCCGTTTTATATTTTCGGCCTCGGCGGCCTGCTGCTGGCGCTGTTAGTGCTGCGGCTCTTTCCTTCCATGCCGCCGACGCACCGAGTTCAGCAAGGTTCGTCACCCACGACAGCGCCCACTTCGGTATTACACGATCTGCTGGCCTCCCCCTTTTCCTGTTGGGGCTGACGATCATGTCGCTACAAATGTTCGGTCATTTCCTGCTGATCCCCATTTTTCCAACTACTTTCAGTTCAATCTTGCTTTCCCGCGGGATGATATTTCCCTGCTTTATCTCTGCGGCGGGCTGGCAAGCATGGTGACCATGCAGCTGTGCGGAAGCCTGCTGGATCGAGGGTATGCCAGCCGGACGATCGTGGTGACGACGCTGCTACTGGCCGTTGTCATCCTCTGCGGTTTCGTTTTTCCTTTTTCACTTTCCCTGTATCTGGTGTTCACCCTGTTCATGGCACTCAGCGCGGCCCGTTCCAGCAGCACGCTGGCGATTACCGCAGGTATTCCGCTGCCGCATCAGCGCGCCGCCTTCATGTCCTATCAGGGAACCGCGGCCAACGTGGCGTCGGGGCTTGCCAGCGTCGCTTCTGCCGCTTATCTGAGCACCTCGGTTGAGGGAAAAATTGATGGATTTTCACAGCTCGCCGTCGCCAGCACCGTCTTTGCGCTGGCCGCCATGCTGCTAACCCTACGCCTGATTCCACAGCTGGCTGAACGCAGCCGAAAGACGGCCGCACGCCAAACGGCACAGGCTACAGGGCAATAAACCGTTCGATTCACTCAATGAGTGGATCGGCAATGCACGTAATACAGCACGCAATCTATTTACGGGGATATTTTTCCACTCTTTGATGGGGTCTTTGACATGCAGCTAAAACCGGAAAATCGTTTTTCACATCATTATTTCCCACACAGTAAGGTGTATCGCGCCCTGCTGGTGACCGGGTTACTGGCACTGCCTGCACTCGCGCAGGCAGAAAACGCGGCAGATGAAAAATCGTCGTGACAGCAACGCAGACGAAACACACCACGCTGAGCGCGCCCGCGAGCGTTTCTGTCATCACCCGCGCCGAGCTGGAAAAGATGTCGGTGAATAACGTTTCCGACGCGGTGAAAAAGCTGCCGGGCATTAACATCAATCCGTCATCTACCTATGGTCGTAACGAAATTAAGATCCGCGGTATGCGGGCTGATTACACGCTGCTGCTGGTAAATGGTCGTCGTATAAACTCCCAAGAATCACTCGCAACCGATATGGGGAATGATTTCGATCTGAGTTCCATTCCGATGTCGGCCATTGAACGTATCGAAGTGATTCGTGGCCCGATGTCTTCGCTGTACGGTGCCGACGCACTGGGCGGTGTGGTAAACGTAATACTGCGCCAGCCGGGTGAGAAAGTTGCCGGTGAACTCGGCTATAACTTTCAGGCACCAACCGAAGGTTCCGGCGGCGATAATAATCGTTTGAATGGCTATATTAGCGGACCATTGGTGGAAAACACACTGCTGGGTAGTTTGATTGTTGATGGTGGCAAGCGCGATGCGTGGCGTACCGAACAATCTAAGAATCGCAACTCAGATGCGCTGGAAAAACGTGATAACTATAGCGTGCTGGGTAACCTGACGTGGTTGATCGATTCCCAGCAGAGTCTGGATTTTGATGCAACGTATACCAAAGATGACCGCTTCGTTGACTGGAATAACTCAGGAACCACTGCTCATAATACACAAAAAATCGATCGCCTCGGCCTGGGACTCACACATAACGGTAGCTGGGACAATGTTGATACGCGGTTACGCTACTACTACGAAAACATCGATTTAATGGATAATTCTGAGCTGAATAAAGGCATAGCCGACATTACCCAGAATAATCAGACAGTTGACGGGCAGATCTCTGGTTATCTGGGCGATCATCTGCTGACCGGCGGCGGCGAATACCGCATAACATCCTTAGAACACAGCATGAACATGAAAGGCGGCAAAATAGACGTCAACCAGAGCGCACTCTTCCTACAAGATGAATTCAAGATCGCGGATTTAGCCCTCACTTTTGGTGGTCGCGTCGATCATCATGAAGTTTATGGCACCGAGTTCAGCCCACGCGCCTACGCCACTTATAGTTTGACTGACAACTGGGTGATCAAAGGCGGTGTCAATAAGGCATTTAAAGCCCCAACCCTCGCTCAATTTACCCCCGGCTATATGAAATCAGCATGCCGCGGATTTTGCTATCTCGTCGGTAATCCTAATCTCAAAGCAGAAACCTCTATCAGCTATGAAATAGGTACCGCCTATGAGGCTGAACGCTTCGGCGGAGGTGTCACTCTATTTAATAATGATATCAAGGACATGATCCAATCTGAGGCTTGGAATTATGACAGAACTAAGATAGTCAATCTTCCTTATTACAACGTGAGTAAAGCACGAATTCAGGGGATTGAAACTTCATTCTGGATCGATCTGACAGAGGATTTGAACTGGACCACCAACTGGACTATTGTGGATGCTGAAGACCGCACCACCAGAAAGCGCCTGAAGCAAACGCCGAAAAATACGCTTAACACGCAGTTGAATTGGCAAGCATTGGATAACCTTTCTGCCTACGTGTCCTATCAGTACACGGGCAACCAATATTTGCGCGATAAAGAAGGCCTTAGAACCAGAGGCTTTAACACCGTGGATATCGGTGCGACCTATACGCCGATTAAAAACGTGGATCTGAAACTGGGCGTCACTAACCTGACTAACGAAAAACGGGACTACGTTGCCACCGACAACGACTACTTCCTGTCTGGACGTACGGTGTACGGCGGTGTGAGCTATAAGTTCTGATGCCGATAGGTTCTGCTCAATGACTCTAGCCCGCTCACGCGGGCTTTTTAGCAGCAGAGAAACGTGGTGACGTCATACTCTCTTAACAGATATGCGCCTTTAAAACGGCGCCCGGCGTAAAACGTCGGCGTCAGATCGGTCAGCAGTTCCAGCTCGAACTCGCGTTTGGTGATATCCAACGCCACCAACCTAGCATCCAGAAAATCGAAATAGTGCCTGACCTGCGGGTAAAGCGCCTTAAACAGGCTCTCTTTCGCCGAGAAACTCAACGTCAGCAAACAGCTAAAGGCTTCTTCCCGTTCCTGAAACCATTGGAATTCTTCATCACCAATGATGCCGGGCCACAGCGATTGCGCACGTTCGTCGGACATAAATCCTTCGATATCCACCCCCACGCACGAGAGCGCATCGCTACGCAAATGCGCAGCACAGAGTACGCTGTCTTTGTTATGGCTCAGCGAACCAGCGATGTTTTCCGGCCACTGCGGCGAGCGGTCTTCTGCGCTATGCAGAATAAAATCAGGATGTCCCAGCTTGTTCAAGACGCGTCTGGCCAGACAGCGCCCAGCCAGAAATTCGGCGCGGCGTTTCGGCACAGCACGCTCTAGTGCATCGGAAAAGGAATGTTCGCCTCGGCAAAAGCGCGTCGTCATAGGCAGACAAATGGAAATGGCAGCGAGCAGTAATACCTGGGTAGGCGGCACCGTCCGTTGCCCGTGGAAAAGTAATCCATTCAACATCATCGATAAAAGCAGAAAGCATGTCACTCCACTCAGGCAAGCATATCGCACCCGCATTCGGTAAACGTTGCGTAGACTGCGCTTAATCCCTGAATAACGTAGGGATTTAAACGAACAATGGGCGACTTTCGCCGCCCATCATCTCGCTACTGCAAGAATGCCTGGTTACATTACAGGGCCAGGAAGAACCCTGCGATGCAGGCGCTCATCAGGTTAGAAAGCGTACCTGCCGCGACCGCTTTCAAACCAAAGCGGGCAATATCCTGACGCCGAGTCGGTGCCATACTGCCCAAACCTCCAATAAGAATAGCAATAGACGAAAGGTTAGCAAAGCCGCACAGCGCGAACGAAATCACAGCTTTGGTATGCTCAGACAGAACCTGCAAGCCCGCGGCCTGTACCACGTCATCCGCTTTCAAATATTGGCTGAAATTCATGTAAGCCACGAACTCGTTAACAATCAGCTTTTGCCCAATGAACGAGCCTGCCACAGTGGCTTCACTCCATGGAATACCAATCAGGAAAGCAATAGGCGCAAAGCACCAGCCCAGAATCAGTTCCAGCGACAGCTGCGGGTAGTCAAACCAGCCGCCGATCCCGCCCAGAATGCCGTTCAACACGGCGATCAGGGCGATAAACGCCAGTAGCATCGCCCCCACATTCAGCGCCAGCTGCATACCGGAAGCCGCACCGCTTGCCGCCGCATCGATGACGTTAGCCGGGCGATCGTCTTCATCGACAAAGCCTACCATTTCGTCATGGTCGTGCGTTTTTCCGTTTCCGGCACCATCAGTTTGGCGAACAATAACCCGCCCGGTGCCGCCATGAAGGAGGCCGCAATCAGATATTCCAGCGGCACGCCCATCTGGGCATAGCCCGCCATCACGGCACCTGCAATCGAGGCCAACCCGCCACACATCACCGCAAACAGCTCTGACTGCGTCATGTTGGCGATATACGGGCGAACCACCAGCGGCGCTTCCGTTTGGCCGACAAAAATATTGGCCGTTGCTGAGAGAGATTCGGTACGGGAGGTTCCCAACAGTTTCTGCAATCCGCCACCGAGCACCTTGATGACCAACTGCATAATGCCCATGTAGTACAGCACGGCGATCAGAGAAGAGAAAAAGACGATAATCGGCAATACACGGGTGCGAAAACAAACCCGCCACCGCCAAAGACTTCGAACATTTTGTCGGAGACCAGACCGCCAAACATAAACGAAACGCCTTGATTTCCGTAGGCGATAACGTTTGCTACACCGCTCGTCATGCCCTCCAGAATTTTGCGTCCTACTGGTACATATAGCACCAGCGCGCCGATACCAATCTGAAGAATGAAAGCACCGACGACGGTGCGCAATCTGATCGCTTTACGGTTATTCGATAACATAACCGCGCATAAAATCAGAACAATCATGCCGATGAGACTCATAACGAGTTGCATGTGCAGTTCCCTATAACGCGTGAAAAAAGTGAAAGCATAATAAAAAATCATTTCGCCAAAGCAGTAAGCACGTGCTGGCGAGCCGATTATAAAGAGTGGCCCGAAAAGGTCGCTAATTTATGTCACAAATACATACAACATCGAACAGTCCAAAACACTAAAAAGTGATCTTCATCACAATTTATTGGTTGGTATATGAAATCGAAATGACTGTTCTGTCTGTTGTTGCACAGAAATAAGAGAAAAGCGGAAGCAAACAGGCTTCCGCTTTCGGGGAGGGGTTGCAACATAACGGTAGCAGCGTTATGCCGGGGTGAGCCGTCCAAACAGTCTGAATGAATTCTGCCAGAGCGCCTCGGCTATCTCCTCTGGCGGTTCTGCGCGTAGCTCACACAGCGTTTGAAACGCACACGAAATACGCTCGGGTCGGTTTGGCTGCCCCTGATAGCCACTCATCGGCATATCGGGAGCATCCGTTTCCAGCAGCAACCGATCTAACGGCAGTTGCGCAATCGCCTGACGCGTTTTATTTGCCCTGTCGTAGGTAATGGTTCCCCCGACGCCGATGTAATAACCCAGTCGGATAAAGGCCTGCGCCTGCGCCAGACTGCCCGCAAACCCGTGAACCACACCGGTACGCGGCACGTCGATACGACGGAGCAATTGCGCCAGCCTGTCGTGGCTGCGCCGCGAGTGCAGGATCGTCGGGAGATCGTATTTTTTCGCCAGCCGAAGTTGAGCCTCAAGGAAGGTAAGCTGCCGCTCGAACTGCGGTTCCGGCATATAGAGATCCAGCCCAATCTCACCGAGCGCAACCAGTCTGGCAGGCTGTTGCCGCAGTTCGTCTTCCAGACGAATCAGATCGTCCTCCTGATGCTCGGCGATATAAAGCGGGTGAAGGCCAAGCGCCGCGTAAAGCGGAGGGTAAGTACTGGCAAGCGTCAACACGCGTTCAAAATGCTGAGAAGCCACGGCGGGAATAATGATGCGCTCAACCCCTGCGCCTTGTGCCAGACGCAAACTTTCCGGTGCATCATCGTAAAAGAGGGGGAAATCGAAATGACAGTGGGTGTCGATAAACCGGTATCGTTCGGAAGGCACGTCGCTTCTCTCCGTCAAGATTAAGTCCACCAGAATGAGGCGACCTAATCGACGAGCAAATGATATCTTGCCAAAGCATCATGGCAGAATAGGATTTGTCGTTGCGGTAGGGCCTCAGTGTAACGTGGTTTTCTCTGAGGATACCTCGTCGTACGCTTTTCCGTAACCCTCTTGCAAAACGCCGGACAAGTAATCATTACTCCCTTCCAGCCAGGCGCAGTCGCTGTCAAACCAATCGGCCCACAGCGCCAGGAAATTTCCTTTCCACTGTTTCCATTTGCCAACAACGATATCGCTATTCATCATAACCCTCCTGATAAACTGTCGAAATGCAGCAAATATGCGGGCAGTATCAGTAAAAGATAGTATGCCAGTAAAGATAGTGTGCCGATAAAATGTGACAGCCGCGTGGCGCGGCTGTGTGCTCTGTATGACATTTCTTTCTATACAGAAAGAATGAAAGAATACGCTGTGCTACGGCCGTTTTCGACCAGTGAACAAGCTAAGCAGAAACAGAATAATACCGACCACAAAGACGATTTTCGCCGCGCCAGCTGCTGTACCGGCCAGTCCGCCGAAACCCAGTGCTGCCGCGATAAGTGCGATAACTAAAAATATAATGCCCCAACGAAACATACGCTCTCCTTACCAGACAAAATGAAAAATCATGGTGGTCATCCTGACGCGATTCTTGCGTCCTGACTGCGTATCCACAGATGGTGTTTTATTATGCGGATTAGGTAGGATTATCCGCTATGCCGGATAACCCCGTGTGAAATGGCGATGATTATTTAACCGTCAGGTCGTTCTTGACGCTTTTCACACCGTCAACGGCCTTCGCAATACTTTCTGCGCGGTCAGACTGCGCTTTGTTATCCACCCCGCCGCTCAGTTGCACCACGCCTGCCTGTGTTTCCACTTTCACTTTACGGGACGGAACAATATCATCCGCCAGCAGTTTGGCTTTAATCGTGCTGGTAATCACAGCATCATCGGCGTAAGCGCCAACCGATTGAGACTGAGCATCTTTCACCTGCAATTTATCGCTGACAGACTGGACGCCCTCAACCTGCGTAGTGATTTCCACCGCTCGGGTACCCAATGCCTGGCTGCCGACAAAGCCCGTGAGCGTAACGACGCCGTTTGACGTTTCAACCGAAATGTCGCTGCTGGTAATCGATTTGTCTTCCAGCAACGCACTCTTCACTTTTGCTGTGATAGCGCTGTCACTCATGTAGCCAGAGGCTTTATTGGCGGAGCTATCGATTTTTGCACCAGTTGTATCCGCGATACGTTCTACTTTCTGCCCCAACGTCTCTTCCGCCATGGCGCCGCCAGCCAGAATCGAACCCAGAGCAACTACGATCAGCGATTGTGTCAATGTGGTCTTTTTCATCGATGTCTTCCTTCTTATGCTCTCTATAAACCCGAAATAAGCTATTTGGGTCACGTTAACGCCTGCACAGTCATTAGCAAATCAAGGTGATAATGACGTTACCCACGCTCCGATGATTCCCTCTTCTTGCATGAAAAAATCAGAGCATTGAGTTGCAAAGACGAAACAAATCAAAATAATGAACCAACTTAAATTACGTTAACAGTTTAACAAGCTAAATCAGTTAACACGTTGTTAACTATAGCCCACAGAATGGAAAATCACAGGGGTTCGAGAGAATATGTATCGCAATTCAGATTTGTCTGTTGCACCGAGGGACGACATAACGCAGGAAAAAATAAAAAACTAACGCATTGATTTTTAACTAATTTAAAAATAAAAACACCCGGCATAATTGGCCTCAAACCAAACATAACCGGGTGATGATTATTTTAACAATATGGTCACGATTTAAACGCCACAGCCACCGATCTTTTCGTGAAACCGTGGCGCATCAATCCATGTCTTTGTGAGCCGATGCTGTTATAAAAATGAGTGCATTATAAAGATTAATGCTCGCGCGTTTGGTGGAACGTCACTTCTGGGTAACGCTCCCGCGTCAGGTTCAGGTTAACCATCGTCGGAGCCACATAGGCCAGGTTATCCCCGCCATCCAGCGCCAGATGCAGTTCGTTCTTACGCTTAAACTCTTCGAATTTCTTCACATCGCTGCACTCAACCCAGCGCGCAGTAGAAACGTTCACCGACTCGTAAATCGCCTCAACGTTGTATTCCGTTTTCAGACGGGCAACGACCACATCAAACTGCAGCACACCGACCGCACCCACGATAAGATCATTATTGGTCAATGGACGGAAGACCTGCACCGCGCCTTCCTCAGACAGCTGTACCAGCCCTTTCAGCAGCTGTTTCTGCTTGAGTGGATCGCGCAGGCGGATACGACGGAACAGTTCCGGCGCAAAGTTAGGGATGCCGGTGAATTTCATGTCTTCACCCTGCGTAAACGTATCGCCAATCTGAATGGTGCCGTGGTTGTGTAACCCGATGATATCGCCCGGATAGGCTTCTTCAATGTGGGAACGGTCACCCGCCATGAAGGTCAACGCATCTGAAATCACCACGTCTTTACCCGTACGCACCTGACGCAGCTTCATGCTCTTTTCATATCTCCCGGACACCACGCGCATAAACGCCACACGGTCACGGTGTTTCGGGTCCATGTTGGCCTGAATCTTGAACACAAAGCCGGTGAATTTCTCTTCCGCCGCCGTGACTTCACGGGTATCCGTTTTACGCGGCATCGGCGCGGGTGCCCAGGCAACCAGGCCATCCAGCATGTGGTCAACGCCAAAGTTACCCAGCGCCGTACCAAAGAAGACCGGCGTCAGTTCGCCTGCCAGAAACGCATCCAGCTCAAATTCGTGCGATGCCCCTTTAACCAGCTCCAGCTCTTCACGCAGCTGTGCAGCCAGTTCTTCGCCAACCGCAGTATCCAGTTCCGGGTTATCCAGCCCTTTAACGATGCGCACTTCCTGAATCGTATGGCCTTTACCTGTCTGATACAGATAGGTTTCATCTTTATAAAGGTGGTACACACCCTTGAACAGCTTGCCGCAGCCAATCGGCCAAGTAATCGGCGCGCAGGCAATCTTAAGCTCGCTCTCGACTTCATCCAGCACTTCCATCGGATCGCGGATGTCACGGTCAAGTTTGTTCATGAACGTCAGAATCGGGGTGTCGCGCAGGCGCGTGACTTCCATCAGCTTACGTGTACGATCCTCGACCCCTTTTGCGGCGTCGATCACCATCAGGCAGCAGTCCACCGCCGTCAGCGTACGATAGGTATCTTCGGAGAAGTCTTCGTGCCCTGGGGTATCGAGCAGGTTAACCAGACAATCACGGTAGGGAAATTGCATTACGGACGTGGTGATTGAGATACCACGCTGCTTTTCCATCTCCATCCAGTCGGATTTTGCATGCTGGTTCGAACCACGCCCTTTTACCGTACCGGCAGTCTGGATCGCCTGTCCGAACAGCAGGACCTTTTCGGTAATCGTGGTTTTACCGGCATCGGGGTGAGAAATGATAGCGAACGTTCTTCTTTTAGAGACTTCGCGGGCGTATTCACTTGGAGACATGATTTTCAGGTTTCTTTTGTTAGCCACCCGGCGTCAGCATCAAGTCAACAACACACCGATGGCAGATCGTCAGGCAAAGCGGAAATAAACTGTAGCCGAGCATTTTCCCTGATTTAACGTGCAGACACAATCGGTGATGGCATAAACCGCAGGCAGAGCACGATTGCCCGTATTCCTTCTCCGTTATTCAGTACCGAACCGCAATAATCACACATGGAAACATTTTTAAAGAGTTGGGTTACATTTGCCGATAACACTCAGGTTAACATTTAACCACTTGATCGCACTTAAGGAGAGAGTATGAGCTTGTCTGTAAATAATACGGGTTATAGCAATTCTCAGGCCCAAAGCACCGCGACACCATCGGCTACAGCACAGTCAACGACAGAAAAATCGACAACGGCAAAGTCCATTACAACCAACCGTGACAGCATAAAAGTCGTCGATCCGATTACCGGAAAAACCGTCACCTTCCCCAACAGTATAAAAATTTCTGCGGAAGCGCTGGCACGATTGAAAGAAAATGCAGGTACCCCCCTCTTCCTCCTTGACTGAGGAGGAGAAAAGTAAAGCGCTAGAGGATATTCTTAAAACACGGAATCTCATTCAGCAAAGCAACACGACCAATACTAACCCAGACATCAAGTTATCGGTTGACCCCATCGGCACAAACGAAATGGCACTTGAGCTCTGGTCAAATAACCTCAAAGAAGACAGCGGCATCAGTAAAGAGGATTTTGTCGGTCTGGTTCATCAAGCACTGTCGAAACCATCTGATGTAACAACGTGGAGCTATACCACTGATAGCATCGAAATCACGCTAAAAGCCGCAAAGTTGGAAGAACTGAAAAACCGCTATGTGGATAGCAGCGCCCACCAGAAAGCCGATAAAGATATTCAGGATTTCATCAAATACCAGTCTGATGCGCTGAGTAACCTGGAAAAAACATTCTGCAAGATGAGTATCAGCGCAGCGTCGACGCGGGAGACACCGAGAAGACAAACACGACGTTCCTGGAACTACAGAAAAATGCGGAAGGCACATCGGCCACGCAGGTTCAACGGCAGCAAATCTTTTCTCTTGCAGCCTCAACGCCTGCTAATTCGCTGTTTGACAGCTTTCGTAACTATATCTCTGCAACGGCGTCTGACCGCTATACCCAAAACGATCATCTCTCCGTCATCAGCAAATTTCAGTCTCACTGGTTCCAGTTTCAGCAGCAGTTGAAATAGCCACACCGCCCTCCGTACAAACACGGCGTTTGTACGGGGTGGCCGTCGGGCACATCAGAGGCCTTTCTCTTCCTCGTCCTTTTTCACTACCGTCCCATCGTTCGGCCGCGTATCGCTCTCTGCCTCGTCCTCTTCTTCTTTCACGGGTGTACTCGCCGTGAGAAGATAAGGCGACTGTTGCCAACGAGTACGACGATTCTGCAACAGCGTTCGGGTCAGAATGATGCCGATAGCCAACGACAGCAAAATCATCAGGCGCAGAATATTGGTGGTGTTGTCTACCTGTCTGGCTTCGGTCGCCAGCACATGGGTATCTAAGGTGATACGCAGGAAGCCGATAGGCCCTTCTTTCCCTTCAATCGGCTGCACCAGCTGATGGTTAAAGTAACTGCCGACCCGATTGCCGTCCAACGCCAGCCGATCTCGCAGTTGTACCTGTTCACCAACATGCGCCACCAGCGAGCCGTCCTGCTGATACACACCAGCATCCAGAATACGGCTATGATCGGTAAGTTGTTTGAGAATGGTATTAATCTTTTGGCTATTATCATCCACGCTGCCCATCAGCGGAGAAAGGCTGTAAGCCACCTGTCTGGACAGCGTGCGCGCCAGATCTTCAACCTGTTCAGATCGCGCCATCTGGTGGCTCAAACTGAAATAGGACGCCCCTTGCATTAATACCACCAGCAGGGCGAGGCAAATCAGCACAATTGCCGTGCGGTGTAGACGAAATTTCACCCGGGCGCGAACCATGATAATCCTTACACGATTTGGATACTTTCATGTTGCCAGAAGCGCCGACGATAGGATAGCTTGTTGCCCAGTTTTTGGAGGGATATGTTTGGTCGACGCCACATCCCTCTTTATCGCACGACTTTATCGCACTACTGCCAGCAGAGGATGTTCTCCATGTCGAATAGTCTGACCTATCGTGATCTTCCTGATGAGATCAACTGTTGGCCGGGACTGCCATTATCACTGAGCGGTGACGAAGTGATGCCGCTTGACTACCGCGCTGGCGATACTGGCTGGCTTATTTATAGCGACGTCCTCGATAAGAACCTGATTTCTCGCTACCAGCGTAAACTGGGCAGCGCGATGGTGATCGTAAGCGCCTGGAACGTGGGCGATTATCAGGTCGTGCGTTTAGCCGGCACGCTGACGCCACGGGCCACCAAGCTGGCTCATGAACTGGGGATCGATGTTGCGGCCATGCGTAACGCGCCGACGCTGCGTTCACCGGGATTACTGGTAATGGACATGGATTCCACCGCGATTCAGATCGAATGTATTGATGAGATCGCCAAGCTGGCGGGCACAGGCGAACTGGTCGCTGAAGTCACCGAACGCGCGATGCGCGGCGAGCTGGATTTTGCGGCCAGCCTGCGTCAGCGCGTGGGAACATTAAAAGGTGCCGACGCAAATATTTTAAAAACAGTACGTAAAACGCTGCCGCTGATGCCGGGCCTGCGTAATATGGTCAGCCAGCTTCAGGAAGCAGGCTGGCACATAGCCATTGCATCGGGCGGGTTTACCTACTTTGCCGATTATTTGCGTGACGAGCTCGGTTTGGTCGCCGCCGTTGCCAACGAATTAGGCATGCAAGACGGCAAGCTGACCGGCGAAGTTATCGGTCAGATTGTCGATGCAAAATATAAAGCGACCACGCTGCAACAGCTGGCGGAAAAGCTGGAAATCCCAATGCATCAGACCGTTGCCATCGGCGACGGCGCGAACGATCTGCCGATGATCAAGGCCGCCAGCTTAGGCATTGCCTACCACGCCAAGCCGAAAGTCAATGAACAGTCAGCAGTCACCATTCGCCATGCCGATCTGACAGGCGTGCTGTGCATTCTCAGCGGCAGTATGAGACACGAAAAGCGTTAATCAGTAGGAGGTGATACGTGGCAAAAGCCGTCAAACGGGCGTTTGTATGTAATGAATGCGGGGCTGATTACCCGCGCTGGCAAGGGCAGTGCAGCGCCTGCCATGCCTGGAACACCATTACCGAAGTGCGTCTGGCATCGGCGTCCGTATCACGTTCCGACCGTCTCTCCGGCTATGCAGGCGAGAGTGCCGGCGTCAGCCGGGTACAAAAGCTTTCGGAAATCAGCCTTGAAGCCCTGCCCCGTTTTTCTACCGGTTTTCAGGAATTTGACCGCGTGCTGGGCGGCGGCGTCGTCCCCGGCAGCGCGATTCTGATCGGTGGTAACCCCGGCGCGGGTAAAAGTACCCTGCTGCTGCAAACGCTCTGCAAGCTGTCAGAAAATATGAAAACCCTGTACGTCACCGGGGAAGAATCCTTGCAGCAGGTGGCGATGCGGGCACACCGCCTTAATCTGCCGACCCAGAATCTCAATATGCTGTCGGAAACCAGCATTGAACAGATTTGCCTGATTGCCGAGCAGGAACAGCCGAAGCTGATGGTGATCGACTCCATTCAGGTCATGCACCTCGCCGATATTCAATCGTCTCCCGGCAGCGTAGCGCAGGTGCGTGAAACCGCAGCCTACCTGACGCGCTTCGCCAAAACGCGCGGCGTCGCCATCGTGATGGTCGGCCACGTCACCAAAGACGGATCGCTCGCCGGGCCGAAAGTATTAGAACACTGCATCGACTGTTCCGTGCTGCTGGATGGCGATGCTGATTCCCGCTTCCGCACCCTGCGCAGCCATAAAAACCGTTTCGGTGCCGTTAACGAGCTGGGCGTATTCGCGATGACGGAGCAAGGACTACGCGAGGTCAGCAATCCGTCGGCGATTTTCCTTAGCCGCGGAGACGAAGTGACGTCCGGCAGTTCCGTTATGGTGGTGTGGGAAGGCACGCGCCCGCTGCTGGTTGAGATTCAGGCGCTGGTGGATCAATCGATGATGTCCAACCCGCGCCGCGTGGCGGTCGGGCTGGAGCAAAATCGGTTAGCCATACTGCTAGCGGTGCTGCATCGCCACGGCGGCTTGCAGATGTCGGATCAGGATGTGTTCGTGAATGTCGTCGGCGGCGTCAAAGTCACCGAAACCAGCGCCGACCTGGCGCTGCTGTTATCGCTGGTCTCCAGCTTCCGCGATCGACCGCTGCCGCAGGATCTCGTCATCTTCGGCGAAGTCGGTCTGGCGGGTGAAATCCGCCCGGTTCCGAGCGGACAAGAACGGATTACCGAAGCCGCCAAACACGGCTTCAAACGCGCCATCGTTCCTCATGCCAATATGCCGAAGAAAACGCCTGCCAGTATGCAGGTATTCGGCGTGAAAAAGCTGGCCGACGCGCTGGCAATCCTAGACGATCTCTAAACAGACCCCAGACAGCCCTCTGCTGCCTTTTCCCCTGTTCGCCCTGAGCTAACTGCGGTGTGAAAGAGTAGCGGAGGTTGCCGTGTTTTGTGGTACTTTGTTTAGTAAGCTAAACAAGAGTCCTGCACCATGTCATCATTTGATTACCTGAAATCCGCCATCCGGCAGAAGGGTTGCACCCTACAGCAGGTTGCCGATGCGACCGATATGACCAAAGGCTATCTCAGTCAATTACTTAATGCCAAAATAAAAAGCCCTAGCGCGCAGAAGCTGGAAGCGCTGCATCGCTTTCTTGAACTGGAATTCCCGCGCTACGAAAAGAGTATTGGCGTCGTCTTCGGCAAGTTCTATCCGCTACACACCGGCCACATTTATCTGATTCAGCGCGCCTGCAGCCAGGTCGATGAACTGCATGTGATTTTAGGTTATGACGAACCACGCGACCGACTGCTGTTTGAAAACAGCTCGATGTCGCAGCAGCCGACCGTCAGCGACCGCCTGCGCTGGCTCTTACAGACCTTTAAGTATCAGAAAAACATTCATATTCATGCCTTTAATGAGCAAGGGATGGAGCCTTACCCGCACGGCTGGGATGTGTGGAGTAAAGGGATTCAGGCGTTCATGCAGGAAAAAAGCATCACGCCCAATTTCGTCTACACCAGCGAAGAACAGGATGCCCCGCAATACCGTGAGCATCTGGGCATTGAGGCCGTCCTGATCGACCCGCAGCGCTCCTTTATGAACATCAGCGGTTCGCAGATTCGTCACGATCCCTTCCGCTATTGGGACTATATCCCGACCGAGGTGAAACCGTTCTTTGTGCGTACCGTGGCTATTCTTGGCGGCGAATCCAGCGGTAAATCCACGCTGGTGAACAAACTGGCCAATATCTTCAACACCACCAGCGCCTGGGAATACGGTCGCGATTACGTGTTCTCTCATCTGGGCGGCGACGAAATGGCACTGCAATATTCCGACTACGACAAGATCGCGCTGGGTCAGGCACAGTACATTGACTTTGCAGTCAAATACGCCAATAAAGTGGCCTTTATCGACACCGATTTCGTCACCACGCAGGCATTCTGCAAGAAATATGAAGGTCGTGAACACCCGTTCGTTCAGGCGCTGATCGACGAATATCGCTTCGATCTGGTGATTTTGCTGGAAAACAACACGCCGTGGGTGGCCGACGGACTGCGCAGTCTAGGCAGCACCACCGCCCGCTCGGAGTTCCAGAACCTGCTGAAAACAATGCTGGCTGACAATAATATCCCGTACGTTTACATCAAAGAGTCGGACTACGACTCACGCTTCCTGCACTGTGTGGAGTTGGTACAGCAGATGTTGGGCCACGATCGTTCGCCCGAATCGATCAAAAGCTAGCGCGTGTTCCACTGCCAATGGCGAGGGGAGTAATAATTTCCGGCAGCGGAATATCCCAGCTTTCCACTGGCAGCGCGTCAACCTGCTGACAATCATGGGCCAGGCCGATCGGGTAAGGCCCGCGAGACATCTGGTTGCGGTACTGCAACGTACGGTCGTAAAAACCGCCGCCCATACCAAGCCGCAGCCCTTGATGATCAAACGCCACCAGCGGCGTCAGCAGGATGTCCAGTTGCGGTAACGGCAGTACCTGACGCACGTCCAGACGCGGCTCCATAATCTTTAGACGATTGCGTACCAATTCGGTGTCCGACGCATAGCGCAGGAACAGCAGATGTCCGGCGCGAAACGGATGTAGAACCGGCAAATAAACACGCTTTCCCTGCTGCCACAGCTGTTGAATCAACGGGGAAGTATCCAGTTCGCCATCAAAAGACAAAAATACCGCCACGCTGTCAGCCCGTATGATTTTCGGGTGTGCCATGACGCGCTCACACGCCTGTTGTGCAAATAACGCCTGCTGCTCTGGCGTTAGTAAACGCCGATGTTGTCGCACAGCCTGACGAATCTGCTGACGTGATGCTGTCGTAGAAGAAAGTGATGTATCGGGAGATGTCGATGAATCAGAAGATGACATGGGCTGCATTCGCCACGGGTCAAGAATGATAAAGAAAGGGAATCTCCGAGATGCCGCCGCAGGCTGTAACCCTTGAACCCTTGGTTCAAGGTGAACATAACGTCGCAGTCTTAAGGCTTCTCGGACGAACCGAGCGTGCTCACCAACCGCAGAGCATTACATTCTGTTGGTATGAAATATCGGCTCAGGGGACTGGCCCGCTGACAAACATCTCAGAGAAATTTTATTCGTTACTCGCGATAAACCTTAGCACGTCTTATCGCGTAAAAACACCGTACTTTTGTCAAAATACGACGTTATTCAAATTGCGCACCCTGGCGTTCCGTGATCCGCCCTTGTTCCAGCAACGCCTGTTCGATGGTCTGCTGTAACATACGAATACGCTGTTCCATATTCGACGCATAATCACGGGTTTTACCCCGCTCCTGCGCCAGTTCATGGCACACATTCAGCGCGGCAATAAACACCAGTTGCTCTGTGTTTGTGACTCTAGTGCGAACTTTAAGATCTTGCAACCGCTGGTTAAGATCTTCCGCAGCCTGATTCAACGCATCCTGTTGTTCTGGCGGACAATTCACTCTTAACGAACGGCCAAAAATTTGAATATCTACTGGTTGTGCAGACATACCACCTTCCTGCCTTTTGTCGTTCTTGCGCCCGCGTGCCGCATAGCATGAGCATTACCCGTTACATCGGGTTCGTTAAAGCGGGCGCCACTATATATAGCCGAGATCTAAGATACAAGCCCTTTCTGGTATCGAAAGGGAGCTTGGTGGTAGCATAGCACGAACCAATCCAGCCAACGATGACGAATCCGCATGTCTATAGAGAATACGTTTCCCGCCTATGAAGGCCTTGACCAACTGCTTCACCAACAGCAAGTCGCGCTGACCGCGGCAGAAATGCACGGTTTGATCAGTGGGATGCTGTGTGGTGGAAACCATGACGACAGTTGGAGAACGCTGGTTTTTGAACTGACGAATGAAGGCATGGCGTTTACCCAAACGCTGTCGCAACCGCTTCAGGACCTGTATCAGGCCACACGTGAAGCACTGGAAGATGATGGCTTTCTGTTCCAGCTTTTCCTGCCTGACGACTCACAAGATGAAGTGAGCGTCTTCGATCGCGCCGACGCGCTGGCAGGCTGGGTCAACCACTTCCTGCTTGGGCTGGGCGTGGTTCAGCCGCAGTTGAACAAAGCCAAAGGCGAACTGAAAGAAGCCATTGAAGATTTGCGCAACATCGCCCAGCTTGGCTACGACGAAGATGAAGATCAGGAAGAGCTGGAGCAATCGCTGGAAGAAGTCATTGAGTACGTTCGCGTTTCTGCCATTTTGTGCCATAACGAATTTACCAGCCAACGCGTTGCGACTGCGCCCGAACAGCAAAAACCGACGCTGCATTGATTTTTATGCAAGCCGTCGTATGTCAGGCATGCCTTATTCGGAGCGGAAGGGAAAGGTAACCGCACGGACTACTTTCAGGAGCAGGTGATGAATCCACAAGAATTTCTTCGTCGTCGTCAGGGTCTGTTGGAAAAATGACACCGGGCAGCGCGGCGATTATTTTTCTGCGCCGGAAGCGCAGCGCAATGCCGACAGTGACTATCCTTATCGTCAAAATAGTGATTTCTGGTATTTCACCGGATTCAATGAACCAGAAGCCGTCCTGCTGCTGGTAAAAGCGATGCCAAACATCATCACAGCGTGATCTTCAACCGCGTACGCGATCTGACGGCCGAAATCTGGTTTGGTCGCCGTCTCGGTCAGGAAGCGGCACCCGCCAAACTCGGCGTTGATCGCGCCCTGCCGTTTGGCGAAATCAGCACACAACTGCACCTACTATTGAACGGTCTGGACGTGGTGTATCACGCGCAAGGGCAATACGATTATGCCGACAAGCTGGTCTTCGCCGCGCTGGACACTTTGCGCAACGGCACCCGTCAGGGGTTTGCAGCCCCGCCACGCTGACCGACTGGCGTCCGTGGGTGCATGAGATGCGCCTGTTCAAATCGCCTGCGGAAATCAGCGTAATGCGCCGCGCCTGTGAAATTACGGCACTGGCCCACACGCGCGCCATGCAAAAATGCCGTCCCGGCATGTATGAATATCAGCTTGAAGGCGAAATTCACCACGAATTTACCCGCCACGGCGCACGCTACCCTTCTTACAACACCATCGTCGGCAGCGGTGAGAACGCCTGTATCCTGCATTACACCGAGAACGAAACGCAAATGCGTGACGGCGATCTGGTGCTGATTGACGCAGGTTGTGAATACAAAGCTATGCTGGCGATATTACCCGTACCTTCCCCGTCAACGGCAAGTTTACTGCGCCTCAGCGCGCCATTTACGACATCGTGCTGCGTTCGCAGTTGCGCGCACTGGAGCTGTTTGCCCCAGGCCGCAGCATCCGCGAAGTAAACGAAGAAGTGGTGCGCATGATGGTCAGCGGGCTCATCAAACTCGGCGTGATGAAAGGTGACGTGGAAGAATTGATTGCCGAACAGGCACATCGCCAGTTCTTCATGCATGGCCTCAGCCACTGGCTGGGTCTGGACGTGCATGACGTGGGGGATTACGGCACAACCGACCGGGGCCGTCCGCTTGAGCCGGGTATGGTACTGACCATTGAGCCCGGTCTTTACATCGCACCCGATGCCAAAGTGCCGCAGCAGTACCGGGGAATCGGCGTGCGTATCGAAGATAACATCGTGATCACCGAAAACGGCAACGAAAACCTGACGGCTGGCGTAGTTAAAGACGCCGATGACATTGAAGCGCTGATGGCGCAATGGCATGACAAGCAACACTAAGCCGCATTTTCAAAGGGCAACGAGATTATTGCAAAGGACAACAGCATGGTGGTCATGATTGTTGGTGGCGGAATGGCTGGCGCGACGCTGGCACTGGCGATATCGCGGCTTTCACAGGGCACAATCCCGGTCGATCTTATCGAGGCGTATTCGCCGCTCGACAAGGAACACCCGGGTTTTGACGCACGCGCCCTCGCGCTGTCTGACGGCACACGCCAGCAGCTAGCAACACTGGGCATCTGGCAAGCGCTGTCGGGCAATGCCACGGCGATAACCGATATTCACGTCAGCGAACGCGGGCACGCCAGCGTGGTGAACTTGAAAGCCTCGGACTATCACGTTCAGGCCTTAGGCCATGTGGTTGAACTGCACGACGTTGGACAACGCCTGTTTTCCCTGCTGCAACAGGCACCCGGCGTGCGCCTGCACTGCCCGGCCAAAGTGGTTGCCGTCACGCGGACGCAGGATAGCGCGACGCTCACGTTGGACGACGGTACCGAGCTAGCAGGCCAACTGCTGGTCGCCGCCGACGGTTCGCGCTCCATGCTGTCGCAGTCTTGCGGCATTCAATGGCAGCAGCATGATTATGATCAGATCGCGACGATCGCCAATGTGACGACAGCCGAACCTCATCGCGGCCGCGCGTTCGAGCGGTTTACCCCGCACGGCCCGCTGGCGCTCTTGCCGATGAGTAACGGTCGCTGCTCACTCGTCTGGTGCCATGATAAACACCGTCAACATGAGGTCGATGGATGGAGCGAGGCTGAATTTTGCCAGCAGCTACAGCAGGCTTTTGGCTGGCGCCTGGGGCGGTTCACCCACATCGGCGAACGCCACAGCTACCCGCTGCGCTTACTCACGGCCAGCCAGCATATTAGCCATCGACTAGCACTGGTGGGTAACGCGGCACAGACGCTGCACCCGATTGCCGGACAAGGCTTTAATCTGGGGATTCGCGATGTGATGTCGCTGGCGGAAACCCTCGTCGAGGCAGCAAAAAATCAGCAGGATATCGGTCAGTACACGGTCCTCAACCGCTATCAGCAGCGGCGCGTGCCCGATCAACACGCCACAGTGGCGATCACCGATGGGCTGGTCAGGCTATTCGCCAACCGCTATGCCACGCTGGCCGTTAGCCGCAATCTGGGCCTCATCGCCATGAATAACCTGCCGCTGATGCGCGACGCCTTTGCCCGTCGCACACTGGGCTGGGTAGAACGTTAATTAAGCTCGCCAACAGGAAAATACGGAAATGCAATCATTCGACGTGGTTATTGCCGGTGGCGGTATGGTCGGTCTGGCGCTGGCCTGCGGCTTACAGGGTAGCGGCCTGCGTATTGCCGTGCTGGAGAAACAGGCGGCCGAACCTCAGCCGCTCGGGAAAGATCATGCGCTGCGCGTCTCCGCCATCAATGCCGCCAGTGAATGTCTCCTGCGCCATATCGGCGTCTGGGAAAGCCTCGTGGCGCAACGCGTCAGCCCTTACAATGACATGCAGGTATGGGACAAAGACAGCTTCGGCAAAATCAGTTTTAGCGGCGAAGAGTTCGGCTTTTCCCACCTTGGCCATATCATTGAAAATCCAGTGATTCAGCAGGTACTGTGGCAGCGCGCCGCCCAGTTAAGCGACATCACCCTACTCTATCCCACGTCGTTAAAACAGGTCGCCTGGGGCGAGAACGAAGCCTTTATTACGTTACAGGATGACAGCATGCTGACCGCCCGGCTGGTGGTCGGTGCGGACGGCGCGCATTCGTGGCTGCGTCAGCATGCGGATATTCCACTGACCTTTTGGGACTACGGCCATCACGCGCTGGTCGCCAACATTCGTACCGAACAACCCCATCAATCCGTCGCACGTCAAGCGTTTCACGGCGACGGTATTCTGGCGTTTCTGCCACTGGACGATCCGCACCTCTGTTCGATTGTCTGGTCGCTTTCACCGGAACAGGCTCAGGCGATGCAGAACCTGTCTGTAGAAGAATTCAATCGTCAGGTCGCCATGGCGTTTGATATGCGACTGGGGCTGTGTGAGCTGGAAAGCGAGCGTCAGACTTTCCCGCTGACCGGACGCTACGCTCGCAGTTTCGCAGCACACCGACTGGTGCTGGTCGGCGATGCGGCGCACACCATTCATCCGCTGGCAGGACAAGGTGTCAATCTGGGCTTCATGGATGTCGCCGAGCTGATTGCGGAACTGAAGCGTTTACAGACACAGGGCAAAGACATCGGACAACATCTTTACCTACGACGCTATGAGCGCCGCCGCAAACACAGCGCAGCGGTGATGCTCGCCAGCATGCAGGGATTCCGTGAGCTGTTTGACGGCGACAATCCGGCGAAAAAACTACTACGTGATGTCGGTCTGGTGCTGGCGGATAAATTGCCCGGCATTAAACCCACTCTGGTACGTCAGGCAATGGGATTGCACGATCTCCCAGACTGGCTTAGCGCCGGAAAATAATAAAACCGGAATAAATAATACATCTCGCCGCTTAAGCGGCGAGTTATCAATAACGCCTTCACCTTAATTAAATCACTAATTTCTTTAGCCCATTTTTTTATTTAATTGACCATTATTGATATAATAAATCCATCATCAAAACATAATTAGCAGAGTAATAAACCCCTATCCATTTCAGCTAATTACCATTAAAAACAATCAATTATAGAATTTTGGAAAAGAGATCTTTCTGATAGGAATCATATTTCCTATTAAATAGTCGAGTTCTTCTTTGTTCAATCAAAATTTACGTTATAACTTTCCCAACAAGGATTTTTAACAGGGAGTTACACGAATGGCTAATTCTATTTTCATGAAGATCACCGGAAAAATTCAGGGACTGATCTCTGAAGGGTGTTTAAGTATCGATTCTGTAGGAAATAAACATATATCTGGTCACGAAGATGAGATTTTTGTTTATGCAACGAATTACGACTTATCAAGAGATCGACGCGTCAATCATCATCCCTTTTCCGTGACCAAAGTCGTTGATAAATCCACACCGCTCTTGCTTACCAGCATCGCCAACAATGAGCTAATGGAAGTTGAATTGAGGTATTACCGCACCTCCGCCAGTGGGACCCAAGAGAACTACATGACAATCACATTAAGGGATGCCTCTATTGTCAACCTCTCTAATCAAAACCCCAACTCATTGACGCATAGCGATATGCAGCCTTTTGAAATCCTAAGCCTGCGTTATGAGAGTATTACCTGCCAGCACAACATTGCAGGGACATCAGGGTACAGCATATTAACTGAAAATATGTACTGATAAGCCATAAAACACACCTCATTAATTCTTTAATACATTATGGTTTTGTATCAGGAGGGATAGCGAGCAACAAGTAGCAGCCCAGTGATAAAACCTTCAGTCGGAGTCATTTGGAATGACAACAAGGCGAGATATAGAAAGGAATCGTTTGGTTTACACCGAACAGCTTGGGTGGATTGATTTAGGCCACGCAAAAGGTGACGATGCGAGGAACTTATGGGGGCAGCTCATCAGTGAGCCTGCAAATCCGTTACTCAAAGAGTATTTTCTGGTTAATTATTCTCAGGCTATGCGTTATCGTAGTGTACAGACAGGTGTTCATGCCCAATGGAAGGTAAAAGAGGGTTGTCGATAGAGACTAAACGCTCTATTGCGCTCTCCATAATGTTTTACGTCTCTCTAAAATTTGAAGGGTTACAGTCTAATTCCTTGTTCTCGCTTGTTACGGATAGCGGTTTTAGCTGTGAAGATCTGGTTTCCAATTTAGTCGGTTTTTATTCAGTCGTTCTTCCCAGAGATTATATTTCACTTAGTCAGAAAAAATCGACAGAATATGCTCTTAAAATATGGGATTACTATGGGCCAGTGGGAAGATATAAGAATAATGAACTCAGACCTCTCATTTTCCCCGATCCTGAAATGCATGCTTACCCTTATAAAAACCGTTACCACCTTATCTGTCAGCGATAAAGCCTTTTTCATCTTATGAAAACGATCTGGTTATCAATACGATTGATAAGAATGTATTTTTAGGATTCAAAGTGTAATGAAAACGATCTTATTCATATTTATTTCGTTATTTTCCCTATTGTTTTTTTGGGGATGGCTTATCATCGTTCCTTATACAGTTTATACTGAAAAAGACACCTTTAAGTATTATGCATTAACTTATAAAGAAATCAGAGATGTGCCAAAGTTGTCAAAAAATATTATTTTTCTTATGAACCAAGTGATGAGGCAAAACCGCAGATAAGTACGATATATTTATGCGATCTAGATAACATTAATGAGGCTTACGATAAGTTGCTCGATTATATTAACAGTACTGGCATCCCATTAGTTGATGATTTCTCCTTAGGTAATTACCCATCATTCGATGAATACTTTCAGATCATTAAAACAAAAGAGCAAGACAGGGTAACAATGAAAGAAATAGAATGTCTAATGTTGGATTTATCCAAGGAACAACGTTAATTAATACTATGATTGAGTGAATAACATAGTCGTGTCACTATTCAAATCGAGTAACATTATTAAAATTATTGCTTTCTTTATTACATGCATGGGGTTGATTTTAGTATTAGCGTATCTTTTCGTTAATACCAGCTACTCTTATACGAAAGATAACTATGTAAAATATTACTTACTCACTTTGAAAGAAATAAAAGGAATGCCATTTATCTCAACAAACTACTCTATTGAATATGATTCCCCTGACGGAACATCTGGATTAATTAATAGCGTATTATTTTCAAATGTTGATCTTAAAAAAATCAGAACTAGTCAATTACCTTAATAAATTGGGATTCAAAAAGCATGAGGATATCTTTTGGATTAAAGGAGGGGAAATTTGGAAAAAGGAGATGATAGAGTTAGATTAATACAAGATAATGAAAGAAAAGTCATTATTATTTCATTTGAGAAAAACGATTAGTTTTTACTTATCGCCACTACCAAGAAAAAATAAAAATCAGGCACTGGATAAAATGTTAATAAAAAATTACTACATTTATGACGTCAATTTTCATTTCTATTCGGTCTTATGTTTTTCTATAGACGAGTTAGCCTCTGTCCGTACAGATAATGCACTATGAAAAACATAAATACATTACTCTTTACTCTCTGTTTTTATCTCTATTCAATTCTCTGCGCTCTAATCATATTGGTCACATCAATAAGAGACTATGAAGGGATGGTTGATGGGGTAGAAATAAGAGATCTCTGTGAGATACCTGAATCAGATTCCGACGGTTCCTTTGCGTTTATTATTATTCCCCTATCCATTCCTTTCTTTTTTGTAAAAAAAGCATGGATAGGATAATCACTTACATCATCATGTTATTTTATTATCTATGGAGTTTTTATATCCGCTTTAACTTCTGCCAATAATTTAAAAAGCACTCACCAACAAACCGGACTCATATCCCCTCATAAGCCCGGTTGGTTATCGTGAACTTACGGCATATTTTCCTGCGGCGACGGGATACGTACGCGGCTGGCGGACAGGTAGCCCATGATGGCGATGCCAAACACGCCCCAAGGCAACAGTGAAACGATCTGGGATGATGAGCCGCTCAGAACATCAACGTTTCTAACGACCATAATTAATGCCGAGAGCATCGCCGCCGTCGAGATAATCGGTGCCCACAGGCGGCTCCATGCCGAAACCGGATGCTGGGTTTCACGCTGGAAGAAACGAATAACCGCCAGCGATACACCGACCTGAAGCAGCAGAATCGCCATCGTCGCGATCGCCGATCCCAACGCGAAGATCTGCATCATCGGATCGAGATCAGCTACCACCATCGCGCACAGCACGGCCAACACAACGATAGTTTGAACGATACTCGCCACGTAAGGCGTCCCTTTATTTTCACTCACCTGCGCAAGTTTGGTCGACAACACGCCGTCACGCCCGATGCTAAACAGATAGCGAGAGATGTTATTGTGAAACGCCTGAGCCGCAGCAAACAGACTGGTGATCAACAACAGCGATATCATCTGTTCGGACCATTTCCCAACCAGTGCGGTCGATACGTTTAAGATAAAGCGTCCAGGATCGTTGATCGCCTGCAGCTGTACCTGACCCACCCCATAGGCTTGCACCATCATCCAACTGGTGAAGGCAAAGAACAGCATAATCAAGATGACTGCAGCCAGCGTCGCACGAGGAATCGTTTTCTCCGGGTTACGGCACTCTTCACCGTAGATCGCTGTGGATTCAAATCCTATAAACGCAGCGATACTGAAAATCAGCGCAATGCCAATGCTACCTTGATTAATCACACTGGGCGAAAACGCCTCCAGCGTGAGCGGCGGTGTATCATGCGACAGCAGTACCGCAATATCCACCACCAGCATGATGCCCACTTCCATCAGCATCAGTACGCCGAGTACGCGCCCGCCGACCTCCACACTCTCAATCCCCAACAGGCACATCAGCAACAGCATCGCTACGCTGTAGCCCCACCACGGCAGTTCAATACCAAGATGTTCTTGTAAATACATGCTGCTGAAGAAGCCAAACATCGCAACCACCGCAATCTGAATGGCAAAATAGGCCAGCAGCGCGACGGATAACGCACTAAAGCCCGCACGGCGCCCCAATCCCAGCGTGATGTAGCTATAAAATGCGCCGGCGTTAGTCACATAGCGGCTCATGGCGATATAGCCAAAAGAGAAAATCAGCAGTATACCGCCAGCCATCAGGTACACCGCTGGGATTCCCGCCCCGTTGCCAGCGGAGATCGCAACGGGCAGACCGCCTACCACACCGGTCAACGGTGAGGCAGCAGCCACAACAAAGAAGACCAACGACCACAGCCCCAGGCTGTTCTTTTTCAATTGATGAGTATTCATCTTGCCCCCGGATACACAAAACGAACCAGATAGCGTGATGTCGCGCAATCGGGTCGATGGTAAATCCCTTGCTGCCACAGCACCTTACAAGCAAGTGCGATACAGCGCTTCGATGTCCTGCCGTGATGCCCAGCGCGGATTCTGTTCCAGGCTCACCCCCATCGTCTGCACGCAGTTGTCCGCCAGCCAGGGAATATCCTGTTCACGCACACCCAGATCGCGCAGCGTAAACGTCAACCCGATGTTTTCCAGAAAACGCTGCACCAGATAGACGCTGTGGCTAGCACGTTCGGATTCATCAAGATGCGTCACGCTATCGCTCATTGCGCACGTCACCGCAGCAAAGCCAGCGGTATTTTCCACACAGGAAAAACGCATCAAGGCCGGATACAGCGCTGCCAATCCCTCGCCGTGTGTGATGTTGTATAGCCCACTCAACGGATGTTCCATCGCATGCGGCAAGCCACAGGCCGACATCCCAATCGCCATTCCGCCAAGCGTATTCGCCCAACACACCTGATCCCAGGCGTCCAGATCGGTCACATCCCGACAAACTCGCGGTAGATACGTGGTCAACAGTCGAATCGCGCGTTCAGCCATGATTTCCGTCATCGGATTACAGAACTTGCCAACCCGCGCTTCGATGTTATGGCTGAGCGCGTCGAAGCCCGTCGCCGCCACCATGCGGGATGATTGCGTGACCATTAGCGTCGGATCGACAATCGCTGTTCGGGCGTACAACGCCGGTGAGAAAAACGCGGGTTTGTCGTGAGTTTCAGGATTGGTGAAGACGGCGACACAGTTGCCTTCACTCCCCGTCCCCGCCGTTGTCGTCACCAACACCAGCGGCAACGTCGCAGCAGGTGCCGGGGGTTGCGACAGGTAGTCCAGCAGTTTCCCCGAATGGCATGCCATAAACGCAATGCCTTTGGCGGCATCCATTACGCTGCCGCCCCCCACGCCAAGCACCACATCACACTGCTGCTCGCGCGCCAGGGCCGCACCGTCATCCACCGTCGTGGTAAGGGGGTTTGCTTCAATACTGTCGAATAACACCCAGCGCACGCCGCTCTGCGTCAGCAGGTCGGTCAGACGCGTCAGTAACCCGGTTTGGCGACAGCTGGTTTTTCCCGTCACCAGCAGCACGCGGCTCCCCAACATCGCCACTTCTTCGCCCACTCGGGCAACTTCCCCTCTGCCGATACACAGTTTGACCGGCTGCGAATAGATAAATGTCATCGCCGCCTCCTCACGCCGTCATGACTGACGTATTGGCCTGCTCAACCTGTTCAAGCACGCTGTTCAGGGCAGATTCAAACGCGTTCAGCGCATAATCGAGCTCTTCTTCGCTAATCGTCAGCGGAGGCAGGAAGCGGAATACCGCCAGATTATTGATGGTGAAATTCACCTGAATACGCCATTTCTCTACCAGCAGACCGGCGATCGCCGCCGAATAGTATTCTCCCATGCTGGCATGTAGCGTCTCCGGCAAACGACCAAACTCAATGCCAATCATCAGCCCTTTGCCGCGCACTTCTTTGATCACCTGCGGATGACGAGCCTGAATGTCATAGAGCCGCTGCATCATTAACGCGCCTTTACGTTCCGCCATGCCACACAGATCGTGTTCGATGATGAACTGCAAGGAACCCAGCGCCGCTGCCGCACTCAAGGTATTTTCCTGATAGGTGGCCGTGTGGTGATAGCAGGTTTCGATGGTGCCATATGCCGCTTCATACAAGCTTTCCGTACACAGATAACCGCCAAACGGTACCAGCCCGCCGGATAAACCTTTGGCGAACACAATGCAATCCGGCACTACGTCATCATGTTCACAACACCAGAACTTACCGGTACGCGCCGCGCCACACTGAATCTCGTCCAGCACCAGCAGCGTGTCATAACGGTCACACAGCTCGCGAGCCGCTTTCAGGTAACCCGCCGGAGGCACGATAATGCCGCCTTCCCCCTGAATGGGTTCCACCACGAACGCCTTGTATTTTCCTGTCGCCAACGCATTTTCCAGCTCCGTGACCGAACCGTAAGCAACATGATCGATATTGCCTAATGTCGGCTGCTGCCCCGCCCGCCACTTATCCTTACCGCCGAGCGACACCGCGCCAGACGTCTTACCGTGAAAGGCGCCAAGCGTCGCCAGCAGGTGGGTCTTATGTGTTTTATGTCGGGTACCAAGCTTGACCAGTTTGATCATCCCTTCGATCGCCTCCGCGCCTCCGGTCGCCGTCCCCATCTTGGTCAATTTGCCCTGTGGCGAGAGCAGCGCCATGTTGTGCGCCAGCGCCGCCGCCACGTTGTGATAGGAAATCGCGCCCATCATGAAGAGGCGGTTATCGAAACATTTCTGCAAACAGGACCACACAAATTCATTGTTATTACCGACAGTCACCACCCCGACCGCGCCAATCATATCCAGATGCTTTTCACCTTTGTCATCGATGAAAGTGCTGCCTTCCGCCCGAACAAAATATTTGGCATGACCATCCAAAGAGCGCATGCGGTTCAGGTGGGTTAATTGCAGCGCGCGCGTCGTTTCGCCATCCAGTGCGATCGCGTCATCAATGGTGTAAAAACCCGGTACGATGTCTTTTGCCTGTGCCATAAAAAACCTCACAATCTTCACTAGATAAATGTGCGATAACGCACGGTGTGAAGCGTTTATAGCAAGGGGCAACGCGGGGAAAATAGAATAAATCGGCACACGCCACAGTGCAGCGATAGCGTCTTTTTGGTGCAGTCTGCCCCAAAAAAAGCGGCGCGGGGTGAACTGTGCCACCGTGTGAATCTCACCAGAGATGGGCTCAACATTGGCGAATACGATATTGGTAGCGCGCAGCCTGTAGTCGAGCCAGATAGTGCTGCGGCGAGCAGGAGGCAAATGCTTTGAATTCACGAAAAAAATGTGACTGATCGGCATATTCAAGGTGCTGCGCCAGCATGGTCAGACTGTCGATATTACCCTGATTGAGTAGCGCGAGCGCCCGCTGGAAACGAATCGTACGGCAGAATGTTTTGGGCGACATCCCGCAATTATCATGAAATAGACGATGAATATAACGCGCGGAATAGAGCGTCTTCCGCTCCAGCTCATCCACCCTGATTTTACCGTCGTGCGCCATAATCAGGTCGATGATTTGTAGTAAAAGCGGCGGTGCCGAGCGGGTCGTCCAGTAGGAAAAATAGTGCAGAAACAGGCTGACCTGTTCGTTAAAGTCATGGGTGTTCACCAAGCGTCTCAGCAGACGCGGCGTATCGGGCGCGACCTCATCAAAAGGGATCTCCTGCCCCGCCAATTCCCCCGGCGACAGGTCGAGAAAGGCTGGCATGATCCCCGGCATAAAGCGCACGCCAAAATAGCGTTCTCCCGGCATCAGCCGGGTAATCTGCGCCGATGTGGTACTGCCGCAAACGCGCCCGCTGGGTGCTTCAGGACAGCAATGCAGCAACAGATCGACACTGCCGTCCGGCACGGCCAGCGTCATCGGTTCGGCGCGATCGACCGTAAAACTGTAAAAATGGGCAATCGGTGACTGACTGACGCTTTTCTTCAGGTAATCTTCCGCCGCGTTGATGACGAACCACGGCTGCAATGGCCGTACGCGAAACGACGCAGAATCAGGATGCATTGGCCTTCTCCCCCGCAACGATAACGCAGGGGATCAGGCAATTTTTACGCCAACTCGCTTTTCGTCAACGCGATTGCGCGTCTGTCGTTACGCATCCGGTCCGACTCTGACCACTAATTTGCCGAAGTTGCGGCCGTGCAGCAGGCCGATAAAGGCTTCGGGAGCGTTTTCAAGCCGTCGACGATCTCTTCCCGATATTTGATCTTACCTTCTTCCACCCACGGCGACACATCCTTCCAGAACTCATCAAAGCGATGACCATAATCATCAAAAATGATGAATCCCTGCATCCGAATGCGTTTCTTCAGGATCGTCCCCATCAGCAGCGCTAAACGATCCGGCCCGTCCGGCAGGACTGTTGCATTGTAGCCAGAGACTAATCCGCACACTGGAATACGTGCCGAGGTATTCAACAACGGCAGCACAGCATCAAAGACTTTCCCGCCGACGTTTTCAAAGTAAATATCGATGCCCTGCGGGCAGGCTTGTTTCAGCTGTTCTGCAAAATCATCCGCCCGGTGATCGAGGCAAACATCAAACCCCAGAACCTCAACCGCGTAGCGACATTTTTCTCCGCCCCGCCAGCTACGCCAACAACGCGGCAGCCTTTCAATTTCCCGATCTGGTAACCGTCGCGCCGACCGGACCAGTCGCGGCGGCTACCACCAAAGTTTCACCCGTTTTCGGCTGGCCGATATCCGTCAGCCCCATATACGCGGTGAAGCCCGGCATCCCCAGCACGCCCAGCGCGTAGGAAGGATTGGTCGGCGACTGCCCCAGATTGGTTAATCCTTTGCCGTCAGAAACTGCATAATCCTGCCAGCCGCTGAAGGACAGCACCCAGTCACCCGTCTGATAATCCAGGTGTTTTGACTCTACCACGCGGCTGATGGTTCCACCGACCATCACGTCATTCAGTTCGACGGGTTTGGCATAAGAGGGGGCGTCGCTCATGCGGCCACGCATATAAGGATCGAGGAAAGAAACACGGAGCGCAGCAGCACTTGCCCCGCATCTACGGATGGAACTGCCTGCTGTTCCAGACGAAAATTCTCTTGTGTCGGCGCGCCGTGCGGGCGTTGAGCCAAAACCACACGGCGGTTAATGCGATCGGTTTGCGGCATAATATCCTCCATTAGACAAAGCGCGTTGATAAAATCACTTCGTTAACAATAGGATCGCTTCTTTCTTCTGGCTACGCAAACCGTGCGGCGTTGATTATGCTGCTTTACTTTTTCGTAACGCGACATGCGATCCAGATACCCCATGACGAGCGCAGACAGCACAAACGTCAAATGGATAATCACATACCACATCAGCTTGTTATCCGGGATATTGCGGGCATCCATGAACACACGCAGCAGGTGGATAGACGAGATAGCGACAATAGAGGCAGCCACTTTATTTTTCAGCGAGCCGGAGTCCATCTTACCGAGCCAGTTCAGCTTTTCTCTGCCTTTGGAGATATCCAGCGCCGAGACAAAGTTCTCGTAACCGGACAACATCACCATCACCAACAACCCGCCAACCAGCGTCATATCGATCAGTGACAGCAACACCAGCACCAAATCCGCTTCAGCAATATCCAGGATGTTAGGCAGGACGTGGAACACCTCCTGGAAAAACTTGATCGCCAGAGCCAGCAATCCCAGCGACAGCCCGAGATAAACAGGGGCAAGCAGCCAGCGCGATGAATACATCAGATTCTCAATAAAACGTTCCATAACTCACTATATGCAGGTGGAAAAGAGGGAAATCATAGCGAAAAGTCCTGCTGTGGTGTTAATCAATTCTTGAGCAAAATGTTCCCTTTACAGAATGCACTTCCCCGCCGTGCCCCAGAGATAAATTCCGCGTTTTGTGATCCTGCCTGCTCCTACCTTCAAACCGATGCCGTTCTCCCAATCCTCATGGCACGCATCTGAAGGTTCGCCCTGTTTCACCTTCCTACACTGTCTGGCGCCAGCAGGTCTGGCAACAATCATACACTGCACTCTACCTTCAGAGCCGGATACAGGCTTACCACAAAATAAAACAAGGGGTTACGCATGAGCGATCCTATTTTCCTTGGTATTTTCTGGCACTTCATCGGTGCGGCAAGCGCGGCCTGTTTCTATGCACCGTTTAAGCAGGTCAAAAACTGGTCGTGGGAAACCATGTGGTCGCTGGGCGGGTTCTTCTCGTGGATTATCCTGCCCTGGAGCATCAGTTGGTGGCTACTTCCCGATTTTTGGCGTTACTACGGTTCGTTCGATATGGCGCCCCTACTCCCCATCTTTCTCTTCGGCGCCATGTGGGGAATCGGCAATATCAACTATGGCCTGACGATGCGTTACCTTGGCATGTCGATGGGCATCGGGATCGCCATCGGCGTAACGCTGATTATCGGCACGCTGATGACGCCCGTCCTGCAAGGAAAGTTCTCGGTTCTGTTTGGCTCGGCAGGCGGCCGCATGACGCTACTGGGCGTGCTGGTCGCAGTCATAGGCGTTGCGATTGTTAGCTACGCGGGTTTACTGAAAGAGCGTGTACTCGGCATTCGCGCCGAGGAATTCAACCTGAAAAGAGGGCTGATTCTGGCCGTGATGTGCGGCATCTTCTCCGCAGGTATGTCCTTTGCAATGGACGCCGCAAAACCCATGCACACCGCCGCACAGACGTTGGGGATCAATGCGCTGTATGTCGCCCTTCCCAGCTACGTGGTGATTATGGGCGGCGGTGCCGTCGTGAATCTGGGCTTCTGTTTCATCCGTTTGGCTACCTGCAAAGGCATTTCATTAAAAGCCGATCTGGCACAGGCCAAACCGTTACTGATTGCCAATGCGCTCTTCGCCATTCTGGGCGGCATCATGTGGTATTTGCAGTTCTTCTTCTATGCCTGGGGACATGCCAACATTCCGGCCGATTACACCTATATCAGTTGGATGCTGCACATGAGTTTCTATGTCCTGTGCGGCGGTATCGTCGGCTTACTGTTTAAGGAATGGAAAGCCGCGGGTCAGAAACCGGTACGCATGTTGGTTCTCGGCGGTATGGTCATTATTCTGGCGGCGAATATTGTCGGGTTAGGCATGGCCGCGTAAGTGCCTTATCATCACGTTTGGTGCTAACAGAGCGATTACCGAACGTGATGACAACAGCTCGGAAAACTACGCTGGCCGTTGATATTAATCGGGCGAATTGTGAATTCGGAAAATGATGAAAAATCAATGCCATCATTTTCGCGGCCAAAAAGCATAAGCCACTCGATGGCTTCATTCGCAGCGATGAATTTTTGGATGAATATCCGACGTTCGAGAATTTTAATTTTGTGGAAACAAAAGAAATGAAGGCTTCAACGACGTTGAGTAACATGACAGGGCTTTCCCCACGGGATTTACAGCGCTATGCATCCGCCTGTTTACAGGCTTATTGCCACGCAAAATTGATTCAACACCCTTCGATAGATGCGTTGCTAGCTCACCTTAGTCGTTATCCTGAGAGTGGCAGTCTGCTTGAATGGGAAAGAACAGGGCGCTGCTGCCGCTCAATGGCCGGGGTGATGACATGCCGCGAGATCTTGCCCAATCAATTGCATCTCAAGATATTGAAGAATTTTCTTCTCTTGTTGATAGTGTCGTTGAGGTCGGAATAGTCGATATGTATGGAACACCAACAACGCTTCCGGTTGAGTTTATAAGAAAAATAGCCATGATTCTTTCCCAAAATAATATCGACCTGCCTGAGATTTAGGTAAAAATAAATAGCAAATCCAGAATGGCAAGAATACTGAGGCAGGGCTCTGATGAAGATAGTGAGACCTAACAGCGGACACCCAGAACATGAGCTATGAGTACAAACTAATCTTTGATGATGCCTCGACTGCTCAAGATGTAATAAGTACGATTAAACGCAGTGAGGCCTGCATTCGTGCCGAAAACGGTGATGTTTATTTGAAAGACAAAGCCCTAGCCAATAGCGCTGAGTACGACGTCCGCCTGATCGATGAGAACGATGGCGCGCTGTGGCTACAGGTTAATGTTAAATCTGTCGATCTGTACGCACTCATGCGGAAAACACTCAGCGAGAAATCTTTCAAATGCTTTGAAGATGGGGATACCGAAGACGAAGTAGAACTGAGCGAGGCTTTTCGTTTAAAGCACCGTTAACCTGTTTACTATTTTATACGGTTTTCTCTCCACTCCGAGGCATCACTGTTGATTCACACCCTGAATGTAAAAAGGCGAGGACCTAACGATAAAAAAATTTCACCTCAACACATTACTCAATCCGTTCTGACATCATCAGAAACGCGCCAAAATTATCTGTCTGCTGGGTTGTTTCTCCCGTTTCATGTGACCATAAAGCAATAATCGGCTCCCTGCTTTCCCTAATACAACGTAATCAAAACAGTAATAATCTCGCGTACCACACTCAGCAAAAGGCTTCGTTACGCTCATATTCAGATCGAATATAACCCACAACAATGGCCTCAGACTTGCCCTCAATCGCACGAAGCTTGCGGTAATGAAAAACCGCACCCAAGTGAAACAAGATACGAAAGCGTATTTTTCGGCTAACATCGTGACACCGTTTTACTTCACTGACTCAAGTCGTGGTAATCACTGAACCCATGTTAGTTAATATCTATGTAGCACATGACGATGAGCCCGTGTTTGAAGTGTTACCTGTCCGAGAAATCGAGAAGGATACTTACGAATTACTGTCTTCCCCGGTCTTGCGTTAAACCTGGCTCGTGGAGATATCTTCCGAATTAAAGACAAACATGCACACCCGGAAATCTTGAAAAGAGGCGGTAATTTTTGCATTCATATTTATGCCGATGAGCTGCCCTCTGAAGATATCGCCAGTTTAGAAAATGATGTAGCCCGTCAACTGAATGGGACGCTAGATGGCGTATTTCAGGGAAATCTGACATTAGCCGTTCCAGCAAGGAATGGAATGGATAAGATCGCCGACGTTTTTGACGCTTTTCGCGAAAAACAGGCGTTCAATGGTACTTCGCGAACATTTATAAGAATATTGACGACGATGAAGATGACACGCTTTTAAATTGGTGGCTGGATAGCTAGCCACTCAGGTGAAATAACGTATCTCGAACATCCCGACATGTACGAAAAGCGACAGCGGACCTAATCATGCAAAAAGCAGATCGAACCCTACCCAATGCGCGACAGAAACAGACCTGCGATAAGTACCAATTACCGCAGCAGCCTCCAGAAGAAATGGTTGCTATTGCACTAGAGACCTTACAACGCTCGCCCATTTACGGAACCCGGATCGCATTGCCAGAAAACGGCACGATAAGCTGGTTTATCCACTGTGGCGAGCATTCATCCGAGAGTGGTTTTTATCAGGCCCTTCACACCAGCCACTTAGAGGACACGCTGCCTGAAGTCGTACCGTATCTCTTTTTACCCGAAGGGACGAAATTCATCATCGATCGAGCAGGATATGAAGACGTTTGGACCGATGAAACAGAATAGATGACACTTTCTGTTTCTGCCTATGCCTATGCCTATGCCTATGCCTGAATCCATCATTTCCCCATCGAACGCTTTTCTCATCGTTATACATGGCGAAAAAGGCATTGTTCGTGGATAAGATCGAAGAGGTTGATTTATTAATAGTGCGATACTTAAATAATAAGCATCGCACTCTTTCACATTATCTAAAATAAAATCACAGCCTAGCGTGAAGCACTCAGCGGAATCTCTGGATCCGGTTCATGAGTCATACGATTACGCAAGTCGCGACGAATAATCTCAATAGACCAGAACCAAATCAGGTGACCCACGATTTCTGATACATGTTCATACCAAGGAAGAACAAACAGAGATGGCGTAAGCCCCATCAATGGGAATGAAATCATATGGACGAATAATTGCGCCAGCGCACCCGCCAACAGACCTTGCCATAATTTTATTTTAGGAAATACTTCTGCAACAACGCAGTAACCTACGGCAAAAACAATAGAGAAAATAATATGCGTTACACCAACCCAATTGAATACGTGGCCAGCAAAGGTATAAACAGCCGCATTAGGGTCAACAACGCCAAGCCAATCGCGTAAAAAATGTAGGGAGGGTTAAGAAAATTACGAGAGCAATCAATGTGCTCGGCAGCTCTAATCAGTGATTCAGGAGCACAAGCACTACTAAACATATCCGTAGGGCTACGTGGAGGAAGCGGATTTTCAGCACCCCACTTGACGAAAGATGAAACAATACCTGCAATCAAACCAATAAAAGCAGCTAATCCATAGCGTCTCCGGGATGGAGATGTTTGTTCAAAAAAGTTCATTTTTTACCAATCTAACCATTAAAGGTTATATTCTTACATAGGTATTACGCACTTATAAAGAGGTTAATTGGTCTATCGGATAATCTCTCTAGGTTATTTTGTTATTAGGAACGCGGTTTTAATTTTCATAAAAATTAAAATAAGAAATCACGCGTTGTTTTTTTGTGAAACTTTTATTCAAAAATTGAAAACCAGATTCTCTAACGCATCCGAAATTTATATTCCCTACGAGGAAAACGAATAATAATTCACCAGTAATATTATCAATAAGAAATAGCCTGGTTATTTTTTTGTGAAAGCATAACAGTTTAATAACCTATTCTTTCACACTGCATCACACATAAATCCGATCCGAATTTCCACTCATGTCAGCGAAAAATGATATTCAATTGCTACCGTTCGACGGAATGAGGCCTCCGCACTCAGTCGAGAAGGCAGCGCCAGCATCTCTGATTCGCGATACCCGAAGCAGTCGAGCGCAAAGCGATTAGCATAAATAAAGTGAGGACGTCCCCTGTTCCTTGTGCCAACACGCTATACGGCGCCTGTTCATGCAGCCATCGATAGCGGTCGACCAAACCAGCAGGAGAAGGCAATAAAGCACCGTGCAGGCCAGATAGCACGGATCAATCTTCTCAAGCAGCGTGAGTGACATAGCCCCTCCTTAAAGATTCCGTATACGTGGATTACTCTCAACCGTTGATGTGCATCAAACGGTACTTCAATCAATGGTAGTGATAAAAACCGACACCACCACTGAGTTTTAAGGAAAACCTGATGCAATAGCGAACGTAAGCGCCCCCGCATATATATTTTTATGGAATTGAAAATCCACTTTTATTCTTTTACATGCATAAGGCTGCCCTCTAGAGTAGCGAAAAGACCGCCGTGTATGGCCTCATGTCATTCGTAAAGGACACAGGGAATGGAAAAAATACATCCGCAAGTTACGACTCTCGCCGCAGGGTTACTCTCGTTACTTTTCGCACTCAATCCCGGCGCTTATGCTGCACAAAGCAATGAAAAACCGGTGGCTGGCGGTATTCTGAATGTTGGTCTGGGCAGCGATACGCCGATCATCGACCCGCACATTACGGCCTACGGCGTAACGGCGCTGATTGCACGTAACGTGGTGGATTCACTGGTAGGACAGGCGGAAGACAATCGCTTTACGCCCTGGCTGGCGGAAAGCTGGAAAATTAACGACAACAACACCGAGTACACCTTCCATCTGCGTAAGGACGTGACGTTCAGCGACGGCACCAAGCTGGACGCGGAAGCGGTGAAATACAACATCGAGCGTATTCTCGATCCGAAAACCACCTCCAGCTACGCAAAATCACTGTTAGGCCCAATCGACAAGATCTCAACGCCGGATGACTATACGATTGTGCTCCACTACAGCTCACCGTTTGCGGCGCTGCTACAGGGGCTGAGCCTGCCCTATCTGGGCATTCAATCCCCGACGTACCTGAAGAACACACCAAATACCAGTAACACCGTGGTGGGTTCCGGGCCATTTATTCTCGACTCTTTTGTAAAAGGCAGCGGCAGTAAGCTGACGAAACGCCCTGATTACAATTGGGGACCGGGTTATGCCAAGCATACTGGCCCAGCCTATCTGGACGGTCTGGTGTTCAAATATCTGCCGGAAGCGTCGGTTCGCCTTGGCGCACTGAGCAGCGGCCAGATTCAGGCAATTGACGCCGTACCACCAGCCAATTTCCCAACGGTGAAGCGCAATCCGAAGCTGGAAGTGATTACCTATGAGAACCCGGGCGTTAACCGCGTACTCTATCTCAATACCACCAAAGGTCCTTTCCAGGATGTCGCGGTGCGTAAGGCATTCCAGAGCGCCGTAGATACCAACGCAGCGGTGAAAGTCGCTTTCTTCGGTACGCTGAAAGCCGCCGATAACGTTCTCGGCCCGGCCACGCTGTATTACGATCCGAGCGTTGCATCCCGCTGGGGCTTTGATGTGAAAAAAGCCAACGAACTGCTGGATAACGCAGGCTGGAAACAGAAAGACGGCGAAGGCTTCCGAACCAAAGATGGCAATCGTCTGAGCGTCAAATTCGTTTACGCCTCAACCAACGTTGAAGCCGCGGATGTCGCGCTGTTCCAGGCGGTGCAATATCAGGTGAAACAGGCAGGCTTCGATGTTCAACTGACGCCGGTTGATGCGGGTGAGTTCACCACGCGCACCAATGCCAATGAGTACGATATCGCCTCCAACTTCTTCGTGCGTGCAGAGCCGGATATTCTGCGTACCGTTTTCGATTCAGCCTATGCGCCACCGAACGGTAACAACTTTACGCGTATCAGCGTGCTGAATGACAAGCTGAGAAAAGCGATTGGCGCGGGCGAAGCGGAACGTAAACAGCTCTATAGCGAAATACAGCGTGAGGTCATCGATCAGGCGTATGTGGTTCCACTGTACATTCCCGCCTACCAACTCGGCCTGTCCAAACAGGTACAGGGCATAAGCTGGGCTACCAACGCAAAACCGAACTTCTATGATGTCTGGATTAAACGTTAATCTGTACGCGTTAGGTAAACGTCTCTTCACCATTCTGGCTGTGCTCTGGGGCGCAGCCACATTGACGTTTATTGCCGTCAAACTGATCCCCGGCGATCCGGTCGCTATTCTTAGCGGCGGCGATAACGTGGTGGATGAAGCCTATCGCGCCGTACTCATCAAACAATTCGGTCTCGACCAGCCGCTGTGGGTGCAATATCTACGCTACTGCGGGCAGGCGCTACAGGGCGATTTTGGCGTCAGCTATCTCTACCGTCTGCCAGTTGGTAGCGTGATTAGCGATGCGATGCATGAAACCCTGCCGCTGGCGCTCGGCGGCCTGATTCTGGCGCTATTCCTCGCGATTACCAGCGCGCTGCTGACCGCAGGCCGTTATGGTGCGCTGCGTACCGCCGTGTCGTGGCTGGAACTGACACTGCTTAGCACGCCGGTTTACTGGATTGGGATCGTGCTGCTGAGCCTGTTCAGCTTTCGCCTGCAATGGTTTCCGGTTACTGGCAACGACGGGGTGATGTCGCTGGTGTTGCCGGTTATCACGCTAAGCCTGCCGATTGCCGCGATTCTGAGTCAGGTACTGCGCGACGGTCTGGAAGAGGCACTCTCCCAGCCGTTCTCGCTCACCGTGCGCACGCGCGGCGTCAGCGAAATCCGACTGCGTTTTCGCCACGGTTTACGCCACGCGGCGCTGGCGGCTTCAACGCTGACCGGTACGCTGCTGGCAAGCGTACTCGGCGGCTCCGTGCTGACTGAAACCGTCTTTGGCCGTGCCGGTATTGGACAGGTCACGCTGAGCGCGATTGAAAACCGCGACATGCCGCTGGTGCTGGGCGTCGTCATGCTGTCCGCGTTCCTGTTCGTCGTCATCAACCTGCTGGTGGATGCGCTGTATCTCATCATCGATCCCCGCTTACGCAAGAAGGCGAGCGCCCATGAGTAGTGAACCGATGCCCTTTACGCAGACGCCATCCAGAAAAACCTATCGCAGCCCGTGGCTGAGCACCGCGACGCTACTGCCTGCCGCGATCGTTTTCCTGCTGGCACTGGCGGTCTTTTTCCCTTCGCTGTTTACCAGCCGCACTGCCGATGAAATGGATATGGGGGCGGTATTCCAGTCGCCAAATAGCACCTACTGGTTCGGCACCGATCAACTGGGGCGCGATATTTTTTCCCGTATCGTTCACGGTACCTCGCTGTCGTTGGGTATCGGCGTCGGCGCGATGTTCATCGCCTGCTTCGGCGGCGTGCTGTTTGGCACCTTGTCGGTGCTCGCGCCGCTGCGCATCCGTCAGGTTTTGGTGCGTCTGCTGGACATCATGCTGGCGTTTCCCGATCTGCTGTTGGCGCTGCTGGTGATCGCCGTACTTGGGCGCGGTCCGGAAAACACCATGCTGGCCGTTGGGCTGGCGGGGATTGCCGGCTATGCGCGATTAATCCGCTCTCAGGTGCTGCAAGTCAGGCTATCCGGCTATGTTGAGCATGCTATTGCACTGGGCGAACACCCGCTGTATATCGTTTTCCGCCATATCATTCCCAATACGCTGCGCCCGTTGCTGATTGTCGCCACCATCGGCGTTGGTCACGCGGTACTATCCGCCTCGGCGCTGAGCTTTTTGGGGCTGGGCGTCGTTCCACCGACCGCCGAGTGGGGAGCGCTACTGGCTGACGGACGTAACTTCCTTGATATCGCCCCCTGGGTTAGCCTGCTGCCCGCCAGCGTCGTTGCGCTGTCGGTGATTTCTATTACGTTGCTGGGACGTCGTTTACAGGCCATTTTGGCAAAAGGAGAGGCACGATGAGCCTGAACACACATTCTCACCCCTCTCATACCGCTTCAGACGCATCCGCGAAAACCCCGCTGCTGCGCGTAGACGGCCTGAGCGTCACGTTTCCCAGCCCTTTCGGCCCCATTCGTTCGGTTAAGAACCTCTCTTTTCAGGTAAATGCCGGCGAAATTTTGGCGCTGGTCGGCGAGTCGGGTTCAGGAAAATCTGTCACCGCTCGCACGCTGGTGGGTCTGGCCGGTGAAAACGTTGACGTACAGGCCAACGCCATTGAACTCACGCGCCATGACGGCAGCCTGTGTGATTTACGTTATCTAACCGATCGCGACTGGCGAGCGATTCGCGGCCGTGAAGTCGGCTTTGTTTTGCAGGATGCGCTGGTGTCTCTCGACCCGCTGCGCAAGATCGGGCAGGAAGTCGCCGAACCGATTCTGACCCACCGCCTGTTGCCTCGCCAGCAGGTTCCTGCACGCGTAGCCGAACTCCTGACGAAAGCAGGTATTCCCGATCCAGAGCATCGCGCGGCGCAGTATCCGCACGAACTGTCTGGCGGACTGCGCCAGCGTGCGCTTATTGCTTCTGCATTAGCAGCAGGCCCGCAACTGCTGATTGCCGATGAACCGACTACCGCGCTGGATGCCACGGTGCAAAAACAGGTGCTGAAGGTGTTCACCGCCTTAGCGCAGGCAGGGCACGGCGTTTTACTGATCACTCACGATCTTGCCGTTGTCGCAGAAGTGGCGGATCGCGTCATCGTCATGCAGCAAGGATCGCTAGTCGAAGGCGGTGAGGCGCGGCAACTCCTGTCAGCGCCAACACATCCCTACACCCGAAAATTACTGGCGGCGATACCCACCGCTTCTACACGGGGAAAATGGCTGGCGGGTACCGACCCACTACAGAACGGTATTGCCCCGTCACCGGCTTCACTGGCAGCGGATCACGCCAGCACCGATGACGCCATTGTTCTGTCAGCGGATCGGATCGCGGTGTCGTTCAAACGCCCGGACGGCAGCCGGATGCAGGCCGTCAATCAGGTTTCTCTCCAGATCAAGCGCGGTGAAACGCTGGGCATCGTCGGCGAATCCGGTTCAGGCAAAACCACGCTGGGCAAAGTCATTCTGGCACTGCAAAAGCCGGACAGCGGCGAAGTCCGACTCGTGGACAATGCCTGGAGCACATTAACAGAGCGTGAACGTCGACCGCTGCGCGCACGCATTCAGACGATCACACAAGATCCACTCAGTTCGTTCGACCCGCAATTTACCGTCGCCCAGATCCTGAACCAGCCGCTGCGCTTGCGCCGCGACCTCAGCGACGATGAGAAACAGCGGCGCATTCTGACGCTGCTGGAGTATGTCGGCTTGACGCCCGACCTGCTGAGCCGTCGTCCCAGAGCGCTGTCTGGCGGGCAACGCCAGCGCGTCTCGATCGCACAGGCGCTGGCTTCAGAACCCGAGATTCTGATCTGCGACGAACCGGTATCAGCGCTGGATGTCACCACACAGGCGCAGGTGCTGGATTTGCTGGTCGCGCTGCAACGCCAGTTGGGGCTAACGATGCTGTTCATCTCCCACGATCTGGGCGTGGTACAGCACATGAGCCACCGCATCGCGGTCATGAAAGACGGGGATATCGTAGAAACGGGGCCGGTCGAGCAGATCTTCAATCAGCCACAGCACCCTTACACGCGCCTGTTGCTTTCAACGGTGGCGGAGTAGCGCTGTTGACGAAGGATTGAGTGGTTAAAAACGCAACGTCATTGTACAATGATAGGTACATATCAGGAGGTACAAATGCGTACAATTAGCTACAGTGAAGCCCGACAAAATCTATCGGCAACCATGATGAAAACGGTCGAAGACCGTGCTCCCATTCTTATCACTCGACAGAATGGTGAAGCCTGCGTGCTCATGTCTTTGGAAGAATATAACTCTCTAGAGGAGACCGCGTATTTACTGCGTTCACCAGCAAATGCAAAAAGACTGATGAACTCAATCGAGAGCCTTAAAGCTGGCAATGGCGAAGAAAGAGATATCATTGAGTGAAGCTAATCTGGTCAGAAGAAGCATGGGAAGACTACCTGTACTGGCAGGACATCGATAAGCGGATGGTCAAAAAGATCAATGAATTAATAAAAGAAACGCGCAGAACACCTTTTGAGGGAAAAGGAAAACCAGAGCCACTTAAACATAATCTTGCTGGTTTCTGGTCGCGCCGTATCACCGAAGAACATCGTCTGGTTTATGCCATCACCGATGACGCCATGATGATCGCTGCCTGCCGCTACCACTATTAACCCGCCATTGATTCATCGCACCCATAGCTAAGCGCTGTCACTCCACATTCAGGAAGCGCTGGCGGTAGGCGCTGGGTGAGACGCCGAACGCCTGATGGAACACCACAGAGAAGTAGTTGCTGTCTTCAAAACCGCACAGCGCGGCGACGTCGCCGATGGTTTGCAGGTCATAACGCAGCAGTTCCATCGCTTTGCAGAGCCGCAGCTGGCGCAGGTAATGCGGCACGCTCATGCCCGTTTGTTCTTTAAAGCGCGAACGTAAACTGCGGGCGCTGAAGTGGTGCTGTTCGCAGAAGGCTTCAAAGCGGAACGGTGTCGCAATGCTGGCACGCAGCGCATTCATCAACATATCCAGCTGGTGCGCATCGGCGAGCTGTGGATTATCCGGCGTGTGACGATAGCGCGCCGCCAGCAGCGCAATCTGCAACAGCAGCGCTTCACTCAGTTGCAGCGACAGCGCATCGGATTTCATACACTCCTGCCTCAGCGCATCCACCTTCTCACGAAGGGTATCCATGCCTTCGGAGCCTAGACACCAGTGCCGTTGGCTCTGTGGACGTTCCCCGCCCGGCAGTAACATTTGCCAGTCGGCAGATAACGTCAGGCGATTGCGGATATAGAGAATGTTGTCCAGCTCGAGCCCGTTGACGGACTCATAGCTGTGGCGATCGTTCGCGGAGACATAGAACATATCGCCACGGGTAATGCGGTAAGGCACATCGTTCCAGAGGTGCAGGCCATTCCCGCGCCAGACAATCACCAGTTCGTCAAAATCATGATGATGCAGCGGAAACGCTGGCTGCGGGTGCCGTTCGGCAACCATCACGGCATTCTTGTCGGTGAGGAAATAGTCTTCAGTCTGTAATTTCAAACCCCGTATTGCTGTCGCCATTCCCTCACCCGCGGTTGCTGTTACCTACTCTTCACGAGAAAACGCCTGATGGCGTAGTGACTTAGGCGCCTGCGAGAATGCCTTGCGGAATTGCGTCGAGAAGTGATTGCTGTCGCTAAATCCACAGGCGTGCGCAATGGTGGTGATAGAGTCATCACTCTGCTGCAACCGCCGACGAGCCTCCAGTAATCTTAACCGATTCAGATAGCGTTGTGGCGTCATACCGGTGTGTTGTTTGAGCTGGCGATGCAGCGTGCGCAGCGGCAGCGAGAACCGATCGGCCAGACTGCCCCAGTTCACCTCTTCGCTGTAGTTGTTTTGCAGCCAGCCCAGCAGCGCCTGCACCCCTGACGTTCGGAGCCGTTGGCCTGAATTTGGAAGCACTGTTGACGCAACTGCACCAGAATGTGCAGAAATAGGCTTTCACTGGCGGCAATCGCTTCCGGCGCATCGCTCTGCGCCAGCTCTGCCAGACTGTTCAACGACTGCTTCAACTGCTGCATCCCCACTGCATTGACCTGCCACTGCCCCTGCCACTCGCCGTTCGGGCCATACGGCAAGAAGGCGGCGATATCGGAAAGGAAGCGGAACCCGCGCGGCGAGCGGTACAGCATGTTGGTCAGGCACAGTCCTTCCACGTCTTCAAACAGATGCCGATCGTTATCGCGAACAAAGAACACCGAACCGCTGCACAGTGCATAGGGCTGATCGTTAAACACATGGACGCCAGCGCCCTGTTCCACCAGCACAATTTCCCAGAAATCATGGTAGTGCTCAGGAAACGCCGTTTGCGGCGTGCGCGGTTCTACCGCCACCGTTACGGCACGCGAAGTAAAAAAATCATCACCACGAAGTAACGTCATTTCAGTTCTCCATTCGGCCTCTGGCAAAAATGCGGCCTTTGAAAAAGGGTAGCCAGAAGCCACAGAACCGACCTTCAATTACCGTCACCCACGTGCCATCTGGCTGCTCTTTTTTTAAGATCGCACCGCCCAATTGATTGAAGTGTGGTAAGGATCACACCGCTTTTTCCCTGATTTTCTCGTGGTTATTTCCTGAATAATTTCCCAGATTGTGAGCCCTTTCACGGTCAGCTTTGTCATTTTGCCAGCCGCCAGTTGTTGATGGCACTCATAGGAAGGTGGCTGCCGTTACCGCTCTTTACACTGCAACACATCCAACAATAAGGAGTGCGGCTATGGCGGTGAAGAATATCGTGGCGGTGGATTTAGGTGCATCCAGTGGTCGGGTCATGCTGGCAACCTTGCACACCGCAACGCAGCATCTGACGCTGAAAGAAATTCACCGTTTCAGCAATACACTGGTGTTTCAGGACAATCATCACCAGTGGGATCTGGCCGCGCTGGAACGCGATATCCTCATCGGATTACACCAAATCGATGCCATGGGGATCATCCCCGATAGCATCGGGATCGACAGCTGGGGCGTGGACTATGTGCTGCTGGATAAGGACGGGCAGCGCGTCGGCCTGCCGTATTCCTATCGCGACCACCGCACCGACGGCGTGATGGCTACCGTCACCGCCGAGCTGGGGCGTGAGGCGATCTATCAGCGCACCGGTATTCAATTCCTGCCGTTTAATACGCTGTACCAGCTTAAAGCGCTGTGTGATGCGCCGTCTGAAAACCTGAATCAGGTGGCACACCTGCTGATGATTCCTGACTATTTTCACTATCGTCTCACGGGGAATCTGATCTGCGAATACACCAACGCCAGCACGACCCAACTGCTTAACCTCGAAAAGAAACCTGGGACGGCACGCTGCTGGACTATCTGGGTGTCCCACGTCGCTGGCTGAGCGAGCCAGTGCAGCCGGGGCACGCCGTGGGAAACTGGACAGCACCGAGCGGACGGCAAATTCCCGTCACCGCCGTCGCCACGCACGATACCGCCAGTGCGGTGGTCGGCGCGCCATTGCAGAGCCGCGACAGCGCCTATCTCAGCTCCGGCACCTGGTCGCTGATGGGCATTGAGAGCGACACGCCATTTAACAGCCCGCAGGCGCTGGCTGCCAATATCACCAACGAAGGCGGCGTAGACGGCACCTATCGGGTGCTGAAAAACATCATGGGACTGTGGCTGCTACAGCGGGTTTGTCAGGAACGTGACATCAAGGATTTAGGCGCGCTAATTCAGTCCGCCGCCGCCCTGCCCGCCTTCGTCAGCCTGATTAATCCTAATGACGAGCGCTTTATCAATCCGCCGTCCATGCATCAGGCGATCCGCGACTATTGCCGTGAGCACGGCCAGCCCGTGCCCCACAGCGATGCCGAGCTGGCACGCTGCATCTTTGACAGCCTCGCGCTGCTCTACCGACAGGTCGTTCTGGAACTGGGCGAACTGCGCCACGCACCGATCCGCCAGTTGCACATTGTCGGCGGCGGCAGCCAGAACGCTTTCCTGAACCAGCTGTGCGCCGATGTGTGCCAGATTCCGGTTCTGGCCGGGCCGGTCGAAGCCTCGACGCTTGGCAATATCGGCTGCCAGTTGATGGCGCTGGGCGCTGTCGCCGACCTTGCCGCATTCCGGCACATGCTGACTCATAACTTCCCTCTGCATCGCTATATCCCGCGTGCGGAGAGTGATTTTGCCGGGCACTGGCGTCGTTTTCAGGCGCTCAGCCAGCCAGAAACCGCCCCGAAGGGCAAAAAGGAGACCACGCAATGAGCACACCAATTGAAACCGCCTGGCAGTTGGCAAAAGCGCGTTACGCCAGCCTGAATATTGACGTAGAGGCCGCGCTGGAACAGCTCGATCAGATCCCGGTGTCAATGCACTGCTGGCAGGGTGACGATGTGGCCGGATTCGAGAACACCGGCGGGCCACTGACCGGCGGCATTCAGGCCACCGGTAACTACCCCGGCAAAGCGAGCACGCCGGATGAACTGCGTGCCGATCTGGAACAAGCCTTTGCGCTCATTCCCGGCCCCAAGCGGCTGAACCTGCACGCTATCTATCTGGAATCCGCGCAGCCCGTCGCCCGTAATGAAATTGCCCCCGAGCATTTCCGCACCTGGGTGGCGTGGGCCAAACGCCACCAGCTCGGGCTGGATTTTAACCCGACCTGCTTTTCTCACCCACTGAGCGCGGACGGCTTCACCCTATCGCACCCGGACGAAAAAGTACGCCGCTTCTGGATTGAGCACTGTCAGGCCAGCCGCCGGATTTCTGCCTACTTTGGTCGCGAACTCGGCACGCCGTCCGTGATGAACATCTGGGTGCCGGACGGCATGAAAGACTTGACCATCGATCGTCTGGCGTTCCGCCAGCGGCTGCTCAGCGCGCTGGATGAGATCATCGCCGAGCCGCTCGATCAGGCGCACCATATTGACGCGGTGGAAAGCAAACTGTTCGGGATCGGCGCGGAAAGTTTTACCGTCGGCTCCAACGAATTCTACCTCGGCTACGCGGCCAGCCGCGGCACTGCGCTCTGTCTGGATGCCGGACACTTCCACCCGACTGAAGTCATTTCCGACAAGATCTCCAGTGCCATTCTCTACGTCCCGCGCCTGCTGCTGCACGTCAGCCGTCCCGTACGCTGGGACAGCGACCACGTGGTACTGCTGGATGACGAAACACAGGCCATCGCACACGAAATCGTACGCCATAAGCTGCTTAATCGCGTGCATATCGGGCTCGACTTCTTTGATGCCTCGATCAACCGCATTGCCGCCTGGGTTATTGGCACGCGCAATATGAAGAAAGCGCTGCTGCGCGCGCTGCTGGAACCCACAGAAACGTTGCGCAAGCTGGAACAAAACGGTGATTACACCGCACGTCTGGCCCTGCTGGAAGAGCAAAAATCGCTACCGTGGCAGGCCGTGTGGGAGCACTACTGCCAGCGTCATGACGTCATCCCAGGCAGCGAATGGCTGCAACAGGTGCGTCAGTATGAAGAAACCATCCTCACTCAACGTCAAGGGTAAGACTATGCAAGCAATTCTCTCTTCCTGGTTTGTACAGGGAATGATTAAAGCCACCAGCGACATGTGGCTCAAAGGCTGGGACGAACGTAACGGCGGTAACGTCAGCCTGCGCCTGACGGCTGAGGATGTGACGCCTTATGAAAGCGATTTCTACCCGCAGCCGCGCCATGAAGCGCTATCACAGCCGATGCCCGCGCTGGCCGACTGCTGGTTTATCGTCACTGGCTCCGGCAAATTTTTCCGCAACGTTCAGTTAGATCCGGCCGATTCATTGGTCGTGTTGCAGGTCGATAGCGACGGCAAAGGCTATCGTATTTTCTGGGGACTCACCAACGGCGGCCTGCCAACGTCTGAACTCGCCTCGCATTTCCAGTCGCACATTGTGCGTATGGGGGTGACCCACGGGCACGATCGCGTCATCATGCACTGCCATGCGACCAACCTGATCGCCCTGAGCTATGTGCTGGAGCTGGATACCGCTAAATTCACCCGCGAACTGTGGGAAGGCAGCACGGAATGTCTGGTCGTCTTCCCGGACGGCGTGGGAATTGTACCGTGGATGGTGCCAGGCACCGATGCCATTGGCGATGCCACCTCCGAACAAATGCAGCGTCATTCGCTGGTGCTGTGGCCCTTCCACGGTATCTTCGGCAGCGGCCCGACGTTGGACGACGCCTTCGGCCTGATCGATACCGCAGAAAAATCCGCCGAAGTGATGGTGAAAGTGATATCGATGGGCGGTAAGAAGCAGACGATCTCGACCGAAGAGCTGATCGCACTGGGTAAACGTTTCGGCGTTACCCCCATGGAAGCCGCGCTGCGCCTGTAGCAGGTTTTCGGCATAAGATTGTTTTCAGCATAAAAGGCTTTCAACCTCAAATCGCCACGGCCTCGCGTCGTGGCGTTCTGCTAACGATTACAGGGGACTCATCCATGTTGCGTAAGGCTTTTGTGATGTCGGTTTTCCTGACTGCCACGACGACTATCAACGTCGTCACAATCCTATCTGGCCGGAACTGGCCGAGGTGCTGAAAAACCACGGCGCGCACCACTACAGCATTTTTCTGGATAAGCAACGCCATCTGCTGTTCGGCTATGTGGAAGTCGAATCCGAAGCACGCTGGGAAGCGATTGCACAAACGGAAGTCTGCCAGCGCTGGTGGAAACACATGAGCGACGTCATGCCCTCAATCCCGATAACAGCCCGGTCAGCGACGCGCTGGAACCGGTGTTCTATCTGGACTAAGGCATGCTTGGCGCAAAGCATCATCGTGCAGCGGTAATGACATTACCGCTGTGTCATTATGGTTGAAGAAATAAAAAGAAATAATTTGTCATTTAACTAATGAATCCTGTTACTTATTATCATTATTTTTAATCAACAAATAATTATCGATTATTGATGGCTATCACATTTTATTTTTCCTATTTGTGAATTATCCAACCTTCACATTAAAAATAAAAACATTTATTAAAACAATGTTTAACAACCACTCTTTCCATTAAAAACAAACCAATAAAAAACAAAAATAAATGGAATTTAGTATTGCGAAAATGTACTATTTTATTATTAAATCCCGTTTACATCCTCTACTCTCTTTATCGAATTACGCATTATAAAGATCTTATTTTATTTGCCGTTATCACTATTACCTTCTCTCTAATAATCAATAAGAATAGCGATGAAATTTTCTCAACTCACAGTATTTTCCAAGTTATTACTCGGATTTTCCGTCCTGATAGCCATGATGTTGCTATTAGGGGTGGTTTCACTACTCCAGCTTAGCGTTAATAATGGCCGTATTGATGAATTAAGCAGCAGCAGCCTACCCGGCGTGCGATATAGTCTGGAAATGCGTGGCGCGTTGTCTGAAACGCGATTACAGCAAATACAGTATATCGACTCCAAAACGCCCGAAGAGCGTGAAGGCCACCGCAAAGAATTACTGCAAAACGCCGATACTTTCCTTGCTGCGTTTAAGAATTACCAAACCGTTGCCAATAGCGAGGATAAAAAGCGCTGATTAAAATCATCGGCGATAATTTCTCCGGCTTTAACTCGGTCAATGCCACGCTGATTGATACCGTGAACCGGGGCGATCTGGCAGAGGCGAGCAAAATCAGCGGCGCAAGCTCCTCTAAGTATCGTAGCCAGTTAATGAAAGATCTGGCCAAGCTGGTGGATATGGAAGTGGCGACGGCAAAAGATATCGTCGCCAGCGCCGATTCGACTTATCGGACATCGCAGTACTATGTTTGGGGATTGCTGCTGCTCGCTCTGCTGACGACCACCGTTATCGCCACCATTATCTCACGCAATATTTCACGCCAGCTCGGCGGCGACCCGCATTACGCACAGGAAATCATGACCGAGATTGCCTCCGGTAATCTCACAACAGAAATCAGGCTGCGCCAAGGGGACAACAGCAGCCTGCTGGCCTCCATCAACTATATGAACCAGCAGTTGATGAGCATCGTACATACCATCATGAACGGCAGCGAGTCCATCACGCTGGCGTCCAGTGAGATTGCTCAGGGCAACAGCGACCTGTCGCAGCGTACCGAAGAGCAGGCAGCCTCGCTGATTCAGGCATCGGCCAATATGCAGCAACTGACACATACCGTGCGACAGAATGCGGATAACGCCAAGGAAGCCAGCCAACTGGCACAGCAAACCTCGGAAACGGCTTCTCAGGGCGGGCTTATCGTGGACGACATGCTCAAGCGGATGCGTGAAATCTCCGACAGTTCACAGAAGATCGTCGATATTATCGCCGTGATCGAAGGGATCGCTTTCCAGACCAATATCCTCGCCCTGAACGCGGCAGTAGAAGCCGCCAGAGCGGGCAGCGAAGGGAAAGGCTTTGCCGTTGTGGCGGGCGAAGTACGGACGCTGGCACAGAAGAGCGCCAACGCCGCCAAAGAGATCAAAACGCTGATCGAAGGCACCGTCGAGAAGATTACCGACGGCTCTGCGCGGGCAGACAAAGCCAACCAGGCGATGTCGGAGATTGTGCAGTCGGTGAAAAAGGTCACCGATATCGTGGCGGAAATTTCTCAAGCTTCCAACGAGCAGCACATCGGCATCAAAGAGATTAGCGTGGCAGTAGAACAAATGGATCGGGTTACCCAGCAGAACGCCGCGCTGGTTGAAGAATCCGCCACGGCAGCCCATGCGATGACGGAACAGGGAGAGCAACTGCGCGATGCGGTGCGTTTCTTCAAAGTCAATCAGGACCATTTACTGAGAATTCATTAACTCTCATCTGCCCCGTTGGCTACCCAGCGGGGCAATACATTCTTTCGATCGTTACGGCTTTTGATAACGGCAGCTTCTGATACCATCCCTTCCGAACGTCTCACCCACGGCACCGTAACAGCGCCTGCTGACAGGCGACAAGCCCATTCGATCTGACTCATGAACAAACGTTGACGTGCGGTTTAGGCAAACGAGGTTATTGTTGCACCACTAAACTACGAGTTCTGTTTCTAATACTCAATTCTACGACCCTGTTTCGTCAGCCGACGATGCTGTTTATTTTACATCTCGCCATACGGCGATAAGGAGACAACATGGACGAGCACCCTCGATGGCCCGGTAAACCGCATCCGTTAGAATAAGGACCGTCTTCTTCCCCGACCCCTCTGTTCTCTCTGCCTGCGCCGTTTACCTCCCTTAATACCTTTATTTTTCTCCGCTTTACGTCCCTTTATCCGGGATGCGCGCCCGTGCGTGGCGGACAGGCAACATTAAGAGAGCAGCATCATGACCGATATGATCACACAAACGGGGTATCGCCGCGCCCGTAAAACCCCAACGACCACCTTTGCGATTGCCCGCGAGGCACAAAACAGCCTCGATCAAACGCTGGCTAACCTGAATACCCATCTGCATGGTTTAAGCCATGATGACGTCATTGAACGTCAGCAAACCTATGGCGAAAACCGCGTCGCCCACGAGAAAGCGCCGCACGCGCTGGTACAGTTAGCCGCCGCGTTTAATAACCCGTTTATTTACGTGCTGACAGCGCTGGCTGCAATCAGCTTTTTCACCGATTACTGGTTACCGTTGCGCCATAACGAAGAGACGTCGCTCACCGGCGTGCTCATCATTCTGGTGATGGTGAGCCTGAGCGGCCTGCTACGCTTCTGGCAGGAATTTCGCACCAATAAAGCCGCAGAAGCGCTGAAATCCATGGTGCGGACCACGGCCACCGTACTGCGTCGCCCTCATGCCAGCGCCACCGCCGTCATGCAGGAAATCCCGCTTCAGCAGTTGGTGCCCGGCGATATTCTGACCCTTTCCGCCGGCGATATGGTACCAGCGGATGTTCGGCTGGTGGAATCGCGCGACCTGTTCGTCAGTCAGGCGGTACTGACCGGCGAATCACTGCCGATCGAAAAATACGACGTGTTCAGCGATATCAGCGCCAAAGGCTGCCAGCCCACGGGCTGTGTCGGCGAAAGCGATCTGCTGGCGTTATCCAACATCTGCCTGATGGGAACCAACATTTCCAGCGGTACAGCAACGGCCATCGTCGTGGCGACCGGCAGCCATACTTACTTTGGCTCGCTGGCAAAATCCATCGTCGGCACCCGTTCCCAAACCGCCTTCGATCGCGGCGTGAACAGCGTAAGCTGGCTGTTGATCCGCTTTATGATCGTGATGGTGCCCGTCGTGCTGCTGATTAACGGCTTCACCAAAGGCGACTGGATGGAGGCCAGCCTGTTTGCGCTGGCGATCGCGGTCGGCCTGACGCCGGAAATGCTGCCGATGATTGTCTCTTCCAATCTGGCAAAAGGCGCGATTGCCATGGCGCGGCGTAAAGTGGTGGTCAAACGCCTGAACGCGATTCAGAACTTTGGCGCGATGGATGTGCTGTGCACCGATAAAACCGGCACGTTAACGCAGGATCGCATCATCCTTGAGCATCACCTGAATACACAGGGTCAGGTCGATGAGAGCGTGCTGCAACTCGCCTGGCTCAACAGCGCACACCAGAGCGGCATGAAAAACCTGATGGATCAGGCCATCATGCAGTTTGGTCGCCATAACCCCGCCATTGCCGCGCTGGGCCGCTATCGCAAAATCGATGAGCTGCCGTTTGACTTTATTCGCCGCCGCCTGTCCATCATCGTTGCGGATGAACACGATCAGCAACGCCTGATTTGCAAAGGCGCGGTAGAAGAAATGCTGTCTGTCGCCACACACGTAAATGAAAACGGGCAGCGCTATGAACTGGATGATGAACGCCACAACACGCTGAAAATGCTGGCAGAAAGCTACAATCAGCAAGGGTTTCGCGTGTTGATGATCGGCACCCGTGAGCTGAGTCCGGTAGGCAGCACGCTGCCGCTCAGCGCTGAGGATGAACGCGACCTGACAATCTGCGGCCTGCTGACGTTCCTCGATCCGCCGAAAGAAAGCGCCTCTGCCGCCATTCGCGCCCTGCATGAAAACGGCGTGACGGTTAAAGTCCTGACGGGCGACAACGCGATTATTACCAGCAAGATCTGTCGTGATGTCGGGCTGGAACCGGGTGAGGTACTGGAAGGGAATGCTATTGATGCACTCAGCGATGAACAGCTCGGCGTACTGGTAGAACAGCGCACCATTTTTGCCCGGCTGACACCGCTACAAAAATCTCGCGTGCTGAAAGCCCTGCAAGGCAATGATCATACGGTCGGCTTTTTAGGCGACGGTATCAACGATGCCCCCGCCCTGCGCGATGCCGATATCGGGATTTCTGTCGATACCGGCACGGATATCGCCAAAGAGTCGGCTGATATCATTCTGCTGGAAAAGAACCTGATGGTGCTGGAGGAAGGGGTCATCAAAGGGCGCGAGACGTTCGGGAATATCATCAAATACCTGAACATGACCGCCAGTTCCAACTTCGGCAACGTGTTTTCAGTGCTGGTCGCCAGCGCCTTTATTCCGTTCCTGCCGATGCTGGCGATACATCTGCTGATTCAGAACCTGATGTATGACATCTCCCAGCTGTCACTGCCGTGGGACAAAATGGATAAGGAATTCCTGCGTAAACCGCGCAAATGGGATGCCAAAAATATCGGTCGCTTCATGCTGTGTATCGGGCCGACGTCATCAATTTTTGACATCACTACCTACGCGCTGATGTGGTTCGTATTTGCCGCTAACAGCGTGGAGCATCAGGCGTTATTCCAGTCAGGCTGGTTCGTTGAGGGATTGCTGTCACAAACGCTGGTCGTACACATGTTGCGTACCCAAAAAATCCCGTTCATTCAGAGTACAGCAGCGCTGCCGGTGATGCTGATGACCGGGCTGGTGATGGCGATGGGCATCTACCTGCCATTCTCTCCGCTAGGGCCGCTGGTCGGGTTGCAGCCGCTGCCGTGGGAATATTTCCCTTGGTTGGCCGCCACACTGATTGGCTACTGCACCGTCGCGCAACTGGTCAAACGCGCCTATATCCGCCGCTTCGGCCAATGGTTCTGATCCCTTCTTTACCTCTTCACGGCGGGTGCGCAGTCACCCGCCGAATCAGGAGCTGCAATGAAACCTTCTCGCCATGCATTCAGGATCGTTATCTTCTTTCTAACCCTGATTTCAGTGATTAACGTCACGATGCTTCTTACTGGCATCTAGACCGTAAAAGTACTCATAAGATAGCAAAATACATACCACCTTATATGTAGCATAAGTGAACGTTATTATTGTATAAAAAAGAGAAAAAGATATAAGCAATTAAATAATAAGAAATATATATTTATTGTTATGGTGGCAATTAAAATAGGCATGTTTTTTTTAAGGAAATGAGAGCCTCAACGCTAAAACATTACATTATTAGGCCGAAACTAAAATAAACCCCTGTCTACTTTTGCACACTGCACATGTCAGGAACGGACTACTTGCAGACTATGGAGCGCACCTATGAAATCCCTTCATCACATCTCAATCCGTAGTAAGTTCATTCTTGCCCTTATCCCTCCCATCCTTGCTCTGTTGTGGTTCAGTTTTTCCGGTGTAATGGAGCGCCGTAGCACCGAAAATGAAATGATCCGGATGGCGAAACTCATTACGCTGGCGCGCGATGCGGGCGAGTTCGCCCACCAGCTACAGCGTGAGCGCGGTTTGAGCGCGGGGTATTTTGGCAGTCAGGGGAAAAATTTTGGTCCAGAGCTTGCTACTCAGCGACAGGCCACCGATCGGGCACAGCAGATGCTAGAGCAAACCACCGCGAACCTGAGTCAGGATGAATTAGGGGCGGCAGTCAGCGAAGAGCTCGGCAAAATTGCGCAGAAAGTGCAACAGATCGGCGAACATCGTCGCAATGTCGATAGCATATCGATATCTGTCACTCAGGCGCTCGGCTACTATTCCGATTCCGTCAGCTATCTGCTGAATATTGTCGGGGATATGACTCATCTGGTCAGTGACGGCGGTATTGCCCAGCGTCTGGCGGCCTATTACAACCTGCTGAACGTTAAAGAGCAGGCCGGACTCGAACGTGCCGTGCTCTCTAATACCTTCTCCGCCAATAGTTATGCTCCCGGTATGTTTGAACGCCTGAACCAAATGGTTGGCAAAGGAGAAGCGTATACCACGGCCTATAACATGTTCGCCAATGCCGACCTGCGCAAGGCTTTTGAACAGGCCCTCAGCAATCCATCCGCACAAAACGCGCTTCAGATGCGCAATAAGGCCATCGCTTCTCCTGGCGGTAACTTTGGTATTGATGCCAGCCAGTGGTTTAACCAGCAAACGGCGAAAATCGATGAGTTGAAAAAGGTTGAACAGCTCGCCGCCAACGATCTGGCAACACAGGTGAATACCTTAGCCGCCGAGGCCCGTCAGTCCTGGATTAGCTATCTGGCTGGCGCACTCATTTCTCTGCTCATGGCGCTCGGTCTTGCTTCCATGGTTATGCGCAGCATCAACGAACAACTGCAGCAAACCCTGACAACCATTCGCGAAATGGGCGGGGATCTTACACGCCGCCTGCACGTGCCGGGCACCGACGAACTTTCGCAGCTGAATCAGGCATATAACGCCTCGCTGGAAAACATCGCCGATATGGTGGTGAGTATTAAGCACAGCTCACAGACCATCGGGCGCGCCAGCAGCGAGATCGCTAACGGCAATCAGGATCTGGCGCAGCGTACCGAAGAACAGTCCGCTTCGCTGGTGCAAACCGCCAGCAGCATGGAAGAGATTACCGTCACGGTAAAACAAACCGCTGACTTTGCAGGACAAGCGCGCCAGTTGACGACAGAAGTAGACGATCAGGCGCAGCGCGTCGGCACTATTACCGAATCTGCCAGCAGCGCGATGGAAAGAATTCAGGACGCCAGCCAGCGCGTAAACGCGGTGGTGACAGCCATTGATGCCATTGCTTTTCAGACTAACCTGCTGGCGCTGAACGCAGCGGTTGAAGCCGCGCGCGCGGGCCAGCATGGCCGTGGGTTCTCGGTTGTTGCGGCGGAAGTTCGTCAGTTATCACAACGTAGTGCTGATGAAGCGGGCAAAATACGCGCGCTCATCGCCGACAGTATTGCCAGCGTCAGCGAAGGCACGAAGCTGGTGAACCAATCGAACCGTGGGATTAGCGATATCGTCTCTGGCACGCGTAAAGTTCGCGATCTGGTGAATGAAATCGCGGTCGCCGCCGATGAACAGTCACTGGGTATCGCGCAAATTAACGAAGCGCTCAGCCAACTGGAGATGGTCACACAGCAGAATGCGACGCTGGTTTCTCAGGCTTCCGTTGCCAGCCAGTTGCTGGATGAGCAGGCGATTGAAATGGAATCACTGGTTAGCCGCTTCAAGGTTGACGACAGCGCACCACAGCAGACGCTACAACAGTCTTTACCGCAAGCACGGTTACCAAGGTAGATCATAAAGAAGCGCAACAAGCGTCTTCTGCTCTCTTAGCCGGGCGGTACCGCCCGGCTCCACCACATTATTGAGACTATTCCCGTCATACTTCAAGCTGGATGTGCGTTGTTCAAAACGCTAACGTTTTGTCCTGAAACTCGAATTATTTAGGGTATATATATTCCGTATCTCTTCATCACTTCCCCTATATTCCCTCTATTTAACAACAGTTCCTGCTGCTGTGGCGTCAGGGGTTACAGCAGTTCGTGCCTTTCGTCGCGACCGTCATCGGGATCATCGTGTTTGGGATGCTGGAAGATTTTCGCGAGAATACGCAAGAACGCGGCATCAAACTCAACCAGTGGCCGGTTTGACACACGTCCCACCGTAATAACGGTAACGCCCTCGGCGGAGGGCGTTGCTAATCTCTATGCGATAAATGATCTAAGTGGCTATAACAATGGCTTTTTATACGTGTGACGATAAACGTTAAGGAAGTCGAGCGGCCTGCGATCGCAGGCCCGCAAAAATAGCATGACTGATACGTTCGGGAAAATCATCAGGAAGAAGCGTTTCCACTTCCGCAATAACCCGCTCCGTGTTCACCTTCATCTCTGACATCATTGCGGCAACGCGTTCCTGTGGGTAGCCCACTTGTCTGGCGCTAGAAAAGTAGTGCCGTGGCAAAATCTTATACCAATGGAAGTGACGATTACGACCAAGAACCGCCATCGCCATTTTCGCCTTCTGAACCGGTATTCCCGCCGCTCCCATTAGGGGAAAAGCGGATATAACATCATATAAAGGCGTCATGCGGTATGCACTGCCTGGTTCGATAAATACGCTGAAGTTTTTCGCATGGCCGTCAATCGCAGCCAGCATCCAGAACAGTATCTGACTCTTGAAAAAGGTATCTCTATCCTTCATCGCCTGTTGTGAACCGAGCAGGAGCGCCATTGATTTCTCAATGCCGGGGCCACCATCAGACTCATATTTTAACGCTGGAGCAATACCCAATGCCTGACAAAAATCCTCCTGCGGCAAACGCATCAGCCAAGGTTTATCACGATATGACCAACGTCGATCAAAGCGTTCAACGATTAATACTTTTTGTGAGTTAAACCGGGCAATTTCCGCTTGGGCAACCGTGAAACCATACTTTTCGGCGATTTTCAGACATAACCACTCATTTTCAACACTGTCACTGAGGTCAATGCGGTTGTTGGCGATATAACCAATCGGTAATTTGAAGATATGGCTGGTCGGCGTACTTCCCTGCGGGCGATGCCACTGATTTTTATACCAAAGTAGCGCCGTCTTTTCCTGTGCACCGGCGAGAGATACGAAAATCCTCCCGATCCGTCGCCATCCCTAATGGCGCTTCTCGGTAACCTTGCAGCAGCGCTTCAATCTCATCATCCTCGAGTGCTTCTGCATGTACATCGGTGACCGATGCAACAGGTGTATCGACCGGATAGATCTGAATCGCGCCAACGCAGTCACCACCGATGCTAGTCAGTAAATCAAAGGCTGCTTCGTCGCGATACGAAAGCGAGCCTGGATCCTGCTGCGAATACTGTCGTTGTCTGGTAATAAATTATCAAAGAAGTTGTAAACCACATTGCCACGATAGGTCGCTCGCTGTAAGGGCAACGAAAGGGAAATGGCACGCGCACCGGGACGGCTCAGCCAATCAGGATAGTAAGTGAACGTCATATCACTCCCTACGCCTTTCGCTAGCGCACCGACAGGAATACCATTAAGCGCCACCGTGAGAATATTCATCGTTTACCACTCCTCACTCCATGTCTGGCCCGATTGCTGCTCCCTCGTTTGGAAAGGTGAAGTTCCAGATCCAGAGCCGCCAGCAGCTTAAACAATGTTTCAAGCCTTGTCCCTTCTGGGTGATTCTCAAAATCAGATACGGTGGACTGCTTTATTCCCATACTCTCGGCAACATGGCTTTGATTCAGTTTTCGCTTTTTCCGTTCATCACGCATAGCGTGGGCCAACATGCCAGCAGAAGTGATCTTCATTTTTTATCCTCCATAAGGGATAAACATAACAATATCCCTTATGGGGATAAATCAATAGTTATCCGCTTTAAGGGATAAAGTGCGCCTCACAAGGACACAATCTAGCGTGCTCTCGCTAAACACCGCTGGCGTCGCTCATCAACCCGTTGGGCAAACCATGCGGTGGTAAGTTTGCGCGTGATCTTCGGACTTTCCAGCGTGATTCCCGGCAGGATGGCGCGCGGCGCTTTCGTGCCCAATTTATCCGCCAGCGCAAAGACGCGCTCATACAGGCTGGTGTCTTCAAAATCGAGGCTATTGCCCTTCTCCAGCGCACGACGAATTACGCTGTCGCTCATATCCAGACGTTTCCCTAATGCACGCACTGCTAGCTCCGTAGCGCTGGCTTTATCCGAACTGTAGTTGATTACATCCCCGTCCAGCGCCGGCTTCATCCCTGTCAGACGACTCACGGCACGCTGGAACGCCGCATTTCGGCTGGCGTACCGTCCTGCGTTAAAATCCGCGAACCGATAAATGGACTGCGGATAATTTGCTGGATAGTCCAGCAGGTGTTTGATGCCAAAATACATCCCGCCACGGCGGCTGAAGACTTCGCGACGAAGCGATCCATCCACGGTATACGGATAGCCCTTTGCGTTAACCTCAGCAAAGGCGATGCTCACCTGCATTGGCCCGCCGGTATGTACCGGATTTAGCCGACCAAACAGCGTCTGCCCCATCGGCACCATGTCGATGAAATCATCAAAGATCGCGCTGAGTTCCTTTTCTGTGCGTACTTTATCGAGCCGCTCACTGTAGCTTTTTCCGTTAGGGGATTTGATGAGCAGCGCGGTACGCACCAGAAATGCGGGAACATGAACCTTCTCCGCACGGCGGTCAATCTCCTGCCAGGCGATTTTCGACAAATTCGGCACTTGTGGATCGGCGCTAAACGTCGATTCCTGCTCAGTTACGGCCAGTACTGAACACAAATTTTCATTACTGGATTCGAGCCCTTGTACCGTAAATGCCGTGGCGATATCGGTCGCCCAACCCTGACGATCTTTCACGTTGTCCGGCAGCAGCTTGAGTACCTGAGCACGCACATCAGCAGGCCGCGATTCCGGCGTCGTCGCGGTCTGGCTGGCACAGCCCGCCAGCACCAGCAGAGCCAGCGCGCACAGGGGACGAAATAAGGGAATAGAAGAACGGGACATAGTCTCTCGGCATCATGATAGGGAAACTGTCAGAACGTTAGCGCAGCCGGCACCAATTATCCAGCCGGAGTCAAGCGCATGCATTTTACCGGCTGACCTGGCATAGTTAGCGCAATCAATAATCGAATGCGCTAACGAACGGACGAAACACGCATGGCTGCCACCAACCATTGGACGCGAGATCAGTTACTGATCGCCTTCACCCTGTACAGCCAGCTACCGTTTGGCAGACTGCATTCGCGTAATCCCGACATCATTCGCTACGCTAAGTTGCTCAACCGTACGCCTTCCGCACTGGCGATGAAGTTGGTCAATCTCGCCAGTCTCGATCCGTTTATTATTGATTCCGGTCGCACCGGTTTGCGCGGCGCGTCCAACGCCGACCGGGCGCTGTGGCAAGAGATGGACAGCAATCCCGAGTTATTTGAACAGCAGTGCCAACGGGCGATGGTATCGCTCGAGGCCGGAGCAGCGGAAGCGACAGCAGCCCCCTCTCCGTTCCAAACCAACGATAGCGAAATCCCTGATTATCACGGCGGAGAACGCCTCGCTCAGGTGAAAACACGCATTGGGCAGCAGCTCTTCCGCAAACGCGTGCTCAGCAACTACGGCGAACGCTGCTGCGTGACCGGATTGGAAGAGCCTGCGCTGCTGGTCGCCAGCCACATTCGCCCGTGGAAAACGGCTGCGGAACATCGCCTCAACCCCAGCAACGGCCTTTGCCTGTCCAACCTGCATGACAAAGCCTTTGATATGGGGCTCATCAGCTTCAACGACTCGCTGGAAATGCTGCTCTCTCCGCGTATCAAAAAGCTGAAAAGCACCATCAGCGACGTCAACTTCGCCCAGTACGAAGGCAAACAAATCCACTTGCCAGACGCCTACCCACCCGACTTATCACAGATGGCGTACCATCGTGAGCATATTTTTTTGAGGTAGGGGTCAATACGCTATATTACTAACGAAATCGGGTAGTTAAGTTTCATTTATGGACTATGAATTGCTTTGAAAATAAGGATTTAAATACATGCGTATCCGCTTCCCACCCAAACTGGTTCCAGGAGATCTGATTGCTATAACTGCGCCATCATCTGGGGTCCCTCAGCATTTGCATCCTCGACTGGAACTTGCCATAAAAACCTGAAGGAAAAAGGATTTAGAGTCCGTGAAGGGGAGTGCTTACGCACCCAGCATAAAAATAAAAGTGCCAGTAAAACATCACGGGCGAAGGAGCTGATGTGTTATCTAACCGACCCAGAAGTCAAGGCTGTTATGCCACCATGGGGAGGTGATCTGGCCATCGAATTGCTTGAGCTCTTAGATTTCAATCTGTTAGCGAAAACAGAGCCTAAATGGTTTGTTGGCTTTTCAGATCTCAGTACATTTCATTTCCCATTGACTACACTTTCTGGTTGGTCAACGGTACATGGACCTAATCTCATGGATCTTGGTGCCAAAGAGTTAGATCCCACCACACAAGCCATATGGGATATTTTGGAGAGCGACCGGGGAACAGTAGTTAAACAATACGCATCAACTGCGTTTCAAATTGATGAAAATCAATGGGGTACCACAGCCGATGCGGGTTTTAATCTGACGCAAAGACAAGGTGGAAGCACCTTGATGGCACCACTTCTTCTGCCCATTTTCAGGGACGCCTGATTGGTGGATGCCTGGACATCATATCAAGGTTAGCGGGTACCCCATTCGGTAACCTATCTTTGTTTAGGGCACAGCATCACGACGAAGGGGTCATTCTGTATTTTGAAAACGTGGAAATGAACCCCTGTGAGCTAACGCGAGCATTATTTAGTTTACGCTTACAGGGTTGGTTCAATGACTTGAAAGGTGTTCTGATAGGCAGAAGTGCAGCACCCGACGTAAGTGACCCCACACAACAACATTATTTAGACGCTTTACGTTCTGCTCTCGGGGATTTCACTATTCCTGTGCTGTATGATGTGGACATTGGCCATATTCCCCCTCAAATGTCACTCGTCAACGGTGCAAAAGCGGACGTAGTATTCACTGAAAATAGCGGCTCCGTCACTCAGTTATTGTAAGTGAAAAGATGGGCATCGTCATAGCAACGGCGTTGCCCAGTACGAAGGTAAACAAATCCATCTGCCAGATGCCTACCCGCCCAATCTGTCACAGATGGCGTATCATCACGAGCGTATTTTTTGGGGTAAAGAGGTTATCGGTAAGACGCCGATAGCTTGCGGGAGGTATGTAATATACGCAGGATATGTACTTCGTTTATCTCTCGCTTGAGTGCATAAATAATAATGAAGGGGAATCGCGTCAGAACCAATTTCCGCCGTTCCCCGATTTTCCGATATCAAGACCGGCTTCTGGCGTGGCTTCGAGCAACGATACCGATGAGATAAATTTTTCATCCGCCGCATTCGCAACATCCAACCCCGCCTCTTTATACAGATAGCGGTATATTCCTTCGCGATCTGCCAGTGCCTGCTTCTCCCATCGGACCTTAACTATCACAGATCACCCCGCGCCGCTCGCGCTTTCAATGCCTCCATTCTCTGGCTGGCGTCCTCATTACTGACGAGCTCACCTTCACCCGCATCATAACGAGAAAACGCCTCCTGAATCTGCGCTTCAAGCCATTCATCACCTGCGTTGCGCTGATACTGACGCTCTTCTTCTGCCAATTCCTCTGCACGCTGTCGCATCAACTCCGTCAGGCTCACTTGATGACGATCAGCAGCCTGCATCGCCAGTTGCTTGGTTTCTTCATCGATTCTGAAATGGATGGTACTCATTTCCGCCCCCGTGGTGTCAATTGTGTTGTCAATTTACGCGATCCTCTCCACTTTTTCCTGTACTTTTTCATACGAAAATCAGCCGTACAAAAACAAGGCAATATAGGGGCTTTCACGCGAAATGACGTGCGGATTTTCATCAAGCAGCGTCCGTAAACGTGCCTGCTGTTGTGTATTTGGTAACATACCCGAACGGTTGAACCGCTGTACCCAGTACGCCACGCCAGCCTGCGTTAGTGCAATATTCTCTGACTTAGCATTATCCAGCAGGAACACCAGCCAATCCCATTTATTCAGCTTGTGCGCTAGAAAGTAGTACACCTCGACGTGTTCTCTGGAAGACGCGCTGTCCAGACAACATTGAAGCTCAGACAGCGACAGATAAATTTTCTGCTGGTAAAACAGCTTCCGCGCAACCTTCGCAATAGCCAGCGAGGGGTGACGCAAGGCAGCCAAAAGCTGCTCACGCGCATCGTCACCCGTACGCAGAATAAGAATACGCAAAGCGCTGTGATAAAGGCTGGGATAGCGCTCATCCAGGTTGCGCTCCGCCAGCGCCACAATACCGTCATAGCGATGCTCATCCAGCCCCCAGAGCGTGATTTTTCGCACGGTAACGGTACTCGCCCGGTCCAGTGCCGCAAGATAGTGCGCAACCGGATCGTCGTTTCGTTCGCGCAGTAGCACTGAGGCTCGCTGACGCACCAATGCATTCTTATCAAACAGTAAGGCAATCAGCAGAGGCGCCGACACGGGGAACGCATTGTCTATCACATACTGCAACGCTACCTGCTTGATGGGAGCGAACGAGTCTTTCAACAGAATGGTCAACACGTCGTGATCGACGTCCTTGTCCGCGCCCAGAAAATACCGCGCCGCGTTCGCTCTCACTAACGGGTCGCAATGCCACATCACCTGCCCAAAGATCTGCTTCAACGGAAACAGCCCACGCTCAACCACAATATCCAGCGACAGTCTGGCAACGGTTTTGTCTTCCGAAGACAGCCCCGCCAGTAGCGACGGCACGTGCGCCTCCTCGGCCAGAAAGCTCACGATTTCATCTACCAGCGGCTGATGATCTTCTCGCTGGCACTGCAACAGCCAGAAAATGGCAGGAAAATTGGCGACGAAATGCGCGGTGTTATCCGGCGTTAACAGTAGCCGCACGCTCTGTTTAGCCGCGCGGCGCACCGGTTCCGCCCAGTCGTTCACTCGTTCAATCAACGCTGGTAATGCCGAGACCTCGCCCATGAAACCCAGACACAGCACTGCACGCTGCCGAATATGGCCATTATAGTGGCGCGTAAGTGCTATCAGGTGTGACGCAGACCCCAGTGGCTCGGCCTGCGCGGGCCGATAATAGTTATCTGGTAAGGCCACTAACTTTTCCAGCTGTTGCAGTAGTAAATCGTACGATGCCATATTCCCTGTCCTCTTCTCTTTCCGTTTATCCACGGACGCCTTACGCCATCACCGTCCGGTACAACAGCGCATCCAGCATCGTGTCGTCATCGGACTGACTGTCTGGTAATTCCGCGAGGCTATCGGCATCACTCAGCATCTGCGTAATGAACGCGTGGATCACTTCCCGTCGTGGGCCGTATTCCGCCTCACCCGACCGTTGCTTTATTTCCAGCAATTGATGGATTTCAGCCAACAGGCGCGGATCGTCTACCGTCCCTGCAAGCAACTGCGAAAAGCGCATCGGCGGCATGCCTTTACCTGCTTCTATCCAGCGCACAGCCAGCAGCGGTCGTAGCACGTAGAAATATTTTTGAGGCGTACCGTCTCGTCTTGCAGATAGCCGCGAAAATTTTTACGCGCCATCGACAGATAGTGCCAGCGAGCCTTGGATGGCGAGAACCACGTCGGCACCGTCGCCCGCAGTGCGGATGTAGCATCCCGATCTTCTTGATAGACAACGGGTGAATCCAGCCATTCGATCAGCGTCGGGTTGGCCCGCTTAAGCAGGCCGAGTGCTTTGCGCCACTCCCAACCACAGACGTCCAGCTCATCGTCGATAGGCAGCTCTATCACGTCGCGCTGTGCTTCGACACGTAAATACCACTCCGGCCGATGCACGTAGAGAAAGCGCACGTCGTAGTCGCTATCTGGGAGGCAAATCCCCAGCCACGGCTCCCCGATTCACAGGCATACAGCACCTTCACCTGATAACGTTCTTCCACATCCTGTAAGACTAATTTTATCCGCGTCCGCATGGCAGCATCGACGCGATAATCCTTTCCATCATGATTTTATCCTTTCACACACACCACCTGACGCAGCGTGTGCACAATTTCCACCAGCGATGACTGTGCCGCCATCACCTTATCGATATCTTTGTACGCCATCGGGATTTCATCGATAACGTCGCTGTCTTTTCTGCACTCGACGTGTGCCGTCGCGCGAATCTGGTCTTCCACGGTGAAACGTTTTTTTGCGGCGGTACGGCTCATGGTTCTCCCCGCACCGTGGCTACAGGAACAGAAGCTCTCTTCGTTCCCCAACCCACGTACGATAAAGCTCTTCGCCCCCATTGACCCCGGAATGATCCCCATCTGGCCTTTCTGCGCCGACACTGCTCCTTTACGGGTGATCAGCACCGATTCACCAAAGTGCGTTTCGCGCTGCACGTAGTTATGGTGGCAGTTCACGCCTTCCTGCTGGGTGGTAAACGGCTTCGTCACAATACGAGACAGCGCCGCCAGCGTATGCGACATCATCACTTCACGGTTATGACGAGCAAAATCCTGTGCCCACTCCACCGCTTCAATGTAATCGTCAAAGTGCAGGCTTCCTTCCTCGAAATACGCCAGATTACGGTCCGGCAGATTCGCAATGTGCTGCTGCATATCTTCCTGCGCCAGCTTGATGAACAGCGACCCAATCGCGTTCCCCACACCACGCGACCCGCTGTGCAACATCACCCACACGCGATCGACCTCATCCAGACAGATTTCAATAAAGTGGTTACCCGTTCCTAGCGTTCCCAAATGCTGGTAGTTGTTGGTTTTCAGCAACTGCGGGTATTTATCCGTCAAACGTTTAAAACGCGGTTCCAGCAGCGACCAGTGCGCATCCACCGTTTGCGGCGGGTTCTGCCAGGAACCGACATCACGCTTGGAACGCGTTACGCTACGTCCGTGCGGCACCGCCTGTTCAATCGCGCTACGCAGCCCCATCAGATTATCCGGCAGGTCGCTGGCAACCAGTGACGTACGCACCGCAATCATCCCGCAACCGATATCCACACCGACCGCCGCCGGGATAATCGCGCCACGCGTGGGAATCACGCTACCAATCGTCGATCCTTTTCCAAGATGCACATCCGGCATCACCGCCAGATGTTTAAAAATGAACGGCATTTTGGCCGTATTCAGCAGTTGATCGCGGGCTTCTGGCTCCACAGGCACGCCCTGCGTCCACATTTTTACTGGTGCGCTATTCACGGGCGACATCATGTCGTAATCCTGCGTTTTCATTTCTTCCATTTTCATTCTCTTTGTTTGTCATTATTCGCTATAGATACTGCCAAAGGCGTGCCAGTTTTCTGAAAAATACAAAATAAAAACATAACCAATTGATAGTTAATAGGTAAAAAACAAAACACGCAAACTGGCAACGAAACAAAAGAACAGGTAAATTTATCCCATAGGATAATAATTTATAACAAGGTATAGCATGAAGCATCGCGTCGTCATTGGTGTGCTGGGCACCACGTTGGACAAACGAGGTAAACGGGAGAATCGCTGGACAAAATGGCGGCCTACCGTCGGCCTATGCCAGCAGCCGGATTTTCCGGTCGATCGACTGGAGCTGCTGCATCAGTCACGCAACGAGGGGATGGCACAGCAGGTGGCAGAGGATATCGCCGTGGTGTCACCCGCTACGCAGGTCACGCTTCAGACCGTTGAGTTACGCGATCCGTGGAATCTGGAAGAGGTCTACAGCGCCTTTCTGGACTTTGCGAGCCGCTACCCGTTCGATACTGAGAACGAAGAGTATTTCGTTCATATCACCACGGGTACTCACGTCGTGCAGATTTGCTGGTTCCTGCTAACCGAAGCCCGCTACCTGCCCGCCAAGCTGCTGCAAACCGCACCAGGGGAGAAAGCGGATCGTCCCGCACCGCAGGGCATCTATGCCGTTATCGATCTGGATCTTAGCCGCTACGCAACCCTCACCAGCCGCTTCCAGCATGAGCAAGAGCGCTCTGTCTCGTTCCTAAAATCGGGTATAGAAACGCGCAACAGCACGTTCAACGCGCTGATCGACCAGATTGAACGTGTCGCGCTGCGCTCTACCGCGCCGATGCTCCTGACCGGTCCAACGGGGGCGGGAAAATCCTTTCTGGCCCAACGCATCTATCAGTTGCGCCAATCTCGCCATCTGGTCAGTGGTCGGTTTGTTGCGGTTAACTGTGCCACGCTGCGCGGCGACAATGCGATGTCGACATTATTCGGTCATGTGAAAGGCGCATTTACCGGCGCATTACAAGCAAGAACGGGGCTCTTACGTGAAGCGGACGGCGGGATGCTGTTTTTGGATGAAATCGCCGAACTGGGACTGGATGAACAGGCGATGCTACTCAAGGCCATTGAAGAAAAACGCTTTTTACCGTTTGGTTCGGATAAAGAAGTCAGCAGCGATTTTCAGTTGATTGCCGGTACGCACCGCAACCTGCACGAGTGGATTGCACAGGGTAAATTTCGTGAAGATCTCTACGCCCGTATCAATATGTGGACCTTTCCCCTGCCGGGCTTGGCGGAACGGCGGGAAGACATCGAACCGAATATTGACTACGAACTCCAGCGCTTCACACGCGATCACCAAACGCAGATTCGCTTCGATAAAGACGCACGGCAACGCTACCTCGCCTTTGCCTGCTCATCGCAGGCCGCATGGCGTGGTAACTTCCGCGAACTCGGCTCCTCCATCGCCCGCATGGCGACGCTGGCAGAACAAGGACGTATCACGGTTGCACTGGTAGAGGAGGAAATTGCTCGCCTGCAAGCAAGCTGGCGAAGTGATGCGCCAGCAACCGCACTTTCACCCAAACTACCGCCAGAACTCGCCAACATCGATCTGTTTGAACAGCGCCAGCTTGAAACCGTGCTCGACGTCTGTCGTACCGCCAATTCGCTCTCCGAAGCCGGCCGCCAGCTGTTCGCCGTCTCACGCCAGCAAAAACAGAAGCCCAACGACGCTGACCGACTGCGTAAATATCTGGCACGTTTTGGGCTGAGCTGGGAGGGGTTGAAGCGGGTATAAATTCATCATAAATTTATACCTTACGTGTAGGCTACGATATAATTATTCTGTTTCCCTCAGGCAACAGCAAGATGAAAGTCTTTGTTATCACCACATGGCAAGAGCCTACCGCTTATAGCCATATTTTCTATAAGCGATTGTTTTAATTAAGGCAGATGATATGAAAACCACAATGTCTCAGAAGTCGGCCCGTGAAGGCCTTGGCAACCCTGAACTGTTTCAGGGAGGTGTTTATATAACGAAGAACGGCTCCGCAGAGCTCTTCGTGCAAACGGCAGCAGAACGGGAAGCAGAACTGCTTGAGAGAGAAAGAGAAAGGCAATCTAACGCACTCTTGAAACTGGTGATGACTGCCAAGAAAGAAATTAAAAACGGTCAGGGAATGTCCGCCGAGGAAGCCCTACAAAAATTACGTGAAGCGCGAACGTAAAATAAGGAGCCAATTTGGCCAGTTCGTACACCATTAAAGTCGCCCCCGCGGCTGTCTGGTCTTTGCAGGATGCTGAGTCTTATAAATCTCACTATATTGGTATTAAACCAGCCGCTACATGGTCTGAATCCCTATTCTTATCATCCATACAGGCCATTTCTCAAGATCCTGCCCTCTACAGGCATAATGCAATATTATCCGATAAGGGAATCGCGCTCCGCGAGCGTCTCTCAGTAGAAGATGACTTTCGCTGTTTATATGATGTTGATGAAGAACATGGCGTCATAGAGATCCTGCTTTTTGTCAGCATGAAACAGGACCTTGAAAAATGCTTTATCGCTATCATGTGTTGAGCTGACTAATTCCGAATCAGTAAACAGAACACTTTCTATCCAGTAAACTTGACGAAATATCTAAAATATTAGATATTTTATTTACTGAGATAAGGAGGTAAGCATTATGGCGCTAAAATTCTACGAAAGTCCGTTTCATGTAACGCATGGCGCTGAGATTGCCAGCAAGATGGCAATGAAAATGGATTTATCGATCATGATCACTAATTTAATCAAAGAGAAAGGCTGGACACAAAAAGAGGCAGCGGAAAAACTGGGTATCAGCCAGTCGCGCGTTTCAGAACTGAAAATGCCAAGATCGAGCTTTTCACTATTGACGCCATGTTCGACATGCTGGATGCACTCGGTTTCCGCGCGAAGATGTCGATGCCAAGCCTGCATCAGGCATCCATCGCTATAGCTGAAATCGAATCAGCAAGCTAACGTTTTTACAGCGTTCAGCCTCCCTGACATCAGCCATAAGTGCTTTTAGCCGTTGTTCGGCCACCTCCTTAGCTTTACGATCAACGCCGTTGGTCGTTTTCTTAAAGGAATGCAAAACCACTACGGTATCAAGATATTTGGCAACATAGACACATCGATATGCAGGACTACCGTTTATTTTTAGTTCGATAACGCCGATACCAACCCCATCGAGGAAATCAATTGGCAATTTAGGCTCTTGCCCATACTGAATGAGGCGCAAGTCTTTTCCAAATTCATCCTGTATATCAGCAGGAAGCGCTCGATATTCCCTTTCAGCAGCATCGTTAACAAATGCGAACTTTTTCAAGACAATCCCCTGTCACTATTTCCCGCAAACACCGAAATATCCTTTACTACAGCCAATTAAAATAAAAGAACAATCCTGCTCATTTCCAAAGCCAAAGCTATTTCTGCGAACTCCATTCCAAAACGCACTGTAATTCCACTGTAAATCTATCCACCCTATTTCACGTTTTTCGCCATTGGAATAGAGTCTCTGTGCTGCGGCAACATCCGCAACCGGGCTTGGAACCCCGAACTCTCAAGACTGAAAAACGCTTTGTTTTTTTCAGGGCTGCGTGCACACTCTTTATGGTGACGCAGGCAGGGCAACCGCAAGGTTGACCGGTCTTCTTGAGCCGGGGTTCCAATCCTGTCTGTGTCACCCCCAAGTTTGGAACCTTGTGTGGTGGCGGACTTAATTATCTCAAGGAAAAATGACCATGACGGACACTCACGCCACACCTGCTGACAGCACCATTACCATTTTCCGCGACCTGATCGCCAGCCTGCCTTTCGCGCAGTTAGATGACGTTCAGCTTTGCGACCTCGGCGCGATTGCCGCCGAATCGGTCGAAGGCTTATGCCACGGCCTGCATTACCTCGGCGACACGCTACAAAACGACGTGGAACTGCCGCAAGAAAGCCTCAGCCAGCTAGGCGCGTGCCTCAACGCCACCGCACACTTGATTCCGGCACTGCTGGAAATGTGTGAACAGGCGGAACGCCACGTTCGTACAGCAACACTAGTGGGTGATTCGCGTCTCACTACGCAGTAAAAACAATACGTTATATCCCTGTATATTGTTTCTTATACACAGATACAGGGATTCATCACGAGTTTTGCCGTTATCCGGCGTAAAAATTATGCTGAGGAGATAGCAGACTTAGGATGAGCCGCAAGGATAATGAGATGGACGCTCCATCTTAACGGCATCAGATGTGCCAGAGTATGAGTGTCAAATCTCAAAAGAAGGAGCGTCCAAATGCAAGTATCTACCCTTGGTATCGATCTGGCAAAAAACGTTTTCGTTCTTCATGGTGTCGATCACACCGGCCAGACCGTGCTGAAAAGAAACTCGCGGGCAAAGTTTGCTGAGTTCGTTATCCGTCTCGAACCCTGTCTTATTGGGATGGAGGCGTGTTCATCCAGCCACCATTTTGCCCGCATGTTTATCCGCCACGGCCATCAGGTCAGGCTGATGCCACCGCAGTACGTCAAGCCTTACGTCAAAACCAACAAGACCGATGCGACGGATGCGGAAGCCATCTGCGAAGCTGTTACTCGGCCCAATATGCGTTTTGTTCAGGTCAAAACCGTTGACCAGCAGGCTGTGCTCGCCCTTCATACGGAGCGGGATATCATTATCCGGGAACGGGTCGCCTGTACGAACAGCCTGCGGGCCATGCTGAGCGAGTTTGGTTTTGTGATGGCAACGGGCAGAAAAGCGCTGAAGCAGGGCGTTCCAGAAATTCTTGAAGACGGAGAAAATGAGTTATCCCCGTTCGTTCGTGCCAGCGCATTACGGCAGATGGCGCATATTGATGCGCTGGATGACCATCTGGTGCTGATCGAACAACAACTGCAGTCATGGGCTGAAACACAGGCAGCCTGTAAACGCATGACAAAAGTGCCCGGAGTCGGACTGCTGACAGCGACGTATCTGGTCGCGTCAGTGGGTGACGGAAAGCAATTCAGCTGTGCAAAACAGTTCTCAGCCTGGATGGGGTTAACGCCGCGTGAACATTCCAGTGGAGGCAAACAGCGTCTGGGGCGGATAAGCAAACGGGGTGATGGTTACTTCCGCTATCTTCTGGTTCACGGAGCCCGTGCAGTCGCTTCCGTTATTGAGCGGCACCGGGAAGACATGCGGTGGCTCGACGGATTGCTGAAACGCAGAAATTACAATGTCGCGGTAGTGGCACAGGCGAGTAAAACAGCGCGGATACTGTGGTCAATGCTGGTCCATGAAACAGAATATCGTCCTCCTTCGGGGGCCTGAGTACCGCTCAGTCTTTGTTGGGATTCAGAAAGGGTAAAACGCAGTCCGGAATTGCAGGTGTAATCAAAAAGATGGCAAAACAGGTAAGACCGCAGGTGAGGTAAACCGGTTCGCCGATGGGCACGATAGCCCGTAGTGGATGCTTGGTTCTCACCTGGCGGATTTCATCATGGTTCGGGGCGCAGAAGCCCCATAAGAAACCGGATATATGCCTGCAGTTACCGATTTTACATCTTGCTGAAAAATGCCTTGTTCAACCGGGAGCGTCCATATACGGCGAAAGCTTGCGCCACGTCGGGAACGTGTCGCAAGCGGTCCGTTAAACCTGATATCGACGAAGGCACCGCGCCAGCGGCATAATTTCCGCCAAAAGCCTGGGGTCTCGGGGCGAGCGGCGTTTGAGCCGTCCCGAGTCGGGCGCGTGCTACGTGACAGCATTAAAATGGAGGCATTATCGCGCACGAAACCGTCTCTCAGACTGCATAAAAATATAACTAAGAAGCCGACAGACAATGTGAGAGCCACGAATCCGTAACGTGAATACCATCGATATCAGCAGCCTCCGGCTCTCTTCATGCTTCATCTTCAGATCCGCTAAAGCTAGAAATAAGAAAAAATTAATCAGTGATGCAACCTGTATTTTTTCTGAAGTTAGCCGACTATTCTGACAGCAGTTAGCGAGGTCGTAGTCAGCGAGATGAGATAGACTAACGCTTCATATTTCGACGACATTCACCTTGCAGCGTAGGCAAACTCACATGGTTAAACGCACAGTGTCCGCCAATAAATCGATCGATATGTACGCCGTCTATGTTTTTGTGACGATGGCGGAAGCAGGAAGCATGACGGCAGCCGCCACGCGGCTAGGTCTGACGCCCTCTGCTATTTCGCAAACGATCCGGTTATTGGAAGAAGATTTCGGCGTCAAATTGGTAAACCGGGCTCGTCGCCCCTTTGTCCTGACGCCTTACGGCATTGCGTTGAAAAACCGAGGAGAAATCCTGACGGAGGAGATTGCGAACCTGAAGGCGCAGGTGCTGGAAGCAGGAAAAGGGATTAAACCCGACTTGCGTATCGGCCTGGTGGATTCGTTTGCCATCACCTGCGGTTCGGTGTTTACCAAGAGTTTGATGAAGAGTTCATCGCAGTTGCTGATTCGTACCGGGCTCAGCCCGCAGCAGGGTGAAGCGTTAATGCGACGCGAGCTGGATTTGATCGTCACCAGCGACCCGTTGATCGACAGCGATAGTGTGGTGCGTCATCAGCTGTTTTCCGAAGGCTATTTCATTATCACGCCGCCGGATTACCGCAAACGCATCAAAACGGTTGAGGATATCCGTGAGCTTTCCGCCGCACTGCCGCTGGTGCGCTTTAATCGGAACTCGCAGATTGGGATGCAGATTGAGCGTTATCTGCGCCGCATCGATGTCCGCGTACCAAACATGCTCGAATTTGATAACGCGGATACCTTAACGTCGATGGTGGCGGCAGGTATCGGTTGGGCGGTAACGACCCCGCTCAGTTTCCTGCAATCCGTCGCGCACTCCAGAGAAGTGCTGACGCATATGCCGGAACAGCTGAATATCAAACGCTCACTGTATATTGTCGGGCACCGAGATGAATACAGCGCGTTCTTTGAAGAAGCATGTGATGTCACACATGACATTATTAAAACCGTCTTTATTCCGAAATTGAAAACGCTGAACCGCGGAATAGAAAAGCTGGTTGAGATCAACCCGGATAATACCGAATAACCTATTTATGATTGGGAGACGTAGCAAAAATGGAGGAATATATCCACCACTAGCCATTTAACGATGCTAATTCCATGTTCGTCTCCCCGAGAACGCTTTTTAGTCATGATTTTATACAAATCGTGATGGGTTCGTGTTACCTGAAAACCAAAAAACAGGAAAGACAAACCCTAAAAAATCAGAGTCTTAATATTGAAAACGATGCTATGTACATCGAACAAGAAAAAGGAAGAAGATCCATGTCAACGAATATCCGTATTGAAGAAGACCTGTTAGGTACCCGTGAAGTCCCTGCTGATGCCTATTATGGTATCCATACGCTGCGTGCAATTGAGAACTTTTATATCAGCAATAGTACCATCAGCGATATTCCAGAATTTGTCCGCGCTATGGTGATGGTAAAAAAAGCCGCCGCGCTGGCGAATAAAGAACTGCAGACCATCCCACGTAAAATTGCCGACACTATTCTGCAAGCCTGTGATGAAGTGTTGAATAACGGTAAATGTCTGGACCAATTCCCTGTCGATGTCTATCAGGGCGGCGCCGGTACGTCTGTTAACATGAACACCAACGAAGTGCTGGCGAATATCGGTTTGGAATTGATGGGTCACCAGAAAGGTGAATACCAATACCTCAACCCGAACGACCACCTGAACAAATGCCAATCCACCAACGATGCTTACCCAACCGGCTTTCGTATCGCGGTGTACACCTCTATTCTGAAACTGGTCGAAGCGATTACCCAGTTGAGCGATGGCTTTGAGCGCAAAGCAAAAGAGTTCGAAAACATCCTGAAAATGGGCCGTACCCAGTTGCAGGACGCGGTGCCAATGACCCTTGGTCAGGAATTCCACGCGTTCAACGTACTGCTGAAAGAAGAAAACCGTAACCTGCTGCGCACCGCCGAGCTGCTGCTGGAAGTGAACCTGGGCGCTACCGCCATCGGTACACGTCTGAACACGCCGGATGAGTACCAGAAGCTGGCCGTTCAACATCTGGCAAAAGTCAGCGGCCTGCCCTGCGTACCCGCTGAAGACCTGATCGAAGCAACGTCCGACTGCGGCGCTTACGTGATGATGCACAGCGCCCTGAAACGCGTGGCGGTAAAACTGTCGAAGATCTGTAACGACCTGCGTCTGCTGTCTTCCGGCCCGCGCACTGGCCTGAACGAAATCAACCTGCCAGAATTGCAGGCTGGCTCGTCCATCATGCCAGCCAAAGTTAACCCGGTTGTCCCAGAAGTCGTCAATCAGGTCTGCTTCAAGGTCATCGGCAACGATACCTGCGTCACCATGGCGGCAGAAGCGGGTCAGTTGCAGTTGAACGTGATGGAACCGGTTATCGGCCAAGCGATGTTCGAATCCATCCAGATTCTGTCCAGCGCCTGCTACAACCTGCTGGAAAAATGCGTTGACGGCATCACCGCTAACAAAGAAGTATGTGAAGCTTACGTCTTCAACTCTATCGGTATCGTGACCTACCTGAACCCGTTCATCGGCCACCACAACGGCGATATCGTTGGGAAAATCTGTGCCGAAACCGGTAAGAGCGTGCGTGAAGTGGTACTGGAACGCGGCCTGCTGACCGAAGAACAGCTGGACGATATTTTCTCCATCCAGAACCTGATGCACCCAGCCTACAAAGCCAAACGCTACACCGACGAAAACGAAGCCGTTTAATTTTCGTTTTCCGTCACGCGGGCCCGGAGAACATTCCGGGCCTTTTCTGGCTAATTATTTACCAATAAATAATCATTGTTATCTGCGTAATATACGTGGTTCACAGGTTTTATTTCCGCTTCAATAAATTCTCCAATTTAACCCCTTCTAATATTTGAATAATTGGGAATTTAGACCAACACTAAATCATCCCCGAAAAATAATACGGAACACATCAGACGCCATACGCGGTTTGTTTACCTGCCGCCAGACGCGTTTTTACAGCCATTATCACCATCTGCACACGGACAAGCCTTGTGCTTTTTCAGCAGGCTTATGTTTATCAATTTGGCGCTATTTGGGTAAAAGGATGATTTCACCTGGCATGCCTCGAATAACACACAAAAAAATCCGGCCTCTGACTTATTTCCCCATCGCACTGCTGCTATTGCAGTGCTGGTCACCCACGACATGGGGGCAAACCATTTCGTTTAATCAGGCCTGGGCCCGTCTGCTGCAAAGCGATGACAGCATTGCCGCCGAACACGCCGGGGTCGATCGCGCACAGTCCCTGAAAGAATCCGCTAAAAGTCTCTATTGGCCGCAGGTCAATGTGGGCGCAAGCTATACCCGCCTTGATAAACCCGTCGAGCTGGATGCGCGCGACTTAAACCCGTTGTCGAATCACCGGGACATCTTCGCCGCGCTCAATCAGCTGATTAATGCCAGCGGCAATCCTTTTGTCACCCGTTTTACAGAGCAAAATGTGGTCACCAGCTCCGTTCAGGTCGTCTGGCCGTTATTCACCGGAGGACGGATTGATGCGGCACAGTCGATTCGCGCCGCGCAGGTCAACGAGGCAGAGCAGATGCTGATCGTCCGCACGCTGGCGCAGTTTGAGGCGCTGGCACAGACTTACTACGGCGTGGTAATGGCGCATCAGGTGATGAAAACGCGTCAGGATATCGAGAAAGGCATGGCGCAACACTATGACCACGCCCGCAAGCTGGAAGTGCAGGGGCAGATCGCCCGAGTCGAGGTGCTGTCCGCCCAATCTGCTTATGACATGGCCCGTATCGAAACACAAAAGGCGCAGCGAAATATGGAGACCACCGAAATGGTCTTCGCCAAGCTCATCAAAACCGAAGGCGCATCGCCTTCCTCTCCGCTGTTCGTCAACAAAGCGCTTCCCGAACTGCCCGCGCTGGTGAAACAAACGCTCAATACCCATCCCGGCTTAAAGGTACTCTCCGCCAAGCGCGATCAGGCCAAGGATCTCATCCGTATCGAACGTGCCAAATACGCACCCGGCGTGTTTCTGTTCGGCAACTATCAACTCTATGAACAGGACACGCTGGCCGCCAGAACCACACCGGACTGGATGGTGGGCGTCGGCGTTTCCGTCCCGCTCATCAGCCGCGAAGGCCGTTCCGACAATATCGCCGCCGCGAAAAGCGCAGAAATGCAGGTTAACTATCTGGAAGCCGATATGCGGCAAAACCTTGAAATAGTGGTCGAAAGCACGTGGCGAGAAGCCCGACAGGCGCTGGAAGAGTTCAACTCTCTGTCTTCGACAGAAAAACTGGCCGAAGAGAACGTCCGGTTACGCAACAAGGCGTTTACGCAGGGCATGTCCACCTCACTAGACGTCGTGGATGCGCTAAACCAGTTAGCCGGCGCCAAAACACAGCGTGCCTCCGCCGCCTACCGTTACGTGGTTTCCATCGCCAGATTAATGGCCATTTCCGGCCAGATAACCCGTTTCTCTGACTACCAGACCCAATACGCCATACAGGTGACGCCATGACCCAGCCCCACCAGCCCTCTTCACGCTCAACACGCAAGTGGCTTCTTCAGGCCGTCCTGCTGATTGTGGTTGTCTGGATAGCGTATCGCTTCTGGCTCGCCTATCAGCCCGAACCGATTCGCTTACAGGGGCAAATCGAAGCACAGCAGTATTCGGTGTCATCAAAAGTGGCTGGCCGTATTGCAGAAGTGCCGGTGCAAAAGGCCAGCAGCTTGATGTGGGCGATCTCGTCTTTACGCTCCTGACGCCGGAGTTGGACGCGAAGCTGGAGCAGGCAAAAGCCGGTGAAGCCGCAGCAGACGCGGTGGCGCTGGAAACCAAAAAAGGCGCACGTGAGCAGCAGATCGCCGCCGCCAAAGATCAATGGCAGAAGGCCAAAGCCGGTTCCGAGTTAAGCCATAAGACCTACCTGCGCGTGCAGAATCTCTATCAGGAAGGCGTGTTGCCGCTGCAAAAGCGGGATGAAGCCAAAGCCTCCTGGGATGCCGCACGCTATACCGAAGGGATGGCGTGGCAGGAATATCAAATGGCGCTGGAAGGCACGCGAAAAGAAACCCAGGCAGCGGCAGAGGAAAAAGTCCGCATGGCCGCCGGTTCCGTCGCCGAGGTAGAAGCCTATCTGGCAGAGGCGCGCGTCGTTAGCCCGCACACCGGCGAAGTCAGCAATGTGCTGCTGCGCAGCGGCGAAATTGCGCCACAGGGCTTCCCTGTGGTCACGTTACTGGACATGAGCGACATCTGGATCCAACTGGCGGTACGCGAAGACCTTCTTGAGCGCTTTGCGATGGGCACCGAGTTTGAAGCGCGTATCCCGGCGCTGAACAACCAGACATTCCGGTTTAAGGTGTCTTACGTTTCCGTCATGGGGGATTTCGCCACGTGGCGCGCAACGGATACCCGACAAGGATTCGACATGCGAACGTTCGAAGTGGAGGCGCGTCCATTCAACCGATTAACGGGCTGCGCGTCGGCATGAGCGCACTGGTAGAAATGTGATAATGCGCGAATGGAGCGCACTATGGCGCGACCGCTGGGGGATGGCTTTAGCGCTCTGGCTACCGCTTGTCACGATGCTAATGACCTGGTGGACGCTATCCGGTGCCATTGTCCGCGAACTCCCCATCGGCCTGGTTGATCTGGATAACAGCACGATGTCGCGCCAGTTTGCCAGAGCGCTGCATGCTTCCCCTCTTTCAACCTGAACCACCCGTTCCCGGCAGTAGCGGAAGGCTCAGCCTCATTACGCGGCGGCGAGATCTATGCGCTGGTGGTCATCCCACGCCACTTTGAGCGTGATATTCGGCAGGAACCTTACCCACCGTGACCGCCTGGAATAACGGGCAATTCGTTTTGGTTGCCAAAGTCATCAACAGCTCGCTGGCGCTGGTCGCAGGAACATTCAACGGGCAGATCGCCGTGGTGCAGGCGCTGGCTCAAGGAGCCGCCGTTCCTGAAGCCAAAGGACTGGCAGTACCCATTGGCGGGCAGATTACCGCGCTGTTTAACCAAAACTCCAACTACGCCCAGTTTTTGCTGAACGCGATCATCCCCTCGATCTGGTCGATTCTGCTCGCGCTATACGGCCTGAATACGCTGGCCCGGGAGGATCGGCACGGAGCACACTGGATGCCGGAGAACCGCGCCGCTATCGGTGCTAAGTTCCTGACGCATTGGCTGATAGGCTGGGCGTGGGGCGGCCTATGGAGCTATGGGCTGTATAGCCTGCTTGATTACCCACTTAACGGTTCAGCGCTGCTGCTCGTTGTCTCGATCGGTGTGACCGCCGGCGCCTGCGTGGCACTGGGTATGGCCTTCTATGCGCTGATTCGCGACCCGGCACGTGCCGTTTCCATTGTCGGGGCGCTAATGGCCCCGGACTGGCATTTATGGGCATCACCTTTCCGGCGGCAGCGATGGAAACATTCGCCACGTTCTGGCGGCAGTTGCTGCCCGTCGCGCACTATGGCGATATCGCGATTGCCATCACCAGCTACGGTGCAGGACTCACGCAGATCGCACCCGCATTGGCAGCGCTCGCCCTATTCTGGCTGCTGCTACCGCTCACGCTCTGGCGCTACCGACCCCGTGGTAAGGAGGTGACATGCTGAGCCTCGCCACCCTCATCCGGTTTGAGCTACGCAGCTTATTGCGCGATCCGACAATCTTGCTCACTCTGTTCGGCGGGATCCTGCTCTATTCCTTTCTCTATCCGCGGCCTTACCTCGCCCAGACGCCACGCGAATTGCCGGTGGTGCTGGTGGATGAAGATGGTACTCAACTCTCACGCCGCCTGGCATTTATGGCCGATTCCACGCCGGAGGTACGGCTGGTGGCGCAGCGCAACACGCTGGATGAAGCCAAAGCGCTGCTGCTGCACGGCGAAGCAAAAGGGATTCTCTATATTCCGCACCATTTCTACCGCGATATCATGCAGGGAAAAAGCGTCACGGTAAGCTATTCAGCCGATGCCAGCTACTTCCTGATCTACGGCGCGATCGCACAGTCTCTGGCGACGGTCGGCAGCACCGTAGGCGCACAGGTTAAAATCGCCCGGCTGCTGGCTCAGGGGAAGGCATACCCGCAGCAAGCTCACAGTGGCAGGCAACCTCGCTGAATGCCGTGCCGGTATTTAACCCCACCATGGGCTATGTCGATTACGTGGTTCCCGGCGTTTTCATGTTGATACTGCACCAGATTTTGCTGATGGGATGCGGCCTGCTCGGTGCCGGACAAAATCAGCGCACACGATCTGGCGAGGTGCGCTACTGGCAATATGCCACACCGTGGCGTTTGCTGCTGGCACGTACACTGGTTGTGGGCGGTGCCTATTTGCTCTCGCTGCTCTACATGCTCGGCTTTTGTCTTGACGCCTATGGCATCGCGCGTGAAGCCAGCATGAGCCAACTGCTGCTGTTTGCGCTGCCCTTTCTGCTCTCAACGCTATGGCTCGGTGTGGTGCTGGGGGCAACCTTTACGCGCAAAGATCTCCCCAGTCAGGCGGTGCTGCTCTCTTCCATTCCGATTGTCTTTCTTTCTGGTTTCATCTGGCCCGTGGAAATGATCCCCGCGCCTCTGAACTGGCTGGCGCAGTGGGTACCTGCCGTCTTTACGATTCAGGGAATAGTGCGCCTTAACCAGATGGGTGCCGATTTTTCTCAGATCGGCGCATTCTGGTGGCATCTCTGGATGCTGGCCGCGCTGTACGGCCTGCTGGCGTGGGGCATGTTAGGGTATCGACAACGGCAATACCGCCGGGAGAATCAGGCCGCACGTCGATGGCTGGCACATGATTGATAAACAGAAAAATAACCGATAACAGGAAGCATGACGTCCCGGCGGGCTCACCGGGACGTTGAGGTAAAAGTGTCGCTTAGTGTTTTTCGCGTCAGCGTGCAGATTTTTCAGTACGAAAGGAACCGAGTCACGCAGTGAAACATTAACGGTTTCACTGTGGTTCATCCCCTTATATTCATGCACGTCAACGGACGTCCCGGCTTTAGCAACATCACGCGCGAATGCACGCTGCATAATGGCCGGTACATCAATATCCTGCGTCCCGGTACCAATAAATACCGGATGGGCGATTTTCAGGGTGTTATAGCGCAGAGTTGCCGTTTGGCTTTCCAGTAATCCCTGTGTTGCGGGCTTCAGGCTATTGCCCGCATTCAGGCCATCATCCATCACTTTTTCGTTAACGCATCGATACACATTTCACGCGCGGCGGACACATCAGCAGCGGCTTTCGGCGTGAAATAATCATCCACATTCAGCCCTTTTTCCGTATCGGCTGCTGACAAATAGATGTACATCGCATAGGGAATTTTAGGATCGCCGCCCTCTTTCACCCCGCCGCCCCCGGCGAAAAGTGCCGCCGCAGAGGTCTTATCATCAAAATAAGGGACGCCGGTCAACACGGTTGAGACAATATGCAGATCTGGCGCATAGTCAGGCTGGTAGCCCGCGCTTGCAAAAGCCGCATGTGCCCCCTGCGACTGCCCCACAATGGTTAATTGATTGCGTAACGGGAATGCACCAAGCGCGGCTTTCACACCGTCCAGCACGCTCCACGCTTCCCCTCGCGCATTGAGATAGTGATGCAACCCGGAAGATCCGAGCCCCGCATAGTCCGGGGCCACGATGGCAAACCCCAGCGACAGCCACGTATTCAGATACTGCGCATCACGCGCTGAACGCGGGTTAAGAGACGGCGCGCAGGTTGTCTGCACGCCGACCGTCCCGTGTGCCCATACCACGACTGGCCAACCCCCTTGGGTATTTCGCCTTTCGGGATGAACACAGCACCGGTGTCTTCCCGTGGACTTTTCCCATCCACGCCGCTCAACGAGCGATATCGAATCAGATACTGTTCTGCTGCTTCCTGTAAGCCATTTTTCGCATCCAACGTCGTTTTTTCTATCAAAGAACCGGGGTGTCCGCCTCTGCAGAAGAACGCAGAGGCAACATACCGGCCGATATCACAAAAATAACGTCAATACGCTTCGCTGTATCTGAGGTGAATGGAACATGACATCTCTCCAAGGGTTGATTTCACATTACCTAAAAGATAGCTCACTTACCCATTGCCAATTAATTCAATCAATAACTAATTGCGAGCAATAGCAGACCATTCGTCGGCTAAGATGCGGCCCCGAGCCACACCTGCCGTGTGTTCTCAGAAGCCGCCGGTGAGAAGCCTGTTATTCGTCGAAGAACCAGTAGCCCTGATTAACCAGCCCAGTTAACTCAGCCACGAATGCCGGATTCTCCAACGCCTCGCCCAGCTCTTTTTACCGAGAATGGTATAACGACATAGCGCATCAGCCGCTTTCGGATCGACCGTGTCCAGTCGTTCGCTGTTAATGAAATAGCTCCCACCCACTTCCAGCACCCGCAGCCCGCTCAGACGCGTCAGCACATCACCGTCCATCAGCGCCCCCACAATCTCGTCCTGCTCGTAAGGCGGTTCTGCCGGAGCGATATCCAGCTCGTGGCGCGGCGTCGTCACAAAGCGACCGAACCACTGTTTCAGCGCTTCCGGCTGATTAATCACATCGATCATCATCTCGCGCAGGCGGTCAAACTCATAGTCTTCAACCCGTCCCGGATGCTCTCGACAGGTCAAATCCGGGTCGCTGTAGTGCTCACCGCCAAGATCGTTCTCCAGCACGTAGTCAGCAAAGCTGCTGATTAGGTCTCTGCCGTTTGGCCCACGGAACCCCACGGAATAGTTGAGCGCGGTTTCGTGAGTAAAGCCATCGTGTGGGAAACCTGGCGGAATATAGAGAATGTCACCCGGCTCAAGATCTTCATCAATGATCGGCGGGAAAGGATCGACATGCAACAACGCAGGGTGCGGGCAGAACTGGCGCATCGGCAGCTTGTCCCCCACGCGCCAGCGGCGGCTACCCATTCCCTGAATGATAAAGACATCGTACTGATCGATATGCGGGCCAACGCCGCCGCCCGGTACGGAAAAGGAGATCATCAGATCGTCCAAACGCCAGTCCGGCAACACGCGGAACGGACGCACGAGTTCAGCAGACGGCGCATGCCAGTGATTCACCGCCTGAGCCAGCAGCGACCAGCCGGTTTCACCCAAATTATCAAAATGCTCAAACGGCCCGTTACTGGCCTGCCACTGACCATTTTATGACTGACCAGACGGCTATCGACCTCCGGCTCCATCGCCAGACCCGCCAGCTCGTCCGGCGTAATCGGGTCAACGAAATTCGGGAAAGCGTTCTTCAATACAACAGGTTGTTTTTGCCAGTATTTTTCTAAGAATTCTGGCCAGTTAAGGTTAAGTTGGTAAGCCATGCGTCCACACCAATGAGAAGAGAAACGGGCCTGATTATAAAGAAGGCCACACCTTATCTACTTTGTCATTGGTCAATGGGCGGATAACTATCATGCAGCCTGCATATTCTTCTTTATTAGATAGTGCCTTAGCATGCCTTCCTCAGGGAAATCGGGTAAAGACATTTGCAGTTGATAACCTTGCTTTTCATAGAAAGGAAGTGCCTGAAAACTAAAGGTATCCACAAGCGCATGACGGCACCCAAGACGCATCGCCTCCTGTTCCGCTTCTTTCACCAACGCGCTACCGAGCTTCATGCCTCTGGATTCCTCACCAACCCACAAATAATCAATACACAGCCACAATCCTTTACGGGTTGCAATCAGCCCGCCAAGCATAGTCCCGGTACTATTGCGGTGAAAAATACCGATTTGCCCAAAAGAGGCAGGATTAATAAACCGATGATTGTAGCTTCTCAGGCCCGCAAAAGTTCTTCCCGATCGCTGTCGGTAATATCGTGCGTCACGATTAATTCCACTCGTCCTCCTCGGTTCCTGTTTATTAAAAAGACATGACCTGTATGAATAACACGTAGTCAGAAATCTGGTTTCAGCATAAGCACAATCCGCCTTCCGGTACACGCTCTTTACATGGTGATTGTGCTTCTTTGTGATTAAGAAAGGCTGGATAGTTAAGGGAAAAGAGACTAAGGAAGAAGGTATAGCTATCTGAATTTTGGACATAAAAAAGCCACCCTGAGGTGACTTGATTTTCATACTATGGTGCGAAGGCCGGACTCGCACATTGCATGTAACCTCATGATTTAATATTAATTAAAATAAAGAATAAAGACATTATACCAACACAGATACCAACGCTTGAAATTGTTAAATTTGGGACTCGAAGCCGCGCAGATGTTTTAGAAGGGAAAGATTGGCATCTGACGATATCATTGCAGCAGAGCATCATGCATTTAATTTACTGCTCCCTACGATAACCTACCTTCAACAGTAGCCTTGCATTGTCCCGGTGATGTAGCACTTTGCCAACCTGAGCATAAAGTACACCATAGCCTGAAAGTCAGAATCTGCGTGATTCAATATGCTGGAGAATAACCTCTACGGCTTGCTCTGGCGTTAACACTGAAGTATCTAGGGTGATATCAGTGGATAACCAAACTTCATATTGGCGAGTGACGACTTTCTGCCAGTCGGGCAGTACATGCCCAGCAATATCTGCGCTACGATGTTCAACCCTCTCCTTATGCTGCGCTTTATCGGAACAGGTAATTTCAATTTCCAACGCAGGTGCTGCACTTTCTGAAGCCACATCTCGCCATGCCTGCCGAGTAATGGCGAGAGGATTTACCGAATCGGCAATGACGTTGTTTCCTAACTTAAGATTGTCCGCAGCGATAGCATACGCGACCAGATATCCGGCAGGCCCCATATCAGACATTGTGATTTTTCTGACCGAATCAGTGATTGTTCGATAGAGTCGATACGCAACCAAACTGCGTTCAGTCTGGATGCCAATAAACGAGCAATGGTTGATTTCCCCGTTCCCGGTAACCCACCAAGAATGATTAACATGAGTATCCTTATATGACTATAAGCAGGCCTGGATATAACAACGAAATTCAGCGATCTTCTCGTGTATGCCAAAGATCGACGATATAAATCGTATCGTGCTGAATTTCATAGTGAACTTCATAATCATCAAACAAAATCTTTCTCACCTCGCGTGGTTCATATCTTGTCTGAGATACGCCAATTCTCGGTGGTCAGCAATCCCTGTGGTTCCGATGATCAAGCGATCTAACACCTCGTCAGCATGATGCCGACTGTACTGACTGGCAAACCCATAAATACGTTCAAGGTCATCCTGTGCCTTTTGCGTCCAACGTATTTCCATTGATTATGACTTTTTCAGTTTGTTGGCGAAATCGATGACATCTGCATGGCTTACTACTCTTCCCGCATCGACATCAGCAAGACCTTTCAAAATCCGCTGATGCCGCCGCTCTCTCTTCAATCATTGCGGTCAGCGCTTCTTTAATCACCCAGCTTTTGGATCTATCCAATTCAATAGCCAGGCTTTCAACCGCAGCCGCAAGTTCGGCGGGTATCTGAGCACTGATCGTCTGTTTCGCAGGTTGTCCCATGAGCATCACCGTTTAATAAAAGTTAATAACACTTATTAAAGTAGCATGATTTTGTTAGCGTCACTACCTGTGACAAGTACCACATCAGCATCCCTGCTACATCATGCGCTTACTGGGTGATATACCACCTGTGATCTATGCACGACAAAAACTGGCCGGAGCCCCTCATTGGCAGTGGTACTAAAACCGGAGGGATTACACAACGGCTGGCACAGCGTGAGCTGGCGCAGGAGTATGACGGCTTGCTGGCACAGTTGGACATTGAGCAACTGAGACAGAAAGCGAAGTGCCATGCATCCGCAAAGATTGCTCTAATGCTCACGCCAGCGCCCTGCGAGACTACGCAGAATGGGAATTTAATCAGGCGTTAAATAATATCAGTACAAACCTGATCCGGGCGATTGAGTTAAAGCGGCATATGCTGGATATCACTACCTCTGAATTTACTCTGGGAGTCGCCTATCAGAAGCCTGAGAAAGTGGTAATGGATTTGATTGTTGAAAAGCTGAAGGTGAAAGCGAATGACTACCGCTTTGATATGAGCAACGAGCCGGTGCTGTCGTCGCTGGGGCTCAATGCTCCTTCATTACCGCATGCCGATTTCGCACCAGTATCCAGCCCGGCAAAACGGACGATATTTTTCAAGAATTGAAAGAAAAGAGGAAGCATTAAAAACGCGGAGCCAAAAACCATGATGTCTTGCCCGTTCTGTGGCCATGCAGCGCATACCCGGACTAGCAAAATTTTTTCGAATAATGTGAAACGGTGTTATCACCAGTGTCGGAATATTGAATGCTCTGCCACATTCCGCACCATGGCGTCGATAGAGGAAATTATTCAGCCATCACACCGAAAAGATCTGCCGGTGCCGGATATTCAGCTGTCACCGGTCATGCAGAAAAATATAAAGATTACCCGGCCTCAACTCAACGGAATTAATTAGCCAGATGATAATTTCATTATCATTAATATCAGGACATCGCCCACCACTGTGTGGGCTTTTTGCGAGCTTTTTCTCTGGCTAGCGATTTTTTGACCGTGCATGCATACAGTACATGGATTTGCATGCAATACTTACCCCGAATCTGCCCTACAGCGCCAGTACTGGCGCGGCCTGAGCGCCTCCATGCAACTGAATGAAAAGCGCTACATAAAGCGGGCAGGCGTGGCGGGGATAGCATTGCGCGCGGATGCCAAATGTAATGATGTTTACTTTATTGTTGATGTTATTCCATTCATACTTCAAGATGCATGTGCGCTGGCTCACCCGAATAACTTACTTGTGTAATTTCATTAAGGGTTCCCTCGCTTGCAACCTTTCTGCGATTAAAATTATTTACGGTATATAATTTAGCTTAGGTGAATAAAAATGATTAGAGGTATCGGCCTTGAAAATTTCAGAAGTTTTGTCAGTAAAACTTTTATTGATCTAAAACCAATAACGGTTTTAGTAGGTAAGAATAGTAGCGGAAAGAGTTCATTACTTCGCACATTCCCTTTATTTCGCCAATCAGTTGAAGAAAACACTACTGGCCCTATATTGTGGTACGGTAGATATGTAGACTATGGAGACTTTACTGATGTACTTTCTAAGAACTCAGAAAATAGAGAGATCACATTTAGCTTTTCACTTTCAGTACCACCAGAAATAGTACAAAACACTCTTACTACCGATTTAATGATTTAACAAACCAAAATACCAATATTGATACAGAATTAACCGTTTACTCCAAAGATAAGAAGACCAAAACAAAAAAATAAAAATCATTCTAGACGATGCAACTATAACACTTATCCTTGATGAGAGTAATAATGTTAAGCTACAGATAGAATCTGAGGATAGATTATTAGAGAGGGATGGAATAATTGCAAAAACCTTGGTCAATTCATACCGAACATTCACCTAAAGGGAAAAGAAGAGGCACCTATTACATCCACCCCATTTTATTTACGGAGTGCTAGAAATGATCGAGCTTTAGAAGCATCTTTTATTGATTCAGCATCTAAGTTTATTAAGCCATTCTTTCATACGAAATCGGATATAGGGCAAGTTGCAGATGCTTTTAGAAGAGTAAGTTTTTTCCAAAAAACACGCAAAAAAATTAATAAAATTCCTTTTAAAGAACAAAAGACATTCAGTAAAAATTTTGATGCTTATCAAGATGATATAGTAAAGATATTATATCCTTTTGTAATCGGCTGGAATATTAACAACCTCATAGACATGATAAACATTTCTTTATCTGACTCATTTAGGAATGTGAAATATATAGCACCACTTCGTGCCACATCGGAACGGTTCTATCGATTTCAAGATTTACAAGTAAATGAAATAGATCACACTGGTTCTAATTTAGCAATGCTGTTAAATTCATTAAGGCCAATTGATAAATCAAGATTCGAAGAATGGACTAAAGTCAACTTTGATTTTGTTATAAAAGTTGAACAAACTGGGGCTCACTTCGCTATTTTGATAAATACAGGTGAGAGTGTTGAAAATTATAATATAAGTGACATGGGCTTTGGTTACTCACAGGTATTACCTATAGTTACAGCTATCTGGCTCGAAACGGAACGCAGGGCAAACCTCCCAGAAAACCGATTACATTTATCATTGAGCAACCAGAATTACATCTTCATCCATCATATCAACATAATTTAGCAAGAATATTTTCAAAAGTAGTAACTAAAGCTAAAGATAATAAAATAGACTTGAAAATTATTTTTGAGACACATAGTCAAACTATGATAGAAGCTCTTGGTGAGTGTATTGAGGATAATACAGGGCTTTTAGAAGACGATGTTTCAATATTAGTATTTGAAAAAATGAAAAACAGCAAACCATAGTCACAAAATCGTATTTTAACGAAGATGGTTTTCTCAAAATTGGCCTGTTGGTTTTTTTCAGGTAGATAACAATGCTTATAAATATTGAAAATGCCACTAAAGAAAATGTATTAGACAGTAAATTCACGATAGCTATTGAAAATATTTTGCGCTCATTCTCAGAAGAAAAGCATTTAGTAATTGCATCTAAAGTTTTCTTTAATAGCATTATTAAAGAGCAAAGCGGAATTTACAGCATATCTTCAAAAAACTTTGCTTCTGAAGCATTATCAGGATTAAGAGAATATCATGCAATATTAAATCAAGTTTCATTTTACATTTCCGTCGATTTTACAATCCCTGATGCATCTTTCAGATGGGTAGAATATGGGGAGAGATACAAGTTTGTATGTGGCCCTTTATACTTTAATGATTCATCACAATTACAGAAAACAAAAATAGTTTGTGAAAATCCATTAGACTCTGATTTTTTCAAAATCATCGCAGCGTTTTATGCCAGAAATGAAAATTTATCACGTTGCTCAATTAATTTTAATGCTCTTAATGGCGGTGGGGGCAGCACTAAAGATACTTTTGAACGCACAATTAAGAATAATGAAATTGCTTTTTGCATTGTAGATAATGATAAAAGTCATCCTCGAGCACCCTATGGAGGTACAAGCGCACACTTTCTTAGTTCAAAGACTAATCGTTCAGGATTTGTAGAGATTTTAGATGTCCATGAAATTGAATCACTATTGCCATTAGAAACTATTGAAGAAGTATTGAAAAGTTTAAATTTAATGGTGAAAAAGAGAAATCCTTAACCTTTTAAAAGAAATTTGCTCTATAGATGAATCAGTTAAATTTTATTTTGATCATAAAAAAGGATTCAATCTTAAAACTGCATTAGAACTTGATAATACTCATGGGGATTTCTGGCTTTCAATTCTAAAAAAATTAACTATAAATATAGTTGCGAATGCATTGAGTTAAAGAAATGCGAATGCGAACCTTCATGTTTGGACTATGAGGATTTGGTGATAACTTACTAAATAACACTTTACAATATATCCATAAAGGCAACTTGAGGAAGTACTCCCCGATTTACCACCAAAACTTTATCAAAAGTGGTACAAACTAGGAAAAATCTCTTCAGTTGGAGTTGTGGCCCATATAAAAATCAAGAGTCAGTTAAATGTGATAACGGGAGGGATGCCTCCCAATCATTTAATTTAGTTAACCACCAAATATGTTTATTAATATACAATTGGATACATGCGCATAATATTTAAAATTAGCACACGTTCTTAGTAAAATCATACGGCTTCACATACCGCTCCCGATTTACATCCAAATAATCAGCCCACCGTTGCACCATCAGGCGGCGCTCGTCAAGATACTCAGACGTGTGAATGTATGCCGCGCGCACATTATTGCGTTCAGAGTGGCTTAGCTGTCGTTCTATCGCGTCATCACTCCACAAGCCAGACTCGCCTAGCGCACCCCGCGCCATCGTTCTGAAACCGTGCCCGCACACTTCCGTCTTGGTGTCATAACCCATAGTACGCAGCGCGCTATTGACCGTGTTTTCACTCATCACCTTTTCAGGATTGTGATCGCTGGGGAAAAGCCGGGGATTATCACCGCTCAAGGCTCGTAATTTTTCCAATACAGCAAGCGCCTGATTGCTCAGAGGCACAACATGCTCTTCTTTCATTTTCATGCCACGATAGGAATATCTCACACCTTCAATTTCTTCTCGTTGTGCGGGAATACGCCATTCAGCGCTATCAAAATCAAACTCACGCCACCGAGCGAAACGCAGTTCACTGGAACGGACAAACGTCAGCAGCATTAACTCCACCGCACAGCGGGTCAGTAATCGGCCACGGTAGGACGCCAGACGTGAAAGAAATTCAGGAACCGGACAGAAGGTAAAGCCGGATAGTGACGGGCTTTAGTCGTAGTTAGCGCCCCGGCCATATCGCCAGCAGGGTTAGATTCAATGTAATCATGCTAGACAGCGTAACGCATAATCGCCGTAATGCGCTGTTGCAGCCGTTGAGTGACGTCATGCTTGCCCGATCATCCACGGCTTTGATCGGTGCCAAAAGGTGGCTGGTTTTCAGCTTACGAATATCAGATGAGCCGATTTCGGGAAAATATACATTTCCAAATACCGGATAACCCGCGATCGATGGTAATCCCCCAGCGCTTGTTACTGGCGTGCCACTGACGGGCGACCGTTTCAAAGGTATATACCCCGCGGATTCTGCATGTACTTCTTTTGCTCGGCTTTAGGATCAATGCCCTGAACCAGCAACTTTTTAGCGTCACCACGTTTAGCGCGAGCATCGGCAGGGGAACCGTCGGCCAGACGCCAAAAGCTAACCTGTCCTCTTTCTTATCGATTGGGCGACGGTACTTCATCCGCCAGTATTTCGATCCCCGCGTGGTGATCTCAAGATACAAGCCGCCATCTTATAGGTTTTATCTTTTGGCTTGGCAGTCTCGACTTGGTGGGCGTTGAGCTTCATTTTGGGGCTCATTTCTAATCGAAGTGGGGATGCCCCTGCGGAGTCTGGAATGCAACGGATGTGCTCGGATGATTTTGGACATAAAAAGCCACCCTGAGGTGACTTGATTTTCATACTATGGTGCCGAAGGCCGGACTCGAACCGGCACACCTTGCGGCGGTTGATTTTGAATCAACTGCGTCTACCGATTTCGCCACTTCGGCACAGAAGTAGTATGCGGAAAACGGGTGCATTATACCGTTTGACGGCCCACGCGCAACGTTAATCCACTCCGCATTCGGTTAAGTGCTGAAAAAATCATCTTTAGCAACGTGTTATGACTTTTTACCTTCACAATGGTGTGGTAATGAGCATTGCTGAGGGCAATCTGTCACTCACAGTAAAAATCCACCTCTTGAAGAGGTGGCTTTAAGTGGGGCCCCCTAAAAGGGGGCCTTGTCCGTTTTAATCCTGCAATAACTCCATTTGCTGTTCGTACTCTTGGTCTTTCTTATCCTGATGCCTCACGTAACGTCTGATAATTTCTTCGTTCACTCCCACCGTGTCCGCAAAGTATCCTCTAGCCCAAAAGTGATTACCCCACAGTTTCTTTCTTATATGCGGGAATTTATTGTAGAGACGAATAGCAGTGCGCCCTTTCAGGACGCCCATTAGCGTTGAAATTGAGAGTTTCGGTGGAACCATCACTACAAGATGAACATGGTCTGGTTGAACATTTAGTTCCAATATCTCGCAATCTTTCATATTGCAAAGTATGTAAATCGAACGGTAAAGCTCTTTCCCTACTGTGCCCGTTAAAATCTTGTAGCGATATTTTGGGGTCCAAACCAAGTGGTATTTGCAACGCCAAAACACATGTGCTGAACTTCTATAACTGCTCATGTCAGTGATTTCCTTCTTACTTGTGGTGAGTAAGCTGGAATTTTCTGGCATGGGCTTCCTTCAGGCTATAGCCTCACAGGGACAATCACCACCTCCCGAGGAGGTGGTTTAAAGCTGACAATAAAAACGCCGAGGGGGAATCCACTCGGCGCTTTCTCTGGTTTAGCTGGTGCTATCGGCGTTTCAGCAGCAACGCCACGCTGATGAACAGAAACACCGAGCTCGGCAAGATAGCGCCCAAGATAGGCGGAATGCCATAGACCAGGCTGAGCGGGCGGAAAATCTCATTTAGCAGGTAGAAGAGGAAACCGAAGCTGATACCAATCACGATGCGTGAACCCGCCGAGACGCTGCGCAGCGGGCCGAAGATGAAAGAGACCGCCATGAGCATCATCACCGCCACGGAGACCGGCGCAAAGATCTTGCTCCACATGTTCAGTTGGTAACGGCTCGACTCTTGCCCGCTTTGTTTCAGGTACTTAGCGTAATCATGCAGCCCGCGGATCGACAGCGCATCAGGCTCCAGCGCTACCACGCCCAGTTTGTCCGGCGTCAGGTTGGTTTTCCATTCACCACTAAGCGTCTGGCTACCGCCAATCTGTTTCCCATCGCTCAAATCCGATTCATCAACCTGTGACAGCCTCCAGACATTCCTGTCATCTTCAAACTCAGCGGAGGCCGCATAGCGTACAGAGAGCAACTTGTTGTTATCGTCGAAGTGGTAGATGTTAACGCCAGATAGCTCTTTATCGCCCGCAACCCGTTCGATATAGATAAAGTCATTGCCATCTTTTGCCCACAGCCCGCCCTGCGTAGAGATCATCGACCCACCGGAGATCATCTGAGAACGGTAGTTACGCGCCATCTGTTCCCCCTGCGGAGACACCCATTCGCCAATCGCCATCGTCAACAGCACCAGCGGGATTGCGGTTTTCATCACGGCAGTCGCAATCTGCAAGCGGGTAAAGCCGGAAGCCTGCATCACCACCAGTTCACTGCGAGTGGCGAGCTGGCCTAGCCCGAGCAATGCGCCGAGCAGCGCCGCCATCGGGAAGAAGATCTCAATATCTTTGGGGACGCTGAGCAGCGTGTACAGCCCGGCGCCCAGCGCCGAATACTCGCCCTGCCCGACTTTACGCAACTGGTCGACAAACTTGATGATGCCGGAGAGCGACACCAGCATGAACAGCGTCGTCATGATGGTGGTGAAAATCGTTTTGCCAATATAGCGGTCTAATACACCAAACATCAGGCCGCTCCTTGTATTTTAAAAGTACGAGGCTTAAAGCGGGCACGCACTTTGCGCATCGGCACGGTATCCCACAGGTTAAGCATCAGCGCGATGCCGAAGTACATCAGGTTGGTCAGCCAGACCCATACCATTGGATCGATTTTTCCTTTACTGGCGTTAGAACGCAGCGAGCTTTGCAGCAGGAAGAAGATCAGGTACAGCAGCATCGCAGGCAGCATGCTTAGCACCCTGCCCTGACGTGGGTTCACCACACTCAGCGGCACCACCATCAGCGCCATGATCAGCACCGAAAGAATCAACGTCAGGCGCCAGTGGAACTCTGCGCGCGCATCGTGTGCGTCCGAATGCCACAGGGTTTGCATATCCATTTGCTGCACGTCGCTATTATTTAGCGTCACGCTCTGGTGGCCAATCACGGCCTGATAGTTGGTGAAATCGGTGATACGAAAATCACGCAGCAACGCCGTGCCTTCGTAACGCGAACCGTTATCCAGCGTCACGACCTGCGCACCGTCTTCGTTTTGTTTGATATGACCGCGATCGGCAACCACGACAGAAGGCCGCGCGTTACCGCTGGGGCGCAACTGCGCCAGAAAGACATGCTGAAACTCCGAGCCTTTCACATTGCCAACAAACAGCACCGCGTTACCGCCCTGCGCAGACTGGAATTGCCCTTCGACCAGCGTCGCCATGCCGGGGTTCGCCTTCGCTTCCGCCAGCACTTCTTCCTGATGCCGGGACGACCACGGGCTAAGCCACATAACGTTAATGGTGGCGATAATGGCAGTGAATACCGCCAGAGCCAGCGCGGCTTTCAGCAACACGCGCTTGCCCAGCCCACAGGCGTGCATAACAGTGATCTCGCTTTCCGCATAGAGGCGGCCAAACGTCATCAATACGCCAAGAAACAGGCTCAATGGCAGGATAAGCTGCACCATCTCTGGCACGCCCAATCCCAACAGGGAGATAACCAAATTTGTCGGGATTTCACCATCAACCGCGGCGCCCAGTATCCGCACTAATTTCTGACAAAAGAAAATCAGTAACAGAATGAAAAGGATGGCCAGTTGGCTCTTGAAGGTTTCCCGTACCAGATATCGAATGATGATCACGCTTAATTACGCCTGTGAAAACTTGTCTTTTTGCAGGAAAATCGATAGTTTCTTCGCTAACGCGCCATTTATACTCATTTTTGGCAGCCCTCTTAGCTAAAACGGTATTACAACACATTGCGTTTGAGCAGTTGTATCAGAACCTGCTTATTAGTCACTAAAACAGGTTCGCTACGTCGTTAAGATTAACACAGGTTATGTTAACGCAACGGCGGGAAAGTATTACGGAGTGTCACATTCTAGCCGTTGCCCCCGCCTTTGTCTTTAAGATTCAGGAGAGTACATGGAGTTCAGCGTAAAAAGCGGTAGCCCGGAAAAACAACGCAGTGCCTGCATTGTCGTCGGCGTGTTTGAACCGCGTCGTCTGTCCCCTATTGCCGAACAACTCGATAAAATCAGCGACGGCTATATCAGCGCGTTGCTTCGCCGTGGTGAATTAGAAGGCAAAGTGGGGCAATCACTGCTCTTGCACCATGTACCTAACATTCTTTCCGAACGCATCCTGCTGATTGGCTGCGGAAAAGAACGCGAGCTTGATGAACGCCAGTACAAACAGGTGATTCAGAAAACGATCAACGCCCTGAACGAAACCGGCTCGATGGAAGCGGTCTGCTTCCTGACCGAACTGCACGTGAAAGGCCGTAACACCTACTGGAAAGTGCGTCAGGCGGTCGAAACCGCCAAAGAAACGCTGTATACCTTCGATCAGCTTAAGAGCAACAAGGTCGAACTGCGCCGTCCGCTGCGCAAAATGGTCTTCAATGTGCCAACGCGCCGTGAGCTGACCAGCGGCGAGCGCGCCATTCAGCACGGTCTGGCAATTGCTGCAGGCATCAAAGCCGCGAAAGATCTCGGCAACATGCCGCCAAATATCTGTAATGCCGCCTATCTGGCTTCGCAGGCGCGTCAGTTGGCCGATACCTACAGCCAGAACATCATCACGCGCGTGATTGGCGAACAGCAGATGAAAGAGCTGGGCATGAATGCCTATCTGGCCGTGGGTCAGGGCTCGCAGAATGAATCGCTGATGTCCGTGATCGAATATAAAGGCGATCCAAACCCGGAAACCCGCCCGATTGTGCTGGTAGGTAAAGGGCTGACGTTCGATTCAGGCGGCATCTCCATCAAGCCTGCCGACAGCATGGACGAAATGAAGTACGACATGTGCGGCGCGGCCACGGTCTACGGCGTGATGCGTATGGCGGCCGAACTGGCGCTGCCGCTGAACATCATCGGCGTGCTGGCTGGCTGTGAAAACATGGTCGATGGACGTGCCTACCGTCCGGGTGACGTGCTGACCACGATGTCCGGCCAAACGGTAGAAGTGCTGAACACCGACGCAGAAGGCCGTCTGGTCCTGTGTGATACGCTGACCTACGTTGAGCGCTATGAGCCGGATGTCGTCATTGACGTCGCGACGCTGACCGGCGCGTGCGTGATTGCGCTGGGGCACCACATCACTGGGCTGATGGCGAACCACAATCCACTGGCACACGAGCTGTTGAGCGCGTCCGAACAGTCTGGCGACCGCGCGTGGCGTCTGCCGCTGACCGACGAATTCCAGGAACAGCTGGAATCCAATTTTGCCGATATGGCAAACATTGGCGGCCGTCCGGGCGGCGCGATTACCGCAGGCTGCTTCCTGTCGCGCTTTACGCGTAAATACAGCTGGGCGCATCTGGATATCGCAGGCACCGCTTGGCGCTCCGGTAAAGCCAAAGGGGCTACGGGTCGTCCGGTCGCGCTGTTATCACAGTTCTTGCTTAACCGCGCTGGACAGAACGACGTAGAATAAGGCTTTCGCGTCAGGGCAATGGCCTTATCATGTCATTGTCGTCTTATGGGCCGGATTTCCGGCCCTTATCACTTTCTGGCTCTTAGCAATCAATAGTGTAAACAATGAAAAACGCAACGTTCTATCTTCTCGAACACGACAGCAAAAGCGGTGAGCTCAGCGCCCATGAGGCACTGGCATGCGATCTGGCGGCAGAACGTTGGCGAGCAGGAAAGCGCGTGCTGATTGCCTGCGAAGACGAGCAGCAGGCCATCAGGCTCGACGAGGCGCTGTGGCAACGCGATCCTAATGCGTTCGTGCCGCATAATCTGGCAGGCGAAGGGCCGCGTCACGGTGCGCCGGTCGAACTGTCCTGGCCGCAGCGGCGTGGCAATGCGCCACGGGATCTGCTGATTAGCCTGTTGCCACAGTTCGCAGATTTTGCCACCGCTTTCCATGAAGTGATAGACTTTGTCCCTTACGAAGAATCCTTGAAACAGTTGGCGCGCGACCGCTATAAAACTTATCGCAGCGTCGGCTTCCACTTGACCACGGCTACGCCGCCAACTCACTGAATTTTGAGCATAATGGAAACGAAATATAACCCGCAAGATATCGAGCAGCCGCTCTACGAACACTGGGAAAAACAAGGCTACTTCAAGCCGCACGGCGACACGAGTAAAGAAAGCTTCAGTATCATGATCCCGCCGCCCAACGTCACCGGCAGCTTGCATATGGGTCACGCTTTCCAGCAAACCATTATGGATACGCTGATTCGTTATCAGCGTATGCAGGGCAAAAACACCCTGTGGCAGGCAGGTACCGACCACGCCGGTATCGCCACGCAGATGGTCGTTGAGCGCAAGATCGCCGCAGAAGAAGGCAAAACTCGCCACGATTACGGCCGCGAGGCGTTCATCGACAAAATCTGGCAGTGGAAAGGCGAATCCGGCGGCAACATTACCCGCCAAATGCGCCGTCTGGGCAACTCCGTTGACTGGGAGCGCGAGCGCTTCACCATGGATGAAGGCCTGTCCAACGCGGTGAAAGAAGTTTTCGTCCGCCTGTATAAAGAAGACCTGATTTACCGCGGCAAGCGTCTGGTGAACTGGGATCCAAAACTGCGCACTGCGATTTCCGATCTGGAAGTCGAAAACCGCGAAGTGAAAGGGTCGATGTGGCACCTTCGCTATCCGCTGGCCAATGGCGTGAAAACCGCCGAAGGGAAAGACTATCTGGTTGTCGCTACCACCCGCCCGGAAACCATGCTGGGTGATACCGGTATCGCCGTTAACCCGGAAGATCCGCGCTATAAAGATCTGATCGGCAAAGAAGTGATCCTGCCGCTGATTGGCCGCCGTATTCCGATTGTTGGCGATGAACATGCCGATATGGAAAAAGGCACTGGCTGCGTGAAGATCACACCAGCACACGACTTCAACGACTACGAAGTCGGTAAGCGCCACCAGTTGCCGATGGTGAACATCCTGACGTTCGACGGTGATATCCGTCAGAGCGCTGAAGTGTTTGATACCAATGGTGAAGCCAGCACCGTTTACAGCAACGACATTCCAGAAGCCTTCCAGGGTCTGGAACGTTTTGCCGCACGTAAAGCACTCGTCGCCGCATTCGATGAACTCGGCCTGCTGGAAGAGATCAAGGCGCACGATCTGACCGTGCCTTACGGCGACCGTGGCGGCGTGGTGATTGAACCGATGCTGACCGACCAGTGGTACGTACGCGCTGCCGTGCTGGCTAAGCCGGCGGTAGAAGCCGTTGAAGATGGTCGCATTCAGTTCGTACCAAAACAGTACGAAAACATGTACTTCAGCTGGATGCGTGACATTCAGGACTGGTGTATTTCCCGTCAGCTGTGGTGGGGTCACCGCATTCCGGCCTGGTACGACGCGAACGGCAACGTCTATGTAGGACGTACCGAAGCGGAAGTACGCAGTGAAAACAACCTCGCTGATGATGTCGTTCTGAATCAGGACGAAGACGTACTGGATACCTGGTTCTCATCCGGCCTGTGGACGTTCTCTACGCTGGGCTGGCCGGAGCAAACGCCAGATCTGAAAGCATTCCACCCAAGCAGCGTGATGGTGAGCGGCTTCGACATCATCTTCTTCTGGATTGCCCGCATGATCATGCTGACCATGCACTTCATCAAAGACGAAGACGGCAAACCGCAGGTGCCATTCCACACCGTCTACATGACTGGCCTGATCCGTGATGAGGAAGGCCAGAAGATGTCCAAATCCAAAGGGAACGTCATCGACCCACTGGATATGGTGGACGGCATTTCGCTGGAAGCGCTGCTGGAAAAACGTACCGGCAACATGATGCAGCCGCAGCTGGCGGAAAAAATCCGCAAGCGTACCGAGAAACAGTTCCCGAACGGCATCGAGCCTCACGGTACAGACGCCCTGCGCTTTACGCTGGCGGCGCTTGCTTCAACTGGCCGCGACATCAACTGGGATATGAAGCGTCTGGAAGGTTACCGCAACTTCTGTAACAAGCTGTGGAATGCCAGCCGTTTTGTGTTGATGAACACCGAAGATCAGGACTGTGGCTTTGGCGCAGGCGAGAAAGTGCTGTCGCTGGCTGACCGCTGGATTCTGGCAGAATTCAACCGTACGGTGAAAGCCTATCGTGAAGCGCTGGACGGCTATCGCTTTGATATTGCGGCCGGTATTCTGTACGAATTCACCTGGAACCAGTTCTGCGACTGGTATCTGGAGCTGACGAAGCCTGTGATGAATGGCGGTTCAGAAGCGGAGCTGCGCGGTACGCGCCATACGCTGGTTACCGTACTGGAAGCGCTGCTGCGTCTGGCGCACCCGATTATTCCGTTCATTACCGAAACCATCTGGTTACGCGTTAAAGCGCTGAAAGGCATTAGCGCCGACACGATCATGTTGCAGCCGTTCCCTGAGTTCGACGCTGCGCAGGAAGATACGCTGGCGTTGAACGATCTGGAGTGGATTAAGCAGGCGATCATCGCCGTGCGTAACATTCGTGCGGAAATGAACATCGCGCCGGGCAAACCGCTGGAAGTGTTACTGCGTGACGCCACGGCTGAAGCACAGCGTCGCGTGGAAGAGAACCGCAGCTTCATCCAAACGCTGGCGCGTCTGGAAAACATCACTGTGCTGCCTGCAGGCGATAAAGGTCCGGTTTCCGTCACTAAACTCATCGACGGCGCCGAGCTGCTAATTCCGATGGCTGGCCTGATCGACAAAGCGGCAGAGCTGGATCGTCTGGCGAAAGAAGTAGCAAAACTCGAAGCAGAGATTGAGCGCATCGCAAGCAAGCTGTCCAATGAAGGCTTTGTGGCGCGCGCGCCGGAAGCGGTCGTCGCCAAAGAGCGTGAGAAGATGGACGGCTATGCCGTAGCGAAAGCCAAACTGTTGGAGCAGCAAGCAGTGATCGCTGCGCTGTAACGCTAACCGGTTTCCAGACGGTAGTATGGTCAGTACAAAAGCCTCGTTGCAAAACGGGGCTTTTTATTTTTGCTCGAATAAAAAGGCTTTCAATTACAATCTATTCACTTCGCACGATGCAGGAATGGAGTAACACAATGAGCAACACGAAGCATGATGATGTCAGCAAATTTCTGAGCTACGTTTTACGGCACAAGCCCGAAGCCATTGGATTAACGTTGAACAGCGAAGGATGGGCAAATATTGCCGAGCTGATTAGCTGTGCGGCAAAAGACGGACGTCTTCTAACCAGAGAAGTGATTCAATCCGTCGTCGATAACAGTGACAAAAAGCGTTTTTCTATTTCAGCAAATGGGTTATCAATCCGCGCAGCACAGGGACACTCGTCAGCACAGGTCGATATGCGTTACGAGCCTAAAGTCCCACCCGAATTTCTTTACCACGGCACCGCAACCCGATTTATCGATTCAATCAATCAGCAGGGTTTGCGTCCCGGTTCACGTCAGTATGTGCATTTGTCTGCCGATGAGGCGACAGCGATAACCGTCGGCCAACGGCATGGCAAGCCCACAGTGCTGAAAATAAAGACGCTGGAAATGCATCAGCAGGGGTTCATTTTTTATCAGGCGGATAACGGCGTCTGGCTAACGTTAACGGTTCCCGTGCCGTTTATCGATTCCACACCATTTATGGATTGATGAGTACGTACATGAATCGCCTGTCTTCGCAGCCCAACCAGCATGAGCGAAAACAGGCGATGGCGATCGGTTAACGATTAGCGGGCATCGGCCAGGGCAATGTTCTGACGCAAGCCGGGCAGCACATTATCCATCTCCATGTTTTCTCTTGCGATCTGGAAACGGGAAACGGACTGTTGCAGGTTAACAACCTGCTCCTGAAGCGCATTCGCCGAGGTTGCCACTTCTGATACCAATGATGCGTTCTGCTGAGTCACACCATCCATCTGATTGATGGCGATATTGATCTGCGAAATGCCGCGGCTCTGTTCGCTGGAAGCCAGCGTGATCTCATCCATGATATCGACCACTTTTTTCACATCCATCAGCACTTCGTCCATGGTGTTGCCGGCGACTTCAACCAGACCTGCCCCCTTTTCAATACGACTGAGAGAATCATCGATCATGGTGCCGATCTCTTTCGCTGCTGTCGCACTGCGTGCAGCCAGCATCCGCACTTCAGAAGCCACCACCGCAAAGCCTTTACCGTATTGACCCGCACGCGCCGATTCCACTGCGGCGTTCAGCGCCAACAGGTTAGTCTGGAAGGCGATGCCATCGATCACGCCAACAATGTCGGAGATCTTGGCAGAACTCTGCTTGATGGAACGCATGGTATCCACCACTTCGGAGACGACATTACCGCCGCGAGACGCAGAATTAGAGGCTTTCAGCGCCAGATCGTTGGCTTTACGCGTATTGTCTTCGTTGTTTTTCACCGTCGACATGATCTGCTCCATACTTGACGCCGTTTCATCCAACGAGGCCGCCTGCTGCTCGGTACGGCTGGAGAGATCGATGTTGCCGGAGGCAATTTCCTCAACCCCGACACTGATCGCATCGGTCCCGTTACGTACCACACGCACCATGTTTTCCAGCCCATCACGCATGCGTTGAACCGCAGCAAACAGGTGTGCGATTTCGTTTTTTCCGCTGCTATCAATCTGCGCACGCAGGTCGCCTTCAGCAATGCGGTCAAAGACGGAAATAGCCTGATTCAGCGGCTTCACGATCATATTGGTCATGACAGACCAGGCCAGCATAGCCAGTAGCAATGCGCAAGCGATCGCCGCATACAGAATGGCTTCCATCAGCTTCACACGCCCATTCGAATCCGCGTAGGCTTCATCAATGCTCTTCAGCTTAAAGGCCACCAGCGCTTTAGAGGATTTATCAAACGCGGCATACAGCACCGTCGATTTCCCGGCACGCTGGCGATATTCATCCAGATTTCCTGCGTTAAGCGCTGCAAATGCCGGATCGATAAAGTCCTGCATCAGCGTATTGCGCTTCTCGGCCATATCCGCAGAAATCACTTTTTCTTCTTCGGACTGCGGATATTTCAGGTACTCCTGCCATTTTTCGCTGGCCCCATCAACTTTGGTTCTGGCGCGTCCCAGCGCAACTTTAGCCGCCTCGACATCCCCTTTCCCCATTAATGATTCGTACAAACGCAAATCCAACCGACCACGCAACAGCAGTTCAGAGCTGTCATTCAGCGCGACCAGCCCTGGCAGCACTTCCATATCAACACGGGCAAATGATTTGTTTCCTGACTGAACCGCAACCAACCCTAGAATGCCGACAAAAAGCAGTAACGCCGCTAACGAAAACACCATCATGCTGAGTGCAGTACGGATCTTTATCTTACGAAACATAAATTGTCCCTGTGGTCTGAAATAAGAGAGGGTGAGCGCCAGCTCTACAGCGGAGCCGTTCAGTTATTTACGTAATGGTCGTTATTTTTCCAGACGTGTTAAACCCACGAACCGAAATAAATTCGTTATAAAACCGTAATAAAATAAAGAAACGTATAAAGAAGACGATGACCGAAAGAAAATAGACTCTCTGTCGGTCATTAAGATTTATTTTTTATTATTTTTCTGAGACGGACTTTTTTCTAAGAAACGTTGCAGCTCATCTTTATAAAACTTCGCCGACATCATCGTGCCATGCCCGCTGGTTTCTTTGCTGGCAGGAATAAGGAACAGCGTCGCCTGCTTAATTTTCTTAAGCTCATTCTCCAGGATGCCTGTTTCAACAGGATTACGCTCATCATCCGCAGAGTTAATTATCAGAACAGGGGCCTTAATCTTATTCAGTTCCGGTGCCGCGTTATAATTTGCGGATGAACCCCAGATATAAATAAAGTCATTCGCATCGCTGTTCGAAGGGGCCGCAAGGCGCTCTTCGACCAGTTTATCCGCCTGTGCACGCGTTGGCGCTTTGTTCTGGTATGCCAGCGTGCCGCCAGTAGTGGCGATACTGAACATAATGCTGGCCGTTTTCAGCGTTGGCGGCTGCTGCGTGTACTCGCCATTATTCCAGACCGGATCGTTCTTGATGGATTCAATCAGGATGCGACGCATCATCCAGTTACGACCAGACAGTTCATTTGGCAGCGACGCCATTGGCACCAGCGCATCCATCATGTCCGGGTATTTTTCACCCCAGAGCCAGGTTTGCATGCCACCCATGGAATATCCCATCACCAGCCGCAGGTGGTTAACACCCAGGCCTTCTTTGACTAAGCGATATTGTGCCTGCACCATATCGTTATAGTCGTACTGCGGGAATTTCATCCGCAGGCCGTCTGACGGTTTGGAAGATTTTCCAGAACCAATGCTCTCCGGCATGATAATAAAGTATTTGCTGCTATCCAGCGCCTGACCCGGCCCGAACAGCTCTCCGCCAAAGCCATTTGCGAGCAGCGCTTTAATCGGCTGGTTCGTTCCATGTAGCAATAAGACGGCAGGCTTGGTTTTATCACCGATCGTGTAATAGTGAATACGCAGATCTTTTAATTTTTCGCCACTGTTGAAGGTAAATTCTGGCGCAATCCAGTCGCCTTCTTTGGGCTCTGGGAAATTGGCCTGTGCATGCGTTAATGGTGACAGCATTAACAGAAATGCGCCCACCACCCCTGATAATATTCGATTAATCATAAATAACTCTTCGGTAATCATGAAGTCGTGAAGCCGCGATTTTAATGTCTATTAGGAAAAATCCCAATAAACATAGGCGGACTAATAATAAAAGAGATTATTCTCTGAATTTTTATTTATCACAAAAGATTCTACATGAAGTTTTTAATAGGATGATATTTAACGCATTCCTGCCTAAGCGTTTTGCCACGTTTTCCATACCTTCAACCTGAAATAAATGCGCATAAAAATAGCGCATCGCGCATTTTTTGCTCGAATTTATAGCAAGAAAAGGATCGTGCACGGTGACACCGCACACGATCAACATAAGACAGGGGTTAAATCGGGGTTGAGAATCGGAAACGGAGAATTAGTGCTTATTCATCTCTCTTTCAATCGCTTTCAGCCGCTCATCCATATCCGGGTGCGTACTCAGCCAGTCAGGCAAATCCATCGATTCCACTTCATCATGGCTGCGGTCGTTAGTAACCAAAGCCTGATACATCGCCTGCATCGACTGTAGCGAACGCCCTTGCTGCTGCATTTCTGCTATTGCCCATGCATCGGCTTCTCGTTCCATATCTCGGGAGAACTGCATCTCGTTGATGAAAGCAGCAGACTGCAACAAGGTATCCCCTATGCCACTAACATCTCCCGTCATCCACATGAATGTCAGCGATACCAGCGATGAGCGCACGACCATACGCATTGGGTGACGGTAAGCGTGATGCCCCATTTCATGCAGCATCACCGCGGCCAGCTCATTGTCATTTTTCGCCAATGTCACCAGATCGTCGCTGATAATCAGCGTGCCATCCGCCAACATAAAGGCATTCGGCCCGATAGGCGCAGACATGATCTCCAGGCGCAACGGCGTTTTATCTTCCCGCATATCAGGCGGCATAACCTGCTGAAACAGTGTTTGCATCGCCTGCTGGCGCTCAACAGACAGTTTGGAGGGCTTAAAATCACTGTGCCGCAACAGCGTCAACGTATTTTGTCCCAGTTGCTGCTCGATAACGGTAGGCATGCGTAGCGCCAGCGCGGAACTCGCCCACGGTAGCACCACGTAAACGTAGTTTATGACTATCAGGATCGTGGCGAACAGCGTGAGAATAACACCGCGCTTATGGCGTTCCAGACGATGGACAAGCCCCGGACGGCGGCGTGCGGAATACCACGTACGAAAAGTGGGATCGTCGGCAGGCACAAAGCGGCCGCCGTCGGGAAACGTGAGTGTCAGAGGATGGAACCCAGCGCATCGGAAACCGTAACCTGCTCCAGCGCAAATGTCGTGTTCGATGACCCGGTGTTCAGCACCATCATCGAACCGTTGTCCGCTAAATGAAGAGAAGCGGCCACGCGGGCCGCCAATCCGGGGTATTGATAATGCCCCTCAATATTCATATTCCTGCCTTATACTCGTCATACTTCAAGTTGCATGTGCGTTGGCTACGCTCAAATACTCGGCCCGTCGTGGGCCTCGCCCTGAAGGGCCGCTGCACGCAGCGTTCAAATCTGCTCCCGGCAGATTTGTCACCCGAATCACTTACCTGAGTAAGCTCATCGGGATGAAATGAGAGACATCCTGTCTCTCACCGAAGGCCAGCCGTTGGCCTTCCTGAAACTCGAATTATTTAGAGTATATAACAACTTACAGACCGACGCCTAAATCGAGCGCCTGCACAGCTTCTTCGGCCAGTGCGCTGTTTGCCGCGTCCTGATGTGCCTGAACGTGCAGCAGTGCCAGATCGCCTTCAACCGCTGTTGCATTCGCGATATAGCGCGCATGACGAATTTCTGCCACAGGCGCTGCCCAACCCAAAGAGAAAATAGTGATCAGGCTATTGGTTATCAGCAGTCCCATGTAAGACAGCGTTTGCATGGAAGAGTGCAATTTCACATCGCCATTCATCGACGTCTGGTTAAACAGATAATTACGCTGTGCGACTACCAGATAGCTGCTGGAAACCAGCACGCCCAGCAGCGCCACAATGAACATCATAATAAAATTAAAGGCATTGCTCAGTAGCATCGTCAGTATGAGATCTTCATTGCCGCCGCCCATCATAATGGTTTGGAACAGCGTGAAAATGAAGGAGCTCATGAACGACAGCGCTGCGAGCAGGAAAGGTACAAAAATCAGCAGGCTAACCAAGGCGAATTTAATAAATGCCGCTTTCGTCAATTCCGCTTTAAACGCTGTTTTGCCGAAGAACAGGTTATTCACATAGAAATCAAGCTGCATCATTTTCATGATGCCGTTTACCGCAGCAAACCCCGGAATAGCAATCGCCAGTGCAATCAACCCAATAAGGATAGGGCTATTGCTCTGCATACCAATCATGAACACAACAACCAGAGCGATATAAAAAGCCAGCATCAGCAGAATCGGGCAAAGCAGTAGTACCCAATATGCGCGGCCCGTCTGGCAGTGATAGTTAAAACGGACACCACGGTAGCTGGACATAATGGCGTTATAACGCCAGTTACGGATCACGATAACTGGAATCAGTGCCGCAAATGCCAGTGCGATAATAGTACCGAGCGTGGGTGATATCGCCAATATGATATAAAACAGAATGATTCCAGCGATAACCAGCAAACGCCCTTTGAGAATCTGAATGGGATCTGCATGGTAATCAAAACGGTCACCGTTAATTTCCGTGTTGCCATAAAAATAACGGCGGCGACGTACGGTAGCCCAGGCAGAATAAATTCCCAGAGTGATGACCGTTAATAACGCATTCACCAGCCAAATTGCAAAATATTCCCCAGCCTTACCATGAAACTGCACGCGATGCTGCGTGCTATTTTCTGAAGTATTGATTGTCATAAACCTTTCGTCCTAAAAGAAATAAGCCTAATAAAGCGCTTAAAAGCGTTACTGGCATACAAAAAGCGGCTTATTTAAGCACGTCTTGTTAACGACAACAATAAAAGTTAACAGTAATTAAACAACTGCATAGTCTTATAAATCGTAAGGAATAGTGCACCTTAATATTTATATCTTGAGATATTGCAGGAAATTTTACTTATATCTTAGATAATTCTAGCTTCAGGGTGTCGTGTTATGGCATTAACAGTAGAAAATGCTGACGCGTTAGTGTGGGTATGGAATAAAAGTCACCACAGAGACTATTCAAAACACAGCAGGAAGAACGGGGATAGGCGTTGCATCGATGTGGCCTGAAATGGTATTACAATCGACCAGAATCATTCCCCTCGTAAACCGTAAGAGCAAGAGTACGTATTATGACAACCGCGACCTTCGCCAATCTTCAGGTACGCCCAATCACCGCGCGAGACGATGCTGCTATCGCTCAGGTCATTCGTCAGGTTTCCGCCGAATTTGGTTTGACGGCCGATAAAGGCTACACCGTTTCCGATCCCAATCTGGACGCGCTGTTTGCCCTCTATAGCCAGCCGCAAAGCGCCTACTGGGTGATTGAATTCGAAGGCCGCGTGGTTGGCGGCGGCGGTATTGCGCCACTGGTCGCGGGTGAAGACGATGTGTGTGAATTGCAGAAAATGTATTTCCTGCCCGTCGCGCGAGGCAAAGGACTGGCGCGTCAGTTAGCGATACAGGCGCTTGATTTTGCACGTCAGCACGGCTTTCGCCGCTGCTATCTGGAAACAACCGGCCACCTGACCAGTGCAATCCGACTGTATGAATCGCTGGGCTTCGAGCTGATTCCGCACTCAATGGGCAACACGGGCCACACCGATTGTGAAGTGACGATGCTGAAAATGCTGTAATAGGCTGAAAGTACGGGAATAAGGCGTTGTCATGCCGAATAAAAACGCCGCAGGATATTCCTGCGGCATTTAGTGAGGCGAGAGCTTCGAGATGAACGATTCAATAATTAATGGCGCTTGCCATCATCATCTTCATCATAAAAATCTTCATCATCCCCGTCCTCTTCGCCTTCACCATCTGGATCTTCGAAGTAGGTGCCCCACCCGTCGTAATTCACACCGTGGCGTTCTGCCAGCGCCAGCAGCTGTTCTACCTGTGCGTCGATCAGTTCCGCATTGAGCGCAACTTCACTGATGGCATCACAGCACATCAGCAACACGCCATCTTCCACTTCCAGCTCTTCCGCATCCGTCACTTCATAGCCCAGCTTGAAGGCTTCTACGGCGACTTTTTCCAACACTTCAAACTTCTCAGCAGAGAAATGGTGTTCAATGGTATAGAGCGCGTCAGGATCGCTGCCATCATCGAGCAGTTCTTCAATGATCAGGCGTGTCTCTTCCCGTTGTTCTTCCAGTAATTCGCGGTTTGCCATGCCTCAGTCCTCATTAATCGACGTAATATTGCTTATTGTCCCACAGCCCTGCGGCTTGCTCCACCACAAAGTTTGATATCACCACTTGAATTTGAATAATTACACATATAAAGTGAATTTTAATTCAACCGGTGATGTTGAGCCACATGGAGATGTACATCATGCAACCGTTCTACAAGCGTCATTTTTTAAGGTTAATGGATTTTACACCCGCAGAAATTGCCAATCTTTTAGCCCTGTCAACGAAACTGAAAGCCGATAAAAAAAACGGGACAGAAGTCCGCCGCCTGCAAGGTAAAAACATCGCACTCATCTTCGAAAAAGATTCGACTCGTACTCGCTGCTCTTTCGAAGTTGCTGCATACGATCAGGGCGCGCAAGTGACCTATCTCGGCCCAAGCGGCAGCCAAATCGGCCATAAAGAGTCCATCAAAGATACCGCTCGCGTACTGGGAAGAATGTACGACGGCATTCAATATCGCGGCTATGGCCAGCAAATTGTTGAAACGCTGGCGCAATACGCGGGCGTTCCGGTCTGGAACGGGCTGACGAACGAATTCCACCCTACGCAACTGCTGGCGGATCTGCTGACGATGCAGGAGCATTTACCGGGTAAACCGCTGTCAGACATGACGCTCGTTTACGTGGGTGATGCGCGCAACAACATGGGCAACACCATGTTGGAAGCGGCGGCGCTGACCGGGCTGGACTTACGCCTTGTCGCACCAAAAGCCTGCTGGCCGGATGCCGGTCTGGTCGCAGAGTGTCAGGCGGCGGCGGCACAAACCGGCGGTAGCATTACGCTGACGGAAGATATCGCCGCTGGCGTTGCGGGCGCAGATTTCATTTATACCGACGTCTGGGTTTCCATGGGAGAACCGAAAGAGACCTGGCAGGAGCGTATCGCGCTGCTGAAGCCGTATCAGGTAAACATGGCGATGATCGCCGCAACGGGTAATCCACAGGTGAAGTTCCTGCACTGTCTGCCTGCGTTCCACGACGATCAGACGACAATGGGCCAACAAATGGCGGAACAGTATGGTCTGCACGGTGGAATGGAAGTCACGGATGAGGTCTTTGAATCCGCGCACAGCATCGTGTTCGATCAGGCGGAAAACCGTATGCACACCATCAAAGCGGTGATGGTCGCTACGCTAGCGCAAGACTAACGCGCGCCTATCCTTCATGCCTTTACTCCACTCCCGGATCCTATCCGGGGAGTGCTTTTTCCTTATGTCCCGCTCTCCAGGTAGGCTCATTCCCCGGTGATTAGCGTACTGCTCATTCGCTCTCTAAATGCTTTGCGCCAGCGCGTCGGCGTCGTGTTAAGCCGTTGCCGAAAATGATGTCGCAGCGTTTCAGGCGAGCCGAAACCCGCTTGTTCTGCCACACGATCGATGCTCAGTCTTTCGTTTTCCAGTAGCGCACAGGCCTTTTCCAGCCGCACTCTCAGCATCCATTCGCCCGGCGTTGTGCCCGTAGCCTCGTGAAAACGGCGCAAGAACGTGCGGCGACTCATACCGACCTGCGCAGCAAGTTGCTCAATCACCAATGGCATTTTCAGATGACTACGCAAATCGTCGAGCAGCGGAGCGAGCGTTTTCGCCTGACGTAACGGCACAGGTTGTTGGATAAGCTGCGCCTGACTGCCTTCGCGCAGTGGCGGTGTGACCATACGGCGAGCAGTACGATTGGCGACATCGACTCCGTAATCACGCCGGATCAGATGCAGACACAAATCCACCCCGCGGCGCCCCCGCAGACGTAATCACGCTACCTTCATCGACGTAAATCATGCCGTGCTCGACCTGCACGTTAGGAAACCTCTGCGCCAGAATGTCAGTGCTGTTCCAATGCGCGGTGGCACGTTTACCATCCAATAAGCCCGCTGCACCGAGAACAAAACTCCCTGCGCAAATTGACACAATACGCGAGCCGTCGCGGTGTGCCTTTGCAGTGCGGCAATGAGCCGTTCTGATGCCGTATCGTGAACACTACGCCAACCAGGAATGACAATAGTCCCCGCGCCTTCGAGCAATTCCAGCCCGCCATCAACCACGATCCGCACACCGCCTTGCGCACCAAAAGGGCCGTCTTCCACTGAAGCAACAGACAGGTCATACAGTGGTTCACCCAGTACCTCATCGGTACGTCCGAATGCTTCGACCGCAGTTCCAAATTCAAATGTACACAGGCATTCATATGCCAACAGTACCAACCGTCGGTTTATCGGAGCAGAGGAACGGTCAGGAGGCAAACATTGGGGGTTATGTTCATAACAGAATTACCGCTGATTTTGGCACGATCTTGACGATACATGGCATCAGCGTGCATTTCCACTACGACCTCAATCTTCCATGCTAGCCATCTCTTAACGTCTTGCAGGAATTGAGTATGAAGAACATGTTGGCACTGATGGCGGTCTGTCTGGCTGCACTCATGTCAGGGCTGGAGATCTCCAGCGTGCCGGTCATTTTACCCGTGCTGGAAAAAGAGATGCAGGCCAGTTTCAGGGAATTGCAGTGGATTATGAATGCCTACACGCTGGCCTGCACGACGGTACTGATGGCAACTGGCACGCTGGCGGATCGCTACGGTCGTAAACGTGTCTTTATCATCAGCATCATCGCGTTCGGGCTAACCTCGGTCATGTGTGGGCTAGCGGAAAGCCCGCAGTGGCTGATTGTTGGGCGCTCTCTTCAGGGGTTGAGCGGTGGGGCAATGCTGACCTGTCTGATTGCCATTCTCTCGTTCCAGTTTCCACAAGGGGCGCCACGCAGCCGTGCTTTTGCGGCCTGGGGGATTACGTTTGGATTTGGGCTGGGGTTCGGGCCGATGATCGGCGGTGTATTGGTTGCCTGGCTAAGCTGGCAGTGGGTGTTTCTGGTTCACGGTTTTATCGCCTTACTGACGCTGATTCTGACGTTGAAAAATGTGGTGGAATCTCGTGACAACGCGGTTAAAAACTCGATCTCAGTGGCATTGTTACGCTGTCGAGCATGGTCATGGGCGCAACCTACCTCATTACACAAGGTAGCAGTTTGGGGTGGGACAGCCTTGCCGCACGTCTTATCCTGCTGTTCACGGTACTGAGCGCGGGGCTATTTATCTGGGTGGAGAAACGCCATCCGTATCCCATGTTTGATTTTTCTGTATTTCGCATTCGCCCCTTTTCCGGCGCGCTTATGGGCTCGATGGGTATGAATTTCAGCTTCTGGCCGCTGATGATTTACCTCCCCGTCTATTATCAGAGCGGGTTGGGATACAGCAGTCTCGCCACCGGGCTCGCGTTGCTGGCTTATACCTTACCGACCCTGCTCATGCCGCCTCTCGGCGAAAAATTGGTGGTACGCTTTGGTGCTGCGCGCGTCATTCCGATAGGGCTATTCACTATTGGTACCGGTTTTATGCTGATGACATTCGCCGCCGCACATCATCTGAGCCTACTTCCGGGCGCGCTGTTGGCGGGAGCAGCCCTTGACTCATCAATACGCCGGTGACCAACACAACGACGGGTTCCGTCTCCGGCGATCGGGCAGGCATGGCATCTGGCATTGATATCAGCGCACGGTTGATTACGCTTTCGATCAACATCGCCTTGATGGGAAATTTACTGGTCGCGGGAATAGCGGAGAGCCTGAAGGGTGTCGTGTCGGAGGGTATCGATACACTCGCAGAACGCATTGCCGGGGTGGAGAGGTATCGACGCTTGCCACAGAGGTGGCGTCGAGAGCGTTGACAGAAGGATTCGGCAGTATTCTGTTATACGGTGCGGGGGCGTTTGGGTACTGGCGCTAATGAGCCACCTATTGTTCAATTTCAAATTCGCCGTCAGGGTTAAGCACGAAGAATGATGTGGCAACGTCAGCCACCGTCATATCCCTTTCAGCACAATAACGCCTTGTAACGATAAAATAAAAACTGCGCCCTGATGAATCAAAAGGCGCAGTTTTTAGAGGTACATACCGCAACGGTAAACTACCCGTTGCCATGCAATCAGCTCAGTCTTGCCGACCTGACCGTCTTCCCGGCGGTTTAGCCCACCAGCGACACGTCGATTTTCACTACCGCTTTGCGCACGTGTGCCGGTTCACCAACGGCACACAGCGGTTTGTGTACTTCACCTGGGAAGAAGACGACAAAATCCCCTTCCTGCATCACAAACTGTTTTTCCTGTTCACCCGATGGCAGGAAGGCAATATCTTTATCCGCCAGCCAATCGGTATCGGGCTTGCCCGCAGGCAGGTTACTGAACGTCATCCCTTCCACGCCGGACAGCACAATCTGAATGTCCAGATATTTGGCGTGATACTCGGCGCGGCGTTTTTCCAGCAGATCGGTGCTGTCGTTGGAGATCAGCACAAACACGCTGTTGCCCTCGATATCATGCTTGCCCAGCGGGGTATCCGCCGTAATGTTTTTCTTCACGTATTCAATTGCTTCACGCAGTTTGGCAGGCAGATAAGGAACCAGTTCAAGGTGGTGGACATTGCCAGTAATCATAAAAACCTCGTTGATAGAAAAAATGAAACTCTGTTTTATAATCCTTATACTCTCCAAATGTGACACCCGCCAGCGCGTTAATACGAAAAAGTGAACTGCCCATCACTCTTCTCAATCTCCCCTCTTCCACCTGCGGGCGTTATGCATACCGCACCCTATCCGCAACCGATTGCGATGCGTAAAAAACCACGTTTTCTGCTTGAAATAGCCTAGTCGGCGCGTATAATTCCCGACAGTTTGCCGGGAGGGGTCATGCACCGTTACACCAAAAAATCCGCTGCTTATGTTGGTTCTCAACCACAACTGCCATCCGGCAGCCAGCCAGCGTTTTCCTTTCCGTTGCTCAATTATTCCATTAAGAAAGCCCCTCAATGAGGGGCTTTTTTTTGTGCCCTATCGTCCACGACGGCAGCCTTTGCAGGTCGTCACGTTGTGGCATCAAAAAGCGCATCAGGCATTTTTGCCGACAGCTCGGGCAGCCAGATACGACATTTCCTGTTTACTCGTGAGGAGAAAGACACCATGGTCAATCCGCTCTATCAAAAGCATATTATTTCGATTAACGACCTCAGTCGGGAAGATTTGGAACTGACGCTGCGCGTCGCCGCCAGTCTGAAAGCCAAGCCTCAGCCTGAGCTGTTAAAACATAAAGTGATTGCCAGCTGTTTCTTCGAGGCCTCAACCCGGACGCGTTTATCCTTTGAAACCGCGATGCATCGTCTCGGTGCCTCCGTCGTCGGCTTCGCCGACAGCAACAACACCTCGCTGGGGAAAAAGGGTGAAACGCTGGCCGACACCCTCTCCGTTATCAGCCAATATGTTGATGCCATCGTGATGCGTCACCCGCAGGAAGGCGCGTCCCGCCTTGCGACCGAGTTTTCCGGCGGCATTCCGGTACTGAACGCCGGCGACGGTGCGAACCAGCATCCGACACAAACGCTGCTCGATTTATTCACCATTCAGGAAACGCAGGGGCGCCTGAACAACATCAATATCGCGATGGTCGGTGATCTGAAATATGGCCGCACCGTGCATTCACTCACGCAGGCGCTGGCGAAGTTTGAAGGCAACCGCTTCTATTTCATCGCTCCAGACGCGCTGGCGATGCCGGACTACATTCTGAGCATGCTGAAAGAGAAGAATATTGCTTACAGCCTGCACAACAGCATCGACGACGTCGTCGGTGAGCTGGATATTCTGTACATGACGCGCGTGCAGAAAGAGCGTCTGGATCCGTCCGAGTACATCAACATCAAATCCCAGTTTGTCCTGCGCGCGGCTGACCTGCACAGCGCCCGCCCGAATTTGAAAGTGCTGCACCCGCTGCCGCGCGTCGATGAGATCACCATTGATGTGGATGCCACGCCCTACGCTTATTATTTCCAACAGGCGGGCAACGGCATTTACGCCCGTCAGGCGCTGCTGGCGCTGGTCCTGAATCGCGAACTGGTTCTGTAAGAGGAAGAAACCATTATGACACACGATAATAAATTACAGGTTGAAGCGATCAAACGTGGCACGGTGATCGACCACATTCCCGCACAGGTGGGTTTTAAACTGCTGACGCTGTTTAAACTGACTGCGACAGACCAGCGCATCACCATCGGCCTGAATTTGCCGTCCAACCACCTTGGGCGCAAAGATCTGATCAAGATCGAAAATATCTTCCTGACCGAAGAGCAAGCGAACCAGTTGGCGATCTACGCACCGCAGGCAACCGTTAATCAGATTGATGACTATGACGTGGTGCGCAAACTGGTGCCAACGCTGCCAGATCACATTACCGGCGTGCTGACCTGCCCTAACAGCAACTGCATCAGCCGCAGCGAACCCGTCTCATCGTCATTCAGCGTTAAACAGCGCGATGGCGACGTTCACCTGAAGTGTAAGTACTGCGAGAAAGAGTTTGAGCGTCAGGCCGTGCTGCAAGATCGCTAGTTTTCTGCTTTGCCCCGCGATGAACATTGCCTGCGGCGGGGCTTTTTGAATAATGGCTGCGTCCGCGTTCCTTTTACGCCCCTATCAAGGAGATACCATGTCACGTACTATCAGCACTGAGCACGCCCCTGCCGCCATCGGCCCTTATGTTCAGGGCGTCGACCTCGGCAGCATGATCATCACGTCCGGCCAAATTCCAGTGAACCCGAAAAGCGGTCTGGTGGCAGATAACATTACTGCTCAAACGCGTCAGTCGCTGGAAAACGTACAGGCCATTGTCGAAGCGGCGGGCCTGAAAGTGTCCGATATCGTGAAAACCACGGTATTCGTGAAAGACCTGCACGACTTCACCCTGGTGAATACCGCGTATGAAGCCTTCTTCAACGAGCACGATGCCCCGTTCCCGGCTCGCTCTTGCGTTGAAGTTGCCCGCCTGCCAAAAGACGTGAAGATCGAAATCGAAGCGATCGCCGTTCGTCGCTAATTGTCGGCATGACTCTCCCCAAAAGCGCACGATAACCCGTGCGCTTTTTTCTGTTCTTTCTTTCACCACCACAACATTGTCGCTATTCCCAACCCCTTTTAAGGTCAAAAACAGGCAAAAATCTGCCAGCCCGCATGTAGCAAGCCTTCCCGCTCCCACCGCCTTTTTTGACTGTTTTTGCACAGGTTCAAATTCCTCCGACATGAAGATTTCTTTGCTCTATATCAATTTTGGGGCGATAAAAGCGTAAACACCCCTACGCAATTTCAATATATAGTGCCTATCCTATAAACACGACCCATATGTAGTGCTTATCCACAATATCATCCACAGCCCTCTGTAACCCTTTGTCAGTTACGGTTTTCGCCTGTGGATAACATTGATAGAGGAAAAACGTGAAACCAGTAGTGATTAAACGGGACGGTTGCCAGGTGCCTTTTGATGAAGTGCGTATCAAAGAGGCGGTCGAACGCGCGGCACATGCAGCCGGTGTCAATGATGCAGACTACTGCGCAACTGTGGCCTGTGCGGTCGCTCAACAAATGCAGGATAAATCGCGCGTGGATATCCGCGATATTCAGAACGCGGTCGAAAACCTGCTGATGTCCGGCAATTACAAGCAGCTGGCACGTACCTACATCGAATACCGCCACGACAGAGACATCGCGCGTGAACGCCACGGTCGGCTGAATCAGGAAATTCGCGGTCTGGTCGAGCAGAGCAACATGGCGCTGCTGAACGAGAACGCCAACAAAGACAGTAAAGTCATTCCCACCCAGCGCGATCTGCTGGCGGGTATCGTCGCCAAGCATTACGCCAAGCAGTACATTCTGCCGCGTGATGTGGTGCTGGCGCACGAGCGCGGCGAGATTCACTATCACGACCTCGACTATTCGCCTTTCTTCCCGATGTTTAACTGCATGCTGATCGACCTGAATGGCATGCTGACCAACGGCTTCAAAATGGGTAATGCGGAGATTGAGCCACCGAAGTCGATCTCAACCGCGACCGCCGTCACCGCGCAGATTATCGCGCAGGTCGCCAGCCACATTTATGGCGGCACCACGATCAACCGCATCGATGAAATTCTGGCGCCGTTTGTCACCGCCAGCCATGCGAAACATAAAGCCGTAGCGGAAGAGTGGCAGATTCCAGATGCGGAAAACTACGCCCTGACCCGCACAGAAAAAGAGTGCTACGACGCCTTTCAGTCACTGGAATACGAAGTTAACACGCTGCACACCGCTAACGGCCAGACGCCGTTCGTCACCTTTGGTTTCGGGCTCGGTGTCAGTTGGGAATCGCGTCTGATTCAGGAATCTATCCTACGCAACCGCATTGCCGGGCTGGGTAAAAACCACAAAACGGCGGTTTTCCCGAAACTGGTCTTTGCGATTCGCGATGGTCTGAACCACAAAGCGGGCGATCCGAATTACGATGTCAAACAGCTTGCGCTGGAGTGCGCCAGCAAGCGCATGTACCCGGATATCCTGAACTACGATCAGGTTGTGAACGTCACCGGTTCGTTCAAAACGCCAATGGGCTGCCGCAGCTTCCTCGGCGTTTATGAAGAAAACGGCCAGCAGATTCACGACGGCCGCAACAACTTAGGCGTCATCAGCCTGAACCTGCCGCGCATCGCGCTGGAGGCCGAAGGCAATGAAGGCCGCTTCTGGACACTGCTCGACCAGCGTCTGGCGCTGGCGAAGAAAGCACTGATGACGCGTATTGCGCGGCTGGAAAACGTGAAAGCCCGCGTTGCACCCATCCTGTATATGGAAGGCGCTTGCGGCGTACGCTTAAAAGCGGACGACAGCATCGCGGACATCTTCAAGAACGGACGCGCCTCCATTTCGCTGGGCTATATCGGCCTGCATGAAACGATTAATGCCCTCTTCGGTGGCCAAACGCACGTGTTTGATGACGAGGCGCTACGTGCCAAAGCCGTGGCCATCATCGCTCGTCTGAAAGAGGCGACCGAACAGTGGAAAGACGAAACGGGTTATGGTTTCAGCCTGTACAGCACGCCGAGTGAAAACCTGTGTGACCGCTTCTGCCGTCTGGATACCGCCGAGTTTGGCGTTGTGCAAGGGGTGACGGACAAAGGGTATTACACCAACAGCTTCCACCTCGATGTGGAGAAGAAGGTAAACCCTTACCAGAAAATCGACTTCGAGCTGCCCTATCCGCCGCTGGCTAACGGGGGTTCATTTGCTACGGCGAATATCCGAACCTGCAACACAACCTCAAAGCGCTGGAAGACGTGTGGGATTACAGCTATAGCCGCGTGCCTTACTACGGCACCAACACGCCGATCGACGAATGCTATGAGTGCGGTTTCACCGGTGAATTCGAGTGCACCAGCAAAGGCTTCACCTGCCCGAAATGCGGCAACCACGATTCGGCCCGCGTTTCCGTCACGCGCCGCGTGTGCGGCTACCTCGGCAGCCCGGATGCACGCCCGTTCAACGCAGGTAAGCAGGAAGAAGTGAAGCGTCGAATCAAGCATTTAGGCAACGGCCAACTGGGGTAATCCCTTCCGGGCCGCAGCAATGCGGCCCACCTTTCGCGGCACCGTCAACACGCGCCCGCTTCATAACATGGGCTCTACCGTATGAATTACCACCAGTATTATCCCGTTGATGTCGTCAACGGCCCCGGCACCCGCTGCACGCTGTTTGTCGCTGGCTGCGTGCATGAATGCGTGGGGTGCTACAACAAAAGCACCTGGCGACTGAATTCCGGCCAGCCGTTTACGCAGGAACAGGAAGATCGGATCATCGCCGATCTTCAGGATACGGTGATTCCCCGGCAGGGAATTTCGCTGTCTGGCGGCGATCCACTTCATCCACAGAATGTGCCTGATATCCTGAGGCTGGTCGAACGGATACGCGCGGAGTGCCCAGGCAAAGATATCTGGGTCTGGACAGGCTACGTGCTGACAGAACTGACGCCGGCGCAACAGCGGGTGGTCGATCTCATCAACGTCTTAGTCGATGGAAAATTTGTGCAAGATCTGAAAGATCCCGCACTGATTTGGCGCGGCAGCAGTAATCAGGTTGTCCACCGCCTGCGGTAATCGAGAGCGGCTACTGAAGCGGTTGCTGCTTGCCTAATGACAGTAATTGGTCGGATTCCAGCACGGTAACCCGCGCTTTTTGGTTCCGGCGAGAACGCCTGATTCAGCAATGCCTGTGCAACCGTTTTTCCCTCAATGGCCCGCCACTTTGCCGGGAACAGGCGGAACAACGGAGCGGCCAGGCTTTCTAGCGGGCGACTGTCTTCCCTTTCCCCAGCAGCATCGACGGCTGTGCCAATGTCAGATGTTGCCAGCCCTGCTGCCGCAGCGATCTTTCCGCTTCTCCCTTCACCCGCGAGTAGAAGAAAGGCGATGTCGCATTGGCGCTCAGCGCGCTAACCACCAACAGGTGCGTCGCGCCCAGCGCCAGCGCCACTTTTGATCCTTCCACCACCAGCGTGTAATCCACATAGCGGAACGCCTGCTTACTGCCTGCCGTCTTAAGTGTCGATCCCAGACAGCAAAATGCGATGTCGACAGGGTCAGTCAATTGCGCCAGCGCGGCAGACAGATCGGGATCGTGCGGATTGACCACTTTCTCCGAAGGCGCCAGCGGCTTACGGGTCGGCGCATAGATCGTCTCTACCCGATTATTGGCTTTCAACAGCTGTAACAACTCGTGCCCCACTAACCCCGTTGCACCTAATAGCAATACCCGGCTCATCGGTTTTCCCCCTGATCTGCGTCTTTCACTTTCCCATCTTTTGACGTTTCTGTTGTTATGTATGGAAAATGTTATGTATGGCAAATGTTATTTATGACAGACGTTATCTCTGCTGAACCTGTTCATCTCGCTGCCAGTAGCGTTTCTTACCAAAGCCCAGCGCATTGTCCGTCATCTTGATTTCTGTCAGATCGAGCCGCCAGATCGGCGCTTGCGATGCCCGGGCAATCGGAAAACGCGTGTTATACCGCGCTCTGGCCTGCTGGGCTTCATCCCCTCTAACAGCACCGCCTGCCCCCGAAACTGCACGCCCTTAATCAGCATAACGCTCTTCGGCTGGCCGCTGACCGTACCCGCCACCTGCGGTAACCTAGCCATCATTTCACCATGGCGCGTCTGCAGCTCCGTCATCAGATAGAAGGCTATCTGTTGATCGTCATAAGTATAGAAGCAACTCGCACACCATAATTCCGAATTTTCACCCACGCATAACGTCAGTACGTGCAGCTTCTTCAGATAGCGGGAGATTGCTTCAAGATCGCTGTCTGTTTCTCTCAGTTCTTTCTGCATGATGGCACCTCAATCCACTTTCTGAACGAATGTATCCTGCCCGACGACTCGCTGGCCTTGCGCAGAATACGGCAGCATGGCTTGCAGGGGCTGGCCAGTGTGTTTATCCAATAGCAGGGAGTGGGCTTCTCCCTCCGCGAAAAGTTGCTGTTCCCCCACTGGCGTAGCGCCACGACGAGCGGGAATAGCTGTTCACCTTTGGCGTCAGGACATACTCCTGATAGGCTGAGCTGTCGGAAACAGGCTGAACGGACAAAATTCCTTCATCAACTAACGTGCGCAGACGGTCGGTAAGAATATTTTTAGCGACGCCCAAACTGCGCTGAAAATCGCTGAAACGGCGGCGATTATCGAAAGCATCGCGGATAATCAGCAGCGCCCAGCGATCGCCAACCACATCCAGCGCGCGGGCGACGGGGCACACATCCTCTTTCAGACTTCTGCGCTTCACCATGACGATTTCTTCCCCTTTTTCCTGTTCAGCTTGCCTTACCTACAGGCTGAAAAGCTGATCGTGCGTTTTTGGTTGCAGAATAAAACCAGAGTATTTATGCTTCAATTGGTTTTATTTTGAAACCAATAATGAGTAGTGAAAGCTAATATTATGAAAAGCAGCCCTATTCATACCACGTCATCCGTCACTGAATGCGATCTTTACCGCACGCTTTACGGCACCGCGTCATCTGTGCAGTCAGCATTCACGCTATCGTGATAGCAAAACAACGATTATTGATAAGGAAACAGCATGAGCGAATTGACTTTACTGGCGGATGCCGATGAGCGCGGCCGACGTTATCTGGCTGAGACTGCACAGCGTCGGGTTTTCCCGATGCAGAGGCCCTCGCGGCGCTGACACGTTTTGATGAGGTGCTGCCGCAACAAGGTTACTCACCCGAAAGCACGCTGGCGCTGCTGGATGAGGTCGGTTCACCCGCTACCACTGCTTCCAATGGCCCAAACTATTTCGGCTTTGTTATCGGGGCTTCATTACCGGTTGCCGCCGCCTCTGAGCGATTGATGATCGCCTGGGATCAGTGCGCCTCCACCTTTGATAATTCGCCGGTCTCCGCCACGTTGGAACGCCTCGCCAGCCGTTGGGTGCTCGATGCCTTGAGCTTACCCAAAAACAGCGCCGTGGGTTTCGGCACCAGCGCCACCGCCTGCACGCTTTCCTGTCTGGCCGCGCGCCGCGCTCTGCTGGCAAGACAGGGCTGGGACTTTGACAATGATGGGCTGATTGGCGCGCCTGAAATTAAGGTCGTGATTTCGGAACTCACGCACATCACCGTGAAGAAAGCGCTACGCGTACTCGGCTTTGGGCTACGTCATTTACTTATCGCGCCTGTAAATACGTTTGGGCAGATCGATGCCTCGCAACTTCCTCCGCTGGACGACCGCACGATTCTTTGTTTGCAGGCAGGCGAGGTCAACACGGGCGAGTTCGATGATTTTGCGCAGCTCATTCCCATCGCCAGAGCGGCAGGGGCCTGGGTTCACGTTGACGGTGCCTTCGGGCTGTGGGCCAGAGCTTCATCTCACGCGGCGCTCACCGAGGGCATCGAACTGGCCGACAGTTGGACGACGGACGCACACAAATGGCTAAACACGCCCTACGACTGTGCGATGGCGATTTGCCGCGATGCGGACGCGCTGGCCGAAGCGATGAACGCAGATGCGGTTTACTCCAGTGCGGCGCGAGATGCCCAGAAAAACCTGACGCTCGAGTTTTCCCGTCGTCCACGCGGCATTCCCGTATGGGCGGCACTGCGCACGCTGGGGCACGACGGCGTGGCGGAGATGGTCGAACGGCACTGCCGACAAGCGAGACTCATCGCCGACGGCCTGCGCCATGCAGGATTTGAGATACTGAATCGGGTTGTGCTCAATCAGGTTCTGCTGCGGGGGAAACCGACAGCCAAACGATAGCAATACGGGAAGCATTGCAGGCCTCGGGCAAAGCATGGTTTGGCGGCACCGTCTGGCAAGGGCGTCCTGCATTGCGCATTAGCGTGTCGTCGTGGCGCACGCAGGATGACAACGTGCAGGCACTGATCGCGCTGCTGACGGAAATCAAAGCGCAGGCCCCACGCTGAACGAGGCGCAAGGTATAAAACGACTATCCCCGCAAACGCGGGGATAGAGAGAAACATGCTCACGCTACGGCGCACCGACATTCGCTAGACGTAAACGCTAATGCTGGAAACCTGCCCCTGAAAGCGGTTCAGCGCCTCGGCCGCACGTTGCAGGCTTTCGGTATTTTGCACTTCGCTGCGGGAGGATGCCCCGCGACACCTTGCTGAATGGTGTCGAAGACATTAATCGGCTGGAACACGTTGGAAGGCGGCACACTGCCGACATTTTCGCGCGGCGACGAGATAAAACCCAGTAGCGCGGAACCCTCTTCACGCCCCAACCGCCCACTGCTGACAAGGCCTTCTACCGTTTCATACAGCTCGGCGGGGCTAATGCGGGTGAAATCATACCGCGTCGTCTGACCAACAGGAACAGCACCGCTGCCCGCCTGATAAGACTGAAGCTGTTCGGACAGCGCCGCTTTCTCTGCATGCTCTGTCGAGCGCTTCGCCATCACCTGCTGGCTGGCAAAAACGGACGACTCTGCAGCTTCAACTTTCATATCACCTCCTTACGGTAACGTATGGAAGACAAAAATCATTGGCGTAATAGCTCACCGTCACGGTGAGTGCAAAATGGCGTGCTTTAATACTGACACGCAATCCCCCATCACGCCAGCCAGAAGCAGGATTTACCCGCTGGCGCGGGGAGTACTCAGGCATTCAGATATTAAGAACGAGCCTCACGCCGTTGGCGCATTACTCGCTAGCGCGACGACGTTCTCTTGCTCTGCGGGGGCTTTAGCGGGTTTCTCTTTTTCTTTTCCACGTAGTTCAGTTTTTCCTGGCTCTGCGCTGGCGGGGTCAGCGGGTGGGACTGGCCGGTGAAGATGCCGCCTTTTTCGATGGAGAGTTCATCAGTGAAAATATCGCCGAATACTTTTCCCTGCGCCAGAATGGCGATGACGCTGGCGGCGATGCGTCCTTCAACGCGGCCGTTGATGATGATCTGCTGCGATTTCATTTCACCGTTTACCTGACCGGTGTGCTCCACTTTAATCGTGTTATCGCACTGCACGTCACCTTCTACCCGGCCTTCCACGGTGATGTTGCCATCCACGGTCAGAGAGCCCGTCATGCGTGCGCCCTGAGAAATGAAGGTATCTTTTTTCACGCGTACAGGGTTCACTGAATTAATCAACTCGTTCGATGGGCTGATCGCGGGGGAGCTGTTTATTTCACTGCGCTCTTGCGGTTCTTTTGCGTCTTTTTTGTTTTTATCAAATGAAAACATCGTGTTATTCCTTTTAACAGTATAGAAAAATGCGATTGCAACACTCGCGGCTAGTACGGCAGCCACTCCCTGACCGTAATATCGAAGGGGGAATTCGCTATAAATATCAATAAGCCAGGCGGCGACCAACAAAGCCCATAACGCCCATATTCCCCAAAGCAGGTTGTAATTACGCACCGGGGTAGCCCCGGAAAGAGGTGGGGTAATGCATATCCTTCTCCATTCGTCCTTTTTGCAGCTTGAATCCCAGATTAATTCAGCCACGTTCCATAACTATCGGATGACAGCCCCTTTTATTTAGTCCGACGACCATGGCAACGTGATGACTATCGCATAAATTTTCACCAACGCGATGGGGAAAAGTGCGTTTTATTGATGTGGGTGCGTCTCTACAATGAAGGGTATTGCTTAGCTAAACCGATTCTTCTATTTTAGCAAACAGTCTAATTCTCGTTGATAAGAGTAACGTTATGGCAAATAGAATTTGGGTCATGGGCGACGCGGTTGTCGATCTCATCCCGGAAGATGCGGAACGCTATCTGAAATGTCCCGGTGGAGCACCGGCGAATGTCGCCGTTGGCATTGCCAGACTGGGCGGAAACAGCGCGTTTATTGGTCGTGTCGGTGACGATGTTTTTGGCCATTTTCTCAAAACAGTGCTGGAACAGGAAAACGTCGATACCCATCACATGGCGCACGACAGGTTCCACCGAACCTCAACCGTGGTCGTGAGCCTTGATGAAACAGGGGAACGTGCCTTCACATTTATGGTACGCCCGAGTGCCGACCTGTTTTTACAGCCGGAAGACCTACCGATGTTCAACCGGGGAGAATGGCTGCACCTCTGCTCTATCGCCCTCTCACAGGAACCTTCGCGCAGTACCGCCTTTGAGGCGATGCGGCAGGTGAAAGCCGCGCTGGGTCGGGTCAGCTTCGACCCGAACATCCGTGACGATCTCTGGCAAAGCGAGCAGGAACTGCGCGACTGCCTGACACAGGCGCTGATGCTGGCTGACGTGGTGAAGCTATCGCGTGAAGAACTGGCATTTCTGTGTTCAACACCGGACGTTGAAGCAGGGATTCTGCAGTTCATGCAGCGCTACCCCACACAACTCTTGCTAGTGACGCTAGGCAGCGAAGGCGTCTGGCTGCACGATCGCCATCAGCTACAGCACTTTGCCGCGCCGTCGGTGACCCCCGTCGATACTACGGGTGCGGGGATGCCTTCGTCGCCGGTTTACTGCATGGCCTGGCGCAGTATGACGACCTGCCACAGCCGCGTAGCTGGGACCCGATTATCGCGCAGGCGCAGCGGTGTGGCGCGCTTGCCACCACAGCAAAAGGCGCAATGACCGCACTTCCCTACGCTCAGCAATTGCGCGCACTCCCTTAGCCCAGCCCTAATCCCTCCGTTTAATACGGTTACCGCCCGGTTTTGTAGTCAGGATCACAGTTACAGAATCGGGCGAGTGAAATTTCTTGCTAACCCTCCTGCTGGCTTTTATTTTCCCCATGAAAAACCGGTTTAGCAATTTAGCTAAACAAGAGAAATCCAAAAACAATAAATCTCCTTCACGACGAGAACGAAAAAATGAAACCAAGCCACCTTGCTGTGACGATAGGATTATTACTCTCCTCCCCGCTTTATGTTTCCGCTGCCAACACCGATAGTATTGAAGCTCGCCTGAACGCCATGGAGCAACGCCTGCAACAGGCGGAAGCCCGTGCTCAGGCAGCCGAGGCCAGAGCCGACGCCGCGGAAAAGCAAACCCAACAGCTCGCCACTCGCACGACGCAAACCGAACAGAAAACCCAGCAGGTGGAGCAGCGTACGACGGCGCTGGCTAAGCAAAAATCATTTGCCGATGGATTTGAATTCCACGGCTACGCGCGTTCCGGCCTGTCGATCAATGATTCCGCCACCAGTTCCAAAACCGATATCGGGCCGGGCATGTCCCCTGCCGGCCAGACTGGCGGACATATTGGTCGTTTAGGCAATGAAGACGACACCTACGTCGAAATTAAACTGGAGCACAAACAGAAGCTGGATAACGGCGCGACCACTCGCTTCAAGGTGATGATGGCGGATGGCCAGCGCAGCTATAACGACTGGACGGCGGCCACCAGCGACCTGAACATCCGTGAAGCCTTCGTCGAGCTGGGTTCACTGCCAACCTTCACTGGCGCCTTTAAGGACACCACGCTGTGGGCGGGTAAACGCTTCGATCGCGATAACTTTGACATCCACTGGCTGGACAGCGACGTGGTCTTCCTCGCGGGCACCGGCGGCGGGATCTATGACGTGAAATGGGCGGATAGCGCCAAAAGTAACTTCTCACTGTATGGCCGCAGCCTCGGCGAAATTACCTCGCTGGATAACGACATCAAAAACTACGTCTTTACCGCCAACAACTACGTTGGGCCATTCCAGTTCATGCTGAGCGGAATGAGAGCGAAAAACAACGATATTGACTCCGCCAGAGCGGGCGATATAGCAAGGGCAGGAACCGATCGCAATTATTCGACTTGGATCAGTAACCCTAATGCGGGCGACAAAGGCTATCACGCCATGGTGGCTTACCACGGTGACAGCTTCTACGGCTTACGCGACGGGACATCGAAAACCGCGATCCTCTACGGTCACGGACTGGGCGGCGAAGTGAAGAACATCGGTGCCGACGGCAACCTGACCAACGACGCCAACACCTGGCGATTTGCGACTTACGGTACCACCGCGCTGAACAAGACCTGGAGTTTTGCTCCATCCATTCTGGCGCAAACCAGTAAAGACCGTTACGTCAACGGCGATAGCTACGAATGGGTGACGTTTAATGCGCGCCTGATTCAGGAAATCACCGAAAACTTTGCACTGGCCTATGAAGGCAGCTATCAATACATGGACCTCGATCCGCGCGGCTATCGCAGCCTGAATCAGGTGAGCGGCGGCTTCTACAAATTGACCTTCGCACCGACGTTCAAGGTTGGCGATATCGGTAACTTCTTTAGCCGCCCTGAACTGCGCGTGTTTGCCAGCTACATGGACTGGGATAAACGACTGGATAATTACTCCAGTCAAGATACGTTTGGCTCCACCGGCTTTAAAGCAGGCGGCGAATGGAACTTCGGTATCCAGATGGAAACCTGGTTCTAACCCTTGCCCGGCCTTGGCGTCGATTACGTGCTAATCGACGCCAAAGACACTGCATATCCGATTGAAAAAGAGGAATAACATGGATATCAACAAAACCGCCGCCGCGCTTATCCCCCTTCTCGGCGGAAAAGAGAATATCGCCAGCGCGGCTCACTGCGCGACTCGTCTGCGTCTGGTACTGAATGACGACAATTTGGCAGACAAGAAAGCCATCGAAAACGTTGACGGCGTGAAAGGCTGCTTCCAGAACGCCGGACAAATGCAGATTATTTTCGGTACGGGACTGGTTAACAAGGTGTATGCCGAGTTCATCAAAGCGGCAGACATCAGCGAATCGAGCAAATCCGAAGCGGCCTCCATCGCCGCGAAAAAGCTGAACCCGCTGCAACGTCTGGCGCGCCTGCTATCAAACATCTTCGTCCCTATCATGCCGGCGATTATCGCGTCCGGTCTATTGATGGGACTGCTCGGCATGATCAAGACCTACGGCTGGGTCGATTCCAGCAGCGCAATCTTCGTGATGCTGGATATGTTCAGCTCCGCTGCATTTATCATTTTGCCTATCCTGATCGGTTTTACTGCCGCACGGGAATTCGGCGGTAACCCCTATTTGGGCGCAACGTTGGGCGGCATTCTGACTCACCCGGCGCTGACCAACGCCTGGGGCGTCGCGGGCGGCTTCCAGACCATGCATTTTTTCGGCATGGACATCGCCATGATCGGCTATCAGGGCACCGTGTTTCCGGTCCTGCTGGCCGTCTGGTTCATGAGCATCGTGGAAAAACGCCTGCGTAAAATCGTGCCTGATGCGCTGGATATCATCGTCACACCTTTCCTGACGGTCATCATTTCCGGCTTCGTCGCCATGTTGATCATCGGTCCGGCTGGGCGCGCACTGGGCGACGGTATTTCTTTCTTACTCAGCACGTTGATTACTCACGCGGGCTGGCTAGCCGGATTGCTGTTCGGCGGCCTCTATTCCGCCATCGTCATCACCGGCGTTCATCACAGCTTCCATGCCATTGAAGCCGGACTGCTGGGCAACCCTAATATCGGCGTCAACTTCTTGTTGCCAATTTGGGCGATGGCAAACGTGGCACAGGGCGGCGCGTGTCTGGCGGTCTACTTCAAAACGCGTGATGCCAAAACCCGAGCGATTGCCGTTCCCGCAGGGCTGTCTTGCCTGCTGGGCATCACTGAAGCCGCGATATTTGGTATCAACCTGCGCTTCATTAAACCGTTCCTGGCCGCACTGGCTGGCGGTGCGCTCGGTGGCGCGTGGGTCGTCTTCAATCACGTCAATATGACGGCCGTTGGGCTGACCGGTTTTCCAGGTCTGGCCATTGTGCAAGGAGGATCGATGCTTAACTACCTGATTGGGATGCTCATTGCGTTCGGTGCCGCCTTTACCCTGTCCTTATTGCTGAAATATAAAACGGATAGCGAATAATGAAGGAAGTCCACTTACTAAAGCGCATGGCGCACGCCCTGATGTCAGGCCACTCACGGAAACAGGAAGACCCATATCGCCCGGAATGGCATCTGTCCCCGTGCGTAGGTCTGCTCAACGATCCGAACGGATTTATTCATCACAAGGGGCGTTACCATCTGTTTTATCAGTGGAATCCTTTGTCTTGCGCCCACGGAGCGAAATTCTGGGGGCACTGGAGCTCTGTCGATCTGGTGAACTGGACACATGAACCCGTTGCACTGGTGCCGAGCGAAAGCTATGAAAGCCACGGCTGCTACTCCGGTTCTGCCGTGGTGGATCAGGGAGCAATCATGCTGATGTATACGGGTAACGTGAAATACGACGACGGCTCGCGTACCGCGTTTCAGTGCCTCGCCCGTGAGAATCCTAACGGTGAATATGACAAGCTGGGAGCGGTTCTGACGCTCCCTGACGGCTACACCGGACACGTTCGCGATCCCAAAGTGTGGCGTCATGACGACCATTGGTACATGGTGCTCGGCGCACAGGATCTCGACTTACAGGGGAAAGTGCTGCTCTACCGTTCTGACGATCTGCTGGCATGGGAAAAGATCGGCGAGATCGCCGGTTCCCGTCTGGGCGGGCTCGGGGATTTTGGCTACATGTGGGAATGCCCGGACCTGTTTCCGTTGGATGGAAAAGACGTACTGATTTGCTGTCCGCAAGGCGTTCCCACCGAAGAAGAACGCTACCTGAATACCTTTCAGGCGGGCTATTTCATCGGCTCACTCAATTACGACAATGGTGATTACCCACATCAGGACTTCCACGAACTGGATCTCGGCTTTGAGTTTTACGCTCCACAAACCACGCTGAGTGAAGACGGGCGACGCCTGCTGTTCGGCTGGATGTCGATTCCCGATGAGAATGAATTCTTTGAACCGACGATCGAGTACGGCTGGATCCATACCATGACCTGCCCGCGCGAACTCACGCTGCATGGCGATCGCGTTCATCAACGCCCTGCACGTGAACTGCAACAGCTGCGCAGGCAGCATTATACCTGGCATGGTGCCGCAGACTACGCCTCTCCGCTTCATGCCAGCAGCGCGGAAATCCTCGTCACCGTTCAGGGAGAATTCCAGTTCAGCCTCGCCTCCCAGTTGGTTCTCTGTTGGGATGGGGAACGCGTCACACTGAGCCGACGCAACCGCCGCACTGGCGAACCCGAACATCGCTACTGGCGCGGCGATCTGAGCCAATTGCAGATACTGTGCGATCGCTCCAGCGTTGAAATTTTTATCAACGACGGCGAGGCTGTGATGTCTGCACGCTATTTCCCGGAAAGTGACGCGATCATGACGTTCAGCGGCTCCGGACGATTAACGCTACAGCACTGGCTGTTAGCGCCATGCGTGATAGAATAACTTCCCTTTTTTCTGATAGCAGACCTCGCGGTGAAACCGACTAAACGCATAACAATCAGTGACATCGCCGCGCTGGCCGGTGTATCAAAATCCACCGCCAGTCTGGTACTTAACGGACGCAGCAAAGAGTTTCGCGTTTCTGATGAAACCCGCGATCGCATTTTAGCCGTCGCGCATGAGCAGCGTTATCAGCCCAGTATTCACGCCCGTTCGCTGCGTTCCTCACGCAGCAACACGCTGGGGTTGGTGGTGCCGGAAATGACCAACTACGGGTTTGCCGTCATTTCCCGCGAGCTGGAAATGCTGTGTCGTGAAGCAGGGCTACAGTTGCTGATTGCCTGCACCGACGAAAACGCCAGTCAGGAGATGATGGCAGTCAATAGTCTGGTGCAGCGTCAGGTCGATGGTCTGATTGTCGCCTCCAGCTTGTTGAGCGATACCGAGTATCAGAAAATTAATCAGCAGTTGCCCGTCATACAATTTGACCGGGTGATTGGCGATTCCACACTACCGATGGTGATTTCCGAAGCGGTAGAATCCACGGCGGAAATGGTCGAACGTATCGCCCGCCAGCATCATGATGAGTTCTATTTCCTTGGCGGCCAGCCGCGCATTTCTCCGACTCGCCACCGTCTGGAAGGCTTCCTGCTCGGGCTGGCACGCGCAGGTATCGACTGCAAGCCAGAGTGGATTATTCATGGCAGCTATCACCCCAGCGCGGGTTATGAAATGTTTGCCCAACTGTGTGCAACGCTGGGTCGTCCGCCAAAAGCGCTGTTTGTCGCCGCCTGTGGCCTAATGGAAGGCGTGCTGCGTTACATGAACCAGCATAACCTGATGGAAAGCGGCATCCGACTGTGCTGCTTTGACGATCACTATCTGTTTGATTGTTTACCGCTGAAGATCGACACCGTGGCGCAGGATTGTGAAAACCTGGCGCGCAGCAGCTTTGAGATGGTGACCAGACTGATTGCACAACAGCCGCTTGAAGAAGATCGGCGCTATATCCCGACACGGATTCACTGGCGTCACCCTGACTCGCGGGCGTAGGCTAACGTCCAAAGCCCCGCCATCATCCAGACATCAATTTACAGACGTAAAAAAAAGGAATGCGGTTTGAATGTTCACCCCGCATTCCTTCTTAAACACACAACCCTCAGCCGTTATTTAGCGGCTGCGGTTTCCGCACCGACCAGGCCAACCTTGAGGTAGCCCGCTTTACGCAGTGAATCCATCACGCTCATGATGGTTTCATAATCGACGCTTTTATCCGCCTGAAAGAAGATCGTCGTTTCTTTGTTAGCGCTGGTTTTTGCGTCCAGCACCTGCGCCAGCGACTGCTCGCTAACCACCTCTTCCCCCAGGAACATTTGCTTATCCGCTTTTACCGTCAGATAAAGCGGTTTTTCTGGTCGTGGCTGCGGCGCTGCTGATGACGCGGGCAGATCGACACGAATGTCCACCGTTGCCAGCGGGGCCGCCACCATGAAGATAATCAGCAGAACCAGCATGACGTCAATGAACGGCGTGACGTTAATGTCATGCATTTCACCGTCATCACTCACGTCCTCCTTCAAATGCATCGCCATGGCTTAACCCACCCGCAGTTTATGCGCGGCTGAAGACGCCCGGTTATCGTTGCTGGCAGCCACGTCGAGATCGCGACTTTGCAACAGCAGCACTTGTGCAGCCACATCGCCGACCATCGCTTTGTAGCCGGCAATCGAACGAGCAAAGACGTTATAGATAACCACCGCAGGAATCGCGGCAACCAGGCCAATCGCCGTCGCCAGCAGAGCTTCTGCAATCCCCGGTGCAACCACTGCCAGGTTGGTGGTTTGCGTCTGTGCGATCCCAATGAAGCTGTTCATGATGCCCCATACCGTACCAAACAGCCCCACGAACGGCGCGACCGCACCAACCGTGGCCAGATAGCCGTTACCACGTCCCATATGACGACCGGTAGCCGCCACGCGACGTTCCAGACGAAATGCGGTACGTTCTTTAATCCCATTGTTGTCATCAGAACGTGCGGAAAGTTCCAGTTCGTTCTGCGCATCCACCAGCAGCTGCTGTGCGACGCTGCCAGCTTTGAACGCGTCGGCCGTTTCCAGCGCATCGTCCAGCGTTCTCGCCTGTTCCAACGCCAGATATTCGCGGCGCAGACGGCGTTTCGCACCAGACATCTCAACGCTTTTACTGAAGAAGATCGCCCAGGTAATCACGGAAGCCAGTAGCAAGCCGATCATCACCGTTTTCACCACGGCATCAGCGTGCTGGTACATACCCCAGACGGACAAATCGGTTTTCATCAGGTTATTCGTGCCCGGTGCCGCACTGGCAGGCAACGCGAGGGCTGACGTCGGCGCCAGTGCATCAGTCACCACAGGAGCAGAGGGGACGCCGCAGCAGGTGCGGTATTCTCTGTCGATAACGGTGCCGTTGCGGGAGCCGCAAACGCATTTCCACTTAGTCCCGCCGTACACAGCAGGATAACCAGCACGCTACGGGAAAATGCGCTGAACGCGCCACGTTTTTTTTGCCAGGCTGATAACACCTGTTGAGTTGTATTACTGACAGCCGTCTTCACGCTGTGCCTCCACCATTCGTTCTGTACAATCATCTGTTCTGTACAATATCCGCACACACCCGCAGGTATAATGCCGCAATAACGCAGCCTGAAATGATACCAAACCCTGAACGAATTGATAGTCGTTCTCATTATTATTTACACAAGATAATGCACTTTTCTTGCGTTCTAACAGGTTTTTTGGGTATTGCCTGCATATCGGCAGAAAAAGCATAAAAACGAGAAGGAAGAAGCGCATTACGGAATATCTCAGCCGGGATCCCCTAAAACACGGCGTGATATCCCAGCTTTTATAATCGAATTTTTATTATCGGCTTTTTGTGATCAACATTAAGTTATCACACCATTTCACAATGACTGACGATAAGTTTACTGAAATAAACAGACACATAAGAAGAGAATAAGATAAATAAAAACATCACGTTATACATAACCCATGAGGAGAACAAGAATAAAATCCATATAAAACAGCATTTCATATTAGCTTTTTCTTTTGTGACGCGAGTCATTCTACGAAGTTGTATAATAGGTTAGCTTAACTCGCAGAGAATACCGATGTGCGCCACAATAATACCTAATAGGCAGCCGTACTCTCGTCATTAAACCCACTACTTATATTCTTTTTCCATGGGTTTATATTTTATAAGTCACCATTTGATTATCGATAATGTCACCCCACCTCTGGAGATAATTCAATGAAGCTGTCGAAAACATTGATCGGTGTTTGTCTGGGTTCTACTGCACTCCTGATGAGCCACGCGATTCAGGCACAACAAATTAAAGCCTCCGATGTTCACCCTGAAGGTTACCCTAATGTCGTCGCGGTTCAAAAAATGGGAGAGAATTAAAAACTGCCACAGGTGGCAGGTTGGAAATAAAACCTTCCCCGGCGGTGTATTGGGTGATGAGAAACAGATGATTGAGCAGGCGCAGCTCGGTGCGATTGATATTATCCGTGTATCGATGACGCCCGTTGCCGCGATTTTACCGGAAATAGAAGTCTTCACGCTGCCCTATATTTTCCGTGATGAAGATCATATGCATAAAGTACTGGATGGAAAAATCGGTCAGGAAATTGGTGACAAAATTACCCAAAGCAGTAAATCAAAATTAGTTTTTCTGGGCTGGATGGACGCAGGAACGCGTAACTTAATCACCAAAGAGCCAGTGGTGAAACCAGAAGACCTCAAGGGCATGAAGATTCGCGTCCAGGGTAGCCCAGTTGCGCTCGCCACGTTAAAAGCCATGGGTGCCAACTCAATCGCGATGGGCGTCAGTGAAGTCTTCAGCGGTATGCAAACTGGCGTCATTGACGGTACCGAAAATAACCCGCCAACGTTTGTCGCACACAACTACCTGCCTGTCGTGAAAAACTATACCTGGAGCCGCCACTTCATTATCCCTGAGTTGTTCCTGTATTCCAAAGCCAAATGGGACAAACTATCCAAAGAAGATCAGGATCTGATCCTGAAGCTGGCGAAAGAAGCGCAACAGGAACAGCGCGTACTGTGGAAAGAATATACGCAGCAATCTCTGGATAAAATGAAAGCCGGCGGCGTTCAGTTCCATGACATTGATACCGAGTACTATTTCAAAGCCACGCAACCCGTACGCGATCAGTTTGGTGCCAAATATCAGGATCTGATTAAAGCCGTCGCTGACGTCCAATAAAAAACTTATATCTAAAATAGTTCCGTTGTCGAGATAGGGCCACACGGCGTCGTTTTTACCATGCAACGTGTTGGCCCTTTGTACGAATAAAGCAGGGTGATGTATTCCATAGTACGACATGCCACCTTTTGGGGAAAACATGCCGCACTCACACAATCTGCTTGATATAAAACGGATAGTTAATAGGGATAAAGCACTCGTGGCTTTATCTGCCATTCTTTTCATCGGGTAGAGAATATGGCCAACGCATACATTTCAGCCATGGACCTGTTATACAGAATTGCTATGTGGGTCTCTGGTATTTCATTATTAATTATGACACTCATTATTCCCATGGGAATATTTTCCCGCTATGTAATGAATGAGGGAATTTCATGGCCAGAGCCCATCTCTATTATATGTATGGTGACATTTACCTTTGTCGGTGCAGCTGTTAGCTATCGAGCCTGTACGCACATTGCGGTGACCATGTTAACCGATCGCTTACCTGAAAAATTAAAAGCGTCTGTGCTTTTATCGCTGAACTTTTGATGATGATCATAAGCATCTTTATTCTTTACTACGGCACGATGCTGTGTATTGAACTCTGGGAACAACCCGTCGCCGAATTCCCTCTATTAAGCGCTGGGGAAACTTACCTCCCCTTACCGATTGGTTCGCTCATTACATTATTGTTCATCATCGAACGAATTTGCTTTGGCTCACAGGATAAACGTCCCGTAGTCATGCTCGGCAATTCTTAACCCGGAGCCAATACCATGGATGCTTTCGTCTTACTTGCAACACTGGCGGTTTTGCTTGCCGTGGGTGTTCCTGTAGCCTATTCAGTCGGTTTGAGTGCTATCGTCGGTGCGTTCTGGATCGACATTCCTCTGGAAGCCGTGATGATCCAAATCACCAGCGGAGTGAATAAATTCTCACTGCTCGCTATTCCTTTCTTTATTTTAGCTGGTGCCATTATGGCCGAAGGCGGCATTGCCCGCCGTCTGGTCAATTTTGCTTATATCTTTGTTGGCTTTATTCGCGGCGGATTATCACTGGTCAATATTGTGGCATCCACCTTCTTTGGTGCGATTTCGGGGTCGTCCGTGGCAGATACTGCCTCGATTGGTTCCGTCATGATCCCAGAAATGGAAAAGAAAGGTTACCCGCGCGATTTCGCCGCAGCCGTTACTGCCAGCGGTTCCGTTCAGGCAATATTGATCCCCCCAGCCATAACTCCGTTATTTATTCACTGGCTGCTGGTGGTTCCGTTTCCATCGCCGCTTTGTTTATCGCTGGCGTATTGCCAGGGCTCTTACTCGGTTTGACTCTCATGGTGATGTGCGTCGGTTTCGCCCATCAGCGCGGCTATCCGAAAGGCGAACGCGTACCGTTCCGTCAGGCGCTGAAAATCTTTGTCGATACCCTGTGGGGATTGATGACGGTTGTCATTATTATGGGCGGGATCTTATCCGGTATTTTTACCGCAACCGAGTCTGCGGCCATCGCCTGTCTGTGGTCCTTCTTCGTGACCATGTTTATCTATAAAGATTATAAGTGGTCGGAACTGCCTACGCTGATGTACCGCACGGTGAAAACCGTCACAATCGTGATGATCCTGATCGGCTTCGCTGCCGCATTCGGTGCCATCATGACCTACATGCAGTTGCCTGCCCGCATTACCGAGTTTTTCACCTCCATCTCGGATAACAAATACGTCATCCTGATGTGGATTAACATCATGCTGCTTTTGCTGGGTACGCTGATGGATATGGCGCCGCTTATCCTGATCCTAACCCCGGTACTGCTACCCGTTGCCCTCTCGCTCGGTATCGATCCGGTGCATTTCGGCATGATTATGATGGTCAACCTGGGAGTTGGACTAATTACGCCGCCAGTGGGATCGGTGCTTTTCGTTGCCAGTGCGGTGAGTAAACAGAAGATAGAACAGGTCGTTAAAGCGATGCTGCCCTTCTACTGCGGGCTCTTCTTTGTGCTGATGCTGGTCACCTATATTCCGGCTATCTCACTCTGGCTTCCTAAGCTCTTTGGCGTCCATACGGGTTAACGCACGCACAATTGCGCCATGTTGTTCAACGCAATACAGAACAACATGGCGCTTCTTGCTGTCTTCCTGAAATGTTTTCATCTACCCCTCATCTTATCCTCCTTACGCCCACACGCCGCCCAAGCCGTGATAACGTAGGGTTAATACATCGAATAGCGCCTTCTTGTTCCTCACACTTTCACTATCGGGAATATTTGGCGTATTGGGTCATCCGGCAGGATTGAATAGAAAAGGTAATAATGGTTATGACAAGCAAAAAAACGGCAACAGCGTTAGTCGCCGCAGGACGCAGCAAGAAATTCACCCACGGCTCCGTCAACCCCGTTATTCAGCGCGCTTCCTCGCTGGTATTCGATACCGTGCAGGACAAGAAGCACGCCACCATTAACCGAGCCAAAGGTGCGCTGTTCTACGGACGCCGCGGTACGCTGACCCATTTCTCATTTCAGGAAGCGATGGTGGAGCTGGAAGGCGGCGCAGGCTGCGCGCTGTATCCTTGTGGAGCGGCTGCCGTTTCTAACGCGATCTTCTCTTTCGTCGCAGCGGGCGATCATATTCTGGTGACGGAGTCGGCCTACGAACCCACACAGGATTTCTGCACAAAAGTGCTCAAAAAATGAACGTCAGCACCACCTATTTCGATCCGCTCATCGGTGCCGGCATTGCCGAACTGATCCAGCCTAATACCAAAGTCGTCTTTCTCGAATCGCCGGGTTCCATCACCATGGAAGTCCATGATGTGCCGGCAATCGTACAAGCCGTGCGCCGCATCAATCCCGAAATCGTTATCATGATCGATAATACCTGGGCTGCGGGTATTTTATTCAAAGCGCTCGACTTCGATATTGATATCTCCATTCAGGCGGGTACGAAATACATCGTCGGCCATTCCGATGCCATGATCGGCACGGCGGTGGCGAATGAGCGCTGCTGGGCGCAACTGCGTGAGCACTCTTATCTGATGGGGCAAATGGTGGATGCCGATACCGCCTATGTCGCCAGCCGTGGCCTGCGCACGCTGGGCGTCAGACTCAAACAGCATCAGGAAAGCAGTATCCGCATTGCGCAGTGGCTGGCAGAACGCCCGGAAGTCGCTGTCGTTAATCACCCTGCGTTGCCAGAATGCAAAGGGCATGAATTCTACGTCCGCGATTTTAACGGCTGCAACGGCTTGTTCTCCTTTGTGTTGAAGGAGAAATTAAGCAAAGAAACGCTGGCGCACTATCTGGATCATTTTGAACACTTCAGCATGGCGTATTCCTGGGGAGGCTTCGAATCTCTGATTCTGGCGAATCAGCCAGAAGAACTCGCAGCGATCCGCCCGGTGAACGGCGTGGATTTTACCGGCACACTTATTCGGTTACATATTGGACTTGAAGACAGTGACGATCTGATCGACGATCTGGCCGCGGGTTTCAGCAGGCTAAACGCCTAGTCTGGTAAGGCATCAGCACGCTCACCGCAGCCAACCGATAGGAAATAAAATACAGGAAGTGTGACGGCCATAATGCCGCCGCATCTTGATTTCCCCTGCGGGGCGGTGGGTAATGCGTTATGATAATCATGAGTCAACGCTTACTAAAAAACCGCGTTACCTTAACCAAAAATTAAGCATTAAGCTTTATCGTATTCTCACAGCAATGCGGCAAGGCGTTTTGCCCATACTGATTTTAGGGCTTGATAGGCAGTAGATTTCAGGTAACCCAGCGTTCCACCGCCGCTGCCTGAAAGATAGTGAATATCGTCACTGGCGGGAAGTAATATGAGTGTGGTTCACGACATTATTCAGGCGCTCTGGCAGCAGGATTTTAGTGCACTGGCCGATCCCCACGTCATTTGGGTGGTTTACGGCATTCTGTTCACGACGCTGTTTCTGGAGAACGGCCTGCTGCCGGCCTCTTTTCTGCCCGGCGATAGCCTGCTGTTGCTCACCGGTGCCATGATTGCCAAAGGCGTGATGAGCTTTTTCCCTACGATGATTTTGCTCACCGTCGCCGCCAGCCTCGGCTGCTGGCTCAGCTACCTCAAGGGCGTTGGCTGAGCGATACGCGTCTGGTAAAGGGCTGGCTGTTGCAGCTTCCCGCGCATTACCACCAGCGTGCCCATCACCTGTTCCACCGCCACGGCCTGATGGCGCTGCTGGTTGGCCGCTTTTTAGCGTTTATCCGCACGCTGCTGCCGACGATGGCGGGTATTTCCGGGTTAAATAATACGCGCTTCCAAATTTTCAACTGGCTTAGCGGGCTGCTGTGGGTCGGGGGCATTGTCACCCTCGGCTATGCGCTCAGCCACATTCCGCTGGTCAAACGCTATGAAGATCAGGTGATGACCACGCTGATCCTGCTCCCGATTATTTTGCTGGTCAGCGGCCTGATTGGCATGGCTGTCGTGGTGTGGCGTAAAAACGTGCTGTCGCCTAATCGGCAGCCACACGCTTTCTTAGCGCCCTCAGCTTCCCTCAACCACTATATTGCTGGCCTTTAATCTCGCCACTTCATCGCCCGGCGTCGCACCGAAATAGCGCTTAAACTCCCGGCTAAACTGCGACACGCTCTCATACCCTACGCGAACGGCCGCCACACCCGCTCTCAGCCCCTCGTTGATCATCAGCACGCGCGCTTTATGTAAGCGGTAGGATTTCAGGTACTGCAACGGCGATGTATTGGTGACCGCTTTGAAGTTATGGTGAAATGCCGAGACGCTCATGTTCACTTCCGCCGCCAGCTGTTCTACGTTCAGGCTATCGGCATAGTGATTTTCGATACGTCGCAGAGACTTGGCAATCTGGCTGAAGTGCGTATGCCGATTAACCAGCGCCTGTAATGCCGCACCGCGCTCGCCGCAGAGCATATGATAGATAATCTCGCGCACAATCGTCGGCCCCAGTACACGAGCATCACGCGGGTTATCCATCGCATCCAATAGCCGCTCAACCGCACACAGAATCTCATCGGTCAGCGGCGCGCTGTTCACCCCGCACGTACAGGAACAGGGGCGAACCGCGCTATCGTCGTCACCAATGTCGATCAGCAAGTCCTGAAGCATCTGGATATCGATACGGATCGCCATCCCCACCAGCGGATGTTCAGCGCTGGCTATCGTTTCACATTCAAACGGCAGCGGCACCGTCATCAGCAGGTAGTTTTCGGGGTCATACTGGAAGGTTTTCCCGCCCAGATAGCCAATTTTCTGGCCCTGAAAAATGATGACGATCGTCGGCTCATACATGACCGGCACGCGCGGGTGGTGCTGTTCCGTATACAGAATTTTGACCTGAGGCACGAGCGAAGGCGTGGCCCAGTTTTTGGTTGAACAACGGATAGCCTGTTGCACGATGCGTTGCCGTACCGTCTGCTGCGGCGCCGCCTGTTGCTGCTCCATCGGCTTCTGAACCGTTGGTGTTTGAACAAGCCGCTCACATTGGCTTTCCGTCGACATGCTTTGAGTTTGCGTCACAATGGTGTTATCTCGCTACTGGTTCGCTTTTCCTGCCCGAAGCCTCTCTCCTGACAGAAGAAACAAAATGACATACCTGCGAATTATTATCACCCTTTTCTCCTGCATTTTGGAGAAATAGGCAATAAGCAAACAGAAATGTGCATTGAACGGCTTTCACGGGTTGATGACAATACTCAGCATACATTCGCCCCTTCATCACCTGGGAAAAGACATGAATAAAACGATTGAACTGTTCACCTCACACCGCAGTGAACGTAGCTATCTTGATAAAGCGATCCCCGATGACGTGCTGGATGCCATTATTCAGTCCGCGCATCTGGCACCGACCTCCGTGAACTCTCAGCAGGTCTCTCTCGTCGTCACCCGCGACCCGAAACGCAAAGCACGCATTGCCGAATTGGCTGGCGGCCAGCCGTGGATTGCCCAAGCGCCCGTCTTCATTACCGTGGTGCTGGACATGCATAAAACGCAGGTCGGGATTGCCATGAGCGGAAAGCAGCAGCACGCGCATGAAAGCCTCGAAAGCCTGATCGCCGGCACAACGGATGTCGGTATCGCACTCGGCACGCTGATGGCCGCCGCACGCTCATTTGGGCTGGGCATCGTCCCAATTGGCGGTATTCGTCGCGAACCGCAGGCGATGATCGATTTTCTGGAACTGCCTGAACTGACGTTCCCCGTCGCAGGCGTCGCTATCGGTTACGTCGACACCCCTGCACATCAGAAACCGCGTCTGCCGCTGAATTCATTCCGCCATGATGAAACCTATCATCAGGACGTTCTGCCTGCGGCGATTGAGCAATATAACCAAACGCTGGTGGCACACTGGCAGCAAACCGGCCGCGCAGACGGTGACAACTGGGGTGATAACACCGCCAGCTACTATCAGCACATTTATTTCCCGAAAGTCTTACCCGCGATCCTCCAACAGGGCTTTAAACTGGACAAATAACCTATGCTAAATTTCACACTTCATACCCCTACCAAGATTTTGTTTGGCGAAGGCCAGATTGCTGAATTAGGCAAAGAAATTCCTGCCAACGCCCGTATCCTCATCACCTACGGCGGCGGCAGCGTGAAGCACAATGGCGTACTGGATCAGGTCTATCGCGCACTAGAAGGCCGCAACGTACGTGAGTTTTCCGGCATTGAGCCGAACCCGACTTACGAAACGCTGATGAAAGCCGTCGAGGTCGTCCGTGCGGAGAAGATTGATTTCCTGCTGGCGGTTGGCGGTGGCTCTGTGGTTGATGGCACGAAATTTATCGCTGCCGCCGCAGATTATCAGGCTGCACAGGACCCGTGGCATATTCTGCAAACCGGTGGGGCGGAAATCGATCGCGGCGTCGCAATGGCAGCCGTGCTTACCCTGCCAGCGACCGGTTCGGAATCCAATAACGGCGCGGTCATCACCCGTAAATCGACCAACGATAAGCTCGCCTTCCGTTCACGTTACACCCAGCCGCTTTTCGCCGTACTCGACCCGGTGGTGACCTACACCCTGCCCGCTCGCCAAATTGCAAACGGCGTGGTTGATGCCTTCGTTCACACCGTTGAGCAGTACCTGACGTATTCCGTCGATGCCAAAGTACAGGATCGTTTTGCGGAAGGCCTGCTGCTGACGCTGGTTGAAGAAGGCCCACGCGCGCTGGCGGAACCAGAAAACTATAAGGTCAGAGCCAATGTGATGTGGAGCGCTACGATGGCGTTGAACGGCCTGATTGGCGCAGGCGTGCCGCAGGACTGGTCAACCCACATGCTGGGACACGAATTAACGGCGCTGCACGGCCTCGACCATGCCCAGACGCTGGCTATCGTTCTGCCCGCTATGCTGACGGCAAGAAAAGCCCAGAAACGCGACAAACTGCTGCAATACGCCGAGCGCGTCTGGAACCTGCGCGACGGTAGTGAAGACCAGCGCATCGACGGCGCGATTGCCGCTACGCGTGACTTCTTCGAGACAATGGGCGTACCGACCCGTATGTCTGACTACCAGTTGGATGGCAGTTCTATCCCGACACTGGTCGCCAAACTTAGCGAGCACGGCCTGACTGCCCTAGGCGAGCACCGCGACATTACGCTGGAAGAAAGCCAGAAGATTTACGAAGCGGCACGTTAAGTGCCTCTGCACAAAATTATTCAAGTTAGAGGAGAAAACACTACCGTTTAAACAACACTTATACCCTCACCTCAATGCTGTGTCTGTTAAGGGGAGCTGCTCAGCTAATACTGATCGCTTAAGCCTGTTATTAGGGGAAACACAGGGAGGTTCCCGCAGGGAGGCCTCACCCCTGTGGTCACTCCGTGTATCTCGATGCTTAAACGATCTGCATGAAGCCGATCGGCTCCCTTTATCATCAGGCAACCTATAACCGACCAATTTTTCTACTAGACTGAAATCATATGCCTGTTCCTGCGAGGGATCACATTGTCCTATTTCCGTGATATGAACAGGTCGCCCATCCAGTTAACCCTATGATATTTTTATGGATTAACGGATATAAAAGGAGAATGAGATGACGCAACCGAAAGTTAAGCTGGCGGACGGCAATATCATGCCCCAGTTGGGCCTTGGTGTCTGGCGAGCAAGCAGTGAGGATACGGTGAGAGCCGTAACTGAAGCATTGTCCATCGGTTATCGGGCGATCGATACCGCCGCTATTTATAAGAACGAGGAGGCCGTGGGTCAGGCGCTGAGTTCCGCGAATCTGCCGCGTGAAGAGGTATTCATCACCACCAAGCTCTGGAATGGCGATCACACCGACCCCAGAAGGCGCTGGAAGAGAGCCTGAGACAACTTCGGTTAGATTATATCGATCTCTACCTAATTCACTGGCCGCTCCCGCAGCAGAACACTTTTGTGGATGCCTGGCGCGGGCTCATCAAACTCCAGGAACAGGGGCTGGCAAAAGCATTGGCGTCAGCAATTTCCACATTCACCACTTACAACGGTTAAAAGAAGAAACGGGCGTATTGCCGGTCATCGATCAGGTCGAGCTGCATCCTCTTCTCCAGCAAAGACAGCTTCACGCCTGGAATGCGACACATCACATCCAGACCGAATCCTGGAGCCCGCTGGCACAGGGCGGCGAGGGGGTTTTTGACCATCCGACTATCCGCAAACTGGCGACAAAATACGGAAAAACGCCGGCACAAATCGTGATTCGCTGGCATTTGGACAGCGGGCTGGTGGTGATTCCTAAATCGGTGACGCCTTCCCGCATCAAAGAAAACTTCGAGGTGTTCGATTTCCGTCTGGATAAAGACGAGCTGGGTGAAATTGCCAAGCTGGACAGCGGGAAGCGACTGGGTTCGGACCCTGACGAACCGAGAAACGACTAAGAGCTCATCCACCTTTAATGCCAGCATTCACCGTGCTGGCATGTTTCTTCTAATCGGCAAACTGAATCTCATACACATCGCTACGGCAATGCGCCTCGCTGTATTCCAACAGTTCACCCTGTTCGTTATAAACATGCAGTTGGCAATACAGTATCGGTGCTTCCACCACGATACCAAGACGCGCGGCGATCTCTGCCGCACAGGCAATCGCTTTGAAACGATAGCGCTTTTTGTCCGGCGTGATCCCGCACGTCATCCAATATTGATAGAGAGACTGTTCAAGCGCTTCTGGGTCAGGCAGGAATTTTTGCGGTATCCAGGTCGTTTCCAGCGAGACTGGCTCGCCATTGCTTAGCCGCACGCGCCGCAGATAGGTAACGGCCTCACCTTCCGGCAGCGACATTCTTGCCGCGATGGCAGCAGGCGGAACCTGTATCGTCTTCTCCAGCCATAGGCTGCCAGCGACGCCGCCCTGTTTCAGTACCAGCGCGGTGAACCCTTCATCTTCGTCGCTCAACGCGTAGTGGAGCCGTTGAGCGACGCGGGTTCCCACCCCTTGCTGGCGAACAATCAGCCCCTTTTCTTCCAGCAGCGACAGGGAACGGGAAACTGTTACACGCGATAATCCCAGCTGTTGCGCAATCAATCTTTCCGCAGGTAAGAACTGGCCTGCTAACGCCTTCCGACGGCTGATTTCTGATTCAAGCAACGACGCGAGCTGCATATAGCGAGGCGCCGATGATGCCTCAGCCAGTTGATCCCTGACCCAAAGCAGTAATTCCCGCATAGTGCAGCCTTTTTAGTGACGCAGCATTCTGGCTGCGTGCAGGTTAAAACAGGGAGTGAACCTGATTTCATCGCGAAACGAAACGCTCCGACTCTGAAATGGTTGTAATAAAGCGTGTTTTTTTAGCACCTGTCAGACCTGGAACAGCATGCGGTTCAAAACGTGATTCACCCTTAATTCATAACAACATCAATCTATAAGGTATCGTCCTCACGGCTTCGCATCTTTAATCTTGGTTTGTCTGAATAGAGGTGGATCACATTAAGAAACAGGTGGATACCAGAAACACTGCCGTCACACGTGTCACGGCAGAGGGATAAGGGCGGAAGGGGATGGCAGGCAGTTTACATCGCAGGCTGTACGATGAGCTGTCCCGTTGAACCACGGTCGGCCAATTCCAGCGTCTGGCTGTAATACAGGAAGGGGAACGCCATTGAGGAAGGCTGCATGAAATAAACCAGCAGCTCGACATCGTTATCCACCCACACCGTATCTTTCCAGCCGCTGTCTTCCACCGCCGGCGGGCCACCATTCGCGCTACGCACGAGGAATTTAACGCCCTGAATATGGAAAGCCTGTGGCGTATCGGCGTGGATAATCCAGCGTTCGCAGCGGCCAAGCTGCGTTTGTACATCAGCACGTGTCATGTCCCACATCGCACCGTTGATGCCGGGCAAGCTGTCACCCAAACGGAATTCGCGCGTGCGGCTGATGCTACCTTCAATGATGTTGTCGGCCAGCAGGCGCATCGGCAGGTTGTCCGTCACCAATGGCAGCAGGCCCGTCGGCTTAAGGGTGAGTATTTGAGTAGAAATCAGGATGCTGGAAGGCTCAAATAAGCCGCGCAGGCGATCCATAATCCCAGCCGATTCCCCTGCCGTCAGCGTGACGTCTTCGCCCTGCGACATGTCGATCAGAATCTCACGCCGTTCGCCGGGTGCGAGAAAAGCTGGTTCACCGCCATCGGTGCCGGTAGCAATCCTTGATCGCTGGCAATCACATGCATCGCCCGACCATCGCTCAGCCGCATCACGTAACGCCGGGAGTTCGACGCGTTCAGCAATCTCAGACGCACCCAGCCACGGGACACTTCAACAAAGGGATTTTGGATGCCGTTGACTAATAGCGAATCCCCACGAAGCCGCCGTTAGAAGGCGGGCTATAAATAGGAACACCAAAGTTATCCAGTCGTTTATCCTGAATAATCAATGGAAAATCATCAACACCGTAGTGATTGGGCAGCGGCAGGGCCTTACTGGCTCGGTCTTCCACCAGCCATAGTCCAGCCAGCCCGTTATAGATATGTGGCGCCATGCGGTTCGGCGTATTCGCATGATACCAGCAGGTCGCCGACGGCTGACGAATGGGTAATACCGGCGACCAGTCGGTTCCCGGAGCAATGATGCGGGCGGCCCCCATCAGCGGACCCGGCACCTGCAACCCACCGATCGTCATCGCGACAGGCTCATTCAACCGGTTACTGTAAATCAGCTTAACGTCATCGCCGTCATAGACGCGTACCGTCGGCCCTAAATAACGGCCATTGATGCCCCAAATGGATGTCTTACGATCGCCGGAAAATGCCCAATGGGCACGCTGCATGGTCAGAAAAAGAGGCTGGCCTCGGCGCGACTCCAGTAACGGCGGTATCGGCAATGCGGCGGAACTCCCACTGGCTTTAGCCGTCAGTGGCGTCATTCCCGCACATAACGCAAGGCCCGATGCCTGAATAAACTGACGTCGGCTGAGTGACATAATGACTCCGTAAATCCATTAACCGTAAGCAAAGTTTAACTTCCGATTCGTTCTTGAATAGACAATCGGAAGAAATAATCGCGTAACCCGATGAGGTAAGTTTATTTTTTGTCTGCCGCTTCGCGCGCCGCCACTTCTGCATCCAGCTCGGCAATCTTGGCCGCCATCACATCATGGCAATGTGAAGCCAGCTCGCGAACCTGATCTTTGGTATACGCGCGGGTATCAATGGGCGGCAACATTTCTACGATAACGAGGCCGTTATTCCAGCGGTTCAATTTTACTTTATTGCTGGTCGTAGAAACGCAAATCGGCACAATCGGCACTTCTGCGCTAATCGCGGCATGAAAGGCACCGGTTTTGAATGGCAGCAGGCCGCGTCCACGGCTGCGTGTACCTTCGGGGAACATCCAGATAGAGGTGTTTCGTTCTTTAATATGTTTCACCACCTGAGTGATGGTGCCGTGCGCTTTCGCACGGTTTTCGCGATCAATCAGCAAATTACCCGTCAGCCAGTAAAGCGGCCCGAAGAACGGGATCCACAGCAGGCTTTTCTTACCTACGGTAACCGTACGCGGCTGGACGGCTTTGGATACCGTGACCATATCGTAATTATTCTGATGATTCGCGATATAGATGCAGTTGCCGTAATGCGCGGCTTCTTCCGGTATCCGCATTTCTACTTTCAGGCCAAACACCGTGGACAAGCGTCCAAAAAGATGGCCGAAGGTCGCCACATGACGGGGATTTCTAGGGCTGAACAGGCAGTAAAACAAGCCAAAAACACAGACCAAAATCGAAAATATAACGACAATCAAAAAACGCAAAATGGATAACATAGCAACCTCATTAGCCGACAGCCGCCGCTAGTATAGCGATTTCGCGCTAAAACACACGGTGATTCAATTTGCTGCAAGATGGCAACCGGAAACTAAAGAAAGGCGGTATTACACCGCCTTTCTCAACATGCACAGGACAATACGGAGGGGTTATTCTTCGCTGCTGCCGGTGCTAATCTGCTGCGGTGCATCCACCTCAATCCGGTCAATGCGCTGTAGCCCACGCAGCAACGTGCCTTTCCGCCCGCGCTCACCCTGATACTTCTGAAGCTCGTTCGGACGCAGCACCAGCTTACGTTTACCGAAATACAGCGTGACGGAAGCCTGTGGCGGGAGCAGATACAGCCAGGTCAGACGGTCTTTACCTTCAGCAAAATCAGCCGAGGAGATGGACACAATCTTGTTGCCTTTGCCTTTCGACAGCTGTGGCAGATCGGAGACAGGGAACAACAGCATTCTGCCTGCGGCAGTGATCGCCATCAGCAGGTTATCGTCACCGTGGATCTCGATAGGCGCCAGCGCCTTCGCATTATCCGGCAGCGTAATAATCGCTTTACCCGCACGGTTGCGCGCGACCAGATCGTTGAAAGTACACACGAAGCCGTAGCCTGCATCCGATGCCATCAGCAGCGGCTGATCGTCTGCGGCCATCAGCACCTGCTCAATCGTCGCGCCCGGCGGTAGTGTCAGTTTGCTGGTCAGCGGTTCACCCTGACCGCGTGCGGACGGTAACTCGCCCGGTTCCAAAGCGTAGCTGCGGCCGGTGGAGTCAATAAACACCACAGGCTGATTGCTCTTACCTTTCGCAGCGGCGCGGAAGCTATCACCCGCTTTGTAACTCAGTCCGGCAGGATCGATGTCATGCCCTTTGGCGCTGCGTACCCAGCCCATTTCCGACAGCACAATGGTGACCGGTTCGGACGGCACAAAGTCATGTTCACTCATCGCTTTCGCTTCGCTGCGTTCATACAGCGGCGAACGACGATCGTCGCCATAGGTTTGCGCATCCGACTGAATTTCTTTCTTAATCAGATTACTGAGCTTACGATCTGACGCCAGCAGCGCTTGAAGCTGATCGCGCTCTTTTGCCAGATCGTCCTGCTCACCACGGATTTTCATCTCTTCCAGCTTGGCCAAATGGCGTAATTTCAGCTCCAGGATCGCTTCAGCCTGTGTTTCGCTCAAGCTGAACTGGCGCATCAATACCGGCTTCGGCTCATCTTCCGTGCGGATGATGTGGATGACTTCATCAATATTCAGGAACGCAATCAGCAAACCTTCAAGGATATGCAGGCGCTTGAGCACTTTTTCCAGACGGTAGTTCAGACGGCGGCACACGGTGTCGCGACGGAATACCAGCCACTCGCTCAGGATCTCGACCAACCCTTTCACGCTAGGGCGACCATCCAGACCGATCATATTCATGTTAACGCGGTAGCTCTTTTCCAGATCGGTCGTGGCGAACAGGTGATTCATCACCTGATCCATATCGATACGGTTCGAGCGCGGCACCAGCACCAGACGGGTCGGATTCTCGTGATCGGATTCGTCGCGCAGGTCTTCCACCATCGGTAGCTTCTTCGCGCGCATCTGGCTGGCAATCTGTTCCAGCACTTTGGCACCGGAAACCTGATGTGGCAGCGCGGTAATGACAACATCACCGTCTTCTTTCTTCCAGACGGCGCGCATACGTACCGAGCCACGGCCATTCTGGTAGAGTTTGCGCACTTCATCGCGCGGCGTGATGATTTCAGCTTCCGTCGGGAAATCCGGCCCCTGCACATGCTGCAATAAATCGTCCAGCGAAGCCTTCGGATTTTCCAGCAACATGACCGCAGCGGCGGCGACTTCACGCACGTTATGCGGTGGAATATCCGTTGCCATACCAACAGCGATACCGGTGGTGCCGTTCAGCAGAATATTCGGCAGACGCGCAGGCAGCATCTTCGGCTCCTGCATCGTCCCGTCAAAGTTCGGGGTGTAATCGACCGTGCCCCGCCCTAACTCCGACAGCAGGATTTCAGCGTATTTGGACAACCGCGATTCGGTATAACGCATGGCGGCGAAGGATTTCGGATCGTCCGGCGCGCCCCAGTTCCCCTGACCATCCACCAGCGGATAGCGGTACGAGAACGGCTGCGCCATCAGCACCATTGCTTCATAGCAGGCGCTGTCGCCGTGCGGATGGTATTTACCCAGCACGTCACCCACGGTACGGGCGGATTTTTAGAATTTGGCGCTGGCATTCAGCCCCAGTTCGGACATCGCATACACAATGCGACGCTGCACAGGCTTCAGGCCATCGCCAATGAACGGCAATGCCCTGTCCATGATGACGTACATGGAATAATTCAGGTATGCATTTTCGGTAAACGTGCGCAGCGCAAGGCTTTCTGCGCCGTCATGAGTCATCTCACTCATTTATCTCATTTCCCTCACATCGCGGCGCGATGGTTACGCTTTCCGGCACGCCATAGCGGCGGTATGTTTGGCGGGAATAGTACCTTATCTGATGAGGTGATGTCACAGGGAACAATCTCGCAGAAAACCGTGTTGCGGCTCCACGCCGATAATGACCGATGTGAATCTGGCTGCGGCGCGAAAAGAGGGCTAGCGGTAGCGATAAACGTTCGGATGGTCTGCGGTAATCGTCTCGCCATATACGGATAGTGACGCCTCGTCTGGCCGCAGCATCGGTTTCCCCCTTACGGCCAAGCAAAATGCGTTCAATGGCCGTGCCGAAAGCGGCCCCTTCAAACCAGAATGCCTCATGTATAAAGCTCATTCCGTAGCAGACTCCCTCGCTATCCATCAGCAGAGCACCGTGTGAATGATGGGTTTCGCCGATCAGAATCAGCGTCGTATTCAGAATGCCCTGCCACTCCAGCAGCGTTTCATCCTCCTGCACATCCTCGTTGCAGCCAAAAATAATATCGCCACTCGCGCATTCTTCTCCTGCGCCGCACTGCCCAACCGTCAGCCCGCCAAACGCGTGCAGGATAGCAAAAGCAGGGTGGCTCTCAGGCACAAACGGCGGGACTGATTGTGGCGCGACATCCGGCCAGCCTGCCGCCTGAAACAGTGGAAAAACAGATTCGGGTATTTCAATCGACATCGTTCAGCATCTTATGAGCAGATCACCATCATTAATGGACGCGATGCAGGCACTAAACATGGTGGCATCCGCGCGGACATCGTCAGTGTGAATAATGCGGCTATTCATCCTTTCCATAAATGCCAATCACGTGACAAGGATGGAACGTAACAACCTGTCCGCATCGCACACAGTCGCTTCCCGTGGGAGTATTGTCTAAAACACCTTGATAAAATGCGTGATGCTTTTTCGTCACTCTGACCCACATCCTTTCCACCGACAGCTCATCCGCGCCTGCGGTTTTTTCCATACGAAAGATTAGCTTAACAAAATCGTCGGGGACGAGTGACTCACGTACTCCGTTGTCTGGAATCCAGAATGAATCAGGATACTCACGGTTAAGCGCTTCGCCATCGTCCAGCTCGTAGTGATCGGTTTCATAAGTCGGTAGTTTCATGACACCTCCTTGATACAGAACGCCTACACCATCGCCTTCGATTGGATAGCGAACATAGCGTTTCATTAAGAATTATTCATCATCATTGCAACAACAGATGATAATGCTTAGCATATTGATAATAATTATCATTACCACATGATAGTTAATGTTATTCGCCGTTTTGCATTTCCCTTGCAGACGCTAGCGACCAGCACGCCATGTTTCCCCAACGCCGCTGGCCAGAACAACCTTATAGCAGAGTATCACTATGTTAATTAACAAGAATTTAAATAAAATTCTTCTCACCGGCATCTTGACTGGCGTCGCGCTGAACAGCATGGCAGCGGATAGCACCACGGGCAACAACGCACTCAGCGGGAAGAATCAGGATAATTCAGCGGCGAAAGCGGAACAAACCGACGATGTGATGACGGTGAAATCGCCAAAAATCGAGAAAAAGCGGGATCGAGTACAACGCTGACGGCCGCAGATATGCAAAAAGAAGGCGGCAACAATTTTGGCACCATCATGCGTTATCAACCTCTGGTGAGCGCAACGGGTGCCAGCGGCGGCAGTAATACCGGGAAAAGCGGCTTTGACCGCGGCGGTTACACGGGCTACAACATTCGTGGGATTGAAAGCAACCGTGTTGCGATCGATACCGATGGCATCGCTCTGCCCAATGCCACAGGCCGCAGCTACGCCAGCCGTGCCGGATTCAATACGTTCGGCATGGGACGCGACTATATCGACCCTTACGTGTATAGCAGCGTCGATATTGAGTCAGGCGTCACCTCCGCAGAAAATACTATCAACGCGCTCGGAGGCAGCGTCTCCTTTCGGCCAAAATCTGCCGATGATTATCTGAAAGCAGGCAAGCAGGACTACTTTGGTCTTCAAAGTGACTTCGACTCCGCCAACCATGGTTGGCATATGGCATCACCGCCGCAGGCGGTGATGACGAACTGCGCGGCGTGGTCGTGCTCAGCCGCCGCGACGGCCAGCAAACGCGTAATAACAGCGACGAGATCGCCGCTTACCCCGCCAACTGGCACTCTAACGCCATTCTGGCGTCCGGTATTTGGCAGGCCAACGACGAGCACCAGCTCACCGGTACGCTGGATTATTACCATAAAACCAACCACACCCATTATGACTATTGGGGTAGTTTGCCAAGCGGCAACAACACCATTTATGGCACGGCGCAACAAAGCAGCGAGACACGCCGCTGGACCGCCAGCCTGAAAGATCGCTGGACGCCCGTTAACAACACGCTGGTCGATTTGGTTGATAGCCGCATTTACTTCCAGAACAGCGAATCACATGACAATACCTGGCTACCCGCAACCACAGGGATGGCGGCAGCGGATAGCCACCGGGTCTATTCCGACTACAATGTCACCACCTATGGATTCGATACTCATATGGTGAAAAGCTGGGATCGCCACGAATTCAGTTGGGGTCTTAATGCCAGCCAAAGCAAGACAGAGCGCCCGTTCAGGCAATCACCGAATCAAACGGGTGCCAATAACATTATGCAGCCAGAAGCCGATAGCAACAGCTACACCGTCGGCGGCTTTGTGCAGGATACCGCTACGTGGGAGCTGGCGGGGCACGCCTTCTCGGTTGTCCCTGCCTTACGCGCCATCCACCAGCGTACCAAACCGACCAATACGGTTCGCCTGAGCGGTGACGGCAGTGTCATCAATGAATCCGATGTCAACAGACTGTACGGTAAAGCCAACAGTGATACGCAAGTCCTGCCTTCACTGAGCTTCCTCTATGACATCACCCCGACGCTGACAACCTATTTGCAGTACCGCCGTGGCGCACAGTTCCCGGATGCCAGCCAGCTTTATGGCAGCACCAATCTGGACGCTAACTATGCCGGACCAGCTCAGTATGCCTTTATCGGCAATAGCGACCTCAAGACGGAAACCAGCAACAACGTAGAATGGGGATTAAAAGGGGAAGCGACGGAGGGAATCACCTTCCGTACCGCGCTGTTCTACAACACGTATAAGAACTTTATCGCCAATACCCGCTACCGTCGTAGCGCCAACCCCGATAAATTTACCAATGTGCCAAGCAATATCAGCACGATATATCAGGCGGAAAACCGCGATAAAGCCTACATCTACGGTGGTGAGGTCAGCAGCAAAATACAGCTAGGCACCTGGTTCCCAGCGGTTGATGGGCTCAGCACCACGCTGGCGTTTGGCTACACCAAAGGCCAGTCGCAATCCCGCTACCTTGGCGACCGCTATGTCGATCTCGACAGCGTGGCCCCGATGAAAGCCGTGATAGGTATCGCCTACGACGATCCTTCCCAGCGCTACGGTGCCGCCGTGACGTCTACCTTCCAGAAAGGGAAACAGGCGAAAGATACCAGCCGTGAAAGCTACACCAATGCAGGCAACGCTATCACCGCCTCGAATGTCGAATATATGCGCGTTCCCGGCTACGGAATGGTGGATCTGACCGCCTACTATCGCGTGACCAAAAACGTGAAAATCAACGGCGGCGTGTATAACCTGACTGACCGTAAATACTGGGATTACCTCAGCAGCCGCCAGATTGAGACCAACGATCGGCAGGGGCAGTATGACCGCGCCCTCTCCGTGCAGCCTGGTCGTACCTTCCAACTGGGCGTGAACGTGGACTTCTAATCCGCCTCGTTCACGATTCAATGAAAAAGGCGGTGTCTCATTCGGGCATCGCCACCACTCAGGCAAGAACGTGCACCACGGCTTCCTTGCCTTTTTATTTTTTATACACACTTCCCGCCACGCTCCGTTTAATTGCGCCGATATCGTTATTTCTACAGCATTAATTAATGACGATTCCGTTCAGAATGGCTAATTTCCCTCTCGCTATAACGTGATCGCGATCTCACTTAATATTCAGCCAGCGCTATGTTTTAATTTTGTCCTATTCAGCGGACAGCATTTAGTATTGTCCCTCTCGACTATCGCGACTAGATTAATGATTACAGCACGCCATTTAAATAAACCGACAGAGAAAATAAAACAGGAAATTATTTAGAAAAAATTATCAATTCGATAAGCATCAGAAAATCTAAAGACAAATGAGGGTAATATGATGCAGCCACTCACCTCCCGTCAGAACCGTTTATTGAAATATCTGTTACAACACCAGGGATATGTAACGGTTAAAGATATTGCACATTACCTCGATGTGTCTGAAAAAACCGTCTATCGTGATATGCAATTTGTTGAAGCCTTCCTTTCTGTCTGGAATATTTATCCAGACAAAAGGTCGGTGCGGGACTCATGTTAATCACCGATGACGACCGGCACCTCGCATTACTGGAACAGCAAATTGTCGTGGACGACGGGGATACCGATGCGCTGATCAACAATGCGCGTCGCGTCAAAATTGCCTCACAGCTATTAAGCGATACGCCTCATGAAACGTCCATTAGCAAGCTGTCAGAGCGCTATTTTATCAGCAGCGCCTCTATCGTTAACGACCTGAAAATCATCGAAAGCTGGCTACATCCGCTGGGGCTGGCGCTGGTACGCAGCCAGAGCGGCACGCACATTGAAGGCAGTGAGAATCAGGTGCGTCAGGCGATGGCCTCGCTCATTAATGACGTCATGCACCATAAAGAACCCGGCCCGCTTAGCCATTCCCGTCTCGACCCCGGCAGCTATAAAGCGCTGATTAATTATTTCGGTGAAGAAAATGTGTCCTTCGTCGAATCGCTGTTACAGAGCATGGAGCGTCAACTTTCTTATCCGCTCGGTGAGCCTTATTACATTAATATTTTCACGCATACCTTAATTATGATGCATCGCATTGCGCAGGGAAAAGCGTTAATAATGGCGGAAGAATCCGTTCATCATCAGGTTGATAATCGCATCTTCTCCATCGCTCAAAATATGGTGAGCCAAATAGAGCAGCGCGTCGAGAGCACGCTGCCCTCTGATGAAGTCTGGTTCATTTACCAATATATTATTTCTTCCGGCATTGTGATGGAGGAACGGGCGAATAATCAACTGCTCCGCTATCAATTCTCTAATGGTGAATCACGCAGAATCACGCGCGCCTTGACGCAGATATTTTCTGCGTTAATCAATATCGACCTGAGCGCGGATAAATTATTGCATGAAGGGTTGCTGATTCATATCAAGCCATTGCTTAACCGCTTAAAATACCAAATACACATTCGAAACCCGTTATTAGACGATATCAAAAGCGAATTTATCGATATTTATGAAATGACTCAGCAGGCAATGAGTGAAGTCTGCCAGCAGTTTCAATTAAAACCGGTCGCTGAGGATGAAGTCGGCTATCTGACCATTCATTTTCAAGCCGCATTGGAACGCCAAATTGCCCATAAACGTATTCTGGTGGTGTGTTCCAGCGGTGTAGGGACGTCACACCTGTTGAAAAACCGTATTCTGCGCGCGTTTCCTGACTGGATTATTGTTGGCGTGATCTCAGCCAGCAATATGCAGATATTTTGTCAGCAGGAAGAGATTGAGCTGATTATTTCCACGATTCATCTGGAAGAACAACACATTCCTGTCGTCTACGTTTCCGCCTTTTTTAATGACGATGACATTAAACGTGTTACCGAAAAAGTTATCTCTAATCAACTGCATCAGGCCATCCCCCATTGATTATTGGCCTAACGTTACTTTTAACATTTATAGATGAGGTGTGATAAATGGATATCAATAAAATACTGAATGTAAATCGCGTAAAGCTAACTATGTCCGCGACCAATAAAGACGAAGCCATTAATGAATTAACCGACTTGCTGTATGCCGATGGCGCTATTACCAATAAACAGGATTTTATTCATGACGTCTGGCTACGTGAAGCGGAAGGATCGACCGGTTTTGAAAACCATATTGCGATCCCCCACGGAAAATCCTCCGCCGTAAAACAGACCACGCTCGCGATTGGCCGCACCCGTCAGGATATTCCGTGGGAGACGCTGGACGGTAGCCAGGTTCGCTGCATTATTCTTTTTGCCGTGCGTCTGGAAGATCAGAACACGACACATATTCGCCTGCTGTCTCAGGTTGCCAGTGCATTGGCCGACGATGAGGTGATTGCTCAACTGTTGGACGAATCCGATCCCCATAAAATTATTCGGCTGTTTAGTCAGTATGCAGAAACAGCTCCCGTCACTCCGACATAAGACGAGGCTCAAAATGAATATTGTTTGTGTTGCCGCCTGCACGGCAGGCATTGCGCATACCTATATCGCACGCGAGAAACTCATTAAGGGTGCCAACGCCTTACATTACGCTATCAAAGTAGAAACTCAGGGCACCATTGGTACGGAGAATGAATTAACGCCTGATGAAATAGCCGCAGCCGATGTTGTTATTCTGGCCATCGATATCAAAATAACAGGCGAAGAGCGATTTAAAGGTAAGCCTATTGTTCGGGTAAAAACGGAGGTCGTTATTAAATCTCCGATTAAATTTCTGGAAAAAGTCGCTAGTTCTTTAGCGGGTGCCTGAATATCTCAATTTCGGGGTAATAATTATGAACACCAGAAAAATCACCGTTGGACAGGAAATAAAGCGGCATCTTCTTACCGGTATTTCCTGGATGATCCCGCTCATTGTCGCCGCCGGGATCTGTATTGCCCTCGGTCAGGTTATCGGCGGCCCGGATGTCGGCAAGCAAACCGGCAGTATTGCGTGGATGCTCAACCAGATCGGCGGTTGGGGGATGGGGCTGATTGTTCCGCTCATCAGCGCCGCCATCGCTTATTCCATTGCCGACCGCCCCGGCTTCGCTCCCGGCCTGATCGTAGGTTTTATCTGCGGTCAGATTCAAACCGGATTTATCGGCGGTATTCTCGGCGGCTTCTTAGTCGGCTACACCGTATTGCTGTTGCGCCGCTACATCAAACTGCCTACCTCGATGCAAGGGCTGATGCCCGTCATGATCCTGCCGCTGCTCAGCACCATTATCGCCGGGCTGCTGATGATGACGTTTATCGGTCAGCCCATCGTCTGGCTGCAAAAAGCGCTGATTCATCTGCTGGAATCCATGCAGGGCGGCTCGAAATTCCTGATGGGGGCGATTTTAGGCGCGATGGCGACCTTCGATTTCGGCGGACCAGTGAACAAGACGATGTCGCTCTTCGCGGATGGCATGCTGGTCGATGGCATCTACGGGCCGGAGGCCGTCAAATTTGTCGGCTCAATGATTCCGCCTTTCGGCATTACGCTTTCCTTCCTGCTAACCCGCTACAAATATACCCGTGCAGAAAAAGAGGCGCTGAAAGCCGCCTTCCCGATGGGGATCTGCATGATTACCGAAGGGGTGATCCCGATTGCCGCACGTGACCTGTTCAGAGTCGTCGCCAGCTGTGTCGTCGCCTCCGCCATTGCAGGCGGACTCATCATGGTCTGGGGCGTGGAGGCGCCCGTGCCACACGGCGGCATGTTTGTCGTCCCGCTGTTTACCAAGCCGCTGATGTTCTGTCTGGCACTCGGTATCGGCACGGCAATCTGCGGCGTGATGCTGTCGCTGATTAAGAAACGCGTGACGCAGGCAGATGAAGAGTTCGACGACGTTGACGACAGCAGCGTGCGTGACGAAGACATTAAATTCACTCTCGAATAGCAGGAGCCGCTATGTATGCCGCAATGAAAGCCCTCATTGATGACGCGTATCAACGTCAGTATGCCGTGCTCGCCATCAACTGTTTCAATCTGGAGACCGCCCGTGCGGCCATTGCCGCCGCCGAGCAACAGCGTGCGCCGCTGATTCTTAATGTGTATCAGGGTCACTGCGCGCACTTTCCGCCGCACCTCGCGGTGCCGCTGGTCAAGGCGCTGGCCGAGCAGGCCGCCGTTCCCGTGGCGCTCAGTCTGGATCACGGTACGGCATTCAGCCTGATTGGGCAGGCGTTCCGCGCCGGTTTTTCCGGGCTGATGATCGATGCCTCCAGTCACCCACTGGCGGAAAACATCCTGCGCACGCAGCAGGTGGTGACCATCGCTGCGACAGCGGGCGTTTGTGTGGAAGGCGAGCTGGGTCATATCGCTGACGCGCCCGTCTACGACCAAGAGGACGCCGCAGTGAAAATGACGCAGGTGGAGGATGTCGTTCCCTTTATCCGTCAAACCGGTATCGACCTGCTTGCCGTGTCAGTCGGCACCGCCCACGGCATTTATCCGCCAGGGGTGACGCCACGGATTGATTTTGAACGTCTTGAAGCCCTGCATCGGGAATCGACCGTGCCGTTAGCGCTGCACGGCGGCAGCGGCACCAAGGCAGACGATATTCGCCGCGTCAGCCGCCACGGCGTCGCCAAAATCAACGTCGGTGCGGCCGTTTTTGAGGCAGGAAAAACGGCATTGCAGCAGGCGCTGCATCAGCATCCAACGACGGAGTTATCCGACTTACTGGCAACGATGGAATCTGCCTGCCGCGACGTGGTCGTCGATTATCTCGGTTGGTCAGGTTCAGCCAACCAAGCCTGACCGTTCGCCCTTTACCCGCTTTCGCCATCAGTGGTTTTCCACTGGTATAGGAACGCTTTGCCCTTTATCCGACACAGGAGAGACATAACATGTTGATTTCAATGACTGACATCCTGAAACCCACGCGTGAACACCGTTTCGCTATCGGCGCCTTTAACGTGGCCGATAGCTGCTTTATCCGCGCCGTAGTGGAAGAAGCCGAAGCGACGAATACCCCGGCCATTATCTCTATCCACCCGAGCGAGCTGGAATTCGTTACCGATGAGTTCTTCGCCTATGTGCGAGAAAGAACGCTGCGCAGCCCCGTACCGTTTGTCATCCACCTCGATCATGGCGCCTCGATCGCACACGTTCTGCGTGCTATTCAGTGCGGATTTACCTCCGTCATGATCGACGGCTCGCTGCTGCCTTATGAAGAGAACGTGGCACTCACCACCGAAGTGGTGAAACTGGCGCATGCCGTTGGGGTTGCCGTGGAGGGAGAATTAGGCACGATTGGCGACACCGGCACCACGATAGAAGGCGGCGTCAGCAAAGTGATCTACACCGACCCCGAGCAAGCGGAAGATTTCGTCAACCGGACGGGCGTTGATACGTTAGCCGTCGCTATCGGCACCGCGCACGGTATCTATCCCAAAGACCTGAAGCCAGAGCTGCAAATGCATATCCTGCGGAATATTTCGCAGCGGGTTTCTATTCCGCTTGTCTTGCACGGCGGTTCGGCCAACCCGGACGCCGAAATTGCCGAAGCGGTGACGCTTGGCGTGGGCAAAATCAATATCTCCAGCGACATGAAATTCGCCTATTTCCAGAAAGCGCGAGAAATCCTCAGCCGTGAAACCTGGTGGGACCCTAATGCCATCTACCCGGAACCGATTAAGGCGGCAAAAGAGGTGATTCGCTATAAAATGGCGCTCTTCGGCTCAACGGGAAAAGCCAGTTTATATCGATAGCTACGCCACACCATCTGGCCAAGGCAAGAGAAGATTCTCTTGCCTTTTCCTCCGACCACATTATTTCAATAGAGCACCATTCTGCTTCTTATTATTGATATTCAATCAACAGTGTTATGCGCGACCGCACATTTTTCTGCACGAATCTCTCCTCTAGACTACGCCCAACATCATCGTTGATAACCGATTCGAGAGCAGACTTATGCAAAACATTTTACTGATTGATGCAGGCAAATCATTCGCTCACTCCAAAGGTGAACTGAACCATACCCTTACCGAGGTCGCCGCCAGTTTCCTGCGCGACAAAGGTCACGACGTCCGCGTGACGGTCGTGGACAACGGCTATGATATTGAACAGGAAATTCAGAACTACCTGTGGGCGGACACCATCATTTACCAGATGCCGGGATGGTGGATGGATACGCCGTGGATCCTGAAGAAATACATTGATGAGGTATTTACCGCCGGTCACGGTTCGCTTTATGCCAGCGATGGCCGTAGCCGTTCGGATGCCAGCAAGAAATACGGTTCAGGCGGGCTGCTACAAGGCCGCAAATATATGCTGTCTCTGACGTGGAATGCGCCGCTGGAAGCCTTCGACGACCCTGAACAGTTCTTCCACGGTGTGGGCGTGGATGGCGTGTATCTACCGTTCCATAAAGCGAACCAGTTCATCGGGCTATCCCCCTTGCCGACCTTCATCTGCAACGATGTGATGAAAGAACCGGACGTTCCTGCTTATCTTGCAAATTACCGCCAGCATCTGGACGAACACATGGCCTAATCGGTATTAGGCTCACTTCTCTACCGCTGTGGGCCACGCCTCACAGCGGGTTTTCCGTGAGCTTCTCGCTCATGAAATCCAGAAAACAGGTAATGCGCGCCGCCAATTGGCTATTGCGATAATACACCGCGTAAACCGGCAGGCTGGCGTCCAGCGTCTCCTCGGTGAGGATCGGTACCAGCCTCCCCGCCGCCAAATCATCCCGGATCAGGAAGGTAGACATACGCATAATCCCTTCGCCCCGCAGCGCCAACTGACGCAATATCTCACCGTTTGATGCCAGCAGCGCAGGCGTGATGGGATAGAAATTCTGAAGTCCGTGCCGTAATGGCCAGTGATTCAGCGACTCCACCTGAGTAAACCCCAGGCAAATATGATCGGCCAATGACTCAACCGTCATCGGCGTACCATGCTGCTGTAGATAATCAGGGCTGGCGACGATGTGTAGCTTGCTTGCACCGAGCAGCCGGGCATGAATGGTGGAATCTTTGAGCGTGCCGATGCGAATGGCGATATCGGTATGCTGTTCAAGCAAATCAATAATGAAATCGTCAGTGTTGAGTTCAAGAACGATCTTGGGATAGCGGCGGCGAAATTCCGGCACCAGCGGCACAATCACATGCTGCATAAATGCCGATCCCGAATTAACCCGCAGCCGTCCGCTCGGTTGCTCGTGGCGCAACAGTACCTGTTCTTCAGCGTGTTCCACCGCGTGAATCACATCACGGGCGTGTTCAAGAAACATCGTGCCTTCTTCGGACAGCGAGAGGCGTCGCGTGGTACGGTGCAGCAGGGTCGTCCCCAGCTTGTCCTCCAGACGCCGCAGCGCCCGGCTGATGCCCGACGTGGTTTGCCCCAGCTGTTCCGCTGCCGCCGTGATCGAACCGGTGTCGATCACCACCACAAAAGCCTGAAGTTCCTCAAGCGTGACTTTCATACGCGCGTAAACCTGCCGTCGATTCGGTATTCACCAAATGGTATCGTGTGCTCGCATCATACCGCAGTCACCTGTAAATGGCTGCCACGTGAAACACCGCTCTGCCGAAGCAACTTATTCGCCCCGCAGGGATGAAAAGCGCCGAGAAATGTTTTAGGCAATGACACATCAACGTGTTCACGCCTGCTTTTTGGTCTTCGCCTGCGGGATATTCTGCACCATGACGCCGACCAGTCTATGTGGCTGGTAGCCTTCTTCCAGATAACAAATTTCATCGTCACTCAGCGTCAAATTCACCGCTTTCACCGCGCCGTCGATATGGTGTTTCTTCGTTGCCCCGACCACAGGGGCGGTAACTTTGGTGAGCAGCCACGCCAGTGAAACTTCGGTCATTGAAACGCGGCGTCGGGCGGCCAGTTCAGCCACGCGGTCGATGATGATTCGATCCTGATCGGCCGTTGTATCGTATTTCCCTTTGGCGTAGGCATCCTCCTTTAAACGCAGGGACTCTACTCCTCCAGACGCGACAGACGCCCGCTTGCCAACGCGCTGTAAGGCGTCAGCGCGATATTGTCTTCAGCGCATAAACCGAATAGCTCGCGTTCATCTTCGCGCATAATCAGGTTGTAATGACTTTGTACTGAGACGAATGGCGTCAGGTTTTCACGTTCCGCTATCGCATTTGCCTTCGCCAGTTGCCACGCGTAGCAGTTGGAAATGCCAATGGCGCGCACTTTTCCCACTTTCACCGCATAATGCAGCGCATCGAGCACATCCAGGATCGGCGTGTTGTAATCCCAAATATGGCAGATGTAGAGATCGACATAATCCATCCCGAGGTTTTGCAGGCTTTGGTCGAGCGACTGTGCGATAGCCTGCTGCCCGCTGATCCCGTCTGAAATCTGTTGCTGAGTGCGCGGAAGGAACTTGGTGGCGACCACTACATCATCGCGTTTCGCCATATCGCGCAAGGCCTTGCCGACATAGCGCTCGCTGGAACCGCGTTGATAGGCGATGGCGGTGTCATAAAAGTTGATGCCATTTTCCAGACCATAACGGATGATCTCGCGGCTCTCCGCTTCTCCGAGCGTCCAGCTATGCTGCCCTGTAGATGCGTCGCCGAACCCCATACAGCCCATACATATTCGGGAAACGGTGAGGTCGCTGTTGCCGAGTGTGGTGTATTGCATGGTTTCTCCCTGTGCTGAATACGCTGATTGAGACAGCGCTTTTCCGTTGCTGGGTTATCAGGTTAGGTTACTGGCGGAATCAGGATAAAGCAGAGAAATGTGCCTGTTTCCACAGTTCGAGTGAACATCTCGAAAACAGGCAATAATACGGATTAACGAATCGCTTCTGAGCGTACGGTGAATCGTGTGACGGTTAGACCTCGATCTCCGCCTTGTCACCTTTCTCTTGCAGCCAGTTGCGGCGATCTTCCGAACGTTTCTTCGCCAGCAGCATATCCATCATCGCCATCGTCTGATCGATGTCGTCTTCTTTGATGGTCAACTGCACCAGACGGCGCGTATTCGGATCCAGTGTGGTTTCGCGCAGCTGTAGCGGGTTCATTTCGCCCAATCCTTTAAAGCGCTGAACGTTCGGCTTGCCTTTCTTGCGCTTAAGCTGTTCCAGCACGCCCGCTTTTTCCTCTTCGTCCAGCGCGTAGTACACCTCTTTGCCCAGATCGATGCGGTACAACGGCGGCATCGCGACATAAACGTGACCACCCTGAACCAGCGCCCGGAAATGGCGAACAAACAGCGCACACAACAGCGTCGCGATGTGCAGGCCATCGGAATCCGCATCCGCCAGAATACAGATCTTACCGTAACGCAGTTGGCTGAGATCGTCGCTGTCAGGATCGATGCCGATCGCCACCGAAATATCGTGCACTTCCTGTGACGCCAGAACCTCATCGGAGGAGACTTCCCAGGTATTCAGGATCTTACCTTTCAGCGGCATGATCGCCTGGAATTCACGCTCGCGCGCCTGCTTCGCCGATCCGCCCGCCGAATCCCCTTCCACCAGAAACAGCTCGGTTCGGCTGAGATCCTGTGAGGTACAATCAGCCAGTTTGCCCGGCAGCGCAGGCCCGCTGGTCAGCTTTTTACGCACCACTTTCTTGGCGGCACGCATACGGCGCTGCGCGCTGGAAATCGCCAGCTCGGCCAACTGCTCCGCCGCCTGCACGTTCTGGTTCAGCCACAGGCTGAACGCGTCTTTCACGACGCCGGACACAAACGCGGCGCATTGACGAGAAGAAAGACGTTCTTTGGTCTGCCCGGCAAACTGCGGTTCCTGCATTTTGACTGACAGCACGTAAGCACAGCGTTCCCAGATATCGTCTGCGCTCAGCTTCACGCCGCGCGGCAGAATATTGCGGAACTCACAGAATTCACGCATCGCATCCAGCAGCCCCTGACGCAGGCCGTTAACGTGTGTCCCGCCCATTGGCGTCGGAATCAGGTTAACGTAGCTTTCCGTCAGCAGTTCACCGCCTTCCGGTAGCCAGAGCAGCGCCCAGTCTACGGCTTCGGTCTCGCCAGCAATCGACCCCAGAAACGGTTTTTCCGGCAGCGTGATCAGGCCATTCACCGCTTCACACAGGTAGTCGTTCAGACCATCCTGATAGCACCAACGCTGCTCGGTATTATTAACTTTGTCTTTAAAGATGATTTCCACACCGGGGCATAAGACCGCTTTGGCCTTCAGCAGGTGCGTCAAACGGGAGACGGAAAAGCGGGCACTGTCAAAGAACGTCTCATCCGGCCAGAAATGCACGCGCGTCCCGGTGTTACGACGCCCACAGGTGCCCGTTACGGTGAGATCCTGCACTTTATCGCCGTTGGCAAACGCGATGTCATACACCTGACCGTCGCGTTTAACGGTGACTTCAACACGGGTAGACAGGGCGTTCACCACGGAAATCCCTACGCCGTGCAAGCCACCCGAGAACTGGTAGTTTTTACCGGAAAATTTACCGCCTGCGTGCAGACGACACAGAATCAGCTCAACGGCAGGCACACCCTCTTCCGGGTGAATGTCCACCGGCATCCCACGGCCATCGTCAATCACTTCCAGCGACTGATCGGCGTGCAGAATCACATCAATACGGCGCGCATGACCCGCCAGCGCTTCATCAACGCTGTTGTCTATGACCTCTTGCCCCAGATGGTTAGGACGCGTGGTATCGGTGTACATTCCCGGACGACGGCGCACCGGTTCCAGTCCGCTGAGTACTTCAATCGCATCAGCGTTATAACTTGATTGAGCCATAGTTTGCGTTAATTCTTTGAGTTCAGTGAATGGGGTTTAACGAGCCGCACCTTCGCGAGTCGTTTTTCAATCCATAATGCATAGGTGGCGATTCAGTCTGTCGTGAGCCCTAAGAAATTCACAATCGGCGTGAAAAAGTGCTCAAATCCGACAAAGGCATGATTGCCCCCTGACTCCACAGTTTGACGGCAGGCCGTGTAATACGCGACTGCCTGACGATAATCCAGAACCTCATCCCCCGTCTGCAACAGCAGCCAGAGCAAATCCGGCGATTCCAGTCGGTCAACCTGCATGACCTTCAGATCGTAAACGTGCCGAGACTCTAGCACATATTGTTCACCGGTGTAGGGGTTCTGGTATTCGCCCAGATGGTCCAGCAATAGCTCAAACGGCCTCACCGCAGGATTCACCACTACGGCAGGCAGCATAAAACACTGGGATAACCAGGTGGCATAATAACCACCGAGGGAAGAACCAACAATACCTACCGGGCGGCCAGCACGCTCCATAATCAACGATTCCATCATCTCGGCGGCCTCCGCCGGATAAGGCGGAAGCTGTGGAATCACCATGTCAATCTCAGGATGCTGCTCCGCCAGCCACGCTTTCAGCGCGGTCGCTTTCGCCGACTGTGGCGTACTGTTGAAGCCGTGCAGATAAAGAAGCGTGGGCATTAGTAACCGTCCGAATCCATGTCAGGCAGGAATTCGCTGCCCGACAGACGATAGACCTCGGTTTCCAGGCGACCATCCGGCAGCAGATCCAGATAGCGCCAACCCGGCGCTACGTCATCAATCGTGAAGTTAGTACAATGCGGTTTAAACTGCACGCAGGTCGACGGCGTAGCCAGCAAGCGGCGGCCATGCCAGTCAAAATCCATCTCCTGATGAATATGTCCACACAGCACGGTGTTCACCTGCGGATAGCGATCCAGCACCGCAGACAGGCTATGTGCATTACGCAAGCTGTGCTGATCGAGCCAGGTACAGCCGGAAGGATGCGGATGATGGTGTAGCAGTAACAGCGTAAAGCGGTCAGGCTGACTTTTCAGGCTGCGCTCCAGCCATTCAAGCTGGTATTCGCTCAGCTCACCATGCGGGACGCCAAACACCTGACTATCCAACAAAATAATCTGCCACTTGTCACCCAGCAGCACATGCTTGGATGGCGCGATACCGGCCTCAGCCAATGCATCAACCATCGCCGGTTGGAAATCATGGTTACCGGGAAGCCATACGCAAGGTGCAGGGATCTGCGCAATGCCGCGCGAGAAGTGATGATAGGCCTCCAGCGTGTGATCCTGCGCCAAATCGCCCGTCGCCACGATTAAATCAAACGCATCCTGCCGAGCCCTGATGGCATTCAGCACAGCGTGATAGCTACGATAGGTGTTGATACCCAGCAAGGTTTCATGCTCGCCCGCAAAAAGATGGGTATCCGTTATTTGTAAAATCCTGACTCTGGCGCCACTCGCCACAGGCAGTGTCAACAGGCTTTCCAAATGGTGTCCTTGGTTACGTAAATCTGTCTCTACCCGTCATCTCTCAAATTGCAGAATACGTTAGCTTCCCTTGATGGCCCGACTGTCGCCGTCCTGCGCCTTGAAATCTATTGGGTATCGAAAACCGGTATCGACATCGAACCATACGCCAAACAATACTTTAGCCAATCAGCAAGAAACTGATTAATTTGATGCTTTTCGTCACGTTGATGTAACTTCTTATTAGGATAATCATAACGTGCTTTGAAGCGAAAGATCTGCTGGCTGGCACACACTTCCGCAACCAGTGCATCATGATACAGCCTAACGCTCATCATTGGCAGGCTCCAGTAGCTGACAGTGGGCGCTGTCTGCTTGATTTCGACCAATGAGGTATAGCGGGTAGACTCAAGAATCGTCAGTTGATAGACCGCATTATTGGCGTGATAAACCGCGATTTCACCGACTTCATCAATTTTTGGCAGCAAACGCCGTAATTGCATGAAGTTGGTTTCACATAGCCTCATCATGGCCGGGAAATCCGGAGTATAACGTTTCATAAATCAATCCACCCACGCGCGTTTCAGTTCTTCATGGTGCAACGCCAACCATTGCAAGGCAATGACAGACGCGGCGTTATCAACGATGCCTTCTTCAACCCATTGATAACTTTGTTCACGACTCACGACATGTACACGAATATCTTCATTCTCGTCCGCCAAGCCGTGAATGCCTTGCGCCGTTCTGGTATCCACTTCACCCACCATCACCGCCAGACGTTCGCTGGTGCCGCCGGGGCTGGCGAGATAGTTGATTATCGGTCGGCAACGGCCAACCCTTAATCCGGCTTCTTCCTGTGCTTCGCGCCGCGCCACCTCTTCGTGGCTTTCTCCTGGTTCAATCATGCCAGCCACCAGCTCAAACAGCCAGGGAGACGCACTGGTGTCATAGGCAGCAATCCGAATCTGTTCTATTAATACCACTTCATCACGCACTGGATCGTAAGGCAACAACACCACGGCATGGCCGCGCTCCAGGATCTCACGACTGACTTCACCGCTCATGCCGCCATTAAACAGGCGATGGCGGAAGCGGTAACGCTCCAGAGAAAAAAAACCGTCGTACAGCGTTTCGCGTGCAATAATTTCTACATCATCTTTGGTGAAAGTAACCGGGCCGGATGCGGAAGACGACATGGCTGCACTCCTGTAACAAGTATTAATGGAATCCGGTATTGTATGGCGGAATCCGCTGTCATTATACTCATCATTGTTTTTGAACGTTTATTAGGCGTGACGTTGGCGAAGGGAATTCCCATCCATCGCATCACGTTTCGGTACCTTACTGAACAGCAAAACGTCGCACTGGATCATCCAAGAGGTCAATTTACCTGACCATTTGGACATATTCCGCTGAAAGATGGCACGTTCAGCTACCTTATCCTATTGGCAGATTCTGATAGAATCGACAATTATTCGTCTACAGACAGCGCTACCATAGCGAGATTGCTGCACAACAAGGAATGCAAATGAAGAAATTGCTCCCTCTTCTGATTGGTCTGAGCCTGGGCGGTTTTAGCGCCATGAGTCAGGCGGAAAACCTGTTACAGGTCTACCAGCAGGCAAAAAGCACCAACCCTGATTTACGCAGCGCTGCGGCAACCCGCGACGCCGCGTTTGAAAAGATTAACGAATCACGTAGCCCGTTACTGCCTCAACTCAATCTAGGGGCCGACTATACCTATAACAGGGGCTACCGTGACAGCAAAGGCGTCGACAGCAATGTGAAAGGCGCTTCACTGCAATTGACTCAGACCTTGTTCGACATGTCCAAATGGCGTGCGCTGACGTTGCAGGAAAAACAAGCCGGTATCGAAGACGTCGTGTATCAGACCGCTCAGCAAAACCTGATGCTGAACACGGCGACCGCCTATTTCAACGTTCTGCGTGCGATTGACTCACTGTCCTACATCAATGCGCAGAAGCAGGCGATTTATCGCCAGTTAGACCAAACGACACAGCGTTTCAACGTGGGTCTGGTTGCCATTACCGACGTCCAGAACGCTCGTGCCCAGTATGACAGCGTGTTGGCCAATGAAGTGTTGACGCGTAATACGCTGGATAACGCGTTGGAATCATTGCGCCAGATTACCGGTAATTTCTACCCGCAGTTGGCCGGCCTGAATATCGAGCGTTTCTCTACGCAGAAGCCTGAGGCCGTTAACAACCTGCTGAAAGAAGCGGAAAACCGCAACCTGAACCTGTTGTCCGCACGTTTGAGCCAGGATTTGGCTCGTGAGCAGATTCGCTCCGCCGAAACAGGCTACATGCCAACGCTGGATCTCACCGCGTCTACAGGGGTCAGCGATACTCGTTATTCTGGTTCCCGCACGCATAGCGGCAACTTCAATGATACCGACGCAGGGCAACACCGAGTTGGCATTAACTTCACTCTGCCACTTTATAGCGGCGGCGCGACCAATTCTCAGGTGAAGCAAGCACAGCACCGCTATGTTAGCTCAAGTGAACTGCTGGAAAGCGCACACCGTTCTGTTATCCAAACGGTACGTTCATCGTTTAACAACATTTCAGCCTCCATCAGCAGCATCAATGCTTACAAACAGGCTGAAGTGTCTGCACAAAGCTCTCTGGATGCAATGGAAGCAGGTTATCAGGTAGGAACACGTACCATCGTTGACGTTCTGGATGCCACCACCACGCTGTATAACGCCAAACAGCAGCTCTCCAGCGCACGTTATGATTACCTGATCAATCAGTTAAACATCAAATCCGCGCAGGGCACGCTGAATGAAGCCGATCTACAAGCGCTGAACGCATCACTGGGTCAGCCGGTTTCCACCACACCAACCGTAACGGACAACAGCGCTCCGCAGGCAACCACCGCCTCGGCACAGCGTTAATCGGCTAGCAGCGTTTACCGATACAGAGGGGAACTACGGTTCCCCTTTTTCATCCCCACACCTTTCCAGCAGAATAACGTCGTTGTATCAGAAGGCGGGAGCCATCTTCTCTCACCATAAAGCGAAACGTTGCACAACAGAATGTATAGCAACGTAAAGACCCCCTCCGTTACACCTATTGCCGCTTTAAATTCAAGCAGCGTTCCCCTATTCTTAGGCACACTTATTGGTTATTAGCCGTGATGCTTTGCTCTGGGATAAACACGATGAAACGTACAAAAAATATTAATCAGGAAATGTTCCGCAAGGAGTGGCGAACGCACCGTCTGGCACCTGTCGCTTTGGCCGTCAGCGCCGTATTTTTCCTCGCGGGCTGTGAACAAACCGATGAAACCGTCTCTCTCTATCAGAATGCAGATGACTGTTCGTCAGCTAACCCGTCAATGGCAGCCCAGTGCACCACCGCGTACAATAATGCGTTAAAAGAAGCGGAAAAAACGGCACCCAAATACGCAACGAAAGAAGACTGCGTAGCAGAATTCGGCGAAGCGCAGTGTACTCAAACACCTGCCCCAGCACAGGCTGGTATGGCCGCAGAATCCCAGCAGGGCGGCGGTATGTCATGGATGCCATTGATGGCTGGCTACATGATGGGCCGCATGATGGGTGGTGGTGCTGGTTTCGCACAACAGCCGCTATTTAGCCCAAAAACGCCAGCCAGCCCGGCCAATGGTCAGTTCGTTGATGCTGCGGGTAAAAACTACGGCAACGCGACAACAGGCCGCACGATGACCGTGCCAAAAACCGCACTGGCGCCGAAGCCTGCAACGACCTCCACCATCACGCGTGGTGGCTTTGGTGAAACCGTCGCGAAACAAAACAGCATGCAGCGCAGCAGCGCCAGCTCAAGTTCCAGCTCTTCCCGCAGTATGGGCGGCTGAGGACATATTGAATGAAGCGGATAGATATTACAGCGCGTCCTGACTGGCAGGAAAAAGCGACCGAGTTTGGTTTTCGTTTCCACACTATGTACGGCGAGCCCTACTGGAGTGAAGAGGCTTACTACCAGTTCACCCTTGCTCAGATCGAAGAGCTGGAAGAAACCACGGCGGAACTGCACCAGATGTGCCTGCAAGTGGTGGAAAAAGTCATCAATAGCGATGCGCTGCTCGCCAAGTTCCGTATTCCCAAACACACCTGGGAGTTCGTCAGACACTCATGGCGTACCAATCAGCCTTCGCTGTATTCACGCCTCGATCTGGCGTATGACGGCAAGTCTCCAGCCAAGCTGCTGGAAAATAATGCGGATACGCCAACGTCGCTGTACGAAGCCGCCTTTTTCCAATGGCTTTGGCTGGAAGATCAAATCAACGCTGGGAATCTGCCGCAGAATTCTGACCAGTACAACAGCATTCAGGAAAAGCTGATCGAACGCTTTGAAGAGTTAAAGCTGAATCATGGCTTCGGCCTGCTGCACTTCGCCTGCTGTCAGGATACGGAAGAAGATCGCGGCACGGTGCAATACCTTCAGGATTGTGCGCTGGAAGCGGGCCTGCCGAGCGAGTTTCTGTACATTGAGGAAATCGGCCTCGGTGAGAAAGGCCAGTTTACCGATCCTGAAAATCAGGTGATTGGTAATCTGTTCAAGCTGTATCCGTGGGAATTCATGCTGCGCGAGATGTTTTCCACCAAACTGGAAGATGCTGGCGTGCGCTGGCTGGAGCCCGCCTGGAAAAGCATCATTTCCAATAAAGCGCTGCTGCCGATGCTGTGGGAAATGTTCCCGAATCACCCCAATCTGCTTCCTGCCTACTTTGCGGAAGATGAACATCCCAAGCTGGACAGCTATGTCACTAAGCCGCTGTTTTCACGCGAAGGGGCAAACATCCAAATTATCGAAAATGGAAAAGAGATTGCGTCAGCCGATGGCCCTTACGGCGAAGAAGGCATGATCGTCCAGCAATATCACCCTTTGCCGAAATTTGGCGATAGCTACACGCTGATTGGTAGCTGGCTGGTAAACGATCAACCTTGCGGTATCGGCGTACGTGAAGATCGCGCCCTGATCACCCAGGATCTCTCGCGTTTCTATCCGCACACCATTCTGGATTAAGCAGAACAATTGAAACTAATAAGGCACGGTTTTCACCGTGCCTTATTCATTACTGACGCCAAAAGCGGATTACCCCACCTGCACCGACAGCATACTCAACGATCCCATTTCAAGCCCATCGACCGGAATGCCGATCGCCTCTTTACCGTCCCAGCTTCCCAGTACATAGAGCAGCGGGAAATAGTGATCGGGCGTCGGGTTAGATAATGCGGCACCTTCATGCTGCATGAAATTAACCAGCGGATGGTCATTACCCTGATAAGTCAGGTTATCACGCACAAATTGATTGAACGAGATTGCCCACGGATACGGCTCCGAATCACCATCCCATTTAACCATCCGCAGGTTATGCACGACGTTACCACTGGCGACAATCATGAAGCCTTCATCACGCAGTGCCGCCAGCTTGCGCCCTAATTCGTAGTGGTACGCAGCAGGCTGTGTGCCGTCTACGCTCAGTTGCACAACGGGAATATCCGCATCGGGATACATCTTGATCAGCACGCCCCAAGAACCGTGATCCAAACCCCATTGGCTCTGATCGGCCGTCACGGGATACGGCGCCAGCACCTGCTGGATTCTCGCCGCCAATTCAGGCGAACCCGGTGCTGGATACTGGGTATCAAACAGCGCCTGCGGGAAACCGCCAAAATCATGGATGGTGCGCGGATTTTCCATCGCCGTTACGGCGGTGCCACGGGTATACCAGTGGGCAGAAACGGCAATAATCGCTTTCGGACGAGGCAGCGTCTCACCCAGCGTTTGCCACGCCTGCGTATACACATTGTTTTCCAACACGTTCATCGGGCTACCGTGGCCGAGGAACAATGCAGGCATCCGGGAAGTGTTGTTCATAGTCATATCCTCTGAAAGATGTCAGCGAGCGTGCAGCCGCACGCGATGGCCTTACTTTACGCGCTTTATGACACAGAAAAAGTCAGAGTTATGTGATGAAGAACATCAATTAATTTGAAAGGTATGACATACATGGCAGGACAAGGGAGAAACCTCCTGCCAAATCGGCGGTTTTTAATTTCAACGGATGACGACCATCCGTGTCCTTTCAGGCTCTCGCACATAAGTGATTTTGCCTATCACACACTTTTTTTGTCACATGCCGATATGATATTAACGATCTGCGTACAAGACTCGACATTCAGATGGTTATCTCCCCAATCTGAGAGTTGAGCCTGACTGAGATTTAAACCGTCCCAAGGTTTGAATCGACCATACCCAATACCACCTTCTGCAAGCACATCTACAAAGCCTGGCAGATTTGCATCATAAATCTGAACACGACCAACGGCCAGCATACCCCTTGCCCATATTCTCGCACCGTAAACAGTCTGTTTGTTATCACAGACAATATGATCATACCAGTTCAGCAAAAAACCATAGACGGTTCTGGCAAGCCCGAATTGCTCTAAATCGGAATGAACAAACGCACCTTTAATTTGCATACCAACTTGTTCACCATTTTGGGCCAAAAACGGTAAGGTCGGTAAGCAAATCTCGCTATCACAGTATCGTGCTCTTCATTTTCCATACCGGAAGTAAGCAACTTTTCAATGATTTCTTGCTCACTTTGGCCTTCAGAAGAAAGTTCTTGGCTATGCAATTCAAACCACCCTTCTGTACCACAACCAACTTCGGTGGCTACGAGACAATACGGTGGTGCATTAAGACCAGTCAGTTGGTATTCAGAAAGGCGTATAAATGAAAAAGTGCGAGGGGCTATGATATAGCCCTCTCGAATCAAAGTTTTAGAATCACAGTCAGGAAATTTGTCGAGCTCTTTTGAATAGCTGTCGATTAACGATGGTGCCATTGGTTAGCTACACGCCTCTCCGATGCGGATTTATTGCGCACTAGATTAACATTAACACTATAATTTTTCTTCAAAAACATAACAATGCTACGTTCAATCTCTGGAAACACTTCCTGTTCGGTGTCTACAATTTCAGGGTACTGTTTTTCCGGCTGAACAACGAATCGCAGGCTATCATTAAACACTTTAAGCTCTGCAAATGGCTTAATGGTGTACTTAGCGTTATCAACATCACTCTTCATAGTGATGATGAAAAGCTGATGCTTGAGCGCGCCACTTTTGTTCAGATGACGAATCTCAAGCGAATCAGAACTATGATGCAGCGGCAACGTTGCAATCATGCTAGTACTGTTTTTGATCGTCGTAACTGAACGTTCTGAGATAAGAGCGTCGTGCATGTGTCCACCTTAGCTGAGTGCTCATAGAGCGAGCTCAGCGACCTTCCTCTCAGGAAGATTTAGAGGCTACGAGTATGCGTCGTAGGTGTAAAAAATTGTTCACGTGTTCGCCAACTGTTGGCTAAATCTACGTCATTACTCAAAAATGATCAAGCCATTGATAGGATTCAATCCAGCAAACATAAGGGATTTACGCAGTAAGCAGTGTCTTTTATAAGGTGCTTTTTCAGATACCTTTATCTGCCCTTTACTCTGTATCTCCGCTAATGGCAAAGAGCCTCATCCCCATAAAGCAAAACCCCGCCGAAGCGGGGTTTTATGATGAAGGAGTTGACCGTTAAGCCGGGTTCTGTCGTGGACAGTCATTCATCTAGGCCAGCAATCACTCACTGGCTCAAGCAGCCTACCCGGGTTCAGTACGGGCCGTACCATGTGAACCCCTATTTGGCCTTGCTCCGGGTGGAGTTTACCGTGCCACGAACTGTTGCCAGTCGCGCGGTGCGCTCTACCGCACCCTTTCACCCTTACCTGATCCCACTCGCGTGGGCCATCGGCGGTTTGCTCTCTGTTGCACTAGTCGTAGGCTTGCGCCTCCCAGGCGTTACCTGGCACCCTGCCCTATGGAGCCCGGACTTTCCTCCCCTCCACCTGTCTCCCCGAAAGGGACGGCAGTGAAGCGGCGACTGTCTGGTCAACTCCGGCGCGGATGATAGGGCAAATTGCCCTACTTGTCATCCCCGATTCACCGCTATCGCCTTCTTGCTCCAGCCCATAGCGGTAAAGCGCGTTTTTCTTCACACCGTGAATCTCCGCCGCCAGCGCCGCCGCTTTCTTCAACGGCAGCTCGGCGCGTAATAACGTCAACGTGCGCAGCGCTTCCGCCGACAGTGCGCTGTCATCAGCCTGGAACCCTTCCACAATCAGCACCATTTCCCCTTTGCGACGATTCTCATCCTCTTTCACCCAGGCCAACAATTCGCCCACAGGCGCGCCGTGAATCGACTCCCAGGTTTTGGTGATTTCACGCGCTAATACGACATAGCGCTCGGCCCCAGCACTTCGCGGATATCTTGCAGGCTGTCCAAAAGGCGATGTGTGGATTCGTAGAAAATCAGCGTACGAGGTTCTTCCCCCAAATCGCGTAGCGTATCTTTACGCGCCTTGGTCTTGGCAGGCAGGAAACCTTCATAGCAAAAGCGGTCAGACGCCAGACCGGACGCGGAGAGCGCCGTTATCGCCGCGCACGCGCCCGGCAGCGGCACCACGCGAACGCCAGCTTCACGGCAGCGCCGAACCAAATGGTAACCGGGGTCGTTAATCAGCGGCGTACCTGCATCTGAAACCAGCGCGATGCTTTGCCCTGACTGCAATTTAGCCAGTAGCACATCCGCTTTTTGTTGTTCGTTGTGATCGTGTAATGCGAACAGCCGCGCATTAATCGCAAAATGTTGTAACAGCAGACCGGTATGGCGGGTATCCTCTGCGGCGATCAGATCAACGCTCGCCAATACCGCCAGCGCACGCTGCGTGATGTCGCCCAGATTGCCGATTGGCGTGGGGACAATGTAGAGGGTAGATGCAGAAATGTCTGCTTGTTGGTCTTGATTCATTGTTTCATCCGGGTTGCCGATTTAATATTGAGCATCTTTAAAAAAAATCACTGGATACAGTATGCTTCCCTTTCATTTCGTCCGTACCCAGGCAGGGCGAGTTATCCCTGTTTTGTTAGCGGCACTGTTTCTCGCAGGCTGTCCAAGTCACGCCCCGCAGAGCCCACCACCCGAGGTTCAGGGCAAAGCCGACGGCTCATCCGATTATTATCTGCAACAGATGCAGCAAAGTAGCGATAATAACAAGGCTGACTGGCAATTACTTGCTATTCGTTCCCTATTACAGGAAGGGAAAGCCCCTCAGGCAAGCCAGCAGTTCAACGCGCTGCCAGAAAAATTGAGCGCGGCGCAAAAACAAGAACAGCAGCTACTCAGCGCAGAACTGTCCGTCGTCCAAAACAACATGGATGCCGCCAAGGCAGCGCTGAGCCAGCTTGATGTGGGCGCGCTTTCCGATCAGCAGAAACAGCGCTATTACCAGGCACAGATCAAGACAGCACAAGGGCGTCCTTCCATTGAGCTGCTGCGGGCCTATATCGCTCAGGAGCCGCTGCTGAAAGGCGACGAACATCAGATCAATCTCGATCAGACCTGGCTGATGTTGACGCAAATGTCACCGCAGGAATCCAGCTCGCTGTTGATTAATGCGAATGAAAATGTGCTGCAAGGCTGGGTCGATCTGCTCAATAACTATCAGGACAACCGGACTTCCCCGATCAGTTGAAGAGTGCGATTCAGGACTGGCAAACGCGCTACCCACATCACCCTGCAGCGAAAACGCTGCCTACGCAGTTGAATCAGGTACTCAACTACCAGCAGTCATCGGTGAACAGCATCGCGCTGCTGTTACCACTTAACGGTCAGGCGCAGGTTTTCGCTAATGCCATTCAGCAAGGCTTTAACGCGGCCAAGAACGGTCAGATAGCCACCGCCCCCGTATCTGCGCCTACTGCACCTTCAGCGGACGCTGCGCAGGACGGACAGGTAGTCCCATCATCCGACGGTCAGAATACCCAATCGCCCGCGCCATACAGCAATCAGGCGGCAGCCTCTCCGGCACCCGCACCGGAACCACAGGCAACGAGCGCAGGGCTGTCCAGCTCGCTCCCGGTTAAAGTGTATGACACCTCTTCACAGCCGCTGGCGAATATTCTCACACAGGCACAGCAAGATGGCGCATCGCTGGTCATCGGTCCGCTGCTGAAAAATGAAGTGGATCAGTTGGCAAACAGCCAATCACCGCTGAATATTTTGGCATTGAACCAGCCGGAACACGTCGAAAATAGCCCTAACATCTGCTATTTCGCGCTCTCTCCGGAAGATGAAGCCAGAGACGCCGCAAAATTCATCCATCAGCAGGGTAAACAGCAGCCGCTGGTCTTGGCCCCTCGCGGTGCGCTGGGCGATCGAATCGTCAACGCATTTGCTCAGGCCTGGAACCAGCAAAGCGGCACCAGCCCTCTGCAACAGCGCTTTGGCAACACCGCGGAGTTAAAACAGGCTATCAATAGCGGCGCAGGCTTAAGCCTGAGCGGCCAGCCGGTTAGCGTGTCGCAACAGCAGGCGCAGCCGGGTACCACCATCGGGGGCTTAACCATTCCGTCACAGGTCCAACCGACGGTCAGTTCATCCGTTAGTGGCAATATCGATGCGGTCTACATCATCGCAACGCCAGACGAGCTGGCACTGATTAAGCCGATGATCGATATGCGTACCACCTCACGCGCACGTCCAGCGCTTTATGCCAGCTCACGTAGCTTCCAGGCTGGATTAGGTCCTGACTTCCGCCTCGAAATGGAAGGTTTGCAGTTCAGCGATATCCCGCTGTTAGCAGGCGCGAACCCGGCACTGATGCAGCAGGTCAGCAGCCAGTTTAAAAACGATTACTCGTTAGTCCGCCTGTATGCCATGGGGATGGATGCCTGGACGCTCGCCAGCCACTTTGGTGAAATGCGCCAGATTCCGGGTCACCAGATTCCCGGCGCAACGGGGATGCTAAGCTCAGGGCCGGATTGCACCATCAATCGGCAGTTAACCTGGCAGCAATATCGTCAGGGCCAGTTGGTGCCCGTTCTCTGAACCAGCGGGCCGCTGGCGCAGTTTATGAACAACAGGCCCGGCGTTATCTTGAACGCGCGGGTCTGACCTTCACCGCCGCAAATGTTACGCTACGCGGCGGTGAGCTGGATTTAATTATGCGTGACCGTCATATCTGGGTGTTTGTTGAAGTGCGCTATCGGCGCAACGCTCATTTTGGCGATGCGGCAGCCAGCGTCACCCGACGCAAACAGCAGCGATTGCTGCATACCGCTGCCGTGTGGTTGGCGCAGCGAGGCGCCAGTTTTGACACGGTAGACTGCCGTTTTGACGTGCTGGCAATTACGGGCGATCGGTTCGATTGGCTCCCGAACGCCTTTGCCGCACAGGGATAATTCATCTTTAATGGACTTCAATTTACGTAGGTTAACTCAACGTGCTGGATAGAATAAAAGTTTGTTTTACCGAGAGTATTCAAACGCAGATTGCAGCGGCAGAAGCCTTGCCAGACGCCATTTCCCGTGGCGCGATTGCGATGGTGCAGTCCCTGCTGAACGGCAACAAGATTCTGTGCTGTGGCAACGGAACATCAGCCGCCAATGCGCAGCATTTTGCCGCCAGCATGATTAACCGCTTCGAGGCGGAACGCCCTAGCTTACCGGCTATCGCACTTAATGCGGATAATGTGGTCTTAACTGCGATAGCAAACGACCGCTTGCATGAAGAGGTCTATGCCAAACAAGTCAGAGCATTAGGTCAGGCAGGCGACGTATTACTGGCTATTTCAACCCGTGGCAACAGCCGCGATATTGTTAAAGCCGTAGAGTCTGCCGTTACTCGCGACATGACAATTGTCGCCCTGACTGGCTACGATGGCGGAGAACTGGCTGGGCTGCTCGGGCCACAGGATGTGGAGATTCGCATCCCGTCACACCGCAGCGCCCGTATTCAGGAAATGCACATGCTGACAGTAAATTGCCTGTGCGACTTGATTGATAACACACTTTTTCCACACCAGAACGATTGAAGGAGCACTACATGAGGATAAGTTCTGCATTTGCCGTGCTGTCTATCGCCCTGCTGCTACAAGGCTGTGTCGGGGTTGTTGCTGTTGGCAGTGCCGTGGCGACCAAAACAGCCACAGATCCGCGTACTGTTGGCACGCAGGTTGACGATGGCACACTGGAAGTCCGCGTGACGAATGCAATCAGCAAAGACGAGCAGCTGAAAAAAGAAGCCCGTATTATTGCGACGGCTTATCAGGGGAAAGTCTTGTTAACAGGGCAAGCCCCGAACACAGAAATGGCAAACCGAGCTAAGCAAATCGCCCTCGGCGTGGAAGGTGCAGCCGAAGTCTACAACGAAATACGTCAAGGCACTCCAGTCTCAATGGGAACCGCCTCCATGGATACCTGGATCACCACCAAGGTTCGCTCACAGATTCTGGCAAGCGACACGGTTAAATCCTCTAACGTAAAAGTCACCACGGAAAACGGCGAAGTCTTCCTGTTAGGCTTGGTAACACAGCGTGAAGGCACCTCCGCCGCAGAAATCGCCAGTAAAGTTGGCGGCGTGAAGCACGTAACAACGGCCTTCACCTACCTGCAATAACGCTTTATCTCTTTAATTTGTTTGTCTTTTTAAAAGTAAAAACCGCTGATGAAAACATCAGCGGTTTTTTTATCTCGAATAGACAGGCACGTACCGTCGCCCGATGGAATCAGGGTACAACCGAATTACGGTGTGGCCGGATTCAGCAGCCAGAGCGCACGGCGGGTTTCCACGCTGATATGGCTCGGTTCTTTATCCCGTTTGCCTACAGCCCCGGTAAGTAATTCCGTAAAACCCGCCTGTTTGATTTGCGTCTGATAACGCGGCGCTTTTACACCTCGCTCCGCCTGTAATAACAGCGGAATAAGGCGGCTGCTTTGTCTGTCCATCGTCTTGCGCGGCCACGCCTTATTTTCATCCAGATACGGTGCCATAAAATCCAGCGCCTTTATCACACTGCTTCCCTTCGGTGTTTGGTATTGCCAGATATTCTCCCCAACGCGGGACGCCAGAATAGCCATATCCGTTATCGCCTGGAGGTTGAAATAGCTGTAATGGAAAGATCGCGTGCGCGCCAGTTCCTCCGGCTGAGAACCATCCGGTTGCAACTGGTGATCCAACTTTTCCCGCTGCAATTGCGCCATGGATTTCACCACGTCGATTTTGCCCAGATACCAGGCAATCCCCGCCACCTGTACGGTATACCAGCTACCGTGGTTGTTCTGCGCCGTTGCCTCTTTTTCCCCAGTTTGCTGGTTTGCAGCCAGTGCAAATAATCGCTCATCCATTTCTGCATCTGCTGCTCATCCTGCGCCGTCCAGCCCGGAGCGTGACGCAACATAATCAGCGAATCGACAATGCGGGTGGAAAAATAGCGTCCGTCCAACACGCCCGACCCTCTGCCCGGCGCGATGCCCGGCACGCCTTGCGCGAAATCGAGATTAGGGTTCATGCGCGTCTCGGGGTCGATAAACCAGGTACGGATCATCGATATGGCCTTATCGGCATAAGCCTGTTTGCCCGAGAAGTACCACGCCAGCGTCAACGCCTGCGTTTGGGCCGTGAATTTTGCCAGCCTAACGCCATCAGTCTCTTCATCCTTGCTGGCAGGGTTTACCTGCCCATCACGACGAATCCAAGGCAAACCATCAGCTTTGTCGGGATCGGGCCACCAGTAGGCGCTGAGGCTCAAATAATCATGCTTTGAGCCGCTAGGTGGCGTGGATTTTTTTCCGTAACACTGGGGTTATCCATTTTCAGCGCGCGATCGGCTTCCGAAATAAGCTGCTCGTACGCCATTCGCGTCTGCGGCTTTTCCGTTTTCTGCTGTAACTGCTGTTTTACCGAAGATAGCTGGGGCTGCTGCAAGAAGGCGTAGGGATTATCGGGGGTGACGTTTTAGGCTCCGCATCCGCACGGGCAACGGAAGCCACACAACACAATGCAACCAGTAAACCTAACCAATAACGTAACCGCATACTTTCTCCTGATGTCGAAAACACGACCGTTAACGCAAAAATTTATCGGTATACTAACGAACAATACGGTTTAATTCAGATTGTTATCTCGCAAAAACGCGTCGCCGCCCATCTGTCTCATCTGGCGTAAAATCCACTGCTGGCGTTGAATAACATAGCCGGAGGGCGCATTTGCGCGAAAGCGAATGGGGTTCGGCAGCACCGCCGCCAGCAAAGCGGATTCGCTTGCCGTCAGCCTGCTGGCTGGCTTGTTGAAATAACGTTTGGCAGCGGCCTCTACGCCAAAGATACCGGGGCCAAATTCGGCGATATTCAGATACACGGTCAGAATCCGCCGTTTTGTCCAGACCAGCTCGACCCCGGTGGTAATTCCCGCTTCAAGACCCTTACGCACCCAGCTACGCCCGTCCCACAAGAACAGGTTTTTCACCATCTGCTGCGAGAGCGTAGAAGCACCACGAATCCGCTGTGTGTTGCGTTCGTTGTGCTTCAATGCCTGACCGATCGCATCCAGATCGAAGCCCCAATGATCGGGGAACTTTTGGTCTTCCGCCGCTATCACCGCCAGCGCCATTTCCGGTGCAATTTTCTCCATCGAAACCCAGTCAGAATGGGCAACATAGGAGAATTCGCCTTTCAGCCATGCGCTGATCTGCCTGTCGACCATCACTGCGGAGAACGGTACGGGCAGGAAAGAGAACAGCAGGATGCCAGCCAGCCACGCACCGATGACGACCAACACACTGCGAACAATCAGGCGCTTCAGCCACGTTAGTAAGCCTCCACGCCCTCGGTTCCACCTCATTCGGTGAGATCCAAAACGCGGGCCACGAGCTTATCAATGCCTTTTGCCGCTTCGCTGATGGAGTTAGCCAGCATGTAAGCAGGTGTCGTCACGATTTTATGTTCCGCATCAACTACGATATCATCGACCGGACAAATAACATGGATACCGCCCATCTCTTCCACGGCCTCTGCGGTGTCAATATCGTTACCAATGGTTACGCGAACAGATTCACCCAAAATCTTCGGCAACAGCGCAGGTGAGATGCAAATAAAACCAATTGGTTTATTTTGCTTATAAATTTCCTGTGTGAGCAATTGCAGTGTTTCATCAATCTGACATGACGTTCCCTGCGTCGCAAAGTCACTTAAATTTTTCGCGGTGCCAAAACCACCCGGCACAATCAGCGCATCTAAATCTTGTGCATTCGCCGTAGAAAGGGGCTGGATTTTTCCTCTGGCGATCCGTGCCGATTCTGCTAAAACGTTGCGATTCTCACCAGTTACGTCACCCGTCAGGTGATTAACCACCTGTAATTGCGGCTTATCTGGTGCAAAGCAAACCGCTTGTGCGCCCGCGCGATCCAGCGCAAGTAACGTCAACACGGCTTCATGAATCTCGGAACCGTCATAAACACCACAGCCACTAAGGACAATGCCGACTCGTTTCATCATCTTTTCCTTCATTTCATTACATCAACTAATTGATTTTTTAATTGACAAACACTAATCTACATCACACATTTTAATGATTCTTGTAACAAAGATTTCTACATTTGCTATTTTGTTGCTTGATGAAGATGTAAATTAGTTAGGTAGTAAGTTAAGACACGAATATCCGCACTTGCGAGTTTACAAAACCTGAAATCTAAATGCAGGTGCATGTTTTCCCTGGTGTTGGCGCATAATTCGCGCACCCCGGCTTCGGCCGGGGTCATTTTTTTCTACCGTATGAAAACGTGCAAAACCTCGCATTCCCCGTCCCTCTTTACTCGTAAACCCTGCTCAATCTGCCGCCTTTTTGCATGATATCGCATGAGACGAAAAAATTTTTCAGCCGTTTTACTCGCCACGTCCCTGTGGCCGCAACAGAACGTATCAGGATTCTTTTTCTGCTTTTGCCACCCAATCACGCAGTACCTGAACGTCGTGACGCCAGTCGTGCTTAAGTTCATCGACCCATTCCTGCACGTTATCCCACCATGCTGGTAACGATGAGGTCTGAATCTGCTGAGCGACTTGCTGCAGATGCCGTAACCCGACGGAACCCGCGGCTCCTTTGATTTTGTGCCCTTCTTCCGTAATGCCTTTCTGGTCACGCGCCGTCATGTTGGAATCCAGAATCGCCAGATAGCCCGGCATCATCTGTTCAAACATCTCCAGACTCTGGTGAATCAATTTCGGCCCCACCAAATCCAGATACTGTTCCAGCATCGAAATATCCAGTAGATCTTCTTCTGCTTTTGCCATTTCATGGCCCTCCTCGACCACCGGTTCTTCCGTCCACACGGTGTGAGTATCCCAGAATTGTTTGATGACAGCCGTCAGCGCCGGCACCGACAGCGGTTTGCTGAGCACGTCATCCATACCCGCATCCAGATATTCGCGTTTATCTTTCAGCACGTTCGCCGTCAGCGCCACCAGCGGTGGCAGGCTGTGGTTGCCATAGCGCGAACGCAGCTGACGCGCGACGTCCAGTCCGGTCATATCCGGCAATTGAATATCGAGCAGCACCAGATCGAACTCATCAGGGTCGAACATATCCAGCGCTTCCTGTCCGGTCATGGCGACATCCACGCTATTGCCCAACTTTTCCAGCACCGAACGCGCGACTACCACGTTCAGTTCGATATCTTCCACCAGCAGGACGTGCAGCGCCGGTAACGGCAAATCATCATCGTCGTCCAGACCGCTTCCCGCTTCATCGACGCTCGGTGCCGTCACCGTCAGAGTGAAGCAGGAACCCTTGCCTTGCGTGCTGGAAACCTGGATATCGCCCCCATGTTCTGAGCCAGACGCTTCGACACCGCCAGACCGATTCCCGTGCCCGTTGCGGGCTTTCCGCCGTGCTGGTCTTTGACCTGATAATACATGGCGAAGATTTTTTCCAGCTCATCCGCCGGAATGCCCATCCCGGAATCTTCCACTTCAAAGCGCAGACGATCGCCTTTTTCATGCCAGACGCGCACCACAATTTCGCCTTTTTCGCCGTTCTCACCCTTCGGCGTGAATTTCACCGCGTTACTAAGCAGGTTCCACAGAATCTGCCGCAGGCGCGTTCCATCAGTAATGACTTTCTGCGGCAAAGGCTGATGCTGGTCCATAATCAGCTTCAGGCCTTTCGGTTCAGCCAGCAGGCCGCCGAGGTTCTCCAGATCCACCAGAAAACCGGTGAAATCGATCGGCTGGTTATCCAGTTGCACCTTGCGGCGCTCCTGTTTGTCCATCTCAATCACGTCGTTAAAGATATTGCCCAGCGTAATCGCGCTGACGTGGATGGTTTTCAGGTATTTTTGCTGTTCAGGGTCAAGTTGCGTATCCAGCAGGATGCGACTTAACCCGACAATGCCATTAAGCGGCGTACGAAGCTCGTGGCTGATTGTTGAGATAAAAGTGGTCTTCTCCCTACTGGCGTTCTCTAACGCGTCCTGGTAACGCTTACGCTCCGTTATATCGCGTCCAAATCCCATCAGCCCGTGACGTTTACCCATCCGGTCATAAAACGGCACCTTACGCAGCTCAAAACAGGCTTTACGACCATCGGGATACACCAGCCATTGTTCATAGGTCAGAGAAACGTTATGACGGAACACTTTTTCGTCCGTCTCCATCACTTTCTCGGCAATATCGGGGGAGTAAACATCCTGCGGTGTCAGGCCAATGAGTTGCTTCTGGCTTTTGCCCACCAGCAGCTCCATCGCGCGGTTGCAGCCGGAGAACTCTTTATCTTCGTTACGGTAGTAAACCAAATCCGGTGAAGCATCGAGGAACGAACGCAGCAACGCCGACTGTTGCTCCAGCTCAATCTGCGCCTGTTCGCGGCGGGACATCTCTTCTTTGAGTCGGCTCATCACCAACGCACGCGCGTCTTCCGCTTTGATACGGTCGGCGATTTCCTGATTGAGCTGCGCGATGTTCTCCTGAAGCTGCTCGTTCAGCTCCAGATCCCGATGGCGCATTTCTTCCAGCTTCGCTACCAGCTTCGACAGCCGCTGGCGCGACTCTTCGAGCTGTTCCACCACCACGGAGAGAAAATAAACGGCCCAGGGCGTAATCAACAGCCCGAAGAAAATGGAACGGACGACGTCGATGTTCTCGACTTCCCCGCTGAGCAACAGGGTGACGGCCATTTGCACCACCATCGCCAGCAGCACCAACACCGAGGCCAGCAGCAGTGAAAAACGGACAAGCCCCAGTTTTACCATCAAATCAACATAGTACTGCGCCAACAGACGAATTTGCTTCATAGCGATTTCCCTTAGTCACCCACCCGCGCATCATAACGTAAAACGACGGCTTATACGGTGCTGCCGCACAGATTCACGGCACAGCATCAGCCACCAATGCCCTGTGGCACATTACACATCAGCATAGCGATAGGGCGTCCCCAGCGCGGAACCCTGTACGCCATGCGTTTGCAGGTAGCGATCCAGCTCCACCATGCCCGTCCAGCGGTTTTCACACCACAGCGGCGCCAGAAGGGTAGGACGGCGAGCGCTGGCGGAAATGCGGTGATAGATCACCTCCGGCGGCGTATGGCGAATCATTTCTCCCGCCGTCTCCACGTAGCGCTCCAGCGCCAGCTCGGGCAGCCTTCCCGCTCGCCAGGCTTTCGCCATTGTGCTGCCTTCCACGATATGGAGAGGATGCAGCTTGATGCCCTCCACGCCGGTCTCGACCACCTGTTCCAGCGTCGACAAGCAACGCTGGGCGTCTTCTCCCGGCAAGCCGACAATCAGATGACTACACACTTTCAGACCGCGTTCACGCGCACGGCGGGTGGTTTCCTGATAGCAGGCGAAGTCATGTCCGCGATTAATTCGGTGCAGCGTTTTGTCACACGCGCTTTGCAGCCCCAGTTCCAGCCAGACCTCGTAACCCTGTTCATGATAGCGGGACAGCAAATCCAGCACCGCATCAGGCACGCAGTCAGGGCGAGTCCCCACGCACAGCCCCACCATTTCGGCCTGCTTCAGCGCTTCCTGATACATGCTTTCCAGAACCTGAACTTCGGCATAAGTACTGGTATAAGCCTGAAAATACGCCAGATAGCGTTTGGCCCGATTTACCTTTCCCGCCTGCGTTTCCAGTTGCTGCGCGATGCTGCGTTGCTGCATCTGTTCATCGGCAAACGAGGCCACATTACAGAACGTGCAACCACCCCGCCCCAGCGTGCCATCACGGTTTGGGCAATTAAACCCGCCATGCAGCGTCAGCTTGTGGATCTTCTCGCCATAGCGGCGTTGAAGATTTCCGCCAAACATATTGATTAATTTTTGCAATTGCATATTCTAACCTGCTCCCTTGAGGAACAGCAGACTACCTTTCTCTTGCCCCCTTCGCGATGACCGCGATCAATCACACACACCCCAACGAAATGCATTTTTATTCGCTTTTAGTGAAAATAAACTCACGTCGGTGCTAATTAATTTTTCTTATCCCGTATGCTCGCTTAATGAAAAGATGAAGCAATACTTAAAAATAGTTTCATGAAATCTAAAAGTAGCCATATACAGCATAATATGCTGCAACGCAGAAATAACGCAGCACGGATAAGGGTTCTCGCGCTTTTGTATAGTGATACAGCTCACACTTCAATTAAACGCCATATTCATTTCCCGAGATAGTTTTTCTAAAAAAATCATTATCTTTCATAGGTATAATTAAAAATTATCGTTTATCAGCACATTTTGCACTGGTATTTGACCTGAACAGGCTTTCTCGCTAATTTGGAAATCCGCTGGAAGCTTTCCTGACGGGTCCATGACTCGTCATATTTATGCAGTAAATGAAGACTCCCTCTAAAAACAAGTCATTTACCACTTGTGAGACCGTCACGAGAGGCCGAAGAAGAGAGCGTAATACTAGCCGCTCGACGCCACGGTGCTTTCTCGCAGTAGGTTGTGAGAGTCACACAGAGCCTGGGGAGGTTCACTAATATGTTGTACGATGCATCCCAAGAGAGAGATAACTGTGGTTTCGGATTAATCGCCCATATAGAAGGTGAGCCGAGCCATAAAGTAGTGCGTACCGCGATTCACGCACTCGCACGCATGCAGCACCGTGGCGCAATCCTTGCTGACGGCAAGACTGGCGACGGCTGCGGTTTATTACTTCAGAAACCAGACCGTTTCTTTCGTCTGGTGGCGGAAGAGCACGGCTGGCGCTTAGCCAAAAACTACGCCGTTGGCATGATGTTTCTCAATCAGGACGAGGAGCTGGCTCGCGCCACGCGCCGGATTGTAGAAGAAGAGTTGCAGAACGAAACGCTGTCCGTACTGGGCTGGCGTGAAGTGCCGACCAACCCGGATGTGCTGGGTGAAATCGCCCTGTCGTCCATGCCGCGTATCGAGCAAATTTTCGTTAACGCCCCCGCAGGCTGGCGTCAACGTGATATGGAACGCCGTCTGTTCATGGCGCGTCGCCGTATCGAAAAGCGTATCGAAGACAAAGAATTCTACGTTTGTAGCTTCTCCAATCTGGTCACGATCTATAAAGGTCTGTGTATGCCGGCGGATCTGCCGCGCTTCTACCTCGATCTGGCCGATCTGCGTCTGGAATCCTCGATCTGTCTGTTCCACCAGCGTTTCTCAACCAACACAGTGCCACGCTGGCCGCTGGCGCAGCCATTCCGCTATCTGGCGCACAACGGTGAGATCAACACCATTGCCGGTAACCGCCAATGGGCACGCGCGCGCGCTTACAAATTCAAAACCCCGCTGATCCCAGACTTGCAGGATGCCGCGCCGTTCGTCAACGAAACCGGCTCTGACTCCAGCTCGCTGGATAACATGTTGGAACTGTTCCTGAGCGGCGGGATGGATATCATCCGCGCCATGCGACTGCTGGTTCCGCCAGCCTGGCAGAACAACCCGGATATGGATCCTGAGCTGCGCGCCTTCTTCGACTTTAACTCCATGCACATGGAGCCGTGGGATGGCCCAGCCGGTATCGTGATGTCCGACGGGCGCTATGCCGCCTGTAACCTGGATCGTAACGGCCTGCGCCCTGCGCGCTACGTTATCACCAAAGACAAGCTGATCACCTGCGCGTCTGAAGTCGGTATCTGGGATTATCAGCCGGATGAAGTGGTTGAAAAAGGCCGCGTCGGTCCGGGCGAACTGATGGTAATCGACACCCGCAGCGGTCGTATCCTGCACTCTGCTGAAACCGATGACGATCTGAAAAGCCGCCACCCTTACAAAGAGTGGATGGAGAAAACGTTAAGCGTCTGGTGCCGTTTGAAGAGTTGCCAGACGATCAGGTCGGCAACCGTGAATTCGACGATGAGCTGCTGGAGACCTTCCAGAAGCAGCACGGTTACAGCAGCGAAGAGCTGGATCAGGTCATCCGCGTGCTGGGCGAAAATGGTCAGGAAGCCACGGGGTCGATGGGCGATGACACGCCGTTCGCCGTGCTGTCCAGCCGTCCACGCATCATTTATGACTACTTCCGTCAGCAGTTCGCGCAGGTAACCAACCCGCCGATCGACCCGCTGCGTGAAGCACATGTCATGTCACTGGCGACCAGCATTGGTCGTGAAATGAACGTGTTCTGTGAAGCGGAAGGTCAGGCTCACCGTCTGAGCTTTAAATCGCCGATCCTGCTTTACTCCGACTTCACACAGCTGACGTCGCAGGATGAGCTGCACTATCGTGCCGACACGCTGGATCTGACGTTTGATCCGTCGCAGCAAACCCTGCAACAGACCATCGAGAAACTGTGTGACGAAGCAGAAAGCAAAGTCAGAGACGGTGCTGTGCTGCTGGTGCTGTCCGACCGCGGCATTAGCGAATCACGCCTGCCTGTCCCTGCGCCGATGGCCGTCGGTGCCGTTCAGCGCCGTCTGGTGGAAAAGAGCCTGCGCTGTGATGCCAACATCATTGTCGAAACCGCCAGTGCACGCGACCCGCACCACTTTGCCGTGCTGTTAGGCTTTGGTGCGACGGCTATCTATCCTTACCTCGCCTACGAAACACTGGCGCGGATGGTGGATAACCACACGATCGACAAACCTTATCGTGCCGTGATGCTGAACTACCGTAACGGCATCAACAAAGGCCTGTACAAGATCATGTCCAAAATGGGCATCTCGACGATTGCGTCTTATCGCTGCTCCAAGCTGTTTGAAGCTGTGGGCCTGCATAAAGATGTATCGACGCAATGCTTCCTGGGCGTCGTCAGCCGCATCGGCGGTGCAAACTACAGCGACTTCGAACAGGATCTGTTGAACCTGTCCAAACGCGCCTGGCTGAAGCGTAAAACGCTGGAACAGGGCGGCCTGCTGAAGTTTGTGCACGGCGGCGAATACCATGCCTACAACCCAGACGTGGTCACCACGCTGCAAACCGCGGTGAAAACCGGGGAGTACAGCGATTACGAGCAATACGCCAAACTGGTTAACGAGCGTCCAGCAGCGACCTTACGCGACCTGCTGGCACTAAAACCGCAAGAAGGCGCGGCTATCGCGATCGACAGCGTTGAACCCGCTTCTGAAATGTTCAAACGCTTCGATACCGCGGCCATGTCCATCGGCGCACTCAGCCCAGAAGCCCATGAATCGCTGGCAGAGGCGATGAACGGGCTGGGCGGCTTCTCCAACTCCGGTGAAGGCGGCGAAGACCCAGCGCGTTACGGTACCAATAAAGTGTCCCGTATCAAGCAGGTTGCTTCTGGTCGCTTTGGTGTGACGCCAGCCTATCTGGTCAACGCCGATGTCATTCAGATTAAAGTGGCACAAGGTGCGAAACCGGGCGAAGGCGGTCAGTTACCGGGTGATAAAGTCACGCCGTACATTGCCCGTCTGCGCTATTCCGTGCCGGGCGTGACGTTGATTTCACCACCGCCGCACCACGATATTTACTCTATCGAAGACCTGGCTCAGCTGATTTTCGATCTGAAGCAGGTTAACCCGAAAGCGATGATTTCGGTAAAACTGGTGTCCGAACCGGGCGTCGGAACTATCGCTACGGGCGTTGCCAAAGCGTATGCCGATCTGATCACCATCGCCGGTTACGACGGCGGTACCGGCGCCAGCCCGCTGTCCTCCGTAAAATACGCGGGCTGCCCGTGGGAACTGGGTCTGGTAGAAACACAGCAGGCCTTGGTATCCAACGGTCTACGCCACAAAATCCGCCTGCAGGTGGACGGTGGCCTGAAAACCGGTCTGGATATCGTCAAAGCCGCAATTCTGGGTGCGGAAAGCTTCGGCTTCGGCACTGGACCGATGGTTGCGCTGGGCTGTAAATACCTGCGTATCTGTCACCTGAACAACTGTGCGACAGGCGTTGCAACGCAGGATGAGAAGCTGCGTCGCGATCACTACCACGGCCTGCCTGAGCGTGTGACCAACTACTTCCAGTTCATCGCGCATGAAACTCGCGTGCTGATGGCAGAGCTGGGCGTCAGCCGTCTGGTCGATCTGATTGGTCGTACCGATTTGCTGGTTGAACTGGACGGTTTCAGCGCGAAACAGAACAAGCTGGATCTGTCGCCGCTGCTGCACGCTGCACAGCCTCAGCCAGGCAAAGCGCTGTACTGCACGGAAAGCAATCTGTCGTTCGATAAGGGCTTGCTGAACAAAGAGCTGCTGGCACAGGCACAGCCGCACATCGATTCGAAACAGGGCAAAGCGCTCTACTTCGATATCCGCAACACCGATCGCTCCGTCGGCGCGACGCTCTCTGGCGCAATTGCTGAGAAACATGGCGATCAAGGGCTGGCGGGCGATCCAATTAAAGCGCACTTCTCCGGTACCGCAGGGCAGAGCTTTGGCGTCTGGAATGCCGGCGGCGTGGAACTGAAATTAACTGGCGATGCCAACGACTACGTGGGCAAAGGCATGGCAGGCGGCAGCATCTCCGTGCGTCCTCCGGTAGGTTCAGCCTTCCGCAGCCACGAAGCCAGCATCATCGGTAACACCTGCCTTTACGGCGCTACCGGCGGTAAGCTGTTTGCCGCAGGCCGCGCAGGTGAGCGTTTCGCCGTGCGTAACTCCGGCTGTATCACCGTGGTAGAAGGCATCGGTGATAACGGTTGTGAATACATGACGGGCGGTATCGTCTGCGTACTGGGTCGTACCGGCGTGAACTTTGGCGCAGGCATGACCGGCGGGTTCGCCTACGTGCTGGATGAAGACGGTGAATTCCGCAAACGCGTTAACCCGGAACTGGTGGAAGTGCTGGATGTGGAAGAGCTGGCTATTCACGAAGAGCATCTGCGTGGCCTGATCACCGAGCATGTACAGAATACCGGTTCACACCGCGGAGAAGAGATCCTCGCTAACTGGCCGATCTGGGCACCGAAGTTTGCTCTGGTGAAACCGAAGTCAAGTGATGTGAAGGCATTGTTGGGTCACCGTAGTCGTTCCGCAGCCGAGCTGCGGGTTCAGGCGCAGTAAGAGGTCATCATGAGTCAGAATGTTTACCAGTTTATCGACTTACAGCGCGTTGATCCGCCCAAGAAACCGCTGAAGATTCGTAAAATTGAATTTGTTGAGATCTACGAGCCGTTCTCAGAAAGCCAGTCCAAAGCCCAGGCAGACCGCTGCCTGGCGTGCGGTAACCCTTACTGTGAGTGGAAGTGTCCGGTACATAACTACATCCCGAACTGGCTGAAGCTGGCGAACGAAGGCCGCATTATCGAAGCGGCTGAGTTATCGCACCAGACCAACAGCCTGCCGGAAGTCTGCGGTCGCGTGTGTCCGCAGGATCGTCTGTGTGAAGGTTCCTGTACGCTGAATGATGAGTTCGGCGCGGTTACCATCGGCAACATCGAACGCTATATCAATGATAAAGCGATAGAGATGGGTTGGAAGCCGAGCGTTGCCAACGTCAAACCGACCGGCAAACGCGTCGCTATCATTGGCGCTGGCCCGGCAGGGCTGGCCTGTGCCGACGTGCTGGCACGCAATGGCGTACAAGCCGTCGTTTTCGATCGTCATCCAGAGATCGGTGGCCTGCTAACCTTCGGTATCCCCTCTTTCAAACTGGAAAAAGAGGTGATGGTGAAACGTCGTGAGATTTTCACCGAGATGGGCATCGAATTCCGCCTGAACACCGAAGTCGGCAAAGACGTGCAGATGAAAGCGCTGCTGGACGAATACGATGCCGTCTTCCTCGGCGTCGGCACCTATCAGTCTATGCGTGGCGGATTGGACAATGAAGACGCTCAGGGTGTCTACGATGCGCTACCGTTCCTGATCGCCAATACCAAGCAGCTGATGGGCTTTGAAGCCGCAGCAGACGAGCCTTACGTCAGCATGCAAGGTAAGCGCGTTGTGGTGCTGGGCGGTGGTGACACCGCGATGGACTGCGTGCGTACCTCGATTCGCCAGGGTTCAACGCACGTTACCTGTGCCTATCGTCGTGATGAAGAAAACATGCCGGGTTCCAAGCGCGAAGTGAAAAACGCGCGTGAAGAAGGCGTCGAGTTCAAATTCAACCTGCAACCGTTAAGCGTCGAGATCAACGGCGCTGGCAAAGTGTGCGGTGTGAAAATGGCGCGGACTGCACTGGGTGCACCGGATGCCAACGGGCGTCGTCGTCCTGAAATCGTAGAGGGTTCCGAGCACGTTCTGGAAGCCGATGCAGTCATCATGGCGTTCGGTTTCCGTCCGCACAAAATGGCGTGGTTGGCAGAACATGACGTCAAGCTGGACGATCAGGGTCGCATTGTCGCACCGGAAAGCTGCGATAACGCCTTCCAGACCAGCAACCCGAAAATTTTTGCGGGTGGCGATGCAGTACGCGGTTCCGATCTGGTGGTCACCGCCATCGCAGAAGGCCGTAAAGCCGCTGATGGCATCATGAACTATCTGGAAGTGTAAGAACGACCCACTTCCCTTAAGGGCAGCGTAGGCTGCCCTTTTCTTTTTAGTCTTTACCGGAATACAGCGCAATCACCTCCTGCTCTGTCAGCATCGGCGTCTTTTCCGCAAACGAGTAGTAGCTCGGTTTGTTATCGATATAAATCTGCGTGACCATCTTCTTATTGGCTTCATCGGCAAAAACCTGCTGGAATTTCATAAGCATCCGTACCGCGCAGACGGTAAAACAGATGTGTGCCGCACACGCGGCAAAACGCGCGCTCGGCCCATTCCGATGACTGCCATACCGTAATGTTTTCTTCGCCTTCTATTTTAATCGCCGGATCTTTGCACTCCACCGCCATGAGCGGCCCGCCGCCCCACGTCTGACACATACCACAATGGCAGACACCTACTTCACTGACAGAATGCGTCGTGGAAATCGTTACGCCGCCACATAAACAACGACCTTGATGCATAGAACCTCTCCTGATTTTCTGCGTTATGGAATCGCAATATCCCATAAACAAGGAATATCGCCGCTGGTTTCGGTTATAGCATAGGTTATATACGCCTTTGCTCTTACTCTCAGGAAGTCGGACAGCGCTCAACTTTCATCGATAGTTCCCTCAACGTCGTGGTCAGAAGTTGAAGTGAGCCGCTCCGTAACAGCCAATGGCAATCAGCCACTTATCCCTGCGGAATATCGCACCAGAAAGTCCAATAAAACCTTTATCTTTCCACTTCTCTCCAAAGAACTTTTCGTAATAAATCCTGCAATATCACGTTAACGACCTACACTTACCTACGGCATTTACTTGTCTTTATTGAGATTGGATTTCATTAAGGAGGAAGGAACTATGACAGTCGAAGTGGCCCTTGTAACAGGAGCCGGTCAAGGTATTGGCCGCGCTATTGCTCTCAGACTGGCAGCCGACGGTTTTGCCGTCGCCATCGTGGACTACAATCAGGAAACGGCGCGCAGTGTGGCGCAGGAAATCGAAAAAGCTGGCGGACAGGCCATCGCACTACAGGCAGACGTCGCGGATCGTGAGGCCGTTTTCGCAGCCGTTGCCGCAGCTAAAAACGCTTTGGTGACTTTAACGTCATCGTCAATAACGCCGGTGTTGCCCCCTCAACCCTGATTGAAGACATCACGCCGGAAGTCATCGATCGCGTGTATAACATCAACGTCAAAGGCGTTATCTGGGGGATTCAGGCAGCGCTCGATGCCTTTAAATCTCTGGGGCACGGCGGAAAATCATCAACGCCTGCTCGCAGGCCGGGCATGTGGGTAACCCTGAACTCGCCGTCTACAGCTCAAGTAAATTTGCGGTGCGCGGCCTGACACAAACAGCCGCACGTGATTTAGCGCCGCTGGGCATCACCGTCAACGGCTACTGTCCGGGTATCGTAAAAACGCCAATGTGGGATGAGATCGATCGGAAGATCTCCGAATCCGCAGGGAAACCGCGTGGTTATGCGACGGAAGAATTTGCCAAACGCATTACGCTGGGCCGCCTTTCCGAACCAGAAGATGTCGCGGCCTGCGTCTCCTATCTGGCCAGCCACGATTCCGACTATATGACAGGGCAATCGCTATTGATTGATGGCGGAATGGTGTTCAGTTAACAGCGATTGAGCCAACAAGTGGTTAGCTAACAACAGGAATAGAAAAGGGCACCGCAGTGGTGCCCTTGAAAATGAATTATTTAACCACCCGCAACGACGGTCTGCCACCTTTAGGCGGCTGTGGCGGTTCATCATCAGAACCGGGGCCATCGTCAGGGGCTTCAGAATCAGGCGGACTCTCGACAATCGACATCACCGTCCCTGAAGGAGCACCTTCCTGGAAGTCTTCAAATTCACCTGCGGATTCTTCATAAGCAGGTTCAGGCTCAAACATCGTTCCAGCCCCGTTCTCACGCGCATAAATCGCCATTACGGCCGCCATCGGCACGTAGACCTGGCGCGGTACGCCGCCAAAACGGGCATTGAAACGAACGCTGTCATCAGCTAACTCAAGGCCGCCAACAGCGCGCGGTGCGATATTCAGCACGATCTGGCCGTCACGGGCGAACTCCATCGGCACCATAACACCCGGCAGAGTGACATCTACCACCAGATGGGGCGTTAATTGGTTATCCAGCAACCAATCATAAAAAGCCCGTAATAAATACGGACGACGCGGAGACAGTTGAGACAACGCCATACGGTTTAACCTCGGGTTTGCAAACGCATTTCACGTTCCACTTCCGTCAGGGAAGCCAGGAACGCATCACGCTCAAAGACGCGAGTCATGTAGCCTTTCAGCTCTTTCGCGCCCGAACCACTCAGTTCAATGCCTAACTGCGGCAAACGCCACAGCAGCGGAGCCAGATAGCAATCCACCAGACTGAACTCTTCGCTCATGAAATAAGGCGCTTCATTGAACACCGGGGCAATGGCCAGCAGCTCTTCACGCAGTTGCTTACGTGCCGCGTCTGCTTCCTGCGCACTGCCATGAGTAATTTTCTTCAGTAAAGAATACCAGTCGCTCTCAATGCGATGCATCATCAGGCGGCTGTTACCGCGCGCCACTGGATAAACAGGCATTAATGGCGGATGAGGAAAACGTTCATCCAGGTACTCCATGATAATGCGTGATTCATAGAGCGTCAGTTCGCGATCGACCAGCGTCGGCACGGAACCGTAAGGATTGAGGTCAATAAGATCCTGAGGCAGATTATCCATGTCTACCTGCTCAATCTCGACACTCACACCTTTTTCCGCCAATACGATGCGCACCTGATGGCTAAAAATGTCGGATGGACCAGAAAACAGCGTCATTACCGAACGTTTGTTGGCAGCGACAGCCATGAAAACCTCCAAGTTTATCGAGAAAATATGGCGAATAACCGCGCAGTCAATAACCTGCAAACCGCTATTCGAAATTCTGCTCGCCAATGTGTGTAAACATCGCCCGACCATATCTGGCGTTTTAAACAGCGCCGCGATAGGTGGCACACAGGCATAAAATCGGCGAATAGCTTATCAGATTTTGTTCGTTTTGTGGGGATATAAGCGTAACTTCATCGCTAACATACGGAAAGTAAAGCGTATATTTCGAGGAAATTTTTTTCAGACATAAAAAACCCGGTGACCAGCACCGGGTTTTTTGCATTGATTTCGCTGCAAAGCAGCAAGAAATTAACGCTTGGAGAACTGAGGACGACGACGTGCTTTACGCAGGCCGACTTTCTTACGTTCAACCTGACGAGCATCACGAGTAACGAAGCCAGCTTTACGCAGTTCGCTACGCAGAGACTCATCATACTCCATCAGAGCGCGGGTGATACCGTGACGGATCGCACCAGCCTGACCAGAGATACCACCACCTTTAACGGTGATGTACAGATCCAGTTTCTCAACCATGTCGACCAGTTCCAGCGGCTGACGAACTACCATGCGGGCAGTTTCGCGACCGAAGTACTGTTCCAGACTACGCTGGTTGATAACGATGTTACCGTTGCCCGGTTTGATGAACACGCGAGCGGCGGAGCTTTTGCGGCGACCAGTGCCGTAGTATTGATTTTCAGCCATTGCCTATAATCCCGATTAAATGTCCAGAACTTGCGGTTGCTGTGCCGCGTGATTGTGCTCGGTGCCCGCGTAAACTTTCAGTTTACGGAACATAGCACGACCCAACGGGCCCTTCGGCAGCATGCCTTTAACCGCGATTTCAATCACACGCTCAGGACGGCGGGCAATCATCTCTTCAAAGGTCGCTTGTTTGATACCACCGATGTGGCCGGTGTGGTGATAATAAATCTTGTCGTTACGCTTGTTGCCAGTTACAGCAACTTTGTCAGCGTTCAGAACGATGATGTAATCACCTGTATCAACGTGCGGGGTGTATTCCGCTTTATGCTTGCCGCGCAGACGACGAGCCAGTTCAGTAGCGAGACGGCCTAAAGTTTTACCGTTCGCATCAACAACGTACCAGTCGCGTTTTACGGTTTCTGGTTTAGCTGTAAAAGTTTTCATTAAAAGCTTACCCAATAATTAGTTACACGTTGGTGAACACCCAAACGCTCAAAAACAGTTGAGGCTCACACGACCATCAAGTCCAGCAAACCTACCCCTTCGAATAGCCATTGCCGGCACTATAAAGTTTTTGGGAAAAAAACTTTGTTGTAACGTGGGGTCGCAAGATTATAGAGAAGTCATTCCCAAAGATCGACCTTTTTTCACACGCAAATGACTAAAAAACCGCAGCCTGCATTACGCCAAATGGGGCTGTCGTAAGTACTCTTCGCTTTGCATTTCCTGCAAACGGGACAGACAGCGCTGATATTCAAATTTCAGGTGTTCTCCCTGATAAATCTCAAACATGGATGCCTGCGCAGAAATAATCAATTTGATACGACGCTCGTAGCACTCATCTACCAGCGCCAGAAAACGACGAGCGGTGTTTTCTTCCTTCGTTTCCATCACTGTCACATTGTGCAACAGCATCGTGTGGTAGAGACGCGAAAGCGCGATGTAATCATTCTGGCTACGCGCTTCAGTACACAGCGTGTGGAAATCAACCGCCAGCACGCCCTCACTCACACCGAGTGTCGCCAACGGGCGATGATTGACTTCCAGCACCGGCCCCGGCGTCTGCCACTGTTTGCCTGTCAGGCGAGTAAACATCTGCTGCATCGCGGCATCCGTCTTTTCATCCAGCGGAGAAAGGTAAAGGTGTGCCTGCGTCAGCGTGCGCAGACGATAATCGATACCCGCATCAACATTACGCACTTCACAGTGCTGTTTAATCAGCTCAATCGCTGGAAGAAAACGTGCACGTTGTAATCCATTGCGGTAGAGATCGTCCGGCGGAATATTTGATGTCGCCACCAGCGCAATGCCGCGGGCAAACAGCGCACGCAGCAGTTCGGCCAGCAGCATCGCATCGGTAATATCAGAGACGAAGAATTCATCGAAACACAGCACGTCGGTTTCAGCTTTAAAACCGTCGGCCACTTTTTCCAGCGGATTTTCCTGCCCCTGAAACTGGTTCAGTTCTTCATGCACACGCAGCATAAAACGATGAAAATGCAGGCGCATCTTGCGCTCAGCAGGCAGGCTGTGAAAAACATATCCATCAGCCAGGTTTTACCGCGCCCGACGCCGCCCCACATGTACAGCCCTTGAACTGGCGCAGATTCGCGTTTCTCATTCAGCCCCAGCCAGCTACGCCATTTCCCCACGCGGCCGGATGCCCCGAATTGTCAGCAGCAGCACGAGCGCATAACGCCTGATGTATCGCGTCCAGGCGCATAACCGTCTGCCGTTGCACGTCATCCGGTTGATATTCACCGGCGGAAAGCGCCTGCTGATAACGTGCCAAGGGTGTTGTTTGCTGCCGTGTTGTCTGTGGAGTAGCCATCGCAATCCCTGAGAAAAAAGTTAGTCGTGTTTTGCTGTGTGTTGCCGTCGATTTAAGCCGTAATCGTCGCAGTTAACAACCTTGATGTCTGCGGTGGCTCAACATTCCCTTCAGTCATCGAGTATCAGGATTCCACTCAGGCAAGGTTAACGGTTATAGTGACTATTATTAAGTGAAAAACCCTACGGGACAACGACGTCAAAATAGGAGCTATTATGACTTGGGAGTATGCGCTGATAGGTTTAGTAGTCGGTATTATTATTGGTGCTGTAGCCATGCGCTTTGGTAACCGTAAGCTGCGGCAACAGCAGGTCTTGCAGAATGAGCTGGAGAAAAGCAAAACCGAACTGGAAGACTATCGTCAGGAACTGGTTGGTCACTTCGCTCGCAGTGCGGAGCTATTGGATAACATGGCGGATGATTATCGTCAGCTTTATCAGCACATGGCGAAAAGCTCCAATAACCTGTTACCTAACGTTCCGGGCCAGGATAATCCGTTTAAATATCGTCTGACCGAATCCGAAGCGGATAACGATCAGGCTCCGGTGAACATGCCACCGCGTGATTATTCCGACGGTGCATCAGGCCTGCTGCGGGGCGAACGCCCGATTCGCAAATAATTCTGCCTCTTCCAGCGTGAGGCTTTCTGGCCTCACGTTTTCCCTTCCTATGCTCTACGCTTAAAGCGCTTGTCCGTTTAAGACGCGCACCGTAGGCTGCCATCGTTCGATAACACCACCGTTCGGTAACACGTTGTATAAAAGCGATAGTTACAATCTGCTGACGAAACAGCAGTGAACTTTACACATTGATCGCCAGTCTGACTCTTCACCGTGTCTTTAAGTTTATATATCATCGTTTTATTCATCCGCAGGCCGTGAGAGAGTTAATAACAATGAAAAAAACATCATTATTATTTAGTGCACTGGCAATGAGTATAGGTTTGACCCTGTCCACGCTTCCCGCAGCGCATGCTGCGCTGCCTGCCGTGGTACAAGGGCAACAGACGCCAAGCCTGGCCCCGATGCTGGAAAAAGTTTTGCCAGCCGTTGTCAGCGTGCATGTTGAAGGTACACAGGTACAGCGTCAGCGCGTACCGGAAGAGTTCAAGTTCTTCTTTGGCCCGAACTTCCCAACGGACAAGCAAAGCTCTCGTCCGTTTGAAGGGCTGGGCTCTGGCGTCATTATTGATGCCGCAAAAGGTTACGTGCTCACTAATAATCACGTCATCAATAACGCCGACAAAATTCGCGTCCAGCTTAATGATGGGCGCGAGTATGAAGCGAAACTGATTGGTCGCGACGAGCAAACCGATATCGCTCTGCTACAGCTGAATGACGCCAAGAATCTGGTCGCTGTGAAAATGGCTGACTCCGATCAACTTCGCGTCGGTGATTTCGCCGTTGCCGTGGGTAACCCGTTTGGCCTTGGTCAAACAGCGACCTCCGGCATCATCTCTGCACTGGGGCGTAGCGGGCTGAATCTGGAAGGGTTGGAAAACTTCATCCAGACCGATGCGTCTATCAACCGTGGTAACTCCGGCGGTGCGTTGGTTAACCTCAATGGTGAGCTGATCGGTATTAACACGGCGATTTTGGCGCCGGGCGGCGGGAACATCGGTATCGGTTTCGCTATCCCCAGCAACATGGCTCAGAATCTGGCACAGCAGTTGGTTGAATTTGGCGAGGTCAAACGCGGGCTGCTGGGTATTAAAGGCAGCGAAATGACGTCTGAGATGGCGAAAGCCTTCAACGTCGATGCACAACGTGGTGCCTTCGTCAGCGAAGTCTTACCGAAATCTGCCGCCGCGAAAGCCGGTATCAAGGCAGGCGACGTGTTGACGACGCTGGATGGTAAACCGATCAGCAGCTTTGCGGAATTGCGGGCGAAAGTCGGCACCACTGCGCCAGGCAAGACCGTGAAAATCGGCCTGCTGCGTGATGGCAAACCGCAGGAAGTGTCCGTCGTGTTGGATAACAGCTCATCGGCATCAACCAGCGCCGAAACGCTTTCACCGTCATTGCAAGGTGCTTCCCTGACCAATGGTCAATTGAAAGACGGCAGCAAGGGCGTGCAGATTGATAACGTCGCTAAAGACACACCTGCGGCGCAGGTTGGCCTGCAAAAAGGCGATATCATTATCGGCGTAAACCGTGAGCGTATTGAAAACATCACGCAGTTGCGCAAGCTGCTGGAAGCGAAGCCTTCCGTTCTGGCCTTGAATATCGTTCGGGGCGAAGAAACGATTTATCTGCTGTTACGTTAATCACCTGTCGTCTTTTTCGGCAGTTTAACCTCGCTGATGTTAAAAATTTTCCGGGAGAAATTTTTAACGTTGTATCAGCAACGGCCCGTAAGGGTGGCGGCCAAGGATGGCACGCCATAAAAAATCGGACACCGAGTCATGCGGTGTCCGAACTTCGCATGATATCCTCCCCACTACCTCCTTTTTCCACAGTAAATCACGGCCATGCTTGCTAAGTTATTACGTTCAGCACTATTTGGTGCCCTCGTCGCCGGTATTATTCTGGCCGTACTCCCCTTTATCGGGTCTGGTTCGTCGTTTCTGAAAAGTAGTGACAGACAGACTGATGGTTCGCCTGTCAGCTATCATCAGGGAGTGAGCCGTGCGGCGCCTGCTGTGGTTAACATTTACAACCGGGTTGCCAATCAAGAAAAACCCAGTGAAGTCGCTATTCACCCTCTGGGGTCTGGCGTTATCATGAATGAAAAAGGGTATATTTTAACCAACAAGCACGTGATTAATAACGTGCAGCAGATCCAGATAGAACTGTCAGACGGCAGGCTGTACGAAGCCCGCGTGATCGGTTCCGATTCCCTGACCGACCTGGCTGTGTTGCAAATTGATGGTGTCAATCTGCCCGTTATTCCGATAAATGCCGACCGTCTCCCGCACGTTGGTGATGTCGTGATGGCGATCGGCAACCCTTATAATCTGGGGCAAACTGTCACGCAGGGTGTCATCAGCGCCACTGGCCGCGTCAGCCTCAGCGCTTATGGTCAGCAACGAAGCCAGGTTGGACGTCAAAACTTGCTGCAAACCGATGCGTCCATTAACCACGGCAACTCCGGCGGCGCGCTGGTCAACACGCTCGGTGAACTGGTCGGTATTAATACCCTCTCTTTTGATAAAAGCAGCAACGGCGAAACGCCGGAAGGCATTAGCTTCGCGATTCCCGTCACGCTGGCGACCAAGGTGATGGGCAAGCTCATCCGCGATGGTCGCGTAGTGCGTGGCTATATTGGCGTCAACGGTGTGCAGCTCGAAAACTTTGAGAACAGTACGTCGACCAACAGCCGTAATGCACAAGGGCGATTAACCGGTATTCTCGTGCAGACTATCGACCCAGGCGGGCCAGCAGATAAAGCGGGGATCCGTATCGAAGACGTCATCGTGAGCGTGAACAATAAGCCTGCACGTTCGATTATTGAAACCATGGAACAAGTTTCAGAAATACGTCCTGGAACTGTCATTCCGGTCACCATTGAGCGCGATGCTAAGCAAATCACGCTACAAATGACGATTCAGGAATTTCCCACCCAATAGCGGTATCCAAGGCGAGTTGATAAAACACTATCAGTAGGTAAATAAGAAACCGGGTGGGAACCCACCCGGCTGAAAACAGCATTTGAAGATTAAACGACAGAAACGCTTATTCGTGTTCTTTAACGCGCTCGATGTTTGCACCTAACGCACGCAGCTTATCTTCGATGCGGTCATAGCCACGATCGATGTGATAAATACGATCCACTGTCGTCACACCTTCCGCGATACAACCGGCTAATACCAGACTGGCTGACGCACGTAGGTCAGTCGCCATTACCTGCGCACCAGACAGCTTATCAACGCCGTGGCAAATCACCGTATTGCTCTCAATTTCCGCCTGTGCGCCCATACGGATAAGCTCAGGTACATGCATGAAGCGGTTTTCGAAGATGGTTTCGGTAATCACGCCCGTTCCTTCCGCAACCAGATTCAGCAGGCTGAACTGCGCCTGCATATCGGTCGGGAAACCCGGATGCGGCGACGTGCGAACGGTAACCGCTTTCGGGCGTTTGCCGTGCATATCCAGACTGATCCAGTCTTCGCCGATTTCAATCTCCGCCCCCGCTTCGCGCAGCTTCACCAATACCGCATCCAGCGTGTCAGGGCGGGTATTGCGACAGATAATCTGACCGCGGGATACCGCAGCCGCGACCAGAAATGTCCCGGTTTCAATGCGGTCAGGCACCACGCGGTATACACCGCCGCCCAAACGCGCAACACCTTCAATGGTGATTTTATCGCTGCCTGCGCCGCTGATTTTCGCACCCAGCGTATTCAGGAAGTTTGCCGTATCGACAATCTCCGGCTCACGCGCGGCGTTCTCAATAATCGTAGTCCCTTCCGCCAGCGTCGCTGCGCTCATGATGGTGACCGTGGCGCCCACGCTCACTTTGTCCATCACGATGTGTGCGCCTTTCAGACGACCATCAACCGTCGCTTTTACATAGCCTTCTTCCAGCACGATCTGCGCACCAAGCTGCTCAAGGCCGTAAATGTGCAAATCTACCGGGCGGGCACCAATCGCACAGCCACCGGGCAGCGATACCTGACCTTGACCAAAACGTGCCACCAGCGGCCCCAGAGCCCAGATGGATGCGCGCATGGTTTTCACCAGATCGTACGGCGCACAAAATACGTTTACCTCGCTGGCATCCACATGGACGGAGCCATTACGCTCAACGCGCGCACCCAGCTGACCAAGCAGCTTCATCGTGGTATCAATGTCGCGCAGTTTCGGTACGTTTTGAATCTCTACCGGTTCTTCTGCGAGCAACGCAGCGAACAGGATGGGCAACGCAGCATTCTTGGCGCCGGAAATGGTCACTTCCCCCGCTAAACGGGTTGGGCCCTGAACACGAAATTTATCCATAGTCTTTGTATCTCGATGTCTTAATTCACTATTTCATCACACTGATACAGGCGATTTCTCTCTGCTCACACACGGAGAGTATTTAGAAGCCGTTCAGTTTACGGTCGCGTTGCCACTCTTCCGGCGTATAGGCCTTGATTGACAGTGCATGAATACGGTTATCCGCGATGTACTCCATCAGCGGCGCATAAACGGCCTGCTGTTTTTTGACTCGGCTCATTCCAGCAAAAAGTCCGCCCACCACGATGACCTGAAAATGGCTGCCATCACCAGAAACATGGGCTTCTTCCAGTGCTAATGCGTTCATCAGCACGTCTTTAATTTCGTTATTTTCCATCGCTCTCGATTTCTATGTCAGGGGGAGATGATTTACAGGGAGGTATCTTAGATGAATATGGCGCTATCTTAAACAAAGAATGCGCCGATGCCTGAAGGGGAAATCAGGCATCAGCGTGACAGGTTAAGACACAGGGATGATTTCATTCAGGTTATAGAGCGCAATGAGCGTTTTTAGCCGATCGCTGGCACCGACAATCGTTATCTCACTACCTGAAGATGGCTGCTGATAAACGTGCATCAGCAATGCCAACCCGGCAGAATCAACGCGGTTTAACCCCGACACATCCAACACGGTTTTACCCGCGAGCAACGCTTCACGCTGCTGCCAGAACGGTAACAGCGTTTCACGATCCAGATCGCCCGTTAACGCCAACGTGGAATCCTGCGCCTGCCAGTTCAATGCGTTCGCCATGTTCATACCCAAATTACTTTTTCTGATCCAACGTGATGGTCTGCTTCGCTGAGGATTCCAGCTGTTGAGTCAGGCCATCAACGCCTTTCTGACGCAGAATGGTCGCCCACTCGTTTTGCTTCGTGGTGATCATACTGACGCCTTCGGCAATCATGTCATACGCCTGCCAGTTACCCGTTTTGCTGTTCTTACGCCATTGGAAATCCAGACGTACGGGAGGACGACCGCCGTTGTCAATGATGGTAACGCGAATGGAAACGATATCGGCATTGCCCAGCGGCTGTTCTGGCGCAATCTGGTAAGTCTGCCCGTTATACATCGCCAGGGCCTGACCGTAAGCCTGCTCCAGATAGGCTTCAAACGCTTTGAAGTAGGCATCACGTTGTGCCGGTGTCGCATCTTTGTAGTAGCGACCCAGAACCAGCGCGCCGGCGTATCTCACCTGTACATACGGCAGCAGTTCTTCACGTACGACAGTACGCAAATAGTCGGGGTTTTGTTTGATTTTTGGTTGCTCGTTCTTTAAACGATCAAAGGTTTTTTCCGCCGCTTCATTCATTAAACGATAAGGGTTCGTTTGATCCGCCGCGTTGGCTAATGGCGCAACCACCAGTAAAGCCACCATCAGTAAACGTTTAAACATGCAGATATCCTCTTATGGATGTGAAGGAACAGGTTCGTTGTTGTGCTCAGGGGTTGCCGCAGGATCGGCACCCGGCTCCGTACCCGCTTGACCGGCATTATCTTCGCTATTGCTGCCGCTCTTATATAGGAATTGACCGATGAGATCTTCAAGCACCATCGCTGACTTGGTGTCCTGAATCACACCACCGTCTTTCAGGATCGCGGTGCCCATTTCCTCATCCTCAAACCCAATGTTCAGCGCCAGATACTGTTCGCCCAGCAAACCAGAGGTACGAATAGCCAGAGAGCTGGTATCAGGAATATGATCGTAGCGCTGCTGAATATCCATCGCTACGCGCGGCAGATACGTTTTCTCGTCCAGCGAAATATCCGCCACGCGGCCAATGACCACGCCGCCAATGCGGATCGGAGAACGCGCTTTCAGCCCGCCAATGTTGTCAAACGTCGCGTACAGACGGTACGTCGGCTCACTACCGATCGATTTGAGATCGGCCACTTTCAGACATAAAAAGAGGATGGCAGCCAGCGCGATCAACATAAACACACCAACCCAGACTTCAGTTTTCTTTGTTTGCATCGACTCAGTTCCCAAACATCAGTGCTGTCAGCACAAAATCCAATCCCAGTACCGCTAACGACGAGTGCACGACAGTTCGGGTCGTTGCACGGCTAATCCCTTCAGACGTCGGGATCGCGTCATAGCCGTTAAACAGTGCAATCCAGGTAACAGTAATCGCAAATACGACACTTTTAATCACGCAGTTTAAGACATCCTGACGCCAGTCAACCGCGCCCTGCATAGCGGACCAGAAGAACCCGCTATCGATGCCTTTCCAGTCCACACCGACCAGCGCGCCACCCCAAATGCCTACGGCGACAAAAATCACCGCCAGCAGCGGCATGCTGATGAGCCCCGCCCAGAAGCGTGGCGCCACAACGCGGCGCAGCGGATCGACCGCCATCATCTCCATGCTGGAGAGCTGTTCCGTTGCCTTCATCAGGCCGATTTCCGCTGTCAGCGCGGAACCGGCACGTCCGGCGAACAGCAGCGCCGTCACCACCGGACCGAGCTCACGCAGCAGCGACAGCGCCACCATCATGCCCAGACTGGCCTCGGCGCTGTAAGTCGTCAGAATGATAAAGCCCTGCAGCCCCAGCACCATACCGATGAACAGGCCGGAAACCATGATGATCAGCAGCGACTGCACACCCACGCTGTAAAGCTGCTTCACCAACAGCGGCCACTGTTTTCTGAATTCGGGTTTACCCACCAGCGCATTAAACAGCATCAGCCCGGCGCGCCCAAACGCCGCACTGGTGGAGATTCCCTGACGCCCAAGCGACGCCAACGTCCGTAATAACATGACTGCGTTAACCCCCTGAACCTAGCAGCGACGTTTTATAGTCGCCCGCCGGAAAACGGAAAGGCACTGGCCCGTCGGCGATACCGTCCAGGAACTGACGAACCTGCGGATCATTGTTCGCCCGCAATTCATCTGCCGTTCCTTCTGCTACCACCCGTTTGTCGGCCACGATATACGCGTAATCGGCGATGCTCATCACCTCTGGTACATCGTGAGAAACCACAACGCAGGTCACGCCCAATGCATGGTTCAACTCATCGATGAGCTTCACCAGTGTCCCCAGCGTGATCGGGTCCTGCCCGACAAAAGGCTCATCAAACATAATCAGCTGCGGGTCGAGCGCAATGGCTCTCGCCAGCGCCGTGCGCCGCGCCATACCGCCGGATAGTTCCGCAGGCATCAGTTCCGATGCACCGCGTAGCCCCACCGCTTCCAGCTTCATCATCACGATGCTGCGCAGCAGCGATTCCGGCAGCTTAGTATGTTCACGCAGCGGCCAGGCGACATTATCAAACACGTTCAAATCGGTGAATAACGCCCCGGACTGAAACAACATGCTCATTTTCTTGCGCGCGTTGTACAGTTCGCTGCGCGACAGCGTCGGAATATTCTCGCCATCAAACCAGATGTCGCCGCTGTCCGGCTGTAACTGCCCGCCAATCAGGCGCAACAGCGTGGTTTTACCAATGCCGGAAGGCCCCATGATCGCGGTGACCTTGCCTTTAGGCACATTCAGCGTGATGTCCGTAAAGATCTCTCGCTCTCCGCGCCGAAAGCTAAGACCACGGATCTCAACCAGATTAGTTGCCTCATGGTGCATTATTTCCATTCCTTACCAATCAGTACGCCAGTCAGTACGCTTATGTAGCGTCTTTCACTCCAGCCTAACGGCTGACTATCATCAAGGTGCGAGTTTTACAAAAACTTACCGTAAGTTCTTGTCCAAAATGGCGGCATAAACCGTTACCTGGTTTTACTTATCGCGACAGGTTTTACTTTTTCGCCTAGCACCGTCAGAATTAGCATTCATCACAGAAAAATGCTTTTTGTGCGAAATTCGTCCAGAAATGCTGACTTATTCGACAACAAGCCAGTGATTATATCCTATTAAAGGACGCTGCATGCTTTTTGCAACACTACTCTTGTTCGTTGGTTTGCTACTACTGGTTTACGGTGCCGATCGTCTTGTCTATGGCGCCGCCGTGCTTGCGCGTTCTCTTGGCTTACCGCCTTTCGTCATCGGTATCACCATTGTCGGCTTCGGCACCTCTCTACCCGAACTGATTGTTTCCGTTACCGCCGCCTTAAACGATCAGAACGATATGGCCGTCGGTAATGTTATCGGCTCTAATATCGCCAATATCTTACTCATTCTCGGCAGCGCGGCGCTCATTCGGCCGCTAACGGTACATTCAGCCATCCTGCGCCGGGAATTGCCGCTCATGTTGTCCGTCACTTTATTGTGTGGTGTTTTACTGCATGATAGCTACCTGAGCCGTGCCGACGGCATGATGCTGCTCTTCGCCGCCGTTTTGTGCCTGGTGTTGATACTTCGCATGGCGCAACAGGCGCAGCGGGAAGGCGGCGATAGCCTGACCCGGGAACAGTTGGCGGAACTGCCACAGGACGACAGCAGCCAGATGGTCGCCGTGCTGTGGCTGATACTCGGCATGATTATTTTACCCATGGCCGCCCGGATGGTGGTGGATAACGCCACTGTCATTGCACGCTACTTCGATGTCAGCGAATTGACCATTGGGCTGACGATATTGGCGATCGGCACCAGCCTGCCCGAGCTTGCTACCGCCATCGTCGGGACGTTGAAGAAAGAAGATGATATTGCGCTGGGCAACCTGATTGGCTCGAACATTTTTAATATCGCGATTGTGCTGGGCGTCCCCGCACTGCTCTCGCCGGGCGCACTGAACCCTCAGGTTTTTCAGCGCGACTATTGGGTCATGCTGGCGGCGAGCGTGCTGTTAACCGCACTGTGCCTCAGCAAAAAACGCCGTATAGGACAGGGCGCGGGCGCATTATTATGCTGCGCGTTCATCGCCTACCTGACGGTGTTGTTCTTTTTTTCATAAGAAACTGTTTTTCATAATTACGCTGTTCCGTTTTTCATCATAATCAGGACTATTGGTATGTCACAGTTTGAACAAGATGCTCGTCTAAAACAGCAGTCTGACCGTGCACTATCCGATCATGCAACACAAGCCGATCACGCACCACAAGCCGCTCATACGCGACAAAAGTCTCATGAACTACCAGCAGATTTCGACTTCCAGCAGGCGGGCAAGCAGGTCATAAGCATCGAACGCGATGGGCTTGCGCAATTAGATCAGTACATTGATGATAATTTTACCCTCGCCTGTAAAAAGATATTCGATTGCCAGGGCAAAGTGGTGGTGATGGGAATGGGCAAATCCGGCCACATCGGCTGTAAGATGGCCGCGACCTTCGCCAGCACCGGTACGCCTGCTTTTTTTGTTCACCCGGGCGAAGCCAGCCACGGCGACCTCGGTATGGTAACGCCGCACGATATCGTGATCGCCATTTCCAACTCTGGCGAGTCCCATGAGATTCTGTCGCTGATTCCCGTCCTGAAACGTCAGAAAGTGTTCCTGATCTGCATGACCAGCGCGCCAGAAAGTACAATGGGTAAAGCGGCGGATATTCACCTGTGCGTGCACGTCCCGCAGGAAGCCTGCCCGCTCGGCCTGGCACCCACTTCCAGCACGACCGCGACGCTGGTTATGGGGGATGCGCTAGCCGTGGCGTTGCTACAGGCGCGCGGCTTTACCGCCGAAGATTTTGCCCTTTCTCACCCTGGTGGCGCACTCGGCCGCAAACTTTTACTGCGCGTCAGCGATATCATGCACTCAGGCGACGAGATTCCGCACGTCCCACACGATGCTTCACTCCGTGATGCACTGGTGGAAATTACGCGCAAAAATCTGGGTATGACGGTAATCTGCGAGGCGGATATGAAAATTCAGGGCATCTTTACCGATGGTGACCTGCGCCGCATCTTCGACATGAATATTGACTTGAACAGCGCGCGCATTGCTGATGTGATGACCGCAGGCGGCATCCGGGTCGCACCGCAAACGCTGGCGGTGGATGCACTTAACCTGATGCAGTCACGCCACATCACCTCAGTGCTGGTAGCAGAAAACGATCGTCTGGTCGGGATCGTCCATATGCACGATATGCTGCGGGCTGGCGTGGTTTAAAAGAAAGGATAATTGTGAATGAGTGAAGTCAGGGCGCAAACCGATACCTGCTATGGGCCTGTCGATCAACAGGTACTGGATAAAGCCCGTGAAGTTCGCCTGTTAATCTGCGACGTTGACGGCGTGATGTCCGATGGTCTGATTTATATGGGTAACCACGGCGAAGAGCTGAAAGCCTTTAACGTCCGCGACGGCTATGGCATTCGCTGCTTGCTGACCTCTGACATTGAGGTTGCCATCATCACCGGGCGCTCGGCAAAACTGCTGGAAGATCGGTGTAAAACACTGGGCATTAACCATCTTTATCAGGGGCAATCGGATAAGGTTTTGGCCTTCAACGATCTGTTGGATAAACTATCAGTAACGGCAAATCAGGTCGCGTATATCGGTGACGATATGATCGACTGGCCAGTGATGGCGCAGGTCGGGTTGAGCGTCGCTGTGGCTGACGCCCACCCGCTGTTGTTACCACGCGCAGATTATGTCACCCGCATTGCGGGAGGGCGTGGCGCAGTACGTGAGCTGTGTGATTTGATTCTGTTCTCGCAGGACAAGCTGGAGCATGCCAAAGGGTTGTCAATATGAGTAAAACCAAACGTTGGCTCACCGCTTTTCTGGCCCTGTTCGTGCTTATCCTTATCGGCTGGAATATTGCGGATGACAACACGGTAGCAGCACCGGATGCAAACGACCCTGCTGTGCCGGTTTATACCAGCGAAAAGACCAACACTCAGGTATACAGCCCTGCGGGTAAGCTGAGCTACCGACTGATTTCGGAAAAAGCGGAGTATTTCAACGACGAGCAGTTGAGTTGGTTTACCGCTCCCGTTGCCACGCTGTTCAACGAACAGGGGACGGCAACCTGGTCAGTACGCGCCGATCGCGCCAAACTGACAAAAGACAAGATGCTCTACCTGTACGGCCACGTCGAGGTGAATAGCCTGACGAACGACGCACAGCTTCAGCGCATCACAACAAATAATGCCCAGGTGAATCTGGTGACGCAGGACGTTTCATCCGATGATGAAGTCACCCTGTACGGGACCAGCTTTACCTCAAGCGGAATGAAAATGCGCGGAAATCTGCGTAACAAAACGGCCGAGTTGATCGAAAAGGTAAAAACCTCTTATGAAATCCAAAACCAATAATCTGATGCGTAACACCCTGATCGCCAGCTCGCTGTTCGCCGTCAGCGTTTCCGCCTTTGCCGTCACGGGCGATAGCAACCAACCTATTCGCATTGATTCAGCACAGCAGTCTCTGGACATGCAGGGCAACACGGTGACGTTCACCGGCAATGTTGTCGTGAAGCAAGGGACGATTGAAGTGAAAGCCGACAAAGTCGTCGTGACGCGTCCACAAGGCACGCAAGGCAGTGAAGTGGTGGAAGGTTACGGTAATCCTGTGACGTTCTATCAGATGCAGGACAACGGCAAACCGGTGAAAGGTCACGCGCAGAAAATCCGCTACGAGCTGGCCAAAGACTTTCTGGTGCTGACAGGCAATGCCTATCTGGAACAGCAGGACAGCAATGTCAAAGGCGATCGCATCACTTACCTGGTGAAACAGCAGCAGATGGAAGCGACCAGCGAAAAAGGAAAGCGCGTGACGACGGTGTTGGTTCCCTCTCAGCTTCAGGAGAAAGAGAACAAGAGCCAGCCTTCTCGTTCTCAACAATCGCAACCACGGGTCACTGAGTAAGTTATGGCAACATTAACCGCAGAAAATCTGGCCAAGGCGTACAAAGGCCGTAAGGTTGTCGAAAATGTCAGCCTGACCGTCAATTCAGGTGAAATCGTCGGCCTACTCGGGCCGAACGGTGCTGGCAAAACGACAACGTTCTACATGGTTGTGGGTATCGTCCCCCGTGATGAAGGGCGTATTGTCATTGACGACGACGACATCAGCCTGCTTCCTCTGCATGAACGTGCGCTGCGCGGCATCGGCTATCTGCCGCAGGAAGCCTCTATTTTTCGTCGCTTAAGCGTCTATGACAACCTGATGGCCGTGTTGCAGATCCGCAAAGATCTGACGGCCGAGCAGCAGGAAGATCGTGCCAATGAGCTAATGGAAGAATTCCATATTATTCATTTGCGCGATAGTCTGGGACAATCGCTGTCCGGTGGGGAAAGACGCCGCGTAGAGATTGCGCGTGCGCTGGCGGCGAATCCGAAGTTCATCCTGCTGGATGAACCGTTTGCGGGCGTAGACCCGATCTCCGTACTGGATATTAAAAAAATCATTGAGCATCTGCGTGACAGCGGACTTGGCGTGTTGATTACCGATCATAACGTCCGCGAAACGCTTGATGTCTGTGAACGAGCCTATATCGTGAGTCAGGGCAACCTGATCGCCCACGGTTCACCGACCGATATTCTGGCCGATGAACAGGTGAAGCGCGTCTATCTGGGCGAAGGCTTCCGACTCTGATAGGGTAATATTTTATCTTTGCAGTACTTATGGGACGTTAGCGCGATTTATGAAGCAAGGTTTGCAACTCAGGCTTAGCCAGCAACTGGCCATGACCCCACAGCTCCAACAGGCCATCCGCCTGTTGCAACTGTCCACGCTTGAATTGCAACAGGAAATTCAGCAGGCGCTGGAAAGCAATCCGTTGCTCGAACAAACGGATCAGCACGACGAAATCGAGTCATTCGAAAAGGCAGACAGCGATTCACTAGATACCGGTGAAGCGCTTGAACAAAGGGACATGCCGGAAGAATTGCCGCTCGACGCGACCTGGGATGAGATCTACTCCGCAGGCACGCCGTCGGGCACCGGCACCGATTATCGCGATGAAGAACTGCCTATTTATCAAGGCGAAACCACGCAAACGCTTCAGGATTACCTGATGTGGCAGGTTGAGCTGACACCGTTTTCAGACACCGACGCAGCTATCGCGACCTCTATCGTCGATGCCGTGGACAACACCGGCTACCTGACCGTGCCGCTAGAGGACATTCTTGACAGCATCGGCGACGACGATGTGACGTTGGAAGAAGTCGAAGCCGTACTTAAACGCGTGCAGCGCTTTGATCCTGTTGGCGTCGCCGCCCGCGATCTGCGCGATTGTTTGCTAGTGCAGCTTTCCCAGTTTGCTGACAGCACACCGCGTCTGGTCGAAGCCCGCCTGATCGTCAGCGATCATCTCGATCTGTTGGCCAATCATGATTTCCGTAGCCTGATCCGCGTCACGCGCCTGAAAGAAGACGTGCTGAAAGAAGCGCTGGCGCTGATCCAATCACTCGATCCACGGCCAGGGCAGTCGATCAACACCGGCGAATCCGAATACGTGATCCCTGACGTGCTGGTACGCAAAGTTCAAGGCATCTGGGCCGTTGAACTGAACACCGACAGCATTCCCCGCCTGCAGATTAACCAGCAGTATGCGGCGCTGGGCAACAGCGCACGCAACGACAGTGACGGGCAATTTATCCGCAGTAATCTGCAAGAGGCGCGCTGGCTCATCAAGAGTCTGGAAAGTCGTAATGACACGCTGCTGAAAGTGACCCGCTGCATCGTCGAACAGCAGCAGGATTTCTTCGAGCAGGGTGAAGAATTCATGAAGCCCATGGTACTGGCGGATATCGCCCAGGCGGTGGATATGCATGAATCCACTATCTCACGCGTGACGACACAGAAATTCCTGCACAGCCCGCGCGGCATTTTTGAACTAAAATATTTCTTCTCCAGCCATGTGAATACCGATAGCGGCGGAGAAGCCTCGTCAACGGCAATTCGCGCGCTGGTCAAGAAGCTTATTGCGGCGGAAAACCCCGTCAAACCACTAAGCGACAGCAAGCTTACGGCGCTGCTCTCCGATCAGGGCATCATCGTGGCGCGTCGTACCGTGGCAAAATACCGAGAGTCTTTATCTATCCCACCATCAAATCAGCGTAAACAACTGATTTGATCTCAACAGAGAAGGAAGACACTATGCAGCTCAACATTACCGGACACCACATCGAGATCACTGAACCGCTGCGTGATTTTGTGAATGGCAAGTTTGCCAAATTAGAGCAGTATTTTGACCGGATTAATCAGGTCAATGTGGTATTGAGAGTGGAAAAAGTTCAGCAAATTGCCGAGGCCACGCTCCACGTTAATGGTGGCGAGCTGCATGCAACCTCAGAAGCGGAAGATATGTACGCCGCGATAGATTTATTGATTGATAAGCTGGCAAGACAGCTCAATAAGCATAAAGATAAACTCAAGCAGCACTAATTTTCTCCTTTGCCGTTTGGCACAGGAACAAACTCGGCCCATCCATCGGATGGGTCGGGATCACCAGAAGTGAAAGCGTCGTTAAGTGAAAATAAAATGAACCACGATCCCGTATTGCAACTCAGCACCGTATTACGTCCTGAGTGCACCCGAAGCACCGTCCATTGCCAGAGTAAGAAACGGGCATTGGAAATTATCAGTGAGCTGGCCGCCAGACAGCTTAACATTCCTTCGCAGATTATCTTTGATGCCATCCTGACCCGGGAGCGGATGGGCAGCACAGGAATCGGCGGCGGCATTGCCATTCCTCACGGCAAGCTGGAGGACGATAATGCGCTGGGCGCCATCGGTGTTTTCATCCAGTTAGAGCAACCGATCGCTTTCGATGCTATTGATAATCAGGCTGTTGATCTGCTTTTTGCCTTGCTGGTTCCGGCGGAACAATGTAAAACCCATTTGCATACCCTGTCGCTTGTTGCCAAGCGGCTGGCGGATAAAACGGTTTGCCGACGCCTGCGTGCGGCGCAAAGCGATGAAGAGCTGTACCAGATTATGACGGAAGCTGGTTAAGCCGGACGATCGTCATGCTCACGATGGCAGGAGATTCGCGTCACGTTCAGAGAATGCTTGCAATCCGTGCGCGAAGCCGTCATTTTTTTAGCTATACATCACTTTATAAAAACAGTGGCAATGAGAATTCGCCATCACGTTGCCAGAGGGGAGTCGTCAGATGGTGCTGATGATTGTCAGTGGTCGCTCAGGTTCAGGGAAATCTGTCGCCCTGCGCGCACTGGAAGATATGGGGTTCTACTGCGTAGATAACCTGCCTGTGGTTTTACTGCCAGAGCTGGCTAATACGCTTGCGGCACGTAATATTTCCGCAGCAGTCAGCATTGACGTGCGCAATATGCCGGAATCGCCAGAGATCTTCGAGCATGCCATGGAGCAACTGCCACCCAGCTTCTCGCCTCAATTGCTGTTTCTGGATGCCGATCGCAATACGTTGATCCGCCGCTATAGCGATACCCGTCGCCTGCATCCGCTCTCCAGCAAGAATCTGTCGCTGGAAAGCGCCATTGATGAAGAAAGCGATCTGCTGGAGCCACTGCGTTCACGCGCCGACCTGATTATCGATACCTCCGAGATGTCGGTACATGAGCTGGCCGAGATGCTGCGTACTCGTCTGCTCGGCAAGCGGGAACGTGAGCTTACGATGGTGTTCGAATCGTTCGGCTTCAAGCACGGCATCCCCATCGATGCGGATTACGTCTTTGACGTACGTTTCCTGCCGAACCCGCACTGGGATCCAAAACTGCGCCCGATGACCGGTCTGGACAAACCCGTTGCGTCCTTCCTCGACAGGCATACCGAAGTTCACAATTTCATCTACCAGACCCGCAGCTATCTGGAACTGTGGCTGCCGATGCTGGAAACCAATAACCGCAGCTATCTGACTGTCGCTATTGGCTGTACCGGCGGTAAACACCGTTCGGTCTACGTCGCCGAGCAGTTGGCAGACTACTTCCGTTCACGCGGTAAGAACGTCCAGTCGCGCCACCGTACGCTGGAAAAGCGTAAACCCTCGTAATCGTCGGCAACCCAATACAGCCAGGTAACCCATGACAGTCCGGCAAACGGTTGAAATCAAAAACAAGCTGGGTATGCACGCTCGCCCAGCCATGAAGCTGTTCGAACTGGTGCAGAGCTTTGATGCAGAAGTGATACTGCGCAATGACAGCGGCACCGAAGCCGAAGCCAGCAGCGTGATTGCTATGCTGATGCTGGACTCCGCCAAAGGGCGCCTCATCGAAGTAGAAGCCACTGGCCCAGATGAAGAACAGGCACTTGCCGCCGTCATCGGGCTGTTCGAAGCCGGGTTCGACGAAGACTAGCGATTTTCTTAGCAGGGTATAAATAATTCGAGTTGCGTGACAAAACGTTAACGTTTTGAACAACGCTCAGCGTTGACCCTTTAGGGCGAGGCCCACGACGGGCCGAGTATTTAAGGGAAGCCAACGCACAAGCAGCTTGAAGTATGACGGGTATCTGCCAGCCTTCGTGACAAGGATCGCTTCACTTTCTCTTCCGAACCTCCTACTATCTACCTACATAAATCATAATATTTTCTTATACCCCCTGCTCCTTTGGGCGCGGGGGTTATTTTTATATCATCTGAAAATACCAACTGGAGAGGAGTATGACGAAACCTAACCTGACAATCAGTGAATTGGATGCAGAACGTCTGGATATGTTATTGGAGCAGCCCGCCTTTGCGGACAGCGATATCGCACAGGCGTTGAATGAGGAGCTGGATCGGGCGGAAATTCTGCCTTCAGCCTCGATTCCCTCACATGTCGTCACCATGAATAGTCGGGTGCGTTTCCGCGATCTGAATACCAACGAAGAGCACATCCGCACGCTGGTTTATCCGGCCGCGGTGAAGGACAGCCAAGAACCGCTGTCGGTGATGGCTCCGCTGGGCGCGGCACTATTGGGAATGCATGTGGGAAATTCGATCACCTGGCAGTTGCCAAACGGTGAAGAAACGCGAATTGAAGTACTAGAACTACTCTATCAGCCTGAAGCCGCAGGCGAGTACCACCGCTAAAGCCGCGGGGTACGATGCCCACTATCGGCATAGAGTAACAGCCGTCGGACACTGCCGACGGCGACGGTTACTCAACGAAAAACCGATTTATTCCCCAGCGATCTTCATATCAGGCAACAGCACGGAACCACACTGGATATTGCTTCGGGTTTCGATATCATTCCCCACCGTCACAATATTGCGCAGCATGTCTTTCAGGTTACCCGCGATCGTAATCTCACTAACCGGATACTGAATTTCGCCGTTTTCGACCCAGAAGCCGGATGCCCCGCGGGAATAATCCCCCGTCACACCGCTCACGCCTTGCCCCATCAGCTCGGTCACCAGCAGGCCTTTGCCCATCTGTTTCAGCATGCCGTTGAAATCCAGACCTTGTCCGGCAATCCGCCAGTTATGAATACCACCCGCATGACCGGTGCTCTTCATCCCCAATTTACGTGCGGAGTAGCTCGTCATCAGCCAGGTCTGCAACACGCCCGCCTTCACAATTTCGCGCGCCTGCGTCCGCACGCCTTCGCTGTCGAACGGCGTAGAAGCCAGCCCTTTGAGCAAATGCGGCTGTTCCTCAATCGTCAGCCACTCTGGCAGAATCTGCTGACCCAGTTTGTCCAGCAGGAAGGTCGATTTACGGTAAACGCTACCGCCGCTGATCGCGCCAACCAAATGGCCAAACAGGCCTGTCGCCACTTCGGCAGAGAACATCACGGGAGCCTGCATCGTGGGCAGTTTACGCGGTGAAAGACGGGATAATGTGCGGCGCGCGCACTCTTCGCCCACCCATTCAGGGCTAAGCAAATCATCCAGCGCACGGCCAACGGTATAGGCATAATCCCGCTCCATATCGCCATTCACTTCGGCAATCACGCAGCTGGACATGGAATGACGGCTGGAGCAGTAGCTTTTCAGCAAGCCATGGCTATTGCCGAACACCTTAACGCCATAATGACTGTTAAAACTGCCGCCTTCGGTGTTGGTGATACGCTTGTCAGCCTGTAATGCGGCCTGTTCTGCGCGAGCGGCTAACTCAATGCCGCGATCCGCATCCAACTCGGTCGGATGGAACAGATCCAGATCCGGCGCGTCAAACGCCAGAAGATCGCGATCCGCCGGGCCAGCAAACGGATCGACAGAGGTATAGCGCGCAATATCCAGCGCGGCTTGTACGGTGCGCGCTATCGCATCCGGGCTGAGATCGGTAGACGATGCGCTGCCTTTACGCTGTTGATGATAAACTGTGATGCCCAGCGCACCATCGCTATTGAATTCAACATTTTCAACGTCACCATAGCGGGTACTGACGCTAATGCCTGTCGTTTTTGTCACCGCGACTTCTGCCGCATCAGAACCGGCACGCGCCAGTTCCAGCGCCTGAGCAACCGCGAGCTCCAGCGCTTTACGCTGCTCTGCAACCTGAGTAGTTATCGTCATTGTTCTGCCATAATGAGTGGAAGAAAGCTCACCATCATCATCCCCGCAACGAGCACAAAGGGGCGTATACTCTCTATACTTCACACAGCCAACACGTAGGTAACGTGAAGAATGAGGAGCATAAAATGGTGTAGCATGATGCTTTCTAGTCTAACAGGATCTACGGACAATTTCGCACAAAGCCCAAACCTGTTAGTATCAGCCTCTTTTTTTCTGGTGGGCACGCTGTTCACCATCCCGGAGCCGCTACGCGTAGCGTTAGACATTGCTCCTGGACACTTTTTAGGAGCCAACCATGAAGCAAAAGTACGAAGACTGGCTGAATGACGTCCCAGATAACCAAGAAGACGACGAAGATGATGAAATTATCTGGGTCAGCAAAAGTGAAATAAAGCGCGATGCCGAAGCGCTGAAAGATCTCGGCGCGGAACTGGTCGATCTGGGCAAAAACGCGCTGGAGAAGATCCCGTTGGATGACGATCTGCGTGCGGCGGTGGAACTGGCACAGCGGATAAAGAAAGAAGGCCGTCGCCGTCAGCTACAGCTGATTGGTAAAATGCTGCGCGCCCGCGATCCCGAGCCGATCCAAACCGCGCTGGATAAACTGAACAACCGCCATAATCAGCAGGTGGCGTTATTCCACAAGCTGGAGCAGTTGCGCGACCGTCTGATTGAAGAGGGTGACGACGTGGTCCCCGATATTCTGGCGCTGTATCCCCATGCTGACCGTCAGCAGCTGCGTTCTCTGGTGCGTAATGCCCAGAAAGAGAAAGCGGCAAACAAGCCACCGAAATCTGCCCGCCAGATCTTCCAATATCTGCGCGAACTGGCTGAAACCACAGACTGACGGCTAACGTGGGATGAGCTGAATGACTCATCCCGTGCTTTATCAATACTCGCAATGAGAGATATTTTGGCTTTCTTGCACCATCGGGTAATTTCTTGACAGGACAGAATTCGGTTCGTATTCTGTCCAAAAGCCACATTATGTACAAAAAGAAACCAAGGAATTATCATGTCCCTTGCCGAGCAAATCAAACCTATCACCTACCTAAAATCCAGTGCAGCGGAGATCGTCAAGGAGTTCGCTGTCAACCCCGAACCCATTATTATCACCCAAAATGGTGAAGCTAAAATGGTGGTTATGGACATCACGGAATATGAAAAACAACAAGAAACATTTGCTTTGCTGAAGCTGTTAGCGTTGGGGAGAAAAGCGTTTACGGAAGGTAAATATTCCGATGCGGAATCTTTTGGATGAAATGGACGACTGATGGTGATGAGAAACATTGTCATCCTTGACAGTGCCAAGGAAGAACTCAAAGACATTAAGCAGTATGTCAGAGCAAAATTTGGCGATTCTGTATGGAACACGATCAATGCAGAATACAAAGCAGCCATCCAGCGCATTAAGCAAACTCCTCAAAGTGGCAGCTATATTGACGAACTGAAAGAACTTGGCGTCACAAACGTCAAATACATACTGGTCAGACAAACAAGAGTCGTGTACGAATTTGACGACAACATCGTTCTAATTCATCTGTTTATCAATACCAGAAGGGACTTCAGAACTCATCTATTCAAAAGGCTTTTAATTCAATAAATAACATTCCCCATTGAATAAAACTCGCCAGATAGATAGAACCCTGAGCATACCGTATCCCCCAACATTAGTTGCTCAGCGCGTGCTGGTAATCACGCAGAATCCCAGTCAATCGTCCCACCGGCGCAGTGACGCTCGTGGGGAGCTGCTGTTCCGTCAGCATCTGCTGATAGCGTTCAAGCTCGCCTAACAGTTGCGTGAAATAGCGGCTGCGCGTGGTGTCGCGTCGGGCCAAAATCACCTGCTCCGCCGTCGCCCGAATCTGGCGATGAAAGGCAGAGAGTGCCGCATTTTGTGGAATATCCAGCGTTCTCAGACGCTGGTGCATGATGATCAGCCACAGTGCGAGACGATACTTGGCAATATCGTCAGGGAAGCGATTAAGCAGCAGGAACAGCTGTTGATACAGCGCAGGCAGGTGGTTTTCCTTGCGCCGCGTCGTGTTGGTCGTCAGCGCTGAAACCGCGCCATACACAAAACGGTTCAGCAGCGTTCTCCCCGTATGCGCCTTGGTGTTATCTCGGATCAGCAGGATCACCATCAACGCCAGAAAACAGCCGATGATCTGCCCGATCGCACTGTCCAGAAATTGGCTGATGTGGAACGTCATCGGGTTGTCCAACACCAGGATATTGATCGTACTGGCTAATGCGCCCAGCGAACCAAGCCGACGCTTTTGTACTTCAAGCCCGAGGAAGAAAGCCATCGCTCCCAGGCTCAGGCACAGCAGCAGCATACTTTGCTGCGTTGACGGCATAATAAACATGAACATCAGCGCCCCCAGCGGCAGCGCGTAGATCGTCCCGAAAAGAAAATCCTTCGCCATCATCTGCGGATTCGGTAAGCGCATGGCAAGCGATGTCACCACCGCAATCATCACCATACACACGCTGCCAGAGGTCCAGCCGGTGCTCAGCCAGAACAGGCAGCCCAGCGCCGTCGCCACGCCGGTGCGTAAGCCGTTGATCATGGCATGATGGGTTTCGGCTGATGGCGCTTTAATTTCCACCTCGCTGTTCAGCACATCGGCTTCAATCGTCGTGATACGTCCGTTGGTCTGCACCCCTTTTGCCAACAGCAGATAGCGCGTCGCAGCCCCCACCCAGCTAACCAGCGTAGGCGGCACATCGCGGCTATCAGCCGCAATCAGATGGCGCAATGCTTTCACACGGCAATGCACATCGCGGAATGACTCAACAGGCTGATCCAACAACAGTTTCAGGCTGCTTTTTACAGGGGTTGGAGCATCTTGCAAAACCAGGTAGGTTTCACACGCCTGGGTAATCATCGTGAGTGATTGCGTATGCAGCGACGTTAAGCGGCGATTACTGTTCTGCCAACGCGAGGATTCCAGCATCAGGCTGCTATGCATGCCGTTTAGCGCGGTCGTTTTACGCACCAGCGCGTGCCATGCCGCATCGATGGCGTCTTTCTCCACCCCGTTCATGCTGAGTTGCAGTAGCCGGTATTGATCCACCAGCAGCTCACCCATGCTGCGGTCAACATCCTGTTTGATCGAACGCGGTGAGAACAGTAAATCCGCCAGAATGGCGCAGACGATACCCAGCACAATCTCGCTACAGCGCTCCACGGCAAACTGCGGCGTCAGCAGCGGCGTTCCCTGCGTCGACACAATAATAATCAACGCGGTATAGCCCGCTAGCCCGAACACATAGGCGTTTTCGACTTTAACCAGCGAGGAAACCCAGGTGCAGAGGCCAGCCCAAATACAGCACAGCATCAGCATCACCACCGGTGCACGAACGGTGGCAATAATGATGATAAGTGCGCCGATACAGCCGATAAACGTGCCAACGACACGCAGCATGCCACGATGGCGAATGGCGCCAGAAAATGGCTCACCGCCTGCGGCAAATGCCGGGCCGGCCGCGACAATCGCCGCTGTCAGCACCGACCAGCGCGGGGTCTCCAACTGGAGATGGAACCCCAAAAACAGGGACAGCACAATCGCAAAGCTCAGTTTGAAAGCAAAGCGCAAGCGCGCAAACTTCGGTGTCGTAAAGAACACGGGGCCTGTCAACGACGGCGTTTTCATCATCGCCTCACTTAGCCGAACTCACGCAGGCGATACAGGAGACGGATAAGCGGCGACGGTTTTTTGTCATTGTTGACCTGTTCACCCGTGATCACCACGGTTGCCGTCGTGCCAGCCGGATAGAGGTCGCCCATTTGACGATCGAGGCGAATTTTTACCGGCACACGCTGCGCCAAACGCACCCACTCCAGATTAGAATCCACGTTAGCCAGGCCTTTATTGTTCGCGCTGCTGCTGCTGTTATTCACGCCAGCCGCTACGCTATCCACCGTGCCGTAAAATATCTTTTCGCTGCCCAACGGCGTGATTTCTGCACGATAGCCGCGGCGAACCCCTTCAAGCTTGGTTTCTTCCATGTACGCCAGCAGATAGAACGAATCCTTCTTCACCAGCGCTACCGCCGTATTGCCGCGTTCGATGAACTCACCGCTCTGCACATGCAGGTTGGTCACCCAGCCGTCAGCAGGGGCACGCACCACGGTGCGTTCCAGCTCCAGTTGCGCCAGTGACAACACCGCCTGCGCTTTAGCAAGCTGGTGCGTGGCGGTTTCCAGGGCATTACTGGACTGATCGATATTTTCCTGCGACATCGCACTGATGCCCAGTCGCGCCCGACGCCCTGACTCCCGACGTTTTTCTGTTACCAGCGCCTGATAGTAGGCGACATCCGCTTCCGCCTGCGCGACAGCCTGATGGTAGCGTGGCTGATCGATAACAAACAGCACATCCCCTTTGTTCACCAGTTGATTGTCCGTGACGCGAACATCGCTCAACAACCCGCTGACATCCGGTGCAATCGCGACAACATCCGCCGTAAATTTGGCATCGCGCGTCCAGGGCGATTCGGTATAAAACGCCCAGACGCGGAAAATGGCGACAATCGCGCACAGCACAATCACCAGCGTAATCGCTACGCGGCTCAGTTTTTTGATCAGCACGGCCTGCTGTCTAAATAGGGTTAAAAAGAACGCTTTCACAGACGCCTCACAGACCGTAACGGAAGAGTAAATAGAACAAACAGCAGAACAGCGCGCTGTTAAACAGCGCCGGATGCCAGACGAAGTCATAGATACCCGTCGGTTGCAGCAGGCGGTTCACGACAAAAAACAGAGTCAATGACACCAGCAGGACAAAAAATACGGGGGGGAATGACAGCCCGAACAGCACCATAACCGGGAGTGAACTCATCCTCTTTTCCTTTTTTCTATTAGGTAGCGGTAGCGCGCAGGTTCGCTACCGGATGGTAAATTATGTTGTCTGATACTGACGTTCAGCATAGACAAAAGCGCTTCATCCCGCAGGCTGGCTGCCAGCGAATGAGATAGCGTTAAACTGATGAATAGCGATGCCAGCAGGGGCTGACTAGCGATGGGAAATCAGCGCACGATCTATATTGGGTAAATAAACACAATCATCGGGTAGCCTTGGGCGGTGAATAATCATGTATAGCCGCAAGGACGATATCTGTTCGCGTTCACCTGTAAGTAACGCTGCCACTTGAGCGATGGCGGACAATGCTCCACCCGGCATCACCGGATAGGCTATATTATGGATGCTTATTATCACCTTATCTACATAGTGTGATCTAAATCACTTTTAAGCCAGAGTGAATAATGGAAAGACTAAAGAGTATGTCGGTGTTTGCCCGCGTGGTGGAATTTGGTTCTTTTACCGCGGCTGCCCGCCAGTTACAGATGAGCGTATCCGCCGTCAGCCAGACCGTCACCAAGCTTGAAGATGAACTACAGATTAAGCTGTTGAACCGCAGTACACGCAGCATTGGGCTGACGGAAGCGGGGAAAATTTACTATCACGGCTGTCGCCGCATGCTGCATGAGGCGCATGAGGTCCATGAGCAGCTGTACGCTTTCAACAATACGCCAATCGGCACACTGCGCATCGGCAGTTCTTCTACGATGGCGCAGAATGTGTTGTCCACCATGACTGCCGCGATGCTGAAGGAATATCCCGGCTTGTCCGTCAATCTGGTCACGGGAATCCCCGCACCCGACCTGATTGCCGACGGGCTGGATATCGTTATCCGCGTCGGCGCATTGCAGGATTCCAGCCTGTTCTCAAAACGCTTAGGCTCGATGCCAATGGTGGTCTGTGCCGCCAAAAGCTATCTGGCACAGCACGGCACGCCGGATAAACCGGCAGATATGGTGAATTTTTCCTGGCTGGAATACAGCGTGCGGCCCGACAGCGAATTTGAGCTGATCGCCCCGGAAGGCATTTCAACCCGCGTCACGCCACAAGGGCGCTTTGTCACTAACGATCCGCAAACGCTGGTACGTTGGCTCAAGGCTGGCGCAGGTATCGCGTACGTGCCGCTCATGTGGGTCGTGGATGAAATCAATCGCGGCGAAATTGAGATCTTATTTAACCGCTACCACTCCGATCCGCGCCCGGTCTATGCGCTCTACACCCGCAAAGACAATCTGCCGCTAAAAGTACAGGTCTGCATTAACTACATGACGGAATACTTCAAAAATGTCGCCCTGACATATCAGGGTTACCGACAGGATCATGGCGAGGAAAAAACCGCGCTCATAAGGCGCGGTTTTAAAAAATAAGAATTCAGAGCAAATTACGCCGTGCCGCCAACGGTCAGGCTTTCCAGCTTCAGCGTAGGCTGGCCAACGCCGACAGGCAGGCTTTGCCCTTCTTTACCGCACACGCCGACGCCTTTATCCAGCGCCAGATCGTTGCCGACCATCGAGATCTGCTGCATTGCTTCAATACCGGAGCCAATCAGCGTGGCACCTTTGACTGGCGTGGTGATACGACCTTTTTCGATCAGGTACGCTTCGGACGTCGAGAAGACGAACTTGCCAGAAGTGATATCAACCTGACCGCCGCCAAAGTTTGGCGCATACAGGCCGTATTCAACGCTGGAGATAATCTCTTCCGGCGTGGATTTTCCGGCCAGCATGTAGGTGTTCGTCATACGCGGCATTGGCAAGTGGGCATAAGACTCGCGGCGACCGTTGCCCGTCGGCGCAACGCCCATCAGACGAGCGTTCAGCTTGTCTTGCATGTAGCCTTTCAGAATCCCGTTTTCGATCAGGACGTTGTACTGCCCCGGAACGCCCTCATCGTCCATTGAGAGGGAGCCACGGCGTCCGCTCAACGTACCATCATCTACCACCGTGCACAGTTCTGACGCGACGAGTTTCCCCATCTGTCCGCTGAATACTGACGTTCCGCGACGGTTAAAGTCGCCTTCCAGACCGTGGCCTACTGCTTCATGCAACAGCACGCCCGGCCAGCCTGCGCCCAGTACCACAGGCATCGGCCCTGCGGGTGCGGCCACCGCCGACAGGTTTACCAGCGCCATACGCACGGCTTCTTTGGCCCAGGCGTCGACACGCGCTTCGCCGTCCGCCACTTCCCAGAAGTAGTCATAGCCGCCACGCAGGCCGCCGCCGCTGGAACCGCGTTCACGTTTGCCCTCAGATTCGACCAGCACGCTGATCGACAGGCGAACCAGCGGACGTACATCCGCCGCTAGCGTGCCGTCTGTCGCCGCTACCAGCACCAGCTCATACACGCCGGTCAGGCTGGCTGACACTTCCTGTACACGCACATCTGCGGCACGCGCGACTGTGTCGGCACGTTGCAACAGCGCAATTTTGTCCTCACGCGTCAGGCTATCCAACGGATTCAACGTTGGATAAAGCGCATTATGCGATACCGCTCCCAGCGTGTGCGCCGTGCCTGTACCCTGTTCCCGTACAATGCTGCGCGCAGCCTGCGCACTCTGGTGCAATGCGTTCAGCGTAATCTGATCGGCATAAGCAAACCCGGTCTTTTCTCCGTCAATCGCACGGATACCCACGCCCTGATCGATATTGTAAGAACCGTCTTTAATGATACGGTCTTCCAGTACCCAGGATTCATGATAGCTGGACTGGAAATAGAGATCGGCATAGTCCAGACGACGCTCATTAAGCGACCCCAGCACAGCCGCGAGATCGTCAAGATTCAATTTGTTGGCGGTGAGTAACTGCTCACTGACAAACGAAAGGCTCATAGTTTTTCACTCTTTATCAGATAATCGGTTGAGTACACTGCGCTGCCCTAACGGCATTACTCGCCTTTCTTTTTGTTCGGCTCACGCAGCACTTCCTGAATCTTTGGCTGATCGACGCTACCGGAAATCTGGTAGCGAATCAGCGAAATCTTGTTCCATAGCGGTGCCAGCACTTTACTGGCAGCAAACACCGCGGCCCCTATAACCGGATTGACGGCAAATGCGGTCGCCACACCCACCGTCGCGGAAATTTCCGGGGCGATAACCGCTTCCATATTGACCTGTCGCTTAGCGAGGTCGAGATCGCCTTTCATCGCGATATCCGCCTCCAGACCGTCGATCAGCATATCATCAGTATGCAACACGCCGTCTTTAATCCATGCGGTGCTGCGAATCGAATCGAAGTAAAAGCCACGGCCAAACGTATCACTAAAATCAAACCGCAGCTTACGCATCAGCGCATCGAAGCTCAATAAACGCAGCAGTTGGCCCGCCTGACCCGCGCCGACTTCGGCAATTTCACCCTTACCAATGCGCGTGTGCAATATTCCGCTCAGACTGGCAATATCCGGCGCCCAAGGCGTTCCGCGCCAGTACAAATCGTAATCTACATCGAAAGAACCGGCCTTGAGCGGTGAATCAACGCCGAACCAGTTAGCATTCTGCTCCAGACTATCCCCGGTTAGGCGGCCTTTTAGCGCGCTCCGTACCCCTTCCGCATTTTCCTGCCAGGAACCGTTTACCGTCAGACGGGCTTTACCCGTATCAATAATGCCGTCCGTCAGCGTTAATTTTTCCTTTTCTGGCAGTAGTGTTCCCTGAATACGTCCCATATTCTGCCCGATAATCCAGCACTGGCGACAGTTAACCGCCAGCGACGGCCAGTCTTCAAAGCTAATGCTCGGGTCGTTCAGCGGCGATTTTTTCTCTGCTAGCGCCACCGGATTGGTCGCTTCATTCCCTTTCCACTGAGGATTGTAGTAGAGATAATTGATGTCGCTGCGCCACATACCACGATTGGGTATATCAACCGTTCCGTCAATTTCACGCCCCTTTGCCCGCACTTCGCTGCCAGCAAGCGTATTTTTGCGCGTAATTTCCAGATCGTGCCACTGTTGCCCTAGCAGCTGTAGCTCAGGCGTACGCAAGGTCACCGCTTCTGGGTAACGAAGGGAACTCTGTGCCTTTCTCCCTTCCGCCGATGTCGAGGCACGCAGCGATGGCAGGAGCCCCAGCCAGCTTTCCGCATCCAACGGCGGAAGATCGAGCACCAGCGAGGAGTCTTCTGGTAATGCAGGCGCCGTCGTTGTTCCATTCTGCCAGCTTGCTCGTGCCAGCGTCACGGTGTCGCCTTTCAGCAGCCATTGGCTATTGAAGTGGTTATCCTTGCCCAGCCGTCCCTGCATCGTGAAGCCATTCAGGTCACCGCTGGCTTTTACCTCTAGCGGCAGGCTCTCACCAGCAGGTTTACTTAGTGGGTTAGGTAAGTGACTACTTACTTTGCTTAAATCAGCCTGTACATCAACATCGTAGGTTGTTTTACCGGAATGCGGCAGGTTAACGGCGACCGTACTCTTCCAGCCCGCCAAACCGGACACGTCTTTGCTTGCCGATGTCGGTAAACCAGGCAAGCGCGCAGGTTGCCAATCGCCCTGCAAGCCAACATTCACCAGAAAAGCCTTCGCTTGCTCTTCTGTGGTGAAGTTGACCGCCATCGGCTGATTCATCCAATTCGCCTGAAGCGTGTCACTGCGTAAATTGCCGTTTTCATAGCGGAATTTACCCGTGAGATTCTTAATCGTGGTATTCAACGGTTTGATGTATAGACTGTTATTGTTCAGCGCAATGTCACCACTGGCGTGAACATCGTCACCGGCGAGCGGAATATCCAGATGCAGCGATCCTTTCACCGGCCCGCCGATTTTCAGTTCATCGAGCGCCGTACCCAACGAGGATTTCAGCGGCGTCTGATTAAAATAGTTCCCCACTTCAGGCCCCGGGCCTTCCAGTTCGCCATCAATGAGCAGCATCTCTTTTTCATAATCGGGAATAACCGCGCTAATATTCTTGCCTTCCACCTTGCCTAGCCAGGTTTGTGGCGCAAACATCCATAAGCCGTTGTTGGCGAAATCCAGATTAATATCCAGCGGCGTCAGCGCAGGCCAGCCCGGTTGAAACTCAAAGGTCGCCTCTTTAACCGGCACCCAGACTTCAAACTGACCTTCATTATGCGTATACGGGAAATGTTGCGGATTACCGGCAAAGATCAGCGTCGCGTTATCGACACGACCGCCTTTCAGCGCACCGCTCAGATAGTCCACCAGCTCGGTGCCCATAAACCGTTCAGGATAATAGCGCCAGGCATCCGCTGCATCGGTCAGCCGAATACCCGCCAGAATATCCAGCTTCGGCTCTTGTTTGACTGGCTGTTCGTAACGGAAATCACCGTTCGCCCATAGCGATTTCGCCTGCACGTCCAGACCATGACTCCAAAGCGCCAAACCCTGTGCGTCATTACGCCAGTCAATCGTGCCGCTGGCCTGCTGGATTTCCAGCGGCGCGCGGAACATATCAACATAGGGCAGCGTGCTCTGCTTTAACGCTATGCTGACCTGACCACGCTCGGCGCTACCGCGGGCAGAACCAGAGAAATGATCGACCCCGGCAGCAATTTCCACTGTTTCCAGCTCACGTCCTGCCAGTTGGCCTGAAAGCGGCTTCTCTCCGGCTGTTGCAGAGGGATGTCGACGGCAACCGTATTCAAGGTGCCCGTCGGTTGCAGTTCTGCCCAACGTTCTTTCAACGCTGGCGTTGTGCTGGACAGCAGCGGAGCAGCGTACTTACCCGCTCCAGCGCCAGATTACTGGCTCGAATGCGCAGCTCTTCCTGCCGATCGGGCCCTAACATGTGTTCATTTTTGGCAGCCAGAGGGCTGAGAGACGACCTTTCGGCCAGGCGACGCCATCCGTTGCCAGATTCAATTCAGGTACATCCACCTGCCAACCATTCTCCTGACGGCTGACATGCAGCGCCATGTCATCGACCTTCAGGCGATGTGCATCGCGGCCGTCACCCCAGTTGGCCGTTCCCTGATTCAGGAACACATCACCACTGTGGATGTCGCCTTCACGAACGTTCAGCCAGGCCGCCAGGCTAAAATCGGCGCTTTCCAGCCCGGTAGTGTTTTTCATCCAGCGGCTGAGCCAGGGCTTCATATCGATATTGTCAGCCTGCAGGTAGAACGTGCCGTTGCTGAGCAGCCCCTGCTCATCGTGCAAATCCATGCGCATTTGCACCACACCGTGCTGACCGTTAAAACTCGACAGGCTGATCAAACCTTCCGCACGATGACGTTTGTCAGAGTTCAGCCAGGTCAGTTGTGGAATGCTCAGCTCCGCGCGGGCGCCGGAAGGGGTAAGAAAGGTAATGTGGCTATCACGCAGGTCAAAGTGATCAAACTGGCGCAGGAAAAGGTCGCTAACCTTTCCTGACTCCATCAGTTTGCTGTCCTGCTGCTGCCCGGTGAATTGGCTATTAATATCGAGCTTTAACTGGTGAAACGTGAGATCGCGAAACTGCCAGCGCCCGTGTAACAGCGACTGCCACACATCCAACGCCAGCGTAATGCGATCAACCTGCCAGTCTGATTCTGGCAGGGACGTGCGAAATTTTTCAATCTCCAGCGTGGGGCCAAAGGACTCCCACCGCCCCGTCATCGAGCCGATTTCCAACGGAACACCCGCCGCTGACTGCGCCCAGGCCACCAGCTGTGGCCGGAAGTGATCGAGCTGCGGCAGCACCAGTCTTAAGCCGCTGACTAACAGCGCAACCATCACGACAAGAGTGGCACCCGTGATGACTACAATTCCGGGCAGTCGCCTCACTAATATCTCCTTCTTTCGTCGCCGACGACGAGCGCACGAATTTACATCATGACGACGTCAAACTGCTCCTGGCTATACAGGGGTTCGATTTGTACTTTGACCTGCTTGCCGACGAAAATTTCAACCTCAGCTAACGCGTGCGATTCTTCGCTTCTCAGCGCTTCCCCGACAGCCGGTGAGGCATAGACCAGGAAACGATCGGTGTCATATGCGTGGTGGACACGCACAATCTCACGCATGATTTCATAGCAGACGCTTTCTACCGTCTTCACCGTGCCGCGACCGTGGCACGTCGGACATTCATGGCAGAGCACGTGTTCGATACTCTCACGCGTGCGTTTACGCGTCATCTCCACTAATCCTAGTTGAGAGAAGCCGTTAATACTGGTTTTGACCCGATCTTTACTGAGCGCCTGCTCCAGTGAATGCAGCACCCGCCGACGGTGATCTTCATTATTCATATCGATGAAGTCGATAATGATAATACCGCCGAGGTTACGCAGACGCAGCTGCCGCGCAATCGCCTGCGTGGCCTCCGTGTTGGTATTAAAAATGGTTTCATCCAGATTACGGTGGCCGACAAACGCCCCCGTGTTGATGTCGATGGTCGTCATCGCTTCAGTCTGATCGATGATCAAATAACCGCCGGACTTCAGTTCAACCTTTCTGTCCAGCGAACGCTGGATTTCATTTTCCACGTCAAACAGGTCAAAAATGGGCTGTTTACCCGCATAGTGTTCAAGTTTGCGGGTCATCTCCGGGATATATTCGGAGGTAAATTCCAACAGCGCTTCATACGTCAGTCGCGAGTCAATCCGAATGCGATCCAAGGCCGCACCGGCGAAATCACGCAAAATTCGCTGAGCGAGCGCCACTTCACCGTAGAGCTTACATTTGGTCTGGTTGCGCTTTTTGCGCTCCATCACCTTGCCCCACAGACGCTTCAGGAACGCCGCATCCTGCGAGAGTTCTTCTTCACCGATCCCTTCCGCTGCGGTACGAATGATGAAACCACCGTCATCGTCACAATACTCGGCGACCGTCTTCTTTAAGCGCTCACGTTCCGCTTCGCTCTCAATCCGCTGTGACACGCCAACGTGCGATGCACCGGGCATAAACACCAGATAGCGCGATGGCAGCGTGATATCGGTCGTCAGACGCGCACCTTTGGTTCCCAGTGGATCTTTGACCACCTGCACCATGAGATCCTGCCCCTGACGCACCAGTTCGGCGATATCACGGACGTGAAAATTCTTCTGTTCGTCACCGGCAACACATTCGGTGTGCGGCATAATATCGGACGCGTGCAGGAATGCCGCTTTATCCAGACCGATGTCCACGAACGCCGCCTGCATACCCGGCAGAACGCGGCTCACGCGGCCTTTATAAATGTTGCCGACAATACCGCGCTTCGCATCACGCTCAATGTGGATTTCCTGCAGAATACCGCCGTCGATATAGGCAACGCGCGTTTCTGAAGGTGTAACGTTTACCAGTAACTCAGCAGTCATGTTTTCCTCTTGCATTCCGCAACGCAGCAAAATTACTGAATAGCTCATGGGTTTCTACCAGCGGCAGCCCTACCACCGCGTAATAGCTCCCGTTAAGCGACCGGACAAAGCATCCACCTTTGCCCTGAATACCGTAAGCCCCAGCTTTATCCATCGGCTCGCCGCTAGCGATATACCGTTCGATATCCTGCTGCGAGAGCGGACGGAAGACGACGTCGGTGATCACCAGACAACTCAATATATCGTCTTTATCTGCCAGTGCGACGGCCGTCATCACCTGGTGTGGTTTCCCAGACAGCTGACTCAACATCTCTGCAGCATGGGCTTCATCTTGCGGTTTTTCCAACACCTGGCCGTTCAGCACCACGATGGTGTCCGCCCCCAGCACTGGCAAATCGAGCGGTGCAGCCGCGACACCCGCAGCGGCTTTTTCATGCGCCAGACGCCGGACATAGACTTCCGCCGCTTCCTCCAGTAACCGCTGCTCTTCCACCGCGACGTTCAGTACAGCAAAAGGAATATCGAGCTGCGTGAGCAGTTCACGACGGCGGGGAGAAGCGGAGGCCAGATAAAGCTGGGTCATGAATCACCTTATTGCACAGTAAACTGACGGCGAATTTTACGCATCAGCAGGAACAGCCACGGCCAGAGTACGCCATCCACGACGCTATTCCAGAATGTTTCTGGTCGGAAAGAGACATTTATAACTAAAAATTCTGCCCAGAATACCGTGAGGTCCATCAGCAGCGACAACAGCATGACGATTAATGCCTGCTGCCATAACGCCATATTTCGGAACAGCTGGAATTTAAAGGCGACCAGATAAGCAACAATGCTCAACGCCAGCGCCCGTACTCCCAGTGTAGACCCAAGAATCAGGTCCATAATCAGACCTAATATAAATCCTGTGCCGACATTCACCCGATGTGGCAATGCCATCACCCAATAGATAAGGAACAGCGTCAGCCAGGAGGGGCGAAACATGTAGATTTCATCCGGCCACGGCATAATCTGCAAAACCATAGCGATCAGAAAAGAAAGCCAGATAATCCAGTTGCCATGCCTGCGATAACGGTTCATTGACGGCCTCTCTGCGGCTCGACGGTGGGCGCAGCGGCATCAGGAGGAAGCGGCGGCCCCATGTCGTCAGGCGACGGTAAAACCTGCGGCATCATCTGCATCAGTCGCTCATTGGCAACCCGATGAACTTCCGCCGGCGGCAGCGACGTATTGGAGTTATTCTCCACACCCCACAGCAACAACAGATAGCGCAGACGCTGTAGCCCCGCCGTCGGGCGAGCCTGAATAATCGTATAGGCGCGCTGTGTATCGGCTTTGACCGATGACACAACCGCTACCGGATACCCTTCAGGGAAACGTCCGCCCAGACCCGATGTGACCAGCACGTCACCGACTCGAATATCGGTATTGTTAGGCAGGTGCTCCAGTTGCAGATCGTCGGCGCAGCCATTACCGGCAGCAATCACGCGGATATCATTGCGTAGCACCTGAATGGGCAACGCGTGGGAAACATCACAAATCAACAAAACCCGGCTGGTAAACTGCCCCACCGCCACAACCTGACCCACCACGCCTTTATCGCTGATGACCGGTTGCCCTTCATACACACCGTTCGCCTGACCTTTATCGATCACGACCTGATCGCTGTAAGGGTCGGTTCCGGCAGACATCACCTGCGTCACCATCTTCTGCTCATCCTGACGCAGCGGCGAGCCGAGCAATTCACGTAACCGCGCATTTTCCTGCTTGAGCTGGCCTAGCAGCAACAGGTCGCTGTTTTTCATCAACAGTTCCTGACGCAGTGCGGTGTTTTCAAGGCCTAATTGCTCGCGGGTTGCCAGTGAGGCAGACATATTGTCCAGAACCTGACGGGGCCCATTCGCCAGAAAATAAAATGGGCTGACGGCGGTATCCATGTACGTTCTGATTTTGACGAACGAACCGAGCCGACTGTCCGCAACGATCACGACAATCGCGGTAACGACAGCAAGAAAAAGTCGTAATTGCAGGGAAGGCCCCCTGCTAAAAAGCGGCTTCATAAAATTTGCGTATTCCTCGACAGCAACCTCAAATCGCTCCTGGCGATTTTTAACGTCACAAAGCGGCAGCCCCGTAGGGCGGATTTCATTCGCTCAGGCAAATAAAAAAGGGGTAACCACGAGAGATGAAAAACGCAGGCGTTCATCCATCCGGTCCCCCCTTTTCCAGACAGGATTACTCCTCGCTGAACAAATCGCCACCGTGCATGTCGATCATTTCCAGCGCCTTGCCGCCGCCACGGGCAACACAGGTCAGTGGATCTTCAGCCACCACGACCGGAATACCGGTTTCTTCCATCAGCAAGCGATCCAGGTTACGCAGCAGCGCGCCGCCGCCGGTTAACACCATACCGCGCTCGGAAATATCGGAGGCCAGTTCCGGTGGGCACTGTTCCAACGCCGCCATGACCGCGCTGACGATACCCGTCAACGGCTCTTGCAGCGCTTCCAGAATTTCGTTGGAGTTCAGCGTGAATCCACGCGGCACACCTTCAGCCAGGTTACGGCCACGCACTTCAATCTCAAGCACTTCGTCGCCCGGATACGCGGAGCCGATTTCATGCTTGATACGTTCCGCCGTTGCTTCACCGATCAGTGAACCATAGTTACGGCGAACGTAGTTGATGATCGCTTCATCAAAGCGGTCACCACCAATACGGACAGAAGAGGAGTACACCACGCCATTCAGCGAGATCACCGCCACTTCCGTGGTACCACCACCGATATCTACGACCATGGAACCTGTCGCTTCGGATACCGGCATGCCAGCACCGATCGCAGCCGCCATCGGCTCTTCGATCAGGAACACTTCACGGGCACCCGCACCTAGTGCAGATTCGCGAATGGCACGACGTTCAACCTGTGTTGCTCCTACCGGAACACACACCAGCACGCGCGGGCTCGGACGCATAAAACTGTCGCTATGCACTTGCTTGATGAAGTGCTGCAACATTTTTCCGTGACCTGGAAATCGGCGATAACACCGTCTTTCATCGGGCGAATCGCCACGATATTCCCAGGCGTTCTGCCCAGCATCTGCTTAGCGTCGTGACCTACCGCCGCCACGCTTTTTTGGGAACCGGCGCGATCCTGACGAATCGCAACCACAGAGGGTTCATTCAGTATGATGCCCTGCCCTTTAACGTAAATCAGGGTATTGGCGGTACCCAGGTCGATGGACAAGTCGTTGGAAAACATGCCACGAAATTTCTTAAACATAACTAAAGGATAATCCTGCAAGCTGGGGGCGAAAAATAAATCCGCCTACTTTACCAACCACACGAAGCAGCGACAAGGCACGAAAAGGCTCTGCTTCGGTGAAAAATGAGTCTGCGTTGCGCACGTCGGCGTCAGGGAGAAGGCACAACATGCTTTCTCCTCAGGCGGCAAGGCATCTTACCACTGTCCACCCGACAGAATTGCGCTAACACAGGACATAAAATCTAACATTTAATCGGATTGCCGCTATCGTAAGCACACACTAACCGATTTAACAACCGCCTCATTCTACGTCAATTTGCACAGGACGTTTATACTAAACACGATGCCGCGATGAATATTTTTTCAGCTCATCCGTTACAAGGACTGATGCGGCAAAAAAATCCCCTTGCCCACCATAGACACCCTTGCCCAACAGCATTCGCCACTCCTCTTTGGTACGCACGCCAGCGGCAAACACCCGCGTTTGCGTGCCTTTACAGGCTTCGGTCAGGCTTTGTACAAACAGCTGATTTTCCGGGCGGCGTTCAAGACTACGCACCAAACCGGGATGAAGCTTGATGATCTCCACGGGGAGTGACTTGATATACGTCGTACTCACCAACGTTAAACCCGCCTGCGTTACTGCCAGACGACAACCTAATCCCAGGATCACATTAAGAACGGGTCGCAGGCGGCCGATATATTGACAAACATCTGCCTCTGCAAGTTCAAATAAAATGCGCTGCCGCTGCGTTTTCGGACATTGGAGTAAGATTTCTTTCAGCCAACGCAGGAAAGGCTTCTGCAAAAGTGAGTCAACACTTACCGGCAAAGCCAGTGTTTCTCCCGGCCAGCTCGCTGATAAATCAATAATACGCGCCACCAACTGCCGATCATAGCTGGCTGCTAGCCCCAGTTGTTGAACCAGCGGCATATACTCCGCGGCGAGCAGTTCCTGTTCTCCGTCGTAGATCCGGCTCATCATTTCACGATGATGTACCACACCCTCTTTCGTGACCGCAGGCTTCTGATACAGCCGCGGACCACCGCGTGCCAGCGTCTGTTCCAGCAAAGTGCGCCATTTCACGCTGCCACGCCCTTTGTCTGGCACCTGCCTGTCAAACACGCACCAACTATTACCGCCCTGCAACACCGCATTGCGCGTCGCGTCCTCCACGCTCTCCATCACCTGCTCAGCACTTTGCCCGCCGCGATAGGCACAGATACCAATGTGGAGAACGTCCTCGCGATCGATCAACGGACAGGCGGGGAGAATATCGATAGACTTCACCAACTGCGTGGCAATTGCAGTGGCTTCCTTTAGCGTGCTGTGGGGAGCAATACGGTGAAATCGCTGCTGAAATAACGCGCCAGCAGCGCAGAGGGATAGCGCATGACAAACGTCGATAGCAGGTTGACCAGCGTGAAACGGTATTCCTGAAGTGCACTGGTATAGCCATGCGTTTCCTGCAAGGTTTCAAAATCGGGTACGCGGATCATCATGACAACGCCGTGCGTCCCTACTTCTTCACCATCTTCCAACTGCGTGGTCAGCTGATTATCAAAAAACAGACGATTACTCAGCCCGGTTTCGGCATCCTGTGCGGCGAACGCGCGAATTAAGGTATCAACCCGCCCGCGTTCCTCCCGTGCCTCCACTAGATCAGACAGCAGTTGATCAAGCGCCCCACTGGTATTGACCGGCCATTCACGTACCGACCCCTGCATAACCGATTCACGCTCGCCCTTGAGAATACGCTGTGCGCGTTCTTCCAACTCTTCCTGGCCGGCGGCCTGACGACGCAGCCAGCGGATGGAGAAATACAGCATCAGGAGCATCAGACCTGCGGCCAATAACACCGATAGCATCGACACCACAAAGCGCGGTAAACCAATCAGCGGATCGACATACCTGATGGCGATCGTCATGTTCAGATGGTGCATCAGCGGAAATTCGACCTCATGATAGAGGTGCGTGCGTTCCCAGCCGGCCTCAGGCAGCTGTATTGAATAGAGGGTCGAATCGTTATCCTGAATATCCAGCACAACAATGCCTGCCGTTTTCATCATACCCGGCAGCCAATATTGGATATTTTCGGGCGATTGCACTAATAACGCCTGATCGATACTGGCCGTGACCTCACGCAGCTGCTGTTCGGTCCGCAACTGACTATAATAACAGAGGCTAAATATACTACTGAAAAGCATAAGAAAAATGGCGATAACCGTCAGCAATACCACGAGTATCGAGAATCTGGTCGTAAATCCCATCCCTGCGTCCTATTCCAAATAATTGTTATTTCTGCGAGTTTGTTGTTTTTATCAGTTCGCATAGGCCAGCAACATAGTACCTTTTTTAACAAACAGTACCTTATTAACAAAGAGTACCTGTAATAACTATACCCTAAATAATTCGAGTGCCAGGACAAAACGCTAGCGTTTTGAACAACGCAAAGCGTTGGCCCGCTAGGGCGAGGCTCATTTATGCGCCTCGTAACGCGGCAAGCGAGGGCATCCCGATGAGCTTACTCAAGTAAGTGATTCGGGTAACTAAGCGATGCCAACGCACATGCGGCTTGAAGAATGACGGGTATATAGTCGTTAATGACTTCCCCATTTTAATCCTGCTACAGGAGATAGCCCATGCAGGCTTTAGTTCTTGAACAGTCAGACGGACTGACCCACGCTCAGATTCGCGAGATTGACGCAGAGCAGCTTCCCACCGGGGATGTAACTGTCGATATCAACTGGTCCGGCATTAACTATAAAGATGCGCTTGCCATTACCGGCAAAGGTAAAATTATCCGTAACTTCCCGATGGTTCCTGGAATCGACTTCGCAGGAACCGTACGCCACAGCGACAGCGATCGGTTTAGCGTCGGCCAGCCTGTTATCCTGACCGGGTGGGGCGTGGGTGAAAACCACTGGGGCGGATTGGCGCAACAGGCTCGCGTGAAGAGCGACTGGCTGGTTCCTCTGCCCGCGTCGCTGGATGCACGTAAGGCCATGATTCTGGGTACCGCAGGCTTCACCGCGATGCTGTGCGTGATGGCGCTGGAGGACGGCGGCATCACCCCGGAAAGCGGCGACATTATTGTGACCGGTGCCAGCGGCGGCGTCGGCAGCACAGCAGTCGCCCTGCTTGCAGAGCTAGGCTATCAGGTCACCGCCGTCAGCGGTCGTGCCGACAACACCGATTACCTGAAAAAACTCGGGGCGAAGCAGGTACTGGATCGCAGCGAATTCAGCGGAAGCCCTCGCCCACTGGAGAAGCAACGCTGGGCCGGCGCGGTGGATACCGTCGGTGATAACGTACTGGCGACGCTGCTGGCGCAGATGGATTACAACGCGACAGTCGCCGCATGCGGTCTGGCTGGCGGCGTTGCGCTGCCGACTACCGTGATGCCATTTATTTTACGTAATGTTCGTCTGCAAGGCGTGGATTCCGTGATGGCACCGCTGGCTCGCCGTCAGCAGGCATGGGAGCGTCTGGCTACCATCCTGCCAGAGTCATTTTACCAGCAAGTCACGCAGGAAATCGGGTTGGAAGACGTCCCTGCTGTCGCTGCCGCACTGCTGGAAAACAAAGTCACTGGCCGCACGCTGGTGAAAATCAGCTAACGTCTTTTGTTGACGTATTAATTTGCGGAACGAAAACGGTGATAATGGAATAGAAGAGTAAAGCGTCCGCGACAGGGACAAAGGTGTCAGGAACGCCTTTGAACGTCGCTTGCGACGGCCCTGAAAGGGTGAATCTCAGGGATGAGATTCATATCTGCGCGGCTCGAGCGTACATGGATGTATTTACAGCGTCTTTACGATCTATCCATTATCATCGCTCAACGCATTATCAGTAATCCCAAGCGCTGTTACACCCTGCAAAAAAGTATTTCATCTCTCCTGTCGCGGTTTCTACCGTAGTTCATCTATAACTAAGTGAACAGTAAGCAGTAAAAACGCCACTTTGCGTCAACAATAATAATGACTGGCGGGAGTTCACATGCAAAAACATCGCAAGTTCACTGGAAGCCGACGTTACTCCAGAATCCCTCTTCTATCAGCGTCGACGTGTATTAAAAGCGCTGGGTATTTCCGCTGCCGCGCTTTCACTACCCTTTTCTGCACAGGCCGACCTGCTGGCCTGGTTTAAAGGTGCTGATAAACCCAAAGCGCCGCCGGGTAAACCGCTCACGTTTAGCCAACCTGCTGACTGGAAGCTCGATTTGCCGCTCACGCCGGAAGATAAGGTTACGGGCTATAACAACTTCTATGAATTTGGGCTGGATAAAGCCGATCCGGCAGCCAATGCCGGCGGGTTAAAAACCGAAGGCTGGACCATCAAGATTGACGGTGATGTCGCCAAACCCCTCACGCTGGATATCGACGATTTACTCAAACGCTTTCCACTGGAAGAGCGAATCTATCGTTTCCGCTGCGTCGAGGCGTGGTCAATGGTGATTCCGTGGGTCGGGTTTGAGTTAGCCAAACTGATTAAATTCGCCGAACCCACCAGCAATGCCCGCTACGTGGCGTTTCAAACGCTTTACGACCCAGAACAGATGCCGGGACAAAAGATCGCTTCATGGGTGGCGGGTTAGATTATCCTTATGTAGAAGGGCTGCGGCTGGATGAAGCCATGAACCCGTTGGCGCTGCTGGCCGTCGGGGTTTACGGCAAAACGTTGCCGCCGCAGAACGGCGCCCCCATCCGGTTAGTCACGCCGTGGAAATACGGCTTCAAGAACATCAAATCCATCGTACATATCCGGTTCACGCGTGAGAAACCACCCTGCACGTGGAATCTGGCGGCTCCAGACGAATATGGCTTCTACGCCAACGTTAATCCCCATGTGGATCACCCGCGTTGGTCGCAGGCAACAGAACGCGTCATCGGTTCAGGCGGCCTGCTTAACGTTGAGCGCCAACCCACGCTGTTGTTCAACGGCTATGCCGATCAGGTTGCCTCGCTGTATCGCGGCCTTAACCTGCGCGACAACTTTTAGCGAATAACACAAAACGCCTCGCCAATAACACCTTGCCAGGATAGGAATCTACAGCAGCATGAGACTGACGCTACAACACATTACCCGGTTAAAAGTGCTACTCCATCTGGCGGGTTTTCTGCCGCTGCTGTGGCTGATATTGTCGGTTGACCAAGGGTGGTTCAGCGCCGACCCGGCCAAGGATATCCAGCACTTTACCGGCAGAATGGCGCTGAAATTGCTGCTGGCGACGCTGTTGGTCACGCCACTGGCGCGCTACGGCAAACAGCCGCTGCTCATTCGCTGCCGCCGACTCCTCGGGCTGTGGTGCTTTTTCTGGGCGACGTTACATCTGGTGAGTTACGCGCTGCTGGAGCTGGGTCTGGATCATCTGGCGCTGCTGGGCAAAGAGCTGATATCCCGACCGTATTTGACGTTGGGAATCATAAGCTGGCTGATTTTGCTGGCGCTGGCGGTGACGTCGCCACAGATAATGATGCGCAAGTTGGGATCGCAATGGCAAAAACTGCATAATTTCGTCTATTTAGTCGCCATCCTTGCGCCTATCCACTATCTTTGGTCAGTTAAAACGCTGTCTCCACAGCCCATTTTGTATGCGCTGGCGGCACTGATATTGCTGCTGTTCCGTTATAAGAAATTTCGTCAATGGTGGCGCTAAACACCGCGCTAGCAGGGGAAAAGCCGGGTATGAGCCGCAGCAAGATTCACGCCGTCTCACGGTCTGGCGCAGGAATATCTCCGCAGATAAGACCAGTATTTAGCTGCGAATTGCCACGATATAGTTATAATGCACGACTTTAATTTCTCGGGCGGACAATTTGCGTCACGAAAGGTGACAAACGAATAGCTTCGCGCTATTTTGTGCGACACGGTTTTGGCAATCTTGGTCAATCGCGGGAGATAGCAGCACAATGGCAGAAAAGTTTCACATTTTGCTCTTGAACGGTCCAAACCTGAATCTGCTAGGAACCCGAGAGCCCGACAAATACGGTAAGACGACGCTAGCAGACATTGTCAGCGAACTGGAAACACAGGCGCAGACATTGAACGTGAAGTTTTCCCATCTGCAATCCAACGCGGAACATGTCCTGATCGATACCATCCATCAGGCCAGAGGAAACACAGACTTCATTCTGATTAACCCGGCGGCATTCACCCACACCAGCGTTGCGCTGCGTGATGCCCTGCTGGCGGTCTCGATTCCGTTTATCGAAATTCATCTGTCCAACGTGCACGCACGCGAGCCTTTTCGTCATCACTCCTATCTTTCTGATGTTGCGGTAGGCGTGATATGTGGCCTGGGGGCAGATGGTTATCAGTATGCTTTACAGACGGCGGTAAAACGCCTGTCAACTTCCAATTAAACAAAAGAGTACGGAACCACATCCATGGATATTCGTAAAATCAAAAAACTGATCGAACTGGTTGAAGAGTCCGGCATCGCCGAACTGGAAATTTCTGAAGGTGAAGAATCAGTACGTATCAGTCGTGCCCCAGCAGCGGTTAACTACCCGATGATGCAACAGGCCTACGCTACGCCAATGATGCAGCCACAGCCTGCTCTGGCCGCCGCCGTTGCACCAGCGCCAGTGGAAGCTGCAGCAGCACCGGCTGCCATCAGTGGACACATCGTTCGTTCTCCAATGGTTGGAACCTTCTATCGCACCCCAAGCCCGGATGCTAAAGCCTTCGTGGAAGTGGGTCAGCACGTCAATGTTGGCGATACCCTGTGCATCGTCGAAGCCATGAAAATGATGAACCAGATCGAAGCCGACAAATCAGGCGTGGTGAAAGCCATCCTGGTCGAAAGCGGTCAGCCGGTTGAATTTGACGAGCCACTGGTTGTCATCGAATAACGAGGCTTATCATGCTAGATAAAATCGTTATCGCTAACCGCGGAGAGATTGCGCTGCGTATTTTGCGTGCCTGTAAAGAACTGGGCATCAAAACCGTCGCCGTTCACTCCAGTGCGGATCGCGATTTGAAACACGTATTGCTGGCGGACGAAACCGTGTGTATCGGCCCGGCGCCGTCAACAAAAAGCTATCTGAATATCCCTGCGATTATTTCCGCTGCGGAAATCACGGGTGCCGTCGCGATTCACCCTGGCTACGGTTTCCTGTCCGAAAATGCGGATTTTGCCGAGCAGGTTGAACGCTCTGGCTTTATCTTCATCGGTCCACGCGCAGAAACTATTCGCCTGATGGGCGACAAAGTGTCTGCCATCACCGCCATGAAAAAAGCGGGTGTCCCCACCGTACCAGGTTCTGATGGCCCTCTGACCGACGACATGGACGCTAACCGTGTTCATGCAAAACGCATCGGCTATCCGGTCATCATCAAAGCCTCTGGCGGCGGCGGCGGTCGTGGTATGCGCGTCGTGCGCAGCGACAAAGAGCTGGAACAATCCATCAACATGACCCGTGCGGAAGCCAAAGCGGCTTTCAACAACGACATGGTCTACATGGAAAAATATCTGGAAAACCCACGTCACGTGGAAATTCAGATTCTGGCTGATGGTCAGGGCCACGCCGTCTATCTGGCCGAGCGTGACTGTTCCATGCAGCGTCGTCACCAGAAAGTGGTGGAAGAAGCGCCAGCACCGGGCATTACGGACGAGCTGCGCCGCAATATCGGCGATCGCTGCGCCAAAGCCTGTATCGATATCAACTATCGTGGTGCGGGTACGTTCGAGTTCCTGTACGAAAACGGTGAGTTCTACTTCATTGAAATGAACACCCGTATTCAGGTGGAGCATCCGGTAACCGAAATGATTACCGGCGTGGATCTGATCAAAGAGCAGCTGCGCATCGCTGCCGGTCTGCCACTGTCCATCAAGCAGAAAGACGTCAAGGTTCGCGGTCATGCGGTGGAATGCCGTATCAACGCGGAAGACCCGAACACGTTCCTGCCAAGCCCGGGTAAAATCACGCGTTTCCACGCGCCGGGCGGCTTTGGTGTCCGTTGGGAATCGCATATTTACGCCGGTTATACCGTACCGCCGTATTACGATTCCATGATCGGCAAGCTGATCACCTACGGCGAAACGCGCGAGATCGCGATTTCCCGTATGAAGAACGCGCTGGCTGAACTGATCATCGATGGCATCAAAACCAACATCGAACTTCAGATGAAGATCATGAGCGACGAAAACTTCCAGAGAGGTGGCACGAACATCCACTATCTGGAGAAGAAACTCGGCTTGCAGTAAATACTGCGCAATCGAGTCAAAAGGCCAGCTTATGCTGGCCTTTGTTATTTAGGGTATATATGCCCTTGAGGATTAATACTGGTAAGCAACACCTAACCAATAATTACGTCCTTCCTCAACATAACCTTCCTGATAAGTGTAAGCCGTATCAAACAGATTGTTGACCGACGCATTCACACTGAAACCCGCGCCAAGACGATAATCCACCCGCACATTCGTCACCGCAAATCCGCGCGTTTTATCGTTATTATCTGAATTATTGAATCCCCAGCTACGCGCTTCTTCCATCACCGTAATGCTGACGGGTTCTACAGGCGTGATCGTTGCCCAGGCGAACACCTTATGCTTCGGCAGATCGACAATGTTGCCGATTTCCTGGCGTTTCACATCGCTATGAATCAGCCCATAGTTAACCCCGACGGTTAGCCAGTCTTTGACATCACCGTGAATCCCCAGATCCATGCCGTAGTAATCTACCCGGCCGCTGTTACGATTTTGGATCAGGCTTGGCGTAATGTTATGTGACAGAATCGCATTCGATACCCGGTTGTAGTACACGCTGGCGTCGTAACCCCAGCTTTCGGTCAAGCCGCCACGATAGTTCAGCTCAAGGTTTTGCGCACGTTCGGGTTTGAGGTTCGGATTAACCAGCGCATCCTGATTTTTGGCTGGCTTAGAGGTGGTGTAACGCTCTTTCAGAGTAGGAAAACGGCTACGTTCAGACAACGATAATTGCAGCTCATCGCGATTATCGAAGCGGTACTTCGTCATCATCTGCCAGTTAAAGGCATCCTGATTGTTTTGGTCATAATTCGTTAGCGCGCCGTTTTTCTCATACTTCATGCCCTGCTTGCTGTCGCGCCAGTCGTAGCTCACGCCAAATACCGCATCCAGCTTATCGGAGACATTCCACTGGTATTCGCTTGCCATCGACCAGGTACGGTCCTTATAGCGGTCGTATGGCGCATTAATCGCCCCTTTCTCGCGATGCACGTCATCTTTCCAGTGTACGGCGAACGACAGCAAATCCAGTTCGCGCATATCAATCCCTAATTGCAGCCCCGCGCCGTTACTGAAATCTGCATAGTGGCTATAGTTACCGCTCTTATTTTTGAAATCCGCCAGCGTTTTATACATCAGCAAGGTATTTTCAAATTCATCGTGATAGAAGCGGCTTTTCAGCGTCATTCTGTCACTAAGCTTTGTGGTGCCCTGATAGTAATAGCTTTCTTTGTTGTAGTCCGGCCACTGCCAATAGCGTGCCGACTGACCGTTGTTGCCCGCATAACGCGGCGTATTCTTCTCGCCTTCCTGATTGATGTAGGTAAACGTATATTCATCGGATTCCCGCGGCGTAAACCCGACCTTAAGCATGCCGCGCTTGTCATCATTACCGGAGTTCATCCGCTGACCTTCGCTACCGGCAATCGCGTTATCAACGCCGTGAGGCAGCCCGGTAAACCGCTGCTTCTGACGACTGCCGCTAATCTGGAAGAACCCCAAATCGCTTTTCCCACCAAACGACGCATCCATGTTATGCGCATTGTCACGCCCGCGCGCCCAGCCCTGATTCAAGCGCACGTTCGCTTCCAGCTCTTTTTCGGCCGCAAGGTCGTGAGGTTAATCGCGCCCCCATTTGATTCGGGCCTTGCAGCAGCGAGGTATACCCTTTAGACACCTCGACCGCCGCCAGATCGGAAGCCTGAAAACGGCCAAGATCCAGGTTGCCGTCATAGGGAACATAAATCGGCACGCCGTCGAGGAAAACCGGCACCTGCCGGCTATCAAAGCCGCGAACTTTCACCTGTTGCTCACTGCGCCCGCCTGACTTTTGTAGCGTCACGCCCGGCACGGTATTCAGCGCTTCCGCCACATTGCGTCGATTTAGCTGATTAATCTGCTCCTGATTCACAATATCGTTGGTCGCCGCGACCGGGCTGCTCCACACCGTCATCACGTCTTTATCCTTCGTGGCCTCAACCGCGTCACCAGAGGCGGCATAGACGCAAGAGACAGGTAATAGACTGGCGGACAACAACCAACTTAATTTTTTTATTTGCATGACATTGTTCCCTTAAAAAACACATTGCTGTATAAAAATTTATATAACGATAAATGTCGCCACTTCCCTTCATCCGGGTGTGGAAGGTGGCGTTAGCGTTTTGGCGTTAAAACGACACGGATATCGGCAGAGGACGCGTGGTAAGGCGCAGACGTGACGAGCAGGGCAACACCGGTTTCAGCATAGCGTTGAACCGTTTGCAGATTGATTCCTCCCGCAGCAGACACCTTACATGCGGGCGCATGGCGGGCAGCGTAAGACAGCGTGGCGATCACCTGTTCAGGCGTAAACTTATCAAGCTGTAGGATGTCAGGCCCGACGCTGAGCGCCATCATCGCCTCATCGGGGCTATCCACTTCCACAATGATGGCTTTCTCCGGTGCCGCGTGGCGTAGTTGAGCAACATGGGTAGCCCAATCATCCTGATTCGGCAAAAAGCGACGATGGTTCGTGAATAACAGCACTGTTTCTGCACAGCCCAAACGATGCACAATCCCGCCCCCGGCTAGCACGGCTAAGATCGAAAGCAGCTTCGTACCCGGAATAATTTTGCGCGTACAGGCAATCTGCCCGAATGGCACCTCGCGGGTATAAATTGCTTTCATTTGATGCAGATACTCGCTGACGCCACAGCACCACTCCAGCACGTTCTGCGTGACTTTCCATCCCTGATGTAACGCGGCGACATTTCCCGTTGCGGCAAGCATCGCTTCGCCGGGCTGCACGCGTCCCCCTTCCTGAACGCAATGCGTCACCCGCAGCCCCAGCCGCTGTAGCAGACGTTCCGCCACCGGCATCCCGCTCACACACCCGCCCTGACGATGGAAAAACGTGATCTCCCCTTCCCCTTGCCCTATTCCCAGCGCTCGCGTGGTGACATCACCGTACTGAATATCCTCCTGCAAGAGCTGGTCAAGGTACGCATCCGGGATATAAATCATCGTGCGAACTCCGCATGTGGCACCACATCCCAGTAGACAAACGCCCAATCCCGCGTCGGTGAAACGAGCGGGATACCATCATCCTGATGCGCATCGTAATAGGCCCTTAGGTGCTGCTTTTCTTCCTCACTCAACTTGCCTAATGACCAGGCCACGCCTTCCGCAAAACGCTCGAAGGTTTCGGCATGCCTTTGGCAATTCTGCCCGCGAATAAAGCTCACGTTGGCGTGAATACCCATGCGATAGAGAATATTCACGGCATAGATATAGTTCGGTAGCGATGTCGATGTTCGCCCGATTGCCGCCGAAATCCGTGGATCGACAAACGTAGGGGAAACCGTGTGGGTGGTGTACACGCGCAGGCGGGCTTTTTGATTCAGCTTGTAGAGTGCGGCCGCCAGATCCATGACCAGCGTCGATCGCGATGCCACCACAATGTCGCAGTCGGGCAGATCTGCCCAGTCGTCTTCCCAGGCACGGTGAGCAAATGCCGCATTTCCTATTCCCATTGCCTCTGCCCGACGGCGCGCCACGTCCAGCATGCCCTCGCTGTAATCAATGCCGTAAACCTGTTCAAGCCGCGACGCCACATTCAGGCACACCGACCCCGGCCCGCATCCAACGTCCAGCAGCGTTGTCGCCCCGAAAAATCCATGTTGGCGATGAACCGATCCAGATACGGATCGCGTGGCCCCGCGCATTCTATTGCCATGTTTTCTGCGCGCTTATCCCAGTTTTCCGGGGTTTTAGCGGTTCTGGCCGCCCGCGCCATATGCGCCTGATAAAGCGCGGAAAAATCAATCTCGTCGATAATCATATTCTCTTCCTGACTTCTCTTTTATTCGATGCCGTTTACCTGCTCGCACAGGGCATCAGGTACGAAAATGGGCGTGAATATCCGCTTCTTGTACGCCGTATAGCGCCGCCAGCCTCGTTGGCGTCAGCAGCACGTCTGGGGATCCCTGTTCCGTCCCCGCGCCGGGATGTAACAAAACCACGTTATCCGCCACGGCTCGCGCATGCTGAGGATGGTGTGTAGACATCAGCACCGCGATACCGCTTTCTTTAAGCCGCTTGATGTGTGCCAATAATCGAATCTGATTGCCAAAATCCAGACTGGCCGCCGGTTCGTCCATCACCATCAGCGCAGGCTGTTGTACTAACGCACGGGCAATCAGTACGCGCTGCCGCTCTCCTCCGCTCAGCGTCGCGTATGAACGCTGGCTCAGCGACAAAATACCGAGCTGTGATAACACCGCTTCAGCACTCGCGATCTCACGTTTTCCGGGCGTGGAGAAGAGCGACAAACGGGGATGACATCCCATCAGCACCATATCCAGCACGCGAAAGGCAAAGGGGGAGTCATGCGCCTGAGGCACATAGGCCGCGACCTGTGCGAGCGCTTTGGCAGACCATGCGCCAATGGGTTTTTCGGCGATGTGTATCTGGCCGGAAAAGGCAGGAATCAAGCCCAACAGGGTGCGCATCAGGGTGGTTTTGCCGCTACCATTGGTGCCCAGCAAACAGGTAATCTGCCCGGATGGCAATGAAAAAGAGATGTCGCGGTTCACAACGGTGCGACCATATCCGACGCTAACCGCCTGAAGCGTAGCGAGGTTGCTGCCCGTCATGCTCGTTCCCCCTCAACAGTAGGAGCAGGAAGAAGGGCGCCCCGATGGACGATGTCAGAATGCCTAGCGGCAGTTCAATCGCAGCCAGCGTACGTGCCAGCGTATCAGTGAGTAACAGCAGCAGCGCCCCAACGGCAATAGAAACAGGCAATAGCCGATTGAAATTGTCTCCGACGATCAAACGGCAGATGTGCGGCACCACCAGCCCTATCCACCCGATGATTCCCGCAATTGACACCGCGCTGGCGGTAATTAACGTCGCCGCAAAAATGAATAACAGCCGCGTATAAAGGATATTCACTCCCAGCGTGCGGGCTTCTTCATCCGGCAGGCTCAACAGATTCATGCGCCAGCGCAGTAAAATAAGCGGGGCTAAACCAATCACAATCAGTATCGCGGCAACGTTTAAGTCCTGAATGGTGATGGCGGAGAGCCCACCCAATAGCCAGAAAGTAATAGACGGTAGCTGAGTATAGGGATCGGCCAGGATCTTGATCAGTGCGATCGCCGCGCCGCCTAATGCGCCGATCGCCATACCCACCAGCACCAGTGCCAATACGGGATCGTGTCGTTTCGCCATACGGGCAATCAGGCAGACCAGCGTCACCGCCCCTAGCCCACCGACAAACGCCAGAAGCTGAATAAACAGCATCGGCAATCCGAGGAAAATCCCGAGTGTTGCCCCTACGCCAGCACCGGCAGAGACGCCAAGAATATCGGGGAAACCAGAGGATTACGGAACATGCCCTGATAAGCTGCGCCAGCGGCAGCCAGCCCGGCACCAATCAGCGTCGCCGCCAGCAGGCGCGGCACGCGAATGTTCCAGAATACCGTCGCTTTACGTGGCTCGATCGACGCCGTTCCCTGCGGAGCAGCGATAATTTGCAGGATTTCATGCACAGAGAGGGAATAGTGCCCCACCGCTAACGCAAGCAGCGCGCTGCCGATCAGTAAAACCCCAGAACTAGAGTAATGGTATGGCTTTTCATACCACTCTCAGCAGTTGCTCAAGCTGCGCATCATTCAGATCGGTATGGTAAAACAGGCGGAAAAACGTTCGGGTATCACTTTTGAGCTGCTGAGCAGCGGCAGGGTCAAAAAATGGCTTTGTAAGCGGCACAGCCCCAACAGACGGTTCAGACCGGGCGGTGCATCCAGCCAGCCGAACGGCAAGCCGGACATCAGGATCACGCGCTGCTGTGCAACCGCCTGCACACCTTGCCATTGCTCCGAGTGCATAATGTGCTGATAGCTCTGCACATCCTGCGTGATGACAAGCTCCGGATTCCACCGCAGAATGTGCTCCATCGAAACCTGAGTCAGCGTTTTTAATTCCCCTGCGGTCGCGACGTTCTCAAAACCCAGCAGTTCCACCGCTTCGGTATGGAGAGACCCACGCAGGCCGGTTTCCAACCCCATCGCTCCGCGAGCGAAATAGAAGCGCGGCTTCTCGGTTTGTGCACTGGTACGGTAAGCATTTGCACGCTGCAAAATAGCATCAGCAAACTGCGCCTGCTGCTCCGCTCTCGCGGTGACATTCAGTAACTGCCCCACCTGCCGAAGCTGTGAAGGCGTATCCAGCAAACCGCCATCCACCAGCACGTAAGGCACACCGGTCTGCTGTGACGTCCTCTGCGCCAACGAGCGATACGTTTCATCGGCGCTTCCACAGTCAATGATGATATCTGGATTCAGCGTCAGCAGTTTTTCCAGCGATAACGTACTGGCTCGGCCCGACAAGCGTCCCAAACGTGGCAATCGACGTACAGTTTCAGAAAACAGCGCCCCCGATTCGCCCGACAAATCAAACGATGAAAACCCAAGCAGCTTTTCTGGTGCCAAGGCTAACAGCAGCAGATCCGCAGGCGGCCCCGCGCTGATGACACGCTGAATATCAGAAGGGTTGGGAATCTGACCAAACCGTCCGGCAATGCGGTCAAACACATGTGCAAAGGACGCAGGCAAAAGAGGTAAAGCAGACAGTGCCGCCAGATACGACAAAAAGTACGCCTGTTAATTCCCATGATGATCCCAGAGTTAAATAATATCCGCTCTAAATAATTCAAATTTCAGGCAGGCGGCAAGCGAAGGCATCTCGATGAGCTTACTCAGGTAAGTGATTCGGGTGACTAAACGCAGCCAACGTACATGCAATTTGAAGTATGACGAGCATCGTTATATATATTTTTATACATCGATATTATCCACACACAAAATTCAGGGTCAATCATCCAGATCACATTTCCGGCGATAGTTGATGTGGGTCATTTGAGCAGCAAAATAAGAGACGTTTATGCGGGATACGTCGAAGGGAGAAATTCTTTGCGGTAAAAAATAAGCCGATAAACCCGTATATATCCATCGTTTATCGGCAGAGATCGGTATGCTTCGCTAAAGAAACCGGCAATTATTTCCGGGTAGCCAGAATAATACTGGATGCTTTAACCAGCGCGATTAATTCGCTGCCCACATCAATGTTCATCTCTTCCAGACTCTCATTGGTCACGGTTGAGGTCAGCGTCAACCCACCCGCAGTCACCAGTTGCACCGTCGAGTTGACGGCACCTTTCGTAACAGAACTCACCTTACCGTGAAACTGATTGCGGGCAGAAAAATTCAAACCACATTCGGCGGATGCCAGAATGACCCAAGGGGCTTTCACCAACGCAATGGCCAGCTTGCCAACGGAAAGGTCCATAGACTGACAGCTGGCTCGTGTAATCACCGTCGTTAACTTATCCCCACTTTCCAGTGGTCAATGCGACTTCATTGTTTACCGCACCCTCAACAATGGAAGACACAACACCCGAAAGCTGATTTCTTGCTGAAACTGACATAACGACTCCTTTGGTTCATCTTTAACATAATAGTAACGACTAAATAATCCAGGCAGCAGGAAGTCACGACACGATAATTACCTGATGCACAACAGCGCCAATATCGTTGGCGCTATTATTATTTTCCTTTCGTATCGCAACTATTCCACGCTGGAATAACAGACGATAAATAATAGCCCTATAGTAAACGTTCTCCTGAGAAAATTATGCGATGTGACGTCCATCATTCGCCAATTACCTCAAGATCAATAAGCCAAGATACTCATTTAGTATTATTTTGTGGTGAGATAGATTTTATTTCCGCCTTGCTCTGTTGCTCACCAGACCGAAATAGAGCGGCAAAGTGACACACTAACCCCCTCTTTTTATTCCCCAATGGTAAAGCCGTTTTTTCACCAAACGATGAGTACCCCGTAGCGGGCTTTTACGCCAATGACGTAATTCTTACTAGTCAATTGGCCCACATGCCGTAAAATTCCCGCTTTCGTCATCACGACGTTCATAACAATACCCATTCTCCCATTCACGGTGGAGCAGAACATGGATACACGCTTTCCTCAGGCGCACAAAGAGGCCCGCTGGGCGTTTGGCCTGACGCTGGTTTATTTAGTGGCCTGGGTGCTTGCCGCCTATTTGCCAGACAACACACAAGGGATCACCGGTCTTCCACACTGGTTTGAGATGGCTTGCCTGCTGCTGCCGCTCGTGTTTACGCTGCTGTGCTGGCTGATGGTTCGCGTCATTTTCCGCGATATCTCACTGGAGAGTGACGATGCAAATTGAAATTTTATTGCCGCTGATTGGCTATCTGCTGCTGGTTTTCGGGCTGTCGGTCTATGCGTACCGTCGCCGTCAGGCGGGTAATTTTCTTAACGAGTATTTCCTCGGCGGCCGCTCGATGGGCGGGTTTGTGCTAGCAATGACGCTGATCGGCACTTACGTCAGCGCCAGCTCCTTTATCGGCGGGCCGGGTGCCGCGTATAAATACGGTCTGGGCTGGGTGCTGCTGTCGATGATCCAACTTCCCACCATGCTGCTGTCGTTGGGCATTCTGGGGAAAAAATTCGCCATTCTGGCGCGGCGCTACAATGCTATCACGCTGAATGACATGCTATACGCCCGCTATAACAGTCCGCTGCTGGTGTGGTTTGCCAGTATCAGCCTGCTGGTCGCGTTTATCGGTGCCATGGCCGTGCAGTTCATCGGTGGCGCACGCCTGCTGGAAACCGCAGCGAACATCCCTTACGACATCGGCCTGCTGATTTTCGGCGTCACCATCGCGCTGTACACCACGTTTGGCGGCTTCCGTGCCAGCGTGCTGAATGATGCGATGCAAGGCATTGTGATGCTGATCGGCACCGTCATCCTGCTGGTCGGCGTAATCTATGCTGCTGGGGGATTACACAGCGCAGTGGATAAGCTGCAACAGATCGACCCAATGCTGGTTTCGCCGCAGGGTAGCGGCGGTATTCTGTCGATGCCGTTTATGGCCTCATTCTGGGTGCTGGTCTGCTTCGGCGTTATCGGCCTGCCGAACACCGCCGTTCGCTGTATCTCTTATCGCGACAGCAAAGCGCTGCACCGCGGGATTATCATCGGCACGATCGTCATCGGCATCCTGATGCTTGGCATGCATCTGGCTGGCGCACTGGGCCGCGCCGTGATGCCAAATCTGACGATTCCCGATCAGGTGTTACCGGCGCTGATGGTCACCGTACTACCGCCGCTGGCCGCCGGGATCTTTCTCGCTGCGCCAATGGCCGCTATCATGTCCAACATTAATGCGCATCTGCTTCAGGCTTCCGCGACGATCATCAAAGATCTCTATCTCAGCGTCCGCCCGCAGCAGATCCATAACGAACGCCGCATCAAGATCCTGTCCAGCATGACTACACTGCTGTTGGGTCTGCTGGTGCTGCTGGCCTCCTTACGGCCACCAGATATGATCATCTGGCTGAACCTGCTGGCGTTTGGCGGACTGGAAGCCGTGTTCCTGTGGCCGCTGGTACTGGGCCTGTATTGGGAACGCGCGAATGCCGCAGGCGCGCTTAGCGCCATGTTCAGCGGGGCGATTTGCTATACCTTACTGGCCAGCTTCAATCTTCAGTTGGCCGGATATCACCCGATTGTGCCATCGCTGTTACTCAGCCTGATGGCGTTTATTATTGGCAACCGCTTTGGTCATAACCCACCCGTGCCGGTTGCCGCTTCATCTTCACTTTAAATGTAATAGAGACTGCTATGCCGTGGATTCAACTGAAAATAAACACCTCAGGAAATGTTGCTGAACAACTGGGTGACGCCATGATAGAAAGCGGTGCGGTATCCGTTACGTTTCAGGATACGCACGATACCCCGGTGTTCGAACCGCTGCCGGGCGAAACCCGCCTGTGGGGTGATACCGACGCGATTGCGCTGTACGACGCCGAAACCGACATGAATGACGTTATCGCCATGCTGGAGCAAGAACCGCTGCTGGGCGTCGGTTTTAAACACAAAATCGAACAGTTGGAAGACAAAGACTGGGAACGCGAATGGATGGATAACTTCCACCCAATGCAGTTCGGCAAACGTCTGTGGATTTGCCCAAGCTGGCGTGACATTCCTGACCCAACCGCCGTCAACGTCATGCTCGATCCCGGTCTGGCATTTGGCACCGGTACCCATCCAACGACCGCGCTGTGCCTGCAATGGCTCGACGGGCTGGATCTGGAAGGGAAAACCATCATCGATTTCGGCTGCGGTTCCGGCATTCTGGCGATTGCCGCCCTGAAATTGGGTGCTGCACGCGCTATCGGGATTGATATCGATCCGCAGGCCATTCAGGCCAGCCGAGACAACGCACAGCGCAACGGCGTTTCCGAGCGTCTTGAGCTTTATCTGCCGAAAGACCAGCCTGCCGACCTGTCTGCCGATGTCGTCGTCGCCAACATCCTTGCTGGCCCGCTGCGCGAACTGGCACCGCTGATTAGCGATTTACCAAAAGCAGGCGGTCACCTTGGCCTGTCTGGCGTGCTGGCAACGCAGGCCGACGGCGTCGCAGAAGCGTACGCAGACAAGTTCACACTCGATCCGGTGGCTGAACGCGAAGAGTGGTGCCGCATTACTGGTCAACGCCGCGCATCGTAATAACATTATCCCGCGAGTCCCGCCCACCGTACGTACAACGGTGGGCACACTTCTTCCTGCTATATCACACGATTGATCCCCATAAACTGGCGTATTATTCAGCTCGGCAAGCGACTGGGCGTCACCTGCGCCCGGCGCTCAACGATGCCATATCATTATTTTCAAGGGATGAAAAATGAAAGGTAAACTCTCTGTCGTATTGATGTTATCCGCCAGCTTTTCCGCCTTGGCGGCCGATCCGGTTCACTGGGGCTACGAAGGCAATGGCGATCCGGCGCATTGGGGAAAGCTGTCCCCAGACTTCTCGCTGTGTGTGAAACCGGTAAAACCAATCTCCCATTAATATCCGGCAAGCGCTGGACGCCCAGCACGACCCTTTACAGCTAGCCTTCTTGCCAGGGACACAGCAAATCATCAACAATGGACATACCATTCAGGTTAACGTCGGTCCGGGGAATACGCTGATATTGGATAACGAGACATTCACCTTGCAGCAGTTTCACTTTCACGCGCCGAGCGAGAATGAAATTGACGGTAAGCAGTTTCCGCTGGAAGGTCATTTTGTCTATAAAGACGCGGCTGGCGCGCTGACCGTTATCGCGCTGATGTTTCAAGAAGGAGCAGCCAATCCACAGTTAGCCACTGCATGGCAGCAGATTCCAGCTCAGGTTAATCAGGCGGAGGACGTGCGCACGCCAATCGCGATTCAGAGCCTGTTACCGACGTCATTAAACTACTATCGGTTTAGTGGGTCGCTCACCACGCCGCCATGCTCAGAGGGTATTCGCTGGCTCGTGCTGGATCACCCCGTCACCGCCTCTGCCGATCAGATAAACCAGTTCCGCTCGGTCATGCATCACGCCAATAATCGCCCTATACAGCCACTTAATGGCCGCGTCATCATCCACTAAGCCACTCTACGAGGCTGGTCAGACCGTCTGTCGGCCAGCCTCTGATGAATCAGCGCCCTTTTTTGCCGCATTAACCAACGCATTTCACTGATAAAGCATTGATAGCCTGCTGTATCTCCACTAAAAATGACCGCGCTTGCAGATAAAATTCTGTAAGCAGATGAATATTTTACCGAACAAAAAACCAGCATAAAAACATAACACACTGTTAAATATGAATAATATTTTCATATGCCTCTACGAACTGCATTTTCATTGATCGATAGCCGTAAATTGGTCAAAGTTTGGCCTTTCATCTGACGTAAAAAATGCGTAATATACGCGCCCTTGCAGGCACAGTATGGTCAATTTTTGTCTATGCACATTGGACAATTTCAGCTTACCAATCGTTTGATAGCAGCCCCAATGGCTGGTATTAGCGATCGCCCATTTAGAGCACTCTGTCACGCGATGGGCGCTGGAATGACCGTGTCTGAAATGCTTTCTTCCAATCCGGAAGTGTGGCGTTCGGACAAGTCGCGTTTGCGAATGGTTCATAGCGATGAACCGGGTATCAGAGCCGTGCAGATTGCCGGTTGTGACCCCGATGAGATGGCGGCGGCAGCGCGAATCAACGCTGATTCCGGCGCGCAGATCATTGACATCAATATGGGCTGCCCGGCGAAGAAGGTGAACCGCAAGATGGCAGGATCTGCGTTATTGCAGTATCCGGATTTGGTCAAACAGATCCTCTCTTCGGTGGTGAAAGCGGTAGACGTACCGGTGACACTGAAGATCCGTACCGGTTGGGCACCAGAGCACCGCAACTGTGTAGAAATTGCCAAACTGGCTGAAGGCTGTGGCATTCAGGCGTTAACTATTCACGGACGCACCCGTGCGTGCCTGTTCAATGGTTCCGCGGAATACGACAGCATTCGGGCAGTTAAGCAGGCCGTTTCCATTCCTATTATTGCGAATGGCGACATTACAGACCCGCATAAAGCCAGAGCGGTTCTTGACTACACCGGGGCTGACGCCCTGATGATAGGACGAGCCGCTCAGGGAAGACCCTGGATCTTTCGGGAAATCCAGCATTATCTGGACACAGGGGAGTTGCTGGCACCACTGCCGTTGGCAGAGGTCAAGCGCTTGTTGATCGAGCATATACGGGAATTGCACGACTTTTATGGTCCAGGCAAGGGATTTCGTATCGCTCGTAAGCACGTATCCTGGTATCTCCAGGAGCATGCCCCAAACGACCAGTTTAGGCGCACATTCAACGCCATTGAGGATGCCAGCGAGCAGCTGGAGGCGTTGAAGGCATATTTTGAAAATCTTGCGTAAACAGAAAAAGAGCTGACAGAACTATGTTCGAACAACGCGTGAATTCTGACGTACTGACCGTTTCCACTGTAAACTCTCAGGCTCAGGTAACCCAAAAACCCCTGCGCGACTCGGTTAAACAGGCACTGAAGAACTATTTTGCTCAATTGAACGGTCAGGATGTAAGTGACCTTTATGAGCTGGTACTGGCTGAAGTTGAACAGCCACTGTTGGACATGGTGATGCAATACACCCGCGGTAACCAAACCCGCGCGGCCCTGATGATGGGCATCAACCGCGGTACTCTGCGTAAGAAATTGAAAAAATACGGCATGAACTGATACTAATCAGTTAAGCATTTGAAAAAAGGCGCTTTACCTCTTGGGTTAAGCGCCTTTTTCTTTGCCTTCTATTTAGGCAGCAACGGCCCTAGCGTGGACAGCTTGAGCATGGTGTCCACGACGTTATTAATGACTCATCCCTTCTTGTTTATCCGTTTCCGACGCATGAAAGAGTCGGTGCAGGTTATCCAACCGTTCCGCTAACACGAACGTTAAAATCTCTTTTGATTCTGGGTTGTCCAATTCGACAATGGCGTAAGCCAACGCACGACACTGATCGAGCGCTTCTTCGGGTTCTAACGGCGTGTTATCAAACATGACGCACCTCCTGAACAGGCAGGCAACCAGCGAAGACCATGACATGACCATCAGGGGAATATTCTCGCGCCTGACGTTCGGTGGTAGCGATAATATGAACGACACGTTGGGAAGATGTTCCCAAAGCAAGAAAGCGATACTGAAATTCGGGGCGAGTTTGGGTAGACTGGATATCAGCCATAGTGTTAGCTCAATAACATTGTGGTTAGAGGCCCGGTTAGTGCTCCAACACTGCCGGGCTTCGCATTTCATAGGTGAATCGCACCTATGCAGCTAACATTACGCTCAAGTGAATCGCACCTCAAGGTATTTTTAGAATTATTTTTACGTATACTGAATCGCACTTAGCGCATGGAGATCCAGCAATGGCAACGGGTTCAATTAACAACAAGTCACAGCAGTTGAATGCAAGATTCCCGCACGACGTTGTTGCTGAAATGGAAAGTAGCCTTGAAGCAGGCGAGACAAAGGCACAATTCATCATCACCGCAGTAAAAGCGAGATCAAACGCCGCCAGCGGAAGCAGACCAAAGAAGAATCTAAAGACTGAGTGTTGTTGTGGTTGGCTTAGGTTGTACGGCTATTACTTAGTCTGGCAGTCAGTTCAGTGCTAGTGGCGAAAGTTATAAAAACAAAGTGAGTCCATAAACGAGGAGGCTAAACAGCTGGAATTCTATTCTTCGTTTTCATCCTCCCAGTCCCTAGGCTTCGTATTTTTTCATCACAGCAGAATGCGCAAATATAGCTGTTACTCTTGCGATTGTACTGGACAGTTTTAAGCGCAGAGTCAATATTTTTGCTATCAAAATATTCTTTTTTTCATCACTGATAAGCATTTTTGGCAGTAAAAACTTTCTTTGGGATTTGCATCACCCGGTTCATTTTTATGTAGCCAAAATATTTTCTAGCTGATTCTTTAGAGCAGGAGAAGATTGCACTGGCGAACTCATAATGAGTCGGAAGCATTTCCCATACAGCGCTAGAAAACCCTTCACCATACCGTGACTCATAATCAATCCCGGTAGAAGAATGCTCTGTTCTATACTGATACCTATGCCAGATCCAGTGTGGTGACTCTTTATTTAGATGCTTATGAGCAAAAGCAACAGAAGTAAATATTAACTCAGGGGTGATATCTGTAGATTTATCAACTGTGTGCATAAACCTGTTACGTAACATACGCATAGTTCTGAACCAGTCAGTAAATTCATTAGATAATTTATTACCAGAAAAAGTATCATGCACCTTAATTAAATCTTGTGCATCCAGTGTGTGAAATTCAGAGAAAGAGATGTTTCCCTGATCATCTGCTTTAGGCGGATTACGGGTTGCATTAGTTATCAAAAGGTATGGTGATATATCAACAATTAGTCCTTTAATTCTAAACTCAACTGATTGCAGTATTAATGTCAATGCGGTAATTAATTTAGGCCGTTCGAATTTCCAGTAATTATCGTCTATGTCTATGAAGTTTTTTTCTGTGAAATATTCCGATTCACTAAAAAATCTGTTCGATACACCAATGTCTCTATGCTCATAAGCCATACCCGCAACTTTTTCCCAAGCTTCATTGACTATATGATCAGCCATTGCGTAAAAATCATCTTTTGTAGGGATATCCGTGATCAACTATTAATTCTCCAAAAATAGCTATCTATAAAATTTGCTGATGATTCAGTCATGACAGCATATAGCATTGTTCTAAATTAGACCTATTAAATTACTACAGCTAATCTAGACGCTTCTGGGCCATTCCTATGACTAGATTTCAGGCGTAGCGCCCGCTCCTTAATCTCCACCAAATTTAGCCGCATCGATGATAAAACACAGTCGGGTTTATCAGCGGCTAACCCAGAATCACAACACCTCAACCAGCTCAAACTCTTCAAACACCAGCAGCATATCTGGGGCGAAGGTGCCTTCTCGTTCGAAAAACGTCTGATGGCCTTCGCGCCAGAAAGCCAGGCTTTTATCCCCTTCGCCCTCTTTCGCCGCCATCTCCGCGGTAACGTCGCAGTAGCGCACCAGCGTTAACGAGCGTGTCCGAATCACGCAGGAGGGCTGTCCAGCACCGTCCAGAACGATGTTGTAATCGCCGACCTGTGGCGTTTCCTCGTTTTTAAACGCGTGATACGAGCTACAGGTTGCCGTTTTATGCCCTTCCCGCACCAGTTGCAGCAATTCATCCGCCAGCGCGGGGCTGTCGCCAAATGACCAGCGCAGCGCGTCTGGGTATTGCTCTAATCCTTGCTTACTCATCATCTTCCTCTGTTTATATGGCTATGATTGCTTTGTGTTCTCACGCCATGATAGCCGTAAAGCGGCCATCAGGTAATATCCACTTCTACCCAGAGCGCGGCATGGTCGGACGCCGCCGTGTCCCATGATGTCACTTCCGGTAGCGGCGTAACGGGTTCCGCGCCCTCTTTGGCGGCAATTTTGTCGATATTATAAATACCCCGACGCTCGACGCCCCACTCCACCACCGCCTGATGCAGCGGCGCAGACAAGAAAATGTAGTCCAGTTGGTTTAACCTAGCCCCTTTCTTTCCGCCAGAGAAATAGTAGGTGTAGCGCTCTTTTTCCGGGCGTTCAGGGTCGATAACCGGGTGTAAATCCGACAGAGAAAACAGCGGAGCCAAACTGTGCCAGGGGTTTGACGAATCTTCATTCAAATCGCCGAGAATGACCACGTAATCCTTCTTGAGATCGTAAGTCTGTTGCACAATCTCCGCGACGCGTTCGGCCTGATCGCGACGCTTCTCTGCCCCACGCAGACGCTCTTCTTCCGTTTGACCGCTCTGGCTTTTGAAATGGTTACACAGAATATAAATCGGCTGTTTGAGACCGGCATCCAGCGTCACTTCGAGGCAGTCACGACTAAAAACAGGGTCAAACTGCTTTCCGGCATCAAAAATATGCGTGCGGAGCTGGGCAATCCGATAGCGCGTCAGGCAGGCGACATCAATACCGCGCGGATCGTTCGGGCTATCGATCATCACGAACTGGCTGAATTTACTGTCCCCCAGCACCTGATTGTTGAAATCACGCAGGACGTCCATGTTTTCGACCTCAACCGCGCACAGAATGTCGGCGTTAAGCAGGGTAATAATCTTGCCCGTATTCTTACGCTGCTGACTGCTGAACTCCTGCGCCTTAAACACGATTTCGCCGATCCAATCTCCGCGTCCCCGGCAGCTTTTATTAATTCGGAATCCGGTGCCGGCGTCCTCTTTTTTCCATCGCCCCAACGTACCTGCGTCAGTACGGATATCAATATAAGGGCGCAGTGCGATAGAAAGGCGGAACACCTGATCTTTCAGGGCATCATCGTATTGGGGCTGTTCAAGAAGATGCTGAAGCTGCCTAACCTGCTGCAACAAGGCGTCAATCTGCTTGGAATCGGGGAGGTTGAGAATCGCGGTACGGTGGAACAGGTTCTCGACGTTATAGCTGGCGATGCGGATCTTCATTGTTGTCTCCTGCTAGGTAGTGGCAAAAGCAATGATGTCCTTTTGAGAATAGAAGCATATTGTGACAGTTGGGCAGCATTCCCAGCAGCGATAGACTTTTTCTATCGTTCTTTAACTCAACATGGTTAAAACGAGTTAGACGCACTATATTCACTACAAAAGTCAGACTCGCGACAACAGTACGCACGCCATGGGTACTATATTCACTTCTGATATAAATAATCACACAACGTGATTTATAAACAGATGTTTTGTCGCGTAGATTCGTTATTAACAAAAGTTATAAGCACATCGCTGCACACCACTCACAGGAATTCATAATGAAAAAAATACGTTTTGCTTTACTGACCAGCGCCCTGCTTGCTACCAGCGTATTCGCTCATGCCGATGACCTTAGCGACATCAAGTCCGCAGGCGTTCTCAAGATCGGCACAGAAGGCACCTACGCGCCTTACACCTATCATGATAAATCAGGCCAGTTGGTTGGTTTCGATGTGGATATTGGCCGTGCGGTGGCAGAAAAACTCGGCGTGAAAGCCCAATTCATTGAAGGGCGTTGGGACGGGTTAATCGCCGGTATTGATGCCAAGCGCTACGATGCCGTCATCAATCAGGTTGGCGTAACCAAAGAGCGTCAGGCCAAGTATGATTTCTCCAAGCCGTATATCGACTCCAAAGCCGTGCTGGTTGTCCGTGGTGATAACACCGCCATCAAGGATTTCAGCGATCTGAAAGGCAAAAAATCAGCCCAAAGCCTGACCAGTAATTACTCTAAACAAGCCACCAGCTACGGTGCAGACATTGTGCCAACGGACGGTTTTAACCAGTCGCTGGATCTGGTGCTCAGCGGTCGTGCTGACGCGACGTTAAACGATAATCTGTCATTCCTGGATTTCAAAAAGCAGAAACCGGATGCCAACGTGAAGATTGCCGCGACCTCAAAAGACGGTGAACCTTCTGCGATTCTGGTGCGCAAAAACCAGGCACCACTGGTGGAAGCATTGAATAAAGCTCTGGATGAAATCAAAGCAGACGGCACCTATAAAACGATATCTGTGCGATACTTCGGGGAGGATGTTTCTCAATAATCGCACTGTTATCAGAGCGTGCTGCCATCAATATGATAGTGATCAGCACGTTCTGTGATTAGCGCATACCGTTATCGGAGCTCGTTTTCATGCCGCCTTGGCTACAACTCATGGCAGACTCCTTTTGGAGTCTGCTTTCTGCGGGACTTAAATTTACTGTCCCTCTGGCGATTCTGTCTTTCATCTTTGGCTTAGCCCTCGGCATTCTCATCGCGCTGGTTCGCCTTTATGGCCCCAAACCGCTGAAATGGCTGGGTGATTTTTACGTTTGGGTTATTCGTGGCACACCGTTACTGGTGCAGCTTTTCCTGATTTTTTATGGGCTGCCCAGCGCGGGGATTACTCTGGATGCCTTCCCCGCTGCGCTCATTGGTTTCACCATCAGCGTAGGCGCTTATAGCTCGGAGATCGTCCGTGGGGCCATTTTGTCCGTCCCAAAAGGCCAATGGAATGCCGCCTATTCTCTCGGTATGAACGGCAGGCAGGCGATTCGCTGGGTCATCTTCCCGCAGTCCGTTTTTGTGTCGCTGCCGCCGCTTTCCAATACGTTTATTTCCTTGATCAAGGATACGTCGCTAGCTGCCGTGATCACCGTGCCAGAGATGTTTTTATCCGCTCAGCGCATCGTTTCCGTGACTTATGAACCCTTGATTCTGTATGTCGAGGCTGCGCTGATTTACCTGATGTTCAGCACCGTGCTGAGCCAGCTACAGGTGAAGCTCGAAAAGTATTATCAGCGCCACATCACACACTAACATTCCCGCCATCAACCCACGCCACCGCTGGGCTGATGGCACTCCCACTTAACACTCAGCCTTGCTCACTGTTCTCCACCCCTGATAAACGCGCAGAGTGGCTGAAGGCATCTCGCGCTCTCCATTTTGACGCACCAAAAAAGAGCACATTGCCCGCTTTGCATTTATCACGGTGCGCTCATACCTATTTAGAATTACCCACTTAGATCAATAACCCTTCATTTTCGTCTTGGTTATCAATCGAATAGAGAATTGGCATTTTATTTGCTTCGCTCTGCTCACGTCGGCATCCCGACAGACAGGTAGGGTGCACCTTTATTGTGTACTTCAAAAACAGCAAATAACTCTAGACGCTAGGATGATTATGAAAAGAATAGTGATTTCTACTCTGGTTGCTGGCGCGTCACTCTTTGCCGCAATCAATCAGGCCCATGCTGGTGCAACGCTGGACGCCATTCAGAAGAAAGGATTTGTGCAATGCGGCATCAGCGATGGCTTGCCCGGTTTTTCCTATGCAGACGCCAGCGGCAAATACTCCGGCATTGATGTTGACGTGTGCCGCGGCATTGCCGCCGCCGTATTCGGCGATGCCAATAAAGTTAAATATACGCCGCTGACGGCAAAAGAGCGCTTCACTGCGCTGCAATCCGGCGAAGTTGACGTGCTGTCACGCAACACGACCTGGACCTCCTCCCGTGACGGCGGCATGGGCATGCTCTTTACCGGCGTCACCTACTACGACGGCATTGGCTTCCTGACGCACAACAAAGCAGGCTTAACCAGCGCCAAAGAGCTGGACGGCGCAACCGTTTGTATTCAGGCGGGTACAGATACTGAACTGAACGTCGCTGACTACTTCAAAACCCATAAGATGCAGTACACGCCTGTCACATTCGACCGCTCTGATGAAAGTGCCAAAGCGCTGGAATCTGGCCGCTGCGATACGTTGGCATCAGACCAGTCACAGCTGTACGCACTGCGTATCAAGCTGAGCAAACCTACCGAATTTATCGTCCTGCCAGAAGTCATCTCTAAAGAGCCGCTGGGCCCGGTGGTACGTCGTGGTGATGAAGAGTGGTTCTCGATCGTCCGCTGGACGCTGTTCGCGATGCTGAATGCCGAAGAGATGGGTGTGACCTCCAAAAACGTCGACCAGCTGGCAGCAAAACCCACCACGCCAGATATGTCTCATCTGCTGGGTCATGAAGGCAGCTACGGTAAAGATCTCAAATTACCGAACGACTGGGCATTCAAAATCATCAAACAGGTCGGCAACTACGGCGAAATCTTCGAGCGTAATGTCGGTATGGGCAGCGAGTTGAAAATCAAGCGCGGCCTGAACGAACTGTGGAACAAAGGCGGGATCCAGTACGCGCCAGCGGTACGTTAATTATCAGAAAAAACCGGGCGCAGTGTATTGCTGCGCCCCTCAGTACCCCGTATCGAGGTTCCAGCATGCTACAACGCCCAACCGTAAAAGGTGATTTATCACTGACTAATCCAGCGGTGCGCGCCTGGCTGTATCAAATTGTCGTTGTTATCGCGGTATTGGCTGTCGCAGCCTACCTGTTGCACAACACCGTGACCAATCTGGCACAGAGGGGCATCACCTCTGGCTTCGATTTCCTGAATAAAAGCGCTGGCTTTGGCATCGTCCAACACCTGATTGACTATCAACAAGGCGACACCTACGCCCGCGTTTTTCTTGTTGGGCTATTCAACACGTTACTGGTTTCGGCATTGTGTATCGTGTTTGCGTCGATTCTCGGCTTTACCGTTGGCCTTGCCCGGTTGTCCGATAACTGGCTATTACGGAAAATATCTAACGTTTATATTGAGATATTCCGTAATATCCCGCCGCTATTGCAGATCTTCTTCTGGTATTTTGCCGTACTACGAAATCTGCCGGGACCGCGTCAGTCAATCAGCGCCTTTGATGTCGCCTTTCTCAGCAATCGTGGCTTCTATCTGCCCTCTCCTGAATGGGGACCCGGTGCAGCGGCATTTTTTCTTTCTCTCATTATTACGTTGGTCGTAACATGGAGCGTTTTTCGGCGTAACCAGCGCTATCATGCGTTAACCGGTCAGCCACGCAGAACCTGGCCGCTGGCGCTAGGCCTGCTGCTTGGGCTGTGTGCACTCAGCCATCTTATTTTTGGCGCGGCCTTTCATTGGGACATGCCGGAATTAAAAGGCTTTAATTTCCGCGGCGGTATGGTGCTTATCCCTGAACTGGCGGCATTAACCGTCGCCCTGTCGGTCTACACCTCATCGTTTATCGCCGAGATCATTCGTTCAGGCATCCAATCGGTTTCTCACGGTCAACACGAGGCGGCACGCTCTCTCGGATTACCGAATCCCGTTACGCTGCGCAAAGTCATCCTCCCACAGGCACTACGCGTCATCATTCCGCCACTGACCAGCCAGTATCTGAATATCGTGAAGAACTCCTCGCTGGCTGCCGCGATTGGCTATCCCGATATGGTGTCGCTGTTCGCAGGAACGGTGCTCAACCAGACCGGTCAGGCCATTGAGACCATCGCCATTACCATGTCGGTCTACCTCATTATCAGTCTGCTGATCTCGCTGCTGATGAACCTGTATAACCGCAAGATCGCGCTAGTCGAACGCTAAGAGGACACATGACGATGAACCATTATACGCAAGGCCGTCAGTCTTCTCTGTTCAGAGCGATGCAGTGGGCACGGCGTAATCTCTTCTCCAGTATCAGCAATAGCCTGTTAACGCTGTTTTGCCTCTGGCTCTTGTGGGTTGCCATACCGCCGCTGCTCAACTGGGCGATCTTTCAGGCTAACTGGATTGGCACCACCCGTAATGACTGTACGCGTGAGGGGGCCTGCTGGGTCTTCATTCATGCCAGATTTGGGCATTTCATGTATGGCCTGTACCCGGCGGCGGAAGTCTGGCGCATCAACTTTGCGCTCGCCATCGGGTTGCTGAGTATCCTGCCGATGTTCCTGAAAAGCATTCCCTATCGTGGACGCTATATTGCAGTCTGGGCAGTGGCGTATCCGCTCATTGCCTGGTGGTTGCTTTATGGCGGTTTTGGCGGGCTCAGCCGAGTGGAAACCTATCAGTGGGGCGGATTAACGTTAACACTGATTATCGCCGCGGTGGGTATCGCCGGAGCGTTACCGCTTGGCATCTTGCTCGCATTAGGGCGACGTTCCACGCTGCCGATCGTTCGTATGCTTTCCGTTGTCTTCATCGAGTTCTGGCGCGGCGTACCGCTCATCACCGTACTTTTTATGTCATCCGTGATGCTGCCACTGTTTTTAACGGAAGGCACCACGATCGACAAACTGCTGAGGGCGCTAGTCGGCGTTATTTTATTCCAGTCCGCCTATGTCGCTGAGGTCGTTCGCGGTGGCTTACAGGCGCTACCTAAAGGACAGTATGAAGCCGCTGAATCTCTGGGCTTAGGCTATTGGCGTATGCAGGGGCTGGTCATTCTCCCACAAGCGCTGAAAATGGTTATCCCAGGCCTGGTGAATACCATTATTTCGCTCTTTAAAGACACGAGTCTGGTGATCATCATCGGCCTTTTCGATCTCTTCAGCAGCATCCAACAGGCAACGGTTGACCCCACCTGGCTGGGGATGTCGACGGAAGGCTATGTCTTCGCCGCTATGGTCTACTGGATTTTCTGTTTCAGCATGTCGCGCTATAGCCAACATCTGGAAAGTCGTTTTAACACCGGACACAAGTCACACTGAGGCCATCCATGAATCAGACTGCATTAACTCAATCAACCGATCACATGATTACCTTAGAAAATGTGAATAAGTGGTACGGGCAATTTCATGTGCTTAAAGACATTAATTTGCAGGTCAGACAGGGGGAACGCATTGTGCTGTGCGGCCCCTCCGGCTCAGGGAAGTCAACCACCATACGCTGTATTAATCATCTCGAAGAGCATCAGCAAGGGCGAATTGTTGTTGATGGGATCGAATTAAATAATGATTTGCGCAACATCGAGAAAATTCGTACTGAAGTTGGTATGGTTTTCCAGCACTTCAATTTGTTCCCACACTTAACCGTATTGCAGAACTGCACGCTGGCACCATGCTGGGTACGCCACATGCCAAAAAAAGAAGCGGAAGAGCTGGCAATGCACTATCTGGAACGCGTGCGTATCGCCGCCCATGCCCATAAATTCCCAGGTCAGCTGTCTGGAGGCCAGCAGCAACGTGTACCATCGCCCGTTCACTGTGCATGAAGCCCAAGATTATGTTGTTCGACGAACCGACGTCCGCGTTGGATCCTGAAATGGTGAAAGAGGTACTCGATACTATGCTTGGGCTGGCGCAGGACGGGATGACGATGCTATGCGTAACGCACGAGATGGGGTTTGCAAAAACTGTCGCTGACCGAGTGATCTTTATGGATCAGGGTGAGATCGTGGAACAAGCACCGCCGGATACCTTCTTTTCCAACCCTCGCTCAGAACGTACTCAGGCATTTCTCTCACAAATTCTGCACTAATCCAGAACAATCAGCCTGCGTATCCACGCAGGCTTTCCCCCGATAGCACCAGTAAATAGCTCTCACTAAGCTTCATTGATTACGGGTGGCATCAGGTAGGCAGCTTTCACACTAAGCCATGAATAGTCGCTGGTAACAAATAGACTTCTGCATCCTCAACAACCATCCATTCACCGTGTCTGTCATACGAACTGCTGGCAGACAGCGGATATATATACAGCACTCTCCGCAACGCACACAGCAAAAGCCCCTGTCTTCCGACAGGGGCTTTCCACTTGTTTGATGCCTGGCAGTTCCCTACTCTCATGGGGAAGCCCCACACTACCATCGGCGCTACGGCGTTTCACTTCTGAGTTCGGCATGGGGTCAGGTGGGACCACCGCGCTATCGCCGCCAGGCAAATTCTGTTTCATTCCAACCGTTACTTAACATGACCCTATTTCTCTGTCATCTCCGTAACCATCAGAACCAATCCTAAAACAAGCTGAATATCGTTCTCTATGAGTCTTTCGTCACCCACAAAACACCTTCGGTGTTGTAAGGTTAAGCCTCTCGGGTCATTAGTACTGGTTAGCTCAACGTATCGCTACGCTTACACACCCAGCCTATCTACGTCGTCGTCTTCAACGGCCCTTCAGGGGCATCAAGTGCCCAGGGAAGACTCATCTCGAGGCAAGTTTCCCGCTTAGATGCTTTCAGCGGTTATCTCTTCCGCACTTAGCTACCGGGCAATGCAATTGGCATCACAACCCGTACACCAGTGGTGCGTTCACTCCGGTCCTCTCGTACTAGGAGCAACCCCTCTCAATCTTCCAACGCCCACGGCAGATAGGGACCGAACTGTCTCACGACGTTCTAAACCCAGCTCGCGTACCACTTTAAATGGCGAACAGCCATACCCTTGGGACCTACTTCAGCCCCAGGATGTGATGAGCCGACATCGAGGTGCCAAACACCGCCGTCGATATGAACTCTTGGGCGGTATCAGCCTGTTATCCCCGGAGTACCTTTTATCCGTTGAGCGATGGCCCTTCCATTCAGAACCACCGGATCACTAAGACCTGCTTTCGCACCTGCTCGAGCTGTCACTCTCGCAGTCAAGCTAGCTTATGCCTTTGCACTAACCTCCTGATGTCCGACCAGGATTAGCTAACCTTCGTGCTCCTCCGTTACGCTTTGGGAGGAGACCGCCCCAGTCAAACTACCCACCAGACACTGTCCGCAACCCGGATTACGGGTCTACGTTAGAACATCAAACATTAAAGGGTGGTATTTCAAGGTTGGCTCCATGCAGACTGGCGTCCACACTTCAAAGCCTCCCACCTATCCTACACATCAAGGCTCAAGGTTCAGTGTCAAGCTATAGTAAAGGTTCACGGGGTCTTTCCGTCTTGCCGCGGGTACACTGCATCTTCACAGCGAGTTCAATTTCACTGAGTCTCGGGTGGAGACAGCCTGGCCATCATTACGCCATTCGTGCAGGTCGGAACTTACCCGACAAGGAATTTCGCTACCTTAGGACCGTTATAGTTACGGCCGCCGTTTACCGGGGCTTCGATCAAGAGCTTCGCCTTGCGGCTGACCCCATCAATTAACCTTCCGGCACCGGGCAGGCGTCACACCGTATACGTCCACTTTCGTGTTTGCACAGTGCTGTGTTTTTATTAAACAGTTGCAGCCAGCTGGTATCTTCGACTGATTTCAGCTCCATGAGCAAGTCACTTCACCTACCATCAGCGTGCCTTCTCCCGAAGTTACGGCACCATTTTGCCTAGTTCCTTCACCCGAGTTCTCTCAAGCGCCTGAGTATTCTCTACCTGACCACCTGTGTCGGTTTGGGGTACGATTCGGTGTTACCTGGAGCTTAGAGGCTTTTCCTGGAAGCGTAGCATCAGTTACTTCATCACCGTAGTGACTCGTCATCACGCCTCAGTGTTAACGATGACCCGGATTTACCAAAGTCACCCACCTTCACGCTTAAACCGGGACAACCGTCGCCCGGATAACCTAGCTTTCTCCGTCCCCCCTTCGCAGTAACACCCAGTACAGGAATATTAACCTGTTTCCCATCGACTACGCTTTTCAGCCTCGCCTTAGGGGTCGACTCACCCTGCCCCGATTAACGTTGGACAGGAACCCTTGGTCTTCCGGCGTGCGGGTTTTTCACCCGCATTATCGTTACTTATGTCAGCATTCGCACTTCTGATACCTCCAGCAACCCTCACAGGCCACCTTCGCAGGCTTACAGAACGCTCCCCTACCCAACAACACTAAGTGTCGCTGCCGCAGCTTCGGTGCATGGTTTAGCCCCGTTACATCTTCCGCGCAGGCCGACTCGACCAGTGAGCTATTACGCTTTCTTTAAATGATGGCTGCTTCTAAGCCAACATCCTGGCTGTCTATGCCTTCCCACATCGTTTCCCACTTAACCATGACTTTGGGACCTTAGCTGGCGGTCTGGGTTGTTTCCCTCTTCACGACGAACGTTAGCACCCGCCGTGTGTCTCCCGTGATAACATCCTTCGGTATTCGTAGTTTGCATCGGGTTGGTAAGTCGGGATGACCCCCTAGCCGAAACAGTGCTCTACCCCCGAAGATGAGTTCACGAGGCGCTACCTAAATAGCTTTCGGGGAGAACCAGCTATCTCCCGGTTTGATTGGCCTTTCACCCCCAGCCACAAGTCATCCGCTAATTTTTCAACATTAGTCGGTTCGGTCCTCCAGTTAGTGTTACCCAACCTTCAACCTGCCCATGGCTAGATCACCGGGTTTCGGGTCTATACCCTGCAACTTAACGCCCAGTTAAGACTCGGTTTCCCTGCGGCTCCCCTATACGGTTAACCTTGCTACAGAATATAAGTCGCTGACCCATTATACAAAAGGTACGCAGTCACACCCCAAAGGGTGCTCCCACTGCTTGTACGTACACGGTTTCAGGTTCTATTTCACTCCCCTCGCCGGGGTTCTTTTCGCCTTTCCCTCACGGTACTGGTTCACTATCGGTCAGTCAGGAGTATTTAGCCTTGGAGGATGGTCCCCCCATATTCAGACAGGATGTCACGTGTCCCGCCCTACTCATCGAACTCACAACTTGTGCATTTTTGTGTACGGGACTATCACCCTTTACTGTGCGACTTTCCAGACGCTTCCACTAACACACAAACTGATTCAGGTTCTGGGCTCTTCCCCGTTCGCTCGCCGCTACTGGGGGAATCTCGGTTGATTTCTTTTCCTCGGGGTACTGAGATGTTTCAGTTCCCCCGGTTCGCCTCATTATGCTATGGATTCACATAATGATAGTGTGTCGAAACACACTGGGTTTCCCCATTCGGGTATCGTCGGGTATAACGCTTCATATCAGCTTACCGACGCTTATCGCAGATTAGCACGCCCTTCATCGCCTCTGACTGCCTAGGCATCCACCGTGTACGCTTAGTCGCTTAACCTCACAACCCGAAGATGTTTTTGATTCATCATCGCGCTGCGATTATTTGAGAGACTCATTGACAGACTGATTCGTCATGAATACCCGCAGGCACCACGTACGTTCAGCTGTCATGTTTCAATTTTCAGCTTGTTCCAGATTGTTAAAGAGCAAAATACTTCGCAGCATACTGTTTCCAATACGCTCTGAAGTCTTTTTAATGGTGGAGCTATGCGGGATCGAACCGCAGACCTCCTGCGTGCAAAGCAGGCGCTCTCCCAGCTGAGCTATAGCCCCATCGTTGCTTACAGATACCTTACATACCACTCACGGAAGAGTTGGTAGGCCTGAGTGGACTTGAACCACCGACCTCACCCTTATCAGGGGTGCGCTCTAACCACCTGAGCTACAAGCCTATTAAGGTATTTCTGCTCGTTATTTTCATCAGACAATCTGTGTGAGCACTTCACTTAACACACATCTTCTTGGTAAGGAGGTGATCCAACCGCAGGTTCCCCTACGGTTACCTTGTTACGACTTCACCCCAGTCATGAATCACAAAGTGGTAAGCGCCCTCCCGAAGGTTAAGCTACCTACTTCTTTTGCAACCCACTCCCATGGTGTGACGGGCGGTGTGTACAAGGCCCGGGAACGTATTCACCGTAGCATTCTGATCTACGATTACTAGCGATTCCGACTTCATGGAGTCGAGTTGCAGACTCCAATCCGGACTACGACGTACTTTATGAGGTCCGCTTGCTCTCGCGAGGTCGCTTCTCTTTGTATACGCCATTGTAGCACGTGTGTAGCCCTACTCGTAAGGGCCATGATGACTTGACGTCATCCCCACCTTCCTCCAGTTTATCACTGGCAGTCTCCTTTGAGTTCCCGGCCGAACCGCTGGCAACAAAGGATAAGGGTTGCGCTCGTTGCGGGACTTAACCCAACATTTCACAACACGAGCTGACGACAGCCATGCAGCACCTGTCTCACAGTTCCCGAAGGCACCAAAGCATCTCTGCTAAGTTCTGTGGATGTCAAGAGTAGGTAAGGTTCTTCGCGTTGCATCGAATTAAACCACATGCTCCACCGCTTGTGCGGGCCCCCGTCAATTCATTTGAGTTTTAACCTTGCGGCCGTACTCCCCAGGCGGTCGATTTAACGCGTTAGCTCCGGAAGCCACGCCTCAAGGGCACAACCTCCAAATCGACATCGTTTACAGCGTGGACTACCAGGGTATCTAATCCTGTTTGCTCCCCACGCTTTCGCACCTGAGCGTCAGTCTTTGTCCAGGGGGCCGCCTTCGCCACCGGTATTCCTCCAGATCTCTACGCATTTCACCGCTACACCTGGAATTCTACCCCCCTCTACAAGACTCTAGCTTGCCAGTTTCAAATGCAGTTCCCAAGTTAAGCTCGGGGATTTCACATCTGACTTAACAAACCGCCTGCGTGCGCTTTACGCCCAGTCATTCCGATTAACGCTTGCACCCTCCGTATTACCGCGGCTGCTGGCACGGAGTTAGCCGGTGCTTCTTCTGCGGGTAACGTCAATCGATAAGGTTATTAACCTCACCGCCTTCCTCCCCGCTGAAAGTGCTTTACAACCCGAAGGCCTTCTTCACACACGCGGCATGGCTGCATCAGGCTTGCGCCCATTGTGCAATATTCCCCACTGCTGCCTCCCGTAGGAGTCTGGACCGTGTCTCAGTTCCAGTGTGGCTGGTTATCCTCTCAGACCAGCTAGGGATCGTCGCCTAGGTGAGCCATTACCTCACCTACTAGCTAATCCCATCTGGGCACATCTGATGGCGAGAGGCCCTAAGGTCCCCCTCTTTGGTCCGAAGACGTTATGCGGTATTAGCTACCGTTTCCAGTAGTTATCCCCCTCCATCAGGCAGTTTCCCAGACATTACTCACCCGTCCGCCGCTCGTCACCCGAAGAGCAAGCTCTTCTGTGCTACCGCTCGACTTGCATGTGTTAGGCCTGCCGCCAGCGTTCAATCTGAGCCATGATCAAACTCTTCAATTTAAGATTTGTTTGATTTGCTGAACTCGTCAGCGATGCTCAAAGAATTAAAACTGTTTATTCGTAATGAATTTACTGTTGTTCACTCTTCAAGACTTTTTATATCGTTAAGATACGGTCTTGTGAGTGCCCACACAGATTGTCTGATTAAATTGTTAAAGAGCAGTGCGTTGTGGTCTTAACCACTTCGCGAGGTGGCGTATATTACGCTTTTCACCTTCAGAGTCAACGCTTATTTTAAAGCGTTTTCTCTTTCTTTACCGACCTGGTTGTGTGTCACAGCGCCGTGTCGATGGAGGCGCATTATAGGGACTTCTCGACCTGTCGCAATAGGTATTTTAAAGAAAAATGACTGTTTGCTGCATTCCACAGCAAAACCCCGCCTTATACCTTTTTTTGCACAAACTTATCCACAGAAAGCATTCTACTCAAAAATTGACGAGCATCACGCAAACGTTTTCGCTACAATTCACCCCGTTCAAAATCGTCGTATTTTTGCGAACGCTAACTGAATATTTCTCTTTATTCCGCAATTATTGCTCTGACAAAGACGATATTCACATACCGTTCTTTACTGACTACCCAAATTCAGGGGATAACATCATCATGCAACAACGCCGTCCAATTCGCCGCGCTCTGCTCAGCGTTTCTGACAAAGCAGGTATTGTCGAATTTGCTCAAGCTCTGTCCCACCGTGGCGTCGAGCTCCTTTCAACCGGAGGAACCGCCCGTTTGCTGGCTGATGCTGGCTTAGCAGTGACTGAAGTCTCTGACTACACCGGCTTCCCGGAAATGATGGATGGGCGTGTAAAGACTCTGCACCCGAAAGTACACGGCGGCATTCTGGGACGACGCGATCAAGATGATGCGATCATGGCGCAGCACGACATCAAGCCGATTGATATCGTCGTTGTGAATCTGTATCCGTTTGCCCAGACCGTTGCACGTGACAACTGCACATTAGAAGATGCAGTTGAGAATATCGATATCGGCGGCCCGACGATGGTTCGCTCCGCCGCCAAGAACCATAAAGATGTGGCTATTGTGGTCAAGAGCAGCGACTACAGCGCCATTATTAATGAAATCGACGCCAACGAAGGTTCATTGACCTACGAAACCCGTTTCGATTTAGCCATCAAAGCTTTTGAACATACTGCCGCGTACGACAGCATGATTGCCAATTACTTTGGCGCACTGGTTCCGCCTTACCACGGTGAAACCGATAAACCATCGGGTAACTTCCCACGCACGTTGAACCTGAACTACATCAAAAAGCAGGACATGCGCTATGGCGAGAACAGCCATCAGCAAGCTGCCTTCTATATAGAAGAGAATATTCACGAGGCCTCTGTCGCCACCTCGACACAGTTACAAGGCAAAGCGCTGTCTTATAACAACATCGCCGATACCGATGCGGCGCTGGAATGTGTGAAAGAATTTGCCGAGCCGGCCTGCGTTATCGTTAAGCATGCGAATCCGTGCGGCGTCGCCATTGGCGGCTCAATTCTCGATGCCTACGAACGCGCTTATAAAACCGACCCAACATCCGCATTCGGCGGCATTATCGCTTTCAACCGTGAGCTAGATGAAGAAACGGCGCAGGCTATTATCAGCCGTCAGTTTGTCGAAGTCATTATTGCGCCATCTGCCAGCGAGGCCGCATTGAAGGTGACCGCTGCCAAACAAAACGTACGCGTCCTGACCAGCGGCAGTTGGCAACAACGCGTTCCTGGGCTGGACTTCAAACGCGTCAACGGTGGTTTGCTGGTACAGGATCGCGATCTGGGCATGGTCGATGCCTCTCAATTGCGTGTCGTCACCGAGCGCCAGCCGAGCGAACAGGAATTACGTGATGCCCTTTTCTGCTGGAAAGTGGCTAAGTTCGTTAAATCCAATGCGATTGTGTACGCACGCGACAACATGACCATCGGGATAGGCGCCGGCCAGATGAGCCGCGTTTACTCAGCGAAAATCGCGGGTATCAAAGCGAGCGATGAAGGGCTGGAAGTAAAAGGTTCCGCTATGGCCTCCGATGCGTTCTTCCCATTCCGTGATGGCATTGATGCCGCTGCGGCCGTTGGCATTACCTGCGTGATCCAACCAGGTGGGTCCATTCGCGATGATGAAGTCATTGCCGCCGCCAACGAACACGGCATTGCGATGATCTTTACCGACATGCGCCACTTCCGCCATTAATTCTGGAGCTGACCGAAATGAACATTTTAGTAATTGGTAATGGCGGACGCGAGCACGCGCTGGCCTGGAAAGCTGCACAGTCACCGCTGGCAAAACACGTTTATGTCGCACCGGGAAATGCGGGCACTGCACTTGAGCCAGCGCTGACCAACGTCGATATCGCCGCAACCGATATTCCAGCACTCGTCGCTTTTGCGCAAGAAAACCACATCGATTTAACCATCGTTGGCCCTGAAACACCGTTAGTTCTCGGCGTTGTTGATGCATTTCAGAGTGCAGGTCTAAAAATCTTTGGCCCAACACAGGGCGCAGCACAGCTGGAAGGTTCTAAAGCCTTCACTAAAGATTTTCTGGCACGCCACAGCATCCCGACAGCGGAATACCAGAACTTCACTGAAGTTGAACCCGCGCTGGCCTATGTACGCAGCAAAGGTGCGCCTATCGTCATCAAGGCAGATGGATTAGCCGCAGGTAAAGGTGTCATTGTCGCCATGACGTTGCAGGAAGCAGAAAACGCCATTCAGGACATGCTGGCGGGCAATGCATTCGGCGATGCCGGACACCGTATCGTGGTGGAAGAATTCCTTGATGGCGAAGAAGCCAGCTTCATCGTGATGGTGGATGGCAAGAATGTGCTACCGATGGCAACCAGTCAGGATCATAAACGCGTTGGGGATAAAGATACGGGCCCGAATACTGGTGGTATGGGCGCTTATTCGCCAGCTCCGGTCGTGACCGATGAAATCCACCAGCGCGTGATGGATCAGGTGATTTGGCCGACCGTCAACGGCATGGCTGCAGAGGGAAATACCTACGTCGGTTTCCTGTATGCCGGTCTGATGATTTCTGCCGATGGTCAGCCAAAAGTGATCGAATTCAACTGCCGCTTTGGCGATCCAGAAACACAGCCAATTATGTTGCGTCTGCGTTCCGATCTGGTGGAACTGTGTCTGGCAGCCTGTGACGGCACGCTGGATCAGAAAGATTCCGTCTGGGATGAACGTCCGTCTCTGGGTGTGGTATTGGCCGCAGGCGGCTACCCGGCTGACTACAACACGGGTGATGTGATTTCCGGTTTACCACAGCAGGATGCCGAAGATGGCAAGGTTTTCCATGCTGGTACCAAGCTGAACGGTATTAATGTTGTTACCAACGGCGGCCGTGTACTGTGCGTCACCGCACTGGGCAATACCGTGGCTGAAGCGCAGCAACGCGCTTATGAAATCGCAGCGGGTATTCAGTGGCAAGGGGTATTCTGTCGAAAAGACATCGGCTACCGTGCTATTGAGCGCGAGCAAGCCTGATAGGCGATGCTCTGATAACTGATTGTCTGATCAATACTGAAGCCCGGAGAAATCCGGGTTTTTTATAGCTAATGGCTACTTAGGTTCCCACTGGCAGACATCATCCTCCACCACCAGCAATAACTGCGTCCCTTCCGGCGCTTCCAGCCATGCGACATTTAGCGGACGCGTTGCATGCATTTTTTGCTCCGCGATCCATTCACGCGAATCATTGTCAAAATCAGGGCGAACTACCGTACCGTCACAAGACTGCACCTGCCCTTCCAGCCATTTCCCTTGCTTTAGCGTCACCTTGCCTGCACGCAGGACATCGCTCAACTCCAGCATGCGCTTAGCATCAAACTGGTAGAGCGCGACATCATCATCAGAAACCGATTCACGTCTTTCGGCAAGTTGCCGCTGCATAAAGCTGACGGTTCCATCTTCTGCAAAGCGCAAACGCATATCTTCTTTTTGCGTTCCAAGCTGATTACGCTGTATCTCGCGTAGCTTGTCCTGCTGGAACGTATAGCGAGTCACCACCAGGCCGTTGCCCTGAAGCGGGTTGAACACGGTGGTCAGCGCCGTCGTATTCTGCGCATCGTCTTTACGCCACAAACGCACGATACCGCGATCGGCAACGTAACCGCTGGCGAAAAACTCCGGCGGTGCGGTGCGGCTACTACAGGCCACCACGGCAGTCAGCACGAGGCCTGCTCCACACAAACGTCGTAAAAGCAAAAGGGGCGAAAACGCCCCTCTGCTTAAACTTTTAACCGACATGGGCTTATTTAACAGCGTCTTTCAGAGCCTTGCCAGAAACAAACGCTGGCACGTTGGCAGCAGCAATTTTGATTTCTTTACCGGTTTGTGGGTTGCGGCCAGTGCGCTCATTACGATGGTTGACTTTAAACGTACCAAAACCAACTAATTGTACTGCATCACCTTCTTTCAGAGACTCGGTAATTGCCGCCAGAGTTGATTCCAGAGCTGCTTTAGCCTGTGCTTTTGACAGATCAGCTTTGTCCGCAATTACATCAATCAGTTGAGTCTTATTCATAAGTTATCCTTACAGTGTGTTTATCGCTTGCTAAGCATCGAGTGCGACGGATATGCCATCTCCCTTTTCAGGGTGTGGTAGCACTCTCCTGCATACACGCACCGACAGCCACTTTTTTTACGCCCCCCAAATGTAGACCAGACAGGGTGCGAATGTGAAGCCTTAAGACAGGCCATTTCAGGCCTTAAATCACGTTTTATCGCGTTATTGATGCAAATTTATCCCGATGTTACTACTTCCGGCCTCACGCAGATCGGAACGGAGCCCTTTTATCAGCTCAATGTCGCGTTCTTCACAGGCCGCCAACAGACGAAAAATCTCCCATTGGATGTCCCATTCTTCTTCAATTGCAGGCAAAACCTTTAGCTCATCGTCGGTCATTTCTTTGCCTGCCTGCGTCATTTCCAACATGGCAACCGTGCGGATAGACGTTTCGCTAATCGCTATTGCATGTTCGAGCGTTGCACCGCTTAAACGCGAATGAATCAGTTCGCCCAACGCGATACAGGCATCAATAGCCGGGTAGACGCCGTAAAGATCGTAATCTTCCGCAGCGGGAATCGCTTCTTCCAGCTTTTCCAACTGGCTATCGAAATTAACCTTCGCATCTTTAACAACCAATGTTTCCCATACCAGATCGAGAATGCGGCGGTAAACCATCGCATCGCCGAACTCTGTTTGACGACAGAACTCGTGGTAGTTGGGATACATACGTTCACAAAGACATGCCATGAAAGTGACATGTTGCCAGCTTGCCAATTTTTCCAGACGTAAATGAATGGGGTTACGTAACATTTTTATGCTCATTAACAGCGACGGACGGCAGTGTACCTGAAATCACAGTGACGCCCTATGCCTGAATTCCTAAAGTTTTACGACAATACGTTAGCAGCTTGCTGCCGCTGCCAACGCACAAATGCGGGACGATTCGATGCAACAGCATCAGCCCAGCGGGTCGGCTCCGGTAAACGGTAGCCGCGCATACAACGTTGCACCCAGTGCAATGCACTGTCCTGACCCACTCGATGCCCCGTCGCCACAAACAGCGGATTACAGCGCGCTTTGCTACGCCATACCCAGCCAATCTGTTCGCCTTTGTCCAGTAACGGCTGCTGACTGCCGACGCTCTCCGCCAACGGTTCAAATCGGCCACACAGCCGACTTTTTGCCACGCCAATCGTCGGAACATCAACCAGCAGGCCAAAATGGCTGGCAACGCCAAGGCGTCGAGGGTGAGAAATCCCATGCCCATCGACAAACAGCAGATCGGGTTTCTGTTCAAGCAATTCCCACGCGGCAAGCAGCCCAGGGCATTCGCGAAATGAAAGAAAACCGGGGATATAAGGCATCGTCGTGCTAATACGCGCAATCTTGTATTCTACCAGCTCCAACGAAGGATAGCGCATTACCGCAATCGCAGCGCGAGTGACCGAGCCTTCTTGCTCAAAGCCAACGTCTGCACCCGCGATAAACGCGGGCTGCTCAAAAGGTAAATCGTCGTACCGAATCACATCAGAAGCGCGGGCCAGTTGCTCAGCCCGCAGCTGTTGTGTATCAATCACATCACCTCCTGTGAATCATGCGTGATAAGGGCGAGACAACCGATGGACGGCCTCAACAAACACGCCGGCATGCTCCGGCGGCACGTCCTGATGAATGCCGTGCCCCAGATTGAAAACATGCCCGTTGCCTTGTCCAAATCCTGCCAGGATCGACGCCACTTCCTGCTCGATCCGTGCCGGATCGGCATACAACATCGACGGATCCATATTTCCCTGTAGCGCCACTTTATCGCCTACGCGACGGCGTGCGTCAGCAATATCGCTCGTCCAGTCCAGCCCCAACGCGTCACAGCCAGTTTCTGCCATCGCCTCCAGCCACTGGCCTCCGCCTTTGGTAAAGAGCGTCACCGGCACGCGACGGCCTTCGTTCTCACGTTGTAAACCATCAACAATCTTATGCATGTACCGCAGGGAGAATTCTTTGTAGTCACGTCCGCTCAGCGCGCCGCCCCAGGTATCGAAGACCATGACCGCCTGCGCGCCAGCGCGAATTTGCGCGTTGAGATAAAGAATGACGCTATCCGCCAGCTTATCCAGCAACAGGTGTAGCGTTTTAGGCTCAGCGAACATCATTTTCTTGATGACGGTAAACGCTTTGCTGCTACCGCCTTCAACCATATAAGTCGCCAGCGTCCACGGGCTGCCCGAGAAACCAATCAACGGCACTTCCCCGGCGAGGTTTTTACGGATCGTCCGCACCGCGTTCATCACATAACCGAGTTCCTGCTCAGGATCGGGAATCGGCAGGTTAACCACATCGGCATGAGACGTGATGGGAGAGTGAAAGCGTGGGCCTTCCCCTGCTTCAAAATAGAGCCCTAAGCCCATGGCATCAGGGATGGTCAGGATATCGGAGAACAGGATTGCCGCATCCAGCGCATAGCGCCGTAAAGGTTGTAACGTGACTTCACAAGCCAGTTCTGCGTTTTTACACAGCGACATAAAATCACCCGCCTGCGCGCGCGTTGCCTTATATTCCGGCAAATAGCGCCCCGCCTGACGCATCATCCACACCGGGGTGACATCAACGGGTTGGCGCAATAACGCTCGCAAGTAGCGATCGTTTTTCAGATCAGTCATGTTCTTTTCCTTTCAACCTCACGGCGGTTCGACACCGGATAGATGTGATGAAACGGATGCGTTATAAAACGAACGCTTTATAAAACGAATACGCTATGACGCGGGTACGTTGTGTACGCGAGTCATTCATGGCGCAAATAGTACCACGTCAGCCTTCGTTCTCGTGATAAGCGCGACACAACACCACCGTATCTTCGATAAGCCGACGCGCCACAGTGCCCGGCGGGGGCAACTGCGGGAGTTGGTCAAAGCGGAACCAGCCCGCGTCACGCAGCTCTTTCGGGTCGTGCTTGATTTCTCCACCCGCATACTCAGCCATAAACGCCATCATCAACGAATGCGGGAAGGGCCAAGGCTGCGAACTCACGTAGCGCAGGTTTTTTATCTGGATTTGGCTCTCTTCCATCACCTCGCGCACAACCGTCTGTTCCAGCGTTTCGCCCACCTCTACAAACCCAGCCAGCACGGTGTACATATTCCCGCGATGCCGGTTGTGCTGCGCCAACAAAATTTCCTCGCCACGGCGAATCGCGACGATGATGCAGGGCGCAATCTGCGGATAATAGCGCTCTTTGCAGTGGTGACATAAGCACGCCAGTTCCGTTTTACTCCGCACCATTTCATGACCGCAGTAACCGCAAAAACGATGAGAACGATAGAACTCAGCCAGCTGTACGCCTCGCCCCGCCAGTTGGAATAAGCCCACGTCCTGATCGAGCAGTTGGCGAACCGATGCCATATCGGAATCCCGGCCCTGACACACCAGCCAGACAGGCTGTTCTTGCCATTCGCCGATTTGGCGAGCCGTTTTCCCCTGCAAAGACCATTTCATCGCCGTTCCACACGGTAATTCTCCCAGGGGTAGCCAGATTTGTACCGCATCGCTAACCACCCACCAGCCGGTCTCATCACCTTTTAGCGTCTGTTCCATATCTTTTTATTGCTCCACTGCCACTTCACTGGCATTTTACATTCAGAGTGATTACATAAGTTTTATAACTGGGATTTCAGTTATTTCTTACCGTTCACGGAGTCAACAATGCTAAACCAGCTACAAAGTCTGACTGAATACGTTGGTGGCAATAATGCGTTAATCGACCAATGGCTACAAGCGCGTAAGCAGCTTCTGGTGGCTTACTATCATCTGGTTGGCATCAAGCCGAAAAAGGAAGCGCTTTCTCTTCTGGATGAAGAAGCATTGGATAATTTTTGCCAGAATCTGGTGGATTACCTTTCTACTGGCCACTTTCATTTATACGAAAAGATGCTGCATGAAGCAGCGACACACAGCGAACAACTATTAGCGCTTTCCACCCAGCTCGATTTCGCCCTGCAAAGCAACACGCAGCAAATCATGACGTTTTACGATAACCATCTGGCGACGGCTATCGACCATGATAACTGCCTCAAATTCCAGCAGGCACTCTCCAGCGTCGGTGAAGCTCTGGAAGAGCGTTTTACGTTAGAAGACAACATGATCCGTCTGATTTACGACAACTAGTGGTCATTTAACGTTATTTAAGAACATCGCCACACGCTGTACAGGCAAAAGCGGCACGCTTTGACATCCGCGTTTTGTCGACATACAGTGTAGGGGTTTTATTGGCCCGTTTAAGAAACGGGCATATCTTGTCGGAGTGCCTAGCGTGCTCGTGTTTTGTTTTACGAAATCAATCGTTTTACAAAACTTATGAGCGCACAGGCTGAGACCGTTAATTCGGGATCCGCGGAACCTGATCGGGTTAATACCTGCGAAGGGAACAAGAGTAATGCACCTCATTGAGCCCAAGGCTGCGTATTCCTACATACCTGCTCTGATGCCCAATATCATTATTACTCCCTCCGGGCTCCAGACAAGCAATCTTCCCTTTACGTCTTACAGGAACTTGCTATGTCTACAGAACCATTGTCTATAAACACAGTGTCGTCAAAATCGGGTCGCCGTGAACAGCGTGCCGCCGCCCAGCAGTTTATTGAAACCTTACAGGGTACCGCCTTTCCCAATTCAAACGCATTTACCTTGCGGGCTCACGTGATGACATCCACGTGCCAATGCGAGAAATTCAACTTAGCCCGACGTTACTCGGCGGCAGTAAAGACAATCCCCAATACGAGCCCAATGAACCGATCCCGGTTTATGATACGTCAGGGCCTTATGGCGACCCCGCCGCCCAACCCGATGTCCGCGTTGGGTTAGCGAAGCTGCGCGCCAGCTGGATTGCCGAACGTCACGACACCGAGGCGCTATCCGGCGTCAGTTCCGATTTCACCCAGCAGCGTCTGGCTGATGCCGGTCTGGATCATCTGCGCTTCGAGCACTTGCCACGACCTTTACGTGCCAAAGCAGGCAAACGCGTTACCCAGCTCCACTATGCGCGGCAGGGCATCGTTACCCCGGAAATGGAATTTATCGCCATTCGCGAAAATATGGGGCGCGAGCGCATTCGCACTGGCGTGTTGCGCCAGCAGCATCCGGGCCAGAGTTTTGGCGCCCTTCTGCCGGAGAACATCACACCGGAATTTGTCCGTCAGGAAGTGGCCGCCGGGCGCGCCATTATTCCTTCCAACATCAACCACCCGGAATCAGAGCCGATGATCATCGGACGCAATTTTCTGGTGAAGGTTAACGCCAATATTGGTAACTCGGCTGTGACGTCCTCCATCGAAGAAGAGGTGGAAAAGCTGGTCTGGTCTACCCGCTGGGGCGCGGATACGGTGATGGATCTCTCAACCGGCCGCTATATTCATGAAACCCGCGAGTGGATTCTGCGCAACAGCCCCGTGCCAATCGGGACTGTGCCGATCTATCAGGCGCTAGAGAAAGTGAACGGCGTGGCGGAAAACCTGAACTGGGAAATGTTCCGCGACACGCTGCTGGAGCAGGCGGAACAGGGCGTGGACTATTTCACCATCCACGCCGGCGTGCTGCTGCGCTACGTGCCGATGACCGCCAAACGCCTGACCGGCATCGTTTCGCGCGGCGGTTCCATCATGGCGAAGTGGTGCCTGTCGCATCACAAAGAGAGCTTCCTGTACGAGCACTTCCGTGAAATCTGTGAAATCTGTGCCGCTTACGATGTCGCGCTGTCGCTGGGTGATGGCTTACGCCCCGGCTCCATTCAGGATGCTAACGACGAAGCCCAGTTTGCCGAGCTGCATACACTGGGCGAGCTGACCAAAATCGCCTGGGAATACGACGTACAGGTGATGATCGAAGGCCCCGGCCACGTTCCGATGCAGATGATCCGCCGCAACATGACCGAAGAACTGGAGCACTGCCATGAAGCCCCGTTCTATACGCTCGGCCCGCTAACTACCGATATCGCACCGGGTTACGATCACTTCACCTCCGGCATCGGCGCCGCCATGATCGGCTGGTTCGGCTGCGCGATGCTCTGTTACGTCACGCCGAAGGAGCATCTTGGCTTACCCAATAAAGAAGACGTTAAGCAGGGACTGATTACCTACAAGATCGCCGCCCACGCCGCCGATTTGGCAAAAGGTCATCCCGGTGCGCAGATCCGTGATAACGCCATGTCGAAAGCGCGTTTCGAATTCCGCTGGGAGGATCAGTTCAATCTGGCACTCGATCCCCAAACGGCACGCGCCTACCACGATGAAACGCTGCCGCAGGAATCCGGTAAAGTCGCCCACTTCTGCTCTATGTGCGGCCCCAAATTCTGCTCGATGAAAATCTCACAGGAAGTACGCGATTACGCCGCGAAACAGGAAGCAGAAGCCAAACCGATTGAAGTGGGTATGGCGCAGATGTCGCAAGAATTCCGCTCGCGCGGCAGCGAGCTTTATCACAGCGCCACCAGCCTGCAAACCGAGGAAAGCAAATGACGAACTCGACGCCTTTTGCCCCAACGGCACAGCGGCTGGGGCTTTATCCCGTCGTCGATAGCGTGGAATGGATCGAACGCCTGCTCGGTGCCGGGGTGAAAACGATCCAGTTGAGGATAAAAGATCGGTCAGATGAACAAGCCGAAGCCGAGGTGATCCAGGCGATCGCCTTGGGTCGTCGCTATCAGGCACAGCTCTTCATCAACGACTATTGGAAATTAGCCGTAAAACATCAGGCGTACGGCGTACATCTGGGTCAGGAAGATCTGGATACCGCCGATCTGGCCGCGATTAAACAAGCGGGTCTGCGCTTAGGCATCTCCACGCACGACGATCGTGAGCTGGCGCGCGCGGTGGCGATCAGCCCGTCCTACATCGCGCTGGGGCATATTTTCCCAACCCAAACCAAAGACATGCCATCAGCGCCGCAGGGGCTGGCCGAACTGACGCGCCACATCATCGATCTGCAAGGCCGTTTTCCCACCGTGGCGATTGGCGGCATCAGCATCGACAAAGTGCCTTCGGTGCTGAAAACGGGCGTCGGCAGCATTGCTGTCGTCAGTGCCATTACGCAGGCACCGGACTGGCGTCAGGCAACGGCAACGTTGCTCAGGATGATTGAAGGGCGGGAGGCATAACATGGCAACGCATCACCACTCTACGCCAGCCGGACTGAGCGATAGCGAGTTCATGCGCTACAGCCGTCAACTCATGCTGGAAGATATTGGCCCGGACGGTCAGGATAAGCTTAAAGCCGCCAGCGTTCTGCTGGTCGGACTGGGTGGGCTGGGCGCACCCGCGTCGCTCTATCTGGCTGCCGCAGGGATCGGCACGCTGCTGCTTGCCGACGATGACACACTGCATATCAGCAACCTGCAACGTCAGATTCTGTATCGCACCAGCGATACCGACAAGCCCAAAGCCGTGCTGGCCCAGCGTCAGCTACAGGCGTTAAACCCGAACTCAGAAGCGATTGCGATTACTGAGAGGCTCAGCGATGGCGCATTACACCGCGACGTTAGCCGCGTCGATCTAGTGCTGGATTGCAGCGACAACATGGTCACTCGCCACGCGGTTAACGCCGCCTGCTTTCGCGCAGGCAAGCCACTCATCAGCGGAAGCGCCGTCGGTTTCAGCGGGCAGCTCGCGGTCTTCACGCCGCCTTATCACTCTGGCTGCTACGCCTGCCTGTACCCTGATACGACCGAACCACAACGCAACTGCCGTACCGCAGGCGTGCTGGGTCCAGTGGTCGGCGTGATTGGCACACTTCAGGCGCTGGAAGCAATAAAGCTACTGGCCGGTATGCCGTCTGCGCTGGATGGCAAGCTGAGAATGTTCAATGGCAAACAGCAGAGCTGGAACACGCTCCAGCTCACGCGCGCGCCCCACTGCCCGGTATGCGGGGGAGCAGCATGAGAATCACGCTGAATGATGAGCCCTTTGAATTCCCAGAGGCCATCACGGTTGAAGCGCTGCTAAGCCAGATAAACCGGCTCCAGCCCGGCACGGCGCTGGCCATCAATCAAACCATTATCCCGCACGCCACCTGGTCACAGCATCAGGTTCAGGACGGTGATGATATTTTGCTTTTTCAGGCAATCGCGGGAGGATGACATGCTGCACATTGCCGATACGACATTAACTTCACGGCTGCTGACCGGCACCGGGAAATTCGCCACGCCAGAACTGATGCTGGCAGCACTCGAGGCCTCCGGTTCACAGCTCGTTACCATGGCGATGAAACGCGTTGACCTGAACGGCGGCAATGACGCCATTCTCGCCCCGCTACGCCAGCTCGGCATTAAGCTGCTGCCGAATACGTCAGGTGCCAAAACGGCCGATGAAGCCATTTTTGCGGCCCGACTCGCGCGAGAAGCGCTGGGTACTCGCTGGCTGAAGCTGGAAATTCACCCCGATGTGAAATATCTGCTGCCCGATCCCATCGAAACCCTGAAGGCCGCCGAACAGCTGGTAAAAGAAGGATTCACGGTACTGCCTTACTGCGGAGCCGACCCGGTACTGTGCAAACGGCTGGAAGAAGTCGGCTGCGCGGCGGTGATGCCTCTCGGTGCACCGATTGGCTCCAATCAGGGGCTACAAACGCGTGATTTTCTCCGCATCATCATCGAACAGGCACGCGTTCCGGTGATTGTCGATGCGGGCATTGGCGCACCCAGCCAGGCGGCCGATGCGCTGGAAATGGGAGCCGATGCCGTGCTGGTCAACACGGCCATCGCCGTTGCTCGCGATCCCGTCGCGATGGCGCGCGCCTTCCGGCTGGCAGTCGAGGCAGGTGGCCTTGCTCGTCAGGCCGGTCTGGGAAGTAAGCAGTTTGTCGCCAGTGCCACCAGCCCGCTCACCGGTTTTCTTCATCGGCAAACAGAAGGGACAAAGCGATGAACGTCGATTTCCAAACCGTCTGGGAACAGCTCGACTGGGATGACCTGACGCTGCGCATCAACGGTAAAACCGCACAGGATGTTGAACGGGCGCTCACTGCGCCACACTTGACGCGTGACGATTTTATGGCGCTCCTTTCACCTGCCGCCAGCACCTATCTGGAACCGCTGGCGCAACGGGCGCAACAGCTTACCCGCCAGCGTTTCGGCAATACGGTAAGCTTCTATGTCCCGCTGTACCTGTCCAACCTGTGCTCCAACGACTGTACCTACTGCGGCTTTTCGATGAGTAACCACATCAAGCGAAAAACGCTGGATGAAGCAGAGATCCTGCGTGAATGCGCCGCTATCAAGGAACTGGGGTTTGAACACCTGTTGCTCGTGACTGGCGAACACCAGCGTAAAGTAGGCATGGATTATTTTCGTCGCGTTTTTCCACTGATCCGACCGCTCTTCAGTTCGCTGATGATTGAAGTTCAGCCCTTGTCGCAGGACGAGTACGCCGAATTAAAAGCACTGGGTCTGGATGGCGTGATGGTCTATCAGGAAACCTATCATCCGGCGACCTACCAGTTGCACCATCTAAAAGGACAAAAGCAGGATTTCCACTGGCGACTCGCCACGCCGGATCGACTGGGTCGTGCGGGGATCGACAAGATCGGGCTGGGTGCCTTAATCGGCCTGTCAATAGCTGGCGCACCGACTGCTACATGGTGGCGGAACACCTGCTGCACCTGCAACAACGCTACTGGCAGAGCCGGTATTCTATTTCGTTCCCGCGCCTGCGTCCCTGCGCGGGCGGCATTGAACCGGCATCGATTATGGATGAAGCGCAGCTCATGCAGGTGATTTGCGCATTCCGCTTGCTGTCACCGGATATTGAATTATCGCTGTCCACACGCGAATCACCGTTCTTTCGCGATCATGCCATTCCTATCGCAATTAACAACGTCAGCGCCTTCTCCAAAACCCAGCCGGGTGGTTACGCCGATGACCACCCTGAACTGGAACAGTTTTCACCCCATGACTCGCGGCGTCCTGAAGACGTGGCGCAGGCCATCGTTCGAGCAGGTCTCCAGCCCGTATGGAAAGACTGGGACGGTTATTTAGGCAGATAGCCACTCAGCAGATAAGACAGCGATACGCCTGATTTGGGATGCGGCTCGCAAGCCAAAATGAGAATTACACGGAAGACAACATTCTCAGGATAGCGCCGCGCAGCATGACATTCGGCCTATCGCCACAGTCTGTGACGAAGAATACAGTAGCGTCGTTGGCAGGCCAGAGCGTTACGGAGCTTGCTGGCCGGAGCCGTTTGCCACTCATCGGCTCTGCACATCAACCCGCCGATACGGGGCTTATCCTTACCCGTATCGGCCCTTCCCTAACACTCTCAGGGGCGCTCTAGTCAGGAGGCGTATGCATCATCTTCGCAACCTCATTACCCACGATACGCAGCCCTTCCCTCATCTCTTCCGTGAAGCGATTGGCATAGTTGAGTCGAATACAATTGCGGTATTTCCCTGAGGCCGAGAAAAGCGACCCGGCGGCGATCTGTATGCCTGATTTTCTGACCTCACGGGTGAGCTTGAGCGAATCAAAATATTCCGGCAGTTCAATCCACATCAGGAATCCCCCTTGCGGACGACTGACGCAAATATTGGACGGAAAATACTCACGCACCCAGCAGGTAAACGTACTCAGATTGGCCTTGTACTGGGCGCGCATACGGCGCAGATGGGGCTGATAGTGTCCCTGACGAATAAACTCCGCCACGGCTAGCTGCGGCTGCACCACCGTCGATCCCGTACTGATGTATTTTGTATGGATGACCCGTTCCAGATAACGCCCCGGGGCAATCCAACCCACGCGCAAGCCGGGTGCCAGATTCTTTGAAAACGAGCTACACAGCAGCACGCGCCCATCCTCATCAAACGACTTTATCGCGCGGGGACGCGGATATTCATAGGCCAACTCCCCGTAGGCATCATCTTCAATAATGGCGATATCAAAATGCTGCGCCAACGTCACCAGCGATTTCTTGCGGGCGTCTGGCATGATGAAGCCAAGCGGGTTATTACAGCTCGGTACCAGCAGGACGGCTTTGATCGGCCATTGATCCAGCGCCAGCCTCAATGCTTCGAGACTGATCCCCGTGACTGAGTCAGTTGGGATCTCGATCGCTTTGATATCCAGCCCACGAAGGATCTGCATCGTGCCCGGAAAAGCCGGTGATTCAACGGCTACGATATCGCCAGGCTGACAAACGGCGCGAACGGCAACAAATAGAGCTTCCTGACATCCGGTCGTGACCACAATGTCATCTTGAGTCAGCTGGCAGCCGCAGTCCACGGTAAGACGGGCAATCTGTTCACGCAGTGCAGGCACGCCGTATACGCTGTCATATTGTAAGATGCGGGAATCCTGATACTGACAGAGGCGAGCCATCTCTTTCCACAGGGGTTTGATGGTCGGCTGGCTTACATCCGGCATTCCGCTACCAAACTTCAGCACGTTCGTTTCCAGACGCACGTTCACCAGCTCCAGTACCGATTCCCACTGTGTGATCTCAACCGGACGTTGGGCAGGACGCGTTAGCGCGGGTACAGGCGGCGTTGCCTTACGCGGCGTGACAAAATATCCCGAACGCGGCTGCGGCATAATCAACTGCCGGGTTTCCAGCAGATGGTAGGCCTGCTGTACGGTACTGATACTTACACCATGCTCTGTACTCAGCGCCCGTACCGAAGGCAGGCGCTCTCCACTTTGGTACAACCCTTGTTCGATCCGCTGTTCTAACAGCCCGGCAAGGTGTTGATAACGCGTCATCAGTATCGTCCCCTATTAAAATACCCAACCACAACCGGTACAGATTCAAATAAAAATCACCATTCAGATGCAATATCACACAATCTGTATGCTAAAAAAATGGATTTTTTTGCGTCTGTATTGAAAATACCTTTCGCCCCATCATAGCGATCATTCACTGACGAGGGGAAAATATGGAATTTCATGAGAATCGATCACAAAAACCGTTCCGCGAGTCACCGTTCTGGCTAATGCTGATTTTGCCATACCGCTTGTGGAAAGCCTGGCGGGCAAGGGCACAAACTCTGAAGATACTAAAAAATATGAGTGATGACGGGCTTAAGGATATCGGGCTGAAGCGAAGCGATCTCGATCGATTCAGATAACATCTGACGCAGAGAACAATAGAAAAAAAACAGTAGAAATGCGCCGATACAGACACTGCATCTGTATCGGCATTTTGGATTAGAGAGATGGGGAGCTTAGTGAGGTAAAGCATCCACCGGTTTTGCTTTCATCTGCATCCCGACAATCGCCGACAGCAAACAACCAATGGCAAGGTAAGCCGCCACCGCGTGCCATGAGCCGTCCATAAACTGCACCAGCAGAACAGCGATAAAAGGCGTAAATCCGCCGCCGACCACGCTGGCAACCTGATAACCAACACCGGCCCCGCTATAGCGATAAGCCGTACCAAATAGCTCGGTAAACATCGGCTGCTGTACGCTAACAATCATATCGTGGGCAATATTCGCCAGCATGATGGCAAAGAACAGAATCAGCAGCGTGTTATGGCTTTCCAGCGCCATAAAGAATGGCACTGCACTCGCGGCACCAATCAGCGCACCGGTAACGTAGATCCGACGGCGGCCAAAGCTATCCGCCAGATAGGCAAAGAAAGGAATAGACACACAGCTGATCGCCCCCACCAGCAGCCCGATATTCAGGAAGATATCGCGCGATAGCCCAAGATGGGTGGTGGAGTAATTGAGCGCAAACGCGGTGACGATATACATCGTCAACAGTTCTCCAAGCCGTAGCGCAATAATCAGCAGAAAGGCTTTCGGATGCTGGCGCAGTGCCTCCATAATAGGGAACGAACGCAGTTTGTTTGCTCTTTCTCCCAGAGTTTTATTCGCCTCAAACTCCTGAGACTCATCCATCCCGTTACGCACCCACCAGGCAATCGCAACCAAAATCAGGCTGAATAAGAACGGCAAACGCCAGCCCCAGGTGATAAATTCCTCATTGGTCGTCAAATTACTGGCCAGCGATACCGACCCTGTAGCTAGTAACAGCCCGACGCCAAAGCCAACCTGTACGCCGCTGCTGTAGAAAGCTTTCTTCTTCTTTGGCGCGCTCTCTACTGCCAACAGCGCCGCACCGCCCCACTCGCCACCGACAGCAAATCCCTGAATGGCTCGCAGCATAACCAGCAGTACTGGCGCCCACCAGCCGATGGAATCAAACGACGGCAACAGACCAATCAGCGCAGTAGAAATGCCCATCATCCAGACCGTGATCATCAACATCCGTTTACGGCCCAGCTTATCGCCGAAGTGTCCAAACACCATACCGCCAAGCGGACGGAACAGAAAACCCACGCCAAACGTACCAAATGCCGCCAGCGTCCCCATTGTCGGGCTGACCTGTGGGAAAAATTCGGTATTAAATACAAGGGCGGCAACAATTCCGTACAGCAAGAAATCATACCAATCCACAACAGCTCCCACAAAACTGCCCCACGCTGCACGTTTCGCTTTATGTTGAGAATGGCTTACTGACTGTGTTTGTAGGGTTTTACCAGATGAAATTGAATCATCCTGATGAGGTACTGAGCCGCCAGGCTGTGAGAGTGTTGGCGTAGTTGAGGTGTCCATTTCGGTTCCGTTCTATTTACTTTACACTACTGTACAACAAAAATTTCAGGAAGAAATAAAACGCCGGGAGCGTTTTATAACAACGCACAGCGTTGGCCCTTCAGGGGAAGGCAAGGACGCCTTCCATCAATTTTTAACGTCGTTTACGACGAGTTGTCCGCAGGAATCAGCCATAAAAAAACCCCGACTATAATAGCCGGGGTTTTTGTTATTTACCGCATGGTAGTACAGCGCAAAGAGACTTATTCGTCGTCGCTGCTACCAAAGCCTGCGTTCAGCAGTTCGGCCAGGTTAGCAGACGCTTCATCGGCGCTCACCTGAGGCACGATTGGCGCTTCACCCGCCTGACGGCGACGCAGACGATCCTGGTGGTACGCATAACCCGTACCCGCTGGGATCAGACGACCCACGATAACGTTCTCTTTCAGGCCACGCAGTTCATCACGTTTACCCGCAACAGCGGCTTCGGTCAGTACGCGAGTGGTTTCCTGGAACGATGCCGCAGAAATGAAGGACTCGGTCGCCAGAGATGCTTTGGTGATACCCAGCAGATCGCGGCTGAATGTTGCTGCGATCTTGCCATCCGCTTCCAACTGACGGTTGGCAATCTTGATGCGAGACACTTCTGCCTGCTCGCCTTCCAGGAACTCCGTGCTACCTGCGTTAACGATGGTGCCTTTACGCAACATCTGACGAACGATAACTTCAATGTGTTTATCGTTAATCTTAACGCCTTGTAGACGGTAAACTTCCTGAACTTCGTTGGTGATATAACGCGTTACTGCATGTACGCCACGCAGACGCAGGATATCGTGCGGAGATTCTGGGCCGTCGGAAACAACGTCACCACGTTCCACCACTTCACCTTCGAACACGTTGAGCTGACGCCATTTCGGAATCATCTCTTCGTAAGCATCGCTGCCATCCAACGGAGAAATCACCAGGCGGCGTTTACCTTTGGTTTCTTTACCGAAGGAAATGATACCGCTGATTTCTGCCAGAATAGCCGGCTCTTTCGGACGACGGGCTTCAAACAGGTCGGCTACGCGTGGCAGACCACCGGTAATATCCTTGGTACCGCCGGATTCCTGAGGAATACGCGCCAGGGTATCACCGCTGCTGATTTTCACGCCGTCTTCCAACTGCACGATCGCTTTGCCCGGCAGGAAGTACTGAGCAGGCATATCCGTACCTGGAATCAGAACATCTTCGCCTTTGTCATCAACGATTTTCAGTGCCGGACGCAGGTCTTTACCGCTACCGGTACGCTCTGCACTATCCAGAACCACGATAGAAGACAAACCGGTCAGTTCGTCGGTCTGACGAGTAATCGTCTGGCCGTCGATCATATCGGTGAAGCGAATGTTACCGCTCACTTCGGTGATAACTGGCATGGTATGCGGGTCCCAGTTAGCTACGGTTTCGCCACCGTTAACTTCTGCGCCATCGCCTTTCGCCATTGCCGCACCGTAAGGCACTTTATAGCTTTCTTTCGTACGTCCGAATTCGTCGATCAGCTTCAGTTCGGTATTACGTGAAGTAATAACCAATTTACCGCTGCTGTTCACAACGAACTTCGCGTTGCTCAGTTTCAGGCTACCTTTGTTTTTCACCTGAATGCTGGACTCAGCTGCCGCACGCGATGCCGCACCACCGATGTGGAACGTACGCATGGTTAACTGTGTACCCGGTTCACCGATGGACTGTGCCGCGATAACCCCGATGGCCTCACCTTTGTTGATGATATGACCACGAGCCAGATCGCGACCGTAGCAATTGGCGCACACGCCAAAGTCGGTTTCGCAGCTTACTACTGAACGTACTTTAACGGCGTCAACGGAGTTCTCTTCCAACATGTCACACCACTGCTCATTCAGCAGCGTGTTACGTGGAACCAGAATATCCGCCGTACCCGGTTTGATCACGTCTTCAGCCGTTACACGACCCAGTACGCGCTCACGCAGTGGCTCTTTAACATCACCACCCTCGATAACCGGCGTCATCATGATACCTTCGTGGGTACCACAATCGTCTTCGGTCACAACCAGATCCTGCGCAACGTCAACCAGACGACGAGTCAGATAACCGGAGTTCGCCGTTTTCAGTGCGGTATCCGCCAGACCTTTACGCGCACCGTGCGTCGAGATGAAGTACTGGAGTACGTTCAGACCTTCACGGAAGTTTGCGGTAATTGGCGTCTCGATGATGGAACCATCTGGTTTCGCCATCAGACCACGCATCCCCGCCAGCTGACGAATCTGTGCTGCAGAACCACGCGCACCGGAGTCGGCCATCATAAAGATGCTGTTGAAAGATACCTGCCGCTCAACCACGCCATCACGGTTAACCACATCCTCAACGGACAGGTTTTCCATCATCGCTTTCGCAACACGTTCGTTCGCTGCAGCCCAGATATCGATCACTTTGTTGTAGCGTTCGCCCGCGGTAACCAGACCAGACTGGAACTGCTCCTGAATCTCGGCAACTTCGGTTTCGGCTTCTTCGATAATCTCGGCTTTTTTCTCCGGGATAACCATGTCGTCGATACCTACGGAAGCACCAGAGCGCGCCGCGTAAGCAAAACCGGTGTACATAGTCTGGTCAGCGAAGATAACCGTCGGCTTCAGACCCAAAATGCGGTAACAGGTGTTCAGCATTTTGGAGATCGCTTTCTTGCCCAGAGGCTGGTTAACGATCGAGTACGGCAGACCTTTCGGTACGATCATCCACAGGATGGCGCGACCGATAGTCGTATCAATAATCGACGTCTGATGCGTAACATCGCCTTCGATGCTCTTGATCTCTTCCGTGATACGCACTTTAACGCGCGCATGCAGAGAGGCCAGACCAGCGCGATAAACGCGTTCAGCTTCTTTCGGACCCGTGAGCACCATGCCTTCGCCTTTGGCGTTAACACAGTCACGCGTCATGTAATACAGACCCAATACCACGTCCTGAGAAGGAACGATGATTGGCTCACCATTCGCAGGGGACAGGATGTTGTTGGTCGACATCATTAACGCACGCGCTTCCAACTGGGCTTCCAGCGTCAGCGGTACGTGCACAGCCATCTGGTCACCATCGAAGTCGGCGTTATAGGCCGCACAAACCAGCGGGTGCAGCTGAATCGCTTTACCTTCGATCAGTACCGGTTCAAATGCCTGAATACCCAAACGGTGCAGCGTTGGCGCACGGTTCAGCAGGACCGGGTGTTCGCGGATAACTTCGTCCAGGATATCCCATACGACAGCTTCTTCGCGCTCAACCATTTTCTTGGCTGCTTTAATGGTGGTAGCAAGACCACGCAGTTCCAGCTTGCCGTAGATGAACGGTTTGAACAGCTCCAGTGCCATTTTCTTCGGCAGACCACACTGGTGCAGACGCAGGTATGGACCAACGGTGATTACGGAACGGCCGGAGTAGTCAACACGCTTACCGAGCAGGTTCTGACGGAAACGACCCTGTTTACCTTTGATCATATCGGCCAAAGATTTCAGAGGACGCTTGTTAGAACCGGTGATCGCACGACCGCGACGGCCGTTATCCAGCAGCGCATCAACCGCTTCCTGCAACATACGTTTTTCGTTACGTACGATAATATCTGGCGCAGCCAGATCCAGCAGACGTTTCAGACGGTTGTTACGGTTGATCACGCGACGATACAGATCGTTCAGATCGGAAGTCGCGAAACGACCACCATCCAGCGGAACCAATGGACGCAGATCTGGCGGCAGTACCGGCAGAACGGTCAGGATCATCCACTCTGGTTTGTTACCAGACTGTACGAATGCTTCCAGCAGCTTAATACGCTTCGTCAGCTTCTTACGTTTGGTTTCGGAGTTGGTTTCGGTCAGCTCTTCACGCAGCTGCTCGCATTCCTGCTCCAGATCCATGTTCTTCAGCAGAGCCTGGATCGCTTCGGCGCCCATTTTCGCGTCGAATTCATCACCAAACTCTTCCAGCGCATCCAGATACTGCTCTTCAGTCAGGATCTGACGGCGCTCAAGGTTGGTCATGCCACCTTCAACCACGACATAAGATTCAAAATAAAGCACACGCTCAATATCACGCAGCGGCATATCCAGCAGCAAACCGATACGGGAAGGCAGTGATTTCAGGAACCAGATGTGCGCAGTCGGAGAAGCCAGCTCGATGTGGCCCATACGCTCACGGCGCACTTTAGTCTGGGTCACTTCAACGCCGCACTTCTCACAAATAACACCGCGGTGTTTCAGGCGCTTATACTTACCGCACAAGCACTCATAATCTTTTACCGGCCCAAAGATACGGGCGCAGAAAAGGCCGTCACGCTCAGGCTTGAACGTACGGTAGTTGATGGTTTCTGGCTTTTTAACTTCACCAAAAGACCACGAACGGATCATGTCTGGCGAGGCCAGAGCAATTTTGATCGCATCAAACTCTTCGGTTTTAGTTTGCGCTTTCAGAAACTTTAATAAGTCTTTCACGGATTGGCTCCTGTCGGAGTTAGACCTGATAGACACCTGAACCATGCCGTTAAAAACACAATTCAGGTGTCCCTATGACGAATGCCAGCAATACAACGAGCTGGGATTACTCTTCTTCCAGCTCGATGTTGATACCCAGCGAGCGGATTTCTTTCAACAGTACGTTGAAGGATTCCGGCATGCCTGGTTCCATCTGATGATTGCCATCCACGATGTTCTTATACATCTTGGTACGGCCGTTCACGTCATCAGACTTAACGGTCAACATTTCTTGCAGGGTATAAGCTGCACCATAAGCTTCCAGCGCCCACACTTCCATCTCACCGAAGCGTTGACCACCGAACTGCGCCTTACCACCCAGCGGCTGCTGAGTAACCAGGCTATAAGAACCGGTGGAACGAGCATGCATCTTATCGTCAACCAAGTGGTTCAGTTTCAGCATGTACATGTAGCCCACTGTAACCTGACGCTCAAATTTCTCACCGGTACGTCCGTCGTACAGGGTAATCTGACCGGAGGTAGGGATACCGCCCATCTGCAACAGTTCCTTGATTTCTTTCTCTTTTGCACCGTCGAATACCGGCGTTGCAATTGGCATACCTTTCTTCAGGTTTTCAGCCAGACGCATAACTTCTTCGTCTGAGAAAGTGCTCAGGTCGACTTTCTGACGCACATCGTCGCCCAGATCGTAGGCTCTCTGGATGAACTCACGCAGTTTAGTCACTTCTTCGTGCTGCTTGAGCATGGCGTTGATTTTCTCGCCGATACCTTTCGCAGCCATACCCAGGTGGGTTTCCAGAATCTGACCAATGTTCATACGTGAAGGTACGCCCAGCGGGTTCAGTACGATATCGACCGGCGTACCGTTCTCATCGTAAGGCATATCTTCGATCGGGTTGATCTTGGAGATAACACCTTTGTTCCCGTGACGACCTGCCATTTTGTCACCCGGTTGGATCTGACGTTTAACAGCCAGATAAACCTTAACGATTTTCAGCACGCCCGGTGCCAGATCATCGCCCTGAGTGATTTTACGGCGCTTAGCTTCGAGTTTTTTCTCAAACTCGTGCTTCAGCTCATCATACTGTTCTGCCAACTGTTCCAACTGATTCTGTTTATCTTCATCAGTCAGACCCAGTTCCAACCAGCGCTCACGTGGCAGTTTGTCCAGTTTGTCGGCTTCTACGCCGCCGGAAACCAGCACAGCGTGGATACGTGCAAACAGGCCCGCTTCCAGAATCTGCAATTCTTCAGTCAGGTCTTTCTTCGCCTGCTTCAGCTGCATTTCTTCGATTTCCAACGCACGCTTGTCTTTTTCCACGCCATCGCGGGTAAAGACCTGTACGTCGATAATCGTACCGGAAACACCGTTTGGTACACGCAGAGAAGAATCTTTAACGTCAGACGCTTTCTCACCGAAGATCGCACGCAGCAGTTTCTCTTCTGGAGTCAGCTGGGTTTCACCTTTCGGCGTTACCTTACCAACCAGAATGTCACCACCAGTCACTTCCGCACCGATGTAAACGATGCCGGACTCATCCAGTTTAGAAAGTGCTGCTTCACCCACGTTCGGGATGTCCGCAGTAATTTCTTCAGGCCCTAACTTGGTGTCACGAGACACACAGGCCAGTTCCTGAATGTGGATGGTCGTAAAGCGATCTTCCTGAACCACACGCTCGGAAACGAGGATGGAGTCTTCGAAGTTGTAACCATTCCATGGCATGAATGCCACGCGCATGTTCTGACCCAGCGCCAGTTCACCCAGATCGGTGGACGGGCCATCTGCCAGAACGTCGCCACGTTCTACCGGCTCACCCAGAGATACACACGGCATCTGGCTGATGCAGGTGTTCTGGTTAGAACGGGTATATTTGGTCAGGTTATAGATGTCGATCCCGGCTTCGCCCGGATACATTTCATCGTCATTAACGCGGATTACAATACGGGATGCATCCACGTACTGTACTGTACCACCACGTTTGGCTACGGCAGTTACACCGGAGTCAACCGCAACAGCACGTTCCATACCGGTACCAACCAGCGGCTTATCAGCACGCAGGGTCGGAACGGCCTGACGTTGCATGTTCGCACCCATCAGGGCACGGTTGGCGTCATCGTGTTCCAGGAACGGAATCAGGGATGCACCGACGGAAACCACCTGCTGTGTGGAAACGTCCATGTATTCAACCTGATCGCGGCTGAACAAGCTGGACTCGCCTTTGTTACGGCAGGTAACCAGTTCGTCGATGAAGCGGCCTTCTTCGTCCAAATTGGTGTTCGCCTGTGCGATAACGAAGTTACCTTCTTCAATCGCAGACAGGTAATGGATCTCATCCGTCACCACGTTGTCACGCACACGACGATATGGGGTTTCAAGGAAACCGTACTCGTTCGTTTGCGCATAAACGGACAGGGAGTTGATCAGACCGATGTTCGGACCTTCCGGCGTTTCGATAGGACAAACGCGGCCGTAGTGAGTTGGGTGTACGTCACGGACTTCAAAGCCAGCGCGTTCACGCGTCAGACCGCCTGGGCCCAATGCAGAGATACGACGTTTGTGCGTAATCTCGGACAGCGGGTTGTTCTGGTCCATAAACTGTGACAGCTGGCTCGAACCGAAGAACTCTTTCACGGCAGCCGAAATCGGCTTGGCGTTAATCATGTCCTGCGGCATCAGCGTATCGAGGTCGCCCAGAGACAGACGTTCTTTTACAGCACGTTCTACACGTACCAGACCAACGCGGAATTGGTTTTCTGCCATTTCGCCGACGGAACGGATACGACGGTTGCCGAGGTGATCGATATCGTCCACTTCGCCTTTACCGTTACGGATATCAATGAGCTTCTTCATCACTTCGATGATGTCGTCTTTGCTCAGGATACCGGAACCTTCGATCTCATCGCGTAGCAGAGAACGGTTGAACTTCATACGACCAACCGCAGACAAATCGTAGCGGTCTTCAGAGAAGAACAGGTTCTCGAACAGCGTTTCTGCTGCTTCACGCGTTGGCGGCTCACCAGGACGCATCATGCGATAGATTTCAACCAGCGCGCTCAGACGATCGTTTGACGGATCGACACGCACGGTTTCAGACATGTATGCGCCGTGATCGAGATCGTTGGTGAACAGAGTCTCGATACGTTTGTGGCCAGACTGGCTCAGTTTAGCCAGCAGATCCAGCGACAGCTCCATGTTGGCTGCGCCGATCAGTTCACCGGTGCTCTCGTCGATATAGTCTTTGGACAGAACTTTGCCAGCAATATATTCAACAGGCACTTCAATGCGCTCAATACCATCTTTCTCTAACTGACGGATATGACGCGCAGTGATACGGCGACCTTTTTCGATATAAACTTTACCGTTCGCTTCAATATCAAACGATGCGGTTTCACCACGCAGGCGCTCAGGAACCAGATCCATCTGCAATTTATTGCCATTGATTTCATAGACAATTTTATCGAAGAAAAGATCGAGAATCTGTTCGGTGGAGTAACCCAGCGCGCGCAGGATAATGGTCGCAGGCAATTTGCGGCGACGGTCGATACGAACAAACAGGTTATCCTTCGGATCAAACTCGAAATCCAACCAGGAACCACGGTAAGGAATAATACGTGCGTTATACAGCACCTTACCTGAAGAGTGGGTTTTACCTTTGTCGCTATCGAAGAACACACCTGGACTACGATGCAGCTGAGATACGATTACACGCTCAGTGCCGTTGATCACGAAGGTACCGTTGTCGGTCATGAGCGGAATTTCGCCCATGTAAACTTCTTGTTCTTTGATGTCTTTAACGGTGCCTTCAGGCGCTTCGCGCTCGTAGATCACCAGGCGCAGTTTCACGCGCAGCGGCGCAGAGAACGTCACACCACGGATCTGACATTCTTTAACGTCAAATACTGGCTCGCCCAAGCGATAGCTAACGTATTGCAGCTCTGAATTACCGCTATAGCTTTTTATGGGGAAAACAGAACGGAATGCAGCTTCCAAACCGTACTGACCTTCCGGGTCTTGCTCGATAAACTTCTGGAACGAGTCAAGTTGGATAGAAAGGAGATAAGGTACGTCCAAAACCTGCGGACGTTTACCAAAATCCTTACGAATGCGTTTTTTCTCGGTATAGGAGTAAACCATAGGGTTCCTCAGCTAGCTGACAAGTCGAACCACTCTGTCTGCCCTAAGAAGGACAGTTCATGCAACACTATTTATGTTGGTCGGAAAATGGGGAACTTTCCGTAATACGTCTTTCTATTACTCTTAAACCATTTCATCGCTTTTGCTCAGGCAGGAGCCCGTTCTGGAAAGCAGTATATTAAGTCGTCAATAGAAAAAAATATTGGGGAAATCAATGGCTAAACAGTGCGAAAGCCCATCGATGCCCTACAGCGCAAAAAGGCTGGTGACTAAAAGTCACCAGCCATCAGCCTAATAAATCAGGCTGCAACCTGAAAGATTGGCTTATTTAACTTCAACTTCTGCGCCAGCTTCTTCCAGTGATTTTTTCAGTGCTTCAGCGTCATCTTTGCTCACGCCTTCTTTCAGAACTGCTGGTGCAGATTCAACCAGATCTTTGGCTTCTTTCAGGCCCAGACCAGTCGCGCCACGAACAGCTTTGATTACAGCAACTTTGTTAGCGCCGATGCCTTTCAGCACAACGTCGAACTCAGTTTTTTCTTCAGCAACTTCAGCTGGGCCAGCAGCAACAGCTACAGCAGCAGCAGCAGAAACACCGAATTTTTCTTCCATAGCAGAAACCAGCTCAACAACATCCATTACAGACATAGCTGCTACTGCTTCCAGAATTTGATCTTTAGTGATAGACATAACAATTGTTCCTAAGAATCAGAAATAGTTTATACGTTAGCAAGTGCGTTAGAAAAGAAAGCGCTATTACGCAGCTTCTTTTGCATCGCGAACAGCAGCCAGAGTGCGGACCAGTTTGCCTGCAGCGGCTTCTTTCATGGTCGACATCAGACGTGCCAGTGCTTCTTCGTAAGTCGGCAGCGTTGCCAGACGGTCAATTTGAGCCGCCGGGATCAGCTCACCTTCAAAGGCTGCAGCTTTGACCTCAAATTTTGCATTCGCTTTCGCGAACTCTTTGAACAAACGAGCAGCAGCGCCCGGGTGTTCCATAGAATATGCAATCAGGGTCGGACCAACAAACGTGTCTTTCAGGCATTCAAATTGAGTGCCTTCAACGACGCGGCGCAGCAGGGTGTTACGAACAACACGCATGTAAACGCCAGCTTCACGACCTGCTTTACGCAGTTCGGTCATTTTATCAACGGTAACGCCACGGGAATCCGCAACAACCGCAGACAGCGCACCTTTGGCTACTTCGCTGACTTCAGCAACAATCGCTTGTTTGTCTTGAAGATTTAATGCCATTAGCTTTTGCTCCTGGATTTAGCCGGAGAAAATCTCCGGAACTCACTTCACTTATCGCCAAAATTAGAGATAAGCGTTGAAACACGGTGAGCAGAATCCAGTAAAAAATTATTCTTTATAAAAAAGAAAAACGTTATTTAGGCTCTGTCACCGTCTACGCAGGAAGATTAAGTTTCTTTCGAAACACCTGCGGTCTTGGACGGAGGCCTGGATAGGCCAGGCTCCAACCGAAAATTCTTGCGTTATCCCACTTGAGGAACAACGGGCGTAAAATTATAGGTAAATCTCACACCCGAGTAAAGCGGAACAAAAGCTATTAGTTAGCAGCAGCGTTCAGACCGCTCTGGTCGATAGCAACGCCAGCGCCCATAGTGGTAGACAGGCTAACTTTCTTGATGTACACGCCTTTCGCCTGAGATGGTTTTGCTTTTTTCAGCGCAACCAGCAAGGCTTCCAGGTTTTCTTTCAATTTGTTAGAGTCGAAATCAACCTTACCGATAGTGGTATGGATGATACCGTTCTTGTCGTTACGGTAACGAACCTGGCCTGCTTTAGCATTGTTAACAGCTTCAGCAACGTTAGGTGTTACAGTACCCACTTTCGGGTTTGGCATCAGGCCACGTGGACCCAGAACCTGGCCCACTTGGCCAACAACGCGCATTGCATCTGGAGAAGCAATAACAACGTCAAAGCCCATTTCGCCTTTCTTGATCTGATCAGCCAGATCTTCCATGCCCACGAACTCAGCGCCAGCAGCTTTAGCAGCTTCAGCGTTTGCACCTTGGGTGAAGACTGCTACGCGAACAGAACGACCGGTGCCGTGAGGCAGAACGGTTGCACCGCGAACGTTTTGGTCAGATTTACGTGCATCGATGCCGAGGTTAACAGCTACGTCTACACTTTCTACGAACTTAGCAGTGGCCAGCTCTTTGAGCAGAGCAACAGCTTCGTTGATGTCGTACTGTTTAGTTACATCAACTTTGTCACGGATCACGCGCATGCGCTTGGTCAGCTTAGCCATTTATTAATCCTCCACTACCAGGCCCATGGAACGAGCGGTACCTGCGATAGAACGCGCCATAGCGTCTACATCAGAACCAGTCATGTCCGCAGCTTTAGTTTCTGCGATTTCACGAACCTGAGCGCTCGTTACTTTACCAACTTTGTCTTTGTTCGGCTTACCGGAACCAGACTTGATACCAGCCGCTTTCTTCAGCAGAACAGCTGCTGGAGGCGTTTTGGTAACGAAGGTGAAAGAACGGTCAGAATAAACGGTAATAACAACAGGAATCGGCAGACCTTTTTCAACGCTTTCAGTTTTAGCATTGAACGCCTTACAGAATTCCATGATGTTCACACCCTGCTGACCCAGAGCCGGACCTACCGGTGGGCTTGGGTTAGCCATACCAGCTGCAACTTGCAGCTTGACATAGGCTTGTACTTTCTTGGCCATTTAACTTTCCTCAATTGGGTAATAGCGCCTAGTGAAAGGCTCCCCGTGGTTTGTATTACGTTTCAGACGCCGTTAAGGCCCCTGAAAAACAAAAGGCGCGAAATTATAGGTTAATTTCGCGCCATAGGCAAGTAGCTATTTCCAGCAAGTCTTGTGGGGCAATCAGCCTTTTTCGACCTGAGCAAAGTCCAGCTCAACCGGCGTTGCACGACCAAAAATAGAGACAGACACCTTCAGGCGGCTCTTCTCATAGTCAACTTCTTCGACAACACCGTTAAAGTCAGCAAATGGACCGTCGTTAACACGAACCATTTCACCCGGTTCAAACAGCGTTTTCGGACGTGGTTTGTCACCAACCTGCTGGAGGCGATTCATAATCGCATCCACTTCTTTGTCACTGATTGGCGCAGGACGATCGGATGTACCGCCAATGAACCCCATAACACGAGGTACGCTGCGTACAAGATGCCAGCTGGCATCTTCCATCACCATCTGTACCAAGACATAACCAGGGAAAAACTTGCGCTCGCTCTTGCGACGCTGGCCACCACGGATTTCGACTACTTCTTCAGTAGGCACCATGACTTCGCCAAACAGTTCTTCCATATTATGGAGTTTGATATGCTCACGCAGTGATTGTGCTACGCGACCTTCAAAACCAGAGAACGCCTGAACGACGTACCAACGTTTTTTTGGAGCTTCAGACATCTTAGAACCTCAGGCCAGTGATAAACGATACCAAACGGACCAGAATTCCATCCAGTCCCCACAAAATCAGTGACATCACGGCAGTCACCGCGGCAACGATTAACGTGGTGTGTAACGTTTCCTGACGAGTCGGCCAAATTACTTTGCGCACTTCAGTACGCGCTTCGCGAGCAAACGCTACGGTTGCTTTGCCTTTCGTGGTCAGCAGTGCCACACCACCGGCAGCGGCGATCAGGATAACAACGGCCAATGCACGCAGAGGAAGACTAAATTCGCGGTAATAATAATTGCCAACAATCGCAACAACCAGCAAGGCACCTACTACCAGCCACTTAATCACTTCCAGGCCACGCCCACTATCCTGAGCTTCGGTATTCGCACTCATAAACCAACCTGTCACAATGATTCAGACAAATAACTTTGCCCCGTAACCACGGAGCAACCAAACCGAAAGATGTTCTGTAAAACGAATAATTCGGTATTTACGCCGTATCTACAGAGCCTATCTCACCAATGATTATATCTCACAATCGCTGATGAGATAGGTTCTACCATGACAGCGTAGAAAAAGGGCATCAAATGATGCCCTTTTATCGCGTGTCGCGTCAAACGTTATCAGCGATTAAGCGATAACTTTAGCAACAACGCCCGCGCCTACTGTACGGCCGCCTTCACGGATTGCGAAACGCAAGCCGTCATCCATCGCGATTGGGTGGATCAGGGTAACAACCATTTTGATGTTGTCGCCCGGCATTACCATCTCTACGCCTTCTGGCAGTTCGATGGTGCCCGTTACGTCAGTTGTACGGAAGTAGAACTGAGGACGGTAGCCTTTGAAGAACGGAGTATGACGGCCGCCTTCATCCTTGCTCAGGATATACACTTCTGATTCGAACTTGGTGTGTGGCTTGATTGAACCCGGCTTAGCCAGTACCTGACCACGTTCGATTTCTTCACGCTTGATACCACGCAGCAGAACACCAACGTTCTCACCCGCACGGCCTTCGTCCAGCAGTTTGCGGAACATTTCTACGCCAGTACAGGTAGATTTCGCGGTATCTTTGATACCAACGATTTCAACTTCTTCACCGACTTTAACGATACCGCGCTCTACACGACCGGTAACAACGGTACCACGGCCGGAGATGGAGAATACGTCTTCGATTGGCAGCAGGAACGGCTTGTCAATTGCACGCTCTGGCTCTGGGATATAAGAATCCAGATGCTCTGCCAGTTCGATGATTTTTGCTTCCCACTCAGCTTCGCCTTCCAGCGCTTTCAGCGCAGAACCACGAACGACTGGTGTGTCGTCGCCTGGGAAATCGTATTGAGACAGCAGCTCACGCACTTCCATCTCAACCAGTTCCAGCAGCTCTTCGTCATCAACCATGTCACATTTGTTCAGGAACACGATGATGAAAGGAACGCCAACCTGACGACCCAGCAGGATGTGCTCACGGGTCTGAGGCATTGGGCCGTCAGTCGCAGCAACAACCAGGATCGCGCCGTCCATCTGAGCAGCACCGGTGATCATGTTTTTCACATAGTCGGCGTGTCCTGGGCAGTCAACGTGCGCGTAGTGGCGAGACGGGGTATCGTATTCAACGTGAGACGTGTTGATGGTGATACCACGTGCTTTTTCTTCTGGTGCGTTATCGATCTGGTCGAATGCACGCGCGTTACCACCGTAGGTTTTAGCCAGAACGGTAGTGATTGCAGCGGTCAGCGTTGTTTTACCATGGTCAACGTGGCCGATAGTACCGACGTTAACGTGCGGTTTTGTACGTTCAAATTTTTCTTTAGACATCGATTGTCCCTCTAAGACACGGATAAATCGGTGGTATCACCACATCAACCAAGCAATAGCTTGCTGAATTTATTCACAGAAAGAAAATCAGGAGGAGGAAAAGGAAGTGGTGCTGATAGGCAGATTCGAACTGCCGACCTCACCCTTACCAAGGGTGCGCTCTACCAACTGAGCTATATCAGCACATCTTGGAGCGGGCAGTGGGAATCGAACCCACATCATCAGCTTGGAAGGCTGAGGTAATAGCCATTATACGATGCCCGCATCCTGGAACTCGGCTACCTAATTTTTCTGTAGATTTTGAAATTGGGGAATAAGAATTTATAGACCCCGCCTTCGTCGATCCGGCTCAGTCTTACTACCGTATCGAATATCCTGTTACCAGGATTGAATTTGGTGGTGGGGGAAGGATTCGAACCTTCGAAGTCTGTGACGGCAGATTTACAGTCTGCTCCCTTTGGCCGCTCGGGAACCCCACCTGGTTGTTTGTACTTGATGGTGCCGGCTACCGGAATCGAACTGGTGACCTACTGATTACAAGTCAGTTGCTCTACCTACTGAGCTAAGCCGGCTTCAAGTGCTGCGCATTCTAGGTAGACAGAACGCTCGATGCAACAAAAAAATTGCGTAAAATGCGCTATCGCTTAGATTTTATCCAAATTCAGCCATAAATCTAGATCAGCAATCAGAATTAGCGCAAAGAACCACCAATTCCATCTAACAAAATGGCGATTTCACCGTCAACATCTCCTCAATGTCTCTTGCACCAATAATGGAATGTTGCCCTTTAAGGGGCAGACTCTGCACTGACAGATGCTATTTTGCTCACTTTTCTAAGAAAACAGGCTTGGAATGCATTTTGCTTGTTTAGAAACAAATTTCTGAAGAACGGGCAAAGTACGATGAAAATAGTTCAACTCAATGCGGCAACCTTACCTGTCTATCGTGAAGAACTGGCCAATCTATTAATAGATGCTGTAGAAAAAGGCGCTTCTGTTGGATATCAATCACCTCTGCACCACAAAGAAGCTATGGAATATTTTCATGGCTTACAGGCATCTGTCGCCAACGGTGACCGCATACTATGGGCAGCGCGCGGCGAGGAAGGTATCGTCGGAAGTGTACAGCTAGAGTTGTGTCAAAAGCCAAACGGGAGAAACAGGGCTGAAATTCAAAAATTGTTAGTTCATAGCCGAGTACGCAGAGCGGGAATAGGCAGACAACTCATTCATTTACTGGAAAAGCACGCGCTTTTCCAACAAAGAGGGTTACTCTACTTAGACACCCAAGCAGGCTCCCCGGCAGAAGCGTTCTACCGAGCCTTGGGTTATCGCCACCTGGGAGAATTGCCAGACTATGCTTGCACGCCTGATGGTTATTACCACCCAACGGCCATCTATTATAAGCGCCTCTTTGCTGTGAATGGTTTAGGTAAAGCCATCGCCAGCTAGCGAGTACCCGATGCGTAAACATAGAAGCATCGGGTACAGCACCGATTTTCTCTTCTTCTTTCTAGCAGCAAAGTGTTAACCTGCCCATTATCAAAAATTTATTGCATAAGAGAAGGTGCCGCGATCATCGCGTTGGCTAAACTAATAGCCCGTTTTCTTCGCTGAGCTGAGAGTCCCTTTTCTTACCTGTGAAGCAGGCAGAACACGACTTATGAGCAACAGAGAGCAATCCTTGGCCACGCCATATCTACAATTTAACCGCAGCCAATGGGCCGCCTTGCGCGATTCCGTCCCGTTAACGCTGACAGAGGAAGAAATCGTTAAGCTCAAAGGCATTAACGAAGACCTTTCATTAGACGAAGTCGCGGAAATTTATCTGCCGCTATCTCGCCTGCTCAATTTCTATATAAGCTCTAATTTACGCCGTCAGGCTGTGCTTGAGCAGTTTTTAGGAACCGATGGCCAAAAAATACCTTACATAATCGGCATCGCAGGTAGTGTCGCTGTAGGGAAAGTACCACAGCCCGTGTGCTACAAGCGCTATTAAGCCGCTGGCCAGAACACCGCAGCGTAGAACTTATTACAACCGATGGATTTCTTCATCCAAATAGAGTGCTAAAAGAACGCGACTTAATGAAGAAAAAGGCTTTCCGCAATCATATGATATGCATAGCCTGGTAAAATTCGTTTCTGATATAAAATCAGGAACACACAAAGTCACCGCTCAACGTATTCTCATCTAACATACGACATCGTTCCTAATAACAATAAGGTGTTGGAACAACCTGATATTTTAATATTAGAAGGCTTAAATGTTCTACAGAGTGGGATGGACTATCCACATGATCCACATAGAGTTTTCGTCTCTGACTTTGTTGATTTCTCTATCTATGTCGATGCACCAGAAACACTACTACAAACATGGTATATAAATCGTTTTTTAAAATTCAGGCAGGGTGCATTCTCAAATCCAAATTCATATTTTCATAATTATGCAAAACTGACAGAAGAAGAGGCTGTTGGTATTGCCTCTCAATTATGGAAAGAAATTAATGGGCTTAATCTAAAAGAAAATATTCTACCTACTCGAGAAAGAGCCAGTCTTATTATGACTAAAAGCGCTAATCATGCCGTTGAATGTGTGCGATTGAGAAAGTGAAAAGCGAATAAATATAAAGGGGTTAATCCCCTTTTTTCACGCACCACGCAGAGAAATCTCCCCACCAATATATGGCGTGACCAACCCATCGTTTTCTAAGAGCAGCGCCCCTTGACGATCTATTCCTCGGTCGATTCCATATATTTCACGATTACCGATAATCAAACGAACCGGGCGATTAAAATAGTTATCCAATTTTTCCCATCTGGGAATAAATGGTTCAAGGCCTTGTAGTTCAAAGATAGCCAAAGCCCCTCTTAATTCAGAAATAAGAGTCGAAGCGAGTATATTGCGATTAATATCTATACCTGCCTCTTGTAAATTTATCCAGCCTTGACTAATCGTATCTGGAGCAGGCTCTCTCATCTGTAAATTAATGCCAGCTCCAATGACCAGATTAGCGGCATCTCCCGTTTTTCCGGTAAGTTCGACAAGAATTCCTGCTAGTTTTCTATCCTTCAAATATAAATCATTGGGCCATTTGACTCGAACACCATCAGCACCAAGCTTATGTAGCACTTCTGCCATTACGATGCCGATAACCAAACTAACTCCAACAGCCGCAGCAGGTCCCTGTTCTAGGCGCCAGTATAAAGACAAATATAAATTTGCACCAAAGGGCGAGAACCATTGCCTGCCCCGACGACCACGCCCAGATTGCTGATATTCAGCAAGGCATGCATCACCGGAGGATAAGGTGTCCAATCGTTCTAAAATATACTGATTAGTAGAATCAACGACAGGTAAAACGGTCACACCACCTTCTGGTAGGTGCTTGAGGATAGCCTCCTCGTCTAATAACTGCATAGGCGCAGGTAAAGAATAGCCCTTGCCCGTCACAGTAAAAACATCAATTCCCCAATCACGTATAGTTTGAATATGTTTATTAATCGCCGCTCGACTCATCCCCATCATTTCACCCAGTAATTCACCGGAATAAAATTCGCCATCAGAGAGGATTTTAATTAGTTTAAGAGGAACTGTAATATCTTTCATGATAATACCTCGATGGCATTGACCTCACCATGCGCAGCAATAAAGCGAACTTCAGGCTCCAGCTCTATGGAGAATTTTGCAGCAACCTGATTGCGGACGTAACGCGCTAATTCGACAACATCGGAGCTTTTGCATTATTTTTATTAATTAGAACTAATGCCTGTTTCTCATGAACAGCTGCACCACCAAACTGAAATCCTTTAAGATTGCACTGATCAATCAACCACCCGGCGGCCAATTTAACATTGCCATCAGCTTGTAAATACTGAGGGGCATTTGGATTCTCTCGTAAAACACGTTCAGCATGCTGCGGTGTAATTATCGGATTTTTGAAGAAGCTACCGGCATTACCGGTCACGGTAGGATCAGGAAGTTTGCTTCGGCGCATATGGCATACGGAATCAAATATCTGCTGTGGCGTAACATTTGTAGGGTCCAGCTTGACCAAATCACCGTAGTTAAGTATAGGATTCCACTCTTTCTTTAAAAGAAGCCTACTGCGGTAATCGCAAACCCAGAGCGGTATTGATGCTTAAATATGCTTTCACGGTAATCGAACTGGCATTCCTCAGAGGGAAAACGCATGACGTTACCTTCAGCCAGATCCAACACGTCAACATAATCACAAACATGCTGTAATTCGATACCGTACGCACCAATATTCTGTATCGGTGCAGAACCCACACATCCTGGAATTAATGCCAGATTTTCTAACCCTGCAATACCACGCCTAAGCGTATATTCAACTAATTGATGCCAATTCTCACCTGCACCAACATGAAGATACCAGCCATCGCTTTCTTCTCGAATATCTATACCCTTGAGCCGATTTAACAGAATAGTGCCTAAGAAATCCTCAAGAAAAAGGACATTACTCCCTTCCCCTAGCAATAAAATCGGCTCTTGTGATGCGCTGGCGACTCGCCATCCCTCAATCAATTTCTCCTGAGTATCCGCAACCTTAAGACAAGATGCGGAAACAGGTAATGAGAAAGAGTTATAAGACTTTAATGAAATAACGCTCGACGCCATGATAGAAATACCTACTAATTCAGATATCACATAGTCTACCTGATCTACGCAAGATACCGACTGTCTTTTGCCACCGGATACGGATAAACAGTCGTTCCAAACGCGTATAGCAAAAGCCCCTGTCTTCCGACAGGGGCTTTCCACTGTTTGATGCCTGGCAGTTCCCTACTCTCACATGGGGAAGCCCCACACTACCATCGGCGCTACGGCGTTTCACTTCTGAGTTCGGCATGGGGTCAGGTGGGACCACCGCGCTATCGCCGCCAGGCAAATTCTGTTTCATTCCAACCGTTACTTAACATGACCCTATTTCTCTGTCATCTCCGCAACCATCAGAACCAATCCTAAAACAAGCTGAATATCGGTTATATGAGTCTTTCGTCACCCACAAAACACCTTCGGTGTTGTAAGGTTAAGCCTCTCGGGTCATTAGTACTGGTTAGCTCAACGTATCGCTACGCTTACACACCCAGCCTATCTACGTCGTCGTCTTCAACGGCCCTTCAGGGGCATCAAGTGCCCAGGGAAGACTCATCTCGAGGCAAGTTTCCCGCTTAGATGCTTTCAGCGGTTATCTCTTCCGCACTTAGCTACCGGGCAATGCAATTGGCATCACAACCCGTACACCAGTGGTGCGTTCACTCCGGTCCTCTCGTACTAGGAGCAACCCCTCTCAATCTTCCAACGCCCACGGCAGATAGGGACCGAACTGTCTCACGACGTTCTAAACCCAGCTCGCGTACCACTTTAAATGGCGAACAGCCATACCCTTGGGACCTACTTCAGCCCCAGGATGTGATGAGCCGACATCGAGGTGCCAAACACCGCCGTCGATATGAACTCTTGGGCGGTATCAGCCTGTTATCCCCGGAGTACCTTTTATCCGTTGAGCGATGGCCCTTCCATTCAGAACCACCGGATCACTAAGACCTGCTTTCGCACCTGCTCGAGCTGTCACTCTCGCAGTCAAGCTAGCTTATGCCTTTGCACTAACCTCCTGATGTCCGACCAGGATTAGCTAACCTTCGTGCTCCTCCGTTACGCTTTGGGAGGAGACCGCCCCAGTCAAACTACCCACCAGACACTGTCCGCAACCCGGATTACGGGTCTACGTTAGAACATCAAACATTAAAGGGTGGTATTTCAAGGTTGGCTCCATGCAGACTGGCGTCCACACTTCAAAGCCTCCCACCTATCCTACACATCAAGGCTCAAGGTTCAGTGTCAAGCTATAGTAAAGGTTCACGGGGTCTTTCCGTCTTGCCGCGGGTACACTGCATCTTCACAGCGAGTTCAATTTCACTGAGTCTCGGGTGGAGACAGCCTGGCCATCATTACGCCATTCGTGCAGGTCGGAACTTACCCGACAAGGAATTTCGCTACCTTAGGACCGTTATAGTTACGGCCGCCGTTTACCGGGGCTTCGATCAAGAGCTTCGCCTTGCGGCTGACCCCATCAATTAACCTTCCGGCACCGGGCAGGCGTCACACCGTATACGTCCACTTTCGTGTTTGCACAGTGCTGTGTTTTTATTAAACAGTTGCAGCCAGCTGGTATCTTCGACTGATTTCAGCTCCATGAGCAAGTCACTTCACCTACCATCAGCGTGCCTTCTCCCGAAGTTACGGCACCATTTTGCCTAGTTCCTTCACCCGAGTTCTCTCAAGCGCCTGAGTATTCTCTACCTGACCACCTGTGTCGGTTTGGGGTACGATTCGGTGTTACCTGGAGCTTAGAGGCTTTTCCTGGAAGCGTAGCATCAGTTACTTCATCACCGTAGTGACTCGTCATCACGCCTCAGTGTTAACGATGACCCGGATTTACCAAAGTCACCCACCTTCACGCTTAAACCGGGACAACCGTCGCCCGGATAACCTAGCTTTCTCCGTCCCCCCTTCGCAGTAACACCCAGTACAGGAATATTAACCTGTTTCCCATCGACTACGCTTTTCAGCCTCGCCTTAGGGGTCGACTCACCCTGCCCCGATTAACGTTGGACAGGAACCCTTGGTCTTCCGGCGTGCGGGTTTTTCACCCGCATTATCGTTACTTATGTCAGCATTCGCACTTCTGATACCTCCAGCAACCCTCACAGGCCACCTTCGCAGGCTTACAGAACGCTCCCCTACCCAACAACACTAAGTGTCGCTGCCGCAGCTTCGGTGCATGGTTTAGCCCCGTTACATCTTCCGCGCAGGCCGACTCGACCAGTGAGCTATTACGCTTTCTTTAAATGATGGCTGCTTCTAAGCCAACATCCTGGCTGTCTATGCCTTCCCACATCGTTTCCCACTTAACCATGACTTTGGGACCTTAGCTGGCGGTCTGGGTTGTTTCCCTCTTCACGACGAACGTTAGCACCCGCCGTGTGTCTCCCGTGATAACATTCTTCGGTATTCGTAGTTTGCATCGGGTTGGTAAGTCGGGATGACCCCCTAGCCGAAACAGTGCTCTACCCCCGAAGATGAGTTCACGAGGCGCTACCTAAATAGCTTTCGGGGAGAACCAGCTATCTCCCGGTTTGATTGGCCTTTCACCCCCAGCCACAAGTCATCCGCTAATTTTTCAACATTAGTCGGTTCGGTCCTCCAGTTAGTGTTACCCAACCTTCAACCTGCCCATGGCTAGATCACCGGGTTTCGGGTCTATACCCTGCAACTTAACGCCCAGTTAAGACTCGGTTTCCCTGCGGCTCCCCTATACGGTTAACCTTGCTACAGAATATAAGTCGCTGACCCATTATACAAAAGGTACGCAGTCACACCCCGAAGGATGCTCCCACTGCTTGTACGTACACGGTTTCAGGTTCTATTTCACTCCCCTCGCCGGGGTTCTTTTCGCCTTTCCCTCACGGTACTGGTTCACTATCGGTCAGTCAGGAGTATTTAGCCTTGGAGGATGGTCCCCCCATATTCAGACAGGATGTCACGTGTCCCGCCCTACTCATCGAACTCACAACTTGTGCATTTTTGTGTACGGGACTATCACCCTTTACTGTGCGACTTTCCAGACGCTTCCACTAACACACAAACTGATTCAGGTTCTGGGCTCTTCCCCGTTCGCTCGCCGCTACTGGGGGAATCTCGGTTGATTTCTTTTCCTCGGGGTACTGAGATGTTTCAGTTCCCCCGGTTCGCCTCATTACGCTATGGATTCACATAATGATAGTGTGTCGAAACACACTGGGTTTCCCCATTCGGGTATCGTCGGGTATAACGCTTCATATCAGCTTACCGACGCTTATCGCAGATTAGCACGCCCTTCATCGCCTCTGACTGCCTAGGCATCCACCGTGTACGCTTAGTCGCTTAACCTCACAACCCGAAGATGTTTTTGATTCATCATCGCGCTGCGATTATTTGAGAGACTCATTGACAGACTGACTCGTCATGAATACCCGCAGGCACCACGCTCGTTCAGCTGTCATGTTTCAATTTTCAGCTTGTTCCAGATTGTTAAAGAGCAATATCTTAAACCCTGACTATCACTAATCAGTTTTAAGATATGAGGTAAGTCGTTGACTTACTGAAGACCCCCGCTTTCACCGGAATGGTCGGATGCGCTGGCGTCCCCTAGGGGATTCGAACCCCTGTTACCGCCGTGAAAGGGCGGTGTCCTAGGCCTCTAGACGAAGGGGACACGACACCGTACTTTGTTGACGCTTTTGCTCATTATTTTCATCAGACAATCTGTGTGAGCACTTCACTTAACACACATCTTCTTGGTAAGGAGGTGATCCAACCGCAGGTTCCCCTACGGTTACCTTGTTACGACTTCACCCCAGTCATGAATCACAAAGTGGTAAGCGCCCTCCCGAAGGTTAAGCTACCTACTTCTTTTGCAACCCACTCCCATGGTGTGACGGGCGGTGTGTACAAGGCCCGGGAACGTATTCACCGTAGCATTCTGATCTACGATTACTAGCGATTCCGACTTCATGGAGTCGAGTTGCAGACTCCAATCCGGACTACGACGTACTTTATGAGGTCCGCTTGCTCTCGCGAGGTCGCTTCTCTTTGTATACGCCATTGTAGCACGTGTGTAGCCCTACTCGTAAGGGCCATGATGACTTGACGTCATCCCCACCTTCCTCCAGTTTATCACTGGCAGTCTCCTTTGAGTTCCCGGCCGAACCGCTGGCAACAAAGGATAAGGGTTGCGCTCGTTGCGGGACTTAACCCAACATTTCACAACACGAGCTGACGACAGCCATGCAGCACCTGTCTCACAGTTCCCGAAGGCACCAAAGCATCTCTGCTAAGTTCTGTGGATGTCAAGAGTAGGTAAGGTTCTTCGCGTTGCATCGAATTAAACCACATGCTCCACCGCTTGTGCGGGCCCCCGTCAATTCATTTGAGTTTTAACCTTGCGGCCGTACTCCCCAGGCGGTCGATTTAACGCGTTAGCTCCGGAAGCCACGCCTCAAGGGCACAACCTCCAAATCGACATCGTTTACAGCGTGGACTACCAGGGTATCTAATCCTGTTTGCTCCCCACGCTTTCGCACCTGAGCGTCAGTCTTTGTCCAGGGGGCCGCCTTCGCCACCGGTATTCCTCCAGATCTCTACGCATTTCACCGCTACACCTGGAATTCTACCCCCCTCTACAAGACTCTAGCTTGCCAGTTTCAAATGCAGTTCCCAAGTTAAGCTCGGGGATTTCACATCTGACTTAACAAACCGCCTGCGTGCGCTTTACGCCCAGTCATTCCGATTAACGCTTGCACCCTCCGTATTACCGCGGCTGCTGGCACGGAGTTAGCCGGTGCTTCTTCTGCGGGTAACGTCAATCGATGAGGTTATTAACCTCACCGCCTTCCTCCCCGCTGAAAGTGCTTTACAACCCGAAGGCCTTCTTCACACACGCGGCATGGCTGCATCAGGCTTGCGCCCATTGTGCAATATTCCCCACTGCTGCCTCCCGTAGGAGTCTGGACCGTGTCTCAGTTCCAGTGTGGCTGGTCATCCTCTCAGACCAGCTAGGGATCGTCGCCTAGGTGAGCCATTACCTCACCTACTAGCTAATCCCATCTGGGCACATCTGATGGCAAGAGGCCCGAAGGTCCCCCTCTTTGGTCCGAAGACGTTATGCGGTATTAGCTACCGTTTCCAGTAGTTATCCCCCTCCATCAGGCAGTTTCCCAGACATTACTCACCCGTCCGCCGCTCGTCACCCAAGGAGCAAGCTCCTCTGTGCTACCGCTCGACTTGCATGTGTTAGGCCTGCCGCCAGCGTTCAATCTGAGCCATGATCAAACTCTTCAATTTAAGATTTGTTTGATTTGCTGAACTCGTCAGCGATGCTCAAAGAATTAAAACTGTTTATTCGTAATGAATTTACTGTTGTTCACTCTTCAAGACTTTTTATATCGTTAAGATACGGTCTTGTGAGTGCCCACACAGATTGTCTGATTAAATTGTTAAAGAGCAGTGCCACATCTTCCGTGGCGCGGGCCGCATATATTATGCTTTTCCGCTGTGAAGTCAAGTCATTACTGACCGCCTTCGTTGAATCTTTTTCTGTTACCGCAACCGCGTAAGTCGCTGTTGCCGTGTCAGTGGAGGCGCATTATAGGGACTTCTCGCCGCCTGACAAGCGCTAAATGCAAAATAATTTTCGAATGGGGATTTTTTCAGCAAAGCGAATTAAAAGACGCCGTTATGCCGGATTTTTCGCCGCTAATTGGGCGAAATCCTGAGCGAAACGGGCAACCTGCTGCCAGTCCGTATATTCAACCTCTTTTGTGCTATCCGTTTCGCCCCCCGTGATACGCATAATCAGTTGAATCATTACCCGATCGAACCAGCGGTAACGTGGATAACGCAAGGCTCCGGCAAACACACAGCACAAATCCGGCTGCCAGGGAGAGCTCAGCAGGAATTTACGCGTATAAGCATTGGTTTGTATTGTGCGCTTTTCTGGCTTACGCGCAGTGAGGTTCACGGAGAAGAATGCGCTGGGTAGCTGCTGTAGAGAAGTCAGATGCTTATGGATAAATTGATTTACCGCAGGATGAAAGCGCCCGTATCGAATCGATGCCCCAATCACAACCCGATCGTATTGGCTCAGATCGATATCATTCGCATTAAGTACATTAACAACATCACACTCCAGAGTTCCTTTCAGCGTATTCGCAATAGAGGAGGCAATGGCTCTTGTTTGCCCATCCCGACTCGAAAACACGATCAAAGCTTTCATTGTTCTTTATCCTTATGGGGACTATTCCCGCCAGAAGGTTGGCGTAAACAGCACTAAAAGCGTGAAGACTTCCAAACGGCCAAACAGCATTGTGAGTATCAGAATCCATTTCGCCGTATCATTCATCGACGTAAAATTCTCAGCGACAACGCCCAACCCCGGCCCCAGGTTATTCAACGTGGCCGCGACCGCCGCAAACGCGGAGAAATCATCAACACCTGTCGCAATGACGGCCAGCATGCTGACAATAAAAACCAGCGCATACGCGGAGAAGAATCCCCACACGGCTTCAAGGATACGTTCTGGCAATGCCCGGTGACCCAGCTTAATCGTATAAACCGCATTCGGATGCACCAACCGTTTAAGCTCACGCGACCCTTGTAGGAAAAGCAGCAGGATACGAATCACTTTCAAGCCTCCCCCGGTTGAGCCCGCACACCCGCCAATGAATGCAGAACACAGAAGCAAAACCGGCAGGAAAAGTGGCCACGATGCAATGCTATCCGTGGTAAACCCTGCCGTTGTCGCCATAGAGACAACCTGGAAGAACGCTTGATTGATCGTCTGCATCCCGCTGTCATAAACGTGGTGGAACCACAGGACAATCGTACACACCGCCACCAGCGACAGTTGAACAAAAATGAACATGCGAAATTCCGGATCGCGCCAGTATACCTTCAGGCTGCGGCCACTCAGCAGAGCAAAGTGCAAACCAAAGTTACAGCCGGAAATCAGTAGGAATATCGCGATGATGGTATTGATCGTCGGGCTGTTGAAGTAACCGATACTGGCATCGTGAGTGGAGAACCCGCCGACAGACACCGTAGAGAAGCTGTGCCCAATCGCATCAAATACCGGCATCCCAGCCAGCCAAAGCGCGACAGCGCAGGCGATGGTGAGTAAGAGATAAATCAGCCACAGCGTTTTTGCCGTATCGGCAATACGCGGGCGCATTTTGTTTTCCTTCAACGGCCCCGGCATCTCCGCACGATAAAGCTGCATCCCACCAACACCAAGGATCGGAAGGATGGCAACGGCGAGTACGATGATCCCCATCCCACCAAACCATTGCAGCATCTGTCGATAAAACAGGATAGCTTTAGGCAGTGAATCCAGTCCGACCAACGTGGTTGCCCCCGTTGTCGTTAACCCAGAGAACGATTCGAAGAAAGCATCCGTCACACCCAAATTAGGATGTTCAGCAAACAGGAAAGGCAGCGCACCGACACTTCCCAGCACCGTCCAGAAGAGAACAACGATGAGGAACCCTTCACGAGATTTCAGTTCATGCTTCTGTTTGCGGTTTGGTAACCACAGCATGATGCCAATCGCCAGCGCGACAATAAAGGTCTGCGTAAACGCTCGGCCTGCGCCATCGCGGTAAATTAACGCCACCAGTCCGGGAATAACCATCGTCCCGGAAAACAGGATAACCAACTGGCCAACAATACGGGTTATGGCGCGCAAGTGCATCGCAGGGAATTCCTTAATGATTCATGAAAAAGCGCTGGGATTATTATGGAATCGGCAATAAATGCAACGCACCGCGGCTTAAATCACGCAATTTCATTGCCGCTTCCTCGGTTCCCCTAACGGGGATAGAGAACCGCAATACGACGTCCACGCCATACTCACTGTGCAGAACCTTTCCACCAAGCAGGAAGATCAGGGATTCTACCTGGGGCAACAGTGCATAGTCACATTGTAAGCCATACTCTTGTTGCAATACTTTCTCTTGCAGCGATAGCAGCTTCAGCGCTTGCTGAACGCCACCGCCATAGGCCTTCACCAACCCACCGGTACCCAGCGGGATTCCACCATAGTAACGCACCACCACGGCCGTAATTTCACCGATGCCACTTCCCATCAGTTGCGATAACATCGGCTTACCTGCCGTGCCGGAAGGCTCCCCATCGTCAGAAAAACCCAGTTGCTGCGAGTCATCAGGCGCGCCCGCAACAAATGCCCAGCAGTGGTGGCCCGCAGAGGCGTGTTCTTCCCTGACCTGCTGAATGAACGCTTTCGCCGCGTCGATTCCCGGCGTTGCCGCCAGGATCGTCGTAAAGCGGCTTTTCTTGATTTCCTCACTGAAACTCACTGACTCAGCAGGGATTGGATACGCTTGCATCAGGCCAGATTCAGGTCGCGCGTCATGTTCTCCACGCGCCCGTCATGAATAACAATATTATCCTCAATACGGATACCGCCAAACGGTTTCAGCGCATCGATTTTTTGCCAGTCAAAGTGCTGACGCAATTCGCCCTCGCGCCACGGAGCAAGCAAGGATTCGATGAAGTAAATGCCCGGTTCGATCGTCATGACCATTCCAGGTTCAAGTACGCGGGTACAACGCAGGTAAGGATGCTGCGGCGGTGCCGCCAGATGCGTGCCGCGATCGTCTTGCATAAACCCAGCGACATCATGCACCTGCAACCCCAGCGGATGGCCAAGACCGTGCGGCAGGAAAGGTGACGTAAGTCCCTGCTCCACCATAGCCTCTTCACTGATGTCTCGCACCAGTTGGTGTGATTTCAGCAGCTTCGCAATCCGCTGATGCATCTGAATATGGTAATCGGTATAGCGCACGCCCGCCTGAACGGTATCAATCAATGCGAGCATTTCCTGATTGAGATCTTTAATCAGCAGGGCAAATGCGCTGTCGCTCTGCGCAGAATAGGTACGCGTCAGATCGGCGGCATATCCGTTATACTCGGCACCTGCATCGATCAGGAAGCTGCGGACATCGGAAGGCACCTGATGATCGAGCTGGGTATAGTGCAACACCGCGGCGTGCTCATTTAACGCAATGATATTGCCGTAAGGGACATCGATATCCCGATGTCCGGTGGCCGTTAGATACGCCAGATTAATATCAAATTCGCTCATACCAGACAGGAACGCTTCATGCGCCGCCCGATGACCGATAACGGCCGTCTTCTGCGCTTCACGCATGCAAGCCAGCTCGTAATCGGTTTTATAAGCGCGATGGTAGTGCAGATAATCCAGCACGCCCTGAGGATTAATATTGTCTGCACGAATCCCTAAATCCTGCGCCCGTTGCGGTGCGTAGCCGATATAGGCAACACGCTCACGCTGCGACGGAAGCAACTGCCCAATATCATCGGCATTCCGCAGCACGGTAATATCAATTTCTTCAGTCCAGAAACTCTCCGGCACCGGCGCGACGTTATGCCAGTAATCCACCGGTGAGTAGAACCACAGCTTCGGTGGATTAACGCCATCAACCCATAGCCAGCAATTCGGCACCTGCGTGACGGGCACCCAGGCTTTAAACTGTGGGTTAACCTTGAAAGGATAGTCGTGATCGTCCAGAAAAACGGTCAACAGCTCACCAGAATGAATCAGTAATGCGTCAAGCTGATGGCGCGCTAAAACCGTCTGAGCACGCGCTTGCAGCGTCGTCAGATGGTGATGATATAAAGAAGCCAGCTTTTCCATGAGTATCCTTGTACGTCACGACATGATCTCTCCATTTTAACACAGGCATCCCCCAAGGGCAGCGTCCGGTGCTTTGTGATCGATTCGGCAAAAAATTAATCTCTCGTTTGCAAAAAATTAACATTAAAACCACAATTCGATTATCTGGTCATACCAGATCACTCACACAAACAGCGGAGATAAACATGCTTTATCAAGGTGAATCCCTCTACCTTAACTGGCTTGAGGACGGCATTGCCGAGCTGGTATTTTCTGCCCCTGGCTCCGTAAACAAGCTAGATACCCGCACGGTTGCCAGCCTGGGTAAGGCGCTGGACGTTCTGGCGGAACAGCCGAATCTGAAGGGCTTACTGCTACGCTCTGACAAACCGGCATTTATTGTCGGTGCCGATATCACGGAATTTCTTTCTCTTTTTGCCGCACCGGCCGAAAAGCTGCATGAATGGCTTGTCTTCGCCAACCGCATTTTTAGCCGCCTTGAGGATTTACCCGTTCCCACGCTGTCCGCGATTAATAGCTATGCGCTGGGAGGCGGTTGTGAATGTGTACTGGCAACCGACTTTCGTTTAGCGACGCCGGATGCGCGTATCGGCCTACCAGAAACGAAGCTAGGGATCATGCCGGGTTTTGGCGGCACGGTCAGGCTGCCGCGCCTGCTGGGGACAGATAGCGCCTTGGAAATTATCGCCGCTGGTAAAGATGTCATCGCAGCCGATGCCTTAAAAGTGGGACTGGTGCAGGCCGTGGTGCCCAATGACAAACTGGTTCCCGCTGCCATCAAGATGTTGAAACAGGCGATTAACGGCTCACTGGACTGGCAGGCTTATCGGCGCCCGAAACTTGAAGCGCTGAAACTCAATAAGATTGAAGCCATGATGAGCTTTACCACCGCCAAAGCGATGGTGCTACAAACCGCCGGGAAACACTATCCGGCACCGATGTTAGCGGTCAAAACTATCGAAGCCGCCGCGACCATGACACGCGATGATGCATTGCAGCTCGAAACGCAGCATTTCGTTCAGTTGGCGCGTTCCAATGAAGCTCGGGCACTCGTCGGCATTTTCCTCAACGATCAGTATGTTAAAGGTAAAGCGAAGAAGTTGATTGGCGAGACACCGGTGCCGCAGCAAGCGGCCGTTCTAGGTGCAGGCATTATGGGCGGTGGCATTGCCTATCAATCCGCGTTCAAAGGTGTGCCGATTCGGATGAAAGATATCAATGAGAAGCCGCTTGCGCTGGGAATGAATGAAGCCGCCAAGCTCCTGAATAAACAAATGGAACGAGGCAAGTTGGATGGAATGAAAATGGCGACGATTCTGGCCAGCATTCAGCCAACGTTGGATTACGCCGGCTTTGAGCGCACCAACATCGTGGTTGAGGCCGTGGTTGAGAACCCGAAAATCAAAGCCAGTGTACTCGCCGAAACTGAATCGCACGTTAGCGAGAATACGATTCTGGCTTCGAATACCTCCACCATCCCGATTGCTTCGCTGGCCGCATCGCTAAAACGGCCGCAAAATTTCTGCGGAATGCACTTCTTCAACCCGGTACACCGCATGCCGCTGGTCGAAATTATTCGCGGCCCTCAAACCAGCGACAGCACCATCGCCAGCATAGTGGCTTACGCCAGCAAGATGGGCAAAACGCCGATTGTCGTGAACGACTGCCCTGGGTTCTTCGTGAATCGCGTACTGTTCCCCTACTTTGCTGCGTTCAGCCTGCTGCTCAGAGACGGTGCCGATTTCCGCGATATTGATAACGTCATGGAGAAAAAATTCGGTTGGCCGATGGGTCCGGCCTATCTGCTGGATGTTGTCGGCATCGACACTGCTCACCATGCTCAGGCCGTCATGGCCGCAGGATTTCCACAGCGCATGGCGAAAGATTACCGTGACGCAATTGACGTGCTATTTGAACATCAGCGTTTCGGGCAGAAAAACGGTCTGGGCTTCTACCGCTATCAAACCGATAGCAAAGGCAAGCCGCGTAAAGAGCAGGATGAAGCCGTAGGTACGCTCCTTAAAGACATCAGCCAACCGACAAAAGCGTTCAGTGCAGAAGAGATTATCGCTCGCATGATGATCCCAATGATTAACGAAGTCGCACGTTGTCTGGAAGAAGGCATCGTCGCCAGCCCGGCCGAAGCGGACATGGCGCTGGTATACGGGCTAGGTTTCCCTCCCTTCCACGGCGGCGCCTGCCGCTATCTGGATACCTTGGGTAGCGAACGTTATGTCGAGACGGCGCAGCAGTTGGCGCACCTCGGCGCAATCTATCAGGTGCCAGACGGCTTGCAGCAAAAGCCAGAAACAATGAAGGCTATTACCCATCGGTCGCGCCACACGCGGACGTTTCTTACGGTCAACCGGCATGAGGGCAGGAAATATGGAAAAGGTAGTGATTGTTGATGCCGTACGCACGCCGATGGGACGCTCCAAAGGTGGAGCCTTCCGTCAGGTGAGAGCCGAAGATCTGTCCGCGCATCTGATGCGCAGCCTATTAAGCCGTAACGCGGCGCTGGACGCCCGTGAGATCGACGATATCTATTGGGGATGTGTGCAGCAGACGCTGGAACAAGGCTTCAACGTCGCCCGCAATGCTGCTTTGCTGGCAGAAATTCCGATGAATGTCCCCGCGACCACGGTTAACCGGCTGTGCGGTTCCTCCATGCAAGCACTCCACGATGCCGCCCGTATGATTATGGTTGGCGATGCGGACGTTTGCTTAATCGGTGGCGTTGAGCATATGGGACATGTGCCGATGAATCATGGCGTCGATTTTCATCCGGGACTAAGCCGCACCATAGCTAAGGCGGCAGGTATGATGGGGCTCACGGCCGAGATGCTGGGGCGTATGCACAATATTAGCCGTGAGATGCAGGATCAGTTCGCCGCACGTTCGCACCAACGGGCCCATCACGCCACCCAGTCAGGGGCCTTTCGCCATGAAATCATCCCCACGGCAGGGCATGATGCAGACGGCGCGCTGCAACGCTTCGATTATGATGAAGTCATTCGCCCAGACACCACCGTCGAGAGCCTTGCGGCGCTCAAACCGGCGTTCGATCCGGTTAACGGTACGGTGACGGCCGCCTCATCCTCGGCGTTGTCCGATGGTGCGGCAGCCATGTTGATCATGAGCGAATCCCGCGCAGCGTCATTAGGTTTACCCGTACGGGCTCGCATCCGGGCGATGGCTGTAGTTGGCTGCGACCCTTCGATCATGGGTTACGGCCCGGTTCCGGCCACCAAGCTGGCACTGAAGCGGGCAGGATTAAGCCTCACCGATATCGGTCTCTTTGAGCTCAATGAGGCCTTCGCCGCTCAGACGCTACCCTGCATTAAAGATTTGGGGTTGCTGGAACAGCTCGATGAAAAGGTCAATCTCAATGGTGGCGCGATTGCGCTGGGTCACCCGCTCGGTTGCTCGGGCGCGCGTATCTCTACCACATTGATTAATCTGATGGAAAGCCGCGATGTTCAGTTTGGCGTGGCGACAATGTGCATCGGGCTGGGACAGGGTATTGCAACGGTATTTGAACGAGCCTGAGTTTATTCATGTCCCTCGTGATGGCAGCGAGGGACATTCTCAATGCACAAGTCGTATAAGCCGTATAAGCCGTATGAAGACGGTACAACTTCTCAAATATTATCTATCTTATTATCACAACGATCTATTAATAACCCCTTTCCATTATCAAAAAATAACACGCTATAATTTCCTAATAAGAATATCTATTTTATGAATTTAACTTCATTTTTTATAACGCGCATAATTCAAAACACTAAAAATCAACTTTTAAATTCACGCTGAATAATAGTGAATGCTTTCTCTCATTTTTTATTAAGGAAAATATTATGAGTACCACTGTGGCGGAAGTCAGGCGCATCGCTACCTCTGAAGAGGCCCACGAGATTGCCCAGAATGGCGCATTTGTTCGGCAAAAAAACCGCTTTACGACGCCATTCGGCGAGCAGTCAGGCGATTTGCCCGTCGAAAAGGATCGCTATCGTCTATTGTGGTCCCCCATCTGCCCGTGGGCACATCGTGCGGTGATCGTCCGTACTTTGCTAGGTCTCGAAGACGTCATCAGCCTTGGTACCGCCAATCCCGTAAGGACCGAAAAGGGATGGGAGTTTTCTCTGGATGAAGGCGGCGTAGATCCTGTACTAGGAATCCGCTATTTACCAGAAATCTATGCCAAAAGTGACGCGAATTACACTGGCCGAGCGACCGTTCCGACCGTCGTCGACGTTAAGCAAGGCATTGTGGTCAATAACGATTATTTTAAGTTAACTAACTATCTTGAAACCGCCTTTAAACCTTTTCACCACCCAGACGCGCCCGATTTATACCCTGAAGCGCTGCGTGCCGAAATTGATGCGCTGAATGATGTGATTTTTAATGACATTAATAACGGCGTTTACAAAGCAGGTTTCGCCCATTCACAAGCTGCTTATGAAAACGCGTGGGATAGGCTTTTCCTGCGTTTGGATGAACTGGAAACACGTTTGGGTTCGCAGCGTTACCTGTTCGGTAACCAAATTACAGATTCCGACATTCGACTATACGTTACGCTCGCTCGTTTTGACGTTGCCTATTACAGCGTTTTCCGCGCAAACCGCAATCGTCTGATCGACTTCCCTAACCTGTGGGCTTACGCCCGCGACCTTTACCAAACACCAGGATTCGGCGATACCACCGACTTTGAGGCGATTAAACGCGGCTACCATCTGGGCGATACCAGCTTTAACCCATATCAGATTCTGGCAAAAGGACCTGACGTGTCGATTTGGCATACGCCCCATCACCGCGCTTGATTCCTTTTCTCTTGCTACACCTCGCTCCACATTGGTCGCCGATGTGAAATTCCACCGGTGTGTCCATAACTGCCTGCGGATATACACAACCGCGGCAGGTGGAATCTGGGGTTAGTCATTTTTCTTATCATTCCACACAGGATTATCAATAATGAAAAAACGCCTCACCATAAGTACCTTGCCTGCATTATTTTTAGGCTTAAGCGCGATAATCACCGGATATTTAAATCCCCATGATGCCCAGGCGGCTACAGCAAAATCTATTACCATCGCAACCAGTGCCGACCCACGACCCTTTACCTATGTTGATAAAGATAACCAACTCACCGGATACGATATTGACGTTGCAAAAGCCATTTTTAACAATTTACCCCAATATAAGGTGTCTTTCGTCACAACCGAATTTACCTCAATTTTGGCAGGTCTGGATGCTGACCGTTTTCAACTCGGTGCCAATAATTTCGCCGACAATCCCGAACGAAAAGAAAAATATTTCTTCTCTCAACCCATATTTGAAAATCAATTTGTGATTGCAACGCCAGAAAAAATAACACGATCCATACTTTCAACGATTTATTGGGAAAATCGACGGAAGTCAATCCCGGAATCAACTTCACGACCGCATTGGAAAAATTCAATCAGCAACATAAAGATAATCCCGTCAAGTTGCGCTACACAGACGCTGACTTACTCGTCTCATTGCAAAATCTGGAAAATGGAAAAACAGATTTCGCTCTGATTGATAAATCGATGCTGGAGCAATATATCCAGGAGCACAAGTTAAAGCTTAACGTCATTCCTCTTAGTCAGGAAGACAGCCAACGAATCGGTTCCCCCTACAGCTACTTTCTGATTGCGAAAGGCAAAGCAGGAGAACAGCTGTTGAATGATATTAATACACAAATAAAACAGTTAAGCGCTGACGGTACGTTATCGAAAATCAGCGAAAAGTATTTCAACGGGGATTATGCACCTAAATGACACAGGATTCGTTTTGAATGCCCAATATTTTCGATATAAAACTGGTTTTTACTCAGATTCCAGCACTGCTTGAGTATTTGCCGGTTACCTTAGCGATCACGGCAATATCCATGATTATTGGTGTAATACTGGGATTTATTATTGCATCCATCCGTATCAGAAAGATCGTGTTCCTCAACCAGGCGGTTGGCGTATTTGTCTCATTCATGCGCGGAACACCGCTCATTGTACAACTGTATCTTTCTTATTACGGTATTCCCGTTTTATTGAAATATTATAATTACTACAACCAAACGGATTACAACGTTAATGACATTCCATCCATACTCTTTGTGTTACTGGCATTTTCCCTGAATGAAGCCGCGTACAATTCCGAGAGTATTCGCGCGGCCATGCTGTCGGTGGATAAAAAACAGATCGAAGCCGCACAATCGCTCGGCATGACGCCAATTCAGGTATTGCATCGTATCACGCTACCCAATGCGTTTATTGTCGCGTTACCCACGCTTGGCAACACGCTGATTAGTTTGCTCAAAGGAACCTCACTGGCATTTGTTTGCTCGGTGATCGATCTGACCGCCAAAGGGAAAATCCTCGCCAGCAGCAGCTACCGCTATTTTGAAGTCTATATCTCTCTGGCACTCATCTATTGGGTGTTAACGATTATTATTGAGCAAATCATCAAACGGGTTGAAACCACGATCTCTATCCCAGATACCCCACCGATTACGTCAGGAAAAACGTTATGCTCGACATTAAGCATTTATCGAAGACGTTTCACAACAACGTCATTCTGGACGACATTTCCCTAACCATACAAAAAGGCGATGTCGTGGCGATTATCGGTTCATCAGGTTCGGGAAAATCGACGCTACTTCGCTGTATTAACGTACTAGAGCAGCCGGAGTCAGGGGAAATGACACTCAACGGCCACCTTTTAATCTGGCCAAAATGAATCGACGAGAACGTATCACGCTCCGCCAAAACACGGCGATGGTTTTTCAGCAATTTAGCCTGTTCCAACAAAAAACAGCGCTGGAAAATGTCATGGAGGGATTACTGATCGTCAAAAGTATCCTAAAGAAAAAGCACAGCAAATCGCGCGACAGCAACTCAAGAATGTCGGCCTTCCTGACCGGGAAGCCTATTATCCAAAGCAGTTGTCGGGCGGACAGCAGCAACGCGTCGGGATCGCCAGAGCGCTGGCGATGGAACCACAGCTTTTATTGCTGGATGAACCTACTTCCGCGCTGGATCCAGAATGGGTTGATGAGGTGTTGGATGTCATTAAACAAGCCGCATTAGAAGGCAACACCATGATCATCGTGTCTCATGAAATGGAGTTTGTTCGTCAGGTCGCCAGCCGCGTACTGTTTTTAGAAAAAGGAAAAATCATTGAGGATGGTACTGCACAGCAGGTTTTTGAGCGCCCGCAAATGGAGCGAACCAAGGCGTTTCTTTCTCGCTACTACAAACGCTACGAACCGGAATATATCATCTGACATGAGAAGACTAGATGTCTATTAGAATAGAGACAAGCACCAATAATATTCCCTGGCAGCAGGTTGCCGACTTGCTGGCTTTCTACGAGTTAAGTAATGATAACGCAGCGACACAGGAGAGGATTTTTAAGAACAGTTTTTCCGTTATCTTTCTGTTCGATGAGGGCCAATTGATCGGCGTGGGGCGTACTCTCTCAGACGGCGTCTGCCAGGCGGCCATTTATAATATCGCGCTTGATGAGCGCTATCACGGCCAGGGGTTGGGGAAACAGATTATTCAGGCGTTGGTTGAAACAGTCGCGCAGTGCAATATCATTCTCTATACCCATCCCCAGACGGTTAGCCTGTATGAACACGTAGGTTTCAGGCGGATGAAAACCGGCATGGCGAAATACCGTGAAGATAGCCTGGAAGAATTAACGAAGCTGGATTTTATTTAGTCTCAACGTTAACCCCGTTCGAATACGGGGTTAACGATACCTTATAGGCAGGTCAAATAAACGAAAATGCATCGCTGAACATATGGGCCGTCAGCGCACCGCGCTCATTACAAAAACGCTCACGCGCAATTTTCGCCATTTCAAAGCGACCGGCAATGTAGATATCCTGTTCTGCCAGCGAACCGTAATCCTGCAATACTGCACTCAGAACGGTTCCCGTTCTGCCATTCCATCCAGCTTCCGGCTGTTCGACTACCGGCACCACCCGCAGGTTGGGGTGTTTGGCCGCAAAGCCTTCAAGCTCTGCTAAATCATACAGGTGCTGGGATTCACGTCCGCCCCAGTAAACGGAGATATCGCGATCGGGCTGCTGCGCCAGTGCGGTCAGCAGGATAGAACGCACGTATGAAAATCCGGTTCCGCCCGCAATCAGCACCAGCGGACGCGTACTTTCTTCGCGCAGCCAGGCTTCGCCATGGGGAATATCGACCGTCAGGGATTTTTCCTTGTGAATACGTTCCATCACTGCCATCGCGTAAAGATTCAGTTCGGACGCCCCGATGTGCAATTCGATGAAATTTTTATCCATCGGGGTCGATGCCAGTGAGAAAGGACGTTTATCCCGATCGCCCATCACCACCATCAAATACTGGCCAGCCCGAAAGGAAAACGGCGCTTCAGGTAATAAACGAACGCGATAGACCGTATCGGTTATGGCTTCGACCGAGGTCACTTTACAGCTCAATGTTGTCATGCATTCCCTCTATAGGGTCATAAAAGCAAAACTGAGAACAGGGCAGCCGTTAACGCTGGGGCTCTCTGTCACTAAAAATGGCCAACTCGTCCCATATTTCATCAATGCGGGCACAAACCTGTGGGTCCTTCTTGATGGGGTGTCCCCACTCGCGCTGTGTCTCGCCCGGCCATTTATTGGTGGCATCCAGACCCATTTTGGAACCCAGACCAGAAACCGGCGAGGCGAAATCAAGATAGTCGATCGGCGTATTTTCCACTAATACCGTATCACGTGCCGGATCCATACGCGTCGTGATCGCCCATATCACGTCGTTCCAGTCACGGGCGTTAACGTCATCATCGCAAACAATGACAAATTTCGTATACATGAACTGGCGTAGAAAAGACCAGACGCCCATCATGACGCGTTTGGCATGGCCTGCGTACTGTTTCTTCATGGTAACGACCGCCAGACGGTAAGAGCAACCCTCCGGTGGCAAATAAAAATCAACAATCTCAGGAAACTGCTTTTGCAGGATCGGCACGAAAACTTCGTTCAACGCCACGCCCAGTACCGCAGGCTCATCCGGCGGCCGTCCCGTGTAAGTCGAGTGATAAATGGCATTCTGACGCTGAGTGATATGCGTGACGGTAAAGACCGGAAAGTGGTCAACCTCATTGTAATAGCCGGTGTGGTCGCCATAAGGCCCTTCCGCCGCCATTTCTCCAGGTTCAATATAGCCTTCCAGTACAATTTCCGCACTGGCAGGCACTTCCAGATCGTTTGACAGGCACTTCACCACTTCGGTCTTATGCCCACGCAGCAAACCGGCAAACGCATATTCCGATAGCGTATCAGGGACGGGCGTCACCGCACCGAGGATCGTCGCAGGATCAGCGCCCAATGCGACGGACACAGGAAAACGCTGCCCCGGATTTTCCTGACACCACTCCTGAAAATCCAGCGCGCCACCGCGATGAGATAGCCAGCGCATGATCAGTTTGTTTTTACCCAGCACCTGCTGGCGATAGATCCCCAGATTCTGCCGTTCTTTATGCGGCCCGCGCGTCACGGTAAGCCCCCAGGTAATGAGCGGCGCGGCATCTTCCGGCCAGCACTGCATCACCGGAATCCGACGCAGATCAACGTCATCACCTTGCCAAACCTGTTCCTGACACGGTGCCGAAGACAGCCGTTTCGTCGGCATATTCAGTACCTGACGGAACTTTGGTATTTTATCCACCAGATCGCGGAACCCTTTGGGCGGCTCCGGCTCTTTCAGAAACGCCAGCAGTTTACCCACCTCGCGCAGTGCGCTGACCTCTTCTTGCCCCATTCCCAATGCAACACGTTTCGGCGTGCCGAATAAATTGCACAGCACCGGCATGTCATAGCCTTTTGGGTTTTCAAACAGGAGAGCCGGGCCTTCCGCACGCAGCGTCCGGTCAGCAATTTCCGTCATTTCAAGGTAGGGATCGATGGGCTGGGTAATGCGTTTCAACTCCCCTCTCTCTTCCAGCAGCGAGAGGAATTCGCGTAAGTCACGGTATTTCATGCTATTCATCGGGGGCAGTCTATCGTTGTGGCTATTATAAAGTCTCTTCACCCACCTGTCGCTTCCCGCAGCGCCTATTTATGGTAAGAATCCAATCACCATCAAGAATCCGATTACCATAATGTGGTAACAAAAATATCTGCCGAAAATTTTTTATCCGTGCTCGCTTTTGTTATGCTTGCTCGTCGGAATCATAAGTCTGCGAAATTATGGAAGCCTGGTACTTACTGTATTGTAAACGTGGTCAACTGCTGCGCGCGAAAGAGCATCTGGAACGTCAGGATGTGACCTGCGTGAGCCCGATGATCACGCTGGATAAAATCGTTCGTGGTAAACGAACGGAAGTGTGTGAGCCGCTATTCCCGAACTACCTGTTTGTGGAATTCGACCCCGAACGCATCCACACCACCACCATCAGCGCGACGCGTGGGGTGAGCAACTTTGTGCGATTTGGCGCACTGCCCGCGACCATTCCTCAGCAGGTTATCGATGAGTTATCGCTTCGCCCTATTCAGGGAATTATTGACCCACTGACGCCGCAGCCCGGCGATAGCGTGGTCATTACCGACGGGATTTTCTCTGGCCTTCAGGCGATTTACACTGAGCCTGACGGCGAAGCCCGTTCGATGCTGTTGCTGAATATGTTAAACAAGCAGGTCAGGCAGAGCATCGATAACCGCGAATTTCGCAAAGCTTAGCCCTTTGAAAAATAGTCTTTTGAAAAAATAGCGCGTCGAAAAACGTAGCCCGACGTCCTTGCTTTTGCCCTATCCGGCGCGTTTATATCGCGCCGGATGAAACAAACTTAGCGCTGCATGTGCTGATCGTGCAGCCACTGTGCGACACGTTTGGCAAAATAGGTCAGCACCCCATCCGCACCCGCGCGTTTAAAGCACAGCAGAGACTCCATCACCACCGGTTGCTCCTGCAACCAACCGTTCTGAATCGCCGCCATGTGCATCGCATATTCACCAGAGACCTGATAGGCGAACGTCGGCACGCCGAACGTATCCTTGACGCGTCGCACCACGTCCAGATAAGGCATCCCCGGTTTCACCATCACCATATCCGCGCCTTCCTGCAAATCCTGCGCGATTTCCTGTAAGGCTTCATCGCTATTGGCCGGATCCATCTGGTAGGTTTTCTTATTACCGCCTTTCAGATTGCTGGCTGAGCCCACGGCGTCGCGGAAAGGTCCGTAATAGCACGATGCATACTTAGCCGAGTACGCCATAATCTGGGTATTAATCAGGTTCTGCGCTTCCAGCATGTCGCGGATAGCACCGATACGGCCATCCATCATATCGCTGGGCGCAATAATTTCGGCCCCGGCTTCAGCGTGGGACAGTGCCTGACGCACCAAAATCTCCTTGGTGACGTCGTTAATTACATAACCGTCTTCATCAATAATCCCGTCTTGCCCGTGCGTCGTGTAGGGATCGAGCGCCACATCCGTCAGCAAACCCAGTTCAGGAACGGCATCTTTCAGCGCGCGGATCGTGCGGGGAACCAAGCCATCCGGGTTATAGGCTTCTTCGGCATAGAGTGATTTCTTATCCGCTTCAACAACGGGGAACAGCGACAGTACCGGCACGCCGAGCTTAGCAATCTCTTCGGCTTCTTTCAGAAGCACATCGATAGTCATCCGGTATACCCCCGGCATTGAGGGAACTTCCTGACGATGATTTGTCCCTTCCATCACGAAAACGGGATAAATCAAATCGTTCACCGTCAGTTGATTCTCAGCAACCAGGCGACGGCTGAAATCATGGCGGCGAATACGGCGCATACGTCGGCCGGGGAACGTGCCGGGAAAAGCATTGCTCATGTCATTATTCTCCTGAATCAGGCCAGCCGGAAAACCCGGCGGGCATTTTCATCTGTTGTCTGTCCCAACCATGTGGCATCTTCTCCACGCCACTCCGCAATCTGGCGAATAATATGAGGCAGATAACAGGGTTCGTTACGGCGGGATGCCGGTTTAGGGCGTAAATCCCGGGGTAACAGATAAGGTGCATCGGTTTCCACCAACAGCCGATCGGCAGGAATATGCGGCAGTAAGGCTCGTAGCTCCAGTCCGCGACGCTCATCGCAAACCCAGCCGGTAATGCCAACCATCAACCCCGCAGCCAGACATTCATCCAATTCATGACGATTGCCGGTAAAGCAGTGGACCACAGCGGCAGGCAACTGATTCAGCCAGGGTGTTAGCAACGAGATAAAACGGGAATGCGCGTCACGGCAGTGAAGGAAAACTGGCATAGATCGTTCAGCCGCAATCGCCAGCTGCGCGCTGAATGCCCGCTCTTGTTCTTCTGGCGTCGAAAAGTTACGGTTGAAATCAATCCACATTCGCCGATGGCAACCACACCGTCGTCGCTTGCCATGTGATGAACCTGTTCGGCGATAGCGTCATTCCATTGGCTAGCATCATGTGGATGAACACCCGCCGTTGACCAGCAGTAATCGGGGTAGGCTTGCGCCAGTAACATGGCCTGCAGGCTTTCCTGAGCATTTGTTCCCGTGATCAAGATGCCACTGACACCCGCTTGCTTCGCCCGAATGACGACCTGCTCTCTGTCTTTCTCAAACTGAGAACTGGTTAGGTTAACGCCAATATCAAACATGACTCTCACCTGCTCGTGACCGTTCGCCAATGTCACTCTGGCGAATAAAAAATAAGACCTCTCAAAGAGAGGTCATTTTACCGTCCTACCGCAGGAAACCGTTTGTTACTGCGATGGCTCTTCGGTTTCAGTCCGTCGGCCTTTGCCAACGTAAAACCGCGAGAAGAAGACGCCGATTTCAAACAGCAGATACATGGGGATTGCCAGCAGCGTCTGTGAGAAAACATCCGGCGGCGTTAGCAACATGCCGACAACGAACGCGCCGACCAGAATATAAGGGCGCTTTCTTTTCAGATCTTCCGGCGTCACCACACCACTCCAGCAGAGCAGCACAATGGCAACCGGCACTTCAAACGATACCCCGAACGCCATGAATAGTGCCATAACAAAATCGAGGTAGTTATTAATATCGGTCGCAATCAGCACGCCAACGGGCGCCGTTTTGGCAAAAAGCCAAACGCCAGCGGGAACACCACAAAGTACGCAAACGCCATTCCCGCATAAAACAGCAGGCTGCTGGAGACCAACAGCGGCATCATTAAACGACGCTCGTGTTTATACAGGGCTGGGGCCACAAACGCCCACACTTGATACAGCACCAGCGGTGCAGCAACAAACACTGAGACAATCATCGTCAGCTTTATCGGCGTAAAGAAAGGCGAGGCAACATCGGTCGCGATCATACTGGCACCCGCCGGTAATTGCTCGATGAGCGGAGCAGAAACCAGCTGGTAGATGTCGTTGGCAAAGTACACCAGTGCAATAAATACCGCCAGCACACAGATAATGCTGTTCAGTAGCCGCTTGCGTAGCTCAATCAGGTGGCTAATTAGCGGTTGAGTATCTTCATCGGCCATAAACTAACGACTATCACTCGGTTGGCGGGCAGAAACAGCAGAAGGCTGGGACTGCTCAGGTTTGACATTATCGCTGCCGACAGCTTCAGCACCGGTGGCGCTGCCGCTCTCATGGTGATGTTCAGCAGCAGCCCCCTTTTCAGGCTTAGGCTGGCTGTCTGCCGGACGTACTGCGGTTTCCGTTTCAATGACCCCGTCATAGGCCGCTTCAGGATCGTTTAGCGAGGTGCTGCGAGGCGGTTCCACCGTCGCGTTCGGATCATCTGACTTTTGATGCCCCTCAGACTTTTGCGGCGACGATGTTTCGGTATAGCCACGTTTCATCGCTTCTGCCGCTTCTTTAAGTTCATCCATTGAGGCTTTCAACTCAGGCGACAGATTCTGCAAACTGGCTTTTTCGACTTTTTTCAGGCTTTCCTGAAACTCCTGAAGTTTCAGTTCCTGCGACAGCTCATTCTGAACGGTAGACGCCAGCGCACGCAGCGTCCTGATCCAGCTTGCAACCGTCTTGACTGCCACAGGCAAACGTTCCGGCCCGAGGACAATCAGGCCAAGAACCATCACCAATAGCAATTCACCAAAACCGATATCGAACACAGATTACACCTGCTCTTTATGCTGGCTCTTCGTGTCACCCTGCTTGACGTCTGTCTGGTTGTCAGCAATAGACTTGGTAGAGAAATCAGCATCTGGCTGCGTTTTGTCTGCGCTAGTGGACGGCTGATCGTCACCCATTGCTTTCTTAAAGCCTTTGATTGACGCGCCCAGATCCGAACCCAGCGTTCTCAGTTTGTTAGTGCCGAACAGCAAGATGACAATGACTGCGATAATCAACAGATTCCAGAGACTAATACCACCCATAACATTTACCTCTTTCCAAAAAGGGGAACGACAGAATTCCCGTAATTATATCGGGTAATTCTGGCGTGCATCATGATCTGCTTCAACGAGTTCGACGCCAGCCGATAATCCAGGCAACAATTCCTGCTGCCATCAGCCCTGCGGGAACCATATCGGCTTCAACACGACTGATCAGTAACAACGTACCACTGATTAGCAACGTTGCGCCAATACCCAAAAGATATCGTGACTGCCCTTGACGCGCTTGCTGCGTTTTCAACTCATAGGCCAGTTGATCGACGCTGTGCTTTAACATCTTATGCTGACGCAGCCCGTCATAAAACAATTCAGGCACTTCCGGCAGTTTCTCAGCCCAGAACGGCGCCTTTTCTTTGAGCGCACGGAAAACCGCAGGCAAACCGACCTGTTGCTTCAGCCAGGTTTCCAGAAACGGCTTAGCGGTTTTCCACAGATCGAGCTGCGGATAAAGCTGCCGGCCAACGCCTTCAATATACAGCAGCGTTTTTTGCAGCAACACCAGCTGGGGCTGTACTTCCATGTTGAAGCGACGCGCCGTATTAAACAAATTCAATAATACATGGCCGAACGAAATTTCCGCCAACGGCTTCTCGAAGATCGGCTCACAGACCGTACGAATAGCAAATTCAAAATCGGCAACATTGGTATCCGCAGGCACCCAGCCCGAATCCACATGCAGTTCGGCGACTTTACGATAATCACGGTTGAAGAAGGCGATGAAATTCTCGGCCAGATAGCGCTTATCTTCTTTATTCAACGAGCCGACGATACCACAGTCAATGCCGATATATTGTGGATCTTCCGGGTGCTCGTAGCTGATAAAGATATTGCCGGGATGCATATCCGCATGGAAGAAACTGTCGCGGAATACCTGCGTGAAGAAAACCTGAACGCCGCGTTCTGCCAGCAGCTTCATATCCGTTCCATTGGCTTTCAGCGCGTCGACATCAGAAACAGGAATACCGTAGATACGCTCCATCACCAACATGCCTTCGCTGCAATAATCCGAATAAATTTCCGGTACATACAGCATCGGGCTGTTCTCAAAATTCCGTCGCAATTGGATGGCATTGGCTGCTTCCCGCAGCAAGTTCAGCTCATCAAGCAACGTTTTTTCGTATTCCAGCACTACTTCGCGTGGCCGCAGGCGGCGACCATCCGGTAACAGGCGGGGCAACCAGCCAGCCAGCCGTTTCATCAGCCGCATATCCGCTTTGATGACCGGCAAGATATCTGGGCGGATCACCTTGATAACGATCTCTTTTCCCGTACTTTTCAGACAGGCGGTATGCACCTGTGCAATTGAGGCAGAAGCCAGCGGTTTAATGTCAAAATCATCAAACCACTCTTCAAGAGGAATCCCCCCCATCGACAGCTCAATTTGCTCACGTGCCAGCTTGCCATCAAACGGCTCAACCTTATCCTGCAACATCGCCAGTTGATCGGCGATGGCCGGTGGGAAGAGATCGCGGCGCGTAGACATCATTTGCCCGAACTTAATCCACACGGGCCCCAGTTCCTGAAGCGCCAAACGCAGACGTTCCCCTAAAGGCATGTTACGGTGACGATTGGGTAACCAGAACAGCAGACGACGGCCCGCACGCAGCGGAAACGTCAGGCGCATTTTAGGAATGAGTTCGTCCAGACCATAGCTCAACAGCACACGCACAATGCTGTAAAGGCGGCGTAATTCACTGGGCGTCATCGTAAAGCCTCCAGCTTCGCCAGCCGTTCGGACAACGTATCGGCGGATTTATCCAGCGCAACAATTTCCTCATGGAACCAGGCATTTTCCAGTTTTCCTGGAGCCAGTCGCCACTCTTCCGTTAACGTTTCGGACAGGAAATGTTGCTGCTGATGTAATGACCGTCTCAGGAAACTCAGGGTTTTCTGTGCCGTCTGGCTAAGACCTTGAGCAACAATATCGCCCAGATAGGGAGACAGCCATTCCGCGGGATCGAACTCCGCTAAATCAACCAGCACAATCAACTGTTGAACAACTTGAATATCGCCTTCAATCACCAGTTCGCCGCTGCGCATCAGCGACGATAGCTGTTGGCGATCGCGTAATTTCATCAGAACCGGAACGCGTGTTTTCAGGCTGCAATCTGCTGGCTCTTCCCATTGGCTGATCACGTCCAGACGCTGTTCGTTAAACACCAGCACCAAGGGCACATCCAGTTCAGCCAGCTCGATCTGAAGTGTTTTCCCCTGTAAGCGCTGGCGGGCAGACTTCATGCTTCGATCGCAAGAAACCGTATCGTGAAAAAGCAGCTGATTCAGCGCGGTTTCCAGCGTAGCAGTCAGAAAAGACGTTATCAGCATTGGCGTTTCCAATCAGAATTTAAACCCACGATGCAGTGCAACGATTCCACCGGTGAGGTTGAAATAGTTAACACTGTCAAAACCGGCGTCGCTCATCATCCCTTTCAGCGTTTCCTGATCGGGATGCATGCGGATGGATTCCGCCAAATAGCGGTAGCTCCCGGCATCACTCGCCACGGCTTCGCCAATCCTCGGCAGGATATGAAATGAATACGCATCGTAAACGGTGCTCAGCTGTTTAATTATCGGCTTGGAAAATTCCAGCACCAGCAACCGACCACCCGGTTTCAGAACACGGTACATTGAACGCAACGCTTTGTTTTTGTCCGTCACGTTGCGCAGACCAAAGGAGATAGTAATGCAGTCAAAGAAGTCATCAGGGAACGGCAGCGCTTCTGCATTGGCCTGCACGTAGTTGATGTTGTCGATAATGCCTTTGTTACGCAGTTTCTCACGGCCTACTTTCAGCATTGAGGCGTTGATGTCAGCCAGAATGACTTCACCGCCTTCGCCAACCATACGGGAGAATTTGGCAGTTAAATCCCCTGTTCCTCCGGCCAGATCCAGAACACGCTGGTTACGTCTTACGCCACTGCATTCGATGGTGAAACGCTTCCAGATACGGTGAATGCCAAAGGACATCAGGTCATTCATCAAGTCATACTTTGCTGCTACAGAATGAAAAACTTCAGCCACCATGACTTCTTTTTCATCCCTGGCGACAGTCCGAAAACCAAAGTCGGCCGTATTCTCCTGCTCACTTGCCATCTTATCCGCCTACTATTTCAGTCAAATTTCGGGTCTACCCATTTATGGTGAGAGTGTACCAGACCCGGATAAAAACCCCACTGCACTAATTTCGCATAGCATGAGTGCCAAGCCCGCGAAATCCATACCGATTTAGTACGAGTTAGTACGGGTAGCGGAGGGGTTTCTGCTACGTCACCCTCCGCTTTCACAGGTGGTGAAACACTGTCGGGTGCGACAGAACCCGGTAATTCATCGCGTTCAGCGTGCTCATGGGCCGTCGCTTTTTCGGCCAATGACGGGCTGATGGTGCGTTTAATTTCGACCCCAGCGCGCGGAACCCCTCAGCCTGGCCAATAAGGTTACCACGCCCAGAGGAAAGTTTATTCATTGCCTGGCGATAAGTGCCCTGCGCTTTATCCAGACTCTGCCCCATCGCTTCCATATCATCGACGAACAGCCGCAGTTTATCGTACAGCCGTGATGCTTTCTCAGCGATGTGCTGTGCGTTGCGGCTCTGTTGTTCATAGCGCCATAGGTTGTTGATGGTACGCAGCGCCACCAGCAGCGTGGTCGGGCTGACCAGCATAATATTGTGCTTTAGCGCCTCGTTGATCAATTCGGGCTGGCGATCGATAGCAACCAGAAAAGCGGGCTCGACTGGGATAAACATCAGCACGTAATCTAGCGAACGCAGCCCCGGAAGCTGCTGGTAATCTTTGCTGCTCAGTTGCCGAATATGGCTACGTACCGAGAGCAAATGTTCGTTCAGCGCCGCATTACGTTCGATGTCATCATCGCTATTGAAATAGCGTTCATAGGCCACCAGCGACATCTTGGCATCGATCACAACATCTTTGCCCTGCGGTAAACGAACAATGACATCCGGCTGCAGGCGGCTATTTGCCCCCGTTTGCACGCTGACCTGCGTTTGATACTCATACCCCTCACGCAGGCCGGAGGCTTCCAGCACGCGGCTTAGCACCACTTCGCCCCAGTTCCCCTGCGTTTTATTATCGCCCTTCAGCGCTTTCGTCAGGTTGATGGCTTCGTGTGCCATCTGCGCGTTCAGCTGTTGCAGATTGCGGATTTCATGCGCCAGCGTGTGACGCTCGCGCGCTTCCGCCCCAAAGCTGTCCTGAACCTGACGGCGAAAGCCATCAAGCTGCTCACGCAGCGGCATCAGCAGCTTATCCAAACTCTGTTTATTTTGTTCATCCACTTTGCGGCCGCTGTGTTCAAAAATCCGGTTCGCCAGATTCTCAAACTGCGTCGTCAACCGCTGTTCGCTATTTGCTAACAACCGCTGCTTTTCTTCCGCCGCCATACGGGTTTCTTCCAGCCGAATGGTGACTTCCCGTAGTTCTGCTTCCTGTGCGCTGTTTATTTCACGCAGCGTTCGCAGCTCCTGATTTAGCTGCACGCACTCTGCGCGAAGCTCACCCAACTGTTGCAGCTTTTCGTGGCTGGCAGAGAGCTGAGCATGAACCGTGCGCAGTTCCAACTCGTTTTGCCGCAGCCGCTGTTCATCCTGCTGCTTGACCTGCTGCTGTTCGCTGAGCGACTGCTGAGTCTGCTGTAACGTCTGTGCCAGCAACCGCTGTTCGGTGTCATGCTGCGACAGCTTCTGCTGATGAATCAGGCTGGCAATCAACCACCCGATCAGTAGCCCTACCGCGCCGCCGCCCAGACCATAAAATATGCTGATATCCACTTTGCCTCCGCAGGCCCACGCTGTCGGTCAAGGTAAAATGATACTGTATGGATGTCCAGAAACAATTCTGATGGGGAGTAGGTTGAGCAGAAAAATGCGAGCCGCATTCCATATGAAAATGGATAGATGATAATTTGCAGAAGAATCAGAGGGGTAACCCTGAAATTCCCCCAACGTGAAACATTAACGTTGGGGGAAAGAGAGGCACAACTTAGGCTAAGCGCTGTTTCGCATCACTAATCGCTTTAGCGACCTGCTGCGGTGACACGCCACCTTGTGCTGCACGCTTATCCAGACAGGATTGCAACGCCAGAATCGGGTAGACATCCTCGCCAATCACGGCGCTGAATTTTTGCAGATCGGCCAGCGGCAACGCTTCCAGCGCTTTACCCTGACGAATGGCTTCAACTACCGCTTCACCCACGATATGGTGCGCTTCACGGAACGGAACGCCTTTCGCGACCAGATAGTCTGCCAGCTCTGTCGAGTTCGCGTAGCCTTGCTCAGCCGCTTCTTTACAGCGCGGACGTTTAACCTGAATGCCTTCCAGCACCAGACCCGCCATCATCAGGCAGTCGTGCCAGGTATCCAGCGCGTCAAACAGCCCTTCTTTGTCTTCCTGCATGTCTTTGTTATACGCCAGCGGCAAGCCTTTAAGCGTCATCATCATGCCGGTCAACGCACCCTGTACGCGGCCACATTTACCGCGAATCAGCTCCAGCGCATCCGGGTTTTTCTTCTGCGGCATCAGGGAAGAACCGGATGTCACACGGTCAGACAGCTCAACGAACGCGGCTTCACCACTGTTGAAGAAGATCAGATCTTCGGCAAAACGCGACAGGTGGATCATGCCGATCGAAGCATCAGACAGCAGTTCCAGCACATGATCGCGATCGGAAACCGTATCCAGACTGTTACGCGTGGCCGAGGCAAATCCCAGCCAGCCCGCCAGTTGCTCACGGTCGATCGGATAAGCCGTTCCCGCCAGCGCGCCACAGCCCAGCGGACTGACATCCAGACGCTTCAGCGTATCTTCCAGACGACTTTCATCACGTGCCAGCATTTCATGGTAGGCCAGACACCAGTGTGCAAACGTCACCGGCTGTGCGCGCTGCAAGTGGGTGTAACCCGGCATCACCGCATCCTGATTCGCTTCCGCCGTCGTGACCAGCGCCTGACGCAGCTGACGTACCGACAGCAGCAGTTCTGCAATCTGCGCCTTGCACCAGAGTTTCAGGTCAGTCGCAACCTGATCGTTACGGCTACGACCGGTATGCAGTTTTTTACCTAAATCGCCGACTTTCTCAATCAGGCGCTGTTCAACCCAGCTGTGAATGTCTTCTGCATCGCTTTGCAGGATCATCTCAGGGTCAGCCTGTACCTCAACCAGCAACGCATTCAGCGCCTGTTCCAGTTGCTGCTGCTCCTGCTCGCTGAGCACATTGACCGTCACCAGCGCTTTCGACCAGCCGATCGAGCCAACGATGTCCTGTTCCGCCAGACGGTAATCAAACCGCAGTGAGTCATTAAATTGTTTAAAACGCTGATCTGCTGCCTGACTAAACCGACCGCCCCACAAAGCCATAACCCTTACTCCCAAAAATATCATTTACGTTGGTATCGCATCATGCCATACCCAGAAACGACTTACGCCAGAATACGTGTACCAATCGCCACGCCGTTGAACAGCGCAGGTAGCTGCTCGGCATGACGCCAGCTGGCGATATCAACCGGACGCCCCAGCGCACGCGCGGCATCCAGCGCGGCGTTGACCTTAACAATCATGCCGTCGGTAATAATGCCCTGAGCAATCAGCTGTTCGGCTTTTTCCGCCGTCATTTCGGCAATACGCTGACCTTTACCGTCCAGAATGCCGCTCACATCAGACAGCAGGATTAAATCCGCGCCCAGCGTTTGTGCCAGCGCCGTCGCCGCCTGATCGGCGTTGACGTTCATCAGGTCGCCCTGCGCCGTAATCCCGATAGAGCTGACAACAGGCAGATAGCCCGCAGACAGCAGCGTGTTCAGCAGCGCAGGCGATCCCGCTTCCGCTTTACCTACAAAGCCTAGCGCTTCGTCTAACTGCGTGACCGTCGTGCTGCCGCCATCGCCCAGACACAGGCCAACCGCGTTGATGTCATGCTTCTTCGCCCATGACAGCAGCGTTTTGTTAGCAGACCCCGCCAGCGCACCGGTGATGATATCGATCTGATCGGCTGGCGTGACGCGCAGGCCATTTTTCTTCACAACAGGCAGAGACAGCTTTTTCATCAGGTCATCCACCAGACAGCCGCCGCCGTGCACAATCACCAGCGGACGCTGATGTTCCTGACGGTAAGCCACCAGCGCGGTGAACAGACGCTCCAGCGCTTCTTCGCTATCCAGTAAAACGCCACCTAACTTGATAATTAACGGATTCATTATGCTTCACGCCTCGAAATGTCGGGACCAGTAGTCATTAAATTAACGATTGGGTTTCAGGGAAACCAAAACGAATGTTCATGCATTGCACAGCCTGTGCCGCAGCACCTTTCAGCAGGTTATCTTCGGTCGCCACGACGATCAGGTGCTCACCGTCAACGGAGAAACCGATATCGCAGAACGGCAGGCCGACAACGGATTTCAGCGCCGGAACGCCCTTATCATACAGACGTACCAGTGGCTTATCGTGATAGGCATTGTGGTAGGCTTCGGCGACATCCTGCTGCGTAACGCCCGGTTGCAGACGGCAGGTGATGGTTTCCAGAATACCGCGAGCGAAGTTGCCCAAATGCGGCGTGAAGATCACTGGCGTGCCGAGGTGCGTTGAAATTTCAGGCCCATGGCGGTGGTTGAAAATACCGTACGGTTGAAAGCTGACTTCGCAGAAGCTGTTGGTCATCGACGCTTTACGTCCCGCCCCGCTCACGCCGCTCACCGCGTTAATCACCGGCCACTGCGCCGGGTTCAGCAGTTGTGCGTCCAGCAACGGCTTCAGCGCCAGCTGCGCGGCCGTTGGATAACAGCCCGGCACGGCAATCAGCTGTGCCTGTTTTACGCTTTCAGCACGCCATTCAGCCAGCCCATAAACCGCTTTTGCCAGCCAGTCAGGGTGCTGATGCTCAAAGCCATAGTAGCGACGATAAAATTCGGCATCCTGTACGCGAAACGCGCCGGACAAATCAAAAACGGTGCAGCCTGCCGCCAGAAAAACCGGGGCCAGATCGTGGCTGACTTTGTGGTCGGTCGCCAGAAAAACGACATCCACGCCTTTCGCTGCTTCTTCAGCATCGGTCAGCGGTTTTACCGGCACATCAATGATACCTTTGAGCTGCGGATGTAAATCAGAAATCAATTTTCCTGCATCGACACTTTGCGCAGAAACCATCAAAGCGGTTATGTTCATCTGTGGGTGACGGTTCAGGTAGAGCGCAAGCTCCGCGCCGGTATAACCACTTGCACCAACAATCAGCGTATTCAGCATGGGATCCGTATACCTTCTTACTTATCTATGGAACAGGTAACAGGGCTCACCAGCGTCGGTACGCTGTTCACCCGCGAAGCTCAGTGAAAGTGACGAATAGCCATCGCCGTACCTTTGGGTTTCCTTTCACCGCGCGTTATTGTATTTTTATTCACAATAAATGCATGAATATTGATACTATCCTAACCAGAGGCTGTCAACAGTGAAGATGAATTTACCCCCTTTTATTGAGCTATATCGGGCACTAATCGCTACACCGTCCATCAGTGCCACCGACAGCGCGCTCGATCAAAGTAATCAGACGTTAATCAACCTGCTGGCAGGCTGGTTCGGCGATCTCGGCTTCCATGTTGAAGTCCAACCGGTTCCCGGCACCCTCAATAAATTTAATATGCTCGCGCGGATTGGTGAAGGAAAAGGCGGTTTATTGTTGGCGGGACATACCGATACCGTCCCGTTCGACGACGGCCGCTGGACGCGCGACCCTTTCACGCTGACCGAACACGACAATAAGCTGTACGGTCTGGGCACCGCGGATATGAAAGGGTTCTTTGCCTTTATTCTGGATGCGTTACGCGATATCGATCCAACCAAGCTGACAAAGCCACTCTATATTTTGGCGACAGCGGATGAAGAAACGACGATGGCCGGCGCCAAATATTTCTCCGAATCTACGCAGATTCGCCCGGACTGCGCCATCATCGGCGAACCGACCTCGTTGCAGCCAGTGCGGGCGCACAAAGGCCATATGTCCAACGCGATCCGTATTCAGGGACAGTCCGGCCATTCCAGCGATCCTTCACGCGGCGTAAACGCGATTGAGCTGATGCATGAGGCAATTTCCCACCTGCTGGTGCTGCGCAACACCCTACAGGAACGCTATCACAACCCGATTTTCCACATTCCTCACCCCACCATGAATCTCGGCCACATTCACGGCGGCGATGCTGCTAACCGCATCTGCGGCTGCTGTGAACTGCATATGGATATCCGTCCGCTGCCGGGCATCACGCTTAACGACCTGGACGGACTGCTGTCAGAAGCACTTGAGCCCGTCAGCCAGCGCTGGCCGGGTCGGTTGACCATTAGCGAACTGCACCCGCCGATTCCCGGCTATGAATGCCCGCCCGATCACCGTCTGGTATCGGTCGTGGAGAACCTGCTGGGAACGAAAACGGAAATCGTGAACTACTGCACCGAAGCGCCGTTTATTCAGACGCTGTGCCCGACGCTGGTTCTGGGGCCGGGATCGATCGAACAGGCGCACCAGCCGGATGAATACATTGATACCAAGTTTATCAAACCAACGCGGGAGCTGATTTCGCAGGTGATTCACCACTTCTGCCATCACTGATCCAACGCAAACGGCCTTGTCAGCTACGCTGGCAGGGCTATTTTGAGACCGTCCATGAAAAAGAAAGATTTCATCGCGCAGGATTTACTGAGCAAAATCTATCAGCACACCGACCCACTGCCGGAAAAGCTGCCGCCGGAACGTCAGTTGGCGGAGGAATACGGTGTGTCACGCTTCACTATCCGCCAGGCGCTGGAAAAGCTCGCCAGTATTGGTGCGATCCATATGGTGCAAGGCTCAGGTAACTTCATTAATCAGGGCGTACGCAGCAACCCGTTGGTGTACAACTCGATTACCGAAAAGAAATTTAATCAGATTTCATCCCGCTTGCTTAGTCTACATAAGCGCCTGCCGAACCGAGAGGAGCAGCAGGTATTTGCTATCAGTGATAAAGAGTTTATCTGGGAATTCAGTCGATTACGTTATGTCGATAACCGTAAGGTGCAGATCGAAATATCGAAAATGCCAGCCGCAGATTTCCCAGAGATGAATCAGAAGATTATTGAAGGTTCTATTCAGCAGTATGTGCTCAGCAAGGGCTATGCGATTTCACACTACCTGACACATTATCAGGCAGTGAACGTCACCAAAGCTCAGGCTGAGCTGCTGGACTGCAAGAAAGGCACGGCCGCGATGCATATTCTCAATCGCGGCATTTTACAGGGCGGTCGCGTGTACGAATCGAGCGATATCATCGACATCAACTACACCTGTACCTACGTTATCCCCTTAAACCTCGATAACCTCACCTTCCGCCAGTCGCCGTAACGCTTAGGGCGTATGCATCGTGCCATCAGGCAGGCGGCTCTGCGTCCATTCGTGCGGACGATAGACGACGGGGAACTGCCGCGCCACGTCCAGATCGATCCCGACACCAATTCCGGGGCGCTCAATCGGATACAGATAGCCATTCTCCGGTTCTACCGCCTGCGGGAAGACCTTGCGGGTATTTTCCGGGTAAGCGACAAACTCCTGAATGGCGGCATTGTGCAGATGGATATTGAGGTGAATGTTGACCGCCGCGCCGATAGGCGTCATATCCGGTGGGCAATGCCACGCCAGCCGAACGCCAAAGTTCTGACAGAACGCACCTAGCTTCAGCGCAGGTGTAATCCCGCCAATCTGTGAGACATGGCAGCGAATGAAATCAATCTGTCGGTTAATCACCAGATTCTGCCACTCGGCAGGATTATTAAATAGCTCCCCAGTCGCCAGCGGCACCGCGCTCTGGCTGCGGATCTGCGCCAGCCACTCGTTTTGCGCAGGCGGCAAAATATCTTCGATGAAATAGGGACGATAGGCTTCTACTGCTTTGGCGAACTGCACGGCCTGATTCGGGAACAGGCGCTCATGGACATCATGCAGAATGTGGAAGCGATCGCCATATTTCTCGCGCAGCGCACGGAACATGGCGATCGTGTTAGCCATGTACTGATCCTGATCGTAATAGGCTCCCTCCGTTGGCTGGCGCGTACTGTGCAGCTCGTCAGGATTGCCACCATAGAACCCCAACTGGCAGCGAATATGACGGTAACCCTGCGCATACAGCCGTTCCACGTCCTGATACAGCCCATCCAGCGTATCGCTGGCAGCATGACTGTAGGCCGCGATCGCATCGCGGGATTTCCCACCAAACAGGTGATAGAGCGGCATATCCGCCAGCTTGCCCTTGATGTCCCACAGCGCCATATCGACGCCCGCCACCGCATTGTTGATCACCGGCCCGTTACGCCAGTAGGCGTTAACCATCATCATGTGCCACAGATCTTCGATATGGTTAGCATCCCTTCCGACTAAAAGCGGTTTGAGGTACTCGTCGACCATCGCTTTTACGGCCAGCGGGCGCTGCTGGAAGGTCGCACAGCCATAACCCGTGACGCCTTTATCTGTACGAACCACCACCGTCACTAAATTATGGCGGTCAGGGCGGGTAACAAGACATTCAATGTCAGTAATGATTGTCGGTAACACAAAAATATCCTCCGACGCATTTTCCGGAATAGCGCTAGCCGGCAAAAATGCAGTCTAAAAATCAGTTTCTTTTTTGTTTTCTACTTATTTTTTCTTTTATTGTAAACCTCTTCTTTAAAAGAATTATTTTGGTTTGAAAAAGCCATCGAATTGATAAAAAAACCAGACCAATTATTGAATAATGGTAATAAATACCCCTTTATAGACTAATCATGTGATGAATCTCATGTTTTATTGGTTTGTTTTTTATTTTTTAAGATTTTACTATCTGAGGAAATAATTCGGCCAAAAATAACATAAGGTCATGTTGGGGGTTTATTCCATGGGAAAAAATGATGTTATTCAGTCAATCATTAAACTGGTTGGCGGGAACGAAAACATTAATAAAGCCTGGCACTGTATGACACGGCTTCGGTTTGATTTAATTGATGAAAGTAAAGTGCAAACCGAGGCGATCAAAAATCTGCCCGGCATATTAGGTGCGCAACACCAAAGTGAGCAATTTCAAATTATTATCGGGCCACAGGTCAACGAGTATTACGAACTGCTGAGCGCACAGCTTTCGCCTACAACGACATCGCAGTCAGACGTGCAGAAGCAGAAGAAGGGGCTGATTTCGCTGTTCATGGATACGGTTTCCGGTGTGTTCGGCCCAATCGTTCCCGCCATCGCTGGCGCAGGGATGATCAAGGGCTGCTGGCAGGGCTGATTGCCTTGAAAGTGGTCTCTGCCAAAACCGATACCGTGATCGTCCTCGATCTGATCGCCAGCGGTGTGTTCTATTTCTTACCTTTCTTCCTCGCCATCTCCGCAGCCAGGATATTCAAAACAAGCGAATATCTGGCAGCGGCCGTTGCAGCCTGCCTGATGTACCCGTCGTTGATAGAAGCGGCGAAGGCACTAGCCAGCAATAGCCCTAATGCGGTCAGCGCCTTTTACTTCATCGGTGTGCTACCTATTCCGGTGTTCAACTATGCCGCCAGCGTCATCCCGGTGATCTTCTCCGTGCTGGCACTGAGCTATATCCATCGTTGGGTCGACCGCATCATGCCTTCGGTGCTGAAAACCGTGTTTACCCCAACGCTGACGCTGTTTATCGCCGCACTGGTGTCGCTCACGGTGATCGGGCCATTCGGGATCTACCTCGGTAAACTGCTGGCGCTGTTTATTCAGAGCCTGTTCGATGTGTCGTCTATTTTTGCTGGTTTCGTGGTCGGTGCGATTCGACCTGTCGCTATCCTGACTGGCATGCATCACGCGATGACGCCCATTGCGCTGCAAAATTTCAGCAATCAGGGCTTTGATATGCTGATGCCAATGATGTGTATGGCTAACATGGCGATTGCAGGTTCCACGTTTGCCATCTACTTCCACGCCAAAACCCGTCAGGACAAATCTGTCGTGCTGTCTGCTGGGGTGTCTGCGCTGCTCGGTATTACCGAACCTGCACTCTTCGGCGTACTGACCAAGTACAAAAAAGCGTTTATCTCCGCGACTATTGCCAGCTCCATCGCCTCGGCCTTTATCGCGTACTTCGGTGTCCGGCTGTATGGCTACATTCTCTCGAGTATTTTCAGCCTGCCAGCCTACATCGGCCCGTACTTTAGCTACGCCGTTTCCGGCATGGCCATCGCCATCGTGCTTTCCTTCACGCTGACCTACATCTTGGTTGTCAGAGCTTCCAAACAGTCGTAACCGCACTCGCGGGGCCGTTGCGCCCCGCCATCCCCCTCCGCGATACTCTAAATAATTCGAGTTTCAGGACAAAACGTTAGCGTTTTGAACAACGCAAAGCGTTGGCCCGCAGGGTGAGGCTCATTTATGCGCCTCGTAACGCGGCAAGCGAAGGACAAATTCGTCGGGAACGAATTTGACCAGCCAACGGCTGGCCTTCGGTGAGAGACAGGATGTCTCTCATTTCATCCTGATGAGCTTACTCAGGTAAGTGATTCGGGTGACTGACAAATCTGCCAGAGGCAGATTTGAACGCTGCTTGCAGCGGCCCCAACGGGTGAGACACACGCTAGTGTGTCGAGTAACGTCGCCAACGCACATGCAACTTGAAGTATGACGAGTATATTAGTTAGCCTAATATCCGCGCCCCTGTAATTAAATTTCACAAATTGCCAAGCCCGCCTCAATGCAAGTACAAAGAATAAGGAGAAGAAAGAATCGTCAATTGACGAACCCGCCTTATCGTGGCTAGATGGAGGCAGTGCGTCAAAATATGTCAAGTGAAATAAACTTACAAAAATGGTAGGGGTGGGTCAGGGTAACTATGAACGAACAATATTCCGCAATGCGCAGTAACGTCAGTATGCTCGGCAAACTGCTCGGCGACACCATCAAGGAAGCGCTGGGTGAAAATATCCTTGATAAAGTCGAAACAATCCGCAAGTTGTCAAAGTCTTCTCGTGCAGGTAATGAAAAACATCGTCAGGAGTTGCTGACCACGCTGCAAAACCTGTCTAACGATGAACTGTTGCCCGTTGCCCGCGCATTCAGCCAGTTCCTTAACCTGACCAATACCGCTGAGCAATATCATACGATTTCACCGCACGGTGAGGCAGCGAGCAACCCGGCACAGCTTTCCAGCGCCTTTGAGCGCCTGAAGGAAAGCAAAGATCTGACCGAACGCGATATCCGCGATGCCGTGGAGTCACTGTCAATCGAACTGGTGCTGACCGCACACCCGACCGAAATTACCCGCCGGACGCTGATCCACAAGCTGGTGGAAGTGAATACCTGCCTCAAGCAGCTCGACCATAACGACCTGGCTGATTATGAACGTAATCAGATCATGCGTCGTCTGCGCCAGCTGATCGCGCAGTCCTGGCACACCGATGAAATCCGTAAAATTCGTCCTACCCCGGTAGATGAAGCCAAATGGGGCTTCGCCGTGGTGGAAAACAGCCTGTGGGAAGGCGTGCCCGCGTTTTTACGCGAGCTGGATGAGCAGTTGGAGCAGGCTTTCGGCTACCGTCTGCCCGTTGACGCCGTTCCGGTGCGCTTTACTTCCTGGATGGGCGGCGACCGTGACGGTAACCCGAACGTGACGGCAGAAGTGACTCGTCATGTGCTGTTACTCAGCCGCTGGAAAGCCGCCGATCTGTTCCTGCGTGATATTCAGGTGCTGGTTTCCGAGCTGTCGATGTCCGAATGTACGCCGGAGCTGCTGGAGCTGGCCGGTGGTAGCGAGGTTCAGGAACCGTACCGCGCCATCATGAAATCACTGCGTTCACAGCTGAGCAGTACGCTGAGCTATCTGGAAGCACGTCTGACAGGCGAAGAACGCCTGCCACCCAAAGACCTGCTGATTACCAACGAACAGCTTTGGGAACCGCTCCACGCCTGCTACCAATCGCTGAAATCCTGCGGCATGGGCATCATCGCCGATGGTCGCCTGCTGGATACGCTGCGTCGCGTGCGCTGCTTCGGCGTGCCTTTGGTCCGCATCGATGTCCGTCAGGAAAGCACCCGCCACACCGAAGCGCTGGCTGAGATTACCCGTTATCTGGGTCTGGGCGACTACGAAAGCTGGTCAGAGTCCGACAAGCAAGCCTTCCTGATCCGTGAACTGAGCTCCAAGCGCCCGCTTCTGCCACGTTACTGGGAACCCAGTGCGGATACCAAAGAAGTGCTGGATACCTGTCGGGTCATCGCCAAAGCGCCGCAGGGCTCTATCGCCGCTTACGTTATTTCAATGGCGCGCACGCCTTCCGACGTGCTGGCCGTTCACCTGCTGCTCAAAGAGGCGGGCTGCCCGTTTGCCCTGCCAGTCGCGCCGCTGTTTGAAACACTGGACGACCTGAACAACGCCGATGATGTCATGACGCAATTGCTGAGCATCGACTGGTATCGCGGCTTTATTCAGGGCAAGCAGATGGTCATGATCGGCTATTCCGACTCCGCGAAAGACGCGGGCGTGATGGCTGCCTCCTGGGCGCAGTACCGTGCACAGGACGCGCTGATCAAAACCTGTGAGAAAGCGGGTATCGCACTGACGCTGTTCCACGGACGCGGCGGTTCCATCGGTCGCGGTGGCGCACCAGCTCATGCTGCGCTGCTGTCACAACCACCGGGCAGCCTGAAAGGCGGCCTGCGTGTGACCGAACAGGGCGAGATGATCCGCTTTAAATACGGCCTGCCGGAAGTCACCATCAGCAGTCTGGCGTTGTATACCGGTGCGATTCTGGAAGCGAACCTGCTGCCACCGCCGGAACCAAAACAGGAATGGCACGAGGTGATGGATGAGCTGTCCCGCGTGTCCTGTGATATGTACCGTGGATACGTGCGTGAGAACCCGGATTTCGTCCCTTATTTCCGCGCCGCAACGCCGGAGCTGGAACTGGGCAAACTGCCGCTGGGTTCACGTCCGGCCAAACGTCGTCCGAACGGCGGCGTAGAAAGCCTGCGTGCTATCCCATGGATTTTCGCCTGGACGCAGAACCGTCTGATGCTGCCAGCCTGGCTCGGCGCGGGTGCCGCGTTGCAGAAAGTGGTGGATGACGGTAAACAGGAACAGCTGGAAGAGATGTGCCGCGACTGGCCGTTCTTCTCAACGCGTATCGGTATGCTGGAGATGGTATTCGCCAAAGCCGACCTGTGGCTGGCAGAGTATTACGATCAGCGTCTGGTCGAAGAGAAGCTATGGCCGTTAGGGCAACAGCTGCGCGATCAGTTGGCCGCCGATATCAACATCGTGCTGGCGATCTCTAACGACGATCACCTGATGGCGGATCTGCCGTGGATCGCCGAGTCGATCGCCTTGCGTAACGTCTACACCGATCCCCTGAACGTGTTGCAGGCCGAGTTGCTGCACCGTTCACGTCAGCAGGAAAAACCGGATGCCGATCTGGAACTGGCGCTGATGGTCACCATCGCCGGTGTTGCAGCGGGTATGCGTAATACGGGTTAATCACCCAAACAGCAAAGCTACACACAGCAAAACTATACACAACAAAACAAAGGCCGGTCAGTTGACCGGCCTAAAACAAAACCTTACGCCAGATATTTATCCTGCAAATAATTCCGCGCACGATTATCCAGCCCGTATTCCACCTCAAGCCAGCTATCGATCGAACCGTGTCGTTCGTAGATAGCCTGCAACGCCGTCACGATGAACTCTTCCTGCACCGACAGCACATAAGAGAACTGTCCCAGCGCTTTCTCATTCAGCGTTGCCGACAAATGCGTCAACAGTTGCTGGCGAAATGGCGTCAGCGTTGTTTCCGTAAGCAGGTAATCTTCCATTACCGTCTGTTCATCCGCACCCAGCGCAAACATCACCAATGCCGAACCGATACCCGTGCGATCTTTACCCACGGCGCAGTGCTGTACCAACCCGCCCTCATCTGGCCGTAATAGCAGCGACACCAGCTGTTTATAAGCTGAATTATTGAAAGGCAAACGGCGATAAAGCTCCAACATAAACGCCCGGGAATCAAACGCCGCCAGCACATCAGAGCCCAGCGAGTCCAGATTGGCCGTCACTTCGTGACGCAATGGGTTGGCTGGGTAAGCGTGATAATTAGCCCCCGTCCACAAGACATCGGGCTTCTGCGCAATTTCATCGGCATCACGATAGTCCACCACATGAGAAATCGACACGCCAGCAAGGTGTTCGCAGTCAGCCTGACTCAGCAGATCCAGCGAGCCGGAGCGAAAAAGTTTACCGTGTCGGATAAGCCGCCCATCAGCAGCACGGTTGCCGCCTAAATCGCGGAAGTTGATTCCGCCGTCCAGCGGTAATAAAGAGGGATGAAGCAACGTTGGTTCGGTCATACATCTCCTTGCGAGGTTGAAAGGCGAGCAAGGCAACCGTATTACACACGCAGAGCGCGTCGCAGGTTAACCCAATAAACCAGAACAAGTGATTAGGATAAAGGCTGGTCTCTGCGATGACCAGCCCAAAATAACATCAACTTTTGTGCTTATTCAGCCGCTAACAAACGGCGTGTGGCATCCAGCAACACCTTGATCACGGTGGTTTCAGCCAGCTTCATGGTCGCCGCATCCGGGATTTCCTGCTGGGTACGGTTCACGATTACGCCCGCAATCATGCCCGCTTTTAACCCCTGACTGGCGCACATGGTCAGTAGCGTGGCAGATTCCATTTCGTAGTTCAGCACGCCCATGCTCTGCCACTCTTCCATCGAGCCGCGGAAGCGACGCACAACGCGTCCAGAGAAAGTGTCATAGCGCTCCTGACCCGGGTAGAACGTATCGGAAGACGCCGTGATGCCCACGTGCAACGCCGCCCCCGACGCCTTCGCCGCGTCCACCAGCGCAGTGGTACAGCCGAAATCAGCCACGGCCGGGAATTCCATCGGCGCGAAGTGCAGGCTTGCACCGTCAAGACGGACAGCGGCGGTGGTCACCAACACATCACCCACATTGATACCAGACTGAATCGCCCCTGTTGTACCAACGCGCAGGAAAGTACGAATGCCGAGCTGTGCCAACTCTTCTACCGCGATGGACGTTGATGGGCCGCCAATACCGGTCGAGCAAACAATAACCGCCTTGCCGTCCAGTTCCGCACGCCAGGACGTAAATTCACGGTGTGATGCCAGATGTACCGGGTTATCCATCAGGCGAGCAATTTTTTCGACACGCTCAGGATCGCCGGGCACGATCGCCAGCGTCGCGCCCTGTAAATCGTTCTTGACCAGACCAAGATGGAACACATCAGATGTAGACATAACTGCCTCCCGGGCAATCAATTGGGTATTCAGAGAAATCGCGCTGGACGCCCCATAAACGCAGCCTGTAGGCGTCCGTTCAATAAAAAGACTCTAGCGCATCACTACATTTTTTTAAGTGACGAGAATCACCGATAAAAAGAAACAAACATCAACATACATAAAATATGTGATGTGAATCACAATTTATCAGGTGAGAAATTCACTTTTGCCGATTAATTGTCTTCTAGTGTAGATTCTTTAGCCTTACCGGTTACCACAACGAACCAAACTCGATACTTTCCGGTTCAATCATTTCCAAGAAGGCATTACATACCGCTTGCCCCTGCCACGATGCACAAATCGCTTCTGCACACGGTTGACTGTCGGCAAAGGCAAGATCAATAAAGACGCCATTATCTAAACTGACTAAATGCTGGCTTTTCCAGCCCGGCTGAAGTGAAAGGTGACGTTCTACCATCTGATTATAGGCCTGGCGCATGTCACTCTCCTGAATACCCTGCTTGAGACGAAATCGCCCTATTTCGATACCGCCTCTGCTTGTTACTGACGGTGCGTCCGCCATGTGGACGGTATAGTGCCCCATGCTGTGCAGCGCACTGACCGAAGATCTGAAGCAGGAAAATTCCGGTTGGCTTTCAACCGCTTTTGCCGCAGCCCGTGCTGCGTCAAGACTATTCCACACCACAAGATCGACACGCTCGGTGGAAATATCGATGCCTGAAAATGCGATCCAGTCGATAAACCCAGGGAAATGCTTTAACAGACGTTGTGCCGATGCGCGCGCTGCATCGGCCTCTTGCTGGGTTTTTACCGTGTAAGTGACTATTTCGTAACATGGGGTAGCCATGATGAACTCCGTTATCAGGATGATATGAAGTCTGAATCGTATTACACCACCCTGACAGAACTTGTCAGGGGTGGTGTAATCTCTTCTCATGAAAACGATTCGGCTACTCTCTTTACTTGACCATCTTCGCGGCCGCGTACACCCGGTATCAGCGGAAATATTAGCTCAAGCGTTGAATGTATCGGTCAGAACGATCTACAGGGACATGGCGGCACTACAAACCATCGGCGCCCCTATTCGCGGTGAATCGGGACTCGGTTACCTACTTGAAAAAAGACTACTTCCTGCCCCCGCTGAATTTTGACCCTGATGAACTGGACGCCATTATGCTGGGAATGCGGCTGATAAGTGCCCGAGGCGATAACATGCTTTCCGCCGCGGCCAGCCGGGTTTCAGCAAAAATCAGCGCGGCGATTGGTGCCAAAAAGCAGATACCTATAAGTCGCTTCCTCTCAGAGCGGTTTCTCGGCATACCGAGGAAAATGAGAGGGCCATCAACCATCTGGCTTTTCTTCGTCTGGCCATTCGTAACAGGCTCCAACTGCATATTACCTATGTTGATCTGCAAGGAAGAGAGCGATAGAGTCGCCCGTCCCCTTGGTTTAACCCTGTTTGATGCCGTATGGTTGCTCACGATATGGTGTGAAACTCGTTCAGACTTTCGTAATCTAAGGGTAGATAACATCACTTCATTGGCGGAGACCGGCCTATACTTCAGGCCAGAGAAAGGAAAACGCTTCGAAGACTATCTCAACACGCTGTAGGCACAATACTGCCAGCTACGATTCATCGATAACAGGAGAGCGCGTAATGAAGACTGATGAACAGACGACCTTCAAACATCTTCCTCAGGGGCTGTCCCCGGCGGTGGAACCGCAGATCTCCTCCATCATTACCACGGATTCTGTCGGTATCATTGCCAGTGAGACCACCATTTCTTCTCAGGGTGAGCAGCTACCCGCGTATATCGCCAGACCGGCGAACCATGACAAGCCGCTCCCTATCGTTCTGGTGGTGCAGGAGATTTTCGGCGTTCATCAACACATTCAGGACGTTTGCCGCAGGCTGGTAAAACAGGGCTATATGGCGATTGCGCCAGAGCTGTATTTCCGTCAAGGCAACCCCAGCCACTATAACGACATTCAGCGGCTCCTGACCGAGCTGGTGTATAAGGTGCCTGATACGCAGGTACTGTCCGATCTTGATCGCACGGCCAACTGGGCGATTAAACAGGGCGGTGATGCCAGTAAGCTGGCGATCACAGGCTTCTGTTGGGGTGGCCGCATCACCTGGCTCTACGCCGCGCACAACCCGCAGCTCAAAGCAGGCGTTGCCTGGTACGGTAAGTTTACGGGTGAGAAAACGCTGAATAGCCCCAAACATCCGGTCGATATTGCCACGGAATTGGAGGCACCTGTGCTGGGGTTATATGGCGCGAAGGACGAAGGGATTCCGTTGACACAGGTTGATACGATGCGGCAGGCGCTACGCGCTGCCAATGCAGCGGCAGATATCATCGTCTACCCTGATGCTGGTCATGCTTTCCATGCCGATTACCGCCCTAGCTACCATGAAGAATCTGCACAAGACGGCTGGCAGCGTATGCTGGCGTGGTTCCAGAAAAACGGCGTGGCGTAACGTCACCACACCGTTTTCATACTTAGCTATTCGCTAAAACGCCACCGGTCACCGGTGGCGTTTGTGTTTTACCGCGTGACAAAGACAAACAGCGTTAGAACGATGTCCAATCGCCGTTATTGCCCTGATCTTTCGCCGTAGCAGGTGCTAAAGACAGCGTTGGGGTACGCACGGGCGCTGAGGCGTACGAGGCGGTTTTGCCACTGCCATAAGACAGAAGCTTAAACGCACTCACTGCTTCCGCCAGAACGGAGGCCTGCGCTTGCAGAGACAGAGCCGCAGAGGCAGATTCTTCAACCAGCGCCGCGTTCTGCTGAGTCGTGGTATCAATCTGTCCAACGGCCAGATTCATCTGGTTAATCCCGTCGCTCTGCTCACGGCTGGCCTGCGAGATTTCACTGATAATCTCATTCACATCCCGCACATAGCCCGTTAACCCGCCCATCGTTTCTTCAGCAGTATCCACCAGCGACATACCTTCCTGAATCTTGCTCACGGAGTCGTCGATCAAATCCTTGATCTCCCGCGCGGCGGTCGCACTGCGCTGTGCCAGAGAACGTACTTCCCCTGCTACCACTGCAAAGCCGCGGCCCTGTTCACCTGCACGCGCGGCTTCAACCGCGGCGTTCAGCGCCAGAATATTGGTCTGGAATGCAATGCCATCAATCACACCGATGATCTCCGCCATACGCTGGGACGAATCGCGAATGCCGCGCATTTTCTGCGTCACGGAAACCATAACGTCGCCGCTTTGCTTCGCCGCACCAGAAGCTTTATTTGCGATATCCGTCGCCTGCTGGGTGTTTTCCGCCGTGTTTTTAATGGTAGACGTCAGCTGTTCCATCGACGCTGCCGTCTCTTCCAGCGAGCTGGCCTGTTCTTCCGTACGCGCTGACAGATCCTGATTACCTGCGGCAATTTGCGAGGCCGCCGTCGAGATCGTTTCTGCCCCATCACGCACCTGCCCGACAATCGTGCTCAGGCTGGTGTTCATGTGATCCAACGATTGCAGCAGCAATCCGGTTTCATCTTTGCTGGTAACAGTGATGCGCGAGGTCAGGTCTCCCTGTGCCACTCTGTCTGCCACTTGCAAAGCCTGCTGAATCGGTCGGGTTACGCTGCGCGTAATCGACCAGGCAATCAGCGCCCCAAATACGGCACCCAGTGCCAAAATAAGCAGCAGAATAATGCGGGTCTCGCTGTATACCTCAGCCATGGCTTCAACAGAGGTATCCATCGCATCATCCTGATAGTTAACCAGCTGCCTTACCGCATCACGGTACTGACGCTGGATAACATTCAAGTTGTTGTTGAATTCCTCAATCGCGGCCTCTCGATTACCCGCCACCACTTCACTGATAATTTTGTCACCGGATTTCAAAAATTCGGTACGGATCGCGCGGATAACACGCAGTTGAGAGATTGAACGCTCTTCAACCGTCTGGCTTTCCAGCTTATCCAGCAGGCGGCCAATTTCCTGACGGAATCCGTTCACACGATCGACGTTTTCCTTGATTTTATCCTCACCCGAAACCAGCATCAGCCGCTGATACGCGACCAGAATGCTGTTCACATTATCGATAAGGCTATTAGAATCAACAGTTTGTGGATAAACCTCTTTCACAATATCTCGCGCACCATCTTGGAAACCGGATAGCTTAGACAGGGAAAAAATGCTCACGACAAACAACATCAAAATCAGGATGGCAAATCCGGCTCCCAGTCGATAGCCAATACGCCAATTCGCTAAATTCATGTCTCACTCCTTTTAGGTAATGCATAGCAATGTCAATTGCGCACATGTCGCAGCTTGATGGAACCACAGGGCGGAGAATGATTGGCGATCCGAAGGGGAAAAACCTTCTGACACGCCAGAGATACCTTGAGGCAGGCATTTTTACGCACGCTCTCAGCATAAGAGGCGCTATCAAAAATCAAATAGTTTCCCTCGGGTGTTGAGGTGCAAAAGTGGAAATAAATCTAACAATGCTACAAATACAACTGATAAGACCGCAGAGGCGTGATTGAAGTGATAATAGTGGTCTTCCCTCTCCGGACTCATGCAGCCATGGCCGCTCCTGTGTTATCCATTTTTATCGGCAATGTGTTTCTGAACTTTACGAATTGATCGTTTAAATCATTCAAAAACATATAATAAATAGATATTAACTATCGAAAGTTGAGTTTCGATCGGAAAAATCACAAGTTAATCAACCAATAATTAACATAAATAACGCCTCAATTACATAAAAGGATAGTCAGACATATTTGATATTAAAAATAAAGAGATGAGAATATTTCTTAGTAAAGAATAACAAGCTGAATAAGAAGAGAAAAAAACTGCATTTGCTCTAGCAAATCAGGGAGCGGTTGCTCCCCCTACAGAGATAGGCGTTGCACTACAACGCGCTCAAATAATAGCCGTGAATTTACTCTTTATTTGCCAGCGCCAGCGCCAGAGACAGCGTTGGCGTATTTATCGGCGCATAAGACCCATAGCTACCGTTGTTATACGACGGTATTTTAAACGCGCTCACCGCTTCCGCCAGAACGGAGGCCTGTGCTTGCAGAGACAGAGCCGCAGAAGCCGATTCCTCAACCAGCGCCGCGTTCTGCTGGGTCGTGGTGTCAATCTGTCCAATCGCCAGATTCATCTGGTTAATCCCGTCGCTCTGTTCACGACTGGCCTGCGAAATCTCGCTGATAATGTCGTGTACGTCCTTCACGTGGGCCGTCAATCCGCCCATGGTTTCTTCAGCCGTATCGACAAGATCCATTCCCTCGCGAATTTTGCTCACCGAGTCGTCAATCAAATCCTTGATCTCTCGTGCGGCGGTCGCGCTGCGCTGCGCCAGTGAACGGACTTCTCCTGCCACCACGGCAAAACCACGCCCTTGTTCGCCCGCCCGCGCCGCTTCGACCGCGGCGTTCAGCGCCAGAATATTGGTCTGGAATGCAATGCCGTCAATCACACCGATGATCTCTGCCATACGCTGAGACGAATCGCGAATACCGCGCATTTTCTGCGTCACGGAAAGCATGACATCGCCACTTTGTTTTGCCGCACCGGTCGCTTTATTAGCAATCTCCGTCGCCTGCTGGGTGTTCTCCGCCGTGTTTTTAATGGTGGATGCCAGTTGCTCCATGGAGGCTGCCGTTTCTTCCAGTGAACTCGCCTGTTCTTCCGTGCGCGATGACAAATCCTGATTACCCGCCGTAATTTGTGACGCCGCCGTCGAGATAGTTTCCGCCCCATCGCGTACCTGGCCGACAATCGTGCTCAGGCTGGTGTTCATACGATCCAACGATTGCAGCAGTAGTCCGGTTTCATCCTTGCTGGTCACCGTGATGCGTGAGGTCAAATCGCCCTGTGCCACTCTGTCTGCCACTTGCAACGCCTGCGCTATTGGGCGGGTTACACTACGTGTGATCGCCCAGGCAATCAGCGCCCCAAATACGGCCCCCAGCGCCAAAATCAGCAGCAAAATCATGCGAGTGCTGCTGTACACCTCAGCCATGGTCTCGACAGAGTTATCCATCGCATCATTTTGGTAATTCACCAACTGCTTCACCGAGTCACGGTAATTACGCTGAATCACGTTCAGGGTGTTATTGAATTCCGCTACGGCGACATCGTTGTTACCCGCCATCGCATCACTAATAATTTTATCGCCGGATTTGATGAACTCGGCACGAAACCCGCGGACAACCCCACCTGCTTGCGGGCCAGCTCTCCTGAGGCATTCCTTTCCAGATTATCAAGCAGGCGACTAATCTCCTTGCGGTACGCCATAATCCGATCGACATATCCCTGACGCTGTTCCTGGCCGGATACCAACATCATCTGTAAATAAGCGACAAAGTGCCCATTCACATTATCGATGAGGTCATTCGCATCCACCGTTTGTGGATAAACGTCTTTGACGATATCTCTGGCACCATCCTGAAAGCCGGACAGTTTAGACAGAGAAAAATACTCACGGTAAACAGCATCAGAATTAAGATGGCAAACCCGCTTCCTAATCGATAGCCAATACGCCAATTCGCTAAATTCACATCTCACTCCTTTTAGGTAATACATAATAATAACTACTGCGCACGGTTATCGTCTAATAACCTCGCAGAGTGGGGGAAATAATCGTTTTCGGGAAAATAAATATGCTTTATGGGTATATTAAATATACCCATAAGGGAGTAATTGCAGGTGCACTTTCAACATCAGAAAACGTTAAAAATACAAACAACCTCACTCTATTCGTACGCCCTGAGCTGCCTCCATGCCGTTTACCTTATCGGCACAAGACTTAGGAGCTTTATGACAGTGTCGTTTAAATCCTTTGCAGAATAGATATATCGATGGCAGATGAATATTCATTCTCGGCAAATAACCGACCAGTTGATGAAGAAAAACAAGCGGGATAGCGCGGCAATTTTATTCAAGGAAAGACAATATCGTTAATTTTCGGGAAGGAAGAAAACACGATGGAGAAATAATAAAAAACTTGAGATGGGAAAATAATGCGAGTTTTATCTATTCGTAAGATATAAAAATCAGGGAGGCCATCGCCTCCCTGATTGCATTAGCCACTAATTATTACTGGGTTTCACGCAGACGCTGTGCTGCCTGAACCATATTCGCCAGAGCCTGACGCGTTTCCGGCCAGCCACGGGTTTTCAGACCGCAATCCGGGTTCACCCACAGGCGTTCAGCGGGAATACGCTGTGCCGCTTTCTTCAGCAGGTCTTCCATCCATTCCACGCTCGGTACGTTCGGGGAGTGAATATCATAAACGCCGGGACCGATTTCATTCGGGTATTCGAATTCTTCAAACGACTCCAGCAATTCCATATCGGAACGAGAGGTTTCAATCGTAATCACGTCTGCATCCAGCACGGCGATAGAATCCATGATGTCGTTGAACTCGCAATAACACATATGGGTGTGGATCTGCGTGTCATCTTTCGCCACGGCGGCATTCAGACGGAAGGCATCCACTGCCCAGGTCAGATAAGCGTCCCAGTCCGAGCGGTGCAGCGGCAGACCTTCACGCAGCGCCGGTTCGTCAATCTGGATGATGCCAATACCTGCGGCTTCCAAATCTGCCACTTCATCACGCAGCGCCAGTGCAATCTGTTTAGCGATGGTTTCACGCGTGACGTCCTCACGCGGGAACGACCAGCACAGGATGGTTACCGGACCAGTCAGCATGCCTTTCATCGGCTTGTCGGTCAGGGACTGCGCGTATTTCGCCCACTCAACGGTGATCGCTTCTGGGCGGCTCACATCACCAATGATGACTGGCGGTTTCACACAGCGAGAACCGTAGCTCTGCACCCAGCCGTTCTGGGTAAAGATAAACCCATCCAGATGCTCACCGAAGTACTCCACCATGTCGTTACGCTCGGCTTCACCATGCACCAGCACATCCAGACCCAGGCGCTCTTGCTCAACCACAGCTTGCTTAATGTGCTCGGCAATGCCGGTGCGGTAGTTATTGCTATCCAGACGACCCTGTTTGAAATCCAGACGCAGGCCGCGAATTTCAGTGGTCTGCGGGAAAGAACCGATCGTGGTCGTCGGCCATGCCGGCAGATTAAAGCGCTCGCGCTGAGCATCCGCACGCACCGAATACACGTTCTGACGCTGGCTGTCCTGTGCGGTAATGGCTGCCAGACGCTGCGCAACGGCGGCGTTATTCACACGCGTTGAGGTACGACGGGCGCGAATCGGCGCACTGTAGGCTTCCAGTGGCTGACCGTTGCCGCTGTTCAGTGCCTGAGACAGCAGTGACAGCTCCACACATTTCTGAATCGCAAAGGCAAACCAGCTCTTCACTTCATCGTCCAGACGCACTTCCACACTCAGATCGATAGGGCTATGCAGCAGCGAGCATGAACTGCCCAGCCACAGATCGCGTGTTCCCACCAGCGGTTGCAGGCGCTCGAACCAGCTGCTCAGATCGGCACGCCATACATTACGGCCATTAATCACCCCCAGAGACAGCACCCAGTTAGCAGGCAGTTGGGCGCTCAGCGTCGCGGCGTCATCCTTACCGTGAACCAGATCGACATGCAGCCCCTGAACCGGCAGCGCTTTGATCGTTTCCAGATTCTGGCTAACGCTATCGAAATAGGTTGTCAGCAGCAGTTTCACCTGACCCTGCAACGCATCGTAAGCGGGTTTAAACGCGGCCAGCCACGCTTGCGGCAGTTCCAACGCCAGCGCAGGTTCATCAATCTGCACCCACTCGATACCGCGTTTCGCCAGTTCAGCCAGCACCTGCTGATAAACTGGCAGAATATCCTGCAGCAGCGACAGACGATCGAACGGCTCACCTTTCACTTTACCCAGCCATAGATAGGTAACCGGGCCTAACAGAACAGGCTTCACGTTATGGCCCAGTGCCAGTGCTTCATCAACGTCATCCAGCAGCTGTGTCCAGGTCAGCTTGAACTGCTGCCCTTTAGTGAACTCCGGCACCATGTAGTGATAGTTAGTGTTGAACCACTTGGTCATTTCAGCCGCCGCGGCAGGCTGACCGGTTGGTGCACGCCCACGGCCAATACGGAACAGCGTGTCCAAATCGACCGAGCCGTCTTCATTCTGATGACGAGCAGGTACGTTACCCAGCAGCAAACTGGTGGTCAGTACATGGTCGTACCAGGCGAAATCACCCACTGGCAGCAGATCAACGCCAGCATCCTTCTGTTGTTGCCAATGACGCGCACGCAGCTCACGTCCAACGGTTAGCAACTCTTCCTGTGTCGCGTTACCTGCCCAGTAGCTTTCCTGCGCTTTTTTCAGTTCACGGCGTAATCCAACGCGCGGAAAACCCAGTGTGTGATTCACAATCGCCATCGTTAATTCCTCATTTAGCCGTCCAGATGTTTACACATCCATAATCCGCAGGTAGTGTAGTAACCACAAGCGCAATTTATTCACTGTCACTGTGAAGGACTCTCATGATCGAATTTAAACACCTGCGAACGCTGCAAGCACTGCGCAATACCGGATCGTTAGCCGCCGCTGCCGCTGCACTTCACCAAACTCAATCGGCGTTATCCCACCAGTTCAGCGATCTGGAACAGCGCCTTGGGTTCAGGCTATTCGTGCGTAAAAGCCAGCCGCTGCGTTTTACGCCTCAGGGAGAAATTCTGTTGCAGTTGGCAGAGCAGGTGTTACCGCAAATCCAGCAGGCGTTGCAGGCCTGCCATGAGCCGCACCAGACCATGCTGCGTCTGGCCATCGAGTGCCATAGCTGTATTCAGTGGCTGACGCCTGCACTAGACGAGTTCCATCAGCACTGGCCGCAGGTAGTGATGGACTTTAAATCGGGCGTGACGTTCGATCCTCAGCCAGCGCTCCAGCAAGGCGAACTTGATCTGGTCATGACGTCCGACATCATGCCGCGCAGTGGCCTGCACTATTCGCCTCTGTTTGATTTTGAAGTCAGGTTGGTGCTGGCTCCCGATCATCCGCTGGCCAAAAAGGAAAAAATCGAACCGGAGGATTTCACCGCCGAGACCCTGATGATCTACCCGGTACAGCGGCAGCGGCTGGATGTCTGGCGTCACTTTTTGCAGCCGGCAGGCGTCAGCCCTACGCTGAAAAGCGTGGATAATACGCTGCTGTTGATTCAGATGGTCGCCGCTCGTATGGGCATCGCCGCGCTACCGCACTGGGTAGTGGAAAGCTTCGAGCGCCAGGGACTGATTGTCACCAAATCGCTGGGTGATGGGCTTTGGAGCCGGTTGTACGCCGCCGTCCGCGACGGAGAGCAGCGCCAACCGGTGATTGATGCGTTTATTCGTTCGGCGCGTCAGCACGCTTGTGAGCACTTACCGTTTGTGAAGGACGCTTCACGACCCAACGCTGGTGTACCCACAGCGAGGACGTGATAATTATCGTCCCCACGATAAAGCTCAGCCAGTCTGGCGTTTTATGCCAGATAGCGAAGTTAACCAAGAGCCCAGCAGGTACGTGAAAGTTGTTCATTATGCTGAGCGTTCCGGCATCCACCTGAGTGGCGCCGTAGTTCCACATAAAATAACCCAGGCCGGAAGCGCCAACCCCCAACCAGACCAGCACGCCCCACTGCAAGGTTGTGGTGGGTAATTTATCCAGATTGCCGAAGAGCAACCACGCGGTTATCGTCACGATCGCCGCCCCCAGATAAAACCAGGAAAACGCACACTGCTGCGGCACCGGATGGAGCTCCATCAGGCGTTTATAGCCAACCTGACCTGCGGCAAAACATACGTTAGCCGCCTGCACCAGCAGGAATCCCCACCAGAAATGCTCACTCACGCCGTGATAGTGGATCACGGCTGCGCCGAATACCGCCAGCAAAGCGCTCATAGCATAGCCCCAGCGCAAGCGCTGTCGGGCGAGCAGATCGTAAATCAGCGTGACGTAAAGCGGCGTCATCACCGTGAAGAGTAAAAACTCAGGTACGGTCAGATACAGGTAAGCCTGGAACACGAACAGGTACATGATACCCAGTTGGCAAGCACCCACTAACAAATACAAGAAAATGACGCGTGCCGCGTAGCCGCGCAGACGTAAGAACGGCAAAAACACCACTGCCGCCGCCGTCAGACGGAACATCGCAGAAAACCAGCTATCAACCTGACCCGCAAGATATTCGCCAATCAGACTGAATGAAAATGCCCACAAGATAGTGGTGATAGTAAGTAATGGCACAACAGCATCCGCTTAGAAAAAAGTAGCGCCATTGTAACGGAGATGACTGAATGAATTTCAGTCAATGTGGTTTACATTAGGGTGAATAATGGACAAATGAAAGGATGAATTCCACAACGAGAGACATGATATTAAATAACGTTCATCCAGATAACATTTACATCACCGAATATATTCAGCCAACGGAATGCTTTATCAAATAATTAGAGCCTCTCTTTATGAAATAAAAGAGGCCCGGTAACCTAAAAATTAAATCTGCCATCTTAACCAGGCGAAGAAAACATTACCGTTATTGTATGTACCGGGAATGTAAGTCGCCTGGAAAGAGAGCTTACTGTAACTTATTGATGCCATAGGTAACAAAACCGGAATCGGAATATAGTTCCAGTTATCACGCATCGTTACGCCAGCCGTAAAACCCAGTCCCAGTTGAAAATCCTGATCGCTGGTTGGCCGCCAACGTTTTTCATAACCATAGCCACCAATAGGTTCCCATTTATTAAAGGAATCTTTAAAAGCCATAATATAAAGCCCGTGCCAATCCCCGTCCTTATCCAAACGGGAGACGCCATAACCCGCACCCCACGGCCTTTCATTATATCTATCTGTTTTTTCTTTATCGTACGTCCAGCGGTTATGCCAGGTAATTGCCGGGATATAAATGTCGTGGCTCTGCGGTGAACTCCAGGTCGTAGACAGGTTATTTTTACTTCTCTGCCACCAGCTTTCACTCTGCTTATCCGATGCCGAACCATTGGAATCAGCTGCGGCAGGGGCAAGATTTACCGTGCTGTTCGTATTATTTGTCCCTACATTATTTACACTTTCTGCTGCATAGCTCAAAAAGGCACAACGGGTAGTGTAATCACACTCAGCGTGATTAAAATTCGCTTCAAGTACATATAAAGTTCTCTGTAACAGCGTCACGATTCCATTCAAACAAAGGTAATCCAGGCAAAACTATTCTTGGGTTGTTACCAAAATATATAGTTCAGTTTACTCAATCTGCCTATATAAACGGGAAACTAAAGCAGCCTATTATGAGGGGATAAAGAGCAACTTTGCCTAAATAGATAGTGAATTCAGCGCTGATTTCAGACGTTTCTTAGTCGAAATAACAAAAAACCACCTTATTTATCGGTGGTTTATGCTCTGATGGGGAACCCCGTTCCGGATAGAGAGTAAAACGGTGAATCGCCTACACAGCGAGGTTAGATGCCATCGCCGTATTCGAAGCCACGATTGATGCCGTTGAAATACTGATCCATGTCCATAGCAGGTTTATCGCTTTCTGGTCGACCGACGATACGAGCAGGGACACCTGCCGCCGTCGTGTGTGGAGGAACAGATTGCAGCACGACCGAGCCGGCGCCAATTTTCGCGCCACATCCCACTTCAATGTTCCCCAGTATTTTCGCACCTGCACCAATCATCACGCCTTCGCGAATTTTAGGGTGACGATCGCCGCTCGTTTTACCCGTCCCGCCCAGCGTCACGGATTGCAGAATGGAGACATCATTTTCAACCACGGCGGTTTCGCCGATCACAATACCCGTTGCATGATCGAGCATGATCCCGCAACCGATTCTCGCCGCTGGGTGGATATCGACACCGAAAGAAACCGAGATCTGGTTCTGGAAATAGACCGCCAGCGCTTTACGATCCTGCGACCACAGCCAGTGGCCAATACGATACGCCTGCAATGCATGAAACCCTTTCAGGTAGAGCAGCGGCGTCGAGTATTTATCCACCGCTGGGTCGCGCAGACAGACGGCCTGAATATCGCGCGCGGCAGAAACGATCATCTGCGGATCGGCGTGGTAGGCTTCTTCCACCACTTCACGAATGGCGATGGCGGGCATGATCGCATTTGCCAGCTTGTTCGCCAACATATAGCTCAGTGCGCTACCCAGATTCTCGTGCTTCAGCAACGTGGCATGAAAAAGCTGGCCAGCATCGGTTCACAGTCTGCAAGACTGCGCGCTTCTGCCTTGATATTGGTCCAGACCAGTTCCAGTTCTTCTGTCGACATTGCCTTACTCTCCGAGATACCACACACCACAACGTATATCTGTTCTCAAACGGCAGGCTTAGTAGCACCGCCGCTCGCATACAAGAAAATGAAGATACTATGAGCCTCCCAGATTAGGAAGCCCAGCTAAGCATCGAACGACGTGTTTTATAATTTGGCGGTTTCGTCTTTACGCGTGCGTCCCAACAGGCTCAGTGCCGCCTCTCGGGCGTCTTTTCCGCAATACAGAACTTGCCAGAGTTGTTCGGTAATCGGCATTTCAACGCCGTAGCGCTGCGCCAACGCCAGCACCTCTTTCGTGTTGCGATACCCTTCAACAACCTGACCAATACTATCCTGCGCGCTCTGTACATCCATTCCCTGCCCCAGCATCATACCGAAGCGCCGGTTACGGGACTGATTATCAGTACAGGTCAGCACCAGATCGCCCAGCCCAGCCATCCCCATGAAGGTCGAGGATCTGCACCCAGCGCCGTGCCAAGCCGGGTCATTTCCGCCAGTCCGCGAGTGATCAATGCGGTACGAGCATTAGCGCCAAACCCAATGCCGTCAGACATTCCAGCACCGATAGCGATGACATTTTTAACCGCCCGCCCAACTGCACGCCGATAAAATCCGGGTTGCTGTATACGCGGAAGCTCTTCCCACAGTGCAGCAGCCGCTGTAAGTCGTCGGCAAATTCACTGTCCGTTGATGCCAGAGCAATAGCCGTCGGCATGCCAGCTGCTAATTCTTTGGCAAATGTCGGGCCGGATACCACCGCAAGCGGAATAGTGTCACCCAACGCTTCGCGGGCGACATCTTGCAACAGGCGTCCCGTTTCCGCTTCCAGCCCTTTTGTCGCCCACACGATACGCGCATCGGCCCGCAAATGCGGTTTCAACTGACGCAGAACATCACCAAACACATGGCTCGGCACCACAACCAACACGTTTCTGCTGGCAGCGAGCGCCTGCGCCAGATTGGTTTCCAGCTGTAGCGAATCGGGGAAAGGCACATCCGGCAGAAACGCCTGATTACAGCGAGCGGCCTGTAACGCCTGAATGTGTGCAGGGTTGTGGCCCCACAGCACAACTCGATGGCCATTACGCGCCAGCGTAATGGCCAATGCGGTGCCGTACGAACCGGCACCGATGACGGTCATGGAAGCGTCAGACGCGTTCATCAGGCATCCTGATGCTGCGCAGCGCCTTCACCTTCGGTCTGCTGCTGCAGGTAGTTCATGAACAGCGCATCAAAGTTAACCGGTGCCAGATTCAGCTGCGGGAAGGTACCGCGAGAAACCAGGCTGGTGATGCACTCACGCGCGTAAGGGAACAGAATGTTCGGGCAGTATGCGCCCAGGCAGTGCGCCAGTTGAGTTCCTTCAATGCCGCCAACGGTAAAGATACCACCTTGCTGAACTTCACACAGAAACGCAGTTTCTTCACCCAGAGAAGCCGTTACGGTCACGCGCAGAACAACTTCATAGATGTCATCAGCCAGTTGGCTGGACGCCGTATCCAGATCCAGTTTTACTTCCGGCTGCCATTCCTGCTGGAACACCTGAGGCGCATTCGGCGCTTCAAAAGAGATATCTTTGGTGTAGATACGCTGGATTTGGAAAGCCATTTCTGTGTTGTTTTGTTCAGACATGTTAAGTAATACCCTTTTGTTAGATTTTCTTGACGTCTTCCGTCGTCATAAGTAGGCGGACGTCAGCACAGTTCTATCATTATCGTACTGCAATCAGCCTGTCGGTTATCCTGCCAAATCGTTGCCATTTTTGCGTATGACTTATCACAACTATGGCTGATCACACACGGCACGACGAGGATAGTTTTACCACAAACCGTTTTACTTGCCGCGGACTAAAGGCAGATTCTCACCACTCCAGCCAGCCAGGCCGTCTTTCAGCACCTGCACACGCTCAAAACCCGCTTTATACAAATTTTCGGCCGCTTCGCGTGAAGAGAGGCCATTGGCGCAGACTACAATAATCGGCTGCGACTTATGTTTTTCAAGTTCACCTACGCTGCCGTTTTTAATGTCATTCGGCAACAGGTTAAATGCGCTGGCAATATGGTCACGGCGATAGTCGTCACGGTTACGGATATCAACGACGACAGCATCTTCTTTATTAATCAGTCGGATCGCTTCACCGCGAACCACTTCTTTCACGTTCGACAGTTTACTCTTCACAGTAAGTACAATTACCGCAACCAACAGCGCAACCCAGGCGATGCTCAAAATAGGGTTCTTGCTAACAAATGGCATAATCTCTTGCATGGGGTGTAACGGCTCCCGGATCAGTTAAGCAACAAAAATAAAGGTTCCTGAGTATACCTGCGCGATACGGCAATTACAGCCAGTAAGCCAACATAGCGTATCGAATCTGCGGCGCGATACCCAAAAATTACCAGGATAGAGGTTTGACGCTATCCCAGCGCAAGCCCGCAAGCGCCAGCCAGAGATAGCCAGCCACAGAAACTGGCGTACCAAATAATGCCATTCCCTCATTTTATGCGCAGAGCTTTCCATTTATCCATTATTGATGCGCATAGATGCCCGTCTTTGTGCCATGCTTGTCACGTCTGGAAATAGAAATCAGACAAGAGACAACTGGTAAGCCGCTGTTCATCGTGGAATAATTCACCGCTATGAGTAAAAACGCGTTATTTGTACAGAGTCGAGTGGCATGTAGCGCCGATCGCCATTTATCCGCATTACAAAGGCTGCTCACCCGCTGCGTCAGCGCACTCTGCGTTGGCGTTTTGCTGTTGCCCGCGCTCGGCCAGGCGGAAGATAATCAGGCACAGCTCAAGACCCTGCAACAAGATATCGCCGCGAAAGAAAAAAGCGTTCAGGAACAACAAAAGCAGCGCAGTGCGTTAGTCCAGCAGTTGAAAAAGCAAGAGCAGTCTATCTCTCAGGCCAGCCGCCAACTGCATGAAACGCGCAATACGCTGTCCACGCTAAATAAAGAACTAACCAGCCTCAGCGCTTCTATCGCAAAGCTGCAGTCTCAGCAGAATAAGCAACAAACGCTGCTCTCCCGCCAGCTCGACGCCGCCTTCCGACAAGGTCAGCACAGCGCGCTGCAATTAATGCTGAGCGGAGAGGAAAGCCAGCGCAACGAGCGCATCCTAGCCTACTTCGGCTACCTGAATGAAGCCCGCCAGAAATCTATCCACGACTTGCAGCAAACCCGCGTGGAACTGGCTGACCAAAAACGTCAGTTGGAACAAAAACAGACGCAGCAAAAAACGCTGCTGAGTGACCAGCAGCAGCAACAGCAGACGCTGGAGCAGGTGCAGTCCGATCGGAAAAAAACGCTGTCGACGCTGGAAAGTTCGCTGGAAAAAGATCAGCAGCAGTTAACGGAGCTGCGCCAGAATGAAACCCGGTTGCGCGACCAGATCGCTCGCGCCGAGCGAGAAGCGAAAGCCCGCGCCGAGCGGGAAGCGCGTGAGGCCGCCAAAGTTCGCGCGAAGGAAGAACAAGCCAAACGCAGCGGCAGCAGCTACAAACCCACTGAAGGTGAACGCTCACTCATGGCCCGAACTGGCGGTTTAGGTCGACCTTCAGGTCAAGCCATCTGGCCGGTTAACGGCCGCATCGAACACCGCTTCGGCGAACCGCTACAGGGCGAACTGCGCTGGAAAGGTCTGGTGATTGCCGCGCCGGAAGGAACGGAAGTGAAAGCCATCGCCGACGGCACCGTACTGATGGCCGACTGGCTACAGGGCTATGGGCTGGTCGTTGTTGTGCAACATGGTAAAGGCGATATGAGCCTGTATGGCTATAACCAAAGCGCGCTGGTCTCTGTTGGCGCTCAGGTCAAAGCCGGTCAACCTATTGCGCTGGTTGGCACCAGCGGCGGGCAGAGCCAGCCCGGGCTGTATTTTGAAATCCGTCGTCAGGGTCAGGCGGTCAATCCACAACCTTGGCTGGGAAGATAGTCTTGTCATATTTAACCAAAACACCGTTATTGGCATTGAGTCTGCTCGCGTTGTCTCCTTTGGCACTGGCCGGGAAACTTTCCATCGTCATCGATGATTTCGGCTATCGTCCGCATAATGAGAACCAGATTCTGGCAATGCCAACGGCGATTTCCGTCGCGGTATTACCCAACGCGCCATACGCCCGCGAAATGGCGACCAAAGCCCACCAGCAAGGGCGAGAGGTATTGATCCATCTGCCAATGGCACCGATGAGCAAACAGCCGCTGGAGCGTGACACGCTACGCCCGGACATGAGCAGCGATGAAATTCAGCGCATCATTCGCCAATCGGTCAATAACGTGCCTTACGCCGTGGGCCTGAACAACCATATGGGCAGCGCGATGACTGCCAGCCTGCCCGGCATGCAAAAAGTCATGCAGGCGCTGAGCGCCTATCAGCTCTACTTCCTTGATAGCATGACCATTGGTAGCAGCCAATCGAGTCAGGCGGCAGCAGGAACAGGCGTCAAAGTCATCAAACGCAAAGTCTTTCTGGATGATTCGCAAAACGAAGCCGAGATTCGTAAGCAGTTTACCCGCGCGGTGCAAATTGCCCGTCGCAGCGGTTCCGCTATCGCTATCGGGCATCCCCATCCTTCAACCATCCGCGTTTTGCAGCAGATGCTGCCCACGCTGGATGCCGATATTGTCTTAGTCCGCCCCAGCCAGTTGCTGAACGAGCCGACGCGGCAGTACGAGCCTCAGCCACAACAGCCGGTTAAACCACGTAATCCGTTCCGCGGCATACCGCAGTGTCGGGTCAAGCAGCCGCCAGAACCCGTGAAGAACGATGTGTTCTTCAAGCTGGTGAGCAGCAGCATTCGGGACAGTGCCCCCGTACTGTTTATCAAGCAGCGCTGGCAAACCTGGGTGGCACCGGCAGAGACCGAAACGCCCGCGCAACCGTAACGTCACATGGACTCGCGACGGCAAGGTTACTCCTCATTCCAATTGAGAATAACCTGGCCCGATCGCATTGCATCAAAGCCTTTTGAAATTCATCAATGTGAAAGCGGTGGGTGATAATCGGTGACAAATCCAGCCCGGACTGAATGAGCGCCGACATTTTGTACCAGGTTTCGAACATCTCTCGTCCGTAGATCCCTTTGATAAACAGCCCTTTAAAAATCACCTCTCCCAGTCAATCGACATCGGTTCGTGCGGGATGCCCAGCATGGCGATGCGTCCACCGTGATTCATCGCTTTCAACATGGCGCGAAAGGCGGATGGCGCACCCGACATCTCTAATCAATATCAAACCCTTCGGTCATGCCCAGTTCTATCATGACGTCAGCCAGCTTTTCCTCTGCCACATTGACGGCGCGCGTTGCCCCCATTTTTCTGGCGAGATCCAGACGGTACGCATTTACATCGGTAATGACGACATTCCTTGCGCCAACGTGACGGCACACCGCCGCCGCCATCATGCCTATCGGCCCTGCGCCAGCAATCAAGACATCCTCCCCACTAAATCAAAGGAAAGCGCGGTATGTACCGCGTTACCGAAAGGATCGAAAATGGCGGCCAGCTCGTCAGAAATATTGTCGGGAATGCGAAACGCGTTGTAGGCAGGAATCACCAGATATTCCGCGAATGAACCAGGGCGATTTACCCCGACGCCAATGGCATTGCGACATAAATGACGTCGTCCGGCGCGGCAGTTACGGCAGTAGCCACAGGTAATATGGCCTTCGCCAGACACCCTGTCACCAATATGAAAACCGTTAACCTCCTGACCGATAGCGACAATTTCGCCCACATACTCATGCCCGACAACCATCGGAACGGGAATGGTCTTCTGCGACCATTCATCCCAGTTGTAGATATGCACATCCGTTCCGCAAATCGCGCTTTTACGGATTTTAATCATGATGTCGTTATGCCCGAGCTCCGGCGTGGGGGAATCCACCATCCAGATGCCCTCTTCCGACCGCAGTTTTGCCAATGCTTTCATGACGGTTTCCTCAGATGATTACACCCAGACGTTTGCCCACGCGGATAAAAGCCTCGACGGCAAATTGGATTTGCTGCGGCGTATGGGCGGCCGACATTTGCGTGCGGATACGCGCCTGACCGAGGGAACCACGGGATAGAAAAAGCCGGCGACGTACACGCCTTCCCGCTGTAGCGCCTGCGCAAAATCCTGCGCCAGCTGCGCCTCGCCCAGCATCACGGGAATAATGGCGTGATCGGCCCCCGCCAGCGTGAACCCTGCGGCAGCCATCTTTTCACGGAACAAACGGGCGTTTGCCCACAGACGCTCACGCCGTTCACCACTCTGTTCCAGCAGATCCAGCACGCTGAGCGATGCGGTGACAATCGCAGGCGCAAGCGAGTTGGAAAACAGATAGGGGCGCGAACGCTGGCGCAGCCAGTCGATCACCTCATGTCTGCCCGCCGTATATCCCCCGACGCGCCCCCAACGCCTTGCCTAGCGTCCCGGTAATGATGTCGAGGCGATCCATCACCCCACGGTGTTCATGCGTTCCGCGTCCTTGTTCGCCCACAAACCCCACCGCATGGGAATCATCAACCATCACGAGCGCGTCATAACGATCCGCCAGATCGCAAATTCCCTGCAAATCGGCAATCACGCCATCCATCGAGAACACACTGTCGGTGGCGATCATGATGTGCCTTGCTCCCTCCGCTCTGGCCAACTGCAACTGCGCTTCCAACTGACTCATATCGTTATTGGCATAGCGGTAGCGCCGCGCCTTCGATAGCCGAATACCATCGATGATTGAGGCATGATTGAGCGCATCGGAAATAATCGCATCTTCCGCTTCCATCAGCGTTTCAAACAGCCCGCCGTTGGCATCAAAACAGGAGGAATAGAGAATCGCGTCATCCATTCCTAAAAAATCCGCCAGCTTACGCTCCAGTTGCTTATGGATATCCTGCGTGCCGCAGATGAAGCGCACCGATGCCATGCCAAAGCCGTGGCTGTCCAATCCGGCTTTGGCGGCAGCAATCAGTTCAGGGCTGTCCGCCAGACCAAGATAATTATTGGCGCAGAAGTTGAGCAGGCGGTTGCTGTCCATCACCTCGATTTCAGCCTGCTGCGCAGAGGTAATAATGCGCTCTTCTTTGAACACCCCTTCGGTGCGAGCTGCCATAATTTGTGTAGTAAGTTGTTGATAAAACGCGGCAGGCATAGCGTTACTCTCCCATACAAAGATCGCTTTATGGTTTTTAAGCTAGTGGATGTGGGCAGAAATGCGGGGTAAACAGTCTGAAAATGCTGGCTTCGTCACGGCCTGAATCATCTTAAAAAAGTTGGGGCAACACGGGATAAATTAAGCTCTGGCTGCTTGCGGTAAAATGAAATGCTATTATAGCGGTCATAAACAGTGTGGGGCACGGTGCCTCACCAGCAAGATTAACAAAGGTCGCGCCCATGATTATCGTTACTGGCGGTGCCGGTTTTATCGGCAGCAATATCGTAAAATCCCTGAATGACATCGGCTATCGGGACATTCTGGTTGTCGATAACCTGAAAGACGGCACCAAATTCGTCAATCTGGTCGATCTGGACATCGCAGATTACATGGATAAGGAAGACTTCATCGCCAGCATCGTTGCAGGCGATGACTTGGGCGATATCGATGCCGTATTCCATGAAGGTGCCTGCTCCTCCACCACCGAGTGGGATGGCAAGTACATGATGGATAATAACTATCAGTATTCCAAAGATGTACTGCACTATTGCCTCGATCGCAACATTCCGTTCCTGTATGCCTCTTCTGCCGCAACCTACGGCGGTCGCAACGATAACTTTATCGAAGAGCGTCAATACGAGCAGCCGCTGAACGTCTATGGCTACTCCAAATTCCTGTTCGATCAATACGTCCGTGAAATTCTCCCGGAAGCTGAATCGCAGATCTGCGGCTTCCGCTATTTCAACGTCTACGGACCGCGTGAAGGTCACAAAGGCAGCATGGCGAGCGTCGCATTTCATCTGAACAACCAGATTAATCAGGGTGAAAATCCGAAGCTGTTCTCCGGTAGCGAGAACTTCCAGCGTGACTTCATCTACGTTGGTGATGTCGCGGCCGTCAACCTGTGGTTCTGGCAAAACGGAGTTTCCGGCATCTTCAACTGCGGTACTGGTCGCGCCGAATCCTTCCAGGCTGTCGCCGACGCTACGCTTGCGTTCCACAAGAAAGGCAGCGTGGAATACATCGAGTTCCCCGAGAAGCTGAAAGGCCGCTATCAGGCTTATACACAAGCCGACCTCACCAATTTGCGTGCCGCAGGCTATGACAAGCCGTTCAAAACCGTCGCCGAAGGCGTGGCGGAATATATGGCCTGGCTGAACCGTACCGTTTAATCAAATAAGGATTCATAAGCGGTATGAAAATTTTGGTCATCGGCCCTTCCTGGGTCGGCGATATGATGATGTCGCACAGCCTTTATCGCACGTTGAAGGCTGAACACCCGGAAGCGGTTATTGACGTGATGGCGCCAGCCTGGTGCCGTCCGCTGCTGGCACGTATGCCGGAAGTCAATCAGGCGTTAGCCATGCCGCTCGGTCACGGCGCACTGGAGCTGGGCGAACGTCGCCGTCTTGGCGTATCGCTGCGCGATGCAGGCTACGATCGCGCTTACGTGCTGCCCAACTCCTTCAAATCCGCGCTGGTCCCGTTCTTTGCCAACATTCCACAACGCACAGGCTGGCGCGGCGAAATGCGTTATGGGCTTCTGAACGACTTACGTGTGCTGGATAAGGCGGCATTTCCGCTGATGGTTCAGCGTTACGCCGCATTAGCCTACGATCGTAGCCGTATTCGTCGCGCCGAGGATCTGCCGCAGCCGTTACTGTGGCCACAGTTGCAGGTCAATCAGGCCGAAATTGCGGACATGATGCAGGCCTTCGACCTCAGCGATACACGCCCCATCATCGGCTTTTGCCCCGGTGCCGAATTCGGCCCCGCTAAACGGTGGCCGCATTATCACTATGCTGCGCTGGCGCAAACACTGATTGAACGCGGCTACCAGATCGCGCTGTTCGGTTCAGCCAATGACCGTTCAGCCTGTGACGATATCCTTCAGGGGTTGACGGAAGAGGCACGGCAGCATTGCACCAGTCTGGCGGGGAAAACCTCGCTGGAACAGGCAGTGGTGTTGATCGCCGCCTGCCACGCCATCGTCAGCAACGACTCCGGACTCATGCACGTTGCGGCGGCACTTCATCGTCCGCTGGTCGCGCTTTATGGCCCAAGCAGCCCCGATTTTACCCCGCCGCTGTCCCATCAGGCCGAGGTGATTCGCCTGATTACCGGCTATCACCGGGTGCGCAAGGGCGATGCAGAACAGGGTTACCACCAGAGTTTGATCGACATTCAGCCCGAACGCGTACTCAGCGCACTGGATAAGTATCTCATTCCGGGAGCAGACGCATGAGAGTGCTGATCGTCAAAACATCGTCGATGGGCGATGTGCTGCATACGCTGCCCGCCTTAACCGATGCAATGCAGGCTATTCCCGGTATCCAGTTCGACTGGGTGGTTGAAGAAGGTTTCGCGCAGATTCCCAACTGGCACCCAGCGGTTTCCCGCGTGATTCCAGTCGCAATACGTCGCTGGCGCAAAAGCTGGTTCAGTGCCCTGGTGCGTCAGGAACGTGCGGAATTTAAACGCCAGCTACGCCAGCACCGCTATGATGCCGTGATTGATGCGCAAGGGCTGATTAAAAGCGCGCTGCTGGTGACGCGACTCGCCAACGGAAAGAAACACGGACTGGATTGCAAGAGCGCGCGTGAGCCGCTGGCAAGCTGGTTTTATAACTATCGCCACCCGATAAGCCGTCAACAGCATGCCGTCGAGCGCGTACGCGAGCTGTTTGCCGCCAGTCTGGGCTACCGGAAACCCGCCGAGCGCGGCGATTATGCGATTGCCTCACGTTTCCTCTCCCAGCCGCCCGCGGACACCAACTGCTATCTGGTGTTTCTCCACGCCACAACGCGTGATGAAAAACACTGGCCGGAAGCACACTGGCGTGAATTGATTGCTCTATTAGCACCGAGTGGACTACGCATCAAACTTCCCTGGGGAGCGGAGCATGAGCACCAGCGCGCCTTACGGCTGGCGGAAGGCTTTCCGCATGTCGAAGTCTTACCACGCCTCACGCTGCAACAGGTCGCCGAGGTATTAGCTGGCGCCAAAGTCGTCGTTTCCGTCGATACCGGGCTTAGCCACCTGACGGCAGCGCTGGATCGTCCAAATATCACCTTATATGGGCCAACCGACCCGGGGTTGATTGGTGGCTATGGAATGAATCAGGTAGTGGAAATGTCTGAAAGCCAGAAAATGGAGACTATTCCCGCTAGCCTCGTCCATCAGAAATTAGAGAAGCTGATAGAATTACCAGCATCAGGCGAGTGATATCGCTCCCGACTGTGAACAAATACATGCTCAATGAATTAAGGTACGAACTGGGAAAAACGCCCAGCATAAGTTCGGCTGTCGCGCTTAAAGCAGTTTTTCCCGGCTGTTTACTCACACTAGCCGTTATGCCATTTAGTAGCATTATTGCCGGGTGGCTTTTTTATCTCACGGGATCGCTATCTGTTTTTTATGTGGCGACACACTTAAGAACCGTAATCGCGGCTAAGCGGCTGTTACTGATTCCACTTTGCCTGCTGGCTATCGGCTTAACCAATCTCGTTTGGTATCACCACTATTATCAACCCGATAGCCTTTTACCTTATGTGTATAACGCCTACAGGACATCTGCCCATGCAGGTATTCTGGGTGCATTCATCCTGCTGACAGTCCTGCATATCTCGCAAAAAAATCGGCAACAACCACTCTTCTGCATCATCACAATCTGTGCTTTCGCGCTGGGTTACGCGTTCTATCAGTCATTATTCAGCGGAATACACCGTATTGGATTAGTATTTGGTACCGCAACGAGCGCGGCCTATTTTCTTACCTTCATCGGTGCCTTAAGCGCACAGGCACTGCTTAAGCTCGATTCAACCTATAAATATTATCTCTATCTGGGGCATTTCCTGTTAGTGACTGTCGCTATTCTGCTAACGGAAACCCGGGCAGCCATCTTCGTCTATCCTATTGTTGGCGCCACCATTTTATTGTCAGAAGTCAGGCACAGTAAGCCGCTATTTATAAAAGCATTCGTCGGCTCATCGGCCACGCTTCTCCTGTGTTCATTCCTTTTCCAGGAAACGATTCATCAGCGTGTTAACGATCTGATTAATGACGTACACAGCTATAGCATGAATAACAGCAGAACCTCGGTTGGCGCACGAATCGCGATGTATCAATCGGGTATCGAAGCAGGTGAAGAAGCATTACTGGGACAGTCTGCCGAACAGCGCGCAGAGCGAATCGCTGCACAAGCAGAGCAAAAGCCGAACTTAGCGGGTGCGGTGGAATATCTGGATGTCCATCTGCATAACGAAGTGATTGATGCCTTCTCCCTTAAGGGATTACCGGGAGCAATATTGCTTGTGTTGCTCTATGCCTCTTTATTTTATTTTTCGTTTTTGATTCTACGCAGCCACCTCTCTGCTGCGCTGCTTTTTGCTCTGCTGATGTATGGACTTAGCGATGTCATTCTCTATTCAAGAGACATGCTTATCGCGTGGCTTATGGTGTTTTGCCTCGGCACAACGCTGACTGGAAAATGGCTAAAGAATTAGCCCTGTTATAATTAGCGTGTGGCAGTAGCATTTACCTCTGTGAGAGGGTGGTGGGTTTTAGTACCATACTGGGTTTGAATACGTGCGCAATAAATTTGCGTACCGCAAATCGCCGCGACATTTCGGATCATCTCAGTCAACTGGTAGCTGTCGAGCCAGGGGCGGTAGCGTGCCTGTAAAAACAACCCTTTGATTACATGAAGGAAAACGAGTGAGTCAACGCATCATCCCTTATCACCGGATTCTCGTGGTAAAGCTCAGATATCATGGCGATATGCTGCTGACCACTCCGCTCATCAGCACACTGAAAGCCAATTACCCTGACGCCAAAATTGACGTATTGCTGTATCAGGATACGATGCCGATTCTCTCCGCCAATCAGAGATAAATCAGCTTTATGGGCTCAAAGAAAAACGGACACGCTTTTAGAAAAGATCCGCAATTTCAAGAAATCAGGCACGAACTTAAGCAAAACAATTACGATCTGATAGTCAATTTAGCTGACCAGTGGCCGATTGCCCTATTGGTAAAATCATTGGGATGTCACAGTATTGCTCTAGATCGGGGCGATAATCTGAAGGGAAAGATTTGGCGCTCATTTTTCAGCACCTGCGTTCCACCAATGGGGACGCATATTGTTGAGCAAAACCTTCATCTCCTCACCCCGCTCAACCTGCCGGCGTCAAATACACGTTCTGCATTATCGCTGCATTATCGTCAGGAAGATGCCCAAAATATCGTTGATAAACGCCCTACACTTTTAACGCAACGCTACGTCGTCATCAACCCACGACTCGCCAATATTACAAATACTGGGACAACGACAAATTCGCTCAGGTCATTGACTACCTTAAAGAAAAAAAATCTGGAAGTCGTTTTGACCTGTGGTCCTTCAGAAGACGATTTAAACGTGGTGCGCGACATTCACTCGCAGTGCACGCATAAACCCGATATGACCTTTGCGGGTAAAACGAGTTTTCTTGAGCTGGCGGCGTTAATTGACAACGCGGTGTTGTATATCGGTGTGGATTCCGCGCCCATGCATATGGCTGCCGCATTGAATACGCCGCTAGTGTGCCTGTTTGGCCCAACAGACTACAAATTATGGCGCCCGTGGTGCGATCGCTATAAGCAGATTTGGGCAGGTGAATATCAGCAGATGCCAGCCCAACAGAATTACGATCAGACGGTTAAATACTTGTCCTGCATTCCTGCACAAGCGGTTATTCAGGCATCAGAACACATGCTACAAGAGGCGCAGGAAGAGACCACAAATGAAAATCGCATTCTGCGTCTATAAATTCTTTCCTTTCGGCGGGCTACAGCGCGATTTTCTGAGCATTGCACTAACGTGCCAAAAACAAGGCCACGACATTCGTGTTTACACGAGTGAATGGCAAGGCGATAAACCTGAAGGGTTCGACATCGTTCTCGTGCCTATCTCTGGGCTGGGTAATCATACTCGCCATCGCCGTTTTTCCAACTGGATACGCCACCATTTACAACAGCATCCTGTCGATCGCGTTGTCGGGTTTAGCAAAATGCCAGGACTGGACTTCTACTATGCCGCAGAAGGATGTACGGCAGAAAAGGCGGTTCAGGAAAAGGCTTATTTTATCGACTAACGCCCCGCTACCGCGGCTACGCAGCACTTGAACGAGACGTGTTCGATAAAAATAGCCACACGCGCATGCTGATGCTGACGCCGCGGCAAATCGCCCATTTCCAGAAGCATTACGGCACACAAGATGAACGCTTTTTATGCTACCGCCGGGTATTTCACTGGATAGAAAGTACAGCACTCGCTCTCCAGATACGCGTTCACATTTCCGTCAGCAGAACCAACTGGATGAAAATGGATTTGTTCTATTACAAGTCGGTTCCGACTTCAAACGCAAAGGCGTTGGCCGCAGTCTGACCGCTATCGCCAGCCTGCCACAGGAACTGCGTCAACGTGTAACGCTGCTGGTCGTCGGCCAGGACGATCCAAAACCGTTTCAACAACAGGCAGAGCAGCTCGGCATCGGTAAACAAATACAGTTCTTCTCTGGCCGAGACGACATTCCTGACTTCATGGCAGCCGCGGATTTGTTACTGCATCCGGCTCATCAGGAAGCCGCAGGCATCGTTTTACTTGAGGCTATCGCGGCTGGATTACCGATACTTGTCACCGATGCGTGCGGTTATGCTTTTTACATTGAGCGTTCGCAGGCCGGGCAGGTCATACCAGAGCCTTTTAGTCAGACAACACTGAATCACGCGTTATTACACGCACTCCGTCAGCCAGAAACGCAAACAGTGGGCAGAAAATGCCCGCCACTTTGCCGATACAGAAGATATTTATAGTCTGCCAGAAAAAGCGGCACAGTTGATTATCGAATCATAATGATAAATAAAGACATCTTCCGACCTGTTTTTTAACACGTTATCCTTTCCGCTATTTATCCAACACGGTAAGCGCATGTACTTTGACAAAGAAAAGTCATAAAAACTGTACACTCATTCTCCTATTCTAAAAGGATGCCGAGTTAGACATAGCCTTTGGCACTGATGAAAAATTCATTTATGGCTGTGCCATCGCTATCGCATCTATTTTATTAAAGAATCCGGACTACTGTTTATCCTTTCACGTATTTACCGACAAACTCAGCGATGGTGATAAAACTAGATTCCAAGAAATGGCAGAGCAATACAATACAACTATTAACATTTATATCGTTGATTGCTCTTGGTTAAAAACGTTACCAGAGACAAAACTCTGGAGCTATGCCATTTATTTCCGTTTTATTATTGCCGATTACTTCTATCAGAGGCTCGATAGAGTTCTCTACCTTGATGCGGACATTATATGTAATGGCTCGTTGCAAGAATTAATAAAACTGGATGCTAGTAGCCATATTGCCGCTGCTGTTTTAGATGGTGATAGCAGTTGGTGGGAAAACCGTGCACAAAAACTTCAGCAGCCTGAGCTCAACAATGGTTACTTTAATTCAGGCGTTTTGTTAATCGAAATCAATAATTGGCATCAGGCATCTGTAACAGAAAACAGCATGCGTTTTTGATCGATCAGAGATGAAGAAAGTCATTACCCATCCTGACCAGGATGTTTTAAATATACTTTTGGCAGGAAATTTTCACCAACTTAACAATAAATACAACACCCAGTTTAGTATTAATTATGAATTAAAATATAGTAACGGTGAATCTGCACCAACGCCTATCTCCACAGAGACTGTTTTTATTCATTATATCGGCCCAACTAAGCCATGGCATAAATGGGCGGCCAATTACACTTGTACAAAATATTTTTAAAAGCCAAAGAAAATTCGCCATGGAGAAATGAACCTCTCTTAGACGCTGTGACAGCAAGTAATATGCGATATTGTGCTAAGCATCAGTTTCATAACAGGCAATTTATTTCTAGCACAATTAGCTATTTAAAATACTTTTATAAAAAGCATTTTAAAAACGAACTCTAAAATCAAACGCTAAATGTTTCTTCTTTTAAGGTGATTTAATGGTCTTTTCATCGCATATTGATGTTCTTTCAGTTTTCGAAAATAGACATCAGCCAATCGCCGATAATGACACGCTAAACGTTGCTTATGGTATAGATAAAAATTATGCGATTGGTTGTGGAATATCAATAACATCAATTCTCATCAATAATGACATCGATTTCACATTCCATGTTTTTCTGATGATTTTGATGATGAGTTTATTAAAAAATTAAATATTCTTTCGGGAAAATTTAGAACTAAAATCGTCTTATATAAAATAAATTCTGAAATGTTAAAAACATTGCCTTGTACTGATATTTGGTCTCATGCTATGTATTTCAGATTACTAGCCTTTTCACACCTTTCAGATAAAGTATCAAGCCTCCTTTATCTTGATGCTGATGTAATGTGTAAAGGTTCTTTAGCACAACTTCACAAGTTGGATACGGCACCACATGTTGCTGCCGTAATTCGTGATTTACCTGAAACACAAAAGAAATCAGCAAATCGATTAAATATGGCCGCCTTAGAAGGAAATATTTTAACTCTGGTGTTTTATTCGTAAATTTAACTATCTGGAATGAATTGGATTTAACAAAAAGATATTTGATAAACTAAGAAATGGTGAGGAATCAATTCAATATCCGGATCAGGATGTCATGAATATATTGTTACATGATAACGTAACCTTCCTTCCCAGAGAATATAATACTATTTATTCTATAAAAAAATGAGTTGAAAGATCAAGCCATCAAAAATATGAAGAAATCATAAAAATTCTACTATTCTCATACACTATACAGGTGTAACTAAGCCTTGGCACAAATGGGCAAGCTATCCATCGACTATCTCTTTTCAGAGAGCATTTCATGAATCACCATGGTTGACCTCAGATCTAAAGGATGCAACTTTGTTCGTTGAGATGAAGAAAAATATAAGCATTTAATTGCACAAAAAAATATTTCTCTGGATCTTTAAGTTGTTTTTATACGGAATAAGAAAAATTTCAAAAAAATCCGCAATTCATTATAAATATACTAAATGATTCTGCAAAATAGTAGATCGCTTGAAGGGAACTCAATCCGATTAGTGTAATTTGAGCAATCGTCAACCCAATACAAACCACTAGCCGAACTGAGCAATACTGAGCAATACTGAGCGGTGAAACATGACTGTTTTTAGGATCGCTAACATGCTATGTATCGCTCGCTAATCTATCGGAAGATGAATAATCCTACTGGCTATTTATCAATACATCCTGATAAATGAAGCCAAAAAATATGTTATTTATGATTTCTTAACTCGTCTAATGATATATTAATGTTTTCAAATCTTACTTAATTACACTCTATCTTATTAAGATAATAGGAAAAAAATGGCTCCCTCCATAACAATTGTTACCGCATTCTTTGATATAGGTCGAGGAAATTGGACTCAGAAAATGGCCACACTCCATACTTCCATAGAACAACAGACACTTATTTTGAGTATTTCAATAACCTTGCCCGCCTTGACAACAACATGGTTATATTTACGTCAAATGAATTTAAAGATCGCATAAAAGAAATAAGAGGAGAAAAACCGACAGAAATAATAGTTCTTGATTATAAAAATAAATTGAATAGGCTGCGAAATAAAGTATCAAAAATTCAAAAATCTACGGAATTTAAAACTAAATTAAACAAAGAACAGTCAATTAGCCCCGAATATTTCTCACCAGACTATGTTATAGTCTGTAACCTTAAAAGCTATTTCGTCGCTAAATCCATTAGCATGGGGTTAATGAAACAGATTTTGCTGCTTGGATAGATTTCGGCTATTGCAGAAACGAGAAAGTATTAAATGGGCTTACACAGTGGAATTATTTATTCAATAGAGAAAAATACATTTTTTTACCATAAATAAAAACTTGGAGGTAAATTCATTAGACTCTGTTTTTTGATAAAATGTTTAATAATGAAGTTTTATTATTGGCGGGGCTATCGTAGGTACTAAAGATAAGTGGAACGAATTCTTTAATCTTGTCTGGCGTTGCCAAAAATTGACCTTACAGGAAAAAATAATTGATGATGATCAAGGTATTTTTATTATGTGTTACTATAAAAATAAAGATTTAATACAATTAAACTATCTTGGGAAAAACAATTGGTTTAATTTATTTAGAAAATATAACCAAAAATCCTTGTTCTCTAAAATAGAAAATTTAGAGAAAAATTACTTTCTCACTTTTCTCCACTAATTCATAAATATATAGATATTATATATTTATTTTTATAATCATTATCTTTGATTACAAAGAATGAATGGAAAAAAATAATAACAACAATAGAAATAAAAAACCTAAAGATAAAATATTTAATTAAATGGAATAATTTATGGCCGACACTTCTCTCTCAATTACCATAATGTTCGTATACTATCGTTGTATTGGGACAATGTGAATCTACGTTTAGTTAATGCTCAGAAAAAGTCTTTAATAAATTAGGTTTTCACATTGAACAGCAAAATCTCCATAATGTAGACCATGCAATATGGATGATGGAAGTTCTTGATAATACATCAGATGAAGATGTAATTATAATTGTTGATATTGATTGTATTCCTTTAAATTCAGATGCGGTACATAAAGCAATAGACAGCGCATGTAATGGACGTATTTATGGTTGTACTCAATCAGCTAATCACATTGACTATCATTATATTTATGTTGCTCCCATGTTTCTTGCTTTAACAGGAAAACCTGGCGTGGTGTAGGTCGCCCATCATTAATTGCAAATGACGAATTTGATGTTGCTGGCCGACTAACATTAGCAGCGCAAAATGCTAAATACCCAATAGATTTTATCTACCCAACAATATCAGCCGTACCTAAATGGCTATTAGGTGACAGCCACGTGTATGGGTTATTTACAATATACAATAATGATTATTTGCATTTATTCGAGTCAAGAAATCAATTTCTCATTGAATGTTTTATAGAATTATCAGATGAAATAATTCAATTTGGGGATAGTATAGATTATCGAAAATATGTAATAAAAGCATCAATAGAAAGCCACAATACACATTTAAAAACCACCTAAATAAGAAAAGTATTTTAGGAAAGATAAAAAGAGAGTGGTCTCGTTTCAAAAAAACGTAGGCTACTTAGAAACCATTCGTTATTAAAAATGAAGAATCATTTTCCCTCTAAAAATATAAAACCATAAACTTTAATTTTGGTAAAAATATGAAAATAATATTTCATGAAAATCAATTATGCTATAGAGGAACAACCAATGCAATGTTCCATTATGCGTTAGAAAATCAACAGATTCTAGGGAATGAATCTATAATTATATATGAAAAAACAACCCAAATAATTTCCCTCCAGCAGTTGAATTGTTCAAAAAAAAACTTTTGCAACATATAATTACTCTTATCATTCTGAAATAAAAAAATAATAAAAGAAACCCAATCAGATATTTTATATGTAATAAACTCGGGGAAAAAATCTGATGTAATTAGTGATGATATTAAAACAGTTGTTCATGCTGTTTTTAAAAATCATGAGCCGCATGGCGATGTATATGCTTATGTCTCAAAATGGCTTTCAGATGAAATGACTTCAGGTAAGGCTCCTATGTACCTCATATGATATCCTTACCTAATGACGAATCAGATCTGAGAACCATCTTAGGAATCCCTAAGGACGCAATTGTTTTCGGTAGACATGGCGGTGCAGACACATTCGATATAAAATTTGCTAAAAAAATTATTAAGAAAATATCAAGAAAGAGGAAAGATATATTTTTCTTATTTCTCGGAACAGATCCGTTCGTTAAAAAGTAATTTCTTCTATAAGTACGATAACATTATTTTCCTTAATGGAACATCAGATCCGAAATATATATCAAAATTTATAAATACATGCGACGCTTATCTTCATGCTAGAACTAGCGGAGAAACATTCGGTATAGCTATTGGTGAGTTCTCGATAAAAAATAAACCGATTATAACATGGGGATTATCTGATGAACGTTGTCATCTTGATATACTAGGAGATAAGGCAATAATATATAATAACTCTGATGACCTTCACTGTATAATCAGTGAATTTGATAGAGAGTATATGAAAAACAAGATTGGGATTGTTATACTAAAGAATTTAACAAATATTCAGTCATGGAAAAATTTGATAAAGTTTTCCTAAAAACAAATTAAATATAAAAATGGGTATAAAGAAAAAAAACTGAAAATAGTTTAAATAACAATATTATGAAGTATAGAATACATCCACTACTCTAAAAACGCTTTTATATTGTGAATTTTGAATAGTGGTTTTATATAGCCATTAAGCCTTTTCTTTTTTAAGAAAAACCCTTCTAATATATTTATGATAATATTTTATCACATAATAGAAAGGTTGATTTTTTATTACTCCAATTTGATATTTTTCTTTTTTTACTTAACAGCAATAATCTTTCCGTCTCTATGGAAGACAGCGATTTATCAACATCATATGCCTTGACTAATTCTTTATTTAACGCATAAACCTTTAATAAAGATACTTGATAAAACCATAGCCATGCATCAGCCACTAATATTAGTGGATTATTTATCCGTATAAGTTTTTAGCGGCTTTACTTGAAATAATATACCCATGAGTACATGATGCATTATAGACCTCATAAAAAAATAATCTTGGGTGATATTTATTTTTCTATTAGTAAATTTTAATCCTGAAGGGTATAATAAAAAACATCTCCTTTCCTCTTATCTTTAATATTTAAAAATTGTCTTAAAAACACATTAATATCTTTGGGGATTTCGACATCATCTTCTAAGATGAGAGCATAATCGATGTTATCATCTAATATTTTTTTATATATTTTTTGATGGCTCAAGGCACAACCTATTTCTCCCTTAGAAAGATAATTAATACTAATATGATGGACTTTTGAACTCAACTCACTGTCACTTAGCTCTCTGCCATCAACTGCACTAATTATTTCGTAATCAAGTTTAGCGTTTATACATTCATCCTGTATCTGATCTCTTTTATTTTTATCTCTTTCCAAGTTTACTACGAATGTCTTCATGGTAGTTACCTTATGATAATATTAATTGATTAGCGTATATCAATAACAATGAAAAAATCAAGAGTAACTTACATCATAGGTGTGGTATGAATAAAAAATTATCCATAATAATAATCACAAAGAACGAATCCGAACTCATAGAAGAATGCCTGCAATCTGTTCGTTGGGCCGACGAAGTCATTGTCGTAGATTCTGGTAGCACCGATACAACTGTAGAAATAGCTCATCGATATGGCGCAAAAGTCTATCAACACAATGACTGGCCGGGGTATGGTAAACAAAGGCAGCGTGCGCAGAGCTATGCTAGCGGAGACTATATCTTCTTTATTGATGCCGATGAAAGAATAACGCCTGAACTACGTAAATCAATTGAAAGCACATTACTCAAATCTAATCTAGACGATAAAATCGTCTACTCCTGTGCGAGACGGAATCTTTTTCTTGGTCGCTTTATGAAACATAGCGGTTGGTATCCCGATAAAGTGCTACGACTCTACGCAAATAAGCACTACCAGTATAATAACAACAGCGTACATGAGTCTCTGGATTATGGCGATGCCTCTGTTCAACATTTATCTGGAGATCTTAAGCATTTAACCTGCCGTGATTTCTCAGTATTCCAAGAAAAGCAGTTACGTTACGCTTCTGCGTGGGCAAAAGAACGTTCTGCAAAAGGTAAGTCTTGCAGCTATATCGCAATATTCACTCACGCCATCTTCTCATTTTTAAAAACGTGGCTATTCAGAGCAGGTTTCTTAGATGGGAAACAAGGATTATTGCTCGCATTTGTTAACGCTCAATATACATTTAACAAGTACACTGAATTATGGTCACTTAGTAATAAAATCAATAAATAAAATTCACGATTTCAATATAAAAATAAAAAAATTTTTATTATTAAATGAATTTTCACCAAGGCCGAAACAGTGATGAAAGTACCTAATAAAATCCACCAAATATATACAAAAGGCATACATAAATTACCTAAAGAGATTTTAGAATCCATCGAAAAATTAAAAGAGATGAATCCAGGATGGGAGTATTTTCTCTACGATGAAAGACACATAATTGAATATATAGACAAGCATTACGGAAAAGAGATGCTGAGAATCTATTTAAGTATAGATCCAAAGTATGGTGCAGCCAAGGCTGATTTATTTCGTTATCTTTTGATTTACATCGAGGGCGGCGTTTATTTTGATATTAAAAGTTCATGTTCAATCCCACTCAAAAGGTCATTAAAGAAGATTGTGAAATATTGCTATGCAGTTGGGATAATAAAGAATATGGCTGCGATAGAAATATGGGATTACATAAAGAGTTAAAATTTTAAAATGTGGTGAGTACCAACAATGGAACATAATTGCACTACCCGGTTCTCCTTATATTAAATCGGCTATAGACGAAGTTGTCCATAGGTTAAAACGCTACAAGCCCTGGATTTATGGTGTAGGGATAAAAGGTGTGTTAAATACCACAGGCCCTATTCCATTTTCTGTTGGCATTGAAAAATCAATAAAACTGAATTTTTCCATCATGAAGAAAATCATCGTAATATAGGGTTAACGTACCGTAATGTTGCCGAAGAAACACTAAGACAACTTAATAGAAATCACTACAGTAAGCTTAAAGAATCTATTGTTATTCTGGAAGGGAAGGATAAGTTATATTATCAATTATGGTTGTTTTTTATTTACCCACTACAACGACTAAAGAAAAATATTATTAATGAGAGCAAAGGTGTCATGAGAAAAATGAAACGTGTCTTCCTTAAAAACTCAAAATAGATACAAACGTCTCACAAATAAAGTACAGGTGGATGTAGTTGATCTTCTTGTCCGTTCAGTTGTCTGTTTATCCCGTACCAAATTCAACGATTGCAGCCATGTGCACATCCGCCTGCAATTTTTAGAAAAATCGGCTGAGGAATAAACGACATCCGTTTTACAAATAGCCTTATCCTCACTAACCCGATAAAATCACCCCAGCGATAACCGATAACAGTAAACCTTATGCTACAAACTCTCTACACCATTATCCTGTACCTCATCCAACCGTTGATTTGGCTTCGCCTGTGGCTTCGTGGTCGCAAAGCGCCCGCCTACCGTCGGCGATGGGGTGAACGCTACGGTTTTTGTGCAGAGAAGGTTAAGCCAGACGGTATCATGCTGCATTCAGTGTCAGTAGGCGAAACGCTGGCCGCCATTCCCTTAGTGAGAGCACTGCGCCATCGTTACCCCAATCTACCGATCACAGTCACAACCATGACGCCAACCGGTTCCGAGCGTGTGCGCTCGGCTTTTGGTGACACGGTCTATCACGTTTACCTGCCTTATGATTTGCCCTGTGCCCTGAAACGCTTCTTTGATCAAGTTCGTCCGAAAATCGTCATCATTATGGAAACCGAGCTATGGCCAAATCTGATTGCAGAGTTGCACAAACGAGAAATTCCGTTGGTTATTGCCAATGCCCGACTGTCAGAACGCTCTGCTGCGGGTTATAAAAAATCGGAAAGCTCATGCGCCATATCTTGCAGCGCATTACCCTCGTCGCCGCGCAGAATCAGGAAGACGGGAATCGATTTATCGATCTTGGCCTGAAGCGCTCAAGCCTGAAAGTGACTGGCAGCCTCAAATTTGATATTTCCGTGACGCCGGAACTGGCGGCACGAGCCATTACATTACGCCGACAATGGCTCCGCGCCGCCCAGTATGGATAGCTACCAGTACACACGAAGGTGAAGAAGCGATCGTTCTGGCTGCTCACAGGCAGCTGCTTGGCACCTATCCTGACTTACTACTGATTCTTGTTCCTCGTCATCCGGAACGTTTCTCCACCACGCAGGCACTGACAGAAAATTTGGGATTCACCTACACGCTGCGCAGCAGTGGTGAACAGCCTTCTGCCAACACGCAGGTAGTCATTGGGGACACCATGGGCGAACTGATGCTGTTGTACGGCATCGCCGATCTGGCTTTTGTTGGTGGAAGTTTGGTGAACGGGGCGGGCATAATCCGCTAGAAGCGGCAGCCCACGCTATTCCGGTCTTGATGGGGCCACACACGTTCAATTTCAAAGATATCTGCAATAAGCTAGATCAGGCTGACGGATTGATTACCGTGACCGATGCTGACTCACTTGGAAAAGAAGTAGGGAAACTGCTCGCTGACGAAGACTATCGCCTCTACTATGGTCGACACGCCGTGGAAGTGTTACACCAAAACCAAGGGGCACTACAGATGCTGCTTACGCTTCTGGAGCCTTATTTGCCCCAGCGCACACAGTGACTGAAACAGTGAATGAAGGGCTGACGTGATGACAACCAAAGCGATTTATCCTGGAACGTTCGATCCATTAACCAATGGTCATTTGGATCTACTGACGCGAGCATCACGACTGTTCGACCATGTGGTACTGGCCATCGCCGCCAGCCCGAGCAAGCATACACTTTTCACTCTGGATGAGCGCGTGGCGCTGGCAAAAGGCGCGACAGAGCATTTATCGAATGTCGACGTCATCGGCTTCAGCGATCTTATGGCGCACTTCGCACAGCAGCAAAACGCTAATATTCTCGTACGCGGTTTGCGAGCTGTTGCCGATTTCGAATATGAACTCCAGCTCGCAAAAATGAATCACCACCTGATGCCTACGCTCGAAAGCGTTTTTCTGATGCCGTCGGAAGAGTGGTCGTTTATTTCATCTTCTCTGGTCAAAGAAGTCGCTCGTCACGGCGGTGACGTATCACATTTCTTGCCCGATGCCATCGTGAGTGCCTTGGCGGAAAAACTGAAAATATCTTAATTGTAAGATTTACTCTGTAATAATCCGAATCAAATTTTCGGTGTTTGTATCGCGACTAAATCGTGCTCTGACATCTTTTTCCAACTTCGGCATAAGCTCTAATAACGCCTTTATTTGACAAGGCCGAATCAATAGCTTTTACCCATGCCTGTGGTTCATTAGACGACACAATTATACCAGTAACACCATCCTGCACTGTTTCCGGTAAACCACCTTCGTTGCTGATAATGACGGGAACAGCTAATCCTAGCGCTTCTATTTGCGCCATCCCGAGCGGCTCTCTTGTTGATGGCATTAACAGAATGTCCGCGCATTTCAGCGCAGCAGCAACGGAGCTAAGCTCACCAATCCAGACATGCTGTTGCAAATTGCGGCTAGCTATATCTTTTTGCAACGGCTCAGCATTGCCACCGCCTGCTATCACATAGCGCAAATTAGGCCAATTCAGGACAAGCTCACTCAATGCGGCAAGAATAATGCCATGTCCTTTTTCCTCACGCAGCATTCCAAGCTGAATGAGCATATCACCCTCTCCTTCACTCAACCATTCTGCCAATGAGTCAGAGAGTGGTAAATTGACTTCCCTATCCAATTTCTCAAATGCAATTCCAGGATACACAACTTCAATCTGCTTACCTGGAAACTGCGGTCTGATCTTTTCAGCCATAAATTGGCTTGGCACCATCACTAAATCGATAGGGAGAAAGCGGCTTAACGGATTAGGCTTTCTATTCGTATAGTAGGTGCGTGAGCGAATGATTTTTGGTCGATTAAGTAATGTCAGAACCGCAATACACAAATTATTAGCGTCATGCCCGCTATGGCAAATACAAGCAAGTGGACGTTGACGTTTTATTTCATTTCGTAATCCACGAACAGTTGGCAAATGGCAGCTATTACGAAACGGCAAATTAATCACAGACAGGCCACGAGCCCGGGCTTCATAATTTATGCGGCCCTTCGCACTACAAAAGAGGCTGGTAGTAAATCCCCGCGCATTCAACGATTCCATTTGCTGTAAAAGCTGCCATTCCTGCCCACCCATGTTCTTTGAACTTTCAAGGAAAAAGACTGTGCCCATATTGATTTTCATAGTCTGAATTGATTTTATGATTTATTAGTAAGTGATTAACGCTGGCAGCGGCGGCAGAAAAGGTACTGCGCTGACCATGTTTCGCGGTTTCGATCGGTGTTCCACATGTCCGGCAAGGTTCACCATTGCGGCCATAGACTCGCAGTTCCTGCGCGAAATAGCCGGGTTTACCGTCTGATTGCAAAAAGTCGCGCAGCGTCGTACCGCCCTGCTCAATCGAAAGCTGTAGCACCTGTTTAATCACGCCAACCAATACGGCTGCGTCGTTTTCATTTAACGAGCCGGCCGCTCTGTCAGGGTGGATGCCAGCAGCAAACAGCGATTCACTCGCGTAGATATTGCCTACGCCAACGACCACTTTGTTATCCATAATCCACTGTTTGATTGCCGTCTTTTTACCGCGTGAGGCCTGATAGAGATAATCTGCAGAGAACTCTGCCTCTAACGGCTCCGGCCCCAAATGCGCCAAGACCGAGCAGGTTTCTGGATTATCTGTCCACAGCCACGCACCAAAGCGCCGGGGATCGGTGTAACGCAGCACCTTACCGCTGTCCATCACCAAATCAACATGATCGTGTTTCTCTGGCTCGCTATATTCCGGCAACACCCGCAGGCTACCAGACATGCCAAGATGCACAATAATCCAGCCGCGGGTGAGCTCAATCAGCAGGTATTTTGCCCGCCGACGCACACTGAGCACCGGCTCATCGCTCAGCGAGAGAATCTCAGCCGATACCGGCCAGCGCAGGCGTGAGTTCCTCACCTCAGCATACAGAATGGTGTGATCGACGAGATACGGTGAAATTCCCCGACGACTGGTTTCAACCTCAGGTAATTCAGGCATGTGCGTCTCCTGATAAAGGTGGCTACATAAGCAAACAACAGGATACCCTCTGTGACAATCCGCAAGACAGGGGATACGACGGGAAACGGAGTCACTGCTGGCGTATTTTAATTTTACCCGCAGTATTTACCACATAACAGTTAAACCAAATCGACACGCTGGCTGGAATATGACGAAAAAAAACCCGACCAAGGCCGGGTTTTTATCAAGAAGCAGAAATTACTTAATTTTAGCTTCTTTGTAGACAACGTGCTGACGGACAACTGGATCGAATTTCTTCAGTTCCAATTTTTCCGGTTTAGTACGTTTGTTCTTCGTAGTGGTATAGAAGTGACCAGTACCAGCAGAAGAAACCAGCTTGATCTTCTCGCGAACACCCTTAGCCATGATTCAGTTCCTTAATACTTTTCACCACGGGCACGCAGATCGGCCAGAACCGTCTCAATACCCTTCTTATCAATAACACGCATACCTTTAGCAGATACACGCAGTGTTACAAAGCGCTTCTCGCCTTCAACCCAGAAACGGTGTGAATGCAGGTTCGGCAGAAAACGGCGTTTGGTCGCATTCAGTGCGTGGGAACGGTTGTTCCCGGCCACCGGACGCTTGCCAGTAACTTGGCAGACTCGGGACATGTCTATTCTCCAAAAATCAAATCAGCTCGAGCTTCGTATAGGGTTTGGCCGCCTCGTCAGGCTTTAGAGCCCATCTCAGCAACTTCACTGAAAAGACTCTGTCATCAGGATAAACCTGCTGAGATAGGCTCTTAACGCCACACCCAAGATTCTCAAAGGTGGCGTAGTATACGCTCTGAAGCGTAAGTGCTCAAGTCCCGAACAGCTAAAGATCCCATTGGATCGCGGAAATATCTGTTAAATCCAGCCGCGTTCAGCAAAAGAAACGTATTCGCCATGCCCAATGACCAAATGATCGAGCACGCGGATCTCCATTAACAGACAGGCTTTAACAATCTGTTCGGTTATCGCACGGTCAGCCTGACTCGGCTCCGCTTTTCCCGACGGATGATTATGCGCCAGAATCAGCGCGGCGGCATTGGCCTTTAGCGCTTCACGCACAATTTCACGCGGGTGTACTTCCACGCTGTTAATCGTACCAACAAACATCTCCTGATGGCGAATAACGTGATGCTGATTGTCCAAAAACAGGACTAAAAACACCTCACGCTCACGTCGGGACAGCAATAATTGCAGATATTGACCTGTTGCCTGGGGATTCAGCATCGCATCTTCTTTCGCCAGACGAGAGAAAAATAGCCGACGCGACAGCTCTGCGATCGCCTTGATTTGCGTATATTTTGATATTCCCACTCCTTTGGCGGTATGAAATGCGGACTGATCGGCCGTCATCAGTTGGTATAACGATCCGAACTGCACCAGCAAATCCTCTGCCAGCTGCATCACATGTACGCCCGGCAGCCCAGTGCGTAAAAAAATCGCCAGCAATTCAACATCCGTCAGCGATTCAGCCCCTAAACGCACCAGCTTTTCACGCGGTGCCAATCCCTTTTCCCAGCCCATCGCACTCTCCCTACACGGCTTGATGGCATCATGTCACGCTCGTAAAAACAGGACGATAGCGGAGCTAAAAGGCTGCGAAGCGCTTCGCAATCTTCTTAGGGAAACCGCAGCGACAACCTTAAGATTCCTATCTGGCTGCAAGGTTATGGTAAAATGGCGCATCTTCTGACTTTCAATCGGACCATGATGATGACGGAATTTTCCAGCCTGAATGCCCTCTCCGGCAAACGAATCGTGCTAGGTATCAGCGGCGGCATCGCCGCGTACAAGTGCCCAGAAGTGGTGCGGCGCCTGCGCGACGCTGGAGCGGATGTACGGGTTGTCATGACATCTGCCGCTAAAGCTTTCATCACGCCGCTCACGCTGCAAGCCGTCTCCGGCTACCCGGTCTCAGACGACCTGCTTGACCCTGCGGCGGAAGCCTCAATGGGTCACATCGAGCTGGGGAAATGGGCTGATTTAGTCATTCTCGCCCCGGCTACCGCCGATTTGATCGCCCGCGTCGCTGCGGGCATGGCAAACGACCTGCTGACCACGATTTGTCTGGCGACATCCGCCCCTATCGCCGTTGTCCCTGCGATGAATCAGCAGATGTATCGCGCGGAGCCCACGCAGGACAATCTGCGCACGCTGGCCGCTCGCGGTTTACCGATCTGGGGACCGGATAGCGGCAGCCAGGCATGTGGCGACGTTGGGCCGGGCCGCATGATTGACCCGCTGGAGATTGTCGGGTTCGCGCAGCGTCATTTTTCTGCCATCAACGATCTGCAACATCTGAACATTCTGGTCACCGCCGGGCCAACGAGAGAAGCGCTGGATCCGGTTCGCTTTATCTCCAATCATAGCTCCGGAAAAATGGGCTTTGCTATCGCGCAGGCCGCAGCTGCCCGTGGCGCGAATGTCACTCTGGTAAGCGGCCCAGTTTCGCTCGCCACGCCGCAGGGCGTCACACGTATTGACGTCGGCAGCGCGCTGGAGATGGAACACGCGGTCATGGCATATGCAGCACAACAGCACATTGTGATCGGTTGCGCCGCGGTTGCCGACTATCGCGCCAAACATATCGCCGATGAGAAGATCAAAAAACAGAGTCAGCAGGGCGATGAAATGACTCTCACTCTGGTCAAAAATCCAGATATTATCGCCGGTGTCGCAGCCATGACGAAAAATCGTCCTTATGTTGTCGGGTTTGCTGCCGAAACCCAGAATGTGGAAGAATACGCCCGGCAAAAACTGGCGCGTAAAAAGCTGGACCTGATTTGCGCGAACAACGTCTCTCTTTCCGGGCATGGTTTTAACAGTGAAACCAATGCGTTACACCTTTTTTGGCACGATGGAGACATACCGTTGCCGCAGTGCGACAAACGCCTTCTTGGCCAAAAATTAATCGACGAGATTATCAGCCGTTATGATGAAAAAAATCGACGTTAAGATTGTTGACCCACGCGTTGGGCAGCAATTCCCGTTACCAACCTATGCCACACCGGGTTCTGCCGGGCTCGATCTGCGTGCCTGTCTTGATCAGGCGATTGAACTCAAAGCAGGGGAAACCACGCTTATCCCAACCGGACTGGCGATTCACATTGCCGATACCGGGCTGGCGGCGGTCATCCTTCCTCGTTCCGGCTTAGGCCACAAGCACGGCGTAGTGCTGGGGAATCTGGTTGGGCTGATTGATTCGGACTATCAGGGGCAACTGATGGTTTCCGTCTGGAACCGTGGTCAACAAACGTTTACGGTTGAGCCGGGTGAACGTATCGCACAGATGGTCTTTGTGCCCGTCGTTCAGGCCGAGTTTAATCTGGTCGAAGATTTCGTCGGCAGCGAACGTGGAGAAGGCGGCTTCGGCCACTCCGGCCGTAGCTAACGCGCTCCAGCCACCCCATAGTGTAAAAAATTCATATAAGCCACAGCGTGCTATTGCGACTGTGGCGCTACCGGGTGCTTGTCAGTCAAATATTTAGCAAGGGTCTTTTCAGACATGGCAGAAAAAGAAAGTACGAAAAGGAACCGCCGCGAGGAAATTTTGCAGGCGCTGGCGCAAATGCTGGAATCCAGCGACGGCAGCCAACGCATCACCACGGCAAAACTGGCGGCGAACGTCGGCGTGTCCGAGGCGGCGCTCTACCGACATTTCCCCAGTAAAACGCGGATGTTTGATAGCCTGATTGAATTTATTGAGGATAGCCTGACCACCCGCATTAACCTGATTCTGCAAGACGAAAAAGAAACGTTTAATCGTCTTCGTCTGATTTTGCTGCTGATTTTAGGGTTTGCGGAACGCAATCCTGGTCTGACTCGCATCATGACCGGCCACGCGCTGATGTTTGAACAGGATCGCTTACAGGATCGCATCAACCAGCTGTTTGAGCGTATTGAATCACAGCTGCGTCAGGTGCTACGCGAGCATAAGCTACGCGATGGTAAAGGCTTCCAGCATGACGAAACGCTGCTGGCTAGCCAGCTGTTAGCGTTTTGCGAAGGGATGCTATCGCGCTTCATTCGTTCTGAATTCCGCTATCGTCCAACGCAAGAATTCGACACCCGCTGGCCGCTGCTGGCCGCACAGTTGAACTAAACACCATCCTTAATTTATACCCTAAATAATTCGAGTTGCAGGAAGGCGGCAAGAGAGGGTCAAATTCGTCGGGAACGAATTTGACCAGCCAACGGCTGGCCTCCGGTGAGAGACAGGATGTCTCTCATTTCATCCCGATGAGCTTACTCAGGTAAGTGATTCGGGTGACTGACAAATCTGCCAGAGGCAGGTTTGAACGCTGTTTACAGCGGCCCTTTAGGCGAGGCCCACGACGGGCCGAGTAGCGCAGCCAACACACATGCAGCTTGAAGTATAACGGGAAGAGCCCGCCAGACATCTCTGGCGGGCTCCTGACTCACAACGTTAAACCCCGAACTGCTCACGATAGGCTTTCACCGCATCCAGATGCACCGCCATCTCTGGTTTTTCCGCCAGATAGGCAATCAGCTCCTTCAGCGTAATAATCGAAATCACCTTGCACTGATAGTCGCGTTCCACTTCCTGAATCGCAGACAAGTCGGCACGACCGCGCTCCTGACGATCCAGCGCAATCATGACCCCCGCCAGCGTTGCCCCATGTGCGCTGATGATTGCCATCGATTCGCGAATCGCCGTCCCCGCCGTAATCACGTCGTCCACCAGCATCACGCGACCCTGTAATGGGCTGCCGACCAGACTGCCGCCCTCTCCGTGATCTTTGGCTTCTTTGCGGTTAAAGCAGTATGGCAGGTCGCGGTCGTGATGTTCTGCCAGCGCTACCGCCGCAGTGGTAGCAATCGGAATGCCTTTGTAAGCCGGCCCGAACAGCAGGTCGAACTCTACACCGGAATCAACCAGCGCTTCCGCATAAAAACGCCCCAGTAAGGCCAGATCGCGCCCGGTATTAAACAGCCCGGCATTGAAGAAATAGGGGCTGATGCGCCCGGATTTCAGGGTAAATTCGCCGAACTTCAATACCTGCTTGCTGAGTGCAAACTCAATAAACTGGCGCTGGTAGGCTTTCATTACTGCATCTCCTCGTCTTACGGGTTAATCATGTTGTTGGTCATTTATATATACCCTAAATAATTCGAGTTGCAGGAAGGCGGCGACGCAGTGAGTCCCCAGGAGTTTACACCAGTAAGTGACTGGGGTGAGCGAGGAAAGCCAACGCACATGCAGCTTGAAGTATGACGGGTATAAAAGCGACCAATTGGTCGCTTTAAAAATCAATCGATTAAGGCGGCTTTCTGCGCCTGAACGATGGTATCGATTCCCCCTCGGGCTAACGCCAGCAAGGAGAGTAATTCTTCATGGCTGAACGGTTCGCCTTCGGCGGTCCCCTGCACTTCAATCATGCGACCGTCTTCAGTCATGACCACATTCATGTCGGTCTCAGCGGCGGAATCTTCCACATATTCCAGATCGCACAGCGCTTCGCCGTTCACGATGCCGACGGAAACCGCGGCGACCATGCCTTTCATCGGATTCTTCTTCAACTTGCCGTTGGCCACCATCTGGTTCAGCGCATCGGCCAGCGCCACGCAGGCACCGGTGATGGACGCCGTACGCGTACCGCCGTCCGCCTGCAATACATCGCAGTCGAGCGTAATGGTGTATTCGCCGAGCACTTTCAGGTCGATAGCTGCACGCAGGGAGCGCGCAATCAGGCGCTGAATCTCCAGCGTCCGTCCGCCCTGCTTGCCTTTGGCGGCTTCACGGGCGTTACGGCTGTGCGTCGCGCGCGGCAGCATGCCGTATTCGGCAGTAACCCATCCTTGCCCCTGGCCTTTCAGAAAGCGCGGAACACCCTCTTCTACCGTGGCATTGCATAACACTTTGGTGTCGCCAAATTCGACTAAAACGGAACCTTCGGCGTGTTTCGTGTAATGACGGGTCAATTTAAGGGGGCGTACTTGCTGTGCACTTCGGCCTGTTGGGCGCATGGCTCATCTCCGGCGGGTCAATGAAAACTGGCGCGCATTATACACTAAATAATTCGAGTTGCAGGAAGATGGCAACCGCACGAGTCCCCAGGAGCTTACAAAAGTAAGTGACTGGGGTGAGTAAGGGAAGCCAACGCACATGCAGCTTGAAGTATGACGGGTATATACGGTTTTCGTCGCGCGCTGCCTAATCTTACCCTGCGCCAGCCGCGATAAATTTGCAACAGAAGCGATTAATTCGTCACCAGCCATACCTTATTCTTATGCCATAACCTCAGGTTATACCCTACTCATAAACAAGTATTCGTCAGTGATGATGCATCATGAAATAGTCCGTTCATCCCCTGAGCGTTGATGAGAACAAATCATGATGCGGCATATGCAAATTGAAACTGTCAATCTGCCACTAGCCCGTCCTATGGCGGCTGAAAACGGTACGCGTCGCGCGGTTACCGTTATCCGCGTCGCGTTGGAAGAAAAAGGATTTATTGGGCAAGGCGAATGTACGCCGCTCGCCCATTATGGCGAGTCCGCCGACAGCGTATGTCACCAGCTCTCTGCGATCCGTGAGGCAATCGAACACGGCCTGACCATCGAACAACTCCAGAAAGACTTAGCGCCGGGCGCGGCCAGAAATGCACTGGACTGCGCGCTGTGGCGGCTCAATACCGCATTGGAAAAACAGACGCTGTGGCAGCGCCTCGATATTCATCCCCCCACGTCCGTGGTCTGTGCGCAAACGTTGGCGCTCGACAGCGTGGAGAAAATGGCCGCCGCCGCATCCAATGCTGTTTCCCACGGCGCACTGCTGCTGAAAATTAAACTGGATCGCGAACTGATTCTGGAGAAAGTCGCCGCCATTCGTGCCGCCGCGCCCAACGCCAGATTGATTATCGACGCGAGAGCGAGCTGGAGCGGGCTGGATTTACATAGCCTGTCCACGGCGCTGCTGCCCTATCAGGTCGCCATGATTGAGCAACCACTGCCTGTCGGTAAAGACGAGGATTTACAGCGCTTTGCCCACCCGATTCCCATCTGCGCGGATGAAAGCTGCCGCCACAGCGGTGATATCGTCGGGCTGCGCCGTCGTTACGACATGATCAACATCAAGCTGGACAAGTGTGGCGGGCTGACCGAAGCACTGGCGATGGTGCGTGAGGCTCACTTTCACGGCCTGCGCATTATGGTCGGCTGTACGCTGGGCTCATCGATGGCGATGGAAGCCGCCCTGCCCGTCGCTGCCGATGCCGAACATGTCGATCTCGATGGCCCTATCTGGCTGGCAGCCGACAGCTCGCCTTATCTGACCTATAACCTTGGCCGAATCTGGCTATGACGTCATCAACCGCAGTAACCCTACAACCCTCAACCGGAGTGACCATGACGGATATCATGCACGCGGGTGCCGCCACAGCACCCGGTAACGCCCCCAGACCTGTTCTGGAAATCGACGACCTGAGCGTCAGCTTTAGCGGCCGTTCCGGCACGCATCAGGCGCTAAAAGGCATTTCCTTTACCGTCAATAAAGGGGAAGTGGTCGCCGTGGTCGGCGAAAGTGGTTCAGGCAAGTCCGTGACGTCACTCACCGTGATGGGGCTGCTGGCGGACTCTGCCAACATCGAACGCGGCGCGCTCCGTTTCACCGCGCGCGACGGTCAACAACATGACCTGTTGAGCATGAAAGCGGAAGCGCGTCGTAAACTGCGCGGCCGCGATCTCGCCATGATTTTCCAGGAGCCGATGACCTCGCTCAATCCGGTGCTGAAAGTCGGCGACCAGCTCACCGAAGCGCTGCTTGACCATAAGATCTGCGATGCCGCGAGTGCAGACAAAAAAGCCCGTGAACTGCTGCACAAGGTGCGTATTGCAGACGTCGATCGCGTGATGAAAAGCTACCCGCACTCGCTGTCCGGCGGAATGCGTCAGCGCGTGATGATCGCACAGGCGCTGGCCTGTGACCCACAGCTGTTGATTGCCGATGAACCGACCACCGCGCTGGACGTCACCGTGCAGGCGCGCATTCTGCAAATCCTGCGCGACCTGCAACAACAGAGCGACATGGCGGTGCTGTTTATTACACACGATATGGGCGTGGTAGCGGAAATCGCCGATCGCGTGGTGGTGATGTATCGCGGCGAAATCGTGGAGCAAGGCACCGTCGAACAGATTTTTGCCGCACCACAGCACCCGTATACCCAGTCGCTGCTGGCAGCCGTACCGAAACTGGGCGACATGCGCGACAGCCTCTGGCCGAAGCGTTTCCCACTGCTAGGGCAGGCTGCCGACCCGGAGAATAGTGAACAGGTCACCGCACGCTATGACGCCGAGCCGCTGTTAGATATTCGCGGGCTGCGGGTGTATTACCCGATGCGCAGCGGGATTTTGTCCACCGTAACCCACCACGTTCACGCGGTAGAACAGATCGATTTTAACGTCTGGCCGGGCGAAACGCTGGCTATCGTTGGGGAAAGCGGCTGTGGCAAATCCACCACCGGACGCGCCCTGCTGCGTCTGGTACAGAGCGAAGCCGAGAGCATCCATTTTCAGGGCAACGAAATTTCCCAGATGAAAGAGCGTGCTTTCCAGCCGCTGCGTCGGGAAATGCAGATGGTGTTTCAAGACCCGTATGCCTCGCTCAACCCGCGCCTGACGGTCGGTTTCACCATCGCCGAACCGCTGCTGCTCCACGGATTGGTGAAATCGCTGGAAGAAGCGACACCACAGGTGCAGGCGCTGCTAAAAAGCGTCGGCCTGCTGCCTGAGCACGCGCGCCGTTATCCGCACGAGTTTTCCGGCGGGCAGCGTCAGCGTATCGCGATTGCTCGCGCGATGGCGCTACAGCCGCAGGTCATTATTGCTGACGAAGCCGTTTCGGCGCTCGATGTGTCGATTCAGGCGCAGGTTGTCAACCTGATGATGGATCTCCAGAAGAAAACCGGCGTGTCGTGGATTTTCATCTCGCACGATATGGCCGTCGTCGAGCGCATCGCCAACCGCGTCGCGGTGATGTACCTCGGCCAGATTGTGGAAATCGGCCCGCGCCAGTCGGTGTTTAACGATCCCCAGCATCCGTATACCCGCCGCCTGTTGGCTTCGGTTCCGATTGCCGATCCAACGCGTCGCGGTACACGCCAGTTTGACGACAGTGAAATCCCCTCTCCTTTGCGTAAAGCAGGCGAGGCCGTCGCCAAAACGCGCTACCGAGAAGTCGCGCCGCAGCACTGGGTTGCCGACAACGAATCGGCCGCCTGAAACACGATGTCATGACAAGAAAATAGCCACAAAACACAACACATTTATAAAACACAACACACGTTCAATGCTGACCAGGAGAGAAACCATGAAGCCATTCGTTCGCCGCTCTGCCGTTGCCCTCGGGCTCTCACTGTGTCTGGCGGCTGTTGCCCAGGCGCAAGACCTTCGCATTTCCATCTATGCCGATATCACCGGGCTCGACCCGCACGATACCTCGGACACGCTGAGCTACTCTATTCAGAGCGGCATCTTCGAGCGCCTGTTCCAGTTCGATAATAAAATGAAGCTGGTGCCACGTCTGGCGACGGGCTATACCAGTAATGACACCGCCACCGAGTTCGTCGTGACGCTGCGTGAAGGCATCACCTTCCAGGACGGCGCACCGTTCAACGCCGACGCCGTTAAAGCCAACCTTGACCGTCTGGCCGATCAAAGCAAAGGCCTGAAGCGCAACAGCTTGTTTAACATGGTGCAAAGCGTCACCGTGCTGTCGCCGACTCAGGTCAAAATCGAGCTGAACAAATCCTTCGGTGCCTTTGTGAACACGCTGGCGCACCCGTCTGCCGTCATGCACAGCCCGGAAGCCCTGAAGAAATACCCGGATGAAGCACAGCTGCGCATACACCCGGTCGGTACCGGTCCATTCAAGTTCACCGAATGGCAGCAGGGTAAAGACGTGAAGCTGGTGAAATTCGACAACTATTGGCAGAAAGGCTGGCCGAAAGTCGACAGCGTGACCTTCTACCCGACGCCGGAAGACTCCACCCGCGTGGCGTCGCTGAAATCCGGCCAGGTTGATGCCGTGTATCCGCTGCCTTCCGATCTGATCGCCACCGTACAAAGCGACAGCAAGCTGGCGATTCAGCGCGACCCGAGTATTTATCAATTCTGGCTGGCAATGAACAACCTGCGTCCGCCGCTTAACGATATCCGCGTGCGTCAGGCGCTCAACTACGCCATCAACCGCGACATCTGGCTGAAGGTCGGCTTTGCCGGCATGGGTGTTCCTGCTTCCTCTGCAATGGCGCCGGATGTGCAGTTCTTCGCACGCCAAAGCTCGCCGAACTACACCTATAACCCGGAGAAAGCCAAGGCGCTGCTGAAAGAAGCGGGCTACGCCAATGGCCTGAGCCTGAAACTGTGGACGACGAACCGCACCGACTACATCCGTAGCGCGCAGTTCTTCAAGCAGCAGCTAGAGCAGGTCGGCGTCAAAGTCACCGTCACACCGATGGATTCCGGGATGCGTAACGCCAAACTGTTTGGTGTGAAAGATCCAAAAGACGCCGAATTTGACCTGTTCTACAACGGCTGGTCTCCGTCTACCGGTGATGCCGACTGGGCGCTGCGTCCGCTGTTCGCCACCGAGTCTTGGGTGCCGGTCGCGTACAACGTCTCCTACTACAGCAACCCGGTAGCGGATAAAGCGATTACCGCCGGTCTGGCCACTGCCGATGCTGACAAACGTGCCGCCGCTTACGCTGACGCACAGCGCCAGATTTGGCAGGACGCGCCTGTAGTCTTTCTGGGTACGCCGGACAACATTGTCGGTAAAACCAAGAACCTCGACGGCGTGTACATGCTGGCAGACGGCTCGCTGATCTTTGATCAGGCTGAATTTAAGTAATCGGTCAGGGAGAACGCCATGTTTGCTTATATCGTCCGACGTTTGCTGGAAATGATCCCGGTTCTGCTGGTGGTCTCCCTGTTAGTGTTCGGTTTTATCAAGCTGTTGCCGGGTGATCCGGCACGTATTTACGCGGGTGCTGATGCGACGATTGAGGCGGTGGAAGCCGCCCGTCAGCAGTTAGGCTTGAATGACCCGCTGCCGCAGCAGTATGTCCACTGGCTCGGCGGCCTGTTCAGCGGCGATCTGGGTGTGACGTACCGCACCCAGCAGCCGGTCATCGACGTCATCAGTAAGAGCTTTATGCCTACCATGTGGCTGGCGCTGGCGGGCTTCGTCTGGTCGGTGCTGCTCGGCCTGCTGATTGGCGTGGTGTCCGCGCTCAAGCGGGGAAAATGGCAGGACTGGACGCTGATGAGCTTCGCGGTTGGCGGAATTTCCATGCCACCGTTCTGGCTCGGCCTGCTGCTGATTCAGTTTGTGGCCATGCCGTTCGGCGTCTTTTCCGTCAGCGGTTTTAATCAGCCCAGCGACATCATTCTGCCCGCGCTAACGCTCGGAGCCTCGGTAGCCGCCGTCATGGCGCGCTTTACCCGCTCCGCGTTTCTGGAAGTCGCACAGGAAGACTACGTGCGCACCGCCCGCTCCAAGGGGCTGCGCAATCGGCTGGTCACCTGGAAGCATGTGATGCGTAACGCGCTGATTCCGGTCATTACCATGCTGGGGCTGCAATTCGGCTTCCTGCTCGGTGGCTCCATCGTGGTCGAAAGCGTATTTAGCTGGCCGGGATTGGGCTGGCTGCTGATTGAATCGATCAAGACGCAGGATCAGCCGGTCATTCAGGCGCTGGTCATGCTGTTCGTGTTTGAATTTATTGTCATTAACCTGTTGGTGGACCTGCTGTACGCGGTGGTCAATCCGGCGATTCGCCTACGTTAGGAGACACGATGAACCTGCCTTCCGAACCCGTCGTGGCCGCAGCCACGCTTGATGAAGAGACGATACGTTCGCCGTGGCGCGATTTCGTTCAGGTCTTTATCCGTAACCCGATGGCGCTGGTGTCCAGCGGCTTCGTCCTGCTATTGGTACTGGTCGCCATTTTCGCGCCCTGGCTGGCACCGTGGAACCCGATGGAGCCCGACTGGATGGCGCTGGCTTCACCGCCTTCAGCGGCGCACTGGATGGGCACCGACGATCTCGGGCGCGATGTGATGAGCCGTATCATCTACGGCGCACGCATCTCGTTATACATCGGTATCTTTTCCGTCACGCTCGGCATGCTGGTCGGCATCGTGCTCGGCCTGCTGGCAGGCTACTACGGCCGCTGGGTGGATACGCTGATCATGCGTGGTTCCGACGTACTGTTCGCCTTCCCCGGCATGCTGCTGGCGATTGCGGTCGTCGCCATCCTCGGCCCCGGCCTGAATAACGTGATTATCGCTGTCGCCGTCTTCAGCGTGCCGGTCTTCGCGCGAATCGTGCGAGCCTCTACGCTGTCGCTGAAACAGGCAGCCTATGTAGAAGCGGTACGCTGTGCCGGTGCGCCGGATCGCATCATACTGATGCGCCACATCCTGCCCGGCACGCTGCCTAACGTGATCGTCTATTTCACCATGCGTATCGGCACCAGCATCCTGACGGCGGCAGGGCTGAGCTTCATCGGCCTTGGCCCAGAACCGGACGTACCGGAATGGGGCAATATTCTGGCGATGAGCCGCAGCCTGATGATGGCGGGCGCCTGGCACGTCAGCGTGTTCCCCGGTCTGGCGATTTTCTTTACCGTGCTGGCGTTTAACCTGCTCGGGGATGCGCTGCGTGATACGCTCGATCCCAAACTGAAAAGCTGAGGAAGGCGATGCACGGCGATCACCAGATAAACGACTATCACCAGCAGCAGCAGGCGCTGTTGCTGCAGCGCTGGAAAACGACACGGCAGTTGGGTACGCCACGCTCGGCTAGCGGACCACAGAACAGTATCAGTGATGTGGCAGGCGTGCGCGTCGGCCACTGCACGCTGGCGGCTGGGGAAGTGCAAACCGGCGTCACGGCGATTGTGCCGCCCGGCGAGAACCTGTTCACCCAGCCTCTGCCCTGCGGCGCGGCAGTGCTGAACGGCTTCGCCAAACCTGCCGGACTGGTACAGATTGAGGAACTGGGACAGTTGCAAACGCCCATCCTGCTCAGCAACACGCTGGCAACCGGCACGCTGTTTACCACGCTGGTGCGCGACGCCATTGCCCGTAATCCTGAACTGGGTCGCTCGCTGCCGACGGTGAACCCGCTGGCGTTGGAGTGCAACGACGGCTGGCTGAACGACATTCAGGCGCTGGCGGTGACGGAACATATGGCGCGACAGGCGCTGGACAGTGCAGCAGACCGCTTCGCACGCGGCAGCGTCGGTGCAGGACGCGGAATGAGCTGCTTTAGCCTGAAAGGCGGCATCGGCACCACATCACGCCTGATCCCCGAATTGAACGCCACGCTCGGCGTACTGGTGCTGGCAAACTTCGGTACGCTTTCCTCACTGACGCTGGACGGCGTGCAGATGGGAAGCGCTATCGCGCCCATCCTGCCGGAGCTTGCGCCACAGCAGGATGCCGGATCGATCATCATTATCATGGCGACAGATGCCCCACTCGATGCCCGTCAGCTCAAGCGCATCGCCAAACGTGCTGGCGCAGGGCTTGGTCGACTCGGCAGTTACTGGGGACACGGTTCCGGTGATATCGCTGTCGCGTTCTCTACCTGCCCACAGCCACAGCCGCCGGAGGATGCGCAGCTTGAACCGCTGTTAAGCGCCGCCGCCGACGCCACCGAACACGCGGTACTCGACGCCATGCTTCAGGCTGACGCCGTGACCGGTTTTCGCGGCCATCATCGCCCGACGCTGCCACAGGCGTTGGACAGGCTGGCCGCAGCGCTTTATCCATAAGCCCATTCTTCCGTAGGAAACTGATTATGAAAGTGTTTATTTCTGCTGATATCGAAGGGATCGCGGGCGTCATGCGCCCGGAGCAGTGCAGCCCCGGCACCGCGGAATACCAGTTGGCACGCGGCCTGATGGAGCAGGAAGTGAATGCCGCGATTGACGGCGCGTTCGCGGGTGGCGCAACAGAAGTCGTCGTTGCCGACAGTCACGCGGCGATGGTCAACCTGCGCGCAGAGAACATCGACCCTCGCGCCCGGCTGGTACAGGGCAAACCGCGCGGCTATTCGATGGTAGAAGGGCTGGAGCAACAGCAGTTCGATGGCCTGATGTTCATCGGCTACCACAGCGCCGCAGGCGAGTTTGGCGTGCTGTCGCATACCATCAACGGTCGTGCGTTCTACCGCGTGCGCATCAACGGTGAAATCATGGGCGAGAGCGACATCTACGCTGCCGCTGGCGTAGAACAGAAGACGCCACTTTGGCTGGTCAGCGGTGACGACACGCTCCAGAGCTGGATCGCCCGCTATTACCCCGCCACCGACTACGCCTGCGTCAAACGCGCCATCTCGCAGCACGCGGCTGAATCCCTCAGCACCGAACAGGCGCGTCAGGTGATTCGTGACGCGGCAAAAGCAGCGGTAGAAAAAGCCCACCAGACGCTGAACTCACGGATTCAGGCGCCCTATCGCCTCGAACTGATGGTGGCAAAACCGGTACTGGCCGATCTATTCTGTCTGCTGCCGAGCGTTGAACGTTTGGATGCCATAACCGTAGGTTATACGGCGCAGAGCATGCGGGAAATCACCAGTCTGCTGGGTGCATTTTCCTATCTGGCGACAACGCAAAACTGATTCCGGTCTATCCGCCTCTTTTAGAGAGGCGTAAACCGACTGAAAAGAGAATTTATCGCATGACGAAACCCGTGATTGTGATCCACGGTGGCGCTGGTGCGCTGACCCGCTCGGCCATGAGCCCTGAAAAAGAACAGCGTTATCTGGCCGCGCTGTCCGAGATTGTCGCCAGCGGACAACGCATTCTGGCCGAAAACGGCAGTGCGCTGGATGCCGTGACGGAGGCCGTCCGCCTGCTGGAAGAGTGCCCGCTGTTCAACGCCGGACACGGCTCAGTCTTCACCCACGCGGAAACCCACGAACTGGACGCCAGCATCATGGACGGACGTTCGCTGGATGCTGGCGCGGTGAGCTGCGTCAGCCATATCCGTAACCCGATTCTGGCAGCCCGCACCGTTCTCGAAGCCAGCCCGCACGTGATGTTTACCGCTGACGGCGCGGAAGCATTTGCAGAACAGCACGGTCTGGAAAAGGTTGACCCTGCATTTTTCTCCACCGACGAACGCCGTCAACAGTTGCATAACGCGCAAGCAGGCACAGGCCGCGTCATTCTCGACCATGACGGCCAGAGCGACCCTATCGATCCCGACCGTAAATTCGGTACCGTCGGCGCGGTCGCGCTCGACAGCGCAGGTAACCTTGCGGCAGCCACCTCAACGGGCGGCATGACCAACAAACAGGCCGGACGCGTGGGCGACAGCCCGATTATCGGTGCAGGCTGTTACGCCAATAACCAAACAGTGGCCGTTTCCTGCACCGGCACCGGCGAAGTCTTTATGCGTGCTGTCGCCGCTTATGATGTCTCGGCGCTGATGGAATACGCCGGACTCACGCTACAGCAGGCCAGCGATCGCGTCGTGATGGAGAAACTGGTGCGGATGGACGGCAGCGGTGGGCTAATTGCCGTCGATAAAGCGGGCAACATCGCCCTGCCATTTAACAGTGAAGGCATGTACCGCGGCTACGGTTACGTGGGAGAAGCCCCGATCGCCGATATCTATCGTTAAGCTGTCAGCAGCCAAAATAGAACCAGAATGCCCAATATCGGTGCAATCGCACCATTATTGGGCGTCAAAATAGTGCACAATGCACCCTCATCGTTTATCTATCGACCATTCATCGCGGCCTTATACCCTAAATAATTCGAGTTTCAGGAAGGCGGCAAGAGAAGGAATCCCGATGAGCTTACTCAGGTAAGTGATTCGGGTGACTGACAAATCTGCCAGAGGCAGGTTTGAACGCTGCTTGCAGCGGCCCCAACGAGGGTGAGACACACGTTAGTGTGTCGAGTAACGTAGCCAACGCACATGCAACTTGAAGTATGACGGGTATATAATCTGGCGTAATAATTGCAGACTTTTTGGTTATTACTCATACGATGCTCACCAGAAAGCGTCAGCCGGAGCCTGCACCATGCGATTACGCCATATTGAAATCTTCCAGGCCATTGTTCAGGCAGGCACCATCAGCGGCGCCGCCCGTTTGCTCAACGTTTCACAGCCCAACGTCAGTCGGGTATTGAACCACGCGGAACAGCAGCTCGGTTTTTCCCTGTTTGAACGTCGAACTCAGGGGATGGTCGCCACTGAAGAAGGGCTACGCCTGATCCCGAAAGTGCAGGAGCTTTTTAGCCATCTGCAAAGCATCAGTTCCCTTACCGAACAAATCAAAACCAGCAAGGCACACTCCGTACGGCTGGGTGCAGCACACGCGTTCGGGCAGATGATCGTGGCGCCAACGCTGGTGGAATTTCATAAGCAGGCAGCCTCGGTTAACGTCGAACTCGTCACCGAACACTTCAGCACGCTGTGCCAGAACATCCTGCAAAACCAGCTCGATTTCGCGCTGATCTTTGGTCAGCAGGTGCCGTCCGAGCTACTGGCTGAGCCACTGTTCCAATCCACGATGGTTGCCCTGCTGCCGAAAAACAGCCCGATAAACGGCCCGGTATCTCTGGAATGGCTGTGCAACAACAACCTGCTGATGATGCAGCATCAGGACCCGCTCGGTCAGGTGGTACACCGTGCGCTGCGCGACAGAGCACTACAGCCGGCGGCATCGCTCTATATCAAAACCTACTCGGTGATCGCCGACATGGTGCTGGCGGGCGGCGGTGCAGGCATCGTCGATCTCTTTACCGCCTGCCGCTATGCCGACCAGCTCAAAATCGTCCCTATCGACCAGCCGCTGCCTTTTGAAGTCACGCTGATCAGCCGTCGTGATAACCCGCAATCACAGGCGACGCTGCAACTGAAACAGATGATGAAAAACCGCTGTCGCGACATCGCCAGACAAAACGAAGCCCTGCTTAACGCCGCCTGATTCACGACAGACACCACGGACGGTTTTTTCTATCCCCTGCGGGAGCTCAACGCTATAATCCTCTCATCATTTGCTTAACAGGTATGCACCAATGATTCGCAGCATGACCGCTTACGCCCGCCGAGAGATCAAGGGCAACTGGGGAAGCGCAGCCTGGGAACTGCGTTCCGTTAACCAGCGCTATCTGGAAACCTATCTTCGTTTACCGGAACAATTCCGCAGCCTCGAACCTGTCGCGCGTGAGCGCATCCGCGCCCGTTTAACCCGTGGCAAAATCGAATGCAACCTGCGTTTTGAGCTCGACCCGAGCGCGCAAAGTGCGCTGATCCTGAACGAAAAGCTGGCGAAACAGCTGGTTAATGCCGCCAACTGGGTCAAAATGCAGAGCGACGAAGGAGAAATCAACCCGGTTGATATCCTGCGCTGGCCCGGCGTGATGTCGGCGGAAGAGCAGGATCTGGACGCCATCAGCGCCGAACTGCTGATCGCGTTGGAAGGCACGCTAGATGACTTCATCGCCGCCCGTGAAAGCGAAGGCAACGCGTTGAAAGCCCTGATCGAACAGCGTCTGGCTGGCGTCAGCGCCGAAGTCGTCAAAGTGCGCGCCCAGATGCCGAACATCCTGCTCTGGCAGCGTGAACGCCTGCAAAGCAAGCTGGAAGATGCACAGGTACAGCTGGAAAATAACCGTCTGGAACAGGAACTGGTGCTGATGGCGCAGCGCGTCGACGTCGCCGAAGAACTCGATCGCCTCGATGCTCACGTCAAAGAAACCTACAAAATCCTGAAAAAAGAAGAAGCCGTCGGCCGCCGCCTCGACTTCATGATGCAGGAATTCAACCGCGAATCGAACACGCTGGCCTCGAAATCCATCAACGCCGACGTCACTGCGTCAGCTATTGAATTGAAGGTGCTAATCGAGCAAATGCGGGAACAGATTCAGAATATTGAGTAATCTCTACCCTACTCCACGGACTGCCACAACGCCCTGTTTTCAGGGCGTTTTTCTGAAAGTCTTATTTATTCAGAAGGGCTCTATTTTATAAAATCACGGTCGCGATACTTTTCCTTTCAATTTTCACCGTTTTCATAAAATATCAGGTCTTATTTTCCATCATGAAGAAAAAATCTCATTAAATATTCCTGATTTTTAATACCAAAAATATCAAATTATTATTTATTTTAATTAAAAATTAAAATATAAAAACCTTTATATAATTATCAAATTCAATTAAACACATGCTAATTTTAATAAAAATAGAATTATAAACACGCCAATAACCAACACTAAAATCAATTCTAGCTTTCAATAAAAATAAATAAATTTTATTTACTTCTTCTCCTATTTGTCCTGGTAGTTTGTAGGCTTAAATAACTCCTTTCATAAGTATCCAAAATTGAATTTAAGGCACTATCTACTGCATCATGCTTTTCTGGACTCCTCAACTTTCCAAGTAGCCTAGTAAAAAACTTATAAGAAAGCCTAATGATTAACTTTTGCTCATTATTATATATTTCCCTTACCCAATCTAATTCCGCTCCTGCACGTAGGGACTCTTCAGAATCTCTTGTAACTATAAACCCAAACTTACCATACATATTATGTAAATATGTAGACATCTGCCTATACTCATCACGTCCAATAGAAGAAAAATTCTTCGCTTCAAAAACAACCTGTCGTACTTTATAATCCTTCTCAATTCTAGCCCATGCATCCGATTTTCCTATATTAGTCCCAACAATATCTCTCCTTTGCACTGCATCCCCATTAACTTTCTTTTCAATATTACTAAGATGTCCAGCAAAAACTGTTCGTACCGCAGTAAGAACCCATTCTTCAAAATCATTAGCGTGTTCTTTCCCCGGATCAATATTACCTAAATCAGCAATCAAAGCGCCTATGCGCTGAGCTCTAATTTTGGTGAAACTGATGCAACTTTTATTTCATATTCATCGTTAATTTGCTGTGCTTCATCAGGAGCCAAAGCATTCTTTGACAAATTTAATGCTATCAATAACAAGGGTGAATTAGAATCCTATCTTTAGCTGTAAACTCTCTATCAGGTTGTCTACCATCATGACAAAATGTAAAAGTGTTAGAATGTTCATCATGTGTGCCAGCGAAACCAATACTATATAAAGAGCGAACTAGCCCATCGCTTTTTAAAATAGTATAATCTTGCAATGCCTCTGGACTAGCACTTCGCTCCGAAAGCACAATTGACATATTATCTAGCAACTCTATAGCCTCATTGAAGCTTAGCTCAGGGTTTCCATTTTGAAACAAACTTACTGCAAATGATAAAGAAGGTATTATGGAACTATACTCTTTTTCAGATCATCTAGCCTTGCTCCCGATATAGTTTTCGCTGTTGCTTCTAAATCAGCAAGTACTATCGTATTCCTATCTTCTCTAGCAGCATTATAAAAGGCCTGATTTAGTAAAGATAAAAGGTCTCTAGGACGATAAAGAGTAAATTGAAGGCATTTTTTAAACCATCAATTCCTTTTAGCTCTCTTCCATATCCTTCATCAGCTGTACATCGGTCCCATATTTTCTGAGCATTCTCGAGACCAAACTGAAAAGCGGAATTTAGTCTTTTCGCAACTAAATTCTGAAGTTGATAAGTATCCCAATGAATAGTAATCACTTCACCTTCCACATTGCGAGAATAGTCAGGATCAAATTTTTGAACAGAACGAATAATATTGTCACGTTGAAACATAACAGCTCTAATATGCTCGTGTCGTTTATTTAATTCTGATGAAACTGCTATAGCACCTGAAATTATCGCAGCCCCACCTTCATCATTCTCATACCCCTCATCCATTCTATCAATTAGAATATAAAACCTTACAGGAGACTGCTTCAATAGCTCACTAACACATTGTTCTAACTTATCAATATCTAAGAAGTTATATAAACTACCAATTTTCAACTCAACCTCTTCATCAATTTTTAAGAAAGGAACTAATATATATGTTATCCGAGAGAAAAAATCTCTATTTTGAATATTCCATTTCTTCAATTGTTGCTGTACGGCAGGATAGTCTCTTATTTTATCTTTTGTTTTAAAACTACGAGATAGATGTTCTAAAATCTCCATTAACATTCCATATTTCCATGCAATTTTTGCTACTGTTCGAACATAAGAATATTTCTTCTCAAATATTTTAAACAACCCTCTAAAACCAATGGTTTGATAATCCTCCGGAGCTATTGCTATTATATTAGTAGCTTTTGACTGCCCCAGTGATTGGACAATTTTGCAAACATCGCACTCTTTCCTGTCCCTCGTCGTCCAACAACGACAGTACTATCTTTGGTCTCAATTACCGAACGATATTCAGGTGTTTCAATAAAATTCTCAAGTAAAAGCTTCCCATCATTTTCTGCTGTCTGCTCACCAAGCAAGCTTGCACGAATCATTTTCAATTTCTTCATCCCATGTAATACTGATAGAAATTAATGAGGAGGAATATTTTTCCTAAAATGCAAAAATTATAAAATGGTATCCAATAGATCTAAGTAGTCCATTGTTTTTTCTACCTTGAGACTAAAATAGATTAGCTTGTTGTTACTCAACCTATCATTAAAAATAAATTATATTTATTGAAGAGACAAGTTTCGTCTCATAGAAAAATGTTTTTTTGAAGCCAATCACTCTCACCTCCTTGTTCATATAGGAGTATATCAAGATAAAACAATAAACAACCGGAATAATAAAATTATAAATTATTAGCATGATACCATAAACCAACTCGGTTTTTATTAACGTCTCTCATTCGAAAATTATTTATCATATTGTTTTAATTTATTTTTATGAACACCTGACCGTATAAGGCAGACTTATCTCATATCAGTCTTTATTTACCCCCTACTATTATTTAACAATATTACCCAACACTCAAATTCAGCGAATGCTGCTAGTGAATTATCTAATGCCTGCGCAGAGACACCTTCCATCAGCTAACTTTGAGAAGAAAGCTCTAGGAATTGATAAAAGGCTTATCCAGACTTCACTACATATGTTTAAAAAATGCATTTTTATCGAGACATTGAATCGGTAAATAACAAAGACATGTGATGTCATCAACCCCACCTTCCTAGAAGGTGGGGTTATCACTAATCAATAACTACGATATACGTAGTATCTAAGATCTTTCATACCTACGAATATCGTAGTTATGAATACTCGTCAGCAACATCGTGATATTTTCAGTCAACGTCTCAAGGATGCCCGATTGTTAAGGGGCTGTCTCAGAAAGGGCTGGGCATTGCAGCCGGAATTGATGAGTTCGTAGCAAGCGCCCGAATTAACCGTTATGAGAAAGGTGTGCATGAGGCCAATCTCGTCACCGCCAGCCGTTTAGCTGAAGCGCTAGATGTTCCTCTCGCCTATTTCTATGCCGCTGATGATAACCTGGCAAAAATGATTCTGACATTTGCAGAGCAATCAGCATCAGAGCAAAAAACTATAATCAACTCACTGAAAAATAAATAGTTATCCAGAAATCCATTACGTTTTATCGCCTCTTATCTTCGCTTTTCGATCAAGCAAACTCCCCTCCATATCATAATAACGGCTCGGCCAGATTTCGGCGGGATGTATCCCAAGTGCGCCTGCAACCAGCCATTCTCCTTTAGGCCAAGGTCGCGTTAATACATTTGCCAGCGTTGACGAACTCAAACCTACAGAACGTGAAAGCGCGGCCATTGACGTACTTTTTCTTGTGTAAGGCAGCAATGATATCCGCTTTGTGCCAATCCTTTTTCATCTAACCTCCTAACTGTTCATCATTAAAGGAACATGCACTACTAATACTACGTTATTCGTAGTATCTAGCTCAAGAAAAAACTACGATTCTCGTAGTCATGATGACAAGACAAAATTACCATGACATTTTCTGCCAACGGCTAAAACAGGCTCGCCTAGCAAAAGGCTTATCGCAGAAAAAGCTCGGCATCGCTGCTGGTATCGATGAATTCGTTGCTGTTACACGCATCAATCGCTATGAGAAAGGCGTCCACGAAGCAAGTATTGAAACTGCCCAGCAGTTGGCAGAAGCGCTAGACGTACCGCTTGCGTACTTCTATACCGAGAACGATGAGTTAGCCGAAATGATGTTAGCGTTTTTGGCGCTATCACCGGAGAAAAGAGCAGAGGTTTTGGCGTTGGTGAAAAATGAGAGAAACACATGACAAACTGTTAAGTTGTTGCCTCTAACCTCTACTTTAGATTTCGTAACCAGACAGCAAATCTCGCAAAAATGGGACTATATTCCCATTTTTGCCAGTATTATGGGAATACAGTCCCATCTTTCTTAACCGAATGGATGCAACGCCAAAACCATCCCACGTTTTCATCCGTCAGATGATTGACCCATTTTTCCACCATCAGTAGGCTCATTCATAAAACCGACTTTTTTGAAAGTTCGGCTCAATGCTTCGGAGGATTAATGGAAAAGGTGAACCATCACGAGGGAAAACCACATTTCTCTAAAATTATCAATCGGGTATCTCAAGCAAGTGAAGACCATCTGATCGCCCACAGCACTATCGTTTCTCCTCCCGTTATTGAGCAAGTACCACGCATTGGTTTCGTGAAGGGACAGGTTTCAGCCCCAGATAATTTTAATGATTTGAATAAAGACGAAACTATCGACATGTTCAATGGAAAATTATGATGGTTATCAACAATGTCGATGCAAAAAACATCACTGAACACCATCTCAGGAACATCTCCACCCGCAACAAAACAGGGAAAACAACCGCCATGCGTTACCTCGTCCTCCCCGTCATTCTTCTTGCGTTAACCGGCTGTCAGGCGCTCACCACCTTCGATAAATACGCCACAATGCGCCTTTATGAAGTCTATGAAGCCGAGAATCTTTCTGCCTGTGATTACAAACCACAGTTTCGTGACTGCACCGTGGATAAGCGATCTTTTAACGTCAGAATTACTGACGATAAGAGCAAAATTGCGTTAGTGGTAGGGAAGCGTTATGCCTATTTCGGCTTCACGCGTGATGATTTTTCGCGCCAGACGCAGCCGCTGCGTGATTTCCTGATTTGGGCAGAAGATCCGAATGCGCAAGATAAACAGATCAAGCAATTACGCAAAGCCGGAAACGTTGGCGGAAGTCTGTTTTACAACACGGAGGTGGAATATCAGTTCGATTACCTGCACACGCGTGCCGATGTTCCGCTGCTCGTCGTTAAACCGCATGAAAACGCGGATTCTTACGGTCTGACCGTCGAAGAAGTGAAAAATCTGCTGTCGGTGATGGATGCCTGGTATGCCGGCACGTTTTCCGGGAAACAGCTCACCTAAACATAGTGAAGGCGGCCAGACAGATCGCGTCTGGCCGAGTAGCAGCATTAAAACTTATGCACTCTGGAATCAAATCCACCGCAGTTTTTCAGCATCAAATCTTTGACGGGGCGGCGGTCGTAGTAGCCTTTTTCCGTCTTGAACACTTCGTAGACTTCAATGCGGCGTGGCGAATAAGCATCAACAAATTTACCAGTAACATAATAGTAATTCCCCATCACGGGCTTAAAGGTCACGGTACTAAATCCGCCATTCGCAGCAATCATTCTGACTGCAATATTGTGTTGTGCGCTGACCCAAAATTCACGAATCATCGTTGGTGTTTCTGGAATAGCCGGGAAACCGAGTTCTTTATTATTGAGTTTGGTTTGGAACCCAAATGCATTATTGGTATAGCCATTTTCTGGTGCATCAATATTAATACATCTGTCAGTCGTCGGATAAACGCGAATATAGTCGAGATTGCGATTATCGAACGTGATACCCACACGATCAGCACCCTGATAATCTTCCAGCTTATGGCTATAGGTTGCGACCGAACATCCGCTAAGCAATACCGCGCCCATTCCTATCAGCAGCATTTTCCCCAACATAACCATCCCTTACCTTTATAAAATCAGAACTTCCTGATTATTTTACGTCGTTTTTTATTCGAAAATTTATTCTGTATTACCTCACCTTAAACACTATTAATAAACGAGGCAACATGGCAATTTCGCTCTATTACACCGCGCGACGCAAAAAATCCCTGAGCCCACAAGAGATCTCTGTCGTGAAGGAGATTGTCCGACGCCATTCCGTTGACGAAAAAATTGAGAAATACCTGACGACCGGCGAGGGCCTGAATTGGGCATCCTTTGATTTCGCCCTCAACGTGAAAACCGGTAACGTATTCAGAAAAGGGATCGTGTTTTCTGGCTCAACCACACTTCCCGATAACGACGAGGAAGCCACCTGGGTTGGTGTTCAGCATTGGTGCCAGTGTTTATCCGAAATACGCGCCGCTCTGACGCACTGTGAATGGTACGTCGCGGTCGACGACCACAGCATATCGTGGGATGTCGAGGCAAAGGCGTATGACCCCATTCGCTGAAGTCTTAGCCTCTGACACTTGCTGAAGAGAGAATGAAAGACGAATTTGGCCTGTGGTTCTTAGTTAAAACCCCCGCAGGCGTGGTGTGGATCACGCCCGAGGGGCAAGATATTTGGACTTAGCGCAGGCGGCTTACTCAGCCTTCTTATTCTCCACGCTCTGAGGTTCTACAGCCCGCTCATCTGCCGTCTTGCTCTCCGACGTTTGGTTCACCACGGCATCGGTCTCTTCGGGAGCGATCGTACTCGCGTACAGGCGGCCTTCCTCGATGAAATCTTCGTCGATACCTTCAATATTTTCCTGATTATCACGCCCGGACAGGATGTTCCAGCAGGCGATGAACAGCGCGGCAATCAGCGGGCCAATCACAAAACCGTTGATCCCGTAGATATCCATACCGCCCAGCGTGGCGATCAGAATCAGGTAATCCGGCATTTTGGTGTCTTTCCCCACCAGCAGCGGGCGCAAAATGTTATCCACCAGCCCAATCACCAGCACGAAGAACGCGACAATGAAGATCGCCTGCCAGAGCATATCCGTGGCGAACAGGAAGACGGCGGCAGGCACCCAGATAATCGCCGAGCCCACGGCAGGGATCAGCGACAGGAACGCCATCAGCGAGCCCCACAACAGGCTACCTTCTATCCCTGCGATGGAGAACGCAATGCCGCCCAGCGTCCCCTGCACAATCGCCACCACGGCAGTGCCCTTTACCGTCGCCCGGGATACCGCGGCAAACTTCACCAGCAGGTGGTGCTTAACATGGGTGGAAAGCGGCAGCGACTCCAGAATCAGGTTTACCAGATAGGAACCGTCTTTCAGGAGGAAGAACAGCAGGTAGAGCATCACCCCGAAACCAACGAAGAAGGTGAAGGTGCCTTTACCGATCAACAACACGCTGCCCGCCAGATATTGCCCACCTTTCAGCGCAACCTGAGACAACTCTTGCTGTATTTTGGCGGCGTTATCCAGATTGTGTTCCGCCAGGAAATGCCGCGCCCACTTCGGCAGATGCTGAAGCAGCTCCGCCAGCACCACCGGGAATTGCGTATTGCTGTCCTGTAATCGGGTGTAAACCCCGTTAATCTCCACCACCAGCGAGGAAACAATGACCCCCAATGGAATGAAGACAATCAGGAAGATGATCAGGACAGTCAGCAGCGAGGCAACACCGTTGCGATCGTTCAATTTTTGCCGAATTTTGCTTTTCAGCGGATGGAAGATGACAGCCAACACCGCCGCCCACAAGATGGCGGAATAATAGGGCGCCAGTATGTCAAAAAACGCCAGCGTGACGACAAATAAGATAAGGATGAAGAATCCCTTCGTAAGCCCTTTAATGTTCACAACGATTTCCCCTTCGTTCAATCTACCCCGAAATATAGAACGAAGTAGGGCGTTTGCAATACAGGAAAAAGCCGTCGTCCGGTGAAATACCATCAGAAAGCGCGGCGAGGAGACGGTAGTAAATGCCTCTCGCCGCATCATCCGTGCTTAAAGGCTGTCCTATCGCCGCTGAGTCGCCTGCACCAGCGAATCGGTGGTGATATCAGCAATCGACTTAGCACCCGTGAGCGTCATCGCCACGCGCATCTCTTTTCGATCAGGTTCAGCAGGTTAACCACGCCCGCTTCGCCCGCCGCCGCTAACGCGTAGACAAACGCGCGCCCGAGCATGAGGCTGTCCGCACCCAGCGCAATCATCCGTACTACGTCCAGACCGGTACGAATACCGGAATCTGCCAGAATGGTGATATCGCCTTTCACCGCATCGGCGATGGCTGGCAACGCGTGTGCCGTCGATAGCACGCCGTCCAGTTGACGACCGCCGTGGTTGGAAACCACGATGCCGTCCGCGCCGAACCTGACCGCTTCTTTGGCATCTTCTGGGTCGAGGATACCTTTGATGATCATCGGCCCTTTCCACATCTCGCGAATCCACGCCAAATCCTGCCACGAAATAGAGGAATCGAAATTCTCCGCCAGCCAGCCGATATAGTTTTCCAGCGTCGTCGGCGTGCCGCGATAGGCAGAAACGTTGCCTAGGTCGTGCGGTTTACCGTTCAGGCCAACATCCCATGCCCATTGTGGATGCACCATCGCCTGCAACACACGGCGTATCGCCGCATTCGGGCCGCTCATGCCGGAATGGGCATCGCGATAGCGCGCGCCCGGCGTCGGCATATCCACGGTAAATACCAGCGTCTTGACCCCGGCGGCCTGCGCGCGTTCCAGCACATTGCGCATAAAGCCGCGATCTTTTAACACATAGAGCTGGAACCACAGCGGCCGATTAATGGCAGGAGCCACCTCCTCAATCGGGCAGACAGAGACGGTAGACAGCGTAAAGGGAATGCCCTTCTGCGCCGCCGCACGGGCAGCCTGCACCTCGCCGCGTCGGGCGTACATACCGGTCAGACCAACAGGTGCCAGCACCACCGGCATCGCCAGTTTTTCGCCAAACAGCTGTGTTTCCAGGCTAAGGTCGGAGACATTTTTCAGGATGCGCTGGCGCAGCGCGATATCAGCCAGATCGGCGGTATTACGTCTGAGCGTGTGCTCGCCATACGCACCGCCATCGGCGTAGTGAAAAAGAAACGGTGGCAGCTTACGCTGCGCCGCCGCCCGGTAGTCCGTTGAAGCAGAGATGATCATCGTCCTTTCCCATCCTTCTTCTTGTTGGTGTCATTCTTGCGGTCAGTAATGACCGTTACTGGAGCTACTTTTAGTGAAATTTATGCTGTTCACGTAAGCCCGTTTTTAGGGGAAACACAGGGAGGTTCCCGCAGGAACACCTCACCCCAATGGTCGCCCCGTGTATCTCGATGCTTAAACGATCGGCATTACCTTTGGTGAAATTGTCTGTTAGTGAAACTGCTTTTAGTGAAATTGAAGGTACGCGACATGCGTTTGCAGATATTCCTGCAAGCCGTGTTTGCCATCCGCCCCACCCACACCGGATTTACGCCAGCCCGCATGGAAGCCCTGCATCGCCTCGAAGTTCTCACGGTTGATGTAGGTTTCACCAAACTTCAGCCCTTTCAGCGCCTTCATCGCGGTGTTGATATTTTGAGTATAGATCGATGACGTCAGGCCATATTCGCTGTCGTTCGCCATCGTAATCGCCTCTTCCAGTGTGTCGAAGGTCGCGACGGGCAGCACCGGACCAAACACCTCTTCGTGCATGATCGGCATCTCCTGTTTCACGTCCACCAGCAGCGTGGGCGGGTAGAAATAGCCCGTACCACTTTCGCGCTTACCGCCGAGCAGCACTTTCGCACCCTGCGATACCGCTTTCGCGACTTTATCTTCCACACGCTGTAACGCCGCCGCGCTGATCAATGGCCCCATATCCAGCGCTTTTTTCTCCGCCGTGTTGCCGAAAGTCACCTGCTCCATCGCGGCTTTAATACGTGCGATAAATTCGTCGTAAATGCCTTTCTGCACGTAAACGCGCTCGGCGCAGTTACACACCTGCCCGCTGTTGATGACGCGGGAACTGACAATCGCTTTCACCGCCAGATCGAGATCGGCATCGTCCATTACGATGGCTGGGGCTTTACCGCCCAGTTCCAGCGACACTTTGGTGACGTTCTGCGCCGCTGCCGTCATGGTCGCAATCCCCGCCGCCACGCTGCCAGTCAGGCTAACCATGCCGACTTTCGGGTTAGCGGCCAACTCTTGCCCGACCGTCGGGCCGTAGCCGGTCACGAAATTGATGACGCCTTTCGGCAAACCAATCTTGTGAATGATTTCGGCGAAAATCACCGCATTATTCGGTGTGATTTCGCTCGGTTTGATGACGATGGTATTACCGGTGATCAGCGCAGGCGCCGCTTTACGCGCAATCAGGAAGAAGGGGAAGTTCCACGGCAGAATACCGGTCGTGACGCCTATCGCTTTGCGGAAAACGAAGATGTTTTCGTTCGGTCGGTCGCTCTGAATAATTTCGCCTTCATAACGGCGCGCCCACTCCGCCATGTAGTCGAGGTAGTCAGCGGTGAACAGCACTTCCGTCTGCGCCAGACCGTGCGTTTTACCGCCTTCCGCAATGATGGTATCGGTCAGTTCGGCTTCGCGTTCGCGGATACCGTCGGCGATCTTGTGCAGCCAGACGCCGCGTTCAACCGCAGGCAGCGCTTCCCAGCCCGGCTGTGCGGCTTCTGCTGCGTCTATCGCTCTCTTCGCATCATCAGCGGAGCCTTCCGGAATCTGCGAAATGACCTGCTCTGTGGCCGGATTCACCACATCAATCCACTTCCCGCTGCTGTTTTCAACAAACTCACCGTTGATGTACATACGTTTCTGGGTGGTACTCATGTCAGGCGTCTCCAAAATAGGGTAAGGGAATACAACGCATAAACGAGTTGTTAAAAAAACACGTTTTTTTTGTGAAGTTTTTCCATGCTGCGCGATTTGCGCGGCATTTACCTTTTCATGGCTGCCATCTCAGTCTAGCAAGTGGCAAAAAAGCCATGCTGAGCACGCCTGACGTAACACTTTTGCAAAGAATAGGGGATGAGGGCACCAAGTTTGCCAACGCTCTTGGCAGGGCGCAGTTGAGGCGTGGGTAAATCAGTTCAGAGAGCGGAAATAATGAGGGATTAATGAAAGATAAAATACCGAGAGCGGCAGGAGGAAGACTCCTGCCGCACACGACTTACCCTTTATTCATGCTAGTAATGTAGCGATTTCTGGCTTGATTTCGGTTGTTATACTCATCAACCAATCTGTTGAAACTATTGATCATATTATTATAATTTCTTTCGAGATCGGCGTTCTTCCCTTTCCCCAAATCGCGACGTAATGCTTTCACATTCGCCAGCAACGCAGAAGCGTTGGGTTCCAGATAAAACCAGAAGGGATCCGCTGCTGTTTTACCTTCAGACTTCGCCCGATTAGCTTCACCATAGGCTTTCGCTGTCTCTAACGCCTGTTGGTATGCCGTTTCAAGTGGCTGCAAATTCTCCACCGTCAAACGATCTTGCGTATTCAGTGCATCGATAGCATCGATGACACCACGGGCTTCCAACATGACATTTTCGGTATGCCACCAGATATCTTTCCCATTACGCTGTTCCATCGCAGTCAGGGCTTGTTTCTCTATTGCCAGATTACGCGAGGCGACAAGACTATGGATGCGGTCAGATTTTGCAAAAAACGTCTTGAACAGCGGCGCAATTTGAGCCTGAAGAGCCTTGCCCTTAGCCATTCCATCGTCTTTGTAATCGCCTTGGGAATAGTAGGTATCGACGCTCTGAACCAGAGGAATCAATTGTTGCAGCGCTTGCGCATATTCGGTACCGAGCGCGTCAAGTTCTGGGTCGCTTTGCCCATTCTTCACGCCCGTGTTCAATCCCTCAATACAACTCTTGGCAATGGCATACTGATCACCATGCTGGGCTAAGGTGAAACGAGTCTGCAAATTCCAGAAAGCGTTCCCTTTCGTGATCTGGTTTTCATACGCAGTCTGATAACGCGCATAAGCGCCTCGCCAGGCGCCATCGACACCATTAATACACGTCACAAACGGGGCCAGTTTCGCTACCATTGCTTCACTTTCTTTCGACAGCAAGGTCTCAACATTCTCTTCCGCTTTACCCCGTTGCTGTCCATTAATGCGTTTAATGCCCCTGTTTTATAAAGAAACGCACCGCCAATTACGGCCACTGTGGCTAAAACACTGACTACCTTCTTCACCAAAACTCTCCTGTTAATAATAAAGAAATCTTCTCGCCTCAGGCTCCAATTCCCATAACTGCGAGTCAAAAATATAATAACATAAGTTATAATTTACGGGGTCATTACTTATCGTCGGTTTTCACGATCTCTTCCTTCTCCTTCCACTTGCCGCCTACCAGCTCGCGAGTGGTGGCCACCATCGCCTGTTTCTCTTCGGAGTAGGCTTCCGTGGTTTCGGCAATCAGGACGGGGTTATTGTTAGCGATCTGGTAGGTTGACCATTGGTGCCAGCAGCAGCCGCTTTTGGTAAACGTGGTGATGGTCTTACTTTTTTCATCGATCTCGAACAGGCCGAGGTTGGAGCTGGCTAATTCGGTCAGCGGCGAATTCTGGGTGAACTGCTGCTTTTCCACATCGAACAGGAACACATCGTAAGATGGCCCGCCGTAAGCGCCGTTATTACCATTGCGCAGCATAATATCCGCGTGGTGATCGAAGTTAGCATCATCAATCACCAGCCCACTGTTGTTATCACCATAAACCTCGACCAGATTCGCCGTCACTTCGCCCTTCTTGTTCAGTTCGATGAACATATTTTCCATCGTGATACGCTGGAACAGGTCGCCGCGTCCTTTCTTAAAGATATCCAGCGTGCCGGGGCCTTCACAAGTTGAGTAAGAAGAGTCGATATCGCACGTCGCCACACTGAGCACAAAGTCCCACTGGTCTGATGCCTGCGTAATCAGGGAGATATTTTCACTACCGGACAGCGCCTGAATACGGGAAACCATCTCATTCCCCAGACAAACGTCATCCTGACAGCGGTCACGTTCGGCCAACCAGGCGCGCTGCTCCTGACGCGCCTGCGCGTTGTCCGTTTGTTTCACGTAACCCTGATAGGCCTTGTTCAATACCGCATCAAGCTGCTGTAGGCGGCTGCTGGCGCAAATCATTTTCTCGCTGTCTGTACTGGCCTTGCTGCAATCCATCGCCCAGACGGACGAGGTGAAAAGACACAGCAGGGATGAAACGGCCAGAGATAAATAACGCATAACGTATCGCTCCTTGAAAAATAAAAAACCTAACTAGCTGATAAGATGGGTAATGGTTATTTTTCGCTGCCCTTTCCCATCTTTTTAAGAAAACGCTGCTGCTCAACCAAAATCGCCTTCAACGTAATGCATTGATAATCAATGCCGTAACGCGGGGCAACGTCCGCAATAATTTTGGATAGCGCGGGATAGTGCCGATGATTCCAGTTGGGGAAAATATGGTGGGTCAGGTGCATATTGAGCTGCCCTAACCAATAGCCAAGCCAGGCGGGACGGGTAGACCAATCCACCGTGGTAGAAAAGGTGTGCTGATAGCGACCATGCCGGAATAACCCATCTTCCGGTGCCTGATAGAACGTGCCTTTTGCCCAGTGCGACCCCAGAATCAGGACAACAAAAATCAGCGACGACAGCATCTGGCTCAGCAGATACACCAGCAGCAGCGAGCCGACGCTAATGATAGTCGGCGACAACAGCCAGTAAGGGATCGCCAGCGCCAGCAGGGCATGCAGTGCTTTTGAAAGCAGGAAAATGCCCCAGCCCTTCACGCCCTGAAGCGTCATATTGCGCGTTACCTGCGTTTTCCCCACGCGATCGATCCAGTCAAAAAACCAGATGATGCAGGGGAAGGTCAGCGATGCTACCAGCGGCCAGTAATAGCGCTGGGCGCGCATAAAAAAGCGAAACCGATGGTAGGGCGATTGCCGCAAGACACCGTTCTCTTCGATATCGAGGTCGTAGTGCTGCACATTCACGTGTGCATGATGGAAAATTACATGCCTCACTCGCCAGCAGTCGGAATCCATACCGAGCGGAATACTCACCACGATATTGAGCAGGCGATTCGCCCACGGCTGCCGGAAAAAGACGTTATGCGAGGCGTCATGCACCACGTTCACCGCCAGAAACATGGCGGTAAAAATAAAGCCAAAGTAGCAACCCGCAAAACCCCACAGCGTCGTCTGCCGGAGGCTGAAGCCATAAAACGTCAGACACAGCGCCACCAGAAACAGCATCTTGCCGATAAATCCGGCGTTGGCAAAACGGTGATCGCCCGTTTCTGCCAGATAGTCATTCGCCGCCTTCATCAGCGCCCGATGCAACGCCAGATCGCGACTTTGTTCATAGCGGAGCGGCTTGAGCGGTGCGGGCATCATCCTTCCTCCGCTCGATGTGGCACGTCATGATCCACGGCACGTTGCGCTGTGCGTTGATCGCGACCTTCCCCCATCGATTTTAAAAACCGACGCTGGCTTGCCAATAGCTCGCGGTAGGTAATGCAGCGATAGTCCATACCATGCTCGGCGGCAAGGCGCCGTAAAATAGCAGCGAGTGCAGGGTAATGACGATGGTGCCACCCCGGAAAAAGATGATGCGTCAGGTGTAAGTGCAGCCCTCCCGTCCAGTGCGCAAGCCAGCGCGGCGTCGGCAGCCAGTCGCAGGCGGTGGCAAAGTTGTGCTGATACCAACCCAGGGGCATGGCCTCCGTATCGGTCACGGCATAAAATTCCGTTTCCGCCCAGTGTGACCCCAGCAGTAAAAAGACCACCAGCAACGAGGCCAACATCTGGCCCAGCAAATAACTTAACAGCACGATGCTTGGGCTAATGCCCTGTGCAGCCCCCACCACGAGGGGAATCACCAATAGCAGCACGATATGACCGACTTTACTGCCGATAAACATCATCCACCCACGGTAGCCTGACTGCATGGAACGGGCGTTAACGGGGGTTTTGCCCAACCGATCGGTCCAGTCAAAAACCCAGGCGATATAGGGGAGCGACAGGGAGGCCACCAGCGGCCAGTAAAGGTGCTGATAGCGCATGTAGGCACGGTGGCGCTGGAAAGGCGTTTGACGAAAAATCCCATTCTCTTCCGTATCCAGATCGTAATGCTCCACATTCGGGTAAATATGGTGGAAGTCCACATGACGCAACCGCCAGTAGTCAGGATCGATGCCTAACGGCAGCGTCACGATCCGCCCGACGATGCGGTTGAGCGTTCGATTACGGAAAAACGTATTATGGGAAGCGTCATGATTCACGATGATATTCAATACCATCGACATCATGATGAAAGAAAAATAGCTCAGGAAGAATGCCCATGCCGTCTGCTGTATCAAGCTCAGGGAATAACAGGCGATGCAGCCTAAAAAGAGTAATCCGGCCTTCACGAACTGACCGCTATCGGCAAAGCGATGATCGTGATTAGCGCGCAGGTAGGCCGACGTTTCGCGCTGTAACGCCCGATGAAAAGCCTGTTCACCCTGTGCGGGATACGGCCTGGCGGGAAGCACATTAGCCATTTTCATGCTCTCCAGTCAGGGGATGTCGACCCCAGCCGAACGCCATCGCCAGCCCGTGCAGCGCCAGCATCAGCATCGCGATCTTCCAGTAAAGCGCTTCCCAGCCCAGATAGACAAGAAACACCGCAGGGAAGAGCAACACGACGAATAACCAAACGTAAATGCCCCAGCGCCGCCCTTCGGAAATTCCGCCCAACGCAACCGCCCCGCTCACCAGCAGCAGGAAAAGCGCCACCTGCGGCAGATTAGCGGACTCATAACCGTAGCCATACAGGTAGACATAACCGACGACCAGCGCAAACAGCAGCATCGCACCGGTAAGCAACGCCATTGGCGTACAGTGAAACGTTGCACGACGCGTACGGCGCACCGACAGCTTCAGGTACTGCATAAAAGGCAGGTTACTGGCCCAAAACGGATTGTTCGATGGCCTGTCTTTGCCTGCGCCGTAGCGAAAAGGCGTGTCGGGCAACTGTGGGCAAAAGCTGCCGAACAGTTTGTCCCAAAAAATAAAGGTGCCGCCGAAGTTCTTGTCGGCATAAGCGCGATCGTTCACGTGGTGGACGCGATGGTGTGCTGGCGTCACCAGCACCTTTTCCAGCCAGCCCAGTTTGGGCGTCATGGCATTATGGTTAAAGAGCTGAACGCTGTAATGCAGGATGGAGACGGTGATAAAGACGTACAGCGGCACACCAAGCAGCGCCAGAATCAGGAAGAACGGAATCGAGGTCAGCGAGGAATACCAGGAATTACGCACGCCCAGCGACAGATTGAAATGTTCGCCCTGGTGGTGCACCACATGTACCGCCCACAGCACGCCAAAGGTATGGTGCAGGCGATGTAGCCAATAAAAGCCGAAATCCCAGGCGAGTAGCGCGAACAGCCACATCAGCACCGGCGGCCAGGTTTCCACCCAGCCCAAACTGAAATGCGCCGCGACATAGCCATAGCAAAAAATCTCCACGCTGCGAAACAGCCACAGCATGATATGCCCTGAGTTCAGGTTGAACACCACGTCATGCCAGTTCACCGTCTCACGCCGCATCCACTGTAGAACCAGCGCTTCACCCATCACCACCACCAGCATGAAGACAATGGGTAATGCCAAATCGATCATGATGTCATTCCTGATGGCGCTTATCGTTAGGCAGCGGGGCTCGTGGGGAAACCGCCGTCACCGACTCCCGGCTACGCAGAAAAACCCATCCGGTCATGCCCGCCAGCATCGCCCCCGTCACCAGATCGATGAACAGATGCCGACGTAGTTGCAGGATGGAAAAGGCAATTGCCGTCCCCCACAGCAGATACAAACCCGTTTTCACTTTCTGCTGGCTATCGCTCATCGCCCACACCGCCAGCACCGTTAGCGCAATATGCAGCGACGGCAGACAATTCTGCGGTGAGTCGATGCGCTGCAAAAGCTGTAGCAGACGAGCGGAAAGATCGTCCCCGATAGCCTGAGGATACACCATCGTGGTCGGGAAAATCAGGTACACCGCGCCCGCGATTAACGCAGTGAGCTGCGTTGCCCGGCGTAACCCCGCCAGACGTGCTATCGGGCAGGATAAATAAGACAGCGGCACGATGATGAAAAAGGAGAGATACAGCCAGATAGCCGAGGGGCTAAAGGGAATCCATTCATCAATGAATGACGTCGGCAGCACCGTTCCCTGCCCCTGAAACTGTGCGCTCAGTTGATACACCACGCCGACCGATCCCCAGCCGAAGAGCAGCGCTTTCAGCCGTAATCGCAGCGTGCTTTGAGGAAGTCGCATTATACGTCCTCCTTCAGGCGCGTAATCCGTCTGCGCTTTTGCGTCAATGCTGGCGCAATCTCACCAGCGATTAACTGCCACCGCAGCCGCGACGTCTCAATGCCCTGCAACGCAAACTGCTGCACCAGACTGTCCCGACAGGCCTCCAGCTCCGGCAGGCTGCACGCGGCGGACAAACGCAGCGTCGTTTCCCCCTGCTGCACCAGCCGATAGTCGGCATGCAGCGGCAGCGCATTGGCAATAATCCGGCTACAGAGATCCGCAAACACGGTCTGAGGCTCACCGTGACTATCCGGCAGTCGCAGGCAGTCATCGCTGCGCCCTTCGATGCGGGCAATCGCCATCGTCACCCGGCCACACGCACAGGGTGTTTTTTGCTTCACCAATACATCGTCCAGCCGATAGCGCACAATCGGCTGCGTGCTGCGGGTGAAATCGGTAATGATGGGCGTAAAGCGTTCGTCATCCAGCCACTGCGGCTCAATGTGCACAAATTCCTCGTTGAGATGCAGCGTACCGTGTTCACAGGTCGATGCCAGAAAGCCTTCCGTCGCCTGATACACTTCCCCCACCTGCCCGAAAACCTGCTGGAGCAATTGTTTATCCTGCGGTTCCAGCACCTCGGCCACGGAAATCACCTTTTTGACAGACAGGCGCAGTTCACCGCGCTGCACCGCCAGCGCCAACTCGCGCAGCACCTGTGCAGGAGCAACGATAATCGACGGCGACCACGCTTCCAGCCGCGAAACATGTTCGGAAAACGGCGCAAACAGATCGTAAAACGACAGGCTGAGCCAGCGGTTATCCACACTGTGGTACAGATTGTTATCCGCCCGCAGGAACAGCGCTACCCGCTCGCCAGCACGTAAGCCGTCCGGCAGCATTTTCGCCAACATGCCCCCCGCCCACACCTGCTGTTCACGCGGGCTAACGACAAACAGCCCACGCTGCCCGGAGGTGCCGGACGACAGCCCGACGCTGAACCCGTTCACATTCGGCGTGAAGTCACGATCCTCCTCACTGCGGCGCGCGCAGGCGAGCAGTTCATCCCGCTTAAGCCCGGCGGTGTTCATGCGATCGAATTCGGCCATCATCACGGCTTTATCCATCATCGGCCAGGAGGTAATCGGAAGCTGGCAGTACGGACGGAAATAGGGACTACGCGCCAGCACCCGCCGTGCAAAGCGAGCAAGCTGGCACTGTTGATGGTGTTCAAGCCCCTGACGAGTAGCAAAGGTGAGGCGTCTGGCACGGAAATAGTGCCAGAGGGTCATCAGCGGAATCATAGGTCGCCCTCATGGCACAGCCGAATCTCAACCTGTCCGTTCAGGTGCAACTGATGTAGCTGATCCAGCGTGTGGTAATAGGCTTGTGGATCGTCCATCACCAGATTCGCCAAACGCGACGGCCCGCGACCTTCGCGATAGCTGTGCGGCGACCAGGCGGCATCGCTTGCCAGCAGCACCCAGCCGTTTTCAGTCAGCACAAACGCACCGAGGTGTCCGGCGGCATGACCGGGCAGCGGCACCAGCACGATCTCTTTATCGCTCCCCGGCAGCGCATAGCCTTGTGTAAACGGTGCCAGCTCGGCTGGCAGATCGGTAAGCGGGAAGTTTTCGACAAACTGAAGTTCTTGCTCGAAATGCTCAGGGATCAAGGCAGGCACAAACGCCCGTTTCAGAGCGGCGAAACCGCGCAGATTCCGCGTCTGCTGCCATCCCAGCCCCGAACAGATAAACGGCACGTCGGGGAAATCCCGCAGCCCTGCAATATGGTCACCATGAAAATGGGAAATAATCAGGCCGTCGATGTCCGCAGGCTGAATCCCCTGCCCATGTAGCTGGTGAATCAGCGCGTCTTTCGTCTCAAAATGCACTGGCGTCATCCTGCGGTACAGCTGGAACAGGCCGGATCGCGTGGCATCGGTAAAATGCTGGGCATAGCCGGTGTCCCACAGCCAGCGCTTGCCCTGACTCTCCAGCATCCAGACGCGTGCCGGAAAACGACACACTTTCCATCCTGCGCCACGCAGCGCCATACAGCCCGGATGCAGGCAGTACCCGACTTCAAACGTTGAAATCTTAGCCATGTCCGTCCGTGCTCCGCTGTGCAAGATGCGCCCTGAACCAGTCGCCGGTCAGCTCAATGCCCTGCTGAAGAGAGAAACGCGGCTGATACCCTAGTTCCTGTTTGGCTTTCTCCGCGCTGAGCGTCATATCAAAATTCACCGCTCCCGCACTGTAGCGCGTTAGCAGCGGCTCTTTCCGACTAAACCACGAGAGCAGCTCCATACCACCTGCCACCGCGTGCAGCAGCGGATACGGCACCGCGTTGACGCGATAATGCATCCCCAATTGCCCTGCCAGCAGTTGCTCCAGCATATCGACAAGGCGTGCGGGCTCATGATTGGTGATGTTGTACACCGAACCAGACACTAACCCCGCCCGCTCGCTGGCAAGCGCCATTGCTTCCACGACGTTGCCGACAAACGTGAGATCCAGCAGCGCCTCACCACCGCGCGGGAGCCGCAGCACGCCGCCACCCACCGCGATCTGCTCCAGCACTCGCGGCAGAATCACGCGGTCATGCGGGCCAAACAGACCGCGCGGGCGCAGAATCACGTAGGTGGTTTGCGGGTAGCGCGACGTCAGCGCCTGAAGTCGCTCTTCCGCCAGAAATTTGGTCTGCGCATAGTGATTGGCAAAACGCGCCGCGCGGTAGCTTTCATCAATATTCAGGTGGTGCTGGTAATCGAAGTAAATCGCGGGCGTGGAGATGTGCACAAAACGCGGGATACCCAACTGCCCAGCGGCGTCGGCCAGGCGTGCCGTCACCTCGGTATTATTCTGATAAAAATCGCGATAGTGCCCCCACGGTGATGATTTCGCAGCACAGTGCCAGACCACGTCACAGCCCGCCATCAGCGATCGAAACAGGTCTACCGAGGTTTCCACCAAATCGATACCGATGAACTGTGCGCCCTGAGCTTCAAGCTGTTGGCCTACCGTGCGATCGCGCCCGCACGCCAGCACCTGATGCCCAGCACGAAGCAGCCAGTCCACCGCGTTACGCCCCAGTCCGCTGGTTGCACCCGTGACGAAGACTCTCATGGGATCAGAACCATCCCGCCCAGCGTCAACCCGGCGGCCGTACCGACCAGCATCGCGGGTTCACCCTCAGGCAGGCGTTGCGTCACGATGGCATGATGCAGCGCCGTTGGAATTGAGGCCGCCACCTGATTACCGTGATAGCGGTAAATATCAATCAGTCTTTCCGTCGGGATCGCCAGTCGCTTACGCATGTGTTCCAGCGACAGGTGGCTGGCCTGATGCGGAACCACCGCCGCCATCTGCTCAAGCGTGAAACCACTCGCCTCCAGCAGCCGTTGCAGATAGCCCTCAATCAGCGAAGAAGCCTGCCTGAACAGCCGTTTTCCCTGCATATGGAACAGAAAGTCATGCAGTTCCATCCCTGCACGCGGGTTACGCAAGGTGCCGCCTGCGCGGATCTGGCACAGTTCATTGCCCTTCGGATACGTTTCCAGCAGACACGCCGCAATACCGCTGTGGCCATCACCGCGTTCGACAATCGCGCACGCCGCGCCATCACCAAAAATCAGCGACGATTCTTCGTCATCCCAATCAATACCGCGCGACGCGAGTTCGGTAGAAACAATGGCAATGCGTCGATAAGCGCCGGTATTTAACAGACCAGCCGCCACCTGAAGCGCGGAAATAAAGCTGACGCAGCTGCTGTTAATATCAAAACAGGCTGTCCCTTTCGGCAAAGACGACGCTTTTAATACATGGCTGGCGCTATAAGGCAGCGCCTGAATGGGAATCGCAGAAGCAAACAGCAGCAGGTCAATGGAAGCCGGAGAAATAACACCCCGCGTCAGCGCATCATTTAATGCCGCGACACCGAGTTCGGCCTGACTGGCATGATTGTCCGCATGGTGGCGATAGAGAATACCGGAACGATTTTCGACATAACCAGCAGGTTTATTGAGCCGCACATCTAATTCAGCCGAGGTCACCCGCTGCGCAGGAAGCGCACTGCCGGTAGAAATAATCTTTAGCGGAACCAATCCCTTAGTGAATGCGTGGCGTTGCATCTTCAATATCAATCCTTTCCAGATTTATTATCGTTTTACCTGCGTACGATAAGGCTATCGTGCGTAGTATTTATTCATTCTGCTGCTAAGAATAACGAAATCACCGCGAATTGAAATCTTAAGCTGTGCGGTAGTACTGTTCCATCCCGATACTTTTTCGCTATTCTCTGTGCATTCACGATGCTTAATTAAGCCAGAAGTTATACTTATGTCATTGTTTATCAAATCGGTTATTGGCGCGTTGATCGTATTGCTCATCAGCGTACTGGCGAAAAGTCGAAACTATTATATTGCCGGGTTGGTGCCGCTATTTCCCACATTCGCGCTGATTGCCCATTATATCGTTGGCACCGAGCGCGGGCTGGAGGCGCTACGCGCCACCATCCTGTTTGGCATCTGGTCCGTTATTCCTTATCTGGTTTATCTCATCTCACTTTATTACTTTACCGCGTGGATGAAGCTGCCACAGGCGCTGCTCGCCGCGGTCGTGTGCTGGAGTGTATCAGCGGCACTGCTGATCAAGGTCTGGACGTGGTATCAGGGGAATTAAGTGTAAAAACAGCGAGCAGGCAAAGAAGGGCCGGCATCAGGCGATAAGCGAGAACAGCCTGATGGCCGGAAATCTATATGAAACGGCTTCCTATGGTGGCTGAGTGGTTCCTGAACTGAGCAGCTCAAGACTCCAAGTCTGTATCTTGCCGATCGGCTGACTGTCGTAGTGTCACAATGCAGACTAAAGCAGTCAGGATCGAGTACGGCCAGCACGCCAAAGATGCTGTGGAAAGCTGATGTGTAGGCGCGATGAGCAAGTTCAATGACAGCCCCGTCCATCGCGCCGCCGCTACCGATAGAAGTACCGTGCCCGCCGCTGGCTCCGATCTGGCTGGCAATCGCGGTAGCACCTTCCGGTAGCGACATCGCCCCTACCTCTGCTGCCGTACGCAAATTCTCCGCCGTTAAACCAACCAATACGGCACCGATGGCCGCAATGGCGATGGCTTCTCCTGCTACGCGCATGGTGGTGAAGATGCCGGCGGCCATCCCTGCGCGCGCCTTGGGAACCACGCTCACCGATAAAGCATCCATTAACCCCCACGGCAGGCCATTGCCGATGCCGACCAGCAGCATGGGAATCGCCATTGACCACAGGCTTCCATCAGGCGACAAGCGCATCAACAGCCAAGCACCGAGCGCGGAGAGAAGGAAGCCGATCCCCGACAGTAGGCCGGGCGAGACGCGTTGGGCCATCCGTCCAGCCAGCAACGGCACCACCAGCATCGGCGCGGTTAGCGGTAGGATCGCCAGGCCAGCCGTGAACGCATCACGCCCCTGGATGGCGATGAACCAGATCGGCACATAAACGATCAGGGCGATGAAGCTGAAACCCGTTGCCACTGGCAGCAGTTGCACCCCAATGAAGCGCGGATAGCGGAAAAGGACAGGTCCAGCATGGGATGCGGACGCCGCAGTTCCACGGTGACGAAGACACCCAGCAGCAGGACAGCACTACCCAGCAGCAACAACACGCGCAGGCTCACCCAGCCATCTTGCGGCCCCCGCACGATGCCAAACGTCAACGACACCAGCGCGGCCGTGAACAGTACGGTGCCCAGCCAGTCAATACCTTGCGCCTCCGGGTCACGGGACTCCCTGATCCGCCGTGTACCCAAAAGCAGGATCAAGACCGCAATCAACGCGATGGCGAAGTAGAGCGAACGCCAGCCCAAATGCTCGATCAGGAATCCCGAGGCCATTGGCCCGAACGCAAGACCGACGCCAAATGCGGTGCCAAGAAAGCTGAAAGCCTGCGTACGTTCTGCGCCCTCGAACTCCTGTGCCAGCAACGAGGTGGCCGAAGTCAGCACCAGAGCACCGCCGACGCCTTCGGCGGCGCGCAGCAGGTTGAGCAGCAGCAAGTTCGGGGTCAGGCCGATCAGTAACGACGTGATGACGAAGATCAGAGTCCCACGACGAAGCATCGCTTGCGGCCGATCTGGTCGCCGATGGCACCCGCTGCCATGACGCAACCGCCGAATGCGATAGCGTAGGCGTTGACGATCCAGCTCAAGGTGGACTGGTCGCCACCCAGATCGCGCCCGACCGCTGGCGTAGAAATCGCCGGGCCAGTGAAGACCAAAGGGATGATGATCGCGGAGACGCAGATCGCCGCAAGTACCTTGTATCGGTCGTCAACCGCGACCGCCGAACGTGTCTTCTCCATAACAACTCCGATGCGCCCTCCGTCCGCGCCGGATGCGCATAAAGCCGAGGGCTTGACGATTGTTCTATAGGTTAATTAATTCACCAAGAATTGATAATATGGCTTTATCGAAAATGAATGATGCAAATAATGCAGAGATGAACGGCACCGAATTCGAACAGATCACGGCTTTCCTGGCCGCCGTCGAACATGGCGGATTCACCGCCGCGGGTCAGGCGTTAGGACGCGATGGATCCATTCTCTCACGGCGCGTCACGGCACTGGAAAAGCGTCTGGGAGTACGACTCATGGAGCGCACCACGCGGCGGCTGGCATTGACGGAAGCGGGTGAAGCCTTCCACCAGCGCATGCGTGGTGCCCTGCATGTTTTGCAGGAGATCGAGCAGGACACCACCGCTGCAGCGACCAGCGTGCGCGGCACGCTGCGCATCGCCTTGCCTGCAACTTTCGGCCGAATGTGGATCGCACCGATTCTTCCGGCGTTTCTGGCGGCCTATCCTGATCTGGTCGTGGAAACCGCTTTCGAGGATCGCTATGTCGACTTGGTGGCAGAGCATTTCGATGTGGCCATCCGCATCGGAACCTTGGCCGACAGCAGGCTGGTAGCACGTCGGCTCGCACCATCTCGGCGTCTGCTCTGCGCATCGCCCGCGTATTTGCAAGCACGCGGCATGCCTTCCCGGCCAGCCGATCTTGGCCAGCACGCTTGCCTGGGATTCTCTCGTCTGGCTTCGCATCCTCTTTGGCACCTGCGCGATGGTGACAAAACGGCAGCGATTCGGATCACAGGCCCGCTGGTCACGGACGATGCGCAAAGCCTCGTACAAGCCGCCGTTTCCGGTGTCGGCATTGCGATGGTGTCCGACTGGCTGGCTGGCCCGGAACTGTGCAGCGGTCGGCTGGTGCCAGTGCTGCCCGACTATCCCGTGGAGAGCAGCGAGACGATCTATCTGGTGCATCCATCCGCACGATTAGTTCCTGCTAAGACACGAGCGTTTGGTGACTGGATTGCATCGGAGCTTAACGCAACGCCATGGCTGAACCACAAATCAGCTGACTGACGGCGATCTGGACCTCCCAGGCACCTCACCCGCACGCAGCAGCAAGGTGGTCAGGTACTCGGCAATGTGGGCCAGGTTTGTCCAGTTCCAGCCATTCGACCTGCTACCGGGCTGGAGTCATGCTAAAACAAAAAATTTCCGATATGCGCTATCACTCGCGCAATAAAGAAAGAACCCGGCGCATCCGGGTTCAATGTGCTGGCATTGTTATCGTCTCAGGCTCATCGCGCTCAAAATTAGCGGCATACTTGCGCCATATCGATAGTGTAGTTACAGCCCGGATTGGCTTTTTCCTGCCAGTGGTGCTTATCCATTTTTGCGGTACATCCTGCATCTTCTAATAATGCCTGACGACCATCTGCGCTACACACCAATATCAGTGAGTGCCCTTCTACAGACTTTGCCTTCATTTTATAGTCCTTAAAAGGAGCCAGAAGCGCAGGATCATGAGCCGTTGCAGCAACCAGAAGTGTGTTGTCCGTCGCGGAATCAGGATTGCCATAGCGTGTTTCTGCTTCAACGGATGCGCTTAATTTTGTTAGGGCAGATGACAGCGGATACATTGTTTCTTGTTGATTCGCCGAGCTAAAAGAGCAGCATCCAGCTAGAAATAAGGCGCTCATCAATGCGATATATTTCATGCAACCTCCTTCCAATAAATCAATTTACCCGTGTTCACATCTCGCCCCGTATCAAGGTTCCAATGGCCAAAGAATGACAATGCGTCTACATCAGACTTTTCAACTGATGCAGCAACTAAACGCCATGCTTCGACGACATGCGTTACCGCGAGATCAAAAACATCATCATAGTTTTTCGCGCCCTCCGGTGTGGCAATATTTACCAGGAACTGTTTATCCAATTTCGCGACAGCGGATAGGTTAAACCAAGACCCACCGCAACATGACGCGCCAATGGCATCAATTTATTGCCTTCTTCAGCGATATTGTCGACCACAAACAAGAACTGATCGTTCCATTTATCAATATCAGGCTTATTTTTAGAAAACTCCTGAGCGTAAGTTTGCTGCAAAGCGGATTCCCATAGCCCCTTTATCGCTGCGTCGAGATGCCCATCCTGCGAACATCCTCGAATCCCAGAATTAAGATGTTCAGAAAGCCCCACTTCACCCAAATTCAGTCGGGGAAAAATATAAGCATCCTGATTCATCTCACAGACACGATGTGCACGTTTATTCTGGGCATAAGGACCAACAATCTTTTCCACAATGGGATGAATCGTCATGTCAGTCACCACATGGGCGACATAGCCCAACAGCCACGCTAGCACCTTTTGTTTCTCCGCCCCTGTAGCCCCATAACACCTTTAGCAAGAGACTGAACCACATCTCCCGTCTTTTCATAGTGCATATTATCGGCCCATTTTGCGGCACCAGAATCGGTTATAGCCAAGTAAGGGTAATCGGGACTAACGGAACCTAATTCACAGAAACGAAGATATTTTTTTACTGCGAGGATACCGCTCTGAGGTACTTTCTCTTCTTCCAACCGCTCTATTTCACTCGCAATATTAACAACGGCGAGATGTGCATATGCTCCAGCCATGAAGTTCACCTTTAGCGTAGTAATAACAGTATTATTAATAAGTCACTTACGAAAACATGAAGGAAATAAGCGTTGTGCCGTTGAACACAGTCGGCCTGACAAGTGATTCATGCAGGCTCAATAAAAAGCATGATAACCATTTGATAGATAATATTATTTCAAGACGTAGATCGCGTAACCATACTACCAGTAGAAATAAGTGCTTCTATTCTGTTTGGCGAAATCTGTGAACGATGCCAGATATAAAAATGGCACCGATAACATCAACATTACAGCATCAAACCTATCTGGTGACTTCTCTGGACGCGGCATCAGGGGATGAGGTGTTGGCAGAAGGAATGCCCCTTCTGCCATAGGCAGGGGATATCAGGCGAAGGCAAAGCCCTCATCTTCCCATCCCGTGATTCCCCCTATCATAATTTTTACCGGGCGACCGAGTTGTGCCAGCTTTAATGCCGCCTGATCTGCGCCATTGCAGTGTGGTCCTGCGCAATAGACGACAAACCGCGTGTCAGCGGGCCACTCAGCCATACGCTCAGGTGTAATTTCACGGTGCGGCAGATGAATCGCTCCCGGTATATGGCGCGCGCTAAAGTGCTTCGTCGACCCCACCACATGCAATAACACAAAGTCCTGCTGAGTGTCAGAGAGCGAGCCCGCCACATCCGCACAGTCTGTTTCAACGGACAGACGCCGTGAAAAATGGGATAGGGCGATATCAGAAGCAGCAAAGGGATAGTCAGTCACGTAACTCATCGATTTTTCTCACTGATTGGAATGAGACTCGACTATAAAACGGATACATAAAGGCTGGCAGATGGCATTATTGCCATATATCGTCAATATCATGACAAGTTATTGAGGTGAGGAAATCAATGTTCAATCCGCTTGTTGTCGTACTCGCTTATGATGGCTTGTGTACCTTCGAATTTGGTATCGCTGTTGAAGTCTTCGGCCTGCCTCGCCCCGAAATGGGGGAAAATTGGTATCAGTTTGCTGTCGCAGGCTTAGACAGCGGCGCGATGCGGGCAACGGGCGGCATCCACGTGGTTGCCGATGGTGGCCTTGAGCTGTTAACACAGGCAGGGACGATTATCATTCCCGGCTGGAAAGGCAGTGATGTGCCCGTCCCCACCCATCTGGTCGATGCATTACGCCAAGCACATCAGCAGGGTGCCAGGCTGCTCTCTATCTGCTCTGGTGTTTTTGTCCTTGCGGCGACAGGCCTGCTTTCCGGGCGACGCGCCACGACGCATTGGCGCTACAGCGACACGTTAAAAATGCAATATCCTGATATCGATATCGAGCCAGACGTTCTTTATATCGATGAGGGAACAATGCTTACGTCAGCCGGGAGTGCTGCGGGTATCGATCTTGGGCTGCATCTCATCCGTCGGGATTACGGCAGCAAAGCGGCCAATCAAGTCGCTCGCCGATTGGTAGTCGCACCGCATCGGGATGGTGGGCAAGCACAGTATATTGAAAAAGCGGTACCGATAGACTACGAACGCTCGCGCCTCGGGCCGCTTATCGATCATGTCCGAGCGAACCTCGCGGAAGAGTATTCCGTTACGAAACTGGCGGCAATTTCCTGTATGAGCCCACGCACGTTCCTTCGCCGTTTTTCTGCCGCTACGGGTACGACACCAGCGCGGTGGTTACTGGCCGAACGGCTGAATACTGCACGCGATTTACTCGAAAACACGCGCCTATCTATCGATAAAATCGCCGAAACGGTAGGATTCGGTACCGCAGCCTCGTTACGCCATCATTTTCGCCAGCAGCTCCATCTCACGCCTTCAACTTATCGGTTGCATTTCGGGCAGAGAGCCGATGATATCCCAGAGAACCTTGCCGCTAAGAGAGGATAAAATCATGACAAAAACGACGTACCCCGGCACAGTTTATCGCCCCACTCTCTCCGCGCAGGAAGCCGAACGCTTCACGCTCCCACACTATTTCACGCTACCTGGACACGATGACCAGACAGAAGCTGACATCTGGCAGCCCGCACCGATTGAGGTCGGCTCAGCGACTCCTGGGTTGTCGGGCCGCACGTGGGGGTGGATGGTGCAACGCACGCCCATGTTCAACAGGCGGTGAACGCCGCGCTACTGGCGCAAAAAGGTCGGGCGCGGATTGAGATTAAACTGCTGCCGGGCACCTATACCGGCACGGTCTACATCCCTGCCGATGCCCCACCGCTCACGCTATGTGGGGCGGAGAGAAACCGGATGACGTGGTGATTCAACTCGCGCTGGATTCGATGTTCTCACCGGCAACCTACCGAGAAACGGTAAATTCGCACGGTGAATATCAGCCCGGTGACCCCGTCTGGTATATGTACGATCTCTGTGCGTCAAAGCAGAACGCAACGATTGATACCACTTGTGCCGCCGTGGTCTGGTCGCAAAGCGACAATTTCCAGATGAAGAACCTGACGGTGGTGAATACCTTGCTGGATTCCGTAGATAATCGTGCACATCAGGCCGTGGCGCTACGCACCGACGGCGACAAGGTTCAGCTTGAAAGGTCCGCCTCATCGGTCGTCAGGATACGTTTTTCATCAATACCAGCAACCTCCAGAATGAGTACGTCACGGACCGCTACAGCCGGGCCTACATTACAGACAGCTACATTGAGGGTGATGTCGATTACGTTTTTGGCGCGCGACCGCGGTATTCGAGCGTGTCCACTTTCATACGGTTTCCAGCCGTGGAGCGAAAGATATTCACGTCTTCGCACCTGACAGCATGCCGTGGGTGCAATACGGCTTTCTGGCAGTGACCTGTCGTTTCACGGGAGACGAAGGCTTCAGCGGAGAAAAAAAGGCCAAACTGGGGCGTGCCTGGGATCAGGGAGCAAGGCAGACGGGATATCAGCCGGGCAGGACGGCAAACGGTCAGTTAGTGATTCGCGACAGCACGATTGACGCCAGCTATGACAGAGAACAGCCGTGGGGAGCGGCCGCAACCACCGCGCGGCCTTTCGCAGGTAATGCGAATTCAGTCCGCAATCTGGACGATGTGCATTTCAATCGGCTGTGGGAATACAACAACATCGACGAGGCGTGAGGTGCCGCAAAAAGAACGCAGCATAAAAGTGAGTGTTATTCGCGAGGGTATCGCCCTGATGGAATTAATGAATCAGGACATCTGGTAGGCCTGCTAAAAGACACAGGCCATAGAGGAGAAAAGATTATTTTATTATACTATTGATAAATCTTGCTTAATTAGCATTCCCTGATGTTAGCCAATCATCACGCTTATCCTGAGCGGTGTTTATTTCTTTTGCTTTACGCCCTTAACATTATTGTAATATTGTATGTTTTTTCATCTCAAAGAAAAGCTATACTAAGGTATAGGTAAACCTATCGGTATAGGTTCTTATAGATATACCTATAGGGATAGGTATATACTTTTTCTATTACAGGATGTTGAGTTTTCAGACTGAGGTCATGAGATGTCGCAATTATTCTCCAACAATGAAATTATAAGCAGGGTAATAAAAATCAATTCGATACCGCATTAAGTCACTATGGCGACATCAAATATTCCTATATGGTCTTAAATAAGAAAAAAACCTACAGAAATCCTTATCATTTCAAATCACCACGATGAGTGGAGAGAGATATATCGGGCCAACAACTATCAGCACATTGATCCTGTAGTCATTGCTGCTCTTAATAAAATCACACCTTTCCCTTGGGACGAAGATTTACTTGTCAGCACGCAACTGAAGATGTCCAAGATATTCAACTTGTCCAAAGAGCATAACATCACTAACGGCTATACTTTTGTACTTCATGACCACAGTAACAATCTGGTTATGTTATCTATCATGATTGATGAATCCAATGTGAGTAATATTGATGAGGTCATCGAGAATAATAAAGATAAGTTACAAATGACGTTGATGAATATTCATGCAGAAACCATCTCTCTTTACAGAGAGATGATTAGAAACAAAGAGGATGAAAGATCAAGTGATAAAGATATTTTTCTCAACGAGAGAATGAAATTCTTTACTGGGCCAGTATGGGAAAAACCTATCAGGAAATCGCACTGATATTAGGCATTAAAACAGGCACCGTTAAATTCCACATCGGCAATGTTGTAAAAAACTCGGAGTATTAAATGCCAAACATGCGATCAGACTTGGCATTGAGCTACAACTTATCCGACCGCTTCAGTCATAGATTCGAAAGACAGTGGCCATTCTCGTAACTTGCTTTCAACGAATTCTTGATTGCGATTTATACGACGAACCAGCACATCCTGGCTTTCTTTATCGACAGGTAAAAACAGTAGATACACCTTTTCCTGCTTTTCTGACAACCCTTGTTCAACAACAGAAATGTCCCAACCAGAACGCTTTAGTATCGTGAGCATAGGATGGCTAACAATCGTGTAAACACCATCATATCCTTTACTTCTTGAGTAATTCACCGTTGCCAAAAAGAACATAGTACTAACGGGATAAGTATTACCTAAAATAGTTTTCGACCGAGCCTTATCGACAAAAAAACGACTCGACTCAATATAGTTTCCTTCGGGAATATCTACTTTGTCAAAATAGGGAAAAACGTGCCGGTAATCATATTAGGATATTTTGTTTCGATTAACCGAGAACTGCAAATGACCTGATTATCTTCTACGCCGAAAAGATAGGTCGCGTTATCATCATCATATTGATCGAACTCCATCCCATTAATACATTTTACGGCCCAATTAAGTCGATCTTTGAACGTTTCTTTTCTTAGCGTAAACAACTCTTCCGATTTTTTTCCGACAAGTGTTTGTAACTTACATCGAATATTTCTAACATTTTTCCTCCATTAAAAATTTGCAGCTAGATATCACAATAACAGATACACCATCCAATAGATTCTTTCGCCTTTAACAAAAGTCTCGGCTTATTGTCATTGTATTCTGTCGCTTTCCACGGTGGTTGTACAGATGCAACCTACATTGTCAGCAAGAGTTCACACACGAAAAACACGGCGAGAAGACCAAATCTAAACATATGATAAACAGATAAAAAAATCCGGAAACGCGAGACGATTCCGGATCTTTATATTACTCAATCTGCACGTTATTTCTCTGTTTTATCCTGCAATTGGCCTACCTGTGGCAGACCCGTGCTGGCGGAGGAAGAGAGCAAGCCCGTTTCAACATAATTAAACAGTTTTTCACGCGTATCCGTGATATCCAGATTGCGCATGGTCAGCTGACCGATACGGTCATCCGGTGAGAAGACCGAGTCGCCTTTCTCCATGGTCAGACGCTCTGGTTTGTAGGTCAGATTGTCAGACACGGTGTTCAAGATGGAGTAATCATTGCCACGACGCAGTTCCAGCGTCACTTCACCAGTAATAGCGCTGGCGATCCAACGCTGAGAAGCATCACGCAGCATCAGCGCCTGGGAATCAAACCAGCGTCCCTGATACAGGAAACGACCCAATTGACGACCATTGGCGTGGTATTGCTCGATGGTGTCTTCGTTGTGGATACCGGTAACCAGACGCTCATAGGCAATGTGCAACAGCGCCATTCCCGGGGCTTCATAGATGCCACGGCTTTTCGCTTCAATGATACGGTTTTCGATCTGATCGCTCATACCCAAACCATGGCGTCCGCCGATGCGGTTCGCTTCCAGCATCAGTTCAACGTCATCGGCAAAGGTCTTGCCGTTCAGCGCAACCGGGTGACCACGTTCAAAACGGATGGTCACTTCTTCTGCCGGAACTTTGACGTTCTCGTCCCAGAATTTCACGCCCATAATCGGGTTAACGATTTTGACGCTGGAATTCAGGAATTCCAGATCCTTCGCTTCGTGCGTCGCACCCAGAATGTTGGAGTCGGTAGAATACGCTTTCTCGGCAGACATTTTATAGCCGAACCCAGCCTGAGACATAAACTCGGACATCTCCTGACGACCGCCCAGTTCATCAATAAAATCGGTATCCAGCCACGGTTTATAAATCTTCAATTCAGCATTGGTCAGCAGGCCGTAGCGATAGAAACGCTCAATATCGTTGCCTTTATAGGTGCTGCCATCACCCCAGATGTTCACACCATCTTCTTTCATCGCCGCAACCAGCATCGTACCGGTCACTGCGCGGCCCAGCGGCGTGGTGTTGAAATAGGTCACTCCCGCTGTCGTGTTGTGGAATGCGCCACACTGAATCGCAGCGATACCTTCAGCAACCAGCTGCTTACGGCAATCGATAAGGCGAGCATTTTCCGCGCCATATTCCATAGCCCGACGAGGGATTTCCTCGTAGTCATCCTCATCTGGCTGCCCCAGATTTGCGGTGTACGCATAAGGAACCGCGCCCTTTTGACGCATCCAAAGCAGCGCGGCGCTGGTATCCAGACCACCCGAGAACGCAATACCAATACGCTGACCAACCGGAAGATGCTTGAGAATCGTTGTCATAAATATATCCCTGCTCGAAAGATCTATGGATAAAAGCCTCGCAGCCCACACCATTATGTTACGCCATGCATTAATGAGCGTTTGGGCCCTACGCACATCCTACATCAAACGGGCCGGTCGATAACCAAAGTCGACACACTCACAAATGCATATTTATGCAAAATAAGTGAGTGATAATTTAAACATCTTTTTGGCAGGACAGGAAGAGAAGAGTCGTGCTTTCGTGTAAAAAAATTCGTGGCCGATTCACGACCAAGTTAGCAAGTATAGCGCCATCTTCTCTTTAGGCTAAGCAGCAAAAATCGTTTACGCGACCCACTCGACATTAATAAAACATCGTTTCATTTCGTCGATATTTCTTTGCTATCCTCTTGCGGTTAACACCTTCCCTTGCATATTGCTGGAGATGCTATGTCTAAGAAAGTCGCCGTTCTGCTGGCCCCAGGGTTTGAAGAAGCAGAAGCGATCATGGTGATTGATGTACTGCACCGTATGAAGATAGAAGTCACCATGCTGTCATGCTATGACAGACTGGAACTGCGCAGTTATCACAATATTCGACTGTTTGCCGATTCTCTGCTGGAAAGAAACCAGGACACGCTGTTTGATGCCGTGGTCATTCCTGGCGGCCCACAGGGTACGGTTAACCTGGCCGCCAACCCGATGGTTGTCGAGTTTATTCGTCGCCATGACGAGGCGGGAAAACTGATTTGCCCACTGTGCTCTGCGGCTGCACGCGTATTGGGCGGTAACAACCTGCTGAAAGGCCGTCGCTACGTTTGCTCAGGCAAGTTATGGCAGGACGTGACCGATGGCGTTTATGTTGACGAGAAAGTCGTGGAAGACGGCAATCTGATCAGCGGCAAAGGGCTGGGCGTGACGTTCGATTTTGCCTTTACCATCGCCAGCCGTCTGACTGGAGACAAAGAGAACGCCAACTTCCAGGTTGAGCACATCGATTACGATTATTGGCGCGTGCCGGCGTAACCGCTCACCCGCCAATGATAAGGCGCGTACCGCCGCGCCTTCCTGAGCCAATCCTCTTAATAACCTTCGCCATAGCGCTCACGGTACTCCTTCGGCGTGATGTCATACCCCTTCTTAAAGACAGCATAAAAGTAAGGTAGCGAAGGGTAGCCGCACATTAACGAGATCTCCCCAATCGAGAGTGAGGTCGATATCAGCAGGTTACGCGCCCGATCCAGCTTCTCCGCGTGAATCACACCGTGAATCGTCTGACCGACTTCATCTTTAAAGCGCTTCTCCAGATTCGAGCGGGAAATCCCGACCGCATCCAGCACCTGCTCGACCTTAATCCCTTTACAGGCGTGATAGCGGATAAAGTGCATGGCCTGAATAACGGCAGGATCGTGCACAGAGCGATAATCCGTTGAGCGACGTTCCACCACCCGAACCGGCGGCACCAAAATACGTTGCAGCGGCAAATCGGTCTGGTTCAACAACAGCTGATGCAGCAACTTCGCGGCGCGATACCCCATTTGGCGCGTGCCCTGTGCCACCGACGAGAGCGCGACGCGTGACAGGTAGCGAATCAGATCTTCGTTATCGATTCCGATAACGCACAGCTTTTCCGGTACGGCAATATTCAGATGTTCGCAGACCTGCAACAGATGGCGCGCGCGCGAATCGGTCACCGCGATAATCCCCGTCTGCGGCGGAAGCCCCTGCACCCAGTCGGCCAGCCGGTTTTGCGCGTATTGCCAGTTATCCGGCGACGTTTCCATCCCCTGATACACCACGCCTTGATACTTTTCTGCCGCAACCAACTGCCGGAAAGCGTATTCCCGCTCCTGTGCCCAGCCTTTCCCACCCGATACCGGCAGGCCATAAAAGGCAAAGCGGTTCAGCCCCTTCTCTTTGAGGTGCATAAACGCGCTTTCCACCAGTGCATAATTATCTGTCGCGATATAATGCACGGGCGGGTAATCCTCGGGACGATGGTAGGAGCCGCCAACGCCTACCAGCGGTACATTCACATCCTGTAGCAGTTGCTTGATCTCACCATCGTCAAAATCGGCAATCACGCCGTCTCCCAGCCACTCTTTGATGTTATCAATGCGGCAACGGAAGTCCTCTTCGATGAAGATGTCCCAGTCACACTGAGAAGCCTGTAAATATTCACCAACTCCTTCAACCACCTGACGGTCATACACTTTGTTGGCGTTGAACAGCAGCGTGATGCGATAGCGTTTTTCAAACATGGCAGTCGGCACTCATTAATCGCAAGTTCCTTGAAAGTCTTCTTCCTTGAATAGCACAGCGCCCCCAGAGGCCAAAATAATTTACTGATTATTGCGAGCCGCCACGTATTTCCTCCACAACCTCCACATCAGTCATACGCGCCGCTTTGTTGCGGTATCCATCCACACCGCCAATAGCAGGATTCCGCCTTTTACGACGTATTGCCAGAAGGTCGGTACATCCAGCATGCTCATTCCGTTATCCAGCGACGCCATGATAAATGCCCCCATCACCGCGCCCGCCACGCTGCCGATACCGCCCGCCAGACTGGTGCCGCCAATCACGCAGGCGGCAATCGCATCCAGTTCGGCAATGTTTCCGGCGGATGGCGAACCAGCTCCCAATCGCGAGCTGAGAATCAACCCGGCGACCGCGACCATCAGGCCGTTAATCGCGAACACCGCCATTTTGGTGCGCTCAACATTCACGCCCGATAAGCGGGCGGCATCGATATTGCCGCCTACGGCATAAATGCGGCGGCCAAATGCGGTTCGCGTCACCAGAAAAATACCGCCCAACATCAACAGCGTCAGCACCAGAACCGGCGTTGGCACACCGCGATAGTCATTCAGCAGATAAATCGCCCCCAGCACCACCAGTGCCGTCACCGTCTGGCGGCCAATATCACCCGCGGGAGGGTTTACGGGTAACCCTAATCGCGCGCGGCTACTGCGCCGACGCCACTGCCAGGCGATAAACACCATCAACCCGATGGCGCCGAACATAAAACCAATGCCGGAAGGCAGATAGCTCTGCCCAATCTGCGACATCGCTTCACTCGTCGGGGAAACCGTCGTCCCATTGGTAATGCCGATCAGAATGCCGCGAAAAGCCAGCATCCCCGCCAGCGTCACGATAAAAGAAGGGACTTTCCGGTAGGCGACCCACCAGCCATTCCACGCGCCGAGCAGTAATCCCAGCGCAAGTGTCACAACGATGGTCAACGGTAAAGGCCAGCCAAACCAGACATCAAAAATCGCCGCCGCGCCGCCCAATAGCCCCATCATCGAACCAACCGACAGATCGATCTCAGCGGAAATAATGACAAACACCATACCGACCGCCAGAATGCCGGTGATCGCCGTTTGCCTTAACAGGTTGGAGAGGTTACGCGCGCTGAGATATGCCCCGTCGGTCATGTAGGTGAAAAAAAGCATAATGGCGATGATAGCGGCAATCATCACGTAGACCTGAAGATTGATGCTTTTCAATCGTTGCAGCATCGAGACAGAACCAGCGACATGTTGTTGTTCAGACTGCGATGTTTTCAGCACGATGTTCACTCCTCAATGCAGCTTCCATAACCTGTTCCTGGGTTAAATCACGGTTGATCAAATCCGCTTTGATACGCCCCTGATGCATCACCAACACCCGATCGCTCAACCCCAGCACTTCGGGCAGCTCAGAAGAGATGACAATGACGGCAATGTGCTGTTTTACCAGCGCATTAATGAGCTTGTAGATTTCATACTTGGCACCGATATCAATGCCGCGCGTGGGTTCATCAAGAATCAGAATTCGGGGTTTCAACAGCAGACATTTCGCCAGCACCGCTTTTTGCTGGTTGCCGCCGCTGAGCCGGGCGATCGCCAGCTCTGGGCTGGAGGTTTTCACCTTCAGATTCGCTAGCGACTGCCGGATGATGTCCTGTTCACGCGCATCGTCCAGCATGGAAAACGCCCCAGTGAATTGATCGAGTGCCGCCAGCGTCATGTTCTGCGCAACGCTCATCACCGGGACAATGCCATCCTTCTTACGATCCTCCGGCACCATCGCAATACCCTGCGCCATCGCCTGCTGGCAATTGCTGATGGTCACCTGCTCGCCGTCAATAAAGATGTCGCCCTGCCAATGACCGTGATAGGCACCAAACAGGCATTGCACCGTTTCCGTACGCCCTGACCCCACCAGTCCGGCAATGCCGAGAATCTCGCCTCGGTGCAGAGCAAACGAGACATCATCCACCCGGCGAATGTGGCGATTGACCGGGTGCCAGGCGGTAAGGTGTTCTACGCGCAGCACTTCTTCACCAATGGTATGCGGTTCATTGGGATAGAGCTCCGTCAGTTCCCGTCCCACCATCATGGCAATGATCTGGTCTTCGCTCAGCTCGACCGCAGGGCGTGTGCCAATAGGTTTCCCATCACGAATCACGCAAATCACATCGGAAATGGCTTTAACTTCGTTGAGCTTGTGCGAGATATAGATGCAGGCAATACCGTGATCGCGCAGATCCTGGATGATCTCCAGCAGGATTGCGGTTTCACGTTCGGTCAATGATGCTGTGGGCTCATCCAGCACCAACAGACGCACCTGCTTGTTCAGCGCCTTGGCAATTTCCACCAGCTGTTGCTGGCCTAATCCAAGCTCACCCACTTTGGTATTCGGATCGACGGCCAGCTTGACTTGCTCCAGCATACGCTGGCAGCGAAGGTACATATTGTCGTAATCCATTACGCCAAAACGCGTCCATTCGTTACCCAAAAAGAGGTTCTCCAGTACCGTCATCTCTTTCACCAGCGCCAGTTCCTGATGAATAATCGCAATGCCTTTTTGCTCCGTATCGCGAATATGGCTAGCGCGCAGTTCGTCACCGGAAAACACAATCTGCCCCTCATAGCTGCCATGCGGATAGATGGCACACAGCACCTTCATCAAGGTAGATTTCCCCGAGCCATTCTCGCCGCACAGCGACAAAACCTGACCTGCCTCCAGCGTCAGGCTGACATTATCGACGGCTTTCACCGTGCCAAACGCCTTGGTGATGTTTTTCATTTCCAACAGATGTGGCATCACGGCCTCCGTGATTCAGGTATCTCAGACCTCGTCTGCGACAGTGGCGAGCCACAACCTCGTGTCGTGACTCGATGAACGTCTTTCCTGCATCCTGAAATCTAGTGGCTGCGGCGTGCGTTAATACACATCCGCTTTTTTGTGGAAGCCATCGGCGATGACGGTGGAATCGATATTGGATTTATCGACGGGAATCGGCGTCAGTAAGAAGGAAGGAATATCTTTCAATCCATTGTTTAATTTAGCGTTAGATTCCGGCGTTTTGCCGGAACCCAGCGCCACGGCGATATCTGCGGCATCTTTCGCCAGCTTGCTGATCGGTTTATAGACCGTCATGGTTTGCGTGCCTGCCACAATACGTTTGATTGCGGCCAGATCGGCATCCTGACCGGAAATGGCGACCTTCCCAGCCAGTCCCTGTGCGGCAAGTGCCTGAATCGCCCCGCCCGCCGTCGCATCGTTCGATGCGACGACAGCATCAATCTTATTGCTGTTCGCCGTTAGCGCATTTTCCATAATTTTCAGCGCATTCTCTGGTAGCCAGGCATCAACCCACTGATCGCCGACCACTTTTATTTTCCCGCTTTCGATCAGCGGCGTAAGCACTTTCATTTGCCCCTGACGAAACAGCTTCGCGTTATTATCAACAGGTGAGCCACCCATTAAGAAATAGTTTCCGCCGGGCACCTTATCGATGAGATATTTCGCCTGTAGCTCACCAACCTTTTCATTATCAAATGAAATATAAAAATCCACATCCGCATTATTAATCATGCGGTCATAAGCAAGCACTTTTATTCCTTCACGTTTGGCTTCCGCAATAACATTGCCAAGCACTTGACCGTTATAAGGAATAATAACCAAGACATCGACACCGCGATTGATCATGTTTTCTATTTGAGAAATCTGCGTGGCCTCATTGCCGTTTGCTGATTGAACAAACACATCAGCCCCCTGCTTTTTGGCTTGCTCAACAAAAAGATCGCGATCTTTCTGCCAGCGTTCAAGACGCAGATCGTCAATCGCCATGCCTATTTTAACGTCCTTCGCGAATCCGGGCTGACAAGCTAAAGTGAATACGGCACAGGCTGAGAGTAAAAAATGTTTAACTTTCATCATAGCGTACCTTTTTTTATTTAAGATGCAGGGCCTAAGACTCCAATAGCAATAGCCAGATGAGTATTGTCGCTAAACATCCCCCCATCAATTACAGATTTTTATCCTCCAATTATGTTTTTTGGTTTAATTCCCGTTTTTTGATACGGGTCATATTTTATTGTCGAGTCACATTTTCACGTTGTTACACCTTGCGAAGCGTATTCAGAGTAAATACCGTTATTTTTTGCGACGCAGCGCACATTTAATAATTCTCTGAATTTCAGTGTGAAATAACGTAATTGAGGAAACGTTCATCCACTCCGAAAATTAATCCCATTCCCATCTCTTCCGTCTGGGTGGTTTCTAAGGAGTTAACGATGCAAGCCTATTTTGAACAGATCGAAAAAGTCCGTTATGAAGGTAGCCAAAGCGACAATCCCTTCGCCTTTCGTCACTACAATCCCGACCAGGAAATTCTCGGTAAACGGATGGCAGACCATTTGCGTTTTGCCGTCGCGTATTGGCACACGTTCTGCTGGAACGGTGCGGATATGTTCGGCGTCGGCTCTTTTGCCCGGCCGTGGCAACAGTCAGGCGACGCGCTGGAGCTCGCGAAGCGCAAGGCGAACATCGCATTCGAATTCTTTCAAAAGCTGAGCGTGCCTTACTACTGCTTTCATGACGTCGATATCGCACCGGAAGGAAACTCACTGAAAGAGTATCTGCATAATTTTGCGGTTATCACCGATGTGCTGGCGGAAAAGCAGCAGGATAGCGGCGTGAAGCTGCTGTGGGGTACCGCCAACTGCTTTACCCATCCTCGTTATGGCGCAGGCGCGGCCACCAACCCTGACCCAGATGTCTTTGCCTGGGCGGCTACGCAAGTGTTCACGGCAATGAACGCGACCAAAAAACTGGGTGGCGAGAACTATGTACTGTGGGGCGGGCGCGAAGGGTATGAAACCCTGCTGAATACCGACCTGCGTCAGGAGCGTGAACAAATCGGTCGCTTCATGCAGATGGTCGTCGAACATAAACACAAAATCGGCTTTCAGGGCACGCTGCTCATCGAGCCGAAGCCACAGGAGCCAACCAAGCACCAGTACGACTACGATGTCGCCACCGTTTATGGTTTCCTGAAACAGTTTGGGCTGGAAAAAGAGATTAAAGTCAACGTGGAAGCCAACCACGCTACGCTGGCAGGCCATTCATTCCATCATGAAATCGCCACTGCTGTCGCGCTGGGCGTATTCGGATCTGTCGATGCAAACCGCGGCGATCCGCAGCTCGGCTGGGACACCGATCAGTTCCCTAACAGCGTGGAAGAGAACGCGCTGATCATGTATGAAATTCTCAAGGCGGGTGGCTTCACGACGGGTGGGCTGAACTTTGACGCCAAAGTTCGTCGCCAAAGCACCGATCGCTATGACCTTTTCCACGCGCATATCGGCGCGATGGATACCATGGCACTGGCGCTCAAGGCCGCAGCCAGAATGATTGAAGATGATAAACTCAATCAGTTGGTTGCTAAACGCTATGCAGGCTGGAACGGAGAACTGGGTCAGCAAATCCTGCAAGGCAAGGCCTCGCTGGAATCACTTGCCCACTATGCAGAAAGCCATCAGCTGGCACCACAGCACCAGAGTGGCCAGCAGGAATTGCTGGAAAACCTGGTTAACCGCCACCTATACCCTAAATAATTCGAGTTTCAGGAAGGCGGCAAGAGAGGGAATCCCGATGAGCTTACTCAGGTAAGTGATTCGGGTGAGTGACAAATCTACCGGGGGTAGATTTGAACGCTGCTTGCAGCGGCCCCAACGGGGCGAGGCACACGTAAGTGTGCCGAGTAGCCCAGCCAACGCACATGCAACTTGAAGTATGACGGGTAATTTGGCTAAAACGGGACGCTCACTACGTCACACTTACTGCGGCAGACTCAACCCTGTCGCAGAGGCTTATCAGGAGCCACTATGTATATCGGTATTGATCTGGGTACGTCCGGTGTGAAAGCCATCCTGCTGGATGAAGCAGGCGAGGTGATTGCCAGCCATAGCGCCGCATTGAACATTTCCCGCCCGCACCCGCTCTGGTCAGAGCAAGCGCCCGAAGATTGGTGGCAGGCAACCGATCGGGCGTTACAGGCATTGGCAGCGACGCACAACCTTCGCGCGGTGAAAGCACTGGGGCTAACCGGGCAAATGCACGGGGCGACCTTGCTGGATGCCCGCCAGAACGTGCTACGCCCCGCGATCCTCTGGAATGACGGACGCAGCGCGGCTCAATGTCGAGCGTTGGAGCAACAGGTGCCAACATCGCGCCAGATTACCGGTAACCTGATGATGCCGGGTTTTACCGCGCCCAAACTGAAATGGGTACGGGAAAACGAAAGCGAGATCTTTCGCCAAATCGACAAAGTCCTGCTGCCAAAAGACTATCTGCGCTGGCGTCTGACGGGAGAGTTCGCCAGCGATATGTCCGATGCAGCCGGAACACTCTGGCTGGATGTCGCAAAACGAGACTGGAGCGACACGCTGCTGGAAGCCTGCGCGCTGAGCCGCGAACATATGCCCGCGCTGTATGAAGGCAATCAGATTACCGGTTATCTGCGGCCTGATATCGCCAGCCGCTGGGGCATGGAACCCATCCCCGTGATTGCTGGCGGTGGGGACAATGCGGCGGGAGCCATTGGCGTCGGGCTATATCAAGCCGGACAGGCAATGCTGTCTCTCGGCACATCCGGCGTTTACTTTGCTGTCAGCGATGGCTTTCTCAGCAACCCGCAGCATGCCGTCCACAGCTTCTGCCACGCGCTGCCGAATACCTGGCACCTGATGTCCGTGATGTTAAGCGCGGCATCCTGCCTCGACTGGGTCGCCCGCCTGACGCACGCAGAAAGCGTACCCGCGCTGTTGCAGGAAGTCGCCTCGACGCCAGCCGATGATACGATAACGCCAGTGTGGTTCTTACCCTATCTCTCCGGCGAACGTACGCCACACAATAATCCTGATGCCAAAGGCGCATTCTGGGGGCTCACCCATCAACACGGTCGCCCAGAACTGGCAAAAGCGGTACTGGAAGGCGTGGGGTTTGCGCTTGCCGATGGCATGGATGCACTGCATATGACCGGGCTAAAACCCGATAGCATCACGCTGATTGGCGGTGGCGCGCGCAGCGCCTACTGGCGGCAAATGCTGGCGGATATCAGCGGTCAAACGCTGGAGTACCGCACGGGAGGAGATGTTGGCCCCGCGCTGGGGGCAGCACGTCTGGCACAGATCGCCATGCATCCGCATACGCCACTGGCAGACCTGCTGCCGCCGCTACCGCTGGAACAGGTTCATCAACCAGATCCCCAACGCCATGATGACTATGCCGAGCGGAGACGTACATTTAAGGCACTCTACCAGCAGCTTAGCCCGCTGATGTAGTAGCGTAGCAGCGTCAGCTCACCCAGCGCCGCACATCGATTTTCTGTAGCGCCATCGACAGCAACAGGCTGACCCCTAGCGCGATGGCGAAAACATACAAGATATCGAGAACTGGATGGGATGGCAGCGCCACGTCATGCGTTCGCAGATAATGAATGATCAACGCATGGAAGCCGTAAATCGCCAGCGAATGGCGCGAAATAGTGGCAAATCCCGGTAAAATCCGCTGGCTACAATAATGTTTAAACACCACGAGAAGGCTGACCGCAGCCAGAAACACCAGCGGGCCACAGTAGATGTAAAATGTCTGGGTAAACGTATCATTCAATAATGTGTGGTGCTTCGTCCCCATTGCGACCAGCGCGACACAGGCAACAAAGAATGGGATAGCGGCCAGCACAACTTTCTTTGGCACATCCAACATCCCCAACGCACGCCCCAGCGCGGCATACAGCACATAGTAAAACGTATCGCCGTAAATATAGAGATTCACGGGCAGTAACTTAACCCCTTCAAATTCCACCCGCCCCGTATTGGGGTTAGCGACAACGGCCAATAAGACAATCAAGACCGCTAAATATTTGCCCGATACGGGCTTGATGGTAATAAGCGGGGAGAGCAGATAAATCACGATAATGGCGTAGAAAAACCATAAGTGATAAAAGACCGGTTTTTGCAGCGCATGGTGCAATGAATTCAGGCCATTAATCGGCGTGAGCGTCGCAATATAGATCAGCGCGACCGCACTATAAAAAAGCAGGCATAAACCGATACGCAGGAAATGCTTTTTCCCCGCGCTGCGCTCGCCAAAGAATAAGTAACCCGAGATCATGAAAAACAGCGGAACACAGACGCGCGAGGCAGAGTTCAGGATATTCGCTACATCCCAGTGACCATCGCCCGGCGTGCCGCCCGCAGTAATATAGTAGGTGGTGCTATGAATCAGAACGACCATCATGCAGGCCAGCGCCCGCAGGTTATCAATCCAGCCGATCTTATCCGTCATGCACAACCTCTTGAAAGCAAAGCGCTATTCAAAACAGCGTAGCCGTTGTTAAGCGCTGGCACAATCGATTATTAACAACCAGCAACTATCAATGATCAGCTATCAACAATCGGTTAAATCTGAGTGATAAGGACGGATTGATGCGGGAAACCCGCATCAATGTACATCATGCCTGCGTACCCGCACAGGCAGGCACGCAGGGTTTGGAGGAAGTACGCCGTTAGAACAGCCCCATCGGCTTATCAGAGTAACTCACCAACAGGCACTTGGTTTGCTGGTAATGTTCCAGCATCATTTTATGGTTTTCACGCCCGATGCCGGACTGCTTGTAGCCCCCGAACGCCGCATGCGCCGGATAAGCGTGATAACAGTTGGTCCAGACGCGTCCGGCCTGAATACCACGCCCCATCCGGTAGGCAATGTTACCGTTACGGCTCCACACGCCAGCCCCCAGACCGTATTCCGTGTCGTTGGCGATCTCCAGTGCGTCATCCATCGTTTTGAAGGTCGTGACCGCCAATACCGGTCCAAAAATTTCCTCCTGGAAGACACGCATACTGTTTTTACCGAACAATATCGTCGGTTCCAGATAATACCCTTCCGCCAGCCCACCCGGCATCGCCTTGCGCTGGCCGCCCGTGAGCACCCGTGCGCCCTCTTTCTTACCGATATCAATGTAGTTAAGGATGGTATCAAGCTGGCCTGCTGACACCTGAGCACCCATCATGGTTTTGCTGTCCAGCGGGTTGCCGATGCGGATAGCCTCAACGCGCTTGATTGCCCGCTCCATAAAGCGATCGTAGATCGATTCCTGCACCAGCGCACGACTCGGACAGGTACAGACCTCTCCCTGATTGAAAGCAAACAGCGTGAAGCCTTCGAGCACTTTGTCAAAGAAGCTGTCTTCTTTATCCATCACATCGGCAAAGAAGATATTCGGCGATTTGCCACCCAGTTCCAGCGTTACTGGCGTCACGTTCTGCGCCGCATAGCTCATGATCTGCTGGCCCACTTCAGTCGACCCGGTGAAAGCGACTTTCGCAACGCGTTTCGACGTCGCCAGATATTCGCCAATTTCACTTCCCGACCCATTGACGACATTAATGACACCTGGCGGCAGCAGATCCTGAATCAGCTCCATCAAAATCAGCACCGACATCGGCGTCAGTTTGGCGGGTTTCAGCACAATACAGTTACCGGCGGCCAGCGCAGGCGCCATTTTCCAACAGGCCATCAGCAGCGGGAAATTCCAGGGAATGATTTGCCCGACAACGCCGAGAGGTTCATGAAAATGGTAGGCCACGGTATCGCCGTCAATTTCACTGATCGCCCCTTCTTGCGCACGGATACAGGCCGCAAAATAGCGAAAATGGTCAATCGCCAGCGGCACATCCGCTCCGCTAGTTTCGCGTATCGGTTTGCCGTTATCCCAAGTCTCCACCCGCGCCAGCAGCTCAAGATTTTGTTCCATTCGGTCGGCAATACGGTTCAGCACCAGCGCCCGATCCTGCACCGACAGGCCACCCCATTCCGCTTTTGCCTTGTGAGCGGCATCCAGCGCGTGGTCAATATCTCGCGTTGACGAACTGGCCACTTCACACATCGGCTGGCCCGTTACTGGCGTCAAATTGACAAAATACTGACCCGCATCAGGTGGAACCCAGGCTCCGCCGATAAAATTGTCATAGCGTTTTTTCAGGTTGAGAGAACCGTAGTCGTCAGATGCAGGTCGGCCTTCAAAATTATCATGCGCCATTTCAGTCTCCTTTTCATTTCGAGATGAGCGGCCATGCCGCAGTGAAAAAAGAGGCAAACAGTAAGCAGTTAAATTAAGCCTATACGGGGTATGGAGTTAGCGACAGGATTCGGCCAGAGAAGAAAGCAACTCTTCGAGTTGACGCACAGTTTCTTGCGAGAAAAAGTCGCATCCCTTCAGGCGCGGTGAGGTATACCCTAAATAATTCGAGTTTCAGGACAAAACGTATTCGTTTTGAATAACGCGAAGCGTTAGCCCTTTAGGGCGATGCTCATCAATGAGCATCGTAACGCGGCAAGCGAAGGACAAATTCGTCGGGAACGAATTTGACCAGCCATTGGCTGGCCTTCGGTGAGAGACAGGATGTCTCTCATTTCATCCCGATGAGCTTACTTGAGTAAGTGATTCGGGTAACTGACAAATCTGCCAGAGGCAGGTTTGAACGCTGCTTGCAGCGGCCCCAACGGGGTGAGACACACGCTAGTGTGTCGAGTAACGCAGCCAACGCACATGCAACTTGAAGTATGACGGGTATAATACTTTTAATTTCCAAGGTTACTAACATGCAGGTATTTCAGGTGGAAGGGGTTCATTTACGCGCGGCTACCGCCCTTGAAGGCGCAACGCAACATTCGGTCTATCATCCTGACTCGCTGCACCAGTCGCAGCTTGACTGGCTGGCGGAAGAAGTGCCCGTGGCGCTGGTCTACAACGGCATCTCGCATGTCGTTATGATGGCATCGCCGAAAGAACTGGAACTGTTCGCCCTCGGGTTTTCCTTATCTGAAGGCATTATTCAATCACCAGCAGACATCTACGGGATTGATGTACTGCCCGCCTGTAACGGTATCGAAGTACAAATTGAGCTTTCCAGCCGACGTTTTGCCGGGCTAAAAGAACGACGTCGGGCGATGGATGGCCGCACAGGCTGTGGCGTATGTGGCGTGGAGCAGCTCGCGGAGATCGGCAAGCCAGTGACGCCCCTGCCCTTCACGCAGACCTTTTCCCTCAGCAAACTTGAAAACGCGCTGGTGCGGCTGCGCGATGTGCAGAAGATCGGTCAGGTGACGGGTTGTACCCATGCCGCAAGTTGGGTCGCGCCAGACGGCACGCTGTCCGGGGAGAGCGAAGACGTCGGCCGCCATGTCGCGCTGGATAAACTGCTGGGTGCTCGAGCAAAACTAGAGTGGCAACAAGGTGCCGCGCTGGTCTCCAGCCGTGCCAGCTATGAAATGGTCCAGAAGTCCGCCATGTGCGGCGTGGAAATCCTGTTTGCTGTCTCGGCGGCAACGTCACTGGCGGTTGAGGTCGCCCAACGCTGCAACCTGACGCTGGTCGGTTTTTGTCGACCAGGACACGCAACGATCTACACACATCCGCAGCGCCTGAGCGAGTAAGCGCTACCGCAGCTTGAAGTATGACGGGTATAGATTAATTTGTTTTTACATAGTGCAATAATGACATAACCGTTTGTTATCATGAGGTAAAGCAATATGGTTCATGACATCAGAACGAGAATAATCATTTTCAATATCATTTAATTAACTATAATGAACGTATTGCTTACGCGGTACTAACAGTACAGTGCCGTAACATTTTTTTTACCATGGAGATGCTAAACATGAGTTATTCACTGCCATCGCTGCCTTATGCTTATGACGCACTGGAACCGCATTTCGACAAAGAGACGATGGAAATTCACCATTCCAAACACCATCAGGCTTACGTCAATAATGCTAATGCCGCGCTGGAATCTCTGCCTGAGCTGGCTAAATTGTCTGTTGAAGAGCTGATCGCTCAACTGGATAAAGTTCCTGCTGAGAAAAAAGCAGCACTGCGTAACAACGCAGGTGGCCATGCTAACCACAGCCTGTTCTGGAAAGGCCTGAAAGTAGGCACGACGCTGACTGGCGACCTGAAAGCCGCCATCGAACGTGATTTCGGCAGCGTTGATGCATTTAAAGAGAAATTTGAGCAAGCAGCAGCAACCCGTTTTGGTTCTGGTTGGGCCTGGCTGGTGCTGAAAGACGACGGCAAACTGGCTGTAGTCTCTACTGCAAACCAAGACAGCCCACTGATGGGTGAAGCAATTTCTGGTACTTCTGGCTACCCAATCGTTGGTCTGGATGTATGGGAACACGCTTATTACCTGAAATTCCAAAACCGTCGCCCAGATTACGCGAAAGCATTCTGGAACGTAGTGAACTGGGACGAAGCAGCGGCTCGTTTCGCCAGCGCGAAAAAATAAAACCGTTGAATGCCTGATCCCATCAGGCGCCTTCTGCGTTTGAATAGAAACTGGAATAACAGCCTGTTATTCCAGTTTTTTTATATCCGTCATACTTCAAACCGCATGCACGTTGGCACTATTTGGTTCATCATTGACCCTCGCCCGACAGGCCGCCGCTGACTGGCGCGTAAAGTTCCAGAGTAACGTGCCGATATCTACTGCGGGTTTTTATCATGTTGTTTTGCAAAAATAGGCTTGGCAAGCGGTAATCCGAGATGCTAGCACCGCTAATCAAGTGTGCATCAGGATAGTGAATTTGACTCAATAAGATATAGTGGTGGGATGTGATGGCTATGAATTTTGACAATCTAAAAGTCGGTAAAAAATTAGGATTAGGCTTTTTCCTGATTCTGCTGATGACCATGGTGATTGCCGGTGCGGGCATTATGCATATTAGCTCGCTGAAAGACAGTATTGATAAAGTTAATTTAAGCAACAATATCAATGATGAAATTAACCAGGCTAAATATTACCGCGCATTATACGGCACCACTTATAACCCAGATGATATAAAAAGGAACATTGAGCATATTGCCAATGTCAGCAAACTCGCTGAAAAGGCAAAAGAATTTCACTGGCCTGAAAGCGACGCCAAGAAAATAGCTAATATCCCTACATTAATTACCAGCTATCAGGAAAAACAAAACAATTATATTAATGCCGTTAGCAAAAAGGATGCCGTTAGAAAAAGCTGGAATATTTCAACCACGGAAAAACCCCTACAAGATCTCAACGATCAATTAAAGACAGACAACAACAGCACAAACCTACAGCTATTACTTTCCGATCTGAACCAAAAACTGATTGCCGTCCGCTACCACGTTCGTGGTTTATTACTTTCTACCAATAAAGAATCCGAAGAAAAACTGACGGATGCCATCAACGCGGCACAAACGTCATTGACCTTCCTGTATCAGAGTCTGTCTGCCGAACAACGTGAAACGTTGACACCCGTTCTGACAATCATGAACAACTATGAAGAGCAGGTTCTTGCTTACATGCCAGCCTATCAGGAAGAGATGGCGCAGGCAGCACAAATGCGGAGCGTTGCCGACCAATTGAACAGCGTGGTGAAATCCCTGCTTAGCGATCAGCTGGCAGCCTCACAGGAAGATATTCACAGCGCCACGCTGCAAATGAGCATCGCGGCGCTAATTACACTGCTGCTTGGCCTGCTGATTTCCTGGTTCATTTCACGTCAGATCACCACACCGTTGGGCAACACATTGAACATGGCTGAAAAAATCGCGACAGGCGACCTCACCATGTCCATCAACACGACGCGTAAAGATGAGCTGGGTCAGTTGATGAGTGCGATGTCGAAAATGAATGACAACCTGCACAATATGATCGACGACATTCGCGTCGGCGTCAGCCAGATTTCTAACGCCTCCAGCGAGATCGTCGCGGGCAATACGGATCTGTCATCACGTACCGAGCAACAGGCCGCCGCCGTTGAGCAAACCGCCGCCAGCATGGAACAGCTCACCGCGACAGTTAAGCAAAACGCGGATAACGCGCACCACGCCAACAAACTGGCAATCAGCGCTTCCCAAACGGCCAAACAGGGTGGCGAGCAGGTGAATAACGTGGTGCAAACCATGACCGCGATTGAAAACAGCTCTAAACGTATCGCGGAAATCACGTCCGTCATTAACAGCATCGCCTTCCAGACCAACATTCTGGCATTGAACGCCGCGGTGGAAGCCGCTCGCGCCGGTGAACAAGGCCGTGGCTTTGCCGTGGTTGCCAGCGAAGTCCGCAATCTGGCACAGCGCAGCTCTCAGGCCGCGAAGGAAATCGAAGGCTTGATCTCTGAATCGGTTCATCAGGTATCGCACGGTGCAACGCTGGTCGGCAACGCGGGCAAAACGATGAATGATATCGTCACCTCGATCACACAGGTGCATGACATCATGGGTGAAATTGCCACTGCATCGGATGAGCAAAGCCGGGGCATCAGCCAGGTTAGCCAGGCGATTGTTGAGATGGACAGCACCACGCAGCAGAACGCCGCGCTGGTTGAACAATCCTCTGCCGCCGCCGACTCGCTGGAAGAACAGGCACGACTGCTGAAGCAGGCGGTTTCCGTCTTCCGTCTGGCCAACACACAGCACGATGAGACACCTGCCAGTATCGCATTTACCAACCCAACGCATCGTCTGCACGCACCGCGCTAATATCAAAACAGCGACGTACCAGAAACAACAAAGCCCCTGTTAAACAGGGGCTTCATCAACAAATCCATCACGCCAACACGTACATCATCAGCGTCTGTCGGCGCAGAGAAACAAACCTCAGAACGGTTTCGATGCGTAGCCCGTCATCTCTGTTAAGCCCATTTCGCGCCCCAGTGCGGTCATCGGATGTACCACTACCAAACCGCGAACGCTTTTCTTCAACGTCCCCATATCAGCCTGCTCTTTTTCAGTAATCGCACGGCTGAAAGGCAGCTTCGCCAGTTTCTGCGCTTCTTTGCTGAGTTTCTGTTCTCTCACGTTACGCAGGCGCTCAATTTCGGCCGTTAGCTTCTCACGCGCTTCCATATTGAGGGCGATAGCTTCGGCATCACCTTGTGCCAGCAGCGTGGCCTGCTTACGCGTCAGCTTATCCAATTGGTCGCTAAGGCGTTTAATCTCTGCTTTTTCCTGCTCTTTCATAAAAGATAACCTGTATAACGGGAGAATAATGCGGAGCACAGCATACACTATACTCTTGGCTGACGCAGTGACGTGATACCGAGGAATAGGGTTAAAACGCCTTTTTCAGGCTAATTTGCGCAATCAGAGTAGTTAGAGATAACACTAGCGTGGAACGCACCATCTGCTGATAGCGCTGCTGCTGCATGTTCACCAGAAGCGGATCGGCGGCGTCGGCTCCCTGCGGCAAAGCTGGCTCTGCGGGCAGCGCCGTAACGCAGTGCAGTTCGCCGATGGGCCCCAGAATTTCATCGTCGGTAAAACGATAATGCCGATCGTCATGCGTCAGCTCTTCACCCAGCGCCATTAACAGTTCTGCATCTTCGTACTCTTTACGGCTGATCATCCCCAGACCATAAATCAGTTTCAGGCGCACAGACAGGTCGCCCAGTGGGCCCGTTCCCGTCATCAAGGGTTCAACGGCATATTTCACCGCATAGTCGTCTTTACGGAACACCTGCAACATCAGGATACTGACCGCTTCAGCCAGCAATTCAACGGCACAAAGCATAAAATCGCGCACGGTCTTCCCTGAGTTCAGCGCTTCCAGAACCCGGTTTTCAAACGCCTGTGTTTCTTCCATCGTCACTTCTCGACCCTTTAACCCCGCACACAGCATACCCCATCTCGGTAGCATGCTTACCGGCAGGTGTGGCGACATCCCATCCCCGACGTCGCCTATACCTTTTACACCGTGTCGAAAAGACCGGTGACGAGACGCGCCGATTACTGCATGGCGTTATACACATTCACTGCTTGCGCGACAACCTCGCTGTCAGCATCCAGACCAGAAATCTGTGCCAGCGCCGCCTGCGGCCCCTGTGCGCGGAGCAACTCGGCCAGTTCCAGCGCCTGCGGATCCTGTTCGCTGCGATAATGCATCGCGGCGGCAATACCGGTAATCAGGTTGTCATGCGGCAAATGGTACTCCAGCGTTCCCAGCAGCGGTTTGATCAGACGGTCGCCCGCGCTCAGTTTACGCAGCGGCTGACGGCCAACGCGCTCCACATCATCATGCAGATGGGGGTTTTCAAAGCGGCTAAGAATCTTATTGATATAGGCGGCGTGCTTATCCGCATCAAAACCGTAGCGCTTGATGAGCACCGCACCACTCTCTTCCATTGCGCCTTTGACTACGGCTCTGACTTTCGGGTCAAGAATCGCATCGCGAATCGTTTGGTGCCGCGCCTGCTGGCCGAGGTAGGCCGTAATCGCATGACCCGTGTTCAGTGTGAACAGCTTACGCTCGACAAATGCCATCAGGTTGTCGGTCAGTTCCATACCAGGAATCGCTGGCGGCTCACCGCAGAACTGGGTTTTATCGACGATCCATTCGCTGAAGGTTTCTACCGTCACCGCCAGCACATCATCACTGCCCGCTTCGGAAGGGGGAACGATACGATCCACCGCAGAATCGACAAATCCCACATGCTCGACAACCCATTCCTGATGGCCTTCCGGCAGCAGTTTCAACACATGCTGTTTTAACTGGCTGGTGCCGCGCACCATATTTTCACAGGCAATAATGTTCAACGGCCGGGTATTGCCATCGTTATGACGCTTAACCAGCCCCTGAGCGATAGCTCCGGCGATTTTTTCCAGAATCTGCGGCCCGACAGCAGTGGTCACCAGATCGGCTGCGGCAATCAGCGCGACGGCATCCTGACTGCCGCTGTGAACGGCACTCACGTTGCTCACGGTATCAAGGCGTGTGTTATCGCCCACAATCCGCACCGTATAGCTTTTACGGCTGTTCAGGGCATCCAACAGCGGCTGATTGACGTCAGCAAATGTCAGTTCGACGTTGGCATCCGCCAACAATTTCCCAATAAATCCACGGCCAATATTACCCGCGCCAAAATGTAATGCTTTCATGAGACATAACCTTAAAAAGACATAAAAAGAGGCCGCCCGAAGGCGGCACTAGCCACATCAATTAGGCACTCTTTTTACCGGAGAGTAAGTCGAGTACTTCCTGAACATCCTGCGTGTGCGCCAGACGTTCAATGACAGCGTCATCATCCAGTGCGTTGGTCAGGCTGGTGATGACCTGAATGTGTTCGTTGTTACGGGCAGCGATACCGATAACCAGACGTGCAACTTCATCTTCTTCATCGCCAAAGCGCACCCCTTCAGGGTATTGGCAGAAAACCACGCCCGTTTTCAGCACGCGATCTTTCGCTTCAATTGTACCGTGCGGCACGGCGATCGACTCACCCAGATAGGTAGAGGTCAGCTTTTCGCGTTCCAGCATCGCTTCAACATACTCAGGCTCGACGTAGCCACCTTTCACCAGTTGCTCACCGGCGAAACGGATTGCCTGCTCTTTGTGTGTCGCATGCTGATTCAGGAACACATTGCCTGCGCCCAGTTGGAACAGGTTTGTCTGCGTATCGGCTACAGCAGGTGCAGCCGTTGCGACGGTTTCAGGCTTCGCGGCACCCTGTGCAGCGACCAGACGCGCCGCCAGATCGCTATACAGACCGCTATCAAGGAAGTTGGTCAGCGAAATGTGCTGTGCCTGCGGCGCATGACGCATCGCGCGCTCGGTCAGGTCACGGTGCGTAATCACCAGATCGACATCGTCCGGCAGACTATTGATCGCGCTATTGGTCACCGAAATGTTGGTCAGCCCGGCATCCTGCACTTTCTTGCGCAGCACGCCAGCACCCATCGCGCTCGAGCCCATACCGGCGTCACAGGCTACGATGATTTTACGCACGGTGCTCATATCGCCGCTGACGCCAGCGCTCGTCGCCGTACCTTTCGCGGACGCTTTCATTTCCTGTACGCGGCGCGTCGCGTCACCCAGGTCTTCTTCTTTTTGCTTGGTGCTTTTCAGCAGAATCGCCGACACGATGAAGGACACCGCGAAGGCTGCCGCAATGGCCGCAAGGTTAGCGAAGTAAGCACCTTTTGGCGTCATCGCCAGCACTGCCAGAATAGAGCCCGGAGACGCAGGAGAAACCAAACCGCCGCCCAGTACGCTCAGCGTAAACACGCCGGTCATCCCGCCCAGAATCACCGCGATAATCAGACGCGGATTCATCAGGACATAAGGGAAGTAGATTTCGTGAATCCCGCCCAGGAAGTGGATAATCGCCGCACCCGGCGCAGACTCTTTCGCGTTACCACGACCGAAGAACATATACGCCATCAGCACGCCCATACCTGGGCCTGGGTTCGCTTCGATCAGGAAGAAAATAGATTTGCCGGTTTCCGTTGCCTGCTGAATGCCCAGCGGTGAGAAGATACCGTGGTTAATCGCGTTGTTCAGGAACAGAATTTTCGCGGGTTCAACGAAGATGGACGTAAACGGCAGTAGGTTGTTCTGTACCATCAGGTTAACGCCGGAAGCCAGCACCTGAGAGAAGACTTCAACCAGCGGACCAATTGCCAAAAATGACAGAATTGCCAACAACATACCGATAATACCGGCAGAGAAGTTGTTGACCAGCATTTCAAAGCCGCTCTTGATTTTACCGTCGACCATACGGTCAAAACGTTTGATCGCCCAGCCACCCAACGGGCCGACGATCATCGCGCCGAGGAACATCGGGATATCGGTCCCGACGATCACACCCATCGTCGTAATCGCACCGACCACGCCGCCACGCTCACCGAATACCAGACGTCCGCCGGTATAACCAATCAGCAATGGCAGCAAATAGGTAATCATCGGACCGACGAGCTTCGCCAATGTTGCATTGGGGAACCAGCCAGTAGGGATAAACAGCGCGGTAATAATACCCCAGGCGATAAAAGCGCCAATATTGGGCATGACCATATTACTGAGGAAGCGACCAAAGTTTTGCACTTTGATCTTAATATCTGGTGAAAGCATAAAAACACACCCCTATTGAAACGCGCTGACAATAAGAGCGCGTGGTAATTATCGTGAGACGGCGTGGCAATATGTGTTAGTTGCAGCGATGGTTAGCAACAACGACCGACAGCCTTATTTTTTACCGAGATATCAGCAGTGACCCAAACCTCGGCTGTTATAGGCATATCGGTAATCAAAACACCGATTGCTTCCGTCAGTATTACTGTATGCAGCGCGGACTCTAACACGCTGTTTTCATACCGCAACTCCATGGCAGGAACGTGACAAAAATCACACAACCACCCTACATCAACGATACAAATAGGTGATTTACTTCACAAAAAACCGTTAAAAATGAAAAACTAAACCGATTCCCAGGCAAACACAGCCCTTTATATGTGATTCACATCACATTTTAATGACCCGTATTTGTTTTATTTATGTGACGACAATCGGCTTTATTTTTACTCTCTCGCCTGCTCTCGCCCTCTTATCCAGAATACCTATCCGTAATAGCGCATCGCTAGAGCATGAGAAAACGACGCGATTAGGGATAATTCACGCCACTTACCCCTCTGAGCGCATTCATTAAATTCTGCTGTTGCATGGGTAACGCCGCCACCATGCCGTTATATTGCGCCACCTGCTGCGGCGTACGGAATTGTACAGACGCACCATTGAACACGGCCTGATCGCCCTGAGCCTGAAGGAAATCGCCGATCTGAGTCAGGCTCTGTGCGAAAGCAATCGCATTCGGAATGGCGGGCAACAGCGCGTTAGTTGGCTGTATTACCGTGCGTGCATACAGCCGCTCATAGGGTATCTGCACTTCTTCAGGCTGTTTTAACGTCCTGTGAGCATTGTCCGCCTGCACTTTCGCCGCCTGCACATGCTGGCTCAGCAGGTTCATTGCCCCGATAGATTGCCGCAGGCCATCACGCTGTGTCAGATAGTCTTTAGGGACGCGAATGCGGGAAATTTGCCCCAGCATCGGCGTCAGACTGCCGGATACGGCTTGATTAAACTGCTGAGAAAAGGTGGTTAAAATCGCGTAATCGTTGGCAAAATTGCCAAAAATCTTCTTTTGCTCTTCCGTCAATGTCGGCAGCGTTCCATCCTGCTGCGACTGCGCGCTTTGCAGGAACGCAATGAATGCCTTCCGCTGCTCCGCCTCGCTGTCACCACAGGCAGCCAACTGCAATGCCGCTAGAATAACCAGAACTGGCAGCAGCCAGCGTGAACGGTACATCATCAGCCTTCTCATGCCCTACTCCTGTTATGCTCACTGCCCCGCCAGTCGCGTCCTCTTCAAACAGAAACACGCTGACGTTGGATTTTCCATGACAAGATTTTCTACGACATAAGCATAGTCGAATCAGGCTGGCTGTGCAGAAAAAGGCCTGCTCTGACAACGAATAGCCATTGTTTAAGTATCGAAATACACGGAGCGATTACAGGGGTGAGGCGGGACGTTTTACAGCGCGGAAAAAACCCCCGAACAGGAGAACCTACTCGGGGGTTGAGACGACGGTAACGCTATCGCCGTTATTGCAGGACGGAAATATCCGCTACCTGCAAGAACAGCTCACGCAGTTGGCTCAGCAGCGTCAGGCGGTTCACACGCACCTGCTCATCTTCCGCCATGACCATCACCTGATCGAAGAATGCATCGACAGGTTCACGCAGTGAGGCCAGCTCAACCAGCGCTTCCTGATAGCGGCCTTCAGCGAACAGTGGCGTCAGCTTGTCGCGCAGCACGACAAGGTGCGTTGCCAGCGTAATTTCCGCGGCGTCTTTCAATACGGCTGCATTAACGCTTTCGTTCAGCGTATCGGTAGATTTCGCAAGAATGTTGGAAACACGCTTGTTAGCCGCGGCCAGCGCTGCTGCAGCATCCAGCGAACGGAAGTGGCTGACGGCTTTCACGCGGGCATCGAAATCTGCCGGACGAGTTGGACGACGCGCCAATACCGCTTGAATGGTATCCACGCTGTGACCTTCTTCCTGATACCAGGCGCGGAAACGGCCGAGCATAAACTCAATCACGTCATCCACAACGTTGGTGTTAGTCAGCTTGGCGCCATACAAACGCACCGCTTCTTCGGCCAGCGTCTGCAAATCCAGCGGCAGGCGTTTTTCGACGATGATGCGCAGCACACCGAGGGCGGCACGACGCAGCGCAAACGGATCTTTGTCGCCTTTCGGGTGTTGGCCAATGCCAAAAATGCCTGCCAGCGTATCCATCTTGTCGGCAATCGCCAGCGCACAGGCAACCGCAGAAGAAGGCAGTTCATCACCTGCAAAGCGCGGCTGATACTGCTCATTCAGCGCAACGGCAACATCTTCCGCTTCGCCATCATGACGCGCATAGTGCATCCCCATCACGCCCTGCGTGTCGGTGAATTCAAACACCATGTTGGTCATCAGGTCACACTTGGACAGCAGACCCGCACGCGTCGCGTGATTCACATCAGCACCAATCTGACCAGCCACCCAGCCAGCCAGCGCCTGAATGCGATCGGTTTTGTCGCGCAGCGTACCCAACTGCTGCTGGAACAAAACGGTTTCCAGACGCGGCAGGTGATCTTCCAGACGCTTTTTGCGGTCGGTATTGAAGAAGAATTCAGCATCTGCCAGACGCGGGCGCACCACTTTTTCGTTACCGGAAATAATCTGCTGTGGATCTTTGGATTCGATATTGGCAACAAAGATGAAGTTTGGCAGCAGATTGCCGCTGTTGTCGTAAACCGGGAAATACTTCTGGTCACCTTTCATGGTGTAAACCAGCGCTTCGGACGGCACCGCGAGGAATTTTTCTTCAAATTTCGCAGTCAGTACCACTGGCCATTCCACCAGCGAGGTGACTTCTTCCAGCAGGCTGTCGCTCAGATCGGCGTTGCCGCCAATCTTGCGAGCGGCTTCTTCGGCATCGGCTTTGATTTTCGCTTTACGCGCATCGTAGTCGGCGACGACTTTACCGCGCTCCAGCAGAATTTGTGGATACTGTTCAGCAGTATCGATCGTAAATTCCGCTTCACCCATAAAGCGATGACCGCGAATAGTACGAGCAGAATGGATACCCAATACCTGACCGGGGATCAGTTCTTCATCCAGCAGCATGGTTACAGTGTGTACCGGGCGCACAAACTGTGTTTCTTTGTCGCTCCAGCGCATCAGCTTTGGAATTGGCAGCTTCGATAATGCGGTGCTTACCATGCCAGCCAGCAGCGCCTGCGCCTGCTCGCCTTTCGCGTGGGCGCGATACAGCAGCCACTCGCCTTTATCGGTCGTCAAACGCTCAGCTTGCTCAACGGTGATGCCACAGCCACGCGCCCAGCCTTCTGCCGCTTTGGTGGGTTTCCCTTCAGCATCAAATGCTTGTGCAATCGCCGGACCGCGTTTTTCTACTTCACGATCGGGCTGAGAAGCGCTTAAGCGTGCCACTTTCAGCGCCAGACGGCGCGGCGCAGCAAACCAGCTCACCTCACCGTGTGCCAGATTGGCGGCATCCAGCTCCGCCGTGAAATTAGCGGCAAAGGATTCTGCCAGATTACGGAGAGCCTTCGGCGGCAGCTCTTCCGTGCCAATTTCCACCAGAAAAGTCTTGTCAGTCATGGCTGCCTCTTAGCTCTCTTTCTTATTACACATCGGGAAACCCAGTGCTTCACGCGAAGCATAGTAGGCTTCCGCAACCGCTTTGGTCAGGGTACGAATACGCAGAATGTAGCGCTGGCGCTCGGTAACCGAGATCGCTTTACGCGCATCCAGCAGGTTAAAGCTGTGCGCCGCTTTCAGAATGCGTTCGTAAGCCGGTAAAGGCAGCGGTTTTTCCAGCGCCAGCAGGTGCTGCGCTTCTTTCTCATATTGCTCGAAGCAGCTGAACAGGAAATCAACGTCAGCGTGTTCAAAGTTGTAGGTCGACTGCTCGACTTCGTTTTGATGGAACACATCGCCGTAGGTGGTTTTACCTAGCGGGCCATCGCTCCAAACCAGATCGTAAACGCTATCAACGCCCTGGATGTACATCGCCAGACGTTCCAGGCCGTAGGTGATCTCACCCGTCACCGGTTTACATTCCAAACCGCCAACCTGCTGGAAGTAGGTAAACTGCGTGACTTCCATACCGTTCAGCCAGACTTCCCAGCCCAAACCCCAGGCACCCAGCGTCGGGTTTTCCCAGTTGTCTTCCACGAAACGAATATCGTGAATGGTCGGATCCATACCCAGCTCTTTCAAAGAACCGAGGTACAGCTCCTGAATATTGTCCGGTGATGGCTTAATGACGACCTGAAACTGGTAATAGTGCTGTAAGCGGTTCGGGTTTTCGCCGTAGCGCCCATCGGTCGGACGACGAGAAGGCTGCACATAGGCGGCGGCCATTGGCTCCGGCCCCAGTGCCCGCAGGCAGGTCATAGGATGTGAGGTGCCTGCGCCGACTTCCATGTCCAATGGTTGAACAATGGTGCAGCCCTGGCGAGCCCAATAATCCTGTAATGTCAGGATCAGGCCCTGGAAGGTCTTGGTATCAAACTTTTGCATGTTGGATTCGCGCGCGATACAAGTGGATTTATAAGGAATGCGCCAGTATACCCTCTGACCGCAAGATATACAGCCAGAATGCGGTAACAAGTGCAAATCCCCGTCATCATCTTTCAAATTCCGGGATCAGCCGGAAAAAACGGTCTGCAACATCTTCAGGCTCAGCAGCAGTAACAATGCCGCAAAGGCCTTTTTCAGCGTTGCCACAGGCAGACGATGCGCCAGACGGGCGCCGACAGGTGCGGTGAAAAAGCTGACGGCGGAAATCAGGAAAACGGCGGGCAGAGAAACATAACCGACGCTGTAGTCAGGCAATCCGGTCGTCGACCAGCCGTTGATCAGGTAACCCAGCGCACCGGAAAGCGCAATCGGTAGCCCAACCGCTGCGGATGTGCCGATCGCCTGCTGAATACGAACGTTGCACCACGTCAGGAACGGCACCGTGAGCGACCCGCCGCCAATCGCTACCAGCGCTGAAATGCTACCAATCACCAACCCCGCCAGCGAAATGCCTGCCGTACCGGGCAACTGGCGCTGCGGTTTTGGCTTGATATTCAGCACCATTTGCAGCGAAACGTAAGCCATGAAGCAGGAGAAAAAGATCGCCAACGCCCGCGTCGGCAACAGCGTCGCCAGCCAGGTGGCCGCGAATGTCCCGATCAGAATGGCAGGCGTAATCCGCATTACCACAGGCCATAGCACCGCCTGATGTTGATGATGCGTGCGCAAGCTGGAAATCGCCGTGACGACAATCGCCGCCATTGATGTGCCCAACGCCAAATGCACCAAATGGGTATTATCCACCCCCTGTGCAGCAAACAGCGCCGTCAGCACCGGCACCATAATGCCGCCACCGCCAATGCCCAATAAGCCCGCCATAAAGCCTACCACCGCGCCTAATGCCAGATAGGCTGCAATCCACTCCACTGCCATTCCCTGTACCCCTGTCTCTGTCTATGCTTTTCTTATGATCGATTGAACAGCGTTGAACTAATACACAGCCCTGAGCTAATGAACAGCCTTGAGCGAATATAGCCTTAAGCGAATAAATAGCCCTGAGCTGCTGGCAAAACATTATTCACGATTCCACGACGACTTTCCGCCCCATCCGCCAGCGATCTTTCATATCTGCGAGCACGCCCGCAAAACACTGGTTGCCCATACAGCACTTTAAGTGCCATCATCACACCACATTGCGACAGACCGCCTTACAATCAACGGCATCACCATAATCAGGAGAAAGGCATGCAACGCTGCGGCTGGGTTACACAAGACACCTTATATCAGGAGTACCACGATAACGAGTGGGGAAAACCCTGCACCGACAGCCAGAAGCTGTTTGAGTTACTGTGTCTGGAAGGCCAGCAGGCGGGTCTTTCCTGGATCACGGTTCTGAAAAAACGCGAACGCTATCGCCGTTGCTTCCACCAGTTCACCCCTGAGCAAGTCGCACAAATGACGCAGGATGACGTAGATCGGCTGGTGCAAGACAGCGGTATTATCCGCCATCGCGGAAAAATCGAGGCGATTATCACCAATGCACAAGCGTGGGTGGCAATGGAGAGCCAAGGGAAAGCTTCTCGCATTTCATTTGGTCTTTTGTCGAGCACCAGCCGCGCCTCAATCACCCCGCTTCGCTCGCAGAAGTCCCCGCCAAAACGGACGTTTCAGATGCCATGTCCAAAGCCCTGAAGAAACGCGGCTTCAAATTTATCGGCTCAACCATCTGCTATGCCTTCATGCAAGCAGGTGGATTGGTCAATGACCATGTCACCGACTGTTTTTGTCATCAGGAAAGCGCGTCATGATCCGTCCTTACCGCGACCACGATCTCGCGCCGCTGATGCAGCTTTGGCTAAAGAGCACCATTCTGGCGCATCCGTTTATTCGTGAAGATTACTGGCGAGAAAGCGCCAGCGCGGTACGTGACGTCTATATTCCCCAGTCGCAAACCTGGGTTTATGAGGAGCAAGGAAGCCTTATCGGCTTTATCAGCGTGCTGGAAGCACGGTTCATCGGCGCACTGTTTGTGGAACAGGCCTATTATGGAAAACGGATTGGTACAGCGCTGATCCAGCATGTTCAGGCACAGTTTCCCTTACTCAGCCTGGAAGTGTATCAGCAGAATACGCGCGCCTGCCGGTTCTACCATAAGCAGGGATTTGTCGTCGTTGAGGAAAATGTTAATCAGGATACACAAGCCACGGCGCTGATCATGCAGTGGGCGAATGAGGGAGCCGTAAATGCCGCTCCCTCTGATTTAGTCGGTCACCGCTGAGCCATCGACTCAGCGAGCTATCAGAACGTTGTCCAGTTATCGCTGCCGTTATCCCGCGATGCGAGCGTTGGCAGACGAGCCGTCGGCTTATTGCCCGAGTTACCGTTACCGGTGCCCGATCCTTGCAGTCTTGGCAGACCGGCAACATCCGCATCAGATATGCGGAAAACCGACATCAGTTTTGCCAGCTTCGAGGCCTGCTCCTGCAACGAGTTCGCCGCGACGGAGGATTCGCTCACCATGGCGGCATTCTGCTGAATAGTGGTATCCATTTCAGCCACTGCACTGCCGATTTGCGCAATCCCGCGGCTCTGCTCATCCGATGCCGAAGAGATTTCCCCCATGATGTCATTCACGCGACTCACGGAAGCCACAATGTCATCCATCGTCGTTCCCGCCTGAGAAACCAGATCCGTTCCGGCACCCACGCGAGAAACCGACTCTGAAATCAGGCTTTCGATCTCTTTTGCTGCCTGAGAACTGCGCTGGGCAAGGCTGCGCACCTCACTGGCAACCACCGCAAATCCCCGTCCTTGTTCACCGGCACGCGCCGCTTCCACCGCCGCATTCAATGCCAAAATATTGGTCTGGAAAGCGATACTATTAATGACACTCGTAATATCAGAGATTTTCTTCGAACTCCCTGAAATATCACTCATGGTGTTAATTACGCGGTTGATAATCTCCCCACCGCGATTGGCATTGGTTGAGGCTTCTCCGGCAATCTGGCTGGCATGTCGGGCGTTGTCGGCGTTGTTTTTCACCGTAGCCGTTAACTCTTCCATACTGGCTGCGGTTTCTACAATCGCCGCCGATTGCTGTTCGGTACGTGATGACAAATCATTATTGCCTACGGCAATGTCAGAAGCAGCACTTTCAACGCTGTACACACTTTGACGAATATCAGTCATTAAATGACGTAGTTTCTCCGTCATCACCATCATCGCCGTCGTGAGTTGCCCCAGTTCATCATGCCGCTCTACCGTAACATTGGCGGACAGGTCGCCGCCCGCAATACGTTCCGCCAACTTCAGGTTGGTGATAATGGGTCGAGTAATTTGTCGCGTGACAGACCAGGCGATCAATAACCCGAATACGATGGCTATCGCCCCTAAAACCAGCGTTTGCAGTACGGAGCTATTGATAATGTCATCATTCTTCGCGCCGAGCTTTTGCAGAATATTGCCGATATCACTCGTCATTTTGTCTCCGGTTGCCCGGAATTTAACATCTGTGGTCTTTAGCTGCCCGAGTTGTACGTAATACTGCTCTGCCGTTTGATGATAATTTTCAAATGCTTGCCAAAACGAATCCACGACGCGACGACGATCGCCACTGACCGACGACGCCAACACATCGTAGGATGCCTTCGAGGCAGCATAGACCTGTTTCTGTGCATTAAACGCGGCTTCGCTGTTCTCTTTTTGTAAGATATAAGTACTGTTGACCAGTTTCAGAAACAGCAGTGAGAACGCGTCTTTCTGCATCGCCAGCGCATTTTCATCCGCGCCGACAGGAAGGTTGGTCATAAATGCCGTTAATGCATCAGAGGCATTCATCTGGCCGATTTTTTTTGCCGTCGCGACGACCGCATTGGCGGCGGCTTTCAGGGTATTCAGATCGGTATCATAATCTTTAAAATCTTGATCAAGATTATCAAAATCAGAGAGATAGCCCTCTTCCCACGTGAGTGCTTTCGCTTTTTCTTTTTGCTGATTTGCCTGACTAATATAGGTATTCAGATTCTTGATATTGTCATCCGCAAAGGTGAAAGAATATTTCACTCTCGCCATTTTTGACTGATCGAGATAGTGATTCATTTCATTCAAAATGGTCGTTTTAACATACAGATCGTGAATGATAAAAAATCGTACAGCGCCAACACCTGACGCCATCATCACTAACAGCAGGACAATACCGAAACCGCCATACAGCTTATGAGACACCTTGAGGTTACTCATAATTCTGGTAAAAATGCATTTCCGCCCCATTAACAAACCGTGTCTAAAACATGACTCAGCCTAAAAAACACCATGCCTAAAACATCCCCGTAAATAGGGTTATCGGTTTGTCGTGGCAATGCTTTACCCTAAATGAGTGATAGCAATCACAAAGGAAATATATTAATCAATTAAGACATAAAAACTCACGCTAAGCGCCTGTATACGATCGTTCATCCTATTCATCGTGCAAATCCCCATTAATCGCGGTTAACCTTGGGCAGATGCGGGGGCGGTATCACTTGCAGTCTCCCGCCAGCTACGCGATTATTCGATGAGCTATTTCTACGTTAACTTCCTTAATCTGCTGGAGTTTGTGATGAAACCTAGCGTTATCCTGTATAAAAAAATTGCTGACGACCTACGCGCTCGTTTAGATCAACACTTCACCGTCACTGAACTTGACGCCTTTCCTTCACACGACCACCCGGCACTGGCAACGGCCGAAGGCATCATTGGTTCTGGTGGTAAAGTCGATAAAGACTTCCTGCAACACGCCCCACGTTTACGTGCAGCGTCCACCATTTCTGTCGGTTACGATACCTTTAACGTCGATGCACTGAATGACAAAGGGGTGATTCTCATGCATACCCCAACCGTGCTGACGGAAACCGTGGCAGATACCGTTCTGGCGCTGATGCTCGCCAGCGCACGACGGGTCGTGGAAGTGGCCGAACGCGTTAAAGCAGGCGAATGGAAAGGTGGCGTTGACAGCGACTGGTTTGGCACTGACGTTCACCATAAGACCATCGGCATTCTGGGGATGGGTCGCATCGGTCTGGCTGTCGCACAACGCGCCCACTTTGGTTTTAGCATGCCGGTTCTTTACAACGCTCGCCGCCATCACGCCGAAGCAGAGCAGCGCTTTAATGCTCGCCATTGCGATCTCGATACGCTCCTGGCCGAGTCTGATTTCCTCTGTATCACGCTGCCACTCACGGCGGAAACGCACCATCTGATTGGGCGTGAGCAACTGGCAAAAATGAAACCCAGCGCCATTTTGATTAATATCGGTCGTGGTGCCGTCGTGGATGAAGACGCGCTGACGGAAGCGCTGGTGAAAGGAACCATTCAGGGCGCAGGCCTGGATGTGTTTGTCAAAGAACCGCTGCCCGTCGATTCCCCGCTGCTGGATTTACCTAACGTCGTGGCACTGCCACATATCGGTTCTGCCACGCACGAAACCCGTTATGGCATGGCCGCCTGCGCCGTTGACAACCTGATTGCCGCCCTAAGCGGTCAGGTGAAAGAAAACTGCGTGAATCCGCAGGTTTTAAAATAGTCCTCAGGCGACCTTAGCGCTGCGACGACGTGCTTGCAGCGCTGCTACCCTCCTACTCAATAAACCCGTCATCACACGCGAAACGCGGCTATTTTCCGCAAAAAACCGCCCTTCTCCCTACCTAAAAACTGGATAACCAATGCCAGTTTTGTTCTTTGCTGTTTCCTACTGCCTATGGAAGTATCGGCTGTAACGAACGGTTAACGTCCCCGCCGTATTTCCCCGTTTCAGGACGCAACCGATCCGCACATTCACCTGATAAAACAGAACGTTAATAAAAACCATTACCTGTAGGAACAACCATCGTGGCGACTTTTTAGCATCCTCATCAGAAACTCACTATTTTTGCCTCGTTGCTCCTTCTGGGCGGTGCACTGAGCGCACAGGCAGCGAACGACACACCGAAAATCGGCAGCACGCTGATTTATCTGGAACAGCAGGCACACACCAACCTCTATACGCCCGCAGGCGGGTTTTACCCGAACGGTGGCATTCTCAACCAGATTACCGACAAACTGACGTACCAGAACCCGGAAACGCTGGAGATCGAGCCGTGGGTGGCGGAATCCTGGACCGTCAACGCGGATAACACCGAATACACGTTCAAGATTCGTCCCGGCATCAGCTTCTCTGATGGCACTCCGCTGGATGCCAACGCGGTAGCGAAAAACTTTGATACCTATGGTTTGGGGAACACAGCGCTTAACCAGCCGGTTTCAGAAGTCATCAATAACTACCTGCGCAGTGAAGTCATCGACCCGCTCACGGTGAAGTTTTACTTTAAGAAGCCCTCTCCAGGCTTTCTGCAAGGCACCTCAGCGATCGGTTCCGGTCTGGTATCTCTCAGCACGCTTGAGCGCAATTTCAATCAGTTAGGCAATGCCAAAAACATTATTGGCTCCGGCCCGTTCGTGGTCAGCAGCGAGAAATTGGGACGCGAACTGAAACTGACCGCCCGTAAGGATTACAACTGGGCGCCGGTTAAATCGAAGCATCAGGGGCGCGCCTATCTGGACGGTATTACCTATCTGGTGACCCCGGAAGACAGTGTGCGTATTGGTGCGTTGGTATCCGGTCAGGCGGATTTCATTCGTCAGATTCAGGCCTACGATGAAAAGCGGGTGCAAAGTCAGAACTTCAATCTTTATGCCCCGCCTACGCGTGGCGTCAATAACAGCGTCGTTTTCCGCCCGGACAACCCGCTGGTCGCCGATATCCGCGTGCGTAAAGCGCTGCTGCACGCCACCAACACCAAAGAGATCATCAATACGCTGTTCTCTGACAACTACCCACAGGCCACGTCACCGCTGGCCAAAACCGCCGCAGGCTATGTCGATCTCTCTAGCAAGCTCACCTTCGACCCCGCGCAAGCCAACAAACTGTTAGATGAAGCGGGGTGGAAAACCGGTTCGCAGGGATTGCGGCAAAAAGACGGCAAAACGCTGGAACTGACCGCTTATGAATCGTTGCCGCAGCCGCAGAACAAAGAAACCTTACAGTTGGTTTCCCAGCAGTGGGCAAAAGTCGGCGTGAAGCTGAATGTGTTGGCGGGTGACGCAGGCAGCAAGACCGTCGATAGCCTCGATCCGCTGAAAACCGGCGTTGCACCAGCGATGGTAGGCCGCGCCGACCCGGATGTGCTGAAAAGCCAATATTACCCGACGGTACGTAACGTCCTGCTGCAAAAAGGTGGCTCCAGCGACAAGGTGAAGGACTTTGTTGATCCGCATCTGAATACGCTGCTGGATGGCATCGCCGCTGAAACCGACCGCAGCAAGCGGCTGGCGCTGGTCGGGGAAGTACAGAACTACCTGATCGATCAGGCCTACGTCATCCCCATTTTTGAAGAACCACAGGTGTTTGCCGGCGCGCCCACGACAAAAGGCATCGCGTTTGAAGCCGTCGGTCGCCCGAGTTTCTACAACACCTGGCTGGATAAGTAACGCGGAAGAAAGAGGGAAGCGATCATCATGAACCGATATCTGGCACTGCGCATCGGTCAGGCACTGCTCGTCTTGTGGGCGGCATTTACCCTGTCTTTTATCCTGCTTCAGGCGATGCCAGGTGATGCTGTACTGATCAAGTTCCAAAACCCGGAGCTCGGCCTGAGCGCCGAGCAGATCGCACAGTTGCGTTTGTCTTACGGTGCCGATACGCCGGTACTCACGCAATATTTTCATGCGATAGCTCAGATATTACATGGCGATCTCGGCCTCTCTCTTCAGGCGGGCGTGCCAGTCACCGAGCTGATTGCCGCGAATCTGCCGCCCACGCTGCTGCTCGCGGTGCTGGGCTTTATCGCCGCTGGCCTGCTGGCGTTTGCTCTGGCGTTCTTATCGACGCTGACGCCGTTTCAGTGGCTGCGAAGCACGCTGCAATCGCTACCGTCGCTGTTTATTTCCGTCCCGACCTTTTGGCTCGGCATCGTGCTGATTCAGATTTTCTCTTTCCGTCTGGGGCTGATTCCGGTGATTAACCCCGGCGAATGGGAAGGCCTGATTTTACCGGTTCTCACGCTGGCTCTGCCGATCTCCGCCCCGCTGGCTCAGGTGCTGATGCGCAGCATCGATCAGGTGCAAACCCAGCCGTTTGTTGCCGTCGCCCGCGCCAAAGGAGCCAGCCGCAGCGGCGTGCTGTGGCGACATATCGCCCGCAACGCGATGCTGCCCACGCTGACCATCGCCGGCCTGCTGTTGGGCGAGCTGATTGCGGGAGCGCTGATTACTGAAACCGTGTTTGGCCGTAACGGACTCGGCCAGTTGACGCAGGAAGCCGTGAACTATCAGGACAGCAGCGTATTGCAGGCCATCGTACTGATTTCCGCTGCCGCCTTTGTTGTCGTCAATCTGGCCGTCGACCTGCTCTATCCCCTTCTCGATCCGCGCCTGAAAAAAACGCCAGGAGCCACGCTATGACTACCGTACAGCTGGAAAAAATCACCTTTCCTCTTCTGCGCAAGCGGCCGCTACTGCGTCGCTACGCCTTCCAACCGGGGCTATTGCTGGCTTGGCTGGTGATGCTGACCGTCGCGCTCTGGGCGCTGTTCCCCGGCTGGTTTACCGGCTATAGCCCGACAGAAGGCATCGCGGGCGCACAGCGGCTGGCCCCCGACGCCGACTACTGGCTTGGCACCGACCAGTTGGGACGTGATCTCTATGCGCGCATCGTTTATGGCGCGGTGCACTCGCTTTCCGGTGCCGTTATCGCCGTCGGGCTGGGTCTGGTGCTCGGTAGCCTGTTCGGTCTCTTGGCGGGCGCGGTGGGCGGCTGGCTGGATAGCGTCGTGATGCGCAGCATTGATGTGTTACTGGCTATTCCCGGCCTGCTGCTGGCGCTGAGCGTCATCATTCTGTTGGGTTTCGGCACGGTTAACGCCGCGATTGCCGTGGGCGTCACCTCCGTCGCCAGTTTCACCCGGCTGGTACGTTCAGAAGTGCTGCGCGTGCGCCACAGCGACTACGTCGAAGCCGCCTATGGCAGCGGCGGCACCTTTTTCAGCGTGTTATGGCGGCATATTCTGCCGAACTCACTGACCACCGTTTTCGCCTTTGCCGCGCTGCAATTCGGCAGTGCGATTCTGGCCATCTCCACACTCAGTTTCCTCGGCTACGGTGCACCACCGCCCACGCCGGAATGGGGACTGCTGATCGCCGAAGGCCGCAACTACATTGCTACCGCGTGGTGGTTAACCACCTTCCCCGGTTTAGTTGTCGTACTCGTTGTGCTGTCCGCCAACCGCATCAGCCAATCGATCAGAAGGACGGAACGATGAGCCTGTCAGCCAGCTTACAAACCAGCGCGGCGGTGCCCGTACTGGCTCTGGAAAACGTCACGATTGCCTACCGCAGTGACGATCGCGAGCAGACCGTCGTGGAAGGCGTCTCTTTTCATATTCAGCCCGGTGAAGTCGTCGCACTGGTGGGGGAATCCGGCTCAGGGAAAACCACCACCGCACAGGCGGTTATCGGTCTGCTGGCCGAAAACGGACGGTTAACACGCGGTGCCATTCGGCTCAACGGCGTGGATATCAGCGGCTGGTCGCAGAAGCGGTTGGACAGCGTGCGCGGTGCGCAGATCAGCCTGATCCCGCAGGATCCCACCAGTTCCCTGAATCCGGTGCAGACCATCGGCGAGCAGGTGGACGAGATTCTGCGCATTCATCAGCGGGAAGCTCGCCAGACTATCCGCCAGAAAACGCTGGCGTTGCTGGAACGCGTGGGACTAAACCAGCCGGAGCTGCGAGCGAAACAGTATCCGCACGAGCTGTCCGGCGGCATGAAACAGCGCGTCCTGATCGCGATTGCCATCGCGCTAAAACCCGCGCTGATTATTGCCGATGAGCCCACCAGCGCGCTGGACGTCACTGTGCAGAAACGTATTCTCGATCTGCTTGATGAACTGCGACGCGAAAATGGGACGGCGGTGCTGTTCGTCACACACGACCTGGGTGTCGCGGCCGAGCGTGCCGATCGGCTGCTGGTCTTCCAGAACGGCTACATTCAGGAACAGGGGCCAACGCTGGAGGTGCTCAGCGCGCCCTCAAGCCATTATGCCCGCACGCTGCTGGCGAACGTGCCGTCGCTTAACCCAACGCCGCGTCCACCGCGCAACCATGCATCCGACATCATTGTCTCGGTCGACAATCTGGTACAGACCTTCCCCTTATCGGGCCGTAAAGGGGAACATTTTCGGGCCGTGGATGACGTCTCTTTCAGCGTGACACGCGGCACAACGCACGCCATTGTCGGCGAATCCGGCTCGGGTAAAACCACCACGGCACGTAGCCTGCTCGGGTTTCATCACCCCAGCGCCGGGCGCATTCTGATCGACGGCACCGATATCACTCACCTGAAAGGCGAAGCGTTACGGCAGTTCCGGCAGAAAATTCAGCTGGTCTACCAAAATCCCTTTGGTTCACTCGATCCCTCACAGCGGTTATACGACATCGTCGAGGAACCGCTGCGCAATTTTAATCGCCATACCGCCGCGCAGCGGGAGCGAAAAATTCATGAGATGTTCGAGCGCGTCGCCCTGCCCGCCGCGTTGCTGTCACGCAAGCCGCGTGAGCTGTCCGGCGGCCAGCGACAACGTGTCGCTATCGCCCGGGCGCTGGTGCTGGAACCGCAGGTACTGGTGCTGGACGAGGCTGTCTCAGCGCTGGATGTCACCGTGCAGGCGCAGATTCTACGTTTGCTGGCTGAATTACAGGAATCACTTGGGCTGACATACCTGTTCATTTCGCACGATTTGGCGGTCGTACGCCAGATCGCCGACACCGTTTCCGTGCTGTACCACGGCAAGCAGCTTGAATCCGGCCCGGTAGAGCAGATCTTCGCCCATCCCGAACATCGCTACACCCGTGAACTCATCGAGGCCATTCCCGGGCAGCAACACCCGGCTTTTGCCCGCCCGCATCACTCTGAAACCAAAGTGGCACTAAACCAAGGACAGTAGAATGACAACGAAACGTCTGGGATTTTTCACGCGGCTGCTGGATGACACTTCCGCCCAGCAGCGCTATCGGCTGGCGACGGAACAGATCGTCAAAGCCGAACAACTCGGATTCGACAGCGCCTGGGTCGCGCAGCACCACTTTCACGCTGATGAAGGCGGGCTACCTTCACCGCTGGTGTTTCTGGCGCTGGTCGCCGCGCGCACTCAGCGCATCCAACTCGGTACTGGCGTTATTACGCTGCCGATGGAAGAGCCGCTGCGCGTGGCGGAAGATACCGCCGTGCTTGATTTACTCAGCAACGGCAGACTGGAAGTCGGCGTAGGTTCCGGCGGCACGCCGTCCTCATTTGCCGCGTTTGGTCATGACAGCGCGCAGCGCGGGCAGATCCTCGGGCGCTATCTGGAGAAACTGCGCGCCGCATGGCGAGGAGAAGCCCTAAGCGAAGACGGTAATCAGCTCTACCCTGCCGCCCCGCATTTGGATAAGCGTGTCTGGCAGGCTACGTTTTCCATCGAGGGGGCGGAACGAGCCGGTAAAGCAGGCGATGGCCTGATGCTCTCTCGTACCCAGCCGCGCCCAGAACATTTCCCGGACGCCACGCTGGCTGACCTGCAAAACCCGATGATCGACGCCTACCTGGCTGCACTTCCCGCAGGCGTCACACCGCGCATTCTCAGCTCACGCAGCGTTTTTGTGGCTGACGATCGTCAATTAGCGCTGACTCTGGCAGAGAAAGGGCTTACTCGTTCCGCCGCCCGTTCCGGCACGTTCCGTGCGATCTCTCACGACTCGATAGAAGCGCTGATCGCCTCCTTTGATAGCCATGTCGGCACCGCGCAGGATGTCATCGCGTCACTTCGGGCAGACAGCTCGCTGGAGCGCGCGACCGATGTGACATTCCAGGTGCATTCCATCGATCCGCCGCATGCGCTAATTCTGCGCTCGCTTGAACTGATTGCCACTCAGGTGGCTCCCGCGTTGGGCTGGAGACCCGCCGTCAAACAGAAAAGCCCGATCGGGCAGGAGATTGCATGACGCACGCTAACACGTTACACACCCCTGACGTACTGGATACGCTGGCCGAAATTAGCCCGGACTCCGCCCTCGCGGCAGCCAGAAAAACCCGTGATGCGGCGACACGCCACACTCAGGGCAGCTACGAGGCACTGTTTAACGCCAACGCCGCAGACGACGCGACGCTGCCGCTATCGCTGCGCTTCTGGTTCGCGACCAAGATCAGCGGCTGGCAGCAGGATGAGCAATTGCAGCGTTTTTATGCCGAGCGGCTGTCGGACTTCCCAGAACCCGCGTTGACACCCGCGCTACAGCTGGCGCTGGACCATGCAGAACGCCTGACGAAAACGCCTGTGCAAGCCTCAGCATCCCACGTCAACGCGCTGGAGCAGGCGGGCTGGTCGGTAGACGACATCGTGACGCTGTCGCAGCTCATCGCGTTTGTGAATTTTCAAAGTCGGCTACTGCGCGGCTATCGCCTGATTGCCAACCATCGCGTCGGCCAACCGCATTCACAGGCCTCTGTTGCAGGTCAATGGCATACCCAGCCGCAGACGCACAGCGGCAAATCCGCGCCGCAGGCGTTTACTCAGGCAGAACTGGGCTGGGAACCGTGGATCGCGCCCAAACCGCTGGCCGAATTCAATGCCGATGAGCAGGCGATTCTGGCGCGCTTCGGCCACACCGATTCCGACTATTTCCGTCTGCTAGGCCGCAATCTTCCGGTGCTGGAACAGCGCACGCTGACGGATAAAGGGATTTTCTATACCGCTGGTGGCCTGCCGCGCAAAGAACGCGAACTGATCGCTGCCGTCACCAGCAAGGTCAACGGCTGCATCTACTGCGCCTCGGTACACGCGCGTAAAGCCAGCCAGCTTTCCAAACAGGACAGCGATGTGCAGCGACTGCTGGATGTCGTTCCCGGCGGTGATTTGGGTATCGGTCAAAGCCCACGCTGGCAGGCAATTATCGATTTCTCGGCACGACTTTCCGCCACGCCCGCGCAGGTCAACGCCAACGACCTGAAGCAGTTGCAAGAACAGGGGTTAGATACGCTGGAGATCGTCGATGTGGTGCAGTCTGCCGCCTTCTTCTCATGGGCCAACCGACTGATGCTGACGCTAGGAGAACCCTTCTGGCCGGAGCATTAATCAGCCTTGTGCGATAACCAATCAGGCGACACGGTGGTGTGTCGCCTATCGCTGTTTATTTTTTCAGGCAGGCTGGGAAATCCGCAGGCAATTCGCTGGCAGGGCAGTTGATGACCTCGTTGTTGTTCTCGCCACAGTCGCGGATGAACGTAATAGTAGCGAATTCATCGATGACTTCGGTGGGGTACGCGGGGCCCGCTTCACGATACGCTTCCATTTCAGCAATATGTTCGTTCTGGAAGCACACCGTTTTCTCTGGGTTATTGATGATCCACCGCGGGAAGAAGATGGTGCCGTGAAAGAGCTTATCGGCAATGTTAACAATCAGGCTGACGTCTGTTCCCGTCGGTTCTGTCCATGAAATCTTATACACCTCGCGGGCAACCTGCACGATATACACCTGCTGGTCCTTAACCCAACGATTACCCACGATACCGCTATGAATACGGTAGTCTATCGTGTTGGCATTTTTGACATACAGCTCATAATTCCAACCATTATCATAGGTATATACCAGGTGTTTCCCCACAAAATGGCTCAGATCGTGTTGATTAAATGACGGCATGATGGTTCTCCCTAAATATGTGAATTCACTCTAGAGCTTTATTAATTCGATGAATAACGCTATTTTTCAGGTAAAACCATTCGATATTTAGATGTATTAAAGATGCTGGCAAAGACGACGCTGGAACAGTGGGAAATCCTTCAGGCGGTTATTGATTTGGGCGGCTATACGCAAGCGGCAAATGCGCTTCATCGCAGCCAGTCTTCGGTCAGCTATCAGCTTTCTCTGCTGCAAGAGCGATTGGGCATCGCGCTACTCACCATCCACGGACGCAAAGCTGAGCTCACTCCAGAGGGTGAAAATCTGCTCGCGCAGGTGCGCCCCGTAATACGTTCGTTTCATGCGTTGGAAGCCCGCGCCCATTCTCTGAAAATGGGTGAACAGACCAGCATCAACCTGGTGGTTGACAGCACCTTCCCAAAGATCGCTTATTTCACCTGCTCAGCACCTTTCAAAAACAGCATCCTGCCACGCGTATCCACCTGACCGAAGTGCTGCGTAATGAAACGCCGGAACAGTTGAAAGCGCGCGAGGCGGATATTTATGTCATCACCTCGCGTGAACTTGACGGCATTGCCGGGCAATGGCTGATGAACGTTGATTTTGTTGCCGTCGCACACGGCCATCATCCACTTTTCTCACTCCCCACGCCGTTAAGCCATGAAGCACTGTCTCGCTACCCCTGCGTAGAGATTGTGACGCGCACAACGCCACATACGCAGCCTTCCTCCGCCGAAAGCTGGACGTTCACCACATTTGAAGCAGCCACGCAGGCCGTTTTGCATCAGGTAGGCTACGGCTGGCTGCCGGAAGCACGAATTGCAGAACACATTACGCGTGGCGAATTAAAAATACTGCCGTTACAGCAGGGGAAAGGCGCACCACCCCGCTCTATCTGTTAGCCGAAGAGAAAGGGCAGCCGCTCAGCAAAGAGATTCTGACGCTCATCGCGCTACTGTTCGGCAGGCTCTGAGGTATGAAGATTATTAAGTGATCAAACATCTTTTAGCTCATAAATGGGCTAAATTGAGTAAAAACTCACAAGAAGTCTTACATATGGATATTAAGAAAACTTAAGGGCTATACTTAACCGATAATCGGTTATATTTAAAAGGTAGAGTCCATTTATGAACACTCCCGCCACTGCACCAACATTACTAAAGCTCGACGTCATTAGCGAAGCTATCGACGAACTACGGCACGAACTCGCGCGTAGCGATGCTTCGAGCAAAGAGGTTGTGCTGGAAAACCACATTCATTCACTGGATGTATTCGGCGTTCAGCTAAATATGCGACGTAAAGCGTTGGGCATTGAACTCGCTACGCTAGAGCTACAGACTGGCGTATCCATATCCACGCTAAAACGTTTATTCAAAGACCCCGCTCAGGTGAAATTTGCCACGGTTTATAGCGTCTGTTCCGCTTTAGGGATAAAACTATGCGCCGTCAAGTAAAGGTCTATCTTTACGGTGTCCACATCGGCCAGTTAAGTCAGGACGATGAAGGTTATTTGTTTGAATATAAAAAGTCCTACATCGGTCCGCCCTTATCACTGAGCCTACCAATACAGACCGGAACATTTCGCAGTAAAATATTACCGCCCTATTTTGCCTCGTTAGCTCCCGAAGGTTGGTTGCGGCGACAGTACAGCCAGCTTCAGCATCTGGATGAGAAGGATTTATTTGGCATCCTCATTCAAAACGGTAAGAACCTGATCGGCGCAGTACAGCTGATCGCGGAGGATAAGTCATGACAAGATGTCGGATTTTGCTGACACCGCTAACACACGAAGAAGAAATTGCCACAGGCTATAGCCGTAAAGGGTTGAAGCATCTGGCAGGGTCAGCGCATGCTTCCCCAACCTTACGTTTCACCCGCCAGCAATTCATGCACGACCTGCCACAAACACAGAAAGGCATGAGTATTTCTGGTTATCAGCCCAAGATTCAGATGGTATTAGAAGACAGGACGTTTACCGTCGTTGATCATCAAGGGCTATACATCCTCAAACCCTCTCCGATTGAATTTCCCTATTTGGCGGAAAATGAACATGCCACGATGACGCTAATGGCACGCCTGGGATTTGCCGTCCCACCACACGGCTTACTCCGTTTTAAACCGGAACAGACGGATGACGAACCTGAGTTCGCTTTCGTTATTAAGCGCTTCGACCGCGACGAAAAAACGGGTCACCCTATCCATCAGGAACAGTTGGATGGAGCAATGGGGATCGGTGAAAAATTCGGTAAAATACTCACCGACGGTAGGCAATACGTCAGTTATGAGCAGTTAGCTTTATTCCTTAGCGAACACGTTAATGACAATATTGTCTTCAAAATAGATCTGTTCCGTCGCATCGCTTACGCCTACATGCTGGGTAACAACGACATGCACCTGCGTAATTTTGGTTTGATACATTCGCGCTCAGGTTCGTTAATGTTGGCTCCCATTTATGATTTTGTTTCCGTCGCTCCCTATTCCACCTATTTCTCCTCCTGTTTCATGGCATTGCCACTGCTGATTCAAGAAGAGGGGATGAAGCACTCGCGCCAGGATTTGAAACCGCATACGGAGAATACCTTGGTATGGATTTCATTCTGTTCGGACAGCGTATTGGGCTGAGTGAAAACCTGGCCAGAAAGCTACTGGCAGACCTCACCAAAGAAGCTGAATGCGTTGAAACAACCTATCGGGATTCCTTTATGCCTTCGGACGCGATTGATACGACGCTGCAGTGCTATCGACATCGCCTGAACCTCATGAGCATTCTCGATGCAGAACGGATTTAGTGCGTCGTAATCAAACGTTTTCATCGCATCACTGTGGATATCGATGCAGTGGCGCAGACCTTCCGCTACGCTATCCGGCAGGCCATGATTCACGATACAGGTGCAATACCATGATAAAACGTGTCTTCCTCACGCTCTCTTTATTGACGCTTTCCGCATCGTCACTGGCGCAGGATGCCCTGCCGGACGCGGTGAAGAGTATCGAAAAACAGGGCATTACGATCATCAAACCTTTCACCGCACCCGGCGGCGTGCAAGGTTGGTTGGGCAGCTATCAGGGCGTGGGGGTGACCATTTACTTAACGCCGGACGGTAAGCACGCCATTTCGGGCTATATGTATGACGAACACGGTAACAACCTGAGTGAAACGCTGATTCAGCAGGAAGTATATGTACCTGCCGGTCGGGAAATGTGGCAGAAACTACAGCAGGCGCCGTTTATCACCGAAGGCTCAAAGGATGCGCCGCGTAAAATCATCGTCTTTGCCGACCCATTTTGCCCGTACTGCAAACAGTTCTGGCAGCAGGCACAGCCGTGGGTGAAAGCAGGAAAAGTGCAGTTGCAAACGCTGCTGGTCGGCGTCATCAAACCGGAAAGCGGACGTTATGCCGCAGCCATTCTTGCCGCCAGCGATCCGGCCAAAGCCTGGCATGAGTATGAGCTCTCAAATGGTAAAACGGTGCCTCCGTTCCCCGAGTCCTCATCACGCGACATCTGGAATAACATTCAGCACAATCAGCGGCTAATGGATGAATTAGGCGCCAACGTCACACCTGCCATCTATTACCTGAATGATAAGAATGAATTACAGCAGGTCGTCGGGCTGCCGGATGCACAGCAGTTGGCGGAGATGATGGGGAAATAAACACAGGAGGGCATCTCCTCCTGACGTTTCTCTTAGCGATGCGACCAGTACGCCATAAAGTTGATCGTCTCTTTATCAAGGTGGCGCTCGTCGAGCAGATAACGGCGCAGCCGTTTGATTGCAGAAGACTCGCCTGCCGCCCAGGCGTAAAACGGGCGATGCGCCGTTGCCCGTTCCCCGTAATAGCTCGTCTTCCGGCGTTTCCTGTGCGATGTCATCGCGGTTGGTACAGGCGCTGGAGGGAATCTCCACGTCCTGTTGTACCGCCGCCAGCAGGCGTTCACCCCATACTGTGCTGCCAGTTTCCTCACGTGGCAGCCAGTGGATCTGCGCAAATGGGAAATTGCCCGATGTCACGCAGTCAGCCGCTTTCGGCACTTCAAAAAAAGCCTGTACCGACGGTGGAGAAGACTGGATAGCCAGTTGTTCAAGAATCCCCATCGCCGCTGGCAGCGCCGTTTCATCCGCAATCAGCAGTACCTGCTCAACGCCATCGTGCGGTGCCCATTCATAGCCGCCGCTGTCGCCATCAGCTTCCGCATTGGGCGCGACAATCTGTAGCGTATCGCCCGGCTTAGCGTGATTCGCCCAGCTTGAGGCAGGCCCGGTATCGCCGTGCAGCACAAAATCGATCGCCGCCTGCTGTGATTCCTGTGAGACGGAACGCAGCGTATAGGTACGCAAAATCGGGCGACGCTCACGCGGCAGCGCCAGATAGTCCTGATACCAGGTATCGCTCACGTCCATCGGCACAAGTTCCCCGCTTTCACTGGCGAACAGCAGCTTGATGCGCTGATCCGGCGCGTCCAGTTTCATCTGGCGCACTTCCGGGCCGGTGAACACACAACGAGCTAATGAAGGTGAGAGTAACGTCTTACTCTCTAAGCGTAAGTTGAACAACCGATAGGCTGAAGACGTTGTACGGGTAGCTAAAGACATAGTGATAAACCGTATGTTTTGTAAGGAAAATCAGTCAGTGGGATCAAACCCATCACCGCAACTTACCATAAACAAAACACTAACGATAATCATTATCAGTTTGTTATCTCAAAATGCTGAGACGCACAAAGATAGGAAGCCAAGTTAGCCCTCGTTGTATCGGCCTAACCTCATCCTCTGATTTCTACTTTTAACTCCCTGCACTTTATATGCAGGAGAGTGTGAAGTTAGCATTAAGCTACATCATTTCTAATAAACATCTGCGGTATATCGATTACCTATCATTTCTTATCTTACGAGATTACTAATCATCATAGTTAAAAGAAATAATTTTCAGCATAAAAAAATTAAATCTATAATTGACGGGACTTACTTCCCCGTTATTTTAAAAATGGGCATATGGATAATAGAAATTGAGCCTAATACCAGGTTCATAATAAAGAGGAATACATCATGCCTAATCAATATAGCGTTGAATTTATCAACAACTCAAGCAATTCAGGTAATGTAGCAATCTTCCAAAAAGCGCCTGACCAGAAGGCGAGAAATATTTTCTCACTGGCGTGGTTCAGCAAGTTCGTGAATCAAATGTTCATGAAACCTTCCGCTGGAATATTGATTACTCTTTCGTTTGGTCAGATACCGGGAAGTCAAACCTGGTGTTATTTTTGAAGGAGGTGAAGAAATTCCAGCCAACCTTCAGTCAGCTAACACCATCACATTGGACTATAATGGAGGATATTTCTTTGGCCCGACATCATTCACTGGTCAAGCGGGTTCACTCTATATTGATGAAAGCGGTAACGTTCCACTCAAGCAGGCCGCTGTCGGTATCGGAATGAGTAACGCAGGGACTTTCGTACAGGCGGCACAGCCAAATTTGCATATTGAGTTTATCCCACACCCTTCTTACTGGATTGTATTTGGTAACTATGAAGAAGGTGAAATTCTAGATGTTGAGCAAATCAGCGATGCCGTTGAATTAGTGTTCGAACCCAACATTTACGGCGTTGTCGCTACACTGCAACAAAACAATACTTGGACTATTTCCTGATCCAGAAATCGGAAGGCAGGTAGGTTCCTGCCTTCCTCATCCCCTATCTTTTGGAAAAATAATATGTTTGATATTTGTATCATTGATCGAGGTGTACAAAGCGGTCCTTTCAATCAGGAGTTATGACTTAAAACCGTTATTTTTTAAGATATCTTCTTTTGAGGAAACGCTTATGACAGTCACTATCGACGTTTCCTGCCTATATTGCCAGCAAACAGAACCTGTTCGTAAGCATGGAACAGGAAAAGCAGGATTTCCCCGATACTACTGCCAACATTGTGCCACCGTACCTTTCAGATTAACTACCATTACAACGCTCATAAGCCCGGAAAAAAGAAAAGATTGTCGATATGGCGATGAATAGTTCCGGAGTCAGAGAAACACCGGACAAGTTAAGTATTCACACAACGAATTGAGCGTCATAACCTAATAAAGGTTATTGAACCAAAAGGTTAGTTGATTGAGGTCATCTACATTACATGGCCCCCTGACTGACGTTCTCGCTAAGATAAGGGGAGAAACGGCTAGTGTGCTTCTTTACCCACTGACCCGGCTCATTTCATTTTCTCGATAACGCCTCACATGAATTGACATGGATATGTTGAATATAAAGTAGAGAGTTCGGCATTCTATATATAATAATGATCACCCTGCTAATTATAAAATTAGAAATTAGTATTTAATGCTTACTTAAATATATTTATAAGCATGATGTATCGAATTTAACGTTGGTTTCTCTTTTTGATAGCCACCTGCTGTCATTAAAGGTAAAAAACGCCGAATTGTAAATTAACGTAAGGATTGCGTTTATTTTGCGTAGGCCTCTTTCCATTATCAGCCTGTTTGTGTTCGGTATTTGCTCTGCGGTAAGCCACGCAGAGAGCATGACACCTGCCGATCGGGCATTGATTGAACAGCAACAAAAAGCCCTGTTAGAACAGACACAGCGACAACGCGAAGCGCTACAAAACAGCGCTGTGCTACCCACAGAGCCTGGGATGCAGCCTGTTGCAGACGATGCACTTTGCTATCGTATTCAGCAGATTAAATTACAGGGTGTCACGGTACTTTCCTCGTCGGTACAGCAGACGTTAACCGCGCCCTGGGCTGGGCAGTGCATGAGGATGTCGGATATTCAGGCGCTGGTGCGTTCGGTGTCTCAGGCCTATTTGCAGCGTGGTTACATTACCTCGCAAGCCTGGGTGCCCGAGCAAGATATTTCTTCTGGGATGTTACTGATTGCGGTGACGGAAGGCCGTATCGAATCCATCTCTCAGCAGGAAAAAACGTCCCTTACCCTAGGCATGGCGTTCCCCAACGCGGCGGGAAAGGTGCTGAATTTGCGTGATTTGGAACAAGGGCTTGAACAGCTTAACCGCCTTACCTCACAGCCCGTCACCATTGATATTCAGCCCGGCAGTCAGTCGGGTTATTCCCGAGTTGTGGTCGTACCTGCCGGAAATACGCTGCCGTTGCATGTGAATCTTGGGGCCGATAATAGCGGCAGCAAAGCCACCGGCATGGGCCAAATGAGTGCACAGTTGACACTGGACAATCCGTTGCAGATAGCAGATCTGTGGGTGTTATCTGCCTCGCGCGATAACGCTTTTGTGCAGGACAGACGCAGCCGCAGCCGCAGCCTTTCGGGCAGTCTGAGCGTTCCTTATGGCTATTGGTTGTTCAGCTATCAGAGCAGTTGGAACGACTTCCATCAGGATCTTCCTTTCCCGGGCAGCGCCTGGCGCTATGAGGGGATGGCGCAGTCTCATCGGTTGGGTGCGTACCGCACACTGCTACGGATGGTCAGCAGAAACTGGCGCTGGATATGTCTATTACACGGCGGCATACGGAAAATCGTATCGCGGGGCAGAGGCTTTCTAACAGCAGTGCGGTGGTCAGTAGCGTGGCGTTGGGTCCCCATTACAGCCGCAGCGCGGGGAATGTCTATTTCACGATAAACCCGTCCATTAGCCAAGGGCTGAGCACCCTGGGCGCGCTGCGTGATGATGTCCGTTATCCCGATGCACCTCGCGCACAGTTTCGTAAAGTCAGTTTGAATGCCAGCGCTTTCTATTCTTTCACCCCGTCACTGTATTACCTGACGACGGCTTACGGCCAAACCTCCCTGACAATCTGTATGCCAGCGAGCGCGTGACGGCCGGTGGCCTCTATTCGGTTCGCGGATTTAAAGAGCAGCTTTTGTCTGGTAATCGCGGCGCGTACTGGCGTAACGAAGTGAACTGGCAACTGGCGTCATTTCCCGTCGTGGGAGAGGTGTCGCTCACCGGGGCGTTGGATGGCGGTTGGGTCAGCGGGCAGGGGGGATTGGTTGACGGCGGTAAGGTGGTGGGTTCTGCGCTGGGGCTGACGCTCAACGGGCGCTGGTTTACCCAGTCGCTGATGATGGGCAAGCCATTGGCTTTCCCCGGAGAATTACGCCCGGATAAGTGGGTCGGCTATTGGCAAGTGACCGTCACCTTATAACACCACGCTTTTGTATTTTTATGCATATGCACGTTTATGACATGGACCACAGCTAACGGAACTACAACAATGGAAAAATTGCACCATCCACTGGGTCGCGGCATCAGCTACCTGCTTATTTATCTGACGGCCATTCAGCCACTGCATCCTGCCTTTGCGGCCGGTATTAATCCGGCGAATACCACTACTCAGGTTCAGGCGGGTAACGTCCCGGTGATTAATATTGCCACACCTAACAGCGCAGGTATTTCTCATAATACCTATAAAGATTTCAACGTTGGTGCACCCGGTGCGGTACTGAACAACTCGACCGTGGCGGGAGAATCCCAACTCGCCGGTCAGGTTAGTGCCAATACTAACCTCAAGGGAATACCGCCAACCTAATTATCAATGAAGTGACCGGCGGAACCCGTTCGGAGCTGAACGGCAAGCTTGAGGTCTTCGGCACCAGAGCTAACGTGATGATAGCCAACCCGAACGGCATCACCTGTGATGGCTGCGGGTTTATCAATACGCCAGGCGTCACGCTGACCACCGGAAAGCCCCAGTTTGACAAACAGGGGTATTAGACGCGCTGGAAGTGAAGCAGGGCAGCATCATTATTGGCAGTAAAGGACTGGATGCCAACACGCAGGATTATATCGATATCATCAGCCGTGCCACCGAGCTTAATGGGAAAATTACCGCACAAAATCTCTCTCTGACTCAGGGGACCAACCGTGCCAGTTATAAGGACGGTACGCTAACGACCATAGTCGGTGAAGGCGAACAGCCCCAATTGGCGGTGGACACCAAAGCGCTGGGGGGATGTATGCCAACAAAATCCGGCTGGTGGCTAACGAAGAGGGAGTTGGGGTTAATCTGGCGAATCTGACGTCGACGCAGCAAGGGATTACGCTGGATGCTAAGGGAAAAATTCAGCTGGGCAATACCACTGCCAAAACCGATCTGAATATTACTGCGAAACAGACCGACATTATCAAAGGAGCGATGGTTAAGAGCGAGGGAGACATTACCGTTGCCAGCACCACGTTAAACAACAATGGCACGTTGAGCGCAGGAAAAGACATGCGCTTGTTTAACGATAACCTGACTAATACCCAGGCCACCATTCAGGCGAATAATAACCTGTGGATCCAGAAAGATGCGGTGGGCAACAAAGGCATCAAGGTTGAAAACCGTTCGGGAACGATAAAGACCACGACGGGGGATTTGGTTATTCGTACGGAACAATTAGATAATCTCCGGGATGAGATTATCGTGACGAATAATGATGTCATCCCAACGCAAAGTGCTAAAAGAATGTTGAAAAAAAATCAAGCATCAGAATGGGATAATAAAAAATATTTTGGTTTTTATCCAACTTTAAGGATGGATACCCTGAAAAATGGTTCGGTGAAATCGATATAACGCCGATGTATACTTCATCGACAGATCCTATAGGTATCAATGTTTCGAGATCTAATTTTTCTTCATCTGCTAGCCCTGAGTCCCAAATTACTGCTGGAAATAATTTGTATGTCAATTCGAGTTTCGTAAATAACATCTCCAGCCAGATGACATCCGGTAGAGATTTAATTCTAACAGGAAAACAATTAAACAATAAAAGCGTTCTGTATGGTACAGTTAATAAGTTCAATATCTATAGGGTTACAGGAACTGAAGAAGTTCAGGGAACTGTGTAATATGTACAGTAAGTACTGTCCGTTTGGTTGACAGAAAAAACAGTTGGGAGATTAAAGAAAATATTCCAGCACAGATAGTTGCAGGAGGCAATCTGGTCGCTGATTTTTCTGAACGGATCACCAATGAACACCAGAAGTATACTACTGCCAAAACGGATGAAGTAATAGCTACAGATCCATATATATATTTGAGTGCAAAAAACATTCTCCTTCATTCTAATGATATATCAATTGAAGGTGGTGTTCATGCATCAAATGACCTCACTCTGCTTTCAGATAAAGATATTAGACTTGGCAATGCACAGTTAACAGCCAATAAAAAAATCAACTTAACTGCAGCGGACAATATTAATGTTAATCAAAGTGTCTTGTCTGGAGATAGTATCGAATTACAGAATCTAGCAGGAAATATTAACATTGCATCCATTATCTACACTAATTATTATTCTAAGGATGGAACTCGTCAACTGAGCCAACTAAATGCATCCAATGAGTTATCAATTCATGCTGCAAAAGACTTGGGGTAACAGGAGTATATTTCCAAAAAATAAGAACACCACATTGACTGCAGGTAATAACCTGCTCGTCAAAAATGATGATACATTTCTGAAAATCGGACGACTCGGTACTAATACCGATGAAGAAAAACAGACTTATTTTGATAATACATTAAAACAGCTCAATGCAATCAATACCTCCGGTGATATTACACTGAATGCGGGGAAAAACCTTGATATTGCAGGAATTGAGCTAAATGCAACAAACAATATCAGCTTGACAGCAGGGGAAAATATAAACCTTAACCCCAGGGCACTAAATAATATTTCACCATCCCTTTTCCCTTTATCACTGACCACTATTACAGAGTCGCTTTTCGTTAAGTCACGGCTGGCGGAGTTAAATAGTCACCTTAGCGCAGGCAATCAACTACTGATATCCAGTGGAAGAGATTTACAGGCCCAATCCGCTGATCTATCTGCACAGGGCAATACCACCCTGCTGGCAGGCAACAACCTGAAACTCTTCGCAACGGCCTATTCTGCCCTTGATAACACCAACGACAATAACAAAGACGATCGCTACCTCACGGCACGTGTGCATGCAGGAAAAAACTGGCGCTGGCAGCTAATGGAGATTTCATCGCTAACGGCACGGATTTCTCTTCCGGAAATGATATGACGCTCAGCTCTGGCGGAAAAATGGAACTGAATGCGGTTAGAAGCTATGTTTACCGGGAAGGGGGAAATTCATACAGCGAAACCGTTACACAAAAAATGCCACCCTCAATAGCGGTGGTGTCCTTACCTTGCTTTCCAATGGCAGTATCCTGTTTCAGGCGACACAGCTTATCGCTAAAGGCGCGTTAGATGCGGCAGCCAATGGTGGGTTCCTCTATGCCCAGGCGATGGAAGAATCAAGCCACTATGAAAAAACCACCACCAAACGCAAGTGGTATGGCAAGAAAACCACCATTCGACAAGTCAGTCACAATGTGACGAATAAAGTGACTGAATTCACCGCAGGCGGCGATATTAACCTGTTAAGCCGTGATGACAGTACTTATGAAGCCAGCAAAATCAACGCAGGAAAAAATGCCAAACTGACCAGCACCAACGGCAAGGTCAACTTCAAAGCGGTTAAAGACACCACGTTTGAGCAGACCATCACCACTTCGAAAGGGTTTTTCATTAAGAACGCGGACAAAGGCTACACCAAGATACCTGGGTATTGCCGACCGTTTATACCGGCGGGCAGTTCACCGTTGATGCTGCCAACGGCGTGAGTGCGGATGTGAAGGCGCAAAATGCTCAGGCTCTGCAAAATGTATTGCAAACCTTGGGAAACACGCCCGGCACCGTCTGGCTAAAAGATCTCAACATGCGCAAAGACGTGCAATGGACGCAGGTGCAGGATGCCTACAGTAGCTGGAACCACAAGAGCCAAAGCCTAAATCCGGTTGTTGGCGCTGTCATTGCCATTGCGGTCGCTGCAGTAACGGCTGGCGCGGGGCTGGCAGCCTATGGGGCTGATTTGGCAGCAGGCACGTTGGGAAGTACCAGCGCGGCTGTCACAGCCGCTACCTATGGTGCCGCTTATTCTGGTATCACGGCAATCACCTCTCAGGCTGCTGTGGCATTGCTCGATAATCAGGGCAATATCAGCAAAACGCTGGAAGCGTTGAGCAACAGCAATTCCGTGAAGTCGCTGGTTGGCTCCATGGTGATTGGCGGTGCGCTCTCGGGATTTGATTCGGTGATGGGCTTTGATAAAGCCGCAGGCGGCAGTGCTGCCACTAACGCCGGTAATGCCAAACTGCCGCTGCTCAGTAACGGTGACTGGAGCAAGATTGCCCAACGTGTAGCAGGACAGTCGATCATCAGTTCCAGCCTGAATACCACCATTAATGGTGGCAGTTTTAAAGATAATTTCACCACGGCTCTGCTGGCAAATATCGGTAATCAGTTTCAGGCGGAAGGGCATTCCTGATTGGAGAGAACGGTGCAGTGCTCGAGGCCCCGGGCAAAATGCTAAGCCATGCTGTCGTTGCAGGTGTTGCTGCTGAAATTGGTGGTGGAAATGTGAAAGGTGCTGCGGCAGGTGCTTTGGCGGCAGAGCTTGCTGCTATCACTCTCGGTGAGATTTTTACTGCTCCTGCAACCCGTGACATACAAATAGAGTCTGCGGGTAGGATTATTGGTGCTATTACTGGTGCGGCGATAACGGGATCATCCAGTGGTGCAAACAGCGGGGCATCAGCTGCAGAGAATACCTTGCGTTATAATTTCCTTATGCACGATGAGCCTGCCCAAATGGCGAAAAAACTGGCAGGCTGTAAAGGAAGTAGTCAATGCGAAATTGACGTCCTCAGAGAAATATCGCAATTGTCAGCACAGAATGAGAAGAGGTTCGAGATTTGCAGGGGCGCAGGGGACGGCGACTGTATCAATGAGATGCTACTGGGTATATCTAAGGCAAGCGGATTTAAGGAACTGGGTATTCAGATTGGTTTTGACATTGCGAGACAGTATCAACAGATGGGCGAGAATGCCTACGATCGCTTTGATACGTGTGGTTGGAGTGCAGGTACGGGGTGTGCTTTACAGTTATGGGGCAAAGAGGCATTAGCCGATGCTGCCGTGTGGGGAGCCGGCTGGGGATTCGGTAAGATTGTCGGTCCTGCTCTTGGTAAATACCTTACTGAAGTGGGGATCCTTTCACAAAAGGGCGCTTTCGCAAATATAAAAAGTGGACAGGTTGGTTTAAAGAACCCAGCCAAAGTGGATTCCATCAAAAATGATATGTTGAAAAATTCTTTTGATTATACATACATTGAAAATAGAATTGGTGGTTATGTCGATAAGAATGGTAAATATTTCCTTCTGGAAGGTAACCACCGCGTTGTGGCTGCTAAAGAACTTTATCAAGAAACTGGGAACTCTATGTATATAGAAAATTTAATAAAAAATGGTCGCTGGACATATTCTGATAAATATATTGGTGATATACATCCGTTACCGGTAAGAAATAAATAAATTTAGCGGCCATGCTGATAGCCACTTTTTGTGGCTATCACCAGATAAGTCACTCTGTGAAAACGCTGAGAGATATGTAATGAATAAAAATGAAATTTATATTGATATCTTACAGGTAACACTGCCGCATTTGCGCATGGTTGCTAACTTGAGTTGGTTTTATAAACTTAGAGATCGTTCTGCAATATATGAAACAGAGTTAATTCATGGTTTTTATTACCTTTTATCTCACGAGGACTTTGAAATAAGCGACATAAGGTTTTTAAATGACCATTGTCGATATTATTATGTGAATTGCAATGAGAATATAAGTATGCTTTATAATGATCATTTAAAAGCTTTGCAGATCTTTTTCTATTGTTCCTGATCATTTAAAGGATCAGCTTGAATGGGAAGGACCGAGTCTCACTTAAAGAGATCACCAAGGCCACACAAAGATACTTGGATATTGCGGACTGTCAATATCGGGGACAGCTCACCGTTGATGGCGCTGACTTCCTAGGCTGCTCTCCCGTTGCTCGACAATCAGGGTGATATCATCAAAATGTTGAAAGCGTCGAGCAACAGTTATTTCTTGAAACCGCTGGTTACCTCCATGGTGATTGGCGGTGCGCTCTCGGGGTTTGACTCCGTGATGGGCTTTGATAAAGTCGCAGGCGGTGCAGCTGGCACTAACGCCGGCAATGCCAAACTGCCGCTGCTCAGTAACGGTGACTGGAGTAAGATTGCCCAACGTGTAGCAGGACAGTCGATCATCAGTTCCAGCCTGATATGGGGCAGTGCTGCCGTGTGGGGAGCCGGCTGGGGATTCGGTAAGATTGTCGGTCCTGCTCTTGGTAAATACCTTACTAAAGCGGGGATCCTTTCACAAAAGGGTGCTTTCAAATATAAAAAGTGGACAGGTTGATTTAAAAGATCCGGCTTATGTTGACACTCTTAAAAATCAAATGAAAAAAATGATTTTAATTTTTCACAATTGGAAAATGGAGTGAGTGGTTACGTTGATAAAAATGGGAAGTACTTTCTTCAAGAAGGGAATCACCGAATGGTAGCTGCAATGAAGCTCTATCAAGAGACAGGTAACTCTATATACATTGAAGGTTTAATAAAAAATGGGCAGTGGTATTATACTGAGAAATACATAGGTGATATCCATCCTTTACCCGTAAGGTAAAAAATAAAATCGGTAGATTTTCAGATAGCCACTTCTTTAGGTTGTGGCTATAATTTACTTAGCGGTTGGATCTGACAAGAGGTGAAAAATGACAAAAATGAAATTTACCTTAGCATATTGCAAGGAACATTACCTCATTTGCGCATGGTGGCTCAGTTTAGCTTTCTTCGCAAGATTAGAGATCGTTCAGCAATATATGAAACAGAATTAATTCATGGATTTTACTACCTCTTGTCTCATGAAGAGTTTGAATCAAGTGATATACGATTCTTAAATGCTCATTGTCGATATTATTATAAGAATTGCAATGCAAAAATTAGCATGCTCTATAATAGTCACTTAAAAAGTTTTTCTGACCTGTTTTCCATTGTCTCTGATCATTTGAAGGATCAGCTTGAATGGGAAGGGCCGAGTCTCATTTAAAGAGATCTAAAGATTAGGAAATACATTTTTTACCCTACTTTAAGAGAAATTCAAATAACCTCTACCGGAAGAATTATTGGTGCTTTAACTGGTGCAGCAATTACTGGTAAAACTAGCGGAGTAAATAGTGGTGATAATTCTGCTGAAAGCGTTTTATAATTTAACTTATTAATGCATGAAGAACCGAAGAAGCTAGCTGAAAAATATGCTGCATGTAACGAAAGCCCAAAGTGTGAAATAGACATGCGTAAGGAGATTAGTCAAACATCAGCAAAAATGAAGCCATGTTTGAGGGTGCCGAGCGGCTGGGAATTCAAAATTTATCAATGATATGCTATATGGGATTTCCGCTGCTTCTGGATATAATGAGTTGGAAAGGCAGATTGGATTTTATTTATATAATCAGTTTAGAGATATGGGATTAAATGCTTACGACCGATTTAATAGTTGTGGCATGGATATTAACTATAGCTGTAGGTTAACGCTTTTTGCTAAAGAAACTGCAGGTGAGTTGGCGGGGTATGCGCTGTTCGGTTTGGCAGGAAATTATTTAGCGCCCGTTATAAAAAGTTATATATCAGAAATAGGTGCTTTATCATCAAAAGAGCCTTTATCAAACATAAAGAGTTTGCAGACTGGTCTAAGAAACCCTGAACAAGTCGATTTTATAAAACGATATGCTGAATGGGCGGTTTTTATACTCAGAACCAAAAGGCATAATCGCTGGCTACGTAGACAACAATGATAGACACTATATTAGTGAAGGTAACCATAGGATGGTTGCTGCTATGGAGCTTTGTAAGGAAACTGGAGATTCAACTGCAATGCCAGCAAGGAAATGAAATGAAATGAAATGAATAAAGTCAAATTAAAAACGAAATATACATTAAGATGTTGTTGCTTTCTATTCCTTACATAAGAAATAGACAGACTTTTGAAAAACCCCTGATTTATCATGCTATCTTGAGGCGGAACTTGTCCATAATTTGGCTTATACTATCTTGACACCAGAGTTTGAAGAGCATGATATTTATTTTTAAATACTCAAGCGAAATATTATATCGAAAATTGTAGTGAGGATATTTCAATTGCTTATGGCGGGCAAAAATAACATATAGCATCTCTTTTTGAAATTGTTCCTCAAGAAATGAGATCTAAGCTCCTTTGGGAAGGACCAAAAAAATAGTCGCTATTGTTTTGATATATGAAAGCGGATATTTAGACTGGACCTGATTCATCTTTTACCGCTAACAGCCTCTGTTATTCTCTACTGGTTGTTAGCGGTCGATTTTTGCGAGTTTGCTAACTTCGCGTGGTTTCATTGATAAAATGGGAAATTTTTCCTTCAAGAAAAGGGTCACTGAATGTTGGTTGCAACGGAACTGTATCAAGAGACGGTTATAACGCAAATGCGTTTTAGTGATCTTTTCAATGTAAGTTCCGATGACTTTTTCATGTATTTCAAATGAGCGTGAACAGCAGGTTGTTTTCCTCGCCAGACGTTTAATATGAATTCGTAAATTAAGGTTATGCCGCTCAATTCGCTGTGTGAATACCTTACCTGTCAGGTGTTTCTCTGACTCCGGAGCCATTCATCGCCATATCGACAATCTTTTCTTTTGTTCCGGGCTTATGAGCATTGTAGCGGTAGTTAATCTGAAAGGTTCGGCGGCAATGTTGGCAGTAGTATCGGGAAATCCTGCTTTTCCTGTTCCATGCTAATGATATTACATCTGGAAAAGGAAAAGCGACGGGCTGTTACGCCTATGATGGCTATCCCGTGCTACATGCCTCTTCTGGCAAGAATCAAAAAGCGTAAGTATCTTTTTCTACCATACCGAAAAAGGTGATTATCTGCTCGCAATGGGAGAACATAGAGCCGCAACGTCTTATCTATTAAGTGATTTTTGACAAAAACCGGAGATTTCAAATTCGGTAAACCATTAGTCTTTAACAAGAAGTGATAAATAAAAAGCATCCAAGTTGTGTTGGATGCTTTTTATTTATCAATAATATTCATGGGGTTTTATTTGCACACTGTCTTCTTGATATTAGCCACTTGCCTTACGCCAAGATTGTATATTTTAGCAACTTCCGTTCGAGATTTACCTCTATCTAATAAATTGATAATTTCACGGTTGCGTAACTGTCTGTCAATATTTTTTGCATGAGGAACATCAATACTTAAACCACCAAATTCATGGCATAATCTTTCGACAGAATCCTCATTGAGATCTAAACAAAAACACTTTGGTGACTTGGGAATATATTTACACTGACCACCAAATAATTTTGAAAAGATATAGGCATCCTCCAATCCCATGATATCAATTAACTCCTGAAATTGATCAGGCAACTTCTTTATATCAAGTCCGTAGAAAAAGTCATTAAGTACTGAACTTTCTTTATATCTCATAGAATCATTCCTTGTGTTGTTCCTGTGATTTCGATGACATCACATTTACAACAATCAAACGATGGGGAAACAATTCATGCTATAGATTACTTTTAGATTTAAGACAAGTGACCGCACTACACTCTTATTCAGTAACAAGAAAATGATAAAAATCCTATTACTGCAAAAAACGATGAATGAAAAAATAACTTTGAGATGAAATTTTTATTAGCAATAAATTAAATATACTATGAATCATTAGATGAGTATTTATTTAAATTCCATCCAATCGTTTTTAAACAATGTGTTATCTATTTATTGAGAAAATCGAGGACTGACTCAGTTCACTACGCTAACAGAGCAAGTACCATATGAACAAATCAACTAGACCATGCGTTTCCTCACATAAAAAAAAATGCTGGCCAAATAGTTCACTATTCAACCAGCACATTTTCGTTTTCAGAAAAGCAGTAAAACCCGCTTCCCTACACCATCAACGCATCGTCACAAACTCTTCCGACGCGGTCGGGTGGATGGCGACGGTGTTGTCGAAGTCTTTTTGGTCGCGCCCATTTTGACGGCGACCGCGAAGCCTTGCAGCATTTCGTCCATACCAAAACCAATGCCGTGGATGCCGACGATTTTTCTTCTTTGCCCACGCAGACCAGCTTCATACGGCACGGCTGACGGTGCTGTGTGACGGCGGTGTACATCGCGGTGAAGGCAGATTTATACACTTTCACCCGATCGTCGCCGTACTGCTCACGCGCCTGCGGCTCGGTCAGCCCAACGGTGCCAATCGGCGGGTGGCTGAAGACGACGGTTGGAATATTGCTGTAGTCCAGATGCTCGTCCGGCTTGTTGTTAAACAGACGTTCGGACAAACGGCGCCCCGCCGCCACGGCAACCGGCGTGAGCTCGACGGCACCGGTGTTATCGCCTACGGCGTAAATACCGGGGACGTTGGTATTCTGAAATTTATCGACGTTGATGTAGCCTTTGTCGTTCAGCTCTACACCAGTGACGCTCAGGTTCAGGTTATCCGTCGCGGGTTCACGACCAATCGCCCAAATCAGGCAATCAACAGTCTGTGACTGACCGTTTTCCAACTCCAGCGTCAGGCTGCCATCGGCATTCTTCACAATCGCTTTCGGGATCGCTTCGGTATGCAGCGTCGGCCCTTCGGTGTTCATCACTTCCACCAGCGTATCGACAATCAGCGGATCAAAGCTACGCAGCGGCGCGTGTTTGCGTACAAACAGGTGGGTTTCAGAACCCAGTCCGTTCAGCACGCCGGCAATCTCCACCGCGATATAACCGGCCCCGACGATAGCGATACGCTTCGGCAGCGCATCCAGCTCAAAGAAACCGTCGGAATCGATACCGTATTCCGCACCGGGAATAGTGGGTGAACCGGACGACCACCCGTCGCAATCAGGATATGATCAGCCGTAATTTTTTCACCGTTCACTTCCACCGTGTGCGCATCGACAAAGCGGGCAAAACCGTGGATAACATCGACCTTATTCTTGCCCAGCACGTTATCGTACGACTGGTGGATGCGATCGATGTAGGCGCTACGGTTCTGACCAGCGTGCCCCAGTTAAACTGGTTTACCGTGGTATCGAACCCGTAATCCGGCCCGTACTGATGGATCGCTTCGGCAATCTGTGCCGCATGCCACATCACTTTCTTCGGCACACAGCCGACGTTGACGCAGGTGCCGCCCAGATATTTTGCTTCGATCAACGCACATTTTTGTCCATACATCGCCGCGCGGTTGATAGATGCGATACCGCCGCTGCCGCCGCCAATAGCAAGGTAGTCATAGTGTTTGGTCATCAGTGTATCCATGCTTAAGTGAATAAAATTTGCCTAGAGTGTAACGCCAGAGCCATACGCCGAATAAAGGTTATGCCTATGGTTGCGATAGGAGAAACCAACCGGGTCACCCACCGCAACGGTGCGCATTACTCCGGTACGATTTGCTCCACCAGCGTATGTCCGGTGCCTTCTGGTACCAGCACGCTATGCAGCCAAGGCAGTACGCTCTTCATCTGCGCTGCCAGCTTCCACGGCGGGTTAATCACAATCATGCCAGACGCCGTCATGCCGTAGCGATCGCTGTCCGGCAGCACCGCCAGCTCAATTTGCAGAATGTTGCGAATACCCGTGGCTTCCAGCTCTTTCAGCATACGTTTGATGTGCTGACGCAGCACCACCGGATACCACAGCGCAAATACGCCGGTCGCAAAACGCTTATGCCCTTCCTGAATACCTTTCACTACGGCCTGATAGTCCGTTTTCAACTCATACGGCGGGTCGATCAGCATGAAACCGCGACGGAAAGCGGCGGCAGTTGAGATTTCAACTGCTGGTAGCCATCGTCACGCTGCACTTTAGCGCGCGAATCTTTCTGAAACTCATTGCGCAGCAGCGGGAAATCGCTGGGGTGCAGCTCGGTCAAATGGAGCTTGTCCTGCTCACGCAGCAGCTGGCGCGCAATCAGCGGGGAACCGGGGTAATAGCGCAACTGGCCATTGTGGTTATAGGTGTGCACGGCCTGCATGTAAGGTTCGAGTTCAGCCGGAATGTCGTCACGCTGCCAGATTTTCGCGATGCCATCCAGATACTCGCCTGTGCGCTCGGCGTGTTCGCCGCTAAGCTGATAGCGGCCGGCACCCGCGTGGGTATCCAGATACAGGAAAGGTTTTTCTTTCTCTTTCAGGGCAGTGATGATCAGGCTCTGAACGGTGTGTTTCAGCACGTCGGCGTGATTGCCGGCGTGGAAACTGTGGCGGTAACTTAACATGCTTGCTTTCCGGTGAAGTTTTTATAAATAACGTCGATTAGCTGACAGTATAACCGTCTGAGGCGGAAAATATCCCCTCAATACCGAAACAACGCTTCACCCTGCGAACCGCCACGCAAACCCGCTATTTTTATCTTATTAAATCAGTAAATTGTGAAACATGGCCGTTTTTCATTCGATTGAAAGCTACCGATATTCAGGCACATAAAGTACGATCGCACGCTAACCATGATGGAATTGGACGTTATTCTGATGGAACCTGAATATCAGCGCTGGCTGATGGCGCTTTCCGCCCCGATGGTCGCACTCAATATCAAGTACGGCGCCCGCTTCTGCGAGCCGACCTTTTATGAGCCCGGTGAACCCATCAGTCTGAGCAACAGTTGGGGCATCACGTCCCGCGAAGGCCTGATCTCAATGATTAACGATATGACAGACGGCGGCCATGCCGAGCGTCTGGCGTATTACTACCACCTTTGGCACCACCTGACGGCATCCGAATGGCAGCAGCATTGCGCCAATCAATCTGAAGAAACACAGGGTGCACTCGCGCTGGTGAGCGAAACGGCCGCGCTATGCGGTGAAGGCGGGATCCGCGCCTGGGATCTGGGCCGCATGAGTTTTCTGAGCCGCATCGGATTACTCAACGGCTGGATTAGCGAAAAAGAGAACTTGTGGATTCACACCCGGCTGGCCGACAGGGCGCGTTACTATTACCGCAGTTGGGAAAATTATTACGCCGCGTTCTTAATCGGCCGCACTTACTGGCTCACCCTGGATGAAGAAGACCCAGAGTGCCGGCGCTACATTTTCAGCAACGCTAGCCAGAATCCTGACTACATTAACCAAATCGGCACGCTCTACACCCACCCAGACTGCCCGATTCATGACCTCGACTGGGATGTTGATCCGATAGAAATGGATAAGCCCGAGTCCTTACCAGAAGCGGAAATATAATGGACACACAATGCTGGGAGCGATTAGGCATTGAGCCGACTCAGGATCTGGATGTTATCCGTCAGGCTTATCGTCAGAAAGTACCGCAGTTTCACCCGGAAACCGACCCCGAGGGCTTTAAACAGCTGCGCGACGCGTACGACACCGCCTGTAAGCTGGCGAAAAACCCCATGCCGTCGGGCGATGAAGAACAGACCACCGCAGAATCGCATGACACGTCCCCGGCAACCGAGCACGCCGATCCCCAGGCAGAAGCGCTGGTTAACGCGTTTGAGCTGTTGTTGAGCAACCCAGCCGAACGTTTCGTTCCGCTGTACTGGGAACGTTATATTCAGCTCCTGAACCAACACGCTTTCGATGTGATCGATCGCATTCGCTGGCCGTTGCTTCAGCGCCTGATGCGCGAATCTTGCATCTCCATCCGCTGTGTTCGCACGCTGGCCGAACGCCTGCGCTGGCAGCAGCGGCAGGGTGAGCTGTCCGGCGACGGAGTGGAAGATGTCCGTCACTTCCTCGACTCACTCGACTATGAGGATCTGTTCGATTTCTCCCTGCTCTCACACCTGAGCCTGCCCGCGCAGTTGGAAACCATCTTCTATTTCCAGCAAGCTAACGGAACGTACTGGAACCGTCCGGCATTTATGCTGGGCACGCTGCTGCGCAATCCGACCGCGATTTATTGGCCTGACAGCCCTGCGCTGATGCAAAAACTGGCGCGCTGGCACAGCCATGCCAGTGTCCCTAACGCCATACTGCGCGATTACTGTCTGCAACAGTTGGATACCACACCGAACGACGCGGAATGGCTTGCGCTCAGTGCCAGCCTCTGTGCCCTGACCGGAGAAGACGAACGCGCCTTCACGCTGTGGCTGACACTTTATCAGCACACTCACCATGCACAGGCAGAGCAATGGCTGATCGACTGGTGTAAACAGCACCAGCCAGATGCCCTTCCCTTATTGATTCAGTCGTTCAACTACACGCCAGCGCCGGATCTGACGGGGTTAGCACTGGACGATCCGCGCCAGCGCTTCTTCATTTCACAGCACAACACCCAGATGCTGATACGCTGGGGAGAGGCGCTGAAACTGCCACTGTCGCCGATGGCGGAAAGCTACGCCCGCTGGAAGCTGGGCAAGCAGGAGCTGCGGGATATCTACCGACACCTGCTGCTGCACAGCGGGGAGGCCATTCAGGATCGCCTGTATTGGCACGCCAGCATGTTAACCGTGGGTAATGAGCGCCTGTTGCAGGACATTCTGGCACAGCCATTGCCCGATGAACCGCTGTATGCGTTGATCTTACAGGGCTTACAGTTTCAGGCGTCGCAGCGCTTATCCTGGCTGGACACCTCTGGCGCGATTCACGCTTTCACAGAGTGGCTGTATTCGTCGTCAGAAGCGGAGCTGCCAGACGCATTCACCAATCAGAAATCATTCGCCTGGCTGCAAGCGCAAACCTGGCTGCGACAATGGCGTCCGCTGTCGCTGAATCAGCTAAACAAACTGTATAGCAGCGGCATACACACAGAGGAAATCGACCCGATCAATGACTGCCTGGTCGAACTGTCCGCTCGCTACGAGTGCGATGCGTCTCTGGTCCCGCAAGGGGTGGAGAAGCCGCAGGATCTCAGCGCCAGAGAAGAACTGAGACAGGCGATTCTGATCGCATTAATGATGACCGATCCAACATCTTGTCTGGACTTGCCGCGCCAATCGGTGCTGCCTGAACTGGCCTTAACCCACCCTGCGCATTCACTCTCGACGCTTCCGCAAGGCGGAATGCCGCAATGGCGATGCGGTTACTCCGCTGAAAAAGCAGTTGGATCTCACCGAGCCGCTGCACTATCACTGCTGGATGAACTTCCCTGTCTCTATTGAGGAATATCTCAGCAACGGCGAGATTTACAACGAGTCTGCGGCGAGCCATTTTTATCTTACCGATGAACACTGGCAGTCGGAGTTGGCAGCGTCACCGATCATTTACCAGATCTTTTTCCACGCGTTCTATGCCCTTGTGGGAGAGGAAGAGCAGGCCGAACAACACCTTGAGCGACTGGCCGCGCTCCCCGTAGAAACGGAACAGGAAGAAGCGATACGCACCGCCTTTACCGAAGGGTCGGACGAGTTGGAGAAGCAGCTAAAACAGCTCTCCGATGACAAGCGGGTCACCCTCATCGGCAAGCTGATTCAGAGCTGTGCAAAGGATGACGCGTTCCTGTTCGATAACAGCGATCAGGGTTTTTTAGCCGAGCATGTGTCCTACCCGCACGAAGACGTCACGCTGCGACTGGTCGCAAAAATCCTGCTGCAATGCGCCGATCGGCGCGAACGCCTGTTCAAAGCCGCACCGGCTAAAAAGAGCTACTGGTGGCAGTTCTGGCGCACAAACGCCCGCATTGGCCGTCTTGGTTTCCTGATGCAAGGCGGGTTGGGAGGTTATTTTCTCTATCGCGCGAGTGACTGGATCGGGTCGCCGCCGGCATATATTGAAGGACTGCTGATGGTGCTCATCGTGCTCAATCTGCTGATTGCTGCACGTCGACGCTATAACGATATCGGCTCCAGTACGCCGTGGGTGATGAGTGTCTTTAGCGTACTCATCCCGCTATTTCTGCTGCTCCCTCTGTTGGCGCCAAGTATTAACCGCTGGAACCAATTCGGGCCGCCGCCGGCTGGCAAGAAAACCGACACCGGCACCACATCGGCCTGACGAAAATAATTTGGGCGGCGTAGCAATGACACGCATGCATATACCCAATAGATTTCGAGTTGCAGGAAGGCGGCAACCGCAGGAATCCCCAGGAGCTTACTCAAGTAAGTGACTGGGGTGAGTAAGGAAGCCAACACACCTGCAGCTTGAAAGATGACGGGTATATTTAACGAGAGACCTCATCCAGATACTGCTCAATACGCTGCCGCGTTTCGTCAATGGCAGGGGCATATTGCTCCGCCAGCGCCTGTTCGAAATCACGTAGCCAGAAGCCGATCTGCTGCCGCTCTTCCAAACGCGTCTGCGCCCAGGCTTTTTCCAGCCGTGCCAGCAGGTTGCGGTTCATCAGATTGTCTCTGGGGTGAATCTTCAGCGCTTGCAGCTTTTGATGGCTTTTCTGCTGTTGCTCGGCACTCAGCCCCGTCGGACTGCGATCGATCACTTTCGTGAAGTTATCGCCGCTGTCCGGCAGGTTAACATCCACTTCAGCAGCCCATTGATGTCATAGCTGAAACGTACCTCAATAGATTGCTTATAAGATTTCGCTTTTATCGGCATGGTGAATTCATCGATAAACACATTGTTATCGACATAAGGGCTTTCCCTGATAGATCGCGATGCAAATGTTGTCCTGTCCGGCAGAGCCCGTGGAAAACGTCTCTACCCGCGAAGTCGGCACCACCGTATTGCGCTCCAGTATCGGGGAAAACAGACCGCTTTGTTTGTCGTTGGCGGTTTTAATCCCGAGGGTGTACGGGCAAACGTCCGTCAGGATCACTTCTTCAATATCCTGCTCACGTAGCCGACAGGCGGCCTGCACCGCCGCGCCTTTGGCGACAACAGTATCCGCATCCAAATGCTGATAAGGTAATTTGCCAAATAGTCTGACCACCAGCTTCTGGATAATCGACATCTTTGATGCCCCGCCGACCAGTACCACATGGTCTAACTGCTCAGGCTTCAGGCGAGCATCGTGCAGCGCCTGCTCTATCGGCGCACGGATACGGTTCATCAACGGCAGCCAGGCCGCTTCGATTTCTGCATCATCCAGCACGAGGCGCCATTCTTCCTCGCGCCAGTGCCATACCAGCTCATTCGATTGAGCAGGAAAACCGGGCTGACACTTCAGCGTTTCGGCCTGGCTGTAAAGACGTGTCAGATCCGTCGCAGGAATCGCCGAATCCTCAAGCTTCCACGCTTTCAGACAGCTTTTCACTATCGCCTGCGTGAAATCTTCGCCCCCAGATAATTGTCACCCGCCGAGCTGTGTACCTCGATCAGTGGAAACGCATATTCCAGCACGCTGACGTCGAAGGTGCCGCCGCCCAGATCAAAGACCAGCGTACGCCCCAGTTCCTGCGTGTGTAAGCCGTAAGCCATAGAGGCGGCGGTAGGTTCATTGATTAAGCGAACGGCATTTAGCTCCGCCAGTTCAGCCGCAAAACGCGTCTGCTTGCGCTGCTCGTCGCTGAAATAGGCTGGTACGGAGATCACCACATCCTTGATGGGATACCCGAGATAACTTTCCGCATCGGCTTTGAGTGATTTCAACACCATGGCCGACAGTTCGGCAGGAGAGAACGTTTTGTCCCCAAGTCTGAAGGTTTTCTTGCTTCCCATGTAGCGTTTAAACAGCGACGCCGACACCTGTGGATGCGTCGTTAAACGGGAAATCGCGGGTTTGCCCACCAGAATGCTGCCGTCGTCATCAAGACTAACGGCCGAGGGCGTGAAGTTATCATTTAGCGCATTCGGTATCAGGCGTGCCTCGCCATGTTGCCAAACGCTAATCAGGCTATTTGTCGTGCCCAGATCGATACCAATCGCCGGAGAAGCGTCTTGCGGGTGCATCATGCTGTTATTCCTTGTTAACTATTCCGTATTCCCAGAGTGCCCATCAGGCGCAGACCCCTCGCCCGTTCAGGAGGCAGGGCAATAGTATATACATCTTGTTCAAGAAAAGACCGCGCCCGACGAATTCAGGAATATTTTTCAACAGATCTGGTGAGTGATAAATAAGCGTTATATTATTTATTACATAACGATCATTCACGGAGCATTATCATGGGAAACCATTTTGAGCGGGGCGTCCTCGCTGGGCTGAGATCCGCCAGCCCAAAATCCACCAACGACATCCACCCTTACTGCTACGATTATCGTCGCGGCTATATCTGCGGCTATGCTCACAATCTGGCGGAAACCAAAGGCGACCGCCAGCAGGCCGCCTTCGAAGCAGGGTTGTTATCACGCCGCTACGGACTGGAACGGGAGAGAATCGCAGAATTCTTTACTGAACAAGGCAACCCTTATGCAATTCGTTTTTTTTATGCGGGCTATGATGCAAGCCTCCCCCGCTAGTTTCCCGTAACGCACCGTGAATGGGGAGTGTGATGATGAATGGCAACCCATGTACTCGTCCTTCCCCGTCGTGCCAGACGTCAAGCGGTTGATCATCAAACCTCAACCAGAGATAGTAGGCCTCCAGGCCTTTTCTTGAGGTGGCGACGATCAAAAGCAGCATGGCACGGCTGAATGATGACTCATCTTTCTGTGATGAAGAGGACTATCTTGCGCAACTGCGGCATGAACGCCACATGTTTCGCTGGTGCTTAATCACGTATGCCGCCATCCCCGCTGACGCCGCCACCGCAAAAGCCACCAATCTTTATGGTTATCAACCTCTGGGTACGCCGAACCGCGGCTTAATCCTGCATGATGAGGCGTGGCACTGGGCCATGTTGGATATGTTCGGTGAACAATACTGGCTGAATAAACCGGAGTACCTTACACCCTCACCGCACTATATAGAGGAGAGCCATGCTTTCACGCTCAGCAACTCCCATTCTTTTTCATAACAAAGCATAAATAGGAACAGACCGTGACGATAACGCATATCAGTATAGACGGCCGTCAAATAACAGACTGGCCTTCTTTTTATCAGGTATTTTCCGATGCTTTTGGTTTCCCGGCATTTTTTGGTCACAACATGGATGCCTGGATCGATTGCATGACCAACCTTGATGAAGAATTCAACCGGGTTCAGATTAAACAGGGCGAGTTGGTGTGCATTAACATTGAACAGGCGGCGGTTTTTAAAGCCAAAAGTCCTAAGCAATATCAGGAATTGATTGAATGTGCCGCCTTTGTTAACTGGCGCAGGTTGGAAATTGGCGAGCCGCCGATATTGATCTTAGCGTTTAATGCGTAGGCCACACCGCTTGATGATATCTTCTGGGGCGACACATTAACCACTGATATCCCCTTTCATGACGCGCACGTAATCCACCATTGATTTTCACGACGCTTGACCTCATCTTAGTTATTAATCCGCAGTAGATATCCGCCTTGCCGGCCTATATTCAACAGATTCCACTTACCGGCAACGAGATCACCCACAATTATCAGGACGGCACCATGACGAATCCATTACTGACCTCATTTACCCTGCCCCCGTTCTCCAGCATCAAAACGGAAGATATTGTCCCAGCGGTAAAATCCGCACTGGATGAATGCCGCGAGACGGTAGAACGTGTAGTGGCGCAAGCGGGGCCGTTTACATGGGATAATCTGTGCCAGCCGCTGGCGGACAGTGACGATCGTCTTAGCCGCATTTTTTCCCCCATCAGCCATTTGAACGCCGTGAAGAACAGCCCGGAGCTGCGCGGCGCTTATGAGCAATGTCTGCCGCTGCTGTCTGAACACAGCACCTGGGTCGGCCAACATGCCGGTCTCTATCAGGCCTATCGCAGCCTGCGCGGCGGCGAGCACTACACCACGCTGAGCGTAGCGCAGAAGAAATCCGTGGATAACGCGCTGCGCGATTTTGAACTGTCCGGTATCGGCCTGTCGCCGGAAAAACAGAAACGCTACGGCGAAATTTCCGCTCGTCTGTCTGAGCTTGGTTCGCAGTACAGCAACAACGTGCTGGATGCCACGATGGGCTGGAGCAAACTGATTACCGACGTCACCGAGCTGGATGGCATGCCGGAAAGCGCACTGGCAGCAGCCAAAGCGCAGGCTGAGGCTAAAGAACACGATGGTTGGCTGCTGACGCTGGATATCCCGAGCTACCTGCCGGTAATGACCTACTGCACCAATCAGGCGCTGCGTGAAGAGATGTACCGCGCCTTCGGTACCCGTGCCTCCGATCAGGGGCCGAACGCGGGTAAATGGGACAACAGCGAGATCATGGCGGAGGAGTTGGCGCTGCGTCACGAGCTGGCACAGCTGCTGGGCTTCGATAGCTATGCGCACAAGTCGCTGGCGACCAAAATGGCGGAAAACCCGCAGCAGGTGCTCGATTTCCTGACCGATCTGGCGAAGCGCGCCCGTCCACAGGCGGAAGAAGAACTCGCGCAGCTGCGCGCTTTCGCCAAAGAACACTACGATGTGGATGACTTGCAAGCCTGGGATATCACCTACTACAGCGAGCAGCAAAAGCAGCACCTGTATTCCATCAGCGATGAGCAGCTTCGCCCATACTTCCCGGAAAACCGCGCAGTAAACGGCCTATTCGAAGTGGTTAAGCGTATCTACGGCATCACCGCCAAAGAGCGTAAAGACGTTGATGTCTGGCACCCGGATGTCCGCTTCTTCGATCTGTTCGATGAAAGCGGTGAGCTGCGTGGCAGTTTCTACCTCGATTTGTACGCCCGCGAACACAAACGCGGCGGAGCCTGGATGGATGACTGCGCGGGTAAACTGCGTAAAGGCAACGGCGAACTGCAAAAACCGGTCGCCTATCTGGTGTGTAACTTCAACCGTCCGGTCAACGGCAAACCCGCTCTGTTTACCCACGACGAAGTCACCACGCTGTTCCACGAATTCGGCCACGGCCTGCACCACATGCTGACCCAGATCGATACCGCCGGTGTCGCGGGCATCAACGGCGTACCGTGGGATGCGGTCGAACTGCCGAGCCAATTCATGGAAAACTGGTGCTGGGAACCGGAAGCGCTGGCCTTTATCTCCGGCCACCACGAAACCGGCGAACCGCTGCCGCAGGAGCTGCTGGATAAAATGCTGGAGGCGAAGAACTATCAGGCCGCACTGTTCATTCTGCGGCAGCTGGAATTCGGCCTGTTCGATTTCCGCCTGCATGCCGAGTTTGATCCTGCGAAAGGCGCACAGATTCTGCCAACGCTGGCCGAAATCAAAGCGCAGGTGGCCGTGGTGCCAAGCCCAAGCTGGGGCCGCTTCCCGCACGCGTTCAGCCACATCTTCGCAGGCGGCTATGCCGCAGGCTATTACAGCTATCTGTGGGCCGACGTGCTGGCAGCCGATGCCTATTCCCGCTTTGAGGAAGAAGGCATCTTCAACCGTGAAACCGGCCAGTCGTTCCTGGATAACATTCTGACCCGCGGCGGTTCCGAAGAGCCGATGGAGCTGTTCAAACGCTTCCGTGGTCGCGAACCGCAGTTGGACGCCATGCTCGCGCATTACGGCATCAAAGGATGAGCATCTGCTTAATCGCAGAAGAAGGCGCCGACAGTGGCGCCTTATCTTCTCTGGCAGCGCGCTGGGGGCTGGTGTCCGATCCCGATGCGGTCATGGCGCTGGTACTGACCTCGGAACGTCTGGAACTGCACAAGCTGGATGAGCCGAAGCTCGGGGCTATCTTCGTCGATTTCGTTGCCGGAACCATGGCGCACCGTCGTCGCTTTGGCGGCGGACGCGGCGAGGCTGTCGCTAAAGCGGTGGGGATCAAAAAAGATTACCTGCCGGATGTCGTAGATGCGACGGCCGGGCTAGGGCGCGACGCCTTTGTGCTGGCGGCATTAGGCTGTCGGGTACGCATGGTGGAGCGCAATCCGGTGGTTGCGGCACTGTTGGACGACGGGTTGCAGCGTGGCTATCGGGACGCAGAAATTGGCCCGTGGCTACAAGCGCGGCTGACGCTACTGCACGCGTCGAGCATGACCGCGCTACGCGATATCACGCCGCCGCCGGATGTGGTTTATCTCGATCCAATGTTCCCGCATAAACAAAAGAGCGCGCTGGTGAAGAAAGAGATGCGCGTGTTTCAGTCGCTGGTTGGCGCAGATGACGACGCCGACGCGCTGCTGGAACCTGCCCGCGCACTGGCGAAAAACGTGTCGTGGTCAAACGACCAGACTATGCGCCGCCGCTGGCGGGCGTACCGGCACAGTCCATGCTGGAAACCAAAAGCCACCGCTTCGATTTCTATCTCCCCGCCTGATCCTCGCCGCTGTGCCGCTACACGCGTCAGCGGCTAAAAACTTAGCCTGCTTCGCATTTCCTATGCTGTATTTGCAAAGTCTGTAGCACAAATGAGAAGCAAATCGCATAATCCCGCGCTATCACCTTTTATGACACTAAGATGACATAATGAAAAAAACACTTCTGTCACTTCTGCTTTGTTTGAGTGCTTCTGCTATGGCCGCTCAAGAACCCGTCAATATTACGATTCTGGGGACATCCGACCTGCACGGTACCTTTGTTCCCTGGGATTACGCCACCGATACCGCCAACATGGCGGGCAGCCTGAGCCAGATCGCCACGCAGGTGCATAAGGTTCGCGCACAGCAGCCGAATGTGATTCTGGTTGATGCGGGCGATACGATTCAGGGCAACTTTGTCGAAACCTTCAAAAATGACAAAACCAGCCCGATGATCCTCGGTTTTAACGCCCTGAATTATGACGTTTGGGTGCTGGGCAACCACGAGTTCGATTTCGGCCTGAACGTGCTTTCCACCTCGCTTGACCAGTTCAAAGGCACCGCACTGGCGGGCAACATTTTTTGGGAGAGCGGTAAACCTTACTTACCCGCCTATAAAATTGTCGAACGACAGGGCGTGAAGATTGGCATCATCGGGATGGATACGCCGATGACAGCGGAATTCGCCAAAGGCACTGACCGCGTGAAAGGGCTGAACTTCACCGATCCCGTCGGGGCAGTAAAAACCGTGATCCAGCAAATCCACGATAAGGTCGACGCCATCGTGCTGGTTGCCCATATGGGCATCGATAACGAGAACCAGCGGCCGGGCACCGGCGTGGGCGACATTGCTCGCGCGAACCCTGAGTTAGCCGCTATTGTCGCGGGCCATATGCACGTAAAAGTGGATAAAGAGGTGATAAATGGCGTGATCGTCACCGAACCAGACAAATATGGCCGCGCACTATCGCGCATCGATTTGCAGTTTGAACAACAGAACGGCAAATACGTGCTAATCAATAAGGACAGCTATACCTATTCAATTAAGGACGTGGATTCTGACCGCAAGATGGAAGATATCTACGAGCCTTATCACAATACCCTGCGCGCCAACGCCAACCGTCCGATTGCGCAGCTCCTCGGGCACGATCTGGTGCCGCAAGATGCCGTGAAAGGCATTCCTCAGGTACACGTACAGGACACGGGTATCAGCGCCCTGTTCCAGGAAGCCAGCCGCCATTACGCCCCCAAAGCGCAGGTGATCGCGCTGCAAATTGATAACGATCGGCCCAAGCTGAACGTCGGCACCATCTCCGCCAAGGATATTGCCTTTAACTATCAATATGCTGGCGGTGAAATCACGGTTTATCAGCTCACCGGAAAAGAACTGAAGAAATACATGGAATGGTCAGCGGGTTATTTCAACCAGCTACAGGACGGCGATGTGACTTACAGTTTCAATCCGCAGCGCCGCGCGTCCAAATATTCCACCAATGATTTCTTCGACGGCGTGACCTACACCATCGACCTGACAAAACCTGCCGGGCAACGCATTACCGACCTGAAAATGAATAACGGCACGCCGGTTACCGACGACATGCCGATTCGTCTGGGTATGAATAGCTACCGTATGGGCCACCTGACGCAAAAAGGCGGCGTGCTGGAAGGTAAGCAGTTCCCGGTACTGTCAGACACCAAAGCGGAATATGGCGAAGAGGCGGGTACGATTCGTAACCTGACCATCCGCTATCTAACCGAGGTGAAAAAAGGCCAATACGAGGGTACGGTACCGCAGCGCTGGAAGCTGGCTGGATTGCAGGGCTATGAGCGCGAACGCCACATCGTCGAATCGCTGCTCAACAGCGGAAAAATCAGCGTGCCGACGTCAGACGACGGTCGCTACAGCAATGTGCAATCCATCAATGTAAAAGCACTGCTGCTGCCGGATGCCGCGCAGAGGGAGAAACGCGTGGCGGAGCTGACGCAACAGCGCGACAGCGCCACCGACGCGTTGACCAAACAGCGGCTGAACGATCAACTGACGATTATCGCGGCCATTAACTAACCGACGCTTCGCGGGAAGCCGAAATGGCTGACCGCGTGTGTCGAGCGCTGATAATGGAGAAATCGTAGAGATACTGCCTGCCATTGGCAGGCAGTATTATCTCTCGCTGCGGGCTTTCCAGCGTTCGCTCGTCAGGTAACCGTTCACCCCGACATCCAGGAAAGGGCGTGGCGGCAGGTAGTTCGCCTGCCCGAGCGATTGCATATCGCCAATCAGCGGGTTGTCTTCACCCAGCGCCAAATCCGCCAGAATATGTCCGGCAGCGGTTTGCTTCGACAGACCTGCCCCGTTACAGCCTGCGGACGCGTACACATTGTCGCTTAGCTGTCCCCAAATTGGCGCCCCGTTGCGCGTGACGCTAATCAGCCCTGACCAGGTATGCGCCATTTTCACATCACTCAACTGTGGGAACATGCGGGCAAAAATAGCCGCATGACGCCGCGCGTGGCGTCCGGTTTCTACCGCACTATTGACCAGTTCCGGGGCAAATTTCACATGCTCCCGAATCAGGAAACGATGGTCACGCGTATAGCGCAGCGTCGCGCTGGCGAGCGCATTGACCGGTGTCAGCCCCAAGTCCGGCATGTCGCCCATACGTGCTATCTGTTCCGCATTCAACGGCTCCGTCAGCGTCGCGAACGTCGCCACGGCAAACACCCGACCATTGAACAGCGGCAGGCCGCGCGCCGCACCGTTAATCGCCATCATCAGCTTATCTGCCTGAATCTCGCCATAGGGCGTTTCCACGCGAATGCGCGAACCTGTCTCGATATTCAGTGCCGGAGAATGGGCATAAACCGTCACGTTCTTTGGCAGATTCGCCACCAATCCGACCACCAGCGCCGCCGGGTTTAGCAGAATGCAATTGGGGGTATACACGGCGCGATGATAGAAAGACGTGCCGAGGCGACGAGCAAGCTCGTCTTTTTCCACCACCTGATAGGATTCACCCAGGTCGTTCAATTCACGGACATAGGTATCGATCAGGCCGTTGAACGTCGAACTGACCGCGCAGTGATATTTCCCCGCCACGCTCCAGTCACACGCGATAGCATGGCGCTCCACCTTCTCTTTCAGATGCGCCACGCCGGACTGCAACAGACGGCGATAAGCCGCCGCTTTTTCCAGCTCAGCCGTCGAGCTGCCGATGTTGTGCGGCAAATCGATGACAAAACCAGAATTACGCCCAGATGCATTGTCGCCAATCTCGCCCGCATCCAGCAGGATAATGTGTTTATCCGGACGCTGTTCAGCCAGACGCTGTGCAAAGGCGATCCCCGCATAGCCTGCGCCGATCACCAGCCAGTCCGCGGTTATTTTTCCACGCTGCTGTGGGTAATTCGGTTTATCGATAAGATCTGCCGACCAGCCATTACGATTCTGATCGAAAGGAAGATGTTTGATTTTCACAATGGTGTAAGCCTTGAAGAGAACGGGTTGTACCGGAGGTCAGGAACAGAAACCCGACGATACGCAATGCGGATTAAGATAAAGAAAGGCAGGAAGCAGTGTCCAGCAAGAAATGTCGCTAAAACTTAGATAAATAAGTGAAAAGTCAAAGCGCCTGCGAATACAGGCGCTCAAAAGGACTAAGGCGTTACACCACGCCCTGCGCCAGCATCGCGTCGGCCACTTTTACAAAGCCCGCCACGTTGGCACCGCGCACGTAGTTAGTCTGGTTGCCTTCGCCGCCGTACTGCACACATGCAGTGTGAATATCCAGCATGATGTGATGCAGGCGCGCATCCACCTTCTCGGCTTTCCAGCCCAAACGTGCTGCGTTCTGCGCCATTTCCAGCCCGGATGTCGCTACGCCGCCAGCGTTAGCCGCTTTGCCCGGCGCAAACAGCACGCCCGCATCCAGGAACGCATCGGTCGCCGGGATCGTGGTTGGCATGTTGGCACCTTCTGCCACAGCTTTCACACCGTTAGCAATCAGCGTCTGCGCCGCTGGCAGATCCAGCTCATTCTGCGTGGCGCACGGCAGCGCGATATCTACCGGCACTTCCCACGGCGTTTTACCTGCAAGGTAAGTCAGTTTCGCTTCACGCGCATAATCTTCCACGCGGCCATAGCGTTTATTTTTGATCTCTTCCAGCAGCGCCAGTTTCTCTGGGGTAAACCCGTTTTCATCCACCACCGTGCCGTTAGAATCCGATGCTGTGACCACACGCGCACCCAGCTCCATCGCTTTTTCAATCGCATACTGTGCCACATTGCCGGAACCGGACACCGCAACACGCATGCCTTCAAAGCCCAGACCGTGGCGTTTCAGCATCGCTTCCGTGAAGTAGATCAGGCCGTAGCCCGTCGCTTCAGGGCGAATCAGACTGCCGCCGAACGACAGCCCTTTACCGGTGAAGACGCACGCGGTGTTGTTGGTCAGCTTCTTCATCATGCCGGTCATGAAACCGACTTCGCGGCCACCCACGCCGATGTCGCCCGCCGGAACGTCGGTGTCCGCACCCAGATGACGATACAGTTCCGTCATCAACGCCTGACAGAAACGCATGATTTCGCCCTGACTTTTCCCTTTCGGGTTAAAGTCCGAACCGCCTTTACCACCGCCCATTGGCAGCGTCGTCAGCGCATTCTTGAACGTCTGCTCGAACCCGAGGAATTTCAGAATCGACAGGTTAACGGACGGGTGGAAACGCATACCGCCTTTGTACGGCCCGATCGCGGAGCTGAACTGGACACGCCAGGCGCGGTTCACCTGTACCTGACCTTTGTCGTCCGTCCACGCGACGCGAAACTGAATCACACGTTCCGGTTCGACCAATCGCTCCAGCAGGCTGTAATCCGCATAGTGAGGGTTCTGCTCCAGAAAAGGCCACAGAGTGGAAAGCACTTCATTAACGGCCTGTAGGAATTCAGGCTGATGCGGATCGCGTTGTTGAACAGAATCAAGAAAACTCGCCAGAGATACGATTTGTGCCATGAACAGCTCCTGATTGAACGAATAAGCTCCCTTCTGCTTCTTTATTTTTAGACACGCAGAAGCTTGTGGGATCGGTGAAAATGATGTTGTGTCCTCTGGACTATAACACTGGCGATGGATATTTAAGCAAGCGTTTTCTTTTCAGATAAACGTTAGAATCCAATGAGATAGGAAGGGTTTTTCGGCGATTTAGGAAGGGAAATTTGCCATAAGTTTTTGTTATATAACAAAAGGCACAGCCTGAAGGCCGTGCCTTTCGTCACTGAAAAAAAATGCAAAAAAAGCTAATTTTTATTCGTCTTCATCATCACGCAGCGGCACGATGAGCATGTCGACATGCACGGTATTAATCAGCTGGCGCGCCGAAGACATCAATTTGCTCCAGAAGTCCTGATGGTGGCCGCACAGCACCAGATCGGCGTCGTATTTCTTAATCGCATCAACCAGCACTTGCCCTAAATCGCCGCTGCCGCTCAGCGTCTCGCTGATGGGGTAGCCTGCGCTCTGTGACAGTTCGGTCAACGCGTTCTGGGTTTCTTCAGAGATACGCTGTTGCATGTCACCCAGATTGACGTCGATAAGCCCCGTGTAGAGATCGGAGTAGTTCACATCGACGTGGATTAACGAGACTTTCGCATTGTACGGTCTTGCCATTGAAACGGCTTTTTCCACTAACACTTTGCTTTCTGGAGAAAGGTCAACAGCAATAAGGATGTGTTTGTAAGCCATAATAAGACTCCTTCCGTAAAGACTAATTAAGGGTTAGCAGCTATTTCTCCTGCCAATCTGATACTTAACAGCGGATTATAGGATAGCACTCATCCGCGGTATCGGACTGTTCAGTCGATCACAACCCGTTTTCAAACCTGTTAATTCTATTAATAAGTGTAGTAGAAACCGCTCCTTTTCACAGTTAAATCGCGCAGCTTCTCCTTTCAGAAAGGGCATTATCTCGCCGAAAATCGTCCTTCATGCCGATTGCGCCTGCCCCTCTGGCACAAAAGAACATTCTTCTTCTACACTACAAGTAGGGGGCGGTGCGCCTGTCCGCCGCCCTCTGGGATGAAAAACGAGAACGGGGCTAGCCGTGATGCTGTTGGCTATCCAAAATGACAATAAAATCGTGCGTAAGCACGTGGCATAACTATTCGTCGTCGAAAAACATCGCAGAAAAATGTCGTAGATAAGCGTCGCTGGTCATCGTAACGCTTGTCATCGGTCACAGGTGGGCAACGGGAATGTGTGGCCATCGAATCTGACGAATAGAACGACCGGGAGGGAAGCATGATTAGTACATTTGCGCTTTTCTGGGCTTTATGTATCGTCTGCATCATTAATATGGCGAGGTACTACTCTTCATTACGCGTGTTACTGCTGGTTTTGCGTGACTGTGACCCGCTGCTTTACCAATATGTTGACGGAGGGGGATTCTTTACCTCGCACGGCCAGCCAAGCAAGCAAATCAGGCTGGTAGGCTATATCTACGCACAACGCTATCTTGATCATCACGACCCTGAGTTTATTCGCCGCTGCGAGCGGGTGCGGGGACAATTCCTGCTCACGACCGCCCTGTGTGGCCTCATTGTCATCAGCCTGATTGCCATGATGATATGGTATTAAAACATCGTACTTATATAATTATTGGTACTTACACACTCTCTGGTATTAACACCATGAACGTCGATAAAAAGTAAAAAGGCGATTCCCCACAGAATCGCCTTTTTTTATGACGAACATCCTTGTCCGTCCCCCTACGGGCCGCCGCAAGCGGCGTTGAAAAACGTTCCCTACGTTTTTTTATGCGTGATGAATGACCGCAGTTAGATCAGCTTCAACGCCAGCCAGTACAGCGTACCGGACATCAGCATTGAGATTGGCAGCGTCAACACCCAGGCCAGCAGAATGCTTCTTATCGTTTTGCCCTGTACGCCACCACCGTCAGCAATCATCGTCCCGGCAACCGCCGAGGACAATACGTGCGTAGTGGAAACCGGCATACCGGTGTAGCTGGCAACGCCAATCGACAGAGCCGCCGTCACCTGCGCCGAAACGCCCTGTGCGTAGGTCATGCCTTTCTTACCAATCTTCTCACCGATGGTCACAGCCACGCGTTTCCAGCCCACCATCGTGCCCAGAGACAGCGCCAATGCGACAGCCACGATAATCCAGAGAGGCGCATACTCAACCGTCTGCAGCATGTCTTTACGCAGGTTGCTCAGGTAGCGTGTATCTTCACCCGACGTTTCTGGCAGCTTGATCACCCGATCCATCGTATCCGAGATACACATCAGCAAGCGACGCACTCTGCTACGATCTTCAGGACTCAACTGGTCGTAACTTTTCAGGTTATTCAGCAGGCCCTGTGTACGTTCAATCGCAATCATCACGCGTGAACTGTCACAGTGAAACTCTTTCTGGCCGTTGCCGGGAATCGTGTTTTCCGGCGCAGGAATCACAGGCGGAGACAGATCGATAACGTGCGTCAACGCGTCGCCGTGCTGCTTGTAATATTCCTGCAAATTGACAACGGCATCGCGGGTACGACTGATGTCATAGCCAGAGGCGTTCATGTTGACAATGAACCCGGCTGGCGCGACGCCAATCAGCACCAGCATAATCAAGCCGATACCTTTCTGACCGTCGTTTGCCCCGTGAGAGAAGCTCACCCCAATCGCCGATAGAATCAGCGCGGTACGCGTCCAGAATGGCGGCTTACGTTTGCCGTCCTGCTTTTCGCGATCGACAGGCGTCAGGTGCACACGTTTACGCTTTTTACTGTTGTTCCAGAACCGACGCAGCACCAGCAGCATCAGGCCCGCAACCACCATCCCCACAATCGGCGATAGCAACAGCGACAGGAAAATGCTGATCATTTTTGGCACGTTCAACGCATCCACGACGGAGGTATTCGTCAGCAGCGCGTTAGTCAAACCAATACCGATAATAGAACCGATCAGCGTGTGAGAACTGGAGGCAGGAATACCGAAATACCAGGTACCCAGATTCCAGATAATGGCGGCCAGCAGCATGGAAAACACCATTGCCAAGCCGTGCGCCGAACTCACGTTCAGCAGTAAATCCGTGGGGAGAAGGTGAACAATCGCATAGGCTACGCTCAGGCCGCCCAGCAATACACCAAAGAAGTTAAAGATACCCGCCATAACAACGGCAAACTCTGCGCGCATAGCGCGGGTATAAATAACAGTGGCAACGGCATTCGCAGTATCGTGAAAACCGTTAATGGCTTCATACATGAGTACAAACAACAAAGCCAATATCAACATCAGGCCGGTGTAGTAATCCAGTCCGGCAAATAAATGTAGCATAAACGTTAGGCCATTTAGTGGTCATGAACGCGGCGCATTATCGGCGACAAGCAGGGGTCGGGAAAAGCAAAATATGACATTTTTTTGACTTAATATGTGATGGGGATCGACGGAAAAATCACTTAATCAATAAAAATCAAATAATTATATATTTTTACTAAAATACGCAAATTGTTACGCTGGTATCGAACAAAAACCAACACTACAATTTGCCGCCCCGCAGCTTATGCCTGCGGCCATCCAAGAAGATCGATTCACTCATCGGAGAAATGCATTGTGGAACAGTTTGACGCTGTCATCATCGGTGCCGGTGCAGCAGGCATGTTTTGTGCAGCACAGGCAGGACAACGCGGACTGCGTGTGCTACTGCTCGATAACGGCAAGAAGGCTGGCCGGAAAATATTGATGTCCGGCGGCGGTCGCTGCAACTTTACCAATATGTATGCAGAACCGGCGGCGTACCTGTCCCACAATCCTCACTTTTGCAAATCGGCACTGGCGCGTTATACCCAATGGGATTTCATCAGTCTGGTCAACAGCCACCGCATCGCTTACCACGAGAAAACGCTCGGTCAGCTATTCTGCGATGATTCCGCACAGCAAATCGTGGACATGCTGGTAACTGAGTGTGAACGGGCTAACGTCACTCTCCGTCTGCGCAGTGAAGTCACCTCGGTAGAGAAATCAGACGATCGGTTCACCATCCAGCTAAACAACGGTACATCATTCCAGAGCGCATCGCTGGTCGTTGCCAGCGGCGGCCTGTCGATGCCTGGTCTGGGCGCGACACCGCTCGGTTACCAACTCGCTGCACAGTTCGGGATCAACGTGCTCCCCACTCGCGCCGCGCTGGTACCCTTTACGCTGCACAAGCCGCTGCTCGAACAGCTGCAAACGCTCTCCGGCGTTTCTGTGCCTACCGTCGTCACCGCAGAAAACGGCGTGACGTTCCGTGAAAATATCCTGTTTACGCACCGTGGGCTTTCTGGCCCGGCTATTTTGCAGATCTCCAGCTACTGGCAAGCGGGTGAATTCGTCACCATCAATCTGCTGCCCGACCGCGATCTCACCCAGCTCATTAATGACGAACGCACCGCTCACCCAAACCAAAGTCTGAAAAACACGCTGGCGCAGTGGCTGCCTAAACGACTGGTTGAATGTCTGCAAGCGTTAGGACAGCTGCCGGACGTCACACTGAAACAGCTCAACAGCGCACAGCAAACGCAGATGGAACAGAGCCTGCAACAGTGGCGCGTACAGCCAAACGGCACGGAAGGCTATCGCACGGCCGAAGTGACCATCGGCGGCGTTGACACCCGCGCGCTGTCCTCCAAAACCCTGGAAGCCAACGCGGTACCGGGGCTGTATTTCATCGGCGAAGTGGTCGATGTGACCGGCTGGCTCGGCGGCTATAACTTCCAATGGGCATGGAGCTCAGCATGGGCATGCGCGCAGGCGCTGCAAGCCATGCAGGAACGGTAACCTTTTCCCTTATTTCATCAGGTGCAACCTCACAACCACAACCGTTCCAATGGATTCGACACTCAGGTTACCTTCACGAGAATTAATACCACCCATTAGTCGTACAAAGGGATGTATCATTGTATGAAGATTTGTACACTTCACCGTGTGACGAATAATGTCTACCTAAGGAACGGATGATGAAAATAAAGCAAGTCAAGTTGCACAATGTCGGGCGTTTTGCGTCTTTGGATGCCCCCATCGCGCCAACGGCTGATTATCCTTCCAATGTCACGGTACTGGTCGGTAACAACGGCGCAGGAAAGACATCTATTCTACAGGCAATGGCAACGTCGCTCGGTTGGTTAGTGGCACGAATACGCAGCGAAAAAGGCACCAGTGCCACTATCAGCGAAAACACCATTACTAACCGACAGCCTTCCGGCGCCATTGAGATTACGGTTCACGGTGGTGCGCAGCATCCAGAGCATGATGGGGAAAAAGAAGCGAGTTATACCTGGACGCTAGCGAAGGCACGTAGCGGCCAAAAAGGGCAACATGTCAGCCAGTTGAATGACCTCTCCGCACTGTCTGATCGTTACCGCACCGCGTTAACTGAAAATGATGAAAGCAGCCTGCCGCTAATCGCGTTTTATCCGGTTGAACGCAGCGTGCTGGATATTCCGCTGAAAATAAAAGGCAAACACCGTTTCCAACAGTTGGATGGATACGATAATTCGCTCAATCAAGGCGTAGATTTTCGTCGATTTTTCGAATGGTTTCGTGAGCGGGAAGATATTGAAAATGAAGATGGAGAGGCGCTGGCATTCTTGAGAATGATGGAGGAGTCCCCTGAGAGAGTTTCAAGGATTCTCAACGATCTTGAAAATGTCCCAGAAAGACTCAACAAAATAGAGACAGGGAGATTTGAAGAGCTATCTGGTGAAATAAAAAAACTCTCAGATGCTTTTCAACTGATGCGTGAAATAAAGGACACGTCAAAAGATCCTCAACTTACCGCTGTTCGATCCGCTATCTCCGCTTTTATGCCAGACTTTTCTAACCTCCGGGTGCGTCGTAAACCCCAATTGTATATGTCCGTCGATAAAAACGGTGAAACCTTCAACGTGTTGCAACTTTCTCAGGGTGAAAAATCACTGATGGCGCTGGTGGGTGACATTGCTCGTCGGTTGGCAATTATGAACCCAGCATTAGATAACCCTCTACATGGGCAAGGCGTTATTCTGATCGATGAAGTGGATATGCACCTGCACCCCTCGTGGCAACGCAGTATCATTGAACGGCTAACCACCACCTTCCCACAATGCCAGTTTATTTTGACCACCCACTCACCGCTGGTGATCAGCGACAGCAAAGATGTGCTGGTGTACTTATTGGATGACGGCAAGCTCACTGAGGTGCAATCCCAATATGGTCAGGATGCTAACAGCGTCTTACTGGATGTAATGGATACAGATATCCGCAATGCGCATATCGCATCAAAATTTAACGATCTGTTGGATTTAATCCAGCGCAATCAGTTAGCACAAGCTAAAACATTGCTAAACGAGCTGACAGAAGAGTTACCTGCCACTAATTTGGAACTCACCAAAGCTCGCCTATTACTGCGCAAACAGGAGTTACGCGGTGAGAAAAATAACTAAAGGCATTGAGCCTGTCAGGCTGACAACCTGGAAACGTGCCAATCCTACTCGTCACTATGATGACCTGACACCAGCCGTTCGTCAGGACATCCGTGACGCCTGTACCAAAGAGCAATTTGGTCTGTGTGCCTATTGTTGTAAACCGATAAGTGGTGATCACAATGACACCATGAATGAACATGTTCAGGCTCGCAACGTTGCACCACAGCGCAGCCTCGACTTTACCAACATCGTGGCGAGTTGTACCACGCTAAACCAGTGCGATAAGGCCCACGGCTCACAATCTTTTTCACTCACGCCATTAATGGCAGATTGTGAAACAGAATTGCAATTTATGATCAGTGGTCACGTCACTGGCACCACATCTCGTGCACAAAATACCATTCGGGTGCTTAATCTAGGTGATAATGAAACTCATAACAAAAAACTGATTGAAACACGTAAGCAGGCTATCAACACGTTATTGTGGGCTAATGGTGTTAATCCTGATGAAGGGCTGGAAGATGCCGAACTTTTGCAATTAGTCATTAACGATCTCTGTACGCCTAAAAATGGCGAGTTGGTGCCTTATGCGCCAGTTTTGGTTAATGTCCTTAAAGGATGGTTATGATCATAACATTCCCTACTCTTCGAAAATCTCATCATGATAAAAACAATAAATCCCAAAGGGCCGACCTCGTTGAAGAGGGGCTAAAATAAAATTGCCAGACAACTTTTCATAGCCATACCTTTCAGCAAATAGGCACTATAATAACCTCTATTCAGCGATCTCCTTTAATTCACGGAGAAGGAGAAAAGGACGTCTCTATATAGGCCTCTGCTGCCAGAAAGGAGATGTGGATGAGCCCCAGACGTAGTAAACATAACATCAATCTATTACAGCTACTGATTGCAGGCATGTTGCCGCTGCTGCTTGGATTGCTGTTCACTTTTGTTGAATCCAGATTAATGGTAAAGCGTGATTTGGAATCCACTGCGCAAATCGCGATGAATCATGCCGAGAATATTTCGACACAGGCATGGAATATGGTGGATCGCCTACAGCGCTTTCATGGCCAGCCCTGCGACGTCATCGGCGATGAGTTGCGACGTCTTGGTTCCGTCTTTTCTTACTTTCGTGCTATCGGCGTTATCCATAATACCAACGTCTATTGCTCTTCAACGTTCGGCAACACGGTGACGCCAATAAGTCGCATCATTCAACAGCCGTTGCCAGAGAGCTATTCTGAACGCTGGAGCCTGTCAATTGCAGGCTCCGACAACGTGAAAGAACGCCCGGCGCTGATCTTCGTCCAGATGCCTCTTACGGGTTACGGCGCTTACGCCATGGTCGATGCGCAGTATCTGATCGACCTCATGATTGCGATAAGCAAAATTCGCGGCTACCAGCTTATCCTGCAAATGGATAACGGCCACCCGATTCAAACTGGCCCGGCGATTACGCCCCGCACCGGCCTATTTTCTACCTCTGCGCTTGAAATCAAATCGAATCGCTTCCCGATTACCCTCAATGTCACTGCCCCCGCTTCTCAAGAAATAACCAACTGGAAGCAGGCATTCTTCACGTTTCTGCCACTGGCGATTATTCTCTCTCTGCTTTTCACTACGGCGATGTGGTACTGGCAAAAACGTAAATTATTATTCCGTGACGAAATCCGTAAGGGCATCGCTAACGGCGAGTTTTCCGTCTATTACCAGCCCATCTATGATGCAGAAGCGCGAACCTGCACCGGCGTTGAGACATTGCTGCGTTGGCGACGCAGCAACGGGAAGTGGATCAGGCCCGATATATTTATCTCTGCCGCCGAAGCAGAAAGTATGATTATTCCCATCACCCGGCATTTATTTGATCTGGTCGCGTCAGATATTGCCAGTTGGCAGGTAAAACCGGGGTTTCATCTGGGGCTAAACGTTGCAGCCGAGCACTTGCATCATCCCAATTTTGTCTCAGACGTACACCGCTTCGCCGAGAAGGTCGCCTCTCATTCATTAAGCATTACGCTGGAACTGACAGAACGTAACCTCATCAGCAACGGTCCTGAAATCATACAGCGCCTGCATCAGCTGCGTGAAGATGGCTTTATGATTGCCATTGATGACTTTGGCACCGGACACTGTTCACTCTCTTATCTGCAAAACTTCCCGCTGGATTGCCTAAAAATAGATCAGGGATTCGTTAGCGCCATTTCATCACCGGATGAAGAAGCACCTATTCTTGATGCGATTATTAATTTGAGCCATCGCATCAATCTTCAATCCGTCGCGGAAGGCGTAGAAACCGAGCAGCAGTTCATGTATTTACAGCGGCGCGGCGTCAAATATATTCAGGGATTTCTTTACGCTAAGCCGATGAACAATGAATCGCTTCTCGTCTGGCTTCACTACAATCGCAATAAATCGATAGAAAGTTTTATGAAAAAAATAAAGAAGGGGAAAAGTAGTAATCACCGGCAGAGGCCTGTCCACCGGTATTCAATAATAGGCAAATCAGAAACGATAACCGACGCCAATATTAAAACCGTCTACACGCGTTTCATAAATCTTCGTGCCTTCGTAGCCAATATCAATCGCCCAGTTTGCTACTGGCGTAATTTGAATACCAGCGCCGTAAGCAAAGCTGGATTTACTTTCGCTACCAGATTGGCGGAAAGTATCCCCGTCTTCTTCCCAACTGGATTTACCACGGCCAATACCCGCCAAACCATAAACGCTGACATAGTCGTTAAAGCGGTAGGATGGACCAGCCATGAGTGAATAGTATTTCAGCTTATAAACATCACTGCTTGAATTCTGATAATACTCAGTTTTTCCGCGCTCACATAAGTGAAAGAACCGATAATGCCAAGCGCGGAATCACCCTGATAATGGTATTTAGCCGTAATCCCTTTTGGATCTTTGAAGTCATCGACTTTCGCCTGAGCATAACCCAAAGATACCGTTTGTGTTGCCTGAGCAACAGACATTCCCATGGCACAAGCAATCAGAGTGGAAAGCAGCAGTGTTGTTTTTTTCATGATCTAAACATCTTCCATGTTTGAATAAAAGACGATTTCAACAAAGCGAATATATAAATATCGCGAATGTTGGCCGCACATAAACTTACATTTAAATACGGTGAGGTAAAGTCAGTATTATTTTTAAACAACTGGAATGTTTTTTATTTTATTCATTAAAAACAAAAGGATAAATAATATAAAGGATAATGAACACCCAATTTTCTGTCCGGTTTTTTGGGAACATTCTGAACTAAAAGCAAGGAAAATATGGCAATGAGCGACGCCAGAAAAGTCGAGATAAAACCCTATTTTTATAAAGGACTGATGTGACAAAGGACGACTTTTATAAGCGAACAGTTTTATAAACGAGTAGTGTGAATAGACAATGTTACAAGAGGAGACGAGTGAGGAACGATTGATTTACTAAGGAAGAAAATTGGTCGGCGAGAGAGGATTCGAACCTCCGACCCACTGGTCCCAAACCAGTTGCGCTACCAAGCTGCGCTACTCGCCGAATGCGGGCGCATCTTACTGCTACCCTATTGGAGCGTCAATACCTTTTTAGCAAAAGGATTTCGGCTGCCGCTAAAGTGTCCATCTCTTGCATTGACAGCCTGAAACCAACGTCCTTGTCCGTGATTCATGTCAATTATACCCGTCATACTTCAAGTTGCATGTGCGTTGGCGACGTTCAGTCACCCGAATCACTTACTTAAGTAAGCTGATCGGGATTCCTTCCCTTGCCGCCTTCCTGAAACTCGAATTATTTAGGGTATAGCAGGTTTCTGACACCAGTTATTTTTAGGGTTAATACCGCCGTCAGGCGATGTGTATCCCAGGCATCCAAGAATCGTATCAAACAGCTCTTCATGGCGATGTGTTTTGCCAACGCGTTGCTGAGCTTTCAACTGTTCAAACGCATGCAGGTTATCGCTGTCAGCCAGAAACTTATCCGACGTCCATACCATCATCGGTGAACGGAACTGCTCCGGCGGCGCCATCTGACGCGGCGTGCCGTGCAAATGATAGTTCTCATCAATCGATTCACCGTGATCGGAAGCATAAAACACGATCGCCTTCTTATCCCGAACTTGATCGATCACGCTATCAATAAAGCTATCGGTATAGAGCACGCTATTATCGAAAGCATTAATCAACTGTTCACGCGTACAGGAAGCATCGACGCCCATACACTCAGGCTGATAGCGCGCGTAGCTGCGAGGATAGCGCATGGAATACAGGTAGTGAGAACCCTTGGTATGCAGCACAATCAGGTGCTTGCCTTTGGGATAACGTGCCAGCGACTCCTTGACCTCATCAACCAGCAACATATCCTGCACCGATTTACCGTCATTGTGCTTCTCTGACGCAATCATTTCGCGGAAAGAGTAGTTGTTCGCCTCAATGCTATTGTAGAACCACACCTCACTTTGCATGGCAAACAGCTCGGAGGTAAAGCCCAGTTCTTTCAGTACGGCAAAGATATTCTGCTCTTTCAGCGTTCGCTGCGGGTTGTCTTCCGTCCCACCTTCTCGCACAAACATACAGCGCATGGAAAGCTTGGTGGAGGTATCACATGACTGACCACGGAATGCGACCAGATTTTTTCTTTCGAAAGCTTTGGCGTCGTATCCCGCTCGTAGCCTAATAACCCCATATGATCCCAGCGGGTTGTTTCACCGATAATGAAAATCACGTAGGTATCATCAATGCCTTTCGGTGGGACATAGGTAAAGTGCTGAGCCGGATCGAAAAGATTGGAAGAGTCCTGACTCTCGTCATACTTGGTGTAGGCAAATAACCCTAACGCAGACAACCAGTTAGAAGGCAGATACGAGTGAGCTACTACGCCGCCATAGCTGGGCAAATCCACATTAGATTCCCGTTCGGACACCGACTGAATGTTGTCCATATAGCGAAGCGGCACCCAAACCAGCGCAACGACGGCAACAAGAACCAGAAGAGGAATTAAACGCTTTCCCGGCGATTTAAGCTGTTCGATTAGCGTATGGCGCAGTGAATTCTTCCAGATCAAAAACAGCGGTAGCGCACTCACCGCCAGCATCCACAGGAAAAACGAAAACCAATAACTTCTTTGGAAAGATCAATATCTGTGGTCATAACCGCAGCAATGATGCCATAGCCGATCACGACATTAAAAACGTCATGTAATAGCTGGCGGCAACGGAAATCAGCACCAGGAGAGAAGCAATAACTCGATAAAAACGACGTCCCCAAGTGAAATAATTCTCATCAGGAAAAAGGTAAATAAGATACTCGCCGTCAATTCGACAAGAGCGGGAATAAACGTTGGAACCTGGTTACCAGCAGAGAGTGAAAAATAATCAAAGCGGCGATAATACACTGAGATATTGAGAAAAAGACCAATATAGATTGCCAGGATAAACGATAATTTGGGTTGCGAAAAAGATGCTACAAACTTCATTATGACAAGTGCTCCAACAAACCTTTCTTATTATCTGAAGCTATACGACAACATCCGTATGCCTGAGTTCAACGGAAATAATCAGAATCACAGGCATTTCTATATCGCAAAACAGCAAATAGGCGTAGACCTTTAATTCGTAAATTTTACTTATGATTAAGTAGGGAGAACAGAAAAAGACCCTTTTATGTGAATGAATCCACGAAAAATAAAAGTACAATCTCAACCTATCCTGAAAAATCATCACCGCTTATCTATTTATGCCTTCACGAGCTAATCGGGCAATTAATTCCACCACGATAGGGTGCTTCAGGAACGCCATAATCTCTTCAGCACGTCGTTCTCCAATACCGGAGAACTGTCGCCACTGTTGCGCCGTCCATTGCTGTAACGCTAGCCAATCCACATGATCTAATGCGCTAATTGCAGAACGGGGAACAGGAATACCCAGCGCAAGTAGCCAGCGAGATAGTGGCATCTGCCGTGCCGACTGCAAGCTCTTATAGATATCTCGCGCCCGCTTATCGCCCATGCCATTAACCGCATTAAGCTGTGCCTCCGTCAGAAACAGCCATGACAGCACATCTTCCAGTAAATCATGCTGCATCAAGCGCAGCCACATCCCGTCGCGCACCCCCGCCAGATCTAACCCATGTTCTCCACTCAACCAGACCAAGCGCGCCAGAAATTGTTGCTGGCAAACCACGCTATACCGAAAACAGCTAAAAGCATGGAAATCATGTTCATTGGGGGAAACGATGGCAGGCCGTTCAGTCCCCCGCCATACCACATTATCCAGACGTGGAATCCCCTGTCCTGCCAGACTGACACTCACCCGATCGCCGGGCAACACGTCCCATTGTTTCCAACGAGACAGCGAACCGACATTCACCCGACTGACCGATTTGTCATCCAGTTGCAGAGGATTAAGTTTTAACACCACGGCGATCTTACCCGTCCGCCCGACAGAAAACGCCACATCAGTGACTTCCGCAACCTGATGAACAGGCGGATATTTCCATGCGATCGCCCAGTCGGCCGCAGTATTACGCCAATATCGCCCCTGCGGCTCTTTAGTCTGGCGAATCACCACGCCATCCGTCACGAAGGGCAGCGGGTTGTGATACCAGTGATGACGCCATTTTTCAGCATCGGCAAATGACCCAATAGCATGGGTATAGGCCGCCGTCATGGCAAACCCCATGCCCTTCAATTTCTCCAGACGTTCGGGCATCGTTTTTGGCCATCCGGCCATTCCCAGACAAACAGACCAATCTGCGACAGCACGGGAGAGGGTTGATGACGACGCATTTCACCCGCCACCATCGAACGGGCATTCACACCACCCTGAATACGCTGCCGATGATCGGTCATCTTCAGGAAAAGCTCGCCTTGTAATACCACGGAGGAAGGTGCATCGATCAATAAATGAGGGATTCCCGGAATCAGACGAACTTTTTCCGTCCAGTCTTCACCTTGCAGGCCGTTACCCCGACTAACCGCAGATACAAGCTTGCCGTGCTGATAGACCAGCGTAACGGCCACACCATCGACTTTTGGCTGAACCCATACATCCTCACGCTGGGCGATCCATTGCACCAACTGCCCGCGATCGGACAATTTTTTCAATCCCGTATGGGCAACAGGATGTGGTTGCTTACCGCTATCAGGTAATCGTGCAGGAATGGCGTTTTGGGGCTGGAAACAGCCTAACCACTGATTTAACTGGTCCCGCAGCTGATCGTAAACGTCATCTTCTATCGGGCTTTTCCTTCGGTGTAATACACGTCATCCCACCGTTCTAACTGATGACGTAATGCATCAATTTCTTTACTGGAACGCGTGTTATCCCAATCCGGGCAGACTTGGGCCGCTGCCGCAAAACCGCAGAGATCCCCGACAACGATGATGATCAAAAATGCGCCGATCCTGAGCCACATAATCCCTCCAGCCATCCATTAGCGAATGGCCGCAGTACATAGCAATGGAGGGGAAAATACGAGGCACAAAAAGAGAAATGCCAAACGCGCCGCAAGATGATTTATCGTTTGCAACGCAGGTAAAAAGACAGGAACACGCATCGCAATCTCAAAAGGCACGTTGGCAAAAAGATTTGCCCGATGGCATAACGAAAACAGTCGGCGGAGAATTTACGCAACGCGACTGATGACATATTGGCGTGTATAATGCGGGGATATGCACATCTTCTTGTCGCATATCTACATTCACCATCGTAACCATGAATAAAACTTCATTATGGCTCAAGGCACGTTATATATCGTTTCTGCTCCCAGTGGGGCCGGGAAATCCAGCCTGATTCAGGCGTTATTAAAAACTCAGCCGCTTTACGACACTCAGGTATCGATTTCGCATACCACTCGGGCTAAACGACCGGGAGAAAACCACGGCGAACACTATTTCTTCGTCGAAGTCGATGAATTTAAGCGTATGATTCAGGATAACGAGTTTCTGGAGCACGCTGAAGTCTTCGGTAATTACTACGGTACATCCCGGCCGGCAATTGAGCAGGTATTAGCGACTGGCGTTGATGTTTTTCTGGATATCGACTGGCAAGGAGCCAAGCAAATCCGCGCCCAGATGCCGTACGCGCGCAGTATTTTCATTCTGCCGCCGTCAAAAGAAGAGTTGGCTCGCCGACTACGCGGCCGTGGACAAGACAGCGATGAAGTCATTGCCCGCCGTATGTCTCAGGCAGTGGCTGAAATGACGCACTACGGCGAGTATGATTACCTGATTGTGAATGATGATTTCGATCTGGCGTTACTCGATCTGAAAACCATTATTCGCGCCGAACGTCTGCGTTTGAGCAGACAACAGGTTCGGCATGATGCATTAATCACCAAACTATTGGCAGACTGACGCCTCTTTCAGTATGATGCGCAGTCATTTTATTTCCTGTGGAGTAGCACATTATGGCACGCGTAACTGTTCAAGACGCTGTAGAGAAAATTGGTAACCGTTTTGACCTGGTGTTGGTCGCTGCTCGTCGCGCCCGTCAAATCCAGACTGGCGGCAAAGATCCGCTGGTTCCTGAAGAAAACGATAAGTACACCGTGATCGCACTGCGTGAGATCGAAGAAGGTCTGATCAACAACCAGATTCTGGATGTTCGTGACCGTCAGGAACAGCAAGAGCAGGAAGCCGCAGAGATTCAGGCGGTTACCGCGATTGCTGAAGGCCGTCGTTAATCACACCACGAGTCGCCCTTGTACATTTTTGAAAGCCTTAATCTGCTGATTCAACGTTATCTGCCAGAAGATCAGATCAAACGTTTACAGCAGGCTTACTTAGTTGCACGTGATGCTCACGAGGGGCAGACTCGCTCCAGCGGTGAACCCTATATCACACACCCTGTTGCCGTCGCCTGTATTCTGGCGGAGATGCGTCTCGATTACGAAACGCTGATGGCAGCACTGCTGCATGATGTCATAGAGGACACCCCCGCCACCTATCAGGACATGGAACAGCTTTTCGGTAAAAGCGTTGCTGAACTGGTGGAAGGCGTCTCCAAGCTGGACAAACTGAAGTTCCGCGATAAGAAAGAAGCGCAGGCTGAAAACTTTCGCAAAATGATCATGGCGATGGTGCAAGATATTCGCGTCATCCTGATCAAACTCGCAGACCGTACCCATAACATGCGCACGCTGGGCTCATTGCGCCCGGATAAGCGCCGCCGCATTGCCCGCGAAACGCTGGAAATATACAGTCCGCTGGCACATCGGCTGGGTATCCATCACCTCAAAACCGAGCTGGAAGAACTGGGTTTTGAGGCGCTGTATCCGAACCGTTATCGTGTCATTAAAGAGGTCGTCAAGGCCGCACGCGGTAACCGCAAGGAAATGATTCAGAAAATCCTGTCGGAAATCGAAGGACGTTTGACGGAAGCTGGGATTGCCTGCCGCGTCAGCGGCCGCGAAAAACACCTGTACTCCATCTACTGCAAAATGCACCTGAAAGAGCAGCGTTTTCATTCCATCATGGATATCTACGCGTTTCGGGTCATCGTCAAAGAGCTGGACACCTGCTATCGCGTGCTCGGTCAGGTTCACAGCCTGTATAAGCCGCGCCCGGGCCGGGTGAAAGACTATATCGCTATTCCCAAAGCCAACGGCTACCAATCGCTGCACACGTCGCTGATTGGTCCGCACGGCGTGCCGGTTGAAGTACAAATTCGCACCGACGATATGGATCAAATGGCGGAAATGGGTGTCGCCGCGCACTGGGCTTATAAAGAAGGCGAGAGCAGTACTACTGCTCAAGTACGCGCCCAACGCTGGATGCAAAGCCTGTTGGAACTCCAGCAAAGTGCGGGTAGCTCATTTGAATTTATCGAAAGCGTGAAGTCCGATCTCTTCCCTGATGAGATGTACGTCTTCACGCCGGAAGGCCGTATTGTGGAACTCCCCGCAGGCGCGACGCCCGTCGATTTCGCCTACGCGGTACACACCGATATCGGTCATGCATGCGTCGGCGCACGCGTCGATCGTCAGCCTTACCCGCTATCACAGTCGCTCACCAGCGGCCAAACCGTTGAAATCATCACCGCACCAGGCGCCAGACCAAACGCCGCATGGCTTAACTTTGTCGTGAGCTCCAGAGCGCGTTCTAAAATCCGCCAGATGCTGAAAAACCTCAAGCGTGATGATTCCGTGAGCCTCGGCCGCCGTTTACTGAACCACGCACTGGGCAATGGTCGTAAACTTTCCGACATCCCTGAGAAATCTATTCAGCTTGAGCTCGATCGCATGAAGCTCGCTACGCTGGATGATCTGATGGCGGAAATTGGTATGGGTAATGCCATGAGCGTCGTCGTGGCGAAAAATCTGTTGAATGAACAGTCAGAGCTGGGAACTACCGGGCTGCGCAAGCTGCCGATCAAAGGCGCAGATGGCGTCATGATCTCATTTGCCAAGTGCTGCCGCCCTATCCCCGGCGACCCGATTATTGCCCACGTCAGCCCCGGTAAAGGGCTGGTTATCCACCATGAATCCTGTCGCAACATTCGCGGCTATCAGAAAGAACCTGAAAAATTCATGGCGGTAGAGTGGGATAAGGTGACAGAACAAGAGTTCATCGCCGAAATCAAAGTCGATATGTTCAACCATCAGGGCGCGTTGGCGAACCTGACGGCAGCAATCAACGCCGCGAATTCCAATATTCAGAGCATCAACACGGAAGAGAGAGACGGCCGCGTATACAGCGCCTTTATCCGTCTCACCACCCTCGATCGCGTTCATCTGGCTAATATTATGCGTAAAATTCGCGTGATGCCGGACGTCATCAAAGTTAACCGTAACCGAAATTAATCGTCATGACCCCTCAACGTTATGCACGCATAAAAGAAATGCTCAACTGCCGTCAGCCCGATCTGACGATTTGCATGGAGCAGGTGCATAAGCCCCACAACATTTCTGCCGTTATCCGTACCGCGGATGCCGTCGGTGTGCATCAGGTTCATGCGATTTGGCCCACCAGCCGGATGAAAACGCTGGTTTCCTCCGCCGCAGGCAGCAATAGCTGGGTTCAGGTGAAAACTCATCGCAATATCGGTGATGCAGTCGGCCATCTGAAAGCAGAAGGCATGCAGGTTCTGGCGACCAATTTGTCTGAGCACGCGGTCGATTTTCGGGAGATTGATTACACCCGCCCGACCTGCATTCTGCTCGGACAGGAAAAAACCGGGATTACTGCCGAAGCGCTCAAGCTGGCCGATCGGGACATCATTATTCCGATGACTGGTATGGTGCAATCGCTGAATGTCTCCGTAGCCTCGGCGTTGATCCTGTATGAAGCGCAACGTCAGCGCCAAATCGCCGGCATGTACCAGCGTGAAGACAGCCCGCTGGATGAAGAAGAGCAGCAGCGTCTGCTTTTTGAAGGGGGCTATCCGGTACTGGCGCGCGTCGCAAAACGTAAAGGGCTCCCTCGTCCTTATATTGACCATCAGGGTCAGATTGTAGCGGATACCCCGTGGTGGGCCGCGATGCAATCGTCGGAGTGCTGATGAAAGGCCGCCTGCTAAACACCCAACCGCTGAGCACACTCGCTGGCGTGGGTGCCAGTCAGGCAGCGAAACTCGCGCGACTCGGGCTCGAAACCGTGCAGGATCTCCTGCTGCATCTGCCTTTACGCTACGAAGACCGCACGCACCTTTACCCCATTGGCGACCTCCTTCCCGGCATGTATGCCACCGTGGAAGGTGAAATCCTACGCAACGACATCACCTTTGGCAGCCGTCGCATGTTGACCTGCCAAATCAGCGATGGCAGCGGTATGCTGACCATGCGCTTCTTCAATTTCAATGCGGCGATGAAAAACAGTCTCGCGCCAGGACAACGCGTTACCGCTTATGGCGAAATCAAGCGCGGCAAAATCGGCGCGGAAATCATCCATCCTGAATACCGTGTTCAAGGGGATAATACGCAGGTTGAGCTACAGGAATCACTCACGCCGGTTTATCCCTCCACGGAAGGTATTCGTCAGGCAACGCTACGCAAACTCACCGATCAGGCGCTGGAGTTGCTCGCCGCCAACCACATCGATGAGTTACTGCCTGAATCCCTGAGCCGTTCCCTCATTAGCCTGCCGGATGCGCTGCGCACGTTACATCGTCCCCCACCGGATATGCAGCTCAGCGAGCTGGAACACGGGAAACACCCGGCGCAGCAACGGCTGATTATGGAAGAACTGCTGGCGCATAACCTGAGTATGCTCGCCGTACGGGCTGGGGAGCAGCGACATAAAGCCTCGCCGCTACAGGCTCAAGACGGTCTGAAGCAACGCCTGCTCGCCGCGCTGCCGTTCAACCCCACTCAGGCGCAAGAACGTGTCGTGGCCGAGATTGAAGCGGATATGGCAAAAGACTTCCCAATGATGCGTCTGGTGCAGGGCGATGTGGGCTCAGGGAAAACGCTGGTCGCCGCGCTCGCTGCCTTGCGTGCCATTGCTAACGGCAAACAGGTCGCGCTGATGGCGCCCACAGAGCTATTGGCCGAACAGCACGCCCATAATTTCCGCCAGTGGTTTGAACCGCTGGGGCTTGAAGTGGGCTGGCTGGCTGGCAAACAGAAAGGAAAAGCGCGTCAGGCACAGCAGGACGCTATCGCTAACGGCCAGGTTTCCATGGTGGTCGGGACGCACGCCATTTTCCAGCAGCAGGTGAAATTCAACGGGCTAGCACTGGTTATCATTGACGAACAGCACCGCTTTGGCGTGCATCAACGACTTGCGCTGTGGGAAAAAGGCGAAGAACAGGGCTTTCACCCTCATCAATTGATTATGACCGCCACACCGATTCCCCGCACGCTGGCGATGACGGCCTACGCCGATCTGGATACGTCCGTCATTGATGAACTGCCGCCGGGCAGAACGCCCGTCACCACGGTCGCCATACCGGATTCACGCCGCAGCGATATCATCGAGCGCGTGAATAGCGCCTGCCAGCAGGAAGGTCGGCAGGCCTATTGGGTGTGTACGCTGATCGAAGAATCCGATCTACTGGAAGCGCAGGCGGCAGAGGCCACCAGTGAAGAGTTAAAGGCTGCGCTGCCGAATCTCAAGGTCGGATTGGTTCACGGCCGCATGAAAGCGCAGGAAAAGCAGGCGGTGATGCAGGCTTTCAAACAGGGCGAGCTGCAACTGCTGGTGGCGACCACCGTCATCGAAGTGGGTGTGGATGTACCGAATGCCAGCCTGATGATCATCGAGAACCCGGAACGTTTGGGTCTGGCACAACTGCACCAGTTGCGTGGGCGCGTCGGACGCGGCGCAGTAGCGTCTCACTGTGTACTGCTCTACAAAACGCCAATGAGCAAAACCGCACAGAAACGGCTTCAGGTTCTACGCGATAGCAACGATGGCTTTGTGATCGCTCAGCGCGATCTGGAAATTCGCGGGCCGGGCGAGTTATTAGGTACGCGGCAAACCGGTAATGCCGAGTTCAAAGTAGCCGACCTCCTGCGCGATCAGGATCTGATTCCGCAGGTGCAGCGCGTTGCGCGCCATCTCCACGAGCACTACCCCGAACATGCCATTGCGCTAATCGAACGCTGGCTACCCGAGCGCGCACGCTACACCAACGCCTAATCGCAGCAGCGCATTCTTCATTTTCCCTAAAAGTATCCCGTTAAATAATAAGGCTTTGCTTATCAGACAAAATTCATATCGAAAAGATGAGTTGGCAAACGTTTGCTTTCGACAAAGAGATCATTAAAATGCGCTCTTTGTCGTTTCAGGAACGCCAACTTACATCATGACTACCACCACGGAAACGCCCCAAACAGAAGCCGCTACCGCACCTCAGCGCAGTGAACTCATCTATCGTCTTGAAGACAGGCCGCCGCTGCCGCAAACGCTGTTCGCCGCCAGCCAGCACCTGCTGGCCATGTTTGTTGCGGTGATTACCCCCGCGCTACTGATCTGTCAGGCATTAGGTTTACCCGCTCAGGATACGCAGCGCATCATCAGCATGTCGCTTTTCGCTTCCGGTCTGGCCTCTATTCTACAAATTAAAACCTGGGGCCCTGTCGGTTCTGGTCTGCTATCTATTCAGGGCACCAGCTTTAACTTCGTGACGCCACTGATTATGGGTGGACTGGCACTGAAGAATGGTGGTGCAGATGTTCCCACCATGATGGCGGCGCTGTTCGGTACGCTGATGGTCGCATCCTTCACCGAAATCATTCTTTCACGCTTCCTGCATTTAACCCGCCGCATCATTACCCCACTGGTTTCCGGCATTGTGGTGATGATCATTGGTCTGTCGCTGATTCAGGTCGGCCTGACCTCTATCGGCGGCGGCTATGCTGCGATGGGCAATAACACCTTCGGTGCGCCTAAGAACTTATTGCTGGCAGGTGTGGTGCTGCTGGTTATTATTCTGCTGAACCGCCAGCGTAACCCCTACCTGCGCGTCGCCTCGCTGGTCATCGCCATGGCGGTGGGTTATCTGGGTGCCTGGCTGATGGGCATGCTGCCGGAAAACACATCCTCGCAACACGATACGGCCATCATGGTGCCAACACCGCTGTATTACGGTTTAGGCTTTGACTGGAACCTGCTGATCCCACTGATGCTGGTCTTTATGGTGACGTCGTTAGAAACCATCGGTGACATCACCGCGACCTCCGACGTGTCTGAGCAGCCAGTCAGAGGCCCACTGTACATGAAGCGCTTAAAAGGCGGCGTGCTGGCAAACGGTCTGAACTCTTGCCTTTCCGCTGTATTCAATACCTTCCCTAACTCTTGCTTTGGCCAGAATAACGGCGTCATCCAGCTTACCGGTGTTGCCAGCCGCTATGTGGGCTTCGTGGTTTCACTGATGCTGATAGCACTGGGGCTGTTCCCTGCCGTTAGCGGATTTGTACAGCATATTCCAGAGCCGGTTCTGGGCGGTGCCACTATCGTGATGTTTGGTACGATCGCCGCGTCCGGTGTGCGCATTGTGTCCCGTGAGCCGTTGAACCGTCGCGCAATCATGATTATTGCGCTGTCGCTGGCCGTTGGCCTTGGCGTATCGCAGCAGCCGCTGATTCTGCAATTTGCGCCGGATTGGATTAAAACGTTACTGTCTTCCGGTATTGCCGCTGGCGGGATTACCGCAATCGTGCTGAATTTGGTTTTCCTACACGAAGAAAAATAGCGCCAGCCCGCAATAATGTCTGTTCAGTTCATGTAAAAGCGAGCGGTGATGCAACACCGCTCGCTTTTTACTGTCTGTAACAGCATTACCTATTGAGCCTTCAGGGAAATTGCGGCATAAGAACAGTTCTCCCTGACGATTGGCATGGACTGACACGATGAAATTTATCGGGAAATTATTGCTGACCCTACTGCTGCTAGCCTTTTTAGCGCTGGTAGTCGTATACGTATTACTGCAAACCAGTTGGGCGGCAGGCTGGGTAAGTAATTGGGTAAACCAGAACACCGACTACCAGTTGTCACTGGGCAAAATCAATCATGACTGGTCAACAGCCGATCATATCCAACTCACCGATGTCAGTTTTGGTCAGAAAAACCAGCCGCCGACGCTCACCGCCAAGCAGGTTTCAGCCGGGTTTAGCGTGCGTCAGATTACCGAACCACATCATTTCGCCAGCCTGGAACTGGAAGGTGGTACGTTAAATCTTTCCTCACAGGCCGCCACACTCCCTATCGAAGCCGATGTGCTACAGCTACGCACGATGGCACTGCAGGCAAAGGACGGTGATTGGCGCCTGAATGGCCAGCAGATCAACGGCGGGATGACGCCGTGGCAACCCGAGGCGGGCTATCTACTGGGCAAGCAGGGGCAGTTCCAGCTTAGCGCCCGTTCACTTGAACTTAACGATATTCCCGCCAGCCAGGTCTTGGTTCAGGGTGAAATCAACCATAACCAGCTGATTTTGAGTAATTTCGGTGCCGATGTTGCTCAAGGGCAGCTAACGGGCAACGCCAGCCGCGCAGAAGACGGAAGTTGGCAGATCGGTAACCTGCGACTCAGCAATGTCCGTTTGCAAACACAGAGAACGCCGGAAGCCTTCTGGCAGCCCGTGACCGAGCTGCCTTCCGTTACGGTTAACCGCTTTGATCTGATTGATGCCCGTATTGAAGGGCCGGGATGGGCGTTTATCGACCTGGATGTTGCCCTGCAAAATGTCACGTTTAAGCAGAATGACTGGCAGAGCGAAGGCGGAACGCTGTCGTTCAATGCAACCGACATTGTGAACGGCAACATGCACCTTATCGACCCTATCGTGAATCTGGATTTGTCACCGGCAGGCGTTAACATCAAACAGTTTTCCACACGCTGGGAAGGCGGTTTACTGCGAACCAACGGCAACTGGCAACGTAGTAATCGACGCTTACAGCTGAACGAATTTGTTGTCGCCGGGATGGAGTACACACTCCCCGGCGACTGGCGTCAGCGGTGGCAAGCGACACTGCCATCATGGCTGGCAGAAGTGAATGTGAGAAAATTCACGGCCAATCGCAACCTGCTGATCGATATCAATCCGGATTTCCCGTTCCAGCTCACCGCGCTGGATGGCTACGGCAGTGATTTGCTGTTAGCACGCGACCACCAGTGGGGAGTCTGGACAGGATCGTTGAATCTTAATGCCAGCGACGCGACGTTCAATAAAGTCGATGTGCGCCGCCCTTCACTGGCACTGGTAGCCAACGATAGCCAGATCGCCATTAACGAACTCAGCGCATTTACGCAAAATGGCATGCTGGAGGCTAAGGCGACCATCAGCCAGCAACTGGCACGCAATGTCTCCCTGTCGCTGACGGGGCGCGCCGTGCCACTGGATATTCTGACTCGCTGGGGATGGCCAGAACCTGCAACCGCACCGACAGGCAACACGAATCTGCAATTGCAGTTGAATGGGCGGCTTGCTGCCGATACACCACTGAAGCCGACGCTAACTGGCACGCTACAAGGTGTGGATAGCAACGACCATCCGATAAGGCAACAAATGCATCAGGGCACCGTGACGGAAGCGCAATAATTATTACGTTTTCAAAACACGGGGCCAAGCCGCAAGCCGTTAGTAAATAGATTTGCCAAATGGAAACGGGAGTAACGGAATAGAAGAATAAAGCGTTTGCGCCAGGGATGGCGCAAGCCGAGCTTATGGACGCACTTGCAGCGTCTTTACGATCTATCCGTTACTCCCGCTCTACGGACTTTGTCAGCAACATCACACAGTCAGAATCACGTGTATTATTATGGCGAAATGCTGCTGGCTAACATGCAGCGTGATGTTCCGAGAGGAAGGCCATCATCATATGGTCACTGCTAGTTAATCCACCTCCGACCCGCCTGCTTCCAGTGGCGCATCCGGTTGAGCTGGCAGCACAATATAGACCCCTTCAAATAGCGCCCCTTTATTGTCATCACCGAACAACTCGACGTTTAACTGCACGCGCGCCTTACGCCCACGCGCCAGACGATCCAGATCGCCACTCAGCGACCCTAAGTCGGCAATAGCACTCGGCCGACCACTCACCGGCGTGCTGTAACGAATGTGCGCATCCGCCAGAATAATCGTTCCGCCGAGGTGCCGCTCACGCAGCAGCAGCCAGATCAGTCCCCAACCGGTGAGCGTAGCGAGAGAAAACATGCTGCCGGCAAAAAGCGTATGGTGCGGGTTCTGATTGCCCGTTTCAGGCATGGTGGTGATAAATTTCTTCCCGGTGTACTGGCTTATCCGCACCCCCATCTTTTCACTCAGAGGGATGTGCTCATACCAGGCCTGTTGCAACTGTCCGCACCAGTCAGGGCGGTGCAAAATATCATCCAGCGTCGCCACTGGTTTGATCATCAGAAAGTGCCGCACAGGCGTTGTTTGTGGCGCAGTGATTTCGCCCTGGTTAACAAAACCCAGCTTGGAGAAGAAATCCATTGCGTCTTCACGGGCGCTACAGACCACGCGTTTGACGCCTTCCTGACGCGCCACGGACTCCAGGGTAATCGCAAGCAACGTGCCTAACCCTTTCCCCCGCACATCCGGGTGAACCGCTAAAAAGCGGATTGCCGCTTCATTATCCGCGTTAATGGAAAGACGGCCTATCGCGACCAGCCTTCCCTGCTCATCCACCACGGTTTGGTGATGTGCCAGAGCATCATAGGCATCGCGCTCGGAGCCTAACGGCTGGCGCAAAGGTTTACGCAGCATTTCCCAGCGGAATTGATAGTACGCATCCAGTTCTTCTGCGCTTTCAGGTACTCTCAGATGATACATAACCCTTCCTCTATACCGAGATGCCTTAGTGCATCAGGGTTCATAAGATCAGACCGCTGACAAACGGATACACAGCGCGATAGCGGCAGCGGTGCCTGCAACATTATGTCTGTAGCCAAAACGTCACCGGGCCGTCATTCACTAATGCCACTTTCATATCCGCCGCAAACTGCCCTGTTTCTGTGTGAACGCCCTGCTCACGACACTGTCCGACAAAATACTGATAGAGGCGATCGGCCTCCGAGGGATGTGCACCGCGAGAAAACCCAGGCCGCATGCCACGCTGCGTATCAGCCACCAGCGTAAATTGCGAAACCACCAGCACGTTGCCGCCAGCCTGACGAACATTGAGATTCATTTTCCCGTCATCGTCACCGAATATGCGGTAACCCAACACACGCTCGCAGAGTCGCGTGGCTTTTTGTTCGTCATCGCCCTGCTCAACGCCCAGCAAGATCAGCAAACCTTTATCGATTTCCCCAACCACACTGCCTTCTACCGTAACGCTGGCGCTGGATACTCGCTGAATTAGCGCAATCATAAAACCCAACTACTCCTGATGTCATCATTCCCAATAGAGGCCGTGTCCGCCCCTGCGATATAAATCATGCTTTAGCTGTCGTTGCCTGCATGGCAAAAAAATCCGGCACCACCTGACGATCGGTCACCAGAATGCTGTGAATGCCCAAACTCTGTGCGGCATCGACGTTCGCGGCATTATCGTCAAAAAAGACAGCCTGCGCTGGCGTAACGCCTTCCTGCGTCAGGACATACTGATAAATCGCCAATTCTGGCTTACGTAATCCAATGTCTTGTGACAGATAGACCCTGTCAGCCGCTGCCCCCACTTCCGGGAACAATGCCGGCCAGTGTGAACAATGGAGGCGATTAGTATTCGACAAAATCACCACGCGGTGTCCTTCTTGACGCAGGCGCTGCATGATGTCGATAACCTCAGGGCGCAACGCCACAAAAATAGCCTGCCAGCCAGCGGTGAATTGCTCGAAGCTCAGGGCGATGCCCATTTCCTGACACAGCCTGGTCGCAAATTCCTCATCGCTGATCTCGCCCCGCTCATGCTGTTCAAACGCTTCGCCCATGACGAAACGTTCTTGCAACGTCGCGAGCGGCGCACTGCTCAGATTACTCCAGACGCCTAATACTCTTTTGAAATCAATATCGATGACGACATTACCCAAATCAAAGATATACAGCATGGCAGCCACCTCCTGACGTAATCGTAGGATTTTCACTGTAGCGGGAAATGGCGAAACTGAACAGGGAGGAAATATAAGGAAAGGTTAAAGTGGAAGAAAGCGCATAAAATTCAGGGCACCCGAAGGTGCCCTGTTGCGTAACCATACAAATCCGTCTGAAATTAGACGTCTTTGCTGCCGCGGCTAGCGCGTTTACGATCGTTTTCGGTCAGGTGACGCTTACGAATACGGATAGACTGTGGCGTAACTTCAACCAGTTCGTCGTCATCAATGAACTCCAGCGCTTGTTCCAGAGACATTTTGATCGCCGGAACCAGCGTGGTTGCTTCGTCAGTACCTGATGCACGCATGTTGGTCAGTTTCTTACCGGTCAGACAGTTTACTGTCAGATCGTTAGAACGTGAGTGAATACCGATGATCTGGCCTTCATACACTTCTGCACCGTGTCCGAGGAACAGCTTACCGCGATCTTGCAGGCTGAACAGCGCAAACGCGACGGCTTTACCCTGACCGTTAGAGATCAGTACGCCGTTCTGACGCTGGCCGATTTCACCCGGACGCACGTCATCGTAGTGGCTGAACGTGGAGTACAGCAGACCTGTACCAGACGTCATGGTCATGAATTCGGTACGGAAACCGATCAGACCACGAGCAGGAATCAGGTAATCCAGACGGATACGACCCTTGCCATCTGGAATCATGTCTTTCACATCACCTTTACGCTCACCCATGGCTTGCATGACTGAACCCTGGTGCTGTTCTTCGATGTCCAGCGTCACGTTTTCAAACGGCTCTTGGTTACGGCCGTCGATAACGCGGTTGATAACTTTCGGACGTGATACGGCCAGTTCAAAGCCTTCACGACGCATGTTTTCGATCAGAACCGACAGGTGCAATTCACCACGGCCAGAAACGCGGAACGCATCGGCATCTTCGGTTTCGTCAACGCGCAGGGCAACGTTGTGTACCAGCTCTTTGTTCAGACGCTCCAGAATCTGGCGCGACGTAACATACTTACCTTCTTTACCGCAGAATGGTGAAGTATTGACGTTGAAGAACATGGTAACGGTAGGTTCATCGACGCTCAGTGCTGGCAGCGCTTCGACATTCTGCGGATCGCAGATGGTGTCGGAAATGTTCAGCTCGCCCAGACCAGTGATCGCGATGATATCGCCTGCTTCCGCTTCAGCCGCGTCGATACGCTCCAGACCCAGGTGAGTCAGAACTTTACCGACTTTACCGTTACGGGTTTTGCCTTCGCTATCAACAATAGTCACTTGTTGGTTAGGCTTAACTTTACCGCGCTTGATACGGCCGATACCGATAACGCCAACATAGTTGTTGTAGTCCAGCTGAGAGATCTGCATCTGGAACGGCGCATCCATCTCAACCTGAGGAGGAGACACGTGATCGACAATCGCCTGATACAGCGGGGTCATATCTTCCGCCATGTCGGTATGGTCGAGACCCGCGATACCATTCAGCGCAGAAGCATAAATGATCGGGAAATCCAACTGCTCGTCAGTCGCATCCAGGTTCACGAACAGGTCGAATACCTGATCGACAACCCAGTCAGGACGCGCGCCAGGACGGTCAACTTTGTTGATAACCACAATAGGTTTCAGACCGTTGGCAAATGCTTTTTTGGTCACGAAACGCGTTTGCGGCATCGGGCCATCCATCGCATCAACAACCAGCAGTACCGAGTCAACCATCGACATTACACGCTCAACCTCGCCGCCGAAGTCGGCGTGTCCCGGGGTATCTACGATGTTAATGCGGTAGTCTTTCCAATTAATGGCGGTATTTTTTGCGAGGATGGTAATTCCACGCTCTTTCTCCAAATCGTTGGAGTCCATTACACGCTCGGTTGCTTCGACACGTTCACCGAACGTTCCGGATTGTTGCAACAGCTTGTCAACCAGGGTGGTTTTCCCATGGTCAACGTGCGCAATAATGGCGATGTTACGCAAATTTTCGATCACAGCTTTGCCTCAGGCATTTAGAAATAGCGCGCTATTGTACACGTATTAATCGAGGGACTAAACAAGATCACAAGCATCTATGATAAACAACCTAGAGCTGCCTGCTTTGTGATCCCTTTCACGGTGCAAAAGCGCTACAAGCGAACACAAATGCACTAAATAAGTGCAATAATTCACATATGGAGCACCATTTTGGTGCTTTAGACTATAATGGTGCAGTGGATTTCCGTGAGAAAGCCCCAAGTAGCAACACATTGCACACATTTAAAAAGTTGGCACACTTTTAGCTTTAGTCTACTCACGGCAACAACATCAATCCACAACGATATTCGTTCCACGACGATAAATGACCAATCGGGAGAACCAAGTATGTCCGCAGAACATGTTTTGACGATGCTGAATGAGCACGAAGTGAAGTTTGTTGATTTACGCTTCACGGATACTAAAGGTAAAGAGCAGCACGTCACCATTCCGGCTCATCAAGTCAATGCCGACTTCTTCGAAGAAGGTAAAATGTTTGATGGTTCCTCGATTGGCGGCTGGAAAGGTATCAACGAGTCAGACATGGTTCTGATGCCCGATGCCAGCACCGCGATGATCGATCCGTTCTTCGAAGATTCTACGCTGATCATTCGTTGTGACATCCTCGAGCCAGGCACGATGCAAGGTTATGACCGCGACCCGCGTTCTATCGCGAAACGTGCGGAAGATTTCCTGCGCTCTTCTGGCATTGCCGACACCGTACTGTTCGGGCCAGAGCCAGAATTCTTCCTGTTCGATGACATCCGTTTCGGCAGCAGCACTTCCGGTTCTCACGTTGCGATCGACGACGTCGAAGCTTACTGGAACTCCGGTAAAGAATACGAAGGCGGTAACAAAGGTCACCGTCCAGGTCTGAAAGGCGGCTACTTCCCAGTTCCACCTGTCGACTCAGCGCAGGACATCCGTTCTGCTATGTGTTTGACCATGGAGCAAATGGGCCTGGTTGTTGAAGCTCACCACCACGAAGTGGCAACTGCTGGTCAGAACGAAGTGGCTACCCGCTTCAACACCATGACCAAAAAAGCTGACGAAATTCAGATCTACAAATATGTCGTGCATAACGTAGCTCACGCTTACGGTAAAACCGCGACCTTCATGCCAAAACCTATGTTCGGTGATAACGGTTCTGGTATGCACTGCCACATGTCTCTGTCCAAAGACGGTACTAACCTGTTCGCTGGCGACAAATACGGCGGCCTGTCTGAACTGGCTCTGTTCTACATCGGCGGTGTTATCAAGCACGCTAAAGCTATCAACGCCCTGGCGAACCCAACCACCAACTCCTACAAGCGTCTGGTCCCAGGCTACGAAGCCCCAGTTATGCTGGCTTACTCTGCCCGTAACCGTTCTGCTTCAATCCGTATCCCAGTGGTTGCCAGCCCGAAAGCACGTCGTATCGAAGCGCGCTTCCCTGACCCAGCAGCGAACCCATACCTGTGCTTCGCCGCACTGCTGATGGCCGGCCTTGACGGTATCATCAACAAAATTCACCCTGGCGATGCGATGGACAAAAACCTGTACGACCTGCCGCCGGAAGAAGAAGCAGAGATTCCAAAAGTTGCAGGTTCTCTGGACGAGGCCTTGGCTGCACTGAACGAAGACCGCGAGTTCCTGACCCGTGGTGGCGTGTTCACCGACGACGCTATCGAAGCGTATATCGAACTGCGTAAATCTGAGATTGACCGCGTTCGCATGACGCCGCACCCAGTTGAGTTCGAACTGTACTACAGCGTTTAATAACGACAGCGTTTAATCTAATTCGGTGTGGTTGGGTGTGCTGATACCCGACCATGACCGATAAACAACAGAATACTAATAATTTTGTTTTTGTTGCCGTGGAAACGCTTCAGCCCATCTTCGGATGGGCTTTTTTCACCATCGGCATTGGCCGTTGCGACGTAACATCCATCATTCACACTACAATGCACCACGACGGTGCGGGAGTCTGCGTTATGGCAACAGGCACGCTGCCCGATGCTGGGCAGATCCTAAATTCTCTGATAAACAGCATCTTATTGCTGGATAACGATCTAGCGATTCACTATTCCAACCCGGCAGCACAGCAATTACTGGCACAAAGCTCGCGTAAATTATCCGGCACACCGCTGCCCGATTTGCTGGGATACTTTTCTCTGAATATCGATTTACTGCGTGAAAGTCTGGATTCAGGGCAAGGTTTTACGGATAACGAAGTCACCCTCGTTGTGGATGGTAAAGCGCACATCATGTCGCTCACCGCTCAGCGGGTACAAAACGATTTTATCCTACTGGAAATGGCACCGATGGATAACCAGCGCCGCCTCAGTCAGGAACAGCTTCAACATGCACAGCAGCAGGCCGCCCGTGATTTAGTCCGGGGCTTAGCGCATGAGATAAAAAATCCACTTGGCGGATTACGCGGTGCCGCACAGCTGCTCGCGAAAGCCTTGCCCGATCCGGCGTTGACAGAATATACCAAGGTCATCATCGAACAAGCGGATCGCCTGCGTAATCTGGTCGATCGCCTGCTCGGGCCACAGCAGCCCGGCCTGCACGTCACACAAAGCATTCATCAGGTCGCCGAACGCGTTTGCCAGCTCGTTTCACTGGAAAAGCCAGATAACGTGACGCTGGTGAAAGACTATGACCCCAGTCTGCCAGAGCTGACGCACGACCCTGACCAGATTGAACAGGTACTGCTGAATATTACCCGTAATGCGCTACAGGCGCTGGGCGAGGAAGGCGGGACGATTACGATACGTACCCGCACAGCTTTTCAGCTCACGTTACACGGCGTGCGCTATCGCCTCGCCGCCCGTATTGACGTAGAAGATGACGGCCCCGGCGTACCCGCTCAACTACAAGACACCCTGTTTTACCCGATGGTAAGCGGGCGCGAAGGGGGTACCGGTTTAGGGCTTTCCATCGCCCGCAGTCTTATCGACCAGCACTCCGGTAAAATTGAATTTAACAGTTGGTAAGGACATACCGAATTCTCGGTTTACCTGCCCATTCGCCAGTGAGGTTCACAATGCAACGAGGGATAGTCTGGATTGTCGATGACGATAGCTCCATCCGTTGGGTGCTTGAGCGCGCGCTTGCTGGTGCGGGTTTAACCTGCGCTACGTTTGAGAACGGAAATCAGGTATTGCATGCGCTGGCGACACAAACCCCCGACGTTTTGCTGTCCGACATCCGCATGCCGGGGATGGATGGATTAGCGCTCTTACAGCAAATCAAGCAGCGCCACCCGATGCTCCCGGTCATCATTATGACGGCGCATTCCGATTTGGATGCCGCCGTCAGTGCTTATCAACAGGGTGCGTTCGACTATTTGCCGAAGCCGTTCGATATTGATGAAGCCGTTGCGCTGGTTGAGCGCGCGATCAGTCATTATCTGGAACAGCAGCAGCCAGTACGCAGCCAACCGATCAATGGCCCGACAACGGATATTATCGGCGAAGCGCCCGCAATGCAGGATGTCTTTCGCATCATTGGCCGCCTGTCTCGCTCGTCGATCAGCGTGCTGATTAACGGCGAATCGGGAACCGGTAAAGAACTGGTGGCACACGCCCTGCATCGCCACAGCCCGCGTACCAAGGCCCCTTTTATCGCCCTGAATATGGCCGCCATTCCCAAAGATCTGATCGAATCAGAACTGTTCGGCCATGAAAAAGGCGCGTTTACAGGCGCAAACCAGATTCGTCAGGGCCGCTTTGAACAGGCCGATGGCGGAACACTATTTTTGGATGAAATTGGCGACATGCCGCTAGACGTACAAACACGTCTGTTGCGCGTATTGGCAGACGGACAGTTTTACCGTGTCGGCGGCTATGCAGCGGTGAAAGTGGATGTCCGCATTATCGCGGCAACGCACCAAAATCTTGAGCAGCGCGTGCAGGAAGGCAAGTTCCGTGAGGATCTGTTTCACCGCCTGAACGTGATCCGGGTTCATTTGCCACCGCTGCGTGAACGCCGGGAAGATATCCCTCGCCTGGCGCGTTATTTCTTGCAGGCCACGGCCAAAGAGCTGGGCGTCGAGCCGAAGAATCTGCATCCAGAAGCGGAAACGGCGCTGACCCGTTTACCGTGGCCCGGCAACGTGCGCCAATTGGAAAATACCTGCCGCTGGTTGACGGTCATGGCCGCCGGTCAGGAAGTATTGATTCAGGATCTGCCGCCTGAATTGTTCGAGACCACAGCACCGGATTCCACCGTGCATATTCTGCCGGACAGTTGGGCCACGCTGTTGGCACAATGGGCCGATCGCGCGCTGCGTTCCGGTCATCAAAACCTGCTGGCGGAAGCACAGCCAGAAATGGAAAGGACACTGCTGACGACAGCACTGCGACATACGCAGGGGCATAAACAGGAAGCGGCAAGATTGCTGGGATGGGGCAGAAATACCCTGACGCGTAAATTAAAAGAGCTGGGAATGGAGTAGCAAGATTGCTTTTTTATTGCTCAATTGTTAATAAACAAACTGGTGATAAAAAATACAATCTGGCGCACGAAATTGTCATTAATTTGTCCTTTACTTGCCTCGAGTCAGCAGTATGATCGTGTCGCTGATTCGGGAGGAACACCATGCTGGACTCATTGATTTCCGCGGCAACACTTTCAGTTGCAACACATGGCGCTGAAATTGGCTCCGCTGCAAGCCATTCGCCGCAGGCGGCTATTGCCGCCGTTTTGTGTGCCGCACTGATTAACTTTTTTAGTTGATCATCGAAAAATTAGAGAACAGCCAGTCGGAGATAATATCGACTGGCTGTTTTTTATTTAAATCACGCGGGAAAACTGCTGCGTTCTGAGCTTGCTACGCAGATAGACGTCAAAGCACATACAGATATTGCGGATCAGCAAACGTCCTTTCGGCGTCACCACCAACCCATCTTCCTGACTCTCCACCAACCCATCAGCCACCAGCGGAGCCAGCAACGCTAAATCCTGCTCAAAGTAGGTTTTAAAATCGATCGCATATTCTGCTTCAATCGGCGCATAGCTAAGCTGGAAATTACAAATGAGCGTCTTAATCACATCGCGGCGAAGGCAGTCGTCACGCGTCAATTGTAACCCGCGCCACAGGCCATTTCCTTTGTCTTTGACCTGCGCATAATACTGCTTCAGCTCTTTCTGGTTCTGAGCATAGCTATCACCGATCATACTAATCGCTGACACACCCATCCCAAGCAGATCGCTATCGCCCTGCGTCGTATAGCCCTGGAAATTGCGATGCAGTTTCCCTTCTCGCTGTGCTACCGCCAGCTCATCGTCCGGGCGGGCAAAGTGATCCATACCGATAAACTGATAGCCCGATTGCGTCAGCGACCCAATCGTCTGTTGCAGAATATCCAGCTTTTGCTCCGCGCTCGGTAAATCCGCTTCTTTAATCTTGCGCTGCGCGGCGAACAGGCTGGGTAAATGCGCATAGTTAAAGACGCTCAGCCGGTGCGGGCTTAATTCCGCAACGCGCTGTAGCGTAAAGGCGAAGCTTTCCGGCGTTTGCTTCGGCAGGCCATAAATTAAATCGATATTGGTTGAGGTGAAGCCCAACGCCTTTGCCCGCTCAATAAGAGCAAAAATAAAGTCTTCATCCTGCTCGCGATTGACCAGCTTCTGCACGTCTTTATTAAAATCCTGCACACCCATGCTCAGGCGGTTAAACCCTTCGGCACGCAAATGATCGAGGACGTCCAGCTCAATTTCTCGCGGATCGACTTCAAGCGACAGCTCAGCCTGCGCGGAAAAAGAGAACAGCTCACGCAGCAGCGACATCAGTCGGCTGATTTGTGCTTTGTTCAGGTAGGTTGGCGTACCGCCGCCCCAATGTAATTGCGTCACCGTTCGTCCAGCGAATAGCGGCGCACGCTGGCGAATTTCCTGCTCCAGCACATCAAGGTATTCATCCGCTTTATGCTGCTGACGCGTAACCAGCTTATTACAGCCGCAGAAATAGCACAGCCGATGGCAAAAAGGGATGTGGATGTACAGCGACAGCGGTCGCTGAGGATAACGGGCGATGGCCTGCTGAAAAGCCGGCTCATCGTAAGCTTCACTGAATTCTAACGCTGTGGGATAAGATGTATAACGCGGCCCAGAATAGTTATATTTTTGAATCAGGGCCAGATCCCAGTCAACGGACGGTATCGACATATTCGCTCACTCCTTCCAGTTTTTACTCGGTGGGTTATCCTTCCCCTCCTTCAGATCGCCAAAAATGGCGCTCAAAAACGTTTCCTACGTTTTGCTACTCGTCTCATCCTTGAGACTCGCCCTAAAGGGCCGTCACGTTGTGACGTTCAAAAACGCTCCCGGCGTTTTTGTCTTGGCGTAGGCGTCGCATCGGGTTCATGCGCCCGTTAAACAGGGCGCGATGCAACCGGTGCTTACGCTTCGATAATAGCCATAGTTTACTGAACAGATAGAGCAGATAAAACGCAACCAGCAATATCAGGAGCAGAAACAGCCATTTCATTGATTAGAACGCGTCTTTCGGGTTATTACGTTTCAAAAGCTGCAACATATCTTCCTGCGGCTCTTCTTCGTCATCATCACCCAGCTCAATGCCAAGCTCTTCCATCAGGATATCGATACGATCCAGCGTTTCATCAACCCATGACTGATCTTTGGCGCTCAGCGTTTCACCGCTATCCAGACGATCCAATAAGGCATCCAGACGTGAATCGTTTTCTAACATTTCCAGCTCTTCTTCCGGAGACATTGTCGGTTTGGCAGCAACCACTTTCTCCACAGGCGCAGAAGGCTTCGACTTAGGCTTAGGTTTCGCAACGGCGCTGTCTAATACGCCAAGCTGTACGGGCTTTTTACTACCAATACGCGGATCGGCTACTTTACGCTGACCAGAACGCTGATCGGTGGACGCTTTTTCCTGAGTTCGGCTGCCTGCCGCGTGACCACGATGCTTTTTATCTTTCTTACGCTCACGCGCTTCGCGCTCTAACTCTTCGCGAGTCTTTCTTTTTACTTTGGGTTTTCCTGCCTTATCGGCAGCCCCTTTGACAGGTCGGTTCATAATGTTGTTCTCAGGTACACAGATATAAGGGAAGTGCGGCGGAATCTAGCAGAAAGCCCAAGAATAAAAAAGCGTCCACATCAGACGGCTGAGCTTTGAGGCAGATAAACCCGCCTTTATTGTCAGTTACAGGTATAATCCCCAACCAGACAGAGATCCAGATAGAGATAACCATCGTGACCCAGCAATATAACTACCACATGACGCGTTTTATCATCAGCGCCCCGGATATTCGCCATCTGGCAACAGATAGCGGTATTGAAGTGGCCTTTGCTGGGCGCTCTAACGCCGGAAAATCCAGCGCGCTAAACACGCTGACCAACCAGAAGAACCTGGCACGAACCAGTAAAACGCCAGGCCGTACCCAGTTGATCAACCTGTTCGAAGTGACCGACGGCGTGCGTTTGGTCGATCTCCCCGGCTATGGCTATGCCGAAGTGCCAGAGCAAATGAAGATCAAATGGCAACGTGCGCTCGGTGAATATCTGCAAAAGCGTAACAGCCTGAAAGGTCTGGTTGTTCTAATGGATATTCGTCATCCGCTAAAAGATCTCGATCAGCAAATGATTCAGTGGGCAGTCGATGTCGAGCTTCCAGTCTTAGTGCTGCTGACCAAAGCCGATAAGCTGGCCTCTGGCGCACGTAAGGCACAGTTGAATATGGTTCGCGAGGCTGTCTTGCCATTTATGGGTGATATTCAGGTCGAAGCGTTTTCATCACTGAAAAAACTCGGTGTCGATAAACTACGGCAGAAGTTAGACAACTGGTTCAGCACGTTGGAACACGCTGAAGAAGAACAAGAAGCAGAATAATCCTTTCGCGTGGTGCAGAGTATCATCTCTCGCATCACGCCCCTACTTTCCCGCAATGATCGCCCACCAGAGACGTTCTTTTCACACTCGAATTCGTGAAGACACCTTGCTACCCGTCACATAGCTATCGCCGTTTTGAGGGTAAAAACCTGGATAAGGCCCATAAAAAACGCCCCGCTCAAAACTGAGCGGGGCGGCTAATATTCAGCCAAATCCGATTACGTGAAGTAAAAGGTCTGAAAGATAGAACATCTTACCTCTGTACCCTACGTCTTTAACTCTACCCTATTTTTTCACGGGAACAAAGGATTTTTTGTTGTTTACTTTCATAGAAAATGGTTATCGATTACACAAAGTTAAACCAGGTCACACAATACTGTTATTTAATTACAGAAATAGCACAAGAATCGGCCATTAATGTGCTTCATCCCAGTTCATGCCCGTACCAATGTCAACCTGCAGCGGGACATTCAATTCCATACAACCTTCCATTAATGCTTTGATTTTACTAATGGATTCTTCAATGACCGAATCGTGGATCTCGAAAACCAGTTCATCGTGAACCTGCATGATCATTTTCACCTGCGGCGCGTCTTTCTGTAGCCAATCGTCAATCGCGATCATCGCTTTCTTAATAATGTCAGCAGCAGTGCCCTGCATCGGGGCGTTAATCGCTGCACGCTCCGCACCTTTACGCGCCATCGCATTACGAGAATGGATGTCTGGCAGGTAGAGACGGCGACCATCCAATGTAGACACATAGCCATGTTCCGCGGCCTGTTGGCGCGTACGCTCCATGTAATCCTGCACACCTGGGTAGCGCTCAAAATACAGGTTCATGTATTTCTGCGATTCGCTACGGGGAATATTCAACTGACGCGACAGGCCAAACGCGCTCATGCCGTAGATCAAACCAAAGTTGATCGCTTTCGCACTGCGACGCTGTTCTGATGTCACCTTATCCAGCGCAGTGCCAAACACTTCTGACGCCGTTGCCCGGTGGATATCCAGTCCGTTCGCAAACGCGTTCAACAGCCCTTTATCACCGGATAAGTGCGCCATGATACGCAGTTCGATTTGCGAGTAGTCCGCCGCCACAATGCTGTAGCCCTTAGGCGCAATGAATGCCTGACGAATACGGCGCCCTTCGTCATTACGCACCGGGATGTTTTGCAGGTTAGGATCGCTGGAAGACAAACGCCCGGTCGCAGTGACAGCCTGGTGATAAGACGTATGCACACGCTTCGTCGCCGGATTGATCATCAGCGGTAGCTTATCGGTGTAAGTAGATTTCAGCTTGGCCAAGCCACGATATTCCAGGATCAGCTTCGGCAGAGGGTAATCCAGCGCCAGTTCGGCCAGCACTTCTTCATTGGTTGACGGTGCGCCTTTTGGCGTTTTCTTCAGAATCGGCAGCTTTTGCTTTTCATACAGAATACCCTGTAGCTGCTTGGTCGATGAGAGATTGAACTCTTCGCCCGCCAGCTCATACGCTTGTGTTTCCAGCTCCGCCAAACGGGTTGTCAGCTCTTTTGAGTGCTCCGCGAGAATAGCAGGATCGATCAGCACGCCTGTACGCTCGATGCGGGATAAAACCGGTACCAGCGGCATATCAATAGTCTGGAAAACCTGGCACAGATCGGCATGCGGCTGGAGTTTCCTCCACAGCGTCTGGTGCAGATGCAACGTAACGTCCGCATCTTCGGCTGCATAAGGACCAGCCTGTTCCAGTGCGATCTGATTAAACGTCAGCTGATTTTTCCCCTTACCCGCGATCTCTTCAAAGGTAATGGTTTTGTGGTTCAGATAGCGTTCGGCCAGACTATCCATATCGTGGCGACCCGCCACACTGTCGAGCACGTAGGATTCCAACATGGTATCAAACGCGATACCGCGTAAATCGATGTCATACCGCTGCATCACGCCTTTATCAAATTTGAGATTCTGACCAATCTTAAGTAGCGTCTCATCTTCCAGCAGCGGTTTGAACAAGGCCAACACCTTGGTGCGATCCAACTGTTCCGGCGCATCCAGATAGTCATGCGCTAATGGCAAATAAGCCGCCTCACCAGGCTTAATCGCAAATGACAAACCAATCAGATTGGCGGTAAGCGTATCCAGCCCATCGGTTTCCGTATCAAAAGCGAAAACCTCAGCCTGTTTTAGACGCTCAATCCAATCGAGCAGCGTTTTCTCATCAAGAATCGTGACATAACCGTCGGCAGAAAGCGCAGGAGCATCACTCTCTTCAGCAGCCTGCTCAACCACCGTCTTGCTCACAGCCTGGACAGGCTGGCTGCTTTTTTTACCTTCCAGCCAGGTACCGGATTCAACATCTGATAACCAGCGTTTAAATTCATAACGGGAGAAGAGACGATGCAGCTCATCCACGTCCGGCTCATTAACGGTAAGCTGCTCGCTGCTAAGATCCAGCTCAACATCCGTTTTAATGGTGGCGAGCTGATAAGAGAGGTAGGCCACGTCTTTATGCTGTTCCAGCTTCGGCGCCATGGTTTTCGCACCACGGAAAGAAAGCTCGGCAATTTTATCCAGATTGGCATACAACGAATCCAGCCCACCGATCCCTTGTAACAGCGCCTGTGCCGTTTTTTCACCCACGCCGGGTACGCCGGGAATGTTATCCGACGCATCTCCCATCAGCGCAAGGAAATCGATAATCAGCTCAGGAGGAATACCGTATTTATCACACACTTCCTGTGGGCCAAGAATGGTGTTATTCATGGTATTAATGAGCGTCACGCTTGGCGTCACCAGCTGTGCCATATCTTTATCGCCGGTACTGATCAGCACTGGCTTACCTGCTTTTTCTGCCTGAACGGCGAGCGTGCCGATTACATCGTCCGCTTCTACACCGGAAACGGCCAAAAGCGGCAGCCCCATCGCTTTCACCATGTTATGCAGAGGCTCTATCTGTTCGCGCAGATCCTCCGGCATAGGTGGGCGATGAGCCTTATAGTTTTCGAACAGCTCATCGCGAAACGTTTTCCCTTTCGCATCAAAAACAACGGCAACATGGCTGGGCTGATATTGCAGCAGCAAACTGCGTAGCATATTCAGTACGCCATACATTGCACCGGTTGCTTCTCCCGCACTATTTGTTAGCGGTGGAAAAGCGTGATAAGCACGATACAAATAGGATGAACCGTCTACCAGTATTAAAGGGTTTTCTGCAATCTGAGCCATAGCCTGCCGTGATCGTTGTTGTCTGTCATGGCGCTAAGCATGCCATAGGTCAGGGAAAGAGACGATCCTTAACGTAAGATATTGGCTGATTTTGCATGGATCCTCGCACGATCTTCCTGTGGATAACTTTGTGAATAGTTTTATCCCGTTAATTATTAATTTCTTCTGTTATCTTACGGTGTTTTTTTATATTCATTAATTTCATGTAGTTATAATATAAATCGTTTATTTTTGAGACATGACAAACCGTCATCCAATTTGTGGATATAAATAAACAGATAAATAGCTATTGAGGTTAGGGAGATATAAAGATAAGAAGGTGAACAGCGAAAAGGTATACAGTCATGCGGTTTTACCCGCATGACTTATTAAATAATTACTTTTTAGTAAGGAGGAAATTCACAACGTCAGCGTACTGTTTGGCATAATTATCCATTGAACTGGTATCAAGGCCATCGCTTTTTATCATGTATTTGCCGTTCACAAACACAGCCGGAACGCCTCGCAATTGCAAATCGGCAGCCGCTTTTTCCTGTTGTGCAACCAGAGATTTCACCACAAAACTATTCAATGCACTGTCGTAGTCTTCCGCTTTTACACCCGCAGCGACAAAAACCTGACGAATGTCTTGAGGTTGTTTCACCGTCTGAGTTTTTGGACAGCATCAAACATCAGTGGAGAGACTTTGTCTTCTACTCCCAAGGCAATTGCCACCGCCCAAGCCTGGGTCAATTCCTTACCTAACTGCCCCAGAAAATCGACATGGTACTTTGTTAATTTCGCATCAGCCGGAAGGGATTTCTGAATAGTATCAGGAATATGGTAAACCTGAGAAAACTGGTAACAATGTGGACAATAGAATGAGAAGAACTCCAACACCTGAGGGGATTGAGTAGCAGGTTTATCCAACGTAACATACTGCTTACCATCAGAAAAATCAGCAGCAGACGCACTAAACGCAAACACAATGCCAGCAAGCACAAGCCATAATTTTTTCATAAATTTAACTCTCTCCATTTAATTTCAGTACATTGGCATTAGCTGCAAAGGAGGTTCCTGTAACAGCTGAGTTTGCCCAATAAATATTGCCGTTTGCTTCAACCAAAAATCAGCATCCGTCATCCAGGGGAAATTTTTTTGGAAAAGCAGGATCTTCCCAGCGACGAGCCACCCAGGCTAAATAATAAATCTGTCGCATCGCACGAAGCGGTTCAATCAGTGCGAGCTCTTTCTCATGAAATTCCGCAAATTCGCTATAGGCTTCTAACAAGATATCCAGTTGAATACGTTGTTCACGACGGTCACCGTGCAACAGCATCCATAAATCCTGTATTGCCGGGCCATTGCGGGCATCATCCAAATCTACAAATAGCGGGCCATCACGCCACAGAATATTTCCTGGGTGACAATCCCCATGCAAACGCAGTGGTCGCCAATCGCTGTGCCAATAAGTTTCAACTGTATCAATCAGTTGACGAGTTGCCTGTAAAAATCATGTCGATGTATTTGCGGTATGAGCGGACATGTTTCCAACAGCCGATAAGGTTCATGCAGATATTCATTTACCCCAATCGTCGGGCGCTCGGTGAATAACGCTTTCTGCCCCGTCTGGTGAATCCGGCCAAGAAAACGCCCGACCCACTCAAGTTGGTCTTCATTATCCATTTCATACTGCCGACCACCCACGCTGGGGAATACGGCAAAATGAAATCCTTCATAGACGTTCAGAGTCTGACCATTAAGCAAAATGGGCGCGACAATAGGGACTTCATCTTCTGCCAACTGCTGGGCAAAAATGTGCTCTTCCTGAATCTGCGCTGTGCTCCACCGTTCCGGGCGATAAAATTTCACCACGAAGCGTTTACGATCTTCATCCGCAAACTGATACACCCGATTTTCATAGCTGTTTAGCGCCGTCAGGCCGGAATCAACACGCAGCCCTACATCCAGCAAGGCATCCATGATCAGATCAGGGAACAGCGTCTGGAAATTAAATACCGAACTATTCATCACAGCCACAACGGGTCAGAGACAACATAAAAGATACGCGTGCAATAGTTAGCATCATGAACGTGTTATTCCTTTCCACTAGTCTTTAATCACTCCCCGGGCACGAAGCAAAGCGGTCTTAAAATCCTCTTCATAGTCTTTCTTCAAACCAGGAATGACTTGTTCTTTATCTGCATCACGCATTTTTAGATGGTAAATAAGGATATCATCAGTCAGTTCATTTAACTGCCCCTCGAACCCCGCCTCCTGTGCAAGGTTTTGTAAAAATTGCACTAGATTTAAATCGGGTTCTTTTTGCCAGGCTGGGTGCAGTAACTCAATCAACTCATTAACGCGATGACATTTCATTTTTTTCTCCTTAAAAACGATTTGTACTCAATAAATTTCAATATGCAGAAAGCTACTTAAGCGATATTGAGCATATAGTGATAAAAATAACAGCCTTGTGTACATGAGGAAAGAACTTGGTCTTCTGCGAAAGTTTTCAGAGAATAGCGTGGAACTTATCCCTCAAAAGCTTTCAGAATAAAGAAAAGTGGGTATAGATACTTGGAAAGTAAAATGATTACAGGCGTTATTCTCGCAGGCGGACGTGCAACGCGTATGGGCGGAAACGATAAGGGGCTGATAACACTGAATGGTCGGCCGCTATACCAACACGTTCTCTCTCGGCTTAAAGCACAGGTCGACGAGGTTATTATCAGTGCCAACCGCAATCAGGCTATCTATGCACAAAGTGGATGCCAAATTATTCACGACTTTGATACAAGCTTTCCTGGCCCACTGGCAGGTATTCTAAGCGGATTACATGCCTCTATGTCCGAATGGGTAGTATTCGTCCCCTGCGATGTACCAACTTTCCCTCTCGATTTAGTACACCGTTTGTGGCAAGCACGAGGGGAAGCCAATGCGGCTTATGCCACTGACGGAGAGCGTCCACATCCCACATTACTCTTAATCAATAAAAATCTTATTGAAATACTAGAAACCTATCTGCATGTCGGAAATCGTAAGCTGATGCTATTTATGGAACAGGTTGGAGCAAAAGCCGTTTCATTTAACGATCAGCCTGAGGCCTTTCGTAATCTGAATTCACCTCAAGACTTATCCAATTGGGAGGATCAACACAGTGGTTTCTAATCATCTCCCTTTACTTGCTGTTGCTGCTTATAGCGGTACAGGTAAAACAACATTACTTAAACACATCATCCCTTTGCTGATTAATCATGGCGTTAGAATCGGATTAATTAAGCACACACATCACCAAATGGATATTGATACACCAGGTAAAGATAGCTATGAACTGCGTAAAGCAGGCGCGGCGCAAACCATCGTTGCCAGCAATCAAAGATGGGCATTAATGACGGAGACCCCAGAACAGGAAGAACCCAATATTTACGAGTTGGTGGGGAAAATGGATGCCTCGACCCTCGATCTGATACTGGTTGAGGGCTTTAAACATGAAAAGATCGCTAAAATAGCCTTATTTCGCCAATCGTTGGGCAGAGAATTAAGTGACTTGATCGATGAATATGTTATCGCGATCGCAGCGGATACAGAGATAGACACCATACTTCCGGTACTGGATATCAATCAGCCGGAACAGGTTGCTAATTTTATTCACCAATGGCTTCAAAATGGCCGTCGATAACCTGCTGCGCGCGCAACACCTTATCACCAGTCTGTTACCCAAAACACACCAAATTTCCCCATAGCAAAAAGCCCCTGTCTTTCGACAGGGGCTTTCCACTTGTTTGATGCCTGGCAGTTCCCTACTCTCACATGGGGAAGCCCCACACTACCATCGGCGCTACGGCGTTTCACTTCTGAGTTCGGCATGGGGTCAGGTGGGACCACCGCGCTATCGCCGCCAGGCAAATTCTGTTTCATTCCAACCGTTACTTAACATGACCTTATTTCTCTGTCATCTCCGCAACCATCAGAACCAATCCTAAAACAAGCTGAATATCGGTTATATGAGTCTTTCGTCACCCACAAAACACCTTCGGTGTTGTAAGGTTAAACCTCTCGGGTCATTAGTACTGGTTAGCTCAACGTATCGCTACGCTTACACACCCAGCCTATCTACGTCGTCGTCTTCAACGGCCCTTCAGGGACATCAAGTGTCCAGGGAAGACTCATCTCGAGGCAAGTTTCCCGCTTAGATGCTTTCAGCGGTTATCTCTTCCGCACTTAGCTACCGGGCAATGCAATTGGCATCACAACCCGTACACCAGTGGTGCGTTCACTCCGGTCCTCTCGTACTAGGAGCAACCCCTCTCAATCTTCCAACGCCCACGGCAGATAGGGACCGAACTGTCTCACGACGTTCTAAACCCAGCTCGCGTACCACTTTAAATGGCGAACAGCCATACCCTTGGGACCTACTTCAGCCCCAGGATGTGATGAGCCGACATCGAGGTGCCAAACACCGCCGTCGATATGAACTCTTGGGCGGTATCAGCCTGTTATCCCCGGAGTACCTTTTATCCGTTGAGCGATGGCCCTTCCATTCAGAACCACCGGATCACTAAGACCTGCTTTCGCACCTGCTCGAGCTGTCACTCTCGCAGTCAAGCTAGCTTATGCCTTTGCACTAACCTCCTGATGTCCGACCAGGATTAGCTAACCTTCGTGCTCCTCCGTTACGCTTTGGGAGGAGACCGCCCCAGTCAAACTACCCACCAGACACTGTCCGCAACCCGGATTACGGGTCTACGTTAGAACATCAAACATTAAAGGGTGGTATTTCAAGGTTGGCTCCATGCAGACTGGCGTCCACACTTCAAAGCCTCCCACCTATCCTACACATCAAGGCTCAAGGTTCAGTGTCAAGCTATAGTAAAGGTTCACGGGGTCTTTCCGTCTTGCCGCGGGTACACTGCATCTTCACAGCGAGTTCAATTTCACTGAGTCTCGGGTGGAGACAGCCTGGCCATCATTACGCCATTCGTGCAGGTCGGAACTTACCCGACAAGGAATTTCGCTACCTTAGGACCGTTATAGTTACGGCCGCCGTTTACCGGGGCTTCGATCAAGAGCTTCGCCTTGCGGCTGACCCCATCAATTAACCTTCCGGCACCGGGCAGGCGTCACACCGTATACGTCCACTTTCGTGTTTGCACAGTGCTGTGTTTTTATTAAACAGTTGCAGCCAGCTGGTATCTTCGACTGATTTCAGCTCCATGAGCAAGTCACTTCACCTACCATCAGCGTGCCTTCTCCCGAAGTTACGGCACCATTTTGCCTAGTTCCTTCACCCGAGTTCTCTCAAGCGCCTGAGTATTCTCTACCTGACCACCTGTGTCGGTTTGGGGTACGATTCGGTGTTACCTGGAGCTTAGAGGCTTTTCCTGGAAGCGTAGCATCAGTTACTTCATCACCGTAGTGACTCGTCATCACGCCTCAGTGTTAACGATGACCCGGATTTACCAAAGTCACCCACCTTCACGCTTAAACCGGGACAACCGTCGCCCGGATAACCTAGCTTTCTCCGTCCCCCCTTCGCAGTAACACCCAGTACAGGAATATTAACCTGTTTCCCATCGACTACGCTTTTCAGCCTCGCCTTAGGGGTCGACTCACCCTGCCCCGATTAACGTTGGACAGGAACCCTTGGTCTTCCGGCGTGCGGGTTTTTCACCCGCATTATCGTTACTTATGTCAGCATTCGCACTTCTGATACCTCCAGCAACCCTCACAGGCCACCTTCGCAGGCTTACAGAACGCTCCCCTACCCAACAACACTAAGTGTCGCTGCCGCAGCTTCGGTGCATGGTTTAGCCCCGTTACATCTTCCGCGCAGGCCGACTCGACCAGTGAGCTATTACGCTTTCTTTAAATGATGGCTGCTTCTAAGCCAACATCCTGGCTGTCTATGCCTTCCCACATCGTTTCCCACTTAACCATGACTTTGGGACCTTAGCTGGCGGTCTGGGTTGTTTCCCTCTTCACGACGAACGTTAGCACCCGCCGTGTGTCTCCCGTGATAACATTCTTCGGTATTCGTAGTTTGCATCGGGTTGGTAAGTCGGGATGACCCCCTAGCCGAAACAGTGCTCTACCCCCGAAGATGAGTTCACGAGGCGCTACCTAAATAGCTTTCGGGGAGAACCAGCTATCTCCCGGTTTGATTGGCCTTTCACCCCCAGCCACAAGTCATCCGCTAATTTTTCAACATTAGTCGGTTCGGTCCTCCAGTTAGTGTTACCCAACCTTCAACCTGCCCATGGCTAGATCACCGGGTTTCGGGTCTATACCCTGCAACTTAACGCCCAGTTAAGACTCGGTTTCCCTGCGGCTCCCCTATACGGTTAACCTTGCTACAGAATATAAGTCGCTGACCCATTATACAAAAGGTACGCAGTCACACCCCGAAGGATGCTCCCACTGCTTGTACGTACACGGTTTCAGGTTCTATTTCACTCCCCTCGCCGGGGTTCTTTTCGCCTTTCCCTCACGGTACTGGTTCACTATCGGTCAGTCAGGAGTATTTAGCCTTGGAGGATGGTCCCCCCATATTCAGACAGGATGTCACGTGTCCCGCCCTACTCATCGAACTCACAACTTGTGCATTTTTGTGTACGGGACTATCACCCTTTACTGTGCGACTTTCCAGACGCTTCCACTAACACACAAACTGATTCAGGTTCTGGGCTCTTCCCCGTTCGCTCGCCGCTACTGGGGGAATCTCGGTTGATTTCTTTTCCTCGGGGTACTGAGATGTTTCAGTTCCCCCGGTTCGCCTCATTATGCTATGGATTCACATAATGATAGTGTGTCGAAACACACTGGGTTTCCCCATTCGGGTATCGTCGGGTATAACGCTTCATATCAGCTTACCGACGCTTATCGCAGATTAGCACGCCCTTCATCGCCTCTGACTGCCTAGGCATCCACCGTGTACGCTTAGTCGCTTAACCTCACAACCCGAAGATGTTTTTGATTCATCATCGCGCTGCGATTATTTGAGAGACTCATTGACAGACTGACTCATCACGATCTACCCGAAGGCAGTCATGCATGTTCAGCTGTCATGTTTCAATTTTCAGCTTGTTCCAGATTGTTAAAGAGCAATATCTTAAACCCTGACTATTACTAATCAGTTTTAAGATATGAGGTAAGTCGTTGACTTACTGAAGACCCCCGCTTTCACCGGAATGGTCGGATGCGCTGGCGTCCCCTAGGGGATTCGAACCCCTGTTACCGCCGTGAAAGGGCGGTGTCCTAGGCCTCTAGACGAAGGGGACACGACACCGTACTTTGTTGACGCTTTTGCTCGTTATTTTCATCAGACAATCTGTGTGAGCACTTCACTCAACGCACATCTTCTTGGTAAGGAGGTGATCCAACCGCAGGTTCCCCTACGGTTACCTTGTTACGACTTCACCCCAGTCATGAATCACAAAGTGGTAAGCGCCCTCCCGAAGGTTAAGCTACCTACTTCTTTTGCAACCCACTCCCATGGTGTGACGGGCGGTGTGTACAAGGCCCGGGAACGTATTCACCGTAGCATTCTGATCTACGATTACTAGCGATTCCGACTTCATGGAGTCGAGTTGCAGACTCCAATCCGGACTACGACGTACTTTATGAGGTCCGCTTGCTCTCGCGAGGTCGCTTCTCTTTGTATACGCCATTGTAGCACGTGTGTAGCCCTACTCGTAAGGGCCATGATGACTTGACGTCATCCCCACCTTCCTCCAGTTTATCACTGGCAGTCTCCTTTGAGTTCCCGGCCGAACCGCTGGCAACAAAGGATAAGGGTTGCGCTCGTTGCGGGACTTAACCCAACATTTCACAACACGAGCTGACGACAGCCATGCAGCACCTGTCTCACAGTTCCCGAAGGCACCAAAGCATCTCTGCTAAGTTCTGTGGATGTCAAGAGTAGGTAAGGTTCTTCGCGTTGCATCGAATTAAACCACATGCTCCACCGCTTGTGCGGGCCCCCGTCAATTCATTTGAGTTTTAACCTTGCGGCCGTACTCCCCAGGCGGTCGATTTAACGCGTTAGCTCCGGAAGCCACGCCTCAAGGGCACAACCTCCAAATCGACATCGTTTACAGCGTGGACTACCAGGGTATCTAATCCTGTTTGCTCCCCACGCTTTCGCACCTGAGCGTCAGTCTTTGTCCAGGGGGCCGCCTTCGCCACCGGTATTCCTCCAGATCTCTACGCATTTCACCGCTACACCTGGAATTCTACCCCCCTCTACAAGACTCTAGCTTGCCAGTTTCAAATGCAGTTCCCAAGTTAAGCTCGGGGATTTCACATCTGACTTAACAAACCGCCTGCGTGCGCTTTACGCCCAGTCATTCCGATTAACGCTTGCACCCTCCGTATTACCGCGGCTGCTGGCACGGAGTTAGCCGGTGCTTCTTCTGCGGGTAACGTCAATCGATGAGGTTATTAACCTCACCGCCTTCCTCCCCGCTGAAAGTGCTTTACAACCCGAAGGCCTTCTTCACACACGCGGCATGGCTGCATCAGGCTTGCGCCCATTGTGCAATATTCCCCACTGCTGCCTCCCGTAGGAGTCTGGACCGTGTCTCAGTTCCAGTGTGGCTGGTCATCCTCTCAGACCAGCTAGGGATCGTCGCCTAGGTGAGCCATTACCTCACCTACTAGCTAATCCCATCTGGGCACATCTGATGGCAAGAGGCCCGAAGGTCCCCCTCTTTGGTCCGAAGACGTTATGCGGTATTAGCTACCGTTTCCAGTAGTTATCCCCCTCCATCAGGCAGTTTCCCAGACATTACTCACCCGTCCGCCGCTCGTCACCCAAGGAGCAAGCTCCTCTGTGCTACCGCTCGACTTGCATGTGTTAGGCCTGCCGCCAGCGTTCAATCTGAGCCATGATCAAACTCTTCAATTTAAGATTTGTTTGATTTGCTGAACTCGTCAGCGATGCTCAAAGAATTAAAACTGTTTATTCGTAATGAATTTACTGTTGTTCACTCTTCAAGACTTTTTATATCGTTAAGATACGGTCTTGTGAGTGCCCACACAGATTGTCTGATTAAATTGTTAAAGAGCAGTGCCACATCTTCCGTAGCGCGGGCCGCATATATTATGCTTTTCCGCTGTGAAGTCAAGTCATTACTGACCGCCTTCGTTGAATCTTTTTCTGTTACCGCAACCGCGTAAGTCGCTGTTGCCGTGTCAGTGGAGGCGCATTATAGGGACTTCTCGCCGCCTGACAAGCGCTAAATGCAAAATAATTTTCGAATGGGGATTTTTTCAGCAAAGCGAATTAAAAGACGCCGTTATGCCCGATTTTTCGCCGCTAATTGGGCGAAAACCTCACCTTACAGACTGGCGTACCATCAATTCCGGCGTCAACACCAGTGCATTAGGTTCAGTATTGGGATGTTCCAGGCGATATAAGAGTGTATCCACCGCTAATTCGCCAAGTTCATCCTTCGGTTGATGAACGGTAGTAAGAGGTGGGGACATATAGCGGGCTAGCTCAATGTCATCGTAACCCACAACCGCCATGTCTTGAGGAATCGAAAGCCCTGCCTGATAAAGCGCATGGTAAACACCAACGGCCATCGCATCATTACTGGTGAACACCGCTTCGGGTTTATCTTCCAGCGCTAACAACTGCTGCATAGCGCGATAGCCTGCTTCAAATTCAAAATCGCCAAAAATTTCATAGTCCGCGGGAACAGAGAGCCCAGCGAGCTGCATCGCCTGCCGATAGCCTTCCAGTCGGTTATAGGCTGTCGTCTTATCTTTCGGGCCCGCAATGCAGGCTATCTTTTTATAGCCACGAGAAATGAGGTAATTGGTCGCGATCTCTCCACCGAGCAGAGAGTTGTCTTTAATGACGTCCATGACGCCTTCAAAGGGGGCCCAATCCATCATGACCATAGGAATAGAAGGATAGCGGCTCATCATTTCGGGCAAAGGGCGATGGCTTTCGGTACACATCAGCAGTACGCCGTCGACCCGCTTTTGTAGCAGCGTTTCAAGGCTATGGCTCATTCTGTCGCGATCGCCTTCGGTGTTACACAGAATCAGGCTATAGCCCCGCTCATAGCAACAACGCTCAACGCCACGTACCACTTCAGCATAAAACGGGTTATTACTGGCAGTGAGCAACATGCCGATGGTGCGGGTCTGGTTTATCTTCAGACTTCTGGCCAGCGCAGAGGGCGCATAGTTGAGATCCTCAACGGCCTTCATCACTTTTTCGCGAATGGTATCGCTGACAAAGCGATTGTTATTAATAACGTGGGATACAGTAGAAGTAGAAACGCCCGCAAGACGGGCGACATCTTTCATGGTGGCCAAAGATCACCCCTGGGTTTGCAAAAATTCGTCGATCTCTTCACGCCATGGGACAGAGGGCTGAGCGCCTCGGCGAGTAACCGCTATCGCCGCTGCCGCATGAGCAAATTTTACGGCGGAGGACATCGGTTTATTTTCCAGCAACGCGGTAACAAGCGCACCATTAAATGTATCCCCGGCGGCAATAGTATCCACGGCTTTTACACGATACCCCGGAATACGCTGCCCCTGGCCGTTTTCACTTAGCCATACACCACGGCTACCCAACGTGATGAGAACCGTTTCAATGCCTTTATCGTGCAGAACCTGTGCTGCACGAGCCGCATCGTCTTCCGTCTCAACGGTAATTCCCGTCAGGAACTGCGCTTCGGTTTCATTCGGCGTGATCATATTGACCAGCGATAACAGTTCATCAGGCAGTTCACGTGCAGGGGCGGGGTTAAGAATCACTTTCGTCTGGTGTTCATGCGCCAGTTTGGCTGCTGCGATGACCGTTTCCAACGGCGACTCAAGCTGCATCAGCAACGCCGAGGCATCCATAATGTGTTGCTGATGACGATGAAGGTAATCAGTCGTCACGGCAGCATTCGCGCCGGCGTTAATCGCGATCATGTTCTCAGCGTCGGCGTTAACAAAAATCAGTGCAACACCGGTTGTTTCCCCGGAGATAGCCTCGACGGCGGAAACATCAATATTGTCCTTGGATAACTGCTGGCAAATACGGGTGCCAATATCATCGTCTCCGACGCAGGCAATGAAGGCAATGTCTGCACCGCTTCGGCCAGCGGCAACGGCCTGATTGGCGCCTTTCCCACCGAAAGCAACGCTATATTGCTCACCGATCACCGTTTCACCCGGGCGGGGAAATTGCTCAAGATTGAGAATATGGTCAGCATTAATACTGCCCAGCACCACCAGCTTACCCGTTTTCATTATGTCGAATCCCGCTACTACGTTAATAATGCGCCACCACAAACGGGTGGCGCGAGCCCTGCTTTATTCTTTAATTATTTTGCTACCAGTTTCAGGTCAACCGGAATGATGGCCTGCGTTTTTTCGCCTTTCAGCACCTTTGCAGCAGTTTCGATACCGATCACACCAATCTGATCAGGACGCTGAGCAACAGTCGCAGCCAGCTTGCCTGACTCAACGGCCTTCACGCCATCCTGCGTACCGTCAAAACCGACGACCAGAACATCAGTCTTACCTGCGGTTTGCAGCGCACGCAGTGCGCCCAACGCCATTTCATCATTCTGAGCAAATACCGCCTGAACGTCAGGGTGCGCGGTCAGCAGGTTCTGCATCACGTTCAGCCCTTTAGTACGATCGAAGTCGGCCGGTTGGCTGGCCAGCATAGCGAATTTATTTTTCTCAGCAGATTTCATGAAGCCTGCCCCACGCTCGCGTGCAGCAGACGTTCCAGCGATCCCTTCCAACTGAATCACTTTCGCGCCTTCACCCAATTTCTTGGCAATGAAGTCACCAGCAACTTTACCACCGAAGGCGTTATCAGAAGCAACGTGGCTCACCACTTCACCACTGCTGGCAACGCGGTCCAGCGTAATAACAGGGATCTTGGCCTGGTTCGCCATTTTAATCGCATTACCGACCGCATCAGAATCGGTTGGGTTGATCAGCAGAACTTTGGTTCCACGTACCGTCAAATCCTGAACGTTAGCCAGTTCTTTCGCTGGGTTATTCTGGGAATCCAGCACGATCAGCTCGTAACCCAGTTTGTCGGCTTCTTTCTGCGCACCCTCTTTCATTGAAACAAAGAACGGGTTATTCAGCGTAGAAACCACCAGAGCAACCGTATCTTTGGCCAAGGCATTAGCACTGACAGTCGCGCTCAGCGCAACAGCGGAAACCAGAGTAGCCAGCTTTTTCATATTCATAACTCAATTCCTGTGTGAATGAAGGTTATTTACTGCTTTTGTTATCTACCAGAACCGCCAGCAAAATGACGACTGCTTTAACGATCATTTGGTAGTAAGAAGAAACACCTAATAAATTCAGTCCGTTGTTGAGGAAACCAAGGATAAGTGCGCCGATCAGCGTGCCAACGATACGCCCTTTTCCTCCAGCCAGACTGGTGCCGCCCAATACCACCGCCGCGATGGCATCCAGTTCATACCCTGTCCCCGCCGTAGGCTGTGCAGAGGACAAACGTGCAACTTCGATAATTCCCGCCAGGGCAGACAGCAGCCCACACAGGGAATAGACAATAATCTTGATTTTATCAACGCTGATGCCGGACAAACGGGTAGCAGATTCATTGCCGCCCAGCGCATAGATATAGCGTCCCAGACGCGTATGGTGCAGCATGTACCAAGCCGCTGCGAACACGATAGCCATGATCCAGATTGGCGTCGGAATCCCCAGCGGACGACCGATGCCGAACCAGCCAAAAGCATCCGCCACATCGGAAAAGCCGGTATTAATCGGGCTGCCGTTGGTATAGACCATCGTCACACCGCGCAGCAGCAACATCATGACCAGCGTAGCGATAAACGCCTGCACTTTACCTTTGGAGACAATGACGCCGGTGCCCGCGCCAATCAGCGCCCCCAGCGCCAACGCGCCAAACACAGCCACCAGCGCATTGACTTCCAGCCCGACGATGGAAGCTGCAACAGCCCCCGTCAATGCCAGTAGTGAACCCACTGACAAATCGATGCCCGAGGTTAGAATCACCAGCGTCATACCAACGGCCATGATGGCGTTCACCGACGTCTGCTGAAGAATATTGAACAGGTTATTCAGGGTGAAAAAGTTAGGGCTCATAGCGGAAACAATCGCAATAAGGATCAGGAGCGCGATCAGCGATTTCTGCTCCAGTAACCACTCTTTGCTGAACCAGCGTTTTGCCGCGATAGATTGAGAACTCATGTCTGACTTACTCCTGCTTTGCGCCGTATTGCTTACCAACGGCCGCAGCCATCAGTACTTCCTGGGTTGCTTGCTCAATCGGGAAATCACCGCTCAAGCGCCCTTCATGCATCACAATGATGCGATCGCTCATTCCCAAGACTTCGGGCATTTCGGATGACACCAATATGATACTCAACCCTTCTTCTTTGAATTGATTGATTAACTGATAAATTTCTTTCTTCGCCCCGACATCGACGCCACGCGTCGGTTCATCGAGGATCAGGACATTCGGGCGCGTCATCAGGCCGCGGGCTATCGCCACTTTCTGCTGATTACCGCCGGAAAGCAGGCCGATAGGCTGCTCCATTGATGGCGTTTTAACATTGAACAGGCGAATAAAGTCGGCAACCGTCAATTGCTCTTCGGCGTGTTTCAGACGACCACCCGCATGGCTGAAATAGCGCAGTGCGGTTAACGACATGTTTTCTTTTACCGACATGCCCAACACCAAACCATCACGCTTACGGTCTTCCGATATGTAAACGATGCCGTTCGCCAAACCATCCTGCGGTTTTCGGGTCACCACGTCGCGGCCATCAAGCGTCACATTGCCGCCAGTGCGCGGCAATGCGCCGTAAAGAATCTTCATCAGTTCGGTACGACCCGCGCCCATCAGCCCAGCGACGCCAAGAATTTCGCCTTTCCGCACTGTAAAGCTGACGCTGTCGACGCCCGGCCCAGACAGGTTTTGCACCTTCAGACGAACCTCTCCTGGCGCTTTATTCGAACGCGGGTACTGATCTTCCAGCTTACGGCCCACCATCATTTCAATCAGCGTATCTTCCTGTAAGTCACTGACCGGGCGCTCGCCGATGAACTGACCATCGCGGAACACGGTAATGTCATCGCAGATTTCAAAGATTTCTTTCAGACGGTGGGAAATATAGACAATGCCGCATCCTTGAGATTGCAGCTCTTTGATCACGCTGAATAGCGAAGCGGTTTCGGTATCCGTCAGAGCATCGGTAGGTTCATCCATGATGATGACTTTCGATTCAAAGCTCAGCACCTTGGCAATTTCCACCATTTGCTGATCGCCAATCGATAAATCCCCGACCATACGACGGCTGTCGTAGCGCAGATTCAGGCGCTTCAGCAGCTTGTCGGCTTCCGCATACATCTTATTCCAGTCGAGGCGGCCAAAGCGGTTGGTAAACTCACGCCCGAGAAAAATATTCTCGGCAATCGTAAGCTGGGGAATCAGGTTAAGTTCCTGATGGATAATACCGATACCAGCTTCCTGAGACGCTTTCGGCCCGTTGAAATCCACCTCCTGCCCCAGAAAATGGATGCTGCCGGCATCTTTACGGTAGATCCCGGTCAGGACTTTCATCATGGTGGACTTGCCCGCACCGTTCTCGCCCACCAGCGCCATCACTTTCCCCGGATAGACGTTGAGCGCCGCACCGGACAGCGCTTTAACGCCGGGAAAAGATTTCGTGATGCCTTGCAGTTGCAGTAAAGGTTGCATGGATGCCTCAGAACGTTACGCCAGCACACAGGATGACATTGGCATATGGAGAGCACTCTCCGCTGCGAATGATGGCCCGGCTTTTGCCGCTTTGGGTTTTAAATTCTTCATGGCTAACATAGTGCAATGCAATTGAGTTTCCCTGGTGTTGTTCAAGTTGCTTCAATTGATCGAGTAATGCGTCATGGACTGTGGGGTTCTTTTCAATAATCTCTTCCGCCAGAATAGCGGCCTCGACCTGCATTTCACTGGTGACCACACTCACCACCTGCAAAAACGTCGGCACGTTATGTGTTAACGCCAGATCGATACGCGTCGTCGTTTCTGGAATCGGCAAACCCGCATCACCAATCACAAGGCTATCGGTATGCCCCAGTCGAGAAATCACGGAAGAAATATCTGAATTCAATAATGCTGCTTTTTTCATCTTCTCACCCCACCAGCGAAACGTTTCGCTAATAACATTCTAGAAAAAGAAGAGAGAAAGGCAACGAAGAGATAAAAAAAATGTGATCGCTATCGAAACGTTTCGCTAACAAAAAAACAAAGAGAACGAGAGGCTGTTATATGCCCTAAATAATTCGAGTTTCAGGACAAAAACGGCAAAGCGTTTTTGAACAGCGCTTGCGCTGGCCCCGAAGGGGTGAGGCCCACGACGGGCCGAGTATTTGAACGCAGCCAACGCACATGCAACTTGAAGTATGACGGGTATAGCTGACTGATAAATAGAGAAATGGCGGGCACCGGCCCGCCAAAAGAGAATTGAGGATAACAATTTAGAGTTTACGAATCTGCTTCACATCCAGTTCAACGGAATTGAAGTCTTTATCCAGTTCCCCCTGAATTTCCACTTTATCGGTAGGTGAAACCATCTGGCCATTCCAGCGTTTGTGATCGATCTCGACTTCCATCGTGCCCGTCGCATCGCGGAACAAATAATTCTCATCACCGATCCGTTTTTCAATATTGCCGCTCAGCGTAACCCAACTGTCGTCACGCAGATCTTTAGCCTTATCTACCGTGGTGAGGGAATTCTGGGGATCAACAAATCCCCCTTTATGTGTACCAACCGCTGGCGTTTCAGGATTGACGAAACCACCGCCGCTTTGCGCGGCAAATACCGGTGCAGAAACCAGAGCGGTAATGGCGAGTAACGCAGCTGCTTTTTTCATATTTTACCTTCCTTATTTTGCCTGTCGTTTCACAGTCAACTGTTTCGCAGTCAACCTGCGGGAGTAATCGGTCTTCGGGAAGGATTAAAACAAACCGTTCTTAACAGAATCTTAAGGAATCAGCGTCTGCATTTTTATTTTTTTATATTGCCGACATCGCCCGCTTTCAGCGATTTGTCCTGTACACATCGCCCCCCGATTTCGTATAAAACCGGAAAAGGCGCAAACGCGACAGCGACACATTCCTTGCGAGGCAGCCATGAGAATATTGTTAATTGAAGACGATCGCCTGATTGGCGACGGCCTGAAAGCAGGGCTTAACAAACTGGGTTTTAATATTGACTGGTTTACGGAAGGTAAAGCGGGTGCCGCTGCCTTGAAGGCAGCCCCCTATGATGCGGTGGTGCTCGATCTCAGCCTGCCGGGTATGGACGGGATGGATATCCTGCGCCAGTGGCGTCAGGCTGGGCATGACGAACCGGTGCTGATTCTGACCGCCCGCGATGCGCTGGAACAGCGTGTGGAAGGGCTGCAGCAAGGCGCCGACGATTATTTATGTAAGCCCTTTGCGCTGACGGAGGTTGCCGCTCGTCTGCAGGCGCTGATTCGCCGTCGTCACGGTCAGCTTCAACCAGCATTAACGCACGGTGCGGTTTCCCTTGAGTCGGGCTCACGAAACGTCACGCTTAACAATGAACCGCTGATACTAAAATCTCGCGAACTGGCGCTGCTGGAACTGTTTTTGCTCAACCCGAACCGTGTGCTCACACGCGCGCAGTTGGAAGAAAAGCTCTACGGCTGGGACGATGATGTCTCCAGCAATGCCGTAGAAGTGCACATCCACCACCTGCGCAAAAAGCTGGGCAGCGGGTTTATCCGTACCGTGCATGGCGTTGGCTATATTCTGGGAGACGCACCATGAACCGACTCAGCCTGCGCTTACGTCTGATTACCGGTTTTACGCTGCTGACCTTGATCTGCTGGGGCGTAGCCAGTCTGCTTTCGTGGTATCAAACACGCCATAACATCAATGAGCTATTTGATACCCAGCAAATGCTGTTCGCCAAACGTCTGGCCACCATGAATCCTGATGAATTGCGAATCCAGCCGGTGTCCCTGCCCAAAACCAAGAGTCTGGTACATAAGAACCGCGGCAAGCAGGACGATGATGCGCTGGCCTTCGCGATTTTTACTCGCGACGGGGAAATGGTGTTGAACGATGGTGATAACGGCAAAGATTTCATTTTTGACTATACGCGCAACGGCTTCATCGACGGCCAATTACGCGATGATAACGACGCATGGCGCATCGTCTGGCTGACGACGGCGGACAATCGTTACGTGATTGCTGTGGGTCAGGAATGGGAATACCGCCAGGATATGACACTGGATATTGTAAAAACCAACCTGATGCCTTGGCTATTTGCACTACCGATCATGCTGGCACTGCTGTTCTGGCTGGTGACGCGTGAACTCTCACCGCTAAAACGCATTGCCGCCGAGCTTCAGCAGCGTTCCCCCGATGACAGCACCCCGTTGGCAACGCAGAACATCCCGCAAGAAGTTCGCCCGCTGATTAACGCATTAAACCATCTGTTTTCCCGTATCAGCGACATGCTGGTTCGTGAGCGTCGTTTTACCTCCGATGCGGCTCACGAATTGCGTAGCCCGCTGGCGGCGTTGAAAGTTCAAACCGAAGTCGCTCAGTTGGCGCATGACGATGAAACGATGAGGCACCATGCGCTGATTAATCTGGATAAAGGTATCGATCGCGCCACCCGGCTGGTGGATCAGCTCCTAACGCTGTCGCGGCTGGATGCCGAATCGTCCCCGAAGGGATGCAACCCGTCCAGCTCAATGAATTACTGCAACAGGCCGCGATCGCGCATTACCACGCGGCGCAAAGCGCGGGTATCGAACTCACGCTGGATTTACCGGACACCCTGGTTATTCGGCAGGGTCATCCGTTGCTGTTGACTCTGCTGGTGCGCAATCTGGTGGATAATGCCATTCGCTACAGCAATGCAGGGGGGACGGTAAGTCTGACGCTGACAGAAAATAGCGTTAAGGTCGCCGACAACGGGCCGGGCATCAGCAATGAAGCGCTGGCAAGAATCGGCGAGCGCTTTTATCGCCCACCGGGGCAGGAAAAATCCGGCAGCGGTCTGGGGATTTCCATCGTGAACAACATCGCCAAACTGCACCAGATGCGGGTGACATTCACCAATCAGCCCGAAGGCGGGCTGATTGTGTCGGTGAATTGGTAAAATAGTTAACGTACTAACAGCAACTCGGTGTTTGTTATTAGGGAAACACGAGGATGAGGTTCCCGCAGGGATGCCTCGCCTCGTGGTCGACCGTATATCTCGATCTTATCCCAACATAAGATCGTCTATTCGGTTCATTTAAATCTCGACCTGTATCCCCAGCTCAATCAACCTGTTGGGCGGTATTTCAAACTGATCCGCCGCTCGCAGCGCATTACGGCTGAGCATCATGAACAGCTTACCGCGCAGGCGCAGGTACCATGGGCGTTCGCCGATAATCAGCGATTCATTGGACATAAAGAAAGACGTTTCCATCATTTGGCAGGTTAACCCGTCCTGCCAACAGCGCTGAAAGACCTCTTCCACATCCGGCGTTTCACGCCAGCCATAGTTGGCAATCACTCGCCAGAACGTCGGCGAAAGCTGTTCAACCGTTACGCGGCGGGCGTTCAGCACATAGGGTGCATCTTCCGTTCGCATGGTTAACAGCACCACGCGCTCATGCAGGATCTTATTGTGCTTCAGGTTATGCAGCAGCGCGAACGGGATCACGCGAGTCGCACGCGAGAAATAGACGGCAGTTCCCGGTACACGCGTCGGCGGCGATTTCTCCAGCGACGCAATCATGGCATCCAGCGAGTTACCGTGTTCATGCAACCGACGCAGCAGCCTGAAGCGCTCGCTTTTCCACGTCGTCATGATAATAAACATCACCATGCCCAGCGCTAGCGGCAGCCAGCCTCCGGACAGAATTTTGACCACGTTCGCCAAAAACATCGGTACATCGATAATCAGCAAGCCCGCCAGCAATACCCACGCCAGATAGCGGTTCCAGAGCCAGTTCTTCACCGCCACCGTACAGAACAAAATGCTGGTAATCACCATGGTACCCGTTACCGCAATCCCGTAAGCCGCAGCCAGATTGCTCGAATGCTCAAAGCTGACAATCACGATGACGACAGCGATATACAGCATCCAGTTAATGGCAGGAATGTAAATCTGACCGGATTCCATATCTGACGTGTGTACGATACGCATCGGTGGCAAATAGCCCAGCCGCACTGCCTGACGCGTCAGGGAGAAAACACCGGAAATGACGGCCTGCGAAGCAATGATTGTCGCCAGCGTCGCCAATATCATCAGTGGAATCAGCGCCCAATCTGGCGCCAACAGGAAGAAGGGGTTCTTGATCGCTTCAGGGTTCTTCAACAACAGCGCGCCCTGACCGAAGTAATTTAAGATCAGCGACGGCAGCACCACCGTAAACCAGGCCAGACGAATCGGGAATTTACCGAAGTGCCCCATATCGGCATACAGCGCCTCGACCCCGGTAATCGCCAGCACCACCGCCCCCAGCGCGAAGAACGACACCGCTTTATATTCGATAAAGAAGCGCACGGCGTACATCGGATTCAACGCCTGCAAAACTTCGGGGTTAGCGATAATACTTCGCGCCCCCAGCACACCGAGCGTTAAAAACCAAATCAGCATCACGGGCGCAAACAGCTTACCTACACTGCCTGTACCGTGTTTTTGAATGATAAAGAGTAATGTCAGAACGACAATCGATAGCGGGACGATATAGCTGTCCATCGACGGCGCGGCAATTTCCAGCCCTTCCATCGCCGACATTACCGAGATGGCTGGCGTGATGACCACTTCTCCATAGAAGAAGCTGCCGCCAATCAACCCCATGATGACCAGCACGGACGTCATGCGATCGGAAGTATTGCGCCCGGCTAGCGACATAAGGGTGAGAATCCCACCTTCGCCAGCGTTGTCAGCACGCATCACATAGGTCAGATATTTCAGCGAAACAACGAGAACCAACAGCCAAAAGATCAGTGAAAGAAAGCCAAAGACCGAGCCAGGCTCGACCCCAAAACCAAACTGCCCTGATAAACATTCCCTTAACGTATAAAGAGGGCTGGTTCCTATATCTCCATAAACCACCCCGATGGCCGCCAGCGTGACCGCCGGAAGCGAACGTTTATGTTCTGAGCTCATAAACCTATCTTCTGTTATTAATCAGTCCGCGAAGCGCGTCATTCACAGCAACTCGTCCAAGAGCGCACAGTATGCACAAATCAGGCTAAAAACCCATTTTTATTATGTGAATCGCCAGCTCAAGCCTCCCTATAAAAGCGGGTTTATTGATTACTGTCGCCATTAGGTTGAATAATTCGTAAAAGTATTCTAATAAAAACTGTGACCTGTCGTTTAATATTATTATTGTCTTTATAAAAATAGGGGCTTTATAGCGCTCCACTCTCACTAATGCAGTGAGATTTAAAAATAAACGATTTCAGTACATCACTCATGGGGCTAACAGATTAATTATGCGTCAAACTGCGGCATTGGCTGAAAGAATTTCTCGTCTCAGTCATGTACTAGAGCACGGGCTCTACGAAAGGCAGCACGCCATTCGTCTCTGTCTGCTGGCAGCGCTAAGCGGAGAAAGTGTTTTTCTGCTAGGGCCGCCAGGTATCGCCAAAAGTATGATCGCTCGGCGTCTTAAATTTGCGTTTCGTCACGCGAATGCGTTTGAATACCTGATGACCCGCTTTTCCACCCCAGAAGAAGTATTCGGTCCCCTTTCCATTCAGGCATTAAAAGATGAGGGTCGCTATCAGCGCCTGACCGCTGGCTATCTGCCGGAAGCTGAAATCGTGTTTCTGGATGAGATTTGGAAAGCGGGCCCCGCGATTTTGAACACCCTGCTGACAGCCATTAACGAACGGCACTTCCGTAACGGCAACAGCGAAGACATTATCCCCATGCGCTTGCTGATCGCGGCGTCGAATGAACTGCCGGAGGCGGATGGCGGTTTGGAAGCGCTTTATGACCGCATGCTCATCCGCCTGTGGCTCGATCGTGTCCAGGAAAAACAGAATTTCCGTGCGCTCCTCGTGAACAACAGCAGCGAACGCGATAACCCCGTACTACCTGCTCTCAGTGTCAGCGATGAAGAGTACCAACAGTGGCAGAAAGACATTGAGCACATCGCGCTACCGGAAGCCAGTTTCGAGCTGATTTACACATTACGCCAGCAGCTTGATACGCTAGAGCAGGCACCTTACATTTCCGATCGGCGCTGGAAAAAGCACTGCGTCTGCTTCAGGCCAGTGCGTTTTCTGCGGCCGGGATGCCATTACACCAGTGGATATCATCCTGCTGAAAGACTGTCTCTGGCATGACCAAAGCACCTTGGCGCTCATTGAGCGTCAGCTTGAGCTGTTGATCACCGAACACGCCTACCAACAGAGAAATCTGCTGTTCCGCCTACAGCAGGTGAATACCAAACGCCAGCAATACCAACGAGAACAAAGCGAACTACAGGCATTTTCGGTAGAGAAGCAGGGGCACTTCCTCGGCCGGAAAATCCACTACACGCTGCCAGAAACCATCATCACAGATACATTGGATCTGGTATTACAACGCCCGCTGATCTTGCACGATATTGAAGTCAGCCATGTGATTCTTGAAAAGAATGCGCTGCAAAGCTGGCTACAGAAAGGGGGAGATTCGAGGTAAGCTCAACGGTATTGGCTTTACCCAACGTCTCGATCTGGCGGTGGACGGTCGTCAGCATTTAACCATTCGCGACATCAGTCTGCAAACCTCTATGCTTTCTCTACCGGAAAAGCGAAACAGTGCACTTCCAGCCGACATTATCGATGAATATGAAAAACTAGGTATGCAGCTGCGTGAACAGCGCCGCTTATTCAGTCAGCATCAGCCTTGCCTATTTGTCCAAGGTGAGTGGCTGGCCAAAATAGAAGCCAGTTTGCAACAGGTTGCCGATCTGATCGCTCAATCAAAGCAACAGGATTAACGCCAATGATCACGCTGGAATCACTGGAAATACTTCTGTCTATTGATGAAAACGAACTGCTGGATGAGCTAATCATGACGCTGCTGGCGACACCACAGATCGCGTTCTTTTTGAAAAATTCCCAGCCTGAAGTCATCATTACTCAACGATATCCCCAAATGGAAAGAAACCTTAAAGCAGCGCCTGCGTACCACCCAGATACCTCCAGAGCTGGAAAAAGAATTTAGCTGCTATCAACATTCACTATCACTCGACAATCAGACTTTCCAGACGCGCCTCCCTGAGATAATGGATACGCTCAACACCGTGGAATCACCGTTTATAGCCCAGGCTTCACAGCTTATCGACTCCCCTTACCCAGATCGAACCTTAGAACAGAAGCTCACCAATGGGCTTCACGCGCTCTTTCCTACAGCGCTGGCGCTTAAGCCTCACCTTGCAAACGGTTTCATTACATCAGCAGTTGATGGAACAAGAGCGGGAAATTCTGTTGGATGAATTACAGCAACGCCTGACGCTCAGCGGTAAACTCGAACCCATTTTGGTTGAAAATGAAAATGCAGCCGGACGGCTCTGGGATCTCAGCGTAGCACAGCGTATTCACACCGACCCTCGCCCGTTATTGGATTTTGGCGCTTTCCTACAACGCCAACCAGAATTACAGAAACTGGCGGAACAACTGGGGCGCAGCAGGGAAACCAAATCCATCCTTACTCAAGATGCCCCACAGAAAGCCTTTCGGGTAAGCGTACGGGAACCCGCTACCGTGCCTGAACAGGTCAGTGGCATACATCAGAGCGATGACATTCTGCGCTTGATGCCAACCGAGCTGGCTGCTCTGGGCATCAGCGAACTGGAATTCGAGTTTTATCGTCGTCTGTTGGAACATCGCCTGCTGACCTATCGCTTACAAGGTGAGAACTGGCGCGAGAAAATTATGGAACGCCCTGTGATTCATCAGCGAAATGAACAACAGCCGCGTGGCCCCTTCATCGTCTGCGTTGATACATCAGGCTCGATGGGGGTTTTAACGAACGCTGTGCCAAAGCCTTCTGCCTTGCGCTGATGCGCATCGCGCTCGCCGATAACCGCCGCTGCTACATCATGCTGTTTTCTACCGGCGTGGTGAAATACGAACTCACGTCTGCGGATGGATTAGAGCAGGCGATACGTTTTCTCAGCCAATCCTTCCGTGGCGGTACGGATATGAGCGCCTGTCTGTCAGCATTATTGGATAAGATGGATGAAGCGCTTTGGCATGATGCCGATGCGGTGGTGATTTCAGATTTTATTGCCCAACGATTGCCGGATGAGGTGGTAAATAAGGTGAAAAGCCGCCAGAAGCAGCTACAGCATCGTTTCCATGCTGTAGCGATGTCCGATCACGGCAAACCCGGCATCATGCGCATCTTTGACCATATCTGGCGCTTTGATACCGGATTAAAAAGCCGCTTAATGCGCCGCTGGCAACACGGAAAAACGCATTAAAGCAGACCGGAAACTGACTCATGCAGCGGCTGTGGCCATACGCCGCACTGAACCTGACCAATGTGCGACAATTGCAGCAGCAGCATGACCAGACGAGACTGACCGATTCCCCCGCCGATCGTTTGCGGCATCTCGCCGCGCAGCAGCGCCTGATGCCATTCCAGCTTCAGACGTTCTTCATCCTGCGTCAGTGCCAGCTGGCGTGTTAACGCCTCTGCATCCACGCGGATACCCATAGATGAAATCTCAAATGCATCGTTCAGAACCGGGTTCCACACGACGATATCGCCGTTCAGCCCCGCCAGTTCCTGCTCGCCTGGCGTCGTCCAGTCATCATAATCCGGTGCACGCACATCGTGAGAGTGCCCGCTGGACAGCTTACCGCCAATCCCTATCAGGAAAACAGCCCCCAACTCTTTAGCGATAGCTCGCTCACGCCCTTTGGCATCCAGATCGGGATAGCGCTGCAGCAACGTCTCGGTGTGCACAAAATGAATCTGTTCCGGCAGGAAAGGCTGAATCCCAAACGCCTGATGTACCGCAGCCTCCGTCGCTTTGATTCCCTGATAAATACGCTCCACCGTCGATTTCAGGTACTCCGCATGACGCTCGCCGTCTCCCATCACACGCTCCCAGTCCCACTGATCGACATAAACCGAGTGGATCGGGCTCAGACGATCTTCGTCAGGACGCAGCGCCTTCATGTGGGTATAAATGCCTTCACCGCAGCTAAAATCGTACGCGCCCAGCGTTTTACGTTTCCATTTAGCCAGTGAGTGAACGACTTCAAATGTGGCATCTGGCAGGGCTTTCACCTTAACCTGCACCGCTTTTTCCGTACCGGACAAGTTATCCTGTGTGCCGTCGCCGATACGGCTAAGAATTGGTGCCTGGACTTCAATCAATCCCAGAAGCTGCTCCAGCTGGCTGGAGAAGAAAGATTTAACGAAGCTGATTTGCTGCTGTTTTTCGATGTACTGCTTTTTCATTGCCGCGTCTCTTATTCATCGTATTTAGTTATTCATTAAGCAATAAAAAGCGCTAGCCATTCAATAATCTTATGGATAAATTGCTCTTGTGCTTTTAATCCGTCATTTTATAGCGGTATAAAATCATTATTCGCTAAAATAGGAGGCTCAAAGTGGCAGAAATTTATCAGATCGATAATCTCGATCGCGGCATTCTTTCCGCCTTAATGGAAAATGCACGCACCCCGTATGCCGAACTGGCAAAACAGTTTTCCGTCAGTCCAGGGACAATCCACGTTCGAGTGGAAAAAATGAAACAGGCGGGCATCATTGTTGGTACGCGTCTGGACGTGAACCCAAAACAGCTGGGCTATGACGTGTGCTGCTTTATCGGCATCATTCTGAAAAGCGCCAAAGATTATCCCTCGGCGCTGGAGAAGCTGAACAATCTGGAAGAAGTGGTCGAGGCCTACTACACCACCGGACATTACAGCATCTTTATTAAGGTCATGTGCCGCTCGATAGAAGCGCTGCAACATGTACTTATCAACAAGATCCAAACAATTGATGAAATTCAGTCCACCGAAACACTCATCTCCCTGCAGAACCCCATCATGCGGACGATCGCGCCGTAATGCTTTTTTCCTATACCCATATTATCCACAGGTAGATCCCAGCCAGATCACAGCGTACAATGTCCCGTCTTTTATCGGATGGGATCGCTATGGCAGACATTACCTTGATCAGTGGCAGTACCCTTGGCAGCGCCGAATACGTCGCAGAGCATTTGGCTGAACTGCTGGAGAAGGATGATTTTTCCACTGAACTTCTGCACGGTCCTGAGCTTGATGCACTGTCTAAAAGCGGTGTATGGCTGGTGGTGACGTCCACCCACGGTGCCGGGGAATTTCCTGATAACCTGAAAGCGCTGTTTGATCAGTTGGAACAACAGAAGCCCGATCTTTCTCAGATGAGCTTTGGTGCGATAGGGATCGGTAGCAGAGAGTACGATACGTTCTGTGGCGCGATCCAAACGGCGGATCGTGTACTGACCCAGTTAGGGGCTAAACGGATCGGTGAAATCCTCGAGATCGACATCACTCAGCATCAGATTCCTGAAGATCCGGCTGAAGAATGGCTAGGATCATGGGTTAATTTACTCAAGTAAGGTTAAATATTCGGCAGTTGAATGTGGATAACTATACTTAATTCAGGTGTAAAAGCAGTAGTTATCCCAATAACAACCCGAGTGCGTTTTTTGTCCTGTGTATAAACCCACATTAAGATCCCAGCTTATACTGGCCAGGATCACCGATCATTCACAGGTAAGGATCAATGCCATTCTCTTGATCTTTAATGTGAATAATCACTTATCCACACAACACAACGATCCTAATAAGAGATCTAATAAAGAGATCTTTAAATAAAAAGATCTTTCTTTAATTAACGAGGATCCAACGGACTTGGTCGTTGGCTCAAAGTTGAGTAGAATCCCCCACCCCAGGGCAAATAACGATCGTTCGCCACTCATCATTCGCAATAATGCGAGGAGCAGTACCATGTTTTATCCAGATCCATTTGACGTCATCGTGATCGGTGGCGGTCATGCCGGAACAGAAGCTGCGATGGCTTCTGCCCGAATGGGCCAACAGACGCTTTTACTCACACACAATATTGATACGCTGGGACAAATGTCTTGTAACCCGGCAATTGGCGGTATTGGAAAAGGCCATCTGGTTAAAGAGATCGATGCCATGGGAGGGTTGATGGCACGTGCTGTTGACCAGGCAGGTATACAGTTTAGGATACTAAACAGCAGTAAAGGCCCAGCGGTCAGAGCCACTCGCGCACAAGCGGATCGCGTGCTCTATCGTCAGGCTGTTCGCACCGCGTTAGAGAATCAGCCAAACCTGATGATCTTCCAGCAGGCTGTTGACGATCTGATTGTGGAAAACGATCGTGTCGTTGGCGCCGTAACCCAGATGGGACTAAAATTTCGTGCAAAAGCCGTCGTATTAACGGTAGGCACTTTCCTTGACGGCAAGATTCACATCGGGCTGGACAACTACAGCGGTGGGCGTGCAGGCGATCCGCCTTCTATTCCGCTGGCGCGTCGCCTGCGTGAGCTGCCTCTGCGTGTTAACCGCTTGAAAACCGGTACTCCGCCGCGTATTGACGCCAGAACGATCGATTTTAGCGTGCTGGCTCAACAGCACGGTGACAACCCAATGCCGGTTTTCTCATTCCTGGGAATGCAAGCCAGCATCCGGCGCAAATGCCATGCTACATCACGCATACCAACGAGAAAACTCATGATGTGATCCGTAATAATCTGGATCGTAGCCCGATGTATGCCGGGATCATCGAAGGGATCGGCCCGCGTTATTGCCCCTCGATCGAAGACAAAGTCATGCGTTTTGCCGATCGGAATACGCATCAGATCTTTCTTGAGCCAGAAGGCCTGACCAGCAACGAAATTTATCCTAACGGGATCTCAACCAGTTTGCCGTTTGACGTTCAGTGGCAGATTGTTCGTTCAATGGCAGGAATGGAAAATGCACGCATTGTTCGCCCTGGTTACGCCATTGAGTACGATTTCTTCGATCCCGCGATCTGAAACCAACGCTGGAAAACAAATTTGTTCATGGCCTGTTCTTCGCCGGCCAAATCAACGGCACAACAGGGTACGAAGAAGCCGCTGCGCAGGGCATGCTAGCAGGGCTGAATGCGGCTCGATTAGCTGCCGATAAGGAAGGCTGGTCACCGCGTCGCGATCAGGCCTATCTCGGCGTGTTGGTTGACGACCTCTGTACGCTAGGGACGAAAGAACCCTACCGTATGTTTACGTCGCGTGCCGAATATCGTCTGATGCTGCGCGAAGATAACGCCGATCTGCGTTTGACTGAAATCGGTCGCGAGCTGGGTATGGTCGACGATCATCGCTGGGCGCGTTTCAACGAGAAACTTGAGAGTATTGAAAAAGAGCGCCAGCGCCTGCGCGATATTCACGTTCACCCGCAGTCTGAGCTGTTAGATCAAGTTAACTCGCTGCTGAAAACGCCGTTGTCGCGCGAAGCGAACGGTGAAGAGCTGCTGCGTCGCCCGGAAGTGGATTACGTCCAGCTTACTGCGTTGCCGCTGTTTGCACCGGGATTAACCGATGAGCAGGCTGCTGAGCAGGTTGAAATTCAGGTCAAATACGAAGGGTATATTGCTCGTCAACAGGATGAAATTGAGAAACAGATGCGTAATGAAAATACGTTGCTGCCTGCCGATCTGGATTACAAGCAGGTTAACGGGCTGTCCAATGAGGTTATTGCCAAGCTGAACGATCACAAACCTTCGTCTATCGGTCAGGCTTCACGAATTTCCGGTATTACGCCTGCGGCAATTTCCATTCTGCTGATCTGGCTTAAAAACAGGGTCTGCTGCGCCGCAGCGCCTGATTTAAGGTAAACTTATCCCTAAATAGCCGGTTATCCGGCTATTTTTATTATTAACCTCATATTTTTCATCGGGATCTTATTGTGCGCAACACACTCGATAATCTGCTAAACGCGGCTGGTATTGTGATTTCAGATAAGCAAAAAAATCTTCTGATACAGTATGTTGATATGCTGAATAAGTGGAACAAAGCTTACAACCTGACGTCTGTACGCGATCCGCAGCAAATGCTTGTCCGTCACATCATGGACAGTATCGTGGTTGAGCCGCATTTACACGGGCAACGCTTTATCGATGTGGGAACGGGACCAGGGTTGCCGGGGATTCCATTAGCGATTGTTCGCCCTGATTCGCATTTTACCTTGCTGGATAGTCTGGGTAAGCGCGTACGTTTCCTGCGCCAGGTTCAGCATGAACTGCAGCTTGAAAACATCACGCCGGTGCAAAGTCGCGTTGAAGAATTTCCAGCAGAGCCGCCTTTTGATGGCGTGATCAGTCGGGCATTTGCCTCTCTGCATGACATGATTAGCTGGTGCAACCATCTTCCGGCCAGATCGACAGGCCGATTTTATGCTCTAAAAGGCGTACTTCCAGAGGATGAATTGTCATCTTTGCCGCAAGGTGTCCTATTGGATCAGGTCGTTCGCTTATCTGTCCCCGAACTGGAAGGTGAGCGCCATTTGGTCGTGCTTAAACCAAACTAATTTTGTTTTTTATCAAAAAATTATAACTAAATATTGCGTGTGAAGTTGCCATCTCGTTTATCGGTGGCAGCGCTCCAGAGCGCATCACGATCACTGAAATTTTACATCTTCGTTTTTCAGCGTTGTCCTTTTGCTTTCGCACTGAATAATAACGAACGAAAATAAATCATCGGCATCAAAATTTAGTTATTTTTGTGTTAATTGAGTAAAAAACGATATCAATAATGTCAATAGTCGGTTGAAAGGTTGTTTGTTGCGTTTTTTGAATAGGTATTTTCATAACCTATTGAAGTTAAATGAAATAAATAGCTTATTTTGCTAGAGGCAAAAAAACACGTTCTGTTGTAAATAGTCGTAAAGCCTTTTATGTGAGTCACATCACAGATTAGAGGCCTTTAGAAATTAATTACACCAGACATGAGCAGGGATGATTGTTAGTAAAAACGGGGCTTCAGAAAGAAATTTAAATAATTGTTCACCTTTTCGCTACTTATCGATTGAATTCGCAGGTATGACCCGTATAATTTGCTCGTTTTTTGCTGCTTGACTCAGTGGTGCAAAGGCAGTTTTATACGTCATTCGGTATACCTCTGAAAAGGTACGGAGAGAGCAAACGTCATGCCTGTATCCCTTTACAGCGGAAAAGTAGCCTTCAGGCTGCTGTTGTTACAGTTAGTGACTTTTGCTTTGTTGAGTGCTGTTTTCAGCCTCAATAGCGTCAATGCTGCCGCTTCTGCATTAGGCGGGGGATTGGCAGCCTGGTTGCCGAATGTTTTGTTTGTGCTGTTTGCCTTGCGTCATCAGTCGCACAAGCCCGCTGATGGGCGTGTGGCCTGGTCATTCGCAATTGGCGAGGCGCTCAAGGTATTTATCACCATTGCACTGTTAGTGGTGGCGTTAGGCGTGTTTAAAGCGGCATTTTTTCCGCTTGGCCTGACTTATTTATCGGTGCTGATTATGCAGATCGTGGCACCGGCCGTAATTAATCGTTACCGTAGTTAACAACAAAAGGGTAAGGGACATCATGGCTGCTGGAGAAATCTCTACTCCGCAAGAGTATATCAGTCACCACTTGCACCATTTGCAGGTAGGGACGGGTTTTTGGTCGATCAACGTCGATTCGATGTTTTTCTCCATCGCTCTTGGGATCCTCTTTCTGGTTATCTTTCACCGTGTCGCTAAGCGCGCAACCAGCGGTGTGCCAGGTAAGCTGCAAACGGCCGTCGAACTGATTATCGGTTTCGTTGATGGTACCGTGCGCGATATGTTCCATGGCAAAAGCAAACTGATTGCTCCTTTGGCGCTGACCATTTTCGTCTGGGTTTTCCTGATGAACCTGATGGACCTGCTGCCTATCGATCTGTTGCCGCAAGCCTGGGCTGGTATCTATAGTCTGCTGGGATACGATCCGGCGCATGCGTATCTGCGTGCCGTGCCGACCGCTGACGTGAACATTACGCTGTCGATGGCGCTTGGGGTGTTTATCCTGGTTCTGTTCTACAGCATCAAAATGAAGGGTCTCGGTGGTTTTGTTAAAGAACTGACCATGCAGCCGTTCAACCATCCAGTATTTATTCCTATTAACCTGATTCTTGAAGGTGTCAGCCTGCTGTCCAAACCTATTTCTTTAGGCTTGCGACTGTTTGGCAATATGTATGCGGGTGAGTTGATCTTCATCCTGATTGCCGGTCTGTTGCCGTGGTGGTCACAATGGCTGTTAAATGTGCCTTGGGCTATTTTCCACATTTTGATTATTACGCTTCAGGCTTTTATTTTCATGGTTCTGACGGTTGTTTATCTCTCGATGGCATCTGAAGAGCATTGATTTTCTTTCAACAAATAACGTTTTTAACTGAAACAAACTGGAGACTGTCATGGAAAACCTGAGTGTGGATCTGCTGTACATGGCTGCCGCGTTAATGATGGGTTTGGCGGCAATCGGTGCTGCGATCGGTATCGGCATTCTGGGTGGTAAATTCTTGGAAGGTGCTGCTCGCCAGCCTGACCTGATTCCTTTACTGCGTACACAGTTCTTTATCGTCATGGGTCTGGTTGACGCCATCCCGATGATCGCTGTTGGTCTGGGGCTGTATGTGATGTTTGCGGTGGCCTAAGCAGAATGTTTTCTGCTGAGGTTAAAACATCAACTTATTTAACTTTGAAAGAGGCATTGTGCTGTGAATATTAATGCAACAATCCTCGGCCAGGCCATTGCGTTCGTCCTGTTTGTCTGGTTCTGCATGAAGTATGTATGGCCGCCGATGATGGCAGCCATCGAGAAACGTCAGAAAGAAATTGCTGACGGTCTGGCTTCTGCTGAACGTGCCAAAAAAGATTTGAACTTGGCTCAGGCCAATGCGACAGATCAACTGAAGAAAGCCAAAGCGGATGCTCAGGTTATCATCGAGCAGGCGAACAAACGCCGTGCTCAGATCCTGGATGAGGCGAAAGCTGAAGCGGAAGCTGAACGTAACAAGATTGTGGCGCAGGCGCAGGCTGAAATTGAAGCCGAACGTAAGCGCGCTCGTGAAGAGCTGCGTAAGCAAGTTGCCGTATTGGCGATTGCTGGTGCCGAGAAAATTATTGAACGTTCCGTGGATGAAGCTGCTAACAGCGACATCGTTGATAAACTGGTCGCTGAACTGTAAGGAGGGAGGGGCTGATGTCTGAATTTGTCACGGTAGCTCGCCCCTACGCCAAAGCAGCTTTTGACTTTGCGGTTGAGAATCAGGCCTTGGATCGCTGGCAGAACATGCTGGCGTTTTCGGCCGAAGTAGCGCGCAATGAGCAGATTGCCGAGCTGCTTTCCGGTGCGGTTGCACCGATTGAGCTGGCGAAAACGTTTATTGCCGTTTGTGGTGATCAACTTGATGAAGCCGGCCAGAACCTGATTAAGGTGATGGCCGAAAACGGACGTTTACCGGTACTTCCTGAAGTACTGGAACAATTTATTCAACTGCGGGCAGCACTGGAATCGACGGTTGACGTCGATGTGATTTCTGCCAACACGTTGAGTGAGCAGCAGCTGTCGAAGATCGCTGCCGCTATGGAAAAACGTCTGTCACGCAAAGTGAAGCTGAATTGCAAAATTGATAAGTCTGTCATGGCCGGCGTGGTTATCCGCGCGGGCGATATGGTGATAGATGGCAGCATTCGCGGTCGTCTGGAACGTCTGGCAGACGTCTTGCAGTCTTAAGGGGACTGGAGCATGCAACTGAATTCCACCGAAATCAGCGAACTGATCAAGCAGCGCATTGCTCAGTTCAATGTGGTGAGCGAAGCTCACAATGAAGGTACTATTGTTTCCGTCAGCGACGGAATCATCCGCGTCCACGGTCTGGCAGACGTGATGCAGGGAGAGATGATCTCTCTGCCGGGTAACCGTTATGCGATCGCACTGAACCTGGAGCGCGACTCCGTTGGTGCGGTAGTTATGGGCCCGTATGCGGATCTGGCTGAAGGCATGAAAGTAAAATGCACCGGCCGTATTCTTGAAGTTCCAGTTGGCCGCGGCCTGCTGGGTCGTGTGGTCAACACGCTGGGCGCACCGATTGACGGCAAAGGCGCACTGGATCACGACGGTTTCTCTGCGGTTGAAGCGATTGCGCCTGGCGTTATCGAACGTCAATCCGTTGATGAGCCGGTACAAACGGGCTATAAGTCCGTTGACGCCATGATTCCAATTGGTCGTGGTCAGCGTGAGCTGATTATCGGTGACCGTCAGACGGGTAAAACTGCTCTGGCTATCGACGCCATCATCAACCAGCGTGATTCCGGCATCAAATGTGTGTACGTCGCTATCGGCCAGAAAGCCTCCACGATTTCTAACGTGGTGCGTAAACTGGAAGAGCATGGCGCACTGGAAAACACCATTGTTGTCGTTGCTACCGCGTCTGAGTCTGCTGCTCTGCAATATCTGGCACCATATGCCGGTTGTGCAATGGGCGAGTATTTCCGTGACCGCGGTGAAGATGCGCTGATTATTTATGATGACCTGTCTAAACAGGCTGTTGCTTATCGTCAGATTTCTCTGCTGCTCCGTCGTCCGCCAGGTCGTGAAGCTTATCCTGGTGACGTTTTCTATCTCCACTCCCGTTTGCTGGAGCGTGCATCGCGCGTTAACGCCGATTACGTTGAAGCATTCACCAAGGGTGAAGTGAAGGGGAAAACCGGTTCGTTGACCGCTCTGCCGATCATCGAAACGCAAGCAGGTGACGTTTCTGCGTTCGTTCCGACCAACGTAATTTCTATTACCGATGGTCAGATCTTCCTGGAATCCAACCTGTTTAACGCCGGTATTCGTCCTGCGGTTAACCCAGGGATCTCCGTATCCCGTGTGGGTGGTGCAGCACAGACCAAGATCATGAAGAAACTGTCCGGTGGTATTCGTACCGCTCTGGCACAGTACCGTGAACTGGCGGCATTCTCTCAGTTCGCTTCCGACCTTGATGATGCAACCCGTAAGCAGTTGAGCCACGGTCAGAAAGTGACCGAGCTGTTGAAGCAGAAACAGTATGCGCCGATGTCTGTCGCACAGCAGTCTCTGGTTCTGTTTGCGGCGGAACGTGGTTATCTGGAAGATGTTGAGCTGTCGAAAGTCGGTAGCTTTGAAGCGGCACTGCTGGCTTACGCCGATCGTGAGCATGGCGAACTTCTGCAACAAATCGACCAAACTGGCGCTTATAACGATGAGATCGAGGGCAAATTTAAAGGCATCCTCGATACTTTTAAGGCAACCCAGTCCTGGTAACGCCCGGTGGCCTGCTGTAAAGCAGGCCGCAAGGCTTTGAGGAGAAGCAAAGATGGCCGGCGCAAAAGAGATACGTAGTAAGATCGCAAGCGTCCAAAATACGCAGAAGATCACCAAAGCAATGGAAATGGTCGCCGCTTCCAAAATGCGTAAATCGCAGGATCGTATGGCGGCCAGCCGTCCTTATGCGGAAACCATACGCAATGTGATTGGTCACCTTGCGTTAGGAAATCTGGAATATAAACACCCGTACCTGGAAGAACGCGACGTTAAGCGCGTTGGGTATTTGGTGGTGTCTACTGACCGTGGCCTGTGCGGTGGCTTGAACATTAACCTGTTCAAGAAACTGTTGGCTGATATGAAATCCTGGAGCGACAAAGGCGTTGAAACTGATTTAGCGCTGATTGGTTCCAAAGCGGTTTCTTTCTTCGGTTCGGTAGGCGGAAACATTGTTGCTCAAGTGACCGGTATGGGAGACACCCCTTCCGTATCAGAATTGATCGGCCCGGTTAAAGTTATGCTGCAAGCCTATGACGAAGGTCGTCTGGACAAGCTGTATATCGTAAGCAACAAGTTTATCAATACCATGTCTCAGGAACCGCTTGTTGTTCAAGTGTTACCGTTACCGCCTTCGGATGACGGTGAGTTGAAGAAGAAATCCTGGGATTACCTGTATGAACCCGATCCTAAGTCGCTGCTGGATACCCTGCTGCGCCGTTATGTAGAATCTCAGGTTTATCAGGGCGTCGTAGAAAATCTGGCCAGTGAGCAGGCCGCGCGAATGGTTGCGATGAAAGCCGCGACCGATAACGGCGGTAGCCTGATCAAAGAGCTGCAGTTGGTATACAACAAAGCTCGTCAGGCCAGCATTACCCAGGAACTCACCGAAATCGTCGGGGGAGCCTCCGCGGTTTAAAGCAGGTTTACGAATTACGTATTGTCGAATTACGTAGAGGATTCAAGATGGCTACTGGAAAGATTATCCAGGTAATCGGCGCCGTGGTGGACGTCGAGTTCCCGCAAGATGCCGTACCGAAGGTGTACGATGCGCTTGAGGTAGAGAACGGCGCTGAAAAACTGGTGCTGGAAGTACAGCAGCAGTTGGGCGGCGGTATTGTTCGCTGTATCGCAATGGGTTCTTCTGACGGTCTGCGTCGCGGGTTGAACGTGAATAACCTAGACCACCCGATCGAAGTGCCGGTAGGTAAAGCAACGCTGGGTCGTATCATGAACGTGTTGGGTGAACCCATCGACATGAAAGGCGACATCGGCGAAGAAGAGCGTTGGGCTATTCACCGCGCTGCTCCGAGCTATGAAGAGCTGTCAAACTCACAAGAGCTGCTGGAAACCGGCATCAAGGTTATCGACCTGATGTGTCCGTTTGCCAAGGGCGGTAAAGTGGGTCTGTTCGGTGGTGCGGGTGTAGGTAAAACCGTAAACATGATGGAGCTGATCCGTAACATCGCGATCGAGCACTCCGGTTACTCCGTGTTTGCAGGCGTGGGTGAACGTACCCGTGAAGGTAACGACTTCTACCACGAAATGACCGATTCCAACGTAATCGACAAAGTATCACTGGTTTATGGCCAGATGAATGAGCCACCAGGTAACCGTCTGCGCGTAGCACTGACCGGTCTGACCATGGCGGAAAAATTCCGTGATGAAGGTCGTGACGTACTGCTGTTCGTCGATAACATCTACCGTTATACCCTGGCCGGTACGGAAGTATCCGCACTGCTGGGTCGTATGCCTTCTGCGGTAGGTTATCAGCCGACGCTGGCGGAAGAGATGGGCGTTCTGCAAGAACGTATCACTTCAACCAAAACCGGTTCTATCACCTCCGTTCAGGCCGTTTACGTTCCTGCGGATGACTTGACTGACCCATCTCCAGCCACCACCTTTGCTCACTTGGATGCAACCGTGGTACTGAGCCGTCAGATCGCTTCTCTGGGTATCTACCCGGCCGTTGACCCGCTGGATTCCACCAGCCGTCAACTGGATCCGTTGGTTGTTGGTCAGGAACACTATGATGTTGCTCGTGGCGTGCAGTCTATTCTGCAACGTTATCAGGAACTGAAAGACATCATCGCGATTCTGGGTATGGACGAGCTGTCTGAAGAAGACAAGCTGGTGGTATCTCGTGCGCGTAAAATTCAGCGCTTCCTGTCACAACCGTTCTTCGTAGCGGAAGTATTTACCGGTTCTCCGGGTAAATACGTTGCCCTGAAAGACACCATCCGTGGCTTTAAAGGGATTATGGAAGGCGAATACGACCACCTGCCAGAGCAGGCGTTCTACATGGTTGGTTCCATTGACGAAGTCGTGGAAAAAGCCAAGAAACTGTAACGCCTTGTAGGAGGGTGACATGGCTATGACTTACCATCTGGATGTCGTGAGTGCAGAACAGCAAATGTTCTCCGGTCTGGTGCAGAAGATCCAGGTAACGGGGAGCGAAGGCGAACTGGGTATTTATCCGGGACATGCCCCTCTGCTTACTGCCATTAAGCCTGGTATGGTTCGTATCGTTAAGCAGCACGGTGAGGAAGAGTATATTTATCTTTCTGGCGGCATCCTTGAGGTGCAACCGAACGCCGTTACCGTTCTGTCAGATACCGCTATCCGTGGGCAGGATCTGGACGAAGCACGTGCGCTGGAAGCGAAACGCAAAGCTGAAGATCATATCCGTAACTCGCATGGTGATGTGGATTATGCTCAGGCTTCAGCAGAGCTAAGCAAAGCGATTGCGAAGCTGCGCGTTATCGAGCTGACCAGAAAAGCGATGTAACAGATAAGCTTGCAATAATTGAAGGCCAGTCAGTTCATACTGACTGGCCTTTTTGCATTTAAGCGTATGTGACATATAAAAATGCCTGCGAAAGCAGGCATTAAGAGCGCGGATAAACCCATTTACTACTGCTCGATATGCTTTGTCAGCCCCTACCTTGTTAGGCGGGGGCTTGAAGCCCTTATTTTTTCTTCAGGAAGTCGCCAAGTACCAGGTTGCCTTTGGCATCACGCGTAAACGTTTCAGGGATGGCTACTGAAACGAAATTATTTACTGTGATTTCCTTACCTTGCGCGTTAACAGAGCGGTCGCCTTTGATGAAATAGTTGGTGTTATCGATATTGCCGACAACTGCATCATCATATTTACCCGCTTTGGTTTTCAGCGACATGTTGTTCTTGAAGACACCTTGTTTTTCCGGGCCAGAGTAAGGGCTTGGACGGAAAATAAAGTTAAAGCGTTCGTTATCTAACGCAATGTTGTTTTCAACGATCAAGGCGCCAGGGTTGAAGTTGTCAGTGAAACCATCAAGTTTGTTACCCACAGCAATGCTGTTTTTAACCTGATGCGCCACCGGCTGACCTTCCCCACCCATTTTGAAGCCGTTGCTGGTGTTGTTCATGGCAATTGAATTCTCGATCACCACAACGCCGTTTGCGCCGTCTTCGATTTTGTTAAACAGGTCGAAGCCGTCATCGATGTTGTTGTGTGAGAACGCGCCGCGAATCACATTGCCTTCACCGACACGCATTTTCACCGCGAAACCGTCGGCGTTAATTTTGCCTGGGTCCTGATTACTGTGAGATTCTGAATTCAGGATCAGGTTATGGCTGGCCCACAGCGGTCTGCCTACATCGGCCGTCGAGGTCACCTGAATACCGGTATCGTCAGCGTGGTGCGCCAGAACGCGTTCGATGGTGTTGTAGCTCCCCTCGATACGGAACGGTTTCTCGGTGATTTCAATCCCTTTAACATGCCAATGGCTCGCTTTCAGTTGCAGGCCGTGAATGACGGCTTTATTGCCGACAGCAAACAGGTTCTTGACGGCTTTTTGCTGGCCGCTGGCGCTGACAGGGATTTCAGACGCGCTGTAATCGCCATCGTTGAGCCAAATGGTGCCGCCTGCTGGTAGAGCGGCGACGGCGCTGGCTAAATCGAGCGGGGCATTTTTACTGCCATCATTGCTGGCTGAACCTTGTGGCGAAACATACAGATTTTTAGCGTCTGCATAAGCCACTCTTTCAACTTTCAATGTGCTCTCTTTTACCGCTTTATCATCCCCTTCCACAGGCTGGTAGGCTATCTTGAATTCAGCACCGCTACCGGCAATTTTCGCTGGCAGAGAGAAGGTCTCTCCCGCTTTTACCTGCTTGGCATCGCCCAGAGATTTACCATCTTGTGATACTGCGATCGTGCCGTTGTAATTGGCTTTCGCCTGCACAACATAGTGTTCGCTGGTGGTTTTAGGCGATGACATCACCTGAAGCAAAGGATCATAATCCTTAGCCTTAAACTCAGGTGACGCTTTGGTTTGCGCCGGCGTGGTGGTCAACTGTGCATTGCTAACGGTGATTTTGGCGTTACGGGAGGCAAAGAAACCGACGTAGTAGTGGTCTTTATCCAGCTTGGTAACGACGTCCGCGCCTTTGACTTCTTTTGATACCCAGTTATCCGTGCCTTTCGGTGCATAAGAGGTAATGAAGCCGTCGTTGGTGCGTTCCAGTTTCAGGCGGAACGTCGGCGTTTGCTCCAGATTCACATTTTCCTGATAGCTGGTTTTGGTAATCTTCGCGCCTGCGTTGCCCCACGGCTGTGTCACACCATTGCGCAAAATGGCCTGTAGTTTTACTTCGGTATGCGATTTTTTATCCTGCGTCATGATGGCGTTCATCACCATGTTGGATGCCGCAGGGAACTCCTCATACCCTTCTTTCAGCGGTTCCTGACGCGGTACGCCGATAATATCGCGCACCAGAATCCCCGCCCCTTCCTGAGCCGCCGGCTTGGCGCCGTTTTCTGGCCCAAACTGTTCCACGGTAATATCAGACTGAAGCGTAAAATTCACATTGGCAGGCAGTTGCGTATAGAAGAACGTCAGCCCGTCATGGGTGTTGGCAATCTTTCCGCCACGACTCTCAATCGTGATGGGGGCGGACAAATCAGCGTTATCCCCTGGGGTTAGTTTCTTGCCGTTAATGGTGACATCGTTGACGCCAATTTTTTCCGGCAGGACATTGGATGAAAAGTTTACGTCTGTTGACTGACCAAAGGCGATACCGTGCCAGACTGGCGTTGATTCTGTCGCGGCGTGTGTGCTGAAGCTGAAAAGTAATGCATTCGTCAACGCGACGGCTGCGAGGCGTGAAGAACGGTGTTTCCGTAAAGAATGACATTTTGGTGAAGAACAACGTTTCATTGTGTCTCCTTCGTTATTGAATTATTCGCCCGCGTATATTGCTATAAATGAAACGCTGTTTCTTTTGTGCGTGTCACAAATGGAAATACTTAAAAATAAAGTCTGTTTTTTATGAAACCCTGTGCCATTTCTGTTGATATGGATAATGTGACGCTCGTTTTCTCTTCTCATGAACCTTCGCGTTTTTTTGCATCATTTTCAGAAAAAACTCACCAAAAGTATCCGAGTTACGCATGAGTTTCGGTAAACTCTGGTTATTCATGCCGTAACAGGCTGGTCATTTTATTCTTGCGGAGCGGTGGCTCCGTACTGTCAGGATGCTTATGTCAAATAGTGCGATGAGTGTGGTGATCCTTGCTGCGGGTAAGGGAACCCGCATGTATTCCGACCTTCCTAAGGTGCTGCATAAACTGGCGGGTAAGCCGATGGTCCAGCACGTTATTGACGCTGCCATGACGACAGGCGCACAGCACGTTCATCTGGTTTATGGCCACGGCGGTGATTTGCTAAAACGTGAATTGGCCGATCCAGCGTTGAACTGGGTATTGCAGGCGGAACAGCTGGGAACCGGGCATGCGATGCAGCAAGCCGCGCCCCATTTTGCCGATGATGAAGACATCCTGATGTTGTACGGCGATGTGCCGCTGATTTCATCGCAAACGCTGGGGCGTTTATGTCAGGCTAAGCCGCAGGGCGGTATCGGCCTGTTGACGGTGAAGTTGGACGATCCAACGGGCTATGGACGTATTGTGCGTGAAAACGACGCCGTAGTCGGGATCGTCGAGCACAAAGATGCCAGCGAAGAACAGCGTCAGATTAGCGAGATCAATACCGGCATTCTTATTGCGAACGGTAAAGATCTGAAACGTTGGTTAAGCCAGTTGAATAACAACAACGCGCAGGGCGAGTTTTACATCACCGATATTATTGCGATGGCAGCGGAAGAAGGTCAGCGTGTTGAAGCGGTCCATCCTGAGCGACTGAGTGAGGTTGAGGGCGTCAATAACCGTCTGCAACTGTCGGCGCTGGAGCGGGTTTATCAGCGTGAACAGGCGGATAGACTGCTGCTGGCTGGTGTCATGCTGCTCGATCCGGCACGGTTTGATCTGCGTGGCGAACTGACTCACGGTCGTGATGTAGTGATTGATGTCAATGTTGTCGTGGAAGGCAATGTTAAGCTAGGCAACCGGGTGAAAATCGGCGCGGGCTGTGTGATCAAAAACAGTATTATTGGCGACGACAGTGAGATCAGTCCTTACTCTGTGTTGGAAGACGCGGTGTTAGAAGCAGAGTGTACCGTTGGCCCGTTTGCCCGTTTGCGCCCAGGCGCTGAGCTGGCTGAAGGTGCCCATGTCGGTAACTTTGTCGAATTGAAAAAGGCGCGTTTAGGTAAAGGATCAAAAGCGGGTCACCTGAGCTATTTGGGTGATGCGGATATCGGTTCCGGTGTTAATATTGGCGCGGGAACGATCACCTGCAATTATGACGGCGCGAATAAACACAAGACGGTAATTGGTGATGACGTGTTTGTCGGCTCGGATAGTCAACTGGTGGCACCCGTTAGCGTAGCCAACGGCGCGACAATCGGCGCGGGAACGACGGTTACGCGCGATGTGGCAGAGAATGAACTGGTGGTTGGCCGCGTGAAACAGCGGCATATTTCCGGTTGGCAACGTCCGGTGAAGAAGAAATAGCATACTATGCCTCCGCAGTGGCGGAGGCAGTTTTGTCCTGTAAGTTGGCCGATCCACCGTAGGGTCTCCCAGCGTACAGAACAAAACATAATAATCCCCAACTCTCTACAAGGCTCGGGGAACCCGGAAAAACCGGAACAATCAGGTCTAAGACATCCCTGGTGACACAATATGTCACTTTTATAGGAATACCATCGATGTGTGGAATTGTAGGCGCAGTTGCGCAACGTGATGTTGCTGAAATTTTGTTGGAAGGTTTACGCCGTCTTGAGTATCGCGGCTATGACTCTGCGGGGTTGGCGGTTGTTGATAGCGAAGGTAACGTCGCCCGTTTACGCCGTCTGGGGAAAGTGCAGGTACTGTCTCAGGCTGCCGAAGAAAGCGATCTGCAGGGCGGTACGGGTATTGCCCATACCCGTTGGGCAACGCACGGTGAACCTTCTGAAGAGAACGCTCACCCGCATGTTTCTGAACATATCACCATCGTCCATAACGGTATTATCGAAAACCACGAACCGCTGCGCGAGCTGATGATCGGCCGCGGCTATCGTTTTGTTTCTGAAACCGATACGGAAGTGGTCGCCCATTTGGTTCATTTTGAACAGAAGCAAAATGGTGGAACGCTGGTTGAGGTGGTTAAGCGTGTGATCCCACAGCTGCGCGGTGCCTATGGCATGGTGGTGTTGGATAACCGTGACCCAAGCGTACTGGTTGCCGCGCGTTCTGGTAGCCCGCTGGTGATTGGCCGTGGTGTTGGTGAGAACTTCATTGCTTCCGATCAGCTGGCGCTGCTGCCCGTGACGCGTCGCTTTATGTTCCTGGAAGAAGGCGACGTGGCAGAAATCACCCGCCGTGACGTGCGCGTGTTTGATAAATCCGGCCAACTTGCCACACGCGAAGAAATCGAATCAAAAGTGAATTACGATGCCGGTGACAAAGGCGCGTATCGTCACTACATGCAGAAAGAGATCTACGAACAGCCGATGGCAATCAAGAACACCCTTGAAGGGCGTTTCAGTCACGGCGAAATTAATCTTTCTGAATTAGGCCCGAAAGCGGATGAACTGCTGGCGAAGGTTGAGCACGTTCAGATCATCGCCTGCGGGACGTCCTACAACTCCGGTATGGTTTCCCGCTACTGGTTTGAAGCGCTTGCGGGAATTCCGTGCGATGTAGAAATCGCCTCAGAATTCCGCTATCGCAAGCCTGCGGTGCGTAAGAATAGCTTGATGATTACCCTGTCTCAGTCCGGTGAAACGGCGGATACGCTGGCGGCGCTGCGTTTGTCCAAAGAACTGGGCTATCTGGGGTCTCTGGCTATCTGTAACGTTGCGGGTTCCTCGCTGGTGCGTGAATCCGATCTGGCGCTGATGACCAAAGCGGGCGTAGAGATTGGCGTGGCGTCGACCAAAGCCTTTACCACCCAGCTTACCGTTTTGCTGATGCTGGTGGCGCGCGTTGGCCGTTTGCGCGGTATGGATGCGCAGATTGAGCATGACATCGTTCATGGTTTGCAGGCACTGCCTGCGCGTATTGAGCAGATGCTGTCTCAGGACAAGCTCATCGAGTCTCTGGCAGAAGGTTTCTCTGACAAGCACCATGCGCTGTTCCTTGGCCGTGGCGATCAGTATCCGATCGCAATGGAGGGCGCGCTGAAGCTGAAGGAGATCTCTTACATCCACGCGGAAGCCTATGCGGCAGGCGAGCTGAAGCATGGCCCGCTGGCGCTGATCGATGCGGACATGCCGGTTGTGGTGGTGGCGCCGAACAACGAACTGTTGGAGAAATTGAAATCCAACATCGAAGAAGTTCGGGCTCGCGGTGGTGAACTGTATGTCTTCGCTGACGAAGATGCCGGTTTCACCAGCAGCGAGAATATGAAGATTATTCCACTGCCGCATATCGAAGAAGTGATTGCACCAATCTTCTATACGGTGCCGTTGCAGTTGCTGTCTTATCACGTCGCGCTGATTAAAGGCACCGATGTCGATCAGCCGCGTAACTTGGCGAAATCCGTTACGGTAGAATAATTTTAAAAAACGAAGGTAAATAGCCTTGGCGCTACTTACCTTCGTTTATTTTTTATATTACGGCTCGTTTTCTATTCCCCATTCTTTTACGCTCACCTAACTCTCCTCATTAAAATTTATTCGGTATATTGGTTTACCCATATTGAATACTGACTCGTTCTTAATATGAATAACAAACAACAATACCTGGATATCGCCGAGGAAAGGGCGAAAAAGCGCCTTCAACGATGGTGGCTTTTTCCTCACGAGAGATGAACTATCCGCTACTGGAAAGCCTGTTAGAGGCGCAGTCATTCTTTACCGAGGGTGAAATAAGCTATACCGAACAAGGCCAGGGCGGATTCTTTTATACCTGTCGTCATCAGGATAGAGAGCTGACCTTTTATCTTGAGGTATCGGAGCGCGATCCTGAGAATAAAATCACGCCGATACATTCAACTGACCCGATTTCGCCCGAGCTGCTGGCGCAGGCTAATGCGGCAACGCAGGAAGTGATGGTTGAGTGTCTTTTGGGGCCAAATCCGCTGGAAGACTACGTTCATCAGCTTCGTTTATTAAGTGTTGTGGTACCGGATTTGCTCTTGGGGATCGATCTTTCTGCCGCCGGTAACGTATTTACCCGCGAATGGCTGAATTTTCAGCTAGAGGATGATGTCCTGCCGGAAATTGAATCGCTGTATACCATTCATGCCGTGTACGACACCGAGAACGATCCACCAACGACATTCTGGTTTCACACGCATGGTCTGGCGCGATGCGGCCTGACTGAAGCGGAATTAGTCATTCCAGAGACGCTGAGTTCGTATTATGGCATCCCGGATTTATTCAGAAGCTTTGTTAATAATGCCATTCAAAATCAGCGAATTGCCTTTAATGAGCCGATTCTGTGTGGGCAAACGGACAGCGGCTATGAATATCTGGTGGCGTTGCCGTTTGAAGAAGGGCTACGGCATGTGAATCAATCCACGCCGATTGACCAACTACGGCCTCTGGAAGAGATGCGCTACGATCTGGAAGGGACGCCGGAAGGCGTGTTTCTGGGCGATCGCGCCGATCGAGATGATGTGCATCAGGAACCTTCCTGTATGCTGTTTCGTACCAACGAAGAAAACCCGGTACTGCAAACGTTCTTTAAAGGGTTTGATGAGCAGAATGCCATCATGTTCTGGCGTACGAATGCGGAGACAGCAGAAATGTCGCGTAAGGCGCAGCTGCGCTGGCGTTATTTCGTCAATATGTTTAAAAACTACCATGTGAGTGACGAACCAGCTAAGCAGGGATTTTTAGCTAAGCTACTAAAAATCACCTAAGCCTGTCGAAAGTGAATGGCGCTTTATGGTGAAGTTTGGCATTCCTCATGGCGAGGAGGGAGAAGAGCGTGAGCACATGTGGTTTATACCTGAAAAATCCACGACACTGTCGTCACGGGAACATTAATCAATCATCCGTTCTACGTTGAGGATATGCAGGAAGGTGGTGTGTATTCCGTTGATATATCACGGGTAACTGACTGGGCGATTTATTATCAGGGCGATAGCTATAAGCCTGATACGATTTACAAACTGCTTAGCCATAGCCAGACTCACTGACTTTGCTTCTTTACCAGTCAGAATGCGTGTTCTGGCTGGTTGTCCCTGGATTTTACCGCTCACGGCCTCTTTGTCATAAAACTGTCATATTGCGTACATTTTACTGTCACCAAATTGTCCTATTTTTCCTCCTGCGAACTACACTCTGATTTGATAACTCTGATTGATAACGACTCCACGTCGACACGTCGATTATCCCACAGGAGGGATTATGAAACTGATGCGTACCACTCTTGCCAGTGTTGTTGCGGCAACCTTTTCTCTGACTGCATTCTCTGCTTTTGCTGCTGCTAACCTCACCGGTGCCGGTGCGACATTCCCTGCGCCTGTTTATGCCAAATGGGCTGACTCTTATCAAAAAGAAACCGGCAATAAAGTTAACTATCAAGGAATCGGTTCTTCTGGCGGTGTAAAACAGATTATCGCTAAAACGGTAGATTTCGGTGCTTCTGATGCGCCGCTGGCTGACGACAAATTAGCACAGGATGGTTTATTCCAGTTCCCTACTGTTATCGGTGGCGTGGTACTGGCAGTGAACGTTCCTGGTATCAAATCTGGCGAACTGACGCTGGATGGTAAAACACTGGGTGATATCTACCTGGGCAACATCAAAAAATGGAACGACCCAGCGATCACCAAACTGAACCCGAATGCCAAGCTGCCGGATCAGGATATCGCTGTTGTTCGTCGTGCTGACGGTTCTGGTACGTCTTTCGTGTTCACCAGCTATCTGGCGAAAGTGAATGCCGAGTGGAAAGAGAAAGTCGGTTCTGGCTCTACCGTGAACTGGCCAACCGGTCTGGGCGGTAAAGGCAACGATGGTATCGCGGCGTTCGTACAACGTCTGCCTGGTTCTATCGGTTACGTAGAATATGCGTATGCCAAGCAGAACAACCTGGCTTACACCAAACTGATTTCTGCTGATGGCAAGCCAGTTAGCCCGACTGAACAGAGCTTCAGCAACGCGGCTAAAGAGATCGACTGGAGCAAATCTTTTGCTCAGGATCTGACCAACCAGAAAGGCGCGGACGCGTGGCCAATCACTTCAACCACCTTCATCCTGGTTCACACCAAGCAGGATAAACCTGAGCAGGGCGCTGAAGTGTTGAAATTCTTCGACTGGGCGTTCAAGAAAGGCGGCGAGCAGGCTACTGCTCTGGATTACGCCACACTGCCAAAAGAAGTGGTTGAGCAAATCCGTGCTGCTTGGAAAACCCAGGTAAAAGACAGCAACGGTAAAGCGCTGTACTAATTATTGCATCAACAACGTATTGCATCGACAGCCGTCGTGTTGATAACCAGAGCGTGATGAGGTTGTCAGGTTCTGGAAATACGGTAGTGGAATAACAAGTCGTATCGGGGCGGAGAGGTAATCATAACCTCTCTGCCTTTCATATGTAGTTAAAAATGAGAAGAGAGACGTATGGCTGAGTACAAGCCAACTATCAAAGCCCCGGGAAAATATGGCGATATCCTCTTCAGCACGCTGGTAAAACTGGCGGCGCTGGTCACGCTACTGCTCTTGGGAGGCATCATTGTTTCCCTGATTGTGGCGTCTTGGCCTAGCATCGAGAAGTTCGGTTTTGCCTTCTTGTGGACGAAAGAGTGGGATGCGCCCGCAGAGCAGTTTGGTGCACTGGTGCCAATTTACGGTACCGTCGTGACCTCACTGATCGCACTGATTATTGCCATCCCGATTAGCTTCGGGATTGCGTTATTTCTCACCGAACTGGCACCTGCATGGTTGAAGCGCCCGCTTGGCGTGGCGATTGAATTGCTGGCGGCCATACCGAGTATTGTTTATGGCATGTGGGGGCTGTTCATTTTCGCTCCGCTATTTGCCGAATACTTCCAACAGCCGGTAGGCAACGTCCTGTCCGGTATTCCTATTGTGGGCGCACTGTTCTCCGGCCCGGCGTTCGGAATCGGTATTCTGGCCGCTGGCGTCATTCTTGCCATCATGATTATCCCGTACATTGCGGCGGTCATGCGTGATGTGTTTGAGCAAACGCCAGTCATGATGAAAGAGTCCGCTTATGGCATCGGCTGTACGACGTGGGAAGTGATCTGGCGCATTGTGCTGCCTTACACCAAAAACGGCGTGATCGGCGGGGTGATGTTGGGATTAGGGCGCGCCTTGGGGGAAACCATGGCGGTCACCTTTATCATTGGTAACACCTACCAGCTCGACAGCGCATCGCTCTATATGCCGGGCAACAGTATTACTTCTGCGTTGGCGAACGAATTCGCCGAAGCCGAATCGGGTCTGCACACGGCGGCGCTGATGGAGCTGGGTCTGATTCTGTTTGTGATCACCTTTATTGTTCTGGCGTGTTCAAAGCTGATGGTGATGCGTCTGGCAAAAAATGAGGGGGCGCGCTAATGGCTACATTAGGCATAGAACAAGAAGCCGCACTGGCACGCTCGCGGCGTAAAATGCAGGCCTGGCGTCGCCAGAAAAACCGCATTGCGCTGTTCTTATCCATGTCCACGATGGCATTTGGCCTGTTCTGGTTGATCTGGATCCTGTTCTCGACGGTGACTCGAGGCGTAGACGGCATGTCTCTGGCATTGTTTACCGAAATGACGCCGCCGCCGAATACGGCAGGCGGTGGATTGGCGAACGCCATCGTCGGGAGCGGATTGCTGATCCTGTGGGCGACGCTGCTGGGTACGCCGCTGGGGATTATGGCGGGTATCTATCTGGCGGAATACGGTCGTAAATCCTGGATCGCCGAAGTGATTCGTTTCATCAACGACATCCTGCTATCCGCCCCTTCGATTGTGGTTGGCCTGTTTGTCTACACGCTGGTGGTGGCAAAGATGCAGCACTTCTCCGGCTGGGCGGGTGTGATTGCGCTGGCGCTGTTGCAGGTGCCGATTGTGATTCGTACCACCGAGAACATGCTAAAACTGGTGCCGGATAGCCTGCGTGAAGCGGCTTATGCGCTGGGTACGCCGAAATGGAAAATGATTTCTGCGATTACGCTGAAGGCCTCGGTATCGGGCATCATCACCGGGGTGCTGTTGGCTATCGCGCGTATCGCGGGGGAAACCGCGCCGCTGCTGTTTACGTCGCTGTCGAATCAGTTCTGGAGCACGGATCTGATGCATCCGATTGCTAACCTGCCGGTCACCATATTTAAGTTTGCCATGAGCCCGTTTGTGGAGTGGCAACAGTTGGCTTGGGCAGGGGTTCTGCTGATTACGCTGTGCGTTCTGCTGCTGAATATTCTGGCGCGTGTTATTTTCTCCGCTAAGAAACACTAATTTCTTAAAGAAACCAAATAAATTCAAGGTGTTGCAAGGCAATGCCAGGAAAAAGAGAGAAGTCTTGATGAGTATGGCAACTGAGACATCCAACAAAATCCAGGTACGCGATCTGAATTTCTATTACGGAAAATTCCATGCGTTGAAAAATATCACGCTGGATATTGCCGCGAATCAGGTTACCGCGTTTATCGGCCCGTCCGGCTGTGGTAAATCCACGCTGCTGCGTACGCTGAACAAAATGTACCAGCTCTACCCTGAGCAGCGCGCCGAAGGCGATATCCTGCTGGATGGCAATAACATCCTGACGGATAAGCAAGATATCGCGCTGCTGCGCGCCAAGGTCGGCATGGTTTTCCAGAAACCGACCCCGTTCCCGATGTCCATTTACGATAACATCGCGTTTGGTGTTCGCCTGTTTGAAAAGCTGTCCCGCGCTGATATGGATGAGCGTGTGCAGTGGGCGCTGACCAAAGCGGCGCTGTGGCAAGAGACGAAAGATAAACTGCACCAGAGCGGCTATAGCCTGTCTGGTGGTCAACAGCAGCGTTTATGTATTGCACGCGGTATTGCGATCCGCCCGGATGTCTTGCTGCTGGATGAGCCCTGTTCTGCGCTCGACCCGATTTCTACCGGCCGCATTGAAGAGCTGATCTCCGAGCTGAAAAAAGACTACACCGTGGTCATTGTGACGCATAACATGCAGCAGGCGGCGCGTTGTTCCGATCATACGGCGTTTATGTATTTGGGTGAGCTGATTGAGTTCAGCGATACTGATACCCTGTTTACTGCTCCACGGCAGAAACAGACTGAAGATTACATCACCGGCCGTTACGGTTGATTAGGAAGCATCATGGATAATCTGAATCTGAACAAACACATTTCCGGTCAGTTTAACGCCGAACTGGAACATATCCGCACGCAGGTCCTGACAATGGGCGGGCTGGTGGAGCAGCAGCTGACTGACGCGATTACCGCGATGCATAATCAGGACGCGGAGCTGGCTCAGCAGGTCATTGAAGGCGATGCCAAAGTTAACATGATGGAAGTGGCGATCGATGAAGCCTGCGTGCGCATTATCGCGAAACGTCAGCCTACCGCGAGCGACTTGCGTCTGGTGATGGCGATCATCAAAACCATCTCTGAACTGGAACGTATCGGTGACGTGGCGGATAAAATCTGTCGCACTGCGCTGGAGAAATTCTCCCATCAGCATCAGCCGCTGCTGGTTAGCCTGGAATCATTAGGGCGCCACACCGTGCAAATGCTGCATGATGTGCTGGATGCTTTTGCCCGTATGGATCTGGACGAAGCGATTCGTATTTATCGCGAAGACAAGAAAGTGGATAAAGAGTACGAAGGCATTGTGCGTCAGCTGATGACTCACATGATGGAAGATTCCCGCACCATCCCAAGCGTACTGACCGCGCTGTTCTGCGCCCGTTCTATCGAGCGTATCGGTGACCGTTGCCAGAACATCTGCGAATTTATCTTCTACTTCGTCAAAGGTCAGGACTTCCGTCACCTGGGTGGCGATGCGCTGGAAAAGCTGCTGGCCCAGAAAGATAAAAAAGCGGAAGAGTAAGCCCGTTCTTACGCTTATCATGCTAACGCCCTGCTTGCAGGGCGTTATTTTTTATCACGATTTAGTTTTTATCAGGATAGTGAATCAGATCGTGGAAGCGCGCAGTGGTATCGGCAGGGTTGTGGTAGCGGTGTTCTCTGTCGGCGGCAAAGCGCAGGGCATCTCCAGCAGATAACAAATGCGTCTGCCCATCAACGGTCATTTCCAGTTGGCCCTCCAGCATAATAATATGCTCGATCACCCCGCTTTCATGCGCCGATGAGGTGCTGCTGGCACCTGCCGCCAGCTCAATAACCAACATATCAAAACGCAGTTTTTCGTCGAAGGAAGAGCGGCACAACGTGCATTCCCGCCTCGTTTTCCCTGAATGCCGAACCTGCTCCCGAGCGATACGTCACGTCTTCATCTGTGAGCGTCGGTTCAATAAAGGTAGAGAACGCCACATTCATTCCGGTCGCAATTTTCCACAGGGTGGCAACCGTTGGGCTGGACTCGCCCCGCTCGATCTGACCCAGCATCGCTTTGCTCACGCCGGTTTCTTCGGACGCGCGTGTGAGGCTCCAGCCTTTCTCTTGCCTTAACGTTTTCAAGGTATTGCCAATCCGGCGGGTTAACTCATCAGACATCAAGGCCGCTCCTGCTTGTGCGTTATAACGTACGCTGCTATGTTAACGCTTTCTGTGCGCTATAGCGCACGATAAGAGTGAAGGTATACCATGCCTGCGTCATTTGCGCTAAAAGATGTCAGCTTTTCGACCCTTATCGCCGGTTTTGTTGCGGTGCTGGTGGGCTACACCAGTTCGGCCGCCATCATTTTTCAGGCGGCGGAAGCCGCAGGTGCCAGCGCGGCGCAAATCGGTGGCTGGTTAAGCGTGCTGGGGATTGCGCAAGGGCTGGCGTCCATTAGCCTGTCGCTCTATTACCGTGCGCCGATACTGGCTGCCTGGTCAACACCGGGAGCGGCGCTGCTGGTTACCAGCCTGCCGGGTACATCGCTCAATGAAGCGATTGGCGTGTTCCTGTTTGCTTCCGCGCTTATCTTTATCTGCGGGATCACCGGTCTTTTTGCCCGCCTGATGAATGTGATTCCACAGGCCATTTCTGCCGCGATGCTGGCGGGGATTTTGCTGCGCTTTGGTGCGGATGCCTTTCTTGCCCTGCAACAGGATTTCTGGCTGGCTTTCACGATGTGCGTGACCTATTTGCTCAGCCGTCGGCTGTTGCCCCGTTTTGCCATTGTGTTAACGCTGTTCGCTGGCCTGTTGCTGGCTTTATGGCGCGGGCAAATTGCGGTCTCTGATTCGCCGCTGGTGTTTGCCGTACCGGCGTTTATTACGCCGCATTTTTCGTGGGCATCGCTGTTGGGCGTCGGTATTCCATTTTTCATTGTCACCATGGCGTCGCAGAACGCACCGGGCGTTGCCACGCTGAAAGCCGCTGGCTATCAGGTTCCCGTGTCACCGCTGATCGCCATTACAGCATTAATCGCGCTGATATTGACGCCGTTCGGTGGCTTTTCCGTTTGTATCGCCGCGATTACTGCCGCGATCTGTATGGGATCGGATGTGCATCCCGATCCGAAAAAACGCTATCTTGCCGCTGTTGCTGCTGGTGGATTTTATCTGCTGGCGGGCGTTTTCGGCGGGTCTATCGGGCAGCTTTTCACGGCGCTGCCGCAGCCGCTGATTCACGCTATCGCCGGTTTGGCGCTGCTTAGCACCATTTCGGGTAGTTTGTATCGCGCTTTACTGGATGAACAACAGCGTGATGCGGCGGTGGTCACTTTCCTGATTACTGCTTCAGGATTAACTCTGTGGGGAATTGGCGCGGCGTTTTGGGGGCTGATTGGGGGATGATGACCTGGCTGGTGCTGTCTGGGGAAAAGCGACGCCACGCTGATGGCATCAGGAATACAGGTGAGTCTAATTCTGGCCACTTAAGCCCGTTGTTAGAGAAACCCAGGGGGGCCGCAGGGAGGCCTCGCCTCGTGTATCTCGATGCTTAAACGATCGCCATTAGGCGAGCAGCTATCTTAAATTAATCCTCAACGGATAAGAGAACGCTGCTTTTTAGGCGTCGCGATTTTAGTTTCATTGATGAATGTCCCGCTACGATTTCGTCATCTTAATCATGGTGGCATTCATGGACATTACTTCTACACAATCACTTGGCAGTACGAAAACCCAGTTTCGGGCCGCATTTTCCCTGTTGCTGGCATTGGCAACCGGTAAACACAAGCCGGATCGGCGCTGGGAGAGTCTCCAGTGGCGTATAAAATATACCGCCCGAGTGATGCTTCACCCGCTGCTGACCATGAAATGGCTCAGCTTTATCGTCGATTATCCCGAACAGGATATTTTTCGACGTGACGGAAATCAGCTGTACAGCAAGCTCCAGCGCCCCTACCTGATGGCGTCGCTACCGACACATCAAACCTGTACGGCCTTAATGGATCATTACCGCTTTATTCAAACGTTACCGTTACATCGCCAGCGCTTGTTATATAGCCAGGACGGAGGCGGTAACGTGCTGGCTAGTTTTCAGGGAAAAAGCGGTGAAAATTACACGCTTCGCCTGATGACTAACGATCAAATGTGTAAGGAAGGTGAGCTCTCCCTACAGCTTGAGAACAGCGAGCACGTGCTGGCACAGATGACGTTCTCCATCCTGCGCATTGAAGGGGAAATGGGTCTGTTTATCGGTGGGATTCAGGGATCGGATGCACAAACGCCGCATCAGGTTATTCAGGGCGCGACGCGAGATTGCCATAGTCTGTTTCCCAAACGCCTTCTTCTGGAAGGCCTGCTTAACCTGGCTCGAGGCCTTAATCTGGCGCACGTTATCGCGGTCAGTAACGAAACGCATATCTATAAACACTGGCGCTATCGCAGTAAGAAACGCCATGTTTTTCTGGCCGACTACAATGCGTTCCTCTTCGCCCACGGCGGTCAACCGCGACCTGATGGCAACATTGCGCTGCCGTTATCTCTGCCGAGAAAGTCTGAACAGGACATTCCCAGCCGAAAACGGGCGGAATACCGCCGTCGCTATGCGCTCTTTGATGAGGTAGCCTGTCAGATTAATGACGTACTCGCCGGAAGTTTGCCGCTTTCCATCAATCTATCCAGCCGTACCTGAATCAGGATAATCTGCCAGAATACCGAAGTAACATAAGGTTATATTATAGCTATTTATGTTATTTCCCGCGTTTTCACCCTGCTGATAGCCTGCTGTTAATACAGCGATAATTAAGGGGCAAGGAATGAAAAAGCAGATTTTGACAGTGACTTTATTGGCCGGGTTGGCTTCCGTTTCTGGTGCGGCACAGGCAGATAAATTAGATGACATTCAAAAGGCGGGCGTGGTGAAAATCGCTGTCTTCGACAGCAACCCGCCGTTTGGCTATGTCGATCCGCAGAGCAAAAAGCTGGTGGGTTATGACGTGGATATCGCCGAGGCGATTGGTAAGGCGTTGGGCGTGAAGGTTGAACTGCGCGCGACGAACCCGGCTAACCGCATTCCGCTGTTAAGCTCGCAGAAAGTCGATCTGATCGCTGCGAACTTCACCATTACCGATGAGCGTGCCAAGCAGGTTAACTTTAGTATTCCTTACTTCGCCACCGGACAAAAATTCATCGCCCGTAAAGGCGTGCTGAAAACGCCGGAAGATATCAAAACGCTGCGTATCGGCGCGGATAAAGGCACCGTGCAGGAAATTACCCTGCGTGAGCATTACCCGACAGCCAAAGTGATTTCCTACGACGATACGCCGCTGGCCTTCGCTGCGCTGCGTAACGGTAACGTTCAGGCCATCACGCAGGATGATGCCAAGCTAGTCGGCTTGCTGGCTAATGTGCCAGATGCCCAGAAAGCGGAGTTTGAAATCTCTCCGTTCAGCATCACCAAAGAGTATCAGGGCGTCGGGATTCCGAAGGGCGAAGAGCGCCTGACAGCGAAGATTAACGACACGCTGATTAACCTGGAAAAACAGGGCGAAGCGAAGACGATCTACGATCGCTGGTTTGGGCCAAGCACGAAATCGGCTCAGCCGCGCGGCGACTTCACCTTTGCCCCGTTGGATCAGCAACCTAAATCCTGATAGCTGACATCTTCAGTGCTATGATCTTAGCCCTCTGCATGCAGAGGGCATTTCTATTTGTATCTCGTAATAATGATAAAGAGAGATAAAACGCATGGATACGGCGCTGCAATTGCTTGAGTCGTGGCTGTTGGCTCCTCAATACCTCACCTGGCTGTGGCACGGTTTCCTGATCACGCTGGGCATCTCCCTGAGTACGATCGTCCTGTCTACGGTGCTGGGCTTTTTGTTGGCTGCCGCCAGAGACAGCCAGATTCGGCTGCTGAGCAGCATCGTTGTCGCTTACAGCTCGCTATTCCGTAATACGCCGCTGCTGGTACAGCTGTTTTTCTGGTATTTCGGTGCCGGTCAGCTTTTCCCCTCAGAGATGATGCAATGGCTGAACACTCCGCATGTTATTTCGCTGTTTGGCATGACGTTAGCGTGGCCCTCTTTTGAATTTCTGGCTGGCCTGGCGGGGCTGACGCTCTACTCCAGCGCGTTTATTGCCGAGGAAATTCGCGCCGGTATTCGCGGTGTGGCGCGCGGACAGAAGTACGCGGCGCACGCTCTGGGGTTAACAGGCTGGCAATCCATGCGCTATGTGGTGCTGCCGCAGGCGCTAAAAATCGCCCTGCCGCCGCTGCTGGGGCAATACATGAATATCGTTAAGAACTCATCATTGACGATGGCAATTGGCGTCGCTGAATTGTCCTACGCGTCACGTCAGGTGGAGACGGAAACCTTACGCACCTTTCAGGCATTTGGTGTGGCGACGGTGTTGTACATCGTGATTATTGCCGTGATGGAAGGCTGGGGTATGTGGCGTCAGCAGCGTAGTTTGGCGGAGAGACACTGAGATGGATTTTACCGTTATCACCGATAACCTCGGCTATTTGATGTGGGGTACGTTCCCGGATGGCCCGCTGGGCGGTGCGGCGCTGACGCTGGTGATGAGCCTGCTGGCGGGCGTCGCGTCTGCTGTTCTGGGGACGATTTTGGGCGTGGCGCTGGCGATGTCGCGAGGCGTGTGGAGCGCGCTGCTGGCGATGGTGCTGGGGTTCTTCCGGGCGATTCCCGTCATCATGCTGATTTTCTGGACCTACTTCCTGTTGCCGATCGTTTTTGGCGTCGATATCCCTGAAATCACTACCGTGGTGTGTGCGCTGGCGCTGATCGCCTCGGCGTATCTGGCGCACGGCGTGAAGGCGGGCATTGTCGCGATTGGGCGCGGCCAGTGGCAGGCTGGACTCTCGCTGGGATTAAGCCGCTGGCAGGTGCTGTGGCAGATTGTCCTGCCGCAGGCGCTGCGGATGATGGTGCCCTCTTTCATCAACCAGTGGATTTCCCTGATTAAAGACACCTCACTGGCCTACATTGTTGGCGTCGGCGAACTGACGTTTCTCGCTACGCAGGTCAATAACCGCAGCATGGTCTACCCGATGGAAGTTTTCCTGTTTGTCGCGCTGGTCTACTTCGTGTTTTGCCTGTCGCTGGAGCTGCTGGCTAACCGGGTTAATGCCCGTTTTAGCCAGCAGGAAAACCCGCCGAAGCGTCGTCTGCTATGGTGGCGGAATAAGCCAGCCTGAGGATGCCGATCACGTGCGTCGTGCGGTGGTAATGGATAGATCGTAAAGACGCTGTGAATACGCCCATGTACGCTCGACTTGCGCAGATATGAATCTCATCCCTGAGATTCACCCTTTCAGGGCCGTCGCAAGCGACGTTCAAAAGCGCTCCTGACGCTTTTGTCCATGGCGCAAACGCTTTACTCTTCTATTCCATTACCACCGTTTTCGTTCCGTAAATAGATTTGATGGTGGTATGACATAAGTTTGAAATGCGGTTATTGTGCGGTGATATTCCAGCCTTTTTCGCGCCAGATTTGCGGTAGTTCGCGCATATCGTCGAACATCGTGACCAGCGGATGATGAATCGGCTGGTTGTGGGGATCGGCACAGTAATAGAACACCGGAATACCCGCCGCGATGCCAGCCTGTACGCCAGCGGCGGAATCTTCAACCAGAATGCAGTGCTCGATGGGAAGCTGTAGCTGCTCGGCGGCGTGATACAGCACTGCTGGATCGGGCTTCCACTTTTTCAGATCGTAGCCGCTGTAGAGATGGTCGCCAAACAGATCGAGCATGTCCGTCAGGCCGAGCGAATGCTGCATCTTACTGACCGGGCCGTTAGAAACCACGGCCATCGGAACGGTGATAGATTGCACTAGCTCACGTGCGCCTTCGATAGGTTGCAGGGATTCATCGAACAGCCGTTTCACCTCTTGCCGGAAATGACGCTCCGCGTCTTCTACCGATACGGTTAAGCCATGCTGCTGGCTGATGCGGGCAATAATCTCGTACAGCTTCACGCCCTTGTAGGTTTTTATCACCTCCTCCAGCGATAAGTTCACCCCATACGGGATGAAGATATTCACATAAGCCTGGCAACACAGCACTTCGCTATCAACCAGCGTGCCATCACAGTCGAAGAAGACGCATTCAATACGGGGCATGACCAATCCTTATCGATGAAGTAGTTAAGTATAGCTTTAGGGGAAACACGGTGATGAGGTTCCCGTAGGGACACCTCGCACCGTGGTCGCCCCGGTATCTCGGTTCTTAAACGATCAGAATGAGAAGACGTTCCTTACTTTAACCAATTGACCCGATATTGCGACCTACAAAGCCATTTTTAGCGCTATCTTGCGTAAAATCAGGGGATTTAACCGAGAGAAAACGATGACGTTAATAGGTTCTTCTTATTCGATGAAAAAAATGTGGGATCAACGTAAAAACGTAGCGTTTTGTTATAGGATACCCGACGACAGTTATTCCCTTCTTTGGATTGTTACTAATGAATAAATCACAACCCGGTCTTGCTACCGAGCAGGGCCTGCTGGAGCGTGTTTAAACTTAAACAACACGGCACGACAGCACGTACGGAAACGATTGCCGGTTTCACGACGTTTTTGACGATGGTCTACATCGTTTTTGTTAACCCGCAGATTCTGGGTGTGGCGGGGATGGATACCAAAGCGGTCTTTGTGACCACCTGTCTGATTGCTGCATTCGGCAGTATTTTGATGGGGCTGCTGGCTAACTTGCCTGTGGCGCTGGCTCCGGCTATGGGGCTGAATGCGTTTTTCGCGTTTGTTGTTGTGGGTGCGATGGGCCTGCCATGGCAGGTTGCGATGGGTGCTATTTTCTGGGGCGCAATCGGTTTCCTGTTGCTAACCATCTTCCAGATTCGCTATTGGATGATCGCCAATATCCCGCTTAGCCTGCGTTTGGGGATAGCCAGCGGTATCGGGCTGTTCATTGCTATGATGGGCCTGAAAAATGCGGGCATTATCGTTCCTAATCCTGAAACACTTGTGACAATTGGCAACCTGACGTCACACAGCGTGCTGCTGGGTGCGCTGGGCTTTTTCATTATTGTGGCGCTGGCTTCACGCAATATTCACGCCGCGGTGCTGATTTCCATCGTCGTGACCACCTCGATTGGCCTGCTGCTGGGTGATGTGAAGTTTGCTGGCGTGTTCTCTATGCCGCCAAGCGTAACGTCTGTGGTTGGTCAGGTTGATCTGGCGGGGCGCTGAACCTTGGGATGTCCGGCATTATTTTCTCTTTCATGCTGGTTAACCTGTTTGACTCCTCTGGTACGCTGATTGGCGTAACGGATAAAGCCGGCCTGGTCGATGCTCGCGGTAAGTTCCCGCGTATGAAGCAGGCGCTGTATGTTGATAGCGTTAGCTCTGTGGCCGGTTCGTTTATCGGGACCTCCTCCGTTACGGCGTATATTGAAAGCTCCTCTGGCGTGTCCGTCGGTGGACGCACTGGCCTGACCGCGGTGGTGGTGGGTCTGTTGTTCCTGCTGGTGATCTTCCTGTCACCGCTGGCGGGGATGGTGCCTGCCTATGCGGCCGCGGGCGCACTGATTTACGTGGGCGTTCTGATGACATCCAGCCTGGCGCGTGTGAAGTGGGATGACCTGACGGAAGCCGTTCCAGCCTTTATTACCGCGGTGATGATGCCGTTCAGCTTCTCGATTACCGAAGGGATCGCGCTGGGCTTCATTTCTTACTGTGTGATGAAGTTGGCGACGGGACGCTGGCGTGAAATCAGCCCATGTGTGGTTGTGGTTGCGCTGCTGTTCCTGCTGAAAATCGTGTTTATCGACGCGCATTAATCCGTTCGTGGCTCCGGGGCTTTTCCCGGAGCCTCAGCCTGTGTCGCGGCGGCTGGCTACTGTGAGGCGGTAGAGATGGCTTTTTCTATCGTATGGCTGGTTAATTTCATATAGCGCAAAGACTGGCGCTGCTGCTGTAGAATTTCTCCCGATTTTCTCATGCCCGATGCCGATGTATATTTCCACATGATTAATCGGTTAAGTGTAGGGATATGGGCGCAGGCCCAGGCAAGATAATCATCAACATCGCTCATCACTTCTACGGCAGGGGTGCAGGTTGAACGCAGTCTGCCAGAGGCGGGGTGGAGTTTCAGGTTATTGGGAGGATGGCTGTTTACGCCAGGGATTTTCATCAATGACTGGCGAATGGTGCAGAGCTGCGTTGCTGCTTCCAACGGATCGCGCTGCGCGTCGATCCACGCTTGTTCGGCCTGCGTCTGCGCCTGCATCTGTGGAACAGCCTGATTTGTTGGCCTGACATGAACGATTTCGATATCCATACCCACGCTCCCTTCTTCACTCAGGAGAATAGCGATGGTATTGCCTGCATAGCCGATGCTGAAATTGGGCATGTTGGGATCGGCAAAATAAGGGCGCCCTTCAGGGGACTCCAGCAGTGTGGGTAACAGTGGATAGCCGAAAAAATAGAACATCATCTCTGCCAGCAGCACGCGACTTTTCAGATAACGCTCGCGGCGTTTGGCTGAAAAACCCTGTGTTGATGAGATGAGCCTATCGGGCAGTCTTTGTAAGTCAGGAAGCGCTTCCGTGCTTGTCCACCTGACAAAATGGCAGGTCATTGTTCACTCCGTGATCGTGATAAAAGATGGGAACCTATCCGGCATTACCAATGCATATTATCAGACTAATATGTGATCTAAAGAAAAATCGATGGATAAATCGGCGATAATTATTAATTAGGCACAACGAATTTCCTGCATCGTGTGTTTTGTGGTGTTCCCTCCCTGTCCACCACCCTCCCGTTTGTTTTAATGGCTCGGCCACCCCAGTGCAGAACGCCGCTGTTTTTCCAGCGTCTGCTTGCGTAACTCATCCGCCGTCACTAATCGCAGCGCCGATGTCGGACACACGCTAACGCAGGAAGGGCTCTGGGCAACATCCACGCACAAGTCGCATTTGTGAACCTCGCTTTGGGTGAGATGCGTTTCCCCCTCGTCATTCGACGCTTTTGTCACCACATTAATGGCGCCGAAAGGGCAGGCGACCACACAGCTTTTGCAGCCGATGCAGCGGGACTGAATCACCTGAATGCTGTCCCGATCGCGCACCAGCGCGTCATTTGGACACACGCTGGCGCAGGGGGCATTTTCACACTGTCGGCACAGAACGGGTACGCTGACGCTGGCGCTTTTAACGACTTTTAGGCGCGGAAAGAAGTGAGAAGGCTTCAACTGCGCGCTTTGGCCTCCGCTATGGGCGACCGCACAGGCGATTTCACAGGTCCGGCAGCCGATACATTTTTCTGCTTCGGCGATAACAAATTGATTCATGAGCGGAGCTCCTCGCGAGTGGCGTGCGTTTCGGGACGTTGCGGGTGTGCGGGAATAGCACCCGTGACGGCAGTCAGCCCCATTGTCGCAATCATGCCCAATGCGGCTTTGCGCCCGTCGGCAATGGCGGTTACCACCAGATCGGCACCGCGTACGGCATCGCCGCCAGCAAAAATACGCGGATGGTTGGTCTGGCAAGGTATCTGACTATTAAGGGATGCCGTGATGTAGCCCCAGTTATCCAGACCGATGTCGGCGTCTTCCAGCCACGGCATGCTGTGTGACTGAAAGCCAAATGCGGTTATCACGGCTTCCGCGGGCTGCACGAATTCTGAACCGGGAATCGGGCGCGGACGACGACGGCCGCTGGCGTCAGGTTCGCCCAGTTCGGTGCGAATCAGACTAATGCCGCACACGTCGCCCTGCTCATTGAGGCAGATTTTTTGCGGCTGAACGTTAAACAGGAACTCTACGCCTTCTTCGCGGGAGTTTTTCACCTCTTTTTGAGCCGGGCATGTTGGCTTCATCACGGCGGTACGCGCAGGTGACGGAGACCGCCCCCTGCCGAACAGACGTGCGCAGGCAGTCCATCGCGGTATCCCCACCGCCGAGCACCACGACGCGTTTGCCCGCCATCGAGATATAAGGTTCATCCTCTAATTCCGGTAGCCCCATGACGTGCTTGGTATTGGCAATCAGGAAAGGGAGCGCATCGAAGACGCCGGGAGCCTCTTCATTATCAATGTTGGCCTTCATGGAGCGGTAGGTGCCTACGCCGAGGAAAACGGTGTCATAGTCATCCAGAAGCTGAGCCAGAGAAATATCTTTCCCTACTTCAGTATTCAGCCGGAATTCGATTCCCATCGCGCTGAACACTTCACGGCGGTGAATCAGCACCTCTTTATCCAGTTTGAACGACGGAATCCCGAATGTGAGCAGTCCACCAATTTCCGGGTGGAGGTCGAATACGACAGCCTGCACGCCGTTGCGCGCCAGCACATCGGCGCAGGCTAACCCTGCCGGGCCAGCACCGACGATCGCCGCGCGTTTGCCGCTGGGAACAACATGCGTCATATCGGGCGACCAGCCCATTTCTATCGCAGTGTCGGTAATGTAGCGCTCAACATTGCCGATGGTAATCGCGCCGTACTCTTTACCCAGCGTACAGGCTCCTTCGCATAGCCGATCCTGCGGGCACACCCGGCCGCAGATTTCTGGCAGGCTGCTGGTTTGGTGCGATAACTCGACGGCTTCAAGAATCCGCCCTTGCTTCGCCAGACTCAGCAGTTCAGGAATATTGTTATGCAGCGGGCAGGTCCACTCGCAGACTGCGCGTTTGCCGCAGGAAAGGCAGCGGTCTGCCTGATCTTCCGTCTGCTGTACGGAGAAGCCATGATAGATTTCATCAAACGTGGAGGTTCTCTGGGTCAGCGGCTTTTTCTCGGCATCCCGGCGCGGCCAGTTTTTCCTTTTACTGAGCGGATTGGTCGTCAGCGCTTTCATCACGGGCGTTTCACGCTGCCAGTGGGAGGCCGAACGCAGCGCCATCACCTGCTGTTTTTCCTGGCGGCGGGCTGCTAACGTTTGTTCGCTGACTAATTGCAAGGCTTGCGTTGGGCAGGCTTCTACACACGCTTGCCCTTCGGGACGATCGGCGCAGAGATCGCATTTATGGGCGACGGTGCTATTGTCCACAGGGTTTGTCACCATGGACATCGCACCGAACGGGCACGCCAGCACACAGCTTTTACAGCCAATGCACTTTTCCTGAACGAGCTGAATGCTATTGTCTTTTCTGATCAAGGCCTGCGTTGGACACACGCTGGCGCAGGGGGCATCCTCACAGTGACGGCATGTCACGGCAGCCCGCAATGTTGGCGTATTGAATGCCTTGATTCTGGGCTGAAACACCGTGGTGCTATCTGGATACTGCTCATCGTTGTGTGAAATGACACAGGCGATTTCGCATGCATGGCACCCCATACAGTCTTGAGTACTGGCAATAACAAATCGGTTCATTACCTTCTCCCACCCTGGATCCCTCGTTCGTGGCCTTTATCCTAATAGCTGGATAGCTCCCTGACCTTGATATAGAGCAGGTAAAAAGTCGGTTAATGTTAAATCTCACTCAGGTTATTAATGAAATTATTGAATCGTTTCAGTAAGTTGTAATGTTATGTGAAAGTAATGGCATGGTTGCATATAACCTTGTTTTTTATCCGGTTTACAGCGATTTATTCCAGGTGAAAATTCTGGTTTTCATGATTTTTGTTAATTTTCTCATGAAATAACTCGTTACTTTTCCTTACGCCCCTCATAATGTCGAACGCTATTTAAACGCAGCAAAACAGTGTTGCAGCTAAATAACGTTTTTACGGCATTTTCATTATGAATCAATAACAGAGCGTTGCTCAGGGTTAATGGATTGTCACTAAGGGATAGTGTTATGAATAAAAAAGTCGTTCTTTGTTCTGTATTCATGTCAGCAGCGTTATTGAGCGGATGTGCTACAGAGTCTTCCCGTACCGTAGAAGCACAAAAAGTCACTTCTTACAGTACGCCTTATCAGGGCGTTCGCAGCCCGATTTCCGTCGGAAAATTTGAAAACCGTTCTAACTACATGAACGGGATTTTTCCTGATGGGGTTGACCGCTTAGGTAATCAATCCAAGACCATTCTTGTGAGCCATCTTCAGCAGAGCGGCCGCTTTAATGTGTTGGATCGCACCAATATGGAAGAGCTGAAAGCAGAAGCGGGTATTAAAGGGCAAACGCAGACGCTGAAAGGCGCTACCTATGTTGTTACCGGTGATGTGACCGAGTTTGGTCGCAAAGAAGTGGGTGACCATCAGCTGTGGGGCATCCTTGGCCGCGGTAAAACACAGGTTGCTTACGCAAAAACCACGTTGAACATCGTGAACGTGCAAACGTCTGAAGTGGTGTATTCCGTACAGGGTGCGGGCGAGTACACCTTGTCCAACCGTGAAATTATCGGTTTCGGCGGTACGGCCAGCTATGACTCGACGCTGAACGGTAAAGTGCTGGATTTGGCTATTCGTGAAGCCGTCAATAATTTGGTTGCGGGAATTGAAAGTGGTGCCTGGCGCCCAACGAACTAATGGAATAGGAATATAACCATGTTATCTCATAAGAAAATTGTCCTGCTGCTTGCAGCGACAGTACTGGCTGGCTGTGCGTCCCAGCCAAAAACCATTTACAGCTGGGAAAAATATCAGCCGGCTCTTTACGATTACTATCAACAAGATAAAGTTGGCCCAGAGCAGCAGATTCTTGCTTTGAATGAATCGATCGAAAAAGCCAAAGCCGCCAATAAACCTGTCCCGCCGGGACTCTATGCTCAACTTGGGTTGCTGTATGCCAACACTGGCCGTGATAGCGAAGCTCGCCAACAGTTTGAAACTGAAAAAGCGAAATTCCCTGAATCAGCACCTTTTATGGACTTCCTGTTGAGTAAAAATAAAGGGAGCATTAAATGAATCGTTTCTTAGGATTATGTGGTCTGGTTTTTGCGCTGGTACTGACCGGCTGTGCTAAACCTGTGCCTTATGACTACGCGGCATTTAAGCAGAGCAAGCCTAAGTCCATTCTGGTATTGCCGCCGGTTAACCATTCCCCAGATGTGAAAGCGAGCTATAGCCTGCTTTCTCAGGTCACCTATCCGCTGGCGGAGTCGGGTTATTACGTCTTGCCTGTCGCTGTCGTGGACGAAACGTTCAAACAGAATGGTCTGTCGACCGCGGCGGATATTCATGCACTGAGTACGACGAAGCTGCATCAAATCTTTGGTGCTGATGCTGCGCTGTATTTGGACGTAAAAGAGTACGGCACGTCATACATCGTGATTAATAGCGAAACCCGCGTTTCTGCGGATGCGCGCCTGGTGGATCTGCGTACCGGAAAACTGCTGTGGAGCGGAAGCGCAACGGCGTCCAGCAACGAACAGCAATCAAATTCTAACGGCGGCATCATCGGTATTCTGGTGCAGGCTGCGGTGAATCAAATCGCGGACACGATCTCCGACAAAGGTCATGATGTTGCTGGCGTGACCAGCACGCGCCTGCTGGCGGCGGGTCATCCACGCGGGATGCTGTACGGGCCTCGCTCATTGCAATACGGTAAAGAAACCTACTAAGTTTCTTGGTAGTACATCGTTACCTTGCAGTACGTCGTTATAGTGTAAGACGTCGCTACATCATCAACGCCGTTCGTGATTGAACGGCGTTTTTTATTGTTTTAACTGATGAGTCGGTGGTGCTATACATCAGCGGCCTGATGACGATGCTGTTTATTATGGCGGGTTGTCCAGACGAAGGCCGCGGTCAGCAGCAGGATCAGCGTGGCTGCGGCCAGCACAATGGAAAACCCGAATCAAAGGCGGAATGTGCCTGTGTGGTAAGAATACGCTGCATATTTTCCGGTAAGGATTCGGCAAAAATTAATGCCTCATCCAGACTGTCATAGGCCGTGTCCGGTGCGGTAAACCCTGCGGGCAGCATAAACGTCGCAGAATACGCGAAAGACAGCAAACTGCCCATCAGCGTCACGCCCGTCGCGCCCCCTAATTCATAGGACACTTCTTCGATTGAGGCCGCCATCCCTGCTTTTGACGCTGGAGCAACCTGCATAATGGTGCTCGATGCGGCCGTCATGGTGGAGCCTACGCCTGCGCCAATAACGGTTAGGCTGATGATTTGTATAAGGGTGGGCGCATTGTGGAGCAGCAGATAGCTTCCCATTCCGAGTCCCGAAATCAACAGTCCAGCGGCTAGCATTGTCCCGCTATTCACGCGCGGCAGTATCTTTCCGGTTAACGGGCCAGAGATAAAGGACGCCAATGACAGAGGTAAAATGAACAGCCCGGCCTGTAGTGGAGACAGTCCAACGACGAGCTGTAGCCGCTGGGTGAAAGCCAGCTCCATACCGATCAATGCAGCGGCCGCTACGATAGCCGCGGCCACGGCTGCGCTGAAAGGCCGCAGGCGGAAGAGAGAGAAAATCGACCAGGGGATGCTTGCTGTTACGCTGACGCCGCACAAACAGGGTAATAAACGCCACGCCGATCAGCAGCGCGATTAGCGCATCTTCATAAGACGGAACCCGCTTACCCAGCTCTTTTATGGCATAGGTTACACCAATTAAACCAACCATAATTAATAGGGAACCGATGAAATCCCAGCGGTGGGAGGCGTTGCCCGGCCGGTGTGGAATCACGGTAATTCCCATGATGAGCGCAAGCAAAACGACCGGTACGTTAATGAGGAAAACTGATCCCCACCAGAAGTACTCAAGCAGTATTCCGCCCATGACCGGGCCAAACGCCGCGCCACCGGATGCCACCGCAGCCCAGATACCGATCGCCAGTGCGCGTTCCCGTTCATCAGTAAATGTCAGACGAATAATCGACAGTGTGGCGGGCATCATCATTGCGGCACCGACCGCGAGCAACGCACGAGCAGCGATAAGCATACTGGGTGCGGGAGAATAAGCGGCAAACAGTGACGCAGCACCAAAGACTACCAGCCCGGAAATAAATAGAGGTTTATGGCCCAGCTTATCGCCCAGCGTGCCCATCCCCAGCAGTAAACCGGAGGCAACCAGCGCATAGATATTAACGATCCACAGCTTTTCCGATGCAGTAGCGTGCAGGTCGTGAGTCAGTGTCGGGAGTGCGGTGTACAGCACCGTCATGTCGATAACAATCAGGAACAGTGCACTGGAAACAATGGCCAGGATCAGCCATTTCTTTGGTGATTGCATAACAGGATCTCTACCTTGATCTTCCATTTTTCATCTGTTGGATAGCGTTCTGATGATATAGAATTGCTTTTTAAATACAAACGTATTTTAAATCGGGGAAGACATGGGGCGTCATAAGAGCATTAATCGTGCGTGCGTGTTGGATGCGGCGGAGCAGATTGTCCGCACGCAGGGAACGGCTGCGCTGACGATTGATGCGGTTGCTAAAGCTGCGGGTGTGACAAAAGGCGGTATTCAGTCGTGCTTCGGGACGAAGGACGAGTTGATTCACGCGATGTATCAGCGCTGGGAAGATGAGTTTGATGAAATGGCCGCCGTGTGCATCGGTACAGATGATAGTAGGGAAGCCAGAGTGCGTGCGCACGTTGATATCACTTATCGGACGGATGCTGCAGAAGGCGATCGAGCGGCGGGCATGATGGCCTCGTTGTTGAATATGCCTGAGCATCTTGCTAAATCACAGGCGTGGTACGACAGCCAGTTGGCCGGGCTTGACCTGAATTCCCAGGAAGGGCGGGACGCTCGGTTGGCGTTTCTGGCATCCGAAGGGGCATTCCTGCTGCGCTATTTTGGCTTTATGGCGGTCGATGATGAGACCTGGAAAGCCATTTTCTCTGACATTTCCCGCCTGCTGCCCGATCGCGCCCCCCCTGAGCAGAACCTCTATTCTGGAGACGCAGGGTTTGATTGATGATGGTCTGATGATGTCAGGTTTGGCGGATTATTGCTCGCTGGCCTGCTGTGCCGCCATAATTTCGTCCAGATTCCCTTCTACCCATATCGCCAGCTCTTTTACCCGCACACCAACCTCTTTGCCTAATGGGGTGAGGCTATACTCAACATGTGGCGGGACAACCGGATAGGCCGTTCGCAGGACAAAGCCATCACTTTCCAACCATTGTAGAGTCTGCGCCAGCATGCGCTCGCTCACGCCGTCAATCCGTCGACGCAGTTGACTAAAACGATGCGTATCATCAAGTAATGCAATCAGAATCAGTACGCCCCAACGACTGGTAACGTGGTTAAGTATCTGGCGAGAGGGACATTTTTCAGCGAAGACATCACCAGTTGGCAGAATGGGCGGCAATAAATCGATAGGCGTTTTAGATTGACTCACTATACTTACCTTTATGTATGTACTTACTTAAAGTTAGCTTTGCCGATATTATGCCATCCAGTTGTTGTTAACAAAAGACGGTTAACAAAAGATGGTTAATGAAAGACAGTCAATAAAAGGAGCTTGAGATGATTGCTATTACTGGTGCATCTGGCCAACTGGGCCGTTTAGTCATTGCACAACTGTTAGAGAAGGTTCCGGCGGGCGACATCGTGGCGCTGGTGCGTGATGTCAATAAAGTTGCCGATCTGTCTGCAAAAGGCGTACAGGTGAAAGCGGCGGATTATAATCAACCTGAAGCGCTGGCTTCCGCCTTGCAAGGTGTGGATAAAGTGCTGCTGATCTCTTCAAGTGAGGTTGGTCAGCGTGCGGCGCAACACCGCAACGTCATTGAAGCCGCAGTGAAAGCTGGCGTGAAACTGGTGGCGTACACTAGCCTACTGCACGCGGATAATTCCCCTCTGGCGCTGGCGGAAGAACACCGTCAAACGGAAACCTTGCTGAAGGACTCTGGTTTACCGCATGTCCTGCTGCGCAACGGCTGGTATACCGAAAACTATGCGGGCAGCATCCCTGCGGCGCTGGAACACGGTGTGTTTATCGGTAGCGCGGGCGAAGGTAAAATTACCTCTGCAACCCGTGAAGACTTTGCCGCCGCTGCGGTCGCGGTACTGACGCAGGAAGGGCAGGCAGGCAAGGTTTATGAACTGGCTGGCGACGAGCCTTACACGCTGGCAGAGTTGGCGGCGGAAGTCAGCAAACAGTCTGGCAAAAATATCGGTTATCAAAATCTGTCTGAAGCGGAGTTCACCGCTGCACTGGTTTCCGCTGGACTGCCCGATGTTTTTGCGCAGATTATTGCGGATTCCGACGTCGGCGCATCCAAAGGTGGGCTGTTCGATGGCGGTAAGCAACTGAGCCGTCTGATTGGTCGCCCAACCACGCCGCTGTCAGCTGTCGTGAAAGTGACGTTGAAATAATACTTAAAAAGTAACGCTTAAAAATCGGCTCAGAGATCATTCTGGGCCGATGGTTTTTAAGTAAATGAGAGTTTATTGCCTGATGTAATTCGCTTATATCCGCAATGTATCTATCACCATTCTCAAGGCTGGTGACACATTACGATGGGGATAATACAGGTGTAATTCGGCGAGACGGTGGCTATAACGTGTCAGTACACGTATAAGCGTGCCACGCACCAGATCTTCTCTTACCAGCTCCTCTGGAACATAGGCCAGCCCTAGTCCCTGTCTTGCCGCTTCGGCTTCCATGTAGCTATCGGAAAACACCCACTGCCCTTGTGGCCTATGTTTTATCTGATTGCCTTCCTGCCATAATTCCCACTGATAAAGACTGCCATCAGCAAACTGATAGGCAATGCAAGGGTGTACCGCTAAATCGGCTGGCGTTTGTGGAAAGCCATAATGGAAAAAGTGGTCTGGTGTTGCGACGACAACCATCTCCATATCAGGCGCAATGCGCACAGCAATCATGCCTTCATCGACTTCTCCACCTAACCGTACGCCCGCATCGAACCGTTCATTGATGATGTCGACAAAGCGACTTTCACTAATGAGTTCCAGCCGAATATCGGGATAACGTTGTCTGAATATCGCCAGTTTGGGCAGCAGCACCTTATCAATCGCGTGCTGGCTGGCGTTAATCCGTACGGTGCCTGAAGGAGTATCACGGAAATGAGCAAGCGTAGTTAGGCCGATATCCAGTGATTGAAAACTGGTTACCGTGGTTCGGTAAAGTTGCTCACCCGCTTGAGTCAGCGACAGCTTGCGAGTGGTCCGCGTCAGGAGTTGCACGCCCAGACGATTTTCCAGATTGCGTATTGTGCGGCTGACACCAGACTGAGCCAAACCAAGCATGCTTGCTGCTTTGGTAAAGCTGCCTTCACGCGCAACCAGCATAAACACGTAGAGATCGTTGTAGTTTTCTCGGCCTGTCATGTTCATCCACACCTATACATTCAGACTGGAATGGTATTGCTTTTGAGCGCTTCACTACAAATATTTATAACATATGAACATTAATGTTATCTAATTTAAGCGTCTAATCATCACCGGTTGTTCTAACTAAAATAAATCTCATGGGTCACAAAACCATCAACCCATACCAAACAACCACGAATCAATACTCTGTTTTTAAAGGAAATTTATCATGAATGTCCTTCCTAAGAAGCTGACAGCCATCGCGTCTGCTTTGTTACTGAGTGTCGCGTTAACCGGAGTTTCCACTATGACGTATGCACAAAACGCCAATCCTAATCAGCCCGTTTCCATGGTGACTCAATGGGATAAGACGTTTGCTCAAAGCAATAACGTCGACCACCGTAAGGTGACCTTCCAGAACCGTTACGGGATTACTCTCGTGGGCGATCTCTACATCCCGAAAACCGGGGAGATCGTAAGCTGGCCGCCATCGCTGTGAGTGGGCCTTTGGTGCAGTGAAAGAGCAATCAAGCGGCTTATATGCACAAACGCTGGCTGAGCAAGGTTTTATCACGCTGGCGTTTGATCCTTCCTATACCGGTGAAAGCGGTGGCCAACCACGCAACGTTGCCTCGCCTGACATCAACACTGAAGATTTCAGTGCAGCCGTTGATTTCCTTGGCCTGCAAAAGAGGTCGATCGCAACCGGATCGGCTTGCTGGGTATCTGCGGCTGGGGTGGCATGGCGTTAAATGCGGCAGCAGCCGATACGCGGGTGAAAGCGGTAGCCACCAGCGTGATGTACGACATGAGCCGTGCGATGGGGCATGGTGTGGGTGATGGCAAGGATCGCTATACGACTGCCGATCGCCGTGCTGTATTGCAATACCTCAGCGAACAGCGTTGGAAAGATGCGGAAAGTGGCACCTTTGCGACTGGTGGGCACGATCTTTATGTTGATAAAGACGGGAAGGTCACGGCGGCTAGCCGTATATTGCCGGAAGCGCTGCCAGAAAATCCGCATCCGGTACTGAAAGAGTTTTTTGACTACTATCGTGTACCTCGCGGCTTCCATGATCGCTCTGTCAACTCAACAAGCGCGTGGAAGGCGACAATGCCGCTGTCGTTTATGAATATGCCGCTCCTGAGCTATGCGAGCGAAATTACTGTCCCGACATTGGTCGTCACCGGTGAACAAGCTCATTCGCGCTATTTTGCTGAAGATGCCTACAAATTAGTCGGCAGCACGCGTAAAGAGCTGGTAGTGATACCGGACGCCAATCATGTGGACCTGTACGACAATCAGGCAGGCAAAATACCGTTTGATAAATTTGAACAATTTTTCAAAACAAGCTTGCGGTAAATACCATCGAGGGTGAGAAAGCATTAGCGCCAACAATCTCACCCCGCTATACACCGTGTAGCCTTTGTTTTTGCCGAGGCTACACGAACATAAACAAATAGGCAGAGCGGTTCATGGGATCGTTTTAACCCATGTTCGCGGTTTTCTCATCGAAGTTCGATCTTCCAGAGGCCCGCAGCTAACTTATTGGCAACCAATAAACTGTCAAAAAATCCCGATCTGCCGACAAGCATCGAGAAAAGCGCCCTTAAGAAAATTACTTTCATAGCAAGGGTATTTCTCGCATTGTTCTAGCTCTTTGTTTAAAGCATCTTGAGAAATTTGCTTGTAGTTTTCATTTTCGTCTAGTACGCGCTGTAACCAGTATTTCGTTCCAAAAGAAAGACATTTAGCCGTGTAACGTTCGCGTATTTTGTAAAGCCTATTCCAGGTTTCGATTTCCTCGTCATACCCTGCACAACTCAGATCAATGCTAATTTCCTGCGTAGTCGCTGGAATCTGGTCAACCGAGTTGAAATATACCGATACTTTAATTGGGTAGCTGGCAGCTGCATAAGGGTAAAAAGCCTTTTCTTGACTCCAGCCTCATCTTGAAGCGGATCTTTTGCCCCTTTATTTTGTGAATTACACTTGTAACATGCGGGTGCCAGATTTCTAAGATTGACTGAATTAAATGGGTATTTACTTGCAGGCAGGTAATGGTCGTAAGCCTCACGGGTTGGATCAAACTCAGAATCTATCGGCATAAGACCACAAAATGGGCAACAAGGAATATCATTTAGAGCGGAAAATGTTTTGTAGTGCTCTTGCAAGTCCGCACCAACATGTTGTTTAACTACTTTTAGTTCAAAGAAGCCGCAGCTATAGAGATTACTGAAAAACTTCTATCGCTTGCATCAATACATTTTTAGTTTTTGCGATGTAGCGACTGGGTTCTTTTTTTCCCTCACAAAGCGCTTGGATATCATTATTGGCCATGAAGATTTGTCGATAAGATCGGATATCTTCAGGACTAAGCTGTTTAAATTCTTGGAAGATTTGGTTTACGTGGCGATAAAAAATGCACCGGCTCCCTTCTCTATGCCAGCCAAATCAGCCCGATGTAGTTCCTCCATGATGGAATATAAAGCAGGCAATCCCTTGAACAGTTCAAGGCTGTATTCCTTATGTGGTGCACAACACCACACCCTGTCAAAGATGTAAGCAACAAAACCGTGCATGGCGCGCATAGGGTGACGAGGACGCTTATAAGGGAATAACATCAGTCCTACTCCTTATCGACTTTTTCGCCTGTACCAAGGTATGTACGGCTAGCGTACGTTCAATTGAGTCTCCTATAGTCTTCATGATGTTGCGAGCAAGGCCATAAGGGTCGGTTTTCGACATCGGATCACTGATTAATTGTTCCAATAATTGTTGAGCAACTTCTCCAATAGTTTCATGTTTCCCGAAAGTTTCATGCGTGATCTTGTTGATCGACGCCCCCAGCGTGTTGTAGGTCGGCTTGCTAATGCTGACCGTACCGCTGGCTTGGTCCTTGGCAAACACCAGTACCTTTTCTGGCTTGCTGTCGGAGATCAGGAAAGGCGTATGGGTAGTGATCAGCATCTCCTGATTTGCCTTCCCCGTAGACGACAGGCATTGACGCAGGCGGGTGATGAAGCTGGCACGCCAGTGCGGGTTGAAGTGTGTTTCGGGTTCGTCTAATAGAAACAAGCTGTTGGTTTCGCGGAACAGCAGACACAGACCGAGGCTGTGCAGCAACTGGTGCTCGCCGTCAGACAGTTCCTTGAGCAGCATCGGTTTTTCTACGCCTTGCTTCGTAAAGTAAAAATTTTTAAAGCGCATGATGCGCTGATCGGAGGCTAGCGTTGGCACCGTTTCGCTGACGTAGTGGCTGTTTGAACGATACAGATCGGCCTTGAGCGTATCACTCACCGTATAAAGATTGAGCGATAGCAATACTTGAAATGCCTGGAATAGCGCCAGTGCCGAACCATCGAAGTTTTCTTGAAAAGCCTGTCGGGTGGCGCCATTCACTCTGTAGTCCAGAATTAACGTATCCGTCGCTTCATCGTGAAAATGCAGCGTGGCACAACGTTTAAGCTTTCCTACAATAGCGGTGCGTTCATCGGCCTCAAGCCCCTGAAGCAAATTAAGCCGGTAATCGCCAGTTTCCAGATCACGATAAACCATATCGCTATCGGTAAAGTGACCATCCTGTATTTCAGTAGGCAACACGTGCTCACCTGAAGTGAAGTCTGCAAGCTGCTGATGCGTGATCGGTACGCTGCGGCGCAGAATGATGCGGAATTCCCGCAGTTCCTCGATACCGACATCCTCACGGAAGGGTTGGAGCGTAGTCTCATCTTGAAACAGCAGATTGCACAATAGGATGGCCTGGCTGAAACCGTTGTCCAGATAGGCTAGCCGTGTATCGGGATGGCCGGGATAAGAACTTTTCCTAGTTAAGGCATCCCAGTATTCATCAAACTGGATGAAACGCATCTTGAAAAACGGCAGGCTGAGAATCTCGTTTTCACCAGAGGAGTAGCCCAGAACATACTGCGGCAGCAGTAAGTCGCGTTCTTCATCATTGAATCGGCTGAAAGAAAACTCCTCAACCGGCGACGCTTCATTTTTCTTCCTGCCTAGCCAAGGCGATTTGTCCGGCTCTTTAATGACGACTACGTGGGCGAATGCTGGGCTGCCGGAAGAGCGGTATTCTTCCGGCAACGTGATGAGGTATTCCAGCTCATAGGCGTTGGGATTGCCTTCATGATCTTTTATGCCCTCAGGATTGTCATCGGGGTCGTACTGAAAAGTTTCGGGCAGAAAATTGCGGCGTACTCGCTGCACTTCTAACTGAAAGAAGATCGCTGCTAGCGCTTCAAGTAGGTTGGATTTGCCGCTGCCGTTGAGGCCTGCACAGATGAAGGGCTCGAAACCTTCAGGTTGGGCTAGTTCTTCCTGTAAGCCCCATTCGGTACGGAAGTGGTGTTCAAAACCATAAGGCAGGCTACGAAAGCCTGCCGGGTCCGTGATCTTGAGGCGTAGCAGCTTCATGCTGAAACGGCCTTTAATTCGATAGCGTTACCTAAGACTGGTGATCCATTTTCGCTATAGTAAGCGATGTTTTGAGTCTGTTTAAGACGGCCTGCATCTATCGCTTTGAACACCCATTTTTTGATGCTCTCGTAGTCGCTTGCGCCTAGTTTGATGTCATTGTCTGGGTTCAGTTCGACCAGCCGTTCTTGTGCCATTGCCATAAAGTCTTGCACTGAAAACGGTGTGCTGGAAAGTTGTCTAAGATAAACCTCCAGCCATTGCGTTATCAATGTGTTGCGAGCTTCGATATTTTGCAATGTTGCTGGTAGGTTGTCAGGAGCAGGTAAGTGGATAGCATGCGCTTCTTCTTCCGGCTTGGCGACGTGAATTCGGGTGGTAACTGGGGAACTGGTTGATCGGGGAGAGGCACACGCGACAGATCCAATTCGCCCTTGAAGGCCTGCTGACTGAGTGCGCCGTAAAGGGCTTCCAGCTCGGTGAGGCTTTGTTGGTAGCGGGATTTTATGCTTTCTACTTTTTCGACAATGGTGGCGAATTGGTTTTGCAAAGTTAACGGGGGATCGGCAAACTGGCTGTCTTTAGATTCGTCTTTGAAATATTTGGCATCGAGCCAGCAGCGCCCGCTGCTAGCGATTGAATGGCCTTACGTTGTGAATCACAAGTAAGTAGTTTCCATATAAAGATTGGATTTATTCCTACGCCCTGTTTGAAAATAAAGCGGAAAATGAGATCTGGCATCAGAAGCTTTGGCCTAGTACTAAAAACATAAGCGCAAGCAGCTACTAACTCGTAGGTGTTTTTCCTGCTAAACAGCAAATCTCCTGCTTTGATTTCATCACGTGATGATGGGGCTACGTCGTTTGGCAGTGCTTTATTTTCAGTCTCATCGAATTTGCAATGTGTTACTGCGCTCAGTTTGAGCACCCCCATTCACCGGGTTCGGCTCTTCTGGCTTCACACTTAGGACTCTTTCCACTTTCAATTTCGGCGAGTAATTCGGAAAATTGAATATTATTCCACCCCTTCTCATTCCGCACCGGATCGCCAAACATCTCCAGAAACACGCTTTTGAGCAGCTCATCGAGCTGTCGCAGGTGTTGTTTGCGCTGGGCTATAAGCCCCTCCACCTTGTCAAGCAGATGGACAATGCGGATTTGGTCGTTGGGGGAAGGTAGGGGGATTTTTGCTAATTTAGCAAAGCCTCGAGAGATACCACCAATTGCAGCACCTCGAAAATCCTTCAGAATTTCCTTCTGGCCTTGTGGAGATTTCAAGAAGCTAAAAACGTATCGAGGATGTGCAATCGCACTGTCGACAGTGAGCGCGAAAAGGTGCTCATTAATGGCTGCTCGTTCAAAAGGGAAATCCGAACTGACATAACTTACCTTACCCGTAGTTGCACCGTCTTTAACTATCAAAATGTCATTCTTTCTTACGATTCCGCTTTTCAGGTTCGTGAAGAATTCCTCGTCAATATATTTAAGATTCCCTAGGCGGAAGCCACCGTCGTTGTTCAGGTGTTCTCCACCAAGGCTTGAACCGTGCCGGTTGCGCTAGATACGCCGCCTTTTGGCCGTTTTCCCGATTCAAGGGCTGCAATGACAGTCGAAAGAGAGTCAATCCTCATCCCACCATCCCCTTCAGTTCCAGCAACTCACGCATGATGCCGCTCTGCACCTTGGCCAGGTCTGTCTCTTTCACATCGCCCACTTCTGCCTGAATCAGCCGATCCAGAATCACACTTGGTTTGTCGTACTGTTCTTCCTCAAATACATCCTGCTTGTAGCGCGATAGAGAGAGATCGTAGTTCTCTGCCTCAATTTCGGTTCGCGGCACCATAAAACACGTGGTGGTACGGTCGCTTTTGTCATCAGGAATAGCCGCTGCATCGCGGGCGTGGTACTTGGCAATGATGTCCTGCAGGTCGCCATAACCTTCCTGTTTAGTGCGTTTGTCATCCAGCGAATAGCCATCTGCGGCCATCTCATAGAACCAGACATGCTCCGTAGCGGGTTTGGCAACTTTGTCCTTTTGCCCCAGACCTTGGTGAATAGCAAAATGGCGGTGCTGACCCCGGCATAGGGTTTGAACACGCCGCTGGGCGCGGTGATGACAGCCTTGAGGTCGCAGCGTTCCACCAACGTTTGGCGTAGATCTTTGAAGGCCTTAGCGGAGCCAAACAGTACGCCCTGCGGTACGATCACGCAGGCGGTGCCGCCTTTTTCAGCAGACGATAGATATTCTCGACAAACAGCAGCTCGGTCTTTGTCGTGGAGAGTTGCAGGTTTTCGTTGATGTCACCCTTATCGATACTGCCGGTAAACGGTGGGTTACCAGCACGATGTCGTATTTGGCTTCCTCGGTGTAGCTCTTGCTCAGGGTGTCCTGATAGTCGATGTATGGCTCGTCGATACCGTGCATCATTAGGTTCATCAGGCCCAGACGCACCATGGTGGCGTCGATATCGTAGCCGTACAGACTTCCCTGCAGAGAGCTGCACCTTGCGGGTTAACCCGGCTGCCACCGAGGTGCGGATAAAACCATCTTCATCGGGAACAAGGTCTTTCTCACCGCTTTCGATAGCCAATTGGGTGACGATATATTGATAGGCACCCAGCAAAAAGCCGCCAGTGCCGCAGGCCGGGTCGGCGATGCGCTGGCCCAGTTTCGGCTGCACCAGATCGGCCATCAGCTTGATGATGTGGCGCGGGGTGCGGAACTGGCCGTTCTTGCCGGAGGTGGCAATTTCTGACAGTAGGAATTCATAGACATCCCCCTGGATGTCCTGAAATGCTTGGCCTTTTTCTTGAGAGTCCCTCTCCATTATTTCGAAAATGTCGTCGATGGTTTTCACCGCTTCCACCAGCAGCGTTGGCTTGGGGATGATGAATACCGCATTCTTCATATGGCGAGTGAAATTGGATTCAGCGCTGTTCAGGTCTTTCAGAAAGGGGAATACCTTGCCCTGAACTAGTTGGAGCATTTCTTCAGCATGTTTGCGTTTAAAGCTACTCCAACGCAGTTCGCTCTTGTCGATAGCAAATTGCTCTGCATTAGGCTGATTGCGGTATTCAGGAGGAATCCAAGTGCCAGCGAACTTGGAGGTGTATTTATCATTGGTCCATTCAGCATCGGCCTGCCGTTTCTGATCCAACTCGTCCAGTCGTTTCATGAACAGCAGATAGGTGATCTGTTCGATGGCGGTGAGTGGATTGCTGATGCCACCGCTCCAGAATTTGTCCCAGAGACGTTTGATGGCGCTTTGCAGGTCAGGGTTGTTTTGCAGCATGGTTCCGGTTTCTCGATTCAGTCTTTGTCTTGGTGTTTATAAGCCGGGAGTTTACCGGTTTTCTTGAGCAGTTTCTTTTCTTCCGCCTTAACGCGACGCTCCAGCTTTTTATGTCTTCTTCTGCAGGGAGTTGTTCGGGTTGGATGCCGCGTTGGCCGAGCATGTCGCGCACGCTGCGGTTGTTCTGCTCATGCTCACGGGTGATCGTCGGTTCCCCATGCAGTTGTTCCTGCATAACGTTGTGGTTGGTCATCTCGGTGGCAAGGTTCTTGGCTGCAATGGTCAGCGTTGGCAGAAAGTCTGCCAGTGGACGGGCCTGAGTAATACCGTAACGATCTTTCATCATCTGTGTAGTGTTGCCACCGAACAGTGCGGCATCGCCTTTGGAGCGGATGCGGCCAAAGCCCTTGTCGTCAATGCCGCGTTCATAGAGGTTTTGCGACAGCGTTTTTTCTGACTCCCTCAGGCGCTCGCGAGCATCCAACCTGGCTTGCAGGCGCATGCGATCTTCTATCAATTCTTGCTTGCGGGTCTGGATGGCAAAGTAGCTCTGGGCAAAGGCGATGGCTTCCTTGCGCGGGTCGCCATTCTGGGCAATGAGGTAGCAGGCATAGCGGGTGAGCATAAAGTCTTCGACCGATCGATCTGCGCCACTCCCGATTCTGACCATTTTCGTGACGCCACGAAAATGGTCTGTTTCTTCATAGCCCGTTGTTTTGCATGACTCTATTGCCCGCATGATTGCCGTTTGGAAGTTCTCCCAGCGGGCGTAGCCGAGCGGTTCCATCAGATCGCGGGCAAACCAAAACTCGATCCCATCTTCGGGGATGATGTGGCTCAAGTCATCAAAGTGACTTTTTAGCTGTTGAATAATATGGGATTCCATTCAGTTTCTCCTGTTGTGTCATTTGCCATCACGCTGCCAGATTCTCGGTCAGTTGCAGAATTTCATTGATTTCCGCCAGATTGAATACGCCACGAATGCCTTGTGGGTGAATAACTGTGAAGGGGGCGTCGATCAGGTCTTTCTTCTCCACTTTTTCGCGCTCAATAATGAAGTTCTTCAATAGATTGAGAAATTCCATCTGGCGGCTAGACAAGGTGGTGTGGGCTCGGATGAACTGATCAAATGCAGCACTGACTTCATCTGGGAAGCTCTGCAACACGTGGATACCGAGGATATGGCGGATGAACTGGATGAAGCGTGCCTTGCGGTTCTTATAGATCTGGCGCAGAAGATCTTCAGTGATGTGTGGATGCTCGTCCTGCAGCAGCTCGGCCAGTTGGCCGGCCTCCTCTTCGCTCACTACCTCGCCATTCTTGATTTTCTGCAGCACTGGGTTGTGTGCGGTAAGTTCGGCTATCATCGCCTCGACCATCTCACGGTAGCGGCTGGTGCTGATGGCTTCATGCTGCGGACCGAATTCGACCATTTCTTTATTATGCAGAACATCAGTGAGATCCAGATGTACTGGCCCGGAACTTGTGCTCTGTTCACGGAATTTCATCAACGGGGCGAGTTTTGCCACCAGTTCATCGAAAGTATCTTCATCAGTCTTGGCCCAGTAGTGGCTGGTCTGCGCGGTATGAATCAACGTTTCCTGCTGCTTGACGAAGCTGACTGACAGCGGCAACTCGCCGATCTGCTCGACGATACCATCTTTGAGTGTGTTGGCCTGCTCTTTGTCTTCGTTGAGTATCGCCAGTGAGTATTCGAGCACATCGCGCTCGAAACGCATGGCCTTGAAATCAGTTTCCGATACGATGCAGAACAGCGGCTTGATCTCGGCTCGCAGAAATTCTAGCTTCTGAGGCGTCAGATTTTTCCAGAAATTTTCTTCCTCCAGCCGAGCCAATGCAGTAGCGGCGTCCTTGATCACCACGGCGTTACTGGGCAATGCTGAGATCTGCTGACGCAGCTTTATAATTTCGCGTGTGGCAATGTCATCATGGTCACACGCAATGGCTTTGTCGATCTTGTCCAGACGCAGACCCACTAAACGCACGGGTAGTGGTAACTGAGCCTTGAGCGCCTTGCCTTTGGGCTGCAGCTTGAAGTATTCGAAGTTGTCCCAGCAGTCGAGGATTAGGAATACCTCTTTCTCTGTACACCAGGGGTTGGGTTTGCTGGTTTCCAGCAGACGCGTACCACGCCCGATCATCTGCCAGAACTTGGTGTAGGAATATACCGGTTTGGCAAACACCAAATTAACGATTTCACGCACGTCGATACCCGTATCGAGCATGTCTACGCTGATTGCGATGCGTGGCATGTCGTTGTGGGTAAATTGATCCAGCAGGCCGTTCTTGCCATAGACACGTGGGTCATCTGATACCAGTACCTTCGCCAGCTCACCATGGTATTGTGGATAGAGTTTGTCGAATATTTCTTCGACACGGCGGGCATGGGCCTTGGAAGTGCAGAAGAAGATCGTCTTGCCGGGCAATACACCGTTGGCATCTTTGACGCTCTCTTCCATGAACTCCCTGACGATTAGGTATTGGTACCTTTGTTGATCACCTGTTTTTCAAGTTGGGAACCTTCAAAGTTGATCTCTTCGATGTCTTTACCCTGCAGAATGAGCTTTTTCTGGTCTTCCAGCGAGATGGTGCGCTTGCTGATGCCCTCCATCTGAAACTTGGTCTGGATCTTCATGACCTGGAAGTTGCAGAGATAAGGTGGTTTACGGTCGACAGCTTCTTCGAACGTGTAGGCAAAGGTGGGGAGGCCATCCTCACAATGGAAGAGCTCAAAGGTGTTATGGTCAATAATATCAGTCGGTGTAGCTGTTAGACCTAGGGTGATCGTTTTGAAATAATTAATGACTTCGCCGTAGGTGTTGTAGATGGAGCGGTGGCTTTCATCCACGATGATGAAGTCGAAAAATGCGGTGATAAATGCTGGGCTTCATCGCGGATGATGTTGAGCATCGTTGGGTAGGTGGCTACGTAAATGCGACGATCCTTGGCGATAATTTTTCGCCCACGTTAGGCCACCGTGGTTCACTGGGCAAATGTTCTTTAAATGCTGCTAAGGCTTGCTCGCGCAGAGCTATGCGGTCGACCAGGAACAACACCTTCTCGGCGTGGCCTGCGCGCATCAGCGCATCGACCATGGCAATGCAGGTGCGTGTTTTACCTGTACCCGTAGCCATTACCAGCAGGAAATCGCGTTTTTCTGCTCGATGCCTTCAAGTACCGCGCGAATGGCGTGGATTTGGTAATCACGTCCGGCAATCGACGTGTTGATGAAGGCCTGTGTGAGCGGTTTACGATTACGGCGGATGTAGGCAAAACGCTCCAGATCGTCGCGTGTTGGAAAGCCAACGACTTTGCGGGGTGGAGTGTTCTCAAGCTCCCAGAAATAGTGTTCAAGGCCGTTGCTGTAGAAGCAGAATGGTAGTTCTCCTCCCAGTTGCTTCTGGATGTTGTAGCAATACTGTTTGGCTTGCTCTCGCCCCAATGCTGCATCACGGCCAATATTCTTGGCTTCGATCACGGCCAGAGGCTTGCCATCCTTGCCCAGCAAGACGTAATCGCTGAACTGATGACTCTGATAGGAAGGGGAGGGCTCGGCAACTCCCGTAGGTTTGACCGTGAGGATGTTGAATTCTTCGATGACCTGGGTCGGGTGTTTGACGTTCCAACCTGACTGTGCGAGCTGCTGGTCAATCAGGGCGGCGCGTGTCTGTGCCTCGGTTTTAGACATGCCTAGAATCTTCCTGGTTCATTGACAGAGTATCTCCATGTATATCATCCAGCATCGCCAGAAATTCGGTCGCCTGAACGTAACTGACACCGTGTTACAGTGAAACTAACCCATTGTCTGCTGTTTTACACTAGCCACAGGAGCTGAATTAATCCACCGACACAAAAACCCTTGGTTCTAAGCAGGTTTTGATTGCTGTCAATGGAACAAAAAATCTCGCATAACAATCAGCTATGCGAGATCAGCGGAAGTGAATGGATGCTTACGAACTCAGCGTCACTTCCCAATACAGAAGCTCGAGAAAATACGGCCTAACAGATCGTCGGAGGTGAATTCGCCGGTGATTTCACTCAGGGACTGCTGTGCCAGCCGCAGTTCTTCTGCCAGCAGTTCGCCCGCGTAGGCGCTCACCAGTTGTTCTTTCCCTGAATCAGATGCTGTGCAGCCAGTTCCAGCGCTTGCAGATGACGACGTCGAGCCAGGAAACCGCCTTCCGTGTTGCTGGTGAATCCCATGCTTTGTTTGAGATGGTCGCGCAGTGTATCGATGCCTTCACCTGTACGGGCGGACAGTCGGATAAGTGAGTGAGTATTCACATCTTCGATGCCAAGCATTTCACCCGTTACATCGGCTTTGTTGCGTACCACGGTAATCGGCAGCGTTTTTGGCAGACGCGCTATAAATTCCGGCCAGATCTGCTCAGGTTCGGTCGCCTGCGTGGTGGTCCCGTCTACCATGAACAGCACACGATCGGCTTGTTCGATTTCCTGCCAGGCGCGCTCAATACCAATGCGTTCGACTTCATCGCTGGCATCGCGTAGCCCGGCGGTGTCGATGATATGCAGCGGCATGCCGTCGATATGGATGTGTTCACGTAGTACGTCACGCGTGGTTCCGGCGATATCCGTCACAATGGCGGCTTCACGGCCTGCTAACGCATTGAGTAAGCTGGATTTACCGGCATTAGGGCGACCTGCAATTACGACTTTCATCCCTTCACGCAACAGGCTTCCCTGATGTGCTTCGGCTCGGACGGCATCCAGATCGGCCATCACACCATTTAACTGCGCTTCAATTTTGCCATCGGAGAGAAAGTCGATCTCTTCATCTGGGAAGTCGATGGCAGCCTCGACGTAGATTCGCAGGTGAGTAAGTGCTTCCACTAACTGATTTATACGGGTGGAGAATACGCCTTGCAGAGAGTTCAGCGCTGATCGAGCGGCCTGTTCCGAACTGGCGTCAATCAGGTCAGCAATAGCTTCTGCCTGCGCAAGATCGAGTTTGTCGTTCAGGAAGGCACGCTCGGAGAATTCGCCGGGGCGTGCAATGCGCACGTTGGGCAGTGTCAGAATACGTTGCAGGAGCAAATCAAGAATAACCGGACCGCCGTGACCCTGAAGCTCTAATACGTCTTCACCGGTAAAGGAGTTCGGGCCGGGAAACCAGAGGGCGATACCCTGATCGAGCGTGGTGCCGTTGGCATCGCGGAACGGCAGGTAATCGGCGTGACGCGGTTTAGGGAGCTTACCCAGAACGGCCTGTGCCACCTCGGCGGCGGCCCGTCCTGACACGCGTAAAATACCCACGCCTCCGCGTCCCGGTGGCGTGGCTTGGGCGACGATGGTGTCGGTATTACTCATGATGTTCTCTCTGCATTGATGCCTGTCTGGCAGGCTATTTTACGTATCGTTGGCTGATAAAACAGCCTATTAAAAAATAAGGCGGTCAATGACCGCCTTACGCTTTCTATCGGTTAGCCATCAACCGGATTACTTTTTCTCGCGGCTATGCAAACCACGTTTTTCCAGACCGCGGTAGATCAACTGCTGCTGGAGAATGGTAACCAGGTTACTAACGATGTAGTACATAACCAGACCTGACGGGAACCACAGGAAGAAGACCGTAAAGATGACCGGCATGTAGGTCATGATCTTCTGCTGCATTGGGTCGGTCACGGTGGTTGGTGACATCTTCTGGATGAAGAACATCGTCACGCCCATCAGGATCGGCAGAATGTAGTACGGGTCTTGTGCAGACAGGTCATGAATCCACAGCGCGAACGGTGCGTGGCGCAGTTCAACGGAGCCCATCAGCATGTAATACAGCGCCAGGAAGATTGGCATCTGAATCAGCAGCGGGAAGCAACCGCCCAGCGGGTTCACTTTCTCTGACTTGTACAGCGCCATCATTTCCTGACTCATGCGCTGTTTGTCATCACCAATACGCTCACGCATTGCCTGCAATTTAGGTTGCAGCAAGCGCATTTTCGCCATTGAGGTGTATTGCGCTTTCGTCAGTGGATACATCACGCCACGTACGATAAAGGTAATGGCAATGATGGAGAAGCCCCAGTTGCCGATAAAGCCGTGCAGGAATTTCAGCAGCTTAAACAGCGGCTGAGAAATAAACCACAGCCAACCGTAATCTACAGTCAGGTCTAGGTGCGGCGCGACAGCAGCCATCTTGTCCTGAATTTCCGGGCCGACCCACAGGGTGGCGTTCAGATTCTGTTGACTGCCCGCGGCAACCACAACGGGTGCAGCCTTGAAGCCAATTGCAGCCTGACCGTTGCCCAGCTTATTGGTATAGAACGTATTCGCGCCTGCCGTCGTTGGAATCCACGCAGTTGCGAAGTACTGTTGCAGCATCGCCACCCAACCACTGTTGGTCGTGATGTTCAGGTTTTCGTCCATGTCGCTGAAGCTGTACTTTTTGTACTTGTCTTCGCTGGAAGAAAACGCCGCGCCACGGTAGGTGTGCAGTGCAAAGTTGCTGCTGCCGGTGTCACGGTGCTTAGGCAATTCGATAGACTGTTTTAACTGACCGAACAGCGTGAGTTCCAGAGGCTGCGCGCTGGTGTTGTTGACGCTGTAGTCAACGTTCAGTGCATAGTCGCCACGTTTCAGAACAAACGTTTTGGTATAGGTTACGCCGTCCGCAGCGGTGTACGTCATCGGAATGCGCAGTTCGTTCTGGCCATCAGCCAGTTCGAAGCTATCTTGTGTGGTGGTAAACAGCGGACGCGGGCCGTTAGCCGGGTTGTCCGGGCCGTTTTTGCCAGTCAAACCGCTCTGAGCCTGATAGACAAACTCTGATGTGGTTTCCAGCAGATGGAAAGGTTTATCTGAACCCAGTGTATCCGGGTAAGCCAGCAGGTGCGCTTGCTCGACGTCGCCGCCACGCGTGTTGATTGTCAGCGACAGTACGTCGGTTTTCACCGTGATCAGCTTGCCTTGACCGCTGGCTGGTACGCCCTGGTTGTTAGCATCACCGGTCACTGCGTTCGTCGCCTGCTGTATGGCTTGCGTGGTGGTTGGCGGATTTTTATCCGTTTCCCAAGCCTGCCAAAGCATAAAGGTTACGAATAGCAGAGCGATGAGAAGAAGATTGCGTTGCGAATCCATCGTTAATGTTCTCTGTTATTGTCGGTTTTTGGCGGTACGGGATCATCACCACCAGGGTTCAAAGGATGGCATTTTAATACGCGTTTAAGCGTCAACCAACAGCCTTTTATCATGCCGAACCTGCGTATTGCTTCAATCCCGTATTGCGAGCACGTTGGCCGGAACCGGCAATGTGGTCCGAGTAACGGGCTGATAACGAGTTGATAACCGCGTATCAACCCGATCAGGAGTCGGGAGCCAAACGACGGTGCCGACGCCATAGTTTTTCCAATGCTTCCGTCAGGGTGCGGTTATCCAGCTCAGATACCCCTTTTTTCACGAGCACCACAAAATCCATTGCAGGCAATGAATGTTGATGCAGGCGAAAGCTTTCGCGCGTCAGGCGTTTAATCCGATTGCGTTCATGAGCACGTTTTACATGCTTTTTGGCGACGGTAAGACCGATGCGGGGATGCCCCAGCGAGTTCAGGCGGCCGAGAATGGTGATTTGCGGCGTGCCAGCCCGTTGTGGCTGCTGGAAGACGAAAGTGAAATGACTGGGAGTTAACAAACGTAACTCCCTGGGAAATGCGAGCTTAACCACTCGGTGGGTTAGCTTTTATTACTTAGAAACAGACAGACGAGTACGGCCTTTCGCACGACGGCGGGCCAGAACTTGACGACCATTCTTGGTGGCCATACGAGCACGGAAACCATGGCTACGGTTACGCTTCAATACGGACGGTTGGAAAGTGCGTTTCATGGCGATTTCTACCTAAACTTGGATAATTATAACTTCACAGTAAACGCGTTTGGCTGTTCGGCGTGAAAATGACCGACGCCTCAATCGCATATCACAGTCTATATAACGGAAAGAGGCAGGATTGTAATAATTGTACAGTCCTGAGTCAATTAACATCACACTTCACACGCCAGCCATTCCGATTATTTTTGGAATTTCTGCCTGTCAGAGCACAGAAAAGGCGTAGACGCGCGGGCAGGGAATTATACGGACTCTATTGCAAAGCGCAAGGATCCTCCAACGATCTGTCCGGTAAGATCATGATCGATATCACCGTAACGATCGTGTCTCCGGAGGTATGCTTGAATGCGTTTCATCAGGGGTGGGGAAAATATGTACCTGCCGTTCATTTGGCGTGCCGCAGGGAGTCGCGATAAGAATAGCCTGTGGATAAAAAGGATCGAAACTGTGCAGAAGGGGAAGATCTCTTTGGCGGATTAGGTTATGATCCGCGGTTCCGTCAGCGATCCTTTTGGTGGATCGTCGGGATAAATCGCCGCGCTATGTGGTGTGTCTGCTGTCTGAATTGTGAATGAAGCAAGTGTGGATAACGCAGGCGCCAAAAAATCATGAGTTACATAAATAACGTCTTATTCTTTTCTTTTGATCGTTCTTGTTCGAGTGGAGTCCGCCGTGTCGCTTTCGCTTTGGCAGCAGTGTCTTGCCCGTTTGCAGGATGAGTTACCTGCCACAGAATTCAGTATGTGGATACGCCCGTTACAGGCGGAGCTGAGTGATAACACTCTGGCGCTCTACGCCCCTAATCGCTTTGTTCTGGATTGGGTTCGTGATAAATATTTAAATAATATCAATGGCCTGCTGAATGATTTCTGCGGGATGGATGCCCCTTTACTGCGTTTTGAGGTGGGGAGTAAACCGCTGGTTCAGACCATCAGCCAGCCCGCGCAACCGCATCATAAGCAGGTCAGCGCTGCGCCTCAGCAGCAGGTGCGATCAGCACCGGTACGCCCAAGCTGGGATAATTCACCGGTACAGGCAGAGCATACCTATCGTTCCAATGTGAACCCCAAGCATACGTTTGATAACTTCGTTGAGGGTAAATCGAACCAGTTAGCACGCGCGGCGGCGCGTCAGGTGGCCGATAACCCTGGCGGTGCCTATAATCCGCTGTTTCTTTATGGCGGCACCGGCCTGGGTAAAACGCACCTGTTACACGCGGTGGGGAATGGCATCATTGCCCGCAAGCCCAATGCGAAAGTGGTCTACATGCACTCCGAGCGTTTCGTGCAGGATATGGTGAAAGCATTGCAAAACAATGCGATTGAAGAGTTCAAACGCTACTACCGTTCTGTTGATGCGCTGCTCATCGATGATATTCAATTCTTTGCTAATAAAGAGCGTTCGCAGGAAGAGTTCTTTCATACCTTCAACGCGCTGCTGGAAGGCAACCAGCAAATCATTCTGACGTCTGACCGCTACCCGAAAGAGATTAATGGCGTGGAAGATCGCCTGAAATCCCGCTTCGGCTGGGGGTTAACGGTCGCAATTGAACCGCCAGAGCTGGAAACCCGCGTGGCGATTCTGATGAAAAAGGCAGATGAAAACGATATTCGTCTGCCTGGCGAAGTGGCCTTCTTTATTGCTAAGCGCCTGCGTTCTAACGTGCGTGAGCTGGAAGGCGCACTGAACCGTGTTATCGCTAACGCCAATTTTACCGGCCGCTCCATCACCATTGATTTTGTGCGTGAGGCGCTGCGCGATTTGCTGGCGTTGCAGGAAAAACTGGTTACTATCGACAATATTCAAAAGACCGTGGCGGAATACTATAAAATCAAAGTAGCCGACCTGCTGTCTAAACGTCGTTCCCGCTCGGTGGCGCGTCCGCGCCAGATGGCGATGGCGTTGGCGAAAGAACTGACGAATCACAGCCTGCCGGAAATCGGCGATGCCTTTGGCGGGCGTGACCATACGACGGTGTTGCATGCCTGCCGCAAGATTGAGCAGTTGCGTGAAGAAAGCCACGACATCAAAGAAGATTTTTCCAATTTAATCAGAACTCTATCGTCATAACACTATGAAATTTATTGTTGAACGCGAACGTCTGTTAAAGCCATTACAACAGGTCAGCAGCCCGCTGGGCGGCCGACCGACTTTACCGATTCTGGGCAACCTGCTGATTCAGGTGACGGAAGACGCACTGTCGCTGACTGGTACCGATCTGGAAATGGAGATGGTGGCGAAAGTGGCGCTGACGCAGCCGCATGAGCCGGGTGCCACGACTGTCCCTGCCCGCAAGCTGTTTGATATTTGCCGGGGCCTGCCGGAAGGCGCGGAAATTACCATCATGCTGGATGGCGATCGCATGCTGGTGCGCTCTGGCCGCAGCCGTTTCTCGCTGTCTACGCTACCTGCGGCGGATTTCCCTAATCTGGACGACTGGCAGAGCGACGTTGAATTTTCTCTGCCGCAGGCGACGATGAAGCGTTTGATCGAAGCGACGCAGTTTTCGATGGCGCATCAGGATGTTCGCTACTACCTCAACGGTATGCTGTTTGAAACCGAAGGCGAAGAGCTGCGCACGGTCGCGACGGATGGTCACCGTCTGGCAGTCTGCTCCATGCCGGTTGGTCAATCTTTACCATCGCATTCGGTGATCGTGCCGCGTAAAGGCGTGATGGAACTGGTGCGTTTGCTGGATGGTGGTGATACGCCGCTGCAATTGCAGATCGGCAGCAACAATATTCGCGCACATGTCGGCGACTTTATTTTCACGTCGAAGTTGGTCGATGGGCGTTTCCCTGATTATCGTCGCGTATTGCCGAAGAACCCGGATAAAACGCTGGAGGCCAGCTGCGATCTGCTCAAGCAGGCCTTCTCCCGTGCGGCGATTTTATCGAATGAAAAATTCCGCGGTGTGCGTCTGCACCTGATTCAGAACCAGCTTAAAATTACTGCCAACAACCCAGAGCAAGAAGAAGCGGAAGAGATTCTGGATGTGCAGTACGACGGCACCGAGATGGAAATTGGCTTTAACGTCAGCTACGTACTGGATGTGCTGAACGCGCTGAAGTGCGAAGGGGTGCGTTTACTGCTGACCGATTCCGTTTCCAGCGTGCAGATCGAAGATAGCGCCAGCCGGGCGGCGGCCTATGTCGTTATGCCAATGCGGTTGTAGAATTATCGGGCAAGTTTACTTGCCCTTTCATTATTAAGATAACTGCAACATGGCTCTCACTCGTCTTCTCATCAAAGATTTCCGTAATATCGAGGCGGCCGATCTGGCGCTGGTTCCCGGCTTTAATTTTTTAGTGGGTGCCAACGGCAGCGGTAAAACCAGCGTGCTGGAAGCGATTTATACGCTAGGGCACGGGCGGGCGTTTCGTAGCATTCAGGCGGGGCGCGTCATTCGTCACGATCAGCCAGAATTTGTACTGCATGGTCGTATTGATGGTACGGAAACGGAGCGATCCGTTGGGTTAAGCAAAAACCGTCAGGGCGACAGTAAGGTACGGATTGACGGCAGCGACGGCCATAAAGTCGCTGAACTGGCACAGCTGCTGCCGATACAGTTGATCACACCGGAAGGGTTTACCCTGCTCAACGGCGGCCCAAAATTTCGTCGTGCCTTTCTCGACTGGGGCTGTTTCCATAACGAACCCGGCTTTTTCGCGGCCTGGAGCAACATGAAGCGTTTGTTGCGCCAGCGTAATGCGGCACTGCGCCAGGTGAGCCATTATGGGCAGCTTAGAGCTTGGGATCAGGAGCTGGTGCCGCTGGCGGAGCGTATCAGCGAATGGCGTGCGCAATACAGTGCGGCGATTGCCAATGATATCGCCACGACCTGTACGCAATTTCTGCCTGAATTTTCGCTCAGTTTCTCTTTCCAGCGCGGCTGGGATAAAGAAAGTGAGTATGCCGAACTGCTGGAACGGCAGTTCGAACGCGACCGTATGTTAGGTTATACGGCGCTGGGGCCGCATAAAGCCGACTTCCGCATCCGCGCCAGCGGCGTGGCGGTTGAGGATATGCTGTCCCGTGGCCAGCTCAAGCTGCTGATGTGCGCGCTGAGGCTGGCTCAGGGTGAATTTCTCACCCGTCAGAACGGACTGCGCTGTCTGTATCTGATCGATGATTTTGCTTCCGAACTGGATAGTACCCGCCGCCGTTTGTTAGCCGAACGGTTGAAAGCCACCCATGCACAGGTTTTTGTCAGCGCGGTCAGCGCCGAACAGATAGAGGACATGGTTGGTGAAAAGGGCAAGATGTTCCGCGTAGAACAGGGTAAAATAACGGTTCAATCACAGGACTAAAATGAGCGAGAAACGTTGATGTCGAATTCTTATGACTCCTCAAGTATCAAGGTATTGAAAGGGCTGGATGCGGTACGTAAACGCCCAGGTATGTATATCGGCGATACGGATGACGGTACCGGCCTGCATCACATGGTATTCGAGGTTGTGGACAACGCTATCGACGAAGCGCTCGCTGGCTATTGTAAAGACATTATCATCACCATCCATGCCGATAACTCGGTGTCGGTGCAGGATGATGGCCGTGGTATTCCGACGGGGATTCACCCGGAAGAGGGCGTGTCTGCGGCTGAAGTGATCATGACCGTTCTGCACGCTGGCGGTAAGTTCGATGATAACTCGTATAAAGTCTCCGGCGGTCTCCACGGCGTAGGGGTTTCCGTGGTTAACGCCCTGTCAGAAAAACTGACGCTGATTATCCACCGCGACGGGAAGCTTCACGAGCAGACTTATAAACACGGCGTGCCGCAGGCACCGCTGGCAGTGACGGGTGACACCAACAGAACCGGTACCACGGTGCGCTTCTGGCCGAGCCATGAGACGTTCACCAATGTGGTGGAGTTCGAGTATGAAATCCTGGCTAAGCGCCTGCGTGAGCTGTCGTTCCTGAACTCCGGTGTTTCTATTCGCCTGATCGACGAGCGTGAGAAAGATAAAGCCGATCATTACCATTATGACGGTGGTATCAAGGCATTCGTTGATTACCTGAACCGTAACAAGACCCCGATTCACCCGAATGTGTTCTATTTCTCGACGGTGAAAGATGACATCGGCGTGGAAGTGGCATTGCAGTGGAACGATGGTTTCCAGGAAAACATTTACTGCTTTACCAACAACATTCCACAGCGCGACGGTGGTACGCACCTGGCCGGTTTCCGTGCCGCGATGACCCGTACGTTGAATACCTACATGGATAAAGAAGGCTACAGCAAGAAAGCCAAAGTCAGCGCCACCGGTGACGATGCGCGTGAAGGGCTGATTGCCGTCGTTTCCGTGAAAGTGCCGGATCCGAAATTCTCCTCGCAGACTAAAGACAAGCTGGTTTCTTCCGAAGTGAAAACCGCCGTCGAATCGCTGATGAACGAGAAACTGGTGGATTATCTGATGGAAAACCCGTCAGACGCCAAAATCGTGGTCGGTAAAATTATTGATGCCGCACGTGCCCGTGAAGCAGCGCGTAAAGCGCGTGATATGACACGCCGTAAAGGCGCGCTCGATCTGGCTGGCCTGCCGGGCAAACTGGCGGACTGTCAGGAACGCGACCCGGCGCTGTCTGAACTGTACCTGGTGGAAGGGGACTCAGCGGGCGGCTCTGCCAAGCAGGGACGTAACCGTAAGAACCAGGCGATTCTGCCGCTGAAGGGTAAAATCCTGAACGTTGAGAAAGCCCGTTTTGACAAGATGCTTTCCTCACAGGAAGTCGCGACGCTGATCACCGCGCTGGGCTGCGGCATTGGCCGCGATGAATACAACCCGGACAAACTGCGCTACCACAACATCATCATCATGACCGATGCTGACGTGGATGGTTCGCACATCCGTACCCTGCTGTTGACCTTCTTCTACCGTCAACTGCCTGAAATTGTTGAGCGTGGCCACGTTTATATCGCGCAGCCGCCGCTGTACAAGGTGAAAAAGGCTAAGCAGGAACAGTACATCAAAGATGATGAAGCGATGGATCAGTACCAGATTATGCTGGCACTGGACGGCGCGACGCTGCACACCAATGCGCAGGCACCAGCGTTGGCGGGAGAACCGCTGGAGAAGCTGGTTTCTGAACACTATGCAGTACAGAAGCTGATTGGCCGTATGGAGCGCCGTTTCCCGCGTGCGTTGTTGAACCGTCTGATCTATCAGCCTACGCTGTCAGAAGCCGATTTGAACGAACGTGAAAACGTGCAGGCGTGGGCGGAATTGCTGGTTAACAGTCTGAACGAAAACGAATTGCACGGCAGCACATACAGCTTTGTCATTCATCATGATGAAGAACGTGGCGTATTTGAACCAGCGCTGCGCGTGCGTACGCACGGTGTGGATACCGATTATCCGCTGGGTGCAGGTTTCGTAGCGGGTAGCGAATATCGCAAGCTGAATCAGCTGGGCGAAAAACTGCGTGGCTTGATTGAAGAAGATGCATACATCGAACGTGGCGAGCGTCGTCAACCGGTTGCCAGCTTTGAGCAGGCGCTGGAGTGGCTGGTGAAAGAATCCCGCCGTGGTCTGACCATACAGCGTTATAAAGGTCTGGGTGAAATGAACCCGGACCAGCTGTGGGAAACTACGATGGATCCAAACAGCCGTCGCATGCTGCGTGTGACGGTGAAAGACGCGATTGCCGCTGATGAGCTGTTCACAACGCTGATGGGTGATGCCGTTGAACCGCGCCGTGCGTTTATCGAAGAGAACGCCCTGAAAGCGATGAATATCGATATCTGATTTAGATAGATTCTGACCGTTGATAAGTCTTTCTGAAGAGTGAAAACGGTGATAATGGAATAGAAGAGTAAAGCGTTTGCGCCATGGATGGCGCAATCCGAGCGCACAGGGATGTGTTTACAGCGTCTTTACGATCTATCCATTATCACCGCTCGATCGGTTTATCAGCAACCTGAGCCAGCTCCCTGCGGAGCTGGTTTTTTTATGGCGAGCTTCCTGCCCGCCGTGACGTTGAAAAACGTTTTATCAGGCTAATGCACGGCGTTTGGCGCTACGCATTTCCTGTAGCAGCGTGATAAAAGCGGTAATCAGCATAAAGATGACGGCAGACCAGAAAATAGCGTGAGGGTGGCCGTGATCCAGCAGCCAGCCGAACAGCACGGGTCCCGCAGCACCGCCGATGTTGAAGCCAGTAGAAACAATCCCAAAGACCCGACCTTCCGCTCCCGGCGGTGAGGCGGCGCGTACCAGCATATCCCGGGAAGGGGCGATCATACCGGAGAGGAAACCTGCAGCAGCCAGCAACGGCACCAGCACGATAGTCGGTAAGGAATAGAGGGCAACAATACTGACGAGCACGGCAGTTACGGCCAACGCCGCCGTCGCCACCAGCCCGTGGCGTTTGGTTTTATCCGCCAGTGAACCGCCAGCCAGTACGCCAAAGGCGCTGGCGAACAAGAACGCGGTCAGCGCCACGTTAGCCTGTGACAGCGACAAATCGTAGCCCGTGACTAACGCCGTCACCGAGAAGTTCTGGATTGAGCCTGTACTTAAATTCAGCAGCAGGAACAGAATCAGCAGCGCCAGAATTGGCAGTGTGAACACGGGCGCGCGCGATTTGCCCGGCTGGGTGCCTGTTGCCGCTGCAGGTTTCACTCGGCTAGGTTCATCGCGATCCGTCAGAAGCAGCGGTATCGTCAGTAAGCCGATGATGCCAGAAACGATGAAGGCGCTATTGATGCCGGAAAAAGCGGCGATGGACAGCAAAATACCGGGCGCAATGGCCGTGCCCAGAAAGCCGGAGAAGGTATGCACTGAGAACGCGCGGCCCATGCGTTTTTCATCAATCCCGCGCGACAATAAGGCGTAATCCGCCGGGTGATAAACCGCGTTTGCCACGCCAGCCAGCCCCATCGCGGCGACCAGCCAAACATAGCTGTCTGAGAAACCGAGCGAGAGAAAACAGAGGCTTCCGAGTGCTAAACCTGCGGTTAACGTGCGGCGCGCGCCGATGCGATCCACCATAAAGCCAATTGGTGTTTGCACACAGGCAGAGACAATGTTGAATACGCTAAGCGCAAACCCGAGTTCGACAAAACTGATATCGCGCTGAGCTGACAGCAGCGGAATCAGTGCGGGCAGCACCATCATATGGAAGTGACTCACCAAATGCGCTGATGAGATTTGCGCCAGTAGCGGTAATTTTATGAATTTCATATTATCTTTGCAGCTTACGGGTCTGTAGATTTTATTATCGTGAGAGCTGGCGCAAGAACAGGGCGTCACTCCCTGGTAAATGGATCATAAGGTTAGCATATTACTTATATCATCGATGGCGAATATTGATACCCGCCTTTTCCGCAGAATAGGGAGAGAACCGCATGACGATAACATCATATTTGGGTGGGTGTTTATGTGGTCAGATTCGGTTCAGAGCCACGGGCGAACCGGGCAATCCCCATGCCTGTTCCTGCACTTCTTGCCAGCAGCATTCCGGTGCGCCAACGCTGTTGTGGGTTGAGTTTCCCCGGTCGGCAGTTGAATGGATTGGTGAAGGCGGAGAACCCGCGCGCTATCGTTCGTCTGATTACTCCAGCCGGGCTTTTTGCCCGCACTGCGGCAGCACGCTGGGAGCGATTGATGATGAACCGACCATTGCGCTGACGATTGGGAATTTTGATGAGAAAAACAGCCCAGAGCTGAAGCCAACGTCACATTCGTTCGAAGACTGCTGCCCACGTTGGGAATAATGCACAGGCCGTTTCCGGCCCGTGCGGAGGAGTGGGTGAAGAAGGATGATTACGAGAGCTTGAATACCAGCACGGTCTGCGCGAGCTGTCTGGCCTGTTCTTCTAGTGACGCAGCGGCAGCCGTGGCTTCCTGCACCAGTGCGGCGTTCTGCTGGGTGACGCCATCCATCTCGTGAACGGCCTGCGTCACCTGACTGATTCCGCGTGATTGTTCATCCGATGCTGAGACGATCTCATCCATGATGTCTTTTACCGACGTGACGGCACTCAGCATTTCCTGCATGGTCTCACCGGCGCTCTGAACCAGCGTAACGCCGCTGTCGACACGGCTGGCGGATTCTGTAATCAGCGCGGTGATATCTTTTACGGCACTGGCGCTACGCTGTGCGAGGTTACGCACCTCGTTGGCAACAACGGCAAAACCGCGCCCTTGTTCGCCCGCTCTGGCGGCTTCCACCGCCGCGTTGAGTGCCAGAATATTGGTCTGGAATGCGATACCGTTGATGATGCTGGTAATATCGGCAATCTTCTTCGAACTGTCGTCGATCTCACTCATAATGTGAACAACCTGACCGACTATCTTGTCACCTTTCTGAGCGATGTGGGCCGCGTTCTGCGCCAGCGTTGTGGCGTTATGGGCGTTATCCGCATTCTGTTTCACCGTCGCCGTAATCTGCTCCATGCTGGCGGCGGTTTCTTCCAGCGCCGCCGCCTGTTGCTCGGTACGAGAGGCCAGATCGGTGTTGCCTGTCGCAATTTCTGTCGCACCGTGGCTGACGGATTCGCTGGTGCTAATCAGCTGCTCGGCGATATCTCTCAGCTGTGACTGCATGGCGTTCATGGCGTAAAAAATACTGCTATCGTCTTTTGGCTGCACAGGAATGGTCTGCGTTAAATTCCCCTGCGCGACGGACAGCGCGATCTGTGCCGCCTGAGAAGGTTCCCCACCGATAGGACGAGCGACCTTACGGTTAAAGATGATGCCCAGCACGCCGGAAACCACCACGATGCTCAGCACCATAAGCAGCAGGCCAACGTTACGCTGCTGCACCGTTTCCGCCATCACCACATTGACGGGAGCAGACAGGCCGAGCATCCAGGGCGTGCCGGTATTGCCGATGGTGACTGGCACATACACGTTAAACGCTGGCGTGTTCAGTACGGCATTGTCACGTTCGATCTGATAAGGCCGCCCTGTGGTGACATGCTCAAGCAGCGTTGGGTCATTTTCAATTTTTTTGGTCACCCGAGCTTTGTCGGGGTGGGAAATATAGGCGCCAGTGTGGGACAGCAGCTGGGCGTAGCCTGTTCCCTCATAGGGTTTGATGTTGTTGGTAAGTTGTTGCAGCGTATCCAGTGAAAAATCCGCAGTGACGGAGCCGTAAAATTTGTTGTTGATGATGATGGGAACGGCAATGGAGGTCAGCAGGACATCGACGCCGTTGTAAGGGTAGCTATACGGTTCCAGAATCACTTCTTTCTGGAGCTTCTTCGGCAGCAGGTAGTAATCGCCGCTGCCGGGCGTTTCATAATCCACCAGATTATGCAGAACAACGTTGCCTGCGGTATCGCGGTCGACATAACGGACGAAGCGACCTTGCGGGTCCTGATCGGGCTGACCCGCGTACTCGCGATCTTTGCCGTCAAACGCATCAGGTTCCCATGCCAGCGACATCGAAAGGAAATCGGGGTGGCTCTTCAGCGCATTCTTCAGCAGCGTTTCTGCGGTTTTCCGATCGGCATTGCCTGCTTCTTGCAGACTGACAACGCTCTGTACCAAATTGCGTGCCGCATGGAGTGCGACATCCAGCTTCTGCTGAATAAGGTAACTGTTGGTATAGGCCGTTTGCTCAAGATACTGCTGCGCGATGGTCTTTTGTTGCTGGCCGGATTGCCAGATCAGCAGGCCGATAGTGAGAATAAAACCGAGTGCGATAGTGGTAACGCCTGCCAGAAGCATCAGCATCCGTGTGCTGAGTTTTCTTTTGGACGCAGTTGGTGAGGAGTGAATGGGTGGATTGCTGTGGTTAACCGGTAACAGTGTTGTAGACATATGCATAATATCCCCTGGGATATAAGCGCCGATACCCGTCAATTTAGGGTATATAGGTGCTTTTTTCATAAAAGAATCAATTGATTGTCTTCCTTTCTGTTTTATAGTCATTCCCTTCGGCGACTCATCATTATTTGTGATGTAAGTCACAAATAAATTATCGGCGAGAAACACTACCTCTTTAGGCTGTTCACGAAAATGTCACAAATTGGCGCAGTCATAAACCGCATCAGTGTGATAGCGGATGAGATGTGAGGCATGACGCCTCACCGTGTGAACGAGGGTTAAGCGGCAGGGCCTTTGCTGACGGAATCGCGGATAATCAATTCGCCCTTGAAGTCAGGCGCAGGCACGACGGTTTCACCCTCCAGCCGGCACAGCAGTTTCTCAAGGGTATAGTTGATCATCTCTGCGACGGGCACGTGTACGGTAGTGAGCGGGGGATAGAACCATGAAGCCATGGGTAAATCATCGAACCCTAACAGCGAAACATCCTGCGGAATTGCAAGGCCGTGTTCGCGCAGCGCTTTTGCCGCGCCAATAGCCATGTCGTCATTGCTGGCGACCAGAGCACTGAAAGTGCCCGCCTGTTGCAGCAGGGTTTTGTTGCCGAATAACCGCTGTCATGCGTCCAGTCGCCAGGCGCAACCAGACTGTCACTATAGGGAATCCCATTTTCCTCCAGCGCTTGCCGGTAGCCCGCCAGTCGGCTCGTGCCGGTGGGTGAATTCGGCGATCCGCAGATAAACGCAATATCACGATGACCCTGCGTAATCAGGTAATTGACGGCATCATGGCAGTGTTGCTGGTGGTCAGCACAGATACCGTTGTCACCGTGCCGATGCAGTGTACGGTTGACGACCATAATCGGCTGTTCATGCTGTTCGATAATGCTTTCCAGCGCATCGATAGAAAGAAAGCGCGGATAGATAATGACGGCATCGCAGCGTAAATCGAGCAGGAACTGGATCGCTTCTCGCTCTTCTTCCGCACTGTGTTTGCCATCCGCCATGATGAGCTGCCGCCCGTATTTTTCCGTCATCGTCGCCGTTTGGAACAGCAATTCGCTGAAATAGGGGCCGCTGTATAGCGTGTTGGTCACGACCAAGCCAATGATTTGCGATTTGCTTGTGGCGAGCTGGCGCGCCAGCAGGTTAGGCCGGTAGCCAATCTCTTCAATCGCCCGGAATACCCGATCCCGCGTGGTTTTACTGACGTAGTTATTCCCTGTCAGCACGCGTGATACGGTGGCTTTGGAGACACCGGCTTTTTTCGCTACATCGAGCATGGTTACCATCGTACTTTCCCGTTCTCCTTTTGCGCCGCTTTATGGCGTCATTATAGGGAAAAATCCTCCTTTTTTATCACCAATAACGCGTGTAGGGATAAAAATATTCCCTGATTGCGCTATTTATGATCGCCTTCAAAAAACAGTAAAAACAATATGAAACCGGTTGCATATTATTTTTCGTCTTGCTTGAATAATAAAAAAACGGACGGTGAGGTGCAGTATGAATAAGATTTTACTCTGTTGCGCAGCAGGAATGTCTACCAGCATGCTGGTACAGCGGATGGAAAAGGTCGCCGAGCAAAAGGCGATCGCTGTCGAGATAAAAGCCGTAGGTTTTGAAGAGTTTAGTGAACTGATTGATGAATATGACTGTTGCCTTTTGGGGCCGCAGATTAAGTATAAACTGCCTGAATTCAAAGCGATAGCTGACGAAAAAGCGAAGCCGATCGCGGTTATTAATATGGTTGATTACGGCATGATGAATGGGGAGAAAGTCCTTAACGATGCCCTGGCGATGATCGCGTAATATAACGGGAGGAATAATGAGTAAATTAACCGAGTCATTATTCAGCGTTATCGAAAACCGTATTAGCCCCATTGCGGCGAAACTTTCCAGCCAGCGTCATGTTGTTGCCATTAAAGATGGGTTCATTGCGTCAATGCCCTTTTTAATTGTCGGCTCTTTTATGATGCTATTTGCTCATCCGCCTTTTAGCCCGAATAGTGAATGGGCTTTTGCGCAGTGGTGGCTGGGGATGGTGGAACGCCACGGCGAACAAATCATGATGCCCTACAATATGACGATGGGCATTATGGCGGTGTATATCACCAGCGCCATCGCTTATAACCTGGCGCAGAGCTATAAAATGAACGGTTTTATGGCCGCCAGTCTGGCGCTGATGTCGTTTATGGTCGTTGCAGCGCCGCAAATCGACAAAAGTCTGCCGGTTGGGTCGCTGGGCGGCGAGGGGATTTTCACCGCGATTATCGTGGCGATCTACTCGACGGAGCTGATGCATTTTTTGCAGAAGCACAATATTGGCATTCGCCTGCCGGAACAGGTACCGCCGAAAATCCGCCAGTCTTTCGATCTGCTGATCCCGATTCTTGCCATTTTCCTGACGCTGTTCCCGCTTAGCCTGTTCATGCAGAGCCAGTTCGGCATGCTGTTGCCGCAGGCGATCATGGCTGTCTTCGCGCCGATTATCTCGGCATCCGATTCGCTTCCTGCCATCCTGATCGCGGTGCTGCTCTGCCACCTGCTGTGGTTTGCCGGGATTCACGGCGCCGTTATCGTCGGCGGCATTTTGCAGGCGTTCTGGCTGACCAACTTAGGAATCAATCAGGAAGCGTTTAACGCGGGCGCACCGATCACCAAAATTTTCATTGAGCCCTTCTGGCAGTTCTTCATTACGGTGGGGGGATCGGGGGCGACCATGGGGCTGGTCTTTCTCTATCTGCGCAGCCGTTCTGCTCATCTGCGCTCTATCGGCAAGTTGGCCGTGGTGCCGAGCATGTTCAACATCAATGAACCGGTGATTTTTGGTTCACCCGTCGTGATGAACCCGCTGCTGTTCATCCCGTTTATTACTGCGCCGCTGGTAAATGCCACCCTTGCCTATATCGCGTTAAAAACCGATTTGGTGCATCGCGTCATTTCTCTTGCGCCCTGGACAACGCCGGGCCCGATTGGCGCAGCCTGGTCTACGGGATGGGACTGGCGTGCGGTGGTGCTGGTGGGGGTACTGATTGTCGTCTCATCCTTAATCTATTACCCCTTCTTCAAAATGTATGAACGTCAGTTGATCGAACAAGAAGTGGGTACAGCAGAGGAGACAGTGAGTGATGCGCGATGAAACCATTCTTGATGAAACGACAGTAATGGAACTGATTATCTATGCGGGAGAGGCACGCTCCAGCTCAATGGAGGCGCTGATCGCTGCCAGAAAATATGACTGGGACAAGGCCGAGGAACTGCTGAACACGGCTTCCGTTGCGGCGCGTAAAGCCCATCAAATCCAGACGGCCCTGATTGGTGCCGATGAGGGCAGCGGGAAAATCCCGGTCAACCTGATTCTGGTTCACGCGCAAGATCACCTGATGAACGCGATGCTATGCCGTGAATTGGTGGAGGAGCTGATTCAACTGCATCGGGAAATCTCCTCCCTGAAAAAGCTTATAAATTAATAATATGCAAACCTGAATAAGAAGGAAACAAGATGTCTGTTCAACAATTACCGAAAGACTTTCTGTGGGGCGGCGCGGTAGCGGCGCATCAAGTTGAAGGTGGTTGGGATCAAGGCGGCAAAGGCGTCAGCATTTGCGATGTCCTGTCCGGCGGTGCCCACGGCGTTGACCGTGTGATTACCGATGGCGTACAGCCTGGTGTCAGTTATCCGAATCATCAGGCGGTGGAGTTTTATTCCCACTATAAGCAGGATGTTGCCTTGTTCGCCGAAATGGGCTTCAAATGCTTCCGCACCTCGATTGCCTGGACGCGTATTTTCCCCAATGGCGATGAGCTGGAGCCGAATGAAGCGGGTCTGCAATTCTATGACGACCTGTTCGATGAGCTGCTGAAATACAACATCGAGCCAGTGATTACGCTGTCCCATTTCGAGATGCCGCATCATCTGGTTAAGCAGTACGGCGGCTGGCTGAACCGTAAAGTGGTGGATTTCTTTGTACGCTACAGCGAAGTGGTCATGAAGCGTTACCAGTCCAAAGTGAAATACTGGATGACCTTCAATGAGATCAACAACCAGCGTAACTGGCAGTATCCGCTGTTTGGCTACTGCTGTTCCGGCGTGATTTTTACCGATCACGACAAGCCGGAGCAGGCGATGTACCAAACGCTGCACCACCAGTTTGTCGCCAGTGCGAAAGTGGTGAAACTGGGCCATGAGATTAACCCGAACTTCAAAATTGGCTGCATGCTGGCGCTGGTGCCGATCTACCCGTGGTCATGCCACCCGGATGACGTGATGTTTGCACAGGAAGCGATGCGTGAACGTCACCTGTTCGGCGACGTGCAGTTGCGCGGTTACTATCCGTCTTACATCCTGAAAGAGTGGGCGCGAAAAGGCTATCAGATTGATATGCAGCCGGAAGACGAACAGACGCTGCGCGATGGTTGCACGGACTATCTGGGCTTCAGCTACTACATGAGCAGCGCAGTGCAACTGGCGGCAAAAGGCCAGAAAAAAGAAGATTCAATTACGGGCTTTGACGGCGGCGTGAAGAACCCGCATGTGAAGGCATCGGAGTGGGGCTGGCAGATCGATCCGGTTGGCCTGCGCTATACGCTGAACAGCTTCTACGAGCGTTATCAGAAACCGATGTTCATCGTCGAAAACGGCTTTGGCGCGGTAGACAAGGTGGAAGCCGACGGCAGCATTAGCGACGATTACCGTATCGAATACCTCAAAGCGCATATCGATCAGATGAAGAAAGCGGTTGTGGAAGACGGCGTGGAGCTGATGGGTTATACCCCGTGGGGCTGCATCGACTGCGTGTCGTTCACCACCGGTCAGTACAGCAAACGCTACGGTTTCATCTACGTGGATAAACACGACGATGGCACCGGCACCTTCAAGCGCTCGAAGAAAAAGAGCTTTGACTGGTATAAGAAAGTGATCTCCAGCAACGGCGCAGAACTATAACGGCGATTGCAGAAAACGTTGGTCACAAGGCCGTGCTTAACCGCACGGCTTTTTACGTTATACCCGTCATACTTCAAGTTGCATGTGCGTTGGCTTCAATCGGTCACCCGAATCACTTACTTGAGTAAGCTCATCGGGATTCTCTCATTTGCCGCCTTCCTGAAACTCGAATTATTTAGGGTATATATGTAATACGCCTGTCACCCTGCCGTATTTCACTAACGACTTCATCGCTGAATCGCGTTAGCATGAAAACAGATAACTTGATGCTGGAAAAACTATGTCTGTAAAACTGATCGCTATTGATATGGACGGGACGTTGCTGACGCCCCAAAATCAAATTTCACCTGCGGTAAAAGCCGCGATTGCCGCTGCCAGAGAGAAAGGCGTGCAGGTCGTGTTGGCTACCGGTCGTCCTTACATTGGTGTCGAGCGCTACCTGATGGAGCTGGATTTGCAGCAGGAAGGCTGTTACTGCATTACCAACAACGGCGCTGGTGCAGCGTACGATCAACGGTGACTGCGTAGCGCAAACCGCGCTGAGCTTCGACGATTATCTCTATTTCGAAGCGCTGGCCTGCAAACTGGGCACCCATTTTCACGCGTTGGACTTCAACTTCGTCTATACCGCCAATAAAGACATCAGCCCTTACACCATTCACGAATCCCACCTGACCGGAATGCCGTTGAAGTATCGCGCGGTTGAGGAAATGGATCGCGGCCTGACGTTCCCGAAAGTGATGATGATTGATGAGCCAGAGATATTGGATCGCGCCATCAGCCAGATTCCACCGGAAGCCTTTGAACGCTACACCATCATGAAGAGTGCCGAATACTATCTGGAAATTCTGGATAAGCGCGTCAACAAAGGTGAAGGCGTGAAGATGCTGGCGGAGCACCTCGGCATTCCACGCGAAAGCGTCATGACGCTGGGTGACCAGCAGAACGATCTGGCGATGATTCGCTATGCGGGCATCGGCGTAGCGATGGGCAATGCCATCGATGAAGTGAAAGAAGCCAGCCAATTCGTCACCAAAAGCAACACGGAAGACGGCGTCGCTTATGCGATCGAGAAATTTGTGCTGAATGCCTGATTCGAGAGATATAAGGCTGAATAGCCTAGCCATCACCGATGGCTATTCCAATTAACGGTGAACGTTCAAACGAACACCGTTAATTGTATTGAATTATATAGATTATTTATAGGATAAAACTTTCTTATACAATCCCGTATTTTTCTCAGTTACAAATTTTGGTTCTTTCCAATTTGGACCTTTTATAACCGTCATTTTAGCATCAATAACAATTACTTTTTCTTGAATAAGGTTTTCAATTGTAGTCAAGAATTCGCCAGTTTGATGAACTTCTTGCCTGTAGCGAGAAAAAAACCATCAATTGAGGATAACTTATACCATTTTTGCTCCGCGCAAAAAATACGATAACATCCCTTGTATTCTCATTTAGAATTATTTCGCCAAAATTAATCATTTATTCTCTCTCCACACTTGTTCTTCATAGGCTTTCATTGCTTCAGGTGTATACAGCAATGATGTGTCATCTCTGAGTTTATAATCTTCTAACGTCGCTGTGTGTGTATTATTCCAAACTTGTGCTTTTGGATGTCTCCATCAGGAACGGTTTTATCTTTAATTCCCAAAGTCCTATACCTCTCAAGCTCTCTGATTTCATGAGTATAAAATCGCTTATCAGTATCTGTTGCAGAAATGGTCCCCTTAAGGATTTCCTCTAAACGAGCAATCATTACCTGGTTATCTGCTGACTCACCAAATCTCCCTGTATGTAATTTCACTTTATCCACACCCGTACGGTCGATTTTGACATTTTTCCAATCCAAGTTTTGTATCTCTCCACCCGCTTTATCTGGATTATAGCTACGTCCGCTATACGTCCCTCTTTTTGTTCCACCATAAGGATCACTGAATACCACATAAATAGGTTCAACTCCTGTACCATCTGCGGTTGGTGTCCAGATTATATAGTCATGAAACTCTACTGGCTCTGCAACAGGTGTTATAGTTATTGTTAGCTCATTAACAGGTCTAACTTCGATACCTGTATGCACAGGGATTTGGTAATCAGGTAAAGGGCTTCCTGTATTATTAATATCTGGTTTAGGGGGATTGGTCGGGTTTTCTAAAACGGTTCTAAATGGAACTCCGTTTATATCAATTCTATATAATCCAGTGCTACTATCTAGAGAACTACTTAGAACTTTCACTTCTGTCGATACTCCAGGAATACCTGTTTTAAATAGTTTAAGTACCAACTTATCTTTTTCTTTTACAAATGCTGCCCTTACAGGCAAATTTACTGATCCAGTTCTGCTGGAAATATCAGATAAATTGCCAATTGGAATTATGTCAGATAATAACCTGGCAGGTATGGCGAACATTGTATCATAATCTTTTAAAATTAATTTATTATCTATACTTCCTGCTCTTGATATATATTGTAATATAACTGATGCAATAGGTCCTGTAGCTGTATTCATACGTGAGACTTTTGATAAAAATCAGGAAAGAAATTAATTAATTTATTTTCAATAGCTTCAGGGATTTTGAGCGAAAGACCATCAGCAATAGCAAACTGCAAACGGTTCATTGATATGGAAGAAGATAAAGGAATACTATGCATAGCATACTTGGATAGATAGCGAGTAATACCTTTATTTTTTTCCTGAATATCTAAGAGTGACTCTTCAGCACGATTTCTGTTTCTTTCAACTTCACCATGTTTTTCTAAGAAAGAATTCAGATCTACCTTGGCACGAGCAAGTGAATTTACCTTCCCTTGGTATCTATTTTTTATTCGCCCGCCAATACTAGGGTCTAACGGATCTTCCTCTGGGTGAAGAGATAAATATATTTCCAAGTCTGTTGCGATTTCCTCTGATAGATTATTTATACGTCCATTGGTTTGAATAATCGATAAATTAACTTTATCTAGCTCAGTTCTTTTGTTAATAACATCAATTGCAGTCAGTTCTACAGGGTGCTCTGCATCCCATTTTTCTTGTCTCTTCTTTAACTCGTCTTCTTGTTTTTTAATCTCTTCAGGGGTTAGTAATTTTATTACTGATATATAAATTGGCTCTATATTGCTTCCTGAGGGGAAGTGTACGATTGCATCATGTGTATTTTCTCCTGAAGCAAAAGGTACTACGCCTACCTCATCTCTCACCTCATCAAAACCAACAGATTTAGTCGGTAATGCGGGTGTTTTAGTGCTAACTTCGACTTTTATATGGATATCTGGCATACCTGCGACAATAGAAGCGGTATAAACATTCGCTCGCTTCGTCGGTTTTGCCGCAACAACAGGTACACTCATTGGCGTTGTCGGTGACCGAACCAAAGATAAAAATTGTTTATCAACGCTTACAATATCATGAATTTTTATATTGATTCCCGTTACCACTTGCGTTGGAATATCCTCCAACAAAGTATCAGTCACTTCCTTCGCAGGTAGAGTAGTTACAAAATGAGGTGTAACCATGTCATTTGTGGCAGTAGATGATGGGTACAGTAATCCAAATGGAAGACCTAACAACCGACTGGCGTAGGGAATTGTATTTATTAAAGATGTTGATAGCCTCGTTAATGCAGTACGAATACTGGCTACCATTTCTGAGTAATTAAATAATTCGAATCCCCATTGACCAGCAGCCAATGCAAGTGGTGCTGCATTACCAAAACTGATTGATACTTGTAATTCTGGTTTTTCACTTAAGGATGATGAACCATTATTTGAGGAGTTTCGATCGCCACTGTTCCCTCTATCATTGCCCCAGTTAACGCTAGTGTTCTCATTTCCTCCGTTACTATGAGTGATCGAACCTCGATTATCTGTCGTTGTCGATGTCCCATCACCATTATCAACAGTATGCCCGCCGAGGTCATTTCCATTATAGCCTCCATTATCTCCGCCATTTCTACCACCTCCAGTATTTCCACTATTAATGCCACCTGATGGGCCATCTTTACCGTGATTCCTTCCTTCACCACCACTCATATCTTTACCTCTTATTTAATGATTTTTTGTTTAAAAATATTTTTCACTTAATGTGTTAAGGTAAAATAAGTGAAGAGGGAAATAAAAAATATTAAACAAAAATAAGAAATTGTGACCTTATTTGTCATGATTTCTTCGTCTTAAGATATGAGTTGTGATGAGCTATCAATTGATAGTTATTCTCTTAATGATGTTTTTTAATTAAATAAATTATTGGTTTTTATTCAGGTTGCTTATAAAAGTTGAGTTTTTATCCTAATTCCTAGGTGGCTGGATAGGCAATTTTATTATGAATGATTTTGATTTATTTATAAAAATATAATCTATTGGTCCTAAAAATAAAGTCGTATGTAATCACTATTATAAATTATTCAATAAATACATTAGTAAAAATAACGACTTCGATTGGAAATTATTTTAATTCCAGACTGTCCGCTATTTTTCTTTCATAACCTGAGTGATGTGATTCACCACTTGGCTGCGGGGAATTTGAGGTGGGTAAACCGCGCAATACGCCATTTTTATATCAGGATTGAAAGGCTTAACGATAACCGGGGAAGGGCTGTTCAGGGCGGTAATAAAATCTACCACGCCGATGCCGACGTTTCTTGACGCTAGCACGCAGCAATTAGCCATTGAGGTTTCGATGGGGTTATGCAAATAGATTTGTTCTTTTCTGGCGGAGATATCAATCTGCGCCCGCAGCGGTGTGGTTCTGCCGGGCAGAATGGCGCGCGTGCCAGCCAGGTCGGCGAGTGTAATTTCATCCGCCGTGGCAAGCGGGTGATCCATCGCTAACACCGCGACAGCACTGGCGTCAGCCAGCGGTTCAGCTTCCAGCCCTTTGATGCCGGGCTGGCCGAAAATAAACCCCACGTCATAGTGGTTTTCAGCAATCGCGTCCGTAATACGGCTGCTGCTTTCGATGTCCAGAAACAGGGAAAGATCGGGGTATTTCTTGAGTAAGGTAGGGAGAACCTGGTCGGAACAAAGGAACGAGAGCGCCTGAACGGCGGCGATGCGCAGTACGCTGCCTTTGGCGTGGCGAATTTCATCGGCAATCAGCCCGATTTGATCCAATCCTAAGTAAAGACGCTCGACTTCCCGGTACAGCTTCATCGCCTCGGCGCGTGGAATCAGGCCGCGTCCGTCTCTATCAAATAGCTTCAGATTCAGCGCGTCTTCGAAGTCTTTAATGAGTCTGCTGACCGCGGGCTGAGTGATATACATCATGTTGGCGGCAGCGGTGATGCCTCCGGTGAGGATGACTTTATGAAAGGCTTCAACCTGACGGGGATTGATACGCATGCTCGTCACCTTAAAACATAACATTTAGTTATCAATTTAACACAAAATGCAATTTTTCATTATCCAATCTGGCGCATAGACTCACAATCATAAGATTTAATACACTTCATCAGTACTCAATCATGGAATAGAGGGTTAGTGAATGAAGAAATCAACGCTGGCGTTATTGTTTACCGTTTTATTTTCATCTTCACCTTTGGTTTATAGCGCGGACCTGAATATCGGTTTGGCTTCCTCCACCACATCAATGGATCCGCAGTTTTATGTGAGTGGGGCGAATAGCGCAATGGCGCGCAATATTTTTGACGGTTTGGTTGTACAGGATGAAAAACAGCAGATTGCACCTGCCCTGGCAACCAGTTGGAAAGTGATTGACGACAAGACGTGGGAGTTTGTATTGCGTCCTGGCGTTAAGTTTCACGACGGCAGTGATTTTACGGCTAAAGATGTGATTGCCAGCATTAAGCGTGTTGCGCTGGCATCGAAAAACAGCCCTAGCTCTTACGCACCTTACGTCAGCGACATTGCTGAAGTAATAGAAGTTAATCCACTAACGGTGCGGATTAAGACAAAAGAGGCTTCGCCACTGCTGCTGAATAATTTAAGTCGGATTTCGATTTTACCGGCCCGACTTGAAAACGTCCCGACGGAAACGTTGAATTCAGGAAAAGATGTGATTGGTACAGGGCCATTCAAATTTGTTTCCTGGGTGCCGGACGACCGGGTAGTCCTTAGTCGTAATGACGATTACTGGGGAGGAAAAGCAGAGTGGGACAACGTTACTGTCCGTGTATTTAAAAACAGTAGTGCACGTGTAGCAGCCGTATTATCCGGTGATGTGGACATGATCGAAAACGTTCCAACAGCCGACAGCAGTAATATTGAAAAAAATCAGCAGTTAAAAACGATTTCAACACCAGGGAATCGTGTTATTTACCTTCACATGGACCAGCAGCGAGAGGAATCACCGTTCGCCAAAGGTCCTGATGGTAAAAACCCATTACTAAAAAAAGAAGTACGCCAGGCGATGTCTTTAGCACTTAATCGTCAGGCAATCGTCGACCGTGTGATGGAGGGGCAGGCTGTTGTCGCCTCTCAGCTTGTACCGAAGGGGTACCCAGGCTATTCCGCTTCCATTCCTGCGCCGGTTTATAATCCGGAGAAAGCCAAACAGGAACTGGCGGCGGCGGGTTACCCCGACGGCTTCACGCTGACCTTCCACGCGTCGAACGATCGTTATCCTAATGATTCTAAAATTGCTCAGGCCATTGGCCAAATGTTCACTCGCGCCGGCATCAAAACCGAAGTTGTTACGATGCCCGGCAGTGTGTACTTCTCACGCGCGTCTCGTCTCGAATTCAGTTTGATTATGGGCGGGGCCGCGATTGAAACCGGGGAAGCTTCTGGGGTATTGGGGCCCTTGTTAGAAACCTTTGGCCCCAATGCAGGACAGGGTAATCGTGGTCGCTATTCCAATCCTGTCTTTGATAAAACGCTGAACGAAGCACGGGTCACGCTGGATGAAACCAAACGTGATGCGCTGCTGGCTGAGGCGATGAACATTGGCATGAACGATCTGGGTGTCATTCCGGTCATGTTCCTGTCCAACACCTGGGCGATGAAAAAGCAGTATACCTATGTGGGCCGTTCCGATGCCTACACGCTGCCGTACTTCGTCCGTTCCGCAAAATAGTTACCTTTCAGCAATGACCCAAAAGGGGTGAGGTTTTCACCCCTTATGACCTATAACAAGGAGAGCGGTGTGAATACGTTTAGCGGTGTTTTTCCCTATCTGGTGTCACCCGTCAGGCCCGATGGTCAGGTTGATAAGCCCGTTTTGGCGCAGCTCACTGAACATCTGATTCAATGCGGTGTGCATGGCGTCGTGCCGTTAGGCAGCACCGGTGAATTTGCCTATCTCTCTGCGGCTCAACGTCTGGATGTGGTCAAAACGGTAATCGAGACGACGGCTGGCCGTGTACCAGTTATCGCCGGTGTCGCATCGACAACGATTCAGGATGCCGTTGAGCAAACGAAACGCTACGTCGAACTGGGCGCGGATGGCATTCTGGCTGTACTGGAAGCCTATTTCCCCCTGAAAGACGAAGGTGTCGAACAGTATTTCCGCGCCATTGCCGAAGCCGCACAGGGTAAACCGGTGGTGCTTTATACCAACCCTCAGTTCCAGCGTTCCGATTTGAGTTTGCCCGTCATCGAGCGCCTGAGTCATGTCAGCAATATCCGCTATATCAAAGACGCCTCGACCAATACCGGGCGCTTGCTTTCCATCATTGAACGTACCCGTGGCCGGATGGACGTGTTCTCCGCCTCTGCCCATATTCCCGCCTGCGTCATGCTGATTGGCGGCGTGGGGTGGATGGCTGGCCCAGCTTGTATCGTTCCCAAACAGAGTATTGCATTGTATGAAGCCGCCCGCGCGGGTGACTGGAACAAAGCAATGGAGCTTCAGCGCCCGTTATGGCGCATCAATGAAATCTTTGCTCGTTATTCCATTGCCGGCTGTATTAAAGCGGCGCTGCAATTGCAGGGATTTGCGGTAGGCGATCCGTTGCCGCCTCAACTGCCGCTGGATGAAAAGGCACGTAAGGAGATCGCTGACGTTTTAGCGTCTGTCGATTCCCTTTAACACCAAATAGAGTTTTATTTTTCACGCTGTAGAGGTGTGGGGCTTTCTGCACCTTGAAGTTCGGCAGTACCTATTAAAAAGAGAAAAGGAATCATCGAAGGATGAGCGCGTTACCTATTATTATTGATTGTGATCCGGGGATAGATGACGCGATTGCGTTATTAAGTGCATTTGTGGCACCAGAGTTGGATATTCGCGGTATTTGCACGGTGTGCGGTAACCAACCGTTGGACAAGACGCTGCATAACGCCCTGCAAATTGTTGAACTGGGTCAGCGTACGGATATTCCCGTTTTCGCCGGCTGTCATCGTCCGCTGCTGCGCGCCCCTATTCATGGCCAGTTTCACGGTGAAAGCGGACTGGGCCAGACGGTGTTACCTGCGCCGCAAAAACAGGCCGACGCACAGCATGCGGTGAATTTTATTATTGCGCAGTGCAAGCAGGCGATCGCTGACGGCACGCCGATTACGCTCTGTACGCTAGGGCCGCTAACCAACGTGGCCATGGCGCTGCGTATGGCACCTGAGATTGCTGACGGTATTGCGCGCATTGTGATGATGGGTGGCGCCTACCGCGAAGCAGGCAACCGCAGCCTGACGTCTGAATTCAATATGATCGCCGATCCACAGGCGGCGAAGATAGTGTTTGATTCATCGATTGCCCTTGTCGCGCTACCGCTGGATGTCACGCATCAGGTGATTTTGACACCGGAATTGGTGGCGCGCTTCATCGCGCTATCCGGGCGGATTTCCGCGCCGTTGGGTGAAATGATGGCGTTTTGGGATCGCAATGACATCCGTCGCTATGGTTCACGCGGCGGTCCGCTACACGATCCGTTGGTCATCGCTTGGGTGCTGGCACCGCACTGCTTCACGACGGAAAAAGCCAGCGTTTACATTGAGCAGGAAAGCGAGCTGTGCATGGGGCAGACCGTTGCTGACTGGTACGGAAAAACTGACCGTCAGCCGAATGTGGATGTGGTGACGGGGGTTGATGCCAAACAGGTTGTCGAGCTGTTTGCTGACCTATTGAGCCGCTATGGAGAGGGTGTCTGACATGGTTCAAGAACGCATTATTATTGATACCGATCCCGGCGTTGACGATGCGATAGCTATCTGGCTGGCATTGGCTTCACCTGAGCTGGACGTTCTGGGGATTACCGTTGTTGCAGGCAATGTGCCGCTTGCCGCCACGCTACCGAACGCGTGCAACGTGGTGGGTGTGACGGGCAGAACCGATGTGCCCATTTTTGCGGGTGCGTCTCGTCCACTGATCCGCGATCAGGTTTTCGGTAAATACGCTCATATCGGCAAATTTTCTGCTGACTGGGTGCCGGAGAGCACGCTGTCGCCGGAACAGGAACACGCCGTTGATTTTCTGGTACGGATGACGCGTCAGGCGGCGGCCGACAATAATCCCATCACCATTTGCGCACTTGGCCCGCTGACGAATCTGGCGTTGGCGCTGTGCTTCCATCCTGATGTCGCGCGCGGCATCAAACAGATTGTGTCCATGAGCTGTGCCTTTACCGCAATGGGAAATCGCGTACCGTGGGCGGACTTTAACGTCTATGCCGATCCCCATGCGGCGGAAATCGTATTTTCTTCTGGCGTGCCCATTGTCATCATGCCGTTGGATATGACCTTCCAGGCGCTGATTCAGACGGAACAGGTTGATGACATCGAGCGTAGCGGCGGTGCGCCGGGTAAGGCGATGGCAGCACTGCTGCGTATGTTTGACCGTAGCGAAGTGGATCGCTTTGGCCGTGAAGGTGGACCAATTCATGATGCGACCGTCATTGCGTGGTTGCTGAAACCGGAGTTATTCAAATCAAAACGCGCGCGCGTCGGAGTAGAAGTTGCCGGTAGAACGGCGGGTTACGCGTTTGCCGATTTTTATCACAAACTGGGTGAACCAGAGAATGCGCTGGTCATGCGGGAAATCGACGAGCAAGGGTTTCTTGGACTGATTGCCGAGCGCTTGCGCCGCTATGGCTCTGAAAAGAAAGATAGCTCCGAAGCACTAAACGGTTCCGGGGGGCGCTAATGATAGCCTACCTGCTGAGCCGAATCGGACAAACGCTGCTGACGCTGGCTGTTATGTCGGTGCTGGTGTTTGTGGGTGTCTATCTGGTCGGTAATCCGGTCGATATGTTGTTGGGCGCGACGGCCACGCCAGCGGAACGGCTGGCGGTGATTCAGTCCTTCGGCTTGGATAAGCCGGTCTGGGAACAGTACGGGCTATTTGTCTGGAACGCCTTTCAGGGCGACATGGGCAACTCGTTTATCTTTAATCAACCCGCGCTGACGCTGATTTTTCAGCGTATGCCTGCCACGCTCGAACTGGCGATGGTGGCGTTCGTGATGGCGCTGGTTGTCGGTATTCCGTTGGGGATTTACGCGGGTCTGAAGCCGGACAGCGTGGTATCCAAATCCATCATGACTTTCTCCATCCTCGGTTTTAGCCTGCCCACGTTCTGGATCGGGCTGGTGATGATCATGCTGTTTAGTGTGAAGCTGGGCTGGCTGCCGTCATCAGGCCGGGGCGATGTCCATGAGCTGTTCGGCATCCCGTTTAGCTTTCTGACCCGCGATGGCCTTGAACATCTTCTCCTGCCGGCGTTTAACCTCGCGCTGTTTAAAATCTCGCTGGTTATCCGCCTGATGCGTGCGGGCGTGATGGAGTGTCTGCAACAGGATTATGTGCAATTTGCTCGCGCGAAAGGGCTGTCGGAAACCCGCATCGTACTGGTACATGTGCTGCGCAACACGCTGATTCCGTTGATTACCGTGCTAGGGCTGGAACTCGGCTCGCTGATCGCGTTCGCGGTGGTGACGGAAACCATTTATGCCTGGCCGGGCATGGGCAAGCTGATTATCGACTCGATCGCCGTGCTCGACCGTCCGGTTATTCTGGCTTATCTGATGATTACCGTCGTGATGTTTAGCGTGATCAACCTGCTGGTCGATTTGCTGTATGTGCTGGTCGATCCGCGCGTGCGGCTGGGAGGAGACAAGGGATGACGGGGAATACGATACACCAGCCCGCCGCCGTGCAAAAACCCGTACATCCGGTGATGCGCGTGGTGATGGCGCTGATCAACGATCGGCTGGCGCTGTTTGGGCTGATCTTGCTGGCGATTTTTGTGCTGCTCGCGCTGCTTGCCCCGCTGCTGTCGCCGCAGAATCCCTACGATCTGATGCAGCTCGACATCATGGATGGCCGACTTGTACCGGGTTCCTCCAGTATGTCAGGCATGACGTATTGGCTGGGGACGGACGATCAAGGGCGCGATCTGTTCAGCGCCATTCTGTACGGCACCCGCATCAGCCTGATGGTGGGTTTCTCCAGTGCGGTGTTTGCGTTGCTGATTGGCGCCTCGCTCGGGCTGATTAGCGCCTACGTCGGTGGAAAAACGGACGCGACGATCATGCGTATCGTCGATATCCAGCTCAGTTTCCCGCCCATCCTGATCGCGCTGATTCTGCTGGCGGTACTAGGGCAAGGGGTCGATAAGATCATTATGGCGCTGGTGGTGACCCAGTGGGCTTACTATGCGCGGACGATTCGTGGGTCGGCGCTGGTGGAACGCCGCCGCAGCTACGTGGACGCGGCGCGCAGTATGGCACTGTCCAACCGCCGCATCCTGTTTCGCCATATTTTACCCAACTGTCTGGCACCGCTGATCGTGGTGGCAACGATGCGCATCGCCTACGCCATCATGCTGGAAGCCACGCTCTCGTTTCTGGGGATCGGGCTGCCCGTGACGGAGCCGTCGCTGGGGCTGCTGATCTCGAATGGTTTTGAATACCTGATGTCGGGCGACTATTGGATCAGCTTCTTTCCGGGGCTGACACTGCTGCTGCTGATTGTGGCGATCAATCTGGTCGGGGATGCGCTGCGCGACATCCTCAACCCACGGAACTAAGCCGTGGGAACGCCCATGGGAATAAGGGGTAACGAACACATGACAGCGCCGATTATGTCTGTTTCGCATCTGACCACCGCCTTTCAGGTGAACGGCGAGTGGATGAACGTGGTGCGGGATTTATCCTTCACGATTGGCGAGAAAGAGACGGTCGCCGTAGTGGGAGAATCCGGTTCAGGGAAAAGCGTGATGGCGAAATCCATCATGCGCTTGCTGCCACCCGGCCAAAGCCGGATTGAAGGGCAGATTCATTTTGGCGACACCGAACTGCTGTCGCTCCCCAGTAAAGCGATGCAGGATGTGCGCGGCAACCGTATCGGCATGATTTTCCAGGAGCCGATGACCAGCCTGAATCCGGTCTTGCCGATTGGCTACCAGATTACGGAGGTGCTGCGTCGCCATCGCGGCATGGGGAAAGCCGAAGCGCGTGCCGAAGCGGTGCGCCTGCTGGAAAAAGTCCGCATTCCGGCGGCCAAATCGCGGTTGAACGAATACCCACAGAGTTTCTCTGGCGGGATGCGCCAGCGTGTGGTGATTGCGATTGCGTTGGCTTGCCACCCGAAGCTGTTGATTGCCGACGAACCGACGACGGCGTTGGACGTCACGATTCAGGCGCAAATCCTGACGCTGATAAAAACCCTTCAGGAAGAAGAAGGGATGTCGGTGCTGTTTATCACCCACGACATGGGCGTGGTGGCGGAAGTGTCCGACCGCACGCTGGTGATGTATCAGGGAGAGATGGTAGAAAATGCCGTCACGCGGGAGATCTTTCATCATCCGCAACAGCCCTACACCCGTATGCTGCTATCCGCAGTACCCAAACTCGGCTCGATGTCCGGCAGCGCATGGCCACAGCGTTTTCCGCTGATCGATCTCAAAACGGGCGAACGCCAGCCGGTGCCGGAGGCGGTGAATACCGTGTCGGGTGAGGAGCCGGTGCTGACGGTAAAAAATCTGGTCACTCGATTTGATATCCGATCAGGATTTTTCCGTCGGCTGTCTGGGCGAGTTCATGCGGTGGAAAATGTCTCGTTCGATCTCTGGCCGGGCGAAACGCTCGCGCTGGTTGGCGAGTCGGGCTGCGGTAAATCCACCACCGGACGGTCGATTATTCGCCTCAACGACGCCGTTAGCGGCGACATTCAGTTGCTGGGAAAAAATATCCTGACGGCGGATAAGCGTGAGCTGACCGAGTCGCGGCGGCAGATTCAAATGGTGTTTCAGGATCCATATGAAAGCCTGAATCCGCGTATGCGGATAGGGAAAGCTATCGCCGAGCCGATGCTGCTGCACGGTCTGGCGACCCGACAGAATGTGAATGCGCGAGTGAGCGAACTGCTGGAACAGGTGGGATTATCCGGCGATATGGCTTCGCGTTTCCCGCATCAGTTCTCCGGCGGGCAGCGGCAGCGAGTGTGTATTGCGCGTGCGCTGGCGCTGGAGCCGAAAGTGATTATTGCCGATGAATCGGTGTCGGCGCTGGATGTGTCCGTCAAGGCGCAGGTGATCAACCTGATGCTGGATCTCCAGCAGAAGCTGGGGCTGTCATTCCTGTTTATCTCGCACGATATGGCCGTTGTCGAGCGTATCAGCCACCGCGTGGCGGTGATGTATCTCGGCGAAATTGTGGAGATCGGGCCACGTTCGGCGATCTTCGACAATCCGCAGCATGATTACACCCGACGTCTGATTTCTGCGGTGCCCGTGCCTGACCCGGATACTCGTCCGGTGCGTAATATCACCAATGATGAACTACGCAGTCCGGTACGCGCCCCTGATTTCCATCCTCCGGTACGCCGCTATAAGCAAGTCGGAGAGGGGCATTTCGTTCTGGAACAGGCGTAGCTTTACTCTTATCTGACTTTGCCATTAATGGCGGTTCTTTTGCGTGCGCATTGCGTATGGCCTGAACCGCCATTCTTTTCTTCTCACTCTCTTCTTTCCTTTTTCCTCTCTCTTTTCACTGCTGCTGGCGGGCTTTCGTTGCCTTCCCGTCTCGCACAGCTCAATTCCTCTGGATGTTGAAATCCGGTAACGCTGGATGTTGCCAAATTGTATTTATTGTCCGTTTTGTGATCCAGATTGTAGTACAACACTCAATAATGGTACTACAATCAAGCCAAGAAAAGAGGGAAGGATGCGGTTATTGTGCAACAGTTCGACGACGTCAGGCGGCATGGCGGGTAAAGTAAGTGCAGTGATATCAATCCGTTTTGTCTCGTTGAGGTGATGATGAATAAGCAGGAATTAAGCAAAACCGACCGCATCATTCTGGATATTGGCCAACAGATCGTTGGCGGCAAATACGCTCCGGGTACGCCGTTACCTGCAGAAGCTGAGCTGTGTGAAGAATTTCAGACCTCGCGCAACATCATTCGCGAAGTGTTCAGAGCGTTGATGGCGAAAAGGCTGGTGGAAGTGAAACGGTATCGCGGCGCGTTTGTGGCCGCGCGTAACCAGTGGAATTACCTGGATACCGACGTTTTGCAATGGGTTCTGGCAAGCGACTACGACCCACGACTGATCAGCGCGATGAGTGAGGTGCGTAATCTGGTGGAGCCGACGATTGCTCGCTGGGCCGCCGAACGAGCGACCTCAAGCGAACTGGCGGTGATCGAAGCGGCGCTGAACGACATGATTTCCAACCATCAGAATCGTGATGCGTTTAATGAAGCGGATATTCGCTTTCATGAGGCGGTATTGGCGGCAGTGCACAACCCGGTGCTCCAGCAGCTAAGCGTTGCGATCAGCTCGTTGCAGCGTGCGGTGTTTGAACGCACCTATATGCCGGACGAAGACAACATGCCACGGACATTGCGTGAGCATCAGGATCTCTACGATGCCATTCGGCATCAGGATATTGAAGCAGCAGAGCGGGCGGCGTTGACCATGATCGCCAGCTCGACCAAACGGTTAAAGGACATTACATGAGTGAAAGCTATATCGCCATTGACTGGGGTTCGACCAACCTGCGGGCGTGGCTGTATCTGGACGGCGTCTGTATCGACAGCGTGAAATCTGAAGCGGGCGTCACGCGTTTGAACGGTCAGACGCCGCAGCAGGTTTTTCAGCAAATCGTTGCGCCGTGGCAGCAGCACAACGTGCCTGTCGTGATGGCGGGCATGATTGGCAGCAATGCGGGCTGGCTTTCCGTACCGTATCTGTCATGCCCGACTCGCCTGACGGATGTCGCCCATCGCCTGACGCGTGTGGAAGAAGCCCGTCCGCTGGCCGCCTGGATCGTGCCGGGGCTGAGTATTGCGCAGGACGATAACTGCAATGTGATTCGCGGTGAAGAAACCCAGCTGATTGGCGCATATAGCGAATGTCCTTCCTCTCTTTATTTAATGCCGGGAACCCACTCGAAATGGGTGCGGGCCGATGACAGTAACGTGCTGGATTTTCGCACGGTGATGACCGGCGAACTGCACCACCTGCTGATGACGCAGTCCTTAATTGGCGTGGGGCTGACCGAGCAGCAGCCGTCCCCGATGCTTTCCAGCAAGGGCTGGCGCTGGGCTTTGCCGATGACAACATTATCCGCTGCCTGTTTGAAACCCGTGCGGCGCATGTGCTGGGGCGTCTGGAGAAAAGTGCCGTGAGCGACTGGCTGTCTGGGCTGCTGATTGGCAACGAAGTCTCACAAATGCAGCGCCACTATCAGATGGCGGCAGGAGACAGCATCACACTCATCGGCTCCCCTGCGCTGATGGCGCGCTACGAAAAAGCATTACAACAAGCTGGATTGCGCTGGCAGCAGCTGGATGGCGATCGGGCTTTTCAGGCAGGAATAAGGAGCATTGTTAATGAGTTGGAATACTAATCTTCCCTTGATTGCGATTCTGCGCGGTATCACGCCGGATGAGGTACTGGAACATGTCGCGGCGCTGCTGGATGCTGGATTCGATGCGGTGGAGATCCCGCTGAATTCGCCGAACCCGTATGAAAGTATTCAACTGGCGGTAGAGCATTTTGGCGATCGCGCCCTGATTGGCGCAGGTACGGTACTAAAAGCCGACTATATCGACAAATTACAGGAAATTGGCAGCAAGCTAGTCGTTACGCCTAACATTTCCCCCGAAGTGATTCGCCGGGCAGTGGGTTACGGCATGATGGTGTGCCCTGGCTGCGCTACCGCGACGGAGGCCTTCACGGCGCTGGATGCAGGCGCGCAATCGCTGAAAATTTTCCCGTCATCCGCGTTTGGGCCGGACTACATCAAGGCGCTGAAAGCGGTGTTGCCAAAAGACGTTCCCGTCTTTGCCGTCGGTGGCGTCACGCCAGAAAACCTGAAGGATTACCTTAGCGCGGGCTGCATCGGTGCCGGGTTAGGCAGCGATCTGTATCGAGCCGGTCAGTCGGTTGACGTCACCGCGCAAAAAGCACATGCATTTGTTAACGCCTATAAGGACGCTGTTCAATGAAAATTACCAAAATCACCACGTACCGGCTGCCGCCACGCTGGATGTTCCTGAAGATTGAAACCGATGAAGGCATTGTCGGCTGGGGCGAACCGGTTATCGAAGGCCGTGCACGCACGGTTGAAGCTGCCGTTCACGAGCTGTCTGACTATCTGATCGGGCAAGACCCGGCGCGCATCAACGATATCTGGCAGGTGCTTTACCGCGCGGGCTTCTACCGCGGCGGCCCGATTCTGATGAGCGCCATCGCGGGTATCGATCAGGCATTGTGGGACATCAAAGGCAAGGCGCTGGGTGTACCGGTTTATCAGTTACTGGGCGGGCTGGTGCGCGATAAGATCAAAGCGTACAGCTGGGTGGGCGGCGATCGTCCTTCCGAAGTGATCGCAGGCATCAAGAAGCTGACCGACATTGGCTTCGATACCTTCAAGCTCAACGGCTGTGAAGAGATGGGCATCATTGATAATTCGCGCAAAGTGGATGCGGCAGTAGCTGTCGTTGCGGAAATCCGCGAAGCCTTTGGCAACAGCATCGAGTTCGGTCTGGATTTCCACGGTCGTGTGGATGCGCCGATGGCGAAAATCCTGATTAAGGAGCTGGAGCCGTACCGTCCGCTGTTTATTGAAGAACCCGTGCTGGCTGAACAGGCGGAATACTATCCTCGTCTGGCGGCGCAAACCCACCTGCCGATTGCAGCGGGCGAGCGTATGTTCTCACGCTTTGATTTCAAACGCGTGCTGGCAGACGGCGGACTGGCCATTATTCAGCCTGACCTGTCTCACGCGGGCGGTATTACCGAGTGCTTTAAAATTGCCGCTATGGCGGAAGCCTATGATGTTGCGCTGGCACCACACTGTCCATTAGGTCCAATTGCGCTGGCTTCCTGTTTGCATCTCGACTTTGTGGCGCGTAATGCCGTATTCCAGGAACAAAGTATGGGCATCCATTATAATAAAGGTGCCGAGCTGTTGGATTATGTTGTCAATAAAGAAGACTTTGCTATGACCGACGGCCATTTCTATCCGTTAAATAAACCAGGCCTCGGCGTGGAAATTAATGAAGAGTTGGTTATCGAACGTAGTAAAAATGCGCCAGACTGGCGTAACCCGGTGTGGCGTTATCCTGACGGTGCCGTCGCCGAGTGGTAATACCCGCCATTCGAGTGGGCTTTCCTGCAACTCGAATTATTTAGGGTTTAACAAATACAATAGGTTAGGTGTTGAATAATCGGTAATACATAACGTATTTCCCCGGCGCGATGGAATAGAACAATCATGGATTATCACGGAATATATTATTTCGTGAGGGATTACTGTTTTATTTTATTGTCGCCGGGGAAAGTAATCTTCCATTTATCATGGGTACGCCATCACCGGGATTTTAAAATATACTCGTCATACTTCAAGCTGCTTGTGCGTTGGCTGCCCTTATTCACCCCAGTCACTTACCTGAGTAAGCTCCTGGGGATTCATGCGGTTGCCGCCTTCACGCCACTCGAATTATTTAGAGTATAAAACGCCATTATAAATAGGGAAATATAGTGAGCGTGCGCGGTTATTTATTTCATTAGAAAAATAAAGCATACCAACTGCTGGTGTTGTTGAACGTTCAAAAAATAGCGGGCAATAAGTATTAACGTCCGTTTAATAAATAACAGGAACATAAGATGGATATGACATTAACTACCCGTCCTACAAAGCGGCGTTATTTCACCTTGCTGATGATTTTTATTACGGTCGTCATCTGCTATGTGGATCGGGCCAACCTGGCTGTGGCGTCGGCACATATTCAGGAAGAGTTCGGCATTACAAAAACACAAATGGGCTATATCTTTTCCGCCTTTGCCTGGACCTATACGTTATGCCAAATACCCGGCGGCTGGTTCCTTGACCGCGTCGGTTCGAAGGTCACCTATTTTATCGCTATCATGGGATGGTCGATTGCCACGTTGCTGCAAGGTTTCGCCACGGGTCTGGCATCGCTGATTGGTTTACGTGCGGTGACCGGGCTGTTTGAAGCGCCTGCATTTCCGACGAATAACCGCATGGTGACCAGTTGGTTCCCTGAGCAAGAACGTGCTTCTGCCGTTGGATTCTATACGTCAGGGCAGTTTGTTGGCCTGGCATTCCTTACGCCATTGCTCATCTGGCTGCAGGAAATCCTGAGCTGGCACTGGGTGTTCATCGTCACTGGCGGCGTCGGTATTGTCTGGGCAATTATCTGGCACTTTGTTTATCAGCCACCGAAGAAAAGTAAAGGGATCAATCAGGCCGAGCTGGATTACATTGCTGAAGGCGGCGGTATTGTTGATGGCGATGCGCCGAGTGAGAAAAAAAGCGCGTACGCCGTTGACGGCGGCCGACTGGAAGCTGGTGTTTAACCGCAAACTGGTGGGCGTGTATATCGGGCAGTTTGCTGTGACCTCTACGCTGTGGTTCTTCCTGACGTGGTTCCCAAATTACCTGACGCAGGAAAAACAGATTAGCGCACTGACGGCAGGCTTTATGACGACGGTACCTTTCCTGGCGGCGTTCGTTGGCGTGCTGCTGTCCGGGTTTGTGGCGGATCGTCTGGTGCGTAGCGGAAAATCGATTGGTCTGGCGCGTAAAACGCCGATTATCTGTGGCCTGTTGATTTCAACCTGCATCATGGGGGCGAACTACACCAACGATCCAGTATGGATTATGACGCTGATGGCGCTGGCGTTCTTTGGCAATGGCTTTGCTTCTATCACCTGGTCGCTGGTGTCATCGCTGGCGCCGATTCGCCTGATTGGCCTGACGGGGGCGTGTTCAACTTTGTCGGCGGTCTGGGCGGTATCACGGTGCCATTGATTATTGGCTATCTGGCGCAGGATTACGGTTTTGCTCCGGCGCTAACCTATATTGCTGGCGTAGCGCTGGTCGGCGCACTGTCTTACATCTTACTGGTGGGTGAAGTGAAGCGTGTAGGCTAACGCTCGTTACTCGCGTGCGGTAGGTTCTGGAAAAACCATAAAACGGACTTTCCTCTTGAGTGAGGAAAGTCCGTTTAATTTTTTGATTGTTTATCAGCAGCCATTATTTGTAGATAACGGCGACGCCGCGCAGTTGGTTGTCACCTGTTGCAGACGTGATAGTGAAGGCGCTGGCACCGGCTTTTTCTGCTTTCTGAGCCAGCTGTGCTTGCAGTGAATCCAGGCTACGGGCGGTAGCGCTAACGACACCCACTTTTTCCAAGCCTTGTGCCTGTTGTGAAGAGACCTGATCGGCAGCGAAAGCACCGAAAGACAGGGTAGAAAGTACGACAGCAGCGGCGAAGAATTTTACGTTTTTCATGTGATGTATCCTGTTCAATGTTGTTTGGAGTGAAAGGTCATTTCCTTTCGATGAAGAGGATATTACGCCGATGCAGGTGGAAGGAAAAACGGAGTGTTTTGAGAATATCTGTCAATATTTTTGATGGTAAATCTGGCGATAAGATGCACAGTCTCGATCGCCAGAATGAAGGTTATATTGCCGCCTGCTGGGGCAGAGGAGACGAGGTTGGGGCCAGCACGCGTTCCAGTACGCGGGCTTCCAGCTCCGCTAGCTTTGCCGATCCGCGACGCCGCGGCCGGGGTAAATCGACCGTAATATCCAGCCCCACGCACCCTTCTTCAATCAGAATAACCCGGTCGGCCAGCGCAATGGCTTCGGAGACATCGTGCGTCACCAGCAAGACGGTGAACCCGTGCTGGCGCCACAGATTTTCGATCAGACTTTGCATCTCGATGCGGGTTAAAGCATCCAGCGCGCCCAGCGGTTCATCCAACAGCAGCAGACGCGGATGGTGAATGAGCGCGCGTGCCAGCGCGACGCGCTGTTTCTGACCGCCGGACAGCGCTGCCGGCCAGTCGTTAGCGCGATCCGCCAGCCCGACGGAGGCCAGCGCCTCCTGTGCTTTCTCACGCCAGTTACCGCGCAGCCCCAGCCCGACATTATCGATCACCTTTTTCCACGGCAGCAGGCGCGCTTCCTGAAACATCAGTCGCGTGTCGTCTTTGCGCTGCTGAGCGGTGCGGTGCCAGTCAGTAGTTCGCCGCTGCTGGCGGCTTCCAACCCGGCGAGCAGACGCAGCAGGGTACTTTTTCCGCAGCCACTGCGGCCGACAATGGCAACAAACTGCCCGGACGGAATGCGCAGCTGCACGTCATTCAGCACGGTGCGGTGGCCGTAGTGTTTGGTGATGGCATCCAGCGCCAGCGGCGTTCCTTTGGTGAGCGGCGACGGTGAATGCGCGTGCGTTGCAGAATCGGTAAAAGCGGTCATGATGCGTCCCCCGATGAGGTTTGATAAGCCGGATTCCAGCGCAGCCAAATGCGCTCCAGCCCCTGAGCGCTGATATCGGCCAGCTTGCCGAGCAGCGCGTAAAGAATGATGGCGACCACCACCACGTCCGTTTGCAAAAACTCGCGGGCGTTCATGGCGAGGTAGCCGATGCCGGAGTTGGCAGAAATAGTTTCCGCGACAATGAGCGTCAGCCACATAAAGCCCAGCGCAAAGCGGATGCCGACCATGATGGACGGCAGTGCGCCGGGCAACACCACCTGAGAGAATAGGCTCAGGCCGGACAGTCCGTAACTGCGCGCCATTTCCAGCAGGCCGCGATCGATGTTTTTAATGCCGTGATAGGTGTTGAGATAAACCGGGAACAGCGTGCCCAGCGCCACCAGGAAGATCTTGGCCGCCTCATCAATCCCAAACCACAGAATCACCAGAGGAATCAGTGCCAGATGAGGAACGTTGCGGATCATCTGCACCGAGCTGTCCAGCAGACGCTCGCCCCAGCGCGACAGCCCGGTGATAAAGCCAAGCACTAATCCGATGCTGCCGCCGATAGCAAACCCAATCAGAGCGCGCCAGCCGCTGATCGCCAGATGCTGCCACAGCTCGCCGCTAGAGATGAGCGACCAGCCTGCGGTGATCACCGAACTGGGCGCGGGCAAAATCCGGTTGGATAGCCAGCCGAACTCGACGGAAACCTGCCACGCGACCAGCAGCGTCACGGGGAGCAGGAAAGGAGCCAACCGCTGTGCCAGTGAGGAGAGCGTTCTTGCCATGATCGGTTCCTCAGCTCTGCGAGACTTTGCGCGGCACATAGCGGTTTGCCACCACTTCTCCCGCGTTGTTCACCGCATGCAGCGGCGTGGGCTGTTGCGCCAGATCGAGGTGCGGGAACAGCAGTTCACCCACGCGATATGCCTCTTCCAGATGCGGATAGCCGGACAGGATAAAGGTATCAATCCCGAGATCCGCGTATTCCTGAATGCGTTCGGCCACCGTCGGGCCATCGCCAACGAGCGCGGTGCCTGCGCCGCCGCGTACCAGACCGATGCCGGCCCACAGATTGGGGCTAATCTCCAGCTTGTCCTTTTTGCCACCGTGTAGGGCGGCCATGCGCTGCTGGCCGACGGAATCGAAACGCGCCAGCGCCGCCTGTGCGTCAGCGATGGTTTTTTCATCCAGATGAGAAATCAGCCGATCGGCAGCCTGCCAGGCTTCCTCGGTGGTTTCCCGCACGATGACGTGCAGGCGAATACCGAAGCGAACCTCACGTCCCTGTGCCGCCGCTTTGGCACGGACCTCCGCCAGCTTTTCTTTAACCTGTTCAGGCGGTTCACCCCATGTCAGGTAGAGATCGACCTGCTCTGCCGCCAGATTCTGCGCGGCCTCGGAAGATCCGCCAAAGTAGAGCGGCGGGCGCGGTTGCTGCACGGGCGGATAAAGCAGTTTGGCGTCTTTGACCTGAATATGTTTGCCTGCGAAATCGACGGTTTCGCCTTCCAGCAGCCTGCGCCAGATATGGGTGAATTCCGCCGAGGCTTCGTAGCGTTCTTCATGACTGAGGAACAGCCCTTCGGCGGCCAGCTCTTCCGGGTCACCGCCAGTCACCAGATTGAATAGCGCTCGACCGTTGGACAGCCTGTCCAGTGTCGCGGCCTGACGTGCGGCGATGGTGGGGGAAATCACGCCGGGGCGCAGGGCAACGAGAAATTTTAGCCGCTGTGTCACCGGAATGAGCGATGCCGCAACCAGCCAGGAATCCTCGCAGGAGCGGCCCGTCGGCAGCAGCACGCCGCCAAACCCTTGCCGCTCGGCGGCTTGCGCCACCTGTTGCAGATAGCTGTAGTCAACATGACGTGCGCCCTCGGTGCTACCAAGATAGCGACCGTCTCCGTGGGTGGGCAGAAACCAGAATACGTTAAGACTCATGGTGTGAACTCCTTGAACAGTCTTGTTTGAGGTAAACAAAAGGGTGGCGATAGGCGGATTAGTTCGCCTTGGGACGCCAGACGCGCTCTGCGATATTGACCTTCACCGGTACCAGACGGTTTTCATAAAACAGGTCGGCCGTGGATTGCTGTGCCTTGATCGTGGCGGCATCCAGCGGTTCTATGGTGGTCGGCGGGCGATGGTCGAGCGCTGTTTCAATCACTTTTTCCGGCAGCCCTACCGCGTTTGCCAACAGCGTGACGCTTTGCGCCCGCTCGCTGATCGTTAAGGCATCGGCTTTTGTCAGCTCGTCCAGTACCTGGCGAATAAAGGTGCCGTGCGCCTCGGCATAAGGACGACCAGCCAGATAGAAGGAACCGGTTTTCTCCAGCCCGCTGCTATCGACCAGCACGCGAACGCCACCTTCCAGCAGCGCGGCGGAATAGTAGGGATCCCAGATTGCCCATGCATCGACGTTGCCTTGCTGGAAGGCCGCGCGCGCATCAGCGGGAGTCAGGTAGGTCGGTTTGATATCGGTGAATTTCAATCCGTCACGTTGCAGCGCCCGCAGCAGCGTATTGTGCGCGCTGGAGCCTTTCTGGAAGGCGACTTTGCGACCTTTTAAATCAGCGACGGTTTTCACCGGGCTGTCTTCTCGTACCAGAATCACTTCGGCCTGAGGCTTCGGCGGTTCCACGCCGACATACAGCAGGTCTGCGCCAGCAGCCTGCGCAAAAATCGGCGGGATATCGCCAGTGCCGCCCAGATCGATGCTGCCAACGTTGAGCGCTTCCAGCATCTGCGGGCCGGCGGGGAACTCAACCCAGCTGATTTTGGTGTTGGGGAACTGCTTTTCCAGCAACTGGTGTGATTTTGCCAGTACCAGACTAATCGAGCCTTTCTGATAGCCGACGCGTAACTGCGTCGGCACGCTGTCCTGCGCATAAGAGGCGGACATGAAAAGCAGGGCGCTGGCAGCCAGAATGGCGGGAATGTGGCGTAGCCGCGTCGCCACGTTTTTCCATAATGGCGCGCTTTCTCCACGCCCTTCCGTGTCCGATTTTTCATCATCAATGACATGCCTATAACCTCTCCCTTATAACGAAAAATTAAAATACAGCGAGAAAATGCAACATCAGGTGATAAACATAGCAGGGGAGAGCGGGCTTTTTAAATCTCAATTTGTCGTTTTTATAGCCAAAAGTAGAAAATGCCTGAAATCAGCACACTTAGCGTAATAAGCACAGCAAGAGTGGGTTTTACCTGTCCTTCACGTCTGAAATACGTTTTCCATGACCTGCCTCACATTGTTTCCAGCAATACCTATCATTTCGTGAACCTATTCTCATATATTGGTTTTTTTCATGGAAAACGGTTTCCATTGTGTTTCCATGGAGGTGTTTCCAATGCATGTGTGTCCAATGGACGTGTTTATTCACGATGCTTTTATTGATGACGCTTTTTTATTCGTAACGCTTTTTATTCATAACGTATGACGACGGGGTATTGAAAATGAAAAGGATCATGCTTTGTTGTTCCGCTGGGATGTCTACCAGCCTTTTAGTGAGAAAGATGAAGGAGGCGGCCAGCACACGTGGTCTGGACGTTGAGATTGCCGCCTACGCCGCCCATGAATTTGATGAGCAGGTCGGGAAGTATGACGTTGTGCTGCTGGGGCCACAGGTGAAATATATGCTGGCGTCCTTTCAGGAGAAAGCCGAGGGAAAAGGCGTGCCCGTAGCAGCGATAGATATGATGGATTACGGTATGCAGCGCGGTGACAACGTGCTGGATTTCGCCTTTTCACTGATCGAAAAATCAGGACAACCGCTATGAGTGGCCTCTATCAGTCGATGGTTAATATCATCGAGCAAAAAATTACCCCGCTGGCGGGTGTGGTGGGACAACAGCGTCACATCATCGCGATTCGTGATGGTTTTATCGCCGCGCTGCCTTTTATGATCATCGGTTCGTTTATGCTGGTGTTCATCTTCCCGCCGTTCGCGCCGGATACCACACTGGGGTTCGCCCGCGCGTGGCTCGATTTCTCCGTTGCCTACCGTGAACAGCTGATGCTGCCGTACTACCTGAGTATGGGGGTTATGACCTTCTTTATCTCGGTGGGGATAGGGGCCAGCCTGGGCAAGCACTACAAACTGGACCCTATCATGACTGGTCTGCTGGCACTGATGGCATTCTTGCTGGTGGCCGCGCCTTATCACGACAAGCAAATTTCCACCCAATACTTCTCCGGGGAGGGGATTTTTACCGCGATCCTGACGTCAATTTATGCGGGTGAGGTGTATGCCTGGCTGAAGAAACGCAATATCACGATTCGTCTGCCGAAAGAGGTGCCGACCGGCGTGGCGCGTTCGTTTGAGATCCTCATCCCCGTGCTGGTCATCGTCGCGACGCTGCATCCGTTTAACCTGTTCATCCAGTCCGCGACCGGCATGATTATCCCCGAAGCGATTATGCACCTGCTGGCACCGCTGATTTCGGCGTCGGATTCGCTGCCTGCGATTCTGATTTCGGTTTTCATCTGCCAGATTCTGTGGTTTGCCGGGATTCACGGCGCGCTGATCGTCACCGGGATTATGAACCCGTTCTGGATGACCAACCTGGCGCTGAACCAGGCCGCGCTCTCGGCCGGTGCGCCGTTGCCGCATATTTATTTGCAGGGTTTCTGGGATCACTACCTGCTGATCGGCGGGGTCGGTTCCACGCTGCCGCTGGCATTTTTGCTGCTGCGTAGCCGTGCCGTCCATCTGCGAACGATTGGCCGCATGGGCGTGGTGCCGAGCTTTTTCAACATCAATGAACCGATTCTGTTTGGTGCGCCGATCATCATGAACCCGCTGCTGTTCCTGCCGTTTATTTTCGTGCCGATGGTTAATGCCGTCATTGCGTATACGGCGACGAAGCTCGGCTGGATTGCACAGGTGGTCTCCCTGACGCCGTGGACAACGCCGGCACCGATTGGGGCCTCATGGGCGGCGAACTGGGCGTTTAGCCCGGTGATCATGTGCCTGCTCTGCATGGTGATGTCGGCCGCGATGTATTACCCGTTCCTGAAAGTCTATGAGCGCACGCTGCTTAAACAGGAGCAGGAGAAACAACAGCAGGCCGCAGGCGAAGCCAGCGCCAGCGCATAAATACGAGTGAAGCAGAGAGGAACGTATGCACGATCATCTTCAGAAGGATTTTCGCTTTCCTGCGAATTTTTGGTGGGGCAGCGCCAGTTCGGCCCCGCAAACGGAAGGCGAAAGCCTTAATTATGGTAAAAGCGCCACCGTGTGGGACGAATGGTTTGCCACACAGCCCGGCCGCTTTCACCAGCAGGTTGGGCCGGCGGATACCTCCACGTTTTATCAGCACTGGCGTGAAGACATTGCGCTGCTGAAGACGTTGAATCACAACACGTTCCGCACGTCGATCTCGTGGGCGCGACTGATTCCCGATGGCGTCGGGGAACCGAATCCGCAGGCGGTAGCGTTTTATAATCAGGTCATTGACGAAATGCTGGCGCAGGGCATCACGCCGTTTATCAATCTGTTCCATTTTGATATGCCGATGGTGATGCAACGGCTGGGCGGCTGGGAAAATCGGGCGGTGGTGGTGGCCTATGCGGGCTATGCGGCGACCTGCTTCCGCCTGTTTGGCGACAGGGTAAAACACTGGTTTACGTTCAATGAGCCGGTGGTGCCGGTGGAAGGCGGGTATCTGTATGATTTCCACTACCCGAACGTGGTGGATTTCAAGCGTGCCGCGACGGTGGCCTATCACACCATGCTGGCGCATTCGCTGGCGGTGAAAGCCTATCGTGAACAGTCTCAGGGTGGGGAAATTGGCATCATCCTCAATCTGACGCCTTCCTATCCACGCTCTCAGCATCCGGCTGATGTTAAAGCAGCCAACATTGCCGATCTGATGTTTAATCGCAGCTTCCTCGATCCCGCTTTGAGGGGCGAGTACCCACAGGAACTGGTCGATCTGCTCCAGCGATACGGCCAACTACCGAGCTGCCAGCCAGACGATCGTGCGCTGCTGGCTGATGGGATTGTCGATCTGCTGGGGATTAACTACTACCAGCCGCGCCGTATTCAGTGTCGCGACAGTCTGGTCAATCCTGATAGCCCGTTTATGCCCGAGTGGTTTTTCTCCAGCTATGAGATGCCGGGACGAAAAATGAATCCCTATCGCGGTTGGGAAATTTACGAACCGGGTATCTATGACATTCTGACCAACCTGCGGGTGAATTACGGCAATCCGCGCTGTTTTATTTCGGAAAACGGTATGGGGGTGGAGAACGAACAGCGTTTCGACGCCAACGGCCAGATTCAGGATGACTACCGCATCGATTTTGTCCGCGAGCACCTGAAGTATGTACACAAAGGTATCGCGGAAGGCAGCAACTGCCTCGGCTATCATATGTGGACGTTTATCGATAACTGGTCGTGGTCGAATGCCTACAAGAATCGCTATGGCTTTGTGCAGCTTGATCTGGCAACGCAGAAGCGTACGGTGAAAAAAAGTGGGAAATGGTTCGCGGCGACAGCGGCCGAAAATGGTTTTCAAGACGTAACGCCGTAAGTCTTTATTCACGTCGCTTGCGACGGCCCGAAGGGTGACGGACAGGGATGTCCGTCATAAAAAAACCGGCTTGCCCTGATGAGGAGGCAAGCCGGAAAGAGGGTAATACGTGATGCTTACAGGATAGCTAACTGGGATAAAAACTCAGGGTAAACAATGATTAGTTAAAGATTACCGCAGAGCCACGCAGCTGATCGTTACCGGTCGCAGACGTGATGGTATAAGCTTTAGCGCCTGCTTTTTCTGCTTTCGCCGCGAGCTGAGCCTGTAGTGAGCTGAGGTCTTGAGCGGTCGCGGTAACGACGCCCGCTTTTTCCAGGTTCTGTGTCTGTGAAGGTGCAACATATTCAGCAGCAGAAGCACCGAAAGTCATGGTAGCGAGAACAACAGCAGCGGCGATGGTTTTTACGTTTTTCATGATGTCTTATCCTTTCCTGATTTGATAGGTGAAAGGGGGCTGCCCTTTCGATATGAAGAATGTTACGCCGATGCTAATAAATTAAAAAACGGATGTTATTGAGGTAGTCTTTCTATTTTTTTGAATGATATTTATTGATGTTGTTTGTTTTTTTTAAATTAAAAACAATAAGTTATACATAAAACTGAAATTTATTTACAAAAAATTGACTGATATTGAATAAGTGGGGTGATGTCTTGTCTGTTGAGGTTCAACTAACGTTTAATGCTGCTGGTCATCAACTTACCAATATTAACTGCTGGTCATATGATGGGAATTGGCTGGTTTATGACATAAGACCCTATGGATCTTCATTCACTGGGCTGACAATTGAGCGAGTACACCTGACAAGCCGGGAAACCGAGGTGATTTATCGGGCGACAGCGGGCGCACATGTGGGCGTAGTGACCTGTAGCCCGCAGGAGCCGCTACGCTACGTCTTTATCCACGGGCCGGAAAATCCAGATGGCGAGTGGCAGTATGATTTTCACCATCGCCGTGGAACGATAGTGGCGGATTGCCAGCGCGATAAGGCCATCACGCTTGATGCTTTCTCTATTACGTCGCCTTATCAGGCCGGTGCGCTGCGCGGCGGTACGCACGTTCACGTCTTCAGTCCGGATGCCAGCCGCCTGAGCTTTACCTATAACGACCATGTGCTGCATGAGTACGATCCGGCATTGAACTTGCGCAACGTGGGCGTAGCCGTGCCGCTACAGGCTGTCGCCGTTGAGAAGCGCCATCCGCGCGAATATGACGGCAGCCACTACTGTGTGCTAGTCAGCAGAACGACGCCGCAGCCGCAGCCCGGCAGCGATGAGATCAATCGCGCCTATGAAGAAGGTTGGGTAGGAACGGCGGGCTATATCCGACAGGACGGTGCGCGCCAGCGCTGGGCGTTGGCGTTCATCGGCGATACGCGTGCGGCGGACGGGACAACGGTGCCGGAGATCTTTATCGTCGATTTGCCGGACGCGCTGGAGGATTACGCCAAAGCGGGGATGCGCCTCTGGCAGGAACGGCAACCTCAATGCCTGCGCCGCCAGCGGGCGTGCAGCAACGGCGTTTAACCTTTACGCATTCGCGTCGTTATCCTGGCTTGGTGAATCAGCCGCGCCACTGGCTGCGAGCTTCGCCCGACGGTAGCGAGATTGCTTTCCTGATGCGTGATGAAACGGGAGTGGTTCAGCTGTGGACGCTTTCCCCGAATGGCGGTGAGCCAAGGCAGGTAACGCGCACGGAGCACGGTGTACAGTCTGCCTTTAACTGGCATCCGAATGGGCGTTCTCTGGCGTTTGTGTGTGACAACAGCATCATGCTGTGTGAGGCGAAAAGCGGTGAACTTGTTCGGCTGACGGCGCGGACGGACAGCGCACCGAGTGCGGATGCCGTGGTCTTTTCCCCTGATGGGAAACACATTGCGTATATGCGGGAGATTGGCGGCTTTAATCAGCTTTTGTTGTGGCGACGGCATAACCCGCGCGCACGGGTTCATGGTGAATGCAGAGCCATTACAGCTGGTTATGCGACATAGTGCTGTTATGAGGCATGGTGTTGTTATTAGGCATAGTATTGTTACTAGGCATAGTGGCAAGCTGTGAGCTGGCTGTCTGGTTTTGCTCTTCGCTGTGCGAAATGCGTTCGCGCGTCGACAGTTTGTTCTTATCGCTGCCTGAGCGATAGTAGTCGTAGGGCAGCAGCACCGTATCGGCAACCGCTGAGAACGGCAGGTCGATCACCACCAGCGGCATCATGGCCCAACTCGTGTCGTCGTCACGCAGCATATCCATGCTGGCGCGCGTGCCGGAATAGTATCCCTGATCGCTTCCGGTATGCGTCATGACGCTGGAACAACCGCTGGTTGCCACCGCGCCGCTACCGGTAATGATGAAAGAGAACAATGCACTTTTCAGTAAGGTCATATTACCTGTCCATTAATAGCCTGCTGCCAGAGCGGGTCAAGAGTCTAATACCGGTCACTTAAGTCCGTTGTTAGGGGAAACGGAGGTTCCCGCAGGGAGGTTTCACCCCTGCGATCGTCCCGTGTATCTTGATGCTTAAACGTTCGGCACTAGGCCAAAACCTGCCTATTTTGAGTGTATGTGATAACACCCGCAGTGTGAGTGAATATTGCATGAAACACAGTGATTTTTCCTTTTTGCCTCTTGAAAGTCTGAGGGGGTCACCATATTGATAATAAGCCGGAAGAAAACGATACGCCGTCAGGGTATCCGTTCCGGCTGTGAGCCTGTCCCTAGGGAAGGTAAGAATAAATCCTCGCTGCATGTTTAGGAGGCTGTTTTATGCGTAACCCCGATTTTTCCCCACTGTACCGTTCCGCTATTGGTTTTGATCGCCTGTTCAATCTGTTAGAAACCGGTCAGACCCAGAGTAACGGCGGCTATCCTCCCTACAACGTCGAGCTGGTTGACGAGAACCAATACCGTATCGCGATTGCCGTAGCTGGCTTCGCCGAGCAGGAACTGGACATCACGGCGCACGACAACTTATTGATTGTAAAAGGCGCCCACGCCGGTGAGCAGGTTGCCCGCAACTACCTGTATCAGGGTATTGCCGAGCGTAACTTCGAGCGTAAATTCCAGCTGGCCGAACATATTCAGGTGAAAGGCGCCAATCTGGAAAACGGGCTGCTGTACATCGATCTCGAGCGCATCGTGCCGGAAGCGATGAAGCCGCGCCGGATTGAAATCAAGTAAATCAACATTACGTTATTTGCACGAATCGCGCATTGCCTGAAAGGGCAGCGCCATAAATAAGCATATCGTCTGCCGAATGGGGACGACGCCAGCTATGGCATCGTGGCTGGCATAAGGTACGCCCGTATGGGCACTTAATCTCGCTTCTTAGAAGGAGTCATATCATGCGTAACTACGACTTATCACCTTTACTGCGTCAGTGGATCGGTTTCGACAAATTAGCCAGCTCAATGCAAGGCAGCCAGGAACCGATTGATTTTCCTCCGTATAACATCGAGAAGAAAGACGACAACCACTACCGCATCACGCTGGCGCTGGCGGGGTTCCGACAGAGCGATCTGGATATCGAAGTAGAAGGCCCACGCCTGACCGTGAAAGGTTCTCCGGCACCGACCGAGAAAGCCGTGGAATATCTGCATCAGGGGCTGGTGTTTAAGCCTTTCACGCTGAGCTTTACGTTGGCCGAGCATCTGCATGTGTCTGATGCACACTTTGAAAATGGCCTGCTGCATATCGATCTGGTGCGTGACGTGCCGGAAGCCTTGCAGCCGCAGCGCATCGCCATCGGCGGTGGACGCCCGGCATTGAACCAGCAGCCTGCTGAAGATGCGTAATAACGCGACATCCGCGTTATTAACCTGATGATTTCCCGCGCCCGTCTCATTACGGGCGCGGTTTTGTGTTGCCCGCCACGTTTCCTTCCCCGGCATTCTGCCAGAATCAAAATAGACTCGTAATAGAGTGAACGGCAGTGACATTTCCCAATAAAAACGTCCGCAAAGGATACGGGTATGAGTGATATCGCACTTACCGTGAGTATGCTGGCGCTGGTTGCGGTTCTGGGGTTATGGATCGGCAATTGGCGGATTTATGGCGTCGGTTTAGGGATTGGCGGGGTCCTGTTCGGTGGGATCATCGTCGGGCATGTTGCCCATCAGTACCAGATTCAACTGAATGATGACATGTTGCACGTCATTCAGGAGTTCGGACTGATTCTGTTTGTCTATACCATTGGCATTCAGGTCGGGCCGGGTTTCTTTTCCTCTTTGCGCGTATCTGGCCTGCGCCTCAATGCGTTCGCCCTGCTAACGGTGTTCCTCGGCTGTGTGGTGACCGTCCTGCTACATAAGCTGCTTAATATTCCGTTGCCCATTATCCTCGGTATTTTTTCCGGTGCGGTGACCAATACCCCGTCGCTGGGCGCGGGTCAGCAGATTCTGACCGATCTCGGTTCGAGCACGGCATTGGTTAACCAGATGGGGACGGGCTACGCGATGGCGTATCCGCTGGGGATCTGCGGCATTTTACTGGTGATGTGGCTGATGCGCGTGCTGTTCCGCGTGGCGGTGGAGAACGAGGCGAAGCAGTTTGAAGTCAGCAACGGCCAGCATCATGAACAACTGCACACCATGAATGTGTCGGTGACGAATACCAATCTGCAAGGGTTGGCGATTCAGGATGTGCCGATTCTGAACCGTGACACCATTGTCTGCTCCCGGTTAAAACGCGGCGATGAGCTAATGGTGCCGTCGCCGCAGACGCTCATTCAACTGGGTGACTATCTGCATCTGGTTGGTGCGAAAAACGATCTGGAGCAGGCGCGGCTGGTCATCGGTAATGAAGTGGCGGCATCGCTCTCGACGCGCGGTACGGATCTGCACGTTGAACGCGTGGTGGTGACGAATGAGAAGGTGCTGGGACGCAAGATTCGCGAACTCAATCTGAAGCAAAACTACGATGTTGTGATTTCACGCCTGAACCGTGCGGGCGTCGAGCTGGTTGCCAGCAATCAGGCCAGCCTGCAATTTGGCGACATTTTGAATCTGGTGGGGCGAAAAGCGGCGATCGATGCTGTGGCAGATATCGTGGGGAATGCGCAGCAAAAACTCCAGCAGGTACAGATGCTGCCCGTCTTTATCGGCATTGGGCTAGGCGTATTACTGGGCTCTGTGCCGCTGATGATTCCCGGCTTTCCCGTCGCGTTGCGGCTTGGTCTGGCGGGCGGGCCGCTGGTGGTGGCGCTGGTGTTGGGGCGCATTGGCGGTATCGGTAAGCTTCACTGGTTTATGCCGCCCAGTGCGAACCTGGCGCTGCGCGAGCTCGGCATTGTGCTGTTCCTGTCGGTGGTGGGGCTGAAATCCGGCGGCGATTTCATTGATACGTTATTGAACGGCGACGGCGTGTGGTGGATTGGCTACGGTGCGCTGATTACCATTGTGCCGCTGCTGCTGGTCGGCATACTGGCGCGAGCGCTGGGTAAGATGAACTATCTGACGCTGTGCGGCATGCTGGCGGGCTCTATGACCGATCCGCCTGCGTTGGCGTTTGCCAATGGACTACACCCGACCAGCGGTGCAGCGGCGTTGTCTTATGCGACGGTTTATCCGCTGGCGATGTTTCTGCGAATTATGTCACCGCAGCTATTAGCCGTGTTGTTCCTGGCGCTCTAAATGTTATCAGCTGGATAAAAAATAATATTTTTCGCCGGCAAATGGCCATTTATTTTTTATTTATGAAGAGGGGAGTACCTGAGTAAATAAATAAGGAATAGATAACTGACTGTCTGGGAACGAATTATATTACCACTATTAGGTATAATGTTTTTTTATCATTTCCTTGTCGTTAATTTCGTTAATTTTATGTTCTCTAAATGTCAATTATTATTGAATTTAAACGATTTTTTATCGGGAAATTAAAACCGTGATAGTTTCTTAAATAAATTAATGAACCCCTTTAGTAACTAAAGTTACGCTATTTTGACGACGCATTATAATACTATCTCTTCATTAATCACTTGATTTGATTAGACGAGAGAAGCACCCTGAACCCTTGTTTTCTCGTCTTTTTTTCCGCAGATGATTCCTGTTGCGTTGTTTTCAGCAGGGTGACGAAGGAAGAATAACGAAATACCCACTCCTCCGCACGGGACATCCGTCGTGAATATCTCCTGAATAATTCGAGAGCAGCACAAACTTGGCTCGAAGTACGACGGGGAATACAGAATTCCGTTTTAATGAAGAGTGGTGTTCTTATGTCTGCGAATAACAGCAGGTTAATAAAGCTTCTAATTATCCTTTGTATTGCCGGTGGCTTATGGTTATTGCCGGTTCCTGATGGGGTTAAACCCGATGCCTGGCACCTGATGGCGATTTTCATTGCCACCGTTGTCGGTCTGATTCTCTCTCCTTACCCGCTTGGCGCGATGGCGATGTTCAGCCTGACCTCGGTCGCCATATTGGGGTTATTGTCCATTAAAGATGTGCTGGCGGGCTTTAGCGATCCCACCATTTGGATGATCGCCTGCGCCTTCTTTATCTCTCGCGGCTTTATCAAAACCGGCTTCGGTCGGCGTATTGGTCTGCTGTTCATCAGCAAGCTGGGGAACAGTTCTCTCGGTCTGGCGTATGGTCTGGTCTTTACCGACCTGCTGTTTGCCCCGGCCATGCCTTCCACGTCTGCACGCTGCGGCGGGATTATCACACCGCTGTTCCGGTCGATTGCTGAGGCCTATGATTCCACACCGGAAAAAGGCACGCAGCGCCGCATTGGTGCGTTCCTGGTGCAGTCTATTTTCCAATGTAACGCCGTAACCTCCGCGATGTTCATGACCTCCATGGCGGGCAACCCGATGGTGGCGAAGCTGGCTTCTCAGTTTGGTATTCACATCAGTTGGACGGACTGGGCGCTGGCGACACTGCTGCCGGGCTTCCTGTCATTGGCGCTGATTCCTTACCTGATCTACCGTTTCTATCCGCCTGAACTGAAGAAAACCTCAGAAATGCGTGCGATCGCCGTCGAAAGACTGCGTGAAATGGGCAAAATGACCCGCGACGAGTGGGTGGTGCTGGGCGTGTTCCTGGGGCTGGTGACCTTCTGGGTGCTGGGCTCCACGCTGAATATCGATGCGACCCTGACCGCACTGGCTGGCCTGAGCGTGCTGTTGCTCAGCCGTGCGCTGAGCTGGGATGATGTGGTGGGTGAGAAAGAAGCCTGGCACACCGTGGTGTGGTTTGCCGTGCTGATGACGTTGGCGGGTCAGCTCAACAAAATGGGCCTGATTGCCTGGCTGGGTGGTCTGGCTGGCAGCGCGGTGAGTGGCATGCACTGGCTGCCGATGCTGGGTCTGCTGCTGTTGGTTTACTACTACAGCCACTATCTGATGGCGAGTGCTATCGCCCATATCAGCGCCATGTATGCGATTTTCGTCTCTATCGCGCTGGCTGCCGGTGCGCCGCCGATGCTGACCGTGCTGGTGTTCGGTATCTTCAGTAACCTGTTTATGTCTACGACGCACTACTCCAGCGGCCCGGCTCCTATTCTGTTCGGTACAGGCTACATGCCGCTGGGAACCTGGTGGAAGATCGGTTTCTCCATCAGTCTGGTCATCATCCCTATCTGGCTGGGTGTTGGCAGCATGTGGTGGAAACTGCTCGGCTTCTGGTAAGCGCAGGTACTACTGGCTTTCCTGATGCGGGACATGCCTGAGGCGAAAAATGTACCGCAATACGTTAAGCCTGATTCCTTTCTTCACGCCTACGCCCTGTCCCTGTGACGGGGCGTATGCATCACGGCACGCGAAACGCGACGAAACAGTATAAGATAACGGTGTGATGATGTTTGTTTCGGAGAGTGACATGGGCAAGAAAAAGGCACCGCTAAAGCTGGGAACATCGGTGTTTCTGATGGTGTCAGTTGTGCTTGGCGCGGTGTTGCTGGTGGTCTATTCCTTGCTGTTTTTTCGCATTAATCAGCTATCAGAAGATCATCTGCGAGAAAAAGCCTTTGCCATTGCTCGCACATTTGCCGCCTCTCCCGTCGTCATTGATGAACTGAAAGGGATTGGCCGACCTGAAGAAGTGCAGATCGCGGCGGAGACGATTCGCCTGCGCAATCAACTGCTTTTCGTTACGGTGACTGACATGGATACGGTGCGCCATAGCCATCCTGAGCCGGAAAGAATTGGCGAGCATTTTGCCGGTCGGGATATCTACCCGGCGCTGCTGGGTATGGAAAATACCGCCATTAATCGGGGAACGCTCGATCCTGCGCTGCGGGTCTTTACGCCGGTTTTCGACAGCAACCATAAGCAGGTTGGCGTCGTCGCGCTGGGGATTGCCTTAACCAGCGTACAGAAGGTGATTAGCGATAACCGCTGGATGATCCCCTGGACGCTGCTGGCGGGGGCGCTGGTCGGCTGGCTCGGCACGTTGATTTTGGTGAAGGTGCTCAAGCGCATTATGCTGGGATTCGAGCCGTTTGAGATCTCGAATCTGTTTGAACAGCGCAACGCGATGCTCAAACACATCAAAGAAGGCGTTATCGCGGTCGACCAGAATGGGCGAATTACGGTAATTAATGATGAGGCGCGACGGCTGTTCCGGCAGAATAAGCCGCAGGGCAGCGAAACGCCATCGTTGAAGCCAGCCGAACGCGTCAGCGAACAGTGGCTTGAGCATCTGCACCTGAAACAGGTGCTGGAGAGCGGCACGCCACGGCGTGATGAAGAGATTAACTTTAACGGCCACCTGCTGCTGACTAACACCGTTCCGGTTTTTGTGAAGGGCGATATTATCGGCGCAATTGCGACATTCCGTGATAAAACGGAAATCAGCCAACTGCTGCAACGGTTGAGTGGGATGTCCTACTATGCGGATGCGCTGCGGGCGCAGTCGCACGAGTTTATGAACAAGCTGCACGTCATTCTGGGGATGCTGCACTTAAAGTATTACTCGCAGCTGGAAGATTATATCCTGAAGACGGCCAATAATTATCAGGCGGAAATTGGTTCGATTATTCGTAAAGTGAAATCGCCAGTGATTGCCGGCTTCCTGTTGGGTAAAATCAACCGCGCGCGCGATCTTGGCATTACGCTCTCCATCAGTGAGGAGAGTCTGCTGCCAGATACCGATGATGTCGATGCCACCAATGAATTGATTACCGTATTGGGTAATCTGATTGAGAATGCGATGGACGCGATTGATGGGCAGGAAAACTGCGAAATCAGCGTGAGTTTCCATCATCAAAATGGCCGCCTTCACTGTACTGTGGGGGATGACGGCCCCGGCATTTCGCCGGAGAGTCAGGCGCGCATTTATGAACAGGGATTCTCTACCAAAGGCAGCGGGCGCGGTATCGGCCTGTACCTGACCAAACAGAGTCTGGAGAAGATTGGCGGCACTATCGAGTTTGAATCAGAACCTGAGGTGTACACCCAGTTTTTCGTTACTATTCCTTATCAAGCAAGGCTGTTTGACCATGATTAATGTACTGATTGTTGATGACGATGCCATGGTTGCAGAGCTTAACAAATCTTATCTGAACCAGGTTTCTGGATTTAGCTGCTATGCGACCGTCCCCACGTTGCAGCAGGCGCGGAACCTGCTGATGCAACCTGACTCGGAAATCGATTTGGTACTGCTGGACATTTATATGCAGCAGGATAATGGACTGGATCTGCTGCCGACTATCCGTGAATTCAGTGAAAAGACGGACGTCATCATCATCTCTTCTGCCAGCGATGTGTATACCATCAAAAAAGCGCTGCACTACGGTGTTGTGGACTATCTGATTAAGCCGTTCCAGTTCTCGCGTTTTGAACAGGCGCTGACCGCCTATCGCGAAGAGGCGAATTTGTTCAAGCACCGCGATTTTGTTGGGCAGTCGGATATTGATAACCTGATTCGCCGTACCAGCAGTAGCACGGTCAGCGAACGTAAGAAGTTACCGAAAGGGCTAACCAGCCTGACGCTGCGTACCGTCTGCGAGTGGATTGAGGGCAATCAGGGTATTGAGTTCTCTACCGAAATGCTGGCGAATGCGATAGGTATCTCCCGCGTATCCTGCCGTAAATACCTGATCTACTTGTCTGACACCGGCATCCTGACCACCAACATCCTGTACGGCTCGACCGGTCGACCGGTTTATCTGTATCGCCTGTTGCCGGAAAAGCAGGACTCGCTGCGCCAATACTGTGAATAAAAAGCTGTGAATAAAAGGCAGTGAATAAAAAGCGGTGAAGAAGGCTAGCAGAAACAGAGACGAGGCGGGAGCGATCCCGCCTCGTGCTATTTGTGCCGATGCTAAAACGGTAAACGCTTACTTGATCTCGATCAGCGTACCCTGACGGCGAGAAATGGAGCCATCCGGTAACACGATGTTGGTATAAGAGACGCCGTTTTTGAAGTCGTCGACGTGAACCACGTGTTGTCCTGCACGGCGTGACCAGTAGATCATATACACCCCATCACCGACCTTCGTGGTTGTGATTGCAACATCGGCCTTGTTTTTCCATCGGGAGACGTGAACGTCATTTCAGCCGGTGATTTGAAATCCAGACGGAATTTCTGATCGCCGAAATCGACGTTATAGGACTTGCCGGTAGCGATGAATTCCGACGCGGTTGCCAGTGGAACGGCATGAGGATCGGTCTCTTGCGCCGAAATTGTCGCGCTAGTGACCAGCAGACCGCTCAGCAATAAAACAGAAAGTGCTTTTTCATGTTTGGTGATGCCTTTGGTGAGGTTAGTGTTCGTAATTAGTTTTTGAAACGGCGTGCAATGTCTGCAACACGTTTGCCGTAGTGTCTTGCGGTATCCAGATCGCCGGAGGATCGCTTCTGCGCCTGCATCCGATGGGGATTGCGCAAGAAGGCCGACGGAGCCACCGAGGTTGTTGATATCGCTTCGCGTCGTGGTAAGGGTATTCGATGGGGCAAGCCCCAGACTGACCCAAATCCCCCGTGCTGAGAGGCAAGGGTTTGCAGGTAAATCAACGTAACTTGCTTATCGCCATTCAGGCTGGCGCTATTGGTGAAACCGCCAAAAATTTTGTCCTGCCATGCGCGTGTAAACCACGCTTTGGAAGTCGCGTCGGCAAATTTTTTGAATTGCCAGGGAACGGAACCCATGTAAGTTGGCGCGCCGAAAATAATGGCATCTGCCGTATTCAGCGTTTCCCATCCCTGTTCATCGACATGGCCATCGGCATCAATCGCAATGAGTACCGCATCAGCGCCTTTGGCAACGTCTTCCGCGATACGCCGGGTATGCCCATATCCAGAGAAGTAAACAACGGCAATGTTCGTCATGGTGTTTCCTTATTCAGGTTAGGAGTTAACGGCAATAAGGTATATATTAGAAACCAACATAACAAGAAGTTACCTTAAATCTACTAAGTTTACTCGGGTATACCATGACCAAAAATTCAGCGACTGAGAGGAAGGAAACTGAGGCAGACGAGCAGCGTTATAACGTCTATTTACAAGGCTGTCCGGCGAGAATGGTGCTTGAGCGCCTGGCGGATAAATGGGCGTTGCTGATAGTCGGTTTGCTAAGAACAGGGCCGCTGAGATTTAACCAATTGCGGCGGGAAATTGAAGGGGTATCGCAGAAAGCGCTGAGCCAAACGTTGAAGAAACTGGAGCGGGACGGTCTGCTTTCCCGAAAAGCATTCCCGACGGTGCCGGTTACGGTGGAATATGCGCTGACCCCGTTGGGTAAAACGTTATCGGAAGCCGTTGAACCGCTGGCCAGGTGGGCCGAGAAAAATATCGAAGACGTGTTATTGGCGCAGTCGCAGTATGATCAATAAGGTTTCCCCCTGACTGGGGGAAACCGTGATACTGAGATTAGGCAAACCAGCCCAGCAATAGCGTTGCGGCGATGACGGTAGACGCGCCGCCGATACGGGTGGCGATCTGGGCGAACGGCATCAGAGACATGCGGTTAGAGGCGGACAGAATCGCCACGTCGCCTGTACCACCCAGCCCGCTGTGGCATGTGGTCACGATAGAAGCCTCAATCGGGTACATGTTCAGGTAAGGCGCAATCAGGAAGCTCACCAGCGCCATAGACAGCACCACAGAACCGCAGACGATGACGTAGCCGACAGAGAAGACCGCGACGACGCTCTCTAGTGGGATATACAGCATGCCAAGCCCGATCATCAGCGGCCATACCAGAGAACTGGATACGAATTTGTAAACGCTGTGCGCGCCGGTTTCCATAATGGAAGGAATCACGCGTCCGTATTTACAGAAGACAGCGATCAGAATCATCAGCACTGGGCCAGGGATATGTACCAGTTTCTCAAACAGGCCACCGACGATGAAGAAGGCGCAAATCATCAGCAATCCGCCGCCCATCAGATGAAAATCGACCGGTTTTGGTGCTTCATTGACGGCAAACATCGCGTTGTCTTCATCGCTGCGAACCAGACGGCCTTCGCCATTCAGATCCTTGCGGCGCATACCCAGACGAGACAGCACACCGGCACATAGAATCGCGAAGATGTTACCGACGACGGCAGCAGGCGCTAACTGAGCCACATACACATCTGGGGTTTGTCCCAGAATGGCAGAGTAGGCGAGAGATAATGGCAGGATGCCTTCACCAATCCCGCCGCCGATGATTGGCACGATAATGAAGAAGAAGGTGTGATAGAAGCTATAGCCGCACAGTTTACCAACCAGCAAACCGGTTGCCAGTGCTGTTGCTGTGCCGATGACCAACGGGACGAACATGCGCACCATTCCCTGAATCAGGATCTTGCGGTTCATGCCCAAGATACTGCCGACCACCAGACAGGCGATGACGAAATACAGGAAGTTCGCCTCTTTCATCAACAGATGGACGGTTTTCATGGTGTTGTCATTAAACAGATTAAAGTACACCATCACGGAAGGTACCATCAGGCACAGAATCGCCGGGCCACCAATATCTTTGAATACGGGAATGTTGCTGCCAATATGCGCCAGTAAAAATCCCATGGTCATGATGACGGCGAAACCGCCGATCATGTTTTTAGGCAGGTATCCCTCGTAGGCCGCGATGGCAACAATAGCGGCAATCGCCATAAAAAGTGCAACAGGAACGGAGCCGATTTTCTTTTAAAAAAGCCCCGAGAAACGATGCCTGTGTTTCCAGAGAGAGATCGTTCTCACATAGAATATCAGTTTCAATTTTTTCATTATATTCACCCTGCTAGGACAGTTGGTACAGAAAGAAATTACATGCCTGCCGCGTAATGTCGTTGCGATATTGATAGTGCATCGTTATCGACGTTTTGGTCGTCGATATGTGTATGTTTATCGAACGTTATTAATGCCAATAGCGGCGGGATGTTTATTATCAGAATGCAGAAAAATACGTTTTTTTGTTTTTATCAGTTAGTAACAAAAAAGATAAGAAATAGTGGATATTATTTAACAATGAATCTTGTTGGAGGGTAATCTAGCATGAGGGAATGTTAAAAATAATACGTTAATTGCGTATTTGTGAACTTATCAGCAACTCCATTTTAAATAACTTATATTGTTTTTTGTAATTAAAATAATTTGTTGGGTGCATCGGGGGAATTAAAAGAAGGGAGTGAGGTAACTCACAGAGTGAAAATACCACTTTATAGGAATAAGTAAATAGCCTACTTTTATTTTAGTGAAAATATTTATTTAATTAAAATAGCCAGTTAATTATTGAGCAATATCATTGTCTCGCTGGTTGTCACCTTGACGACACGGCTACGGGCAAAATGCGTCCTTAGCCCTGCATCCGTTGCCTTTTATCTATGCTTTATCTAACGGATGTCTTCAGCAATGGATCTCTGGTAACGGCTATCCCACGGATAAACAATGAGGGAGAGTGTGCTTGCGTCTCGCGGAAGGAGGGGGAAGGCGTTTCTTCTGTCGCGCAGAGTTTTTTTCTGTAGCGTAGATAGTCATTTGTCTACTTATGGTGCCGTGGCAAATATCAGAATTTCTTATTATCCGTCAGGATTTTCACCTGCTGTTAACGTTTTTAACAAAAAATAGTGCTCAAATCTTGGACATGTAAGACCAGATGACTATAGTTTTTTTAATGGTGATAATTTCTTTATGTCCGCAATGTATCGGTTTTTATCGCTGTTTTTTCAGAAAAAGGCAAAACATCTACCTTTTGTAAGGTGATGAGCTTGTATTTTCTCTTTTAAGAAAATGTAAGGAAATTTTGTAAATCCTTACTGCTTATATTGACGTCACCGCCATCTGTTGAGAAATTGAGGGCGTCATAGGGATATAAGGAGGAAAGCAACGGCTTGTCTGAATGATTCTACGTCTTCATCCAGCATCCGTGAGCGGGTTGTGGCGCGTCGAGGTATAGGTTGTAGTTATTATGACTATATCTAACAGTGTGCGACTATCGGTTGTGGCAATCACCATTCCTCTCCCCATTATTTTGATTTTGCCTTCGGGCGACAGGGTACAGACCGCAGCACATAAAAATACAGGTCTGGCCAACCATACCCCATTCATTTCGAGATGCAGGACAGGACATCAGCGTTGTTAACATCTGTGTTTTTAGCAATCACGCTTTTAACGATTGTGTTTTTAACAACAGTATTAACGCGTATGCAGCTTGGATTTGGGCGGGTATAGCACACAACATCATCCACAATGGAGCATAAGTAATGGAAAAGTCCCTGGTTAAATCAAGGGTGTTGAAGTTCGGTCTTGGCTTGCTCGCCATGTCCGTCGCTGCAGGCGTTCAGGCAAAAACGCTGGTTTACTGCTCAGAAGGCTCCCCGGAAGGTTTTAACCCACAGCTGTTCACATCCGGTACGACGTTTGATGCCAGCTCTATTCCTATTTATAACCGTCTGGTGGAGTTTAAAGACGGCACCACGGACACCGGTCCGGGTCTGGCTGAAAAATGGGATATTAGCGAAGACGGCAAAACCTACACTTTCCATCTGCGCAAAGGCGTGAAATGGCAAGACAGCAAGGATTTCAAACCTTCTCGTGAATTCAATGCTGATGACGTGATTTTCTCCTTCATGCGTCAGCAGGATGCCAACCATCCGTACCACAAAGTATCTGGCGGCAGCTACGAATACTATCAGGGTATGGGTATGCCAGAGCTGGTCAGCAAAATCGAAAAAGTTGACGACTACACTGTCCGCTTTGTGCTGAACCGCCCAGAAGCGCCGTTCCTGGCAAACCTGGCGATGGACTTTGCTTCCATCCTGTCAGCGGAATACGCGGATAAGATGCTGAAAGCCGGTACGCCGGAGAAAATTGACCTGAACCCAATCGGTACGGGCCCGTTCCAGCTACAGCAGTATCAGAAAGATTCCCGCATTCTGTACAAAGCCTTTGAAGGCTTCTGGGGTACTAAGCCGGGCGTTGACCGTCTGGTCTTCTCCATCACGCCAGATGCGTCTGTACGTTACGCCAAGCTGCAAAAAGATGAATGCCAGATCATGCCGTATCCAAACCCGGCCGATCTCGCGAAGATGAAAGAAGATAAGAACATCACGTTGATGGAACAGCCTGGCCTGAACGTTGGCTATCTGGCTTACAACGTTGAGAAAAAACCGCTGGATAACGTCAAGATTCGCCAGGCGCTGAACTATGCGGTAAACAAGTCTGCCATTATCGAAGCGGTCTATCAGGGAGCCGGCCAGGCCGCAACTAACCTGATCCCGCCGACTATGTGGGGCTACAACAACGACGTTAAAGACTACAGCTACGATCCTGAGAAAGCGAAAGCCCTGCTGAAAGAAGCGGGTATGGCTGACGGCTTCTCTATCGACCTGTGGGCCATGCCGGTACAGCGTCCGTACAACCCGAACGCGCGTCGTATGGCGGAAATGATTCAGTCCGACTGGGCGAAAGTGGGCGTGAAAGCCAAGATCGTCACCTACGAGTGGGGCGAGTATCTGAAGCGTGCGAAAGACGGCGAGCACCAGACCGTGCTGATGGGCTGGACAGGTGACAATGGGGATCCAGATAACTTCTTCGCGACCCTGTTCAGCTGCGACGCGGCTAAAAATGGCTCCAACTACTCCAAGTGGTGCTACAAGCCGTTTGAAGATTTGATCCAACCAGCGCGCGCCGTTTCCGATCACGAAAAACGTATTGAACTGTACAAGCAGGCACAGGTTGTGATGCACGATCAGGCTCCGGCGCTGATTGTCGCGCACTCTACCGTGTACGAACCTGTACGTAAAAACGTGAAAGGTTATGTGGTTCAGCCGCGTGGTGTGCATAGCTTCAACAACGTGACGTTGGATTAAGTCAGCCGCTCGATTTTCACGGACACTAAAAACCCCGACCTTGCGGTTTCTCGTTAGAGGAACCGTGGGGGCGGGGTTTCTTGCCCGTTAAAGTCTTATGGCGGGCTTCCCTGTCCGCCACACAGCGGGCCGTCGCACACGACGTTAAAATCGCATCTGGCGATTTTTTATCTGTGAGCAATGATAAGCCTGATGGCCAATGAGCCAACGGGCATGAATAGAGAGTTCGGGATATGTTGCAGTTCATACTCCGGCGTTTGGGGTTAGTTATCCCAACGTTTATTGGTATCACCCTGTTGACCTTCGCATTCGTGCACATGATTCCGGGCGACCCGGTGATGATCATGGCGGGGGAACGGGGTATCTCCGCCGAGCGCCATGCGCAATTGCTGGCTGAAATGGGGCTGGATAAGCCGCTGTGGCAGCAATACCTCCACTATATTGGCGGTGTGATGCAGGGCGATCTGGGGATCTCCCTCAAGAGTCGTATCCCCGTGTGGGAAGAATTTGTGCCTCGCTTCAAAGCGACGCTGGAACTGGGTATCTGCGCGATGATGTTTGCTATCGCAGTGGGGATTCCGGTTGGTGTGCTGGCTGCGGTTAAACGCGGCTCCATCTTCGATCATACGTCTGTTGGCCTGGCGCTGACGGGTTACTCCATGCCTATCTTCTGGTGGGGCATGATGCTGATCATGCTGGTTTCCGTCCAGCTCAACCTGACGCCCGTTTCGGGGCGCATTAGCGACACGATTTTCCTCGATGACAGCATGCCGCTGACTGGCTTTATGCTGATCGATACCCTGTTCTGGGGTGAGAAAGGCGACTTTATCGACGCGGTTGAACACATGATTCTGCCTGCCATCGTGCTGGGTACCATTCCACTGGCGGTGATTGTGCGTATGACGCGCTCCGCGATGCTGGAAGTGCTGGGCGAGGACTACATTCGTACTGCTCGCGCCAAAGGGCTGAGCCGCCTGCGCGTGATTGTGGTGCACGCGTTGCGTAATGCGATGCTGCCGGTAGTGACGGTGATTGGCCTGCAGGTCGGCACTATGCTAGCCGGAGCAATCCTGACGGAAACCATTTTCTCCTGGCCGGGACTGGGACGGTGGTTGATCGATGCGTTGCAGCGTCGTGACTATCCGGTAGTTCAGGGCGGGGTGTTGCTGGTAGCAACCATGATCATTCTGGTTAACCTGCTGGTGGATGTGCTCTACGGTGTGGTTAACCCACGCATCCGTCACAAGAAATAAGGGGAAGGCTAAGATGACACAAGTCACTGAACCTGTTGTAAATAGCGCACCGAAGCCGATGACCCCGCTACAGGAATTCTGGCACTATTTTAAACGTAACAAAGGGGCGGTCGTTGGCATGGTGTATGTCGTGCTGATGCTGGTGATCGCCATTGGCGCCAACGTACTGGCACCGCATGCGCCCGCTGAGCAGTTCCGCGATGCGCTGCTGCGTCCGCCGGTCTGGCAAGAGGGCGGAAGCTGGCAGTTTATTCTGGGAACGGACGATGTTGGGCGCGATGTCCTGTCCCGTCTGATGTATGGCGCACGCCTGTCGCTGCTGGTCGGCTGTCTGGTGGTGGCGCTGTCGCTGGTGCTGGGCGTGATCTTTGGGCTGCTGGCTGGGTATTTCGGCGGTGTGGTTGATGCGCTCATCATGCGTATCGTCGATATCATGCTGGCGCTGCCAAGCCTGCTGCTGGCGCTGGTGCTGGTGGCCGTTTTCGGGCCTTCGATTGTGAACGCCTCGCTGGCGCTGACCTTCGTGGCATTACCGCACTACGTCCGTTTGACCCGTGCGGCGGTGCTGGTGGAAGTTAACCGCGATTACGTCACGGCTTCACGCGTGGCGGGAGCCGGTTCGGCGCGCCAGATGTTCGTCAACATTCTTCCTAACTGTCTGGCGCCGCTGATTGTGCAGGCGTCTCTCGGTTTCTCTAACGCCATTCTTGATATGGCTGCTTTGGGTTTCCTCGGTATGGGCGCACAGCCGCCAACGCCAGAATGGGGCACCATGCTGTCGGACGTTTTGCAGTTTGCGCAAAGCGCCTGGTGGGTGGTGACGTTCCCCGGTCTGGCAATCTTACTGACGGTATTGGCGTTTAACCTGATGGGGGACGGCTTGCGTGATGCTCTCGACCCCAAACTCAAGCAGTAACAGAGGTAGAGAGATGGCGTTGCTCAATGTAGATAAACTGTCGGTTCACTTTGGTGACGAGGATCTGCCGTTTCGGGCGGTCGATCGCATCAGTTATCAGGTGGAAGAAGGGCAGGTGGTCGGTATCGTCGGGGAATCCGGCTCCGGTAAATCCGTCAGCTCGCTGGCGATAATGGGGCTGATTGACTACCCCGGTAAAGTGATGGCCGACAAGCTGGAATTTAACCAGCGTGATTTAAAGCAAATTTCTGAGAAAGAACGGCGTAATCTGGTGGGCTCGGAGGTCGCGATGATCTTCCAGGACCCGATGACCAGCCTGAACCCGTGCTACACCGTGGGCTACCAGATCATGGAAGCCATCAAGGTGCATCAGGGCGGTAACCGCAAAACCCGTCGTCAGCGGGCGATTGACCTGCTGACGCTGGTTGGGATTCCCGATCCGGCTTCGCGTCTTGATGTTTATCCGCACCAGCTTTCCGGCGGGATGAGCCAGCGCGTGATGATTGCGATGGCGATTGCCTGTCGGCCGAAGCTGCTGATTGCCGATGAGCCAACGACGGCGCTGGACGTGACCATTCAGGCGCAGATTATTGAACTGCTGCTCGAACTGCAGCAGCGCGAGAACATGGCGCTGATCCTGATTACGCACGATTTGGCGCTGGTGGCTGAAGCGGCACACCACATTATTGTGATGTATGCCGGTCAGGTGGTGGAATCAGGCAAAGCGGCGGATATTTTCAGCGCGCCGCGTCATCCGTATACCCAGGCATTACTGCGTGCGCTGCCGGAGTTCGCGGCGGACAAATCCCGACTGGCATCGCTGCCGGGCGTGGTGCCGGGCAAATACGATCGCCCGAACGGCTGTCTGTTAAACCCACGCTGCCCCTATGCGCAGGACCGTTGCCGTCAGGAAGAACCTGCACTGCGCGATATTCCTGGTCGTCAGGTGAAATGTCATACACCGCTGGATGATGCGGGGAGACCGACCCTATGAGTGAACTGAACGCCACATCGCAGCCGTATTTACTGCATGCGATTGATTTGAAAAAACACTACCCGGTGAAGAAAGGCTTTTTCGCACCGGAGCGGATGGTGAAAGCGCTGGACGGTGTTTCCTTTACGCTGGAGCGCGGTAAAACGCTGGCGGTGGTGGGAGAGTCTGGCTGTGGGAAATCCACGCTGGGCCGTCTGCTGACGATGATCGAAACCCCGTCTGACGGTGAGCTGTACTATCAGGGACAGGATCTGCTGAAACCCGATCCTGAAGCGCAGAAACTGCGTCGACAGAAGATCCAGATCGTGTTCCAGAATCCTTACGGATCGCTGAATCCACGTAAGAAAGTCGGACAGATCCTCGAAGAACCGCTGCTGATCAACACGGAACTGTCAAAAGCCGAACGCCGTGAAAAAGCGCTGGCGATGATGGCGAAAGTCGGGCTGAAAACGGAACATTATGACCGCTATCCGCATATGTTCTCTGGCGGCCAGCGTCAGCGTATTGCTATCGCTCGTGGGCTGATGTTGGACCCGGACGTGGTGATTGCCGATGAACCGGTTTCGGCGTTGGACGTATCGGTGCGCGCACAGGTGCTGAACCTGATGATGGATTTGCAGCAGGACTTGGGGCTGTCTTACGTCTTCATTTCGCACGATCTGTCAGTCGTCGAGCATATCGCTGATGAAGTGATGGTGATGTATCTGGGTCGCTGTGTCGAGAAGGGCAGTAAAGATGCCATTTTTAACAACCCACGCCACCCTTATACACAGGCGTTACTGTCCGCGACGCCGCGTCTGAACCCGGATTTACGCCGCGAGCGCATCAAGCTGACTGGCGAGTTGCCCAGCCCGCTGAATCCACCGCCGGGCTGTGCGTTCAACGCCCGCTGCCAGCGCTGCTTCAGCACCTGCACACAGTTCCAGCCGCAGTTGAAAACCTACGGCGAACAGCAGGTCGCCTGCTTCGCTGTCGATCAGGACGAACAGGGCACCGCCGTCGCCTGTTTGCCTTCGATGTTCCCACGCTGCTTTACCGGGGCGTGGGACATCGAGTGTATGCTGTGCATTGGTATTCGGCGCATACTGATAGAGGTTAATTCCGCCCGCCAGCCCAATCGGGTCTTGCGTGGTGAATCGGCCTACAGTGGGATCATAGTAGCGGAACAGGTTGTAGTGCAAACCGGTTTCTTCATCCGCGTATTGTCCGGCGTAGCGTAACGGCTGGGATTCCACCGGTTTGCCGTGGTGCAGCCCTTCGCTGTCCTGCGTTTGTCCGTTGGCTGCACCGAAGCTACTGTAGTCTCCGCTCCAGCGGACCGAGCCGTCCGCATCCGTCATATCCAGCGGTGCGCCATTCAGGTCGGTGGTGTACCTGTCAGTGCACGTCAATGCGCTTCAGCAGGCGGCCCTCGACATCGTACTGAACATCGCCTCGCAATATGGTAGCCTTAACTCTTATTGACTACCATAGGATCAATGACTTAAGTAGTCAGTATTTATTATTTTGTTACCTCAATATCTTATCCTTAATTATGATTGTTTAGTCCAAATCAGGCTTTTATCTTGAATTCCCAATAATTCCTCTTTTTTCATCAACCGCTGTTCTTCACGGAATAAATGTTATTATTGGTATAATTCCACCCGGTGTAATATTGTTCAGGTTGCCTGTTTTAGACTGATTTCCTTTCAAATGAACTACCATTTAGAGAAGTTATTTAGTTATTTCTAACATTAGTTCTTTATATTCTGTTTTATAAAAATCATTTTTGCGTTATCAATTAACTTCTCAATTATAATTACAAATCTATTTCTGTAATAATCTGGAATAACTTCATTGGAGTTTATTATTTTTTTAGTTCAATATAAAAATTCCTCTCCGATTTATTTTTGGTGATATTTCAGGAACTGAAATAAGATAATCCCATTTATCTTTTTGAGTATTAAATTGCGGGAGCTGCATAATAAATAAAGAGACGTAATAATTTACTTTTTATATGTTTCAAATCATAAAAAAATAAAAAAATCATTTTCTGGGGAAGTCCATATCTCTTAATCATATTCCCTATTACTGAAACGGAATTTATAATCGTACTGGTATTAAAAATTCCTGTTTTGCACAAAGAAATTATTTTATTGGCTAAAGATAGGTCAGAAAAGAAAATCTCATAATGTTTTGACTGTTCTTTTCTAACAATTATCTCTAATTCATTTATTAATAATGATATTTCTTTTATATCGTCATGCATCGAGTCAAAAGACTTTATCTTATTGGAAATAATTTCTAGAGCATTAATGTTTTTTTCTACCTGACTCATTCAGCAACCTCCCTTAAATTTACCTTTACTATCAACGTTTACAGTTTTCCACTGGAAAGCGCATCACTAATCTGAGTTTGGCTAAGATAACTTCGCCCATGAGCCAAATTATTTGGGTCATAGCTATGATAAAAACCACCATCCTTCCTGACAGCATTAGTAATGTTAGAGTTCCCTAGAGCATGATCAATGCTGAACCCTCTAAATTTCTCGCTGCAATTCTATTTTGAAGTCCATCAACAAAACTAACTTGGGAAAATACTCTCCCATCACTTGCATGCTCAATGACTCGTTGCTGAACTGTTCTATCGGTTATTCCATAATACACAACTTCACCGGCAGAATTGATAAGTTGATAAAAAGCCCACAACCCCAGCGGATCCACCCACCCCAGCGGGTTCGGCGCATACTGATAAAGATTTATCCCACCCGCCAGCCCAATCGGGTCTTGCGTGGTGAATCGGCCTACAGTGGGATCATAGTAGCGGAACAGGTTGTAGTGCAAACCGGTTTCTTCATCCGCGTATTGTCCGGCGTAGCGTAACGGCTGGGATTCCACCGGTTTGCCGTGGCGCAGCCGTTCGCTGTCCTGTTATTCTATATCTGCACAGCTATTTAGATAAAATATTATATTTTTCAAAACGATAGTTAGCGTCTGTAAACTGATATTCCAACCAGTCTCCTGAATTCATACTATATCCTTGTAATCGTAATTCATTATTGGAATATGAGATTTTTGAATTAATTCAAAGTATTCAAGATTTTCAATGGTTAATTTTTTTTTTTTTCTTTATGTGCCTGATTCGGCCCATTTGATACTAGAAGTTTTGCTTCAAATTTTATCCAATCAATAATTACCAGTGCTACATTATTAATATACTCTTTCTTATCCATGTCATAGATGGACTCAAAGAGCATTCTTATTTCATCTGTTTTTATTGTAGTACTGATTACATTGCAATCGGCGGTTTCAATAGTTTCGAGTTTCATGTTTTCTAACAACCTGTTTTGTTATGGGCTGCAGGTGATTTAAAGTCAACAATGTTGCCATTGATGTCTAATGAATTACCTGCTTTATCATACAGATGGGCATGATCGTAAAGTGTAACTTTATCTGGCGGATCGAGCCTGACTGCTGTTGAGTCTGTATCTGTATATTTCCATTGAGAAAATCGTCCATCAGGTGACCCTCCTTTCCATGAGATATTTTCCGATTTTGATAACACCTCATTGATCTCTTGCTTTGTCATATTGGCAAGATCTAAACCAATAAGAGGATTGTCATTCAACCCCAGCGGATCCACCCACCCCAGCGGGTTCGGCGCATACTGATAGAGGTTAATCCCGCCCGCCAGCCCAATCGGGTCCTGTGTGGTAAACCGGCCTACCGTCGGGTCGTAATAGCGGAACAGGTTGTAGTGCAGCCCGGTTTCGTCATCCGCGTACTGCCCCGCGTAGCAACCAGACGGTTGTCTGCATCATACTGCTCTGTTTCGCCTTCACGCCGCCGCGTCAGGTTACCCTGACCATCATACCCGTACGCCCGGTGGCGCACCTGCCAGTGTACATCTGCCCGTTTCACCAAACTCCCTTCGTAATCGTACTCGACGTCACATCGTAAATTATCACTAACCGAAAGCGTTTTATATTCACCCTTGATTTTTATTTCCAATGATTAAACATCATTTTCCTATGATGTTATTTATTTCATCTTTTTGTGAGTATAGTTTTTTTCATAGGATGAAAATCAACTTTCTTAAGTGTTGGCGCATCAAAAGGTAATTCATATCACCATCCTTTAGATTCCAAAATTTAATATTTTCAATAGATTTCATTGAAGGAATAAAATCGAGTGAATCAACATCTGACAAAAACAAATCTCTAATGGATTCATTGCCAGAAAGAAAAGAAAAATCGGTCAAACCCTTACACTTCTCGACATAAAGATGAGATAGATTTTTTATTTTATTTACACCTGAAATATCTAATAAACTTGGGCAGTAAGTTATTCTTAGAGTTTTCAATGCACAGAGAAATTCTATTCCCGACAAGCTCTTGAGCTTAGCACTACTAATTCTAAGAGACTCCAACCCTTTCAGATTAGATATAAAACCACAATCAATATTTTTTGTAGAAACCAACAAAAGATCTTTTAATCCATTAACATTTAATATATCTATTTCACTGTCTGCTTTTGTTATATAAAGAGTTTCCAATGCGGGAAATTTAGAGAACTCTATTTTTCCCTTTAAATATTGCATTGTTATTTTTTTATTGCATTCATTTCATATAGCGGCGATAAATCAACCTTATTTAAATTGACATCATCGGCGATATAAACAGAAGATATACTGTTATTTCCAGCCAATGGGGTTAAGTCAAGCCCGACGCTACCCTTTTCTATTGAATTAATTATTTTAATACTATTAAATTCATTTTTTTCAGCATAGGAAACCCCTTAGAAAGAACATCAAATGGTATTTCAAGCTCTTGTGTGTTTTCATTATAAAAACAGTTTTCACGGCATTACCCCTTAGCATGTAGATGCTTTAGATGGTTTTGATTTTTAGATGCTTTAAATTTCTCGTCTAATTTATTAGCTAGCTGATTAACCTTCTTCTGAGTTTTAGCATCTGCAGCATCATATAGTTTTTTACCTGGTGAGTTTATACGTTCACTATTCGCAAAATCAGGGGAGTAACGGGCATTATATTTCTCCATCAATCGGTGCTCAACCATAAAACCTAATTTATTGTCACCAAAATCCATATGTGCGAATTGTGTAGCATTAGATTTACCACCTATACGATAATTCATGGAGCTATTCATTCGAGACTCTGGCCCTTTGCCAATATACGATGTAACTTCATCAGTAAAAATATATGTCCCTGTTAGTCCAAGCGGATCAACCCAAGATAAAGGGTTAGGCGCATACTGATAAAGGTTAATCCCGCCCGCCAGCCCAATCGGGTCTTGCGTGGTGAACCGGCCTACAGTGGGATCATAGTAGCGGAACAGGTTGTAGTGCAAACCGGTTTCTTCATCCGCGTATTGTCCGGCGTAGCGTAACGGCTGGGATTCCACCGGTTTGCCGTGGCGCAGTCCTTCGCTGTCCTGCGTTTGTCCGTTGACTGCACCGAAGCTGCTGTAGTCTCCGCTCCAGCGGACCGAGCCGTCCGCATCCGTCATTTCCAGCGGTGCGCCATTCAGATCGGTGTTGAACCAGCGGATATCGCCGTCGCGCTCTCCCGATTGCTGGCTGATACGTGCTAACGGTGACCACCAGACGTTCGGGTCATACATGTAACTTTCTGTTCGGTCAGCGTGTCTGGCCTGCAACAGCCGGAAACCTTCCCACAGAAAACGAGTTTCTTCCTGCCTCTCGTTTTCGCCCCAGATAACCGTTTTGCGGGTGCGTCTGCCCAGTGCGTCATAGCTATAGCGTGCGACAAAGTCGCCCTGCGGCCCTCGTCCCCGAGCTTCCAGCAGTCGATTATCGGCGTCGTACCGATAAAATTGTTCTGTTCCACCATCACGCCGCTGTGTCAGGTTACCCTGACCGTCATACTGGTTCCAGAGATTGCGCCAGTTCAGCAGACGGTTGTCTGATAACGGGAAAGCAGAAGATGAACGGCTGATGTCCTGTATGTTGTCCGCTGCATCATAGCCGTATGCCCGGTGGTGTACCTGCCAGTGCACGTCAATGCGCTTCAGCAGGCGGCCCTCTGCATCGTAATCGTACTGAACATCGCCTCGCAGGCTGTCGCGGACTGAGGCCAGTTCTCCGGATGCGGTGTAACTTAGGGCTCGCGATAATATCTGCTGTTCGGGCTGGGTGACATCCCAGAGCCCGCTGCGCTGTGAGGTCAGGCGGCCTAAACTGTCATACTCTCGCCGCTGTTCACGTCGTCCTTGAGTGCGGGTGATTTCCCGGTGTAAGCGGTCACGGGTAAACTCGCTGACCACTTGATGATTGAATTTTACTGCGCTGACGTGGCCTGAACCGTAGCGCAGCCAGCGCAGCGCGTCACCATCCGGCAGAGACAGGGTACTTACATTCCCCAGTTCGTCCCGCGTATAGCAAATGTCTCCCTCACTGCCGTACTCTCCCGACAGATAGCCTGCGGCATCATAGGTCAATCTGACCTCATCGGCGGTGAGTCCCAACGCGAGGCCTTCCTCGGTAGGCTCACGTTTTAGCGAAACCAGCCGCCCTCTGTCACTGTGCTGGTAATGAAACTCGGCGTGTGCATGTGCTCGGCGCACCAGTTGCCCGGCGGCATCATGCTGATAAACGTGCGCGATGGCGGCATCATTCGCCGCATTTCCGCGCTGTGAGCGCTGACATAAGTGGCCTGCGTCGTCGTAGCGGAATGTTAGCTCGACGCCATCTACGCGCCGTTCTTTAACCAGTCGGCCGACGGCATCATAGCCAAATTGGTATTCTGCACCGTTGCCATTATCTAATCGCAACAACAGCCCGCGCGTATCATAGTGCCAGTGCTTTGTCCGGCGGAGGCGGTCTGTCACACTGACGGGCTGGCCTAATGCGTTATACTGCCAGCGTACTTCGTTGTTCTGTGCATCACGCCATGCCTGTAACTGACCACGGGCATTCCAGCGCAGCGTTTCCCGGCGACCATCCGGGTAGATAACGCCAGTCAGTTGTCCACAGGCATCCCACTCCCGGCGGGTGGTGTGGCCTTCCGCATCGACAGAAGCCAGCAGTTGTCCGTAATGGTCATACTCGAAGGTGCTGCATTGTCCTGAACAGTCGGTACGGGCCGTCAGCAGCCCTTGGTTATTCCAGACCAGCCTCACGGTGCCGCCCAGAGCGTCGATCACGCTGTCCGGTAAGTTCTCCTGTGTATTGGGATAGTGATAACGTGTTGGGTTACCCAGTGCATCGACCTCCTCAACCAATCGGTTGAGGTCGTCATACTGCATTTGCTCCTGGCTGCCGTCGGCATACGTCACCAGCGCAATGTTATCCGTCAGCCGATACCACTGGTAGTGTGTTTCCCGACCTAACGGGTCAATTTCACTGAGTAAACGCCCATAGCTGTCCCATATGGTTTTGCGACTTGCCCCGCCGGGAAGGATGACTTCACACAGCTCGCCGTCGGTATAATTCAGGTTGGTTTCGCGACCGTCGTAATCGGTAAAGCGAACGACGTGGTCATCACTGTCAAGCTCCCACTGTGCAACGAGGCCGTCCTCCCGGCGAGCACTTCTCCGCTGTCCGGCAAAGTCGTACTCCAGCGTGAGTTGTTCACCCGCGCTATTCCGGTATGCCACTACGCGAGGTAAATCGGCAATCTCCTGCCACTGATATTCGCTGAGCAGGCCGTTGGCATCTTCATGACTCGCCATCAGCCCGTCATCTTGCCAGGTAAAACGACGGCGCACGCTACCGCCCCGCCCGGTGACGGTGACAAGCTGCCTTTGCGTATTGTAGGTATAGTGCACAAGACAGGTCGATTCATCCAGCCAGACGCTTTCCAGCCGTCCATCAAGATATCGGCATGTGATGTGCCGCCCGGCGCAGTCAGTGAGTGCGCTAAGCGTGTCGTCGTCGTTCCAGAAAAGGAGCATGTCATTGCCACATGGTTCGGCAATGCGTGTCAGCACCGCTTTTCCTGCGGAGACAACGCCGTGTAATACCATACTTCCCCATCCGGACCATAAACCGACCAGCTCTCATCCTGATGGTGCTCCAGCCAGCGTTTTTCTGGCGGACAGTAGGTTCGCTGGCCGATGGGAACGAAAGGAAGGAAATCAGATCGCCTGACGGCGCACGCCAGACCAGACCGTCCTGATAGCGCGTTAGCGTCGTTTCCCAGAACAGGCTCCATCCTTTTCCCAATACACTATCGCCGGGGTTACCGCTACGCCAGTAACGTTGCCAATACACGGATAAGCGAGAGGGGAGGACAAAATCCAGCTCATCTTCATCTGACAGAAATTTTTGACCACTTACGATGTCTATCGGGCGGGCGATAATGCCCCCAGCCGCGACGCTGGTCATGAGCACGCCAAAACGGCAGGCAATGCGTTGGATCTTATTGATACCGGGGATTTTCTGTAAAAGTTGGCCCAGTTTTCCGAGCTTGCTTGCAGCGCCGCCAACGCCACCAATTAATCCGGCGAAAAGCAGTGTTAAATCAGAGACTTTATAGAGCCACTCGGGAACTTCCGGTTTGATAGGTAATGTGGATTTGGCTTTACCACCGATGAAAACATTGGAAGAACCTTCCGTGATAGTGGCGCCGCAGTTCACTTTATCGCCAAGGCGGGATGCTGGCTGGCTGTTGATGTATACCGTTTCTGAGCCCTGTGCCACCTGCATGGACGGTCCGTCTTTGCTACAGCTGGCGACACTCAGGGTGGCAAGGGCGGCCTTCATACCGTTGATGAACACATTGCGTGAACCCGTATCAATGGTTCCGGCCTTCGACATGCTGCTGGCACCTGCCTCGGCAATGCTATCACGGGCTTTTTCTGCCAGCACGCCAGTTGCCCAACCCACAGCAAAACTGAGGCCAATCAATAATACGCCAACGCCCAGGCAAGAGGAGGCGAGACCCGCAACAAATAAGGCACCGGCAGCAATGCCACCGACTGCGGCAATCAGACCACCGACGATGGTGCCCGCAATCATGCCTGCTAACGCACCCGAATGCCCGATCCCATCACCAACGCGCGCGGCTTCAAACATAACAATATTCCTTATCGTTATTGGTTAAACGTAAAGCTCCCGAGCAGGGCGTTGAACCGAGACTCATCAGCAGCAGACGGTGCGGCGGTTTTCGATAAGGTGAAAACCAGAATCTGTACGCTATCTAATGCGAATACCGCCTGCTGCTGCCAAATACGTTGACCATCACGCATATAACTTGCCTGAAGGCTTTCACCTTCCAGAACGTGATTGCCCAACCAAATCGCTTCACGGGTCTTTGTTTTCCAGCCTTTAAAATGCTGAGTCATCAGATCCAACTGTCTATCGATGTAGCCGCTCAATACCTCTCCGTCGTTCAGTACATCACGTGAAACCGTAAAAGCGGGTTCGCCTTCCTGACTGGGCGTAAACGCATTCACTGTGCGATCGCGGTAGCCGTCGGGCAACGTGATGCGGCCTTCGGTGAAGATGCAGTGGGAAGAAGATGTCGTCGTCACGATAAAATGTCTCGAATAATGGTGTCGTTGTAAGCTCTAGCCACCACACCTGTAGCATGGTGACTCATTCTCAGATTATTTATTTAAATCAATACGTTCACTGCCAATTACGTTGACCTTCACGCCTTTGATGTCGATATTGCCATTCTGATAAATGGTCAGCGATCCTGCGCCCGTCGTCAGTTCGATATTGCCGCCAGTCGAGGTGATGGTGATATTTCCCGTTACCGTCAGCTTGTCGTTCATCGTGACCTCGGTTTCTCGACCTGCTCCGATGATGACTTTCTGGGCACCCTGAATCTCCGTTCCCTGATTCTCGACGACGTTAAGAATTTGATGGCGGCCTATGACACTGATCTGATCCCGTCCGACGTTCTCTGCATGGTCGACGCCTACACCCGTACTGCGGTTATTCAGCACCACGGTGTTCATGTCTTTCTGGGCATGGATAAATACTTCTTCCTGCCCAGCCTGATCCTCAAAGCGCAGTTCGTTGAACCCGGCGCCTTTGTGGGTGGTGGTGCGCAGGGTCGTGCGTGTCTTGTTCGCGGGTAGCGGGTAGGGTGAGGGGTTGGTGGCGTGGAAGGTTCTGCCCGTCACGATGGGCTGGTCCGGGTCGCCTTCGAGGAAACTCACAATGACTTCATGACCGATGCGCGGAATAGCGATCAGGCCGTACTGGCCACCGGCCCAACCCTGGCTGACGCGTACCCAGCAGGAGCTCTGGTCATCGTTTGCGCCGTAGCGGTCCCACGGGAATTGCAGTTTCACCCGGCCGTACTGGTCGCAGTAAATTTCTTCACCCGCCGGGCCGACGACGGTGGCGATCTGCGGGCCGTCTACCATTGGTTTGTAGGGCAGGTCGGCGCGCCAGGTCGTGCTGGCTTTCACCACTTCAAAGCTGTTGCTGTAGGTGGTCGGTTCGCCGCCGCTTTCCTCTTCCAGCGCCTGCGGCTGTTGCCCGCTGTGGGTGATGGCGACCAACTGCCAGCCGATATTAAGTGCCAGATTGGGGTGTTCGGTTAAGGTAAAACTGCTGCCCGGCATCAGTTCAGCCGCATTGGACTCGCCCGAGCCGGTCATCGCCCCTGCTCGCAGTGCATCCAGCCGATAGCCGGTAAAGGCTTTACCGCTCGGATCTTGTTTAAAACGACCGGGGTAGTCGAAGTGTTGGTAACTTTCGCGCTGGTGTTCCAGTTCTCCGCTGATCTTCTGGTGCAACAGGCCATAGGCTGGCGTTTTGAAGCTGTAGTCTTTGAGTGCGACTTCTGCTGTGCTCACCGCCTCGGCATAGCGGAAACGACGCACGTATGCGCCTTCACTCAGCCCCTGTGTTGCCAGGTTGAAAAACAGCTCAGGGCCTTTTGCCAACGCGCCTGCATCGTCGGCAAAGATAACGCGGTGTTTGCCTTCCTCAAACTCATGGAAGAAGAACAGGCCTTCTTCGGCAGCCAGTCGGGCAATAAAAGCTAAATCGCTTTCGCGGTACTGCACGCAATATTCCCGCACTGCGTGCTCGTTGCGCAGCGCAAAGGCGTAGTCGGTGATGCCCGCTTCTTCCAGCAGGGCGCCGATAATTGCCTCAGGCTTCTGCGCCTGAAAGATACGAGCATTGGTACGTAGCCCCAAACGCCACAGGGCCGGACGGACTTCTGCCTGATAGCGCGTGCGGCGAAAGCCGGTATCGCCTTGCGCAAACGCGCTGACAATACCGCTCACGCGTCTTTGGAGTTCACCTTCGTACCACACCAGGAGTTCGCAAGGTTGGTCGAGAACCGCACCAAAATCGATCCCCGGTAAGGGGCTGGCCAGATTCAGCGACAGGGCAAACGGCTGGTTGAGCGCCTCGCTGAGCTGAAAATCCACCACGGCAAAGGTCGATGCAGGCAATGCGCCGACCTTAACGGTGAACTGTAATCCTGTACTGTTTGCCATCCGTCCTCCTGATGCTGTCATCCACACTCAGGCATGGCGTGGGCCATGGCTCAATGCAGAAAACCCGGGCAAGCCCGGGTTAAATAGGAATTACGCTTCGACCGGCGCACGCCAGTCATCAGAACCGGACGTACCGGCAACCGTGTGCTCCCAGTCAATTTTGCGGTAGGCCAGTGACACTTCGATCAACTGGGTGTAGTCCAGTTTTGATGGATCCTGGCAGTGTGGCATCTGGCAGTTGATGTCCACGATGGTGGAATCGGTCAGCACGGTAGAGAAGAAGTGCTCCTGCTTGCCTTCAACCGATGTGCGATACCACTTCAGGGTGACGGTTGGCAGCATTTCACCGGACGCCAGGGCGTTGTACATCAGCGGAACCGCTTTGTTCAGTGCGACGGTGAATTTGAACGGCTTGTGTACGCGCTGGCCGGATGGCTGACCAGACTGCGGGTCGGTTGGGACGGTGACGATGTGTTTGAATTCCTGTACCAGCATTTCGTCCTCGTGGCCTTCCACATAGATGTTGCCGACAGAATCAGATGTGAAAGCACCCGCGGTGATGTTGCCCTGTGTTTTACCTTCGATGCTGATATAGCATGGAGTTGGCATAGTCTTGCTCCTTGTTATTGAACGGAATGAGTAACTTCACCGTTCACATAGCAATCCATGTGCCAAATTTTATGTAATTGTTTTGTAATGGAAATTACTTAATTCAAATTTTACCTAAGCGAAATTTGAGCAAAAAATTGCGCAGACTTCGCGAATCGTTTGCAGGCATTGCGCAAAAAGTGATTTCCACCAGAAAGTGAGCAATAAGTTGCGCAGAATGCGCATTTATTCTAAAAGTTTTTGTTAGGGTTGAGAGACTGCCGTCTTTTTGGAATGAATCAGCGATTGATTGGGGAATGAACCAAAGTTATTACCGATTAAAGGGAAAAATAATCCCCATGATTAATCGTTAGCCGACTGATGTTGTGGGGATGAAAGGGGGCAGAAAGCAGGTGAATAAAGATAAAGAAAGCGGACGGCAAAATAACAACGGTGGGGCTGGTTTGCCCGCATCCCACCGTATTTCGTTTCACGACGCGTCTACTTTGGCGGTGAATTAGCCTTCCTGCATCGCCTTTTCAACTTCTTCCGCCAGAATCGCAATACCCTGTTCGATTTTCTCCGGCTCCGGCACATAGTTCATGCGCATACATTGATGAGCGTGCGGCCAGTCCTGATCCAGACCGGGGAAGAAATAGTGTCCCGGCACCATGAGGACGCCGCGTTTTTTCAGGCGCTGGTACAGGATTTCCGTCGTGATAGGCAGATCCAAACCACAGCCACAGGAAGATTGCGCCTTCCGGTTTATGAATCAGGCACTGCTCAGGCGACAGGTAACGACGAATAATCGCGATAGTTTCCGTCACACGCTGTTGGTAGAACGGGCGCACGACGTCGTTAGATAAGCGCAGCAGATCGCCACGCTGAATCATCTCGTGCGCCAGCGCCGGGCCGACCGCCCCCGGAGACAGACTAATGATGCCGTTCATGTTGCCGATCGCGGAAATCACCTTTTCATCCGCGATTACGATACCGCAGCGTGAGCCGGGCAGACCGAGCTTGGACAGGCTCATACATAGGATGATATTCGGGTTCCACAGCGGCGTCGCGTCAGTGAAGATAATGCCGGGGAACGGTACGCCATAGGCGTTATCAATCAGCAAGGGAACCTTGTGCTGCTGCGCCAGAATATCCAGACGCATCAGCTCGTCGTCGGTCAGCACGTTACCGGTCGGATTGGTTGGGCGGGATACGCAGACCAGCCCGATATCATCAGTAATCGACAGGTGATCGAAATCGACGTGATATTTAAATTGCCCTTCGGGCAGCAGTTCGATCTGCGGACGAACGGAGACGAACATGTTGTCGTCCAGCCCGGAATCCGAATAGCCGATATATTCCGGTGCCAGCGGGAACAGCACCTTTTTCAGGCTGCCATCGCTGTGGCGACCTGCAAACAGGTTAAATAAGTAGAAAAACGCACTCTGGCTGCCATTTGTCAGCGCAATATTCTGTGGTCCAATCTGCCAGCCTAATTCATTACTCAGGAGTTCGGCCAGCGCTTTAAGCAACGTATCCTTACCTTGCGGACCGTCGTAGTTGCATAGCGCTTCCGTTAATTTCCCTTGCTCCAGCATCTCCTGACACAGTTGCTGGAAGTAGCGGTCCATCTCTGGAATGTGTGCCGGATTGCCGCCCCCAGCATGATTGCGCCTGGCGTACGCAGCCCTTCGTTCAGGTCGTCCATTAATTGGGTGATGCCAGCGTGGCGCGTGAATTTCTTGCCGAAAAGAGAAAAGTTCATAGTTTATTTATCAGTGATCGTACACAGGTTAGCGGCAACCATAGCGCTTGCGCCAATAGGGTGCAATGTGGTCAAAAACAATCTGATAATTTTTGTCTCGCCAAATATTTAAAATTCAGCATGAATGTCTGAAATTCATGCCGACGAGAAAAGGATTTTAGACCGCGTGCTTTATGTTGCTGAAACGATGTCAGCTTTTACCGATCAATATCTCAATAATTCTGCAAATATAGATACCATTCATGGTGAATTAGTGATGCTAATTGGATAAATAACGCGACAATGCCGAATTTTTCCATCTGGTGATAGTTATCACATTCTGACCATCAGCTGATTTGTAGTCTTTAGCTCGCATTAGCTAAAACAATTCAGCAAAAAGGGATGGTTAACATGAAAAAATTACTGGCTATAGGCATCACACTGGCGCTGACATCATGGCAACTATCGGCGCAGACATTTGTGCTGACAGATGCTGAAGGCAGTGTAGAAAAGGGAAACTGGCAAATTGGCAGTGATGCCCTGAAGATCAAAAATCAGCATTTCAGCATTGAGCAAAAAGTCCTGCACGGCGGACGTCAGGAAGGCAGTAAAGTGATTACGATTACCAGTCAGGACGGGCTGAAAATTGCCCTCAGTCCGACGCGGGGGATGAACTTACTGCATGTGACGGGCAAAAACATCCGTTTGGGGTGGGATTCGCCGGTTGATGAGGTCGTAAACCCGAACACCATCAATCTGGAAAGCCGTAACGGGCTGGGCTGGCTGGAAGGTTTCAATGAGATGATGGTGCGCTGCGGCTTCGAATGGACGGGGCACCCGGTCGTCAGCGAGGGCATGATCTACACCCTGCATGGCCGCGCAGGCAACACACCGGCTTCTAAAGTGGTCGTGGAAGTCAGCGAGAGCGCGCCGTATACCATTACGGTGCGGGGCCTGCTGAAAGAAAACAGCTTCAAGAAATCGAATCTGGAAACCTGGACCGAGCTGCGCTACGTTCCCGGCAGCGAGTCGTTTACCGTGCATGATGTGCTGACTAACAAAGCCGACTACCCGCGCGACTATCAGATTATCTACCACAGCAATTTTGGCACGCCGATTCTGGAAGAAGGCGCGCGTTTCATCGCGCCGGTGAAAGAGATTTCTCCGTTTAATGACCATGCTAAAGCGGGTTTGTCCACCTGGCAAACCTATAAAGGGCCGACAAAAGATTTTGATGAAATGGTGTTCAACATTACGCCGTATACGGATGCACAGGGCAAAACGCTGGCGGCGCTGGTGAACAAGGCGGGAAATAAGGGCGTATCGATTGCCTTTGATACCCATCAACTGCCGCTGCTGACGCTGTGGAAAAACACGGACACGGAAAAACAGGGCTACGTCACAGGGATCGAACCCGGTACTAACTACGCCTACCCGGTTACGATTGAACGTGAGCAAGGGCGGGTCAAAAAGCTTCAGCCTGGTCAGAGCACGACGTTTGAGCTGACATATAGCCTGCTGAGTAGCGCAGAGGCGGTACAGAAAACGGAGCAGAAAGTAAAAGCCATTCAGGGTGATAACAAAACCACGCTGACAGAAAAACCGATCGCCATCGAGTAAACGCTCTCTAGACCGACCACTGATTCAGGTGGTCGGCTATTCCACGTCATGATTACGCTTAGTCATTGTCACGTAACGTCATAATTATCTTTTCTTATCCGTTTTTTCATTTTACGCGTACCTTGAGGAAGGTATTTGTTACGTATTTGATCAGGGGATGAGAATGTCGGTGAGAGATGCGCTGCTTGCGCTTTGTGTCGTGGTGTTATGGGGTGTGAATTTTGTGGTGATCAAGGTCGGTCTGAATGACATGCCGCCCTTTTTGCTGGCAGGGCTACGTTTCTCTTTGGTGGCGCTACCGGCTATTTTCTTTGTTCCATTCCCGCGTATTCCCCTGAAATGGCTGATTGCCTATGGCATGACCATCAGCTTCGGTCAGTTTGGCTTTCTGTTTCTCGCTATCAAGCTGGGCATGCCCGCAGGGATTGCCTCTCTGGTGCTACAGGCTCAGGCCTTTTTTACGCTGCTGGTTGGCGCGGTCTTGCTGTCGGAAAAGCTGCGCTGGAATCACGTTGTAGGGATTCTGATAGCCGCGATAGGGATGGTGGTGCTGGCAGAAGGGCGCACGGCGCTGCAAATGTCCTCCGGTATGACCACCACCACGCTGTTGCTGACGCTGGCGGCGGCGTTGTCATGGGCGGTAGGTAACATCACCAACAAGATTATCATGAGCAAAAACAGCGATGTACGCATCATGTCGCTGGTGGTGTGGGGTGCACTGGTGCCTGTCGTGCCGTTTTTCATCAGTTCCTGGCTGTTCGAAGGCAGGGACGCGATTGTCCACAGTTTAACGACGATCCAACTGCCGACGATCTTGTCGTTAGCGTATCTGGCGTTTGCGGCCACCATCATCGGTTACGGGATTTGGGGAAGCCTGCTGGCGCGCTATGAGACCTGGCGGGTGGCGCCCTTATCGCTGTTGGTGCCAGTGGTTGGGCTGATCAGCGCCGCCGTTTTTCTTGGTGAATCGCTCTCGCTGCTGCAAATCATGGGTGCGATGCTGATTATGGCTGGCCTGTTGGTGAATGTATTTGGTGCACGGTTACGTTCATGGCTACCTGTGCGGCAGTCATAAACCGTATGTCCCATTATGGTGCGTATTTATCGTGCAGCGTCGCAAAGATAAGCGGCTATTTTCGCAATTTCTCATGCCTTTCCTACGCTTCTTACTGCTGCTGATGAATCCGTTAAGCCGCGGTCGTTTATTGGCGCGGGCTTTGCAAGTTAGCTTTACACGAGGGTAGACATAAAAGCAGTGAGTGAAATCAACGGGATAAAGGGGTCTTCATGAAAACAAAAAACACAACATCGGGAAAATGGTTGCTGTCGCTGAGCGTGGCGACGCTGCTGGTGAGTGGAGCTGTGCAGGCGGCGTCAGCCCCTGCGGTGGAAGCGAAAAACGGTATGGTGGTTAGTTCACAGTATCTGGCTTCGCAGATTGGCGTCGATATCATGAAGATGGGCGGCAATGCGATTGATGCCGCCGTGGCGGTGGGCTATGCGCAGGCGGTGGTCAATCCCTGCTGTGGCAACATCGGCGGTGGCGGGTTTATGACGCTGCATCTGGCCGATGGAAAAGACACCTTTATCAACTTCCGTGAAACGGCACCGGCGGCGGCCAGCGCCAACATGTACCTGAACGCGGATGGGAGTGTGAAAAAGGATGCGAGCCTATATGGCTATCTGGCCGCTGGTGTGCCGGGTACGGTGCTGGGGCTGGATACCGCGCTACAAAAATACGGCAAATTGACGCGCGAGCAGGTGATGGCACCGGCGATTAAACTGGCGCGTGAAGGTTTTGAACTTACGCGGGCAGATACCGATATTTTGGATACTACGGTAAAACGCTTCAAAGCTGATCCTGAAGCGGCGCGCATTTTCCTGCGTCCCGACGGTAGCCCGTTGCAGCCCGGCGATAAGCTGGTGCAAACCGATCTGGCGAATACCCTGGCAGCGATTGCCGCGAAAGGGCCGGATGCCTTCTACAAGGGGGAGATTCCACAGGCGGTGGAGAAGGCGGCAAAGCAGGGCGGCGGCATTTTGACGGCGGCTGATTTTGCCGATTACCGTATTACCGAAACGGCACCGGTAACCTGCAACTATCGTGGCTATCAGTTTGTCTCTTCGCCGCCGCCCAGCTCCGGTGGCGTCACGATGTGTGAAATCCTCAATATTGTCGAAGGCTACGACATGAAATCGACGGGCTTTAATTCTGCCGCCACCGTTCATGTGCTGACGGAAGCGATGCGTCACGCTTACATGGATCGCAACACGTACCTTGGCGATCCGGCGTTTGTCAGCAACCCTGTCGAGCGTTTGTTGAGTAAGGATTATGCTGCCGAAATCCGCAAACAAATCGAGCCGGAGAACGCGACGCCGTCCAAAAACGTGCAGCCGGGTGTTGGTCCGCACGAGCGACCGGAAACCACGCACTACTCCATCGTGGATAATCAGGGCAATGCGGTGTCCACCACGTATACCGTGAACGGGCGTTTTGGTTCGGTGGTGATTGCGCCGGGAACAGGTTTCTTCCTCAATAACGAAATGGATGACTTTACCGTGAAAGTTGGCGAGAAAAACCTGTATGGGTTGGTGCAAGGAGAGCGTAATTCGATCGCCCCCGGTAAGCGCCCACTTTCGTCCATGAGCCCGTCATTGGTGACGAAAGACGGCAAAGTCTTCATGGTGCTCGGTTCGCCCGGTGGTTCGCGCATTATCACCATCACGCTGCAAACGGCGCTGAATATCATCGACCACGGCATGGCGCCGCAGGAAGCGGTGGACGCCCCGCGCATCCATCATCAGTGGCTGCCGGACGAGGTGTATTATGAACAGCGCGGGCTGTCTGCCGATACGCTGAATCTGCTGAAGCAGCGTGGCTACAAGATGGTGGAACAAACGCCTTGGGGCGCAGCGGAGCTGATTCTGGTCGGCTTACCGGGTGCGGCGGGTGTGACACCTGCGGATTCGGGCAATGACTCGGCGGTATCCGGCAAAGTACGCGAAGGTTACCTGTACGGCGCCAATGATATCCGCCGCCCGGCAGGGGCAGCAATAGGGTATTGAGTTGAATGCACGTCAGGAGAAGCGGTTTACTTCCCCCTACCTATGGATTATTTTTAACTATTCACAACATCCATGAATTAAACTTCATGGATGTTGTTTGAATTACTCTTAATCTCTTATTTTGGACCTTCCCACAAGAGCTTAGACTTCATTTCTTGTGGAACCATCTCAAAAAGAGATGATATAAGTTCTTTTTGACCGCTATAAGCTATTGAAATTTCATCGCTACAGTTTTCAATATAATACCTTGCTTGATTTTTAAGAAAGTAGATGTCGTGATCTTCAAAGTCTGGCGTCAAGATCGTGTAAGCCAGGTTATGGACAAGTTCTGCTTCATAGTAGCATGAACGATCGGTTCTTCCCTTATGTGACTGTACGTTCCGAATATAAGGGATCGCGAGGAGAAGCATTTTAACGTAGATTTCGTTTTTGTTCATTATTTTTATAAATAAGATAACTGACCTATTGATTAGTGCCTGGTTTAAAATCAGGCACTTTATCATTAATATGTTTTCTTGATGTTATTCTTCAGGAAAGAAATAGATATCAAAAGCACATTCCAGATCTAAATCAGCTAATGCTTTCATCTGCTCTGGCCATAGCACAGGACCGCAGTGACCGACTGCCGACCACCATACACAGCTGAGTGTCATCTTAACGCCAGGTATATTTTGTAGTTTTTAGACCCTCTTGGCAAGGATCAAGCTTAGCGATAATCCAATCAATATGATCTCTTAGGTCTTTTGAAGAAATGAAGTCTTCGGATGACAGAAACCATCCTGATATTTTTACTTCACGGGTTCGACCTAAACTATTTGTTTTTCTATCACCAATGATATTTTTCTGAGTCGGTTCAATATTGAGGATCGCGCTAACTTCATCAGGGTGCATCTCACCAGGATAAATCAGTAACTTTGCGCGACACTCCAAACATGTCTCATAGTTCGGATTTGGCGGTGTGATTCTTGAATTAACAGTGTTCATGGTAAGTAATCCTCAATATTACCAATTATTTTACCCGCTTTATCAATATAATTTCCATTGTCTAATATTCGCCCATGAAAGTCATGTCGTAAACTGTAATCATCCTTCAATGATTCTAAAGCTCTTCCCCATTCTCTACTGGTCAGGTTTTTGTTAAATTCTTTATTTAAACCATTAGCTGTTCTTGCAGTAATCGTATGTCCTCCAGTTTGTAATACAACGGGCAATCTTCCTGCCGCGCCAACACTTGGTGGAACAGGAAGTGGAAGCCCATTAGCATCCACCCATTTGCCATTCACCAGTCGATTAGCGGTTTCTTTAGCAGATAGTATGCCTGTTTCAGTAAAATATTTACCAATTAAGGGGCTTACAGCTTTCCCAATACCCCAAGAGAGTATCCCACCTAGCAGCTCTTCAGGTAGTTGGTCGGCCCACAATTTTAGGCCACACCCGTAACTCATATCCCCGCCACAGATATTGGCGCGGTCATAAGCATTTTGCCCCATTTCTTTATAAGAATTAGAGAGATCGAAGCCAATCAACCTGCCGAGCTCATCGTAACCTGATGCTTCGGAAATTCCATAAAGCATGTCATTAACACAAGTGGCATTACCTGCTGCTCGGCATCCTTCAAATATCTCTTGGTTCTTTACTGATGTTTGATTCATCTCCTTGCGTACATTACGCTCACAATCGCTACTGCCTTTACATGCAGCGTATTTTTCGGCGAGTGTTTTTGGCTCATCATGCATAAGGAAGTTATATAGCAGGACACTTTCGGCAGCACTAGCACCGCTATTAACACCACTGGCTTTGCCGGTAATGGCGGCTCCCGCCAAAGCACCAATAATTCTGCCAGTAGAGGTTATCTGTATTTCTCTTAAGGCTGGGTCAACGAAAGTGTTGCCTAAACTGATTGCAGCTAGCTCTGCGGCCAACGCACCGGCCGCAGCCCCTTTAGCGTTGCCCCCTCCGATTTCTGCTGCAACACCCGCAATAACCGCATGGCTGATTACTCGTCTAGGGTCATCTATCGGCAAGCCTAGGACTTCTCCCTTATCCCCAATAAACTTAGCCCCTTCCGCATTGATCTGACTGCCGATATTACTCAGGAGTGCTGTGGTGAAATTATCTTTGAAGCTACCGCCGTTAATCGCAGTACCGATGCTGGAGCTGATAACTGACTGTCCGGCGACACGCTGCGCGACCTTGCTCCAGTCACCGTTGCTGAGCATGGGCAGTTTGGCCTTGGCAGGATCGATGACGGTTGTGCCGTTAGCAGCCTTGCTAAATTGCATAACTTCATCGAAGCCTGCTAATGCACCGCCGATCACCATTGAGGTAACCAGTGATTTGACCGAGTCACTGCTGCTCATGGCCTGGAACGTTTTGGACAGGTTGCCTTTGTTATCCACCAGCGCGACTGCTGCCTGCGAGGTCAGTGCCGTCATGCCTGAATAAGCTGCACCGTTTACGACAGCAATTGTTGTCGCGCTGGCTCCCGTTCCGACAGCACCAACTGCCATGTTACCTGCAGCAGCAGCCAGGCCTGCTCCTGCGGTTACCGCCGCAACGGCAATCGCAATCACGGCTCCAACAACAGGGTTCAGGCTTTGTGTGGTGTGGTTCCAAGTACTGTAAGCGTCTTGTACCGCGTTCCATTGCACATCGGGGCGGGTATTTAAGTCTTTCAGCCAGGCTGTGCCGGGGTTATTACCTAGCGTTAGTAGGGCATTTTGCAGGGACTGCGCATTCTGGGTTTTTGTATCAGCAGTAATGCCAGTCGCGGCATCAATGGTCAGTTGGCCGCCAGAGTAGATGCTTGGAAGCAACCAGGTGTCTTTGGTATAGCCTTTGTCATTGTTCTTGATGAAGAACCCTTTGGAGGTGGTGATCGTCTGCTCGAATGCAGTGTCTTTGACCGCCTTGAAGTTAATGCTTCCTTGTGTGCTGGTCAGCTTTGCATTCTTGCCCGCGTTGATTTTGCTGGCTTCATAGGTGCTGTCATCACGGCTGAGCAGATTGATATCACCGCCTGCGGTGAATTCTGTCACTTTGTTTGTGACATTGTGGCTGGTTTGCCGAATGGTGGTTTTCTTGCCGTACCATTTGCGTGTGGTGGTGGTTTTTCGTAATGGCTACTTTCTTCCGCTGCTTGCGCATAGAGGAAACCACCTTTGGCTGCGGCATCTAATGCACCTTTAGCGATAAGCTGGGTCGCCTGGAAGAGAATGCTGCCGTTGGATAACAGCGTGAGTATTCCACCGCTGTTCAAGACGGCATTTTTTTGCGTAACGGACTCGCTATATTCGTTGCCTCCTTCCCGATAGACGTGATTAGCTACTGCGTTAAACTCCATTTTTCCGCCGGAACTTAATGTCATATCACCACCGGAAGAGAAATCGGTTCCGGTGGCAATAAGAGTGCCATTCGCCGAGAGCGTTAATTCTTTATCGGTATGAAATGAGGCTACAGATTGGCGATCATCTTTATTGTTATCATTTAAATCATCAATGAATGAGTATGCTAATGCGGGAAGAGTGAAATCGCGCCCAGCGACTAATGTAGCTCTTCCTTTACTTTTTACTTTCATTCCTTGAGCTTCAATATCCCGTCCTGCGCTAATTTGTAGGTTATTGCCGCTATATAGTTGACTGACGCTCTCTGGGGCACGACTTGGTAGAAAATCGAGAGAATATCCTTTTGTTTTACTCTTCGGATTGATTATTACATCCAATGCACCGCTGAGGTTGATATCTTTTCCTGCATTAAGGCGTTTTCCTTGCAACAGAAGACTGCCGCCAGCATTCATTAAAATATCGTTTGTGGCGTTAACTTCGCTGGTTCTTAGTAAGGCATCGTTGTAAAGAGGCTGACGTTGCTCCGAGGATGGAGAAAGATCTGGTGATTGTTGTAAGAAATTTTCAGAATGGATGAGTAATATATCTTTATTCGCTGTAAGGGCTATGTTTTTGCTTTGTGATATCTCTATGTCAGATAGATATATATTACCACCTGAGTTAATGTCTAGATTATCATAAGCAGAGAGTGTGGAGAATTTTTGACGTTTTTCTGGTGTATAATAAAGCCCTGTTAAATAATTTTCATCTTTTGGCTGACTGTGTATCGTAATGTCACCCGTACGGCTTGTGAGCATAGCGTTTTGACTGATGAAACTCCCTTGGAAAGCAGAGATATTATTACCTGCTATGGCTGATAAATTTTTTTCAGCCTGAAGTTTTGCATCGAAGATAGAAATATTTTCTTCTGCTATCGCCGTTATGTTTTCTGTTGCTTGTAACGTATCGTTGATGAAAATGTTCTTTCCATTTAGTACGATATTTTTGCAGTAATAGCTGGCTGAGATGTAATAGTGAAAACTGTATCTGGGGTTTTGATATCGTAAGGTGCTTTTTATCAAAGCTTAATGTGTCTGTAAAATCAACAACCAGATCACTTCCAGCCGTAATGCGAGAAGATAATGGTAGGCTCTCACGCCAGTTGTAAAAGAATCTAATATTTTAACCCATGAGGAATCTTTTCTATTTGGGTCAAAAAATTGGGGGCTGGTGGTGGGGTCCGTAAATTCTCCTCAATATCATAAATATAATCAGACTGTATATCCATTGTCCCCAGTCGATGGCTTAACGAGGTGAAGTTTTTCCCGGTAAGCATGATGTTGTTTGATGCTGAGATCAAACTGGCATTGTTATTCAATTGAGTTGCATTAATATAAATATTTTTACCAGAAAGAATTGTAGCTTCAGGCGTTTCCTGAGACAGGAGATACTGCGTCTTCGCCTCATTAATTGTCAGTGCGACACCATTATCAATAGCATCCCCAAACCATTTCTTATTTTTATTATCTTTAAAATGAGGTTGATGTGTTATCTCTGCACCTTCTTCTGAAGGTTTGATGGATGTTGAGGTTGGAACGATGTCATTATCTTCTATTGTGAACTGGTGACGTAAGTTATCCAACTGCTCCGTCCGAACAACCAAATCCCCGGTATTGGTTTTAATCGTCCCCGAACGGTTTTCTACCTTAACGCCTTTATTTCCCGTCGCGTCTTTTGGATCCACAGATTGTTGTTGGCCTCAATGGTGGCCTGCGTGTTGGTCAGGCTATCGTTGAACAGGCGCATATCTTCGCCTGCGACGATATTCCCTTGGTTATTTAAAGTGGTACTGGCAAGCGTGATATCGCGGTCACTTTTTACCGCATTGCCAGCAGCAATATCGACCTGCTGTGCATTCAGATTAAGGTCGGTTTTCGCGTGTACATTACCGAGCTGGATTTTACCTTTGCTGTCCAGCGTAATGCCTTGCTGAGAGCTGGTCAGGTTAGCGACGTTAGCGCCGACGCCATCCTCGGTTGCCACGAGTCGGATGCGTTCTGCATACATGCCGCCGAGCGCTTTGGTATCGACTGCCAACAGTGGTTTTGCACCCTCTCCGGCGATAGGAGCGATGGTGCCAGTTTTGAAATCGACCCGATTGCTGCCTTGAGTCAGCGTCAGGCTTTTCGCATTGATTTTGCCGTTCAGTTCGGTTGCCCGGCTGAGGATATCGACATAATCCGTTGCTGAACCGTCCAGGCCTTTGCCACCAATGGTTATGCTGCCTTTTTCACTTCCAACGCTTCAAGTGCGCCTTGCTGATCCAGCACCGGTTTACCCGTCGTCAGCGTGGCTGAAGGTGTGTTGATGAATCCACATCCATCACAGGTGATGCCGTTCGGGTTGGCAATCAATACGTTGGCTTTATTCCCGAAGACTTCGATCTTTCCTTGCAGATCTGAGCGGGTGGAGCCCGTTACCTCGTTGATAATCAGATCGGCCGCTTTGCCATTGAGGTTGGCGTTAGCGTTTAACTGCCCGGCCAGCTGCGATTGGCCTGCGGCAATGCTGTTGTTGAGTACGGCCCCGGGCGTCCCGACGCTAAAATCTTGATAGGTATTGTGAGAAACACCCGCTGCGTTTGGCGTCGCGATATTGATGACCGGGACGGCACCCGCGTTGTTGACCTGCGTGCGTGGGCCGTCTGGTGTGAGTGCAGCGAACGCGGGGTGTAACGGTTGAATTGCGGTCAGGTAGATCAGCAGATAGCTAAGTCCACGAGTGGTGCGGTTATTGAATTTCTCCATGTGACTTTCCTTGTTTTCCTTTTGCTGTGAATCGATGACTTAATCAAAAAGTGCCGTAACGGGGAGGGAGACTTGCCAGTAAACGACGGCATTGTCGGGATGGAGATCGTCCGGGAAATGCAGCGGCACGCCGAGCGACACTGATTGGTTGACCCAACGTGAAGATGCAGACAGGCCGATGGAAGCGCCGGTCATATTGCCACCATCGACTTTGCCAGTTTTCCCCGCGATCCATCCGCTATCCACTGCCGTTGTGAGTGCGATATCTCCCAAAAATGGCAGCGTGGTGAATTGCCAATTCAGTTCATTACGCCAGTAGAAACCCCGATTGCCAGTTAGCGTTTGTTCCTTAAATCCCCGCACGGAATACTCGCCGCCGAGCGAGATGCGTTCGCTGGTATACAGGTTGTCCGGCGTGGTCTGGCCATAAAGGGAGGTCAGGAAGGTCAGCGAAGGGGTAAGTGGGTAGAAATAGCTGCTGCTGGCGCTAAATTTGCGGAACTCGCTGCGCGGCAGGTCACGGTTTTCCTTTGTGTCATCCGTTGCGCCCCAACTCCTTAAGCCATGGCTTAACATCGGGTTGAGCGTAAAATATCCGCCCGCCAGTGTGGTGCTATAGCTGAGCCCAAGGCTAGCGCTACTGACCGTAGGGCTGCTGACCTCAAGGCGCTCGCCCGCCATGCGGTTTTCTGTGCGTCGGCGGGAGAGCGCGCCATCCAGCGCCAGCCTCTGCTTCCCATCCCGATAGAGCGTTCTGTTGAGGCTGAGCCGATGGGTATTACTTTGCCCTGCATAGCGATATGCACTGCTGCCAATCGGGATCGGTTGGAAAAAGTCATTCCAGGCGTATTGGTAGCCGAGCGTCCAGTAGCCATAAGGCAAAGACATCCCGCCCGATAAGGCTTCGCTGCCGTAGCTATGGCTGAATGCGCTATCACGGCTGGCGGTGAGCCACCAGCGGTCAGCGAGTCGCAGCGGGTTATCGAGCGTTAGGTGGGTAGAAAGCTGTTCGCGGCCCGTGCTTTTTGTCCGCTGTTGTCTGTGCTGAGAGACAGGGTGATAGGGCGGGCTTGCGTGGTGCGTTTGAGGTAAACAATCGAACTTCCGGCCTGTTTTCCCGGCTGAATATCAATCGTAACCTGCTGCGAAGGCAGGCGATTAAGTTGTTCCATCCCTTGTTCGATATCGCGCAGATTGAGAATGCGTCCTTCCAGCCCGGGAAGGCCATCTTGATTGCGAGTGGTGTTTCCCCTTCCATGCGAATGGCTTCTATCTTTCCCTCGCTGACGCTGATGATGAGCGTGCCGCTGGAGAGGTCTTGCTCCTGTAAATAGGCCGGACTGGTGACAAAGCCGCGATTAAGGTAGGCGTTGGTCGTTTCCCTCACGGCGTTATGGACTGTGGCTAAATCCAGGCAGCGGTTTTGGTAGCGTTGCTGAATAGCGGCCCGATCTTTCGTTGAAAGGGACTCTGCATCGTGAAAGGTAATCCTTTGGATAGGGAAGCAGACAGCATCCTTTGCTGTTGGTGCAGTGACCGTGGGTATCGTTAAGGTGGTGCTGTTTTCCAACGATAAGCGCTGCTGTTTGGCCTGCTCCAATAATGACTTTTGCTGGAGTTCCAGCGCATCCCGATCTGTTGGGCTAATGGGGGTAGCGGCGAAGGTTGAGCTGCAGAGGCTCAAAAAAATAAGGCTTATAAAAGAAAGGGTTTTACACAAAATGAACGCGATCCTTACGTTGATTTACATTTTGCGCTTATATACACAAATGCCTTATTCCATGACTAGGTAAAATCGATACCCGATAGAAATTCGACAGAATGCATTGAGAAATTTAATTTATGAGAATAAAAATGATAGTCATTATCATTTTTATATAAATAGGCAGGTAACTATATCGCAAGATAGTGTAATCTTGATATTTATCATAGGGTTTCCGCTGTGATGGAAACCCTATGAGGAGGAAGGAGGAGATTCGCGAAATCAGGCGTGGGTTAGCGCGCCCAGGCAGTCATCCAGTGCGCCGACCAGCCAGTCGATGTCCTGCGTCTGGAACGCCAGCGGCGGGCGTAGTTTCAGCACGTTGCCATAAGGGCCTGCTACCGATGTCAGCACACCGCGATCGCGTAGTGCTTCCGTCAGATTTAGCGCCAGCGTTTTATCCGGCGTTTTACTGTCTCTATCGCTCACCAACTCAAACCCGATGAAGAGTCCGGCGCCGCGCACGTTGCCTACACTGGCGTATTTGTCTTGCAGGGTAGTCAGTTCTGCCAGCAACTGTGCGCCCACGACGCGGCTGTGTTCCTGAAGTTGCTCATCGTGAATCACTTTCAGCACCGCCTGCGCAGCGGCCATCGCCACCGGATTCCCACCGAACGTATTGAAGTAGGGGATCTGGTCGCTAAAGGCGGCGAGTACGTCGCTTTTTGCCAGCAGCCCGGAAACCGGGATGCCGTTGCCCATGGGTTTTCCGGTAGTGATGATATCCGGCACGACGTCATGCCGTGCGAAACCCCAGAAGGCGTCGCCAGTGCGTGCGAAACCGGGCTGAACTTCATCCGCGATGAAAATACCGCCATTGCGGTGAACCACATCAACCACAGGACGCAAAAAGCTGCGCGGATTGGGGTGTACGCCATCGGAAGAAAAGATGGAATCAGCAAGGAACGCGGCAAATTTGATGCCGTGTGCCGCCATGTCGTCGATCTGTTTCTGGATTTCATTGGCAAACCACACGCCCAAGTCCGGCGTATTAACGCGGTAGGCGTCCGGCGGCGGCACCAGTCGGGTCGTCGCTGCCAGCGGTTGGCCGCTGCCCAATGCCGGTGAGGCGCCGGAGGTCAGATCGCTGGTGCCGTGGTAGGCTTCACGCGTCACGATCACGCCTGTGCCGCCGCTCCAGGCACGCGCCACGCGGATCGCCAGATCGTTGGCTTCCGAACCCGTGCACATATACATGGCACGGTTGATCGCCGTGGGTGCGGTGGCGAGGAGCTGCTCCGAATAGTCCAGAATACGCTCATGCAGATAGCGCGTGTGGGTATTGAGCATTGTCATCTGTTGGTGTACCGCCTCTACCACCGCAGGGTGGCAGTGGCCGATACTGGCGACGTTGTTATACACATCCAGGTATTTCTTGCCGTCGGCATCCCACAGGTACTGCCCTTCGCCACGCACCAGATGAACCGGTTTGCGATAAAACAGACGATAAGACTCACCCAGTACCCGGCTGCGCTTGTCGGTCAGCGTACGGATATCCGCGCTCAGCGCGTCGGCATGTTCGGCGCGGAAGCTGTTGGTATCCATGATGGTTGAACGTGTTGCCATACTCTCTCCCGTTATAAATGTGCGCCGCAGTGTTAGTTAGCATCGGCGACAAGCGGCTCAAGCAGATGTTCCCGTCGCGCTTTGGTCGTCAGGAAATAGAGATAGCCGAGCAGCATAAAGGTGCAGAACAGCCCACCGATCACCGGGTTGAACCAGAGCATCGCAATCAGGCAGATGATGGCGCAGACGAGGGCGAACGCGGGGACGATGGGGTAACCAGGGGCACGATAGCTGCGTGCCATATTGGGGGCGCTACGGCGCAGGCGGAACAGGCTTAACATGCTCATGATGTACATGACGATGGCACCAAAAACCGCCATGGTAATCATCGCTGCCGTCAGGTTCATGCCCTGTAGGTTAATCCCGTCGCAGAAGATGGCGGCAATCCCGATCGCGCCACCAGCCAGAATGGCGCGGTGCGGCGTGTGGAAGCGGGACAGTTTGGCAAGCCCCGGTGGAAGATAGCCCGCGCGCGCCAGTGCGAAGAACTGGCGAGAATAGCCCAGAATAATGCCATGGAAGCTGGCGATAAGACCGAACAGACCAATCCACACCAGCATGTGCATCCAGTTGGAGTTTTCCCCGACGATGAGCTTCATGGCCTGTGGCAAGGGATCGTTGAGGTCGGAGAGCTGACGCCAGTCGCCTACGCCGCCCGCCATCAGCATCACGCCAATTGCCAGCACCACCAGCGTCAGGATGCCGCTGACGTAGGCTCGCGGAATCGTGCGTTTGGGATCTTTCGCTTCTTCGGCAGCCATTGCTGCGCCTTCGATAGCGAGGAAAAACCAGATGGCGAACGGTATCGCTGCAAACATACCGGAAATGGCTGCGGGTGAAAATTCATGTTGTCCCGCCCAACCGTGTGCCACGAAATTACTCAGGCTGAAGCCTGGCGCAACCACGCCCATAAACACCAGCAGTTCCATGACGGCCAGCAGCGTGACCACCAGCTCAAACATCGCCGCCAGCTTCACGCCGAGAATGTTCAGGCTCATAAAGATAAGGTATGCGCCAACGGCCGCGAATTTGGGATTCAACTCGGGGTATTGCACGTTCAGATAGGCGCCAATCGCCATTGAAATGGCTGGTGGTGCGAAAACAAATTCAATCAGCGTGGCCATACCAGCAATCAGGCCACCCAGATCGCCGAACGCGAGTCGGCTATAGGCAAAAGGGCCGCCAGCATGGGGGATCGCCGTGGTGAGTTCGGTAAAGCTAAAAATAAAACAGGTGTACATGGCGGCAATGAACAACGTCGTGACTAAAAATCCCAACGTGCCCGCGACGCCCCAGCCGTAGCTCCAGCCAAAATATTCACCAGAAATTACCAATCCTACCGCGATACCCCACAAATGCAGGGTGCCCAGCGTGGGCTTTAATTTGCTCGTCATCACATTATCCCCGTCAGTCTGCTCATGGTTATTTAGGGCCAGTACGGCAACCCTTGTTGGCTTGTGTAGCGATAATGCCCACGCTTGTTGGTGGAAAACTTGACGCTGGCGTATCGAATGCTGCGCGCTGAAGTCAACTTTTACGGTGGGTATCGCGCCTGCGCCTTCTGGGGTCAAACCGGGGTTCTGGTGCGTCAAGTTTCTCTGTACGACACACGCCATGCTGAACGCTCGTTGACTCGCGTCGGAGTGGGAACCATGAGTGCTAAACAATATGACACCTTAAGTAATGCAGAAATTACTGCGCTGGCGCACCGGGCGCTTGCCTGCTATCCGGCGGCGCTGCAAGGGGAAGTGCGGCTGCTGTGCCGCTCGGAAAATGCGACGTTTCTTGTTTCGTCGGCAGGTAAGCGTTATGCACTGCGGCTACATCGCAGCCACTATCACCAGAAAGCGGAGATTGAAAGCGAGCTGCTGTGGCTGGATGCGCTGCGAGAAACGGGCATTGCCGTGCCGGAAGCGGTTCGTAATGTGGATGGGGAGCGGGTGCAGTCACTGGGTTTATCCGACGGTTCCTGTCGCTATGCCGTGCTGTTTCACTGGATTGACGGCGAGATGCCGACCACCAGCATTGATCCGCGAGCGTTCCAGCAACTGGGCGAGATCACCGCCCGCCTGCACCAGCATAGCCGCCAATGGCAAAAACCTGACGGCTTCCAGCGTATTGTCTGGGATCATCACACGATGGTCAGCGCGCAGAGCCATTGGGGAAACTGGCGTGACGCGCCGAACCTATCGCGTGGCGAACACGGTATTGTCGAGGAAGCCATCGGGCGTATGGGGGCGGAAATGGCGGAATTTGGCAAAGCGCCGCACCGCTACGGGTTGATTCATGCCGACCTGCGCCTGACCAATCTGCTTCTGCATCGCGGCGAAACGCGAGTTATCGATTTTGATGACTGCGGTATGGGGTGGTATCTGCACGATCTGGCCGCGGCGATCAGCTTTGTTGAGCACCATCCGCGTGCGGCGGAGTGGGTTGAAAACTGGCTGTGTGGTTATGAGCGTGTGGCGCACGTCAGCGATGAGGAATTGGCGCTGTTGCCGACGTTGTTGATCCAGCGGCGCATCCAGCTTACGGCGTGGGTAGGGTCGCACGCGGAAACCGAGATGGCGCAGAGTCTTGGGCCAGACTGGGCAAAACATAGCGTGCGCCTGTGTCGGCGCTATCTGGAAACCAGCGATCTGCCGATTGGCGTGGCCTGAATGCACCACGGGCGGGCAGCGTGCGCTATGGTAATGCCTGCTCGTCCCACAAGAGATTTGTAACCCATTGATTTCACTTCCTCACGCTCTGGTATGAAACTTGCTGGTATGAAGTCTGCTGATCGTTTCATGGCCCGTTGGCGGGCCGTGTGATACGGCGAGGTGAAAGGCAATGGAAAACGTGACGTACTCTTCGGCGCTGAATGCGGCGTTCTCCCGCAACTGTGGCGTGCTGGCGGCGGCGGCAACCGGACTCGGCGACTTTATCCATGATAATGGCGGTGATGCCGATCGTATCTTCGGCATCAGCGGCGTCGATCCCGAGCAGCTCGCCAGCCCGACGCTCAGTCTGGGGCTGGTGAACTATTGCCGTGTGATGGAGGAAGCCGCGCGCAATTCAGGCGTTGATAATTTCGGTTTACGCTACGGCAAGCAGTTTAAACCGCAGTCATTAGGCCTGATCGGCTATATCGGTTTATGTTCGGATACGCTGGAGCAGGCGCTGCACAATGTGGTGAAGGCGTTTCCCTGCCATCAGCACGACACGCTGACGCGCATGGTGGATAAAGGCGACTGCTGGCGGCTGGATTATCAGGTTCGGCACGGCGCCATTCTGCATCGCCGGCAGGATGCTGAACTGACGCTGGGTATGCTGCTCAACCTGATTCGTCATGTTTTGGGCAAGCACTGGGCACCGCGTGAAGTGCATTTTGAGCATCCGCGCCCGGAAATGTGGCATGAGCACTGTAAGGTGTTTGATGCACCGGTTTACTTCGATCAACCCTATAATTCTCTGCTTATTCCCAAACACCAACTGACCCGCACCATGCCGGATCGCGACATGACATTGCTGCTGGTGATGCAAGATGCGATTCGCCGTCTGAACGAGACGTCACCGCAGCAAAGTATTGTCGATCAGGTGCGTACGCAGGTTCATCTGTTATTGATGCAGAAAGAGCCGACGCTGGAAGAGGTGGCGGAGAAGGTGGGGTTGTCCAGTTGGTCGCTCCAGCGTCGTCTGCGGGAGGAAGGGCTCAGCTTCTCTCTGCTGGTAGACAAACTGCGCTGTGAAATGGCGACGCACTATCTTCAACAGAAGCAACTGCCGATTTCGGAAATGGCGCTGTTGCTCGGCTATTCCGAGGTGAGCGCCTTTTCCCGTGCATTCCGTCGCTGGTTTGGCATTAGCCCGCGCCAGTGGCGTAAAGGTGAAGCCCTCAATCTTTCCTGATACCGCTATTTAAAATCCGCGTACGGCGTAAGCGGCTGCGGTGGGCTGTCGAGATCGCCCTGCCAGCCGGAGGCGGAGTAGCGCAGGTAGATGAGGCCGTGGCTTGGGGTGTAGTCCTTCGCTTGCTGAATGTCGATACCGACACCCAGCGTCCAGTGTGAACTGAGGCGGCGTTCGACAAGCGCTCGCGCCGTATAGCCGAAGCCGGAACTGCTGCTACCCTGCTCGATGGTGTCTCTGTCGGCGATCGCCGCGTTGCCCAGCAGGCCGGTCAGCGGATAGCGACGTTGATCTTTGGTAGAAGAATGTGACCACGACAGCGATCCGCCGAGTTCCCACGACCAGTTTTCCGTCCGCTGCCGGTAGTTCACCGGCACGCCCAGCGAGAAGTACTGCTGCGGGCTGTAGTAGCCGCCCTGACCGAGCGAGTAACCGCTGAGATCCTTCTGGTAGCGCCACCACATGCTGTTCAGGCCGACCGTGACGCGTCGGTTATCCTCGTTAATCAGCTTGTAGTAATAACCCGCCATGGCACGGGCGCGGTCATTATCGGTCACGTTTTTACCGGTGATCTGGTGGACGCTGAAATCACTCCAGACGCCATGCGCTTCACCCCGATCGTAGCTCAGCCCAAGGCTGACGCCCGTGGCGCGCACGCCACCCCAGGTAACGCCGGTGCCTGGGTCTTTGGTACCGCCGAATGCCAGCAATGAGCTGGATATGGGGCGGCGCGATGCCGTCGCCGTCCAGCCGATTTGTCGCCAGTCGCCGCTGTAGCTTGCGCCACCGACAACATCAACTACGTCAAAGCCGAGCGGTGTGGTGCCGAGATCCGCTGACCAACGATCGTTTTCCAGCCTGCGGCAACGCTGTACCCGTCGTTTTCTGTGATTTACCGTCGAAGCAGTCCTGTGTGGCGCAGGTGCCGAAGGTTTCCCGGTAGGCGCCGTTACTGCCTGTCGAGAAGGAACCGGCATTCATTTGCATGGTATCGGTGCGGAAGAAGGCACGGCCGTCGTACAGCGGCATCTCTATCTGCAACATGGTGTCGTGGGCGCTCAGATTGGAAATCCCGCCGGTGCCGCTCGAGCTCCAGTAATCGTGGTCAAGGGTGACGGTAATATCCTGCTGGCGATACAGATCCGCCGCACCGGCGCGGATGCCGCGTTGCAGCCAGTCATCGCTACTTTTATTACGCGTCAGCCGAGTGTAATCATCATCGGTTTGCGGCAGAGTGGGCGTGATGCCGCTGGCGACCATCGCCTGTTTATAGTCCTGCTGTGCCTGTTCAGGCTGAGATTGCTGCTGTTCAACGCGTGCCGCATCGCGATAGATCAGCGCTGTCGTTTGATCGATAGGCGTTTGGCTGACTGGCGCTTTCTGCACATCGATTTTTAGCTGGCGGAAAAGGGCTGCTGATTTTTGCGGATTCCCTACCGCTTGCCAGGCGTTGGCGACGCGCCGCTGGCTGTTAAGCGTATCCGCTGCCTGTGTTGGGCGCTGGTTCAGACGTTGGCGCGCATCATCTTGCCGACCCTGCGCGATAAACGCGTCGATCTCGCCTAACTGGGCGTCGGGGTTCTGCGGTTCCCGCGTGCGGATGCGCTGGTACTCCGCCAGCGCCGTCGCGTATTCACCCCGTGCCAGCGCCCAGTCTGCCAGTAGCAGGTCGATACGGGTGTCAGCCGGTTGCTGGCGCAGGAACGCAATAGCGGCAGGTTCGTTACCCGCATCGCGCATCGCTTCCGCTTTCGCCAGCGTGGTCTGAATCGTCAGACGCTGGGATAAATCACGCATGTCGTCGCTCCACTGTGCTGCGGGCAGCGTGTTCAGGTGAGCGAGTGCTTGCTCATCACGATTGGTAGACGACAGGTAAAGTGAGTAAACGTAGTTCTTCTCTGCGCTGGCGGGCGGCACCGCGGTCGCGCGTTGTACCACGCTGTCCGCCTGCTGCGTTTGCCCTAACTGGCGCAGCGTCTGGGCATAGTGATAAGCGAGCCATATATCGTTCGGATCCTGCTGGTTGGCCTGACGATATTTTTCCTCGGCCTGCGTCAACTGCTGCTGTTCCGACAACCTATCCGCCTGCTGTTTCAGGATATTGAGTTGCAGGGCAGCAAGCGTCTCTCGCATCGTCTTCTGCTGGCTGCGCGGCAGGCTGTTGAGGTAAGCGAGTGCTTTCTCCGGCGACTGCCGCTGGTAAATACCAACCAATCCGCGTAGGGCGTTATTATTGCCGGGTTCAAGGTGTAAAGCCTGCTGGTAGAGCGGCTGGGCGGCAGCATCATTTTTGCTGGCAACCGCCACGTCGCCCAAACCAATCAGCGCATAAGCATTGGTATTGTCCATCTGGCGAGCCTGCTGATATTTCTGCCGCGCCAGCGATAGGTTGTTAGTTTTCAGCGCGTTGTCACCTTCCGCAATGGTGGCCCAATATTGCGTGCTTTTAATCAGCCCTTCCCATTTGCCGCTGTTCAGGCGGTTAACATCCGCCTGCAATGCCTTCTGGAACTGCGCCAGTGCTTTTTCCCGATCGCCTGCGCGCAGGTAAACCAGACCAATGGCACCGATCAGCTCAGGGTCGTTTGGCGTGGCCGCCAGCGCCTTATTCAACTCGCTAAGTGTGGCGGTATTGCCGCCGCCATCTTCAATTTGCGCCAGTGCGTGCAGCCTCCCTGATAAACGGGGTCGGCTAATATTCCCTGCTGGCGGCTGAGTTCTTTACGTGCTGTATCCGCCTGTTCGCCTTCATCAAACACGGTCAAAAAGCGGTTTAGTTCAGCCACGCTTTGTGGCGTGACCAGCATCCGGCCAATAATTTCCAGCCAGAGTGACGCTGCCTGACTACGTCCGACGGGGTCATTAGAAAGCTGTTCGAGGAGGGGATAGGCTTGCTCATTGCGGTTCTGGCTAAACAACAGCCGTGCCAGCACCATGCGCAGCGGAACATTATTCGGTAGACCTGATCTAACGCCTCCAGTTGCTTAATCGCCAGGGGCTGCTGGTCGGGCAAGCGAGAAACCAGACGCCAATATTCTACGGCGAGATCGATCGTGGGTGGCTCGCCGTGAAAGAGCGCATCGTACTGTGTTTTGGCTTCAGCATAGCGCCCGGCGGTAGACAGCAAGCGCGCCTGCTGTAATTGCTGGCGCGCGGCATCCTGCGTCAGTGCCAGCATGATGGCTGACTGACGGTAGGTGGCAGAGTCGGGAGCTACCGTTTTCAGCTTGTCCAGTTGCTGACGTGCCTGAGCCTGATCGCCTTGACGCAGCGCCAGCCGTACTCGGGCGGCGATAACCTCGGGGTTATTTGGATCGATAAGCTCCAGTCGATAAAGAGACTGGCGCACGAGGTCGTCTTTGTTGCTGGCCTCTCCCAGACGCACCTGCTCCATCAAAAATTGCTCTGGCGATGCGGTTTCCGCACTGTATGCCTGCGGCGCAGCAGCTAGCAATAACGGGAGGAAGTGCAGCCAGTTTACGGTGTTGTTGTGCATTGGCTGCCCCGAGACGGTAAAAGTTGGCCTTGTGAAGTGAAGCGATAGCGCTTCTGATCCCATCCCTGACCAAAGAGCGTCAGAGAGGCGGAGAAATACGCATCATCCCCGGAGGGTTGTCGACCAGCCGCTGTCGCTGAGCAGCCAGCGCGTCCGGTTGACGGGAGAGCATCGGCAGCAGCGAAGCGGAAAAACCTACCGACCCCTGTCCGGTGACGGCACCTGTTGAGGTATCCGTTTTTTCAGGCGGTAGACCTTGCTGGATGGTTTGCTGAATCATCGGCTGAAACTGTTTGACCAGATCGGTTTTTCCTCTGCTGCTGTCGGCCATCATCCCTGCCCACAGATAGACGCGGATGGCGTCGTAGCTGCCGACGTTGGGTTTAGTGGTATCAGGCTGCCAGCCCTTATCTTTTTGCCAGATGACCCAATCAGGCGAGAAGCCTTTTGGCGCGGTTTCCAACAGCAGGCGCTGCGTGGTGCGCTGCATGGCTTTCCACGTCTCACCCAGCGGCGCAAAGCGAGCCAGCAGCTGTGGCGGAAGGTAGCTGGGGTTTAAACGCCAGCTCTCTTTCTCTGCGAAGCCTACTTTGCCGGGCAGCAACATCACGCCCAGCCCTGGAATATTGACGACCTCTTCTTTGGCGATACGGGCGAGCAACGCGGTGCCTACGGTCTGATAGCGCGCTTCTTTCCACAGCCGACCAGCCTCAAGCAGGCTGTAGGCGATCCACAAGTCGGCATCGGAAGCGGAGTTCGGATCCAGCACTGTCCACTGCTTATCCTTGCTCTCTCCCCACAGCCAGGCGGGCAGATGAGCGCGCAAATCACCGGCGGACAGGTTGTTTTCCGTCCATTGCAGCAGCCGTTCAAACATCACGCGATCGTTGGCGACCAGCGCAAAGAACATGGCGTAGCTTTGCCCTTCGGACGTGGTGATTTTGTTGGGGGTAGAGGTATCAATCACCCGTCCTTCCGCACTGATGTAATGCTGTTTGTACTGCTCCCAGGCTGGCCAGTCGCAGACGGCGGCGGTGGCCTGGGAAACCCATAGCCACAGCAACGTGGGGATCAGGTCGCGCAGCACGCGTGGCATGGTGCGTTAGTCCCTTTCATCCGGCGACAGGCGACGGCGACTGAAGAATTTCATGCCACGCCACAGCAGCCAGGCAACAATAACGACGGTAAGCGTCGAGATGATGGCTAGCCAAACGGGATGTTGCGCCAAGGTGTGCCAGATGCGTTCCCACCACGGCAGATGGCCGACGTAATAAATATCTCCGACGCGGAGATTATTAATACCTGATTCGCGGATGACGGAAACGGAGCCGAACAGCGAGGCTCTTTTTTCGCTGTCGATCAGCGCGTTATTGAGCAGCGTATAGCCCTGTGGGCTATCGGCCAGCAGGGCGACAACGCTACGCTGGTCGTGATACGGAGACTGGAAGCCGATAATCGCCGACATCGCACCATCACCGCTGACGGTGGTTTTGCTGTCTGGTTTCGCGTCAGAGTCAGGCGGGTCAATGTCCAGGACCGCGGTCTGGCGTGTCGGTTGTTTTATCCAGCTTTGCGTTTGCTCGACCAGCAGGTTGATTTTGCTGTCATCGTGCAGCGCTGGCGGGATAGCGCCGATCATCAAAATATCGCTGTCCTGCTTGTCGATTTGCGTCCAGTCATCGCTGAGCTGTACCGCCAACGCCGGGTAGCCGGTTTGCGCCCCAATGTTACCGATGGCGTTCAGCATGGCGCTAACCTGAGCTGGCTGTGGCTGCTTGTTCACCAGCACCAGCGTTTGTGACAGGTCAGCCAGTCGGCTAAACGGGTAGCCAGCATTGGCAAAAGCGCGCAGATCCGGCATCGCCATAAAGTGGCGGTAGCCAGAGAAGTTAATCGTCGAATTGCTGTCGATGACGGCGTGATTCACGACTGGCGTATAGGTTTCGCAGCGGTCAGCGGTGCCGCTGGAGAGCAGCGTGGTGTAGTTGAAATCAAAGCGCAGCTGGTTGGTGGTGCCCAGTTTCAGCGCCGGAATGGACAGGCTCTTGTCGGAATCCCATAGCCCCTGCGTGAGTGGCAGGCGCATTAACAGGGAGTTCTGGTCCTGTTCCGGTGCCAGCGAGAAGGCCTGTACGAACTGGTTGTTCAGGTTAATGCTCAGACGTGAACCGTCCTTAACCTGCGGCGCGGTATAGCGATATTTCAGCCGCATATCGATGCCGTGGCTGCGGATCAGGAACAGATCGGGCGGCAGGTTCATGGTCAGCGAAATCGGCCGGGGCACGATACCGTCGGTTTGCAGCTGTTCGTTATATTGCTGTAGTTCGGCGAAGGTCATCGGGCGGTCGGTGCGAACCCAGTTTGGCGCATCATACGGCTGACGTGGTGCGAGCTGCTCGACCTTATCGATGGTGACGCTTTGCCCACGGAACAGCGGGTTCCCCTGTGCGATGCCCTGCACGGCGGTGAGCAGTTCATTGTCATCACGCCCCTGAACCACTAGCAGCTTAATGTGAGGATCGTTGGGGTGGCTGATAATCGATACCGTTGGCCCGTTCACAGCGGGAGTATCGCGCAGGAAATCCGGCCGCTTATCGTTGGTAGCGAACACAATGCCGTGGCTCTCCGGTAACTGGTTGAAGAGCGCTGGGAAAGACTGCCCGCGCCACTGTGCTTTGCTACCAAACCACGAGGCGAGCACCGCGGCGGCACGCTGCTGCACCAGATCCGGCTGGCCGGCAAAGACGATGGGCAGCGTCAGCGGGCGGGTATCGCGGCTGTCAAAAACGGCGCAGGGAACGGTGACAGATCGTCCTTCAGCGTCAGCTTCTGGAATTGCAGGTTGAGCGTGCTGGCTTTACTGACATCCAGCCACAGGCTGGTACTGGCCGGTTTTCACAGATGTTCTGATAATGGCCGACGAACACCAGTTGCAGGCGGTTAAAGTCCGTGATGTAGCGCGGATCGATAGGAATACGGACGCGGTTGGATTTCCCCATCTGCTCTTTGCCAAGTGGCGTGACGCCCATTAGCTCATTGTTCAGGTAAACTTTGATATGCGACTCGGTGGGGATCAGCGCCGGCGACGGGGTAAATTCGAGATCGAGAGAAGCCTGTGTGACCACCTCGTCGCTGCGAACGCCGAACTCAATTTGTCCGTCGGGATTGACGCCGCGTAATGCAAAGGTGCCTGGAGCCGGTGCGATTTGCGCAAAAGGCAGCGTCACGTTGCGCACGGCAGCGTTGGCCGACGGCGGTGCCAGAGGAACCGTAGGCATGGTTGCCGTTGGCGCTGCGGCAGCAGGCGGTTGGGTTGTGTCCTCCGTTGTCGGAGTGGGTGCGTGCGGCGCGGTGACAGCCTGAGATAATGAGCTGACGCCTAAAGCCAATGCGGTGAACCAGATTATTTTTTTCGTCATCGTGTCATCATCAATGTTAAGGGTCTTTCTCGTTGTCGGGAGAAAGACCGTTGATCACGGCCTGTGAATGGCAATCAAGCCACTGTCTTTTCTGCAAACAGGTTCTCTTGTGCAAATCGCGTTTCATGGGCAAACGGCGTCTTGTCCTGATGGACGATTTTTTCCGGCAGCGCAGCGTCCGGCTGGTCTGTGACGGTGCGTTTTCCTACATAGCGCGGGATGAATGACACGACCCAGACCACGATGTTGAGGAAGGCCAGAATAATGCTGCGTATCACGGGCGGTGAGTAATCCGCCAGACGCAGGTAGCCGCGAAAGCCGAGTGCCAGCACATCAACCAGACTTTCGACCGGTTTATCTTGCGGGAAGCTGTCTTGCCAGAGCGCCCAGGTATCGGCGCGGGCAAACGTACACTGAATGAAATCAATATGCTGGCGGATGGTCAGATCGGTCATGCGCAGGCCAATCTTGTTATCGAACGCGCGGGTGACGCTAAAAGGGAAGGCGTATTCCTGCTGGCCGCGTTTTAACAGCAGCGAGACGCTGTCCCCAACCTGAAGAATGCCTGACTCGCGGGTTTCAACGCCGACGCCGCCATCGGAATAGTCGCGCAGGACGCAGGGGAAAAGATGACCATCGGGGCGCAGAATCGCGGCGGACATCGACATCTCCACCCGATGCGCCTGACGAACCTGTTTGGCCTCTACCGCAACCGCAACGGCGCCACCCAGAATGGTCATGTTATACGCGACCCAAAGCAGGCTGATGATCACCGTCATGATCTCTTCCTGCGGTCCGTAAATCAGGCGCCAGACGCCGTACACCACGCCGGCGATATTCAGCAGCACCAGCACCAGATAAGGCCGTGTGATCACCCAGTCAACGTGCTGTTCTTCAACCAGCCCGCCTTTGGCCGTCACGTTGAATTTCCCTTTATGCGGGTTAAACAGCGCGACGGTAGTCGGGCGTGCGATGTACCACGCCAGCACGGTTTCATAGATCTCACTCCAGAACGAGTGGCGGTAGCGCCCCTGAATGCGTGAGTTGGTCAGGCTGGCGTGCACCATGTGCGGCAGCACGTAAAGCGCGATGGCCAGCGCCGGGGCGAAAATGATGTAGGCGTGTAGCAGGAGAAACGCCAGCGGCGCAGTCAGGAAGATCAGCCGGGGAATACCGGACAGAAAGTGCATCATGGCGTTGGCGTAGCACAGCCGTTGCCCCAGTTTTAGCCCTTTGCCTAACAGCGGGTTATCCAACCGGAAGATCTGTACCATGCCACGCGCCCAGCGGATACGCTGCCCGATGTGGGCCGAGAGGCTTTCGGTCGCCAGCCCGGCGGCCTGCGGAATACGAATATACGCCGAACTGTATCCACGGCGATGCAGGCGCAGCGAGGTGTGCGCATCCTCCGTGACCGTTTCGACCGCGATCCCACCAATTTCATCCAGCGGCTTACGCCGCAGGATGGCGCAGGAACCGCAGAAGAACGTGGCGTCCCACATATCATTACCATCCTGAACCAGACCGTAGAACAGCGTGCCTTCATTAGGCGTGCGGCGGAAGCGGCCCAGGTTGCGCTCAAACGGGTCAGGAGAGAAGAAATGGTGCGGGGTTTGCAGCATCGCCAGCTTTTTGTCTTTGAAAAACCAACCCATGGTTAATTGCAGAAAGGAACGGGTCGGAACGTGGTCACAGTCGAAAATGGCGACGAATTCGCCTTCCGCCTGTTTCAGGGCGTTGTTGATGTTCCCGGCTTTGGCATGTTCGTGCGTGACGCGGGCGATGTAATGGACGCCGACTTCTTCTGCGAAGGCTTTAAATTCGGCGCGGCCGCCGTCATCCAGAATATAAATATTGAGCTTATCTTTGGGCCAGTCGATGCCCAGCGCGGCATACACCGTCGGTTTCACGACGCCCAACGGTTCGTTGTAGGTCGGGATCATCAGATCGACGGTCGGCCACGTTTTGCTGTCTTCCGGCAGTGAAACCGGATGGCGGTTCAGCGGCCAGATCGTCTGGAAATAGCCCAGAACCAGCACGACCCAGGCATAGGTTTCTGCTGCTAGCAGTAACATACCGCAAGTCAGGCTGAGGGGATCGTCCCAGTTCAGCGTTTCGGCGTAGCGCCACCACAGGTAACGGCAGGAGACCGTGAAAGAAAGGGCGATCATCATGAGCGTCGGCATGCGTCCCGGCATGTTACGAACGAGCATGGCGATGCCCCACAGCAGCGTCATGAAGATAAACTGAGACAGCAAATCAAACGGCTGTGTGATGCACAGCAGCGCCAGCGCCGCACACAGCAGGCTCAGTATCACCGTCACCAGCATTTGTATGCCGTTCGTTTTGGTGGAGCCTGAGTCACTGTCTTCGCGATCGTCAGCATTCGCATGGCTAAAGCGGGCAAACAGCGTTTGCTGGGCGTTCATATAGCGTTGCCGCCAGCGCGGTAGCGCGGAGAAGTAATTGCGGCGCGATGTCGGCAACTGGCCGTTTTGATAGTCAGTAGCCAAAGCCCCTGCGTCAGGTAGCGAAGAATATCGGCCGGACGCGGACGTTGAGGCGAGATGTGTGGGAACCAGTAGGTTCGCTGCGCGCGAATCTGTTGCCAGCCCTCAGACTCCAGCCGCAGGACGATCCAGCCGAATATTGCAAACAGCGTGGCGAAAAAGGCGGCGAAGGCGGACGCCCCCTGTTGACGATAGCCGCGGTAGCGCTGCTATCGCCTGTCTGGCGGGTGGGACGAGAAAGAGGCGCAGGATCCCGCTCATACGCCGCTTTCCTTAACGTGAATCAGGCACCAGTTTGCCAGCGTCATGATCTCTTCCGCTGCCACGCTGTCCGGGCGGCATTCACCCAGCGGCTGTTTCAGCATCAGCGATTCTGCCAGGGCTTCGTCGCGGTGTACTACCAGCGGCAACAGGTGTGAAAGCGTGTGCAGCCAGAGCTGGTGTAAATCCTGCTGGAGCGTGCTGAGGGTGGAAAATTGATTCACCAGAAAATGACACTGACGCGACAATGCCTGCTGATGTAAACGTGAATGGCAGTTGGCATCTGCCACCACCACTTGAAAAACGGTGTTCGCGGTGGCTAACGCCTGCCGTGTGAGCGGGCTATTGTCCGCCGGGACATCGATCAGTATCCAGCGATGGCGACCCGCCGCGCTGAGCTGTGTCAGATTGTTTTGCCAGAGTGCAGGGTGCTGGTGGTAATGCTGTTGGAGCGTGGCGACTTCCTGCGTGTTCAGGCGACCAAATGGCAGAAAATCCAGTCCGGGCAGATATTGCATTGCGCCGGTTTGCCACGGTGCGCCGTCAGCTTCTGCCCGCGCCCAGCCGCGGCGTTGCTCAAACGGCATATTAAAGTGAATGCGCAGCAAATTGTCCGGCGAGAAATCAATCACCAGCGCAGATTCACCCAGCCGTTGGAAGGCCCACCCCAGTGCGGCGGCTATCGAGGTTGTGCCCACGCCGCCGCGGATTCCCTGCAATGCAATCACGGGCATCGTCAGTCGCTCCCGGCCGGTTCTTTTAATTCATCCAGCAGCGGCCAGCGAGCCATCATTTGGCTCAGACGCGCCTGACGGGCGATATCGATATAGTTTATTTCAGGTAAAGAAAAGGCCTGACTGAGAACCCGTAGATCGTCATCGGCTCTTGCATTTTCGGTTAAATCGGCGCGTGCGCTGGTATCTATACGAGTCGGTTCGTTATTCATCCCATGCCTCTGAAATAGGCTATCCATGATCATTGAGATCGATAAAGGGAAACATCCGAATGGCAGATGTGATGCTTCTTTTGCACCCATAACAGACAGTGACAGTCTGGCAGATGAAGGTTTACGCCTCTGCTGTCTTTAATCAGGATTCAGGTGTGCCAATTAACTATAGCAATGAATTCATGATTGCAATGTGAATAGGGAAAATAGTAACGGGTGATTTATCAACAGATAGGAATAATTCATAGCGTACAGTTGTGATCCCGCAAGGGGCTGCTAGAGTTTATTTTGACTGTATATTTAAGGTGGAATGCCGCCATTAACGGAAAAGAAATCAGTCTATGAAACAGAACTTTTCATTAGGTATTCGTGACCTTTGGGATGAGCTGATTACGCTCCAGCAGGCTGGCTTTTATTGGGTGAATATCGATCGACAGGTTGATGCCGCATTATTTTGCCAGCAAATCATACATGGCCAGAATAACGACGCGAGAGTGACGTTAATAGGCTGTGGGGAGCGGTCTGATTCGCTGTTGACCGCGCTGCTTTCTACCGAAATAAATAATACTGAAATAAAACAATTATCGTGCTATGTATTGCCGGAAAATAAAGCCGCGTTGCTGAATTTAACCGATGATTTAATGCGCGCATTACGCCCCAAAAATCGCCTTCTGGTGCTTTATGCACCGGCTAGCCTGTGGCGGGATATTTCGCCGGAAAGGCTTCAACGCTGGGTGGATGACACGGCGGCATGGCTATATCAGCGCCAGTGTACGCTGGTGGTGATCGGCCATAGCAGCGGCGTAACCCGTCTGAGAAATATGCTGATTTCCCAACATCGCGGGCTCTATGGTTTAGCCAGCCTGCAATGGCAACAGGATCGCGCCCAATATCTGGTGTCATGGTGGGCAACGGAAAGAGGCGTGCGAGCGAATAAGGTACAGATGCTGCAACCCGATAATGACGGGTGGCACATACTGAAGGAAGAGGAACCCGTTCTCACGCCGTCTCTGGATGATGATGGGCTGTTCCTGATGGAAAAGAGCGTGATGGAAGGTGCCCTGCGCTGTCAGAACACTGGCAATTGTTCGATGACAACGCCATGTTGGTACAAACCGGCATGTTGACGAATTCGGCCACCCTCGTTTTTGCACTCAACCAAACCAGCCAGGTGGATACGCTCGTCAAACAGGTTCATAGCCTGCGGCGGCAGCGTGGTGAGTTGTTGAAGATTGTGGTGCGCGAAATGAAGCCTTGCTTGCGTGCCAGTGACGAACGCCTGCTGTTGGCATGTGGTGCAAGCATTATTGTTTCCCATTCTGAGTCACTATCCCGTTTTTATCGCGGATTGAAAGCGTACAGGGGCAGCGCTTTACCAAACCCGTCCCTGTCGATGTCGAGGTCTTGTTGACCAGCATGCGGCCGCTACAGATTAAGGGCTACCAGCCTCCTGAGACCTTTCGACAGTCTGTGCAGATGTTGATTGATAGCACGCTCATGCCGGAAGGCAGCAAAGGCGTGCTGGTCGCATTGCGTCCCGTGCCGGGCGTACGGGCAGCGCAGACGTTGACGCTGTGCACGCTGCGGCGCTTTGGCGATGTTGTCACGATCGCGCAGGGGCGGCTGTTTTTGTTCCTGTCCAATTGCCGTCTGAATGAGCTGGATATTGCGCTGAAATCCATTTTCCGCCTGCCGGTAGATGAAGCGTTCAGCAATCGGATTGTCTGGTCGCAAGACCTACAGATTCTGGCAGAAGTTAAATCGCTGGTGCAGGACGATAGGCTGGGTCAGGAACAGCAGATTAACGATTATGTTCACTTGCAGCAGGCTGAATCTACACCACACAGCCAGACGCCGCGGCGTGAACCGATTGCGATTGATTTACTGAAACCTGATTTACTGGCCCGCGCACCGGGAGAAGCGTCATGAACCTGATGGATATTGTTCAATTGGTGTTATTGAGCGCGGTCGTTTTCTTTACGCTTGGCTATCTGGCGCATCGTGTGATTCCCCACTGGCTTCAGTACTGGAAAAACAGGCTGTTGTCGCCGCGCTACCTGAAGCCTGCGAGCGTCTGGATGCGCAGCCCTTCTTCAACAAAGACGGTCTCAACCAAGCCGACTTCAGCAGAGACTAAAAATAAAATGGACGAAAAACACGTACTCAGCAAAATCATACGCAAAAACAGCAGAACCTATGGCGCTACTGGCGTGGACTCGGTGCCTGGAATTTGTATTTTTGCTGAAATTTGCCCTGCTATGGTTTGGCTACCTGAATTTTCATCCGCTGCTTAATCTGGTCTTTCTGGCGTTTCTGCTGTTCCCGATCCCCAACGTCATGCTGCACCGCTGGCGGCATATTATTGCTATCCCGCTCGGTATTGGGCTGTTTTACCACGATACCTGGCTGCCGGGTATCAACAGCATTCTCAGTCAGGGAACACAGGTTGCTGGCTTTAGCGCAGCCTACTTGCTGGAGCTGTTAAATCGCTTCATTAACTGGCAAATGGTCGGCGCGGCGGTGGTCATTAGCGTGGCTTACCTGTTTTTCGCGCAGTGGATTCGTATTACGGTGTTTACCGTGGCGGCGCTGGCGTGGTTAAACATCGTCAATCTGGCGGGGCCTGCTGTGTCGCTGATGCCCGCGGCATCGACGACGTCCGTCCCCTCGGCGGCGGCGTCTCCAGTGGGAGGAGATGCCGCGTTGCCCGAAGCGACATTACCGCCAACGAACGCGAACCTAACGGCTTATTTGAACCAGTTCTATACGCGAGAAAAAGCGCGAACCACGGTGTTCCCTGCCGCATTGCCGCAGGATGCACAGCCTTTGATCTCCTGATTATCAATATTTGTTCGCTGTCGTGGTCGGATCTGGACGTCGCGCAGTTGGGCAATCACCCGCTGTGGAAGAAGTTCGATATCCTGTTCCGTCAGTTTAACTCTGCTACCGCCTATAGCGGACCGGCATCTATTCGCCTGCTGCGCGCAAGCTGCGGCCAGCAGTCCCACACGGATTTGTACCAGCCGGTGAATCAACAGTGCTACCTGTTTAGCAATTTGGTGAAGCTGGGATTTGAAGAACAGCTGATGCTCGATCACTCTGGCGTCTTTGGTAATTACCTGCGTGAGGTGCGTGAAGAGGGCGATATTCAGATCCCGATGCTGTCGCAGGAGGGCATCAGCCACCAGATTACCTCGTTCGATGGCGAGCCGATTTATAACGATCTGGAGCTGTTAAATCGCTGGCTGAGTGGGCGAGATAAAGCGACGACGACGCGCAATGCGACCTTCTTTAACCTGATTCCGCTGCATGACGGCAACCGCTTTGTCGGTACCAACCAGTCGGCGGACTATGCGCCACGCGCGAAGATTCTGTTTGACCAACTGGATGCGTTTTTTGACGAGCTGCAAAAATCCGGCCGCAAGGTCATGGTGATTGTGGTGCCGGAGCACGGCGCGGCGCTGGCCGGCGATAAGATGCAAATGTCCGGGCTGCGCGATATTCCCAGCCCGAGCATCACGCATATTCCCGTCGGTGTGAAACTGTTTGGCCTACAGGCGCCGCATCAGGGCAACGCGCTGGAGATTACGTCGCCGAGCAGCTACCTGGCGATTTCGGAACTGGTGGCGCGAATGGTGGATGGCAAAGTGTTCACCGCTCCTTCTGTCGATTGGCAAACGCTGACGAGCGCACTGCCGCAAACGGAAGCGATTTCGGAAAATGAGAACGCTATCGTGATGCAATATCAGGGAAAACCCTACATTCGTCTGAACGGCGGAGACTGGGTGCCGTACCCGCAATAACCTCATCTTGTGACGCGATCGGGCAGGCGAAACGCTTGCCCGATTCTTCTCCCCCGGCGGCGTTCGCCACCTTCTGTCTGCTACCGCATAGCCGCACTGGCTTATGCAGGGGATATACCCTATCCTGAGGCCGCATTACCGCGGTTGCCGGGGGAGCCTAGGATTAAGATGAAATCCCCGAATATCTGTAGAAAACAGCGTTAAGGCGGCGATAAGCTGCCTTATACTATGCGTCGCGTATAACAGTTCGCCGTGTATAACGGCGTTGCCGCGTGTCATTCGTGTTGCGGCGTGTTTTTGCGTTGCGTATTGCTCACCTGTTTTTTGTTTGGTGGGTCAGGTATTCAGGTCTGCATAAAGGTTGACGGAGAAAGCGCTTGCGGCTCAGACGTTCATTAACGATTAAACAGATGACAGCCGTGTCTGCCGTGGCACTGGTGACGATCAGCCTGTTTATCGTCATACAGCTCTTTCACTTCGTTCATCAGCGCCGTGAAGACTATGCCAAACAGCTGGAGAGCATCGCCTATTCCGTGCGTCAACCGCTGACGGATGCGGTGCTGCAAGGTGAAGTACAGCGGGCGGGCAATATTCTGGACAGCCTATTACCCGTTGCTTTTCTGAGCCGGGCAGATGTGCTGCTGCCGGATGATTTTCAGACGCTGCACGCAAATTTCCCGAAAGAACGTCCGGTGCCAGACTGGATCGCGCGGGTATTCAGGCTGCCGATCCGTATTTCTATTCCACTCTATTCCCCGCCGCAGACGCAGTATTCGGCGCCGCTGGCACATCTGGTCTTGCAGGCGGATTCCTACCGGATGTATCAATTTATCGTCAGCACTTTTTCAACCATGCTGGCGACGTATCTGCTGCTGGCGTTGATTATGTCGATTGCCATTACCTGGTGCATGAACCGCCTGCTGATACACCCGCTGCGTGGGATTATTATCGAGTTACAGAATATCCCGCCGGACGCCATGCTCCACCGTCCGCTTACGTTGCCGCCCTGGCATCAGGACGATGAGCTGGGTGCGCTGGTGCGCAGCTACAACCGTAATCAACAACTGCTGGAGCAGTCTCTTGCTGCCGGAACGGAAGGGGCGCGCTGCCGGATAAAGCGCATTTTATGCGACGCTTAGAACAGCGTCTGGCCGATGCTACCCCTTTCAGTCTGCTGGTTTTTGGGCTTGATGCCTCAGCCGCGAAGCAGGGCGATATGACCACACTGGCTACGCAGCTTAGCGCGGTGATTGAAGAACAACACGAGGAGGCAGGGGCCACCTATCTGGCACGTCTCGATTGTGATGAATTCGCCTTCATCGGGAAAACGCTGGAATCCGCTGGGCAAGCGCAGGATTGGGCACAACATGTCATGCTGGCGATTAACCTGCCTTTTTACCTGCGGACACCCAGCCTGAGCGGGCTGTCAGCGTGGGTATCCTCACTATTACCGATCCTCGACCAGAGGCGGCAGCGCTGCTGTTGTCACAGGCGCGTTTTGCCATGCAGCTGGCGCGACGCGATAAGAAACGCGGCATTCATTGCCTCAACGCGTCTTCCTGAATATTCACAGGTAACGTAAATGTTACTTTTTGTTGATGGGTTTCCTGAAACGCGTCTTCCCCGTATGACGGGGATTGAGCGGTTTTTAAGAGGATTATTCTGCTGCAAAAATGTGCATCTGTTACAAGTAAATTGCATTGATGTTTCTTTATAATTCTTGCTGACGTGATTCAGCTCTTGTTTTTAACCTGTCGTTCACAAACTAAACTTATAAAACATTCTCAGCTTGTTATTGCAATGTTACTTTCCGGCGCAATCACAGGCGGCATTTTCGTACCCTATTCCCCTCCTGTGTTTTCCCCACCATAGGACGTATGTATGAAAACATCAATTTTTAAAAGTCTTTATTTTCAAGTTCTTGCCGCCATTACGATAGGGATACTGTTGGGGCATTTCTACCCTCAGCTTGGCGAGCAAATGAAGCCTCTGGGCGATGGGTTTGTTAAATTAATTAAAATGATTATTGCGCCGGTTATCTTCTGTACGGTAGTTACCGGTATCGCAGGAATGGAAAGCATGAAGTCGGTCGGTCGTACTGGTGCGGTCGCCCTGCTGTATTTTGAAATCGTGAGTACGATTGCGCTGATTATTGGCCTGGTCGTGGTTAACATCGTGCAACCTGGCGCGGGCATGAACATCGATCCAAGTACGCTTGATGCGTCTGCGGTGGCGGTTTATACCCAACAGGCTTCGCAACAGGGTCTGATTCCGTTCCTGATGGACGTGATCCCGGCGAGTGTGGTCGGCGCGTTTGCCAGCGGTAATATCTTGCAGGTTCTGCTGTTTGCTGTGATGTTCGGCTTTGCGCTGCACCGCTTAGGGGCAAAAGGCAAAGTGATTTTTGACGTGATCGACAGCTTCTCCAAGGTCATTTTCGGCGTCATTAACATGATCATGAAACTGGCTCCGCTGGGTGCGTTCGGTGCAATGGCCTTCACCATCGGTAAATATGGTGTCGGTACGCTGGTGCAACTGGGACAGCTGATCGCTTGCTTCTACATCACCTGTGTTCTGTTCATCTTCCTGGTGCTGGGCAGTATTGCCAAAGCGACGGGCTTCAGTATCTTCAAATTCATTCGCTACATCCGTGAAGAACTGCTGATCGTTCTGGGGACGTCCTCTTCTGAATCCGTGCTGCCACGTATGCTGGAGAAGATGGAGAAGGTCGGTTGTAAAAAGTCTGTCGTCGGTCTGGTTATTCCTACTGGCTACTCGTTCAACCTTGACGGTACCTCTATCTATCTGACGATGGCGGCGGTGTTTATCGCTCAGGCGACCAACAGCCACATGGACATCTGGCATCAGATTACCCTGCTGGTGGTACTGCTGCTGTCCTCTAAAGGTGCAGCGGGCGTGACGGGAAGTGGATTCATCGTGCTGGCGGCAACGCTGTCTGCGGTGGGTCACCTGCCTGTTGCCGGTCTGGCGCTGATTCTGGGTATTGACCGTTTCATGTCAGAAGCCCGTGCGTTGACCAACCTGATTGGTAACGGCGTTGCGACTATCGTGGTTGCGAAATATTGCCGCGAGCTGGATGAGAAGAAACTGGATGCTGAGCTATCCGGCACCAATAAAAACGATAACGCGGCCACGCCGACGGCGCAGTCGTAATTCCAGTATGCAGTTATCATTCCGGCTGCCGTGAGCATTCCGGTATAGCTTGCTAAATCAGTTCCCTGCGGTGTTAACGCACCGTGGGGAATTTTTTTGCCTGTCAACGAGCCAAAGCAAATCGCCTCTCCCCTTTTCTTACCCGCCATGAAACGTAAAAATATTGTTAAATATGACTATTTTTGCCTTTTTTGCAGATTATTTCGCCTCCTGGAGTGACATAGACAAAAGCGTGCGGTCTAAGGGAATGGTACACTTCGCGTCTTCAATTTTTTCCCGTGATATATCCACGAGAGTGTGCGGTGACAAACGCAAGGTCACCATAATGATCAACAATAACCACATTATTATGTTGGATAGCTATGAGTAGGGGTTCACATGCAGGGCACCAAAAGGCGCTTTTCGTTGGTGGTTTGTTGCTGACCGTGGTCAGCAGCGGCGTGCAGGCTGAAGCACTACAGCCCGATCCTGCCTGGCAGCAGGGTAAGCTTGATAATGGTTTTACCTGGCAGTTATTAACCACACCACAGCGCCCCGGCGATCGGGTTGAGCTGCGTCTGGTTGTTAATGCCGGGTCGCTGCTGGAAAACGCCCAGCAGGTAGGTTTTGCCCATTTTCTTCCTCGTCTGGCCTTAGCGCCCGGCGATAAATTGTCCGCAGCCCAGCGACCATCCATGTGGATGCGCGATGCTAACGGTTCCCGCGTCCTGCCTCCGGCCATTATCTCGTACGATTTCACGTCGTATAATCTGAGCTTGCCGAACAACCGTCCCGAGCTGCTGAAAGAAGCGCTGACGTGGCTGGCGGAAAGCGCAGGGCGGATGACGTTCGACGAAAAAGCCTACAGGCTGCGCTGAAGGTGCCCGATCAGGTGGCAACTTTTCCGATTAACCCACAGGATCCGAGCTGGCGCTATCGCCTGAAAGGCTCGCCCCTGCTGGCGCACGATCCTGCTCAAGACGTCAAACCGCCATTAAATGGCGAGCAACTCCAACAATTTTATAAAACCTGGTACACCCCAGATGCGATGACGCTCTACATCGTTGGTCATGTGGATAACCGCAGCGTGATCGAACAGATCGGGAAAGTCTTCTCTCCGCTGGAAGGGAAGCGTGAAGCGCCAGCGCCCTTACCGACGTTAAGCCCGCTGTCGACGCAGGCGATCAGCTTGATGAATAACAACGTCCAGCAGGATACGGTGTCGCTGATGTGGGATGCCCCGTGGCACCCGATTCGTGAATCGCAGGCGCTGGTTCGCTACTGGCTGGGCGATATGACGCGGGAAGCGATGTTCTGGCACTTGCAGCAGGTGCTGGAGAAGAGCCCGCAGAAGGGCAACAATCTCCGCTTCGATTGCAATGTGTTTTATACCCGTTCTCAGTGTGCGATTCATATGGATGTACCGAATAGCGAGGGTGTTGAGTCGGGCGTGACGTTTATGGCGCGTGAGCTGGCGACGCTGCGTGAAAAAGGGCTGACACAGCAAGAGTTTGATGCGCTAATCGCGCGCAAGACGGATGAACTGAATAAGCTGTTTGCCACTTATGCGCGTACCAGCACTGACATCCTGATGGATCAGCGCCTGCGCTCTCAGCAAAACGGTGTCGTCGATATTGCACCTGAGCAGTATCAGAAACTGCGCCAGAGCTATCTGTCTGCGCTGACGCTCGATATGCTGAATCAGGAACTGCACCAGCAGCTGGTGCAGGATACGACGCTGATGCTGATCCAACAGCCCGGCGAGCCGGAAGCGAATATGAAGGCGTTGCAGGAAGCCTACGACCGGATTATGACGCCAGTGACTGAGCCTGTTGCCAGCGCGGCGGCTGCTGCACCTGAAGGGGCCGTTCCTGAAGGAGCAAAACCGCAGGAAACCGCTCCTTCCGCACAGTAATCCATTAATCTGTAAATAGAAAAGGCCGCGATTGCGGCCTTTTACTTGTCGCTTTAAACCACCTCCTCGGGAGGTGGTGATTGTCCCTGTGAGGCTATAGCCTGAAGGAAGCCCATGCCAGAAAATTCCAGCTTACTCACCACAAGTAAGAAGGAAATCACTGACATGAGCAGTTATAGAAGTTCAGCACATGTGTTTTGGCGTTGCAAATACCACTTGGTTTGGACCCCAAAATATCGCTACAAGATTTTAACGGGCACAGTAGGGAAAGAGCTTTACCGTTCGATTTACATACTTTGCAATATGAAAGATTGCGAGATATTGGAACTAAATGTTCAACCAGACCATGTTCATCTTGTAGTGATGGTTCCACCGAAACTCTCAATTTCAACGCTAATGGGCGTCCTGAAAGGGCGCACTGCTATTCGTCTCTACAATAAATTCCCGCATATAAGAAAGAAACTGTGGGGTAATCACTTTTGGGCTAGAGGATACTTTGCGGACACGGTGGGAGTGAACGAAGAAATTATCAGACGTTACGTGAGGCATCAGGATAAGAAAGACCAAGAGTACGAACAGCAAATGGAGTTATTGCAGGATTAAAACGGACAAGGCCCCCTTTAGGGGGCCCCACTTAAAGCCACCTCTTCAAGAGGTGGATTTTTACTATTATCACGCGACAGCCTGTTTATGCAGGCATTGCCTCAAGCGGGATAATCGCGCCACGGTATTGAATGACCGTGCTGGCCGTCAGGTGGCCGCGCTGTGCCGCTTCCTGCGTGCTGCCGCCATTCAGGCGCACTGACAGGTAGCCTGCGCTGAAAGAGTCACCCGCTGCGGTGGTATCGACCACTTTCTCTTTTGGCAGTTTGATCGCCGGGACATCAACCAGATCGTGTCCACGTTCTGACACGATGCAGGAATCCGCACCGCGTTTAATGACCACTTCGCTAACGCCCAGATTGTGCGTCCGCTCCAACACCGCTTCCAGTGGCTTCGCACCCCACAGCATGTCTTCGTCATCCAGCGTCAGGAAAGCAATATCGGTACAGGACAGGATGTCGGTATAAGCCTGTTGCGTCTCTTCCTTGCTCTGCCACAGACGTGGGCGATAGTTGTTATCAAAAATCACTTTACCGCCGTTGGCGCGGCAGGCGCGCAGCAGGGCGAGGAGACGTTGACGGCTTTCGGCGTTCAGAATCGCCAGACTGATGCCGCTCAGGTAGAGATAGTCAAAGTGTGCCAGTGACTGACCGATTTTTTCTGCTTCCGGGCTATCCAGCCAGTAGCGGGCAGCGGCATCATTACGCCAATAGTAGAACGTACGCTCGCCGCTCGCGTCGGTTTCAATGAAGTATAAACCAGGCAGCTTGTTATCCAGCCGCTGAATCAGGTCGGTTTTCACCCCTTCTTTTTGCCAGGCGGCAACCATTTCGGTACTGAAGCTATCGGTGCCGAGTGCGGTCACGTAATGCACGCCCAGCTTATCGGCGTTTACCTGACGGGCAATGTAAACGGCAGTGTTCAGCGTATCGCCGCCAAATCCACGGTTAAGATCCGTGCCCTTCTGCGACAGTTCGATCATGCATTCGCCGATTACGGCAATGTTAGTAGTTGTCATCACTTTTGGCCTGTTTGAAAAGCTGGGTATAAAAAATGCGGAAATTAACGTCAGTCTCAACATTACGCGAGACTGAGTCAATAGTCTTGAAACGATGTTTTACTTTTTCATGACGCAGATCGGAAAACCAGTGCTTTCCCGCTGCTTTTAGCGAGGTGAGGGCGGCGCTTTCTCTTGTTCACTCTGATCTGTTGAGGTGTCACCTTTATAGTTCGCTGTTGCGATCCAGGCGGCGCAGAAGAGCGTCAGACGAGCGAAGAAATAGAAGAACGCCATCAGGCCAATAACCGAACCGAACGCGGCACCGGAAGGCGAGCTGGCCAGTTTAGGCAACGCGACGGTCATCGCGAATTTGATGACTTCAAAGCCCACGGCGGCGATCAGCGTACCGCGAAAGAGCGCTTTGCGCTTGGGTTTATGGCGCGGTAAAACGAAGAATATCCACAGAAATAACAAATAGTTGGCGAAGATGGAGATCGACAGGGCAATCAGCGTCAACGCGGGCGCAACCACTCGATGCCATCTAGCCCCAGCGCGGTTACAATCATGTTTTGCGCGGTGCCGGCAACGGAAGTCAGGAAAAGCGTAATAATCAGCGCAATGACCAGGCCAGTTAGCGACAGGAAATCCCGCGTGTACTGAAAGTAAATCTTCTCTTCGTCTTTCGGGTTCCGTTCCCACACATCGCGCGACTGGGCGCGAATCGCTTCACGCAGGTTTCCCATCCAGCTAATGCCGGAATAGAGCGCGATCAGCAAACCGGTAATCCCGACGGTGGTACGCTGCTGCACGGCAGTGTTGACGGTATTTTTCAGCGTATTAGCCAGATTAGGATCGCTGATACTGTTAACGATGCGGTTAATTAGCCCCGTCAGCAGGTCGGGGTTGGAGGCCAGCACAAAACCGACGACGGCAAAAGACACCATGAGAATCGGGATCAGCGACAGAAAGGAAAAGTAGGTAATCGCCGCGCCAAACTGGTTGCCCATGCGATCATTGAAACGTTCGCCCGCGCGGATCAGGTGCGCCACGCTGGGAATTGCCTGAATACGTGCGGCCAGACGTTTGCTCTTGCCCAGAAACGAGAGGCGTTTCTGCGGCGATGTGTCCCCTTCTGGGGTTGACGATGTTGATTTGCGATCCGGGTCTGCCGGTACAGGCATTGCGTTTCTCCTGTGTTCGGGATTATAAGATTGATTATAACCAACAATATACTCGTCATCCTTCAAGTTGCATGTGCGTTGGCTGCGTTCAGTCACCCGAATCACTTACTTGAGTAAGCTCATCGGGACTCCTTCTCTTGCCGCCTGCCTGAAACTCGAATTATTTAGAGTATATAACAATATGATTTTTCGATGTTCTTCTGAACGTACGTCATACACGGACGTTAAGCGAGTGAATTTTCCATGCCAACACCTTCCCCATCCGAGCCGTCGCTGAGCGGTCTGCGCCTTAATCTGCGCATCGTTTCAATTGTGGCCTTCAACTTCGCCAGCTATTTGAATATTGGTCTGCCGTTGGCGGTGCTGCCGGGATACGTGCACGATCACCTTGGCTATAGCGCGTTCTGGGCCGGGCTGGTGATCAGCCTGCAATATTTTTCCACGCTGTTGACCCGTCCGCACGCGGGGCGTAGCGCCGATGAAAAAGGGCCGAAGAAAATCGTTGTCTGGGGGCTGGCTGGCGTCATGCTGAGCGGGGTGTTTTACCTGCTGGCCGCTTTTAGTGATGCATCGCCCGCGATCACGCTGCTGTTACTGTGTCTCGGGCGTATCGTTCTGGGGGCCGGACAGAGTTTTGCCGGGACCGGCGCGACGCTCTGGGGCGTTGGCGTGGTGGGTTCCCGACACATCGGACGTGTAATTTCATGGAATGGCATTGCCACCTACGGCGCGATGGCGATTGGCGCACCGCTCGGCGTCTGGCTTAACCATATCGGTGGGCTAAAACTGCTCTCCGTGTGCATTATCCTGATCGCAGCGGTGGCGATTGTTCTTGCACTGCCGCGTCCGACGGTGCAGGTTGCGCCGGGGAAAAAGATTCCCTTCCGCGAAGTGCTGGGGAAAGTCTGGGTTTACGGCATTATTCTGGCGATCGCCTCTGCGGGTTTTGGCGTGATCGCCACCTTCATCACGCTGTTTTATGCCGATCGGAACTGGGAAGGTGCCGCGCTGACGCTGACTATTTTCAGCTGTGCTTTTGTCGGCGCACGGCTGGTATTTCCTAACAGTATTCAGCGATTTGGCGGATTGCGCGTGGCGATGGCGTGCTTTGTGGTTGAGATCGTGGGGTTGCTGCTGGTCTGGGGCGCGACGCAACCGCTGATGGCGGAAATCGGCGCATTCCTCGCAGGGGCCGGTTTCTCTCTGGTGTTCCCGGCATTAGGCGTTGTCGCCGTCCAGGCCGTATCGCCGCAGAATCAGGGCAGCGCACTGGCGACCTATACCATATTTCTCGATTTGTCGCTGGGTGTCGTCGGGCCGGTGGCGGGGGTGCTGATGGCCTATACCGGTATTGCTTCTATTTATCTGGCGGCGGCGCTGCTGGGGCTATGCGGCCTGGCGCTGACTTGGCGGCTGACTCAGCGCACGGCAGTCAAAGAATAACAGCAGCCACAGCAGTGGCTACTGTCCGGCAGTAACGTCGATTATTTCAGCTTCAGCGTGTGGATGATGCCTTCCGCTTCGCTCTGTGCCTGTTGCTGATTGCTGGCTGGCAGCGTGATCTGCAACGTCAGCAGTTGGTTTTCCACTTTGCCCAGCACGACAGAAGAATAAGCCTGCTGCCCGCTGCTGGTGATAATGCTGTCGAGCTGTTGCAGCTTCTTGCCGTCAACGTCGATGGTTTTGTTGGTCACGACCTGAAGATTGGCGTCACGCGTGCGTTGCTGATCTTCCAGACGCTGCGCCAGCACGGTCAGTTCTTCCGTGGTGTTGTCGCCCAGAATTACGATGACCGCTTTCTGTCCATTGTCATTGGCGTAAACATGCATGTTGTTCGCCTGCGTTCCCACTTTTCCGCTCTGGTCGCGCATATCGGCTGGCAGAGTAAACGCAATCTTGCCTTCCATTAATTCAATATTCTGACCCGCGCTGGCTTCTGCGGCAGGTTTATCTTGCGCGCCCGCTTTTGCGGCGTCATCCGTTTTGCCATCACAGGCAGCAAGCAGGCCGACAAGCAAGCCGACACCGAGGTATTTGATTACATTCGACATGGGATCCCTTTCTCTCGTTTTTGAACAGGTCATCTTTTGAAACAGGTAATAACACTATGGCACCCTATTCAGATAGCAAAAACAAGCATTTTGTTGTTGCAAACCGTTGTGGGAACCTGCGTTATTTTTACAAAACGATGAGTGACTTAAGAGGAAAGGGCGGCGTAAATAGCCGCCCGATTGGCATTAATGGTGGCTGCTGACGGAACGGTAGTCGGCCGAGCCTTTTTGCTCGCTCAGACGTTTGAGTACCATGTTCAGCATCACGCCGTACATCGGCAGGAAGAATGCCAGGCTGATCAGCAGTTTGAAGGCATAGTCCACCATCGCAATTTCGACCCAGTTTGCAGCCATGAAGGCATCGGTGCTGTGGTAAAACGCGATGAAGAAAAAGGCCAGCGTATCGCTGAAATTACCAAACACGGTCGACACGGCTGGAGCGACCCACCATGCACGATTTTGGCGCAGGCGATTGAAGACGTGAACATCCAGAATCTGACCCAAAACATAGGCCATGAAACTGGCGCAGGCGATACGTGCCACGACGATATTCACCTGACTTAATGCTTCGAACGACTGCCACGATCCCTGATAAAACAGCGATGAAACCAGATAGGAAATCACCAGTGCAGGCACCATTACGGTCAGAATGATACGACGCGCCAGCGGCGCACCGAAAACCCGTACCGTCAGGTCAGTAGCCAGAAAAATAAACGGAAAGGTAAACGCGCCCCAGGTGGTATGGAAACCGAAAATCAAGACCGGGAGCTGAACCAGATAATTACTCGACGTAATGATCAGGACATGGAACAACGATAGCCAGATCAGCGCCGTAAGCCGCTGCTGGGGAGTAAAACGATACATAATGTGACCTTTTTGGTTATTGGGGTTAGGGAACCCAAGAGATAACGTGCAGATTTATGCTGCAACGCGGCGGCATAATACGCAATTGTTTCGTTAATGCAATGTGTTTTGCCAGGAAAAGATGGTTGTTTTCTGCGCAAACGTTGTCGTCGCTTGCGTCGGGAAATCCTCAGCGTAAACTAAGGCGGTTTTTTGATTCCTGTACTGAGAACGTTGATGACCGATCCCTTTACCAATCCGGATAAAACCCTTGATGCACAGGGACTGCGTTGCCCTGAACCTGTAATGATGGTGCGTAAGACGGTACGCCAGATGGAAACCGGGCAAACGCTGCTGATTATTGCCGACGATCCGGCCACCACCCGCGATATTCCCGGTTTTTGCGTGTTCATGGAGCATGAGCTTTTGGCACAGGAGACCGAACAGCTTCCCTATCGGTATCTGCTGCGCAAAGGGTAATACTCGTCATACTTCCAGCCGCAGGTGCGCGGCGTTGCACCGCGCACCGTAGACTGCGATTAGTCCTGTTTTCTCAAGAGCCGCAACGCGTTGGCGGTGACCAGTGCCGTTGCGCCGGAATCGGCCAGCACCGCCAGCCACAGCCCGGTAATACCCAGAATGCTGGTGACCAGAAAGACCGCTTTCAGCCCCAGCGCGATAGTAATGTTCTGACGAATGTTACGCTGTGTGGCCCGCGACAGGCTAATCATGGCAGCCAGCCCGGTCAGGCGGCTGTGCGTGAGTGCTGCGTCGGCCGTTTCCAGCGCGACATCCGTACCGCTGCCCATCGCAATGCCGATCGTTGCAGCTTTCATTGCCGGAGCATCGTTGATACCGTCGCCGACCATCGCCACGGGATGCTGCTTGCTTAAATCGCCGACCATCGCCACGGGATGCTGCTTGCTTAAATCGCTGACCGCCGTGACCTTATCGGCAGGGAGCAAGCTGGCGCGGTAATCGATCCCTAATCTTGCCGCAATCGCTGCTGCCGCGCGGGGATTATCGCCTGTAAGCATCACGCCACGGATCCCCAACTGCTGCAAGGCATCCAACGCTTCACGCGCATCGTGGCGTAGCGTATCGCTGAGTGCCAGCAACCCCAGCAACCTGTCGTCTTCTTGTACGACTACGACGGTTTTCCCTTCGTTTTCCAACGCGTCAATCTGTTGCAGCCAATCGGCGTCGAGCAGATCGGGGGCAACGCGAGTCGGCGCGCTGACCTGAATCCGCTTGCCGCCTATCGTGCCTTCAACCCCGACGCCCGCCAGTGCCTTACGGTTTTCCGCCAGCGGCAGGAATGTGCTGCTGGATAACGCATGCTGGACGATGGCTTTGGCAAGTGGGTGGTGTGAACCGGATTCCACGGCGGCGGTGCGCGTCAGCAGCGCCGTTTCGCTAATGCCTGCGGCGGGTAACACGTCCGTTACCTGCGGCTTGCCTTCCGTTAGTGTCCCCGTCTTGTCAAACGCGATAGTCTTGATACTACCCAGCGATTCCAGCGCCGCACCGCCTTTAATGAGCGCCCCACGGCGCGTTGCGGCAGCCAGCCCGGACGTAATCGCCGCAGGTGTTGAGATCACCAGCGCACACGGACAGCCGATTAACAGCAGCGTCAGACCGCGATAAATCCACTCTTGCCACGGCTGCGCCAGCAGCAACGGCGGCACCAGAATTACCAGCAGCGACAGCAGCATGATGGCCGGCGTGTAATAGCGGCTGAACTTATCGAGGAAGCGTTCTATCGGCGCACGGCGCTCTTCCGCTTCTTCTATCAGTTGCAGAATGCGGTCGATCGCACTGTTGCCCGGCTGTGAAACCACGCGCAACTGCACAACCCGATCGACACACAGGCTGCCAGCAGCAATTTTTTCACCGGGTGTGCGCTCAACGGGTACCGATTCGCCGGTCAGGGCGCTTTCATCAAAGCTGGCATCGCTGTTCAAAAGCTCCGCATCGGCGGGAAGACGTCCACCGGGCGCGACTTCAATCACATCGCCGGGAACCAGACTGGCGACAGGCACGAGACGCCGTTGCCCGTTGACGATCGCCGTGGCGTCTTCGGGAAGCAGCGCCATCAGTGCCGTTACGCCCCGTCGTGCGCGGTTGGCCGCGTAAGACTCCAGATATTCGCCCAGCATAAACAGCAGCAAAATGACCGTCGCTTCGGTGGTGGCACCAATCAAGAGTGCCCCGATGGAAGCCACGCTCATCAGCGTTTCAATCGCGAAGGGGGTGCCTGTGCGAATGAGTTGTATCGCTTTTTTCAGGATTGGCATCAATCCGACAATCGTGGTCGCGATAAACGCGATCTGCCCGCTACGCTCGCTGAGCAGGGAAAGCCCCCAGCTTGCAGCAGCCAGCAAAGTGAAAAGAAGTAAGAAACCATATTCGTGCACGAAACGACGCACGGTAGATGTATTCGGGGGAACGACGGGGAGTGCGGTGTCCTGCAAGGTAAAGCCCGCTTGCTGGACGGCATGTTGAACCTGAGGACGAATGTCGGTGTAGGCATCAACAACCAGTTTTTCGGTGGCGAACAGCACTTTGGCTTGTTCAATTCCGGTGAGATTTTTTACTGCATTTTCGATTTTACGTGCGCAGCTGGGACAATCCATCCCGCTGATTTTCCAGCTAAAACGCTGGTTGGATCGGGGCCTGTCGCCGTCTCCGCCGTCGGGGTCGTCTGAATCCGCGCTGCCGCCGCTGTCTGACGAGTGCTGCTCTGTGCCGCAGACGCTCTGTACTGCGGCGTCAGAGGTGTGTTTGGTTGAACAACAGCTGTGGTCGGCGTGGTTCGAATGCTGCGCGTGCTCGTTGCAGCAGCTTTTGGTGCTGTGTGCGGTGCTGCGTGGCGCGTGGTGAACGCTGTTATTGCAGCAGGCTGATTTCTCAGCGCTGTGGTGCTGATGAGAGTGCATGTCTTCCTCCTGGGTGATTAGTGATAGCCATTCTCATCAGGAACTTTACACCGCTGTTCAACGCTTAGCCAGATTTTCGTGAGCGGCGTAAACGTTAGAAATAGAGGGAACGGACAATCAGGAAATGGCCGCCAAAATAGCCCGCTGCCACAATCGCCTGATGGGCGCGGAACGGAAAACGGTAATGGTGAATCAGCCAGGCTGCGTGGGCGATAAACAGCAGTACCGTACCCGTCAGCAGAGAGAAATTTGCGTTTGTTCCCAGCGCAAAATACCGCTCGCCGGCAATCCAGACCATCAGCGTGGTTATGATGATGAATGCGCAGGCGGGCCAGCGCTGTGTGTCCAATCGTCCCCAGATAATCGCGATCAAGATTGCAGCCAGAATGACGAGTGTTAATGCCAGCGGCCAGAAGAAAGTAAGCGCGATTTGTCCGGTAAAGAAGCTAACGGTGTACAGCAAATGGGAGAGGAAATAGGCACCAAACGCGTAAAGCAGGCGCTGAGTCGGCAGCAGCAACAGGGCATCTGCGACCAGCGTTGCCAGCAGCCCCAGCACAATCAGATAGCCCGGCACGCCAAGCAGCGGCGTCTGCCAGGCCAAAGCCAACAGCAGTAGCATCGTGACTGGTTTGAATAACCAACGTTGCCACGTTGGGCCACGGTAGCTGGCGTCCACATACAGCCAACCAGAAAAAAGTACAGCAATAAATGACCAAAGCATAGCGTGTCCTTTTTGTGTTTTTGTTTGTGTCAGGATAAAAATAAGCCGTTCTTTATTCAGTGTAGGGGATTGTGAGGAAGTTAAACAACGCGTCGTGAGACGGATGCGACTTCTGTGAGCTTCATGTTATGTTATCGCCTGTTTTTATTGTAGATGGGCGCCGTGACGTCTCGAAGGGAGCATTGTGTTGAATGAGTAGCGAATCCGCGCTTTATCGTATTCAATTTATAAATAACGGTAAGAATTACCAGCTTTACGTGCGTGAGTTGGTGCAGAGCAGCCTGTTCGGTTTTATTGAAATTGCCGACTTCGTGTTTGATAGCCAGTCTGCGGTGTTGGTTGATCCGTCAACGGAGAAACTGAAAACGGAATTTTCCGGCGTTAGCCGCAGTTTCATCCCGCTACAGGCGATCATTCGTATTGATGCCGTGACGGAAAAAGGCAGCGCCCGCATTTCTGATTTGGGCGATAACGTTACCGCGTTCCCTTATCTTCCTGGCAAGAAACCCTGATGAATGACTTCCCCTGGCTGTTGGCGTTGGCCGTTGGCGCGATTTTGGTGCTGGCGGCGCGGCAGTATCGACGTCAACGCCAGAGGGACGCGCAGAATGACGCGGCGCCTCTGCGTATTGTGGCCGCAGAGGTGAAACACAAACGTGAGTTTCCCCGTAATCGTCGGCGCGCGCGCGAGCATCAACTGATGGCCGTAGAGGATATGCTTTATGAGGTCACGTTCAGGCCGATTGCCGGTGGCGCGACTATCACGCTACGCCTTGAAAACGCGGATTATCACCAGCTTGATACTGGAATGCAGGGATCGTTGCAGCTAAAGGGCACGCGCTTTATCCGCTTTGTGCCCCAGCAGAAGTAGCGGTTACGACTTCGGCGGCTTAGGCTGCTTTCTCTGCCACGCCAGCAGTTCAAACACGCCAAAAAGGAAAATACGTGCCTGAAGTGCGCGGTTCAGCACGGGGCTGTCTTTCGGCTGGCTGGATTTTAACAGCAGTAGTTGAAAACCATGCATCAGGATCATAAACACCATCGCCACGGTCATGAAGATATTCAACGGCCTGGGAAACGGCTGAATCAGGTTGAGCAACAAAAATCCCCACACGCCCAGCATCAGTAGCCTGCCAAGGTTAATCAAAATCATCTCTTACCCTTACGTCGCTGCGAAGATCACTGACGGATGTACAAACGGTAGGCGACCTGACCGGCAATTTTCTCGCGGTGCAGTTGCCAATTTTCTGGGATAGTCAGCTGCGCATTTTCCGCCTCGGTTTCCACGTAAATCCACGCATCTGGCGCCAGCCAACCCTGTTGTTCCAGCAGGGCAAGCGTGTTATTCAGCAGTTCTTTACGAAACGGCGGATCGAGAAACACGACGTCAAATGGCGTGCCCGGCTTCGCCAGCCAGCTCAGGGCATCAGTATTGACCACCTCGGCATTTTCCGCCCGAAGTAACGCCAGATTTTGCGTTAATTGCTGGGCGACCGCACGCTCCATTTCCAATAATGTGGCGTGAGCAGCATAACGAGATAAGGCCTCCAGCCCGAGCGCGCCGCTGCCAGCGAAACAGTCCAGACAGCGCGCCTGTTGGATGACGGGAGCCAGCCAGTTAAACAGCGTTTCCCGCACGCGATCGGTGGTGGGACGTAAACCGGGGCTATCAGGAACCGGAAGTTTTCTGCCGCGCCATTGACCACCGATGATTCGGATTTGTCCGGCGGCTGACGATGCGTTTTTTTTAGCCATAGCTCACAGGGTTATTGTTGTGCCGCATCATCATGGTGTGGATACGGGCAAGAAATTTCTGGCGCTATTCTAGCGGCGGTTACGTGTAGAGGGAATGTTAAGATGGATGTTAAGGCGCTTAAGCCAAAATTTTGTGCGGTCTGCGGCCTTCCGGTAACACGCCGCGTTTGACACACTTCGTTACGGACATTGCCTTTCGTTACGAAGATTGTTGGCCGCGCGGAGAATTGTCTGGCATTGCTCCCGTTGGCTGCGTGTTGCTGTCGGCAGGAAAGTGTTAAACTTGTTGTTTAAATATGATTTTCATTGATTGATTCGCTGCGGTGAGCAGCGTGGAGCGCGATCGCACATGTCAAAAGAAAAGAAGCGCGGTTTTTTTTCCTGGCTGGGATTAGGGAAACAGGAAGAAAAACAACAAGAGCAGCCGCAAGAGACGCCGGTTGTGGAAGAACAGCCGCCAGCGGCGGAGTCGGATGCCGCTGCATCGGTTCACCAGACCGTTGAGCACGCGCCGGAGCAGGTAGAGAAACCGCTGCCGGAAGCGCCTGTCGTTTCTACCCCCATTATTTCCGCAACCGACGATCGTGACCCGATCGATCATGACGTTCTCGATCGGGATGTCGCTGATCCGATCGTGCAGACCGAGATCGCCGAAAGTGCGACAGCGACTGAGGCAGAGCCGGATGTCGTGCAGCAGGAAGAACACGAATACGAAGAACAAGAACTTGCGCAGCCAGAGGCGGTTCCGGTTGTTGCGCAAGAGCAGGAACGTCCGACGAAAGAAGGTTTCTTCGCTCGCTTGAAACGCAGTCTGGTAAAAACGCGCCAGAACCTCGGTTCAGGATTTATCGGATTGTTTCGCGGTAAGAAAATCGACGACGATCTGTTTGATGAGCTGGAAGAACAACTGCTGGTTGCGGATGTGGGGTCGAAACGACCCGTAAAATCATCACCAGCCTGACAGAGCACGCCAGCCGCCGCCAACTGAAAGATGCTGATACGCTTTTTGTGAAGCTGAAAGACGAAATGGCGGAGATTCTTGCTAAGGTGGACGCCCCGCTGAATATCGAAGGCAAAACGCCTTATGTCATTCTGATGGTTGGCGTTAATGGCGTGGGCAAAACCACCACCATCGGGAAACTGGCACGCCAGTTTCAGGCGCAGGGCAAATCCGTGATGCTGGCGGCGGGGATACCTTCCGTGCGGCGGCGGTCGAACAGCTCCAGGTCTGGGGACAGCGCAATAACGTGGCGGTGGTGGCACAGCATACGGGTGCGGATTCGGCGTCGGTGATTTTGATGCAATTCAGGCAGCGAAAGCGCGCGGCGTGGATGTCCTGATCGCGGACACCGCTGGTCGCTTGCAGAACAAAGCGCACCTGATGGAAGAGCTGAAAAAGATTGTGCGCGTGATGAAGAAGCTGGACGAAGACGCGCCGCATGAAGTGATGCTGACGCTGGATGCGAGCACCGGGCAGAACGCGGTGAGTCAGGCCAAATTGTTTAATGAAGCCGTTGGGCTGACGGGTATTACCCTAACGAAGCTGGATGGCACCGCGAAAGGCGGGGTGATTTTCGCCATTGCCGACCAGTTCGCGATTCCTATCCGCTATATTGGGGTAGGGGAAGGCATTGATGATTTACGGCCATTCAAGGCCGACGATTTTATTGAGGCACTTTTTGCCCGAGAGGATTAAAACGGATGATTCGTTTTGAACAGGTCAGTAAAGCTTACCTCGGTGGGCGTCAGGCATTGCAAGGGGTGGATTTCCATCTGCGCCCCGCGGAAATGGCGTTCCTGACCGGCCATTCTGGCGCAGGGAAAAGCACCCTGCTGAAACTGATTTGTGGCATTGAACGTCCCAGCGCGGGGCAGATTTTGTTTGGCGGCCACAATATCAGCCGCCTGAAAAAACGCGAAGTCCCGTTCCTGCGGCGTCAGATCGGCATGATCTTTCAGGATCACCATCTGCTGATGGAACGTACAGTCTATGACAACGTCGCGATGCCGCTCATCATCGCGGGTGCCAGCAGTGAGGATATCCGTCGTCGGGTATCCGCCGCACTGGACAAGGTTGGCCTGCTGGATAAAGCGAAAAATTACCCTATCCAACTGTCTGGCGGTGAACAGCAGCGCGTTGGCATTGCGCGCGCGGTGGTGAACAAACCCGCCGTGTTGCTGGCGGATGAACCGACCGGCAACCTGGACGACGCGTTGTCAGAAGGCATTTTACGCCTGTTTGAAGAGTTCAACCGCGTCGGTGTTACCGTCCTGATGGCGACGCATGATACCGGGCTGATCGCCCGCCGTAATTACCGTGTGCTGACGCTGTCGGATGGCCGCATGGTGGGGGGAAACCACGATGGCGAATAACGTCCGTAATGCGAAAAAGCCTGCTGCAAAATCGAAAGCGTTGCGCGGCGGCTGGCAGGAACAGTGGCGCTATGCCTGGACGAATACGCTGGCTGATATGCTGCGCCAGCCGCTGGCGACTTTCCTGACCGTCATGGTGATCGCCATTTCGCTGGCATTGCCCAGCATTTGCTATCTGGTGTGGAAAAACGTCAGTCAGGCTGCTACACAGTGGTATCCCTCGCCTCAGCTAACGGTCTATCTGGATAAATCACTGGATGACAATGCGGCGCAGGCGGTGGTCACGCAGCTTCAATCTGAAGACGGCGTTGATAAAGTCAATTACCTGTCGCGCAATGAAGCAATGGGCGAGTTCCGCAACTGGTCTGGTTTTGGCGGCGCGCTGGATATGCTGGAAGAGAATCCGCTGCCGGCGGTGGCGATTATCACGCCGAAAATGAGCTTTCAGGATTCCACCACGCTGACAACACTGCGCGATCGCGTGGCGGCGACGCAGGGCGTGGAGGAAGTTCGGATGGACGACAGCTGGTTTGCACGGCTGGTGGCGCTGACCAATCTGGTCGGGCAAATTTCCGCGACGATTGGCATTTTGATGATTGTTGCCGTCTTTTTGGTGATCGGTAACAGCGTGCGTCTGAGCATTTTCAGCCGCCGTGAAACCATCAACGTAATGAAGCTGATTGGCGCGACGGACGGGTTTATTCTGCGTCCTTTCCTGAATGGTGGCGCGGCAATGGGCGTCGGTGGCGCGGTGCTATCGCTGATTCTGTCGCAGGCGCTGGTCTGGAAGCTGGATGCGGTGGTGGCACAGGTGGCTTCCGTCTTTGGTACGACGTTCGCCGTCAAAGGGCTGAGCTGGGATGAGTCTCTGTTGCTGCTGTTAATCGCCGGCATGATTGGCTGGCTGGCCGCCTGGTTGGCCACCGTGCAACATTTACGCCGTTTTACACCACAGTAAGCGTTTTCTGGTATAATTATCCCCTGTAATTCAGACCGTATTGCAGGGGAAATCTCCTCAGCGACATCTCTTCTTTGCGCTTCCCGCTGCGTTTTCCCCTTGGTTTTTCGTGCGTTAACGGTTCGTTTTCTCCCTGCTTGATCTCTGGCAGGAGGTGAATAAAATGATAGGAACTTGCGAGCGAAATCACAGTCTGAATAGACAGATTTTAGGATTTGAGTAAATACGTTTTAAAGATGTCGTGTTTTGCCATTTTCGCGCAAAACGATGCGGCGAAGCAGTGCTAAGATAGTCGACTGCAATATGACGAGTAGAGCAACTGAGAGGGTTGAATGACCAAAGATATGCAAACTTTCACCTTAGTTCCCCAGGGCAGTCTGGAAGGGTATATTCGTGCCGCCAATGCCTATCCGATGCTGACGGTGGAGGAAGAGCGGGCGCTGGCTGAACGGCTGCATTATCAGGGCGATCTGGATGCGGCTAAGCACCTGATTCTGTCACACCTGCGTTTTGTTATTCACGTTGCCCGTAACTATTCCGGCTACGGCCTGCCGCAGGCGGACCTGATTCAGGAAGGGAACATCGGCCTGATGAAGGCGGTACGTCGCTTTAATCCTGAAGTGGGCGTGCGTCTGGTTTCTTTCGCCGTGCACTGGATCAAAGCAGAAATTCACGAATACGTGCTGCGTAACTGGCGTATTGTGAAAGTCGCGACCACCAAAGCACAGCGTAAACTGTTCTTTAACCTGCGGAAGACGAAAACGCGTCTCGGCTGGTTTAATCAGGATGAAGTCGAACTGGTGGCGCGTGAACTTGGCGTGACCAGCAAGGACGTGCGCGAGATGGAATCCCGTATGGCGGCGCAGGACATGACGTTCGATCCAACGCCGGAAGAAGATTCGCACGACGGCAAGGCGATGTCGCCGATGCTTTACCTACAGGATAAATCGTCTGACTTTGCCGACGGCATTGAAGAAGATAACTGGGACACGCATGCGGCGGATAAGCTCACCTACGCGCTGGAAGGGCTGGACGAACGTAGCCAACACATTATCCGCGCCCGTTGGCTGGATGATGACAACAAATCCACCTTGCAGGAACTGGCCGATCAATACGGCGTTTCCGCCGAGCGTGTGCGTCAGTTAGAAAAGAATGCGATGAAAAAACTGCGAGCGGCGATAGAAGCGTAATCGCTCTCATCGTCTCTTTCTGTAGCGACCGGGTAATGCCCGGTCGTTTTGTTTTTGTCTGATGTCAGGCTTGGGCTATGGTTTATCTGAGTTGATTTCGTCAAGAATCAGCGGTGTTTCCTTTCTGCGAATATAGCGCCAGCCGCCGGATACCGGTGAGAAGCCACAGGACACCATAAACCGCGCCAGCACTTCCTCTTTGATCGCCGCGTAGTCAGCGGTCGCTAGCCACCACTCTTTAACTTCGGGAAGTTGACGGAACGCTTCATCAATTAAAAGTTTTCCTACCCCACGTCGGCGTGTGACTTCTCTTACCATCAAGTCGCTCAACTCTGCATACTCCCCTTCGATCTCAACCAGTACGCCACCGAGTAGTCGATCGTTAAAACGAGCAACAAACAATCGTTGATTGGGAGTGAGTTCTGCTTCGAGCAAATCAATATTTTGATGCGGCCAGATTTTCGCCAGGTCAATTTTGTCCTGGGGGCTGAATTGGGTGAGGCATTCGACGGTGAGTTTCATTTTTATCGGCACTCCATCATATGAGTGAAGAATAATGTAGTTGTTTTGTAGTGGAACGGTTGTGTAATTTGGGTGTTATGGTTAATAGGGCAAATGTTTTTCTCATTCTTTGTTTTTCGAGTAATCCATCAACAATTAATGCACAAAGTAGAATATCTGACTATATATAAATTAAATGCTGGATTTTGCATCTGGTGTTTTGTGCTGTTTGCTCCGCTTGTTTCTGACAATGTGAGTTGATTTGCAGCATAATATTCCTGTTTAATAATATGAAAAATAAAGCCTTATTAGAAACTATTACTAATAATAACCTAAGCCTTTCTTACTTATAAGAAAATAGCAGGTTATGGCAGAAGGCGGTCAGGTTTTCGGCAATATCCATAATGACAGATGGGGTAAAAAGAATGAAATTCAGTAAAGGTAAAGTATTGCTGATGGGTTGTATGGCTGCGGCGTTTAGCCATGCGGTCAGTGCTGCCGATATTAAAGTTGCGGTTGTTGGCGCGATGTCTGGCCCGGTTGCCCAGTATGGCGACATGGAATTCATCGGCGCGCGTCAGGCGATTGCTGATATCAACGCAAAAGGCGGCATAAACGGTAACAAACTGGTTGGCGTGGAATATGATGACGCGTGCGACCCCAAGCAGGCGGTTGCTGTAGCGAACAAGGTCATCAATGACGGTATCCGTTATGTGATTGGCCATCTGTGTTCCTCCTCTACGCAGCCTGCGTCTGATATTTATGAAGAAGAAGGCGTGATCATGATTACGCCTGCGGCAACTAATGCCGACTTGACCACGCGCGGCTACAAAATGGTGCTGCGTACGACGGGGCTGGATTCCGATCAGGGACCAACCGCAGCGAAGTACATCGTTGAAACCATCAAACCGCAGCGCATCGCCGTGGTGCATGACAAACAGCAATATGGTGAAGGCCTGGCCCGCTCTGTTCAGGATAGCCTGAAAAAAGCCGGTGCGAATGTTGTGTTGTTTGAAGGTGTGACGGCGGGTGACAAAGATTTCTCTACGCTGGTTGCGCGCCTGAAGAAAGAGAACGTCGATTTCGTGTATTTTGGCGGCTACTACCCGGAAATGGGGCAGATTCTGCGCCAATCGCGTCAGGCTGGCATGACCACCAAATTCATGGGGCCGGAAGGCGTGGGTAACTCCTCACTGTCCAACATTGCGGGCGATGCGTCTGAAGGGATGCTGGTCACGCTGCCGAAGCGCTACGATCAGGTTCCTGCTAACCAACCGATTGTGGATGCGCTGAAAGCTAAGAAGCTGGACCCGACTGGGCCGTTTGTCTGGACAACCTATGCTGCGCTGCAATCGCTGACCACCGCGATGGCGCGTACGGGTAGCAATGAGCCGGAAAAACTGGTCGCGGATCTGAAAGCGAACTCCGTGGATACCGTGATGGGACCATTAAGCTGGGATGCAAAAGGCGACCTGAAAGGGTTTGAATTTGGCGTATTTGAGTGGCACAAAGACGGTACCTCCAGCGCAGTGAAATAATCACCATGCCGGGGCGGATAACGGATGAATCGCCGTTGTCTGCCTCTTTGGCGTGAGGAGCATTCTCCGCCCGCTGAGTGTGTACCAATAATAATCCCTCAATACCGAGCCCCCGTTGCCGCAAGGCGCGGGGGCAGCATTTAAGGTTAAGGTATGTCCGAGCAGTTCCTTTACTTTTTTCAGCAGATGTTCAACGGCCTGACGTTGGGCAGCACCTATGCGCTGATCGCCATTGGCTACACCATGGTTTACGGCATTATCGGCATGATTAACTTCGCACACGGCGAAGTGTATATGATCGGTAGTTATGTCTCCTTTATTGTGATTGCGGCCTTGATGATGATGGGCATCGATGCTGGCTGGCTGCTGATTGGCGCCGCTTTCATTGCCGCCGTAGTCATTTCCAGCGCCTACGGCTGGAGTATCGAACGGGTGGCCTATCGACCCGTTCGAACGTCAAAGCGCCTGATTGCGCTGATTTCTGCCATCGGGATGTCAATTTTCCTGCAAAACTACGTCAGCCTGAATCAGGGCTCGCGTGATGTTGCGCTGCCGAGTCTGGTGACCGGCCAGTGGGTGCTGGGCGAAAGCAATGGCTTTGCCGCGACCATTAGCTCTATGCAGCTGATCATCTGGATTGTGACGTTCCTCGCCATGCTGGCCCTGACGTTGTTCATCCGCTATTCCCGTATGGGACGCGCCTGCCGCGCCTGCGCGGAAGACCTGAAAATGGCGAGCCTGCTGGGTATCAGCACCGATCGCGTCATTTCCCTGACCTTCGTCATCGGTGCGCTGATGGCCGCCGTTGCAGGCGTGCTGTTGGGGCAGTTTTATGGCGTTATCAACCCCTATATCGGCTTTATGGCCGGGATGAAAGCCTTTACCGCGGCGGTACTGGGCGGAATCGGCAGTATCCCTGGCGCGATGATCGGTGGGTTGATTCTGGGCGTAGCCGAAGCGCTGACGTCCGCGTACCTGAGCACGGAATACAAAGATGCGGTGTCGTTTGCCCTGCTGATTGTGGTGCTGCTGGTGATGCCTACCGGTATTCTGGGTCGTCCGGAGGTTGAGAAAGTATGAAACAGCTCAACCTGTTTAACGCGCTGGTTTCCGCGCTCATGTTGCTGGTGCTTGCCTCGTTCTTAATGGGCATGCAGTTGGCGCTGGATGGCACCAAACTGGTGGTGCGCGGTGCCGATCAAGTTCGCTGGTACTGGATTGGCGCAGGCTGCGTCGTGGTGTTCTTCTTCCAACTGATCCGCCCGTTCTTCCAGCAAAGCATCAAGAAATTTTCTGCGCCGTCGCTGGTGCTGCCGAGCTTTGATGGCAGTACGCCGCGGCAGAAAGTATTGGCAGCGGCATTGATCATCGCCGCTATCGCCTGGCCGTTTCTGGTGTCGCGCGGTACGGTGGATATCGCCACCCTCACGCTGATTTACGTGATGCTGGGTCTGGGGCTGAACGTGGTGGTTGGCCTGTCCGGCCTGTTGGTATTGGGTTACGGTGGGTTTTACGCCATTGGTGCGTATACTTATGCGCTGCTGAACCACTATTACGGATTGGGCTTCTGGGAAAGTCTGCCGCTGGCGGGCATGACGGCGGCGCTGTCTGGCTTCCTGCTTGGTTTCCCGGTGCTGCGGTTGCGCGGCGACTATCTGGCGATCGTGACCCTCGGATTCGGCGAGATTGTTCGTATCCTGTTGCTGAATAACACCGAAATTACCGGTGGCCCGAACGGCATCAGCCAGATCCCTAAACCAACCTTCTTTGGTCTGGAATTCAGCCGCAGCGCGCGCGATGGCGGTTGGGATACGTTCCACAATTTCTTTGGCCTGCAATACGACCCTAGCGACCGTATTATCTTCCTGTATCTGGTGGCGCTGCTGTTGGTTGTGTTGACTCTGTTTGTGATTAACCGCCTGCTGCGGATGCCGCTGGGACGTGCCTGGGAAGCGCTGCGCGATGATGAAATCGCCTGTCGTTCTCTGGGGCTGAGCCCCACGCGCATCAAGCTGACGGCCTTTACTATCAGCGCCGCGTTTGCAGGTTTTGCCGGTACGCTGTTTGCCGCCCGTCAGGGCTTTGTCAGCCCGGAATCGTTCACGTTCGCCGAGTCTGCCTTTGTGCTGGTCATCGTCGTGCTGGGCGGGATGGGGTCGCAGTTTGCGGTCATTCTCGCGGCAATCCTGCTGGTGGTGTCTCGCGAGCTGATGCGCGATCTGAATGAATACAGCATGCTGTTGCTGGGTGCCTTGATGGTTCTGATGATGATTTGGCGTCCGCAAGGCCTGCTGCCGATGAAGCGTCCTGAGATGAAGTTGAAAGTCGCGAAGAAGGAAGAGCAAGCATGAGCACGCAGCCACTATTATCAGTCAGAGGTCTGATGATGCGTTTTGGCGGCCTGCTGGCGGTCAACAACGTTGAAATGGATATTCATGCGGGTGAAATCGTTTCGCTGATTGGCCCGAACGGGGCGGGAAAAACCACGGTCTTCAACTGCCTGACCGGTTTTTATCGCCCGAGCGGTGGCACCATCATGCTGCGCGATCGTCATCTGGAAGGGTTGCCCGGACAGGCTATTGCCCGCATGGGCGTGGTGCGTACGTTCCAGCACGTTCGCTTGTTCCGTGAAATGACGGTGGTGGAGAACCTGCTGGTGGCACAGCATCAACACCTGAAAAGCGGCGTGTTTGCCGGGCTGTTGAAAACACCGAGCTTTCGTCGTGCGGAAGCGGATGCGCAGGAGCGTGCCGCGGTGTGGCTGGAGCGTATCGGCCTGCTGGATTTAGCGAACCGTCAGGCGGGGAATCTGGCTTACGGCCAGCAGCGCCGTCTGGAGATTGCCCGTTGTATGGTGACGCGGCCTGAGCTACTGATGCTGGATGAGCCTGCGGCCGGTCTGAACCCGAAAGAAACTGACGAGTTAAATCAGCTGATTGCGGAACTGCGCGATAGCCATCAGGTATCGGTGCTGTTGATTGAACACGATATGAAGCTGGTCATGGGGATTTCCGACCGGATTTATGTCGTCAATCAGGGCACGCCGCTGGCACAGGGCACTCCAGCTGAAATTCGTAACAACCCGGATGTCATTCGTGCCTATCTGGGTGAAGGATAACGTTTATGCTGTCATTACATCAGGTTTCGGCCCACTACGGAAAAATTCAGGCGCTGCATCAGGTTAGCCTGCACATTAATCAGGGCGAGATTGTTACGCTTATCGGTGCGAACGGCGCCGGTAAAACCACGCTGCTGGGCACGCTGTGTGGCGACCCGCGCGCGACGGAAGGCACCATCACGTTTGACGGTAAGGACATCACGAACTGGCAGACCGCGCAGATTATGCGTGAAGCTATCGCGATTGTACCGGAAGGCCGTCGCGTCTTTTCCCGCATGACGGTAGAAGAAAATCTGGCGATGGGTGGGTTCTTTGCCGATCGCGAGCAGTATCAGGAACGCATTGCGCGTGTCTACGATCTGTTCCCGCGCTTGTATGAGCGACGCGCCCAGCGTTCCGGCACGATGTCCGGCGGTGAGCAGCAGATGCTGGCGATTGGCCGTGCGCTGATGAGCCAGCCGCGTTTACTGCTGCTGGATGAGCCGTCGCTGGGGCTGGCGCCGATTATCATCCTGCAAATTTTCGATACGATCCAGCAACTGCGTGAAGAGGGCATGACCATCTTCCTGGTGGAACAGAACGCCAATCAGGCGCTGAAACTGGCCGACCGGGGTTATGTACTTGAAAACGGCCATGTCGTGTTGGAAGATACCGGTGCGGCATTGTTAGCTAATGAAGCGGTACGTTCGGCCTATCTGGGCGGATAATTAAAGTTTTGTTGAAAGGTTAAGAAGAGATGGTAGTTGAAGGGTTGTTAGCGCACCGTATCGCTCAGTTAAAAAGTTCCGCCATCCGTGAACTGCTGAAACACAGCAAGATGGAAAACATTATCTCGCTGGCTGGCGGGATTCCGTCAGATGCATTGTTTGATTTTGAAGGATTAAGCCAGGCCACGCAGTTAGCGATTACCGAACAGCCGAAAACGGCATTCCAGTACGGTTTAACCGAAGGCAGCGGCGTGCTGCGCGATCGCATTGCCGAGCTGTGTGCTGTGCGCGGCGTAAAAACGCGCGGTGACGATATTGTTGTAACGGCCGGTTCACAGCAGGCGCTGGATCTGATCATGCGCTCGATGGTTGATCCGGGCGACGTGTTCGTCGTTGAACGCCCGACCTATCTGGCAGCGCTGCAAACGCTGGAACTGGCGCAGGCGCAGGTGATGTCTGTGTCATCCGATGCCGACGGCATGGTCGTCGATGAGCTGGAAGAGTTGCTGAAGAAACAGCGCATCAAAGGCGTTTATATCGTTCCGAATTTCGGTAACCCGAGCGGCGTGACGCTGAGCTATGAACGTCGCCTGAAATTGATTCAACTGGCGGAACGCTACGGTTTTGTCATTATCGAAGACGATCCCTATGGCGAGCTGCGCTTCACCGAGGAGCGCAACCCGACGCTGTTCCAACTGGCGCAAGAGCAACTGGGTAGCACGGAATACGTGCTGTATACCTCCACGTTCTCGAAAGTGCTGGCACCGGGGCTGCGTCTCGGCTGGGCGATTCTGCCGGACTGGCTGTTGCACAAAGTGGCGATTATCAAACAGGCCGCTGACCTGCACGCCAGCGCGCTATCGCAGACCGTCGCGGAATGCTATCTGGGTCTGGGTCGTCTGGATTCGCAGATCGAAAAAATTCGCCACGCCTATAAGCACAAAGGCGAACTGCTGGCGCAGCTGGTCGAGAAGGAACTGGGTGATGTGATCACTTTCAACCAGCCGAAAGGCGGGATGTTCCTGTGGGCGAAGTTCCGCCAGAACGATTTCAACACGACGGAGTGGCTGAAGAAGACGCTGGAGCAGGGCGTGGTCTTCGTGCCGGGCGAGTTCTTCTTCCCAGACAATCTCGATTACTCAACGCTGCGCCTGTCCTTTGCGACGGCGACAGATGAGCAAATGCACGAAGCGGTGGCTCGCCTGCGTCGGGCGCTGTAATCGCCGATAACAGGCTATCCGTTAATGTAAAAAACCGCTGAAATATCAGCGGTTTTTCTTTATCAGCGCAGCATTAACAGGTGATAGCTTTAAAAGGTTTCCCAGTTTGTGTGACCCGAATTAGCGGCCAGCGCCAGTTTGGGCCTGGATAGCGTAGTGGCCCGTGGTGCGACCTGCTGTGGCTGGATACCGTCGATTTTGAACACGCTCATTAATTCAACCAAATGTCTGGCTTGTTGGTTCAGACTGTCTGCGGCGGAAGCCGATTCTTCAACCAGCGCCGCGTTCTGCTGGGTGACCTGATCGAGCTGATTAACCGCATCGTTCACCTGAGAAACGCCCTGTTCCTGCTCGTGGGTGGTCAGTCCGATCTCATTGATAAGATTGGCGACACGCTGCGACTGCTCCACGACTTCCTCGATGGTTGCGCCCGCTTCGTTTACCAGCAGTTCTCCCGCTTCCACTTTCCCAACACTGATGCTAATCAAATCCTTGATTTCGCGTGCCGCGGAGGCGGAGCGCTGTGCCAGCGAACGCACTTCTCCGGCAACGACGGCGAAGCCACGCCCCTGTTCTCCGGCGCGTGCCGCTTCGACGGCGGCGTTGAGCGCCAGAATGTTGGTCTGGAAAGCAATGCCGTCAATCACACCGATAATATCGCCGATTTTACGTGAGCTCGCGGTGATCTCTTCCATTGTCCGCACGACATTATTTACGACATCCCCTCCTTTGCGGGCGGCGGCGCTGGCCGTATTCGCGAGCTGTGCGGCGCTACGCACGGTGTCGGCGTTTTGTTTGACGGTGGTATTCATCTCCTCCATGGAGGCTGCGGTTTCCTGTAGGTTTGCGGCCTGTTCTTCCGTACGTTGACTCAAATCGGTATTGCCAATGGCAATCTGGCTGGCGCCGGTGGCGATAGACTCGCTGCTTTGATGGACTTGCCCGACAATACTGCTCAGGCTTTGGCGCATTTCCTCCATTGCGGCCAGAATGCTGGTGGTGTCTCCGTCACGCCGATCAATGGCGATGGCAAGATTTCCCTGTGCGACCTGACGGGTAATCTCCAGTGTATAAGCCGGTTCTCCGCCCAGTTGACGCTTGATTTTCCGGGTGATCCACCAGGCAACAACGCCTCCCAGTAAGGAAGCACACAGTGTGAGAACCAGCATTAACGTACCGGCATTTAACGCTTCCTGCTCGGACTGGTTGGCGATGTCGACCGTGAGGTGTTTCTGTCTCTCGGCCATTTTATCCAGCGCGCTGAATACGTCAGCTTGCGTGGTGCGCACCTCCGTCAGAAGAAAATCGCGAAACGCGTCGTGTTGGCTGCTCATAGCCAGTTCGATGGCTTTTTCATGTTGTTGATATAGGCCGGCAGCACCTGTTCCAGTGAGGCAATCTGCTCTTTAGCCTCACTGCTCATTGCGTTTTTACGTATTGCCGCCAGCAAATCGTTATTACGCACGATGGATTTATCAATACGTTCCTTTTCCGTCTTCATCTGCTGTTGATCGGTGAGAAGCGCAATATTTCTGATGGCGCGTGCTGTGTCGTTGACGTTGTCTTTAAATTCCTGCATCAGCAAAAGATTAGTAATACGCACTTGTGACAAGATCTGAATGTTTCCGCCAAGTTTTTCTAACTGGACACGACCCAGTATGGCGACTAAAAACCAATCACGATAATTAGCGTAAAACCTGTGCCTAACATTTTTCCCAAGCTTATATTCTTCATGATGTACCTTTTTATTTATTGAAATTTGACACGGCAGGTGTCGTTATTTTTTGTTAAGAGGCGATGGTACAGATGCGATTCACCCCGTGAACTCCATGGCTTTCATCATTCCCCCCTATCTCCCGATGTCTTTCTGGTACAGGAAGATCAGCGGCATGTATGCCCCGATCGCTACATTATCGAACGGAGCTCTCTGTCGCTTGCATACAGGTATGGAATGTTTGTTGGGAATATTTACAGACTAAGGGAATGACAAATAAAGTGTAGACAATAACGTGGTAGGTTGATGGGAGAATAAACGTAACAAAAACCCCTGATTTATTAGATGGGGAAAATTTAATATTATTTTCTTATGGTGATAAGAATAGATAATAAATATTAATCAATGGTGCTCTACCTAATAAGAGTCAGATCTTTTCCTTATTTTTATTATTTTGTAACTTTTCATTTTTAATTGTGATATTTATTAATTGATGCGGTTTTTTTAACCTTATTATTTATGCATTTTATCCTTATACAATAAAAAGCCGCTGAAGACTCAGCGGCTTTATTCTTTTGCGACAAGACTGGGGAATCTGTCGATCGACCGTGTTCGTTAAAACGTTTCCCAGTTATTGCTGCTTGTGCTGCCCGATTGGCTTGCCAGAGCCAGTCTCGGCGCTGTTGGTTGCTTCACTTGTGCGCTCAGACGTGGCGCTTGGGCTTGAACGCCCCTGATTTTAAACACGCTCATTAATTCCAGCAGCGTTCTGGCCTGCTCACTCAAGCTGTCGGCGGCGGAGGCTGATTCTTCAACCAGTGCGGCGTTCTGCTGGGTCACCTGATCGAGCTGATTCACGGCATCATTCACCTGAGCAACACCCTGTTCCTGCTCGTGTGTTGTCAGGCCAATTTCACTGAGCAGGTTGGCAACATGCTGAGATTTTTCTACGAGGTCATTGATGGTGACGCCCGCGTCATTCACCATTTTCTCGCCCATTTCCACGTTAGCCAGGCTTACGTTAATCAGATCTTTGATTTCACGGGCGGCGGAGGCGGAACGCTGTGCCAGAGAGCGCACTTCACCCGCGACCACCGCGAAGCCGCGACCTTGCTCACCGGCTCTGGCGGCTTCAACGGCGGCGTTAAGTGCCAGGATGTTGGTCTGAAACGCAATGCTGTCGATAACGCCGATAATGTCGCCGATCTTACGCGAGCTGGCGGTGATATCTTCCATGGTACGCACAACGTTATTGACCGCATTGCCGCCTTTTTGCGCCGTGGTGCTGGCGGTATGGGCCAGTTCCGTTGCGGTGCGCACGGTCGCCGCATTCTGCTTCACCGTGGTATTCATCTGTTCCATTGAGGCGGCAGTTTCCTGAAGATTCGCGGCCTGTTCTTCCGTACGTTGGCTCAGATCGGTGTTGCCCATGGCAATCTGCGTCGCGCCGGTGGCGATAGATTCGCTGCTCTGATGCACCTGACCGACGAGGTTGCTCAGGTTTTGACGCATATCTTCCATTGCCGCCAGTACGCTGGTGGTGTCGCCATCGCGCAGTTCAATCGCGACGGCCAGATTCCCCTGTGCAACCTGACGCGTCACTTCCAGCGTGTAGGCTGGCTCACCCCGAGCTGACGTTTAACGGTACGGGTAATCCACCATGAGATGATTGCGCCCAATACGACAGAAAGCAGAGCGATGATGACCATCAGCGTGCCCGCGTGAGTCGCATTTTTTAAAGACTGGTCGGCGATTTCGACCGTGAGTTTCTCTTGCCAGTTGACCATGTCATTCAGAGCCTTGAAGACGGTTTCCTGTTTCGCCCGCACGTCTGTTAATAACAGATGTTGCGCTTCGCTGTTCTTATTCGCCATGGCCAATGTGAGGGCGTCCGTATAGCTACTGCTATAGGCCGGGCGCACGCGCTCCAGTACCGCGACCAGGTCCTGAGCATGTTTATCGACGGCGCTGTCATGGATTTTCGAGAGTAACGCGTTGTTGCGGGAGATGACCTCCTCGATACGTGCCTTCTCTACCTGCAGTTTCTGGAGGTCTTCCTCCATGGTCAGGTTTCTAATGGCGAGGGCATTGGCGTTTATGTTGTCTTTAAACTCCTGCATCATCAGGAGATTGGTAATGCGGACCTGCGACAGCAGTTGGATGTTTTCCCAAGCCTATCTAATTGGATTCGACTAAATACCGCCACCAGAAAACCGATAGCGATGACTAGGGTAAAGCCTGTCCCTAGCATTTTACCCAAGCTGCTATTTTTTATGAGATTCATTGTGTCCCTTATTATATGCTGAAGATGAATATGGTTGGTGTAGGTGTGCGTTAAATGTGAAATAGGCGTTGCGCAAACGTATTTATTTTGCAAATGCCATCACGTTGCGGTTTGAGCTCTGTCAGGTAAATCCTTTCCTTTAATCACTGCCCGTTTCCTTTCGGCTATAAATGTATTTCACGTTACTTTTTCTGGTTACCCGCTTAGCAAAGTAGGGTTGTGTCCGGTGCGGTAGAACCTATTCTGATGACAGGGAAATGATGGCGCAGGAGTATAAAAAGGCGGCGGTAAAAGCCGCAATATCTCTATGGGTTAGAGAAAAATAAACTGATATCGTGCTGTAATGTTAAATTGACAGTCATGTTAATAAACACGGTGATGATGATTTGTTGCTTGTTTATTCAGCTTTCAAGGATGGTGTTATTCTTTTGTTTATTCTTCTTTTTCGAAAGATATGCTGTTTTTACCATCATATATTTGATGTTTTTATCATCGCAAATTGTCATTCCTCTTGTTTTTATTGGTTTTATTCTATTTTGCTTAATATGAAGCCAATTGCTGATTTTTCTTTTTATTAATTGCTTTTCCCTATTGAAAAAAAAACCGCTGATCGCTCAGCGGTTTCGGCATGTTTTGATTAACCGCTAAAAGGTTTCCCAGTTTTGCTTATCGCTTCCCGTGGCGCTTTTCGGGTTGGCGAGTGAAAGTTTTGCGCTGTCAGGCCTTTTTAACTGTGGAGCGAGGCGCTGCGGCGCCCCGCCTTCAACGATGAAGACTTTCATCAGTTCTACCAGATGGGCGGCTTGCTCGCTCAGGCTATCGGCGGCAGATGCGGATTGCTCAACGAGCGCGGCGTTCTGCTGCGTGACCTGATCGAGTTGGTTCACTGCCTCGTGAATCTGCGAGACGCCGGATTCTTGTTCCTGCGTGGTAATACCAATTTCGTTAATCAGATCGGCAACGTGGCGTGCCTGACGAACCAGCTCTTCGATTGTCGTTCCCGCATCGCTGACCAGCGCGGAGCCTGCCTCCACTTTCTCAACGCTGTGGCCGATCAGTTCTTTAATCTCCTTGGCGGCGGTGGCGGAGCGCTGTGCCAGCGAGCGAACTTCGCCTGCCACCACGGCAAAGCCACGACCTTGTTCACCGGCCCGAGCCGCTTCGACCGCGGCGTTGAGGGCCAGAATATTGGTCTGGAAAGCGATGCCGTCAATCACGCTAATGATGTCGTTAATCTTGTGCGAACTGTCGGTAATTTCTTTCATGGTGACCACAATATTGCCGACGGCTTCACCGCCTTTAGCCGCGGTATTACTGGCGGCCTGCGCCAGTTGAGCGGCGTTACGCACCGTATCGGTATTTTGACGCACCGTTTGGCTCATTTCTTCCGTAGACGCTGCGGTTTGCTGTAAGTTGGCTGCCTGTTCCTCCGTGCGCTGGCTGAGATCAGCACTGCCTGCGGCGATCTGTCTGGCACCGGTGGCGATAGATTCGCTGCTCTCACGCACCTGTTCAACAATACTGCTTAAACTTTTACGCATGTTATTCATTGCGAACAGCAAACTGGTATTGTCGCCTGACGTAAGAGCGACCGGTATTGCGAGATTACCTTGTGCGATTTCTTGTGTGACCTGTGTGGCATAGGCAGGTTCACCCCCCAGTTGCTTCTTAATATGGCGGGTAATCAGCCAGGCGATGCAGGCGCCGAATAATGAGGCGATGACCGCCAGAACCAGCAGGGAATTGCCATCGTAGTAGGACTCTTCAATCGCGTTGGTTGCCGTTTGCGTGGTGTAGTCTTTCTGCAACTGAATCATGGTGTTCAGATTGTTAAAAAGCTTGGTTTGTATAGGTTCAAGCTGGGTTTTAACTAACTCGATAGATTCAGCCTGTCTATTGCTGAGTGACAGTGCGACGGCCTGGCGGCCTACTTTGGCAAATTCAGTGCGGTTTTGCTGCAGCTCACCCAGAATATTGCGGACCTCGGTTGCCCGTAAATTGGCTTCCAGTTGAGTAACGAGCTGCGTGTTTTTGGCACTCGTGGTTTCAATCAGTTTTTGATTGTCTTCGAGAACCTTTTGCTCGGTAGCGATAAGCATACGCAGTGTGGCTTTGATCGTGACGTTAAGATTATCTTTCAGTTCTTGTAGCACGATGAGATTGGCAAGGTGGTGTTTGGCCAGCCTGTCCGTAGCATTACCGAGGCCAACCAGGTGCATTCTGCCGAAGATAGCCACTAATAGGCCAATAATAATAACAATGGCAAAACCTGAACCGACCTGAGTACCCAGTTTCATTTTTTTTGTATGCTGCATGTTATCCTCATGACTTATTTACAGTATTTATTGTTATTAAGCAGATTTTCCTTTGCACGATGGAGGCATGTGCTGCTGCGGTTTCTCGATCCCTCTGATGAATAATTAAGCACTTCACTCTAGAATATCGGCATGACCGGAGAAAACATTGATTTTAATTGCCGCCTTTGCAGCGTAGCGCACGTTGATGAGGAAAACAGAAAACGTAGGGGATGGCGGAGACTGGATGTGAAAGTAAACAGGGGAGGTCATCCCCTGTGTAGAATCAGAACTGTTCCCAGTTTTGAGTATCGCTTCCCGTGCGGCTTCTGGAATTGGCAAGCGAGAGTTTGGCGCTGTCAGGCCTTTTCAATTGCGGAGCAAGGCGCTGTGACGAGCCGCCTTCAACGATGAAGACTTTCATCAGCTCGACCAGATGGGCTGCCTGATCGCTCAGGCTATCGGCGGCGGACGCGGATTGCTCAACGAGTGCGGCGTTCTGCTGCGTAACCTGATCGAGTTGGTTCACGGCATCATGAATCTGTGAGACGCCGGATTCCTGCTCCTGCGTGGTCACGCCGATTTCGTTAATCAGATCGGCAACGTGGCGCGCCTGACGAACCAGCTCTTCAATCGTCGTTCCTGCATCGCTGACCAGCGCGGATCCTGTTTCCACTTTCTCGACGCTGTGACCGATCAGCTCTTTAATCTCTTTGGCTGCGGTGGCGGAGCGTTGCGCCAGCGAGCGAACTTCACCAGCCACCACGGCAAAACCACGGCCTTGCTCACCCGCCCGAGCCGCCTCGACCGCCGCGTTGAGCGCCAGAATGTTGGTCTGGAAGGCGATGCCGTCAATCACGCTGATGATGTCGCCAATTTTATGCGAGCTGTCGGTAATTTCTTTCATGGTGACCACGATATTGCCGACGGCTTCACCACTTTTAGCGGCGGTATTGCTGGCGGCCTGTGCTAACTGCGTGGCGTTACGCACGGTGTCTGAGTTCTGGCGTACGGTTTGACTCATCTCTTCCATTGAGGCGGCGGTTTGTTGCAGGTTGGCCGCCTGCTCTTCTGTACGCTGGCTGAGATCGGTGCTGCCTGCGGCGATCTGGCTGGCGCCGGTGGCGATGGATTCACTGCTCTCACGCACCTGTTCAACAATGCCGCTCAGGCTTTTGCGCATCGCATTCATGGCTGCCAGCATGCTGTGATTATCGCCGGGACGCAGGTTGACCGTGACGGCCAGATTTCCCTGTGCGACTGCCTGAGCGATTTGTGCGGCGTAAGCCACTTCACCACCCAGCAAGCCTTTGATGGTGCGGGTAATCAGTACGGAAACCAGAATGCCAACGAGCACCGCAATGGCTGCGAAGACGATCAGCATGTTGCCGTCTGAGCGCGCTTCCTGCATCGCGCTGGTTGTCATATCCAGCGTCCGTTTCTTCTGCAATTCCCTCATGCTATCCAGCGCGGCGAAAACCGGCGCCTGCGTCACCTGCATCTCATTGACCATGATCTGTACGGCACGCGCTCTTTCTTCTGCATTTTCGGACAGGCCGAGTTCAACTGCTTTATTTACGGCATCCCGATAGGCCGGACGCGCCTGCGTCAGGCTCTCCAGCGAGTCGCGGGTTTCTGGTTCAGACAGGTGTTCATACAGTTTGCTCAGGGTTTCAGTATTGCGGGCAATTTGCTGATCGATTAGGCGCTTTTCTTCCTGAATACGGTTCCTGTCATCGGTCAGGCCAATGTTACGCACTGAACGCGCCACGGCATCAAAGCCGCCCTTGGCGTCCTGTATCAGGATGAGACCGGCCAGATTTTTTTCGGCCAGCGATTCAATATCTTCCCCAGATCGAGCAGATGGAAACGCCCCAGAACGGCGACCATCAGGCCAATGATGATGACAGAGGCGAAGCCGGTACCGAGCATGGGACCAAGCTTCATTTTTGCGAGAAAATTCATAATGTTCCTTTATTATCGGTGATGCAGGTTCTGCTTTGTGGATTGGGTCTCTTCTGCGACAGGTCAGGAATAGGATGTACTTCTGATGACGTCATGTGTTGGTATGCAGACTTGCGTAGCGGTGGCAAGGGAACGCGCGGTTCTTTACCCCATGCACAGTATAAAGACAGGGGCTGATAGGCAGATGTGGAATATAGAAGTAAAACGGGCGCATTTTCCGGCATAAGAAGAAAAACCGCTGAATATCAGCGGTTTTTCCTTTAGTGAAGCGTCGTAAGGGGGAAAAATGAGCGGTTTACATCACCAGCCACAGCGCCCAGGTGAAGAGGAATCCGGCTAGCCCGAGGATGGTCGTCAGTACCGTCCAGGTGCGCAGGCCATCGGCGACGGACAGTCCCAGATATTTGGTGACGATCCAGAAACCAGAGTCATTGACGTGCGATAGACCCAGTCCGCCAAAGCAGGCAGAAAGCGTTACCAGCACCAGCTGCATCTGGTTTAGGCCGCTGACGGCTTCGCTCAGTAGGCCGCAGGTGGTGAGAATGGCGACGGTGGCGGAGCCTTGCGAGGCGCGTAGCGCCAGTGAAAGAATAAATGCGGCAGGCACCAGCGGCAGGTGAATACTGGTCAACGTATCCGCCAGCGCTTTACCAATGCCCGATTCCACCAGCACTTTACCGAACACGCCGCCGGCACCGGTCACCATAATGACCATTGCTGCGGCAGGCATGGCATCGCCCATCACACCGCTGGCTTTCTCCAGCGACCAGCCGCGACGCAGGGCAATCAGCCAGAACGCTAACGCCAGTGCAATCAGCAGCGCCACGGCAGGAGAGCCGACCAGCGACATCACGTTACGCACCGGGTGTCCGGCAGGCAGAATGGTCGCAGACACGGTGCCGAGCATGATAATGGCGATAGGAATCGCAATCAGCGCGGCGATCAGCCCGGCCGAGGGGGCAGAGACGGGAGCCGTATCCGGTGTGGCATCTTCCGGTTTCGCCAGCTGTAGCTGCTCTAATACTTCGACGGAAAGCGCATACTTACGGCGGTTCATGGCCTTGGCAGCCCAGTAGCTGATGATGCCGACAGGAATCGACACCAGCAGGCCAATGATGGTCAGCCAGCCGATATCCGCATTTAACAGGCCAGCGGCGGCGACCGGGCCGGGATGCGGCGGCAGCGCGACGTGCACTGTCAGCATTACACCCGCGACGGGCAAACCGAATTTAATCGGAGAGACTTTCGCGACTTTCGCAAAGCCGTAAATAATCGGGGCGAGGATAATAAAGCCGACATCGAAAAAGACCGGAATACCCAGAATAAAGGCGGCGATGGTTAATGCTGCCACCATTAATCCCGGCCCCATTAATTGGGCAAAGCGGTGCGCCAGGGATTCCGCGCCGCCGGATACTTCGATCATTCTGCCCAGCATGGCGCCGAGGCCGATAATAATCGCCACCGAACCGAGAATACCGCCCATACCGGAGGTAATCACCTTCATCACGTCGCCAGTGGGAATACCCGTTGCCAGGGCAACGAGTAAACTGACAACCAGCAGGGCGACAAAGGGCTGAATTTTAAATTTAATGACCATCAGCAGCAGGAGTAATACCCCGGCGATAGCGATGCAGAGTAAGAGCGAGGTGGCCATGTTCTTATCCTCATTGACCCATTTTGCAATTCAGAGGCTGAAAAGGTATTGGGTTATTGTTTTATTTGAAGAAAAGGGTGACCTGATTCCCACATTGAAATAATGCGGGAATCTGACCTTTTCTCGTATTTTATAAAGGTGTCTCTGGTGTTTGCTTTTTTATAAAATAGTCATGCATTACGGCGATAATTTATTTCTTCAGCCAGGGTTTAATCCATCCCAGCCCGTCTTCCGTTTTGCCACGCGGGTTATATTCACAGCCAACCCAGCCGGCATAATTCACGCGATCCAATTCGGCAAAGATGAACGGATAATTAATTTCTCCTTCATCGGGTTCATGCCGTGCAGGCACCGAGGCAATTTGAATATGTCCGATGCGGCCAGCCAAATCGTGAATAATTTGCGTCAGGTTGCCATCGACAATCTGCGCGTGGAAGAAATCCAGCTGAATATAGACGTTCGGCCGATCGATCAGGTTGGCTAATTCCAGCGCCTGATACTGACTGGCGAACAGATAATTCGGCTTCACTTTCGCGCTCAGCGCTTCAATCATGATATTGATGCCGTGCGGTGCAAATTTATCGGCGGCGTAGCGCAGGTTATCGATAAAGGTTTGCTGATAGGCCGCGCGGTCTTCACCGGGCGGGACGACGCCTCCCATCACCAGTACTGAAGGACAGTTGAGCGCCAGCGCGTATTCCAGCGCGTTATCGATATCCCGGCGAGCATCTTCAATGCGATCGGGCAGGGCGGAGACGCCCCATTCGCCCGCGGCGATATTGCCGGGCGCGGTATTGAACAACACCTGTTTCAGGCCATTTTCCCGCAGCTTTTCCGCCAGCAGCGGTGCCGGATATTCATAAGGAAACAGGTATTCGACCGAGGTGAAACCCGCATCGGCAGCGGCTTTAAAACGATCGAGAAACGGCACGTCGGTAAACAGCATAGAAAGATTGGCAGCAAACTTAGGCATAGTTAACTCCTCGGCTCATCAAGAGAGCTCGGCAATATCGTCAGCGGTGAGGTAGCGAATTTTTCGGTTACCGAGAATAAAAATCAGCTTGGCGGTTTCTTCCAGCTCTTCCATGTTGTCCGCCGCCGCGCGTAGATCTTTGCCGGTAACGACCGGGCCGTGGTTAGCCAATAAGAATGCCTTGTAGCGTGAAGCCAGCTTCGCCAGATCTTCCCCGAGCCGAGCATCGCCGGGGCGGTAATAAGGGACGACGGGCACTTTACCGACGCGCATCACCACATAGGGCGTGAACGGCTTGATGGCATCCTGCGTATCCAGCCCTTCCAGACACGAGAGCGCCGTCAGGTAAGTGCTGTGCAGGTGAACGATCGCCTTGCATTCGGGATCGTTACGGTAAATCGACAGGTGAAAGCTGACCTCTTTCGACGGCTTATCCCCGGAGATCCATTCGCCGCTCAGGCTGACTTTGGACAACCGCTCGGCATCCAGGTCGCCGAGACAGGAGCCGGTTGGCGTTGCCAACAGCGTGCCGTCATCCAATAGCAGCGAGAGGTTGCCCGCTGAGCCAGTGGCGTAGCCGCGCTGGAAAAAGGACGCGCCCAGCTTGACCATTTCCGCGCGTGCGCGCTGCTCGTTGTTCAGCGCGACTTCGGTGCTGTGGTGTGTTTCACTCATGCGGCAAACTCCTTTTGAGCGCGGGCAAAAAAGTCTTCATCACCGAAATTGCCGGATTTCAACGCCAGCGAAAGCGGATGATGGGTGGAACGCACCCACGGCACGCCAGGAGAAATAGACGGCCCAATATGGAACGCGTGAATACCCAGCGTTTGCACCACAATGCTGGAGGTTTCACCACCCGCGATGATGAAGCGCTGGAAGCCGTCCTGCTGAAGCTGGTGGGCGACGGCGGCAAACAGTTTCTCCACCGCCTGACTGCTGGCTTCTGCGCCCCAGCGCTGCTGAATCTGCGCCAGTTCGTCGGGTGATGACGTGGCGTATAGCAGCGGCGCGAGTGCGTCATCACGATGTGCTTTTACCCAGCCGGCCAGTTCCTGCACGTAGGCTTGCTGGGCATCATCGCTTTCCAGACAGCGAGCGACGTCAATCGCGCGACCCGCCGCCTGTTTCAGGTAGTGGGCAACCTGCTTGTTGGTCATCACTGAGCAGGAGCCGGACAGCACAACGCCTGCGCCGGATTGTGGCTTGCCTGCCTCGGTGGCGGAACCGGTTTGTTTTGTTGAGTCTGCCAGCTGGCGTGCCAGACCCATCGCCAGGCCGGAACCGCCAGTGACCAGTTTCATGTCGCGCAGTGCTTCACCCTGTGTTAGCAGGTGTTGTTCGTTCAATGTATCCAGCACTACATAGCGGATGCCCTGTTCTTTCAACTGCGCCAGCCGCTGTTTGACGGCTTCCACGCCCTGATCCATCACGGCATACGGCACCAGACCGCATTGCCCCGCCGCCTGCTGTTCCATGACGCGCATCAGGTTGCTGTCCGTCATCGGTGTAACCGGATGGTGGCGCATCCCGGATTCGGACAACAGCTGATCCATCACGAATAAATGCCCTTGATAGACGGTTCTGCCGTTCACCGGCAGCGCTGGAGAGATGATGGTCTGCGTTTCACCGAGCTGTTCCAACAGCGCATCGGTCACCGGACCGATGTTGCCTTTTGCTGTGCTGTCGAAGGTGGAGCAATATTTAAAGTAGAACTGCTGGCAGCCCTGCTGTTGCAGCCATGCCAGCGCCTTGAGTGAATCCGCCACGGCCTGTTCCGCCGGGCAGGAGCGCGATTTCAGGCTAATGACCACGGCCTGCGTGTCGACCTTAAAATCGGACGGCGGTACACCGTTGAGCTGCACGGTCGGCAGCCCGTTGTTGACCAGAAAGCTGGCGATATCCGTGGCACCGGTAAAATCATCGGCGATGACACCTAGCTTGATCATGGCGCTTCCTTCTTTTCTGGCAGCGTAATGCCGTTAAAAATCTTGATGACCGCGCTGTCGTCTTCTTTACCGAATCCGGCGTTGCTGGCGGCGGTAAACATGTTGAATGCGGTAGAGGCCAGCGGCAGCGGGAAATGGAGTGATTTGGCGGTGTCGGTAACCAGCCCCAGATCTTTCACGAAAATATCAACGGCGGATTTTGGCGTGTAGTCGCCATCGACAACGTGACGCATGCGGTTCTCAAACATCCAGGAATTCCCGGCGGCGTTGGTCACCACGTCATACATAATATCCAGCGGGATATCGGCACGGGCGGCTAGCGCCATTGCTTCCGCACCGGCGGCGATGTGTACGCCTGCCAGCAACTGGTGAATAATTTTAACCGTTGCGCCCAGCCCGATCTCTTCACCGATGCGGTAGACCTTGCCCGCAACGGCATCCAGCACGGGTTTCAGTTTCTCAAAAGCCAGATCGGAACCGGATGCCATGACCGTCATGTCGCCTGCGGCAGCTTTTGCCGCCCCGCCGGATACCGGTGCATCCAGCATGATCAGCTGATGCTCAGCCAGACGCTGTTCAATGTTTTTGGCATCCTGCGCGGAGATTGTGGAAGACACCATGACCACGGTGCCGGGCTTGAGTTTCGCGGCGACCTGCGGTTCACCGAACAGAATCCCGTTAACCTGTGCGGCGTTTACGACCAGCAGCACCACGGCATCCAGCTTGTCAGCGAAGGCATCAATACGTGTGTCGGCCTGCGCCGCACCCGCTTGACGTAACCGTTCCAGCGCCTGCGGGTTGATATCGACGCCGTATGTCGTCAGGCCAGCATTGATGCAGGACGCCGCAGCGCCAAAACCCATGGAACCCAGACCGATAACGGCGACAGCATAATCAGAAGTCTTTTTCATCGTGGTTGCCTTGTTAAAATTAGTGATTTTTTGTTCTCTGGTGTTAAATATAAGGACTATCAGAACAAATTATGGTGATTTTTATCACATAAATTAACATTCAGATCGTGATGATTCAGTGTAGCTGAACACCGTCGGGAAAGAGGTGCCCTTAATTTTCTTTGTATATCATGTGATTAAACATGATTTCTTGCTGCGTAACGATGAATGCAATTATGTCTGGCGTGGTGTATGACGTGAATTTATGATAATTATCGTCATCAAACGGGGTATCTCTCACAATATTTATCAAACCAGAGTTATCAGACCAGCACTCTCAAACAGGGAACGAACAGCGTGATTCCAGTAGAACGTCATCAACAGATTCTGGCGCTGATCGCCGAACGCGGCGTGGTAAGCATCAATGAATTGACCGAGCGACTGGGCGTGTCGCACATGACGGTACGGCGCGATGTGCAAAAGCTGGAGCAGGACGGCCTGCTGCTGAGCGTCTCCGGTGGCGTGCGCTCGCCCGAGCGCCTGGCGATTGAGCCGTCGCATCAGGATAAATCCGTGATGTTCAGCCAGCAGAAAGCGGCGATGGGTAAACTGGCGGCACAGCACATTCCGTTGAATAGCTGCATTTATCTGGATGCAGGCACCACGACGCTATCGCTGGCGCGCGAGCTGGCGGAACGTGACGATCTCCTGATTGTCACCAACGATTTTGCGATTGCCGCTTTTCTCATTGAGTCCAGCCAGTGCCGCATGATCCACACCGGCGGCACGCTGTGTCGGGAAAACCGCTCCTGCGTTGGGGAAGCCGTGGCGCAGGCGCTGCGCAACCTGTTTATCGACATCGCCTTTATCTCCGCCTCTTCCTGGAGCCTGCGCGGGTTGTCCACGCCGAACGAAGACAAAGTGGTTGTGAAACGCGCGGCGGTAGAAGCCAGCAGCAAGTGCGTACTGCTGTGTGACACCTCGAAATACGGCCGCATCGCCACCCATCTCGCCACGCCGCTCAGCGTATTCGACAGCATCATCACCGACGACGGCCTACCTGCCGCCGCCAAAGAAGCCTTGAGCAAAATGGGGGTGGAGGTGCTGGTGGCGTGAGGGGGTTATCTCGGTGTCATGTTGTGAGGACGGGTGTGTCGTGAAAGTGCAGATTCCTGGCAGCTAACTGCTCTTTAACGCTGGTTGCTGTATAGGATGTGTAAATAAATCAGCGATTATGGCCCCGGTGTTATGGCGGTTGCATATGCAAAATGGTAATAGAAGGGATAAATATGGTATATTCTTGACGTGTATAATACGAATGGACTCGAGAAGTATGAAAGCAAAAAGCTAGTGCTGAATTCATTTTTTTCTTACAAGGAACTGCTGGTCATAAAGAAAAATATAAGGAAAAACGCCAGGAATTTCATAGTGAGAGAAAAGACTCGAAAAGTAATGAGTCATTATGTAATTACGTGTTGTTATTATCGGAAATGTGTAGTGGCGGCGCTTCGATTATTTTTATCATTTTTACGGTAAGTACATTAATCACTTATTTTCAATATGGTGGTGTCCGCGGGTGGTTGACTATGTTAACTATTGGGGTCTTTGTTTTTCTCGGTAATGCATACATTCATGGAAAGGTTTCTGGATTTGGCCTCATTATTGTTATCAAGCTAACAATAATGAGACTAAAGATGTATATATATGGAGTTAAAGAAGTAGATCATTAGTTCCCATATACTCCATCGTGATAAATATAGCCATCGTCAACAAATGTTGCTTTAAATTTGTATAATGAATTCCCTACTTGGAATATTCTTAAGGGAGTAGTTTTAGTTTTCCATCGGGTCGTATAATCTTTTGGTATATGTCTAAATAATCTGCCTGTTCCTGGTTTTTCAAACCAGCCTTTAGGTATAAGCCGATTTGGATTCTGTTGTAAAACTAACCCTTTATAAGCTGAGTATGCCGTAACAGAGAAATCAACCGCGCTGTATGCAAAATCGGCATCAAATTTATCATACCCCAGTGCCTTCGCAAATTCCCGATAAATAAATCTAACCGGCCCGACACTCTGGTTTTCAAATAATATTGGTGATATCGATTCAAATATGTTATTTCCGCCATGCGAGGCAAGTACTATACCTATTGATGATACGCCAGTCATGTTTAGCTTTTTGGCTGTATATGCCATAGTTGCTCCACTAATTGCCTGGACGCCTCCAGCAACAATACCTGCTGTTATCTTCGCATACTTTAAGGCACCATGATCTTCAAATATATCTGTTATTAAATATTTGGTATAATTACCTTGTCTTAATATTTGATATTCTCTTTCTGTTATCTCATATTCTGATTTTATTTCATTTATTATTCTAATTTTTTCGTTTGGATTTAATGTGTTTTTGAATTTAAAATTAGCCTCTCTAATATAATCATCGACTTCTTTTAAATAGGCCATTCTAGCAATCGCATCATCTATAAAAAGAAGATGCTAAATTAGCAACGCGATGAAGAGAGAACGAATAATTATTAATGTCATATTTCAAATGACTAATTGTTGATGCCACCATTTTAGTAGGTTGCCTCATTCCATAAAAGATAAGAGCTTGTTCTTGCAGTTACATGTTCTAACGTTATTGTTGCGAATTTAAATGAGATACTTTCCTGTGGCTGTGTTTCATTATGAGTTAACGAATTTGGATAGAAAAATCTGATGTCGTTTATAATGGCGTCTTTTAGTGAAATTTTGAAATAAAGTTCATTTCCACCTGATTGAGATGTCCTGTAGAAAAGAAACTCACATTCAATTTTTTCGTTGTCGCTTAGCGACTGTGCTAAAAGTGGAGTCGATTTGTCTATTGGCTTTCTTATCTCGATGGGATGAATAGATACGTTATCTGCTCTCGTTATTTGATTTGTGAGTTCATAAACGAATATTTCATCTTCGTGTGATGATTGATATTTGTTTCCAATGGATTCAAGTGTGGAACATCCAGACGATATAAGTCCTTGTTTTTCACCTGTCATTTTTAGATAAATAATATTAGCCATGGAATAATTCCTTTTGATATGTTTTAATTAATATATTTCATGTTTTTAAAAATAATGTCAATGAAAGATATAGTTGATTAATTATTAAGTTTTTTTATATTGGATTTTTGTTAGGACAGATTATAGATCTTTTTTTTTACTTAAAACATATATTGAAATAGCTAATTACGCATCCAGAAACTCATTTTGGTTTGCTAAATAGTTTATATTCAGACTGATCCTGATAGGGGCTATCTTATTAGTGCACCATTAGGTAAGTTATATTGTTAGCTTATGGAAAGCATAGGCATCGCATCCTACGATGGCACTGAACTCATAACACATTTCTTTAAATGACATGAAAAAAATATAGTTATACCACTCGTCATATCGATCCTAATTGCCTTGCCGCTTATCTATTATTGGCCTGCAATAGTCATTCTGACGGAGGGGAGTTCTCGCTACACGGAACAGGACACCCGACGATATGAAATGCTGACGGACGATATCATTAAAAATTGCCCGCGCATTTCTTCTATCTATGATTTTGGCTATGCAACCGTTGATGGTCCTGCGTTGGAAGTCAGCAATATTACGTTTCAAAACACCAATGACGCGACAAACATACGCGGTTATCTAGCGTCGCTTGGTTTTACGCTGAGCTACACAGACACGACGGGTGAGTATTGGAAGTCTACGGATTCAGATAAAACGATACATATAGGAATCATCAACGATCCGAAAACCGTTATCGTTGATGTCATACGAAAATAGCCCTGAGTAGGGTATTCAGTGCGTTTGAATGTATGGGTGATGTTCTCATGTGTAGCATTTTTGTACACGTCATGTAGGGTTGTAGAGAGATTCACTACACAGGCATGATGATGAAACCTGAAACTAAAGAAGCACGAATCACTATTCGGGCCAAAGCCTCCCAGCGGGATTGGATCGATATGGCTGCAAACCTTGTGTCAAAATCACGTACCGACTTTATGCTTGAAGCAGCCTGCCGCGAGGCGCAGGACATCTTGTTGGATCAACGTTTGTTTATTCTGGACAACGAACAGTTTGATGGATTGTTGGCCGAGTTGGATGCACCTATCACCGCAGAGCGTCATGCCCGCATTAACGATATTATGTGTCGTCAATCACCATGGGAATAACAGCACCAGAACCATTACGGATAATTGTTCTTGGTGGCATGCTATTTATTGAATACATCCTTATTTAGCCACTTTTTAAATATCAAAAAAGTGGCACATAGGTTCCATTTGCTGATGCAGGATTCGGATGATAAGAAGATCTTCTTCTCGTATGCGGTAGAAAATAGCGTGTTGCCTATGATCGAATCGGCGCACACCATTGCTAATTTCAGGGTACTCTTGGCCTATATAAGGGGATTCTGCTAGCAGAATCAGCGTATTCTCTAGCGACTCTGTATAATTGTCAGCCTGACTGATGCCATAGTTGATCAATGTGTACTCAAAGATGCCTGCGAAATCTTCTGCTGCAAGATTAGAGAGTTTATACATTCCGTTCGCGCTTCTTTTTGCCGCAATTTCACGCAGCGTCAACGAACTTTCTCCACTTTGCTCCCCTGCATAAATTGCTTTTTTCAGAGCCTCTGTTTTGGATTCTTGTTGTTCAAGAAGACGAAGTGCTGACCTGATGACTTCACTGGTAGAACTATAGCGACCGCTATCTATTAATTTGGAGACAAAGTCATCCAGTTGTTCGCCGATCGTAATACTGGTCGTTCTAGGCATAAAAACCTCCTGTGTTATCTATTAACACAGATGGTAGCACAGAACAGCCTACTTAGTAGCCAATAAGAAGACCTTCTTTCCTTGTCACTTTCCCGTCATCTTCCAGTTATTTTTCTGTCATGCACTCATGTCATGTTTACCTTCGCATAAAAAACGCCGTGATGATGGCGCATTTAATTGATTGCAGGAGACAGGCATGTTCAACAACACAATTCGTAAAACACATGCTATTCGCACCGCCGCGGCGTGTGTGGCATTAGCGCTGATGAGCGCCAGTGCGCAGGCCGCGACAGAAATTCCTTTCTGGCACTCTATGGAAGGCGAACTAGGGAAAGAAGTGAATTCTCTGGCTGACCGTTTTAACAAAGCACACAGCGATGTAAAAATTGTGCCGGTCTACAAAGGCAACTACGAGCAGAACCTGGCTGCCGGGATTGCGGCCTATCGCGCGGGGAATGCGCCCGCCATTTTGCAGGTCTATGAAGTCGGCACGGCCACTATGATGGCAAGTAAAGCCATCAAACCTGTCTATGAAGTCTTCAAAGAGTCAGGCATTAATTTCGATGAGTCGGTGTTTGTGCCGACTGTCTCTGGTTATTACACCGATGCGAAGAGCGGCCACCTGCTGTCGCAGCCGTTTAACAGCTCTACTCCGGTGCTGTACTACAACAAAGATGCCTTCAAGAAGGCCGGTTTAGATCCTGAGCAGCCGCCGAAAACCTGGCAGCAAATGGCTGAGTACACCGCCAAACTGCGTGCAGCCGGGATGAAGTGCGGCTATGCCAGCGGCTGGCAGGGCTGGATTCAGATTGAAAACTTCAGCGCCTGGCACGGTCTGCCAGTTGCGAGCAAAAATAACGGCTTTGACGGCACCGATGCCGTACTGGAATTCAACAAGCCGACGCAGGTTAAGCACATTCAGCTGTTGCAGGACATGAACAAGAAGGGTGACTTCACCTATTTCGGGCGCAAGGATGAGCCGACCGAGAAGTTCTACAACGGCGATTGCGCCATCACGACCGCTTCTTCTGGTTCTCTGGCGAACATCCGGGAACACGCCAAGTTCAACTACGGCGTTGGCATGATGCCGTATGACGCTGATGCGAAAGGCGCACCGCAGAACGCCATTATCGGTGGAGCCAGCCTGTGGGTGATGGGCGGTAAAGATGCTGCGACCTACAAAGGCGTCGCTGAGTTTATGAAGTTCCTGGCCGAGCCGGAAAATGCTGCTGAATGGCACCAGAAAACCGGCTACCTGCCAATCACGACTGCGGCGTACGAGCTGACGCAGAAGCAGGGCTTCTACGAGAAAAATCCCGGTGCGGATATCGCCACGCGTCAGATGCTGAACAAGCCACCGTTGCCGTTCACCAAAGGCCTGCGTTTGGGCAACATGCCGCAAATTCGTACCGTTGTGGATGAAGAATTAGAAAGCGTATGGACAGGCAAGAAGACGCCTCAACAGGCGTTGGATAGCGCAGTAGAACGCGGTAACGCGCTGCTGCGTCGCTTTGAGCAATCGACGAAGTAATACGCTTCTGTTGAGCAATACCGGGCCGAAGGGAATCGGCCTGTTTCTTTTCTGTTTGCAATGAGTTACCGCATGACATCATCCCGCCCCGTTTTTCGCAGCAGTTGGTTGCCTTACGTGCTGGTGTTACCTCAACTGCTGATTACCGTGATTTTCTTTATCTGGCCCGCTGGTCAGGCGCTGTGGTATTCGGTGCAGAATCTTGATCCGTTTGGGTTATCCAGCGAATTTGTCGGCATGGAAAACTTCAAACAACTGTTCAATAACCCGTACTACCTCGATTCGTTCTATACCACGCTGATATTCAGCTTTCTGGTAGCCGGGTTTGGCATGTTGATTTCACTCTTTCTGGCCGCGTTGGTGGACTATGTCATCCGTGCCAGCCGCCTGTACCAGACGTTGATCATCCTGCCCTATGCTGTAGCACCTGCCGTCGCTGCCGTATTGTGGATGTTCTTGTTTAACCCCGGTCTGGGGCTGATTACCCATTTTCTCGGGCTGATGGGCTACACGTGGAACCACGCGCAGCACAGCGGTCAGGCGATGTTTTTAGTCGTCCTTGCGTCGGTCTGGAAGCAGATTAGCTATAACTTCCTGTTCTTCCTCGCGGCGCTGCAATCGATCCCTCGTTCACTGGTGGAAGCGGGCGCGATTGATGGCGCTGGGCCCGTGCGGCGCTTCTTCAATCTGGTGCTGCCGATGATTTCTCCGGTGAGCTTCTTCCTGCTGGTGGTCAATCTGGTGTACGCCTTTTTCGATACTTTCCCGATTATCGATGCCGCGACGGCCGGTGGGCCGGTGCAGTCGACGACCACGCTGATCTACAAAATTTATCGCGAGGGCTTCGCAGGGCTGGATCTGTCCAGTTCGGCAGCGCAGTCGGTGGTACTGATGATGCTGGTTATCGGGCTGACTATTATTCAGTTCCGTTTTGTTGAACGGAAGGTGAACTATCAATGAAGGTCGATAGCAATGATTGAGAATCGTCGCGGGTTGGATATTTTCAGCCATATCATGCTGATTGTCGGCATCCTTGCCGTACTGTTTCCGCTGTACGTGGGGTTTGTGGCTGCCACGCTGGATAATCAGGAAGTCTTTCAGGCACCGATGACGCTCATCCCCGGTTCTCACCTGTGGGAAAACCTGCGTTATATCTGGCTGCATGGCGCAGGCAACAACACCACGCCGTTCGGACTGATGCTGCTTAACAGCTTCGTAATGGCACTGGCGATTACGGTGGGCAAAATCACCGTATCCATTCTGTCCGCTTACGCCATCGTCTATTTCCGTTTTCCGCTGCGCAACCTGTTCTTCTGGATGATTTTCCTGACGCTGATGCTGCCGGTGGAAGTGCGTATTTTCCCGACAGTGGAAGTGATCGCGCGGCTGGACATGATGGACAGTTACACCGGTTTAACGCTGCCGCTGATGGCCTCGGCGACCGCGACCTTCCTATTTCGCCAGTTCTTTATGACGCTGCCGGATGAACTGATGGAAGCGGCGCGTATCGACGGCGCCAGCCCGATGCGTTTCTTCTTCGACATGGTGTTACCGCTGTCGAAGACCAATCTGGCGGCGCTGTTCGTGATCACGTTCATCTACGGCTGGAACCAGTACCTGTGGCCGCTGTTGATTGTCAGCGATGCCAATCTGGGTACTGCGGTCGCCGGGATTAAAAGCATGATTGCTTCCGGCGATGGCGCGACCCAGTGGAATCAGGTGATGGCCGCGATGCTGCTGACCATGCTGCCGCCGCTGCTGGTGGTGCTACTGATGCAGCGCTGGTTCGTTCGCGGTCTGGTCGACAGCGAAAAATAAATAGGTCATACCGTTGGTAAACCTCTTCATAGAATGAGAACGGTGATAATGGGATAGAAGAGTAAAGCGTTTGCGCCTGGGATGGCGCAATCCGAGCGTACAGGGATGTATTCACAGCGTCTTTACGATCTACCCATTATCACCGCACCGCTCGTCAGGTTTAGCAGCGATTTATCGAGACGAATTTCGGAAACGCTTATGGCATGTTTAAAACTTCAGGCCGTCACCAAGTCTTACGATGGCAAAACACAGATTATCCAACCTATCGATCTGGACGTCGCGGACGGCGAATTCGTGGTGATGGTCGGGCCGTCAGGCTGTGGTAAATCGACGCTGCTGCGCATGGTCGCAGGCCTCGAACGTACCACCAGCGGCGATATCTACATTGATAACCAGCGGGTCACCGATCTGGAACCAAAAGATCGCGGTATTGCGATGGTGTTCCAGAACTATGCGCTTTATCCCCATATGAACGTGTTCGACAATATGGCCTACGGCTTGAAGATTCGTGGCTTCGGCAAGGCGCAGATCCGCGAGCGCGTGGAAGATGCGGCGCGAATTCTGGAACTGATGCCGCTGCTGCAACGCAAACCGCGTGAACTATCAGGCGGGCAGCGTCAGCGCGTGGCGATGGGGCGGGCGATTGTACGTGAACCGGCGGTATTCCTGTTCGACGAGCCGTTGTCGAATCTGGATGCCAAATTGCGCGTACAGATGCGGCTCGAATTACAACAGCTGCACCAGCGCCTGAAAACCACCAGTCTGTACGTCACGCACGATCAAGTTGAAGCCATGACGTTGGCGCAGCGCGTCATCGTCATGAACAAAGGGATCGCCGAACAAATCGGCGCGCCGGCTGAGATTTATCGCCGCCCGGCCTCGCTGTTTGTGGCCAGCTTTATTGGCTCACCCGCCATGAACCTGTGGTCGGGCCGCATTAGCGATGATGGCTGCCGCTTTGAAATCGGCGGCGACATCGCGCTGGCGCTGCCTGAGCCGAAGCCGCAGTGGCGCGGTAAAGCATTGACGCTGGGGGTACGACCAGAGCATATTCAGCTGGCAACGCGCGAAACCGACGGTATTCCGTTGCAGATCGACACACTCGAACTGCTGGGCGCGGACAATTTAGCGCACGGTAAGTGGGGCGGACAGAACGTGATCGCGCGGCTCTCTTATGAGCACTGTCCCGCCATTGGTTCTACGCTTTGGCTGCATTTACCGACGTCATCATGGCACCTGTTTGATTCGCAAAGCGGATTACGGATGGAATAATGGAAACAATCTGGCCTTACCCGAACATTGTCGCCCATCGCGGCGGTGGTTCACTGGCACCGGAAAACACGCTGGCGGCGATTGATGTTGGTGCCAGTCTCGGTCACAAGATGATCGAATTTGACGCCAAGCTGTCGCAGGACGGCCAGATTTTCCTCCTGCACGACGATACGCTTGAGCGCACCAGCAATGGCTGGGGCATTGCAGGAGAACTGCCGTGGGACAAGCTGGTCGGGCTGGATGTCGGCGGCTGGTACGGCCATAAATTTGTTGGTGAACGCCTGCCGCTGCTATCGGAAGTGGCAAAACGCTGCGTGCAGTACGGCATGGCGGCCAATATCGAGATTAAACCCACTACCGGATATGAAACCGAAACCGGACGGGTGATTGCGCTGGCAGCGCGTCAGCTGTGGGCCGATCATCCGGTTGCACCGCTGCTGTCATCGTTCTCCATCGATGCCCTGGAAGCCGCGCAGCAGGCTGCACCGGAACTCCCGCGCGGGCTGTTGCTGGATGAATGGGACGAGGACTGGCTGACGCTAACGCAGCGCCTGGGGTGCGTGTCCATCCACCTGAATCACAAACTGCTGACGGCAGAACGCGTTGCGGCGCTGAAAGCCGCGGGTTTACGTATTCTGGTTTATACCGTTAACCAACCTGATCGCGCGCAAACTTTGCTGGATTGGGGCGTTGACTGTATCTGTACTGACCGGATAGATTTAATTGGGGCAAGCTTCGCGACCGGCTGAGGTCTGCCTCTTTCCCGTAATAGCGTGCTGCGGCGATATTGATATCGTCGCAATAAAGATAATGCGGCGATCCCCTTCTGACTTGGTGCCGGTAATAAGGAAGTGGCTTCATGCCCGCATTTATTGTTTCGCTTTGGCACCAGATTTTTCTGTCGTTACCCCTCTTTGTTCTGATTGCGCTCGGCTATAGCCTGATTCGCTACGGTAAATGGCCGACCACCGTGACCGACGGCATGACGCGTTTTGTCTTCTCCGTCGCCATGCCCGCCATGCTATTCCGCCTGATGTCGGATTTCTCCAAACGTCCGGTGGTGGATGCCCGACTGCTGATCGCCTTTTTGGCGGGTGCCTGCTGGTGTTTGTCTTAGGCCGCATCGTGGCGCGCAAGGTCTTTCATCTCGATGGTGTCTCCGGCTCGCTGTTTGCGCTGAGCGGCATTTTCTCCAATAACGTGATGCTGGGGCTGCCGATTGCCACGTTGATGCTGGGTGAAGAAGCGATCCCGTCGGTCGCGCTGGTGGTGGTGTTTAACGGGCTGATTTTGTGGACGCTGGTGACGGTGTCGGTGGAATGGGCGCGTAACGGGGCACTGTCGCTACAGGGCTTTACCAAAACCGCGCTGGGCGTGCTGAAGAACCCGCTGATTATCGGCATTCTGTCCGGTACGGCGTTCAGCCTGACCGGCCTGCCGCTGCCGTCGTATGTCGATCAGCCGCTTTCCATGCTAGGGCAGATAGCCGCGCCGCTGTCGCTGGTGGCGTTGGGGATGGGGCTGGCGGAATACCGCGTGCGCGACGGTTGGCAGATCAGCACGGCGATTTGCACGATCAAGCTGCTGGTACAGCCGCTGGTGATCTGGGGGATTGCGATTGCACTTGGCCTGCCGGAAATGGAAACGCGTGCGGTTGTGCTGCTGGGGTCGATGGCGGTGGGCGTCAATGTCTACCTGATGTCACGCCAGTTCGATGTACTGGGTGGCCCGGTGGCATCAAGCCTGCTGCTATCAACGGCGATGGCGGCATTAACCACGCCGTTGATTCTGACGCTGATGGGTGTGCGGTTATAAGGCCTCAGGGGTCTTTTGAATTGGCGGTGGCGGCGTGGTTCTCTGCGACCGTTGTAAATCCTGCTGTAGCTGCTGCTGACGTTGTTGATTCAACTGTTGATTACGCTGCTGGAGCTGCTGATTTAACTGTTGTTGCTGCAATTTCTGGCTCTGCTGCATATTCTGCTGCAACTGTTTCTGGCTGCTGATGCCGCTCTCAAACTGCTGCTGAGGCGTGGGCGCTTGTGTCGCGTTAGCGCTTGCCAGAAGCGGCAGGCCGAGCAGCACGGCACAGGCCAATAATGTCGTAGGGTGTTTCATTAAACCTCCACACAGGCTGTATGCCCGCATCGTGTTTTCATCAGTACATTAGCCTGATGTGTTTCCTTAAGTGTAATCGCTGAGGATGAAAACGTCGTGCAGAGTAATCCGCAATCCTGCACGCACAGGTTTTGGGTTGCCCTGTCGGAATGCGTTATACTGCGGCGGAATTTTCCTTCGTGGTTGACGTTATCTCATGTTCCATATCGCGCTCTATGAGCCTCAAATTGCACCAAACACCGGCAATATTATCCGACTGGCGGCCAACAACGGCTGTACGCTTCATTTGATTGAACCGTTGGGGTTTGATTTTGAAGAGAAAAACTACGCCGTGCGGGGCTGGATTATCACGATCTGGCAAACGTCAGCCGTCATAAAAACTATCAGGATTTTCTGGCCGCGGTTCCGGGTAAACGCATTTTCGCCTGTACCACCAAAGGCAGCCGTCCTTATGATCAGCCGAGCTACCAGTCAGGTGATGTCTTGCTGTTTGGATCGGAAACGTCTGGTCTGCCGGATGAGATTCGCAATGGCTTCGAACCAGATTTCCGTATCCGCATTCCCATGCAGTCCAATAACCGTAGCCTGAATCTGTCGAATGCGGTTGCGATTATCAGCTATGAAGCCTGGCGGCAAAATGGCTTCGGCGGTTGCCTGTAGCCACGGCTTGCTACAGCCTGCCGGTGGCGGGTTTTTCAGTGGCGAATTCACCAGAAAGACCACTTCCCGCGATAATACGGTGAAGTGGCAAGGCGCTGCTGCCACTGCGGTTCCCACTTGCCGTTTTGTACCAGTCCTACCCGGAAAGGCAGAGCCAGTTTCATCAGCGCGGGCAGGTACTCGGCGTAGTTGGTAATGGTGTTACGCCCCTGATAGGTCTGCACCACCACTTCATCGAGCTTACCCTGTAAGCGGTTCAACGCCGACACATCCCCGGTTTTTGACCAGTCGAGCAGCCCGGTAATGCTGAGTTGACAATCCTCGGGTAAACGCTCACGCAGCTGTGTCAAAAACGCGACATAGCCAGCCAACTGATAGCTTTTCGCGTCAAAGTCGATCTGAATCCCGACAACCTGATTACCGTGGCGCTGCCATTTTTCCCGTAGCTTTAGCATCCGGTTCAGATGGCGATCGGAAAGTTCCAGCGTGGTCATGCGGAAAGCCAGCCAGACGCGGTTAACGCGCAGCTGGCTCGGCGGGATCCCCTGGCGCAGAAATACGACCTTGCCCTGACGGCGAGCCACTTCTCCCTGATGCAGGTACAACGTCTGGGCTTGATGCAGGATGGGCTGCGGCTTTACCGCTGCCCACAGCCAGAAATCCTGATAGCGTGTCGCATCGACGGTGGTGTTCGCCGCGTTGACGGTTGAAGGTGCTGCGTTAATGGAAGTGGCCTGCGTACAGAATGAGAGTATGCAGGCCAGCACGATTGACGGCGTTACCAGTAATAATCGAGCTTGTCTGCCCACACGCTGCCTTTGTATTTGGTTTTCAGTTGAGTAAACCAGGCTTTGCGGGTTGCCTTGCTGATTTCCTGTGGACCACAGTCGTTATAGCCGCTCGGCGCATAGCAGTAGACCGCGCGATACAGGGCATAGGTTTTGTCTTCCGGTGGCGCTTTCGGATCGGCAATCACCTTCATATAACCATCCAGACGGTTATATTCAGTGCCGACGAATTGCGTTGGCGCGTTGGTGAGCCCGCTCAACATGCTGCCTTCACCCCAGTCGAAGCCCACGCTGTTATTGGTGCGCAGGAAGAACTCGCCGAGGCAGTTAATCGCACGCGCGTCATTCGGCCGTTGGTTCAGTGTTGTAACCACGTCGTTCAGCGCCGGACATTGATAGTCTTCTTCGGTGTCGCTGCCATCCCAGTCAAATGCCGTCAGGTCTTCCTGATTCCAGCTTTGATTTTCGCTGCTGACCAGTGGTGCGATGTCTTTCCGCAACTGAACATCCTTGAGATAGCTGGCGTAATCGCCGTGTGTCAGCGATTTGGTTAACAGCGTATGCAGCGCAATGGCCCGCTCCTCATGGCTCTGCTGCGCGCCCGTTTGCTGACGGAGCAAATCGGCGTTGGCGCTAATCTTCAGCACGGCAGAACGGAAACGCAGGTTTTTCACCGGGCTATCGGCGGTAAAAATTCGCTCGGGATGGCCTGCCTTGACCAGCGTTTCTGCCAGCGCCAATTGCAGGAACTGATTTTGCGTGTACCCCATCTTGCGCGTTAACAGCTGGCGCCAGTGCGTTTCTGCCTCATCCCAGCGCTCCAGACGTACCAGCGCCCGACCGCGTAATACTTGCAGACTAAAACGCACGGTATCGGTCAGATCGTTCTCCTGCGTAGCGGGAACGCTGTTAACCACGGCGGCGTAATCTTTTTGACCATAAAACAGCTGGGCGGCTTGAAGGTAGCTGAACGTGTCCTGCATGTTGTCTTGCTCAAACAGCGGTTTCTGCGCGGCCAGTTCGTCGGTGGATAAGGCGGGTAAGGCCAGCCAACCTTCATCCGAACGCAAGCGCTTGAGATCTTGTATCATCGTCAACGGTGCGCTGCCGGGCGCGCTGGTGAACTGCCGATTTTCCAGCAGCTTATTGTCGATCTCATCGTTCAATTCAAGGAGGTCTTCGACGTCGGTGGTACCGTCCAGTTCGTGTTGGTACGTTTTCGCCAGGGCATCCGTATCATTCATGATCCAGTAGGCGCGGCGGTACAGTCCGTTAGCGGAATCGACGTATTGCCCCTCGGGATACTGTTTCAGGTAGTCATCAATATGCTGAACGGCCAACTGAGCAGTGGCCTTATCGGCTTTACCGGCGTCGAACATGTTGTATTCATCAAGCGCGTTTTCCATGGCTTTATTGATTGCCACGCGAATCAGCATATAGCGTGAAGTTTCGGCCACCCAGGGCTGTGGTGATGATACCAACGCCTGAAAACCGCTTTCCGCCTCATCAAAGTGACCCTGATAGAACGCCAGAACCGCGAATAAATATTGCATAAGTGCGCCGGCATGCCCTTCGTCCGGCAGGCTTACGAGACCCTCGTTCAGCGCGTCTTTGGTATACAACGGATTGAGGAGATTCACCCGCTGATGTGCCAGCAGCGTGCGCTGTTCCTCGGTGAGTTGTTTATCTGCCAACAGGACGTCGAAGAACGCCTCCAGCGTGGAGAGCGCATTGGAAATATGCCGTCCTTCGTTATCATCAGGCGAAAACGTGGAGATAGTGCTCTGAACGGACAAAGGAAGGTGCAGTTGCTTCGCTTTGTTGAGCGTCGAGAGGTAAGGTGCATCAGCCGTGACGTCCTCTCCTGACTCTGGCGTCTGAGGCGTTTCCGTCGCCGCGATCCCCATGACTCGGTAGGCCGTGAAAGGGTCGATACGTGAACGTGCTTGATCGGGTAAAGGATGGGGTAACGGAAGCGAAATTCCGTGGAGACGGCTTTGCAGCAACATCAGATTCGTACGCGTGTCATTACCCGGTTGCAGGTAAGGCAGGGCGGACATGCCACATTCTGAGTCGGAAAAGCCGCACACTCCATCGCTGGAACTGAATGCCTGACTGCTCATTAACGCGGTCAGTACGCCAGCCAGCAGCGTTACTCCTTTCATGGTTGGTATCCTTCATTTAACACGGGTCTTGCCTGTTTTCGGCATGAGTGGCGATCACTCTACGCAATCGCGTAAAAAACGCAATCCAGTGTAACTTTGAGAAGGTAAACAGAAGATGACAGGTGCCCTATCGGGCACCTGTCATCTGAGTTGTTGAGGAACGTCGGCAACGGGGGAAGAAGCTGCCCGATTTACCGTTGATGCAACGGCAGCCAGATGATCAAGCGCAATCCACCCAGCGGGCTGTCTTCTGCTTTGACCCAGCCTTTGTGCTGCGTAATGGCGGTTTCCACGATAGCGAGGCCCAAACCGCTGCCGCCGGATTCGCGATCGCGCGCTTCATCGGTACGGTAGAAGGGGCGGAAAATCTGTTCGCGATCTTCCGGGCTCACGCCGGGGCCGTCATCATCCACTTTGATGGTGATGCCCTGATTATCCACTGAGAAGGCCACTTCGATGTGGTTGTGTGAATAGCGCAGCGCATTGCGCACGATATTCTCCAGCGCACTGTCGAGCGAAGCAGGGTTGCCAAAGAGCGTCCACGGCCCCGGTGGGTAAGGCACTTCCAGCGTTTTTCCCATCTGCTCGGCTTCAAAGGCGGCATCGTCCAGCACATTGCCCCACAGTTCATCGGCACGCAGGAACTCACGGGTCAGTTCGTTCTTGTGCTGATTGCGTGAGAGCACCAGCAGATCGTTGATCATGCTGTCGAGTCGCTGGGTTTCCGTCTCGATGCGGTTCAGTTCATTGCCTTCCCCCTGACGCCGACGCAGCAGCGCCGTCGCCAACTGCAAGCGCGTCAACGGCGTGCGCAACTCATGAGAGATATCCGAGAGCAGACGTTGCTGTGCGGTGACCATCCGTTCCAGTGCGCTGACCATCTGGTTAAAGCTGACGCCCGTCGCCTGAAACTCCTGCGGGCCGGACTCCAGCTCAGGGTGCTGGCGTAAGTTGCCTTTAGCGACTTCGTCGGCCGCGTGTTTGAGCTTACGTGCGGGTTTCGCCAAACTCCAGGCGAGCCACAGCAGCAGCGGTGAACTGATCAGCATGGTGAAGATCAACAGCAGTAGAGGACGGTCAAACAGCAGGCTGATGAAATCTGACTGCGGGCTGCTGGCAGGACGAATCAGGTAGAGCTGATAGTTGTCATCACCATCGCGGATCGCAAAAGGGCCGAGAAGCTCAATGCGGCCGTAATTTTTCTTTTGTGGGTGATCGGCGTTATCCGACAGCCCGATAAAATTACGCACAATTGGGGTTTCATGCTTCTCTACGCCGAAGATACGGCCTTCACTGGTGACCAGAAAAAGGCGCTGTCCCGGCGGAGCCCATTTCTCCAGCACCCAGAACAGCCGTAGCCACCAGCGCAGATCGTTGGCGGGCGTGTTGGCAAGGTCTGCTTCAATATGCTGTTCCAGCATGATGCCCTGCCGCTGCTCGTTTTCCAGCAGGGCGGTAAGCTGGCGTGAGTCCAGCTTGGGCACCATCAGAACCAGCATGAGTACCAGCGCCAGCGTTAACCAAAAAATGGCAAAAATACGGGCGGTCAAACTATTGATCATGCAGCCGATACCATCAAATAGCCTCGTCCACGCAGCGTTTTAAACCAGGGCAAGCCGTCCTTGCGTTCTGGCAGTTTACGACGCAGGTTCGAGATGTGCATATCGATCGCACGGTCAAACGGCGTCAGTCGTTTCCCCAGCACTTCCTGGCTTAAATGTTCGCGTGAAACCACCTGTCCCAACCGCTGTGCCAGCAGGTAGAGCAGTGTGAATTCGGTGCCTGTCAAATCCAGTACGATATCGTCAAAGCTGGCTTCCTGACGCCCGGGGTTCAGACGCAGGCCGTCAACTTCCAGCGTCGGCGCGCTGTTATCGCCAGCTTGCTGCTGATCGGTCCAATTGGAACGGCGAAGAATCGCGCGAATACGCGCCACCAGTTCTCTGTCGTTAAAGGGCTTCGGCAGATAGTCATCCGCACCCAGTTCCAGACCAAGAACGCGGTCTAATTCACTGCCGCGGGCGGTCAACATGATGACCGGCGTTTGATGCTGCTGTCGTAGTTCTTTTAATGTATCGATACCGTTTTTCTTCGGCATCATCACATCCAGTAATAACAGGTCAATGGTGTTATCTAATATCTGTAACGCCTGCTCGCCGTCATAGGCGACAACGACGTTAAAACCTTCCATTTCGAGCAACTCTTTCAATAAAGATGTCAGCTCTCTATCGTCATCAACCAGCAGAATTTTATTCATGTTTTCTCTACCTCCAAGGGCAAAATACGACATAGATTAGCGCTATTCCATGACTTTACGTAGTTTTACATCCTCTGACGCATGTTTGCAGCAAGATGCGTAAACTCCTGCTCATTGATTCACAAAATGACGTACCGCTCTGGAGAGTTATCGATGCAACAGTTCGCAACCTTATCTCTTGCTTCACTGCTTATGCTAGGCACTTTTACCGCCGTTGCAGCAGAAAGTGGAGACGCCCCGGCGAGCGGCTGGCATATCGATGATTCCGCCATAAAAGGGGTCTCCGGCCAGCAAGGTATGTTCGATGGCGTGAGGTTGACTGAGCAACAGCGCCAGCAAATGCGTGATTTGATGCACCAGAGTCGTCAGGACAAACCGGCGTTTAATGCCGAAGATGTTAAAGCCATGCACAAGCTGGTGACGGCAGAAACGTTTGATGAAGCGGCGGTGCGAGCGCAGATAACCCGAATGATGAGTGTGCAGATTGAGCGTCAGATTCAGATGACCCGAGTGCGCAACCAAATGTATAACCTGCTGACGCCGGCGCAGAAAGAGATCTTAGATGTGAAGCATAAGCAACGCATGAAAGAGATGCAGCAGCAGATATCCATGTTTAACCAGATGGCCGCGCCAGCACCAGGCACGACAAACCAAACTGAGACAGAGAATCCCGAGTAGTAGCGCTAGTGTAGTAAGTAGTCTGTAGTAAACGTAGTGCAGTCCGAGTAGTAATGTGTAGTAGGTACACACCCTGTTTTTCCTTGCCATAGACACCATCCCTGTCTTTTTGCCCTCCATGATGGAGGGCTTTTTTTTTGCCTAAAATTCGGCACGAAAAATCAGCACAATATGAGATATAACGCGTAGAATATGAACACCAAAAATGATGCTCATGAATGCTCCCTTACCTGTTTTCAGGCTTTTGGCTGACATCCTCATAAAAGCACGCTGAAACACCCTTGGCCGCTCGCCGATTACATGGCGATGTCATACTTTCCCTGTACCATTGCTCCATCGCGCTAGCCTCTGCCACGACAGAGGGCGCATTCTTTTATTTTAACTTTTGATATCAATACCATGACCCGTTCTTCCCGTTCGACCGCCTGGTTACGCGTCGTCAGCCTTTCTCTGGCGGCATTCATTTTTAACACCGCGGAATTTGCCCCTGTTGCGTTGTTGTCAGATATCGCCGCCAGCTTTTCCATGAGCGCCGCGCAGGTTGGGCTGATCATTACGATTTACGCCTGGGTGGTCGGGCTGATGTCGTTACCCTGTATGCTGCTGTCGAGCGACATGGAACGACGTAGCCTGTTGATCAAAATCTTTATTCTGTTCGCCGTCAGCAATGTGCTATCCGGTCTGGCCTGGAATTATTGGGTGCTGGTCATGGCGCGTATCGGCGTGGCGCTGTCTCACGCGGTGTTCTGGTCAATTACGGCATCACTGGTGGTACGTCTGGCGCCTGCGGACAAAAAGGCGCAGGCATTAAGCCTGCTGGCGACCGGCACGGCGTTGGCGCTAGTGCTGGGGTTACCGCTGGGGCGTGTGGTCGGGCAGTATCTGGGGTGGCGCGTGACGTTTGTTCTGATTGGCCTGATTGCTGCGGGGATTATGGTGGGTCTGATGAAACTGCTGCCCGTGTTGCCAAGCAGCAATTCCGGTTCATTGAAGAGTTTGCCTCTTCTGCTGAAACGTCCGGCGCTGCTGTGCGTGTACGGCCTGACCGTCATGATCGTGACGGCGCATTTTACCGCCTACAGTTATATTGAGCCGTTTATCCAGAAAGTGGCGTTGTTGAGTGAGAACTTCACGACCATCTTGCTGTTGATTTTTGGCGGTGCCGGCATCATTGGCAGCATGCTATTTAGCCGTTACAGCAGTAAATATCCGGCGGGGTTCCTGATTGTTTCCTTCGCGTTTTTAGCGGTGTGTTTGCTGCTATTGCTGCCCCTGTCATTCAGCGGTTGGAGCCTGTCGACGCTGTGCATCGTCTGGGGCATCGCGATTATGGCGCTGAGCCTGGGTATGCAGGTCAAAGTGCTGACGCTGGCATCGGATGCGACCGACGTGGCAATGGCGCTCTATTCGGGGATTTATAACATTGGCATCGGCGGCGGTGCGCTGCTGGGAAATCAGGTTATTATCCATTTGGGCTTGCCCGACATCGGCTTCATGGGGGCGGCGATGGCGATGCTGGCGACGGTATGCTGCATTTTGACGTTTGTTCGCTATTCCCGTGTGTTAAAAACATCATTAACGAGTTGAACGTGGGTAACAACCCAGACGATCGGTTTTCTGTGAGGGCATGATGAATCCACACTATGCGCGTCTAGTGACGCTGGCAGCAGTGAGCGCAACCGCTGTGGCGCTGGTACTGTTCATAATGAAAGTGTTTGCCTGGTGGCACACGGGTTCGGTGAGCCTGCTGGCGTCGCTGGTTGATTCGCTGGTGGATATCGCCGCGTCGCTGGTGAATCTGTTGGTGGTGCGCTACTCATTGCAGCCAGCGGATACTGAACATGCGTTCGGCCACGGTAAAGCGGAATCGCTGGCTGCGCTGGCACAGAGCATGTTTATCTCCGGTTCGGCGCTGTTCCTGATTCTGACGGGGCTGCAACACTCGCTGGAACCGCAGACGCTGCACGCGCCGGAAGTGGGCGTGTGGGTGACGCTCATTGCGTTAGTGGCCACGCTGCTGCTGGTATCGTTCCAGCGTTGGGTCGTGAAGCGTACGCACAGTCAGGCGGTACGTGCGGATATGCTGCATTATCAGTCCGACCTGTTGATGAATGGTGCGATTCTGGTGGCGTTGGCACTCAGTTGGAAAGGTGTTACGCGCGCCGACTCGCTGTTTGCTCTGGGTATCGGCGGCTATATTTTATATAGCGCGTTGCGCATGGGGTATGACGCTGTGCAGTCGCTGCTGGATCGGGCGCTGCCGGATGACGAGCATCGTGCGATTGCTGAGGTTATCGTGAACTGGCCGGGCATTCGCGGCGCACATGCGTTGCGTACCCGACGTTCTGGCCCAACGCGCTTTATTCAACTGCATCTGGAAATGGATGATGCACTGCCGCTGGTTCAGGCCCATCAAATTGCCGACGATTTGGAGCAGGCATTACTTAAACGTTTTCCGGGTGCTGACATTATTATCCATCAGGATCCGATTTCCGCCGTGCCGGAAAATCAGCGCGGCAGGTTGGCGATATAGTCGGCTATGTTTTCAGCATTTTATGTTAAAAACGTGATAGGCCATGAAAATTTATGCACAATTTAGCCTGACCTGAATCAATTCAGCTTCGGGTGTTTGTTATAATATGCTAATAAAAGAATAAGGCGTTGCTGCCTGTGTCACGGCGGCGGTGAATTTACGATAGAAGAATCCTGCAAAATTACATCTACAAGTCCAGAGGTTGTCATGATTAGAAGAATCGGAGTGTTGACGAGCGGTGGCGATGCACCAGGTATGAATGCGGCAATTCGTGGTGTGGTTCGCGCTGCACTTACGGAAGGGCTGGAAGTTTACGGCATTTATGATGGTTATCAGGGCTTGTACGAAGATCGCATGGAGCAGTTGGATCGCTACAGCGTATCGGATGTGATTAACCGTGGCGGCACGTTCCTGGGATCTGCGCGTTTCCCGCAGTTTCGTGACGAAGCAGTGCGTCAGGTTTGCGTAGAAAATATGAAAAGACGCGGTCTGGATGCGCTGGTCGTTATCGGCGGTGACGGTTCCTATATGGGTGCCAAGCGTCTGACCGAAATGGGTTTCCCTTGTATCGGCTTGCCCGGCACGATCGATAACGATGTGGCGGGTACGGACTACACGATTGGCTACTTTACCGCGCTGGAAACCGTGCTGGAAGCGATTGACCGCCTGCGTGATACCTCCTCTTCACACCAGCGTATTTCCATTGTTGAAGTCATGGGACGCCACTGCGGCGATCTGACGCTGGCGGCGGCGATTGCTGGCGGTTGTGAATTTATCGTTCTGCCGGAAGTGCCGTTCAGCCCGGAAGATCTGGTCTGCGAAATCAAAGCGGGTATCGAGAAAGGCAAGAAACACGCGATTGTGGCGATCACCGAACTGGTGTGCGACGTCGACGAGCTGGCGAAATACATTGAAAAAGAAACGGGGCGCGAAACCCGTGCGACCGTACTCGGCCACATTCAGCGCGGTGGCTCACCGGTTGCGTATGACCGTATTCTGGCTTCGCGCATGGGTGCCTACTCGATTGAACTGCTACAGCAGGGCTACGGCGGCCGCTGTGTCGGTATCCAGAATGAGAAAATGGTGCACCACGATATCGTTGACGCCATCGAGAACATGAAGCGTCCTTTCAAAGGGGACTGGTTGGATACGGCGAAAAAACTGTTCTAATCCCACAAAGCTGATGCTTTCGCTAATTGACGGCTACACCAATCTTGCCGTTATTCGGCGTAAAAATTATGCTGAGGAGATAGCTAGCTTAGGATGAGCCGCATGGATAATGAGATGGACGCTCCATCTTAACGGCATCAGATGTGCCAGAGTATGAGTGTCAAATCTCAAAAGAAGGAGCGTCCAAATGCAAGTATCTACCCTTGGTATCGATCTGGCAAAAAACGTTTTCGTTCTTCATGGTGTCGATCACACCGGCCAGACCGTGCTGAAAAAGAAACTCTCGCGGGCAAAGTTTGCTGAGTTCGTTATCCGTCTCGAACCCTGTCTTATTGGGATGGAGGCGTGTTCATCCAGCCACCATTTTGCCCGCATGTTTATCCGCCACGGCCATCAGGTCAGGCTGATGCCACCGCAGTACGTCAAGCCTTACGTCAAAACCAACAAGACCGATGCGACGGATGCGGAAGCCATCTGCGAAGCTGTTACTCGGCCCAATATGCGTTTTGTTCAGGTCAAAACCGTTGACCAGCAGGCTGTGCTCGCCCTTCATACGGAGCGGGATATCATTATCCGGGAACGGGTCGCCTGTACGAACAGCCTGCGGGCCATGCTGAGCGAGTTTGGTTTTGTGATGGCAACGGGCAGAAAAGCGCTGAAGCAGGGCGTTCCAGAAATTCTTGAAGACGGAGAAAATGAGTTATCCCCGTTCGTTCGTGCCAGCGCATTACGGCAGATGGCGCATATTGATGCGCTGGATGACCATCTGGTGCTGATCGAACAACAACTGCAGTCATGGGCTGAAACACAGGCAGCCTGTAAACGCATGACAAAAGTGCCCGGAGTCGGACTGCTGACAGCGACGTATCTGGTCGCGTCAGTGGGTGACGGAAAGCAATTCAGCTGTGCAAAACAGTTCTCAGCCTGGATGGGGTTAACGCCGCGTGAACATTCCAGTGGAGGCAAACAGCGTCTGGGGCGGATAAGCAAACGGGGTGATGGTTACTTCCGCTATCTTCTGGTTCACGGAGCCCGTGCAGTCGCTTCCGTTATTGAGCGGCACCGGGAAGACATGCGGTGGCTCGACGGATTGCTGAAACGCAGAAATTACAATGTCGCGGTAGTGGCACAGGCGAGTAAAACAGCGCGGATACTGTGGTCAATGCTGGTCCATGAAACAGAATATCGTCCTCCTTCGGGGCCTGAGTACCGCTCAGTCTTTGTTGGGATTCAGAAAGGGTAAAACGCAGTCCGGAATTGCAGGTGTAATCAAAAAGATGGCAAAACAGGTAAGACCGCAGGTGAGGTAAACCGGTTCGCCGATGGGCACGATAGCCCGTAGTGGATGCTTGGTTCTCACCTGGCGGATTTCATCATGGTTCGGGGCGCAGAAGCCCCATAAGAAACCGGATATATGCCTGCAGTTACCGATTTTACATCTTGCTGAAAAATGCCTTGTTCAACCGGGAGCGTCCATATACGCGGCGAAAGCTTGCGCCACGCCTGGAGCGTGTCGCAAGCGGTCCGTTAAGCCAGATATCGACGAAGGCACCGCGTCAGCGGCATAATTTCCGCCGAAAGCCTGGGGTCACGGGGCGAGCGGCGTCTGAGCCGTCCCGTGTCGGGCGCGTGCTACAAGGTAGCATGAAAATAACGTCATTATCGCGCACGAAACTATCTCCTGGATTACATAAAATCTATGATCAGGAGACAGCATTAAGTGGAGATAGATTTCTCCCCATCACATCCGCCGTTGTAGATATATAACCGATGGAAATATAAACATCGGTTTTATTATTTTTCTGCACGTCTAGACCTGCTAGCCTGCCTATTCCTTCCGTCTTGATGACACGCCGATTGCCGCTATGAACATCGATCTTCGCCAACTGCGCCACTTTATTGCCCTGATTGAGCATCGAAATTTTACGTCGGCAGCACAGGCGATGAAGCTTTCCCAATCCGCCTTCAGCCGCAGCATCCAGTCGCTGGAGCAGACCATTGGCACGCGTCTGATCGATCGTATGAATCAATTAGAGCCAACGCCGAAAGGACTGGTGGTGCTTGAACATGCGCGCCGCCTGATTAATCAGACGCACGATCTGTTTAACGATATTCAGCAATTCAACGAGAAAGAAGCGGGCGAAGTGAATTTTGGCTGTGGTCCAGCTCCCGCGGCTTGGCTAATGCCGCAGGTGATCGGGGATTTCTCGCGACATTACCCAAAGGTGCGGATGGTCTTTCGCGTTGATAACTGGCAGGCGCTGGGCCACCGGCTCATGGCCGAAGAGCTGGATTTTATCGTGGCGGACATGCGCAATTTTGAATTCGATACCCGTTATCGGGTGCAGCCGCTGAGCCAGCACCGTTGGGGCTTCTGCTGCCGTAGCGGGCATCCGCTGGCGGCGCAGGAAGAGATCACTGTCGAGCAATTCTTTTCCTACCCGCTGGCGGCAACGATCCGCCCACCCAACCTGCATCGTGCGCTGGTGCAACTGAGCGGTAAACTGGATATTCGCACCAGCATTGAGTGTGAGAATGGCTACAGCCTGCTGGATGTGGTACGTCATTCAGATGCCATCGGGACAACCAACCATTTCAACGAGCCCGAACGACACGGTCTGCATATGTTGAAGATTGCGGGTCTTGACGACAACACCGACGAGTTTTATACCCACTACGGCATTATTTATCTGGCGGATGCCCGTCTGTCTCTGCTGGCACGCAAGCTGATTGACACGTTTGTGCAGGTCGACAGCGACCTGCACGGTACGCCAGCGGTGCTTACAGCGGAGTGATGCTGAAGTCGCTGATTTCCTGACGCGAAAATACCGTCCGAAAGCCGAAATAGCCGGGAGCGGGCGTATTCGGATAGCTGGCGTGGAAATAGAGCACATCGTCGACCCAAAAACGCGTTTCCCGCCGATCCACCTCAATCACGATGCGATAGCGATGATTAGGACGTAGCAGGTGCGTGGCATCGGTGTATTCGCCGAGCAGCAGGCGCTCACCGTGACCGTCGTAATAACGGAAGCGCGTAGTGCTGTTCCAGTTGCCGCCCATCCCGACATAGTACAGATTCAGGCTGTCATATTCGTTGAGCTTGCCGTACCGGGTAAACAGGTTTGGGTGGTGCAGGTCGCGCGCGGCCCAGAACTGGTTCAGGTCGGATACACGGTCGTAGGGACGATCTGCGACCAATACTTCGCGCGTGAAGGCAATGCGATAGGTGCCTGAAAGTGGGGCGTCCAGCCAGATCGTCAGCCCGGCGGCGCTTTCCAGCGCCAGATGCTCTGGCGTGGTCTGGATTGCAGTGCGGTCAGGATCTTCCTGCTCCACCTGCCAGCGTAACGGCTGGCCGATGGAATCCGTGGACCAGATAAACGTTGAACGGTGTGGCGAATCAATAATGTCATGAGTGTCGTCTGCCTGCGGTGACAGGAGAAGCGTGTTTTCAGTACAGCCTGGGTCAGTCATGGTGATGTCCTGTAGCGTGCCGCCGGCTGGCGGCATTAAGAAGAGGGAATGTCATCCAGCAAAGCCAGCAGGGCGATGGCCGTTAACCCCCACTGGGCGACGGCGTTGGTCGCCAGATTGACGGCCGCAGTGCTGCCAGAATGTTTATCAATGGTGGAATCGATGACCGGCTCGTTTATGGGGTAGAGCACGGTAGGTGGCGTTACACGCCGCTGCTCGAGCGTCGGATGGGCGATGCCGCCGCTGCCAGCGGTAAACTCTGCCCAGGCGCGCTGTGCCAGTGCACGATCGTTCAACCGTCGTGCGGCAAACGCAGTCAGTCGGGCATGTCCCTGCGCCAGATTGAGCTTTTTCACCGTTTTACCCACGGTTGCGCTTAACGCGATGGGGTCGTTATACAGTCGACAGTAGTCGAGCCACGCGCGTGTAAAAGCGGGATCGGGCAACGCTTCAACCAGCTCGCTACAGATTTCTGTCAGACCGAAAACCGCGCTCAGGTGTGAAATTTCTACCTGATCCGCAGACGCGGGAAGAAAGCGGCCGGTGTCGGGATCGATGGCGGCGCTGCCAGTGAAAAAGCCGTGCGGCTGGGCTGCAATGGTCTGCATACTGGTGAGCAGGCGTGCGCGCATTGCTGGATCGCCATGGCGTTCCCACGCGGTGAGCCACGCGGCAGCAACGGCCCCCAGTCGGTGCCGAACCCCAGACTGATATGGTTTGGGTTATCGGGATGCGTCTGGCCGATTTTGCGGCCGGGCAGGACGGTGCCGAGCGTACGCAGCGCCTCGACCTGCTCGTCCATCAGTTCACCGATGCGCTCATCGGCAGTGAGGTAGTAGAGAAAGCGGCGGTTAGCGACGGTAGAAATGCGCAGCTGTTTGGCGCTGTCGCCCCAGTGGCGGACATTGTGCCTCGACCCCAGTGGACTGAAGCGTCCCAAATGGTGTACGTCCACTTCGCCCGTGTGGCGCGTCATGGCTTCCGCCATGCGAAACGCCTCAGCGCGCCCGCTGTGCAGAAAGTAATACCAGAGCCACAGATCGGTGCTGAGCTCCGAGTTATCCCACGCGTAGCCACCTACGTCGTAGCGCCAGACGTGACGGTCGCTGTCATAGGTGTGCATCACGTCGCCGAAATCCCAAAAGCCGTACCATTTCCGCTGCTCGACCTCCTGCTGGTAGACGTCGAAATACGTATCCAGCTGTTTCTCCAGCCGAATTCGGGCTGGCGTGGTGGCAGAGGAGGGGGCCCACATTGATCCAAACGCCTGCGCGCGGTGCAGATCCTGAGCGTCTGCCACCAGCAACGGCGGTTGCTGCATGCGTCGCGCCCGATTCACCAGATCTTCCGCGTCTGGCGTCGCAGGTAGCACATCAATAAACAGTTCGCTGGTGCGCGCTACGCCGACTGCCGAACCGAAGCCCGGTTCGTAATCTTCATAGGTAATGGCCAGTCCTTCGCGCTGTTTGTCATGGGTATCCTGACCCAGCCCGTCATGATAAAAGCGCATATCCATCGGTTCCGCCCAGGGTGACCACAGCCAGAGCGTGACGGTCGCGACGTCGGTGTGAGCATTGTCGATTTCCAGACAGGCCGGGTAGCTCTGCCAGAAATGGCGTATCCCGAACGCCACACCGCCAGTTGGCGTGCCCAGATAGCCGACGCCCGCCGCCCGTTCGCCCGTGGCGGAAAGTAACCAGCCCTGTCCGGCAGCTGTGCGTTTATGTATCTGGAAACCGTCGGGATGGTGCTGCGTCAGACGATAGCTGCCAAACGCGGGAATGTAATCCAGCCGTTTTCCGACCTCCGGTGAAAAATCCGCTATCGGCGGCGTGGCTTGCCCGGCCAACTGTGCCGCGATAACGGCCGAACCGGGATCGCGCCGTAGCCCGCTGAGGCCGCGTACCGCTTCACGGAAGAGTCCGCCCTGATCCGAGACGAAACGGACGTGGCGATCGTGCAACTCCCCCTGTAACGGAACGTCGAACGCCAGTCCAAGTCCTTTCAGGCTGACGAGGTCATCATCGTTGTCATAGATCAGCGTGTGTAGGACACGCAGTGAATCGGTGTTCACATAGCTATAAAGCCGGATAATAAAGGGGATGCGCGTTACCCCCTGCTGTGGTGCGTGGTGTGTACCGCGTAGTGCAATCACCGTCCGCTGCGGCCCGTTTTGCTCCACCGTGACCGTGTCGATCACGCCCTGATATGCGTCCTGCGTCAGCGTACTCTCCGTTTCCGCGCCTCGCTGCATGCGCAACACCAGCCTGCCGTTGGTTAACGCCAGCCGATTATCCCGCCATATTTCTGAGATCAAACGAGTGCCAGAGCGTGGGATCTCGTAGCGAATGCGGCCCGTCTCCACCGTCCAGCCGTGCTCATGCTCGCGGACTATTGCTGAACCCGTCGAGCCGTCCTTAGCGGGAATCGGTCGCAGTATTAGTCCGTCTTCCGGCGGCGTGTCGCCACCCAGGGCATGTGCCGACCATTTAATCGAACCGTCCGGCCAGCGCGCCAGCGGCCAACTTTGCAGATCGTAAGCGCGCTGTTGCGCATCGCGCAGTTGGAAGCCGCTGTCGTTGCGCACCGCTCCCTGCGGCCAGGCGACGCCCCAGGTCACGCCGGTGAACGCGCGGGGCCGCTGCCCGTCCAGCCAGCGCAGGTTGACCTGCGGTGCGGATTCGCCCGCGTAGGCAGAGTCACGAGGCGCGGTGGCGTGCGCCGATGTCCAGAACGGAGCCGACAGCGCCAGCAGCGTGCTGTCGCGCAGGAAACGTCGGCGTGAGTAAGGCATCTTGTTCATGACGTTAGCCCTTGAAGTCGTAGCCGACCGATATTCCGACCATGCGCGGTTCACCGATCACACCCGTTGTGGCGCTGGAGCCTCTGACGGAGCGGTAGTAGTTTTTATCCAGCGCATTTTTCACCCATAGCGATACGTTCCAGCGGTTGTCGCCTTGCTTGCCGCTCAGCCCGCTGGACAGGTTCAGGACGCCATACGCTGGAATGCGATTGTATTCGGAATCGTCGAGCGTACCGTAGGCCCAGCTCCGCCATGACCATTGACCGGAAACCGAGGCTTGCAGATTATTTGGCGTATCCCATTGGTAACGCACACGCGTGTTGTAGCTTAGCGTCGGGGACTTGAAGACGCGTTTCCCCGACATATCGCACGAGACGGCGGAGATCTCTGCCGGGCAGCGGGCGTTAGGGAAGTTCAGGTAGCGGGCATCCAGAACGGTACCGGCCAAGCTGATGCTCAGCCCGTCAATCGGGCGCACCGTCAGTTGCGTTTCACCGCCGCGCGAGCGGAATTTCCCGGCGTTAATCAGGTAGCTGGTATCCGTTTCCTCGTCATAGGCATTGTTCTGGAAATCTTCGACGACGCTCCAGAACAGCGCGGTATTCCATTCCACTTTGCGCTGTAGCCAGTGGGTTTTAACACCCAGTTCCGCTGAACGGGTTTTCTCTGGATCGACGTACAGCGAATCGATTCCCAGCTGTCGTGCGGCTCCGGATGAGACGTTCAGGCCACCGGATTTTTCCCCGTAGCCCAACGTGACGTACGGAGTCACATTCGGTGCCGCAAACCAGTTCAGGCTGATGGAGCCCGAAGGCAGGCGGTTGGTTTGCGAGAGCGGGCCAGAGTCAAAGGTTGCGCGGTTTTTGCGCACAAACGTCCCCTCCTTTTTCTCATAGGTCTGGCGCAGGCCGACAATCACATCCAGTTTATCGGCGGCATGCCAGGTTCCGCGGCCATAGACGGAATAAACGGTGTCATCCAGCGTACCAAAGCGCTGAACGTTAATGCCCTGATAGCCATTTCCTACCCATGTCCGCACACGGTTGTCGTTGTAGTAGCGACTGTTTGCCTCGGTGTCGAGATTCTCTCCCCAGTAATCGACGCCCAGCGAATAGTCGAACGTGTTGCCTTTGGGCGAATCCAGCCAAAAACTTTGTGACCAGACGCGATCGCGTACGTCAGCGCCGCTATCGTGATAGAGCGGAATATTCCAGTTGTCCGCCGTGCTGGGTAATACGCGGAAATAGCGCAGTGACGACAGCGAATTGACGCTATAGCCGTTTTTCAGCCTCCAATTGGCCTCTACCGAGCCACCGCCTTGCGCAACACGAATAATATTCTCGTCGTCCATGGCGACCTGGCGACCGCCGACGACCTTGAGGCCGGTCTGCTGCGCACGGGTACGAAATGCGTCGGTTGCGCTCACCAGCACGGAAACCGGACGCTGGGTGGAATCGCTGTAGTCGCCGGTAATTCTGAGGCTAAAACTGTCATTAGGCTGATAAAGCAGTTGGCCGCGCACGCCGTTATTGGTGCTGCCTCCCAGCTTATGGCCGTTTTCTATATTCGTGACGTTTCCACCGCGTTCCGTGCGCGACAGGTTGATGCGTCCCGCCCAGTGGTCGCTGAGTGGCCCGGACGCCATCAGTTTGGATTGCAGATAGCCGCGCTGCCCGAAGGATTGCTCCAATGAATATTCAGGCGTGAAGGTCGGCTTGCGGGTGCGGATATCAATGGCGCCGCCGGTAGTATTAAAACCGTAGGCCGCGCCCTGTGGGCCTTTCAATACGCGGGTGCTGTCGATATCCAGCAAGTCATTAGAGATGACGCCGGGGCGGGATAAGTAAACGCCATCGACAAACAGCCCTACGCTGCCCGGCATACCGATATTCGTCCCGCTCTCGCCGCCGTCGCCAATCCCACGAATGGTCACGGTAGTGTCCATCACATCGACGGTATCGACATCCAGCCCTGTTACCAGCTGCGACAGTTCTTCAAAGCGATATATCCGTTCTTCTTCAAGCGTTTTGCCATCGATCACTGATGCCAGTGTGGTGGGCGGCTGAACGGGCGTACGCTGGGCGTTCACTTTCACGCGTTTTAGTTGAACGGGGGCGGCGGTCGTTGCCTCGGTTCGTGGAACGTTATCCGTTGTAATTTGCGGATCGGCTGCTCGCGCCATCGCAGGAAGCGTTAAGACGCAGCTCATTAAAATGCCCGATGTTATTTTGCGCTGGTGTTCTTTTAAATACTGCTGGTGTTTTTTTAAATACATAGCTTCTTCCGAATGTCGTCAATAGGCTGCCGATTGCCGTGAATGTCACGGCAATACGTGGGTTATAATTTTGGGGGGGAGTAAATTACTGCGTTGCTTTTAGATAAGAGTCATCCAGCCATTTATCGACATCAAAAGGTTGCCGAATAAGACGTGACTCATAGGCCAATGTGACGGCGCGTTTTAATTTTTCCACAAAGGCTTTATCCACTTCGGGTGAAAGACGCTCGGTTAATGGCGGCAATGTATCCCATTCGACGCGTAATATATTTTCCGGATAACCTGATTGGGTGGCTAAGAGTCGAATAAATTCATCTTTATTTTTTTCATCGCTGGCCCAGTTTGCCGCTTCTCGTTGAACTTTGACCAGGCGGCGCAGAATATCCTCGTTGCCTTTGGCAAATTTCTCATCCACCAGCAGGAAGCCGCTGAGCTGGCCTGCGCCATTCAGGTCACGGCTAGACAGTGGGATGTCTGCCAACCCTTTATCTCTCAGCGAAAGCGTATTGCTGCCGCCCCAGGTGGCGTCAATCTGTCCGGCGGCTAACGCCGCGCTGGCCGCCGCGAAGTCGAGATTAATCAGCTTCACATCAGAGGGTTTTAGGCCCTGGGAATCAAGCGCGCTGACGAACGAAAGCTCACCGGCTGTTCCGCGAAAGATCCCGATGCGTTTACCTTTCAGATCGGCGATTTTCTCAATACCGGAACCTTTCGCCACCGCCAGATAGTGATTGATGCCGCGTGATGCCACGGCGATCACGCGCGTATCCAACCCGCGCGCACGGCCGATAATGCTGGCTAAATCCCCCAGATAGGCCACGTCAACCTGATGGTTGCCGAACGCTTCATTGATAACGGGGCCTGCGCCTTTAATAAACGTCCAGCGGACGCTGATCCCGTCTTTGCCAAACTCGCGCTCCAGCAGCTTCTGGCTGTGGATGACGTCAAGCAGGCCGCCGCCGCTGGGTTTTGTGCCTGCGCCGATGTCTGGCGCGGCAATACGAATTTCAGTAATCGCCGATGCAATGCCTGACCAGGCTATTCCCATTGCCAATAAGCTGGTCACTAACCATTTTCGTCCTGATGTTTTCATTTTTCGCCCGCCAGTGATGAAGTGTTTGAATGTGAGTGTGCGAATATCTCTGTTGTTATTGCGCCGGTTTAGCGCGGCGTCATCTTGTTGCAGAAACACATTTAAAGGCTTGGCAATAAACTGACTAATACAAAAAAAGCATTATTATTTTTAGTAAATAGCTAAATCAGCATTCATCGCTTATTTCATCGTTATGCAGCGAACGAAAAAAAACTATTCCAACTATGCATTAGCCTGTTTGGGTTTATTGCCTTTAGTTTGTCGGTAAGCAGGAACGTCATTATCTTTTCGATGAAATAAATAATTAAATGAATATCGATATGCAGATACATACGTTGACTTTATTAAGCACTCGGAAAGAATCGCTTATTCCAGCGCTATTTTAGGTTACCTCTCAATGTCGCCTGCAAGTTAAAGCATGACGGGTATCAATCAACACGGTCAGGAGCACTAACCATGACGGAATTACTCTATGCGGGAGCGGTGTCAGGATCCCGGTCTTATTCACCGGAGCTGACTCCGCACGCCAGCCGGGTGAACGGCGTCGTGCAGTCGCGCGTGCCGGCGTTGAATACGACGGTTTCGTCCCGACCGGAGCGTTGGCTGGCGGCGATCGCGACATTGTTATTGCACGCGGCAGTATTGGCGTTATTCAGCAGCGCGTCGACACCGCCCGTTACGGTGCCCGCCCGGCCACAGCCTATTAGCATCGAACTGGTTGCGGCGGTTGCCGAGCCGGTACTGCAAGCCCAGCCGGCTGAACCTGAAGTCGTAGCCCCTCCGCCGGAATTCACTCCGCCCGTCGTGGACAAGCCAGTGGATGACAACGCGCTATTGCCGCCGGAACCTGAAAAAAAAGAACCTGAGAGAAAAGTGCCTGAGAAAAAGCCGGAACCCGCGCCGAAAAAGGTCGCGGTGAAAAAGACCCCGCCCGCGCCGACGCCAAAACCTCAGGCTGAAACGGTATCGGCAAGTGCCCCGGTCACGCCAGCTCCGGTGGCACAACAGGCGGTCGCGCCACCCGTAGACGCGCCGTTAACGCCGCCGCTGGCGAATGCGGACTATCTGCATAATCCGGCGCCGTCTTATCCCGACGTGGCAATTAGCCGCGGTTATGAAGGCACCGTACTCCTGAATGTGCAGGTACGTGCCGATGGCAAGGTGCAAACCATTCGGATTCATCAATCAAGCGGCTATCCCTCACTGGACGATGCCGCCAGAAACACGGTGCTGAGCTGGTCTTTCGTTCCGGCGCGCCGCGGCAATCAGCCAGTGAGCGGTTGGGTGGTTGTTCCCGTCGATTTTTCGCTGAACTCATGAGGTAATTGGTTATGACGCTTGGACACATTGAGCTCTTTTCTGCGGAAGGCGCAGTGATTCTGTTATTGCTGCTGTTTTCCCTCGTCACCTGGGGGTTGGGGCTGCTGAAATTCGTCCAATACGGGCGAGCGCAGCGGCGCGATCGGCGTTTCCGCGCGGCGTTCTGGCAGCAGGATGACGTGAGTCAGACGTCGGAAACCAGCGCCAAACAGCCCGGCTCACTCGCCAATCTGGCGTTAGCCGCGGTCAAAGCGCCAGAGCAGATGAGTGGGCAGCTTGCGTTGAATATTCATCTGCCCGATCGGGTTGAGCGCGCGCTGCAACAGCAGATTCAGCGCGAGCGCCGTACGTTGGAAAGCGGGCTGGCTGTACTGGCCAGCATCGGCAGTACATCGCCGTTTATCGGTCTGTTTGGCACCGTCTGGGGCATTATGGCGGCCTTACAGGAGATCGGGCTTTCTGGTTCTGCCAGTCTCGATACCGTGGCGGGGCCGATTGGTAACGCGCTGATTGCGACCGGAATCGGGATTGCCGTCGCGGTGCCTGCGGTGCTGATCTACAACTACTTTTTACGTCGCCTCAAGCTGGCCGTCGCGGACATGGATGACTTTGCCCATGATGTCTACAGCGTGATGCAGGCACACGATTTTCATGTCAGCACGGTTCACGCCAGCGCGGAGCCATCGTCTGCCGCCTTCTCCGTGAAGAACCTGAGAGAGGTGGTCTGATATGGCGTTTACCTCGCGTAATGATGAAGACGTCATGAGTGAAATGAATATCACGCCGCTCGTGGACGTCATGCTGGTACTGCTGGTGGTGTTTATTGTTACCGCGCCGATGTTGACTAATGCCATTCCGATTCAGCTCCCGAAAACGTCGGCGGTGGCACCCGCAGACCGTGCCGATCCAGTAGTGATTAGTATCGATGGCGAGCAGCGCGTGTTCATCAATAAAGAGAATCTGGCACGCGAACAGCTGGTGCCGCGCCTGCAACAGGCTAAAGCGGGTAATGCGGAGCTGGTGGTGCAGGTGCAGGCAGATAAAGATGCGAGTTACGGTGCTGTCGCCGCGCTGCTGGCTGATGTCGAGCAGGCGGGGATTACCCGTCTTTCCCTGCTGACGCAAAAATAACGCCGCCGGATACCGACGATCATGATGCCCAAATATCCGCTGCGGATACGCTCCGCCCCTGATGCTTCGCTGACTGCCGTTGCGCTGTCGGCGGGATACTCTGCGTTAGTCGTGTCTCTGGTTGTGCCGCTGCTGGTGCTTGCAGGCTGGTGGCTTGCCAGTCGTCACGGGTGGATGTCTGAACAAATCCTGCCTTCACCACTGGCTGTCATCGATAGCGCACGGGCTTTTATCCCCGAAGAACTGGTTCATCAGTTGCCCATTAGCCTGCTGCGGCTGGCGATTGGCTTTAGCGGGGGGATCGTGCTGGGTCTGGTGCTGGGTAGCTTGTTCGGCCTGAATCGACGGCTGAATGCGCTGTTTATGCCGTTGTTCACCGTCATTGCGCAGATCCCGACGCTCGCCTGATTCCGCTCTTAATGCTGTCACTGGGTATCGGGAGGCGCTGAAGCTGGTCGTGCTGGTGAAATCGGTGACGGTGCCAGTGACGCTCTACACCTGCGCTGGCATTCAACAGACGCCGCAAAAGCTGCATGAAATGGCTCGTAGCCTGCGTTTATCGTCTGCCGCTTTCCTGCGCTACCTGATTCTGCCTGCGATGCTGCCCTATGTGATGACGGGCGTGCGGCTGGCGTTTTCTACCGGATGGGTCGCGTTGATTGCGGTTGAACTGCTGGCATCCAGCGAAGGGTTGGGCTATCTGCTGGTACAAAGCCGCCAGCTGTTCATGTTGGATTTAGTGTTCGTCTGCATTCTGATTATTGGAATCCTGGGATTTGCCGGAGAGCGTGTGCTGCTGAAGCTGGAGCGTCGCTGGATTCACTGGCCTGCACCGGTGCTGGGGCGCGATAGCTTGGGCTATGCGCTGCCGAGCCTGTCGCTGACGCCCTGGTTAGCACCACTGGTACTGGTTGTGCTGTGGCAGGTTAGTAGCACCTACGAGTGGGTGAATATGGCTTTCCTTCCTGCCCCGAGTCACGTGATCGACGCGCTGTGGACAGGTCTGGCTCAGGGAGGATTGCAGGCTGACCTCAAGGCCAGCCTGCTGCGGGCGCTACAGGGTTTTACGCTGGGGAGTGCGATCGGCGTGCTGGTAGGTGCGGTGCTCGGTGGCTGGCGTATTGCCGACAGGCTGTTTAATCCGGCGCTGTCCGCGCTGCGCTGCGTGGCGCTATTCGCCTGGCTGCCGCTGATCACCGCCTGGTTCGGTTTAGGGAAAGCGCCAAAATCGTGTTTATCGCCGTGGCGGCATTCTTTCCCGTGATGCTGGCAACCCGTCAGGGGATCGCCCAGCTTCCCCCTGCGCTGTTGGAAGTGGCGCAGGTGCTACGTCTGACGCCAGTTCAGACGCTCCGCACGCTGATACTGCCCAGCGTATTGCCGCCGCTGTTTTCCGGCCTGCGGCTGGCGTTGATGCACGCGTGGACAGGCGCGATTGGCGCAGAGTATTTCATGCCGTCGGGAGAAGGGCTGGGCGGCATGATGATTCGCGCGCAGCAGTTGCTTGAATCCGATCGCATCATGGCGGGTGTGGTGCTAATTGCTGCCGTCGCCGCGCTCTTTTCCCGGCTGATTACCTTATCTGAGCGGCGGTTGACCCGCTGGCGCTTTGCGTGACCGTTAACGGAGAAGCTATGTCCCTGCATTTTCAGCACATTACCAAACACTTTATCGTCAACGGCACCCCGCTGACGGTGTTGCAGGATATCGATCTGTCGCTGCATGCGGGCGAACTGGTTGCCATTATCGGTGCCAGCGGCTGTGGCAAATCGACGCTGCTGCGTTTGGCGGCCGGGATTGATACCACGGAACGCGGACGCATTCTGATTGGCGAGCGGCCTGTGCGCGGTATTCCCAACGATGTCAGCCTGGTGTTTCAGGAACCGCGCCTGTTTCCGTGGCTCACCGTGACGGACAATATTCGCCTCGGTATGCTCAACCTCAATCTTTCTCCTGCTGAGGTAGAGCGCCGTATTGCGCACTATCTCCAGATGATGGGGCTGGAAGGCTTTGCCGACGCATGGCCGCATCAGCTATCCGGGGGAATGGCGCAGCGTGTGGCAATTGCCCGTGGGCTGGTGTCGACGCCGCGCATTCTCTTGCTGGATGAACCTTTTGGGGCACTGGATGCGCTGACTAAGCAGCAGTTGCAGGCGCGTTTGGCAGAAATACGCCAGCAAACGGATTTGACGATCCTGCTGGTGACACACGATGTGGAAGAGGCGGTTTTTCTGGCGGACAGGGTGGTGGTGATGTCGCCTCGACCCGGCCGGATTAGCAGGATTCTGCCGATAAATCTCACTTATCCTCGCGACCGAACCAGCACTGCATTGTTGGAGCAACGACAAGCGGTCAGTCAGGCGTTGCATCAGGCGGATGCTGTTGAAGTCTGATGCTGCTGCCTACCGATTTCTCTCAATCTTAATCATCGATAGAAACCGCCGTGAAAAGGCGGTTTTCCTTTCTGCTCGTCACGCGAGATCATTCATTTTCAGCATAGTGAAGTCTCGTCATTAACTGGCATAATGCGCATGTCATTTTCGGTCAATACCTTAACAGGATATTCCTATTGGGTATGCGCAGGTGTGTTGGCCTATACTCGTCATACTTCAAGTTGCATGTACGTTGGCTGCGTTCACTCACCCGAATCACTTACTTGAGTAAGCTCATCGGGATGAAATGAGAGACATCCTGTCTCTCACCGGAGGCCAGCCTTTGGCTGGTCAAATTCGTTCCCGACGAATTTGTCCTTCTCTGCCGCCTGCCTGAAACTTGAATTATTTAGAGTAGACACTCGTTAAGGCCGCGCAGGTGAGCGCCGATGCATAATCGTGACCGAGAGAAACACTTATTGCCGATACTTGCTGGTAAGAAAGGGCGGGTATATATCGTTATTATTGAGGTTTTCGCATGAAAAAAGTTACCGTTGCCGCAACACAAATGGCGTGTTCCTGGGATCTGCCTAAGAACATTGAAAACGCCGAAAAACTGGTGCGACAAGCGCATGCAAAAGGCGCGCAGGTTATCCTGATTCAGGAACTGTTTGCCGCACCGTATTTCTGTATCGATCAAAGCCCAGAGCATTATGCGCTGGCGCAGGAGCTGGAAACCAGCCCGCTGATTAAGCATTTTTCCGCACTGGCGGCGGAGCTGAACGTGGTGCTGCCGTTGAGCTTCTTTGAGCGTGCCAATAACGCCTATTACAACTCGCTGGTGATGATTGACGCGGACGGTGCCGTGCTGGACGTTTACCGCAAAACACACATTCCGAACGGCCCAGCGTATCAGGAGAAGCAATTCTTCATTCCGGGCGACACCGGCTTTAAAGTCTGGCAGACGCGCTACGCAAAAATCGGCGTGGGCATTTGCTGGGATCAGTGGTTCCCGGAAACCGCACGCAGCCTGGCGTTGCAGGGCGCAGAGCTGATTTTCTATCCGACCGCGATTGGTTCCGAACCTGCTTACCCGGATATCGACAGCCAGCCGCATTGGACCCGCGTTCAGCAAGGTCATGCCGCCGCGAATCTGGTACCGGTGATCGCCTCCAACCGTATCGGTACGGAAGCCAGCAAATACATCGACGGTCTGGAAATGACGTTCTACGGCTCGTCCTTCATTGCCGATCAAACGGGTGCGCTGTTGGCACAGGCCAATAAGACGGACGAAGCCATTCTGGTGCATGAGTTTGATTTAGAAGCCATTGCTGCACAACGTGCGTCATGGGGCCTGTTCCGCGACCGTCGTCCGGACATGTACGGCAGAATCGCCACTTCTGACGGCAAGACCTGGAGATAAGTCATGTCACAGCCAGCAACTTCTTCTCTCACGACGCCGCATCAGGATGGTTTTGCGATGCCCGCCGAATGGGCGCCGCATGATGCCGTGTGGATGATTTGGCCGTATCGCACTGACAACTGGCGCGAACAAGGCATTCCGGCGCAAAAAACGTTCGCGCGCGTGGCAGAAGCTATCGCTCAGAATACGCCGGTTATCATGGGTGTGCCCGCACGTTACATGGCGAATGCGCAACAAGTGATGCCGGTGAACGTCACGCTGGTGGAAATGGAAAGCGACGACGCCTGGATGCGTGACACCGGTCCAACCATCGTGTTGAATCAGGCGGGTGAACGTCGGGGTATCGACTGGCAGTTCAACGCCTGGGGCGGCGAACTTGGCGGTCTGTATGAAGACTGGCGTCAGGATGAGAAAGTCGCGGCACAGGTGCTGGACTATCATCAGGCTGCGCGTTATGCCGCGCCGCTGATTCTGGAAGGCGGCTCGATCCATGTCGATGGTGAAGGCACATTGCTGACCACAGCGGAATGCTTGCTCAATCCGAATCGAAACCCGCACCTGAGCAAAGCGGAAATCGAACAGCTGATGCGTGATTACCTCAGCATCTCGACGATTATCTGGCTGGAAGAGGGCGTATACAACGACGAAACCGACGGGCATATCGATAACATGTGCTGCTTCGTGCGCCCCGGTGAAGTGGCGCTGCACTGGACGGATGACGAAAACGATCCGCAGTATGCCCGCTCCGTCGCAGCCTATGAGGTGCTATCGGCCGCGCGGGATGCGCAAGGCCGTGAGCTGAAAATCTGGAAGCTGCCGGCCCCCGGCCCGCTGTATGCAACCAAAGAGGAAGCGCAGGGCGTGGACAGCGGCGATGCGGTTGAACGCCTTGCTGGCTCTCGTCTGGCGGGGTCTTATGTGAATTTCCTAATCAGCAACCAGCAGATAATTTTCCCGCTGCTGGATGAAAAGACGGATGACGTTGCCCGCGACCTGCTGCAACAGATGTTCCCCGGCTACCTGATTAGCGGCGTGCCTGCGCGGGAAATCCTGCTGGGCGGTGGAAATATTCACTGCATTACGCAGCAAATCCCTGCGGTGAAGTAACGTTTCTTATTCTCTGACGGCGGGCAATCACGCTAGCCATGATTATCCCCCCCTGTTAGCATGCTGCTCACAGGGGAAGATCTCATTAGGGTTAGCTTAGAAAGCTGGCTCTATGTGGGGGCGTTTAGAACTGGCATCAAATTTTGATGTCGTTTGGGGAGTGGTTTTTAAGCCAGTCCGCCATCGCGGCGTCCATGCGGGTTTGCCAACCGCGGCCCGTAGCTTTGAATGCTGCGATAACTTCCGGTGAGTATCGAATACTTACTTGTACTTTTGGTGCCGGTTTAATAGGGCGCCCCTGTTTGCGCATGGCTTTCAATTTACTGAAAGGCATAAGTTGCACGTCATCACCTTCAAGCGAGCGTGTATCAGGATCTTGCGCAATCGCTTCCTGAATTTTACGGTCTTCCTCATCGGTAGGGAGGATAGTTCCCTGCTTAAGTTTTGGCATATTTTTCCACCTCCGCTTTAGTGGCTTTCCGCAAACTGATAATGCGGTAAATTTCTTCATCGTCTCCATCGCTGTAAGTAAATACGACGACATAAATTCGGTTGTTGAGATAAGCGAGGCCGTAAGTGATACCGATGTAGCGGTCTTCGCTGTAGTTACCAAGAGAGTCAGATGCGGCAACCATTCGATCCCAATCAAGATGTTTAGCATCGGCCAAGTACACGCCGTGTTTTTGCTTATTACTCTGATTCTTAATCGGGTCGAATATAATTTTCATTTATTTATTGTAGCTACAATAAATATGAAGTCAAACGTATAGATACAGCCGGATAAGCTGACAGTGAAGCTAGTGGTACTGGCAGTTGAATGAGATCAAAAGCCGGTTGGCGCGATAGCGCGAACCGGCTTTTTGAGCGGGCGAAGGTTTGTTTCGCCCGTTTTCTATAAACGCTTAGCCGCGTTTCGCGTCGGCTGCGGCTTTCACGATAACGGCAAAGGCGTCGGCTTTCAGTGAAGCACCGCCAACCAGCGCGCCATCGATGTCCGGCTGGGTGAACAGCTCGGCAGCATTCGCTGCATTCACAGAGCCGCCGTACTGGATGATCACTTGTTCAGCAACTGCGGCATCTTGCTTGGCGATGTGGTCACGGATGAATTTGTGAACAGCCTGAGCCTGAGCTGGAGTTGCAGATTTTCCGGTACCGATAGCCCATACAGGTTCGTAGGCGATAACGGTGTTTTCAAACGCTTTCGCGCCCAGCGTGTTCAGCACGGCGTCCAACTGACGTGCACAGACGGCTTCCGTCTGGCCTGCTTCGTTTTCTGCTTCAGTTTCGCCAATGCACAGCACCGGAATCAGGCCCGCGTCTTTCAGCACGCCAAATTTCTTCGCAATGAATTCATCGCTTTCTTTGTGGTAGGTGCGGCGCTCAGAGTGGCCGATGATGATGTATTTCGCGCCGATGTCTTTCAGCATGTCGGCAGAGGTTTCACCGGTGAAGGCACCAGAGAGGTTCACGTCAACGTTCTGCGCGCCCAGTGCGATGCGGCTGCCAGCCAGTTGGTGATTAGCTTGATCGAGGTAGAGAGCAGGTGGTGCAATCGCTACGCCACAACCGTCAACGGTGCTGAGCTCTTTACGCAGACCCGCGATCAGTTCGTTGACCATGTGAGTGCTGCCGTTCAGCTTCCAGTTACCCATAACTAATGGATGTCGCATCTTTTTCCTCCAGCCGGAATCGCGAGTGAATCAAGGCATTAATAAATGAAAAGTTTAATAAATCAATGCGTTAGTGAACCGACGCATAAATTTTACTGCCGTCAGGCAATATGACCTGCCCACAGTATAGAGACGAAATGTGACCGTGGCTCTGTTTTTCGTCATGAATTACCGTGTTGATCACGGTTCAGATAGCGTTAGCTTAATCGGTTCAACAGCAAAAGTTAGCCCTTTTTCGCCATCATCTGCAACAACATAACGCAAGGCGCCTTCCGTTTGCGGATAAAAGCGCTTTCCTTTGCCCTTTCCAGCAGTTCGGTGACTTTTTCACGCTCTGTTCTTCCGTCAGCGACGGGGCGAACGTGCGTGCCAGCGCTGCCATATAGTCGATAGCCTGCTTACGGCGCGCCGTGGTCTCTTGATCGCTCTGTGGCTGCGGTAGCCAGGTGATTTGCAGCGTTTTGATTTTCCCGGTGCCTTTTTCCAGCGCGGTTGAGGCATAGAGGTGGTCGTTGATTCGGCTGGCTGCGCGGGTCAGCATGCTGGTGATATTACCGGTGTCGACAACCCGAAATTCACCGATCGGCAGCGTTGGGTTGCTCAGGTTGTAGCGGGAACGGAACTGCGTGATGGTTTGATCAAAGGTTGGGGCTCCGGCCAGCAGGTACGGCGCATTGGCTGAGGGTTTGGGCGGGAACGTCGGATCGGCTGCCGCGTGAGTCTGGTACAGCACCAGCGATGATAAAACCAACAGTGAAGCGATGCGTTTTCGTGTCATAGGGATTCGGGTCAGCCACTTCAGAAGATGTCCAGGCCAATAACGGCGGAATACGTTTGATTAAAGCGGCATTTGTACGTCGTTGTCAAAAATAGTACGTCGTTGTGAGAAATCGCACGTGGCTGACAAAAATCGCGTAAAGATTGCGGGCAACTGTCTAGGTTGAGGTAAAATCAGCCAGCATAAAATACAGATTAATTCGGTCAGACAGGCCGACAATTCAGGGCGTTATCGTTAATGACATTACAGCAGTGGTGCTTCTCGTTTAAAGGCCGGGTCGGTCGTCGTGATTTCTGGCTTTGATGGCTATTTGGGTCGCGCTGATGGCGGTGCTGTTTACGCTATCCGGCCAAAGCTGGCTGGATACGCAATCGACGGCGTTTGGTTTGGTGGTATTGCTGTGGCCGACGGCGGCGATTATGGTGAAACGGTTGCACGACCGTAATAAGAGCGGCTGGTGGGCACTGCTGTTAGTGGTGGCGTGGATGCTGGCTTCGGGGAACTGGACTATGTTCTCATCCATCTGGCAGTGGGGAATTGGCCGTTTCCTGCCGATCCTGATTGTCGTGATGACGCTGCTCGACTGCGGCGTTTTCCTCGGAACAAAAGGGGAAAACCGGTTTGGCGTAGAGGCGGAGCCGTTTCGCTTCCGCCGCTAATTAAAATAACCGGCTGTTTACCAATAGTTTTCGGCAGTCATATGACCAGGTCTGCGGCGCAGGTGCTTGGTCATTTGCCGTTCTTCTTTCAGCAACAGCTGGGTGTCGCGCACCATCTGTGGGTTGCCGCACAGCATGACGTGGCTGGTTGCCGCATCCATCGGCAAGCCCACGGCAGCTTCCAGCGAACCGTTGCTGATAAGCTGAGGAATGCGGCCTGTCAGCGAGCCTGTTTCCTCTTCCCGGCTGACTACTGTCTGAATACGCAGCTTGCCGTGGTAGCGCTGCTGTAATTGCTGCATCAGCGGCAGATAGCTCAGATCGTGTGAGAATCGAGCGGCGTGAACCAGCACGATGTTCTTAAAGCGCTCCAGATCCTTGCCTTCCTGAAGGATTGACAGATAAGGGCCAATGCCCGTCCCTGTTGCCAGCATCCACAGCGTTTCACAATCAGGGACCTCTTCCAGCACGAAAAAGCCTGCAGCTTCTTTGACGATCAGGACGTCTGAGCCCGGCTGTAGCGCATGCAGGTGGGGGCTAAGCTTGCCTTCCGGCACCGTCACCAGATAGAACTCAAGCGTGGGATCGCTGGGCGCATTCACGTAGGAATACGCGCGCTGCACTTTCTCACCCTCAATCTCCAGCGCCAGTTTGCCATACTGCCCGGCAGTGAATGCATCGGTGGGCGCATGAACCCGAATGCTAAACAGACTTTCTGTCCAGTTTTCCACCTGAACCACTTTGCCTGTCACCCATTCAGCCATATTTTTTGCTCCTGTTGTACCGCCATACTTCAAGCTGCATGTACGTTGTTCAAAACGATAACGTTTTGTCCTGCAACTCGAATTATTTAGGTATCGACGCCACTATTTGTGCGTATAAGATACGCTATTTATTAACAACTGTGAAACAATCAGTCGGCCGGGCAATCACCTGCTACAGCAAAAATTCGTGCAGCGTGCGATCCTTGCGATCCAGATAGTGTGTCGATTTAATCCGGCGGATCGTGCGGGATTTGCCGCGGATCAGCAGCGTTTCCGTGGTGGTCATGTTGCCTTTACGCGCGATCCCGTCCAGTAAATCGCCTTTGGTGATGCCGGTCGCGGAGAAAATCACGTTATCGTTACGCGCCATGTCATCAAGCTTGAGAACGCCGCCGGCTTCGATGCCCATTTGTCGGCAGCGTGCCAGCTCGTCTTCACCGATACGGCGGTTTTCAGCGCTATCGCCTTTAACCTGATGACGTGCCAGCAAACGCCCTTGCATATCGCCATCAAGCGCGCGAATCACGGCCGCTGAAATCACGCCTTCTGGCGCGCCGCCGATGCCGTACAGCACGTCAACTTCGCTGTCCGGCATGCAGGTGAGAATGGATGCCGCAACGTCGCCGTCTGGAATGGCGAACACTTTCACGCCCAACTGTTGCATTTCCGCGATGCAGGCATCGTGGCGCGGTTTAGCCAGTGTCGTCACGGTTAACTGGCTGAGCGGTTTACCCAGCTTCAGCGCGATATTGCGCAGGTTGTCCGCCAGCGGCAGATTGAGGTCAATCGCGCCTTTCGCTTCAGGCCCGACGATCAGTTTTTCCATGTACATGTCTGGCGCGTGCAGAAATGCGCCTTTTTCGCCAACGGCCAGCACGGCCAGCGCATTCGCCTGACCCATTGCCGTCATCCGCGTGCCTTCAATCGGATCGACGGCGATGTCTACGGCATCGCCCTTGCCAGTGCCGACCTGCTCACCGATGAACAGCATGGGCGCTTCGTCGATTTCCCCTTCGCCGATGACAATCTGACCGTTGATATTGACCTGATTCAGCATGATGCGCATCGCCTGTACGGCGGCATTGTCGGCGGCATTCTTGTCGCCACGACCTAACCACTTATAGCCTGCCAGCGCGGCTGCTTCGGTGACGCGCGAGAACTCGATGGCTAATTCACGTTTCATAAATACCTGTCTGTTGTCGTTCGGGAAAGAAGTGGCCTTATGTTAGCCACTTAAGCCTGGATTTAGGTGAAACGCGGTGATGAGGTTCCCGCAGGGACGCCTCGCACCGTGGTCGCCCCGGTATCTCGGTTCTTAAACGATCAACATTAGGATATGGGCGAGGATTTTATCACAACGGGGGAGAGTGGCGGTTGAGCGATAGGGAAAAAACGGGCGCGACAGGCGCGCCCGATGTGGATAGATGCGTTGGCGGATTACGCGTCGTGATCTTCCCAGTTACGGGCACGCGCCACGGCTTTCTGCCAGCCGCTGTAGCGGTAGTTACGCTCCACCGTTTCGATGCTGGGGCGGAATTCGCGCTCAATAGTCGCTTTGCTCTTCACTTCATCCAGATCGTTCCAGAAGCCTGTCGCTAAGCCTGCGAGGAAAGCAGCACCCAACGCGGTGGATTCCCGCACTTCCGGGCGTTCCACACGCGTGCCGAGAATATCGGACTGGAACTGCATCAGGAAGTTATTGGCGACTGCACCGCCGTCGACACGCAGCGCTTTCAGGCGGGTATCGGCATCTGCCTGCATGGCATCCAGTACGTCGCGGGTCTGGAAGGCAATAGATTCCAGCGTTGCACGAATGATGTGGTTCGCGTTCACGCCGCGGGTTAGACCGAAGATCGCGCCACGGGCATACGGGTCCCAGTAAGGTGCGCCCAAACCGGTGAAAGCCGGTACGACATAGACGCCGTTGGTGTCTTTCACTTTTGTTGCGAAGTATTCGGAGTCCATTGAGTCGCCGATCAGTTTCAGCTCGTCACGCAGCCATTGGATAGAAGCGCCGCCAACGAACACCGAGCCTTCCAGCGCGTAGTTAACTTCGCCGCGTGGGCCGCAGGCGATGGTGGTCAACAGGCCGTGTTTGGACAGCACCGCTTCTTTACCGGTATTCATCAGCAGGAAGCAGCCGGTGCCGTAAGTGTTCTTCGCCTGCCCTGGATTGACGCAAAGCTGGCCGTACAGCGCCGCCTGCTGGTCACCCGCGATACCAGCGATAGGAATACGCGTGCCGCCTTTACCGCCAATGTTGGTCTGCCCGTAGACTTCTGAAGACGCGCGCACTTCTGGCAACATTTCGCGTGGGATATCCAGCGCTTCCAGCATGCGGGTATCCCATTCCAGCGTATGAATGTTAAACAGCATGGTGCGGGAGGCGTTGGTGTAATCCGTTACGTGAACACGCCCTTGCGTCATTTTCCAAATCAGCCAGGTATCGATGGTACCAAACAGCAGTTCACCGCGTTTGGCGCGCTCGCGAGAGCCCTCAACGTGATCCAGAATCCATTTCACTTTGGTGCCGGAGAAGTAGGGGTCGACCACCAGACCGGTGGTGTTGCGAACGTACTCTTCCAGACCGTCTTTCTTCAGTTTTTCGCAAATTTCAGCGGTACGACGACACTGCCAGACGATGGCGTTATAAATCGGTTTACCGCTCTCTTTTTCCCATACGACGGTGGTTTCGCGCTGGTTGGTGATACCAATACCCGCGACTTCATCTGAGCTGATGTCGGCTTTGGCCAGCACTTCGACCAGCGTTGAGCTCTGTGACGCCCAAATCTCCATGGGGTCATGCTCTACCCAGCCCGCTTTTGGGTAGATCTGGGTGAATTCACGCTGTGAAACGCTCACGATATTGGCATCGTGATCCAGCACGATGGCGCGGGAGCTGGTTGTGCCCTGGTCGAGTGCGACGATGTATTTTTTTTCCGGGTTCATAAATCCAATCCTGTAATGATTAACCGTGAAATAGGATGGTCGTGGCGTTAAGTTTAACGGCTTTCACGACGCGTGGTAGTTTCTGCCTCGGGTTCGCAGACATCGCATGGCAAATTACGGCCAATCAGTGCGCGATAACCGAAGGCACCCAGACAGGCACCGATAATGGGGCCGAAGATGGGAACCAGGAAGTAAGGAATTTCGCGTGCGCCAGTGAAGGCCACGTTGCCCCAGCCCGCCAGGAAGGCGAACAGTTTAGGACCAAAGTCACGTGCCGGGTTGAGGGCGAAGCCGGTCAGCGGCCCCATGGACGCGCCGATGACGGCAATCAGAATACCGATTAGCAGGGGAGCGAGCGGCCCGCGTGGGATGCCGTTACCATCGTCGGTCAGCGCCAAAATCAGACACATCAGGATGGCGGTGATGACGGTTTCAACCAGCAGCGCCTGCATGACGGAAATATGCGGGTTCGGATACGTTGAGAAAATGCCGGCTAAACTCAGGCTTTCCGTACTGCCGCGCACCATGTTGTTGGTCTGCTCGAAATCCACGAACAGATTGTGATAAAGACCGTAGACCAGGGCGGCGGCACAAAATGCCCCGGCAATCTGCGCCAGAATGTAAGGCACCACCTTGCGCCCATCGAAACAGGCAAACAGCCACAGCGCGATGGTCACCGCTGGGTTGAGGTGGGCACCGGAAATCGCGGCGGTCAGGTAGATTGCCATCGCAACCCCCAGACCCCAAATGATGCTGATCTCCCACTGTCCGAAGCTGGCTCCCGCCAGTTTCAATGCGGCGACGCAGCCGACACCGAAGAAAATCAGCAGGCCAGTGCCGAGAAACTCGGCGATACACTGGCCTTTTAGCGTTGAACGTTCTGCTTGGCTCATATTTTTTTCCTGCTGGGTAACGTACAGAGTGGTAGGTCTAAGGATACCGCTTAGTGGCATCCTCTGTTTTAAATGTATTTATGATGTGAATTTATCGTTAATGCTCGAAAACGAGAAATATCGAAATTGAAATGTGTGTTGTGCGTCAAGAAAATGAGCGTATTCGCTTATAAAATGACTCGCCGTGGTTTTTCACACAAGGTTGATAGTAACGCTCAGGTTAAATTTATTAACACTTACCCGTCATACTTCAAACTGTATGTGCGTTGGCTTCCCTTACTCACCCCAGTCACTTACTGGTGTAAGCTCCTGGGGATTAATGAGTCTCATAAATGAGACTCACCCTTCGGGTCAGCGTTCACGCTGTTCAAATCGGTCTGGCACCGATTTGTCGTGCGATTGCCGCCTTCCTACAATTTGAATTATTTTGGGTAACATAGGAGTAATGGGGAAGCGAACAGGAGTCGTTTTCAACCTATGCCACTCGCTTTTCCGTTTGCGCAGCCTGTTTTTGAGTTTGTACTGCCCGTTTTTCAGTTTGTACTGATAGTGTTACGTTAGAAAAGCTGCCACACTCGCGTAGTGGGGGATGTGCGCTAGACAGGTGGCGGTTGGCTACATACAATTTCGCTATGGTCTGTCTTGCCAGCCGTCCCGCGGTCAGGATTATGTTTACGGGCGGATGGCGACACCGTTGGGTGTTGGTTACAGAGTCCGAAAGCCAGCGTTAACCGATCTTTGCCTTGTTGCGATTAAAAGGGGTTTGAAGAATGTCATTTGAAGTGTTTGAAAAGCTGGAAGCGAAAGTTCAGCAGGCGATTGATACCATCACGCTGTTGCAAATGGAAATTGAAGAGCTGAAAGAGCAGAACAACGCGCTGTCGCAGGATGTTCAGGCGGCAGCTAGTTCACGTGAAGCGCTGGTGCGCGAGAACGAGCAGTTGAAAGAAGAGCAAGTGGTGTGGCAAGAGCGCTTACGCGCGCTGTTAGGCAAAATGGAAGAAGTCTAATAGGACTTGTCGGCTCAGGCGACGGAATCGATTATCGATTGAGCCAAATAAAAAAGGGCGTCTATCGCCCTTTTTTGTGATGACATTGCCGCGATAAAAACGCGGAAATTCAACGATATTATTCAATATCCAGCGGGTCTTCCGCCAAAATAATACCGGTGTTATCGGCATACAAATGGTCACCGGAGAAGAAGGTTACGCCACCGAAGTTGACGCGAATATCGCTCTCGCCGATGCCTTCGCTGCCTGCGCCGACCGGAATAGCCGCCATCGCCTGAATACCGATATCCAGCTCAGCCAAATCGTCAACCTGACGCACCGCGCCATACACGACAATGCCTTCCCATTCGTTTTGCGTCGCCAGCCGGGCGATTTCCGCGTTGATCAACGCGCGGCGCACGGAGCCGCCGCCATCGACCAGAAGCACGCGCCCAAGGCCGTTCTCTTCAAGGAGATCGAACAGCAGGCCGTTATCCTCAAAACATTTCACCGTGGTGATTTTGCCACCAAATGAAGTACGCCCGCCAAAGTTAGAGAACAGAGGCTCAACAACATTCACCTCTTCGTGGTAGATATCGCACAGTTCGGAAGTATCGTATTTCATAGGATTAACGTCTGTTTGCCGCTGGAATCATGAGTATATCCCTTTCTGGCGGCTGTTGGCAAAATCATCAAATGTTAACTTGATGCGCATCAGTAAATACGCACCGCTTTTCGCCTGCGCTCACTTTACCCGCACTAACTCAGTATCACGCCAACGGCGAACAGAATGTTGGTCAGCAGCGCGCCTTTCACCGTTTTTTCCAACATCGGACGCATGCTGAATGCGCTGGTTTCACGCAGCACATAGCGCGCCTGTTTAATCAGCAACGGGAGCGTCAGAAGAAAGAGCCAACCTGCCAGACTATGCAGATAAAACGTTGCAAACAGACCGAGACAAACCGGTGCCAGCAGCAGCAGCATCGTGTGGTAGAAACGCGCTTTTTCCGCGCCGAGGCGCACTGCCAGCGTGTTCTTGCCACTGATGCGATCGTTGTCGATATCGCGCAGGTTGTTGATGTTCAATACTGCCGTTGCCAACAGACCGCAGGCCGTCGCAGGCAGCATCACGATACTGTCGAAGTGGCCGGTTTGCAGATAATACGACCCGGCGACGCTGAGCCAGCCGAAAAAGATCAGCACCGAGATATCGCCGAGCCCAATGTAGCCATAGGGTTTATTACCGACGGTATAGGTGATGGCGGCGAAAATCGCCAGCAGCCCCAGAATCAGGAAACCAAAGATATCCGCGGGCTTTTCACACGCCAGAATCACCAGACTCACGCCGGAAATGATGGTAAGCACGACCGTCACGATCAGCGCATTGCGCAATTGCGCCAGCGTAATGGCCCCGGTCTGGATGCCGCGCAGCGGCCCGATGCGGTCCTCGGTATCGCTGCCTTTTACCGCATCCCCATAGTCGTTCGCCAGATTGGAAAGGATTTGCAGCAGTCCGGCGGTCAACAACGCCAGTAATGCTACGCCCGGTTTAAAGCTGCTATGCCAGCTCGCAATCGCCGAGCCAGTGACGATAGATGCGAAAGCGAGTGGCAACGTTTTTGGACGCAGACTATCCAGCCAGGCTTTGGTTTTGCTGCTATGGGTTGATAAGGTCATGGTGTGCTTCAATTTTTATTGACGATCCAATTGCGTGAATCATCCGTTTATAAACAAGAAAAGTCAGTGATGGCGGCGTCAGAAACAAAAGTGGGAGGCCAACGCCTCCCACTTTATCGTTAATCGTGCGATCCGCGAAAACGGATTATAAGATAAATCGACTCAGATCTTCATCTGCTACTAATTCATCCAGATGATTACGTACGTAATCTGCGTCAATAGTAACGCTTTGACCGTTCATTTCGCTGGCGTCGTAAGACACGTCTTCGATCAGACGCTCCATCACGGTATGCAGACGGCGCGCGCCGATATTCTCGGTGCTTTCGTTTACCTGCCAGGCGGCTTCGGCAATACGGCGGATGCCATCGGCCGTGAACGAAATATCTACACCTTCCGTCGCCATCAGCGCTTTGTACTGCTCGGTCAGCGAGGCGCTCGGTTCTGTCAGGATGCGCTCAAAATCTTCTGTCGTCAGCGCCTGCAATTCCACGCGAATCGGCAGACGTCCCTGCAATTCTGGAATCAGATCGGACGGGCTGGCAACCTGGAATGCGCCGGAGGCGATAAACAGGATGTGGTCGGTTTTGACCATACCGTGCTTGGTAGACACAGTGCAGCCTTCAACCAGCGGCAGCAGGTCACGCTGAACGCCTTCACGAGAAACATCCGGGCCGGAGCTTTCGCCACGCTTACAGATTTTGTCTATCTCATCGATAAACACGATACCGTGCTGCTCAACGGCCTCAATCGCCTGCTGTTTCAGCTCTTCCGGGTTCACCAGCTTGGCGGCTTCTTCTTCCACCAGTAGTTTGAACGCGTCTTTGATTTTGATCTTGCGGGCTTTTTGTTTCTGGCCTGCCAGATTCTGGAACATGGACTGTAGCTGGTTGGTCATCTCTTCCATACCCGGCGGGGCCATGATTTCGACGCCAACGGGTGCGGCAGCCAGATCGATCTCGATCTCTTTGTCGTCCAACTGGCCTTCACGCAGTTTCTTGCGGAATGCCTGACGCGCAGCGGAAGGTTCTGGTGTGCTTTCTGCCTGTCCCCAGTTGTTTTTCGCTGGTGGAATCAGCACGTCCAGAATGCGGTCTTCCGCCATCTCTTCCGCACGGAAGCGGTTTTTTTCGATGGACTGGAGGCGCACCATCTTGATCGCAGAATCCGTCAGATCGCGGATGATGGAATCAACTTCTTTACCGACATAGCCCACTTCGGTGAATTTGGTGGCTTCCACTTTGATGAACGGCGCATTGGCGAGTTTCGCCAGACGACGAGCGATTTCGGTTTTACCGACGCCGGTCGGGCCGATCATGAGAATATTTTTAGGCGTCACTTCATGGCGGAGTGCTTCGTCCAACTGCATACGGCGCCAGCGGTTACGCAGCGCGATGGAAACGGCGCGTTTCGCTTTATGCTGGCCGATGATATAGCTGTCGAGTTCGCTGACTATCTCGCGCGGGGTCATTTCAGACATAGTTGATCCTTACGCCTTGGAGGCTAATTCTTCTATCGTGTGGAACTGGTTGGTATAGATACAGATGTCGCCAGCAATCCCCAGAGATTTCTCGACGATATCACGCGCACCCAGCTCGGTGTTTTCCAGCAGCGCACGTGCGGCGGCCTGCGCATAAGGACCGCCGGAACCAATAGCGATCAGGTCGTTTTCAGGCTGCACGACATCGCCATTACCGGTAATGATCAGTGAGGCATTTTCGTCCGCGACGGCCAACAGGGCTTCCAGTTTGCGTAGCATACGGTCGGTACGCCAGTCTTTCGCCAGCTCGACAGCGGCTTTCACCAGATGACCCTGGTGCAATTCCAGCTTACGTTCAAAAAGCTCAAAAAGGGTGAAGGCATCTGCCGTGCCGCCTGCGAAACCAGCGATGACGCGGTCATGGTAGAGGCGACGCACCTTACGCACGTTGCCTTTCATCACGGTGTTGCCCAGAGTGGCTTGTCCATCACCGCCAATGACCACCTGGCCGTTGCGGCGTACGCTTACAATTGTTGTCACGAGTCAGTCCCCGTTTGAAGAAAAAGATCCCCGCATGATTCGGGGCGCATTGATGTTATAGATGGGGGAAGGCGTGGGGTTTTTCAACCCCCGCTGGCAAGAGGAATACAGTTTGATGCGCCCGCGCTTTTCAGGCGTTGGATCATGCTATCCGCGGCAGCACGGTTGTTGTAAGGCCCCAGCATAATACGGTTCCAGCCGCCATTAGAGGTGATGCGGCTTTCGATACCGGCAAATGCCAGCTGCGCTCTCACCGATTCGGCAGGATCCATGGTTTTGAAGGAGCCACACTGAATCGCCCAACGTTGGGTTTTTTCGACTTTTGGCGCTTCAGGTTGTTTGACCGGCTGTTGCTTCGGCGCTTCCTGCCTTGGTGTTTCTTGTCTTGGAATGTCTTGCTTTGGAACAACAGGCGTCGTTTGCGTGATGGTCGGTGCCCGCGTGGCGGGCTGCGTTGTCACAACAGGCGGCTGCTGCATCGGTTGCGTCGATGGCTTAATCGTTACCTGAGAGCGCGGAACCTGTGTCTGGTCGTTATACGGCACCTCAGAGAGCTGCGTTGGCTGACGACGCATATCAGACTGCATCTGTTCTAACAATTGACGCTGTTCATCCGTCAACTGCACTGGTGACCGAATTTCGCCACCCGCAGAAGGCTCCGTTGGCGTTGTGACGCCCAACTGACGATTTTCCAACTCTTTGATGTAGCGCCAGCGTTCTTCCGGCTTGGGTGGCAGCCCATTACCTTTGCCCACGTTTTGATGCGGCAGAACGGGGACTCGTCGGGTTTATTATGGGCGATAAAGTACAGACCGCCCGCGAAGGTGACCAAAACGGCAACAGCCAGTGCGATCATCGTTTTGGATGCGCCTGAAGCCTTGCCTTTTTTTCGGCTATTTGTCGTTTTCCGACGCGTCCCTGATGAACGTCCCCGGCTCACGTAGTCTCTTTGTGCCACTGTTGTTTCGCTGTGAATTTATAAGTAAATAACATAATTAGGGGTCATGTTACTGAACCCTCAAATATTTGACCAGCACCTGAAGTCTTAAAGCCTGTTACGGGCGTAATTCGGCGCGGCGACGCTGTCGCGTATAACCAGTTCGCTGGACAACAGACGGGAACCGCTTTGTACCGTGTTGCCTTGCAACTGCTCTAAGAGTAGCAGCATTGCCTCGCGTCCGATCTGATAACGCGGTTGGGCGACAGAAGTCAGCGGGGGCCAGCAGTACTGTGCCTGTTCGATATCGTCAAAACCGATGACGGAGAGGTCGCGCGGGATATCCAGTCCCATCTTTCTGGCCTGCGCCAGTACGCCCAGCGCCATAAGATCGCTATGACAGAAAATCGCGCTGGGCGGCTGTGGGTGCTGCATCAGCGCAATCAGGCCATTTATTCCGGTTTCGTAGGTGAAATCACCGCGAAAGATATACTGATTATCGATAAGAATCCCGTTGCGCCGCAGGGCTTGAATATAGCCCTGTAGGCGATATTGGCTCAGGTGCATGTGCTCTGGGCCGGCAATACAGGCGATGCGCTGGTGACCCGCCTGATGCAGATAATGTACGGCTTCAAAGGCGGCGGTCAGGTTATCGATATGCACTGTGGGCAGAGCCAGATCCGGTGAAAACTCATTCGCCATCACCATTGGCGGCAGATTACGCTGCTCTTCCTGGCCTGCGTCAAACGGCAGATTAGAGCCGAGTAACAGCATGCCGTCGATCTGCTTGGTAATAATCAGGTCGACGAAGGTTTTTCTTTCTGATGCTGGTGGGCGCAGTCGCCAATCAACACCAGATAGCCGTGTTCGGCTGCCGTTTCCTCGATCCCGCGAAATATTTCAGAGAAATAAGGATCGCAAATATCTGGCACGATCGTCAGGATCGTGCGTGACTCGTTACGCTTGAGGTTCCTGTTGAGCGCGTGGGGCGAATAGCCAACGGCGATGACGGCCTGCTCGACCTTCCTGCGGGTGGTCGCAGAGACTTTTTGGGTTCATTAACGTTCGGGATACGGTTGCGGTGGAAACGCCCGCCTCATCCGCCACGTCTTTCATCGTCGCCGTGGTGACGCCTTTCTTCTGCTTCAACGCTTTTCTCCTTGCGTCAGCGTTAACTGGCGCTGACTGTCAGCAGAACGCTCCTGCCTGCTGACTCTCTATGATAACGGGTAACGCTTTTCGGTGCAGTATGCCGATGGAGTGGCGCTATGCGTCAGTACACGACCAGCCTCAGCATACTGCCTGCGCCGACAGTGATAACAGATTGAACGCAGGTTTTGTTGCTTAATTTGCACAGAAAGTGTGATGAATATCGTGTTCTCGACGCCGCTCGCAAAAAGGCGTGGCAAAAACGAAATGATCTAACAGGAAACGCTAACCGTCCGTGGGGTCGACATCCAGCATCCATTTCACTTTACGTGCCTGCGGCAGCGTGCCGATCAGCGCCATTGAGGTTCTGACCAGTTTTTGTAATAGCGCTCGGGAAGGGTGCTGTAGCAAGAGCTGCCAGCGGAAGCGCCCCGCACGTTTTGGCTGTAAGGCAGGGACTGGGCCCAACAGCCAGAGTGATCCATCCCGCAGCGGGCTTGCTTCCAGTAAATTACGCAGCTGCTGGAGGAATAACGCGGCCTGCTGATTATCGTGATCGTCAGCGCGGAAGAGGATATGGCTGGTAAACGGCGGCAGAAAAACGCTTTTCCGTTCGGTAAGTGCCTGGCTGGCAAAGGCATCGTAGCCCTGTTGCAGCAGCGTTTGTAATAGCGGATGTTCCGGGTGGTGAGTTTGCAACGCCACTTCGCCTGCCTTGCCTGCACGTCCCGCGCGACCCGCCACCTGAGTATAGAGCTGGGCAAAACGCTCTGCCGCGCGGAAATCGGCAGAGAACAGCGAACCGTCCACATCCAGTAGGGCAACCAGCGTTACGTCAGGGAAGTGGTGGCCTTTCGCCAACATTTGTGTGCCGATGAGAAGACGTGCGCCGCCCTGCTTGACCTGCGAGAGCTGTTGCTCAAGCGCCCCTTTGCGGCTGGTGGTATCACGGTCGATGCGGGTGATCGGAACATCGGGAAAGATCGGCGCAAGGCTTTGCTCAAGCTGCTCGGTGCCCAGACCGACGGGCACCATATTCGTCGAACCGCAGCCGGGGCACTGCTGTGGCACCGGACGCTGGCTGTCACAGTGGTGGCAGCGCAACATCTTCTGGTGCTGGTGATAGGTATAGTAGTGATCGCAGCGCTGGCACTCGGCAATCCAGCCGCACTCGTGGCACATCACCACCGGGGCGAATCCGCGCCGATTAAGGAACAAAATGACCTGATTATCGTTCGTCAAATGATGGCGGATGCGAGTAATCAGCGGTTGAGATAACCCCGCCGTTAGCGGCAGCCCTTTCAGATCGATAACGTGCTGTTTGGCCAGCGCGGCATTGCCCGCTCGTTTGGTCAGGTTCAGACGACGATATTTGCCGATCTGGACGTTATACAGCGTTTCCAGCGCGGGCGTCGCCGTCCCCATAACGATGGGAATGTCTTCCTCTCTGGCGCGGAATACCGCCAAATCGCGGGCGTGATAGCGCCAGCCTTCCTGCTGTTTATAGGAGCTGTCGTGTTCCTCATCGATCACAATCAGCCCCAAACGGGCAAAGGGCGTAAATAACGCTGATCGCGTCCCGATAACGATGGCCGCTTCGCCACTGCGAGCGCGTAGCCAGACGGCCAAGCGTTCGCTGTCGTTGAGTGCCGAGTGCAGTACATCCACCGGCGCGTTAAAGCGTTCGCGGAAGCGGGCGATGGTTTGCGGCGTCAGGCCAATTTCCGGCACTAACACCAGCGCTTGCTTGCCCTGCGCCAGTACGTTCTCCAGCACGCTGAGATAGACTTCGGTTTTGCCCGAACCGGTGATACCCGCGAGCAGCCAGGCGGCAAAGTGGTTATCTTCGCTGCGGATCGCACCGACGGCAGTAGCCTGTTCGGTGTTCAGACGCAGCCGGTCAGTTGCCAGACTAAAGCTTTGACGCCAGTCATGAAGCGTTTGCTCCGCAGCCTGTAATTCGCATAGCCCTTTGCTACGCAGTGCCTGCAACGCCGTTTCCGTCAGCCCGATTTCGCTCACCTGGTGGCGATAAAGCGGCGACTGAAGTAAAGCAGCCAGCGCCTGCTGCTGCTTCACGGCGCGTTTGAGCGTGCTGAGCGGCGTCGCCCGACCTTGTTCGGTGGCAAACCATTGCCAGAGTGGGGCGCGGTGTGCGGGTTTTCCCTGACGCAGGAGGATCGGCAGCGCGTGGAACAGCACTTCGCCAATCGGGTAGTGATAGTACTCAACGGCCCACAGCAAAATGCGCCACAGGCTGGGGGGGAACAGCGGCTGCTCGTCCAGCACGTCATGCACGGGTTTTAATTGCTCAAGCGGAAGTTCGCTGGTGTCGCTCAGCGCGGTAATAATGCCGATCGCTTTACGGTTACCAAAGGAGACGCTGACGCGCGCGCCGACCTGCGGAGCGATGCCTCCGGCGGGTAGCAAATAATCGAATGTACGTGCCAATGGCACGGGCAAAGCGACCTGAGCGACAGACATAACTTCTCCGTGATAGTCGACGTAGATTGGCGCGGCGATCAATGACATAACCGAGTGGTCTGTATCATGCGCGACGCGGGGTGAAAATAACGCAAGGCGCTAGTGTACATGCTGCAAGGGATAATGTGTGGATGCGATTGCATCAGGGTAGCGGATTCTGTATGATCCGCCGCCATTGTGCCGTTTGCATAATGAAACTTACTTATACAACTTTCGTGTGGTGTCTGGCGGAACAGGGCTGGATAGCGACACGGCCTTAACTGAGGTTTCCCCATGAAAAAAGGTATTCACCCTAATTATTCTGCAGTTACTGTAACTTGCTCTTGCGGTAACGTGATTAAAACCCATTCTACCGTGGGTCGTGACCTGAACCTGGACGTTTGTGGCGAATGCCACCCGTTCTACACCGGTAAACAACGTGATGTTGCAACGGGTGGTCGTGTTGACCGCTTCAACAAGCGTTTCTCCGTACCAGGCACTAAAAAATAAGTTTTACTGGTCAATTGGCACTGTCCTTTTTGGCATTGCCCCTTTTGACATAGTAACTTTCGACAAAGGCACCGACAGGTGCCTTTGTTGTTTCTGGCGTGTCAGCATTGTTCATCAAGAAATTGTTCATCGGGAAGACGAAATTCGCTCTAATGCCGCCTGTGCAAGAAAACCCGAACGACTTTTAAATTCTGGATTACTCGCCACACAACGATCAATGCGGTCAATCAGCGATTTGGGCAATGTAACGTTAATTTTTTCTGAGCCACCCATTAAACGAGTTACATCAATATCAACAACCGCCCACGTGTATCCTGCATACTCAGACCCTTTTGCTAACTGACCTACTGTTGATACGGTGGGAATATCCTGACCCATCTCAACCAGTAGCTCGATATGTCCGGTAATCGCTTCTTTAGCATTCGCGATAGCATCGTCTAGCGTATCGCCTGCAGAAAAACAGCCCGGTAAATCTGGTACTGTTACGCCGTATGCATGAGTATCGTCGCCTGCTTCAATTGCAATGGGATAAAACATAATTCAGCCTCTTCGAGTCAGCGATGATCATATTCCTGCCTGTTTCCTGATGCTTTTTACCGTACCTATTGGTAAATCCTTCTTGGGGTGGGGGATTGTGACTAATCCCGGTTTGCTGGGGTGCATAAAATGGTGGTGGCTTCCGTTCACTCGTATCAGATCCCACCCATCGGCCTTGATTTCTGCGATTAACGTCCTGCTATCCATCCCTGCACTCCGCTCCCTTTTATTAAATAACAATAACCCCAATAACTCCGGCAGGCAACATTTTAGAGTTATTGGAGTTATTTTGAACTTACATTTTTCATCCCTGCTGACGTTTTACCAGCATCCCCAGAACGAAGATGCCGCCTAATCCCGCCGTAATAATCCCGATGGGCAATTCCTGTGGTGCCAGTAGCTGCCGGCTGAGCCAATCGCCACCGCACAGCAGTATCGCACCTAGTACGGCTGTCATTGGCAGAAGCCTCTTGTGTAGCACGCCGCTCAGCGGGCGGGCCAGATGGGGAATCATCAGGCCGATAAAACCGATCACGCCGGTCAGCGCAACCAGTAGCGAGGTGGCAAAAGCGCAGCAGATGAAAATTTCCACCCGAACACGAGACAGGTTAACCCCCATTGAGGCCGCGGTTTGTCCGCCAGCCAGCAGAGCATCAAGCGCACGCCAGCGTAGGGCTGTGAGGCCGAATAGCAGCAGAACGCTGAACACCGCAAAAGGTAACGTGTCCCAACGGGCAAGGCCCAGCCCGCCCAGCGACCAGAAAAGAATCGAGCTGGCGGCCCGCTGATCGCCGGAAAACACCAGATAGTTCGTCAGTGCGCCGAACAGAAACGAGATCGCCAATCCGCAAATGATCAGACGTTCTGCACCGCGCGCCTGTTGCAGCAGGAACAACACCGTCACGGCGACGGCCGATAAAATACCGCCACAGAAAGCCGCCATCGGCAGCGCCCAGTCACCGAGTTGTTCGCCAAAACGGGTGATAACGGCGACCGCCCCCGCCGAGGCACCGGCAGACAGACCAAACAGAAAAGGGTCGGCCAGATCGTTACGGGTTGCCGTTTGCAAAAGGTCCGACCATCGCCAACCCCGCACCGCACAGTGCCGCCAGCAGGCTGCGGGGAATGCGCAGTTCCAGAATGATACGTGACGTCATCGGCGAGACATCCGCCGATGATAACCCTAAGACGCTGGCGACCTGCGTGAGGGGAATTGTCGTGCTGCCTGTCGCAATATTTACCAGCATCAGCCCGACCAGTATCAGCAGCGCAATAACGAAGGTTGCGGCATAACGTGAAGACGTTGGGCTCACTGAAAGGCATCCGGGTAGAGTGCGTGCGCCAGTTTATCGACGGCCGCGATATTCGCCGGCCCCGGAGTGAGCTCCGCATATTGCAGCTTCAGATAGCGATGCTGCTGTACGGCGGGGGTAAATTTCATCAGCGGGTGTGATTCCAGAAAACGTCTTAACGCATCTGCGCCATTGCCCGTCTGGTAATCCAGCAAAATAATAAAATCAGGCTCGCGTGCCGCTACGCCTTCCCACGATGTCGAGGCCCAGCTCGTTTCCATATCGTCCATGACGTTCTTGCCGCCCGCCGCCTCAATGATGGCAGTTGGCATGGCAAATTTCCCGCTGGTAAACGGCTTATCGTCGCCAGAGTCATACAGGAAAACCGTCTGTTTTGGCCGATCGCCAATACGGGTTTGCAGGGCAGCAATATGCTGTTTCCAGCCGTCAATCTGTTCCTGAGCTTGTTCCTGCTTACCGAAGATCTTCCCCAGTTTCAGCATGTCGCCGTAGAGCAGATCCATGCTGGCTCGCGGACGCTGCTGCTGCGGTTCGGTGAAAACGCAGCTTTCGCTGAGCACCAGCGTCTGAATGCCATATTTTTCAGCGCTTGCGGCGTGACTTCACCACCGACTTTCATGCCGTAGTTCCACCCTGCAAAGAAGAAATCCGGGTGTACGGCCAGCAGGTTTTCCAACGTTGGGTACTTTGCTGCCAGCTCAGGGATCGTGCCCTGCTGTTTGATAAAGTCAGGGGGCTTTATACCAGCCAGTGATACCCGTCAGCCCGACAATACTTTTTGCAACCCAAGTGCAAATGCCATTTCCGTCATATTCAGGTCATGAATAACGGCACGCTGCGGCGGCTGGGTGAACGTTAACGGTTGCCCACAGCTGTCGACCGTGACCGGAAAACCAGAGGCGTTCGCCCAGCACGACGTCAATGCCAGCAGTCCAGACAGAAGCGTTATTTTCATCAGAATTCCTTAGTGCAGTTCAGGGGCTTCAAAGATGCGAATGGGCGAGCCGTTTATCGGATGCGGCACCGTAAAACTCTCCATCCCAAAGACGGATTTCACACAGTCGGCGCTCAGCGCGTGTGCAGGCGTTCCCCAGCGGAGTAGCGTGCCCTGTTGCAAAACGGCGACGCGATCGGCAAAGGGCGTGATGAGGGGCAGGTCGTGCAGCACTGCCAGCGTTGAAATGCCGCGTTTCCGTACCAGAGACAGCAGCTGTGCGCGCGCCAACGGATCGAGGTGGTTTGTCGGTTCATCCAGCAGCAGGAGCTGCGGTGTTTGCGCAAAAGCGCGCGCCAGCGCGGCGCGTTGACGCTCCCCACCGGAGAGCGTGCCTAGCAGGCGGTGGCGCAGTGGTAATAATCCGGTATCGTCCAGCGCTTCTTCGATGAGCTGGCGATCGTACGCAGGCGTGCTGAATCCGTGATGGGGAATCCGCCCCAGAGCGACATATTCCGCGACCCGCAGACGCAGATCTGGCGTATCGTTCTGCGCCAGAATCGCGATGCGCTTTGCTCGCTCATGGCGGCTGAGCGTATTCAGCGGCTGACCGTTCAGATGAATGTATCCCGTTGTCGTGCCGAGCTCGCTGGTTAACACACGTAGCAGCGTGGATTTGCCGCTGCCGTTGGGCCCAATCAGCGCTAAACGTTCACCCGCCTGCATGGACAGAGAAATATCACTGAGCCTCGGTGCGCGATTGGCGTCGGCAACGGAAACATGGTGCAGCTGTAGCAGCACGGGGCTGGCGGAGAGAGGCTCTGTCATGATGCGGGCATATCACCGTTATAGGTTAAAAGTGATATGTTATAACATAACAAATTAAATGCAATCCCGATTCACAGCGTGAGTGGAAGACGAAGCGTTCGGAAGAAGTGCGAGCGGTGGAGGGGCGAGGTTTTAGAGGTTAATGAAGAGTGATGTGTTGAGCGGGATTCTCTGCATAGCAAAACCCCGCCGGAGAAGGCGGGGTTAGCGAGAAAATCGATAGCGCAAACGCGATCAGTATTCCCACGTATCCGGGTCGATACCCATTTCGCGCATGATGATTTTCGCGGCTTCAGGAATTTCATCGCTGCGTTCTTTACGCAGGTCTTCGTCATTCGGTAACGGTTGGCCCGTGAACGCGTGCAGAAAGGCCTCACACAGCAGCTCGCTGTTGGTGGCATGGCGCAGGTTGTTCACCTGACGACGCGTGCGTTCGTCAGTCAGTATCTTTAATACTTTCAGTGGGATAGATACTGTTATCTTCTTGACTTGCTCGCTTTTTTTACCGTGTTCAGCGTAAGGGCTGACATACTCGCCGTTCCACTCAGCCATGGGATACCTTAAAAATTAATCTAATGAAGACAGCATCTGTCATGAAATGCCACGATTCTAACGGTTATTCTGCCTGTGCTCAATCTATACGCAAAGAGGTTTAGATGTCTAGATGTATTGACGTCTATTGAAACTGCGTTTACTCTTAAGTTCCTATCTTTTCAGCCTCCAGCCAGGAAATGAGCCGATGACGCGTAAACAGGCAACGATCGCAGTCCGCAGTGGGTTAAATGATGATGAACAGTATGGCTGCGTCGTCCCCCCCATTCACCTTTCCAGCACGTATAACTTTACCGGGTTCAACCAGCCACGCGCACACGACTATTCGCGTCGCGGTAACCCCACGCGTGATGTCGTACAGCGTGCGCTTGCCGAACTGGAAGGTGGCGCAGGTGCGGTAATGACGAGCAGCGGAATGTCGGCGATTATGCTGGTTTGTACGGTGTTCCTGCGTCCCGGCGATTTGCTGGTGGCGCCGCATGATTGCTACGGCGGCAGCTATCGTCTGTTTGACAGCCTGAATAAGCGCGGCGCGTTTCGCGTCAAATTTGTCGATCAAAGTGATACCGCTGCACTCAACGCGGCGCTGGCAGAAAAGCCGAAGCTGGTGCTGGTGGAAAGCCCGAGCAATCCGCTGTTGCGTGTCGTGGATATTGCCGCGATTTGTCAGGCTGCGCGTGAAGCGGGTGCGGTTAGCGTGGTGGATAACACTTTCCTGAGCCCGGCGTTGCAGAAGCCGCTGGAGCTGGGTGCCGATCTGGTGGTGCATTCGTGCACCAAGTACCTGAATTTCCACTCTGATGTGGTGGCGGGTGCGGTAATCGCCAAAGATGCCGATACCATTACTGAATTGGCCTGGTGGGCGAACAATATCGGTGTTACAGGCGCGGCGTTTGACAGCTATCTGTTGCTGCGCGGCCTGCGTACTCTGGCGCCGCGCATGGCAGCCGCGCAGCGTAACGCGCAACAAATCGTTGAATTCTTACAGACGCAGCCGCTGGTGAAGGCGTTGTACCATCCTTCACTGCCGAACAATCCCGGTCATGATATTGCCCGCCGTCAACAATCTGGCTTTGGCGCTATGCTAAGTTTTGAGCTGGATGGTGATGAAGATACCCTGCGGCGTTTTCTGGCATCGCTGGAGCTGTTCACGCTGGCGGAATCGCTGGGCGGGGTTGAAAGTCTCATTTCTCATGCGGCAACGATGACGCATGCCGGTATGGCGCCAGAAGCGCGTGCCGCGGCGGGTATCTCTGAAACATTACTGCGTATTTCCACCGGCATTGAAGACGGCGATGATCTGGTTGCCGATCTGGATCGTGCGTTTCAAGCCGCAGCCAAGAGGTAAGAATGAGTGCATTAGGAGTAGCGCCATCGGTAACGGGCCGACAACTGCATAAGTTTGGCGGTAGCAGTCTGGCCGATGTGAAGTGTTACCTGCGCGTAGCCGGTATTATGGCGGAGTATAGCCACCCCGGTGATTTGATGGTGGTGTCTGCCGCGGGCAGTACCACAAACCAACTGATTAGCTGGTTGAAACTCAGTCAGAGCGATCGTCTGTCGGCGCATCAGGTGCAGCAGGCGTTACGCCGCTATCACAGCGAACTGATTGCCGGCCTCCTGCCTGCGCAAACGGCAGAGACGCTGACCGCTCAGTTTATTCGCGATCTGGAGCGGTTGGCTACGCTGCTGGATGGCAAGATTACCGATGCCGTTTACGCCGAAGTTGTCGGACACGGTGAAATCTGGTCGGCTCGTCTGATGTCCGCCGTATTGAATCAGTTGGATATGAATGCGGCCTGGCTGGATGCGCGTGACTTTCTCTGTGCAGAACGTGCCGCGCAGCCGCAGGTTGATGAAGGTCGTTCCTGGCCGCTGTTGCAGCAATATCTGACGCAACACGCAGGGCAGCGTTTAGTGGTAACGGGTTTTATCTGTCGTAATAACGCGGGTGAAACGGTGCTGCTGGGGCGCAACGGAAGTGACTACTCCGCCACGCAAATTGGTGCGCTGGCGGGGGTTGAACGTGTGACTATCTGGAGCGACGTCGCTGGGGTTTATAGCGCCGATCCACGCAAAGTGAAAGACGCCTGTCTGCTGCCGCTGCTGCGGTTGGATGAAGCCAGTGAGCTGGCGCGTCTGGCTGCGCCGGTACTGCATACGCGTACGTTGCAGCCTGTTTCCGGCAGCGATATCGACCTACAACTGCGTTGCAGTTATCAGCCTGAACAGGGGTCGACGCGTATCGAACGCGTGCTGGCCTCGGGCTCGGGTGCCAAAATTGTCACCAGCCACGATGACGTGTGCCTGATTGAAGTTCAGGTTCCTTCAGAACACGATTTCGCGCTGCTACAAAAAGAAGTCGAACAGCTTCTGAACCGTGCGCAGCTGAAACCGCTGGCAATCGGTGCTCATCAGGATCGTAACCTGCTGCAACTGTGCTACACCTCCGAAGTGGTGGATAGCGCGCTGCAGCTGCTGGTACAGGCCGCGCTGCCGGTTGAACTCAACCAGCGTGACGGACTGGCGATGGTTGCGATGGTTGGTGCGGGCGTGGGTAAAACCCGCTGCACAGCCACCGTTTCTATCAGCAGTTGAAAGATCAGCCGATTGAATTTGTCCGCCAGGCCGATGATGGCATCAGTCTGGTGGCGGTGCTGCGTCGGCCCGACAGAGCATCTGATTCGCGGGCTGCACCATTCGCTGTTCCGGGCAGAGAAGCGCATCGGTCTGGTGCTGTTCGGCAAAGGCAATATTGGTTCACGCTGGCTGGAGCTGTTTGCGCGTGAGCAGAGCAATCTGTCTGCACGTACTGGCTTTGAATTTGTCCTGGCTGGCGTGGTGGACAGTACGCGCAGCCTGCTGAACTATAATGGATTGAATGCCAGCCGTGCGTTGGCTTTCTTCGAAAGTGAAGCGCAGGAAAGGGATGGGGAAGATCTGTTCCTGTGGATGCGGGCGCACCCCTTTGATGATTTGGTGGTGTTGGACGTCACCGCCAGTGAGTCGGTCGCCGATCTGTATCTGGATTTCGCCAGCTATGGTTTCCACGTCATCAGTGCCAACAAACTGGCAGGCGCATCTGGTGGCAATAACTATCGCCAGATCCGCGATGCGTTTGCGAAAACGGATCGCCACTGGTTGTATAACGCGACCGTGGGCGCGGGGTTGCCGGTCAATTTTGCGGTACGCGATCTGCGGGAAAGCGGCGACAGTATTCTGGCGATTAGTGGGATTTTCTCCGGCACGCTCTCCTGGCTGTTCTTGCAGTTCGACGGCACCGTGCCGTTCACCGAACTGGTCGATCAGGCTTGCCAGCAGGGGTTGACCGAGCCGGATCCACGCGTTGACCTCTCCGGTCAGGACGTCATGCGTAAGCTGGTGATTCTGGCGCGCGAAGCGGGCTATGACATCGAACCCAGCCAGGTTCGGGTTGAGTCGCTGGTGCCGTCGGGTTGTGAACAGGGTTCCGTCGATTACTTCTTCGAGAACGGCGATTCGCTTAACGATCAGATGCTGCGCCGTCTGGAAGCGGCACAGGAGATGGGGCTGGTTCTGCGTCACGTCGCACGCTTTGACAGCAACGGGAAAGCGCGCGTGGGCGTTGAAGCCGTTCGCCCCGATCATCCTCTGGCGTCGCTGTTGCCGGGTGATAACGTGTTTGCGATTGAAAGCCGCTGGTATCGGGATAACCCGCTGGTTATCCGTGGGCCGGGCGCGGGGCGCGATGTGACAGCAGGTGCGCTTCAGTCTGACCTGAACCGCTTGGCGCAGTTGTTGTAGAACCTGTTGTAAGCGCGACATACCGTTGGCCGTCTCTTAGTCATATTTTTATGCAGACCAAGAGACGGTTTCGTGCGCCACAACCCCGCCATTTTCATGCTACCTCGTAGCAAACGCCCGACACGGGGCGGCTCACGCGCCGCTCGCCCCGTGACCCCTGGCTTTCCGGCGAAAATTATGCCGCTGACGCGGTGCCTTCTTCGATATCCGGCTTAACGGACCGCTTGCGACACGTTCCCTACGTGGCGCAAGCTTGAGCCGCTTCCCTGCGGCTCATCCTAAGCCTGCTATCTCTTCAGCATAATTTTTACGCCGGATAATGGCAAACTCCGCAGAGCTTTCGCGCACTTATATAAGGCGAGCGTTTAGAGTATTTCCCCATATTCCCCACCAGTCGTGTCATTGAAATGTCATGGTGACAACACGCCACTGACACGATGTCACCGCACAATCAGCGCATTGTTTGATTATCGTGGAATGCACAGCTGTGCAAAAAACAACTTCCTCTGCGGCATCACCGCACATTGTCATCGACCACCTACACGTTGGATACGGCACGACCGCTGTATTGAACGATATCCATCTGGAGATTGCACAGGGCGAATTCGTGGCATTGCTCGGTTCGTCAGGATGCGGCAAGACGACGTTACTGCGTACGGTCGCTGGGTTCTCGTCACCGAGAGCGGGAGCGATTCGCGTTAACGGGCAGGATATGACGCAAGCGCCGCCGGAGAAACGCGGAATGGCGCTGGTGTTTCAGAGTTACGCGCTGTGGCCGCATATGACGGTGGCACAGCATATTGCTTACGGGCTGCGTTTACGCCGCGTACCGCGTGCGGAGATTGCCAGCCGTGTGGCGGAACTGGAAACCATGCTTGGGTTGACGGGGCTGAGCGCCCGTAAGCCTGCGGAGCTGTCCGGTGGGCAGCGTCAGCGTGTCGCCTTAGGTCGCGCACTGGCGGTGAGGCCCGATATTTTACTGCTGGACGAACCGCTCTCAAATCTGGATGCCCGCATTCGCCTACAGCTGCGTGATGAGATCCGTGCGCTGCAACAGCGGCTGGGATTGACCGCCATCCACGTGACGCACGATCGTGAAGAAGCGATGGTGATGGCAGATCGCATCGTGATTTTGAATCAGGGCCGCATCATGCAGGCGGGTAGCCCGCAAGAGGTGTACCACCATCCGGCCAGTTCGTTTGTCGCGGCGTTTATGGGCGCAGAGAATCGGCTGGTGCTGGACGCGCGCTATGACGGCGATACGCTGATGATTCCCGGGGATGCTGAAAGTCACTCGTTGGTGCCAGCGCATACGTCGCTACAGCCCGGCCCGATAGAAGCGCGCTTTCGTGCGGAAGCGGCTTGTCTTTACGATGCGGCAGATGTTCCGCTCATCCAGCCTGGCATGTTGATGCGTTACGGCACGGTACAGGCACAAAGTTACCCTGGCGGATACTGGCTGCATACGATTTCCAGCGGCACCTGGCGGATACAGGTTCATGCGACGCATCCCTATGCCATCGGGCAGCGGGTTGCAGTGCAGATCCCTGCCGAGGCGCTGTTTCTTTTCCCACTGGCAGAAGAGGCTACGTCTTCGTCGGCGGTACCCGATACCACTTCACGTTATTCCCCGCTTCCCGGCCTGACGGCCTGATCCTGAATTGGAGACAAATGAGATGAAACGCATTTTTGCTGCAACGCTGATGATGAGTACACCACTGGCTGCTGTACAGGCTCAGGAATTAACGGTGTTGACGGCGGGTGACCAGAACATGGTCGACTATGTCAATGAATATCTGGGGCCGCTGTTTGAGAAACAGCATCCCGGCGTAAAAGTACGCGCAGTCGGCACCGGACCGGGTGATGCGGGGTCGCAGAAGATTCTTGAGCGTTTCAATGCACAGCAGGCTGCGGGTGCCAAAGTCTGGGACACCGATGTGGCGGTCGTGCATGAGAAATTTGTCGGTCCGATGGTGCAAAAGGCGACCTGCTGAAATATCGCGATGATATTGCCAGCGGTAAGCTGGTTAGCATGGCTGCGGCGGATAAAGCCATGGGAACGGACGTAAAAGGCTATGTCATGCCGATGTTCAGCAGCCAGACAGCGCTGGCCTATAACCCCAGCATGGTAGCGAACCCACCTAAAAGCTATGACGAAATCCAACAGTGGGCCGCCGCGAATCCGAAAATGTTCGGCTACAACGGGATTAAAGGCGGCGCGTCGGGCGTGAGCTTCGTGATGGGCTGGATTTACGCTTACGGCGGCGATGCCCAGAAGCTGATGAACGGGCCGTTTGACGAAGCGGAAGCGCAGAAATGGCAGCCAGCGTTTGAACGGCTGAAAGCCTTTAACAAGAACGTGACGTTAACGCCGGGTAACGCTGGCACGCTCGATATGTTGAGTCGTGGTGAAATTGCCATGGGACCGGTGTGGGTCGACATGTTCTATTCCTGGAAAGCGAGCGGACAGCTGCCGGACAATTTCAAATTGCTGCTGCCTGCGCCCGGTATGCCGGGGCAGCCGATGCACTATGTCATCCCCGCTCAGGCACCAAACCGCGAACTGGCTAAGCAGTTTGTCGAACTGGCAACCAGCGCCAAAGTACAGGCTGAAGGGATTGTGGAACGCTTTAACTGGTATCCGGGGATCGATGCCAAGTACGTTCAGGCCGAGCTGAAACCCGCAGTCTGGCAACGTCTGTTCACGGACGTGACGCCTGATGAGCTGGCGAGCAAAGGAAAGACGTTCCCTATCGCGCCTTACCACACCGCGATTTTGAATGCCTATGAGCAGGCGATGGCGAAGTAATTATACCCGTCATACTTCAAGCTGCTTGTGCGTTGGCCGCCCTTACTCACCCCAGTCACTTACCTGAGTAAGCTCCTGGGGACTCGTGCGGTTGCCGCCTTAATGCAACTCGAATTATTTAGGGTATATACACTTAGTACCACATGCGCTCTGGCGGGATGAAGCCAGAGCGCGGAGATATTCATGTTGCAAGTATCCCAATTTTCTTCCCGACTGGCGGGTATCGCACTTGTGCTCCCGCGCTGGCGGTGGTGGCGGTCTGTTTTATCACGCCGCTGGGGCTGTCGGTTGGGGGCGCTTTTGTTAGTCAAAATGGCGTGGGCGTTGATAATTTTGTCACCGCATTAACGCTGTATCTGCCCGATATCCTGTTTACTTTATTGATAGTGAGCCTCTCAACGCTGCTGATTGGCCTGCTGTCTGTCACGATCGGCGGTTACCTGACGTTAGGGAAAGCCCGCGCATGGTGGCGCTGCTGCGCTGGGTCTATCGCTGGCCGCTGTTTATTCCGTTTATCGTGACCGGGCAAATTTTACGCACGTTTTTGGCTAAGAACGGCTGGCTGAATGGCGCACTGGATACGCTCGGCATTGTCGATATGGCCAGCGCCAGCAACTGGCTGGACTGGCGCGGCATCGTGTTCGCCTTTGTCTGGAAACAGACGCCGTTTGTGGCGCTGCTGGTCGCGGGTGCGATGGCGTCACTGGATCGCACGATGATTGAGTCTGCCCGTAACTTAGGCGCGTCGCGCTTGCGTATTCTGTGTGAAATTGTGGTGCCTCAGATCGGGCAAACGCTGCTCACCGGGCTCATTCTCTCTTTCGTCACCATGATGTCGGTGCTGTCCGTACCGATGATGATCAATGCCCAGTCGCCGACGATGTTAACCGCCAATATTGCCTTTCGCATTAACGCCTACGGCGATTATGGCGTGGCGAATGCGTTGGGGGTAATTTCCCTGCTGATGACTGGCCTGTTTGCTGTGATTTATCTCCGCCTGAACATGAGGGATAAAGCATGAAGAACGTACTGTGGTGGATCCCGAGAATGCTGATTCTGGGGACGCTGATTTTCTTGATCTTTGGGCCATTGGCTAACCTCCTGCTGTGGTCGGTGGCGGAAAAATGGTTCTATCCTCATCTGTTGCCCAATGACTGGGGCTTCGCCTTCTGGAAGCGGGTATTTTCACCGCGCGGGGTGGCTTGGGAAGCGTTGGGGAATAGCGTGCTGGTGGCGGTGTTCACCGTGCTGGCCTCGCTGTCGCTGGCGATTCCGGCGGGATATGCGCTGGCGCGCCTGCCGCTGCCTGCTCGTGGATTGATACTGCTGGTCTTCCTGATCCCGCAGGCGTTTCCGAATCTGACGGTGTACGTCAATATCGCTCGCCTGTTCTATCAGTGGGGGCTAAACGGCACGCTGCTGGGCGTGGTGCTGGTTCACACGGTTCACGGACTGGTGTTTGCCGTCTGGATTGCCTCGGCGGCGTTCTCGGCGGTGGGGCGTGAAATGGAGCAGGCGGCACGATCGATTGGTGCCGGACCGTGGCGTGCCTTTGTCGATATCACCCTGCCGCTGGCTATGCCGGGGCTGATGGCGTCCGCCATCTTTGTTTTCCTCGAATCGCTGGATGAATTTACCGGCAGCTATTTCGTGGGAGCACCAGATGTGCAGATGATGCCGCTGCTGCTCTATACCGCTGGAGCGGGCGGCAACTACCAGATCGCTTCTATTACCGCGCTGGTGCTGCTGATCCCTTCCGTGCTGTTCATGCTGGTAGTGGAGCGTTTTTTGAAGGCCGATGTCATGGCAAGGATAGGGAAATGACGGTGGGTAAACAGGGCTACGTCAGCGCACAGGATGTCGCGCGCCGGGCTGGTGTATCGCGCTCGGCGGTATCCCGCAGTTTTACCCCCGGCGCAAGCGTGTCGGCTGCCACCTATGCCAAGGTAATGACGGCGGCCCAGGAGCTGGGCTATCAGGTTAACGATTTAGCGCGTGGCCTGCTGGCGAACAGCAGCCGTCTGGTGGGACTGGTGGTGACGCACCCTGAAGTCGGGTTTCGTGCCAATCTGGTGGCGGAACTGTCGCAGGCGTTAATTCAACGCGGTTCGATTCCTGTTCTCATCAATACCGGCCATGTGCGGGAGGCGATGGCGGCCGCGCGTTCCATTCTGTTTGGCCACCGGGCGGAAGCGACGATTGTGCTTTCCGGCTCGCCACCGAAAGAGTTCGTTGAACTGGCGCAGCTAAACGGTCAGCCGCTGATTGTCATCGGGCGGCACGAACCGGCGTGTGACAGCGTACACATTGATAATGACAGCGCAGCACGTATGGCAGCGCGGCTGTTTGCCTCATCGGGCAGAACGCGTCTGGCGCTGGCCGGAGCGGCCTCGGCAACGCCCAATATCATTGAACGTGAACAGGCGTTTTGTGATGAGGCGCGGGCGTTAGGGCTGCCCGTGGCCGTGGTGCGCGGCGGCGATACGGATTATGGCGACGGGTTGACGGTAGGGCAGACGCTGTTTTCGCTTCCTGAAGCCGTCAGGCCGGATGCGGTGTTCTGCGTTAACGATTTAGTCGCGTTCGGCGTGATCGATCGTGCAAAGCAGTTTGGGCTGGCTGTTCCGCAGGATCTCATGGTTATCGGGTTTGATGATATTCCGGCCGCAGGGTGGGATGCGTATGCGTTGACGACGTTTCGTCAGGATCCTGCAACGATGGCGGCACAGGCGTTGGCGCTGCTCGATCGACGCCAGTCTCAGGTACAAGAACCCGCGTGTCGAGCGAAAGTGGCTGCTCCGCTAATCCGCCGTCAGTCGGCGTAACGGTATGGGTGGGCGATAGCACGTGGATAGTGAAAATCGAGGATAATATGAAACTGATTCAACTTTCTGACCTCCATCTGACCGCACAAGGTGGCAATTTGCATGGGCGCGACCCAGAACAGCAACTGAAAGCAGCGATTGCCGACATCAACGCGCACCACCGCGATGCCGATCTGGTGGTCATCTCCGGCGATCTGTCCGATGACGGCAGTGCGGCATCTTATACGTTTCTGGCTACGGCGTTGGCTGAATTGCAGGTTCCCTGGCGTGTGACGATGGGGAATCACGACGACCGGGAGGCGTTTTTGGCCCAGTTCCCGACGCTGGCGGATGAAAACGGGTTTGTGCAGAACGTGACGTCCGTGGGGATGATTGCGTCATTCTGCTGGACTCGTTGCAGGCCGGCGAGGTGGCCGGAACGCTGTGTTCCGCGCGGCTGGCATGGCTTGAGCGACAGCTTCAGGCAGCGGAAGGCAAGAATGTGTTCCTGTTCCTGCACCATCCTCCGATGTCGATCGGGCTTCCGGCGCTGGATAGCGTGCGATTGGCTCCCGAAGCGGCAGAGGCGTTGTATCAGGTGTGTCACCGTTTCGGCAATGTGCGGCATATTTCCGCAGGGCACGTCCATCGGCCTGCCAGCGGCGGCTGGCGAGGAATATCGTTTAGCACGATACGCGGCACCAATCATCAGTCCGCCTTGCGTTTCGCACCCGGATTTGAGATCAGTCTGGAAGCCCCGCAGTACGCCATTTTTCTGACGACGGAAGAAGGGCACACCGTACATTTTCACGATTTCCCTGTGGCTGACGGCGTATTTACCAGGTTATCGTGATTGCACGCAAATAATACAGAGCTCTGTGGGTTTTGCTGTTATCCGGCGTAAAAATTATGCTGAGGAGATAGCTGGCTTAGGATGAGCCGCAGGACGCGGCGAGCTTGCGCCACGTCGGGAACGTGTCGCAAGCGGTCCGTTAAGTCAGATACCGACGAAGGCACCGCGTAGCGGCATAATTCACGCCGAAAGCCTGGGGTCACGGGGCGAGCGGCGCGTGAGCCGCCCCGTGTCGGTCGCGTGCTACGAGGTAGCATGAAAATAGCAACATTATCGCGCACGAAACTGTCTCCGCGTCTCCATAACAATGTGACTACGAGACAGCGCTTTTGCGAGAAACCCATCATGAACTTTTTTCATTTACCGTGAGTAATCATCACCACCTGCTGAGCTGAAAAACGTTGACTCTTTAAGCAGATTACGTCATTTTCTATATAGACGTCTAAACGTATAGACGTGTAGCGAATGATAATAACAATCACGGTCAACGGGGTAGCAGGTATGAGCTTTTTCACGCAAACCAGCGGGAAGCGCTGAATCAAAGTCTGGCGGAATTGCAGGGGCGAATTAATGTGTCGTTCGAGTTTTTCCCGCCGCGTACCAGCGATATGGAAGAAACCCTGTGGAACTCTATTGATCGGCTGAGCAGCTTGAAACCCAAGTTTGTTTCCGTGACCTACGGGGCGAACTCTGGCGAGCGTGACCGTACTCACAGCATTATCAAAACGATTAAAGAGCGTACAGGTTTGGAAGCCGCGCCTCACCTGACCTGCATTGATGCGTCGCGTGAACAACTGCGTGAAATCGCTCAGGATTACTGGCAGAGCGGTATCCGCCATATTGTTGCGCTGCGTGGCGACTTGCCGCCAGAAGGTGGCAAACCGGATATGTATGCGGCAGATCTGGTTTCCCTGCTGAAAGAGGTTGGCGATTTCGATATTTCCGTTGCCGCCTATCCTGAAGTGCACCCTGAAGCGAAAAGCGCGCAGGCTGACCTGATTAACTTGAAACACAAGATTGACGCCGGCGCGAATCGCGCGATTACACAGTTCTTTTTCGACGTAGAAAGCTATCTGCGATTCCGTGACCGCTGTGTGGCGACGGGCATCGATGTCGAAATTGTGCCGGGCATCCTGCCCGTGTCGAACTTCAAGCAACTGCAAAGTTTGCCACGATGACGAACGTCCGTGTGCCAAGCTGGATGACGACGATGTTTGACGGTCTGGATAACGATCCCGAAACCCGCAAGATGGTGGGGGCGTCTATCGCGATGGACATGGTGAAAATTCTCAGCCGCGAAGGCGTAAAAGATTTCCATTTCTATACGCTGAACCGCGCGGAGCTGAGCTATGCGATTTGCCATACGCTGGGCGTCCGCCCTGATGTGGCACGCTGAGGCGACACGCAATATTTCAGGAAGAACGAGGCCGCATGCGGTAATGAAGAATAAGGGTATCGGAATACCTGTCAACGTGACTTACAGCGGCCATGAAAAGGGGGAGTCTCAGGGATGAGATTCCTATTCGCACGGCACATCACAGTATGATGGTCACGCGGCGACGTGATTAGCTATCCCCTCTGAATATCCAATCCTATTTTCTCTTCACCAGTTTCGATGCTTTCCTTGCTTTGCCGCTGGTCAGCTTTCCAGACATCATTCGCAAGGGTATTGTTGCCCGACGCACACAAATGCTGTCGCTGCCAAATCGCTTGAAGATGTTAGCCTGCTTGTTATAGCGTGGCTAGAGTCTGGCAGATACCCAAGTGGTACCGAAATCGTAAAAATATTGTTTTATTCCTGTAGAAATAAATAGATACGCTTCGGTGGGATATATTATTCATTTTGGATGTTGATAGGGATTGTCGTTCATTGATATCCTATCTATCGCTGTTAGCTATCATGATAAGGAGAATAATAATGAATATTCGGGACTTAGAGTATCTTGTCGCGCTGGCAGAACATCGTCATTTTCGGCGTGCGGCAGATTCCTGCCATGTGAGTCAGCCAACACTCAGTGGACAGATTCGTAAACTGGAAGATGAACTCGGCGTGATGCTGCTGGAGCGAACCAGTCGCAAAGTCTTGTTTACACAAGCGGGGCTGTTGCTGGTCGAGCAGGCACGAACGGTATTACGCGAGGTAAAAGTACTAAAAGAGATGGCGAGCCAGCAGGGTGAAACCATGTCCGGGCCTCTGCATATCGGCCTGATCCCCACGGTAGGACCTTATCTGCTGCCGCAAATTATTCCAATGCTGCATCGCACGTTTCCCAAGCTCGAAATGTATCTGCACGAAGCGCAAACCCACCAGTTGCTGGCCCAGTTGGACAGCGGCAAACTGGACTGCGCCATTCTGGCGATGGTGAAAGAGTCCGAAGCCTTTATCGAAGTTCCGCTCTTTGATGAGCCGATGAAGCTGGCCATTTATCAGGATCACCCGTGGGCGAACCGCGAACGTGTGGCGATGTCCGATCTGGCGGGTGAGAAACTGCTGATGCTGGAAGACGGCCACTGCCTACGCGATCAGGCCATGGGCTTTTGTTTTCAGGCGGGGGCGGATGAAGATACGCACTTCCGGGCGACCAGCCTGGAGACGTTGCGTAATATGGTCGCTGCCGGAAGCGGTATTACGCTACTGCCGTCGTTGTCGGTTCCGCGCGAACGCGAACGCGATGGCGTCTGCTATTTGCCGTGCTATAAACCGGAGCCCAAGCGCACTATCGCGCTGGTGTATCGCCCCGGTTCACCGCTGCGCGGACGTTATGAGCAACTTGCTGATACCATCCGCGAGCATATGCAGGGCTATATGGAAAACCTGTCAAAATAAGCGGTTAAGCCCGTTCAGCGCGGCTACACGGTACGCTTCTGCCATGGTTGGATAGTTGAAGGTAGTATTAACGAAATATTCGATAGTATTGCCTTCACCTTTTTGTTCCATGATGGCCTGCCCGATGTGGATAATCTCCGCAGCGCGCTCACCAAAGCAGTGAATACCCAGAATCTGCTTCGTTTCACGGTGAAACAGAATCTTCAAGCTCCCCACATTCATCCCGACAATCTGCGCTCGTGCCAGATGTTTGAACTGCGCGCGCCCGACTTCATAAGGGACTTTCATTGCGGTGAGCTCTTGCTCGGTTTTCCCCACGGAGCTGATTTCCGGGATGGTATAGATGCCGGTTGGGATATCTTCGATCAGATGCGCGCTGGCGTCACCTTTGATAATCGCCTGCGCGGCGAGCCGACCCTGATCGTACGCTGCTGATGCCAGGCTGGGATAGCCGATGACATCGCCAATAGCATAAATATGCGCCAGCGCCGTCTGGTACATGCTGTTGACCTTGAGCTGGCCCCGGCTGTCGGTGCTCAGGCCAATATTCTCCAGCCCCAGCGTTTCCGTATTCCCCGTGCGTCCATTGGCATAGAGCAGGCAGTCTGCCTTCATCTTTTTGCCCGATTTCAGATTAACGATAACGCCATCAGACAGCCCTTCAATACTCTCGAACTCTTCGTTGTGGCGGATTACCACGCCGTTGTTCCAGAAATGGTAGGACAGGGCATCCGACATTTCCTGATCGAGAAACGCCAGCAGCCTATCGCGGGTATTGATCAAATCGACCTTAACGCTCAGGCCGCGAAAGATAGAAGCATATTCGCAGCCGATAACGCCCGCGCCGTAAATGATGACGTGCTGAGGCTCGTGATCGAGTTGCAGAATCGAGTCGCTGTCGTAAATACGCGGGTGGTTGAAGTCGACTTCTGCCGGATGATACGGACGTGAACCGGTCGCGATAATGATATTTGCGGCGGTCAGCGTTTCATGGGTGTTGTCTGGGTAGTGAACGGCGATCGTGTGTGCATCGATGAAGCTGGCTTCGCCGGAAAACAACTCGCACTGGTTACGCTCATAAAATCCTTGTCGCATACGGGTTTGCTGACCAATGACGCTGTCGGCGTGGCGCAGGATGTCGGAAAATGAGGAGCGAATAATGCGGGAGTTGTCACTGTAGAGGGGGTTTTGATTGAACTCGATAATACGGCTGACGGCGTGGCGGAGGGCTTTGGAAGGAATCGTACCCCAGTGGGTACAGCCGCCGCCGACATTGTAGTGACGTTCAATCACCGCAATTTTGGCACCGTGCTTGGCCAATCCCATTGCTGCACCTTCACCGCCGGGACCGGAACCAATCACAATGGCATCATAATCGAATTGATGTTCTAGAGTCATGGTAGGTTAAACCTGTTTTTATACAAAATAATAACGTGGCCTTAACATCGTGCGATTGTAACATCGACGGCGGCAGAACCCAATCATCCCTGCCTTTACTATGGAAACAGATTCTCACATTCTTAATATGGCAAACTTTGTCTCATTCTGCGGACAATAAAATTTGCTATAGTGCCCCTCTGGAAAGGGGAGAGATCATTTGGGCAGCATAATGGGTGTCAGAGCACAGCAAAAAGAACGGACTCGTCGTTCCCTTATAGAAGCTGCATTTAGCCAGTTAAGCGCTGAGCGCAGTTTTGCCAGCCTGAGTCTGCGTGAAGTCGCCCGCGAAGCGGGTATTGCGCCGACATCTTTCTATCGTCATTTTCGTGACGTGGATGAACTGGGGCTGACAATGGTTGACGAAAGCGGGCTGATGCTGCGTCAGTTAATGCGACAGGCTCGGCAGCGTATTGCCAAGACCGGTAGCGTAATCAGGACGTCGGTTTCCACCTTCATGGAATTTATCGGCAATAATCCCAATGCGTTCCGGCTGTTGCTGCGTGAACGTTCAGGGACGTCGGCGGCTTTCCGTGCGGCAGTTGCGCGCGAAATTCAGCATTTTATCGCTGAACTGGCGGATTACCTTGAGGTAGAAAACCATATTCCCCGCAGTTTTGCGGAAGCGCAGTCGGAAGCGATGGTGACCATTGTTTTCAGCGCGGGGGCAGAAGCGCTGGATGTTTCTCTGGAACAGCGTAAACAGCTGGAAGAGCGGCTGGTACTGCAACTGCGGATGATCGCCAAAGGTGCTTATTACTGGTACAGAAAAGAACACGATAGTAGCTTTACCGTGCCATAAAGCCTCTATACCAACAACATGAAAAGGGAGAAACCATGACAGAAAAACCTCACCAAGAAAAAGGTACGCTGGTGCTGGCGTTGATTGCGGGCTTATCCGTCAATGGCGCATTCGCCGCCTTGTTCAGCAGTATTGTTCCGTTCTCGATTTTTCCCTTGATTGCGCTGGTCTTGTCTATTTATTGCCTGCATCAACGCTATTTGCACCACAGTATGCCGGAAGGTATTCCGATGCTGGCGGCGGCCAGTTTTCTGCTGGGCTTATTGATTTACAGCGCCATTGTGCGCGTTGAATATCCTGCCATTGGATCGAACTTTATTCCTTCAATCCTGTGCGTGGTGTTGGTTTTCTGGATTGGCCTGAAACTGCGACGCAGAAAAGAGTCGGATTCCGTATCCGCAGACGAGAGCGAGACGTTATAGCCGGTGATGCTGGCGGGGTAGCCCGCCAGCTTGTATGCGTTACTGACGTTTTTCCAACAGCACGCCACACTCCATATGGTGGGTGTAAGGGAATTGATCGAACAGCGCCAGACGGCGAATGTCGTGGGTTTCTGAGAGTGTTTGCAGGTTGTTGCTCAGCGTTTCCGGGTTGCAGGAAATATAAAGAATGCGCGGATATGCCTGCACCAGTTTAACCGTTTCGTCATCCAGTCCGCTGCGCGGTGGGTCAACAAAAATGGTCTCGCACTGGTAGCTTGTCAGGTCGATGCCCTGTAAGCGGTTAAACTGACGCACACCCTGCATGGCCTGCGTAAATTCTTCGGCCGCCATGCGGATAATCTGCACGTTCTCTATCTGGTTCGCCGCGATATTATACTGTGCTGCCGCGACGGATGGCTTGGCGATTTCCGTCGCCAGTACGCGTTCGAAATTTCTTGCCAGCGCGAGTGAAAAATTACCATTGCCGCAATACAGCTCCAGCAAATCTCCCGTCGATCCCGCCGTCGCATCCAGCGCCCACTCCAGCATCTGAATATTGATTGCGGCATTCGGCTGCGTGAAGCTGTTTTCTACCTGTCGGTAAATCATATCCCGACCTGCAACCGGCAGGCATTCATCGACATAATCGCGATCGAGGCAGATTTTGGTTTTTGTCGCGCGGCCAATCAATTGTAGGCGGAACCCCTGCGCCGTCAGGCTATCGCGCAGCGCACGGGCATGCTCCTGCCACTCCTCGTCCAGAGCGCGGTGATACAGCAGTGAAACGATCACTTCGCCGCTCAGGGTGGACAGATAGTCTATCTGAAACAGTTTGCGACGCAGGACGGAATCGGGCTGGATTGCGGCAAGCAGCTCCGGCATCAGGCGATTGATTAACTCGCTAGCTGCCGGAAAGCGATCGACCCGAATGCGCTGTTTGGTTTGCTGGTCAAACATGATGTGGTAAAGCTCGTCACCCTCGTGCCAGATGCGAAATTCGGCACGCATCCGATAGTGACTGACGGGAGAACGGAAGACGACAGGCTCTGGTGCATTGAACGGTGCCATCATCCCACGCAGACGCTCGGTTTTCTCTGCAAGCTGGTCGTCGTATTGTTCGATGGGCAGGATTTCTGGCGTCATGGTTTTCTCGTCAAAAGCGTCTAAAAGGGTGTTATTGGCCGGGAATTGTAGGGAATCCGGTCAGGAAGTCCAGTTTTGTTACGTGATTATCCTGTAATGATATAGAAGTCTAGACTTCCACAATTCGCGATTGTAGGATGAGCGTCCGGCCTTGTACCACAAGTTAAAAGGGAATCCAGTGTAAATCTGGAGCTGACGCGCAGCGGTAAGGAATGCCCCGGCGATAGCATTATTATGCAGACACTGTCTTCAACTTTTGAGGATGGGAAGTCATCGCTTTCGTTGTATCCCCTACCGTCGTTGACGATTTGTGGCGACAACGGCATCCAAGCCCGAAGACCTGCCGGAATACGTCGCAATTGGTTCTGCATATCGCGTGCTATTAACAGAGCCTGCGGCATCCTTATTATTTCTCGGATGCTTTAACAATGATTAAAAAAATTTCGCTGCTGACGGCGCTTTCCGTCACGGCATTTTCTGGCTGGGCACAGGAAAATCAAAATTCGTCATCGGAAAAAAATGCCGATGACATGGTTGTAACGGCAAATCGTTTCGCACAGCCGGTGTCTTCGGTGTTGGCGCCCACGACTGTCGTGACAAGAGAAGATATAGACCGTTGGCAGGCAAAAAGCCTGACTGATGTTATGCGCCGTTTGCCGGGTGTGGATATTGGGCAGAATGGTGGATTGGGGCAAAAAGCTCGTTGTTTATTCGTGGGACTAACTCTAACCACGTTCTGGTGCTGATCGATGGTATTCGTCTGAATCAGGCGGGTATTAGCGGTTCTTCTGACCTCAGCCAAATTCCCCTCTCTCTGGTTCAAAAGATAGAGTATATCCGTGGCGCTCGTTCTGCGGTTTATGGTTCTGATGCTATTGGTGGTGTGGTAAACATCATCACCGCCAGAGAGAAGAATGGCACCACATTGGCTGCAGGTGTGGGATCTAATGGTTACCAATCCTATGATGCGGCAACGCAGCAAGCCTTGGGCGATAGCACAACAGCGACCTTGGCAGGGAATTATCTATACACCAAAGGTTTTGATGTTGCCGCTTCAGATGCGCCGCGTCAGCCAGATCGTGATGGATTTATGAGTAAATTACTCTATGGCGCAGTCAGTCAACAATTTAGTGATGAAGTTAGCGGTTTTTGCGTGGCTACGGCTATGACAACCGTACCGGTTATGACGGTTTTGGGGGCAGGACACACGCCAGCTCTATGGTCAAACTTGGGATTCTGGCCTGCATTATCAGAGCGGGATTTATTCTTCACAACTTATCGGAAGCTATAGCTATAGCAAGGATTACGACTACGATTCGCAAAAAGGTCCATATGAGCGCGGTGCGACGCTAGTTGATTCTCAACAATACAACGTGCAGTGGGGCAATACGCTGCAAGTAGGTACGGGTACTGTGAGTGCAGGTGTTGATTGGCAAAACCAAACCATAAAGCCAGATTCAACCAACGTTAACCGGGAAGAACGCCAGCATAACACGGGTATTTACCTGACCAGTCAGCAGAGCTTTGCTTCGATAGTGCTTGAAGGGTCTGTGCGTGGTGATGATCAATCTGAATTCGGTTGGCATAACACTTGGCAAGCAGGGGCCTCTTGGGAATTTATTGATGGCTATCGTTTAATTACTTCTTATGGCACTGCGTTTAAAGCGCCAAATATGGGGCAGTTGTATGGTAGATCAGGGGGTAATCGAGAGCTCCAACCTGAAGAGAGTAAACAGTGGGAAGGTGGAGTTGAAGGTCTTACTGGGCCAGTTACATGGCGCGTTTCTGGATATCGTAATGATATTGACAACCTAATCACTTCAACGAGTGGGACTAACTGGGTTTTTCAAAATATAGATAAAGCTGAAATTAAGGGTGTTGAAGCAATAGCCGCTTTTGATACCGGCCCCGTTAGCCATCGTGTTAGCTATGATTATGTGGATTCACGTAACGCTATCACCGATGAAGCTTTGATTCGCCGGGCTAAACAGCAAGTTAAATATCAGTTGGATTGGCAGTTTTACGAGCTCGACTGGAGTGTGGCATACCATTACCTTGGTCAGCGTTATGACAAAGATTTCAGCACGTTTCCTGAACGCTCTGTCAAACTCGGTGGTGTAAGCCTCTGGGATCTCGCTGCCTCATATCCAGTCACCTCTCATCTGACAGTTCGTGGTAGAATCGCCAACCTGTTTGATAAAGATTACGAGACGGCATATGGCTACCGCACGGCAGGGCGAGAATACTATCTCACAGGAAGCTATACCTTCTAACCGGCTATCCCGTCCTACGGTTCTGGTCTTCGACTCCGGCGTAGGCGGGCTGTCTGTTTATGATGAAATCCGGCAGCTCTTGCCGGATCTTCACTATATATACGCATTCGATAACGAAGCGTTTCCTTATGGTGAGAAATCACAGCAGTTTATTATCGAGCGCGTGGTTGAAATTGTTAACGCCGTTCAACTACGCCATCAGCTCGCACTGGTTGTGATTGCCTGTAATACGGCGAGTACGATTTCCCTTCCTGCGTTACGTGAGCGTTTTACTTTCCCTGTCGTGGGCGTCGTCCCTGCGGTGAAACCTGCGGCTAAGCTGACGCGTAACGGTGTTGTTGGCCTACTGGCGACGCGCGCAACGGTTCAACGTCCCTATACGCACGAACTGATTGCCCGTTTTGCAACGGATTGCCAGATTTTGTCTCTCGGGTCGTCAGAGCTGGTCGAATTGGCAGAGGCAAAATTGCAGGGGGAGACGATTTCCATTTCCGAACTGCAAAAAATCCTGCGTCCTTGGCTGCGTTTACCGGAGCCGCCAGATACGGTTGTTCTGGGTTGTACGCATTTTCCTTTGTTAGCAGAAGAACTGAAAGTGGCGTTGCCAGATGGAACACGCCTTGTCGATTCTGGTGCCGCTATTGCCAGAAGAACAGCGTGGCTAATTGCCAATCTGGATAATCCGCCACTTTCGACAGATAAGAATCTGGTTTATTGCCTGGCGATTACACCTAAAGTCGCTACGTTGTGGCCAATATTGCAGCGCTATGGCTTCGATTCGCTGGAAAAACTACCACTTTGATAGCTTTGTGGGTGAATAGTAGACAAACGAAAATTATTTTGCATTTAGCGCTTGTCAGGCGGCGAGAAGTCCCTATAATGCGCCTCCACTGACACGGCAACAGCGACTTACGCGGTTGCGGTAACAGAAAAAGATTCAACGAAGGCGGTCAGTAATGACTTGACTTCACAGCGGAAAAGCATAATATATGCGGCCCGCGCCACGGAAGATGTGGCACTGCTCTTTAACAAATTAATCAGACAATCTGTGTGGGCACTCACAAGGCCGTATCTTAACGATATAAAAAGTCTTGAAGAGTGAACAACAGTAAATTCATTACGAATAAACAGTTATAATTCTTTGAGCATCGCTGACGAGTTCAGCAAATCAAACAAATCTTAAATTGAAGAGTTTGATCATGGCTCAGATTGAACGCTGGCGGCAGGCCTAACACATGCAAGTCGAGCGGTAGCACAGAGGAGCTTGCTCCTTGGGTGACGAGCGGCGGACGGGTGAGTAATGTCTGGGAAACTGCCTGATGGAGGGGGATAACTACTGGAAACGGTAGCTAATACCGCATAACGTCTTCGGACCAAAGAGGGGGACCTTCGGGCCTCTTGCCATCAGATGTGCCCAGATGGGATTAGCTAGTAGGTGAGGTAATGGCTCACCTAGGCGACGATCCCTAGCTGGTCTGAGAGGATGACCAGCCACACTGGAACTGAGACACGGTCCAGACTCCTACGGGAGGCAGCAGTGGGGAATATTGCACAATGGGCGCAAGCCTGATGCAGCCATGCCGCGTGTGTGAAGAAGGCCTTCGGGTTGTAAAGCACTTTCAGCGGGGAGGAAGGCGGTGAGGTTAATAACCTCATCGATTGACGTTACCCGCAGAAGAAGCACCGGCTAACTCCGTGCCAGCAGCCGCGGTAATACGGAGGGTGCAAGCGTTAATCGGAATGACTGGGCGTAAAGCGCACGCAGGCGGTTTGTTAAGTCAGATGTGAAATCCCCGAGCTTAACTTGGGAACTGCATTTGAAACTGGCAAGCTAGAGTCTTGTAGAGGGGGGTAGAATTCCAGGTGTAGCGGTGAAATGCGTAGAGATCTGGAGGAATACCGGTGGCGAAGGCGGCCCCCTGGACAAAGACTGACGCTCAGGTGCGAAAGCGTGGGGAGCAAACAGGATTAGATACCCTGGTAGTCCACGCTGTAAACGATGTCGATTTGGAGGTTGTGCCCTTGAGGCGTGGCTTCCGGAGCTAACGCGTTAAATCGACCGCCTGGGGAGTACGGCCGCAAGGTTAAAACTCAAATGAATTGACGGGGGCCCGCACAAGCGGTGGAGCATGTGGTTTAATTCGATGCAACGCGAAGAACCTTACCTACTCTTGACATCCACAGAACTTAGCAGAGATGCTTTGGTGCCTTCGGGAACTGTGAGACAGGTGCTGCATGGCTGTCGTCAGCTCGTGTTGTGAAATGTTGGGTTAAGTCCCGCAACGAGCGCAACCCTTATCCTTTGTTGCCAGCGGTTCGGCCGGGAACTCAAAGGAGACTGCCAGTGATAAACTGGAGGAAGGTGGGGATGACGTCAAGTCATCATGGCCCTTACGAGTAGGGCTACACACGTGCTACAATGGCGTATACAAAGAGAAGCGACCTCGCGAGAGCAAGCGGACCTCATAAAGTACGTCGTAGTCCGGATTGGAGTCTGCAACTCGACTCCATGAAGTCGGAATCGCTAGTAATCGTAGATCAGAATGCTACGGTGAATACGTTCCCGGGCCTTGTACACACCGCCCGTCACACCATGGGAGTGGGTTGCAAAAGAAGTAGGTAGCTTAACCTTCGGGAGGGCGCTTACCACTTTGTGATTCATGACTGGGGTGAAGTCGTAACAAGGTAACCGTAGGGGAACCTGCGGTTGGATCACCTCCTTACCAAGAAGATGTGCGTTGAGTGAAGTGCTCACACAGATTGTCTGATGAAAATAACGAGCAGAAATACCTTAATAGGCTTGTAGCTCAGGTGGTTAGAGCGCACCCCTGATAAGGGTGAGGTCGGTGGTTCAAGTCCACTCAGGCCTACCAACTCTTCCGTGAGTGGTATGTAAGGTATCTGTAAGCAACGATGGGGCTATAGCTCAGCTGGGAGAGCGCCTGCTTTGCACGCAGGAGGTCTGCGGTTCGATCCCGCATAGCTCCACCATTAAAAAGACTTCAGAGCGTATTGGAAACAGTATGCTGCGAAGTATTTTGCTCTTTAACAATCTGGAACAAGCTGAAAATTGAAACATGACAGCTGAACGAGCGTGGATGCCTGCGGGTGTCCATGACGAGTCAGTCTGTCAATGAGTCTCTCAAATAATCGCAGCGCGATGATGAATCAATCGAAACATCTTCGGGTTGTGAGGTTAAGCGACTAAGCGTACACGGTGGATGCCTAGGCAGTCAGAGGCGATGAAGGGCGTGCTAATCTGCGATAAGCGTCGGTAAGCTGATATGAAGCGTTATACCCGACGATACCCGAATGGGGAAACCCAGTGTGTTTCGACACACTATCATTATGTGAATCCATAGCGTAATGAGGCGAACCGGGGGAACTGAAACATCTCAGTACCCCGAGGAAAAGAAATCAACCGAGATTCCCCCAGTAGCGGCGAGCGAACGGGGAAGAGCCCAGAACCTGAATCAGTTTGTGTGTTAGTGGAAGCGTCTGGAAAGTCGCACAGTAAAGGGTGATAGTCCCGTACACAAAAATGCACAAGTTGTGAGTTCGATGAGTAGGGCGGGACACGTGACATCCTGTCTGAATATGGGGGGACCATCCTCCAAGGCTAAATACTCCTGACTGACCGATAGTGAACCAGTACCGTGAGGGAAAGGCGAAAAGAACCCCGGCGAGGGGAGTGAAATAGAACCTGAAACCGTGTACGTACAAGCAGTGGGAGCATCCTTCGGGGTGTGACTGCGTACCTTTTGTATAATGGGTCAGCGACTTATATTCTGTAGCAAGGTTAACCGTATAGGGGAGCCGCAGGGAAACCGAGTCTTAACTGGGCGTTAAGTTGCAGGGTATAGACCCGAAACCCGGTGATCTAGCCATGGGCAGGTTGAAGGTTGGGTAACACTAACTGGAGGACCGAACCGACTAATGTTGAAAAATTAGCGGATGACTTGTGGCTGGGGGTGAAAGGCCAATCAAACCGGGAGATAGCTGGTTCTCCCCGAAAGCTATTTAGGTAGCGCCTCGTGAACTCATCTTCGGGGGTAGAGCACTGTTTCGGCTAGGGGGTCATCCCGACTTACCAACCCGATGCAAACTACGAATACCGAAGAATGTTATCACGGGAGACACACGGCGGGTGCTAACGTTCGTCGTGAAGAGGGAAACAACCCAGACCGCCAGCTAAGGTCCCAAAGTCATGGTTAAGTGGGAAACGATGTGGGAAGGCATAGACAGCCAGGATGTTGGCTTAGAAGCAGCCATCATTTAAAGAAAGCGTAATAGCTCACTGGTCGAGTCGGCCTGCGCGGAAGATGTAACGGGGCTAAACCATGCACCGAAGCTGCGGCAGCGACACTTAGTGTTGTTGGGTAGGGGAGCGTTCTGTAAGCCTGCGAAGGTGGCCTGTGAGGGTTGCTGGAGGTATCAGAAGTGCGAATGCTGACATAAGTAACGATAATGCGGGTGAAAAACCCGCACGCCGGAAGACCAAGGGTTCCTGTCCAACGTTAATCGGGGCAGGGTGAGTCGACCCCTAAGGCGAGGCTGAAAAGCGTAGTCGATGGGAAACAGGTTAATATTCCTGTACTGGGTGTTACTGCGAAGGGGGGACGGAGAAAGCTAGGTTATCCGGGCGACGGTTGTCCCGGTTTAAGCGTGAAGGTGGGTGACTTTGGTAAATCCGGGTCATCGTTAACACTGAGGCGTGATGACGAGTCACTACGGTGATGAAGTAACTGATGCTACGCTTCCAGGAAAAGCCTCTAAGCTCCAGGTAACACCGAATCGTACCCCAAACCGACACAGGTGGTCAGGTAGAGAATACTCAGGCGCTTGAGAGAACTCGGGTGAAGGAACTAGGCAAAATGGTGCCGTAACTTCGGGAGAAGGCACGCTGATGGTAGGTGAAGTGACTTGCTCATGGAGCTGAAATCAGTCGAAGATACCAGCTGGCTGCAACTGTTTAATAAAAACACAGCACTGTGCAAACACGAAAGTGGACGTATACGGTGTGACGCCTGCCCGGTGCCGGAAGGTTAATTGATGGGGTCAGCCGCAAGGCGAAGCTCTTGATCGAAGCCCCGGTAAACGGCGGCCGTAACTATAACGGTCCTAAGGTAGCGAAATTCCTTGTCGGGTAAGTTCCGACCTGCACGAATGGCGTAATGATGGCCAGGCTGTCTCCACCCGAGACTCAGTGAAATTGAACTCGCTGTGAAGATGCAGTGTACCCGCGGCAAGACGGAAAGACCCCGTGAACCTTTACTATAGCTTGACACTGAACCTTGAGCCTTGATGTGTAGGATAGGTGGGAGGCTTTGAAGTGTGGACGCCAGTCTGCATGGAGCCAACCTTGAAATACCACCCTTTAATGTTTGATGTTCTAACGTAGACCCGTAATCCGGGTTGCGGACAGTGTCTGGTGGGTAGTTTGACTGGGGCGGTCTCCTCCCAAAGCGTAACGGAGGAGCACGAAGGTTAGCTAATCCTGGTCGGACATCAGGAGGTTAGTGCAAAGGCATAAGCTAGCTTGACTGCGAGAGTGACAGCTCGAGCAGGTGCGAAAGCAGGTCTTAGTGATCCGGTGGTTCTGAATGGAAGGGCCATCGCTCAACGGATAAAAGGTACTCCGGGGATAACAGGCTGATACCGCCCAAGAGTTCATATCGACGGCGGTGTTTGGCACCTCGATGTCGGCTCATCACATCCTGGGGCTGAAGTAGGTCCCAAGGGTATGGCTGTTCGCCATTTAAAGTGGTACGCGAGCTGGGTTTAGAACGTCGAGAGACAGTTCGGTCCCTATCTGCCGTGGGCGTTGGAAGATTGAGAGGGGTTGCTCCTAGTACGAGAGGACCGGAGTGAACGCACCACTGGTGTACGGGTTGTGATGCCAATTGCATTGCCCGGTAGCTAAGTGCGGAAGAGATAACCGCTGAAAGCATCTAAGCGGGAAACTTGCCTCGAGATGAGTCTTCCCTGGGCACTTGATGCCCCTGAAGGGCCGTTGAAGACGACGACGTAGATAGGCTGGGTGTGTAAGCGTAGCGATACGTTGAGCTAACCAGTACTAATGACCCGAGAGGCTTAACCTTACAACACCGAAGGTGTTTTGTGGGTGACGAAAGACTCATATAACCGATATTCAGCTTGTTTTAGGATTGGTTCTGATGGTTGCGGAGATGACAGAGAAATAGGGTCATGTTAAGTAACGGTTGGAATGAAACAGAATTTGCCTGGCGGCGATAGCGCGGTGGTCCCACCTGACCCCATGCCGAACTCAGAAGTGAAACGCCGTAGCGCCGATGGTAGTGTGGGGCTTCCCCATGTGAGAGTAGGGAACTGCCAGGCATCAAATTAAGCAGTAAGCCGGAGTAATCTGGTGGTTGTAGAGAAATTCGGTGGAGCGGTAGTTCAGTTGGTTAGAATACCTGCCTGTCACGCAGGGGGTCGCGGGTTCGAGCCCCGTCCGTTCCGCCACCCTATTTAGGGGCGTAGTTCAATTGGTAGAGCACCGGTCTCCAAAACCGGGTGTTGGGAGTTCGAGTCTCTCCGCCCCTGCCAAATAAAACCCTTCACATTATTGTGAAGGGTTTTTTTGATCTGTATTTTATGCTCGATCCTGTCTCGCACCCTTCTTCTTGATTTCCCCGTTATTTCCCGTCTTTAGATCCCGAATTAATCTAACATATTGTTATTTAATAGATAAAATTCTTTGATGTTCCTCTGTCAGATCGTGTCGATTTAGCTGTAAATATGCACAAAATCACCGTAATACCAGGTTGTGAACTTGCTCATCCACCTTGTTCGATATTTGAACTAAAACTATCTACAACCTGAGTGAAGGATAAATCGTTTTCCATAGCGATCCTTCGGGTTGCATTCACTTGTTAGTGATATCTGCCAACATCACATCGGTAGCGCTATAGCAGAAATTTGTAGCGCTATGCTGTACCTGAAATCTGACTAAGTAGCTGTAAGACTACACAGAAGGAGTTTAAGTATGTACAGACGTTTACTGGTAGCTGTTGCTGTAAGCACGGCGTTATGTGGTGCCGTACAGGCAAAACCCTTAACTGTTGGGTTTTCCCAGATTGGTTCAGAATCAGGATGGCGCTCTGCAGAAACCAAAGTATCAAAGCAGGAAGCCGAGAAGCGTGGAATAACGTTAAAAATAGCGGATGCTCAGCAGAAACAGGAGAACCAGATTAAGGCCGTGCGCTCCTTTATCGCACAGGGGGTCGATGCCATATTTATTGCTCCGGTCGTCGCAACAGGATGGGCACCAGTCTTACAGGAAGCCAAGGAAGCAAAAATTCCAGTGTTTCTGCTTGATAGAACGATTGAGGTAAGCGATCCATCGTTGTACACCGCTGCTATTGCTTCTGATAGCGTCTATGAAGGAAAGGTGGCAGGAGAATGGCTCGTGAAAGAGGCTGCTGGCAAACCTTGTAATGTTGTTGAACTACAGGGAACGGTTGGGGCTAGCGTCGCGATAAATCGCAAGAAAGGATTTGCTGAAGGCATAGCTTCAGATCCGCAGATAAAAATTATTCGCTCACAGTCAGGAGACTTTACTCGTAGCAAGGGTAAAGAGGTCATGGAAAGCTTCATTAAAGCCGAGCAGAATGGAAAAATATCTGTGCGGTTTATGCACATAATGATGACATGGCTATAGGCGCTATTCAGGCAATTAAAGAAGCAGGTTTGAAACCGGGTTCACAGATAAAAGTTGTCTCCATTGATGGCGTCCCTGATATTTTCAAAGCCATGATGAATGGCGAAGCTAATGCTACCGTTGAATTAACGCCTAATATGGCAGGGCCTGCTTTTGATGCCTTATTAGCGATGAAGAAGGATGGCAAACAGCCTGAAAAATTCATTCAAACCGAATCACGTTTATTACTGCCTGATACGGCAAAACAGGAATATGAAACCAAGAAAGATCTCGGTTATTAATATTTATATTATGGATTCATCGTTGATATAAACTTTGCCAAATACCTGGCAGAAATATGAATATGGAAAAGTGGGTTTGCTATGTTTTCTGCACCGTTAAACTACGGAACAGTGAATATTGCCAGCCTACTTATCCATAATATTGCTCAGGTATGACGTAGCCTTGTTTCGTTGTCGCATAGGTGATGCTGATGGAAACGACACGGTTGTTAGATATTCGGGGCATGAGCGTTGAGTTTCCGGGGTAAAAGCATTAGATCAGGTGGACTTCACGCTTAATCGTGGCGAAATAGTGGCGCTATTAGGGGAGAATGGTGCAGGAAAATCAACCTTAATTAAGGCGTTGACTGGTGTTTATCACCGTTCATCTGGCGATATTATCCTTGATGGCATGGCGATTAATCCTGTTAATACTGCGCACGCTCAGTCATTGGGTATCGGAACCGTATATCAAGAGGTCAATTTATTACCGAATCTGTCCGTTGCGGCAAATTTATTCATTGGCCGAGAGCCCACACGTTGGGGCATCGTTGATCAACATAAAATCCTGCGTCAGGCCGAAGCGATCTTATTGAATTATGGGTTGGCGATTGATGTTAGCCATCCACTTGGCAATTACTCCATTGCAGTACAGCAAATTGTCGCGATTGCCAGAGCCATCGATCTCTCTGCTAAAGTTTTAATTCTTGATGAACCCACCGCAAGCCTTGATGCAAAAGAAGTTGAGATGCTACTGGATATATTGCGGAAATTGCGCGATCGCGGAATTGGCATGATATTCGTCACGCATTTTTTGGATCAGGTTTATCGCATTAGCGACCGAATTACCGTTTTGCGTAATGGACGATTAGTGGGGACATTGCCGGTCGAGGAATTACCGCGTATCGAATTAGTCCAAATGATGCTGGGGCACAGTTTTGATGAAACGTTACTGAAGCGGGGTGAACACAGTGACGTTGCGGGTGACCCTGTTGTGCACTTTAAACACTATGGTCGACGTGGTTCGATCAATGACTTCGAGCTTTCCGTCCGTCCAGGAGAAATTGTTGGCCTTGCTGGTCTACTGGGTTCTGGCCGGACAGAAACCGCGCAGCTGATATTTGGCATTAACGTGCCTGATGCCGGAGAAGCCAGGGTTGATGGCAAACAAGTTAGCATTCGTACGCCGCGTGCAGCAGGGAAACTGGGTTTTGGTTATTGTCCTGAGGATCGCAAAACTGACGGCATTGTCGGTGCGGCAACGGTACGAGAGAATATCATTCTGGCGCTTCAGGCGCAGCGCGGCTGGCTGAAACCCATTTCCTTGCGTGAGCAAACCCGTATCGCTGAAAAATTTATCAACCTGTTAGGGATTCGTACGCCCAGTCCAGAGCAGGAAATTCAATATCTATCGGGCGGCAATCAGCAAAAGTCCTGCTATCGCGCTGGTTGGCAACAGAGCCACGCTTCTTGATTCTGGATGAGCCAACGCGAGGAATCGATGTCGGTGCACATGCTGAAATCATTCGCCTAATCGAAAAACTGTGTGAACAGGGGATGGCGTTACTCGTGATCTCTTCTGAGCTGGAAGAACTGACCGGTTATGCCGATCGCATTATTGTGCTGCGTGACAGACAGCACGTTGCGCATCTTGAACATAGTGAGATCTCGGTTGCCGCAGTGATGCAGGCTATCGCAGTACAAACGGGAGCGGCCGATGACAGATAATAACGTCAAACCTGCCAAAAAAGTGCGCCTAACGTTTACCAAGGGCGTGCCACAGCTTCTGGCGCTGGTCGCTATTCTGTTGATTGATAGCATGGTCGCGCCAAACTTCTTCTCTCCACATTCAGGATGGACGTTTGTTCGGTAGCCTTATCGACATCCTTAACCGTGGGGCACCCGTTGCGTTGCTGGCATTAGGCATGACGTTGGTGATTGCTACCGGCGGTATCGACTTATCGGTTGGCGCAGTTATGGCGATCGCAGGAGCGACGGCGGCAACGCTGACTGCGGCTGGTCATCCACTCCCTTCTGTGCTGCTGACTGCGTTATTGGTTGGCGCACTGTGCGGGTTGTGGAACGGTTTTCTGGTTGCGGTGCTACAGATTCAGCCGATTGTTGCGACGTTAATGCTAATGGTTGCCGGGCGCGGCATTGCTCAGTTGATTACCGAAGGTCAGATTATTACCTTTGATAACGCCGGGTTGGCCAAGTTGGGTAACGGGAGCCTGTTCTATCTGCCTATGCCGGTGATTATTGCCTGCGCGGTGTTGTTGGCGCTGTGGGTTATGACGCGTAAAACGGCGCTTGGGCTATTTATCGAGTCAGTCGGTATTAATCTGCGATCGGCTCGCAACGCTGGTGTGAGTACGAAGCTGGTATTAATCGCGGCTTATGTCATATGCGGCGTGTGTGCCGCCGTAGCGGGCGTTATTGTAACGGCGGATATCCGTGGTGCGGACGCGAATAATGCGGGCCTCTGGTTGGAATTAGACGCGATTCTGGCCGTTGTGATCGGTGGCGGTTCGCTACTCGGCGGTCGTTTTAATTTGCTGCTCTCTGTCGTCGGGGCATTAATTATTCAGAGTATGAATACCGGCATCCTGCTTTCGGGCTATCGACCAGAATTCAATCTGGTTCTGAAGGCACTCGTCGTTCTGCTGGTTTTGGTTATGCAATCTCCGCGTATTTCGCTGCATCACCTGTTCAGGAGGAAAACATAATGCTGAAACGCCACTTCCCCCTGTTGATGACGATTTTGGTATTTATTGCGGGTTATTTATTCTGCCTTAGCCAGTTTCCCGGTTTTGCTTCGACGCGCGTTTTTTTTGATTTACTGACGGATAATGCGTTTCTGGGGATCGTGGCGGTTGGGATGACGTTTGTCATTCTATCTGGCGGGATCGATCTTTCCGTAGGGTCAGTCATTGCATTTACCGGCGTGTTATTGGCCAAATTGATCGGGACATATGGCATCGATCCTTTCTTTGCATTCGCCATCGCGCTGGTGATGGGAGCCATGTTTGGCGGGGTGATGGGATGGATTATCGATACGCTCAAATTGCCCGCATTTATTATCACGCTGGCGGGGATGTTCTTTGTTCGAGGGATGAGCTTCATTGTCTCACAGGAGTCGATACCCATCGATCATCCGGTCTATAGCCAACTGGCGGGTTTAGCATGGCGTATGCCTGATGGAGGACGCTTTACCTTTCTGGCACTGATTATGCTGATTGTCGTGCTGCTGGGGATTGTGATGGCGCATCGTACCCGTTTTGGTAACCGTGTTTATGCGATTGGCGGAAACAGCTATTCTGCGGAGCTGATGGGCGTGCCCGTCAGGCGGACGACGATTCAGATATACATGCTTTCCAGTACATTAGCAGTGCTGTCGGGCATTGTTTTTCGCTCTATACCTCGGCGGGCTATGCTCTGGCGGCAAGCGGCGTGGAATTGGACGCCATCGCGGCCGTTGTCATCGGCGGTACGCTACTGACCGGTGGTGTTGGAACCGTATTGGGAACGCTATTTGGCGTACTGATTCAGGGCCTGATTCAAACGTATATCACGTTTGATGGCACCTTGAGCTCATGGTGGACAAAAATCGTCATTGGTTTCCTGCTTTTTGCTTTCATTGGGTTACAGAAAGCGTTAAGCACTTTCTGGTTAGCCAGACGTGCTTAAGAGCCTATGAGCTGGATGGATCATGCATTCATTAAAATAGGTGTTTTCAGCAATTGACGAATCATCGTCTGCTGATCGCTGTTTTGTAACCAAACGGCATAAAACGGGCGCACGACGGGCTGGCTATCGCCGACTATCCGCAGATTGGAATAGGTTTGTAACCAATGACTGGGTAAAAACGCGCAACCGCCAGTTGTTTCAAGAAGTTGGCGGGTCAAATGGGCCGATGTGGTTGTCAAAACGGGAAGCTGATCGCTGGCTAAGAGGCGATGTTCCTGCTGATGAAAGTCTGCGCCCCACTCCAATTTTATATAGGGCAACTCCTGTCCGGGCGGATGCGCTTCTGCCGCGAACAGCGAAAGGGAAAAATTTCCCAGCAACTGGCTCGCCAATTCCTCCATTTTGGGTTGTTCGGTGGTAATGAACAGATCCAATTGACGCTCATGGAGTTGTTTTACCAGCGAATGACGTAAGGCAATGCGTGCTTCTAGCTGCAGCAACGGGCGCTGTTGGTACAGCGATTGTAGCCAGGGCGTCAGATAGGCTTCCCACAGCGAAGCGGTAGCCCCCACTGAAAGCAGGCTGTGCTGTTGCGAGCGTGCGACCTCTTTTTGGCGATCTGCCAGGTACCGATAAGGCTTTCCGCATAGGGCAGAAGCCGTTCTCCTGCGGGGGTCAGGCGTATATTGTTCCGATGGCGTGTGAACAGGTTAGCACCAAGCTGTGTCTCTAGCTGACGAATCCGAAAACTCACCGCTGACTGCGTCAGATACAGGGATTCGGCAGCACGGCCAAAGTGTCTTGTCCTGCTGACTTCCAGAAAGGTTTTTAGTAATTCGGTATCCACGCCCATCTCCAAAAAAATTTTGTCGTAATGATTTAAATGTTTTGTTTTACACAATGTCAAGCCTATCTAATACTCCGCGCCATAAACAACACGACCATAGAAGAATTAGGAGCGTGTAAGATGGCAGAAAGCTTCTCTACCACTCATCGTTTTTTTGATAACAAGTTCTACCCGCGTGGTTTTTCCCGACATGGCGACTTTACGATTAAAGAAGCACAACTGTTGGAGCGCCACGGTTACGCGTTTAACGAGCTGGATTTGGGCAAACGTGAACCAGTGACTGAGGAAGAAACATCGTTTGTTGCCATGTGTCGCGGCGAACGTAAAGCGGAAACGGAACTAGAAAAAATCTGGACCAAGTATCTGGAACGTGTCCGTCGCCCTAAACGCTTCCATACCTTATCTGGCGGTAAGCCACAGATGGATGCGGTGGAAGAATACACGGAAAGCGATGATTAATTAAGAATGGGGCGTTAGCCCCATTTTCTTTTGCGGTGAACGCATCTAACGCTTCGCTATTCAAGGCTTCTGTGGAGCTGAATGAGCAATCGATCCATACTGCGATAGCTCAGTGCTTCGGCAAGATGTTTTCTCTCTATGCTGTCCCGATCGCCGAGGTCTGCGATTGTGCGTGCGACTTTCAATATCCGGTGCCAGGCGCGTACGGATAAGCCAAGTTTGTTCATCACTTCTTCCAGATAAGCCGCATCAGGCGCTTCTAACGCACAGTGTTGTTCTATTTCGCGTGAGGTGAGCAGCGCGTTGATTTTATTTGCCCGCTTCAGCTGTATCTGCCGTGCGATCAGTACGCGCTCGCGAATTGTTGCGCTGCTTTCCCCCTGATGACGTTGCTGAGATAAAACCCCTGGTGGTAGCAAAGGAACTTCGATAGAAAGGTCAAAGCGATCCAAAAAGGGACCGGAAAGTTTGCTGAGATAGCGCAGTATTTGTTGTGCTGGTAAGCGGTTATGGATGCCCTGATAGTGGCCTGATGGGCTGGGATTCATTGCGGCGACGAGCTGCACGCGTGCCGGGTAGCACACTTTGGCGCGCGTGCGGGAAATGATAATTTCACCGGACTCCAGAGGCTCTCGTAGAGAATCCAGGACGCGTCGCTCAAACTCCGGTAATTCATCCAGAAACAGCACGCCGTTGTGGGCGAGTGAAATTTCCCCGGTTTAGGCAACGACCCTCCACCCACGAGCGCCGCCATGGAAGAACTATGGTGAGGCGCTCTGAATGGTCTGGCTCGCCAGCGCGTCATGGTGGCATCAATGTTGATGAGGCTATTGATGGCGGCGCTTTCCAGCGCTTCTTCGTCGCTTAATGGCGGCATCAGATTGCCTAGTCGGCTCGCCAGCATGGTTTTTCCTGTTCCCGGCGGCCCCAGCAATAGCAGATTGTGGCCGCCAGCGGCTGCGATTTCCAACGCGCGTTTAGCCTGTTCCTGACCGATGATATCCTTCAGGTCGAGTGCATCTTCTTCTGATTGCGGAGCCGGTACGATGTCGGAGCAACTGAGCAACTCCTCTTCTCCGCTAAGAAAAGCACACACGTCTAACAAATGCCCGGCCATGAGCGCTTCACCCTGCGGTATCAGCGTCATCTCCCGTTTATTGTCATCTGGCAGGATAAGCTGGCGGCCTGACTTGATGGCCTCTAGGGCAGCAGGAATCGCGCCATTGACGCCGCGTAGCGTGCCAGACAGGCCGAGTTCGCCAAGAAACTCGTAGCGGCTTAGCTTTTCCCCATCGATTTGTTCTGATGCTGCCAGAATTGCCAGAGCAATCGGCAGGTCGTAGCGTCCTCCCTCTTTCGGCAGATCTGCGGGGGCGAGGTTGACCGTGATGCGCTTGGCTGGAAAGGCAAACCCACAATTGATGAGTGCGCTGCGCACGCGATCGCGCGCTTCTTTGACGGTAGTTTCTGGTAAGCCTACCAGCGTCAGAGCCGGTAGCCCGCTGCTGATATGAACTTCGATGTAAACGTCCGGCGCTTGTACGCCAATCATTGCCCGAGTATAGGTAACTGCCAATGACATGCTATTTCCCCTTTGCTGATGGTTTGCATCATGTCTGGTTGGGGAGAAGAAGTAGAGTCCGCCATCATCAGCCTGCGCGACAGCGTCATAAAATAATGCTCTGTTTCAGCAATGAAGAAAATTTGTGCGCAACGCATCGCAATTATGTCGGGTGAACCGACCGCTTTACGTTATCCGACGATCGGTAACGTTCGTATTCATTTGCTATGTTTCTCGCGCAATGCTCATTTTTACACCAACGAGAGAAAATAATTTGGTGCGTGTCTACCTTATGATTACGTTGTATTTTTCCCGCATCATAGGTAATTCTTACCAAGAACGATGAAAAAGTTGTTGTCACGCCATGTCTGACTGTGATAACTCTGTAGGCATTCGTTCGACAGAAGATTAATGAACAACCTATTATGAAAGCCCTATCCCTAGTGATTAGCCTAGTCGTGATTAGCGTGGTGGTGATTATTATCCCACCGTGCGGGGCTGCACTTGGACGAAGAATGGCTTAGAAATCAAGGCCTAATTCAAGAAAACCCCCGCACCGAAAGGTCGGGGGTTTTTTGTTGGGCGTAATCTACAACGGAAAGGAACAGAAAATGAACATCAGCATAAAATTCTGTTATTCCCATAAGATGTCGGGGAAATAACTATGAATGGAGCACAGTGGGTGGTACAAGCGTTGCGAGCGCAGGGAGTGGACACCGTTTTGGGATATCCGGGTGGCGCGATAATGCCCGTCTATGATGCACTTTATGACGGCGGCGTTAAACACCTGCTGTGTCGCCACGAGCAAGGCGCGGTGATGGCGGCGATTGGGTATGCCCGTTCCACAGGTAATGTGGGCGTTTGCATTGCGACGTCTGGCCCAGGTGCAACGAACCTGATCACCGGTTTGGCCGATGCGCTACTGGATTCTGTCCCTGTAGTGGCGATCACCGGGCAGGTCGGGTCGGCGCTGATTGGTACCGATGCTTTCCAGGAGATCGACGTGTTGGGGCTGTCTCTGGCCTGTACGAAACACAGCTTCTTGGTTGAGTCTCTCGAATCACTGCCGGAAGTGATGGCAGAAGCGTTCGCGATTGCCAACAGCGGCCGCCCAGGCCCTGTTCTGGTCGATATTCCTAAAGATATTCAGCTGGCGATGGGAGATTTCACCCCGAACTTTGCGCCTGTTGCTAACGATGTTGATTTCCCCGAGCAAGATATTGCGCAGGCATATGCCCTGTTGGCGAAAGCACAAAAACCGGTGCTGTACGTTGGCGGCGGGGTTGGCATGGCGAATGCGGTTCCGGCACTGCGCGAATTCCTGAGTGTAACGGATATCCCTTCCGTTTCGACGCTGAAAGGCTTGGGTGTCGTGGATGCCAATCATCCCTATTACCTCGGTATGATTGGTATGCACGGCACGAAGGCGGCGAACCTGATTGTGCAAGAGTGCGATCTGTTAATCGCAGTCGGGGCGCGTTTTGATGACCGCGTGACCGGCAAGCTGAATGCCTTTGCGCCTCATGCCAGCGTTATTCACATGGATATTGACCCAGCGGAGCTGAGCAAATTGCGCCATGCCAATGTGGCGTTGCAAGGCGATCTGAAGTCGATATTACCGGCGCTACAACAGCCGCTGAACGTCAGCGCGTGGCGCCAGCAGGCGACCATGATGAAAGCGGAATACCCGTGGCGTTATGATCATCCCGGTCAGGCGATTTATGCGCCTGCACTGCTGAGAACGATCTCTGAACGAATGGATGCGGACACTGTGGTGACGACCGATGTGGGCCAGCACCAGATGTGGGCTGCGCAGCATATGACGTTCAGCCGTCCTGAGAATTTCATCACTTCCAGCGGTCTCGGCACAATGGGCTTCGGCGTGCCAGCGGCGGTGGGCGCACAGGTTGCGCGCCCGGACGATATGGTTATCTGCATTTCTGGCGACGGTTCTTTCATGATGAACGTTCAGGAGCTGGGCACTATCAAACGAAAACGGCTGCCGTTGAAAATCGTGCTGCTGGATAACCAACGGTTGGGCATGGTACGTCAGTGGCAGCAGTTATTCTTTGATGAACGCTATAGTGAAACCGACCTCTCCGATAACCCTGATTTCCTGACGCTGGCAAGCGCATTTGATATCCCCGGCCAGCGTATCACCCGTAAAGATCAAATTGATGTTGCGCTGGATGCCCTGTTTAACAGCGAAGGACCCTATTTACTGCACGTCTCGATCGATGAATACGAAAACGTCTGGCCGCTGGTTCCGCCGGGTGCGGGTAACGAAACGATGCTTGATAAAACCGAATAGGCTCGACAACACCCAATAATGGCCGACTTACACAGAATAAGTGCTGGAGACAACAGAATGACACATCATCAACTTTCGATTCAGGCACGCTTTCGTCCCGAGGTTCTGGAGCGTGTATTGCGTGTTACCCGCCATCGCGGTTTCAAAGTTTGCGCGATGAATATGGTGCAAACCACCAATGCCGATCACATTAATATTGAACTGACCGTTGCCAGCCATCGCTCGGTGGATTTATTGTCAACACAACTAAGTAAGCTGTTGGATATTGCCTGCGTTGACATTCAACCGATGACGACATCACAGCAGATCAGCGCCTAACGCATAAAGAGTAAGGAAAAAAAAGAATGACAAAAAAAGCGGATTACATTTGGTTTAATGGTGAGATGGTTCCATGGGCTGAAGCAAAAGTACACGTGATGTCACACGCCTTGCATTATGGTACCTCCGTGTTTGAGGGCGTTCGTTGCTACAATTCACACAAGGGGCCAGTAGTTTTTCGTCACCGCGAGCACATGCAGCGCCTGCGTGATTCGGCAAAAATTTACCGTATGCCGGTCGAGCAAAGCGTGGATGAACTGATGGAAGCCTGCCGTGAAACGCTGCGTAAAAATAACCTGACCAGCGCGTATATCCGTCCGCTGGTGTTTATTGGCGATGTGGGGATGGGTGTGAATCCACCAGACGGTTATAAAACCGACGTGATCATCGCGGCGTTCCCGTGGGGGCGTATCTGGGTGAAGAAGCGCTGGAAGCGGGCATTGATGCCATGGTGTCGTCCTGGAATCGCGCCGCGGCGAATACCATTCAACCGCCGCTAAAGCGGGTGGCAATTATCTGTCCTCCCTGCTGGTGGGCAGTGAAGCACGCCGCCACGGCTATCAGGAAGGGATCGCGCTGGATGTCCACGGCTATGTTTCTGAAGGTGCAGGCGAGAACCTGTTTGAAGTGAAGGACGGTATTATCTTCACGCCGCCGTTTACCTCTTCGGCGCTGCCGGGCATTACGCGTGATGCCATCATCAAGCTGGCGAAGGACGCGGGATATGAAGTGCGTGAGCAGGTGCTGTCCCGCGAGTCACTGTATCTGGCGGATGAAGTGTTCATGTCTGGCACGGCAGCGGAAATTACCCCAGTGCGCAGCGTAGACGGTATTCAGGTCGGTATCGGCAAACGCGGCCCGGTCACCAAAGCCCTGCAACAGGCGTTCTTTGGCCTCTTCACGGGTGAAACCGAAGATAAATGGGGCTGGTTGGATCCGGTAAATCAGTAATCAATCAAGACAGATAATCAGGCGGTGATATGTTCCATCATCGCCCAATTCGTAATTTTTGGAGTAATAGAGCATGCCTAAGTACCGTTCAGCCACCACCACGCACGGCCGTAATATGGCCGGCGCCCGAGCCTTGTGGCGCGCCACCGGGATGACCGACAATGATTTTGGTAAACCCATTATCGCCGTGGTCAACTCCTTCACCCAATTCGTGCCCGGCCATGTGCACTTGCGCGATTTGGGTAAACTGGTTGCCGAGCAAATCGAAGCGTCTGGTGGTGTCGCGAAAGAATTTAACACGATCGCAGTGGACGACGGCATCGCCATGGGTCACGGCGGTATGCTCTATTCTCTGCCTTCCCGTGAACTGATTGCCGACTCGGTGGAATACATGGTGAATGCCCACTGCGCGGATGCGATGGTGTGTATCTCCAACTGTGACAAAATCACCCCGGGGATGCTGATGGCGTCGCTGCGCCTGAATATCCCGGTGATTTTCGTGTCTGGTGGCCCGATGGAAGCGGGAAAAACCAAGCTATCCGATCAGATCATCAAGCTGGATTTGGTGGATGCGATGATTCAGGGCGCGGACCCGAAAGTGTCTGATGAACAGAGCGAGCAGGTGGAGCGTTCTGCCTGTCCGACCTGTGGTTCCTGTTCCGGTATGTTTACCGCTAACTCCATGAACTGCCTGACCGAAGCGCTGGGTCTGTCTCAGCCGGGCAACGGCTCGCTGCTGGCGACACATGCCGACCGTAAGCAGCTGTTCCTGAACGCGGGCAAACGCATTGTCGGTCTGGCGAAGCGTTACTACGAGCAGGATGATGAGAGCGTGCTGCCGCGCAACATCGCCAATAAAGCCGCATTTGAAAACGCCATGATTCTGGATATCGCGATGGGCGGTTCCACCAATACCGTTCTGCATCTGTTAGCCGCGGCGCAGGAAGGTGAAGTGGACTTCACCATGACCGATATCGACAGGCTGTCACGTCAGGTTCCGCACCTGTGTAAGGTGGCGCCGAGTACGCAGAAATACCACATGGAAGACGTACACCGTGCGGGCGGCGTGATCGGTATTCTGGGCGAGCTGGACAGAGCGGGTTTGCTGAACCGTGAAGTGAACAACGTGCTGGGCAAAACGCTGCCGGAAACGCTGGAAGCCTACGACGTCATGCTGACGCAGGATGAGAGTGTGAAAAGTATGTATTCCGCTGGCCCGGCGGGTATCCGCACCACGCAGGCGTTCTCGCAGGATTGCCGCTGGGACTCACTGGATACCGATCGTCAGGAAGGCTGTATTCGTTCCCGTGAATTTGCCTACAGTCAGGACGGCGGTCTGGCCGTGCTGTACGGCAATCTGGCAGAGAATGGCTGTATCGTGAAAACCGCAGGCGTGGATGAAGGTAGCCTGGTTTTCCGCGGTCCGGCAAAAGTTTATGAAAGTCAGGATGATGCAGTAGCCGCCATTCTGGGCGGTAAAGTTGTGGCGGGCGATGTGGTTGTGATTCGCTACGAAGGGCCGAAAGGCGGGCCGGGTATGCAGGAAATGCTGTATCCGACCACCTACCTGAAATCGATGGGGTTGGGTAAAAGCTGTGCGCTGATCACGGACGGCCGCTTCTCCGGCGGTACTTCGGGTCTGTCTATCGGCCATGCGTCTCCTGAAGCGGCCAGCGGCGGCACCATTGCCCTGGTACAGGACGGTGACACCATCGCGATTGATATTCCGAACCGCAGCATTGCGCTGGTTTTGGATGACAAAGAGTTAGCGAGCCGCCGCGACGCGGAAGAGGCGAGAGGCGAACAGGCCTGGACGCCGCACAATCGTGAACGTCAGGTTTCTTTTGCGCTGCGTGCGTACGCCAGCCTGGCAACCAGCGCGGATAAAGGCGCTGTGCGGGATAAAAGCAAGCTGGGAGGCTAATGCTGATGGCTGTGTCACAACCTCTTCCTGCCGCGCCGGGAGGCGCGGAGTATCTGCGGGCGATCTTGCGTTCGCCGGTGTATGAAGTCACGCAGGTCACGCCGCTGGAGAAGATGGAGAAGATCTCTTCGCGGCTGGGTAATGTCATTCTGGTAAAACGTGAAGACCGACACGCGGTACACAGCTTCAAGCTGCGCGGCGCGTACGCGATGATGGCGGGGCTGAGCGATGAACAAAAAATCCCACGGTGTGATAACGGCGTCAGCCGGTAATCATGCGCAGGGCGTAGCGCTCTCCTCCACCAAGTTGGGGATTAAATCGCTGATTGTGATGCCAGTGGCGACGGCCGACATTAAAGTGGATGCGGTACGTGGTTTTGGCGGCGAAGTGCTGCTATACGGCGCTAACTTTGATGAAGCCAAGGCAAAGGCCATTGAGCTGTCGCAGCAGCAGAAAATGACGTTTCTGCCGCCATTCGATCACCCGGCAGTGATTGCGGGTCAAGGCACGCTGGCGCTGGAATTGCTACAGCAGGATGCCCATCTGGATCGCGTGTTTGTGCCCGTCGGCGGCGGCGGTCTGGCGGCAGGTGTTGCCGTACTGATCAAACAATTGATGCCGCAGATTAAGGTGATCGGCGTGGAAGCGGAAGATTCCGCCTGTCTGCGTGCGGCGCTGGATGCCGGGCAACCGGTCGATCTGCCGCGTGTCGGGCTGTTTGCTGAAGGCGTCGCGGTGAAGCGCATCGGCGATGAAACGTTCCGTCTGTGTCGGGAATATCTGGATGACGTGATTACCGTCGACAGTGATGCCATCTGTGCCGCAGTGAAAGATCTATTCGAAGATGTTCGTGCGATTGCTGAACCGTCCGGCGCGCTGGCGCTGGCGGGGATGAAAAAGTACATCCAGCAGCATCAGATTCAGGGTGAGCGTCTGGCGCATATTCTGTCCGGTGCGAACGTTAACTTCCACGGGTTACGCTACGTTTCCGAACGTTGCGAGCTGGGCGAACAGCGTGAAGCCTTGCTGGCAGTGACGATCCCCGAGCAACAGGGCAGCTTCCTGAAGTTTTGCCAACTGTTGGGCGGCCGTTCCGTTACCGAGTTCAACTATCGCTATGCGGATGCCAAAGATGCCTGCATTTTTGTTGGCGTGCGCCTGACGCGTGGTTATGCGGAGCGGCAGGAGATCATCGCTGAGCTGTCTGCGGACGGTTATGAAGTGGTGGATTTGTCCGACGATGAAATGGCGAAGCTGCACGTTCGCTACATGGTCGGCGGACGCCCCTCCAAACCGCTACAGGAACGGCTTTATAGCTTTGAGTTTCCAGAATCGCCGGGTGCGTTACTGAAATTCCTGCATACGCTGGGGACGCACTGGAACATTTCGCTGTTCCATTACCGCAGCCATGGCACGGATTTCGGCCGCGTGCTGGCCGCGTTCGAACTGGAGGCGGGCGATCGGGAATTCGAGCAGCACCTACAGGCGCTCGGCTATGAATGTCACGACGAAACCAATAACCCGGCGTTCCGCTTCTTTTTAGCGGGCTAAGCGCTGAGTTTTCCCTTAACGTCGCCGATGGTGTTTCACCGTCGGCGGCGTTATCTTTATGTCATCTGATTAGTAACAGGGATGGCATTTCTTTATGGCAACGCAATTCACGGGTTTTTCTCAAGCGGGTTTAACGTTTCTTCAGCAGGTTCGTCAGTACAACGATAAAGCGTGGTTTGACGAGCATCGTGCGGTTTACGATGAGCAACTGGTTGCGCCGTTCCGCATGCTGGTGGATGAGCTCAGTCTGACGATGTTGCAGATTGACGACCATTTTGAAACGCGTCCCGCTATCGGTAAGACCCTCTCCCGTATTCATCGCGATACGCGTTTTTCTCACGATAAATCACGCTACCGCAGCCATATGTGGCTCACGTTCAAGCGGACACGCAAAGACTGGACGGATGCACCGGTGTACTTCTTTGAAATCACGCCGGATACCTGGCGCTACGGATTGGGCTATTACAGTGCGACGCGCAATACGATGGATTTGTTCCGTCAGACGCTGCGCGGTAATCCGTCGCAGTTTCTTGAAGTAGCGAGCTGTCTGGGAGACACCTTCACTCTGGAAGGGGACAGCTACAAACGCCCGCTGATTAAAGATCAGGAACCGGAATTAGCTGACTGGTATAACCGCAAATCGTTTGCCGCGATATCTACCCGACAAGATATGGAAGCGCTGTTTTCTGGCGATCTGGTGACGGTCTTAGCTCGCGGATTTACCCAGCTTGAACCGCTCTATCATTACCTGATGAATGTCGAAACGATGAAGAAAGCCGCGCAGGAAACGGAGTCCGATACGCGGGCCTTTTCGGCGGATAAATGGTTTGAACGCTAGCGCCAGAGATAGCTAGCGTTGCGGGGTTTTATCGCGCTCCAGCAACGTGTTAAACAGGTAACCTTCTTCCCGATTGCTGCCGAAGGTGGCGATTTGCAGATGATCATCGTCAATGCAGGTGAGCAGTATTTTCACCTGCTGACCGAAGCTGCTTTCACCTTTGCCAATGGCTTGCGTATCGCTCATCTGCCGGGCGGTGAAGTCTGAATCATCCAGCTTGTTACCGTAGCGAAATGCAATGGATGCGCCGCCTTCAATCTTGCCGCGCTGATTGGTCATGGTCAGGCTAACTGCATGATAGGGCGCTTTCTGGTCATACATTTCCCGAAAATACTCCCCCAGATCGCGATATTCCTCGGGGAAAGCCCCGACATCACATACTCATAGCTGAATGAGCCGTGGAAACAGGATGTGCTTTTCACCGGTGTAATGGGCGAAGGGAGTGCGTGTTGCGCGATGTCATTTAGATAGCGCAGCCGGTTTAACTGCTGCTGGTAGCGTTGGCGCAAGCAGTCTTCGTCTTTGCATTGATCGCGCGTGGTCAGCCAACTGCGTTGAAACTGGTTGAGCGTTTTTCCCACGGCGCGCTGTTGCCGTACGCGGTCAGGAACGCGCGAGAGGCCTTCCAGGCCTGCGCCAGTTCTTCGTCCAACTGCCCGAGTAGCGGGCTGGCGCAAATCAGTTTTTCCTGCACCGAGGCAGCGTTGTCGCAGGGAAAGCTGGCGGCTTGCGTATCGTGGCTGAAAGCGGCGAACATCACCCCAATGGCGATGGCTGTCGAAGGCGATCTTCATGGTGTGTCCTGCAATATGTCCCAAAAGGCGGCAATCAGCGGTTCGCTAAGCCGTTTTTTCTGTACGCAAACGCCGAGTTCAAGTGGTTCCATTACCTGTTCGACGAGGACGGAAACGCGGTTGCGTACCGGCTCCGGGCTGTTCTCCAGCACGACGTTGGGAATCAATGCGATACCACAACCCAGCGCGACCATCGATACCATCGCTTCATGCCCGGAGATGGTAGCGTAAATCTGCGGATTGGCGATGTGATTGCGGCGGAACCATTGATCGATGCGTTTACGCACCGGGCCGTGTTCCGGCAGGATGAAGGGAATCTGCGACCAATCTGGGTTCGCCTGACGCACCAGCGATTGCACAGGGCAAGGGAGCGCTGGGATGATCAAGGCCAGAGGCAGTTTATCGAGCGGTATGAAATCAACGCTGACAGGCAGGGCCTCCGGGCGTCCTGCAATCCCCAAATCCCCATCATTCGACTGAATTTTTCCACGGCATCGGCAGCGTCGCCGGTCGTCAGTTTAATTTCCACCAGCGGGTGCAGCGCCCGGAAGCGATCCAGAATCGGCGGCAGGTGGCTGTAGGCGGCGGTGACAGAACAGAAAATCCTCAGTTCTCCGCTTAATGACGGCCCGTGCTGGTCTATCGTGTGGCGTAGCTGCTGGTATTGCAGCAGCGTTTGCTGAGCGAACAGCTTCAGGTGCTCTCCGGCATCGGTGAGCTGCACGGTACGGTTATCGCGCAGAAACAGGGTCTGTCCTAAATCCTCTTCCATCCGCTGTATTTGCCGTGACAGCGTGGACGGGCTGATGTGCATCGCCTTGGCGGTACGGCCAAAGTGTCGGCTTTCCGCCAGATGCAGGAATAATTTGAGATCACGTAAATCCATGCGACGCAGGCCCCGTTTTTTATCTTGCTGCCGTTTTTTATCTTGCAAATAGTGCAATATGACGTTGCTAATATATCAATTTAAGCAACGCAATTCCTGTCATATGATGGGGTCATAGTGAATTCCCATCTGGCGGGAATCCTTTTTCGAATAATAGACAAACAAAACCGTATACGGAGCACGACATGGCTAACTATTTCAACACATTAAACCTGCGTCAGCAGCTGGATCAATTGGGCAAGTGCCGCTTTATGGGGCGTGATGAATTTGCCGATGAGGCGAGCTACCTGAAAGGGAAAAAAGTGGTGATCGTCGGCTGTGGTGCTCAGGGCCTGAACCAGGGTCTGAACATGCGTGATTCCGGTCTGGATATCGCTTATGCCCTGCGTGCTGAAGCGATTGCAGAAAAACGTGCATCATGGCGCAAAGCGACCGAAAACGGCTTCACCGTTGGCACCTACGAAGATCTGATCCCGCAGGCTGACCTGGTGGTTAACCTGACGCCAGACAAACAGCACTCAGCAGTAGTTCAGGCGGTACAGCCGCTGATGAAACAGGGCGCTGCGCTGGGCTATTCTCACGGCTTCAACATCGTTGAAGTGGGTGAGCAAATCCGTAAAGACATCACCGTTGTGATGGTGGCGCCGAAGTGTCCGGGTACGGAAGTTCGTGAAGAATACAAACGTGGTTTCGGCGTACCAACGCTGATCGCGGTTCACCCGGAAAACGATCCGAAAGGCGAAGGCATGGCAATCGCCAAGGCTTGGGCTGCGGCAACCGGTGGTCACCGTGCTGGCGTTCTGCAATCTTCATTCGTTGCGGAAGTGAAATCTGACCTGATGGGTGAGCAGACCATTCTGTGCGGTATGTTGCAGGCGGGTTCTCTGCTGAGCTTCGACAAACTGGTTGCTGAAGGCACCGATCCGGCTTACGCAGAAAAACTGATTCAGTTCGGCTGGGAAACCATCACCGAAGCGCTGAAGCAGGGCGGGATTACGCTGATGATGGATCGCCTGTCCAACCCGGCAAAACTGCGTGCTTATGCGCTGTCTGAGCAGTTGAAAGGCATCATGGCGCCACTGTTCCAGAAACACATGGATGACATCATCTCCGGTGAATTCTCCAGCGGCATGATGGCTGACTGGGCGAACGATGACGTGAAACTGCTGACCTGGCGTGAAGAGACCGGTAAAACGGCATTCGAAAACGCACCGCAGTTCGACGGTAAAATCGCTGAGCAGGAATATTTTGATAACGGCGTGCTGATGGTTGCGATGGTGAAAGCGGGCGTTGAGCTGGCGTTTGAAACCATGGTGAGCTCCGGCATCATCGAAGAGTCCGCTTACTACGAATCACTGCATGAGCTGCCTCTGATCGCCAACACCATCGCACGTAAGCGTCTGTATGAAATGAACGTGGTTATCTCTGATACCGCAGAATACGGTAACTACCTGTTCGCTAACGCCGCCGTTCCATTGCTGAAAGATGCGTTCATGGCATCTCTGCAGCCGGGCGATCTGGGCAAAGCGGTAGCGGGTACCGAAGTGGACAACGCGCAGCTGCGTGATGTTAACGAAGCTATCCGTAACCACCCAATCGAAACCGTAGGCCACACGCTGCGCGGTTACATGAAAGACATGAAGCGTATCGCCGTTGCGGGTTAATTTCCGTCGGTGATCGAAATAGAAGAGGGCACAGCATTGGCTGTGCCCTCTTTATCAACAAACGCTTTTATCGCTGGGCTTTTGTAGCAATAGCAAACGTATGTGTTTTATCAAACGGACTTATATTTTGCTTCCGCCTGATTGAAGCGATCGGTAATCGCTTTTGATGGCGCTTTACCCAGCAGGCTGACGATAAAAATGGTCAGGCTGTTGAAGATGAAACCTGGGATAATTTCATACAGGCCCAGCCAGGCGTAGTGTTCCCAGATCAGCACGGTTGTTGCGCCCACGATCATGCCGAACAGGGCGCCGTTGCGCGTCATGCGCGGCCACAGCAGGGAAATCAAAATCACTGGTCCGAATGCGGCACCGAACCCAGCCCAGGCATAGCTCACCAGACCCAGCACGCGGTTTTCAGGATTAAGCGCCAGCGCGATAGCGATGATAGCTACTAACAGCACCATGGCGCGGCCCACCCACACCAGCTCTTGCTGGCTGGCGTTTTTGCGCAGGAAGGGTTTGTATAAATCTTCGGTGATGGCGCTGGAGCACACCAGCAGCTGGCAGCTTAGCGTACTCATTACGGCGGCCAGAATCGCAGACAGCAGCACCCCAGCAATCCACGGATTGAACAGCAGCATGGATAGCTCGATAAAGACGCGTTCGCTGTTTTGCGTCACGTTGCCTGCCTGATCTGGGTTGTTGTGGAAGTAAGCAATGCCGAAGAAGCCTACCGTCACGGCACCGGCCAGACAAAGAATCATCCAGGTCATACTGATGCGGCGTGCGCTGTGGATCGTGTGGTGTGAATCGGCGGCCATAAAACGTGCCAGAATATGCGGCTGACCGAAATAGCCCAGACCCCATCCCATCAGCGAGAGGATAGCGACAAAATTCAGCCCTCTGAACATATCCAGATTGGCCGGGTTTTTCGCTTCAATCACCATCAGTGAGCTATCAATTCCTCCAAGAGACAGGATGACGATCACCGGGGTCAGGATCAGGGCGAAAATCATCAGGCTCGCCTGAACGGTGTCTGTCCAGCTCACGGCCAGAAAGCCGCCGATGAAGGTATAGGCAATGGTGGCTGCTGCTCCGGCCCACAACGCGGTGCCATAACTCATACCGAAGGTGCTTTCAAACAGGCGCGCTCCAGCTACTACGCCGGATGCACAATAGATCGTGAAGAAAATCAGGATCACTAACGCGGAAATCACACGTAGTAATTTGCTGTTATCTTCAAAGCGATGGGTGAAATAGTCAGGCAGGGTGAGTGCGTTGTGGTTTACCTCAGTGTGTACGCGCAGGCGTCCTGCGACCCATTTCCAGTTCAGGTATGCGCCTAACGTCAGGCCGATCGCGATCCAGCTTTTAGAAATCCCGGCAATGAAAATAGCGCCCGGTAATCCCATGAGCAGCCAGCCGCTCATATCGGAAGCGCCAGCCGACAGTGCGGTCACCACGCTTCCCATCCGGCGTCCACCCAGAATGTAATCGCCAAAGTTATTCGTCGCGCGATAGGCAAACAGGCCGATGAGAACCATCCCGAAAATATACAACAGAAACGTCACCAGCATAGGTGTGCTTATTGTCATTCAACTCTCCACATTCTTTTTCGTGCCGCTGTTACGGCGACGCTGTGTTTTATTGTCATCACTCAGGCCGGAACGAGGCCTGAAGGTGATAAGGGGCTGCAACCGCTCCATTTGTTAACAAGGTTGCACAAAGTTGCAACATGGTCGATATTGACGTTTTCCCGATGTGCATCTTCTAATGATAGGAGTGGACGCTATGGGCTTTATCACGATGGGTGTAAAACTCGATGAGGAAACGCGCGAACGCATCAAGGCTGCAGCACAGCGTATTGATCGCACACCGCACTGGCTGATCAAACAGGCTATTTTCCATTACCTCGAACGCCTCGAAAGTGGCCTCGACACTCCTGAAACACCGCAATGGGCGAACGTCAGCCACATTGAAGCGGAAGAGATTATGCCGCAATCTCGGGAAGAAGAAACCCACCAACCTTTTCTTGATTTCGCCGAGCATGTTCTTCCCCAGTCCGTTATCCGCGCTGCCATTACTTCTGTTTACCGCCGTCCCGAAAGTGAACTGGTTCCTATCTTGCTCGAACAAGCAAGACTTACCGATAAAATGTCGCAGTTAACGCAGAAATTGGCTTATCAACTGGCAGAGAAATTACGCGGTCAGAAAGCTGGAAATGGGCGTGCGGGCATTGTGCAAGGGCTACTACAGGAATTCTCACTTTCTTCTCAGGAGGGGTGGCGCTGATGTGCTTAGCCGAAGCGCTGCTGCGTATTCCTGATAAATCTACGCGCGATGCGCTGATCCGCGACAAGATCAGTCGGGGAAATTGGCAGGCGCATCTTGGTCATAGCCCGTCGCTCTTTGTGAATGCTGCAACCTGGGGCTGCTGTTTACCGGAAAGCTGGTGGCGACACACAACGAAGTGAACCTCTCGAATTCGCTGAACCGCATCATCGGGAAAAGCGGTGAGCCGCTTGTCCGCAAAGGTGTCGATATGGCTATGCGGCTGATGGGAGAACAGTTTGTTACTGGCGAAACCATCGGTGAAGCGCTGGCGAATGCCCGTGAGCGAGAGGAAAAAGGCTTCCGCTACTCTTACGATATGTTAGGTGAAGCGGCGCTGACGGAGCATGATGCTGCCGCGTATCTGGCGGCCTATCAGCAGGCGATCCACGCTATCGGCAAAGCCTCGAACGGGCGCGGGATTTACGAAGGGCCGGGCATCTCCATCAAGCTATCGGCGCTGCATCCACGCTATAGCCGGACGCAGTATGACCGTGTAATGGAAGAACTCTACCCGCGTTTGCTGACGCTGACGCTGCTGGCGCGTCAGTACGACATCGGGATCAATATTGACGCGGAGGAAGCCGATCGACTGGAGATCTCACTCGATCTGCTGGAAAAACTCTGCATGGAACCGCAACTGGCGGGGTGGAACGGCATTGGATTTGTCATTCAGGCTTATCAGAAACGCTGCCCGTATGTGATCGACGCGCTGATTGAGCTGGCACAGCGCAGCCGTCGGCGGTTGATGATTCGTCTGGTGAAAGGCGCGTACTGGGATAGCGAAATCAAGCGGGCACAGGTTGACGGACTGGAAGGCTACCCTGTCTATACGCGCAAGGTCTATACCGATGTGTCGTATCTGGCGTGCGCTCGCAAGCTGCTGGCCGTACCGAATCTGATTTACCCGCAGTTCGCCACGCACAATGCGCAGACGTTAAGCGCGATCTACCACATGGCGGGCAACAATTACTATCCCGGTCAGTATGAGTTTCAGTGTCTGCACGGCATGGGGGAACCGCTCTATGATCAGGTGGTGGGGACGGTTGCGGACGGCAAACTGAACCGCCCGTGTCGTATTTATGCCCCGGTTGGAACCCATGAAACGCTGCTGGCTTATCTGGTGCGGCGCCTGCTGGAAAACGGCGCGAATACCTCGTTTGTTAACCGCATTGCGGATACCTCAATGGCGCTGGAAACGCTGATTGCCGATCCGATTAGCGGCGTGGAGGCGCTGGCAAAAGTGGAATGGATTATGGGGCACCACATCCCCGCATTCCCCTGCCGCGCCAGTTGTATGGCCAGGCGCGGCAAAATTCGAGCGGGCTGGATCTCTCGAATGAGCACCGGCTGGCCTCGCTGTCCAGCGCGCTGTTGAACCACGCGACACAACCGTGGTATGCCGCACCGATGATTGAGGGAGAAAGCGACGCGAACGAAGAAAAGCCCGTGGTGAATCCCGCCGATATGCACGATGTCGTGGGCTATGTTCTCGATGCCTCGGTGGCGGATGTTGAGCAGGCGGTAGACGCGGCGGTACATGCCGGTCCCATCTGGTTTGCGACACCACCCGCAGAACGGGCTGCGATATTGAATCAGGCCGCCTCGCTGATGGAACGTCAGTTGCAAAGCCTGCTGGGGCTGCTGGTACGGGAAGCCGGGAAATCTTTCAGTAACGCGATTGCGGAAGTGCGGGAAGCGGTGGATTTCTTGCGCTATTACGCGGGGCAGGTTCGGGATTCCTTCACCAATGATACCCATCGTCCGCTGGGGCCGGTGGTTTGCATCAGCCCGTGGAATTTCCCGCTGGCGATCTTCACCGGTCAAATTTCTGCTGCACTGGCAGCAGGAAACAGCGTGCTGGCGAAACCGGCTGAACAGACGCCTCTGATTGCGGCACAGGCGGTGCGTATTTTACATGAGGCAGGCATTCCTCAGGACGTGCTGCAACTGCTGCCCGGGCAGGGAGAGACGATTGGTGCTGCGTTGGTCAACGATGAGCGGGTACGCGGTGTGGTGTTTACCGGGTCGACGGCCGTTGCCAAAACGCTACAACGCAGCATTGCTGGCAGGCTTGATCCACAGGGACGTGTGACGCCGCTGATTGCCGAAACGGGCGGCCTGAATGCGATGATTGTCGATTCCTCTGCGCTGACGGAGCAGGTGGTGAATGACGTGGTTGCCTCTGCGTTCGACAGCGCCGGACAGCGTTGCTCCGCGCTGCGTCTTTTGTGTCTGCAAGAGGACATTGCGGATCGCACGCTGGATATGCTGCGTGGCGCGATGGCGGAGTGTCGAATGGGGAACCCTGAACGCTTATCGACTGACATCGGCCCGCTGATTGATGCGGAAGCGAAAGAGAACGTAGAACGGCATATTCAGACGATGCGGGCGAAAGGCCATACTGTATTTCAGGCTGCGCATCCGCAGGATGAGGAAACATGGCGGCACGGGTCGTTTGTGAAACCGACGCTGATCGAGCTGGGCAAGATAGACGAGCTGAAAAAGAAGTTTTTGGTCCAGTTTTACACGTTGTTCGCTATCAAAGCCAGCAGTTGGATACCGTGATTGAGCAAATCAACGCGGCGGGATACGGCCTGACGTTGGGCGTGCATACCCGCATTGATGAAACCATCCTGCGGGTGACGGGCAAGGCGAGGGTGGGCAACCAATATGTGAACCGCAATATGGTCGGCGCTGTTGTCGGGGTTCAGCCGTTTGGCGGTGAAGGCTTATCGGGAACCGGGCCAAAGGCCGGCGGGCCGCTTTATCTGTATCGCTTGTTGGCACATAGGCCGGATGAGGCGCTCGCGAAAGGGTTCACGCAGCAGGATCGTGAGCAGGCTCCCGATGTTTCTGCCCGAGCGTCGCTGCTGGCGGGGCTATTGGCGCTGGAAGCGTGGGCGATTGCTGGTGAACGTCACGAACTGGCGACGCAGTGCCAGCGTTACAGAGAATATAGCGTCAGCGGGATAACGCGACTGTTGCCGGGCCCGACAGGGGAAAGCAATACCTATACGCTGCTGCCGCGTGAACGGGTTTTATGTCTGGCAGATACAGAGGAAGACCGCTTGATTCAGACGGCGGCGGTGCTGGCAACCGGCGGGCAGTTGCTGTGGCCGGAAGGTGAACAGGAGAAAATGCTCTATGAACGGTTACCTGCGGGGTGCAGCTACATATTCAGTTCACATCTGACTGGCAGCAGCCCGATGTATCTTTCATGGCGTCATTTATCACGGGGATGCCGATCGGCTACGGCAACTGAGTAAAACGCTTGCAGAGCGCGACGGCCCGATTATCCTGCCGCTGGGCTATGCGCAGGGCGATACCCACGTTCAGCTCGAGCGTCTGCTGACCGAACGTTCCCTGAGTATTAATACTGCTGCAGCGGGCGGTAATGCCAGCCTGATGACGATAGGCTAAGAAAAAAGCGCGCCAAACCAGAAGGTCGGCGCGCTTTTTCTATTTGTGTGCGTCGGTGTAATGACTTAGTTGCGGTACAACTTAATTGCGATACAACACCTTGATTACATGGTAACCAAACTGGGTTTTCACCGGACCAAACGGTTTCAGCAATTCGCAGGAAAACACGGCCTTATCGAACGCTGGCACCATGTCGCCTTTACGAAATTCACCTAAATCACCGCCGTTGCGTTTTGACGGGCAGGTCGAGTGTTTTTGCGCCAGTTTCTGGAAGTCTGCGCCTTTTTCCAGTTGAGCAAGAATGTCGTTAGCCTGCTGTTCGGTGTCCACCAGGATGTGCAGAGCTGCTGCGGTATTTGCCATGTTGTTACCTTTTTGCAAAAGAGATTCCTGCGCGCAATGTAACATTTGCAACGCAAGATGTGGACTGCGACGTGCTTTCCTTAATAACAAATCCCTGGTCAAGATCGATACGGCTTTCTGCTACAATCGCCTTCCGTTTTATGAGTGAGCAAGATCGTTATGCGCTTAAACCCCAGCCAACAACACGCCGTCGAATTCGTCACCGGACCTTGTCTGGTACTGGCGGGCGCAGGTTCAGGCAAAACCCGCGTGATCACCAACAAGATTGCGCACCTGATCCGCCAGTGTGGCTATCAGGCTCGACATATCGCTGCCGTGACGTTTACCAACAAAGCGGCCCGTGAGATGAAGGAGCGCGTAGCGCAAACGCTGGGGCGCAAAGAAACGCGCGGGTTGATGATTGCGACCTTCCATACGCTGGGGCTGGAGATCATCAAACGTGAATACGCCGCATTGGGGATGAAAGCCAACTTCTCGCTGTTCGACGATCAAGATCAGATGGCGCTGCTGAAAGAACTGACGGAGCAGTGGCTGGAAAATGATAAGGTTTTGCTGCAGCAACTGATCTCGACGATCTCAAATTGGAAAAACGATCTGATCGATCCTGCGGGGGCGGCAGCGATGGCGCGTTCCGAACGCGACAAGCTGTTTGTGCACTGCTACTCGCTCTATCATGAGCATCTTCGCGCCTGTAACGTGCTGGATTTCGACGATCTGATTTTGCTGCCCACGCTGCTGCTGAAGCAAAACGCTGAGGTACGCGAACGTTGGCAGAACCGCTTGCGTTACCTGCTGGTGGATGAATACCAGGACACCAACACCAGCCAGTATGAGCTGGTTAAGCTGCTAGTCGGCACCCGCGCGCGTTTCACCGTCGTAGGAGATGACGATCAGTCTATTTACTCCTGGCGCGGGGCGCGTCCACAGAATCTGGTACTGCTACAGCAGGATTTCCCCACGCTTGACGTGATCAAGCTGGAACAAAACTACCGCTCATCCGGGCGTATTCTGAAAGCGGCCAATATTCTCATCGCCAATAACCCGCACGTCTTTGAAAAACGGCTGTTCTCGGAGCTGGGTTACGGCGATGAACTCAAAGTGATTACTGCCAATAACGAAGATCACGAAGCGGAACGGGTCGTTGGTGAGCTGATTGCCCATCACTTTATTAAAAAGACTCAGTATGGTGACTATGCCATTTTGTATCGTGGTAACCATCAGTCGCGCCTGTTTGAAAAAATGCTGATGCAGAACCGTATTCCGTATCGCATTTCCGGCGGCACGTCCTTTTTCTCTCGTCCTGAAATCAAAGATTTGCTGGCTTATCTGCGCGTTCTGACCAACCCGGATGATGACAGCGCGTTCTTACGCATTGTGAACACGCCCAAACGTGAGATCGGCCCGGCGACGATGAAGAAGCTGGGTGAGTGGGCGGGACAACGCAATAAAGGCCTGTTCAGCGCGAGTTTTGATCTGGGGTTGAGCCAGTCGCTGACCGGACGTGGGCTGGAATCCCTGCAACGATTTACCCAGTGGCTGGCGGAAATCGCCCGTCTGGCTGAGCGTGAACCGGTAGCCGCCGTGCGCGACCTGATTCATGGGTTGGACTACGAAAGCTGGCTATATGAAACCTCGCCCAGCCCAAAAGCCGCAGAAATGCGGATGAAGAACGTCAATCAGCTATTTAGCTGGATGACGGAAATGCTGGAGGGCTCCGAATTGGATGAGCCCATGACGCTGACGCAGGTGGTGACGCGCTTCACGCTGCGAGACATGATGGAACGTGGAGAAAGTGAAGAGGAGCTGGATCAGGTACAACTGATGACGCTGCATGCGTCCAAAGGTCTGGAGTTTCCGTACGTCTTTTTGGTCGGGATGGAAGAGGGACTACTGCCGCACCAAAGCAGCATTGATGAAGACAACGTTGATGAAGAACGTCGTTTAGCGTACGTGGGGATTACGCGCGCACAGCGTGAACTCATCTTCACGCTGTGCAAAGAGCGCCGCCAGTATGGTGAATTGGTGCGCCCTGAGCCGAGCCGTTTCCTGCTGGAATTGCCGCAGGATGATGTCGTGTGGAAACCGAAAGGAAAGTGGTCAGCGCACAAGAGCGGATGCAGAAAGGTCAGGCGAACGTTGCCAACATCCGGGCGATGTTGGCGAAAGCAAAAGGGGAGGGGGTAAGCTTTCCCCCGTTAAGCTGGGGTTTCTTCCAGCATCAGCGGCCAGTGTACGTAGCTCTGCCAGCGACTTTCCTGTTCCAGCATTTCTGCCCGTAATGGATGCTGTGCCAGCCAGCCCGCAGGCAAAATCAAACGCAGCGTTTCGCCTTCTACGCGTAATCGTACGGCTGGCAGCGTGTCATCGCGGCGGCGGCTGGCAAAAATAATCGCCAGGCGCAACAGGCGGCACAGGCGCTGCGCCTGATTGACCGGCAGCGCGTTCTGCTGACTCAGCGGCATTAAATCGACAGGGTTAATCTGGTTTTGCAGGAGTGTGGCTAACAGTTTCTTCTGGGCGGGCGTAAAGCCGGGGAGATCGCTATGGCGAATCAAATAGGCTGCATGCTGGGGCGACTGGCGAAAATCGATGCTCAAACCGATTTCGTGTACCAGACAGGCGCTGCGCAATAATTCGCGACATCGGTTATCTAACTGCCAGTCACGGGCAACCTGTTGCAGAAAGTTGTCCGCCAGCGTACTGACGCGTTTAGCCTGTTCGGCATCCAGCAGGTAGCGGCGTTGCAGTGTCGCCAATGTGCGGTGACGGATGTCCTGATCGACAGGCAGATGCAACATGCCATAGACCAGCCCTTCACGCAGCGCCCCACCAGCCAGCGTCATCGTTTTGATGTCGAGTTCCTGGAAGATTGCCAGCAGGATGGCTAATCCGCTGGGAAAAACCAGCGCGCGTTCCAGCGTCAGGCCTTCAATTTCCAACTCTTCCAGCTTATCGCACTGAATCGCATGATCTTTAAGCTGCCTGAGCTTCGGCAGGGTAATGTATTCATCCATTCCCTGCGCGACCATGATTTCTTGCAGTGCTTGTACTGTGCCGGAGGCGCCGACACAGATTTGCCAACCCTGCTCGCGCAGAGAGGCGGCAACGGGGCGCAGCATTTCACGCGCCGCTTGTTCTGCGCGTTCAAAATTACCGGCTTCCAGATTGCGATCGCTGAAATAGCGATCCAGCCACGTGACGCATCCCATCGGGAGGCTGATCAACTGGGTCGTTTTTGCGCCAACCCCTGTAGCCAGCTCGGTGCTGCCACCGCCGATATCCACGACCAGACGCGCATCCGGGCCGCCCGTCGTATGTGCTACGCCTTGATAAATCAGGCGTGCTTCTTCTTCACCGCTGATAACCTGAATCGGCAAGCCCAGAATTTCCTGGGCCCGTTGCAGAAACTCGTCAGCGTTCGTTGCCAGCCGCAGGGTGGCGGTCGCGACGACGCGCACCTGATCCTGCGGGATGTCCTGCAACCGTTCGGAGAACAGCTGTAGACACTGCCAGCCGCGCTGCATCGCGTCCTGCGAGAGCCGATTCTGTTTATCCAGCCCTGCCGCAAGGCGGACTTTACGCTTTATTTTCGCCAGCGTCTGAATGCTGCCTGCGGTTTCCCGGGTGACCAGCATATGAAAGCTGTTCGAGCCGAGATCGATGGCAGCGTAAAGTGAAGAAGAGCTCAGCATCGACGGTTAATCCGCTCGTTTACGGTTATTACGAGGCGCTCCACTGCGGCGCGGCGCACTGCTATGTCGGCGCGGGCCATTATTGGAACGCGGTGGGCGCGCTAAACGCTTCGGCGCGGGTAAATCATTCATCAGCGCGTCGCTGTTGTATTTGCTGACCGGAATGTTGTGACCGATATAGGTCTCGATCGCCGGGAGATTCAGCGCATATTCTTCACAGGCCAGGCTGATAGAATTTCCGCTTTGTCCCGCACGGCCAGTACGGCCAATACGGTGAACGTAGTCTTCGCAGTCATCCGGCAGGTCGTAGTTGAAAACGTGGGTCACGGAAGGAATATGTAAGCCGCGCGCTGCAACGTCCGTTGCCACCAGAATATCCAGATTACCCTGGGTAAATTCTTCCAGAATACGCAGACGTTTTTTCTGTGCAACGTCGCCCGTCAGCAGCCCAACGCGATGACCGTCGGCAGCCAGATGGCCCCAGATGTCTTCGCAGCGATGCTTGGTATTTGCGAAGATAATGCAGCGGTCCGGCCACTCTTCTTCCAGCAGTGTCTGGAGCAGGCGCATTTTTTCTTCGTTAGACGGATAAAACAGTTCTTCTTTAATGCGATGGCCGGTTTTCTGCTCCGGTTCAACTTCCACGTACTCTGCGTTATTCATTTGTTCAAACGCGAGTTCACGCACCCGATAGGAGAGCGTAGCGGAAAAGAGCATGTTCAGACGCTGTGCCGCTGGCGGCATACGGCGGAACAGCCAGCGAATATCTTTGATGAAGCCGAGATCGTACATACGGTCCGCTTCGTCCAGCACGACGACCTGAATTGCGCCCAGGTTGATATGGTTCTGTTTGGCGTAATCGATCAGGCGACCGGTGGTACCGATCAGAATATCAACGCCGTTTTCCAGCACCTTAAGCTGCTTGTCGTAACCGTCTCCACCGTAGGCTAAACCCAGTTTTAACCCGGTAAGGTGAGACAGCGCTTCTGCGTCAGAGTGAATCTGGACAGCCAGTTCACGCGTTGGTGCCATAATTAAGGCACGGGGTTGATTGGTTTGACGCTCTGCGTTTGCAGGGTGTGAAAGCAAATAATGGAAAGTAGACGCGAGAAAAGCCAGCGTCTTGCCGGTACCGGTTTGCGCCTGACCTGCAACATCACGCCCTGACAGAGCCAATGGCAGAGCTAACGCCTGAATAGGCGTACAGTTATGAAACCCTTTGCTTTCAAGAGCTTCAATAACCTGCGGGTGCAGGGCGAAGTCGGAAAACTTCTGTTCAGTTAAGTGTGTTTTGCTCATAGTGTGGTAGAATATCAGCTAACTATTGCTTTACGAAAGCGTATCCGGTGAAATAAAGTCAAGCCGTTGTTGGTTAATGCTACACCAACACGGTAGAAATAATCCTGCGGAGTAAAATATGAGCGATAAAATAATTCACCTGACTGATGACAGCTTCGGCACGAAAGTACTGCAAGCTGAGGGCGCTATCTTGGTTGATTTCTGGGCTGAGTGGTGCGGTCCTTGCAAAATGATCGCTCCTATCCTGGATGAAATCGCCGAAGAGTTTGAAGGCAAACTGACGGTTACCAAATTGAACATTGATGAAAACCCGGCTACTGCGCCGAAATATGGTATCCGTGGTATCCCCACTCTGCTGCTGTTTAAAAACGGCGAAGTCGCTGCGACAAAAGTCGGCGCACTGTCCAAAGGGCAACTGAAAGAGTTCCTGACGGCGAATCTGTAATTAGCTTGATACCCTCCAAAAGGGTATTGCCGACGGGCGCAATCGGGCAATATGCAATTCTCATATTGACTGCTTGCCGCTCGTCGGGAAGCGTGCTAGATTCTTCATTACTGCATATCGTACTTGCCTATGTTTAAGCCCTTAGGCTTAAGCCTGAAAGTTAGAGTCTAAAGCATTATTCTGTGTCGAAATCGAAAAATCGTTGTTTTACAAAGTAGTTTTCTACAACACGGTTGTGATCCGATTTGGGCAGTCTACTACTAGTTTTATAATACTTGGTTTTATGTGTCTTCGATCTCCTGCCGTTGATTTATGCGGATATCGTTTATGCGGATGTTGTTTTGCGCGGATGTAATGCGCTTCAGGTGTGAAACCAGACAGGAATCCGGTGGTTGAAGGCTGTTATAGAGGCACGGATGACCCTGCCATACCATTCACGTTAATAGTTCGAGATTTACCCCGAGTTAAAGAACCCACCACTATGAATCTTACCGAATTAAAGAATACGCCAGTTTCTGAGTTAATTGCTCTTGGCGAAAATATGGGACTGGAAAACCAGGCCCGCATGCGTAAACAGGATATTATCTTCGCTATTCTGAAACAGCATGCCAAAAGCGGCGAGGATATTTTCGGCGATGGTGTGCTGGAGATATTGCAGGATGGCTTCGGCTTTCTTCGCTCCGCAGACAGCTCCTACCTCGCAGGCCCCGATGATATCTACGTTTCTCCCAGCCAAATCCGCCGTTTTAACCTCCGCACTGGTGACACCATTTCTGGCAAGATTCGTCCGCCGAAAGAAGGTGAACGCTACTTTGCGCTGCTGAAAGTTAACGAAGTCAACTACGACAAACCTGAAAACGCCCGCAACAAGATCCTGTTCGAAAACCTCACGCCACTGCATGCAAACTCTCGTCTGCGTATGGAACGCGGTAACGGGTCGACAGAAGATCTGACGGCGCGCGTGCTGGATCTGGCTTCGCCGATTGGCCGTGGTCAACGTGGTCTGATTGTTGCCCCGCCTAAAGCAGGTAAAACCATGCTGCTGCAGAACATTGCGCAGAGCATTGCTTACAACCATCCTGACTGCGTGCTGATGGTACTGCTGATTGACGAACGTCCGGAAGAAGTTACCGAGATGCAGCGTCTGGTGAAAGGTGAGGTGGTTGCGTCAACGTTTGATGAACCCGCTTCCCGTCACGTTCAGGTTGCCGAAATGGTGATCGAAAAAGCGAAGCGTCTGGTTGAGCATAAGAAAGACGTTATCATCCTGCTGGACTCCATTACCCGTCTGGCGCGTGCCTACAACACCGTTGTTCCGGCTTCGGGCAAAGTGTTGACTGGTGGTGTGGATGCCAACGCCCTGCATCGTCCGAAGCGTTTCTTCGGTGCGGCGCGTAACGTTGAGGAAGGCGGTAGCCTGACCATCATCGCCACTGCGCTGGTTGATACCGGTTCTAAGATGGACGAAGTGATTTACGAAGAGTTTAAAGGTACAGGTAATATGGAACTGCACCTGGCGCGTAAAATCGCAGAAAAACGCGTCTTCCCGGCGATTGACTACAACCGCTCCGGTACGCGTAAAGAAGAATTGCTTACCACCTCTGAAGAATTGCAGAAGATGTGGATTCTACGCAAGATCATCCATCCAATGGGCGAGATCGACGCGATGGAATTCCTGATCAACAAGTTGGCGATGACGAAAACCAACGATGAATTCTTCGATATGATGAAACGTTCATAAATCCGGGCGTTCATCCATTACGGATAACTCGGGGAACGCCACGCTGGGTCGTGGCGTTTTTTTTATCCCCTAATTGATCGAATGTGAAGAGGCTTTCTACTGGGAAGTCGCGGTTATCACTCAATTTGTACTGGCGATCAACGTGGGCGATAGGATATAAGGCGTAAACCGAGTCTATACTGAACAGCTACAGCGCAGCTGTTAACGGTGAACTTACTCACTATGAGTACCGAATTACTATTTATTTTCTTATTTTCTCTGGGCTTTCTTTTTTTTGCTCGCAGCATCGCGGGTAAAATAGGACTTGTCGATCGTCCCAACTACCGTAAACGTCATCGGGGTCTTGTGCCTCTGGTTGGCGGCATCTCTGTGTATGCGGGTATCTGCTTTACCTACTTTATTACCGACCAATATATCCCCAACTTCCGTCTTTACCTGCTGTGCGCGGGCGTGCTGGTGTTTGTCGGCATGCTGGACGATCGTTTTGATGTCAGTGTGAAAATTCGTGCCGTTGTGCAGGCGTTTGTCGCGGTGGTGATGATGGCCTTTGCCGGCTTGACGCTACACAATCTGGGACACATTTTCGGCCCATGGCAAATGGCGCTGGGCCCGTTTGGTTATCTGGTCACGTTGTTTGCCGTTTGGGCAGCGATTAATGCGTTCAATATGGTGGACGGCATCGATGGGTTGCTCGGCGGCTTGTCCAGTGTCTCGTTTGGGGCGATGGGGATTTTGCTGTATCTGAGCGGCCATACGAATCTGGCATTGTGGTGTTTTGCCATGATCGCGGCGACGCTGCCTTATATTCTGCTTAATCTCGGTATCTTTGGGCGACGCTACAAGGTCTTCATGGGGGATGCGGGAAGCACGATGATTGGTTTCACGGCTATCTGGATCCTGATTCAAACGACACAAGGCCCACAGCATCCGATTAATCCGGTAACGGCATTGTGGATCATCGCTATCCCGCTGATTGATATGATCGCCATTATGTATCGGCGCTTACGCAAAGGGATGAGCCCGTTCTCACCTGACCGACAGCACATTCACCATTTAATGATGCGGGCGGGGTTTTCTTCCCGCCAGGCATTTGTGCTGATTACGCTTGCTGCGGCCTTGCTGGCTACAGTCGGCGTGTTGGGAGAATATTTCTTTTTTATACCCGAATGGTTTATGTTGGCATTATTTTTGCTTGCATTTCTACTGTATGGCTACTGCCTGAAACGAGCATGGCGGGTCGCCCGTTTTATCAAGCGAATCAAACGCCGTATGCGGCATACCGATGAGCAAAAGCAGTCATCCTGACCAAATAATTTTGGGGAAGTAATGAAATCAGAGAATTTGTCTACCGGGAATGCGTTGATTGATAACGAACTGGATATCCGTGGTTTATTTCGCCTGCTGTGGCAGGGAAAGGTGTGGCCGATAGCGTTCGGCCTGCTTTTTGCCGTAGTGGCATTAGGCTATTCCTATCTTGTTAAACAGGAGTGGAGCGCGACAGCGATTACCGACAAGCCGACGGTCAATATGCTAGGGGGGTATTATTCGCAGCAGCAATTCCTGCGTAACCTCGACGCCCGGTCTTTTTCCACTCCTCAGCCAGAGCAGCCGTCTATTTCGGCTGATGCTTATGATGAATTCATCATGCAATTAGCGGCTTACGATACCCGTCGCGATTTCTGGCTGCAGACTGACTATTACAAGCAGCGTCTGGAAGGCGACGCGAAAGCGGATGCCGCTCTATTGGATGAAATGGTCAGCAATATTCAGTTTATGCCGCGTGACGATGGCAAAAAAACCAATGATTCCGTGAAGCTGGTGGCGGAAACCTCTGCGGATTCCAACACATTGCTTCGTCAGTATGTGGCTTTTGCCAGCCAGCGTGCCGCCAACCACCTGAATGAAGAGATCAAGGGTGCCTGGGCTGCCAGAACCATTTTCATGAAGTCGCAGATCAAACGTCAGGAAGCGGTGGCAAAAGCGATTTACGATCGCGAGGTCCGCAGCGTTGAACTGGCGCTGAAAATCGCCCAGCAGCAAGGTATTAGCCGTAGCCAGACGGATACGCCAGCAGACGAAATCCCCGCATCGGAAATGTTCCTGCTCGGCAGGCCGATGCTTCAAGCCCGACTGGAGACGTTGCAGACCAGCGGCCCACATTACGAACTGGATTACGATCAAAATCGCGCGATGTTAGCGACGCTGAACGTTGGCCCAACGCTTGAGGCCAGTTTCCAGACGTATCGTTATTTGCGGACGCCGGAAGAACCGGTGAAGCGCGACAGCCCACGCCGGGCATTCCTGATGGTGATGTGGGGTGCGATTGGTGCGCTCGTTGGTGCCGGTGTTGCCTTGGCTCGCCGTCCGCGCTAACCAACCAGCTTGCTAATGTGTGTTGGGCGCTCGCGAGCGTCTGCGTCTAACCTGATTAAAGAGATTCAATGTGAAAGTACTGACTGTTTTCGGCACCCGGCCGGAAGCCATTAAAATGGCGCCGCTGGTTCATGCTCTGGCTCAGGATGGAGCCTTTGAATCGAAAATTTGCGTAACAGCCCAGCATCGGGAGATGTTGGATCAGGTGCTGCGTTTGTTCGATATTACGCCGGACTACGATCTGGATATTATGCGACCGGGGCAGGGGCTTAGTGAGATATCCTGCCGGATTTTATCGGGGCTTGAACCTGTCATGGCAGAGTTCAAGCCGGATCTGGTGTTGGTACACGGTGACACCACGACGACGCTGGCAACCAGTCTCGCGGCCTTTTATCAGCGTATTCCTGTCGGCCACGTAGAAGCGGGATTGCGTACCGGCAATCTGTATTCGCCTTGGCCGGAAGAGGCTAACCGTAAACTGACTGGGCATCTGGCGATGTACCATTTCGCCCCGACGGAAAATTCCCGTCAGAATTTACTGCGTGAGCACCTGTCTGAACGGCATATTTTTGTGACCGGTAATACGGTGATCGATGCGCTGTTCTGGGTGCGTGACCGTATCCTTGGAGATGCCACGCTACGCCACAGCCTTGATGAAAAATATGCCTTTTTAGACGACAACAAGAAGCTGATTCTGGTTACCGGACACCGACGCGAGAGTTTTGGCGGTGGCTTTGAACGCATTTGTAGCGCGCTGGCGGATATCGCCCGTCGCCACCCTGAAGTGCAGATTGTGTATCCGGTTCACCTGAATCCTAATGTTAGTGAACCCGTTAATCGAATCCTGAGCGGCATTGATAACGTGATGCTGATTGCGCCGCAGGACTATCTGCCTTTCGTGTATTTAATGAATCGTTCTTACATGATTTTGACCGACTCTGGCGGCATTCAGGAAGAAGCGCCGTCGTTAGGCAAGCCCGTATTGGTGATGCGTGATACGACAGAGCGGCCGGAGGCGGTTGAAGCGGGCACGGTTAAACTGGTGGGAACAGATGTGGCCAGCATTGTCGAGGCGGTATCGATGCTGCTAACGGATGACGAGGCGTATCAGGCAATGAGCCGCGCCCACAATCCCTATGGCGATGGTCAGGCCTGTCAACGCATTGTTGAGGCGTTAAAAATCATAGGCAATGATTTTTAGCGCTGCTTTTCCAGCGACCCGAAGGGAGTCGGGCAGGGATAGCCCGACATAAAAAATCGCTAAGTGTATTTTCGGGCTGAGAATAGCTGATTGACAGTGTGTAAACGGAGATAATGGGATAGAAGAGTAAAGCGTTTGCGCCATGGATGGCGCAATCCGAGCGTACAGGGATGTATTCACAGCGTCTTTACGATCTATCCATTATCTCCGCTCAATGCATCCATCAGCGCTCGAAAATTGAACGTCGCCTTGCGACGGCCCGACATAAAAATTATCAGGTGACACTATGAGCTTTACTACCATTTCCGTAATAGGTTTGGGCTACATCGGTTTACCCACCGCTGCGGCGTTTGCGTCGCGCCAGAAAAAAGTCATCGGTATCGATGTGAACAAACTGGCGGTAGAAACCATTAATCGCGGCGAAATCCATATCGTCGAGCCCGATCTGGATGCGTTGGTCAAAGTGGCAGTGGAAAATGGTTACCTTCAGGCGCTGACAAAGCCTGTGCCAGCCGACGCTTTCCTGATCGCCGTTCCTACCCCATTCAAAGGCGATCACGAACCCGATCTGGCTTACGTTCAGGCTGCGGCAGCGTCCATTGCGCCTGTTCTGAAGAAAGGCGATCTGGTGATTCTGGAATCGACATCCCCCGTAGGTGCAACCGAGCAAATGGCTGAATGGCTAGCCGATGCGCGTGCAGACTTGACGTTTCCGCAGCAGGTGGGAGAAACGGCGGACATCAATATTGCCTATTGTCCTGAACGCGTGCTGCCCGGCCAGGTTGTGGTTGAGCTGATTAAAAACGATCGCGTCATTGGCGGAATGACCCCGGTGTGCTCTGCGCGCGCCTGTGGGTTATATAAAATTTTCCTCGAGGGTGAGTGTGTGGTTACTAACTCCCGCACTGCCGAAATGTGCAAGCTGACGGAAAACAGCTTCCGCGATGTCAACATTGCTTTCGCCAATGAGCTCTCGCTGATTTGTGCCGAACAAAACATTAACGTATGGGAACTTATCCGATTGGCAAACCGCCATCCCCGCGTCAATATCCTGCAACCCGGCCCTGGCGTCGGCGGACACTGTATTGCGGTCGATCCCTGGTTTATTGTGGCGCAGAATCCGCAGCAGGCTCGGTTGATTCATACCGCCAGACTGGTGAACGATGGCAAGCCACTCTGGGTCGTAGATCGCGTTAAAGCAGCCGTGGCGGATTATCTGGCACAAACGGATAAACGCGCCAGCGAGGTCACGGTGGCCTGTTTTGGGCTGGCGTTCAAGCCCGATATTGACGATCTGCGCGAAAGCCCTGCGGTAGGGATTACGTCCATGATTGCACAATGGAATACCGGCGTGACGTTAGCCGTCGAACCGAATGTTAAACACCTGCCGTCCGTGTTGGCCGGGCAGGTGAAACTGGTCGATATTAGCAGTGCATTAAAAGAAGCCGATGTGCTGGTCATGTTGGTCGACCACCGTCAGTTTAAAGCGATTAATCCAGAAGATGTGAAACAACAGTGGGTGATTGATACCAAAGGAGTATGGCGTTGAAACGTATTTTAATTACAGGTGGTGCAGGGTTTATTGGTTCAGCATTGGTCAGGTACATTCTGACGGAGACGCAGGACAGCGTCGTCATTGTTGATAAACTGACTTACGCCGGTAACCTGTCTTCTCTGGCTCCCGTTGCCGATAGCGAACGTTTCGCGTTCGAGCAGGTGGATATCTGCGATCGTGCTGAGCTGGACCGCGTCTTCAAGGCCTACCAGCCCGCGCTGGTGATGCATTTAGCGGCAGAGAGCCACGTCGATCGCTCTATCGACGGCCCGGCGGCGTTTATCGAAACCAATATTGTCGGCACCTACACCATGCTGGAAGCGGCACGCCACTACTGGCAGAGCCTGGCTGATGCGGACAAGCGCGCGTTCCGTTTTCACCATATCTCTACTGATGAAGTGTTTGGCGATCTACACGGGACAGACGATCTGTTCACCGAGACGACGTCTTATGCGCCGAGCAGCCCTTATTCCGCATCGAAGGCATCCAGCGACCACCTCGTTCGCGCCTGGCTGCGTACCTACGGGTTCCCGACGATTATCACCAACTGCTCGAATAACTACGGCCCTTACCACTTCCCTGAGAAGTTGATTCCACTGGTGATCCTGAATGCGGTCGCGGGTAAACCGCTGCCGGTTTACGGTGACGGTGCGCAAATCCGCGACTGGCTGTTTGTCGAAGACCACGCTCGCGCATTGTACAAGGTGGTGACAGAAGGCGAAATCGGCGAAACGTACAACATCGGCGGCCATAACGAGCGCAAAAACATCGAAGTCGTGCAGACCATTTGTGCGCTGCTGGAAGAATTGGCGCCGAATAAACCCGCGGGTGTGGAACATTACCGCGATCTCATCACTTATGTGAAAGACCGCCCTGGTCACGACATGCGCTACGCGATCGATGCCGGGAAAATTGAACGTGAACTGGGCTGGCGTCCTGAAGAAACGTTTGAAACGGGCATGAGAAAAACCGTCAGTTGGTATCTGAATAACGAAAAATGGTGGCGCAGCGTGCAGGATGGTTCTTATGCCGGCGAACGTTTAGGGCTGAACGATTAAATCCTGCGTCTGATGGCGGAAAAAGAAGGAGCGAAATAATGACCCATCCGGTATCAGTAGGACAGGGAGAGATTCGCGCCACGGTTGAACCGCTGGGCTGGGAGAGTGAATTCTTCCAGATTGACAGCGGTAAGCTGAATTTTTCGCCGTCTGTGCCCGCGTTGGCGCCTGATGCGCTGAGCGCATTTACGCTGACGCAGGCCAAAATTGCGGCGGACAATCTGGTGTTGGCTGATGCGCTTGCCGATCTTGGTTTTCGATTGGTGGAAGGCGAAGTCGATCTCAGTTTGTCGCTGGAACGGCCTACAGTGGTTACGCCGCTACCGCGCTGGCGTGAAGCCGTGCCCGACGATATCCCGGCACTGAGGGACGCGGCATCTCGTGTTTTTGCGCTCAGCCGTTTTCGTTCTCCGTGGTACCAGCCGGAGGATAGCGGGCGTTTCTATGCGCAGTGGATTGAAAATGCCGTGCGCGGTACGTTCGACCACTGCTGTTTACTGGCGGAAGATGCCGCTGGCAATCCACAGGGATGGGTCACGCTACGCAGAGTGAATGAATCGGATGCTCGTATCGGACTACTGGGCGTTTGGCCTGGCGTTACGGTACGGGGCGTCGGTTCACAACTGATGGCGCTGGCGGAAACGTGGTGTCGACAACAAGGATTGATTCGTCTTCGGGTCGCGACGCAGGTTGGCAACGTGGCGGCGCTTCGTCTTTATCTTCGCCGTGGTGCCACGATTGAGAGCACGGCGTATTGGTTATACAGGTGATCACATGATTCCATTTAATGCGCCACCGGTTGTCGGTACGGAACTGGATTATATGCAGGCTGCCATGGGCAGCGGTAAGTTGTGCGGCGATGGTGGGTTTACCCGCCGTTGTCAGCAGTGGTTGGAACATTATTCCGGCAGTAAAAAAGTCCTGCTCACGCCGTCCTGCACGGCTTCGCTGGAGATGGCCGCTATCCTGCTGGATGTTAAGCCTGGTGATGAAGTGATCATGCCGAGCTATACCTTCGTTTCCACCGCTAACGCCTTTGTGCTGCGTGGTGCGAAAATCGTGTTTGTCGATATCCGCCCGGATACCATGAACATTGACGAGACGAAAATCGAAGCGGCCATTACGGAAAAGACGCGCATTATCGTGCCAGTTCACTACGCGGGCGTGGCCTGCGAGATGGACGCGGTTATGGCGCTGGCGAAGAAATACGATTTATATGTCGTGGAAGATGCCGCGCAGGGCGTGATGTCCAGCTACAAAGGCCGCGTTTTGGGTTCCATTGGCCACATCGGCTGCTTCAGCTTTCATGAGACCAAGAACTACACCTCAGGCGGTGAGGGTGGTGCCACGCTGATTAATGACGCCAGACTGGTGGAGCGCGCGGAAATCATCCGTGAAAAAGGCACTAACCGTAGCCAGTTTTTCCGCGGACAGGTGGATAAATACACGTGGCGTGATATCGGTTCAAGCTACCTGATGGCGGATATTCAGGCTGCCTATCTCTGGGCACAGTTGGAAGCGGCACGGCCGATCAACGAGCGTCGCCTGAAACTGTGGCAGAACTACTATGCGGCATTCAAATCATTGGCCGACGCCGGGCGTATTACGCTGCCGACCGTACCTGCCAATGGCATTCACAACGCGCACATGTTTTATATCAAACTGCGCGATCAGGATGACCGCAGTGCGTTTATCAATTACATGAAAGAAGCCGAAATCATGACGGTCTTTCATTATATCCCGCTGCACAGTTGCCCGGCCGGCCTGAACTTTGGTCATTTCTCCGGTGAAGATCGCTATACCACGCAGGAAAGCGAGCGGCTGGTGCGTTTACCGCTGTTCTATAACCTGTCAGACGTCAATCAGCGGACGGTCATCAATACCATTCTGAGCTTCTTCTCCTGATATGTCGTTGGCGAAAGCATCGATATGGACGGCTGGTTCCACGCTGATAAAAATCGGCGCGGGGCTGGTTGTCGTCAAACTGCTGGCGGTCACGTTTGGCCCCAGCGGTGTGGGAATGGCAGGGAATTTCCGCCAGCTGATTACGGTGCTGGGCGTGTTAGCCGGCGCAGGGATCTTCAACGGCGTCACTAAATACGTGGCGGAGTATCAGCAACAGCCGGAACGGCTGAGGCCGCTGCTCGGTACGTCTGTCACGCTGGTGCTGGGGTTTTCCACGCTGCTGGCGATACTCTTTCTGACCGCTGCCACGCCTATTGCCAATCTGCTATTTGGGCATGACGACTATCGCGATGTGGTGCGTGCGCTGGCGTTTATCCAAATGGGTATCGCCTATGCCAACCTGTTTCTGGCGATCCTAAAAGGCTATCGGGATGCGATAGGCAACGCGCTGGCCGTCATCGGTGGTAGCCTGATCGGGCTGGCGGCCTTTTGGCTCTGTCTGAAACTGGGCGGCTACGTTGGCGCACTGGCTGGGCTGGCGCTGGTGCCCGCGCTGCTGGTGATTCCAGCAGGCATCATGCTACTGCGACGTACACCGCTGTCGCTGGCGTCGCTAAAACCAGCGTGGGATCGCGCCATTGCTGGGCAGTTGGGCAAATTTACGCTGATGGCGTTGATGACCGCGGTGACGCTGCCCGTTGCGTACATCATGATGCGTAACCTGTTGGCGGCGCATTACAGTTGGGATGAAGTGGGTATTTGGCAGGGCGTCAGCAGTATTTCCGATGCTTACCTGCAATTCATTACCGCCTCCTTTACCGTTTATCTGTTGCCGACACTCTCGCGCCTGACGGATAAAGCCGCGTTGTCGCAGGAAATTGTTCGTTCACTGAAGTTTGTACTACCCGTCGTGGCGGGCGTCAGCTTTTGCGTGTGGCTGCTGCGAGATTTTGCCATCTGGCTACTGTTCTCCAGCGAGTTCACGGCAATGCGAGATCTCTTCGTTTGGCAATTGGTAGGCGATGTAATGAAAGTGGGCGCTTACGTCTTTGGCTATCTGGTCATTGCGAAAGCGGCGCTGCGCTTTTATCTACTCACGGAAGTGAGCCAGTTCCTCCTGTTGACCGGTTTTTCCCATTGGCTAATTCCGCTGTATGGCGCACAAGGTGCGGCACAGGCCTATATGGCAACCTACCTGGTCTATTTTTTGCTTTGTTGTTGCGTATTCATTATTTACCGTAGGCGAGCATGACGACACTGATTCATGTATTGGGATCTGACATCCCGCATCATAACCAGACCGTTTTACGTTTTTTTAACGACGTACTGGCGACGGAACTCCCCGAACAGCAGATTCGGCACTTCATCGTGGCGTCCCGCGATGGCATTTCATCGGCTGATTTTCCCGCGTTGCGTATCGAAACCTGCGTGGATAAGAAAACGCTGGCCGAGGCCGTCATTGCCAGAGCGAAAGCGAACCGTAAGATGCGCTTTTTCCTGCATGGGCAGTTTAACCCTACGCTGTGGCTGGCGCTGCTGAGCGGAAAAATCAAATCCGAGCAGGTTTACTGGCACGTGTGGGGCGCGGATTTGTATGAAGAAGCAAGCGGCCTGAAATATCGCCTGTTTTATTGGCTTCGGCGCATGGCGCAAAAGCGTGTTGGACACGTGTTTGCTACGCGTGGCGATCTGGCGTGGTATCAGCAGCGTTCGCCTCGCGTGCCGACGTCATTGCTGTACTTCCCAACGCGCATGAATCCAGCGCTAACGGGCATGCAGGTGGATAAACCGCTGGCAGGGCCGATGACGATTCTGGTCGGCAATTCTGGCGATCGCACGAATCGTCATCAGGAAGCGCTGCGGGCGATTCACAAACAGTTCGGGAAAAATGTGCGGGTGATTGTGCCAATGGGTTACCCCGCGAATAACGCATCCTACATTGCGCAGGTGGAAAAAGACGGTTTGGCGCTGTTCGGCGTGAAAAATTTCCAGCTGCTGAAAGACCAACTGGCGTTTGATGATTATCTCAACATGCTGCGCACCTGCGATTTGGGCTATTTTATTTTCGACCGCCAGCAAGGTATCGGGACGCTATGTTTGTTGATTCAGTTTGGCGTGCCGTTCGTGATCAGTCGGCAAAATCCGTTCTGGCAGGATCTGACGGAACAGGAACTGCCCGTGCTGTTTTACGGTGACGAGCTGGATGAAGCGCTGGTGCGTGAGGCGCAGCGCCAACTGGCATCGGTCGATAAGCACCAAATCGCGTTCTTTAATCCCAATTATCTGCAGGGCTGGCGAGAGGCGCTGGCGTTGGCGACGGGAGAACCAACATGACGCTGGGGCAATTTGGTGGGCTGTTTGTCGTCTACCTGATGTCAGTCATCTTTATCCTGAGCCTGACCTGGATGGAGTTTCGGCGGGTGCGTTTTAATTTTAACGTGCTGTTTTCCCTGCTCTATTTATTGACGTTCTATTTTGGTTTTCCGTTTACCTGTGTGCTGGTGTTCCGGTTCGGCGTTGACGTCGTTCCGGTACAGTTCCTGCTTCAGGCGATGCTGTCTGCGACGGCGTTCTATGCAATCTATTACGTCAGCTATAAGACGCGACTGCGCCAGAAAACCTCTGTGCCGCGTGCGCCACTTCTGACGGTGAATCGGGTTGAAGCCAATCTGACCTGGCTGTTGCTGGCGTTGATCGCGGTCGCCACCGTCGGTATTTTCTTTCTCAACAATGGCTTCTTGCTGTTTAAGCTGCGCTCTTACAGCCAGATATTCTCCAGTGATGTGTCCGGCGTGGCGTTGAAACGCTTCTTCTACTTCTTCATTCCGGCGATGCTGGTGGTGTATTTCCTGCGTCAGACGCAGCGTGCGTGGCTGATGTTCCTCATCGGTACCGTTGCATTTGGGATGCTGACCTACGTGATTGTCGGCGGAACGCGTGCAAATCTGATCATCGCCTTCGCGCTGTTTCTGTTTATTGGTATTGTGCGCGGCTGGATTACGCTGTGGATGCTGGTTGCGGCAGGCGCATTCGGGGTTGTCGGGATGTTCTGGCTGGCGCTGAAGCGCTATGGGCTGGACGTCAGTGGTGATTACGCCTTTTATACCTTCCTCTATTTAACCCGTGATACCTTTTCGCCCTGGGAAAATCTGGCGCTGCTGTGGCAGAACTACGACAAGATTGAATTTCAGGGGTTGGCACCGATTGCCCGTGATTTCTATGTTTTCATTCCCTCCTGGCTATGGCCGGACCGTCCGAATCTGGTGTTGAACAGTGCGAACTATTTCACTTGGGAAGTGTTGAATAACCACTCCGGGCTGGCGATATCTCCCACGCTGCTAGGGTCACTGGTAGTGATGGGCGGCGTGCTGTTTATCCCGCTCGGCGCAATTGCAGTCGGGTTAGTGATCAAGTGGTTCGACTGGGTGTACGAGTTAGGGAAGAACGACAGCAATCGCTATAAGGCTGCTATTTTGCAGGCGTTCTGCTTTGGGGCGGTGTTCAATATTATTGTGCTGACGCGTGAAGGCGTCGATTCTTTTGTTTCACGCGTGGTTTTTTTCTGTCTGGTATTTGGCCTGTGCCTGCTGGTTGCCAAGCTGCTCTACTGGTTACTGGAAAGCGCTGGGCTCATCCGGCAGCGTCTGATGCGTATGCGTGCGACGCCGCTGGTGCCGACATCCAATACCGTACCGGATCCTGTGATAAAGGAGCAGTGATGACAGCGTTAAAAACCACAGAGACAATTCCTCTGTATACCATTCGGGATTTGCCCATTCACGGTTTCCGCAATATGGCGCAGTTCGTTGATTACCTGTTTGCAGGAGAACGGGTTGAAACGGGCACACTTGTTGCGATTAACGCTGAGAAAGTGCTTACGGCAGAGAAAGATGTGGCTCTGCGTACGCTGCTCGATCGTGCAGAGTATAAGTATGCGGACGGCATTAGCATTGTGCGCTCCATTCGGCGCAAATACCCGCAGGCTGACGTCACGCGGATTGCGGGCGCCGACCTGTGGGAAGCGCTAATGGAACGGGCAGGTAGAGAGGGAACGCCGGTTTTTCTGGTGGGCGGTAAACCTGATGTGCTGGCACAAACGGAAGTGAAGCTGCGCGCACAGTGGAACGTCAATATTGTCGGTAGTCAGGATGGCTATTTTGCGCCAGAGCAGCGCGATGCGTTGTTTGAGCGTATTCGTGCCAGCGGTGCGCAGATTGTTACCGTCGCGATGGGGTCGCCGCGACAGGAAATTCTGATGCGCGATTGTCGTCACCACTATCCTGACGCCCTGTATATGGGTGTGGGGGAACGTATGACGTCTTTACCGGGCATGTGAAGCGCGCTCCGCTGGTGTGGCAAAACTTAGGGTTGGAGTGGCTGTATCGCTTGCTGTCCCAGCCGAGTCGTATTTTTCGGCAGTTTAAGCTGTTGAAGTATGTTGCTTATTACTACAGCGGTCGCCTGTAGCCTCCTGAATTGGCGCGTTGAACGCGCCAACCTTTCTCTGCAATATATCGCTCTGTTTTTTATTCCTATTCGATTTTAATTGTCTGTTTGCCAGCCAATCGGAAATACAGAATTCTATCTTTGGCGTATTCGTCATCCCTGATGTGTTATTCACACTCACATTACGGTATTTTCATGGCCGCTGATTTGAGGCAAGGGCACATTCTTTCTACTCGATCGCATTTCTGAATAAGAACAATAACCGGCAGCAGTCGGGATAAGCACAACATAAAGACAGAGGATATATGGCAGAAGATGTAAAGCAGGAAAAACTCCATCGGGGTTAGAAGCCCGACATATTGAGTTGATTGCGCTGGGTGGCACGATCGGCGTCGGGCTATTTATGGGCGCGGCCAGCGCGTTGAAATGGGCTGGGCCATCAGTATTGCTGGCTTATATTGTCGCAGGGATCTTCGTTTTCTTCATCATGCGCTCAATGGGCGAAATGCTGTATCTGGAGCCGGTCGCGGGATCGTTTGCCGTCTACGCGCATAAATACATGAATCCCTTTTTCGGTTATCTCACCGCATGGGGTTATTGGTTTATGTGGATGGCGGTTGGGATTTCGGAAATTACCGCCATTGGCGTCTATGTGCAGTACTGGTTCCCCGATTTGCCGCAATGGATACCGGCTATTGCCGCAGTTGCGCTGGTGGCGGGTGCAAACCTTGCGGCAGTCAGGCTGTATGGCGAAATCGAATTCTGGTTCGCAATGATAAAAATCACCACCATCGTTGTGATGATTGTCGTCGGCGTCGGCATTATTTTCTTCGGCTTTGGTAACCACGGTCAGGCAACCGGATTCAGCAATCTGACCGAACACGGCGGTTTTCTGGCGGGCGGCTGGAAAGGTCTGCTGTTCGCACTCTGTCTGGTGGTGGCGTCTTATCAGGGCGTGGAGTTGGTAGGCATTACGGCGGGCGAGGCGAAAAACCCGCAGGTAACGCTGAAGCGAGCAATCAACAACATTCTGTGGCGCATCCTGATTTTCTATGTGGGCGCGATCTTTGTTATCGTCACGATTTTCCCCTGGAATGAAATCGGCACGTCTGGCAGCCCGTTTGTGCTGACGTTTGCGAAAAATTGGTATTACGGCGGCGGCAGGCATCATCAACTTTGTGGTACTGACGGCTGCGCTGTCCGGCTGTAACAGCGGCATGTATAGCTGTGGACGTATGCTGTATTCGTTGGCCAACAATCGCCAGCTTCCTGCCTGGTTAGGTAAAGTAACGGCCAGCGGCGTACCGGCTGCGGGCGTCATGATTTCGATTCTGTGCCTGATGGCCGGGTCGGTGCTGAATTACATTATCCCTAACCCGGAAAAAGTGTTTGTTTATGTCTATAGCGCGAGCGTACTGCCGGGCATGGTGCCATGGTTTGTGGTGTTGATTAGCCAACTGCGTTTTCGTGAACAGCATCGTGCCGCGCTGGCCGCCCATCCGTTTAAATCGATACTGTTCCCGTGGGTAAACTACCTGACGATGGCATTTTTGCTGTGTGTGCTGGTGGGAATGTACATCAATATCGATACGCGGATGTCTTTACTGGTCGGTGTCGCGTTTTTAGCCGTGGTCAGCCTATGTTATTTCGCTCTGGGACTGGGTAAAAAACGTCGCTGGCAGAGGGTAAATCGTAGTGTTTTGGGGCGGGAAGGGCGTAACTGTATGTTATTTAGCTTGGAATGGACAAATCATAATCAAACGCATCATTTCGATAAAAAGCACTAGACAGCCAGTCGCTAAGCCCGTAATATCCCGCCCCGCAACGGCGCTAAGCGCCCGTAGCTCAGCTGGATAGAGCGCTGCCCTCCGGAGGCAGAGGTCTCAGGTTCGAATCCTGTCGGGCGCACCATTATATTTTTATGAAGTATGTTGTGTGCAAGAGCTGCGGTGGTACACTTTTCTTCGCAAAGAAAGTATCCCGTAAAAAGGAAGTACCGCGTAATAAGTAGTTGATGTAAAGTGTGGTGATGGTGGCTATAGCTCAGTTGGTAGAGCCCTGGATTGTGATTCCAGTTGTCGTGGGTTCGAGTCCCATTAGCCACCCCAGATTTTGCAGCTATAGTAGTTGATTGACAGTTTGTGAGTTATGCGAAGGTGGCGGAATTGGTAGACGCGCTAGCTTCAGGTGTTAGTGTTCTTACGGACGTGAGGGTTCAAGTCCCTCTCTTCGCACCACACAAACGAGAACATCAGTGATGTTCAAAAAAGCAGTACATTCGGCGAGTAGCGCAGCTTGGTAGCGCAACTGGTTTGGGACCAGTGGGTCGGAGGTTCGAATCCTCTCTCGCCGACCAATTACAAAAAAAAACACATCTTTCGATGTGCTTTTTTTCGTCTGCGATTTGTCTTCTTGCGAAAATCTTGTCGGATTCGTTAACCCGACAAGACGTTGTTGTTCCCTGCGATATCGTGCGTTACAGCGCGTAATGCACAGGTGCCAATGCGCTGCTATCGATACTTTTTCGCATTGATTTCAAAGCGGTATCGAAAGAGCATAGCGTGCCTTTTTCCGTCTGCTGGCAGCCCTGAGAGGTTAATTCTTCTCTCAGTAGCGTTTGCTGGCCGCTCAGTGGCGTCAGAGAACGGATCTGATCCAGCGATTGCGCTTGGAAATAGATACGCAAAAAGCGCTGCTGAGTGGTGGTGTCACGCCAGCGTTCGAATACCAGACTACCCGCGGGTGGAATGTTATCGGCGGTATCGTCGGGTAATTGCCAATGAAACTGCAACATCGTGCGTAGGTAGGCGATGTTGGTGTCATGGGCGACATACAGCAAGTAGGGGGCTGCTGGCGGCTCCCCTTGTGCGGTGTCTTGCTCTTCCTGCGTCCCCTGTGCCAGAGCCTGCGCGATTTGCTGCATGAATAGCGAACCTCCGCGCTGTGCGATATAGGGAACGTCATTGGTGAAATCGTATTTAGCCGTCATCGGGGCCATTAGTGGAGTGAGATCCTGCACGTTGCGGACGTGACCAAACGCGACCTGCGCCTGTGGCAGATTCTCGCTGTACTCCAGCAGGAAAACCTCGCTCATATTTGCCAGCGTATTCAGACCGCTGATAGAAATCGAACCGTCTTTATCCTGTTTTATCGCCCACGGTTTATCAAACACCGGGCACGGATTATCCGCTTTGCATACGATCTGCTTCAACTGTTCGACGCTGGGCTGAAGCTGCTGATAGGCGATATTGAGATCGCCTCCCATCGCTTTCAGTACCTCGGCCTTGGCCCGTTCGGGGTCAAGCGTGCCAATCCCCATTTTATCCCCGTGGAACAGTGGGTCCTGTTTTTCATCCTCAACGGCATGTGTCGCAACGCCACAGCCGGGAAACATGCCATCCACGTAGGCCTGTGCGGTTGCACGGGTGCGTTGTAACGGGCTGGCGAGCACATAAATCTGCTGTTCTGTGGGACAACCTGAAGCGAACAGGTGCTGTTGGCGATAATACTCGCCCTCATCGCGCCCTTTTAGCACGGTGGCAGCATAGCCGTGTCCGGTTAATTCACCGTCGCGCGTGACCCACTGCGGCCACTCTCGTGCCGTGCCGGACTCCAGCGTCGTCGTGTTGGATTCTGTTGGAGGGCGTACGCCATGACGGCTGACTTCAACCACCTTTTCCAACTGGTAGCGATCCTGAGCCTGGGCCTGAGTAGAGAATGCTGAAACAATGATCATGGTAATCAATAAGGTACGGGGCATACGCGATGTCGTGTGGGAAAGCATGATAATCCTTCGTCAGCGGTCATTCGGATAAGGAATTTCATTGTAGGAAGCGGAAGGTGACAAATGGGCTTTTTCGCTCGGCAGAGAGTGTTAGCGAACATTTCTACATGCATAGTTTGCAATCAAACTTTTTGATCTAAGATAGATCCCAAAGGTATAAAGCGCATAATTTCCGCATGTTATATTTTTAAAAATTAAAAAGACGACATAAATCCCGCCTGATAAATCCAACACTAACGAGTTAATTATGGCATCACATCTTATTGATTTTCTTCTTATAGGGAATAATTTTGGCACGCCTGAAATGCGCGGCGTCTGGTCCGAGCATAATCGCCTGACTAAACAGGTCGAAGTCGAAGTTGCCCTGGCGCTTGCTGAGGGTGAGCTGGGTGTCATTCCGCTGGATGCGGCAAAAACCATTGCAGAAAACGCTGATGCAAGCGCGCTTAACGTTGAAGAGATTGCAAAAGATGCGGCACGCATGAAGCACTCTCTGATGCCGACGATTGCCGCGATTCAGAAACAGTGCGGCGCTGCGGGTGAGTTTATTCACTACGGTGTTACCACACAGGACATCGTTGATACCGCGACAGTGTTACAGCTGAAACAATCTTTTGATATTGTTGTAAGAGATACACAACTGCTGGCCGTTGAACTGAAGCGTCTGGCGAAGAAATATCAGCACACGCTGATGGCGGGCCGTACCCACGGTATGCAGGCGCTGCCCACCACGTTTGGCTTCAAACTGGCCGTCTGGTTGGATGAATTTATCCGTCACCTCGAGCGTCTGAGTGAAATCAAGGAACGTGTTCTCGTCGGCAACATCAACGGTGCCATCTGCACCTATGCTTCTTTTGGCGAACAAGGGCCGGAAATCGAGCGTCTGACGCTGGATAAACTGGGGCTGAATACGCCGAATATCGGTTGGCAGTCTGCCCGCGATCGCTTCTCCGAATACGCCTCAGTCGCGGTGCTGATCAGCGGTACGCTGGGTAAAATCGGCAACGAACTGTACAACCTGATGCGCACCGAGATTAACGAAATTGAAGAGCCGTTCTCCGAAGGGAAAATCGGTTCAACCACCATGCCGCATAAACGTAACCCTGCCGCATTGGAAGGGCTGGCGAGCCTGACTGCACCGCTGTTCAAGAGCGCCGCGCTGATTCATGAATCCATGAAGGTTGAGCACGAGCGTGATGCGATGAGCTGGCGTGCGGAGTGGATTGCGTTGCCAGAAATCAATATCTATCTGTCTGCTCAGCTTCAGAATGCGCTCGGCATCCTGCGTGGGATGTCCGTCAACGAGAAGCAAATGCTGGCGAACCTCGATCTGCAAAATGGCCTGCTTTTGTCCGAGAAAGTCATGTTCGAGATTGGTAAACGCCTTGGTAAGCAAACTGCTCACCATCTGGTTTACGAATGCTCAATGCAGGCATTCGAGCAAAATCAGTCCTTTAAATCGGTGCTGCTGGCTCATCCGGTGCTTTCTGAGCAGGTGACCGCCGCCGATCTGGACGAATGGCTGAATCCGGCTAACTACGTTGGCAGTGCGCCGCAGAAGGTTGATGACGTGATTCGTTATGCGGATAACTCCGGCCTGCTGCCAGCATAAGGTGACATCATGAGTATCGTATTTCGTCAGGCTACGCTTGCGGATGATGAGACTTTTCTGGCGCTGGCGCTGGCGGCGTTTGAGCCGATTCGCCAGTTGGGCATCAATTTTTCCGCCGCCCATGCGGACATCGACATGGTGCGCACGCATATTGCCTCACACGGCGTTTATGTAATGGAAAAAGAGGGGGAGATGGTGTCGTCATTCACCATCCGCTATCCGTGGGGGCCGGAGCCTGGCCCGTTCGGTTTGCCCCATTTGGGCTGGTTTGCAACACACCCTGGCTATAAAAAGCAGGGGCTGGGTAAGCAAATGATGGGCTGGCTGGAAGAAGAAATTCTGATTAACCAGCTCAAAGCGCCTGCGGTGTCGCTTGGCACTGCGCAAAACCACCCGTGGCTGATTGAGATGTACAGAAATTATGGTTTCAAGGAAGTCGGGCAGACGAATCTGGGAAAAGGACACCTGACAATCTGGATGGAAAAAATCCTTGATAACCAATTGTATGACCAGTGGAAAGATAAAAACTCAAAAAGAGAGGCAGTAAAATGATGAAAAAAGTAACGTTGTCTGTTCTGGCGCTGACGACCGCCTTTCTTGTAGCCGGCTGTGATTCTGGGAAAAGCAGCGCCGAGCAGGAAAAAGTCCTGAAAGTGGGTTCAACTGGCCAAAGTTATCCAAGCGGCTTCAAGCAAGATAACAAGCTGGTTGGGTTTGACGTTGAAGTGACGGAAGCCATTGCGAAAGATCTGAACTACAAAGTCGAATGGGTCACTGCCGATTTCAGCGGCCTGATGGGGCAACTGGAAGCGAAAAAACTGGATACTGTGGCAAACGTGGTCGCAATTACTCCTGCGCGTCAGGAAAAATACAATTTTGCCCAGCCGTACAGCTTCTACGGCAGCCAGATTGTGACGCACAAAGACAACGCGGACATTAATACGCTGGCCGACCTGAAAGGGAAGACCGTTGCCGGGGTTCTGGGTTCCAACCACGTCAACAACCTGAAAAAAGCGTTTGCCGACGGCAGCGTAAATATTCGTACCTATGAAACGCGCGATGGTGCGATGAACGACGCGTTGTCTAAGCGTGTTGAAGGCTATGTGAATTCACGTCCGATCCTGCTGGCGGAAATTAATAAGCGTAATCTGCCGTTCAAGCTGGTTGGTGAGCCGCTGGTGATTGAAGAAGTGAGCTTCCCGTTCCATAAGGACGAAAAAGGCGACGCGCTGCGTAAGCAGTTCGACGCCGAATTAACAAAAATGCGTGAAGATGGACGCCTGAAAGCGATCTCCGAAAAATATTTTGGCGAAGATATCACGGTATCACCGGCTAAATAACCTCGCGTTGTCATCTCGGCGGCGTCGTCATATCGCGTGATGATTCGTTATGCCGCCAGATGATTCGTTATATAGCCTAGTCATAACCCTGTTCCACCGGCGCAATATGGCCGGTGGAAGCATTAATGGTATTACTCATGAATATCGATCTTGCCTACCTGTTAAAGGTCTTTCCCCAGGTATTAATGTATTTGCCGACCACGCTATTCCTTGCCGTGGTTTCGATGTTTTTTGCTATGGTTCTCGGCCTTATCCTGGCGTTAGTCCGTGAAAGCAAGATCGTCGTGGTAGTAAAAATCGTCGAACTGTATATCTCGTTGTTCCGCGGCATTCCGTCGTTGGTTCAACTGTTTATCATCTACTTTGGCCTGCCGCAGCTGTTCCCCGGCTTATCCAATCTGGATGCCATGACGGCGGCGATTATCGGCTTTAGCCTGAAAACGTCCGCCTATATGGCAGAAATCTTCCGTGCGGGCCTGTCCTCGGTGGATTTCGGCCAGACGGAAGCGGGCCTGTCCATTGGTATGAGCAAAGCGCAGGTCTATCGCCGCATCGTGTTGCCTCAGGCCATGTTGAATGCGCTGCCTGCGACGGGAAATACCTTTATTTCCCTGATTAAAGATACCTCTGTGGCCTTTGCGCTGGGTGTCTCCGAACTGTTCGCGGAAGGCAAGATGATTGCCGCCGAATCTCTGCGTTTCTTTGAGACCTTCCTGGTTGTGGGGCTGATTTACTGGTTGGTGATCATTGTTTATTCCTGGCTGCAAAAACAGCTGGAGAAGAAACTGAATCACTCGCTACAGCGATAAGGGGCTGACATGATCAGTGTAAAGAATCTTTCTAAACGCTTTGGCGATCAGGTGGTGTTGGACAACATTAGTCTGAATATCGCGAAGGGCGAAGTCGTGGCGATTATCGGCCCATCTGGTTCGGGTAAATCCACGCTGCTGCGCTGTCTAAACCTGCTGGAAACGCCTGAGTCGGGCACGATTGAAATTGGCGACCAAACGCTGGATACGCGTCGTTATTCCTCTAAAGAAGCCTATGCGCTGCGCCGCCAGACGGCGATGGTGTTCCAGAGTTACAACCTGTTTAAGAATAAGACGGCGCTGGAGAACGTGACGGAAGCGCTGATTGTCGTGAAAAAAATGCCGAAGAAGCAGGCGGATGAAATCGGTCTGGCGCTGCTGGAGCAGGTTGGTCTGCTGCCGCAGGCGGCACAGTATCCGGTGACGCTATCCGGCGGGCAGCAGCAGCGCGTGAGTATTGCACGTGCGCTGGCGGTCGATCCGAAGGCAATTTTGTTCGATGAGCCGACCTCGGCGTTGGACCCGGAAAGGGTACACGAAGTGCTTCAGGTGATTCAGAAGCTGGCGAAAAACGACACCACGATGGTGATCGTGACCCACGAAATGCAGTTTGCGAAAGAAGTGGCTGACCGCGTGATCTTCATGGCGGACGGTCACATTGTTGAAGAAGGCCCGGCGGAGCAGGTGATTAGCTTCTCGGACAACCCGCAAACCCAGCGTTTCCTGCGTCAGTTGACCAAGCTGCCTGAGCCGCTTGAGTACGATATTTAACGCACACGTAGACACACCTGCACGCCTGAACAAGGCGGCCCTGCCAGACAGGGCACGATAATGTGGAGCAAGTATTAATGAGAACAGCACCTCAGCACGAGCCTCTGGCTCAGTTTATTCAGGCGTTTCGCCACGATTTACACCGTAACCCTGAGCTGTCGAATCAGGAGTTCGAGACCACGAAGAAGATTCGTGCGGTATTGGAAAAGAGGGGATTCGCGTCCTCGATCTGCCGCTGAAAACCGGTCTGGTTGCCGAAGTGGGTGGCCTTCAGGATGGCCCGTTGGTCGTGGTGCGTTCGGACATCGACGCCCTGCCGATTGAAGAAGAGTCTGGCGTAGAATTTACGTCGCTCAATAAAGGGGTGATGCACGCCTGTGGTCATGATTTTCACTCTTCCGCTGCGCTGGGCGCGGCGATTCTGCTGAAAAAAATCGAGCCGGAGCTGAAAGGTACGGTGCGTATTTTATTCCAGGCGGCTGAAGAAACCGGGCTGGGCGCGCCAGAAGTTATTGCGGTTGGTGCGTTGGACAATGCGGTAGCGATTTTCGGTATCCACAACGATCCAACGCTGCCTGTTGGCGTCATCGGTGGGAAAGACGGCGCGTTGACGGCGGGCGTTGACCGTTTTGAGATCAAGATTGCGGCGAAAGGCTGCCATGCGGCGAAACCGCATGAAGGCAACGATCCGATTATCATTCTGGGCCAGTTGATTTCTGCTGTACAGACCATCATCAGCCGCACGGTGTCGTCTGACAACAACGCGGTAGTGTCGATTACTCAGGTTCATAGCGGCAGCACCTGGAACGTTATCCCGGATACCGCCTACGTTGAAGGTACGGTCAGAACGTTCAACCAGGACGCGCGTGATTTGATTGAACAGCGTTTCCGTCAGATCGTTTCAGGTATCGCCAGCACCTTTGGCGCAGAAATTGAGTTCCTGTGGCACGCAGGGCCACCATCGGTGATCAACACGCCAGAGTGGGTTGAGTTTGCGCTGAATGTGGCAAGTGACGAAGGGTTTGAAGCACGCCGCGTGGAAGCCAGCCCGATTGGTGAAGATTTCGCATTCTATCAGCAGAAACTGCCGGGTACGTTCATGATGGTCGGCTCCGGCGGACCGTATGCGCTGCACCACCCGAAATTCCGCGTTGACGATCGCGCCCTGTTCCCGACTGCGCACTATCTGTATCAGATGGCGAAGCAGAGTCTGGAACAGCTTTCCTCTCGCTAAGCCCTGTTAAAGCATGTTATCCGCGTCGGTTTTCCGGCGCGGATATTTTCTGTCTATTAATGACTTAAAATCTGATCCAGGAACTGGCGCGTTCTCGGATGTGAAGGCGTGTTGAAGAAGTCTTGCGGTGGAGCGGATTCAACGATGCTGCCGTCAGCCATCAGAATTACCTTGTCTGCCACCGTTTTGGCAAAGCCCATCTCATGGGTAACGACGATCATCGTCATACCGGATTCTGCCAAATCGAGCATCACATCCAGCACCTCTTTAATCATCTCTGGATCCAATGCCGAAGTGGGCTCGTCAAACAGCATGATTTCCGGCTGCATGCACAGCGCCCGGGCAATGGCCACACGCTGCTGCTGGCCGCCAGAGAGCTGTAGCGGGAACTTATGCGCCTGATTGGCGATATGTACCTTTTCCAGATAGTGCATCGCTAAATCGATGGCCTCCTGCTTCTTACGCTGCTTGACCAGCGTCGGGCCAATCGTCAGGTTATCCAGCACGCTCAGGTGGGGAAACAAGTTGAACTGCTGGAACAGCATACCGATGCCGGAGCGTACGCGGTTGATGTTCTTGATGTTGTCATTGACCTCAATGCCATTTACGCGGATGTGCCCATCGTGGTGCTCTTCCAGTCGGTTAATACAGCGGATGAGCGTGGATTTGCCGGAGCCGGAAGGGCCGCAAATCACCACACGCTCGCCTTTCTGCACGTTCAGCGTCACGTTATTCAGTGCCTGAAACGCGCCGTACCATTTGCTGACGGCGTCGATCTCAATGATGACGTTGCTGTCTGCCATTACATGGTTTGTCATTGACGTCTCTGTAACTACAGTCTTTGTAACTACAGTGTCTGCGGCTAAGTTCATGATAACCAGGCTCCTGTCGGTGTTTTCATCAACGGCTATCGCTTAACCGTGATACGTTTCTGGGTTACGGCTGGCATCGATGCGCTTTTCTACCCACAGCGCGTAGCGTGAGAGCAAGAAGCCAAATAGCAGATAGATAGCCGAGATGAAAATATAGGTTTCAATGTAATAGCGCCGCCATAGCGGGTCTTGCATCACTGAACTGGTGGCGGTGAGGATATCGAACAGCCCGATAATGATGACGAACGAGGTGTTCTTCATAGCGGCGATAACATGGTTGGTCATGGCAGGCAGGCAGATACGCAGCGCCTGCGGCAGGACGATTTTGGTCGTCGTGTGCCAATAACCGAGATTGAGCGCCATCGCCGCTTCGTATTGCCCGCGTGGTACGGACTGCAAACCGCCGCGAATCACCTCAGCCTGATAGCAGGCGAAAAACAGCGCGATACCAATGATGATGCGCAGCAGCTTGTTGATTTCCATACCGGCGGGCAGGAACAGCGGGAATACGTTAACGGCGACGAACAGGATCGTGATGAGCGGTACGCCGCGCAAACCTTCGATAAAAATAACCGACAGACCGCGTAGAAAAGGCAGCGGTGAGCGACGCCCCAGCGCCAGCAGAACTGAAACCGGCATACCGATGACGACGGTGCCGCTAAACAGCAGAATCGTCAGCGGCAGTCCGCCCCATTCACTGGAAGGCACGTAAGATAAGCCAAACACGCCGCCGGACATCAGGATGGCGATGCTGACTACCGCGACGAGCCACAGCGGTAAGAGGATACGCGAGTGCCAGAAGCGCGGCATCAGCGACAGGCCAAGTGCCAAAAACCAGATTCCCATCGCCAGCACCAGCCGCCAGTGTTCATCGTAAGGATAAAGACCAAACAGAATAGGGCGATGTTTTTCCACGATCACCGCCCAGCACGCACCTGCGGCGGCACGACAAATGTCCGGGTCAGCGGTGTACCACACGGCATCGAGAATGCCCCAGTGCAGCAGTTTATTGCCGACGTTCCACATTAGCACTGCCAGTAACAGTGTAAGCACCGTTTGCGGCACGCTGCTGAATAGATGGCGGCGCAGCCACAGCAGCGGCGTACGCAGTTGGCTGGGAACGGCGGAGAGTGACAGGGCCGGAAATAACATACGGTGCTCCTCAGCGCTCTTTGATAGCGACGACGCGGTTAAACAGGTTCATCAGCAGCGATGTCACGATGCTGACCGTCAGGTAAACCACCATCATGATGGCTATCACTTCGAGCGCCTGGCCGGTCTGGTTCATTAGCGTATTGCTGATGTTTGCCAGTTCCGGGTAACCGACCACGACCGCGATCGAGCTGTTTTTTGACAGGCTGACATACTGGCTGGTCAGCGGTGGAACGATGACGCGCATGGCCTGTGGGATAATGATGTGGCGCATCATGTGCCACGGCGAAAAAGACAGCGCGCGTGCCGCTTCCAACTGGCCTTTGGGGATAGACTGAATCCCCGCCCGCACGATTTCTGCGATAAACGCGGAGGAATAGAGCGCAATGCCGAGCAGCAGCGCTGTAAATTCAGGGCTGACGGTAAAGCCGCCGCGAAAGTTAAAGCCGCGCAAGATCGGGCGATCGAGCTCTGCCGGTGCGCCGGAAAGCCACCAGACCAGTAGCGGTAGCCCGATAAGGGCTGCCAGCGTCAAACGACCTGTCGGCAGAGAGCGCCCGCGACTTTCCCGAACATAGCGCGCTACGCGGTTCAGGATCAGGCTAATCAGTACGGCGGCGAGCAGGGCGATTCCCGTCCACAGCCAGCTCTGGTGTGCGGCGGGAACGGCAAAAGACAGCCCGCGATTGGTCAGGAATCCCAGATTACCCAGTTCGATAGCATCCCGCGGTGAGGGCAAGTTGCGGATCACCACTGACCAGAAAATCACCTGCAAGATCACCGGAATATTGCGCATCATCTCGATGTATCCTCCGGAGAGCCGCGCCAGCAACCAGTTACGAGAGACGCGGGCGATGCCGACGGAGAAGCCCAGCAGCGTGGCGAGCACGATGCCGCACAGCGTGATGTACAGGGTATTCAGTAACCCGACGCCCAGTGCGCGCAGGTAACTGTCGCGTGGGGTAAAGGCGATGAGCTTTTCACCGATCTCAAACTGCGCGGTGTGGTCAAGAAAGCCAAATCCTGTTGCGATATTTTGCGAGCGCAGGTTTTCGACCACGTTGGCATAGAGCCAGTAGCTGAAAGCGACAATCAGGAGGCCGAGCAGGCACTGATAAATCCAGGCGCGCAGCGACTTGCTGTCAAACGCATTCAACAGACGGCGCGCATAAGATGGCGTTCCCAGCCACGACGGTGCAGAGGCTGACGGCAGCGTTGGGTGTGGTGATTTCATTACCGGCGGTCTTTTCTTCTGATCATTACCGATTGCAGCGCGCTATCCGAGGGGATCTGTGCGTGAATACGGTGGTATGGCGTCAGCCCGGATATTCTCGGGGGGTGACGCCGATGATTGGGTGAATTAACGAATGGGCAGACCGTAGAGCAAACCGCCTTTCGTCCAGAGATTATTCAGGTCGCGCTCCAGCGGGGCCGGGGTATCTGGCCCGAAGTGGCGGTTATAAATATCGCCGTAATTCCCGACCTGCTTAATCACGTTGTAAGCCCACTGGTTACTCAATCCCAGTTTCTGACCGTAATCGCCAGTGACCCCAAGCAGCGCCTGTATATCCGGGTCTGTCGACTTAAGCTTGCTATCCACGTTCTGCTGACCGATTTCCATCTCTTCCGCGTTGAACGTGGCGTAAACCACCCATTTCACAATGTCGTACCACTGGTCGTCACCCTGACGAACCGCCATCGCCAGCGGCTCTTTTGAGTAAATCCCCGGCAGAATCACATGGTCGGACGGCTTTTCCGCATCAAAGGTGCGCACGCCGGGCAGGGCGACTTTATCGCGGGCAATGACGTCGCAGCGTCCAGACAGGTAGGCCGCGACATACTCTTTATTGTTCTCGATAACCACCGGGGTGTAATGCAGGTTGCGTGAGGCAAAAATCTGCGCGACGTTACGTTCGGTGCTGCTGCCCGGAGTGATGCAGACGGTCGCGCCGTCGAGATCTTCCACCTTCTTCACATTGGCGCTGGTGCGCACCATGAAGCCCGTACCGGTATAGAAGGTCGGCGGCGCGAAGTTCAGCCCCAGCGACGTATCGCGAGACAAATCAGCGGTGATATTGCGTGACAGCACGTCCACTTCACCAGACTGAATCGCGGGGAAGCGCTGGGCGGTAGAAAGGGCGGCAAAGCGTACTTTATTCGCATCGCCAAACACAGCGGCCGCTAATGCGCGGCAATAATCGACGTCCAGCCCGGTCCACTGTCCTTTGCTATCAATCGCGGAAAAGCCGTGGCGTGCTGGGTGCACGCCGCACACCAGTTCACCGCGTGCTTTGATTTTTTTGAGCGTTTCGCCATTTCCTGTATCAGCGGCATTAGCGTGTGCGACGGGCAGCAGAAGCCCCCCTAAAGTCAGCGCTGTGGCGGTCGTCAACGAGAGTAGTTTTCTCAGCATAAGTATCCTCAGAATGATCGGTGTTGTTTTAATTTGTTGTAATTAATGATTTTTATTATGACGCGCTCTTTTGTATACAAATGTTCTCAATGTTGCATCTAAATGGCAAATAGCATATTTCTCTATCTAAATCTGAATATTGGATATAGCCATTTCGGGCACGACCAGAAGGATAAAAAAGGGAGGTGTGCCTCGCACGGTCAGCAAGGCACAGAGGGATGATTTATCGGGCGAGCAAGCTTTGTACGCCTTGCCACATGAGCTGGGCGCTGAGCACTAACATGGTGAGGCGAAACGTGGTGCGGAAGAGTTTTTCGGGCAGATTATCCAGCAGGCGTGTGCCCAGCCAGGTGCCTAATACGCCGCTGACAATCATCGCAGCCAGCATCGGCAGCCAATCGTGATAGGCAAACCCCATCATCCCAAATGCCAGTATCTTCAGGCCGTGTTGTAACACCATGCAGAGCGCGTGCGTGGCGATAAGCGGCTGCTTGGTGACCCCTTGAGAGCTGATAAGCCCGGCGACCATTGGACCCGTTGCGCCAACAATCATGGTGCCGAGGCTGGTGAGCGCACCGCCGAGAATGAAGAACAATCGATTAACCGGTTTTGGCGCGGTGCGTTTACGGAAAACCGACCACAGTATGAAACTAGCCAGCGCAATTTTTGCCACGCTGTCTGGGATCCAAACGACGACGGGCGCGCCCAGTGCGATGCCGATGACGCTGCCGATAAAAAACCACAGCGCCAATGGCCAGACGATATACAAACGCTGAATCAGGCTGCGGCTCAGGTTGGAGCCTAGCTGGACGATGCCGTGTACCGGCAGCAGGCTGCTGACTGGCATCCCGAGGCCCATGATCGCAAGCAATGTGACGCCACCGCCTAGCCCCAGCGCAGCCGTTAACGCCGACGTCAAAAAACTGCAAAAAATCAGGATACCGGCAAAGAGCGGAGAAATGTCGGGTGGAACAATATGTAGCATGGTGAAACCCATCGCGTGGTCGAACAAATGATAATGCCTGATGCGTTCAATTCGTATCAAGCACCCGTTCCGCCGTTAACGATAATCGTCATGCAGCAGGCGTTGATACAGCGCCAGCGCCTCAGGGCGTGGCAAAGCCTGACTAGCGCAGTCGATGAATTTCTCCGCAATCAGATTATCCGGCAGCGGGTTCTCTGCGCTGGAGCCACGCGCGCCTGCCACGCGGCGATGATAGGTGTGGCCGTCACGAGTGATTAGCGTAACGTGTGCCGTGTGTGTGGTGGGTTCGTCATGACAGATGAGCTCAACGCGTGCCATCAGCGATTGTGTGGTGGGGTCGTCCAGCGCCGCTTCGTCAATAAAATCGTCCAGCGTCAGCCTTCCCTGCACCCAGGCACGGGCAATACAGTAGTGCAGGCTGAATTTCCCCGCCAGCGGCGTATCCGGCGTCGGGATGTTGATGTGCGGGAAGCGAATAGGGTGGATGGCAATCTGAATGCGTTCCAGCGATTCTGGGGACAGCCCGGTTTCCTCGCGTAGTGTCAGCAGGCCGTCCAGCGGTGCCAGAATGGCGTAGCAGCAGGGGAAATATTTAAAATTATTCCCTTTTACGGGGTCCAGAATATGAGACGGTGCGGACCAAGGTTCGGTTAACGGCGTGGTGTCGACGTTTTCGGCGGCACGGTTGTAGACGTTGAAATACCCGTGGTGATGTTCAAATGCGCTATCCCCCGCGCTGTATCCCTGATGCGCCAATAATACCGCCATGACGGCGCTGCGATTGGCGTGGCCGACTGCCAGTGATTTCGTTTGACTGCCGAAGTTGGATTTGATGCCGGAGGCGAGTGACGCCGTGATTGCAAAGGCGGTCGCCGTTTCTTCTTCACTAAGCTTCAGCAGCACCGCGCAGGCTGCCACGCCCGCGAAAATGCCGACGGACGTTGTGGGGTGCCAGCCGTTGCGATATTGAAAAGGGCTGACGGCTTTGCCCATGCGTACCGCGGTTTCATAACCACACAAATAGGCATGCAGGATCGCTTCTCCGCTCGCTTCCTGCTCGTCTGCCAATGCCAGCAGGGCCGGAAGCACGGCGACAGAAATATGCCCGTGCAGCCAGGAGTTGGAGTCGTCAAAATCGAGCAAATGTGCGGATGTGCCGTTTAATAACGCCGCATCCAGCGCGTTAAGTTTGAGATCGGTACCGAAAATACGGCTCTTTCCCGCGGCGGCGGAGGGCACTATTACCGCCCTGAGTTTTTGCGCCCCGTCCTGAATCCCCCCCGCGAGCGTGACGCCCAGCGTATCAATTACGGCAGTGCGGGCGTGTGCCAATACGTCGGCAGGGAACGTCTGGCGAGAGAATTCCAGCAGATTATGGGCAAGCTGGCGGGCAATGGTCATGGAAGCGTCCTGTCGTTATCGTGAAATTTTTATATCGAATGGTTTATGTCTAACTGAAGCGCGTTAGCCCGCTAATAGCGAAGTCAGCGTCGCGAGCGACCCCGGCTGCTCAAAGTGGAAAGCTGCCTGATAGAGCCGACGGCTGCGATCTTCCCCCAATACGGGGAGGGTCAGCGCGTCAAACTTGGTGCGCAGCTCGACGTCGGTCAGTGGATTTTGCGGGTGGCCGCGATAAACATCGGTTTCGGCATGGAGTATTTCGCCGTCTTCCAGTTCGATATCAATAAACGCGGAACTGGCCGACTGCCCCTCGACGGCATCGATCTGTAGGCGTGACAGCAACTGGCGTGCAGCCGGGTCGTCAACGGTCTGCTGCGTAAAGTCCGTATCGGTGAGGCGGTAGCCGCTCAACGCCAGCGCAATGCAGTGCGGAATACTGAATTTGCTCTCCAGCGGGGTTTGCGGGTTGGCGATCCCCGCGTTCACCATTCCCATTGGATGGACTTTGGCATGAATACGGGTGATAGCGCGGCCTTTTAGCTGTGGATAGAGCTTGAGCGCCGTTTCAATTGACGCATGGGTTCCTCGACAGCTGGCATACAGTTTGTAGCCGTTACCCAATAGCTCCCAACTGTCGCCAAAATCGAGTGGCGGGATGACGGCGCTGCCGTCCTGCACAAAGGTTTTTACCCAGCCATCGGTTTCATAAAAGTGATGGGCGGCAATAAAACCTTCCTCAGCCAGTTCTGCCGCTGTGATGCCATCCATGGCCGCTTTGCCAGCATGAAACGGTTTGCCGTGCGTACCGGATGATTTCTGCAATCCTCCCATCATTGTCGCGGCCGCCCCCAACGCATTGGCAATGGCGTTGGGTTCCAGACGCAGAATGGAAGCGGCAACGGCTGCTGCCCCCGCGCGTCCGACAATCGACGTTGGGTGAAAGCCTCGACGTTGCAAGCTGCGACCTACGCCAGGCACCCAGCCGCCTCCCAGTCTGGCCATGACTTCAAATCCGGTGATGAACGCGATAAGCGTCGTGCGCTCGTCCGCACCGTAATGCTGTGCCATTGCCAACGCGGTTGACCAGCAAGGGCCGCTAGGGTGTCCCGCACCAGCCGGATGCGTATCGTCATAGTCGGCTGCATGAGAAAGCGTGCCGTTGATCAGCGCCGCCAGCGCCGGTGTGGTTTTCGCACCGAGAATGATTTGCGCTTTTCCCTGAGCCTGCCAGCGTTGCGCCACGCGTTGAACCGCGCTGGCCGCATCGTCTCCTGTCGCGCCAATGGAGACGCCCAGGTAGTCAATGAGCGCCCGCTTGGCTTCGTGCCACACGGCATCGGGGATCGTCATTGTGGGCGCGTTGTGAATAAACTGACTGAGCGCGTTGCCGCGAGGAAACGTCGGGGTGACAGACATCGTAGGAGCTCCTTAAGCAAAAACGCGAGGAGATTGCCAGTACACCGAACGGTGCTAAGATTCGCGTTTTGTATTGTTGAATGCATTTGTATACAGTGTGTGGCGAAAAGCATATGCAATCGCCCATTCAGTGACAAAGACGCTTTTTCGCTAAGCTAAGTACAAAATATGCGATGCGATACCTTGCTAAAGGCAGGGCGTCGGGCAAACTTGAATTTTTCTCAATGCATGACGATCCGTAGCGTGAAGGTGCGAACCGCTATAAAAGGCGAGGCGTTTGTTCATCTGCTCGCGGCCTTATTCCGACCGTCACACGATATATCAAGGGACTATGAACTTAACACTTAACGACAAAGCATCGGCGCTGTCGCCATTCGAGGTACTGATTAACGCGATAGAGAAAGGCGAGCTGCTGCCTGGTGAGCGTTTGCAGGAAACGCGGTTAGCGAAGCAGTTTGGATTGAGCCGGACGCCGATTCGTGAGGCGCTGCACCGTCTGGAAGCGTTGGGGCTGGTGGAGCCGGGTCCACAGCGTGGACTGATGATCGCGCAGATCAGCTATGAGCGACTGCGTCAGCTTTTCGCCGTGCGTGAAGGGTTAGAGCGGCTGGCGATGGAGCTTGCTGTCGCGTCTGCGTCGGCAGAAGAACTGGCGCTGCTTCAGGATATGGTCGACGTGGAGAAGACCCTCACCGACAGCCGACAACTGCACGATCATAATCGGCTTTTTCATCGCCAGATTTACCGGGCAACTCACAATCCGTATCTGAATGAGATGCTGGAAAATCTGCGTATTCATTTGTCGCTCCTGCGCGGAACCACTTATGAGTCCACGGAACGTACCGAAGAGGCGCGGCGTGAACATCAGGCAATTGTGGCAGCGCTGGTACGGCGTGATAAGGACGCGGCACAAGAGGCGGCTTGCCAACATATTCGTAACGGCTATCGTGCCCGACTAAGCATGTTAAATCAGCAGCTTTGATTGAACTGTCGGAAAAACACGACACTTGGGGTGATCTGCTGTCTCAAAAAGGAGACATTTAATTCATTGATTAATAATGGTTAATGTTTTTTATGATAAATCCGTCTCTGAATAGCGACATATTTTGTGAGCGGGGTCTCGTTTTATCACCTTGTGTACGTTTGCTTTTCTTCCCGTGAGGAAATAAATAACATTGATTATTAGCGGGTTATCATTGAATTGAGAGACGATGGTAATAAAATTATGCATGTTGGCATAATTTGTGCTTAAATATACGTGTAGATGCTCATTCCACCTTCTATGCTTGCTTCGGCTTCATAATCCTGGGAATGATGCAGAGCCAATTTGAGGTGCCTATCGTCCAACTCCAGATGAAGATGCAAATCTCCATCGGGCTTTCCGGACATAACGTTGAGTGAGGCACCATTCTGTTGTCTGACAGACCTGATATTTTCAACGCTTACCGTTTATCGGTAAGCGTTTTTTTTCGTCTGATGAAAATGTTCGGTAACGGCCTTCTTCCGAAACATAAAACGAATAAGGCTCCAAAAAGGAGCCTTATGAAAGGGATGGCGTAGCGAATCAGTCGGCAGGCTGCTGTAGCGTGAGCAGTAGCCCTTCGCGCCGCATTTGTGCTGCTTCATCCGGCAGACGTAACCGATCGAGAGCGTCGGCGCGCCAGGCATAATCATAAGCGTCCGGACGGAGCTCCAGCGCAGTGCGGAAGGCATCGCTGGCCTGCTGCCATTCGCCGTGTTTCATCAGCAATTGCCCTAACGTGCTGCTCAACAGCGGGGTTGCTCCTTGCTGCTTGATGTACTGGTGTAGCACTTTTTCCAGCTGTTCCGGGTTTCCGGCTTTGAGGCGTGGCATCAACAGGATCAACCGCTCGTCATATTGACGTTTTAGACCGTCGAGAATGATCTTCTGAGCGGTATCGTGGTCGTCACACTCGATCAAATGTTCAGCCATCGCGACCTGAAGCGGAATCTCATGGCGCACTTTACGGCTCTGATTATTCCACCACGATTTCAGCCCCTCGCTGCCGCCATCCGCCATCGCCTGATTCATCAGACCGATATAGGCCTGCTGCTGTAGATCCAGCAAACGTTCTTCAGGGTACAGATTGATCTTGCGCATCGCAGGCAGAATATCCAGCAGCGCGCTATAGGCGTGAGTACGCAGGAAAGCCTGCTCCGCCAAACGCAGCACCTCTGGGTGGCGGGGCGCAACTTCCAGCAGTTTGTCCACGCCGTGACGTGCGGCATGATCTTCATTACGCGCTAGCTGAATACGCACGCGCGTAATATCCACCGGAAGCTGATCGGTATCTGCAACCTCGGCGGCACGCTCCAGATATTGCTTGGTGCGGAATTCGTCACCGCGCTGCTGAGCGGCTTCGGCGGCCAGCAGGTAGTTAACCACGGGCTGCTCAGCATGGTCGGCATTACGCGTCAGTAGCTTCTCTACCTGTAAATAATCCCCTTCGGCCAGTTTGAGGAGCGCGGCTTTGGTTTGCTTTCTGGCGCGAGTGCGTTTGCGACCGAGGAACCAGCCGCGCGTGCGGGATCCGGTACGAAAGAGCCGGCGGAGCACCCATTCCACCGCCAGAAAGGCGAGGAAAAACAGCACCAGCATAATGACCAGACCGGTCACGCTGGTTTGAATATCATAATCATCCGTCTGGATCAGGACGTAGCCTTGGTGACCCGCGACGATCGGGCCGATCACAACGCCTGCGATCAGGATCAGGAACAGCAATAAGACTTTTAGCATGTTCATTCTCCCTGCTGCGTGGCTGGCGCCTGAGCCAGCAGGTTACGAACGCGCGTTTGCATCAGTTTTTCCAGCAGCGCCTGACTTTGTAACTCCATTGGAACATCCAGTGAAACTGACTGTTGGCTTAAGGCATCGAGCTGATCCAAAAAGGCCTGCGTTGTGGGGTCGGTAGTATCGAAGTAGGCGCGAACCCAGGTTGCAGCCGTTTCCAGCGACTGTTTGTACACTTCATTCTGGTGACGAGGAATAGCTTGGGCGGCAACCAGCAGACGTGAACGGATATTCTCACGCAGGTACACATCCTGATTCGGTGCCAACAGCGGTTCGGCAGCGCTGTCGCGGCGGCGAATGGTGATAAAATCCGCCATGAAATTGTGCCAGCTTTTGCTTAGATTCTGTCGCCATTCGCTCAAGGAGGCGGACAGTTCTGTACTGTTGGCGTCCATCGGCGCTTCATCGGTGCTGTTATCGGCGAGCTGCAAGTTGTCCAACTGGTCGGTGAGCTGATTCACTTTCAGGATGATACCGTCAAAATCCACCTGGCTCACGCCTGCCAGCGCACCGATATCGCTGGTCAGCGCGCGACGGATTTCTATCAGACTGGGATCGTTCATTTCCGCCAGACTCGCGTCCGCGCTTTTCAGCAACGCGCCTGCGGTGGTGACGTCTTTGTCGCTCCACAGCTTACGTCCTGCCAGTTTCACCAGAAAATCCGCCTGAGCGATCAGCCAGGTATTGGTGTCATGGCTGGAAAGTGCCGCCAGTTTATCGCGCAGTTCATCTGACTGACGCGTTAGCGCCTCCAGACGCTGTGCGGCCGTGTCCTGCGCTTTGCTTTGCTGCTGCTGAGCGTCCTGCCACTGCTGTTGTTCCTGCTTGTGCTGCTGTTGCAAGGCGTTTAACTGTGCTTCCAGACGTTGAAGCGTGGCATTTTCTTTCTGCGCCTGCTGGTGGCCGTGGTAATACAACCCCGCGCCTATCGCCAGCGCAATGACAATCGCGATTGCCCCCAGCACGGCACCACTGCGTTTGGGTTGCGGTGCGGGATCCTGCTGCTGATGCGCGGGTTCAACCCGTTCAGCAACCTCGTCGGATGGAGCTGTGGGGGTATTGTGTTCCGTCATAATGGTACATCCCATGATCAGGTTTATTGTAGTGCGCGCACGAGCGCATCGTTATCGGCGTTATCGGCCACCCGGATATCGCGCCAGCCAAGCTGACGAGCCTGTTCTGCCAGTCGTTCACTGACGACGATCAAGCGGCAGCCGAGTAACCAGGAAGCCCGATAGTAATCAGGTACTAAAGTATAGATCCGTTGTAGCATTTCTCCGCTGGTGATCACCAGTTTGTCGATGCCTATTTGTTGCCAGTGGCGGCTTTGCTCCGGCCCATCATAATGAACGTCTCTGCGCTGATAACATTCGCAGTAGGTCACCTGCACGCCGCGTTCAGTTAGCGTTTCTCCCAGCAGTTCCCTGCCGCCGTTTCCGCGCAGTAATAGTGCGCGCTTACCGGAAATGTTTTGCAGTTCAGGTAGTTGCAGGAGCGTTTCGCTGGTTTCGCGTTCGGGAGGGTAGATTACCGGATGGGCGCTGGTTTTATGCAGCGCCAGTGCCGTGGTGCGACCAATCGCATAATAAGCGAGATGAGCAGGCCAACTGATGCCCGCTCGTGCCAGCATCGGATCGGCGTAGTGAATCGCATGTTGTGAGAGCGCAAACACCAGATCGTCGGCGCGCAGCGTCTGTAATAGTGCTGGCAAGCTGGCAAGTTCTCGTCCGGGTGAAAACTCGATCAGCGGACTGTGCCAGGCGTTATAGCCAAGCTTTCTTAAACGGGTCACCAGTTGTTCGCCAGTTGGTGACGGACGGGTAACCAGAATCGTCATGATGAGCTCGACCCGTGATAAACGGCCTGAAGGATAGCGCTGGCTCCTTTTGCTAATAGCTCTTCCGCCAGCGCAATACCGATTTGTTCGGCGTCGGAGACGCTTCCTCTACGTTCACCGACGATCATTTGGCTACCGTCCGGGGCACCAACCAGCGCCCGCAGCCACAGTGTATCGCCTTCCAGTTCGGCGTAGCTGCCAATCGGCACCTGACAGCCACCTTCAAGACGCACATTCATGGCGCGTTCAGCCAGGACGCGGGCAGCGGTAGCGGAGTGATTGAGTGGGGCAAGGAGTTGGCGGATGCGATCGTCATTTAAACGGCATTCGATGCCGATAGCGCCTTGTCCGACGGCGGGCAGAGATTCTTCCGGGCTCAACGCGCTGCGGATACGTTCTTCAAGGCCGAGGCGTTTTAGACCGGCAACGGCAAGGATAATGGCGTCATACTCGCCGTTATCCAGTTTTGACAGGCGCGTTCCGACATTGCCGCGCAAATCACGAATCACCAGATCGGGACGTCGGGCGCGCAGCTGACATTGGCGGCGCAGGCTGGACGTGCCGACACAGCTGCCTTCCGGTAACTGTTCGAGGCTGTCGTAACGGTTGGAAACAAAAGCGTCGCGCGGGTCATCGCGTTCGCAAATGGTGGTCAGGCCAAGGCCATCCGGGAATTCGACGGGCACATCTTTCATGGAATGGACGGCAATATCAGCGCGCCCTTCAAGCAGCGCCAATTCCAGCTCTTTAACAAACAATCCCTTACCGCCGACCTTTGCCAGTGGCGTATCCAGGATGATGTCGCCGCGGGTCACCATCGGCACCAGCTCCACGTGTAAATCCGGGTAGAGGTGATTCAGACACTGCTGAACATATCGTGCTTGCCACAGGGCGAGCGGGCTTTGTCGGGTGGCAATTCTAATAATATTGGCTAACATGCTTGATACCGTTTTTATCATTTTCCGCCATCGTATCATTGATGGTGCGTTGGTGTCAGGTTGTGGGCATTAGCGGTGCGCCTTTTAAAACGGTCTGAAATTCGGGTGCCGCATACATAGATAGGAAGCCGTGCTGATGCAGTCGGGTAGGTAAATTCGTAATAAAGCAAGATAGATAAGTCTAACTTTCTTTACTTTCTTTACGCCCATTCAGCAAGGTGTTAAATTGATCACGTTTCCAGCAATAATTCGCTCAACATTCTTCTAATTTCATCATGGCGAATTTGGAACACGGGGTTTTTCTAGGCACTGGGATAAATCAGGCGAAACTGTCTTGTACTTCTACATCGAGACTTTGAAGCAAAGACTGGATGCGATCAACCAACTGCGTGTTGACCGTGCTCTGGGAGCAATGAAGCCCGCTTTTCAGCAGGTTTACAGTCTTCTGCCCATTTTATTACATCATCATCACCCGTTGATGCCCGGCTACCTTGAAGGCAAGGTGCCTCACGGTATCTGCACTCACACGCCTGATGAAAAACAACAACAGTACCTGGATGGCATTGCGTTGCGTTGGGGTCAGTTTGACTGTTCTCATCCACAGGGCGAACTGCCGATCACGGGCATCTATTCCATGGGAAGCACCTCGTCTATCGGGCAGAGCTGTAGCTCCGATCTCGATATCTGGGTGTGTCACCAATCCTGGCTGGACAGCGAAGAACGCCAGCTCCTACAGAAGAAATGTACGCTGCTGGAGCAGTGGGCTGCGGCGCAAGGCGCTGAGGTCAGCTTCTTCCTGATGGATGAAAGCCGTTTCCGCCACAATGAAAGTGGCAGCCTGAGCGGTGAAGACTGCGGCACCACGCAGCATATTCTGTTACTCGACGAATTCTACCGTACCGCTGTGCGTATGGCGGGTAAACGCATTCTGTGGAACATGGTGCCAGTCGAAGAAGAATCTCACTACGACGAATATGTGCTGTCACTATATTCACAGGGGGCGCTGGCACCTAACGAGTGGATGGATTTAGGCGGCTTAAGTACGCTGTCGGCAGAAGAGTATTTTGGCGCAAGCCTCTGGCAGCTCTATAAAAGCATCGATTCTCCTTATAAAGCCGTACTGAAAACGCTGCTGCTGGAAGCCTATTCCTGGGAATACCCGGATACCAGCCTGCTGTCGACCGAGATTAAAAAACGTCTGCATGATGGCGAGATCGTCTCTTTCGGTCTGGATCCTTACTGCATGATGTTGGATCGCGTGACGCATTATCTGACGGCGATCAACGATCCCACGCGCCTCGATCTGGCGCGTCGATGTTTCTACTTAAAAGTGTGTGAAAAGCTCTCCCGGGAACAAGCCTGCGTCGGCTGGCGTCGCCAGATTCTGAGCCAACTGGTGCAAGAATGGGGATGGAGCGACGAACATCTGGCCATGCTGGATAACCGCGCTAACTGGAAAATCGAACAAGTACGCGAAGCGCATAATGAACTGCTGGATGCGATGATGCAGACCTATCGCAACCTGATCCGCTTCGCCCGCCGTAATAACCTGAGCGTCAGCGCCAGCCCGCAGGATATCGGTGTGTTGACCCGTAAACTGTATGCCGCGTTTGAAGCGCTGCCGGGCAAAGTTACCCTGCTGAATCCACAAATTTCGCCCGATTTGTCGGAGCCGAATTTAACCTTTATCTATGTTCCGCCGGGTCGTGCGAACCGTTCTGGCTGGTACCTGTACAATCAGGCGCCGTCGATGGATGCCATCGTCAGCCATCAGCCGCTGGAATATAACCGCTATCTGAACAAGCTGGTAGCGTGGGCATATTTTAATGGCCTGCTGACGCCAAGCACGCGTCTGTACATTAAAGGCAACGAGCTGTGCGATATCACGCGCCTGCAAGCGCTGGTGGACGATGTCGCCAGCCACTTCCCGCTGCGACTGCCTGCACCCACGCCGAAGGCGCTGTACAGCCCGTGTGAAATTCGTCATTTGGCGATTATCGTCAATCTGGAACACGATCCGACGGCGGCCTTCCGCAATCAGGTGGTGCATTTCGATTTCCGTCATCTGGATGTCTTTAGCTTCGGCCAGCAGCAGCAGTGTCTGGTCGGCAGTATCGACCTGTTATATCGCAACTCGTGGAACGAAGTGCGTACCCTGCATTTCAGCGGCGAGCAGGCGGTGTTGGAAGCGCTGAAAACCATTCTGGGCAAAATGCACCAGGATGCGGCGCTGCCAGAATCACTGGAAGTGTTCTGCTACAGCCAGCACCTGCGCGGGCTGATTCGTACCCGTGTGCAGCAACTGGTGTCCGAATGCATTGAGCTGCGTCTGACCAGCACGCGTCAGGAGCCGGGTCGCTTCAAAGCGGTGAAAGTGGCGGGGCAAACCTGGGGCTTGTTCTTCGAGCGGCTGAGCGTGTCGGTGCAGAAGCTGGAAAATGCGGTCGAATTTTATGGCGCAATCTCCAACAATAAACTGCAAGGCCAGCCGGTTCAGGTTGAAACCAACCATGTACATTTACCGCCGGTGGTGGATGGCGTCGCCAGCGAAGGGATTATCCAGTTCTTCTTTGAAGATCTGACAGAAAATCAGGGCTTTAATATCTACATTCTGGATGAATCGAATCGCGTTGAGGTGTATCACCACTGTGAAGGCAGTAAAGAAGAACTGGTGCGCGATGTCAGTCGCTTCTATTCGTCTTCGCACGATCGCTTTACTTACGGTTCCAGCTTTATCAATTTCAACCTGCCGCAGTTCTACCAAATTGTGCAGTTGGACGGCCGTACGCAGGTGATCCCGTTCCGCAGCAGCGCGCTTTCTCATCTGTGCATTACGCCAGTCGTGGATGGTGAGGTGATGACCATGAAGCAGCGGCTACAGATTTTATAACCACTTCCTGATACTCGGCTTTCAGCGTATTCAGAAAAGGATGTATTGATGGATTCGTTGCAACGCCGAAACCTGATACTGCTGGCGCTCGGACAAGGGCTGACCGGCAGTATTATTTCCCTGATGACGCTATGTTCTACGCTGGTTGGCGTATCCATGACGCCTGTTCCGCTGTTGACCACGCTGCCGATTACCGCGACGGTGTGCGGCGCGGCGCTGATGATCTACACCGTTTCCTCATTGATGACGAAATATGGCAGACGCAACGCGTTCATCATCGGCACGCTGCTGGGGCTGGCGGGAGCGCTTCTGGCCGCGCTGGCGATTGTGCTGCACAGCTTCTTCCTCTTTGTGTTCTCGACGTTTGTTCTGGGGATGTCCTGCGCCTTCAATCAATATTATCGTTTCGCCGCGGCTGAAATTTTTACCGACAGTCAGCAGAAAAATCGTGCCATTTCCTGGGTGATCAGCGGCGGCATTCTGGGAGGCTTCCTCGGTCCGTTCGCTGCGAGTCAATCATCTCAGCTCTGGGCGCCGTACCCGTTTTTCGGCAGTTTTATCGCGGCGGCGTTCATCTGCGTCATCACATCACTGCTGTTGCTTGGTCTTAAACTGCCACCGATGTCCGTTGCCACGGCCAACGCTCAGCGTAGTGAACCGCTATCGTCCATCCTGAAAAGTCGGGCGTTTGTCTTGGGAACGGCGAGCTGTTCCGTCGGGTTTGTGGTGATGACGTTATTAATGAATTCAGTGCCGCTGGCGATGCACCAGCACCATTTTCCGTCAGCCATAGCGCGACGGTGTTGCAATGGCATTTTGTGTCCATGTATGCGCCCGCGCTGCTGTTAGTGCTGCTGGCGCAACGGCTGACTCCGATTCAGGTTGTAGCGATTGGCATGGCGTGTAACGTGGTTGGCGTGGCGGTCGCGCTGAGTGGTTTGACGTTCTGGCACTTCCTCTTTGCGCTGGCGCTGTTCGGCATCGGGTGGGCGTTTATGTTTAACGGCGGGACCTTTATGCTCAACGCCTTTACGCATTCCGTGCATAAATCCCGTTTGCAGGGCATTAATTCGCTGATGATTTACGTGCCTAACGCCTTGGCCTCTCTGTCCGCTGGCAGCTTGATGGCGCTGACCAGCGGCTGGCCGCTGGTGAATATGGTCGGTATCGGCATGCTGTTGTTACTGCTACTGGCACTGGCATTACTGGGGCGGCGCTGAGGTACGGTGCGCTGCAGGCCATGGAACATGTGGCCATTACCCGAAGCGAATGGTTTCCCCGGCCTGAGCCGAACAGGCGGATGACAGCAGCGCGATAAAGTCCTCACCGCTGCGATCGCATATCCAGCGTGCGTCCTGACGATTGAAGTGGTAACCACCTGCTTTGGTCGCCAGCCAGATTTGGTGCAGCGGCTCCTGCCGATTAATCACGATTTTGCTGCCGTTCTCAAAACTCAGCGTCATCACGCCGCCGTTGGTTTCGTAATCGATGTCGGCATCCCCTTCAAACCGATCCAGCATTTCTTCTAGCTGAAGCATGAGTTCGTCGGCTAATTGGTGGAACTCGCTATCGTTCATTTTCGATTCCTATTGATTTTCATGATCCACCTGCGATTATAGAGAGCATACGAGTATTAATGACAGGTCTTAACGTGATGAAGAACGTATTTCGCCAGTTTTTTCTGGTGTTAGCAGTAGTGAGTTTATTCGGTTGTGGCCTGAAAGGTCCGTTGTATATGCCTGCCGATGGCAAATCCGGTGCGTCAACGACTCAGCAAAACGAGAGCCAGCCGCCGCAAAAGAAAACGTCAATGCGTCCTTAATGCGTGACGACAAGAATACATAACAGGTCACGTAGATGTTGATCGCGCCCGGTTAAGCAAGCGGGGGAGTCAGGATAATGCAGTTCGCTAAGATGCACGGATTAGGCAACGATTTCATGGTTGTTGATGCCGTTACGCAAAACGTTTATTTTTCACCCGAATTGATTCGCCGTTTGGCGGATCGGCACTGTGGTGTGGGGTTTGACCAACTGCTGGTCGTTGAGCCGCCCTACGACCCTGAATTGGATTTTCATTACCGTATTTTTAACGCGGATGGCAGCGAAGTGGCACAGTGCGGTAACGGCGCGCGCTGCTTTGCCCGCTTTGTTCGCCTGAAAGGGCTGACCAACAAGCGTGATATTGCCGTCAGTACGCAGACGGGCCGGATGGTGCTGTCTGTGACGGATGATGAACTGGTGCGCGTTAATATGGGCGAACCTAATTTCGAGCCGCAACAGGTGCCTTTTCGCGCGGTCAAAGCAGAGAAAACCTACATCATGCGTGCCGACGAACATACGGTGCTGTGTGGCGTGGTGTCGATGGGTAACCCGCACTGTGTGATTCAGGTTGAGGATGTGGACACGGCGAAGGTGGAAACGCTGGGGCCGCTGCTGGAAAGCCACGAGCGTTTTCCCGAGCGTGCCAACATCGGTTTTATGCAAATTGTTGATAGCCACACGGTCCGTCTGCGGGTGTACGAACGCGGTGCGGGAGAAACACAGGCGTGTGGTAGCGGCGCGTGTGCCGCCGTGGCAGTAGGAATCCAGCAGGGGTTATTGTCCGCGAACGTTCGCGTATCTCTGCCGGGCGGGGATTTGGATATCCAGTGGGATGGGCCGGGACATCCGTTATTCATGACCGGGCCTGCAACGCATGTCTACGATGGATTTATTCATTTATGAAGAATGTCGAGGAACAGGCAGAGCGCGAGATCGCACTCAGTGACGAGATGGTTTTGCAGTTCCTGCAACAGAATCCCGATTTTTTTATCCGCAATGCGCGTCCCGTCGAGCAGATGCGCATTCCTCACCCCGTCAGGGGAACCGTGTCGCTGGTGGAATGGCAGCTGGCGCGTCAGCGTAACCACATTACTCAGCTTGAGGAAGAAATCACGCTGCTGATGGAGCAGGCGGGCGCGAACGAAGCGTTGTTCAATCGCCTGCTTGGGTTACAAACTGAATTGGCGTCGGCGGATAGCCTGACGGACATGTTGGATCGGTTGCAACGCTGGGCGCGTCAGCTTGGTCTGGCGGGCGCGACGGTTCGTCTGTTCAGCGATAAATGGCGCATTGGCGCGCCGTCTGGTTTTACCCACCTCGGACTAAACCGCACCACGTTTGAGCCGCTGCGCATTCAGCGTTTCGGGCAAAGTAACCACTATCTTGGCAGCCTGAACGGGCCGGAACTGCTCCTGCTGCTGCCGCAGGCCAGGCAGGTTGGGTCGGTTGCGCTGTCGTTAATGGGCAATAATCACGATTTGGGCGTGCTGATTTTCAGCAGCCGTGACACCCATCATTATCAGGATGGCATGGGAACCGTGCTGCTCCAGCAAATGGCCATGATGCTGCCAGCGATGCTGGCGCGCTGGATTGAGCGGGTATGAGCCGACAGCCTGCGTCACCGGAGGCCCCTTCCTCTTCGCCCTTACAAGCTGATGTTGATGCTTTCCTGCGCTATCTGAAAGTAGAGCGTCAGCTTAGTCCGCTCACGCAGACCAGCTATTTGCGCCAACTGTCCGCTGTTATCACGATCCTCTCTGCGGCGGGTGTGGTTGACTGGCGTAAGCTGGATGCCGCTGGCGTGCGTTCCGTGGTGTCCCGCAGCAAGCGTGATGGACTGCATTCAGGCAGTTTGGCGCTGCGCCTCTCGGCATTGCGCAGCTTTCTCGACTGGATGGTGTCACGCGGTGTGCTGGCGGCGAACCCGGCGAAAGGGGTATCCACGCCGCGATCCGGACGTCCACTCCCCAAGAATATGGATGTGGACGAGATGGGCAGGCTGCTGGATATCGATCTGGACGATCCTTGCGGTGCGCGACCGCACGATGCTGGAAGTGATGTACGGCGCGGGGCTGCGTCTGGCTGAGCTGGTCGGCATGGATTATCAGCATATTGATTTGGTAAGCGGTGAAATCTGGGTCATGGGGAAAGGCAGTAAAGAGCGCAAATTGCCGATAGGAAAAACGGCGGTAACCTGGCTGGAACGCTGGCTGGCGCTGCGCGAACTGTTTGGCCCACAGGATGATGCCGTGTTTATCTCAATCAGGGGCGACGCATCTCGATGCGCAACGTGCAGAAGCGTTTTGCCGAATGGGGGATTAAGCAGGGCGTGAATAGCCATGTTCATCCGCATAAGCTGCGCCACTCCTTTGCGACGCACATGCTGGAATCCAGCGGAGATTTACGGGCGGTCCAAGAGCTGCTGGGCCATGCCAACCTGTCCACGACGCAGATTTACACCCATCTTGATTTTCAACATTTAGCCTCCGTGTACGATGCCGCGCATCCACGCGCCAAACGAGGGAAACCCTGATGCATTTTTACCGATCTCTTGGCCCGATCCGTGCGATCACGTTCGATCTGGATGACACGCTGTACGACAACGCGGACGTCATCCGGCGCACAGGGCAAGAGTCAATTCGCTTTCTGCAACAGTACCATCCTGCACTGCGTGACTTTCAGGCAGATGATTTTCAAGACTTACGCCAGACCTTGCTTGAGCGCGAGCCGGACATTTATCACGACGTGACCGAATGGCGTCGTCGTGCAGCTGAGCTGGCGATGTTAGAACGTGGACTGAGCGCGGCAGAAGCTAAGGATGGCGCAAAAGCGGCAATGGAAAATTTTGCCCACTGGCGCAGCCAAATTACGATTACGGAAGAGACGCACCAGACGTTAGCGGCGTTAGCCGAGAAAGTGCCGCTGGCCGCCATCACCAACGGTAACGCTGAGCCGCACCGTTTTGGCCTCGATCGCTATTTTTCGTTTATCCTGCGCGCTGGCCCGCACGGTCGCGCCAAACCGTTTGATGACATGTACCATCTGGCCGCGGAAAAGCTCAATTTGCCTTTGCATGAGATCCTGCATGTGGGTGACGATCTTACGACCGATGTCGCGGGGTCGATCCGCTGTGGTATGCAAGCCTGCTGGATTAACCTGCGTGAAGGCTGCCTGACGCAGATTGGGGATGCCCGACTGCTGCCGCATATTGAAATTTCGCGGTTGGCATCGCTGTCGGCATTGCTATAATCACTGCATTAATCTGTATAAATCACCAGTGGAAATGCCCTCGCATGTGCTAATACTGGTCACTTAAGCCCGTTATTAGGGGAAACACAGGGGAGGTTCCCGCAGGGAGGCCTCACCCCTGTGGTCGCCCCGTGTATCTCGATGCTTAAACGATCGACATTACTTACATGTTGATGCGGCGTTTCCCTCACCGGATAACCCGTACCTATGGACGTTTCTGATCTGCTCGATGGCCTCAACGACAAACAGCGTGACGCGGTAGCCGCGCCGCGCAGCAATTTATTGGTGCTGGCGGGGGCAGGCAGCGGCAAAACGCGGGTACTGGTTCATCGCATCGCCTGGCTCTTGTCCGTCGAAAACTGTTCGCCGTACTCCATCATGGCGGTGACGTTTACCAACAAAGCGGCGGCGGAGATGCGCCATCGTATCGATCACCTGATCGGTACCAGTCAGGGCGGTATGTGGATTGGCACTTTTCACGGGCTGGCACACCGTCTGCTGCGTGCGCACCATATGGATGCCAATCTGCCGCAGGATTTCCAGATTCTGGACAGCGAAGATCAGCTACGTCTGCTGAAGCGTCTGATTCGGGCGCTGAATCTGGACGAGAAACAGTGGCCGCCGCGTCAGGCGATGTGGTTCATCAACGGGAAGAAAGATGAGGGGCTGCGCCCGCAGCACATTGAAAGCTACGGCAACCCTATCGAGCAAACGTGGCAGCGCGTGTATCAGGCCTATCAGGAAGCGTGCGATCGTGCCGGGCTGGTGGATTTCGCCGAGCTGCTGCTGCGTGCGCATGAACTGTGGCTGAACAAGCCGCATGTGCTGAACCACTATCGCGAACGGTTTACCAACATTCTGGTGGACGAATTCCAGGACACCAACCGCATTCAGTACGCCTGGATTCGTATGCTGGCGGGCGACAGCGCTAAGGTGATGATCGTCGGGGATGACGATCAGTCGATTTACGGCTGGCGCGGGGCGCAGGTCGAAAATATTCAACTGTTCCTGAAAGATTTCGCCGGCGCAGAAACGATCCGTCTGGAGCAGAACTACCGTTCGACCAGCAACATCCTGAAAGCGGCGAATGCGCTGATCGCGCATAACGGTGGGCGGCTCGGAAAAAACCTGTGGACCGATGGCGTAGAGGGTGAACCCATCTCGCTGTATTGCGCATTTAACGAATTGGATGAAGCGCGCTACGTCGTTAATCGGATTAAAACCTGGCATGAAAATGGCGGTGCGCTGAAAGATAACGCCATTCTGTATCGGAGTAACGCCCAGTCGCGCGTGCTGGAAGAGGCGCTGTTGCAGCAGAGTATGCCGTACCGCATTTACGGCGGCATGCGCTTCTTTGAGCGTCAGGAAATTAAAGACGCGCTGTCTTATCTGCGGCTGATCGCTAATCGTAACGACGATGCGGCGTTCGAGCGCGTGGTAAATACGCCGACACGCGGTATTGGCGATCGCACATTGGATGTCGTGCGTCAGACGTCGCGCGATCGTCAGTTGACGCTGTGGCAAGCCACGCGGGCGCTGTTGCAGGAGAAAGTGCTGGCGGGACGCGCGGCGGCATCGCTACAGCGCTTTATTGAACTGATCGATGCACTGGCCTATGAAACGTCGGAACTGCCGCTGCATGTGCAAACCGACCGGGTCATTAAAGATTCCGGCCTGTGGAGCATGTATGAACAGGAAAAAGGCGAAAAAGGGCAGGCGCGGGTAGAAAACCTCGAGGAACTGGTGACGGCGACGCGCCAGTTCAGCTATCAGGAAGAAGATCAGGATCTAATGCCGCTTCAGGCTTTCCTGTCGCATGCCGCGCTGGAAGCGGAGGAAGGCCAGGCGGATGCCAATCAGGATGCGGTACAGCTCATGACGCTGCACTCGGCGAAAGGACTGGAGTTCCCGCAGGTGTTTATCGTCGGCATGGAAGAGGGCATGTTCCCCAGCCAGATGTCGCTGGATGAAGGTGGGCGTCTGGAAGAAGAGCGTCGTCTGGCCTATGTCGGCGTGACGCGTGCGATGGAAAAGCTGACGATAACCTACGCCGAATCCCGCCGTTTATACGGCAAAGAGGCCTATCACCGACCTTCCCGATTCGTCGGCGAACTGCCTGAAGAGTGTGTTGAAGAAGTGCGGTTACGCGCCAGCGTCTCGCGTCCAGTCAATCACCAGCGTCTTGGCACGCCGATCACGCAAAACGACAGCGGCTATAAACTGGGGCAGCGGGTTCGCCATGCGAAATTTGGTGAAGGCACGATCGTGAATCTGGAAGGCAGCGGCGATCACGCCCGTCTTCAGGTCGCGTTTCAAGGACAGGGCATTAAATGGCTGGTCGCCGCTTATGCCAGACTGGAAACGGTGTGATCGTCACGATGCAGTTTGAAGTATGACGGGGTTATATAACTTATAAAAACCCTGTCTTAGTCTTTATCGTCATTTTCGACAATGCTATACCCTAAATAATTCGAGTTTCAGGCAGGCGGCAAGAGAAGGAATCCCGATGAGCTTACTCAGGTAAGTGATTCGGGTGAGTGAACGTAGCCAACGCACATGCAACTTGAAGTATGACGGGTATAGGTGGCCTGCCGCGTATCCATGGATGTGTGGTATCACAATAAAAAAGGAGCATGCCCATGACGCTAGACCAGATTATTGCCGAATTGCAGAAGAAAAAATGGGTCGATCTTACGCATACGATTACGGAATCAATTCCTATTTTTGGCGCGTTTGAAGGCGTGTTGCAGCGTAAGACCTTATTCAACGTTGAAGATCATGGCTTTTATGCGCAGGCCGTGACGTTCGCGACACAGACGGGGACGCATATTGACGCGCCGGGGCATTTTGTCGCGGGTAAACGTTATCTGGATCGCATTGATAATAAAGAGCTGTTGCTGCCGCTGGGTGCTCCACAAACAAGACGCCGTCGCGAACGATCACGATTACCGCCTGTCGGTTGATGACATTCTGGCGTTTGAGCGCGAACACGGGGAAATCCCGTCAGGCAGCTTTGTCGCGTTTGCCAGCGGCTGGAGCACACGCTGGCCTGATATTGACGCCTTCGCCAATAAAGATGAGCAAGGCAACAGCCATACGCCGGGCTGGTCGCTTGAGGCGCTGACGTTCCTGTTTGAAGAACGCGGTATTAGCGCGGTTGGGCATGAAACGCTGGATACGGACTCCGCCGCTGATTTCCGTCGTAACAACGGGCTGATTGGCGAGTTCTTCGTGCTGAACCAGAATGCCTGGCAGGTTGAAGTGCTGAACAATTTGCATCAGCTGCCGCCTACCGGCGCTTATATCCACGTCAGCTACCCTAATTTCGCCGGTGCGCCCGGCTTCCCCGTCCGTGCCATCGCCTATCTGCCGGACAATGCCTAATCGATAAACGCGGCTCCTTTTTGCTTTAAGGGACCGCGTTTCTTACCGATTACAGCGCCTAATTTATTGGAAAATCTCATGCGTTTGGCCAATATTTTACAGCGTGTTTCAGCCGAGGTTTTAAAGTTGAAGTCTTTTTCATCTCGGCGTAACATGCGCGCATCATTATTCTCGGAGGACTAACGCCTTGGACACACCCAGTCGATACTGGCTCACTAACCTGTTCATTAGGTACAACTTCTAAGGCTATCTTCCTCTGCTGATAGCCTTCGTGGTTGTCAGCGACGCTGTTTTTGTCGCTACGAGTCAGATCCGTCGAACGGACTGAAACCTGCTGGTGACACCTCACCTTTGTTTCTGTGCTTCAATCGCGTTGTCCATCTCTGCTACTGAAAGGGGAGCTATGGCCCATGCTGAGCGCATTTAAACTGGATAATTGCCGTTTATCTCGTCTGGAACTGGATGACTCCGATGATCTCACCACGTCAGTTTGGGTCGATTTGATCGAACCGGAAGACGATGAGCGTGAAAAAGTACAAAACGAACTGGGACAAAGCCTGGCAACCCGTCCGGAACTGGAAGATATCGAAGCGTCGGCACGTTTTTTTGAAGATGAAGATGGCTTGCATATTCACTCCTTTTTCTTTTTTGAAGATGCTGAGGATCACGCTGGTAACTCCACGGTGGCGTTTACCATTCGCGATGGCCGCCTGTACACCCTGCGCGAGCGTGAACTGCCCGCGTTCCGCCTGTACCGCATGCGCGCCCGCAACCAAACGCTGGTGGACGGTAATGCTTACGAACTGCTGCTCGATCTCTTTGAGACAAAAATTGAGCAACTGGCGGACGAAATCGAGAACATCTACAGCGATCTGGAATCACTGAGCCGCATCATAATGGAAGGGCGGCAGGGTGAAGAGTACGACGAGGCGTTGTCCACGCTGGCGGAACTGGAAGACGTGGGCTGGAAAGTGCGCCTGTGTCTAATGGATACCCAACGCGCGTTGAATTTTCTGGTGCGTAAAGCCCGCTTACCATCCGGCCAGTTAGAGCAGGCACGCGAAATTTTACGCGATATCGAATCTCTGCTGCCACACAATGAATCCCTGTTCCAGAAAGTTAACTTCCTGATGCAAGCGGCGATGGGCTTCATCAACATCGAGCAGAGCCGGATTATCAAGATCTTCTCGGTGGTCTCCGTGGTGTTCCTGCCGCCGACGCTGGTGGCATCCAGCTACGGGATGAACTTTGAGTTTATGCCTGAGCTGAAATGGTCGTTTGGCTATCCAGGGGCGATTGTGCTGATGATCCTCGCCGGACTGGCGCCGTACCTCTACTTTAAACGTAAAAACTGGCTCTAAGTTTTTACCGATACGCCTGATGGAAATTAACCATCAGGCGTATCAACATGCCTTCCTCCCTTCATCGTTCTCCGACTCACTCTTTCTGTTTATTCTCCCGCGCCCGTTCATTTTCCGGCCATCTTGTTTAGAATGGCGGACAGTCCTTTCTATTCTTACTTTCTATTACTAAAAACAGGTCGTGTGCATGAAAGGGATGTCTCCTTGGATGCAATGGGGAATATTGCTGTCGGTTTCGTTATTACTGGGGTTTGGACTACAGGTTTACCATGTTCCTGCCGCGCTGTTGCTGGGGCCGATGATGGTTGGTGTCGTCATGGGCTTGAACGGTGCGACGATTCGCATCCCGCCCGTCGGATTTGCAGGCAGCAATGCCGTTCTGGGCTGTCTGGTCGCACAAAGCCTGTCTTTTTCTATCCTGACTCCTTTGCTGAATGAATGGCCGCTGGTGCTGTTCATTTTGTTGGCGACGCTGGCGGCCAGTGGATTATCTGGCTGGTTACTGGTCAAATTTAGCGAGCTACCCGGAACGACCGGAACCTGGGGCGCATCGCCGGGCGGGGCGTCTGCCATGGTTGCCATGTCTGGTGAGTTCGGCGCGGACGTGCGACTGGTTGCCTTCATGCAATATTTACGCGTGTTGATGGTGACCGCTTCGGCAGCCTTCGTGGCTCGCCTGAGCTTAGGCGATGAAGCGGCAGAAAACAGCGCGATGCTAGTGTGGTTTCCTTCACTGGACTGGCGTTTTCTGGCGACGCTCGGCGTGGCATTTGGTAGCGCATGGTTAGCAAGACGCATGCGTATTCCATCCGGGGCACTGCTGGGGCCGATGATTATTGGTTCGATGCTGCATGCCAGCGGCACCTTGCACTTGCAAACCCCGGAGTGGCTGCTGGCGTTGGCCTACGCCGTGATTGGCTGGAGCGTGGGTTTATGTTTCACCCGTCCCATCTTTCTACTGGCAATACGCACGCTGCCGCACATGATGGCGTCGATCGTCGGATTGATGCTGCTCTGTGGCGGGATGGCGTGGATGGTGACGAAAATGATGCCGGTGGATATGCTGACCGCCTTTCTGGCGACCAGCCCCGGCGGGCTCGATTCGATTGCAATTATTGCCGCAGGCAGTCGGGTCGATATGGCGTTTGTCATTGCCATGCAGACGCTGCGGCTGTTTTCGACGCTAGTATTCAGCCCGATCTTATCGCGCTTTATTTCCCGCCGTGTTGAGGCTGGGAAGGTGTAGCGGGCGTGCGCCGTAGCTTACGCTGTGTATAAAGTGCATCCAGAATGAACAGCCCCAGTGCGCCCCAGATGAAGGCAAACGTGACCAGTTTGTCGCTGCTGAACGTTTCACCGTAGAACACCACCGCCAGCAGGAACATGATGGTTGGGCCGAGATACTGGAAAAAGCCGAGCGTCGATAGACGCAGACGCATGGCCGCCGCGGTGAAAAATAGCAGCGGCACCGTGGTGACGATACCCGCCGAGAGCAGCAGCAGGTTTAGCGACCAGGGATTGGCTGTCAGATGGCTGCTTGGCGTATCGGCAATAAAAAACAGATAAATGACCGCCACTGGCAGCAGCCACAGCGTTTCGATCAACATGCCAGTTTGCCCGTCGATACCAATCTTCTTGCGCAGCAGGCCGTATAACGCGAAGCTGAATGCCAGCCCCAGTGCGATCACCGGCAACGATCCGAATGTCCACAGTTGAACCAGTACACCTGTCACCGCGAGCAGCACGGCCAGCCATTGCAAACGGCGGAAGCGCTCTCCAAGGAAGATCATGCCCAACATGACGTTGACCAGCGGGTTAATAAAATACCCCAGACTGGCTTCCAGCATGTGATGGTTGTTGACCGCCCAGATGTACAACAGCCAGTTTCCGCCGATAAGCACCGCCGTTAATGCCAGCAGAAACAGATGCTTGACGTTGCGGCAAGCATAGCTCACCTGACGCCATTTCCGGCCGATGGTCAGCAGGATAAGCATAAAGAAGAATGACCAGATAATACGGTGCGTCAGTATTTCATTGGGTGGAACGTGCTCAAGCAGCTTGAAATAAACGGGAGCAATTCCCCAAATAAAATACGCACCGAGGGCGAAAAATATCCCCTCACGGGTTTGTTGCGCGTTCATGGGTGACTCGATAAGGACGGCGGGAAAACGCTAAGTCTACCCAAAACTGTGAGCGCTTTCACGTAAAGTGTTAATGGCCATGTTGCCTGACAATCCTGTTTGCCCACGGGAAAGGCTACCCGACAATGTAGGTTGCGGTCGCGCTGGCCAAATGTGACCCCTGTTCGTTATGCAACTCGGCACGCGCGACAGCGATTTTATTGCCGCCGCGCAGCAGCGTGCTGGTTATCGTGAAGTGTTCCCCATAGCCCGGGCGCAGATAATCTACGCGCATATCAATGGTTCCCATGCGGGCGAGTCGGTGATGAAATTCCTGATCGCTGATCGTCTCATGGCGCAGCAGCGTGCTACCGACGCATACCAATCCGGCAGCAACGTCAAGCCCGGCGGCAATCACGCCGCCATGCAGAATCTTTTGTGCCGCATTGCCGATGAGCTTCTCTTGCCGGGCGAACGTCAGGACGGCTTTATCAGCGTCAAACTGCTGTAGCTCAAGGCCTAGCTCAATGTTGAATGGCATTTTGTAAATGAAAATCTCGCCAACGAGCTGGCGCACGGTATCTCTGGTTAATGTCGTTCCCTGAAATGAGGGGAGGTTAGCCATCGTTGTTTTCCGTCCGAGCAATAAGAGGTACACATTAAATGTAGGTGATTTGATGCGATAAGGTTATGCAAGTGTTTATTTTATGCATTGATTTTGTTTCTTGCCAGAAAAGGCTAAGAAACGGAGGAACGGTAATTCAAACGTCGCGGAACTGTGTAGAATGGCGGGCTTGAGTGGGGAAGGAAGGCTCATCGCTATTTAGATAAAAGAGTTTATTTAGATAAAAGATTTTATTTGGATAAAAAGAATGCCGGAGAAAAACCATGTCGGAGAAAATGAATGCATAAAATCGGATTCGTACTGGCAGCATTACTGATGGCACAGGCTCATGCCGAAGACACAACAAACGTAAATGCGCCTGCGCCAAATCAACCGGTGGTACGTGGCAGCATTATTGCCAGCTTGTTAGAAGAGCACAACACCCCGTTTGTCCTCTATCCTTACGAGAGCAACTACATACTGTATACCTATACCAGCAACATCAATAAAACGGCGATACAGAGCTATAACTGGGGCGATGAAGCACGTAAAGATGAAGTGCATTACCAGTTGAGTCTGGGGTTCCCGATCTGGCGTGGTATTCTGGGTGATAACTCGCTGCTGGGGGCTTCCTATACGCAGCGCTCATGGTGGCAGCTGTCGAATAAGAGCGAGTCTTCTCCATTCCGTGAAACGGATTATGAACCCCAGGTCTTTTTGGGCTGGGCAACGAACTCCACCTTCGCGGGCTGGACGCTGCGGGATGTGGAAGTGGGCTTTAATCACCAATCTAACGGCCGTTCCGAACCCACGTCACGCAGTTGGAACCGCGCCTATGCCCGCCTGATGGCACAGAACGGTAACTGGCAGGTTGATGTGAAACCGTGGATTCGTTTCTCTGATAGCCAGGACGATAACCCGGACATCACCAAATACATGGGTCATTACCGCTTACGCGTTGGCTATGTGTGGGGCGACAGCGTGTTTAGCGCGGAAGGGCGTTATAACTGGAACAGCGGCTACGGCGGTGGCGAACTGGGCTGGAGCTACCCGTTGACGCGTCATGTTCGCTTTTATACCAAGGTCTTTAGCGGTTACGGTGAATCACTGATTGACTACAACCACCGTCAGACCCGCTTCGGCGTTGGGGTGACGCTGAACGACATGTTCTAACAGCGGTTATTTTAGCGCTTGCCGTTTTGACTACTGCCTTCGTTAACGACTGTCTTTGTTAACCCGTGTCGTTTTACCAAACTAACCATTGCAGTTTTACCAAACGGCGCTGAAAATAGCGCCTGTTTGATTTCATTGAATTGGGGAAGGCGTGTCTACGGCGGAAGTATTGAATAAGGAAGCGCTGGCGGTTCAGGTTCTGCGGGACACGTTCGGCTACCAGCAATTCCGACCGGGTCAGCAGGAAATTATCAGCGCGACGCTCAGCGGGCAGGATTGTCTGGTGATCATGCCGACAGGCGGCGGCAAGTCGCTGTGCTATCAAATCCCTGCACTGGTGATGGACGGGCTGACGCTGGTGGTGTCCCCGCTGATTTCACTGATGAAAGATCAGGTCGATCAGCTTCAGGCCTATGGCGTGTCGGCGGCCTGCCTGAATTCGACACAGACGCGTGAACAGCAGCTTGAGGTGATGGCGGGTTGTCGTACCGGCCAAATCAAACTGCTGTATATTGCGCCGGAACGCCTGACGACAGACAGCTTCCTCGATCATCTCGCCCACTGGCAGATCGCCCTGATCGCGGTGGATGAAGCGCACTGCATTTCCCAATGGGGCCATGATTTCCGCCCTGAATACCGCGCGCTGGGGCAGATTAAACAGCGTTTTCCGCATCTTCCTTTCATTGCTTTGACGGCCACCGCTGACGAAACCACGCGCAACGATATCGTTCGCCTGCTGGATCTTCACTCGCCGCTCATTCAGATCAACAGTTTTGACCGCCCGAATATTCGCTACACGCTGGTAGAGAAATTCAAACCGCTCGATCAGCTCTGGATGTTCGTGCAGGGGCAGCGGGGGAAAAGCGGCATCATCTACTGCAATAGCCGCTCCCGCGTGGAAGACATTTGCGCGCGTTTGCAGGCTCGCGGGCTGAGCGCAGGGGCTTATCACGCCGGTCTGGATAATGAACGGCGTGCGCAGGTGCAGGAAGCGTTTCTGCGTGACGATCTTCAGGTGGTCGTCGCGACCGTCGCATTTGGTATGGGCATCAACAAACCTAACGTGCGGTTTGTGGTGCACTTTGATATTCCGCGCAACATCGAATCCTACTATCAGGAAACGGGGCGTGCCGGACGTGACGGCCTCGCTGCTGAAGCTGCGCTGTTCTACGATCCGGCTGATATGGCATGGCTGCGCCGCTGTCTGGAAGAAAAACCCGCCGGGCCACAGTTGGATATTGAGCGCCATAAGCTCAATGCGATGGGGGCGTTTGCCGAAGCGCAAACCTGCCGTCGTCTGGTGCTGCTGAACTATTTCGGTGAAGGGCGCCAACAGCCTTGCGGTAACTGCGATGTTTGTCTCGATCCGCCGAAGCGCTACGACGGGCTGGTTGAGGCACAAAAGGCGCTGTCCTGCGTGTATCGGGTCGGGCAGCGCTTTGGTTTAGGGTATATCGTCGAGGTGTTGCGCGGCGCAAATAACCAGCGTATCCGGGACTTCGGCCATGACAAGCTGCCGGTTTACGGCATCGGCAAGGATAAATCGCAGGAGCATTGGGTCAGCGTGCTGCGCCAACTGATTCATCTGGGCTTGCTGAACCAGAACATCACGATGCATTCCGCCGTACAGCTCACCGAATCGGCACGTCCGGTATTGCGGGGAGAAGTGCCGCTACAGCTGGCTGTGCCGCGAGTGATTAACCTGAAGCCTCGCGCGAATCAGAAATCTTATGGCGGAAATTACGACCGTAAGCTGTTCGCCAAATTGCGCAAATTGCGTAAATCCATTGCGGATGAAGACAATATTCCGCCTTACGTGGTGTTCAGCGATGCGACGCTGCTGGAGATGGCGGAACTGATGCCGATCACCGCGGGTGAATTGCTGAATATCAACGGGGTCGGTCACCGTAAGCTTGAACGCTTTGGTGCGCCCTTCATGAACATGATTCGCGATCATGTCGATAATGATGACGAGTAACGCTCGCCTTATCTGATTGCATTTAAAAAAACAGGAAAACCAAGATGCTGATGCTATTTCTGACGGTGGCGCTGGTGCATTTTATTGCGCTGATGAGCCCAGGGCCGGATTTCTTTTTCGTTTCACAAACCGCGGCTAGCCGTTCCCGCCGTGAAGCAATGATGGGTGTGCTGGGTATTTCTCTGGGCGTGGTGGTCTGGGCGGCGATCGCGCTGCTGGGGCTGCATCTGCTGTTGCAAAAAATGGCCTGGCTGCATACCGCTATTACCGTCGGCGGCGGGCTGTATCTGTGCTGGATGGGCTTGCAGATGCTGCGCTCCGCACGGCGTAAAGCGCAGCTGGAAACCACGCAGGAAACGGCTGTTGTGTTGCCTCAGCGTGGCAAAACCTTTATGCGCGGGTTATTGACGAATCTGGCTAACCCGAAGGCGCTGATCTATTTCGGCAGCGTGTTCTCGCTGTTTGTTGGCGATAGCGTTGGCAGCGGTGCCCGCTGGGGACTGTTCGCGCTGATCTCGATTGAAACGCTGATCTGGTTCAGTCTGGTCGCAATGGTTTTCGCCTTGCCGGCAATGCGTCGCGGCTATCAGCGTCTGGCGAAATGGGTGGATGGCGTAGCGGGCGTGTTGTTTACCGGTTTCGGCCTGCACCTGATTTTCTCTCGCTGACATTTCCCTAGAGCGTTTCTGGTGGAGAACAACAGCGCGCCGTAATTTGATACGACGCGCTGTCTTTATCAGGCCTTTCTCGCGGTGGCGAGTAACGCGCCAACCAGCACAAACAGTGAACCGAATATCCGGTTGAGTGTCTTCATCTGCCGTGGGCCTTTCAGCCACCCGGCGATCCGCGTGGCCAACGTGGCGTAGCCAATCATCACGATGATATCGACCACAATGGTGGTGACGCCCAATACCAGATACTGAGCGGCCTGCGGCTGGTGGGGGATAATGAATTGTGGGAACAGCGCCGCCAGAAACACGATGCTTTTCGGGTTGGTCAGATTCACCAGCACCGCACGTTTAAACAGTCTACGACGCGGCATCGCGCTGGCGATCGCCTGAAGGTCCAGTGCGCCCGCGGCACGCCATTGCTGAATCCCCAGCCAAATCAGATAAGCCGCGCCCAGCCATTTCAGCATATCGAAAGCCAGTACCGACTGGTTAAGCAGCGCGCCTAGTCCGATGCCGACCAGCACGATATGAATCGCCAGCCCGACCTGCAAACCACAGATGGAGGCCGCCGCGCCGCGATAGCCATGGCTAATGCCGGTGCTCATGGTGTTGATGGCGCCCGAGCCGGGCGACAGGCTGAGAATAAGCGTTGTGAGTAAATAGGTTAACCACCAGTCCAATGTCATGAAGCATGCCCCTGAATCACGTTCTGTATTACGAGAGTCTGTCTGTTTTTTATGTCACAATACGCTGGTGCTCTACCGCTTGTCATGTTCTTCCGCTAGCTTTAGTTTTCCCGCGTCACCGGAGAGGTGTGATGGTTCAACGCCACAATACGTTGTTTACGTCGGAACGGTTAACGTCTGAGGGGTTAACCTCGAACCTGCTAACGCGAGAAGCGCAGTTTGCCGCTTTTGCTACCGGAGAATTACTGGATTTTTGGCGTCAGCGCGAAGAGGGCGAATTCTCTGGCGTTGATGACGTCCCTATCCGGTTTGTTCGTTTTACCGCGCCACAGCACGACAAGATTGTCGTTGTCTTTTCAGGCCGCATCGAAAGCTACGTCAAATATAGCGAAGTGGCGTATGACCTTTTTCATAGCGGCTATGATGTACTCATCATGGATCACCGTGGGCAAGGGCGATCGGGGCGCGTGTTGCAAGACGGCCACCGTGGACACGTTGTGCGTTTCAGTGATTATGTCGATGACGCCGAAACGCTGTGTCAGCAGCACATAGGGCCGAAGCACTATATCCGCCGGTTTGCGTTAGCGCATTCAATGGGCGGCGCGATTCTGGCACAGTTGCTGATTCGCCAGCCTGAGACGTTTGATGCCGTTACGCTGTGCGCGCCGATGTTTGGCATTCGTTTGCCGCTTCCTCATTGTGTTGCCGGATGGATTGTCGATTGGGCAGAGCGTCGTCCGGCGATACGTGATTATTACGCTATCGGCACCGGACAGTGGCGTCCGCTGCCTTACCGAATGAATGTGCTGACGCACAGCCGTGAACGCTACCAGCGCAGCATTCGATTTTATGCAGACTCGCCGGATTTGCGTGTAGGCGGCCCCACCTATCATTGGGTGCGTGAAGCGATACAGGCAGGGAAACAGCTACAGGTGCAGGCCAGCGCCGTCACTACGCCGCTGCTGCTGTTGCAGGCGGGAGAGGAACGCGTGGTGGATAACCGCAGCCAGAATGCGTTTTGTCAGGCACTGGCGCAGAGTGGTAACGCCAATGCGAACGGCGTTTTACAGGTTATCCCCGGTGCGCGGCATGAAATTCTCTTTGAAACGGATAACCTCCGCGCTCAGGCATTTGCGCTGATTCTGGCGCACTTTGCGCGTTATCATTAATTTTTGCGGCGTGTGCCGCTACAACACACCAGAAGTGAGATCTCATCGTTATGTACCATGTCGTTGCTTCCGATTTAGATGGCACGCTGCTGTCACCTGACCACTCGCTGTCCCCGTATGCAAAAGAAACCCTCAGGCTGCTGACGGAAAAAGGGATTCACTTTGTGTTCGCGACCGGACGGCACCACATGGACGTCGCGCAGATTCGCGATAATCTCGGTATCAGCGCGTTTATGATTACCTCGAATGGCGCGCGAGTGCACAACTCGCAGGGCGAGCTGATTTTCAGTCACAATCTGGATCAGGATATCGCCCGCGACCTTTACAGCGTCGTACACAATAACCCCGATATGCTGACGCACGTTTACCGCGATGATGAGTGGTTTATGAACCGTCCACGTGCGGAAGAAGAGCGTTTCTTCAAAGAGTCGATCTTTAAATACAAGTTGTTCGAGCCTGCGCTGCTGGAGACCGATGGCGTCAGCAAGGTGTTCTTTACCTGCGATTCCCATGAACAGTTGCTGCCGTTGGAAGAAGCGATCAACGCGCGCTGGGGCGACCGCGTTAACGTGAGCTTTTCGACGCTTACCTGTCTGGAAGTGATGGCGGGCGGCGTATCTAAAGGCCATGCGCTGGAGCAGGTGGCGAAGATCATCGGCTTCTCGCTCAAAGAGTGTGTGGCGTTTGGCGATGGTATGAACGACTACGAAATGCTGTCGATGGCGGGTAAAGGCTGCGTCATGCAGAACGCGCACCAGCGCCTGAAAGATATGTTGCCGGATCGCGAAGTGATTGGGTCTAACGCAGACAGCGCGGTGCCGAATTACCTGCGGGAACTGTTTCTGAAGTAAGCCGTGAAGTAATCCGTATAGTATCGACCGACGCATCATCGGGCACGTAGTGCCCGATGAGAACGCTGAGTCTCAGCGCGGTTTTTTCAGAAAATCGACCGCTTTGTCGGGGAAATCGGTGAACAGCCCGTCAACATCCGCCTGATAGTAGAGAATATCGTAGAGCCGATCGATATCCTTGGCGTACGCCGGTAGCCTGTCAGCCCTTGCCGTAAATGGGTGTACCTGAAGTTTATGCTGGTGGGCTTCCTTCACCATGTCGGTAAAGGTGATGTTGTCAGGCGTCGAACCTTTCTGGACGAGCATGTGGTAGTCCGGCCCGATACCATCGGCATAGGTTGCAATCTGCTGCATGGCGCCGGGCTTTTGCATCCAGTCGTAGTTGTAGTTCACCCACGACCCATCGGCCTGTTTCTCGTAGGTTTCATGCCAGTCGGTATAGGCAATCAGTTGAATCAGGTTTAAGTCCATCTTCATCTGCGGCTGCAATTCGGTTTTGATGCGTTTTAGCTCTGCAACATCAAACGATTGCAGGAAGACCTTATCGCTTTTTTTCGTATAGCCATACTGCTTCAACACGGCCAGCGTTTCGCGGGCGATATCTTTCCCTTCCTGATGGTGAAACCACGGCGCTTTGATTTCGGGGTAGAGCCCAATGTTCTTGCCCGTTGAGTGGTTCAGACCCTGAATAAATTCAATCTCTTCCTGGAAGGTATGAATGCGGAAGTCGGATTTCCACATCGGGAAGCGGTTCGGGTAGCTCTGTACCTGCTTACCGTCTTTGATGTCGAATCCTTCGGTGAATTTCAGCGACTTGATCTCTTGTAGCGTGAAGTCGATGGCGTAAAAGCGTCCATCTTTACGGGCGCGTTGCGGAAAACGTTCTGCCACATCGGTCACGCGATCCAGATAGTGGTCATGCAGGACAATGAGCGCGTTATCTTTGGTGAGCACCAGATCCTGCTCCAGATAATCGGCACCCTGAGCGTAGGCCATCGCCTTGGCCGGCAGCGTATGCTCGGGCAGATAGCCGCTGGCGCCGCGGTGGGCAATGACGATTTTGTCGGTTGATGAAGCGGAGTCACTTGCGTGACTGGAAGCACTAAGGGAAACGGAGAGTGCGAGGGCGGAGAGTAGGGATGTTACGGTAACGTTCATGCGATCAAACCTCTTTCTGTTGAGAGAAAGGCGGCGTCATCATGACGCCGCCAGAGGGATGCTTACAAGAGCGGGTTAAGCGCGGCTGGCTAACTCTGCTTTATGTTTTTTCTCATTCAGCATAACAACAATCAGCAGAAGTACCGCCAGAATGCTGCCGCCAATCATTACCATGAAGCCGCCGTCCCAACCGAAGAAGTCAACGGTATAGCCGACGATGGCGCTAGCGGCAACGGAGCCACCGAGGTAGCCGAACAGGCCGGTGAAGCCCGCTGCTGTACCTGCTGCTTTCTTCGGTGCCAGCTCCAGTGCGTGCAGACCAATCAGCATCACCGGGCCGTAAATCAGGAAGCCGATGACGATCATACAGGCCATATCCACACCCGGGTTACCGGCTGGGTTCATCCAGTACACGATGGTCGCTATCGTCACCAGCGCCATAAAGAACACGCCCGTCGCGCCACGGTTGCCTTTGAACACTTTATCTGACATCCAGCCGCACAGCAGCGTACCCGGAATACCCGCGTATTCGTACAGGAAGTAGGCCCAGGAGGATTTATCCAGTGCGAAGTGTTTCACTTCTTTCAGATAAGTCGGTGACCAGTCGAGGATGCCGTAACGCAGCAGGTAAACGAAGACGTTGGCGATAGCGATGTACCACAGCAGTTTGTTCGGGAAAACGTACTGCATGAAAATCTGCTTAGCCGTCAGTTCTTCTTCGTCTTTTTCATTGTAGTCAACCGGATAGTCGTTTTTGTACTCTTCAATCGGTGGCAAACCACAAGATTGCGGAGTATCACGCATCAGGGCAAACGCAATCAGAGCAACCAGAATCGCGGCGAAAGCTGGCATGTAGAGTGCGGCTTTCCAGTCGTTAAACCAGGCCATACCCAGCAGGAACAGCAGAGGCGGAAGCCCGCCGCCGACGTTGTGAGCACAGTTCCATACGGATACGATGCCGCCACGCTCTTTCTGCGACCACCAGTGAACCATGGTACGTCCACACGGTGGTCATCCCATTCCCTGGAACCAACCGCACAGGAAAAGCAGGACGAACATAATCGCGATGCTTGATGTTGCCCACGGCACGAAGCCCATGAACAGCATCACGGCGGCCGCCAGAATCAGGCCGGCAGGCAGGAAAACCCGTGGGTTGGAACGGTCTGATACCGATCCCATGATGAATTTGGAAAAGCCGTAGGCGATGGAAATGCCGGACAGCGCAAAGCCAAGATCACCGCGTGAGAAGCCCTGTTCAATCAGGTAAGGCATTGCCAGTGTGAAGTTTTTGCGTACCAGATAGTAGGCGGCGTAGCCAAAAAAGATCCCCATGAAGATCTGCCAGCGCAGACGGCGATAGAGGGGATCGACACGATCCTGCGATACGCGCGCCTGGTGGGCTGCGGGCCTAAAAATACTCAGCATAGATATCTCCAATGCGAAAAAAAACGATAGCTTTTTTGTTCTATTACGAACGTTATTGTAAGGGGCTAGCGTACAAATGAGTGTGATTCATGACGCTAATGTTACACTTTTATGAAACTGTGACGATTTTTGCGCTCATGTTAACAGAATCGGAAAATTCCACAGTGTGGTTTTAGTGACCTGAATCACACTTATTGTTTTTAGACACCTCTTTATTTTCGTTTAGTGTTCGTTTTTGCTCTTTATCAAACATTAACCCTTCTTTCTGTGTCCCAATAGCAACATATATCTCCTCCGCCTTAAGCGAGAACACAATGCGAACAAACGAGAACTGGCGTGAAACTGACGTGGTTGTCATCGGCGGTGGTGCGACGGGGGCAGGAACTGCACGGGATTGTGCCCTGCGCGGACTGCGCTGCCTGCTGCTTGAGCGTTATGATATTGCGACCGGGGCAACCGGACGTAATCACGGCCTATTACACAGCGGCGCCCGCTATGCGGTTACCGATGGCGAGTCTGCCCGCGAATGCATTGAAGAGAATCAGATTCTCCGGCGGATTGCCCGCCACTGTATTGAACCAACCGATGGTCTGTTCATCACCTTGCCGGAAGACGATCTTGGCTGGCAGGCGCAGTTTATTGCCTCCTGCCAGCAGGCAGGTATTCGTGCTCAAGCGATGGACCCACAGGAAGCGCTGCGGTTGGAGCCAGCAGCTAATCCGGCGTTGATTGGCGCGGTACGCGTGCCAGATGGTTCTGTCGATCCTTTTCGCCTGACGGCGGCCAACATGATCGATGCCTGCGAGCACGGCGCGGAAGTCTTGACCTATCACGAGGTTATCGGGCTGATTCGTCAGGGCGATAGGGTTACTGGCGTGCGCGTTTTCGACCATAAAAAAGGTGTAGAAACAGAAATATACGCACAGGTGGTCGTCAACGCTGGCGGTATCTGGGGGCAACGCATTGCGGAATATGCCGATCTGCGCGTGCGTATGTTTCCGGCAAAAGGTGCGCTGCTGATTCTTGGGCACCGCATCAACAACATGGTGATCAACCGCTGCCGTAAACCGGCGGATGCCGACATTCTGGTGCCGGGCGATACCATTTCGCTGATTGGCACTACCTCAACGCACATCGACTACGACCAAATCGACAATATGCTGGTGACGCCTGCTGAGGTGGAAACGCTGATGCGCGAAGGCTCCATGCTGGCGCCGTCGCTGGCAAGTACGCGAATTTTGCGTGCCTATGCCGGCGTCCGTCCGCTGGTTGCCAACGACAGTGACCCCAGCGGGCGTAGCGTAAGCCGCGGCATTGTGCTGCTCGACCATGCCAGCCGCGACGGGCTGGAAGGGTTTATTACCATCACCGGCGGCAAGCTGATGACCTACCGTCTGATGGCGGAGTGGGTGACGGACGCCATCTGCAAAAAGCTGGGTCATGACGTGGCCTGCTCGACGGCACAGACGCCGCTGCCCGGCTCTGAGTCGCTGGATGAGGTGAAAACCGCCCCTCACGCTCTGTCAGCTTATCCTGCGGCGAAACCGCTCTCCGCGCCGCTGCGCGGTTCGGCAATTTATCGCCACGGTGAACGAGCCGGAAGAATGCTGTCTGGTGAGCGCCTTGATCGCAGTCTGGTGTGCGAATGTGAAGCCGTGACGGCGGGAGAAGTGCGCTACGCCGTGGAATCATTGCAGGTGAATAACCTGATTGACCTGCGTCGTCGTACTCGCGTTGGCATGGGCACCTGTCAGGGTGAACTGTGCGCCTGTCGTGCAGCGGGTCTGTTGTGCCGTCTGGGTACTGCGACGCCGGAGCAGTCGCTCACACAGCTCAGCCAGTTTTTGAACGAACGCTGGAAAGGCATTCGCCCGGTCGCGTGGGGCAATGCCCTGCGTGAAAGCGAGTTTACCAGTTGGATTTATCAGGGTTTGTGCGGCCTGACGGCCAGCGACAGTCAGGAGGATCGCCATGCGCTATGACGTTGTAATTATTGGAGGAGGGCTCGCGGGGCTGACCTGCGGTATTCGCTTAGCGGAGCAGGGAAAACGCTGCGCGATTGTCAGCGCCGGGCAGAATGCGCTGCATTTTTCTTCCGGTGCGCTGGATTTACTCTCCCATCTCCCTGACGGCCAGCCCGTGAACCAGCCGCTTGAGGCGTTGGATGCGCTGGCGCGTCAGGCCCCTCACCACCCTTATTCGCGCATGGGGGCGGCGGCGGTTGCCGCACTGCTGCCACAGGTTGAAGCATTGCTGGAGCGCAGCACTATCTCCCTGTTGGGCAGCTATCAGCAGAACCACTGGCGCATGACGCCGTTAGGCAAGTTTCGCGCATGCTGGCTGAGCCCGGTTGATGGCGTCACGCGTGGCCTGCCGGATTCCGGCTTTGGCGATAACCCGCTTATTGCCGGTATCGACGGTTTTCTGGATTTTCAGTCCCGAATTGTTGCCGGTACGCTTCAGGCGCAGGGGATCGCGGCGCGCAGTGATGACCTCAAGCTGCCGGTTCTGGATCGATTACGCCAAAACCCCAGTGAATTCCGTGCGGTAAATATCGCCCGCGTGCTCGACCGGCCGGAAAACCGCGCTGCGCTGGTGGAGGAGTTGTCGCTTCTGGCCAACGGTAACGATGCCATCATCATGCCCGCCTGTCTGGGATTGGATAGCCCCGAGGTGGTGGGTGAACTCGCTGAGGCGTTAGGTAAACCGGTGCTGCTGTTGCCGACCTTACCACCGTCAGTTCTTGGACTGCGCTTGCATCAGGCGCTGTCGCAGCGCTTTCGTCAACTGGGTGGCATGGTGATGCCGGGCGACCGCGCGGTGCGTGCATCGCTGTCGGCGCAGGAGATTGCCGTCCATAGCCACCATCACCGCGATATTCCGCTGCGGGCGAAGCACGCGGTGCTAGCGAGCGGCAGCTTCTTCAGTAACGGATTGGTGACGCAATTCGATCGGGTGACAGAGCCCGTCTTTGGGCTGGATGTTCGGTTTGCGGAGCAGCGCGAAGGCTGGAGCCAGCAGGACGTGTTCGCGCCGCAGCCCTATATGCAGTTTGGAGCGATCGTCGATGCACACCTCCACCCGTGTATTGGAGGCGAAACGATCGGTAATCTGTACGCCATCGGCGCGGTGCTGGAAGGCTTCGACCCGATTGCGCAGGGATGTGGCGCCGGGGTGTCCTTGCTTAGCGCCCTTCATGTTGCCGAACAGATTTTGAAGGAGGGCAACCCATGAGCCTGCTTAGCGATAACAGTTTTGAAGATTGTATCAAGTGTACGGTCTGTACCACGTACTGCCCGGTATCGCGCGTGAACCCGCTTTATCCCGGCCCGAAACAGGCTGGACCGGACGGCGAACGCCTGCGGCGTAAAGACCCGGCACTGTACGATGACGCGTTGAAATACTGCACCAACTGTAAACGCTGTGAAGTCGCATGTCCGTCAGATGTCAAAATTGGCGACATGATTCAGCGTGCGAAAGCGACGCACAGCAGCCACAAGCCGACATTGCGTGACGCGATTCTGAGCCATACCGATCTTATGGGGTCGATTGCCACGCCGTTTGCACCGCTGGTCAACACGGCTACCAGCCTGAAGCCGGTGCGCCAACTGCTGGATAAGGCGTTGAAAATCGACCATCGTCGTCAGTTGCCGAAATATTCGTTCGGTACCTTCCGGCGCTGGTATCGTCAGCAGGCGGCAAAGCAGCAGGCCTATGATGAGCAGGTCGCTTACTTCCACGGCTGCTATGTGAACTATAACCATCCACAGTTGGGTAAAGATCTGGTACAGGTCTTTAACGCGATGGGTATTGGCGTCCAGTTGCTGAATAAAGAGAAGTGCTGCGGCGTACCGCTGATCGCCAATGGTTTTCACGACAAGGCCAGAAAGCAGGCGCACGCTAATATCAAATCGCTGGATGAGGCGATCAATCAGAAATCCCTGCCGGTGGTCGCGACGTCATCCAGCTGTACGTTCACGCTGCGTGATGAATATCCGCATCTGCTAGGTGTGGATAACGGTCACGTGCGCGATGGCGTCGAACTGGTGACGCGCCAGCTCTATCGCCTGTTGGAAGAAGAAGGGCGAACGCTGCCGCTGCGTAAATTGCCACTGCGGGTGGCGTATCACACGCCCTGCCATCTGGAGAGGATGGGCTGGACGGCGTATACCCTGGCGCTGCTGCAACGCATCCCCGGTCTTGAACTGGTGATGCTGGATTCCCAGTGCTGCGGTATTGCTGGCACCTATGGTTTCAAGAAAGAGAATTACACCACGTCGCAAGGCATTGGCGCACCGCTGTTCCAGCAGATTGAAGAGAGCGGCGTCGATATCGTGGTAACGGACTGCGAAACCTGTAAATGGCAGATTGAGATGTCGACCAGCAAACGGTGTGAACACCCCATCACGCTGCTGGCGAGGTCATTAGCGCAGCCAGAGTAAGAAGCAGAGGGCGAAAAATGGGCCGTGACGCAGCTCGTATTGAGAATAAGAATTTATCGCAAAAAGCACTTTACAACTGCGAATGATAATGATTATTATTGCTGTGCGTTCCGGGGAACGATGTCATGTGCCTGTGTTAATTACTGATGGTGTTCATGACGATTCGGCTTCCCTGTGAAGGCACGACATTGCTCACATTGCTTCCAGTATTATTTAGCCAGCTCGGGTGCTGGCTTTTTTGCCTGTCGAACGCCCAGACTGCCCGTCTCAGACCTTCCGAAAGCCTTCCCCTTAATCCACCGTCATAAACCATTCTTTGGTGTTTACCGATACATCGTGCTGGTGATTGCCCTGTCGATCGATTATTGATGATACCGTTCTGGAAAAACGGCCGGGTATCGCACCGCCATAGAAATCAATCGATAAAAGGGAAACTGTTTATGGATAGCTGCTTGAGTAAGAAAAAAAACGCATTTTTCTTAATAATTATGTTGTTGAGTCTGTTTCTAAGCGGCCTAAGAGTAGGCCACGCGGCCGTCAATGATAAAGCCTTCCTGCACCCGGGCATGCTTTATACGCAGGCCGATCTGGAGCGAATGAAAGCGGGGGTCGATAATAAGCAAGCCCCTTGGTATACGGATTGGCAACGGCTGCAATCTCACTATTTGGCAAGCTCCACGTATTCGGTTACGCCAAAAGCGGTGGTATACCGGAACGATCCTACCAATGGAAATGTGGGAAATGGCGAGTTACAGAATAGTGCTTCCGCCGCATTGTCGCTGGCGATTGAATGGGCGATGACAAAGAACCCCGCTTATTCTAATGCGGCGATAAAAATTCTTAACGGCTGGTCAACGACATTAACGGCAATTAAAGGCAACGACGCACAGCTGGCCGCCAGTCTTTATGGCTATAAATTGCTTAATGCGGCTGAAATTTTGCGCTATAGCGGCAGCGGTTGGTCGTCTGCTGATATTGCGCAATTTAGTAAAATGATGACCAGCGTATTTTACCCATTGACCCGCACGTATGGTCAGGTAAATGGCGGCTGGGCTAATGGCAATTGGGACGCGGCTGACACGCTATTTCACCTGAGCTTAGGCGTCTGGCTGAACGATTCTGAAATATATGATAATGCCGTAACGTATTTTAAGCAGGGTGAGGGTAACGGCTCGGTTATCCATTATGTACAAAATGAGAATGGCCAATTGCAGGAAAGTGGCCGCGATCAGGCGCATGCGCAAGGGGGATTAGGCTTATTAGTGATGGCGGCACAAATTGGCTATAACCAGCGTCAATATCAGACAAGCGGTGCAGATATGGTGAGCTACCCGAATAATAGCTATCCGCTTGTTAAGGCAGCGGAATATACAGCGAAATATAATCTGGGATATTCGGTGCCCTATACGCCGATTCCTGGTAAAGGTTATACGCTTGCGGATATGGGAAAAGGGCGTTCATGGATCCCCGGTCTGACCATCTCTTCTGCATTTCGCGGTGAGTTCAGGCCAATATATCGTGGCATTTTCAGCTTATTCACCGCGGCCGGTGTGTCTGAAACTCAACTGCCTTACACGAAAGAAGTTATCAGTCGTATGCCGATAGGTAAGTTTTATTTTGATCATCCTTCCTATGAAGGATTAATCAATGCGACAGATTCATCTTCATCCGACACAATGTATATTGTGTTGCAGTCCGTCAGTAAATCTCTGAATAAAGATAGCACGGGAACGCTGGCTGCCGTCATGGGTGAGTCCGCGCCAATTACCGTAAATGGGGTCAATCCGTCGGTAAATAGTGGGATTCAGGCGGTTTACCTTAATCAAAACAAATTCGCTTTCCGTTCGATACAGACGGGGAAATATATTTCTGCCACCGCTGATGGTCGTTTAGTTGCATCTGCCAACAATGTGACCGACAGCGAATCCTTTATTTATACCGATTCCGGCAACGGTAATGGAACGTTATTGGCTGTGTCGAATAAGCGCTTCCTGATTATGGATCCTGACACCTATCAAATTTCAGCGACGGGAGCGGGCGTTAGCAATGATAATGGCCGGTGGATGATGTTATATCCCGATCCGACAGCGTTAGGTGTTGTTAAGTAATAACCGAACACGGAACTGGCGTTATCTCTGGTTCCGTCATTTCTCAATGCTTATTTCTCAAGGCGTCATCCTGTTCTGATTTTTCGAACAGAGCGGTGAGTTTTTTGCGCTATCTTATTTGCCACCGCCCGTTACACTTTCCTTATCAAAAACGCGGGAGGAAATAACATGATCTATTTACGTCAAGCGCAAGATCGCGGACATGCGAATCACGGCTGGCTCGACAGCTGGCACACGTTCTCCTTTGCCGATTATTACGATCCTGATTTCATGGGGTTTTCGGCACTGCGCGTCATTAATGAAGACGTTATCGAAGGCGGGCAGGGCTTTGGCACACACCCGCATAAAGATATGGAAATTCTGACCTATGTATTGTCCGGTGCGGTTGAACATCAGGACAGCATGGGAAATAAAGAGCAGGTGCCAGCAGGCGAATTCCAGATTATGAGTGCGGGCACCGGTATTCGTCACTCTGAATACAATGCCAGCAAGGACGAACCGCTGCATCTGTACCAAATCTGGATTATCCCGGAAAAAACTGGGCTGACGCCGCGCTACGAGCAGAAGCGCTTTGATGTGCAGCAAGGGCGCCAGTTGGTGCTGTCCCCGGATGCGCGTGAAGGTTCGCTGAAAGTCTTTCAGGACATGACGCTGTGGCGTTGGGCGCTGAAAGCGCAGGAGCAATCGGTGTATCAGATTCAGGCTGACCGTCGCGTCTGGATTCAGGTGGTGCGTGGTACGGTAGAGATTAATGGTCAGAAAGCGGAAACCAGCGATGCGTTCGCCGTCTGGGACGAAACGGCGATCTCTGTTCATGCCAGCGAGGACAGCGAAATCCTGCTGTTTGATTTGCCACCAGTATAAGGATGGCTAAGCAAGAATGGAAAAGCCTGCGTAGGGAAGGACGCGGGCTTTTTATTTGTCACGCCTGATTTCATCCTTCAGATTCTGTCCCTCAGCCTTTACTTTCCTGACGCTTTTTTGTTAGACTTAGATTACTGTTTTTCAGGCATTTTAGTCGACGATGAAGAAAAAGACCCGTTCTCCAGGACGTTGCTGACCGCGTTGGGATTACCAAAATGACGGTAAGCCGCTATTTGCGTAACCCTGCGCAGGTGTCAGCCGCGTTGCAGGAAAAGATCGCTATTGCATTGGATGAGCTGGGCTATATTCCCAATCTCGCGCCGAATATGCTTGCCAGCTCCACCAGTCGGGCGATTGGGGTGCTGCTGCCGTCATTAACCAATCAGGTTTTCGCTGAGGTATTGCGCGGTATTGAACGCACGGCGGAAGCGCACGGCTACCAGACTATGCTGGCACACTATGGCTATCATCCTGACAGAGAAGAACAGCGCCTGACGTCACTGCTGTCGTATCACATCGATGGGCTTATTCTGGCCGAACGCACTCACACGCCGCGAACGCGCCAGATGCTGGATGTCGCCGGCATTCCGGTGGTGGAACTGATGGATTCCGTCTCGCCCTGTCTGGATATGGCTGTCGGATTTGATAACGTTGAAGCCGCGCGTCAGATGACGCTGCGTATGGTTGCGCTGGGGCACCGTCATATCGTCTATCTCGGGGCGCGGCAGGATGAGCGTACGATTATGCGCTGCCGGGGCTATGAACAAGCGATGTGGGAAAGCGGGCTCAAAAGCTATTGCGTGATGAGCGAACGGGCATCTTCCTATTCACTCGGTGGCGAACTGCTGCGGCAGACGCAGTCGGAATACCCGCAGGTCGATAGCGTATTTTGCACCAATGACGATTTAGCCGTCGGCGCAATGTTTGAATGCCAGCGCCAGGGATTGCGCGTGCCGGAAGATATTGGCGTAGCGGGTTTCCACGGACACGACATTGGTCAGGCGATGGTGCCGAAGCTGGCTAGCGTACTGACGCCGCGTGAGCACATGGGGCGTGTCGGCACCGAGCATTTGCTGGCTCGTCTACGGGGCGAGCCAGTTGCGCAGGGCATGGTCGATGTCGGTTTTACCGTGCTGGACGGCGAAAGCCTTTAAGCCGCTGCGTTAGCCTGCCGCACGCAGTGCGTCAACGCAGCGCTGTACGACGTCTTCCCGAGTGCCGTCAATATCGATCTTCAGGACATCCGGTTCATCGCTGCCCGGTTCTTCCAGCGCATCGAACTGGCTTTTCAGCAGCTCCGTCGGCATGAAGTGGCCTGCCCTGGCTTTGTGGCGCTCCAGAACCAGCTCAAAGCTGCCTTTCAAATAGATAAACACCATCTTTTTCGTTCCCTTCGCGCAGGCGGTCGCGGTAACGCTTTTTCAGCGCGGAACAGACGATGATGCCAGTCTCGTTTTTGTGTGCCAGGCTATAGGCGACATCGCTAAGACGCTCCAGCCACGGCGCGCGGTCGTCATCGTTCAACGGCGTGCCGCTGGCCATTTTCTGGATATTCGCGCGCGGATGCAGATCGTCGCCGTCAATAAATTTTGCCTGAATGGCGCGGCCAAGTTCAGCGCCAACTGAGGATTTTCCACTGCCTGATACGCCCATCAGAATAATGCTTCGACCTGACATAATTTGATCTCTATCTCAAAATGTAAATTAAATGGTACTTAATGGTTCCTGATTTTAACATGTTACCCGTATCATGTTACCGGTATCAAATGATGATGTGATGCATCTCACAAACAATTAGCCAACCCAGACCGAGTGCCCTAAAGAGAGTATTAACGATGACAGAAATCACCTCCGCCTATAGCGCCAGTGTGTTGACCATTGCCGCTGGCGCAGTCGCACTGTTACTGGTGCTGATTATGCGCTTTAAAATCCATGCGTTCCTGGCGCTGACACTCGTCAGTCTGGTAACAGCATTGGTAACAAAAACACCTTACGAAAAGATTGTGCCGACGCTGCTGAGTGGCTTCGGTAGTACGCTGGCATCCGTTGCCCTGCTGGTTGGACTAGGGGCAATGATTGGCCGCCTGTTAGAAGTGACTGGCGGTGCGAATGTGCTGGCGGATACGCTAATCAATAAATTTGGCGAACATCGTGCACCTTTTGCGTTAGGGGTTGCTTCTCTGCTGTTCGGCTTCCCGATCTTTTTTGATGCAGGTCTGGTTGTTATGCTGCCGATTATTTTCAGCGTAGCGAAGCGTTTTGGCGGTTCTACATTAAAATATGCCTTTCCCGCTGCGGGCGCATTTGCTGCTATGCACGCCTTGGTACCGCCACATCCTGGCCCCGTTGCTGCGAGTGAATTGTTAGGGGCTAACATCGGGCTGTTGGTGATCATCGGTACGCTTATTGCGCTGCCAACCTGGTACTTCGGTGGGTATCTCTACGGCCTGTATGCAGGGAAAAAATTTGATATCAAACTGCCTTCGAGCTTCCTGTCTGCTGTTGAAACGGATACGACCGTTAAACCACCACGTTTTTCCGTTGTTCTGAGTATTTTGTTGCTGCCATTGGTGTTGATTTTCCTTGATACGGGGCTGAATACGCTGACGGTAATGGGGATGGTGAGTGGCGATAACGGCGTGGTCCAGTTCTTGCGTATGCTAGGGAAAACCCCTGTTGCGTTACTGATCACGGTGTTTTTTGCTCTGATGGTCTTTAGCGGCAGCAAAAGCCGAGCGCATCTGGAAAAAGTTTGTGATGGGGCATTAGGGCCAATTTGCGCCATTATTTTGGTAACCGGTGCAGGTGGCATGTTCGGTGGTGTTCTGCGTGCCAGCGGCATCGGCAACGCGCTATCCGGTGCGCTGGCAGATACGGGCATGCCTGTTATCGTTGCTGCATTTGTGGTGTCGATGGCACTGCGTGTGGCGCAGGGTTCTGCAACGGTGGCACTGACGACCACGGCGGCGTTAATGGCACCCACAGTGGCGGCGACCACGGGATTAAGCCAGTTTGACCTGTGCTTTATCGTAGTGGCGATTGCGGGGGCGACGGTGCTGTCGCATGTGAACGACTCCGGGTTCTGGCTGGTCAGTCGTTTCCTCGAAATGGATGAGAAAACGACCCTGAAAACCTGGACGGTGATGGAAACGCTGCTCGGCACCATTGCGTTCCTGCTGGCGTTAGTGGGAAGTATTTTCCTCTGATATGTTTTGCCCCCTTCTTGCAGAGGGGGCTTTTAGTCACATTTTTATGCCGACTAAGAGACGGTTTCGTGCGCGATAATGTCGTTATTTTCATGCTACTTCATAGCACGCGCCCGACATGGGGCGGCTCAAACGCCGCTCGCCCCATGACCCCTGGCTTCTGGCTAAATTATGCTGCTACGCGGTGCCATCGGTGTTCATGACCACTTTTCGAGCCGACTGTGACGCGCTCCCGGCGCGGCACAGCCTTTCGCGGCGTCCTTGCCGCTCACTCGGTGGTCATGCCCATCGCTGCATAATTTTTACGCCAGATAACGTCACCCCCATAATAATTTGCACATTTATGCATAAGACACAGGGGGAAACGGAGTTGCTATAACTTCATGTAGGCACGCACGCCGTCGAGGAACATCTGCGTTGACAGCATAACCAGAATCAACCCCATCAATTTCTCCAGTGCGCTCACGCCTTTCTCACCCAGCAAACGCAAAAACACATCTGACATCAGCAGGATGATGAAGGAGATCGTCCAGGCAATAAACAGCGCCAGCGTCAGGTGGGGAAGCTGATTAGGGTACTGGTGGGACAGCAGCATCAGTGCCGCAAGGATCGACGGCCCCGCCACCAGAGGAATCGCCATAGGTACCAGAAACGGCTCTTCACCGGCTGGCAGACCGCTGCTGTTGCCTTCCTGTGATGGGAAAATCATACGAATCGCGATGAGGAATAGCACGATACCGCCAGAAATGGAGACGGTTTCGGTACGCAGATTCAGGAACGCCAGAATACGTTCACCCGCGAACAGAAAAATCAGCATCAGCCCGAGCGCGATCAGCATTTCACGGATCAACACCACGCGTCGGCGTTTGGGGTCGAGATGCTTGAGCACGGACATAAAAATCGGCAGGTTGCCGAGTGGATCCATAATGAGCAACAGCAGCACCGTTGCGGAGATCATTTCTGTCATGTTGGTTTTTTACTCCCGAAACCTTGTTTCCTGACCTGGGCCATCTTCACGGGCTGACCAACGTGATTATCCTGTGCCAGATCGATGATATTAGAATGACTGCTGAAAAATGCCGTACTATCGAATAAATTCACTTGCGACTTGATGTACATTTTGTAAGGCTGAATGACACAATTATTTACGGGTTTACGACACGACACGCGCAACCTCTGCCGCAGATCACTGAGTCAGCAATAACCAAGCGCTATCGACGTTAGCCACAATTCTTTTGTTACCCCAAAGCAGGACAGTTACCATGAAAAATGTTGGTTTTATTGGCTGGCGCGGTATGGTCGGCTCGGTTCTCATGCAGCGCATGGTGGAAGAACGCGACTTTGATGTGATTCACCCGGTATTCTTCTCGACTTCTCAGCACGGCGAACCTGCTCCGGCGCTGGGCGGTCACCAAGGCGTGTTGCAGGATGCTTATAATATCGAAGCACTGCGCGCGCTGGACATCATCATTACCTGTCAGGGCGGCGATTATACCAATGAAGTCTACCCGAAGCTGCGTGAAAGTGGCTGGCAGGGCTATTGGATCGATGCCGCGTCCTCGCTGCGTATGAAAGATGACGCGATTATTATTCTGGATCCGGTTAACCACGGGGTGATTCAGCAGGGTCTGGATAAAGGCATCAAAACCTTTGCCGGCGGTAACTGTACCGTTAGCCTGATGCTGATGTCATTGGGCGGCCTGTTTGCTAACAATCTGGTGGAGTGGGTTTCTGCCGCGACGTATCAGGCTGCTTCTGGCGGCGGTGCGCGTCACATGCGTGAACTGCTGACCCAGATGGGCGCGCTGCACGGTGAAGTGGCGAAAGAGCTACAGGATCCGGCGTCTGCGATTCTGGATATCGAGCGTAAAGTAACAGCGCTGACCCGTAGCGGTTCGCTGCCGACTGATAACTTCGGCGTGCCGTTGGCGGGTAGCCTGATTCCGTGGATCGACAAACAGCTGGATAACGGCCAGAGTCGTGAAGAGTGGAAAGGTCAGGCGGAAACCAACAAGATTCTGGGCACCAGCAGCGTCATTCCTGTTGACGGTCTCTGCGTACGCGTCGGCGCACTGCGCTGCCACAGCCAGGCGTTCACCATCAAACTGAAGAAAGATGTGGCGCTGCCGGAAATCGAACAACTGCTGGCAACCCACAACGATTGGGTGAAAGTGGTGCCGAACGATCGCGACATCACCATGCGTGAACTGACGCCTGCTGCGGTAACGGGCACGCTCTCCACGCCAGTGGGTCGTCTGCGTAAGCTGAACATGGGGCCGGAATACCTGTCCGCCTTTACGGTCGGCGATCAGCTGCTGTGGGGAGCCGCTGAACCGCTGCGCCGTATGCTGCGCATCCTGCTGTAGTTATCCTGCTTTTCTGGCGCAACATCGGTTGGTGTTGCGCCTGTTCCCTACTCAGATGACATCGAGAAAGTAAACGAATGAGTACTGACAGTGAAAAGGATATCTCACGTGTATTAACATGGGAAAATCAGAAATTTGTTGTTACGACGAATAATGATCTACTGGATATTCATGCCATACATTGTTATTTAACGCGTTCAAGTTGGGCTGAAGGCATTGATATCGACACTGTTCAGGAATCTATCACTAACAGCCTTAATTTCGGTTTATTCACTGACGATAAGCAGATTGGATTCGCGCGTGTCGTGACGGATTTTGCGACTTTTGGTTATCTCTGTGATGTTTATGTGCTGGAAGAATATCAGCAGCAAAAGTTGGGAAGCTGGTTAATGGAATGCTGCCTTGACCATCCGGTACTTAAACGACTGCGGCGTATTATGCTTGTGACATCCACAGCGCCATGGCTCTATGAAAAAGCAGGATATTCTCCGGTTAACAAAGAAAACTATGTCTGGGCGATTACGCGTCCCGATATCTATCAATCGAAGAGGCATCAGGCTTGAGTTTCCCGCCAGGCTGAGCGTGCTCTCCTGCTCTCAGGTAGTTTTCATTTGCCTGATTTTATTCTGGCACTTGATCTGTTTATCCACCCTATCATGCCACGCTATCCAGCCGTTCCAATGCCTGACGGGCTGAAATCAGCGGGACGCGTACTTCGACCCGGGTAAATTTATCCGCTTCGCTGACCACCGTAATGCCATAGCGGTTGCCGTAGCGTGCTTTGATACGGCGATCGACCAAATTCATGCCTAATCCATCGCCACCGCTGCGGGGCTGATAGGCGCCAGCATTATCTTCCACTGACAGCTCCAGCGTGTTGGCGTGCAGGCGTCCGCTGATGTGGATGTGCCCGCTTTCAATCATCTGTGAGATACCGTGCTTAATCGCATTTTCGACGATGGGTTGCAGGGAAAACGCGGGTAATCGCGCCTCACGCAGCGCTTCCGGCAGAGAAATGTCTACCGTCAGATGATCGGCAAAGCGCGCTTTCTCGATTTCGAGATAGGCGTTAACGTGCTCCAGCTCGTCATTGAGCGACACCTCATCGTTGCTGCGCTTGAGGTTTTTACGGAAAAACGTCGACAGAGACAGCACTAACTGACGGGCGTGAGCAGGATCGCGCCGTATCACGGCGGACAGCGTATTCAGCGCGTTGAACAGAAAATGCGGGTTGACCTGCGCGTGCAGCAGCTTGATTTCCGACTGGGCCAGCAGCTGTTTCTGCTGTTCAAAACGGCCTGTCAGAATCTGCGCGGAAAGCAAGTGGGCGATCCCCTCTCCCAGCGTGCGGTTAATGCTGGAAAACAGCTTATTCTTGGGCTCATAAAGCTTGATCGTGCCGACAACGCGCTGATCTTCGCCACGCAGCGGGATCACCAGCGTGGAGCCCAGCTTGCAGTGTGATGAAACCGAACAAGTGTAAGACACCTCGTTGCCGTCGGCGTACACCACCTGATTGTTGTCTATCGCCCGGCGCGTGTGTGATGAGGTGATAGGCGCGCCGACGTTGTGGTGGTCATCGCCCAGCCCAATAAACGCCAGTAATTTGTCGCGATCGGTAATCGCCACGGCACCGACCCCCAGTTCTTCATACAAAATGCGAGCAACGCGCATACTGTTTTGTGGGTTGAATCCCTGACGCAGCGCCCCTTCGGCGCGGGCGGCGATTTGCAGCGCCTTGGCGGAAAACGCAGAAGTGTATTTTTCAAAAATGGCGCGTCTGTCGAGCAAAATGCGCATAAACATGGCGGAACCGATGGTATTGGTGATCATCATCGGCAGCGCAATATCCCTCACCAGCTCTGCGGCGTTATCAAACGGACGCGCGACCAGCAGGATTATCGCCATTTGCAGTATCTCTGCCACCAGTGCGGTCAGGCCGACGACGAGGGGTTTAAAGAGCAAATCGATACGGTTACGGCGTGCCAGATAGCGGTGTAACAGCCCGCCGAGCAGGCCTTCGGCGATCGTCGACAGCATACAGGCCAGCGCGGTCATGCCGCCCATCGAATAGCGGTGTAATCCGCCCGTTAACCCGACGAGAAAGCCGACGGAAGGGCCGCCTAGCATGCCGCCGAGCACGGCGCCCGTCGCGCGGGTATTGGCAATCGAATCGTCTATATGCAGGCCGAAATAGGTTCCCATAATGCAAAACACAGAAAAACCAGATAGCACACCAGCTTGTGCGGCAGGCGAATGGTGACCTGCATTAGCGGGATGAACAGCGGGGTCTTACTGAGCAAATAGGCGATAACCAGATAAACACACATCTGCTGTAACAGGGAAAGAATCAGATCAATCTGGCTAACCATAGACGGGCTCTCTTTACACGAAATCAGCTAAATTGTACTGCTTTTTCCCTATGAACGAATCGATATTAAACAAAAGATGCTAATTGTCCTGTGTCATAACTTATTCATATAAATATAAACGGAAAAATTTCATTAATTCTCTGATATTTCCCCATTCTTTGACTACGCTGAATTAGGGGCGTGGTTCAAGAACTCTTTCATAGTATTCATTATTTTTACCTATCGCCGCTATTCATTAGCAAGCTAATAACCCGTTAATTTCATTGCCTTTTGTTAAAAATAAGTAACGGGAGAATATAAGCGCAACGTAATGCGTTTTTAATATTACTTATTTATTTAATTCAAATGGTTAATCAGAGGATGGATACCATGCCAGCGTTTTCTGAGGCGATTAATTTACTTATTTCCGGGCACTATGCTGACCCGTTTTCGCTGTTAGGTATGCATCATTCTTCTAAAGGCCTTGAGGTTCGGGCACTGCTGCCGGATGCGCAGGCAGCTTGGGTGGTTGATGCCAACAATGGGCGAAAACTCGTCGAGTTGGGACGTATAGATGAACGCGGTTTTTTTGTGGTGTAGTGCCGCGCCGGAAAAATGCCTTTCGCTACCAATTGGCCGTGACCTGGGGGAAGAAACCTGGGTCATTGAAGATCCTTACCGTTTTGGCCCGCTGTTGCAGGATATGGATATTTGGCTTTTGGCTGAAGGCACCCACCTGCGGCCTTACGAGCGGCTAGGCGCACATCTGGAAACGCTGGATGGTGTTGAAGGCACGCGTTTTGCCGTTTGGGCGCCGAATGCCCAGCGCGTTTCAGTCGTGGGGCAGTTCAACTTCTGGGATGGTCGACGTCATCCGATGCGGCTGCGACAGGAAAACGGTATTTGGGAACTGTTTCTGCCCGATGTGAAAGCGGGGCAACTCTACAAATATGAAATGATCGACAGCCATGGGAACGTCCGGTTGAAGGCCGATCCGTATGCGTTTGAAGCACAGATGCGCCCGGATACCGCCTCGCTGATTACGCCGCTGCCTGAGAAAGTCCCGACCAGTGATGCCCGACGTGAAGCGAACGGCCTACGCTCACCGATCTCCATTTATGAAGTTCACCTTGGTTCCTGGCGGCGGCATACGGATAACCATTTCTGGCTGAGCTATGAAGAACTGGCGAATCAGCTGATTGATTATGTGCAGTACATGGGCTTCACGCACGTGGAGCTGATGCCGATTAACGAACACCCGTTTGATGGCAGTTGGGGTTATCAGCCGCTGGGGCTGTATGCGCCAACGCGCCGTTTCGGCACCGCGTCGGAGTTCAGAGCCTTTGTTGATGCGCTCCATGGGGCGGGCATTAACGTCCTGCTGGACTGGGTGCCGGGGCATTTTCCCGGCGATGAATACGGTCTGGCGCAGTTTGACGGCACCGCGCTGTATGAATACGCCGATCCTCGCGAAGGCTATCATCAGGACTGGAACACGCTGATTTATAACTATGGCCGCCATGAGGTGCGTAACTATCTGGCGGGCAATGCGCTGTTCTGGATGGAGCGCTATGGCATCGACGGCCTGCGGGTCGACGCTGTGGCTTCCATGATTTACCGCGACTACAGCCGCAGTGAAGGCGAGTGGGTACCGAACCATTACGGCGGTAAAGAGAACCTCGAAGCGATTGCGTTTCTGCGCTACACCAACCACATGCTGGGCCATGCTGCGCCTGCGGCGATCACGCTTGCCGAAGAGTCTACCGATTATCCGGGCGTCACGCTGCCGCCGGACTGCAACGGTTTAGGATTTCACTACAAGTGGAATATGGGCTGGATGCACGACACGCTGGCCTATATGCAGCACGATCCGGTTCACCGCAAATACCATCACGATTTGCTGACATTCGGCATGCTTTACGCTTATAGCGAGAACTTCGTGCTGCCGCTGTCTCACGATGAAGTGGTACACGGTAAGCGCTCGCTACTGGATCGCATGCCCGGCGATGTCTGGCAGAAGTTTGCCAATTTACGCGCGTATTACGGCTTTATGTGGGCGTATCCCGGCAAAAAGCTGCTGTTTATGGGCGGCGAATTTGCACAAGGGCGTGAATGGAACCACGACGCCAGTCTGGACTGGCACCTGCTGGATGAGCCGGAAGGCTGGCACCGCGGCGTGCAGATGCTGGTGCGCGATCTCAACCATTACTATCGCCAGCAGCCGCCGCTGTATCAGTTGGATTTTCAGCCGCAGGGCTTTGAATGGCTGGTGGTGGATGACCGGGAAAACTCGGTTTTTGCCTTTGTCCGGCGTGATGAGCAAGGTAACGAAGTGCTGGTGGTCAGCAACTTTACGCCAGTTCCACGCTATGGCTATCGCATCGGTATCAACCAGCCCGGCGGCTGGCGAGAAGCGATCAATACGGATTCTGGCTATTACAACGGCAGCAACCTGGGCAATATCGGAACGATTTACAGCGAGGAACGGGGCAGCCATCAGCGCCAGCATTCTCTTGTGCTGACCATTCCGCCGCTTGCCACGCTGTATCTGGTGAAGGAGGCGTGAATGTCGGAATTACTGACGGGTAAGCCGACGCCGCTGGGAGCCAGTTTTGATGGACAGGGTGTGAATTTCGCGCTGTTTTCGGCGGATGCCGAGCGGGTCGAGCTGTGTGTCTTTGATGAACGCCAGCAGGAACAGCGCATTGAGCTGACTGCACGCAGCGGCGATATTTGGCACGGTTACCTTCCCGCTGCACAGCCGGGGCTACGCTATGGTTTCCGGGTTGATGGGCCGTTTGAACCGTCTCAGGGGTTGCGCTTCAACCCGAATAAACTGCTATTGATCCCTACGCGCGCCAGCTTGACGGCTGGGTGGTGGATGATGATTCCCTGCAAGGCGGCATTGACCAGCGGGATGAACGCGATAGCGCCGACATCATGGCGAAGTGCGTGGTTACTACGGAAGAGTACGACTGGCAGGGCGACCAACATCCGCAAACGCCCTGAGTCAGACGGTGATTTATGAGGCGCACGTACGCGGCCTGACACAACGGCATCCCGATATTCCCGAAGACATTCGCGGCAGCTATGCCGCATTGGGGCACCCGGTGATGATTGACTATCTGACGTCGCTGGGCATCACGGCGCTGGAGCTGCTCCCGGTGCAGCAACATGCCGATGAGCCCCGGCTTCAGCAACTGGGGCTGCGTAACTATTGGGGCTATAACGTGCTGCTGCCCTTCGCCGTCGATAACAGTTTGGCCGCGGGTGACGATGCGTTGAATGAGTTTCGTGATGCGGTGAAAGCGCTGCATCACGCGGGTATCGAAGTCATTCTGGATGTGGTGTTCAACCACAGCGCTGAACTGGACGTCGAAGGCCCCACGCTGTGCCAGCGCGGTATCGATAACCGCAGTTATTACTGGCTGAGTGAAAACGGTGAATACCATAACTGGACCGGCTGCGGCAATGTGCTGCGCCTGAATCATCCGGCGGTCATTGATTGGGTGATGGACAGCCTGCACTTCTGGCGCGAAGTCTGCCACGTTGACGGTTTTCGCTTCGATTTGGCAACGGTGCTGGGGCGTACCCCGGATTTCACCGCCGCCGCGCCGCTGCTATCCGCCATGAAAAATGATAGCCGCTTACAGGGCTGCAAGCTGATTGCCGAACCGTGGGACATCGGGCATGGCGGTTATCAGTTAGGCCAGTTTCCAACGCCCTTCGCGGAGTGGAGCGACCGCTACCGTGACGACATGCGCCGTTTTTGGCTGCATGGTGACATTTCCCTTGGCGCGTTCGCCCGCCGTTTTGCTGCCTCTAGCGACATCTTCCAGCAGCGTGACCGCCTGCCTTACGCCTCCGTCAACAAACTGACGGCTCATGACGGCTTTACGCTGCGCGATGTCGTGAGTTTTAACCACAAGCACAACGATGCCAACGGTGAGGGCAACCGCGACGGCACCGACAGTAACTTCAGTAATAACCATGGCACGGAAGGTTTGGAAGCGGACGACGACATCCTCCAGCGTCGGCTGGCCAGCCAGAAGGCGCTGCTGACGACGCTGATTCTGTCGCAGGGAACTCCCATGCTGCTGGCGGGCGATGAACTGGGGCACAGCCAGCAGGGCAACAACAACGCCTACCGTCAGGATAACGAATTGACCTGGCTACACTGGGAAAACGCGAACCGCGAACTGCGCGAGTTTGTCGCTGGATTGATCCAGTTACGCCGCGCGATCCCTGCATTACAGCAGGAGACGTGGTGGCAAGAAGGGGACGGCGCAGTGCAGTGGCTGAACCGAGAAGGGCAGCCTTTGACGCCGCAGCAATGGGAGCAAGGGGAACATCAGCTCCAGATATTACTGTCCGGTCGCTGGCTTGTGCTGTTTAACGCCAGCCTGCATACCGGTGCGTTCATTTTGCCAGAAGGCCACTGGCAGGTTTCACCGCCGTTTGATGAGACGAACCCGCCCGAGGGGGAATTTGGCACGGACAAGCGCAGGCGGTAGGCGTCTTGATAAAACAGACGGCCTAAGCGCAAGCCATTAAAAGAATAATCAGGAGATAGCCATGGTAAATAACGACAAGCATGACCCTCTGATGTTGGCAAGACAGCTCCCTTTAAAATCCGTGGCATTAATTTTGGCCGGAGGCCGTGGAACGCGACTGAAAGGGCTGACGGCATTACGTGCCAAGCCCGCCGTTCACTTTGGAGGCAAATTTCGGATTATTGATTTCGCGCTTTCTAACTGTCTGAATTCTGGTATCCGACGTATTGGTGTGATTACCCAATATCAGTCACATACGTTGGTGCAGCATATTCAGCGCGGCTGGTCATTTCTGAATGCGGAAATGAACGAATTTATCGATTTGCTTCCCGCGCAGCAGCGCCATTCTACCGATCACTGGTATCGGGGAACGGCGGACGCGGTGTGTCAGAATCTCGACATCATTCGGCGCTACCGTGCGGAGTATGTGGTAATCCTCGCGGGCGATCACATCTACAAGATGGACTACTCACGTATGCTCATCGATCACGTAGAGAAGGGGCGGAATGTACCGTCGCCTGCCTGCCCGTGCCGCTGGAAGAAGCTAGCGCCTTTGGTGTCATGAGCGTGGACAAACAGCACCGTATTCTCGATTTTTCCGAAAAGCCGGATAACCCGACGCCGATGCCGGATAACCCCGACATGGCGCTCGCGAGTATGGGGATCTATGTTTTTAATGCGGACTATCTTTATCAATTACTGGAAGCGGATCGTAATGTGCCGGACTCTAACCACGATTTCGGGCAGGACCTGATCCCGAAGATCGTCTCGCAGCGTCTGGCCTGGGCGCACCCTTTCACCCTGTCGTGCGTCACATCGGGTGAAGATGAACACCAGTATTGGCGGGATGTCGGTACGTTGGAAGCCTACTGGCGCGCCAATCTCGATCTGGCATCCGTCACGCCGGAGCTGGATGTGTACGATCGGCACTGGCCAATTCGTTCCGCGATTGAATCGCTGCCGCCAGCCAAATTTGTTCAGGATCGTTCCGGCAGCCATGGCATGACGATGAACTCGCTGGTATCGGGAGGCTGCATCGTCTCCGGCTCTGTCGTCACGCATTCGGTGTTGTTCCCGCGCGTGCGGGTTAATTCATTTTGCAGTATCGATTCGACGGTAATTTTGCCGGATGTCAACGTAGGGCGCTCCTGTCGTTTACGCCGTTGCGTGATTGATCGCGCCTGCCACTTGCCGGAAGGCATGGTGATCGGTGAAAACGCGGAAGAGGATAGCCGCCGTTTTTACCGTTCGGAAGAGGGATCGTGCTGGTCACGCGATCGATGTTGGAAAAGCTGTAAACACCATCGGAACAAAACGGGAGTAATAATGCGGGTCTTACATGTTTGTTCAGAGCTCTTTCCACTGTTGAAAACCGGTGGACTGGCGGATGTGGCTGGTGCGTTGCCCGGCGCGCAGATTGCGGCGGGGATGGATGTCCGTGTCATCCTGCCTGCCTTCCCCGATCTGAAAAAAGGCGTCGCCAATCTACAGGTCGTGCGTGAGCTGGATACCTTCGCCGGGCACGTCACACTGCTGTTTGGCCATTTTAATGACGTCGGTATTTATTTGATTGATGTGCCTGAACTGTATGAGCGTGCGGGTAGCCCTTATCACGATCCGGCATTGTATGCGTATGCCGACAACTACCTGCGGTTCGCGCTGCTGGGGTGGATGGGGTGTGAAATGGCGTGCGGGCTGGATCGCTACTGGCTGCCTGATGTTGTCCACGCTCACGACTGGCACGCCGGGCTGACCTGCGCCTATCTGGCGGCACGCAACCGCCCGGCGAAATCGGTCTTTACCGTTCATAACCTGGCCTATCAGGGGTTGTTCGATGCTCGGCATATGCCGACTCTCCAGTTGCCGAGCGAGTTCTTTCAGGTATACGGGCTGGAGTTTTACGGCCAGATTTCTTATCTCAAGGCAGGGCTGTACTACGCTGACCATATTACGACCGTGAGCCCAACCTATGCGCACGAGATTACGCTGCCGGCTTATGGCTACGGTATGGAAGGCTTGCTGAAAACGCGCGAAGAAGAAGGGCGGTTATCCGGTATCCTCAATGGCGTAGACGAAACGATTTGGAATCCGGCGAATGATCCTTTACTCACCAGCCACTATAGCCGCGAGACGTTAGCGAATAAAGCCGAAAACAAACGGCGTTTGCAAACGGCGATGGGGCTGACGGTGGATGAAAAGGCGCCCATTTTCGCCATCGTTAGCCGCCTGACCAGCCAGAAAGGGCTCGATATCGCGTTAAGCGTCGTGCCGGATCTGCTGGAGCAGGGCGGGCAACTGGTGGTGCTGGGGGCAGGGGATGCGGATTTACAGGAAGGCTTTTTGGCCGCGGCGGCAGAATATAACGGCCAGGTTGGCGTACAAATTGGCTATCACGAGGCCTTCTCGCACCGCATTATTGGCGGGGCGGATGTCATCATGGTGCCCAGCCGGTTTGAACCGTGCGGGTTAACTCAGCTCTATGGCCTGAAATATGGCACGTTGCCGCTGGTGCGCCGAACTGGCGGTCTGGCGGATACGGTAGCAGATTGTTCGCTGGAGAATCTGGCGGATGGTCTGGCAAGCGGGTTTGTATTTAACGATTGCAGCGTGGGATCGCTGTCCCGCGCGATTCGTCGTGTGTTTGTGTTGTGGTCCAGACCTACGCTATGGCGATATGTGCAGCGTCAGGCGATGGCGATGGATTTTGGTTGGCAGGTCTCTGCTCAGGCTTATGGTGCGCTATACCAACGCTTGTATACCCACTAGTGATCTGATGGCACGTCATCTTCGTGCAATCTGAAAAAGACAGGGTAGGGTAACACTCACTTGGGAATGAATATTATGAACTCTCCGTTTATCTATACTTCACCAACGATCAGTGTCGAAGCGCTGAAACACTCTATTGCTTACAAGCTCATGTTTAGTGTGGGGAAGGATCCTTCCATTGCGAATAAGCATGACTGGTTAAACGCCACGTTGCTGGCCGTGCGTGACAGGATGGTGGAACGCTGGCTGCGTTCGAATCGCGCACAGCTATCGCAGGATGTGCGGCAGGTCTATTACCTGTCGATGGAATTTTTGCTGGGGCGGACGTTATCGAACGCACTGCTGGCGATGGGATTGTATGACGATCTGAAAGCGGCGCTGGACGGCATGGGGTTGGAGCTAGACGATTTATTGCGAGAAGAAAATGATCCCGGCTTAGGCAACGGTGGTCTGGGGCGTCTGGCGGCCTGCTTCCTGGATTCGTTGGCGACGATGGCGTTGCCGGGGCGAGGTTACGGTATTCGCTATGAATACGGTATGTTTAAGCAGAACATTGTTAACGGCAGGCAGGCAGAATCGCCGGACTACTGGCTGGAATACGGTAATGCGTGGGAGTTCCCGCGCCACAGTACGCGCTACAAAGTGCGCTTTGGTGGCCGTATTCAGCAAGAAGGCAAAAAGTGCGCTGGCTGGAAACGGAAGAGGTTATTGCCTGTGCTTACGACCAAATTATTCCCGGTTTCGATACCGATGCCACCAATACACTGCGTCTGTGGGGCGCGCAGGCCAGTAACGAAATCAATCTGGGTAAATTCAATCAGGGCGACTATTTTGCGGCGGTAGAGGATAAAAACCACTCAGAAAACGTGTCGCGCGTGCTGTATCCCGATGATTCCACCTATTCTGGCCGCGAGCTGCGTCTGCGTCAGGAATACTTCCTGGTTTCCGCGACGGTACAGGACATCCTGAACCGTCACTGGATGATGCATAAGACATACAACAATCTGGCTGAGAAGTTTGCCATCCACCTGAACGATACGCACCCGGTGCTGGCGATCCCTGAACTGATGCGTCTGTTGATTGATGAACACAAATTCAAGTGGATAGAAGCATGGACGGTAGTGAAGAAAGTCTTTTCCTACACCAACCACACGCTGATGCAGGAAGCGCTGGAAACCTGGCCTGTCGACATGCTGGGTAAAATCCTGCCGCGCCATCTGCAATTGATTTTTGAAATTAACGAACATTTTCTGGAATACGTTCAGAAAGAAGTTCCCAATGACAACGATCTGCTGGCACGGGTGTCCATTATTGATGAAAACCACGGGCGTAAAGTCCGTATGGCGTGGCTGGCTGTGGTCGCCAGCCATAAGGTCAATGGGGTATCGGAGCTGCATTCGGATCTGATGGTGCAGTCTCTGTTTGCCGATTTTGCCCGTCTTTTCCCTAATCGATTCTGCAATAAAACCAATGGTGTAACACCACGTCGTTGGTTGGGATTGGCTAACCCGGGGCTCTCCAAACTGCTGGACGACACCATAGGCCACAACTGGCGCACCGATCTGAGTCAGTTGAGCGAATTGAAACAGCACATCGATTATCCGGCGTTTGTGCAGAAAATTCGTAAGGTGAAGCTGAATAACAAGGTGCGTTTAGCGACCTATATGGCGGAAACGCTGAATATTGTGGTTAATCCTGAATCGCTCTTTGATGTGCAGATTAAGCGTATTCACGAATACAAGCGGCAACTGCTGAACGTGTTGCACGTCATCACACTCTATAACCGCATTAAGGATGACCCCGAGGTCGAGCGTGTGCCGCGTGTCGTCATTTTTGCGGGTAAAGCCGCATCAGCCTATTACATGGCGAAGCACATTATTAACTTGATCAACGACGTCGCGAAGGTGATCAACAACGATCCGATCGTGCGCGATCGGCTGAAAGTGGTCTTCATCCCGAACTACAGCGTGAGTCTGGCACAGATAATCATCCCAGCGGCGGATCTCTCTGAACAGATCTCGCTGGCGGGTACGGAAGCCTCCGGAACCAGCAATATGAAGTTTGCCCTGAACGGTGCGCTGACGATCGGCACGCTGGATGGGGCGAATGTTGAAATGCTGGAACATATTGGCGAAGAGAATATGTTCATCTTCGGCAACACGGCCGATCAGGTCGAAGCGCTGCGTCAGAACGGCTACAACCCACGGCAATATTACGATCAGGATGAAGAGCTGCACCGCGTGCTGACGCAAATTACTACAGGTGTCTTCAGCCCTGATGACAGCCGACGCTACAGCGATCTGTTTGATTCACTGGTGAATTTTGGCGATTACTACCAGCTTTTGGCGGACTATCGCAGCTATGTGGATACGCAGGATCGGGTGGATGAACTGTATGAGAACAAGGACGAATGGGCGCGCTGTGCCGTCCAGAATATTGCCAACATGGGCTATTTCTCGTCTGACCGCACCATCGGTGAATATGCAGAAGATATCTGGAATATTAAGCCGATACGGTTGTGATTGCGTGCTGGTGATATGAAAAAGCGCCGTAGGTTTTTGCCTACGGCGCTTTTGTATTTGCGGCAGTAAAGGCGCTTGCGGTAACCGCTAATTAACCCGCTTTTGCCAGTTGCTGTTGGCGATGGTTGGCTAACCAGTCGCTGATGCGTTGTTTCTGCGCGTCATTCAGTCGCATACCCAGTTTGGTGCGGCGCCAGATGACGTCGTCCAGCGTGACGGCCCATTCTTTCTCAACCAGATAGCGCAGTTCCGCTTCATACAGGTCATGACCGAAATCTTCACCCAGATCGCCGAGGCCTTTCGCGTCTGTCAGAATCAGCTCGCTGTTTGAACCGTAGGTACGGCTGTAGCGACGCGTCAGTGATTCCGGCAGGTTGAAGCGGCGGCGCAGCGCGGCGGCATAGTCATCACGCGTGCCAGCGATATCACCACCCGGCAGGACCGCTTCTTTCGTCCAGGCTTTACCCGCTTGCGGATAGTATTTGTGCAGCTTGTCCAGCGCGTGTTCTGCCAGCTTACGATATGTTGTCAGCTTGCCGCCAAATACGGAAAGCAGCGGAACCTGACCGTTATCATCATCGACGGACAGTGTGTAATCACGGGTAATCGCCTGCGGAGAATCGGACTCGTCATCGCAGAGCGGACGCACGCCGGAGTAGGTCCAGACGATGTCGTCACGCGTCAGTTGCTGTTTGAAATGATCGTTATACACATCCAGCAGATAGGCGACTTCGTTATCATCGATCTTCACATCGTGCGGATTGCCTTTGTATTCCACGTCGGTGGTGCCGATGATCGAGTAGTCATCCTGCCACGGGATCACGAAGACAATACGGTGATCTTTGTTTTGCAGAATGTACGCCTGCGGCTGGCTATGGACTTTTGGCACCACGATGTGGCTGCCTTTGATCAAACGGATGCCGTAAGGTGATTTCAACTGCAGGCCGTCATCAAAGAATTCTTTCACCCACGGGCCGGTGGCGTTCACCAGACCTTTGGCGCGCCAGGTGAAGGTTTCGCCAGTCAGTGAATCAACCGCATCCACAATCCACACGCCTTGCTCACGGCGAGCGCGGGTGACTTTGGTGCGGGTACGGACTTCGCCGCCGCGTTTTGTCACTTCCTGCGCGTTTAACACCACCAGACGCGCATCGTCCACCCAGCAGTCCGAATATTCAAAGCCCTGCTTCAGTTCAGGCTTCAGCACGGAATCTGCTCCGAATTTCAGTCCCTTACTGGCAGGCAGGCTGACGCGTTTACCAATGTTGTCGTACATGAACAGACCGATACGAATCATCCAGGCCGGACGCAGGTGCGGCTGATGGGGCAAACGAAAGCGCATCGGGAAAATGATGTGCGGGGCCATTTTCAGCAGCGTTTCGCGCTCAGACAGCGCTTCGCTGACCAAACGAAACTCATAGTGCTCAAGGTAGCGCAGGCCGCCGTGAATCAGCTTGGAGCTGGCGGAGGACGTGGCACAGGCAAGATCCTGCGCTTCCAACAACAGGACTGATAACCCTCGCCCAGCCGCATCTGCGGCGATGCCTGCACCGTTAATTCCGCCGCCGATAACGATTAGATCTTTGGTTTCCACGTTTCTTCCTCCACCCTCGAATAAATCAAAATGTTCGTTTTCGAGCATTATAATAATCGAAAACAAACAAATCAGCCAATGGTTAACCAAATAAAAACATTTATGCGTGATGGAGCTAACAATATGATGATAATTGTCACATTAAAATAAGGGGTATTGGGCTGGGATTATGCTGTTTTGTCGTCACGCTTCACGTTAGTGAAGCACTGTTTTTATAAATAACCTTATAATCATATAGGTTTTATGCCGCTGAAGGCGGGTTACAATGACGCCAGTTGTTACTAACATCCTGTCCATTATTAACAAGGTTGTCACTTTCGATGGAACAATTTGAAGCTATTAGTATTGAGCAAGCCCATTCCCGCTGGCAGGAAGGGGGCGTTGTCGTTGATATTCGCGATCCACAGAGCTTTGCCGCGGCCCATGTTCCCGGCGCGACGCACCTGACCAACGAGACGCTCTCTGACTTTGTACGCGGCGCTGACTTTGAAGCACCGGTCATGGTGATTTGCTACCACGGCATTAGCAGCCGCAATGCGGCACAGTACCTGATTAGCCTGGGGTTCGATTCGGTGTACAGTATCGATGGTGGCTTTGAAGCCTGGCAGAATCGTTACCCGCAAGACACGCAGGCGCAAGCCTGATCGCATGACGATGACAGAATTTTTATTATCATGTTCCTAACTCAATCCACCCACTGGCGCTTCCCGCTATGATGATTCGCGTTATTGCTCTCTCCAACCCGCGTCTGGCTCAGGCATTTGTTGATTACATGCGTACGCAGCAGGTCCATCTGGAGATGCGGCCTCAGGGGCATGAAGCTGAGCTGTGGCTGGAGGATGAAACCCAACTGGGTAAGGTTCAGGAAGCGCTGGAGATTTTTCTGCGTGACCCGACGAATCCGCGTTATCTGGCGGCCAGTTGGCAAACCGGATCGATGGACACCGGTATTCAATACCAACGCTACTCTTACCTGCAAACGCTGAAACAAAAGGCCGGGCCGCTGACGCTATCCGTGATGGTCGTGACGATTGCGGTGTTTATCCTGATGCAGATTTCAGGCTATGAGAGCGTGATGACGTGGCTGGCATTCCCGGCTGAGGGGCAGCAGCTACAGCTGTGGCGCTGGTTCAGTCATGCTTTGTTGCACTTTTCCCTGCTGCACATTTTGTTCAATCTGATGTGGTGGTGGTATTTGGGTGGACCGGTTGAAAAAGTGTTGGGGACCGGCAAGTTGCTGGTCATCACGCTGGTTTCCGCGCTGGTCAGCGGCTGGGCGCAGTCCTGGTTTAGCGGCACGTATTTTGGCGGCCTGTCTGGCGTAGTTTATGCCCTGATGGGCTATGTCTGGCTGCGAGGGGAAAGGGAGCCTGACGGCTACTTATCTATGCCGCGCAGTTTGATGGCCTTCGCTTTACTGTGGCTGGTCGCCGGATATTTCGATATTTTAGGCATGTCGATCGCCAATGCGGCGCATGTGGCTGGGCTGATTGTCGGGCTATTGATGGCCTTTTGGGACACGTATAATAAAACAAACCCCCGGTAAACCGGGGCGTCTTAGGGGATAAATGTGAAGCAGACACAACGGCATGACGCCATTATTGAACTGGTGCGTCGGCAGGGGTATGTCAGTACTGAAGAACTGGTGGATCATTTTGCGGTGAGCCCGCAGACCATCCGTCGCGATCTGAACGATCTGGCCGAGCAGAATAAAATCCATCGCCACCACGGCGGTGCGGCCTTGCCGTCCAGTTCAGTGAATACGGCCTACCATGACCGTAAAATGATGTGGTCGGACGAAAAAGCGCGCATTGCCCGTCGAGTGGCGAGCCAGATTCCAGACGGTGCCACCTTGTTTATCGATATCGGCACCACGCCTGAAGCGGTGGCCTATGCGCTGATGCAGCACAAGGATCTGCGTGTGGTTACCAATAACCTGAACGTGGCAACGCTGCTGACGGCAAAAGAGGATTTTCGCCTGATTTTGGCCGGTGGCGAAGTGCGTACCCGTGATGGCGGTATCATGGGCGAGGCGACGCTGGATTTTATCTCTCAGTTCCGTCTGGATTTCGGCATTTTGGGTATCAGTGGTATTGACATGGATGGGTCATTACTGGAGTTTGATTACCATGAAGTGCGCACAAAACGGGCGATTATTGAAAACTCTCGCTGCGTCATGCTGGTGACGGATCATTCCAAATTTGGCCGTAATGCGATGGTGAATTTGGGTAACATGGATTTGATCGACTATCTTTTTACCGATCAGTCACCACCGCCCAGCGTACTGAAAATCATTGAACAACATAAGGTACAGTTGGAGTTGTGTTGAACCCGATGTGCCTTTTCCATGATGGACGAAGGAGGAGGCACGATGTCAGATTCTTCAAGAAAGTCGGGTTCTGCAAAAGTATCCGGATCGTCAAAACGTTCAGCGGCTGCAAAAAGCCAGAGGCTTTAACGCAGCCCGTTTCCTCCGCTCATCCTGCTATCGCCTTTGATGCCGCAGAATTTGCTGCCGCGCTGCGCCGCCAACAGCATCTCGGTGGCGCCACGTCCCTGAAAACGATGACGCCAGCGCAGTGCTGGCGTGCCGTCAGTCTGGCGCTGTCTGAACAATTGCTGATGCATACCGCGTCGCCCACGTCTTCCACAGCCAATACGCCGCAGCGCCATGTGAACTACCTGTCGATGGAGTTTCTGCCTGGTCGCCTGACGGGCAACAACCTACTTAACCTGGGATGGTATGACGCCGTTGCCGCCGCGCTGGCTGAGCAGGAGCTGAACCTGAGCGATATCCTTGAACAGGAAACCGATCCGGGTTTAGGCAACGGTGGATTAGGCCGACTGGCGTCCTGCTTTCTGGATTCGATGGCAACGGTGGGACAGCCCGCCACGGGGTACGGCCTCAACTATCAGTATGGCCTGTTCCGTCAGCACTTTGCACAAGAAAAGCAGCAGGAAACCGCCGATGACTGGCAGCGTGACGCCTATCCGTGGTTTGTACCGCGCGCGGAGCTGGCGGTGGATGTCGGGTTTGGCGGGCGTCTGCAACCCCAGACGGACGGCACCCTGCGCTGGTTGCCGGATACTGTTTTCAGAGGCGAAGCCTGTGACCTGCCGGTGATTGGCTATCACAACGGCGCCGCACAGCCGCTACGTCTGTGGCGCGCGACGCATCGCGATCCGTTTGATTTGACGTTATTCAACGAAGGGCACTATCTGCGCGCGGCTCAGGCGGGAATTTCCGCCAGCAGCCTGACCAGCGTGCTGTATCCGAATGACAATCATGCGGCGGGCAAACGCCTGCGCCTGATGCAGCAGTATTTCCACTGCGCCTGTTCGGTAGCCGACATTCTGCGTCGGCATCTTAAGGCGGGGCGCGCGCTGTCCGCGTTGCCGGATTATGAAGTCATCCAGCTTAACGATACCCACCCGACGCTGGCGATCCCTGAACTGATGCGTCTGCTGCTGGATGAACATCAGATACCGTGGGATGACGCCTGGTCGATAACCGGACGTACCTTTGCCTATACCAACCATACGCTGATGCCGGAAGCGCTTGAGCGCTGGGACGAACGGCTGTTTGGTCGCCTGCTCCCTCGCCATCTGTCTATCATCCGGCAAATTGATACGCAGTTTAAGGCGTTGGTTGAGGACACGTGGCCCGGCGATCGGCAGGTGTGGGCGAAGCTCGCCATCCGCCACCAGCGTCAGATTCGTATGGCAAACCTGTGCGTCGTCAGTTGCTTTGCGGTCAACGGCGTGGCGGCGCTGCACTCGGAACTGGTGGTGAAAGATCTGTTCCCTGAATACCATCAGCTGTGGCCGACCAAATTCCATAACGTCACCAACGGGATTACGCCACGCCGCTGGCTAAAACAGTGTAACCCGGCGCTGTCCGCGCTGATTGACGACACGCTGCATACGCCGTGGGTGAATGATCTGCCCGCGCTGCAAGGGCTGGAACCCTATGCTGACGATGCTGGTTTTCGTGAGCGTTATCGACAAATCAAAGCTGATAATAAAACGCAGTTGGCAACCTACCTGCGCCAGCAGTACGACATCGTGATCGATCCGCAGGCGCTGTTTGACGTGCAAATCAAGCGATTGCATGAATACAAACGCCAACATTTGAATCTGCTGCATATTCTCGCGCTATATCGTCAATTGCGTGACAATCCGCATCTGGATATAGTGCCGCACGTCTTTTTGTTCGGTGCCAAAGCGGCGCCGGGCTATGTATTAGCGAAAAACATCATTTATGCCATTAACCGGGTCGCTACGGTCATTAATCAGGATCGCCGCGTTAACGATCGCCTGAAGGTCGTCTTCCCGCCGGACTATCGCGTATCGCTGGCCGAACGGATGATTCCTGCCGCGGATGTGTCTGAGCAGATTTCAACCGCAGGTAAAGAAGCGTCCGGCACGGGTAACATGAAGCTGGCGCTGAACGGTGCGTTGACCGTCGGCACGCTGGACGGGGCGAATGTGGAAATGGCACAGCAGGTCGGTGAAGACAATCTGTTCATTTTTGGTCACACCGTCGAACAGGTAAAAGCGCTACAGGCGCAGGGCTATGAGCCGTCTGACTACCTGGCCGTGACGCCGCTGCTGCGTGAAGTGCTGAATGAGCTCGCGAGTGGCGCGTTCAGTCAGGGGGATAAAAATGCGTTTGCCCCGCTGCTAGATAGCCTGCTGAAGCTGGGCGATCCCTATATGTTAATGGCCGATTTTGCACCGTATTGCGAGGTGCAGCAGCGTGTTGATGCGCTTTACCGTGAGCCGGATGAATGGACGCGCCGCTGTGTGTTGAATACCGCCAGAATGGGGATGTTCAGTTCGGACAGGGCGATTCATGATTACCAGACGCGCATTTGGCAGGCGCATCGTTAGGAAAAGGAGAGGGTGTTCAAGGTGGATAAACTGGCAAGCCAGCAGACAGGCATCGCGGAAAGCTATACCGATGCCTATGGCAAAGAGCACATTGTTGCGGCCGCAATCAGAAACCAGATTCAGGCAATGATGGACGTTTCTGACAGCGGCAATGCGCCCTTGCCGCCTGTTCGTGTCTTTTTGCAGGGCCGGGACGCGGTCATTGAGCTTGCTGGTCACGGTGAATTCCTCTGGACGCTGATGTATGAAAACGGCGGTCAAATTCAAGGACAGATCACGGGCGGCTCAACGTTGGCTCTGCCGGGCGTGCTGCCGCTGGGTTACCACTACCTGACGCTGACGCAGGCCGATCAGCGCTGGAGCTGCCGGATTATTGTTGCGCCGCACCGCTGCTATGAGCCTGAAGCCTTACAGCAGGGAAAACGTTGGTGGGGCGTGACCGTCCAGCTTTATACCTTGCGCTCGCAGAACAACTGGGGCGTCGGGGATTTTGGCGACCTGCGCCATCTGGTGGAACAGATTGCCCGGCGCGGCGGTGCCTTTGTGGGGCTGAACCCGCTCCATTCGCTGTATCCCGCGCTGCCAGAGGCCGCAAGCCCTTACAGTCCTTCCTCCCGACACTGGCTGAACATCATTTATATTGATGTGAACCGTATTGATGATTTTCAGCAGAGCGAGGAAGCGCAGGCATGGTGGCACCGTGAGGATACGCAAAGTGCGGTTGCAGCGTTACGGGCGGGGCGCTGGGTCGATTATGAACCGGTGACGGCGCTTGCTGGCTTGCTGCCTTACGGCTGGCTTTCCGTTACTTTACGACCCGCAGCGCGCTGGACCCGCGTATCAGCGCTTTTCGCCAGTTTGTCGTCAGCGGCGGGCAGAGCCTGCAACTTCAGGCGACGTTTGATGCGTTGCAGGCCTACCTGAAAAAGCAGGGCGAGAACTACGCGGACTGGCACCAATGGCCAGCCCGTTACCATGACGTGCACAGTGAAACTGTGAAGTCATTCCGCCGTGAAAACAGCGATGAGATTACGTTCTACAGCTGGCTGCAATGGGTGGCGCATGAGCAACTCGCGGAGTGCTATGCACACAGTAAACAGCTTGGCCTGCCGCTCGGTCTGTATCGCGATTTAGCCGTTGGGGTCGCACAGGGCGGTGCGGAAACCTGGGATGAACGGCAGCTCTATTGCCTTGATGCCTCTATCGGTGCGCCACCGGATCCGCTTGGACCACAGGGACAAGACTGGCAGCTCGCGCCGATGAACCCCACCATGATGCAGCTGCGTGGCTATCAACCGTTTATCGATGTCTTGCGCAGCAACATGGCGCACTGTGGTGCGCTGCGTATCGATCATGTGATGGCGCTCTTGCGTCTGTGGTGGATACCCAAGGCGGAGTCGGCGGGCAGCGGGGCTTATGTGCATTATCCGGTCGACGATCTGCTGGCGGTGCTGGCGCTGGAAAGCCAGCGCCATCGCTGCCTGATTATCGGTGAGGATTTGGGCACGGTGCCGCCGGAAATTATCAGCAAACTGCATGACTACGGTATCTATTCTTACAAAGTGCTGTTCTTTGAAAAGGACGAGGAGAACCATTTCCGCGCACCGGAAGACTACCCGCGTCAGGCAATGACAACCATTACGACGCACGATCTCCCGACGCTGCGCGGCTACTGGCAAACCGTGGATTTATCGCTGGGGCGGGAACTGGGGCTGTACCCAACGGAAGCGTTACTGCAAGAACAAATGCAGCAGCGTGAGAAAGCGAAACAGGGGCTGCTCAACGCGTTGCACGAATTCGGGCTGTTGCCGCAGCGGGTTGGCCGCAACTCGGCGCTGACGACAATGGGCGCACCGCTGAGTCGTGGCGTTCATCGCTATGTCGCCGATAGTGCAAGTGCTCTGGTGGGGTTCCAACTGGAAGACTGGCTGGACATGGCGACACCGGTCAATGTGCCGGGTACCAATCGCGAATACCCCAACTGGCGGCGCAAACTCACGCGTCCGCTGGAGTCGATCTTCGCCGATCGCTGCCTTGAACGGCTGGTTCGGGATATGGATTTGCGTCGTGGCGCACCGATGAAAACGCAGAAAGCCTAAGGCAGAACGAATACGCTTCCTCCCCTGAGTCGGGGAGGAAGCAGAAGGATAAATCAGCAGAAGAGGGATTAATAGTAGGAGTGTTCGCCGCGCTGGTGCTCGGTGAGATCTCTCACGCCTTTCAGCTCAGGGAATTTTTCCAGCAGCTCTTTCTCGATCCCTTCTTTCAGTGTGTAGTCGACCATCGAACAGCCGTTACAGCCACCGCCAAATTGCAGAATCGCCATGCCGTCATCGGTAATTTCCATCAGCGTTACGCGGCCGCCGTGACCAGCCAGCTGTGGGTTGATCTGCGATTGCAGCACGTACTCAACGCGTTCCATCAGCGGGGCGCTGTCGTCCACTTTACGCATTTTAGCATTTGGCGCTTTCAGCGTGAGCTGAGAACCTAACTGGTCGGTTACGAAGTCGATTTCAGCGTCTTCCAGATAAGGTGCGCTGAGTTCGTCTACGTAAGCGGAAATCTTTTCAAACTTCAGTACGGTATCGCTGGCTTCTACGGCATCCGGCGGGCAATACGAGACGCCGCACTCGGCGTTTGGCGTACCTGGATTGATAACAAATACGCGAATCTGTGTGCCTTCTTCCTGTTTTGCCAACAGTTTCAGGAAATGCTCCTGAGCAGCATCGGTAATACGGATCATAATAGTAAGCTCGATAGTTGACTGCACTTATCGGTTATAATACGCCCATCCTCCCCCTGACTACAAGGTTCGGCACAAACACCAGACCTGAACGCCCGCCGCACCTTGAGCCAGCAGCAGCCTGCTGATTTCGGCGGCGGTACTGCCCGTCGTGACCACATCATCCAGCAAAACCACCTGCTGCCCGGACAGCGAGATATCACACGAGAATGCGCCCCGCAGGTTGCGGCGCCGCGCGCTGGCGCTGAGCGTTTGCTGTAGCGGTGTGCGGCGGGTGCGCTGCAACCCGCGGGGCTCGTAAGCACAGTTCAACCAGCGCGCGAGAGGACGGGCGAGCAGCTCGGTCTGGTTGAAACCCCTGCGCCACTGGCGGTTCCGGTGCAGGGGAACGGTGAACAGGCGGTCAGGGCGGAACAGAGGAACCTGCCCGGTGAGCTTTCTCTCGCGATAGGACGTCAGCCAGCGCAGTAATAACTGCCGGGCGAGCACCGCTGCCAGCTCGGTTTTACCGTGGAACTTAAACTGTTTCAGCAGCGTGTTAAGCGGCGGCACGTAGTCGCTGATAAAGGTGATGGATTGCCAGGGAGGCGGGTTTTGCAGGCAGCGCCCGCACTGACGCGTTGTGTCGCCGGAGGGCAAGCCACAGCGCGGACAGCAGGTAGGCAAGCGCGGCAAGTGTCGCTGGCAGTATGAGCAAATCCCCTGCTGGCCGTGATGAAGCGGCAATAAGCATAGCCAGCAGCGTGCGGAGATGGTTAACATTGTTTTCCTTAACGATCGTTTTCCCTGAAATATATTGACCCCACGCAAACGCGAAGGGGTGTCCTGAGGAAGGAAGATAACTGATGGCAGCGTTGTATTGGCAGACCGAAGACGCAGGAAATACGGATCTTGTGTTGTTGCACGGGTGGGGATTGAATGCGCAGGTATGGCAAAGCATTATTGCGCGACTCGCCCCGCATTTTCGTCTGCATCTGGTCGATCTGCCGGGCTATGGCAGAAGTCAGGGATTTGGGGCAATGTCGCTGAGTGACATGGCGAACATCGTGCTGGCGCAGGCGCCGGAACGTGCCGTCTGGCTAGGGTGGTCGCTGGGTGGACTGGTTGCCAGCCAGATTGCGCAGTGCGCCCCTGAGCGGGTAGACAAGCTGATTACCGTGGCGTCATCCCCTTGTTTCAGCGCACAGGACGGCTGGCCGGGTATCAAGCCAGACGTCTTGCAGGGGTTCCAGCAGCAGCTCAGTGAAGATTTCCAGCGTACGGTCGAGCGGTTTCTGGCGCTGCAAACGCTGGGAACAGAGAGCGCACGGCAGGATGCCCGACTATTGAAAAGCGTGGTGCTGGAACAGCCAATGCCGTCAGTTGAAGTACTAAACGGCGGGCTGGACATCTTGCGCGAAGCCGACTTACGCCAGCCGTTAGCCGACCTGGCCGTGCCGCTCCTGCGGCTCTATGGTGCTTTGGACGGGCTGGTGCCGCGCAAGGTCGCCGGGTTGCTGGATGCGCAGTGGCCGAACTCGACTTCGGTGGTGATACCAAAAGCCGCGCATGCGCGTTTATCTCGCATCCCGATGCGTTTACCGAGCAGGTGATCGCGTTCGCTCAGGCCTAGCCGACGATAATTTACATTTTCTCCTCAATTTCTCCACGATTTAGCCGATGTCGGCAGTTAAGGTTATTCGGCGCGCTGTATGCATAATGTCGGTCGTTTCAAGATCGAGATACCGGGGGCTACCACGGTGTGGGGCATTCCTACGGGAACTTCATCACCGTGTTTCCCCTTATAAAATGCAAACGCATTTTAAATGCCACTTGTGGCAGCCCGTCAGGGCGAGCACAGAAACTGGGCGAGTAAATTCGTGCTGAAGTGATCGGCATTACCTTGTATGCAGGGTTTTCTCTGGGTTGAATGAACCCGATTCTGTTCGATTATAAGTAGGCTGCTCATACAGCAGCCACGTTAAAATATGGCTGAGGAGTGTTGGAGAGATGGCGAATTTTTTTGTCGACCGTCCTATTTTTGCGTGGGTGCTGGCTATCCTTCTCAGCCTGTGCGGTATGTTGGCTATCAAGTCATTGCCGCTGGAACAGTATCCCGATCTGGCACCGCCCAGCGTGCGGATCACGGCGAGTTATCCCGGCGCATCGGCGCAGACGCTGGAAAATACCGTCACGCAGGTTATTGAGCAGAGTATGACCGGGCTGGATAACCTGATGTACATGTCCTCAGACAGCAGCAATACCGGGCAAGCGCGCGTCATGCTGACCTTCGAGGCGGGTACCAATCCCGATGAAGCTCGCCAGCAGGTGCAAAACCAGCTTCAATCCGCTATCCGCAAGCTGCCGCAGGAAGTCCAGCAGCAGGGCGTCACCGTGAGTAAAACGGGTGATACCAATATCCTGATGGTCGCGTTTGTCTCTACCGACGGCAGTATGGACAAACAGGATATCGCCGATTATGTCGCGACGAATATTCAGGAACCGATCAGCCGTATCAGCGGGGTGGGCGAGGTTTCTGCGTATGGCTCGCAGTATGCGATGCGTATCTGGCTGGATCCGGCCAAACTGATGGATTATGCGCTGACCACCAGCGATGTGGTACGGGCCATCGAGTCACAGAACAGCCAGGTTTCAGTAGGACAAGTCGGCGGTGTACCGTCGGTGGACAATCAGGCGTTGAACGCGACGATCAACGCGCAATCCCTGCTACAGACGCCGCAGCAGTTCCGTGATATCACGCTGCGCGTCAATCAGGACGGCTCCGCTGTGACGCTAGCTAACGTTGCAGAAGTCGAACTGGGTGCCGAACGCTACGATTTTCTCAGCCGTTTCAACGGCCAGTCCGCTTCTGGTCTGGGGGTGACGCTGGCGTCTGGCGCAAATGAGCTGGAAACCGATAAGCGCGTCAGGGAACGTATCGATGAGCTATCACGCTATTTTCCGCACGGGTTGGAAGCCAAAATCGCTTTCGAAACCTCCCCCTTTGTTAAAGCTTCTATCACCGATGTGGTGAAAACCCTGTTTGAAGCGGTGCTGCTGGTCTTTCTGGTGATGTACCTGTTCTTGCAGAATTTCCGCGCCACGCTGATTCCCACGATTGCGGTGCCGGTAGTGTTACTCGGTACGTTTGCCGTGCTGTACGCCTGTGGATTCAGCCTGAACACCCTGACGATGTTCGCGATGGTGCTGGCGATTGGCCTGCTGGTGGACGATGCCATCGTGGTGGTGGAAAACGTAGAGCGGGTGATGAGCGAAGAGGGGCTCTCGCCACGGGAAGCGACGCGAAAATCGATGGGACAGGTGCAGGGGGCGCTGGTGGGGATTGCGCTGGTGTTGTCTGCCGTGTTTGTGCCGATGGCCTTCTTTGGCGGCACGACGGGGGCGATTTACCGTCAGTTCTCCATCACGATTGTGACGTCAATGATTCTGTCGGTGCTGGTGGCGATGATTCTGACGCCCGCGCTGTGCGCGACGTTGCTCAAGCCGCTTGCTAAGGGGCAACATCATGGTCGCAAAGGGTTCTTCGGCTGGTTTAACCGGGGCTTTACCCGCACGTCGCTGAAGTATGAGCGCGGCGTTGGCAAGATATTGATTAGCAGCGGGCGCTGGCTGCTGCTGTATATGGGCATCATCGGCGTTATGGCTTTTCTGTTTTTTCGGCTGCCGACCTCGTTTTTGCCGCAGGAAGATCGGGGCGTGTTCACGACGCAAGTGCAGCTACCGCCAGGGGCGACGCAGCAGCAGACCTTACAGGTGGTCAACAAGATCGAGCAGTATTATCTCACGCAGGAAAAAGACACGGTGACGTCCGTGTTTTCCACCATTGGCTCGGGGCCGGGCGGAAACGGGCAAAACGTGGCGCGGCTGTTTATACGCCTTAAAGACTGGAACGAACGCACCACACCGGAGAGCAGCTCGTTTGCCGTGATCGAACGCGCGACCAAAGCCTTTCGTCATATTCAGGAAGCGCGCGTGTTTGCCAGTAGCCCGCCGTCAATTAACGGGCTGGGGAGTGCCGCCGGTTTCGCCATGCGCTTACAGGATCGCGGGGGACTGGGGCACGATGCGCTGATGGCGGCGCGGGATCAGCTGTTAAATATGGCTGATAGCAATCCCGAACTGACGCGCGTACGTCATAACGGTCTGGATGACAGCTCGCAGCTGCGGATTCATATCGATCAGCGTAAAGCACAGGCGCTGGGTGTGTCGGTGGATGACATTAACAGCACGCTGAAAACCGGCTGGGGCTCGACCTATGTGAATGACTTTCTCGATCGTGGCCGTGTGAAGAAAGTCTACGTTCAGGCGGCGGCAAAGTTCCGTATGCTGCCGGACGACATCAGTAAATGGTATGTGCGCAACAACCGTGGCGGTATGGTGCCGTTCAGCGCGTTTGCGCAAACCGTCTGGGAAACGGGATCGCCGCGTCTTGAGCGTTACAACGGTTATTCCTCGCTGGAGATTGTCGGCGAGGCGATGCCGGGCGTCAGTACCGGTACGGCCATGACGGTCATGGAATCTCTGGTAGCGAAACTGCCGGAAGGCTTTGGTTTAGAGTGGACGGGCATGTCGTTGCAGGAGCGATTGAGTGGGGCGCAGGCGCCGGCGCTGTATGCGATTTCTCTGCTGGTGGTGTTTCTGTGTCTGGCCGCGCTGTATGAAAGCTGGACGGTGCCGTTTTCCGTCATGCTGGTGGTGCCGATGGGCGTTCTGGGGGCGCTGGTGGCAACCTGGGCGCGCGGTCTGGAAAACGATGTCTATTTTCAGGTTGGGCTATTGACCGTGGTTGGGCTATCGGCGAAGAACGCCATTCTGATTGTGGAATTCGCCAACGAGATGAACCAGAAAGGGAAGGATCTGGTTGAGGCCACGCTCGAGGCTTCCCGTCAGCGGCTGCGGCCGATATTGATGACGTCACTGGCATTTATTTTCGGTGTTCTGCCGATGGCGACCAGCAGCGGTGCGGGCTCAGCCAGTCAGCATGCGGTGGGAACGGGCGTGATCGGTGGGATGCTGGCTGCGACTTTCCTCGCCATCTTCTTCGTGCCGCTGTTCTTTGTCGTCGTGCGACGCCGCTTTCCGTTGAAGGAGAAGGCATGACGACACTGTGATTTCGATAGGGAGTAGAAAGTAATGCATTTGCATTGCCAATGCATTTGCATTACTCTGCTGGTAGATCGCGAAATAATCGACATTCAAACACGGAGAATCAATGCGCAATATCGCCTTTTTCTCCAACATGCTCTGTTTGGAACTGGACACTGACGCGCGATACTGAGGATTAAAAAATGTTTGATTTAAAATCAGCGGATGTGTTGTTGCGCGCCGATAGTCGCTTAACGGCGCGTAGTCAGACAACGATTCCATCGTCTGTGCGTGATGCAATGAACCTGCAACCTGGGGAGTACATTCATTATAGCGTGCTACCGGGGGGCAAGTGCTGATCAGTCGGCGTGAAGAGGTGATAGATGATGACCCCGTTATTCATCACTTTTTGCATTTTTGGCTGAAGATATGCAACGTCATCCAGAAAATATTAAGCCATTTGATCAATCGCTTATGTCACGTGCCAGTGTGTTAACCGCAGGGATGGATATTGATCTGGATGCACCGCTTACTGACGACGAGTGAGCAAAATGGTTGATAAGCGAGTAATAAATGGGTGGCAGCTATTTACGCATCCTTGTTTTGATGCGCAGTTTGAGTCTCTTATTGTTGAAGTTGAGCAGTTGCGTAAGAAACATCCAGAATCTTATCAGAAAAAGCAGGCAACTAAGCTATTGGCTGCAATAGTTAAAGTCATCCGTACTGAGATTTGTGGCGATCCGTCCCAAACGAAATTTAGACAAGGCGATACGCTAGGCGAAGGTAATAAACATTGGTTCAGGGCAAAATTTCTGGGTCAGTATCGGTTATTTTTCGCTATAGCGAGACATAAAACTATCATCCTTGCCTGGGTAAATGATTCAGACACTAAACGAGCATATGGCGATCAGCATGATGCTTATAAAGTTTTTAGCGGCATGCTAGCAAGCGGGAATCCTCCGGGAGAGTGGAAGCAATTGCTTGCTGAATCCTATAAGGAGACCATGCTTACGCAAATGCTCGTGCGGCCGTAATTTTTAAGGAAATTCATCAAACTGTAAAAAGGTAACTACGTTATGTCCTGCTAAACTACGCAACCAAGGACATAACAATGAAAGCTCGCTGGTTACTGCCTTTACTGATTTCTGCTGCGCTGCCAGGAATGGTGCAGGCTCAGGCCATTTATCCCATTGACCGCGCCACCATGTTGGCGGGCGGGAAATTCGATTTTAAAGTCGAGTTTGATGAAGTACTCAAGCCGGAAGATATCCGCATTCTGATCAACGGCAAAGATTACCAGCAGGTGCTGGGCAAAACGGCCTCGTTTGTTGAGCGTGAAGACGGCGGCAACGCCTCCACGATCTGGCTGCGAGACGTGAACCTGCCGGAAGCGGGCAAATATGTCGTCGAAGCGGAAGCCAAAGGCAAAAAAACACAGGTGAGCTGGGACGTTTATTCCGCGTCCGGTACGCGTAAAGCCAAGAACGTGATTCTGTTCATCGGCGATGGCCTGTCCGTTGCGCACCGCACTGGCGCGCGCATCCTGTCCAAAGGGGTGACGGAAGGGAAAGCGGATGGTCGTCTGGCGATTGATGACCTGCAATATATGGCGTTTGCCGGTACGTCCAGTACCGACTCTATCGCGGCCGATAGCGCCAACACCATGAGTGCCTACATGACCGGTCACAAATCCGGTGTGAACGCGCTGGGTGTGTACGTCAGCCGTAGCAAAAATTCACTTGAGCACCCGAAGCAGGAAACGCTGGGTGAGCTGTTAACCCGTTCTACCAAGATGTCTGTCGGCGTCGTCAGCGATGCTGAACTTCAGGACGCTACGCCAGCGGCGGTCGTCTCTCACACTCGTCGTCGTGCAGATAAAGCTGAAATCGTTGAGATGTTCTACAACGTGCAGCCTACGGTCATGCTGGGCGGCGGTTCTGCCTACTTCCTGCCGAAAAGCACGCCGGGTTCAAAGCGTAAAGACGAAACCAACTACGTTGAGAAGTTCCAACAGGCTGGCTACTCACTGGTTACCGATGCGGATTCACTGAAGAAAAATGCCGCGCAGGCCACCAAGCTGCTGGGCCTGTTCCACACCGGTAATATGGATGGCGTGCTGGATCGTCGTTTCCTGAAAAATGACGTGACCAAGAAATTCCCTAACCAGCCTGACCTGACAGACATGACGCAGGCGGCGCTAGATGTGCTGTCCAAAAACAAGGACGGTTTCTTCCTGATGGTAGAATCTGCGCTGATCGATAAAGCCTCTCACCCGCTGGATTGGGAACGTGCTTTCACCAGCACCATCATGCTGGATCAGTCTGTTGCCATCGCTAAACAGTTCGCAGAGAAAAACCCAGATACGATGATTATCGTGACGGGCGACCATACTCACGGTCTGTCTATCATCGGTACTGTGGACGATAACAAGCCGGGCACCGAGATGCGTGAGAAGGTTGGCGTGTATGAAGAAGCCGGCTATCCGAACTATAATGATGCCAACAAAGACGGTTATCCGGATGACCTGAACGTCTCCAAACGTCTGGCGGTGTTCTTCAACAACTACCCAGACTATTACGAAACGTTCCGTCCGAAGCTGGATGGTCAGTTCGTTCCTGCTATCAAGAACGAAAAAGATGAATACGTTGCCAACAAAGCCTACGAGAAAGTGCCGGGTGCGGTCTTCCGTGAAGGGATCCTGCCACGCTCTTCCGATACCGGCGTTCATGCCGTTGACGATATGGTGATTCAGGCTAGCGGCCCAGGTGCAGAACGTATCCGTGGTTACATGGAAAACACCGACCTGTTCCGGGTCATTGTGGACGCGCTTGCGGTGAAACCGCAGGACAAAAAGTAATCCTACGACGCTATGAATAATGCGAAATGCAGCAAAGCGGGGGCGACCCCGCTTTTATTCTCCTGGCTACGTGCGATGCTGGTGCTACTCCTCCTCGGCGGTATTGCCCCGGTGAAAGCCGCGCAGTCTGAACTTTCCTTCGATAAGCTGTACGCCTCTTACGGTGTGCTGGGTCTGGAATTCTCCAATGAAGTCAAAGCGCTCTCCGGTAAACGGGTAAAGATGCGCGGCTTTATGGCACCGCCGCTCAAGGCGGAGTCACAATTCTTTGTCTTAACCAAAATGCCGATGGCGCTGTGCCCCTTCTGTTCGTCTGATGCGGACTGGCCTGAAGATATCGTCGTTGTCTATCTATCCAAGCGTCAGACCTTCGTACAGAACAACACCATGATTGAGGTGGAAGGTGTGCTGGAGCATGGATCGTGGACCGATCCTGAAACGGGTTTTGTCAGCCTGCTGCGACTGCGTGAAGCCACGTTCGATACCCTTTAGGAGCGCTGATGGCGGAGTTATTGATTCAACACCTAAGTGTGACCTTCCCCGATACATCCGAGGCCGTGCTGGATATTCCCGCGCTGTCGATTCGTTCTGGCGAACGGGTCGCGGTGATGGGGTCTTCCGGTTCCGGTAAGACCACGCTGGTGAATGCTATTACCGGGATGGACCACAGCGGAACGGGCTGTGTGCAGTGGGAAAAGCAGGATATCTGGCAGATGAACGAAGCGGAACGCGACCGCTGGCGGGCGCAGCATATCGGGCTGGTGATGCAGGATTTCCACCTTTTTCCCGGTCTGAATGCGCTGGAGAACGTCTTGTTGCCTGCACAGTTTCATCACTGGCGGATACCCGCGTCGCTCAGGCAGCGGGCGGCGGATTTGCTGGCACAGGTGGGGCTGAATACCGCGAAACGTCCGATTGAAGTGCTATCACGCGGCGAGAAGCAGCGGGTTGCCGTCGCGAGAGCGTTGCTCAGCAAGCCAGACATTATCGTTGCCGATGAACCAACAGCCAGCCTGGACGCGCACAGCGGCGAGCAGATTGCCGATCTGCTGGTGACGCTGGCGCGTGAGAGTCGCGCCACGCTTATCGCGATCACGCACGATGCACGTTTGGCTTCGCAAATGTCGCGCTGTATTCAACTGGAAAAAGGACGCCTCGTGGCGGACACGCCGTATCAGGAGGATCGTACATGATTCCATGGCGTCTTATTTGGGTCGACTGGCGTCGGCTCTGGCCGGGTGTGCTGGTCGTGGTATTACTGATCGCGATGGCGACAGCGTTAAGTATTTCGGTGAGTTTGCAGGAAAGAGCGCTGCGCATGGGCAGTGCCAAAGCCGCAGATCGTTTCGATCTGGTAATTGGTGCGCCGGGGAGCGAAACCCAACTGGTACTGTCATCCGTGTTCCTGCAACCGTCCGCGCTGACGTTGATTCCTGCGCAGGTGCTGACCGATCTGGAAAAGAACCCGCTGGTTGCCTGGGCGGCCCCGGTCGCGTTTGGTGATTTCTATCAGGGGATGCCGATTGTCGGTACCACGCCACCGCTGGTGACGGATAACGGTAAGCGACCGCTCACCGCCGGACGTGTGTTTAACGACGGCTTTGAGGCCGTAGTCGGGGCGCAAACGGGGCTGACGGTGGGGAGTACGTTCAGTCCGATTCATGGTCAGGTGGGCACGGAAGGGGCGCACGCGCACGATGACGTCATCTACACCGTGGTCGGCGTGTTACCTGCTGACGGCAGCGCGTGGGATAAAGCGATTCTGGTGCCGGTGAACGCGGTATGGCGGGTACATGGCATCCACCCACCGCATGGTGCGGACGATGCGTACCACGATGACCACGACCATGACGGTCAGGGTACTCATGAGCACGAAGGTGAACATGATGACCATGCGCATGATGAAACTGCGCAGGCGGACGGCGAACATCACAACGAAGCCCATCCTACGGAAGGTGCAGCAAGTGATGATCATCATACTGATGCCGCTCAACCGGTAACGGCTTCACATGCCGACGAGCATGGCGAGGAAGAAGCACACGGGCACGTACATCAGGCGGGGTTGCCCGCTATCGTGGTGAAACCGAAAACAATCGCGGGGCCTATCAGCTGCGTTCGCTGTATCGCAGCAACACGACGCTGGCGGTGTTCCCCGGCGAAGTGCTGGTGAAGCTCTACTCGATGCTGGGTGATATTCGTGAACTGCTGACCTATATCTCGCTGGGGACGCAGGGGCTGGTGGGCGTTGCGGTGGCGATGGTGGCGGTTATCCACCTGCGGCAGCGGCAGAAACAGATTGGCGCACTCCGCGCCTTTGGCGCACCGCGCTACGGCATTTTCACGCTGATTTGGAGCGGGCTGATGTCACTGGTGAGCGTCGGTGTACTGCTGGGCGTCGGCCTGGGCTACCTTGCTGCCCGCGCGATTGCGGTGGTCATGAGCGAAAAAGCGGTTTTGTCCTGCCGGTGACGCTGGAATGGGAAGACATCCACTTCGTCCTGCTCCTGTTGCTGGTCGCTGCTGTTGTCCTGACGATTCCGGCGATGCTGTCCTACCGTCAATCTCCTGCTACAGCGCTGCGTGGGGAGTAAACCGCTACGCTAGCTGTATTCGCATCGGACGCGTTGTTTTGGCGTCCGGTGCTGTTTTTCCTATCTTGTTTTCTCCTATCAACAACACGTCACTTTGACGCCGACAGCGATGAAACGTGTCGCTAGCACAAACTTCCGCCAGAGGCATATACTTCTGCAATAAATCGTCAGACGACCTAATCTCTTTAGTTCACGCAACATGGATAGTTATGTTTAAGCACTGTTTTATCTTTTTAGGGTTGTGTTTAGCACTACCGTTTACCTCCGCCAATAGCACACCTCTTCCTGTTACTGATGTTAAGGCCATGGGCATAAGCGAAGTCGTCGTCAACGGTGGCCATTTCTATGTTGGATCGGTCTTCGGCTCGGAAGACTATGCCGCCCATGCCAACACCTCTGTCGCCTCTTTTGCCATGACGAAAACGGAAATTACCTATCAGCAATATCATACTTTGCTGGAGTGGGCGGACGCGCACGGTTATCAGCTAAGCGGTGGTTGTAATGGTGCTAGCTTCGAAGATTGTCTGCGGCCTGAACAGGACGGTGGCCTTCATCCAGTCACCAATGTGTCGTGGTGGGATGCGCTGATTTTCGCTAATGCATTGAGTGAACAGGAACGGCTACCGCCTTACTATCTGACAGCCGACGGCGACACGCTGAAGCGCGCACTGGATGATGGCAGCGAAAAAGCGATACGTGAGAACCCGCAGGCTTCGGGTTACCGTTTGCCAACGTTGGCAGAATGGCAAATTGCGGCCAGAGGGGGAGCAAAGGGCTCACTCAAGGGACGTATGGACAACGTTATGCAGGTAGCGATCAGCCGGAGCGTGTGGCGCAGTTTCCCTCTGACTCATCTTCATTCGGCACGGTACCAGTGGCGTCGAAGCATCCCAACGCGCTGGGGATTTACGACATGAGCGGTAATGTGTCCGAATGGCTGGATGCGTCTTATGCGGTGGAGGGCGGCCAAACCATGTACTACTTTTTGCGGTGGGAGTTATCTCGAACAGACGCACAGTCTGGCAGGTTGCGATCTGCATACGCCCGGCTTTTTCATGCCAGATATTGGTTTTCGATTAGTAAGGACACTGGATGCGAAATAACTTTGTTGGGGGCTACTGCTCTGCGCGATCAGTGGCGCGGCTGCCGCATTCTCTACTGTGACGTTGAAAGACGGCATCAACCGCATCGATCTCAATCAGGACGGCGGAGAAGATTATGTTGTCGTGGCTCAGTTTGATAACAATACGTCCCACCCTAATCTTGGTATGACCTTTTTGTCCAGCGTCCGGATGGTGGGCATAGCATCATGCCAGTAGCTAACAGCGACACCTTTACCTGGTTTGACTATCGTTTGTCCGCTACGGCAGATTTCCTAGTGCAAGATAATCGCTTGTTTCTGTCAGGAAAACGTTATTTTTGGTCACAGCCAGTAAACAGGGTGAGAACATCTTTGATCTCACAAAAGTCATGTTAACGATTCATGATTTTAAAGCCTCGCAGGACGATCCTGGAGTACCGCTTTATGAATGGTCGGTGCGTAAGCAGGCTATCACGCAGCAGTCTTATCAATCAGCCGATGAGGCTTACAAGGAAGTGGATGAGACAATGCTGACAAAATGAAAATATCGGTATTGATTGCATTGGGGTTATTGGCCTCTCTCTCTGCATGGGCGCAGAGCAATGAGCATGGCTACCAGCAACGCGTACAAGCGTTTTTTGATGCTGAGCCACCGCTGTGTTTAGGCGAGAAACAGTGGCCGGTTCATAGCCCTAAGGATGATACCCCTTGGAACCGTGGACGCTTACACGCGCTGGTGGAAGCGGGGTTGGTACTCGCGACGCCGGAAGGAACAGGCAAGGCCTATCGGTTATCGCCTGTCGGTGAGAAAAATTGGCGTCAATATGGCGACCTGTGTTACGGCCGCATGCAGGTGAGTCGCATTGAGAAAATCGATCGTGTAAATCAGGAATTGACGGTGGTGTATTTCACTTACCATCTGACACCATTGGAAAATTGGGCTCACAATCGTTCGTTACGTTTTGCCTTCAGCGAGTTGGATAATCTCGTCGGTGGAATGGAAACCACGCGCTATTCCGCCACGATTCGTGAGACGTTAGGCGGGGCTGCTAAATTGCAGGATTATCCCGTGCCGGTAGCGCTGGATTACTAACTCGATCCTGGTGAAAATAATTCGTTGTTTTGAAAAGGTATCCCGACAGATTCACACTGTGGGATACCTCATTCTTACAGCCTAACCCCGTGATTATTGCTCGAAATAGCTGCGGATTTTCTCGATGTCGTCGCCGTTAGACAACGCCAGAGAGAGCAGAATGCGGGCTTTCTGCGGGTTGTAGAATCCACTGCCGATAGCACCGTCTTTCTTCTTATCCGTTACATAGCCGTTGCCAGTGCGTGTGCTGATCACCACCGGAATACCTTTGGCTACCGCTTTCTTGATGTCTTCTTTGATACGTGTCGGCGTAGAACCGTTACCGCTACCCGCGATAATGATCCCTTTTGCGCCCTGTTCAATCGCGGCATTCAGCAGGCCGCTGTCTTGATCCTGATAGCTGTACAGAATGTCGACTTTCGCCAGCGTTTCCTTATTGCTTACGTCAAAGAACGGTTTGTTTTCGGGAGCGGCTGGCTGGTAGAAGAAGCGCGGAACGCCGCCGTAGAAGGCACCGAGATAGCCTTGTTCATTGGCTTTGAACGTGTCCAGCGACGTGGCGTTGGTTTTAGTGGTATAGAAGGCGGAGCCGATGCGATCGTTCAGCAGCACCATCGCGCCGCGTTTTTCCGCGTTCTTGCTGGTCGCCAGCGTGACGGCTTCCAGCAGGTTCATGGAACCGTCCGCACTGATGGCGGTGGCGGGACGCATCGCGCCAACGATAACCACCGGTTTCTCGCTTTTTACCGTCATATCCAAAAAGAACGCTGTCTCTTCCAACGTATCGGTGCCGTGAGTGATGACGACGCCGTGCGTGTTTGCATCGCTTAACTGTTTGTTAATCGCTTTGGATAGCTTCAACAGAATAGCCTGATCGATATTTCCGCTGGCGGTGTTGGCGATCTGTTCGCCTGTCACCGTCGCGACATCGCCAATGGCTGGCACCGCATTCAGCAGTTCTTGAATGCCGATCGCGCCCGCCTGATAACCTGTCGTGGCCGTATTGGATTCAGCTTTTCCGGCGATGGTCCCCCGTCGCGTATATCGTGACGCCAGGTTTGACGTCATCGGCCAGCAGCGCATGAGACGACAACATCAGGCAAGCGGCGGTGATGGTGCGAGCGATGAATGAAAGTTGCATTGGCAGATCCTTGTTTTTGTCATGGGAGAGCAAGAACAAAAGCAACTTCTATACCAATGCTTATTCATCTATTACCCTGCTAATTAATCACGGAGAGTCTTTGCTTTGGTGCACAGCGTGGGGCGCTGGCGGCTATATTGCACTGCAATGGTGAGCACGGTGGTAGTGAGTGGGATGAGAGGAAAACCTGTGCCGATAATCTTGAATGACGTCATTCGACGTCTTACCGACTCGGTATAAAAAACAGGGTGAACGTGGTCCACCCTGTTGCGTTTTGTTCTCGTGATGCCAGAGAGAATTAACGTAAATCCAGCATCGCGATATGGTCCATATCGTCAAACGTCAGGTTTTCGCCGATCATGCCCCAGATAAAGGCGTAGTTTTTCGTGCCGACGCCGGTGTGAATCGACCAACTGGGGGAGATCACCGCCTGTTCGTTATGCAGTACCAGATGGCGCGTTTCATGCGGCTCACCCATCATATGGAAAATAATGGTGTCTTCTGCCATGTCAAAATAGAAGTACACTTCCATTCTGCGTTCATGGGTGTGTGTCGGCATGGAATTCCAGTTGCTGCCTTCCGCCAGACGCGTTAAGCCCATGCTCAGCTGACAGGTTTCCAGCACTTCCGGTACCAGATACTTGCAAATCGTCCGCTTGTTGCAGGTTTTGACGTCTCCCAACGGTGCTTTGATTGCATCATCCTGCGTAATGATGCGTGTCGGGTAAACGGCATGCGCCGGGGCGCTGTTATAATACAGTTTTGCCGGTTTGGCTTTGTCCAGGCTGCTGAATGCCAAGGCTTTGGCGCCTTTTCCGACATAGAGCGCTTCCTCATGACCAACCTGATAGCTTGTGCCGTCGATAACAATTTTTGCCGGGCCGCCGATATTAATCAGCCCCAGCTCGCGCCGCTCGAGAAAATAGTTCACGCCAAACTGTTTGCCGATACCGTCATCAAACGTGATCTCGCCATCCACTGGCATGATTCCGCCCACCACAATACGGTCGATATGGCTGTAAGTCATGGTGTACTGATTTGGCGTAAATATCTGCTCAATCAGAAATTTCTTTCTCAGCTCAGTGGTATCAAGCGTTTTCGCATGTTCACTGTGTACACTTTGTCGTACGTCCATTTTGTTACCTTTTTATGCGTGTTTAGGTGAAAAGCGTTTTGCCCATAATGCCGTGATGATGGGCACCAATACTGACGTCACGATGACGCTGGTGGCGACTAACGCTGTCGCCTGTTGAGCGACCGGTGCGAATTCCGGCGCCATATTCGCGATGAGCAAAGGCGTGGCGACGGCGGCCCCCGCGCTGCTGGATGCGGCCACACCTGCGGTACCATTACCGCCGCCGATAAATTTATCGGCGATAATCAATGGAATACCGGTGACAACAATCACCAATACGCCGAGGAAGATACCTGCGAAGCCCGTTTGGAGGATCACCGCTAAATTAATGGTATTACCCAACGCAAAGGCGAAGAAAGGAATCAGAGTTTGTACTGAGTTACCGAACAGTTTTCTCAGATCCGGGTCCAGGTTACCCAGCGTAAAGCCAATCAGGAAAGGCAGGACGGCACCGACAAATAGCTGAGGCTCAAAGGTCGCGATGCCGCTGGCCCCCAGAATAACCATAGTCATTAACGGGCCGGATTCCAGAGACATCAGCACAAACGCGCCTGCCTCTTCTTTCGAGCCGTATTGGTTCATCAATGCGGCATACAAACCACCGTTTGTCATGTCCATTGCCGCGACCAGTGCCAGCACGGAGATCCCTGCCAGCAAGCCGTTTTGGATGCCGTCCCCCGGCAGGAACGTGCCTGCGATCATCGCGACAACCCAGGCGGTGGCGAGTTTGGTTATCACCAGAACGCCTGATTTTTTCAACATCGTTCCCGTCGCTTTAAGTTCAATGGACGCGCCCATGCAGAAAAACCAGACCGCCAGAATGGGGATCGTGCCGGTAATCAGACCGTTGCTGAAAGACCCTAGATATTTCCCCGCGCCTGGCGTAAAGGTATTACAGAGTGCGCCCAAAAAGAGCGGCACCAGCATTAATCCCCCAGGGATTTTATCAATAGCTTGTTTGATTTTCATAAAAGACCTCATTTAAAAATAAAAAGATATTCAGCCCGCTTTCAGTGAAAGCAGAGAGATGATTGATATAAAGTAATAAATGTAAATAAAACCTAAGCGGTTATTACCCGATTCGATTAACTAGTGAAGATGGCTACCCTTATTATTAAATTGATAATGAATACTCTTCGTTGTCTTGATGTTTATGGTCTTAGCCATTTTTCAGGTATAGATGGCCTTCCCGTAATGCGTAATTCGCGCTTACGGGTTTTTATGTCGTGACGATGACTGAATGACGTTCAAGACGTCACTCATTAAAATTGACTATGGCTGTTTTCGAAAAATATATTATCTGATATCAATATTCCGGCTGTTAATATGAGCGGTAATTTCTTTGCTGGTTTTAATCAGGCTTGCCAGATGCTTCTCTTTTTTTCCATTCGCATATTGTGATTGCATACCGTTAACGCCGATGGCGGCGATGACTTCACCATTTTGATTAAAAATTGGCGCGGCCATGCAGCAGATTTCTTCTATATCTTCGCCGTCATCTATGGCCCAGCCCTGCTCTTTGACGATTTTCAGGTGCTGTAGAAAATCAGTTTTATTGGTAATCGTCCGGGGTGTCAGATACTCGAAGGTACAATCGGCAATGAGCGATTCAATTCTTTCCTGTGGCAACCAAGCTAATAACACTTTTCCCAGAGACATACGATTAAAAACAATTTTCTTACCTTCCCAGGATGTTTTTACAATAGCCTTGGGAGATTCCACTTTACTCAGAAAGAAACCGTTATCGCCGTCCAGAATACCGAGATGGCAGGTTAATTCCGTCTCTTTAACTAATTCATGCATAAAGTTAATGGTGTCTTTACGCAGATCGATATTCTTTATGACCAAACCGCCCAGCTCAAACAGTCTTAATCCCAAAACATAACGGCCGTCAGCACGCTGGCGCAGCAACTGTGTCACCACCAATACTTCTAACAGATGATGTACGCTGCTTTTCGGGATAGATAAATCAGTACAGATCTCAGTGAAGCTGGCTTCGTCGCGTTTGGCGATGTAGTCAAGCACCATCACTAAACGGACGGCTGCAGGCGCTTTACTGTGTTCGAGCTGTTGGAATATATTCATGCTTGTTCTATATATAAAACTATGGTTTCCTATATAGAACAATAATAACGCAACGGTAATTTATTTACCTAGATGCAGATCACAAAATAACCGCGAAATGGTTGAATATTTCAATATAAATAAAACGTAGTTTTATTAGGGAAACAAAACAGCGATATTTTGGCAGGAAATATTCCTGACCTTATTTTCACAAGGTCAGGAATGTCTTAAATAATAGAAGAACGAGGATTAACGATTTTTAAAGGCGGCGGCTAACGCATCACCCATCGCGCTATTACCTGTAGCCGGTGTATTCGCTGGACGAGGACGTGATTTGCCTGTCGACTGACGCGGTGAGGCGTTGTTATCACCACGAGCGGTGCCACCGCCACGGCGTGATGACGTCTCACCCGGTTGCTCATCAAGGCGCATGGTCAGCGCGATGCGCTTGCGTTGCAGGTCCACTTCCATCACTTTCACTTTCACGATATCACCCGCTTTCACGACCTTGTGCGGGTCATCGACGAAATGATCGGCCAGTGACGAAATGTGTACCAACCCATCCTGATGAACGCCGATATCCACAAACGCGCCAAAGTTGGTGACGTTGGTGACCGCGCCTTCCAGAATCATACCCGGCAGCAGATCGTTTAAGGTTTCCACGCCCTCGGCGAAGCTGGCGGTTTTGAACTCAGGACGTGGATCGCGGCCTGGTTTCTCCAGCTCTTTGATGATGTCGGTTACCGTCGGTACGCCGAAACGCTCATCGGTGAAATCTGCCGGTTTCAGGTTACGCAGCGCGTTGGGTTCCCCCATCAGCGCCTGCAATGCCTGTTCGGTCGCGGCCAGAATGCGCTCCACGACTGGATAGGCTTCTGGGTGAACGGTAGAGGCATCCAGCGGATTATCGCCGTGGTTGATGCGCAGGAAGCCCGCACACTGCTCAAAGGCTTTTGGCCCCAGACGGCTGACTTTCAGCAGCTGTTCGCGGTTGTGGAAGCGACCGTTCTCATCACGCCAGGTCACAATATTTTGCGCCATCATGCGCGTCAGCCCTGCAACACGCGTCAGCAGCGCCACGGAGGCGGTGTTCAGGTCAACGCCGACGGCGTTTACGCAGTCTTCGACTACCGCATCCAGTTTCTTCGCCAGCAGGCTTTGGCTCACGTCATGCTGATACTGGCCCACGCCGATGGATTTCGGGTCGATTTTCACCAGCTCCGCCAGCGGATCCTGCAAACGACGGGCGATCGACACCGCACCGCGCAGCGACACATCCAAATCGGGGAATTCCAGCGCAGCCAGCTCGGAAGCGGAATACACCGACGCACCGGCTTCGCTGACGATCACTTTCTGCGCGTTGATATCCGGGAACTGTTTCTGCGTGTCGAGGAAGAAACGCTCGGTTTCACGTGAGGCGGTACCGTTGCCAATCGCCACCAGCTCAACCTGATATTTGCGACACAGCGCGGCCACTGATGTCGCGGCTTTAGCCGCCTGGCCGGTGTGTGGATAAATGGTGTCGGTCGCGACCAGCTTGCCAGTGGCATCGACCACCGCGACTTTTACGCCAGTACGCAGGCCAGGATCGAGACCCATCGTGGCGCGCATGCCCGCCGGCGCGGCCATCAGCAGGTCGTGCATGTTGCGGGCAAAGACGTTGATTGCTTCGTCTTCGGCTTTTTCACGCACGCTGCCCATCAGTTCGGTTTCAAGATGCAGCAGGACTTTAATGCGCCACGTCCAGCTAATCACGGCGCGCCGCCAGCTGTCTGCTGCCGCATTCCCCAAACGCAGGTTCAGGTGGTCGATAATAATCTGTTCGCAGTAGCTCTCACGCGGCGCTTCTTCGTGCTGTGGATCGGCGTTGAGCGCCAACTGCAACACGCCTTCATTGCGTCCACGGAACATGGCCAGTGCGCGGTGTGAAGGCACCTGAGCAATCGGTTCGTGATGATCGAAATAGTCACGGAACTTCGCGCCTTCTTCCTCTTTCCCTTCCACGACGCGGGAAACCAGATGCGCGTTTTTCCACAGGTAGTTACGCACTTTTGCCAGCAGCGTGGCATCTTCGGCAAAGCGTTCCATCAGGATGTAACGTGCGCCATCCAGTGCAGCTTTCACGTCCGCGACACCTTTCTCGGCATCGACATAAGCCTGTGCCGTCAGCTCAGGATCCTGGCTTGGATCTTGCCACAGGCCGTCGGCCAGCGGTTCCAGACCGGCTTCAATCGCGATTTGTCCACGCGTGCGGCGCTTAGGTTTATACGGCAGATAGAGATCTTCCAGCTCGGTTTTGCTCAGCGTGCCGTTAATGGCAGTCGCGAGCTGTGGGGTTAATTTTCCCTGCTCATCGATGGATTTCAGAATAGTCTGGCGTCGATCTTCCAGTTCACGCAGGTAGCCGAGGCGCGTTTCGAGCTGGCGCAACTGGGTGTCATCCAACCCGCCGGTCACTTCTTTACGGTAACGGGCGATAAAAGGGACGGTATTTCCTTCGTCCAGCAGACGGACTGCGGCGTCCACCTGCTCCGTACGCGCCTGCAATTCGCTGGCGATGATGTGGCTTAATGAATCATTCATAGGTCTGATATCAGTCGTCATCACATTAGTGGAATAAAAAGTAGTGGAGTAAATAAGTCGTGGGTGAAACCAGTGAGGACAGTTATACGGATTGAGCGTGCAAAATGCCAGCCGCTGCCGTCTGGAAAACGCGGATGATCTCGCGTTGTTCAGTGCAACAAAATTTACCTAAATCAATATTCCGTCAGATTCTTTCAATCCACGCACAATTTTAGCGTATGACATACGTTGGCTTGTTTCACGGTGAATTGAGTGCCGTTTCGTATTGAGCGTCGCGTTAATCAGGGTGTGTAGCACGGAATGACCTATCCAGAAGCCCGTGAGAGCGAACGAGAACAACATCATTATTCGGGCAGGAGAAAGGTTCATGACAGTCAGAACGTCCACGTTGACGGCAGAAGGGCAGGCGAGTATCGCGCTGGAAATGCGTTCCGGCGTGCTGGGGAAAGCGGCGGTGGATATTCGCCCGCTTGGTGAAAATGGGCTGTGTAGCTATGATCCCGGTTTTGCCAATACGGCAGGATGTGAGTCGGCGATTACCTATATTGATGCGGTAAATAGTGTGCTGCTGCATCGGGGCTTCCCTGTCGAACAGCTTGCTGAGCAGTGTGACTTTACCGAAGTCTGTTACATCCTGCTGCATGGCGAAGCGCCTTCGGCGGAGGCGTATGCGAAATTTGCCGACAACATTACCCGCCATACGCTGGTGCATGAGCAAATTACCCGGATGTTCAGCGGTTTTCGTCGCGATTCCCATCCGATGGCGCTGATGTGCGCGGTGGTAGGCGCGCTGGCTGCGTTCTATCACGATGTATTGGATATCCATAATGCGGAGCATCGCGAGCTGGCGGCGGTGCGGCTGCTGTCGAAAATGCCGACGCTGGCGGCGATGTGCTACAAATATTCCATCGAACAGCCGTCTGTTTATCCCCGCAATTCACTCTCCTATACCGGCAACTTCCTGCACATGCTGTTTTCAATTCCGGCGGAGAAATATGAGGTGAATCCGGTGCTGGAACGGGCGATGAACCGTATCCTGATTCTGCATGCCGATCATGGTCAATGCCCGTCAACGATGGCGGTGAGGGCGTCTGGTTCTTCCGGCGCGAACCCGTTTGCCTGCATTGCGGCCGGGTTGGCATCAATGTGGGGCCGTTGCACGGCGGAGCGAACGAAGCCTGCATGCGCATGCTGGAAGAGATCAAAACGGTCGATCGCGTCCCTGAATTCGTACGACGTGCGAAAGATCGCTGTGATTCATTCCGCCTGATGGGGTTTGGTAACTCGGTCTACCAGCATTTCGATCCCCGCGCGGCGATTCTGCGTAAAACCTGTTACGAAGTGCTCAATGAACTGGGTACGGAAGACAGTCTGTTGCAGGTGGCGATGGAGCTGGAGCATATCGCCATGACCGATGCGTATTTTCTGGAGAATAGACTTTATCCGAGTGTCGATTTCTATACGTCGGTCATTCTGAAAGCGATGGGGCTACCGCCGTCCATGTTTACGGTGATTTCCACCGTCGGCAGGACGATTGGTTGGATTGCGCATTGGGATGAGATGCACAAGCAGGAAGAAATTAGCATCTACCGTCCGCGCCAAATTTATACCGGGCAGCCGCGCCGTGATTACGTTTCCAAAAAAGACTGATATTTCCAAAAAGATTCCAATTAGATCAGTAATGTGACGATCACCATGATGCCTATGTTGTGGCATCATGGTGATGGCTGACAGGATAAGCCTAGAATTTTTCCCAGTTATCCTGTGTGTTGCCGACTGGCGCGAGGGCTAAACGAGCCGGTTGCGCCTTCTTCTCCATCGGTGCCGGACGGACTGCCGGCGTGCCGCGCAGGTGGAAATGGTTCATGAGCGTAACCAGGTGGGATGACTGCTCGCGCAGGCTGGTTGCCGCATTGGCGGACTCTTCCACCAGCGTCGCGTTCTGCTGGGTAACCTGATCGAGCTGGTTCACCGCATCATGAATTTGCGAAATACCGGATTCCTGTTCCTGCGTGGTTGTCCCGATCTCGCTGATTAAATCTGCCACGCTGCGTGCCTGACGCACCAGTTCATCAATGGTGCTGCCGGTGTCTTCAACCAGATGGTTGCCCGCTTCCACTTTTTCGACGCTGGTGTTGATCAGCACCGCGATTTCTTTGGCGGCGGAGGCGGAACGCTGCGCCAGTGAACGCACTTCTCCCGCCACCACGGCGAAGCCGCGGCCTTGTTCACCTGCGCGTGCGGCTTCGACTGCCGCATTCAGCGCCAGAATGTTGGTCTGAAAAGCGATGCCGTCAATGACGCTGATGATGTCGCGGATTTTGTGTGAGCTGTCGGAGATCTCTTTCATGGTAATCACCATATCGCCGATCGCCTCGCCGCCCTTGGTTGCCGTTTCGCTGGCCTGGCTGGCAAGCTGAGTGGCGCTACGCACGGTATGCGCATTCTGACGAATCGCCTGACTCATCTGCTCCATTGAGGCGGCCGTTTGCTGCAGGCTGGCCGCCTGTTCTTCCGTACGCTGGCTCAGGTTTTCGCTGCCAGCGGCGATTTGGCTGGAGCCGGAAGCGATGGCTTCGCTGCTCTGCCGCACCTGTTCGACGATATCGCCCAGATTATTACTCATGTGGCGCATCGTGGCTAACAGACTGCTGTGGTCATCCGGCTTGATGTGGATATCAACGGCTGATCGCCATCGGCCACCTGTCGGGCAACGTGGGTCGCGTAGAGTGGTTCACCACCCAGCTGATTTTCAGCGTGCGGGTAATCAGCCAGGCCACGACCGCGGCCATCGCGGCGGCGGCAAGGGCGAGGATCAGCATAATAACGCTGCCGGACTGTGCGCCATACTGTGCGTTGCTGACAATTTCGTTGGTATCCTGCTGCTGTGAGGCCATCATCGCGTCCAGCACTTTGAACAGCGCGTTTTGTGCCGTCTGCATCTCATTGAGAATAATGGCATTACCCTGTAGACGCAGTTGTGGATCGGTGGATTGCACCAGTTCCATGGCTTTCAAAAAAGCCGCAAGGTACGGCGGGCGGGTATCCTGAAACTGTTTCAGCAGCGCGCTGGTGCCTTCGGTATCCAGCTGTTGCCCCAGTTTTTCAGATTGGCGGTGTTGCGGGCGATTTGCTCATCAACGAACTGCTTTTCCTGCCTGATTTGCTCAGGGTCGGTGCTGATTGCAATGTTGCGGATCAGTCGAGCGTTGGCGTCAAAACCGGCTTTCACTTCCTGAATCAATAGCATATTCGCTAGCGTAGTGCCGGAAAGCCGGTTGATATCGTTACCCAGCCCAACCAGTTGGAGTCGTCCGAAGAATGCCACCATCAGGCTGATGATGATAACCAGAGAAAATCCCATACCCAGCATCTTGCCGAGTTTGATTCTGTTCAGCATATTCATAAACATCCTTAATTTTTTGACATGCTATGAAGGCATAACGGAGGGGGCTTGCTATCGTAATCGATGCAAGTAATGACAAGGAATTATAGCTATGTTTCGCATTTTCGGGATACATCGGTAACTCCCGCGCTCAAAAACATATCGATAAGAATATCTTTAATATCGGCAAGAAAAGCGTTCAGTTGATCACGTAAATTACGGTAAGCGGGATTTCGTATGAAATGTGTGATCTGAGAGACAAAATACGGGGAAGTGTGGTGCGTTAGCCCGTTATAAGCTAACGCACCGGTCAATCAAGAAGCATTGTCGCTGACAAATGGAGCGATATAGCGCTGATAGCGTGATTCTTTCAGCTGTTGCAGGTCGACCAGCACCAGACCGTCGATGCAGTTATTGAAATCGGGGTCGATGCCGAAGTCGATAAACCGCACGCCTCCCGGTTCACACAGCTCCGAATATTGCTTGTAGAGCGTGGGGATAGCGCAGCCCATGTTACTGAGCATGCTTTTCAGCCGCGTGAGATCCTGCTGGTAGTCCGTGCCTTCAAACTGTTTCAGCACATCGGGCAGCGAGGCCGGATACGGGCGACGCGACGTAGCCAGCGGCTGATCGGGCGTGAAGTGCAGGCGATAAAACGCAACCAGTAAATCGCGTGCATGAGGCGGCAAGGTGCCGGAAAGTGACACCGGACCGAACAGGTAGCGGTGTTCCGGATAGCGCGCCAGATAGGCACCAATGCCCAGCCAGAGATAATCCAGCCCGCGTTTACCCCAATATTTGGGCTGAATGAAACTGCGTCCCAGCTCAATGCCCGACGCCAGTATCGGATCCATTTCGTCACCGTACTGGAACAGGCTGTGGCTATAGAGACCGCTTTTCCCTTTTTCGGCGATCAGGCTTGCCGTCGAGACAAAGCGATAGGCTCCGACAATCTCCAGTTCGCGATCGTCCCACAGGATCAGGTGCAGGTAGTCATCATCGTAGCTGTCCAGATCGCGGCGTTGCCCGGAGCCTTCGCCCACGGCCCGGAAGGCGATTTCGCGCAGGCGTCCGAGTTCGCGCAATAGCGGCACGTAATCTTCCTCACCGCGACGATAGAGATAGACAATCTTGCCATCCGGCGTGGTGCCCAGCGTTTCACACTCTGACAGCGCGCGCTTCAGCAGCACGCGGTCTTCGGCCAGCGCAATGGGTTTTTCACCGGCAAAACAGCCGGGCTTTCCTTGTCCCAGACGATAAACGTGACGTCGGAAACGGGCCGCCAGATCGTTAGCGTTCCACTCGCCCTGACTCCAGGACGCGTAGGGAATTCTGGCACCGATGCGTAGCTTGAGGGTTTGGTCGCGCTGACCAAACATTTCTCTCACCAGCAAGAGGGTGGACAGCGGGCGATAAACCATGGAAGAGAGATAGAACAGAGCGCTGTTGCGTCCGCCGATATGAATCGGGACTACGGGCGCACGGGCTTTGCTCGCCATGCGGATAAAACCATTATGCCAGTGGCCGTCGCGAATACCTTGCAGACTGGCGCGTGAAACCTCACCCGCCGGGAAGACGATGATCGCGCCGTCACCTTCCAGATGCTGCTGGATGGCGTTGACCTGCTGGCGTTTGGTGCGGTTATTGAAGTTATCGACGGAAAAAAACAGATTTTTGAGCGGGGCGACATAAGAGAGTAGCTGGCTGGCGACGATGCGGACATCGGGCCTGACGCTGGCGACGGTGCGCAGTAGCGCCAAACCGTCCAGTGAGCCAATCGGGTGGTTGGCAACCAGCACCACTGGCCCCTGGCTGGGGATATTTTCTAAATCCCCTTCGACCATTTCACAATTGAAGTTGAAGTAGTCAAGAATCTGTTCGACCAGATCTAATCCTTTCAAATGCGGGTAACGCCGCGCAAATTGCTGCATTTCATTTTCAAATAGCAGAGAACGCAAAACCGTTTTCTGCCAGGGTGGCGTATGGCGATGCGGGGCAAGATCTTGCAGAATGGCGTCTAAGCTAAACATAAATCGTTCTCCGTAGCTCTCCGTGGCTAAAAGTACGGGATAGAAATGACATATTTATGTCTGTTGATAGATTATTAGCCAAAACTGTAAATCTGTGTAATGAACGCGTGATTTGTGCACGTGGGAATATCGAAGAATGTTGTACGCACTAAGAGCCTAACGGGGTTAATGACTTGAAAACCAACCTGATTACCCGCGAGGGGTATGACAAACTGCGGGCAGAGCATGATCATCTCTGGAATGTAAAACGCCCGGAAATTACGAAAATTGTCTCCTGGGCAGCCAGCCTGGGGGATCGCTCAGAAAATGCAGACTACACCTATAACAAGCGTTTATTGCGCCAGATCGACAGGCGTGTGCGCTACCTGAGAAAATGCCTGACGGAATTGAAAATCGTTGATTATTCGCCGCAGCAGGATGGCAGCGTATTCTTTGGTGCCTGGGTAGAGATCGAGAATGAGCAAGGTGATGTGAAGCGTTTTCGGATTGTCGGCCCGGATGAGATCTACGGCGACAATAAAGACTATATTTCGATCGATTCCCCGATGGCGCGCGCCATGCTGAAAAAGCGGTTGATGAGGAATTCACCGTGAATACGCCAGACGGCCCGCGTGAGTGGTTCGTTAATTCCATTGATTACGTTAAGTCATAATCGACCCGGTAGCGGCACGTAGGGGAACGCGCAGCAAGCTGTGCAGGCGCATTGCCCCCTTCGTGTCCTAGTGGCGCCAGAGGTTTAGTCATCTACATTTTGCGCTCGCAATAGCTGTCTGGCCTGCTCAATGACGGGTAAATCCACCATTTCGCCGTTTATCTGGAAAGCGTAGCTGTGTTCGGCCGCTTTCAGCACCTGTTTTGCCCAATCTAGTTTACTGCGATCTGTCGCGAACGCCTGCTGAACGGCATCGATCTGCGAAGGATGAATGCAGAGTTTGGCGGAGAAGCCGAGCGAGCGCGCATGTAATGCGTCGGCTAACACCCGGTCATAATGTGTGAAGTCAGGATTGACGCAATCTATTGGCGGGGGCAAATCGGCCAGTCTCGAAGCCACGACAATACGGCTTCTGGCATACAGCAAGGCATGCAGGGATTGATCGCAATGAATATCAAGTGAGAAATCCAGTGAGCCAAATGCGACTCTTTCTACCCCTGCTGCACAAATTTCTTCTGCATTATGCAACCCGCGCGCGGTTTCAATAATCGCAATAATATTCACGTTTTCCAATCTATTACGATTTATCATTTCCCGTGCGTCATTCAGCATTTCTGCGGATTCTATTTTAGGTAAAACAATTTCCCATGTGACTATTTTATGTTTGGGTGGCACATTATTTCTTAATTTCTCTTTATTGTTGAGTTTATTCAGAAACTCGATGTCTTCACTGAATTCCATTGAACCAAATTTGTTTAAACGTATATATCTTTTGCAATTTATTTCAGAGACGGGAGTATCGTTTTTATCCCACTGGATAATATTTTCTCTGGCCTGATTTTTCTCATCAGGATGAACAGCATCTTCTAAATCAAATATCACGGCATCGGCCCCGCAGCTGACGGCATGTTGAAAGCGGTGGGGCGCATTACCCGGCACAAAGAGATAGGTTTTAGCGTGTTCCATGCTGCTCTCCTTTTGTTAATTAATTGATTTAAAGATATTTTATTAAAATGTAACTCATTAATTGCGAATAAGAATGATACCTATTTACATTGACGTTAGTGGTATGCTAGCTTTCCGTTCATTATTTTTCAATCCATCTATCACGACATTTTTATTAAGTTTCGGGATGTGTTAACCCGAGCTTTAATGACACCCTTTATACGTTACTGCAATCAATTTTTACTTGTTTTATCGGTATGAGGAGTGGTTATGAATATCAAGGCTGACGACGTTAAACACAGGGATATACATCGGAATGCAGATGATTTTCTCTCTGATTACTCAAATAAAAATGCGTTAAGGCGATTGATTCGCTGCTTTTTCGCAGAAGGGATTTTGAATAAAAATGACCTGAGTTTTATTAAGGGTAATTCCAGGGAGGCAACGCTAATTTTGCAGGGTGGCAAAGGTATATTGAAATTTGATGATATTTCCTCATCACCGGCAAACACGTATATTAATAATGGAAATATTTATCTCATTCATTCCGATGGGGCGTCTTTTCCCGTTACCAGCCACGAGCGATTGATTGATTTACTTCGCGACAGTTTCGATTTTCATCCTGAAGAAAGCGGCATCAGTGGCCTGAAAAAGACGTCGGTAACAGCATTCGTAATGATACCAACGCCCGCCGCTATCGTTGCCAGTGGCGCACTGAGGTGGCTGATGCCATGCAGCGGGACGGGCAGAACCATTTCACGCCGTGGCTGCGTCGGCAGTTAAGCATTCGCGATGCTGCCATGTTTCTCGATCGGTGGGGCTCGCTGGAAGGCCACCCTTACTACCCAACCTGGAAATCCCGTCCGGGGCTGAGTGACGAAGACGTCCAACAGCTATCACCCGAATTCAATGCCCGCGTGCCGCTGCGTATTACCGCGCTGCGCCGCGATATGGCGTATGTGGAATCCATGCCACACGTCGATGATTTTCATGCGTGGTTTGCTCAGGCGTTCCCCGCGCTCTGGCAGGACTGGAAGCAGCACCTGAATCAACAGGGGCTGGATGAGACGCAGTGGCTCCCGCTGCCTATTCACAGTTGGCATCTGGAAAACTGGGTGAAATCCCACTACGCGGATGAGATCGCCGAAGGCATTCTGCTTACCGACGGCCCCGATCTCATCACCTTGCCGGGGATGTCGTTCCGCACGGTTTTGCCCGTTGAACCGCCTGCTTCTCCCTTCATCAAACTGCCTGTCGCCATCTGGATGACCAGCGAAATGCGCAGCCTACAGGCGAAATCGATCCACATGGGGCCACGTATCAGCACCATTATCGAAGCGATTCTGGCGCAGGAAGGCGGATTTGAGCAGCGGCTGGAATTTTTCCGCGAAGAGGCGGCGTTCCACTACAAGCACGCGGTGCATCAGGATGACGCGCCGGGCAAACATCTCTCCGTCGTGTTCCGTGATGCGCACGCCTATGAACGTGCTGACGGCGCGCTGCCCGTGACCGTCGCCACGCTGTTTACGGCGCTGCCTCACCGCGACCAGCCGTTGTTCACCGAGCTGGTGACGCTGTCCGGGCTTGGCCCCGAGGCGTGGTTCCGCCAATACGTCCGCGCCGTGACCCGGCCCGTCATCGCTATCTATCTGCTGTACGGCATCGGGCTGGAAGCGCATCAGCAGAACAGCCAGATCCTCTTTTCACCGGAAGGCGTCGCGCAGGGATTATTAATCCGTGATTTCGGCGACGGGCGCACCTACGCACCGCTGCTGCGTCAGCGCGGCTATCACCTGCAACCTTACGTTTGGCCCGGCATTCTGCCCACGGTGTTTGAAGGCGATATCGAGCCAGTGCGGATGTTTGTCGTCGATGCCTGCTTTGTCAGCCACCTGCATGAACTGGCGCTGGCGCTCAGCGCGGAATACGGCTTTGCCGATGCCCGGCTGTGGCAGGTGATGAAAGAAGAAACCGCCGCGGCGTTTGACGCGGTGAAATCGCGTGTTGATGGCGCGCTGTGGCAGACCGAACGCGACATGTTTTTGACCCAGCCCTGGTATACGCGTTCGCTGCTGCGCATGCATATCCAGGAATACCGCGACTACCGGATTCAGCACGGTCTGAGCAATCCCTTCCTCATAGAAGGGGAAGACACCCGTATCGGATCGTGATGTATGGCGATGCTCCCGCCTCACAGGCTGAAAAACGGGAGCATCTTTTTCACTCCTCATTTTGAGATGGATAACTTAGTTGATGAACGCCAGGAAGAACTTCACTCCACCTACCGGGAAAACGCGTTTTCCTATCCCCTCCACGTTGGCCATCGCCGTAACGGCTGTGCTAAGCGGCATCGTGATACCCGCGCAGGCTGCAACGGGCGAGCGCGATGATTCCACTATCGTGGTGGAAGCCAAAAATGCGGAAGCCGTACAGGGGCTGGTGGCGGGCGGCATGTCGGCGCGGTCGTCCAGTACCGGGCTGCTGGGCAAAAAGGACGTAATGGATACGCCGTTTAACGTCAGCAACATGACCTCATCGTTTATTGAAAATAAACAGGCGCAGACGCTGGGGCAGGTGGTCGCGCATGACGCATCGGTGCGGGTGAGTAGTTCTCAGGGCGGTCTGCTGGACTCCTACTATATTCGCGGTTTTCCACTCAATGAAGGAAATCTGAGCGACATCGCCATGAACGGCGTCTACGGCGTCGCCCCTAACTATCAGCTGATGACCGACTACATCGAGCGGGTGGAAGTGCTGAAAGGACCATCAGCGCTGTTGTACGGGCTGTCGCCTAACAGCAGCGTGGGTGGTGTGATTAACGCCGTCACCAAACGCCCGACCACTGTCGGCAATCTGACCCGCCTCACGACCAACTGGCAGTCTGATTCCCAACTTACGCAGCATGCGGATATTTCCCGCGTCTATGCACTCGACAATAACAATCTACTCGGCGTGCGTTTTAACGGGAATTACGGCTACGGCGACACGGTGTGGGATGGTAGCGACAAACGTACACAGGTCGGCGCGCTTGGGCTGGATTTCTCGTCAGAACGTTTCCGCGCTACGTTGGATCTCATCACGCAGCACCTGAAAACCCGTGCGCCATCGCGGCCCTATTCGTTTGCGGCGGAGTGACCGTGCCCGACGCGCCGGATGGTAATACTAACATTTCCCAGCCGTGGGGATTCTGGCATTCCAAAGACCAGTCGGTACTGCTGCATACCGAATACGATCTGGCGGATAACGTTACCTGGTTTACCGATTTGGGGGTTCCAGCGCACACGTGAGCCGACTGTCAGAGCAGGTGCCGCAGGTGACGAATAATAATGGCGATGTGAGTTCCGCCGTGGGGAATTATCGCTTTACTACCAGTCGCTACACGCTGGCGACGGGGGTTCGCGCGGATGTGGAAACGGGCTCGGTGACGCACAAGCTGTCGGCACAGACCAGCTACTATCGCGATCGTCAGGCGACCGGTATCGGCAACGGAACAGCAATTACCTCAAATATTTACAATCCGGTTTCGTCACCTGCACAGAATGTCGCTGCTCCGCCAAGCGTGTATAAACGTTCTTCCACCGCGCTGTCAGGTATCGCACTGGCGGATACGCTCGGCTTCTGGAACGATGCGTTGCAAGTGACGGGCGGGCTGCGTTATCAACAGATCAAGTCGGATAACTTTGTTCCTGGTAATAGCGCGCCATCATCGTCCTACGACAAAATGCGATCACGCCGATGGTCGGTGTGGTAGTGAAACCCTGGCAGCACGTCTCGCTCTACGCCAACTACATTGAGGGGCTGAGCAAAGGAGATATTGCGCCTGCGAATGCGAGCAATCCGGGTCAGGTGCTTGCGCCGTATAAGAGCAAGCAGTACGAGGCCGGGGTGAAAGTGGACGCGCTGGGGACGATCTCCACGCTGAGCGTCTTCCAGATCACTAAGCCGAGCGGCGCGCTGGTTCACGGGCGGGGAGTGAGTTCGTTACCGCTAACGAACAGCGCAATCGGGGTATCGAGCTGGATGTGGTCGGTTCACCGCTGGAAGACCTGCGTCTGACCGGTGGCGTGATGCTGCTGGATGCCGAGTTGACCAAAAGCGTGACGCCGGGTGCACAGGGCAAGCGTGCGCCGGGTACGTCGCGCTTTCAGGCGAATGCCGGCGTGGAATATGACCTGCCGTTCCTGCGCGATCTGACGCTGAACGCCAACGTCACCCATAACGGGAAGCAGAACGTCAACACCATCAATACCCAATCCATTCCTTCCTGGACCACGGTTGATTTCGGCGCGCGTTACAAGACGCGAATCTACAACGCGCCCACCACGTTCCGCGCGGATGTCCTGAACGCCTTTGACCGCAATTACTGGTCTGGCGTGACGTCGTTCAGCACGGTATCGCAAGGCACGCCGCGGACGCTGATGCTGTCTGTGGCGGTTGATTTCTAAGGATAGGCATTTTTCAGGAACCGAACGTTAAGGAGATAGCGATGAGCAACCTGTTTAGCTTTGCCGCAGTGTCTTCCCCCGCTGTCGCACAGGCCCACTGGCCTGAGAGACTGACGCCTTATCTGGATAGTGAGATTGAGCGGTTTCTTTTCAACTCGCCGCAAAGGTTGTCATGGCTGGTTGAGCAGTATGGGTCGCCGCTGAATATTGTCTGGCCGCACACGGTAGCCAACAATATCGCGGCATTGCGAACGGTGTTGCAGCGCCACGATGTGGACTGCCGTCTGTACTACGGCGCGAAGGTGAATAAATCACCGGGGCTGGTACAGGCGGCGGTTAACGCGGGCGTCGGCGTGGATGTTTCCAGTTTACAGGAGCTGAAAGATGCCCTGCGGGCTGGCTGCGACGGCGCGCGACTGTGCGCCACCGGCCCAGCGAAAACGCGCGAGTTCCTGACGGCGCTGGTTCATCACCGTGCTCTCATCGTGTTGGATTCGCCGGAAGAGTTCGATGAGGTGCTCGCGCTGGCGGAGTTGCTGCGCGTGACGAAGCCGGTGCGCGTCCTGCTGCGCTATCGCCCGTCGTTCGCTCAGGCCAGCCGGTTTGGCATGCTGGCCGATGAGGCCGCACGCTGTCTGGAGACGCTGAGCATCAGACAGGATGCGCTTCGGCTTGAAGGCTTTCATTTCCATCTGGGCGGTTATGAGCCCGATACCCGTGTGGCCGCATTGTCTGAGGTGTTGCCATTGCTAGAGCAGGCGCGCGCAGAGGGATTGCAGCCCACCATTATTGATATCGGCGGTGGATTACCGATTCAATATCTTCCGGCCTCACGCTATCAGGATTATTTAACGAAGCAGAATGGGGCGGACTATCGCCACGGTCAGGTGCCGACCTCGTTTTACCCGTACGGCGGCGAGCGTTCGGCAGCGGATTATCTTGAGGCATTTCTGTCAGCCTCAATCGGGGATACCCGTGTGGCAGACGTGCTCAGACAGCACGGCCTGATTCTGGCGATTGAGCCGGGACGTAGCCTGGCCGACCAAAGTGCGATTACCGTGTTTCGCGTCACACGCACGCGCCGCCAGCCGGATGGCAACCACGTCGTGTTTGTGGAAGGCAGTAGTTTTAGCGCGTGTGAAACCTGGTTTAACTCTGAGTTTTTGATTGATCCTCTGCATGTTTTTTCCGTCAAAAAAGACACCCCTTCGACGCCGGGCAAAGCCTGGATCGCCGGGCACAGCTGTCTGGACGACGATGTCATTACGAACCGATTGATTCATTTTCGAACCGTGCCTCAGCCAGGCGATTTACTGATTTACGCGAATACGGCGGGATACCAGATGGACCTGCTGGAGAACGCGTTTCATCGACATCCGCTGCCTGCGCGCCTGTGTGCGTTCAAAGGTAAGAAAGGTGAGCTGATTTTTTCCAGTGATAACTGAATGGAGCAGAACCATGATCCTGAATAAAGTAACTGATTTGATTGGTAATACCCCCGTTATACAAATTCCGGTTCCCTATGGGGATACGCGTTTGTTTTTAAAAGTGGAGAAGAACAATCCCGGCGGCAGCATGAAGGATCGCATGGCGCGCAACATGATTGTCGCCGGGCTGAAGTCAGGCAAAATTCGCCCCGGCGGCACTATCGTCGAGTCGTCGTCGGGTAATACCGGTATCGGGCTGGCGCTGGCGTCGATCGAATATGGCCTGCGCTTTATCGCCGTGGTCGATCACCACGCGGCACAGGACAAAATTGCCATCATGCGTGCGCTCGGCGCGGAAATTCGCTACGTCTCCGGCGACTACGGTGAAGATGAAGTGGCGGTGGTGGAACGCCAGCGTATGGCGGCACAGCTGGCGCAGGAAATACCCGGCGCGGTGTTTATGAACCAGTCGGACAACGCGGCGAATGCGGGTGGCTATGCTGATTTTGTGCGTGAGCTGTTCAGTCAGATTGGCAAGATCGACGCGTTTGTCGGCTGTGTGGGCACTGGCGGATCGATGACCGGTATTTCACACGGCCTGAAAGTCCATAACCCGGATATTACGACCATTGCCGTTGAACCGGTGGGTTCTATTGTCTTCGGCCACCCCGGCAAACCTTACTACCAGTCTGGCACCGGTACGCCCGCCGGAGATACCGTGGGGCTGGTGCTGGATTACAGCTGCATCGACTGTGGCGAACAGGTTTCGGATGCGCAGGCGTTTGAAACCGCACGCTATATCGCGCGGCACTATGGTTTGCTGGTTGGCGGTTCGACGGGCGGGGTGATCTATAAAGCGCTGGAGCTGATCTATCAGGATCGCATCGGCGGCAACGTTGTGCTGGCGATTGCCGACGGCGGTGAAAAATACCTGCATACGGTGTTTAACGAAGAGTGGCTGGCGGCGCGTAATCTGACAGATAGCGGCGTATGGCACGATCTGGATCGCTGGCTGGGCAACGCGATTTCTCTGGAGCAGGCAAGCTAAGGAGTTAAGGATGACCGAAGCGCTAAGCGGGCAGCCGCTTAACGTGGTGATTTGCGGGGCCGGTAAGACCGGCCATCTCGCCACGGTACTGTTTACACAACTGCCGGACGTCAGGGTGACGCTGCTGGGTAGTCATCCGCGCCTGCCGGAAGCCTATCAGCAGCGCGGTAAACGGCTACATGCCCTGTTGCCGGATGGCGAGACGCTGACGGCCACGCCGGACTGCGTGACCTGCGATCCGGCGGAAGCCTGCCGCGATGCGGACGTCGTTATCATCACCGTTCCCGCTAACTTCCGCGCCGATCTTCTGGCGCGGATTGTTCCTCATCTGCCCGCCAACAAACCGGTTTATGTTGGTGCCATTCCCGGTTTTTGCGGTTTTGACTGGCTGGCTGAACGCGAGCTGGCCGCTCGTCCGAACGCGGTGATTTGGGGCATGAAGGACGTTGCGCACATTGCGTTTGATTTGCTGCCGGGTCAGTCGATCAAAATGGGCGGCGAAAAGGCCACGCTGTATGTCGCCACGCATCGGCGTGAAACGGCTGCGAGCCAGCAGGCGCTGATGGCACTGTTGCAACGGCTCTATTCTGCGCCAGTGGTGCTGTTACCGGATTATCTGGAGATCACGCTGACGCCGGGTAACCCGATTATGCACAGTGCGGTGATTTATGGCCTGATCGGTCCCTATGGACAGTGGCATGCCCGACCGCTCTCACAGCCGCTGTGCTGGTGGAATGATTGCCCGGAACTCGGTGCCTATTATCTGGAACGTATGGACGAGGAGAACCAACGGCTGTGTGCAGCGCTGGAGGCGCGGCTTGGCGTGCAGTTGGATTCGGTGCTGCCACTTAAGCAGGAGATTATCGATGCCTATGGTGAGCAGATTGCCGATGCGTACACGATGCTCTCTGTGCTGCGCACCAATCAGGCTTACCACGGCATTGGCTTGCCGCTGCGAAAAGATGGCGCGGGCGGGTATGTGTTTGATACGCAGCATCGGGTGTTTCAGGAGGATATCGCTTACGGCCTGAGCCTGCTGGTGACCATCGCAGAGAATCTGGCCGTTAGCGTGCCGTACATTGAGGAAGTCTACCGGTGGTGCAGCGATTATATGGGCACTTCCACGCAGGATCGTCCCGACTATTTCCCGCTACAGTGGCTGAAATGAGACGGGGTGACGTCGTGAAAGCAGAAGGAATTGACGCATGCGCTTGAGTGGGCAGGTGGCGTTCATCATCCACTTTATGTTTGTCGTACAGCTGGTGGCGATGGGGGCGATGGAGATGAGCGGGCCGTTTTGGCCGCTGCATCTGGAAAGTATGTCGTCCGGTGCGGAACTGAGTATCGCGGGGATTGCCGTGTACATCGGGCCGATGCTGGGCATTATGCTGACCAGCGCCTTCTGGGGACGAATGGGCGATCGGCTGGGCAATAAAGCCATGATGATCCGCGCGCTGTTCGGGCTGGCGTTAACCCAGCTTGGGCTGGCGTGGGCCAATGACATCTGGACGATCGTCGCGCTGCGTTTTATTCAGGGCGCCTGTGCGGGGTATATCGCGCCCGCGCAGGCCTACGGCGTCGCGGTCGTCAGTCCGTTACAGCGTACACGGCTGTTCGCCTGGCTTCAGGTGTCTACCAACGTGGGATCGCTGCTGGGGGCGATTGTCGGCGGGCTGATCCTCGACTACCTGAACTTCTTCTGGATCAACCTGAGCGCCGCGATCCTGTGTGCGCTGTGCGGCATTATCGTGGCGCTATTCCTGCCGCATGTCGCCCCCGATGTCCCTGCGGTTCCGCCTGCGGATACGCAGGAGAAAGACGTTCCGCGGCGCAGGCGGCTTTGGGCGCTGTCGCCGATTTCCGGCCTGCTGCTGATTTCCGGCCTGTTGCTGGCCAGCCGCATGATTCCGCAAACGCCGTTTTCTCTCTATATGGACGGCTTCTTTCAGGTGGATAAGTGGGTTATCGGCCTGTGCTATGGCTTGCAGGCGACCGGTGTGATTGTCTCTGCATCGCTGTGGGCGCGCTATTTTGAAAACCTCTCGCTGTCCCAGACGCTGAGCCGCCTGTGTGTGGTCATGCTGGCCTGCGCCATCATCACATTGACGGCCGACACGATCCTGAATATCGCTATTTTCATCCCACTTTATTTCCTGTGGGGCGTGCTGTTGGGGGCGACGACGCCGGTTCTGATGGCGCTGATTTCCCGCGCGGCGGGGGCGGGGCAGCAGGGTTACATACTCGGTGTGGCGCAAAGCGTCAGCCAGTTTGCCTCGATTCTGGGCATTGCTTTGGGCGGAGTGGTGATCTACTCCCCCGGACTACGTTCGCTGTTCTTCTGCGTTGGCGCCGCGTATCTGGTGACCTTCCTGGTCTCGCTGATGCTGCTACGACGTCTGCGGATACAGGCGGAAAAACATGACTCTCTCTCGACGAAGGGAAATATCGAAAATGTGTAATCGTTGGACGCGGCAACATTGCCGTCGGTTATTGCTGAGTGCGCTGTTGATGGTCGGTCTGTCGCCGCTGGTGGCGCAGGCCGAGCAAACCGCGCAAACCTCAACGCTTATTAAGGATGTGCTGGGGCGTGAGGTGAGGGTCAACACGCCGGTGCAGCGCGTCATGTTGGGGGAAGGGCGTCAGCTTTATCTGGTCGCGATGCTCGACAGGGAAGATCCGGCGAAAAGGATCGTTGCCTGGCGGCGCGATCTGATTCAGTCCGATCCGGCAACGTGGCACCAGTATCGCGATCGTTTCCCTCAACTGGCGAAAATTCCGACGTTCGACGGCACGGAGAAAGGGACGTTTGACGTGGAGCAGGCGGTATCGCTGAAGCCGGACGTCATCATTATGAATATTGAGGCGCAGCGGGCGATTGTCGATGCCGGCTATGACCGGATACTTGATAGCGTCGGCATTCCGGTTGTGTATGTCGATTTCCGCTATCACCCGCTGGAAAACACCGCGCCGACCCTGCGTCTGTTCGGCAAGTTGTTTCATCAGGAAGCGCGCGCCGAGGCGTTTCTCGCGTTCCGTGAGGCGCAGCTAAAACGTGTTTCTGACGTGCTGGCGGCGAAAAAGCCGCGTTTACCGCGTGTGTTCATTGAGCGGCTGGGGGGCTACACCGATGAATGCTGCCTGACCTTCGGCCCGGATAACTTCGGTAAGTTTGTGCAACTGGCCGGTGGCGATAACGTTGCAGCGAAAAATGCGCCGAGCACTTTTATGCAGATGCACCCTGAACAGGTGATTGTGGAAAACCCGGAAGTGGTGGTGATCACCAGCGGCAACTTTGAAGCCTTCGTCCCCGGTGGGCGCTGGATTGGGCTGGGGCCGGGGCAGGATGTGGCGGAAGGACGCAAGCGGCTTGAATGGTTTTTGGGACGGCCTGCGTATACCAACACCCTCGCGAAGCAGAAACGCGCGTTCCATGCCATCTGGCATCAGTTTTATAACGGGCCCTATGATTTCATCGCGATTCAGCAATTGGCTGAGTGGTTTCACCCCGATCTATTCCGCGATCTCAACGCGGATGACACTTTCCGCCAGCTTCATCAGCAATTTTTACCGGTTGACTACCAGCCGGGCTATTTCGTCAGTCTTGCGCCGTAAATGAGAGGCAGCTCCGGCACTGCGTCGGAGCTGCGCGTAACCGTTACGTCAGGAGGTGGATAATGTTTGAAGGTATGACCTACCAGATCGCTCTTACGCCCGTGCAGTTCCTGCTTCCCTCTGAAAATGTTGATATGTCGAACGTGGAGTGTCTGATGGAGGACATTTGCCGCTGTGGCTGCTGGACGACGCCGGTGCCTATCGAGAAAGAAACCGGAATTATTATGGACGGCAATCATCGGCTACGTGCGGCCACCGAGCTGGGATTGAAGCACATCCCCTGTGCGCTGCTCGATTATGAGGATCCTCGCGTGTCCGTTTATCACTGGAAGACCGGACAACCTTTTGCAAGAATCTGATTATGCAGACCATTGTGACGGAAAAAGGTCTGTTTCCCTACAAGACCACGCGTCATCTTTTCCAACCTGCGCTGCCGTCGGTGAGCGTGGTGCTGGATGAACTGATGCGCTAGTTACGGCGATGCGTTAATCACTTTGCGTTGCCACTCTGGATCCGGGTGGCAACGTCCTCTCTTTTCTCTCTTTTCTCTCTTTTCTCTCTTTTCTCTCTTTCTCCTGCTTTTGCCGCTACCGTGCCTTTTTATTGTCGGCGGCGTTACTATAATCTTCGTAAACGACAATTTTCATCACCCACAGCCTTCATAAATGACGCTCTTCGTGAGCGGAAACCACCGTAAATCGCCGATTATTTTATGACTGACGGCAAAGGAAATGATTGATTACACGAATTTTAATATGCTTTGTAACAATTTTGCCTAGAATGTATACCAGAAACGACTGTCAGTAATTCGTGTGTTTCTGAACAATAGCAGCGTCGGCGCTATTACGCCTTTGGAGAAAGAGAATGCAAGAAAACTATAAAATTCTGGTTGTAGATGACGACATGCGGTTGCGTGCGCTATTGGAGCGTTATCTGACTGAGCAGGGTTTTCAGGTACGTAGCGTAGCCAATGCTGAACAGATGGACCGTTTACTGACCCGTGAATCCTTTCACCTCATGGTGCTGGACCTGATGCTGCCGGGCGAAGATGGTCTGTCCATCTGCCGTCGCTTGCGTAGCCAGAGTAACCCGATGCCGATCATTATGGTGACGGCGAAAGGGGAAGAAGTCGATCGTATCGTTGGGCTGGAAATCGGCGCGGACGATTATATTCCTAAACCTTTCAACCCGCGTGAACTGCTGGCTCGCATCCGTGCGGTGCTGCGTCGTCAGGCGAATGAACTGCCGGGCGCGCCGTCGCAGGAAGAAGCCATTATCGCGTTTGGCAAATTCAAGCTGAATCTGGGTACGCGCGAAATGTTTCGTGATGATGAACCGATGCCGTTGACCAGCGGTGAGTTTGCCGTGCTGAAGGCGCTGGTGAGCCACCCGCGTGAACCGCTGTCCCGCGATAAGCTGATGAATCTGGCCCGTGGCCGTGAATACAGTGCGATGGAGCGTTCCATCGACGTACAAATTTCTCGTCTGCGCCGCATGGTAGAAGAGGATCCGGCGCACCCGCGCTATATCCAGACCGTGTGGGGTCTTGGCTACGTGTTTGTCCCGGACGGCAGTAAGGCATGATGCAATGGCGCTTTTCTCCGCGCAGCTCATTTGCACGGACGTTGCTACTGATTGTCACGTTGTTGTTTGTCAGTTTGGTCACCACCTATCTGGTGGTGCTCAACTTCGCTATTCTGCCGAGTTTGCAGCAGTTCAATAAGGTGCTGGCATACGAAGTAAGAATGCTGATGACGGACAGTCTGCAACTGGAAGATGGCTCCACGCTTGAGGTGCCGCCTGCGTTCCGGCGTGAGATTTACCGCGAATTGGGTATATCGCTATACACCAATGCGGCGGCGGAGGAAAGCGGCCTGCGGTGGGCTCAGCACTACAAGTTTCTGAGTGACCAGATGGCGCAACAGCTGGGCGGCCCGACGGATGTGCGGGTTGAGGTCAGCAAAAATACGCCGGTGGTGTGGCTGAAAACCTGGCTGTCACCGGATATCTGGGTGCGCGTTCCCCTCACTGAAATTCATCAGGGCGATTTCTCGCCGCTCTTCCGCTATACGCTGGCGATAATGCTGCTGGTGATTGGCGGCGCCTGGCTATTTATCCGGGTGCAGAACCGGCCCTTGGTTGAACTGGAGCATGCGGCATTGCAGGTCGGTAAAGGCATTATTCCGCCGCCGCTGCGGGAATATGGCGCTTCCGAAGTGCGTTCCGTGACTCGCGCCTTTAACCAGATGGCCTCCGGCGTGAAGCTGCTGGCCGATGACCGCACGCTGTTAATGGCGGGCGTGAGCCATGACCTGCGTACGCCGCTGACGCGAATTCGTCTGGCGACCGAAATGATGGGTAAGGAAGATGACTATCTGGCGGAGTCGATCAATAAGGACATTGAAGAGTGTAATGCGATTATTGAGCAGTTCCTCGACTACCTGCGTACCGGTCAGGAAATGCAGACGGAAGTGGCCGATCTGAATGCCATCATGGGTGAAGTGGTGGCATCGGAGAGCGGCTATGAACGCCAGATCGACAGCGAGTTTGCTACCGGCGAGCTGCTGGTGTGCATCAGTTCACTTTCGATAAAACGTGCGGCGCTGAATCTGGTGGTGAATGCGGCGCGTTACGGTAACGGCTGGATAAAAGTCAGTACCGGACGTGAGCTACAGCGCGTCTGGTTTCAGGTCGAGGATGATGGAGAAGGCATTGCGCCCGATCAGTTGAAGCATCTGTTCCAGCCGTTTGTTCGCGGCGACAGCGCGCGAACCACCAGCGGTACCGGGCTGGGGCTGGCGATTGTGCAGCGTATTATTGATGCGCACAATGGCGTGCTGGATGTTGGATGCAGCGAACGCGGTGGGCTCTGTGTCCGCGCGTATCTGCCGCTGCTCTCGGAAGTTGTGGTCGCGGATAACGGTGCTGCAAAAGAGTCGTAAGCCTAATGCCGATCGTTTAAGAACCGAGATACACGGAGCTACCACGGGGCGAGGTGTCCCTGCGGGAACCTCATCCCCGTGTTTCTCCTAAAATGAGGCTTAGGCTACCAGCGTTAGTCATAAGCCTCTTTTTAAGTCCTAAAATAGCAAAAGGCGCGGAATCCGCGCCTTTTCTCTTTGTGTTTCTCGTTAATGCTTAGCGCTTCGGCCCTGCTTTCACCAGCGCGGCACCTGCCGGTGCATCGGTGTATTTATCGAAGTTGGTGATAAAGCGCTGTGCTAGGTCGTCCGCTTTTTCCTGCCACTGTTCGACGCTCGCATAGGTATCACGCGGGTCGAGAATGTCAGGATTAACGCCGGGCAGCGAGGTTGGGATCGCCAAATCGAAGACTGGCAACGTCTGCATTTCTGCATTATCAATGCTGCCGTTCAGAATGGCGTCAATAATCCCGCGCGTATCCTTAATGGAGATACGTTTACCGCTGCCGTTCCAGCCGGTGTTCACCAGATAGGCCTGTGCGCCCGCTGCCTTCATGCGTTTTACCAGCACTTCAGCGTACTGCGTTGGGTGCAGCATCAGGAATGCCGCGCCGAAGCAGGCGGAGAAGGTTGGCGTCGGCTCCGTCACGCCGCGTTCGGTTCCCGCCAGTTTGGCGGTGAAGCCGGACAAGAAGTGATACTGCGTTTGATCGGACGTCAGGCGAGAAACCGGAGGTAACACGCCGAATGCGTCAGCCGTCAGGAAGATCACTTTCGTCGCATGCCCGGCTTTGGAGACCGGTTTAACGATATTCTGAATGTGATAAATCGGGTAAGAGACGCGGGTGTTCTCGGTTTTGGAACCGTCGTTGAAGTCCACTGCTCCGTCTGCCAGTACCGTGACGTTCTCCAGCAGCGCATCACGTTTGATCGCACCATAGATATCTGGTTCTGCTTCTTTGGATAGCTTGATGGTTTTGGCATAGCAGCCGCCTTCAAAATTGAAGACGCCGTCGTCGTCCCAGCCGTGTTCGTCATCGCCAATCAACTGGCGTTTCGGATCGGTGGACAGCGTGGTTTTGCCCGTACCAGACAGACCAAAGAAGACCGCGACATCGCCTTTTTCGCCGACGTTTGCCGAACAGTGCATGGAGGCGATACCTTTCAGCGGCAGCAGGTAGTTCATGATGGAGAACATCCCTTTCTTCATTTCGCCGCCGTACCAGGTGCCGCCGATCAGCTGGATGCGCTCTGTCAGGTTGAATGCGACAAAGTTCTCGGAGTTCAGTCCCTGTTCCTGCCAGTTCGGGTTGGTGCATTTTGCGCCGTTCATCACGATGAAGTCTGGCTCAAAACCTTCCAGTTCTTCATCGCTTGGGCGAATAAACATGTTTTTGACGAAATGCGCCTGCCACGCCACTTCCGTGACGAAACGTACGCTGAGGCGGCTGTCTGGATTCGCGCCGCAGAAGGCATCGATAATGAACAGCCGCTTGCCGGAAAGCTGTGTGGTAACGAGCTGCTTCAGGTGCGTCCAGGTTTCCTGACTCAGTGGGTGGTTATCGTTCTTACCTTTACCCTGATCGGACCACCACACGGTGTCGCGGGTTACATCATCGCGCACGATGTATTTGTCTTTCGGGGAACGGCCGGTAAAGATGCCAGTATCGACGGCTACCGCACCCAGTTGGGTTTCGATGCCGCGTTCATAGCCTTGTAGGGTAGGAGAGAGTTCTTCTTCAAAAAGCAGTTCATAGCTGGGATTGTAGACAATATCGCGGACATCGTGGATTCCATAAGCCGTCAGGGCTTGCGGGGTAATACCGTTGATCTGCATGTTGCTACTCCTCAAGTTATAGTCGTACTACTAAACATTGTAGGGAGTGAGCTTATTTTAACCGCGATAGCAATCATAAAATTAAATAAATTCATTAATAACTTTGCTTATTTAGGTGTTTGAAAAATAATCACGGTGGTTTATAGATGGGAAAATAAGCAAAATAAAACGGGTACTTCCGTACCCGTTAAAACGATTAATGCAACAGATTTCCTGATGAATCGTGCCGTATGGCGCGGATGTCCAGCGAATTAAACAGGTAGTGCGTACCGCAATAATCACAGTGCATATCGATTTCGCCATCTTGTTCGATCATCTCATTCACTTCCTGATCGGACAGCGTCATTAATGCATCGGCACAACGATCGCGCGAGCAGTGGCAGCGGAATTCGACATCTTGCGGTTCGTACACCGTGACCTCTTCCTGATGGTAAAGGCGGTACAGGACTTCGGTGGCAGGCAGGGAAAACAGCTCTTCGGCTTTAACCGTGGTGGTGAGCTGCGCCAGATGATCAAAATCATCACGATCGGCATCCTGTGCAGGCAAGACCTGAAGCAGCATGCCGGCGGCCGCCTGCTTGCCTTCGTGCTGTCCGGTACGGATAAACAGCCGCGTCGGCAACTGTTCGGACTGCTGGAAATAGCTTTCCAGACATTCAGCAACGGTTTCACCTTCTAAACCAACAACGCCCTGATAGCGCTCACCTTCCGTTGGCGTAATGGTAATCACCAGATAGCCATTGCCGACCATCTCTTTCAGCGAACTCCCTGGCGCGATATCCCCTTGCAGGCGGGCAACGCCGCGCATTTGCTGCTGATGATTGCCGTTAATCACCGCCAGTTTCAGTGGGCCATCGCCCTGAAGCTGAACGGTAATATCGCCGCTGAATTTCAGCGTGGCCGTCAACAGGCTGGTGGCAACCAGCATTTCACCCAGCAGCGTTTGCACCGCAGGTGGGTAGTCGTGGTTAGTCAAAATACGTTGATACGTCTCGTTAACGGTTACCAGTTCACCACGAACGGCATAATTTTCAAACAGATAACGATATAGTTGGTCGTGAGCCATAATGTTTTCTCGTCTTGGTACGGCGATGAGTGATGCGGCGATCGCTGAGTCTTCTCTCTATTGTCATCAGTTTGATGACCAGCAAATGAAGGGCGGAGCGTTATTCCTGATCGCTGTATTTAAATTTAATCAGATCGCGGCGCTCTTTTTTATCAGGACGGCGATCGGGGTGTGGCATCGTTAGCGCATTCATTTTCCGCGCCAGCGCCAGCTTTTCTCGTTTCTCAATGCTTGCAGCCGTTTCCTGATACAGCGCCTGTGCTTCTGCCGCACTTCTGCGCTGGCCGCTAACGGCCAAAATGATCACGGTGCGTTCATCATTGCCCTGACGCAGTTTCACCTCGGCATTCAGTTCGACCTGTTTGCTCGGCTTACCGCGTTGCCCGTTATAGTGGACTTTGCCGCCGTCGATCATCTCGCGGGCGATAGCCCGGGTCTTATAGAAACGGGCGGCCCAGAGCCATTTATCCAGACGAACGGCGTCGTCGGCCTGCTCGGTAGCTTTCACCATCAATCCCCCTGATTACCCTATGTTAACGGAGTGACGCAGGGCGGGTAGCAGCGCAAGATAGTCGTTCATTGACGGATGTTGCAGGAATACCTTTTCCTGCTCGCCGGAATCCGGATTACGCACGCCCAGACAGTAATGGATGCCGAAGGTTTTCGCGGCATCCAGAATCGGCTCGCTGTCATCCACGAATAATGTTCTGGCAGGGTCGAAGCCGGTTTGCTGCTGGACGGCCTGCCACAAGCGCTGATTCTCTTTCGGATACCCATAAGTATGGGTGGAAAGCAATAAATCAAGGTGCTGATCCAGCCCGGTATGTTCGATTTTTACCGCCAGACTGTGTGGATGAGCGTTGGTCAGCAGAATCGTCTCTTTACCGCACTCGCGCAGCGCCGTTAAAAATGGCGTGGTGTCATCGCGCAAGCGGGCACGTGTGCCGATATCCGTCGTCATTTGATAGATATCCAGATCGAGACGTTCTGACCAGTAATCGAAGCAATACCAGTTTAGCGTGTGTTGAACCGCCTGATACTCGTGCTTGATAAGTTGGTGTGCCTGCTCAAGGCTGATATGGCGTTTCTCACTGAGCGACTGCGGCACCAGTTGAAGCCAGAAATAGCTGTCAAACGCCAGATCGAGCAGCGTGCCATCCATATCCAGTATCACGGTGTCGATGTCGTGCCAGTTAACGTGGGGATTCATAACGACTCCAGATATCGCGCCGTGCTATAGGGAGGGTGAAGCAGGCGACGCGCAGTGCAATTGTGACAATAGTGATGGGAAACCGATGCTGCTAGGTTAGCACAACCGCGGAACGGGCACGACGCCGTTAGCGGGGGATCAAGGGACGATTGTCCGGGAACGCATTCGTCATCATGTTGAATCGAGAAGCGTAATAGTGCTGAATGTCGGCCACGCGTTTCTGGCTTTTACGCATTTTAATGCCGGTAAGAACCGCATTAACGATAAACGTTGCAGAAAACAGCAGTAGCAGCAGGCAACTGCCGAGGTAGCGCCAGACGGTAATGACGTCGGGCTCGCTGTGCAGGCTGATATGCTGCGTCCCGTTGGCATCGGTGCTGAGTTGGGTGATCACGCCTGTGGCATTAAACGGCGTATGTAACAGCATCGCGGAAAGCCGCTGGAGCTCCTGCCACTGATCCGATGGACGATACTCATTGAGCGGCATCGGAGGGAGCGGGTGGTTCACGAATTGCCGTCCTTCGTCGCTGCGAATCAGGAATCCACCCGGCGGTGGGCTGTTCAGCGAGTCTGCCGCATTATTGATTTCCTGATAAAAGAATTGATCGGTAGAGCTGTTGACCAAGGCTTCCAGCGTTTCTGCGCTGACGGCGGGCAGCACCACATTCATGCCTTTCAGCGTGCCGGAGTTGGCGTCTTTGACCAGCGTATTCCAGTTTTTAACGTCGCTCAGATTCACCAGCGCATTTTTCAGACGGGAGCAATCGTTTTCCTGTTTACATAAATCTTGTGTTCTCAGGACAACATCAGCGAAGTTTTTCATCAGGATCAGCCCTGATTTTTGGATCGTGGACGCTAGCTGAGAGTTGACCTGACCTTCTTTTTCCGCCTGCGGATGGAGCTGACTGTTGACGGATTTCAGCAGGGCAGAGGCTTTTTCAATCGTCTCGGATTCCGGTAAGGGCAATGGCGCGGCTTGATTCCAGTAAATGGCGGAACAGTCGAACGGGCTGAACGCGTAGGGCGATGGCGCAGAGACGGGACGAATACCTGCAGGCACATAGCACATACCACTGCCACGCACTGCCAGCGTATCGCCAATGCGGAGCTGGGCTTTTTCCAGATCGCTGACCTGCGTGACTTGAATGCGCTGTGCGCCCTGAAGCCAGGCCAGGCTGAGCTTTAGCGGCAGCTCAAGTTGCACGTTAGTGACGAGTAAAATCAGGCTGAGCAGTGAACCAACTGACAGCAGCAGATTTCGGCCCCAGCGCTGTAGCGGGAAATTTTTCACTTCATCATGCAGCGAAAGGTGTTCCCCTGACGGATGACCTGTCGATTGAGGTAGATATCGACATCCGTTTTTCTGCCCAGATCTTGCGTGATGTAGGGTTGCCAGTGAGGCGGATAAATCAGATCGATATTACCGAGCGAGATATTGCCGAGTGGCCCCTGATTGGATTCGCCAAACAGGCCCAACCCTTGCGGTGTGCCGTGAAGGCAGTGTACGTCCCGCAATTCCTGAGCGGACGGCGAGCGGAAAAGCTGCCATAAGCTCCAGCCTGCTAATAAGGATGCGGTACCGATCAGCCAGGGGAGCAGGGCGATAGGGCTATTCAGGCTGATGAACAAGAGCAGAAAAGACACGCTGAGCACCGCCGTTTCCTTCAAGCCCCGGAGTGATGCATGGCGTGTTCTTCACGTGTTTCCTTACGGATCGTGACTAACTCGGCATGCTCACTGCCTTCCTGACGGATAGAGGCATTTGTGACAGGAATTTCGCTTGGTAGCGGTGCCAGCGGCCTGGCATCAAGGCACTCGGTTAGCGAATGCCCATTCAGGGAAATAACCAGCGGGATCGAGCGCGTCTTTATCAGTTCGACGGTGTTGTTTTCAGTAATGAACTGCTCCCAACTGGGCGGCAGATGGATCTCTTGTGTGTCGATGTAGTAGCGCCACTTATTCTGAGCATCGGTGCTCAGGCCGTAACGTGTAATCGTATGGGTGATGGGGTAAACCCGATTACTTTGCAGGGAACGCGGCAGTTTCGGCTGTGCATTCGGGGTATCAAGCGGCGTGGTTTGCTGGCTGTTTTCCTGAGCCAGATAACGCTCAACGGCGATCCGTTCATCTTCAGTTAGCCGCCGGGGAAGCGATTGAGAAACGGGTAATGGCGGAGTGGATAAGAAACGACGGCGCATACGGTAGCCGACAAGGCCTCCGATCGCGATCAGACAGGCAAGCAATATCGCCAATAAGGTAAATATTGTGCTCATGTCATCTCCTTCCAAAACGCGAGGCTCCTTGTTTTCGTCGGAGTTTAACAAAATTATACAATCGATGATAACCCGTATGGCATTGTTTTCTTAGATTAATAACGTAATTGTGAATGGAATTAATCGCATAAGGTGATGATAGTAACAAGCAAAAATGCCTCTTGAATGAGGATATTCCTATTTTTCTTACGTTATTGACTTTTAGCGGCGATTTCTCATACAGGGTGTATCCTGCATGTTGCTCACACGTAAATTCATCGTCACGATAGTTGCAGCGAAGGCGACTGTTAACGCACAATGTGAACAGAATCAAAAAAGAATATTTACGATCTCTTCTTATCCAACAGCATGCCATATTCAGGTTGCACTAAGCGCAGTCTCTCATGCGTGTTGGGCTAAGATGCCGTTCTGGTCGTAACGCTCTGGGGGCATCAATGAGTCATAACCTGCAAAAACCTAAAATCCTCAAGGTAGAAACGGTAGCGCGTTCGCGCCTGTTTAATGTGGAATCCGTCGATCTTGAATTTAGCAACGGGTACGCCGGGTTTATGAACGGATGCGTTCAAGCGGTCGACAGGCGGTGATGGTTGTCCCGGTCATTGATGATGAACTGGTGTTGATCCGTGAATACGCCGTCGGCATTGAGGAGTACGAATTAGGCTTCCCTAAAGGGCTGATCGATCCCGGTGAAACGGTCTTTGAAGCTGCTAATCGGGAGCTGATGGAAGAAATCGGCTTTGGAGCGGAACAGTTGGAGTTACTGGCGACGTTAACCATGGCGCCTTCCTATTTTTCCAGCCAGATGAATATTGTGGTGGCGCGCGGGTTGTATCCGCAAAGCCTGGAAGGGGATGAGCCAGAGCCCATGCCGCAAGTTCGCTGGCCAGTGGATAACATGATGTCGCTGCTGCAAGAGCCTGATTTCCGTGAAGCGCGTAATGTCAGTGCGCTGTTTCTGGCTCACGATTGGCTGCGTCGTACACCCCGCTAATTTTCTGTGACGTAACGGAAAGCGCACGTCTTTTCCGGTGATATCGGTCACACATCCCTTTTTAGCTCGTTGTCGTGACAGGGACGGGCGTCTATAACGTCTGCACAGGGCGTGACTGATGAATGAAGGCGAACCTGCCGTGGATAGCAAAACCCGCTATTCACGGCAGGTTTTTTGTTTTTCAGCCCTGATAAATGTGTAAAACAACACCGACGAAAGAGGGACAAAAGATGAACATACCTAAGGGGATCATACGTGCGCCGTTGATGTTACTGGCGTTGGTAAGCACGCTGTTATGTCCTGTGCTGGGTCAGGCGGCGGAAACCGTGCCGGAGAAAACCCGAATACTTATTCTGACGGACATTGGTAATGAACCTGATGACTCGCAGTCTTTGGTTCGCTTCCTGCTCTACAGTAACGAATTCGATGTCGAAGGGATTGTGGCAACCACCTCAACCTGGCTGAGGGATAAGGTCAATCCAGAGATGATTATGCAGCGTCTTGATGCTTACGAGCAGGTGTTGCCTAACCTGCGTCAGCATGCGTCCGGCTACCCGTCAGCGGAGGCATTGCGTCAGGTTGTCAGATCTGGCCGTGCCGGATTTGGTATGGACGTCGGGGTGATAATAAAGCGACAGAGGCGTCCAGGTTGATTATTCAGGCGGTGGACAAACAGGACGCCCGCCCTCTGTGGATTACGGTATGGGGCGGGGCGGTAGATTTAGCGCAGGCTCTCCATGACGTACGTGCCACTCGCACACCGGAGCAGGTAGCAGCATTTGTCAGTAAGATTCGCGTGTACGCGATCTCCGATCAGGATAATACCGGTACCTGGATTCGCGCTAATTTCCCGACGCTGCGCTACATCACCAGTATCCATGCCTGGAATGATTATTTCCTCTCGACCTGGATTGGCATGTCCTCATCGTTTGCCGAAGGTAGCGACATGAGTCAGGTGAATAACGAATGGCTGAGCAAACATATCCGCAGCAAAGGCCCGCTCGGTGCGGTCTACCCTGCGATTGAATATACGATGGAAGGGGACACGCCTTCATTCCTCTATCTGATTCAAAACGGGCTTGGCGATCCAGAACATACGGAATACGGCAGTTGGGGAGGACGCTACGCGGCCATCGTACCGGGCGACACCAGCGGGCTACGCGTCAGCACCTCCGATCAGGTTATGAGTCATAACGGCAAAATGTACCGTACCGCATCGGCTACGATCTGGCGCTGGCGTGACGCCTTCCAGAATGATTTTGCTGCCCGTATGGACTGGACGCTGACGAAGGACAGTAAAAGGCTAACCATAACCCTGACCTTGTGCTGAATGGTCAGAGCGGGCGTTCTATTGTGACTTTTAGCGTTAAGGCGGGAGAAACCGTGACGCTGTCCGCCGATGGTTCTCACGATCGCGATGGCGATAAAGTGAATTATACCTGGTGGCAATATAAGGAGCCCACGGCTACCGCGATAGGAGTGCATTTTGCGCCAGAAGTGAAGTTGGCCAACGCATCAGGGATGCAAACGCAGTTTGTTGCACCTGACGTTAAAACGCCGACGCCTTTCCATATCATCTTGCAGGCGAAAGATGAGGGAACACCGAACCTGTTCTCCTATCGTCGGGCGATTGTCACCGTGATGCCGAAGTGATGTGGTTTGGAAAGTGAGGAATTGAACGCCGATAGCCCGGCCTACAGGGCACTGTGCTGAGTGTGCAGTAAAAATCCACCTCTTGAAGAGGTGGCTTTAAGTGGGGGCCCCTAAAAGGGGGCCTTGTCCGTTTTAATCCTGCAATAACTCCATTTGCTGTTCGTACTCTTGGTCTTTCTTATCCTGATGCCTCACGTAACGTCTGATAATTTCTTCGTTCACTCCCACCGTGTCCGCAAAGTATCCTCTAGCCCAAAAGTGATTACCCCACAGTTTCTTTCTTATATGCGGGAATTTATTGTAGAGACGAATAGCAGTGCGCCCTTTCAGGACGCCCATTAGCGTTGAAATTGAGAGTTTCGGTGGAACCATCACTACAAGATGAACATGGTCTGGTTGAACATTTAGTTCCAATATCTCGCAATCTTTCATATTGCAAAGTATGTAAATCGAACGGTAAAGCTCTTTCCCTACTGTGCCCGTTAAAATCTTGTAGCGATATTTTGGGGTCCAAACCAAGTGGTATTTGCAACGCCAAAACACATGTGCTGAACTTCTATAACTGCTCATGTCAGTGATTTCCTTCTTACTTGTGGTGAGTAAGCTGGAATTTTCTGGCATGGGCTTCCTTCAGGCTATAGCCTCACAGGGACAATCACCACCTCCCGAGGAGGTGGTTTAAAGCTGACAATAAAAATGGCCTTCCGTCAGGAAGGCCATCAATGAACATGATGCCGGATATCAGAACAGCTCTTCGCTTTGCCCGTTATCCATCAGCGTGGTGCCGACTTCGTGCACTTCATATTCTTTCGGCTGCGTACCGTCAATAAAGTATTCGGAACGACTGTTTCCGCCACCGTTAGACAGCTTGCCGCTGCTGCGATCAATGACGACGCTGACGACGCCGGGTGGTGGTGTCAGCGGCTGTTCCGGTACGCCATCCAGCGCGGATTTCATAAAGTCATCCCACGCAGGCTGTGCTGATTTCGCGCCGCCTTCATAACCGGAGATCTGATCTTTGATGACGCCAGATGCGCTGCTGGCACCCAGATCGCGGCGGTGATCGTCGAAGCCAATCCAGACCGAGGTGACCAGATTCGGGCCATAGCCGGAGAACCAGGCGTCTTTGGAACTGTTTGTTGTACCGGTTTTACCGCCGATATCACGACGCTTCAAATCACGACCCGCACGCCAGCCCGTACCCATCCAGCCTGGTTCACCAAAGACATTGCTGTTCAGTGCGTCTTTAATCAGAAACGCCAGTGGCGTGCTGATCACATGCGGGGCGTAAGGTTGTGCGGCGCTTTGCTGTGCGGCCTCTGGTGTGACAGGTTCCAGTTCTGGCTGCGGCAAACCTTGCGGCGGCGCTTCGTTTGATGTGGCGACATCCTCAACGTCAGTCGTCGCCAGCACCGGTGAACGTGGTGTTTCACCGTAGACCAGCGGTAAGTTACAGGTATCGCAGACCACTTTCGGTGTCGCCGTAAAGACCGTACCGCCTGCTTCGCTCTCTATCTTGCTTATCAGGTAGGGATCGACCAGATAGCCGCCGTTTGCCATCACGGCATAGCCACGTACGACCTGTAGCGGAGTAAAGGAAGCGGCACCCAGCGCCAGCGATTCGGTATGGACGATATTCTGTTCAGGGAAACCGAAGCGTTGTAGATAATCCGCCGCATAGTCCACGCCCATCGCACGCATGGCACGTACCATCACCACGTTTTTGGATTGGCCCAGTCCCTGACGCAAACGAATCGGACCATCGTAGGTTGCCGGTGAGTTTTTCGGCCGCCAGTCAGATCCTGCACCCGCATCCCAGCGGGTGATCGGTACGTCGTTCAGAATCGTTGCCAGCGTTAAACCTTTGTCCATCGCAGCGGTATACAGGAACGGTTTGATGTTGGAACCAATCTGACGCAGCGCCTGCGTCGCACGGTTGAATTTACTTTGGTTAAAGTCAAAACCACCGACCAGCGCTTCTATCGCCCCGTTTTTCGGGTTGAGCGAGACGATGGCGGAGTTGACGTCCGGCACCTGTGCCAGCCACCAGTCATCATTTACTTTGCGTACCCAGATCTGCTGTCCTGCCTGTACCACATCCGTTACGCGTTTCGGCGTTGGCCCTTGCTGCGTATCGGAACGGTAGGCACGCGCCCAACGCATTCCCGCCATTGGCAGGGCAATATTGCTGCCGTCAGACAGGATTGCAATCGCGTTGTCTGCTGTCGTGCTGGTAACGATAGCCGGAGAGAGCTGGCCATAGACCGGCAGTGCTTTCAGGGCGGTAATCATCTTCGCCTGATCCCAGACGCCTTCCCCTACTTTCCACAGCACTTTGCTTGGGCCGCGATAACCGTGGCGCATGTCATAGGCCATCACGTTATTACGCAGGGCATCCTGCGCGGCAGTTTGCAATTTTTTGGTGACCGTCGTGTAGACCTTATAACCGTCGTTATACGCGTCTTCGCCGTAGCGTTTAACCATCTCCTGCCGCGCCATTTCCGCGACATACGGTGCGGAGAACGAAATCTTCGGTGCGTGATAATTCGCGACCAGCGTTTCGCTCCGTGCTGCATCGTATTGCGCCGGCGTGATGTAGTTTTCATCCTTCATGCGCGCAAGTACCACGTTGCGGCGGGCAACGGCGCGGTCATAGGAATAAAGCGGGTTGAACGTTGACGGTGCTTTCGGCAGACCGGCGATCATCGCCATTTCGCTCAGCGTCAACTGGTCAACAGGGCGGCCAAAGTACACCTGTGCCGCCGCGCCAACACCATAGGCGCGATAGCCGAGGTAAATCTTGTTCAGATAGAGCTCAAGGATTTCATCCTTGGTCAGCAACTGCTCAATGCGGATAGCCAGAAACACTTCCTTGATCTTACGAATCAGGGTGCGCTCCGGGCTCAGGAAGAAGTTCCTGGCGAGCTGCTGCGTAATGGTACTCGCCCCTTGAGAGGCGTGACCCGACGTCAACGCGATAGACGCAGCACGGATAATCCCGACGGGATCGACACCGTGGTGATCGTAGAAGCGGCTGTCTTCGGTCGCGATAAAGGCGTGTACCAACTCAGGAGGAATCTGGTCCAGCTTGAGCGGGATACGGCGTTTTTCACCAAACTGGGCGATCAGTTCGCCATCGGCGCTGTAGACCTGCATCGGCGTTTGCAACCGAACGTCTTTCAGCGTGGCGACATCGGGCAGTTGGGGTTCGATATAGCGGTACAAACCGTATATCGAGGCAGCTCCCAGCAGAATGCAAGAGACTGCAAGGATGAATAGATACTTTACGAACTTCACCTGGGATTTTCCATTCAGTAGCGTTTGGACAGTTTATAAACAACCGGGCGCTAGTATAAAGGTAAGCCAGCACTGTGGATATGTTTATTGGATAAGGAAATCGGGTTGAACATGGCTTATCACATCTGGCGGGTTGGATTAGATATACAGAACGGCTTCATGCGCGCTCTGGCGGTTCAGCGCCGCCGCTATGGCTGGCAGCTTCGTCACTGGTGGCAATGTCCGTTACCAGACGACACGTTGCGCACGGGTAGTTTACACCATACTGAGGCGCTTTGTGAGGCCTTGCGCACATGGCGTCGTTTGCTGCCTGGACACATTTCGCTACGGATTGGGTTTCCTGCCCAACTGATCTTGCAGCAGCATTTACCGATGCCCGACCAGCGCTTACAGGAGCCAGGTCGCAGTCTCTATATTGAAACCATGGCGGCGCGTAAGCTGCCAGTCAGCAGCGAATCGCTGGCGATAGACTATCGGGAAGACCCGCAGGAGCAGGGTGCGCTGCTGGTGACGGCAGCACGCCGGCAGGAAATTGATAAATGGCTGGCATGCCTGAATAGCGTGGGGCTGCGTCCTGATGTCCTTGACGTCTCAACGTGTGCACTCCGAACGATGGCGCAGTTGGCAGGGCTTGAATCTCATCGTCTGTTGCTGCATCGCCTGTTGGATGGCTGGCTGTGGGTGTCCCCGCTTAACCATGCTTTTCACTCGGGGTTCATACACCTTGATGAACTGAACGATGAATCCGATATCTTATCGATTGTGAGCACTCGCTATCAGCATGATGTCGATAATATCGCCTATTACTCTGGCGTTTCGCCTGATTTACCTAACCAGAAAGCCGACGTATTACAGCCGTGGTCGCCGTTAACGGTGTTTAGCCACTTGCAGCCGCCATTGCCGAGTTTTCCCTCGGCTTTTGCGATTGCGGGTGGGTTGGCATTGCGTCCTGAGGATGCCTGACTATGCTGCTGATTAATCTTTTACCCTGGCGCAAAAACCAGATGCACCGGCAGGCACGTCGCTGGCTGGGGCTGTTGTGGCTACAGATAGGGATAGCGCTCTGTCTTATCGCCGCGAGTTATCTGCTTTGGCAGCACAGGCAGCAACAGGCGCAGGATACACTCAATACGGTACTGGCCCAGCAACAGCAACTGAAGGCGCTATATCAACAAACGCATCAGGCGCGGGAAACGCTGCGCCGCTATCTGGAACAAGAGCGGGCTCAGGCGGTCATCCTGAATGACAATCGTCGCAACCTCCATTTGCTAGAGCAGATTGCTGGCATGATGCCCGCGCGTCTGTGGCTGACGGAAATCGCCGACCGCGGCTCGCATCTGTTGCTTTCAGGCGTGAGTGAAAGCTATCGCGATATCGTTACGCTACAGCATGCATTATTGCGCCATGCTTCCGTCGAACGTGTACAGCTACTGCATACCCTCCCAAGAGCGCGGTGTGAACACCGCGCTGCGCTTTTCCTTTCAGGCTAACTGGCGTGATGTGGGTACTTCCTCACTGGGGAAGACCATGATTAATCAAACGCTCCTGATTGACGCCGTACTGCGCCGGCCAGAGCTGGTTAATAAACCGCTCTGGCAACAGATCGCCTTCCAATTGGCATTTGTCTCTGCCGCCGGACTGCTCGCAGGCTGGCTATTCATCGGCGGAGTCCGGCAGTCAGCGCTTGGCCTGGAAGATCACATCGTTCAGGCGCGTTTCGAGGTACGGGAAACCCAGCAAAAGCTAGACGTGATGCCGCAGCTGTCAGAGCTACACGAGCAATTAACGGAGAAAACCTCGCAAGATGAACCTTTCCAGCCTGACAGACTGTCGCAGCTTATCGTCGAGCCTCTGTCACAGGCTGGTGCATCGCTGCTGTCCTGGCAGCCGGCCCCGCGTCACGCAGGGGAACCTCATCAGGAGCGTTGGCAATTGGCGTTTAGCGCAGATTATACGGGCGCGTTGCAGGTGCTGCGTGAACTGGCTGCGCTGCCTTATGTGCTGCGCATTGCACAGTTGAGTATCAAGTCTGAGGCGGTTCTAACCGCATCGCCGCCGGAAATACCGCAGCTTCAGGTGGCATTAGCGCTAATCGGGCCGGAGGCGGTGCCATGAGTCTCACTTCATTCCGTATCACATTGGTGTTGCTAGTTGTGTCACATAGCGTACAGGCAGAAAAACCCGCAGTGCGTATCGATCCTTTTCAGCCGTTGGTTACCACACGTTGCCTGCCTTCAGCAGCGCTACCATCGTGGCAGCTAAAAGGCGTGATTGGCTCTGGCGAACGCTGGATTGGCTGGTTGGCGCAGCCAGAGGCTGCCTGGATCAGGCTAGCGAGCGGCGAGGCGATCCCCCGGGGAATTGGGTCGTCAGCCAACTGGATAAATCCGGTGCCAAACTTGTCCCGACGTTGCGTGATGCGGGCTGTGATGGCCTGCCGGATAGCCTGCTGCTGGCTTCTCCGTTTATCAGTCAGTCAGAGAAATAGGCGGAGCCTGCCTGACCGCGCGTATTCGTTTTTGGGCAGCAGTTCTTTGAAAACAACGCTGACAACAGCGTATCTCGATAACAAGGAAGTTTATGAAAATTAATATGTTATGCCAGGTGATGGCGTGGAGCGGGCTACTTTTTCTTGCCGTGTCGTTTCAGGCCCGTGCGCAAAATGCGGTATCGATGGCGTTTGAGGATTCGCCGATCCCGCGGGTACTACAGGCATTAGCCGATCATCAGCGGCTTAATGTCGTGATCGCGCCGGGCGTAGTGGGAACCTGAGTTTAAGGTTGGCTGAAGTTCCGTGGCAGCAAGCGCTGGATATTGTTCTGCGTATGGGCAAGCTCAGTGCAGAACGCAACGGTAACGTGCTGATGGTTTTCCTGCCGGGCATCTTGAGTCCTTACAGAAGGAACGAGACGAACGTATGGCTGATCAGGCGCAGAAATTGCCGCTGCACAATATCTCTGTCGCGTTGCAGTATGCCGATGCGACGGAAGTGGCGGTCAGCGTTCAGGCTCAGCGTGGAACACTGCTCTCTGCGCGCGGCAGCGTAACCGTGGATAAGCGAACGAATACCTTATTGATTCGCGATACGGAAGATGCTCTTGAACAGCTCGAACCGTGGGTGAAGGAGCTCGATCTTCCCTTAGCACAGGTGCAACTGGCAGCGCACATTGTCACCATCAGCAGTGAGCACCTTCAGGAACTGGGCGTTAATTGGGGGCTGGGGGAAGGGAATGCGGCGAATAAAGCGCTCAGGCTGAATAATTTTAATGTTGGCCTGCCGGTGGAGACGCCGGCAATCAATGCAGGGTTCCATTTAGCGCGATTGAATGGCCGCCTGCTGGATCTGGAACTCATGGCGCTGGAACAGGAAAGTCAGGTCGAAATTATTGCCAGCCCCGGCTGTTTACCGCACACCAGCAGACCGCCAGTATTAAGCAAGGTTTACGGAAATCCCGTATCAAGTCTCCAGCGGCGCCAGTGGATCGACGTCTATTGAATTTAAAGAAGCGGTGCTCGGAATGGAGGTCACACCGGATATTTTGCGTGCCGGACGGATTACGCTGAACCTGAAAATCAGTCAAAACATGCCGGGACAGACGATTAAGCAGGGCGATAATGGCGAAGCCTTAGCGATCGATAAACAGGAGATCCAAACCCAGGTGACGGTCGCCGATGGCGAAACTATCGTATTAGGCGGTATTTTCCAGCAGCAGAAAAAGAATAGCGACAGACAGGTACCCATATTGGGTGAGGTTCCCGTATTTGGTCACCTGTTCAGAAACCATACTCAACAGCACACGCGACGAGAATTGGTCATTTTCATTACGCCGACGCTGATCCCCGCTTCATCGTGAGTAAACCCTGTCGCGCACGGCTGCCATGCGGTTATTTTTTTCCTGACAGGGCGCAATATTTTGTCGCGTTCGCGCTTATGCGTTTGACGCTGCGGCGGATTTAGCTTACAAGGGTTAGCGAATTGAGCACTGAAGTGTTGTTCCACCGAAAATGTCGATAAAACATACTACATTGACCACCTGTGGTCGGTGTGACATTTTATTCGGTTGCCAAACTACCCTGAGTCTTGAGATAATTTTTTGTCTGATTCTCGCACTATCGCTCATGAGGTTTCAGTTTAGGTCCCGCCGCTGGGTTGATTGGCGGGGCGGGTTATCATTAACGAATTGTCTTAGTAATACCAAAAAACATGGCAGAGAAACGCAATATCTTTCTGGTTGGGCCTATGGGTGCCGGCAAAAGCACTATTGGCCGTCAGTTAGCTCAGCAACTCAATATGGAGTTTTTCGACTCCGATCAAGAAATTGAGCGACGCACTGGGGCTGATGTGGGCTGGGTATTCGATGTGGAAGGCGAAGAAGGCTTCCGCGATCGTGAAGAGAAAGTCATTAATGAATTGACGGAAAAGCAAGGCATCGTACTGGCGACAGGCGGTGGCTCAGTCAAATCACGTGAGACGCGTAACCGTCTTTCCGCGCGCGGCGTTGTCGTTTATTTGGAAACGACGATCGAGAAACAGCTGGCCCGCACGCAGCGTGATAAGAAGCGTCCGTTACTTCAGGTTGAAACCCCTCCACGTGAAGTATTGGAAGCGCTGGCGAAAGAGCGGAACCCGCTTTATGAAGAAATCGCTGACGTTACTATTCGGACTGACGAGCAAAGTGCCAAGGTCGTTGCTAACCAGATTATCAATATGCTGGAAAGTAACTAAGAGCATACCTTTATCCGCATTGAGCGGATCCTGAACGGGTTGTTTAACGCGCATGGAAAGAATTACCGTAACACTTGGGGAACGTAGTTATCCCATTACGATAGCCGCCGGATTATTTGATGATTCGGCTTCTTTTATGCCGTTGAAAGCGGGGGAGCAGGCCATGCTGGTGACTAACCAGACGTTGGCCCCTCTGTATCTTGACCGCGTTCGTGGTGTGCTGGAAGACAACGGCGTACATGTCGATCAGGTTATCTTGCCTGATGGTGAGCAGTACAAGTCGCTGGCCGTATTGGATCAGGTCTTTAGCGCTCTGTTGGCGAAGCCGCATGGTCGTGATACGACGATTGTTGCCTTGGGTGGCGGTGTGATCGGCGATTTAGCCGGTTTTGCCGCGGCCAGTTATCAGCGCGGTGTCCGGTTTATTCAGGTGCCGACAACGCTGTTATCGCAGGTAGATTCCTCCGTCGGTGGTAAAACCGCCGTCAATCATCCGTTGGGTAAAAACATGATCGGGGCGTTCTACCAGCCTGTCTCGGTTGTGATCGATCTGGATTGCCTAAAGTCTTTACCGGCACGGGAATTGTCATCCGGGCTGGCGGAAGTCATCAAATACGGCATTATTCTGGATCGCGATTTCTTTCTTTGGCTCGAAGAAAACATTGAAGCAGTGCGTGAGTTACAGCATGACGCGCTGGCTTACTGCATTCGACGCTGCTGTGAAATTAAAGCGGCAGTGGTCGCGGCAGATGAACGCGAAAGTGGTATGCGTGCGCTGCTCAATTTGGGCCATACTTACGGTCATGCTATCGAAGCGGAAATGGGCTACGGCAACTGGCTTCATGGCGAAGCGGTTGCGGCAGGCATGGTGATGGCTGCACATACGGCACGTCGCCTTGGGCAGTTCTCCGTTGAGGATGTCGAGCGAGTCAAATCTCTGCTGGTTCGCGCGGGCCTGCCGGTGAACGGCCCGGCACAAATGGCGCCTGAAGCCTATCTTCCTCATATGATGCGCGACAAGAAAGTGCTGGCGGGTGAGTTACGTCTGGTGCTGCCAACGGCAATTGGCCAGTCGGAAGTCCGTGGCGGTGTGGCGCATGACATGGTGCTGGCCTCAATAGCTGATTGCCTTGCCTGATGCGATAGCGCTGAAAGGCGATCAGTTATGAAAGATAAGTATTAACGACAGACACGCCCTGATGGGTTATGGTTAATAAAATACAATGCGTTACGATTCAATGATTCGCCCTGGCGACTGCGCGGCGGATTCAAGCTTTTTAGTGGGGAGATGTTAAATGGATGAGTTCAAGCCGGAAGATGAGCTGAAGCCTGATACCAGTGACCGTCGACCTACTCGTCAGCAAAAAAGCAGCAACTTCGCGGTACCTAAAATCGCGCTTTCCAGACAGCACCTGATGATTGGTATCGGGATTGTGGTGCTGGTATTGCTGATCGTTGGTATCGGTTCTGCTTTGCAGGCACCTTCTCAGCCACAAACGTCACAGACGCAGAATCAAGCGAGCGGCGAGAGAAATATCGATCTCTCTTCCTCGTCCTCCATGACGCAGAACGCACAGCCTTCCTCACAGGGTGAAAGCCCTGCGGCAGTGTCCGGTGAGACCAGTCATGGCCAAACGTCAGGGCAGGCGTCTTCTCAGATGCCGGCATCGCCTCAGACATTAAGTGCTCCGCCAATTTCCGGTACGCCGACCGATGCGCAGGTTCAGCAGCCGGTGGCAGGCCAGCAGCGTATCGAGCTGCCGGGCAATATCACCGATGCGTTGTCGCAACAGCAAGGGCGCGTGAGCGAATTCTCTCAGGGTGCGACAGGAAACTCGACGCTGCCGACGGCGCCTGCGACAGTCGCGCCGACGGGGAAAACGCCAGCAGCCTCATCCGCTAAAAATACGCACAATACGACGCCTGCACATGCAAATGGCGCCAAGCCTGCTGCGAACAGCGCACCAAAAGCGCCAGTAGCCAGCAAGCCTGCGGCTAACGCCAAAGCGGCTCCGGCGGCAGCCGGGCAGAACGTCGCCGTACAGAATGCGCCTGCCAGCCACTTTACTTTGCAACTGAGCAGCGCTTCACGCGCGGACACGTTGAAAGCCTACGCGAAACAGAACAACCTCACCCATTCGTGGGTGTACGAAACGAAACGAGACGGAAAATCCTGGTATGTGTTAGTGACCGGAGTCTATGCGTCTTCTGCGGAAGCGAAACAGGCAATTGCTACCTTGCCCGCAGAAGTTCAAGCGAAAAAACCATGGGTTAAGCCGATCCGTCAGGTGAAGCAGGACTTGAATAAGTAACACCAATTTTAGCCCTGATGTGCTGTCTGACACAGAGTACAATCCGCGGCTCTGAAACGTATGAGTAACTAACGACGGCATGAAGAAGAACCGCGCTTTTTTAAAATGGGCTGGTGGTAAATATCCGCTGGTAGAAGAGATTCGTCGCTATTTACCCGCAGGAGACTGTCTTATTGAGCCCTTTGTCGGCGCGGGTTCCGTATTTCTGAATACGGAGTACGATCGCTACATACTGGCCGATATTAATAGCGACCTGATTAACCTGTACAATATCGTCAAGTCGAATGCTGATGAGTTTGTTCTCGACGCCCGTAAGCTGTTTACGGAAGAGATGAACACGTCTGAGGCGTTTTATCTGCTGCGTGATGAATTTAACCTTTGCAGCGACGCCTATCGGCGCGCGCTGCTGTTTCTCTATTTGAATCGCCACTGCTATAACGGCCTGTGCCGCTACAACATGCGTGGTGAATTCAATGTTCCTTTCGGGCGCTATAAGAAGCCCTATTTTCCTGAAGAAGAGATTCGCTGGTTCGCCTTTAAGGCGCAAAATGCCATCTTTGTCTGTGAGCACTATCAGGACACGCTGGAAAAAGCAGAGAAGGGATCGGTTATTTATTGCGATCCGCCTTATGCGCCGCTGTCTGCGACCGCAAATTTTACGGCTTATCACACCAATAATTTCAGCCGTGCCGATCAGCAGAGCCTGGCGCAATTGGCGCGCCGTCTATCGGTAGAAAGCAAGATCCCGGTACTGATTTCCAACCATGACACGTTGCTGACCCGTGAGTGGTATCAGGAAGCGGTGCTGTATGTTGTTAAAGCGCGTCGAACAATTAGCCGTAATATTTTGGGGCGTAGTAAAGTAAACGAGTTATTAGCCCTCTATCGGTGATACCGTTGTATACAGGGTGGATCGGTTCGTGGCGTGAAAGACGTCATTAACCGGGAACAGGTTACCCGCAGGCATTCAGACTTTATCGTTTGGAGAAATGAATGAAACCGTTTTTAATCGCGCCGTCCATTTTGTCGGCTGATTTTGCCCGTCTTGGTGAAGATACCGCTAATGTATTGGCTGCCGGGGCTGATGTGGTCCATTTTGACGTTATGGATAACCACTATGTGCCAAATTTGACGATTGGCCCGCTGGTATTGAAATCCCTGCGCGATTACGGCATTACCGCGCCGATTGACGTTCACCTGATGGTGAAGCCTGTCGATCGTATCATCCCTGATTTCGCCAACGCGGGAGCCAGTTTCATTACCTTTCATCCCGAAGCCACCGATCACCTCGATCGCTCATTACAGCTGATCAAAGATCACGGCTGCAAAGCCGGGCTGGTGTTTAACCCTGCGACGCCGCTAAGTTATCTCGATTACGTTATGGATAAGCTGGATATCATTCTGCTGATGTCGGTTAACCCCGGATTTGGCGGCCAGTCCTTTATTCCCAGCACGTTGGATAAGCTGCGTCAGGTGCGTCGCTTGATCGACGACAGCGGTTACGACATTCGACTGGAAGTCGATGGCGGCGTAAAAGTGGAGAATATCGGCGCGATTGCTGAAGCAGGCGCGGATATGTTTGTGGCGGGATCGGCTATTTTTGGTCATCCAGATTACCGTGCCGTCATTGATCAAATGCGTAATGAAATTTCAAGGACGAAACATGACTGAATTAACCGCGATTCGCGGCTTGGCTTTTGATTTGGATGGGACGCTGATTCACAGCGCACCGGGTCTGGCGGCGGCGATCGATCAGGCGTTAGTGGCACAGTCGTTGCCCGCGGCGGGCGAAGCCCGTGTCGCCACCTGGATTGGTAACGGTGCGGACGTGATGGTGGAACGCGCGTTGCGTTGGGCTGGCGTTGAGCCAACGGCCGTGCGCCAGCAGGAAACTCGTGAGCGGTTCGATGTCTATTATGCACAGACGGTGGATAGCGGTAGCACGCTGTTTCCGCAGGTAAAAGAGACGCTGGCGCAGTTGGCGCAGCAGGGCGTGCCGATGGCAGTAGTGACCAATAAACCCACGCCGTTCGTTGCGCCGCTGTTGGCAGGCCTCGGGATTGGCGACTATTTTTCGCTGATCATCGGTGGCGATGACGTCATTGTGAAAAAGCCTCACCCTGCGCCGCTCTATCTGGTGCTCGGTAAGCTGGGGCTGCGTGCCAGCGAGCTTCTGTTCGTCGGCGATTCCCGCAACGATATTCAGGCGGCACAGGCGGCGGGCTGTCGTAGCGTTGGCATGACGTATGGCTATAACTATGGTGAAGCGATCGAACTGAGCCAGCCGGATGTCGTTCTGGATCGTTTTGCCGATATTTTGCCCCTGATCGGGCATTCTTCTTCACACAATCAGGAACCCTTAGTATGAGCAAGCCCATTGTATTTAGCGGTGCGCAGCCGTCTGGTGAATTGACCATTGGTAACTACATGGGGGCGTTACGTCAGTGGGTCAACATGCAGGACGATTACGACTGCATCTATTGCATCGTGGATTTGCACGCCATCACGGTACGTCAGGATCCGCAGGCGCTGAGAAAAGCGACGCTGGATACGCTGGCGCTGTATCTGGCTTGTGGCATCGATCCGAAAAAGAGCACCATTTTTGTTCAGTCCCACGTGCCTGAGCACAGCCAACTGAGCTGGATACTGAACTGCTACGCCTATTTCGGCGAACTGAGCCGTATGACGCAGTTCAAGGATAAATCCGCGCGTTATGAAGAGAACATCAACGCGGGTCTGTTCGATTATCCGGTACTGATGGCGGCAGACATCCTGCTGTACCAAACGAATCAGGTGCCGGTGGGCGAAGATCAGAAGCAACATCTGGAACTGAGCCGTGACGTTGGTCAGCGCTTCAACAGCCTGTATGGCGATATTTTCAAAGTGCCTGAGCCATTCATTCCGAAATCGGGCGCGCGCGTGATGTCGCTGCTGGAACCAACCAAGAAGATGTCCAAATCTGACGATAACCGCAATAACGTTATCGGGCTGCTGGAAGATCCGAAGTCGGTAGTGAAGAAGATCAAACGTGCGGTGACGGATTCCGACGAGCCGCCAGTTGTGCGCTATGACGTGGCGAATAAAGCCGGGGTATCGAACCTGTTGGATATTCTGTCTGGCGTCACGGGAAAAACCATCCCTGAGCTGGAGCAGGAATTCAGCGGCCAGATGTATGGTCACCTGAAAGGTGCGGTGGCGGATGCGGTATCCGGCATGCTGTCTGAACTGCAAGAACGTTATCATCGTTTCCGTAACGACGAGGCATTCCTGCAACAGGTGATGCGTGAAGGCGCTGAAAAAGCGAGTGCGCGCGCACAGGAAACGCTGAAGAAAGTCTACGACGCTGTTGGTTTTGTTTCCCGCCCGTAAGCCTTAATGACCGTCAGGAGATGTTCTCCTGACGGTTTCCTTGCTGCTTCCTACAGATCCACTTCAATCAGCGTATTATCACTGCGGGATAGGTGGGAACACGTCGTCTGGAATCGGGTTTTCAAACGGTGTGTGCTGCAATCTTTCCTGATGGTCGGCTTTTGCCTGTGCAATCAGCTCAGGTGTCACCAGCAGATCGATAGCCAGCGATGCCATTGCCTTCGCTGCATACTCCATGCCTTTGTGGGCAGCACCGGTTTTCCCCTGTGCGACCAACTGCCATGAATGCGCCGGTGTACCGATGGCGTAAGTAGCGCTGCGGATCTGCACGGTTGGCACAACCCAACTCACCGTCCCCACATCGGTAGAACCGATGAAGGCTTCATTCGGGCTATACAGCGGATAAATCCCGTCATGCAGCGTTAAACCCGGCTGAGGTTTGACGCCGAAACGCGCGTAGGATTCGGCAATGTCTTCGGCGCTCAGCGCCGTCTGGAACATCGCTGCCATTTTACGATCTTCGTCATCAAACGGTATCGGGCCGAGCGCCAGCAGATGTTCGTGCATACGTGCTTCCAGCGGCGGGTTTGCCAGCAGATTGGCATCACCGCTAATTACCTCGCTGCTGACCTCGGTTTCCGTCATCAGCGCCGCGCCTTCGGCAATTTTCTTCACGCGTTTGACGAGCTGGTGCAACTCCGGCAACTGGCGTGCCCGTACGAGGTAACGCACGGTGGCGTTGGCCTGAACGACGTTCGGAGCCTGGCCGCCGCTGTCGGTAATCGCGTAGTGAACGCGAGCGGAGGAAGGCATGTGTTCACGCATGTAGTTCACGCCGACGTTCATCAGCTCCACGGCATCCAGCGCGCTGCGGCCCAGATGTGGGCTGGCGGCGGCATGAGCGGCGCGACCTTTGAAGTAAAAATTCAGTTCGTTACAGGCCAGTGATACCGGACTATTGACGCCAGTGAAGGTCGCCGGATGCCAGCAGAGGGCGATATCGACGTCGTCAAAGACGCCTTCCTTGACCATAAAACCTTTGGACGATCCGCCTTCTTCCGCAGGACAGCCGTAAAAACGCACGGTTCCAGCCAGTTCATGCTGTTGCAGATAGTCTTTCACTGCCGTTGCCGCCTGTAGTGCCGCGGTGCCGAGCAGGTTGTGTCCACAGCCGTGGCCGTTGCCCCCGTTTTCCAGCGGCTTCGGCTCTGCGACGTTCGCCTGCTGGCTCAGGCCCGGTAGCGCATCGTATTCACCCAAAATGGCGATAATCGGCAGACCTGAGCCGAATTCTCCTAATAGCGCGGTGGGCATACCGGCGATGCCTGTCGTCAGGCGAAAACCTTCCGCCTTCAGGACGGCTTCGTGCTGTGCCGCTGAACGATGCTCTTCGTAGTTCAGCTCCGGCGTATCCCAGATGCCGTCGCTCAGCGTACAGAACTGCTGCCGCTTGGCCGCAATCAGGCCGCAGATTTCTTCCACGGATTGCTGATTGACGGCAGGCAGCGTTCCTTCATTGTGTGTTGCATTCATGCGTGGTGTGCTCTTTGATTTTTCTGATGGCATTAAGCGAGGGGCACGTCATGGCTGATAAGCCATGACGTGCGATTCAGCGGGTGAGTCACACTCAGAGTGGTGTGGTGTCCATACCGAACCATTTTTCGCTCAGTTTTCTGATCGTACCGTCTTGCTTAGCCTGATCGATGGCCTTGTCGAACATAGCTTTCAGCTCAGGATCGCTCTTACGCAGGCCAACGGAAGAGCCGCTGCCCAAAATGCCGCCGATGAACTGTGGTCCCGGCGTGACGATATCGGCATTGCCCGGTTTTTCCGAAATGCTTTTCAGGTAAGGCGCGGAAGCGATAACCAGATCCACACGACCCGCTTTCAGATCCAGATCGTGTTCTTGAGTGGTTTTATATTCACGTACTTTCATCACGCCTTTCATATATTTATCCAAAAAGGCGCTGGCGATAGAGGCTGACTGCACGCCGATGGTTTTGCCTTCCAGCAGTGGTTTCAGCTTCTCAATTTCAGCTTTTGCGGTGGCTTCGTCGGCCGGGTTAATGGAGAAACGCTGGCCCGCGTCTGGGAAATCTTTAGCGAGTTTGCTGGATTTCAGCACGGCGAAAGTCTGTCCTGCCTGCGTGTACGGCTGGCTGAAATCGATCACCTCACGGCGTTTTTCCGTGGCGGACATACCAGAAATGATGGCGTCGAACTTACCGGCATTCAGGGCAGGGATGGTGCTGGTGAATGGCTGCACCATGATCTCGCATTTCACCTGCATGTTGTTACACAGCACTTTGTACAGTTCGATCTCCATGCCATCCAGCGTGCCGTCTGGCTTGGTGAAGTTATACGGGTGATAAGCGCCTTCGGTGGCGATGCGGACGGTCGTCCATTTCTTCTCTTCCGCTGAGGCGGTGAATGAGGCGGCCAGCGTGCCTGCCATGCACAGCGAGCAGGCGAGCAGAGTCAGTTTTGATTTGATCATGATGGTTTTCTCCTGGTACTTCATATAATTATGTTTTTCCCACTTTCATCACGCGACAGAGAGATAAATCCGCACATGAAGCTAGCGGGGCTGTGTTTACCAACTGGCAATAAATTGCCGGAAGCGAGCCGACTGGCTGGCGGTGAAAACCTGCTCCGGCGTTCCCTGTTCTTCAATTTCCCCCTGATGGAGGAAGACGATGCGGTTAGAGACTTCGCGGGCAAAATCCATTTCGTGAGTCACGACCAGCATGGTCATTCCTTCGTCCGCCAGCGTGCGCATCACGCGTAGCACTTCGCCCACCAGTTCCGGGTCGAGCGCGGAAGTCGGTTCATCAAACAGCATCACTTTGGGTTCCATCGCGAGCGCGCGGGCAATGGCGGCGCGTTGCTGCTGTCCGCCGGACAAATGTGCGGGATAGTAGTGGCGCTTGTCCGCCAGACCGACTTTCTCTAGCAGCAGCTCGGCGTGTTCTACGCACTCCGCCTGTGGACGTTTTAAGACGTGTACGGGCGCTTCTATGATGTTTTCCAGCACGGTCTTGTGCGACCAGAGGTTAAAATTCTGGAACACCATACCTAACTGAGTACGAATTCTGTCGATCTGTTTAGGGTTCGACGGGCGGTTCTGCCCTTTACGGTTCGGCTTCATTTCAATCGCTTCCCCGCCGACGAGAATCTCGCCCTGATCGGGAAGCTCCAGCAGATTGCTACAGCGCAGCAGCGTCGATTTGCCTGAACCGGACGATCCCAGAATGGAGATGACTTCCCCCTGATTGGCCTCAATGGAAATCCCTTTCAGGACGTCCAGAGAACCGAAACTTTTGTGAATGTTGCGCAGGCTAATGGCGGGTGTCGTCATTGCAGGTCTCCCAATTTCTTAATTTTTTTCGCTGCCGGCTGCGCACCCGGCGCACGGAGATGAGGGGTAAGCGTAAATTCTGTCCACATCAGCAAACGTGTCAGAATAAGGTTAATAAACAGATAAATGGCACCGGCGACCAGGAAGACTTCAAGCGCACGGTACGTTTCTGCGATGAGGCGTGCGGCGATGCCGGTGATTTCCATCAGCGTGATGATGGAAGCCAGCGAGGTCGATTTCACCATCGAGATCAGCTCGTTGCCGTAAGCAGGGAGCGCCTGACGGATCGCCAGCGGGAAAACGATCCGCTTGAAGATCATGAACGACGGCATGCCGCAGGCGCGCGCGGATTCGATCTGGCCTACCGGAACGGACTGCAATCCGCCACGGATAATCTCGCAGGCATAGGCGCCGGTACACAGGCTGAGCGACAGCAGGGCGCACCAGTGGGGTTCCCGCAGGAACGGCCACAATATGCTCTCGCGAATCCATTGAAATTGCCCCAGCCCGTAGTAAATCAGGAACAGCTGCACCAGCAGCGGCGTACCGCGGAAAAACAGCACGTAGGTTCGTGAAATCGAGCGCAGCACGGCAAAGGATGACAACTGCATCAATGCCAGCCCTAACGCCAGAAAGAAGCCCAGAAAAACGGAGCTGACCGCCAGTTGCAGGGTCAGCGGAATACCGGGAATAATCTCCAGAAACGTGTCGTACAGAAAAGGAAAATCCATCAGCGTTTCACACCCCGGGAATAATGAGACTCAGCGCGGCGCATAATCCAGCCGGAACCGATCGAAATAAGCAGATACAGCAGTGCAGCAGCCATGAAGAAATCAAACGGTTTGCCAGTAGAACCAGCCCCGGTTTGCGACTGCGTCATCAGCTCGGCGACACCGGTAACGGAAACCAGCGCAGAGGTTTTCAGCACCAGTTGCCATACGTTGCCGAGTGCGGGGATGGCGTGGCGCAGCAGAAGCGGCACGATGATGCGGCGCAGGCGTAGCATCGTGGGCATGCCGCAGGCTTTAGCGGCTTCAATTTCCCCTTTGGAAACGGCGTAGAACGCGCCACGATAAACTTCCGTCTGCTGTGCGCCGGAGGAAATGCCGACGGCGAAGACACCCGCGAGGAAGCCGGGAAAGCCGAGAAATTCGTTGCTGCCAAACAGTTTCACTAGCAGCGTTAACGCGGAGCTGCCGCCGAAATAAAGCAGGTAGATGATGAGCAGGTCTGGTATGCCTCGGGTGATGGTGGTGTACCCATCGGCCAGATAGCGCACGGGGCGATTGCCGCAAATTTTGGACCAGGCGCCAATCGTGCCGATCGCAGCTCCCAGCAGGAAACCGCAGATCGCCAGTGCGAGCGTCATTCCTGCCCCAATCAGTAATAATTTTCCCCAGCCCTGTTCACCAAAACTGATGAGTTGCCAGAAGGTAATATCTTCCACAAGTGACTCCAAACTGCTTACTTATTGTTCTGCTAAGCAGAACTGTTTTTTGTGATGAGAGGACTACATACTCCGTTCGTTCAGAAACGAGAGCAGAAATACGTCATGACGCGATGTATCACCCTTCGATATGTACTCATGCGTGAGGTACTAATTTCGATAAACCACGATGGCTTGACGATGAAATCGGTTCGATATGAACGACTCAGAGGTCGTGCCGCGAATCTATTAGAAAGCTAAGCAATAGTCGGGCCACGTTTTACGTAAACTATTATTGATTATTTATTCATATAGTCTGCTTATTAATGAGTTTTGTTTTAGTCAAAATAAGGCAGATATGGCCTGCGGTAAAGCATTAAAGTGACATTTTGTAAGGGGGTATGTCCAAAATAGTGCATTGTTATGCTATTTGGCGGGGCGTTGCATTATGATGGTGCAATAACCGCTATCCGGCAGAACGGACAGCGGGTGAGGAAGGAGGTAGAGAGAGGATTATGCTGTCTGGTCAGAGAACCAGCTCAACTTTTCCCGTAGCCCGACGACGTTGCCGATGATAATCAAACTTGGGCTGCTGGCCTGTTGTGCTAATTCGCTCAGTTGAGAGAGCTGTCCACTCAGGACGCGCTGTTTGGTGGAGGTGCCGTTTTCGATAATCGCGACGGGCACGGTTTCCGGTAACCGCTGTTCGATCAGTTTGCTTTGAATGTACTCGGCCTGTTGAAGTCCCATATAAAACACCAGCGTCTGTTTCTCCGCGGCGAGACTGGACCAGTCCAGATCGGTGTCGTGCTTAACATGTCCGGTAATCAGTCTGACGCCCTGCGAGCGATCGCGATGGGTGAGCGGGATACCGCTGTAGGCTGAACAGCCCGACGCGGCGGTAATTCCGGGCACGACAGAGAACGGCACGCCCGCCTGTTGCAGATGCTCCAGTTCTTCGGCACCGCGACCGAAGATAAAGGGGTCGCCGCCTTTCAGTCGGACGACGCGATGGCCAGCCCGCGCCTTTTCTTCCAACAGCTGATTGATTTGCTCCTGAGGAACGCTGTGATAGCCAGATGCTTTACCCACGAAGATGCGCTCGGCGTCGCGGCGTGACAGATCGAGGATCTCTTTCGAGACCAGCCGATCGTAAACGACGATATCGGCCTGTTGTAGATGCTGTAGGCCTTTCAACGTCAGTAATCCCGCGTCGCCCGGTCCCGCACCGACCAGGGTTACTTCACCTCGATCATCCAGCGGGGCGGAAAAGAGCAGTTCTGTCAGCTGTTGAACACGTTGGCTATTGTCATTGGCCAGCGCCTGCGCCAGCCGATCGTGGACGAAGAGTTTTTCCCAGAAGCGACGACGTGCGCTCATATTGCGGAATCGGCTTTTCACCCGGCTGCGCAGTTCGCCTGCTAATGTCGCCAGTTTACCGAGATTTTGCGGCAGAATACTTTCCAGCTTTTCCCGCAGCAGTCGTGCCAATACCGGTGCGGCACCACCAGAAGATACGGCGACCATGAGCGGCGAACGGTCAATGATCGACGGCATAATGAAGCTGGCGCGCTCTGGCGAATCGACGACATTGCAGAAAATCCGACGTTCGCTGGCGCTGGCATAGACATGATTATTGACGTCCTGATCGTCAGTGGCGGCAATCACCAGCCATACCTCGTCCAGCAGTGTAGGATCGAACGTGCCGTGTACCAGCGTTAATTGCGCATCCTGCTCCCAGGCCCGAAATTGATCGTTAAAATCGAGCGCGTTGACGGTAATGATTGCGCCAGCGTCCAGCAATAGCCGGGCTTTGCGCTCGGCGATTTCACCACCCCCTACCAATAGACAAGGTTTATCGTGCAACTGACAGAATATTGGCAGGTAATCCATTTAACGCCTCTTGAAACTCAGGTTATCTTGAAAAATCAAATAGGGTTGTGCCCTGCGGCCACAGGGCATCGACCATTTCATTAAGGTAATGGTTGGCTATTATCAACCGCAATATCACGCTCTGCGATGGATATTTGCACATTACCGTTGGTTACCTGAGTATCGTAAGCTGCAACAGAATAGGCTCCATCCTCCAGGCAGAAGCCATCATAAAGGCGGAAATGCTGTTTTTCAATGGGCTTGCTACCCAAAGCTCCTCATGATGTTCGGCCAGTATGCCACGGCTTAATACGCTAGCCTGCGCGAACGGATCGATATTGCTGATGGCGTAAACCTGCTCGTCGTTACGAGGCCGGAACACGGCGACCTGCTGCTGTTCGACGAGTGCGCAAACGCCGGTGCCGGGCAGAATGTCGTCTAACTTACATACCGTAGTCCACTGACTCATGCGTTTTCCCCTCCAGTTCAATTTGTTTCACCGGAATACGCTCTGCAGGGCGTGCCGGACGATGTTGTTGACGTTCACTGACCATTTGCACGTTCGGGTCACGTTCCGGGCTGTTAATGAAGTGGGTAAAACGTTTCTGTGCTTCCGGGGATTCCAGCGTCGCCTGCCATTCACAGACATAGCCTTCGCGCAGCCGTGCGATATCGGCTTCAAGTTGATCGTTAATGCCCAGTTTGTCTTTCACAATCACGTTGCGCAGATAGTCGATGCCGCCTTCAAGGTTATCCAGCCAGACGGAAGTACGCTGGAGCTTATCGGCCGTGCGGATATAGAACATCATGAAGCGGTCCAGATAGCGGATTAAGGTGTCGCGATCTAAATCGGCTTCCAGCAGGTCAGCGTGGCGCGGTTTCATCCCGCCGTTGCCGCATACATAGAGGTTCCAGCCTTTTTCGGTGGCGATAATCCCCACGTCCTTACCCTGTGCTTCTGCACATTCCCGCGTACAGCCGGAGACGCCAAATTTCATTTTGTGTGGAGTGCGGATGCCTTTGTAGCGGTTTTCCAGCTCGACGCCAAAGCCTACGCTGTCGCCGACGCCAAAGCGGCACCAGGTGCTGCCGACGCAGGTTTTTGCCATACGCAACGCTTTGGCGTAAGCGTGGCCGGTTTCAAATCCGGCTTCGATGAGCTGAGCCCATACGTCCGGCAGATCGTCTTTCTGCACGCCAAATAGCGCCATGCGCTGGGAACCGGTCATTTTGGTGTACAGGTTATATTGCTTCGCGATGCGACCGATGGCGATCAGACCATCCGGTGTGATTTCCCCGCCTGCGGAGCGTGGGATCACGGAGTACGTGCCGTCTTTTTGGATGTTGCCGAGGAAGTTATCGTTGGAATCCTGTAGCGGCGTGTGCTGTGGTTTGAGCACGTATTCATTCCAGCAGGAAGCCAGCAGCGACGCCACGGTCGGTTTACAGACCTCGCAGCCGTAGCCTGAGCCGTGTTTCTCCAGCAGTTGATCGAACGTTTTGATTTTCTCGATTTGGATCAGGTGGTACAGCTCCTGGCGCGAATAGGCGAAGTGTTCGCACAGGTGATTATTGACTTCAATCCCCTGTTTGCTGAGTTCCGCGTTCAACACCTGCGTGATCAGCGGGATACAGCCGCCGCAGCCAGTACCGGCTTTGGTGGTTTCCTTAATGGCCGCAACGGTGTGACAGCCGCCGTTAATCGCTTTGATGATGTCGCCTTTGGAGACGTCGAAGCAGGAGCAGATTTGGGCGCTTTCTGGCAGAGAATCGACTCCCAGCGTCGGTTTTGCACTGCCAGCTGTCGCCGGAAGAATCAGCGCTTCGGGGAATCCGGCAGCGGGATTTTGTTCAGCATGAATTGCAGTAGGTTGCCATAATCCCGCGTGTCGCCTACCAGTACGGCACCGAGCAGCGTTTTATTGTCGGCGCTGACGATCAAACGTTTGTAGGTTTCTTTGTTTTCATCCAGCCACATGTAGCTGCGGGAGCCCGGCGTATGGCCGTGTGCATCACCAATCCCGCCGACATCGACACCCATCAGCTTCAGCTTGGCGCTCATATCAGCGCCCTGGAAGCGGTTTTCATGCCCTAACAGGTGGTCGACGGCAACCTGCGCCATCTTGTAGCCGGGCGCGACCAGGCCGAATGGTCTACCCTGCCAGGCGGCACATTCGCCAATGGCGTAGACATCTGGATCGGAAGTCTGGCACCAGTCGTTAATAGCGATACCGCCGCGTGGGCCAATTTCCAGCGCACACTGGCGCGCCAGTTTGTCCTGCGCGCGAATACCGGTAGAGAACACGATAAAGTCGACTTCCAGCGTACTGCCATCGGCAAACACCATTGTCTTGCGGCTTTCCAGACCAGAATGCTGGATGGCCTGCGTATTCTTGCTGGTATGCACGCGCACACCCATGTTTTCAATCTTGCGTTGCAGCAGGGTGCCGCCCTGTGCATCCAACTGTTCGGCCATGAGCACGGGCGCGAACTCAATGACGTGTGTTTCCACGCCGAGGTGTTTCAGTGCGCCTGCCGCTTCCAGACCTAACAGACCTCCGCCGATCACCGCGCCGCGTTTGCTGCGGCGGGCGCAGTTTTCGATGGCGTTCAGATCTTCAATGGTGCGGTAGACAAAACAGTCTTGCCCGTTTGAGCCTTTAATGGCAGGAATCCAGGGGTAGGAGCCGGTTGCCATGATGAGTTTGTCGTAATACACGGTACGACCGGAATTGGAGTGAATGGCTTTTTCACTGCGGTTGATGGTGATGGCGCGTTCACCGAGCAGGACGTTAACGCCATTCTTTTCGTAATAGCCTTCGCGTACTAAGGAAAGCTCTTCTACCGTGTGGTGCGCGAAGTAAGAAGAGAGGTGGACACGATCGTAGGCGACGCGGGGTTCTTCACAAAAGACGGTAATCTCGTAGGTGGACGTCGGGGCCTTATCCAGCAACTCTTCGATAAAACGGTGGCCGACCATCCCGTTACCGATAACAGCGAGTCTGACTTTGTTCATTTTTGCCTCAAATTTGCTTCTTCTGAGGCTACCTTATCGCGCTACAAAGGCTGCTTATTGATGTATATCAAGTTGTCTTTTATATACTTCTTTGTGGGTATGTTGATGATTTTACTTATTTTTTATTAAGTCTTGGTTTTTGTTGGAGTTTTCGTGACTGGCAAAAATGGGATCTATAGCACGCTTTTGGTCAGAAGCCGACTGGTTAGCGGCCAATCCGGTATCAGAGTAATCGTCCCCCTCGTCAATCATTCACACATCCGAGCGCTTAAAAATAAAACTAAGGGATTATCCATTTGTTTAATAAGGATATGAAATTTTCTGGTGATAGTGCTCACAGCTTTATGTGCGATTGCACAATTATCGGCGACATAATTTCGTCATATGGAAGAAATTGCCTAATGACTAACGGCGTAACAACCTTAATAATTGAAAATAAAACGCCATTTTTTTTTAATTAGCACGCCATTTCTATTCTGTGACGTTGATCGACTTATAAGGTCGTACCAGAGAGAGATAGGCGCTTTTTATCTACTCGTCCCGACACAGTTAGTCGCGTTATTCTTTAATTATTTATATGGCTTACATTCGCAAATCTTGTACATGAGTTGTGTTAAACATCAAGGCAGGTAACAACGTGAAAATAGAATCAATTGATGTCACCGTCTTCACTTATCCCACACGCCGGGTTTCCGACAGTGCGGGTCATTCACACCTGGGACCTGAAAATCAGGCCAAGATGGCGCTGTTAACCATCACGGCAGATGATGGCCAAAAAGGTTACGCTTTCGCTCCGCCGGAAGTGATTCGTCCTCATATTGTTAACGCTTTCTTCCGCAAAGTGCTGATTGGGCAGAACCCATTCGACCGTGAACGCCTCTGGCAGGATCTGGTGCATTGGCAACGCGGTAGCGCCAACCAGCTGACCGATCGCGCGCTGTCGATTGTGGAATCCGCACTGTGGGATCTGCAAGGCCGTGTACTGAATATGCCGGTGCATAAACTGCTCGGTGGCTATCGTGAAAAAGTCCCGGCCTACGGCAGCACCATGTGCGGTGATGAGCTGGAAGGTGGCTTATCGACGCCAGAGGAATACGGCCAGTTCGCCGAAAAGCTGGTGCAGCGCGGCTATAAAGCCATCAAGTTGCACACCTGGATGCCGCCAGTATCGTTCGCACCCAGCCCGAAGATTGACGTGAAAGCCTGTGCCGCAGTACGTGAAGCCGTGGGCCCGGACATCTGCCTGATGCTGGATGGCTACCACTGGTACAGCCGCAGCGATGCGCTGTATATCGGTCGTGAATTGCAAAAGCTCGATTTCACGTGGTTTGAAGAACCGATGGAAGAACAGAGTATGGCGTCCTACAGCTGGCTGACCAAGAGCCTGGATATCGATGTCATCGGGCCGGAAAGTCTGTCAGGAAAATACTTCAGCCGCGCTGACTGGGTTAAAGAAGGCGCATGCGACATTTTACGCGCGGGCGTGCAAGGCGTGGGCGGTCTCTGGCCGTGTATGAAGGTCGCGAGCCTGGCGGAATCCTTCGGTATGGATTGCGAAGTTCACGGTAACGGCGCGCCAAACCTCAACGTCGTTGGGGCGATCAAAAACTGCCGCTGGTATGAGCGCGGTCTGCTGCATCCTTTCCTCGATTACGACGAACCCGCAGCGTATCTGAATTCGATTGTCGACCCGATGGATGACGAGGGCTTTGTGCATCTGCCGCAACGTCCGGGGCTGGGAGAAGATATCAATTTTGACTGGATTGAGGAGCATACCCTGAGTAAAGAATAACTTTTTTGTATGAATGGTTTTTTGTTCGATCTGAAAGATAGCCTTACCTAAAAAATAAAAAGTTGTCGTCTTCCATGCTCCCACACCTGGAGAATAATGATGAAAGCACGAGCAATACTCCGTACCCTGCTGTTAGGTTCACTCTGCATGGCCGCTACGCCGGCCATTCTATCGGCAAAAACCCCTGACGATCAGCTGATCGTGGGGATGAACATGAACAACATGCTCTCACTCGATCCGGCCGCCATGACCGGTAACGAGGTGGTGGGCATTATCGTCAACCTCTATGACTCGCTGGTGGTGCTGGATCCCGCCAACCTGAGTAACATTCAGCCTTCTCTGGCGAAAAGCTGGAGCGTCAGTGATGACGGTAAGGTCATTACCTTCAATCTGGTGGACAACGCCAAATTCCACTCCGGTAACCCCGTCACGGCGCAAGACTTCGCCTGGTCGATGAAGCGTCTGCTTAACCTCAACATGGCGCAGGCCACAACGTGGAAATCTTACGGCTTCACCGCGGAAAACGTGGAGAAAATGATCCGCGCTAAAGACGCCCACACCGTTGAAATCGAACTGCCAAAACCGAACGACCCCAAACTGGTGCTCTACTCGCTGGCGACGCTGGGTAGCGGATCGGTGCTGGATAGCAAAACGGTGATGCAGCATGAGAAAAACGGTGACTGGGGCAACGGCTGGCTGACCACGAACGAAGCCGGTTCTGGCCCGTTCAAGCTGGACGTGTGGCAGGCGAAAGACGTGCTGCGCATCAGCAAGGTTGAGAACAACTGGCAGGGCGATGCGAAAATGCGGCGCGTGATTTTCCGCCACATGACCGAGTCACAGGCGCTGCGCCTGATGATTGAAAAAGGCGACATTGACGTGGCCTCTGGGATGTCGGTGCCGGATATCAATGCGCTGAAACAAGATAAAGACGTTGTGGTTGATGAGGTGCAAAAAGGCACGCTGTACTACGTTGCCATGAGCCTGAAGAATGAATACTTCGCTAAACCGAAAGTGCGCGAAGCGGTTCGCTACCTGATTGATTACGATGGCGTCAATAAAACAGTGATGCCAGGCTACGGTTTCTATCATCAGCGCCCCATCCAGAAAGGGATGGATGCGACGTTGCCGGATCCGGGCTACAAGCTTGACGTGCCGCGCGCCAAAGCGCTGCTGGCCGAAGCGGGCTACCCAAATGGATTTGAAACCACGCTGCGTGTTCTGTCCGATCAGCCGTTCCTGAATCTGGCGACATCGGTACAGTCCACGCTGGCACAGGCGGGCATCAAAGCCAAAATCATCTCCGGCACCGGTAATCAGGTTTACGGCGCGATGCGCGATCGTAACTTTGATATGCTGGTTGGCCGCGGCGGTGGCGGCGTCGATCCGCATCCTCACTCCAGCCTGCGTTCTGTTGTCTATAACCCGGATAACAGCGACGAAGCCAAACTGACCAACTTCCAGGGCTGGCGCACCTCTTTCTACGACAAACCGCTGAACGACATGATCGATCAGGCGCTGTTGGAGAAAGATCCTCAGAAACAAAAGCAGATGTATATCAACGTGCAGAATCGTTATGAAGAACTGTTCCCGGCCATTATTCCGGTGTCGCAGATGATCGATTCTGTGGTGTTGCGTAAAGACGTGAAAGGCTATGTGCCACATCCGTCTTCTACGACGCATCTGCGCGAGGTGTATAAGCAGCGCTAGTGTCCACACGTTAAACCGGATGATTAGCCGACACGTTTCCGGCTAATCATCCCGATCAGATACGCTAAAAAGAGATGACCGCGTGAGTGGTGATTTGCTGTCGCCGCTAGCCGGGATATCAGGAGAAAGAACATGGTTTTCTCTGATTGGATCAAGCCGGGTGGAGTACTGCGTCGTTTGGCAAAGCGTCTGTTTCAGGTGATCGTCACACTGTTCGGATTATTAATCCTGACTTTCGTGATCGGCCGCGTGATGCCAATCGATCCAGTCCTGGCTATTGTCGGACAGGATGCCGACCAAAGTACCTATCAACAGGTTTACCAACAGCTGGGGTTGGATAAGCCACTGTATGTGCAGTTCTTTATTTACTTTAATTCGCTGATACATGGGGATTTGGGCAATGCGCTCCTGACCGGACGACCGGTTATGGATGACATTATCCGCGTCTTCCCGGCAACCGTTGAGCTGGCGACGATGGCGATTATCGTCGGTGCCGGTCTGGGCGTGCCGCTAGGCGTGCTGGCTGCGGCGCGACGTGGCAAGTGGGCGGATTATGTGGTGCGTTTTATCAGCCTGGCTGGTTATTCCACACCGATATTCTGGGTCGGGATGATGGGCCTGCTGGTGTTCTATGCCTGGCTGAACTGGGTTGGCGGAGCAGGGCGGGTTGATATGGCCTATGACGGTCTGGTGGAAAACCGTACCGGTCTGCTGCTGGTGGATTCGTTACTGGCGGGTGAGTGGGATGTGTTCCGCAGCGCGCTGAACCATCTGGTGTTGCCGGCCACGATTCTCGGTTTCCACTCGTTGGCCTATATCAGCCGTATGACGCGCAGCTTCATGCTGGCGCAGCTTTCGCAGGAATACATCATTACTGCGCGAGTGAAAGGGCTGTCTGAGTTCCGTGTCGTCTGGGCGCACGCGTTTCGCAATATTCTGGTTCAGCTTCTGACAGTGGTGGCGCTGGCGTATGGCTCGCTGCTGGAAGGGGCGGTACTGATCGAAACGGTCTTCTCATGGCCGGGCTTTGGTTCCTATCTGACAGGCAGCCTGCTGCTGGGGGATATGAACGCGGTGATGGGCTGTGTGCTGCTGGTCGGGTTGATCTTCGTGACGCTTAACCTGCTGTCGGACATGTTGTATCAAATCTTTGATCCGAGGACGAACGCATGAATATTTCCTCTGAGCCGCCGGTCACTCGCGAATCGGTAATGCGAACACCGCCGGAAAAACGCGTGAGCCGTTTGCGGCTACGCGGTGCGCGAATCGGCGGGTTTCTCTTGACGATGATGCGCAATCCGCTGACCGCGATTGGTTCTGCGATTGTGCTGATGTTGGTTCTGGTCGCCATTTTCGCCCCGTGGATTGCCACGCACGATCCGCTGGTACAGGATTTGGCTAACGCGCTACAGGCCCCGAGTGCGGCGCATTACTTTGGCACCGATGAGTTTGGGCGCGATGTGTTTAGTCGTCTGGTCTATGGTTCACGCATCACGCTGTATATCGTTGCGCTGGTGTCCGTCACCGTTGGGCCTATCGGGCTGGCGCTGGGCGTGGTGGCTGGGTATTACGGCGGTATCGTCGATACCATCCTGATGCGTATTACCGATATCTTCATTTCGTTCCCTAGTCTGGTGTTGGCGCTGGCGTTCGTTGCGGCGCTTGGCCCAGGTCTGGAGCATGTGGTGATCGCGATTACGCTGACGGCCTGGCCGCCGATTGCCCGTCTGGCAAGGGCGGAGACGCTGTCGCTGCGTCACGCGGACTTTGTTTCTGCCGTGAAGCTGCAAGGGGCCTCCTCTATCCGCATCCTGCTGCACCACATTGTGCCGCTGTGTCTGCCGTCGGTGATTATCCGTATTACCATGAATATGGCCGGCATCATTCTGACTGCGGCGGGTCTGGGCTTTCTGGGGTTGGGTGCACAGCCGCCCGATCCTGAATGGGGCGCGATGATCTCTGCGGGTCGTCGTTACATGATGGAGTGCTGGTGGTTAGTAACTATTCCGGGGCTGGCGATTTTGATTAACAGCCTGGCGTTCAACTTCCTTGGAGACGGCCTACGTGACATCCTCGATCCCAGAACTGAATAAGTTTTCTCAACGTGCGCCGGGAAGCTCGCCCCTGATGGAAGTGGAAAATCTTCGGGTGAGTTTCGTGAATCGCGGGACGGTGACTGACGCCGTGCGCGGCGTCTCCTTCCGGCTTGGCTGTGAAAAGCTGGCCATTGTCGGCGAATCTGGCTCCGGTAAATCGACGGTCGGTCGTGCGCTGCTGCAACTGCATCCGCACAGCGCACGGATTACGGCAGACAAACTGCGCTTTGGCGATACCGACCTGCTGAAAGCGGATGAGGCGCGGATGCGTCAGATTCGCGGCAAGCGTATCTCCATGATTATGCAGGACCCTAAATATTCGCTTAACCCAGTGGTGTGCGTTGGCGATCAGATTGCCGAGGCGTATCTGGCGCACCATAAAGTGTCGCACCGCGAGGCGAAGGCAAAGGTCATGGCGATGCTGGATGTGGTGCGTATTCGCCAGCCAGAGCGCGTCTACAATCTGTACCCTCATGAAATCTCGGGCGGGCAGGGGCAGCGCATCATGATTGCGATGATGCTGATTACCGAACCTGAAATCGTGATTGCCGATGAACCGACCTCGGCGCTGGACGTGTCTGTACGCTTGCAGGTGCTGGCGATGCTGGATGATTTGGTGAGCGAGCGCGGTCTGGGGCTGATTTTCATTAGTCACGACATCAATCTGGTACGCAGCTTCTGCGATCGTGTGCTGGTGATGTATGCCGGGCGCGTCGTGGAGTCTATCGCCGCCGCCGATCTCGACAACGCGCAGCATCCGTACACGCGCGGGTTGCTGAATTCACTGCCGGATATCGATCATCGCCGTCCGCGTTTGCCGGTGATGAATCGCGATCCCGCCTGGATCAACGGATAAAGGGGATAATCATGGCAACTGAAGCAATGAGTCAGCGTAAGCCGATGATCGAAGTGAATAACCTGAATCTCTCTTTTGGTCATGGCAGCGCGAAGAATCAGGTGTTGTACGATGTGAACCTCACCGTCAACGATGGCGATATCTTTGGTCTGGTGGGGGAGTCGGGCTCTGGCAAAACCACGGTGCTGAAGTGTTTGGCCGGGCTGTTTAACCATTGGGAAGGCACGCTGCTGATTGGCGGGAAGAAACTGGCACACCGGATCGATCAGGCGCGCTGCCGCCAGGTGCAGATGGTGTTTCAGGATCCGTACGGATCGCTGCATCCCCGTCATACGGTGGAATCTATTCTGGAAGAGCCGCTGTCGATCCATCGCTTTGACGATCGTGACGATCGTATCGATAGCTTGCTGGAGAAGGTGGGGCTGGGAACGAACTTCCGTCGCCGCTACCCGCACCAGCTTTCCGGTGGGCAGCGCCAGCGTGTGGCGATTGCCCGCGCGCTGATTCTGGAGCCGAGGGTGCTACTGCTGGATGAGCCGACGTCGGCGCTGGATGTGTCGGTGCAGGCGGAAATTCTCAACCTGCTTATGGAGTTACAGCAGCAGGAAAAGCTAACCTACCTGATGGTGACGCATGATTTGGGGGTGATTTCTCATCTGTGTCATAAAGTGGCGGTGATGCAGTACGGCAAGATACTGGAGACGCTGGAAACCGACGACCTGACCAGCGATGTGCCGAAGGATGCGTATACCTCGATGCTGGTGGATGCCAGCCGTCAGTACAGCCGCGATCTGGCGATACGCTCGGAGCGTATGGGCTAGATACGGATGGACTAGGTACGCTGCGCGATAATCATCATGAGGGCCGAGCAACCGGCCCTTTTTTTATTTTGTATGCAGGTTTCCGCTAACAGTTGGTTACGAACAGACTTTTATACGTAAAAAAAGGTAAATGGGTAGCGTTGAAGGGTGTGGATACTTACAATCATTACGCTTTCTGTAGTCGGCCTCTTCAAAAAGGAATTCTCATGTTCAAACGTACTCTGGTTGCCGCGGCAGCCCTTATTTCACTGACGGCATTTTCTCCCGCTTTTGCGGCTTCCGACGCCAGCACGCGTGTGCTGTTGACGACGTCCGCGGGCAATATCGAACTGTCTTTAGATAATCAAAAAGCACCAGTTTCGGTAAAAAATTTCGTCGAGTACGTTAACAATGGCTTTTATAACGGGACGACATTTCACCGTGTGATCCCTGGTTTTATGGTGCAGGGCGGCGGCTTTTCTGGCGAAATGAACCAAAAAGCGACGAATGCGCCGATCAAGAATGAAGCTGACAACGGTCTGCGTAACCAGCGTGGTACGATCGCGATGGCGCGTACCGCAGAAAAAGATAGCGCGACCAGCCAGTTCTTTATCAACGTCGCCGATAATGCGTTCCTCGATCATGGCCAGCGTGACTTTGGCTACGCCGTGTTCGGCAAGGTAGTGAAGGGCATGGAAGTGGTAGATAAGATCTCTCAGGTACAAACGAAAAATGTCGGGCCTTACCAGAATGTGCCGACCACGCCTATCGTGATTCAGTCCGCGAAAGTGTTGCCCTGATTGGCACGATAGATAAGCAAAGAACCGAGAATACGCAAAGGCCACATTAGTGGCCTTTGCGTTTTTGACAAAGCTAGCAAGCGGTAGTAATGGATAGATCGTAAAGACGCTGTAAATACTTCCCTGTACGCTCGGCTTGCGCCATCCATGGCGCAAACGCTTTACTCTTCTATTCCATTACCACCGTTTTACTGCGTAGATAGACGTTATTAACGTCTCGACTACCGCATTATTCCAGCGCTTTAGCCATCTGCTGTAGCCAGGCATCCACGCCGGTGCTCGGCACGTTCAACTGACGGTAGGTGGCTGTGGCAACAGGATAGCCGCCAACCTCTTCCTGGCTGTTCACGAAGCCACCTGTCCGCTGTTTGAAATTCTCTACGATACGTTTATCGACGGTATCACGATCTTTCGGTCGTGCGCCTGCGCTTTGTAGTACCTGATTGGTGACGGCGCTGGCAGGTGCTGCGGTTAAGCCTGAAGGCCAAATCGGGGAGACTTTGAGTAAATTAATCCCGCTGCCTGAGGTTTGCGGCGCGGCTTTTCCCTTGGCATCGTAAGCAAGGTTATCTGACATCCAGACATCGCCGGAGCTGTTGCTTCCTACCAGCCCTAAGCCTGCTTTGGTATTCGCGCCGTAATGCATCACGTTGCCTGCAACGGAGACGCGTGGGCTAGCAGGCATGGTTTTCCCTTCCCACTCGCCTTTGACGCCACCAACGCGAACGCCCCAAATGCCAGGGTTGTAGATCAGGTTATTGACCATGACACCCGTTGAACCCGCCTTGAACCAGGCGTTGCGCTCGTTGTTGTGCGCATACAGGCTGCCAATGATTGACACATCAGTCACGTTATCGTGAACCAGCGTGCCCATCGAGTGAATGCCTTTGGTATGAGCTGAGTCGTATAAGCCTTCAGCAACAATATTATTTGAGAGCGTGATGCGGTGTGCGGTTCCCTGTGGGCCGTCATAGCGTGGGCCAGAGATAGACAAGTTTTCGTCTGTCCCCCAGGCGAAACTGGAGTGGTCGATCACGACGTTGTAGGCATCTTTACCGTTGATTGAAACATCGCGTTCAAAGCCGCTTTTTTTACCCGTACCGGCATCGCCGATGCGAAAACGGATATGCTGCATGAGCACATCATGCGTGCTAATTCCCATTCCGCCACGAATGATGGTAATGCCGGGAGAAGGAGCGGTCTGACCCGCAATGGTGACAAACGGCTCCGTTAACCGGAGGTCACTTTTATTCAGGTCGATAATACCGCCAACCTCAAAAACAATAATGCGCGGCCCTTTGGCGGCCAGCGCTTCCCGAAGTGAACCGGCTCCGGAAGAGGCCAGCGTTGTGACGCGAATAATACGCCCACCGCTGCCTGCGACGGTATCGGTTCCGAATCCTTTCAACTCTGGTGCTGCCGGTGTGGCGGCGCTAGCCATCGGTATGCCGACACTGAATACTAATCCAGTGCTGAACAGTGCGGCGAACAGAAGAGAACGTTTCATTTCATTTCCTTGAATATTAACGATAAAAATGAGCGAGCCCTTAGGGCTCGCTCAAGCGCGGCCCGAACGATAAACTGACGGGCGTTAAACTCACTTGCAGGCTCCTATAGCACAGGACAATGAGGGGCGGAACCTGAAGTTCGCTTATTTACGCTTTACACGTAGCAATTAGTTACAGCTTGCTGCCGTCAGGACGGCAAGGTTTTTGCCCACGCCAGCATAGTTCGCCAGTTTATCCTTCACGCACTGTGGTGAAACGGTAGAGTAGCTGTAAGGAAGAGAAGGGAACGTGCCTGTGCTCTTCCAGTCTTCAGCATTCACGTAGGGCTTGGCATCTTTATCCCAGGTGATGTTGTATTTAGCGAAGTCAGCCGGGCTCATAACGTTGTTATTACGCAGATCCCAGGTACCGAAGTTGGAACCGTCGTAGCGTGAGGTCACCGGGTTTTTCGCATTTTCGAACCAGTTACGTTCGATCAGCGCAATTCCATTCTGGCGCACGTTCAGGCCAGAACTGGTGATGCCGGTATACAGGTTGTTGTAGGCGTGAACTTTACCGCCACGTTGCAGTGGGAGGCGAGCGTTAACGTCGTCGTAAATGTTGTGATGGTAAGTCAGGTCACGGCCCGTATCGCTGCTGCTGAAGCCGCTCAGACCCACTTTTTTGATGCCGTGAATGTAGTTGTACGACACCGTCACATTGGTTGAGGCTTTCTTGATATCAATCGCGGATTCGAATGTGGTGTCACCGTCTTTTGTGCCTGCGCATTCAAAGTTTTTCGCGAAGATTTCGTTGTGGTCAATCCAGACGTTCGGCGTGTTATCGATACGAATCGCATCGCCGTCCTGCGCGCCGCCCGGCATGTAGCCAAAACGCATATTACGGATGACAACATCGGATGATTTCGTCAGCCAGATCCCGAAGTTGGCGGAAGAACCGTTGGTTCCGATGATGGTAATCCCTTTGGTAAACTCTTTGATTTCCACACCGCGTGCGTCTTTCTTCCACTGACCGCAGATATCGTTCTCTGCGGCTTTAATCAGCGCATCTTCGTTACCGTTATAGGTGATGACGAGCGGGTAAGCGCCCCCTTTGACTTTCTTACCTTTGGAATCCAGCTTCGCTTCTTCGATGATATCGATAATGTCTTGCATGGAACGTGCTGTCTTTTTCACGGCACCGGCAACGTCACCACCGTCAGTGGTGGCATAACCCCCCGTATTTGCCGCCATCGTCGGTTGGGCCGCAAGTAATAACAGCCCAGCGGCTGCAGAAGGCAGTAGGTATTTCATTCAGGTACTCTCCTTGGAATTGAATTTTTTGGGTATAAATGGTCCACATAACCCAGATTATATTATTGGGTTGTTTCAATAAAAATGAAATCAAGGTTTATTGAAATCCCAATTAAGTGTTACCATAAAAATAAAATAATTCAATATTTAGATATTAAATATATCGAGTGAATAACATCGGCAATATTGGTGATTAATAAGTTCCTATTTTAAATGGTAATATTTTTTTCATTTTTCTAAAATAATCACGTGAAGTGTTTTTATGAAAAATAAAATTATATTTCGTTTTATTCTTTTTTGATAGAGAGGTTTTGATAGAGGTGATAACTGTGAGCGATATCAACAAATAAGTAAAATTTCTTCATTGAGATGGCCGTGTTAAAAATAGTTGATGCCGATCAAATTATTAATTAATCCCGTGTTGATGACTCACTATTCTTTTTATTATTTAATCCTTAATTAATGACTGGTTTTTTCATTAATCAATCAAGTTATTAATTATTTAATAAATAATTAGCCTGATCTTTAATTGTTCTCTCTTTAAGAAATAGGTATCCACGCTTATGTGCAGGTTGCCATAAAAATGAGCGAGCTCTAAGAGCTCGCTCGGTAGCAACGTGTCTCAGCGTGAAGAGACACGGCTGTGGGACATTCAGGCTGATGATTTCCTGTCATTCATATGACGGAGAAAGCCTGACCGCCTTTATTTGCAGTTAGCGGCTGTCAGTACCGCCAGGTTTTTACCTACGCCAGCATAGTTTGCCAGTTTATCCTTCACGCACTGTGCAGAAACCGGGGTGTATTTATAAGAGATGGAAGGGAATTTTCCGGTGCTTTTCCAATCATCCGCATTGATATGAGCAGAGGACGGTTTGCCCCAGGTGATGTTGTATTTGGAGAAGTCTGCCGGTTTGGTAATGTTGTTATTACGCAATTCCCAGGTACCGAAGTTGGAGCTGTCGTTACGTGCCGTTACTGGGTTCAACGCATTTTCAAACCAGTTGCTTTCGATCAGCGCGATCCCTTTCTGACGGACGTTAAAGCCTGAACCGGTGATTCCGTCATACAGGTTGTTGTACGCATGAACCAGACCACCACGTTGCAGCGGCAGACGTGAGTTAACATCGCGATAGATATTGTGATGATAAGTCAGGTTACGACCGGTGTCCGAATTGCTTGCTCCGCTCAGACCCACTTTTTTAATACCATGGATGTAGTTGTAGGACACCGTGACGTTAGTTGACCCTTTCTTGATATCGACGGCTGATTCAAAAGTGGTGTCATTGTCTGGCGTGCCTTTACACTCAAAGTTTTTGGCAAAGATCTCATTGTGGTCAATCCAGACGTTCGGCGAATTATCAATGCGAATGGCATCACCGTCTTGTGCACCACCCGGCATATAGCCGAAGCGCATATTACGTACGACAACGTTGGATGAATTGATAATCCAGATACCGAAGTTGGCGGATGAGCCATTGGTGCCCTGAATCGTGATCCCTTTGGTAAACTCTTTGACTTCTACGCCGCGCGCGTCCTTACCCACTGACCGCAGATATTTTTTCGGCCGCTTTGATTAGCGAGTCTTCATTACCGCTATAGGTGATGATAAGCGGATACGCACCGCCTTTGACTTTCTTGCCTTTTGAATCCACTTTTGCGGCTTCAATGATATCCACAATTTCTTTCAGAGAACGTGCGGTCTTTTTACGGCACCGGAAACGTCTCCACCATCCGTGGTGGCATAGCCGCCCGTATTTGCGGCCATGGCTGGCTGAGCAGCGAACAGTAACAATCCGGCGGCTGCCGTAGGCAATAGGTATTTCATTATAACTGTCTCCTTGAATATAATTTCATGGGCATTTATTGCTCCGTATGCCCGATGTAATAGGTACAAATTTCTCAACAAAAATGAATCATCAATTTTGATGAAAAACCAAGGGGAGTGTGGTCAAAAAATAAGATCAGTTCAAGGGTGAAATGTTAAATGTATCAGAGTGGAAACATTTTGTAATACTGATGATTGAGTAATTCGGGTTTTATAGGAAACACCGTTCTTTTAAAAGAGTAGAAAATCAGCGAGTTATTTTATTAACAGACGAGAGTTTCATTCTGGTTTCTTGATTTATTGGTTTTTAGTTCGCGATTTCCCTGATGGTAATTGTTACAACTAACGTAAAAATTCATCTTAAGTCAAAATATACTATCACAGGCGTATTCAATATTTTTTTGCGTTATGAGTTAATTCTACCTTGCATTTTAGTTTGTTAAAAAAATAATTATTATTAATCGCTATATTATTAATTTTATATAATGCACCTGTACACGATAGGAAAGAAAATAGATCTCACTGACCATACCTTATAGTGGTGGAAGGACTATCAGCATGAAGTCTGTTGCTGTGAAGGTCGCACTGGCAATCTTGCACTGCTTCCTTAAAAATGAGCGAGCCCAAATCACTCGCTCACAGAGAACCCGGCGCAGAGTGAATGCGCCGGGTTTAATGTACTTATTTACAGTTAGCGGCTGTCAGTACTGCCAGGTTTTTACCTACGCCAGCGTAGCTTGCCAGTTTATCCTTCACGCACTGTGCGGAAACTGGTGAGTAGCTATACGGGAGTGCAGGGAATTTGCCTGTGCTCTTCCAGTCATCCGCATTGATGTGTGGTGTGGATGGCTTACCCCAGGTGATGTTGTATTTAGCAAAATCAGACGGGCTGGTAATGTTGTTGTTACGCAGTTCCCAGGTACCGAAGTTGGAGTCATCATTACGTGCGGTCACTGGGTTGAGCGCATTTTCGAACCAGTTGCTTTCGATCAGTGCAATCCCTTTCTGACGAACGTTAAAGCCTGAACTTTTGATGCCATCATACAGGTTGTTGTACGCGTGAACCTGACCACCACGTTGCAGCGGCAGACGTGAGTTAACATCGCTGTAAATGTTGTGATGGTAAGTCAGGTTACGGCCCGTATCTGTGTTGCTTGAACCGCTCAGACCCACCTTTTTCACGCCATGGATGTAGTTATATGACACCGTGACGTTGGTTGAGGCTTTCTTGATATCGACAGCCGATTCAAAGGTAGTGTCGTTGTCTGGTGTACCGGCACATTCGAAGTTCTTGGCGAAAATCTCGTTGTGGTCGATCCAGACGTTCGGCGAGTTATCAATACGGATAGCATCACCATCTTTTGCTCCGCCAGGCATATAACCGAAACGCATGTTACGCACGACAACGTTGGAAGAGTTTACAATCCAGATACCAAAGTTAGCGGAAGAACCGTTGGTCCCGAGGATGGTGAGCCCTTTGGTGAACTCTTTGACTTCTACGCCGCGCGGATCTTTGCTCCATTGGCCGCAGATGTTGGCTTCAGCCGCTTTGATTAACGCATCTTCATTACCGTTATAGGTGATGACGAGTGGGTAGGCGCCGCCTTTGACCGCTTTACCGCTTGAGTCCTTTTTCGCTGCCTCAATGATATCGACGATCTCTTGCAAAGAACGTGCGGTTTTTTTCACTGCGCCGGAAACATCGCCGCCGTCAGTGGTGGCATAACCCCCCGTATTTGCCGCCATTGTTGGTTGGGCTGCGAGCAGCAACAGTCCTGCAGCTGCAGAAGGCAGTAGGTATTTCATTGTGTACTCTCCTTGACATAGAATTTTTTTGGTATTTATCGCTACACACCCTGTGTAAATAAGAAGGCTGTTTCAACAAAAATGAAATTAAGGTTTGTCTATAAAGCCGTGCCTAGTGTTATCATAAAAATAAACAATTCAATATGAGGTGAAAAATATATTGATTAAATAAAAGAGGACAACTGATGAGATTTGTGTTCATTACTTTTAAATAGAAACTAATTTCTATTTAAAATCATTAAAAATCAATTATTTAATTTTCACCCTCTCTTTTTATTCAATGTGAATTCTTTATTTTTATCCATTCTGAACTTGGGGGTTATTCACTTGGTTCGCAACTGTGATCGCCGTCAAAAGTTAAAAATAAATATCGATTATAAAAATAACATCGTGGTTTTTATGCCCGTAGAAAAAACTTAATTAATTCATAAGGAATTTTTGGTTATTATTTTTTGTTAAAAATGATTTCAAATAAATCGTTTTCTATAGGAATGAATAATAAATATTACCTATTAATAAAGATGCTTATTACAGAAATAAATCATTTATGATCGGTATAATTATTATCGTGCTAATTTATTGCGTAGGGATAGCGCGCCTTTTATCTTTGCTGGCGACAAGGTCTGGGTGCCTGGCACGAATTTCATGTATGTTAGTACGGCTTTCCTGACTAACTGTGCAATAAATATGCTACTGATTATCGATAACTGTCATCGACGTCCATTAGCGTTTGTTACGCTCCATCTTATGGTTTAATTCTATTGAATTACAGTTAATTACTGTTCATTGGTGGATAAAGTAGTCCATTGTTATCCACGAAAATAGCGGGTATCTTTGCGGGTATCGTTTATCTGATACCCGCAATCCTATGCCGCTGACTGATGCAAAAATTCGTAGTACCAAACCGACCAACAAACCGATCAAGCTGGCTGATGGCGGTGGCCTGTATCTGGAGGTTCGCCCGTCAGGTTCAAAACTGTGGCGCTACCGATACCGTATTGCAGGAAAAGAAAACGTATTTGCTCTGGGGAGTATCCAACACTGAGTCTTGCTGAAGCCCGTGCAGAGCATGATAAAGCGAGAGCGTTAGTCAAACAGGCAATCCACCCAGCACATCAACGCCAGTTAGAACGTATGGCGAGTCACAGTGCTAACGCGAATACGTTCGAAGCTGTTGCGCGTGAATGGATCGATAAAAAGTCGTCAGACTGGACACCCTACTACTTACGGCAGGTAGAACGCTTCTTTGCTGCCGATGTATTCCCCCCGCCATTGGTAAGTTGCCGATCAAAAGTGTTAAAGCTGCTCACCTGCTTGAGATCATTAAACGTATTGAAGGGCGAGGGGCGGAGACGGTTGCTCTGCTGGTCAGGCAATGGTCATCTGCGATATTTCGTTATGCCGTTGCAACGCTTCGAGCAGATAGCGATCCAGCCGCTGCGCTCAAAGGTGCGGTACGCCGTCCTAAAGTTGAGCACCATAAACCTCTGTCGCGTATTGAAATTGCGGATTTTATGCAGGCACTGAATCGCTATGGTGGCTATCGAACCACGGTGATTGCCTTAGAATTGATGTTACTGACGTTTGTCAGAACCGTGGAGCTCCGCAAAGCAGAGTGGAGAGAGTTTGATTTGGATGGCGCCGAGTGGCGAATCCCTTCTGGAAGAATGAAGATGCGAGAAGAGCACATCGTCCCGTTATCTAAGCAGGCGATAGCGCTGCTACGAGAACTACAGACATACACTGGCGGACGCGGCTGGCTGTTTCAAATTATCGGAACCCACAGGATTGCATGACGGCGACCACTCTTAACCGTGCGCTTGAGCGTATGGGATTTAATGGCAAGGACGGCATCGGTTTTTCTGCGCACGGCTTTCGCGCCACGGCATCAACTATTTTAAATGAAATGGGCTACCGGCCGGATGTGATCGAACGTCAGCTTGCTCATACTGAACGTAACAAGGTACGGGCAAGTTACAACCGTGCGGAATATCTGGATGAGCGACGGATGATGATGCAAGTTTGGGCGGATTTTGTTGGTAATTTGTGTTGTAAATAATTTTATTGGCTTGACATGGGCGACAAAAATTTGCCACTACATGAGAGCTTTTCTAGAAGCACTACACTATGCGCTACGTCCGCTTTGCCCAGAGCGGACGTTAGGGCTTATCTACCTACAATGAAAAATGGCTACGAAAGCCGTTGCTATTCATTTTGTCTCTACCGTCTTACTTTATTTTTCGTTTGCTACCAGAAAGCGGAAAGTACGTGTCTTTCCGCTTCTAGTTCTGCTCCCGGCAACGTCTAGAGATGCTCACAAGCTTTCGCTAGTATATTCCAGCAGTCGTTGCTTGGCTTCCTGATAAACCTCCGAATTAGCCAGTAGGTGGGAACAAAAGTTTGAGAATTTTGCGCTGGGCTGCACCAGTTCTTCAATCGTACGCAGAGCGTCACTTATATTCCCTGCCCGCCTTTGCTTGTTTTCGGAAGTGCGAGCCAGATTAAATTCATCCAGAGCTTCACGGATGTCAGTCTCGAAAATGCGAAAATTTACTAAAATAGCGCCTCTTGGAGAAAAAGTCTCTTATCTGACAGCCCGCACACTACAATGGTCTTTTCAGCAATATCGTGGTTGGCTCCTGCTTTAGCCTCGATCATGATATCGTTATAGGTAAAGCAATCGCTGGGATCAAGGTCGTAAGGATTTATGATTGGTTCTCTCTGTGTATCATGGTTGAGTTTCTTGTTATTGCATGCTTTGCAGCTGTAAAGGAGGTTTGTCCATTCGAAGGCTTTATTCGTGTAGAGCGATTTTGGATGAAAATGTTCAACCTCAGCAAAACCGGTTTCGGCAGGTTTTCCTTCACAGAAGGCACATTTCTGGAATGAGCTTTCTTTCAGTGCGTTCCTTATATCATCGTGACGATAGAACTTTAATGCTGCATCCTTTTCTGCTTTGGGTATTTTTTTGTACACACCATATTTATTTACCAAAGCCATAATATCCCTCGTCCAGGTTACACTGTTATCACATAAAACCTGTGGTTCAGGTGGTCGGGTTAGTTTAATCATTCGCCTTCGCCTCCATACCTGCAATACGGGTTTTCAGTATAATTAATACGGCATCCCCGGATGACTGATGGATTCAAGACGGGCATAGTTTTCTTTAAGATCATCAAGGTTATTTTCCTTGATGTTTTCATAGCAATTCTTTACCAGTTTTTCGTAATCTTTATTATCAAGACTTCTTACTCCCATTAGCTCAGTCAGAATTAAGTCTGTACTCCAACCTGAATATGCTTTCTCCGAAGGCTGGAATTCATATGTTTCATCAATATATGATGGTGGAAGCAAGATGATTTCATTTTCTTTCGCCGAGGCCAAGAGATGTGGCGAGTGAGTTGTTACAATGAACTGTATATTAGGGAATATTGCCGCAATCCCATCTCTTACTGTCAGTTGCCACTCAGGGTGAAGATGGTTGTCCAATTCATCAATAAGTACCGTCCCATATGCTGTTTTTACATTTCGTTCGCCTACTGGTAAGCATGCCTCAATCCATTCAAATATGGAAATTATAATATATAAAACGGCTTGAAACCCTGATGATAGCTCCTCGAGGAAACATTGTTTATCATAGATTGAAAATACAGGTTCGAGATCACGCCCTGTTTCAATATATCGGAACTCACTGTTGAATGGCCCAATTACTGGTAATGATTGAATTAAATGATCCCAATTATCTTTTTCTTCTTTTGCCCAAGGTTTATCGATTATAAAGTAACGGTTAATGAGCCATTGTTTTACGTCGCGTGAGAAGTTGTTGTACAGGAAATGTAACGCATTAACACAATATATACTCTTGCTCTCTTGGCTGTCTTTTTCTTTGGTCACTCCGTTAATCGATTTATAGTTTATTTTTCTCTGTGCACCGATGACTAGTGGAGGGAATTTATACGCGGTCTGAGCATTATATATATCAAATGACTGCCTCCCTTCTTCGGTGGGAGGGGCCACAAATCTCTTTATATGATTATTCCTGTAATTTTTATCTCTTAAAAAAATCTGACCGAAACCGAGTCTGAATCTTGCATCATTTTCAATTACATCTATCCAGTACTCACTGTCATCTTGGTGTCTTGAATATTCACCATTCCAAGCAAGACAGTGTGCAATGGCAGAGAGAAGAGAGGTTTTGCCACAACCATTGGGGCCCGTAATAAAGTTGAATCTGTCATTAAATTTAACGTTAACTTCCGGGAATTGTTTTAAGTTTTTAACGTGTAGTCGTTCTATAGGCATCCTTGGTTCCTTAATAGATGTCAGAAAAAATGTAAATGAAAGAAATATGTGTTGCGTATCTGAAGATCTCTCTGGCCATTTTATACTAAATTATAAAGCGTCCGGGTGACCTGCTCCCAATTGACTGAGACAAACCACCGTAACAACTTCCGCTCCTGGCACATAACTGACCATCAATCTATCTCCCAAAATAACCAGTCCGATAAATCAAACCAGTACCTTCAACCCATGCTTCTGCACCACGGTGAGCAGTTTCAGCGATAACCCGCTAGGGCGTTTTACGCCACTTTCCCATTTCTGTACCGTCGAAACACTGGTGTTTAGGTAGCTGGCGAAAACTGGCTGGCTGACATTCAGCTTTTCACGCAGTGCCTTAATCTCAAGAGGTTGAAGATCGTCCACGCTGTTGAGGCACGCTTTGTCAAAGTTACGCATGGTTTCCTGAGAGATAGCGTCGACGCTGAATAATCCAGAAGCCGCGCTATGGATAGCCTCAAATGCAGGACTCTTGAATTTACTTTTTGCGGTCATGACAAATCTCCACCAGTTCTTTACTCTTAATCAGTGCCGTAATCTTTTCATCGGCAAGGGTTGCGTAGTGCTTCGCCAACTCGCGGAATCCGGCCAGTTCGCGATTATCAATATTTGCCATATCCTGCTTGGCATACAGGAACGTGTAAAACCAGTGCAGCCCACCTTTTGCCAGTATGATGGCGCGATCGCGATTCTGGTTCAGCCGCTTCTTATAAACACCGCCGCCGAGATCGTCAGCTTTGCCGTGCATCACCGCATCAATAGCTTCACACAACTCGCTATCCTTGATGGCGTGGGATTTAGCCGCCTTAGTGAACCATTTGGTTTTGAATACACGCATCAGGCTGACATCCTGTAACCTTAACTATAGCACTTAGTGCTAGATTACTCGCTTTTCTGGCAGAGTCAAAGCGCTTGAAGTCTGCAACACTTTGTCGTATTTTTGACCATGAAACCCTGCTGTCGATGACAGCCACCAATGTTTCCAGTATCGGGATGACACGAGTGACCTGTGAGAAACGCCTTCGGGTGGTCACACTGCCAAAGTCATAAGGAATGGGGCGTGGTCTGAGACTGACGCCTTCGGGCGACCACAAACACTTCCGTAGCCTGCAAGGAAGAACACGCTCAGTTGCGTGTGGTAAATCTGCCCGCCTTTGGAAGCAGATATCACCGGGTAGTTTGAACGCCGTTGCGAGCGTGGTGATGAAGGTTCGTTTTGACTACTTTACTTCAAGCCCAACATTGCCGTGGGCTTACTATACCCAGCCAGAGAGCGGCTTCCATACCGTAGGAGACTGGCCGTAGCTGCAACGTTTATCGTTGTGGTGATTTCACTTCATAAGCGGCTTAAACAGCGCTTATCCTCGTAAGTTCGCGTTTTCACGCGACTTCGATTTTACTCGTCTCAATGATTTGCGTCTGCGCGTGTGAACGTGCTGGCTGCGCGTTGCTATGCCGTCAGGCATCTGCTACGCGCCTGCCGGCAACGTCTGCACCGGCGTCACTTTTTCCGTGTCAACGGATGAAAGTGACGCCGCAGCCGAAGACCCTATCAGCCCCTGAGACATGCACCTCAACCGCCGCGTCATGAATCTGACACACCCGTTTGTGCCGGACTGATCGCTTTTTTTACAGGAGATTGAACCGATACCGAGGCAGGCCTAACGGCCTGAGAGGAAATCCTGCAACCGCAGGCGGCCGCACCGAGTGCATCACCGACACCTCCCAAGACCTCAACTGCTGTCCGCTCTGGCGCACAGGTATCGTTCAAGGCAGGTCAATTGCGATTGTTTCTGCCCTTTCCCATGCGCCAGAGAAAAGCATCCAGTTGAATTATGAGAGGTAAGTTGCATGAGTAAATTAAGTCGTGAAATGACCACGCTGGCGAAACAGGCTGGCGGGAGCTACAAGACGGTTCATGATCGTATTCGCATCATGGACAGGCTGTGCCGTCACCTGCTGGCGCTGAATATTCAGGTGCGTGACGTTCAGTATCTCAAGGCCAGACATATCGAAAGTTATGTCGCCGAACGCCTGTCACAGCAGATTGCCCTTCGTACCCTGCACAACGAAATGGCAGCGTTGCGCACGGTGTTTAAGCAGGGAGGACGGGAAAAGCTCGCCGCGTCCGACCGCCTGACCAATAACGCGCTGGGGCTGAGCGGGGCAAGCCGTGCCGGGACAAAATTCGCTATCCTGGACGAACGCTATCAGGCTGTCCTGCACGCGGCGCAACAGCATGATAAAGGACTGGCGTGCGCACTTCAGCTTGCCCGATTGCTGGGGCTGCGTTCTCAGGAAGCGGTGCAATGTGCCAGTTCGTTGAAGACGTGGGAAAAGCAGCTTGAGCGCCATCAACAAACGCTGACCGTGGTGTTTGGCACCAAAGGCGGCAGGCCACGTGAAACCCGGATTATCGATCGCGAAGCGATTCAACGGGCAGTAAACGAGGCGCTAAAGGTGGCCAAGGCGCGTAACGGCAGGTTGATCGATAAACCCGACCTGAAAACCGCCATGAACTTCTGGCGCACGCAGACCACCCGCTTAGGGCTGACCGGCCACTACTCCCCACACAGCCTGCGCTACGCATGGGCGCAGGATGCCATGCGTTATTACCTGTCAGAGGGCTTTTCCCGCAGTGAAGCCAGAGCATTAACCTCTATGGATCTCGGCCACGGTGATGGTCGGGGGCGCTATGTCGAGCGGGTTTACACCCGGAAGGAGGATTGAACATGACGGATAACACGTTGATTCGCTTATCGGGTGTGATGAAAAAGACTGGCCTCAGGAAATCATGGATTTACCTGCTGATGAAGCAGGGAGAATTCCCTCAGACGGTCAAAATCGGCGCCCGCTCGGTAGCGTGGGTGGAAAGTGAGGTGAATGACTGGATCGCGGCACGTATCAGCCAGCGCGGGGAGGTTAAACCATGATGCATTGTTATTTTTTTCTGGCGGGCAATTTACGATATACTGCTGATGCTGCGGCAAAATCCGTAGCCGGAATTGGCGTTCCGACATTTACCACGTTGCCTAAAAGACACGGATTTATTACGTGTCTTTTATTAGGCGATGCCTGCGCATACCTGTCAATGGTGGCTCAGGCGGGGGCTCCGCAAGGAGCGCCGGGCTACGTGGTAACCGGTTACGCCAACCCCGTCTGGGCTACCACCATCGAGGTTGGCGTCTCAGGTGGTAGTGATACCCTGCTTACCACGGAGGCTGCCTTATGGCTACGATCCTTCCCTTTCTCTACCCGCAATCTTTCTTTTTTTCTGCGGGGGTACATCATGTATGACCCCACTCCCCTGACGTTAGAAGAACTCGTCGATCACTGTCGGGCGCTGGCCTACGCCATCATTGAACTCGACAACGCACTCGCGAAAGAGCTGCTGATCTTTATCCTGTGGGAACGTCTGAACCAGTTGAATGACGCACTGCAAGCGGAGGTGGCTGACGATGAATAAGTTCGTTTCAGACATTACCGCACAGTCGCGCCACCGCTGGCGTGCCATTCTGTCCGCACTGGCTATTCCGGTGCCTTCTGGCGGTAAACATGGCGCTTGTCCTGCCTGCGGTGGCAAAGATCGCTTCCGCTTTGACGACAAAGAAGGACGGGGAACGTGGTTTTGCAATCAGTGCGGTCAAGGCGATGGCCTTGATCTGGTCGCAAAGGTGAAAAACTGCGACCTGTCAGACGCCGCAAAACAGGTGGCCGCGTTGACACTCCCCGCCTCAACTGCGCCAGCCAGGGAAAAAGCCGCTGAGCGCCCACCGCTGGCCGATAAAATCAAGCAGATGCTGACCCATTCGAGGAATGGCGAGAGCGCCTACCTGAAAGCAAAAGGGTTCTCTATCGTCCATGCCCGCCTGACCGCACAGCAAAAAATGCGCATCGGCGGCGTGTTGTTTGATGAGGGAAGCCTGCTGCTGAAATTGCATCGCGTTTCCGGTGAACTGATCGGCGCACAGTTGATCAACGACAACGGAGAAAAACGCCTGCTGCCCGGTTCACAATTGAAAGGCGCTTTCATCGCCGTGCATTACCCGAAAGAGCCGGACACCATCGTGATCACTGAAGGGTACGCCACCGGCCTGACCATCAGCCAGATCACCACGGCGGCGGTGGTCGCGGCGGTGTCGGCCAATAACCTGATGAACGTCGCCCAAGCCCTGCGTGGCTGGTATCCCGATGCCACTATCATTCTGGCGGGCGATCATGATCTACATGCCGATGGTTCAACCAATATCGGTAAGGAACAGGCTGAAAAAGCCGCGTTGGCAGTGGACGGCTGGGTATCGTTACCGCCCACCACAACGCTCTGTGACTGGGATGATTACCGTCAGCAATATGGGCTTGAGGCCACTAAATCTGCGTTCAACAAACAACGCTATCAGCCTGACACGATGTATACCCCATTAGTGCGCACCGATTCTGCTACACCGGCCTTCAACACCGCATTACCCCTGCGCAAAGGCTCTGACGGTTTTGATACGCGGCAGGACTACCTGATTAAAGGCTATCTGCCGAGTTCCTCCGTCGCCAGCGCTTACGGTGCCAGCGGTTCGTATAAGTCGTTTCTGGCGGTATCGTGGGGATGCCACATCGCCACCGGAAAACCGTGGGCAGGCAAGCCGGTGACACAGGGCGCGGTAATTTATGTCGTCGGCGAAGGCGGGATCGGCGTTCCCCGCCGTATCCGGGCATGGGAGCAGACGCTTAACGGCGGTAGCCCGATTGACGCGCTTTATCGCGTCGATTGCCCGATTTTTCCGGCTAGTCCGGAGAGCGTACAACAGGTGATACGTGCCGCCCGAGATGTGAACGTCGCCTCCGGTATGCCGGTTCGCCTAATTATTCTGGATACGCTCGCCCGCTGTTTTGGCGGTTCGGATGAGAATGCGGCTAAAGATATGGGCGCATTTATTCAGGGATGTGACGCGATTAAAGCGGCAACACAGGCCACGGTGCTGATTATCCATCATTCTGGTAAAGATCAGGACAAAGGAGCACGCGGCTCCAGCGCTTTTCGTGCCGCGCTGGACGTGGAGTTTAACGTCCGGCGTGAAGGTGAAGGCGGCGCGTTGATCCTCAGTTGCACCAAGATGAAGGATGCGGAAGAGCCGCCGCGTCGCGCCTATGACCTGAATGCTGTAGATCTGTACGTGGATGACGATGGCGACCAAATCACCTCACTGGTGCTGAACGATGAAGGCCGCGAAGTCAGAGAAGATGAGGCTGCCAGCGATCCCGATTTAGCAGGTATTCCACGGCTGACGGAAAACCATTTTGCGCTGTGGCAGGCCATTCGTTCACGCACGGCCAACGGTGAAGGCTGCACCCGTTCATTAGTGCGGGATGATATGCGGGCAATGGGCTTTGATGTGAACAAGAAGTTCACCCGATGGTTAGACAAGCTGGAAAAGGATGGCCTGATCACCTTTGACGGGGAACGGATCACGCCGTTATCACAACGGAATAAGATGGGGATTAAACGGGGAAAGTGGGGGCAAACGAATAAAAAGTCCTTCTATCCGGCATTTTCCCCCACTTCCCACGCATATATAGGCGCGAAGTGGGGGAATAACTTAACTCGTTAATAAGTAATAATTTTTAATTTAGTCATGAAAATCAGGTGGGGAAGCCGTGATCCCTGAGTAAGTGGGGGAAAGGTGGGGATTTTTCTGTTTCTGGTCTGCCGGACTACAGGGAAAATTATTCACATAAGAAAAATGAGCGCCAGCCCCTCCCAAAAAGGGGCTGGCGCGGTGTGATGAGTTCCGCTGCATGGGCATAGGTATCTTTAGCATTTTGTTAGCGTAAATTTCTTGTCATCCCTTTCATGCTGGATACAGGTACAATGGCTTTTATCGCTTTAGCCCATAAGAATGTATCGAAGAAAAATGCGGGTATTAGTGCGGGTATGAAAAGAAAGATCAAATAACATGTTTATTATTTATCAATAAGTTAACTAATTTATGCTGCTAATTATCGATAACTACGATTCCTTTACCTACAACCTTTACCAATACTTTTGTGAGCTTGGCGCACAGGTCGTGGTGAAGCGTAATGATGAACTGACGCTGCGTGAGATTGAACAGCTTGCGCCTGAGCGATTGGTGATTTCACCGGGTCCTTGCACGCCGGATGAGGCGGGCATTTCACTGACTGCAATTCGTTACTTTGCCGATAAATTGCCTATTCTGGGCGTGTGTCTTGGCCATCAGGCGATGGGGCAGACGTTCGGCGCGCGTGTGGTGCGGGCACGGCAGGTTATGCATGGGAAAACCTCTGCGATTGCGCACAGCAATACAGGGGTTTTTGCGGGGCTCGCTCAGCCCTTGACGGTGACTCGCTATCATTCACTTATCATTGATGCAGCTTCGCTACCCGATTGCTTTGAGGTTACAGCCTGGAGCGAACATGAAGGCAAGCGAGATGAGATTATGGGGATCCGTCATCGCTCACTGCCGCTTGAAGGCGTGCAGTTTCACCCAGAGAGTATTCTTAGCCAGCAAGGGCATCAGCTTTTGGATAATTTCCTTAAAATTTAGCTATATAGAAAGTTATTCTCTCTAGTAGCCGATTTAATATTGCCTGTAATTGATTTTTTATGCATATTTATTGACTATATTTTCATTCTAACGTGATGGATAGCAGAGTGAGGCAGCAAATGGCAGCAGAGCAGAAAGCAGTGACACGGGATACTCACGATAAAGTGATTTTGCCGGTTTATGCACCCGCGAAATTTGTACCAGTGAAAGGTAAAGGGAGTCGCGTCTGGGATCAGGACGGCCGTGAGTATATCGATTTCTCCGGTGGCATTGCGGTTACGGCACTGGGCCACTGCCATCCTGCACTGGTTAATGCATTGCAGCAGCAGGGTGAAAAACTGTGGCACACCAGCAATATTTTCACCAACGAACCTGCACTACGCCTCGCCAGCAAATTGATTGATGCCACTTTTGCCGATCGTGTGTTCTTTGTTAACTCCGGTGCTGAGGCTAACGAAGCCGCATTTAAACTGGCGCGTCACTATGCGGTTAAACGCCATAGCCCGTATAAAACCAAGATTATCGCCTTCTACAATGCGTTTCATGGTCGGACGCTGTTCACCGTCTCGGTTGGCGGACAGCCTAAATATGCCGATGGTTTCGGACCTAAGCCTGCGGATATTGTCCATGTTCCTTTCAACGATCTGGCTGCGGTCAAAGCAGTGATGGACGATCACACCTGCGCAGTCGTACTGGAGCCGATTCAGGGCGAGGGCGGTATTACGCCTGCTACGCCTGAGTTCTTGCAAGGCGTTCGCGATCTGTGCGATCAGCACAAGGCGCTGCTGGTATTTGATGAAGTGCAGAGTGGGATGGGGCGTACCGGTAAATTATTCAGCTACATGCACTACGGTATTACGCCGGATATTCTCACCACCGCTAAAGCGTTGGGCGGTGGATTCCCGATTAGCGCGATGCTGACGACGGAAGAAATCGCCTCTGTGATGACGGTTGGGGTACACGGCACCACTTATGGCGGCAACCCGCTGGCCTGTGCGGTGGCCGAAGCCGCGCTGGATATCATTAACACGCCGGAAGTGCTGTCAGGCGTGGCAGATCGGCACGATCGTTTTGTTAGTGAGCTTGAGAAAATTAACCAGCAGTACGCTGTATTCGAGCAGGTTCGCGGTATGGGGCTACTGCTGGGGGCGGAATTGAAACCGCAGTGGCATGGTCGCGCTGGCGAGTTTCTGGCTGCTGCAACAGCGCAGGGTCTGATGGTGCTGATGGCAGGGCCGAACGTCATCCGCTTTGTGCCGTCTTTGATCATTGATGAAGACGATATTGTGCAGGGGATGGCGAAGTTCGCCAAAGCCGTTGCACAGGTGGTTAACGCAGCAAACTGAGTTATTCTCTCAACGTCGCTTGCGACGGCCCGTAGGGTGGCGAGCAGGACGCTCGCCATAAAAAAACGTAGGGAACGTTTTTCAACGTCGCTTGCGACGGCCCGTAGGGTGGCGAGCAGGACGCTCGCCATAAAAAAAAAGCGTGAGGCCGAGGCTTCACGCTTTTTTATTGGTAGGGTACAGCGACAGGGATTTAGCGAGTGCCGTAAACGACAATCGTTTTACCGTGCGCAGAGATCAGGTTCTGGTCTTCTAACATTTTCAGAATGCGGCCCACGGTTTCACGCGAGCAGCCAACGATTTGCCCAATTTCCTGACGGGTAATTTTTATTTGCATGCCATCTGGATGCGTCATGGCATCAGGTTGTTTGGCCAGGTTGAGTAGGGTTTGGGCAATACGGCCGGTTACATCAAGGAAGGCGAGGTTGCCGACTTTCTCTGAGGTAACCTGGAGTCTGCTTGCCATTTGTGCAGACAGACGCATGAGAATATCAGGGTTAACCTGGATGAGCTGGCGGAATTTTTTATAGGAGATTTCAGCCACTTCACAGGCGGTTTTTGCCCGCACCCAAGCGCTGCGTTCCTGACCTTCTTCAAACAGGCCGAGCTCGCCGATGAAATCGCCCTGATTGAGGTAGGAAAGAATCATTTCCTTGCCTTCTTCATCTTTGATTAGCACTGCGACAGAGCCTTTCACGATGTAGTAAAGCGTTTCTGCTTTTTCACCTTGGTGAATAAGCGTGCTCTTCGATGGATACTTGTGGATATGACAATGGGAAAGGAACCATTCGAGAGTTGGGTCTGTCTGCGGTTTGCCGAGAACCATTCGCTATCATCCTCTGTTGTAATTCACTGCGCAAATTACAGGGGTCAGAGTTCCCTGTACGGCGTGTTTAACTGCTAAAAAATAAAATTCAGTCTAGGCAGAATGACGTCAGGGAATATACTGGAACCACTGTACCCTTGATTTTCCGGTTGCTGCCTTGCTGCAACGTAAACGTGGCTGGGTATATCTGGCTACGTCATCATCTTCTTCGTTTCTGGCTTTGTCCAGAAAAGGTCTATTCTATTTTCGTTTTAACACAGCTTTAAGGACGTGTCTTGTGTTGTCTCGCTTCAGCATGACAAAGCTCTGATTAACGCTGGTTTTTGTACAGTAACGGTATAAATTTTCAAAAAATTTTTAGTGGAGAGGCACCATGCAGGCACGGGTAAAATGGGTTGAAGGCTTAACGTTTTTGGGCGAATCCGCATCAGGGCACCAGATCTTGATGGACGGCAATTCCGGCGATAAAGCGCCCAGTCCGATGGAAATGGTGTTGATGTCAGTGGGGGGATGCAGCGCGATTGATGTGGTGTCGATTCTGCAAAAAGGTCGTAACGATGTGGCGGATTGTGAAGTGAAATTGACGTCAGAGCGCCGGTCTGAAGCGCCGCGTTTATTTACCCATATTAATCTGCATTTTATCGTTACGGGGAAAGGGCTGACCGACAAAGCCGTCGAGCGCGCGGTCACTCTGTCTGCGGAAAAATACTGCTCTGTGGCACTGATGCTGGGCAAAGCCGTTGAGGTAACGCACAGCCACGAAATTAGAGTGTTGGAATAATCCCTCTCTCTGGGCACTAGTTCTGTTCACTTAATCCTGTTATTAGGGGAAACACAGGGGGAGGTTCCCGTAGGGAGGCCTCATCCCTGTGGTCGCCCCGTGTCTCTCGATGCTTATTCGATGGTTTTCCCTTCCATTAACCGCTGCACCAGCGGTGCCATGATGAGCTCCATTGCCAGCCCCATTTTCCCGCCGGGAACGACCAGCGTGTTGATGTGGGAGATAAACGAGCCCTGCAACATGGCGAGCAGATAGGGATAATCAATGTTATCCAACCCCTGAAAGTGAATCACGACGAAGCTTTCGTCCAGCGAGGGAATCGATTTAGCGGCGAACGGGTTGGAGGTGTCCACGGTAGGTACGCGCTGGAAGTTGATGTGCGTACGAGAGAACTGTGGGGTGATGTAGGTGATGTAGTCTTCCATTGAGCGGACGACGGAATCCATCACCGCTTCACGCGAGTGGCCGCGCTCATTAACGTCACGAATCAGCTTTTGAATCCATTCCAGGTTGACGATTGGCACCACGCCGACGAGCAGATCGACATGCTGTGCCACGTCGTTTTGCTCGGTGACTACGCCGCCGTGCAGCCCTTCATAAAACAGGATGTCGGTAGGTTCCGGCATCGGCTCCCACGGCGTGAATGTTCCGGGAACCTGATTATAAGGGATAGCTTCATCGTAAGTATGAAGGTATTTACGCGTCTGGCCGCGGCCGTGTAGGCCATATTCGATAAACGACTGTTCCAGCAGGCTGAAGTCATTCGCTTCCGGGCCGAAGTAGCTGATGTGGCGCCCTAAATCACGCGCTTTGCGAATCGCCATGTCCATTTCCGGGCGGGTATAGCGGTGAAAGCTATCGCCTTCCAACTGGGCGGCACGTAGGTCAAACTGCTGAAAAATCTTACGGAAGGCCAGACTGGTTGTCGTGGTTCCCGCCCCGCTGGAGCCGGTAACCGCAATGATCGGATGCTGATGTGACATAAGACGCGTAACTCCGTGATCGCGATGCCCGCATAGGCCGAGAGCCTGCGCGCATCCTCAAAAATGACGTAAGTTTTTATCATTGTTAGCATGTTTGGCGCATTCTTTCACGCCTTTCGGCATGCTCAATAGGGGGCATGCCCTCCGGCATTGAACTGGTCGCGCGGCATAATATTGAGGGTCTCATGTAACTCAGACCACACCAGCACCACCTCGCCGGACTTGAGCTGTCTGCGGATATCTTCCACTTTTTGCGCCAGCGACCGCTCCTGTTCGCCGTAATCGGTACCTTCCCGCAGGACGAAAGATTCGATGATGTTATCCAGCGTTTCTGGATCGAGCTGTTGCCAGGGAATAATCACGCTAGGGTTCCTGCGTCAAAGGGGAATCGGTGGCGTGGTCCAAAAATGGGCTAAGCCAGTTGGGAATGCGCTGTTCCAGCCACATTTCCGGTTTCATCAGCGTTCCACCGACGAAGCCGACATGCCCGCCGTGTTCTGTTAGCTGATATTCAATATTAGACGGTAACTGCGACAGATCGGGGATCACCTCTGACGTCATGAAAGGATCGTCCTTCGCATGGATGATGAGCAGCGGTTTACGTATCTGAGGCAATAGTGGCAGAGCGCTACAGCGTCGATAGTAGTCGGCGGCGTCGCGGAAGCCGTGGATACGCGACGTAATGACGTCATCAAACTCGCGTAACTGGCGGATGCGTTTCAGTTGCGGCAACTGAATCGGCAGCGTGTCCGGGTAGGCTGCCAGCTTGCGGCCGGCATTTTGCTTCAGCAGTCGCAGCAGGTAGTGCTGATAGACGCGGGAGAAGCCTTGCTCCATGCGACGGCTACAGGGTTCGAGCATCAATGGCGCGGAAACAATGACGGCAGCAGAGAGATAGCAGGATTCGCCTTGCTGCGCGAGCAGGTAGGCCAGCATGTTACCGCCGAGGGACACGCCGATGGCGGCGGTAGGGGCATCGCCCAGCGTCTCTTGCATCCAGCGCAGAAAATAGCTGGCATCGCTGGTTTCGCCGGAGTGATAAATACGCTTCATCCGGTTGGGTTTTCCGCTGCACCCACGAAAATGCATGATGACGGCCAGCCAGCCGCGCTGTTGACAGGCATGCAGCAGGCCGTGGGCGTAGGGGCTATGAAAGCTACCTTCCAGCCCGTGAAACAGTACCACGCGCGGTTTGTGCCGTGCCTGTTCGGGCGCTTCGCTCCACGCCAGATCGACGAAATCACCGTCCGGTAACTCAAGCGGTTGCCAGACTGGCGAAAACTGCGCGTGACGGCGAATCAGACGCGGTAGTAGCGTTTGAAGATGCGGATTATGGGCGCCGCTCAGCGGACGAAACTGGTCATACATAAAGGATATAGAAATCTTGTTGTCGGCTCTTGTACGATCAATATCACACTGTTAGCTTCAATGCTGCCAGTTGGTACGATATTTGGGTCAGGAGCGCCCACAAATAATGGAACTGAGTTTATTTCTGTCGATGTTAGGGTTTTTGTGGGTGGCGGCCATCACGCCGGGGCCGAATAATATGCTGTTGACCACCTCGGGCGCGAATTTTGGTTTTATGCGTTCACTGTGGCTGATGATCGGCATCATGCTGGGCATGCAGAGCATTTTGCTGCTGGTGGCATTCGGTGTCGGTGGTTTGATTCTTATTTATCCTTCGCTGCACTTTATCCTGAAAGTCCTCGGTAGTGCCTATTTGCTCTGGCTGGCGTGGAAAATCGCCACGGCGGCTTACGAACGGCTGGAAACCTCCGTTGCGCCGCCCAAGCCGATCCGGCTTTACCAAGGGTGGTTGCTGCAATTCCTGAACCCGAAAGCGTGGCTCATGGCGCTGGGCGCGGTTGCCAGCTTTAGTCTGGCGGGCGACGGTTATAACCAGTCTGTGATCGCGATAAGCATCGGGATTGTGATGGTCAATCTGGTGTCCGGTGTTCTCTGGCTCGGATTTGGCACGATGATTGGGCGACTGCTGCGCAGTAAGAAAGCGTGGATTATCTTTAATGTGTCGATGGGCCTGCTGACCGCCGCCTGCGTGCTATTGATTTGGCATTAATACTGGTGTGATAACGTCGCGAGCGGTGTTTTGCTCGCGACTTAGCCACTACGCTGCAAGTAGCATGCTACCGATGGGATTTATTTATAACCATCTGTTTTTAATAAATTATTAACCATGTTAAGTTCGGCATCAAAATCCAGTGTATCGTTCTCCAGCAGCCGTGCATGTTGCTGTTGAAAAGCGGACCCCAACGCTTTCAGCGCGGTAATATTCTTCAGCAGAAAATCGTCCGATTTACCGTGTTTCTCTAATTGGGTGGAGAGTCTGACAAATTCGCCTGCTACTTTCTCTACAGCGGGAAGATAACGATTAAGAAATGCCGTGCCTGGCTCCACATCCTTGGGATCTTCCTTCATACACGTGACAATAAGCTGTCCGTACTCAACGATAATTTTCAGTTCGTCGAGAAGCTCGGTGGGGAGCTTCTGTAAGTTTTGCAACCGTGCGATACGGCTCTCAAACGTAATCGCTTTCTGGATAGGTGGTGTAATAATGACCGGTGAAGGTTGAGGCGACATAGGTGTTGGTGCCGGAATGGGTGTTTTGGGTTGGTTTTTCCTTATTTTGAAAAACGTTTTTCCTTGGTAATGGCACATCGCACCTAGCACAATGCACGTGGCGAAGGCCGTATTATAGAAAGGGTGTTCACCAAATTTATGTGAATCGGTATAGCCCATTATGATGATGAAAACGAGAAGAAACTGGATAATTGTATCGAGACGAGGATGAGAAATCTCGGAGCATGCTTTGATTATCCACCACGCTGCGGCAATCCAGCCCAAAACGAATATGGCATCTTGCGTAATGAACCAAATCACGCCAACCAGAAGTGGCCAAATCATATCAACCTGGCGCCGGGTAATGGCGTACCACAGCAGAATTAAGCTGAAAGTATTCACCATGAAAACGGTGCCTTGAACGTTTTCGTCCGCCATGAGGACTGGATATAATTTATTTAGAAACACCATAGTAATCATCGCAGAGACGATCAAAACAGCGCAGACTAATCCCCAGAGTTTAAATAGCGTCAGGCACAAACGACCTAGTTTCTTTTGCCATCCCTCATCTGGAGGGGAAGATGCATTTTGCATATTCAACGAAGACCACTTAGCAAAACGAAATGATTTATGCAGAACGTTGCTGCATCGCGTGTTGTTGGTTCGCTGCAATCTCGGCCAGACGCGTTCTTAGCTCTGTTTCCATCGTGCCCAGTTCTTTCTCTACATCAGCGCGACGTACTCTGGCGTCATTGGCAATCGTGACGGTTTCTTCGATGGTGTTCAGAAGGCGGCTTTGCACTTCACGTAAGGTTTCGATGTCCACAATCGAGCGTTCGACTTCCCGCGCGGTTTCAACGGTGCCGAGCTGGAGCATTTCTGCATTTCTTCTCAGCATGGCATTGGTGGTATCAGAGACTTCTTTTGCAGTTTTGCCGATTTGCGCTGTGAATGCAGCGTTATTGCCATCACGATCTGACTTTTCCACAACGGGATCGTGGAGAGAATGCTGCTCTGAATTTTCTCGGCGAGCGACTGGCTATTACTTTGCATCAAACGAATTTGAGGCGCGGTTTGGATCGCGATGGTGCGGGACATCATCAGATCGTGCAGGCGTCTTTCAAAGCGCTGTATGTTGCTCACTAAGTCGCGCACGTACTGCATATCCATCGGGTCGTTAGTGCGCTGTGCTTTTTCCTGTGCGGCGGTCAGATCGCCAGACTGAATCGCTGCCAATTTCTGTTTACCGGCAATGATATGCAGCGTGATTTGTTGAAAATACTCGCGGTTGCGTATGAAGAGTTGTTCCAGCGTGGAGATATTACGCAAGAGCTCCATCATGGCGCTTTCGAGTTTTTTAGAAACGGTATCAACCTGCTGTGCCAGTGTTTGATATTCCAGCAGCGTACGTTGGATGGTGCTGAACAGTTTTCCTATCAATGGGAAGGAGGCAAAGAAGCTTTGTTTAGTGTCAAACACGGTGAGGTCGACCGACTTTACCTTCATCAGCAGATCTGTCAGCTGTTCACCAATCACGCCCGCATCTTTTGCTCTGACTTCCTGCATTAAAGATTCTGAAAAACGCGAAATATTGCCCATGGTATTTGCGGCGTAAGAGATGGACAGCATCGGGTCAGTAATATCAATTTTATTGACCAGCACCGATACTTCGCTTTTCTCCTGCTCGCTAAGCTGCGACAGGTTGAGCTCAGATAACGCATCGCTTGCGGTTAGGGTGACGGTGTTGTTGCCAGAAGCGGTGAACGTGGCAGAGAAGGAGTCTGTAGAAACAGACGGCGTATTTTCCATCATAAATGTTGTCCTTGCCTTATTGTTCGGCCGTTTTATGCCCTGCGGCCTTCAATGTCAGTGAATAGGTAAGTGTGTAGAAATCAGTAGATTAATCGCGAAATATTACCTTGGGAAAATATTACGCTCAATGCGCTTTATCATCACTTGTTGAGATAATGTCGTGAGAGAGAAAGAAAAAGTGGGAAAGCGAGCGGGGGCGCCCGCTCGGATGGGTAAATGTATTTACTCGCTCTGCATCATCTGCTCTAGCTGTTCCTGCGCATCCAGCCAGGACAGCTCTGTTTCTTCCAGCTCGATTTTGACTTTGGTTTGTTGTTGCAGGCAGTCGGTGAGTTCGGCCTTGCGGCTGATGTCATAGATTGCGCTGTCAGCCAGTCGGGCTTCAAGCGCTGCCAGCGTTTCTCCCAGCTTTTCCATCTGTTGTTCAAGCTTGGTGATTTGTTTACGCAGCGGTTGGGTTTGCGTTCTCAACTCAGCTTCGCGACGTTTCTGATCTTTTCTGCCCTGCGCGCTGTTGGCGGCATTCTCTTTTGGTGTTTCAGCCGCCGCATTTTCCTGACGTTGCAGGCCGACCAGCCACTGTTGGTAATCTTCCAAATCGCCGTCGAACGGTTCTACTTTCTGGTCGTGTACCAGATAAAGATCGTCGGTGGTCGAACGGATCAGATGTCGATCGTGCGAAACGACAACCAGCGCGCCTTCAAAATCGATTAACGCTTCGGTCAACGCCTGGCGCATATCCAGATCGAGGTGGTTGGTCGGTTCGTCGAGCAACAGGAGGTTCGGGCGCTGCCAGACGATCAGCGCCAGCACCAGACGGGCTTTTTCGCCTCCAGAGAAGCGCTCGGTGATCTCGGTGACTTTGTCGCCCTGAAAACCGAAGCCGCCGAGGTAGTCGCGCAACTGCTGTTCCGTTTCCCGCTCTGCCAGGCGCACCAGATGTTGCAAGGGTGACTCATCCGCACGCAGAAACTCTAACTGATGCTGGGCGAAGTAACCGAGCTTCACGCCCTTCGCCAGCCCGATTTCGCCTTGCAGCGGGGCAAGCGTGCCAGCAAGCAATTTGATTAGCGTGGATTTACCCGCACCGTTATGGCCGAGCAGCCCGATGCGCGAACCCGGCACTAAATTGAGTTTAATCGATTCCAGAATCAGCTTGTCGCCATAGCCTGCGCTGACCTTTTCCATCTTCATTAATGGATTGGGCAGCGATTCTGGGGCGCGAAAACTGAAGCGGAAAGGGTTATCGACATGCGCTGGCGCAATCAGCTCCATGCGTTCCAGCATTTTTATCCGACTTTGCGCCTGCTTGGCTTTGGTCGCTTTCGCACGGAAGCGGTCAATATAGTGTTGCAGATGCGCGACGCGTTCCTGCTGGTGTTCATAGAGCGACTGCTGCTGTGCAAGACGGGTGGCACGCTGGCGTTCAAACGAAGAATAGTTGCCGGTGTATTCGTTGAGCGACTGCTGCTCGATGTGCAGAATTTTGGTCACGACCGGATCGAGGAAATCGCGGTCGTGCGAGATGAGCACCAGCGTGCCCGTGTAGTTTTTCAGCCACTTTTCCAGCCAGATGACCGCATCCAGATCGAGGTGGTTAGTCGGTTCATCGAGCAGTAGCAGATCGGAGCGACAGATCAGCGCCTGCGCCAGATTCAGACGCATCCGCCAGCCGCCGGAAAAGGCGCTGACAGGCTGCTGTAACTGTGACTGAGAAAATCCTAGCCCATTGAGCAGGCTTGAGGCTCTGGCCTGAATCGTCCAGGCCTGAATGGCATCCAGCTTGCCGTGCAGCGTGGCAATGGCGTTGCCGTCGTTCTCTTCATTGGCGGTCTGCAACGCCGCTTCCAGTTGGCGGAACTCGCGATCGCCGTCAATCACGTAGTCCAGCGCGGGTTTGTCCAGGGCCGGCGTTTCCTGATTAACCCAGGCCAGTGACCAGTTTTGCGGGAATGTCGCGCTGCCGCCATCGGCGCTGATTTCACCTTTCAGTAAAGACAGCAGGGTAGATTTACCACAGCCGTTCTTGCCAACCAGACCCACTTTCTGGCCGGGATTAACCGTTGCTGTCGCGTTGTCGATCAGAACGCGTACACCACGTCGAATTTGCAGCGAAGAGAAAACAATCATAAAGCGCCGTATGTTCAGAGTATGTTAAATTATGGACATATCAGGACACGCGGTGTCCTGTTTTTAGTCGTTGCGCAGCATGGTAACGGAAAACAATTATCATGACGACGCTTTGGAGGGGAATGATGTCGCAGCCACCGAAGATTTTGCTGCTGTATGCCCATCCGGAACCACAGGATTCGGTAGCAAACCGGGTCTTATTGCAACCGGCGCAGCAGTTGGCGAATGTAACCGTGCACGATCTTTACGCACACTATCCTGATTTTTTTATCGATATCCATCATGAACAACAGCTGCTGCGTGAGCATCAGGTCATTGTTTTCCAACATCCATTTTATACCTACAGCTGTCCGGCTTTGCTGAAAGAGTGGCTCGATAGGGTGCTATCCCGCGGCTTTGCCAACGGGATTGGTGGTAATGCGCTGGCGGGGAAATACTGGCGCTCTGTGATTACAACCGGTGAACCGGAAGATGCCTATCATCCTGACGGGAGTAATCGTTACCCGATGGAAGATTTGCTCCGTCCGTTTGAGCTGACGGCGGCCATGTGCCGTATGCATTGGATGCACCCCATGATTATCTATTGGGCGCGCCGTTTACAGCCCGATGTGTTGTCGAGTCAAGCCAGAGCTTACGGTGAATGGCTATCCTCCCCTTTACCTGAAGAGGAACGCTAATATGGAGAGTTCTGCGCTACTGACCGCCGGAGTCTTGTTTTTGTTTGTGGCGGTTGTAGCTGTACCGATTGCTGCCCGATTAGGCATTGGTGCCGTCCTGGGCTATTTGATCGCCGGAATCGCCATTGGCCCTTGGGGGCTCGGCTTCATCCGTGATGTGGAAGCGATTCTGCACTTCTCGGAGCTGGGCGTCGTTTTCCTGATGTTCATCATCGGTCTGGAATTGAATCCCTCCAAGCTCTGGACGCTGCGCCGCTCGATCTTTGGCGTTGGTGCGGCTCAGGTTGGCCTGAGTACGCTGCTTTTAGGCGGCGCCTTGTATCTGACGGACTTTTCGTGGCAGTCCGCGCTGATTGGCGGCGTCGGGCTGGCGATGTCGTCAACGGCCATGGCGCTACAGCTGATGCGCGAAAAGGGCATGAACCGTAATGAGTCGGGGCAACTGGGTTTCTCTGTCCTGCTGTTTCAGGATTTGGCTGTGATTCCCGCGTTGGCACTGATTCCGATTCTGGCGGGTGTGCAGGGCGATTTCGGCGATTGGGAACGAATCGGTCTGAAGGTTGCGGCGTTTCTCGGCATGTTAATCGGTGGCCGCTATCTGGTGCGTCCGCTGTTCCGCTTTATTGCGGCATCCGGCGTGCGTGAGGTCTTCACCGCCGCCGCGCTGTTGCTGGTGCTCGGCTCGGCGCTATTTATGGAAACGCTGGGGCTTTCCATGGCGCTAGGCACCTTTATTGCCGGTATTCTACTGGCGGAAAGCGAGTATCGGCATGAGCTTGAAATTGCCATCGAACCATTCAAAGGCTTGCTGCTGGGCCTGTTCTTTATCTCGGTGGGGATGGCGCTGAATCTCGGCATCCTCTACACCCACATCGTGAAGATTATGATTGCGGTGCTGGTGCTGGTGGCAGTGAAAGCGGCTGTACTGTATTTCCTTGCGCGGGTTAACCGGATGCGCCGCTCCGAACGCTTGCAGTTTGCTGGCGTGCTGAGTCAGGGCGGCGAGTTCGCTTTCGTCCTGTTTTCCGCTGCGGCTTCATTCAATGTCTTGAAAGGCGAGCAACTGCCGCTATTGCTGGTGACGGTGACGCTATCGATGATGACGACACCGCTGCTGATGCAGGTGATCGACCGTATTCTGGTTCGTCGTTACAACGTGCAGGATGTGCCGGATGAGAAACCGTATGTCGAGGATGACGAACCGCAGGTGATCGTGGTGGGCTTCGGGCGTTTCGGACAGGTGATCGGTCGCTTATTAATGGCGAACAAAATGCGGATTACCGTTCTGGAGCGTGATATCAGCGCCGTGAGCCTGATGCGCAGCTATGGCTATAAAGTTTACTATGGCGATGCCACAGAGCTGGAACTGTTGCGTTCGGCAGGTGCGGATAAAGCGCGTTCAATCGTGATCACCTGTAATGCGCCGGAAGACACGATGGAAATTGTGCACCTCTGTCAGCAACATTTTCCAAATCTGGAGATTCTGGCGCGGGCACGCGGGCGTGTTGAAGCCCACGAGCTATTGCAGACGGGCGTAAGATACTTCTCGCGTGAAACCTTTTCCAGCGCGCTGGAACTGGGGCGGAAAACGCTGGTGACGCTGGGCATGCACCCCCATCAGGCGATGCGCGCGCAACAGCACTTCCGCCGTCTGGATATGCGTATGCTGCGTGAGCTGGTGCCACAGCTGACGGGGATGATGGCACAAATCTCCCGTGTGAAAGAGGCGCGCCGTGAGTTGGAAGACATTTTCCAGCGGGAAATGCAGCGTGAGCGCCGTCGGCCTAGTGTGTGGGATGAGGACGACGAGTAAGAGTCAATAACGCCTATTGGAATAGGTTCTAGATTTCAGGTTCTAGATTTTAGGGCGGAGATGAATGGGAGTTATCATGCGTAAACGCTTTATTGCAGGGGGCAGTATGCCCGACGTGTCAGGCGCAGGACACGCTGGCGGTTGGACGAGAGGATGACGTCGAGGTTGTGGTATGCGTGAAGTGCGGATACCGCCAGAGCCAGGCAGATGAACCCGTGGCGGCATCAACCCCTCAGGCTAACGAAATTATCGGGATCTTCCGGCCTGAATGAGGGAGACGTGTCCATGATGGCATTGTCATCAACCGTTGACGTTTTTTGATTCCGGACGGTACATAGGGACATTTTTCAGCTACAATTTGCGCCAGTTTGATTTCCAACGGTAGGAGATATCATGAAAGTAGCAAAAGATCTGGTGGTCAGCCTGGCCTATCAGGTACGTACAGAAGACGGTGTGTTGGTTGATGAGTCTCCGGTGAGTGCGCCGTTGGACTATCTGCATGGTCACGGTTCCCTGATTTCTGGTCTGGAAAAAGCGTTGGAAGGCCGTGAAGCAGGCGAGAAATTTGATGTGAACATCGGTTCCAACGACGCTTACGGCAACTATGATGAGAATCTGGTTCAGCGCGTACCGAAAGATGTCTTTATGGGCGTTGACGAGTTGCAGGTTGGCATGCGTTTCCTGGCTGAGACCGATCAGGGTCCAGTGCCAGTTGAAATCACCGAAGTTGAAGACGACCACGTTGTTGTCGACGGCAACCACATGCTGGCAGGCCAAAACCTGAGCTTCAACGTTGAAGTTGTTGCTATCCGCGAAGCAACGGAAGAAGAGCTGGCGCACGGTCACGTTCACGGTGAGCACGATCATGAACATGGTGACGGCTGCTGTGGCGGTCACGGCCATGATCACGACCACGACCACGGTCACCAGCACGGTAAAGGCGGCTGCGGCGGCCACGGTGGATGCGGTTGCCACTAGTTAGTCGTAGCGCATAAAAAAAACCTCAGGTTGATGACTATCACCTGAGGTTTTTTTATATCTGACCTGCCTTGAGCGCCGATATCACAAGCGCAGCTCTCAATAATGCGGTGGTGGCGTCTCTTCAGACTGGGGGCAACGAGCGAGGTTTGCTGGTTGCGTAGCCTGTCGGTGAGTAGGCGTACGTGTTCGCGCAGGCGGCTAATTTCCCGCTCGTGCTGAATCACTGTTTGGTTGAGCTCTTCTATGGTGACTTCCTGAAAAGCCTGTCGGCTTTCCAACTGTTCGAGCCGTTCTTCAAGTGCTGATGGTGACATCGCTATTCCCCTTACTTCTTGTTACCCGCGAGTTTGTCAGAAAGCGGAAACTTCTGGTAGTAAAAACGGTCGCAGTAGGGCGCAATGGGCTATACAGAGTGGGGCATATTGTCGCCAGATGGCCTTAGGACGACACAAATGATGTCGGAAAAGCTTCCTGACGTTTTTTATCAAAGGATTGTCGAGTGCGTCGTTGTGTTGTCTTCGTCCGCACAGTTATAGTAGGCGCGAATGTATTTTAATGATGGCTGGAGCGCGTTGCTCCAGATGCTGGAGAAATGGATGAAATCACTGTTTAAAGTAACGCTGTTAGCAACAACGATGGCTCTGGCTCTGAACGCAGGCCAGGTTTTGGCGGCAGACAAGGCGCAGGCGTCTGACAATACTGCGGCAGCCAAATTCAAGAACGATGAGCAGGCAGCGGCTTATGCGTTAGGTGCATCTTTAGGACGTTACATGGATAACTCTCTGAAAGAGCAGGAAAAATTAGGCATTAAACTGGATAAAGAGCAGTTGATTGCTGGCGTGCAGGATGCTTTTGCTGACAAGAGCAAGCTGACTGACGAAGAAATCGAGAAAACGCTGCAAGGTTTTGAAGGCAAAGTTAAAGCCGCCGCTGAAGCCAAAATGAAGCAAGATGCGAAAGATAACGCGGACAAAGGTACTAAGTATCTTGAATCCTTCGCCAAAGAAAAAGGCGTGAAGAAAACTGAATCTGGCCTTCTGTATCAGGTTGAGAAAGAAGGTAGCGGCAACGCGCCGAAGGACAGCGATACTGTTGTGGTTAACTACAAAGGTACGCTGGTTGACGGTAGCGAGTTCGACAACTCCTACAAACGTGGCGAGCCACTTTCTTTCCGTTTGGACGGTGTGATTCCTGGCTGGACCGAAGGCCTGAAACACGTTAAGAAAGGCGGCAAAATCAAGCTGGCTATCCCACCAGCACTGGCCTATGGCGAAAACGGCGTGCCTGGCATTCCGGCTAACTCCACGTTGGTGTTCGACGTTGAACTGCTGGACATTAAATCTGAAGCTGACCTGAAAGCAGCGGATGACGCGAAAGCTGAAAAACCAGCAGCCGAAGAAAAAGCGGCTAAATAAGCATCGCTATAATGATGATATGACCGCAGGCTTCGGCCTGCGGTTTTTTTGCTTTAAAACGATTGTCTGCGATCTCATCCTTCTTCCCGCAAACGGCTTTTAATGACGCTTATCCTCGGCACAGTGCACGCAGTACCTTCGCTAATGTTTTCACGGCAATGTCCAGTTCATGCGGCGCGTGGGCAGCAAACCCCATGAGGAAACCGGCTTGATGCTGACCCGATGATGCATACAGTGCTGTCAGCCCGAGCAGGTCGATACCGGCTCGGCGTGCGGACTCCACCGCATCGTGTTCAGGGATGTCTCGGATGAAGAGGCAGGGCATCTGCATGCCTCCGGCTGGCACCTGTGGCTCCACGAAGTCAGCCAGATGCTGACGCACTAGCCGTGCCAGAACATCGCGACGTTCCGCATAAACGGTGCGCATCGTGCGTACATAGGCGCCGAAGTGTCCTCCTTCGATAAAACGTGCCAGCGTGAGCTGTGGGATGGGAGCACTGTGCCCATCCATCAGGGTGCGAGCCACGGTCATCGGGGCAACCAATTGCGGCGGCAGAACCATATAGCCGATGCGCAGGCCGGGAAACAGCGATTTAGTGAAAGTGCCGATATAGATAGTTCGAGCGTGCGGGTCGAGTCCCTGTACGCAGGCGGTAGGTTTGCCCGCATAGTGGAACTCGCTGTCGTAATCGTCTTCAATAATCCAGCTCTGGTGCTGCCGGGCCCATTCGATCACGGCCAGACGTCGATCCAGCGCCAGCGTTGCACCTGTGGGAAATTGGTGTGACGGCGTCAGGAACACGGCTTTCGCGGGCGCATTGTGTGCGTTGCTGACTTCAAGCAGATGTTCGACCTGCAAACCATCGGCGTCTAATGGGATCGGCACGCACGCGAGCCCGGCCGCTTCAAATGCCTTGCGTGCGCCATGGTACACGGGATCTTCAAGGAAGAGCCGATCGCCGGCATCCAGCAGGACATTCGCACACAGGGTTAGCGCTTGTTGGGAACTGGTCAGCACTAACACGCGATCGGGCGTGGCGCGAGCGCCCCGTTCGAGATTGACATAATCTGCGATGGCGCGCCTCAGCGCTTCCATGCCCTGTGGCGGGCTGTGCAGCAGCGCCCTTGTGCCATATTCTTTTAGTACCTGCCGCTCTAGCCGCTCCCACGTCTGGAGGGGAAAACAGCGTGTTTCCGGCACGCCGGGCGCGAATGCACGCGGGATGATGAAATCGCGCACCCCACCATTCTGAAACATGGCGCTACCGCGTTGGCTGAGGCGCAATTCTGCTTTGCTATCTCCCGTTTTCCGGGCTTTGCCACGTCCTGGCAGACGTTTTGCCCGTTCTGACACAAAACTGCCGCTGCCGATGCGACGTTCGATAAATCCTTCCGCATGCAACTGGCTGTAAGCCGATTCGACCGTATCGCGCGAGACCCCAGTGATGTAGCCAGCGCGCGTGAGGCGGGTAAGGATTTGCCCACGTCAAGAATGCCATCGAGGATTAACTGGCGAATCGCCCTCTGGATGCGGGCGTGCAGGGGAGGGCACCTTGCGCAGGATCGCCAATCCAGGCCTTGACCGATTCAAGCTGAGCGTGTTTGAACAATTGGTCTGCCTCTTGTCATAAAAATGGTGGGGAACATCCGGCTATTTTAAATCTATAAATACGTTTCACAATCCATTCATTCACTTCGTCAGGGGTTAAGCTGATGCCGCTCTCTTCCGATACTCCCACTCGCCACGACAGGCACGGTCGCTATCCCGAAGCCGCCACGGTTGAAGATTTCCAGTTCAATCTGGCAGCGGTTCAGGCTCGCATCGAAGCGGCCTGCCAACGCGTCGGCCGCGATCCAGCCACGGTGCGATTGTTGCCAGTCAGTAAGACCAAGCCCGAAAGCCGCCTGCGTATGGCCCATATGGCGGGTTGTCGGGTATTGGGCGAGAACAAAGTGCAAGAGGCGTACCGTAAATGGGAATCGATGCAGGACTTAGCCGATTTACAGTGGTCGGTCATTGGGCACCTGCAAACCAACAAGGCGAAACTGGTGGCGCGCTTCGCTACCGAATTTCAGGCGCTGGACAGCCTGCGACTGGCTGAAGCGCTGGATCGTCGTTTGCAGGTTGAAGGACGTTCGCTGGATGTATTCGTTCAGGTGAATACCTCCGGTGAAGTTAGCAAATACGGTTTGTCTCCTGAGGATGTTCCGACTTTTATTCAGGCGCTTCCCGCATTCTCTGCGCTACGTGTGCGTGGATTGATGACGCTGGCGCTGTTCTCCAGCGAGGCCGAACGCGTGCGCCAGTGTTTTGTACGGCTGCGTCAACTGCGCGAGCGATTGCAGCAAAATCTCCCGGCTGGCATCGATCTGGATGAGTTATCCATGGGTATGTCCGGCGATTTTGAAATAGCCATTGAGGAGGGCGCGACCGTGGTGCGTGTCGGTCAGGCGATCTTTGGCGCCCGTCCGCTACCGGATAGCTACTACTGGCCTGACGACCCTCGCACAAAATCACACGATTAAAAACCCATGACGAACGTATAGGACAATGCCCATGTATGACGCTTCTCTTACCCTTACCGACTTCGACCCGGAACTGGCCGACGCCATCCGGCATGAAGAACACCGGCAGGAAACTCACATTGAACTGATCGCCTCAGAGAACTATGCCAGTCCGCTGGTGATGGCGATCCAGAACTCCGTGTTCACCAACAAATATGCGGAAGGCTACCCTGACAAGCGCTACTACAGCGGCTGTGAATATGTCGACGTGGCTGAACGTCTGGCGATCGAACGGGCCAAGGCGCTGTTTGACTGTGATTATGCTAACGTCCAGCCCCACGCTGGCGCGCAGGCTAATGCGGCCGTGTTTCTGGCATTGACTAACCCAGGTGATACGGTGATGGGCATGAATCTCGCTCAGGGCGGGCATCTGACCCACGGTAACCCCTCAACTTTTCTGGTCGCCACTACAAAATCGTCCCTTATGGATTGAACCCCGACACGGGGCTGATCGACTACGATGAAATGGAGCGTATTGCGTTGGAAACCCGACCAAAGATGTTAATTGGCGGGTTCTCCGCCTATTCCCGCCACAAAGATTGGGCACGTATGCGCGCGATTGCTGACAAGGTGGGGCTATCTTCTGGGTGGACATGGCTCATGTTGCGGGGTTGGTGGCGGCGGGTGAATACCCTAATCCGCTCCCTCATGCGCATGTTGTGACCAGCACAACGCATAAGACGCTGCGCGGCCCGCGCGGTGGGATTATTTTAGCTAAAGGACAGAGTGAGGAATTCTACAAGAAGCTTAACTCCGCCGTGTTTCCCGGTATTCAGGGCGGCCCGTTGATGCACGTTATCGCCGCCAAAGCGGTGGCATTTAAGGAGGCGCTGCGCCCTGAATTCACGGTTTATCAACGTCAGGTGGTGGCCAACGCTCGTGCCATGGCACGCGTCCTCCAACTGCGTGGCTACAAGATTGTCTCTGATGGTACCGACAACCATTTGATACTGATCGACTTGTCTGCCAGACCGTATACCGGTAGGGATGCCGATGCTGCATTGAGCGAGGCTTACATCACGACGAACAAGAATTCGGTGCCTAACGACCCGCGTTCCCCCTTTGTGACCTCAGGTCTGCGTATTGGAACGCCAGCCGTAACGACGCGCGGTTTTGGTGTGGCAGAGTGCGAGCAACTGGCGGGATGGCTATGTGACGTACTGGATGGGCTTGGCGAAGGGAATGACGCATTAACGGTGGTACGCGAGCGTGTGCGCCAGCAGGTAGTGGCGCTGTGCCGACGCTATCCGGTGTACCAATAAAACAGGTGAGGTTTGTGCACAGGGATGTGCTGTCTCACGATTGATGATGTGGACCCGCTGCTTTTATGCTTCAGGCGGCATCGGGGTCTTCGTCAGGTGCGGCCAGCACCACGCGGGCGAGGGCGCCGGAACCTTGCGGTCGATTACTAAGGAAAAACTGCCCATCGTGCAACTGAGCAATGCGCGTCACGATACTCAGCCCGAGGCCGATACCGCCATAGCGGCTGTCCATGCGTACAAACGCCTTACTTAATTCACCGACTTTGCTTTCGTCGATACCCGGCCCTTCATCTTCGACCTGTAGTTCAATATGTTGCGATGTCCCCAGACTCACGGTGATCTGGCTGGCTTCCGGGCTATAGCGGTAGGCGTTTTCTACCAGATTGCGTAACAGTAGCTGAAGGAGGGTGGCATCACCGCGAATGACGGGATCGTCTTGGGGTAAGGTCAACCTCAATGTCTGCTGGCGTTTTTGCAGCATCTCAGTCAGTTCATCCTGCATGGGAAAAATGACGTCTCTCAGTAACGCAACATTCTGGTGATGGCCTGCTGAAAAATCTTGTCCTGCACGGGCGAGTAACAACAGCTGCTCGACAGTTTTCACCATTTTATCAATGCGTTTGATAAGGGCACTGGAGTCAATCTGATGCTGCTGTTGGTATAATTCGAGATGTAACCGAATACCGGATAACGGGGTACGCAATTCATGTGCGACATCCGCAGTAAACTGCCTGTCGCGTTTCAACGTTTCGTCCAGACGTTGAAAAAGCTGGTTGATACTGTGTGTGACGGCAGCGATCTCTTTATGTCACTCTGTTGTGGTAAGGGTTCCAGATTTTCGGCGGTGCGCTCCTGTAATTCTTTCTGCAAACGGGAAAGTGGACGAGTGATCCAATTGACCGCCTGAACACACATGAGTAATGTCAGTATAACCATCACCAGACTTGGAACGCTCAACGAGGCAATTGCCTCATTAATCTCTTGATCGATCTGTAGGTTCTGGGCGCTGGCGCTGAGCGATTTATCGACTAACAGGCTGATCTGTTCTTCGCTTTCGTGCCAGAGCCAAAATACGCTAATCATTTGGCAAACCAGTAAAATACCACCCAGTGCCAGCACTAAACGCAGACGCATGCTGATGACGGCATCGCCTTTCATGGTTGTTCACCTTTAGTCAGCAGATAGCCAAAGCCTCGCAGGGTTCGGATACGGTCTTTCCCTATTTTTGCCGCAGATTATGGATATGCACTTCCAGAGAGTTAGAAGACGGGTCATCGCTCCAGGAGTAAATATCCTGATGCAGAACTTCTCGATGCACTTGAGAGCCCGCTTTTAGTACCAAACGAGACAGTATCGCGAATTCTTTTGGTGTCAGCACCACAGGCTTGCCATCGACTAAAACCTGCTGACTGTTTAAATCTAGCGCGATGTTGTCAACCTGTATCAAGCTGTTGCTTGAGCCTTGATTGCGTCGAATCAGCGCGCGTACACGCGCCTGTAACTCTGTCAATGCGAACGGTTTAGCAAGATAATCGTCCGCGCCCACATCCAGTCCATTAACGCGATCGTTAACGTTATCCCGTGCCGTTAAGATGAGAACGGGATGTTGGTAATCATTTTTACGCCAGCGAGCGAGCAACGTAAGGCCATCTTCGTCAGGTAAACCCAAATCGAGAATAACAAGACTGTAGTGCGCGCTGCTGATGAGCGCATCTGCTTCTTTGGCTGTGCCTGCGCAATCGCAGGCATAACCTTCGTGACTCAATGCCAGTAATAATCCTTCCTGCAACAGCTTATCGTCTTCAACAATCAATAATTTCATGTTGCCTTGTCCTCCCTGCATGGTTGAAGGATATCGAGCTGAGGCTGATATTCTTTCGTAGCGATAGTAAACATCCCCAGTATGGTATGGAAAAGATTATCTTGCGAATACGCCTGCTGTTTTGCGTTCTGGCGTAGACAGGTGTCCTGAATGGCCTGCTGCTGCTGATAACCCGGCGATAACCACATCAACATTGGCACGTGCGTTTGCTGCTGCGGCGCAATAGAGTAGGGCATGCTGTGCAGGTAGATACCATTCTCTCCTAACGATTCGCCGTGGTCGGACAGGTAAACCAGTGAGGTATTAAATTTATCCTGATGCTGTTTCAGTAAATTGATCGCTTTATCCAGAACAAAATCGACATACAGGATCGTATTGTCATACGTGTTGGTCAGCGCTTCCTGCGTACAGGTTTGAATCTGGTTGGTATCACACGTTGGGGTAAATTTCTTAAAGGCGTCAGGGTAGCGCTGGTAATAGCTCGGGCCGTGGCTGCCTATCGTATGTAATACGATAATTCCGTCGTTATCGAGCTTATTGATATAGTCTTCGACGCCGTGGAATAACGCTTCATCGTAGCATTCGCCGCTGGTGCATAATCCCGGCAGCTTCAGCGACGTCACATCAACTGTTGGCACACGCGTACAGGCATCTTTGCAGCCGCCGTCATTTTCCTGCCAGAGCACGTTAACTTTTGCCCGCTGTAATATATCCAGTAGCCCTTCCTGATGGCTGGCTAAGTCTCCGTTAAAGCTTTGGCGCGGCATGTTGGAGAACATGCAGGGGACCGAGACGCCTGTTGAGGTACCGCACGAGGAGGTGTTTTCAAAATAAACCACATTGTCTTTTGCCAGCAGCGGGTTCGTTTCTTTCCCGTAGCCGCCCAGCGAAAAGTTTTGCGCCCGGGATGTCTCTCCCACGACCAGAATAACCAGGTTCTTTTTGCCGTCGGGGACGCTGGCGACACTTTGTGAGCGTCCAGGCCGATTTGCTCAAGGGTAAATTAGCTAGTGCGCTGTGTTTATGGTAGGACAAGCTGGCCGCTACAATATTGCTGGGTGTAATTGTTTTTACCAACTCTTTGTTATTACGCATGAACGAGGCGTAATCTTTATAAAAGAACGCTGCGACTGATAAAATGGCGAATAACGAAATAATGACGCTAAGAAAGCGCATGCCAATATAGAGCGTTGTCGGCTTGGCGGGTTTTATTTTTATCCAGACGGCGAGTGCGGCGGGAATGACACCAATAAAGAATACCCAAGCGACAAGCTGTGGCGTAAGCAGTGAAAAAGATTCGCTGGCCGTTGTCTCCAGAATATTCTGGATCATGGTGCGGTCAATGATAATGCCGTAGTTCAGCATGAAGTACTGCGCGGCGGCGCCGCTCAGCAGGAAGAAAACAATGACGGCTTTACGCAGGTAAGGGGCCGCCAGAAGGGTGAAAATAATATTCAGCACCGCGAAAATCACAACGGGCATGCTGAGAAAGAAAGGGATATTGATCCAGTCTGTCATGTCCAGCAGTTGCAGCGTCTGACGGTAGTAGGCGATGTTCTGGACCAGAGTAATGAAGGCAGAAAAGATCAGCACGAACGTGATGCTGCTTAGGTGTGGTCTGCCCATCGGTATTAGTTTTTCATACACGTCTCTCGTGATTTCCATGATTGAGAGGAAAGAAGACGCAGACTCTAGCGAGATTAAATTAATACAACCTTAAGAGGTAGCCCGTTAAATTCGGGGACGCGAGAGTGGACATTTGCTAGACTGTGTCCCTTGTCAATACAAAATAAAGATACCCGTCATACTTCAAGCTGCTTGTGCGTTGGCCGCCCTGACTCGCCCCAGTCACTTACCTGAGTAAGCTTCTGGGGATTTGCGCGGTTGCTGCGTTACAAGGCCATAAATGGGCCTTGCCCTAAAGGGTCAACGCAGAACGTTGTTCAAAACGCTCACGTTTTGTCACGCAGCTCGAATTATTTAGGGGATAATGATGCTGAGGGTGGTGTCTGCCATGTCTAATTCGCTTGTATCTGGCGAATCTTATGAGCTTGATTTGCTGGATGAACGTCCTTTCAGCCAGACGGACTATGAGATCCTGAAATCGTATGAAGCGGTGGTTGATGGCTTGGCCATGTTGATTGGCGAGCACTGTGAGATTGTATTGCACTCGCTTGAGGATCTTAAATGTTCCGCCGTGCGTATTGCGAATGGAGAACATACCGGCAGGAAGATTGGCTCGCCGATTACGGATCTTGCATTGCGTATGCTGCATGACATGGCAGGTGAAGATAGCAGCGTATCGAAGGCCTACTTTACCCGCGCCAAAAGCGGTGTGTTGATGAAGTCAGTCACGATTGCAATCCGTAATCGCGATCAGCGTGTGATTGGGCTGCTGTGCATCAACATGAATCTGGATGTCCCTTTCTCCCAGATCGTGCAGACCTTTATCCCACCTGAAACGCATGATGCTGCATCTTCAGTTAACTTTGCGTCATCGGTTGACGACCTCGTGGCACAAACGCTGGAATTTTCGATCGAAGAAGTTAATGCGGATCGCAACGTCTCTAATAATGCGAAGAATCGCCAGATTGTACTGAGCCTGTATGAGAAAGGTATCTTTGATATTAAAGACGCCATCAACCAGGTCGCAGAACGCCTCAATATTTCCAAACACACGGTCTACCTTTATATCCGTCAATTCAAAAGTGGCGACTTCAGCGGACACGAACGTTAATGCTGAATTACTGTTTGCTGGTGACCGGCCCTGCCTATGGTACACAGCAGGCGAGCAGCGCGTTGCAGTTTGCGCAGGCGCTGTTGGCGGAGGGGCACAGGTTGAAAAGTGTGTTCTTCTATCGGGAAGGTGTGTTGAATGCCAACCAACTGACATCACCCGCTAATGATGAATTTGATCTTGTACGCGCCTGGCTGCAGTTGGGCGAAACGCATCAGGTGGCGCTGAATGTCTGCGTTGCTGCGGCGCTGCGTCGAGGCGTGACCGATGCTCAGCAAGCTGCTCAGCTCAATCTTGCAGGTGCGAATCTGCAACCCGGATTTGTTCTGAGTGGGCTGGGTGAGTTGGCGCAATCGGTGTTGACCTGCGATCGGGTTATTCAGTTTTAAGGTAGCGTTATGAAGCGAGTCGCATTTGTTTTTACCCATGCTCCACACGGGAGCGCTTCCGGGCGAGAGGGGTTGGATGCGCTATTAGCGGTGTCAGCACTGACAGAAGAGATTGGCGTGTTTTTTGTTGGCGATGGTGTACTTCAACTGCTGCCGCAGCAACAGCCGGACCAGATTTTGATGCGTAATTACATCGCAACGTTTGGCGTGCTGCCGCTGTACGATATCGACAGTTGCTATCTGTGCGAAGCGTCCGTGCGCCAGCGTGGGTTGAATATCGATACCGACTGGGTTTTGGATGTGGAGCTGTTAGCGCCGGAAGCCTGGCGCAGCAAACTGGCCAGCTATCACTCCATCCTTTCATTCTAGCGACGGATCTTCTCTTTATGCTGCATACACTCTCATGTTCCCCTTATCATGCTGACCTGGATACGCTGTTGCGTGGGCTGGATAAAGGTGACGCTTTAGTCTTATTGCAAGATGGTGTTATCGCGGCTCTGGCTGGTGGAAACATTATCCATCGTCTTCTTGATTCCGCGGTTCCTCTCTACGCGCTTCGGCCTGATGTCGTAGCGAGGGGAATGGCTGAACAAATTTCAAACAGTGTAGTGCTCATTGACTATAATGAATTTGTTCAACTGACAGTGGAGCACCCGCAGCAACTCGCGTGGTAACGCCGAATTTTTGTATATTTCTTGACTCCTTCCACTGCCAGCCCTAAAATTCTGCGTCCTCATACTTTGCCTTGCGCAAACATGAGACGATTTATTACGTGTTTACGAAGCAAAACCCAGGAGCTTTTTTAATGGCAACAATTAACCAGCTGGTACGCAAACCACGCTCCCTGAAGGCTGCTAAAAGCAACGTTCCGGCGCTGGAAGCATGCCCGCAGAAACGTGGCGTATGTACTCGTGTATATACTACCACCCCTAAAAAACCGAACTCCGCACTGCGTAAAGTATGCCGTGTTCGTTTAACTAACGGTTTTGAAGTTACCTCCTATATCGGTGGTGAAGGTCATAACCTGCAGGAGCACTCCGTGATCCTGATCCGTGGCGGTCGTGTTAAAGACCTGCCAGGTGTGCGTTACCACACCGTTCGTGGCGCGCTGGACTGCTCAGGTGTTAAAGACCGTAAGCAATCCCGTTCCAAATACGGCGTGAAGAAGCCAAAGGCTTAATGGTTCTCCGTTAAGTAAGGCCAAACGTTTTAACTTAAATGTCAAACTAAACTCGTAGAGTTTTGGACAATCCTGAATTAACAACGGAGTATTTCCATGCCACGTCGTCGCGTCATTGGTCAACGTAAAATTCTGCCAGATCCTAAGTTCGGATCAGAACTGTTGGCCAAATTTGTAAACATCCTGATGGTAGATGGTAAAAAATCTACTGCTGAAGCAATCGTCTATACCGCGCTGGAGACCCTGGCTCAGCGTTCTGGTAAAGATCATCTGGAAGCTTTTGAAGTAGCTCTGGACAACGTTCGCCCGACTGTCGAAGTTAAGTCGCGCCGCGTTGGTGGTTCTACTTATCAGGTACCAGTAGAAGTCCGTCCGGTTCGTCGTAATGCTCTGGCAATGCGTTGGATCGTAGAAGCTGCTCGTAAACGCGGTGATAAATCTATGGCTCTGCGCCTGGCGAACGAACTTTCTGATGCAGCAGAAAACAAAGGTACTGCTGTTAAGAAACGTGAAGACGTTCACCGTATGGCCGAAGCTAACAAGGCGTTCGCTCACTACCGTTGGTAATCCCTTCGCTGTAGGCATGCTAACCAAGCGGGCGCTAAAAATAGCCAACCCGCTTGGGTTAACTAAATTGAACGCCCTAGTATATAGAGGATACAAATGGCTCGTACAACACCCATCGCACGCTACCGTAACATCGGTATCAGTGCGCACATCGACGCCGGTAAAACCACTACTACCGAACGTATTCTGTTCTACACTGGTGTAAACCATAAAATCGGTGAAGTTCACGACGGCGCGGCTACCATGGACTGGATGGAGCAGGAGCAGGAACGTGGTATTACTATCACTTCCGCAGCGACTACTGCATTCTGGTCTGGTATGGCTAAGCAGTATGAACCGCATCGCGTAAACATCATCGACACCCCGGGACACGTTGACTTCACTATCGAAGTAGAACGTTCCATGCGTGTACTTGATGGTGCGGTAATGGTTTACTGCGCAGTTGGTGGTGTTCAGCCACAGTCTGAAACCGTATGGCGTCAGGCAAACAAATATAAAGTTCCACGCATTGCGTTCGTTAACAAAATGGACCGCATGGGTGCTAACTTCCTGAAAGTTGTTGGTCAGATCAAAACCCGTCTGGGCGCGAACCCTGTTCCGTTGCAGTTGGCGATTGGTGCTGAAGAAGGTTTCACCGGTGTTGTTGACCTGGTGAAAATGAAAGCCATCAACTGGAACGATGCCGATCAGGGCGTGACCTTCGAATACGAAGATATCCCGGCTGATATGCAGGATCTGGCTGACGAATGGCACCAGAACCTGATCGAGTCCGCAGCTGAAGCTTCTGAAGAGCTGATGGAAAAATACCTGGGTGGCGAAGAACTGACTGAAGAAGAGATCAAAAAAGCTCTGCGTCAGCGTGTTCTGAACAACGAAATCATCCTGGTAACCTGTGGTTCTGCATTTAAGAACAAAGGTGTTCAGGCGATGCTGGATGCGGTAGTTGATTACCTGCCATCTCCAGTTGACGTACCTGCGATCAACGGTATTTTGGATGACGGTAAAGACACGCCGGCTGAGCGTCACGCAAGTGATGAAGAGCCGTTTGCTGCGCTGGCGTTCAAAATCGCTACCGACCCGTTTGTGGGTAACCTGACGTTCTTCCGCGTGTACTCTGGTGTTGTTAACTCCGGTGATACCGTACTGAACCCAGTTAAATCAGCACGTGAACGTTTTGGTCGTATCGTTCAGATGCACGCTAACAAGCGTGAAGAGATCAAAGAAGTTCGTGCAGGCGATATCGCTGCTGCTATCGGTCTGAAAGATGTAACGACGGGTGACACACTGTGTGATCCAGATAACGTCATCATTCTGGAGCGTATGGAATTCCCTGAACCGGTAATTTCCATCGCGGTAGAACCAAAAACCAAAGCTGACCAGGAAAAAATGGGTCTGGCATTGGGCCGTCTGGCTAAAGAAGACCCGTCTTTCCGTGTATGGACTGACGAAGAATCTAACCAGACTATCATCGCTGGTATGGGTGAATTGCACCTCGATATCATCGTTGACCGTATGAAGCGTGAATTCAACGTTGAAGCGAACGTGGGTAAACCACAGGTTGCTTATCGTGAAGCGATTCGTGCGAAAGTTACCGATATCGAAGGTAAACACGCCAAACAGTCTGGTGGTCGTGGTCAGTATGGTCATGTTGTTATCGACATGTACCCACTGGAGCCTGGCTCAAACCCGAAAGGTTACGAGTTCATCAACGACATCAAAGGTGGTGTAATTCCTGGTGAATACATCCCTGCCGTTGATAAAGGCATTCAGGAACAGCTGAAAGCGGGTCCTCTGGCTGGTTACCCAGTGGTTGATCTCGGCGTGCGTCTGCACTTCGGTTCTTTCCATGACGTTGACTCCTCTGAATTGGCGTTTAAACTGGCTGCTTCTATCGCCTTTAAAGATGGCTTTAAGAAAGCAAAACCTGTTCTGCTTGAGCCGATCATGAAGGTTGAAGTTGAAACGCCGGAAGAGAACACTGGTGACGTCATCGGTGACCTTAGCCGTCGTCGTGGTATGCTGCGCGGTCAGGAATCCAACGTTACTGGCGTTGTGATTCACGCTGAAGTTCCGCTGTCTGAAATGTTCGGATACGCAACTCAACTGCGTTCTCTGACCAAAGGCCGTGCTTCTTACTCCATGGAGTTCCTGAAGTACGATGATGCGCCTAACAACGTTGCTCAGGCCGTAATTGAAGCCCGTGGTAAATAAGCCTCAGGGTTAAAACAAAATCCCGTGCTCTCTCCATAGGGGGAGAGCATTTGAGTAAGGAATATCGCCGTGTCTAAAGAAAAATTTGAACGTACAAAACCCCACGTTAACGTCGGTACTATCGGCCACGTTGACCATGGTAAAACGACTCTGACTGCTGCAATCACTACCGTTCTGGCTAAAACCTACGGTGGTAACGCACGAGCATTCGACCAGATCGATAACGCACCAGAAGAAAAAGCACGTGGTATCACCATCAACACGTCTCACGTTGAATACGATACCCCGTCTCGCCACTACGCGCACGTTGACTGCCCAGGACACGCCGACTATGTGAAAAACATGATCACCGGTGCTGCTCAGATGGACGGCGCGATCCTGGTTGTTGCTGCGACTGACGGCCCAATGCCTCAGACCCGTGAGCACATCCTGCTGGGTCGTCAGGTTGGCGTTCCTTTCATCATCGTGTTCCTGAACAAATGTGACATGGTTGATGACGAAGAGCTGCTGGAACTGGTTGAGATGGAAGTGCGTGAGCTGCTGTCTCAATACGATTTCCCAGGCGACGACACACCAGTTGTTCGTGGTTCTGCGCTGAAAGCGCTGGAAGGCGAAGCTGAGTGGGAAGCAAAAATCATCGAACTGGCAGAGCATCTGGATTCTTATATCCCAGAGCCAGAGCGTGCAATTGACAAGCCGTTCCTGCTGCCAATCGAAGACGTATTCTCCATCTCCGGCCGTGGTACCGTTGTTACCGGTCGTGTAGAGCGCGGTATCGTTAAAGTCGGTGAAGAAGTTGAAATCGTTGGTATCAAAGATACCGCGAAATCTACCTGTACTGGCGTAGAAATGTTCCGCAAACTGCTGGACGAAGGCCGTGCGGGTGAGAACGTTGGTGTTCTGCTGCGTGGTATCAAGCGTGAAGAAATCGAACGTGGTCAGGTACTGGCTAAGCCGGGTTCAATCAAGCCACACACCAAGTTCGAATCAGAAGTGTATATCCTGAGCAAGGATGAAGGCGGCCGTCACACTCCGTTCTTCAAAGGCTACCGTCCTCAGTTCTACTTCCGTACAACTGACGTAACGGGCACCATCGAACTGCCAGAAGGCGTAGAGATGGTAATGCCGGGCGACAACATCAAAATGGTTGTTACCCTGATCCACCCAATCGCGATGGATGACGGTTTGCGTTTCGCAATCCGTGAAGGCGGCCGTACAGTAGGCGCGGGCGTTGTTGCTAAAGTTATCGCTTAATCGCTGATAAACTTAATGCATGAAAAAGGCACTTCGGTGCCTTTTTTATGGCGGAGATTCAGAACTGCCACCCGTCGTATCGTCGTAAGCAATATTGAAAATCGCATCCGGCGATTTTTTACATCTGAACGATAAGATGTAAATTGAAATAAAAACAATTCTTATTTACAATGACTCCATTGGTTAAAAAATCGCTAGGAGCGGTTTCAAATACCCTTGCAGTGTTCCGAAAGGTAGCGTGAAAGACACTCGCGATAACGATGAGTCATTCTGGTATGTATGTTTGTTTGTGCAACGCAATTTCTGACAAAACTATCCGTAATGCTGTTCGTCAGCACCAGCCTCAATCTATGCAGCAACTACGCAAACTCGTTCCTATTGGGACAGACTGTGGTAAATGCATTCGTCAGGCGCGTGTCATTTTCGAGGAAGAGCAAGCTAAAATTCCTGACATGTATGAAGTAGCATAAAATGTAGGGTCGTTTTTGACTCTCCGCTTACCGGTTCTACACTTTAAGAACTGGAGCGGAGGAGCATGTCATGAAAGGCGATAAAAAGTCATTACACACCTGAATAAGTTATTGGGCAACGAGCTGGTAGCCATTAACCAATATTTTCTTCATGCCCGAATGTTTAAAAACTGGGGCTTAACCCGTCTTAACGATCACGAATATCATGAGTCTATTGACGAAATGAAGCACGCTGATCGCTACATTGAACGTATCCTGTTTCTTGAAGGCATTCCGAATTTACAGGATTTGGGTAAGTTAAATATTGGTGAAGATGTCGAAGAGATTTTACGTTCTGATCTTCAACTTGAGTTGGATGGTGCAAAGAATCTGCGCGAGGCGATTGCCTATGCCGATTCGGTGCATGACTACGTCAGCAGGGATTTAATGATAGAAATTCTTGCTGATGAAGAAGGGCACATCGACTGGTTAGAAACTGAGTTGGATTTGATTTCACGCCTTGGTATACAAAACTATCTCCAAGCTCAGTTGAAAGCTGAGTAACATGGCATCATAAATCTGTTATGTGCACTATAGCCTAACTCCGGCCGGACTCAGACACATCGCTCCGGCCGCGTTTAAAATCATTTCATCCTGCTTATTGCTTCCTCAGCCAATTTGCGTATAATGCGCGAGCTTACCAAAACAAGGTAAGCCTGATTCAATCAGAATCAGAGGGTTAATATTCATTTATTGCACCTAAAACAATACTCCCGATATGGGGGTTATGTGCTAACGATTACACTCCCCCATCAATCGAAATGGGTGTGAGGAGTAATTATTTACGTTTATAAATAATTGGAGCTCTGGTCTCATGCAGAACCAAAGAATCCGTATCCGCCTGAAAGCGTTTGATCATCGTTTGATTGATCAATCAACTGCGGAAATCGTCGAGACTGCTAAGCGCACTGGTGCGCAAGTACGTGGTCCGATCCCGCTGCCGACCCGCAAAGAGCGCTTTACCGTTCTGATTTCTCCGCACGTCAATAAAGATGCGCGCGATCAGTACGAGATTCGCACTCACAAGCGTCTGGTTGACATCGTTGAGCCAACCGAGAAAACCGTTGATGCTCTGATGCGTCTGGATCTGGCTGCTGGTGTAGACGTGCAGATCAGCCTGGGTTAATCAGGTCATTGAGCGATTGAGAGGTTGAAACAATGATTGGTTTAGTCGGTAAAAAAGTGGGTATGACCCGTATCTTCACTGAAGATGGCGTATCTATCCCTGTAACCGTTATCGAAATTGAAGCAAACCGCGTCACTCAGGTTAAAGACCTGGCTAACGACGGTTACCGCGCTGTGCAAGTAACTACTGGTGCTAAAAAAGCAAACCGTGTTACCAAGCCAGAAGCAGGTCACTTTGCTAAAGCTGGCGTAGAAGCTGGCCGTACTCTGCGTGAATTCCGTCTGTCTGAAGGCGAAGAGTTCACTGTAGGTCAGAGCATCAGTGTTGAAATTTTCGCGGACGTTAAAAAAGTAGACGTTACTGGTACATCTAAAGGTAAAGGTTTTGCTGGCACAGTTAAGCGCTGGAACTTCCGTACCCAGGATGCTACCCACGGTAACTCCTTGTCCCACCGCGTTCCGGGTTCTATCGGTCAGAACCAGACTCCGGGCAAAGTGTTCAAAGGCAAGAAAATGGCAGGCCAGCTGGGTAACGAACGTGTAACTGTTCAGAGCCTGGACGTAGTGCGTGTTGACGCTGAGCGCAACCTGCTGCTGGTTAAAGGTGCTGTACCGGGAGCTACCGGTAGCGACCTGATCGTTAAACCAGCTGTGAAGGCGTGAGGAGATAGCAATGGAATTAGTATTGAAAGACGCGCAAAGCGCGCTGACTGTTTCCGAAACTACCTTCGGTCGTGATTTCAACGAAGCGCTGGTACACCAGGTTGTTGTTGCTTATGCAGCAGGTGCCCGTCAAGGTACTCGCGCCCAGAAGACCCGTGCTGAAGTAACTGGTTCCGGTAAAAAACCTTGGCGTCAGAAAGGTACTGGCCGTGCGCGTTCTGGTTCTATCAAGAGCCCGATCTGGCGTTCCGGTGGTGTGACCTTCGCTGCTAAGCCTCAGGACCACAGTCAGAAAGTTAACAAAAAGATGTACCGCGGCGCGCTGAAAAGCATTCTGTCCGAACTGGTACGTCAAGATCGTCTGATCGTTGTCGAGAAGTTCTCTGTAGAAGCACCGAAAACTAAGTTGCTTGCGCAGAAACTGAAAGAAATGGCACTGGAAGACGTGCTGATCATTACCGGTGAACTGGATGAAAATCTGTTCCTGGCTGCGCGTAACCTGTACAAGGTTGACGTGCGTGATGCAGCTGCAATCGATCCAGTTAGCCTGATCGCCTTCGACAAAGTCGTTATGACTGCTGACGCAGTCAAGCAAGTTGAGGAGATGCTGGCATGATCCGTGAAGAACGTCTGCTGAAAGTACTGCGCGCGCCGCACGTATCTGAAAAAGCATCTACCGCGATGGAAAAAACTAACACCATCGTTCTCAAAGTTGCTAAAGACGCGACTAAAGCAGAGATCGTTGCTGCTGTCGAGAAACTGTTCGAAGTAGAAGTTAAAGACGTAAACACCCTGGTAGTTAAGGGTAAAGTTAAGCGTCACGGACAGCGTATTGGTCGTCGTAGCGACTGGAAAAAAGCTTACGTCACCCTGAAAGAAGGCCAGAATCTGGACTTCATCGGCGGCGCTGAGTAAGTCGGAGGAGAAAGACAATGGCAGTTGTTAAATGTAAACCGACATCTCCGGGTCGTCGCCACGTTGTTAAAGTGGTTAACCCTGAGCTGCACAAGGGCAAACCTTATGCCCCGTTGCTGGAAAAGAACAGCAAATCCGGTGGCCGTAACAACAATGGCCGCATCACTACCCGTCACATTGGTGGTGGTCATAAACAGCAATATCGTCTGATTGACTTTAAACGCAATAAAGATGGTATTCCTGCGGTTGTTGAGCGTCTGGAGTATGATCCGAACCGTTCCGCGAATATCGCGCTGGTTCTGTACAAAGACGGCGAACGCCGTTACATCCTGGCGCCGAAAGGCCTGAAAGCCGGCGACCAGATCCAATCTGGCGTTGATGCTGCGATTAAAGCGGGTAACACCCTGCCGATGCGTAACATTCCTGTCGGTTCAACGGTTCACAACGTAGAAATGAAACCAGGTAAAGGCGGCCAGTTGGCTCGTTCTGCTGGTGCTTACGTTCAGATCGTTGCTCGTGACGGTTCTTACGTTACCCTGCGTCTGCGTTCTGGCGAAATGCGTAAAGTCGAATCCGACTGCCGCGCTACGCTGGGCGAAGTTGGCAACGCTGAGCACATGCTGCGCGTTCTGGGTAAAGCCGGTGCTGCACGCTGGCGTGGTGTTCGTCCTACCGTTCGCGGTACGGCAATGAACCCAGTCGACCACCCACACGGTGGTGGTGAAGGTCGTAACTTTGGTAAGCACCCGGTTAGTCCGTGGGGCGTTCAGACCAAAGGTAAGAAGACCCGCAGCAACAAGCGTACTGATAAATTTATCGTACGTCGCCGTACTAAATAATCTTAGAGGATAAACCATGCCACGTTCTCTCAAGAAAGGTCCATTTATTGACCTGCACTTGCTGAAGAAGGTAGAGAAAGCGGTGGAAAGCGGTGACAAGAAGCCTTTGCGCACTTGGTCCCGTCGTTCAACGATCTTTCCAAACATGATCGGTTTGACCATCGCTGTCCATAATGGTCGTCAGCACGTACCGGTGTTTGTTTCCGATGAAATGGTCGGTCACAAGCTGGGTGAATTCGCGCCGACTCGTACTTATCGCGGCCATGCGGCCGACAAAAAGGCCAAGAAGCGCTAAGGTAGGAGGAAGAGATGGAAACTATCGCTAAACATCGCCACGCTCGTTCTTCTGCTCAAAAGGTTCGCCTGGTGGCAGACCTGATTCGCGGTAAGAAAGTGTCGCAAGCTCTGGAAGTTCTGACCTACACCAACAAGAAAGCTGCTGGTCTGGTTAAAAAAGTGCTGGAGTCTGCTATTGCTAACGCAGAACACAACGATGGCGCTGACATTGATGATCTGAAAGTCGCGAAAATCTTCGTTGACGAAGGCCCAAGCATGAAGCGCATTATGCCGCGTGCTAAAGGTCGTGCGGATCGCATCCTGAAGCGTACCAGCCACATTACTGTGGTTGTGTCCGATCGCTGAGACTCTGGAGACTAGCAATGGGTCAGAAAGTACATCCTAATGGTATTCGCCTGGGTATTGTCAAACCTTGGAACTCTACCTGGTATGCGAATACCAAAGAATTCGCTGACAACCTGGACAGCGACTTTAAAGTTCGTAAATACCTGACGAAGGAACTGGAGAAGGCTTCCGTTTCTCGTATCGTTATCGAACGTCCGGCAAAAAGCATCCGTGTGACTATTCACACTGCTCGCCCGGGTATCGTGATCGGTAAGAAAGGTGAAGATGTTGAAAAACTGCGTAAAGTCGTAGCGGATATCGCTGGCGTACCTGCACAGATCAACATCGCAGAAGTTCGTAAACCTGAACTGGACGCAAAACTGGTTGCTGACAGCATCACTTCTCAGCTGGAGCGTCGTGTGATGTTCCGTCGTGCTATGAAGCGTGCGGTACAGAATGCCATGCGTCTGGGCGCTAAAGGTATTAAAGTTGAAGTAAGTGGCCGTCTTGGCGGCGCTGAAATCGCGCGTACCGAATGGTACCGTGAAGGTCGTGTTCCGTTGCATACACTGCGTGCGGATATCGACTACAACACCTCCGAAGCGCACACCACTTATGGTGTTATCGGTGTGAAAGTGTGGATCTTCAAAGGTGAGATCCTGGGTGGTATGGCTGCCGTTGAACAACCGGAAAAACCGGCTGCTCAACCTAAAAAGCAGCAGCGTAAAGGCCGCAAGTAAGGAGAGTCGCTGATGTTACAACCAAAGCGTACAAAATTCCGTAAGGTGCACAAGGGCCGCAACCGTGGTCTGGCGCAGGGTACGGATGTTAGCTTCGGCACTTTCGGTCTGAAAGCTGTTGGCCGCGGTCGCCTGACTGCTCGTCAAATCGAAGCTGCACGTCGTGCCATGACCCGTGCTGTTAAGCGTCAAGGTAAGATCTGGATCCGTGTATTCCCGGACAAACCGATCACCGAGAAACCGCTTGAAGTTCGTATGGGTAAAGGTAAAGGTAACGTGGAATATTGGGTTGCCTTGATTCAGCCAGGTAAAGTCCTGTACGAAATGGACGGTGTGCCGGAAGAGTTAGCCCGTGAGGCATTCCAACTGGCAGCAGCGAAACTGCCTATCAAAACCACCTTTGTAACTAAGACGGTGATGTAATGAAAGCAAATGAGCTGCGTGAAAAGAGCGTCGAAGAGCTGAACACTGAACTGCTCGGCCTGCTGCGCGAGCAATTTAACCTGCGTATGCAGGCTGCCAGTGGTCAGTTGCAACAGACTCACCTGGTAAAACAAGTGCGTCACAATATTGCACGTGTTAAGACTTTACTGACTGAGAAGGCGGGTGCGTAATGACCGATAAAATCCGTACTCTGCAAGGTCGTGTTGTAAGCGACAAAATGGAGAAATCCATGGTTGTTGCTATCGAACGTTTTGTGAAACACCCGCTTTACGGTAAATTCATCAAGCGTACGACTAAGCTGCACGTACATGACGAGAACAATGAATGCGGTATCGGTGACGTGGTTGAAATCCGCGAATGCCGCCCGCTGTCCAAAACTAAGTCTTGGACACTTGTTCGCGTTGTAGAGAAAGCGATTCTGTAATAAAGTAGCGCTCTTCTCTTATGATAAACGGCTCTGCAAAGGGCCGTTTATTTTTTCTACCCATACCAAGGAAGCGGTGTTATAATGCTGCGCCCTCAATTATGGGGTATTTAATGGCCCGAAAGGGTCCTAGAGTAGTAGTTGACATTAGCGGAGCACTAAAATGATCCAAGAACAGACTATGCTGAATGTGGCCGATAATTCCGGTGCACGTCGCGTAATGTGTATCAAGGTTCTAGGTGGCTCGCACCGTCGCTACGCAGGCGTCGGCGATATCATCAAAATTACCATCAAGGAAGCAATTCCTCGCGGTAAGGTGAAAAAAGGCGATGTTCTGAAGGCGGTAGTGGTGCGCACCAAGAAGGGTGTTCGTCGCCCGGACGGTTCTGTCATTCGCTTCGATGGCAATGCTTGCGTTATTTTAAACAATAACAGCGAACAGCCTATCGGTACGCGTATTTTTGGGCCGGTAACTCGTGAACTGCGTAATGAGAAGTTCATGAAAATTATCTCTCTGGCACCAGAAGTACTTTAAGGAGCGAATCATGGCAGCGAAAATCCGTCGTGATGACGAAGTTATCGTGCTAACCGGCAAAGATAAAGGTAAGCGCGGTAAAGTAAAAAATGTCCTGTCTGCTAGTAAGGTCATTGTTGAAGGTATTAACCTGGTTAAAAAACATCAGAAGCCGGTTCCGGCCCTGAACCAACCAGGTGGCATCGTTGAAAAAGAAGCTGCAATTCAAGTTTCTAACGTTGCAATCTTCAATGCGGCAACTGGTAAGGCTGACCGTGTAGGCTTTAGATTCGAAGACGGCAAAAAAGTCCGTTTCTTTAAATCTAACAGCGAAACTATCAAGTAATTTGGAGTAGTACGATGGCGAAACTGCATGATTACTACAAAGACGAAGTAGTTAAAAAACTCATGACTGAGTTTAACTACAATTCTGTCATGCAAGTCCCTCGGGTCGAGAAGATCACCCTGAATATGGGTGTTGGTGAAGCGATCGCTGACAAGAAACTGCTGGATAACGCAGCAGCTGATCTGGCAGCAATCTCCGGTCAAAAACCGTTGATCACCAAAGCACGCAAATCTGTTGCAGGCTTCAAAATCCGTCAGGGCTATCCGATCGGCTGTAAAGTAACTCTGCGTGGCGAACGCATGTGGGAGTTCCTTGAGCGTCTGATTTCCATTGCTGTACCGCGTATTCGTGACTTCCGTGGCTTGTCTGCCAAGTCATTCGATGGTCGTGGTAACTACAGCATGGGTGTGCGTGAGCAGATCATCTTCCCGGAAATCGACTACGATAAAGTCGATCGCGTTCGTGGTTTGGACATTACCATTACCACTACTGCGAAATCCGATGATGAAGGCCGTGCGCTGTTGGCCGCCTTTAACTTCCCATTCCGCAAGTAAGGTAGGGTTACTAATGGCTAAGCAATCCATGAAAGCACGCGAAGTTGTTCGTGTGAAACTGGCTGAAAAATACCGCGCTAAACGCGAGGAATTGAAAGCTATCATCTCTGGTGTGAACTCATCCGACGAAGATCGTTGGGATGCAGTTCTTAAGCTGCAGACTCTGCCGCGTGATTCCAGCCCGTCTCGTCAGCGTAACCGCTGCCGCCAAACTGGTCGTCCGCACGCTTTCCTGCGGAAGTTCGGGTTGAGCCGTATCAAGGTCCGTGAAGCCGCTATGCGCGGTGAAATTCCGGGTCTGAAAAAGGCTAGCTGGTAATTGTCACCAATTGAATCACGGGAGTAAAGACAGATGAGCATGCAAGATCCGATCGCGGATATGCTGACCCGTATCCGTAACGGTCAAGCCGCGAACAAAGTTGCGGTCACCATGCCTTCCTCCAAGCTGAAAGTGGCAATTGCCAACGTGCTGAAGGAAGAAGGTTACATTGAAGATTTCAAAATCGAAGGCGACACCAAGCCAGTTCTGGAATTAGAACTTAAATATTTCCAGGGCAAGGCTGTGGTAGAAAGCATTCAGCGAGTAAGCCGTCCAGGTCTGCGCATCTATAAAAGAAAAGATGAGCTGCCAAAAGTTATGGCCGGTTTGGGTATCGCAGTTGTTTCTACCTCTAAAGGTGTTATGACTGATCGTGCAGCTCGCCAGGCTGGTCTTGGTGGCGAGATTATCTGCTACGTAGCTTAATCGGGAGGAAAAATGTCTCGTGTTGCAAAAGCACCCGTCGTCATTCCTGCCGGCGTAGAGGTAAAACTCAACGGTCAGGATATTTCGATTAAGGGTAAAAACGGCGAGCTGAGTCGTAAGATCCACGATGCTGTTGAAGTGAAACAAGCTGACAACGCTCTGACTTTCGCCCCGCGCGAAGGTTTCGTTGACGGATGGGCCCAAGCGGGCACCACTCGCGCTCTGTTGAACGCAATGGTTATCGGTGTTACCGAAGGCTTCACTAAGAAGCTGCAACTGGTTGGTGTTGGTTACCGTGCTGCTGTTAAAGGCAATGTGGTTAACCTGTCTCTTGGGTTCTCTCACCCAGTAGACCACGCACTGCCGGCAGGTATTACTGCAGAATGCCCAAGCCAAACTGAAATCGTACTGAAAGGTGCTGATAAGCAGGTTATTGGTCAGGTTGCTGCGGAATTACGCGCCTACCGTCGTCCTGAGCCTTACAAAGGCAAGGGTGTCCGTTACGCCGACGAAGTCGTGCGTACCAAAGAGGCTAAGAAGAAGTAAGGTAACACTATGGATAAGAAAGCAGCTCGTATCCGTCGTGCGACCCGCGCACGCCGCAAGCTCCAGGAACTGGGTGCGACGCGTCTGGTGGTACATCGTACTCCACGCCATATTTATGCGCAGGTCATTGCACCGAACGGTTCTGAAGTCCTGGTAGCCGCTTCTACTGTAGAAAAAGCTATCGCTGAACAACTGAAGTCTACCGGTAATAAAGACGCAGCAAGCGCAATAGGTAAAGCTATTGCAGAGCGCGCGTTAGAAAAAGGCATCAAAGATGTCTCTTTCGACCGTTCCGGTTTCCAATATCATGGTCGAGTCCAAGCACTGGCAGATGCTGCCCGTGAAGCTGGCCTTCAGTTCTAAGGTAGAGGTGTAAGATGGCTCACATCGAGAAACAAGCTGGCGAACTGCAGGAAAAGCTGATCGCGGTAAATCGCGTATCTAAAACCGTTAAAGGTGGTCGTATTTTCAGCTTCACCGCACTGACTGTAGTGGGTGATGGCAACGGCCGCGTAGGTTTTGGTTACGGTAAAGCTCGCGAAGTTCCAGCAGCGATCCAGAAAGCGATGGAAAAAGCCCGTCGCAATATGATGAATGTCGCGCTGAACAACGGCACCCTGCAGCACCCAGTTAAAGGTGCTCACACGGGGTCTCGTGTGTTCATGCAGCCAGCTTCCGAAGGTACCGGTATTATCGCCGGTGGTGCAATGCGCGCCGTTTTGGAAGTTGCAGGGGTTCACAACGTATTGGCTAAAGCCTATGGTTCCACTAACCCAATTAACGTGGTTCGTGCAACGATTGATGGTTTGGCCAACATGAAGTCCCCGGAAATGGTCGCTGCCAAGCGTGGTAAATCCGTTGAAGAAATTCTGGGGTAATGACCGTGGCAAAGACTATTAAAATCACTCAAACCCGTAGTGCAATCGGTCGTCTGCCGAAACATAAGGCGACACTGCTTGGCCTGGGTCTGCGTCGTATTGGTCATACTGTTGAACGTGAGGATACTCCTGCGGTTCGTGGTATGGTCAACGCGGTTTCCTACATGGTTAAAGTGGAGGAGTAACAGATGCGTTTAAATACTCTGTCTCCGGCCGAAGGTGCTAAACACGCACCGAAGCGTTTAGGTCGTGGTATCGGTTCTGGCCTGGGCAAAACTGGCGGTCGTGGTCACAAAGGTCAGAAATCTCGTTCTGGCGGTGGCGTACGTCGTGGTTTTGAAGGTGGTCAGATGCCTTTATACCGTCGTCTGCCGAAATTTGGTTTTACTTCTCGCAAAGCAATGATCACATCAGAAGTTCGTCTGTCTGATCTTGCTAAAGTAGAAGGCGACGTAGTTGACCTGAATACGCTGAAAGCCGCTAATGTTATTGGCATTCAGATTGAATTCGCGAAAGTGATTCTGTCTGGTGAAGTTGCTCGTCCGGTAACGATTCGTGGTCTGCGTGTCACTAAAGGTGCTCGTGCTGCTATCGAAGCTGCTGGCGGTAAAATTGAGGAATAAGTAGCAGATGGCCAAACAACCAGGATTAGATTTTCAGAGTGCTAAAGGCGGAGTTGGTGAACTGAAGCGCAGACTTTTGTTTGTTATCGGTGCGCTAATTGTTTTCCGTATTGGCTCTTTTATTCCGATTCCTGGTATTGATGCCACTGTGCTTGCCAAATTGCTTGAACAGCAGCGAGGCACCATCATTGAAATGTTTAACATGTTCTCTGGTGGTGCTCTCAGCCGTGCTTCTATCTTTGCTCTGGGTATTATGCCGTATATTTCGGCGTCGATTATTATCCAGTTGCTGACGGTGGTTCATCCAGCGTTGGCTGAAATAAAGAAAGAAGGGGAAGCTGGCCGTCGTAAGATCAGCCAGTATACCCGCTACGGTACCTTGGTATTGGCTATATTCCAGTCGATCGGTATTGCTACTGGTCTACCGAATATGCCTGGAATGCAAGACTTGGTGATAAATCCGGGTTTTGCTTTCTACTTTACCGCTGTTGTGAGTCTGGTCACTGGGACAATGTTCCTGATGTGGCTGGGAGAACAGATTACGGAACGTGGTATTGGTAACGGTATCTCGATCATAATCTTTGCTGGTATCGTTGCGGGGCTACCGCCGGCCATTGGCCATACCATCGAGCAAGCTCGGCAAGGCGACCTGCACTTCCTCCTGTTGCTGTTGGTTGCAGTTTTAGTGTTTGCAGTAACCTTCTTCGTTGTTTTCATTGAGCGTGGTCAACGTCGTATCGTCGTTAATTATGCAAAACGTCAACAAGGTCGTCGTGTTTATGCAGCACAGAGTACGCATTTACCGCTGAAGGTGAATATGGCTGGGGTTATTCCCGCAATTTTCGCTTCCAGTATTATTCTGTTCCCTGCCACGATTGCATCCTGGTTTGGGGGCGGTACCGGTTGGAACTGGCTGACAACTATTTCGCTGTATTTGCAGCCCGGACAACCGCTTTATGTGTTACTCTATGCGTCTGCAATCATCTTCTTCTGTTTCTTCTACACTGCGTTGGTTTTCAACCCGCGTGAAACAGCAGATAACCTGAAGAAGTCCGGTGCATTCGTGCCAGGAATTCGTCCGGGAGAGCAAACGGCGAAATATATCGATAAAGTGATGACTCGCCTGACTCTGATTGGTGCGATGTATATTACTTTTATCTGCCTGATCCCGGAGTTTATGCGTGACGCAATGAAAGTACCTTTCTATTTCGGGGGTACATCTTTATTGATCGTTGTTGTCGTCATCATGGACTTTATGGCTCAAGTGCAAACTCTGATGATGTCGAGTCAATATGAGTCTGCATTGAAGAAAGCAAACCTGAAAGGCTATAACCGTTAATTAGGTGAGCTTGAGAAGTTACGGAGAGTAAAAATGAAAGTTCGTGCTTCCGTCAAGAAATTATGTCGTAACTGTAAGATTGTTAAGCGTAACGGTGTCGTTCGTGTGATCTGCAGTGCCGAACCGAAGCATAAACAGCGTCAAGGCTGATTATCTCGCATATTTTTCTTGCAAAGTTGGATTGAGCTGGCTAGATTAGCCAGCCAATCTTTTGTATGTAACTGCAACATTATTTGAGTATCCTGAAAACGGGCTTTTCAGAATGGTGTTGCTGTATAAAATTGTAGGAGTGCATAGTGGCCCGTATAGCAGGCATTAACATTCCTGATCATAAACATACCGTTATTGCGTTAACGTCGATTTTCGGTATCGGTAAAACTCGTTCGCAGGCTATTTGTGCTGCAACAGGTATTGCCGAAGATGTTAAGATCAGTGAGCTGTCTGAAGAGCAAATCGATAAGCTGCGTGACGAAGTTGCCAAGTTTGTTGTAGAAGGTGATCTGCGTCGTGAAGTTACCCTGAGCATCAAGCGTCTTATGGACCTTGGTACTTATCGTGGTTTGCGTCATCGTCGTGGTCTGCCGGTTCGCGGTCAGCGTACCAAGACTAACGCCCGTACCCGTAAGGGTCCGCGCAAACCGATCAAGAAATAATCGGGGTGATTGAATAATGGCAAAGGCACCTATTCGTGCACGTAAGCGTGTAAGAAAGCAAGTCTCTGACGGTGTGGCTCATATCCATGCTTCTTTCAACAACACCATCGTAACCATTACTGATCGTCAGGGTAATGCGCTGGGTTGGGCAACTGCCGGTGGTTCCGGCTTCCGTGGTTCTCGTAAATCTACGCCGTTCGCTGCTCAGGTAGCTGCAGAACGTTGCGCAGAGGCCGTGAAAGAGTACGGTATTAAGAACCTGGAAGTTATGGTTAAAGGACCTGGTCCGGGCCGTGAGTCTACTATCCGCGCATTGAACGCGGCTGGTTTCCGCATCACTAATATTACTGATGTGACTCCGATCCCTCATAACGGTTGTCGTCCGCCGAAAAAGCGCCGCGTATAACGCCGCTTTTAGGATTGTTGGAGAAAGAAAATGGCAAGATATTTGGGTCCTAAGCTCAAGCTGAGCCGTCGTGAAGGCACCGACCTGTTCCTGAAGTCTGGTGTTCGTGCGATCGATTCCAAGTGTAAAATTGAACAAGCTCCTGGTCAGCACGGTGCGCGTAAACCGCGTCTGTCTGACTATGGTGTACAGTTGCGTGAAAAGCAAAAAGTTCGCCGTATCTACGGTGTTCTGGAGCGTCAGTTCCGTAACTATTATAAAGAAGCTGCACGTCTGAAAGGCAACACAGGTGCAAACCTGCTGCAACTGCTTGAAGGTCGTCTGGACAACGTTGTTTATCGTATGGGTTTTGGTGCCACTCGTGCTGAAGCACGTCAGATGGTAAGCCATAAAGCTATCATGGTAAACGGTCGCGTTGTTAGCATCGCTTCTTATCAGGTATCCCCGAATGACGTAGTCAGCATCCGTGAGAAAGCGAAAAAGCAATCTCGCGTGAAAGCCGCTCTGGAGCTGGCTGAACAGCGTGAAAAGCCAACTTGGCTGGAAGTTGATGCTGCCAAGATGGAAGGTGTGTTCAAACGTATTCCTGAACGTACCGATCTGTCTGCGGACATTAATGAACACCTGATCGTCGAGCTTTACTCCAAGTAAAGCTTAGTACCAAAGAGAGGACACAATGCAGGGTTCTGTGACAGAGTTTCTAAAACCGCGCCTGGTTGATATCGAGCAAGTGAGTTCGACGCACGCCAAGGTGACCCTTGAGCCATTAGAGCGGGGCTTCGGCCATACTCTTGGCAACGCACTGCGCCGTATTCTGCTTTCATCCATGCCAGGTTGCGCGGTGACCGAGGTTGAGATTGATGGTGTACTGCATGAGTACAGCACCAAAGAAGGCGTACAGGAAGATATCCTGGAAATCCTGCTCAACCTGAAAGGGCTGGCGGTGAGAGTTCAAGGCAAAGATGAAGTTATTCTTACCCTGAATAAATCTGGCATTGGCCCTGTGACTGCAGCCGACATCATCCATGATGGTGATGTCGAAATCGTCAAGCCGCAGCACTTAATTTGCCATCTGACCGATGAGAACGCATCTATTAGCATGCGTATCAAAGTTCAACGTGGTCGTGGTTATGTGCCGGCATCTGCCCGTATTCATACGGAAGAAGATGAGCGCCCGATTGGTCGTCTGTTAGTTGATGCTTGCTACAGCCCTGTAGAGCGTATTGCCTACAATGTTGAAGCGGCTCGTGTAGAACAGCGTACTGACTTGGACAAGCTAGTCATCGAAATGGAAACCAATGGCACGATCGATCCTGAAGAGGCGATCCGCCGTGCGGCTACCATTCTGGCTGAACAACTTGAAGCTTTTGTTGACTTACGTGATGTTCGTCAGCCAGAAGTTAAAGAAGAGAAACCAGAATTCGATCCGATCCTGCTGCGCCCTGTTGACGATCTGGAATTGACTGTCCGCTCTGCTAACTGCCTTAAGGCAGAAGCTATCCACTACATCGGTGATCTGGTACAGCGTACCGAGGTTGAGCTGCTTAAAACGCCTAACCTGGGTAAAAAATCTCTTACTGAGATTAAAGACGTACTGGCTTCCCGTGGTCTGTCTCTGGGCATGCGCCTGGAAAACTGGCCACCGGCAAGCATTGCTGATGAGTAACCAGATCACAGGTTAAGGTTTTACTGAGAAGGATAAGGTCATGCGCCATCGTAAGAGTGGTCGTCAACTGAACCGTAACAGCAGCCATCGTCAGGCTATGTTCCGTAACATGGCTAGTTCTTTGGTTCGTCATGAAATCATCAAGACGACCCTGCCGAAAGCGAAAGAGCTGCGTCGCGTTGTTGAACCGCTGATTACTCTTGCCAAGACCGACAGCGTTGCTAATCGTCGTCTGGCATTCGCCCGTACTCGTGATAACGAGATCGTGGCAAAACTGTTTAATGAACTGGGCCCGCGTTTTGCGAGCCGTGCCGGTGGTTACACTCGTATTCTGAAGTGTGGCTTCCGTGCTGGTGACAATGCGCCGATGGCATACATCGAGCTCGTTGATCGCTCAGTCTCTCAGACAGAAGAAGTTGCTACTGCAGAGTAATCTGTAAGAGCATAAAAAAACCGGGGAAACCCGGTTTTTTTACATCTGAAATAAACTAAGCTCTATTAATAAAACAGGTAAGAGATTGCCATGTGGTTGATTGATGAGTTAGTTGAAAAACATATCCGCAAGGCTCAGGAAGACGGTGTTTTTGACAATCTTTCAGGTTCCGGTAGCCCTTTGATTCTTGATGATGATAGCGGCATACCACAGGAACTAAGAACCGCCTATCGGCTACTCAAGAATTCTGGCTATTTGCCTGTAGAACTTCAAGAAAGGAAAGATGCTTTACAACTAACCGACTTTCTTGAAACGATATCCCACGATTCGCCTGAATACGAGAAAGCCTCTCGACGCTTGCGTATGTTGGAAATGAGCTTGCAGCAGAAAGGAATCAATACTGATTTTCTACATCAGGAATACAAAACACAGCTCAATGAAAAGTTCTAGCTGCCAGAAGAATTCTCCGGATTGCTATTCTCATCTTTCCATTTCGGCTATATACTCCGCCTGGTTTATTGATACATATACAGCTTATTAACCCAACTTTCTTAGGAGTGATGATGACCACATATCGTCATAAGCGTGGGAAAATTCAGGACAACGCCATTGAGGCACTGTTATATGACCCATTATTTCGCCAACGTATTGAAGTGAATGAAAAAGGGAAAGGAAGTTATCGTAGAAAAGAAAAACATGTGAAGAAAGGTAGTTGGGAGGCCAGCGGTAAGCAATCAAGTGATTATTTACCTCTGGCCTTTCTGCTTTTTGTGTAGCGAAAGTAAGAATTAATAAAAACTCAGTTCTTATTGCTTAGGCTGCTGTTCTTTCAATAAGTCGCGAATCTCAGCTAACAGTTTCTCTTCAGCACTAGGCTTCGGCGGTGCGGCAGGTGCATCTTCCTGCTTGCGGCGTAGCTTGTTCATGAGTTTGATTGCCATAAAGATCGCGAAAGCGACGATGATAAAGTCGAAAATATTTTGAATGAAAGCGCCATAGTTCATGACAACGGCGGGAATTTCGCCTTGGGCATCACGGAGAATTAGGCTGAATTGTTTAAAATCGACCCCGCCAATCAAAAGCCCAAGTGGCGGCATAATAATATCTGAGACCAGCGAAGAGACAATTTTGCCGAAAGCAGCACCAATAATGACACCCACCGCCAAATCGACAACGTTGCCACGCATGGCAAACTCTCTGAATTCTTTGATGATGCTCATATCCGTTCTCCTTGCCAAAAATATAAATTAATTCTAACCAATAGCCATATCTTTGCCAGATTATTGATTTGCGATGAATCTGTTCCTACATTACAAAAAGAAGGGACTGGGTTGAAATAATCGTTCAACATCAGGTACAAACTTTTTGTCAGCTAGGAACATGATGACATGATCGCCTTGCTCGATTTTGCTATTTGCATTGGCAATGATGACGTCATCACCGCGAACAATTGCGCCGATAGTGGTACCAGGCGGAAGCTTAATATCTTCGATCATTCTTCCGACAACTTTCGATGTGCCTTCATCACCGTGGGCGATGGCCTCGATTGCTTCGGCCACACCACGGCGTAAGGAGGATACGCTAACGATGTCTGCTTTACGGACATGACTGAGTAGCGCAGAAATTGTTGCCTGTTGTGGGGAGATAGCGACATCAATAACGCTACCCTGGACCAGATCGACATAAGCCCGGCGTTGGATGAGCACCATTACTTTTTCGCACCCATACGTTTGGCCAGCATCGCTGACATAATATTCGCTTCGTCATCATTGGTAATGGCGATGAATACATCAATCTGCTCAATATGTTCTTCGGCAAGGAGCTCCTGGTCTGAAGCATCGCCGTGAAATACCACCGTATTTTGCAGAAGCTCAGCCAGCTCTGCGGCACGATCTGCATTTCTTTCTATCAACTTGATGCTGTAGTCTTTTTCTAACCGCTGGGCTAACCCTGCACCGACGTTACCTCCGCCAACGATCATGATCCTTTTATACGGTTTCTCAAGGCGCTGCAATTCGCTCATCACTGCGCGAATATGTTGGGAGGCAGCAACAAAAAACACTTCGTCGCCGGCTTCGATGATAGTGGAACCCTGTGGGCGAATGGACGATCGTGACGGAAAATAGCCGCAACGCGGGTATCTACATGGGGAATGTGTTCACGGAGAGAGGTGAGGGCATTACCAACCAATGGGCCGCCATAATAGGCATTAACCGCAGCAAGACTCACTTTGCCTTCAGCAAAGTTGACGACCTGAAGCGCTCCGGGATATTCGATCAGTTTGTAAATGTTATCGATCACCAACTGCTCTGGGGAGATCAGGTGATCGATGGGAACCGCTTCTGGTAAAAAAGCTGTTCTGATTCACGGATGTATTCGGCAGCACGAATGCGAGCGATCCGGTTTGGTGTTTTGAAAAGCGAATAAGCAATCTGACAGGCCACCATATTCGTTTCATCTGAATTGGTAACGGCGACCAGCATATCCGCATCTTCAGCCCCTGCTTCACGTAGCACTCGTGGATGAGAGGCATAGCCAGTAACGACACGCAGATCAAACTTATCCTGAAGCTGACGTAACCGGTTTGCATCAGTATCAACGACAGTGATGTCGTTATTTTCCCCCTGCTAGATTTTCTGCCAGTGTTCCACCGACCTGACCCGCGCCAAGGATGATAATTTTCATAATAAGCCATGCCGTTTATTGATTGCTGCCTGTTGCAGACAATACTGGGTTCAATATCAGTTTTTACCAGCTTCGCATAAAAGAAACCATCGCCACCATCAGCATGAGGCAGCATCTGTATGCCTGGCAGTTCGCTTGTTCCTGTATCAACCAGTTTTGCATCGGCATGACGAGTCAGGAAATCCGTAACTTGTTGAGCGTTTTCTTGCGGCAGAATGGAGCAAGTGGCGTAGACCATCGTGCCACCTGCTTTGAGATGTGGCCAAATGGCGTCAAGAATTTCTTTTTGCAGAGCAACCAACTCTTCGATATCTCTGTCCCGGCGTAGCCATTTGATGTCAGGATGACGACGAATCACGCCTGTGGCGGAACAAGGGGCATCTAACAGAATACGGTCAAACATACGCCCTTCACACCACGAATCGGGGTAACGCCCATCACCTTGTTTCACTTCTGCATGCATTTGTAATCGCAGTAAATTTTCTTTTACTCGACTTAGGCGCGTCTCATCAATATCGACGGCGAGCACGTGAGATTTTGGCGCAGCTTCTAAAATATGCGTCGTTTTTCCACCGGGTGCAGCGCAGAGATCGAGGATCTGCTCGCCATTTTGTGGAGCGAGCCAATAGACGCAGCCTTGAGCAGAAGCATCCTGCACCGTTGCCCATCCCTGTGAAAATCCCGGTAATTGATCGACTGCGCAGGGGAAGCTAGCCGTATTGCATCAGAGTATTCAGCATGAGGAAATGCTTCGATTCCCTCTTGCGCCAGTAAATTTAAGTACGCTTCCCGCGTATGGTGTAACCGATTCACGCGTAGCCACATTGGAGGGCGCTGATTATTTGCCTCAACGATACTTTGCCAGTGATTTGGATAGGTATGCTCAAGACGTGTCAGCAACCAGCTTGGATGCAGGTAGTGAGATGAGTGAGTTGCCTCACGCTGGATGAGTTCTTCTTGTTGGCGCTGGAATTGGCGCAATACGCCATTAATCAGCCCCTTGAGCTGTGGTCGTTTGAGTGCCACAGCACCTTCTACCGTTTCTGCCAGAGCCGCATGTGGCGGGATTCGAGTGTAGTGCAGTTGGTAGATGCCTACCATGATGAGGTAATGCAGTGTGCGTTGTTTGCCCGTCAGGGGCTTTGCCATCAGTTGTTGAATACACCATTCCAACTGCGGTAAAACGCGTAATACGCCAAAGCAAAGCTCTTGCAAAAGTGCGCGATCTTTATCGGAGACTTCACGCTGATGAACGGGTAATAAGGCACTGAGCGACTGTCCCTGATCCAGAACCTGTCCCACCACTTTTGCGGCAATACTGCGTAGATTGTATGAGCTTTTCATGTGTTAGCGATGACGTATACGTAAAAAGAGAGGATATACCGGCATGACGCCGGTATGAAAAATAGATTAGTCCAGTGTATTACCGGGAACTAACCACTCACGACGTGAGTTAAGCAGATCCTGCGCACTCATCACTTTTTTACCTGCCGGCTGCAATTCCTGAATATTCAAGATACCAGCGGCTGTTGCCACCTGAATACCCTGTTTATCTGCCTGAAGGATGGTGCCGGGCAATGTACTATGTGTTGTCGTCATGACTTCGGCTTTCCAGACTTTCACCGGTTGTTCATCTACCGTGAAATAGCTGACAGGCCAAGGATTAAAAGCACGAATACAACGCTCAAGTTGCTCGGCAGATAACTGCCAGTTTAGACGAGCTTCTTCTTTGCTGAGCTTTTCTGCGTAGGTGGCAAGGGCGTCATTTTGTGCTTCAGCGACAGCGCTGCCATCAGCAAGTTGTTTTAGCGTTTCCAATAAGCCACGCGGTCCCAGCTCAGCAAGTTTATCGTACAACGTTGCGCTGGTATCTTGAGGCAGGATGGGGCACGAAATTTTGTGCAGCATTGCGCCCGTATCGAGTCCGACATCCATTTGCATGATCGTCACACCGGTTTCGCTATCCCCAGCCCACAGTGCACGCTGAATTGGCGCCGCACCACGCCAGAGAGGCAACAGGGAACCGTGGACATTAATGCAGCCAAGGCGCGGCATCGATAATACGGGCTGCGGCAGAATTAAGCCGTAGGCGACAACGACCATAACATCGGCATCTAACGCCTGAACCATCGCCTGATTTTCTGCTGGTCGCAGAGATTTAGGCTGAAAAACGGGAATGTTATGTTGCTCTGCCAGTACTTTCACCGGACTGGGGGTGAGCTTGTTGCCCCTGCCAGCTGGGCGGTCGGGCTGGGTGAAAACGCCAACGACCTCATGTCCTGATGATAAAAGCGCGTCAAGGTGACGCGCTGCAAAGTCAGGGGTGCCAGCAAAGATTATGCGTAAAGAATCAGACACGGTGCTTCCTGTCAGGATGAAAATTAGCGGGCTCGGCTATTCTGCTTAGCCAGTTTTTCCAGTTTTTGACGAATGCGCTGGCGTTTAAGCGGGGAAAGGTAATCGATAAACAGTTTCCCAACCAGATGATCCATTTCATGCTGGATACAAATGGCCAATAGCTCGCTTGCTTCAAGTTCGAACGTCTTACCTTCGCGATCCAATGCACGCACTTTTACATGCTCTGCACGAGGAACCAGCGCACGCGTTTCAGGGATTGACAGGCAACCCTCTTCGATACCCGTATCGCCGCTCTTTTCAATCAGCTCGGGATTGATTAGCACCAGCCGTTGGTCTCGTTCTTCAGAGACGTCAATGACAATGATACGCTGATGAATATCCACCTGTGTTGCGGCCAGCCCGATACCTTCTTCTTCGTACATGGTATCGAACATATCATCCACGATACGTTGAATATCTGCATTGACTTCTTTTACGGGCTGCGCAGTAATGCGGAGCCGCTCGTCTGGGAAATGTAATACCTGCAAAACTGCCATATATGTTTAGATCTGTATCTGAATAGTGAGAGAGTCTTAGCGCTCATTCTAGACATTTCCTGCCCCGATTGACAGCATCAGCACTGAATTGCTGAACATGGCGGAATAAGGGACGCTGATGCTATCAACGGAAATTTGGCTACGTATGACGGGTGTAAGGCACCTGGGTACCTTACGCGCTCGGGCTATTGTCAGAAAACTTATTGATTTAAATGTGTTCGATCATGAGAGCCTGAGCACGTTAGGCCTGTCTAATGATCAAATCGCACAATTCTGTTCCTATGATCGTAAGATCCTGGAAAAAACACTCAATTGGTTGTCTTATCCCAATCATCATATCGTGACGTGCGAAGATACCCTGTATCCTTTTCTGTTGAACAACATTCGTGATTTTCCACTGTTGCTTTTTGTGTCTGGTTCTCCAGAGCTATTGGCATCGCCACAAATATCGATTATTGGTAGCCGAGGCAGCAGTGCTTACGGTGAACGCTGGGGAGGATTTTTGCTCAAGAACTTGCCGCAAATGACCTCACGGTGACAAGTGGGTTAGCAATTGGCATTGATGGCATTGCTCATCGTGCAGCTTTAGATGCAGGAGGGAGAACGATTGCCGTGTTGGGAAGCGGGCTGGAGAATATTTATCCCAAGCGGCACGCTAAGCTTGCTGAGCGTATTTGTGGCACTGGCGGTGCATTGGTCTCTGAATTTCCCCTCGCGATGCCGCCTTTCCCAACCAACTTTCCCAGAAGAAATCGCATCATTAGCGGATTAGGGTTGGGTGTTCTGGTCATTGAGGCGTCTATCCGCAGCGGGTCGCTGGTCACGGCGCGTTATGCTTTAGAACAAGGACGGGAGGTTTTCGCTCTGCCAGGGCCAATCGGTAACCCTATGACAGAAGGAACGCACTGGTTGATCCAGCAAGGAGCCAGCTTGGTGACACATCCGAAGGATATTCTTGAGCAATTGGTGAGTGAGCTACAGTGGCTGCCAATGGAAAGCGGGCAAACTATTTCTAACAAAGAAGAGGATGGCGAATTGCCATTTGCCGATGTGTTGGCTAACGTAGGAGATGAGGTTACACCTGTTGACGTTGTCGCTGAACGTGCCGGCCAACCTGTGCCAGAGATAGTCACTAAGCTATTAGAGCTGGAGTTAGCAGGATGGATCGCAGCAGTACCCGGCGGCTATGTCCGATTAAGGAGGGCAGGCCATGTTCGACGTACTCATGTACTTGTTTGAGAGCTACATCCACAATGAAACTGAAATGCGTGTCGATCAGGATACGTTAACTGATGACCTCACCCGCGCTGGATTCGATCGTAACGATATCTATAGCGCGTTGAGTTGGCTGGAAAAATTGGCCGATATTCAGGAAGGGCAGACTGCACCGCTTTATTTGGCGAACGATCCGCTGGCTATGCGGATCTATACGCAGGATGAAACGTTGCGTCTTGATGCGGAATGTCGTGGCTTTTTATTGTTCCTTGAGCAAATTCAGGTTCTGAATCTTGAAACGCGGGAGATGGTCATCGAACGTGTCATGGCGTTGGAAACGCAGGAGTTTGATCTGGAAGATCTGAAGTGGGTCATCCTCATGGTGCTTTTCAATGTGCCTGGCTGTGAGAATGCCTATCAGCAAATGGAAGAATTACTCTTTGAGGTCAATGACGGTTATGTGCAATAGCCAGAGGGATAACATTTCGAATGGCTAAGCCCGTACTGTTTGCTGAAAAAAAACAGGAAATATGTCCAGACTGTGGGTCAGTGCTGGTTATTCGTTCTGGTCGGCACGGCCCGTTTCTTGGCTGTTCTGCGTATCCAGAATGCGAATTCATTCGCCCGCTGAAAGCGCAGGCTGATGGACATATCGTCAAAGTGTTGGATGGGCAGCAATGCCCACTTTGTCAGTCGACATTGGTATTAAGGCAAGGCCGTTATGGGATGTTCATCGGCTGTGGCAATTACCCTGAATGCCATCATACCGAGACGATCGATCGCCCTGATGAAACGGCGATTCGATGTCCACAGTGTAATGAAGGCACGCTGCTACAGCGTAAATCTCGCTACGGTAAGGTGTTTCATTCTTGCGATCGCTATCCTGATTGTCAGTTTACGTTAAACCATAAGCCGATCGCGGGTGAATGTCCTTCTTGCCATTACGCCTTATTGTTTGAGAAAAAAACGGCACAAGGTACCAAGCTGTTTTGTGCCAGTAAATTATGTGGAAAGCCGGTAGCGGCAGAAGTTGATAAGAATGAGTGATGTCTCTGATGAACTGATGATTCCTGTTTTACGGGAATTACATAATGAACAGGTTATTGCGTACCCGACTGAGGCGGTATTTGGGTTGGGCTGCGATCCTGATAGTGAAGTGGCGGTTAATCGTCTGCTAGCCTTAAAGCAGCGCCCCTGGCAAAAAGGGTTGATCCTGATTGCAGCGGATTTTAGCCAATTGGCTCCTTATATTGATGACAGTGCGTTATCCGATGAGCAGAAGGCGATGATGTTTTCCACATGGCCTGGTCCGGTTACTTGGGTATTGCCTGCAAAGCGTACGACTCCGCAATGGTTAACGGGGCAATTTTCGTCGCTTGCTGTGCGCGTTAGTGACCATCCGTTAGTCAACGAACTGTGCCAGCGTTACGGTAAACCGTTGGTGTCGACCAGCGCCAATTTAAGTGGTCAACCTCCTTGCCGCACGGCTCAGGAAGTTTCTCAACAGTTTGGTGATGATTTTCCTGTGCTGGTTGGGGATGTTGGCGGAAGAATGAACCCATCGGAAATCAGGGATGTATTAACAGGCGAACTTATTCGTCAGGGGTAGCGGCAAGTTGGAGGGGAACGTGTCTGAAGTAACGTCTTTTGCAGTTTTTGGTAATCCTATTGCGCATAGTAAATCACCTCGCATACATGAGCTATTTGCTGCACAGACGGGGATAACGTTGACGTACGAGCGAGTTTTAGCGCCTCTGGATGATTTTGAGCAGATGCTGCGTCAGTATTTTCTCAGTGGTGCTGGTGGTGCGAATGTCACTGCGCCCTTTAAAGAGCGTGCCTTTGCCGAAGCCGATGAACGTAGCGAATGCGCGGCCCTTGCTGGGGCGGTCAATACATTGAAGAGACTGAATGACGGTCGCCTGTTTGGTGATAATACGGATGGCATTGGTTTGCTCAGCGATCTGCAACGATTGGCGCTGGTGAAGCCGTTGGATCGTGTGTTGCTGGTGGGGGCTGGCGGTGCAGCGCGCGGGGTTATCCAACCTTTGCTGGCTTATGGCTGTACGGTTGTGCTGACTAACAGGACGTTTTCCAAGGCTGATGAACTGGTTAAGGTCTTCAGTGGTGTTGGGGACATTAAAGCTGTTGCCCTAGACGATTTACATGGCCAGTCGTTCGATCTGATCATTAACGCGACATCTTCCGGGATGTACGACAGCATTCCTAACTTACCGCCAGAACTCATTTCGCCGGAAACAAGCTGTTATGACATGTTCTATCTACCGCAACTGACACCTTTTTTGTCATGGTGCGTACAGCATGGTGCTATCCGTTATGCCGATGGCTTGGGAATGTTGGTGGGGCAAGCGGCACATGCGTTTAAGCTTTGGCATGGCGTTATGCCTGATGTGGAACCCGTGATCGGTTTACTAAAGCAGGATCTTGCAAAGTGAATCAGGCGATCCAGTTCCCAGATCGTGAAAGTTGGGATGATAAGGTAATGGCGATCCGCTTTCCCGTTTTAGTGAATGGCTTTCAGCAGGAATGTTTAGTGGGCGCAACACAGCTCCAGCAGCGCTATGGCGGCGATAGCCCTGAACAGTGGCTGGCGCTGTTCAGGGAATATCGATGGGATCTTGAAGATGAATTGGAAAAATGATCGTTGCTGAAGAATGGGATGATGAAGGTCGCTACTCGTTGTCCTGAGCAAGATATTCATCTTTCCAACGAACATAGTTGTTTGCCGAGTAAATCAATCCCTCTATTTCTTCTTGAGTCAGCGGTCGGATTTTTTTAACTGGGTTGCCGAGGTATAGATGTCCCTTCTCTAGCCGCTTTCCTGGAGGGACCAGGCTACCAGCGCCGATCATGACATCATCCTCAACAACGGCGCCATCCAGAAGTATTGACCCCATTCCTACCAGAACCCGATTTCCTATTTGGCAACCATGCAACATCGCTTTATGGCCCACCGTGACATCTTCCCCAATAATAAGCGGGTTACCTTCTGGTTTTTTCTCTGAACAGTGGGTGATGTGGAGCACGGATCCATCCTGAATATTGCTCCTGGCGCCGATAGTGATGTAGTTAACGTCACCGCGTATGGCGACAAGGGGCCAGATACCGACATCATCACCTAGCGTTACTTTGCCAATCACCACGCTGGAATGATCGACCATGACTCTTTCGCCTAAAACGGGAGAAATACCGTTATAACGACGGAATGTTTTTGCGCTCATCGATAACCTCGTAGTTATTTAGCATATGTAGTTATTTTCCACATACTGATATTCGTATTACAGACAAAATATCGACAGATATGAGACATCGGCAACTGAAAAGTGGTGTGGATCGAGTAAGATCTCATCGAAAGGGTCGAAAAACAGGCGAACAGAAAAAAAGATCAAGAAAGTGGTTGTGTAACGAAAACGGATCCCTATAATGCGCCTCCATCGACACGGCGCTGTGATTCACAACTGGGTCGGTAAAGAAAGAGAAAACACTTTAAAATAAGCGTTGACTCTGAAGGTGAAAAGCGTAATATACGCCACCTCGCGAAGTGGTTAAGACCACAACGCACTGCTCTTTAACAATTTAATCAGACAATCTGTGTGGGCACTCACAAGACCGTATCTTAACGATATAAAAAGTCTTGAAGAGTGAACAACAGTAAATTCATTACGAATAAACAGTTATAATTCTTTGAGCATCGCTGACGAGTTCAGCAAATCAAACAAATCTTAAATTGAAGAGTTTGATCATGGCTCAGATTGAACGCTGGCGGCAGGCCTAACACATGCAAGTCGAGCGGTAGCACAGAGGAGCTTGCTCCTTGGGTGACGAGCGGCGGACGGGTGAGTAATGTCTGGGAAACTGCCTGATGGAGGGGGATAACTACTGGAAACGGTAGCTAATACCGCATAACGTCTTCGGACCAAAGAGGGGGACCTTCGGGCCTCTCGCCATCAGATGTGCCCAGATGGGATTAGCTAGTAGGTGAGGTAATGGCTCACCTAGGCGACGATCCCTAGCTGGTCTGAGAGGATGACCAGCCACACTGGAACTGAGACACGGTCCAGACTCCTACGGGAGGCAGCAGTGGGGAATATTGCACAATGGGCGCAAGCCTGATGCAGCCATGCCGCGTGTGTGAAGAAGGCCTTCGGGTTGTAAAGCACTTTCAGCGGGGAGGAAGGCGGTGAGGTTAATAACCTTATCGATTGACGTTACCCGCAGAAGAAGCACCGGCTAACTCCGTGCCAGCAGCCGCGGTAATACGGAGGGTGCAAGCGTTAATCGGAATGACTGGGCGTAAAGCGCACGCAGGCGGTTTGTTAAGTCAGATGTGAAATCCCCGAGCTTAACTTGGGAACTGCATTTGAAACTGGCAAGCTAGAGTCTTGTAGAGGGGGGTAGAATTCCAGGTGTAGCGGTGAAATGCGTAGAGATCTGGAGGAATACCGGTGGCGAAGGCGGCCCCCTGGACAAAGACTGACGCTCAGGTGCGAAAGCGTGGGGAGCAAACAGGATTAGATACCCTGGTAGTCCACGCTGTAAACGATGTCGATTTGGAGGTTGTGCCCTTGAGGCGTGGCTTCCGGAGCTAACGCGTTAAATCGACCGCCTGGGGAGTACGGCCGCAAGGTTAAAACTCAAATGAATTGACGGGGGCCCGCACAAGCGGTGGAGCATGTGGTTTAATTCGATGCAACGCGAAGAACCTTACCTACTCTTGACATCCACAGAACTTAGCAGAGATGCTTTGGTGCCTTCGGGAACTGTGAGACAGGTGCTGCATGGCTGTCGTCAGCTCGTGTTGTGAAATGTTGGGTTAAGTCCCGCAACGAGCGCAACCCTTATCCTTTGTTGCCAGCGGTTCGGCCGGGAACTCAAAGGAGACTGCCAGTGATAAACTGGAGGAAGGTGGGGATGACGTCAAGTCATCATGGCCCTTACGAGTAGGGCTACACACGTGCTACAATGGCGTATACAAAGAGAAGCGACCTCGCGAGAGCAAGCGGACCTCATAAAGTACGTCGTAGTCCGGATTGGAGTCTGCAACTCGACTCCATGAAGTCGGAATCGCTAGTAATCGTAGATCAGAATGCTACGGTGAATACGTTCCCGGGCCTTGTACACACCGCCCGTCACACCATGGGAGTGGGTTGCAAAAGAAGTAGGTAGCTTAACCTTCGGGAGGGCGCTTACCACTTTGTGATTCATGACTGGGGTGAAGTCGTAACAAGGTAACCGTAGGGGAACCTGCGGTTGGATCACCTCCTTACCAAGAAGATGTGCGTTGAGTGAAGTGCTCACACAGATTGTCTGATGAAAATAATGAGCAAAAGCGTCAACAAAGTACGGTGTCGTGTCCCCTTCGTCTAGAGGCCTAGGACACCGCCCTTTCACGGCGGTAACAGGGGTTCGAATCCCCTAGGGGACGCCAGCGCATCCGACCATTCCGGTGAAAGCGGGGGTCTTCAGTAAGTCAACGACTTACCTCATATCTTAAAACTGATTAGTGATAGTCAGGGTTTAAGATATTGCTCTTTAACAATCTGGAACAAGCTGAAAATTGAAACATGACAGCTGAACGAGCGTGGATGCCTGCGGGTATTCATGACGAGTCAGTCTGTCAATGAGTCTCTCAAATAATCGCAGCGCGATGATGAATCAATCGAAACATCTTCGGGTTGTGAGGTTAAGCGACTAAGCGTACACGGTGGATGCCTAGGCAGTCAGAGGCGATGAAGGGCGTGCTAATCTGCGATAAGCGTCGGTAAGCTGATATGAAGCGTTATACCCGACGATACCCGAATGGGGAAACCCAGTGTGTTTCGACACACTATCATTATGTGAATCCATAGCGTAATGAGGCGAACCGGGGGAACTGAAACATCTCAGTACCCCGAGGAAAAGAAATCAACCGAGATTCCCCCAGTAGCGGCGAGCGAACGGGGAAGAGCCCAGAACCTGAATCAGTTTGTGTGTTAGTGGAAGCGTCTGGAAAGTCGCACAGTAAAGGGTGATAGTCCCGTACACAAAAATGCACAAGTTGTGAGTTCGATGAGTAGGGCGGGACACGTGACATCCTGTCTGAATATGGGGGGACCATCCTCCAAGGCTAAATACTCCTGACTGACCGATAGTGAACCAGTACCGTGAGGGAAAGGCGAAAAGAACCCCGGCGAGGGGAGTGAAATAGAACCTGAAACCGTGTACGTACAAGCAGTGGGAGCATCCTTCGGGGTGTGACTGCGTACCTTTTGTATAATGGGTCAGCGACTTATATTCTGTAGCAAGGTTAACCGTATAGGGGAGCCGCAGGGAAACCGAGTCTTAACTGGGCGTTAAGTTGCAGGGTATAGACCCGAAACCCGGTGATCTAGCCATGGGCAGGTTGAAGGTTGGGTAACACTAACTGGAGGACCGAACCGACTAATGTTGAAAAATTAGCGGATGACTTGTGGCTGGGGGTGAAAGGCCAATCAAACCGGGAGATAGCTGGTTCTCCCCGAAAGCTATTTAGGTAGCGCCTCGTGAACTCATCTTCGGGGGTAGAGCACTGTTTCGGCTAGGGGGTCATCCCGACTTACCAACCCGATGCAAACTACGAATACCGAAGAATGTTATCACGGGAGACACACGGCGGGTGCTAACGTTCGTCGTGAAGAGGGAAACAACCCAGACCGCCAGCTAAGGTCCCAAAGTCATGGTTAAGTGGGAAACGATGTGGGAAGGCATAGACAGCCAGGATGTTGGCTTAGAAGCAGCCATCATTTAAAGAAAGCGTAATAGCTCACTGGTCGAGTCGGCCTGCGCGGAAGATGTAACGGGGCTAAACCATGCACCGAAGCTGCGGCAGCGACACTTAGTGTTGTTGGGTAGGGGAGCGTTCTGTAAGCCTGCGAAGGTGGCCTGTGAGGGTTGCTGGAGGTATCAGAAGTGCGAATGCTGACATAAGTAACGATAATGCGGGTGAAAAACCCGCACGCCGGAAGACCAAGGGTTCCTGTCCAACGTTAATCGGGGCAGGGTGAGTCGACCCCTAAGGCGAGGCTGAAAAGCGTAGTCGATGGGAAACAGGTTAATATTCCTGTACTGGGTGTTACTGCGAAGGGGGGACGGAGAAAGCTAGGTTATCCGGGCGACGGTTGTCCCGGTTTAAGCGTGAAGGTGGGTGACTTTGGTAAATCCGGGTCATCGTTAACACTGAGGCGTGATGACGAGTCACTACGGTGATGAAGTAACTGATGCTACGCTTCCAGGAAAAGCCTCTAAGCTCCAGGTAACACCGAATCGTACCCCAAACCGACACAGGTGGTCAGGTAGAGAATACTCAGGCGCTTGAGAGAACTCGGGTGAAGGAACTAGGCAAAATGGTGCCGTAACTTCGGGAGAAGGCACGCTGATGGTAGGTGAAGTGACTTGCTCATGGAGCTGAAATCAGTCGAAGATACCAGCTGGCTGCAACTGTTTAATAAAAACACAGCACTGTGCAAACACGAAAGTGGACGTATACGGTGTGACGCCTGCCCGGTGCCGGAAGGTTAATTGATGGGGTCAGCCGCAAGGCGAAGCTCTTGATCGAAGCCCCGGTAAACGGCGGCCGTAACTATAACGGTCCTAAGGTAGCGAAATTCCTTGTCGGGTAAGTTCCGACCTGCACGAATGGCGTAATGATGGCCAGGCTGTCTCCACCCGAGACTCAGTGAAATTGAACTCGCTGTGAAGATGCAGTGTACCCGCGGCAAGACGGAAAGACCCCGTGAACCTTTACTATAGCTTGACACTGAACCTTGAGCCTTGATGTGTAGGATAGGTGGGAGGCTTTGAAGTGTGGACGCCAGTCTGCATGGAGCCAACCTTGAAATACCACCCTTTAATGTTTGATGTTCTAACGTAGACCCGTAATCCGGGTTGCGGACAGTGTCTGGTGGGTAGTTTGACTGGGGCGGTCTCCTCCCAAAGCGTAACGGAGGAGCACGAAGGTTAGCTAATCCTGGTCGGACATCAGGAGGTTAGTGCAAAGGCATAAGCTAGCTTGACTGCGAGAGTGACAGCTCGAGCAGGTGCGAAAGCAGGTCTTAGTGATCCGGTGGTTCTGAATGGAAGGGCCATCGCTCAACGGATAAAAGGTACTCCGGGGATAACAGGCTGATACCGCCCAAGAGTTCATATCGACGGCGGTGTTTGGCACCTCGATGTCGGCTCATCACATCCTGGGGCTGAAGTAGGTCCCAAGGGTATGGCTGTTCGCCATTTAAAGTGGTACGCGAGCTGGGTTTAGAACGTCGTGAGACAGTTCGGTCCCTATCTGCCGTGGGCGTTGGAAGATTGAGAGGGGTTGCTCCTAGTACGAGAGGACCGGAGTGAACGCACCACTGGTGTACGGGTTGTGATGCCAATTGCATTGCCCGGTAGCTAAGTGCGGAAGAGATAACCGCTGAAAGCATCTAAGCGGGAAACTTGCCTCGAGATGAGTCTTCCCTGGGCACTTGATGCCCCTGAAGGGCCGTTGAAGACGACGACGTAGATAGGCTGGGTGTGTAAGCGTAGCGATACGTTGAGCTAACCAGTACTAATGACCCGAGAGGCTTAACCTTACAACACCGAAGGTGTTTTGTGGGAAGACTCATAGAGAACGATATTCAGCTTGTTTTAGGATTGGTTCTGATGGTTACGGAGATGACAGAGAAATAGGGTCATGTTAAGTAACGGTTGGAATGAAACAGAATTTGCCTGGCGGCGATAGCGCGGTGGTCCCACCTGACCCCATGCCGAACTCAGAAGTGAAACGCCGTAGCGCCGATGGTAGTGTGGGGCTTCCCCATGTGAGAGTAGGGAACTGCCAGGCATCAAACAAGTGGAAAGCCCCTGTCGGAAGACAGGGGCTTTTTGCTATACGCTATTTGGGAGTGCGTGAGGAAGATAAAACCGTCAGGAAGACCAATTATGAATCTCTATATCCAAATCCGTAAAAATCAAATCACAGTACGCCACCTTGGTACGCAGCTTGAAGCTTCGACGCAGAGTGCATTCAGCAATAATAGGATCCTGGTTGCTGATTTTATGGCTGCTTCTAAGGCATTGCGAAGTGTTATCCGTCAGGTTACTCCCTTCGATTGGCGTAGCTGGTTCAGGAGCACGACTCTACTGATTCACGCACTGGAAATGAATGAAGGAGGGCTTTCTCCTGTAGAGGAGCGCATACTTCAGGAGATCACCGTGATGAGCTGTCGTAAATCCAGACTCATTGTTATTTCTAGCGCTGTTCCCTGAGTGATTCTGACGCGCTCAAACGTATTCAGCAGAAGTAGTAGGGGTCTCGTGAAACATTTTCACCTTATGCGCTGAGCGCTCGACATTAGTACGAAAACTCGCTATCTTCGGGCATCTGGATGTCTAAACGTTTAAACGTATGCTTTGAGGATATAAGGTTATGCCAATTCGGGTTCCTGATGAGTTACCAGCCGTCAATTTTCTGCGTAATGAGAACGTCTTTGTCATGACGTCCTCGCGTGCTAAAACGCAGGAAATTCGTCCCCTCAAAGTGCTGGTGCTGAACCTGATGCCTAAAAAGATCGAGACTGAAAACCAGTTTCTGCGCCTGTTATCCAACTCTCCCCTACAGATTGATATCCAGCTGTTGCGTATTGATAGCCGTGAATCAAAGAATACGCCGGCCGAGCATTTGAATAACTTCTACTGCGATTTCGACGATATTCAGAACGACAATTTTGATGGCCTGATTGTGACGGGCGCACCGTTGGGATTAGTCGATTTCTGCGATGTTGTTTATTGGCCACAGATCGCGCGTGTCATCGAGTGGGCAAAAGAGCATGTTACCTCCACATTATTCGTGTGTTGGGCTGTGCAGGCTGCTCTCAATATCCTCTACGGCATTCCAAAAATGACCCGTAAAGAAAAGCTATCTGGCGTTTATTCGCATCAAACATTGCAACCCCATGCGTTGTTGACCCGCGGGTTTGATGAAACGTTCCTGGCTCCACATTCTCGCTATGCGGATTTCCCGGTTGATGTTATTCGGCAGCATACAGATTTGGATATTCTGGTTGAGTCGGAGCAGGCTGGCGCCTATCTGTTTGCCAGCAAAGATAAGCGCCTTGCGTTTGTTACCGGACACCCAGAGTATGATGCCCTGACGCTAGCGGGAGAGTTTTTCCGTGATTATGACGCCGGATTGGATCCGGCTGTACCGGTTAACTATTTCCCTGACGACAACCCTGAACTGGCACCGAAAGCGAGCTGGCGTAGTCACGGCCATCTGCTTTTTGTTAACTGGCTGAATTATTATGTCTACCAGATTACGCCTTATGATTTACGTCGAATGAACCCTACGCTGGACTAATCCATCTCCCTTCTTTTCTCTAAGGCACCTTTAAGGTGCCTTTCTTTTTGTGCTGAATCATTTCATTTCTTCTAATGAGTGAAAGTCATTTCTTTTATCTTCCTATTTTTATCTTCATTTTTATTAATGTCTTATGATTAATTTTATATAAAAATGGAAATTGTTTTTGATTTTGTTTTTTCTTGTATTACGCTTAATTCTGTCGGCTAAGAAATGTACATACTGGTTTGCCGATTTGGCGGTTGTTGATGAATGAAGCGGAATCTGAAAAGGAACCACGAATGATGCAGCAGACGATAAACAGAGAATTGGCGTTTAGTCAGCGTTTTGGTGAAGGTGAGAGGCAAATTCTTACGGAGGAAGCGATTGATTTCTTAACGGAGCTGGTTGCGCATTTTACACCGGCACGTAATCAGTTGCTCGCCGAACGGCAGCTCCAGCAGCGTAATATCGATCAGGGTAAGCTGCCTGATTTTATTTCAGAAACGGCTTCCATTCGTGATAAGGCGTGGACAATACGCGGTATTCCCGATGACCTTCAGGATCGTCGTGTTGAGATTACCGGCCCGGTTGAACGCAAGATGGTAATCAATGCATTGAATGCCAATGTGAAAGTTTTCATGGCGGACTTTGAGGATTCTCTGTCACCGGGATGGGAAAAGGTCATCGACGGGCAAATCAACTTACGGGATGCCGTACGCGGTACGATTTCCTATATCAATGAAGCAGGAAAAATTTACCAGTTGAAGCCCAATCCTGCCGTATTGATTTGCCGCGTGCGCGGTTTGCATCTGCCTGAAAAACATGTGTCCTGGCAGGGGGAGGCCATTCCTGGCAGCCTGTTTGACTTCGCACTGTATTTTTTCCACAACTATCAGGAATTGCTGAAGAAAGGTAGCGGCCCTTACTTCTATCTGCCCAAGACGCAGTCATGGCAGGAAGCGGCCTGGTGGAATGATGTTTTCTGCTATACGGAAGATCGTTTTGACCTGCCGCGCGGGACGATCAAAGCGACGGTGTTGATTGAAACATTGCCTGCCGTTTTCCAGATGGACGAAATTCTCTATCACTTACGCGATCATATCGTTGGGCTGAACTGTGGCCGCTGGGACTATATATTCAGCTATATCAAAACATTAAAGAACCACGGCGATCGCGTTCTGCCTGACCGCCAGTCGGTAACGATGGAAAAACCTTTCCTTAGCGCTTACTCACGACTGTTGATCAAAACCTGCCATCGCCGTGGCGCGTTCGCCATGGGTGGGATGGCGGCGTTCATCCCAAGTAAGGATGCGGAACGCAATAACTGGGTGTTGGATAAGGTACGTAAAGACAAAGAGCTGGAAGCTCACAATGGGCATGATGGCACCTGGGTGGCTCATCCAGGGTTGGCCGATGCGGTGATGGAGGTGTTCGATCGGGCGTTAGGTGGGCGTAAAAATCAGCTCGATATTCGCCGTGAACAGGATGCGCCTATTCGCGCTGAGGAATTGCTGGAGCCTTGTCCGGGCGAGCGCACGGAAGTGGGGATGCGCGCGAATATTCGCGTTGCGGTGCAGTACATCGAGGCATGGATATCCGGCAATGGCTGCGTCCCGATTTATGGGCTGATGGAGGATGCGGCGACGGCAGAAATCTCCCGCACCTCAATCTGGCAATGGATTCGCCACGGCAAGACATTGAGCGATGGTCGAGTGATCACCAAGGCGCTCTTCCGCCAGATGCTGGCCGAAGAGATGTTTGTGATTCAGGAGGAGCTCGGCGATGCCCGTTTCAGTGGAGGGCGCTTTGATGACGCCGCCCGGCTGATGGAGCAAATCACCACGCAAGATGAGCTGATCGACTTCCTGACACTACCTGGCTACGCACTGCTTGATTAATCCTGACTGATAATAAAAAGGAACCTCTGCTATGACGACCTCTCGTACCCAACAAGTCCAGCATATTGAAAAAGAGTGGAAAACCGCCCGCTGGGAAGGGATTACGCGCCCCTACAGCGCAGAAGATGTGATTAATCTACGGGGTTCGGTGAACCCGGAATGTACGCTCGCGCAGCTCGGTGCTGCGAAGCTGTGGAACCTGCTGCATGGTGACGCGCACAAAGGCTATGTGAATTGCCTGGGCGCGCTGACAGGCGGACAGGCTTTACAGCAGGCGAAAGCGGGCATTGAGGCGATTTACCTTTCCGGCTGGCAGGTGGCGGCGGATGCCAATCTGGCGTCCAGCATGTATCCCGATCAGTCGCTCTACCCAGCGAACTCTGTTCCCGCAGTGATTGAACGCATCAATAATACGTTTCGGCGTGCCGATCAGATTCAGTGGGCGAACCACATTGAGCCGGGTGACAAGCGTCATACCGACTACTTCCTGCCGATTGTGGCGGATGCGGAGGCGGGATTTGGCGGCGTGTTGAATGCGTTTGAGCTGATGAAATCGATGATTGAAGCGGGTGCTGCGGCGGTTCATTTCGAGGATCAACTGGCATCAGCGAAGAAATGCGGGCACATGGGGGGCAAGGTGCTGGTGCCGACGCAGGAAGCCATTCAGAAACTGGTTGCGGCGCGTCTGGCGGCGGATGTCTTGGGTGTGCCGACCTTACTGGTTGCGCGAACCGATGCGGATGCAGCGGATTTGCTGACTTCCGATTGTGATGAGTATGACCGTGATTTCATCACCGGAGAACGTACGGTGGAAGGCTTCTATCGCACGCGAGCTGGAATTGAGCAGGCAATCAGCCGCGGTTTAGCCTACGCACCGTATGCCGATTTGGTGTGGTGCGAAACCTCAACGCCGGATTTATCGCTGGCGCGTCGTTTTGCCGAAGCAATCCATGCGAAGTTCCCCGGTAAGCTGTTGGCGTACAACTGTTCACCTTCCTTTAACTGGAAGAAGAATCTGGATGACAGCACGATTGCGCGTTTTCAGGATGAGCTGTCGGCGATGGGCTACAAGTACCAATTCATTACGCTGGCCGGCATTCACAGCATGTGGTTCAACATGTTCGACCTGGCGCATGCCTATGCGCAGGGTGAAGGGATGCGGCACTACGTAGAAAAAGTGCAACAGCCTGAATTTGAAGCGATTAAAGACGGCTATACCTTCTCATCGCATCAGCAGGAGGTCGGTACCGGCTACTTCGATAAGGTGACGAACATCATTCAGGGAGGCGAGTCTTCAGTGACGGCGCTGACGGGATCGACGGAAGAACAACAGTTCTGATCCTGACCCGGTCAGTGTACGGCTGGCCGGGTTTTATCTGGAGATCATGATGACGCGTGACCTTGAAAAGTTGGTGGCGCAGACGATCCTACAAGGATTTGATGCGCAATATGGACGTTTTCTTGAAGTGACGGCGGGGGCGCAGCAGCGCTTTGAACAGGCTGACTGGCCTGCCGTACAGCAGGCGATGAAACAGCGTATTCACCTATACGATCACCACGTTGGTTTGGTGGTCGAACAGTTGCGCTGTATTACCGGTATCCGCTGCGATGATGCGGATTTTTTAGCGCGCGTGAAGCATATCTACACCCGCTTACTGCCAGACTACCCGCGTTTTGAGATTGCCGAGAGTTTCTTTAATTCCGTCTACTGTCGGCTGTTTAACCATCGGGAACTGACGCCGGATAAGTTGTTTGTTTTCAGCTCTCAGCCTGAACAACGTTTTCGTGAGATTCCCCGACCTATCGCCAAGACGTTTGTGCCCACTGACGGTTGGCAGAACATGTTGGAAAAGCTGCTGGGTGATGTGCCACTGCGGTTACCGTGGGAGGATTTACCGCGTGATATTGGCTATATCGTTACGTATTTACAGCGCACGTTTTCTGCGGAGTCGCTTGCTCAGGCGACGTTACAGGTGGCTAACGAACTGTTTTATCGCAACAAAGCGGCCTGGCTGGTGGGCAAGCTGTCGCTCCCTGACGGTATTGTTCCGTTCCTGTTGCCGATTCATCACAATGAACATGGTGCGCTATTTATTGATACCTGCTTAACCAGTCAGGCAGACGCCAGCATCGTGTTCGGTTTCGCCCGCTCGTATTTTATGGTGTATGCCCCGTTGCCGTCTGCGCTGGTTGCCTGGCTGCGTGACATTTTGCCGGGGAAGACGACGGCGGAGCTGTATCTGGCGATTGGCTGCCAGAAGCACAGTAAAACCGAGTATTACCGTGAATATTTGCACTACATTGCCGAATCAGAAGAGCAGTTTATTATCGCTCCCGGTGTGAAAGGGATGGTGATGCTGGTGTTTACGCTGCCTTCTTTCGATCGCGTCTTTAAGGTCATCAAAGATCGTTTTGCGCCACAGAAAGAGGTGAGTGCGGAGCGAGTCATGGCGTGTTATCAACTGGTGAAAGAACACGATCGCGTCGGGCGGATGGCAGACACGCAGGAATATGAAAATTTCGTCATTGATAAGCACCGTATTAGCTCGGAATTGCTGGATGAACTTTGGCGTGAAGTACCGGAAAAGCTGGAAGATCTAGGCGATCGGTTGGTGATCCGGCACTTGTACATGGAACGCCGGATGACGCCGTTGAATCTCTATCTGGAGCAGGCAAACGCACAGCAGTTGCATGATGTGATTGAAGAGTATGGCAATGCGATCAAACAGCTGGCTGCGGCGAACATTTTTCCCGGAGACATGCTATTCAAGAATTTCGGCGTCACGCGCCATGGGCGAGTCGTGTTCTATGACTACGATGAAATTTGCTACATGACCGAGGTGAACTTCCGCAAAATACCGCCACCGCGTCACCCGGAAGATGAGCTGGCCGCCGAACCGTGGTACAGCGTCGCGCCGAATGATGTGTTTCCCGAAGAGTTTCCCCATTTCCTGTGTAGCGACCGCCACATTCGTACGCTGTTTGAGGAAATGCACGGCGATCTGTTTTGCGCGGATTACTGGCGAGCACTACAGCAGCGCATTCGGGAAGGGCACATTGAGGATGTGTACGCCTACCGACGCCGCAAGCGCTTCAGCCAGCGTGCAGATCCGCGGTACACAACTGCTGAGAAGGATTCTGGTTTTTGTCGTTATCCGGCGTAAAAATTATGCAGCGGTGGGTTTGACCGCCGAGTGAGCGACAGGACGTCGCGAAAGCCAGTGCCGCGTATGGAACGCGTCACTGGCGGCTCGACTAGCGGTCAGGAACACCGATGGAACCGCGTCAGCGGCATAATTTAGCCGGAAAGCCTGGGTACACAGGGCGGCGGCGACTGAGCGTCCTGTGTCGGGCGCGTGCTACGAAGTAGCATGAAAATAACGGCACTATTGCGCACGAAACCTTCCACAATCTGCATAAACATGCGCCTAAAAGGCTTATAACCCACTGTATTCCTGCATCACCTGTTTCGCAGCTTTGATCACCAGCGCGCCGAGTTCTGTGACGCGGTCGTCCGTGATGCGAGATACGGGGCCAGAGATGGAAATGGCAGCGAAGGCTTCCTGATGTTCATCCAGAATACAGGCCGCGATGCAGCGTAGCCCCAGCGCATGCTCTTCATCATCGAAGGAGTAACCCTGCTTGCGAATCAGCGACAAATTTTCCTTGAGGGCTTGTGGCGAGCTGAAAGTGTGCGGTGTGTAGCCGTGCAGCCCTTTCTTGTGTAGCAACTGCGTGACCTGCGCATCGGGCAAATGCGCCAGAAACGCTTTCCCGGCACCGGAAGCATGCATCGGTAGCTTACCGCCGATCGGTGCAGACATACGCATCAGCGCCGTACATTGCACCTGATCGATGATGATCGCCTGACTGTCTGTCTGATCGAGTACAGCCAGATTGACGGTTTCGCCCGAGTCTTCCATCAACTTGCGTACTATCGGATGCACAATCGCCAGCAGGTTGCGGCTTTGCAGAAAGCTGCTGCCGACGATAAAGGCGTGTGAGCCAATCGTCCACAGCCCCAGATCGCCAACCTGACGCACAAAGCCCTGCTGCTGCATGGTGGTGAGTAGACGGTGGGTCGTGGAATTCGGTAAACCGGCCTGCTGAGCGAGATCGGTTAGCGCCACGCTGCCGTTGGCTTTGGCGATATATTCAAGCAACGTCAGGCCACGGGTCAGCGACTGAACCTGCCCGGTTGGCTGTGCAGCGGTTCCCGTGCTGGCTCTGGGTTTTTTCCCGCGTTTGGCTGGCTCTGGTGGCGTCATGGCATCGATTCCTTTTTGTGGTAATGGAATTGATTTTCGTTTTTTTACCACAGAATGCAACTCTTCTTTCTCTGTGTTTTTTATCGGCAAATGACCTGAAAAAGTCTCATGCTACACCGCGTCAGCGTGTTCACAACTTATGCTAGGATAGACACAACATATCGTATTTATTGGCCGAGAATGGGGTTCGCGTGAGTAATCGGGTAGACGAATTGCGGCGTCAGTTGGCGCAACGCATTATGGTGCTGGATGGTGGTATGGGAACCATGATCCAGGGTTATCGCCTGCAGGAAGCAGATTATCGCGGCGAGCGTTTTGCCGACTGGCCGAGCGATGTGAAGGGAAATAACGATCTGCTGGTGCTCACCAGGCCGCAGGTGATTAGTGAAATCCATGACGCCTATCTGGAAGCCGGTGCCGACATTCTCGAAACCAACACCTTCAACGCCACCACCATTGCGATGGCGGACTATGATATGCAATCGCTGTCGGCGGAAATTAATACCGTTGCCGCACAGCTCGCGCGTGCCAGTGCGGATAAATGGACGGCATTAACGCCGGATAAACCGCGTTATGTTGCCGGCGTGCTTGGCCCGACGAACCGCACTGCCTCGATCTCTCCCGATGTTAACGATCCCGCGTTTCGCAACGTCAGTTTTGATCAACTGGTGGACGCGTATCGCGAATCGACACGCGCCTTGATCGCGGGCGGCGTCGATCTGATCATGATCGAAACCATCTTCGATACCTTGAATGCTAAAGCGGCGAGCTTCGCGGTCGAAAGCGAATTTGAGGCACTGGGGATCGTCCTGCCAGTGATGATTTCCGGCACGATCACGGATGCGTCAGGGCGTACGCTATCCGGCCAGACAACCGAAGCGTTTTACAACTCCTTACGCCATTCGCGCCCGCTCTCGTTCGGTTTGAACTGTGCGCTGGGGCCGGATGAACTGCGCCAGTATGTCGCTGAGCTATCACGTATTTCAGAATGCTATGTGAGCGCGCACCCCAATGCAGGGCTGCCCAATGCCTTCGGGGAGTACGATTTAGATCCGGCCGATATGGCGAAACATATTGGCGAATGGGCGCGATCTGGTTTTCTGAATATCGTCGGCGGCTGCTGCGGATCGACACCCGCGCATATTGCCGCGATGGCGAAAGTGGTGGAAGGCGTGCCGCCGCGTAAGCTGCCGGAGATCCCGGTCGCCTGCCGCTTATCCGGTCTGGAACCGCTGACTATCGATGCCAAGACCCTATTTGTTAACGTGGGGGAACGGACGAACGTTACCGGTTCTGCGCGTTTTAAGCGACTGATTAAAGAAGAAAAATACAACGAAGCGCTGGATGTCGCCCGTCAGCAGGTGGAAAGCGGCGCACAGATCATCGATATCAACATGGATGAAGGCATGCTGGATGCGGAAGCGGCGATGGTCCGTTTCCTGAATCTCATTGCTGGCGAGCCGGATATTGCCCGTGTGCCGATCATGATCGATTCCTCAAAATGGGATGTGGTTGAGAAAGGGCTTAAATGCATCCAGGGCAAAGGGATTGTTAACTCGATCTCCATGAAGGAAGGCGTGGAAGCCTTTGTCCACCATGCCAAACTGGTGCGGCGCTATGGTGCCGCCGTGGTGGTCATGGCCTTTGATGAAGTCGGTCAGGCAGATACTCGCGCACGTAAAATTGAAATTTGTCGCCGGGCCTACCGCATCCTGACGGAAGACGTCGGCTTCCCACCGGAAGATATCATCTTCGACCCGAACATCTTCGCCGTGGCAACGGGGATCGACGAGCATAACAACTACGCGGTGGATTTCATTGAGGCCTGTGCAGACATCAAGGCGCAACTGCCGCATGCGATGATCTCCGGCGGCGTGTCCAACGTGTCGTTCTCATTCCGTGGCAACGATCTGGTGCGTGAAGCGATCCACGCCGTTTTCCTCTATCACGCCATCCGCAATGGCATGGACATGGGGATAGTGAATGCCGGTCAGTTGGCGATCTATGACGATCTCCCCGCGGAACTACGCGAGGCGGTGGAGGATGTGATCCTGAACCGTCGCAGCGATGCCACCGAACGGATGCTTGAGCTGGCGGAAAAATATCGCGGCAGCAAAACAGAAGATGAAGGCAGTAAAACGCAGGCGGAATGGCGCGGCTGGGATGTGAAGAAGCGTCTGGAATATTCGCTGGTGAAAGGCATTACCGAATTTATTGAGCTGGATACTGAAGAAGCGCGTCAGCAGGCCGCACGGCCGATAGAAGTTATTGAAGGCCCGTTGATGGATGGGATGAACGTTGTCGGCGACCTGTTCGGTGCAGGGAAAATGTTTCTGCCACAGGTAGTGAAATCTGCTCGCGTCATGAAGCAGGCGGTGGCCTACCTCGAACCCTATATTGAAGCCAGTAAAGCCAAAGGTACGTCAGCCGGAAAGATCCTGCTGGCGACGGTAAAAGGCGACGTTCACGATATCGGTAAAAACATCGTCGGCGTGGTGCTGCAATGTAACAACTACGAAATTATCGATCTGGGCGTGATGGTGCCGACGGATAAGATCCTGAAGACCGCGCGTGAAGAGAAGGTCGATATCATCGGGCTGTCTGGGCTGATTACGCCGTCGCTGGATGAAATGGTCAACGTAGCGAAAGAGATGGAGCGTCAGGGCTTTACGCTGCCGCTGCTGATTGGCGGCGCGACGACCTCTAAAGCGCACACTGCCGTGAAGATTGAACAAAACTACAGCGGCCCGACGGTCTACGTGCAGAATGCGTCCCGCTCTGTTGGTGTGGTGTCAGCACTGCTGTCCAGTACGCAATATGACGACTTTGTTGCGCGTACCCGTAAAGAGTACGAAACGGTGCGTATTCAGCATGCGCGTAAAAAGCCGCGAACGCCGCCAGTGACGCTGGAAGCGGCGCGCGCTAACGCCTCTGCGCTGGACTGGGAAAATTATACGCCGCCGGTTGCGCATCGTCTCGGCGTTCAGGAAGTGACGGCCAGCATTGAAACGCTGCGTAACTACATCGACTGGACGCCGTTCTTTATGACCTGGTCGCTGGCGGGGAAATATCCCCGCATTCTGGAAGATGAGGTGGTGGGAGAAGAAGCCAAGCGCCTGTTCGCCGATGCCAATGCGATGCTGGATGACTTATCCGCACGCGGGGCGCTGAATCCTCGTGGGGTGGTGGGATTATTCCCGGCGAACCGCGTTGGGGATGACGTGGTGATTTATACCGATGAACGGCGCGACACGGTGCTGTCAGTCAGTCACCATCTGCGCCAACAGACGGAGAAAACCGATTTTCCGAACTATTGCCTGTCCGACTTCGTGGCGCCGAAGTCCAGCGGTAAACCGGATTATCTTGGTGCCTTCGCGGTGACCGGCGGGCTGGAAGAAGACACGCTGGCCGATCAGTGGGAAGCCCTGCATGATGATTACAATAAGATCATGGTGAAGGCGATCTCTGACCGTCTGGCGGAAGCCTTTGCAGAATACCTGCATGAGCGTGTGCGTAAGGTCTACTGGGGTTATGCGCCGAATGAGAACCTCAGTAATGAGCTGCTGATTCGGGAAAACTATCAGGGGATTCGCCCTGCGCCGGGCTATCCGGCTTGCCCGGATCACACGGAGAAAGTGCAAATCTGGCAGTTGCTGGATGTGGAAAAGCATACCGGCATGAAGCTCACCGAGTCCTATGCCATGTGGCCGGGCGCATCGGTATCCGGTTGGTACTTCAGCCACCCCGACAGCAAATACTTCGCCGTCGCGCAAATCCAACACGATCAGGTCGAGGATTACGCGGTGCGCAAAGGTATGGAAGTGAGTGAGGTGGAGCGCTGGTTAGCGCCGAATTTGGGTTATGATGCGGATTAAATTGCGACTTAAGTCGAGTATGACAACATCAACCTTGGAGAGGTTGTCATCTCAACTATGTCAGTGAGGGGGCGTTTCGTGCGTGATAGACCACATTATTTCTCTGTGGTACTAGCGCCACGCCCGCTCAGGGCGCTCAATCGCCGCTGCCCTGAGAACCCAGGCTTTCTGGCGAAATTATACCGCTGCGCGGTTCCTTCGGCATTCGAGAACGCTAATCGTGCCGCTAGTGACGCGCTCCCGGCGCGGCACTAGCTTTCGCAGCGTCCATGCTGCTCACACGGCGTCCTCGTCCGCCTCAGTATAATTTTTAACGCCAGTTGGAAAACAAAACTGATTAGCTCGTGGATGTTTTCTGCCTCTAAACCTGTCATCACATGAAACTCATTATGATGAGAATAGTTATCAGTCTTATTGATGCGTCTGTCTCGCAATGATAAGGTGATTAACAATCTCTGCGGCGAATATGTCGCTGCGTCTCACGCTATGTCCGTTAACTGCAGGCCTGATTCTGGGCGTTAAACAGGATGAGGGTATCTTCCCGCTCATGCTCAAACGACTCTTTTCCATTGAGGATTTCTTCGACATCGGTGAACGTTACGGGATTGATTACCACTTCCCGCAGCTGTCGTCTTGCCGCGATCGCACGAAAGAAAAGCGTATCGTTGTGCAGGGGGATGTCGAAGAGATGACGCTATCTTCCGGTATTTGCCTGACGAATTCCAATGTGCGCGTGTTGCAGCCTTACGAATCGACCTCTTTGCACTGCTGCCCGTTTTATACGCTGGTGGTGCTGGAAGGGTGCGTCGCGCTGCGCCTGAACGGTAAAGAATTTGTTGTGCGATCGGGCATGGCATTCAGTACCCGGCTGGGCGACCCGCTAGTCATGAACGCCAGCCACCTTGCGGATTGCCACCTTCGCACCGTATCGCTGGGTATTTTTCCCGCCACTTTCGCTTTGGATCCGCTGTTAGGCTCGCTGCTGAACGAGTGGGAACAAGGGGGAAATCCGACGTTTTTATGGCAGGTTCCCGGCTACTTGTTATCTGGGTTGCAGCACGCGCTGGAAAACACTACGCCGGGATTATCGCGCCAGATGATGTTGGAAGGCGTGATGCTACAGCTGCTGGGGCAAGGCCTGTCATTCGGGAAACGTGGCGGAGAACGGCGCGTATTGCCTCCGCCCGGCGAACAGGAGCGGCTGGAGAACGTTCGACGGCGTCTGGCACAACAGCCTGAAAAAGAGTACACCCTTAATGAGCTGGCGCAGCTGGCCGCGATGAGTAGCAGCAGCCTGCGTACCAAGTTTCGTCAGGCATATGGTCATTCGGTCTTTGACTACCTGCGCGACTGCCGGCTGGAACTGGCCCGTCGCTATCTGGCGCAGGGATACAGCGTACAGCAGGCGGCCTGGATGTCGGGCTACCAGCACGCGACCAACTTTGCCACGGCTTTCCGGCGGCGTTACGGTATTGCGCCAAGCGATGCGCGCATGGTCAGCTAACGCTTCCCTTTATCACTCCTCTGAACCTTATTGATGTCAGAGGCTGCCTGCCTGACGCTTTCCCACTGAGTTCCCGTTTTGTCATTACGCATACGCACGCTGTCACTACGCATAGCTATCACAAGACTAAAAACAGTAATAATTCTTATTTACAATAATAAGGTCTGTGGAGATTCCCATGTTCAGAAAAACGCGGCTGGCGCTGGTGGTCGGCTGTTTCACCAGTGGATTTACGGTGTCGGTACTGGCGCAGGATACGCCATCCTCTTCTTCTCCGGGTGATACGGTCGTCGTCACGTCTCAAACGCAACGCGGGGCGACCAAGCTGGAAACGCCGGATATCGAGACTCCTCAGGCCGTTTCTATCATTACGCGCGATCAGATTCAGGAGCAGGGCGCGACCAGCGTTCGGCAGGCGGTCGGCTATACGCCGGGCGTGTATAACAATCAGATCGGCGCGTCCAACCGCTTTGACTACATGGTACTGCGCGGCTTTTCCGACGGTAGTCTGGATAACGTCTATCTCGACGGGCTGAAGATGATGGGGGATACCAACTCCCATAGTTCGCTGGTTATCGATCCCTGGTTCCTCGACAGCATTGAAGTGGTCAGAGGCCCGGCGTCCGTCCTCTACGGGCGTTCTTCTCCGGGTGGGATTGTGGCGCTGAATTCCCGCCAGCCGTCGTTCGATCGCAGCGGACAGATCAAACTGTTCGCAGGCAACAATGCACAACGTGGTGCGGCGTTCGATGTCACCGGCCCGCTGGATGATGACGAACGTTTTGCGTTCCGTCTGGGTGGGATGGTCCGTGAAGCGGATACCCAATTTGGGCCGCTGAAAGAAGAACGCTATGCGATTGCGCCCAGCCTGCTGTGGCGGATTTCCGACAAGACACGGCTGGAATTGATGGCTTACCTGCAACGCGATCCTGAGGGCGGAAGCCATTCGGGTTTACCGTATGAAGGCACGGTGGTGGCGCATAACGGGCGGAAAATCTCGAACACCTTCTATGAAGGGGAAGAAAATTATGAGAAGTACGATCGTAAGCAAAACATGGTGGGATACAACTTTGAGCATGGTTTCGATAACGGCTGGGCAGTGCGCCAAAAGCTGCGTTATCTGCGTACCAAAGTGCATTTGGATCAGGTGTACGCCTACGGCTGGGAACCATTGGGCAACAATACGCTGACCCGTTATTACTCGGGTTCCCGCGAGTCGCTGTCCGCGTTAACGTTAGATAACCAGCTTGATGGCAGCGTGGATACCGGTGCGGTGAACCATCGTCTGTTGGTGGGGATCGACTATCAGCAGCGTAATAATAATGTGGACTGGCCTTCTGGCACCTTCCCGGCGATTGACGCGTTTAATCCCGTTTATGGTTCCGGGCCAACAGGTATGTCCAGCTCGCAGGAAAGACACAAACTGCAACAGACGGGGATCTACGTTCAGGATCAAATGAGCTGGGAGCGATGGCGCTTAACGCTGGGTGGTCGCCACGATCAAGTAAAAGTGACCCACGTTAACCACACCAAAGGCACACACAGCGAGTTGGATAAAAACAACTTTAGCTCACGTGCGGCTTTGCTCTATCTGTTTGATAACGGCTTTGCGCCATATGTCAGCTATTCCACGGCCTTTACGCCAACCAGCTTCGCCGATGATAACGGCAACGTACTGGAACCAATGAAAGGCAAGCAGTGGGAAGCCGGGATGAAGTATCAGCCGGAAGGTTCTCAAGATCAGTACAGTCTGTCGGTCTTCCGTATTAATCAGAAGAACGTGGCGACAAAAGTTCAGCCTAACGACCCTTACCGTTCTGTAGGTGAAATTGAATCGGAAGGCGTTGAACTGGAGGCCGTGAGCCATATTACCGATAATCTGCGTCTGCAAGCCGCTTATACCTATACGGATATTCGCTATAAGAAAAGCAGCGTGGCTGAGCAAGGGAAACGGGCGGTGTACGCACCGCGCAATCAGGCCAGCGCCTGGGCCAGCTATGATGTCAAAAGTGGTCTGCTGGACGGCCTGACGATTGGCTCTGGCATACGTTACGTGAACGGGGTGACCTCCGATCGCGCCAACACCCACACGTTGCCTTCTTATACGCTGGTGGATATGGCGATAGGATACGATCTCTCGAAGGTGGGTCTGAAAGGGCTAAGCGCGCAGCTTAATGTCAACAACCTGACCGATAAACGTTATGTTGCTTCCTGTAACTCGCTGGAATTCTGTTACTTCGGTGCCGAGCGCAGCGTAGTCGGCAGCGTATCTTATTCGTTCTGATCGCGTGTTTTGCCGCAATAAAACGAAAGCCGGGTTTCCCCGGCTTTTTCATATCATGTATTCGCTAACGATCAATACAGGCCAATTGCCTTCCACCACAGCAGACCTGCGCTCATGAAGATCGCCTGATTGACCAGACTGACGACGAAGCCGGTGCGCCACCAGATGGCGGTGGGCACGTAGCCCGCGCCGAACAGGATGGGGCCGCGCGCGTGGGTATATTGCGTCAGTGAACAGTACAGGCTGCTGGTAAATGCCAGCATGAATGCCATCGGCACTGCGGGAATGTTCAGATTGATCCCGACACCGAGGAACACCGCAAAAAGCGCGGCGATCTGCGCGTTGCCGCTGGCGAAGAAATAGTGGGTGTAAAAATAGGCCGCATTCAGCAGCAACAGCACCAATACCCAACTGGTTCCCTGCATTAAGTGGCCGATGTTGCTGCCGATGAGATCGCCAAACCAGTTCGTGAAGCCGAGCTTTTTCAACTGATTCGCCATCATCAGCAGCGCGGCGAACCAAATCAGCGTATCCCAGGCCCCTTTCTCGCTCTTCACGTCTTCCCAGCTTAGTACGCCGGTTAACAGCAGGAAGGACAGGCCGACGAACGAGGCCGTCGTGGCATCCACGCCTAATTTATCGCCAAAAATCCACAGCACCAGCAGGAGGATAACGGTGAAGGCCATCAGCCATTCACCACGGCTCATGTTGCCCATCTTTGCCAGTTCGGCGACGGCCAGTTTTGGTGCATCCGGCGTATGGCGAATTTCCGGTTTGGTTAGCCAATAGGCGAGCAGGGGGACAACAGCCAGAGAGAGATTAAACAAGGCACGAGCGCTGCCAGAAACCAGCTTCCCAGGTGATGGTTACCCCGCGTTGGCTGCAAGCTTCACCGCCAGCAGGTTGCCGGTGTAGGCGGTCATAAACAACGCTGCCGTCACATCGTTAACGTTACCGATGCAGGTAATCAGGAAGGTACCGATCTTACTGCGTGAGGCATCTTCCGGTTTGGAATCAAAGCTGCGCGATAGCGAATCGGCAATCGGATAAATAATCCCGCCGCAGCGTGCGGTATTGCTCGGCATCGCAGGGGACAGCACCAGATCGGCGAAGGCCAGCCCGTAAGCCAGACCCAGCGTGCGTTTCCCAAGCAGGCGGATCATCTGCAAGGCGATGCGGCGGCCCAGACCCGTTTTGATAAATCCGCGCGCGATCATGAATGCCACAACAATCAGCCAGATCAGCGAGCTGTTCAGGTCGCTGAGTGCGGTCTGTATCGCGCCGCTGGCTGTTTTATCCCCTGCGGCATACGTCAGCGCAAAGAGCGTGATACTGATAATACCGATAGCCCCAATCGGGAGCACGTTAGCGACAATAGACACGATCGTTGCGACGAAAATGACGGCTGAGTGCCAGGCGGCGGGACTTAAGCCCGTTGGGGGTTCCATTTGCCAAAACAAGGCGGCGATGGCAAGAATCACGATCAGTGGGAGCCAGTTCAGTCCATACGAGGTTTTCGTCTTCATCCATTTTCCTTACACGAGCTAGCGGAATACTGCGGGGTTATAACCCATAAGAGTTATAGGGATAAAAAGAGCATAGCGCTAACTGGGGAAGGTGTGAGGCAAAATTATGGGCTTATTGATTTGGATTCTGTTTTTTAAATATTGTCAGTTAATTAATTTTTATCAGTAATTGATTACTGAACGATTTTTCTCCAGCGCGGGCTGCCTCGCAGTAAGGCCTGCTAACATCTGGTAAGATGGTCGTTCATTACGTCATCAACAGATCGTATTTCATCAACACATGTTTAGCTGGAGGCGCGGATTTTTTGTTAACACTGCTGAATCTCCTTTCTGCGATTGCGTTACTGGTGTGGGGCACTCACATTGTCCGTACCGGTATTATGCGGGTTTATGGCACCCAGTTACGGCGGGTTCTCAGCGACAGCGTTGAGAAAAACCGTTAGCTTTTATGGCTGGTATTGGCGTTACTGCGCTGGTGCAGAGCAGCAATGCGACCGCGTTGCTGACAACCTCGTTTGTCTCACAGGGGCTGGTGGCGCTAACGCCTGCGCTGGTGATTATTCTCGGGGCAGATGTCGGGACGGCACTGATGGTGCGAATTCTGACGTTCGACCTGTCCTGGCTTTCTCCGCTGCTGATTTTTCTTGGCGTGATATTTTCCTCAGCCGCAAGCAGACGCGGGTTGGGCAGATTGGCCGTGTGGCGATTGGGCTCGGGCTGATTCTGCTGGCGCTGGAAATGATTGTCGTGGCTGCTGCCCCGATCACGCAGACGTCGGGCGTGAAGGTGCTGTTTTCCTCGTTGACGGGCGACGTCATGCTGGACGCGCTGGTTGGCGCGTTGTTCGCGGTGATTACCTATTCCAGTCTGGCGGCGGTACTGCTGACGGCAACCTTGACGGCAAGCGGTGTGATTTCGCTGGAAGTAGCGATGTGTCTGGTCATTGGTGCCAATCTGGGCAGCGGGTTACTGACGATGATGAGCACCTCGACGCAGAATGCGGAAGGTCGACGCGTGGCGCTCGGCAGCATGCTATTCAAGCTGATCGGGTGTCTGGTCGTGCTGCCGCTGGTTGAGCCGCTTTCGCGCTGGCTGACGCGTATTCCGTTGGGTGCCGAAGAGCTGGTGATCTACTTCCACCTGTTTTACAACCTGATTCGTTGCCTGCTGCTGATTCCGCTTACCGGCGTGGTGGCGCGCCTGTCCTGCGCGATGATTGCTGATTCACCGCAGGTCGATGTCCAGATGAAACCGCGCCATTTGGATACCAGTTCGCTGGACACGCCAGCGCTGGCGTTAGCCAACGCGGCGCGGGAAACGCTGCGAATTGGCGATGTGCTGGAGCAGATGCTGCGGTTGTACCGCGAAGTGTTGCAGGGCGACCATATGCAACGCCGGGAAATTCGCCGGCTTGATGATGATGTCGATATTCTTTACACCGCGATTAAGCTCTATCTGGCGCAGATTCAGAAAGATGGATTAGATGAGCGGGATTCTCGGCGCTGGGCGGAAGTGATCGAAGTGGCGCTGAATCTGGAGCAGGCGGGAGATATTATCGAGCGCATGGCAGACGACATCGCCAATCATTCCTCCGGCGTACGCATGGCGTTTTCTGCACAGGGTCTGGAAGAGTTGAACCATTTGCATGAACAACTGCTGGCGAATCTGCGTCTGGGGCTGTCGGTTTTCCTGTCTGAGGATATCACCAGCGCGAAACGCCTGCGTCGTGCCAAACATCGCTTCCGTATTATGAACCGTCGTTATGCGCACGCGCATGTCGATCGCTTACATCAGCACAACGTACAGAGTCTGGAAACCAGTTCGCTCCATCTGAGTTTACTCGGGGACATGAATCGACTGAACTCACTGTTCTGTGCGGTAGCGTATAACGTATTGATTGTGCAGCAGGATGGTGAGGAAGAACGCGAAGAGTCACCGCTGACACTGTGATTCCCTTTGTAGGGGCTCACTGGATACAGCCGTCTATTTTTATGCTGACTGAGAGATAGTTTCGTGTGCGATAATGCTGCCATTTTCATGCTACCTCGTAGCATGCGCCCGACACGGGACGGTTCAGACGCCGCTTGCCCCGTGACCCCAGGCTTTCGGCGGAAATTATGCCGCTGACGCGGTGCCTTCGTCGATATCGGGCTTAACGGACCGCTTGCGACACGCTCCATGCGTGGCGCAAGCTTTCGCCGCGTCCTGCGGCTCATCCTAAGCCTGCTATCTCCTCTGCATAATTTTTACGCCGAATAACGGCAAAATCCGCGTCTGCATAAAAATATAACGAAGAGACCGACTACGCGTCGTGAATTTACTCGAACAGGCTGCGGTGCAGCGTCTGCACGACTCGCTCGGCATCATCACCCGGTACCAGGAAGCACAGGTTGTTGCTGCTGGCGCCGTAGCAGATCAGGCGAATACGGAAAGGTTCCAGTACGCCAAACACTTCTTTTCCGACCCCACAGGCCTGAGACAGATTGTTGCCGATCAGTGCGACCAGCGACAGATTCTCTTCAACCTCGACACGACACAGCGATGACAGTTCGGTCAGCAGGGCGCTGGACAGCAGGCTGTCGCCCGTGGAGGTGGAACCAGTGGTGTCGAGCGTCAGTGCGACGTTGACTTCTGACGTGGTGATCAGGTCAACGGAGATGTTGTGACGCGCCAGAATGCTGAACACTTCGGCCAGAAAACCGCGTGCGTGCAGCATGTTCAGGCTATACAGCTTAAGCAGCGTTTGCTTACGACGCAGCGCCAACGCGCGGAACAGCGGCGGGTTTTCGGTTTTATTGCACACTAGCGTACCGCCCGCGGCTGGATCTTTGCTGGAGCCGACGAACACGGGGATATCGCTACGCACAGCGGGCAGCAGCGTCGCGGGGTGCAGGACTTTCGCGCCAAATGTCGCCATTTCGGCGGCTTCTTCAAACATGATCTGGTCGATTCGTTTTGCCGTCGGCACCACGCGTGGGTCGGTCGTGTAAATGCCGGGAACATCGGTCCAGATATCAATCCGGCTGACGTTGAGGGCTTCGCCCAGCAGCGCCGCGGTATAATCGCTACCGCCGCGGCCCAGCGTAGTCGTGCGGCCTTTCGCCTCACTGCCGATGAAGCCCTGTGTGATCACCAGACCTTGCTCAAGGCGCGGCTGCAGCTGGCTGCGCGTCAGTTCGCCCAGCACGTCGCAGTCCGGCTGTGCACGGCCAAAGTGATCGTCGGTGCGCATGATTTTGCGCACATCGAACCATTCTGCCACGACATCACGCTGGCGCAGAATCTCGACAAACAGCAGAGTCGACATGAGTTCGCCGTGGCTGACCAGTTCATCGGTCAACGCGTTGGACGTCGCGAGCGCCGCGGCTTCAGACAGCGTGGTGACGCTGTCTAGCATGCGGTCAATTTCATCGCGAATAACGCTTTGGTTGGTCAGCCTATCGATGATGGCGTATTGGATCTGGCGGATTTTCGCCAGATGCTCGGCGCGAATTTCCGGCGCCTGGCCTTCGGCGAGCGCAACCAGTAAATTGGTGATACCTGCCGACGCCGACAGCACCACAACTCGTACATTTGGATTCGATAACACCACATCGGCGCTGCGATTCATGGCGTCAAAGTCCGCCACGCTGGTGCCGCCAAATTTGGCAATAACGGTAGAATTCGCGTTTGCGGAAACTTCAGTTGCAGACATGTCAAAAAACCTCGTGTCAGGGGTAGGCTGTTTTCAGTAAACAGCATTCCATTAATCAGCCTTGGCACAGGGGGAGAGCAGAAGTAGGGGGCAGGCGTAGAAAATGACTACGATACACCCAGAAGCGCTCCACCTTGCTGGACGTCCATCAGGACAAATCCGGTGACAACCCAGAGGATTCAGCCTCTGTAGTCGATAGGGTGAAAGCCGTATTTCACCCCATCTCGGCGTCGCTCCCCCTCGGATATCATCAGCGGATTACGGTTCCTCCGATATCTTACCTGGGCGACGCGCCTCTTCTGGCTTGCACACCGAGTGTGCAAGTACGGTGTTACAAATAACGGGTTATGCGGTTTCTGTCAATAAACAATCTGTCCGTAACCTACAGGGCATAAATCGCTTTTAGCAAGAAAAGGGATCTCAATCTGGATTTTAAGGGATACAATCGATTCAGTCACTTTGAACTCATGCTTAGAGAGAAAGTCGCATTATGAAAAATATCAATCCAAGCCAAACTGCCGCCTGGCAGGCATTACAACACCATTTTGACGCGATGAAAGAGGTGCAAATCAGCGAGCTGTTTGCACAAGATAGCGATCGTTTCGCGCATTTTTCCGCGACGTTCGACGATCAGATGCTGGTGGATTACTCCAAAAACCGCATCACGGCCGAAACGATGGAAAAACTGCACGCGCTGGCGCGGGAAACCGACCTGTCTGCGGCGATTAAATCCATGTTTTCCGGTGAGAAAATCAACCGCACGGAAGACCGCGCCGTTCTGCACGTTGCCCTGCGTAACCGCAGCAACACGCCGATTCTGGTAGATGGCAAAGATGTGATGCCGGAAGTCAACGCGGTGCTGGCGAAGATGAAAGATTTCAGCGAACGCGTGATCGGCGGTGAGTGGAAAGGCTATACCGGAAAAACGATCACCGACGTGGTGAATATCGGTATCGGCGGCTCCGATCTGGGGCCGTTCATGGTAACGGAAGCGCTGAAGCCGTATAAAAATCACCTCAACATGCACTTTGTCTCCAACGTTGACGGCACGCATATTGCTGAAACGTTGAAGCCGCTGAACCCGGAAACCACGCTGTTCCTCGTCGCGTCAAAAACCTTCACCACGCAGGAAACCATGACCAACGCCCATAGCGCACGCGACTGGTTCCTGAACACGGCGCAGGACGAGAAGCACGTTGCCAAGCACTTTGCCGCGCTGTCCACCAACGCGAAAGCCGTCGGCGAATTTGGCATTGATACCAACAACATGTTCGAATTCTGGGACTGGGTGGGCGGACGCTACTCCCTGTGGTCGGCGATTGGACTGTCGATCATTCTTTCTCTGGGCTTTGAGAACTTTGAAAAACTGCTCAGCGGCGCGCACGCGATGGATAAGCATTTTGCTTCCACGCCAGCGGAGAAAAACCTGCCTGTGCTGCTGGCGCTGATCGGTATTTGGTACAACAATTTCTTCGGTGCCGAAACCGAAGCGATTCTGCCGTATGACCAGTACATGCACCGCTTCGCCGCCTATTTCCAACAGGGAAATATGGAATCCAACGGAAAATATGTCGATCGCAATGGCAATCCGGTGGATTACCAGACTGGGCCAATTATCTGGGGTGAGCCGGGCACGAACGGCCAGCATGCGTTCTACCAGTTGATCCATCAGGGCACCAAGCTGGTTCCGTGTGATTTCATTGCGCCAGCGATTAGCCATAATCCATTGAGCGATCACCACAGCAAGCTACTGTCGAACTTCTTTGCACAGACGGAAGCGCTGGCGTTCGGTAAGAGCCGTGACGTGGTGGAAGCGGAATTTGCGGCGGCAGGCAAAAGCGCCAAAGACGTGGAACACGTGGCGCCGTTTAAAGTCTTTGAAGGCAACCGTCCAACCAACTCCATCCTGCTGCGCGAAATTACCCCGTACAGTCTGGGTGCGCTGATTGCGCTGTATGAGCACAAGATCTTTACTCAGGGCGCGATCCTGAACATCTTCACGTTCGATCAGTGGGGCGTGGAGTTAGGTAAACAACTGGCGAACCGTATTCTGCCAGAGCTGGAAAATGACAGTACGATCGACAGCCATGACAGTTCCACTAACGGGCTGATCAACCGTTTCAAAGCGTGGCGTAACTAAGCGGGCCTGTGCCCTTTGGTTTTTCAATCGCAAGGAGGAAGACATGCAGGTTCGTATTTTGTTGGGATTCGCCGCGGCAGTGCTGCTGGCGGGATGCAGCAGTAGCAGTAGCCAACTCAGCGCCGCCGGGCAGGCCGTGACGTTCACGGATACCAAGCCAGGCAGCGAATGTCAGCTGTTGGGGCAGGCCAGCGGTAGCCAGTCTAACTGGCTGGCGGGCAATCATAGCGATGGCAGTTCTATGCGCGGTGCGGCAAACGATCTGCGTAATAAAGCGGCGGCGATGGGGGGCAATACGGTCTATGGCGCAACCAGTCCGAGTGAGACCTTCTGGTCAAGCTTTGCGCCGCTGGACAGCAAGATGAGCGGCAGCGTCTACAAATGTCCTTAAGCTAGAGAGAAACCGGGTGAGAGTAGGGAAACCTGCTCTCACCTTATAATTAACCTACCGATCGCTCAGTGTCGTCCTGATGCTGTTTCATCCCTAAATCCAGCGGTGTTTTGCTGGCTTCGCCACCGATTTCCCGCGCCAGACGCGGTACCAGATAGCCGGATACCTTCTTCATTAGCGCTTTCACCAAGACGCGCGCCTCGTTGTCATCCACCAGAAAGTGTGCAGCACCCTGTACCTTATCCAGTACGTGTAGGTAATAAGGCAGAATACCCGCGTCAAATAATGCATTGCTGAGTCGGGCGAGCGTTTCTGCGTTGTCATTCACCCCGCGCAGCAGCACGCTTTGGTTGAGCAGCGTCACGCCTGCGCGGCGCAAACGCGCCATACTTTGTGTTAAATCAGGATCAATTTCCTGCGGGTGGTTAATATGCGTCACCAGCAACACCTGAAGCGAACTGCGGGACAGACGATCGCACAGCGCGTCGGTAATACGTGCAGGGATCACCACCGGCAAGCGGCTGTGAATGCGCAGGCGTTTCAGATGCGGGATATGCTCCAGCTCGGTGATTAGCCAGTCCAGCTCGTGGTCTTTGGCCATCAGCGGGTCGCCGCCGGAAAAAATGATCTCATCCAGTTCGGGATGCTGGCGGATATAATCCAGCGCCTGACGCCAGTTGGCCTTATTGCCCTGATTATCCTGATACGGGAAATGGCGGCGGAAGCAGTAGCGACAGTTCACCGCGCAGCCGCCTTTAACCAGCAATAACGCGCGGTTGTGATATTTGTGCAGTAGCCCCGGTACGACACTGTGTTGCTCATCAAGCGGGTCGTGGGTGAAGCCTGGCGTGGCAGTAAACTCCTCGCGTGCGGTTAATACCTGTAGCAGCAACGGATCGTCAGGATTGCCTTTTTGCATCCGTGCAGCGAAGGCGCGCGGTACTCGCAGAGCAAAAAGCCTGCGTGCATCGTTACCTTGTCGGAGTTTAGCGTGATCGTTCAGTGCCAAAAGTTGCAGTAATTCATCAGGATCGGTAATTACGTCTGCAAGTTGCTGCAACCAATCTTCTCTGGAAGGTATATTTAGGGTTACAATGTGTGCCATTTTTTTGGCTTCGTACCAGTATTAAAATTGTAGAGGGCCTTTATGGCGACTTATTCTAGCAACGATTTCCGTTCCGGTCTTAAAATCATGTTCGAAGGCGAGCCGTATGCCATCGAATCCAGTGAATTTGTTAAGCCGGGTAAAGGCCAGGCTTTTGCTCGCGTAAAAATGCGTCGTCTGTTGACGGGTTCTCGCGTTGAGAAAACCTTCAAATCTACCGATTCTGCAGAAGGCGCAGACGTTGTAGATACCAACATGAACTACCTGTATAACGATGGTGAGTTCTACCACTTCATGCACCCTGAGACGTTTGAACAGCATCAGGTTGAAGAGAAGACCGTGGGTGATTCTGCAAAATGGCTGCAGGACAACGCTGAATGTATCGTTACCCTGTGGGATGGTCGTCCTATCGCCGTTCAGCCACCGAACTTTATCGAAGCTGAAATCACCGATACCGATCCAGGCCTGAAAGGCGATACCGCAGGTACTGGTGGTAAGCCAGCAACGCTGAGCACCGGCGCGGTCGTTAAAGTGCCATTGTTCGTACAGATCGGCGAAGTGGTCAGAGTTGACACGCGTTCTGGTGAGTACGTTTCACGCGTTAAATAATGTATCTGGAAATGCCGCCTTCTATAAGGGCGGCTTTTTTAATTCCTTTTCTCCTCACTTAAGTCTCCCTCTGTTTTGCTCCTCGTCCGAAAAAACCGTTACAAGCATTAAAATTGGCTACGCTTAAAAAGCAGTCCTTTCGTACCGTTGAAGTCCTACTCTCATAAAGAAGGAACCGAGTATGTTAAAGAAAGCTTTTGTTGCCATTTTCTCTCTGGTTATTCTCTCTGCGGTGGTGGGGTGTAATACCACCCGAGGCGTTGGGCAAGATGTGGAAGCGGGCGGAAAGGCCATTCAGCGCAGCGCCCAATAACCGTCATACTTCAAGCTGCATGTGTGTTGGCTTTCCTCGCTCACCCCAGTCACTTACTGATGTAAGCTCCTGGGGATTAATGGACCTCATAAATGAGGTCCACCCTTCGGGCCAGCGCGAGCGCTGTTCAAATCGGTCTCTAACCGATTTGTCTCTGCGTTGCCGCCTGCATGCAACTCGAATTATCTAGGTATGCTTTAGGAAATAAGTCGTAATAACTTTTCCGAGTGGAAGAAAATGCCGTTTGTGGTGTTTTCTTCCCCGCGGCGAGATAATGTGAAAGTGGATCACTCGGAGAAGTAATAATGTCGCCTATTTTCATTACTGTCGGCATGCTGACATTGAGTAACATATTTATGACGTTCGCCTGGTATGGACATCTACGCTATTTCAGCGGCCGTACCTGGATAATTGCCGCATTGGTTAGCTGGGGTATCGCGTTATTCGAATACCTCTTGCAGGTGCCTGCAAACCGGATTGGCTATCAGGTTGCTTCAGCCGGCCAATTGAAAATATTGCAGGAAGTGATCAGCCTTTCCGTATTTATCCCTTTCTCTATGATCATTTTAAAAGAGCCGTTCCGCACCGATTATATTTGGGCGGGGCTGTGTCTCTTAGGCGCGGTTTTCTTTATGTTTCGCGATAAGATCATGGGATAACACATCGGTTATCCCCTGTGTTGTGACTGATTCGCTCAGGTTACTGATTGACCCAGATAAGGGCTTCTGTCGGGAAGCCGTAGCGTTTGGCTGTAGCGACCAGTTTGTCGCGTGTCGCGGCATCCAGCGTTGGCGTGCGTGAGAGGATCCACAGGTAGTCGCGGTTCGGCCCGCAAATCAGGGCGTAGCGGTAATCGTCATCCAGCTCAATAATGTTGTAACCGCCATAAAACGGCCCGAAGAACGACACTTTTAGTGCGCCTCGCTGAGGCGAGTCCGTGAAATAGGCTTTCCCGGTGCTCTCTTTCCATTCCTGTTTTTCGACATTAAAGCCACGGTTGATAACCTTGATGCCGCCGTCTTCCCGCGGGCTGTAGGTTGCTGTTACGCGTTCGAGATGGCGTTCAAAGCGATGGTCGAGACGGGCGATCTCATACCATGTGCCGAGGTAGCGATTGACGTCAAAATTTTCCACCACGGCGACGTTATCGGGCGGTGTTACGCTACAGGCGACAGAGAAGAGCGCCACCAGCGCGGCAATGCAGGCTTTTCCGCGGCGTCTGATGGTTAATAACAGAGTTTTGAAGAAAAGAGCGTTAAAGCGAATAGCGGTAAAATGCATCATATTGACGTCTCATCGTTTTCATCTCTGTTCCAGTGTAGACGATGAGCGTGGTCCGGCGGGAAAAATAAACGGCCTGCGACGATGTCGTGCAGGCCGTTGAGTACAAATTTACAGTATTACATTTTACAGCGTGACGACGCCGATGACGGTCACCACAGTCAGGATTGCCGCCAGACCGTAGAACACCCATTTCCCGGCAGGAACGTGGATTTTCAGGTCATGCATCGCGTGGTGGATACGGTGTAGGCCACACCAGAGCGGCAGCACAATCATCAGCAGTAAAAAGACGCGGCCGATAAAGCTCTGGCTGAACGCGGCGATGCGCTCATAGGTTAGCGCGTCTGGGAACAGCCCCAGAGGCAGCATCACACCGACCAGCAGGATAATCACCGGGGCGAAGAACGCGCTCCACATCCCGCCGGCGCCGAACAGGCCCCAGAAAGGCGGTTCGTCAGAACGTTTTGGCGTTGGGTTAATCACGTTATTTCTCCTGTTCAGAATAGTAAGGCGATCGCCAGAACGGCTACGGTTACCACCACGGTGACAGCCCACAGCCCTTTAATGAGTGGCTCTGGCCCCATTTTTTCATCTTTAACGATGATGATGCTGGCTTTTGGTGCCAGTTCAAACCAGGTCTTGGTGTGCAGCACGGCGGCTAGCAGCGCAACGATATTAATCAGCAGCACCAGTGGGTTTTGCAGGAAGCTGACGAAGTGTGCCCAGCCTTCCGGCCCGTTCTTCAGTGCGAAGACGCCGCACATCAGTACGATGCTAAACCAGACGGCGGGGACAGCCGTCCCCTCACGCAGCATATAAAAGCGGTAGAACCCCAGCTTTTTCCACCAGGTCGGCGACATGTCGCGAACATACGCTTTACGTTTAGATGTCATCATTGTCCCTCCCTTATTGTGGTTTCAGCATGGCGATCATGAAGTCTTTCGCGCTCTCGACTTTGCCTTGCTGGATAGCAGCGGCAGGGTCGACGTGCTTCGGACACACTTCTGAGCAGTAGCCCACAAACGTACAGCTCCAGACGCCGTTATTGCCGTTCAACTGCGGCATACGCGCTTTCTTGCCGTGATCGCGGTTGTCCAGGTTATAACGGTGCGCCAGCGTAATCGCCGCCGGGCCGATGAACTCAGGGTTCAGGCCAAACTGCGGACAGGCCGCGTAGCACAAACCACAGTTAATACAGCCGGAGAACTGGTGATACTTCGCCATTTGCGCTGGAGTCTGCTTGTTCGGGCCATCAGCAGGTTTACGATCGTTGCCAATGATATACGGCTTGATGGCTTCCAGGCTCTCGATGAAGTGGGTCATATCGACCACTAAATCGCGCTCGATGGGGAAGTTGCCCAGCGCTTCGACCTTCAGACCGTTCGTGTATTCACGCAGAAAGGTTTTACAGGCCAATTTAGGGACATTATTCACCATCATGCCGCAGGAGCCACAGATCGCCATACGGCAGGACCAGCGGTAGGAGAGGTCCGGCGCCAGGTTATCTTTGATATAACCCAGTGCATCCAGCAGGGAAGTCTGCGTGTTGTACGGGACATCGAACGTCTCAAAATACGGTTCATTGTCCTGCTCAGGGTTATAGCGCATGACTTCCATTTTCAGGGTTTTGATCGTCTCAGCCATTCGCCTGCTCCTTCTTGCTGCCTTCCTGCGCATCACCTTCTGCACCGTATACGCGTTTGGCCGGTGGCAGCTTGGTAATTTTCACATCGCTGTACTCCAGACGAGGTGCACCTTCCGGGTTATAGAACGCCAGCGTATGCTTCAGGAAGTTAACGTCATCACGCTCGGTGCAACCTTCATCCAGACGCTGGTGCGCGCCGCGAGACTCTTTACGGTTGATCGCCGAGTGCGCCATACATTCAGCAACATCCAGGCTGTGGCCTAGCTCAACGGTGTACAGCAGATCGGTGTTGAACACGCTGGAGCGGTCGGTAATTTTCACGCGTTTGAAGCGCTCTTTCAGCTCCGCCATCTTATCGACGGTTTTCTGCATCAGATCGGTAGTGCGGTAAATACCACAGCCTTCTTCCATCGACATGCCCATTTCGTCGCGGATTTTCGCCCAGCTTTCGGTGCCTTCCTGATTCATCAGGTCATGCAGGCGCTGTTCGATGTCGCGCGTTTGCGCGTCCAGCGCTGAACCGTTGGCTGGCGCTGCTGCCTGTGCACGCTGTACAGCGTGTTCACCTGCAACGCGCCCGAAGACCACCAGTTCGGCCAGCGAGTTGGAACCCAGACGGTTCGCGCCGTGCAAGCCAACAGAGGAACATTCACCGACGGCGAAGAGACCCTTGATGCGAGTTTCGCAGTTTTGATCGGTTTCAATGCCGCCCATGGTGTAGTGCGCGGTAGGACGAATAGGAATCGGCTCTTTCACCGGATCGACGCCGACATAAGCTTTTGCCAGTTCGCAGATGAACGGCAGACGTTCCAGAAGCTTCTTCTCGCCGAGGTGGCGCAGATCGAGATAAACCACATCGCCCAACGGGGTTGAGACGGTGCGGCCAGCGCGCCATTCGTGCCAGAACGCCTGCGAGACTTTATCGCGTGGCCCCAGCTCCATGTATTTGTTCTTCGGCTGGCCGAGCGGTGTTTCCGGGCCCATGCCGTAGTCTTGCAGGTAACGGTAGCCGTCTTTGTTGACCATGATGCCGCCTTCGCCGCGACAGCCTTCGGTCATCAGGATACCGGAACCGGGCAGACCGGTCGGGTGATACTGAACGAATTCCATATCACGCAGCGGTACGCCGTGGCGGAACGCCATGCCCATACCGTCGCCGGTAACGATGCCGCCGTTGGTGTTGTAACGGTACACGCGACCTGCGCCGCCTGTTGCCAGCACCACAGCGTTAGCGCGGATCTGAATCAGCGACCCTTCCATCATATTGATGGCAACGAGACCGCGCGCCTGGCCGTCATCGACCAGAACGTCGAGGACAAAGTGCTCATCAAAACGTTGGATTTGCGGATATTTAAGGGAGGTTTGGAACAGCGTATGCAGCATGTGGAAGCCGGTTTTATCGGCGGCAAACCAGGTGCGTTCGATCTTCATCCCGCCAAAGCGGCGAACGTTGACAGAACCATCTGGTTTACGGCTCCAGGGGCAGCCCCACTGTTCCAGTTGAATCATCTCTTCCGGGCAGTGTTTGACGAAGTGCTCAACCACGTCTTGTTCACACAGCCAGTCGCCACCGGAGACGGTGTCGTTGAAGTGATAATCGAAACTATCGTGTTCCTGAGTCACTGCTGCTGACCCACCTTCTGCCGCCACGGTATGGCTACGCATTGGGTAGACTTTTGAGATCAGCGCAATTTTCAGTTGAGGGTTGGCTTCTGCGGCAGCAATTGCCGCTCGTAGGCCAGCACCTCCGGCCCCGATAATGGCCAAATCGGCATTAAAGGTTTGCAATGCATTCCTCCAGTTACTTAAGTTAATTAAGTTAAAATAAAAAAATAATATCTATTCATTTCTGTCTTTATATCCGAGCTTAATATCAAACCCGCTGAAAATTATGTGATAGAGGTATAAAGAATAGATAAACCTATAATTTTTGTGTGGGAATAATTATACCGAATTATAGGTAGATGAAATTTGATGTGATCCCGCATTTTGTCGTTTTTTCAGCGAGTCTCGTATTTATTGATAAAAACGTGATCGAAAGACTTATTTAGGGGGAAATGATGCTTTTATTTCTTTAATAACCCTTTTGCGGGGGATATAAGAAAATGATCCACTGGATATAATTTACGGCTGCTATCCTGACTGCTCCCTATCTAAAGGTAGAACATACCTTGCTGAAAAGCGCGTCTTGCCTTTTTTCCGCTGGAAATTTGGGCTGATGCGGGTAGACTGCACCCCCTGTTTGACTTTGGAGTAAGAACCATGAGCGAGACGACAAGTTGGCAACCTAGTGCTTCTGTCGCTAATTTGTTGAAACGAGCGTCGATCATTGCAGCTATCCGACGTTTCTTCACCGATCGTGGTGTATTGGAGGTCGAAACGCCTGCGATGAGCCAGGCCACGGTAACGGATGTTTTCTTATACCCGTTCCAGACCCGTTTCGTTGGTCCCGGTGCCGCGGATGGCATGACGCTGTATTTGATGACCAGCCCGGAATACCACATGAAACGTCTGCTGGCTGCAGGCAGCGGACCAATCTTTCAGCTGGGCCGCAGCTTCCGCAATGAAGAGTCAGGCCGACACCATAACCCTGAATTCACCATGCTGGAATGGTATCGCCCTCACTATGATATGTACCGCCTGATGAATGAGGTTGATGACCTGTTGCAGCAGGTACTGGATTGTGAAAGCGCAGAGATGCTCTCGTATCAGCAGGCGTTTCTACGCCATCTGGAGATCGACCCTCTGTCTGTCGACAAAGCGCAGCTGCGTGAAGCGGCAGAAAAATTGGGATTGGGCGATATCGCCTGCCGCGAAGACGATCGCGATTCGCTGGTGCAGATGCTGTTTGCTTTCGGCGTGGAGCCGCACATCGGGCGCGACAAACCGGCGTTTGTCTACCATTTCCCCGCCACGCAGGCTTCACTGGCCGAGATCAGTTCGGAAGATCATCGCGTCGCCGAGCGCTTTGAAGTCTATTTTAAGGGGATCGAACTGGCGAACGGTTTCCGCGAACTGACCGATGCCGATGAGCAACGTCAGCGTTTCGAGCAGGATAACCGTAAGCGTGCCGCGCGTGATTTGCCACAGCAGCCGATTGATGAAAATCTGCTGGCGGCGTTGAAACACGGTCTGCCGGAGTGTGCTGGTGTAGCGTTAGGCGTGGATCGTTTGATCATGCTGGCGCTGAACGCCGAAAAGCTGAGTGACGTGATTGCGTTCTCGGTAGAGCGCGCGTAACAAGCCTCATGAAGGGCGGTGCCATCTCTGGCCGCCGCCCGTTTCCCCCTCTTATAAACTGCCCGGCGTCCGCTGCCGCGGCGTCAGCGTTCTTCCACTGCGCGATAGATTGTCCATTCTTACCTGGAACGGTGGGAAAGGAAGATCCAGATTGTGCTTGCGGTAGTTTTCCAGAATTAACTGGTGCAGTTCATGGCGCAGCGGCATACGGTGCCCCATTTCGGCGGCGAACACGCGCAGCTCGAAAATCTGAATCCCCTGTTGCAGGTCAACCAGAAAGGCTTCGGGCTCTGGCGTATCCAGAATCAGCGAACAGCGCTTCACCGCATCCATCAGCAGTTCAGTGACTTCCTGACTGTTCGCGTCCGCCGGAGCAGGCACCGTCAGCACAACACGCGTGACGGAATCCGACAGTGACCAGTTGATAAACTGCTCGGTGATAAATGCCTTGTTTGGCACGATGATCTCTTTGCGGTCCCAGTCGGAAATGGTGGTAGCACGGGTATTAATGCGCATGACACTACCTGTGAGATCGCGGATCGTAACGGTATCGCCGATACGGATCGGTTTCTCAAACAGGATGATCAGGCCAGAGATAAAGTTGGCGAAGATCTCCTGCAAGCCGAACCCGAGTCCCACACCCAGTGCGGCTACCAGCCATTGCAACTTCGACCATTCGATCCCGATCAGCGAGAACCCCATCAGACAGCCGATCAGCATCAGAATATATTTGCTGATGGTGGTAATGGCATAGCCGCTGCCCGGTGACAGATCGAGATGCTGGAGGATCGCCAGCTCAAGCAGGGCGGGCAGGTTACGCACCAGCTGTGCGGTAATAACAAAGATCAGAATGGCGATCAGCACCGAGCCTAGCGTAATCGACTGTACGCTCTCCACGCCTTTGACCGTGCTGGAAACATCCCACAGGCTGATATTTTCCAGGAATGCGAAGGCGGAGTGAATTTCTGACCACAGCGCGATAACGGAAACCAGCGCGATCAGCGTCAGAATAGATCGCACCAGTTGCAGGGATTTGGCGCTGATGGCGTCCAGATCGACGACGGGCTCTTCCACCGCTTCCGAACTGCTTTCATGGGATGACGCAGACGGCGCGTCTTCTTCACCTTTGGCACGCTGCGCCAGAATTTCTGAACGCCGCTGTTTGGCGCGGTCGAAGGCGATGCGGCGTCGCTGAATCAGCATCCAACGGCGAATGATGTGGTAGACCACCAGCAGGAAGAACCAGATAGAGACGGAGGTTTCCAGACGCGCCAGCAGCGCCTGTGCGGTCGCCAGATAGCCGATGCAGGAGGCCAGCGCGGCAATGAGCGGCATGGCAATCAGGATATTCCACATCGCACGGTTAACGGAGTTTTCCCCAGAGCCTTCTTTATCCAGATACAGCGGGATGCCGGCGCGTTTTAACCCGGTTGTGACCAGACTCAGCGCCATACAGAGCAGGATGAAACAGAGCCGCCCCAGCGTGCTGGAAAACTCGCGATCGTTGAGCTTATCGAACGTAATCAGCGCCATAATCAGCGGCACGATAAAGGCGATGGAAAGGCGATAGTAGCGCATTGCTCTGGCGACGCGCTCCGGCGACCAGCGGAAGTGGACGATGAACAGCCCCTGCGGATGCGCGAATGAGGCGCTAATCATCACCAGCCACATCAACGGCACGGTGGCGGTCACGCTGTCGCCGATGGCGACGGCAATCGGATAAGGCCAGGCGTTTTGCAGCCCGTAGCCCAGCGCTGCCCAGAGTACCGGCAGTGGCAGAGCGGTAAGGATGGACCAGAATACGGTACGCAGCGTCAGCATAAAGTGATCGAGCGTGACCTTGCCGACGCGACTGCTGGCGCGCTCCATAAACGCATGATAGTGACGACGGGAGCTGATGCTGAATCCCACCAGCAGCAGTGCGCCCAGTAGCGGCAGCACGGTTTCCTGACTGGTGACCATCATCACCAGCGCGCTACCCAGCTGCGTCAGCGTATCCAGTGACAGCAGGCGCGTCAGATCCTGCACCAGTTTGAGTGGATAGGCGAACGTTACGGGATCGACATCCGCAACCCAGAACAGATCGCGATGGGCCGCTTCGCGTGTTTCGGTCAACGCATCCGCCAGTTGGTTATTGGCGACTTTGAGTTTGGTCAGTTCCAATATCTGTGAGTCACAGCCGGAGATCAGTGAAGTCAGCAGGTCGCGCTGGGTACGCATCTGGTCGGTCAGAATACGCTGCTGTGCGCTGGTCAGTGGATCGCCGTTGTCCTGTTTAGCGTTATCAAGATCCTGGGGTTTGTTGATCAGGTCTTCAAAGTGCAGCCGCTGTACGCGGAGCTGCGCCATGTCGCTATCCAGCAACTGAGGCTTGGGCATTTCCGGCAGACGCGCTATCTGCGCCCGTAGCGTTTCTCCCAATATCGGTGAGACACCGAGCCACTGTGCCTGTTCGCGGATCGTGCTTAGCGCCTGACGAACCTGAATGGTGTGCGTGGCAGCCTGACGCTGTTGAGAAGCGATAAGGTCCATCCGCTGTGCCTGTTGGTTCAGCGCGACGGAGAGCTCACGGTTAACCTGTAGCTGTTTGCTGATGACGCTGGGTAAATCGCCGCTTTGTTCCGCAAGAAGCTCTGTGCGCTCTAATGCCTGCTCGGCTTCGCGCTGGCGTAGGTTATTGAGCCGGCTGCGTAAATCCTGTTGCAGCAGATCCAGCCTGTCGTGGCGCTTTTTATACAGCTCGACGCGTAGCCGGGACAGCTCCTGACGATTGCTGGCGGAAAGCTGCGCCAGTTCCAGTTCGTCCACCCGACTTTTACGCAGCGCGGATTCGGCCTGAAGCGCGACGAGCTGCGCTTGCCCCAGCGGCGTGGCAGGCGTACCGAGAGACTGAATACGGCGTTCCGCATCGCTTTGCATGCGGCTGGCTTCCGTTTGCTGCTGCGGAAGCTGGCTCAGTGAATCACTGATTTCACGCAGCCGATCCTGCTCCTGTTGGAGCTGGCGGGCCTGTTCCAGCAGTTGGCTGCTCGTTTGTAACAGCTGCTGTTCAAGATCGTTGCTGGAGAGTCCCTCTGGAATCGACGAGGGTTTGCCGTCTTCGGCATTAAGCTGGCGACGCAGTTCCTGAACCAGCTTGGGGAAATCATCAATAACGCGCTGATATTGTGTGGCGCGTTCCTGCGCCTCTTTGCGATCCTGTAGGGTGTTCAGTGCAGCCTGATATTCTTCAACGACTTTTGCCTGATCGGCTGCACCTTTGTTGGCTTCCGCCTGCTGTAGCTGCTGGCGTAGCTGCGCCTCATTGGGCGCTGTGGCAGCCAACGTGGCAGTTGATAATAAACATCCCAGAAGAAAAGTCAGAATCAGACGCACGTTAGCTACCTTATTACAAACAACACTTTTACAAGCGACTAAAGTTGGACGCTATTTATGGTGCGTCGGGTTTGTGACCTGCCTGGCCGGATGCGTCAGCCGCAGTATTTTGTCCTTCAGCCTGAACCGGTTCAGACGGTGTGGCGTCGTTGGCTGCCAGCTCGGTTCCTTCCGGGAAGACGACAGGCGTTGAATCGTCCTGACGGACTTCGGCAAACGGTTCACCCATACGCGTTACGCTCATGTTATTCAGGTGGGCGGCAAACTGGAGATTATTGCCTGCGGCAAACAGGTTAATCACGGTTGAGCCCAGCTTGAAGCGGCCCATTTCCTCGCCTTTCGTCAGCACGACGGCACCTTCTTCACCTGCTTGCGGATAAGTCCAGCGCTTGATAATGCCTTCACGCGGTGGTGTCACCACGCCTGACCACACGGTTTCGATGCTGCCGACAATGGTCGCACCGACCAGAATTTGTGCCAATGGGCCGAATTCCGTATCAAACAGGCAAATGACGCGTTCGTTACGCGCAAACAGATTCGGCACGTTATCGGCCGTCAGCAGATTGACGGAGAACAGGTCGCCCGGCACGTAAATCATCTCGCGCAGTACGCCGTCGCACGGCATGTGGAGGCGGTGATAATCACGCGGTGAAAGATAAATGGTGGCAAACAGACCGTCGCGGAACAGATCGGCCATCATGTAGTTGCCAGCCAGCAGCGCTTCCAGCGAGTAGTCGTGCTGCTTCGCCTGAATCAGCTTGCCGTCGGTAATGGGGCCAAACTGCGACAGCACGCCGTCAGCAGGTTGCACCAGACGGTGCGCATGAGGATCGACAGGCCGAACGCCTGGGCGCAGAGGGCGAACGAAAAATTCGTTAAACGTGCGATAGGATGCGGTATCCGGCTGCTGCGCTTCCTGCATGTTGACGTTGTATTGGCGGACAAACAGATCGATCACCAGCTTGGTGAGTTTTCCCGCACGCTTATTTGCTCCCCACCCCGCTAAGCGGGTCAGCCAGATCTTGGGAAGCCAATACTGTAATTTGATTTTGATATTATCCAGCACTGTGAGCCTCTTGGATTAATAGTGCGCCATAAAACAAACAGTCTGGGAAACACGCCTGACGTTGCCAGCGGTAGCCCAGAAAGAGAGTCAGCGGATTCGTTAACTCTCAAAGGGGGCGCATTGTAACGATGGTCATGATAAATGTCAGTTATCTGTATCTGAAAAGCCTTTACGCGTTTTTACTTGCGCCATGCTTTCCAGAATCCGGTGATAGTTATCATAGCGCTCTACGGCAATCTCTCCGCGCTCCAGTGCGGCGTTAATCGCACAGCCCGGATCGTTTTCATGTTTACAGTCGCGGAACTTACACGAACCGATGTATTTGCGAAGCTCGATGAAACCACGCGTAACTTGTTCGGGTTCCAGATGCCACAGACCAAATTCGCGCACGCCCGGTGAGTCGATGACGTCGCCGCCGTGCGGGAAGTGGTAAAGTCGGGAAGCGGTAGTCGTGTGCTGTCCCAATCCTGAGGTATCGGAAACCTCATTCACCAGAATCTGTTCTTCACCCAGTGCGAGCAGCGCGTTAAGCAGGCTGGATTTCCCCACGCCTGACTGCCCGGCGAAAATACTGATACGGTCAGTGAGCGCCTGCTCCAGTTCAGGGATACCCTGTTGAGTATGGCTGGACACCATCAGCACGCGATAGTTGAGTGCGCGGTAGATATCCATCAATTTATCCACAAACTGGCGGGATTCGTCATCCAGCAGATCAATCTTGTTCAGTACGATCAGCGGTTCGATCTCCAGCGTTTCGCAAGCAACCAGATAGCGATCGATAATGTTCAGCGACAGTTCAGGCAAGATCGCAGAGACGATCACGATCTGATCGATATTGGCGGCGATCGGTTTAATGCCATCGTAATAGTCAGGGCGTGTCAGGACGGAATGACGGGGGTGAACGGCTTCCACGATCCCGCTGATGCCAGCGAGTGATTCATGGCCGGGCCGCCAGACGACGCGGTCGCCGGTAACCAGCGATGAAATGGTCCGACGAATGTTGCAGCGGTGCACCACACCATCGGCGGCTTCCACATCGGCGTGCATACCGAATCGGCTGATGATAATGCCTTCCTGCGCATCGCCCAGCTGGCTATCTTCCCATTCGACTTTGCTTTCCGTTTTTTCAGGCGACGCTGGTGGTTTGCGCTAACCCGACGCTGCTGACCTTTCGACAGTTTCTTTTTGCTCACTAAGCCTCACTTAAGACGATTCATCGTTCGCGGCAGTGCGTTATCGCCCGTCGCGTTTCAACCGACTATAATACACCCTATTTGATTTTAATTAACTGATACCACCTTGTCGGTATCTGCGCTGGGACTGATACTGCTATCCTTGTATCGATGACAGGGCACAATGCAACAGGAACACCCACGATGGTAGATGAAAATAATCTGATCTGGATCGATCTCGAAATGACCGGCCTGAACCCGGATCGCGATCGTATTATTGAGATCGCAACGCTGGTGACGGATGCTAATCTGAACGTGTTGGCCGAAGGGCCGGTACTGGCGGTGCATCAGTCGGATAGCCAACTGGCGCTGATGGATGACTGGAATGTGCGTACACACGGCGCTAGCGGCCTGACGGATCGCGTCAAAGCCAGCACCACGGACGAACGTGCTGCCGAGCTGGAAACGCTGGCGTTTCTACAAAAATGGGTGCCGGCGGGTAAATCGCCGATCTGTGGCAATAGCATTGGGCAGGATCGCCGCTTCCTGTTCCGCTATATGCCGGAGCTGGAAGCCTACTTCCACTACCGCTATCTGGATGTCAGTACGCTCAAAGAGCTGGCGCGACGCTGGAAGCCGGAAATCCTGACGGGCTTTAAGAAACAGGGCACGCATCAGGCGATGGACGACATTCGCGAATCACTGGCGGAGCTGTCCTATTACCGTGAGAATTTTCTGCGGCTGTAGATGAAGCAAGACGGGGAGGGCGTGATGGGCAGCGAACCTCTGCTATTTACGCCACAACATCTGTTTTGTCGGTGTATGTCTACTTTATCAACATATTGTTTTTTTTATCAGCAGTCAGACGATTTTTCATTTTTTGGGGCTTGCGGTTAAACGGATTTCTCGTATAATGCGCACCCCATACCGATGAAGAATTTCAATTAAAGAACTTCAACATCGTGTGAAGATTTCCCGGGCGGGAATAGCTCAGTTGGTAGAGCACGACCTTGCCAAGGTCGGGGTCGCGAGTTCGAGTCTCGTTTCCCGCTCCAAGTTTTATCACTGTTTGTCACCATACAACCAGTGTGCAGTAATCAGACGTAACGCCTGTTAATGTCTGTCCGATATGCGGGAATAGCTCAGTTGGTAGAGCACGACCTTGCCAAGGTCGGGGTCGCGAGTTCGAGTCTCGTTTCCCGCTCCAATTTGTGATCTGTAGACTGCTACTGAAGTCTGCAAGTCGTTGAAAATAGGACCTTCGGGTCCTTTTTTCGTTCCAGCGAAGTCTACTGGAATCCGTCTACATCCACGCTTTTTTAGTCCATTTTTAGTCCATAAAAACGGGTGCGTGGGGTTCCGTATTCTTGCTGGGTCGGAGCGAGCCATGGGTCGAGGATCTAGCCTAACTCTTCAAGTTAGGAGCTGGAACTATGGCACTATCAGACATGGCGGTTCGCCAAGCCAGAGCAACAGGCAAGGCCTATACGCTTGGCGACATCGATGGTCTCTCATTGGCTGTGACCGACATGGGCGGTCGGTCTTGGCACTTCCGCTATTCCTGGGCTGGCAAGCAAAAGCGTATGTCCTTGGGGACTTACCCTGAGGTCGGTTTGCGTGAGGCGCGAACGCTGCGCGATCAGGCTCGTGCCCTGCTTGCCAAGGGCATCAATCCCAAGCTCGATCGTAAGCATAAACGGCAGTTCGTACGATTGGCCGACGAGCACACATTCAAGGCTGTGTTTCTTCAATGGGTTGAGCATCGTAAGCTAGAGCTCAAAGAGGGGCGCAACAGCACCTTGTCGCAAATTCTGCGCATCTTTGAGCGTGATGTGCTGCCAAGCCTGAGTAAGCTATCTATTTACGACGTTCGTCGTGCCGACTTGCTGAACGTGCTCTCAAGATTGAGCAGCGTGAGGCGTTCACCACCGCAGAGAAAGTACGCTCCTGGCTCAATCAACTGTTCCGCTTTGCGCAGGTGAAAGTCGAAAGACTGCAGAGCAATCCGGCATCTGACTTGGATGTGGTAGCTGTTCCTGCTCCGCCTGTTGTTCACAATCCGTTCCTGCGTTTACCTGAGCTACCCAAACTTCTGCAGAAAGTGCGAGGTTATCGTGGGGCGATTACGACGCAACTCGGAATCCGCTTGTTGTTGCTGACGGGCGTGCGTACTGGTGAGCTACGGTTGGCGACTCCGGAGCAGTTCGATTTGGAACAGGGGCTGTGGATTATTCCTCCGGAAGTGGTCAAGCAACTGCAAACGGATATGCGCAAGAAAGGCAAGCGACCCCAGGATATTCCCTCCTATATCGTACCGTTGTCTATTCAGGCGATTGAGATTGTTCGCTACCTGCTCGAAGAAGTGAGGCCGGCACAACGGTATCTTTTCTCGCACCGCAGCGATTTGAAAAAACGTATCAGCGAGAACACGTTGAACGGTGCCCTCAAGCGTATGGGTTATCAGGATTTGCTCACTGGTCACGGCATCCGTGGCACGATCTCCACAGCGCTCAACGAAGTGGGCTACCCCAAAGTTTGGGTGGACGCCCAGCTTTCGCATTGCGATCCCAACCAGGTGAGTGCAGCTTACAACCATGCACTCTACGTCGAGCCCCGGCGTAAGATGATGCAGGACTGGGCGGACCGGTTGGACTTGCTGGAGCAGGGAGAAGTAGAAGCGGCCAGTCAGCATCTGACCATTCGCATTGATGGTGTGCCCGTTCTGGATGAAAGCAATGGAGCAGAGGCAATGCTGAAAGATGTGTCACCTGTTATCGGTGGCATTACGCCTCACCGCTTGTCTGCTGTGCCGGCACGCCCTGTGCCTGAACCTGTAGCTGAAATCCCTGTTTCTGACCTGCAGCGTGAGCGGATGGAAATGCTTGCAGCTTATGAAGCACCGCACAACTTGCCAGTCGTTCAGTTTGCCAAACTGGCTGGCAAATCCAAGGAGCAGATTAATCGAGAAATCAAGGCGGGCAAGTTGTTGACAATCAGCCTTGGGAACCGTGGGCAGAGGGTGCCTGAGTGGCAACTGGTGCCGATGAAACTCAAACTGACGCAGGTGATGATGAAGATGCTTCCCCATGCTGAAGGATGGGATGTATATCGCTTATTAACCAGCGTTCATCCTGAACTGGATGATCGTGCAGCTATTGATATTATTACGCCGAATAATATGGACAACGTTGTGCAGGTTTTGCTGCCTCAACAAGCATTCGAGGCTGGCCGAAAAGTGTGAAGAGGTTTGTGGGTTGTTCGGCTAAGCTGTAGCCTTTATAGGCTTGGGTGGAGCATCGATCTGTGAAAATCTCATTTCTCAACTGCGTAAATGCTTTTGGGTTAATAAAAAGCGTCATATATTGAGGGGGTTATTGCTGTTTTTGTAGCTTTTTCCTCTGTCAAAATGAAAAACCAAGAATGCGTAACAATAATATTTTAGCCAATCAGGATTTTTATGTCAGATAATATTGATCAATTTTCAATTTATGCCGCTAAGGTATTTGAGACCTTGTATGACAGCTTTCCTGTTCCGATCGCTATCAAGCAGCGGGAAGTGATTGCGGATTATTTGAATTTTGATAATTATGAAGAGTTAAAACAGTTGAGGATCAGGCGTGATATTGCTGACATAGTTGATTGCGTAGAGGATGAGGATCTGAAGGCGACGGTCAAGGAAAAGCGTCCCGCTATTGAGGCACGACTTGCTGAACTAGAGCGTGACCAGCGTAATGGTGTAGACCGGCAAGAACGAATTTTCAATGGCACCTTAGATTTTCTGTGCTGGGAAGGCCTCATACGTCACTGTGATAATGGATATCAGCTCACGGCGAAGGGGTTTTCTCATCTGAATAAATCATTCAAAGGTGGAGAGATAGCTGATGAGAATGACAAAAATATCTCTGTTTTGAAAGCGGTGTTTGAAAAGTCGTCAGAAACCTCACTTCAGGTTGCAGTGGGAACCATAGTCAATGTTTTAACCAAGGTTCTGGGTTATAGCTAGCCAGTCAATCAATTTCTTTCGTGGCCTGTTGGTCGCCCACTCCTGACAGGTGGCTGATTATTTCTGCGTTATATTTTAAGGAGATTCCGTGAGCAACGGAGCATCATCATTTTCTAGTCAATTGCTAATTGCCATAATTCCAATATTCTTGGGATCTTTTCTTTTTGCAGGAGTGCTAGAGAGCTACAAGAAAGATCAAGGCCTTCAAATGGAGCTTATAAAAGATTACTACAGGCCTATGAGAGAATTGCAAGGCTTTTGTTCGACCTCACATAATGAACTTTTTCTAAAATATGGAGATTTAGCAGGTTCTTATCAACTTATGTTTGATGAAATAGTACATATGTTTGAGACTCCTGAATCCAAGTTGGGGCGAGATTATGAAGCTATCCCAATGTCAGTCGTCAAAGCAAATTCTGAGCTAAAAAGAGGGTCGAAGAGCTTGATGTGGTGGTAAAAAAATGTAGATCTGATTTGTTTCTAAAATATGAGGAGCTTGCCTTGGCTACTGGTTCATACCCAGAGCTTATGAGGTTGGCAGAAAAACGCACAAACGAGATTAATGCTATCTATTCAGAAAGAAAGAAAAAGGCCGAAGAAATTATAAAAGATATAGACCCTAATCAGTTGATGCCATTAATGAGAAGGTTTGTTTCTATTGATATGTCTAACGATATGAATAAATCTATGCTTATCAGTGAAATGAAAAGATATTTGAGCCAGCAAAACAATACGATTTAATTATGGCGGAATCTGAACAGTCAATATTTCAAAAGGAATATGAATTTTTTCAAAAACTTCATGAGTTGTTTGCAAAGGAAATTAGCAAAAACATTCGGGTGGTTTTTTTAGTTGGATGTTTTGAAATATAAAAATCAATCAACTATGTGTTTTTTGCGTAGTCCGCAAAAAAGTGGAATCGGTTGTTGAGGTATTAGGCATGGCGAGGTAATCAATCGAAATGAAAACTAAAAAGCGTGAGTGGCATGGTGCCCATCACTCTTGGGGGTATGATCCTAGAGCTTTTCGCTGGTTGGGTGAGATGATTGGCGGAATAAACTTGCTGCCGATCGCAACAGATATGCGTGCTTGGATGCAGCAGCGAGGACATTTGTCTCTTATGCCTGCTCAAGAGGCACCGGAAAGAAGTGGGTTCACTAATCCGTATACAAAAATGGAGTTACTTTGTCACTTATTATGGGGAGGGTTATTAACTATTTTCATAATTATGCGCACGGAGCTGCTGAGCCTAGTCATGATGAAGTAGATTCAGAAATTGAACGGCTGAGAATTTACAATGAAATGATTTTATATTCTGCAAGACTCTGCGAAGTTGCAATTAAACAGCTTCTCTACTGCACACATATACCTGAATCAATATACGGAAGAATGGCGCTGGGCCAATTGCTAGAAGCACCATGCCCAAGCTGTAAACGAGCAAATGATAAAAACCTCACTTCGTTTCATTGGTTGGAACTTTGGCACATCCATATCATTTGTGTCTAGAGTTCGAGCACTGCGCCATGGATCATATGGATCTCGTTAACAAGTTGAGAAATTCCCAGGTGGCTCACTCGGGAATTCAAGAGTTGAATATCAGAACGTCAGACGTTTCTAGAGCGCAACTGCTGAAAGAGGGAGACGATATACTTAACGGGTTTCTACATATGCTTTCTCACGTTGAGGCTCTTGAGCAAAAGATAATCCGAGATTTAGAAGATAAAGCAAAGGCCATTAATCTTCTTAAGATTAATGGCCTGAAGCCAGAGGATTGTAATTTCAATTTGGTTCCGGGTGAGAAGTTTGTGTTTCATCCAAAGGAATAATGTGCCTGACAACTCCAATTGGTCGGAAATGTTTTCCGCTGCTGAGGGCGTTAACGTCAGCTAATCGCTCTTTGAAATATATCAGGTTTTCTCGTGTTCTAATACAGATCACGCCTAGATGAATTTTTAATTCATATTCAATTTCTGGTTAAAAAAACTCAGCTGTATTTTTAAGCGTCTGGAAATGAATTTTGTCGCTGATTTTATGAGGTGAGGGCATCACCTCTTATTTTCTTTCATAATAATTAAAATTCTGCAGCGCTTATTTCCCTGGTGTGGAACGCAAGTCAATCAACTATTCCTAGTTTTCCTTTCCAGTTTATTGCCATCATCATCAAAATACCGACTAGGCCAGATTTCGGCGGGTTCCACGCCGAGTGCATTGGCAATCAGTTGTTCGCCTTTCGGCCAGGAGCGTGTGAGTGCGTTGGCGAGAGTAGAGGAGCTTAGCCCGGCTTGTCGGGACAAAGCAGCCAGTGTGGTGTGCTTTTTGCGAAGGCCTGCGATGATATCGGCGTTGTGCCAGTCCTGCTTGTTCATTGTCATATGAAGTAACCCTGAGTCTTACTGCTGGTGGCGATTCAGACAGGGTTTGCAGTACCGGGCAAGTTACCTAAACCGGCGAGGACATTGTCCTCCCCTGCCTGAACCGCCATAACAGGGGCGTACTCAGGCACACCAGCGTGCGAACGCTGATGGGTAACTCGCTAAGGGGCTGCAAATCCCCGCCAATGGATTTTGCCAAAGGCATAATTAAGATAAGTGAAATTTGCAGCTTTCTCAAATTAAAAAGTTGTTGTGTTGGAGGACTGGCGGCGTTGAGCTGTTATGGCAGCATGTCGGGAGAGTAGTAAGTAAAACAGGTGGTGAAGACGCATTTTTGTGCTGGCAGATGATTTTGCCAGCAAGTGGTTGTTTTTAGCCAGAAACGGGTATTCGTACTTTTTAGAACCTTCGGGTGACTTTGTTGCCCGTCTCATCGTAATACCGGCTCGGCCAGATCTCGGCTGGGTCCATGTCCAGCGCTTCTGCAATCAATTTTTCGCCTTTCGGCTAGGGGCGATAAAACGTATTGGCGAGAGTGGAATCACTGAGTCCAGCCTGTCGTGAGAGTGCGGCCAGGCTGATACGTTTCTTGTGACGTGCGGCGACGATATCCGCCCGGTGCCAGTCCTGTTGCTGCTGCGCCATAACAGGGGCGTACTCAGGCACACCAGCGCCTAAACGCTGATGGGACACATGTATAGGGGGTGCAAATCCCCGCCGATGGATTTTGCCAAAGGCCTAAACAAGATAAGTGAAAAATGCGCCGCACTCAAAAACTTTTAAGCACATCATGTTATTGGTTCTAATTACTGGTCGATCGAGAAGCTAATGTTTACACACTATTATTTGAAAGATTGATAGCCATACCCTCTCAAGGAGATGGTAGTCTCAAAAATTAATCAAAATTATCAGAATAACTGCGAATCTCAGGCCATTTATTGCGCAGATCACAGAATAATCCGACTGTCTGGGTCAGTTTTACAAAGAATCATCATTGTTTCGGGATGGTCTGAGCAACTTCTTGCTCAAATTTGGCTTAGGGGAAATTTCATTTAAGTAAATAATCAATAAAAACAGCAAGATAAAAGTTGGCATGGTTATTGATATAAGTAACGACGAAGCGTTACCTATATCAACAACAAGGAAAGGAGCAAGACTATGCCAACTCCATGCTATATCAGCATCGAAGGAAAAACGCAGGGCAACATCACCGCTGGAGCCTTCACTTCTGATTCTGTCGGCAACATCTATGTGGAAGGCCATGAAGATGAAATGCTGGTACAGGAATTCAAACACGTCGTCACCGTGCCGACCGATCCGCAGTCTGGCCAACCGTCTGGTCAGCGTGTCCACAAGCCGTTCAAGTTCACCGTCGCGCTGAACAAAGCGGTGCCACTGATGTACAACGCCCTGGCCTCCGGTGAAATGCTGCCGACCGTCACGTTGAAGTGGTATCGCACCTCAGTGGAAGGCAAGCAGGAGCACTTCTTCTCTACCGTGCTGACTGACGCCACCATCGTGGATATCGACTGCAAAATGCCACACTGCCAGGACCCGTCCAAGCTCGATTACACCCAACTGATCGAAGTCTCTCTGGCCTACCGCAAAGTCGACTGGGAGCACACTGTGGCCGGAACCTCTGGTTCTGACGACTGGCGCACGCCTGTCGAAGCTTGATGCTGCTCAAACCCGGCCCTGTGCCGGGTTTCCTGCACTGAGTCATGGCTCATGCCATGCCTGAGTGTGGATGACAGCATCAGGAGGACGTGTGGCAAACAGTACAGGATTACAGTTCACGGTAAAGGTCGGTGCATTGCCCGAGAGCACCTTTGCGGTGGTGGATTTTCAGCTCAGCGAGGCACTGAACCAGCCGTTTTCCCTGTCGCTGAATCTGGCCAGCCCGCTGCCGGGTATCGACTTTGGTGCCGTGCTGGATCAGCCGTGTGAACTGCTGGTGTGGTACGAAGGTGAACTCAAGCGCCGTGTCAGCGGTATTGTCAGCGCCTTTGCGCAGGGCGACACCGGTTTTCGCCGTACCCGCTATCAGGCAGAAGTGCGACCGGCGCTGTGGCGGCTGGGGCTGCGCACCAATGCGCGGATCTTCCAGGCACAGAAGCCAGAAGCGATTATTGGTACGTTGCTGGAAGAGTCCGGCATCACCGACTACGCCTTTGCACTGCGGCACGACCACGCGCCCCGCGAATACTGTGTGCAGTACCGGGAAAGTGATTTGGCCTTTGTCGCCCGTTTGGCGGCTGAGGAAGGCCTGTACTTTTTCCATGAGTTTGAGGCCGGTAAGCACCGAGTTGTCTTTGCCGATGACGCCGGGGCGCTTGGCAAAGGCCCGGAACTGTTCTTCAACCTCGCCACGCAGGGGCTGAGTGAAGGCGAATATGTCAGACGTTTCCGCTACGCCGAAGCCGTCAGCACAGCAGAAGTCGCGCTCAAGGATTACAGCTTCAAAACCCCCGCCTACGGCCTGCTGCACAGCAAGATGAGCGGTGAGTTGGCGAACCAGCGTGAAAGCTATCAACACTTCGACTATCCCGGACGCTTCAAACAAGATCCGAGCGGCAAGGCCTTTACCGGCTATCGGCTGGATGCATTGCGCGCCGGTGCCATGACGGGATCGGGTGAATCAAATGCCGCGATGCTGATGCCGGGGAGCAGCTTTACCCTGACTGAACACCCCAATCCGACACTTAATGCGGCCTGGCAACTGGTGGCGATCACCCACAGTGGGCAGCAACCGCAGGCGCTGGAAGAAGAAAGCGGTGGCGAGCCGACGACCTACAGCAACAGTTTCGAGGTGATCAGTGCCAAAAGCACCTGGCGTGCCGATCTGCCATACAAACCGATGGTGGATGGCCCGCAGATTGCCACCGTGGTCGGCCCGGCAGGTGAGGAAATCTACTGCGACGAATACGGGCGCATCAAACTGCAATTCCCGTGGGACAGATATGGTGCCAGCGACGACCAAAGCTCCTGCTGGGTGCGCGTCAGTCAGGGCTGGGCAGGCGGTCAGTACGGCCTGATAGCCATCCCACGCATCGGCCATGAGGTGATTGTCAGCTTCCTCGAAGGCGACCCCGACCAGCCGATTGTGACAGGCCGCACGTTCCATGCCACCAATCCTTCACCGTATCCACTGCCGGCGAACAAGACACGCACCTCGCTGCGTACGTCAACACACAAGGGCGCGGGCTTCAATGAACTGCGCTTTGAAGACCAGGCCGGGCAGGAAGAAGTGTTTATCCACGCTCAGAAAGACATGAACACCGTGGTGCTGAACAACCGCAGTACTACCGTGACTGCTGACCATACCGAAAACGTCGGCGGCAATCAGGCAGTGTCGGTCATCAAAGACCAGTCCACCGAAATCCAGGGGCAGCAAACCATTGCCATCTCCGGTAGCCGCAGCACAGTAGTGGGCGATGTCACGGCAACAGAAGAAATTCACGACAGCCTGCAAGTGAAAAACAACATCCTTATCCAATCGAAGCAAGGCGGCATCCTGATCGCCACCGATGGCGGCTTCATTGCGATCAGCAAGGAAGGGGCCATCAATATCAAGGGCACTACCGTCACCGTCAATGGTGACCGCATCGATCTGAACTGAATAACAAAAACAACAAGGACGCGTGAAACATGTATCAGATGAATGAAGGCACACTGGCTATTCCAGCGCAGTGGCGTGATGAGTCCCTGCACGTTTTTGTACTGCCGAATGAAACAGCGAATCTGGTAGTCAACCGCACGCTGACAGAACCAGGTCAGACACCGGAAACGGTTTATGAGAAAACGCTGGAGCAGTTTTCCGCCCACCTCAATGATTATAAAGAAACACTGACCTGGACGCTGACGCTGGCTGGGGAACCTGCACGAGCGCTGGAGTACACCTGGCAGTCACCGGAAGGCCCGATGCATCAGGTCGTCGTGATGCAGGTGCGTGGCAACCTGCTGCTGACGTTCACCATCACCGCAGCCGATGTGCTCAGTGATGAGAACAAAGCCAGCCTGTTGGCGGTGGTTGAGACCTTCAAAGCATCTAAGCCACCTGCCACACCGGAGGATAAGGCAGGTAGCCATGCGTGAGGAAATTCTTTCCCGCATCGCGCGAGTAGGAGCAATGCATGCGGGTAACCGCCCCAAACTGTCACCCACGTTACCTGAACCGGGGCATGGTAAGCCGCCCACCTCGCCAGGCAAGGCTATCAAGCACAGTAGCCTGGCGGGGGCATTGCTTGGCGCTCTGGCTGGTGCTGTGGTTGCAGCGGCCGCGTTTGCCGCTGCATCTGCTGTCGTTGCCGGTCTGGTGTTGTTAACCGGGGTAACAGGTGGAGCGGGGCTGGCGCTGGTTGTGGGTGCAGCCAAATTGGCGCTCGGATTCGGGGCCGTATTCGCTTTGGGTGATTTAATCTCCGATGTCAGTAGAAAGACCTCGGCGATGGTGGACAGCATCATGCCGGCATCAGGGGCGGTCAAGGATGGTTCGAAGAAAGTCTTTGCTGAGGGTAATCCGGTCTCCCGCGCGAAAATCGATGCGGTGCTCTGCGATAAACACAATGGCCCACAACTGATTGCTCAGGGCAGCGCCACGGTATTCGTTGAGGGCTACCACGCCGCGAGGGTGGGGGACAAAACCGTATGTGGGGCCACGATCAAGGAAGGGGCATCAACAGTATTCTTTGGCTCTGGTCAGGCCTCTCCACTCAAGGTAGAGGACGAGTTCAGCGGCTGGGAGAAAGCGCTGATACTCGCGGTGGAATTCCTGATGCCCCCAGTCGCGGTCTGTTCCGGGGATTGGGCACTCTGTTTACCAAAGGACCGATGGCCGTACTGCGAGGCATGCAGGCTGGGGCATCATTTGCCCTGAAAGGACTCCGTAGCGCAGTGGAATGCGCCAAAACGGCTTTAAAGAAAGCAAAGGGCTGGCGCGTGTCACTGAGTCCATTCGCGGCTTCCTGAAAGATCCCGTCTACATCGCCAGTGGCGAAGTCATTGAAAAACGCCTCGATCTGGCACTGGGCCAAACTATTCCGCTGCTGTTCGAGCGCACCTACCGCTCTGGTAGCCCTCATACTGGCTTGCTGGGTCATGGCTGGCACGATAGCTGGAGTGAAGTCGCTACCGTTGATCGCACTGACCAGGGTGACATCCATGTGACGCTTACCCTGGCGCAGGGCTATGACATCGACTTCACCTTCGGGATCGGTGCAACGGTGGTGTACTGTGCCGAATACCCCGAATTCAAACTGGTCAAGCGCCATAACGGCTTTCATCTGTGGCACCGCGACAGCCAGACCTGGCGTGCCTTTACCGTCAAGCAGGGCGACCAACTGCTGCTGTCGTCCATTACTGACAACCACCACAACCGAATCAACTTTCTTCGCGATCCCAAAGGCTACCTGCGCAAGATCAGACACAGCGACGGCATCGAGCTGCTGCTGGTATGGCAGGGGGAATTCCTGCGCCAGATACAACGTATCGACACTGGCCAAAAAACCCTGCTGGCGGAATACCGACAGGATGGGCAAGGCAGACTGGTCGAGGCCGATGCCTCACATGCCTACCACCTGTTCTATGACTACGACAATCACAACCGCCTGATCCGCTGGCACGACAACGACAAGACCTGGGCGCGTTATGAGTATGACCACCAGGGCCGCTGCATTTATACCACCTGTGCTGACGGCTACCTGACGGCTAATTTTGAGTATCTGGCTGACCGCGTGGTGATGACCGACGGGCTGGGTCAACGCCATGAATACGGCTTCAATGACCTGTACCTGATGGCCTGGGAGAAATCCCCGCTTGACCATGTCACCCGTTACGAATACGACGACGTAGGCAACCTGCTGCGGGAAATCTCTCCGGCAGGGCGGGTGGTGGAATTTGCCTATCTGGACAACAGCGGGCTGGTCAGCACCTTTACCGACGGCAGCGGCCACCAGTGGCACTACGACTATGACCATTACGAGCGGCTGACCGGCATCACCGACCCCTTGGGTCGCAGTTGGGCATGGCAGTACGACAGTAAGGGCAATCCGCTGAGCCTGACCGGGCCGGACGCCAGCGAAGTCCGGTTTGCGTGGAACCGCTACGGCCTGCTGACCGAGGTGAGCGACGAACAAGGCCGGACGCAGGCCAGCCTGTTTTATGACCACCGCCAGCGCCTGATGAGTGCCACTGATGCGGAATCCCGCACCCAGCAACTGCGCTACGACCAGCAAGATCGACTCACAAGTTGGACACGCCCGGATGGGGCAACGTATCGCCTCGGTTACCGCCGTGCCAGTTGGAAACTGCCGGAGCAACTGATACGCCCGGACGACAAGCAAGAGCAGCGCCAGTACGACAAACACAACAACCTGCTGCACTACACGGACGGCAACGGCGCGGTATCCTCAAACCTATGGCGCGTTCGATCTGCTGACCTCACGCACTGACGCCGAAGGTCGCACCTGGCAATACGAGTACGACAAAGAAAGCCAGCAACTGATTGGTGTCACCGCACCCGATGGCAACCGCTGGCAGTGGTGGCTGGACGCCGATGCGCGGGTTATCCGTGAGCGGGATATGGCCGGTACGGAAACCCATTACAGCTATGACGAGGACGGCCACTGCATCAGTATCCGCAATGGTGAAGGAGAAACTCGCCACTTTCTGTACGACGGGCGTGGACTGCTGATTAAGGAAACCGCGCCGGACGATACCTTGCACTACCGCCACGATGCGGCAGGCAGGCTGATCGAAGTAACATCCTCCACCAGTCATATCCAGTTTGAGTATGACGAGCGTGACCGGGTGGTACAGGAGCGGAACAGCGGAACGGAAATCCGACGCCAATACCAGGGAGAGTCGCACACCGTTACCCGTAGCCTGCACTGGGAAGGCGAAGAAGACAGTGCGGCACTGACCAGCACCTTCCGCTACCGCGCCACAGGTGAACTGCGCCAGATACAGTTGCCGGATGGCGCGGAGCTGACGCTGGTTCACGATGGCGCAGGCCGTGAGTCTTCCCGCCAAAGTCATGCTGGCTTTATGCAGCATCGCGAATATGACGCCATGGGCTGGCTGACGCGGGAAATGAGCGGCCAGACGGTGGACGGCCGCCTGCAGCCTGTGCAGACCCGTGAATACCTCTACGACGGCGTAGGCAACCTGACCGGCACCCGGCGCAATCGCGAAGCGGCAGGCTATCAACTCGATGCCAGCGGACGGGTTCTGTCGGTACTGAGCGGCGGTGCGGGGCGCACCGTCGAAACCGAAGAGCAATACCGCTACACCCGCAGTGGTTTGCCGCAGGATGCGACAAGGCTGACCGAGTGGCAGGCTGGACGACTGACTCAACAGGACAACGCCCACTACCAGTATGACAAGGCCGGGCGGCTCATTCGCAAACAGGTGGTGCAGCCGGGCTATCGGCCGCAGGTGTGGCATTACCGTTGGGACAGTCGCAACCAGCTCCGGGTTGTGGATACACCGACGGGTGAACGCTGGTTCTACCGCTACGACCCGTTCGGACGGCGTATTGGAAAACGCTGTGACCAGACCCATGAAGACATCCGCTACCTGTGGGATGGGGACCAGATCGCCGAGGTGCGTCATCACCGAGGCAACCAGTTAATCAGCCGCCGTCACTGGGTACATAACGGCTGGGAGCTGCTGGTACAGCAACGGCAGAACGCCGAGGGCAACTGGGAGACGGACTTTGTGACCAGCGGCCACAATGGTGAACCGCAGGCGGTCTTTAATCCGCAAGGCGAGCTTCGCTGGCAGGCTCCCCGCACCAATTTATGGGGTCAGCGCTATACAGATAATACCGAAAGTCTCGATCCAGGACTGGCCTTTGCCGGGCAATGCCGTGACGCTGAAAGTAGCTTATGCTATAACAGGTTCCGCTATTATGATCCGAGTGGTGGTTGTTATATCTCACCCGACCCGATTAGTGTTTTGGGTGGTGATAATAACTATGGATATGTACATAACCCGATGGGTTGGGTTGATCCATTTGGGTTGGCAGCATGCGGAGCTGGGTCAGGAGGAAAAGGTCTCGGCGGGCATCAGGCTGTCGATCGTGCTGCTGGTGAGTTGAATGCGGCAACGCAAAGAGCGGCTCGTCTTCTTGACCGTGGTGGTCATATGAATACTGCATGGGGAAAAATTCACCAGAAGTGGGCTAACAATACCCATGTGCCTCAGTGGCTTAAGAACGTATCACGAGGAAATGCTATTCAGCAAATGACAGACAAGTTAACTGTGGATAATAGATACCTTAAAGATATTGTCCGAAATAGAACCGGGGAATGGTGGGGGAGTTTGCGGCCTGATTATCATTTAGAACTTCCGGGTGGAAAGGTTGCAGTGTTTGATATAACAACGCCAGGTCAGGCTCCTAAAATATCAAAATATAATGTTAATGGCGTGACGGACTGGCTTATTAATATTTTATATTAAGTGAGGGTGTATGGTAGGAAATCTGAAAAGAGAACTCATTAATCGATGGCCTAATGAATTGAATTTTGAAATAAATCGTAATCTGAAAAAGAAGATTGGAGAGATAAGAGTGTAGAAAATTTAAAATGGGGAACTCAGCCCTTTGGGTTGACTGATGAGGGGAAGGTGGATTTTAGAGGGTTTTCTTTTAGGGAGCCTATTCGCTATCATTTAATAAAGGATTTTGATTTTTCGTATTCAAAAAGTATAAGTGGAAATAAAGACGACTATGGTCCATCGCGAGGGGTTACGGGATTTATTGATTCTGTTTTTGATGGTTGTAAGTTTGTTGGTTCGGTCTTGCCGGCAAATTTGTCTGAGTATTTTAGTAATTGTGATTTTAGTGGTGCGGTGTTTAATTCAACTAGAGTGAATTCAGATTTTAATTTTTGTATTTTTGTTTCTTGTAAGATGAAGGATGTATTGACTAGAGGGAAAAGATTTTTGGGTTGTGATTTTTCTAAGGCTGACTTGTCTAAATCTAATTTTTATTCTTGTTGTTTTGAAGATTGTGTTTTTGATGGAGCGAAGTTAAATGGTTGTAATATATCAGGAAGCACGTTTGTCAACACTAGGCCATCTGATGCCCAGATAGCAAGCTGTTCTGTTGCAGATAAAATAAAGTTTCAGTAAATAACTATAACGTATTTTAGGGCAGTTCTCTACTGGCAAAAATTAGCATAAAAAGCATATGTATAAGGACAAGATATGTCACTGTCGCACCCGGATGATTGGAAAACTACCTTGTCTGTATTGGCGCTTATGTTATCGATTGTGTCATTTATTTTCACACGAAAAAGCTGGCTTCAGTCAAATCGCCCGATAGTATCAGCATCAGTCGAAACCCATTCCGGTGGTAATGAATCAATTGCCTATAACTTGGTGTTAAGTAACACTGGAAATCGACCTGCTACGAATGTTCGCATTCGCGTTAAAGAAATTGAGGTTGATGCGTGTATGTCTGAATGGGTTAAAAATCATAAAACTACGAACGCTATATATTCTAACGTGATGAGGTGTTTCTCGGATGACGGCGAGATTCCATTGCTGTTGAACGGAAAAAGTATGGTTAATTCCTTTGGTTATACCTGCGCTGATGAGCAAACATTTTGGCTTTATGGAGTCAGTCTGCCTGTAGAAGTTAAATATTGTGATTTGGATGGTCGAACGTATAAATCAAAACAAATAATTAGAGTTAAAGACTCGGAAGGTTTTGCTGGCGGAGTTTGGCAGTCATCAAATAATAAATCTTAACAAAATTATCCTGCGTTTGATATAAATGGGGGCGACCGATCAAGGTGTTTTAATAACTCTGTCTTTTTATCTGAAAAGATATTGCTGTCGGGTTGTCTACGGCAGATGTGGCACTACCGCTGGGATAATTGAAGTAGCGCCATGACGAGAATGCGCAGGCGCTATTTTAGTGCTTGCTAATACCTTATTGAGTGTTTTTGTAAACACTCAGAAAACATCGTTGATTATATGTCAACCAATGCAATACAGTTTCCCTGGTATTGCGAGTGTGCTGCGTAATGTTCTGAGTGTGTCAATTTTTAAAATAAAACCTCTAGGACAGCATACTGTGATTTGAACATGGCGCTATAAATTTAAATATCTTTAATGCCAGAATGATTTTTCATTAAATGGAATGGCGTGATTGGTGTTTAATGCTAAACCTATCTGGAAGGCATAATGTTATTTATGCTTCTTGTTGATGATTTTGTTTCGGATCTTCTTTTTCGGTCGATGAAGATTCCATTTTCAAAATAACGACTCGGCCATATTTCCTCCGGTGCAATACCGATCGCTTGTGCAATCAGATATTCACCCTTGGGCCAGGGGCGAGATAGTGCATTAGCCAGAGTGGTAGAACTTAATCCTGCATTTCTTGACACTTCGGTCACTGTTGTCCCTTTTTTTCTTAATGCTGCGATGATGTCTGCTTGGTGCCAGTCTTCAGTGTTTTTTGTTGCGTGCATAAAATTAACCTGCTAATTGATTTGTTTGTAATTATTGTGCGATCGGTAGTTGTTCTCTATCGATAAATAATCGTAAACAAAAATCATAAAGCAAAAAGAGTTGTTACTACTCTATGTAATATTGATATATTTCATATAGAGTGTGTTCTACTTTGACCTGTTTAAGTAAGGGAAGAACGTGCATGAATTAAGTGGGATTATTTCTATGCTGGGCAATTTGCGAGAGCCTTGGGGAATAAAGAATTTAGATTCCCAGCATGTGTATATGAATGCTGCGGCGTATGCGTATACGAATACACCGCTAAAGTTCAATGTTGAAGGCAAGCGTGATAACGAGTTTCCGGTTGGCTGGGCCGAGTTTGCCGAAGACATGGTTGAGCATGATCGACGCACAGAAACAGGCTGCGGTGAACGTATCACAGTCATTGAAACTTATAATTGGTTTAAAAGCCGCGAACTGGTTCCTTATTTTTGCGAAAAATACCCTTATTTTCTAATGAAAAAAATCTTGTGGGTACGCTTTGACTGCCAGACCTGTACGCAATATTGCGCCACAGTATCTCTATGCTAAAAAAATGTGCCGACCGTTGAGTGGACGACTCACTACGAAGGGAATTTCAGCGATACAGAAATGGAAACGCTGTTTCTGTTGTTATGTAATCTAACCAAGGATGAAATCGCAAACCGACTGAGTTTGTCGAAACGAACCATCGATAATCGAATACAGCGGATGTATCAAAAGATTGGTGTGCATAACCAGAGGCAGTTTGTGGAGTATTGTTATCAACAGGGGCTGCAGGGCTATATTCCACCAAGTTTTCTTGTGAAGGGGTCTATTTTCTTATAAACGGATTGAAAAATAATATGGAAATTAATGATTACTCAGTAGCCCGAGTGCCCAAAAATGCACGAGTTCCTTTTGAATGTTGCGCTTGTTTACCTTGGGATGTTGACTGCCCTTGATCAGTTTATGCTGGGTGCCGTGCTGGGGCATGGTATGTCTCTGGACGATGCATTTTTGTCCATCATCATTGGGAGTGCCATTTTTGCTGTGGTGACTATTGGGATCGGTTATGCAGGCATGAAAGAAGGAATGTCTGGTAGCCTGTTGGCTCGATGGTGTGGATTTGGTCGACTGGGCTCCGTATTAGTGGGATTACTCATTGCCGTCAGTCTGGTTGGATGGTTTGGCGTACAGAATGCCGTATTTGCCAAATCGCTCAATGTTGCGCTGGATGATTGGCTGGGATTCGGCTGGGCTGCCGCTCTGTCTGGCGGACTGTTGACTCTGCTGGTCACATTCGGTTTTAAAGCGCTGAGATATACCGCCAGTGTTGCCGTTCCTTTGTTTATTTTTACTGTGGGCTACATTTCGTTGATGACACTCAGCGGCCATGATGTGAGTCAGTTAATAGGGAAGCAGGTCAGTGGGGAAATGATTTCGGTGAGTGCCGGTGCGACAATGGTCGTAGGTGGGTGCATTGTGGCCACACTTATGACGCCGGATCTGACGCGTTATGTTCGTAGTGGACGTCACGTGTTTTGGATGATCATGTTGACGATCATTGTGGGCGAATTTCTCATCAATGGGCTGGCTATTCTAATCGCCCGAGCACTTAATACAGCTGATATCGTTACCATTATGTCTCAGACAGCAGGAGGCCTGGGATTGCTTGCCGTCGTTTTCTCAACACTGCGCATCAACGATGTCAACCTGTATTCCTCGTCTCTGGGGTCGCCAACGCGATAGATGGCGTTTTTGGCTATAAGATGAACTATAAAGTGATCACCTTGCTGATCGGAAGCATCGGTACGCTTTTGTCTGTGTTGGGGATACTGGATAGATTTGTCGATTTTCTAACGTTGCTCGGTGTGTTTTTTCCTCCAGTCATCGGGGTTATGTTGATTGATTATTATCTCTTGAGAAGCAATAGAAATGTATTAGATAGCAGTCGTCAGAGGGGGAGTTGCCTGCACATGTCGCACCTATTGGTTGGACAGCAATTGTCGCCAGTGTGGCTGGTGCGGTTTTGGGATTGTACGGAGAGTGGGGAGTTCCCGCTTTGAACTCATTATTGGTAGCAAGTTTTTTTATTGTGTTATGCATTTCATAGTGCATAGCAAAATAATTATTATATCCAGAAAAATAGCAGATGGAATGAATTTTAAAAATTGGCAGATATGGTTTTTACGTTCTGAGTAAGAGTGTTGGTGCTATATTTTTGAAATTCGACTGAATAGTTCTCTTATTACTGGTTTTGCTAATGAACACTATGGCATATGGTGATAATGTTTATTTGCTATAGATGATTGTTTGTTTTTTTATGAATGAGATTACTCTCCGTTTTCTCGTCATGCTTTGACCGGACTCTATCCCTGGGCCGGTCATTTTTTATTTTCCACATGCTGTCCACACAAAAGTATTAAGTTTTCCGTTAAATATGCCCGGTTGGTAGGTCTTATATGAAAATGTAAATAGAATAAATAATAAGGCAGGGAGGCCGATGATGTCTGAATATAGGGAGTTACAGAATTCGGAATATGATGAAGAAAGCGGTAAAGAGCCAGGTTGGATATTGCCGCTTGATCTGGCATTGGCGCTGACAAGTCAGAATACTGAGTCGGATTTGTGCAACTGGCTCTTGTCTATGGTGGCATCTCACTGGCAGCCCCAGGGAGCGATGCTGGGGTTAGCTGATAGCAGCGGCAGGCAACTCTTGTGCCAAGGCCAGGTGGCAGATGTCCCCGTTGTGATGACGCTTGATGTGGATGATTTCAGCCATCCATTAGCCTATGCCTTGCATGAGAACAAGGCACATGTCTGGCCATCGTTGAATGGTGGTGCAGGTATTGAGCATCTGGCCTTTCAGCAGATGCTGTCGGGGCTGGGGGCAGCGTGTGGGCTGTATGCCATACCGGTGTTATCGGATAGCGGCACTGTGCTGGGAATACTGGCGCTACTGGATACACCAGAGCGTTTACAAGAATGGCACGATAGTGGAGAAGGCAAAACGCTGGTTCAGATATTCTGCAACCAGATGGTACTTTTGCGCCAGCGCTCGGGAGGGCAGCATGAGCAGTCAATGCTCAGCGCGTCTATCAAACGCGCTCGGGATGAGGCGTGTCAGCAGGCTCTGATAAAACGCATACAGGATGTGTTGATCGGTCAGTCGTCATATATGAGGGCGCTGCAACAGAAGATCGGACAAGCGGCTGAGCATACTTTGTCGGTTCTGATTCTAGGCGAAACCGGTACAGGCAAGGATGTGGTAGCCCGCCTGCTGCACCAATGTTCCGTCAGGGGCGATAGGCCCTTTGTGGCGATTAACTGTGCCGCGATTCCCGATAATCTGATTGAAAGCGAGTTGTTCGGCTACCAGAAAGGGACGTTTTCAGATGCCTTGAGCGACAAGGTTGGCCTGGTGGCGCAGGCCAATGGCGGCACGCTGTTTCTGGATGAGGTCGGGGATATGCCACTTGCCATGCAGGCCAAGTTACTGCGGGTGTTGGAGACCCGGTGTTTTCGTCCTCTTGGCGCGGTGCAGGAAGTGCATTCGGGTTTCCGGCTGATTGCTGCCACACATCATTCGTTGAAAAAGCGCATAGCAGATGGTGCATTCCGCCAGGATCTGTACCACCGACTGTGCCAGTGCGTATTGCATGTAGCGCCACTGCGCGAACGTGCAGAGGATATCCCGCTGTTGTGCCGCTACTTTATTGCGCAGTGCTGTGAACGGGAGCAGAAAGCATCGGTGGCGCTGGAGCCGTCATTTCTGCGTCAGTTAATGCAGTACGCCTTCCCTGGCAACGTGCGGGAATTGCGCAATCTGCTGGAGGTTGCTTGCGCTCACACCTTATCCGACCAGCAGACCACCATACAGGCATTGCCACCCGAGGCGCAGAAACGGCTGGCAAGTGAACGGGTTCAGGGAGAGAATTTTCAGCACATAGCTGATTTGCGCCTCGCCGTACGTGTACGGGAGGCTGCCATCCTGCAAGCGAGGCTACGGCAGTTCGGTGGCGACCGTCAGGCGGCCGCAGACAGTCTGAATATACCCAAGCGTACGTTAAATCGTAAATGTCTCAGGCAAGGGATCAGGTATTGACGGTATTGTGCCAATGCGTTTTGAGAATGGGGCTGATGTGTAGCGTTGTTCCGCATTGCATGATTAAGCTGGCTCGTTCTTCAGAAGCGTTAAGTATGGGTTATTGGGTGGTTGCTCCGCGAAGACGCTCGACGGGTCTGTGAGTAAGTAACCGTGCAGCCGCCGGGTCTTTCTTGGCCCTGTCACCTGGCATGTCCAGATGTTCAATCCGTTGTGCTGCTTGCGATGCACCAGGTGCTTTTCGAAGCGCTTTTGAATCCACTGCCAATCCTGTAATCCCTCCTGTTTTGCCATGGTGGCAATTGTTGGGTGCTCCTGCGCATAGCGTTGAAAAATCCCTGGACTGACAAGATAGACCGTGTCGTCCACGGTATGCACCATTGCTTTGGCGTCGTTGATGATGAGCTTGCGTGATTGAACACCTTCCCTCAGCCAGGCCATGAAGTGTTCGCTCGAAAGCTGTTTGGCTGGTTCGGGTTGGGATGGTGTATCCGAGGCTTGTGGCGACATGGGCTCATCCGTGTCATCAGGTGGCGAGGATGCGGGTTGTGTAGCGCTTGACGCACTGGAAGACGGTGCAGTGCTGGGCGCTTCGGCTGGCATCAGCATTGTGAGCATGTCTTCCATGACATCGTGTGGTGCTGCGGGGACGGTGCTGTTGCAAGAACGGGGACGGGGTGAGCGGGAGAGTTCGATACGGCGGGTTCAGGTGTGGGAGGCATCGCGTCGCCGCTATCGGGGGAACAAGTGTCGATCGCTACCGTTCCTGTGAAAGGATCTGGACGCTCGGATGCCTCCCAGATCAATGCCGGGGAGAGCTTCAACAGCGTGAAGCTATGTGTCCAGCCGGATGCGCTACTGATGGTGGCTTTCCAGATGGCCTTGCCATCTAGTGTAGGCTGCAGCACGCCATGCTCCTGCAACACGTTGAACACAGCCGTGTTATTGGATGGAATGCCTTCGATCCCCCAGCCAGCAGATGGGCGCGCAGTTTGTCAGAGACGGTCTTGCTGACCAGCCAAAGTGTGTCCTCTGTCAGCCATCCATCCGAAGCCTGGGGCTGGTTGATTTTCAGTTCTTCCTTGAGCAGGTAACGCAACCCGTCGAGTAGCTTGCGCTGTAGCGCCTGCTTGGGGGCCGTCAGGACTACGCGGTTGGGATTTCCGCCCAGTTCCTGCGCCACCGAAGCGCGATCGGCCTGGATGACGAGTTCGCCTAGCATGCCGGCGTGTTCGTACTGGCCTGCGAGCACATACAGCAGCGAAGTCCAGAGGGCAGGGTAGCTGCTGAGCCAGTCGAGGATGTGGTTATCGAGTATTTGCCGATAGAGCAAGCCAGTGGCGGCTCCGTGCAGGCGGTATTCACGGTCATCCCGGTAGCGAAAGCGGTAGGGCTGTTTCAGCGGTCCATGCCAGGGGTGCCAGAGGCTACCGTCTTCGTGCTCGATGTGCAGATCAACGGCAATCTTGCCGATGTCGTGGAGCAGGGCAGCATAAGCGATGGCCGCTGTCCAGGCTTCTGATTGCGCGGCTTGATCTTCGGGAGGTGCGCCTGCCGGCAGCAGGTGGGACTGTCGTAGTTTCAGTGCAAAGGCGACGATCTCAAGTCCGTGATCGAGCATGCCGCCATGGTAAGCATGATGATGCGTTTCAGAGGCGGGAAACAACTGTACCAGCTCTGCGTAGCGCTCCAGAGGCCTGCGGTAAAGTGTACTGAATTGCTTGCGAGAGAGTGAGGTGCGCTGCCAGATGTGTTCCAGCAGCTTTTGCCGACGAGGCGTGGCCAGCAAGGACGCAGCGGGTTCTGGCTGGAGCAGCCCTTTTCTGGCATGACAGGATCTGGCTGGGGTGGCGTGGGCTTTTTGCGTTGGAACAGAGTAAACATTGTGATGCCTCAGGTGAGGGGGCAACGGGCTTTTTCCTTTTCTGGGTAGAGCCTTTCCCCTTGACCCCATTCCATTGCCTTTTGATATAGCGCCGTTTGTCTGTGCCATCGAGTATCAATGCGGCAGGGGGGAGTTCTTTTGTGTTGGGAAATGGATGTTACGTATTTATTGAACAGTGGAAGGACGAACGTGAAACTTTATGAAAACGTGGTGATTGGTAATTTTCTTTATGGGTTGGGTGTTTCCATAGGAGGACGTCTTAAATCCGAATACCTTCCGAGTGCTGTCAGTTTGTTGCAGCAGACTCCGGAGGATAAGGCGCTAGGTGATGTTCTGCTCGATTTTCCAGGCACATTAAGCCTTATCGAGTTCAAGGCACAAGCGAACCGTTCTAAAAGGAACTCTCTCGGTACAGGAAACTATTACCGGCTATAGAAAATTCGCCGGAAATGCTGAATATCTCTCGCAGAGTTCACTGGTACGTGGAAACGGCACCTTCTGCTCTGAAAGGTGTTGAAGCATTTTTTCTCCTTATCTTGATGTATTCGAGACAGAAAAGCCTGCTAAAAAGCCATTTGTTCTGGAGAGGTTCATTGAATCCGTGGCGGATGACGTGATTTCGTCGAAAACGATGAGCGGGATGCATTGGAGAAGGACTATCTGAAGCTTGTGCGCTGGTGTCAGGGGCGGGAGAAACCGGTGTGGGTGCGCTGATTGTGATTGTGGGTTCTGGCGGTGGCATAGAATTTGTTGCGCTGGAGGATTTGATGGCACTGAACATGTCCTATCAAAAATGGATGGCGTATAGGCAAGATCAGGAATTGAAGATGGAAAAAGCATTGGAAATGGAGCTTAAGAAAGAAGAGTGGCAGAAGGGGTGGACCTATGAAAGATAATATGGAGAGACACTTGACGGATCGTGATGTCCAGTTGTTCTTTGACGCGGCTGAAAAACTGCGGGAGGCAGCGGAGCGTGATGGTGAGAAAGCCCAAAAGCAACGGCGGCTTTGGCTTTTTTGTTAACCAGATGAACGCCCGTCTTCAGACACTGGAAAACGATGTTTCCTACAAGATAAATCGTTCAGCGGAAACAACTGCCGATCGGGCGGCAGAGCTGCTGAGTGTCAAGTTTCAGCAAGCAAATGATGCAGCTAAAATAGCAACAGAGCAGTACAAGGAAGCGGCAAAAAGCTCAATATTAGGAGTTGGTTATATATTCTTGGGCCACAGATTGTGATGATGCTGGTTTTTATCGCATCTATTGTATTTCTGATGCCTTCGGTGGACGAGATTCAGCAACGTCGGGCAGAACTATCATCTCTTAATGAGCAGATCAAAAGTTCCCGCCTAACATGGACCATGTGCGATGGTGACAAAAATGTTTCCGGACTGATGAGCGTGATAATGATGGTAAACCATACATAGGCCAACGAGATGGCAGTACCTGGCGTATTCCTTGGACAGAGTAATTCCATTAAAAAATAATTCTTGAAACAGCCTGCTGCCGAGTGTTCTCCTTCCCAAAAATTAGATATTTGATGTATGGTATTTCTGCTCTAAGCTAAGTAGACAAGGCGATTTTCGTAACAACATCGTGTATCAATCGCTGTAAGGTGGGCTTCCGGTACAAACGAGTAACGCAGGCAAATGATGACCATGAATAGCACGAGCCATAACAGTATTGCTGAACGCTTTGGCCGTTGGCTCGGCAGAGGCTGGCGTGGCTATGTGCGTTGTGAGCAACAAATATCGTGCTGGTTTGTCGATCAGGGGATGGCTGTTAGGGTAGCGTTTGCCCTGTTGTGGATTGCCAAACTGGCTCTTTTGGGGCTATTGCTTTATGCGGCATTCTGGTTGGCGCTCCTGCTTATTTTTTTGCCGCTGCTGCCCTGATGGCTAAGGCTGCTGGGCTCGGCGATGAGCCTCCAAAGCCAGAGTGGCGTAACGGTCCTGCAGGATTTGGGCTGTATACCTACGATGGCTTTCGTATTGATCCGCATATTGACGACGATTAAAAGAACTTATTTTTTCGATACGGATTTAAGCGCCATGTCACCCCTTTGGCTCCTGCTGCTTTGGCATCACTGGTCGCTCCCGCAAGCCCTTGAAGAACATTGCCGGTTCGAATGCCTGCCCAAGCCAACGCCATGATCCAGAATGTGGGTAGTACGATGAACATCGAGCCCATGACGAAGTTCAGCAACATATCGCCGAAGGTATTGTTCATGCCCATAAGCGGATCAACATTGTTGTGTGGCCGATTCCAGCCCCATCCCCAACCGTAAAGCGCATCGAGGATCGTACTGTCGATCCAGCGAGCAAGCTGGAACCAGAAATCCACAAAGAACAGCGCAAACTGCACGATGCTGAGCGTGACAACGGTCTTCAGGTCATAGGTGCCTACCAGGAGTACCAGAGGGATACAGATCACCAGTGCCATCTTCAGTAGTGCAAGCACCATCGGCAGTGCCTGGCGCACGACGTCCAATGCCGGGAATGCGGCGATCCCTCCAATGGTCATGCCGATGTCGCCTGCAGCACGTGTGACGATATTCGGTAAGGTTTTGTCGATTTGGCCGCCATAATCGGTGTAGACACTGCCTTGGTTGAGTTTCTGCTGGCGGGGGAAGCAAGCGCCCTTATGACTGAGTCATCCACCTCTGCACGGCTGATGAATCCCGCCCAGTTGGCGATGCGGCTGAGTAGGCTGGGGTCGACCTGTGCCAGCAGGCGTGCGCGCAAGCCGTTGCCACCATCACTCCACCATTGGCGGCAGCTCGGATAGCCAGCCCCGCTTGGCACCTGAGCCAGTCCAGCGTCACGAGTGCTGTCGTAGGCCCAGCCCTCACGTGGTGTTTTTGCTCGGTAGGTGTCGTAGAAGCCCCGGTGCTGACAAAATAGGTCGAGCCGATCCAGGTCACGTCGTGCATTTGTGCTTCACCAAGATCGGGACGATTCATGAACAGTTTGGCACGTGCAGGGCCGTAGCAGTCGTGGGTAAAGTCTGCGACTTCCTGAGCCAGTATGGGATCGTCAATACGGGTGGCATTGATCTCCATCCGCATTTGTCGCAGGTCGGTGCCGCATGGGATAGCCGCCACTGAGGCTCCCGTGATCGCGCGTGAGAGCGCATGCATGAAGGCCCACCATACTGGCACTTTTGCACTCTGGTTGTTGAGGGTGCTGAAGGATTGTGACCAGCCTGTGTCTTCGGGCTGTGGCACGCTGATCTGGCACTGTGCCGAACGCGCCTGATCGTACCTGATCGTGTTGAGGTCAACATCAATGAACGGAATACCGGCGAACATCACCACCACGATCGCTACCCATACCCGGTTTTCAATGCGCATTGAAGACAGTACGCCCTTGTTGCCTTCGTCAGCACCCTCGGTACGTGATCTCAGCCATTCGTCGATGATGATGGCCACGAAGGGGAGGACGAACACGCCGCTGGAAACCAATACCGCCCAGATACCGTTGTGGACGATCCAGCTCACCAGGGTCAGGTAATACTCCAGATAATCGGTGGTGAAAAGCGTCATGATCATCTACCTCTATGCGTTCTGCACCAACAGGCTGAACTCCAGCACCAGCAGTGCGGCGATACCGGAAACTTCGGCACGAATGAGCCTGCGCCGGGCATCGGGGCTGGTATCGCGCAGGAGCAGGCGGCGGCGCATCCACCGCCAGCCATAAACGGTGGCACCGTACAGGCACACGCGCCACAACAGGAAATAGCTGCCAGTATCGGCCAGCCAGTGTTCCCAGCCAGCGATGCTGCCAGCAAAGTAGATGCCCAGGACGTTGGCTGTGACGGTGATGACCAGCAATAGCACCGTCCACAGGAGTACTCTGGCGGTACGCCAACTGAGCAGGCGGTGTGAATGCAGCCAGGCAAGACTCATGGCGTGCCTCCGGGATTGGGACGCTGCAACTGGTCAAGACGGTTAGGTACGGGATCGCCTTCATAGATGCCGCGTGAGCCGGTAGCGCGTGCACTGTGGCGCTGGATGATGGTCATCGGCGAGTTGTTGGCAAGCTCGCGGCGCAGTTCAAGCTCGGTTTTGAGATTGAGGATCTCTCGGTCAAGCGTGTTGCTTTCCTGATCGACGGTGGCGACTGCCAATTGGTTGGCGGCGACGTTTGGCTCTTTTTGCCGGTCAGTAGCGTACGTTGCAGTAGCAGGGCTTTTTCCAATATCGATGCCAGCGCGACTTCTGAGGCCAGGCGTCGGGCCAGAATGTTTTGATCAGGTTCGTCACGCAGTGCCTCGATGACGCTGCGGGTGATCGGCAGTGAGGCACTGCCTGCCTCGCGAAGGTTCTCGAAAGTGGTATTGCGGGTTCCTCTGACTAGCTCCTGCAGTACTTCCAGCTTAGTGTCGTATTCGTCCTGGATGACTGGTGTCAGCCCGACGCCTGGCACGGTCACGGTCTTGGTGCAGCCTTCGCAGGTACGCTGTTCCTGCTCGCCCAGCACGCGGGTGGCAAAGTCGATGGCCTGCTGTGGTGATGCCCAGGTTTGGCAGGACAGGCTTTGGCAATTTGCCGTGTCGATGGATGAGGTGTCGGCCACATTGCGACCATTGACCAAATTGTAGCCTGCACGGGTGACATCACTGACGACCTTGATTGACCGCTGACCGGCTCCGCCTGCATTGCTGCCACCGACCCACGGCACCCCGTCGTTGCCCCGGCTTTTTCAGCCTGTTCAATAGCCGAGACGGCATCGGCGCTGGAGACCGCCTGACGCAGCGCCATGCCTTGGGCAATCTGGTTCCAGCCGAGCTGACCGCCTGCGGTGTCTGCCATGCGCTCCGCCATCGCCTGGCAGGAGAGCTTGGAACGGTCAAAGTCGAGACGAGCCTGCAGAACGCCATTGGTCAGCAGGTTGTAGAGCCCCGGATCGGCCCGCTGGATGATGAGCGCAGGCAATGAGGCGACCGCGCTGGTGGCGTTCTGGATCACGTTGCTCATGATGTTCTGGAAACCGTTGGTTAGCCCGTTGAGCTGATTCTGGATTGTGGTACTGATGTTCATGTCGCCACAGATCAGGTTGCTGTTCCAGCCCACACCGACACCCATCGAGCGCATGCCGGCCGCACCGCTCATCGACACGGCGTTGCCGCCACCGATGGAGTACATCACCTCATCGCCAATGATGGCACCGCTGTTCTGGAATCCTCCGTTCTGTGCCAATGCCAGGCCACTGTTCAGCGCCAGTACGGTAACCAATAGTGCGGGTTGCCACAGGCGCGGCGCAGGAATTGAAAACGCTTTCGGGTCGAGCCGTTTCATCATCATGTCCTCAGTTGAAATCCACGCTGCCGAGAAAGATCTGGCCGCGTCGTTGGCAGCAGCTATAGGGTCGCCATAGTGCCCAGGCGTAGTCGTCTTGCTGCGCCTGAGCCAGTGATTCTTTATGTGGGAAGACCTTGCAGGAGGAAGACAGACGAGGAGCCAGTTCTTGCCATTTGCCGGTCAAGGCATCGCTTTCCATCAATGCGCCTGCAGGCCAGTAACCGTCACGCGCATTGGCGAGCAGGGGTTGGTACACGTGCAGTTGCCCTCGACGGGTCACGATATCGCCTGCCCGCTGGGCGACCACGGCGCTGGCTTTGTAGTTGTCCACTTGATGTAGGAAGCCGCCGCGTGGATAGACGTTGCCCCACAGGTTCAGTGCGGTGCGTGAACCGATCTCGCGCATACCGGGTATCAGCGCTTCGGGATACACCGATTCGGGAATGTTGTAGCGCCACGCGATGGTATCGAGTGTGCTCAGCAGGTACGGCATGAAGGCGGTGCCGGCACCGTCGCAGATATAGCCTGATGACGAGGCAAACTGGCTGAATGCCTGGCCGCCAGGGTGGCCGATCACGTCTGCGTTACGGAAACTGGAGAGATTGTTCTCGTTGCCATGGTTGCCGGTGCCGTCACCACCGCTCTGCGCCGTGGTGTTGGGCATACTCATGGCGCGCACTTCAACCCACGGGTTGTCGCCCGTGTTGCTATAGCTCGATACCACGGCGTCGGGAACGTAGTGCCTGACTTTGACGGAGGTGCGTACCGAACAGCCGAACTTGGTGCAAAGCAGCCAGTAGCAGATCCCGGTGACCCGGTATTCCAGGCAATCGGGGATAGCGATGAGGCGACGATGGTGGCGGTATTGAGGGCGAACGACGAACTGGCAGCCGTAAGCAAAACGGTGGCAATACTGGTGCGCAGGCGGCGTGAGCGTCTCATGGCTGAGTTCTCCTGTGCGTGTTGATGAGTTCAACCGCTCTGGCGATGTCGGGTTCGCCATAAACCACATACCGTTGATCAACGATAACGGCGGGCAGGGTGGTGATGCCCAGGCTCCAGGCATCGACAACGTCCTGATAGGCTTCGTTGATGCGCTGCTGCAGGGCAGTGCCGCCTTCTCTCAGGCGTTGTTGCACGATGATGGCGGCGCGGGCGGGGTCTTGGGGGAGGTTGGCGGCCAGTTCGGCTTCGATGCGTTGAGCGGCGCCCAACTCAATGACCCGCACAGACGGGTGTTCGACCTGCACTGGATGGCGTCGATCAGTAACGACGATGATGTCAGCGGCGAAGGCGTCGGTAGCGAACAGCAGCGCGTACAACCAGGCGGTGATGGCGAGTGGCCTCAGCCTGGGCAAAAGGAATGGAAGGGGATACGTCAGCATGTCGAGCCACCATGTAGTTGCTAATGGTGGTAGTCCACTGCAAAGCCGAGTGGGGCACGACAAACAAAAGGAAGCTGACGGTCACCGTATTGATGAGAGGCGTGAGTCGACTACTCTTTCAAGTTGCGCTCGCGTGTATATCCCTTACTGGAGCAGGTCAAATTTCTGACTTCAACCCAGTGCGTGTCCATATGGCAGGGAGGTGATGCCACGCGCATGGTCAATCATTTCGGCCACTTTGAGTGCTGCATCCAACTCGCCAATGCCGAACTGCTGCATCAGCTGGTAGCGTTCGGCTTTTTCCTCGGCTCGGTCTGCGCCAGGGCGAGATAGAGGCTGGGCGGTACGGCACGGAAGAGCACTTCCAGGTTCTTGGAGAGGATGACGCCTTCGGTGAATTTGCCAGACTCTTTGCGTGCGGACAGCATCAGCGCCTTCTGCGCGGGTGTCAGCTCCCTGAACCTGGCGATTTTTTCACCTCGTCGGGTGGCATCGACAGGCAAATCCACCATTCGATCATGTTGAGCATGGGTTCTGCGGCCTTCGGCAGGTCGTCGATGTTCTGTGTCGCGAGCCAAAACCACGCACCCAACTTGCGCCACATTTTCGTGACCTTCACGACGTAGGGCGAGAGCAAGGGGTTTTTGGTGATGATATGGCCTTCGTCCGTCACGTTGAGGATGGGGCGGCCCAGGAACTGGTCGCGCTCGGCGATGTTGTTGACGGTGTTGATAAGCGAGATGTAGGCGATCGACAGTTGTGCGTTGTAGCCTTCGCGTGCATAGGTTGCCAGGTCGACCAGGGTGATGTCGGCCTCGGGCCAGGGCGTTCCGTCACGGTCGAACATTTCTCCGTCGCTGCCCTGGCAGAACATATCCATCGCGTCGGCCATCTCCAGCAGGCGAGCGCGCCGGATTTCCGGCAGCGTGGTGTCATGACCCCGCTCACGCAGCGCATCGCGCACATCGCGGGTCAGCACGGTACGGTTGGCAGTGACGCAGCGCTGAGCGGCGTCCAGAATGCATTGGCGGATCAACGAGCGGTCAGCCCGGGTCATGCGGGCTTCTTCCTTGTCTTCACCTCCCGTGATCATCAGGCGTGCCGTGATCTCCAGTTCGCCCAGCACATCGCGCTGTTCGTCGGCCTCGGCTTCCTTGCTCTGCTGCTCATCATCCAGTTCATCGGCATCGAGTGTCTGTACATCGCTGGGTGTTTCGATGAGTCTGCGGGCATCGGCGAACGGCGCAAGGCTCACGCCGGCTCCGGGGCGAGCTTGACCCGGTTGACGGTCAGTCCCAAGCGCCGGGCGAACTCACAGAACAGACCGAAGGAGTTGCCGGCCTCCACAATGAAGATGCGTGGACGATAGATGGCGGTGACTTGATTGAGCAGGTTGTTGAGGGTGGCGCTCTTGCCCGAACCTGTAGGGCCGAACAGGAAAAGGTGCGCGTTCATCTGCCGATCCAGGCGGTTGAAGGGGTCGAACGTGATCAGGCCGCCTCCACGATTGAAGACGGTGATGCCTGGATGGCCTGTACCCTGGCTACGTCCCCAGGTTGGCGAGAGGTTGGCCACATGCTGGGCGAACATCAGTTGCGTGTACCACTGTTTGCGGTCTTGGGCCGGGTTGTACATGCACGGCAGCCAGCGCAGATAGGTGTTGAGCGGGGCGACTTCGTCCTCTTCGCGCACCGGCTGCAGGCCTGCGCCCAGCATCACGTTTGCCAGTTGAAGGCCCCGACTGTCGAGTTCCGTTTCATTCCGGCCACGCAAATAGAACGCCAGGCTGGCGCGGTACAGTTTGTGAGAGCTGCCGATCAGCGAGCGTGCCTCTTGCACGTCTGCCAGGGTTTGTTCGGACGCCAGCGTCTCGCCAACGGCTTTCTTTGCCAGATGATTCAGGTGTGCTTCGAGCACGTCCTGTGGTGTGGCAACCAGTGTCAGGCACATCATTGTGTCTTCCGGCATCTGGTCGAACAGGGTGTTGATGGCGTCGCCCTTGCGATTCTCGCCCGTCATGTGACCCACGTTGGGTGGTGTGCGCAGGCGGTCGGTCATCATCACCCGATGCGGCATCCCATCAAAGTGCCACACGCCCCGGGCCGCATCTGAGCGTGGCTGGCCGAAGAACAGTCTCTGACTGAAATCTCGCCCGGAGGCCAGCTCGATTTCATCGGCGTCGTGAGTGTCCGGGTAGGCGGTTAACTGGTAGAAACGTTCGCGGTCTTCGGCACTGGGTCCCAGCAGCGTGGGCTGTGGGTTGAACCAGCGCAGCAGCCAGTCGTGGATGTGCTGCGCGTTCAGGCGCTGGGTGCGGATGCCGGCGTTGGCCAGACCACCGCTCAGGCGATCACAAACCACATTCAAAGCCTGCTCTGGCGTCTGGCCGCGTCGGGCCGTGCTGCCAGTGGTACGGCGATAGACCACCATGCGTACCTGTCGTGTTTGTCCGCGCCAGGGCAGTCGCGTGACTGTGGCATCCTCGAACAGGCCTCCCGGTTTTGCTACTGCGCGCAGGTGATGGGCCATTGAATGCAGATAGAACTCGGTGAAGCGTGAGTGCTGCGCACGTGACTGGATGTAGCCATGCAGGGTCTGCAGATACGAGTCAAAGTTGGTCTCGTCCTGAGCGTAGAGTTGCAGTACCCAGGGGTTGTCGTCGAGCTCGTCGAAGCTGTCCTGCAGCGCGTTCTCCAGCGCATCCCGTGCCTGAGCCAGCCAGGCTGGCTCGCGGCCTTCGGTGCCCAGCGGGGTCAGCTCGAAGAATGCGGCAACCGAGATACCATCTTCCAGCAGCATACTTTGCGATTCGGGCAGGTATTCGACCCAGGGCAGCAACGCGACGAACGATGGCGCAACCTCGTACAAGGCCTGCTCATCCGCCTGCGTGGCGGGGCGGTTCCCCCTCACTGCGGCACCGGGTTCGGGAATGCCAGCGTGATGCAATGCATCGGTGTGGCGTTGCCAGCCGTCCGGCTGTTCGTCTTTGGTAGGCACCGTGGACTTGCACCAGGGAAGTGACCAGACCATCAGTAATCCTCCGTACGTTCGCCCGGCATCGCGTACTGCACACGCTGGTAGAGGGGAAGATGGTCGTGTAACCCGGTACAGGAACCGGGTCCGTCCCCGCCAGATGCGGGAACACGTACATCAGCAGGTCGGGGTTGGGCAGTCGCTGAAACTGGCTGCGTACTTCATTGGCGGCGGTACGCGTGTAGTGTGTCTGTTCTGACGGGGCCGCTCGTACACCCGCATGGCTGAGTGGACGGCGCAAGCTCTGACGGGCATCGAGCAGTTGTCGATAGGCCATCTGTCCCACTCGACCCCCATTGCCGCTTTCTTGCTGCCAGATCTCCTGCATGGTTTGGCCGCCATGGGGTAACAGGTTTTCTTTGCTCGTGGCGCAGCCGGTCAATACGATCACGGATAGCATGATTGCCAGCGGTTTAGTCCAGTTCGAGCGCATGGCTTTCTCCTGTGCGATGGTCGACTTTGCGACCTTCAGGCTCGTAGTCGATGGCGAGGGTTTTTCGAGGTGGACGGCGACATGTGCGCCTGGTTTCACATAGACCGCTGCGAATGCCTGTCCATAGAGCTTGTTGACCCAGTCCGACATGTCGCGCACACCGCCGGCGAGAATACGGCCCACAGCCTCGTTGCCGCTGATGCCCACCGTACCGATGGAGCCGTCGGCACCGGCGTAGGACATCTGACCGCTGTCCGAATCGATGAGCGATGCCGCGCCTGCGCCCGCAGCGGTGATCAGCGCCTGTGTGCCGAGATATTGCTGGGCATTGCTGCGGCGCTCGCCGGACACGCACGGGATGCCGTAGGGATCGCTGATCCATCCCAGGCCGTTCTGATCATTGTTTTGTTGATTACTGCGTTCGCTGTCTTCCGGAAGGGTGCGGATGGTGCCGTCATGGAAAACGAAGGTGATGGAGCGAACTTGCCCCCTGACGCATGAGAGTGTCCAGTCGCCGGAGGCGGTGCCGCTGAATACCGCTCCTGCCACATCAGGGATATCGATGCCGTTGGCCGTGAGGTTGTCGGAGCCGACCAGAATCTTGAAGGGGTAGGGGTCATTGACGGTGCCATCGATTGGTACGCGACCGATCAGCGCGGTCATCGCGACAGAGCCCATCAGCGTTGAATTGGTCGGTACGGTGTAGACGGCTCTGGCAGTTTTGACGCCAGCAGCCCTGGCTCCCGCATCGGTGATAGGGTTGGCCGTGGTTTCCAGCGTCTTCTGAGCGGGCCCGAAACGTGTCGGAAAGCTCGGCGCAGCGTTGCCATGACGCCCCTCAGTCTGCCTGGCATCGTCAGGCTCTACCCAGCGGATTGTGGCCTCGTCGCTGAATCCTTCTGCATCCCCGTCTTGCAGGCCGAGGCCGACAGGCAGGTCGTTGTGACCGCCGCTGCCGATGCTGTCCAGCCGCCGTTGCAAATCTGCCAGCAGACCCTCGGTCTTCTGGCGATCGTTGCTGAGTTGTTCCTGATCGCGGCGCAGGTTGGTTCGCTCAGACTCCAGTGCAGTGCTGATGCGCTGGTCAATGGCGCTTTCGCGCTGGCGCAAACGCTGGTTCTCTTCTCGCTGTGCCCGGTTGTCGGTAGTGGCGGTTTGCAGCTCGGTGCGCAGTTGCCGGACCTGGGCCACCAGGGTCGCGACGGTATCGCGTGGTGTGTCCCCTTCGATGCCCAGCGCCTTCATTTCCTCTGGGGTGAGCTGGCTGTCCGTCTTTGTCGAGGCGGGGGACTGTGTGTCGCCACCAGAGAACATGCGGATGCCAACGAACAGGACCAGCAGTGCGACGGGGATCATCAGCCATTTCAGCAGACCGTTACTGCGCATGCTGCACCTCCGTCGTCGGGTTTGTCGTAGTTTGCACGTGCCTGGCGGGATCGAAGCGTTGGATGGCGGGTAGCAGTGACTGTGATAGCCCATGCTTGCGGGTGACCAGATACAGCACGGTGGTGTCTTCGGGGTGCCGCGTGGGCCAAGCGTCGGATGCTGGAAAGTGGCGGTGAGGAAGTTGCCCTGAAGTGTGCGCGGGTCGAGTTCGATCCAGCCCCCTCCATATGGGTCAGCTGCACGGCAGTAACCCACTGGTCTTCCAGTCGCCATGATGCCAGCGCGGTCGCCTGAACAGGCAGCGTCGGCAGTAAGGTGTCGAGTGGCTGGTCGCGGCGCAGGTTCACGCGCACAATGCCGGGTACAGGTTCAACGGTACGCAGTGGTGCGTACAGGTTCTGTGCTGCGTAGCGCGTCAGTACCACGGCCACGGGGTTTCACGTCGCGCCGGCCTGTCCTGTTCTGTGATGGCGGCGTCGGTTTCGCTGCCCCGTTGCTGGCCGTAGCGCGGTGGCGTGATATTGCCCTCAACGATGCGTACCGGCTCAAGCGCCGGCTCACCGTCTTTGGCGGGGAGGCTGCAATGTCGAGCAGAATCAGCGTGCCGCTGTCAGCGTCCTGCAACTGCAATCGGGTGGGTTCGATGGACTCACTGGCTCGCAGGTAAACTGCCCCCTGCGCTCTGCACGCGCAGCCGATCGCCAACGCTGGCCGGGACGCCGACACGGATGTTGCGATCCACAAACACAATGCGTTCCTGTCCGACCGTAAGGGGAACGGCAAGCGGCAGTCGCTCCCAGCGCAGGATCTCCACGGCATGGGCAACGGGAGTCAGCATCAGGGTCAACAGCCCCAGCCAGATAAGACTGAGAGGGTGGTGCTTCATGGGGTTTCTCCCTGTGTACCCAGACCGCCACGACTCGGTGGCTCCGGTGTGGGGTTGTGATGCGTTGCGGAGCACCGTCATAGCAGTCGAGCACGAGGCCAAACGGATTACGGGCTGGATCGACATCGGCACGTGCGACTTTCACCGGGTAACGCACCAGGGCGCGTTTGACCTGTTCCGGGCCGTGGTACTCGTCGGCGCTGAGGTCGAGGGTCACCACCCAGTCACTATTGGATATTGTGCGCACCCGTGTGGTGGGGTTGTCGCCATAGCCGCGCCCTGGGATTTCGTAGACACCGCGTACGCGCTGCCGTAGTTCTCCAGTACTGCGGCGATAGTCGTAATCCGCCTGCAGAAAGGCACGGCATGCTGGGGTGAGGTACGGCGACAATGCATGCAGGTTGCGTGCGTAGTCCTCTTCCCCATTGGTTGGTAAGCGGTTGAGTTGCTGGAATACATAGAAGGTGAAAGCGTAGACCGACTCGGGAGGCACCTCCCACCAGGCACGTGCGCTCCCCGAGCGCAGGTCGGGCGGTACGTGAATGGTCAGGTCACGCGGTGCGCTCCACCAACCGGCCCCCATCACCAGTGATACCAGAAGTAATGCACTTGCACCGATACGAAGGGTCTTGATGTGTGCCTGTAGATGTGTGACTTCGTTCTTGAATCGGCTCATCGCGTTGTCCTTCTAGTCGACCAGAAGCCTGAGTGCGTGATCAGCCGGTGTCCGCCGACCCAGCCTGTAAGCAGCGGATAGCGGGTCGTGATGTGCCATTGCAACTGGCGGTACAACCAGGTGTCGGGGCGACCGCGCTTCTGTCGTCGCAGGAAGCCGCCACCAACGAACACGCCGCAGGCGATGCCCAGCACAATGCAGGTCGGTGCCAGAGCGATGGTTGAAAGTAGCCAGGACAGCGGGATGCCGATGAGCAACCCGGCGCTACCGGACAGGCCACAGCAGATCCACAGCTCATCGGCTGTCAGACCGCGCACCACCACCGGATGCCGATTGAGCCGATGCGGCAGGAACGTGACGGTGCCGTCTGCGCGGATATGAGGATGCGCTGACATGTCCAGCCCCTCTCACAAAATGCCGGTAGCTTCGGTCAGCAGCCAGATGCCGATCACCAGCAGTACGGCCCCAACCGCAACCGTCAGGCCGAACTGGCCCCAGGTTTTCTTGCCGTTGTGGATCTCGGCGTAAGTGCCGTACGCGTGATAGCACACACCGATGAACATGCTGGCGACCACCAGTAGCGCTACCAGAAGCACGATGTCGTAGCCGTAATTACGGATGGTTTCCATGATGCCGCCACCGGTGCCTCGCGAGGGGTTTTCCAGTTGCGGCAATCCCTGTGCGAATGACAGTGAGGGCAAGGTGGTCAGGCTCAAAGCCAGCGCGACGCGCTGAACGAGGCGAGTGGGAGAGTGGTGGTATTTCATGGGGTTGATCCTTTCTGGTTACGAGAGGAGGAAAAACGTCAGCACGAGGTACATCGCGAGAAAGCGCACGATGACACCGAGGAACTGACGCTGGTTGAGTTGGTTCTCGGCCCAGCCGACGTAGGCGGTACGGATGGCCCATGCGCCCCATAGCAGCAGAACAGAGAACACGATGCCGATCAGGACAGTGGACATGGCTGCAGGTGTGATAGTGCTGTTTGTCTGGAAGGCGCTGATCTGTGCGGCAGTCATGGCTGGCCTTCTGGGGAGACGTTGCGGTGTTCGGATACCGATTCCTGGCGGTAGTGACTGCTCAGCTCGGTGGCATCGCGCGGCTGGGCGCGGGACGGCGACAGATGGAACTGGATGCCTGTGCGTACACGCGCTAAATCATCGAGCAGCCGGGGTAGTCGAAGTGGTAGCGTTCGCCTGGTGCAGTGGAGGTTCTGGATGCGCTTTGTGCAATGAAGCGCTCCAGTGCGTCGAGCTGACGCAGTGCGGCCGCCAGTTCTTGACGCTGGGTTGGTGTGTCCGCATGGGCAGTCAATGGACTGCTCATCATCAGAGCGGCGGAGAGAAAAATGAGCGCGCTGTAGTGTGCAGCACGAAGTAGGGTAGGGAGAAGCATCACTCCATTCCTCGGTTTATTGAGTAATGATGTGATGTTGGAGAAATTAGTGCTGCAGGGCTGCAAACAATAAGAACTTTGCAGCTACCGGTTTTAAGTTAATGGCGTGATAACACGCTATTTGTCATAAATTTGAAACTTTTATAGTTATTTTTATATCTCTAGGCGCTGGATGTTTGATAAGCCCTTGTGGTGGGCCATCTGAATTAAACAAGGTGGACAAGACGGTGATCAATCCGCCTAATAAAACATACCCATAAAGTACCTGAATTATTATTATAATCTGGGCTATCGAGCTATCAGCAGCATGCATGTCGCCAAACCCTAAGGTTGTCATTGTCACAAACGAGAAATAAATGCTTCCTATTGGATCATAAGGATTTAGCCCGTTGATTAAAGATGGAAAAATAAAATATATTATTGAAAAAAATAGGTTTATTAAAAAAATGATTTAATAATCTGTTTTGTTGAATGGCCGTAGTCGGAGTAGCTCCAAAATTTTTTCACAAAGAAAGCGAGTATTTTCGCTTGCTTGCGATACCAATCTTCCCAGTTATGCCTCCGGTTGCAGTATTGCAATGTTTGCCTTAATCCGGTTGAGTAGTTTGCCGCTTCAAATGAAGTGCTCCTAAAGTCTGTTTCTCGTGATACATAGAACAAATCAAAGTAGGTTTCATTGTTAAACTTTGCGTTGCGGAAAATAGTGCCACAAAGATTCATTCGCAACTCTTGCTGGACTAGCGGATTGTAACCGCCGCCAAGTAATTTGGCACCCTCGAGGTTCGCGCGATAGAACTGAGTCTCATAGAAACTGGATTCCAGAAATTCCGTATTTTTGAGATTGGCCTGAGTAAAGTTTGCTCTCATAAAATCAACTAGAGCGAACTTGGCATTTTGGAACTGCGCCTTGCATAGGAGGCTTCATTGAAGAAACAGTTGGTGAACTCAGCATGCTCAAAATTAGAATTAAGCAGATTGCAGTCCGAAAAATCTACTCTGACCATTTTTGAATTTCTAAATGTGGCTTCGCTCAGATTTACACCAATTCCACTTGCACGATAAAATTTTGCATCAGTGAAATTGATCCCATCAAAGTTGGCACCTTCAAGCCTAATTACGCCATCCAGATTCTCAATGTAATTATTCCATTCGGTAAAGTCTTCTAATTTGGCGCATTTTAAAATCAATTCATATTGCGTATTGTTGAAATATTTTCTGTCTTCCATAGTCGTTGCTTTGAGATGTGGGTTTAGGTGTTAGGTCGATTTATATCCGATTTTCGAAACATTTTGCAATGTGATTTTGCGCTAAACAGTGCAACTACAAATACTTTTAAAGCTACTCGCTGTCAGCGCCACAGCGACGCCCAGCAATGCAGCGCCGGGCAGCAGAATCATCAGCGGATGTACCGATACCGGCAGTGCCAGATAGGTTATCCAGGGCAGCACGGTCAGCGGCAGTAGTGCTGCCTTGGCTCTGTGGTAAACAAATCCCGATTCCCGACCCGCCCCAAACCTGCGTATATCGCGCCGCACCAGACCATCAACCAGGCCCACAAACACAGCCATGACAATGAGCGGCAATGTCAGTACCAGTACCAGCAAACGCACCATGAACGTCAGTGTGGTGAAGGCTGCGGCGATCAGATAGTTTTCTGACCACACATAGGCTTGGCTTACGAAGTAGCGGAAGTCGCGTCTGGGGGCCTGGCTGGGAGTACGCGCATGCTCGGCGGTCTGCTTCATGCGTTCAAGCAGTCCGGTCTTGATGAACATCCATTCATAGCCGGTGTCGATGAGCTGGTGTGCCGTGCGGCCCGGCTCCTGCACGATGACGTTGCGGGTAAAATTATTCGACAGGTGTCCCAATTCATATTGCAGCATCGCCTGCGAGTGTTGCCAGTCCTGGTCTTTCCAGAACAGATGCATGCCTGCGCATTCCACGATGATTGAAATCAGCAATGAGCCAATCAGCACACCCACTAACCTGAATGGCAAGGTGATGACACTGGCCAGCAGGCTTTTCCGGCGTGTCTGCTGATGTTGTGCCGTAGCTGCTGGATCGCTCATGGCGCTTTACTCTCGTCGATAATAGGGTCGGCATCCTCATCAAGCAGTTCAGGCGGTAGCGCTTGCTCCTGTAGCGTAGGTGAGCCCTGGTTCTGCCACCATTGACCGGTATCGGTGTAGCTTTGACGCATGTAACCTGCCAATTGCTGAAGATCGGTTGGCATGATTTCATCTGGATCGGGGGCGGGCAGGGGCATGCGGACTTTCCACAGGTTGCCACCCTGTAGCAGGGCAAAGCATTGCCCTTTTGGAAGTTGAACAACGTGTGACGGCTCAATCATCGGCACGCTCGACATGCTGATGCGATCCTGCGTGTTGCTGGTGAAGTCGGTTTTGGTGTGGATATCTGAACTGTCGGTTGCGCCGCTGACCACCGTGGTGGTGTAGACCTCCACCTTGGGCAATTGCTTGGTGAGCAGTTCGGCGGTGGCTGTCTCGCGCACGCGCAGCATGAACAGGTTATTGAAGTTTCCGACGACTTGACCTGCTTTGGCGCGATTGCCAATGCGTGCTTCGATATCGCTCAGGGTTTGAGTGTAGGCGGTGACCTGGATGCCGGCACCGCCACCCTTATTGATCATCGGGATGAATTCGTTACCCATCAACTCATTGAATTCATCGGCATGAACGTTGATTGGTACTTTGGTGTCTGCTGATGCACCGGGCAGGCCGTCGTCGATACCGAATTTGTAGATGTGTCCGGCTACAGAGACCATATCGCTGAACATCGAGTTACCCACTGCGGCGGCGACTTCGGCATCGGACAGCGCATCGAGCCCGACGTAGACTACCGCGCGTTTCCTGATGATCTGCATCCAGTCGAAAATCGGCCTGTGGTCACTCAGATCCGAATAGTTCGGTGCCAGCAATTGGGCGATTTTGCCGCTGGTGAGTTTTTCAAGCAGGGGCAGCAGGCTGGCGACGATCTTGTCGAAATAGGTTTTGTCGTATCGAACCGCCGATCTCAAGCCATCCAGTACGGGGTCGTAGTTACGGGCCTGACTGAGGTATTGCTCAAGGGCGACCACGCGCTTTTCGCGGCCGATCATGTTCCTGGGAATATTCTTCTCGTTGAGCTTGGCTTCAATCTGAACAATGACTTCCCAGGCCTTGGGGTCCGTTCTGGCGAAGTAGTGCTGGGCGTATTCGATGAACAAGGCATCGATATTGATGACGTGGCGCTGGATCAGCATGTAGTCTGGTCGTTGCCCCAGTTCAATCAATGCCCTGGCGATGATGTTGACGAATCGCCAGGCAAATTCCCGGAAGGCCGCACTGTTTCCCTCTCCCGATAGCTGGCCCGAGATACGCGTCGCGACCTCGGAAATTCGCCCGAATCGGCCTACCGCGTTGTAACGGGCGCTGATCTCCGGCCACCCCAGATGGAACACGTAGAACGCGTTCTCTCTGCCTGCGCGTCTTGCCTCGACGAACATCCTCTTGAGCAGATCTGCGTCTCCTTTAGGGTCGAAAACAATGACTACTTCATGCTCGCCGAGGTGATTCTTTCGACGAATGTCCTGGGTGATGAACAATTCGGCCAGCCGCGTTTTACCCACGCGTGTGGTGCCCAGAACGAGTGAGTGGCCAACGCGTTCACCCAGCGGCAGGCTGACATCAACTTCCTCCGGTTCGATGCCATGCAGGCGCGGCAAGCCGCCAACAGGCGGTAATGGCCGTACTGGATTGAGCGGGATATCCCAGGTTGTGAGGCGGGGCAGTAGCGACAGCGGAAAGGGTGCGAATTCCAGCCGTTCCTCCAGGTGTCGTGCCAACTGGTAGGCGGGTGTCAGCTCCACATAGCGCCTGAACTCGGGCCGGTAGGTCTGCATCAATCTGTGGGTGTGCTTTTGTTCCCAGCGAAACCCTTTGCCAATGAACAAGCGTTGTTGGCTGACAGGCACATTCCTGCTCGTCATCACGTAACGTGGCAGGCGACGGATATTGCGGCGGTAGCGCAGGATCACCTGCGCATCGCGCCAGCGCAGTACGCCAAAAAACCGAATGCCAGTGCGCTACCGATGCCGATGTCCGGACTCAGCGCGAGCGACCACGGTGCTGCCACGCACAGCAGCGCGGCTCCGGCACAAACGGCAACGGTGTAGAGCTCCACAGGAGGGCGCAGCAGTACCTCGACCGGCTGAGTCTGTGCCATCGTGTTATTGCTCAATACCCGTGCTGGTGATGAGCACGGGGTAATGGCGCAGGCCAAGGCGTTCGGCCAGGTCATCGGCGGCAACGGGTGCAAGCTGCAGGCCCGGCGCGGCTGCGCGCAGGCGTACCAGACCGTCCTCAGTCTCTACGTTGACGACCAGACCGACGGCACCACGCTCGCGCAATGATGCGCCCTGGCGTTGCAGCCACACATGTGATGCTTCATCGTCGCCGACCAGGAAGAACGGCTGCAGGCCAGGAGCGTCAATGATCCGGCGTGCTACGGTGCCAGGTGTGAGTTTCGGGCTACGCACTGGCAGCATGTCCGCTTCGGTGGCTGGATTGACCTGCACCGAGGGAAGTGCAATAGGGGGCGTGGCGTACCAGGTGAACGTGCCTGAAGGCTGAGCGCTTCGTAGTACGGCAGGGCGGATGCCCCGCCCAGGTCTTTCACCACGATGGGCGGTTGTGCCGCGTGCAGCAACGGCGGTACGGTGGTGAGGGTCAGGAGCAGGCCGTATACGGCAGCGATATGAGGCATCATGGGGAGGTCTCCTTGCTGATAGTCGTGGCGAACAATTGCTGTTGTGGCCCTAATACGCGCTGAAGGTGCTGCGACACACTGCGGCGGTAGCGTGCCGCCGGAGCACCTCCAGCGGGTCGGTGGTAGCGACCAATCGCCAGCAGCCAGTCTTCGCCGGGTGTGTGCTGCTCTTTGAGTATCTGCGCAGCGATAGCCAGGTTGTTGTACGGATCGAGTAATTCGCAGGGCTGGCGGTAGCGGTGCTTCTGCCAACCGAGATTGATCTGCCCCAGGCCCACGTCGATGCGGGTAGGTGGTACGTCTTGCAGCGCCTGATGCACTCCTGCGCAGGCTTGCGCCTGGCTGGCATATCGGCGTGACTGGCCGGCGACATTCAGAGACCACGGCCACGGCACGATGCGTTCTCTCCGGTACACGCCACTTTCCTGCAACGCCACGGCATACAGGACGACGGAGGGAATACCTGCGCGTTGAGCGGCCAACTGGTAGGCGGGAGGAGGGATTTCCTGCGCCTGGGCCAGACTGGTCAGCAGCAGGTACACCAGTAGTACATTCAGGCGCTGCATGGCGTTCAGGGCTGGCGTTGCCATTGACCATTGATCTGTCTGAGGCTGGCAGGCAGTTCTCCGGGCATGCCCAGAGACAACCAGCGACCAGCATCGTGGTTCAGGGTGATGGTGCCGTTACGCACCCGTACCGGGTCGATCCAGGCACGCTTGGCCCAATCGCGGATACGCGCATCGTCTTGCCGCGAGCCGACCATGTACAGGTCGAATTCAGTACCCGACGCTTGCAGGCGTTGTACGTGCTCGGTGCATGAAAGGCAGTCTTCTTTGATGAACACTGCCGTGCGGCCGCTGCCGGTCATTGCGTTGCTGTTGGGGGCGGCATCCGGCAGGTTCACCCGCTGCATGCCGGGGTTCAGCCTTTGCCAGGCTTCATCGTAAGCGCGTTGATAGGCCAGCAGCTTTTCAACGCGATGTGCTTCTGCCTGTACTTGCAGTTCGGCATAGCGCTGCCGTTCGTCGTCACTGCGTGCCTCGATGCCCAATGCTGATAGTGGGTCGAGGTTGGGTGAATATGTGCCGAGCGGCCCCTCCATGAGTTCGCGGTAACGCTGCCATTCTTCGGCGTTCAGGCCCCAGTTCTGGGCCAGGTGCGCGTCTCGGTGCTGTTCGACCCGAGTCGGTACGATACGAGACTCCATAGTGGTGGGCTGCTGTGCCATCGTGGGGAGTGGAAGGGCGGTCACCGCAGCAGCGATAAGGATCGTCATCAGGCGTTTCATGGTCTTCTCCATCAGGGGATCGCCAGGCGGCGCGTCTGTCCAGCGCGGCTGAAAATTGCGGTGTCACCCTCAATGGCATCCAGTCGCCACTGGCCCACGGTTTCGCCGAGCGACACAAGCTGGATTTGTGTGGATGACCGCTTTCCGCTGGCAGGTGCCAGCGAGACCATGCGTTGTCCCGCACGCAGCTCCAGACCCAAGATGCGGAGCGGAAATGGCATGTTTCTGGGCGCTGTTGCTGCAGGGTTGGCAGTGCTGTGGGTGGTTGGCGGGCTTGGACGGGCAACGTCCTGTTGAGACTTGAGCCGCTCAAGCTCGTCACGAAGGGTTTGCACGGCTTGTGTGGAAGCCTGGTTTTCCTGCATCTGCTCGATTTGAACGAGGCGATTTTCCAGATTCTGCTGTAATTCCCGTAGGGTTGTCGCGCTGGCAGGGAGAGTGTGCGTTTGAAGTACCTGCATGCTATCAGCCAGCTCTGCCATGCTTGCTTCCAGTACGTGAACTTGCCGCACGCTGGCATCCACCTGTTCACGTTCAGCAAGGTTGGCTATCGCGCGATAGCTCTGGCTGATAAAAACAGTGAGCACACTCAACCACGCATAGATCAGGAACCAGGAGACTGCGGTTGCCGTGCGCTTCAGCCTCGTAGGTGCGTTGTTCATGGTTGACCTCCTGCGGACAGGGTTGCTTTACCTGCCTTGGCGGCCGGGAGGTCGCTGGAAACTGCACCGACCTCGCTATCTGTGCTGGCGCGTACAAAGCACACCTGCCGCACCCGGTCATCGACCTGCATATCCCACGCTGAGCCAGCCAGGGTCAGCAGAGCGTCACGTAGGGTCATTGGCCCCATGTGCAGGTGAGCGGCGGGGAGCGGAAGTGAATACAGTTCAATGAGGGTTTGTGCTGTTTCACAGAGCTGATAACCGCTGCGTTTGAGCACATGCCGCAGGCCATCACCGACGGTGGCACGGGCGTCTTCGGGGATTGCCACGTCAATTACCTGTAGCAGCAGGTCGCGCTGTGCCGCGTTGGGTGCCAGTTCTACAAGGGTATAGCGCCCGTAGCGCACGATAGGGATGAAGTCCGGCGTCGCGTCGGGAACCGGGGAGACCGTTTTAATGGGCGGTGAGGGGGGCGGGGCAGTGGTTGTTGTGCATCCGCTGCTAAAGACCGCAATGATCAGCAGGTTACTGACGAACAGCCGCTGGGTTGAATGTGTGGGTGACATGGTTCAGCTCTCTGTTGCGATGAGCTGCTACCTTCGTCTGAGGCGTGGGTTTGATCAGCAAAGAATGCGGATTTGGGGTATTCCTATTTTGCATCGTTGCTGCAGACGAAGCTGAGGGGATTGTCTGTTTGACGATGATTCCAGTTCTGCAATTCGCTGAACTACGCCAGGGCCTGATGCAGTAGTTTTATCAATCGGTGAGGCGAGTTCAGCATATGCTGATGTTTTCCGAAATTTGACCCAACATTCCCTCGCGTGGCTCCCATGCGGCTCTTGGTAAATGGGCTTTTCGGGGATTCGTCATGGAGAGGATCAAGCTGCGGTAGATCCCAATACAAGGCCATCGAACTGCGGGATACCGTGGTGCCGAGCTTTCTATACAAGATCACCCCGGCAGGCCGCAAGGTGTACATGCTCCAGTACCGCATTCATCTTTGTATACACGAATGTAGGTAAAAATAAATCATTTGCAAAAAAAGCTGATGCAACAACCTATGCTTTTAATGAGGATTAAAATCAGCTGTATGAAACGATACTAGAGGCTGCGCGGTACTTAAGGTAATTGCAGCTTGGAAAAATAAAGCGACGAAGTAAATATAGCGTTAAATGTATCCACAAAGCACTGTGTTATTGCGCTAACATAACTCAGCGCTCAAGTCGCTCCGCCTTCGGTGGTCGTAATAACTCTTTCGCTAGGCGTCAGCAGTAAGTAAAATTTTCTCAACTAAAGGAGACTAAATTGTCTACGCAACTCTCGTTAGTAGATTACCCTCGCAACGATGCAGGGGAAGTCTATGAGCCCGAAAACTCTGTTGTCGCGTCCGTCTTTATATCAAATGAGATCATAGATAACTTCGAAAGGCTGGGGTTGTTTGAAAAATTTCACCTTTATGAAGACTCAAGCTTGAGCGAGTTCGTTGTGCAAACTCGAATCAAGCAAGACATGATTGACGACGCATTAAGGGAAATTGAGGCGATATTTATTAGGCTGTTAGATTCGGAAAGCGTTGCTGAAATAAAGAAAATCCAAACTGACGAATCTATTGGTGCATTGATTGGTGAATTCAATGTAATAACGAATATCCATCATTTATTGAATTTAAAGAAGAATAATTTCTCAAGCATCGACTCTGCAATTATTAAGCTGGGGTGAGCGATGAGTGAAAATATTGGGAAAGATGGAGAAATGCGCTTTGCAATCACGATAGCGGGAGCTTCCATCAGAGAAAACGGCCTCGACTTTACTCGCCACACGGTAACTAATCAACCAGATCTTGGTGTCGACTACTCTGCACAAGGTCCTGCGGAAGCGCTTGTTAAGTTTTGTGAAATTGGCACAGGCACTGCACTTGATGGCATTAGAGAAACGCTTGGTGAGCCTGAGCGTAAAGTTGAAGCGAGGTTCGATATAAAGACGACAGAAGAAAAGCTGGCAGGAGACACTGTTGAGAAATTTGTTTCGGATGTAAAAAACATCCAAACACTGACCTGCATGTTCTAGCTGGTGGTTCTGACCTAACAACGTCAGCTCAAACAAAGTTCGAAGTGTATGCCACTGTACTTAAAGAGGATGGGAAAGCCATTGTTTACATTCCTAATCAAGGGCTCGCGAAACTGGCATCAGAATATAAGCCTGAGATTCTTAGTGCGCTTGGTGGCCCGACGGGAAATAATGAAAATGTCCCTGAAAACGAGAGTAAGTAGGTAGCATATGTCCAACAATTCGCTCAAGCGGACAGACCCCGTCTGGGCCTGCCGCTTAAATCAAACGTTAGGTTTTATTTAAGGAGATTGTATGAAAGTTTCAGCACTTACGTTGCTTATTTTGCATATCAATAGTCTGATTGATTCAGGAAATTATGCTGACATCACCGTTGGTGATATTCATAAGGCAATTGAAGGGAAGCGAGTTTTACGTTTCCTGAAAGAACAGGCGGGGGAAGATATTGATCTAAGCATCCATCTAGATAGTCAGGTATATGGCGATTTCGAATCCTATTACGAAAATCAACTTGAAAATATCTATGGTGGATATGCAGGTCAGGAACGCAGAAAATGGGGCATTGAAAATTCTGGCCTATGCCTTGTTTTAGCTTGGACAAATGAAATTATCCAGCAAGGACAAGGTCTTAAGTGGTAATGCCAGTTTTCTAACCTGGCAGTAAAGCCGCTCATCCAGAAAAAACCGGCGTCCTTGCGGGACGCCGGTAAACAGGAACATCAGGCCGCGACAAGTTGCCGGGCCAGGGCGACTTCAATAGAGTCGCCATCTTGATTAAGCACATCCAGTCCCGACTCAGGAACGTCTCCCGACGTGCTCTGAGAGACCAGAATTTTCTTCGCCATCAGCGCCAGGCACGTCATTTGTGACGTGGCCGCATACCCCAGGTAGATCACCTTCACAGGCTGCTTCTGGCCGATACGCCAGGAGCGTCGTGCGGCCTGCTGCAGTGTGTACACGTTGTACCCTGATTGCATGAACACAATCGTGGGGAACTCCAGAAGATCCAGCCCTGTTTTGACAAGCTCCGGGTTGGTGATGAGGACATCAATGCCACGGTCGAGCTGTTCTGCAATCCAGTCTTCACGGCGACTGGCATCGACGCTGGCGCGCAATACCGCAACCCGAAAACCTTCTTGCTCCAACAGCATTTTCAGCCTGCTGGTGGTATCTCGCGTGCCTGTGTAGACGGAATAGGCCAGGATCTTGCGCCCCTCTGCTTTCTCCTGCTTGCAGATGTCGATCAGTTCCCGCTCTTTAGGCATCACCTGCAGCTCGTTGAACTGGGCCTGGGTGAATGCCAGTACCTCTCGCGTACGCGGGTGGCGCACGGTTTCGGTACGAAAGCAGCAGTCAGACCAGGCCAGCAGCACATTGAGCACCACGCCCAGCAAGGTGGTGTCCCGCTTACGCAGGGCTTCCTTGAGCTGACTCGTCAGGCTGGCAGCGAGCTTGCTGTAGGTATCACTTTGCTCGGTGTCCATCGCGACTTCCCTGAACTCTTCGTCATATGGGGGCAGTACGCCACCAATGTCTCGGAGTTTGAGGAAAATCGTGAAGGGCAGAACGCAGCGCAGCACGCCCTTGGGGCCGAACCCCGGCGCTTTGACGGTTCTGACGGTGACCTTCGAGCCTTTTGCGGTCTTGTGGGCCGGGCCGTCGCTCTCGGAGTAGATGTCCTTGAGGACGCCATGATCCCGCATGAATGCCATGGCTGCAGCGTTCATGCTGCCACTGGTACTCGGTCGGTAGCCGTCTTCGATCATTCGTCCGGGCAGTGCTCGGAACAGCAGATAGAAGAGATCGGAAGCGTAGCCTCCCATCAGCGTGCCGGTGAGCAGCAACGTTTTGCGGGTTTTGGCCGCAATAACACCCATGGCCTGACCCTGTGCGGAACCGCCTGTCTTGTACTCGTGGGCTTCGTCGGCGATGAGCAAATCGAATGTGCTTTGCGGCAGATACCGCTTCACAAATTCGCTGGGTTGATAGCCGCCCTCACCGAAGCCGAACTCCATACTCGACATGGCGCGTTCCATACGCTGAGCTTGCCGGTCTGAAAGACCAACTCCCTCGATTGTCCATCAGGTTGATGAACTGGTGGAAGTTGTCCCCAAGCATCGAGGCCAGGAATGAATCGCCAAAGGTCTTCATCAGTTTGGCGGCTGTGGCTTCACCAATGGTCGGAATGCGTTTCAGCGCCCGCAGTACTGCTGCGGATTGATCGCTGCCTGACAAACTGCGTGGTCGCATCAGTGTCCAGAGGGCACTTTTGCAAACGCCACACTTGCGACGCACTTCCTCTGCGTCGAGTTCCAGTGCGCTGACGGGCTCACCATCAAGGGTGTGAACCATGGTGCCGCAGTGTGGACAAAGCCCAACGGTGCCGTGAGGGGTGCGCTTGCGAACGAACGCGGGCTTCCAGTGGAAGCCCATTCGCATGCGCACACGGCCAATGATGAAAAATTCCTGTCCATCGGCTGGCACGTTCAGTTGCTCGCGCAGCTTGATCAGTTTGAGCAGCGTGTCCGGGCCGTTGAGCACCCAGACTTTGGCCCCGTGACGGTTTCGAGAATCTCCCGCCGCCATTTATAGACCAGGTGCGGTGGGCTGAGGACGAGTGTGCGGCGATAGCCTTCCGCATTGAGTACCGCCGCCAGCGCGATGCCGACGGTGGTTTTGCCCGTCCCCATCTCACCATTGACGATGGCCGCTCGCTCGCCCTGGTTGACGAGCAACTCGGCTGCTGCATGCACGACCTCGGCCTGAGCGGGGAACAACTGTCGCTTGAGACTGGCGAGAATGCGTTGTCGGTTTGCACGTGGCACACCGTTGTAGACCGGTGGATTGGCCCGGTTGAGAGAGTCGAGCAATTCATCCCCGAACTCGCTGACGAAATCCTGCATGCTGATGGAGAGTTCGTCGTTCGCAGGGCAGAACAGATCACCGGTCTCGGGTGATTGCGTGACGGCAGGGGCCGCTTCGATTTGTATGCTCATGGTGATGCTCAAAAAATGGGGCATGCACCGCCCAGGGGCGATGTATGCCCCGATGGGTAAGAGAAACGGACTGGTGTTGAACTCAGGTTCAGTGACCAGCTGTGTGTGGGTGGTACTGACTGTCTTTGAGGATTAATGGATGGTGAGAATCCGTCCCAGCGTGGCTGAGTTGGGAGACAGGTCCCATGCTCTGATGACGGGCACGAACTTATCGGTGAGAATGCGCGTTTCGGCGATTGAACCGTCATCGCGTTCGCAATACTCGGTGCTCGTCGCTTTCTGCTTGTAGGTGTCACCCTTGACCGCAAGTGTGCGGCCGCTTTGGGACTGCACGACGCCGGAGATCGCACCCGCTGCCAGGGCCAATGCCAGGTGCCATTCAGATAAAGCACGAGCAGGCGCACGCAGCGACTGCTGCGCGGCACCGAGGTGAGTCTCGAACGCTGGCCACAGGCCTCGCAGACGCTGTACTTCTTCGGCGAACTGCATCGGCTCCATGCTGATGCGATAAAAATGCTCGGGTTCGGCCCGGGTGCCTGGCACGATATAGGGAAGCGACGTCCACTCGGGCGGCAATTCCTCTGCGTCCTGTTCTCCCTGCCCGATTTGCAACAACCGGGCGCGGGTGGACTTCACGTCTTCACTCGCCAGATCGCGCTGGCGAGCACGACGACCAAACAGCACCACTTGTTTGAACTGTGTATCTACCGCACGGAAGATACGCAGATCGGCGAAGTGGCGTGTGAGCCAGCCCACCATTTCCTGGTCGAGCACATAGAACGGAATGATGAAAACGAGAATACCGTGGTACTGCAGCAAGGGCAGCGTCCGCTGGTAGAACAGCTTTTCCAGTCGGGGCCGGCCCTTACCGTCGTAGCCGATGTTGCCGTTGGCATCTCTGGATAAGTCGCCGTACGGTGGATTGAGCCAAAGCAAACCGAATGCCTGACGCGAGATGAGGGTATCCATCAGGTCGGCATGGATGCAGTGATCGACCAACAACCGTGCATGGCTGGCGCGCTCCTGATCGTACTCGACAGCGTACGAACGGGTGTGATCAAGCCCGAGGGCATGGGCGGCTTCGGCAATCGCAACGCCTTCGCCGGCACAAGGGTCAATAATGCACATGGGCTCATCGCTGGGAGCCAGTGCGGCGAGTGTCCGTTCGAGCGTGGACTCATCGGTAGGGTAATAGCCATTTTTGGCAAAATTTCTGGCGAGCCGGGGAAACATGAGTGCCATAGGGATCTCCTGTCTGGCGATGATGAAAGAACGTGCAGGTGCCTGGTAAGGTGCGCCTGCCGTGAAATGATCAGACCACCGCGTGCGGTGTCCAGATCTGTGACGGATATGGATAGGCCGTGAGAACGCCGTTACGAATAAGCTCGCCCAGCGCATCGGTGAGTGCTGGCACGTCCAGTCAAGGCGAAAGCCCCGCAGCGGCCCGAGAGCGACCGGTAGCTCATGGAGCATGTCGCGGCTGCGCAGTAACTCCAGCACGGGCGTTTGCCAGTGGTCGAGCAGTGGCAGCGGACATGTATCTTTGACGAGTTGCCACAAGCGAACGGTCGGTTCAGCAGCAGAGCGCGGCAGTAGCGCCAGTGCGCTGGCTGTGCTCTTGTCAGGGCAGATGCAACGCTGGTCGAACAGCCACAGATTGGTGAGCGATCCAAACAGCGTGCGGCGATAGTTGCGGGTCAGACGCTTTTCAAGGCGCTCGACCGAAGGGATGAACACAGGTACAGAGCCGCCGTGCTCTGTGATGAGGTGAAACTGGTTCAGTCCATCGTCATCGTGGCCCAGTGTGAGTTGTGCGATAAATTGCTGGATAGCAGTATCCCGCGCCCAGATTGAGACAAAGACCAGATCGCCATTCTCGCGGCAGACGCAGGCATCGACCATCAGGTCAGTACATTCGTCGATGCGGAACAACGGTTGCTGTAATGAAGATTCGGGCATGGTGGTGTCCTCAATAAAAAATTGAGGGGCAACATCGCCCTTAGGGCCGTGTTGCCCCGAAGGATGGGAAAAGCGCGCAGCGGTGGCTGGATGAATCAGGTCGTCAGGGATTCAGACTGGCGGTTCCACTGTTGGGCCGTGGCGTCGAACACATAGCTCAACTGGCTCAACCGCGCGACTTGCAGGCGCAACGTGCGGCGGTCAATGGTTGCGTCCAGCTTCACCGATTCACCCAGCGGCCAGAGGATGCCGAACAATGCGGCATCATCGCTATCGGGATTGTCCGAGGCCGCTATAGTCGCGGAGGGTGCATCGACGCTGAATGGCGTGGTGTCGACCAGTGGGTCCTGGGTGGCTTGAGCAGGGGCAGGCCTGGCCTTGGATTTGGACGTTGCGGTTGGCGTGGGTACGGGTTGAGTACCCGATTCCTCATCCAGCGGATCGACATCCTGCGTGGCGAAGGCGCGAGCCTCTGCTTTGCTGAGTTTGTCGATACCAGACAAGGTCATGCCATCCAGGTTGGCCCGGATCTCGAATCGCATGCCGTCGCCGACAGGATAGGCTTTCGGATAAATATATCGAATCGCAAATTCACCCTCATACTTTCCTTCGGGATACTGCTCCAGTTCGGGATCTTTGACATGGAACAGCCCAAGGTGAGTGGTGAGACGACCGACTGTGAACCGGCCGTTACGACCAGATATTGTGCGGATTGCGAGTTGGCCGCGAACGATGATGGGGGGAGCGGATTGAACGGCTGCTGTAGCCATGGATAATCTCCTGGGATGCGTTGTACTACCGATAACCTTGGGAAAAGGGACAAGACCCCAATGTGAGGTCTTGCCGATCGGCTTAGCGTGAAGTGACGAGAGCGGGCTCTTCTTCTACCGAGGATTGCGCTTCAGGTTCGGTTGTACTGGGCGTCGTAGACGGCATATCCACGCTGTTATCAGAACTTTCTGACGCAGTGGATACCGCTGTAGCATGTTCGGAAGAGGGAGCCTGGTTGGCAGTGGGATAGACCAATTGGCCATCGATCTTGATCAGGCCAATATGGATCAGTTTGGACTCCAGACTCGCAGCCGGCTCGCCGGCATGCTCGCCCTTCGTGCGAAGGTACGGATCAGCTTTCATGTCATTGAGACGAAAGGCCACCAGTACCTTGCGCTCAGCCTCGACGGCCTGCACGCAACGGCGCACCAGATGTTGAGCCTCCGGTGTGGTCACGATGGTGTTGATGTACCGGTATTCCGGTTCTTCGACAGGCCCGGCCAGCGCACCGATGGTGCATGCGAGGAACGGGTCACCCTTCTTCGGTGTGACGTCTTTGGGCCGATTGAGGTAGCCAATGCCCCGAGTGACCAGCTCGTACTGTTCGATTATTTGCAGTGCGGCAGGGTCGATCAGTTCAGCTTTCAGGAGCCGTCCCTTGAGACTGGCTGCCGGTTCACCCTGCGCTCACCGCTGGGGCGAATGAATGCATCACTCCACAGATCCCCCAGCCGGAACTTGATCATCGGACGCTGCTTTGGATCATCAATGCCGACATAGTGTTCGACCAGTTTTTAGCCTCGGCACCTGTGACTTTGACATCAAAATAGCGGGTGGTCGGTTCTTGGGACGAGCCGACTAGCGCTGCGATGGTGCAGGCCAGGAAGGGTTGAGCACGTCGGCCACCCCGCACGGGAACTTCCCGTACGCGTTGCAGACGACCGTAACCTTCGGTGTGCAGATCGAAATAGGCTTTTTCGCCTGAAGTAGAATGGCTCATGGTGAAATCTCCATTGAAAATGAAGCGGAGACACACCAGGCCCGATGGCGAGGGTGTGTCACCCCGCGATGGGTTGATAAGGCGGATGCATCCACTACCGGTAGAAGCCGGTGGCCGTCCGCGTGAGGATGCTGTGCGAACTGGCTTGGTCATGCGGTTTTTGCCGCACCGCAACCTTGGAGACCGTGGTTGCGTGGCATGTCGCTGACAACGTCAGCAAAACATGCAGACAGACTGCCCGTGCCTCAATGCCGGCGCGACGAGAAATATGAACTGGAGTCGTTCCCTATTTTCGAAATGCCATTCCTCTGAAAATGGCTGTCGTGGTACAAACGCATACTTAACGACTTTCTGCATCACCCATGGAGGGAGAAATAATGTCGATTGATTTGCAGGCGCTGTCCGCAGCCGAATTGAAGAACCTGATCGCATCCGCACAGGATCAACTGGTCAAGGGAGAACGTGAACGCATCAAGGCTGTTCGCGAGAAAATTCTGCAGTTGCTGGAAGGTGAAAATCTGGAGCTGGAGCAGGTCTTCCCGAACTCGAAGCCGAGTCCTCGGGTAAAAAATCCTGTGGCTCCCAAATATGCACATCCCGACAACCCAAGCCTGACCTGGAGTGGTCGAGGCAAGCAGCCGAATTGGTTCAAGGAGGCGCTCGCAGCGGGCAAAACTCAGGCGCAGTTGTTGCTGCCCTAGTCGTTATCCAAAGTGGCACCTGATCAGCACAGACCCAAGACAATCAGGTTTCCCTGCGGCACGATTTAATCACCGCAAAAACAGGCTACCGCATCTTCGGTTGAATCGAACAGATCACCCTGGTTTGCGGCGAAGCGCGCCAGATCGGCATAGCTGGGACCGTCGATACGAAACCGTGTACCACTGGCTTTGCTGGCCAGATTCAGTGATTCCATGCGTATCCACCATATGGCAGCTTCCGGTCTGGCCTTGATGAGGGCCAGTCGCTGTCCCTGTGGCTTGAGGAAGCACAAATCACAGTTGCCTTCGAGTGTGCGGCCTTTCACGGTCAAGAGTTCCAGATCGAAAGGTTGCGCCTGCCAGAACGCACTGACCTCGTATACGCTGATGTTTGCATCGGCCAATGGCATGCACATCATTTCATGGCTTGATTCCGTGGAGTGACTACGCGCCCGAATTTTGGCGACACGCCGTTGCTCGTCGGCGCGGATGCCAATGAATTGATCCCATTCCGTCCAACCAAGACTGCGTAGGTATTTATGCATCGGCCGAATTTTCAGGCTGGTGGTGCAGCCGCGAGCAACGGGATTGGGCAGGTATTGGCGTTTACGGATCAACGCCTCGAAAGGCTCACCCTGACGGCTGGCCGTCGAGAAATCGACCCGTGTGAACCCTGGTGCAGCGTCCTGATATTCGAGCCAGTGGATAGGGGTTTTCCAATGTGTGGCGCAGTCACGCACGAAGCGCAGGGTAGCCTCTACTTCTTTTCCCGTGTTGGCGAAGCAGACGACGGTATCGGCAGGCAGGCCGCCGTTGGCCTGTAAAACGCGCCACAGCATATAGGCACTGGTGCGGCCACCGGAAAAACTGATGCAGGTCGGGGAGTCAATCTTGAACGGGTCGCGCATGGGGGTGTCTCCAGGGGATCGCTGGCGGAATGGCCCGTCGTGGGCTGAGACGCATGCGTGTCAGCAGTGGAGGTGCTGGCGCGAGAGGAAAGAAGCCCCCATGAGGGGGCTATGGAGGACGAGGCTCAGTTGCTATCGGGGCTTGTCGCGACAACTTGCAGGAAAATCTGTGTTTCGGTAGCGGACACTTCGAGATCACCAGCACCATCCAGGATGCCGGTAAACACCCTGTCGCCAGGTTCGAAAAACTCACCAAAATCATCGCCACCGAACTCAGCGCGTGAACGCTCCCACCAGTCGTCGAAGGGCGCAACGTCAGGGTTGCAGCCAATTGCGTAGGCGATCAGCTTTTGACGCCCATCGGGATGGCGTTCACCATGCTCGGCGAGCCAGTAAACACCCTGATCCTTGACCAGGATGATGCGGCACTGATTGGCAACAGCCTCGGCGATGACGGGCCGCAATTCGGCTCCTTTGAAGCGTAAAGTCATACACGTTACTCCTGAGAGGATGGTATGCCGGGCAACACAGTGAAGAAGCGTTGTCCGGGGCGGGGGATTGGTGTGTATCCAGTCGAGGTGCGATAAGTAAACGATGCTGGTCAGATAACCCACCGTATAGACGGGTTGTCTGTCGCGTCATGACTTGCGTCGCAGCGGCTTTTGAATGGTGCGCACACGTATGCGACGCCAACTGCCATCGTCGATCAGCCTGAACAGTACGTCTCCGAGGGTATCGAAGAACACACCGTCAACCCGTTCAACCAACTCTCCATCGTGGCTCAGCACTACGGCATAGAGGTCGTCGGCGCGTTCGTATTGCACAGTGACGCGGCCATTGAATTTCGCCGTGCTTGTGTTGAAGCTGATAGCCGGTGGTGTAGCGATGATGTCCTTGGGCAGTGGATCAACCCAGGTGAAATCCCGCGCACCCGCATCAACCAGCAGGTGCGTAATCCGACGAAAACCATCCGGTGCCGGCAGCTCCTCCAGTTGCCTGATCAGTTCCTGTAACTCCGGGCTGCGGGGTTGCGGGATCGGAAGCTTGGCGGGGGCGGAGCCGAGGACATACGTCTGGAGCTTGTAGGGCTTGCCATCAGCGGTGTATTCGGTGCGCTCTTCGGGTGTGTCTGCGCGAAGACCGTCGAAGCGATGCCGTGCGTAGGGTTCGACCTGCACCTGGGCTCCTTCGTCTGGATCTTCGGTCACGAGCGTCCGGTCAAGCACGGCGAACTCGATTCGGCCCGTCTTGACGACAATGGCATCCTCCGTCCTGGCGATGATCTTTCCTTCAAAAGGCTTGGGATCAATGTGAAAGCCCAGTGTCGACACCTTGGGCTGGCCGTCAAAAATTTTGAACCTGAAACTGCGGGCATTGGAAGGAACGTGGTCACGCACCAATGACTGCATCTGATTGCGAATGGTTTGATGATCCATGGGAAAGTCTCCAAAAAAAAGGAGCTCCCCAGCCACAAGGGAGGAGAGCCCCTATGGGTGGAATGAGAAAATAACGAAAGCCAACACACCGTCGGCGTGTCGCAGTCTTGATGGCCTTGACTGCCTGGGATGTTGCCAGCTACGCCGGCGAACATGTATTCAGCATGACGTGGCAACGGTGCGTGCGTGTGGAACAACACGCATCAGGACGTGCCCGTATTGGTTAGCGTGATGTCACTTGGGTGTCTGCAATGCCTGGAGCAGACGCTGACCCAGCCAGGCCACGCATGGTACGGCCATGGAGTTGCCGATCGCTTTGTAGCGGGGGTATCAGCAGCAGGTTTGCCGCCGCGATACGGCACCAGCGTCCAGCCATCCGGCATGCCCTGCAAGCGTTCGCATTCGACGGGCATGAGCCGCCTGACCTTCCATTGCTGCCAGTTTTTTCCATCCTGCTCAAGCGGCGTGTAATGGAAGTGCGCGTCAGGCGGGGTGACGCCGAACACGGTTGGCATGCCCTGACCGGGCTTTCCGCCGCTGGCGAGCAGCGTGCCAGCGATCTGGCCGTGACCCGATTCCAGGCGCAGTTCGCCACGCCCGTTCTGTGCAAAGGCGATGGCAGGCCAGGCCCTGGTCCGCAATGTCGGGGTGACGTCTTTACGGCATCCGCGCCATAGTCCTGAGCGGTAAAGGCCATCATTGGGATACCTTTGTTGGCACCATCTTCCCTGTAGTCTTTGCCATGCGTTGCCGGGTTCAGTGTATGGCTGAGGGAGCCTGCCATCGACTGCACCAGGAAGTTCTCGGTGCAGATGTCATGTTTGGAACCGGCTGCCATCAGGCAGGCCGCCACGTTGGCTGGCCCTGTTCCTCCAGCGAAACTGTATGTCGTGACAGCCTTGCCGTAGGGACTCAATCCGGCATAGTCGCTTGCTGTCGCAGGGCCTGCTCCAGCAGCGCGGGCAGCTTCTTGCCACGGCGAGCTGCTCGCATCAGAATGCCCGCGCACGCTGTCGCGCTCAAAAAGTACTTCGCAGGGATCGAGGTCGTCTCGACCACTTGCCACAAGAAACACACGCTTGCGGCGCTGGGCGACACCGAAGTGTTGGGCGTCGAGCACCCGCCACGCGAGGCGACGGCGGGGTCCAGACACGTGACCTGCGTGCGCCCATTTTCCCCTGGCGGGTTGAGCGCATGGCTTTCTCCGGCCAGTGCGCCCAGCAGGCAGCCAAAGGCGTTGGAGCGGTCACTGAGCACGCCAGGGACGTTTTCCCAGACGATCGTGGTGGGGGACTGATGATTTTTGAGACGGATTTGGTCGATGACATTGGCAAGCTCCACGTAGCTGAGGGTTAAGGCACCGCGAGGGTCGTTCAGTCCCCGTCGTGCGCCGGCAATGCTGAACGCCTGGCAAGGTGTCCCGCCAACCAGAATATCTGGGGCGATGACCTCGCCAGCGTGTACCTGGTTGGCGATGTGCGTCATGTCGCCGAGGTTGGGCACATGGGGGTAGCGGTGTGCGAGCACGGCACACGGGAAAGGGTCGATTTCCGAAAACCAGGCGGCTTTCATACCCAGTGGTTCCCAGGCGAGGCTGACTGCCTCGATGCCACTGCAGACGCTGCCGAATTGCAGTACATGGGGTGTTGTAGGTTGCATGTTCATAGGGTCTCCTGTTTTTTTGGTTCAGGGCCACAGGCCCAACCTTGTGTGTCGTAAATCAGGAGAAAAGTGTCGGGGACCTGTTGGCCTCCGACTTGGTAGGAATAAACCACCTGTGGGCTGTTTCAGGATGTGGTCGTCGTCAAAACCATTCACTGTCGCAGCAATCGCACCCGGCCGTTATCGTGGTTGTGGCCGGAATCCTCTGGCATGTATCCACACACAAAGGGAGCCCAGTTTTTCGCCGTTGGGCGCGGCAACGAATACCGTCATCCCCGAAGGGTTTCCTGATGTCTGGCCTCTCAAACAAGGCATCAGGAAACCCTTCAAGGAAGGCGGAAGTACTGGAGAAGAGGAAAGCGTCTGGTGCGATCCGTGGACGAGTTGCCCTCTGCCTCGCTGCCGGAGCATAGCGAAGTGCGCACTGTTTAGTAGAAGGCTTGGTGCGCGGGGATTCCCGCATGGGCGCGGGGGAGCCATGTCATCACTGAAGATGTGGCATGGTTTTTGGGTTCAGGGCGGTTCAGGATGCCCGTGTGCTGCTGTTACGTTTGCGCGGCATAGCACGTTTGTGTTTGCCGTTGTCGATAGGCTGAGAGCCTTTGCAGTCAGGATAGCGAGGGCAAGACCAGAATGGCCCGCTTTTGCCAGTACGCTGACGCATAGCGGTGCCGCATTCTGGGCATGCAGGTCCCTGTGGCACCTTGATAGACAGCGATGCTCCTCGATACTGCTGTACCAACTGCGTGATCCAGGCTGACTGCTTGTCGATGAAGACATCAAGAGTGAGCTGACCGGCTTCGATCATGTCCAGCGCCTGTTCCCAGATGGCGGTCATGCCGGGATCGGCAATGGCACCGGGAACGGCGTCGATGAGTGTGAATGCCGCATCGGAGGCACGTACCGAACGGCCTTTCTTCTGCAGGTAGCCACGGTCAAGCAATCCTTTGATGATATTGGCGCGAGTCGCCTCAGTGCCGATACCCGTGGTGTCCTTCAGCTTTTGCTTCAGGCGTGGATCGGCAACCAATTTGGCAACGCCCTTCATCGCTTTGACCAGTTCGCCCTGGGTATAAGGACGTGGCGGCGATGTCTTGAGCGCTTTGCAGTCGATTCCAGTGATCTGGCAAGACAAACCTTCATGCAGCGCTGGCAGAACCTGGCTGCGCGGAGTGGTCTCGCCATCATCGTCTGGCCTGGGCTCAGCGAGTACCTGCCGCCACCCGATGACGACGACCTGCTTGCCGACAGCCTGTAGCGTTTCACCCGCACAGGATAAGCGTGCAGTGGTGCGGTCAAACTCATGTTGCGGCAGAAACTGCGCCAGATAGTGGGCACGGATCAGCATATAGACTGCCCGTTCCTTGTCACTCATTGCCTTAAGGTTGGCGGGTTCGAGCGTGGGAATGATGCCGTGGTGCGCCGTGACTTTGCTGTCGTTCCATACACGTGAGCGCTGGTTGCGGTCTAGCTTGTCAACGAGCGGTCGCAGGCCAGGATCGGTTTTGAGAAGACTGTCGAGTACGGTGGGCACCTCGGCGAACATGCTGTCGGGCAGATAGCCGGAGTCTGAGCGCGGATACGTCGTCGCTTTGTGAGTTTCGTACAGTGCCTGAGCGATTTCCAGGGTTTCCTGCACGTCCAGGCCCAACTGTTTTGAGCAGATTTCTTGCAGCGTGCCCAGATCGAAGGGTAACGGTGGGCCTTCACGCATGCGTTCAGTTTCGACGGACGTGATCTGGGCGCTACCAGCCGAACGCATGCGCTCTACTGCCTGCCGGGCTATGGGCTCCTGCAGGCAGCGGCCGGCATCGTCTGTTGCTGTATCTGGTGCAAGCCAGGCTGCAGTGAAAGATTGACCTGCGCTCGATAGTACGGTCTCGACTGCCCAGAACGGTACAGAGACAAAGCATGCGATCTCGCGGTCGCGATCGACAACCAGTTTCAGCGTTGGGGTTTGTACCCGGCCCACGGAGAGGACGCCATCGTAACCGGCCTGCCGCCCCATAACGGTGAACAGGCGACTGAGATTCATGCCAATCAGCCAGTCTGCGCGGGAACGTGCCAAGGCCGAGAAGTACATCGGCATGGTTTCGCTTGATGGCCTGAGCGTTGCCAGTGCTTTGCGGATCGACGCGTCATTTAATGCCGATAACCAGAGCCGCTGGATGGGGCCGCGATAACCGCACAGTTCGATGATCTCACGTGCGATCAACTCGCCTTCCCTGTCAGCATCCGTTGCGATGACCAGTTCGCTTGCCTTGCTCAGAAGGTCTTTGACGACGTTGAACTGCGAGGCGGTCTTGGATTTGACGTCGACGCGCCAGCGCTCAGGGATAATGGGCAATTGCTCGATAGACCAGCGTTTGTACTGCTCGCCATAGGCATCGGGCGGTGCTGCTTCAACGAGATGACCGATGCACCAGGTTATGGTGATACCTGAACCGGTGAGGCAACCCTTGCCTCGTTGGGTAGCCCCAGTACACGTCCGATATCTTTGCCCTGGGAGGGCTTCTCGCACAGAAATAGCTTCATGGAATTCTCTCGGCACGTGAATCATGCTGTCGAGTATTCCCGGCTGGAGATTTTAAAATGATAAAGAATGCGGATTACGAGCCAACGTATTGGTGTCGCAAGGCAGGTATTATGCTGGTGTTTTTAGTATGCTGGATTTATTGCGCAACGCAGTGGGGAAGGTTTGAATAATTTAGTGGTTATCCCTCCTGATAATTATCGGGAGTTTCGAAGTCGAATTCTATCTAGAATTGCGGCAGAAGAAAAACGACAGGTTGATATAAATCAGCCAATGCATCCTCTTCGGGAGTTAAGGCAGGCAATCGCTGCTTACCAGCAACATTTGGCCTTCTATGGCGAGTCGATGTTGGCAGAGGACGTGGCTGTTGAATCCCATCTGCGCAGAGCATTACGTATCCCAAACCACGTATCCTTGCGGCCTTCAAAAATTGAAATCATCAGGCAGTATCTGATGTGCTTTCTGCCGTTGTCGATGGTGCTGCATCGGGCCAGAAAGTTTCTTCATTATGCGGGTTCGTTCTGCGGAAGAAGTCTGGTCTATTCGGTACATGTGAAGCGGACACTCACAGATAGCCATTACTACAGCCGATCGTTTGATTTCGTCATGCGCAAACTGGAACTGCCCAATACATTCGAGGCGTTCCGAGGCATGCGAGAGCTGGATATAGACTGGATGCAGTCATATTGCTGTTTGGGCGTTCAGCAAAAATTGCAGATGGATAAATCCCATGCAGTATTGCCCGGGCGGCAGGTTAATGGCGCACGAGTTCTGACGTTGGTGCGACAAGGGATCGTCCAGCGAGTGGAGGATCTCTCCTGGCTTCCTGAGCGTCCAAGTTGGTTGAGTCGTTACGAGCAACCGTCATTGGAAGAACAGCTACGCTTCAAGGAATTGGTAGTGCTGTTGCGCAAAGCGGGTGTCCCAGCCGAGAAAATTGCCCGTCAGGTGGATGTCGACCTATCGCATCGAAATGTTGAGTGGCTGACTGAGAATCTCGAACAACTGGACTGTGATAGCGAGGGGCTCGGGGTGCTTTTTGAGCACATGGCACGGCATGTGTTGTTTACTCAACCGCAGCGTTGGCGCTTTCTGCTGCAGGTACTCAAGATCCGCCGTGCTGTCGATCTGGTGCGCTTTGATCGTTTACTGGGGGCCATCAGACTTGCAGTGCTGAGTTCGCCCTGGCATTGCTGACGGCCGGAGCTGATATTGATGGGTTGGTTGCTTGCCAAAAATTGATACTGGAAACGGGTGAGATGGATGATCTCACTCCGGTCACTGCCAGACTCAATGTGTTGCTGTCGGCACCTTGGCTTTTTACCTTCGAGCAATTGGCTAGCGCCGAGGATTACCTGCTGCTGGAGCTGGATTTGTCAGCTTACTTGCAGGTGCTGCAGGAATATGGATTTTCAACTGCCGCTGCCGTACTGGCCTTTCAGGGCAGTTATCGGCAGCTTAGAGCAGAATCGCTGTCGCGTTGGCTGGCTATTGCGGCCTTGCCGGGCGTAGGACAGACGCCGTCAACCGTGGCCAAATGGCTGCAAAGAGCAGCCTCTGGCGGGTATGCGGACGCCTTTGAATACATGCAGCAGTCAGGGGAATTGCAGACGTTTGCGCACTTGCGCCAGGTGACCAAGGTGGCCTCCCTCGGCACTACGCTGCTGTCCTATCTACGTGAAGATCGCGGACTTGTCGGGCTACCTGTCCTACTGAAGTGGTTTTACAACTATGCACCTGGTATCAAGGATGTACACCTTGGGGCAGGGATCGACGCCATCAAGCGTGTGCTGTTGGATGATGCCTTTACCCGTTGTGACTTCACGCTGATGGCAGGCAATCGCACTTGTGTAGAATCGTTGCTAAGCCATTATGTGGAGCAGAAGATAGGCCGCTATCCCTATCAGGCCGAGGATGAGCAGAAGACGAGTTACCTGCAATGCAGCAGTGACCTTCGCCATGAGCTGGTAGAGCGTTTTGCTCCTTGTATAAAGCGCATGCTGGGGCTGACCGATGGTGTGCTTCTGGATAGCCTGATGCCATACCTTGAAGCACCACTTGTTCAGCTTGAGGGAGAGGTTGATAGCTTGCGGTTACTGCTGAATGATCTGCTTGCTGGCCGTGGGCCTTCAACAGTGACATTAAGCCAACAGCAAGCCGAGCTTGTTGCCCTGGTGTATCGCACCAGTGCTTCTACCATTCGCCAGCTTTGGCCATGTCTGCAGTCGCGGGAGACGGATGTACCTTCTAGCTTGCTGGAAGCAAGCTATCCAATGACGTGGATGCGCACTGAGTTACAGGTAGAAGGTGATGTCGATTCGCGAGGGCTTGATGCACTTGCTAGAGCATTGGTATTTGCTGCTCGCTTCTCGTCTTGCATTGCACAAGATGAGCATGAGGCTTGCCGGCATTTGAGTCCAAAGCGTTTGGGAGATAGTGCTGCCGATGTTTGGTCGTTGGCACCACATCTTGGCGTGTTGCTAGCTATCTGTCATGCCGATGAAAATGTTGCTGTGTGGCTTAAAGAAGGAGAGGAAAGGCTAAGGACAATGGCACAGGCGGGCTCGGAGATCGTTCTGCTATTGGATTCACTGCGTGCGTTGTTTGATGTGGATATCGGCGATGCTCTGGATGTCCACATTGCGCCCTTCGTTGCTGGATTGAGCAGTAGCGCTGTGGCGGTGCTGGGCTCGCGTCTTGATGCTCGCTGGCAGATAGACGAAGGTGCTCCTGATCAACGACTGTCAGAGGCGATAGCTCGAACTAGGGTATTGGTTTAAAAAAATTTGGACGCTGGAGTGAGTTACAGCGCAGGCGCGTGGTTCATGAGGGGAGAGTCAGACGGGTAGCCAGATGGTTGCCTGCGTTTCTAAATCACCCGCGGCGTTCTTTGCCAAGATGTCAGCTGGTATTTGTACCGGGAACAATACGCGGATGTGGGAGGAGTCCCGACATGTACACATGCTTGTGTTTGCACCAGGCGATAAGCGCATTGCCGGAATGGCATTGTTGTATTTCGAGCGGATAGGAGCTTTGATAAAGCGGGATTTACATTGGTGATCCGTGCCATTAATCCGATCGGGGATGTGTTTGCTGCCCACAGTGTGTCATCGATTGTGGATGGCTACTTTGATGCAGCCATACGCATCGCTCAGGATGCTGGATGTGTCATGGTCGCGTTTCCGTCTCCGACCGGCATGCACCTGATGTCAAATCGCAAGGATATCGAGGATGACATCAAGACGCGCTATATCGGCCGTTCTCGTAGGATGTATCGCTATGACACTGAGGATGCTGGAGAGGATTGGCGAACTGAGCCGCGTCAGATAACCACGAATTTCTACGCCTACGAAGAGGGGGTGAACCTAGTCAACGAACTGTATGTGATCTGGCGGGCACAGGAGCCCGCACAAGAGGTGGATGATGTGCGGGTAGTTGCAACGCAGAGCTAGCGGCGGGTAAGCCTATTTTGCAACAAAACCAGCACATGTTTAGTGCGAAGGATCGACCCAGTCGGGTCATCTGGTTTTCTGGTATACCAACTGGGCGATGGGCTCCGGGACTCAGGAAGCTGAATACACCTGCCAGCCCTTTTTCTTCTTCTAAAGTGATTTCTGCACTTTCACGCAGGAAACGGAGAACCTCGCCCCATTTGGCTGCATTATAGGTTGGTGTTGGCTCCATTCCTTCTGCAACTTCGGCTGCAATATCGACTGCCAGAGTTTCCAGTGCGATACGAGCATTGGTCAGTGATGCGTTGTAGTCAGGAGGAGAGGAGCGAAAGCGCTGATCGGAATCTCTGATTTTGGCGATGATGTCTTCCCAGCGTGGTAAACCACATTGTCGTAGTGCTTCCATCAGGTCGTCTTCCATTGGGGATGCATCGGCAATGGAGGGATCACCTTGAGTCAATTGTTGATCATGGATGATGTAGCCATCAAGCACGAGACATTGGCTGAGATCATGCATTCGTTCGTCGAAGAGGACCTTGGGTGATATAGCTGCTCGTAGATTTTTGTTGTTGCAATGATTTCCTGCAATATCGATAACAGAATCGCGTCACTCATATTTTGAAAGGCGTGAATCAGATTAAGCAGTAATTGTTGTGAATATAGATTCTGATGGTCAACATTGTTCTTGCCCAAAAGGGCGATAGAGACAGAGATGTCCTGTATTGCCAAAAACTGGGCAAGAGAGTGTCGTGTACGCTGACTTATCATAATGGCTACCGGAAATGGTGAATTGAACAATTATGCCAATCTTTGGTTAATGAATCACCATCGTCGTTCAGCCTCAAGGTGTTTCAAGAGTACGACTACGGCGGCTTCTGCCCCGGGAAATGTCTATACTGGGCGCGGCTCGCTTATGCAGTCAGCTTCTTGCGCTGGCGCGCGCGAAACGCAGTAGACGTCAGTGGAATAGGGGACGACCACTTTCTGGGATCGTCCCGAAGTGCGATGTGTTACTCGGTCTGTGGCCCCGGATCTGCTGGCCCTGACTTGGGGCTCAGGGTGATGGCCTCGATTCGGTAAGGGAGGATGCCAACGCTGCGTGCATTGACCCGGTAAGTCGTGCGCGGGTTGTTGTTCTCATCGGCCCAGTCGTCGCGCTCCACACGTCCGCCAACCACGACCCGCATGCCTTTCTGGAACAGTCCAGAGAATTGCTCCGCATCACGATGCCACCAGTCAACTGGCCGCCAGAAACCGCCACGATCTTCAAAGGCACCGCTCTTGCCGGGGACGGGGTTGTCGAAGTAGACGTTCAGACGCAACACCCGACGTGGTTCTTCGTTGCCGTTGGGGTACTCGTGGAATTCTGGCGCAGAGCCGATATTTCCCTCGCCACTGAAATGTGTACTCATGTCTATGACTCCTGTTTGATGTGAAATGCCCGTATTGGAAAGACAATGCCGGTTGAAACCGTCAACGGTGTTGTGCCGATGCCTGATGTTTCATGTGGTCTCCCCCTGTATGGGGCTGGTTTAGATCTGCCTGATGGCCTGTCCGGCGCAGATAAATATCGTCGGCATGGGCCACTTTGCTGGCGCAGTCCCTGGCCTGGCGTGCGAGTGTGTGCAACAGGCTAATCTGCATGTTCAGCACGGCACGCTGGACTTCTATTGCGTGTAAATCGCCGATGAGTCCGGGTGGCGTAGCCGGATTGGCCATCATCTTCTGCCACAGGGCTACGCCCATACTGCTGCGATCGAGGTTGCGCCAGCGCAGAAAGGTGGTGCCTGCGCCAGTGGTTTGCTGGGCCAGTTGCGTGGGTAGCAGGTTGAAGGGATGGCTGCGTGCCTGTGCCAGAACCTGTCGTTGCGCCAGCACGATCAGGTTGTCGCGCAGTGCCTCGCATTGGCTGGCCCAGACTTCGAGTGCCCCTTTACCTTTAAAAGGTTTTAAAAGGCCTTTTAGGTAGCCTGCATGTCCCAACTGCTGGAAGGCGGTCTGTTCCAGCAGGGTGAAACGTGTCGATGCGCTCATGCGTGGTCATCCTCGCTATCCTGTGCCTCTTCAGTTGGGTTTCCACTGGTGTTGGCATGGACATCAGCAGGTTCGTCTGCGTGTGAGGGTGTTTGATGTGTGGTGCCTGAATGCGCCATGTTCGTTTGTCCACGCCGGATCAAGGGTGGTGCGAAGCGTGAACGACGCGTGCCTTCGAGCACGTCCTGCGGCAGTTCTCCGTATTTTTCCACTGCGGCACGGGCTGCGGCATTGTTGGCAGCAAAGTCGTCGCGCCGGGTGCCGGAGTAGCGGTATTGCTGCGCCAGACTGAAGAGACTGCGCAGGGCATGGGCTCCGTCGTTGAGCCAGCGTTCAAGGGTTGAGCGGTCAATCAGTGCGGTGTGGTGGGCCAGGATCAGGCGGCGGGCAAGATCGTCGTAGTCGGCCAGTAAATAGACCGCCATAAAGCCCAGTTGCGAGGAGACGAATAGCGGCAGCTTGACGGGTTGCACATTCATGTTTTCACCAATACTCAGCGCGGGTGGTACGTCAGCCAGTGCTTGATCCACTTGTTGGCGCAAGTTCTGGAGCTGTTCTTTGGTGAGCGACAGCTTGTCTTCAATGCGCAGCATCCACCAGTCGGAGTAGGGATCGTCCTGCTCGGCACCGCGCTTGAGCTTGTTCATGATGGAGACAAATCCGTTCAGGCCGACGATGCCGGGTTTTCCTTCTGCGGCTGCGCGTCCGTGCCAGATACGCGACGCGTGGTGGGTATGCAGGGTCAGTGACATCGCACTGCGCAATGACCCCAGGTTCAATTGCAAGGATTCGGTGGCATTGTTTTCGTTGGACATGGTGATGACTCTCGGTAGTGAAACGAGTCGCCAGCTTCGGCTGTAACAGGAAGGCCGTCAGTCATGAAACCGCACTGCTGGTCAGCCTGTTTTGCGAAGCGCCTGACTGCCTGCGAGGGAAGGTTGTGTGTGCAGCTATACCCGGGGTATAGGCGACGGTGGACGTCAGTGGACGATATATGGCTATTTTTGTGTGAGTCGTGTGCGTCTCATCTGGAAGGCTGTGTGTGCAGCTATACCCAGGGTATAGACAACCATGGATGGTGATGGATAGGCCGACTCAGGGGCATCCAGCAATTTGCGCAGTCGTGCCAGATGGGCCAGTGCGACATCTCTGTTCGCCGCAGGCGGCTGCGGTGGGATGGGGGCTTCACGTGGTTTGGTGGCGGGCGTTGTTTGTGTGTTGTCCTTCTGCCCAGCCCAGGCTCGGAAATCACCGCGCAGGGCTTTCTGGATGATGCCAAACAGATAGCCTGCGGGGTTGCGAATGGTGGTTGTCGTGCAGCGGGCATCCCATTCGTCAAGGACGGATTGGTGCAAACTGGGCTCAACCGACTGCAATGCGGCCAGCGCACCGGATTGCTGCTCAGCCTTGAGTGCCATAAAGCGCTCCGGGAAATGCAGCATCCCAAGTTCTTGCGCACGCGGTACTGTAAGTACTTTTTATTATTTTCTTTTATATGTACTGTACTGATGTTCTTCGGATTCCGAAGTGGGTTGATTTTGCTGGCGCTCAGGCCTGATTTGGAATCCGAAGTCAGGTCGCCATTATTCCGAAGAGGGGCGTTATCCCTTCTTCGGAATCGTGATCGTTCATATCCTGTGGGTAACGTGAATCCATGCGCCAGCCCTGTGCGGCCAGACGCTGTGTCAGCACCTGCAATCGGGTTGGCAGTACCTGGCCGCTGAGCATCGAATCCTGGGACATCTCCTGTAGCGTATACACACCGACACGTTGGACAGACTTGCTGGCATGGACCAGAGACTGGCTGACCAACGCCAGGTAGTCGGCGTCAAGCTGGATTGCCTCATAGGGAGTGAGCGGTTCATCGTGCAGGACATAGAGGTTGCCCAGAATGCGGCCTGTGCGTGAATCACGTCTGCGCCTGACCAGGCTGATCCATCGGGTCAGGCGCAGCATCGTCAGGGTGCGTGCGACCGTTTCGTGAGACGCTCTGGCCGCGCACGGCATGGAGGCAAGCCAGGGGCGAGTTGATCGTACGTGGGCATCGCGGTAATACCATCCTCTGCAAGCATCAGCCGGAAAACTTGCCAGCCGTTGCGTTCAAGCGGGGTCAGCCGTCCGTCCATCAGTAGTGCCCGTGGCACACTGTCATGGTGATTGCCGCTGAAGAGGAAACCATCCGTTGCCGCAGGCGATGAGGCAGATTGAACCGGCTTCGCAGATTGCGGTTGCAGATGGGAGAAAGCCTGGTCGAACAGCTCATTCAGCCGGATGGGGCCGTTCGTGCGTGGCTGGCCTCCTGCCATCAGGTCTGTCCTTCATCAATCCATCCGCGTATGGCACTCCAGATAACGGACAAAGGCAGATCTGTAGCTTCGGCGAGATCTGCTGCGATACCCAGCATATCCATATCATCATTGAGTGCCACTTTCTGTGATTTAACTGCAGCAGACCAGCTGTGCCACAGATTGGTATCCTGCTCTTCGGTCAGAACCGGATGGCGGCCTTTCCTTTTTGGCAATCCGATCACACTGCGGCGCAACGCGATTTCCTGATGGGTGAGCCCGAAGAACTTACTGATAAGTTCGGTACTGGCCCCCAGGCGCAGAAGCCGGTCAATTCTGGCGACTTCTTCGGTTACACCATCGACCTGATGCAGTAGCCGACGCAGCACATCGCGGTTGACCACGACGGAGCACCAGGACACGTTGGCGTTGGCCAGCACACTTGCCATGGCAGGATGTTTCAGTGCATCGAGGTCAGTGTCATCAAATCCCATGGACTTGGCTCTGCGCAATTGACCATTGCGCAGATCATGCAGTGCTTGTGCGATGACAGCCTGATTGAGAGGGTGTGGACCGGTCATGGCTGTGCTCCTCATGATCCGGGAATGACGTCGCCGTCATCCTGTGTGCCGTTCTCAATGTCGATCAGCCTGCGGGTCAGCCGTAGCAATCGGAACAGCTTCACCAGTGCGCTGTCATTGAGCCGCTGTGGTGCATCGTTTGCGTCATTGCTTGCGTCCAGTATCCCCTGCAATAAATGCCCGAGTAGCCCAAACCGGATCGAAGACGCGGTATCTGAAAGCGGATGTGTGGCGTGCAGATAGGGGGCGCTCAGGGCGTGCAGCAGCGCCAGCACCATGGATGCTGACGTATCTGTGTTGACACGGTCATCGGCGCATTTGCAACTGAATCCGATGCCATTTTCGTAGGGCTCAATAGCATCTTGCGCACCGACTTCATGGGCGATTTCTGCGGCAAACTGCGCAATATGGGTGCGTAGTCGAGAAGGTTCATCCAGCGATGCCTCAATGTGCCAGATATCGGTGATCGGATACAGGCTATCGGCCTGGATAGGGATGGATTGCAAGACATTGCGTTCGAAGTCCGGCAGGGTCTCGCCAGTATGGCCGGCGACCAGCCGTTGAATCGACTGCAGCCGTTCGGTTGTGCCAGCAGGAGAAACAACATGCTGTTGCAGTAGCGCGGCATGCTCATCGTTTCCTGCCGCAGATTTGTCTTGTGAGGTGCGGCCAACAGGTTCAGACGGGGGCGATCCCGGTTGTGCAGACGCCTTGTCGGTCGTTGATGGTTCGATGTTCCTGGGCGACGTGGATTCCGATGTAACTCCGGGCGGCGTTACGGGTAATGGCGTCTTCTCTTGCAGCGTAGATGCCCCAGGTTCAGCCGATGGTGCTTCGTTGCTGAGTAACTGCCAACGCCGATCGGTGTCGGTGATCTCGAATGCCAGCGTGTCGTATTCCATCTCCAGCAGATCGGCCATTTGTCCAATCAACTCATCCTGTACGCGCTGGACACTGAAATTGCCCGGTGTGCTGTCGAACATCACCAACACATCCTGGAACAAGGTGGTGAAGTCGATGTGGTGGTGCGTGTTGGTGCTGCGAGCGGACCAGGCCCGTTCAGCAGCACGCCGCAGGCTGGTCAACTGCTCGACCTGATGCCTTCCCAGCCCGGCATAAAGCACGGTAGGGATGGCCGGAAGCAAGTATTGAATGGCCTCTTGCATGCGACTGATATGGGGCTGGGGTACTGGGTAGCCATCGGCCTTGAGGCGGCGGGCCAGCTCTGACTGTGACAGTGATTTCCCGGTCTCTTCTTCATAAAGCTCCCGTGCTTTATTGACGCCCAGGGCACGTTCAATAAATGACAGGCCACCGTGCAGCTCGTTCTCAGCCAGATGCCCTGTCAATGCGATGATTTCACCGCGTTCCGGCCATGGGCGGAACAAGCATGGAATGCGGAAAAAGCGTTCGTCCCTGGTCTCAGTCCAGAGCTCGCGCAGAATCGACAGTCTGGTATTGCCCCCGTTGCGAATGATATAGCCCTTTGCCCCTGGTCGCTGAGTGATGGAAGGCGGGGAGTCGAGTCCGCGCTCGCGTATTGAGGCTTTGATATCGTCGTAGAGCGGGTTGCGGGTCAGTCGTGGATCGAGTTCATAGGGTGACAATTCGTCGAGTGTGATAACCATCGCGGTTTCCGCAATAGGTGCGCTTAACACTCCGGTAATCGGTGCTTTGCTCGCGAAGCCTTCGCTCAGTAGCTTGTTGGTCAGGTCTTGTACGGAAATATCAGGCATGGCGGCCTCCCTTGTCAGGAGAGGATTGGTCAGTGGCAAACTGGTTCTGCGTACGTCGGAGCAAGGCGCGTGCATTGCGTCCGGCGCGGTAGTCGCTGGCCGTAGAACTGGTGAAAATAGGAGGCATGCCCGGTTTGGTGAACTTCAGATGCCCACCAGAGGTACGCACAACCTCCCAGCCTTCTTGCAGCGCGTATTCAATCAGCGGTAGTAACTGCTTGTGGCCTTTAGCCAGTTCACGGGCATTTGACATGGGCATGCCCTCCGCTGGTTTTCCTGTGACCAGTGCGAACTGCTCACGCCACTGGGGCAGTAATTCGGTTGCCAGGCTGCACATGATTTCTCGCGCAGAGCGGGTCTGGCGACCGTAAGGCCTGGTACGCTCAACACGATGCGCTGGCAGACCGCGAGTCGCCGCACGGGGAAACGCTTCAATTGCTGGTATCTCGGTGTCCAGAATGTGGATGCCCGCTTGCTCCTGAAAAACCAGACGCAGGGTTTTCTGGATCATGCGGGCATTGGACGACACGGCTGGCACGCGATTGATCAGCAGGTGTAGAGGTGGGGGCGTAATGCCCAGATTACGGTAAGGTGCGATGTCCTCGACCAGTTGCAGGGTTCCCCGATGTAGCTCACGGGCAGTGAGTATTTCTGGCGTGACGGGTGAAATGGCCTGTTGTGATGCCAGTAATGCCATCTCCAGCAAGACTGTGCGTGCACCCTGCGTGTCAATGACAACGAGGTCGTAGTGTGGCTGGAACACAGGCAATAAGTTGCGCAGCCTCAGCCTGCCGTCTGGAGCGTGAAGTAGCAGTGTGTGCAACTGGCGATGTTCATCGTTGGATAGCACAACATCCAGACGCTCAATGGCGGTACGGGAGACAATTTTCCCCTGATCCTGTTCATTGAACGCCAGTAGTTCATAGATGCCGCCAGCGGCATGGTTGCTCAACTCATAGTAAGAGGACAGTGTGGGTTGCATGTCCAGATCGAGTAGGAGTACGCGGAATCCGGCATCGGCAACGAAACTTCCTAGGTTGGCAGCAATGGTTGTTTTACCCACGCCACCTTTTGTTGAAATAACAGAAATCACTTGCATGGTCTGCTCCTGGTAATTGGCGACTGGGAGCAGTCAGGCTCGTTCTTTGAGGCGATCAGTGATCCACTGATCAATTTCGGCAGAGTCCCATCCCACGGCGCGCACGCCAAGACGCAGCGCCTTGGGAAACTTTCCCTCTTTCATCAAGTTATAAATATGGGCTCTTTTAAAGCCGGTTTTGGCTTCAACTTCAGCTCGGCGCAGGATGCGACGCTCTGGAACGGGAACAGTGTTCTGTTGGAACATGACAGTCACTCCTAATGCTTGGTAGCGCTTATTGAGGGTGACTGCCATTAAATAGACACCATCGATAAGCCACATCAAACAATAGGGACGAGCGGGTCACCGCTTTCTTGTCGCAACAAGCACGACATTTGATTTAAGCCAATACCTGCTTGCCCCAAAAGTGACAATATTGGTTATCACTTCCGACCAATAAAGCATGCATCTGATCAAACCTTTCAATGAGTAAAAATGAGCAGCCAAAATATTTTGGTTGTTGTTTGTCTGTAGACGAAAAATGTCTGAGATTGATTTTTGTTGGATGTTGACACGCGCTTCAAGCCCTGGGAGCTATACGGGTTCGTTCACTAAAGCTGTGTGGCAAGGATTTTTATGCAATAGAAGGACTGTTTTTGTCATGAAAGTGACAAAAACAGTCCTTTTGTTTCATTGTGGTGTCACAGTGTTCGGGTCGGTGGGGCGTGCGGCAAAGTTGGCATTTCTCCGATTGCGATAGCCCGGTTGATAAATCGAACCAGCTCTGCTGAGCGTTCTCTTTCTGCTGTTACGACAAACGTAGCTGTGCTGGGAATATTGTCTGCTACTTCGCGGATAATGACATTTGGATGGTTATAGAGAGCAATTTGGGATGCCAGCCCGAGACCGATTCCATAGCCTGCTGCAACTAACATGATCATGGGCTCATGCCCTGAAACATATTCGGCAATGTTTGGTGTAGGGAGTGACGGATTGCTGAACAAATGTCGAGTCAGGTTATATCCACCAGTGCACTGTTCGGGGTGGCAAAGCACTAGCGGATAGCGAAGTATCTCGGCGTCAGAGATTTTTCTTGTGAGAGTAACGGGTGATGAGTTGGGATTGCAATGGCTGGGCGCTCAGTCCATACAACCTCTTTGAGATATCCCGGTATGATTGAATTATCGACAGTAAAACCAACATCGATTTGATCGTGACTGATTGCAAGTAACATCTCGCTGACGGTCATTTCCGTGATCCTAATCTCGGTGCTAGGTTCCTCCTCACGACAACGAGCGAGCAGTTTTGTCAGCCTTGGTGGAGCCAGGCTGTCTGCAAGTCAATACGCAGCCGACCACGGTAGCCTTGCGAGGCTGAGTTAACCCGTGTTTGAGCGTTCTCTATAAAGGCAATGATGCGTTGAGCCTCTTCACGAAACACTTCGCCTGGCCAGGTCAGCCTGATACGTCCTTTGGACCGATGAAGCAGTTGTACCCCAGATGGCTCTCCAGTTCCTTGATGGCTCGTGATAAAGGTGATGGTTCGATATGAACTCTGGCTGCAGCTCGGGTGAAACTTTGTTCTTCTGCAACGATCAGGAAATACCGCAGGTAGCGTATCCTCATATTTTCATACTCCTTTCTTTCCATTGGGTATTGATTCCTTTAGGAAGGTTCCGCCACGCGAATAGGACTCATTCATGTATTTTGGCTGTCTTTTGTGGGGCACTCCACGCTGAAATGCAGCCTCAATTGGTTGTGAGGGTGTAGGGCATTTCAATAGCTTGCTGAGCCGAGTTTTTCTTAGGGCAGGTGTGGAAAACGAGCAGATCAACCCGGCTGTGAAGCATCGCTAATGCTAAGGCTGCTTCTTATGGGGTTTTGTTCACACATTGCGTGTTTCTGTCTCTGGATGTAGTGGGGGAACTGATGAGATCTGGCGCTTGCTTGTGGTTGGGGCCGCTTGGAAAACGGAAAATATCCTACGCGAAGCCTGCTTTTTGTACAGACTACTATCCACTAAGCGTAACTGTCCGGTATTTACCCTGTCCCAGCTTGAGGTTTGTTCGCCAGACGTAATCCCCGCTCAGATTTATGTACTCCCATCCCAGTAGGGACAGATGAGCAATAAATTCTTTATTTACCGGGAGTCCTTTTCGCTTCAGAGAATCTATGACTCTTTCTATATATACAGTATTCCACAGTGGGATCGCCGCAGTCAGCAATGTCAGACCGCTAGCCTTGGTTTTCCAAGCCCCGATCTTTGATTTCCCCAATCGGTGCATAAAGACGCTTCGCGCAAGGGCATTGTGTGCCTCACCTTTATTCAACCCTGCCTGAACTCGTCGACGCAGTGAAGGATCTCGGAACCAGTCCAGCATAAATAATGACCTTTCGATGCGGCCTCTCCCCCAGAGATTTACTATAGCGACAGACATTCAGATTTATTTCTGCGATCCTCAATCTCCCTAGCAACGTGGCTCAAATGAAAATACGAACAGATTGCTCAGACAATATTTTCCAAAAGGAACTGACTTATCAGTTCACAGCCAGCAAAGACTTATCAGTGTTGCCAGACAGCTCAACGAAAGACCGAGAAAAACGCTAGACTATGAACCACCCGCAGAGCGGTTCAATAAGTGTGTTGCATCCATCGGTTGAACTCACAGCCATAAGCAGACATCTGGTAATTAATTTGAGAACAGCTGGGCATAAAATTCTCTACCTTAGATAACGTACGAAAGCAGAAGCGTACATCCCAGCGCTACTACTGATGCAATAAGCGTGGCCGAGGTATAGTAACGGAACGTTTCACTGAGCGTTGCGCCACAATATTGTTTAACAAGCCAGAATAATGAGTCAGTAACGATAGTGCAGCCAATCGCGCCTGATCCGATGGCTATCGCCATAATTTCAGGGCTCACGCCAGGGTACATTGGCAGCATGGGGCCCACGATGCCGGTTGCCCCCATCATGGCAACGGTTGCCGATCCTACGGCCGCGTGAAGAATCAGCGCAATTAACCAGGCCAGCACTAACGGGTGCATATGAAGGTTTGAAAGAATATCAGCAAGCGCTTGTGCAAGACCGCTCTCTTTGAGAACACCGTTAAAAGCGCCTCCTGCCCCGATGATTAACAGAATATTTGCGATTGAGCCGAAGCAGTTTTCTGTACTGGTCAGCAACGTTCCCATACTCTCGTTGCGACGCAGGCCAAGCGTGTAGTAAGCCACAAGTACAGCAATAAACAGGGCGGTGATAGGATTCCCAATGAAGGACATGATGCGCATTGCACCACCTTCAGCCGGAAGATAAATTTCGGCAAGGGTTTTAATCAGCATCAATCCGATGGGCAGCATCACCGCAAAAAGCGATGTGCTTAGCGAAGGGAGCGTGTGCTCTTCGCGCAGGACGAGGCCAGAAAATGCCTCTGGCACCGGCTTGAACGGGACTTTTTTCCAAGAAACCTCAGGAACAGGCATCCACCGACCAGCGAGGCCGCCAGGCCGACGAGTAAACCGTAAACGATCACCGTACCGACATCTGCGCCAAGCTTGTTTGTGACGAAAAGTGCAGCAGGGTGAGGCGGAACGACACAGTGTACGGCCATCAGCGCGGTACAAAGCGGAATGGCAAGCTTAAGCAAAGATGCGTTTGTTTTGCGTGCCACCGAGAATGCCAGCGGGATCAGCAGCACCACGCCCACCTCCACAAACAGCGTTATACCGCATATCAGGCCGACCAGCACCATAATGACATCGGCTGACAGCCAGCGGCTTTTCTCAAGGGTGAGGCCAATCCGTTCTGCTGCCCCCGATATCTCCATCATTTTTCCCAGGATGGTTCCCAGCCCAATCACTGCCGCGAGAAAGCCCAGCGTTCCGCCAATACCGTTTTCGATAGCGGCTACCATATTCCGGGGATCCATTCCCGTCAGCGTGCCGACAAAGAAGCTTGCCAACAGAAGCGCAAGGAAGGGGGTGCAGCCGGTATTTAACGATGGTGACCACAATAATAATTATGCTGAGCAGCAGTACGGTTACAGTCCAGAACGGGGTCATCATAATAGTTTCCTGACATGATTATTGTCCCGTCATTGGATAAAAAATGACATGCTTTGACAAACGATGAATTGTTGCTTTAACGTGAGTCATATTGCATTAAAGGCGTGATCTCTGTCATTTACTATCATAGTAAGTGCTTATAATGCGATTTTATTCATGTGTAATGCCATGATGTGGTTGCTCAAAAAAGGAAGGTGGCGTAATGAATGGTATTGAAAAGCTGATAAGAAACCGTCCACTCACCGGCGCACAGCTTTCCCGTATGTATACGTTTGAAACCGCCGCGCGGCATGAGTCGTTGCGCTGGCTGCAGAAGAGCTTTCGCTGAGCCCCAGCGCCATCAGTCACCAGATTAACCAACTGGAACAGGAACTGGGGATCCAGCTGTTTGCGCGCTCCCACCGCAAAGTTTCCCTGACGACAGAAGGCAGGAGAGTATTCTGGACGGTAAAAGCTTCACTGGACGCCCTCAATCGCGAGCTGCTTGATATCAAGAATCAGGAACTGTCAGGCACCCTTACTATCTACTCCCGTCCCTCGATCGCGCAGTGCTGGCTCGTCCCCGCCCTGGGGACTTTGCACGACAATATCCCGCCATCGCGCTGAATATCCTGACCGGCAATGAGTCCGTTAATTTTCAGCAGGGGGCATCGATCTGGCTATTTACTACGATGACATGACTCCCGGGAACCTCGCACAGCATTTTCTAATGGATGAATCCATTCTGCCGGTCTGCAGCCCCGACTATGCCCGGTGGTTTAACCTGTCTGATAATCCTGCGGCCCTTAATCTCTGCACCCTGCTGCACGACAGGCAGGCTTGGAGCTGTGATTCAGGGCACGGTGAGTGGGACAACTGGGCGGACAGCTTTGGCATAACGCTGCCGGAAGCGGCAGGCATGAGCTTTGACCGTTCAGATCTGGCCGTTATTGCAGCTATTAATCACGTTGGGCTGGCAATGGGACGTCGCCGTCTCGTACAGAACCGTCTTGATCGTGGAGAACTCGTCTCCCCGTTTGGTGCAATGACGAAAAAATGCGAGCAGCATTATTATGTCTCTACGCTTTCAAACCGCCAGTGGCCCAAGATCGAGGCATTCATTGCATGGCTTAAGTCCCGGACATAGTTTTCAGCTGTTTTGCTCTGCGTCAGCCGTTTCTTTAAGCCATCGGGTGAAGGCTTTTACTTTGGGCCACCGCCTGTCGGCGTGCGTGCTGATATAGTAGCGCTGGCTGCATTTCAACTCTAATTCCGGAAAGGGCATTATCAGTTCACCTGTGTCAAACTTATGCCTGAGCAACCGCTTGCTCGGCCTGATCGAACTGAGCCTGCGCTGAGGAAATATCGACACCATAATGCTGCGCCCAGAGTTTCCATTCGTCATCGCCTGAATCGGTGCTCCAGGCTTTCCTGTCGTGAAGCAGATGACAGGAAGCAAGGTTTTCCGGCTGCCCCGCGAGCTGCCAGTGCCGGGCATACTCCGGACTGCATACCGGAATAATGATTTCGTCCATCAGGTGCTCCTGATGAAAACGGCCGTGACTGGCATCGTCAAAGCTTACAGACAGATCCACGCCCATACCGGTGCAAATCGATATCCTCGTTCCCCGTGTAAATCACCAGATCAATAAGCGGATACGGCCGAGCCAGGACTGCGCAAATAATGGTCTACAGTAAACGGTCAGACGCCCGCTGACCCCTCATTTTTGATGCCTAGCAGATCCTTATTCAAATAGTCCAGTGATGTGCTCATCGCGGCAAAAATTCGCTCACCTTCTGCGGTCAGCTCAACTTTACGGTGCGAAGGGCTGAGCAACCTCATTCCCAGCTCTCTTTCACGCTGGTTTATCCGGTGACTGACCGCACTCGGCGTCAGGGAAAGCTCGGCTGCAGCTTCTGAGAACGACGCGCACCTGGCCGCGACTTCGAAGGTATAAAGCCTGTCCAACTGACCTCCGTTAATTTCATGCAACCGATTTCCCATTCGCAATACCTCCGCTCAGCGTTTATCTGAAAATTATACCGATAACATCATGAATAAATGGGATTATATTAGAAATTAATGATGCCCATTTTATCTGTACAAATCCGATCGGAAGCCGCGCTTTGTGTTAAATGAGTTCATGTGAAGATGAAAATCCATCGTTTGTCAGCGCACCGGGGTGTTATGTAATTGCGCCCGGAATACAAATCGCGTATTTCAAACAAAAGGTCTGTCAGTATGGCCCTCTACTTTGTATTTCTGCTAACACTGGTGCCCGTCCTGACGCTTGCTACCGGTGTTGCCGCTTTGATTTTGCTTTATTCCCTCGCGATCAATGCAGGGCTGAAGTTTAAATCTTAAAAATGGACTGATTAACAGGGACGTTTTACAACCGCCTCCACCGCTGCCTGAAACGCTTTTCAGTCTGAATAAGGAGTGCGGGAAAAAACGCACTGTAGCCCACGTACCCGAACCACAGTTGAGAGTGCACCATGACCGAATTCAATAAAGACATTCTTTCATTGCCTGTCGTTACCGAGCTGCAGTCCCTGCGCGCTACATTCTGGCTGAATCCTGGAGTCAAAACGGCTGAAGAAGGCCTTAAGCGCGTTGGACTGACGATTGCTGATACTGAGGATGCCGAAGCCCGGCTGCAACGCTTCGCGCCGCTGCTTGCAAAGGCCTTTCCTGAGACGGCCGCGACTGCTGGTATCATCGAGTCTGACATGATCCGGGCACCTCACATGCAGGCTGAGCTCGAAAAGGCAGGCGCAATACAGGGTAACCTCTGGATTAAAAAAAGACAGCCATCTTCCTATTTCCGGTTCGATAAAGGCGCGGGGCGGCATTTATGAAGTACTGGCCCACGCTGAAAAACTGGCTCTCGAAGCCGGCCTGCTCACCACGACGGATGATTATGCCGTACTGCTCTCTTCTGAGTTCCAGCAGTTTTTCAGCCAGCATAAGATAGCCGTCGGCTCTACGGGCAATCTCGGGCTTTCCATTGGCATCATGAGTGCCAGGCTAGGCTTGCACGTGACCGTGCATATGTCTGCAGACGCACGCCAGTGGAAAAAGATAGACTCCGTTCGCACGGGTGGAAGTCATGGAATACGAGCAGGATTACGGCGTTGCCGTCGAACTGGGGCGCAAGGCTGCGGAGTCCGATCCCGCCTGCTTTTTATTGATGATGAGAATTCCCGGACGCTGTTCCTCGGCTATTCCGTGGCCGGGCTGCGACTACGCAGCCAGCTGCAGGCGAAGGGCATTACCGTGGACGCCAGTCATCCCCTGTTTGTATACCTGCCCTGTGGCGTAGGCGGAGGACCGGGCGGCGTTGCGTTCGGCCTGAAGCTTGCCTTCGGAGATCACGTGCACTGCTTTTTGCAGAGCCCACGCACTCGCCCTGCATGTTGCTGGGCATGAGTACCGGCCTGCACGACGCCATTTCGGTACAGGACATCGGGATTGATAACAGGACTGCAGCAGATGGTCTCGCAGTCGGTCGCGCGTCCGGATTTGTCGGCCGGGCAATGGAACAGCTTATCGATGGCTGCTATACGCTGAGCGATGAGTTGATGTATGACTATCTCGCTATGCTGGACCGTACGGAAGGCCTGCGGCTCGAACCCTCGGCGCTGGCCGGTATGAGTGGACCCCAGTATGTCACGTCGAATATTTCTTATCAGAAACGCCTTGGGCTTTCCGTGACCGCTATGGCTGATGCCACCCATCTGGTCTGGGCAACTGGTGGCGGGATGGTGCCTGAGAAAGAAATGCAGCAGTACCTTGCGAAAGGAAAGCGCTGAGGACCGGCACACGCCTTACCTGTATCCGGGTTTTCATATCCGAACCAGCCCCGGCGCTACGGCTTATCGCTGCGCCAGCACTGATTATTTAACTGTTAAACGGTACGATGAAACCCGATCCCCGCAAAAAATCCCGCTCCACAAAGATTATCCCTCTGATACTCCTGTCTCTGGTACTGGCCGCTGGCGGCATAGGTTTCCTGTATGTTTTTCACTGGCAAAACAGATTGATGAAGATATTGAGCAGCGTCTCGGTAACGGCATGTGGGATATGCCCGCTCAGGTATACAGCAAGTCATGAGTACTGAGTCAGGGCGATTCGCTTTCCCTAGATACTCTGGTGAGGATACTGAAAAGCACGCGATATCAGGAAAGCGCCTCTCCCGACGCTCCCGATGAGTACAGCCTGAAGGCGGGACGGGGTTGTGATTTACCGGCGTGAGTTTGCCTACACCGATCATGCCGCAGCGTCGGCCGCTATCGCGTCACGTTCAGGGACGGAAAAATTGCGCGATTGTTGCTGGTAGCGATCACCGCACCGAAAACACGCTCAAAATTGAACCACGACTGGTATCAATGATGTATTCGGCGGGGGAGCAGCACATTTTCAGACCGCTTGTCAGCTATTCTGAGACGCTTATCAGCATGCTCATTGCAACAGAGGACCACAGCTTCTGGCAGCACCACGGGATAAATCTGACTGTGATCGCCCGCGCGTTTTCAATAATCTTCGCGCGGGACGCACAGTTGAGGGCGGCAGCACCATCACCCAGCAGGTGGTCAAAAACCTTTTTCTTTCGCGGGACAAAACCTACAGCAGGAAGATCCGCGAAATTCTGATGCGTTTATTCTTGAGAGAAAATTCAGCAAGGACCGCATCCTTGAGCTCTATCTGAATGAGGTTCACATCGGTCAGGACGGTTCCCAGGGCATTTACGGCTTCCCTCTTGCCAGCACCTACTATTTTGGCCAGCAGGTGAACGCGCTGACGCTGGCGCAGCAGGCCATGCTGATCGGCATGGCGAAAGGCGCTTCGCTTTACAATCCCTGAAAACGCCCTTGCACGGCGTAAAGTCGTTCTGGGGCTGCCCAAGCAGCAGCCGCCATTTATGAAAAGGCGCGTCAACTTGCTCTGAAAAGTGAACTGCGCGTACAGCAGAAAGGCACCGTTTTTATCCAGCATCCGGTATTCATGAGCCTGCTGAAGAAAGAAATACGTAACAGCAAGGGCTGGATATGAACGCCCTTTCAGGAGCCCGCATTTTTCAATCTTTGATCCTGTTGCGCAGGACTATGCCGAAAAGACCGTGACAGAAACCGTCCCCTAGCTCGCGAAAAAAATCCGGTAATCAAGACCTGCAGGTGGCGCTGATTGTGGCTGAGAGTCAGAGCGGCAATATTTCAGCGATTGTCGGTGATCGCAACGTTGACTACAACGGATTCAACGGCGCAAAAGACTCCAACTGGCAGATAGGTTCGCTGGTGAAACCGTTTGTCTACCTCTTCGCACTTCAGATACCCGAGCTGTAGGGGCTAAACACCTGGCTCGAAGATGAGCCGGTAAAGATTGGGACAGGCAAAGGCCAGTACTGGTCCCCGCAACTATAACCGGACCTACAGCGGCAGGGTCATGCTTGTCGATGCGCTTGCTCACTCGGTTACCCAAATGTCATAGGGCAAATCCTCCCTGAAAGTCCCTAATGTTATCACCTATTTGTCATGGGCATAACGGTCATAACCTAAATGTCATGAGTTAGATCGCCATAAGGGCATGCAGTACATTGTCTCGGTGCCGAAGCTATATACTACATGACTGCGTAACGTTTTTAGGTGTGATTCGTCGATTGAACCAAGAACAAATAACGCGCTTAGCGTAGGATATTTCGGCTTTCAAGCTGCCCCTGGTAGGTTGCAGCATTGTCACTTGACGGGGCTATGGCTTGGAGCCCTTATCTGAAAGGCTTTGTGAAGCCTTCTTGTCTATGTTCGGTGGATGTTGTTGTACATGTACGACGCTGTATGGAAAAAATTCAGGTTCCGACTTGCCAAGATTTAAGTTCTAGTCCATAATGCTGTCCATCCTATCTAGGGATGTCGGGAAATTCTTTCTAAAACAAAGAGATAACGGGTGGATTTCAGACTCGTTTCCCGCTCAATCTTTTATCTCTCTTTTTGCTTCTATCATCACTTTCCTTGTTGTAGCTAGAATCTGTTCACTCTTTTCCGTTGTGCAACGATACCGTTGGTACGCTGAGTCGTTTCCTTATCTGGCAATACACTGTTGTTCTACTCGATGAACACCGTTAGCTGTGCATTCGAGCCGTGCCTTTACCGTTGATATTGTAGATAAATCATTTTATGAATTACTTAGCTTGATTATATTTGTTCTGATTCCTTTTTCTATTTTATTCTCTGTGTCGATTGGGTTTTGACGTAATATCAAAATTTGACTATGTTTATAACCAGAATGCATTTATAAAAATCACACCATCTAAAATGATTAGTGCTGTTATTTTTTTAGTGATTTTTCTATTCAATTCTATCTGGGAAATATCATTTAAATTCCATGAGGTGTTCCGGTTTTTTATTTAATAAATAACGGATTGCTATCATGGTTCATATGGTTATCCCTACAGATAAAAGAGGATGGAAAAATGAAAGCAATGAATAGCACTATTTTACATGTTGTAGCAACGGCGGCTTTAGTGATGAGCGGGTTTGCTCAGGCTGCTGACACGGCAAAAGCGCATACCGGAAAAGATCAAGTTGAATTAAAACATATTCACGCTGTCCTGCAAAATGGGACGCCTAGCCCGCAGCACGATGCGATGTGTGAGAAAAAGCTGAATATGCCTGAATCCAAATACGTCGGCATGAAAGTGACAACAGAATATAACATCGATACCCAGTCGATGATGATGTCGGCAAAATCCATGTTCCCTTCGCCACACAGTACACAACCCATGGAATTAACGGCCGATTTATCCCCTCTCGGTTTAGCTGATAGCTACTCATTTGGTGCATTTAAACCTAGTTCCTTACCCAATGCTTATATTATTTTCTCTGTTGATAAAAAAATGAAAAACCCGGTGAGCACGTTTATGGTTATTAATGAAAGTGAAACGTATAACTGTGTTATTAGCAGTTCAACGCACGGGTTAAGCAAAGAGGCAATGAAAAGCCTTGAAATGAAGAAATAATAACGCTTTCTTTCCTACCGTAAATTGCAGGTAATCACCTGCAATTTACGGCTATTCACACGCCCCGCACGGCCATTCAGGGGAGAACGGATATCACCGTGCCATATATATAAAGCAAGCACGGGGTCTTCTTGCGCCCGAGTCGCATGTGTAACACCGCTACGGTGAAAAATTAATTCACCAGGTTGACGTGGAAAATAGCCCTCATTCCCCATCGACCACAAACCCGTACCAGCCAGAGGAAGGTAAATCTCCGTCGCGGGGTGATAATGCGCTGGATAATGTGTTTTTGGCGCAATGAGCGTCAGACCTATCGCTAAATGGGATGATATCCAGCGATCTTCAGGCCCGACAAATTGCGTAAAGGCAATTTTTTCGTCCAGATACGGAAAGTCAGGATGCGGAGAATAATCAAAATTCCAGCTTAATGCGGGGGCTAATAGCCTGATCATCGAGCATATTTCTTTGTCTCCCGATACTTCCCCGATTTTCAATGCTTGTTCAAGATAATCCACCGCAGGTAGATGTGCAGCGGGACTCGACCGCGCGTTTTTATTGGCAGGGAAGGCCAACTATTGATGATGGGGAGGAGATCGCCAAGTAAATGTTGCTCTATGGGGAGAGAGACCAACCGTTTATGGATCGTGAAGAGTAGACGCTCGAGAATATGGTTACTGCTGCTCATGATTGCCGCCTTATCGTGAGGATTGCCTTTCCACCCGCTGTAACAGCAAGGAATACATGGATTGAACGATGACTTCGGGAGAGTCTTCCTGAACAAGGTGACCTGCGTTTTGACGATCTGTAAGGGTACACCGCCGAGCCGATGAGCCAGACGTTGACCGACATCGAGCGGTATCCACTCATCCTGTTCGCCCCACAACATATTCACCGGACAATCAAGCTCGGTGAGCAAAGGCTCAATGTCGTCGGTATAGCATTGGTCCATCTGGGCTATCTGCCGATAGAAAGCGGCTTGCCCGACTTCTCCTTGCCACGGTGACATGTAAATGTTCAGCGCTTCTTCCGATAACGGCTGGTAAGCTGCCCCCTGCAAATATGCCTTGAGTAACGCATCATGAACGTATTCCGGCAAGCCAGTGAAGGCGTCCTGATGTTTTCTGACATGGGTGACAAAGGGCGAACCCCATGGGGAAAGGGCAACGGCATCAAACAACGTCAGCGAGGCATAACGGAGGTTGTGTAGGAAATAGCCACGTAGCGCCGTTGCGCCGCCGAAATCATGGCAAAGTATATCGGGCCGCGTAAGTTGCCACGCTTTCAGAAGTGCGGCCAGTAACCGGTCCTGCACGCCGAGCGACACCTGCTGTCCGGCAGATTTATGTGATTGGCCGTAGCCCACCATATCGTAGTAATAAACGGTCCACTGGGAAGCGAGTAGAGGAGCGATGCGCCGCCATACCTGAGAGGAAAAGGTGTACCGTGAATCAGCACCAGCGCGGGGCCTTGCCCCATGCATCCCCAGGCGACAGGCTGACCTTCGAAAAGAAAATTATGTTTTAGCTCAAGCATGTTATCATCATATTTAAAATTAGCTATATGACTATATAATACGAAAGATGAAGATGAGATCAACCCAGATTAAGGCATTAGCCAGTGAGCCGCGATTGGAAATCCTCCGTCTGCTTAAGCATCCACAACAGCATTTCAGTGGGCAGACGTCAGCCGATCCACAGGAATTTGGTGTGTGTATTACGCTGATCGCTGATGCATTGCATATCGCCCAGCCGACCGCCAGTCGGCATGTCGATCTATTGCGGCAGGCAGGCTTCATTACGATAAAACGTTACCAGAAATGGACGTATTGCCGGAGAAATGAGGCGGCGTTGGTGGATTACATTCAATGGCTGTCTGAAGAACTGTGTGGGAAAACCGAGAGCTAAAGAAAAACATTCAGCTTCTGACAGCCTGCAATAATAAAAAACATTCAAATTGACAGAAATTTAGCAAGCTGGCGAAACGCACTAGATTTTTCCTGAGCTTTGATGTTGAAAGCGGTAATTTATCGTCATAGACGTGCATGGTTTTAACCGCATTGGTTGAGGTCATCTGAAACTGACCTGATTCACTAAAATCGCTCTCAATAGTGACAATCGAATATTGTCCTTTTGCACTCCATTGATTAAAGCGAATGACGACGGAGTCACCGACTATAATGGCCCCGTCTTTCTTATCCTCTGAAAAATAAACATCAAAGACAGGTTCAGTAATCCCATCGGCTAAACAAACGGCCTTATAGCATTTCAAAAGAGAAATAAGGTTCGCTCCCCGTCCTATGGAGAAGCCGCTTCCGGCATTTTCATCGAGATAAAAATAGCGTTTAAAAACAATATTCAGATTTTTATTGTGATAACCAACAACATAGTCCTTCTCATAAAAATGAAAGTCGGTCGGATCGCCGACTAACTCGTATCCTTGAGAAGCCAGCGCTATCGGTGAAAAATCCGTAAGCCCAAAAACGTCTGGATGCTGAACGGTCGATGCTTTTAGATACCTGATAAAGAGAGTAAAGAAAGAGATTTTCAACATTGTTTACCCACCGCGTTGTGCCTCTGAATGCGTATCAGCAGTATGATAGCTGTCAAGAATCATCATGTTACCTGTTTGTATACGGATGTAGTGATATCATCTCTGTTCAGGTGGCAAAATTCAGCGTGCCACGACAGGCCAGCGTTACAGGTAAATAATCATTTTGAGTGCAAATCGAATCCAAACCCCGTCTCTCCCGTGTTAAAGCTCCTCGCGCTTGCGACAGCGGCGTTTCTGACCTTACTCACTGAGATCATGCCGGCAGGGCTTCTCAGTGCGATTGCAGCGGGTCTTGATGTCTCGGAAAGTCTGGCTGGCCAGTTCATCACCGCGTTTGCTCTGGGGCGCTGTTATCTGCGATTCCCGCGACGGCGCTGACGCGCGGCATGCGGCGTAAACCTCTGCTGCTCATCGCGATTAGCGGGTTTGCCGTCGTGAATGCGGTGACCGCCTTTTCCGACAACTATATTTTATCGCTGTCCGCCCGCTTTGTTGCTGGCCTGTTCGGTGGCGTGGTCTGGTCGATGCTGGCCGGGTACGCCTCGCGTATGGTTCCACGGTGGTTACTCGGGCGCGCTATTGCCATTGTCGGTGCGGGTTCTACGGTCGCGCTGGTGCTTGGTGTACCGATTGGCGGCCTTCTCGGATCTGTCATTGGCTGGCAGGGCGCATTTGGACTCGTGTCGGCCATCGCGGTGCTCCTTGTTGTCTGGATTGCGCTTTTTGCTCCCGATTTCCCGGGTGAATCGGCGGATAAGCGGTTATCGCTGCCCCAGGTTGCCACCAAGCGCGGCGTCGGGGCGACGCTGGCGCTGATCCTCACCTACATCGTCACGCACAACATTCTGTATATTTATATCGAACCTTTCCTCGCGGCTTCCGCCGTGGGGATTGGCTCAACGGTGTGCTGTTCATTTTCGGGGCGGGGGCGGTGTTTGGCCTTGTGCTATCAGGCATTATCGTTGATGGCAACCTCAAGCGTCTCGGCCCTGCCGAAGTGCTCTTATTCGCCGCTGCGACGCTCCTTCTGGGCCTTTGGTCCGATGTACAGCTCATTCTGGTTCTGGCCGTCTTTATGTGGGGATCTCGTTCGGGGATTCTCCGTCGTCACGCAAACGGCCATGACTCACCTTTCCTCTGATGCCGTGGACGTCGCACAGTCGATGTCTACCACATCGTGGAACACGGCCGTGGCAACGGGGGGCGTCATCGGAGGATTGCTCCTCAGCAGCGCAGGGGCGAGCGCATTTCCGTGGGTGATGATTGGGCTATTGACGCTCTCCTTCCTTGTTGTGATTCTAGGCGTTAACCGCGCGCTGACGGCTGCGAAGCCCGCGCAGTCCGTCTCCACCAAAAGTGATTCCTTGATTTCGAGTAACCAACATTTATGAAATACCGCCATTTCCTGTTTGACCTTGACGACACGCTATTGGACTTCAAAGCCTCTGAGCGTCTTTCGTTCGCGCGTACCCTGACCAATCTTGGCGTCGATATTGAAAATACGAGCCTGTTTGCCGACTATCAGCGCGAGAATTCCCAGCTATGGAGCGAGTTTGAGAAAGGGGAAATCACTAAAGATCGACTGAAAGTAGAACGATTTCGGCGCACTTTTTCCCTTCATGGCATCGATATCGATCCCCACAAAGCGAGCAACCTCTATCTGGGTGCCTGCCTGAAACCGTGGTGCTGGTAGATGGCGCGGTTCAGATCTGTGAAGCGCTTGCCGAGATCGGTGAAGTTGGCATTATTACCAATGGCATTGAGTATGTGCAGGCGCAGCGAGTGGCAAACTCGGGTCTGGCGGATTGGCTCTCGTTTGTCGCCACCTCTGAGGCTTGCGGCTTCGCCAAGCCGGATGCGCGCTTCTTCGAGTTCTCCGCCCGCAAATTCAGCGCATTCAAAAAAGCCGAGGCGATCATCGTGGGCGATAGGCTTGATGCCGATATTCTTGGGGCAAACCTCTACGGCATCGACAGCTGCTGGTTCAATGCAGGCGGGGCCGCCAATGATTCGGACATCGCGCCAACCTACGAGGCTGCAACGCTTCAGGATGTATTCATACAGCTCAGTGCGAAGTCTTAAGCCAATATAAAACTGCGCCGACGACAATCACCATCATTAACTCATGATGGGTTGTCGTTGCGCTTATCAAGGTCGCCCACTTAGCTTTGGCAACATTCTCAGTAGTCGAAGACCAGAAATACGCGATCAAAGCGTAGGGCTGCAAGGTCGGTGCGATGGATGATGAAATTCAGCGTACCGTCATCCCACTGAAATTGTCCGTCCAGACAGACCTGAAACAGCACCAGCCAGTCCTGTGCTTCGCCGCCCAATTGCTGTGCTGCCTGCAACTCAGGCAATTCATGCTGGCTAAAGCCACAGCCGTTGACTCGGACAATGCCCTGATATTCAGGCAACGGGGCATCAGGCGGAAAGTCCGATGGCAGCATCTCCTTTTCGATCATCCAGACGAGTTGCTCTTCCGTCGCTTTACTACCGGGTAACAGATTGAATGCCCCCAGTTGTCGTAACTGCCAGGCGTAATATTGTGCGCAGCCAAGACGGGACAGCGCATCGTCATACGCATCATCATGCAATGCTGCCTGCTGTTCCTGACTCAGACGTGAGCACAATAGGGCGTCAAGATGAGGATTTTGGCTCAATGCGTAAAAGCTGGGGACTGCGACGCTGGCTCTCGGATGCAGTTGAAAGGCGGGCTTTTGCCCGAGCGTCTTTTCGTCATTGAAGGCCAGGTCGGCAAAGCGCACGCCGTTGCACAGGCGTGCGGCATCCTGCACATAGACGACTTTCCCTCGGGGTGTGACAGGGCTGCTTCCGCATTCCAGAAAGAAGAATAGGGTTCCCTCACGCGGCAGATAGTCCTGTAACAGGGCTAAAGCGCGGCAGTCTATCTGCGCAATAAATTCCAGCGGTACACGGTAAGTTTGTGTGGCGTTATCCCAAGAGAAGATACAAATATCTTTTCCATCTTCACTTTCTTCCCAGCACTCCTCGTATTCGAGCAAGGTGTCTTCGGTGATGCCGACACTAGGATAGGGGATATCGACAGGTAAATCCGGCAGGCCGCCCAGCCGATGGTTGCCCAGCGCTGTCTGGTCGTCCCCTGCGCCATGATAGAAATCGACGCTGCTGCGTAATGTGCCAGCCACTGCATGGGCTATGGGAGTGATGGTATCCGCTGAGAGCAGCGCATCCACAAGGTGCTGCCGTAACGGAGAATGTTCCGCCAGCAGCGGGTGCAAGGCTGGATCTATGGGCACAGGAGGAAAGGTTGGCGTCTCGGCTGTCTTTCTCTGCTTGCTTTCTGGAATGGTGCTGGTACCTGCTGTTTCTTCCCCTAATGCTTTTCGATGGCGGCTCAATGCCATCTCTGGGGTTGTGGTGACAATCCGCAGGCTGCGCAGCGCAGTTTCCAGGGTTTTGAAATGTTCTTGTCGCCGATCCTCCGGGCAGTATCCCCCAGGCAAAAGGCAAACCGTGTCCGTTAAGCGGATAAACGCGAACAGGTAGGCGAAGCCGTAAATCCCTTCAGCCGTCATTAACAATGCGCTGTCGTTTTCGAGGGTTAACGTCTTTTCCTCAAGCCAGGTGAGTTTGCCATAGCTTTTACCGCAGAAAGCGCGATATCGCTCTGCTTGCCCCGTTTCTACTTCATACAGCAGTTCCCCGCTCACTGGGTAAATGTTTAGCGCAACGACGCCGTCGTCAGTGGCGTACTGGCCGAGTGCCCCTTGCCCTATCTGCTCAATGGACGTGAAATTTGAGGGGAAATCGATGGATAAAACATCCGTGTGCATGATTGGCATGACAGTCCCTAACGTAGAAAAGAATATCGCCTCTGATGGGGTTTTTATGATGCCACATTTGTCTGCCTCAGCAAGAAGGCGATGCGCTGATGGCCGAGTCACTCTGCATCACTCGTAAGGCATTTTTGTAACGTTTTGCCTTTTTTTGGTGCGCTAACGCCACGGGAACAGCGTATTTGCTGGGTTTTGTGGTGCTGATAAACATGGCACGGCCTGTGCTTAGTCTTATATACCGTCTTGTGTACAAGATGGCGCGACTCAGGCAATCGACCTGATCGGTTTTTTCAGGCTGATGGTTATCAGCTGTTGTTAGCTCACCATTGAAGGGGGAACACAATGAAAAATAACAATGACAAGATCGATCGTAAACGCAGGCAGTTAATGAAGTGGTCAGCGGTTAGCGCAGGCGCGCTGACGCTAAGCAGCCTGCTGCCGGGCATGGCTTTTGCTGCCGAAAGTGAAGAAATCCGCATCGGCTACTGGCCGATTGTGGGCGGTTTGCCTTTATACGTGGGCGTTGAACGGGGCTTTTTCAAAGAGGCAGGGTTGAATGTGCGAGCGGTGAAATTCGCCAGCCCGCAACAGATTGTCGAGGGGATGATTACAGGACGTATACACGGGTGTGCCAACGGTACGGCCACTGGCGCGTTGGGATTAGGCGAGATTACCTCGCCCGGTTTGTTCAAGATCATTTGCTCGAACCCGTCAAATCATCAGATGGTATTGGATGAATTTCTGGTGCCGTTGAACAGCGATGTAAAAAGTATCGCGGAGTTGAAGGGCAAACGTATCGCCTGTGGGCCGGGTATTCAGAATGTGGTGATGACCAAAATCATTCTGGAGAAAAACGGCTTTACGGCGGATGAACTGCGCGTGACTGAGTTGCCCGTTGGGCAGCATGCCGCGGCGCTGGCTGCGGGTCAGATTGACGGTGTTTATACGCTGGAACCCACGGGAACGGTGGGTCGACTGAAAGGGCTGTCACGTACACTGGAGACGGGCGTGATCTCACGCTATGTGCTCGGTAACCCTGATGCGCCGTGGTTTGGCGGTGCGGCGGCATTAAATAGCGGTTTCATCGACAGCCGTGCGGCGGATGCAAAACGCTTCACGCAGGCCTATACCAAATCAGTGCAGTTTATTCAGCAGAACCCAGAAGCGGCGCGCGAGCACATTACCGGGTACACCAGTATCGAGGCCGAGCTGAGTAAAGAGGTGCCGTTGCCGGGGTTTGTCATGTACGACGAGCTAAAAGGCGACAATCTGGCGTGGTTCCAGAGGTTTTATGATGTGTTCACCGAAAGAAAAATCTTCCGGCAGCCGGTAGATGTCAGCAGCCTGATTTATCAGCCTTAAGGGAGATGCTCGATTATGCGCCAGCACTGGACGTCTAAATTATTACCCGCCGTCGGCCCGATTCTGCTGTTTCTCTTTTGGCAGTTGGCGGTCAGCGCGAAATGGCTGAACCCCATTTTATTACCGTCGCCGGTCGACACGTTGAGCTATATGTTCCAGTCCTTCGCGGATGCCAGCATGCGTACGGATATCGGTGCGACGCTGTACCGTACGCTCGCCGCATTTGGTTTTGCCGCACTGATTGGCGTGCCGCTCGGCGTTATTCTGGGCAGCAATGAAAAGATCTACCGCAGTCTGGAGTTTCTGATCGACTTCTTCCGCTCTACGCCGTCGTCAGCGCTGATCCCGCTATTTTTGCTGATTTTCGGCATAACCGACGCGAATAAAATTGCTATTTCGGCCTTTGCGGCCGTGCTGGTGATTCTGTTCAACAGCGCCTATGGCGTGATGAATGCCAAGAAAACCCGTCTGATGGCGGCACAGGTCATGGGGATCTCCCGTTGGCATATTTTTAAAGACATCATGCTGCTGGAAAGTCTGGCGCAAACTTTTGTCGGCCTGCGCACCGGTGTGTCGATGGCGTTGGTGATTGTGATTGTCGCGGAGATGTTCATTGGCTCGGAAACCGGGCTGGGTCACCGCATCATCGATGCACAGCAGGTGTTCAACATTCGGGATATGTACGCCTCTATCCTGATTACGGGCGCACTGGGATATCTGCTTAACGTGCTGTTTTTAGTCGCAGAAAAACGAATTGTTCACTGGAGTGGCAAAGCATGATGACACCTCATAACGCGCAAGTGGAAAAACCGGATACCGCGCTGCCGCCTTATCCCGCACCGAATACCCACGTCACTATTCGTGGCTTGAACAAATCGTTTGCAGGCCAGCCGCTCTATACCGATCTGAATCTGGATTTGCCGCGCGGCAAGATCGTGTCGATTTTCGGGCCGAACGGCTGTGGTAAATCGACGCTGATGAACATGATTGCCGGGCTGATTCCCGTCGATAGCGGCGATATCCTGTTTGATGGTAAAACGCTGGCGGAAACCAGAATTGGCTATGTGTTCCAAAACTATCGTGATGCGCTTTTTCCCTGGATGAGCGCCTGGAAGAATATTGCCTATCCGCTGGTGCGTAGCGGCATGCGGCAGCAAGACGTTCAGGCGCGGATGGACGAACTGATCGCGATGTTTGATATTCGTTTCGATCTTCAGCGTTATCCGTATGAACTTTCAGGCGGACAGCAGCAGACCGTGTGCATCATGCGGGCGCTGGCGACGGGGCCGGAGGTCATGTTTCTCGATGAACCGTTCTCTGCGCTGGATTTTGAAATGACGCTGTTCATCCGCGACAAGCTGCAAGAGGTTCAACTGGCGACTGGCGTGACGATGGTCATCGTGTCACACGATTTGGAGGATGCGGTGTTTCTGGCAGATGAAATCCTGCTGCTGACGCGTCGACCCACAACGGTGTCGGAGATTGTTCCGTTTGATTTAGCACGTCCACGCGGGGCGGAGGCGATGAGCGATCCTGAGTTCATTCGCGTCAAGGCGCACACGCTGGAGGTGTTCAAACGCGAAATGGCCGCATAAGCGCCCCTTCTGTCGTATCTCTTTCAGTCTCACCAGGCTGTAGCTGGCTTGGTGAGACGGATGCCTACGTTTACTCTTCCCCCAGCGAACGCGATACGCGTGCTTTTCTTAATACGCCCTGTATGCCGACAAACAGCACGCCAGTTAGCAGCAAGGTGGCAATCAGACCGTCGTAGCCGTAAAACGTGATGGCTGCGCCGGAGAACAGCGGCCCGCTGATACTGCCCGCAGACCACACCAGCCCCAGAAGGGAATTCATCACAATCAGTCGCTGACCAGCAAACCGTTGCCCCGCCCGGACCAGAGACAGCGTGTAAAGCCCGCCTGCGGCGGCGCCCAGTACGATACAGACGGGCACCAGAAGTGTAGGGGAGGAGAATGAGAATGAGAAGGTGATCAAGACCAGCATCACACAGAAAAGGACACCGCAGCCGATGTGGGTTCTGATGATGCCGCATTTGTCTGCCAGCCAGCCAATCGGCGTCTGAAAGACGGCGTCGCCCAGAAAGATGAGCGTAACCAATAAGATCGCGGATTTTTCGTCTAAGCCTTGCTCCATGCCGTAAAGCGGAAAGAGCGAAAGGATGCTGGCATCGAAGAAGGAGAAGCAGAGCACGCCAGAGGCGATGGCCGGGAGAAAAGGGATCAAATCCCGATAAGATGCTGAGGACGATTCCTCTGCCTGAACCATCGTGGCACAGTTCCTCAGCATGAACGCACACGCGGCGGATAGAGCGCAAATCAGCCATAGCGCATAGGTTTGCAGCGACTCGCCAGCGGCAATGAGCAGCGGCCTATCAGCTGACACCCTGTGAAAACGGCAGCATACAGCCCCGTCAGCGTCGCTTTGTGTTTGTCTGAAGCCCGACTGGTGACCCAGGTTTCTCCCAGTACCACCAAAACCCCGAAGCGAGCCCGGTTAACAGACGGGGAAAATGAGCGAAACAGGGTGTGACAGCAGGAATGAGGCAACGGTGGATGCTGCCAAAATAATCAAGCTGCCGGAGAGCAGATAGCTGGCGTGCAGATGGCGACTGAGCCACGGGGTAACGAATGAAGAGAGCATCATCCCGGCTGCCGGAAGGGCCGCCAGAACGCCGAGTGTTGTCGTGCTGTGCCCGTGCTCGGCCAGCTTCAGGCTGATCAGCGGCAGGGTGTACCCTGTCACCAGCCCCACAAGCGAGGCGGCGATAATCATATTCAGTGTCGTGAAATTGGTTTCACGGGAATGTGCTGTCATTGTCTTTCCAGTTGCGGGTTTAACAAGCGTCCTCAACCCCGGAAAGGCAGGTGGACACTTCCTGCATTAGCCAGGTATGAAATCGTATGTACTTCTCATTTTGTTCAAGAGGGATGGGCGACAGCAGATAATAAGCTGAACCATCTTGCGCAAATCCGTAAGGGGCATGCAGTTGTCCGTTCGCAATCTCGTCCTGCACCATCAGGAAAGACGCCATTGCCATGCCCAACCCGAGACCGCCGCCTGAATACAGAGATAGAAGTGCTCGTAGTCCGCTCTGACGCTGCCTTTGATGGACACGTGCGTCTGCCGTTGCCAGGTTGCCCACGCTTTCGGCCGTGTTCCGGTATAGAGCAAACGCATCCCTTCCAGACTGTTTTTACGCTCGGCTTTGTCACGGCTTACCGGCCCCATCCATTCGTCGCACACCTTTACGCCATGCGTTTGCGGATCCCAGTGAAAATCGTCACGCCGCAGTGCAAGGTCAACGCCGCTGCGCACAAAATCAATCGGCCCGCCTGCCGCTACCAGATGGAGTTTGATATCGGGATTTGCCTGATTAAACGCTGGTAGCCGTGGAATCAGCCATTTCATGGCAATCGTGGGCTCGCATGACAGCGTCAGCACGTCATCCTGCGCACCTTGCTGTAGCCGATAGACCGCCCCTTCGAGCTGTTCGAAAACGGACTGTGTGACCGTATGCAAAGAACGGCCCGCTGCGTTTAAAAGATCGCGCGGTTACGTCGTTCAAACAGTTCAACCCCAGCGCCTCTTCCAGCAATCTGATCTGCCTGCTAACGGCGCCATGCGTGACATGCAGGGACTCGGCGGCTTTAACAAAGCTACCGGTTTGTGCGGCCGCTTCAAAGAAGCGAAAAGAGGCTAACGAGGGAAGTTTCATATACACGATGAAATTTGACAGATTTACACCAAGATAAATCGCTTTTTGCCACATGCAAACGCTGAATAATCACACCGTCCTCAAACGATAAGAGAGGTAATGGTTTAAATAATGAGGAATTATCGTGAGGTTGGCATCGTTGATGGCCGTATTTCGTCGGTCACCTTTGCATTCCTCTTTTAGCTCGCCTGTCACCTATCTGTGCAAAATCATCGTGAAAAAGATGGCTTGCCGAACAAGGAAAACGTTAATGAATGAGTTAATTGCCGTCGCGACGATCACTATTTTGGCGGTGATCAGTCCGGGGCCTGATTTTGCCATGGTGACCCGCAATAGCTACGCCTTTGGCTCGCGCACCGGATTACTCAGCGCGTTTGGCATTGCCTGCGGCGTCCAGATCCATGTGATGTATACCGTTTTTGGCATCGCGGTATTCATTGTCAGCTCCCCGATGATCTTTATGATGATGAAGATTCTGGGGCGTCATATCTGATTTATTTGGGGTATAAGTCGTTAACCAATACGGCAAAAATAACATTAGAAGAGGCATCCGGTCATGCGCCGTCAGCGCTTGCCGCGTTTCGCATGGGCTTTCTCACCAATGCGCTTAACCCAAAAACCATGCTGTTTGTCGTTGCCACCTATACTCAGGTTGTGCAGCCTGGTAGCCCAGTAAGCCATAACGTTGGCTACGGGTTATTCATGTCAGTGGCGCACTGGGTCTGGTTCAGCATGGTTGCGCTGTTTTTGCCGCTCCTGCTATGCGTCGTCGGCTGCTCGACAGGCAACATCTGGTCGACAAAGGTATCGGCGTTGCCCTGATTGCGTTAGGCGCTTCGCTGGCGTTGACCAAAATGACCCTCTGATGAATGACGGTGGTGAATAACGTCGTCTGTAATACGTCATGCGAACATAAAAATGCAGAATTAGGCAAGAAAACAAGCGGAATGCTATACCTGTTTGCTGGGGAATTGAGGAAAATAGCGTGTTTTCCACATAGTCGGTTTCTTTACACGATAAGTTTCTCAACATAATTGGTTTCTCAACAGAAAAGGAAATAGCCATGCTTGTTCATGCGTATGGGGCCCATGCGGGCGATAAACCTCTCGAACCGTTGCAGATCGTCCGCCGTGCGCCGGAGCTCACGATGTCCAGATTGAGATTGCGTACTGTGGCATCTGCCACTCGGATCTGCATCAGGTGCGTGCTGAATGGGCGGGCACACAGTTTCCCTGTGTGCCTGGCCATGAAATCGTCGGGCGGTATCGGCGGTAGGGGCCCATGTCTCCGCCTTTAAGGCGGGCGATCTGGTGGGTATCGGCTGCATCGTGGACAGCTGTCGACACTGTGAAGAATGTGATGATGGCTTAGAAAACTACTGTGATGGCATGGTCGGCACCTATAACGGCCCGACGGCGGATGAGCCCGGCTGGACGCTCGGCGGTTACTCTCAGCAGATCGTCGTGCATGAACGTTATGTGCTGCGCGTCCGTCACTCTGAGGCGGAGCTGGCTGCTGTTGCGCCTCTGCTATGCGCGGGGATTACGACTTATTCGCCGCTGAGACACTGGAATGCCGGGCCGGGTAAGAAGGTCGGCGTCGTAGGTATCGGTGGGCTTGGCCACATGGGGATCAAACTGGCGCATGCCATGGGGGCCTATGTTGTGGCGTTCACCACGTCTGAATCAAACGTGAAGATGCTAAGGCGCTGGGCGCTAATGAGGTCGTGGTGTCTCGTCACGCGGAAGAGATGGCAGTGCACGCGGGCAGCTTCGATTTAATCCTGAATACCGTTGCCGCGCCGCACGATCTGGATGCGTTTCTGGTGCTGCTGAAGCGCGATGGCGCGCTCACGCTGGTCGGTGCGCCGGCATCGCCGCATCCTTCTCCTAACGTGTTCAACCTGATCATGAAACGCCGTACGGTGGCAGGATCGATGATTGGCGGCATTCCTGAGACGCAGGAGATGCTGGATTTCTGTGCCGAGCACGGGATTGTGTCCGATATCGAGCTTATCCGCGCCGACGAAATCAATGAGGCCTACGAGCGGATGCTCAAAGGCGATGTGAAATACCGCTTCGTCATTGATAACGCCACGCTGAACGCTTAATTGGCCTGGGTCCCACAGCACGGACTTCCTCCCGACGCTGTGGGACTATCATCAAGCATCAAGTGATTTATCACGCCTTCTCGACATCATGAGAAAAATCAAGCCGTCGTAATTTCCTGTCACCAAAGAGGCATGGATGCGGTACTATTCGTCGACACTCCTCATTGTTACACCAACGCGTTGATTTTCCTTCTCTATCACAGCGAAAAGACAGTTTAAAATGGAAATTTATCTTGGTTTAGCTCTCCTGCAATGTTCGCTACCTCTTACTGCTACAGAATAACGAGCAAGGCATATCTTTTGGGCGGTTGGTAGACACCATTAATACTGTTCTTTGGGGCAACGTTTCATCTGCGATAAGTAAGGATAAAGAGAAAAATGACGGACAGGCATTCAAACGAAACCGAGGCATTACCACAACACGACCTGCCGATGCGGGATGAATCGCTTACGGCAATCAACAAATGGTTTGATACGCAGGAGCAAAGGGCCGGGCTCGATGAGATTATATCGCGAACAACATTGCAGGCTGGCATCCATGACGATCTGATACTGGATTATGCTCCTGGGCGTACGTCGATATCCTCTGAAGCGAAGCCGGATGCCGATGGGCTGTCGCCCGGCAGTCGCAAAGGGGCGCTGAGCGTCGCGCAAATACAGGAGGAGGTGGTTCCGGTGCTGGCGCAGGCTATCGCGCAGCGTGTTGAGAAATTGGCCGATACGGCGCTGATTGACTACCGGTTTTGTTTTCGGGCTGTATTTCCGGCAACGGAAGGTCGCTTGCTGATTACGCTGTTTACATTCACCAATGAGGTGAAAAAACAGCGGCTACTAACGCGATTCACGACTATATCGATCGCTATCTTACCCACGGCACCGCGCCAACAAAGAAGTTACAAACTTTCTTTCTGGTTCGTCACCTGTTCGATGCGCATCTCTTTCCTGCGATGGATATCGACAACGTCATCACTCTGCTTGAGCTGATTCAGCAGCGAAACGCAGGAAGTGCGGAATTGCCTGAGCATCGACGCACCATTACCCGTGAGTTAAAGGCGTGGGTGGATCAGCACTTTTTGTTGCGCTATTGCGACGTGTCCAAACCCGAGTATTTTTTGAACCAGATAAGTATACCCTCAAGCCCGGTATCGCACTGGAGTTACAGGGTTCACAAGCGCTTCATCCCGTTGAATTAGTGCTCTATGCGGCCGTTATGATTCTGCGCTATGAACCTTCTTATAGTAAGTCCCAGGCTCTGGAATATCTGGATATCGCGAAGCAGTTGGGTTATCCGCGCGCGGTAAGCATGATGGAAGAGGGAAGCGGTACGTTTGAGCACGCGCTGATTAACCTGAAGAATGAAGAAGTAGAATGCGTGGCGAATGACGTATTTGCGACCATCACCGTTCGTATTCGCAAGGAAAGCGCTGAAGCGTATGAACAGGCGCTACGCTTCATTACGCGCTTACTGACGCTCGGCTTCCCAAAGAGCTACAAGATCGTCCTGAAATCGTCTGTGCGACAGTACCTTCCCATCAAGGGGCTGGCAAAATCGGATACGCATCGTTTTTGCTAACGCGTTGCAGTATGCCTCGAACTATCCGCTTCTTGAGGATTATGCTCGTGCAGCGATTGAGCAATTTGAATGGTACGCCGATTCGGAAGGTGAGAAGTGCATCATGCCGGGAAGCTATGCGGTATTTGGGCTGGGTCTGACCGATGCGGGGTATTTCCCGCTCGTAAAAGCGTATATGGAAAGCGTGGATGATGAGCATCAATCGGTACAGGATGCTTTCATTCGGGTGTTTTTCGATAAGCATAGCGTGACGTCGCAGAACGTGGCGGCGCTGGTTGCCTGTCTGAGCCATGCGACAGAAAGCCTAAAGTTGAATATGTTGCCTGCGTTAGAGAGTGACGCGCTGTTCGAAAAACTGGTCGAAGAAGTGCGGATGCGGGAACCCGCCGTGATAGAACATATCTTGTATCTCATCTGGGGCAATACCAAGAAACTCGCCGCACTGGTGAAAAAAATCGGAAGCGAAGCGCGGCGCGCTGTTGACGTCACTCATTCAAGCTTCGGCCGAATCGTAAATGTAATAACGACAATCATCGGGGTGAAGCCGCAGGTGCTTCATCCCGTTAAGGAACGTGTTTATGACCGCTATTCTGCTGCTGGACTCGCGTGCCGATGAGATCGGCTCTGTCTTAAATCATAGTGCGCCGGAGCTTGAGCTGGTGCTCTCAAACGGTACGGCAGAGCAGGCGGCGAGCTGTCCGATCTGGCTGGGCGAGCCGGATACCGCTGCGGCACTGCTGGCTCAAGGGGCTAAACCAACGTGGCTACAGTCTACCTGGGCGGGGTTCAAGCCGCTGCTGGCCGATGGGTTACCGCGTGATTACCGTCTGAGTCGCGCCGTTGGCGTATTTGGGCAGCCGATAGCTGAATACGTGATTGCCTATATGCTCAGGCATGAATTGCGTCTGGGAGAACGGCAAGCCAGTCAGGAAGAGCGGCGCTGGGATCACCGTTTACCGGGATCGCTGGCGGATAAGAACGTGCTGATTGTCGGTGCGGGAGAGATCGGCTGTGAGGTTGCGGGCTTTCTACGGCCTTTTGGTGTCGAGCTATACGGCATTGTCAGTACGCCAAGGCAGCGGCCTGATTTTAAACAGATCATGAGCTTAGCGGAGCTACCTGCCGCAGTACCGAAGGCCGACTATGTCATCAACCTCCTTCCCGATACCTCGGCAACCATCGATATCTATGATGCCCGCCTGTTTGCAGCCATGAAGCCTTCGGCGCTGTTCATTAATGTCGGGCGTGGTAGCGCCGTGGTGGATGATGATTTACAGGCAGCGCTACGTGATGGACAGATTGCGGGAGCGGTGCTGGATGTATTCAGGCAAGAGCCGCTACCGTACAGCCATCCGTTCTGGAACACGCCAAACCTGACGTTGACGGCGCACATTGCCGGGCCGATGGTGCCGGGGCTGATGGGACGATTATTTCTGGATAATCTCGCTCGCTTTCATGCTGATAATACGCTGCGTGGTGAGGTGGATTTTAGTCGCGAGTATTAAATGTATTATTAGTGTTGAATTAATTTTATTGATAATTATTTCGTGATGACTCTATTCTAAAGAATTCTGAAAAATAACCGTTAAGACTATATTAGGGTTGCATAATGCAGTCCTAATGTAGCCTGTTCCAAATCCTGCGTTTAGGGAAGTTACCTTATTAGGCTTATTCAAAGATAAGCGAATATTGAGATAATCTATCGCGATATATTTATATCCGGTAGTTTGCATATTTTCGGTGTGCTGGTGGCTCAGTTCAGAAAGATGTTGGTGCAGGAGAAAACACATTACTCATGTCACATTGAGCACATTTGCAGGGAAACCTTGCCGCATAGCATAAAATGATGACACACAGGAGCAAATGGTATTATGGATAGTATTTCTACCTTGGGATCGTACGCAGCGACATTGTCAGGACAAAGCAGCCTGGCACTGAATAACAACGCTGAACAACAGAATGTCACGAATAATAAAGTCTTATTAACTGAGAAAACATCGAACGTCAGGTTGTAGAGATAAGCCCAGAAGCGCTCGCTAAATTTCAGGCTGAAGTCGCAAAACCGAAGTTGGATGGTGCGACACCTGAGCAGCTTAGAACGACTGAAGGGGCGAGCGTTGTTCAACCTAGTGAAGAAGAACTGGCCAGACGCAGACAATTAGCCTCTGCGGATATTAATATCGAGGAGTATATTGCTGGAAATCATCGTATTCGTGAATCTGATGAGGCAATTCTCCATCGTATCGCTGTGCAAGATCAGATGGAGAAAACGTACTTGTCTTTCCTTGAACAACTTGCCGATGAACATCCTGATTTACAGGGGGCATTTTTGGCTTCAGTGTAAATAAAGATGGAACGTTGTTCGTGACGCAAACTGATGGGTTGAACTGGGAACAAATTAATCGCTTGGAAAGGCGCTGAATGATTCTGAAGGAATGGTTACCTTAGCCAACCAACTTGCGGATGCCCAGATTGCGGAATTTAATAGTCGCCTTGGACTAAAACCCAATGTAACGCTTAACCGAGATACTTATGGGCAAACCATCGATATGGGGCTTGAATTTTTCACCAAGCACATGTCTAGTCTCGCGACTCGTGATGGAGATGCTGGAGGGATCCATAAAAAGCGATGGATAGCACGTGGGATAGTCAACTCTATAAATAGGCTATCTATTGCCGAGGATGCTAAATGTAGAGGTCGGATTTTTGGCGGCCTCTACAGAACGATCTGTAGGCATCGTTCACTCCAAAAGTGTGGATCTATTCACATTGCCTGAACGATAGGAAGACTATTTCTGGATAATCTCGCTCGCTTTAATGCTGATAATACGCTGCGTGGCGAGGTAGATTTTAATCGCGAATATTGAATTAATTAGTTTGAGAATTATCAATGAGTGATTTAATTACATTAATAATATTTAAAAATCACTCATTAAAAATTTCATTTTAAATATTTTTGTAAAAATTCATTGGGATTATATAGCGTGCTGGTGTAATACTACTCCCGTTAAGAATCAATTTTTATTAATTTTTAAATAATAACTCTGCGTTCTATTTGAGAATCCTCAAAAATAAGGAAATCTTGGGATGAAATATCACCGTTTGAATTTATGTCTTGCGGCAGTTGGGCTGGCATTCTGCATGGGTTCAGCGCTTGCTGAAACCAGCGTTTCTGTCGAAGTGAAGGATATTGGGAAACTGCAAAAGAAAGGCACGGTTTCTGTATTTGATGCCCCTAATAGTATACAAGCGCATGCTGCAAGTAATTATAAATTTCATAAAGCGGAAAATGAGGGCGTTGTCGTTATTTCCCCTAATACATCAACTGCGCAGGCTGATGCAAAAAGCGCGCAAACAAAACCGTTATCCAGCACCCAACTTCTTGCGAATAACGCTGCCTTCACCCCTTTGTGTCCGACCCTTGCCGTAAATTCAATTTATACGCTGGATGGGCTGCAAAGTGGAGGTAGCGCCTGTTATCACTTTGAAATCACTCAGCGTTCTAAAACAACTGCTTTCGTTGTAGGCATGAGTCCTGAAACAGATATTGCACTCAGCTTGATGCGCGATGATGGCCAGAATAATGTGACGGCAATTAATTATTCAAATCAAGCGGGGAATGCTGATGAGGCTACATTAGATTTAACTACGCCGGGGCACTATTACTGGTTTATGGAGGCCAATACTGCTGATGGCTCCGGTTTTAATTTTGGCGCTATCGTTAATGCGAATATAGATGCTTATGAGTTAAATGATATTCCTTCTCTGGCTTTTTCTCTGCCAGATGGCCTGAATCGAATTGCTGGTAATTCTGATAGCAATTCTGATGCGGATTACTACGCCTTTACCGCAATACGTGGTCAGCAGGTTTTCCTGCGTCTTGATGGCGTTGAGAGCGGAACGAATAACAATTGGTTACTGGCGTCTTCTACCGATGGTGGAAATAATTGGACAACGCGCAATACTGCGCAGGGATATACTATTGTTCCATCTCAGCCCAATGAGAAGATTTTGGTGAGAGTGTTACCTAATCCATCAAGATTACCGACAGTCTCTCAGATTTACAGAATGTCATTAGGCTCCAGAATTGCTGCAGGGTCTATCGCTGTTGAGGGAGAAAGTAACGTTCTGCGTATCCCTAACTCAGCATGGGCGCCTTATGGCTTTATGACGACGCAAGCTTATCGCGATGTGACCTGGCGCGTTCGTTCGTCTGATTCAACAGGGTCGGTATTCCAAATGTTGAAGCTGTTCTTTATCTTGACCAGCGCGAAAATAATGGTGCATTAGAATTTGGTGCGAGCAATGCCCATATTATAAAGACGGGGTCAGATGGAAGTGCCTCGGGGTTGTGAAGTTGGATACCTGTTATGCTGATTACACGACACAGTTCCAGGACCATAATCTGGGTTATATCAATACGTGGAGCACAACTTTTGATGTTGGCGCATGGCGTGTTGAAATCCCTGCTCAGCCTGGGTCTGGTGTCGGTGGGGATAATGTCACTCACGTCACCTTCGGGCATATTTGTAAGCAAACCTTGTTGAAAAGCGTAAAATCCTGATACGCAGAAGACTATGAAATATCAGGCCGCCTTAACGTCAGGCGGTCTGGCTGTGGAGGCGGCATCATAGCTTCGCCTCCACAGCGATGTTGCTGATACACTGCGCGACAATGTTTTTCCGTGAAAAGGGCTTGCCACGCTGAGTTGGTTGGTACATAATGCTGTCCGTTGAATCGCTTGGTTATTAAATAGTGATTAAATTCATTAGGTTACGAGTGATTTGGCAGGGTTTGATAAATTTTGATTCAGTGTAGTTTGCTGAAGTAAAAGATAGTAAATCCGATTCTATGCGGGAATAGCTCAGTTGGTAGAGCACGACCTTGCCAAGGTCGGGGTCGCGAGTTCGAGTCTCGTTTCCCGCTCCAAAATCTTTCATCGTTTTTCTAAAACCTTCCAATACACTGATATTAGGTTCTTATCTCTATACCGCCTATTATTCATCCTGGCTAAATATTGATACCTCGAAGACTCTTTTAGACACTGATTTTCCTACGGCTAAGAACATCGGCGTAGCCAGATTAACGCTAGCTTAGTTGAATTGAGTTGAGTTCTTGGCATGTTGTTCAGAAACTAGCATCGAATGTGGCTATTTCATACTATTCAGAGAGTGTTACCTGTCTTAAGGAGATCCAGCATAATCATTGGAAGCCCCTGTACAGGATTTCCATCGATAAGGTTAAATCCATTCTTTAACCCGGTTTCGGTGACAAAGAATACCCCATCGACATTTCGAAAGTCTGGTTCCTCAGAATGCAATGTAATCTCGCTGGAGGTTTCAATAATGAAGTTTTGATTTCCAGACGGTGTGTAGACAGAGAATTTACCGGAGAAAGGCTGACCTTCATTTACCGTCCCCTGACCGAAATTGTTCACAACTTCTTCTAGAAATTCAAAATTTGTTCGATGATCGAACGAAAAGCCAGGATCGAGTGCATAGCGTAGAAATCCAGAATCCAGTGATGTTTTAGCGATTCCATCACCGGTTAGTATGCGTGCAGCTGTTGCAGTATCCGTTTCGGTAAATTTAAAGGTCTGCATGCGCCCACTGGTATCATACATTCCCCCACTATTGACGTTGGCACTTACGCCCCCAAACATACGATAGTCACCCAGATCTCTCGCCAGGGCGTCCACATACCCCAAGTCTGTTCCTTGTTGTTGAGCCTGAGCATACAACTCGGACAGCATACTGCGATCCTCATTGGTGAGGAAGTTAACAGAGGACATCTGCATCGTAGCTTCGTTTAATTGTGTCTGCACTGACGGAATTGTATCTGTACCACCAAACAAGCGAGACATCATCAGCCCTTTACCACTTATTTGGGCTTGCTTGGTCGATAATATCTCATCCTTCGTGCTATTTACCGTTGTAGGCAAGGGGCGAACTGTTTTTGGTCATCGCCTGATATATTTTTTATCTGAGCGTATGCCGCTGTGGATGTATTGATAATCATAATGGAAATTACCCCTTGCCTGTTTTTAAAGGAAGCTAGAAATATATCGCTACCGTCAATTATAACGATGTGAATAATTAATTAGGCTAATAAGTATATTCCCAAGTAATGCTCTCTTTTTTGTAATGGCTGTAGATTCTCTCCGGGTTTTCCCGTCAGTTTGTGCTGAATTTGAATTCGTACACCGTGGTCAAAACGTAATTCATTGAATTGAGCGGTTGTTCCTGATGTACCTTTAGGGACAATAATACATTTTGTTGGTGATGTCTGATAAGGTAGATAATAACATATGTCGACACTTTCAGTATATGCAGTGGGGTAGGACGCTACGCTATAATTTACCTGGGTCAGCTTCTTAGTTTTGCTCAATGTCCCAGAGGGAAACTTTGTTGCACTCGCATAAAACTGGTTCAACGCAGGGGTACTTGAGCCATCGGAATAAACAAATCTTATTTGTGCTGATAGTGGTGTTTCACTGATACTGCCAGTGGCGGCCATTAAAGGGAACGCTGTTACACTGGCAGCAATTAGTAGGGACAAAGAAACGAATTCCTTCTTCATGATTTCTCCTGGGTATTCTTACGTTTTTTTACTCATTACAGTGCTTTTCTGCATCAGGCATCATGGCGGTATTTTTTGCTATCGATATCAGGATGTCAGTCTCTTGGCAGCCTTGTTATGGGGCAATAAATGTCCAACCATTGTGTTAGCAGATCCGGTACTTTGTTAATGGTTCCTATATGACGATTTCCTTCCAGCCAGTGTATTACTGCGCGGTCGGGGCCCTATACGAAATCCGCATTCACTATCCATTATTAACGGAATAAGAAAAGTAAAATTTAATGTTTATAAAAAATAAATCTAAATGATGAACGCTAAAGTGTGTCGGAATTCGGATTCAATTTTTGAATTGGTGTTGCTTTTTAATAATGTGATCGAGAAATTATTATTTTGATCATTGTTTTTCTGTGTGTTTTATTTGTTGTGGTTAGTTTTTATTCCTGCTAAGAATTTATGATGTCGACGGATTTATATGGAAATAAATTAAAGTTTTTCCACCTTTGCCGTTAAATTTCACAAAGGTTAACGTTGTTTTTAGCGATCCTCTGAAGTTATGGTGGGGGAAATAATATTACGTCGCCACTGGAATGGATTTGTGGCGCAGATTCAAGGTCTGTGCCGCATCTGAGCTGGGCGGATTTTCCGTCATACAAGCAAAAAATATTAACACATGGAGAAAAGTGCGATGACTTTTAAAAAGGTGCTTCTGGCTAGTATTGTGACTTCTATGTTTGCTGCTGGAGCTGCTTACGCGGGGCCTCCAGTGACTGTGACTTTCAAAAACTTAGGCAACGAAACCGCGACATACAAAGTTATTACTAACAATGAAGTCAGTACTAACGCCAGCGCCAGCCCCAAACCCGCTACGACTGTTCCTGCTAAGGGGTCTGATATTTATCGGGTTCAGAATGTCATCAGCCCTGATGCTAATGCAGCAATTGTTCGTTATACCATGGGTAGTAAAACGTGCGTATTCGGTACTACCTTCGTAAATACCATCATTCCTGGTGGCCTTTTCAATCCTGGCGGCCCTAAAAGGCGCCAAAATGGAATAAATCAGCTGAGGGAAGCGGTGGGGCTGTCTGTACTGCAACGATTACTTCGCAGAGTTTATCCACATATGCGTGGAATGTTGAATTCACAATGAAATAATCAGCAGGCGATGTATTTTTGTTGATAGGCGAGAGGTCATGCTTTGTATAAAACCTGTCGCTAGCGCTATTGTTATGTATGTCATGGGGACGTCATGTGTCATTGACGTCCCTTTTTTTGACTTGCTCAGCTTTGCTGGTATAGCAGCGCGGTATGTTCAATGTCATTGCATCGCTGCTTTTAAATAGGGGCAGATTATGGAAAAATAAATTCACTTGATGCTGTATCCAGCCGCTATATCCCGGCCAATACGGTTGGAAAAAGCGCTGTTGATGCAACGACTGTGGCATCGGTTCAAGAGAATAATGCAACAGCGACGAACAGTGAGAGCACTCAGGTATCCGCACTCGCTCGTCAGTTAAGCGACGCTGCTGTTCGGGCTGCCGCCCGAGATGCAGGAACCGATCGTGATGGTTTAGGAGATATCGCCAGATCGGTCACTGAGAAGCTGTTAGGCGCGAGCTATGATATGAACAAAGCTGCTCACGATGCCGAAGTGCCTAAAACAGAAGACCCCGATTTATTAGCTCGGGCCAAACAAGCGACCAGCTTCGTGAATGGTGATGGTGTAAACCCGTTCAGGGAATGTCCCGCGAGCAGTTAGCGTTGATCGCCTACGATGAAAGTGGTGATTTCACCGTCAATGAAAGACGTGCGGCCTGGTTGGAGTCTTATGATCAAGAGCAGCAGTGGAAGCGTGCCGCGATCGCCAAAATGGATGAGGAGTATAACCGAACTGGACAAGTCTCTTCTGGTACATTGTCAGAGATTCTAAAGCATTACAAATCCTTACCAGCAATTGAAGAAGCACAATTGCCCAAAGGATACGATGCGCAACTATTGTCTCAGATTCAAGCTTCGGAAAGCGATGGCTTACCTCAGAGCGTAAAGGACTTGCAAGTATTTCTGGATCGTATGACGGAGAGTTTGGCTTTTCCTAAAGCATAAACAGTAGGATAATCCGATTCATGTGATGCTCTAGGGGATCGGCAAAGAGGCAAGGATGTCTGATGCAAGAATAACGGATCTGATCTGTTTACAAGGTATTTCACACACCTACAGTATCGGTGCTTCCTCTCAATCGGTGCTGCACAATATTTCACTGTCTATTCCTACCGGGCAAAGCTGCGCGATTGTGGGCGCATCGGGTTCCGGTAAAAGCACCTTGCTTAACATCATCGGCTTGCTCGATCAGCCTGTCTCGGGGCGTTTACTGCTCGCAGGGCAGGATATGTCTCAGGCAAGTGCTGATGAACGTGCGATCGTGCGTAATCAGGTCATTGGCTTTGTCTTCCAGAGTTTTAATTTACTGCCGCGCCTGGATGCGTTGGATAACGTTGCGCTTCCTCTGACCTACCGCGGCGTCTCGCGTCAGGTCGCTCGCCAAGCCGCACAGATACAGCTGGCGCGCGTCGGGCTTGCAGAGCGAACCCACCATCGGCCTGCCGACCTGTCTGGTGGTCAACGTCAGCGGGTGGCTATTGCGCGTGCGCTGGTCGGTGAACCTGCACTTCTGCTTGCGGATGAGCCGACCGGCAATCTCGACAGCCAAACGGCTGACGACATCATCACGCTCTTGCTGGCATTGAACCGCGAACAGGGGACGACGCTGGTGATGGTGACGCATGACGAAGGTATGGCCTGCCGTATGGCCCGGCGCATTCATGTGCAGGACGGCCGAATCCACGAGGCGAACCATGTCTGATCCTCGCTCACGGATGGAAGCGGGGCAAGGCCACTATGGTCCTTCGCTACAACAACGTCTGCTTGAGCCATTGAACAGCCTTATTCTTCTGGGACGGCGTGCCGTTCTGGCCCTCCTTGGGATTGCCGTGGGCTGCGGATCTGTTGTCGCTTTGCTGAATATCGGGCACAACGCGGAAGCCGAAGCCATGGGCGTCTTCAGAGGGATGGGCAGCGACCTGCTGGTGGCCACCGTGCAGAATCGGCTGAGGCAGCCATGCTACCGACTCGGCTCCGGCAGATTTGGATATCCCGGTTTTGCGACAACACCTACCTGATATTAAGGCGGCAACCGCATTAATTGTTACCTCCACCGAAGCGCGGCTGCGCGGGCGTTCACTGAGTACCATGGTGGTGGGCAGCCGAGCTGAATTGTCGGACGTTTTAGGGCTGACGCTCGCGCAGGGCCGCTACCTGAGTGATTTCGATGAGCAAAGTACCTATATCGTGTTGGGGGCGAATGTTGCGGAACAATGGGCATCGCAGGGGGCATCGCTGCCTTGGGTGAACGCGTGCAGGTGGGAGGATACCTGTTTGAGCTCGTCGGAATCCTTCAGCCGCAGGGGCACAACCCTCTGGTGCCTGTCTCGGTTGATGATTCTATCCTGATGCCGATCTCCGGTATGCGGCGTGTCATGCCTGCCCCACAAATCATCAGCGTGATTGCACGTAACAGCAACAGCGATACGCTGATGCAAACGGCTCACAGTTAAAGGATTATTTGGCCGCTCTGATGCCGAAACTGGATATCGATGTGCAAATCCCACAGCAGCTACTGGAAGGAATGGCGCAGCAGTCGCGGATGTTTTCATGGCTGCTGGCGGGGCTGGGAGGGATTTCCCTGCTGGTAGGCGGGGTCGGGGTGATGAATGTTATGGTGATGAATGTGTCCGAGCGACGTCGTGAAATCGGTGTTCGTATGGCGCTGGGTGCGCGGCCGCGTGATATTGCGGGGCTATTTTTACTGGAAGCCGTGGTGCTATCCGCCTGCGGAGCTCTGATCGGGGCGGTGTGTGGCATCGCGGCGGCGTGGCTGTTTGTCTTTTTCAGACTGGTCAGCTTTTTCACTTTCGGGATTGTCACTTCCCCTCGGCATTGGCAGTTCATTGGTGATTGGCCTGTTTTTGGGCTTAACCCGCGATGAGCGCCGCGCGGCTTGAACCTGTACAGGCGCTACGCGATGCGTAAATCTACCCTGTTTTTACTGATGTTGTTTTCTGCTCATGAAGGGTATGCGGAAACAGCGTTGAATCCTTCTCAGGCGACGCGACAGGGTCAGGCGACAGTCACTACATCGTTAAATGCACAAACGATCGATCTCACGCTGAGCGATGCCATTTATCTTGGCTTGCGCGACAATCGCGCGATCCGTAGCGCCTATCTGGATCGTATCGCGCAGAAATTTGATCTTCGGGTGGCGGAGGATCGTTTTACCCCAAGCTGTCGCTGACGGGCAGCTACCTTTCCAACCGTAACCAAAGCGATCGTTACCGGCAGGGCAATCTGACGCCGACATCAACCCTGCTCACACCGTATGGCACCCGCTTCAGCCTCGGCTGGACCTATCGTCACACGCAGGCTGATAACGCCGGGCTGTCGCGTAACGATGGCGCCAACATTACTGTAATTCAACCTTGCTGCGCGGCGCAGGTAAAGACGTCACGACCGCACCAGTCCACATTGCGCGGCTGTCTGAACAGTTAAATCGTCTGGCGCTGAAATCTACGGTTTCACAGACGATTACGCAGATTATTGCTGCCTATCGGGAGGTGTTGCGCTCGCAGGAGCAACTGCAAATCGCGCGTGATGCGCTGGCGCGTGCGCGCCAACTGGTAGACGTTAACCGTGCAATGATTGCCGCCGGGCGCATGGCCGAATTTGAAATTGTGCAAACCGAAGCTGAAGTGGCCACGCAGGAACTGGCGCATGAAGAAGCCAGAAACCAGTTGGATACCGCCCGTCTTGCGCTGTTGCAACTTCTGGCACTGGATTTAAATACGCTGATTGTGGCAACGGATGCTATGCAGGCACAGCGGCTAGATGTTAACGCCGCACAGGCGCTGAAGCAGGCTGAAGCCTCCCGACCGGCCTATCTGGCGCAGATCATCGCCAACGAGCAGGCGGCGCTCGGTCTGGCGGTTGCACGTAACGATCGCCTGTGGGATGTCTCGCTGATTGGGGGCGCGAGTCAGGTGCGCGACCGTGCAGCACAGAGCAGTACCTCACGTACCTGGGAAAATTATGTTGGCGTTCAGGTGGAGATTCCTATTGGCGATCTGAGTACCCGTCAGGCGGAGGTTCGGGCGCGAGTGAATGTGCGTAATCAGCATATTCAACTGGATGAAGTCAGGCAGCAGCTTGAACGCGATGTCACCAATGCGGTGCGTGATATTGGTACGCGCTGGCGGCAGTTTGAGATTTCCCAACGTGCGCGGGATTTGTCGCGGCGCAAGCTGGAGATTGAACGAGAAAAGCTCACCGTTGGGCGTTCCAGTAACTTTCAGGTGCTGAGCTTTGAGAACGATTTACGCAACGCTGAAAATGCCCGCCTCAATGCGCTTATCAGCTACCTTAATGCGCAGGCTGAACTGGATGAGACGCTGGGCACCACATTACAAAGCTGGGATATCGCACTCAATGATTAGGCATCACTTTCTGTCTCGCCTGCGTCACCTTATGGTACTGCTGCTGATCGTCGCGTTTGGCGTGCTCATCTGGCTGCTGGCAGGGCGTACGAACGAGCAGGAAAACGCGCCTCAGGGGCAATGGCTCCCTGTTCAGCCCCAGTTGTTGGAAAATCAATTAGGGCTGGTTGGACGTATCCAGGCCGCGATGCAGACCACTCTGGCAGCGCCGTTTGAAGGTGTCATCCGTGAGGTGCTGGCACGCGAGGGACAACGCGTCGAAGAAGGGCAAACATTACTGATACTGGATCCCGGGCAAATTGAGATTCAACTGCGTCAGGCTCAGGCTGACGTGCTCAAGACGCAGCGCGAGGTACAAACGCTCAGGCAGTGGGAACAAAGCTCGGAGGTGTCGCGTGCGCGGCGCGCATTAAGCTCTGCCCGGTCAACGTTTAGCAATACGCAAGCCAATCTTCGGGATACACAGGCGCTCTTCGAGCGCGGCATCGTCGCGCGTATGGAAGTTGATACGCTAAAGCAGCAAATTCGTTCACAGGAGCAGGACCTGAACGCGGCGCAGGAGGAACTGAAAACGGTACTGGCGCGTGGGAACGGTGAGGATCGCAAGATTGCAGAGATGGAACTGACGAATGCACAGGTGCGCTATCAGACGCTGGCTGCGCAGGTTGAACGGCAAATCGTCAAGGCCCCGTTTAGCGGTGTTGTCGTGCGCCCCGCTACGCCTGATAACGGCAAGCCTGTGGTCATCCAACCCGGTTTGCTGGTCAGTCAGGGGACGCCGCTGCTGGGGGTCATTGCTCAGGATCGTTTTCAGGTGGCGACCCGGGTAGAAGAGACCGACCTGCATCAGCTGCAAGAAGGCATGGTGGTTAACGTGACCGGGGATGGTTTTGCCGGGCAAACGCTGACAGGCAAGGTCGCGTCGATTGATATGCAGGCTGATGTGGCCGATATGTCAGGCAGCGGCGCGTACTATAGTGTGGTGGTGTCGCTCGATACGCCGTTAGCGGACTTAAGGCAACATATTCGCCTGGGGATGAGCGCGCGGCTGGCGATTATTGTCTATCGCAACGAGCAGGGCATCGCGGTGCCTGCACAGGCGGTGCGCACTGACGACAATGGCCGTGCCTATGTGATTTACCGTCCGACCGCTGACGCCCCGTCAAAGAAAATCAACGTGACGCTGGGGAAAACGGTGGCACAGGGCGTAGAGATCGCCGGGCTGGAAGCGGGCGAGGTGCAGATTCCTTAGTCACTTATTTGAGTATGGCGTCAGCCATGAGAAAGGCACTACGGACACCACGTTAGCATTGAATGCTATACGTGTTTCACCAAATATCTGAAGGATACGAGCACCCAGAACCGCGGACTGCGGTAATTCGATGCTAAAGTAGATGGCTCATTTATTTGTATCGCTAAAAGGATTTGCCATGCCTGCCAGTTCCCCATCGTTAAGGTTTTATCTGGTTATTGGCCTGCTCCAGGGGCTTTTATTTGTCGCTGTGCAGGAAATGAAAAGCGGCATTCTTCAAACGATGTTGATCACAATGGCGGCGGTTGGCGGAATCAGTCTGCAATTGCTGGAGCGCACGCTCTTGGTGAATAAGACGTGGCTTTGGGCCGGCGCGCTGACCGTGCTGATGACGGCGATTAGCGGTTGGGTTCTTTATGACGGCGGGGAAACTACCTGCCTGATTCCTGGCTACTGTGTGGCATCCTACTCGGTTATATCAGCTGCACTTTCATGCGCAGTTGGTCAACACGTGAAGGGCGATGGCCATCCTATAAAGCACTCTGTAAAGATGCCTGGAGCAATATTTTTACTGTATTGATGGCTTTGCTATTAGTCCTGGTGGTTGTGTTGCTGCTCGTACTGTGCGGCATGCTGTTCAATATGTTGGGTTTTCGGCTGGTGAGTAAAGTACTTAGCCATCATCGATTTTATATGCTGTTCTTACCGATGGTGTTTTCTGTCGGTATTTATATCGGAATGACCAAAGAAGCGGTCGTCGTGCTACTGCGTGGGATTCTGCTGTCGGCTTGCCGCTTCCTGCTGCCGTTTAGTGCGCTGATTACCGTAGTTTTCACCTTGACGCTGCCTTTTAGCGGTTTGGAGCCGATATGGAATACTGGCCGCTCTACCGTCATTCTGTTATGCCTGATGGGCGTAAACCTCTTTTGATTAACTGCGCCTCTCAGGATGATAACGAAGGCCACGCTTATCCGGCGGTGTTACGCGGGTTGGTCAGTGCCAGCGTGCTGTGCCTGCCTGTCTTGGTTGCATTGGCGGGCTATTCCAGTTGGCTGCGTATCGAGCAGTATGGCCTGACGCCTTTCCGTTTTCAGTCGATCTTCGTGGTGGCGATTGCGATGCTTTACAGTCTGGCGATGGTGTGGGCCGTCATCCGCCGTTCTGGCGTCTGGTTGGGGCATTTGCGTATGAGCAATCCGCTGCTCGCTGCCGTCATCTGTGTTTTGGTGATATTGCTACATACGCCGTTGTTAAATCCAGAAGCGTTTAGCGCGAAAAATCAGGTTCAGCGCTTGCTTAGTGGGAAAACGCCGATTGATGAATTTGATCTATGGGCGCTGCGTGATGAGTTAGGAACGGCGGGCAGGCAGCAATTTAAGTGGCTGGCCGCAGAATTGAAGCACGACCGGATACTTGACGCGACAGGGCGTCAGGTGCTGCTCGAGCGGCTGGAAGGTCGCCCCGCGAAAGTGCTCCCTGTTCAGGTCGAGTGGGTGGGGCCGTTGGAAGACGGAGTCGAAAGCATGTTGCAGGGCGATAATCTGGGTAATCAATGCAGAGAAATCCCTTGCCTGCTCTTTGCTATTGATTTGACAGGTGACGGTCATAACGAAGTGCTCGTTTTTCCCAGAGTCGGCTGGGGGAATGGTGGGAAGATCCTCGCTCGTGATGAAAAGGGGCAGTGGCAGATTGCGGCCAGTATGTTTGGCGCGATAGGGACGGAAAAACTGGTCACGCTGGTGAAGGATGGCAAGGTTGAAGCCGTTGCCCCACGTTTCAAGACGATCAGGATCGGTGGCCAGAATATGGAGATCACCTATCCCTGATCCCGCCCTACGTTAGGTATTGCTTATTGATTCGATAAAGACAACGGATTGGTGATAGCGATCACGTTTCTGTACTTTAGCCACATGCGAAAACACATGAGGATAAAGTGATGTCAGTAATCAATACCCAAGTTAAACCATTCAAAAACATGGCTTTCAAAGACGGTCAATTCATCGAAGTGACCGAGAAGAATATCGAAGGCAAATGGAGCGTATTCTTCTTCTATCCGGCTGACTTTACGTTTGTCTGCCCGACCGAACTGGGTGATGTCGCTGACTACTACGACGAATTCCAACAGCGTGGCGTGGAAATCTACTCTGTTTCCACCGACACCCACTTCACGCACAAAGCGTGGCACAGCAGTTCTGAAACCATCGGCAAAATCAAATACACCATGATCGGTGACCCAACCGGCCAGCTGACGCGTAACTTTGAAAACATGCGCGAAGCAGAAGGTCTGGCCGATCGCGGTACGTTCATCGTTGACCCACAGGGCATCATCCAGGCGGTAGAAATCACGGCGGAAGGTATTGGCCGCGATGCCTCTGACCTGCTGCGTAAAGTGAAAGCGGCTCAGTATGTGGCTTCTCACCCAGGCGAAGTCTGCCCAGCCAAGTGGAAAGAAGGCGAAGCTACGCTGGCTCCGTCTCTGGATCTGGTTGGCAAAATCTAAGCTAACACCTCGGAAAACATAGCTGTGGAATACATGGCTGTTTTTATCGGGTGCGTTGCACCCGATTTTTCTGGCCCGGTTTTTTGGGGCCAGAACCTCGCACGATTTTGACGTTGTACCACCTTGCCTAATTAAGGACGACCAATGCTCGACAATACGATGAAAGTCCAGTTGAAAGCCTATCTGGAAAAATTAACCAAACCTGTTGAGTTGATTGCGACTCTGGATGACTCCGCGAAATCTGCTGAAGTCAGAACCTTGCTGACTGAAATCGCTGAGCTGTCCGAACGGGTAAGTTTTGTTGAAAAGAATGAGTTGGCAGTACGTAAGCCTTCATTCCTGATTACCAATCCAGATTCCCAAAGCGGCCCGCGTTTTGCCGGTGCGCCAATGGGACACGAATTTACCTCCCTGATTCTGGCGTTATTGCAGGTGGGCGGTCATCCGTCGAAAGAAGCGAAAGAATTACTCGATCAAATCCGTAATCTTGACGGTGCGTTCCACTTTGAAACGTATTACTCGCTCTCCTGCCACAACTGCCCGGACGTGGTGCAGGCACTGAATTTAATGGCAGTGTTAAATCCGAATATCACCCATACCGCAATTGACGGCGGTGTGTTTCAGGATGAGATCCAAAGCCGTAATGTCATGGGCGTTCCCACCGTTTTCCTGAACGGCGAACACTTCAGCCAAGGGCGGACGAGTCTGGCTGAGATTGTGACTAAAATCGATACCGGCGCGGGCGCTAAACAGGTTGAGAAGCTGAACCAGCGTGACGTCTATGATGTGTTAATCATCGGTAGCGGCCCAGCGGGCGCAGCAGCGGCGGTCTATTCGGCGCGTAAAGGCATTCGTACCGGTTTGGTCGGCGAGCGCTTTGGCGGTCAGGTACTGGATACCGTCGATATCGAAAACTATATTTCCGTTCCGAAAACGGAAGGTGCCAAACTGGCGACCGCGCTGAAGAGCCATGTTGATGACTATGATGTCGATGTGATCGACGCGCAGAGCGCAGAAGCCTTAATTCCGGGGGCGAACCGGGTAAACCGCATCAGGTGATTACCGTATCCGGTGCGACGTTGAAAGCGCGCAGCGTGATCATCGCGACCGGCGCACGCTGGAGAAACATGAATGTACCCGGCGAAGATCAGTACCGTACACGGGGCGTAACGTACTGTCCGCACTGTGATGGCCCGCTGTTTAAAGGCAAGCACGTTGCGGTGATCGGCGGCGGGAATTCCGGTGTAGAAGCCGCTATCGATCTGGCTGGTGTAGTGAAACACGTTACGCTGCTTGAGTTTGCACCGGAACTGAAAGCGGATTCGGTATTGCAGGATAAAGTGCGTAGCCTGCCGAACGTTGACATCATTCTGAATGCGCAAACCACAGAAGTGAAAGGCGATGGACAGAAGGTGACGGGGCTGAGCTACAAAGATCGTCTTACCGATACGGTGCACGATTTAGCGCTGGAAGGGATCTTCGTGCAGATTGGCCTGCTGCCTAACACCCACTGGCTGGAAGGTACGGTAGCCAGAAACCGCATCGGTGAAATTGAGATCGATGCCAAGTGTGAAACCAGTGTGAAAGGTGTCTTTGCTGCCGGCGACTGTACGACGGTGCCGTACAAGCAGATCATCATCGCGACGGGTGAAGGCGCAAAAGCATCCTTGAGCGCTTTTGACTACCTGATTAGAACCCGCGCATAACATCGATCCGTGGGAAGGGGGCGATACTGCTGTCACCGTCCCAATTCTTTGAAGACGATCTTAATGCCCCGTGCGGCGATGCCTCATAAAAGGCATCGCCGCGCTTTTTTCGATCGCAAAATTTTCCTTTTGATCATAAAACGCCCCTTTCGATCGTAAAAGTAGATCTCAACCCTTGCCAAGGGACGATAAGAAATTCATAATGCTGGCCGCTCTGTGCTATTGCACGTTTTTGCCGTCTACACAGCATCGTATTTCGAGCGTTAGTGTTGCCTCAGTCCACATCATTTTTTATCAGTTAATACAAAAAATCATATTCTTCTTAACAGACTTATCCACAGGCTGTTTGTTGGTTATTTATTAATCACGCTATGTTATTGATAAAATACTGTAGAGTATCTTATTGATATCTATTCATAAATTTTACTTATAAAACGTTATAACGATCGCTTGTACTTTTTGTGACAGTTGATTGGCAACGGTTTTTTATTTATTCACAGCGCGTGCGACAAACTGATGACACCGGTTTGCGCGACTCACGCATCACGCGGTAATCCTTTCTCTACTGCACGAATAAGTCGTTTTTCTGTGTAGACTGGACGTCAATTTCCACCGACGCACGGCGTTCCAACTGCTGACGCACCGCCCAGTGGATATGTTCATCCAACAGTTCGCTTTCACCCAGACGAGCTTGCAGGGCCAGCACGATACTATCCTGATAGGGGCATTTCCCAGCGCGACGGCAATATTGCGTAGCCAGCGGAGATGGCCGATGCGCCGGATCGGTGACCCTTCCGTAATCCGCAGAAATTTCTCTTCATGCCAGCCGAATAGCGCCAGCAGCTCCGGCGTATGCAATGCAGCACGCGGGCTGAAATCGGCCTCGTCGGTGAGCTGCGAAAACCGATTCCACGGACAAATAAGCTGACAGTCATCGCAGCCGTAGATGCGATTGCCCATTAGCGGACGAAATTCTTCAGGAATCGGGCCTTCCAATTCGATAGTCAGATAGGAAATACAACGGCGGGCATCGACGGTATAAGGTGCGACAATTGCGCCTGTTGGGCAGGTGGTCATGCAGGCGACGCAGCGGCCGCATTGTTCTTCCTGCGGCCGATCGACGGGCAGAGGTAAATCGATCAGCAGCTCGCCGAGAAAGAACCAGGAACCGGCCTCTGTTCAGAATTAGTGAGTGTTTACCAACCCAACCAAGTCCGGCTTTCGCGGCCAACGGGCGTTCCATGATAGGAGCGGAATCGACAAAGGGGCGAAAATTCAGTTCACCGCAGTATTCCTGAATCCGATCGCCGAGCTTTTTCAATCGCTGGCGTAATAACTTGTGGTAATCGCGGCCCAGCGCATAACGGCTAACGTAGCCGAGTTCCGGATTTTTAAGGTGCTGGCGAATGCGGCTTTGGCGGGCAGGTAATTCATACGAACGCTAATGACTCGCAGTGTACCGGGCAGCAGCTCGTGTGGGCGCGCCCGCAGCATGCCATGGCGCGCCATCCAGTCCATTTCTCCGTGGTATTGCTTATCCAGCCAGTCCTGAAGCCGGGGCTCTTCTACGGACAAATCGGTGTCGCAGATGCCGACCTGCTGGAATCCCAATGCCTGTCCCCATTGCTTGATGTGTTGCGCTAATTCGTTGAGATCGTAGGGGTATGACATGGGGAACCGTAAAATGTACTGTATTACCCCGATTTTACCATAACGTTTAGATATCGTTGTTGAACAGAACTGTATTGTCGATAAAAGAACAGATAAAGACTTTGAAACGGTCGTCGATAATTTTAGACGATAGCAAATAAAAACGTATGAATATCTCTGGGAGCACCTCATGGAAATGACACCATTGGTTTCTTATCGCACCACTGTTCACGGCTTAGATCTCCACATTGATGTTAACCAGCGGCAGGCTGCGCAAATGACTACGGTTGCGTCATCGAAGCCGATTACCTTTGAACATGTGCAAATCAGTCAGGAAGGCCGGGATCAGTTACAAGACTCTATTATATCCCAGCCTGTTCGCCGTTTTTTTCCTCTGATATCGATAATGCATTGTCACAGGCCTTAGCCGAACAGCCTGAGCAGGTGTCTCAGGCGGTTTATCGTATCATTGATGAAAATTTCATGAATAGCTCAGCGGTAAGTGGAGAGCAGCGTCAAGCTTCGTTAGCGCTGGGACTTTCTCAGGCTGCTTATCTCGCCGAACACTATATCAATGACGATCGGAAGCAATCCTTTCTGGATACGATGAAGCAAATTGCGGCGATTTCGCAGACGCAGACAACGGACGAAACAGGCAATGTCTCTTATTACACTCCTCCTTCCTATATACCTGGAACGACGGAATATAAGGTGGACTGGGTAGAAATCATGAAGGAAAAAGAACCGAAGCGTTATGAGAGGTATCAGGAAGCGATGGCGTCCGGTGACACGGTAAAAGGGTTAGAAGAGTTTATTAGCTTCGCCAAAACTGCTGCCATTAAACATTCTGATTGGGGACGGGAGTATCAGGATAACGCTGCCAGAAAAGTTAACGATCTGAAGCAGGCAGAAATAAGCAATCCATTTGCCAATATTGATTTGTCCACCTCATCTGGCTTTATGTCGAACGCGCTTGATGTATTGAAAAGCGTTTTTAATGCACAAACGCAGCAATACTCGGTAAAGCGGCTCGAACAATTCTTTGCTTCGCTACCTGAGATTTCTCGCTAATAGGCCCTGATCGTCTGCCCGTTCTCTGGCGAACCGGGGCAGACCTTGCTAACTTGAAATGCATGTTCCATGTCATTGATGGAGAACAACATGCATCACGCCACTGAGTCTCATCGGCTCGATACGGCAGAAACCACATTGCCTGATTCGGTGTTTTACGCCGACTGGGTGCGCCGCGAAGAAGCCAGAGCGGCGCGCGAGTCAGGACTTTCGCTGTGGGTGCTCATGCAGCGTGCGGGAGACGCGGCATTTCAGGTGGCGCGCCAATGCTATCCCTCGGCTCGACGCTGGCGGGTTCTGGCTGGACACGGCAATAACGGCGGTGATGGATATGTGGTCGCCAGTTTGGCGCGGGCTGCGGGTATTGACGTGGATGTTGTTGCCTGCACCAGCGACAAGCCGCTGCCCGATGACGCTCGCCTTGCCCGCCAGCGCTGGCTGGAGCAGGGCGGGTGTGTTCAGGATGTGAATGCGCAGGATGCTGCTTCGCCGTGGCCGGAAGGGATCGATCTCATCGTTGATGGTCTGCTCGGCACCGGGCTTTCCGCTGCACCGCGCGCACCCTATGCCGCGTTAATCACGCAGGCAAATACTTATCCCGCCCCTATCGTTTCACTGGATATTCCCTCTGGATTACATGCCGAAACCGGCGCTTGTGCTGGCGTTGCGATCTGCGCGACGCAGACGGTGACGTTTATCGCGCTGAAACCGGGGTTACTGACGGGCCGTGCGCGTGAGCAGGTTGGGAAATTACATTACCACTCGCTAGGCTTACAGACATGGCTGGATGAAAAAACCGCGCCGATACGGCGACTGACCGCGGCGCAGCTTGCCAAATGGTTGTCTCCTCGACCGGCCGGACAGCATAAAGGCGATAACGGCAGACTGCTGGTAGTGGGCGGCAATGTTGGCTTGGGCGGCGCGGTATTGATGGCTGCCGATGCGGCGTTACACAGCGGCGCAGGCTTAGTGCGAGTACTTACTCACAAACAGTATCAATCGGCGTTTCTCACGGCCCGACCTGAATTAATGGTGCAGGAACTGACGACAGATACCCTGCAACAGGGGCTGGAATGGGCGGATGTCGTCGTGATTGGACCCGGTTTAGGACAGGATGAATGGGGTAAAAATGCGCTGCGTCTGGCAGAAAATTGTAACAAACCCATGTTATGGGATGCGGATGCGCTTAACCTGCTGGCAATCAATCCGCATAAGCGGCAGAATCGCGTGCTGGCACCTCACCCCGGCGAGGCGGCGCGTTTACTGAATTGCCGTGTCTCTGATATTGAAAGTGATCGCTTACTTGCAGCGACAAGGTTGGCAAAACGCTATGGTGGCGTTGTCGTGTTAAAAGGGGCGGGAACGGTCATCGTCAGCGAGCGGGACGAGGTTGCCATTGCTGATGTGGGTAACCCCGGTATGGCGACAGGTGGTATGGGTGATGTGCTGTCAGGTATTGTCGGCGGTTTGCTGGCACAAAAGCTCTCGCTGTATGATGCGGCTTGTGCAGGGTGTGTTGTACACGGTGCGGCGGCCGATTGGTTGGCGGCCCGACGCGGCACCCGGGGTATGCTGGCAACCGACTTACTGCCTGTGCTGTTCCGGTATGTTAATCCGAGCTGATGTTTTTAGAGCCGATGTTTTTAGGACTTATGTTGTTAGAACAATAGAATGAAAAAAATAGTCTTACTTCTGCCGGATGAGGCAGCCACTATCTCGTTAGGCACGGCGCTGGCGCAAGCCTGTGACGGCGCTTGTGTTATCCACCTTTATGGCGATCTTGGCGCGGGGAAAACGACGTTTAGTCGCGGGTTCCTACAGGCGCGCGGTCACCAGGGCAATGTCAAAAGCCCCACTTATACGCTGGTAGAGCCTTATGCGTTATCGCCGCTGGCGGTCTACCACTTTGATCTCTATCGACTGGCCGACCCGGAAGAGTTGGAGTTTATGGGGATCCGTGATTATTTAACGCAGGATGCCATTTGTCTGATTGAATGGCCGCAACAGGGTGCAGGCGTGCTGCCCGATGCGGATATCGAACTGCATTTGCGCTATCAGGATCAGGGCCGACAGGCTGAACTGTCCGCTGTCTCTGCGGTGGGAGACGCGATGTTGCAACGTTTTTCTCTTCAGCCAGGAACAACAGAATCATGATGAGTCGTATGGTTACGCTGTTCATCGGCGTGTGGCTGTTGCTGGCGGGGTCGGCGTGGGCCGCTAATCTGTCGGACATTAAGGTGGACAACGCCTCAGGCCAGGCCACGGTGCGCCTGAGCTTTAGCGGTCAGCCTATTTATGCTTTTTTCCCACTCAGTAACCCTGCCAGAGTGGTGATTGATATTCGTCAGACTGGCGTCATTCAGGGATTGCCGCTGGATTTCAGCGGGCAAAATCTGATTAAGCGTGTGCGCACCAGCAATGCGCAGGACGCACAAAGCCTGCGTTTGGTGCTGGATTTGACTCAGGCGGCTAAAACGCGAGCGGTGACGCAAAAAGAAGGATCGGGTTACGTTGTGGTTTTCACCATCACGGGTGATAAAGCAAAAACGGTGCAAGCCTCAGCGCCTCCGGCTTCACGGCAGCAGAATAGCGCACCGGTAGAACCTGCCAAAAATCCGTTTACCAACAAGCCGACTGTGGCCGTCAATAGCAGTTCGTCATCAGCCCGCGTGCCAGCCCGGCAGGGGAATGAACGCGTTGTGGTGGCGATTGATGCCGGTCACGGCGGGCAGGATCCTGGTGCGATTGGCACGAACGGGCTGCGGGAGAAAAATGTCACTATTGCTATCGCCCGTAAGCTACAAGTCTTACTGAATAACGATCCCGCTTTTAAAGGTGTGCTGACGCGTGACGGCGACTACTTTATTTCTGTCATGGGGCGTTCGGACGTGGCGCGTAAGCAGGGCGCGAACCTGTTAGTGTCGATTCACGCAGATGCGGCGCCGAACCGTAATGCCAAAGGCGCGTCCGTTTGGGTGCTGTCCAACCGCCGTGCGAACAGTGAAATGGCAAACTGGCTGGAACAGCATGAGAAGCAATCTGAACTGCTGGGCGGGGCTGGCGATCTGTTAGCGAACAGCAGTGCCGATCCTTACCTGAGTCAGGCGGTACTGGATCTGCAATTTGGTCACTCTCAGCGGGTCGGGTATGACGTGGCAACCAAGGTACTGCGTGAACTCCAGCGCGTCGGGGGCTGCATAAACGACGTCCTGAGCACGCCAGTTTAGGGTGTTGCGCTCGCCGGATATTCCCTCTCTACTTGTGGAAACCGGATTTATCACCAATGTCTCGGAAGAGCGGCTGTTGGGGAGTAACGATTATCAGGAAAAAATCGCCAATGCGATTTATCAGGGGCTGAGGGGTACTTCCAGACGCACCCGATGCAATCTCTCCCAAAGCAGGAAAGCCGCCCACTACAGTCGGCGGCAAATGATACCGCAACGTCAAGTGATAACGTCAGCGCGGCAAAGGCGACTGCGGGCAGCACGCGTCATACCGTTGCACGCGGTGAAACACTTTCTTCCATTGCCCGGAGTTATGGCGTCAGCCTCGCGGCCATGCGTGACGTGAATAAGCTGAACAAGGATATCGTCTGGGTTGGACAACGCCTGAATATTCCGGCGACAGGGACGAAACAGACGGCATCATCCCCAGCGCCCAAAAAGGCAGCGCCGGTGAAGCATAAGGTCGTAAAGGGTGATAGCCTAAGTGCGATCGCTGCCCGTTACGGTGTCAGCATGAAAGATATCCAGCAAGCGAATAATATGCGTTCCGGCACGGTACAACTGGGGCAAACGCTGATTATTCCGTCCGCCTGATGCTTCATGCTGACGATGTCGATAGATTGAAGATTGTAAGAGGGATACGCCATGCCGATTCAGGTGTTGCCACCGCAGTTGGCTAACCAGATCGCCGCCGGAGAAGTGGTTGAGCGTCCGGCTTCGGTCGTGAAGGAGCTGGTGGAAAACAGTCTGGATGCAGGGGCAACCCGGATTGATATCGACATCGAGCGCGGTGGTGCGAAGCTGATTCGTATTCGTGACAACGGTTCGGGCATCGGAAAGGATGAATTGACGCTCGCGCTGGCGCGTCATGCGACCAGCAAAATTGCGACGCTCGACGATCTGGAAGCGATCGTCAGCATGGGCTTTCGCGGCGAAGCGCTGGCGAGTATCAGTTCTGTCTCCCGTTTAACCCTGACATCACGCACCGCCGAACAATCCGAAGCCTGGCAGGCCTACGCCGAAGGGCGTGATATGGCGGTGACGGTCAAGCCTGCGGCTCATCCTGTGGGCACCACGCTGGAAGTGTTGGATCTGTTTTATAACACGCCTGCCCGCCGTAAATTTATGCGTACCGAGAAAACCGAATTCACGCATATTGATGAGGTGGTGCGCCGCATTGCGCTGGCGCGTTTCGATGTCGCCATTACGTTGCATCATAACGGTAAGCTGATGCGGCAGTACCGTGCGGCACCGGATAAAAGCCAGTATGAACGCCGGTTGGGCAGCATCTGCGGGGCGACCTTCCTGCAGCATGCGCTGGCGGTGTCCTGGCAACACGGCGATCTCACTATTCATGGCTGGGTGGCCGATCCGATTGGCGCGAAACAGCTGCCTGATATGCAGTATTGCTACGTGAACCAGCGCATGATGCGCGATCGGCTCATCAACCATGCCATCCGACAGGCTTATCAGGATCAGCTCAGTGACGATCAGCAACCCGCCTATGTGCTGTATCTGGAGATCGACCCGCATCAGGTTGATGTGAATGTGCATCCTGCCAAGCATGAGGTTCGGTTCCATCAGGCTCGGCTGGTGCATGACTTTATCTATCAGGCGGTGATGTCCGTTCTGCAACAAGCATCTGCACCGGGGCTTGGCATGACGGAGCCGGAGACCGGGAAACCCGTGCAATGGCAGCAGGAAAATCGTCCCGCCGCCGGCGAAAACCATTTTGCTCAGCCGTCGCGTACCGATAGTTCGCCGTCGTATGGCGGGAAAACGCCGCGTGCGGGCCATGCCGGTCAGGCGAAAGAAACAGCCTATTCCGGCTATCAACCGGAACATCCGTACCAGAAAAAGCAGGGCGATCTGTATAAGACGCTGCTGCAACCGGCGGATAACGCGGCAAGTGCGCCAATCCCGTCTGGCGAGCGCGTTTCTGTACCGCCGAATCGCATTATGCCGCCAGATGCGTCGGTGCCGTCGGCAGCATCACAGGATTCCCCTCCACATCGAACCGCGCCGGACACGGCCGTCAGTAATAATAAGTCACGCGCGCCCGTTGAGTCGCCGCTGGAAAGCCAATCGAATGGCTTTGGCCGAGTATTGACGGTTTATCCGCCGTGCTACGCGCTGCTGGAGTACCATAAGGGGCTGGCGATGCTGTCGCTTTCCGTTGCTGAGCGCTATCTGAAAGCGGTGCAGCTGACGCCGTCGGAAGAGGGGCTGCGGGCGCAGCCGTTGCTGATTCCGCAGCGCCTGACGTTGAGTAAATCTGAGCTGAGCGTGTTGTCTGCACATCACGCTTTGCTGGCGCGTTTTGGTATTGATGTACTTGTTGAGTCACAGCGTGCGACGCTGCGGGCCGTACCTTTACCATTGCGCCAACAAAATTTACAAAACTTGATCTCCGAACTGATAGGCTATCTGGCCAACTATCAGACGGTTGAGACGCAGCAGGTGGAACCTGGTGAATTAGCATCGTGGATGGCAACGCGATTGCAGAGTGATCAGGAAAGCTGGAGCCATTCTCAGGCCATACAATTACTGGCGGATGTCGAGCGGCTTTGTCCGCAGTTGGCGAAAGCGCCGCCGTCTGAACTTTTATATATGATGGACATCCATGATGCCATCAAGGCTTTAAAGCATGAGTGATGTAGAAAAAGCGTCGTTGCCGCCCGCCATTTTTATCATGGGGCCAACGGCGTCAGGAAAAACGGCATTGGCAATGGCGTTACGAGAATATTTGCCGGTAGAGTTGATTAGCGTAGATTCCGCCCTCATCTATAAAGGCATGGATATCGGGACAGCAAAACCGAGTGCGGAAGAGCTTGCACAGGCACCGCATCGGTTAATCGACATTCTCGACCCAGCGGAATCTTATTCTGCGGCCGATTTTCGCCGCGATGCGCTACGCGAGATGGCAGACATTACCGCTGCCGGGCGCATTCCCCTCCTGATTGGGGGGACGATGCTGTATTTCAAGGCGCTGCTGGAGGGGCTTTCTCCGCTGCCGCCAGCCGATGCTGCCGTGCGCCAGCGTATTGAAGAACAGGCAAAAGAAATCGGCTGGGAAGCGATGCATCGGCAGCTCAGTGAGATCGATCCGGTAGCAGCAATTCGGATTCATCCAAATGATCCACAGAGACTCTCGCGAGCACTGGAAGTTTTTTTCGTTTCAGGTAACACTTTAACTGAACTGACAAAAACGTCTGGCGACGCGCTGCCCTATCAGGTTCATCAGTTTGCTATCGCCCCGGCGACGCGTGAATTGTTGCATCAGCGAATTGAACAGCGTTTTCACCAGATGTTGGCGGCGGATTTTGAGAGAGAAGCCCGGTTATTATTTGCCCGGCAGGACCTTCATACGGATATGCCCTCTATTCGTTGCGTTGGTTATCGCCAGATGTGGTCATATTTATCCGGTGAAATTGATTACGATGAAATGGTTTATCGGGGAATTTGTGCGACGCGTCAGCTCGCGAAGCGGCAAATGACCTGGCTACGCGGTTGGGATGATGTCTGCTGGCTGGATAGCGAAAAACCAACTGAAGCACTGAACAAGGTAATAGAGGTTGTTAGTGCATAGGTTGAGTGATTGTGTACAATCGGTGAGTCTCAGCGTGCAAGTTTTTACACCGTTATTTTAGAGCCGTAGGGCTCTTTGTTACAAACAACATACAAATAAGGAAAATATAGAATGGCTAAGGGGCAATCTTTGCAAGATCCGTTCTTGAACGCTTTGCGTCGTGAACGTGTTCCGGTTTCGATTTATTTGGTGAACGGTATTAAGCTGCAAGGTCAGATCGAATCTTTCGATCAGTTCGTGATTTTGTTGAAAAACACGGTAAGTCAGATGGTTTATAAGCACGCCATCTCTACAGTTGTTCCCTCTCGTCCTGTATCTCACCATAGCAACAATCCAGGCGGCGGCAGCAATTATCACAGTAACAACACGGCGGCTTCGCAGCAGTCGCAGGAAGCTGATGACGCCGAATAAGGCGTATTGTCAATTCACCACGGCGCGGGAGAGCTGGATGCATCGCTCGGCTCCTTCGCTGTGGTGTTTTTTGCTCGTTTAAGAGGTTACTCGCTTGTTTGACCGTTATGAATCAGGTGAACGGGCCATATTAGTTCATATTTTTTTCTCGCAAGATAGAGATACTGACGATCTGCTGGAGTTTGAATCTCTGGTTTCTTCTGCCGGTATTGAATCCTTGCAGGTGGTTACTGGTAGCCGTAAGGCGCCTCACCCCAAGTATTTTGTCGGGGAAGGTAAAGCCGAAGAAATTGCCCAGGCAGTAAAAGAAACTGGCGCGTTTGTCGTGCTGTTTGATCATGCGTTGACGCCTGCTCAGGAACGTAATCTGGAGCGTTTGTGTGAGTGCCGGGTGATCGATCGTACCGGACTGATTTTAGATATTTTTGCCCAGCGTGCGCGTACTCACGAGGGGAAATTACAGGTAGAACTGGCACAGTTGCGCCACCTCGCGACCCGATTGGTTCGCGGTTGGACGCACCTCGAGCGCCAGAAAGGCGGTATCGGTTTGCGTGGCCCGGGTGAAACCCAGCTTGAAACCGACCGTCGTTTATTGCGTAACCGTATCACTCAGATACTGTCGCGTCTTGAACGGGTAGAAAAACAGCGTGAACAGGGGCGGCGGTCGCGGGTTCGCGCCGATGTCCCCACCGTTTCGCTGGTGGGCTATACCAACGCGGGTAAATCCACGCTGTTTAACAAGATTACATCGGCGGGCGTCTATGCCGCCGATCAGTTATTTGCCACACTGGATCCAACATTGCGCCGCATTGAAGTGGATGATGTCGGTGATACAGTGCTGGCGGATACCGTAGGTTTTATCCGGCAGTTGCCCCATGATTTGGTGGCTGCGTTTAAGGCTACACTACAGGAAACACGTCAGGCCTCGCTGCTGTTGCACGTTGTTGATGCCGCCGATCCTCGTCTCGACGAGAACATCGAGGCGGTTAATGACGTACTGGCGGAAATCGAGGCGGATGAAATACCTGCGCTGTTGGTAATGAACAAGATTGATATGCTGGATGATTTCGTTCCGCGTATCGATCGCAACGAAGAGAATCTACCGGTACGGGTCTGGCTTTCAGCACAGACTGGTGACGGTATTCCGTTGCTATTTCAGGCATTGACTGAGCGGCTTTCCGGGGAAATCGCACAATATACCTTGCATCTTCCCCCGCAGGCAGGACGCTTGCGTAGTCGTTTTTACCAGCTTCAGGCAATAGAAAAAGAATGGATTGAAGAGGATGGGCAAATTGGTCTGGTTATTCGTATGCCGATTGCTGACTGGCGCCGCCTCTGCAAAAAAGAGCAGGAACTGATGGACTATATTGTCTGATTTGACTGGCAAAAACAGTCTGAGCGGTGAAATAGTCTGACGGACTCTGGGATATTGAACCTGAAGAACACCTATCATAAAGAATGGAGCTAAAACATGGCGTGGAATCAGCCCGGTAATAACGGACAAGACCGCGACCCGTGGGGGAGCAGCAGCAATAATGGCGGCAACTCTGGCGGAAATAATAATAAAGGTGGCCGAGATCAGGGGCCGCCGGATCTGGACGACATCTTCCGTAAGCTGAGCAAAAAACTCAGCGATCTGGGTGGCGGAAAAGGTTCAGGCTCAAGCAACAGTGGAAATTCTGGCGGCCCAGCACTGGGTGGCCGGATCGTCGGTATCGCTGCCGTCGCTGCGGTTGTCATCTGGGCTGCTACGGGTTTCTATACCATTAAAGAAGCGGAACGCGGTGTCGTCACGCGCTTTGGTAAATTTAGCCATTTGGTTGGGCCTGGTCTGAACTGGAAACCGACCTTCATCGACTCTGTTCGCGCTGTGAACGTCGAGTCGGTGCGTGAACTGGCGACGTCGGGCGTGATGTTGACGTCAGATGAGAACGTCGTGCGCGTTGAAATGAACGTGCAATATCGTGTCACGCAGCCAGAACAATATCTGTTCAGCGTAACCAATGCGGATGACAGCCTGCGTCAGGCCACTGACAGCGCGCTGCGCGGCGTTATTGGTAAGTACACGATGGACAAAATTTTGACCGAAGGCCGTACCATTGTGCGTACGGATACTCAGCGTGTACTGGAAGAAACCGTTCGTCCGTACAACATGGGTATCACACTGCTGGACGTCAACTTCCAGACCGCGCGTCCGCCAGAAGAAGTGAAGGCCGCGTTTGATGATGCGATTGCCGCTCGTGAAAACGAACAGCAATATATTCGTGAAGCGGAAGCCTACGCGAACGAAGTGCAGCCGCGTGCTAACGGTCAGGCTCAGCGTATTCTGGAAGAGTCTCGCGCTTATAAAACCCGTACCGTTCTGGAAGCTCAGGGTGAGGTTGCCCGTTTTGCCAGAGTTTTACCGGAATATAAAGCCGCGCCAGAAATCACCCGCGAGCGTCTGTATATCGAAACAATGGAACGTGTGCTGAGCCATACCCGTAAAGTGCTGGTCAATGACAAGGGGGGCAACCTGATGGTGCTGCCGTTGGATCAGATGCTGCGTGGACAAGGCGGTGAAAATACGCAAAGCAACAGCAATAACAGCAGCGCTAGCCCACTGCGTCTGCCTACTGGCAGCAGCGGTGCAGCGAATAGCAACCAGACGCGCAGCAGTAATAATGGAAATATCATGGATCAGCGCAGAGCAAATGCGCAGCGTGATGACTTCACTCGAGTAGGGAGAGAATAATCGATGCGTAAGCCCTTACTATTTATCCTGATCCTGGTACTGATGGTGGTCTATGCGTCACTGTTTGTGGTGCAGGAAGGCCAGCGCGGCATTGTGATGCGTTTTGGCAAAGTATTGCGTGATGACGAGAACAAGCCGCTGATTTATGCACCGGGATTGCAGTTCAAGATTCCGTTTATCGACTCAGTGAAAATGCTGGATGCGCGTATCCAGACGATGGAAAACCAGGCTGACCGCTTTATCACTAAAGAGCAGAAAGACCTGATTGTTGATTCCTACCTGAAATGGCGTATCAGCGATTTCAGCCGTTACTATCTGGCAACGGGCGGCGGCGACATCTCTCAGGCTGAAGTTTTGCTGAAACGTAAGTTCAGTGACCGTCTGCGTTCTGAGATTGGTCGTCTGGATGTGAAAGGGATTGTTACCGACTCGCGTGGTCAACTGATGTCTGACGTACGTGAAGCGCTGAATACCGGTACGGGTGAAACCACCGAAGCCGATAATGCGATTGCTTCTGCTGCTGCGCGCGTTGAGAAAGAAACGACGGGCAACGAGCCTCATATCAACCCTAACAGCATGGCTGCACTGGGGATTGAGGTTATCGATGTGCGAATTAAGCAAATCAACCTGCCAACGGAAGTCTCTGACGCGATTTACCAACGTATGCGTGCAGAGCGTGAAGCAGTAGCGCGTCGTCACCGTTCACAGGGTCAGGAAGAAGCTGAAAAGCTGAAAGCGGCGGCAGACTATGAAGTCACCCGTACGCTGGCTGAAGCGGAACGTCAGGGACGTATTACCCGTGGTGAAGGGGATGCCGAAGCGGCGAAACTGTTTGCTAACGCCTTCAGTGAAGATCCAGACTTCTACGCTTTCGTTCGTAGCCTGCGTGCGTATGAAAACAGCTTCAGTAATAATCAGGACGTGATGGTTCTCAGCCCGGATAGCGACTTCTTCCGCTACATGAAGTCACCGGATAGCAGCGTGGTACCACGCCGCTGATAGTCATTAACTGACGTCTTTCATCAAGCCCGGGTTCTTTCTCGGGCTTTTTTTTGCCATTTTCTGGCAGAGAGATATTCAAGGGTTTGCTCCTGCACGAATCTGATGCGGAGAAAAGAGGTTGTTATGAATTCAACAATTTGGTTGGCGCTTGGGCTGGTTTTGGTGCTTGAAGGGCTGGGGCCTCTGCTGTTTCCCCGTCTCTGGCGGCGTATGATTTTGGGTATCGCGCAGCTGCCGGATACTATTTTGCGCCGTTTTGGCGGCGGAATAGTTGTTGCAGGGTGCGTGATCTACTACATGTTGCGTAGCCGGATGGGCGGCTAGAATTACGCGGAAAAATGTGCGCAATCGTGTGCTAAAAGTACTGAAAGCATCCAAATGAGATGTTAGAATCCTTTTTTAAGCAACCTGGTGATTCTTGAAATGGGTAAGAACGTCGTCGTACTGGGCACCCAATGGGGTGACGAAGGTAAAGGCAAGGTCGTTGACCTGCTGACTGAACGGGCTAAATATGTTGTGCGCTATCAGGGTGGTCACAACGCTGGCCACACGCTGGTTATCAACGGTGAAAAAACCGTCCTTCATTTAATTCCTTCTGGCATTCTGCGTGAAAATGTTGTCAGCATCATCGGTAACGGTGTTGTGCTGGCGCCTGACGCACTGATGAAAGAAATGACGGAGCTTGAAGCGCGTGGCGTCCCGGTACGCGAACGTCTGCTGCTTTCTGAAGCTTGTCCGTTAATCCTGCCTTATCACGTCGCGTTGGATAACGCCCGTGAGAAAGCGCGTGGTGCGAAAGCAATTGGTACGACTGGCCGCGGTATCGGCCCAGCGTATGAAGATAAAGTTGCTCGCCGTGGTCTGCGCGTTGGCGATCTGTTTGATAAAGAAACGTTTGCCGTCAAACTGAAAGAGATCGTCGAATACCATAACTTCCAGCTGGTTAACTACTACAAAGCTGATGCTGTCGACTACCAGAAAGTGCTGGACGATGTGCTGGCGATTGCCGACATCCTGACAGCGATGGTCGTTGATGTTTCCGATCTGCTGTACAAAGCGCACCTGCGTGGCGATTTCGTCATGTTTGAAGGCGCACAGGGTACGCTACTGGATATCGACCACGGTACTTATCCGTACGTGACCTCCTCGAATACCACTGCGGGTGGCGTTGCTACCGGTTCTGGTCTGGGTCCACGCTATGTCGATTACGTACTGGGTATCGTTAAAGCTTATTCTACCCGTGTGGGCGCAGGTCCATTCCCGACTGAGCTGTTTGAAGAAGTCGGTGAGCACCTGTCTCAGAAAGGTAACGAGTTTGGCGCGACCACGGGTCGCCGTCGTCGTACCGGCTGGCTGGATGCGGTTGCCGTGCGTCGTGCAGTACAGATCAACTCGCTTTCTGGCTTCTGCCTGACCAAGCTGGATGTTCTGGACGGCCTGAAAGAGATTAAAATCTGCGTAGGCTATCGTTTGCCGAATGGCACCGAAGTGGATACCACTCCGCTGGCTGCTGAAGGCTGGGAAGGTCTTGAGCCGATCTACGAAACGATGCCAGGTTGGTCTGAAAGCACGTTTGGCGTGAAAGATCACAGCAAACTGCCGCAGGCTGCACTGAACTACATCAAACGTATCGAAGAAGTCACCGGTGTGCCGATTGATATTATTTCCACCGGCCCAGATCGTAGCGAAACGATGGTGTTGCGCGATCCGTTCGACGCTTAATTTCGTCCCTTAACGGGTGATACGAATATGAAAAAGGACGGGATTCCCGTCCTTTTTGCTATCGGTCAGTTAACCGTCGTTGTGTGAACGACGACGGTTTCTACCTGTTATTCCTTGGCTTCTTCCGCTTTCTGCGCTTTCTTTTTCAGACCATCCAATAGCTTATTGTGGATATTGCTGAATCCACCGTTGCTCATCACCAGAATATGGTCGCCTGGCTGTGCGGTCTTGACGATGTTTTCTACCAACGTGTCAATATCTGCACTCCAGTGAGCAGGCTGTACGCAGGCTTCCGCGACTTCTACGACCTGCCATGGAATATGGGCCGGCTGGAAGAGGAAAACTTCATCAGCACGGCCTAATGACGGCGCCAGCTCATTCTTGCACATCCCCAATTTCATGGTGTTGGAACGGGGTTCAAGCACAGCCAAGATACGCGCTGTGCCGCCAACCTTGCTGCGTAGCGCCGACAGCGTCGCCAGAATCGCGGTGGGGTGGTGTGCAAAGTCGTCATAAACTGCGACGCCATGCTCTGTACCGCGTAATTCCAGACGGCGACGTGCGTTGATAAAACCGCCCAGCGCGCGGCAGGCATCTGCGGGCAGCACGCCGACATGATGTGCAGCGGCAATCGCCATCAGCCCGTTATGCATGTTGTGTTCACCCACCAGCTTCCAGTGGACTTCACCGACGAGTTCATTGTTCAGGTAAACCTGATATTGGCTGGCATCAATCGACACTTTCTGTGCCCGCCACGCGCCTTCTTCTCCAACCAGTTCCTGCTCGCTCCAGCATCCCATTCCCATCACCTGTTTGAGGTTAAGGTCGTTGGTTGGCAGGATGATTTTCCCGCTGCCCGGCACCAGCCGCACAAGATGGTGGAACTGTTTTTGAATGGCTTTCAGATCGTCAAAGATGTCGGCGTGATCGAACTCAAGGTTGTTAAGCACCAGCGTTCTGGGGTAGTAATGTACGAATTTGGAGCGTTTGTCGAAGAATGCACAGTCATATTCATCGGCTTCGAGCACCATGAACGGGCTGTCACCCAAACGAGCGGAAACGGTAAAGTTGCCGGGAACGCCACCGATCACAAAGCCGGGCTGGTAGCCGCAATCTTCCAGAATCCAGGTGACCATCCCTGCCGTGGTGGTTTTGCCATGTGTACCCGCAACGGCAATCACCCAGCGATCGCGTAATACATGATCATGCAGCCACTGTGGACCGGAAACATAAGGTAATCCCTGTTCCAGTACGGCTTCGACGCACGGGTTTCCACGCGTCATCGCATTGCCGATGATGACCAAATCAGGTGCCGGGGTAAGCTGTGCCGGATCGTAGCCCTGAATTAGCGTGATTCCCTGCTCTTCAAGTAAGGTACTCATGGGAGGATAAACATTTGCATCTGAGCCCGTGACGTCATGCCCTAGTGAACGAGCAAGCAGGGCAAGGCCACCCATAAAGGTGCCGCAGATACCTAAAATATGAATACGCATACATTTTCCATCTTCACAGTGAGTCTGCGTCACATTCTAACGCTATGAATCCGCCATAAGAAATGGATTTGACTAGGTACTCACTTTCTCTTTGGGCTACACTGCATGCGCAAACGTTGGCGGTGCAGAAATGAAACCGCTTTTCATCCGTAGATTCTGGAATAGTGTTATGAAAACGTTAGGCGAATTTATCGTCGAAAAACAGCACGATTTCTCTCACGCCACAGGTGAGCTTACCGCGCTGCTGTCTGCTATTAAACTGGGTGCCAAGATTATTCACCGTGATATCAATAAAGCGGGTCTGGTTGATATTCTGGGTGCCAGCGGCATTTCTAATGTCCAGGGCGAAGTACAGATGAAGCTCGATCTGTATGCCAATGAGAAACTGAAAGCGGCATTAAAAGCACGTGGTGAAGTGGCAGGTATCGCCTCCGAAGAAGAAGACGAAATTGTTATCTTTGAAGGTGATAAGGCGGAAAATGCCAAGTATGTGGTTCTGATGGACCCGCTAGACGGCTCGTCGAATATTGATGTGAACGTCTCTGTCGGTACGATTTTCTCTATTTATCGCCGTATTACGCCGCTGGGAACCTCCGTCACGGAAGCGGACTTCTTGCAGCCGGGTAGCCAGCAGGTTGCTGCGGGTTACATCGTTTACGGTTCTTCAACCATGCTGGTGTACACCACGGGTCACGGCGTTCACGCCTTTACCTACGATCCGTCGCTCGGCGTATTCTGTCTCTCGCATGAAAAAGTTTGCTTCCCAGAAAAAGGGAATATGTATTCCATCAACGAAGGGAACTACATCAAGTTTCCTGTCGGCGTGAAGAAATACATCAAATACTGTCAGGAGCAGGATGAAGAGACGCAGCGTCCTTATACGTCGCGTTATATCGGCTCACTGGTTGCAGATTTCCACCGTAACCTGCTGAAAGGCGGAATCTACCTGTATCCAAGCACGGCGAGCTATCCGAAAGGCAAACTACGTTTGCTGTACGAATGCAACCCGATGGCGTTTCTGGCGGAGCAGGCAGGCGGTAAAGCTAGCGATGGTAAAAACCGTATTCTGGATATCACGCCAGAGAAACTGCACCAGCGCTCACCGTTCTTTGTGGGAACGGAATCCATGGTTGATGACGTGGAACGTTTCATCCGTGAATTCCCCGATGCCTAATTAACGCTGTCCCGTGTTGGTGGATTCTTTGCCAACGCGGGATAACGGCTTATGGCGTGCTGCCCAGTACGCCATTTTTGTGGCTCGCCACAACCCGCGTTTTTTAGTGTTGTGCCTCGAACCAGCTTTCCAGAATAATCACCGCAGAAGCCGCATCTACGCTCCCTTTATCCAGCGCTTTAAAGCCGCCACGTTCGAAGAGATCCGCGCGCGCTTCCACCGTACTCAAGCGTTCATCGTGTAGCGCAATCGCGACGCCAAAACGGCCATGCAGCCGGTTGGCAAATTTCCGCGCCCGTGCCGTCAGCGGCTGTTCGGTGCCGTCCATATTGAGCGGTAAGCCAACGACGACCAGGTCGGGCTGCCATTCCGACAACAGCTTCTCCACTTTTTGCCAGTCTGGGATCCCTTCCTGCGCTTTGAATGAGGTCAGCGGCCGCGCCGTACCAGTAATCTCCTGACCGATGGCGACACCGATACTTTTTGTCCCAAAATCAAAGGCAAGAATGGTTCTGCTGCTCATCAGGCATGTCCCGCTTCTGTGGAGATATTATGAATATCGATACCCAGCTTTCTGGCCGCGGCACGCCAGCGTTCGGCAATGGGCGTATTGAACAGAATGTCTTTATCGGCTGGCGTGGTCAGCCAGGCATTTTCTAACAGTTCGTCTTCCAACTGACCGTTCTCCCAGGCGGAATAGCCTAAGGCGACCAGCGTATTTTTCGGCTGATTAGGCGTACCCAACGTTTCCAGCACGTCTTTTGACGTGGTGATCATTGTGTCTTCAGAAATACTGATGCTGGAACCAAAGCCGGGGCAGGGCGTATGCAGGATAAAACCACGGTCGTCCGCCAGTGGGCCGCCTATGAAGACGGGTTTATCTAATCGGATCGCAGGATCGCGCGGTGTCGGATCTATTTTTAGCTTTTTCAGCACATTTTCCACGGAAAACTGATCCATCGGTTTATTGATGATCAGCCCCATGGCTCCGTCTTCATTATGTTCGCAGATATAGACCACCGAACGTTTAAATACAGAGTCCTGTAGTGCTGGCATAGCAATGAGGAAGTGATGCTGTAAATTCATTATGTATTTTTATCGATATCCGTCAGCGTTGGAGAAACGGCCCGTATTGCGCGGGCCGGGTGGTGTGTCAGATGTCTCTGGTATTAGCGGGTACGTGCAGCCAGACGTTTTTCAATCGCGTCCATCAGCATGCCGGTGATGGAAACATCCGGGTAGGCCGCTTCGATTTCACGCACGCAGGTCGGGCTGGTGACGTTAATTTCTGTCAGACGGTCGCCAATGATGTCCAGACCGACGAAAATCAGGCCTTTAGCTTTTAACGTTGGAGCGACGTCACGGGCGATTTTCCAGTCGCTTTCGGTCAGTGGACGGGCTTCACCACGACCACCGGCTGCCAGATTGCCGCGTGTCTCACCGCTTTTCGGGATTCGCGCCAGACAGTAAGGAACAGGTTCGCCATCGACGACCAGAACGCGTTTGTCGCCATCTTTAATCGCAGGCAGGTAGTTTTGCGCCATACAGTAGCGGGTTGCGTGTTCGGTCAGTGTTTCGATGATGACCGAGACGTTGGCGTCATCCTGCTTCAAACGGAAAATAGACGCACCGCCCATGCCGTCTAGTGGCTTGAGAATGACGTCGCCGTGTTTTTCATGGAACTGGCGCAGCTTGTCCGCACGACGTGTAACGAGCGTATCGGGGGTCAGGTGCGGGAACCAGGCGGTGAACAACTTCTCGTTGCAGTCACGCAGGCTTTGCGGTTTGTTGACGATCAGTGTGCCTTTCTCTTCCGCGCGTTCCAGAATATAGGTGGCGTAGATGAACTCCGTATCGAACGGTGGATCTTTACGCATCAGCACCACGTCCAACTCTTCCAGCGCAATGTCCTGCTCGCCGGAGAAATCGTACCAGCCGTCGTAATCGTACTGGACGCTCAGGCGACGCGTTGTGGCACGGGCAACGCCCGCGTGCATATAGAGATCGTTCATCTCCATGTAATGCAGTTCCCAACCACGGCGCTGTGCTTCCAGCAGCATGGCAAAGCTGGTGTCTTTCTTGATATTGATGGTGTCAATCGGGTCCATCACGATACCGAGTTTGATCATTCTTTTCTCCTTTACCCCAAATCGCCGAAACGTACCTGTAAGGCGGTCATGGCGGTGAGTGCAGTGGTTTCTGTGCGCAAGACGCGTGGCCCCAACAGGATATCAGTGAATCCGTGTTCTGAGGTCATGGTAATTTCATTGGCGGTGAGCCCGCCTTCCGGGCCGATCAGCAGCCTGACCCGTTCTACGGGCAGAGGCAGCGTATTGATACTTTGTGTGGCGCGTGGGTGCAGATTTAATTTCAATGCATTGTCTTGTTCCGCACACCAGGCTTCCAGCGTCATCGCCGGTCGCACCTGCGGCACACAGTTGCGGCCGGATTGTTCGCAGGCGGCAATCGCAATTTTCTGCCACTGGCTAATTTTTTTCTCCATACGCTCGGCATCCAGTTTTACGCCACAGCGTTCAGAAAGTAGCGGGGTAATCACATTGACGCCCAGCTCGATGGATTTCTGGATAGTAAATTCCATCTTTTCGCCGCGCGACATCACCTGTCCCAGATGTAAATGTAGGGGCGATTCTTTATTTTCCAACTTACCTGCTGTGAAGCGAACGCGCACACTCTTTTTGCCTGCCGCGATGATTTCCGCATCAAAAACATGATTGCTGCCATCAAACAGCTGCAATGCCTGGCCCGTATTCATGCGTAACACGCGACCAACATGGTTGGCGGCGTCGTCGCTCAGTTCGGCTTCACCGCCGTTAAGGGGGAGCGTCTCGGGATGAAAAATGCGTGGTACTCGCATGCTGAATTCAGACCTTTGAATGAAATTAATCGGCACAAGAACGCCAGAAATAGGTAAAACCACCGTCATTTAATAGTGGCTGAGTACGCCGAGCTGTGATAATGGGTAGATCGTAAAGACGCTGCAAGTACGTCCCTGTACGCTCGGATTGCGCGGATATGAATCTCATCCCTGAGATTCACCCTTTTAGGGCCGTCGAAAGCGACGTTCAAAAACGTTCCTGACGTTTTTGTCCCTGGCGCAAACGCTTTACTCTTCTATCCCATTACCACCGTTCTCGTTCCGTAAATAGGTTTGTCAACGGCCTGAACCACCGTCATCTGACGGCGGTTTTGCTGGAAACAGATTCGCTATAGTAGGTAGACGAACTAGCGCTGGCAAGCCTGTTGAACGTAGGGATTTGGGTTTCCCTGTTTTGCGGCGATGCGCTGATTGCGGGTACATTCCCACTGCGTGACCGGATACTGCTTATCCCAGGCTTCGAACAGCTGAGTTTGCTGACTGGACAGGCGTAACTGATAGCGGTCACGCATGTAGAAATAGGTACGGGCGATCTGGCCACGGGCACGAGCAGGCGGTTCTGCCAGATTGTTTTGAAAATCAATCTTCATCTCGCATTGGCCGTACTGGGATGTGCCCCCGTTCCACTGCCCATACATGGCATTGCCGCGATCGCCGTTGACCTCGCCGATAGCGGGCTGCAGGTTGTGCAAATCGGTTTCCATCTCACGGTAGACGGGGTCGCTGCTACAGTTCTTTCTGCCGCCATCCTGCCAGCACTGGCGCTGGTGGCCGAACTGCCAGGCCGGTACAACGTGTTCCCACTCGATACGGCTGGCACGTTGTTCATTTTTTCTGACCTGATAGCCGCAGGATTCAAGATCGGGAGTGCCTTTCTTGCCCTGCCACGTAATTTTGCAGCCGCAGTAGAACGAACCCGGCGCATCCCGGTTAATGTCAACAGCGGCGGCTTTTGCCTGCGAAAAATTATTGATGTTCTGACCTAACACGGCAGCCGAAAACAGACCCGCGCCAACGGCGGAGATAGCGAGAATTTTGCGTAGCATATTCCAAATAATCCACAGGCTGTAAAGTTGGCAGACTACCGGATGTCTCGTCGGCAGGCAAATGCAAAAGCAGTTTTTAAAACTGGAAATTCCCTTTTAAATAGAACTTTTTACATCATGACGTAAGGTTTTTCCGCAACGACGGCAGCGATATTCTGTTTCGCCGCGCAGCACCCGATTGTGCCGGCGGATTGTCAGTTCATGCCGTTGGCAATCGCACAGGTAAGTGAAGGTTTTCCCCTGCACGGATTGCACTGCAAACCGATGCGTGCGTTTTGCTGGAACATGCAGGACGCTTTCCATCATCCAGCGCCACTCTTTGCCATGCGGCGCGACGCGGCCAAAACGCGCGTAAACCAGCAGATGAGCCAGTTCATGAGGAACTACCTCATCGATAAAAGCCTGCTGATTTTCCTGCAATAAGACGGGATTCAGCCGAATTTCCCAGTGTTGCAGCCAGGCCGTGCCTGCGGTTGAACCACGTTGCTGGTAATTCACCGTGGGTTCAGTGTAGTCCGTCTGCAAAGTGAGGTTGGCCTGCTGCAATTTATCACGCAGGCAGCGCATCACAGCCTGATGGCTGGCAATCGGAATTCGGGGAGTGTTCATTGCTGTGAGCATAAATTGAGTGGCAGGGAGACGCAATAGGTGAAGCGGAGGGAAATCAGAATGAAAGACGGCGGATTTTCATTCGCCGTCTTATACCCGTCATACTTCAAGCTGCATGTGTGTTGGCAATACTCGGCTCATATCTGAGCCTCGCCCTGAAGGGCCGCCGCAAGCGGCGTTCAAATCGGCTAAGCCTATTTGTCCTCGCTCACCCCAGTCACTTACTGGTGTAAGCTCCTGGGGATTCGCTGTGTCGCCGCCTTCATGCAACTCGAATTATTTAGGGTATAGTCTTTGTTGCATTACTGGATTACAGACCTGCAGCTTCGCGCAGCTCTGCGGCTTTGTCCGTTTTTCCCATGGGAAATGTTCGCGGCCAAAGTGACCATAGGCTGCGGTTTCCTGATAAATCGGATGCAGCAGATCCAGCATCTGGATTAAGCCGTAAGGACGCAGATCGAAGAATTCGCGCACCAGCAGCGTCAGTTGCTCGGTAGACACTTTCTCTGTGCCGAAGGTTTCGATCATGATAGAGGTGGGTTCTGCCACGCCGATAGCGTAGGACACCTGAATTTCGCAGCGATCGGCCAGGCCTGCCGCGACGATATTCTTGGCAACATAGCGTGCGGCGTAGGCTGCAGAACGGTCTACTTTAGACGGATCTTTACCTGAGAATGCACCGCCGCCGTGACGCGCCGCGCCGCCGTAGGTATCAACGATGATTTTACGACCGGTCAGGCCGCAGTCACCCATTGGGCCGCCGATAACAAAGCGTCCGGTTGGGTTGATGAAATATTTGGTATTGGCAGACAGCCACTCGGCAGGCAGAACCGGTTTGATGATCTCTTCCATCACCGCTTCATGCAGATCTTTTTGGCTGATGTCTTCTGAATGCTGGGTAGACAGTACCACGGCATCGATGCCGGCAATCTTGCCATCGTCGTACAGGAACGTAACCTGACTTTTCGCATCCGGACGCAGCCACGGCAGTGAACCGTTTTTACGCACTTCTGACTGACGCTGAACCAGACGGTGTGCGTAAGTCACGGGAGCGGGCATCAGTACGTCGGTTTCGTTGGTCGCGTAGCCGAACATCAATCCCTGATCGCCTGCACCTTGTTCCAGCGGATCGCTGCGGTCAACGCCCTGGTTGATGTCGGGAGACTGCTTACCAATCGCGCTCAGTACGGCACAAGAATTGGCATCAAAGCCCATTTCAGAATTGACATAACCGATATCACGCACGGTACGACGGGTAATTTCTTCGATGTCGACCCAGGCACTGGTGGTAATTTCACCACCGACTAACACCATGCCGGTCTTTACATAAGTCTCACAAGCGACGCGCGCTTTTGGGTCTTGCTCCAGAATGGCGTCGAGAACCGCATCAGAAATCTGGTCAGCAATTTTATCAGGATGTCCTTCAGAGACTGACTCGGACGTAAAAAGGTGTTTAGCCATGAGTTTCTTTACCTTCAAATCAAAGCCGTTAAGCAGTGTATCAGTTAATCGGTATAGACGGATTAACATCTGGATGGCTATTCTAGGTCACCTTTTAGTCTCAGTGCCAGTAGTTTTTCGCATTAGCTCGCCATCGTCCTTTTATCATCGGCCATTTTTTCTTTTACAAGAGATGACTGGTGGTAATTTTCATTTTGCTTTTCCAGCAGCATGTCGGTATAAACGGCGATCTGTAGCGGTAGGGTGTACGCCGCGACATGGTGAATTTCTTATTGATAGCTGACCGCATAGCCTGCGGCGCACGTGGAGGTGGTAGGATTAATGATCCGTTGTTTACTGAGTATATTGCGTTCGCAATATGTCCCTTTTGACGCTACCGCGTCAGCGACTCAACCCTTCTTTTCCGTTTCTCGACGTTGCCTGTCTTTAAATTCGACACAGGACTCCAGGGCTGGTTAATCTGCCTGTTATTCTTTCTGCCAGAAGTGTTTAGTGCCTTTCTGGTCACGTTCGCCCGGTGGTTTTCACAACGAGTTTTATCGACCCGTAACACGGAGCCTGACAACGTGTTTTACACTAATAAGAGTAATAAAGTGACGGCATACTGCACTACGCCGGTTTTTTCACTGTCGAGGCCGCATGTTGCAGGTATGCTCATGTGGGCTGTTTATTCAGGTACTGATGTGATCAGCAGTCTAGAAAAAGAAGAGGTTCGTTATGTCTGACGACATGATTCATCACGGCTCGTCAGCGACGGGTAAACATGAAAATTTGCGCTCTATGCAGGAGGTTGCCATGAATGACCGTAATGCCAGCGAAATGCTTCGTACCTACAATATTGCCTGGTGGGGCAATAATTACTATGACGTCAATGAGCTTGGTCACATTAGCGTGTGCCCGGATCCTGACGTACCAGAAGCTCGCGTCGATCTGGCCAGACTGGTCAAAGATATGCAGAGGGATCATCATCAGCGCCTGCCTGCGCTGTTCTGCTTTCCGCAAATTCTTCAGCATCGCCTGCGTTCTATTAACGCTGCGTTTAAACAGGCTCGCGAATCCTTTGGCTATGAAGGTGGTTACTTTCTGGTTTATCCGATCAAGGTCAACCAGCATCGCCGCGTCATTGAGTCACTGGCTAATTCCGGAGAACCGTTAGGGCTGGAAGCGGGTTCAAAAGCCGAGCTGATGGCAGTTCTGGGTCATGCCGGCATGACGCGTACCGTGATTGTGTGTAACGGCTATAAAGATCGTGAATACATCCGTCTGGCACTGATCGGCGAAAAGCTGGGCCACAAGGTGTATCTGGTCATCGAGAAGATGTCCGAAATCCGTCTGGTGCTGGAAGAGGCCGAGCGTTTGAATGTGGTGCCACGTCTTGGCGTCCGCGCTCGTCTGGCTTCTCAGGGATCGGGCAAATGGCAATCCAGCGGCGGCGAGAAATCCAAGTTTGGCTTGGCGGCGATTCAGGTGCTGCAACTGGTTGAGATGCTGCGTGAAGCCGGGAAGCTGGATAGCCTGCAACTGCTGCATTTCCATCTGGGCTCCCAGTTGGCAAATATCCGTGACATCGCGACGGGCGTGCGTGAATCCGCGCGTTTTTATGTCGAACTGCATAAGCTGGGCGTGAATATCCAGTGCTTTGACGTCGGTGGCGGCTTAGGCGTGGATTATGAAGGCACGCGCTCTCAGTCCGATTGTTCAGTGAACTATGGCCTGAACGAGTACGCCAACAACGTGATTTGGGGTATAGGCGATGCCTGTAACGAGCACGGGTTGCCGCATCCGACGGTGATCACCGAATCCGGCCGTGCGGTAACCGCGCACCATACCGTGTTGGTTTCCAATATCATCGGGGTGGAACGCAACGAGTTCAGTGAACCGACCGAGCCGGAAGAAGATGCGCCGCGCGCGCTGGAGAGCCTGTGGTCGACCTGGAAGGAAATCAAGCAGCCAGGAAAACGCCGTTCGCTGCGTGAGTGGTTGCACGACAGCCAGATGGATTTGCACGATGTACATACCCAGTACACGCACGGCATGTTGGATCTGACACAGCGTGCCAAAGCGGAGCAACTTTATCTGAGCATCTGCCAGATGATTCAGCAGCAGTTGGATCCGAGCAACCGCGCGCACCGGCCGGTGATTGATGAATTACAGGAACGCATGGCTGACAAGCTGTATGTCAACTTCTCGCTGTTCCAATCCATGCCGGACGCGTGGGGTATCGATCAGCTGTTCCCGGTACTGCCGCTGGAAGGGCTGGATAAACCGCCTGAGCGTCGTGCTGTGCTGCTGGACATCACCTGTGATTCTGATGGCACGATCGATCATTATGTCGATGGCGACGGCATTGCGACTACGATGCCAATGCCGCCTTACGATCCAGAAAATCCGCCGCTGCTGGGCTTCTTTATGGTTGGCGCCTATCAGGAAATTCTGGGGAACATGCATAACCTGTTCGGTGATACATCGACCGTTGACGTATTTGTCTTCCAGGACGGAACCGTTGAGATTGAAGAATCTGACGAAGGGAATACGGTTGCTGACATGCTGGAATATGTGCAGCTTGACCCTGAAGTGCTGATGACCCGCTTCCGCGATCAGGTTAAAGAAACCGATCTGGATGCTGAACTTCAGGCGCAGTTCATGGAAGAGTTTGAATCTGGGCTGTACGGCTATACTTATTTGGAAGATGAAGAATAAGTGTGACTGACGAAGTAAAGGGGATGCGAGCGCGCATCCCCTTTTTCGGCTATCGATCAGATAAGCGAATTACTTATATTGATATCGGTTGCTGGTTTGGGAAGGGAATCAAATTCTTCAATGACGCTGTCTTTGAAGATAATCTTAGCAATTAGCAGTAAAGAGTTTTTATCCTGAACACCATATTTATTCAGTAATCGTGATTTGCTGTTCAGTACTGATTTCTTATTTAATCCGATGATATCGGCAATCGCTTCCGCCGTGTAGCCCGCACACCAGTGCTGGAATACGGCATATTCAGACTTTGACAACCTGACGGGACTGAATAAACGGCGATCGTGAAGGTGGACGAAATCGAGTAATTTATAAAAAGAATCGATGGCAGCTGACTTTGAAATAAGAATCGTTTTTTCGTCAATACACACAGGAGGGTGATTGGGGGAATTATTGATGATAACGAATGACGACGCCATATTATAAAAGTGAGTTCTTATCGACTCATAGTATTCCTCAAAGCCTTCGCTGCTACCGTCAATGATGAAAATACATTTTTTCTTGCCTTGCTGCAGCGTAAACCGGTTGACGGGTTTTATCGAGAGCATAGGGATACTGGATAGGATTTCCCGTAATCCTACCGTGGTAAAATTGCATTTACTGAAAATTCTCACATCCATGATTTTTAACACATATGAGTTTATTGTCTGAAGGTGGCCACAAACCAATAATTGCTGCTGATGTTATCCAGTTATTAAGAAATCGCGATCCTGAAATGCCGTTAAATCGCTAAAAGGATGGAGCCTCTAGAGAAACCTGCGGAAGAGACAACAGGTTTATCATATATCTATATGATCGAACTGGAAAAATTTTTATTGGTTTAACATAGTATGCTTGATTTACTGGTTTATTTCTATCTTTAAATACAGGGGTTACCCCAAGATTCCTGCTGATTGAGACGTAGGTCTCTGTTCTAATCGTAGTTGCCTGTTTGTCGGTATGCCGCCGCATTCGTGGATTACTGCTTTTCCGCGTCTGAAATCCACTGAGTGCCGTTTCTTAAAAAGAGAACGAGAAATTAGCGCGATTGAAAATAGCTATCTATTTATTATCGATTAATTCTTAAATCCTATCATCATGACGATGGCAAGATTAAAGATGGCAGTTGCATGACAGCTTACAGCGAATACGACGGGGATGATAGTGGTCGGATGACTAGCGGGCAATTGAGATTTTTCAATTGCCCGCGGTGGGCCTGCTTTGTGAGTCATCAGAACGCGGGGTTACTTCTCGGCAGCAATCCGTTCACGGATGTGTTTGGCGCGCCCTTCAGATGAAGGGTGGGAATCAAACATGCTGCTCTCATGGCCCGCATCAAGTTTGGCGAGTTTCTCAAAGCTGCTTGCCAATCCTTCCCGATTGATGCCGCGTTTCTTCAGCAAATCAAAGGAGTAATCATCGGCCTGCGTTTCCTGCGTTTGAGAGAACTGGGAATTAACCAGTTTTTCGCCCAGATCGGCTAACTGAGATTCTGACAAGGACTGTGCGACACCGCCCGCAGAGGCGATGGCAGTACGAGCGGCAGTCGCAGCATAGGCAACCTGCATCGCTTTACGCGTGTGCCCCAGCGCAACGTGGCCCATTTCGTGTCCGAGAACGCCTTCCACTTCATTGTCGTTCATCATGTCCATCAGACCGCTGTACACCCGGATACAGCCGTTAGCCATTGCCCAGGCGTTAACGTCTTTTGTCAGATAAACCTTGTAGTTGGCTGGTGTACCGTTGATGTCATGACCCAGCGCATCTGCAATTTTATTCAGGCGCTGTGTGTACTTGCTGTCGGCAGGGGCAATTTTTGCCTCTTTGTCCATTTGCTCACAGGACTGATTGCTGAGTGATTTAACATCAGCATCGCTGAGCGTTGCCGCCTGGAACGCCTGAGCACCGGACTGCATTAAGGTATTAGTGTTTAAGTTCTGGCAGCCAGTCAGCAACGTTGCGACACACAGCGCCAGCACAGAAGAACGAATTACCATAAAAATCATCTCCCTACGATTGTGTTTGTTTTTAATACGAAAGAAAATCGGCTATAAACTACCCGAAAACAACATTGAGAAATAGATCGGAAAATCTGATTTGTATTTTCTACGGTAGCCCGTAGGCGATGTATTTTGTTTATGGGCGTTCCGAAAAGGTGCGTCGAATAAAGGTAAACCCACTAGAAAACATCGCGTATAGCGCTGTAATCAACTGCACAATTGGCAAAAGAACCGTCATTGATTCGTCAGCCGATAAATCCCTGTTTTTTGCTCACGGTTCCATGTGCATTCGCTACATTTTTCATGTACATTTGTAATCATATTTATTTTGTCATTCTTGTTTAACTTGTTGATTTTTATTGGTTTTACAGGAAGGGCAGTCGTTCAATCCGATCTGGAGTCAAGCATGTCCTCTCGTAAAGAACTTGCCAATGCTATCCGCGCGCTGAGCATGGATGGGGTGCAGAAAGCCAAATCCGGTCATCCGGGCGCACCGATGGGCATGGCCGATATCGCCGAAGTCCTGTGGCGCGATTACCTCAACCACAATCCGGCCAACCCCAACTGGGCCAACCGTGACCGCTTCGTGCTGTCCAACGGCCACGCGTCCATGCTGATTTACAGCCTGCTGCATCTCTCCGGCTACGACCTGCCGATTGAAGAACTGAAGAACTTCCGCCAGCTGCACTCCAAAACCCCGGGCCACCCGGAATACGGCTACACCGCTGGCGTCGAAACCACCACCGGCCCGCTGGGGCAGGGGATTGCCAACGCGGTCGGGATGGCAATTGCCGAGCGCACGCTGGCGGCGCAGTTCAACCGTCCGGGTCACGAGATTGTCGACCATCACACCTACGCGTTCCTCGGTGACGGCTGCATGATGGAAGGGATTTCCCACGAAGTCTGCTCGCTGGCCGGCACCATGAAGCTCGGTAAACTGACCGCGTTTTATGATGACAACGGCATCTCCATCGACGGCCACGTTGAAGGCTGGTTTACCGACGATACCGCCGCCCGTTTTGAAGCCTACGGCTGGCACGTGGTGCGCGGCGTGGATGGCCACGATGCGGACGCCATCAAGCGCGCCATCGGCGAAGCCCAACTGGTGACCGACAAGCCGTCGCTGCTGATGTGCAAAACCGTGATTGGTTTTGGTTCACCAAACAAGGCGGGTACGCACGATTCCCACGGTGCGCCGCTGGGCGATGCAGAAGTCGCCGCTTCCCGCGAACAGCTGGGCTGGACGCACGCACCGTTTGAGATTCCTGCTGATATCTATGCTGCCTGGGATGCGAAACCGGCCGGTCAGCGTAAGGAAGCGGCCTGGAACGAGGCGTTTGCCGCCTACGCCAGCGCGTACCCAGAACTGGCTGCCGAGTTCACACGCCGCACTGGCGGTGAACTGCCGGCCAGCTGGCAGGCGGACGCCCAGAAATTTATCGAAGACCTGCAGGCCAATCCGGCGAAAATCGCCAGCCGCAAAGCCTCACAGAACGCGCTGGAAGCCTACGGCAAACTGCTGCCGGAATTCCTGGGCGGCTCAGCCGACCTGGCACCGAGCAACCTGACCATCTGGTCCGGCTCGGTCTCGCTGGATAAAGACCACGCGGGTAACTACATCCACTACGGCGTGCGCGAATTCGGCATGACGGCAATTGCCAACGGGATTGCGCTGCACGGTGGCTTTGTGCCGTACACCGCGACCTTCCTGATGTTCGTGGAATATGCGCGTAACGCGGTGCGTATGGCCGCGCTGATGAAAATCCGCAGCATCTACGTTTACACCCACGACTCCATCGGTCTGGGCGAAGACGGCCCGACGCACCAGCCGGTTGAACAGCTGGCCAGCCTGCGCGTGACGCCGAACATGAGCAACTGGCGTCCGGCGGACCAGGTGGAAACGGCGGTGGCGTGGAAATACGCCATTGAGCGTCAGGACGGTCCGACGTCACTCATCCTGTCCCGTCAGAATCTGGCGCAGCAGCCACGTACCGCTGAGCAATTGGCGAACGTGGCAAAAGGCGGCTACGTGCTGAAAGACAGCGACGGCCAGCCGGAGCTTATCCTGATTGCCACCGGCTCTGAAGTCGAGCTGGCTGTCGGGGCGTATGACAAGCTGACTGCCGCCGGCCGCAAGGTGCGCGTGGTGTCGATGCCGTCAACGGATGCGTTCGACAAGCAGGATGCAGCCTACCGTGAAGCGGTGCTGCCGAAAGCCGTATCGGCACGCGTGGCGATTGAAGCGGGTATCGCGGACTACTGGTTCAAGTATGTTGGCCTGAATGGCGCGATTGTCGGCATGACGAGCTTCGGCGAATCGGCGCCGGCTGAGCAGCTGTTTGACGTGTTCGGTTTCACCGTGGACAACGTGGTGGAAAAAGCGCAGGCGCTGCTGAAGTAATCACGCCGCGTTAACCCCGATATGAGAAGCCGTCAGCTAACGCTGACGGCTTTTTTTCATCTTGAATTTAACGTCCCTCTTGATGCGCGTTGTCTGTCTCTCAGATATGGTTTTTTCATTTTTATGACGCAGGTCACTCTTCTGGCGTGTGCCAGACGAGAATATTTCTTTTATGCGTTAATTCGTTTATTCTAGCTGAAGCGTTTCAGTTGTTGTGCTGACGGCGTTTAGTCAGGGGTTCTCTGGTGTCTAAGAAGGGTATATCCTATGTGCTGGGTAACCCTGCCATGACACAAGGAACCACAAAGAACGCCATGACGATCCGTATTGCGATAAACGGTTTTGGCCGCATCGGCCGCAGTGTTTTACGTGCATTGTATGAATCAGGTCGCCGAGCTGAGATTGCCGTTGTGGCGATTAACGAGCTGGCAAGCGCGGAAGGCATGGCGCATTTGCTCAAGTATGATTCCAGCCACGGCCGTTTTTCGTGGGATGTGCGTCAGGAGTGCGATCAGCTTTATATTGGCGATGACTGTATTCGCCTGTTGCATCAGGTAGAAATTCAGCAGTTGCCCTGGCGAGAACTCGGTGTTGATATCGTGCTGGATTGCAGCGGTGTCTACGGCAGCCGGGAAGATGGGGAAGCCCATCTGGCGGCAGGCGCAAAGAAAGTGCTGTTTTCTCATCCGGGAACGACGGATCTGGATGCCACGGTGGTGTTTGGTGTCAATCACCATCAGTTGGAGCATGGGCATCGTATTGTTTCCAATGCGTCCTGTACGACCAACTGCATTATCCCAGTGATCAAATTACTGGATGATGCCTTCGGTATCGAAAATGGTACGGTGACGACGATTCACTCATCCATGAACGATCAACCGGTGATCGATGCTTATCATCACGACCTGCGGCGTACACGAGCCGCCAGCCAGTCGATCATTCCGGTAGATACCAAACTGTCGGCGGGGATCACCCGTATTTTTCCACAGTTTGTCGATCGTTTTGAGGCGATCTCGGTGCGGGTGCCGACGATTAACGTCACGGCAATTGACCTGAGCGTTAGCGTCAGGAAAGCCGTAAACGTGAATGAAATTAATGCACTATTGCAAAAATCAGCGCATGAGTCGTTTCGTGGTATAGTTGATTATACTGAATTGCCATTAGTGTCAGCTGATTTTAACCACGATCCGCACAGTGCCATTGTTGACGGCACGCAGACACGGGTCAGTGGTCAGCATCTGATTAAAACATTGGTCTGGTGCGATAACGAATGGGGCTTTGCCAACCGGATGTTGGATACAACACGGGCGATGGCAGCCTGCGGTTTCTAGTACGACGGTGGCGATCAGGGGTCGCTATCTCGCTCAAGCAACTTTAAAAGAGAATCAACAAGAGGATTCACCATGTCTGTAATTAAGATGACCGATCTGGATCTGGCTGGTAAACGTGTTCTTATTCGTGCGGATCTGAACGTACCAGTAAAAGAAGGGAAAGTGACGTCTGATGCGCGCATCCGTGCCTCTCTGCCGACCATCGAAATCGCGCTGAAACAAGGCGCTCGCGTTATGGTCACTTCCCACCTGGGACGTCCGACCGAAGGCGAATACAACGAAGAATTTTCTCTGCTGCCTGTTGTGGACTACCTGAAAGAGAAACTGTCTTCTCCTGTACGTCTGGCGAAAGACTATCTTGATGGTGTTGATGTCGCCGAAGGCGAGCTGGTTGTACTGGAAAACGTTCGCTTTAACAAAGGCGAGAAGAAAGACGACGAAGTCCTGTCCAAGAAATACGCGGCGCTGTGCGATGTGTTCGTAATGGACGCATTCGGTACTGCACACCGTGCGCAGGCTTCCACTCACGGCGTGGGTAAATTTGCGCCTATCGCCTGTGCGGGCCCGCTGCTGTCTGGTGAACTGGAAGCGCTGGGTAAAGCATTGAGCGAACCAGCACGCCCGATGGTCGCTATTGTGGGTGGTTCTAAAGTCTCCACTAAACTGACCGTACTGGATTCCCTGTCTAAAATCGCCGATCAACTGATCGTCGGTGGCGGTATCGCCAACACCTTCGTTGCCGCACAAGGCCACAACGTGGGTAAATCCCTGTACGAAGCTGACCTGATTCCTGAAGCGAAAAAGCTGCTGGAAACCTGTGATATTCCTGTACCGAGCGATGTGCGTGTCGCGTCAGAATTCTCTGAAACTGCAACCGCAACGCTGAAGTCTGTTACGGCAATCAAAGACGAAGAGCAGATTCTGGATCTGGGTGATGTTTCCGCTGAGCGTCTGGCTGAAATTCTGAAGAATGCCAAGACCATCCTGTGGAATGGCCCGGTTGGCGTCTTCGAATTCCCGAATTTCCGTAAAGGAACCGAGACCATTGCCCGTGCGATCGCGGATAGCGAAGCATTCTCTATCGCAGGCGGCGGCGATACGCTGGCTGCGATCGATCTGTTTGGTATTGCTGACAAAATCTCCTACATTTCTACCGGTGGTGGTGCATTCCTGGAATTCGTTGAAGGGAAAAAACTGCCAGCAGTGGTTATGCTGGAAGAACGCGCCAAGCAGTAATTTAAGGTAAGGGCTGCTTTTTCCCTTTCCTGTGGTTGTCTCGGCATGCCGTTATGCATAGCGTGTCGAGACAGCCTGTCGATTTAACATCGATCTCTCTAACCCCTCCACGGCCAACGAAACGGGACACGTAACATGTCTAAAATTTTTGATTTCGTAAAACCCGGTGTCATCACTGGTGATGACGTTCAGAAAGTTTTCGCAGTAGCAAAAGAAAACCAATTCGCTTTGCCAGCAGTGAACTGTGTCGGTACCGACTCAATCAATGCTGTGCTGGAAGCCGCAGCCAAAGTGCGCGCACCGGTCATTGTTCAGTTCTCTAACGGCGGCGCAGCATTCACCGCAGGTAAAGGTCTGAAAGCGGAAGGTCAGCAGGCGGCAATTTTGGGTGCGATTTCTGGCGCTCATCATGTGCATCAAATGGCTGAACATTACGGTATTCCGGTAATTCTGCACACTGACCACTGCGCGAAGAAACTGCTGCCGTGGATTGATGGCCTGCTGGACGCGGGTGAAAAACACTTTGCTGCTACTGGCAAACCGCTGTTCTCTTCTCACATGATCGACCTGTCTGAAGAGTCTCTGGAAGAGAACATCGAGATCTGCTCTAAATATTTGGCGCGTATGGCCAAAATCGACATGACTCTGGAAATCGAACTGGGTTGTACTGGTGGTGAAGAAGACGGTGTGGATAACAGCCACATGGACGCTTCTGCTCTGTACACCCAGCCAGAAGACGTTGACTACGCGTACACTAAACTGAACGCGATCAGCCCACGTTTCACCATCGCTGCCTCTTTCGGTAACGTGCATGGCGTCTACAAGCCAGGCAACGTGAAGCTGACCCCAACCATCCTGCGTGATTCTCAGGAATATGTTTCCAAGAAACATAACCTGCCGCACAACAGCCTGGACTTCGTGTTCCACGGTGGTTCTGGTTCCAGCGCTCAGGAAATCAAAGATTCCGTCAGCTACGGCGTAGTGAAAATGAACATCGATACCGACACCCAGTGGGCAACGTGGGAAGGTATCCTGAAATACTACAAAGAAAACGAAGCGTATCTGCAAGGTCAACTGGGCAACCCGAAAGGCGAAGATCAGCCGAACAAGAAATACTATGACCCGCGTGTGTGGCTGCGTGCCGCTCAGGTGAGCATGGTGGCGCGTCTGGAACAAGCCTTCAAAGAGCTGAACGCTGTTGATGTACTGTAAGTAAGACGACCTCAACATCGTTTTATGCTAAGGCTCCTACGGGAGCCTTAATTTTTGGGGCTTTCTTACTCGTCTCTGGTCGCTCTGTTTGCGCGGTCTGGCATACCTATCCGTATTCACCACGCCTTCACAATCTATCCATTACCCTCGCTTAATGTTGCGGTTTCAGTTGTGGACGTTATGCTTTCCCAGTGATTAAAAACAGGAGCTTTCAAATGGAAGAACTTAATACGGGGTTGGATCAGGCAGGGGACTGGTTGGTGACACACCAGAGCCTGTTTTTGCAGTATGCCGTGAATATCGTCGCAGCATTAGTGATCCTCATCGTTGGTCTGGTGATCGCTCGGATCGTTTCCGGCACCATCAATAAGCTGATGATTAACCGTTCTATCGATTCAACCGTGGCAGATTTCCTGTCTGCGCTGGTGCGCTATGGCATTATCGCGTTCACGCTGATTGCGGTATTGAGTCGGGTTGGTGTACAGACGGCATCGGTGATTGCTGTGTTGGGTGCGGCGGGCTTGGCTGTTGGTCTGGCATTACAGGGGTCGTTAGCCAACTTTGCTGCGGGCGTCTTGCTGGTGATTTTCCGGCCTTTCCGTACCGGTGAATGGGTGGACTTAGGCGGCGTGTCTGGTTCGGTCACACAGGTACAGATCTTCTCGACGACACTGCGTACCTCTGACGGCAAAATTATCGTGGTACCGAATGGCAAAATCATTGCTGGTAACATCATCAACAGTTCACGTGAGCCAGATCGCCGTACCGAAATTATTGTCGGCGTAGCTTATGATGCCGACATCGACGTAGTGAAAAAGCTGCTGGGCGATATTGTCGCGGCGGATGAACGTATCCAGCACGACAGGGGCGTCACGATCCGTCTGAATGAAATGGCAGCGTCATCGCTGAATTTTGTGGTATGGGTGTGGACAACCAACGGCAACGCGCAGGCGGTGTATTGGGATCTGCTGGAAAGCTTTAAACGCGTGCTGGATGAGCACCGTATTGGCATTCCTTATCCGCAAATGGACGTGCATCTGCATAACGTACCATCTGTAGGCGTACCACCCGTAGCGAAATAGCCAGAATAAACTCGCTGACATACGCACCCCAATAGGCACCATGCCCTGACATTGGCATGGTGCATCGTCAGAAATCGCCTTCTCATTCAACCTCGCTTTACCTGCCTTCAGCGCATTAGCTTAGCTAATGTAGCGTTAGAATATTCAATTTCACTTATTTCATCGGCTTCCATAAACTCCTCCGCGATAACAACAAACGGGGTAGGAGAGAAGTATGTGGGCGGTGTATTTACAGGGCGTTCTGTTGGGAGCGGCGATGATTTTGCCTTTGGGGCCGCAGAATGCGTTTGTGATGAATCAGGGAATTCGCCGGCAGTACCACCTGATGGTGGCGCTGTTATGTGCTTTGAGCGATATGGTGTTGATTACCGCCGGTATTTTTGGCGGCAGCGCATTGCTCAGTCAGTCTTCGCTATTGCTGGCGGCAGTAACCTGGGGCGGCGTTGCGTTCCTGCTCTGGTTCGGTTGGGGAGCAATGAAAACGGCCTTCAGCAAAAATATTACGCTCGCCAGCGCTGAGGTGATGAAACAAAGCCGTTGGCGCATTATTGCTACCATGCTGGCCGTGACCTGGCTGAATCCGCACGTCTATCTGGACACCTTTGTGGTACTGGGGAGTCTGGGGAGCCAGTTTGCGGATGATGCCCGGAGTTGGTTTGCGCTGGGGACGATGACCGCGTCTTTCACCTGGTTCTTTGCGCTGGCGCTCTTGGCTGCCTGGCTGGCACCGTGGCTGAATACGCCTCGGGTACAGCGGGTCATCAACTTTTTGTCGGCGTGGTGATGTGGGGCATTGCCTTACAGCTGGCGCGTCACGGCTGGCAATAATGGTTGGAAATAAATGACATCACCTTACGCTACGTTTCAGAAATTCACCTATATTGTGTGGAGTTAGTAATGCGTTATGTTGGTCGGTGAAGCAGTCCGTCTTGTTTCTTTCATTCTGGAAGATACCGTGTTGGCACAGACAATCTGCCAGCGGCATACGTGACGAAACATAAGTAAGGAGAGAGTGTGAAGCGAGGTATGATGAAGCTAAATGCACTGGCGCTGGCCGCTGCGGTAGGATTGGGCGGTATATCGATGGCCGCTCAGGCTGCGGAACTGCCGGATGGTCCGCATATCGTGACGTCAGGGACATCCAGCGTAGATGCGACGCCGGATATTGCACGTCTGGCGATTGAAGTCAGTGTGTCATCGAAGGATGCGGCGGAAGCGAAAAAGCAGGTCGATGCCCGTGTTGCACAATATTTTGATTTTCTGGGTAAAAATGGCATTGAGAAAAAGATATTAATGCCGCCAATTTACGCACACAGCCAGAATATGACTATCTGAAAACGGGCGGTTCGGTGCTGAAAGGCTATCGTGCCGTGCGTCAGGTGGAAGTGACGCTGCGCCAGTTAGACAAACTGAATGAACTGCTGGATGGGGCGTTGAAATCGGGGCTGAATGAGATTCGCACGGTAGAATTAGGCGTTGCCAATCCAGAAGCCTATCGTGATGAAGCGCGTAAGAAAGCCATTGAGCAGGCGACGAGTCAGGCCGCCGCGCTGGCGCAGGGCTTTAACGCCAAGCTGGGGCCGATTTACAGCGTTCGTTACCACGTTGCCAACTATCAGCCGATGCCAATGGCGCGAATGTTTAAAACGGCAGACGCGGCCGTGCAAAGCGAAGCGGCGCAAACCTATGAACAACAAACCATTCACTTTGACGATCAGGTGGATGTCGTGTTTGAGTTACAGCGTACGCCGTAGCGAGAACCTTAAGCCATTGTGGTGTAAACCGTGATGAAAACAACAGGCCTGCTTAGTCAGGCCTGTTGTTCTTTATCATGACTTCAGTATCACTACTTCAATCTCATCTTCTCAGTACGTTATGACTGCCGCAGTACCTGATGGCCGTGTGCGAGCAGGGCGTCAGTCACTTTTCTCATCATCCGGCTTTCCGGCGCAAAGCGGTGCCAGTAGAGCATCCGACGCTGAAACAGCCCCGGTGTCAGATCGACTAACTCGTTATTGGCCAGTTCTTTCTCGATTTGCAGATGCGGGATCATGCAGCAGGTCGTACCTTGTCGAGCCAGTTGTACAAAGGCTTCTGATGAATTCACGATGTGGCAGGGAACGCTGCCCGGCGATAAATCAAAGTTTTGCTGTAAAAAAGCCTGATGCATATCATCCAGATGGTCGAAGGCGACCGCAGGTGCGCGCAGCAGCGCCGAACGCGTCACGCCATTGGGAAAATAGCGGGCGGCAAAGGTCGGAGAGGCCACAAACAGATAATCCAGTGCGCCCAGTTTATCCACCAGACAGCTCGGCAGCGGCTGGGACTGAATACTCACCGCGCCGACCACTTCACCCCGGCGCAGCCTTTCCTGCGTGCGCGTTTCATCTTCTACCTGCAAGTTAAGGCGAATCGGTGAATCGACCAGCACTGGCTGTAATGCGGGCAGCAGCCAGGTTGCCAGACTGTCGGCGTTCACCGCCAGTGACAGCAGCAGCGGGATATCGCTGTTGGTTTCATTGCCCAGCCACTCTTCTTCCAGCAGCTCAACCTGATGCAGCAGCGCCAGCAGTTTCTGCCCTTGTTCCGTCGGGCGAGGGGAGATGGTTCTGACCAAAAGCGGCTGGCCGAACAGATTTTCCAGCTGTTTGATACGCTGCGAAACGGCAGATTGGGTAATACACAATTTTTGGGCGGCGCGCTCAAAACCACGCTCGCGGATGACGGCATCCAGAGCCTGAAGCGTTCGATAGTCCGGGCGTTTCATGAAAGTCAAAATCCTCTGAATGAGTCTGTTTTTTTCACTATGCCACATTTTGCTGCTTTGCCATGCAGAAATCTTATTTTTGGCTGTTGTGCGCAATCACGATTCAGCAGGGTAGGTGTGGAACGAGGCGCATGAAATAATGCATCGGCGGTGAAGTGAATTTGCACGCTTTCCCCAACGAGCATGTTCTATAATACGCACACGTTTTCGTATATCGATTCTACAGGCCAGAAGCAGATTATGACGCAAGATGAACTGAAAAAAGCAGTGGGATGGGCAGCGCTAGACTATGTCCGCCCAGACACCATTGTGGGAGTAGGAACCGGATCGACGGCAGCACACTTTATTGATGCGCTGGGTTCGATAAAACATCAAATCAAAGGCGCGGTTTCCAGCTCGGATGCCTCAACGGAAAAGCTGAAAAGTCTGGGTATCCCCGTTTTTGACGCCAATGAAGTCGATTCGCTGGATGTTTATGTCGATGGTGCGGATGAGATCAACGGCCACATGCAGATGATTAAAGGCGGTGGTGCAGCGCTGACCCGCGAGAAAATCATTTCGGCACTGTCGCGCCAGTTCATTTGCATTGTTGATGCTTCCAAGCAGGTTGATGTTCTGGGTAAATTCCCGCTGCCGGTTGAAGTCATTCCGATGGCGCGGTCCTACGTGGCTCGCGAGCTGGCGAAGCTGGGCGGGCAGCCGGTCTACCGTCAGGGCGTCGTGACGGATAACGGCAACGTCATTCTGGATGTGCACAACCTGAATATCATGGATGCGGTCGCAGTAGAAAATCACATCAACGGTATCCCCGGCGTCGTAACCGTTGGGCTGTTCGCCAACCGCGGCGCGGATGTCGCATTAGTCGGCACGGCTGATGGGGTAAAAACCGTCGTTAAATGAGTGCGAGATCGTTCTGACGTGGTGAATGTCCACGTCAGAAATTTTTTAGCTAAAAAAATCTATTTAGTTAACGGCTCATTTTTGGTACTTAATATCACATTTTCTTATTTTATTTATCGTCGATATGGCGATGCACATCTTTGGCAATATTTTTTGCCATAAATCAGGCGCGCCTTTCTGTGGCGTGATTCGGGCGAAGCAATCGTTTGTATTGCTGACTGCGTAATTTTTGTTATGTTGGCAGAGGCTATTGAGCACTCTGTCACATTTGAAGTCTGAAAATAAGGTCGGGAAATGGCAAAGGTATCACTGGAAAAAGACAAGATTAAGTTTCTGTTAGTGGAAGGCGTGCACCAGAGCGCGCTGGATAACCTGCGTGCAGCCGGTTACACCAACATCGAGTTCCATAAGGGCGCGCTGGATCCTGAGGAGTTGAAAGCCTCCATCCGCGATGCGCACTTTGTGGGTATCCGCTCGCGTACCCATCTGACAGAAGAGATTTTTGCTGCTGCGGAAAAACTGATCGCGGTAGGGTGTTTCTGTATCGGGACTAATCAGGTTGATCTGTCGGCCGCGACCAAACGCGGTATCCCAGTATTTAACGCACCGTTTTCCAATACCCGATCCGTGGCAGAAATGGTGATCGGCGAAATGCTGCTGATGCTGCGCGGTATCCCGGCGGCGAACGCGAAAGCGCACCGTGGTATCTGGCACAAACTGGCTGTGGGCTCGTTTGAAGCGCGCGGCAAAAAGCTGGGGATCATCGGCTACGGCCATATCGGTACGCAGTTGGGTATTCTGGCTGAAAGCCTGGGTATGCACGTTTATTTCTATGATATCGAAAGCAAACTGCCGCTGGGTAATGCTCAGCAGGTGCGCCACCTGTCCGACCTGCTGAATATGAGCGATGTGGTGAGCCTGCACGTGCCGGAAAATGACAGCACGCAGAATATGATGGGTGCGGAAGAGCTGGCGCTGATGAAGCCGGGTTCCATCCTGATTAACGCTGCCCGCGGTACGGTAGTCGATATTCCGGCACTGTGTGAAGCGCTGAGCAGCAAGCATCTGTCCGGTGCGGCCATTGACGTATTCCCGCAAGAGCCGGCAACTAACAGCGATCCGTTCCTGTCGCCGCTGTGCGAATTTGACAACGTGCTGCTGACGCCGCACATCGGTGGTTCTACGCAAGAAGCGCAGGAAAATATCGGTGATGAAGTGGCTGGCAAACTGGCGAAATACTCAGACAACGGTTCTACGCTGTCTGCGGTGAATTTCCCGGAAGTATCGCTGCCTGTTCATGGCGCACGCGCCAGTCGCCTGCTGCACATCCATGAAAACCGTCCTGGCATCATTACCAAAATTAACCAGATCTTTGCTGAGCAGGGCATTAACATTGCCGCGCAGTATCTGCAAACGACACCTGAAATTGGTTATGTGGTGATTGATGTCGAAACTGATGGCGCGCAAACGGCGCTGCAACTGATGAAGGCGATTCCTGGCACCATTCGTGCTCGTCTGCTGTTCTGATTCGTTTTAATCAGTGAATAAACAACCAGCCCCTTTTGGGGCTGGTTGCGTTATTACAGCGCGATGACGATCTTGCCGCGCATATGTCCTTCCAGCACTTTACCGTGAGCCTGCTTCAGCGTGCTTACTGTTAACCCTGCAACGTTTCGCTGGCGGTTCCCTGAAGTTTCCCTGTATCCACCAGCTGTGCGACTTCGTGCAAAATGTTCCCCTGTTCGGCGATATCCGGTGTGGTGAACATGCTGCGGGTAAACATGAGTTCCCAGTGCAGCGCCGCGCTTTTGAGTTTCAGCGCCGTTTGGTCGAGCGGGTTTTGTTTTCCACGATGGTGCAAATGTGGCCCATTGGCGCGATCAGTTTACTGATGGCATCCCAGTGCCCGTCCGTGTCGTTCAGGCAGAAAATGTAATCGACCTGTTTGATCCCTTCTTTTTCCAGAGACTCGACCAGATTGCGGTAATCTACGACCTTATGTGCACCGCGTTGGCGGCACCACTCTGCCGAGTCAGGCTGCGACGCGGTAGCGATAATGTTCACTGAACTGCGCAGCGCGGCCAGAGAAATCGCGAGGGAGCCTACGCCGCCCGCACCACCGATAATCAACAGCGTTTTCTCGCTGTCGGCCTGCTGTATTTTCAGGTGTTCGAACAATCCTTCCCATGCGGTCAGTGCCGTGAGCGGCAGTGCGGCTGCGGCTGCCCAGTCCAGAGACACGGGCTTACGCGCAACGATACGTGAATCAATCAACTGATGGGTGGTGTTGCTGCCGGGGCGGGTAATATCGCCGGCGTACCAGACTTCATCGCCTACCTGAATGTCGCTCACGGCGCTGCCGGTTTTCAGCACGATACCGCTGGCATCCCAGCCGAGAATTCGGGGCTGCTGTAATCCCGTTCTGACGTAATCCGGCATGCACCTTGGTATCCACGGGATTGACGGAAATGGCTTTTACACCGACCAACAGATCGTATTCGCCGGGCTCGGGGATGTCCTGAGTGATGGCAATGAAGTTTTCTGGTTGTTGTGGATCAACGGCTATCGCATGAGCGGTCATGGTCTGTTCCTCAGTATTTTCAGAATGCGGTCTTGTGAATAATTGAATAGAACCAAGTGTAGAACACGGCGATAGGGCTGATAAGATGGACAATAAATAATGCAGTGTTCGTCTAGGGTGAACAATTATGTTTAAACAATTGCAGGATATGGCGCTGTTTGCGCTGGTGGCCGAGTGTGGCAGTTTCACACAAGCGGCGCGAAAGGCAGGGTTGGCGAAATCCAGCCTGAGCCTGCGCATTAGCCAGCTTGAACAGCAGATTGGCCTGCGGCTGTTGAACCGAACGACACGCCAGCTCAATCTGACGTTTGCAGGCGAGCGCTACCTGATTCACTGTCAGGAGATGCTACAAGCCAGCGAGCGTGCCGATCTCGCCATACAGCGCTTGCGTGATAATCCCAGCGGGCGGCTGCGTATCACCAGCCCAGCGGGATTCGGTTCCACGCTGCTGGCACGGCTTACGGCCGAGTTTCAGCAGCGCTTTCCTGCAGTATCGCTGGATGTGCTGATTTCAGATGCGGTGATCGATCTGGTACAGGAAGGGTTTGATGTCGCTTTTCGTACCGGGAAACCGCACGATTCTTCACTGATCGGGCGTTCGCTTGGGCAAACCCCGCTATTTGCTGGCATCGCCTGACTATCTGGCGCGGCATCCGGCATTGCTCCACCCACAGCAGCTCCAACAGCACCGCTGTATCGCACATCATGCCTGGACGGAGTGGCTCCTTCATCGCGGTTCAGAGCTCTATCGCTGGTTACTGCCTGAGGCGCATATCACGGATAACCTGCTTTACGCCCGCGAGTGCGCCATTGCGGGGGCTGGTATTACGCTATTGCCGGATTTTCTCTGTCTGGATGACGCGGTGTCCGGGAAATTGGTCAGGGTTTTATCGGATTGGCAGGCGGAAGCTAACGAGCTTTATCTGGTGTATCCCAGCCGTAAACTGAATTCGCCCGCGTTAGCGTGTTTTATCGACTTTGTTTTACAACATAGTGCGTTGGATGATTACTCAACGTTTTTGAAAAAGCAGCCGTGATACCGTCTCTACAATATTTTTGTTTCATTTTTATTTGGATCTTTTGATTTTTATTGAAACGTGATTTCTATCAACTTATTTTAGGTACGTTTTAGATTGAAAATGCCGATAACAATGTTGGTTCCTTTTGACTTTTTTATGAAAGGTGTGGTCCTGCGTGGCGTTATTGTCACAGTGCTATCTGGACTCTGTCGTACCTGTAATGGCAGAGATAATGTATACCAGTGATGGTGAAAATGAGAATGCAACCGATGTCTATTCAAAAAGAGAAGTTGAGTTACATCAACAATATACGTCTCGTTTCGTTATTTATTACTCTTTTTTCAATTATCCTGATTTTATTTGCGCTTTCTATTGGCACAGCGAGTTATTTTTTAAAACAGAGTAATGATTCACTCGATAAAGCGAATGAATTGTCTGATATCCGTGCCGGTATCAGCAGCAGCCTCGATCAGCTACGCGTAGCCAGGCTGCTGCTTATTCAGGCTGGTGCAGCAAACCGTATTAGCGATCATGAAGTGTTTAAATCCGCGTCAGATCAGGCCGCAGGTCGAGTCAGAGCCTCGCAGAAGCGTCTGGATGAATACCTCGCGCGTCCAGATAAACTGGAGAGTGAAAGCGCGCTGGATAGCGAGATTCTTAAGGCGTACGCCGACTACCGTGATAACGCGATTCTGGCTATGCAGAAGGCGACAAATGACGGGGAGTTTGAAGATACGATTACGCTGGAAAGCACACTGGCCCGTCAGTTAGATGAAGCGTTCAGTGTTCCAGTGCGTAAGAAAGTCACTGAGCTGACAAAAGCCGCGCAGGATATCAATCTACAAGCAGAACAGAATGCCAAGCTGGGTTACTGGATGATGGCAGGTTCATTTGTCCTGTCGATCATTATGGCGATCATGGCTTACATCATGGTGCGCAATGTGATCCTCGCGCCAATCAACAGACTGGTTGAGCGTATTCAGAAGATTGCCGCAGGCGATCTGACGCAGCCGCCGATGGTGATGGGGCGTAATGAAATCGGCATTCTGGGGACGAATATCCAGAACATGCAGGCGGAGCTGACGGATACGGTGACGATCGTGCGCGAAGGTGCAGATTCAATCTATCAGGGATCGTCAGAAATTACGGCGGGTAACGTCGATCTTTCCTCGCGTACCGAGCAGCAAGCAGCCGCGCTGGAGGAAACCGCAGCGAGCATGGAACAGCTGACCGCAACGGTGAAACAGAACTCTGACAATGCTCATCACGCCAGCCAGTTGGCAAAAAATGCCTCTGAAAAAGCGGAGAAGGGCGGACAAATTGTGCAAGGCGTGGTGGACACCATGCAGGACATTTCTACAAGCTCAAAACGCATTTCCGAGATCACTTCCGTTATTAACAGCATCGCCTTCCAGACCAACATTCTGGCGCTGAACGCCGCGGTAGAAGCCGCGCGTGCGGGTGAGCAAGGACGTGGTTTTGCTGTGGTGGCAGGTGAAGTCCGTAATTTGGCGCAGCGCAGCGCACAGGCCGCGAAAGAGATTGAAGGGCTGATTGGCGAATCGAGCCGGCTGGTGGAAACGGGCTCTGGGCTTGTATCTCAGGCGGGCACAACCATGGGTGAGATTGTGCGTGCGGTTGTCAGTGTGACTGACATCATGGGGGAAATTGCTTCCGCTTCTGACGAACAGAGCCGTGGTATTGGGCAGGTGAGTCAGGCCGTGTCTGAAATGGACAGCGCGACGCAGCAGAATGCGGCATTGGTGCAGGAAGCGTCGGCTGCCGCGGTGTCACTTGAAGAACAGGCTGCGCGTCTGACGCAGGCTGTCGCGGTATTTAAGCTGGCTGGTGTGGCTCAGAGACTGAAATCGTCATTGCCAAAAGCGGCGCCGCAACCGCGTTTAGCGCCAGCGATGGCGATTGCCGGAAGTAGTAGCAAAGGCAGCGATAATCAAAACTGGGAAACGTTCTGATTCCCGATAGATGAAGCATGATAGAAAAAAATGGCCCGCATTGCGGGCCATTCGTTTATGACGTTCGACGACAGCTTACTTAGCGATCTTCTTGTATTTGATGCGGTGTGGTTCCAGCGCATCGGCACCCAGCGTACGCTTTTTGTATTCTTCGTATTCGGTAAAGTTACCTTCGAAGAATTCCACTTTACCTTCATCCTGATAATCCAGAATGTGTGTTGCGATACGGTCTAGGAACCAACGGTCATGCGAGATCACCATGGCACAGCCAGGGAATTCCAGCAGGGCGTTTTCCAGCGCGCGCAGGGTTTCGATATCCAGGTCGTTGGTCGGTTCATCGAGCAGCAGCACGTTGCCGCCGACCTGCAACAGCTTCGCCAGATGCAGACGACCGCGTTCACCACCGGACAGCTCGCCAACGCGTTTGCCTTGATCAACGCCTTTGAAGTTGAAACGGCCAACGTACGCGCGGCTTGGCATCTCGGTGTTGCCGATACGCATGATGTCCTGCCCGCCGGACACTTCTTCCCAGACGGTTTTGCTGTTGTCCATCGCGTCACGGAACTGGTCAACTGACGCCAGTTTCACCGTTTCACCCAGCTCGATCGTGCCGCCATCCGGCTGTTCCTGACCAGACATCATACGGAACAGCGTCGATTTACCGGCACCGTTCGGGCCGATAATACCGACAATCGCGCCTTTTGGTACGGAGAAAGACAGCCCGTCGATGAGCTGACGTTCGCCGTAAGACTTGCTGAGGTTGGTGACTTCCACCACTTTATCGCCGAGGCGAGCACCTGGTGGAATAAACAGTTCGTTGGTTTCGTTACGTTTCTGGTATTCCGTGTTGTTCAGCTCTTCAAAGCGTGCCAGACGGGCCTTACCTTTGGACTGACGGCCTTTGGCGCCTTGACGCACCCACTCCAGCTCTTTCTCAATGGATTTACGGCGTGCCGCTTCCTGAGACGCTTCCTGTGCCAGACGCTGATCTTTCTGCTCCAGCCAGGAAGAGTAGTTGCCTTCCCACGGAATCCCTTCTCCACGGTCCAGCTCCAGAATCCAGCCCGCTACGTTATCGAGGAAGTAACGGTCGTGGGTAATTGCTACCACGGTGCCCTCGAAGTCGTGCAGGAAGCGTTCCAGCCAGGCGACAGACTCGGCATCCAGGTGGTTGGTTGGTTCGTCGAGCAGCAGCATGTCCGGCTTTTCCAGCAGCAGACGGCACAGGGCCACGCGGCGACGTTCACCCCCGGACAGATTGGCGATTTTCGCATCCCACTCCGGCAAGCGCAGCGCATCGGCAGCGCGCTCCAGTTGGTTATTCAGGTTATGACCGTCATGTGCCTGAATGATTTCTTCTAGCTTGCCTTGCTCGGCAGCCAGTTTATCGAAATCCGCATCCGGGTCGGCATACAGCGCATAGACTTCATCAAGACGTTTCAGCGCGGTCACGACTTCAGACACCGCTTCTTCTACGGATTCACGTACGGTGTGCTCCGTGTTTAACTGCGGTTCCTGCGGCAAATAGCCGATTTTGATTCCAGGTTGTGGGCGAGCTTCGCCCTCGATGTCCGTATCAATGCCAGCCATAATACGCAACAGCGTTGATTTACCGGCTCCGTTCAGACCCAGTACGCCGATCTTGGCACCGGGGAAAAAACTGAGGGAGATGTTTTTCAGAATGTGACGCTTCGGCGGTACGACTTTACCGACGCGATGCATGGTATAAACATATTGAGCCACGTTGCGACTTCGCCTCTCTTTATCTCTATGATTTGTCACCATAAGCGGGTGACCATGTGTAGCACGATGCTACTTAATACTACATCGCTGCTAAGGCAATTCCCTGGCAGCGGATCGATTATTCTAAGTGCATTACTTTGAGTATGAAGTGTAGCGGGTTTCAGCCCGCGATCCCAGCTATCCGGCGATTTGCCATGGCCGATCTGAGAGGTCAGCCCGCCTGATGAATTTCAGAATCGGTTTGCGGATCGACGTATCGTTGTCTGGCATGATGTGCCACACTGGATCTGCCCGATATATCCGTCATACTTCAAGTTGCTTGTGCGTTGGCTGCCCTTACTCACCCCAGTCACTTACCTGAGTAAGCTCCTGGGGATTCATGCGGTTGCCGCCTTCACGCAACTCGAATTATTTTGGGTATAGGATAGGGGTATCGATACGATGAAGGATGCCGATAGCAAGTTCGATAACGGATGAGGTTAATGCAGGTTATGAAAGCGGGTCATTGGTGGTACGCCGTTGCGGCGATATGTCTGGCTGGGGTCTCCGGCCACGTGCTGGCGGATTCTCTTGACGAACAGCGTCAGCGCTATCAGCAGGTTAAGCAAGCATGGGACAGCAACCAAATGGACACGGTAGCGCAGCTGATGCCGACGCTGCGCAGTTACCCGCTTTATCCTTATCTTGAATATCGCTCGCTCACGCAGGATCTGAGCCAGGTCAGTGCGACGCAGGTGAGGCAGTTTATGGCAACGCATCCGACGCTGCCGCCCGCCCGTAATCTCAACACCAGCTTTGTGAATGAACTGGCGCGCCGTCAGGACTGGATTGGGCTGCTGGCATTTAGCCCGCAGCCACCGAAACCGGTCAGCGCCCGCTGTAACTTTTATTATGCCCAGTGGGCTACCGGCCAGCGTCAGGGCGTGTGGGAAGCTACGCGTGATATCTGGCTGACCGGGCGTTCGCTCCCTGCCGTATGCGATAAACTCTTCTCAGCCTGGCAGCAGGCGGGCGAACAGACGCCGCTGACGACGCTGGAACGCGCGCGTCTGGCGATGGATGAAGGCAGCAGTAGTCTGGTGAGTTACCTCATCAAACAGTTACCCGACGATTATAAAACGATGGGCGATGCGCTGCTCAAACTCCAGAACGATCCGAATTCGCTGGAGAGCTTCGCTCGTAGCGTCGGGCCAACGGATTTCACCCGGAAAGTCACGCTATCGGCCTTCACGCGCACGGCGCGTCAGGATGCCGATAATGCCCGTTCGATGCTGCCAGTGATTGTCCGTTTGCAGAAAATGAGCGCCGCAGAACGTCAGGAGATGGAAGAAACGATTGCCTGGCGGTTGATGGGCAACGATGCCACCTCAGAGCAGGCACAGTGGCGGGATGGCGTGGTGCGGCGGAGCACGTCGACCACCTTGCTGGAACGCCGTGTACGGATGGCGTTGGGTGCTGGCGATCGTCAGGGACTAACGAGCTGGATGGCGCGCTTACCGGCAGAGGCGTTACAGAAAGACGAATGGCGCTACTGGCGCGCGGTGGTGCTGTTAGATCAGGGCAAACGTCAGGAAGGCGAGACGCTATTACGCAGCCTGATGCAGGAGCGCGGGTTCTATCCTATGGCCGCAGCGCAGAAGCTCAACGAGCGTTATCCCATTACTATCATAACGGCGGTTAAGCCAGATCCTTCCTTGTCCCAGCTACCGGAGGTCGCCCGCGTGCGGGAATTGATGTTCTGGCAGATGGATAATCTGGCGCGCAGCGAGTGGGTCGGGCTGGTAGCGAACCGCAGCAAACCGCAGCAGGAAGCGCTGGCTCGCTATGCGTTTGAACAGCGCTGGGCGGATTTGAGCGTGCAGGCAACGATTGTCGCGAAGCTGTGGGATCATCTGGAAGAACGTTTCCCGCTGGCCTGGAATGACGAATTCCGTCGTGAAACGCAGGGGAAAAGCATTAGCCAAAGCTATGCGATGGCGATCGCACGTCAGGAGAGCGCCTGGAACCCGAAAGCGCGTTCTCCGGTTGGCGCATCAGGCTTGATGCAGTTGATGCCAGCGACGGCGCAGCATACTGCCAAAATGAGCAATATCACGTTCTATACGAACAGCAGCCAGCTGTTCGATCCTGAGACCAATATTCTGTTGGGAACGAGCTATCTGGAGTACGTGTATCAGACATTTGGCCGTAACCGGATTCTGTCCTCCGCGGCTTATAATGCCGGGCCGTCGCGCGTGAATACCTGGTTGAGAAACAGCGCCGGGCGCATCGATCCCGTTGCGTTTATCGAAAGCATTCCGTTCTCGGAAACACGGGGATACGTGAAAAATGTGCTGGCCTATGACGTCTTCTATCGCTATTTCCTTCACCAGCCAGCCAATGTGCTGACGGATGCAGAATGGCAGCGGCGTTATTGAGACGCGGCGTTGCGATCGTTGCCTGAAATTGTGTTATGCTGCCGTACTAGTTAAATAGTATGGCAGCCCGTTATGACTCCGTTATCGCTTATCGACCCGGCACTTTCTGAACAAGACAATGAGCACTGGTTACGCTTTGTCGCGCTATTGCAGCAGTCTATTGCGGAAGATCTGCAATTGCCGTTGCTTCAACTGCTACTGACGCCGGACGAGCGTACTGCGTTGGGAACGCGGGTGAGAATTGTGCAGGAACTGATGCGGGGTGAAATGAGTCAGCGTGAGCTGAAAAGCGAGTTAGGTGCAGGGATTGCTACCATCACGCGCGGTTCAAATAGCCTGAAAGCCGCGCCCCCCGCGTTAAAAAGCTGGCTGGAAGCGCAGTTGCTGTCGGCAGATAAACCGTTGGGTGACGACGCGTAACCGTTACGGTTTTGCGCCCTGAACGGGAATCTGATAGATCGGGTTATGGAACGGCACCAGTGCCAGCAGCAGCGCCTGATGGTACACGCTGGTACGTGACAGTTTGCCGTCGGTGAAGACGCCGATGGCACCCCCTTTATGTTTAATATTCTGAACGCCCGTCAAACGTTCCATTTCATCGCCTAATTCCCGCCCTTCACGGATACCATGTAATATACTTTCTGGAAGAACCAGGCTGGCAGAGCGTGATTCGCCACGCAGGTGGGTGTTTTCGATCACCATCCAGGCGAACGTCATGCTTTCTTCAATACCTGCTTCGACACCGACCCAAAAATCGGCTTCCGGCCGCACTTGACGTGCCATCATGACGCGGTTTCTGGCGCCAGTACGGGTTTCGATAGAACCTAGAGGTTGACGCGGTACGCCGCTATCGACGTCAACGCCTTCGATGCGGCAGCTTTCTGCACCAAAGACATCGGTGAATGCCAGAGTAATAGCCTTAATCTTTGCCGGGTTGGTAGTTGCAGCAACAACGTGATACATAACAGTTTCGTACCTTTAGTTAATTTGACGCAGTATAACGGAAAATAACCATGTTACAGGTATATCTTGTTCGCCACGGCGAAACAGAATGGAATGTGGCTCGACGTATTCAAGGTCAATCGGACAGTGCGCTGACGCCAAGAGGTGAGCAACAGGCACAGCAAGTTGCTGAACGAATCAGGACGTTAGGGATTACGCATATTTTTACCAGCGATCTCGGAAGAACGCGTCAGACGACAGAAATCATCGCTAAATCTTGTGGTAATTGCCAGATAATCCTGGAGCCCGGGTTACGTGAATTGAACATGGGCGTATTGGAAGCGCGCGATCTGGATTCGCTGACCGCCGAGGAAGAAGGGTGGCGTAAAAGGCTGGTGGATGGCACGCCCGATGGCCGCATCCCGGAAGGTGAATCGATGAATGATGTCGCATTGCGTATGCATGGCGTTCTGGAGCGTTGTCTGGCGTTGCCAGCAGGAAGCCGCCCTCTGCTGGTGAGCCACGGGATGGCGCTGGGCTGTCTGCTGAGTACGGTTCTGGGGCTACCCGCGTCGGCTGAGCGGCGCCTGCGCCTGCGCAACTGCTCCCTGTCGCGTATCGATTATCAGCAAAGTCCGTGGCTGGCACCGGGATGGGTGGTGGAAACGGCCGGAGATATCTCGCATCTGGATATTCCGGCACTGGATGAGCTACAGCGCTGAGAGCGGCTCTGGGTGCTGGATGGGGATCAAATACTCGCAGCGGATGATCGCGGGTATTTCCCCGTCTGTATCACGGCTGGGGTGAAAACGCTCGGCGTCGAACCCTTTGCGGCGTGTGAGCTGGAAGGTTGGCAGACAGGTGTCATACAGCGTGATGATGAAGTCTTGCAGCTCGTCGTTTGGCCCTTCAAAAACAAACATCGCGTAATCGCCGCCCGGTAGCGTAATGGGTTCGCCCGTGTGGACATCATCCGGCAGGTACTGTGGCTCCAACGCGGTGGTGTAGAGCACTTCGTGCTCGTCGTCTTTCTCTTTGCTCGGCCGTGAATGATGCAGCCCGTAAAGCACAGGGGGTACGGAGCAGGTTTCGCCTAAAAACTGACGCCAATAGTGAACGCGAATTTCCGTACGGAAGTTGCAAATCTGCTCCAGACGGCAGTTATAGGTTTGCGTTAGCCCAAGCAGCTGCGTTTCTGGCAGAGTGATAAACTGCGGCTGTGGCAGGGTAAACGCGCCGAGCCGGATCGGCGGACGAATGCCGAAAGTATTCCAATTATCGGAACGACGATAAGACGCAGGCGTTTGGGTAAACTGCTTTTTGAACGCGCGGGTAAAAGTCTGTTGTGAATCAAAACGGTATTGCAGGGCAATATCAAGGATAGGGCGGCTGGTCAGACAAAGTGCAACCGCCGCTTTGGTCAATCTCCGCGCTCGGATATATGAACCAATGGCATGGCCTGTCACGTCTTTGAACATTCTTTGCAGATGCCACTTGGAATAACCCGCTTTCGCCGCCACATTATCCAGTGATAGCGGCTGGTCGAGATGGCTTTCCAGCCAGTTAAGCAAGTCACGTATGATACCGGCTTGATCCATAATCTTCCTCATCAAACACATTGGGCGCGAGCGTATTGAGATCCCGCATCATAGCAATATTTTCACTTTGGTACTGCCGAAGATTTTTGAAAATATTCCGCAGGTAATTTGGATAAGGAGGATTGCGATAGTGGTTTATTTTGTACATCCTCTTTTTAATTGTGGTTATTAATCGTTTGTTATGATTGTCACAGGGCCTGAAATATGAACATAAAGCGCATCATGGGAGCGGGTCTGTTATTGCTATCCACCGCTGGCGTCGTCAGTGCGGAAGAGGTCGGGTCTGTCGATACCGCCTTTAAACTGTTGGGGCCGGATCATAAGATCGTGGTGGAAGCGTTTGACGACCCGGATGTTTCAAACGTGACCTGCTACATTAGCCGAGCCAAAACGGGCGGAATCAAGGGCGGATTAGGGTTGGCGGAAGACACATCGGACGCTGCCATTTCCTGCCAGCAGGTTGGGCCGATTACACTGTCCGATAAAATCAAAAACGGCGGTGACCGTGGATCCGTGGTATTCAGAAAAAGAACATCGCTGGTTTTCAAGAAATTGCAGGTTGTTCGATTTTACGACCAAAAGCGCAATGCGCTGATCTATCTCGCTTACTCCGATCGCTTAGTCGATGGTTCGCCGAAAAATGCGTTAAGCGCGGTGCCGGTTATGCCGTGGGCAAAGAGTGAATAACGTGCAGTAATGCGGTAAGAAGGAAAACAGCCGGAACAGATGTCTGTTCCGGCTGAGAGGGATTAATTTTCCAGGTCGCCGCAGAAGCGGTAGCCTTCGCCGTGGATCGTCGCGATGATTTCCGGCGTATCTGCAGTAGATTCAAAGTGCTTGCGGATACGGCGGATGGTGACGTCAACGGTACGGTCGTGTGGCTTAAGCTCACGGCCGGTCATTTTCTTCAGCAGTTCCGCGCGAGACTGAATCTTGCCCGGGTTTTCGCAGAAGTGCAGCATGGCGCGGAATTCACTGCGCGGCAGCTTGTATTGTTCACCCGCCGGGCTAATTAGAGAACGACTATTGATGTCCAGTTCCCAGCCGTTGAAGCGGTAGCTTTCCACCAGACGGCGCTCTTCAGTGCCGCTGCCAAGATTCATGGTGCGTGACAGCAGGTTACGCGCGCGGATCGTCAATTCACGTGGGTTGAACGGTTTGGTGATGTAGTCATCCGCACCGATTTCCAGACCGAGGATCTTATCGACTTCATTATCGCGGCCGGTGAGGAACATCAAGGCAACGGTGGCTTGCTCGCGCAGTTCACGTGCCAGCAACAGGCCGTTCTTTCCTGGCAGGTTGATGTCCATGATCACCAGATTGATGTCATTCTCGGACAAAATGTGGTGCATTTCTGCGCCATCAGTGGCTTCGTGAACAACGTATCCTTCCGCCTCAAAAATGCTTTTGAGGGTATTACGAGTTACTAGCTCGTCTTCAACAATAAGAATGTGCGGCGTCTGCATGTTTGCTACCTAAAATTGCCAACTTAAATTATAGAAATCGGAAGTACAGAAGTCGCTGTCATACCCTGCTGGCCCGCTGGCTACAACGCCAGTTATTCCGGGTATTTCCCTGGAGCTTATCGAGGTAAACTACGCTCTCGCTCAACATCAGACTCAAGTACGTAAAGGCGTTACTGGTGTTCATTCTCTACCCGCTTAGAGGTACTGCTAGCGGATGAGCGTGGCGCTAATTTAACTGCGCTCAAAGTGGCGCACAGTTTAACCTTATTAACAGCAACATAACAGTAAGCACGGATTTTGCCTGCTGATAAATCTACGGTTCTGTTGACATATATCAAATTTCATTTTAGCACGTTAACTATTTTGTGATAAACACTTATAGGATTGCCAGTTTACGTCACAATTTAGCACTTTTTATGAACGATTTAGCATAGCAAATGCCAATAATCATAATTGGCGCTACACATACGGCAGTAGTTTTATAACTTATTGAAATAAAATAATTTACCTTATTTTTCTTAGGGTTTTCTCTTCCTGCCCCTTTTTGGACTCTCCGATGTTTCCTACCGAATGCTGGGTTGATACCGGAAATTTTGTTGGCTTATTGTTAACTTTTAACTGTAACGATCAACATGCTGTGGTTATCAACGAATAGCACTTATTTATCAATCGTTATCAGTGAATAGCTAGCGATGACGCCGCTGTTTTATTTGACGGCTGGTGGAGACAGTGGCAGAACGCACGTAACCCATACTGAGGAGTTTATGCAGTTTCATATTATTTTGGTTGAGCCCGCTCGGGCAGAGAATGTAGGGGCGGCAGCCCGTGCGATGAAAACAATGGGATTCAGCAGCTTGCGTATTGTCGGTAGCACTGCACATCAAGAACCGGCAGCTCGTTGGGTAGCGCACGGCTCGGGAGACATTCTGGATAACGTACAGGTGTTTGCCACGCTGGCTGAAGCACTGGCGGATGTCGACTTTACGGTCGCGACCACCGCGCGCAGCCGGGCTAAGTATCGTTATTACTGCACGCCAGCTGAACTGACTGGCGTATTGCAGGAGAAGGTGCAATGGATGGCTTCTGCGGCACTGGTGTTTGGTCGGGAAGATGTTGGCCTGACGAATGAAGAACTCGAATTGGCGGATGTGTTGACCGGCGTGCCGATGAAAGCGGATTACCCTTCACTGAATCTTGGTCAGGCGGTGATGGTGTACTGTTACCAACTGGCTGAACTGATGGACGTCAAATCGGAAGCGGTGCAGCCCGCTGTGGCGGGGCAATTGTCGGCGTTGCACGATCGTTTGGATCGGCTACTGGTGAATTTGGCGGTTGAGGATGATGAAAAACTGCGAGACTGGCTGCATCAGCGGCTGGGACGTTTAGAGCAGCGCGATACGGCGATGCTCCATCGGCTGCTACACGATATTGAAAAAACCTACCGAAATAAGATAGCAAAGATGGCTTTATTGGCAGTCGAACATTTTGAAACGGGAACTTTGGCAATTATTCATCTGGTGTATTCCCGTTTCGGCAGTGGGTTTAGCGGTAGACATTTTTCGTTCTACGAGAAGAAAAAAAGAAATCCGTTGACTTCAAAGGGCGATTGGCCTAACTAATAGGGCAGATAACTCTACTTTTAATGAGATTCGATTTTAGCATGCGCACTATCAGCCTGATCACCACGATTATTACCATCACCGATACAACCAGTAACGGTGCGGGCTGACGCATATAAAGATTCCAGAAAAAGCCCGCACCGAACAGTGCGGGCTTTTTTTTTACGGCAGGTTATCCTCAGCGCCGCCTGCAAGCGGCATACAAAAAACGCTTCCGGCGTTTGGTTGGCAGAAATTCAGGAGAACAGATAAAAATGCGAGTGTTGAAATTTGGCGGGACTTCAGTAGCAAATGCGGAGCGTTTTGCGCGCGTTGCCGACATTATCGAAAACAACGCGCGCCAGGGACAGGTGGCTACCGTATTGTCCGCTCCGGCGAAAATTACCAACCATCTGGTTGCCATGATTGAGAAAACCGTCGCCGGACAAGATATCCTGCCTCATTTGAATGACGCCGAAACAATCTTTTCTTCGCTGCTGCAAGGCCTTGCCGCGTCTCAACCCGGTTTTGACCATGCCCGCCTGAAGGCATTCGTGGATCAGGAATTTGCACAGTTGAAACACGTTCTGCATGGCATCGCGCTGCTGGGCCAGTGTCCTGACAGTGTGAACGCCGCGATTATCTGCCGAGGGGAAAAACTGTCTATCGCCATCATGGAAGCGGTCTTTCAGGCACGCGGCTATGGGGTCTCCGTTATCAATCCGGTCGAGAAGCTGCTGGCGCGGGGACACTATCTTGAATCTACCGTGGATATCACGGAGTCGACTCGCCGTATCGCCGAAAGCGCCATCCCAAAAGATCATGTCATCCTGATGGCGGGCTTTACTGCGGGTAACGACAAAGGCGAACTGGTGGTGCTGGGCCGCAACGGTTCAGACTATTCCGCTGCGGTACTGGCCGCGTGTTTGCGTGCAGACTGCTGTGAGATCTGGACCGATGTGGACGGCGTGTATACCTGCGATCCGCGTCAGGTGCCGGACGCTCGATTATTGAAATCGATGTCCTATCAGGAGGCGATGGAGCTGTCCTATTTCGGCGCCAAAGTCCTCCACCCTCGCACCATTGCTCCTATCGCCCAGTTCCAAATTCCCTGCCTTATCAAAAACACCGAAAACCCTCAGGCTCCCGGTACGCTCATCGGCATGGACAGCTCGGATACGCAGTATCCGGTGAAAGGGATTACCAACCTGAACAACATGGCGATGATCAACGTATCCGGCCCTGGCATGAAAGGTATGGTTGGCATGGCGGCACGCGTGTTTGCTGCGATGTCACGTGCGGGTATTTCGGTCGTGCTGATCACGCAGTCGTCTTCTGAGTACAGCATCAGCTTCTGCGTATCACAAAACGAGCTGGCGCGTGCCAGAAAAACGCTGGAAGACGAATTCTATCTGGAACTGAAAGAAGGCGTGCTGGAGCCGCTGGATGTAATGGAACGTCTGGCGATCCTCTCTGTTGTTGGTGACGGTATGCGCACGCTGCGCGGCCTGTCTGCGCGTCTGTTCTCCGCGCTGGCGACGGCCAATATCAATATCGTTGCTATCGCGCAGGGGTCCTCCGAACGATCTATCTCCGTCGTGGTAAACAACGATGTGGCGACCACCGGCGTGCGCGTGGCTCACCAAATGCTATTTAACACCGATCAAGTGATCGATGTGTTTGTGATCGGCGTCGGCGGCGTGGGTGGCGCGCTGCTGGAGCAGATTCACCGTCAGCAACCGTGGCTGAAAGACAAGCATATCGACCTGCGTGTGTGTGGGATCGCGAACTCCAAAGCCATGCTGACCAATATTAACGGCGTTTCGATGGATAACTGGCGCGAAGAGCTGGCGAAAGCCCGCGAGCCGTTCAATCTGGGCCGTCTGATTCGTCTGGTGAAAGAGTATCACCTGCTGAATCCGGTTATCGTTGACTGTACGTCGAATCAGGCGGTGGCCGATCAGTACGTGGATTTCCTGGCCGACGGCTTCCACGTGGTGACCCCAAACAAGAAAGCCAACACCGGGTCGATGAATTATTATCACCAACTGCGCAGTGCTGCGGCGAAATCCCGCCGTCGTTTCCTGTATGACACGAACGTTGGTGCAGGCCTGCCGGTGATTGAGAACCTGCAAAACTTGCTGAATGCGGGTGATGAGCTGATTCGCTTTACCGGTATTCTCTCTGGCTCGCTGTCCTTTATTTTCGGTAAACTCGATGAAGGCATGTCGCTGTCGGCAGCGACTACGCAGGCGAAAGAGAAAGGTTATACCGAACCCGATCCGCGCGACGATCTGTCCGGTATGGACGTGGCGCGTAAGCTGCTGATTCTGGCGCGTGAAGCGGGTTATCAGTTGGAACTGGGCGATATCGAGGTGGAATCTGTTCTGCCTGCCAGCTTCGATGCCTCCGGCGACGTTGCCAGCTTCATGCAGCGTCTGCCGTCGGTAGACGATGAGTTCGCCAGCCGTGTTGCACAAGCGCGCGATGAAGGTAAAGTGTTGCGCTATGTCGGCGTCATTGAAGAAGGCCGCTGCAAGGTCAAGATCAGCGCCGTTGGTGGCAACGATCCGCTGTTTAAAGTCAAAGATGGTGAGAATGCGCTGGCATTCTACAGCCGTTATTATCAGCCACTGCCGCTCGTGTTGCGCGGTTATGGCGCGGGTAACGATGTTACCGCTGCTGGTGTGTTCGCAGATCTGCTGCGCACCTTGTCATGGAAGTTGGGAGCATAATTATGGTTAAGGTGTATGCACCTGCATCAATCGGTAACGTCAGCGTTGGGTTTGATGTACTGGGTGCGGCCGTTTCACCCGTAGACGGTTCATTGCTGGGCGATTGCGTCTCTGTCGAGGCGGCCGAGCTGTTCAGCCTGCGTAATGAAGGGCGTTTTGTTAGCAAGCTGCCGGATAACCCGAAAGAAAACATTGTGTACCAATGTTGGGAACTTTTCTGTCAGGAAATTGGCAAAACCGTGCCGGTGGCGATGACGCTCGAAAAGAATATGCCGATTGGTTCAGGGCTAGGTTCCAGCGCCTGTTCTGTTGTCGCTGGGCTGATGGCGATGAACGAATTTTGCGGTAAGCCGCTGGATGATACCCGCCTGTTGACGTTGATGGGCGAGCTGGAAGGGCGCATTTCCGGCAGCGTTCACTACGATAATGTGGCTCCGTGTTTCCTCGGTGGCGTCCAACTGATGCTGGAAGAAAACGGCATCATCAGTCAGCCGGTACCATCGTTCGATGACTGGCTGTGGGTCATGGCGTATCCGGGGATTAAAGTCTCGACTGCCGAAGCGCGCGCGATTCTGCCTGCGCAATATCGTCGTCAGGATTGCATCAGCCACGGCCGTTATCTGGCCGGTTTTATCCACGCTTGCCATACCGGACAGGCTGCGCTGGCGGCGAAACTGATGAAGGATGTCATCGCGGAACCTTATCGTACGAAACTGCTGCCCGGCTTTGCTGCCGCTCGCCAGGCTGCTGAAGATATCGGGGCGCTGGCCTGTGGTATTTCCGGCTCTGGCCCGACGTTATTCTCCGTTTGCAACGACATGGCGAGCGCACAGCGCCTGGCCGACTGGCTGCGGGATAACTATTTGCAGAACGATGAAGGTTTTGTTCATATTTGCCGTCTTGATACGACTGGCGCACGACAACTGGGATAACGCATGAAACTGTACAACCTTAAAGATCATAACGAGCAGGTCAGCTTTGCTCAGGCTATCAAGCAAGGGCTGGGTAGCCAGCAAGGGCTGTTCTTCCCGCTGGATCTGCCGGAGTTTGAGCGCACCGAAATCGACGCGCTGCTGGATCTGGATTTCGTTACCCGTAGCAGCCGTATTCTGTCTGCGTATATCGGCGATGAAATTGCGGCTGAAACCGTGTTCGAGCGCGTAAAAGCGGCCTTTGCGTTCCCGGCACCCGTTGCGCCGGTAGCGGAAGATATCGCCGCGCTGGAACTGTTCCACGGCCCGACGCTGGCCTTTAAAGACTTCGGCGGCCGCTTTATGGCGCAAATGCTGACGGAAGTGTCTGGCGACGAGAAAATTACCATTCTGACGGCGACCTCTGGCGACACCGGTGCAGCCGTGGCGCATGCCTTCTACGGTCTGGAAAATGTCCGCGTTGTGATTTTGTATCCGCAGGGCAAGATCAGTCCGCTGCAGGAAAAACTGTTCTGTACGCTGGGTGGTAACATTCACACCATAGCGGTCGACAGTGATTTTGATGCCTGTCAGGCATTGGTGAAAAAGGCGTTTGATGATGAAGAACTGAAAAAGGCGATTGGCCTGAACTCGGCAAACTCCATCAATATCAGCCGCCTGCTGGCGCAAATTTGCTACTACTTTGAAGCGGTTGCACAATTGCCGCAGGAAGCGCGTAATCAGCTGGTGGTTTCTGTACCGAGCGGTAACTTCGGCGATCTGACTGCCGGTCTGCTGGCAAAATCGCTGGGGCTGCCGATTAAGCGCTTCATCGCTGCGACCAACGCCAATGACACCGTGCCGCGTTTCCTGAGCAGTGGAAATTGGGAGCCGAATAAAACGGTGGCAACCTTATCCAACGCGATGGACGTGAGCCAGCCGAACAACTGGCCGCGTGTGGAAGAGCTGTTCCGTCGTAAAAACTGGCAGTTGAAAACGCTGGGCTTTGGCGCGGTGAGCGATGAGACCACGAAAGAAACCATGCATGAGCTGGATGCGTTAGGCTATGTTTCTGAGCCGCACGCGGCGATTGCTTATCGTTTGTTGCGCGATCAACTGCAAGCTGGCGAGTTCGGCCTGTTCCTGGGGACGGCGCACCCGGCGAAATTCAAGGAAAGCGTAGAAGCCATTCTGGGCAAAGAACTGGACCTGCCGGAAGCGCTGGCTGAGCGTGCCGATCTGGATCTGCTGTCGCATCACTTCCCGGATGATTTCGCGAAGCTGCGTGAGTTCCTGATGTCGTTGCCGAAGTAATTTTGTTGTAACGGATAGCGATAAAGACTGAAAGGTAAGGGCGGAAAATTCCGCCCTTTTTACGTTTTCGGCTTACTGTTCGTGGCGTTTAAATACCAGTTCATCAGCCGAAGAGTCCGCAGCCTCGAAAAAGTAACCTTCCAGATTGAATGCTTTCAACTGCTCTGGCTGAGTCAGGCGGTTTTGAATAATGAAACGACTCATCAGACCGCGCGCTTTCTTGGCGTAGAAACTGATCACCTTGAACTTACCGTTTTTCTCATCCAGGAAAACGGGTTTGATCAGGCGGGCATTGAGCTTTTTCGGTTTAACGGCTTTGAAATATTCGTCCGATGCCAGATTAACCAACACATCGTCGCCTTGATCGCGCAGCGCCTGATTCAGTTTTTCCGTAATGGTGTCGCCCCAGAAACTGTAGAGATCTTTACCGACTTTATTTTCCAGCTTGGTGCCCATTTCCAGCCGATACGGCCGCATCAAGTCCAGCGGGCGTAATACGCCATACAGGCCTGACAGCATACGCAGATGCTGCTGAGCGAAATCGAAATCATCCTCGCTGAAATCTTCTGCGGCCAATCCGGTATAGACGTCACCCTTAAATGCCAGCAGCGCCTGACGTGCGTTCTCCGGTGTGAAATCTGGGTGCCACTCGCTAAAGCGGCCTGCGTTCAGGTCAGCCAGTTTATCGCTGATGCTCATCAGCGAGGCGATCTGTGCCGGCGTCAGTTTTTTACATACATCAATCAACTGGCTGGAATAGTCCAGAAGTTCCGGCTGGGTATAACGCGTCGTTGCCAAAGGACTGGTGTAGTCGAGCGTTTTTGCGGGTGAAATAGTAATAAGCATGCGCCATGTCCTGTCGGTCTGATTTGAGATGGTCCTACTATAGCAAGAACGCCGTAAGAAAACGGCGATAGCTATAATACGCCTTGTCTTTTACGTTCGAGCGCGTTTGGAAGGGGAATCACCAGCGTGCAATCGTCGTTGCAAGGGGACGTGGGAAAAGGCTGGCTTGCGCGGGAAAGTTCGCGTGTTATTATCAGATTTCGGCGCAAAACAGATGGCCACCCGATTAGATAATAAGTCGATTCATATACGAGCTATTTTCATTCACGAGCACCACGTATAAACAACGAGACATGCCAACATGACGGATAAACTGACTTCCCTACGCCAATTGACCACGGTTGTAGCTGATACCGGCGATATTGCGGCAATGAAACTGTACCAACCGCAAGATGCGACCACCAACCCTTCACTGATTCTGAACGCGGCGCAAATTCCTGAATACCGCAAGCTGATCGACGAGGCGATTGCCTGGGCGCGCGAGCAGAGCAGCGATCGCAAACAGCAGGTCGTCGATGCGACGGACAAACTGGCGGTCAACATTGGTCTCGAAATTTTAAAATTGATCCCCGGCCGCATCTCTACAGAAGTGGATGCACGTTTGTCTTATGACACTGAAGCCAGCGTGGCGAAGGCAAAACACCTGATCAAACTGTACAACGACGCAGGCATCAGCAACGAGCGTATCCTGATTAAACTGGCGTCAACCTGGCAGGGTATCCGTGCGGCGGAGCAACTGGAAAAAGAAGGCATTAACTGTAACCTGACGCTGCTGTTCTCCTTTGCGCAGGCGCGTGCCTGTGCTGAAGCGGGCGTATTCCTGATTTCACCGTTCGTTGGCCGTATTCTTGACTGGTACAAAGCTAATGGCGATAAGAAAGAATTCGCGCCGCACGAAGATCCAGGTGTAGTGTCCGTTAGCGAAATCTATGACTACTACAAAGAGCACGGCTATGAAACCGTCGTGATGGGCGCGAGCTTCCGTAACGTTGGTGAGATTCTGGAACTGGCTGGGTGTGATCGCCTGACGATCGCACCTGCGCTGTTGAAAGAGCTGTCAGAAAGCGAAGGCGAAGTGGTTCGCAAACTGTCTTATGCTGGTGAAGTGAAAGTTCGTCCGGCGAAAATGACGGAAGCGGAATTCTACTGGCAGCACAATCAAGACCCAATGGCGATTGATAAACTGGCTGATGGGATCCGTAAATTTGCTATCGACCAGGAAAAACTGGAAAAGATGATTGCAGATTTACTGTAAGCATTCTGCTGATAAAAATAGCCGGGATTCCCGGCTATTTTTTTGTCTGCGCGCTGGCATTTTGGAAGGGGGAAGTCTATTTCGCCGTCGCGTTACGGGTTTTCTTCGCGATATAAAGATTATCATCGGCCCGCTTCATCACCTCGCTGAGGTCTTCTCCAGCGATATAGTATTCAACCAGCCCAATACTGACCGTCAGCCTGATTTTCCCTGCGGCGGTTTCACAAGGCGTATCGCTAATACGCTCTCTCGCTTTATCCACGATGGTGTACGCATCGTCTAATCCGGTATTTGGAAACACGATTGCAAATTCATCGCCGCCAATACGGCCAAAAATATCTTCGCGACGAAATGATTTTTTGAAAGTGTCGGCAACAAACTTCAGCGCCTCGTCACCGACGCCGTGACCAAAGCTATCATTCACGTACTTAAAGTAGTCGATGTCGATCAGAATGACGCTGACGGGTCGCTTGGTTAGATTGGCGACACTAAAGGCTTTATTGGTCGCCAGAAAGAACGCATCTCGCCGTAAATAACCGGTGAGGTCGTCATAGCGTGCGATGATCGGCAATTCCACCAAATATTTTTTCGTCAGTAGGGACATCAGGCTGCCTAAAATAGCGAAGAGCAGCACACTACCTGCAACAATGAGAAGCGAAGATAAAGAAGACAGCGTCTGGATAAAGGATGGTTGTGGGTTTTCTGAGGTTGTTCTTATCCAAATACCCAGTAATTCATCGGTTGGCGACAGAATAGGGAAAATAATCGTCAGGGTGCCTTTACCCGCATAATCTCCGATAGAAGGCAGTTTATTTTGGCAGGTGCGAATAACCGCCATATCGTTGAAGTTGAGATCAGAAGAAGAGAGCTTGTTTATGCACTCGCTACGCGAATCTCGCGTGTTAAAGGCAAAGGTTCTGGTTCGTGAAGACAAATAAGTGCCGGATTGCCGAATCATATCGCTTTCGGCTACTTCACCGCTATTGGTGTAGGAGCCGTAGGTTTTGATCGCGGTATCGAGATTGATCCGTTCTGTTTTCCAGGTCGATTTGTTGGCTTCATGCATAATAATGATGGTGAGGATAAAGGAAATCGCCCCAAACAGGAAAAAGGCATACGCCGGATGGGCAAAAAGTTTAAGTATCTTATACTTAAGATCGTTCATGGCGACTTCCTTGATAGGGCTTTTTTACTTATTGTGATACGAAAGAAGTGCTTTAATTTTATCATATTATTTGATTTAACGTGATGCTCTGTCGTGGTAGATACCACCCTCTTCTCCTTAATCTATCGGCCTATTTCATCCGCTCTTAATGGGTAAGCGATCTTTTTATGCGCCTGCTATTCTTAAATTTTAATTGCGAAACGGTATTATTAATTTAATTCATTTCTTTCTCTTTTGAGACGCTATTTAGTAGCTATTATCAAATACTGTATTGCACTCGGAGTGAAATAACGGACGCAGTGTGAATTTCCTCATAAGAGCTAATTGTTTGCTAAAAGCGTTCAATATCCTGATAAAATTGGTGTTTTATTTAGACTGAGGTGCTTATGAACGTATTGCGTATTGGTTTGGTCTCCGTATCTGACCGCGCTTCCAACGGGGTTTATCAGGATAAAGGCATCCCAGAACTGGAATCCTGGCTCCGTAGCGCCCTAACCACGCCTTTTGCAGTGGAAACCCGACTGGTGCCTGATGAACAGCCGATGATTGAACAAACGCTGTGTGAATTGGTTGATGAACGCGGCTGTCATCTGGTGCTGACGACCGGAGGAACGGGGCCTGCACGTCGTGATGTCACACCGGATGCCACGTTGGCCGTTGCCGATCGAGAAATGCCGGGGTTTGGCGAGCAAATGCGGCAGATCAGCCTGCGCTTTGTTCCTACCGCGATTCTCTCTCGCCAGGTGGGTGTGCTGCGTAAACAGGCACTGATTCTCAATCTGCCAGGGCAACCTAAGTCGATTAAGGAAACACTGGAAGGTTTAAAAGACGCTGATGGCAAGGTGATTGTGGCCGGTATTTTTGCCAGCGTACCGTATTGTATCCAACTGCTGGAAGGCCCTTACATCGAGACCAATCCCGATGTAGTAGCAGCTTTTCGCCCTAAAAATGCCGTGCGCGAAATAAAAGACTGAAGTTAGGCGATTTGAAACATAAGATTCAGCTTTACTGGTGTATAAAAATTTTGCCGCTATAGTAATTTCTACTTTACACACTGTGGTGGATTTTTTTTTCACTCTGGCAATGCACGGTATCTTATGACTCAGGATCAACACGCCGATCCTCGCCGGTTGAACCGGCAGGACTATAAAACGCTGTCTCTGGCTGCGCTGGGTGGCGCGTTAGAGTTTTATGATTTTATTATTTTCGTCTTCTTTGCTGCCGTGATTGGCGATCTCTTCTTCCCGCCGGATATTCCTGAATGGCTGCGGCAGGTACAGACGTTCGGTATTTTCGCCGCAGGCTATCTGGCCCGTCCGCTTGGGGGCATCATCATGGCCCACTTCGGTGATAAGAGCGGACGTAAGAGAATGTTCAGCCTCAGTATATTGCTGATGGCGCTACCGACGCTGGCAATGGGCCTGCTGCCGACCTATGAAGCCATTGGTATTGCTGCGCCGCTGCTGCTGCTGTTGATGCGCGTGCTGCAAGGGGCTGCAATCGGTGGGGAAGTCCCCGGTGCGTGGGTCTTCGTTGCGGAACACGTGCCTCGTGCCCGCATCGGTTTTGCTTGCGGTACGCTGACCGCCGGGCTGACGATGGGGATTCTGCTGGGTTCGCTGATCGCGACGTTACTGAATACGGTGCTTACGCCGGAGCAGATGTCTGACGGCGGCTGGCGCTTGCCGTTCTTCATCGGTGGGATCTTCGGCCTGGTTGCCATGTATCTGCGCCGCTGGTTGCAGGAAACGCCTATTTTTATGGAAATGCAGGCACAGAAAAAGCTGGCGGAAGAGCTGCCGCTGAAATCTGTTGTCTTAAACCATAAACGTGCGGTTGTGGTTTCCATGCTGCTGACCTGGCTACTGTCTGCGTGCATCGTCGTGGTTATTCTGATGGCACCGACTTACCTGCAAAAAGTCCATGGGATTCCTGCCGCGCTGGCGTTGCAGGCGAACTGTTTGGCAACGATTGCATTGATGGTGGGCTGCGTCGGTGCGGGGCTGCTGGTCGACCGCTTTGGTGCCAGCAAGCTGTTCATGGTGGGGAGCCTGTCGCTGGCCGCCTGTAGCTGGTTCTTTTACAGCTCGGCAGCAAGCAGTACGACGCTGCTCTTTGTCAGCTATGCGATTGTGGGGCTCAGCGTTGGCGTGGTGGGCGGCGTGCCGTATGTCATGGTGCGGGCGTTTCCGGCTGCGGTGCGGTTCTCGGGGATTTCTTTTTCTTACAACGTTTCCTATGCCATTTTCGGTGGCCTGACGCCCGTCTTTGTCACGCTGATTATGAAAGCAACGCCGCTGGCACCGGCATTCTATGTTCTGACGCTAGCTGCGGTAGGGCTGCTGCTGGGGATTTATTTGCAGCGCGATCTGGATGCCGATTCGCATGCTTTGGCCGATAGCGATGCGCACGATCGGTCGCCTGTTGAGGTTTAAGCGTACTTTATCGTTATCGAAAACATAGCGTTATCAAAAACGCGTCATCAAAAAAAACGGGCCCTGTCAGGTTGACAGGGCCCGTTTGCATTTAGCGCGGCGACTGCTTACAGGTGCGCTTATCGCATCGGTACTGGGATGGCGTCAGAACTTAGTGAGACGCGCCACATGAACCAATTGGCAGGACGCTGCGGCCAAACTTCTCGTTCAGCACTTCAGCCATGGCCAGATAAATCGCGCTCGCGCCACAGATGATGCCTTCGTAACCCGCGAAGGTCAGCAGGGCGTGGTTGCCGGTAAAGTTACCTACGGCCAGCAGAGCAAACAGTACGGTCAGGCTACCGAAGACAAATTGCAGTGCACGGTTGGTACCGAATGTACCGAAGAACATAAACAGTGTGAAGATGCCCCACAGGCCAAGGAACACGCCAAGGAACTGAGCGTCGCTGGCTTCCGCCAGACCCATTTTCGGCAGCACGAGAATGGCAACCAGCGTCAGCCAGAATGCGCCATAAGACGTGAATGCGGTCACGCCAAATGTATTGCCTTTTTTATATTCCAGCAGACCGGCCAGAATCTGGGCGATGCCGCCGTAGAAAATACCCATGCTGAGAATGATGGAAGAAAGTGGGAAAAAGCCTGCGTTGTGCAGGTTCAACAGAATAGTGGTCATCCCGAAGCCCATCAGTCCTAATGGACCAGGATTTGCCAACGTGTTCGTGCTCATAAATCCTCTGCAATAACAGATTATTAATAGTCCCTTCGCGTCGGGCGCGGCATTAAGGTTAGCGAATGCGCCAATCACGTTGGGATAGGTGTCGTTTAGGTGTTATTGCCCGCCATTATGTAGGGAAATGTCCCCATTTTTGCAGCGAGCGCGGCATCATATCGGGCGTTGGGAACGGACACAACATGGGGAAGGCAGAATAGTTTGATCGTACGAGGGATAAAGGTCATTTTTTTTCATCTTCCCCCCTTGATGATAGAAATGTTGGCCCCATCTTATTTCCAACCGAAACAGTTTGACCTGCCGCGAAGGCGTGTGTCGGGCCGTTACATCGGTGGTTAGCATGAAAATGAAACGTGTGCTGCTGATGAAAACGAGGGTGTGTCGTTGGAAAACGAGAAATCTTGTTGAAAAATGACATTTCGCCCGCACAGTAGGTTTAACCACCACACCGAATATGACTTTTTAGTGGAGATGTTTAGATGGGTAAGATTATTGGTATCGACCTGGGTACAACCAACTCTTGTGTCGCGATTATTGACGGTACTCAGGTAAAAGTACTGGAAAATAGCGAAGGCGATCGCACCACGCCTTCAATCATTGCTTATACGCAAGATGGTGAAACTCTGGTTGGTCAACCGGCTAAACGTCAGGCAGTGACCAACCCGAAAAATACACTGTTTGCTATCAAGCGCCTGATTGGCCGTCGTTTCAAAGACGAAGAAGTTCAGCGCGATGCCAACATCATGCCGTACAAAATTATCGCGGCAGATAATGGCGATGCATGGCTGGAAGTGAAAGATCAGAAAATGGCTCCGCCGCAGATTTCAGCTGAAGTGCTGAAGAAAATGAAGAAAACGGCAGAAGACTATCTGGGTGAGACGATCACCGAAGCGGTTATCACCGTACCGGCTTACTTCAACGATGCGCAGCGTCAGGCGACTAAAGATGCCGGCCGTATCGCGGGTCTGGAAGTCAAACGTATCATCAACGAACCGACTGCGGCAGCGCTGGCTTACGGTCTGGATAAAGAAGTCGGCAACCGTACTATCGCGGTTTACGACCTGGGCGGCGGTACGTTCGATATTTCCATCATCGAAATCGACGAAGTTGATGGCGAAAAACCTTTTGAAGTGCTGGCGACCAACGGTGATACCCACCTGGGTGGTGAAGACTTCGATAGCCGCATGATCAACTATCTGGTTGACGAATTTAAGAAAGAGCAAGGTTTCGACCTGCGTAATGACCCGCTGGCGATGCAGCGTCTGAAAGAAGCGGCAGAAAAAGCCAAGATCGAGCTGTCTTCTGCTCAGCAGACCGACGTTAACCTGCCGTACATCACGGCGGATGCTACAGGTCCTAAGCACCTGAACATCAAAGTGACCCGTGCGAAACTGGAGTCACTGGTAGAAGAGCTGGTTAACCGTTCTCTGGAGCCGCTGAAAGTGGCGTTGAAGGATGCTGGCCTGTCCGTTTCTGAAATTCAGGACGTGATTCTGGTTGGTGGTCAGACGCGTATGCCTCTGGTACAGAAGAAAGTCGCTGACTTCTTCGGTAAAGAGCCGCGTAAAGACGTGAACCCAGACGAAGCCGTTGCTATCGGTGCTGCGGTTCAGGGCGGCGTTCTGTCTGGTGACGTGAAAGACGTTCTGCTGCTGGACGTAACCCCGTTGTCTCTGGGTATCGAAACCATGGGCGGCGTGATGACTGCGCTGATCGCTAAGAACACCACGATCCCGACGAAACACAGTCAGGTGTTCTCAACGGCGGAAGACAACCAGTCTGCGGTAACGATTCATGTTCTGCAGGGTGAGCGTAAGCGTGCGCATGATAACAAATCTCTGGGTCAGTTTAACCTGGATGGTATTCAGGCTGCACCGCGCGGTATGCCGCAGATCGAAGTGACTTTCGACATCGACGCCGACGGTATCCTGCACGTTTCTGCGAAAGACAAAAACAGCGGTCGCGAGCAGAAAATTACTATCAAAGCCTCTTCTGGTCTGAACGAAGAAGAAATCCAGAAAATGGTACGTGACGCGGAAGCGAACGCTGAAGCTGACCGTAAGTTTGAAGAGCTGGTTCAGGTACGCAACCAGGGCGATCACCTGCTGCACAGCACGCGTAAGCAACTGGAAGAAGCAGGCGATAAACTGGCCGCTGACGATAAAGCTGCTATTGACGATGCACTGAAAGCACTGGAAAGCGCGCTGAAAGGCGAAGACAAAGCAGAAATCGAAGCGAAAATGCAGGCGCTGGTTCAGGTTTCCGGCAAGCTGCTGGAAGCTTCTCAGCCACAGCAAGGCCATGAAGGTGCCGCTGATGATGCCTCTGCTCGTCGCGACGACGATGTCGTTGATGCTGAGTTTGAAGAAGTAAAAGATAAAAAGTAATCGCCCTTGAGCGGGCGCAGTAGCAGCCACAAGGCTATTGCTGGCAATCAGCACGGGCGTCGAGGAAACTCTGCGCCCGTGCACGCATGTTGAGGGGCAGGAAAAGAAATGGCGAAGCAAGATTATTACGAAAGCCTGGGCGTTGCTAAAAGCGCGGATGAGCGCGAAATAAAGAAAGCCTACAAGCGTCTGGCGATGAAGTACCACCCCGATCGTAATCCGGGTGATAGCGAGGCAGAAGCCAAGTTCAAAGAGATCAAAGAAGCCTACGAGATCCTTACCGACTCGCAAAAACGCGCTGCCTACGACCAGTACGGTCATGCGGCGTTTGAGCAAGGTGGTATGGGCGGAGGCGGCGGTGGCTTTGGCGGCGGCGGTGCCGATTTTGGTGATATTTTTGGCGACGTGTTCGGGGACATTTTTGGCGGTGGCCGCCGTCAGCGCGCGAGCCGTGGATCCGATTTACGCTACAACATGGAGTTGACGCTGGAAGAAGCGGTACGTGGCGTCACCAAAGAGATCCGTATTCCCGCACTGGAAGAGTGTGACGTGTGCCACGGCAGCGGTGCGAAGCCGGGTAGCTCTCCGATCACCTGTCCAACCTGTCATGGTAATGGTCAGGTTCAGATGCGTCAGGGCTTCTTTACCGTACAGCAGGCGTGTCCACACTGTCATGGTCGCGGTAAGATCATTAAAGATCCGTGCGTCAAATGCCACGGTCATGGCCGCGTAGAGAAGAGCAAAACGCTGTCGGTGAAAATTCCTGCGGGCGTGGACACGGGCGACCGTATCCGTTTGTCCGGTGAAGGCGAAGCGGGCGAGCACGGCGCGCCGTCAGGGGATTTGTACGTTCAGGTGCAGGTTAAAGCGCACCCGATCTTCCAGCGTGAAGAAAATAACCTGTACTGCGAAGTGCCGATCAACTTTGCGATGGCAGCATTAGGCGGCGAGATTGAAGTTCCGACGCTGGATGGCCGCGTGAAGCTGAAAGTGCCTGCGGAAACGCAAACCGGCAAACTGTTCCGTATGCGTGGCAAAGGCGTGAAATCGGTACGTGGCGGTGCGCAGGGCGATCTGCTGTGCCGCGTGGTTGTGGAAACGCCAGTTAACCTGAACGAGCGTCAGAGACAGCTACTGCAAGAACTCGATGAGAGTTTCGGCGGCCCGTCTGGTGAAAGAAACAGCCCGCGTTCGAAAAGCTTTTTCGATGGCGTGAAGAAATTCTTCGACGATTTGACCCGCTAATAGCTTATCGTTAACGCGTAATCAAAAGACCGGTGGGGTAAACCCGCCGGTTTTTATGACTTCCTCTAAAATGCCCCTTACTTAATAGATCGATTTTTACGATGTTTATGCCAGTTTTAATCTGCTTTTAACGAGTAGTCAGATTGCGTAATCTTGCTGGCAAGAAAGCGGACGTACGGTATTTATGTTCGTGTCTGATGGGAGATTACGTCAATGATAACAATGATTCGCCGCTTTATTCAGTTGGATGCGGCGGCTGGTGTGATGTTAATGATGGCGACGCTACTGGCGCTCACGTTTGCCAATTGGTCTGTTACTGCCGCTGGCTATCAACAGTTCCTGATGATGCCGGTGGAAATGCGATTTGGCGCGCTGGAAATCAATAAGAACCTATTGCTGTGGATTAACGATGGCCTGATGGCGATTTTCTTCCTGCTGATTGGTTTGGAAGTGAAGCGCGAATTAGTCGAAGGTTCGTTAGCCAGCCGTCAACAGGCAATGTTGCCACTGGCGGCGGCGGTAGGCGGAATGATTTTTCCCGCCTTGCTGTTTCTGCTTTTCAACGCAGAGGATGAGGTCACACGCGCTGGCTGGGCGATTCCCGCTGCGACGGATATTGCGTTCGCCATTGGCGTGCTGACGCTATTGGGCAAGCGCGTGCCCGCAGGATTAAAAGTCTTCCTGCTGGCGCTGGCGATCATTGACGATCTGGGAGCGATCCTGATCATTGCCCTGTTTTATACGCAGCAGATCTTCTGGCCTGCGCTGGGCGGGGCGGTGTTGGCGGTTGCCGCGCTGGCCTATTTGAACAGGCAACAGGTCAGGAAAACATCCGCCTATTTACTGGTGGGGATGGTCCTGTGGGTCTGTATCCTGAAATGTGGCGTTCATGCGACGCTGGCTGGGGTGATCGTCGGATTCTTTATTCCCTTGCGTACGTCCGACGGAGAAACGTCTCCGGCAACCACGCTGGAACACGGTTTACAAACGTGGGTCGCGTTTCTGATTATCCCGCTGTTTGCCTTCGCTAACGCAGGCATTGTGTTACAGGGAATTGTGCTGGAAAAACTGTTCTCCCCTTTGAGTCTGGGTATCGCCGCCGGGCTGCTGATTGGTAAACCGCTGGGTATTACCTTGCTCAGTTGGCTAACCATACGACTGGGCTACGCTCGTCTACCTGCTGGCGTTGGATTTAGCCAGATTGTGGCGGTGTCCGTGCTGTGTGGTATCGGTTTTACCATGTCGATATTCATTACGCTGCTGGCCTTTTCCGGCGGCGATGCGGAATTGATTACCTATGCCAAGCTGGGAATCTTGCTGGCATCGGGGCTGGCGGCGCTGCTCGGCTATCTGGCACTGCGCGGGGTGTTGCCTACGCTGGACAAGGCGGTGCAGCCGTGTAAGGGTTGATGCTATGCCGGAGGCGCGAAGAGGGGCGGGTGTCTCATTTGAATTTTAATCATCTCTATTATTTCTGGCAGGTTTATAAGTCTGGCTCCGTTGCCGGTGCGGCAGAGACGCTGTTCTTAACGCCGCAGACTATTACCGGGCAGATCAAATGCCTGGAAGAGCGTCTGCAAGGCAAGCTCTTCAAGCGCAAGGGACGGGGGTTGGAACCGACAGAGCTGGGGCAGCTTGTTTTCGCTATGCGGATAGCATGTTCCAGCTCAGCCAGGAAATGTTGGATATTGTGAACTACCGCAAAGAATCGAACCTGCTATTCGATGTCGGTGTGGCAGACGCATTGTCCAAACGGCTGGTGAGCAGGGTGCTGGAAACGGTCGTGACGGAACAGGAGCATATCCATTTGCGCTGTTTTGAGTCGACGCACGAAATGCTGCTGGAGCAGTTGAGTCAGCATAAGCTGGATATGATTTTGTCGGACTGTCCGGTGGACTCAACGCAGCAGGAAGGGCTATTTTCAATCAAGCTGGGCGAGTGTGGCGTAAGCTTTTACTGTAAACGTCCTCAGCCCGAAGACGCTTTCCTGCCTGCCTTGAACAACGTAAATTACTGATTCCAGGACGGCGAACCATGCTGGGACGGAAACTGCTGAACTGGTTTACTGCGCAGAATATTCAGGTAAACATTTTGGGTGAATTTGATGATGCGGCGCTGATGACCGCGTTCGGCATTAACAATGACGCCGTTTTTGTTGCGCCATCACTGTATGCCAATGAAATCTACCAGCAGGGGGACATCGTCGAGATTGGCAGGATCGAGAACATTCAGGACGAGTATTATGCGATCTTTGCGGCCAGAATGATCCAGCATCCGGCGGTGCAGCGCGTGTGTAACGCGGATTTTCGGCGCTCTTCAGTGATACTACAGATGCAAAAAAACCGGCCTGAGCCGGTTTTTCTTAGCAACAACACGCAGGTGCGTGATTATTGCATGGCGTTGATGCGCGCAACCAGATTGGATTTATGACGTGCAGCTTTGTTCTTGTGGATCAGGCCTTTACCAGCCTGGCGATCCACGATCGGTTGCATGTCATTAAACGCTTTCTGTGCCGCTTCTTTATCGCCAGTCGCGATCGCCGCGTATACTTTCTTGATGAAAGTACGCATCATAGAGCGACGGCTTGCGTTATGCTTACGGCGCTTCTCAGATTGTACGGCGCGTTTCTTAGCTGATTTGATATTAGCCAAGGTCCAACTCCCAAATATATTCAATCGAGGACAATTCAAAGGCCGTGGAATATGCTCGTTTAGCCTTCGTTTGTCAATGGATTTGTGCAAATAAGCGTCGTTTGTACGTCGACACTTGTTACGTTGTGATGGCGCAGGATTTTAGCAGCTTCACGCGGTGGAATACAGCCTTTCGCATCATAAATTCATCCTGAATTCGATAAAACCCTGTCTGTCATCGGTAAAGTCGGATTGTACAGGGCATCCGCTATCTGGATATTCTGCGTCTGGGCGTCATCCATCGATGATTCCGCTAAAAAACGTGCAAATACCGGCACGATTTACAGGGTGGCTGCAAAAGGCGCGAATCGCGGGTTAACCTTACTCGCTGTACAAGGTATAATCCGCCGATTTCCATAATATTAACCCTTTGTTCTGGGCCAGCCATGCAGCTAATTCGCGGTATACACAATCTTCGAGCACACCATTACGGCTGTGTGCTCACTATTGGTAATTTTGACGGCGTGCACCTCGGACACCAAATGCTGCTTGAACGACTGAAGCAGGAAGGACGCGCTCGTGGGCTGCCGGTGATGGTGATGATTTTTGAACCACAGCCGCTGGAACTCTTCGCTGCGGAAAAAGCGCCTGCCCGTTTGACGCGTCTGCGTGACAAGGTGAAATATCTGGCGCAGGCCGGCGTGGACTATCTGCTGTGCGTCAGATTCGATGCGCGTTTTGCCGCCAATGATGCCGAGACGTTCGTTTCTTCTCTGCTGGTGAAGAAATTGGGCGTGAAGTTTCTGGTTGTGGGAGATGACTTCCGCTTCGGGGCTGGTCGTCAGGGAGATTTCCTGTTATTACAGAAGGCTGGACGCGAATCGGGATTTGATGTCATCAGCACCGATTCGTTCTGTAATGGCGGTAAACGTGTTAGCAGCACTGCCGTGCGAGAAGCGCTTAGTCGTGATGAGCTCGAGCTGGCGGAAAGCCTGCTGGGCCATCCTTACAGCATTTCCGGACGTGTGGAGCATGGCAAAGAATTGGGGCGAACCATCGGGTTCCCTACCGCCAATCTGCCGCTGAAACGTCAGGTTTCCCCTGTCAGCGGCGTGTATGCCGTCAGCGTTTATGGGCTGGGGCAAGAACCGCTGCCGGGCGTCGCCAATATTGGCACGCGTCCGACCGTAAACGGTGACAAACGCCAGCAGCTTGAAGTGCATTTGCTGGACGTGGCGATGAACCTCTATGGTCGTCATATTGAAGTCGTACTGCGTAAAAAGATCCGTAATGAACAGCGTTTTGCTTCGCTCGATGCGTTAAAACAGCAAATCGCCGATGATGTGGTGACAGCCCGGACGTTCTTCGGGTTAAAGACACCGGTTTAATTTTTCTAGCCGAAACGAAATCGAGAATCTAATGAGTGACTATAAGACTACCCTGAACTTGCCGGAAACAGGGTTCCCGATGCGTGGCGATCTGGCCAAGCGCGAACCTGACATGCTGAAACGTTGGTATGAACAGGATCTGTACGGGATTATTCGCAATGCGAAGAAGGGAAAGAAGACCTTCATTCTGCACGATGGCCCTCCATACGCGAACGGCAGTATTCACATTGGTCACTCAGTTAACAAGATTCTGAAAGATATTATCGTTAAATCGAAAGGCCTGTCTGGCTACGATTCCCCCTATGTGCCGGGCTGGGACTGCCACGGTCTGCCGATTGAACTGAAAGTAGAACAGCTGATCGGTAAGCCGGGTGAGAAAGTCAGCGCGGCAGAATTCCGTGCAGAATGCCGTAAATATGCGGCAGAGCAGGTTGCCGGACAGAAAGCTGACTTTATTCGTCTCGGCGTGCTGGGCGACTGGGATCGTCCCTATCTGACGATGGATTTCAAAACCGAAGCGAACATCATTCGTGCGCTGGGTCGCATCATTGAAAACGGCCACCTGCATAAGGGTGCGAAGCCAGTTCACTGGTGTGCGGACTGTGGTTCCGCGCTGGCGGAAGCGGAAGTCGAATATTACGACAAAACCTCTCCATCCATTGATGTGGCGTTCAACGCCAGCGATGTCGCGGCGGTATTAGCTAAATTTGGCGTGAGTAGCGTAGACGGCCCTGTTTCGCTGGTGATCTGGACGACGACGCCGTGGACGCTGCCGGCAAACCGTGCGATTTCACTGAATGCGGAATTCGATTATCAACTGGTGCAAATTGACGGTCAGGCGTTGATTCTGGCGGCCGATCTGGTTGAAAGCGTGATGAAGCGCGCAGGTGTGACCCAGTGGATCGTTCTGGGCGACTGTAAAGGCGCCGATCTTGAGCTGCTGCGTTTCAAACACCCGTTCCTGGGCTTCGACGTACCGGCTATTCTGGGCGAGCACGTGACGCTGGATGCGGGTACCGGTGCGGTGCATACCGCCGGTGGTCACGGCCCTGACGACTATGTGATCAGCCAAAAATACAATCTGGAAATCGCCAACCCGGTTGGGCCGAACGGCTGCTACCTGAGCGGCACCTATCCTGAACTGGATGGCAAATTCGTTTTCAAAGCCAACGATCTGATCGTTGAAATCCTGCGTGAAAAAGGCATGTTGCTGCACGTAGAGAAATTACAGCACAGCTACCCGTGCTGCTGGCGTCATAAGTCGCCGATCATTTTCCGTGCCACGCCACAATGGTTTGTCAGCATGGATCAGAAAGGCCTGCGTAAGCAGTCGCTGTCTGAAATCAAAGGCGTGCAGTGGATCCCGGATTGGGGTCAGGCGCGTATCGAAGCGATGGTCGCCAACCGTCCTGACTGGTGTATCTCCCGTCAGCGTACCTGGGGCGTGCCGATGTCGCTGTTCGTTCATAAAGAGACGGAAGAGCTGCATCCGCGCACCGCTGAGCTGATTGAAGCGGTGGCGAAACGTGTTGAAGCCGACGGCATTCAGGCATGGTGGGATCTCGATCCGGCCGATGTACTAGGCGCAGACGCTGACAACTACGTCAAAGTGCCGGACACGCTGGATGTGTGGTTCGATTCTGGATCGACGCACGCGTCTGTTGTGGACGTTCGTCCTGAATTCGGCGGTCATGCGGCGGATATGTATCTGGAAGGGTCTGACCAACATCGCGGCTGGTTCATGTCTTCCCTGATGATCTCTACGGCGATCAAAGGCAAAGCCCCTTACCGGCAGGTACTGACTCACGGTTTTACCGTGGATGGTCAGGGCCGCAAAATGTCCAAGTCGATCGGGAATACCGTGAGTCCGCAGGACGTGATGAATAAGCTGGGTGCTGATATTCTGCGTCTGTGGATCGGTTCAACAGATTACTCCGGTGAAATCGCCGTATCTGATGAGATCCTGAAGCGTTCTGCCGATGCCTATCGCCGTATCCGTAACACCGCGCGTTTCCTGCTGGCGAACCTGAATGGGTTCGATCCACAGCAACATATGGTGAAACCAGAAGATATGGTCGTGCTGGATCGCTGGGCGGTCGGCTGCGCGAAAGCGGCGCAGGAAGAGATCCTCGAAGCGTATGAAAGCTATGATTTCCATCGCGTCGTACAACGCCTGATGCAGTTCTGCTCGATCGAAATGGGTTCATTCTATCTGGATATCATTAAAGATCGTCAGTACACGGCCAAAGGCGATAGCGTTGCGCGCCGTAGCTGCCAGACCGCGCTGTACCATATCTCTGAAGCACTGGTTCGCTGGATGGCGCCGATTATGTCCTTTACTGCGGATGAGATCTGGAACTACCTGCCGGGCGAGCGTGCACAGTACGTCTTTACCGAAGAGTGGTATGACGGTCTGTTCTCGCTGGATAGCGCAGAAACCATGAACGATGCGTTCTGGGCGGATGTCCTGAAAGTGCGTAGCGAAGTGAACAAAGTCATTGAGCAGGCGCGTAATGACAAGCGCATCGGCGGATCGCTGGAAGCCTCCGTTACGCTGTATGCCGATGCCAATCTGGCGGGCAAGCTGAACCAGCTGCGTCAGGAACTGCACTTCGCGCTGTTGACGTCAAAAGCGCTGGTAGAACGTTATGAAAATGCGACGGATAGCGCGCAGGCAACGGAACTCACCGGACTGAAAATTGCCTTAAGTGAGGCAGAAGGGCACAAGTGTCCACGCTGCTGGCATTACGAGACGGATATCGGTAGCAATGCCGATCATCCTGAAGTGTGTGGTCGCTGTGCGACTAACGTGGGCGGTAACGGCGAAGAGCGTAAATTTGTCTGATGAATAAAATCTGTTCGAGTGGACTGCGCTGGCTCTGGCTGGCGGTGCTGGTTTTAGTTATCGATCTTGGCAGCAAGCAGTGGATCCTTGCCCACTTTGCGCTGGGGGATACGGTGCCAGTGATGCCTTCTCTGAATCTGCATTACGCCCGTAACTACGGCGCAGCATTCAGCTTCCTGGCGGATAAAGGCGGCTGGCAACGCTGGTTCTTTGCTGGTATCGCGATTGCTATCGTGGTTGCGTTGCTGGTGATGATGTACCGTGGCAGCGTCAAACACAGGCTAAATAACATTGCATATTCGCTGATTATCGGCGGTGCGCTGGGCAATCTGTTTGACCGGACGTGGCATGGGTTTGTCGTCGATTTCATCGATTTCTATGTCGGTGACTGGCACTTTGCCACGTTTAACCTGGCCGATACCGCCATTTGTATTGGTGCGGCGCTCATCGTACTGGAAGGGTTTTTCAGTACGCATGATGATACTGATACCGTTAAGCAAAAGGGTCACTGATGTCCGAGACTGTGCAGCACAACAGCGCGCTGCTGGTGCATTTTATTCTCACGCTGGAGGATGGCTCCACGGCCGAGTCTACGCGTGAGCGCGGCAAGCCAGCGCTGTTCCGCCTTGGCGATAGCAGCCTGTCTGACGCGCTGGAACAACATCTGTTGGGATTGAAACGTGGCGATAAACGCAAGTTTACGCTGCCGCCGGAGTCGGCCTTTGGGCCGACCAATCCAAACCTGATCCAGTTCTTCTTGCGTCGTGATTTTGCTCAGACCGGCGTGCCGGATGTTGGCACCATCATGCTGTTCAGCGGCGTTGCCGGGAATGATATGCCGGGGATTATCCGCGATGTGACCGAGGAATCGGTTACCGTGGACTTCAATCATCCCCGATCCGGTCAGGCGATTACCTTCGATCTTGAAGTGCTGGATATCGATCCCGTACAACAGGAGGTGACACATGCAGATCCTGCTGGCTAATCCACGCGGCTTTTGTGCCGGTGTCGATCGTGCTATCAGCATTGTGGAGCGCGCGCTGGAGCTATTTGGTACGCCGATCTACGTCCGTCATGAAGTGGTACATAACCGCTATGTGGTTAACGGGTTACGCGAACGTGGTGCCATTTTTATTGAGCAGATTGAAGACGTGCCGGACGGTGCGATTCTTATTTTCTCTGCGCATGGCGTCTCGCAAGCGGTACGTAATGAAGCAAAAAGCCGTGACCTGACGGTATTCGATGCAACGTGTCCGCTGGTAACCAAAGTGCATATGGAAGTGGCTAGAGCCAGTAAGAAAGGCGTAGAAGCGATTCTTATCGGGCATGCCGGACACCCTGAAGTTGAAGGGACGATGGGGCAGTACAGCAATGCGGATGGTGGCATGTACCTGGTGGAATCCCCTGAGGATGTCTGGCAGCTACAGGTAAAAGATGAAAGCAACCTGTGCTTTATGACGCAAACCACGCTTTCTGTTGATGATACCTATGCGGTGATTGATGCGTTGCGTGAGCGTTTCCCGCAGATCGTCGGCCCGCGTAAAGATGATATCTGTTATGCCACGACCAATCGTCAGGAAGCCGTTCGCCATTTGTCGGATAAGGCGGATGTCGTGTTTGTTGTGGGCTCTAAAAATTCCTCAAACTCCAACCGTCTTGCTGAATTGGCACAGAGAGCGGGGAAAGCGGCTTATCTGATTGATTCAGCTGAAGATATCCAGGAGTCATGGGTAGAGGGCGCTGCGCATGTTGGGGTAACCGCAGGCGCATCCGCACCGGATATCCTGGTACAACAGGTGATTCAACGCCTGAAAGCATTAGGCGGCAAGGTTGCCGTTGAAATGCAGGGGCGCGAAGAAAATATCGTCTTTGAAGTGCCGAAAGAGCTGCGTGTTGAAGTCAAACAGGTCGATTAGCGCTGTTTCTGCGATAGGGCTTCGGCTCTATCGCTGTTATTCCCCTCCGTTTTCTCCCCTTGTATTCCCTCATGAAAATGTTAATGCATAAAAATGAATTTTTATGCGTTATGCCATATGGTTTATTTTTGACCTTCCCTGCATGTCTTCAAACGCTTCACGGCTTTTCATCGCTTCCAGACGCGATTCTGCCGCCTGTGATGAGACAGTTTTGCTGATTTTCTGCGGCTTCAAACAGTATTTTCTAATCTGGTGGTAAATCCGCTGGCGATAGTGCGCAGTGCCCGTTAACCTGATGTTATTTTTATGTCGTCAGGATCAAAAAGAGAGAGACATTATGAAGGATTCATCCATCCGTATTGCGGTTGTAGGCGCGGGCGGCCGTATGGGACGCCAGCTGATTCAGGCCATCGAGCAAATGGACGGTGTGGTATTGGGCGCGGCGCTGGAACGTTCTGGTTCGTCTCTGATAGGCAGCGATGCCGGTGAACTCGCCGGGCTGGGTAAAAGCGGTATTACCGTGAAGGAAAGCCTGGATGCCGTGCAGAATGATTTCGATATCTTGATCGACTTCACGCGCCCGGAAGGCACATTAGCGCATCTGGCATTTTGCCGTCAGCACCGTAAGGGTATGATTATTGGGACAACCGGCTTTGATGACGCAGGAAAGGCGGCGATTAAGCAGGCCGCACAAGATATCGGGATTGTGTTTGCAGCGAACTTCAGCGTCGGCGTTAATGTCATGCTGAAGCTGCTGGAAAAAGCGGCCAAGGTCATGGGCGACTATACTGATATTGAAATCATCGAAGCACACCATCGCCACAAAGTGGATGCGCCGTCTGGCACCGCGCTGGCGATGGGCGAAGCGATTGCCGATGCGCTGGGACGCGATCTGAAGTCTTGTGCCGTGTATGCGCGTGAAGGTCATACCGGTGAGCGCGATCCGAAAAGCATTGGTTTTGCGACCGTGCGGGCGGGTGACATTGTTGGTGAACATACGGCGATGTTTGCGGATATTGGCGAGCGCGTTGAGATTACCCACAAGGCATCCAGCCGCATGACGTTTGCCAATGGTGCGGTAAGGGCTGCAATCTGGATTCGTTCGAAAGAAAACGGTCTTTTCGATATGAAAGATGTGCTTTCTCTGGATGATTTATAGTTTTTAATTTTTTATAAAAATCTATATGTTACTGATAAAGGTGATTATTTTTACTATCACCTTTATTTTTAAGCTTTTAGTTTGAATTTTTTATTATCACTTGTTTTTATCTGTTTTTATTCGATTTTTAGCGGCGATACTTCCCCTTTACTCCTGAAATGCCCTTTGCTGGCGATTTGTTATCCTTATTTTAACGATGTTGCCTCGCAACCGTTTACTTACCTAAGTTGATGTGGTTTTTACGTCAGTGGATGGCTATTTATTTCGGAAAGCATAAAAATAAGAGAAAAAAAAAGCGGTTTGGGTAGACAATCAGGAAGACCATCATTAAAATGCGCCCAATTTGCCAAAAATTGGCCTTACAGGTAGTTTTTGCATTGATTTAGTGGCTCGAATCTGAATTAATATGCAAATAACGTGATTGTTTATTCCTTGGAGGGTGTTTTGATTAAGTCAGCGCTATTGGTTCTGGAAGACGGAACCCAATTCCACGGTCGGGCCATTGGGGCAGAAGGGTCGGCAGTGGGGGAAGTGGTCTTCAATACGTCGATGACCGGTTATCAAGAAATCCTTACTGATCCTTCCTATTCCCGCCAGATTGTCACTCTCACTTATCCCCATATCGGTAATGTCGGCGCCAATGCCAACGATGAAGAATCCCCCTCTGTACAGGCTCAAGGTCTGGTTATTCGCGATTTACCTCTGATTGCCAGCAACTACCGTAGTGAAGAAAGCCTGTCTGAATACCTCAAACGCAACAACATCGTCGCCATTGCTGATATCGATACCCGTAAACTGACCCGTCTGCTGCGTGAAAAAGGCGCGCAGAATGGCTGCATCATCGCGGGCGATGCGCCGGATGCCGCTGTTGCGCTGGAGAAAGCGAAAGCGTTCCCAGGGCTGAAGGGAATGGACTTGGCAAAAGAAGTGACGACGGCAGAAAGCTACAGCTGGTTACAGGGAAGCTGGACGCTGGAAGGCGAATTGCCTGCGGCGAAAAACGAAAGCGAACTGCCTTACCACGTTGTGGCTTATGACTACGGTGTGAAACGCAACATTTTGCGTATGCTGGTGGATCGCGGCTGCCGCCTGACGGTCGTTCCGGCGCAGACACCTGCCGAAGATGTGCTGAAACTGAATCCAGACGGCATTTTCCTTTCTAACGGCCCGGGCGACCCAGAGCCGTGTGACTACGCGATTCGCGCGATTAAAACCTTCCTGGAAACGGATATTCCGGTATTCGGTATCTGCCTGGGTCACCAACTGCTGGCGCTGGCGAGCGGTGCGAAGACCATCAAAATGAAGCTGGGTCACCACGGCGGTAACCATCCGGTAAAAGATCTGGATAACAACTGCGTGATGATCACCGCACAGAACCACGGCTTTGCGGTTGATGAAGATAATCTGCCTGACACGCTGCGCGTTACGCATAAATCCCTGTTTGACCACACGGTCCAAGGGATTCACCGCACGGATAAGCCAGCGTTCAGCTTCCAGGGGCACCCAGAAGCGAGCCCAGGCCCGCATGATGCTGCGCCACTGTTCGACCACTTTATTGACTTGATTCAGACTTACCGTTCTTCAGCTAAATAATCAGGAGCGAGAAAATGCCAAAACGTACAGATATTAAAAGCATCCTGATTCTGGGCGCAGGCCCGATTGTTATCGGCCAGGCGTGTGAGTTTGACTACTCGGGTGCACAAGCCTGTAAAGCACTGCGCGAAGAGGGCTACCGCGTTATTCTGGTGAACTCTAACCCGGCAACCATCATGACCGACCCGGAAATGGCCGATGCGACCTACATCGAGCCGATTCATTGGGAAGTGGTGCGTAAAATCATTGAAAAAGAGCGTCCAGATGCGGTGCTGCCAACGATGGGCGGCCAGACCGCGCTGAACTGTGCGCTGGAGCTGGAACGTCAGGGCGTGCTGGCCGAGTTCGGCGTCACCATGATTGGTGCAACGGCGGATGCGATTGATAAGGCAGAAGATCGTCGCCGCTTTGACGTCGCGATGAAGAAGATCGGTCTGGACACGGCGCGTTCTGGTATCGCACATAATATGGAAGAAGCGCTAGCTGTCGCGGCTGACGTTGGCTTCCCGTGCATCATCCGTCCTTCCTTTACGATGGGCGGCACCGGTGGCGGTATCGCTTACAACCGCGAAGAGTTTGAAGAGATCTGCGAACGCGGTCTGGATCTTTCACCCACCAAAGAGCTGCTGATTGATGAATCGCTGATCGGTTGGAAAGAGTATGAGATGGAAGTGGTGCGTGATAAGAACGACAACTGCATCATCGTCTGTTCCATCGAAAACTTCGATGCTATGGGGATCCACACCGGAGACTCCATCACCGTCGCACCGGCGCAAACGCTGACCGATAAAGAATATCAAATCATGCGTAACGCCTCGATGGCGGTACTGCGTGAAATCGGTGTAGAAACCGGTGGTTCCAACGTTCAGTTCTCGGTGAATCCGAAAACTGGTCGTCTGATCGTGATTGAAATGAACCCGCGCGTATCGCGTTCTTCCGCGTTGGCGTCTAAAGCGACGGGTTTCCCGATTGCGAAAATCGCGGCCAAACTGGCGGTGGGTTACACGCTCGATGAACTGATGAATGACATCACCGGTGGCCGTACGCCAGCGTCCTTCGAGCCTGCCATTGACTACGTTGTTACCAAGATTCCACGTTTCAACTTCGAAAAATTCGCGGGTGCCAATGACCGTCTGACCACGCAGATGAAATCTGTGGGTGAAGTGATGGCGATTGGTCGCACACAGCAGGAATCCCTGCAGAAAGCGCTGCGTGGCCTGGAAGTGGGCGCAACCGGCTTCGATCCGAAAGTGGATTTAGATGACCCTGAAGCGCTGACCAAAATTCGCCGCGAGCTGAAAGATGCCGGCGCCGAGCGTATCTGGTACATCGCCGATGCCTTCCGCGCAGGGATGTCTGTTGATGGCGTGTTTAACCTGACCAACGTCGATCGCTGGTTCCTGGTGCAGATTGAAGAGCTGGTGCGTCTGGAAGAGCAGGTCGCAGAGAAAGGTGCAACCGCATTGGACGCCGAATTCTTGCGTATGCTGAAGCGTAAAGGCTTTGCTGATGCGCGTCTGGCTAAACTGGCTGGCGTGGCGGAAAGCGAAATTCGCAAACTGCGCGATAAATTCAACCTGCATCCGGTGTATAAGCGCGTCGACACCTGTGCGGCAGAATTCGCCACCGATACGGCTTACATGTACTCCACGTATGAAGAAGAGTGTGAAGCCAACCCGACTCAGGATCGTGACAAAATCATCGTGCTGGGCGGCGGGCCTAACCGTATCGGTCAGGGGATCGAATTTGACTACTGCTGCGTCCACGCTTCGCTGGCGCTGCGTGAAGATGGCTATGAAACCATCATGGTCAACTGCAACCCGGAAACCGTTTCAACAGACTACGATACCTCTGACCGTCTGTACTTCGAGCCGGTAACGTTTGAAGACGTGCTGGAAATTGTCCGTATCGAGAAGCCAAAAGGCGTGATCGTGCAGTACGGTGGCCAGACGCCGCTGAAACTGGCGCGTGCGCTGGAAGCGGCAGGTGTGCCGGTTATCGGTACCAGCCCCGATGCGATTGACCGTGCAGAAGACCGCGAGCGGTTCCAACAGGCTGTTAATCGTCTGGGGCTGAAGCAGCCTGCTAACGCCACGGTAGCGACGATTGAACAGGCGGTAGAAAAAGCGCGTGGCATTGGCTACCCGCTGGTTGTGCGTCCTTCTTATGTTCTGGGCGGCCGCGCGATGGAAATCGTGTATGACGAAATTGACCTGCGTCGCTACTTCCAGACCGCCGTTAGCGTGTCCAACGATGCGCCTGTTCTGTTAGACCGTTTCCTTGACGATGCCATCGAAGTCGATGTCGATGCGATCTGTGACGGCGAACGCGTGCTGATTGGCGGCATCATGGAGCACATCGAGCAGGCAGGGGTTCACTCCGGTGACTCGGCATGTTCACTGCCAGCCTACACGCTGAGCAAAGAGATTCAGGACGTGATGCGTCAACAGGTTGAAAAACTGGCGTTTGAACTCTGCGTTCGCGGCCTGATGAACGTGCAGTTCGCGGTGAAGGATAACGAAGTTTATCTGATTGAAGTGAACCCACGTGCCGCGCGTACCGTACCGTTTGTCTCGAAAGCGACGGGTGTTCCGTTGGCGAAAGTCGCGGCACGCGTGATGGCAGGCAAAACGCTGGCTGAGCAGGGCGTCACGAAAGAAATTATCCCGCCGTACTACTCGGTGAAAGAAGTGGTGCTGCCGTTCAACAAATTCCCTGGCGTTGACCCGATTCTGGGGCCAGAAATGCGTTCGACCGGTGAAGTGATGGGCGTTGGCCGCACGTTTGCTGAAGCGTTTGCCAAGGCGATGCTGGGTAGTAGCTCGCACATGAAGAAAACCGGACGTGCGCTGCTGTCGGTACGTGAAGGCGATAAGGCTCGTGTGGTGGATCTGGCGGCCAAGCTGCTGAAGCACGGTTTTGAACTCGATGCGACGCACGGCACGGCAATTGAACTGGGTGGAAGCAGGCATTAATCCACGTCTGGTGAACAAGGTGCATGAAGGTCGTCCGCACATTCAGGACCGGATCAAGAACGGCGAGTACACCTACATCGTCAACACCACCGCAGGACGTCAGGCGATTGAAGATTCCAAGCTGATTCGCCGTAGCGCGCTGCAATACAAGGTGCATTACGACACGACGCTGAACGGTGGTTTCGCCACGGCAATGTCGTTGACGGCCGATCCGACGGAGAAGGTGACTTCCGTGCAGGAAATGCATGCGATGATTAAAGGCTGATTGACCGACCCCGGTAGGCAGTAAGCCGATAAGAAAAAGCCAGCGTTGGCAACAGCGCTGGCTTTTTTGTATTTTTGTGTAGCCTGAAATCCTCTGCCACTCGGTTTTGAGGCAGGTATTGAGTAAGTTTCCTATGCCTGAAATCAGGGTGAGATGATGTCCAGAACGCAGCGTTTGCTTGAGCTTTTACAGATATTACGCCATCACCGCTTTCCCGTAACAGGAGCGTATTTGGCGGAAAAGTTAAGTGTGAGCCAGAGAACGGTCTATCGTGATATTGCCACGCTACAGTTGCAGGGAGCGCATATTGAGGGTGAGGCGGGATTAGGTTATATCCTGCGCCCAGGGTTCATACTGCCCCCTCTGATGTTTTCAGAAGAGGAAATTGAAGCATTAGTGTTGGGTTCGCGCTGGGTCGTCCGAAGAACCGATGAGCGTTTGGCGGGGGCAGCCCGTAATGCATTGATGAAGATTGCCGCGGTATTACCACCAGAGTTGCGTAACGCGCTTGATTCTTCAGGACTATTAGTGGGTAAAGCGGAATTTACTCCCGCTGTTGCTATCGACTTATCAGCCTTACGTTACGCTATTCGGGCAGAACGTCGTACGGAGATTGCTTATTGTGACCTGCAGGGCAATGAGTCTCTCCGAATTATCTGGCCGTTTGCATTGGGATTTTTCGATCAAACGCATGTGATTGCCGCCTGGTGCGAACGCCGTCAGCAGTTTCGTCACTTCAGGGCTGAACGCATCCGTAGTATGACGGTGTTGGAGCAGCGTTATCCTCGTCGTCGCCAGCAGTTATTAAAAGAATGGCATGAAAAAGAGGACATTCCTCAGCAGTAATGGCTACTGACAGAAATTGACATCAGTGCGTACTACGATGCATTCAGGCAAGCAGAAGCCTTCTGCTTATTACCCACCTGATTACAGGGAGTCTCTGATGAACGCACCAAATTTTATTATTTTATATGTGGAAGATGCCGTTACCAGCGAACGTTTCTATCGTGAACTGTTTGATTTTCAGCCTGTTGAGAAGTCGGAAAACTTTGCCATGTTTGCCTTTGACTCAGGGCTGTTATTGGGGTTGTGGTCTAAGCATGAGGTTAAACCGCTAACCCAACTGGCGGGCGGTGGTAGCGAATTAGCCATTCGTGTCGAGAGTGAGGTCGCACTGAACGCGATTTATGAAAACTGGAAGGCACGGGATATGACTATCGCTCAGGATATCACCCAGATGGATTTTGGCCTGACATTCGTAGCACTCGATCCCGATCACCATCGGTTACGTGTTTATTATGCCAGCTACTAAGCTAGCGTCAGGATAAGAACATAACCCCTTCGGTGAAAATCGAGGGGGTTTTTATCTCAATCCAGACGGCGACAGGCGAGCAAGCCTGGTGACAATCTCACCCCAGTGCCACCTTGATGCCCAATGCGATCAATACCGTTCCTAGCAGCTTATCCACCAGTTTTTGCACTTTAGCCAACCCACGCCGCACGGGTTCGCTTTGGAAAAGCACCACTAACAGCGGCCACCAGACGGCAGATAGCAGCAAGATAATCATGGCGTACCACAGCTTTTCACCGATGCCGGAGTGAATATTCAAAACCTGCGTGAACATCGCCAGAAAGAACAGTGTAGCCTTTGGATTAAGCAGGTTGCAGAGGTAACCTTGCAGGAACGCTTTTTTCAGACTGACGCTTTGTTGCACCAGGTTCGATACGTCCATCTTGCTGCCACCGCGCGCGAATAACGCTTGAATACCGATCCAGATCAGATAGGCGGCGCCTGCATATTTCAGTACATTAAACAGCCACGGTGTGGTGGTGATGACGACAGCGAGCCCGGCGACGCAGTACGCCATATGCGTTGCCACACCGCAGACTACGCCGAACGCGGTCATCAGCGCGGCGACGCGCGGGTAACGCGCGGCATTCCTGATGACGAGGAAAAAGTCGGGGCCGGGAGAGATCATTCCCAGCGTGGCGATGGTCGCGACAAACAGCGATGTTTCTAACATGATCATTCCTGAGCGTGAAAATAGTCAATGCGTTTGAAATGATAGCGCCAGAATAATGAATTCGCATCACACTTATTGGTTATTCGGCGGCGATATGTTAACAATTGTCCTTTAATTTTTTGTGGTTAATTTCAGGGGCGGGTTGAGATAACAACATGGTCAGTGAATGTGAGAACCGTGAATTACTCAGTAATACAAAACGGATGGGTGAAGCGCCACAGCAGCGGGAAATAACCCGGCTGTGCATCCAGTGTGCGCTGCTGCTGTTACAGCATGGTGCGGAGAGTATGGTCGTGGAACAGCTATCGTCGCGGCTGGGTATGGCTCTGGGCGCTGATAGCGTCGAGAGTTCAATCTCGGCAAACTCGATTGTCCTGACCACTATCATGCAAGGGCATTGCCTGACGTCGACACGTAAAAATGTGGACCGTGGCATTAATATGCACGTCGTCATTGAAGTTCAGCATGCGGTCATCATGGCCGAGCATAAATTGCTGGATGTGGCGGGTGTGGAAAAGCGTCTGGGGAATATCAAACCCTTGCGCTACCCGCGCTGGCTGATGGTTTCCGTTGTGGCGCTCTCCTGCGGCTGCTTCAGCCGTTTGAACGGCGGCGGGTGGGACGCGTTTATCGTCACGCTGATTGCCAGCGGTCTGGCAATGTACGTCCGGCAGGTTTTTACGGCGCGACATCTGAATCCGTTGATTAACTTCTGCATTACGGCATTTGTCGCGACGTCGGCATCCGGGCTGTTAATGCGTTTACCCACTTTTTCTCAAACCTCGACGGTGGCGATGGCGGCGAGCGTGCTGCTGCTGGTTCCCGGTTTTCCGCTGATTAACGCCGTAGCGGATATGTTTAAAGGCCACGTGAATACCGGTCTGGCGCGCTGGACGGTCGCGAGTTTACTGACGCTGGCAACCTGTATTGGCGTGGTGATGGCGATGTCGCTGTGGGGGTTACGCGGATGGGCTTAAGTTTACTGTGGGCACTCTTGCAGGATATGGTGCTGGCGGCGGTCCCTGCGCTGGGCTTTGCGATGGTCTTCAACGTACCGCTGAAAGTGCTGCCTTACTGTGCGCTGTTGGGCGGCGTCGGGCACGGCGTACGGTTTCTGGCGATACATTTCGGTATGAATATTGAGTGGGCGTCGTTTCTGGCGGCAATCCTGATTGGCATCATCGGTATTCGCTGGTCACGCTGGCTGCTGGCGCACCCGAAAGTCTTCACCGTAGCGGCTGTGATCCCGATGTTTCCCGGTATTTCCGCCTACACGGCGATGATTTCGGTGGTGGAAATCTCGCATCTTGGCTACAGCGAAGCGCTGATGAACGTCATGATGACCAACTTCCTGAAGGCCAGTTTTATCGTTGGTGCGCTCTCTATCGGCCTGTCTTTACCGGGAATCTGGCTCTACCGCAAACGACCAGGAGTATAAAACTCTTATATTACGTTTCGGTCTCGTATCTATATCGACGAGCGAAAGGGCTTTCCGTATAGTGTCAGCAATTTTCTGACCTACAGGGTTTTTCACCATGGTTATTAGTTTGATTGCTGCACTGGCAGTGGATCGCGTGATTGGCATGGAAAACGCGATGCCGTGGCATTTGCCCGCCGATCTGGCGTGGTTTAAGCGTAATACGCTGAATAAGCCGATTATTATGGGGCGTAATACTTTTCGTTCTATCGGTCAGCCGCTGCCCGGCCGACTGAACATTGTCGTCAGCAATCATCCCGGTGATGACGATCGTGTGACCTGGGTCTCTTCGCTGGACGCTGCGCTGGCGGCGGCAGGCGACGTTGAGGAAGTGATGGTGATTGGCGGCGGTAGTATTTATCAGCAAATGCTGGCGCAGGCCAATCGTCTCTACCTGACGCACATTGATGCTGAAGTGGAAGGCGATACGCATTTCCCTGACTACGAGCCGGATGAATGGCAGTCTGTTTTCAGCGAATTCCATGATGCTGACGAGTGTAACTCACACAGTTACTGCTTCGAAATTCTGGAACGTCGCTAAGCGCGCTTTCCTGCAAGAGCGCTGTCGACATACGATGCTCGCCAAACCCGCCTTGTGCGGGTTTTTCGTTTTCTGACCCGGTGTTTTTAATTTGCCGCCTGACAACTTTCCCAAATGGCTTGTCTCAGCCAGCGATGCGCAGGATCGCTCTCGCGTCGCGTGTGCCATACCTGCTGGAAGGCAAAGTCGGGTATCGTGAATGGGGGCGAAAAAATGTGCAAGTCGGGCGTATTAACCCGCGCCATGCTACGCAGCGCGGCAGTTAAAATCAGATCAGTTCCGGCAATGAGGTTGATGGCGGCATGCCAGTGGGGCAGCGTTAGCACCACATTACGCGACAGGCCGCTTGCAGCCAGCGTGTTGTCAACTTCATTGGCAGAATCAGGATGCATGGTGACCAGAACATGCGGCCGCTCCAGCCACGCCTCAAGCGACAGCGTACCGTTTTCTGGCAGTGTGGCATGGTCGGCCAGACAGGCAAACTGCTCTTCAAAGAGAAGCTTGGCGTGCACCTCGGGTGGGCGTGTGGGGAAAACACCGAGACCTAAGTCGATTTCTCCATCGATCAACTGTGCCAGCATCATTTCACGACCGGCATGACTGACGGCCAGCGAAATGCCGGGTGCCTGCGCGCGCAGATGCTGCATGAGCGTTGGCAAGACGGCATTCGTACCGTAATCGGAGAGCGCTAAACGGAAATGCCGCGTGGTATGGCGCGGATCGAACTGCGGTGTCTGGATGAGCCCGTTCAACTGATCCAGCGCCTGTTCCAGCGGATCGAGTAGCGCCTGAGCGCGGGTCGTCAGCGTCAGGCCAACTTCACGCCGGACTAGCAGCGGATCGTTAAAAATCTGGCGAAGCTGTGATAGTGAATGGCTGACTGCAGGCTGACTGCGGTGCAGACGCAGTGCTGCCCGCGTGACGTGTTTTTCCGTCAACAGCGCATGCAGCGTTAACAGCAGATTCATATCGATACGACGCAAATCATCCATTCTATGCATACCTTAATTATAAAATACGAATTTCCATCAGTGTAGTGGATAGGTGAGTATTGGAACATCCCAATTACGTTGTGAACTTTATAGTGTGAGCCAGGGGTTCCATGTCGTTATTCTCTTCTTTTTCTCTCTCATTACTGCTGCCGCTGGGTATTGCTGTGCTTGCCGGGAGCATTGTGCCTTTCAGGCTGCCAGCAATGCGGCGCTGGCGCGCGCGTTAGGTCATCCACTGTGGGCCACGCTGGTCTCACTGCTGGTCAGTATTTGTGTACTGTTACCGATCCTGTTTGCAGCCAGGATACCGACGCCTACGGTCGGTCCCGCTTTGCAGGGGCCGTGGTGGATTTGGCTGGGTGGCGTGGCGGGCGTCGCTTATATCACCGCCGCGTTATTGCTGACGCCAAAGCTCGGTGCCTCAGGCTTTATTGTCTGTGTGATTGCTGGTCAGGTGGTGGCATCGCTGATTATCGATCATTTTGGCTTGATGGGGCTGGCGGTGAAGCCTGCGACGCTGGGGCGGATAGCAGGCGTCGCGTTAATCGTGATGGGGATGCTGGTGGTGCAATACTCTGCGGCTTCTCCGCCGCTGGCAAAACCTGCTGTTGCAACCCATAAGCAACCACAATGAGAGAGACTCTCCATTTTTAGCCGGAATGGGTCACATTTCCGTCATCTATCATCGCTAGTATGACAACGAGTAGCGGCTTTCGTCGTTAAATTGAGATGTCGTTAAGCCGCTGTGTTTGATAGATAGGAGACAGTAAGCATGACGAATAGAAAAAGTAATCTGAATACTGACCGCCTGAGCGATCCACGCCGCCGAGAATTACCATCAGGCAACGTAGAAGCCGTTGGTCTGGCCGGATTTCTTGGCGGCGGTATCTGGTCGATTCCCGCCGAGGAGTCAGCTGCACCACCGTCCAAAAAGGTTCAGTCTGGGACGGCCTTCCCCTTTCTGTAACGGTGGTGCGCTGTACATGAGCGTATGAATCCGCCCGTTCAGAGCGCGATATCACCAGAAGATTCGGTATTTGATGAAGTGCTTGATGAAAGTGACGACTGCGTGAAATAGCGCTTATCGTCCCAACGCAGCATAGTCAGCTCTCCCCCCCAACAGCACCCGGTATCCAGCGCGTAAATATTTTCCGGTGTGCCTTTCCCTTCCAGCGATGCCCAGTGACCGAAGGCAATAGCATATTCCCCGGCAACCTGACTTGGCAGCTCAAACCACGGTTTTAGCAGAGAAGGGGCCTGAGTCGGTGGCTCTTTACAGAGCATATCCAGTTGCCCGCCGGAGAAGCAGTAGCGCATACGGGTAAAGACGTTGGTGCTAAAGCGTAGACGTGCCAGGCCGCTAAGTTCCGGGCTCCAGTGATTCGGCATATCGCCATACATCGCATCGAGGAAAAGCGGATAGCTGTCGCTGCTCAGGATCGATTCGACTTCTCGAGCGCACATCTGTGCAGTGGGGAGATCCCACTGCGGCGTGATGCCCGCATGCGCCATCACCAGCTTCAGATCGTCATCGACCTGTAGGATCGGCTGGCGGCGTAGCCAGTTGATGAGCTCGTCTGCGTCCGGTGCGGTGAGGAGATCGCTGATACGATCTTTCGGTTTGTTGCGGCTGATGCCAGCATAAACGGCCAACAGGTGCAGGTCGTGGTTGCCGAGCACCATGCGAACAGCAGGACCGAGAGAGCGAACGAAGCGCAGAACCTGAAGCGAATCCGGGCCGCGTGCGACTAAATCGCCGGTTAACCACAGCGTATCTTGCTCCGGATTAAAGGAAACTTGCGCCAATAGCGCTTTGAGTTCAACTAAACAGCCGTGAACATCGCCAACTAAATAGGTAGACATAATTAATGTATCAGTGAAGGGATAGCCAGACGGAAAACGGGGATGGAAACCTGAAACGCGTTACCCTGATGGTCAGTCATATGGTAGTGGCCTTCCATTGTACCGAGGGGCGTTTCTATGACGGCACCGCTGGTATATTGGAATTCACTGCCAGGGTGGATAATCGGCTGTTCGCCGACCACGCCTTCACCCTGAACTTCAGTCTGTCGGCCGTTACCGTTGGTGATCAGCCAATAACGCCCCAAAAGCTGGACTTCATGACGCCCCAGATTGCGAACCGTAATCGTGTAAGCAAACACGAAACGTTCTTCATCAGGCTCCGATTGTGATTCCACGTAGAAGCTCTGAACCTGTACACAAACACGGGGCGCATTAATCATGATGAACTCCAGTTATTCCTGTTTTGCCGGATGCTCACTTAACCAGTTAGCCAATCGGCAATATTGCTCAACGGACACATTCTCTGCGCGGCTGGTGGCATCGATCCCCAGTTCAGCGAGCACGTCTGGGGTGAACAGATTGCCCAGACTGTTACGCAGTGTCTTACGGCGCTGGTTAAATGCTTCCGTCGTGATGCGGCTTAGCACGCGAATGTCGCTGACCGGGTAGGGGATCTCGGCATGAGGCACGAGCCGCACTACGGCGGAATCAACTTTAGGTGCGGGCTTGAAGGCCTCTGGCGGCACTTCAAGCACCGGAATCACCTGACAATAATACTGCGCCATAACGCTCAGGCGTCCGAACGCTTTGCTGTTCGGCCCTGCAACCAAACGGTTAACCACTTCTTTCTGCAACATAAAGTGCATGTCGTGGATAGATTGAGTATAGCTGAACAGGTGGAACATCAGCGGTGTGGAAATATTATACGGCAGGTTGCCAAAAACGCGCAGCGGTTGGCCGGCTTGCTCAGCGAGCGCGGCGAAATCGATCGTCATGGCATCTTGCTGAATAATTGTCAGCTTATCTTTCAGCGTCGGATGTGTTTCCAACCGCGCGGCCAGATCCCTGTCCAGCTCAATAACGGTGAAACGATCCATCCGTTCGCCGACAGGCGCGGTCAGTGCACCGAGGCCGGGGCCGATCTCTACGACTGCCTGTCCTGGCTGAGGGTGAATAGCCGAGACGATGCTATCGATCACGAAGTGATCGTTTAAAAAGTTTTGCCCAAAACGTTTACGGGCGAAGTGACCTTGGTGTACGCGATTATTCATTACTGTGTTTTATCATTTTAATGGCAAGATTTAATGCCGTGATGAAGCTGCCGGGGTCGGCACTGCCCGTTGCGGCCAGCTCAAGTGCTGTTCCGTGGTCAACTGATGTGCGAATAAAAGGTAACCCCAGCGTGATATTAACGGCGCGCCCGAAGCCCTGATATTTCAGGACTGGGAGCCCCTGATCGTGGTACATCGCCAACACGGCGTCAGCGTGTTGCAGATATTTGGGCTGGAAAAGCGTGTCGGTAGGCAGCGGCCCAACCAGCGTGATACCCTGCTGCCGAAGTTCGTCCAGCGCAGGGTTAATCACATCCAGCTCTTCACGGCCCATATGGCCGCCTTCACCGGCATGAGGGTTCAATCCACAAACATAAATCTGCGGTTGAACGATGCCGAATTTTGTCTGCAAATCATGGTGCAAAATCGTGATGACTTCGTGCAGGCTCTGGCGGGTAATAGCCGCAGAAACGGCGGCAAGCGGCAGATGCGTGGTGGCTAAGGCAACACGCAGTTCTTCCGTCGCCAGCATCATAACAACACGGTCACAGTGGCTGCGATCGGCGAAAAATTCAGTGTGTCCGCTGAATGGAACACCAGCATCGTTGATAATGCCTTTATGTACCGGGCCAGTAATCAGCGCGGCGAATTCACCGTTCAGACAGCCATCGCAAGCACGAGCCAATGTCTCAACGACATAAGCGCTGTTAGCGACATTCAATTGGCTGGCAATGACGGTTGCCGATGTGGCGATCGGCAGGATAGTGAGGCTACCTGCCTGTTGTGGCTGTGCGGGCTGGCCGGGTTGATAGTCGCGCAATGTCAGCGGCATAGACAGCTGCAATGCGCGAGTTAATAACAGGTCAGGATCCGCACAGATGACCAGCTCCACAGGCCAGGCCTGCTGAGCCAGAGCAACCACCAGATCGGGGCCAATCCCGGCGGGTTCGCCGGGGGTGATCACAACGCGTGGTGTATTGCTCTCAGTCTGCATTAGTTAGTGGCGCCATTAATCACTTTGACATACGCCGATGCACGCTGTTCCTGCATCCAGGTTTGTGCTTCTTCGGCGAATTTACGGTTAAAGATCATACGGTAAGCCTGCTCTTTTTGTGCCGCGTCGGTTTTATCCACCTGACGGGTATCCAGCAACTGAATCAGATGCCAGCCAAAAGAGGAATGAACAGGCTGACTGATTTCGCCTTTCTTCAGTTTCAACAGCGCATCGCGGAAGGCCGGATCGTACATATCTGGAGAAGCCCAGCCAAGGTCGCCGCCCTGATTCGCTGAACCCGGATCCTGAGAAAGCAGTTTGGCTTGCGCGACGAAATCGGTGCTGCCGTTTTTGATCTGCTGTGCCACTTCGGCCAGTTTGGCTTGCGCCTGACTGTCCGTCATGACGACAGACGGTTTGATCAGAATATGGCGAGCATGGGTTTCGGTTACCGATATGCTTTTGTTACCGCCGCGAATATCGTTCACTTTCAGAATGTGGAAACCTACACCGGAACGGATCGGACCGACGATTTGGCCTCTCTGCGCCTGAGTTAAGCGCTCGGCAAACAGCGTTGGGATCTCTTGCAGTTTACCCCAGCCCATCTGGCCGCCTTTCAGCGCCTGAGAGTCAGCCGAATAGGTGATGGCCAACTTACCAAAATCTGCGCCTTCACTGATTTGTTTCACCAGCGACGTTGCCAGATTTTCCGCCTCATCAACCTGCTGCTGAGTCGGGTTTTCCGGTAATGGGATCAGAATGTGGCTCAGGTTCAGCTCATCGTTTTCACCGGTCTGGTTGGCGATCTGCTTAGCCAGCGTATCGACTTCCTGCGGCAGTACGGTAACGCGACGACGAACTTCGTTGTTACGCACTTCCGAGATCAGCATCTCTTTGCGAATCTGGTTACGGTAGGTGTTGTAGTTCAGGCCTTCATAAGCCAGCTGGCTTTTTAGCTGGTCCAGAGACATCCGGTTCTGAGCGGCAATATTGGTAATTGCCTGATTCAGTTGCTCATCCGTCACCTGGATACCCATCTTCTGCGCCATTTGCAAAATGATGTTATCCATGATTAAACGGTCAGTAATCTGATGGCGCAACGTGGCGTCATCAGGCAACTGTTGCCCGGCCTGCTGGGCGTTCAGTTTTACCGACTGCAAAAGACTGTTTACATCACTTTCCAACACGATGCTGTTGTCGACCACTGCTGCGACTTTATCAACCACCTGTGGTGCTGCGAACGCGGTAGAGGCACTCAGTGCCAATCCGAGAATAAGCGTTCTCCAGTTCTTCATACCTTTCCCATTATTTCATCCGCAAGGCGGGTTAAAAGTTCCAACGTTTCAGTGAGACAGCCTGCTTGCTACTAACACTCTGGGTGACATCAGAATGCGCGCTGGTAAGGCAGAATACCTGAGCGCAACATTTTTTCAGAACCCAGACTGTAATTACTGCTTAAACCACGTAATTCGATATTAAACGACACTTTGTTGTCGTATTCGCTGCTGCGGCTGACGCTGTTCCAGTCGGTAATTTTACGTTCATAACCGACGCTCACGGCCCAACAGCAGGTATTGTACTGTAAGCCAATAAGCTGGTTCGCCGGCTGATTGGCCTTGGTGTCGTAATAATAAGCACCCACCACGGCCCAACGCTCGACAATCGGCCAGCTCGCGGTGATACCGACCTGCGAGATACCTTGCTGGAAGCCAGGGTTCGTGACATTAGGGATCATGTCTCGAATATATTCTGGGCTCGCGTAACGATAATTCAGCTGCACCAGACGTTCCGCATCACGACGGTATTCTAACACGGCGTCGCCCAGTGCGACTTCGTTCAGGCGATTGTCATACTGCAGACCTCCGCGAACACCCCATCTGTCATCGATTCTCAGGAAGGAATCACCGGCCCACACCTGGCTCCCGTTGTTATCGCTTTTATCGAGCGACGTGTTGCGGTCACCCGTGCGTGGGCGATCAAAGTAATAGATTTGACCAATAGAAGCGTTAAAACGTTCAACCAACGCATCATCATAAATACGCGTGGTGACACCGGTCACAAGCTGATTTGCGGACGCGATGCGGTCCAGACCGCTGTAACTGCGATCGCGGAACAGGCCTGAATAGTCGGTCTGCATCAGCGTGGAGTCATAGGTATGGATGCTGCTCTGATCGCGATAAGGGACATACAAGTACTGCGCGCGAGGTTCCAGCGTCTGGGTATAAGCCTGAGACCAGTCCATTTCGCGCTCAAAGACCATCTTGCCATCGATTTTATATTGCGGCATCACCCGATTCACCGAGTCTTTCAGTGCATTTTTGAATCTTGTATTTCTTGAGTGCTACTTGGTGTCGCACGATAGCGATCCAGATTGTCCTGTTGATAGTGCGTCGCCAATAGCTTGGCTTCGGTATTCAGGCTGGCCCAACGGTTTGCTAACGGCAGATTCAACGTTGGTTCAACGTGCAGACGAGTCGCTTCTGGTCGATTGTTGTTGACGTTGGTAAATTTTACCGCCTGACCATAAAGGTGCATATCAACCGGGCCGATATCATTCTGGTAATAATTGATATCGAGCTGCGGCTCAGCACGATAGACATCGCGGCTGGTCGCATTGGAAAAGACCTGGAACTGTTTGGTGGATAGCGCGGTGTCCCAGTTTTGGTTCGCATAGCCTACGCTAAGTTTTTGGGTGACGTAGCCATCGGTGGTTGACCCGTAATTCGAGTCCAGATCGGTGAAGTAGCGGTCGTCGCTGACTTTTGTGTAGTCCGCGTTAAAACGCCACACCTGATCCATCACGCCGCTGTGACCCCAATGGAACAGCCAGCGGGTGTCGTTATCGTCCTGTGGGGAGACTTTAGCGTATTCATTGTCGCTGGGCAGCCAGTCGAACTGAATGACACCAAGGCCCGGTGTGGTCAGGTAGCGGAATTCGTTCTGCCACTGCATACCACGTTTAGTTTGCAGATGCGGTGTGATTGTGGCGTCAAAATTAGGCGCGATGTTCCAGTAATAGGGCGTTAGCAGTTCAAAACCATTGCTGCTGCCATATTGCGCATTAGGGATCAGGAAGCCAGAGCGTCGTTTATCGCCGATAGGAAGCTGCAAATACGGGCTGTAGAACACAGGTACGCCAGCAATCTTGAAACGCGCGTTCCAGATTTCAGCAACCTGCTCTTCTCTGTCTTGAATCACTTCCGAACCGACGACACTCCAGCTATTATCTCCCGGCAGACAGGAAGTGAAGGAGCCGTTTTCCAGAATGGTGTAGCGATTGCTGTCACGCATTTTCATTTTGTCGGCGGAACCACGCCCTTGACGGCCCACCATCTGATAGTCGCCTTCATAGACGTCGGTATCTTTGGTGTTCAGGTTGGCCCAGGCTTTAGGGCCTTTCAGGATAACCTGATTGTCGTCGTAGTGGACATTTCCCGTCGCGGTAATGGTTCGCGTGGGTGTGCTACCCTGTGTTGCCGGATCCAACTGGTTCAGCTCCACCTGCTCGGCAGTCATGACACTGTTGCCCTGCTGGATGTTAACATTACCGGTGAATTTGGCGCTGTCTGGGTAGTTGGCTTCGGTTTTATCGGCCTGAATATTGACCGGCAACTGATTGGGATCGCCAGTAACCAGCGGTCTGTTGTACGTAGGTACACCCAGCATGCACTGTTCTGCGAGATCGGCCAGCGCGTGCTGGCTGTAAAGCGCCGACCAAACCAGAGTGGCCAGCAGAGTTGGGAAACTTTTTTTCATACGTGGTATCAGGTGTTCCGTCATCAGGGGCATCATGCCGGCAAACGGTCAGAGACTATATCACTCGTTAGCGTTGCGCCAGTGTTAAATCCCCACCGCCTATACGCACCGCCGTTAGGTGCAAAGATAAATGACAGGTATGATAAAGCAATTTTTGGCTGACGGCATGAGGATTTGAGGAGTATATGCGGTATTGGGGAAAGTTGCTGGGGTTAGCGCTGGGAATCGTCTCAAGCGCTGGCATCTGGGGAATGATCATGGGCTTACTGATGGGGCATTGGATTGACAAAGCCCGGGCATCGCGTCGCCGTGATTATTTTTCGGCTCAGTCTACCCGCCAGTCATTGTTCTTTCTCACGACCTTTCAAGCCATGGGGCACCTGACCAAATCCAAAGGCCGGGTGACGGAGGCCGATATCAAGATCGCGACCAAAATGATGGATCGCCTTGAGCTGTTTGGTGAGGCCAGAACCGCGGCTCAGAGGGCTTTCCGCGAAGGAAAGGCCGGTCATTTCCCTCTGCGCATAAAATTACGCAAGCTGCGTGATGCCTGTCTGGGACGCTTTGATTTAATTAAGATGTTTCTGGAAATCCAGCTTCAGGTCGCATTTGTTGATGGCGTTTTGCACCCGAATGAGCGACGCGTGTTGTACGTGATTGCCGATGAGCTGGGCGTGACGCGCGAGCAGTTTGAGTTTTTCCTGCGAAATATGGAAGGTACCTCGGGGCAACAGTCTCGGCAGAATCAGTCACGACAGAACGGTAAATCACATCAGCGTCGTAATAATGGCTATTCCAACGGCCACTCTTATGGCGGTCAGCGTCCTGCGTCACCACCGCGCGGGCTAACAGTCGAAAGCGCCTGTCGTACGCTGGGTGTGCGTAGCAGCGATGATGCCGCAACGATTAAGCGCGCCTACCGTAAACTCATGAGTGAGCATCATCCCGATAAGCTGGTCGCCAAGAAACTTTCGCCAAGGATGATGGAGATGGCCAAGCGCAAAGCGCAGGATATTCAGGCAGCCTATGAACTGTTGAAAAGCGCGAATCAGACAAAATAATCCGCATCTTCCCCTTCTTGTTACTTCCCCGTTTTACCGCGCTACCAAATCCGATTTGCAAATGCCGTCGGCGCGTTTGCCTTAGAAATCCGCTTCGCAACGAAAGTGCATCGGGGTATTGAAAGTTGGGTGCGTGATAGCCAGTTCTTGTGCGTGCAATAACAGGCGGGGCGCCATTGCTTTAGCATCAGGATGGGCATAAAAGCCATCGCCGAGGATAGGGTGGCCCAGCGCGAGCAGATGGACGCGCAGTTGGTGGGATCGGCCGGTAATCGGCATCAGCTTGACGCGCGTCGTACCGTCATCGTCGCGTGAGAGTACCTGATATTTCGTCTGTGCCGCTTTGCCTGTTTCAAAACAGACTTTCTGTTTTGGGCGGTTCGGCCAGTCGCAGATCAGCGGAAGATCGATGACGCCTTCATCCTGCTCCATATGCCCCCAGACGCGGGCAAGGTAGGATTTCTTCGGTTCGCGCTCGCGAAACTGGCGCTTTAATTCACGCTCGGCGGCTTTTGTGAGTGCGACGGCAATGACGCCGCTGGTCGCCATGTCCAGACGATGAACGGATTCGGCCGTTGGGTAGTCAGCCTGAATGCGGCTCATGACGCTGTCTTTGTGTTCTGGCGCACGGCCGGGAACCGACAGCAGACCGCTGGGTTTATTCACCACCATGATGTGCTGATCCTGGTAAAGAATATGCAACCAGGGATCGGTAGGCGGATTATAGGGTTCCATCGGAGCACCTTCAGGCAACATATAATGTGTGATATTAGGGAGAACACGGGGATGAGGTTCCCGCAGGGAGACCTCGCCCCGTGGTATGCCCGTGTATCTCGGTTTTGCAAACAACGTGTCTTTATAACAGCGGTATGAGGTTTATGCCTATACCGCTGTCGGAAACGTTTACTGGTGTGTCACCACAACCAGACGAATAGCATCCAGACGCCAGTTGGCCTCATGGAGATTACTCAGCACCTGCTCACGCTGATTTTCCAGCGCAGTCAGCTCATCTTCACGAATGTTAGGGTTGACGGCTTTCAGCGCTTCCAGACGCTCCAGCTCGCGGCGCAATTGCAGGTCAGCCTGCTCCTGCGCTTCGGTAATGAGCTGGCGTGCCTGCGTTTCGACTAATGCTTCCGCCTGTTGCAGCATCGCGTGAACGTCGGCCTGTACCGCATTCACCAGCTTGCTGGACGTATGACGGTTTACCGCGTTGAGCTGGCGGTTGAAGCTCTCAAACTCAACCTGTGCTGCCAGATTGGTCCCTTTACGATCCATGAGCAGGCGAACCGGCGTTGGCGGCAGGAAGCGGGTCAGTTGCAGGTGCTTAGGCGCTTGTGCTTCGACAACGTAAACCAGCTCAGCCAGCAGCGTGCCGACCGGCAGGGCTTTATTTTTCAGCAGTGACACCGCACAGCTTCCGGTATCGCCGGACAGCACCAGATCGAGCCCGTTACGGATGAGCGGGTGCTCCCAACTGATAAACTGCGCATCCTCGCGGGAAAGTGCCTGATCGCGATCGAAAGTGATCGTGCAGCCGTCCTGCGGCAGGCCAGGGAAATCCGGCACCAGCATATGATCGGAGGGTGTCAGGACGATCAGATTATCGCTGCGATCTTCCTGATTGATGCCGACAATATCAAACAGGTTCAGCGCGAATGTCACCAGATTGACGTCATTATCCTGTTCGGCAATGGCCTGCGCCAACTGCTGGGCCTGCTCGCCACCGTTAGAATGCATTTCCAGCAGACGATCGCGGCCTTGTTCAAGCTGCTGTTTCAGGTTGTCGTGCTGTTGGCGGCAGGTGTGAATAAATTCATCCAGTCCTTGCTGTTCACCAACGGTCGTCAGTCGCTCGATCAGCTGTGCATGGTGCGCATCATAGATGGTGCGGCCTGTCGGGCAGGTGTGCTCAAACGCATCCAACCCTTCGTGATACCAGCGTACCAGCATGGCCTGCGCGGTATTTTCCAGATACGGCACCAGAATCTGAATTTCTTTTGCCTGCCCGATACGATCCAGACGGCCGATACGCTGTTCCAGCAGGTCGGGGTTGAACGGCAAATCGAACATCACCAAATGGCTGGCAAACTGGAAGTTGCGGCCTTCGGAGCCGATCTCTGAACAGATCAGCACCTGTGCGCCTTCTTCTTCGGAAGCAAAATAGGCGGCAGCGCGGTCACGTTCCAGAATCGACAGCCCTTCATGGAAGACGGCGGCGCGGATCGCTTCACGCGTACGCAGCACTTGCTCCAGCTGTAGCGCCGTGGCGGCCTGCGCACAGATCACCAGCACTTTTTCATCACGGTTGGCGGTCAGGTAGTTCAGTAACCATTCCACGCGCGGGTCGAAGTTCCACCAGGTGGCATCGTCCCCTTCGAGCTGTTGATAAATTTGTTCCGGGTACAGCATGTCGCGGGCGCGAACTTCCAGCGTCTTATTCGCGTTCATAATGCCGGACACTTTAATGGCCGTTTGGTACTGTGACGGCAGCGGCAGGCGGATTTGATGCAGGATACGCTGCGGGAAACCTTTAACTCCCTGACGCGTGTTACGGAACAACACGCGGCTGGTGCCGTGACGATCCATCAGCATGGCGATCAGTTCCTGACGCGCTTTCTGATTGTCATCGCTGTCGCTATTGATGGCTTTCAGCAGCGGCTCGATATCCTGTTCGCCCAGCAGATCGCTCAGTGCATTCAGTTCAGCCGTCTGGGCTTTTTCGCCCGCTAACAGTAGCGTGACGGCATCGGCGACCGGACGGTACTGCTGCTGTTCGGCGACGAACTCCTGATAGTCGTGGAAACGGTTGGGATCGAGCAGGCGTAAACGTGCAAAGTGGCTCTGCTGACCAAGCTGTTCCGGCGTCGCGGTTAACAGCAGAACGGCCGGTGTAGCGCGTGCCAGCGTTTCAATAGCCTGATATTCCGGGCTGGGGCTTTCTTCGCTCCAGACCAGATGGTGGGCTTCATCCACCACCAGCAGATCCCAGTCGGCGTTGACGAGCTGCGCAAAGCGCTGGGCGCTGCGCTGCACAAATCCCAGTGAGCAAATAACGAGCTGTTCGGTTTCAAACGGGTTGCTGCTGTCCAGCTTGGCTTCGGCATAGCGCTCGTCGTCAAACAGTGAGAACAGCAAGTTAAAGCGGCGCAGCATTTCGACCAGCCACTGATGTTGCAGGGTTTCCGGTACGATAATCAGCACGCGACTGGCACGGCCCGCCAACAGCTGCTGGTGGATGATCATACCGGCTTCAATGGTTTTCCCCAGACCGACTTCGTCTGCCAGTAAAACGCGTGGCGCATGACGCTGGCCGACTTCATAAGCGATATGAAGCTGATGCGGGATGAGGCTGGCACGCATGCCGCGTAAACCGACCTGTTGCTGTAGCGCCTGCTCGTTCTGGTGTTTGCGGGCGCGGTAGCGCAGGGCAAAGCGATCCATACGATCGATCTGTCCAGCGAACAGGCGATCTTGCGGTTTATTGAACGTCAGTTTGCTGTCCAGAAAGACTTCACGCAGTTCCGCCGACGTTTCATCGTCCAGGCGTTGGCCGCAATACACCAGCAACCCTTTTTCTTCTCGCACGTCATCAACTTTGAGCTGCCAGCCTTCATGGCTGGTGACGGTGTCGCCGGGGTTGAACATCACGCGGGTGATGGGGGCGTCGCTGCGGGAATAAAGTCGGTTTTCACCGCTGGCAGGGAAAAGCAGCGTTATCATACGCGTATCGACGGCAACAACCGTTCCCAGTCCAAGTTCGCTTTCCGTATCGCTGATCCAGCGCTGACCAAGTGTAAAAGGCATAAATTCTTAGCTCGATTTTCGTCTGTGTCGGGGGAATGTCTGATTACATTATCGGGTGCCGATAATGCTGCTGATGCAAATTCAGAAAGGGCGTTATGGTAATGGATGACGGTGCGTTCGTCACCCCTCAAACTTGCTGTACCGCGAATTAACACCTTTCGTTAAAAACATGAATACGCGTCATTTAAAACAGACCCATCTGGCCTGTTACCAGTGTAGCAAAATCATCATGCAGGAAAGGAAGAATGGCGTCCGCGACTGGCTGGAGCTGGCGTTCGACATAATGCTGATAATCCAGCGGTGAATGCCGGGTTTCCAGCGGTTCGGGGCCGTTGACGGTCATCACATAGCTGATCCAGCCGCCGTTTTGGTATTGCAGCGGTCGTCCTTGCTGGCGGTTATAGTCATCGGCGATTTTTGCGGCTCTGGCGTGGGGCGGCACGTTGCGCTGGTAGTCATCAAGTCGGCGGCGTAGCCGTTTGCGATAGATTAGCAGATCGTCGAACTCCCCGTTCAGGGTGCGATCGACATAATCCCGCAGCCACTCCTGATAAGGCTGTTGCTGAAAAATCAGCAGATAGAGCTGCTGTTGAAACTGTTGCGCCAGCGGTGTCCAGTCGGTTCGCACGGTTTCCAGCCCTTTGAATACCATTTTTCGCCTTGTGGCGTGTCGATTAGCCCGGCGTAGCGCTTTTTGCTGCCTTGCTCGGCACCGCGAATGGTGGGCATCAGAAAGCGGCGAAAGTGCGTTTCAAACTCCAATTCCAGCGCGCTGGTCAACTGCAAAGTGTCTTGCAGGTGCTGTGTCCACCATTGATTAACGTGCTGCACCAGCGCGTTGCCAATCGTTGTCGCTTCTTCTTCGCGATGCGCGTGTTTCAGCCAGACGAACGTGGAGTCGGTATCGCCATAAATGACCTGATAGCCTTGTTCCTCGATCAGTTCGCGCGTTTTACGCATGATTTCATGGCCGCGTAGGGTGATGGAGGAGGCGAGACGCGGATCGAAGAAACGGCAGCCTGTGGCACCCAGCACGCCGTAAAAGGCATTCATGATGATCTTCAACGCCTGCGACAGCGGTTTGTTGCTGGTGCGCTTCGCGGCTTCGCGCCCTTGCCAGATTTGCTCGACAATCGCGGGCAGGCAGTGCTGTTCGCGGGAGAACCATGCGCCGCGAAATCCGGGGACGGCGTGCTGCGCGTCTGGATTTTGTGTTCCCGCTGCCAGCCCGACTGGGTCGATCAGAAAGGTGCGAATGATGGAAGGGTAGAGGCTCTTGTAATCCAGCACGAGCACCGAATCATACAGGCCGGGCCGCGAATCCATCACAAATCCACCGGGGCTGGCTTCAAGCGCGACGTCGCCCAGATTCGGCGCAACGTAGCCCATGCGGTGCATGCGCGGTAAATAAAGGTGGGAAAATGCTGCGACGGAACCGCCGCTGCGGTCAGCCGCCAGCCCGGTGACGCTGGCACGCTCCAGCAAGAACGGCAGCAGCTCGGTTTTGTCGAAAATACGTGTGACCAGCTCGCAGTCTTGCAGGTTATAGCGAGCAAGTGCCGGTTTATCTTCGGCAAAGCGGCGGTCGATTTCGTCCATTCGCTGGTAGGGCGTGTCGATGGCTTTGCCTTCTCCCAGCAGCGACTGTGCGACGAATTCCAGACTAAACGAGGCAAAATTCCACGTCGCGGACTTGAGCGCTTCAATGCCGTCGATAATCAAACGGCCAGTGGCACTGGCAAAGAAGTGCCCCTGCTTAAAGCCGTGTTCCCGCCACTCCAGCGCTTGCCCGTTACGCCCGAGCTTGAGCGGAATGTTGTAGCGCTCGGCATGCTTCTGTAAGACGCGCAGGTCAAACTGCACCAGATTCCAGCCAATGATCGCATCGGGATCGTGCTGCTGCATCCAGACATTCAGCTTTTCCAGCAGCAGCGGGCGGCTGGCGACGTACTCCAGAGTAAAATCCTCGTGTTCGGCAGGTGTGCCGTTCGGCGGGCCAAGCATGTAAACCTGACGCTGCCCGCAACCTTCCAGCCCGATGCAGTAAAGCTCGCCGTGGCGGTTGGTTTCGATATCCAAAGACACCAGCCTGAGTGTCGGGCGGTAATCGGGGTTAGGTTTCATGCGAGCGTCCGTCAGCAGGCTACCTGACGTGGGCGTACCGCTGAACCACACGGGCGCGGTGATAAAGCGCTCCATCAGAAAACGTTCCGTCGGGCGAATATCCGCTTCGTAAACCTGAACGCCGCCTTCACGCAACAGTTTCTCCAGTCGCATCAACTGCCGGTATTGTGGGCAGTATAGCCCCAGCAGCGGCTGATGGTGGAAATCCTGCATGGCGAGTGGTTTTAACTGCCAGCGTTTTTCCTGCTGTAAGAGCGTTCTTGCGCGGGCTTCCTGCTGAGCGGGAATAAAGGCTACGGCCTGCTGTGGCGGCAGACGTGCCAACAGCGGGCCCTCATCGGTGGCCAGCCAGAATTCAACCTGCGTACCAGTTGGCGTGTCATTCCAGTGGCGGGTCAGTAGAAACCCCTGACGAACCTGAGTCACTAAGCGGCCTTTTATCGCGAGCGGGATTAAGGAAAGATGGTAGGGTAAGTATGGTTATTTATACAGTTGATGTCCAGCCTCTAGCGACATCACCTGTATACCCGTCATACTTCAAGCTGCTTGTGCGTTGGCTGCCCTTGCTCACCCCAGTCACTTACCTGAGTAAGCTCTTGGGGATTCGCGCAGTTGCCGCCTTCATGCAACTCGAATTATTTAGGGTATATAATAAGGTGAAAATGGATTACTGCTCGTTGCCGGAGGCAGACACCACGCGGTTGCGGCCTTCCTGCTTGGCTTGATACAGGGACTCATCTGCCAGCTTGAAGGTGCGTTCGATCGACATATCGCTGACGCCCGGTTCCCACAGGGCAACGCCTAATGAGATGGTAATATTGCCCACGACAGGAATGGTCGATTCCTCCAGGCGCTGCCGTAGCCGTTCAGCAATGCTGATCGCGACGTCGAGATGCGTTTCCGGCAGCAGGATCAAAAACTCTTCACCGCCGCTGCGGCACAGGATGTCGGAATCGCGTGAGCTGGTGCGAATCAGCTGTGAGAGATAGCGAATAACGTTATCACCGACATCGTGGCCGTAGGTGTCATTGATGCGTTTGAAGCGATCGATATCCAGCGCGATGACCGCAAAACTTTTCTGCCCCATCTGCCAGTAGCGGAGAACACTATCCAGCCCACGGCGATTGAGCAGTTCGGTCATCGGGTCTGAGTGTGCCTCAGAACGTAACTTACCAATTTTGCGCTGAAGTAAATCGATACCCAGCAGCATGGCCTGTTTAAGCTGCGAGGCCTCGAAATACCAGGAGTGAATATTTCTGATGTCGTCGGAAACGTCCGTCGCATCCATCTTATTGGCGCTGCGCGCCAGTAGCCACAGCGGTTGAGCGATGAGCCGCGCAAGCAGCCAGACGCAGAAGATAGTTAAAAGCGCCAGAGGGCGTGTGGCGCAGCACATTTAGCATCAGACCATCCAGCGGTTTCAGCGTAATGTCGGTTGGTCGGAGCGCCACAATCTGCCACTGTGAGGTAGATTCAACGGCGTAACCCGCTAACATCTTCTCACCCAGATAGTTCAGCATATGCTGACTGCCATTATTCTCATGCCGCGCGTCGATCTCCAAATTATTGGTCTCTATTTTACCAATTCGCTCGATGTCGCGGTGATACAGCATTCGTTTGCTCTTATCGGTGACATAAATATAAGAACCGTCGCGGTAATAATGTTTGTCCAATAAGGTATTGAGAACGCTGGGCTGCTTAAGATAGATCGAACCACCGATAAACCCTTTGTAGCGGCCATCTCGCGTGAAGATCGGCGCAGATATCAGCACAATGAAGTTATTAGCGGCAGAGACATAGGGTTGGCTGATAAGCGGCTGTTTTTCTCTTAAGGCTTCGAGTGCGCCGTCTGTGGTCAGGCTTCTCCCGATTAATTGAAACGTATCGGGTGACGTGGCTCTGACGATGCCTTTTTCATCTGCAATGACGACAGAGTTGAAATTGCTGGTCTGTAGCCGCAGGCGGTCGGCTTCTTTAAGCAGGCTGGCCTTATCATCCATCTGGGTAGCGACGATATTGGCGCTGTAGGCTAACTGCTGCTGGGCTTCTTTAAAGAAGGAATGGGTCATCGCCGCGAGTTTGGTGGCGTAAACTCGGTTGGTTTCTAGCGTATTATCAATCAGGAGCTCTCGCTGGACGCGATAGCTGGCATAAAAACTGTTTGCCAGTGTTACCAATGCGCTCGCCACTGCCAAGAGTAGGATAAGACGTCGTAATCCGAAATGGTTGAGTAGTTTAAAAACATAGTGGCAGTGTGGCACCGTGGCAAAAATGACCGCTATCATAAGTGTTGAGGCCCGTCGGTGCAAAAGAATTGACCAGAAAACTGTGTTACTGAAGTGGTGCTAACGGCTTGAATTGGAAAATGATATTGCGTGTATCCTGATAAGGGGAATAGTTGATATTTATCAAAACGTACACGCCTTGTGCACCCGCAGGCGGTGATCGCTTCAAGACCGGATAGATAAATAGCACTACATATTTTCAGCAGGATATTGCCGGGTTTTGTGCTAACAGACGGGGCTCACTGCCGCCTGAGAGACGGAATCAGACGGCAATTCAGTGTGCTGGACTTTACATGAATCCGAATCGGGTGATGGGGTGAAATCAAGGGTTGACGACTTCTGCTATGATCCAGACAATCCTTGTTTTTATAAAATACGGGTAGGTTTTATGGAAGCGTGGCTGGATCATTTGGTTACCCAATCGTTAGCGTATTCACTGATCGCCGTCATGCTGGTTGCCTTTCTGGAATCTCTGGCTCTGGTGGGGTTGTTGTTACCGGGAACGGTGATGATGGCAACGCTGGGAACGCTTATCGGCAGCGGGCAAATGGGGCTTTACCCTGCGTGGGCGGCCGGGATTATCGGTTGCCTGCTAGGAGACTGGATTTCCTATTTTATTGGCATGCGTTTTAAGGCACCGCTGCATAACTGGTCCTTCCTGAAAAAATACCAGCCGTTATTGAATAAAACCGAATATGCCCTGTATCAGCACCCGATGCCGACGATATTGATCGGGCGTTTTGTCGGTCCGACGCGCCCGCTCATTCCGATGGTGGCGGGGATGCTGGGGTTACCGCCTTATAAATTTGCCGTGCCGAATATCATTGGCTGCCTGCTGTGGCCGCCGGCCTATTTCTTACCCGGTATTTTGGCTGGTGTTGCGATTGATATTCCTGCGGGGACGAATAGCGCAGAGTTTAAGTGGTTGCTGCTGATAACCGTCGTTGTGGTATGGGTTGCGGGCTGGCTAAACTGGCGCTGGTGGCGCGGCGATAAGCGTAAACATCGTGACTGGTTTAGCAGAAAATGCCGCTCAGACGTTTGCGCTGGGTCGCACCCGTGGTGTCCGTGGCGGCGGTTGCAGCGCTGGTCATGCTGATTCAACACCCGCTGATGCCGGTTTACCGTCATCTGCTGTGGCAGGTGTTAAACGGCTGAGTGTGGGCAGGCCGGGAAAACCCCGGCCACGCCAGCTAGCAGTAAAACTCGGCGACCTGCTCGAAAATACGCATTTCTTCACCGTGACGGCGTACCTGAAGGACGTCCTCCAGTTTTTCCACCTGACTGATCATCTGCGGTAGTCGCTGGTCATCTTTGACCAGTAGCCAGATGCGGCTTTCTTCACCGTTGGCCAGCGGCATACACAGAATGCCTTCCACGTTAAATGCCCGGCGGGCAAACAGGCCGCAAACGTGTGACATGACGCCGGGATGGTTGCGCACAGAGAGTTCTAGCGTAACCTGATTTGAAGTTGGTTGCGTTGACGAAGTTAGTTGAGTTGACATAGTCATTAATCTCCGATCATATCGATGTTCGCTGCGCCCGGTGGCACGATGGGTAAAACTTTCTCATTGGCGTCAATCAGTACGTGGATCAGCGCAGGACCCGGCTGATTGAGCGCTTCTTGCAGGGCGGCCTGCGGGTCGGTTGCTGCATTCAGATCGCAGGTTGCAAAGCCGAAACCTGCGGCAATCGCGAGGAAATTGGTACTGTAACGGTAATCGGCAGCGAAGATGCGCTGCTGGAAAAACATATCCTGCTGTTGGTGAACCAGACCGAGTGACTGGTTGTTCATCAGGACGATTTTTACGTTGAGCCCTTCTTCTGCCGCGGTCGCCATTTCTTGAATGTTCATCATCAGGCTGCCATCACCGGAGAAACACACCACTGTGCGATCCGGCTCGGCCAGCGCAGCGCCAATCGCCGCAGGCAGGCCAAAGCCCATCGTGCCAAATCCGCCGGATGTCAGCCACTGGCGCGGACGGCGCAGCGGATAAGACTGAGCCACCCACATCTGATGCTGGCCGACATCGGTGGTGATGATGGCATCATCTGTCAGCGCCCGCGCCGTGGCCTGCACCAGACCATAATGGCTTAAAGGATCGTCGGCATTTGGCATGCTGAACGGAAATTCCTGTTGCAACCCGCTAACGGTGGCGCGCCACACGTCACGCTGTTGCGGCGTAATATGCGGCAGCAACTGATCCAGCGCCTGCGCGACATCCGCGTTGATCGCCACATGTGGCTGGCGGATCTTACCCAATTCGGCGGGATCGATATCAATGTGAATGATGCTGGCCTGTGGGCAAAACTGTTCTGCTTTACCAATCGCACGATCGTCAAAACGCGCACCCAGCACAATTAACAAATCCGCCTGCTGTAAGATCAGATTGGTTGATCGTGCGGCGTGCATACCCAGCATCCCGAGCGACAGGGAATGATCGACGGGCATGGCACCCAGCGCCATCAGCGTCATGGTGGTTGGCAGGCTGGAACGCTCCGCCAGTTGAACCGCCTGTTCGTGCGCGGCGCTGCTAATGATCCCACCGCCCAGATAGAGAACCGGACGCTGAGCCGCGTTAATCATGGCTGCAGCCCGCTCGATCTCCTGCTGCGCGATGGTGGGTGGCGTATCGAGAGGAAAGACGCCCGGCAGTTCGCTCAGCTCAATGGTTGCGTTCTGAATGTCTTTTGGAATATCGATCCACACCGGGCCGGGACGACCCGACTGCGCGATGCGAAAGGCTTCCGGGATCACGCGCGGCAGTTCGTTGATATCGCGAACCAGATAGTTATGTTTGGTGACGGGAATAGAGATGCCGTAGGTATCGACTTCCTGAAACGCATCGGTGCCGATCATGCTGGAGGGCACCTGGCCGGTGATACACACCAATGGGATCGAATCCAGTTTGGCATCGGCAATGGCGGTGAGCAGGTTGGTTGCCCCGGGCCGCTGGAAGCCATACAAACGGCGGCACGTCCGCTGGCACGCGCCATACCTTGTGCCATAAACCCGGCGCCTTGCTCGTGACGAGCCAGCACGTGGCGGATAGTCTTGCTTTGACCCAGTGCATCATATAACGGCAGGGCCGCGCCGCCGGGAATGCCCGCTACGGTGGTGATGCCCTGCTGTTCGAGCAGCCGAACAATTAACTGAGCGCCTGTATAACGCATGTTTACATCCTTCATCAGGGCCGGTGCGGTGTCGGAGCGGGGAGGGTAAAAACAAGAAACCCCGCTCGGCTGGCGCCGGCGGGGTTTGAGAATCTTCGATTCGGAACCCGTTACGGCGCGCTGCCGACGACGACGACCACGACTACCACGCGCACGACGACGACCGCGTCAACATGCGCGGTGCTTAGTAGTGCTGAAGTGGAAGAAGAGTAGTGCGTCACGGGAATCCTATTTATGTTCTAGTGAATTATTTATGGCCGAATGTTGTGTTCGAATGAGTTATTCACTCGCCAATTCATATAAACACAGCAGCACAAAAAGACACAATACCTACAAGGTATAAAAACCGAATATGTCGAATTGGTCACAGTATACCCGTCATACTTCGAGTTGCATGTGCGTTGGCTGCGCTCAAATACTCGGCCCGTCGTGGGCCTCGCCCTGAAGGGCCGCTGCAAGCAGCGTTCAAATCTGCTCCCAGCAGATTTGTCACCCGAATCACTTACTCGAGTAAGCTCATCGGGATTCCCTCACCTGCCGCGTTATTCGGCCTATGGCCTTACCCCTTCGGGGTCAGCGCAAGCGCTGTTCAAAACGCTACGTTTTGTCCTGAAACTCGAATTATTTAGGGTATATATTGGTATTTCACCGCCCGATTACCGCTTGATTTTTCGCCGCAGAACCAGAGAAGCGTGACTGTTTTCACAATTGGAACAGGGTTTCAATGTTATAAATTATAAAATAATCATTGGGATAGTGGGTGGTGATAAATGGGTGTGTCCCGAGTAGTAGGGCAGAGCGTATTGAGCGGTATCTTACTGATGGCAATGGGTATCGGTCAGGCGATGGCCTGTCAGGCTGGCCCTGCTAACGAATGGAAACGGGGTATTGAACAGCAGCGTCAGGCGGATTTGGGCAATGGCTGTTATCTCAATCCGATTATTGCGGGCGATCATCCCGACCCTACGATTATCAAGGATGGGGATGATTACTACATGACGTTCTCGTCATTTGACGATATTCCCGGACTGCTGATTTGGCACTCGCGCGACCTGGTGAACTGGCAGCCGCTTGGCCCGGCGATTACGACGCCCGTTGACGCGATCTGGGCGCCGGATTTGGTGAAACATAACGGCAAATATTATATCTACTTCACCACCAACCGGATTATCGACGCCAAAGGGACGAAAAAGAAAATGCTGTATGTGATTACCGCCGATGATGTTCGCGGCCCGTGGACGCCACCGAAGGATACGGGCTTGAAAAATCCGGCCAGCGATCCCGGTCATGTGGTGGGAGAGGACGGCAAACGTTACATCTTTATGTCTGGCGGCAATCGCGTGCAGTTAACCGATGACGGGCTGTCGACGGTCGGCGATATGGAGGTGGTCTATCAGGGATGGCAATACCCGGAAGCGTGGGATGTGGAAAGCTTCTCGCAGGAAGGGCCGAAGATGCTGCGCCACGGCGACTATTTCTACATGGTGCTGGCGGAAGGCGGAACGGCGGGGCCGCCGACCGGACACATGGTGATTGCTGCGCGTTCCAAATCGATCAACGGGCCGTGGGAAAATTCCCCGCATAACCCGATTATTCGCACGCAGGATCGTTCAGAAAAGTGGTGGTCACGTGGCCATGCGACGCTGATCGAAGGGCCGGATAAAAACTGGTACATGGTGTATCACGGTTATGAAAACGGCTTTATGACGCTGGGGCGGCAGGCGATGCTGGAGCCGATCGTCTGGGGCAATGATGGCTGGTTCACGTCTGCCGGGTTTGATACCGGTAAACCGATTCGTAAACCAGCAGGGGGCGAAGCGGTGCCGCACGGTATTGGCTGGTCTGATAGTTTTACCGACGAGAAATTTCCGGCTCGCTGGCATTTTTACCGCGCCAATGCGGAAGAACTGAAACGGGTTACGCTCAGCGACGGCAAACTGCACCTTAAGGCAAAAGGCACATCGCCAAAAGACAGTGCGCCGCTGACGATGATCCCCGGCGATCAGGCTTACCAAATTGAGGTTACGGCGAATTTCGCTCCTGGCGCGCAGGCTGGCTTACTGCTGTTCTACAACGCGAAGCTGTATGTCGGGCTGTCGTTTAATCAGGATGGTACTGTCATGCACCGCTATGGGCTGGAAAGGGCGGAGAAGAAACTGCCGCACATTACAGGCAATGAGGTGCAGATTCTGATGAGAAACGATCGCCATATCGTGACGTTTTACACCCGAACGTCGGCTCAGGAACCGTGGAAGAAATACCCGGTGCAGATGGAAGTCTCCGGCTACCATCACAATGTCGCGTATGACTTCCTCAGCTTGCGACCCGCCTTGTATGCGTCGGGTGAGGGAGACGTGACGTTCAGCAACCTGCGTTATCAGGCGTTGCCTTAACGCTTCAATCCAAAGACGGGCGTGAAATTCCCAGGATGGCAGCCGCATCGGCGCTGCCATCCTGTAGCGCCTTGGTCGGCCCATCATAATAAATCTGTCCGTCCACGATCAGCACCGTACGCTTTGCGATCCGCATGGCATCATCCAGATTGTGGGACACCATCAACAGCGTGAACTCACGCTCCTGACACACGCTCTCAACCAGATCGAGCATCTCCTGACGCAGCGCCGGATCGAGCGCTGAGAACGGTTCATCCAGCAGCAGAATGGGCTGGTGCCGTACCAGACAGCGTGCCAATGCCGCGCGTTGGCGCTGCCCGCCGGAAACCTGTGATGGCAGACGATCCAGAAGATCCGCCAGACCGACCCGATCGGCGATCTGCCGTAACGTTTCATGCTGTGCGGCACTGAGGCGCAGGCCGGGATGGAGCCCCAGCGCGATGTTCTGCCCAATCGTCAGGTGAGGAAACAGATTATTTTCCTGAAACAGAATCGAAACTGGCCGCTTAGCGGGAGGCGTCTCGCGGTGAGGTTCACCGTTAAGCCGTAGTTCGCCGCTGTCAGCCATCAGGAAACCGGCAATCAGATTCAGCAGCGTACTTTTCCCTGCGCCGCTGGGGCCAAGGATGGCGATGCGCTCGCCCGGTTTGACGTGAAAATCAAAACGCATGGGCAAGTGCTGATAGAAGTAGGTCAATTTCTCAAGCGCGATCATGACGGCCTGCCAGTTTCTCAATCAGGGTAAATAATATAAAGCACAGCAGCATCAACAGCAGTGCCGTGACCGCACCGTCGGCGCTGCGATAGGAACCAATTTGCTGGTACAGGTAGAACGGCAGCGTGCGGAACTGCTCATTACCAAACAGCGCGATGACGCCAAAATCACCGAGCGACAGCACGCAGGCAAAGGCTAATGCTTGTGCTAACGGCTGCTTCAGTGCAGCCAGCTCGATCAGCTTCAGCCGCTGCCAGCCGCGAATATCCAGTGATGCGCAGAGTCGGTTGTAGCGCTCGGCAACGTCCAGCATCGGGTTCTCCAGCACTTTGATCGCATACGGAATTGCCATCAGTGCGTTGGTGAACACCACCAGCGCGTAGGGGGATTGTGGCAAGCCAATGCTGTTATTCAGCAGCAGGAAAAAGCCGGTTGCCAGCACAATGCCGGGCATGGCAAGGATGAGCATCCCGCTCAGATTCATCAACTGCCCATAGAGCGGCTTCTGGCGTAGCTTGAGCTCGCGGCTGCTCCAGAGCAGCATCATGGTCAGCACCAGACACAGAAGCCCAGCGCCTAAGGCAATGCGCAGCGAGGTAAACAGCGTTTGCCAGAGCACGGGCTGTTGCAGCACGGTAATCAGAGAGCGGTTCACGCCATCCACCACCACGGCCAGCAAGGGGGACGACCAGCAGCAACAGCGCGCCAATCAGCAGGCCATCGGTGAGACGGCTTAAAGCGCTATCCTGCGGGTTGCGCCAAGTGAGCTGCTGTGTGCTGCCGACGGGCAGAATGCGCCCCAGCCGCTGACTTAGCAGCACCAAACCGAGACAGCAAACCATCTGAATTAACGCCAGCAGCGCCGAGCGACCCGGATCGTAATCAAAGCTTAATGCCTGATAGATCGCCAGCTCAATTGTGGTCGCCTGCGGGCCGCCGCCCAGCGACAGCACCGTCGCAAAACTGGCAAAGCAGAGCATAAAAATCAGCGCGCCAGTCGGTAAAATTTGTCGGCGCAGGGCGGGCCATTCCAGCAGGCGGAAATGTTGCCAGCTGTTCATGCCCAGATTCGCAGCCAGTTGGCGTTGCTCGGTAGCAATACCCTCCAGCGACTGCAACAGCAATCGGGTTGCCAGCGGCAGATTGAAGAACACATGCGCCAGCAGGATGCCCTGCAATCCATAGGGTGAAAACGTGTATTTCAGGCCAAACCCGCTCAGTGCAGAGGCTAGCCAGCCCTGACGTCCATACACGCTGAGCAGGCCAAAAACGGCAACCAGCACGGGCAGCACCAGCGTCATCGCGCACAGGCGCAACAGCCAACGGTGGCCGGGAAAACGCCGTCGATACAGCGCTCTGGCGAGAAAAATGGCCGGGACGGTAGAAAACAGCGCAGAGAGAAAGGCCTGCCAGAAGGTAAACCGAATAACATGCCAGAGATAGCTGTCATGCCATAGCGTGCGCCACTGGCTGTCGGGCGCCTGTAACCAGAGTGCACCGAAAGCCAGTGCGGCAACGGAAATTAACAGCGTTGTGGCCAGTAGCCCCGGCCACAGACGTCCGCCGATTAGTGGCTGACGGCGCGTTGCCATGCCTGAATCCACTGCGTCCTTTGGTCAGCGACTTCTTGTGCGCTGAACTGCATGGCTTTTTCCGGCACCGTGAGCGTGGCGAAGCCCGCAGGCAGGTCAGTTTTAACGGCTGGGTACATCCAGTTCGTCGTGGGGATCGCCTGCTGGAAGGTTGGGCTCAGGATGAACTGCATAAAGCGTTTTGCCAGTTCGGGATTTTTGCTGGAAGCCAGCTGCCCGGCGATTTCAATTTGCAGATAGTGCCCTTCGCTGAAGGTTGCGGCTGCGTAGTTGTCTTTCTTCTCTTCAATGATGTGGTAGGCCGGTGATGTGGTATAGCTCAGCACCAGATCGGCTTCCCCTTTCAGGAACAGGCCATAGGCTTCGCTCCAGCCTTTGGTGACGGTAACGGTTTTCTTCGCTAGCTTCTGCCAGGCTTGCGGCGCCTCATCGCCGTACACTTTCTGCATCCACAGCAGCAGACCTAGTCCCGGCGTGCTGGTACGTGGATCCTGATAGATCACTTTCCACGGTTCGTTGCTCTCCACCAGCTCATGCAGGCTTTTCGGCGGATTCTTCAGCGTGTTTTTGTTATACACAAACGCGAAATAGCCGTAGTCGTAAGGGACGAACGTCTTATTGCTCCAGCCGCCTGGCACCGTGACGGCGCTGGTGTCCTGATTGTGCGGCGCAAACAGACCGGTTTGCTCCGCTGCCTGCAACAGGTTGTTGTCCAGCCCCAGAATGATATCCGCTTTGCTGTTCTTGCCTTCCATTCGCAGGCGATTCAACAGCGAGGCACCATCTTCCAGCGCGACGAAGTTCAGCTCGCACTCGCACTCTTTTTCAAATGCGGTCTTGATGACAGGGCCAGGGCCCCACTCGGAAGCGAATGAATCATAGGTATAAACGGTAAGCGCAGGCTTGGCGAATGCCGAAGCAGAGATCAGTAACAGGCAAGGCAGGCTGATTTTCAGCACGGTGGCTGAACGCGGTAGTAATTGATTTAACACTTTGCACTCCTGAGAATCATAGGGTGGCAAAGGACTTTGAGGCAGCAATAAGCCGCACTCTCAAATCCCTTCGCCGGTATTAACCGGATCAGGTTCGACGGGTATTTTCTCAGCGAAAAATCTTCCGCACCCCGTTGAGAACGGCACATTGTAAAGGGTTAAGCCGCGCAGCGAAAGGCTGTCAGCGTTCCGGCGGCGCGAACCAGGCAGATTTAAAATCAAACCAGCCCAGCATATTCATCCTGACGCCACGCATACTGCGCTGCCCCTGAAGTTGCAGCCAGTGGTGCAGCAGAGGGTGCAGTTGACCGCTGGCGATCAGTTTTTCACACCACTCTGCCATCGGTAGCGTCTGGTTACGCCACTGCTGCGCGTCCGCGTGCAGATCGTCATTCAGACAGTGCTGCGCCAGCGGGAGTTCGTAGAGCATCGCGAACAGGGAGAATTCGATCGGTAGGTAACAATTCAGGCTACCAAACCAGATATCGCTGTCGGCATTGCCCTGATACCAGTCTTCGTAGCTGACCGTCTGAATATGCAACGTGACGCCATGTTGTGCCAGCAGCGTGCGCATAATCTCACTTAATATCCGGTATTCAGGGTGGGCCTGATAGAACGTGAGCGTGACGTCCGTCAGCCCTTTCGGAATGGATTGCGGGACATCGGGGTGGTGATGGTGCCAGCGTGGCAGCAGACTGTAGGCGGGCGACCAGTCACGCTGGTTGCTGGTATTGGCGTGGTTGAGTAGCGAAATAGGGTTAAATATCTGCCTGAGCCATCGCTGAGCTTCCGGCCGTGATGCTAACGGTGAACGCTTATCGAATAGCAGGAAATAGCCGCCTTCCTCCATCCGGCTTTCCAACTGTTCGTGACGAGAATTGTCAGACTGGAGTTGGATAGAGACCGGCATTTCTTCCGGTTCGTCAGGCAGGACCCAGATATTGACCTCATCAATCAGCGCCCGATAGCCAAAATAGTCATCGAAGGCGCGAATTTTCAACTGATTACTGTTATTGCGCACCACGGCATAAGGGCCGGTACCAATTGGGTGCTGGGCAAAATCGGGTAGCGTTTGCCACTCTTGCGGCAAAATCATGGCGTGCACGCTGCCTAATAACCACGGTAGCCAGTTATCCGGGCTGTTTAACCGAATATCAATCACGAAGGGCATTGGCGAGGTGACGCTTTCAATATGAGAAAAAGCGGGAGCGGAATAAGACGAGAGAGTGACGTGGTGATGTCGTCCATCGTGAGCTCTCGTCCGTGATGAAAACGGATAGCCGGGCGCAGATAGAAGCGCCAGTGCAGAGAGGGAGACCCTTTGCCAGTGATGAGCCAGATCGGGTTCAACTTCCCCATTTTCCTCATTTATATTGGTAAGACCGCTAAAAATTTGCCGCGCAATATGCATTTCCGAACGGCGCAGCGCCGAACCGGGTTGCAGGTTGCGTAATGGGCGGTAATAGAGAATCCGCAGAATATGTTTTCCCTGCCGGAAACTCCGTCCAAGATGGGCAAGTAACATCTGGCGTACCGCTTCTTTATCACCGACCAACTGCACCAGTTGCTCAATGCGATCCTGTTCCAGCAGATCCTCGGCACGCTGCTGCTGTAGCGCTAATCCGGTATACACAAACGATAGCTGCGAGCGTTTTCCCCTGCCAGCTTCAGCCTGCCAGACGAGCCAGCCTTCCTGCTGCATCGCGTTCAGCAGTGAGCGGATATGGCGGCGGGAACAATTCAACACTCCGGTTAGCTCTTGCAGCGTGGTGTCGGTAGTTTGCCCCTGAAAGTGCTGCCATAGGCGGATGAACTGTTGTTGCAATCGAGGGGAAGACATAAAAGAGGAACTCCCTGCGCTAAAGTCATCAATTTATCTTTCCCTATATTACGTCGATACTTTCCAACAAGGAAAGAGAGGAGGTGGCTTATGGCGATTTCCCGTTTGTATCGGTTCTATCAAACCTACTTATCGACCTGTAAAGCGACGTGGTTTCGGTGGATGTCTACCCAACAGCGCATCGCATTATTGCAGCAGGCGACGCAGTGGCACCTGAAAGACATGTCTGATGAAGAGTACCGTCATTGGCTCTAGGTGGTGCGAAACAATTTATTCTGAGTAAAACAATGTATTCTGAGTAATGGTGATATTTCACCAGCCAGCGAGTTTTCTCGCTGGCTTTTTTATGGTGTTTACCTGCTGTCATGCATTGGGTTATCGCAGATAGTTTGTATGGCAAGGGGATATCAGTGGTGCTAGTCACGTAATGATTTGTTCACGTAATGGCTTGCCTTCGCTGAGCAGCGCACAATAGCGTGCCAATTCATCCCGCTGGCGGGCATTTCGTATCTGTAAGGCCAGATTAATCGTGGCAAGCTCCCGGGCGTTATCGGCTAACGTAAAAGAAAACGGCAGAACAAGACAGGAGAGAGAGCATGCCCGTAGAGAAAGGCATCGGGCATGCTGATGGCGGGCTATTCCACCGGTTTTAGGCGGGCGACAAAGTGGCGCAGTACGGGAGGCTCATAGGTGAAGGTTAGCCCTTGAATATCGCTAGCGCGGGCTTTCAATGCGATGAGTGCGTCTGCAATGTAGTCCATGTGGTCGTTGGTGTAGACCCGACGAGGGATGGTGAGGCGCAGCAGCTCAAGTGGTGACGCTTTCTGTTGCCCGGTGTCTGGATCGCGTCCCAGCAGAAGCGAACCGATTTCAACGCTGCGGATGCCAGCTTCCAGATACAGCGCATTGTTAAGTGCCTGCGCAGGGAATTGCTCGGGTGGAATATGAGGCAATAGCCGTGCGGCATCAACAAAGACAGCGTGTCCTCCAACCGGGTACTGAATCGGAATTCCACCGGCTTTCAGGCGTTCTCCGAGATAGGCGACCTGTCCAATACGATAGGCCAGATAGTCTTCGTCCATCCCTTCTTCCAGCCCGATGGCGAGCGCCTCCATATCCCGCCCAGCCAGTCCGCCATAGGTGACGAAACCTTCCATCGGAACGCAGCGAATGCGCACCTCGTTAAACAGGTCCTCGTCGCTGCGGAAACAGCACAGCCCCCAATATTCACCATTGGGTCTTTCTTCGCGGACATCGTCAGCATGTCGCCGTATTCATACATTTCATGCACGATGGCTTTAATGGATTGATCCGCGTAGCCCGCTTCGCGCTGCTTGATAAACCAGGCGTTTTCGCAGAAACGTGCCGAATCAATCACCACAGGGATCTGATGCTGTTGTGCAATACGGTAAACGTCGCGCATGTTGCTCATCGAGACGGGCTGCCCGCCTGAGCTGTTGCAGGTTACCGTGGTGATAATGGCGACGACATTCTCCGCGCCGTGCTGTGATATCACGCTTTGTAACTGGTCCAGATCGAAATCGCCTTTCCAGTCATAGGCCGTGTTCGTATCAAAGGCTTTTGGTGTGACGACGTTAATGGCCCGAGCGCCATTTAGCTCGACGTGCGCAGCGGTGGTATCGAAGTGGAAGTTGGAAATGAAGACCGGCTTTTTCGCGCCGCCAGCACGCTGTTTCTTGGCTATCAGACACGGAAATAAAATCTGTTCCGCGCCGCGCCCTTGATGGGTGGGAATCGTAAACGGGTAGCCCAGCAAGGTTTCGACTTTTTCGCACAGATGATAGTAATTGCGTGACCCCGCGTAGGCTTCATCGCCCATCATTAAACCAGCCCACTGGCGGTCACTCATCGCGCCGGTGCCAGAATCAGTCAACAGGTCGATGTAGACGTCTTCGCTACGCAGCAGGAAAGGGTTGTACCCCGCCTCTGTCAGCGCTTTTTCACGTTCCGCCTGGGTTGTCATGCGGATATTTTCTACCATTTTAATGCGGAACGGTTCAGGAATGCGTTTCATGCCATAGATCTCCAGAAAAAGAATTCCGTCGCGACACGTTATGTGACGCCGAAATAAGGAATGCAGGAACAGGAAATGATCAGCGTGGCGCTGATTCAGGCATGAGGCGGACGAGGGAAATCATTGGTGAGGCGATGGTCGATGTTAAACCAGGCCCGGCAATCGCCAGAGATGCTTAAACGGTAACGCTGAATAATGCGTGCCATAGGCTCCTCTCACTCATTGAATCGCTAACGTTCAGCATAGTATGTCGGCGGAAAAATACCGTGATCAACACGACAACCCGGCCTGTGACTTTTATCAGTGTGTGAGAGCCTCGTTAGCCCCGTGCGTGGCGTGGTGTTTTTATATTCAGAGTGTACGAATAATAAACTAGTCAGTAATGTTGAATATCAGAGGGTGTTTGATTTCAGGAAAATAGAATGAATTCACTTATCACTTTTACTTCTATAATTAATATTACTGTAATAATAGTGACTAGGATAATTCACTAACATTATGTGATAGTTTATTTTTGAATGATTTTTAGTTGAAATGATTATCATTGAAATGACGTTTTTTCGTGATGATGATCTTATAGATAAAATTATTTTTAGAGGCCACTATTTTTCTTCTTGTATTTAACGCAGATTGTCACAATCTTTAAATATTATGTAACATGCGGCGGAATGTTATTTTTCCCCTGCTTGCCTGCAATTTACTTCACAGCAATTTTTTGAATAACCCGATGGATGTAAAATGAGCGATGTCCCTTACCAGTCAATAGCGATTTACGAAAACCAGAACCCCAGCATTCCGCTTCCGGGGTGCATAACATCAAACTAACGCCACTCTTTGTCGTTGTTTTTTCTGGTGTTCTATTACTTTTTGCTTTGGCGATCTCCACATCATCGTATTTTCTTAAGCAGGCTGAGCTGTCGTTAAATGACTCTACGCTGGAATTGAATGTGCGAATGGAGTTAGTGGATAGTGCGAATCACATGCGTGCAGCGCGTATGAATTTGCTCCATGCCGTGAATCATTTACGCAATGGTCTTACTGATAACTATAACGCCAGTATGAAAGCCGCAGAAGAGCGCCTGTCGCTGTCTCAGCAAATGTTTAATGGGTATCAAAATAGATCGGCTCGTTCTGATGTTGAGCTCGCTCGTGATAATGAATTAAAAGCGCGTTATAGCGATTATGTTGAGCGCGGAATCAAACCCATGTTTGATATCGCAAAGAAGGGCAATGTTGAAGAGCTCAATGCGTTTGAGTCGACGGTGATGTCTAAATTAGATGATGACTATGATGTGCCGTTGAAAGCGTCTTATCTTTATCGGGTTGAGATGGCAAAAATATTAATGTGACGGCAGAAAGGAATTCCACCCTGGGATATACGCTCATGACGGGTGCTTTTATTTTAGCCATCGTATTAACGGGCATGACGTTCTTATTAATTCGTCGGGTCATTATTAACCCAGTACAGTATTGGGTGTCACGCATACAGGCGATTGCGCATGGGGACTTAACGCGCGCGAGTGTGGATGTGGGAAGAAATGAAATCGGTATTCTGGGGAACAATATCCAGCAAATGCAGGATTCACTCTCCGAAACGGTTGGTTCGGTACGCGACAGTGCAGAGTCTATTCACAGCAGTTCGACGAAAATTGCCGTCGGTAATACGGATTTGTCTGCACGAACGGAACAGCAGGCTGCCGCGCTGGCGGAAACAGCGGCCAGTATGGAGCAGCTTACGGCTGCGGTGAAGCAGAATACCGATAACGCACACCATGCCAGCGAGGTGGCGACGGAGACCTCCGCCAAAGCGGTGAACGGCGGCAACATTGTGGAACAGGTTGTAGGATCGATGGCGGACATTGCCAGAAGTTCAGACAAAATTTCTGAGATTATCGCGCTCATTAACGGGATTGCATTCCAGACCAATATTCTGGCACTGAATGCGGCGGTTGAAGCTGCCCGAGCGGGTGAGCAGGGCAAAGGCTTCGCGGTAGTCGCAGGAGAAGTGCGTAATCTGGCACAGCGCTCGGCTAACGCCGCAACGGAAATTGCCGCGCTGATTAAAGAATCCGAAACCAGAGTGACGGAAGGAACGACGCTGGCATCCGAAGCGGGTAAAGCGATGGCCGAGATCGTCTCTGAAATTAATAATGTTACCCGTATTATCAATGAGATCGCGCTGGCGTCTGATGAACAAAGCAGTGGTATCAATCAGGTGTCATTAGCGATATCAGAAATGGATCGGGTCACGCAACAGAACGCAACGCTGGTGCTGGAGGCGTCCTCGTCAGCCTCCTCGCTGGAGCAGCAGGCTGAACGGTTGAATCTTGGGGTATCTCGGTTTCATTTGATGTAATCCGAGTGATAAAAAGCCCAAGCGGTAAAAAGACAAGCATCATCATCTAATGGCCAGCGGCTTTGTCGCTGGCTTTTTCGCTGTTCTTTCCAGCATGGGGATACGAATCTGCTTCTGATAGAATCAGTGAACAGGTGCGTTGTTTCTGGCTGAAGTTTCTCCTTCTCTGCCAGAGCAATTTTGTACAAACGATAAGAGGGTCAACGCGTGCATAAAAGCCGGTGGTGCAAGAGCAGACACACTTCAGACATCTGGAGGCGCTCGGCGGGCTGGATATGTTGCAGGCGCAGTACTATCAGCAGCGCTTTCCCCGTCATGTGCATGATACGTATTGCATCAGCGTGATTGAGCAGGGCGCTCAGCGCTTTTATCGCTCTGGCGCAGAGCACGTTGCGCCCAAAGGCGACATCATTCTGGTGAATGCGGACGATGTGCACACGGGGAGTTCTGAGGTCGAAACCGGCTGGGCCTATCGTGCTATTTATCCGCATCCCGACCTTTTTCGCTCGATTAATCAGGATCTGCAACGCGCAAAGGATTCGATTCCGTGGTTCCCCGACGCCGTGGTTCATGACCCAGGATTGTCGGAGCAGTTGCTCATGACGTTCAATATGCTTGCCCAGCCGGGCAATCTGTTATTGAAAGAAACGCTGCTGTTGTCGTCATTAACCTGGCTGACGATGCGCTATAGCAAGACGCGCCTGACGCCACAGATGCTGCCCGTTGCGACCCAAAATATACTGAATGTGAAAGCCTTTATGGACAGTTATCCCGAGAGAGAACTGGCTCTCGTTGAATTGGCCGCGTTGGCCGAACTCAGCGTGTGGCACTTCTTACGACAGTTTAAAGCGGTGGTGGGGATTACGCCTCATGCCTATTTGATCCAGGCTCGTCTGCGCAAAGCGAAGGCATTATTGCGTAAAGGCGATGCGATCCTCGATGTTTCCGTTCGGTGCGGTTTTACCGATCAAAGCCACTTTCATCGTCATTTCAAAAACTCTTTGGGGCTGACGCCGGGTGAGTTTGCTAAAGGTAACTTGTAGATATTACCCACTTCCTATGTTGAATATAAAATCTCACCATTAACGGCAAGCAACTTTATCCAATACTCTTAAAAACGTTTTGTTAATTTTTCACTATCGATTTATTTATGGTAGTGCACTGTTATATGGAAAATACCGTAGCTCGTTCATCGTCTGCATCAAAAGATACCATTAGCCCGTGGAAGCACTTTATGACCGGCGTGGTTGAGATGCTGCCGCTCTGTTTATCTGTAGTACCCTGGGGCATTCTGGCTGGTTCCATGGCAATCCAATCGGGATTATCTGTCGGGCAAAGTATCGGGATGTCCGCGATTATTTTCGCGGGAGCGGCGCAGCTCGTCTCGTTAGGCTTGCTTATGTCCGGAGCGAATGTTGCGACGCTATTAATCTCCGTTTTTTTATTACCGCACAACACCTGATATATGGCCTGACTCTACGTGAATATGTTTCAACGTTGAAATTAAGAAAACGGCTTCCGATCGGATTTTTATTATCGGATGAGCTTTTTGCACTCAGCGAAAAGAAAGACAGGAAGAACAACGTTAGCACGAGTTATTTAATCGGTGCGGGTTTCACCTTTATATTTTTGGAATATCTTCAGCATTCTTGGCGTGGTCATGGCGTCTTCTGTGCCTGATTTAGATAAGTATCATCTTGATTATTCTATCGTTGCCACGTTCATCACCATTGTCGTACCGATGATAAAGAAGATCAGTACCTTCTCTGGTGTCCTGTTTTCTCTGCTGTTGTCGATGCTATTGACCTATTTCAAGATAGAGGGTGCCATCGCTATCGCCGGTGTCGGCGGCATGTTTTTCTCTGTGTTCATCGCGTCAGTGCTTAAGGAAGAAAAATGAGTTGGTTATTGATATTCGTTCTGGCAGGGATCGTGTTTTTAATCGCTATATCTTTCTCGAACCCGCTGTGCCGGTAAAAATTCCAGTTTTACTCCACCGGGCATTAAAGTATTCCGCGCCTTGCTTACTCACTGCGATTTGCGGCCCGATTATTTTAATGGATCACGGGGTGATTCGCGCATTTCCTGATAACCCGTATTTTCTCGGCGCAATTGTGAGTGTCGTGATTTCCTTTTATCAGAAATATTGTGGGCGCGGTGCTCTTGAGTATGCTGGCTTTTTATCTGATTGCCGCGTTGTTGTAATCAGCCCATTCTTCTAAAGAAAAAGCCCGCAATAAAGTGCGGGCTTCGGCTATCTGTAATTTTGAATCAGTTCAAAAGGCTGGCTGATTCTTTTCATACTCGGTGATAGACGCTTCGTGTTGCAGCGTCAGGCCGATGCTGTCTAATCCGTTGATCATACAGTGACGACGGAAGCTGTCGATTTCAAACGGATAGCTTTTGCTGCCCGCCTGAACGACCTGATTTTCCAGATCGACGATGAAGTTAATGCCTTTCTGCCCGTCAACCAGCTTGAACAGTTCGTCTATTTCCGCGTCGCTCAGTTTCACCGGCAGCAGCTGGTTGTTAAACGAGTTGCCGTAGAAGATATCGGCGAAGCTTGGCGCGATAACGACTTTGAAGCCGTAATCGGTCAGCGCCCACGGCGCGTGCTCACGGGAAGAACCGCAGCCGAAGTTTTCCCGCGCCAGCAGGATGCTCGCCCCTTTGTAATGCGGTTTATTCAGCACAAACTCAGGGTTAGGCTGTTGGCCCGCATCGTCCAGAAAACGCCAATCGTGGAACAAGTGTTGGCCGAAACCAGTACGCGTCACCTTCTGCAGAAACTGCTTGGGAATGATGGCGTCGGTATCGACATTAGCGGCATCCAGAGGAACCACCAGACCAGTGTGTTGAGTAAATTTAGCCATGTCGGTTTCTCTCTTAATTCAACTCGCGGACGTCGGCAAAGCGACCCGTTACCGCGGCAGCCGCAGCCATTGCCGGGCTGACCAGATGGGTGCGGCCAGCGCGCCCCTGACGGCCTTCAAAGTTACGGTTGCTGGTTGAGGCGCAACGCTCGCCGGGGTTCAAACGGTCATTGTTCATCGCCAGACACATAGAGCAGCCCGGTAAGCGCCACTCAAAGCCCGCTTCGATGAACACTTTATCCAGCCCTTCCAGCTCTGCCATGGTTTTTACCGGGCCGGAACCGGGTACGACGATAGCCTGAACGCCTGCGGCAACTTTGCGCCCTTTGGCGATTTCTGCCGCGGCGCGCAAATCTTCAATACGCGAGTTGGTGCAGGAACCAATAAAGACTTTATCGATCTTCACGTCGGTCAATTTAATACCGGGTTGCAGATCCATATACGCCAGCGCTTTGGCAGCAGAGGCGCGCTCTACCGGATCGCTGAAAGAGTCAGGATTAGGGATTTCCTGATTGACGGCGATAACCTGACCAGGATTGGTGCCCCAGGTGACCTGTGGCGCGATTTGAGCGGCGTCCAACGTGACAACCGTATCGAACTGCGCGTCATCATCCGATTTCAGCGTGTTCCAGTATGCAACGGCGGCATCCCAGTTGGCGTCTTTCGGCGCAAACTGACGGCCTTTCAGGTAGTTGAAGGTGGTCTCGTCCGGCGCAACCAGCCCGGCTTTCGCGCCCATTTCAATCGCCATGTTGCACAGCGTCATACGGCCTTCCATGCTCAGCGCACGAATAGCGGTGCCGCAGAATTCAACCACATGACCGGTGCCGCCTGCGCTACCGGTTTTACCGATGATCGCCAGCACGATGTCTTTTGCGGTGATGCCGTGTGGCGCATCGCCGGTGACTTCAATCTTCATGGTTTTAGCGCGACCCTGCTTCAGGGTTTGTGTCGCCAGCACATGTTCCACTTCCGACGTACCGATGCCGAAAGCCAGTGAACCAAATGCGCCGTGCGTTGCCGTGTGCGAATCACCGCAGACAATAGTCATGCCCGGCAGCGTCATTCCTTGTTCAGGCCCGATAACGTGAACGATGCCCTGATACGGGTGGTTCAGGTCATACAGCTGAACGCCGAATTCCGCACAGTTTTTGATCAGCTCCTGCATCTGGATGCGAGCCATCTCGCCACTGGCGTTGATGTCTTTGGTTTGCGTGGACACGTTGTGGTCCATGGTCGCGAAGGTTTTCCCCGGCTGACGAACCTTGCGGCCCATCGCGCGCAGGCCGTCGAAAGCCTGCGGGGAAGTTACTTCGTGTACCAGATGTCTGTCGATATACAGCAGCGGCGTTTCGTTTGGCGCTTCATGAACCACATGCGCTTCGAACAATTTTTGATATAACGTCTTACCCATGGTTATGCCCCTTGCGCCACAAAACGCGCAATCACGTCGCCCATTTCATTGGTACCAATCGCGTTGCTGGTACTTGCCAGGTCGGCGGTGCGGTAGCCTTCAGCCAGTGCGGTATTGACCGCTTTTTCGATCGCCTCTGCGGCATCATCCGCGCCCAGGCTGTAACGCAGCAGCAGCGCCAGTGACAGAATCTGCGCGATCGGGTTGGCAATGTCTTTACCAGCGATATCCGGTGCAGAACCGCCAGCAGGCTCGTACAAACCGAAGCCTTGCTCATTCAGACTTGCGGAAGGCAGCATGCCCATTGAGCCAGTAATCATAGCGCACTCGTCGGACAGAATGTCACCGAACAGGTTAGAACACAGCATCACGTCAAACTGAGACGGATCTTTAATTAACTGCATTGTCGCGTTATCGATATACAGATGGGACAGCTTCACGTCTGGATAGGCTTTGGCGACTTCCGTGACGATCTCACGCCACAGAATAGAACTTTGCAGCACGTTGGCTTTATCGATAGAGGTCACGATGCTGCGACGCTTACGGGCGGATTCAAACGCGATGTGTGCGATACGCTCAATCTCGAAACGGTGATACACCTCGGTATCGAAAGCACGCTCATACTGACCGCTACCTTCACGTCCTTTAGGCTGACCGAAGTAGATGCCACCCGTCAGTTCGCGGACGCACAGAATATCAAAGCCCTTCGCGGCGATGTCGCTGCGCAGCGGGCAAAACGCTTCCAACCCCTGATACAGGCGAGCAGGGCGCAGGTTGCTGAACAGTTTGAAGTGCTTACGCAGAGGCAACAACGCACCGCGCTCCGGCTGCTCTGCCGGTGGCAAATGTTCCCATTTCGGGCCGCCCACGGAACCGAACAGAATCGCATCGGCCTGCTCGCAGCCTGCGACAGTCGCTTGCGGCAGCGGCGTGCCCTGACGGTCAATGGCGATACCGCCAACGTCGTATTCGCTGGTGGTAATGCGGATGCCAAAACGCTGGCGTACCGCATCCAGCACTTTGTGCGCCTGTGCCATTACTTCCGGGCCAATGCCGTCTCCGGGTAAAACGGCGATATGGTAGCTCTTTGTCATCACACTGTTTCCTGACTGTTTTGTTGTTTGCTATCGTTTTGTTGTTGGTTATTGTGCTGCTGCAGACGTTGAATTTCTTTTTCTACCTGCTGAGCACGTTTGATGTTGTTTAATACATTTACCATTGCCTGTGCGGAAGATTCAACGATATCCGTCGCCAGACCGACACCGTGGAAACGGCGGCCCTGATAATCTGCAACGATATCAACCTGACCCAGCGCATCACGACCCTGACCTTTGGCGGTCAGTTGGTATTTAACCAGAGAAACCTGATAGCCCGTAATGCGGTTGATTGCCTGATAAACGGCATCTACCGGGCCATTCCCCGTCGCGGCTTCTGACTGGGTTTCTTCACCACAGATCAGTTTGACAGAAGCGGTGGCCATCACGCTGGAACCGGACTGAACGCTGAAATAATCCAGATGGTAGAACTCTGGCTCTTCCTGCTGACGGTTGATGAAGGCCAGCGCTTCCAAGTCGTAATCAAAGACCTGGCCTTTCTTATCGGCCAGTTTCAGGAAGGCGGAGTACAGATCGTCCAGATTGTAATCGCTATCCTGATAGCCCATCTCTTCCATACGGTGTTTCACCGCGGCACGACCGGAACGGGAAGTCAGGTTCAATTGCACTTCTTTCAGGCCGATGGATTCCGGCGTCATGATTTCGTAGTTTTCACGGTTCTTCAGCACGCCATCCTGGTGAATACCGGAAGAGTGGGCGAAGGCGTTGGCACCCACAACCGCTTTGTTAGCGGGGATAGGCATATTACAAATCTGGCTGACTAACTGGCTGGTGCGGTAGATTTCCTGATGATTGATATTGGTATGCACATTCAGGATGTTATGGCGGGTTTTGATCGCCATGATGACTTCTTCCAGTGAACAGTTACCAGCACGCTCGCCGATACCGTTCAATGTGCCTTCTACCTGACGAGCGCCTGCGTGCACTGCCGCCATGGCGTTGCCAACGGCTAAACCCAGATCGTCATGGGTGTGAACAGAAATAATGGCTTTATCGATATTAGGAACGTGTTGGTACAACGAGGAGATGATGTTGCCGAACTCATGCGGCATGGTGTAGCCGACGGTGTCCGGGATATTAATGGTACGAGCACCGGCGTTGATAGCGGCCTCAACCACGCGACACAGGTCTGGGATTGGCGTACGACCCGCATCTTCACAGGAGAACTCGACATCGTCTGTGTAGTTACGCGCGCGCTTAATCATGTAGATAGCGCGTTCGATGACTTCGTCCAGCGTGCTGCGCAGCTTCGTGGCGATGTGCATCGGTGAGGTTGCGATAAAAGTGTGAATACGGAAGGCTTCTGCGACACGCAGCGCTTCTGCGGCAACATCGATATCCTTTTCGACGCAGCGGGTCAGGCCACACACACGACTGTTTTTGATATTGCGGGCAATAGTCTGAACGGATTCAAAATCGCCGGGAGAGGACACAGGAAAGCCAACTTCCATGACATCAACACCCATACGCTCCAGGGCGAAGGCGATTTGCAGTTTTTCTTTTACACTCAGACTCGCCTGTAAAGCCTGTTCACCATCGCGTAATGTGGTATCAAAAATAATGACTTGCTCGCTCATTGGTTTAGTTCCTTGTCGTGTCTACTTGTACTTGGCGCTCGGCGAGTAAAAAAAAACCCGCGCATTAGCGCGGGTTTTTTGTATCGTGTGGCGAGAAACTTAGTTCTGAACTCTGCCCACAAACCTACCGCGCAAGAAGGATGCGTTTAGTAGTAGGCCTAGTAGGACAGTAAAGTTGAACATGGTGTCTCGTCATCTAAAATTCAGTGTTGCTTTATTGGTACGCGATTATTGGGGCTATGTCAACTTTTGATTGGTGTGATGTGCGTCAAGTAAACCAGCGATAGCCTGCGACGAATGAACGAAAGATCGTTGCGGTTTTGAACAAGGACGGTAGACTGCACGCCAAATAATGTACAGCTGTACGCTGAAACGCTGTCGACTTCACTTCCCTTATAAATTCTTTTACAGATGACTAATCATTTACAGCCATATCATGTGGTGCACCGGGTTCAAGATCGGATCAATCACTGCGCGGGTCGTATTGCGCTGCGCGAGTGGACGCCTGCGGGCGAACAACAGCTCACCTGGACACAGGCCGGACAGCGCATTCGGCGGATTGCCAGCGCGCTCCTGGCGCTGAGAGTCGACGTTCAGGAACGAGTCGCGATTTTCTCTCATAACTCGATGAATTGGTCGCTGGCCGACCTGGCGCTGCTGCACCTGCGTGCGATCAGCGTGCCAATCTATGCCACCAATACGGCGGCACAGGCGGCGTTCATCATCAATGATGCCGATATCCGTACGATATTCGTTGGTGGTCAGGAGCAGTTGGATGCGTTGCTGTCGTTACGCGAGAGCTGCCCGCAACTGCGAAATATTATCGTGATGGATGAGGGCGTTAACCTGCGCGGTAGCGACATCGTTCAGTCCCTACATGAGTTTGAAGCGCAGGCGGTAGATGATTTCTGGCGTGATGAATGGCAAACGCGCATCGACAGCTGCGATCTCAACGATCTGTTTACGCTGATTTATACCTCTGGCACCACCGGTGAGCCGAAAGGCGTCATGCTGGATTACACCAACATGGCGATGCAGCTTAAGCTACACGACGATCGTCTGGATATGTCAGAAAATGACGTATCGCTCTGTTTCTTACCGCTTTCCCACGTATTTGAGCGCGCCTGGAGCTTTGTCATTATGCACCGCGGCGCGCAGAACGTGTATCTCAGCAACACGAATCTGGTGCGTGAGGCAATGCAGGCGGTGAGGCCAACGGTGATGTGCGCCGTACCGCGTTTTTATGAGAAAGTGTATAGCGCAATCCATGAAAAAGTGGCGCAGGCGCCGTGGTATCGCCAGCGGCTCTTCAACTGGGCTGTTACGCAGGGGAAACACGTGTTTCTGGCTAGTCAGACGGCGAAAAAGCAGGGCTTTTCCGCCGCGTTATGCATCGCTATGCCGATCGTCTGGTGTTAGGGAAACTTCGCCAGCTTCTGGGAGGCGAGATTCGCTTCATGCCAGCGGCAGGCGCGCGGCTGGATGACAACATCATTCTGTTTTTCCGCTCGATCGGGATTCGTATCATCTATGGTTACGGCATGACCGAAACCTGCGCGACGGTTTCCTGCTGGGAAGAGAACCATTTCCGCTTAGGCTCTATTGGTACGCCGCTGCCGGGCATTGAAGTCCGCATTGGCGAGGAAAAAGAGATTCAGGTGCGCGGGGCGACCATCATGCGCGGCTATTTCCATCGCCCTCAGGAAACCGCAGAAACCTTTACCGCAGACGGCTGGTTGAGAACCGGCGATGCGGGAGAGCTGGATGCCAACGGTAACCTGTTTATTACCGAGCGCTTGAAAGATCTGATGAAAACCTCGGGCGGTAAATATATTGCCCCGCAGCATCTGGAAGGGACGCTGGGACAGGATCGCTTCATCGAACAGGTTGCCATTATCGCAGACACGCGTAAGTACGTGTCTGCGCTGATTGTTCCCTGTTTCGAGGCGTTGGAGGAATACGCGCACTCGATCAACCTGAAATACCACGATCGTCTGGAGTTGCTGCGCCACAGCCATATTATTGAGCTGTTCGAACAGCGCTTGCGGGAGATGCAGAAGGAGCTTTCCCGCGTGGAGCAGGTGAAGAAATTCACGCTGCTGCCTGTGCCGTTTTCGATGGCAGAAGGGGAACTGACGCCAACGCTCAAGCTGCGCAGAAAGATCATCAACCAGCGTTACCAGTTGGAAATTGATGCGATGTACGCGGAATCCTGATGGCGTTGGAGGCCGGATAACCCGTTTCCTGAAAAGAAAGAGGGTTTTTCGGCCTCAAGATTTCACTCTGTAATTTATGGCCTTCATGGACGATCTCTCAGGTTTGAAGGTTCCCGGTTAGTATTTTATCTCAGTTCCTTTTTCCCTCACGTTCGATTTCCCCTAGGCACGATTAAGGGCGGTGGTTTTTTGCCGTTTGTCTGCGTCATAATCTGGCGTTATGTTAATGGGTTATCAGTAATCCCTATAATATTTCGTATTCTTGTACTAAAAGTTAACAGTATTAATACAATGTGAGTTCGGGGATTTCTCCCGATCAATACAGAAGCGAATTCCGCTTTCTGAACAAAAGAGGCAGACCCATGGAGATGTTGTCAGGCGCCGAAATGGTGGTCCGATCGTTGATCGATCAGGGCGTAAAACATGTGTTCGGTTATCCGGGCGGTGCGGTGCTGGATATTTATGATGCCCTGCATACGGTTGGGGGAATCGAGCATATTTTGGTGCGGCATGAGCAAGGTGCGGTACATATGGCCGATGGCTACGCGCGTGCGACGGGCGAGGTCGGCGTTGTGCTGGTCACGTCCGGCCCCGGTGCGACCAACGCGATTACCGGTATCGCCACGGCGTATATGGACTCCATTCCTATGGTGGTGTTGTCCGGTCAGGTTGCGACTTCGTTGATTGGCTATGATTCCTTTCAGGAATGCGACACGGTCGGCATTTCCCGTCCTATCGTGAAGCACAGTTTTCTGGTCAAGAAAGCGGAAGATGTCCCGACGATTCTGAAAAAAGCGTTTTATTTGGCATCGACCGGACGCCCAGGGCCGGTGGTGGTCGACCTGCCGAAAGACATCATGAATCCGGCGAATAAACTGCCGTACGTTTATCCTGAAAGCGTCAGCATGCGTTCCTATAATCCGACGGTTCAGGGCCACAAAGGTCAGATTCGTCGCGCGCTGCAAACCCTGCTGGCAGCAAAAAAACCGATTATCTACAGCGGCGGTGGCGTAATTAATGCGGAATGTCACGAAGAGCTGTTGGCGCTGGCGGAAAAACTGAACCTGCCAGTGACCACCTCTCTGATGGGGCTGGGCGGCTTTCCCGGCACGCACCGTCAGTGCCTCGGTATGCTGGGGATGCACGGGACGTATGAAGCCAATACGGCTATGCATAACGCCGATGTGATTTTCGCCGTAGGGGTGCGTTTCGACGACCGTACGACGAACAATCTGGCGAAGTACTGCCCGAATGCGACGGTACTGCACATTGATGTCGATCCCGCGTCGATTTCCAAAACGGTAAACGCCGATATCCCTATCGTGGGCGATGCTAAACAGGTGTTAACCCTGATGCTGGAATTGCTGGCACAGGATGGCGCACAGCAGCAGTTTGATGCGCTGCGCGACTGGTGGCAGGGTATCGAACAGTGGCGTGGGCGTCATTGTCTGAAATACAGCACCGAAGGCGACAAGATTAAACCGCAGGCGGTGATTGAAACGCTGCATCGGCTGACCGAAGGTAAAGCCTATGTGGCATCGGACGTCGGCCAGCACCAGATGTTCGCCGCGCTGTATTATCCGTTCGATTTACCGCGTCGCTGGGTGAACTCCGGTGGGTTGGGCACGATGGGCTTTGGCCTGCCTGCGGCACTGGGTATTAAACTCGCGTTGCCGGAAGAGACTGTGATTTGCGTAACGGGCGATGGCAGTATTCAGATGAATATTCAGGAGCTTTCTACGGCGCTGCAATATGATTTGCCTGTGGTGGTAATTAACCTGAACAACCGTTTCCTCGGTATGGTGAAGCAGTGGCAGGATATGATCTACTCTGGCCGCCATTCCAGTTCTTACATGGAATCGTTACCGGATTTCGTCAAGCTGGCTGAAGCGTACGGTCACATCGGGATTTCTATCGATACGCCGGACGAACTGGAAAGTAAGCTGTCGCAAGCGCTGGCACAGAAAGATCGTCTGGTGTTTGTTGATATCAACATCGACAGCAGCGAGCATGTTTACCCCATGCAGATTCGTGGCGGGGCGATGGATGAAATGTGGCTGAGCAAAACGGAGAGGACCTGATCATGCGGCGGATTTTATCAGTATTACTTGAGAATGAATCGGGCGCCTTGTCACGTGTCGTCGGCCTGTTTTCCCAGCGCGGCTACAACATTGAAAGCCTGACGGTAGCCCCAACCGAAGATCCTACGCTATCCCGTATGACGATTCAGACGGTAGGCGATGAGAAAGTGCTGGAGCAGATCGAAAAGCAACTGCACAAGCTGGTGGATGTCCTGCGCGTCAGTGAACTGGGGCAGGGCGCGCACGTTGAGCGTGAGATCATGCTGGTGAAGTTGCAAGCCACAGGATATGGTCGCGAAGAAGTGAAACGCTGCGCCGATATTTTCCGCGGCCAGATCGTGGATGTTACCGCTTCGCTTTATACCGTACAGCTTGCTGGCACCAGCGATAAACTGGACGCCTTCCTCAGCGCGGTGCGTGAAGTTGCAGAAATTGTTGAAGTGGCACGCTCTGGTATCGTCGGCGTATCACGCGGCGATAAAATCATGCGTTAATCGACTTTTCGCTGCTTTTTCTTTTAAGAGGCCCGATAATAGTATCGGGCCTTTTTATTTCCCTTATCTTATATAGACACAATATATTTCAGCTTAAAAGACATCCATTATTGATATGGCAGCTTGAAATATGTCGGTAACGTGATAAAAGCAGTTGCCGTACAAAAGCTTCTGCTGTTAGATCTACGCCATATCCATGATGATTTTATGGTCATCACACTATTTATTGTTTAGCCGGCCTACTTATTTTCCGGCCTACTAAGGGGTTACCGTGAAACTGGATGAAATCGCGCGTCTTGCGGGTGTTTCACGCACGACAGCCAGCTATGTCATTAACGGGAAAGCAAAACAATATCGCGTTAGCGATAAGACCGTTGAGAAAGTCATGGCTGTCGTCAGGGAGCACAATTATCATCCCAATGCCGTCGCGGCTGGATTACGTGCCGGGCGCACACGTTCAATTGGTTTGGTTATTCCCGATTTGGAAAATACCAGCTATACACGCATCGCCAATTATCTGGAGCGTCAGGCCAGACAGCGCGGATATCAGCTATTAATTGCGTGTTCAGAAGATCAGCCAGACAATGAGATGCGGTGTATTGAGCATCTGTTGCAGCGCCAGGTTGACGCGATTATTGTGTCTACCGCATTACCGCCGGAGCACCCGTTTTATCAACGTTGGATCAACGGCAGCCTGCCGATTATTGCGTTAGACAGGGCGTTAGATCGTGAGCACTTCACCAGCGTGGTGGGGGCCGATCTTGAAGATGCCGAAATGCTGGCGCAGGAATTACGCAAAGTGCCTGCGAAATCGGTACTGTATCTTGGCGCCTTGCCTGAGCTTTCCGTCAGCTTCTTGCGTGAGCAAGGGTTTCGTCAGGCGTGGGCGGGCGATCCGCGTGAAGTGAATTACCTTTATTCTAATAGCTATGAACGCGTAGCTGCCGCTGCCGCGTTTATGGATTATTTGAAAAATAATCCTATGCCCGAAGCGTTATTCACCACTTCATTCCCGCTATTGCAGGGAGTGATGGACGTCAACCTGAAGATTAACGGGCGCTTGCCGAATAATCTGGCTATCGCGACCTTTGGTGATAATGAGCTGTTGGATTATCTGGAATGCCCGGTATTGTCTGTCGCTCAGCGCCATCGTGAAGTCGCGGAACGCGTACTGGAACTGGTGCTGGCCAGTCTGGATGAACCGAAAAGGCCGAAGCCAGGTTTGAATCGTATCCGGCGTAACCTGTACCGTCGTGGCTCACTGAGCCGCGTGTAATCTCTGCCTTTCTGCGCCATAGATGACTATGGCGCTTTTCCTGACTACTTTCTACTGCTCAATCTCAATTCACGGCCCACGCTTACTTCGCTTTTATGGCAATGCCACGCGGAATAGCCGACGGCAATATTCCAGGAAATAACCGTATATCACGCCTGTCACCATCGATATCACCAGGTTACTGGTAACGGCCGTCAGGATTTGGGCGGGACTCGCCCCGATAGACCAGAGAATGATGGCGTAAACCGGGGATTGGAAACTGACATAGGCAAACAGATCGGCAACGCTGCGCACTAGAAAATGCTCACCACCGTGACGTCTGGCGATATTCAACACGCGATCGCGATACTGCCCGTACGGCCAGGCAATGGCAATATTCACGGGGATAGACAGTAAACGTGAAGACAGCGATTGCTCGAAGCTCATCCCGAAAGCATGATTTCTATTGCCATGCCGGTGATGAAACAATAGACAACGAGCGCAAAGGTATCTGCGGTGGCACTTCGCAATCGTGACGTCGGGGAAAACATACCGGGCTGCTCCATTCTTAGGGCGGATAAACTGGTGTAATGGTTTTGTATGGTTTTTTGTCATGCCTTATTTTGTTTGTGTAGTTTACATCACTGAATGATTGGCTTTGTACTAGGTAAAAATATTTATTTGTGATTGTTTTTATACTTTCCCGCTACTTTATGTCTATCCGATAAATTTCCCGTTTTTATCGCGACAAGAGATTTAAAATTATTTAAAAACAAATCGTTATGGTTTTTTCAGTACGAGGCGTTTCCGCGGGGAGGTAATTGCATTAAAGCGTTAAAGGAAGTGAGTAAATGACCGATAAAAAGGGCTGCTTGTGACGCCGCTTTTCATGCTTCTCTTGGGGAGGCGTTGCACACGTAATTCGACCCGTTTTCTGAGCCTGTATTCCTGTTCAGAAAACCGTACTCGTTGGTGAGGGGAGCCTTGAGTAAGGTAAATCAGCTGATTAATCAAGAATCGATGATGTTGATGTTAAAAATGTGACATTGAGCAACTGTTACCCATAGCGGTATGATTCTGCAGACTCACGCAGGCCTTGGTATTCAAGGTGTTCTGGGCTAGTAAGACAATTCTGAAAACCGTTGTCTTTGGTATCTGCTTGTGACAAGAAAAATAATCGAGATGTTGATGTGGATAGCGATATGTGTGTAATGCTCCCATTCCGTTATGAATTTTTCTCAAATTATCATGACGTTAATCTTCGTTAATTTTGACTCCTTATTCCTTTTATCTCTATGCCGGCCCCAATTCATTCAGGAATAATCCCAAAGCGCGCCAGCTCTGGCTTGACAAGGTTTTCATACCCTCCGTACACTCTTAAAGGTGGGATTTTGTGGGATAAAGTGGTGAAAAAGGTTATGAAGGGGTAACTCAGGTATGTTTCGTGGGGCTACGCTGGTTAACCTCGACAGTAAAGGGCGCCTTGCTGTGCCTACCCGATACCGGGAAATGCTGAACGGGGAATCGCAAGGTCAAATGGTTTGCACCATTGATCTGCATCAGCCATGCCTGCTGCTTTATCCCTTACCTGAATGGGAAATCATTGAACAAAAGCTGTCTCGCTTATCGAGCATGAACCCAGCTGAACGCCGCGTTCAGCGGCTGTTATTGGGGCATGCCAGCGAGTGCCAAATGGATAGTGCAGGGCGTTTGTTGATTGCGAATACGTTAAGGCAGCATGCGGACCTTAAAAAAGAAGTGATGCTAGTCGGACAGTTCAACAAGTTTGAGCTGTGGGATGAACAGACTTGGTATCAACAGGTCAGGGATGATATTGACGCTGAACAATCGACTCAGGAACCCTTGTCTGAGCGGTTGCAGGACCTATCGCTATAGTCATGCTGGAAAATTATAAACATACCACCGTCCTGTTGGATGAGGCCGTAAATGGTCTGAACATTCGCAGCGGCGGCATATACATCGACGGCACATTTGGCCGCGGTGGTCACTCTCGTCTGATTCTTTCCCAACTGGGGCCGGAAGGACGTCTGTTAGCTATCGATCGCGATCCTCAGGCTATTGAAGCTGCCAAGGCGATTGACGATCCTCGTTTCTCTATTATTCACGGGCCGTTTTCCGCTATGGCGGAGTATGTGGCGGAACTCGGGCTGACCGGGCAGATCGACGGTGTTCTGCTCGATCTTGGCGTTTCTTCCCCACAGCTTGATGACCCTGAACGTGGATTCTCATTTATGCGCGATGGCCCGCTGGATATGCGTATGGATCCGACGCGCGGCTTGTCTGCTGCCGAATGGTTGATGAAAGCGGAAGCTGACGACATTGTCTGGGTCTTGAAAACGTTCGGCGAAGAGCGTTTTGCTAAACGCATTGCCCGCGCGATTGTCGAGCGTAATCGCACTGAGCCGATGACGCGGACAAAAGAGCTGGCCGAATTGATTGCGGCAGCCAGCCCGGTGAGAGAAAAACATAAGCACCCGGCGACACGCAGTTTTCAGGCGATCCGCATTTACATCAACAGTGAGCTGGAAGAGATCGAGCGTGCGTTAGAAGGCGCGTTAAGCGTACTGGCTCCGCAGGGACGTCTGTCGGTTATCAGCTTCCACTCGTTAGAAGATCGAATCGTGAAACGGTTTATTCGCCATCAGAGCCGTGGGCCACAGGTGCCTGCTGGCCTGCCGTTAACGGAAGAGCAGTTGCGCAGTCAGGGCGGCCAGACGTTAAAAGCCGTCGGAAAGAAACTGATGCCTTCGGAAGCAGAAATTGCAGAAAACCCGCGCGCGCGTAGCTCCGTGCTGCGGTTCGCTGAGAGACTGCCGGCATGATTGGTAACGAACGGCACACTCTGGTTGGCGTCATCGGTGAGGATCTGCTGCGTAATGCAAAGCTCCCCATGTTGCTGATGATTGCCGTACTGGTTTCTGCCGTTTTTGTGGTGACAACGGCGCACAAGACGCGCTTGCTGACAGCGGAACGCGAGCAGCTTCTGCTGGAGCGTGATGCGCTGGATATCGAATGGCGAAATCTGATCCTGGAGGAGAACTCTCTCGGGGATCATAGCCGCGTTGAGCGGATCGCGACGGAAAAGCTGCAAATGGGGCATGTCGATCCGTCACAGGAAAATATTGTGGTTAAGCAATGAACTCAATAGGCAACTAGTCAAGCATGAAAGCAGCCCGTACAGGAAAGTTAAAGCGCCAGGAAGATCAAGCCAGCTTTGTTAGCTGGCGTTTTGCGTTGCTTTGCGGCTGTATCCTGCTTGCGATGTTTGGCTTGATGGCGCGCGCGGCTTACCTTCAGGTGATCAACCCAGACAAACTGGTGCGCGAAGGCGATATGCGTTCCCTGCGCGTGCAGGAAGTGCCGACGGCACGCGGTATGATCAGCGATCGCGCAGGTCGTCCTTTGGCTGTCAGCGTACCGGTGAATGCCGTTTGGGCGGATCCGAAAGAAGTGAACGATCGTGGCGGTATTACGTTGGATACGCGCTGGAAAGCACTGTCTGACGCGCTCGATATCCCATTGGATCAATTGGCCACGAAGATCAACGCTAACCCGAAAGGGCGCTTTGTTTACCTCGCTCGCCAGGTGAATCCTGCCATTGGCGAATACGTCCATAAACTGAAACTGCCGGGCATTAATCTGCGGCAGGAATCTCGCCGGTACTATCCTTCCGGACAAGTGACCTCTCACCTTATCGGATTCACTAATATCGATGGACAGGGCATTGAAGGGGTAGAGAAAAGCTTTGATCGCTGGCTGACAGGGCAACCCGGTGAACGAACCGTGCGTAAAGACCGGTTTGGTCGTGTGATTGAAGATATCTCCTCTGTCGATAGTCAGGCGGCGCATAATCTGGCGCTGAGTATTGATGAACGTTTGCAGGCGCTGGTTTACCGTGAACTCAACAACGCGGTTGCCTTTAACAAAGCCGAGTCAGGTACGGCCGTGCTGGTTGATGTGAATACCGGTGAAGTGCTGGCGATGGCGAATAGCCCGTCTTATAACCCGAACAATTTGGCGGATACGCCGAAAGAGATTATGCGTAACCGCGCCATCACCGATATCTTCGAACCGGGTTCTACGGTGAAACCGATGGTAGTGATGACGGCGCTGCAACGCGGTGTCGTCAAAGAAAATAGCGTGCTCAACACGCTGCCTTACTACATCAATGGTCATGAAATCAAAGACGTGGCGCGCTACAGCGAATTGACGCTGGCGGGCGTGCTGCAGAAATCGAGTAACGTCGGTGTTTCCAGACTGGCGTTAGCGATGCCTTCCTCTGCGCTGGTAGATACTTACTCGCGTTTTGGATTAGGAAAAGCGACCAATTTGGGGTTGGTCGGAGAAAGCAGTGGCTTATACCCTCAAAAACAACGGTGGTCTGACATAGAGAGGGCCACCTTTTCTTTCGGCTACGGGCTGATGGTAACACCGTTACAGTTAGCGCGAGTCTATGCCACGATCGGCAGTTTCGGCATTTATCGTCCGCTGTCGATTACTAAAGTTGATCCACCGGTTCCTGGCGAGCGCGTCTTCCCTGAAGCGCTGGTGCGTTCCGTGGTGCACATGATGGAAAGCGTTGCGCTGCCCGGCGGCGGCGGTACCAAAGCGGCTATCAAAGGCTACCGTATCGCGATTAAAACCGGTACAGCTAAAAAAGTCGGCCCGGATGGTAAGTACATCAATAAATATATTGCTTATACAGCGGGCGTAGCTCCAGCCAGTAACCCGCGTTTTGCTCTGGTTGTCGTGATCAACGATCCGCAGGCAGGGAAGTACTACGGCGGTGCAGTTTCTGCACCAATCTTTGGCGCCATCATGGGTGGCGTTCTGCGTACGATGAATATCGAACCGGATGCGTTGCCGTCAGGCGACAAAAACGAGTTTGTAATTAATAGAGAAGAGGGATCAGGTGGCAGATCGTAATTTGCGCGATTTACTTGCGCCGTGGGTGCAAGACACCCCGGTGCGCGCGCTGCGGGAAATGACATTAGACAGCCGCGTTGCGGCTGCCGGGGATCTGTTTGTCGCGATTGTCGGGCACAAAACAGATGGACGGCGCTATATTCCGCAGGCAATTGCGCAAGGCGTAGCAGCGATCGTTGCTGAAGCAGAAGGTGAAGCTGCCGATGGCACCGTTCGCGAAATGCACGGTGTGCCAGTGGTCTACCTCAGTAATCTGAACCAGCGGCTTTCCGCGCTGGCGGGCCGTTTTTATCAGCAACCCGCGGAAAAGTTACAGCTGATTGGTGTAACAGGAACCAACGGAAAAACGACGACGACTCAGCTTCTGGCGCAGTGGAGCCAGGCGCTGGGCGAAACGAGTGCCGTAATGGGCACCGTAGGCAACGGCCTATTAGGCCGGGCTATTCCGGCAGAAAATACGACTGGGTCGGCTGTCGATGTTCAGCAGGTGCTGAGCCAGTTGGTAGAACAGGGCGCGACATTTGCCGCAATGGAAGTCTCTTCCCACGGGTTGGTGCAGCATCGTGTAGCGGCATTGCCATTCGCGGCAGCGGTGTTCACTAACCTGAGCCGCGATCATCTTGATTACCACGGCGATATGGAAAGCTATGAAGCGGCCAAATGGTCGCTGTTCGCCGAGCATCGTGTTGGGCAGATGATTATCAATGCCGATGATGAGGTCGGGCTGCGCTGGTTGGCGAAGTTACCGGATGCAGTTGCTGTAACCATGGGAAATAATCTGGTTCCTGGTTGCCGTGGGCGCTGGCTGAAGGCGACACAGATTGATTATCACGACAACGGGGCCACGATTGCATTTGATTCAAGCTGGGGGCACGGCGAAATCGAAAGTCGCCTGATGGGCGCGTTTAACGTCAGCAATATGCTGCTGGCGCTGGCAACGCTGCTGTCTCTTGGCTATCCGCTCGACAAGTTGGTCATTGCGGGCTCTCAGCTGCAACCCGTATGTGGCCGCATGGAAGTTTTCCATGCAGAAGGAAAACCAACGGTCGTTGTTGATTACGCCCACACGCCGGACGCGCTGGAAAAAGCGCTGGAAGCGGCGCGTTTGCACTGCCAGGGAAAACTTTGGTGTGTGTTTGGCTGCGGCGGCGATCGTGATAGAGGTAAGCGCCCACTTATGGGCGGCATCGCAGAACAACTGGCCGATCGCGTTGTGGTGACTGATGATAACCCGCGCAGCGAAGAACCGCAGGCCATTGTTGCCGATATTCTCTCCGGGCTGCTGGATGCCGGGCGCGTTCAGGTTATTCACGGACGTGCTGAAGCGGTCACTAGCGCGATTATGCAGGCGCAGGAAAATGACGTGGTGCTGGTTGCGGGTAAAGGGCACGAAGACTACCAACTGGTCGGCAATCAGCGTCTTGATTATTCCGATCGTATCACCGTTGCTCGTCTGCTGGGGTGATTGCATGATTCGCGTCTCCTTGCAGCAACTTGCCACGGTGCTGAATGCGCAGCTGATTGGCGAAAGCATTGATATTGAAGATGTTTCAACCGATACGCGTAAGCTGATGTCTGGCGGTTTATTTATCGCGCTGAAAGGCGAGAAATTCGACGCGCATGATTACGCTGCGGATGCAGTGAAAGGCGGTGCGGCGGCTCTGTTAGTCAGTAAGCACTTACCTGTCAATGTGCCACAACTGCTGGTGAGCGATACGCGTCTGGCGCTGGGCCAATTGGGTGCCTGGGTTCGTCAGCAGTCAACGGCGCGCGTTGTCGCCCTGACAGGCTCTTCCGGCAAAACCTCAGTTAAAGAAATGACGGCAGCGATTCTGCGCCAGTGTGGCTCCGTGTTGTATACCGCTGGTAACTTCAACAACGATATCGGTGTGCCGCTCACGCTGTTGCGTCTGACGGCGGAACACCAGTTCGCCGTGATTGAGCTGGGGGCAAATCACATTGGTGAGATTGCCTATACCACCGATCTGGTGCGGCCGGAAAGCGCGCTGGTCAACAATCTGGCTGCCGCGCATTTGGAAGGTTTTGGTTCATTAGCTGGTGTAGCGCAGGCGAAAGGTGAAATTTTTGCCGGTTTGCCAGCAGACGGCGTGGCGATTGTGAATGCAGACAGCAACGATTTCCCGCACTGGCAGGTCATGCTGAATCATAAAACTGTTTGGCGTTTCTCGCCGCAGGCCGCTTGCGATATCGATTTTTTTGCCAGCGACGTAGACGTTTTGGCGCAGGGTACGCGCTTCACTCTGCACACGCCATTTGGTGAAACGCAGGTTCTGCTGCCTTTACCAGGTCGACATAACATTTCTAATGCACTGGCGGCGGCTTCGCTGGCGATGTCCGTCGGGGCGACGCTGGAAGCGGTTAAAACCGGATTATCCCAGCTACAGGCAGTGCCGGGGCGGCTGTTCCCGATTGCCTTGTCTGAAGGCAAGCTGCTGCTGGATGACAGCTACAACGCCAACGTAGGTTCTATGACGGCGGCGGCACAGGTATTGGCAGAGATGCCGGGCTACCGTGTGATGGTCGTTGGTGATATGGGCGAGTTGGGGATGAAGCCCCTGAGTGCCATCGTCAAGTAGGCGAAGCGGCGCGTGCTGCGGGCATCGATCGCGTATTGAGTGTGGGAACGTTGAGTGAATTGATCGGCACTGCCAGTGGCAAGGGTGAGCATTTTCAGGATAAAACCGCGCTGGTTTCACGTTTGAAGGTGCTGATGTCAGAACATAACGTCATCAGCGTATTGGTCAAAGGCTCACGCAGTGCTGCGATGGAGCAGGTTGTACATGCATTACAGGAGAATGCGCAATGTTAGTATGGCTGGCCGAACATTTGGCCAAACTTTATACCGGCTTTAACGTCTTTTCTTATTTGACGTTCCGCGCCATTGTCAGCCTGCTGACCGCATTGGTTATTTCCCTATGGATGGGGCCGCACATGATCGCCTGGCTGCAGCGTTTGCAGATTGGGCAGGTTGTGCGTAACGAAGGGCCGGAGTCACATTTCAGTAAGCGCGGAACCCCGACAATGGGGGGCGTGATGATCCTGGTGGCGATTATCGTTTCCGTTTTGATGTGGGCAAATCTGTCTAATCCGTATGTCTGGTGCGTACTGCTGGTGTTAGCGGGCTACGGTGCGGTCGGTTTTGTTGATGATTACCGCAAAGTGGTCCGTAAGGATACCAAAGGGCTGATTGCCCGCTGGAAATATTTCTGGCAGTCCGTGATTGCACTCGTGGTGGCTTTCACCATGTATTCCATCGGTAAAGATACGCCAGCTACGCAGCTTGTTGTGCCATTTTTCAAAGACGTAATGCCGCAACTGGGCTTGCTCTATGTTGCGCTGGCCTACTTTGTGATTGTTGGCACCAGTAATGCCGTAAACCTGACTGATGGTCTGGATGGACTGGCAATCATGCCGACCGTGTTTGTGGCCGCTGGCTTCGCGCTGGTTGCATGGGCAACAGGAAACATGAATTTTGCCGGTTACCTGCACATTCCGTATATCCGTCATGCCAGTGAACTGGTGATCGTCTGCACCGCGATTGTGGGCGCAGGGCTTGGGTTCCTGTGGTTTAACACCTATCCGGCACAGGTCTTCATGGGGGGACGTCGGGTCGCTAGCGCTGGGTGGCGCGTTGGGCACTATCGCGGTTCTCCTGCGTCAGGAGTTTTGTTGGTGATTATGGGCGGCGTCTTCGTGGTCGAAACGCTGTCGGTGATTCTGCAAGTCGGGTCCTTTAAGTTGCGCGGGCAGCGGATTTTCCGCATGGCGCCGATTCATCATCATTATGAACTTAAGGGCTGGCCGGAACCGCGCGTGATTGTGCGTTTCTGGATTATTTCGTTGATGCTGGTGCTGATTGGCCTGGCAACGCTGAAGGTACGATAAGACATGGTGGACTATCAGGGTAAAAAAGTCGTCATTATCGGGTTGGGCCTGACTGGGCTCTCCTGTGTTGATTTCTTTCTCGCACGTGGTGTGGTACCGCGTGTGGTGGATACCCGTATCAGTCCGCCGGGTTTGGATAAGCTGCCTGAGCAGGTAGAGCGACACCTCGGCAGTCTGAATGAAGACTGGCTGATGAACGCGGATTTGATCGTCGCCAGCCCCGGTGTTGCGTTGGCGACACCGGTTCTGTGTGATGCCGCCGACGCTGGCATTGAAATCGTTGGCGATATTGAACTGTTCTGCCGTGAGGCGCAGGCTCCGATTGTGGCGATTACCGGTTCTAACGGTAAAAGCACGGTGACGACGCTGGTCGGTGAAATGGCGCGTGCTGCAGGCTGGCAGGTGGGGGTTGGCGGTAATATCGGTCTCCCCGCGCTGCAACTGCTTGAGCAGCCCGCTCAGCTTTATGTGTTGGAGCTGTCGAGTTTCCAACTCGAAACGACGAGCAGCTTGCACGCGGCTGCGGCAACCATTCTGAACGTGACGGAAGATCACACCAACCGTTATCCGTTTGGTCTGCAGCAGTATCGGGCAGCGAAATTGCGTATTTATGAACACGCAGATTTGTGTGTTGTGAATGCTGATGATGCGCTGACTATGCCGGTTCGCGGTGCGGATGCGCGCTGCCGTAGCTTTGGTGTCGACGTTGGCGATTATCATCTTAATCGTCAGCAGGGAGAAACCTGGCTGCGGGTTGATGGTGAACGTGTGCTTAACACCCGTGAAATCAAACTTGTTGGCCAGCACAACTATACGAATGCATTGGCGGCGCTGGCGCTGGCGGATGCCGTGAAGATCCCGCGGGCTTCTGCGCTGACGGCGCTGACGACGTTTACCGGGCTGCCGCACCGTTTTCAAATGGCCTTCGAACGCAATGGCGTACGGTGGATCAATGATTCTAAAGCCACGAACGTGGGGAGCACTGAAGCTGCATTGAGCGGTTTGACCGTCGAAGGCTCGCTGCACCTGCTGTTAGGCGGTGATGGAAAATCTGCCGATTTCTCACCGCTGGTGCCGTATTTACAGGGTGAACACATTCATCTGTATTGTTTTGGTCGTGATGGGCAGCAATTGGCTGCGTTACGCCCGGAAATTGCTGAACAAACCGAAACGATGGAACAGGCGATGCGCGTCATCGCCGAACGCGTTCAACCGGGCGATATGGTGTTGCTGTCGCCAGCCTGCGCAAGTCTGGATCAGTTCCGCAGTTTTGAACAGCGAGGCGATGAATTCGCTCGTCTGGCGGAGGAGTTAGGCTGATGCGGTTCTTCGGGATGGCGTTTATCGAACGCATCAAGAGCTGGGTTATGGGAACGCGCGAAAGCGATACGCTGAGCGTGGTTCTCTACGACAGAACGCTGGTGTGGTTGACGCTTGGCCTGGCTGTGATTGGTTTCGTGATGGTGACGTCAGCTTCCATGCCTGTTGGACAACGTCTTGCCAGCGACCCGTTTCTGTTTGCGAAACGCGATGCAATTTATCTCGGGTTGGCATTTGGTTTGTCGTTAGTCACGCTGCGTGTCCCGATGGAGATATGGCAGCGCTACAGCCCGGTGCTGTTATTGCTCGCGATGGTCATGCTGTTGGTGGTGCTGGCTGTGGGAAGTTCGGTCAACGGCGCATCTCGCTGGATTTCGCTGGGGCCGCTGCGTATTCAACCTGCGGAGTTATCCAAGCTGGCGTTGTTTTGCTACCTGTCCAGCTACATGGTGCGCAAAGTTGAGGAAGTGAGAAATAACTTCTGGGGCTTTTGCAAACCGATGGGTGTGATGGTGGTGTTGGCGGTGCTGCTGCTGGCGCAGCCTGACCTCGGTACCGTGGTTGTGCTCTTTATTACGACGCTGGCGATGCTGTTTCTGGCCGGTGCCAAGATGTGGCAGTTTTTGGCGATTATCGGCTGTGGTGTGTTTGCCGTGGGCCTGTTGATTATCGCTGAGCCTTACCGTATGCGACGTGTGACGTCTTTCTGGAATCCGTGGGACGATCCATTCGGCAGCGGTTACCAGTTGACGCAATCCCTGATGGCATTTGGGCGCGGCGAATTCTGGGGGCAAGGGCTGGGGAATTCAGTACAGAAACTGGAATATTTGCCGGAGGCGCATACCGATTTCATTTTCTCTATTTTAGGTGAGGAACTCGGCTATATCGGTGTGGTTTTGGCGTTGTTAATGATATTCTTCGTCGCTTTTCGCGCGATGTCTATCGGGAAGCGGGCGCTGGAGATCGATCAGCGTTTTTCGGGCTTTCTGGCATGTTCTATCGGTATCTGGTTTAGTTTTCAGACGCTGGTAAACGTAGGCGCGGCGGCGGGGATGCTACCGACGAAAGGGCTGACGTTGCCGCTGATCAGTTACGGTGGTTCCAGTTTGCTGATTATGTCGACGGCGATTGTTTTGCTGTTACGCATTGATTTTGAAACGCGTCTGACGAAAGCGCAGGCGTTTACGAGAGGTGCCCGATGAGTGGCGAAGGCAAGCGCTTGATGGTGATGGCTGGCGGGACGGGCGGGCATGTTTTCCCCGGGCTTGCGGTTGCGCATCACCTGATGGCGCAGGGCTGGCAGGTTCGCTGGTTAGGTACGGCGGATCGCATGGAAGCCGATTTGGTGCCTAAGCATGGTATCGAAATTGATTTTATCCGCATTTCTGGATTGCGTGGTAAAGGCATTCGGGCGCAGTTAAGCGCACCGATTCGTATTTTTCAGGCGGTACGCCAGGCGCGGGCGATTATGCGCCGCTATCAGCCTGATGTGGTGCTGGGGATGGGGGTACGTTTCCGGCCCCGGCGGTTTGGCCGCCTGGCTGTGCGGTATTCCGGTCGTACTGCATGAGCAGAATGGGATCGCAGGGTTGACCAACCGCTGGTTATCCCACATCGCAAAAAAGTATTGCAGGCGTTTCCGGGCGCGTTTCCCAAAGCGGATGTTGTGGGTAACCCGGTCAGAACCGACGTGCTGGCGCTGCCTGCACCGGAAACACGATTAGCCGATCGCTCAGGCCCTGTGAGAGTGCTGGTTGTCGGCGGTAGTCAGGGCGCAAGAGTGCTGAACCAAACGCTACCTGGCGTGGCGGCACAGTTGGGCGAGCATGTGACGATTTGGCATCAGGTCGGTAAAGGTGCGTTATCAACTGTTCAACAGGCTTATCAGGATGTTGGACAGACGCAGCACAAGATTACCGAGTTTATTGATGACATGGCGGAAGCTTACGCCTGGGCGGATGTTGTGGTGTGCCGTTCTGGTGCATTAACCGTCAGTGAAATTGCGGCGGCTGGGCTGCCAGCACTGTTTGTACCGTTCCAGCATAAAGATCGGCAGCAGTATTGGAATGCGCTGCCGTTGGAAAAAGCGGGCGCAGCAAAAATTATTGAGCAGCCACAGTTTAACGTGGCGACTGTCAGCGAGGTGCTGTCCGGTTGGGATCGTGCAACCTTGCTGACAATGGCGCAGAAAGCCCGCGCAGTGGCGATTCCAGATGCAACCGATCGGGTTGCTGCGGAAGTCAGTGCAGCGGCAGGCAGTCGGGCCACACATGTGGCTCACGGTTAATTAATACAGCGTGGTCGGGCAGAAGGCTGTGCGACCGCGCAACAAGGTAGCGATAGAATAAAGTGAATACTCAACAACTGGCGAAACTACGTTCAATCGTGCCCGAGATGCATCGCGTCCGGCACATACACTTTGTCGGCATCGGCGGTGCTGGCATGGGTGGTATCGCCGAAGTGTTGGCCAACGAAGGTTATGAAATTAGCGGCTCCGATCTGGCACCGAATGCGGTGACGCAGCAGTTAACTGAACTCGGCGCGCAGATTTATTTCCACCACCGTGCGGAGAACGTTCTGAACGCCAGCGTGGTGGTGGTATCGAGTGCGATTACTGCGGATAACCCTGAGATCGTCGCTGCGCATGATGCACGTATTCCGGTGATTCGTCGTGCCGAGATGTTGGCGGAATTGATGCGTTTTCGTCACGGTATTGCGATTGCGGGGACGCACGGCAAGACGACGACAACAGCGATGGTCACCAGTATTTACGCGGAAGCGGGACTGGATCCAACGTTTGTGAACGGTGGATTGGTGAAGGCGGCGGGAACGCATGCGCGTTTGGGCTCAAGCCGTTACCTGATTGCGGAAGCGGATGAAAGCGATGCGTCTTTCCTGCATTTGCAGCCGATGGTGGCGATTGTGACCAACATTGAAGCCGACCATATGGACACCTATCAGGGTGATTTTGAAAACCTGAAGCAGACGTTCATCAATTTTCTGCACAACCTGCCGTTTTACGGGCAAGCGGTGATGTGTATTGATGATGCAGTAATCCGTGAACTGCTGCCACGCGTGGGTCGTCATATCACCACGTATGGTTTTAGCGACGATGCTGATGTGCGGGTTTCAGGATATCGCCAGGTTGGCGCGCAGGGGCACTTTACGCTGGAGCGGAAAGATAAACCGCTGCTAACCGTTACGCTGAATGCACCGGGGCGTCACAATGCGCTTAACGCAGCGGCGGCGGTTGCCGTAGCGACCGACGAAGGCATTGATGATGAAGCGATTCTGCGCGCGCTTGAGCGTTTCCAGGGGACAGGGCGCCGCTTTGATTTTCTCGGCGAATATCCGCTTGAGCTCGTGAATGGACAAAGCGGTACGGCGATGTTGGTGGATGATTACGGCCACCATCCGACGGAAGTCGATGCCACGATTAAAGCTGCCCGCGCAGGGTGGCCGGATAAGCGGTTGGTCATGATTTTTCAGCCGCATCGCTATACGCGAACCCGCGATTTGTATGACGATTTTGCACACGTATTATCACAGGTTGACGTGCTTCTGATGCTGGATGTGTATTCCGCAGGAGAATCGCCGATTCCGGGGGCGGACAGTCGTTCGCTATGCCGTACGATTCGCGGAAGAGGTAAGATTGATCCGATTCTGGTGACGGATGTGGATACTTTACCGGAACTGTTGTCACAGGCGCTGCGAGGTGAAGACCTGATTTTGGTTCAGGGCGCCGGCAACATCGGTAAACTGGCACGTAAACTGGCTGATTCCAGATTACAGCCACAGATGAGTGAATGAGGAACATCATGACTGAGAAAGTTGCTGTATTGCTTGGTGGAACCTCTGCCGAACGTGAAGTGTCGTTACTTTCCGGTCAGGCGGTTTTGGCTGGTCTGAAAGAAGCGGGCATCAATGCGCACGCGGTTGATACCCGTGACGTCTCTGTGACGAAATTGAAAGAAGAAGGCTTTACCAACGTTTTCATCGCTTTACATGGTCGTGGTGGCGAAGATGGTACATTGCAGGGCGTTCTGGAATTCCTGGGATTGCCTTATACCGGTAGCGGCGTCATGGCATCTGCGCTGACGATGGATAAACTCCGCACCAAACAGGTGTGGCAAGCGGTGGGATTACCTGTGTCGCCTTACGTGGCGCTGGATCGCCGTCAGTATTCAGAGATGGCGGCAAACGCATTGTTGGCGAAGTTCACACATCTCGGGTTGCCGCTGATCGTCAAGCCAAGCCGCGAAGGCTCCAGCGTCGGTATGAGCAAAGTGAATACGCTGAGTGAACTGCCCGCGGCACTGGAAGAAGCATTCCGTCACGATGACGATGTTCTGGTCGAAAAATGGCTGAGTGGCCCAGAGTATACGGTTGCTATTCTGGGCGATGAGGTGTTGCCTTCTATCCGTATTCAGCCTGCGGGTACGTTTTACGATTATGAAGCGAAGTATTTATCGGATGATACGCAGTATTTCTGCCCGAGTGGTCTGCCGGACGAGCAAGAACAGGCGCTAGCTGGATTGGCGATGGCGGCCTATCGTGCGGTGGGTTGTCGCGGGTGGGGACGCGTTGATTTTATGCTGGATAGCGACGGTGCCTTCTATCTGCTTGAAGTGAATACGTCTCCGGGGATGACGAGCCACAGTCTGGTTCCGATGGCAGCGCGTCAGCGTGGCCTGACTTTCTCGCAGTTGGTCGTGAAAATTTTGGCGCTCGCTCGCTGATATGTCGCAGGCAGCGCTGAATACACGCGGACGAGAGCCTGAAACGAAAGGAACACGTCGCAGTAATGGTGGCCAATTGGCAGGGATGATTTTCCTGCTGATGGTGGTAGGGACTATCGTCTGGGGAAGCTGGATGGTGGTGGGGTGGATGAAGGATGCCAGCCGTTTACCGCTTTCCCGCATGGCTGTAACCGGGGAAAGACAGTACACCACCAATGACGATATCCGTCAGGCCATTTTGTCATTGGGGTCGCCGGGCACGTTCATGACACAGGATGTGAATGTGCTCCAGCAGCAGATTGAACGTTTGTCGTGGATAAAACAGGCCAGCGTGCGTAAGCAGTGGCCGGACGAATTAAAGATTCATCTGGTTGAATATGTTCCGGTAGCACGTTGGAATGATCAGCTAATGGTTGATGCGGAAGGAAATTCGTTCAGTGTACCTGCCGAACGTATTGGCAATCGCAAGATGCCGTTGCTGTATGGCCCGGAAGGTAGCGAGACAGAAGTGCTGGAAGGCTATCGCACAATGAGTCAGACGCTAGCCGCCGGGAAGTTTACGTTAAAGACGGTAGCGATGAGTGCGCGGCATTCGTGGCAACTGGGATTAGACGATGATACTCGCCTTGAATTGGGGCGGGATGATAGGGCCAAACGTCTGCAACGCTTTATCGAGCTATATCCGCTGTTACAGCGGCAGGCTCAGAGCGAAAACAAACGTATCAGCCATGTGGACTTGCGGTACGACAGCGGGGCTGCAATTGGTTGGGCTCCAGCCTTGCTTGATCAGCAAAATGTTGATCGGCAACGAGTTGGTCAGCAATAAGACATTGATCAGCAACAGAACAGTAACCAGAAACAGGCACAGGCTAAACAACAATGATCAAGTCGACGGACAGAAAACTGGTAGTTGGGCTGGAAATCGGTACAGCAAAAGTGGCTGCGCTGGTAGGGGAAGTTCTGCCCGATGGCATGGTCAATATTATTGGCGTAGGCAGTTGCCCGTCACGCGGTATGGATAAAGGCGGCGTAAACGATCTGGAATCGGTCGTTAAATGTGTTCAGCGCGCTATTGATCAGGCTGAGTTGATGGCAGACTGCCAGATCTCTTCCGTGTATCTGGCGCTCTCGGGAAAACACATCAGTTGCCAGAATGAAATAGGGATGGTGCCTATTTCAGAAGAAGAGGTCACGCAGGATGACGTGGAAAGCGTGGTGCATACCGCCAAATCCGTGCGCGTGCGCGATGAACATCGTGTTCTCCATGTGATTCCACAGGAGTACGCGATCGATTATCAGGAAGGGATTAAAAACCCAGTTGGCTTATCCGGCGTGCGCATGCAGGCGAAAGTTCACCTGATAACCTGCCATAACGATATGGCGAAGAATATTGTTAAAGCCGTTGAACGCTGTGGTTTAAAAGTCGACCAGCTGATTTTTGCGGGACTGGCTTCCAGTTATGCGGTTCTGACAGAAGACGAACGTGAGCTGGGTGTGTGCGTAGTGGATATCGGTGGCGGTACAATGGATATCGCGGTCTACACGGGCGGCGCGTTGCGACACACTAAAGTGATTCCGTATGCGGGCAATGTGGTTACCAGCGATATTGCCTACGCATTTGGTACGCCGCCGACGGATGCCGAAGCGATCAAGGTACGTCACGGTTGTGCATTAGGCGCGATCGTTGGCAAAGATGAGAATGTGGAGGTCCCGAGCGTTGGAGGACGTCCACCCCGCAGTCTGCAAAGACAGACACTGGCGGAAGTGATTGAACCACGTTACACCGAGCTGTTGAACTTGGTGAACGATGAACTTTTACAGTTGCAGGAGCAGTTACGTCAACAAGGCGTGAAACACCATCTGGCAGCGGGGATTGTGCTGACGGGCGGTGCCGCGCAAATAGACGGTCTGGCGGCCTGTGCGCAGCGTGTGTTTCATACACAGGTGCGTATTGGACAACCAATGAATATAACAGGGCTGACGGATTATGCCCAAGAGCCTTATTACTCAACGGCGGTTGGGTTGCTGCATTACGGAAAAGAATCTCATCTGGGTGGTGAGCATGAAGTCGAAAAACGAGCCTCAGTGAGCAACTGGTTCAAACGAATCAACAGCTGGTTGAGGAAAGAATTTTAATTTTATCAAAGAGATCACCTGGCACAGTTTTATGATCTCGCAGTTACAGGCACAAACGGAGAGAAATTATGTTTGAACCAATGGAATTAACCAACGACGCGGTGATTAAAGTCATCGGCGTCGGTGGCGGCGGCGGTAATGCCGTTGAACACATGGTGCGTGAGCGCATCGAAGGCGTCGAATTCTTCGCAGTTAACACGGATGCGCAGGCATTACGTAAAACGGCTGTTGGCCAGACGATTCAGATCGGTAGTGGCATTACTAAAGGTCTGGGCGCGGGTGCTAACCCGGAAGTCGGCCGTAATTCGGCTGAAGAAGATCGCGAAGCACTGCGTTCAGCACTGGAAGGTGCGGACATGGTGTTTATCGCCGCAGGTATGGGCGGTGGTACAGGTACCGGTGCTGCACCAGTTGTGGCCGAAGTCGCAAAAGACCTGGGTATCCTGACCGTCGCTGTGGTGACCAAGCCTTTCAACTTTGAAGGCAAAAAGCGTATGGCGTTTGCGGAGCAGGGTATCGCCGAGCTGTCTAAGCACGTCGACTCGCTGATCACCATTCCAAACGACAAACTGCTGAAAGTGCTCGGGCGCGGCATTTCTCTGCTGGACGCATTTGGTGCGGCAAACGATGTGCTGAAAGGCGCGGTGCAAGGTATCGCTGAATTGATCACGCGTCCGGGTCTGATGAACGTCGACTTTGCTGACGTGCGTACCGTGATGTCCGAAATGGGTTATGCCATGATGGGCTCCGGCGTTGCTCGCGGCGAAGACCGTGCAGAAGAAGCCGCTGAAATGGCAATCTCCAGCCCACTGCTGGAAGATATCGATCTGTCCGGCGCGCGCGGCGTGTTGGTTAACATCACGGCGGGCTTTGACCTGCGTCTGGATGAGTTCGAAACGGTCGGTAACACCATCCGTGCATTCGCGTCCGACAATGCGACAGTGGTAATCGGTACGTCGCTTGACCCAGAAATGAACGATGAACTGCGTGTAACGGTCGTTGCAACGGGTATCGGCATGGACAAACGTCCTGAGATTACGCTGGTGACGAACAAGCAGGCCAGCCAGCCTGTGATGGATCATCGCTATCAGCAGCACGGTATGACGCCACTGGCGCAAGAAAAACCGGCTGCCAAAGTGGTTAACGACCAGAATCCGCAGACGAATAAAGAGCCAGACTATCTGGATATCCCGGCGTTTCTGCGTAAGCAGGCAGACTAATTTGCTGCCAGATAACGTTGGAATCTCCGCTCTTTGTGCTAAACTGTGCCACCGAGCCTGGTGTATACTAGGTCGGTAGGTTCAGTAACATGCGAGATAAAATGATGATCAAACAACGTACACTAAAACGTATTGTTCAGGCGACTGGTGTCGGGTTACATACCGGCAAGAAGGTCACGTTGACCATGCGTCCTGCACCGGCAAATACCGGGGTCATCTATCGCCGCACAGACTTGAATCCCCCGGTTGATTTTCCGGCAGATGCAAAATCCGTGCGTGATACCATGCTCTGTACTTGCCTGGTTAATGAGCATGACGTGCGTATTTCTACGGTGGAGCATCTTAACGCTGCGCTTGCAGGGTTGGGCATTGACAATATTGTCATTGACGTTGACGCACCAGAAATTCCAATCATGGATGGCAGCGCCAGCCCGTTCGTTTACCTGCTGTTAGATGCGGGTATTGAAGAGCTGAATTGCGCCAAGAAATTCGTGCGTATCAAACAGTCCGTTCGCGTTGAAGATGGCGACAAGTGGGCCGAAATGAAACCGTTTAACGGCTTCAGTCTGGATTTCACTATCGACTTCAACCACCCGGCGATCGATGCGGGCAACCAGCGCTATCGTTTGGATTTCTCTGCTGATGCGTTTGTTCGCCAGATCAGCCGTGCGCGTACATTCGGCTTCATGCGCGATATCGAATACTTGCAGTCTCGTGGGTTGTGCCTGGGCGGCAGTATGGATTGTGCCATCGTCGTTGACGATTACCGCGTATTGAACGAAGACGGTCTGCGTTTTGAAGATGAGTTTGTCCGCCATAAAATGCTGGATGCCATCGGTGACCTGTTTATGTGTGGTTACAACATCATCGGTGCGTTTTCTGCGTTTAAATCCGGCCATGCTCTGAACAACAAACTGTTGCAGGCTGTGTTGGCCAATCAGGAAGCGTGGGAATACGTGACCTTTGAAGACGAAGCTGAAATGCCGCTGGCGTTTAAAGCACCGTCTATCGTGCTGGCGTAACGCTTAACGTCGTTACTTCTTATTACGACTGGTTTTACTGGTACTCTCTCCGGCCAGTGAAGCCAGTCGTTCTAATAGCTTTCCGAGTTTTTCCGGGCTATTTCCTGCCAACGTCCTCAATGTCTCCGCACTTTGTTCGCTCAACTGACGCAGCGGTTTATCATCGGTATTTTCCGTCGCTGAAATGTCACTATTTTTCACGATTTCATGCCCTTTTGCGGCAAGCGTTGGATTAATCCTGATGTCGATTGAAGCCAATGATGGTAGTATTTGTGCGCGTAATGCAGAGAGCAGCGCTGGTTGTTCGTAACGTAACCGCATCAGCCAACTGGCGTTAGCGGTTTCCAGTATCAGTAAACCTTGCCGGTAATTAGCGACGCGGCACCATGGGTGCAACGGTGCAGGCAGTAATCCGCGCACGGCACGGTTAAGTTTTAATAAGGCGATAGCGCGCTGTTGCACATCTTGTAGCGGGCCTTTACCCGACTTGGATGCGCTATCAAACAGAAATTCCAGTGATTGTGGGCGGCTATCACGCATAGACCTGGCTCCGGTGGATGTTACTCGTGATTGGTATTCTAAATCGTTGGCGACAATTTGGCAGACGTTATTTCTGGCCGCATCTCTTATTAGGGATGGTCGCGGCGAGTCTTGGTCTGCCGACAAGCCTGAACGACTCACAGGACATCACCTCACTCCCCAATTCAAGCTCCAGCGTTAGTCGCCAGAATAACGTATCGCTGAGCCTTACCGATCTGGTAGCACTGAAAGAAGCGCATCGACGCTCATCCTACAGCGTAGATTATTGGCATCAGCATGCGATCCGTACGGTAATTCGCCACCTTTCTTTTGCGTTGACGACGCCACAAACGGTCAATGCCCAGCAGGCTGACGAACTAGAACCTCATTCTCTGGTTTTGCTGGATACGTTAAATGCGTTGCTGACGCAGGATTCCCAGTACCCTCTTGTGATCTCCCCCCACGCAGGGCGAGTGACTTTTTATCCCCAAGCTCATCATCAAATCGGCATTTGGCTTGCTCAAATTCGCGGCATCCGTGCAGGGCCATACCTTCTCAGCTGAACGTGTAATGATAATTAGCTGAAGAAATTTCTCCCGTTTTTCACTGAGTTTCTCAGATTTTCGATGTTGTGTTGCCACTGGATACGTGGCACTTGTGAGATTAAAAATTATTATGGTCATGAATATCCTAACCAAAATTTTTGGTAGCCGTAACGATCGTACGCTGCGCCGTATGCGTAAAAACGTTGATGTCATCAATCGCTTAGAACCTGAAATGGAAAAGCTGTCGAATGAGGAACTGCAAGCGAAAACGCTGGAGTTTCGTGTTCGTCTGGAAAAAGGTGAGTCGCTGGAGAACCTGCTGCCGGAAGCTTTCGCTGTCGTACGTGAATCCAGTAAGCGTGTATTTGGCATGCGTCACTTCGATGTGCAGCTTATCGGCGGTATGGTACTGAACGAGCGTTGCATTGCGGAGATGCGTACTGGTGAAGGTAAAACGCTGACGGCAACGTTGCCTGCCTACCTGAATGCGCTGACTGGCCGCGGCGTACACGTGGTGACTGTGAACGACTATCTGGCACAGCGTGATGCCGAAAATAACCGTCCATTGTTTGAATTCCTTGGCCTGAGCGTTGGCATTAACCTGCCGGGAATGCCTGCTCCCGCGAAGCGTGAAGCCTATGCGGCCGATATCACCTACGGTACTAATAACGAATACGGTTTTGACTACCTGCGTGACAACATGGCGTTCAGTCCGGAAGAGCGTGTACAGCGTAAATTGTACTACGCGCTGGTGGATGAGGTTGACTCCATCCTGATCGATGAAGCGCGTACGCCGCTGATCATTTCCGGCCCGGCTGAAGATAGTTCCGAGCTGTATATCAGCGTTAACAAAATTATCCCTCACCTGATCCGTCAGGAGAAAGAGGATTCGGATACCTTCCACGGCGAAGGCCACTTCTCTGTTGATGAGAAAGCGCGTCAGGTTAACCTCACTGAGCGTGGTCTGGTTCTGGTCGAAGAACTGCTGGTGAAAGAAGGCATTATGGAAGAGGGGGAATCATTGTACTCCCCAACGAACATCATGCTGATGCACCATGTGACTGCTGCGTTGCGTGCGCATGTGTTGTTTACCCGCGATGTTGATTACATTGTGAAAGACGGTGAAGTGATCATCGTTGACGAACACACCGGCCGTACCATGCAGGGGCGTCGCTGGTCCGACGGCCTGCATCAGGCGGTGGAAGCAAAAGAGAAGGTAACGATTCAGAATGAAAACCAGACGCTGGCTTCCATTACCTTCCAGAACTACTTCCGCCTGTATGAAAAACTGGCGGGTATGACCGGTACGGCAGATACCGAAGCGTTCGAGTTCAGCTCTATTTACAAGCTGGATACGATTGTGGTGCCGACTAACCGTCCGATGATTCGTAAAGACTTGCCTGATCTGGTCTACATGACCGAGCAGGAAAAAATCGATGCCATCATTGAAGATATCAAAGAGCGTTCAGCAAAAGGTCAGCCGATTCTGGTCGGTACGATCTCTATCGAGAAATCGGAAGTGGTTTCTCATGCGCTGGAAAAAGCGGGTATCAAACATAATGTGTTGAATGCGAAGTTCCACGCTATGGAAGCTGATATTGTTGCTCAGGCGGGTCAGGCTGGAGCGGTGACCATCGCGACCAACATGGCCGGTCGTGGTACGGATATCGTCTTGGGGGAAGCTGGCAGTCGGAAGTGGCACTTCTAGAGAACCCGAGTGACGAGCAAATTGCAGAAATCAAAGCGGCCTGGAAAATACGTCACGATGCTGTATTAGCTGCGGGTGGTTTGCACATCATCGGTACGGAGCGCCATGAGTCTCGTCGTATCGATAACCAGCTGCGTGGTCGTTCCGGTCGTCAGGGGATGCGGGTTCATCACGTTTCTATCTGTCGATGGAAGATGCGCTGATGCGTATTTTTGCCTCCGATCGTGTTTCCAACATGATGCGTAAGCTGGGTATGAAGCCAGGTGAAGCCATTGAGCACCGTGGGTCACGAAGGCGATTGCTAACGCTCAGCGTAAAGTGGAAAGCCGTAACTTTGATATTCGTAAGCAACTGCTGGAATACGATGATGTGGCGAACGACCAGCGTCGTGCGATCTATACGCAGCGTAACGAGCTGTTGGACGTGTCTGATATCAGCGAAACCATCACCAGCATTCGTGAAGATGTGTTCAAAGCGACGATCGACAGCTACATTCCGCCACAGTCTCTGGAAGAAATGTGGGATGTAGAAGGTCTGGAGCAGCGTTTGAAGAACGATTTCGATCTGGATATGCCAGTCAAAGCGTGGCTGGATAAAGAACCAGAGCTGCACGAAGAAACGCTGCGTGAGCGTATTTTCGAGCAGGCTATTGAGATTTATCAGCGCAAAGAAGAAGTGGTCGGCAGCGAAGTCATGCGCAACTTTGAAAAAGGCGTGATGTTGCAGACGCTGGATTCACTGTGGAAAGAGCATCTGGCAGCAATGGATTATCTGCGTCAGGGCATCCATCTGCGTGGCTATGCACAGAAAGATCCGAAGCAAGAATATAAGCGTGAGTCGTTCTCTATGTTTGCCGCGATGTTGGAATCACTGAAATATGAAGTGATCAGCACGCTGAGCAAAGTCCAGGTGAGAATGCCTGAAGAGATCGAAGCGCTGGAGCAGCAACGCCGCGAAGAAGCTGAACGTTTGGCACGGCAGCAGCAACTGAGCCATCAGGAAGAAGATAGCCTGAACACCGGTTCCCCAGCGCAGGCGGATCGTAAAATCGGACGTAACGATCCTTGCCCATGTGGTTCAGGCAAGAAATATAAGCAGTGCCACGGCCGCTTACAGAAATAACTGGCCGCTGAAATCAGCAAATAAAATGTGATAAGTGCAAAGGAAAGGCGGTCATTGACCGCCTTTTTACTTGATAAGAACCTGATAGGAAGTGTCATGACGCAAAAACAGTTATCCGTCGCGGTAGGCATCATCCGCAATGCGGAACAGCAATATTTCATTGCTCGTCGCCCAGATGGCGTTCACATGGCAGGGATGTGGGAGTTTCCCGGCGGTAAAATTGAAGAAGGGGAAACGCCAGAGCAGGCGCTGATTCGTGAGCTGCGTGAAGAGACGGGCATCGATGCTAGCGCACCGCAGTCGCTAAACAACAAAACGTTTTCCACGCCGGAAAGAATCATTACCCTTCATTTCTTCCTGGTTGAAACATGGCAGGGGGAACCCTATGGTCGGGAAGGTCAGGAATCTCGCTGGGTGAGCGTAGAAGAATTGCGTGAGGAAGAATTTCCGCCAGCGAATGCGGAGATGATCCGCTGGCTGAAATCGCTTTAATCTAGCCTTACTTTTTCCTGTCTGAAAAACTCTGCCTGAAAATTATAGCGGTGAAACGCGGTGGTTACCGCGTTTCGCTCCAGTCTTCACTATCAGAAACCATATCATCACTTGGAATGCGCTTTTCTTCATCAGCCCATTCACCTAAATCGATGAGCTGACAACGCTTGCTGCAAAATGGGCGATAGAGGCTGGTTTCATCCCAGATGACCGCCTGCTTGCAGGTCGGGCACTTCACCGTCGTAATTTCTGTCGTCATAAGGCTCTTTTCACTCTATTTGATACTGAATACATGCTTGGTGCTTAACACATTTTCTGTCAGGACTGGGTCTAGCAACAGGCCAGTTCAAACGTTAAACGAGGAGGAATGTGGCCGTTTTCGCTATCTAATGGCAGAAAACGGATAGCATAGCGTGTTTATGGCCAGATATTTGCGGGTAGAGCTGGTGCGCCTGTTCAAGACGCAAGCGCAGCAGATCGGCATCGGAAGCATTGTCCTGAAAGAAACCGTTCAGGCTGATCTGCGGGCGAAACGTACCGGAGTGGCGGATCAGTTCCAGGATCATGTCCAACGCTTGTTTGAGCGGAGACAGTGAGCCAAGCCAGCCAAAAACCAGCCTCTCACGAAGTTCCTGGGGCTGATGCAACCAGCTATGCAGCGTCGGTAAGTCGAAACTGCAACACCCGCCGGGAATACCGAGCCGCTGCCGCACCATGCCAATCAGGCGATCTTCCCGTAAGAATTGCCCCATCCGCGGTGCTGCCATCAGCGTGTTGGCCAGATCTTTCAACTGGCGTCTCAACGTATGGATGCGTTCCATGTCTACGCCCGGCACATCACTCCATTGCAGCAGTTTTTGCTGTTGTCGCTCCAGTTCTTTCAGCAGTTCGGTACGCACATCTCCACGTTCCAGCACATCAAGCAACTCGGCGACAGCGCGAAAAAATGTTAGCGCGCTTCCCATATCGGTCAGGGAGTGGTTTTGATGCAACTGCTGTAATAATGATTCGATACGCAACCAGGTACGTGTTTTTTCGTTCAGCGGGTATTCGAATAAAATGGTTGAGGAAACGTCACTCATTCTTAGTCATCCTGTCGGCTGCGGAGGCGGCTAGCTCAAGGTAATGGCGGTGTAATCCCGCAACCTGTGACGCCAGCTCGCTTGGGCATCGACTGTTATCAATAATATCATCGGCATAAGCCAGGCGCTGTTCTCAGGTAGCCTGTGCTGCCAGTATGTTTTCTGCTTGCTGCCGACTGATGCCATCGCGGGCCAGCGTGCGTTCAAGCTGTGTGTCTCTGTCTACATCAACGACCAGAATACGCTGTGCTCGCTGTTGTAAACCGTTCTCCACCAGTAGGGGGACGACCCATAGAATGTACGGTGCGGATGCAGCCTGAAACTGGGCCTGTGTTTCCTGATGGATCAACGGGTGGAGTAAATTATTCAGCCACTGTTTCTCTTCTGGCGAGGAAAAAATCCGTTGGCGTAGTGCGGTACGGTTCAATGAACCATCGGTATTGAGTATAGCGTCGCCAAACCGGAGCCTGATGGCATCCAGCGCGGGCTTTCTAGGCTCGACTACCTGACGTGCGATGATATCCGCGTCAACGATAGTGGCCCCTAATTTGGCAAATTCATCGGCCACGGTGCTTTTGCCGCTGCCGATACCGCCTGTTAAGGCTACGATGTATGTCATTGCACCCATGTTGAAAAGTTAACATTGCTACTATTTTCAAGGGGGACAAATACCTTCCCGTTCCCCTGAAGCCAATCAGGCATAAACCGCAGTGTGCTTCACGTTATCACTTTGCTTGGTGATAGGTAAATTTCTCTGATTTTATCCCAAATAAAGCGAAAATCGCAGTCTTGCCGCAGGATTATTACTGCGTATGATAACGTCACTGGTAAAGGGCATTATTTTTTCAGAAATGATTATACCCGTCATACTTCAAGCTGCATGTGTGTTGGCAATACTCGGCTCATCACTGAGCCTCGCCCTGAAGGGCCGCCGTAAACGGCGTTCAAATTGGCTAAACCAATTTGTCCTTACTCACCCCAGTCACTTACTTGAGTAAGTTCCTGGGGATTCGTGCGGTCGCCGCCTGTCTGCAACTCGAATTATTTAGGGTATCGCTCAGTAACGATACTGAGCATTCCGCCGTCACTAACCAGGAACTCGAACCTCATGCGTATTGAAGAAGATTTAAAGTTAGGCTTTAAAGACGTTCTCATCCGGCCAAAGCGTTCGACGCTGAAAAGCCGTTCCGACGTTGAACTGGAACGTCAATTCACCTTCCTCCATGCTGGCGGCAACTGGTCCGGTGTACCGATTATCGCAGCCAATATGGATACTGTGGGTACGTTTAGTATGGCGGAAGTCCTGTCCTCTTTTGATGTGCTGACGGCCGTCCATAAACACTATTCTGTCGAGCAATGGTCCCAATTCGTGCAACGCGTACCGGCATCGGTACTGCGCCATGTTATGGTCTCGACCGGGACGTCTGACGCTGACTTCATCAAGTTAAAACAGATTCTGGCGCTGTCATCCGAGCTGAAATTTATCTGTATCGATGTGGCAAATGGTTACTCTGAACACTTTGTGACCTTCCTGCAAAAAGCGCGTGAGGCTTGTCCAGACAAGGTTATCTGTGCAGGGAACGTCGTGACCGGCGAAATGGTTGAGGAACTGATCCTCTCCGGTGCGGACATCGTGAAGGTTGGCATTGGCCCCGGTTCTGTCTGCACGACGCGCGTTAAAACGGGCGTTGGCTACCCTCAGCTTTCCGCGGTGATTGAATGCGCCGATGCGGCACATGGTCTCGGTGGGCAAATCGTGAGCGACGGCGGTTGCGCTATGCCGGGCGATGTAGCGAAAGCCTTTGGTGGCGGAGCCGATTTTGTCATGTTGGGCGGCATGCTGGCAGGACATGATGAATGTGAAGGCACCATCGTCGAAGAAAACGGTGAGAAAATGATGCTGTTCTACGGCATGAGCTCTGCGTCCGCGATGGAGCGCCATGTCGGCGGCGTAGCGGAGTACCGGGCAGCGGAAGGAAAAACCGTGAAGCTGCCACTGCGCGGTCCGGTGGACAATACCGTCCGCGATATTCTTGGTGGCCTGCGTTCGGCCTGTACTTATGTCGGTGCATCCCGTTTGAAAGAGTTAACGAAGCGTACAACGTTTATTCGCGTGGCCGAGCAGGAAAACCGTATTTTCAACGGATAGCTGCTGCAGTTTCGCGCCGTCTTTCTGCCGCTAACGGTGGCGGGTACGGTGTAGCTTGTCGCTTTTTGGTGCTGTATTGGTCGGTTCAGGCTCCGGCCAATACGTTTCCCAACTGGAAGATAGGCAAATACATGCCAACCACCAGCGCCCCAACCATTCCTCCAACAACCATCATCAGCAGCGGTTCCAGCGTTTGGGTCAGCATGTCGGCCTGCTGTTGTACCCGTCTTTCATGCCATTCTGCCAGCTGTGTAAAGATCGCATCCAGCGCTCCGGTTTCTTCCCCAACCCGAATCAACTGCGAACAGGGCGCAGGGAACAGCGTGGTGTGATGCTGTGTGGCATGGTAGAGCGATGTGCCCTGATGCAGCTGTGTCTGTATCTGTTGAATCGCATTCTGATAAAGCGGGTGACGGATTGTCGCGGCGGCATCGAGCCCTTCAGGCAGCGTCAAACCGGCCTGTTGCGTCATAGACAGAATCGTGAATATCTGGTTCAGCGACTTACCGCGTAACAGGCTGGAGACGATGGGAAGCTTCAGTAGCCATTCTTGCTCTCTGGTTTTCCATAAGGGCCTTTTCTGCCTTAAACGGACATATCCCGCTATCAGACTACTAAGAGACAGCAATCCAATTAATCCGTAGCCCGTGATGACCTCTGCCAGATAAAGCAATTGCCGAGTAAACCACGGTAACGGTGTATCAAATGAGGAATAGAGCGTCGCAAATTCGGGCAGAACCAGCGTCAACATCATCATGCTGACCAGTACTGCGATTGCCAAAACAAAGCAGGGATAGCGTAGTGCTTTGATGATTTTCTGTTGCAGTCTGGACTGTTTTTCTTGCTGTTGTGCCAACTGTAGGCAGCACGCGTCTAACTTCCCGGTCAACTCGCCGACAGCAATGAGGGAACGATACAGAACGGGAAAGATATGCGGGTATTCCTGTAACGCCTCAGAGAACGAATTTCCCTGAGCAACACGGGTACGGACATCCCGTAATACGCAGCGCCAGCCGGGGCGCTCATGTTGTTCCGATATCAGTTTTAATGCTTCCAGCAGCGGCAATCCAGCGTGTAGCAGGGCAGCAAGTTGTTTGATTAATTCGCCTAGCTGCTCGCGTTTCCAATAGCGGAGCGACAGATAATGGCCAGCCTTTACGATGACCGGCTGGTAGCCCTGGGCAATCAGGCTGGCGTAGGCGTGCTGGCGTTGTGTGCTAATGAGTTCTCCGTCGACAAAATCGCCCTCTGACGTAATCGCCTGCCAGTGATATAAGCGCGCTAGCCTCATTGTGCCTCCTGATTCATGGCGTGTTCATCGCCCACAACACGATAGACTTCAGTGAGTGAGGTCAGACCGTCGTTGACCAGCTCAAGACCCGCAGCCAACAACGTTGGGAAACCTGAGTGGCGAGACAGCGCAGATAATTCCCCTGCGCTGGCGTTGCCCGCTAGCGCTGCCTGAAAATCTGGCGTGATAGGCAGTAATTCATAGAGCGCGACGCGGCCATAGTAGCCAGAGAAACAGTGGCTACAGCCGCGGGCTTGCCAATGGTGTAGTGGCCCTTGCCATACGTCGTTTGGCAGCGAAAGCAGTGGTTCTCCCGGCGCCTTACAGTGTGGGCATAACCGCCGCACAAGGCGTTGTGCGATGATGAGTTTTAGTGCTGCGGCTAACAGATAACCGGGGATACCCAGATGATTGAGGCGAGTCAGCGTTTCGACGGCAGAGTTGGTGTGCAACGTGGACATGACCAGATGGCCGGTTTGCGCGGCTTTGACCGCAATTTCTGCGGTTTCGGCATCGCGTATTTCGCCGATCATGATGACGTCTGGATCCTGCCGCAGCAGCGCACGTAAGACTCGGCCAAATCCCAGTTCAGCTTTGGGATTGATTGCCGTTTGGTTGATGCCCGGCAAGGGGATCTCGATGGGATCCTCTACGCTACAGATATTGCGGCTGCATTCGTTCAGCCAGCGTATCGCGCTGTAAAGCGTGACGGTTTTTCCACTGCCTGTCGGGCCCGTAACTAACAGCATCCCCTGTGAAGCACTCAGCACGTTAATCACCTGCTGTAATGCTCTTGCGGTAAGCCCGAGTTTATCTAGCACCAGTTCCTGCTGGTGCGTTTGCAAAATACGCAACACGACTTTTTCTCCCTGCTGCACAGGGAGCGTAGCGATGCGCAACGAGTAGGCTTGTTGATCCAGCATCAGGCTGAACTGGCCGTCTTGCGGCAACCGTCGTTCGGCGATGTTCAACTTGCCCATGATTTTCAGCCGCGCGGTAATACGGTTTGTCAGCTCGGAAGGCGGGGCGGATATGGCCTGTAGCACGCCATCAATGCGCAGCCGCACGCGATAGCTGTCTGGTAAGGGCTCAAAGTGGATATCAGAGGCACGACGCTGAACGGCGAGACGCAGCGTTTGATGGATAAATTGTGCAACGGGGAGTCGTCGTCATGATCCTGTTGCCCGGTGCTGTTGTGATGCGTGCTGTTATACGTGCTGGCATGGTAGGTTTCTGCGGGTTCGGCAACGGCGTTCACGGGGTTAAGCTGCTGTTCCATTCTGGCCTGCGGCCATTGCTCCACCATAATGCGGCGATTGCTGGCAAAACGCAGCGCGGCAATCATCTCTGCCGAAGGGGATGTCGTGACGGCGACCGACAGCGTTTGTTCATCAAGACTAAGCAATAATGCCTGATAACGTCGGCACAGTGTCTGTAGTTCGCTGAGCGTATGCTCGGAGGCGGAGGAGGAGTCTGTCATGATTAACCTGCCGTATTATCGAAACGGAAAACGTCCTGACAAGCGGCTTGCAGGCTCTCTGCGCCGTTATCTGTGGCACAGTTTTCGTCCAGCGTGAGGCGCCGGTTTCGCTATCCCACATTGGCGTCAGAATAACGCGTAGCCCTTGCAGAGTGGATTGTCCGGTCAGCGTAATCACCCCTTGGGCGACGCTAACGGCGCTGACATAGCGTGAAGATTTACTGCCCGGAATCCCCTGATTACCTGCGCTACAGGCGGTAAAGGCGGCATTTTCCAGACCGCAGAGATCGACCGGTGTTTTATAAGACACCATGGTTTGCAGCATGTCCGTCAGTGCCGCTTTTTGCAGATAGCCTTGATAGGCGGGAACGCCAATGGCGCTGAGGATGGCGACGATCGCAATGACGATCATCAGTTCAATCAGTGTGAATCCTTGTTGTGTGGTCATGTTGATTTCCCTGTTGTGGCGCATAAATAGGGTGGCGCATAAATACATACGGACGGCTGGCAGCATAGAAAAGGGTGTGAAGGCTGGCTAGCGGGGAAATGAAAATAGGAAAGCGCTACGACATGTTTTTAGATATTTACAGAGCGTTGAAAAATTTTTGCGAGCAGAGGCGCAATTTTCTTGCTATCAGGGCAGAACATTTGCGCAGGGCAGGAAGATCGTATCGTGACGGTGTTATGGGGAAATATGAGATAAATAAGCGAGAACGAGGTGCGAGAGGGCACCTCGTCGGAAAGAAAAAAGAACGCTTAGATAAAACGCATGGATAAATCCAGCGCTTGTACGTGCTTGGTGAGCGCCCCCACCGAGATATAGTCCACGCCGGTTTCCGCATAGCCACGCAGCGTGTCGAGGGTGACATTACCGGATATCTCCAGCAGTGCGCGGCCTTGTGTGGTGTTAACGGCTTCCCGGATGTTATCCAGACTGAAATTATCCAGCATGATGATATCGGCACCTGCGTCCAGCGCCTGCTGTAATTCATCCAGCGATTCTACTTCAACCTCTACCGGAACATCACTGCGCAGAGACTGTGCTTTTTCGACCGCATTTTTGATTGAGCCAGCAGCGATGATATGGTTTTCCTTGATCAGGAAAGCATCGGATAGGCCGAGCCGATGGTTATTTCCACCACCGCATGATACGGCGTATTTCAGTGCGGTTCGCAGTCCTGGCAACGTTTTACGTGTATCCAGCAGCCGAGTGCGCGTTCCCTGCAATACCGCGACATAGCGGCTGACTTCCGTTGCGACGCCTGACAGCGTTTGCAGAAAATTCAGCGCCGTGCGTTCGCCGGTCAGAAGCTGTTTGGCCGGCCCCGTGATGTCACATAGCGCTTGGTTGGGGGTGATGGCATCGCCATCGGCGACGTGCCAGACGATCGTTGTCGTGTTGCCCAATTGAGAAAAGACTTCTTCAAGCCAACGCGCACCGCAGAATATGCCCGCTTCACGCGTGATAATGCGTGCGCTGACGGTCTCGTTGTCGGGTAACAGAAGCGCGGTAATGTCTTGATTAGCATCGACGATGCCACCTAAATCTTCACGCAATGCCAGTTGCACACTGGCGGGGATATCTTGTGCAATACGAGCAAGCAAGGCTTGTTGGCGTTGTTCCTGACTGTAGCGACGCGTTGACATGACAAACTCCGAAAGGGGGATTCGGAGGTCTATGCTACCTTGTTTATATCAGGACATCCAGAATGAATAATTATTACAATTCAAACTGTTACTGTTATTAACCTTCCGGCGAACATCCGTGGTACCGGAAAGGGACATGCGGTTTTAGAAGTTATAACCGACGACCAGATAGTATCCCCAGCCAGTAGATTTCACTTCAAACGGGCCTTTGCCGAAATTGAGTTCTGCGCCATCAGCCCATTGACCGCCGTTATGGAAATAACGTGCGACGAAAGAGTAGTGCCAGTGGTCGTATCCCAGCGCCAGAATATGGCTGGAGGCAATGGAATTGTTGGTGCGGCTTGCATTCGATTTATCACGCAGCTCTGAGCCAAAATCGAAATTGGTGAAGCTGATATACGAGACGTTGCCGCCCAGCATTGATCCCAGTGGGTAAGAGTATTTCACTTTTACGCGGTAGCCGTCCCACTCGTTTTCATTAGCGGCGCCGTAGTTTTGCCATTGGTATTTGGCATAGCCGTTCACTGACAGAGACAGGTCGGTGCCGGTATCAATATCGGTGCCTAAGCCCATGTACCAGGTGCTCTGGCGTGAACCGCTGTTGCGACCCTGATCGTAAATAACGTTATTGGCGATGTACCACTCTTTAAACGGACCAAAGCTCAGGTCAGCTCCTGTCAGTTTATCAATGGAGAAGCGTGGTTCGATCTCGACAAACAGCGGAGAGCCTTTGTCCCAAATACCGCGGCTAGCGGGATCGCCACCAAAGAACTTCGGCGCATCGGCGTAGCCGTAGAAATCGAACCAGTCTTTACGCGCAAACGCTTCGTATTCCAGATAGGTCGTACTGTTCAGTTGCGGTCCAAAACGTGTGTGGGCGCTGCCGACGACGTTAATGCTCTGATGCCACCAGTCGGAGAGGTATTCGGCTTTATTGCTGTCGGCAAGAACAGGCATTGAGCATGACAGTGCGAGCAAAGCGCCTGCTGCGAAAGTTTTCTTCATGTTAAGTACCATTGTGTTAGACATGTTATTTACGTCGTGCGTAAGAGCGCGGAATAAGTTTTGGTAATATCTAAAAAAATCAGAAGATAATTTTGTCATGCATTTTAAGTAAAAATAGACACAATGCACGAAAACGATTGCCTTTTATTGCGCTATTACATTTGTAATGTGATTTTAATCACATTATGGTGTTGGGGATTTCACCTGACGAAAAGGGTGTTAGGAGCGGGTGCAGACAGGAAAGCGAAGGTAACATCACAAAACGAATGGTAAAACCTATTGATATCCGGTTGGATAGATAGGATGGCGCGAAACATGGTATCTTGGATACAAGGACTTTTGGCTACAATTGTTTTTACACTGACGTTGTTTTTACTCCTGAAATTGATTTTTCGCCTGATTCAGCCGGCAAACGACACGATGCGAGGTTATCGCCGATGCTTTTGGAAAATGGCTGGTTATCCGACATTACACACACGCCTTCACCACATTATGATGGCCGTCCGAATAATGAGGTGCCTTCCTTACTGGTGATCCACAATATCAGTCTGCCGCCCGGCGAGTTTGGCGGCCCCTATATTGATCAACTATTTACGGCGACGTTGGATCCCACCGCGCATCCCTATTTCGCTGATATTTCTCATTTACGCGTTGCGGCACACTGCCTGATTCGCCGCGACGGGCAAATTACGCAGTATGTGTCGTTCGATCAGCGTGCCTGGCATGCCGGAGTGTCGGTGTTTGAAGGTCGCGAACGCTGTAACGATTTCTCTATTGGCATTGAGTTGGAAGGGACGGATACGCTGCCTTTTACCATGGAGCAATATCACTCTCTGGTGGCGATTACACGCCTATTAATGCGGGTTTACCCCATCACTTTATCGCGAATTACCGGACACAGCGACATCGCACCGGGCCGTAAAACCGATCCCGGCCCGGCATTTGACTGGGATGGCTATCATCGTCAGCTACAAGAAAACTGAACAGAGAACAAAGGGAGCCTAGATTAATGACGCTGTTTACACTGTTGCTTACGTTGGCCTGGGAGCGCTTGTTCAAACAGGGGAGCACTGGCAGATCGATCATCGACTTGAAGCCGTGTTCCGGCACGTTTCATCCCCGTCTTTATTTCAAACGCTGTTCCTGACATTGTGCAGCATGGGCATCGTGGCGGGGCTGCTATGGCTCACCAGCGGCATTTTGTTCGGCCTGATTTCTCTTCTGTTGTGGATTGTTATCAGCCTGATGTGCGTTGGCGCGGGTGAAATTCGTCAGCACTATCGGCGCTATTTGCAGGCCGCGCAGCGCGGTGAGGCGGATGCCAGTCGGGAAATGGCGGCAGAACTGGCGTTGATTCACGGTCTGCCCGTTGGCACGAGCGAAAGCGAGCAGTTGAAAGAGCTGCAAAACGCGCTGCTGTGGATCAATTTCCGCTTTTATTTAGCCCCGCTGTTCTGGTTCATCGCAGCCGGGCCATACGGGCCGATTGCGCTGATGGGATATGCATTTTTGCGCGCCAGACAGACCTGGCTTGCTCGCCACCATACTCCGCTGGAGCGCGCGCAGTCTGGTGTTGATAGCTTGCTGCATTGGCTTGACTGGATTCCTGCGCGTTTGGCCGGTGCCGCTTACGCTTTGCTGGGGCATGGCGAAAAGGCGCTGCCCGCCTGGTTCGCCTCGCTGGGAGATTTTCGCAGCTCGCAATATTGGGTGTTAACGCAGTTGGCCCAATTTTCTCTCGCGCGTGAACCCCACATTGAGCCCGTAGAGACACCGAAAGCCGCCGTGACGCTGGCTAAAAGGTGACGCTGGTGCTGGTGGTTGTGGTCGCGATTTTGACGATATACGGTGCGTTGGTGTGATGTTTGTTGTGGGTTGGTAGGAAAAATAATGGCCGACAGAGTCGGCCATGGAAAAGGACGGGGTAAACGCTGTAACGACTTAATTCGCCTGGTTTTTCTTTTGATGAAGTAACCCACGCCCAGAATCACCAGCCAGACTGGAATCAGCAGAACGGAAATCTGAATGCCCGGTGTCAGGAACATGATGACCAGTATACCAGCCAGGAACAGCAGGCAGAGGTAGTTACCCAGCGGGTAAAACAGCGCCTTAAACTTGGTCACCGCACCTTCTTTGTCTTTTTGCGCACGGAACTTCAGGTGCGCCAGACTGATCATCGCCCAGTTAATCACAAGCGCGGACACGACCAGCGCCATCAACAGCTCGAAGGCTTTACCTGGAATGAGGTAGTTGATCAGCACGCACAGCGCTGTCGCCAGCGCGGAGATACCGATAGCGACAACCGGAACGCCACGGCCGTCGACAGTTTCCAGCACTTTCGGCCCATTCCCTGTTTCGCCAGACCGAACAGCATGCGGCTGTTGCAGTACACACAGCTGTTGTAAACGGACAGCGCTGCGGTCAGTACCACGATGTTCAGCACCGTCGCCACGACGTTGCTGTTCAGTTCATGGAAGATCATGACGAATGGGCTACCGCCTTCTACAACCTTGCCCCACGGGTAAAGTGACAGCAGGATAGCGAGCGAGCCGATGTAGAAAATCAGGATGCGGTAGATCACCTGATTGGTCGCGCGTGGAATGCTTTTCTCTGGGTCATCCGCTTCTGCTGCGGTAATCCCCACCAGTTCCAGGCCGCCAAATGAGAACATGATAACAGCCATCGCCATCACCAGGCCGAGCATGCCGTTCGGGAAGAACCCGCCCTGCGCCCACAGGTTGGTCACAGTGGCTTCCGGCCCGCCCGTGCCGCTGAGCAGCAGCCAGCCGCCAAAGACGATCATGCCAATAATCGCGGCGACTTTGATGATGGCAAACCAGAACTCCATCTCACCGTAGACTTTGACGTTTGCCAGATTGATGGCATTAATCAGCAGGAAGAACACTGCGGCGGACACCCAGGTCGGAATGTCTGGCCACCAATACTGGACGTAAATTCCCACGGCGCTGAGCTCAGCCATGGCGACCAGCACATACAGCACCCAGTAGTTCCATCCCGATGCAAATCCAGCGAAATCGCCCCAGTATTTATAGGCAAAGTGGCTGAACGATCCGGCTACCGGCTCTTCAACCACCATCTCGCCCAACTGGCGCATAATGAGAAACGCGATCAGCCCGCCAATCGCATAGCCTAGCAGGACCGATGGCCCAGCCATTTTGATTGTTTGCGCAATACCAAGAAAGAGGCCAGTACCTACCGCGCCACCCAAGGCAATCAACTGAATATGACGGTTTTTCAAACCACGTTTTAGCGTGCCGTCCGTTTGTTGATTATCCATCAAATTTAACCCTCTGCCAGTGCAAGTAAAAAACACGGTGTGAACGAACACGCGTATTAGTGACTGTACGTTTATGTAATTTTATTTTTACGGTGCCGTATTTCTTAAAATAAGAAAAACCTACCGTTTGCCAGAGAATAGTGGTAAGTGCGCAAGATTGCACTGATTTCTTATAGTCTGATAATTAAAAACTATCGCTACATCAAAATTTTTACCTTTCCTTGATTAAGCCCCTGATCAGGAGAAGATCGGTGAGGATGTGGGAAGGGAGTACCTCTTTGGGTTTACTCCCTTTTATTATCTCTTTATCCCTGCTGTAAAAACGGTGTTGACCATGATGAGGGTGGGTGGGAACCCTCTCTTTTTGATGAATAAAAATTCTCATTTTATGAATTAAAACTCACTATTTGCGCATTTAAACGGTTCAGCAATGCCTGCTTTACGTTTCAAAAAAGTTAAAATATAGACAGAGGGGATTAATGGTAATACCACAGGCGGGCTATCACTTTGCCGCATGTTTCTCGTGCATTTGTTAAAATCTGGTGGGATTGGTGATTTAGCTCAAGGTCCTTATGGACAGAAGGTGAATACTTTGTTACTTTAGCGTCACGTTTTTGAAATTGGTATTACCAATTGACTCCGCGCCATTCGCAGAGAAGAATTCACTATGGCATACAGCAAGATCCGTCAGCCCAAACTGTCAGATGTGATTGAGCAGCAGTTGGAGTTTCTGATACTTGAGGGAACCTTGCGCCCCGGCGAGAAGCTCCCACCGGAGCGCGAACTGGCAAAACAGTTCGATGTTTCCCGCCCTTCTCTGAGAGAAGCCATTCAACGCCTGGAAGCCAAAGGTCTCCTTTTGCGCCGTCAGGGTGGTGGTACCTTCGTTCAAGCCAATCTATGGCAAAGCGTCAGCGATCCGCTGGCAGAATTACTGAGCACACATCCCGAATCACAGTTCGATCTTCTGGAAACGCGTCATGCGCTGGAAGGCATTGCTGCCTACTACGCTGCACTGCGTGGCACAGAGTCGGATCTTCAGCGTATCCGGGATTGTCATGCCGTGATTGAGAAGGCGAGGGAAGCGGGCGATCTGAACGCCGAGTCAGAAGCCGTTATGCAGTATCAGGTTGCTGTAACAGAAGCCACGCATAATGTGGTTTTGCTGCATTTGGTGCGCTGTATGGGGCCGATGCTCGAACAGAACGTGAGGCAGAATTTTGAATTGCTTTATTTGAGCCGTGAAGTGTTGGCTCAGGTGAGCATTCATCGCGCCAGCATTTTTGAGGCGATTGTTGCCCGTGAGCCGGAGAAGGCGCGCGAAGCATCACATCGTCATCTGGCGTTTATTGAGGAAGTATTGCTGGATCTTAACCGGGAACATAGTCGGCGCGAGAGATCGCTGCGCCGGCTCCAGCAACGCAGGGACTGAGCACCCATATTTTGGTGCTCTGAATGCGGTAATCACGACGATGAGCCTGTCTTCATGCGTTTTGCTTATGGCCAAATCTAAGCCAGAATGCAGGAAGACAGGCTCCAACAAACCAACTTATTAGAGAAGATAAGGAATAACCATGTCAGATCGTTTAAATAATGACGTGGATCCGATCGAAACCCGCGACTGGCTGCAGGCGATCGAATCGGTCATCCGTGAAGAGGGTGTTGAACGCGCCCAGTTCCTGATTGATCAGGTTCTGAGTGAAGCACGTAAAGGCGGTGTCAGCGTTGCTGCTGGTACGGCTGCACGTCAATACATCAACACCATCGCAGTGGAAGACGAGCCGGAGTACCCTGGTAATCTGGATCTGGAACGTCGTATTCGCTCAGCAATCCGCTGGAACGCGATCATGACGGTACTGCGTGCTTCGAAAAAAGATCTGGATCTGGGTGGCCACATGGCTTCTTTCCAGTCTTCCGCCACTTTCTATGAAGTGTGCTTTAACCACTTCTTCCGTGCTCGCACTGCGCAGGACGGCGGCGACCTGGTCTACTTCCAGGGCCACATTTCTCCGGGCGTTTACGCTCGTGCCTTCCTTGAAGGCCGCCTGACCGAAGACCAGATGAACAACTTCCGTCAGGAAGTTCACGGTAACGGTCTGTCTTCTTATCCGCACCCTAAACTGATGCCAGACTTCTGGCAGTTCCCGACCGTCTCTATGGGTCTGGGCCCGATTGGTGCTATCTACCAGGCTAAATTCCTGAAGTATCTGGAAAACCGTGGTCTGAAAGATACCTCTAAGCAAACCGTTTATGCCTTCCTGGGCGACGGTGAAATGGACGAACCAGAATCCAAGGGTGCGATCACTATCGCGACCCGTGAAAAACTGGACAACCTGGTGTTCGTCATCAACTGTAACCTGCAACGTCTTGATGGCCCAGTTACCGGTAATGGTAAGATCATCAACGAGCTGGAAGGTATCTTCAGCGGCGCTGGCTGGGATGTAATCAAAGTCATGTGGGGCGACCGTTGGGACGAACTGCTGCGTAAAGACACCAGCGGTAAACTGATCCAACTGATGGAAGAAACCGTCGACGGTGACTACCAGACCTTCAAATCCAAAAACGGTGCCTATGTGCGTGAGCACTTCTTCGGTAAATACCCGGAGACGGCAGAACTGGTTAAAGACTGGACTGACGATCAGATTTGGTCACTGAACCGTGGTGGTCACGATCCGAAGAAAGTCTACGCTGCACTGAAAAAAGCGCAGGACACCAAAGGCAAACCAACCGTTATTCTGGCGCATACCATTAAAGGTTATGGTATGGGCGACGCGGCTGAAGGTAAGAACATCGCTCACCAGGTTAAGAAAGTTAACATGGATGGCGTGCGTTACTTCCGTGACCGCTTCAACGTGCCAGTGTCTGATGCCGATATCGAAAAACTGCCGTACATCACTTTCGATAAAGAGTCTGAAGAGTACAAATACCTGCACGAGCGTCGTCAGGCGCTGGGTGGCTACCTGCCGTCTCGTCAGCCGAACTTTGATGAGAAGCTGGAACTGCCAACTCTGGAAGATTTCAGCACCCTGCTGGAAGAGCAAAACAAAGAAATCTCTACCACTATCGCATTTGTTCGTGCTCTGAACGTGATGCTGAAGAACCAATCTATCAAAGATCGTCTGGTTCCAATCATCGCTGACGAAGCACGTACCTTCGGTATGGAAGGTCTGTTCCGCCAGATCGGTATTTATAGCCCGAAAGGCCAACAGTACACCCCGCAGGACCGTGAGCAGGTTGCTTACTACAAAGAAGACCAGAAAGGTCAGATTCTGCAGGAAGGTATCAACGAACTGGGCGCAGGTTCATCCTGGCTGGCGGCGGCAACGTCTTACAGCACCAACAACCTGCCAATGATCCCGTTCTACATCTACTACTCCATGTTCGGTTTCCAACGTATCGGCGACCTGTGCTGGGCAGCGGGTGACCAACAGGCGCGTGGCTTCCTGATCGGTGGTACTTCAGGTCGTACGACGCTGAACGGCGAAGGTCTGCAGCACGAAGATGGTCACAGCCACATTCAGTCGCTGACCATCCCGAACTGTATCTCCTACGATCCAGCATTCGCCTATGAAGTCGCGGTCATCATGCATGACGGTCTGCACCGCATGTACGGTGAAGCGCAGGAAAACATTTACTACTACATCACCACGCTGAACGAAAACTACCACATGCCTGCGATGCCGCAGGGTGCGGAAGAAGGTATCCGTAAGGGTATCTACAAGCTGGAAACGGTTGAAGGTAGCAAAGGTAAAGTGCAACTGCTGGGTTCAGGTTCTATCCTGCGTCACGTACGTGAAGCGGCTCAGATTCTGGCAACAGACTACGGCATCGGTTCTGACGTATTCAGCGTGACTTCCTTCACCGAACTGGCACGTGAAGGCCAGGATTGTGAGCGTTGGAACATGCTGCATCCAACCGAAACGCCACGCGTACCTTACGTGGCTCAGGTACTGAGCGATGCGCCAGCGGTAGCATCTACTGACTACATGAAGCTGTTTGCTGAGCAAATCCGTAACTTCATCCCAGCGAGCGATTATCGCGTACTGGGTACTGACGGTTTCGGTCGTTCTGACAGCCGTGAGAACCTGCGTCACCACTTCGAAGTGGACGCGTCTTACGTCGTGGTTGCGGCTCTGGGTGAACTGGCTAAACGCGGTGAAATCGATAAGAAAGTGGTTGCTGATGCCATCACTAAATTCAACATCGATGCAGATAAAGTTAACCCGCGTCTGGCATAAGAGGTAAAGATTACATGGCTATCGAAATCAACGTACCGGATATCGGTGCAGATGAAGTTGAAGTCACCGAAGTGCTGGTGAAGGTTGGCGACAAAGTTGAAGCTGAACAGTCGCTGATCACGGTGGAAGGTGATAAGGCTTCTATGGAAGTCCCTTCTCCGCAGGCTGGTGTCATTAAAGAGATTAAAGTCTCTGTAGGTGACAAAGTTGAAACTGGCAAACTGATCATGATTTTCGATTCCGCCGACGGTGCAGCTGACGCTGCGCCTGCCAAGGCAGAAGAGAAGAAAGAAGCGGCGCCGGCTGCAGCACCTGCAGCAGCGGCAGCGAAAGACGTCAACGTACCGGATATCGGCGGCGACGAAGTTGAAGTGACCGAAGTGCTGGTTAAAGTGGGCGACACCGTTGCTGCTGAACAGTCTCTGATCACCGTAGAAGGCGACAAAGCCTCTATGGAAGTTCCGGCACCTTTCGCAGGTACGGTTAAAGAGATCAAAATCAGCACCGGCGATAAAGTCTCTACCGGTTCTCTGATCATGGTATTCGAAGTGGCGGGTGTTGCACCTGCTGCCGCTCCGGCACAAGCCGCTGCTCCAGCGGCCTCTGCCGCTAAAGACGTTAACGTACCGGATATCGGTGGTGACGAAGTCGAAGTGACTGAAGTGATGGTTAAAGTTGGCGATAAAATCGCGGCTGAGCAATCATTGATCACCGTAGAAGGCGACAAGGCTTCGATGGAAGTGCCTGCGCCATTCGCGGGTACGGTTAAAGAAATCAAAATCAGCACCGGTGATAAAGTGAAAACCGGCTCACTGATCATGGTCTTCGAAGTAGAAGGCGCTGCACCTGCTGCGGCCCCGGCTGCCAAGCAAGAAGCCGCGGCTGCACCGGCTCCGGCGGCGAAATCTGCTGCGCCAGCACCGGCTGCAAAAGCGGAAGGCAAGAGCGAATTCGCAGAGAACGACGCTTACGTTCACGCGACGCCGGTTATCCGTCGTCTGGCACGTGAATTCGGCGTGAATCTGGCGAAAGTGAAGGGGTCTGGTCGTAAAGGCCGTATCCTGCGCGAAGACGTTCAGGCTTACGTGAAAGATGCCGTGAAACGCGCTGAGTCTGCACCAGCAGCTGCCGCTGGCGGCGGTCTGCCGGGTATGCTGCCATGGCCGAAAGTCGACTTCAGCAAGTTTGGTGAAGTGGAAGAAGTGGAACTGGGCCGTATCCAGAAAATCTCTGGTGCTAACCTGAGCCGTAACTGGGTGATGATTCCGCACGTTACGCACTTCGACAAAACTGACATCACCGATCTGGAAGCGTTCCGCAAACAGCAGAACGCCGAAGCTGAGAAGCGCAAACTGGATGTGAAATTCACCCCAGTTGTCTTCATCATGAAAGCTGTTGCCGCTGCGCTTGAGCAGATGCCACGCTTCAACAGTTCCCTGTCTGAAGATGCGCAACGTCTGACGCTGAAGAAATACATCAACATCGGTGTTGCGGTTGATACCCCGAACGGTCTGGTGGTTCCGGTCTTTAAAGACGTGAACAAGAAGAGCATCACTGAGCTGTCTCGCGAACTGATGGCGATCTCCAAGAAAGCCCGTGATGGTAAGCTGACGGCTGGCGAAATGCAGGGCGGATGCTTCACGATCTCCAGCCTGGGCGGCATCGGGACTACGCACTTTGCGCCGATCGTCAACGCGCCGGAAGTCGCTATTCTTGGTGTGTCTAAGTCCGCGATGGAACCGGTCTGGAATGGTAAAGAGTTCACTCCGCGTCTGATGATGCCGATGTCTCTGTCCTTCGACCACCGTGTCATTGACGGTGCTGATGGTGCGCGCTTCATTACCATCATTAACAACATGTTGTCTGACATCCGCCGTCTGGTGATGTAATCGAAAAGCCGGCCTGACGGCCGGCTTTTTTCTGATAAGCTGTAATTTGTTACCGCTGTCAGTGATTAAGGACAAATCGTTAGTCGCTTGTTGTTTCAAAATTGTTAACGATTTTGTAAACTACTGCGGCAAAGACACGTCCCGGTGGAAGAGGGCGTTAAGACTCAATAACAATGACGTCACAGACCCGCCGGAAATCAATTAAGAGGTCATGATGAGTACTGAAATTAAAGCTCAGGTAGTGGTACTTGGTGCCGGCCCCGCGGGTTACTCTGCTGCATTCCGCGCGGCGGACTTGGGTCTGGAAACCGTACTGGTAGAGCGCTACTCCACGCTAGGTGGGGTGTGTCTGAATGTTGGTTGTATTCCTTCCAAAGCCCTGCTGCACGTCGCTAAAGTCATTGAAGAAGCCAAAGCGCTGGCGGAACACGGTATCGTGTTCGGTGAACCTAAAACCGACATTGATAAAATCCGTCTGTGGAAAGAAAAAGTCATCACCCAATTGACCGGTGGTCTGGCTGGTATGGCGAAAGGCCGTAAAGTTAAAGTCGTTAACGGTCTGGGCAAATTTACCGGTGCTAACACGCTGGAAGTCGACGGTGAAAACGGCAAAACGACAATCAACTTCGATAACGCTATTATCGCTGCGGGTTCACGTCCGATCCAACTGCCTTTCATTCCTCATGATGACCCGCGCGTATGGGATTCTACCGATGCGCTGGAGCTGAAAAGCGTCCCTGGACGCCTGTTGGTTATGGGCGGCGGTATCATCGGTCTGGAAATGGGTACCGTTTACCACGCTCTGGGTTCACAGATTGACGTTGTTGAAATGTTCGATCAGGTGATTCCGGCAGCTGACAAAGACATCATCAAAGTCTTCACCAAACGTATCAGCAAGCAGTTCAATCTGATGCTGGAAACCAAAGTGACGGCAGTAGAAGCCAAAGAAGACGGCATCTATGTGACGATGGAAGGTAAAAAAGCGCCAGCCGAACCACAGCGTTACGACGCGGTTCTGGTCGCTATCGGCCGTGTGCCGAACGGCAAAAACCTGGATGCTGGCAAAGCGGGCGTGGAAGTTGACGATCGCGGCTTCATCCACGTTGATAAGCAAATGCGTACCAACGTGCCGCACATCTACGCTATCGGCGACATCGTCGGTCAGCCGATGCTGGCGCACAAAGGCGTGCATGAAGGCCACGTTGCTGCCGAAGTTATCTCCGGTAAGAAACATTACTTCGATCCGAAAGTGATTCCTTCTATTGCCTATACCGAACCGGAAGTGGCATGGGTGGGTCTGACTGAGAAAGAAGCGAAAGAGAAAGGCATCAGCTACGAGACCGCGACCTTCCCATGGGCAGCGTCTGGCCGTGCGATCGCGTCTGACTGCGCTGACGGTATGACCAAACTGATTTTCGACAAAGAAACTCACCGTGTTATCGGTGGTGCGATTGTCGGTACTAACGGTGGTGAACTGTTAGGTGAAATCGGTCTGGCGATCGAAATGGGCTGTGATGCAGAAGATATCGCACTGACTATCCATGCGCACCCAACGCTGCATGAGTCTGTTGGTCTGGCCGCTGAAATCTTTGAAGGCAGCATCACCGACCTGCCGAACCCGAAAGCGAAGAAGAAGTAAGTTCGCTCAGGTTCGACTAGCGTGAATTCAATCCGGCACCTATACAGGTGCCGGATTTTTTTTATGTATCAGAAGTGGGAAATACTCGCGCGCAGAGGAAATCCACGAATGCCCGTACTTTTGGTGACGGGTGCTTGCTGGCTGGCCATAGCACATGGAAGATGCCGTTGCGTTCCACGTAGTCGGTTGTAGTTGCCCTTCTGCCAACTGTTCACGGATAGAGAAATCTGGCAGGTAAGCGATTCCCAGCCCTTGTAGTGCAAAACAAACGCGCGTTTCGATATTGTTGCAGATCATTGAGGTGGGCAATGGCAACTCGGGTTCGCCGGGGAGAAATCGCAGCGCCCATTGCTCCAGTTTGCCGCTGTTAGGGAAGCGATAGTGCAGACAGGCATGCTGTATCAGGTCGGCAGGTGTCTGGGGGCAACCGTACCGGGCAAGGTAGTCTGGCGCGGCCACCACCAGAAAACGGAAAGTGCCCAGCCTGCGCGCGGTGAGGCGCGAATCCACGGGGTCACCTGTCCGTACGACAGCATCGAAGCCTTCCTCAATCACGTCCACCATGCGGTCGGTGAAGTCTAAATCCAGTTCAATGTCGGGGTATTCGCGCATGAATTCGCCGAGTACGGGTAACACCAGTGAACTGACCAACGGCAGACTTACCCGCAGGCGTCCGCGCGGGACGGCGCTGGTCTGCGATATCTCCAGTTCTGCTGCTTCGATCTCAGCCAGAATTCGTCGGCTACGTGTCAGAAATAGTGAGCCTTCGGCGGTCAATGTGATGCTGCGCGTACTGCGGTGAAACAGTCTCACGCCCAGTTTTTCTTCAAGCCGTGCGACGCTTTTGCCAACCGCAGACGCTGACACGCCCAGTAGTCGGCCCGCTGCAATAAAACTGCGTGTTTCGGCCACCTGCACAAATACCGCTAAGCCATTCAGGCTGTCCATATATCCTCTCTATTGCGGACAATTTATTCCTTATATTAAGGAACAGTAGCCTACTTTTTCTTTAATTGCTGATTTTCTATCGTAACGGGAACGCTCATTGATAAAAGGAACACGCCGTGATAACTCCCGTATTAGCTCTGGATACCCATGCTTCAGCAGCCCCTTTCTCTGCCCGAATTCAGGCCGTCGTTCAACAGGCGTTGGATGATGGGCGTTTGGTCGGCGCTGTTGTGCTGGTTGTACGCAACGGAGAATTGATTCATCAGCAGGCAGCAGGATGGGCTGACCGGGAGAATGCCCGCCCGATGGCGCTGGACGCTATCTTCCGGTTTGCCTCTGTCAGCAAGCCTATCGTGTCTGTGGCGGCACTGGTGCTGGTGGCGCAAGGTCGGCTCGATCTGGATGAGGATATCACTCGCTGGATACCAACGTTCCAGACCCGACTGCTCGACGGCAGTCCTTCTCGTATTACCGTGCGGCAGTTGCTTAGCCACACCGCGGGTTTGGGCTACCGCTTTTTCGAACCCCATGCGGACGGCCCTTACGCACAGGCGGGTGTCTCCGACGGTATGGATGCCTCCGGCATCAGCTTGACTGAGAACCTGCGTCGCATCGCCAGCGTTCCTCTGCAATACGCGCCGGGAGAGGCCTGGGGCTATTCGCTGGCAACAGACGTATTGGGAGCCTTGATCGAACGCGTTCACGGTACGTCATTGGACGAGGCGGTTCGCCAACTGGTGACTGACCCGCTGGACATGCACGACACCGGCTTCACGGTGTGTGAGCCATTGCGCCTGACTACCGCGTACGTGAATGACACCCCGCAGCCGCACCGTCTGGCCGAAGGCGAAACGGTTTCTCCCTTTGAGGGGGCAATTGGCATCGCGTACAGCCCTGCCCGTATCTTTGACTCTCAGGCCTTCCCGTCAGGTGGTGCTGGTATGGCAGGGACGCCCTGGGATCTGCTGCGCCTGCTGGAAGCCCTGCGTAAAGGGGGTGACGTGCTGCTGCCTGACGCGCTGATCGAGGAGATGGGGCGCGATCAAACGCAGGGGCTGGAACTGCCCAATGCACCGGGCTGCGGCTTTGGCCTCGGTTTCTCGGTCTTGCGCGATCCGCAGTTAGCCGAGTCGCCAGAATCGTCAGGCACCTGGCGCTGGGGGGGAGCTTACGGTCATTCATGGTTTGTCGATCGACAACAAGGTTTGAGCGTGGTGGCTTTCACCAACACCATGTACGAGGGGATGTCGGGGCGTTTTGTCACCGATCTGCGTGATGCCGTGTATAGCTCGTTGGAGGCAATACGATGACGGCCTCATTGACCGATATACACCGTGACAGACTGCCTGTTGCCTCATTGCTGGCATTAGCCACGGCAGCCTTCATCACTATCCTGACCGAAGCGCTGCCAGCGGGCTTGCTGCCGCAAATGGCGCAAGGTCTGGCTGTGTCTGAAGCCTGGGTCGGGCAAACTGTCACTATCTATGCCGTGGGTTCTCTAGTGGCCGCGATCCCGTTGACCGCCGCGACGCAAGGTGTGCGTCGCCGACTGCTGCTGCTATCAGCCATCGCAGGCTTCGTCGTTGCCAATACGATTACCGCGTTTTCCGGCAGCTATGTATTGACGATGGCGGCGCGTTTTCTGGCGGGTGTTTCAGCCGGGTTGCTGTGGGCGCTACTGGCAGGCTACGCGGCGCGTATGGTGCCTGAACATCAGAAGGGGCGCGCTATTGCGATAGCGATGGTGGGTACCCCCTTGGCGCTGTCGCTCGGTGTGCCCGCTGGCACCTTTCTGGGTAACTTACTCGGCTGGCGCATGTGCTTCGGTATGATGAGTGGTTTGGCATTAATACTCATGCTGTGGGTTCGTATTCAGGTGCCGGATTTCGCTGGGCAATCGGCAGATAAGAGGCTGTCGCTGGGGCAGGTGTTCACGGTGGCAGGCGTGCGATCCGTATTATGCGTCGTGTTGGCCTTTGTGCTGGCGCATAACATCCTCTACACCTATATTGCGTCGTTTCTCGCGGCGGTGGGTATGGTCGCACAGACCGGTCTGGTGCTGCTGGTATTCGGTGTCGCATCGTTACTGGGTATCTGGATGATTGGCGTGCTGATTGACCGCTATTTACGCGCCCTGACGCTTGCCTGTTCGGCATTGTTCTGCGTATCCGTACTGGCACTTGGCGTGGCGGGTGAGGGACATGCTGTGGTCTATGGGGCTGTGTCCGTCTGGGGGCTTGCTTTCGGCGGCGCGGCGACATTGTTCCAAACGGCAATAGTCAGAACCGCTGGGGAAGGGGCCGATGTGGCGCAATCCATGTTGGTCACCGTCTGGAATATGGCTATCGCAGGAGGCGGTATTATCGGCGGTGTGCTGCTGGAGTATTTCGGCGTCGTCGCATTCTCTCCGGTGCTGTTAGTGCTGTTATTGATTGCGCTCGCTGTGGTGTGGTCTGCCAGACAACACGGTTTCCCCGTGGCGCGACGGTAACGTAATCGGGTGCGATTTTTTGCCGGGCGCTTCGCAGAATGCGCGTTCCGTCCGTTTATTTTTAGCTGCGTCAATTACAATCAAACCTCAAAAAAGAAACGATGTTTTATTTTTGAGGTTATGATGAATTTTAATACCTTACGCTCCTCTGTCTGGCTACTGGCGGCGTTGCTGGCCAGCCCTTCACTGATGGCGAACGATATGAACCCTACGATTCAACCCGCGACGAATCAGGCGGTCACGGATGAAGGGCTGCCTTCGTTTTATCCGCAGCTTAAACAGCAGATGACCTACTCGGATTCCTGGCTATCCGGAAATTTTACGGATTTTAGCCAGTGGCAATCCCAGTCGCGAAAAACACTGCGTTCGCTGCTCCTGACGCCGGATTCCACCAAAGACTTTGCGCCGCAGGCGATTGAAAAACAGGATCGCGGTAGCTACACGGCGGAGAAAGTTGCGTTCAATCTGACGGATGAAAGCCGCGTAGATGCGTTGCTCCTGACGCCAAAAAGCGCGGGGCCGCATCCTGCTGTCATCCTGCTGCACGATCACGGCGCGAAGTTTGATATCGGCAAGGAGAAGATGATCAAGCCGTGGGGCAATGACGAACAGCTCGTTTCTGCACAGGCATGGGCGGATAAGTTTTTCACTGGTCGTTTTGTCGGGGATGAACTGGCGAAGCGGGGCTATGTAGTGCTGGCGGTTGATGCGCTAGGTTGGGGATCGCGCGGGCCGATCAAATATGAGCAGCAGCAGGCACTGGCAAGTAACTTCTTTAATCTGGGGCGTTCGCTCGCGGGTCTGATGGCCTATGAAGACATGCGGGCAACGGACTTTCTGGCATCGCTTGAGCGGGTTGATAAGCAACGTATTGGCGTCGTAGGGTTCTCAATGGGTGCCTATCGTGCCTGGCAGCTCGCCGCGCTATCGGACAAGGTGGCAGCAACGGCGGCAGTCTCCTGGATTGGTACATACGAGGGGCTGATGACGCCGGGCAATAATGTGCTCAGAGGCCAGTCGGCATTCTATATGCTGCATCCGGGGCAACCGACACGCTTTGACTTCCCGGATGTGGCGAGCGTTGCTGCACCAAAACCGATGCTGTTATTTAACGGTGGCCAAGATAAGCTGTTCCCGACGAAATCGGTTGAGGATGCTTATGCCAAAATGCATGAGGTATGGCAATCCCAACGGGCAGGCAGCAAACTGCAAACCAAAATATGGCCTGAGCTGGGGCACGTGTTCTATCAGGAACAGCAGGAAGAGGTGTTTCGCTTTCTGGACCAATGGCTAAAACCCTAACCGGCAGTGCCTGAATGATAGACTCTAAATAATTCGAGTTTCGTGAAGGCGGCAAGGGAAGGAATCCCGACGAGATTGCTGAGGTAAGTGATTCGGGTAAGTGAGCGTAGCCAACGCACATGCAACTTGAAGTATGACGAGTATAATAAATTTTTTGATAACATCAGCTTACTGATGCATTGCTAGCCTCTGCGTGCCGCGGCATTCAGAGGCTTTTTAATTTTACAGGGATGAAGTGATGAAGAAATACCTGGGTATTATCATGATGGCGTTGTGGCTGTCGGGTTGTAACGGAGAAGAGACACTGAGCGAGGGGAAATATCTGGTTGAGGATATCCGTGTGGTGTTTGATAACAGTAAAAATCCTGAAGCTAATAAAAACAGAGATAACCTTCAGGAACATATCGCACAAAACCTCAAGGGCATTAAAAACGACCTCTATTTTAATCTGACGCCGACGCAGGTGAGTTACTACAGCGAGGATGGCGAATATACCGAGGAAATGAAAGACAACCGTATACAGGTCAACGGTATGTGGCACACGCTAAACATCACCGGGAGAAATACAGTTACGTTCGTATCGGATAAAAGCGCTGCCTGTGCGTTTTATTATTGTGAAATCACCATGGTCTTGAAAAAGACGGAAGAACAGTCACCTGCTTTACTCAAGCTCAAGCAGCGTTTTGAAGAACGTAAACAAGCCTATCAGGCGCGGCTTCTTGAAGAGAAAGAAACATTTAACCGCGCGCCGATGGATGATTTCCCCGGCATCCCTTTTTATCCTGAAGACGACTTTACGATTAAGCTGCCGTTTGCCATGTTCGATAAGCTGAGCTTGTGGGAACACGGGACTTACGTGCGCAGAATGGGACGTCTGCTTATCGATCGGGAAAATAAAGACACGCAGATCTACACCTATCGGGATAAGCAGAATAAGACCGATTTTGACCTGTTTACCGTTAGCGCGGCAAAAGAGGCGTTTAATCTGGCATCGTGGCTGGAAGGGCAAAAGGGCGTGCTGTTCCAGTCGGAAAACGGCGCGGCATATGCTAATCAACAAGGCAAATTGGAAACGGTCTATTTTCAATATGATGAGGCTAAGCAACGCTACTTTATCGGGTTAGCGAATGCTGAAGACACTGTCGCGTTAGCCAACGCGTTTGCCGTACTGCGTACCATGGATGAACGTTACCGTGGCGAGCAGGCGTTGTCGATGTACGATTTGGCATTATCTCAGCAGGAACTGGAAGCGAAGTATGGCGTAAAGATCGCTGATGTATTTAATATTTCAGAAATGCATCAGGCTATCTGGAAAACGCTCGAACAGCGCATGGAAAAGCCTGAACGCTTTATTAAACGGAGCATGTCAAAAACGCGCATTGAAATACGGTTCCCGTCGGAAGTGTTTAAGTACGATATTTATTTTACGATCGCACCCCAATCGATTCCTGAACTCATGGCTGAAACCAAAGAGATCGTCCCCGAAGGTAAAGAAGTTGATAACATTTTTATTTATGGCGACAGCGCGTTTGTCGGCTATGAATACAATGTGAATGTAGGAAGCGGGCTTACATTGCAATTTTTAGTCCCGAAAGATGCGGGAACGCCGCTGGAACGCCTGATGTTCTTGCATGTATTACGTCAGCTTGATGTGACGCGTTTCCCTGCTATCGCCGCACAAGAGAAAAAGAACCTGTTTACGTATGGTGAAGCGACGTCTTTTAAAAACAACCTTGATAATCGCTACTTCAAGGTAGAAGAAGGACTCATCGATAGTGCGGGCAAACTGATCGTCAAGAATCCTGATGATGGCTATTTTGAGTTTAATTATCGCGCTCCCCATATACTGGCGACCCACTATAAATCAGAAGGGGAAGGGAACTACTCCAGAGTGCCGGGCGTGACGGTATTTGATGAAAAAGGGAAATGGCTTTCCCATCAGGCAGACTAATTCGATCTGACAGTGTGGTGGTTGTCGGCAAGGGTATTGGCGTTCATGGTATTGCCAGTAATAGTATTGCTGATAATAGGGCTGTCGATAATGAGGGTTATCGACAGCACCTCGCATCCTGTTAAAACAGTATGTTGTTAAAACAGCATCTTGTTAAAACAACAGCCCAAGCAAATAGCGTAAATCGCCGTCATGCCGTAATGCGCAGCGGTCAGCGATCAGGTCGCTGTCGAGATGCGTCAGCGACCCGGGAGTTTGCCGCAGCTTGGCACGGAGATCGGTGGGGCGTGCCGAGGTTTCCTGACGAGTCGTGCGCTGTACTAACGTGTTGCCGTTACGCAAGTGCAGCGTAACTTCATGAAAACGTGCTTCCGGGTCAAGCTCATCGGGTGGGGCGGTTTCATCGGCGCGGCGTACGACGCGCTTTGCCAGCGCGGAGATCGTGGTTTCAACCGGTGCTTCCGAGAAATGTGCCAGCTTCAGCTCCCCTTCAATCAGCGCCGCCGCAATCACATATTCCAGACTGAACCGTGCCTCTACACCGTTTTTCGCGTTACGGATAAACGGTGCAACATCGCCACCCGGCGGGAATGTCACCGTGATCTGTTCGATGGCAGCGGCCAGATCGGCATCCGCACCATTCTGCTGATGCCACTGTTCCCGCAGGGCAAAAGCCGCTTCGGCAGCGCTGTGGGTGCCGCCACAGGTTGGGTAGCGCTTGAACTCCAGGCCGGGAGAAAGCATACGCCACGGCGCACCCCAGTTTTCAACCAGCAGCTCCGGCTGCTGTTTTTGATCGCCGTGCGCGGCAAGAAAGGCGTCAATCACCTGCTGTGTGTTGCCCTCAAAACCTGCTAAGCCCAGCTTGAGGGCGGTTAGCCCCGCTCTGGCGGAAAGCCCGGCATGTAGCGGTTTGACCGCTGAACCAAACTGCGCCCGCAGCCCTGCGGCCTGTGTGGCAGCCAGACCAAGAATGGTCTGCGTCTGTTCCACCGACGCGCCAGCCAGACGTGCTGCGGCAGCGGCGGCGGCGATAGCGCCGAGTGTGGCGGTGTTGTGGTAGCCGAGGCTGTAATGACGCGGGCCGCATGCCAGCCCGATTCTGCCTGCCGCTTCCACGCCGATCACATACGCCGCCAAAAACGCTTCTTCCGTTACGGATGAATCCTCTGCGGCAAGGGCAAATAGCGCAGGCAGGATGACGGTGCTGGGGTGTCCACGAAACGCCGGATGGTAATCGTCAAAGTCCAGTACGTGACCGGAATAGCCCAGAATCAGACTACGCGTCAGGCTGTCCGTGCCGCTGAATACCTGCTTTAACGGCGCGAGCCCGCTATCGGCAATGGCCCCTTGTGCAATTGGGAGCGCGGTGGAGATGAAGTCAGTCACCCCGTCACGGGCGGCATCAATCGCTTCCCGATTGGGTTCGCTATGGATGATGTGGTGGGCAAGCGCTGCGGTGATATCAGTCTGATTGGTCATGGGTTGTCATGTGTGCTGGCAGAAAAACATTAATTTACTGCGCATCGCTGAAGAGCGATTAATAACCAAACGGAATAATAAATTCCATTTGGTTATTAGTGATTCGGAATCAGAAGCGGTCTTTTAGCTGCCCCGGTGTAATACCGAATGCACGGCGCAGGGCGGTGGCAAAGTTGGCGGGGCTGTTGTAACCGGCGATGCTGGCCGCTTGCGCAATACCGATGCCGTCTTTTTGCAAGGCCAGCATGGCGCGCTGTAAGCGGCAGTTACGCAGGTACTCAAACACGCTCATATTGAACGTCTGACGAAAATGGCGCTGTAGCGTACTTTCACTCATGTTGACGCTTTTGGCTATCTCACTCATCGAAAGCTGATCGGCGCTGCCGCTTTCCAGCATATCTCTGATCTGTTGAATGCGATGGTAGCCGCGCAGGGTCACACCGCTGCTTTTCTCCTGCGCTACGCTGGCGGTCAATGACGTAAAAGCCTCGATAATCAGGCCCATACACTGCGTTTCCAGATACAGGCGCTGGAGCGGCGTTTGGCAAGGTTCAGCGTCCAGCGTCTGTAAGGCAATCGCCAGCGCCTGCCGGGACGGCGTCCACAGGTGTGTCGCCAGATGGGTCTGCGTGAAATCGTGGATAGCCTGCCAGTCGCCAACGGTGTCCATCATATTGCCGTACAGCCATTCCCTGTCGAACGTCAGCGTAATCGTTCGCTCATATTCATCACGCTTGCCGATGCGGGTGAACATCGTCGGCTCCGTCAGCGAAATCAGCGAAGCAGGCTGGCTCTCTCCCAGGTGCAGTTCCTGATGGTCAAATGAGATATGCGCATTGCCGCTCACCACAATGGCGAGCTTGATGGCGTCATCCAGCAAGTTTTGGGTTTTCATGTTGTGGCGATTAATCACATCTGCGGTATGCAGAATCAGGTGCGGATTAAGCTGCACGACACTGAACGACCCAAATAGCACCGGCGTGTTATCGATCAGCCGGGGGCCGATAAAACGGTAATTGTTCGCGACCAAGCTGGATTGCTGAACGATGTGATCTTTATAGATTGGCTTTGATGACTGTGTGAAGCTGCGCACGTGATTACCTACCTGATTAAACCCTTCGACCTGCGCCTTCCATTTTGATGCTTTGGCAAAACATTTTGCTGCTAGAGCAAACCCCGTCCTGAATGACAAATGTAACAATGACCGCGTCAAAATGGTAATGCAAATACTTCTCAATAGCATTTTTCGTTGAAAACGTCACATTGTACGATAAATGCATTTTCCATTTCCGGCAATGCGGAGAAAAGGGCTGATTGATTACACACAGCATTTCATAACAACACGCCGTGATGCCCGTTGGCATGACGCTTCTCTCCCGATAACCGCCACGTCTGCGCGTTTTATCTCCGCCGTTATTCAGCGTTTTTGCTGATTGTCGTTAGGTGTCGCTGTACCGGCTGCGATGTTGCTCCTTTTTCAGGCTACTTATTCATTTCTTACAGGGCAGGATAATTTTGATGAAACTACCACAATCGCGTCGTTATCTGGCGACGCTCATTGGCGTTAGCTGCGGGATGACATCGTTTCTGAGCGCTGCGCAGACCTCGACCACTCCTTCGACAGAACCCGCTCCTCAGGTGCAGAATCAGGCTGAAAGTAAAGCATCGGGCGATACGATGGTGGTGACGGCCGCAGAGCAAACCCGTCAGGCGCCGGGCGTGTCGGTGATTACGGCTGAGGATATCAGCAAGCGTCCGCCCGCTAACGACCTGTCAGATCTGATTCGCACCATGCCGGGCGTCAATCTGTCCGGTAACTCAACCAGCGGCCAGCGCGGTAACAACCGTCAGATCGATATCCGCGGTATGGGGCCGGAAAACACGTTAATTCTGGTGGATGGCAAGCCGGTATCGAGCCGTACCGCCGTGCGTTACGGCTGGCGCGGTGAACGTGATACCCGCGGTGACACCAACTGGGTGCCTGCCGATATGGTCGAGCGCATTGAAGTGCTGCGCGGTCCGGCGGCGGCGCGCTATGGTAATGGTGCAGCGGGCGGTGTGGTTAACATCATCACCAAACAGCCGAGTCAGGAATGGCATGGTACCTGGAACACCTACCTGAACGCGCCGGAGCATAGCTCGGAAGGCGCGACCAAGCGTACCGACTTTAGCCTGATGGGCGGCCTGACCGACAGTCTGAGTTTCCGTCTGTACGGCAACCTGAATAAAACTCAGGCTGATGCACGCGATATTAACGAAGGGCATCAGTCCGCGCGGGCGGGTAATCAGTCAGCTTCACTGCCTTCCGGACGCGAAGGGGTGCGTAATAAAGATATCAACGGTCTGTTGCGCTGGGATATGACCAAGCAACAGTCGCTGGAGTTTGAAGCGGGTTCCAGCCGTCAGGGCAACATCTATGCGGGTGATTCGCAAAATACCAACACGAATCCGCTTGTTGTTAGCAATTACGGTAAGGAAACCAACCGTATGTACCGCCAGAATTTTGCGGTAACGCATCGCGGCTACTGGGACAGCGGCGTCAGCTCTACGTCGTATCTGCAATACGAGCGTACGCACAATACCCGTATCCTTGAGGGGCTGTCTGGCGGTTTAGAAGGAATTTTTGATACCAATATTCCGAATCAATATGGCACGATAAAACTGGATAACTTCACCGCGCACAACGAAGTGAATATTCCGCTGAATCTCTGGGTCGAGCAGGTACTCACGTTCGGGGTTGAGTGGAACGAGCAGAAGATGACAGATCCGGTTTCGAACACGCAGACGACGACCGAAGGTGGTAGCGTGGGGTCGTTGAGCAGCAGTGGACGCAGTGAGAAATCAGCCGCTCGTCTGGCTTCCGCCTTTGTGGAAGATAACGTCCAATTGACGGACAGTACCATGCTGACGCCGGCGCTGCGCGTCGATCATCACAGCACGGCGGGCACTAACTGGAGCCCGTCGCTCAACCTGTCGCAGGAATTAGGTGACGACTACACGCTGAAGCTGGGTATCGCCCGTGCTTACAAAGCGCCGAACTTGTACCAGACTAACGAGAATTACCTGCTCTATAGCCGTGGGCAGGGCTGTTCGGGCGGCACGTCTTGCTACCTGATCGGTAATGAAGACCTGAAAGCGGAAACCAGCCTGAACAAAGAAATCGGTCTGGAGTTTCACCGTGATGGGTTGATCGCTGGCATCACCTACTTCCATAACGATTACCGTAACAAGATTGAAGCAGGCAACAATGTCATCGGTAAAGCGGTGGGCGGGAGTGATTCAAGATATGCCAACGCCAATATCTTCCAGTGGGGCAATGTACCGAAAGCCGTCATTCAGGGGTTGGAAGGTAACCTGACCGTTCCTGTCACGGAGACCATCAATTGGCGTAACAACCTGACCTGGATGCTGGAGTCGAAGAATAAAACCACGGGTGATTATTTGTCGATTACGCCGGAGTTTACCCTGAACTCATCCGTAGACTGGCAGGCGACAGAGAACCTCTCCTTCCTGGCCGATGTGACCTGGTATGGTCGCCAGAAGCCGAAGAAGTATAACTACAAAGGTGAGCGTGTAACGGGTAGCGCGACCAATGAGTTAAGCCCTTATGCGCTGTTCGGGTTAAGCAGTACCTATACGTTTAATAAGAACCTGAGCGTGACGGGTGGTGTCGAGAACCTGTTTGATAAACGTCTGTTCCGTGCCGGTAATGCGCAGGATGTGGTGAACAATAATTCCGTTACTATTGCGGGGGCGGGTGCGGCAACCTATAACGAACCGGGACGGACTTTCTTTGTTAACGTGAAGACGTCGTTCTAAGTTTTATATCCGTCATACTGAATCGCGAACGCCACGGTGCCATTGTACCGTGGCGTTTTTTATGGCGTGCCATCCCTGGTCGTCACCCTGCGGGCCGTTGCTGCGCAACGTTAAAAATTTCTCCCAGAAATTTTTATTGCCGCTATCAGGGACAGAAAATGGTTTTTAAGGTGGCAACGATCGTTTCTACATTCTGATTTTCGATGCGGTAGTGCAGCGTTTGAGATTCGCGTCGATAGCTAATCAATCCTTCTTCACGCATTTTCGCCAGATGCTGTGAGAGGGCGGACTGGCTGAGCGGGATATGTTCAAGCAGCGCACCCACCGACATTTCACCGTGTTCGATAAGCAGGCAAAGCACCAGCAACCTGTTCTCGTTGCCAATCGCGCGCAGCAGCGCCGCGGCTTTTTTCGCACCGTCCTGCATGAATTCCCGATCCGAATTGCTCAACGTCATGTTCATACCGTCCTGCGTGACTGGCTAATTTAGAGATGACTAATGTATTGAGTTTACCATACTCTCGGCCTTGAGCGCGGATAATGACGGCGCTCAACAACGCTGCGGACGGTGGTGCCGCGCTATGCCGTGACGGTTTACAACAGCGGCATTCCTCCCTAGAATAACCCGACATCCTTTCCTGAATCTGCTGCTGCAGGAAAAACAACCTTCTCCTCGAAACGGGAGGAGCGATTTTCTGTTTTTCCAGGTAGCACCATGTCTACATTTACTCGCTTACAAAAACGTTTATCCCGTTTGGGGATAGACACCGATTACCAACATTCTATTTATCATCTCCGCAGGCAGCATGTGGAAGCGCAGGTTCTGTTGCCGGAAACATTGCCGCTGGAAGAAAAGGCGGTTCAGCAACTGCTGGATTTCGCCTCGGTACACCTACCGGGCAGCGATGCATACGTCTGCGCCGCTCGCGCGACGCCGGATTTCCACCCCGGCACGTTTGCGCCCGTCGGCAGCATTGTCGCCACTACGGAGAACTTTGTTATCCCTGCGGCGATTGGGACGGATATCAACTGCGGGATGCGCTTGCTGACGACGGGCGTACATCATACTGATGCTGACGCACATAAACCGGCGCTGATTCAGGCGCTCAAGAACACATTACTGCTGGATCAGCGTGATGTCCCTGTAACGCCGGATTCGTTTTCCGCGCTCTTTGACGAAGGACTCTCGGCATGGCTTGCGGCGCTGCCCTTGCAGGGGCTCTGGCAGGAAGTAGACTTCCGACGCTTGTCGGCAGAATTCGGCTCCATTGCCGGCACTGATGCGGTTCGTGCTGCTAGTCGGCATGCGCCAGAACCGTTTTTTGCACCGCGCGAGATTCTGCGACCTTCCAGTCTGGGTACGGTTGGGTCGGGTAACCATTTCGTCGAGCTGCAAATTGTTGATGCGGTTTTGGATCGGCATGCGGCGTATCAGGCTGGCGTACAGGAAGGCGAAGTCGTCATTATGATTCATACCGGTTCACGGGACGTGGGCTTTTATGTCGGCCAGCGTGGGATCGATAAAGCGCGAGCCTGCTGGCCTGCGGGAGAAAAATACCCGGCGTCCGGCCTGTTTGGTCTGGTTGATGAGCAGGCGACGGACTATATGGAAGCGATGGGCGTTGCTGCCCGCTATGCGTGGATCAACCGGATCGTGCTGACTGAACTGATTCGCTCTTCCTGGAAGCAGGTGTTTACGCGGGATACCAGCAAGCTGGTGGTCGATCTGTCGCATAACATTATTCTGCCGGAGCACGGAATGAATCTGCATCGTAAAGGGGCGACCCCCGCCAAAGCCGGAGAGTTCGCGCTGATTCCCGGCTCAATGGGGGACTACTCTTATCTCGTCACTGGGAAGGGGAACCCTGATTGGCTGTGGTCGTGTTCACACGGCGCAGGGCGTGCCGAACGTCGGCAAAGTATGCGCAATAAGATCGATATGGTAAAACAGGCAGAGACGGTGCCCTGGCAATGCATCACGCTGAAGGATGAGCGCCTGCGGGAAGAGGCGCCGGCGGCTTATAAGCCGGTTACGCCCGTGATTGATATTCAGACGCAGTCAGGGCTGATTCAACCTGTGGCACGGCTGCGCCCGTGGCTGACGTTTAAGGCATGATGTGACCCGCTCTGGCGCGAATTGATTCGATATTCTTTGTACTAAAATGACGACCCAATCGGCGAGTTGTCGATTGGGCCGTGTGTTCTTTGTTGCCGGAATCCGTTCGTCAGGTATCTTTCAGAGGAATAAACGCAGCAAATTAGGGCTTTTGCTTGATGACGTTATTAGCACCGCTAGAAGAGAGTTTCGGTTCTGTTCCTCCCCATGAGAGGCGGTTGCTGATGCCATTGAAGGAAACAACGGCGGGGCCTTTAAAATCCAGATCGAGATGATGTTCCGTACCCGTTACATTCACCTTTGCGGGTTTATCCTCGGCGAAGATGTGCGTGCGGATGGTGTTTTTATACGCGGCGACGGTCAGATCACCCGTCGATTGACCTGTGGCGGCAATCTCTGAACCGGTCACGGTAAGCGATGTTGCGGTATCGAACGTGATGTTGTGCTCAGAACCAGCGACGGAAATATTGGCACATTTGCCCGTCAGTACGATGTTGTTACCGTTGCCTGAAATATTGACATTATTGCCATTACAAGGAATATCGCGCGTTAAACCGATACCCTCCAGCTCGATAGGGGCGGCATAGACGGATGCGGTGAACGCGAAAGCAGAGACGAAAACCATTGGCAGATACCGTGTTATCTTCATGGCGTTTTTTCCTGTTATCAAAGAGGTCATCCGGCATCGTTGCCGTAAAGGCACCTATCATCTGTTAACGTTTTTCTCGACTCTATTGCGAACATTCTGATTATCGCTATGCCATCAAACGATGATTAAACACGCTATGTTGTTAAAAGCCTACCTATTATGTGGTTAAATCAGCATAGTTAGTGTGTGCCGTCAGGGACATGCTATTCTGCTGATGTCGGCATTTTTCAGCGATAATGAAATTGGGCACATAGCATAGTTGAATAAAAATTAATGTTGCTATTATGTGAACGAATTAACAATCAATTCAAATCCTGATATGCTGACGAGGCTGGACCGGACACTCTACTACCTTACATCCACACGCTGACACCCAGGCATGGACACCACAATTGGGAACAAGAGCGCCGGCATAATGAAGACAATGAGAGCGAGGAGAACGTCGTGCTAGAAGAATATCGTAAGCACGTAGCCGAGCGGGCTGCGCAGGGGATTGTTCCTAAACCGTTAGATGCCACGCAGATGGCCGCGCTGGTTGAGTCACTCAAGAATCCCCCGGCAGGCGAAGAAGAAGCATTGCTTGATCTGCTGATTAATCGCGTCCCTCCCGGTGTTGATGAAGCCGCCTATGTGAAGGCCGGTTTTTTGGCTGCCGTCGCTAAAGGTGAAGCCACTTCCCCTTTGGTTAGCCAGGAAAAAGCGGTTGAGCTGCTGGGTACCATGCAGGGTGGGTATAACATCCATCCGCTGATTGATGCGTTAGACAACGACAAACTGGCACCGATTGCCGCCGAAGCGCTGTCTCATACGCTGCTGATGTTTGATAACTTCTACGATGTGGAAGAAAAAGCGAAAGCAGGCAATGCGCACGCCAAGAAAGTGATTCAATCCTGGGCTGATGCCGAGTGGTTCCTGTCCCGCCCGAAACTGGCGGAAAAAATTACCGTTACCGTCTTTAAAGTCACCGGTGAAACCAACACGGATGACCTGTCTCCGGCGCCTGATGCCTGGTCACGCCCTGACATCCCGCTGCACGCGCTGGCGATGCTGAAAAACGCCCGTGAAGGTATCGATCCCGATCAGCCTGGTGCTGTGGGCCCGATCAAACAGATCGAAGAACTGAACAAGAAAGGCTTCCCGCTGGCTTACGTCGGCGACGTTGTCGGTACAGGCTCATCGCGTAAATCGGCAACCAACTCCGTGCTGTGGTTCATGGGCGAAGATATCCCTTACGTTCCGAACAAACGCGGTGGTGGTGTGGTGCTGGGCGGCAAGATCGCCCCGATCTTCTTCAACACGATGGAAGATGCCGGCGCGCTGCCGATCGAAGTGGATGTGAACGATCTGAATATGGGCGATGTGATCGACATTTACCCGTATGAAGGCGAAGTACGCCGCCACGACACCAATGAAGTGCTGGCGACGTTTGCGCTGAAGACCGATGTATTGCTGGATGAAGTGCGTGCCGGTGGCCGTATTCCACTGATTATCGGCCGCGGGCTGACGTCCAAAGCGCGTGAGTCACTGGGCTTGCCGCACAGCGATGTGTTCCGTATTTCCAAAGCGGTTGAAGCCAGCAAAAAAGGCTTCTCGCTGGCGCAGAAAATGGTGGGCCGTGCCTGTGGCGTCGCGGGCATTCGCCCTGACGAATACTGCGAACCGAAGATGACCTCTGTAGGTTCACAGGATACTACCGGGCCGATGACCCGTGATGAGCTGAAAGATCTGGCCTGTCTGGGCTTCTCCGCCGATCTGGTGATGCAGTCATTCTGTCACACCGCGGCCTATCCGAAGCCGGTTGATGTGACCACGCACCACACGCTGCCTGATTTCATCATGAACCGTGGTGGCGTCTCACTGCGTCCGGGCGATGGGGTTATCCACTCCTGGCTGAACCGTATGCTGCTGCCGGATACCGTTGGTACGGGTGGTGACTCCCATACTCGTTTCCCAATCGGTATTTCTTTCCCTGCGGGCTCCGGTCTGGTGGCGTTTGCTGCCGCGACGGGCGTGATGCCGCTGGATATGCCGGAATCCGTTCTGGTACGTTTCAAAGGCAAAATGCAGCCGGGCATTACTCTGCGCGATCTGGTTCACGCCATCCCGCTGTATGCCATCAAGCAGGGCCTGCTGACCGTTGAGAAGAAAGGTAAGAAGAACATCTTCTCCGGTCGTATTCTGGAAATCGAAGGTCTGCCGGATCTGAAAGTCGAGCAGGCGTTTGAACTGACCGACGCCTCGGCGGAACGTTCTGCGGCTGGCTGTACGATCAAGCTGGATAAAGCGCCGATCATCGAGTATCTGAACTCCAACATCGTGCTGCTGAAGTGGATGATCTCCGAAGGCTACGGCGATCGCCGTACGCTGGAGCGTCGTATTCAGGGCATGGAAAAATGGTTGGCCGATCCACAACTGCTGGAAGCGGATGCCGATGCCGAGTACGCCGCGGTGATCGACATCGATCTGGCTGATATCAAAGAGCCGATCCTGTGTGCGCCAAACGATCCAGACGATGCGCGCTGGTTGTCTGATGTGCAGGGCGAGAAGATTGATGAAGTCTTCATCGGTTCCTGTATGACCAACATCGGGCACTTCCGTGCGGCAGGTAAACTGCTGGATAGCCACAAAGGCCAGCTGCCGACCCGCCTGTGGGTTGCGCCGCCGACCAAGATGGATGCGGCACAGCTGACCGAAGAAGGTTACTACAGCGTGTTTGGTAAGAGCGGAGCACGTATCGAGATCCCTGGCTGCTCGCTGTGTATGGGTAACCAGGCGCGGGTAGCGGATGGTGCGACGGTCGTTTCTACCTCGACGCGTAACTTCCCGAACCGTTTGGGCACCGGTGCCAACGTGTATCTGGCGTCTGCTGAGCTGGCTGCGGTCGCTTCTCTGCTGGGTCGCCTGCCGACGTCAGAAGAGTACCAGACCTACATGTCGCAGGTGGATAAAACCGCGCAGGACACCTATCGCTATCTGAATTTTGACCAGTTAGGTCAATATACCGAGAAAGCCGATGGCGTGATCTTCCAGACGACTGTCTAACTCGCTATAGTTCGCATCTCTACACCGAAGGAGGCCTTGTGCCTCCTTTTTTTCTGCCTGTTTTCATACTTCACGTTGTCTGTTCGCTGGCCATTGGCTGCGGGTATTGTGCATCTGCAATATCAATGGTGCATCTGCAACATCAAAGGTGAAGGTGCGTCACGACGGTAGGGCGCATAGGCGACTAAACTGAACAGAAGAAACATCACAGTGAGGATGGCATCATGGACTATGAATTTTTGCGGGATGTGACGGGCCAGGTCATCGTTCGTATGTCGATGGGACATGAAGCGATCGGGCACTGGTTCAATGAAGAAGTAAAAGGCCAGCTAACGGTATTGACTGATGTTGAAGAAGCGGCGCGCTCTGTTGCGGGCAGTGAGCGGCAGTGGCGGCGCGTAGGTCATGAATATACGCTGTCGCTGGATGAAGAAGAAGTGATGGTGCAGGCAAATCAGCTGTCTTTTACCACGGATGAGCTGGAAGAAGGCATGAGTTATTACGACGAAGAGAGCCTGTCTTTATGCGGTCTGGATGATTTTCTGACGCTGGTGGAAAAGTACCGCGAGTTCGTCCTGCATTGATGCTTTTGGCAACACGACCGCATTTGGCAATGCGATCGTGTTGAGAACACGGTTATGTTGGACACACCACCCGACAGGCGGGTGGTGTTTTGCCATCAGTCAGCCGAGATCGGCATGACCGAAACGTGCCTGCCAGTCATGATCGAACCGGTTAAGGGCATCGTCAACCGCGGGGTCTTGCAGGAACAGCTCGGCGACGGCAGGGTCAACGGTAATCGCCCGACACCCGGCCAGCAGACAGTCCAGAACCTGACGTGGCGTCCTAAAGCTGGCTGCCAGCACCTGAGTTTGCGGGCTGTGCAGGTTAATCAGGGTTTGCAGCTCTTTCACCAGCGCAATCCCATCGCCACCCTGTGCATCAATACGGTTGACGTAAGGCGCGATATAGCGAGCCCCCGCCAGCGCGGCATAAAACCCTTGCCCCGCACCGTAGACGGCGGTGCCGAGGGTGGGAACATCCAGCGCCGTTAATCGCTTAATTGCCACTAAACCTGCATGCGTCACTGGCACTTTGACGACCAGAGAAGGAATGACATCTCTGAGCTTCAGCGCTTCTTCCACCATCACGTCAGGATCGCGTGCCATCACCTGAGCAAACAGCTGTCCTTCCGTGCCGATAACGGCCTGCATCTCCCGCAGCACGGTATAAATATCGGCTTTTCCGCGTGCGACAATACTCGGGTTGGTGGTCACGCCTTTAATCGGTAACACGCCAGCAAGCCGTTCTACTGCGGCCACATCAGCCGTATCTAAATAGAATTCCATCATTGCCTCCGTAAACTAAAACTGGTGTCGGATGAGATTCATCATGCGGCTTAGCGCACGATGATGCCCAGCAGAATCCCCACCGCGCCGAAATCGGAATCACTGAACGTGGTGTTTGCCAGTCCGATACTGCCCAATACTGGCAGCAGGAAAACAGGCAGGAAGGTAATCAGCAGCCCGTTGGCGAAAGAACCTAAAATCGCGCCGCGACGCCCACCGGTGGCGTTACCAAAGACCCCGGCCGCTGCGCCGACGAAGAAGTGCGGCACCACGCCAGGAATGATCACCGTCATACCCAACAGGTAGAGCAGCACCATACCGATCACCCCAGCCGCAAAGCTGCTCAGGAAACCGACCAGAACGGCATTCGGGGCATAGGGGAAGACAACGGGGCAATCTAATGCCGGTTTAGCATTGGGAACCAGTTTGTCAGAAATGCCTTTAAACGCAGGCACGATTTCCGCAATCACCATCCGCACGCCTTGCAGCACGATGTACACGCCGGCGGCAAAGGTAATGGATTGAATCAGCGAAAACATGAACCAGTTTTTCCCACCGGCGTTCATCGTTTTCACCGCTTCAGGGCCGGCAAACAGACAGGTGAAAATGAAGATGAAAAACATGGTAAAGGCGATGGCGACCGGCGTATCACGCAGGAACAGCAGGCTCTTCGGCACTTCCATGTCTTCGGTTGATTTCTCTTTATTACCAAACTTGCTGCCGATAAACGCTGACAGCAGCTGTGATATCGCAGAGAAGTGACCAAAGGCGACGTCATCCGAGCCTGTGACTTTCTTCATATACGGGTGAATAATGGCAGGGAACAGCACCATCGATACCCCGACGACCAGCGACCCGACGGTAATCAGCAGCACGCCTTTCATTCCGGCGGTTGCCAGAATCACGGCAACCATCATCGACATAAACAGCGTGTGGTGTCCGGTCAGGAAGATGTATTTCCACGGCGTAAAGCGGGCGATGGCGATATTAATAACCATCGCAAAGAACATGATCATCGCCATCTCGGTGCCGAAGTTCTTCTGTGCTACCGCGACAATGGCTTCATTGTTCGGTACCACACCGGCGATACCAAACGCATGGTGGAAAATCTGGGCGAAATCGCCCAGTGAGGACACGATCAGGCTCGCGCCCGCCCCGAGGATCAGGAAACCCATCACGGTTTTCACTGTGCCTTTGATGCACTCTGTGGCAGGTTTCTTTTGTGCAATCAGGCCGATAAGGGCGATCAAACCGACCAGTATTGAGGGTTCAGACAGCACATCGCTCATTAAAAAACGGAAGAATTCCATTTTTGATCCTCCGCTTATAAGGCGCCAAGTTCTGTCAGGGCAACCGACAGGCGTTCTTTCATCGCCACTTTGTCGATCATGTTATTCAGGGACACAATTTTTCCTCCCACCGCCTGCGCGATGAGTTGGTCGGCAATATCTTTGGTGCCGACAAAGATGTCGCTGTCCGTGCCTTTCGCCGAACCTAAATCCACGTGATCCACATCAGCAACCACGCCGAGTTCTTTCACGATGTTTTTAATGCTCATTTCCATCATCAGGCTGGTACCCAGGCCGTTACCGCATACGACTGTAATTTTCATAATGTGTGTCCCTCTGGTGGCAATTAATAACGAGAAATAACGGAAAGCACCTGTTCGATATCCGTCGCGCGGAGTAACGCGGCGACGTCATCAGGCGTGTCGAACAACTGAGCGAGCTGTGAAATAATATCGATGTGGCTATTGCTGTCCGTGGCGGCCAGAACAATCAGCAAATGCACGGGGTCGTTACCGTCAGAATGGAAAACTACGCCATCACGAATCAGCGTCAGGCTGACGGCGAGTTGATTCACGCCGTCTTCCGGACGGGCATGCGGCATAGCAATCCCAGGGCCGACGACATAGTAAGGACCGATGGCCTCATGAGAGCGATAGATCGCCTCAATATAGGTAGGTTCAATCGAGCCGTTATCCAGTAAAGGCTTACAGGACAAAGCGATAGCGTGACGCCAGTCATCACAGGCAGGCAAAATCTGAACAACGTCTGGTGTTAGTAAAGTGTTAAGCATTAGAGTCACCTCTGTATCATTATGAACGCAGGATAGTGTGCTGATTGCGAAAATAATGTGATTAACATCTAAAAAGATAGCGCTAACTGATATGTCTATCATTAACTGTGACCCACTTAGCACAAGTGGGGCCATTATTTGTTCCCCCGTGTCACCACAGGCACACTATGAACGGCGATGCAGGGCGTGAATGACGCAGTAAGGAAATCGGGGGCGTTCGCACGTTGCCCTGCGTCACGCTAGCCTGAAGGCAATAGAAGTCACCGGCTGTTATCGCGACCGTGCGATGAGAAAAATGACGAATGGAGAGGAAGTGAGCATGCGTAAGCGTCGTAGTACCGGTAAGGTTACGCTACAGGATGTCGCCGACTACGCGGGCGTCGGGACGATGACGGTATCGCGCGTGATGCGCAAACCCGATCTGGTCTCTGAGAAGTTACGCAGCAAAGTGGAACTGGCCGCCAGAACATTGGGCTATGAACCCAATCAAGAAGCCAGCCAGCTTACCGAGAGTACGAGTCGCGTCACGCTACAGGACATTGCGAACCATGCTGGTGTCGGCGCGATGACGGTGTCCCGCGCATTGAGGGAGCCAGGACTGGTCTCCGATGCCACGCAGAAGAAAATCAATGATGCGATAAAAACGCTGGGCTATGTACCGAACCAGGCCGCAGGCGCCTTGGCGTCAGCCTATCAGCCCGCTATTGCGGTGCTTTATCCTTTTCAGCAAGATCGCGCCAGCGTGCGTTTTGTGCAGGCGCTGCAACAGGCAGTTGGCAAGCATAACGTTTCGTTAATCATGGGCTGCCATGAATATCGCCAGCATACCGAAGCGGGAATGGTGGAAAAACTCTTGCAGCAGCGTCCTGCCGCACTGGTGTTATTCAGTGCGCAACTCTCACAACGTACTCAGGACATCATACAGGCCAGCAACGTCATTACGGTGAATGTGTCCGGCGCAGCCGCGCTGAGTGCAAACATCAATATTGATATCGCCCTTGCCGAAGCGGCGGAACAACTGACGAGGTCTTTGCTGGAAAAGGGGTATCGTCATGTGGCTTATATCGGCGCGCATACGGATAACCGTTTGCAAAAACAGCAGTTGAACGGCTGGAATAAAGCCATGCTGGCGCATTATCACAATGCGGATTTGAAAATTACGATCCCGGAAGCTCCCAGCCTACAGTTTGGCCGCTATGCGATGACGGAGCTGCTACAAAACCAGCCGGAACTGGATGCGATTATCTGTAGCCATGAAGAAATTGCGTTGGGCGCGCTCTTTGAATGCCAACGCCGTCTGATGAAAGTTCCTTACGATCTGGCGATTGCCTGTCTGGATGGTTCTGAACAATGCGAACACGCATTTCCCGCACTGACCGCGATGCGGCTTGATTATGAAAAGCTGGGCGCGGAGGTCGGGCGTCTGGTGCTTGCCATGATGGACAACGACGAGCATCCACCGGTAGTGGAAAAAGTGAAGTTTATCTTTGAACCCCGCGCCAGCAGCTAACTAAACCGGCCTGCGGGGCCGGTTTAGCAAGGAAATCACGATGAATTACAGCGAGGCACCGCCGCACATCACCAACTGCTGGCCGGTAATGGCTGCGGCAGATGGGGAGAGCAGGTAGCCCACCAGATCGGCCACTTCCTGCGGCCGGATGAAACGCCCAATCGGTGGCAGCTTCGGCGGAGAACTCTGGCGGCCCGGCATCGTCAGCATCGGCGTTTCTGTGGCACCCGGTGCGACAATGTTTACCGTAATGCCGCGCGGAGCCAGTTCCGCTGCCCAGCTTCTTGCCATGCCGATCATCGCGGATTTTGTCGTGACGTACTGGCTGCGCCCCGCGGAGCCGCTGGATGTACGGCTGCCCAGCAGCACAATTCTTCCACCTTGCGGCAGCTTATCAACCAGACGATCGGCGAGCACCTGCGCCGCGTTGATATGCAATCGCCATAGCATTTCACCATCTTCCAGCGAAAGCTGACCGAGCGGGGCGGCCTTCATGATACCAGCGGCATGGATGACGGCATCAACCTGCGCAATCTCGTCCAGAATGGCCGTCAGCGCGGATGTATCCATGATATCCACCGCACGGTGGGTAAAGTGTGGATGTGAATAATCACCCGGCTTGCGCGACAGGCCGGTTACCCGCCAGCCTTCCGCCAGTAATTTTTGTGCGATGGCGGCACCGATCCCTGAGCTGCTACCGGTAATCAGGGCGTGTTTGGGGGCTGTCGCTGACATGAGATGTGTCTCCTTAATGCATCCCCGTCATACTTCAAGCTGCATGTGCGTTGGCTTCTCTTGCTTACCCCAGTCACTTACTTGAGTAAGCTCCTGAGGATTCGCGCGGTTGCCGCGTTACAAGGCCCATACATGTGCCTCGTCCTAAAGGGCCAACGTTAACGTTTTGTCCTGCAACTCGAATTATTTAGGGGATAACCATTCTTAATTACAATAACGTGACGGGGATTTTAAACACGGCTTTTTGACCGGAGCAGGGCTGTCGTTAATCGCACACAGCGCCTGGTGGGCTTCGCCCGGATAAAACGTGACGAAGTCGCCTGCCCGCAGATGGATCTGATGTGGCACCTGTGGGTTATCCAGAATATAAAGATCCGGTTTACGCTCGGTCGCGGGCTGACCATGCACATCATTCAGACCGTAGCCGATAATCTCCTCACCTTCCAGAATCAACTGAATATCGAGATAGTTGCTGTGAAATTCGGTATGTCGCGTGGCGCGCGGTGCGGTGTTCACGGTGCCGATGTTGTAGAACCATTCGGCCCCTTCCGGCTGATAGCGGCCTTCGGGCAGCGCATTCAGTTCAGCTAACGACATGCCGGGTGCGGATAGAATGGTCCATAGCGCTTCAGGCAGCGTAGCGAGTTTGAGGGCGTTGAGGTTTCCTGCAATCATAATAGTGTCCTGAAGGTAGCGGGGCGCCCCCGCTGACAAAGAGAAAAAGTAGCGTGGTTTAGTTCGCTTTGACCCACTCCTCACTCACCACGACGTGCTTGATCGCCTGACGGAAGTAGGTGAACGCTACGTGCAGCTTACCGTCCTGCGCCTGCTTGACGCTGGGGTAAGAGAACTCGCGGTTCAGCTTCTCCGTGGAGTTATTGGTCATGCAGTAGCCGTCACCCACTTCGATATTGCGCTGCCACGGCCAGCTTTTACCGCCGTCTTCCGAAATGGCGAGCGTCATCGGCGCGCGTGGAGCACCCCAGAAGGCGCTGCGGCTGCCAGCTTGTACTTCCGGCATTTTGGCATTGCTGGCTTTGTCTTCTTCATCCTCGATTTCATCGTACAGCGACAGACGACGCTCGGTGGCATCGGCGGCGCTCATGTGGTTGAACACCAGCGCCAGATGGCCATTCTCCAGCGTGGTCACCTGAATGGACGAGTTGTTGTTTGGCAAATCGGTCGGCACAGGATCTGACCAGGTTTTACCGCCATCTGTTGAACGACTTTGGTAGATGAAATCCGCCCAGCGGCTGCGGTACAGCGCCAGCAGCGTGCCGTCCTTCAGCGGGGTGATATTCATATGCACGCAGCCCGTGCTGTTTGGCACCGGATATTCCTGCCAGGTCTTGCCCTGGTCGCTGGAGATTTTCACGGCGCTGTCATCATCGTTGCCGACCCACTTCTCACCTGGCTGAACGCGGCAGTAGAACACCGGCAGCAGCCAGTCACCGTTTGCCAGCACGGTGATAGGCTGGCGGATGAACGTTCCCGGCTGATCGAGCAGCGTGCCAATCTCGCCCCAGGTTGCGCCCAAATCCGTAGACTGGCGGTAGCGCACAATGGCGGTGTCCTGATTACCGGATTTCTGCGCGGTATACAGCAGCCACAGGACGTTATCCGGCGCGAGGAACAGAACCGGGTTCTGTTCGGAACGCGTGGCATCTTCAGACAGCTTAACGGCTTTAGTCCAGCTATCGCTGCCTTTCACCAGGCGGGACATATAGATAGAGATATCCGCAATCCCTTCCTGTGTACCACCAAACCAGACGCACAGCACATCGCCGTTCGGCAGATGGAGCAGGTTGGCCGCATGATTCTGCGGGCATTCCGATGGAATGTAGGCATCCAGACGCGCGGCATCGCCTTCTGCGTGATGAACTTTTCCGCTACGTTCCACGGTAATGGTTTCGCTACTCATGACTCAGGCTCCTGATTTATTTTCAGTTTGAGAAACTTTAATTTTGTGTGCTTTGTTCGGAATCATACGGTCGATCAGCATGACGATCGCTGGCGTGGCCAACGCGACGTACATGTTATCGATGCCGTACGGGTTACCGAGAATGTACCAGACGGACGTGACGACGCAGGCTGATATCAGGCTGGCGTTGGCTCCTCTCGTGCTGTTAAAGAACGGCAAATAGAAGGCAATAATGGCGACCACCGAGATAGAAAGGCGGATTGCACGGGTAAAGAATGACAGTTTCAGGACTTCAGGGACCAGTAAAACAAAGACCAGCGGCAGGAATCCGATGATGAGTGAGAATACTCGTGTCATCTTCATCTCTTTTTCCGGTGTTGGGTTGTAATACGGAACATAAAAGTCTTTAACAATCAGTGAGGCAATCGCCAGTGCGACGGTACTCACACTGATAAATATGGACGCGACCAGTGATGTAGTAACCAGGCCAGCAACCCAAGGATTCATATCCTGGAGGAAGATTGGCATGGCGTACAGGCTATTGATTTCAGGGTGAGCAAACTTCGCTGCAACACCGATAATCGCGATAGCCAGTGCAATCGGCATACAGAAGAGGAAGGCGACCCAGGTTGCACGTTTTGCTGACGTTGCATCTTTGGTTGCAGAAATGGCCTGAATAACGAACTGGGTACAGAAGATAGAACCGATAGTCCCGATCAACCAGGCGAAGATGGTGCTGGCACCGATTTTACCGTCCCACGTCCAGTAGTAATCCGGCATTTGTTCGATCATTGGCTTAAAGCCGCCGGTCATTTTCAATGCAACGTACAGAATAATCATCACACCAACGTACTTCACGGCGCTGTGGATCAACGTGACATAAGCCACGCCTTTTAAACCGCCAAAATAGAAGTAGAAGGTACTCACAATCGCGGTGATCAGCGCGGCAACTGGCAGGGAGATGTGCAGTACGGTGGAGATTGCTGCAGCACCGCTGACGTAGTTGCCCACGTTTACCAGCAACAGCGCATAGATCATGATGATCGAAATGATGTTCTTGGTGCTGGTGCCGTACTTCTCGGCGATAGCGCCAGAGATGGTGACCTTTCCTGTATTGTAGATTTTTTTAACCAAAATCATCCCGAACAGCAGGAAGCCGATAGCGGCACCAATGACTGACCAGGAGGCGGCGATGCCGTTCTCAAAGGCAGACTGTGCCGTACCGACCGTCGATTTGGCGCCGATGAATTCGGTCATCAGCAGGATACCGACGATAAACGCCGGTAGCGCGCGTGACCCTTCCATGAACTCGGTACTTGATTTACTGCGTAATTTGAGCGTTAACCATGAGGTGAATGCGATATAAAACACAATCATCCCAATGATGATGAGGGTATCGGTAAAGTTAAAATGGTTCATATCTTCTCGGCCTTAAATGGAAATTGATATTTCTCTGTTACTGCGAGAATTGACTAAGTATGCTGCGGATGTTGTCTTCATCCTGTGCGGAAAACTGGATCGGATAGCGACTGACGCCGACATCTTCACCCATGATTGCCAGCGCTTTTTTCACCACGGCGGGTGAGAACGCGATGGCGTACAGTGTCTTACGCAATTCGGCAACCTGTTCTTGTGCCTGACGAGAGCCTTCAATGTCGCCCGCGTTGAAGCGGTGCCAGATCTGGCTGATCGGTTCCGGTGCCACGTTAGCCAGCCCGGAAATACAGGCGGAGCAGCCGTCAACAAAGCCCTGGTGAATGAGCGAGTCTGGGCCATTCAATACGTTAAAGCCCTGTACGCCTTTCACCGCTTGCACATAACCGCTCAGGCTTTCATAGCTGCCTGCGCTGTCTTTGATGCCGATGATGTTCGGGTGATCCGCCAGCGTGCGGACGGTTTCCGGCGCCAGCGTATTCCCCGTGCGTGCAGGAATGTTGTAGAGAAACACCGGCACAGTCAGCGCATCGGCGACGGCGGTGTAGTGGGCGATCAGTTCTTCCTGTTTGAGTGGGATGAAATACGGGGTGATGACCGAAACGGCATCAACACCCAGTGCGGCAATGCGCTTGCCGAGCTTGATAGTTTCCCGCGTGGAGATTTCACCGATGTGGCCGACAACCGGCACTTTTCCGGCGGCTTCATCAACGCAGGTTTCAGTAACGGCGACTTTTTCATCGGTGTGCAGTACGAAAAACTCACCGTTGGTACCGTTACAAAAGATACCGTTGCCGTAGCGCATCTGGCGCTGCACCTGAAGGCGCATGGCAGCGGGGTTAAATTCGCCCTGGTTATCAAACGGCGTGACGATGGCGGTCAGGACGCCGGTAATGTTTTTACTCATTGTTCTTCCTCGTGACACGTAATCAAAAAGATGAAAACTTAAAACCGTTCTATTCAAAACCGCGCTGTTTAAAGCCTAATGCTGTTCACTTAAGCCCGTTTTTAGGGGAAACACAGTGGGAGGTTCCCGCAGGGACGCCTCACCTCTGTGGTCGCCCCGTGTATCTCTATGCCTAAACGAACGAAATAAGCTGTTTAGAGCCGCGCTTTTAAAACAGAGTCAGATAAACCTCACGAACATCGTCGGCGCTGACCTGTGTCGGCACGTTTTTCATCAGGCGCTGAACCTGTAACGCGGCATCAACCAGATAGGGCAGGTGGTCTTTTTCCACGCCGAGCTGCTGTAAGGTGTTGGGCAGGTTTAGGCGTTTAACCAATTCGCTGAAATAGGTCACCAGCGCCTGTGCTTTTTCCGCGGTACTCAGCGTCAAATCGGCATCCGGCAGCAGGTCATACGCCTGTGCGAATTTGTCCTGTGCGGCGTCCTGCACGAAACGCATGCAAGGGGCGAGCAGGATGGCGTTCGCCACGCCGTGCGGAATGTGGTACTTGCCGCCCAGCGGGTAAGACATGGCGTGAACCAGATGCGTACCAGAGTGGGCAATGGCGGCACCGCCGTAGTAGGACGCCCACAGCATGTTCAGCTTGGCTTCCATGTTGCTCGGCTCGCGCACGGAGGTTTCGAGGTTGGCAAACAGCTTTTTCAGGCCAATCAGCGCGTAGTTGTCGCTGACCGGGTTGGCAATCGTTGAGGTGAAACACTCAATCAGGTGGCAGAGCGCATCAATACCCGTTGAAGCGGCGATATGTGACGGCATGCTGATGGTCAGTTCCGGCACCAGCGCAACGTAGTCCGGCAGCATCACTGGCGTAATAATGCCGACTTTGGTCTCTTTTTCCGGGATTGCCAAAATGGCATTCGGCGTGGCTTCTGAGCCGGTTCCTGCGGTGGTCGGGATGAGCAGGGATGTCGTGCGGCGAGTCGGTTTTTCCCCTGCCAGCAGGCTATCCAGCGTGACGGTGTCATCGCCCGCGCACAGTACGGAAAGCAGTTTGGCGACATCCAGCACGCTACCGCCACCGACGCCGATCACCAGATCGGTCTGGGTTTGTGTGAGCTGGCTCAGTATCTGGGCAACGTCGTGCTGGCTTGGCTCGGCAGGAACATTATCAACCAACAGCACCTGCGGAACGGCTTGCTTAACTTGTGCGATCAGCGCCTGAACGTCAGGCAGCCCGACGATGTTTTTGTCGGTGACAAATAAAACGTGCTGTTTCCCTGCCAACAGGTGACTAATGTCCTGAAGTACCCGGTAACCGCTGAGGATAGTGCTATTGATGTTCATGCTTATTACCTTGCCTTTTCTCTTCTTCGCCAGAGCGTTATCGCTATGATAATGGTTGCGATGGTGATTACTTTCAGTCAAATGACGCGGCTCTCATCACGTCTAAACGCCATTTGCCACATCGTGGTGATAATTTATAGGTGAAATTCCTTTTAAATAATTTGATATTGCTCACATATAATCAAACGTGATTCAATATAATCATTATCAGGTAATCTGAACCGGGGATGGAGTATGTCAAACGTGCAGCAATCAGCAGAACAGGTATTAGTGGTCGCTGATGACTTTACGGGTGCCAATGATGCGGGCGTCGGTTTGGCGCAGCATGGCGCGCGGGTTAGCGTCGTCTTTGACGTTAATAAACTGCATGCGGATTTACTGGGCGATGCGGTGGTGATCAACACCGATAGCCGTGCGGCGCGTAGCGACGTAGCGTCTCAACGTACCGCAGAAGCGGTTGCGGCCTGGCAGGCAGTAGGCGGCCAAGGCTGGATTATCAAGAAGATTGACTCGACGCTGCGTGGAAATCTGGGGCGGAGATCGCTGCGGCGCTGTCTGCGGCAGCCGTGCCCGTTGCGCTGATTGCTGCCGCGTCGCCGACGCTGGGACGCGTGACCCGCAAAGGTGAGGTCTGGGTGAATGGTCGTCTGCTTACCGACACGGAATTTGCCAGCGATCCCAAAACGCCGGTGGCCTCTGCTTCTATCGCGGCCCGTTTGGCCGAGCAAACCGCGTTACCGGTGGCGGAAATACACCTTGATGACGTCCGTCAGGCCAATTTAGCCCAGCGTTTACAGCAGTTGGCGGACGAGGGCGTACGTCTGATTATTCTGGATACGGATGTGCAGGACGATCTGGCGCATATCGTTGACGCTGCCAGGGCGTTGCCGTTTCGTCCCTTGCTGGTCGGCTCGGCTGGCCTGAGCGAAGCGCTGGCGAACGCGCAGGATTTTACGCGCAAAACGGAGAGGCTGCTGCTGGCTGTCATTGGGTCAATGAGCGATATCGCTCAAAAACAGATTGCGGCCGCCAGACTGCGCAGCGATGTCTCGCTGGTTGAGATCGATATCAGCGCGCTCTTTTCACCCCATTCATCCACCGTCATGGCATCCCAGTGTGAGGAGGCGGTGACGGCGCTGATGAACGGCCACCATTGCATTATTCGTACCTGTCACAACGAAAATCAGCGTTTCGAAATCGATGCGCGGTGCCAGCAGCTTGGGCTTAGCCGACAGCAGCTTGGCGAAACGATCAGCCACTATCTGGGGGAACTTACGCGCAGCATTGTTCAGGCGCTAGACAGCCTGACAGCGGACAGGACTAACCGGCGCCTGCCGGGTGGGCTGTATTTATCCGGTGGTGACATTGCGATTGCTGTGGCAACCGCACTGGGCGCGACCGGCTTTCAGATTAAGGGGCAAATCGCATCCTGTGTGCCCTGGGGATACCTGCTGAACAGCGTTGTCGGCACGACCCCTGTGATGACTAAAGCGGGGGTTTTGGCAACGAAACTACTTTGCTCGACGTTTTACGTTTTATTGAGGAGAAGGTCAGTGAGTAAAATTATTGCGGTAACGATGGGTGACCCGGCAGGGATTGGACCGGAAATTATTATCAAGTCTCTGGCCGAAGGCGAGCTTTCCGGCGCGTCTGCCGTGGTGGTGGGCTGCGTACAGACGATGCGACGTATTCTGGCGCTGAATGTGGTGCCAGCCGTAGAGCTGAAAATCATTGATAAGCCGGCTGACGCGGTCTTCGCGCCGGGCGTCATCAACATCATTGATGAGCCGCTGGAAGATCCTCAGGCGCTGGAGCCTGGTGTCGTTCAGGCACAGGCGGGCGATTTGGCGTATCGCTGCATCAAGAAAGCGACTGCGCTGGCAATGGCGGGTGAAGTCCACGCGATTGCGACCGCGCCGCTGAATAAAGAAGCGCTGCACTCTGCGGGGCATATTTATCCGGGGCACACCGAGCTACTGGCGAAACTGACCAACAGCCGCGACTATGCGATGGTGCTGTATACCGATAAGTTGAAGGTTATCCATGTTTCAACGCACATCGCGCTGCGTAAATTCCTGGATACGCTGAACCGCGATCGCGTGGAAACGGTGATCGACATGGCGGATGTCTTCCTCAAACGCGTCGGTTTTACCCACCCGCGTATTGCCGTTGCCGGGGTTAACCCGCATGCGGGCGAAAATGGCCTGTTTGGTGACGAAGAGATCACAATCGTGTCGCCATCGGTTGAAGCTATGAAGGCCAAAGGCATTGATGTTTATGGCCCGTGCCCGCCGGATACCGTCTATTTGCAGGCGTATGAAGGCCAGTACGATATGGTCGTGGCGATGTATCACGATCAGGGACACATTCCGCTCAAGCTGCTGGGTTTCTATGATGGGGTGAATATCACTGCCGGATTGCCGTTCATCCGCACCTCTGCTGACCACGGCACGGCGTTTGATATTGCCTGGACAGGAAAAGCGAAGTCCGAAAGTATGGCGATCTCCATCCAGCTCGCGATGCAACTGGCCTGATTGGCGGTAACTTATCACCGTTGATGCATGGGTTTTGTAAGCGAATAAAACGCGATACAGCGCGCATTGCAGGATATCTTCCTTCCCGCGTTCGGGAAGGTTTCTGGTATCCTGCAACCAACAATTTACAGTAACTTTATGACAGCAAGATGGATATCGCCGTGGATCCTACATTAACCGATGCTTTCCGCATGAGCGGGGATAAAGTAAGAGGCCAGAGCCGTCTTGATCAGATTATGGATTATCTGAAAAGCCATAATCTGGTGACGGTAGATGAGTTGGTGTCCGTGATCGACGCTTCCCCAGCGACGATCCGCCGTGATTTAATCAAGTTGGATGAGCAGGGCGTGATTAGTCGCAGTCATGGCGGCGTAACGCTCAATCGTTTTATTCCTTCCCAACCGACCACGAATGAAAAATTACAGCGCAGCCTTCAGGAAAAGCAGGCGATAGCGCGCTATGCCGCAACGCTGGTCAAACCGGGTAGTGCGGTGGTGCTGGATGCAGGAACGACCATGCTGGAACTGGCGCGTCACCTGACGCATTTGCCGCTGCGCGTGATTACTGCCGATTTGCAAATTGCGCTGTTCCTGTCTGAGTTTAAGCAGATCGAAGTGACGATTATCGGTGGGCGTATTGATGACAGCAGCCAGTCCTGTATTGGTGAGCACGGTCGTCGCCTGTTACGCAGCATTTACCCCGATATCGCGTTTATCAGCTGCAATTCGTGGAGCCTGGATAAAGGGATCACCACGCCGACGGAAGAAAAAGCGGGCGTGAAGCAAGATCTCGGCGTAAATGCCAGCCGCCGGATACTGCTGGCGGACAGCAGTAAATATGGCGCCTATTCGCTGTTCTGCGTGACGCCGCTGTCTGAACTGACCGATATCATCACCGACAGTGCGCTCGCGTCCGAGGTGCAGGAGCAACTGAAAGGTAAAACATTCAATCTAACGCTGGTGTAAGCGAGGTGAGGTGCCATCCGTGGCGCTGTCTTTCCTTTTCCCCTGTGTGCTGACTAAATCTTACGTATCTACTTCATGCTGGCCGCGAGGGTATCGACGTTGTGCTTAAACGCGGCCGTATAGGTTGCGGCAGGGCCGGAGGCGTCGGTCAGGGCTTCCGGTACAGTTCACCACCGGGCTGGGCGCCGCTGGCATCGGCAATTTGTTTCACCAGACGTGCGTCGGTCTGGTTTTCAATGAAGTAGCTTTTCACTTTCTCTTGTTTGATTTGCTTAATCAGTGAGGCCACTTTTTTGCTGCTGGCTTCCGATTCGGTCGAGTAGCCCACCGGTGACAGGAACTTCACGCCGTAGGCCTGGCTGAAATAGCCAAACGCGTCATGGCTGGTTAGCACCTTACGTTTTCTGGCGGAATAGCGGCAAAGGTTTTCTTCGCGTAGCTGTCCAGCTCCTGTAGCTGCTTGATATAGGCTTCGCCCTGTTGACGATAGTAATCGGCATTCGCTGGGTCAGCTTTCACCAGCGCGTTGACGATATTGTGCGCGTAGATCACGCCGTTGCTCATGCTGTTCCATACATGGGGATCGGTTTCCGTTTTGCCGTCTTCCACCATGGTGCGGGTTTCAATCCCGTTTGAGGCCGTAATCACGTCGCCATGATAGCCGGATGCGGTGACCAGCCGATCGATCCACCCTTCCAGCCCCAGCCCGTTAACGAAAACCAGATCGGCGTGAGCCAGCGTTTTGCTGTCTTTCGGCGAGGGTTCAAACTCATGCGGATCGCCATTGGGCTTCACCAGATCGGTCACGGTCACATGATCGCCACCGATATGGCTGACCATATCGCCAAGTACGGAAAAGCTGGCAACCACATCAAGATTCTTTGCCATCGCCAGTGGGCTAAGCAGCAGGCCGGATAACGCAATAGCTAACAGTGAACGTTTCATTTTTCCCTCACAGAAAGTTGCAGATAACGAGATTCATCGGTCAACGACGCTGGCGTAACAGCCCACCGTTGTGACCAACACAAACCGAGAAACAGAAAAACAGCGTAATCGTCAGGATGATGGCAGGCCCGGCGGGCAGCTCGGCATAGTAAGACCACAGCAGGCCGATCAGGCTGGCGGCCATTCCTTGCAGCACTGCAATGCCGAGCATGACGGGCAGGCGCTGCGTCCAGAAGCGTGCGCTGGCGGCAGGTAGCATCATCATGCCGACCGTCATCAGTGTGCCTAGCAGCTGGAACCCGGCGACCAGATTCAGCACCACCAGCGACAGAAACAGGCCATGGATCAACGCCCGATAGCGGCCTGAACTGATGCGCAGGAAGGTCACATCAAACGATTCAATCACCAGCGCCCGATAGATCACAGCCAGCACCAGCAAAGAGGTCGATCCGATCAGCGCAATGTCGATCAGCGCGGCGCGATCCACTGCGAGGATCGACCCGAACAGCACATGCAGCAGATCGACGCTGGAGCCGCGCAGTGACACCAACGTGACGCCGAGCGCCAGCGAGCCGAGGTAAAACCCGGCAAAGCTGGCGTCCTCTTTAATTCCGTGTGGCGGGTGACGAAGCCGGAGAGCATGGCGACGGCCAATCCGGCGATAAAGCCGCCGATTCCCATCGCCAGCAGTGACATCCCGGAGATGAGATAGCCGATGGCGACACCGGGTAAGACCGCGTGCGACAATGCATCGCCAATCAGGCTCATGCGCCGCAGCAGCAGGAAACAGCCCAGCGGCGCGGCGCTTAGCGTGATGACCAGACAGCCGACCAGCGCACGACGCATAAAACCGAATTCGGCAAAAGGAGAGGTGATCAGGTGAAATAACATCATGACGTGACGATCCTGAGCGTTGGCGTATCGCTGTCGGCCTTGCGCAGGCTATGTAGTATGGGCTGAGCATCTCCCCAGCGATGGCCGTCCGGAGTGAGATGCAAGATGTTCGGGAAGTGCTGACTGACCAGTTCCAGATCGTGCAAAACGGCCAGAATGGTTCTTCCTTCGGCGTGAAGCTGCTCGATTGTCTGTAAAAGCGCCTGCGTGGTTTGGCTATCGATGCCGGTAAAAGGTTCATCCAGCAGAATGATGGGAGCCTGTGTCAGCAGTAGCCGCGCGAAGAGCACGCGCTGTAGCTGCCCACCGGACAGGACGCCAATATGCCGATCGGCGAAATCCGCCATGGAGACGGCGTCGAGCGCATCGGTCGCTTTTCGATGCCAGTTGGCGTTGATACTCCGCAGCAAGCCGCGATGGGGCAATGACCCCATGAGTACCAGATCGCGTACGCTGATAGGGAACTGCCGATCGAATTCAGAGAGCTGCGGCAAATAGCCGATGGCATTATCTTTGCTGTCATCGCCGAGGCGGAATGAGCCGGAAAGCGGTGGCAGCAGGCCAGCCAGCGTTTTCAGCAATGTGGATTTTCCGCAGCCGTTTGCGCCGATAATCGCCGTCAGCGAACCCTGATGGAAACATCCGCTGATTGTCGCGAGAGGCGGCTGACGACGATAGCCAATGGCCAGTTCCTGTAGGGCAATCATGGCAACACCACCGCCCACCCGACCAATAGCCACAACAGCACCAACAGCAGGGAAACCAGTAACACGCGCTTAAGCGCGGAGAGGGAGTAAAAACTTGTCATTATCATCGGTAAAAAGCTAATCTGTTATATTATAACATACCGATTTTTATCGATGACGATAGAGGCAATAGGTAAGAAAGTATGTAAGCGATATTAGATCTGGTGTGCGACAGGTATGGGGGATATTTCGTGCGTCGCACTGCTGACAAACCCCAGCCAACTCATATCGCGATGGCACTTCTTTTCACGGCGTAATTTCCGCCAAAAAGCCGGGGTTCATAGGGGCTGGCGTAGCCCCTATGTCGGGCGCGTGCTACGACGTAGCATGAAAAGAACAATGTTCGAAGCGCACGAAACGCTCTCGCATCTGCATAACCATAACCCATGTGACTAAAAGCCAATTCCATGAACACATCACACTGTGATGAAATTCCCCTGCATATCAACCACAAAGCGAGTCGCTGGCTCATCGTTGATGTAACCGGCGAGGATTTTCAGCATTAGGCCGAAGCGGTATTGCAGGCTGTCCGGCGGCAGTGTGGCCGTTGGCGTGTAGGCCGCCAGCAGGGCGCGGTACTGCTTCACCCGCGCTGCCGGAATATCCTGCCAGGCGAGATCGCTGCCGTTGCGCAGGCAATACCAGTCGGTCACCAGCGTGAGCAGTGAAATATCCTGTAACCCATCTGTGCCTGCTACCGCCTTTGGTTTGCGCTCAGCTGTGTCAGGCAGCGTTTTGGCGCTGAGTGGATCCTGCTGCTGGGCGATCCACAGCAGATCGCCGCAGTTCAGCGTATTGATGAGAGGCGATAAATCTTCCGGCCAGTCTTTCACCAGAAAACGCTGGCGTACCAGCAGCGCCAGATGATGGTGCAGGAAGTCGTAGTAATCGCGGCTTTTCAGAATGTCGCCCAGCGGCTCACCGGTGCGCTCCAGCTCTTTCTGATAAAACGGGAACAGATGGTTGAACTGTGGCACGTTGCGCAGAACCAGCGTGTCGATATCGACGCGATCGCCATGCAGCGTCGCCAGTTTCATCGCGGGCGGGTAGGCGGCCAGCGACGGCACCGCGACATTCACCAGCGTCCCTTGTGAACCGCGATACACGCCGGTGTCGTTGACGTGCAGGTGGCCGCTGAAGTGCAGGCGGATTCCGGCCGCCAGCGCCTGTTCGGCGACCTCCGGTCGCGGCGTGCGCTTAATGAAGCTGTTGCTGCCAAACAGCTGTTTTTCGTCCTCCACCGTGCCGTCTAGGAAATCGACCAGCGGATAGTGTGAAAATACCAGTAGCTTCTTATTCTGCGCTTTCGCCCGCTGTACCACCGATTTCATCCACGGCAGCATGAACGGTTTCTCGGTCAGCAGCGCATTCCAGCCGGTATTGCTGCTGGTGGAGTAACCTTCAATCCCTTCACGTTTCTCCGGGCCGTCTTTGACCTGATACACGTTGGCATCGATGGAAAGCAGCCACAGTCCAGCTTCCGGCTCTACCAGATAGGACGCGTCCACAATGTTCCACTGCTTGCTGCCGTCCGGTGAACGGGCGAGGTACTGGCGTTTACTGAGTTCGTCGCTGTCGCCAAACGGCGTTTCCCAGTGCAGGAAGTCGTCGCGCTTAAAGAAACCAAACGGCTTCATTAGCGGCAGGCCGCGTTCATAGCCGAGCGCCTGCATTTTAGCGGTGACAATCAGCGACTGCGCGTCGCCAAGCTTAACGCCGGGTTTGCTGCTCAGCATGGTGCTGCTGCCGTCGGCGTTGAGCATTCTTTGCCAGGAGTCATCACCCTGTGGACGATTGACATCGTGGTTGCCCGGGGTGGCGAAGAAGCGCATGCCGTGGCGCTGTTCATACTGCGTCAGGATGGCGGCAATGCCTTCAACGGTAGGCTGTTGGCCGTCATCAGAATAATCGCCGGACAGCACCACGTATTTCACCTGCTGTTTTGCCAGTTCGTCCAGCGCGGCGAGCAGCGCAAAGTAGGGCTCATTGAAGATACGGGTCGAATTCACCGAATCTTTCAGGGTGCGAATGGTCAGCTTCTTTCCGGTCTGCGCATCGGGCAGGCCGTCAAAATCGTAGTTGCCGTAGATATTGTGGACGTGGACATCCGAAATAATGGCAATGCGCAGCGGACTGGCGGTCGCTGAGGATTCGGCGTTGGCGTGAAAAAAACCGCCAGCCAGCGTAATGGCGCTGCCTGCACCGAGCTTGACGAAGGTTCTGCGAGTGAGTGATGTCATTGATGTCTCCGGCATTATTTATTTTTTATAACGGATGGCTGTATAACGCATAATCATGACAGGCAATCAATCGTGCGCCGTCGAGCGCATCGCCCATCGGGGCGGCGAGTTGGGATTGCCACTCGTCCGGCAGCCAGGGACGAATATGTAAGCCGATGCTGCCCATGAGCGATAAGCGAGGTGTGGCATGGCGCGCCACGGCGGCTAACAGCAGGCTGATTTCGCTGGCCGTCTGCGCCAGCAGCGCGTGAGAAACGGCATCATTCTGCTGAGCGCAGTCAAATACGTGGCGGGCGAACTGCGCATAATCGCCTGGTTTCGCCTGCTGGCTAAATGTCTGTAGCGCGTCGAGCGTGTTGGCAGCCTGCGCGTGCGCTGAGCTGGCGGAAAAGAAATCGTCGATACGCTGACTGAGCGCAGACGGCGCGCACCAGCCTTGCAGCACATTATAGGTGTGTTGCAGCGCCGCCAGCCCAAGCCGTGCGCCGCTACCCTGATCGGAAATCGGGAATTCATGGCCGCCATAGGCGGTAATCGTCTGGTTCTGCCACGCCAGCCCGCAGGAGCCGGTTCCGGCAATGACCACGCCTGCGTCTTTCCCTTGATTGACGGCCAGACAGGCACCCAATGCATCGGTATTGAGTACCTGAGCGGCATACGGATGTGGCAACGCCAGAAACGCCTCGTAGGCGGCGCGATGTTCCGCACTGGCGAGTGCCAGTCCGACTTTCAGCCGGGATACGTCATCCGGCGACAGCCCGCTGTGCTTCAACGCCTGCGCGATGGCATCGTCCACCGACTGGCGTACGCTTCCCACGCCGAGCAGCAGATTGGCACGGCCGCCGTGTCCCTGACCGAGCGGCGTACCGTCGGCCTGATAAATACGTGCCCGACAGCCAGTGCCGCCGCCATCTACACCGGCATACAGCCATGTCGTCATGATGTGCGAGCTCCTGAATCCAGATAGGGAAGGCAGGCAGCCGCCAGATCGCCGCAGAGATCGACGGCGTCAGTCTGTGAATCTGGCAGGCTGTTGATCAACAGGGCTAGCTCGCCAGCGCAGCGGGTCAGCAACTGCACCGCCAGCGCATCCTGCGGGTGTGCCAGCACTATTTGTCCGAGCGTGCTGTAGTCAGCGGCCTGCGCCTGCTTTGACCAGTCGATAACCCGATCGACATGCTTATCGACGTGCAGAAACAGCGCTTCACTGAGCGGCGTAAGCGGCGTGATGCCCTCAACGGCCTGTAGCATCTCCTGTACCGCCCACAGCCCCAGCCGCGACAGGCTGGCCGGATTGCCGATAGGAAAGCTGTCGCCGCCGCGGCAGGTCAGGAGGCCGTCATGCCAGTGCAGCAGCCGAGTAAAACCGCCGCTGACCAGCAGACAGCGGCTTTGCCCCGGCCAGCGCTGTTCGCACAACGCACTTTCCTGCGCCCGATCAAAGGGGCGATCGCCATCAATGTCGATCTCCCTCAGTTGCCATTTCACGGTGCGTTTTTCCGCTGTTGTTGATTCGTCGCGATCGTCTCGTTGAGGCGCTTCACATCGTTTGACGTCAGGCGCAGGTACTCATCAAACGACACCTGATCGTTCAGGTATTGGGTAAAGCGCGTCAGAATGATCGGGTACAGTTCGTTTGCGCCCAGACTTTCCATGCGTTCCCAATCAAAGACGTAAGACGGGATCTTTTTGATCTCTTCGCGCGCGGTGTTCAGGCCGTCGATCACGTGCTTATCTTTGGTCTGGTAGTGCAGATCGGTAATATCCGCGCCGACGATGATATTGAAGCGCTCGGCAATCTCACGCTGTAGCGGTTCGCTGCCCAGCCACTCCATGAATTCGGCCACTTCCTGCGGGTGTTTGGTGGTGGTGAACGGCATGATGAAGGTCGCTCCGCCCATCGAGATGCATTTCTCTTTGCACGGCGCAGGCAGGACTTTCCAGTCAAAACCGTCGCCAATCTGCTTACTGAACTGGTTCAACAGCCAGTTGCCGGAGAAGTAGGTCACGATGTTGCCGTTCACGAAATCGTCCGCCATGCTCTTGTACTGACCGCCGCCCGCTGCGCCCCACATTTCTCGTGGGAACACGCCTTCATCTGACCAGCGTTTCAGATCTTTAATCCACTGCTGCGCGGCGGCGTCCGGGAAGTTGATCAGCCCGTCTTTATCGTAGCGTGCGCCGTAAGAGTAGGCCGGGCCGGAGAAGCGGAAACCGCTGCGGTCGATGGTGAAGGGGATATGTACACCGGTTTTTTCCGCGACCAGCTTCGAGGCTTTCATCAAATCATCAATCGTATAACCCGGCTGCGGCAGAGGAACGCCCGCCTGTTCAAACAGCGTCACGTTAACGAACGGTAGATCGGCCGTCCAGGACGCGACAAAGCCCGGCAGCGCATCGGCTTTATGCACGCCTTTCACGCGCATGATCTTTTCGATACCGGCGCTGTAGCGTTTCTCAAAGTCGGCGGGGTCTTTCAGGTAAGGGCGCAAATCCAGCGTATACCCGAGCAATCCCATTTGTGTGGTTTTGGCAATATCCGGGCCTAAGCCCGCCGCCAGCTGCATCGGTAACTGCGTTTGCAGCGCGTTATAGCCGGTGCTGACAAAATTCACATCGATGCGCTCATTGCTTTGGGAGAAAGCTTTTACTTTCTGCTCCATGAAATGCACTAATTCGGGATCGTCGTCACTATATAAAAATGTTATTTGCGTTTTAGCGGCTAACGCGCTGCTGCTGAATAACCCCAGTGCAAGGGCGGAAAAAAATAACGCGGTGTTGGAACGCATCATAAACCTCTCCGTTGGTGAGCACATCTGATGTTTGATTAATGACGTAAATACCCTGGCGTTGGCGACGGGGTTTATTTTATTCCTGAGATTTAGGCTGTTTTTTAATTAATGCAAATTTGCATTCATCTGTCATTTTCATCATGCAATCATGGACAGAACCTCGACTGATTTATGTGAGGCAGGTTAAAGATATTTTAAATGTTGATTTAAATAAAGCATTTTTGTGATATTAATCACATATATAAACGTGAGAATCTTATTTATTAATGCGAAATGTCAATAAATGAATGCAAATGGCAATTTAATGCAAATTTGCATTTTAATTGCGATATTACGGTGCAGGAAATGACTCGCTGCCCTAAATATTGGCAGCGTACGCACAGCGAAAGTGCAAATACGTGCAGCCATACATTTTCGTTATTTTATTTGTCAAAGCCGTAAACAGGATTCCGTATGAATATCGGTTGGAAATTAAAGAAGAACGGCGTCATTAATCGGTTTTTGATTACCGAATTGACGGAAAAACGTTATTTCGCCGAACCGGATACGCTGCCGGATAAGGTGAATTACCGCTTTATTAACGGCTTTGTCGATGTTGGTGTGCTGCCCTGCCGCGTGCGTTTTTTGCAGGAAGAGGCAAAGCGCGAGGTGGCGTTGCCGGACAATTTACGCTTCCCGCTGATGTGGAGCGGCGGCGATGAAAGCCGCAGCGTGAATTTCAGCGATTTCTGGCCGTGTCCGGTTCACGTTCAGCGCTTTTCCCGCTGCGTGATCCACAGCGATAGCGCGCAGCCGGCACCCTTTATGCTCAGCACCTGCGGCGGCGTCACGCTGTGGTTGAACGGCGAGCAGGTTGCCCGCTTTACGCCCTTTACCCGTAATACCGAACAAACCTGTGTTATCACGCTGTCGCTGAAAGCAGGGGCGAACACGCTGGTGGTACATAGCGAAGAACTGTGCGAGCGCGATACCGATTACCTGTTCAGCCTGTGCTATCAGGGGGAAGACACGCTCTTCTGGCAGCTTGATGACGACGCGGCGCTCAGCGCACAACTGACCGCGCTGGATGGCTGGATAAACGGGCTGACGCTGGAAAATAACCTGATTCAACCGCCCGTACTGGTGCTGAACAGCACGCAGCCGTTGCCGGAGTCCGTGACGATGGCGCATCGGCTGATTGGCAACGTCAACGAATCTGTCCCCGCATGGCAGCAGAAACAGACGCTGCCTGCTAGTAATCTGGGCTGGCAGGTGGATTTACCCTCCGCTCTGGTGGGCTACTACGATCTGGTCTGCGCCGCGACCTGCAACGGTATTACGCTGACGCGCACGCTCAGCTTTGGGCGCTTGCCTGAACAAACGATGCCCGCGTTACCGACGCTGGCCGCGCGGCGTGAGGCGGTATTGCGCCATACCGCGCTGCACGGTTTTGAGCGCCTCGGGCGGCTGCTGGCGATTGTCGCGACAGGTGAGGGCAGCGATGCCACCGTGCCGATTCTCAACAGCGCATTGCAGAAAATCAGCCGCCGCGAAGACTGTGCCGATTTCCAACTGGTGCCGTTGATTTGGCTGTGGCAGCGCTATCAGGGGCAGCAATTGCCGCCGCAGGACTGGCGTCGCGTGCGTAGCGCCATTCTCGGTTTCCGCTACTGGATTGATGAACCGGGCAACGACACCATGTGGTTCTGGAGTGAAAACCACTGTCTGTGTTTCCACGTTGCGCAGTATCTGGCCGGACAAAATTTCCCCGATGAGACCTTCCCGTGCAGCGGTCGCCGTGGTCTGGAGCAAAAGGCGATGGCTCACGAACGCCTGACGCGCTGGTTTGATTCCATTCTGGAGCACGGGCTGGTGGAGTGGAACTCGGCGGCCTATTACCCCATCGATCTGATTGGGCTGGTGGCGCTGTACGAACTGGCACAGGACGCCGATCTGCGCGAGAAATCTCGCGTGGTGATTGACCGCATCATGCTGATGACGGCGTGGGTACATCAGAACGGCGTCGCGGTTGGCACCATGGGACGCGCCTACGATAAAGAGCTGCGTTCCGGCATGTTGACCGAGCTGTCCGGTTTGTGTGCGCTGATGTGGGGCGAGGGCTGGCTGATTCCGCACTGCGCCGCACTGCCGCTGCTGTGCCTGAGCGACTATCAACCGCCGGAAACGACGGATCGGATTGCACACTGGTCACTGCCGCACGGTGCAGAAGCACGTTGGGTGCAAGGGCTGAATCGCAGCGCCCGCATCATCGCCTGGAAGCAGCAGGATGTTGCCTTTTCTTGCGTTTTCGATCATCACCCCGGCCAGCCAGGACATCAGCAGCATCTGCTGGATGTGCGGCTGGGCACGCACTATGCCGCCCGCCTGTGGGTGAACCACCCCGGCGAGGATCGTCCTGACGGCGTACACCGTCCTTCTTACTGGGCGGGCAACGGGCGTTTGCCGCACCTGATGCAGCACAGTAATCGCGCGCTGATGGTGTTCGATCTGCAACAGGATGTCCGCCCGTGGACACATCTTTATCTGCCACAAACCGCGCTGGATGACGTCATCGTTGAAGACGTCTGGTGCTTCGTACGCGGCGGCAACGGCTATGCCGCCTTCCATAATCCCGCCGGATTGCAGCCGTTTGCGACCGCAGGCCAGCAGGCGGAAGGCGAACTACGCGCGTATGGCGAACAGAACGTCTGGTTCGTTGCCGTGGACAGCGGCGACGGCGCGCAAGGATTCGCTGCATTCGCTGCCCGCTTCCGAGGGCGTTCGCTGATACAGGACCGCGACGGTGTACGCATCGACGATCCCGATTACGGCGAACTGGCCTTTAGCCACACGGCAGGATTCAGCGTGGCGCAGCAGCCTTTCATTTTTCCCGACGATGTCCCGGTCGTCCCGCAGTTCAACACAGGAAACCCATGACATGCAGACAGGTTCACTTAACCGACAACAAACCGAAGCGCTGCTGGCGCAGGTGGCGCGGGCATTTTGCCGCCTGAAAGCAATCGACAGCGTGACGCAGGACGACACGCCGGACGCCGGACTGACGATTCAATTCGAAGAGTGGGATTGGGAAGTCGGCGTCGGGCTGTACGGTTTCTGGAAGCTGGCGCATTTGACGCAGGACGACACCATGCTGACGACGCTGGCGAACTGGTATCAGCAAAAGCTGAATGCTGGGCTGCCGCCGCGTCAGATCAATTCGACGGCGCCGATGCTGGTGTTGGCGTTACTGTGTCAGGACAAACCGGATGCCCCCGCGCAGTGGCGTGAAACCGTGAGCGATTGGGCGGACTGGCTGCTGCACTCGCTGCCGAAAACCGAGGACGGCGGCTTCCAGCACACGGTGAAAGAGCGTCCGAACACCGGGCAACTGTGGGATGACACGCTGTTTATGGCCGGTCTGTTTCTGGTGGTCGCGGGGAAATTGCTCTCCCGCCGCGATCTGATTGAAGAGGCCGAATACCAGCTCGTCACGCACGCGCGCTATCTGGCCGATGTGCGTAGCGGGCTGTGGTATCACGGCTGGACGTTCGTCGGTCGTCATCACTATGCCAACGCATTCTGGGGGCGCGGCAACGCCTGGATCACGCTGGTGCTGCCGGAAATGCGGGTGCTGGCAGAAGATGAGCTGTCCGCGCCGGTACTGCGCACGCTGGAAGCGATTCTGGAACAGCAAACGACCACGCTGGCGCGCTGCCAGCACGAGTCCGGCCTGTGGCACACGCTGCTGGACGATCCAGATTCACCGCTGGAGACCTCCGCCAGCGCCGGGTTTATCGCTGGCATTCTGACGGCGCGTCGGCTGGGGATGCTGCGCGATTTCCCGCAGGACGTACTGGAAAAAGGCTATGCCGCCGTGGTTGCGCAGATTGATGCACAGGGCGTGGTGCAGGGTGTCTCGGACGGCACGGCGATGGGGCACGACTTACAGTTCTATCGCGATATTCCCAATGTTGCCGTGCCTTACGGGCAGGCGCTGGTCATGCTGATGTTATTGGCACAGTTAGATTCTGTTTGCGAGGGCTGACAATGGCGAGTCTGGAACTAAAAAACGTCCACAAAAGTTATGGTGCGGTGAACATCATCAAAGGCGTGGACCTAACGATTCATGGCGGCGAGTTCATGGTCTTTGTCGGTCCGTCGGGCTGTGGAAAATCCACGCTGCTACGCATGATTGCCGGACTGGAGGAAATCAGCAGCGGTGAACTGTGGATCGACAAGCGCAAGGTGAATGACCTCACGCCGGCGGAACGCAAGATTGCGATGGTGTTCCAGTCGTACGCGCTCTATCCGCACCTCTCGGTGCGTAAGAACCTCGCATTTGGGCTGGAAAATCTGCACTTCCCTAAAGTGGAAATTAACAGCCGTATTGATGAAGCGGCGCGTATGTTGGGGCTGGAACCCTATCTGGATCGCAAGCCGCGCGCGTTGTCGGGTGGACAGCAGCAGCGTGTAGCCATTGGTCGTGCGATCGTACGCGAACCCGATCTGTTCCTGTTTGATGAACCGCTCTCTAATCTGGATGCCAAGCTGCGCGTGCAGACGCGCGGCGAGCTGTCCCGCCTGCACCAGAAACTGCGTACCACCATGATTTACGTGACTCACGATCAGGTGGAAGCGATGACGATGGCGCAGCGCATTGTGGTGCTGAACGCGGGTCGCATTGAGCAGGTTGGCACGCCATTGGAGCTGTTCAATCGGCCGAAAAACAAATTTGTCGCGGGCTTCATTGGCTCGCCGCGTATGAACATGTTCCCGGCGCAGATTGTCGCCACCTGCGCGGATGGCGTCGAGGTGCAATGCCCGTCCGGTAATCGTCTGGTGCTGCCGTTTATCGGCACCGTCGGGCAAAACGTCACGCTCGGTATTCGCCCTTCACACTGTGAACTGGTGGAAGAAGGCGAGGGGATTGCGCTGTGCGTCGATCGCTGCGAGATGATGGGACATGAGACTTTCATCTACGGGCGAATGGGCGGCATTGACGACGAGATGATCGTCCATCTGGCGCAGCACCGCGAGTTCGCCGCAGGTGAGTCGGTGTTCGTCCGCTTTCCAGCGGCGTATTGCCATCTGTTCGATAGCGAAACGGATGACACATTACCGCGCTGCACCGCGCATTAATTATCGCGACGGGAGAGGACGACATGAGAAAGATTGCCTTACTGCCCGCAGGCTCGCTGGTTGATAAGCTGGTGACGCCAGTAGAGAAAGCAGTGAATCTGCTACAAAAACTCGGTGGTCGCAAAGTGATGCCGTGGTTTTTTATCGCGCCGAATATGCTGCTGTTTGCCGTTTTTGTCTTTATTCCGATTCTGCTGGCGGTGTGCTACGCCTTTACCGGCGGCACCAATATTCTGCTGTGGGAACGCCCCTACGTGGGCGTGGATAACTTTGCCACGTTGCTGAGCTGCGGCAACTACGCCGAGCCGTCAAGCTGTGAACAAGATCTGTTCTGGACCGGTGTCTACAACACGGTGTCGTTCACCTTTTTCAACGTGCTCTGCACGCTGCTGGTAGCGCTGGTGACGGCGCTAATCCTCAACCGCAAGATTATCGCCCGAGGCTTTTTCCGCGCCATGTTCTTCTATCCGGTGCTGCTGTCGCCGGTGGTGGTGGGTCTGATCTGGCAGTGGTTCCTTAACCGCAACGGCCTGCTGAATCTGGTGCTGTCGTCGCTGGGCGGCCAGCCGATTACCTTCCTGCTCGATCCGACGCTGTCGCGCTTCTGGGTGGTGTTTGTCTCCGTCTGGTTTCACGTCGGGTTTTATACCCTGATTCTACTGGCCGGATTGCAGGCGATCCCGCGTGATATTTATGAGGCCGCGGCGGTGGACGGCACCTCGCGCTGGCGCGGTTTTTATCGCCTGACGCTGCCGCTGCTGGCACCGAACATTCTGGTGGTGGTGATTCTGCTGACTATCAACAGCGTGCAGATCTTCGATGAAGCCTGGGTGTTAACCAACGGTGGCGGCCCCGGTACGGCCAACAGCTTTATCGTACAGTACATCTACCAGACCGCTTTTTCGTCTAACGCGTCGCTCTACGGGCTGGCCTCGGCGGCTTCTGTGTTGATGGGCGTGGTGCTGATGATCCTGACGGCGTTGCAGTTCCTGCTGACGCGTCGGCTGGAAGGGAAATAATAACGGGAGCCATGATGAAGATAATCGCATTTCTCACCCGCACCCGTCATCCGGGACGCATTCACATCACCGATATCATGAGCTGGGTCTGGCTGGTGGTCGGCACGCTGCTGGTGCTGATTCCAGTGATGTGGGCGGCGATGTCGTCGTTCAAAACGCCGGCGGAGATCAACCGCTTTCCGCCCAGCTTTCTGCCGCAGGCGGCGGATACCATCACGCTACCGGAGTACCCGAAGCCGCTGGAGCTGTGGCAGGTTAAGCAGGAAGACGGCGACGCGAAAACGATGGCGCTGGTGCGGCGCATCGGCCTGATCGCACAACTGGTGAATCCGGATGCGCCGAGCGAGGTGGTACGTGTACCGACCAAAGATCTGGTGCCGATGAAAGCGCTGCATCTGGAGATGGATAACTACGCCACGCCGCTGACGAAGTTCCACTTTACGACGTACCTGAAAAACACCGTATTCGTGACGGTGATGGCGACGCTGCTGACCCTGTTGCTCAGTTCGATGGCGGCGTTTGCGCTGTCGAAATATGAATTTCGCGGGCGGGGTACGGTGCTGACGCTGTTTCTTTCCACCATGATGATTCCGCTGTCGGTGGTCATGGTGCCGACGTTCCTGGTGGTGATTGGCCTGAACATGGGCGACAACCTGTGGGGCGTGATTATTCCTACGGTCGCGACACCGACGGGCGTATTCCTGTTACGACAATATATGCTGACCATCCCCGATGAGCTGATCGAGGCGGCGCGCATCGATGCCGCCAGCGAGTTCCGTATTTACTGGAAGATCATCCTGCCGTTAACCGCCCCCGCGCTGGCCGTGCTGGCGATCTTCTCGGTGATCTGGCGCTGGAACGATTTCCTCTGGCCGCTGATCGTCCTCTCCAGTCAGGATAATTTTACGCTGCAAATCGGTCTGAACGCGTTTCAGGGGCAGTTCTCGGTGCAGTGGCATTATATACTGGCGATGACGATGCTCTCGCTTCTGCCGGTGACGGCGGTGTTCGTCTTCCTGCAAAAATACATCACGACGGGGATTGCCAACACGGGGATGAAATAATGGCGACACTCAAGGATATTGCCGACCGCGCCGGGGTTTCCATCAGCACGGTTTCCCGTGCGCTGAACGGTACAGCACCGATCAGCGTCAAAGTCAGGCAGCACATCATGGCGATTGCCACCGAGCAGGGTTATCCGCTGCATAAAGTGGCCAAAGCGACCGTCGCGCAGACGGAACCGCTGCGCCACATTCTGCTGGCGACGCCGCGCAACCTGATGCTGGAGAGTGAATACAATCTGGTGTCGCTGACGCTGATTAACGCCCTGAAAACGTTGTGTTTGCAACGTAATATCCAACTGCGTCCGTTTTTGGGGGAGCATGACACCATTAACGAACAGCAGTTGCTGCGTGAGCTTCAGGGCGGAAAAGAGAGCGGCATTCTGATTGTGAATGACGATCACCCGACGCTGCTGAATGCCGTGGCGGAAAGCGGGATTCCGGCGGTGCTGATAAACGGTGAAGATCCCTCGATGCGGCTGAGCAGCGTGACGCCCGCCAACCACTATGCAGCGGCGGCGGGAGTGCGCTACCTGATCGAGCAAGGACATACGCGGATCCTGCACCTGACCTGGACGTCGCGTATGACGATCAAACAGCGCGAGCGCGGCTATCGGGATGCGCTCATGCAGGCGGGCATTACGGTCGATGAGGATCTGATCCTTTCGCTGCCGGATTTCCACCCGCGCACGGCGCGTGATGCGCTATTGCGTTGGTTGACGGCGAACCCTGACAGACTAGGCGTTACCGCGATTTTCTGCGCGGCGGATAATCAGGCCATCGGCGTGATCGACGCGCTGTATCAGCATGGACTGCGGGTACCGGAGGATATATCCGTCATGGGGATGGACGACATCCTGCCGTTCGATATGCTGCCGGTTTCACTCACTACGGTGCATCTGCCGTTTGAGACGATTGCTCGCGCGGCGCTACAACTGCTGGCGCAGCAAATGACGCCCTCACAGGCGCTCGGTATTGCCCAGCGCACCGAACTGGCCGGACAGGTGGTGGTCAGAGAGTCAGTTCGGCGAGTGGGAAGTCATACCGATTGAGCTTACGGGCCGCAATGCGGTTCGACTATGGGATAACCCTTTCACGATAACCCGATGGCAACGGCCAGTCGATGTACCAACGCCTTCGCCATCGCAGGTTCGGTCACATTAGTGAATCCCATCAGCAGCCCACCGTGTGATGGCCTGCTCATTCGCCAGTCATTCAGCGCCTGAATGGCAAGACCATGAGATTGCGCCGCCGCTGCCAGAGACTGGTCGTTGCCACGGGCGGCCAGCTTAGCTAACACATGAATACCGCCTGCCTGCGGCTGGATGGCCAGGTGTGAACCTAATGTCTGTAACAGCTCATCGACGAGATAGCCGCGGCGAATCGCATACAGTGACCGCATTCTGCGCAAATGGCGGGCAAAGTGACCTTGCTCCATGAAAGCCGCCACCGTGGCCTGAGGCAAGATCGAGCCGGGGCAGCAAAAGTGATTTGCCGTATCTTTGAAGCGCTCGATCTGCGGTTCGGGGACAACCAGATAGGCTAAGCGTAGGCCGGGAAACAGCACCTTGCTGAAGGTGCCGGTATAGAGCACCCGCCCGTCGCGATCCAGACTTTTCAGCGCCGGCAATGGCCGACCGTGGTAACGGAACTCGCTGTCGTAGTCGTCCTCAATGATCCACGATCGGCGGTGGCTGGCCCATTCCAACAGCTGTAGTCGCCGGGGTAAAGACAACGCCACGCCCATGGGGCTTTGGTGCGTGGGGGTCACTACGGCAAAACGTGCCTCTGCGGCTCGCTGTTGACCCATGTCCACATTCAGACCTTCCTCATCCACTGGTACGGGTTCCAGATGCATACCTGCTCGTTCCAAAAACTGGCGCGCAAAGAGATAGCCGGGATCCTCGAACCATCCACTATCACCGGGTTGCAATAACGTGCGACACACCAGTTCCAGCGCTCCCCGGTAGCCTGCGGTGATGAACACCTGCTCGTATGTGCAAGTGATACCGCGTGAGATTCCCAGATAGGTCGCGATGGCGCGGCGAAGTGGTTCATAGCCCGCCGGATCGGGATAGATCATGGCTGCCGTATCCAAAGTACGTAAGTTGTGTCCGGCAAGGCGCGCCCAGCTCTTGCGGGGAAAGGCATCCAGTGCTGGTAAACCGAGTTGGAAAGGTTGTACTTGATCTGCCTCGGTCTGCGGGCGCGTGGGTATTTGAGAAAGGGATGTGGCGATGTGTCCCGACTCGCCCAGATTTTCCAGACGGGGTGAGACGATAGTTCCTGCTGGGCCGCGTGTCAGGAAATAGCCTTCACTGGCCAGCATCTGATAAGCCATTTCGACCGTGCCGCGTGCCAGATTTAGCTCACTGGCGAGGCTGCGCACGGACGGCACGCGATCGCCCGGATGAAGTTTTCCGGCGGTGATGGCGTCTCGGTAGCGTCGATACAACTGTAAATAGAGCGGTGCATCGTGTTCCTTGCTTGGCTTCAGTTGCTGCATGTCCATCCGTTATGTCCCATTCATTTACTCAATTCTTGCACCTTTTTTATGGGGCATGATTTTCCTAACATACCCGCTCTATTACAAGGAGATTGGCATGAGCACCTTTCGATTGAGCCTCATTGACAGCGATCGGGACTACCTGGCTTGCTTCGATGTTATGCGGGAGCTACGGCCTCATCTTCCTGATGCTATCGCATTCACTGCGCAGGCTCGCCGTCAGGCTGGGCAAGGTTATCGTCTGCTGGCGGCATGGCAGGGCAATCTCGTCATGGGATTGGCGGGCTATCGCATTCAGGAAAACCTATTGTATGGCCGATTCCTCTATGTTGATGACCTTGTGGTTGCCGTCGCTGCCCGCGATCGAGGGCTCGGGGGCCTGCTGATCGAGGCGATGCGCGAGGAAGCGCAGCGGCAAGGCTGTGTGCATCTGGTGCTCGATACGGCCCTGAGCAATGCGCTGGCGCAACGCTTCTATTTTCGTCAGGGCTTACTCGCTAAAGGGCTGCATTTCAGCCAGATGCTATCGGTGTGAGGGGCCATGAAACAACGACTTTGCGATCACCTCGGATGGCACGGTCAGGCAACTCCCGACGGTTGAAACAGGGGCTCAGATGCTCTATGCGCTGACTGCTTTTCTCGTTCTTTCATTCTTACTTACTGGAGATCTTCTATGAGTACGCTTCGCTTACCTTACCAAACCCTCTCGCCAGAAGCCTATCAAGGGTTCGGCATTGCCAAGAAAGCGCTGGACAAAAGCAGTCTTGGAAAACCGTTGATCGAATTGGTCTATTTACGTGTTTCACAAATTAATGGCTGCGCTTTCTGTCTGGAGATGCATGCGTTGGCTCTGCGTGCTGGCGGCGTGCCGGATGCCAAGCTGGACAGCCTGGCGGGCTGGCGTGTGAGCACGCAGTTCAATGAACGCGAGCGTGCGGCGCTGGCCTGGACTGAATCGCTTGTGGATGTGGCTCGTAGCCACGCGCCTGATGAAGATTTCGAACCGCTGAAGGCGCATTTCAGCGATGCAGAGATCGCCGATCTGAGCTTTGCCGTTGCGCTGATGAGTGCCTTTAATCGGTTGGCGATCGGCATGCGCCAATAAGGTGTGAGTGAAGATCAACGTAGCGGGTTCATTCATGTTGTGCTCAAATCCCTTACTGTGATGGTTTTATGTCTAAGGAGGGAGTGATGGAGATTGAACAGAGAAACTCGGTCGAACATCAAACGGTTATCAATAATGAATCCGGCGTTATTAACGTCAATAACCACCACGGGCAATACACTAATCTGGCGGGTGAAAACACGGCTCGCATTTATAAGGAAATATCGCATTCTGAACAGAGTAAGTTCATTGTCAGCTTTGTGGCCGTTTGTTTATTGCCGGGATTGAGTCTTGTCGCGGATCTTATGCAGATTCATCATGCAATCAACTTGCCGCTGTGGGCGTATGTTGCCGCATTCGGGGGATATTTGGTGTGGTGGTGAGTGTCTGACGCCGTACAGAAAGTCTGTGCGGGGGCAATCTATTTTTTATCGTTAAAGCGGCATTCTATATTCTATCACGCCCGGTTTTTCTGCTACCCAATCATAAAGTCGCTGGGCTGTTTTATTGGTTTCCTGAGTATGCCAATACAGCCGATCGCAGTGTTTTTCCTGCGCTTTTTCTCTCACATATTCAATCAGTTTTTTGCCAACGTTTTTACCGCGAGCGGTGGGGGCAACGAAAAGATCTTCCAAGTAACAATAAAGGTTTACACCCCAGGTGGAATCGTGAAAAACAAAGTGCACGAAGCCCACAATGTGTAATCCTTCTCTCGCTACCGCGCAATACACAGGGATATCGGCTTTAAAAAAGCGGCTCCAGGTGACTTCTGTGACCTTATCGGAAAGCTGCACCTTATAGAATTCCTGATAACTTTCCCAATAGGGTAGCCATTGCTCATAATCTTCTGGCTCGACTGAATTAATTATTATTTCCCGATCTGAATTCATCATTTTTACTCTCATGTTGTCGCGAATATTTTATGGTTACGAATGGGGGCTGAAAATCAGGCTGCTTTTCATAGCAATAAGATAGCAACGGAATAGTCGGATATGCCCCGCCACTTATTGATAGATAGGCAGACCAATTCGGGGAGAGCGGTGTTTGCAGAGGCGCCGTATCGACGCCCCTGATATTTATGCGTGTAATAGACTGCGCGGCGTCAGGATTTCTCTGGCGCTGAATGCACAAGCTGGCCTTTGAAATACGTCTTGACCACGCTGGTGCGATGAACCTGTTTGATCGGTACGTTAAATAAGTGACGATCAACACGATGAGATCGGCAGATTTACCCAGTTCTACCGATCCCGTTTCTTTTTCGATCCCCATCGCTTTTGCGCTGTTGATGGTATAGATACGAATTGCTTCAGACAGATCGACGGCCTCTTCGGGAGCCAGTGTACCGGGTGCGTCACCCAGCGGGTTCTGACGTGTTACCAGCCCTTCAATGCCAATCCAGGGAGACGGTGTTGGGCCACCTGCGGGCCAGTCAGAACCGCCGGCAACTACTGCGCCAGAACGCAGCAATTTGACCGTGGGAACAAAATCCTTCATACGTTCTTCGCCAATCGTCACTACGCTGGCGTTTGTCATATCGGACGGGAACCACAGCATCGGCGAGAGGTCGGCAGCTACCCGCAATTGTGCGAAGCGTGGCATATCTTGCGGTGAGATCAGGTGCGTATGCGCGATTTGATGCATGGGGCCATTTGGCCCATTTATTTTACGTACCTGCTCAACGGCATCCAGCGCCAGACGCAGCGAGCCATCTCCCGCAGCATGAAGCTTGGTTGATATGCCTTGTTTATCCAGCTTGGATAAAATTTCTACAACCTGCTCGGTGGTGTAGTGCGTATCGCCGTGGTAGTGATCGCCATGTGCCTGAGTGGGCAAATAGGGGGCAAGCAGTTTCGCGGTATGGGCTGGCGGGACGCCATCCAAAACAAATTTAAAACGATCGGGAAGAAGTTGGTGGTGCGGTAGACGTCGCGTCGGGCAACCAGCTCCATGCCTGCGGCACCTTCATCCAGAAGCGGAGTAGAAACGATCGAGCCGATAATGCGTAAAGGCAGGCCTTCTGCCCGGTCAATCTTGCTCCAGATACGCAGATTCACTTCGGAGCTGACCGCTTCCTGCACGCCCGTAATACCTAACGACACCATCGTTTTTGCGGCACCGCGTCCTGATGTCAGCCGTTGTTCTTCCGTGCGTACTGGAACCAGACTTTGTACATGCTGGAACGCGGGGAATTCTTGCAACAGACCTGTAGGCTCGCCTGTTTTGGCGTCTTTCACAATCACGCCTCCGGCTGGGCTAACGGACTGGGCGGTGATAGTGGCTAAACGCATCGCTTCGCTGTTAATCCAGCGGTTATGGTAGGAATCATCACGCAGAATGACTGGGCGCCCGTTACTGAATTTATCCAGTTTTGCCAAGGCTTCAGCGGTAGACAGCTCCGCCATACGCGGGCTCCCCCAGGCAGACCCGATCACCCATTCGCCCGGCCCGGCTTTTTGCGCGCATTCACTGACCTTATTCAGAATGTCATCCAGTGAGCTTGTTTGCACGAAGTTACAGGAGTAAATATCTTCATAGCCGCCGTCTAACGGGTGAGCATGGACGTCATTAATCCCCGGCATTGCCATGCTGCCCTCAAGATCAACTACCTGTGTTTTCGGGCCGATAAACTCCGCAGCCTGTGCATTTGAACCGATGAAAACGTAGCGACCATCGCGTACCGCGACGGCTTCTGCCCACGGCTGGCCTTGATTAACGGTGTAGATATTGCCGTTACGTAACACTAAATCAGCAGTCGTTGCCGTTTCTGCTGCGATGAGTGTCGGTGAGGCAAAAAGCAAACCGGAGACGGTTATAGCAAGTGCTGCGAGCCTGAAAGGCGCATTGCCAAAATGGGGTGAGGATGTCTTGCTGACGAGGATGTGGGACAGCTTTTTGTTATCGGCGCGAAGCGCACTATTTTTTTCCATACGTTATATCTCCATATATAGCGTTTATACCCCGTTGATGGGGTGTTGCTATTTTTAGTAGCGATGGAGAAATAACTGTACAGATTGTGCTCTGCTTATCTCGATGAGCACTAAACGCACATCGGGTGATGATTTCTTTAGTTGATTGTTTACCGGTACTTTTTCTGTGCGCCGCAAAATAAAAACCCCTGAATTAACAGGGGTCTATGTTTGCATTCTTTACAGATAACTCTAAGGTCATCTTCAGAACGGGATATCGTCGTCGAAATCCATTGGCGGTTCGTTGCTTTGCGCCGGAGCATTGTTTGTAGAGGAATGGTTTTGGGCTGGGCGCTGTTGAGACTGCGCGCCGCCGCTGAACTGGTTGCCGCCCTGAGGCTGCTGAGGTTGTCCCCAACCGCCTTGCTGCTGGCCGCCACCTGCTGGTGCGCCGCCGCCCTGACGTCCACCTAACATCTGCATGGTGCCGCCGACGTTAACGACGACTTCGGTGGTGTAGCGCTCTACGCCAGCCTGATCGGCCCATTTACGAGTTTGCAGTGCGCCTTCGATGTAAACCTGAGAGCCTTTGCGCAGATATTCGCCTGCGACTTCAGCCAGTTTGCCGAACAGCACCACGCGGTGCCACTCGGTCTTCTCTTTCTGTTCGCCGGTCTGTTTATCACGCCAGGATTCGGAAGTCGCCAGTGTGATGTTGGCAACTGCACCACCATTCGGCATATAGCGGACTTCCGGGTCTTGACCCAGATTCCCGACAAGAATCACTTTATTAACGCCTCTGCTGGCCATGCTCGTGTCTCCTGATGAACCAATTTATGTAAGTCTAAACGATCAATTTTATCATGATACACATTTGTATCATACCTGCGAAATGGCTTCAGAAATGAAAGTAAGATTTGCAGCGTTTGCAAAGTAAACGGGTTTAATACTGGATATCCATTCAGTTTTTTTTGTGCCATAATTGCTCGTTTCGTACCGGTTCTCTCCCTTCGAGAGGCGATGACAAACCGTTTTTGTTCCGGGAAGTGTGTGAATGGATAAGATCGAAGTTCGTGGTGCTCGTACCCATAATCTCAAGAATATCAATCTGATAATCCCTCGTGACAAGCTGATCGTGATCACCGGTTTGTCGGGCTCGGGTAAGTCATCGCTGGCGTTTGACACGCTGTATGCCGAAGGGCAGCGGCGCTATGTGGAATCCCTCTCTGCTTACGCCCGTCAGTTTTTGTCGCTGATGGAAAAACCGGACGTCGATCATATCGAAGGGCTGTCGCCCGCCATCTCTATCGAACAGAAATCGACCTCGCATAACCCGCGTTCTACGGTCGGGACGATTACCGAAATTCATGACTACCTGCGTCTGCTGTTTGCACGCGTGGGTGAGCCGCGCTGCCCGGAGCACGATGTGCCGCTGGACGCGCAGACGGTCAGCCAGATGGTGGACAACGTGCTGGCGCAGCCGGAAGGTAAGCGCCTGATGCTGCTGGCGCCGATTGTGAAAGATCGCAAAGGCGAACACAGCAAAACGCTGGAAAACCTGGCATCTCAGGGCTATATCCGCGCCCGTATCGACGGCGAAGTGTGCGATCTGTCCGATCCGCCGAAGCTGGAATTACAGAAAAAGCACACCATTGAAGTTGTCGTCGATCGCTTTAAAGTGCGTGACGATCTGGCGCAGCGGTTGGCTGAATCGTTTGAAACCGCGCTGGATCTCTCCGGCGGCAGCGTGGTGGTCGCGGACATGGACGATCCTACCCAGCCTGAACTGCTGTTCTCGGCGAACTTTGCCTGTCCGGTGTGTGGCTACAGCATGCACGAACTGGAACCACGTATGTTCTCGTTCAACAACCCGGCGGGCGCGTGCCCAAGCTGTGATGGCCTAGGCGTGCAGCAATTCTTCGATCCGGCCCGCGTGGTGCAAAACGCGGAACTGTCGCTGGCGGGCGGCGCGATTCGCGGCTGGGATCGCCGCAACTTCTACTATTTCCAGATGCTGCGCTCACTGGCGGAGCACTACAAATTTGATGTCGATGCGCCGTTTGAAAGCCTGAGCGCCGCGGTTCAGAAAGTGATTCTGTACGGCTCTGGTAAAGAGAACGTCGAATTCAAATATATCAACGATCGCGGCGACACCTCGGTACGCCGCCATCCGTTCGAAGGCGTGCTGCACAACATGGAACGCCGTTATAAAGAGACGGAATCCACGGCGGTGCGCGAAGAGCTGGCGAAATTCATCAGCAACCGCTCCTGCGCCAGCTGCGGCGGTACACGCCTGCGTGAAGAAGCGCGTAACGTATTTGTTGAGCAGACGACGCTGCCGCAGATTTCCGATATGAGCATCGGCCATGCGATGACGTTCTTCCAGAATATGAAGCTTAGCGGGCAGCGCGCCCAAATCGCCGAAAAAGTGCTGAAAGAGATTGGCGATCGGCTGAAGTTTCTGGTAAACGTCGGGCTGAACTATTTGTCGCTTTCCCGCTCGGCGGAAACGCTGTCCGGCGGTGAGGCGCAGCGTATTCGTCTGGCGAGCCAGATCGGTGCCGGGCTGGTTGGTGTCATGTACGTTCTGGATGAACCGTCCATCGGCCTGCATCAGCGCGACAACGAGCGCCTGCTGGAAACGCTGATTCACCTGCGTAATCTGGGCAATACCGTCATTGTGGTGGAACATGATGAAGATGCGATTCGTGCTGCCGACCATGTGATTGATATCGGCCCCGGTGCGGGCGTGCACGGCGGTCAGATTGTCGCAGAAGGCACGATGGAAGAGATCATGGCGGTGCCGGATTCGCTGACGGGGCAGTTCCTCAGCGGTAAACGCAAGATTGAAATCCCGAAACAGCGCGTGCCTGCGGATCCGACCAAAGTGCTGAAGCTGATTGGTGCGAAGGGCAATAACCTGAAAGATGTCACGCTGACGCTGCCGGTTGGGCTGTTTACCTGCATCACCGGTGTGTCGGGATCGGGCAAATCGACGCTCATCAACGATACCTTGTTCCCACTGGCGCAGCGTCAGTTGAACGGTGCGACGCTGGCGGAGCCTGCCGCTCACCGGGAAATTCAGGGACTGGAGCATTTCGACAAGGTGATCGATATCGATCAAAGCCCGATTGGCCGTACGCCGCGATCCAATCCGGCAACCTACACCGGTATTTTCACGCCGATTCGTGAACTGTTTGCCGGCGTGCCGGAAGCGCGTACTCGTGGTTACAATCCCGGCCGTTTCAGCTTTAACGTGCGCGGTGGACGCTGCGAAGCCTGTCAGGGTGACGGCGTGATTAAGGTTGAGATGCACTTCCTTCCAGATGTCTATGTGCCGTGTGACCAGTGCAAAGGCAAGCGCTATAACCGTGAAACGCTGGAAATTCAATACAAAGGCAAAGGCATTCATGAAGTGCTGGATATGACCATCGAAGAGGCGCGAGGGTTCTTTGACGCTATTCCGGCGCTGGCGCGGAAGCTGCAAACGCTGATCGATGTCGGCCTGTCCTACATTCGCCTTGGGCAGTCGGCCACCACGCTGTCCGGCGGGGAAGCACAGCGTGTGAAACTGTCGCGCGAGCTGTCAAAACGCGGAACCGGACAGACGCTGTATATTCTCGACGAACCGACAACCGGCCTGCATTTTGCCGATATTCAGCAGCTTCTTACCGTTCTGCATCAGTTGCGCGATCAGGGCAATACTATCGTGGTGATTGAGCACAATCTGGACGTGATTAAGACGGCTGATTGGATTGTCGACTTAGGGCCGGAAGGCGGCAGCGGCGGCGGAGAAATTCTGGTCTCTGGCACGCCGGAAACGGTGGCTGAGTGCGAACAGTCCCACACTGCACGCTTCTTGCGACCAATTCTGGCGCGCGAAGCCTGATAAGCAGGGTATGGTGATGCGGGCGCAGTATGCAATCCGCCTGAAGCCAAAAGCCAGAGATTTCCATCTGGTGACTGACGAAATACTGGCGCAGGTTGTCACACTGCGCCAGATCAACGTAGGGCTGATGAGACTGTAATGTAAATGGTGTTCATAACCGCGTCACGTCTCGTGCTTGTCATATAGCGAATAACAAGTCCCGCTTTGCTTCCTTTGAACATTCCCGTCTTTTTCAAAATGCAGAGCGATTGCTTCCTCGATAGAATCCAGCAGTTGAAATCTCTTCCTATATTCCGATCTTTTTACTCGGAATATCACTAAGCGATTTACGAGGGATAAAGCATGGCGTGGTATAGACGTCAGCCTTCTCGGTTGCTCCAATTGACTGCCATAGCTCATCATAATCAGCGTGCATAAATTTGAGTCTTTTTCTGTATCGCCAATTGTTGTAAATATGGCTTTTATTTCCGGCCATCAAGATATTTTTATTTTCTAATTGCTTTCCAAGAAAAACCAGTGATTCGATCAGCATTTTTTCGGAAAAATTCCATGACAGGCTTTCGTTATGTTTTTTATTCTGTCATAGCTTCCATCAAGTTTAGTTCCCTGTATCCCCCGACAAAAAAACAGAGTTCATTATCAATTTTTATGAAGCTAAATGTGAGTTTTGCCAGAGGTTCACCATCAGAATCACGGAGGAGAATGGTCATTTCTCCCTCTTTATTTAAGTTGTCTATGGATAGCAGGTCGATAGAAAAGGAATGCGATTCTGCGTCGTCACATTTGTAGAGATTTACACTATCTCCCACCGTGTAAAGGTCAAACATCTCTGTAGGTAAGATTTCCTCACAGATTTTATAGTGATTAACAATTGTCGCGATCCTTGATCTCATTGGAAAGTTTTTTGTGAGATAAGGCCTGTGTATTTTTATAGGCAGGGAAGGCTGATTTGAAAGTATGCCTTCGATGTTTTTCAGATTCGAAATTTCATTCAAATACTGTATAGACGAACGGAAATAAAATAATGTTCTCAACATGAACTTTAGTCTATTTTTCCTTTCCAGCCAGCTTGGGGAGGGGTTACGTTCCCTACGGTTAAATCCCAGAAAAGGCTAAATCCATCATTTTTCTAACGATCGTTCTGTTGTTTAACATCTTTGACTCTGATTAATAAAATCTAGTTGCCTTTTGAATGAGATAGATGTTGTATTTTAGATTCGTACTTTTCATTGAGGGGAACGAATTAAAAATATTTCTCTCAGACTCATTGCAGGCCGATTAGATGATTATCGTGAATGCATATATGATACATTTTATTATGGAATATTTATCGATGGTCGATGGAGGTTGTATGTAGAAGTGTTGTTTTTATAAAACGATCGCTTTTATCAGGTGGTTTTTTATAAAGAAAATAGTGTTGTTTTCCCTTTTCTCTAACAACGAGGGGAGCGAATGCGTAAAACAAATATGTTTTTACTATGATGAATATTAATTTTCAAACGTACAATAGATATAACTCCGGCTTTTAATCAATCGGTAATGATATTTTGAAGCCCGCGCCGCCCATGGAACTGGTAAATAAAGTAATATTTCCTTTATGTGCTTGTATTATGGCGCTTACTACGGCTAACCCTAAACCTGTCCCACCATGTTGTCTCGATCGTGAGTCTTCACCTCTTTTGAATGGCTCAAAGAGTGAATCTCTTATTAATAAAGGAATTCCAGGTCCTTCATCTTCAATGGTAATAATGGCATTATCTTTTTCCCGGAAACATGAAACCATAACAAGCCCGGGCTGTGTATAACGGCGAGTATTGTCCAATATAGCCAGTAATGCCTGCCTGATGCGTACGGCATCACAAACCAGCGTTAGATCGTCCAGCCGCGAAACTAAGGAGATTTTCTTCTCTGATAAGGAAGAATGCATAATTTCCGTGATGGCCTCAACTTCAACTTTTAGGTCAACGGTGTTCTTTGTAGTGAAAGATGGCCACTATCGGCGAGGCTTAAGGTACGCAAATCCTCAATTAATCTGGCAAGGCCGTCGGTTTGTTTAAGTAAATTGATGAAAAGCTCGTTCTCCGGTAGAAAAACGCCATCAGCAAGACCCTGCAGTCGGCCACGTAAAATTGTGACTGGGGTTCTTAATTCGTGAGCGATAGCGGCATTCCACGTTTTTATTTCTCCCGATGTCACTTCGAGTTTCTCTGCCATGGTATTAAAATCGGCGATTAGTTGAGCGACTTCTAAAATTTCCACATTGCTGACTTCGGCTCTGGCACTGAGTTTACCCTTGGTAATATCCCGGGCCGTTTCTGCAAGAGAATACATAGGGGACAGAATTTTCTTTGAAAATCTTATTGCGGAAGATACTGATATGGCTAATGACAATAAAAGAGTAATAAGGGATAGAAACCAATCCTCTTCCGTCATCACAAATAGATCATTATATTCACTTTCATTGTGGCCCAGATATTTGAAGGAAATCCAGGCAAAAACATAGTAAGAAGCCATTGTGACGACTGTTGAGTAAATTGTTACCCTGAACATCAGATACGCGAGCTCTCGGTTCAGTTTCGAATGCTTCATATTATTTCCCAGGCGATAACCAAAACCGCGTATACTTTCAGGTACACCCTCTACACCAGCATTCTCTAATTTTTTTCGTAGCTTACTAATATGACTGTCTACGGTTCTTTCAAGCGCATCGCTTTCTGATAAACAAGACTCCATGAGTTCCTGTCTACTGAAAACTTTTTTGGGGTGTTTTATAAGATGCATGAGAATCTTAAACTCAGTGGTTGTCAGCTTGTAGCCTATATCTTCATTTGATTTTTAATCAATACGCTATGTTCTGTTGGTGATATTTTAATAAATTCAGATTCCAGCGTTTTTCCTTATTACTGACGATGGCATGATGGGTTCGCCGTAATACGGCTTGAGTACGTGCGACAATCTCGGAAGGATTAAATGGTTTAACGACATAATCATCCGCACCTATTCGAAGCGCTGAAAGTTTATCGGCATCTTCGTCATTGGCGGTCAACATGATGACAGGGGTTTCTCCTCGTCTTCTGATTTCTGCGAGCACGGCCCATCCGTCCAATCCAGGCATGCGTATATCAAGAATGATCAGAGCAGGTGAGAATTTCTCGTGATAATCAAGCCCTTGAACTCCATTATTTGCATATAACGTGTCGTACCCATCTCGTGCGAGATAAGCAATGAGAATATCTGCTATTTCAGCTTCATCCTCTACAACTAAAATTAATGGCTTTTTATTCATAAAAATTAACCTATTCTAAAAGTGATGCGCTGTTAAGTAGTTTTTAATATTTTTGTTCTCCATTCATTCTCCACATAACACGCAAAAAATCTAAACCTTCATAGTTTACCGTTCTGAATTGCGTTTTGCTCTATTTTATAAACCGGAATTTATATGAACAAACTGGGGATGATTTTTTTGCCGCGGCGGCCGTGTTGGGGGCGAGTGGCTGTAATGATAATAAAGAAACCTCCTCAACGACGGAAAGTGCTGAGCCACATGTACGGGTTGCTGAGTTAGCTCCGCGGATATCTATCTGGAGCGCGTCTGGCCTGCGCGAGTCATTGCTATGCGTACCGCTGAAATCCGTCCTCAGGTCGGGGGCATTATCAAATCTCGTCTGTTTACGCAGGGCTCGGAAGTTAAAGCAGGGCAACCACTGTTTCAAATCGATCGCGCGCCTTTTGAAGTGGATGTCGAAATAGCCTCGGCGTCACTCAAGCGCGCTGAAGCTTCATACCGTCAATTACGTCAGCGGACAGACAGGCTCGCACAGTTGCAAAACAGTGGTGCGGTAAGTCGGCAAGATTATGACGATGCAAAAGAAAATACCGCGCAGGCTGCGGCAAGCGTTGCAGAAGCAACAGCCTCGCTAAATAGAAAAAACTCGACCTCGCTTATTCAACCGTCAAATCGCCCATTGATGGCAGGATCGAGCAAGAATTCGTGACGGAGGGCGCTCTTGTCAGTGCAGACAATTCCCAGGCTATGGCTATCGTTCAGCAAACGACAAAAGTCTACATCGATGCCCGGTTGCCCGCCTCTGAATTGAAAAATGCTACAGGGGATAACAAGCCCACAGCAGGATGATAAAAGCCACATCGCGATCGCGATTCTCGATGATAAAACCAGCCGTACGAGCTTAATCCCCAGATGCTTTTTTCAGGAAGCCGCGTCAACAGTGAAACGGGGATGTGGTCGTCAGAGCCGTGTCTGATAACCCGCATCGGCAAATGATGCCCGGAATGTATGTGCGTATGAAGATTACCCAACTGCAACAAAAAGGTGGGCTGTTGGTGCCGCTTCAGGCCGTGCAGCATGAACAAGGCAGGGCCTTCGTCTGGGTCAAAAATAAAGAAGATAAAGCGCAGTATAAAGCGATTCAGATTGGCGAACAGACGAATCAAAGCGTCGTCGTTCTAAGTGGAATTAGTCCCGAGACATGTTGATAGTGGAGGGGCAGGAGAGGCTTCAGGACGGTGTTCGGGTCAAATCAGAGCGTTGGATACCCAAAAGTTAATTCAAAGCCATAACGTTATAACAAGACACAGGAACCCCTGATGCCTCAGTTTTTTATTAATCGTCCCGTTTTTGCCTGGGTTATTGCGCTGTTTATTATACTGTTCGGGATTGTCTCAATCCCACAGCTTCCCGTTGAACAATATCCTTCAGTCGCCCCTCCAAGCGTAACAATAACGGCGAGTTATCCCGGCTCGACACCTCAGATAATGGATGAGTCTGTTGTGTCGCTCATTGAGAAAGAATTATCTGGGGTGGATAATTTGCTCTATTTTGAGTCATCAAGTGATACCTCTGGTGCTGCTTCCATCACGGTTACATTTAAGCCTGGTACCAATATTAAAATGGCTCAGGTTGATGTGCAGAACCAGCTCAAAACTATCGAGCCCAGATTGCCTCAAGCCGTTAGGCAAAATGGGTTGAATGTTGAGGCCGCGTCGTCTGGTTTTCTGATGATGGTAGGGCTCACATCGCCAATGGGAAAATACAGCGATGCGGACCTGAGTGATTACTTTGTTCGGAAAATATCCGACGAACTCCGACGTATTAACGGGGTAGGTAAAATTCAGGTTTTGGTGCGGAAAAGCGATGCGTATTTGGCTCGATCCGGCGAAGCTAATGTCTTATCAGCTCACGGTAAGCGATGTGACGACTGCGATTAGCGAGCAAAATGTCCAAATTGCACCGGGTCGACTTGGCGATGCGCCTACCGTCCTGGGCCAGCGTTCAGGATATCCTCTTACTGTCAGCGGGCAGTTGGGAACGCCTGACGCGTTTCGTCATATCGTATTAAAAGCCGATTCGAAAGGTGCGAATGTTACTTTAGGTGATGTCGCGAGGGTTGAGCTTAGCCTTCAAGCCTTTTCGTTTACTACACGAGAAAATGGCCAGCCTTCCACTGCCGCGGCTATTCAGCTTTCTCCTGGGGCAAATGCTGTTCAAACATCAGCAGCGATTAAGTTAAGAATGGATGAGCTGGCAAAATCATTGCCCGATGGCATGGTATATTCTATTCCGTTCGATACCGCTCCATTCGTAAAAATCTCTATCGAAAAAGTCATCCATACATTTATAGAAGCCATGGTGCTCGTTTTTATCGTGATGTACCTTTTTCTACAGAATATTCGCTACACATTAATTCCCGCTATCGTAGCGCCTATCGCATTGTTAGGAACATTTACTATCATGTTGATAGCCGGATATTCAATAAATGTTTTGACGATGTTCGGTATGGTTTTGGCGATAGGAATTATTGTTGATGATGCCATTGTCGTCGTCGAAAATGTTGAACGCATAATGGCTGAAGAACGGCTGCCTCAAAAGAGGCGACTGAAAAAGCAATGCGTGAGATTACCGGTGCGATTATCGGTATAACACTTGTCCTTACCGCTGTTTTTATTCCGATGGGACTCGCTAGTGGTTCCGTTGGCATTATCTATCGACAGTTTACGCTTTCAATGGCTGTCTCTATTTTATTTTCGGCATTTTTAGCGTTGACGTTAACCCCTGCGCTATGTGCCACATTACTCAAGCCTTATTCACCTGAAACGCATAAACATGGTCGCTTCTTTAACTGGTTTAACGCATCTTTTGAACGTTTAACGCAGCGTTATGAATCCGGTGTGAAAAAGGTAATAAAAAAACAGGCCGAATGATGGTGCTTTATGGTGCCCTCTGCTTTGTATTATTTTACGCGCTTAAAATGTGGCCTTCTGCATTTCTTCCTGATGAGGATCAGGGGCATTTTATGACGTCGATACAGCTTCCAGCGGATGCGACGCTTGAGAGAACAGAAGATGTGGTGAAACAGTTTGAAAAAATCATCGGGGAACGTCCGGGTATTGAAAGTAATCTCTCCATTCTTGGATTTGGTTTTTCGGGATCGGGCACCAACTCAGCTCTGGCATTCACCACATTAAAAGACTGGGATAATGAAAACAGACTCACCGCTCAGGAGGAGTCTGCCTATGTTCAGGAAAAAATGGGCAATGTGGCTGAAGCTACCGTCGCCAGCCTGTTACCCCCTCCCATTTCTGAAATGGGAACGTCATCCGGTTTTACACTCCGGTTTGAAGATCGTTCTGGGAAAGGAGCCAAAGCCTTTTCAGATGCGCTGCGTATGATGCTTTCGCTGGCAGAAAAGAGCCGTATCGTAACCTCTGTCTATCTGGACGGTTTGCCCGAGGGGACCAGCATCAATCTCAACATCGATCGGAAAAAGCGGAGGCCATGGGCGTATCCTTCAATGAGATTAACCAAACGTTATCTGGCGCAATGGGATCGGCATATGTTAATGATTTCCCGAATAATGGTCGGATGCAGCAGGTTATTGTGCAGTCAGATGCGCCATATCGTATGCAGCTGAACAATCTGCTTTCTCTGTATGTACGCAATAAAAATGGCGGTATGGTTCCTCTTTCTGAGTTTATTCATGCTGATTGGCAGCAAGCACCCCAGCAACTCGTTCGGTATCAGGGCTATCCCTCTTCAGAATCTCGGGGTACGCCAATGATGGTTATTCTTCGGGGATGCAATGAGGGAAATGGAGAGAATTGCTCAGCAGTTACCGCCAGGATTTGTGGTTGAGTGGACCGGGCAATCGCTTCAGGAAAAACAATCGGTATCTCAGGCACCCATGCTTATGATTTTATCTATGCTGGTTGTGTTTCTGGTGCTGGCAGCATTATATGAAAGTTGGTCAATACCGCTATCGGTTATGTTGGTTGTTCCTCTGGGGCTGATGGGGTCTGTGGCCGCTATTTTTTTAAGAGGGATGCCTAATGACGTCTTTTTCAAAGTCGGCTTAATTACGATTATTGGCCTCTCGGCTAAAAATGCCATTCTAATTATTGAATTCGGTAGGCAATTACACCAGCAAGGAGAAAGCCTATTTAATGCAACGGTTAAGGCTACACGTTTACGCTTGCGTCCCATAATAATGACGTCGTTAGCATTCACACTTGGCGTTGTTCCTCTCATGTTGGCATCCGGTGCAAGTTCAACGACTCAGCATGCAATAGGGACAGGTGTTTTTGGCGGGATGATTAGTGGCACATTGTTAGCGATATTCTTTGTGCCGGTTTTCTTTATTTTCGTTATGTCCTTAGCGGAGAAAATTAAACGAAGCCGGAAAGTATAAAATTACTAATGTCGTTGATGGGCTATTTTTATAAATATAGCCCTCATTTTTTATTTTCATAAGGTGCTATATTTTAGTCGTGACATGTCATTGACGGTGCTTTTATATCATATAGGGCAGTGAACAGCCGTTAGTAAATTCGATACCCTGCTCAACTTTTCTAAGCTGCCTATGCGGCAGTGAACCTATTAACAAACGATGAACTGGTAGAACTGGCTTTCTAAGCTGCCTATACGGCAGTGAACATGCCATCTAGCTTTTCAGAGCATCTATCGCATTTCTAAGCTGCCTATACGGCAGTGAACGTTCAGGCTGTAACGCAGGATGCGTTTAAATGTTTCTAAGCTGCCTATGCGGCAGTGAACCGTTCATATTTTACGGTAGTTACCTAAATTTAAAAGGAAATAAGACATTCTCCCCAAAAAAACCTTTTTATCGTAGCGCTAATAGGAATTAAAAATCAATGAGTTACAGTGATGCGTAAAAAGGTCATGAACGTATTTCGATAGGCCTATGCCAGGTATCTGCATATGCTATGAATATACAATCGAATGATTAATATCTATACTTAGCTTATGTTTTAGCCAGCAATAATAAACGGTAAGTGGCTGGCTTCATTTTATATGAAGAAGGAGGTGCATCATGCGTATTGTTTCGGTATTTAAAAACGGTAACAACCGTGCCATTCGCTTGCCGCGTGATATGGACTTTGAAGGGGTCAACGAACTGGAGATCGTGCGTGAGGGGGATACCATCATGCTGCGTCCGGTCAAACCCAATTGGCATTCGTTTCTGCAAGAAGAGCGCGCTGACGCTGACTTTATGACAGAACGTCAGGATGTAGTCGAAGAGGGGAGATTCGAGCTGTGAGTCGTTTGTTCATGCTGGATACCAATATCTGTTCCTTCATTATGCGTGAACACCCGACAGCGGTGATTGACAAGTTACAGCAGTGCACATTACGGCGTGATCGGATCGTGGTTTCTGCCATCACTTACGCTGAAATGCGTTTCGGGGCGGTTGGCAAAAAGCCTCGCCGCGCCATATGCAACTCGTTGATGCTTTCTGTCGTCGGCTTGATGCGGTATTACCCTGGGATAGCGCTGCGGTAGACGCCACCACAAAAATTAAAATCGCACTAGCCGCTGCTGGCACGCCTATTGGCCCAAACGATACGGCCATCGCTGGTCATGCTATCAGCGCTAAGGCCATATTGGTCACCAATAATCTGAGAGAATTTGAGCGAGTACCGGGACTGACGTTGGAAGACTGGTTAAATAATCGGCCAGTCTGACCGGATGATGTCTGGCGAAGTGAACATCCTGATATTTGTTAAGCTGCCTGCGCGGCAGTGAACGGCGACCATTCAGGTACGGATTAGTGCTGTCATTTCTAAGCTGCCTATCCGGCAGGGAACGCAGTCAGACCCATTTATGGCGATGATCGACTTTTTCTAAGCTGCCTATACGGCAGTGAACGTGGTCGGTTTTTGACGCCGAAATCGCAACATTTCTAAGCTGCCTATACGGCAGTGAACGTAGACCGACAGAAACCGGAACCATAAGGCTAGTTTCTAAGCTGCCTATACGGCAGTGAACGCAACGGGCATCGGTCAGGGTGTTTACCAACTTTTCTAAGCTGCCTATACGGCAGTGAACTCTTATCTTGATTCCAAAACATTCTCAGTTATTTTCTAAGCTGCCTATACGGCAGTGAACAAGCTGAATGAATATATCGCTTCCGCAGTGAATTTCTAAGCTGCCTATACGGCAGTGAACAATCCGGGCGCGCTACGAGAACAGGTAACGGCTTTCTAAGCTGCCTATGCGGCAGTGAACACGTAGCCACGGTGACGCAAACCGCCGCAATTTTTCTAAGCTGCCTATACGGCAGTGAACACCCACTTGGTTCAGCGTGCCGTTCTGGATATTTTCTAAGCTGCCTATACGGCAGTGAACCGTCCCGCTCAATTCAGGAAGCTGTTCGTTACTTTCTAAGCTGCCTATACGGCAGTGAACGCTCAAGCTCCAGCCTCTCTCGCTTTACGTTCTTTCTAAGCTGCCTATACGGCAGTGAACGCCTCTATTCCGTCAATTTCATGACCGCGCAATTTCTAAGCTGCCTATACGGCAGTGAACGAGGGCAGTACACCCGTTCCCGGATACAGCACTTTCTAAGCTGCCTATACGGCAGTGAACCATGGTCGAGGCTGTGCGCCGGTTGCTCTCCGTTTCTAAGCTGCCTATACGGCAGTGAACGTTGTATTAACAATACAGCCACCACCAATAATTTTCTAAGCTGCCTATACGGCAGTGAACATATTATTTTTCTATAATATCTTTATGTATATTTCTAAGCTGCCTATACGGCAGTGAACCGTTACGGTTTTACGCTAACCACCAGATTGTTAAAGAGAATATTCATTTTATCGCGGAAAACCCTTTTTTTATTAGGGCGACCAACCGCAATTAAAAATCAATAACTTGCAGCTGGTCGCCAAAAAGGGTCAGAACCAGGGAACGGTAGCTTCTGCGCTTAAACCGTAGGAAGAGAAGCGGCCAGCGACAGGGGCGTCCTGTAGCGGGCCATGTTCCACAAACACGAAAAACATCTGCCCGTTGGACAAGCTCTTAATTTGCACAAATGGCAGTGCGCTGCGTTTTTCCACCGCGTCGGGAATTCGTGCTGCGGCTTCCGCTTCCGTTAGCCAGCCTTTGTTCACCGAGCGTCGTCGCAACCGTTCAGCGCTGCTCTTGAGCTGAACGCGGCGTACGGTGCGAAATTTCACGCCGTTGGGTACGGCTTTACACTCAGAAACCTGCGTATAATCCCGCAATCCTTTCAGCCAGGCCGTTTGCTCCAACGTAGAGAGCGCCTCTTTGTACCGTGCAGTCGCAGACATGCCCCCAGCGTTTTACCCACGTTGGGAAAGCTGATCCCAATTTTGCCATCCGCCACCTGTCCGAGCGCTCGGTGCAGTTTGGCAAACAGCGCGTTCAAGAGCTGCGAGGCTGTGAACTCAAGATCGGGCTGGACGCGAATGTCAATGTAGTGATCCATACCGCCACCTTATTCGCCTTTTTCACCAAACACGCCGCCGCGAATCAGCGTGGCGATCACATAATGCTGCTGCTCTGGCGCAGGTACATCGCCTTTAATCACCCAGTTATCCAGCAGCGTGTAAAAATCCATTTCATCTCTGGGCTGACGGTAGGCTTTGCCTCGGCTGGTGACGGAACCGTAAGGTTCGACGGCAATTGGGCCAGCCTCATCCGCTGCCGGATGCCAGTCGTCGATGGTGCGCAATGCGTTACCGATTTTCTGTGAATGAATCGCGGCAACATCATTGACCTGATAGAGGATTTTACCTTTATCTTTATTCACTTGTTTATCAAGAATGAGTTCCTGAGAAGGGAAAACTTCCTGCCCGTTACCGAGCTGCACATAGGCTTCCACGGTAAAAAGCACCGATGAGTCGCCAGCTAGCCCTTGTTCAATGGCTTGCGCCAGTGCAGCAAGATCGCCCGTTGGCTGGCTGAACTGGCGCAGTGAATAGTCTTCACCGTTAAATTCCCAACTCCGTTCACCTTTTTGGTGACGACGACGCGGATCGCCTCTGCACCAATGCGGTTGCGCCACAGAAAACGGCCGTTCGCGATATTTTCCGCATAGCGTGCCGCCAGTGTGCCAAAACCCTGATCCTGAGCGTATCCGGCGATGATGTTACCCAACGCGGTTTGATAATCCGGATCGTTACAGACCGAGGGCTGCGCGAGGTTACCCAGCACGCGAAGGGTGAACTCGATTTTCAGGGTATCGGCACCGAAGGGAAGGGCGGCAACGTCCACTTTTTTGTAAATTGGCATTTTCAATTTTTTGATTTAGCTTGCCAGGATCGCTAGTCACTGCATTCGGTTGGCGGTTAGAGATCGTCCCGCGCACCGATTTCTCCTGAATGGCAATAGGTGTCCAGCTATCCTGCTGCGCCCAGTTGCCTGCGTACATTACCGCGTCCGAATTCGCCAGCTTGCGTTCAAAAGCCAGTACCGATGCAGTTTTTAAACTTGTTGGTGCTTTTGCCATGATGTCGTCCTTTTTAGTAATCGAATTCGTAGGAAGTGTCTTCTGCTGCTGAATGGGTGTCTGCTAATTGGTGGCAGTGATAATCGCCGTTCTGATAGTCGTACTCCCAGAATATCTGGCCGATATCACTGATGCGATGCGCGCCTTGCCATTCCCCGATGCCGTAGGCGGCTTCGGCAAAACAGAATGGCGTGTGCGGATCGCGGGTTTTATCGACTTCACCGGGGCATAAAGCGGCGAAATAGCGCGGTAACCGACCATTAACGGGATCAGGAAGCCGCCGCCACCGGGTTTGGGTTGGTACTGCCACTGTACATTGCTCCCGTTGGGATCGCGCTCTGACCGCATTTTTAACGCGGCAAAAATCCAGCCAGGCATCAATCAGTTCCGCTTGCGGATTATCCTGCTGTAGCGTCTGGAAATGGTCATACAGCAGCGATGTGCGATCTTTTAGTACAAAGCCAGGTAACAAACGGCGCATAACTTTACGGGTTTCCGCTTCGTCGTTGGGTAATGACTGAAGGATGACGCGCTCGATATCGACAATCGTGCCGCCCGCCAGCCGCTGGCACTGTGCCTGCTGGGTGAGGAAATCACGCAATGCCGTGGTATCCGCCGGGATCTGGCCCTCGCAGCGGATTAACAGCGAGACGGTCATGTGCATACGGCCCTCTTCATTGAAGGCGGCGGTTTTCGCTTCTTTGGTCAATGGATTGCGGGTCAGGGCAAAACTCCGTTCCCAGCTAGAACCGTAGGCGTGTAGCTGATGTTGATGGCTCACCACGCCACAGCCTTCCAGCGTCAACCCGTGGCTGGCCTGTAACTTGCGTGACAGCGCATGGGTAAAACCAAGAAAGTGCGTAATAGCGGGGAAGCCATAGGTCAGCCCGGCGATGGCGTTGGCATTTTCGACCTTGATACGGCGCAGGATAAGTAATGTGCTCATGCCAGATCCTCTTTCAGTGCGCTTTCCATTTCACGCATCCGGCGCTTGAACAGCGCAGCGGTAGACCATTCGCGGCGTTCGACTTCGCCGAAGATCAAATCTTCATGCTTGAGCCGACGGTTCAGCCAGCGGCCAAAATCGTAGGCCACGGCCTTTTGCCAGTCTCCTGCTTCACGCTCGCGGCGGAAAACCGTATCCGTTTCTGCACGATAAGGATCGAGCCACAACTGCTGGGCGCGTTTCAGTTCAGACTCAGTGCTCCAGCCGGAGGGCAGGTTTTGCACGCTGGCGACATAAAAGAAGAGCTGATCGATCAACTGGTCGAGATAGCGCAGGCGCTGTTGACGAATGTCACGATTGTTTTGCACCTTTTTCACGCTAAGCAGAAAGCGGCGCATTGATTTCACTATGTCACCGGTGTGATAGTCCATTTCACCGTTAGAACGGAAAATGCATTCATTCTGCTGCGGCGGTTTTTCAATACTGTTCCACTGCGGCGGTGCGCTGCTGAGCAAATAGGAACGGCCGCTGCGGCTGCTATTGAGTGAGGAAATATTTTGCGGCTTGGTGCCGCCCATATTCTGTACTGCCAGATAGGGGTAGCTGATGGCGAGCTGGTCGTGCCACTGATTTGCTTTTTGCGCCTGACGGATCGCTTTGGCTTCGTCACCAAAGCGCACGGTGTTAATCCGCTGGTGGAGCGCTTGCGCCAGTGAAGAAGAGTAAAGCGGGCTGAGCAGATGATATTCACCGTTTTCTGTTGGGAAATAGATCTGTTTGGCTAGCTTATGTGAACTGGGCTGGCGATCGGTGAAGACCTGCTGAAACCCTGCCAGCCACTGTGCGAGCTGTTCCGGGGTTTCTGCCAGTGCTTCTAATGCACGGTGATCGCCACGCTGTAGCGCCGCGACCAGCGAATCCCCGTCGTGTTGAGTCTGGAGCAGTTTGGCGACATCAAGGGCGGCGGCGTTTCCCACGGCATCGATAGCGGGTTGTGCCAGCGTCGCAGTGGAGAGCGTTTTGGCCTCTGTTACCGTTTCAGCGCTAAAGACGCTGGTGCCTTTGGCATCGCTGTGGGTAAATTTCAGCGCGTGGGTGACCAGGCTGATTTGTCCAGCGCGGCTGGCAGCATCGCTTAACCACGCGCGAACCTCATGTTTTTGCTCGATCTCTCGTCGCTTCTCGGCTGATCCAATTCCTCTGCGGCTAACGCTTCACCGCTGAGCGTCGCACGCTTCTTCTCCGCTTCTTTATCGAACGCATCCAGTTTGGCCTGCTTTCGCGTGCTGATGTAGGACACGATGAACCGTGTCAGTCTGCTTTCTTCCATTCCTCCTCCTATTGTTATTCTTGTCACTGTCCAAACACTCCCAGCAGTGGGTGCCAGAGCCAGTCTTTTTCCTCGTCTTCCCGCAGGCGGATTTCGCCGAAGCGAGCGCTAACCCGTTCGAGTTCCCACTGTTTCTCATCCGCCAGCCGTTGGTATAAGGCGTGGTAGTCGGGAGCGATCCACGCACAAACGCCTTCTGCCATGTGCAGTGACGTGGGGCGGATAACATCGCTTGGCTTCCAGCCGCTGGGGCCGTCGTCCGGTATCATGAAAACGGCATCTTCATCGTCATCGGCGATCCACAGGGTGTACGGTTCATCTCTGTCGGATTTCCGAAAGGGCGTACGCCGCTGTAATTCACCGTTCCAGTGCGGATGGGCACGCCACCAGAATGCGGCGGGCGGGCGTTTCAAGCCATCGGGCTTTTGATTTTTGAGGCCAAAGAGCGTTTTTCCTAATACCGCGTGCTCTAACGCTACCAGTGAAAACGGTTTGGTGAAGGCCGCCGGTTGTACAATGCGCGGGGCGGCATTGAGATGACGATAGTCCTCCTCCTGCAATAGATGACGAAGGTCGTGCGTATCCAGCCGTTCGTCTTTTGACTCAAAGCCGGGTTTACAGTACGCGATATCTTCCCCTCTCAGCGCGCGAATATTGTGGCTAAGTAGGCAGATATTGGGGTTTTAGGCACATGCTGTTCATCTTGCCTGTGACGTAATATTCGTCCGGCGAGTTGGATGAATGAACGCATTGAGCTGGGTTCGACAATCGCCCAATCGTAATCATGATCTCTACCCACTTCGGCGACCGAGGTCGCCAGCACCACAAAGATATGATGCTGCTGTGGTGTGTTTTCTATCGCCTGACGAATTTCATCGACCTGCCATAGCGCCTCGGCGTCGTTACGCATCAGCGCGGCATCAAGCCGTTGCTCAATATAGGAACGCATCGCCAGCGGATGTTGGCTGTGATAAATGCTGTAATGAATGCTGGTGTTCTGCGGCGAGGGGATGGCAAGCAACTGACGGGCGACGGCAACCAGCGGGTTGATATTCGCCATTCTGATCAGCCCCAGCGAGACGGTTTTTCCGTTCTTATGCTGTTGGTGATGCTGTGAATGTAAATCGCGCAGCAGTGGGTGGATCGCCTGTGCGACGGCCAGATGAACATCATCTTTATTTTTGCTGGGGCTGCTGATGGGAACAATGGAAGCTAGCCGGGCGGGAGTTCCTCTTTGATAAGACTCTTCAGTCGCTGCTGAACGAACGCATCATGCTGGGTCATGAATCCTTTCACATCGCCGTACTGCTCATGCTGACAATCAAATTCATCAAACCAGCCGCAGCACGTTCAAGGGCGTATTCGGTGTGCCGTAAGCCTGCTGCCAGGCAGCACGGCCATCAAGATAGGCACCGAACAGCGCACAAATTAACGCCGGTGGCAACGTGGCTGATGACAGCAGCACGCGTGAGCCCAACATTCCAGCCCAGTTCACCAGTCGGCACAGCGCAGGCAGATCTTCCAGACCAAAATCATCCGGTTCATCCAGCACCAGATCGGCGGTTAATAGTCTTAGCATTGGGGCAATCTGGTGGCCGCCGCGCAGACTTTCTGTGGCGGGCATCAGGTGATCGATGGTGGTGATTAGCACCGGCGCACTCAGTAATTGATGCAGGGTTGGGCTACGTTCCAGCCACGTCTTTAACCTGCCATCGTCCAGCGAGCCATCGTAACGAACATACTGATGTTCAGAGAACAGTGGATCGGCGGATTCACTGCCGGTCTGCGGCGTGTTCTGCTGGCTATGCTCATTTTTATGCTGCATCTCATGGAGGTCTTGCACGGCCTGTGCACCAATCAGTACCCCCAGATCGTCCTCTTCCAACTTTAGACGCTGCCGCAGCGCATCGCCGGTTTGCAGCGTCAGTGTTCGCAGCCCCAGTGCGACCGAGAAACGACAGCCGAGTGCTTCGTCCGACAAGCCATACATAATTCGCGCGTTAGCGAAGGTTTTTCCCCGGCCTGTTGAGGCCATGTTGATGCCGAAAAATCCATGCTGCTTGCTGGATTCGCGAATAGAACAGGCGAGATCGAATGCGCGATCCTGCCAGCGAAAGCGCGGGTGCGTGCTGCGCTGACGAAATCCTTTGTGGCGAGTAATTGCGGGTAGCGTGTCGCGCAGGTTCGGCAGGCTGCGGCCCAGCAGCAGAGCATTTTGCCCGACGCCGACGCAGTGTTCGTCCAGCTTCTGTTTACATTCAGGTTTACTGCCACGATGATCGGTGTTCGCCCAAACCGGATAAGCGGGATCCTGCCAGCCCGCTGTTGGATCGCCTGCTGAATAATGGTGGTCAGCCAGCATGAGTGCGAGACGCGCCAGATGCACGGTCAGCCGTTGATCTAACTGAGCGAAATGCATGAATGAGGGGAGCTTTAGCGCTCGACCCGCAAACTTGCGCGCCTTCTCACGCCAGACGCTGCTACGTAGCGGCGTGCCATGCGGAAACTGCCAGTTTCGCTCAAGATCGGACGGCGTGACATCGGGATTGCGATGGTTAAGCGCGTTCCAGCGTGGGGAGAGGTGTTCGGTCAGCCAGGTATCCGAATGGCCTAAATCCGGCGCGTTGCTGTTTGGATCGGGGTTTTAGGGACGTTAAACACCGGCAGCCGATGGTGCGACACAATCAGCCAGGCGATAACCTGCGCCAGCGGCGGCAGGGTCAGAAATGGCGTGTCGTTCACTGCTGGCGTATCTTGCTTTAGGCTGGCGAGCAAAGCGACTTCGGCTTCCGAAGTGATGCTACTGAGTGCGGTTAACCAGCCTTTGTCGTCTTGCTCCCCCCACGAAAGCCTGAAATAGCCGCAGCGACACCCACTCATGACGATACGGTTGGCTACGTGGGCCTGTGCCGCTCAACCCTGACTGGAATAGTGCATTGGCCTTGCCGACATCGTGAAATAACCCAGCAATGGCCGCCAGCAGGCTAAACACCTCGGCGCTGTGCCACGGGTTTTCATCTTGCGAGCGCAGAATATCGCGGCTGGTGGTGTTGGTCGGCACGCTCCCTTGTGCATTGAAACGCCGTAAATTACCGACGATCCACAGCAGTTCCGTATGATTCGCACTGCGAACCCAGTGACAGGCGACGGCCGTGTTACGACGCGCCGTTTTGCGCAGCAGCTTGCGTAGCGTGTTCAGCCCTTCCAGCGTAATAGCGGTTTGCCACGTGCGCTCACCCTTGCGTTCAGCAAACTGATCCAGTATCCGGCGGGTTTCGACCAGCGCGCGCTTATTGCATTCTGAAATCAGCAGAATGTTCATCGACCCACCTGACTCAGCTTGCTAGCGACATCCTGCAAGCTGCCGATCATCACATCCAGCGCCTCGGATTGTTGAAATGCGGTCAGGCAGCGCTGACGAAATTCTTGCTCATCTTCGCCTTCCATTGCGGCAATAAACGCCTGCGGCAGTACGAGTGCGTCCTTAATTAAATCGGCAACGTCGAATACCAGCCCGCCGCGGCGAGTTTTACCGTGTAACACGGCTAACCCGTGCGGCAGACCCAGCACCCATGTTGCGACGGCAGCCAGCCCATAAGCCAGATAGTTGCCGTGATCGAGAAAGCGGTTAGCCAGATCGGTGCCGCCGCCGCGTTTGGCACGGGTAAAGTCGCCATAGCTCACGGCATTAGCGGCCAGTTTGTACAGGGCTTTGGTCATCATCGCTTCCTGCACCAGCACGTCATTGCTGCTACGGCAGTCGGTTAGCCCTTTTTCATAGCGATCAAGAAGCGCCTGAAGATGGTCGGCCTTAAAGGTAAAGCGGGATTCGCGGGACAGGCGAGGGCCCAGCCAGTGCTGACGAATTTGTGCTATCCGCACCTGTTGAAAAGCGATGGCGGCGGCCAGCCTTTTCTCATCATCGAACCAAAAGCTGACCCAGTCCTGCAAATACTCAGTTGGCCGATATTCGCTCTGTGGCGATAGCCAGGATACCGCGACTTCCGCCTCGTTGGCCGCAAACAGCGGTGTGCCGCCGCCGCCGCAAAAAGCCAACCATCACACCGGCTCTGGCAAATTCCCGCATCGCTGCCTGCGTGACGGAGGTGCCGGTTCCCAGCATCACTACGGTGGTATTGGCGATGGGAATATTCCAGTACAGAGACTGATTTCCCTCTTCCGTGACATATTCGACACGACCACCGTTAACGAGAATGCGGCAATGCTGGAGGTAATAAACATTGGCGCGTTTGGAATGCAGAATAGTTTTTAAGTCCGAAGGGCTAAAGGCGTTATCCATAATGTATTTTCTGCCGCAATCGATAATAGCTGTGACGCCAGCGAATAAATCGCAGGCTAACTATTTGATAAAAAAATATAATCTTCAGAAAACTAACGAAAATCAGACTATCACAAATATTCTGGGAAAGTGGTGGCTGCCAAAAATATTACCCAGACGCAGACCCTTTTTATTTGGCCTGTTTCACAGGATTAAAAATCAATAGGTTACGAAAGGACGGAAAAAAAGGGTTTTTGCAGGGAAAACGGCAATTGCTGCTAATAAAACAAACCGTTAGAGTGATCGGGAAACGGTTCACTGCCGGATAGGCAGCTTAGAAAACCGCGGATCACATCCACCGTGTCACCGATAAGTTCACTGCCGGATAGGCAGCAGAAATGAATCACAGGTTATGCCTGCACAGCCCAAAATGTTCACTGCCGGATAGGCAGCTTAGAAAAATGGAAAATTGCTGCGATGTCGGCCATCACCGTTCACTGCCGGATAGGCAGCTTAGAAAATGAACGGCGCAATGCCGGAAAAAGGCTATGAGTTCACTGCCGGATAGGCAGCTTAGAAAATATCCAGCGCGCCCGCATCAAAACCGAAGTCGTTCACTGCCGGATAGGCAGCTTAGAAACGATCGGGTCACGAGTGATGCGCCGGGATTACGGTTCACTGCCGGATAGGCAGCTTAGAAAAAAAATGTCTACCGCCATTGCCAGCGGCGGCGAGTTCACTGCCGGATAGGCAGCTTAGAAAAGATAGCCGCCATCATGATGAAAAACGGCCTCGTTCACTGCCGGATAGGCAGCTTAGAAAGATGACTCGTTTGGTCTGAAATGTGTCCATCCGTTCACTGCCGGATAGGCAGCTTAGAAAAGGAAGACTTTTCCCTGGCCGTAAAAATACGTTGTTCACTGCCGGATAGGCAGCTTAGAAATTCTGAATCAGACACAGGACCTGTTCCCTTCAGTTCACTGCCGGATAGGCAGCTTAGAAATAATAATGAACCGCCAATGAATTTCGACGACGAGTTCACTGCCGGATAGGCAGCTTAGAAAACAAATCAAAGGTCTCGACTACTGAGGACTAAGTTCACTGCCGGATAGGCAGCTTAGAAAATGAAAGCCTGCATAATCTGCTTAGTGTACCTGTTCACTGCCGGATAGGCAGCTTAGAAATGGTTATCAACGAATGAGCGACGCCCATAAACGTTCACTGCCGGATAGGCAGCTTAGAAAGGTCGCTTTTCGTGAATTAACGTTATCCAGTTGTTCACTGCCGTATAGGCAGCTTAGAAATTAGTGAGTCATCATCAACTCTATTTTCAGAATGTTCACTGCCGTATAGGCAGCTTAGAAAGCAAAACATATAAGTCAGGATTTACTGCGATAGTTCACTGCCGTATAGGCAGCTTAGAAAACACTGGCGGCCAGCATCAATAGTGGGCGTATGTTCACTGCCGTATAGGCAGCTTAGAAAAATATTGGTAAACGGAAGTACAAAACCACCGGGTTCACTGCCGTATAGGCAGCAGAAATCCATCGGCTATCAGAGCCGCAGCTGTAACACGTTCACTGCCGTATGGGCAGCAGAAAAAAACGCCGAACGCTGCCCCTAACCCCGTCACGGCGTTCACTGCCGTATAGGCAGCTTAGAAATGTTCCGGCGTGCGGTACGCCTCGCCGTATGTGTTCACTGCCGTATAGGCAGCTTAGAAATCTGCCATTCAGAAGTCGGAACTGATAGCTCCGTTCACTGCCGTATAGGCAGCTTAGAAATGAGAAATAAAGCTGGTGAACAGATTGCCCAGGTTCACTGCCGTATAGGCAGCTTAGAAATGCTAGCCGCTGCGCTCTGCGTAACTGCTGCTGTTCACTGCCGTATAGGCAGCTTAGAAAAGATCAGCAACGGCGTTCACATCAGCGAAATCGTTCACTGCCGTATAGGCAGCTTAGAAACGTACCTCTCAACCGAATCAAGTTGAGTTCAAGTTCACTGCCGTATAGGCAGCTTAGAAAAACTCGATCCCAATCCTGAATGCCCACGCTGTGTTCACTGCCGTATAGGCAGCAGAAAAAGAACTCTAACTGAAAACGATTGGCCTCTGGATGTTCACTGCCGTATAGGCAGCTTAGAAAATCAGCCCACCGCCGACAGGGTCGTTACGCTGTTCACTGCCGTATAGGCAGCTTAGAAAGTAACTATTGTCGTAATTGGTAGTTAGGAATCGTTCACTGCCGTATAGGCAGCTAGAAAAGGGAAGATAAACCCAGTGACGCCCCACCCTGGTTCACTGCCGTATAGGCAGCTTAGAAAATGCGGTCAGCCGCCCCGGACACGTCACCGAGGTTCACTGCCGTATAGGCAGCTTAGAAACGATCAATAATGCATAATTGATCTGTATAAACGTTCACTGCCGTATAGGCAGCTTAGAAAAAGGAAACCGAGCCCCTGAGTAATCATCTGACGTTCACTGCCGTATAGGCAGCAGAAAACAATGGATTTATCTGCAATATGCCGTCTGCCGTTCACTGCCGTATAGGCAGCTTAGAAAAATCCCGTTTATCTTGAGGCAATCAGTGAAATGTTCACTGCCGTATAGGCAGCTTAGAAAGCTGGCCGTCAAACAGTCGCGTCGGTCAGCGCGTTCACTGCCGTATAGGCAGCTTAGAAAAAGTTGAAACGCGCACATACTGGCGGCAAGTTCGTTCACTGCCGTATAGGCAGCTTAGAAAACGAAACGCCGCCACACTCCATAAGGCACAGGGTTCACTGCCGTATAGGCAGCTTAGAAAACGATAGAATAGAAAACACACAATTCGTGCCGGTTCACTGCCGTATAGGCAGCTTAGAAACACGTCAATGTTTGAGAAAGAAACACTCACAAGTTCACTGCCGTATAGGCAGCTTAGAAATCACCCAGATAGCGGACGCGGTGGCCGCCGTGGTTCACTGCCGTATAGGCAGCTTAGAAAGGACAGGTTGCGCGTGCTAATGCCTGCCTGCTGTTCACTGCCGGATAGGCAGCTTAGAAAATGTGTGACGCCATGTGGCCAGCTTTAGAGAAGTTCACTGCCGGATAGGCAGCTTAGAAAGAAACGTAGCGAGCCTGAGTATTCCGGTTCGTGTTCACTGCCGTACAGGCAGTTTATCCCCAGTTTTAAGCGCCATTATCTGGCTCTTATCGAGGTAGCACTATCGGCAGAGTTTGATACGTTATCGTCTTTAAATAACGTATTTTTGATTCCACTTTTTCGTAACATTTTTAAGTAACGGGTTTATTTATGGGGAATGAAAAATTGCAGATTGGCGTTATTAATATTTAAAAATCATCATTTTTCCGTTAAAGTTCCCTTACAGGAAATAGTGCGTTGACTTAAGTCAAATTCAAGGGAGTGAGTGGCTGTGAAATACGATCCGGTTTTAAAAACACTTGTTGATGATGACTATCGGTTAGAAGATCATCTTGATTTTAAAAAAGCAGCATGCTGATATTAACTATCAGAAATTACATGCTCAACTCAATGAAATAAATAACGATAACATTCATGCCATATTAACTGCGCAGGAAGCGGCGTATTTTTACAGACGTTATGCACACCTAACCCTAATCAATCGTGGAAAACGGCCATGTTTGGCTGTACCGATCCTGTTTCATCGTTTGCCGGAAACATCGCAGAAGCCGTGTCTGTGAGCCGAATCGTGGTGGAGATGAAAGGGTTCGGCGTCACGGCAACGGAATATGTCGGGAAGAATGGCAGTAAGTACATAAAATTATCTGGCTATCCGGGCGTAAGAAAGTATTTAGATGCCACCAGATATTTAGTCAGTAACCATAAAATACTTGATATGGGGATTGGTACGAAAGGGATTGAAAGTGGTATTGCGACTGGAGCAAGGTTCTGCATTGTGTTTTCAGGTGCTTATCGAGCCATTGAGTTGATGGTGAAAGATGAATACGCACTGACCGATTTTTTTGTTAATTTAACGATGGATGCGGCAAAATTAGCGATATCAGTTGGAGTTGCCTGGGGGCAAAAATGGCAGCTACTGGGCTTATGGTTGCGGGTGGTAGTGTTATTGCTATTTCTTTGGGTATATTTATATTGGGATTAGGTGTCAGTTTTGCGTTACTTTGGTTGGATAACGAATATAAAATAAGTGAGACGATAATAAAAAATTTAAAATCACATAAAAACAATATACGCCATACCATGCTGATCAATTCTTTCATGCTTGGGGAGAGTCAGTCGTGGTTAAGATAAATAGGCCATTAGTTGGTGCATTTGCAGTTTTCCTTTTTCTTATTTCATGTTTTATTAGCTGGATTTCCTTCAATGGGTATTTTAGTTTTTACAAAAAAGTGATGTGATAATTTTTTCTTGGAAACTTGGATTAATGGTATTTGGATCACCTTTGTTGTTTTATTTTTCATATTTGGCATTTTATTCGGCCATAAAGAATGAAGTGCCTAAAATGAATAATAAACTAGCTAACTCATTAGCTATTATAGCTATATTTGGTGCGGTCGTTAGTTTTTTCTCATCAATTTATATATCATATGATCTTAATGATAAAGATTATAAAACCTGTCCCAAGAACTCATGGATAGCTCCTAATAAGTATGTGAAAGATATTTCTCTTTGCGATGAATGGTAAACAATGATCTGATAGGTTTTTATTTTTCATGCTTTTGGAGGATGGTTTGTGTTTAAAATAAATAGGCCATTATTTTTCGCGTTCTCAGTGTTGATTTTTATTCTTACATGCTGGGGAATATGGTTTTCTTTTAACGGCTATTGGAATCTATTTAGGCTAAACGATGTCATTATCTTTTCATGGAAAGTAGGTATACTTATTTTTGGTGCGCCAATATTATTCTACTTTTCGTATTTAGGGTTTTACATGGCAGTAAAAAAAAAACCTATAGGAATGCATGGAATATTAGCAAGTGTGTGTGGTTATTTGTTTTTTATTGGTGTGGTGGTTAGTTTTGTTGCATCTATGTATATATCTTTTAATTTTAGAGAACAAGGTTATGAAATCTGTCCTAAAAATTCCTGGATGGACCCTAATAAGTATGTGAAAAATATCTCTCTTTGTGACTAATGGTGAATAACAAGCACAACTAATAAGATGTGCCTGTTATCAAAGGCCATAAATCTTAGAGGCTCATTTCCTCCCAAATACTGTAACCCGACGTTCCCGCGATTTTGTGGTTCCATGCTATGGTTTTATATTTCAGCTGGACTTTTTCATACGGCATGATGTCGTTGTTATCGATGACGTGTGGATAGACACAGGTGACGTCGACAATGCTCGCATCGGTTAAGGTCACTTCGTAATAAAGTTCTAACTGCCCAGCGGAATTGACACGATAGAAATAAAATGTGACATCAACATATAGATCAGCGAGATAGTGATTTATGCCCGCAAAGAGAGAGTTTCGTGCGCGTTGACGAATGCGATTATTTGCAACGTGAGTCGTATGCGCCCGACACGGGGTGTTCAATCGCCATCACCCCGTGGCCCCTGGCTTCTCGCGGGAAATAACGCCGCTTAGCGGTGCCTTCGGCGATCGACTCCGCTGTCGGGCCGACAGCGACGCGTTCCCGACGCGGCGCTGACTTTCGCGGCGTCCTGCCGCTCACCCGGCGGTTTCGTTCACCTCAGCGTTATTTTTACGCGATATGAAATAATAAAAATCAACGTATTAAAATAAAATCAGATTTACTCTGTTTTTCTGACGAATCCGCCTTTCCTTTTGCAGGGAATATAGATCCTAACCTGAATTTATTTCTCGCCAGTTTAGCCAGATGCGCATATCAAATTCCAGCTGGTGATAATCAGGATCCATATGGCAGCAGAGTTGGTAGAAGGCCTTGTTGTGATCTTTTTCTTTGAGGTGGGCGAGTTCGTGTACCACGATCATCCGCAGGAAATCTTCTGGCCCGTCACGGAACAGCATCGCTATTCTGATCTCATTGTTGGACTTTAATTTTCCGCCTTGCACACGTGCCACAAACGTATTGGTGCCCAGCGTCCCTTTTATCGGGTTCTGTTTATTGTCGTAAAGCACCTTTGATATCGCCGGGGCGTTTTTCAGATAGCGCTGTTTCAGTTCGGCAACAAACTGATAGAGCGACTTATCACTCTGGATCTGATGGCGGTCAGGATATCTTTTTTCCAGCCAGGGGCCGAGTTTGCCTTGATCGAGGAGCGTTTGTACTTGGGCAACAATCGCCGGAGGGTAGCCGTTCAGGTAGCGTAGTTGAGTCATGGGATTTTTATCACACAAGCCACTGAGTTAAGCGAGTTCACAACGGTGAGCCGGTTAAGCCAGTGGCTTTATTATTTTACGATTTACTGAATTGCGGCGAAAGCCGCAGCGACGCGCTGGACGTTGCTGTGGTTCAGCCCCGCCATGCACATACGGCCGCTGGCGATCAGGTAGACGCCGAATTCTTCACGCAGACGATCAACCTGTTCTGGGCTGAATCCGGTGTAGCTGAACATGCCACGTTGGGTGAGCAGGTAGTCGAAGTTACGGTTCGGCAGCGCGTTTTTCAGTGCCGACACCAGTTCCTGACGCATGCTCAGAATGCGGGTGCGCATTTCTTCGACTTCCGCTTTCCAGTCGGCGTTCAACTGTGCATCGTTCAGGACTTTAGAGACCACCTGTGCGCCGAAATTCGGTGGGGAAGAGTAGTTGCGGCGGACGGTGGCTTTTAACTGACCCAATACGCGCTGTGCGCTGTCGGCATCGTCACACACCACGGAAAGGCCGCCGACGCGCTCGCTATACAGTGAGAAAATCTTGGAGAACGAGTTGGCGATGAGTGCCGGTACGCCCGCGCTGGCAACGGCGCGAATCGCATAGGCATCCTGCTCGATCCCGAGGCCAAAGCCCTGATAGGCGATGTCCATAAACGGAATCAGCTCACGCTGGATGATGACCTCAATGACGCGATCCCACTGTTCGGTGGTGAGGTCAGAACCGGTCGGGTTGTGGCAGCACGGGTGCAGCAGTACGATGCTGCGTGCTGGCAGCGTTTGCAGCGTGGTCAGCATGGCGTCAAATTTCACGCCCAAGCTTTCGCCATCGAAATACGGGTAGGTGTGAACGTTAAAGCCCGCGCCCTCAAAAATCGCAATATGGTTTTCCCATGTTGGATCGCTGACCCACACTTCTGAATTCGGGAAGTAGCGTTTCAGGAAATCCGCACCCACTTTCAGCGCACCGGAACCGCCCAGCGTCTGGATGGTGGCGATGCGACCGGCTTCCAGCGCTGCGTGGTTTTCACCAAACAGCAGGTGTTGGATCGCGGTACGGTAAGGTTGTAACCCTTCCATCGGCAGATAAGAGCTCGCGCTCTGCGCTGGCTGTTTCAGGCTGCTTTCAGCCGCACTGACGGAGCGCAGCTGCGGGATAATATTCTGCTCGTTGTAGTAGAGCCCGATACTCAAATTGATCTTATCTGCTCTTGGATCCTGTTTGAATTTTTCCATCAGAGACAGGATAGGATCTCCGGCATAGGTATCAACGTTTTGAAACACAGTGTAGCTCTCCTGAGTGTGTCATTTTTATGGGTACCGCAACCCCGACGATGGTGGGGGACAATCAGGCCGCATAACGGCCAGGGCGATGATTCATCGCGATAATCAGGTTCAGAATGGTTGCCCCCAGAATCGAAGCAATCAACATGGGTATGCTTACCACGAACAGGGAAGTCAGCACAATCACAACGTCAACGCCCATCTGGAGTTTTCCCGCCCGCAGGCCATATTTGTCCTGAAGATACAGCGCCAGAATATTCATGCCGCCGAGGCTGGCCTTATGGCGGAACAGCACCACGAAGCCAATACCGGTGATGATATTGCCAAACAGCGTGGCATAGAATGGGTTGAGCTGATCAAAATGAACGAACATCGGGTGCAGATCGGAAAACAGCGACACCAGCCCGACGGCGCAGAAGGTTTTCACCGTGAATTCCCACCCCATGCGGCGTAAGGCCAGATAATAGAAGGGAAGGTTCAGCAGGAAAAAGGCGACACCAAAGGAGACGTTGGTTAGATAGTGGATAAGGAAGGCCATGCCTGCGGTGCCGCCGGTGAGTGCGCCAGCCTGACGCAGCAGGATGACGCCAAACGACACCATCAGCGTGCCGATCAAGATCGCCAGAATATCTTCCAGCAGCGTGTGTGATATTTTTTGTGTGGGAATAACGTTATCCATGGTGAGCACTCAACAGATTGTCGTAAAAACATGTGCTTACCAAAGCAAGAATCGCACCAGATAGTGCCGCTTAGCGACTGGCCTGTATGTAATATCGCCTGCAATAAGAGCAACGCATTGAATTATATGAGTGAAAATAATGCGTGATTCATGCGTTTGTTATTCTTTATTTGGTTGGTTCGTGCGTTTCTTGTGATTTATTGCGCGAATTATTCCTTTCTTGCACCAAATAGAGGCGATTGCCCCAATTTAGGGCAACGCAGGCCGTTCCGGCATCATCAAACCGTTCTCTTTGAGGCGGTTTAATACCACTGAGGTTTTCAGGTGTGCGACGCTCTTGTTCTGCGACAGAATCTGGCTAATCAGCGTGCTGAGTCCGGGTAGATCTGCCACGGCGACTTTTAATAGGTAATCGGCATCGCCCGTGGTTTTATAGGCGTCGATGATGGCGTCCACTTCTCCCAGCATCTGGTGAAAACGCTCAACGTATTCGCTGGTGTGGTTAATCAACCGTACTTCAATTAGCCCCAGGCATTCCAACCCAACCGCGTTTGGCGATAGGCGGGCATGATAGCCGAGAATCAGCTGTGCCTGTTCCAGCGCGATGCGACGGCGGGAACACTGCGAGGCGGAAAGCCCAACCAGATCGCTCAGTTCCTGATTGGTCAGGCGGCCATTCGTCTGTAGCAGCGTCAGGATTTTCAGATCGAAATCATCAATGTGGTACATCGCGTTTCCTAAACAGTATCAGGCAGTCGGCCAAACAGACTACCAGCTTTTTAGGCCGTGTTGCCTATGAGTTTTTTATTCCTGACTTTTGCTGCGTTTTATTTTCTAAGCTGCCTATACGGCAGTGAACAGGCCATCACAGCATCCGGTAAATCACGCCCATTTCTAAGCTGCCTATACGGCAGTGAACACGCGAAACGCGGAGCTGGTGGTGCTGCTTGATTTCTAAGCTGCCTATACGGCAGTGAACGTCAAGGCTGTTTATAAAACAGAATTAGAGCCTTTCTAAGCTGCCTATACGGCAGTGAACAGACCTTGACGGCAACAGTGCCGCTGGTTAGTTTTCTGCTGCCTATACGGCAGTGAACCCCTTCATCGGGTTTTTGATTGTAATGGTCACTTTCTAAGCTGCCTATACGGCAGTGAACTGTCTGACTTCGTTGTCGTTTCTTTCTTCTATTTTCTAAGCTGCCTATACGGCAGTGAACGGTAAGAATTTTTCACTAATCATTAGATTATTAAAGAGAATATCTTATTTTCTCGGAAAACCCTTTTTTATAGTCGTGGCACCGAGTGATTAAAAATCAGTAAGTTACGACTCGTCGTTAAAAAAAGGGTTGAGAAGATGCCTGCTACAGGTTTTATTCTCCACCCCATCTGATCCAATCCGCATCACTCCACAATGATCCGCTCGTCATTGTCTCCCAGACAGATACTGAGCTGCTGCCCGTCAGGGCTAAAGGCGCAGTAGGGGAGGGGTTCACGTAGGTAGAGATGTAGCGGAAGCGCTAGATAAAGCGCAACGAGCAGCAGTGCGGCGATGGCTTTAGCATACGTTGGGCGTGGTGCTATCGGGTTGCGCCGCGCGTGTCGATATTTCACGATGCCGATAGCGGCCATGCCTGCGCCTACCAGCATGGAAACATACAGCTCACCGGGCATGGGTGAGAGTATCAAATTGTCGTTTTCATACTCTTGCCAATATTGAACCCGCCACAGGGCGCTGATGCCGATTTGCACCAGTCCTGCAAGCACCCAGGCAACACGCCATCCCGAGAGCCGAAAGAGCGCCAGAAAGCAGAATCCCGACGCCGCGAAAGACCAGTAAATCAGATCGAACATCGCGCTAAACATGCCGCCAAACAGCGTGCCGCCGACATCCGTCGGTTTCAGGGTCGAGTAATTAATGAAGGCAAACAGCGTCAGGATAGCGGATGCGGCAAACCAGCTTGCCGCATAGTAGATAACCCGTCTGAAAGCCGGCAAGCCATGAGCCTGCCGATAAAAACCAACCAGTCCGTTTTTACTCACCGTCGACGTATTCCAATACGGTGCGCTGTGTTAAGCGCGTAATCAGTTCGTAGGCGCTGGCGCCTGTATGCGCGGCAATGCGTTCAACCGGTAGCGTCGGCCCCCACAGGATGACTTCATCGCCAACCTTGTCCTGCGCATCCGGCCCTAAATCCACCGTGATCATATCCATCGATACGCGGCCGGAAAGCGGCACCTCACGCCCGTTGATGAGCACGGGCGTGCCAGCTGGCGCGCAGCGCGGGTAGCCATCACCGTAGCCGACGGCGACCACGCCCAGACGAGTATTGCGCGGGCTGGTCCAGATGCCGCCGTAACCGACCGCCTCGCCCGCGTGGTGTTCGCGAACGGCGATCAGGTGCGACGTAAAGGTCATCGCAGGCTGGAAGCCGAAATGCGCGGCGTCTTCGTTATCCAGCGGCGACACGCCATAGAGAATGATGCCAGGGCGGACGCGATCGCGGTGCGACTGCGGCCACAGCAGAATGCCGCCGGAGGCTGCGATGGACTGTGCGCCGGGTTTATCCTGCGTAAAGGCATCGAAGCAGGCCAACTGGCGTTCGGTGGTGCCGGCTTCGGGCTCATCGGCGCGGGAAAAGTGGCTCATGATATTGACCGGCTGAACCACATTGCGACATGCGGTCAGGTGCTGCCAAAACGCGTCGGCGTGTTCCGGCAGAACGCCAAGCCGGTGCATACCGGTATCGAGCTTCATCCACACGCGTAGCGGCTGTGACAGCGTAGCCTGCTCCAGCGCGGCAAGCTGTTCGGGGCTGTGAACGGCGGTTTCTAGCTGGTGCTCGACCAGAAGCGGAAGGTCGTCGGCGGAGAAAAAGCCTTCCAGCAGGACGATAGGCTTGGTGATGCCCGCCGCGCGCAACGCCAGCGCTTCGGAGAGGCGTGCGACACCGTAGCAGTCAGCGTCGCAAAAGGTATGGGCAGCGTCGATCATACCGTGGCCATAGGCGTTGGTTTTCACGATGGCAACGACCTGGCTGCCAGGCGCGAGCTGGCGGATACGTTGCAGGTTGTGGCGCAAAGCACGCCGGTTAATGACGGCAGTTGCCGTTTTCATTCTTTTTCCTTAGTGCAGTGTTGTCATTGCTGAGCGCTGCGTTATTCATCGTCATATTGTGGGCCGGCATAGTTATCAAAGCGCGACCACTGCCCGTTAAAGGTCAAACGAACGGAACCAATCGGGCCGTTACGCTGTTTCCTCAAAATGATTTCAGCGATGCCTTTCAGGTCGCTGTTTTCGTGATAAACCTCATCACGGTAGATAAACATAATCAGGTCGGCATCCTGCTCGATAGAGCCGGATTCACGCAGATCCGAGTTAACCGGGCGCTTATCGGCGCGCTGTTCCAGACTACGGTTAAGCTGCGACAGGGCGACGACCGGAACCTGCAATTCTTTTGCCAGCGCTTTGAGCGAGCGGGAAATTTCCGCAATTTCCAGCGTACGGTTGTCGGACAGCGACGGCACGCGCATCAACTGCAGGTAGTCGATCATGATCAGGCTCAGGCCGTCATGTTCACGGAACACGCGGCGGGCGCGGGATCGCACTTCGGTTGGCGTCAGGCCGGAGGAATCATCGATGTACATGTTGCGCTTTTCCAGCAGGATCCCCATGGTGCTGGAAATACGCGCCCAGTCCTCGTCATCGAGTTGGCCGGTACGAATACGGGTCTGATCCACGCGGGACAGCGAAGCCAGCATACGCATCATGATCTGTTCGCCGGGCATCTCCAGACTGAAGATCAGCACCGGTTTATCCTGCATCATCGCGGCGTTTTCACACAAGTTCATCGCGAAGGTGGTTTTCCCCATCGAGGGCGCGCGGCGACGATGATCAGGTCAGATTTCTGCAAGCCTGCGGTCTTTTTATCCAGATCCTGATAGCCGGTAGACACGCCAGTTACGCCGTCGTGTGGGCGCTGATACAGTTGTTCGATACGAGAAACGGTATCTTCCAGAATGCGGTCGATGCTTTTTGGGCCTTCATCTTTGCTGGCGCGGTTTTCGGCGATTTGGAAGACGCGGGATTCCGCGAGATCGAGCAGATCTTCACTGCTACGCCCTTGCGGATCGTAACCCGCATCGGCGATCTCATTGGCGACGGAGATCATTTCACGCACCACGGCGCGCTCACGCACGATATCGGCATAAGCCCCGATGTTCGCGGCACTTGGGGTGTTTTTGCCAGCTCAGCCAGATAGGCGAAGCCACCGGCGGATTCCAGCGAGCCTTGTAGCTCGAGCGATTCGGACAGCGTAATCAGATCGATCGGTTTGCTCATTTCGAGCAGACGCTGCATCTCGGTGAAAATCAGGCGGTGGGCGCGGTTATAGAAGTCATTCGCGACAACACGCTCGGCGACATTATCCCAGCGTTCATTGTCGAGCATCAGGCCACCCAATACCGATTGCTCCGCTTCCAGCGAATGTGGCGGAAGTTTCAGACCTTCCATCTGGCGGTCACGGGGTTCATTCGATTTATTGGTGGGTCTTTTCTCTGCCATGAAACGGGTTCTTTACCGGTTGATTTGCCGTTGGATTAGGGGGCATTGTATGAAATAACACAATCCATATCCATAATAGAGCAATGACGAACCTGTCACGATTAAGGAGATAACATGGCAAAACGCGTTCAGTTCCGAGCTTATGGTGGCCCAGAGGTTCTGCAATATGTGGATTTCACACCGGCTGACCCCGCTGCGGGAGAGGTGCAGGTTGAGAACCGCGCCATCGGCATTAATTTTATCGATACCTATATTCGCAGCGGCCTGTATCCGGTGCCTGATTTGCCTTCCGGGCTGGGAACCGAAGCGGCGGGCGTCGTAACCAAAGTCGGCGCGGGTGTTAGCGTGCTGAAAGTGGGCGATCGCGTCGTGTATGCGCAGTCCGGGCTGGGGGCGTATAGCGACGTGCATAACGTGGTGGCGGAGAAGGTTGCGCTGCTGCCGGATGCCATCAGCTTTGAACAGGCGGCGGCCTCTTTCCTGAAAGGGCTGACGGTTTATTACCTGCTGCGTCAGACGTATGAAATCAAGCCAAATGAGGTCTTTCTGTTCCATGCCGCGGCGGGTGGGGTTGGGTTGATCGCCTGCCAGTGGGCGAAGGCGCTGGGGGCGAAGCTGATTGGGACGGTAGGCTCCGATGAGAAAGCGGAGCGCGCGACACAAGCGGGTGCCTGGGCAACCATTAATTACCGTACTGAGAATATTGCACAGCGCGTCGCGGAACTGACCGATGGGCAGAAGGTCAACGTCGTGTATGACTCGGTCGGGAAAGATACCTGGGAAGCCTCGCTCGATAGCCTGCGTCGCCGTGGATTGATGGTCAGCTTCGGCAATGCATCTGGGCCGGTTACTGGCGTCAATCTGGGGATTCTTAACCAGAAAGGTTCGCTGTACGTCACGCGTCCGTCGCTGTTTGGTTATGTCACCAACCGTGCCGAACTGGAGCAGGCCAGCAATGCGCTCTTTTCACTGATCGCCAGCGGAGCGATTACGGTAGATGTGCCACAGAGCCAGCAATTCGCGCTGTCGGATGCGCAAGCGGCTCATCGGGCGCTGGAAAGCCGCAGCACGCAGGGCTCATGCCTGCTGATTCCGGGCTAAGCCCGCAATGAGGTTATCGCACGTCTCGCGATAACCTCGCCGCTTTCCTACTGCGGGAAAAGGGCTGTCACGGTATTACTTCTTAACAAAAAAACCAAAACGGACTGTTTGTTTCTTAAACACCCCTCTGTAGGATTTGACGAAAATATAGACTCAGGCAGCCATTCAAATGCTGTGTCTGATGCGTTGTCTGAGCCGTACATCATGGCTATCCCAATAAGCCGCGCCGCTCGCTCGTATCACGTGCGGCAGTGAGCATAAATTCAACGGTATTTTTTCAAAAAATGGCTCTCTCTTTACCTCTTCGCTGTCTCGATGGTTGTTTTCGCAGGCGATTTCTCGCCTGACTTTGAACACACGAAAGAAGGATGTGAGTATGAGATCCATCAAACGCCTGCCCATGCCCCCGACCCGAGGCCTTCTCGGGCATGTTGACTACTTAAAACGAAGCGACATCCACTTACAGATGCTGCAATGGAAAGCGCAGTATGGCCGTTTTTATCGCTTAAGGTTGGGGCTGACGCCAGCGATCGTGATTGCTGACGCTGAGTGGATTCGCACCATCATGAAATCCCGCCCCGACGAGTTCCGGCGCATCAGCAGCATTGAATCCGTGTTTCAGGAAGCCGGGTTGAACGGGGTTTTCTCATCGGAAGGGACACGGTGGGAGAACCAGCGCAGGTTGACAGAACCGATGTTTCAGCCTGCCCATTTGAAGTATTTCTATCCCAGCCTCAGGAAGGTGACCTCCCGGCTATCTGACCGTTTCACGATGTTGGCTGAAACTGGGGAGACCGTCGCGCTGGTGGAGGAATTCAAGCGCTATACGGTTGATATCACGTCATTGCTGGCTTTCGGTGAAGACGTGAATACCCTTGAACAGGGGATAACCCGCTCTCGCAAAGTTTACGCCGTCTGTTTCCTGTGATTAACGAACGCTGTGATTCTCCGATTCCCCTATGGCGATACATCAAGCGGGAGCGAGATAAGCAGTTCGATGCAAGTTTGAGCCAGATTCGCGAGTACGTTGATGGATTTATTTATCGCCAGCGCAAACGCATCCAGCTAAACCCGCAGCTAATGGAAGCACCAGAGAATATGCTACAGGTGATGCTTGCTGAGCAGAAAAAGACGAGATGCTGAAAGACGACGACATTGTGGCGAATGCGATTACGCTTCTTATCGCCGGGGAAGACACGACGGCGAATACGCTTGCCTGGATGAGTTTCCTGCTTTGCTCGGCACCTTCGGTAGAGGAGAGCGTGTTTCAGGAGTGCAAAGAGGCGGCTGATGGGGCTGGTGGGATCCTTCCGTGGCCGCTTCCGCGTATGCCCTGGCTTACGGCAGCGATGTATGAATCGATGCGGCTCAAGCCCGTTGCCCCCTGCTGTATCTTGAGCCAACGAAGAACACGGTTATTGATGATTTCCTGATCAAAAGGGGACGCCTCTGCTGCTGATGCTGAATGCGAGCGGGTTTGATGATGCGTTATTTCAGCAGCCCTATGATTTCGTGCCTGAGCGATGGCTTGAGCGCGGAAAGGCGGCTTTTCCGATCTTCAGCCCTTTGGCGGCGGGCCGCGTATGTGCCCCGGGCGCTCGCTGGCATTAATGGAAGTGAAACTGGGGTTTCATGCATTGTGTAGCGGGTTTCGCGTAGAAGCGCAGCAGCCTGCATCGGCCGTTACGGAGAGTTTTGCTTTTACGGTAACGCCATCGGGCTTTCGTGTGAAGCTGCACAAGCGCGAGTTGTTGCAATAGCGAGGTGTGACGGGAGGCGGACGGTTGGAGACAAGGACTGAGCGACAGAGCCTGACAATAATACCGACTCGCGAAGAGTCGGTATTATTGCCTGAAAGGCCTGGGGCCATTACGCTAATTTCATCAGACTGTATGTAGGGTACAGCGTGGTGATCGTCACGAAGGTGCCGCTGTGCGGCTATTATTTCCCTGACGACGATGAAATCGTGTGGCTTTTTGCCACCCTGTTTTATTTACCTGGTTTGTTCACTCTGTAAACGACAATCGAGTGCCAAACAGTGGCGTCATCCTAGCAGCCACATCCGGGAAAAAATATCTGTTGGCGCACACTTTTGTACTAAAGCTGGTCGTATTAAAACATGCAGTATTCAAACAAGTTGGTATTAAATACGGCCTTGCCCGTCATTTTTGCGCGTAATTCAGATTTTTCCCTGTCTGGCATTACCACTCATTCCCGTTGCGTTGGCGATAAGTGTATTTTCGATAGGTATAACGGTGCGAATTGTAGACGGGACGCCCGCTAAATTTGCGCCACAGCCATACCGCCACGACGGCTAAAATCAGCCACGGCAGCACCTTTATCGCCATGCTAAACAGCCCGCCAATCAGCATAAAAAGGGACGCCACAAACAGCGCCGCAATCACGCCCAGCAGTGACACGCCCGTCAACATCAGCATGATAAAAAGCCAATAACGAAGAAAATTTCCAACATGGTGCGCTCCTGTAGCTGTTAAACCGCATCTTACGCAGGAAGAGAAAAAGTGGCTCTGCGTGCTACATAAGCTATAACAAGAATCGTGCCAAGATGCGCCGCTGGTAAGTAGTTGATTTACCAGCGACGTCAGGAGAAGGAGTGAAATGAAATTGATGAAAAAGACTAACTGTTAGTGTTTTTAAACCAGATTAACCAGCGCTAATGCACGTTCTACCACCGCCGCATCGGCACCCGACTTGTGGGCATTTTCGCTCAGGTAACGCCGCCACTGGCGCGCGCCGGGGATGCCCTGAAACATGCCGAGCATGTGGCGCGTGATGTGGCCTAATGCTGCGCCGCCGGAGAGTTCGCGCTCGATATAGGGGGACATGGCTCGTACCACGCCAGCCAGATCCAGCGTGGCGGTGTCGATGCCAAACAGTTCGCGGTCAACCTGCGCCAGAATACCGGGATTCTGGTATGCCTCACGCCCCATCATCACGCCGTCCAGATGCTGTAAGTGCGTTTTGGCTTCTTCCAGCGTTTTGACGCCGCCGTTGATGGCGATAGTGAGCGCGGGAAAATCACGCTTGAGCTGGTAAACGCGCGGATAGTCCAGCGGCGGAATTTCCCGATTTTCTTTTGGGCTAAGGCCCGATAGCCAGGCTTTGCGCGCGTGGACGATAAAGGTATCGCACTCGCCGCGTTCGGCGACGGTTTGAATAAAGTCGCACAGGAATGCATAGCTGTCTTGATCGTCAATGCCGATGCGGGTTTTCACCGTAATCGGAATTGATGTGCTGTCTTTCATCGCCTTGATACAGTCTGCCACCAGTGCTGCTTCGCCCATCAGGCAGGCGCCGAAACGGCCATTCTGTACGCGATCGGACGGACAGCCGACGTTCAGGTTAACTTCATCATAGCCGCGCTGCTCAGCCAGTTTGGCACACTGCGCCAGCGCTTGCGGATCGCTCCCGCCGAGCTGTAGCGCCAGCGGATGTTCTTCTTCGCTGTAGGCCAGATAGTCGCCTTTACCATGAAGAATCGCGCCCGTCGTCACCATTTCGGTATACAGCAGCGTCTGGCCAGTCAACTGGCGAAGAAAATAACGACAATGGCGATCGGTCCAGTCGAGCATCGGCGCGATGGAGAAGCGGTTAAGGCGAGAAGCGCGAGAGTCGGTGGATACCGTGTTATGTGTACCTGATTTTACGTCGGTCATGATTTGTCAGTTATCGTTTCGTGTGTGTCTGGCGGTGTTGTCTGAGGTTACCTTTGCTGGCGCGACTATAGCATAGGGAGCGGGTCGTGACGGATAGTTATCTTACCCTGGGTTAGGGAACACTCGTCCCCTGTTCACGATAGCCTGAGATCAACAATATGGATCATGGCACTGCTAGCGGCGTATTACGTGTCGTAGCTCAGATTTGATCCTGCCGTGGCCTGCTCCCAGTTGTTTGGCGTATCGAAAAGTTGGATACGTCCTCTTTTGGCTGTGAGTTCAGGCCGGCAACGAATTATAAGCGAGTACATCTCCCATATGGCTTTGAACAGCTATTCAAGTGTCCCACTTTTGACATTCAGTTGATTCTGTCCAATGCCAGGTTAGACAGAATTAATGGCACGATTATCCGCCGTAAGGCTGCTAGCCCGCTTTCTCGAGCTCAAACTTTACTGCTTTGAGTATCCTTTGACGAATCCAGCCACTCCCCACTCTGATTGCCAGCCAGTATCCGGCCATTTTTAACTGTGTCGTTCTGTCAGGGCAATATATGAAGGTTTCTGTGCAGAGGGTATATTCATCGGTAGCGAGTTGTTGAACCTGATATCGCATCAGCAGCTTTGCGCTGCCCGTTTGGAGTGCTGCGCAATAGGCGCTAATATCTGGTACATCCTCAAGGCCAAAATCGGTTCGCCAGAATTGTCCTCTTAAGCCATAGCAAAGTTCGGTTTTTGTGTTTTCTAATAAAGTGAAACTGTGTAGCCCAAATGGACTAGTCGCACTTTCAGATTTATGGCGTCGTAATTTTTGCGGCAGTTGCCGCACCGACATTAAGGTTTTAACAATGACATCCTGTTGGACATCATAGTCAGCAATTGCCGGTAATATTTTTCAGGGGTGGTGGTGCTTATGACGGTGCGGTGCCGCTCATAGAACTGAAACTGCGGCAGATATAAGGGTTTATTTTGCCAGTCAGTTAACGCTTTCTTCGTAACAAATCGAATACCATCGTATTATCACTCCCATGAATAACTGAATTGGCACCTGTTTTATAAACCCTTTTCGCTATCCCTTAGCGTGGTTTTATGGTGTGACCCCACGTACGCTCCGGGCATAAAGCAGTTCGCCAGAGGAAGCATGGCTCTGACTCAAAAAAGCGGTAGCCCAAATCTGGGCTAATGCATATTAAGAAACATTTGAAGAAACTTGTCGACGTTCCATTCTTTGATATCAGAGACTTGCCCATCGCCAATTTCTATCAGGCGAAGTTCACCAGCGGTGTTTTCAGCCATATCAATCGAGAAAAAGGTGAGCTGATATGCTGCGCTATTTCAGCAACAAGATCAGGAACCATGCTGTCAGAAGAGTACACGTTATTTCTAAAGGAAAAATAGCGTCTTTCACTGCTTTTTATAATGTCTTCAACTTTTCTCAGACTAATGCCACCTTCAATTTCACCACGAAATTGCTTAATGGCGGCTATTATTTCGTGGATCTCTTCAGCATTTTCAGCGATAGATCCTCTGGATGTGGTTAGCGATTTAACATAGTCTTTAACAAAATAGCTGGGCCATTTTAGCTGGTTAATAACCTGATCGAAGTCATCATTTTCTTTTAAGAAAGTGGTCTCTGGTGTATATTTTTCGCATGATTTATACCACCCCGTAATATGATGGCTTGAGAGGTAATCTTCTAAGGATACGAGCATATTACCGCCAATCCGAGTCACCGCATCGCTCAGGCTCTTATATTCATCCGATTTGAGCATCCAGCCTCGCCAAATTACTGGGGAATTCGATTCAAGGTCCTTTGAAAACTTGTATTTTCCATTGGATACATGCTGCGTGGATAATAACAGACACGATAAGCCACGTTCTTTAGCTGAATGATATTCCGCCTCAAAAATCTCATCCACTTTTGAACTATCAAAGTAGTCACTAGGGTAAATTATATTCATTTAAATTATCTCAACGAGGAAAGGATGACATTGAAATTTAAAATAACTTATCACACATCTGATCGGCTGATTATAATCAAGGTCGCTTAAGCGACCTCGTCAGCAGGCTTACGGTTAATAATGTCGTGCGTTACTGAATGCTGTTGTTATGTTTACTAATAAACTCGTCTTGTAGGCGTTTTGACTCCAGTAGGTCGCTTTGCGACATATTTTTTTCAATTTGCTGCGCTTTTTTCTCAATTGTCTGAATTAATTTTTTTTTTATTTCTGGGTTTTCGAGTAATACGTTATTTTTTTCACCTCTATTAAATATGGAGAACCAAAAGTAAGCCTGTGCATAGTCCTTATTAACCCCAACCCCATCGATGTATAGCCCTGATAAGGCAAGTTGTGCGCTTTGCAGATTGTTCTCCGCAGCGTCTTTCGCGTATTTAAATGCAGTTCCGTAGTTTGGTGCAGTGCCAAATCCCTTGATATACATGATAGCGAGTTGGAATTGTGCGTCAGCATTACCTTGTGCGGCGGCTTTTTTAAACCACGGGATCGCTTTCGCTGATTCTTGTTCGTCAAAATACATAGCACCAATTTCATATTGCGCATCGGCGTTGCCTTGCTCCGCTGCTTTCATGTACCAGGTTTTTGCCTGCTCATCATTTTCCTCCACCCCATTTCCATCATAGTACCGATCGCCCAGTTCCAATTGTGCGTCAGCATTACCCTGATTTGCGAGCTGCTGTATTTCTGTGAGAGATTTATTCTCAAAATCATCGGCTGCGGCGTATGCCGTGGACAGGGAAAGTGAGAGTACAGTGGCTAAAAATAACGAGATGAATTTCATGTGTAATCCTTCACATTTTAATAAAAAGCGCCGATAAGGCGCAACGAATAACAATAACGGCTCGTGAGTAACCTAGCCATATTTTGCGATATCGGTAAAGCGCGTACGCAGTAGTGAATTAATTGACCATGAGGGACATTTTAGCGGGATAACCCGCTCATTTAAAATGATATAGGGCGGTATTAAGAACAAAAAAAAAAAGGGAGCAGGCCGTGGCTTGCTCCCTTGGGAAGAGTGATGAGAACGTTATGCGGTGGCGTGGTTGACCATCTGTGTCAGCACCTTGCGCCATGCATCTACCTGACCGAGGTAGTTTGCTGCGGGAATTTGCTGGAAATTCCCGTTGGCATCTTCCAGCGCGAACGTGGGGAAGCCTTGCCCGCGTACTTTCGCCAGTAATTCCCGGCTGGCGCTGATGTGTTTTGACAGCGCTCCTGCCTGAATAAAGGCGAATTCTGTGCAGAAAGCGTCGCCATCCAGGCCGATTTCTTCCGCACACTGACGCAACACGGCAACATCGGCGATCTTGAGCCCGGAAACGTAGTGCGCCTGCTCAATCTGGTACAACATCTCCATGCCTTTGTCAGCTATCGCTTCCGCAGCGAGTACGGCAGCCGTCGGCGGCGCGGAATCCAGTATGACGCTGGTGTCGCGCAGCAACCCTTCGTAATAGTTTTCCCCGAAGGTCTGCCCGGTCATTTGCGCGATGCGGCGATCGTGAGGAATCACATAATCGTGCCACTCGGGGGTGATGGTGCGGCTATTGCTACCCGTCATCATACCGCCGCCGTGGAGGATCAGATCCAGCCCCTCAATCTCCTGCGCAGCCAGCGCGAGTGGGGCGGCGCCGTAGCACCAGCCGCACAGTGGATCGTAAATGTAATGCAGTCTTACTGTGGCCACTTCATTTCACCTTTCAGAACCTGGGCGCTCAGTTCAAGACCCGATTCTTCTTTCAGCGTTGGATAGTGTTTTTTCATTGCGGCGATCAGCTCGGCAGAGTTTTTGGTTTTTGCCAGCTCTTTCTCCACGGTATCCAGATATTGCAGCGTGAACGTCACATTTTTCAAGGTGTAATCGGTTGGTGCGATAAAGTGACCCGGCACGACGGTGGTCGGCTTCAGCGCTTCAATGGATTTCAGCGTTTCACGCCAGTGAACGCGAGATTCTGGCGTTTGGGTATCGGCAAGCCAGACGTGGATGTTGGCAGACACCGGAATACCACCGACAACGGCTTTCAGCGACGGGATCCAGACGAAGGTACGATCCGGCGTTGGCCCTTTCAGTCCTTTTACTTCCAGTTTTTTGCCGTCAACGGTAAAGCTATCGCCTTCGAGCGGTTGAGGAACCACGATCTCTTTCGGCGCATTGTCTTTCAGAACGGGGCCCCAATGCGCCACTTTGCCGTCTTTGCTGGCGTTGATTGCATCGATAGTGGCCTGAGTAGCAATGATTTTCGCATCCGGGAACGCGGCTTTGATCACGTCCAGACCGAAGTAATAGTCAGGGTCGGAATGGCTGATATAAACGGTAGTCAGTTTTTTTCCTGTGGCTTTGATGCGATCAACCAGCGTCTGAGCATCGTTACGCTGGAACTGCGCATCGATCAGAGCAACTTCTTTATCGCCGCTGATAATTTCGGAAGAAACCGGGAATACGCTGGCTTCACCTGGATTAAACACATCGATTTTTAACTCTGCGGCGTTAGCAGCAGAAGCCAGACCCAGCGATGCAGCGAGTAAAGATACGGTAAAAGCGATAGATTTAGACATGGTGATACTCCACAGGTATGACAGAAAGTGGGTTCATGTTATGTTGCATTAATCGTACGAAAAACCGCAAAACTGGCAATTGTTTGTTGCATATAACGGACTAATCTATGGATCGCATTACGGCAGCAGAAGTGTTTGTGGCTATTATAGACCGCGGTAGCATGATCGCGGCGGCAGAGACGCTGGACATGTCCCGGGCGATGGTGACGCGCTATCTGGCGGAGATGGAAGCGTGGGCGGGTGCGCGGTTATTGCACCGTACGACGCGCAAGCTGAGCCTGACGGATGCCGGGGAAAAAACGCTGGCGCGCTGTCGGGAGATGCTGGCGCTGACGGCGGATATGCGCGTCGAGGCCGAGACCGACGATGCCACGTTAAGCGGTTTGCTGCGCCTGAGCTGCTCGCAGTCGCTGGCGCAGGGGGCGCTCGGCATGGCGATCACGACGTTCCTGCGGCACCATCCTCGGGTCGCTATCGATCTGCAAATGAATAACCGCGCGGTGAATCTGGTCGAAGAGCGCATCGATCTGGCGCTGCGCATTACCAACGAACTGGATCCCAATCTGATTGCCCGGCCGCTGGCACGCTGTGAGTCGGTGCTGTGTGCATCGCCTTCTTACCTGAATGAGCACGGTATTCCGCGACAACTGACCGATCTCTCGATTCACAACTGCCTGACGTATACCTATTTCGGCAAAAGCCTGTGGCATTTTTCTCGCGGCGATGAAAAATTTACGATTCCGGTTAGCGGTAACCTGAGCGGCAATGAATCACTGGTACTACTGGCAGGTGCGCTGGAAGGGGCGGGGATTGCGCTGCAACCGCGCTATTCTGTGACACCTTATCTCGCCAGCGGACAGCTGGTGGCGCTATTGCCGGAATACCGTCCGCAGGCGATGGGGATTTATGGCATTTACACCTCGCGCCGCCAGATGCCTGCCGCGCTGCGCACTCTGCTGGATTTTCTGGTGGACTGGTTTGCTCACGATCCGCGCTGGCGGGCGCTGGCACAGCCATCGGCGCAGTGATGGGGCGAACGACCCAGACGATACGCTAGCGCCGCAGGACCTGTTCCAGACGTGAAGGCACGCCGGCAGCGTACTGTCTGAGTTGCTCAATCACGGTGTCGACCAGCGCCGATGCAGGGCGGTGCAGCGGACGAATCAGGCTGACCGTAAAGGGCACGTCGATGCTGAAAGGCCGCACGACCACGCCGGAGGCGGCATAATCAATGCGGTGAGCGGGTTGACGATGGACAGCCCGACGCCTGCCCGCACCATTGCACACACCGATGCCGCGCTGTGCGTTTCAACACCATCCGGCGCGACACGCCCTGTTCCTGAAACAGCTTGTCCAGCAGTTGGCGATAGCTGTCGGCGCTCGACAGGCTGATAAAGGGTTCATCGGCAAAATCCGGCGGCGTGAGCACCGCTTTTTGCGCCAGCGGATGTCCGGCAGGCAGCACGCAGACTTCATTGAGTAGCATTAGCGTTTGCCGCTCTGTACCGGCTGGCGTGAGGCTGTTTTCCGTTAAGCCTAAATCGTGGCGCTGGGCGGACAGCCACTCTTCCAGCAGCGGTGATTCCTGTGGAATGATGTGCAGATTAAGCCGTGGGTAGCGCGCTAGCAGAGGCTTACAGACGTCTGGCAGTAGCGACTGCGAGAACACAGGCAGACAGGCAACGGAAAGCTGCGCCTGCTGAAAACGGCGAATATCGCTGGCGGCGTTGATAATCCGATCCAATCCATAATAAGAACGCTGCACTTCTTCAAACAGCTGTAGCCCCTGCGCAGTGGGGTAAAGCCTGCCGCGCAGTCGCTCGAACAGCGTCATCTGAATCAGTTTTTCAAAGCGTGCCAGCTCGCGGCTGACGGTCGGCTGCGAGGTATTCAGCAGAGCCGCTGCTTCCGTCAGATTCCCGGTCGTCATGACCGCATGGAAAATCTCAATGTGTCGTAAGGATACTGCCGCCATGTCGCCTCCTTATTTTTATAAACCATCATTTTTATAAACCATATCAGAAATGAATAGAGTCTGCTTAAAACGATATTTGTTTACCCATTGGGGTATTTCTATAGTGTTTCTCAACCACGTTTAACCCTGTAAATCGGTAACTTTTTATGCCCCACGATCTGAATGACGTAACACATGCGCTGAACGCGCAAAGCCTGCGTGAACTGCCTGCCCGCTTTGGTTGTCCGGTTTGGGCCTATGACGCGCAAACTATCGTTAACCGTATCGCCCAACTGCGCCAGTTCGACACGATCCGCTTTGCGCAGAAGGCGTGTTCCAACACGCACATTTTGCGTCTGATGCGTGAGCAGGGTGTAAAAGTCGATTCGGTATCGCTGGGTGAGATCGAGCGTGCGTTGATTGCAGGCTTTGTGCCGGGCACCGATGCACATGAGATCGTGTTTACTGCCGATCTGTTGGATCGTCCGACGCTACAGCGCGTTGCTGAACTGAATATTCCGGTGAACGCCGGTTCGGTCGATATGCTGGAACAGTTGGGTCAGCAGTCGCCGGGGCATCCGGTGTGGCTGCGCGTGAATCCGGGCTTTGGTCATGGTCACAGCCAGAAAACCAATACCGGCGGCGAGAACAGCAAGCATGGCATCTGGTACGGCGATTTGCCGCTGGCGCTGGCACACATTCAGCGCTATCAGCTGAAGCTGGTGGGCATCCACATGCATATCGGTTCCGGTGTTGATTACGGTCATCTGGAGCAGGTGTGTGAGGCGATGGTGCGCCAGGTCGTTGAGCTGGGTCAGGATATCGAGGCGATTTCAGCGGGTGGCGGACTGTCGATTCCGTATCGCCACGGCGAAGAAGCGATTGATACCGAACACTATTACGGCCTGTGGAACGCGGCGCGTGAGAAAATTGCCGCGCATCTTGGTAATCCGGTGACGTTGGAAATCGAGCCAGGACGTTTTCTGGTCGCGGAATCCGGCGTGTTGGTCGCGGAAGTACGGGCGATCAAATCCATGGGGAGCCGCCACTTTGTGCTGGTGGATGCCGGGTTTAACGACCTGATGCGTCCGGCGATGTACGGCAGCTATCACCATGTTTCTCTGCTGCCGGGCGATGGCCGTGATATCAGCCAGTCCACCTTGCGCGATAGCGTGATTGCCGGGCCGCTGTGTGAATCCGGCGATGTGTTTACCCAGCAGGCGGGCGGCGGCGTGGAAACGTTCGCGCTGCCGGATGCTCAGGTTGGCGACTATCTGGTCTTCCATGACACCGGCGCGTACGGTGCATCCATGTCCTCTAACTACAACAGCCGTCCGCTGCTGCCGGAAGTGCTGTTTGAAAATGGCGAGCCGCGCCTGATTCGCCGCCGTCAGACGCTGGACGAGCTACTGGCGCTGGAAGCGCTTTAATCACCCTGATTTGGCTGTGTCTGGGGCGAGGCGGCCTGCGTTTCCCCTGAATGTGATGCGCCAGCCGAACGTCATGCCGGCGGCGGACAGCAAAATCGCGATAGTGCCAGCAAGCTGCATGGCATCTAGCCGGTGCCCAAACGCGGCCCAGTCAACCAGTGCCGCGATCACGGGATAGATAAACGAGAGTGCCCCAACCAGCGCGGTCGGGATTTTCTGGATCGCGCTGTACAACAGCGTCGACATCATCCCGGTATGGATCACACCAATTGCCACAAGTATTCCCCACTGTGAAGCCGTAGGTGATGCAGGCATTGCCGCGAAGGGGGCAAGAACTACGACGCCAACGAGCAGTTGTATGAGTACGAGTACGTGCGGCGGGATCCCTGACAGCTTTTTCGTTATCGCGGCTGCCACGGCGTAGAAAAACGCGGCCCCCAATGCCATCAGCACACCAGACAGATAGCCTTTATCATCGCTATCGATGCCCGTTTGCGCACTGACGATCAGAACGATGCCGCCAAAGGCGCACAGTAGCCAACAAAGTTTGTTGAGGGTCAGCGTTTCCCTGAAAAAGATCGCGCCTAGCCCCACCAGCATAAAGGGCTGCGTGTGATACACCACGGTGGCGACGGCGATAGACGCATGTGCATACGCGCCAAACAGCAGCGTCCAGTTGAACACCAATGCCAGACCGCCGAGTAGGGCAATACCAGCCTGCTTCCGGTTAATGACGCCCCGCCGCAACAAGCCCAATAGCCCGCAGACGATCAGCATCGTCAATGCGCCGAACGCGCAGCGCCAGAAGACTACCGTCATGGCGGGCTGTCCTGACGTCAAAACGAACCAGCCAACCGTACCAGAAATGATCATCGCGATAGCCATTTCTATCGTACCGCGCGTCTGAGATGTCATTTTTTTCCTGCCTATTTGTGCAAAGTGTGTGCTGTTATAGCGAACAAAATTTTTTATAATGAACAACAGGACAAAATAATGAACACAATGCCTTTGTTCGTCAAGTCGAACGAATGATCATTATGGTGAACGCTATGACAATTGATAATCAGGAAAAGGGCGTGCAGGAAATCACGCCCATCGCGCGATTGGCCGCTGCGATTCGGCGGGAACGTGAGCGGCTAAATCTGTCAGTCACCGAACTGGCAAAGCGTGCAGGGCTGGCAAAATCAACGCTTTCGCAGTTGGAAACCGGAATTGGCAACCCGAGCCTGGAAACGCTCTGGGCATTGGCGATGGCGCTTGATGTGCAGGTCAGCCAGCTGATTGGTCAGTCTCGTCAGCATGTGCAGGTGATTCGGGCTAACGAAGGCGCAGCAACCTATTCGGAGCAGGCAAACTATGCTGCGACGCTGCTGGCCGCGTGTCCGGCAGGCGCGCAGCGTGATATTTATCGGCTTAACGTACAGCCGGGGAAGCCAGAGTCTCTCAACCGCATAGGCCGGGGACGATTGAGCACGTGATCCTGAGCAGCGGCCGCGCCAGAATTGGGCCTGTTTCACAGCCTGTTGAGCTAAGCGCGGGGATTACATCAGCTACTCCGCCGACGTCCCGCATCTGTTTGACGCGCTGGAAGCCGATACGAGAGCGGTGATGTTGATTGAGCATGGCTAAAGCGGCAACCCCGTACGTACTGTTCGTACGGGGTAAGCGGTGACACATTTTTAGCAAAAATATTAAGAAAGCCGAGTCTCTGTTATCTGTCATCGTGCCAAAACTCGCACAGCGTCAGGCGCTGTGCCGCGATAACTGCCAACACGCGTTAGATGGCGCCATCATGACGGATTTCAGCCTGATCACGTCCGAAGCCATTAGCCGTTTTTCACCGTGACTCGCCCGTGTTATACAGGACGATATGCCGTCCTGAAATCGTTGCTTAGCTGGGAGAGATTGGAATGAAAACTACCGCAGGATTGTTGTTTGACCTGGATGGAACATTGCTCGACACAGACCGGCTGCATCTGGCCGCGTTTAATGAACTCCTGGCCGATTTTGGTCAGTCCGTCACGATCGACTATTACAACGAAAAATCATGGGTGCGCCGATGGATCAAATCACGCGCGATCTTTTCCCCAATTTACCGCCCGAGCACCGGTATGAACTGGGGAGCGTAAAGAAGCACTGTTCAGGAAGCAGCTTACGGGGCCGCTGGAAGGCCGGCCGGGCGTGACTGAACTCTTCGAGTGGGCGCAGGACAGAAACATTGGGATCGCCGTGGTGACTAACGCGCCGCGTGAAAGCGCCATCATGATGTTGAAGGGGCTACATTTACTGGAGTCCGTCGATCATCTGCTTATCGGTGCGGAGCTGCCGCGTAGTAAACCCGATCCTTATCCCTACGCGGAAGCGATGCGACTGCTGGGCGTTGGGCGTGAAAATGCATTAGCGTTTGAGGATTCCGGCCCCGGTATTCAGTCTGCGGCAGCGGCGGGGGTATTTACCTTCGGTATGACGGGAGCGCTGGATGAAGCGGCGTTGCTGAAGTATGGCGCATCAGCCGCGATCCCTGATTTCAAAGACGACAAGCTGACGGTCATGCTCAGCAAGCTTAGCGTGTGAGGTAAAGGAACCGACATGGCCTCCACTATCATTCATGCCCCAACGGGCGATGGCTCAAAGGCCACGCTCAGAGCCTACAGCTCTTTTGAGCCCTACGAGCTTGCTGATTATCTGCGTGCTCTCGTGCATCACATGCCTGATGTGGCGTCCACATTGAAAGAATGCCGACGGCAGCGCTGACGGCAAGGCTGACTGAGGAGCAGCATGCGCCTCCGGTAGATATGATTCAAGGGGCGGATACCGCCACCCTTCGCTGGTCACTCAGGCACTGGAATGGCTCAGGTCAGAAGAAGCGGAAGGGATTTATGCCAGCTACAACAAAATTATTCTCGGAAAACCGGATAGCCGGCTATTTGTTATTGATGCTGAAAACGCGGTAAAAAACCGAACCCGCTGGTTGTCCCAGCTTGAATTCATTGCAAACGGTAATCACCTATGAAAAACACGACTTATGCACCCTCTGCCACGACGGCGGTTATCAATGACAGCTGGGTATTAGCCAATGACTGGGGAAAGCTAACCAAATACGACATCACGTATACGCGTTCAAACGGCACGGAACAGCGCCTGATTCGCGAAGCCTATGACCGTGGTCACGGTGCGACCATTGCGCTCTACAACCCGGATGCGCGTACGGTCATTCTCACCAGCCAGTTTCGTCTGCCAGCCTTTTTGATTGGCCATCATTATGAGCTTATTGAAGCGTGTGCAGGCCTGTTGGATGAACGTGACCCAATACAGGCCATCAGAAAAGAGGCGGAGGAGGAAACCGGATATAAGCTCAATGACGTCACCAAAATTGGCGAAATATTCATGAGTCCCGGCTCTGTGACCGAGCGTCTACACTTCTTTATTGCGCCGTTTACGCATGAGATGCGAATTCATGAAGGCGGCGGTATTGCTGAAGAAGGCGAAGATATCAAGGTTATGGAAATTCCGATTAAAGATGCGCTGCAAATGATTGATGACGGTCAGATTATTGATGCCAAAACCATTATTTTGCTTCAGCACCTGGTTATTAAAAATATTTGTAAACCGTAATTCCCGATTCCCATAAAGGAAATGAAGAGATAACGGAACAGAGTCTGGTTAAACCCCAATTCAAGCGCGACGATTACACGTTCTATTTATATCTGTTGTCGGTGGTGTGCGGCTTTCATCAGGCCGTACCGGGCTCTATCACCCCTTTCCTGCGTGATGAATTACAGCTGTCCCGAATCGTGATTGGCTGGCACTTTAGCCTCTACGCGATTGGCATGTTTGCGACAGGCTTCATCGTTACCTACTGTTCCAAAAGGGTCTCGCCAAAACGTATTCTGCTCACCGGCTCGTTTGCGGTGACGATTGCGGTTGCCATTTTTCCCGCTGATATTATCGGTTGCGACGCAGGCTGTCAGACCTGCTCGGTGAGCTGGTCGATATCAGCGGGAATTGCGGGATCAGCGATCGCTGCGGGAATAGTACGGCCCTTTTTGTACCGATTCGCGCAGCTTAAGTTCACCGGTGAAGGGCTGTAGCGGTTTGACGTCTTTGCCTGCAATCAGATCCAGCACCTGCGTAATCGCCGTCGCGGCCATCTCTTCAATCGGCATATAGACGGTGGAAAGTGAAGGGTGCAGGTAGGTGGCGCAGGGCTCATCGTCAAAGCCGAAGACGGAGACATCCTGCGGTAACTTTTTCCCCGCCTCGTACAGCGCTTTCATCGCGCCAATCGCCATGTGATCGTTGCTGACAAACAGCGCGCTAAAACTGATGCCGTTATTCAGCAATTGCTTGGCAGCCTGATAGCCGCTGGCGACCATGCTGGTTCCGTGTGCCACCCGACGCGGGTCAACCTCTATGTGGTGGTCGACTAAGGCTTGCTGATAGCCCGCGAGCCGCGCCCGTGCCGTCGGCGTTTGCATCGGTGCGGTGATGCAGGCGATCTCGCGGTGACCTTGTTCGATCAGGTAATTCACCACCTCAAACGCGGCCAACTGCTGGCGGAAGAAAATGCAGCGCTCTCGCGCCTGCGGCAGATCGCGATTCATCACGATCATCGGAATGGTCAGCGTATTCAGCAGCGTCATGAGATCCGCTTCGGACATATAGCGGGTATAGAGAATAATGGCGTCACACTGTCTGTCAGACAGAAGTTGTACCGCGCGATGTTCATCTTCCGGGGTATCGTGCCCGTCGGTCACGATGAGGTGTTTACCATTGCTTTCCGCGATATCCGTCGCGCGGCGTAGCAGACGGCCGAAGTAAGGCCCGTCAAAATTAGAGATAACGAGGCCAATGCTGTTTGACGTACGGCGAGCCAGAGAGCGAGCCAGAAAGTTAGGGCGGTAGCCAAGCTCGTCCATTGCCTGAAATACCGCATCCCGTGTTGCCTGCTTGACCTGACCGGTGCCGTTTAGCACGCGGGAAACGGTCGCTTTAGACACCCCTGCACGTTTCGCCACTTCCAGCATGGTTTTCATGGCTGCACCTTAATTGAGTATGATGACGGGCTGAAGCGCCTGTCCATCCCTGTTACGAACACCCTATACTCGTCATACTTCAAGTTGCATGTGCGTTGGCTGCGTTCAAATACTCGGCCCGTCGTGGGCCTCGCCCTGAAGGGCCGCTGCAAGCAGCGTTCAAATCTGCTCCCGGCAGATTTGTCACCCGAATCACTTACCTGAGTAAGCTCATCGGGATTCCTTCTCTTGCCGCGTTACGAGGCTCATAATGAACCCCGCCCTAGCGGGCCAACGCTTTGCGTTGTTCAAAACGTGAACGTTTTGTCCTGAAACTCGAATTATTTAGAGTATGTAACATATTACCACAGGCATATTGTTGGATTTAACGTCCGGTGCTCGTTTCTCAATCAGATTTTTGTCAGTTTTGTGATGTCGCCATTTCGCGGCGTAATAAGACGATTTCTTCCGCCAGATCCCGGCATAGCATCGCGGTCATCAAATGATCCTGCGCATGCACCATGATCAGATTGACGGGCACTTTGCCTTCCCCTTCGTCCAGGCCGATCAGCCGTGTTTGAACACGGTGAGCCTCACGAGCCGCTTCGAGCGACGCGGCGAGCAGGTCGTCAGCCTGTTGCCATTCCCGTTGACGCGCAGCCTGAATCGCCATCATGGCGTTTGAACGGGCTTCGCCCGCGTTGATCAGCAGCTCCATCACGGTTTGTTCCATATCGAATGCAGGGAGGTTCTCTGTGTCTTTCATCATCAATTTCCTTCTCTCTGTCAGGAATCGGCTCTACGTCCACTGACCATTTATGGTATGCCAAAAATCACATTTTCATCATATTGGAATTCCAATATCGTCTTGTGAGAATCGTGTCACAGAAAAATAATTCATTATGGTTGATTTTTGGTATGCCAAACGCGAAAGCGCGGTACCTGCATTTACCCTGCGCGTAACGGCCATCCCGCGTGTTACACGCGATATAACAATATGATGATGAAAGAGGTGGTGTTATGTCATTTAAGGACCAACTGATTGATTCATTGGGCTCCTTTGCCAATAAATTTAACAGTCTGCGTTATATTATGGCGATTAAGGCATCCTTTATTACGCTGATGCCCGTCATTATCGTCGGGGCGTTTTCCGTTCTGATTTCCAACATGGTGATGGATCCGAAAAATGGTCTGGCCAGTTTTTCCATGTTCTCGTTTCTGGCTGAACTTAAACCGATTATGAGCGGCATTAACTACGCCACGCTCAGCTTTCTGACTATCGGTGCCGTCTTCCTGATTGGTATCGAGCTTGGGAAGATTAACGGTTCACGCGGGCTGTTTCCCGGCCTGCTGGCGGTGATCTGCTTTATTGCCGTGACGCCAACCACGATCGAAATGGCCGTCAACGGGCAGATGATGGTGGTGAAAGACGTGCTGGCGAAACAGTTCTCCGATACGAAGAGCCTGTTTCTGGGGATGTTTATCGCCATCCTGTCTGTCGAGATGTATACCAAGCTGCAAAATGTCGATCGGCTGCAGATTAAAATGCCGGACAGCGTGCCGCCCAACGTTGCGGCCTCTTTTTCTGCGCTGTTTCCTTCCATCATCACGGTTGTCGCTATCGCCACCTTTGGATTTGTGTTTCAGCGCGTGACGGGCATGTATCTGTATGACGCCGTTTATAAAGTCGTGCAGCAGCCGCTGGAATCTGTGGTGCAAAGCCTGCCCGGTTTACTGGTGCTGATGTTTGTCGCACAGCTGTTCTGGGTGATCGGCATCCACGGTAACCAGATGATTAAACCGATTCGTGAACCGCTACTGCTGGGGGCGATTGCTGTCAACATGACCGCGTTCGAACAAGGGCAGGAGATACCGAACATTATCACCATGCCGTTTTGGGATGTGTATATGAGTATCGGTGGTTCCGGCCTGACGATTGGCCTGCTGCTGGCGGTGATGATCGCGTCTAAACGCAAAGAGATGAAAGAGATCGCCAAAATTTCTTTCGGCCCCAGCGTGTTCAATATTAATGAACCGGTGATTTTTGGTATGCCGATTATGCTCAACCCGATTCTGGCTATTCCCTTCATTATCACACCGTTAGTGACGGGCACGATTGGTTATTTCGCCACCAGTATGGGGTTCGCGGGTAAAGCGGTGGTGATGGTGCCGTGGACAACGCCGCCGATCATTAACGCCTGGCTGTCGACGGCGGGTTCGATGGGGGCGGTCGCTACACAGATCGTGTGCATCATGGTGGCAACGCTGATCTATCTGCCGTTTGTCAAAGTCGCGTCCCGTCGTGCCGAGTTGGCGCAGTTGGAAGCGGAAAAACAGGTCGCAGCGGAAAAAGCCTGAAAGGGGCGAGAAGAGAGGTAACGCATGAGTAAGGTTGCACTGACTATTCCACCTGATTTTATTCTGGGCGCGGCGGCATCGGCATGGCAAACGGAAGGGTGGAGCGGCAAGAAAGCGGGGCAGGATTCCTATCTGGATCTCTGGTACCAGCAGGATCGTCAGGTCTGGCATAACGGCTACGGCCCGGCAAAAGCGACGGATTTCTTTAATCGCTATCGGGAAGACGTGGCGCTGATGAAACTGGCTGGGCTGACGCACTATCGTACGTCGATCAACTGGTCACGCTTTATGCTGGACTATGAGAAAGGCGTGGTGGATGAGGAATACGCGGCCTATATCGATAACCTGCTGGATGAGATGCACCGGCAGGGGATCGAACCGATGATCTGCCTTGAACATTATGAACTGCCCGCCTGTTTGCTGGAGAAGTATCAGGGCTGGTCATCCAAGCAGGTGGTGGAGTGGTTTGTGCTATACGCCGAGGCGGTTTTTGCCCGTTATGCCGGAAAAGTGAAGCGCTGGTTTACCTTCAATGAGCCGATTGTGGTGCAGACGCGCGTTTATCTGGACGCGCTACGCTACCCTTATGAGCAGAACACGCACACCTGGATGCAGTGGAATCACCATAAGAATCTGGCGACGGCGAAAGTGGTGCAGCGCTTTCGGCAGAAAGGCTATCACCGGGATGGCGGTTCGATCGGCGTGATCCTCAATCCTGAAGTAACGTATCCACGATCCCGTGCCGCGCACGATGTGAAAGCCGCGCACCTTTACGATCTGTTCTATAACCGGGTTTTTCTCGATCCGGCATTAAAAGGCGAATATCCGGCGGAGCTGGTGGCGCTGCTGGCACAGCATCAGGTGAAGTGGGATTACACGGAAGAAGAGCTGGCGATCATTCGGGATAACACGGTCGATGAAGTAGGAATCAACCTGTATTACCCGCATCGGGTCAAAGCGCCCAGCCGTGAGTGGAACAAGGAGACGCCGTTCCATCCGGCCTATTACTACGAGCATTTTGAGCTGCCGGGGCGTCGTATGAATACCTCGCGCGGCTGGGAGATCAATCCCAAAATCATTTACGACATGGCGAAACGCATGGAGCGTGACTACGGCAACGCGCCGTGGTTTGTGGCGGAAAACGGCATCGGTATTGAGAACGAAGCGCGCTTTAAAGACGACAAGGGGGTGATTCAGGACGATTACCGCATCGCCTTTATCGCTGAGCACCTTTACTGGACGCTGAAGGCGAAGGAAGAGGGCGCAAACTGCCGCGGCTACATGCTGTGGGCCTTTACCGACAACGTCTCGCCGATGAACGCGTTTAAAAATCGCTACGGATTAATCGAAATCGATCTGGAACAGGATCGGGAGCGGCGGCCGAAAAAGTCTGCCGCCTGGTTTCGCCAGCTACACGACACGCGTCGGCTTGAATTAACGCTGGATGATGAAGAGAAGTAGGCGCAGATAACCAAAATGAGGAACGGAATATGAAAAGAATCGTACTGGCTTGCTCGGCAGGCATGTCGACCTCACTGGTGGTCACCAAGATGGAGAAAGAAGCGGAAACCCGGGGGATGGAACTGAAAATCTACGCCATCCCCGAACAAAATCTGCGGGATGAATTGCAGGAGTTCAGCAGCGATATTATTGCCGTTTTGCTGGGGCCGCAGGTGCGCTTCAAGCTCAACGAAAATAAAAAGCTGACGGACAGCTACCAGATTCCTATCGCGGTGATCGACCCTGTCGCCTACGGCACATTAAATGGCGCAAAAGTACTGGATCAGGCGCTGAGTTTGGTAGACTAATGCCCCACCGCGGCGTCAGTACGCGGCTGGGTACATTCGGTGTGGGCCTGACGTCCGGTCCACACTCAGGGCGACAGTGCAGGTAGGGTGAAAGCGTGGCGAAGGATGTGGTTCTGCAAGAGAAGAAGCAATATCAGGAAATCGGCTGTGATTTGCGTCAGAAGATTCAGTCAGGGGATTACCCCGTTGGATCGCGCCTTCCTCCTGAACGAAATATTGCGGAAACCTATGGCGTTAGCCGGACGATAGTGCGCGAAGCGCTGCTGATGCTTGAGCTGGAAGGCACGGTCGATATTCGTCAGGGATCCGGGGTGTATGTCCTGCGCATTCCTGATGAAGACGACACGGCTGACGGCGCTAAAAACCATATCGGCGCGTTTGAAATGCTACAGGCACGCCAACTGCTGGAAAGCAACATTGCGGCGTTTGCGGCACGTATGGCAACGCGGGCGGATATCGAAAACCTGCGCAAGACGCTGGAGCAAGAGCAGGCCGCGATTGCCGGAAAAGATTACCGTGGCGATTTTGATCGCCTGTTCCACCTGCAAATTGCCGGTGCGACACAAAATCAGATGCTGCTGGAAACGGTCAGCAATATCTGGGCGTGCCGTGATGATAACGCGCTCTGGCAGCAGCTTTATACCCACGTCGGGACGCAGGGCTATCGCCTGAAATGGCTGGCGGATCATCAGGCTATTCTGGCGGCGCTGCGGCGTCGCGATGTGTCCGGTTCTTATCAGGCTATGTGGCAGCACCTCGAAAATGTCAAAAATACGCTGATGGAAATCTCTGACGCCGATGCCCCGGAGTTTGACGGCTATTTGTTTGATTCTGTGCCGATTTTTCAGGGGAAGTTGGTGTAATCATGGCGAACAGTTCAGGGGTAAGCATTGTTTATCTGGCTGATCATCCCCAGCATCAGGAGCAGGTGATTGACTGGATATGGCAGGCGTTCGGCAGCCAGAACAGCCGTGACTTCTTTGCCAGCGTGGTACGCAATAGCCTGAACCCGGCAGCGCTGCCGCTGACGTTTATCGCGCTGGAGGGCGAGCGCTTAGTTGGAACGGTAGGGCTCTGGCGCTGTGATTTAATCAGCAGACAGGATCTGACTCCCTGGCTGGCATCGCTGTATGTGGAAGAAAGCCAGCGTGACAAAGGGCTGGGCATCGCGCTGCAACAGCACGTACTGGACTTCTGCCGCCGTCGGGGCTTTGACGATCTCTACCTGTACGCCACGTTTAGCGGCTATTACGAAAAACACGGCTGGCGTTACATCGGCGATGGGTTGGATTACCCGGATAAAACCGTGCGGCTGTATCACCAGCCGCTGTAGGTGGTCTTTTATGCAAACTGCCTCTGAGTTTGCATAGAAAAATGAAGCAGACCCGAAGCATCGGGGACATCAGAACGATGTCCAGTCACCTTCACCGGCTGTGGCTGCGTTCTTACCCGGTGCGGCCAGCGCGGGTTGCAGGGCTAACGTGGGCGCTGCCACTGGCGTACGAGCGATCTGATGGCTGTTGCCCAGACGGAACTGGCTGACCGTCTCCGCCAGCTGCGCGGCCTGCTGTTGCAGAGACTGCGTGGCGGCTGAGGCTTCATTCACCAGCGACGCATTCTGCTGGGTCGTCACTTCCATCTGGTTCACTGCAACATTCACCTGCTCAATGCCCATCGTCTGCTCATTGCTGGCAGAGCTAATCTCGCCAACCAAATCGCTGACCTTACGCACGCCGTTGACGATATCCTGTATCGACGCGCCCGCTTGTACCACCAGCCGGTTGCCCGCTTCCACGGTTTGAACGGAACGGTCGATCAGCTCTTTGATCTCTTTAGCGGCAGAGGCGCTGCGCTGTGCCAGACTGCGTACTTCACTGGCGACCACGGCGAAACCGCGACCTTGTTCACCCGCCCGCGCGGCTTCTACGGCGGCATTCAGCGCCAGAATGTTAGTCTGGAACGCGATGCTGTCGATAACGCCGATGATATCGACGATCTTCTTCGATGAGGAATCGATCGCGCCCATCGTTTCCACCACTTCCGTCACCAGCTGTCCGCCCGACTGCGCTTGCTGCGTGGTCGATTGTGCCAATTGGTTGGCCTGACGCGCGTTATCGGCATTCTGTCTGACCGTTGAACTTAACTGCTCAATGGAGGCCGCGGTTTCCTGTAGCGCGCTGGCCTGTTCTTCCGTGCGGCTGGATAGGTCGATGTTGCCTGCGGCAAGCTGTGAGGACGCGCCGGCAATGGATTCGGAACCCTGACGAACTTCGCCAACAATAGTGCGCAGACGCACCGTCATGTCTTGCAGGGCGTGGAGCAGTTGGGCGGCTTCATCGCGTCCTTCTGGCTGCACGTTGTGTGTCAGATCGCCCGCTGCGACGGCCTGTGTCGCATGGACTGCCCGCGCGAGTGGTTGCACGATGCTGCGAGTGAGCACCCAGGCGATCAGGACGCCGATGATGGCGCTCAGCGCGCCCGTGACGGCGAGGATGAGATCGCCACGGCTGGCGCCGGTGTTGATGTCTTGTCCCATTTGGTCGATGCTGGCGCGCTGATGGTCACGCAGCGCTTCCACGCTGGCCAAATAGCCGTTGGAAGCCGGAACGAACTCGTTGTCGAAGAGCGCTCTGGCGCGATCGAAATTGCCCGCGCCTTTTTCCGTGATAATCGCATCGCGCTTTTTAATGTAGGACTGACGATATTCGCCAACTTTATCGAATAACGCTTTTTCTTCTGGCGTAGAGATCAGGCTGGCAAAGTCCTCCTGTCGTTTACCGCTTTCTTTACTGGCGCGGGTATTCTCTGCGGCAAATAGCTCAACCAGCGAGTCGTCATTACTGCGGGCAACCGCCATACTGCGCTGGACGCCTGCGACGAGCGTAGCATGCCAGTCCGATGCCAGCCGTTCCTTGCGCAGCGGTTCTTGCATCATCTGTTTCGTACTGCTGGACACCTGGTTAAGTTGATAAATGCCGCTGGTCAGCATAGCCAGCGAAAGCGCAATAAGCAGGCCAAAGCCGCCGGCCAGTCGGGTACCTATTTTGTAGTTCTTCATTATTCGTTACACACACCTGGTTAAATTCAATGTCTGCCCCATGCAGACTCCGCGATCCTACTCCTCACTTTCCGATTGATTCTGCTGAAAAAGTGGACTAATGCCCCTGTATTTGAAGGGTCATTTACCCATAAAAAGTCGGGAAATGTGATCGAGCGGTAAAATGGAGAAAAACGGGCATCGGAGGGAAAAGGAACCTTTCGGGGAAAATTGCGGTATTTATCTGGCGAAAGTGCAGTGAAACGTGGGTTGCCTTACATGATTCGCTAGAATTTTACAGTTGGTTGCACTTATAGAATAACTCTTTCGATTCATCGCTGGTGAAGATAAGTGGCGATCCTTAGAGTAACAAGTCCCAGAGGTATTGATTGGTGATATATCAATGTGCTCTGTACATTGAAACCATTTGATTACACCAACCTACGCGGATGCGTAGGTTTTTTTTTGCCTGAATTTCCCGTTTTCGTTATCTCCAGTGATTTTCATGCTATGCGAATGCTGTGCCGACGGCAATCTTCACGTTCAGCCGCGTACCCATCACTTGAAGTATGATATGTATGTAGTATTTTGACGTATCGCCCGGTGGTTTTGCGCTTCGGCAAGCCGCCCGTTTATCTGTCTATTGGGAGAAGGCATGATTCATACCCTGTTACGTTGGGTGTTCCAGCGTCTGTACCGCATCCGGATCGAGGGCGACAGCAGCCAGTTTCAGCAAGCCAAATTGCTCATCACCCCCAATCACGTCTCTTTCCTTGATGGTGTCTTGCTGGCGTTATTCTTACCGATAAAACCCGTCTTTGCGGTGTACTCCTCCATTTCCGATCGCTGGTTTATGCGCTGGCTGAAGCCGTATATCGACTTTGTGCCGCTAGATCCCACCAAGCCTCTGGCGATCAAAGGGTTGATCAAAGTGATCGAGCGCGGCCAGCCCGTCGTAGTTTTCCCTGAAGGGCGCATCAGCGTCACCGGATCGTTGATGAAGATTTACAGCGGCGCGGCGTTTGTCGCGGCGAAATCCGGAGCAACGATCATCCCCGTGCGCATTGATGGCGCCGAGTTCACGCCGTTTGGCCGGTTGGCGGGTGTGTTTAAACGCCGCTGCTTCCCGCAGATTACGATCACGTACTTGCCCCCTACGACGTTGCCCATGCCGGAAGCCAGCAGCGCCAGAACGCGTCGTGTGCTGGCCGGTGAGCATTTGCACCAGATCATGATGAAAGCGCGGATGGAAACGCGCCCGCAACACACGCTGTATCAAGCTTTTCTGGCAGCGAGAACCCGTTACGGACGGCGTTCCCCGAGCATCGCCGATATCTCCTTCAACGAAGACAGCTATCAGGGCTTATTGAAAAAATCGCTGGGCGTGTCGCGCATTTTGCAGCGCTTCACCCGTGCGGATGAACATGTCGGTATGCTGTTGCCCAACGCGACCATTACCGCCGCATCCATCCTGGGCGCATCGCTGCGTAACCGCGTTCCTGCCATGCTGAACTACACCGCTGGCGCAAAAGGGTTACAAAGCGCGATGAAAGCGGCGGGCATCAAAACCATCGTCACGTCTCGCCAGTTTCTTGAAAAGGGCAAGCTGACGGATCTGCCGAAGCTGGTCAGCGAAGCCAACTGGGTCTATCTGGAAGATTTGAAAGACACCGTGACGCTGGCGGATAAGCTGTGGATCCTGTTTCATCTGCTGTTTCCTGCCCGCGCGATGCTGCCGCAGAAACCCGATGATGCGGCTATCGTGCTGTTTACCTCCGGTTCCGAGGGGAACCCGAAAGGCGTCGTGCATTCCCATGACAGTCTGCTGGCGAACGTCGAGCAGATTCGTACGGTAGCGGATTTCACGCCGCGCGACCGCTTTATGTCTGCGCTGCCGTTGTTCCATGCGTTCGGCCTGACGGTGGGGCTGTTAACGCCGCTGATGACGGGCGCTCGCGTATTTCTTTATCCTAGCCCGCTGCACTATCGCATTGTGCCGGAGCTGGTTTACGACCAGAACTGTACCGTGCTGTTTGGCACGTCTACGTTTTTAGGCAACTACGCACGCTTTGCCCATCCGTATGATTTTGCTCGTTTGCGCTATGTGGTGGCCGGGGCAGAGAAGCTGTCTGAAACCACGCGTCAGGTCTGGCAGGACAAATTTGGTATCCGCATTCTGGAAGGGTACGGTGTGACCGAGTGTGCGCCGGTGGTGGCGATCAACGTGCCGATGGCGACGAAAATCCATTCTGTTGGCCTGCTGCTGCCGGAAATCGAATCGCGCTTGATTACGGTTCCGGGCATTACGCGCGGTGGTCGTCTGCAACTGCGTGGGCCGAATATCATGAAAGGCTATCTGCGGGTGGAAAACCCCGGCGTGCTCGAAGTGCCAGCGGCAGAAAATGCACAGGGCGAATTGCAGCAGGGCTGGTATGACACAGGTGATATCGTCGAACTGGACGAAAAAGGATTCTGCACCATCATCGGCCGCGTGAAGCGCTTTGCCAAATTGGCAGGGGAGATGGTTTCGCTCGAAAGTGTGGAACAGCTGGCGGTTAAAGTGTCGCCGGAAGCGCAGCATGCCGCCAGTGCGAAAAGCGACAGCAGCAAAGGCGAGGCGCTGGTGCTGTTTACGACAGACAGCCAGATTACCCGTGATGTGCTGCTTGCACAGGCTCGCAGTAGCGGCGTGCCGGAGCTGGCCGTGCCGCGTGATATTCGCTATGTGAAAGCCTTACCGCTACTCGGCAGCGGCAAGCCTGACTTTGTCACGCTGCGCCATATGGCCGAAGAGCCTGTTACTAACGCATCGGAGCAGAGCGCATGAGTCAACAGACTGAACCCGCGACGCCTTTGCTGTCGCGCAGTATGAACGCGGTAATTATCGCGCAGTTCTTCTCTGCGTTTGGCGACAATGCGCTGTTGTTTGCCACGTTAGCGCTGATTAAACAGTTGGTGTATCCCGACTGGAGCCAGCCGTTTTTGCAGATGGGGTTTGTCGCCGCCTACATCATTCTGGCACCGTTTGTTGGACAAATTGCGGACAGCTTCTCCAAAGGGCAGGTGATGATGTTCGCCAATACCCTGAAGTTGGCGGGCGCGCTGCTGATTTGCATCGGCGGGAATCCGTTTCTGGGGTACACGCTGGTAGGGGTTGGCGCTGCGGCTTACTCACCGGCGAAGTACGGCATTTTGGGTGAGATCACGCGCGGCGACCAGTTGGTCAAAGCGAATGGTCTGATGGAAGCCTCGACCATTGCGGCGATTCTGACCGGTTCCGTCGCAGGCGGCGTGCTGGCGGACTGGAACATTTACGGGGCGCTGTCGATTTGTGCGGTGGCTTACGGCGTGGCGCTGGGGGCGAATATGCTGATTCCTCGTCTCAACGCGGCGCGACCGGGGCAGCCGTGGCATCCGGTGCAGATGGCGAGCAGCTTCTTTTCCGCCTGTCGGGTGCTGTGGCGCGATGGCGACGCCCGGCTTTCGCTGGTTGGCACCAGTATGTTCTGGGGCGCAGGTGTGACGCTGCGCTTTCTGCTGGTGCTGTGGGTGCCGCATGCGCTCGGGATTACCGACAATGCGACGCCGACGTTGCTTAACGCGATGGTCGCCGTGGGCATCGTGGTGGGAGCCGGTGCGGCGGCGAAACTGGTAACGCTCGATAGCGTGCGGCGCTGCCTGCCTGCGGGCTTCCTCATCGGCGTGGTGGTAGTGATTTTCACGCTTCAGCATAACCTCATGAGTGCCTACTCCCTGCTGATTTTGCTGGGGGCACTTGGCGGGTTCTTTATCGTCCCGCTGAATGCGCTGTTGCAGGAGCGAGGGAAGGCCAGCGTCGGTGCGGGGAATGCGATCGCCGTACAGAATTTGGGTGAGAACGGCGCTATGCTGTTAATGCTTGGGCTCTATTCTCTGGTGGTGAAACTGGGCGTGTCGGTTATCGCCATTGGGATCGGCTTTGGCGCCTTGTTTGCGCTGGCGATTGCGCTACTGTGGGCATGGTTGATTCTGGCTAAGCGCCGTGCGCGCTCCGCTGATGCAGAATAGGAAGGGTAAAAATGAGTCTGATATGGCATGACTGGGATGTAGCAGATCTTAACGTGTATTCACTGCATGACATATTGGCGCTGCGCAATCAGGTCTTCGTGGTTGAGCAAACCTGCCCCTATTTGGATATTGATGGCCGCGATCTGGTGGAAGGCAATCGCCATATTACGGCGTACCGTGACGGCAAGCTGGCCGCATGCGCCCGCCTGCTCGCGCCCCATCCGAACAACGATGTGGTGACGATTGGGCGTGTGATTGTTGCGCCGCATGCCCGCGGGCAACATCTGGGGCACCAGTTGATGGAACACACGCTGATCGCCTGCGCACGGCACTGGCCGCAAAAGCATCTTTTCCTGTCCGCGCAGGCTCACCTGCAATCGTTCTACGGCGCATTTGGTTTTGTGGCGACCGGCGAGGAATACGACGAAGACGGCATTCCGCATATTGATATGTTGTCGGCGTTCTGAGGGGGATTGAGTACGCATCGGAAGGAATAGGTGCTACCGCTAAAAACCGGCTAACGCTAACGTATGGCCGGTTTTTTGCTTTCTGACGGTGAACTAGCTGGCGGCGTGGGAAATTGTGCTACCGAGCTTTTGCACATCTTGGCCAAAGCCGCGCGTGGTGTTACAGCCACTCAATACTGCTGTGACCAGCAGCGCCACTACGATTGTTGTTATACGTTTCATCATCATTACCCGCAGGTTGTTGATAAACAGGGCTATAAACAGAATGCGATAGATTTCTACTGTGGCATAACCGCAGGTAAAAATTCAATCCTTGATAGCCCTGAAACAACTGATATTGTTTGAGATTATGTTGCGGTTTATGGATATTAGTTCAGGTCTGATCTGACAGGCGGCTCTGTGCCAGAAACGAACATTTCACAATCACCGTGCATGCAAGAAGCTAGTCAAGAATAAAAAATGTTGCACCTATCAGCGTTCGCATCCATCTTCACCGTAATTTTCTTTGAGCCAGTCAGGGCGCAGGATGCCCATCGCTATGCGATCGTGGCGCTGATTATCGCGATAGACTGCCTTTCTGATAACACCTTCTTTTATGAAACCATTTCTGAGATAGAGGTTAATTGCGTTGCTGTTATAAGCAATGACCTCCAGATTCAGCCGGAATAAATTTAGCTCCATAAAAGCGTAATGGATTATGAGCTTCAGGGCTTCGTCGCCAAATCCCTGTCCTCGGTCCTTCTCATTACCGATGCCGATGGCAAGACTGGCGAGCTGATTATTCCACTCAAGACTATGTAACGTGGCAAAGCCTATCAGCCTGTCATCATCCAGAGCCCTTATATGAAAATAAAACGCATCTCCTGCGCCTTGTATTTCTTTTTCAATTTTTTCTGCTGACAGTGGATATGCAGGTTCTGTATCAACACTGCGCAAATAAAAAGTATCTTCATACCATGCGGAAACTTCTTTTATATCGTCGGCTCTCGGTGCGCAAAGCCGAATCCTGGCCGATTTGAAAATATCGCCTTTCATGTTCTTCCCTAAAAAACTAAACAGTCATAACATCAGTATACCCGAGCGTCGTCCTACAGAATGCTAACATGAAACCTGACGGCCGCTTTTGCTCATTACAGCCTCTCATATTTGATTGTGTTCTTCCTGCGACTGATGAAGGATTCGCACAACAATGACGCTGTCTGTTTCGTACAGAAAAATAACGTATGTCTGGCGACGGGAAATGAGTACAAACCTGGCCCAAGTTCTTTACGTTCGATCCCTATCTTGTTATGTCTGATAGCGGTAAACGTGTGCTCGATGGTTTCCAGATAGGCCTCAGCCCTTTCCTGATTAAAATGCAGCAAGCCGTAGAGGTAAATAGCCTCTAGGTCTTGTTGCGCCAGCGGTGTTAGCTTGATTTTATCGGGTGGCTGTTCGCGTCCTGTTTCTGATTTTTGCAAGAATTCATCTTTATTCCACTCCTGTGGCTCTCCGCTGTTTATCCCTTCAGCGATTAACTGACGCAGCGTTTTCAGGTCTGACTCCGCCTGTTTTTCCCGTAGCATTCTCAGCGCTTCCCGAATGACTTCACTTTGCGTGCGGTAATCGCCTGATTCCACCAGCGATTCCACGTAATGGCGAAGCTCATCTCAAGGTCAATTGTCATGGTTCTGGCCATCATGCCTCCGGTACTCAGATGTAAGATTTGTTCTTATCAGAAGCCTGTAGCGTACTTAACGATGACATCGTCGTCCAGCACAAGGAAAAAGGATTTTCATGCTACGGACAAGCGGTGTTTGGTGGAAAAGGGAGGCGGCTCGACATAAGCGCTGTAAGCCTTGCAAAGGAGAGATAGGGTGGGAAGCAATGGGCAGGTTTACCAGAGAAAACCTGCCTACCGAATGATTACTCTTCTTCCGCCAGAAACAGCTCCAGCAGGGAATTCAGAAATAGTTTGCCGTGTTCGGTGATTTGCCAGTGCGTGGCGGTTTCCGTCAGGTAGCCTTGCGCTAGCGCCTGATCCAACTGCGGGCGGATGCTGTGTTCTTCCAAACCGGTATACGCCGTGAAATCCGCGCGCGGAGCAGCTTCCAGCAGGCGAAAGCGGTTCATGAAGAACTCAAAAGGCCGATCGTCGTTAGCAACGTTGTGCAGTTTATCCAGATACGTGCCCTGCATATAACCGCGCGGATGACGGACTTTGACCGTGCGCAGAATACGGCCGTCGCTGAAGGTCAGCTTGCCATGTGCCCCGCAGCCAATTCCCAAATAGTCACCGAAGCGCCAGTAGTTCAGGTTGTGCTGACACTGATAGCCCGGTTTGGCGTAGGCGGAGGTTTCATATTGCTGGTAACCCGCGGCGCTCAGTAGCGCGTGGCCCTGCTCGTAGATGTCCCACAGCGCGTCGTCGTCCGGCAGCGTCGGCGGACGCGAGCTAAACAGCGTATTGGGTTCGATGGTGAGCTGATACCAGGACAGATGCGGTGGATTGAGCGCGATGGCCTGACGCAGGTCGTCCAGCGCTTCATCCAGCGATTGATCCGGTAGGCCGTGCATCAGGTCCAGATTAAAGCTGCGTAATCCCAGACCGGCCGCCAGATGCGCTGCGCGCTTGGCTTCGTCCGGGCCGTGAATACGCCCTAAGCGCGTCAGCTTTTGCGGATCGAAACTCTGCACGCCGATGGAGATACGGTTAATCCCCGCTTTCTGATAGCCGCTGAAACGATCGGCTTCAACCGTTCCGGGATTGGCTTCCATCGTAATTTCGGCATCCGGCGTTAGCGGAATGCGCGCGCGAACGCCGTCGAGCAGTGCCTGCATCGCTTCCGCGCTCAGCAGGCTGGGCGTGCCGCCACCGATGAAGATCGAGTGCAGCGCACGACCGCTCGCTAACGGCAAATCGGCGTCCAGATCCGCCAGCAGGTGATCGACATATTCCTGATGCGGTACGTCGCCTTTCAGCGCGTGAGAGTTGAAATCGCAGTACGGACATTTCTGTACGCACCACGGAATATGGATGTACAGGCTGAGCGGGGGAAGCTTAAGCATTGCGTAGCGCATCCAGCAGCAGGCGCAGCGCCTGACCGCGGTGAGACTGCGCGTTCTTCTCTTCACGCGTCAGTTCTGCTGCTGTTTTACCCAACTCCGGCACGAAGAAGATCGGGTCATAGCCGAAGCCGCCGCTGCCTGCCGCTTCATGCGTCAGCACACCCTGCCAGCTACCGTGGCAGACAATCGGCGTCGGGTCTTCCGCGTGGCGCAGATACACCAGCACGCAGTGGAAGCTGGCGCGGCGTTGTTCATCCGGTACGTCTTTTAATGTCAGCAGCAGCTTATCCAGATTTTGCTGGTCGCTGGCATCCACGCCCGCGTAGCGTGCCGAGTAAATGCCCGGCGCGCCGCCCAGCGCATCGACAGCCAGACCCGAATCATCGGCAATCGCCGGTAGCCCTGTGATGTGAGCCGCATGACGTGCTTTCAGGATGGCGTTTTCGATGAAGGTCAGGCCGGTTTCTTCGGCGGAATCCACGCCCAGTTCGGTCTGCGCCACAATATCCAGACCGAAATCGGCCAGCAAGCTGGCGAGCTCGCGCACTTTACCGGGGTTTCCGGTAGCCAAAACCACTTTTTGCATCGTCTTGTCCTGCGTGTTTATTCAATGAAGTCCGCGACGTCAGCCGGGATGTGTTGCGGATGGGTAATTCTAATCTGTTTATGCCGCCCGAGTTCGCCTTTTTCAATCACGACCAGGCTCTTGGCGACCCGAAACTGTTTGGCGAGAAATTTGGTCAGATGGGCATTAGCCTGCCCATCAACTGGCGGTGCGGTAATGGCGACTTTCAGCTCGTCGCCATGCAAACCCACGATCTGATCCCGGCTGGCTTTCGGCTGAATATACAGCCGAATCACCAGCGCATCGCCGTGGCGGGTAATTGCACTCACAGCAGAAACCACAGCCCCGGGAACAGGTCCATGCCCAGATAGTTGAGCATATACAGAATCAGAATAACGGCCATCGCAGAGAAATCAATGCCGCCCATGACCGGAATAATGCGACGGAGCGGTGCCATTAGCGGTTCAGTTAACTGATGCAGCAGATACTCAATAGGGCTACGGCCCTGACTGACCCAGCTCATGATGGAACGGATAATGATGACCCAGAAGACCAGATAGCCCGCGGATTTAATCAGCGAAATGAGCCCGACCAGCAGGTTCATGGGGCTGAGGGAAATCGCGCCAACCTGAATCAACAGCAGTAACGGGTATTTGATCGTCGTGAGAATAAAGGCCAGCAGCAGCGAAGCGCTGTCGATCGGCCCTAACGACGGCAAAATGCGGCGCAGCGGCCCGACAATCGGCTGGGTGATTTTGACGACAAACTGCGACAGCGGGTTATAGAAATCGCTGCGTGACCACTGCATCCAGATGCGTAGCAGCAGGACCATTACATAGAGGTCGACCAGCGTTTTGACCAGAAAAGTCAGGGTGAGCATAAGTACGTCTTTTCCTTATAAGATAAAGAATCGGGGAATCCGCTTTGGTTAAAACAGCGTTTCCATTTCCTGTGCGCGAGCAATGGCCGCCTGCATGGCCTCAGCCACGGTTTGCGTCAACTGCTGTTCGTTAAAGACTCGCAGGGCTTCTGCCGTGGTGCCGCCCTTGGAGGTGACATTTTCCCGCAGCGTTGACAGCGCCGTATCGGGGTTGGCTTCAACCAGCGCAGCAGCGCCCGACGCGGCCTGTTGCACCAACAGGCGAGCCGTTTCCTGGCTGAACCCCTGACGGATGGCTTCCTGCTGCATGGCTTCCATAAACAGGAAGAAATAGGCTGGTGCGCTGCCCGCTGCGGCGATCACGCCGTTAATGCCTGATTCGCTATCCACCCAGCAAATTTTACCGACGCTCTGCATCAGTTGTGCGGTGAAGTCTTTATCCGCCTGACTGACGGAGGCAGGGGCGTACATCCCACTCATGCCTTTTCCGACCAGAGACGGCGTATTTGGCATAATCCGTACGATATTCAGCGGTTCTCCCAGTAGCGCCTGGAAACGTGCAATGCTGATGCCTGCCGCAATCGAGAGTACCAGTTTACCCGTGAAGTTGACGTGTTCATGCAGCGGTTCGCAAACTGTCGCCATCATTTGCGGTTTGACGGCCAGCACAATGACATCCGCTTCCTGCGCGCAACGGATATTGTCCGCGCTACTGATCACGCCGTATTGTGCAGCCAGCGCATCGCGATTCTTGCCCGAAGGCGCGCAGACGCTGATGTGTTGAGCGGGGTAACCGCCGTTGACTAATCCGGCGATAATGGCCTGTGCCATGTTTCCGGCACCAATAAACGCTATTTTACGTTGCTGCATCTGCATCCTCGTTGCTCACCTGTTTGTCAAAGATGACGTGCCGTTCAGGGCGTGCCTCTGCGGTTTATGCGCTTTTGGCTGACTGTATCGTTATGCGCTTTTTGCTGCGTAGTCACGCGCGCCAAAGATTGCCGTGCCAATACGCACCAGCGTACTGCCCGCGGTAATCGCCGCGCGCATGTCGTCCGTCATCCCCATAGAGAGTGTATCAATATGCGGATAAGTTACGGACAACGTTTGGAACAGTGCTGCCATTTGTTTGAAAACGACCAACTGCTGTTCATAATCGGTTTCCGGTGCCGGGATCGCCATCAGGCCACGCAGGCGCAGGTTGGACTGCGCGGCGACGCTGGCGGCGAGCTCCGCCAGCTCATCGACCATAATGCCGGATTTACTCGGTTCGCCGCTGATATTAATCTGCAACAGAACATTTAACGGTGGCAACGTGGCTGGACGTTGCTCACTCAGACGCTGCGCGATGCGCAGACGATCTACGGTATGAAACCAGTCGAAATTCTCGGCTACCAGCCGACTTTTGTTTGACTGTAACGGGCCGATAAAGTGCCATTCCAGCGGCGTATCCGATTGGTTTTCCTGGAAATAATGAATCTTCTCCACGCCTTCCTGAACGTAGTTCTCGCCAAACGCCCGTTGCCCTGCCGCGATGGCTTCTTCGATCGCGCTCACAGGTTTGGTTTTACTGACTGCAAGTAGCGTAATGTCTTCTGGTGCTCGTGCGCAATGCGCAGCGGCGGTGGCGATTTGCTGCCGGATGTCCTGTAGATTCTGCTGGATTGTCGTCATGGTTGTTCAGGAGGTTAATCTATGGAGTTGGATGAGTGGATGGTGCGTAGTGTAAAACATAATGCCTCGGATCTGCACCTTTGTAGCGGTCACCCCCGGTGCTACGCGTGGATGGGCGGCTACAGCCTGAAAATACCTTACCACGTTTAACGCCGGAGCAGGTGGCACAATGGTGCGATGCCTGGCTCGAACCGGCACAGAGAGAGCAACTGCGACAGTCTGGTCAGGTGGACGGCGCGTTAATGCTGCCCGACGGTCAACGTCTGCGAGTCAATGTGTTTCGCCAGCGGGAAGGGCTATCTGCGGCACTGCGTATTATTCCGTCCGCTCAACCTTCATTGGACGGGCTACAGGCGCCACCCGTTCTGTCGACGCTGCTGGAGAAACCGAACGGCCTGATCCTGATTACTGGTGCGACGGGGGCGGCAAATCCACGACGCTGGCGGCAATGATCGGGGCGTTAAACGATAGCAGCGATCGTCATGTGATTACGCTGGAGGATCCGATCGAGTTTATCCATGCCAGCCGACGCTGCCTGATTCAACAGCGAGAGATCGGTGCGCACAGCGCGTCTTTTGCACAGGCGCTACGGGCCGCCTTGCGGGAAGATCCCGATGTGATTCTGCTGGGGAATTGCGCGATACGGAGACGATTCGGCTGGCGCTGACGGCGGCGGAAACCGGTCATCTGGTGCTATCCACGCTGCATACGCGCAGCGCATCGCAGGCGGTTGATCGTCTGATTGACGTCTTTCCCGGCGAAGAGAAAGCCTATGTTCGCAGCCAGCTCGCCACCTGCTTGCAGGCTGTGGTGACGCAAAGACTGTTGCCCGCAGCGCAAGGCGGTCGCATTGCACTTTATGAAGTGCTGACGGCGACAGCGGCAGTCGGCAACCTGATTCGGGAAGGGAAAACGCATCAGCTTCCCGGCCTGATTCAAACGGGAACGGCTGCGGGAATGCAAACGTTCGAGCAAAGCTACCAGCAGCGCTGTCGGGATGGGCTTATTTCACACAGTTGCGTCCTTGCCGTTTAGCCGCATAGAGGTTTGCATCGGCTAACTGAATCCAGTCCTCAACGGAAGCAAGATCGGAGCGGTAAGCAGCAATGCCTGCGCTGATCGTGAAATGCAGAGTCTGGCGATCGTATTCCAGCGTATGCTGCTCAATTGCTTTACGAATACGCTCAATCGTTACCGCCGCTGTTTGGTAAGAGACATCTTTTAACAGGATGATGAACTCCTCACCGCCGAGGCGGGCGACCAGATCTTCCTGACGCAGCGACATGCGCATGAGCATCGCCAGCTCTTTGAGGACGGCATCGCCAGCCAGATGACCGTATTGATCGTTAATGTTTTTGAATAAATCGATATCAATAATCGCCAGGCAGCTTTTATCCGTCTGCTGATTTTGCTGCTTGTGCAGAAAAAGGCGTTGGCTTGCTCGAAGAAACTGCTGCGATTGGGTAGGCCGGTAAGAAAATCATGCCCCGCGTGAAAACGCAGGGAGGCCTCTATCTGTGCTCGCTCATCTTCCCGTGAGCGGGCGTGAATGATGATGCCGAGCGTTTTCACCAGCGGAGCCAGTAGTTCGATCATCGTTTGATCATAACCTTCCCGACGGTTAGCCAGTGCGATCATTCCGATCGCTTTGCCGTTGTGGGTGATAGGGATCCCCAAGAGGGAATAGAGTGCGGGATGGATAGGCGGGAGGTCCCGGCCAGCCTTTTGTCTCAGCAGGTTATTGGTACACACCACCGTGTTGTGGGTCACCACGTGACCAAACAGATTATCCAGTTTGCGGAGCGTCAGGCCGCCGTGGGTTCTGCGTTGGTTTCTGTACCAGGCCAGCGTCTCTTCATCCCAGGCAAGATTGGATATTGCAGGAAGGTAGAGCGACTGAGCGTCTTCGTCTTCCTGCAACGTGGCAATGAAGCCGAAGGTGCTGTTGGTGATATCAAGCAGCCGTTCAAAGACTTTATCGCAGGCGGAGGGCAGATTATGGTCGAGCAGAAAGCTGTCGTGAACGGATAGCAGGATATCGAGAATGATGCCTTGCTGGTGGGCTTTTTTTCGATTTCGACATTCTGCGTGATGTTGTGAGCGTATTTAATGATTTTTCGCACATTGCCGTCACTATCCATGACCGGGCTGTAGGTTGCCTGTATCCAGAATGAATGACTGTCCTTGCCCAGTCGATGAAAGCGCCCGCTGATAGGATGACCGCGGTGTAGGGTCTCCCAGAAGGTTTGATAGTCGGCTTGTTCGGTATAAAGAGGATCGCAGAGTGACTTGTGGTGCAGGCCGAGAATTTCTTTTTCTTCGTAGCCCGTCAGCATCAGGTAGTGTTTATTGACGTGGGTGATGTAGCCGTCTTTATCAAACTCGATCACGCCTTGCGAATTTTCAATCGCGTCCAACTGTGCCCGATGCTCCGACATCAAACGCTTTTCCTGAGTAATATCGAGAGCCAGCTTGATTACGCCAATGCGACGGCCTGAATGATCAATAATGGGCGTATACGCGGCGTGGAGCCAAATGATGTCACCTTTTTGGGTTTTCCGTTGGAATTCCCCTGCATTAATATTCCCTTTAATCACATCGTGCCAGAAATGATCGTGTTTTTGGCGCAGTGCTTCTGGCATAAAAAGCGTGTGGTTCTTCTGAATAATGTCTTCTTTTTTGTAGCCCAGCATTTTGCAAAAAGAGGATTGGCTTCAATCAGTTTCCCTGCCAGGTCGAATTCGGCGATGGCATAAACGGAATTGAACGCGTGCAGTTTGGCTTCATTGTCAAACCTGGTAATCAAATCAACATCAACTGACTGATTATTCATGTTTATATTTGCCTATATTCTTTCTTTATCCTTGATTCGCTATTGTCAGAGGCGCCCGTTTTATCATGATGCCGTCTGTGATGTTATCGGGTAATTGGCTGTCCCTTTTTTGTGCGCGAGAATCAATGGAACGAATTAATAAAATAGCGTGCTATTAATTAAATTAATAATCATTGTGTCAGAATGTAATTAATAGCCTGAAACGTACGCCGAATATCACCAATAAGGAATGTTTCTCATTGTCTTTTTATTCAATGCATTGAGGCAATTACGTTGGCCGCTTTTACGCTGAAACCTTATTTATACGCTTATGTGTAAAAACAGAGAATAGCGGTAAAAAATAATACTCAAATTATCTGAAAGTATACTTATAAAATAAGTGCGCTAAGCGTGAAGAGGGTTCCAGCCTTGTTTGATTATTTATTCGGTTTTTAAAGAGGATGGAGTCAATAGGGGATTAGCGGGAGGATGCCTGTAGTCAGCGCGGAGGCCGACCACAGGCGATGTAATGTACCCGTAGATTAGGAAAGGTGAGGTTCTACCTGAAACAGCGCCATCGAACGCATGAGCTGTTGAGACTGCTGCTCAAGGACTGCGTGGTGGCGGATGAGGCTTTGACGAGCTGTGCATTGTGCTGAGCAACCTTGTCGATTTGCGTGAAAGCGACGTTAACCTGTTCGATACCTCGATGCTGCTCTTGCGTGGCGGTGGAGATATCTCGCATCAGTTGCGTAATACGAATGATTTCGTCGGTCACTTCATCCATGGTTTCACCCGCTTTAGAAGCCAACTCAAGCCCTTCGGACACGCGCGTCTGGGAATCCAGAATCAGCGAACGGATCTCTTTTGCGGCCTGCGAGCTATGCTGCGCCAGATTGCGTACCTCTCCGGCGACGACGGCAAAGCCTCTGCCTTGTTCGCCTGCGCGAGCGGATTCAACGGAGGCATTCAGCGCCAGAATGTTGGTCTGGAATGCGATCCCGTCAATGACGCTGAGGATGTCATTGATGCGCTTGGCGCTGACGGCTATCTCCTGCATTTTCTCAATCACGTAACAGACGGACTCGTTGCTGCGGCTGCTGGTGTTCGAGACGTTGTTGGCGAGCTGGTGCGCGAGTTCAGCATGGTCGGCATTGAGTTTCACCGTAGCGCTTAGCTGTTCCATGCTTGCTGCCGTCTGTTCCAGTGCGGCAACGGATTCTTCGGTGCGTTGCGCAAGCTGGGCGTTCTCTTCAAAGAGCTCGCGGCTGCCGAGATCGATTTGGGTGCTGGCATCACGCACCTGGCTCACCGATTCCAGCAGCGCACCCTGCATGCGGCCGATGGCATCGTTGAGTCTACCCAGTTCGTTGTCTCCGCCTTGAATCAGGCGGCGGGTTAAGTTACCGGCGGCAACCTGCTCCAATTGCTCAATGGCATAATCCAGCGGTTTGAGCAGCATGTGTCGCAGTGCGATCCAGGCTAATGCAACCAGCGTGACAGACAGCAGGCAGGCGATGGCAATGAGCAGCAGCATCATGCTCTCATTACGTTCGGACTGTGCCAGACCCTGTTCGGACAGCTGCTGCGCGTACTGACGAAAGTTTTGGATCGATAAATCAAAGGCTTCACTCAGCGGGCCGAGCTGTTTTTCCAGAACCTCATAATATTCATCGGTATACTGTTTTTGCAACGCGCTTAGCATCGGGGTCATGCCCTGTTGAAAATAGGCCTGATAGGTTTTAACACGTCCTGCGCGAGCGCTTGCTGTTTGGGATCGGTATTGGCTGATTTGATCACGCGGTCAATGTCTTCCTGCGACTGGATGAGGTGTTTCTCTACGACCCCGGTTTCCTTTGCCCCGTCATCCAGCAGGCCGATTTCGATTTTCCTGACGGCGAGTGTTGCCGACGCGCGCGCGCTGAGCGTTTGGTTATAGCCGCTCATCAGATTGCCCAGCTCAATCCCCTGAATCTGATTTTGGGCTGTCAGCGTTTCCCTGTCTTTCTTAATGGCAACCACGCCCATGCCGCTAACCATAAGCAGCAACAGGGTAGTTAACAGCAATAGTGTTAATAAGCCGGTACGAATAGAAATATTTTTCAACCTCATGGTGTCCTTTTCCTTACGCCGCCTTTCGTGGGGGATAGCCCAGTCATCAATGGATATGGTGTGTCCAACAGAAGAGAATACGTTATCTGTGTTGCGGTGAGATAAAATTAAAAAGATATGGCTGGCCTAAGAAAGAGGATGTGGGGGGAAGGGCGTAGCCTGGCGGTTTCTTGCAACGCGGGTTTCTCTTAACACATAAGGGTATAAATAATTAGCCGTAGCGTTTACGCCTGGTTTATTATCTGTCAATAGCGTTGGTTTTTCAGGGGCGTACTTAACACGCCAGTCAATGATACCCAGAGGTATCCGAGGTTTATGTGCAGTTAACAAGTTTCACGGATTATGGCTTGCGGGCGCTGATTTATATGGCGTCGCTGCCGGGCGGGAAAATGACCAGCATTTCTGAGGTAACGGAAGTGTATGGCGTGTCTCGTAATCATATGGTCAAAATTATCAATCAACTTAGTCGCGCTGGGTTGGTGATGGCCGTGCGCGGCAAGAATGGCGGTATCCGTCTTGGGAAACCAGCTGAAACCATTCGAATTGGCGATGTCGTGCGCGAATTAGAGCCGCTCACGCTGGTTAACTGTAGCCACGAGTTTTGCCACATTACGCCAGCCTGCCGTTTGAAGCAGGTGCTGCAACAGGCGGTACAAAATTTCCTGCAAGAACTGGATCAGTACACGCTGGCTGATATGGTCAAAGAAAACCCACCGCTTTATAAATTATTGTTGGTTGAATGAATTTTGTTCAGCCTCCTGCTGATGACAACGGAGGAACCGCAATGTCACAAGATCCATTCCTGGAACGAGAAGCAGAAAAATACGAATCCCCCATCCCCAGTCGTGAATATATTTTGGCGCATATCGCCAAGCGCGATACCCCGATTAGCCGGGAAGAATTAGCCGCTGACCTGCAATTAACCGGAGAAGAACCTCTCGAAGCGCTGCGTCGCCGCCTGCGCGCGATGGAGCGTGATGGTCAGCTGATTTTTACCCGCCGCCAGTGTTATGCGTTGCCGGAAAAACTCGATCTGCTGCGTGGGACGGTTATCGGTCACCGTGATGGTTTCGGTTTCCTGCGTGTGGAAGGCCGCAAAGACGATCTGTATCTGTCGGCTGAAGAGATGAAACGCGCGATTCACGGCGATGTCGTGCTGGCACAGCCGCTGGGCGCGGATCGTAAAGGTCGTCGTGAAGGGCGCATTGTACGCGTGCTGGAACCGCGTACCGGGCAAATTGTCGGCCGTTATTTTGTCGATGCCGGCGTCGGGTTCGTGGTACCGGATGACAGTCGTCTGAGCTTCGATATTCTGATCCCGAAAGAAGAAATTAACGGGGCCCGCATGGGTTTCGTGGTGGTGGTTGAGCTGACGCAACGCGCCACACGCCGCACGAAAGCGGTGGGTAAGATCGTCGAGATCCTCGGTGACAACATGGGCACCGGGCTGGCGGTGGATATCGCTCTGCGTACCCACGATATTCCGCACACCTGGCCACCGAAAGTGGAAGAGCAGGTGAAGGATCTCTCCGAAGAGGTACCGGAAGCGGCGAAAAAAGGCCGTGTGGATCTGCGTAAGCTGCCGCTGGTGACGATTGACGGCGAAGATGCCCGTGATTTTGATGACGCGGTGTACTGTGAGAAAAAGCGCGGCGGCGGTTGGCGGCTGTGGGTTGCCATCGCGGACGTGAGCTATTACGTGCGGCCGAATACGCCACTTGACCACGAAGCGCGGGCGCGTGGCACCTCGGTGTATTTCCCGTCGCAGGTGGTCCCGATGCTGCCGGAAGTGCTGTCGAACGGGCTATGTTCTCTTAACCCGCAGGTCGATCGTCTGTGTATGGTTTGTGAAATGACCATCTCGGCGCAGGGTAAGCTGTCGTCTTACAAGTTCTATGAAGCGGTGATGAGTTCACACGCGCGTCTGACCTACACCAAGGTGTGGAACATTCTGCAAGGTGACGCCGAACTGCGTGAGCATTACAGACCGCTGGTGGGCGGGCTGGAAGAGCTGCACCACATGTATAAGGTGCTTGAGCACGCGCGTGAAGTGCGCGGCGGCATCGCGTTTGAAACCGAAGAAGCGAAGTTCATTTTCAACGCTGAACGCCGTATCGATCGTGTGGAAGCCGTGGTGCGTAACGATGCCCATAAGCTGATCGAAGAGTGCATGATTCTGGCGAATATCTCCGCCGCGAGATTTGTGGAGAAAAACGAAGAGCCCGCGCTGTTCCGCGTACACGATCAGCCGAGCGAAGATCATGTATTAGCCCTGCGCAGCGTGCTGGGCGAGCTGGGGCTGACGCTGAAAGGCGGAATGAAGCCACAGCCGAAAGACTACGCGGAATTGATGAATGAGGTCGCGGAGCGTCCCGATCGGGAAATGCTGCAAACCATGCTGCTGCGCTCCATGAAGCAGGCGATTTATGACCCGGAAAATCGGGGTCACTTTGGTCTGGCTTTGACGTCTTACGGCCACTTTACGTCGCCGATTCGTCGTTATCCTGACTTGTCTTTGCACCGTGCGATTAAGTATCTGCTGAGCAATCGTCATGAACGTTGGACACCAACGGGCGGCTGGCATAGCGATATTAACGAGATGCTACAGCTGGGCATGCATTGTTCGATGACGGAGCGCCGGGCGGATGAAGCCACGCGTGACGTTGCGGACTGGCTGAAGTGCGACTTTATGCAGGATCACGTGGGCGAAGTCTTTACGGGAATCATCTCCAGCGTGACCGGTTTTGGCTTCTTCGTGCGCCTGAAAGACCTGTTTATCGATGGGCTAGTGCACGTTTCTACGCTGGATAACGACTACTACCGTTACGATAATATCGGTCAGCGACTGATCGGTGAATCGCGCGGGCAGGTTTATCGTCTGGGTGATGAAGTCGAAATTCGCGTTGAGGCGGTGCATATGGATGAGCGCAACATTGACTTTGCGCTGATTTCCAGCACGCGTAAGGTCCGCGGTGAAGGGAAAACCGCGCGTGACCGCGTGAAGAAACCGGAGTCGCGTGAGGCTAAGCCAGCCCGACGTCGTCGCAGTGCCAGCAAAGCGCCGGCAAACTTTGAGCCGGATGCCGCTTTCCGCAAAGAAGGCGACCGCAACGCGAAATCGGATAAGCCAAAAGCCAAGCCGAAAAAGAACCGCGATAAAGCGAAAAAGAACGCGGAAAAAACGCGTAAAATCGCTGCCGCGACCAAAGCGAAACGAGCGAAGAAAAAGTCTGCTGAGTAAGGTTAGCTACCCTGCTCCCTCCCCTGTGAAGGGGAGGGAGCAGGGCAAACCTCTATCTCTAAATTAACGGGCACCGCCTGTTATGGTTAATTTGAAGAGTATCAATGAGCGAAATTATTTACGGTATCCATGCGGTCAAAGCACTGCTTGAGCGCGATCCACAGCGTTTTCTGGAAGTTTTTGTGCTGAAAGGGCGCGACGATCGCCGCCTTCAGCCTGTGATTGCGGAGCTGGAAGCGCAGGGCATCGTCATTCAAGTGGCGAATCGCCAATGGCTGGATAAGCAGGCTGACGACGCGGTGCATCAGGGGATCGTAGCGAAAGTCAAAGAAGGGCGGAAATATCAGGAAAACGACCTGCCTGCGTTGTTAGACAATCTCGAAACGCCTTTCCTGCTGATCTTGGATGGCGTGACCGATCCACACAACCTGGGCGCTTGCCTGCGTAATGCGGACGGGGCTGGCGTGCATGCGGTGATCGTGCCGCGCGATCGTTCTGCGCAACTGAATGCGACAGTGAAGAAGGTGGCCTGTGGTGCGGCGGAAACTGTGCCGGTTATCAGCGTGACCAATCTGGCTCGTACCATGCGACTGTTGCAGGAGCGTAATATCTGGATCGTCGGCACGGCGGGTGAAGCGGATCATACGCTGTACCAAAGCAAGCTGACTGGGCCACTGGCGCTGGTCATGGGCGCGGAAGGGGAAGGCATGCGTCGCCTGACCCGCGAGCACTGCGATGAATTGATCAGCATTCCGATGGCGGGCAGCGTGTCTTCCCTGAATGTGTCTGTTGCCACAGGCGTGTGCTTGTTTGAAGCCGTTCGCCAGCGCGCGTAATCCGTGTCGCGAATGAGAGTAAAGAGGTGCCCTGGGGCACCTCTTTTCGTTGGGGCTATGCAGCGGGGCTCGCCAACCTGTGAATGCCTTGTTGCGAAGGCTGTAAAAGCCGGAAGACGGAAACCGCGTCAGAAAGTACGATCGCCTGTTGTTCCAGCGAGTTGGCGGCAGAAGAGGACTGCTCCACCAGTACGGTGTTTTGCTGCGTGTTCTGATCCATTTCTATAATGGCCTGACCGACCTGAGAAATACCGCGATGTTGTTCGTCCGAGGCGGTCGTAATATCTTTCATAATGGCGTGGACCTGCGTCACTGACTGGACAATCCCTTCCATCGTTTTTCCCGCGCCGTTAACGAGTGCTGCCCCGTTATTAATCTGCGAAACCGACTCGGCAATGAGCGTGTCGATCTCTTTGGCAGCCTGCGCTGCGCTGTGCCAGATTGCGTACTTCGCTGGCGACGACGGCAAAACCTCGGCCTTGTTCACCGGCTCGTGCCGCTTCTACTGCAGCATTGAGCGCCAGGATGTTGGTTTGAAACGCGATGCTGTTGATCATTGAAGTAATTTCAGCGATGCGGTGGGAGCTTTGCGCGATATCGTGCATGGTATGGACGGCTTTAGAAACCTGCTCTCCCCCTGGTTCGCCGTATCGGAGGCATCCATAACCAGCCGGTTGGCTTGATGAGCGTTATCGGCATTCTGCTTCACCGTTGACGTCAGCTGTTCCATACTGGCGGCGGTTTCTTCCAGTGCAGCGGCCTGTTGCGTGGTGCGAGAGGAGAGATCGGCGTTACCGGCGGAAATTTCCCCTGCGGCATGGGAAATCTGGTTCGCGCTGAGGCGAATTTTATCAATCATGCTATGCAGGTTGTTGTTCATCTGCCCCATGGCTGAAATCAGCTGGCCCAATTCATCGCGGCGTTCATTGTGAAGCTGTACGGTCAGATCGCCTTCTGCAATCGCGCGGGTGGCGTGTAACGCCTGATGTAGCGGGCGTACAATTTGCCGCGAGATAACGATTGCCGTGGTCAGGCCGAGTATGATGGCAATAAGCGTAATCACGCCCAGCTGTATATCGCTGTTAATGACGTTACGGCCCGCGCGGCTCTCTTCTGTGAAGTAAAGTTTATTGATGTTTTCCTGCAACCCCGCCATTTGATTATTGAGCTCGCTGAGCGTCTGTTGGCTAACGGTAGGGCTCATGACTTGCTGGCGCTGAGTCAGGTATGCGTTGAGTGAGGCGCTGATATCCTGAATGGCGCTTTTATCTTCCGCTGGCCAATGGCTCGTATCGATCGCTTTCAGCAGTGCTGACAGCTCGTCCTTAATGTTACCAATCGCACTATCGTGCTGTTCCAGATACTGGGCTTTACGCTCCAGCGCATAACCAAAGTTGCCTTCCCGCGCGACAACCGTTTTGTCATACATGGCGCCAAGACGGCTGATGCGTTTTAACGACTGGTCGCTATTGTGTAATCCGTAAAAGCCGACCATGGAAAGAATCACTCCCATGATGAGCAATAAACCAAACCCTACCAATAACTTTCGCGTTACAGACAGGTTTTGAAATGACATCCAGCGCAGCATAAACCTCTTCCTTTCGTTCATTAATTATTTACCGTCATGGCAGGCCAGGAACGGATTAGTTATCGTTGTGTGTTTGCATAAAAAGCAGGTGATGAATGTGAAACAGGCACTATCTAACTGATAAAAAATGCCTTATCTGTTATCGGCATGTCAGGCGCAATGCTTATTCATTTTCTTAAAAAATGTGAGGGTACACGTGCGGATAGGGTGACAGGTGGGGATAAAGCGCCCTGCTGGGGATTCCTGCGTTGCTTATCACGTAAAGTCATGTATAGACGCTTTGCTATGCGGGAATCATCTATATTCTTCATGCTTCCTCTTATTTATTGCTGACGCGCCAACGTGCCTCATTTGAAAGGAATATCGCTATGCCTATTGTTACGTCGCTACTCGCTTTCGCCTCTTATTTCTTTATCGGGTTTGCCATGGTGCTGGCCTTTCTGTTTATCTACACCCGCGTTACGCCGCATGATGAATGGGCGCTGATTAAAGAAAACAATGCTACGGCTGCTATTGGGTTTGGTGGGGCGTTAATTGGCTATGTGATCCCGCTTTCCAGTGCGGCGATTAATTCGGTGAGTCTGGTGGATTACATTACCTGGGGCGTGGTGGCGCTGGTGGTGCAATTGCTGATTTATTTCGCCGTGCGTCTGTATATGCCGCGTCTTAGCCAGCACATCCAGAATAACGATATCGCTTCCGGTGCCTTTCTCTGTGCCGCCTCGCTCAGCGGCGGGATTCTGAATGCGGCGTGTATGTCGTATTAATTTTCCGTTACATGACGATACCGGGAATCCGCCCGGTATTTTTTATGGCAGACTTTTTTGTCCGCCACCCTCGCCGACCATATTTTGACAGCCCGTCCCGCAGATTCAACGGTATAGCACGGCGCGCGCGAACCACATGCCGGGGAGCGTGGCAGCCTCGGATTTCATTACAATCACATAATAATGCGCGCCGGAAGCATCGGCCTTTGCTGAAGGGCACGATCCACATCATCAGCGTTTCCGCGCATGCTCACCGAAATCGTCCCCACTTTTTCCAACTGGCTGGTTTGCGCGTAGCGAATTTCAAGCGCTTTCTCCGCAGGCGGCGGTGCCGCGACAGGCTTACCTTGTATGATCTGGCAGCCGGACAGCACCAGTATTAAGGGTAAGAAAAGTATCCGTACGATGTTCATCGTTTCAGCCAGACAAGAGTAGATAGCGGAAGTGTAGCGCTATCGTCGGACCGATGGCATTCTCTTTAACAGGGAAGCTGTTCAATTTTTGGAAGGAGTCTGATCTGTGCGTTGTATCGTTAATGCTGCTTTTTTGCTGTTGTTTACTGGCTGTGCGTATGCCGAACCTTCATTACATGAATTAGATTCGATCTATCAGCAGTGCCGTGATCGGGGCAAGGAACGTCCCGTCACATTACCGCCTGAAAATGATTGGTTTTGGACGTTAAACAACGATGATAAAGCCACTACGCTTGTTTATTTGAATGAACAGGCGATGAACCGCTGTACCGGAAGTGAGGTGGATAAATTGGCGATAAAAGCATTCCATTTGGCGGTGGAGGGCGAACGCGGGTTTTTGGATAGGCTCATTGCGGCGCGAACAACAACGTTAAAGCCTTTGCAGCAGCAATGGATAGCTTCGCATCGTGATGAGCTTAATCGACTCGGTCAACAGTCAGATCTACAGATGCCGTTCAGCCTATCCCAATACTTTAAGGCCATTTCCGAGAAGAAATAACAGGCGGGCAATCGGTGCCCGCCTGTGAGTTGAGGTCAGCGCGACGTGACCAGCGTGAAATCTTCGCCTTTGAAGATTTTTACCGGATTGCCGCGTTCTATCTGGTGATGGAACAGACGCCGCTGTGCCCGTAGTTCGGCGTGCTGCTGTTGCTGTAACGCTTCCAGACGATAGGCGATGAGATAACAGGCCAGACGCTTGTTGGCGTGCTGGCTGCGCTCACTTTGCACTTTCACCGTGATGCCGCTGGCGACATGGGTTGCGCGGACGGCAGATTCGGTTTTATTCACATGCTGCCCACCGGGGCCGGAGGATTTGGTGGCTTCAAAGCGAATCTCGTTATCGGCAAACGCCTGTTCCTGGTGAAAGCGTGCGACGCCGATGAACCAGTTTTTGCGTCCACCACCCTTGCGCCAGGGGCTATTGCACGTCCACTGAAGTGTACCGCACCAGCTGGCAGTCAGCGGTTCCGCCTGCTCACCGTTTAGCAGAACCAGTGCGGAACGCAACGTTCCAGGACGTTTCCCCGCTTCGGTTTCGATAATTTCACAGTCGATACCTTGCCGTGCGGCATCCCGTACCAGAGCCTGCAACGCTTTTGCCGTTGCCAGCATGCATTCGTCTGGCCCCTGCGCGGCGGAAAGCTGAAGTAATATCATTTATCCTCCCACGCGTTTTGTAGGTGAGAGCCGGCTTCAGGCGAGCAATCAGCGTAATTAATCCCGCCTGCTGCATCGCACCGATCACGCTGTCTATCGGTTTGTAGGCTTCTGGTGCTTCCTGAAAAATCAGTTGCCTGTCCTGACAGATCACGCGGCTGCCGAAGCGGGTACGTGCCAGTTGCTGGACGCTGTAGCGTGAAGACAGTCGATCTTTACACTCCGTGCGCATCCACTTTCTGCCCGCGCCATGTGCCAGCGAGTACAGGCTGTCAGCGTGGGGAATGGGTTGCACAATATAGCTGTAGTCACCGCGCGAGCCGGGAATGATGACCGGGCCGCAGTCGGCAGGTGTCGCGCCTTTGCGGTGCAGCCAGCCAGAAATGCCTTCAATCGTTGTCGGTGTCACCAGATTGTGGTTTACGTCCAGTACGGCATCGCCTTCCGTATGCCAGCGATCCAGCATCCGCTGCGCGATCAGTCGCCGATTGTGGGTGGCAAACGCCAGCGCAAACTGGTGCTGTTCCAGATAGGCCTCTGCGGCAGGCGTGTTGGCTTCAAGCCCCTGATGGCCGAATTCCCGCACGTGTGCCTCCAGTATGGTTTGCCCTAATCCGCGTGAGCCGCTGTGAACGAGCAACAGCAACTGCTTAGGATCAATATGCAGAACGTGCAGCGCATCTGGTTGATAGATTTCATCAAGTTGCTGCAATTCCGCAAAGTGGTTGCCGCCGCCGATGGTGCCCAACGAATAGCGGAAATCCGCCAGCGATGGGGGAATTTCGATATCGTCTTCCAGCGGTCCATCGATATTACCAAGCCGCTTCTCCAGCTTATCCAGCGACATTTTGTTGGCGTTCAGGTTTGTGCGCCATAGCGCCATGCCGCAGCCGATGTCGTTTCCGACCAGCGCTGGATAGAAGCGCTGTTGTGAAAAAGGCGGCACCAATAGGGTAACCACGGCCCGGATGCAAATCTGGCATACCGGCCACGCGAACCATATTGGGAAGTTGTGATGTAATTTGAAGCTGTTGGATTGCTTTATCTTCAATCCAGGTATTTTCCGTCGCGATCACACTGACGCGCGCCGAAACAGAGCGAATAGCATTGCCCATAGATCATCCTGCTGATCAATTTAAAAATAGGTTAAGGCAGGCTACAGCTGGGGGGATAACGCAAAGCGGAAAAGAATGCGGAATTAGTCCCGAGATGTCCTGCAAAGAATCAGAGTTGGTGCTGTCATGATGTCGTCTCCTTTGTCAGTGTGGGGGAAGGGTGAAAAAACGCCAGCATAATACGCAAGTGGGGGCCATCGTGCAATACCTGCAACACGATGGCCGCTGTGTGAATGTTAAATACGGAAGACGCTGACCAGCTCGCTGAGGTGGTGGCCTTTCTGGCGCAGACCCTGTGCGGTGTCTTCCGAGTTGTTGACCAGAATGGTGTTTTCCTGCGTTGCCTGACCAATCTGTACAATCGCGATGTTAACCTTACCAATCCCGGCAGACTGCTCGCGTGAGGCGATATCGATATCGTTCACGATGGTACTGACCTGCAGGATGCGGTTGCGTAAGTCGTCCATTACCGCCTGCGTTTTTTCTGAGAAATGGTAACCCGCTTCGATTTTCTCCAGCGACTCATCAATCAGGGTTTCGATCTCTTTCACCGCGGCAGAACTGCGCTGTGCCAGCGCGCGCACTTCCGCAGCAACCACGGCAAAGCCTCTGCCGTGCTCACCCGCGCGAGCGGCTTCAACCGCCGCGTTCAGCGCCAGAATATTGGTCTGGAACGCGATAGATTCGATCACCGTCGTGATGTCGGCAATGCGCTGTGAGGAGTTCTTGATGTCGCTCATCGTAGAGACGGAGTCGGTGACGGTCTGGCTACCGCTACGTGCCGCTGCGGCGCTCTGTTCTGCCAGATCTTTGGCGGCGGAGACGTTATCGGCGTTCTGCTTCACGCTGGCGGAGAGCTGCTCCATGCTGGCAGACGTCTCTTCGACGCTACTGGCTTGGCGGGCAATCTGTTCGCTGATGTTTTCACTATCGGCAGCCAGCGCATCGCTGCTTGCACTGATTTCTTCGGATGCATTTCTGACCTGTGACACAATCGTTGTTAGCCCTTGTCCGATTCCGTTGATGGCATCAATCAGCCGACCCACTTCGTCGTAACGATTGCTGGAAAGCGTCGCCGTCAGGTTACCGGCAGAAAATTGTTCCGCTACTTTGACGATTTCAACGAGCGGCTGGCTTAGCCATTTGCGCGTCAGCACGACAAAGAATGCGGCGAAGAGCAGAACCAGAATAATACCGCCACCTAAAAACAGGTTACGGGTGTGATTAATCTCAGCCATGAGGCTTTCTTTACTCACTGTGCCAGCAACAATCCAGTTCCACTGTGGAATGCTGCGATACACCATGATTCGGGTTTTTTCTTCGCCGGTCATCGTGTTGTTGTCGTATTCGATCGTACCATTACCCGTTGCCAGCACTTTCTCTAACGCGCCTTCCGACCAGTCAGGGCGCTGGTTAGCATTGCTTTGGTGGTAAAGGTAGTTCCCTGCATCTTTTCCTTTTTTCGTACTAAGCACAAAGAAATGGCCTGTTTCACCCATTTTCTTGTTCAGAATCGTTTGTTGCATCTCGGTAAATTGCTTCGTGATGTCGACACCAACGAACAGAATGCCGATAACCTGGCTGGCATTGTCGCGTATTGGCTGGTACTGGGTGATGTACTGTTTGCCGAACAGCGTTGCTAGCCCACTGTAGGTTTCACCTTTCATCACGAGGGCATAGGCTGGGCTCTCACGATCGAGCTTGGTACCCATCGCGCGCGATCCGTCTTCTTTTTTCAGTGACGTGGTGACGCGCGTAAAATCTTCTCCATCGCGAACAAAAATTGTTGAGATCGCGTGGGTACGGCTCAGAAAGTCATCTGGCACTTCGGTGTTGAGGTTCAAGACCGTATCGCCAGCCTTAAGCGTTGGATGAGAGGCGCTGCCGAAAGGCGTGCGGTTAACGGTATCCAGCGAAAATTGCGTCGGCAGAAAGCTGGCCAGCAGACGCGTATAGTTGCTGACCTCGGCTTGTAGGCTGGTATCGTACATGTTAATCATGTCGGTGACTCCATTCACCTGGCTCTGCATGTCATTGAGGGTCAAAGATTTCAACTGATTGCCTGCGGAGCGGGTAAGAGTGAGGGTAAAGACAATGAACAATATCGCCACGCTCAGGGAGGCGATAATTGATAACTTGATACCCAAACCCCAGTGTTTAAAGGAAAGTCCCAACATATGTGTGTCTCTTATAATAAAAAAGGTTATTTTTAGTCTTGCTTCACATGCGTTAACGGCAGTAAATGAAAAAAAATTAATCACGGAGTGTAAACATTCATTTCTGTTATTGATCTGGATCAATGTGATTTTTTTATTTACATAAATGTGCCATTTAAATCAGCACGGAATTCATGACGACACGGGATAAGAAAACTGCTGTGAGTAGGTTTATCGTAGAAGGACGCACCCTTTCTGCTAAATACGATTTCGCTACATAAAAATAGGCTGACAGAACTGAAAACGAGGGAAATATGATCGAAATGTCATTGGATAAGCTCAGTAGCGGTATTGAAACGATTCATGCGGTGCCGGCGGGAAGGAGAGAGCAGCCGTTACCGACGATTTTTCTTTCATGGTTACACTTCATCAAAAGAGGTGTATTCGTATTTTGGCTATGCGCTGGCGCAGGCCGGGTTTCGGTGATACTGACCGATGCAGCTATGCACGGTGCGCGCTATGACGGCGATGAATCGCTGCGGTTGGCTCATTTCTGGGACATCCTGCAAACGAATATTGAAGAACTCCCCGGCTATGTTGCGGAATATCGACAGCGTGGCTTGATCGACGGGGAACGGATTGGCGTTTGCGGTGCGTCGCTCGGTGGAATGAGTGCGCTCGGCTGTATGGCGCGTTATCCCTGGATTACTGCGGTGGCGGCGTTTATGGGCTCCGGCTATTTTTCTACGCTGTCGTCGGCGCTGTTTCCTCCGGTTCCGGCCGAGCGTGAGGAAAATCAGGCGGTGTTGCAGGCATTAGCGACCAAACTGGCGGATTATGATGTCAGCACGCGTCTGGACGCGCTGTCCAATCGACCGCTGCTGGTATGGCACGGTGAAGCAGATGACGTCGTGCCAGCGGCAGAAAGCGTTCGTCTTTATCAGGCATTACAGGCGCGTGATAAACTGGCTAACCTGACGTATCTGACTGAGCCGGGGGTGGGGCATCGCATTACGCCAACGGCGCTACAGGCGGGCGCTGATTTCTTCCGGCGGACGCTGTAATTTTGCCCCTGGCGCTGAAATACCGCCACGCAGAAAACTCCTGTGTTTCTTCCTTGTGTTCTTTAATGTCGGGCACTATACTTACGCGTCATTTTTTCAGCCGCACACATACACGTTCCTTGCCTCCACGGGCCGCGGTTGACCCAGACAGGAGGCTGAATAATCCGTAAGGAGCAATTCGATGCGTCATTACGAAATCGTATTTATGGTTCATCCTGACCAGAGCGAACAGGTTCCGGGCATGATCGAGCGCTACACTGCTACCATCACTGGTGCGCAGGGCACGATCCACCGTCTGGAAGACTGGGGCCGCCGTCAGTTGGCTTACCCGATCAACAAACTGCACAAGGCACACTACGTTCTGCTGAACGTTGAAGCGCCGCAGGAAGCGATCGATGAGCTGGAAACAAACTTCCGCTTTAACGATGCCGTTATCCGCAGCATGGTTATGCGCGTTAAGCACGCGGTAACTGAAGCATCTCCAATGGTGAAAGCGAAAGACGAACGCCGTGAGCGTCGTGAAGATTTCGCTGAAGCTGGCGATGATGTGGATGCAGGGGATTCTGAAGAGTAATTGTTGTGGTGACGGTGAATCGTCTGGTGTTGTCCGGCACAGTGTGCAAGACGCCCATTCGTAAAGTCAGCCCGTCAGGTATTCCTCACTGTCAGTTTGTGCTTGAGCACCGCTCGACGCAGGAGGAAGCCGGATTGAGTCGGCAAGCATGGTGTCGTATGCCCGTGATTGTCAGCGGACTCTCGTCACAAGCAGTTACCCACAGTATAACGGTCGGCACGCAACTTACCGTGCACGGGTTCATTAGCTGCCATCAAGGGCGCAATGGCTTGAGCAAGATAGTGTTACATGCCGAGCAGATTGAATTGATAGATTCTGGAGACTAGCCAAATGGCACGTTATTTCCGTCGTCGCAAATTCTGCCGTTTCACCGCGGAAGGCGTTGTAGAGATTGATTATAAAGATATCGCTACGCTGAAAAACTATATCACTGAAAGCGGCAAGATTGTTCCGAGCCGTATCACCGGTACTCGTGCAAAATACCAGCGTCAGCTGGCCCGCGCTATCAAGCGTGCGCGTTACTTGTCTTTGTTGCCGTACACTGACCGTCATCAGTAATCGGCCACTGTCCATTAACGAGACTTTGAGAGGATAAAGTAATGCAAGTTATTCTGCTTGATAAAGTAGCAAACCTGGGCAGCCTGGGTGATCAGGTAAACGTTAAAGCGGGCTACGCTCGTAACTTCCTGGTTCCACAGGGCAAAGCTGTCCCGGCAACCAAGAAAAACGTTGAGTTCTTCGAAGCACGCCGTGCTGAACTGGAAGCCAAACTGGCTGACGTTCTGGCCGCTGCTGAAGCTCGCGCCGCTAAGATCAAAGAACTGGGTAGCGTTACTATCGCGTCTAAAGCAGGCGACGAAGGTAAACTGTTCGGTTCCATCGGTACTCGCGATATCGCTGATGCGGTAACGGCTGCCGGTGTTGACATTGCTAAGAGCGAAGTTCGCCTGCCGAACGGCGTTCTGCGTACTCTGGGTGAGCACGAAGTCAGCTTCCAGGTACACAGCGATGTATTTGCTGAGCTGAATGTAGTTGTTGTTGCTGAAGCGTAATTCACGTTTATCGTCGAATTAACACTTTAGTTAACATGTGAAACGCTGGCCTTGTGCCAGCGTTTTGCATTTTAGGGATTGGGGAAATGGCCTATCATTACCTATACCTAAAAAATGAGTCCGGAGGCCGCATGTCTGATTTAATTCACCTTATCCGCGTCTATGACGCGCACGCGCCTTTCTCTTCTCCCACTTTTCTTATTGACCGTCTGTGGCCGCGTGGCATCAGTAAAGCGCGCCTGGAGGGGGTGGCGTGGTTTAAAGACATCGCGCCGAGCAGCGAGCTGCGGAAATGGTTTCACGCCGATCCAGAGCGCTGGATGGAATTTGTGGATTATTATCGTAATGAGTTAGCCCAGGGGACGGCGTGCGACAGGCTGTTGACGTTGCTTGAACAGAAGCAAGCAATCACGCTGCTTTATGGCAGTAAAACGCGCAGCACAACCATGCTATTGTTCTGCGCGATTTTCTATTGGAACGGCGAGATCGTTAGCGAGTACGCGTAAAGGCGCCGTCTGCACCGCGGGTGAACCGAATCGTCTGGTTCGCTGTGGTTTCGATTTCCAGCTCTGCGACCATGCCTTGCGCATTCAACTGTAATTTAACTTCCTGACCCGCCCGTAAATTGCTGAGCGGCTTATCCCTGCCTTCCACCTGTGCCATCGCGAACACATCGCTGACTGGCAGATTGTTATCGCGAAAGAGCTGAGCCAGCGTTTGTCCCGAGGCGATCTCGTACTGACGCCATGGTGCCGATGACGGCTCGTTAGTCGCAGGCTGCTGCTGTGACATTGAAGGCTGGTTTTCAATAATAACGGCCTGCATCGCAGCCTGATTATCTGCCTGAGTAAGAGGAATCGGCATGGTCCGGGCAGGCTGCTGATGCTGCGCGCTGTAAGGCCAAAGCAACACGACGAGCAGCAGGGCGATAGCGATTAGAATCCAACGGCGGTGGAGGAACGGCAACGGTTCCATCCAGTGGTAACCGTCAGGCAGATGCCAGATTTTTTGCAGCAGGGCACCAAGGCGCTCACGCGGGGAAGCTGGAGGAGGCAAGCCTTCCTGATCTTCGTGTTCCCCGTCGTTTTCTACGGCTACAGCATGTGAGGGCTGCCGCTGGATAATTCGCTGGCAGAAGCGTACTAGCGTTTGATAATCCCAGGTGGTTTTCCGCTTCCTGGGCGCAATTCTGCCCATGGTGACCTCTCTTACTACGGTTTAATATAAAAACAGTTCAATATAAAAATAATCAGTATAAAAACGGCATCATATAAAACGATGTCATTAACAACGCTATGCCAGTCACTACGCTACATCAGTAGGAAAGCGGCGTCGGCATAAAAACAGTATCAGGATGATAACGCAATCCAGTATACCGATAATCTGTATGAGCTGACCAGTTAACGCGTTGATGATTAAGGTAACCGCTAAGCCCGAAACATCGGAACTACCAGTATAGGACAGCTTCCCGGAATGGCTTGGCTGGCGTGCGGTTAACGTGATTACCTGCACACAGGATTTTACCCCAATCCCCGTCGCTGTTATGCTGCGCTTTCAGTTTTTTACAGATTAAAAGGAACATCCATGACAACTCCTTCTTTTGATAGCGTCGAAGCGCAGGCAAGTTACGGCATCGGCTTACAGGTTGGTCAACAGTTACAGGAATCAGGTCTTGAAGGTCTGATCCCAGAAGCTCTGCTTGCTGGTCTACGCGATGCGCTGGAAGGTAATGCGCCTGCGGTGCCTGTGGATGTGGTTCATCGTGCGCTGCGTGAAATTCACGAGCGTGCTGATGCGGTACGCCGCGAGCGCCAACAGGTACTGGCGGTAGAAGGTCAGCAGTTCCTGGCTGAAAATGCGCAGAAAGAAGGCGTGAACAGCACGGAATCTGGTCTGCAATTCCGCGTGTTGACGCAGGGTGAAGGTGCTATCCCGGCTCGTCAGGATCGCGTACGTGTACATTACACGGGTCGTCTGATTGATGGCAGCGTGTTCGACAGCTCCGTCCAGCGTGGTCAACCTGCTGAATTCCCGGTAAGCGGCGTGATTCCAGGCTGGATTGAGGCGCTGACGCTGATGCCTGTCGGTTCCAAGTGGGAACTCTATATTCCGCACAACCTGGCGTATGGCGAACGTGGCGCGGGTGCTTCCATTCCGCCGTTCAGCGCGCTGATTTTTGAAGTGGAACTGCTGGAAATTCTGTAATCTCCAGACAAAGAAAGGCGCTCAGTGAGCGCCTTTCTTATTTCTATCTACTGACTTTCTTTTTTTATTGAAACGACATTACTCACCGCGCAGCGCGCGTGGGAACAGCAAATTGTTTTCCAGATGGATGTGTTCCATCAGGTCGGTAATGAACTCGTTGATACCGGAGTACAGCGCACGCCAGGTGTTGCAGGCACCTTCCGGCGGTACAACGCCGTTGGTCAGCTCTTTGACTACTTCCACATCACGTCCAGCGTCATCGTGCTCATGCTCCATCACTGAAATCGGTGCGGCAGCATTCGCGCCCATTCCCTGACCGATCATCGGGAAGAGGATGCGTTCTTCTTTCATCATATGCTGAGACAGCTCGTTATAGATGGCGGTCAGCTGGTTTGCGAGGCCGTGTGGGCAATCGGCTTTATCGTGATGCACGCGCTCGACTTTTTCTGCCATCAGAATCAGTTCCGGCAGTTGTTCGCGGTGACGATCGTGAAAGCGGGGGATGATGTACGCGATAATGTCGGCCAGCGGGGCTTCACGCCAGTCGCGCGCGTCAGAAGGCTGCGCGGCCAGTTTTTCTAACTGTGCTTCCAGCTCGTCGATATTGAGATCTTTTTTGCCCGCCGCGCGGCTGAGCGTTTGCTTTCCGCCGCAGCAGAAATCCAGATTGAGTTCACGAAAGAGTTTGGTCGCGCGCGGAATAGCGACAGCCAACTCACCCAGGGATTGATCGCGGTATGCCATGATGATGCCTCTCAACGAATGCAGTTTATAAATTGCATTTTAAATGCATCTTTTATCGTTGAATATACCGCTTACGAGGTAGGCGGTAAAAAGCATGCCGTTCTACTGCACGGTATTGCGGGTCTCAAGCGACTGCGTGATGGTTTGCAATAATGCGGGAATATCCATCCTCGGCAATACGACCTCTATAAGCGACAAGCGAGATTCTGCGTTCACGAGCTCAAGCACCTGCGCGAGGGCGACAGGTGAGCACACCTGTTCGCAAAGTATCTCGTTTTTATCTGCGCCTAGCGCCGTGGGAAGCTGTGTCCAGTTCCAGGCGGCGATATCGTTGTAGCGCTGTTCAGGGCCGTGAATCGCCCGTTCGACGGTGTAGCCCTCGTTATTCAGCACCACAATGACCATGTTCAAGCGATCCCGAATGATAGAGCCAAGCTCCTGCACGGTGAGCTGAAGCGAGCCGTCGCCGATTAACAGCACCACGCGCCGTTCCGGTTCGGCAATTTGTGCGCCGAATGCCGCCGGCAGAGAGTAGCCTATCGACCCCCACAGCGGCTGAACAATGAAATGGCAGTCCCTCGGTAGCCGGAGCGTCGCGGCCCCAAAACACGACGTGCCCTGATCGGTCACGAGAATATCGCCAGGGCGGAGGAAACGCTGCATTTGTTGCCAAAACTCGCGCTGGTTGAGCGCACTTTTGTGCTCGGATGGCGGTAAAGCTGGAGGCGTAATGGTGTGATGATCCCAGTGGGGCGCGAGCGGCGCGGTGATTTTTTCCAACGCGGCGATAGCATCTGACATTGGAACAGAAGGGAAAACCTGGTTGCCGACGCGAGCCAATGTTGGCTGGATATCGATGTTTTTTTCGTAGGAAATCTGGTGGCTGAAGCCGGTGGTAATCGTATCGGTATAGCGTACACCGATGCTGATGATGACATCTGCGTCTTCGATGTATGCCCGGATCGCTTCGTGACTGCCGCCACCCGCGTAGGTGCCGGTAAAGCTGTGGTGCTGTTCGTTTAGCGTGCCTTTCCCCATCAGCAAAGTGGCGTGGGGAAGTGGTGTGTTATCGAGCCAGCGTTGGATTTGCCCTGCGACATCCATACGCTGAGCCAGAAAGTCAGCCAATAATGAGACCGAATTGGCTTTGCTCAGCATCGCAGTGGCCGCGGTGATAAAGGCTTGCAGCGACTCATCCGAACGGAGTGGTTCAGGGATGGCAAGTGGGTATGGTCGTGCGCTGACCGGTGACGCAGCGACGTCCAATGGCAGAAATAAATATACCGGTTTGTGTTGCGCGAGCGCTTCCCAATAACCCTGTCGATCTCTGTGGTGGCGTTGTCGACGGTGAGGCTGGCCTGTGCGGCGGTGACTTCCGCCGCCATGCGGGAAAAGTGGCTGAAATCGCCGTCGCCTAATGTATGGTGGAGTAATTCGCCGTTGCGCTGTGACGTGAGACTGGGCGCTGCGGCAATGTGAATAACGGGCAGACATTCCGCGTAGCTGCCCGCAATTCCGTTAATCGCGCTGAGTTCGCCCACGCCGAAGGTGGTGAGCAGCGCCGCCGCCGGACGGCATCGCGCATAGCCATCGGCGGCGTAAGCGGCGTTTAATTCATTCGCACAGCCCACCCAGGTGATATCCGGGTGCCTGATGACATGATCGAGAAAATGCAGATTGTAGTCGCCCGGCACGCCGAAGAGATGCTGAATACCAATCTGTGTCAGGCGATCCAGTAAGTAGTCGCCCACCGTATAGTTTTCGCTCATCGCTGTTCCCTCTGTGAATGACGGATATTCTGAGAGTAAGTATTAGCGCTAAGGTGAATATTTCTAATATTTATTCCCTATGGTTAATCCGTTATTCTGCATTTATTCGTGTCTATCAGGATTTTTGGCATTAAATTTATTAATGAATTAGTAGGGCGCTGATGAATAGCGCGCATTGGCGTTAGCGAAACGTTAAGAACGGTAAAGTCAGAAAAATGCGTATTTATCTGATAGTGGCGAAGAGGAATTCCCCGTATATCTTTGCCAGGCCGCAGTCGCGGTGAGCAAGGAGTTACCCTATGTTTAAGCCACTCGTCATCAGTGCCCTGTTTATGGGAATGTTTGCGGTTATGCCAGCGCCAGAAGCTAAGGGTGCCAGCATCGATCTGATGCCCGGCGTCACGTTGAATATTGGTGAACGTGACAGACGTGGTAATTACTGGGATGGCTATGACTGGCGCAGCGAGCGCTGGTGGCAGGAACACCGGGGTTACCACCGTGGCGAACGTAATCGACACGGTTATTATTGGGATGGCTGGCGCTGGCGCGATGCTCGCTGGTGGCGTGAGAGTCAGCGTGAGAGACGCGATTACGATAATCGCCGTTTTGATCCTCCACGCTATGTTGACGATCGCGGTCCGCGTCGCGGTGAGTGGGACAGGCGCGGGCATGAGCGAGGAAATGGTTACTACCGCAATGGGCGGGGTTCGTTCCGCGACTAGTCAGATAAAAAAAGCGCCGCGAAAGGGCGGCGCTTGTGCGTCGGATAATGGCGCTTAGGTCGTGTTAACTAGTTAGCCAGTTTTGCGGCGATGTCAGCGATGCGCTGACCATACAGCTTACCGGTTGCCAGATCGCCAGCGACCACTTCATCTACGCTGGCGTCAGACGGCGTTTGCGCCAGCAGACCCACGGAACCACCGAGGTTATTCAGATCGTCGCGTTTTGCCGCTTTGGCATTGGAGGGCAGCTGGTTCAGGCTGACCCAAATTCCGCCGTGCTGTGAAGCCAGCGTTTGCAGATAAATCAGGGTGACCTGTTTGTCCCCGTTCAGGCTGGCGCTGTTAGTGAAACCGCCAAACACTTTGTTGCTCCAGGAGCGGGAGAACCAGGCTTTAGAGCTGGCATCCGCAAATTTCTTGAACTGCCAGGTCGGGCCGCCCATGTAGGTCGGTGTACCAAAGATAATCGCGTCGGCGGCGGCGAGTTTCTCCCACTCCGCATCGCTGATATTTCCTTCTGCATCGATGGCAATCAGCTCGGCGTTAGCGCCTTCGGCGACGGCGGCTGCCAAACGCTGTGTGTGACCATAGCCTGAATGATAAATAACGACTGCTTTTGACATAACCTATCCTCATTTCTCTGTGTTTATCAACGATACGCCGTGGCTGTAATGTAGCCCTGCGAGTGATACGTGCTTTCTAATGGATACTAACTTTATAATGTGAGGACTATATCGGAGCCTCATGGTTCTGTTAAGAAAGCACTTTTAAGTGAGCTGGTATCTTCAAGGTAACCATGCCCGTCATATTTCAAGCTGTTGTGCGTTGGCCGCCTTCACGCAACTCGACTGATTTAGGGTACATAGGGAAACTCAACGATGAACAAACGCTATGATGTTTATGCGCAGCATTGCCCAACTCGCATGATTTTGGATCGCGTGGCGGATAAATGGACGTTGCTGATTCTGAACATTCTGGTTGAGCGACCGATGCGCTTTAATCAGTTAAAACGCGACGTGGAAGGGATTTCACAAAGGTATTGTCGCAAACGCTGAAAAATCTGGTACGTGACGGTTTCGTCGAACGCACGGTCTTTCCAACCATACCGGTGACGGTGGAATACGCCTCGACCGTAATGGGAAAAACGCTGGCCAAGCCGATTGCCGAGCTGACGTACTGGGCAGAACAGAATATGGATAATGTGCTGTTATCCCAGCAGAAGTTTGATGCGTCAGCGAATAGTGCGGCTGAACCGCTATGAGGCCATTACTCAGGCTCCTGCGCTAGCAGGAACCTGTAGATAATAACGCTTATTTAGCGTGCTGTAGGTCAAGGCGATAAACCGCAAAGCCCGTTTCATCATTACCGACGGACGTCATCGGGTACTGGGCTTTCTCTTTGATAAACGCCGTGGCTTTCTCTGACGGTGACGTTTCAAAACGGATATCCAGCGGCGTATCGCTGATAATAGGCGCCAGGTGCCAGTTGTTATCCGCCTGCGGCTTCACTTCTCCCGATTTTTGCGTTTCTGCGCTGATGTAGGCCGCCAGAACGGAGCGGTTTTCATCCGGTGAGGCAAAAGCCACATACTTCTCACCCGTACCGGCAAATTTCTCGCCGTAGGCGCGGTAGTTGTTGGTGGCAATCAGGAAGGTCGCTTTAGGATCGATCGGTTTGCCGTTAAACGTCAGCGCTTTGATACGGTGTGCTTTATCGTTGATTAATGCGCATTCGCTGTCATAGCGGGCAGGCTGCGTCACATCAATCTGATAGTTGACGCCATCGATCACGTCGAAGTTATACGTGCGGAAGCCGTCCCAGTTAAGCAGGGATTGCGGTTCACGCTTGCTTGGATCGATTTGTTTGAACTGACCCGCAGAGCATTCCAGCCACTCCTGTACCTGTTGCCCGTTAACTTTCACCACCACCAGCGTATTGGGGTAAAGGTACAAATCGGCCGCGTTACGGAAGGTGAGTTGGCCTTTTTCCACTTCGACATAGCTGGTCGGATCGTTTTTACGTCCACCGGCTTTAAACGGTGCGGCAGCGGAAAGTACCGGCAGATCGGCCAGATCGGGATCGCCCTGAATAAAGTGTTCTACATAGGCGCGCTGAGCATTGTTGACGATCTGCACGGTAGGATCGTCCTGAATCAGCGACAGGTAGCTATACATGTTGTCTGCGGATTTGCCGATCGGCTTGCTAACGAACTCGCGTGTGTCTTTGTGCGCGTCAGCGAGGACTTTCACCAGCTTATCGTCTTCCGCCGCCAGTGATTTCTTCTGCGCTTTGTCATAGATCGGTCTGGCTTCTGCTTTCGCACTTTCCACCTTCCATGTGCCGCTGTCGTTATTCAACGTAAAATCGACGACGCCAAGGTGGTCACCCCATTGCCCCGGCATCACCGCAGGCACACCGTTGAGCGTTCCCTGTTTGATGTCAGCGCCCTTGATGTTTGCAAAGTCATTGCTGGGGAAAACCGCGTGAGCATGGCCAAACATGATCGCGTCGACGCCAGGAATTTGGCTGAGGTAGTAAACGGAGTTTTCCGCCATCGCTTTATATGGCTCGGCAGACAGGCCGGAGTGAGGGATAACAATCACCAGATCGGCTCCTTGTTTACGCATTTCCGGCACCCATTTTTGGCGCTTTCCGTGATGTCTTCCACGGTGACTTTTCCCGTCAGATTGGCTTTATCCCACACCATCACCTGCGGCGGGACGAAGCCAATATAGCCGATACGCAGGCTATGCACTTTGCCGTCGCGGTCTTTAACCGATTTCTTCTCAATGTGGTAAGGCGTAAACAGCGGCTTACCCGTTGCGGCATCCAGCACGTTGGCGTTCACATAAGGGAATTTCGCGCCGGACAGCGCTTTGTACAGGTAGTCCAGGCCGTAGTTGAATTCGTGGTTACCGATGTTGCCGACAGAATAATTCAGCGTGTTCATCGCCTGATAAACCGGGTGCACGTCGCCCGCTTTCAGTCCCTTCGCGGCCATGTAATCGCCTAGCGGACTGCCCTGGATCAAATCGCCGTTATCGACCAGTACGCTGTTAGTGGCCTGTTCGCGTGCGGCGTGAATCAGGCTGGCGGTGCGCACCAGACCAAATTTATCGGTTGGCGTATCCTTGTAGTAATCGAAATCCATCATATTGCTGTGCAGATCGGTGGTTTCCAATACCCGTAGATCAACGGTAGCGGCATGAACGGTCGTGGCGACCAGCGTAGCAAGCAGGCTGAGTGCCAGTGAATGCTTCATTGCGTAACTCCTTGTGCGGTGATTGTCGACGCGTGAGGCGATCGGGGGTGTCTTTCATATCATGATGAAGTTAAAGTGATTATCGTCTCTAAATACTGAGGATGACATCAATAATGGCAATAATCGTAGATTGCCTCACAGATGTATAATGAATGACAGAGATGAAGTCTGCGTTACGCGTAACCGATAACGACGAGGTCGATCATGTTAGAAACTGTTTGCCAACTGGCTCGCGATGCCGGTGCTGCCATTATGCAGGTTTACGAAGGGCAACATCCTGTGGATGTCGCGCACAAGAAAGATGATTCGCCAGTGACCGCCGCCGACCTGGCCGCGCATCGAGTCATTAAGGACGGGCTGGCTGTGGCGTTCCCCGATATTCCTTTGCTGTCAGAAGAAGATCCGCCCGCATGGGAAATCCGCCAGCACTGGCAGCGCTATTGGCTGGTCGATCCGCTGGACGGCACCAAAGAGTTCCTCAGCCGCAACGGTGAGTTTACGGTGAATATTGCGCTGATCGAGAACGGTCAGGCCGTGCTGGGCGTGGTTTATGTGCCGGTCACGGGCGTGATGTATTCTGCGGCGGACGGCAAAGCCTGGAAAGAAGAGAACGGTCAGCGTCGGCAAATGACGGTGAAGCAGGCTCATCCGCCGCTGGTGGTGGTCAGTCGTTCTCATGCCGATCGGGAATTAAAGGATTATCTCAGCCAACTGGGTGAACACCAGACGGTGGCCATTGGGTCATCGCTAAAATTTTGTCTGGTGGCGGAAGGCGAAGCGCAGCTTTACCCACGCTTCGGGCCGACCAACATTTGGGATACGGCGGCGGGTCATGCGGTAGCAGTGGCTGCCGGGGCGCAGGTTAACGATTGGCAAGGGCGTCCGCTGTCCTACACGCCGCGTGAATCCTTCCTCAACCCCGGTTTCCGCGTCTCTTTATTTTAATTGATTCAGCGTTTTCGTCCTATTTCTCTTCGAGCAACTGACGCAGCAGGGTCATCACCTGCTGCACTTCCTGTCCGCTCAGCGCGCCATCCTTCACGAAACGGACTTTCCCCTGTTTATCCAGCACGGCGATAGCCGAGCTTTGCGGCTGAAGCTGCCAGGTTTTCCGCACGTTGCCGTTGCTATCGACAATAAATTGCGACCACGGGAAGGCTTTTTTGTTGTCCTCAAGGCTACTGCGCACAAACATGCTGGTGCCGATGATGGCATCGTCGGTATTCACGATTGTCGTCGTTTGGTAATAATCGTGCGGTAGGTTAGCGGCCTTCAGTGCGGAAATGAGTGGATCGTTCATCTCTTTGGCGGAGGTGCGGCCAGCGATGTGTTGTATTACCCGTACTTTTCCGGGCAATTGCGCGCTGTTCCAGTTTTTATAACTAAACTGATTATTCTGGTACTGAAGTTCTCCTTTGTCCGCGACGCCGACGGGGGAACCAATTGGTTGAGTGCCAACGTATGGGCCGAGGCAGGGAGAGACAAGCCCCAACAAAGGCGTGATAGAGAGCGCGAGGAGCAGGTGGCGTAGTTTTATCATGGTATTTCCTTCTGTGTGGGGAGCCTGATGCGATGTCATTAAATGGAATATCTCAGGCTATGGAATAAGCGTAGATTCAGGAAACTGGTCTGTCCTGTTTTGCAATAAAACGGTTTGTGCCCGAGAGCACAAAACCCTTATTTTTGAAGGTTTATACTGATGGCTAAGGGTTTGCTTCAACACTATTCTGTAAAAATATGTAAAAACAGTTAAGAATACTGAATAGTGGGGAACTAAATACCGTTTTACAGCACTAATTAGCAGTATCCGTTATCTCATTAGCGCTCCAGAACCTTAGCCATGTTGGCGAAAGGGAGAGCGTAGAAAAATAAAACGGGAGAGTAAAACGATGAGGATCTTCGAACGTTACAATCCTTTGAAAGTCGCCAAGTATGTGAAAACCCTGTTTCGTGGGCGGCTGTACATAAAAGGGGTTGGTGCTTTTGAGTTCGACTACGGCAAAATTCTATTGCCAAAGAAACAGGATAAGCAGCACCTTCTGGTGATGTCTGAAGTGAATCGCCAGGTCATCCGGCTTCAGGCCGAGATGGGATGAATGATGAAGAAACGGCCCGTAGCGGGCCGTTTTGGTTTGTGATGAAACCTGATTGGTTGGGCATGTCTTCTGGCGGTTAATCGTCGCTATCAATCTTCACGCTGGATGAAACGACCGGGCGATCTTCCAGACGCGTTACCAACAGCTGATCGATCTTATAGCTGTCGATATCGACCACTTCAAACTTATAGCCAGAGAAGCGCACCGCATCGGTACGCTTCGGGATTTTCCGCAGCGTATACATCATAAAGCCGCCAATGGTTTCGTAGTTACCAGAGTGCGGGAAATCATCAATATTCAGCGCCCGCATGACGTCTTCTATTGGCGTGCCGCCTTCAACCAGCCAGGAATTCTCATCGCGTGCCACAATCTGTTCTTCCATTCCCTGACCGACGAGATCGCCCATCAGCGTGGTCATCACGTCGTTAAGCGTGATGATACCGACGACCAGCGCATATTCATTCAGAATGACCGCGAAGTCTTCACCCGCCGTTTTGAAACTTTCCAACGCTTCTGACAGCGTTAGCGTATCCGGTACGATCAGCGCAGGACGAATCTGCACGCCGCTACTCAGCGTCAGGCTCTGGTTTCCCAACACCCGAATCAGCAGGTCTTTGGAGTCCACGTAGCCGATGATCTGATCAATTGTGCCATCGCAAACCAGAAACTTGGAGTGCGGCTGCTGAGCGATCTTTTCCTTAATGCTATCTTCCTGCTCGCGCAGATCGAAGTAGACCACGCTTTCGCGTGAGGTCATCGAAGACGGCACAGTACGGGATTCCAGTTCAAACACGTTCTCGATCAGCTCGTGCTCCTGCTTACGCAGCACGCCAGCCAGCGCACCAGCTTCCACCACGGCATAAATATCATCGGACGTGATGTCATCTTTACGCACCATCGGCAGCTTGAGCAGGCGGAAAATAACGTTAGCTAGTCCGTTAAAGATCCAAACCAGCGGGCGGAAAAGGAACAGGCAGAAGCGCATGGGGTTGATTATGCGGACCGCGACGGCTTCCGGCGCAATCATACCAATGCGTTTCGGGGTGAGGTCGCCAAACAGGATGAACAGGCTGGTGACGAGTACGAATGAACAGATGAAGCTGACTTTATCTGCGGCTTCGGGTGACATGAAGCGCTCAAACAGAATGGAAAACGTCGGGGAAAATGCCGCATCGCCGATGATACCAGCCAGAATCGCGACGGCGTTGACGCCAATTTGAATCACGGTAAAGAAGATGCCCGGCGTTTCCTGAAACTTGAGTACCAGATCGGCATTGAGGTTTCCCTCATCGGCCATCAGCTTGAGTTTAATTTTACGGGACGCCGCCAGCGAGATCTCGGACAGCGAGAAAAACGCACTGATGGCAATGAGACAAAGAATCAGCAATAGACTGTTTAACATCATTTTTAAAGTTTTCGCATGCACCGAGAGTGACGCAGCGATCCTCAGAAAGGTGAGTATACTCGTCATACTTCAAGCTGCTTGTGTGTTGGCTGCGCTTAGTCACCCGAATCACTTACCTGAGTAAGCTCATCGGGATTCTTTCCCTTGCCGCCTTCACGCAACTCGAATTATTTAGAGTATAAATTAATAGCAATAATTGAAGGTATATAACCGGGCAACGTGCTGCCCGGTTCGGGCGCATTATAGCAGGAGCGGTGAATTTACCGCCAGTGGTCAACGCGGAGGCGGCAGACAGACGCCGATACCGCCTAATCCACAGTAGCCGTTCGGGTTCTTATACAGGTATTGCTGATGATCGTCTTCCGCATAATAGAATGGGCCCGCAGGCTCGATTTCTGTGCTGATGGCGCGGCGATCGCCGTTCTCCCTCATTGCCTGCTGAAAGCGTTGAAGGCTTTCCTGTGCGGCCTGTTCTTGCTCGGGTGTGAGCGTATAGATAGCGGAACGATACTGGCTGCCGATATCACCGCCCTGACGCATACCCTGCGCAGGGTCGTGATTCTCCCAGAACAGTTGCAGTAGTTGATCGTAACTGATAACCGCAGGATCAAAAACGACACGCACCGCTTCGGCATGATCGGTCTGCCCGCTGCACACTTCGCGGTAGGTTGGATTCGGGGTATAACCACCAATATAACCCGCCGCGGTGCTGTAGATGCCCGGCTGTTGCCAGAATAAACGCTCCGCGCCCCAGAAGCAGCCCATCGCAAAAATAGCAACGGACATCTGATCTGGCACATGCGTCATGGAATGTTCATGAACGACATGCAGCCTGGCTACCGGCATAGGGGTGGAACGTCCCGGTAAAGCATCGGATTGTGTAATCCGCTGCGTCTTATCAATCGAACTCATCACGTTGTTAACTCCAGCTAGACTGGGTAAATAACCCGCTTTCATGGAAAGCATAACCAAGAAGCATTGAGCTGTCTTTATATCTTAATGGGGTTTAATGTTAAGGTAATGTTTATCTGTAATGCCGCATATTGATGTTTGTAGTTGAAAATCTATTCTTAAGATGAAAAATTAGTATTTATCACTAAGATAATGCAAGGTTGATAGAAGATTTCGGCGCTACGTGACGGGGTGTCAGGTAAGCGTACAGCGGCGGCCGTCAACGCGGCGGGCGAAGTGATAAAAGCCATGCTATAGGTTTTAGACGACAAGGCTTTAGGCGACAGATCGATTTATCAGGGAGCTCAGTGACTACTTTCATTGCAAAAAGACGTTTCACTTCAAAGAACGGTCTCATTGGAAAAAAAAGCGTTACCGGGCAAAAAGGCATAGCAGGACAAAAAAACAGTTTTGCTGGCTGTGGTGCGCCACGGTACCGGTTTCTTGGCCTGATGTGTGCGCTGCTCATGCTGGCACCGGAGAGCCAGGCGGCGAATGTGCGCCTGCAAGTCATGGGGCTGGAAGGGCAGCTACAAAAAAATGTGCGGGCACGTTTATCCACCATTGCGGTCGATGAGGTGAATGCCGACGGGCGTTTCCGCTCGCGCGTTGATGAAGCAATCCGTCAGGGGTTGCGCGCGCTCGGCTATTACGATCCACAGATCGGTTTTGAATTTCGGCCTGCTGTGAATGGCGGGCGACCCGTATTGATTGCAACCGTGACTCCCGGTGAACCGGTAAAAATTGCCGGAGTGAACATCACCCTGCGCGGCGGCGCGCGTGACGATAAAGATTACCAGCAACTGGTTAAAGACGATCGCCCCGAAATCGGTTCAGTATTGAACCACGGCGATTTCGATCGCTTTAAAAGCGGGCTGAATGGTTTGTCATTACGCAAAGGCTATTTTGATGCGCGCTTCCAGCAAAGCCAGCTCGGCGTGATGCGGGAAGAGAGAGAAGCGTTTTGGGATATTGATTTTGATAGCGGTGAACGCTATCGCTTTGGCGCCGTACATTTTCAGGGCGCACAAATCCGCGATGATTACCTGCAAAATCTGGTGCCGTTTCATGAAGGCGACGCTTACACCAGTGAAGATCTCGGTGAGTTAAACCGCCGTCTTTCTGCGACGGGGTGGTTTAATTCTGTCGTGGTTTCTCCTGATTTTGACCTGTCGAAAAGTTCTAAGGTGCTGCCGCTGGAAGCCGTGGTGACGCCGCGAACCCGTAACCGCATTGAAACCGGGGTCGGCTATGCCACGGATGTTGGCCCACGTTTTAAAACGACCTGGAATAAACCCTGGGTGAATTCGCGGGGCCACAGTCTTGAAAGCAGCCTGAGCGTGTCCGCACCGGAGCAATCGCTCGATTTTAGCTACAAAATCCCCTTGCTGAAGAGTCCGCTTGAACAGTATTACCTGCTGCAAGGCGGCTTCAAACGCGAAGATCTCAACGATACCAAATCCGATGGCACCACGCTGAACGTGGCACGCTACTGGGATCTATCCAGCGGCTGGCAACGGGCGATTAACCTGCGCTGGAGTCTCGACCACTTTACGCAGGCGAGCGTGACGGATACCACGATGCTGATTTATCCGGGGGTCAGCATTAACCGAACCCGCCAGCGCGGCGGCCTGATGCCGGTGTGGGGCGATACGCAGCGCTATTCCATCGACATTTCCGACACCACCTGGGGATCGGATATCGATTTTGCCGTGGTTCAGGCACAAAACGTCTGGATTCGTACGCTGGCGGACAAACACCGCTTTGTCGCGCGCGGTAATCTGGGCTGGATTGAGACCAACAATTTCTCCCGCGTGCCGCCCTCACTGCGTTTCTTTGCCGGTGGCGATCGCAGCATTCGTGGATATAAATACAAATCTATTTCGCCGCGCGACAGCGACGGCAAACTGACCGGTGCGTCAAGCTGGCGACCGGCTCGCTCGAATACCAATACAACGTAACGGGAAAATGGTGGGGCGCGGTTTTTGTTGATTCGGGTGAAGCAGTGAATGACATCAAACGGAGTAACTTCAAGACGGGCACGGGTGTCGGCGTGCGCTGGGCCTCGCCGATTGGCCCGGTGAAACTCGATGTTGCCATGCCGATCGGCGATGCAGAGAAGAAGAATGATGTTCAGTTCTATATCGCGCTGGGACCTGAATTATGATGGATGAGAAAAACGAAAAAAAGCACAGGATCCGGTGACAGAAGAAAACGTCGTGCAGGATAACGCGCCGCCGACGCCAGCACGAAAAGGGCGCTGGTGGAAAAAGGTCGGTATTGGCCTCGTGGCATTTTTACTGCTGCTCATTGTTGGCGTAGGGCTGCTGGTGGGCACCACGCCGGGCCTGCACCTGTTGCTGAATACTGCAGCACGCGTGGTGCCGGGGCTGGACATTGCCAGCGTGAGCGGCGGCTGGCGTGATTTAACGCTGAAAAATGTCAGCTACGAGATGCCGGGCGTGACAGTAAAGAGCGAGGAATTTCACCTGTCGCTCGCGCTGGGCTGCCTGCGCAAAAGCCAGCTGTGTATTAACGATCTCTCGGCGAACCGCGTCGATGTGGTCGTAGATACTAAAGCCTTGCCGGCGGCGGAAGAGCCACCGCCGCCTTCGACCCCAGTCACGGAAATCTCCGCACCTTTCCCTATCTCTCTACGTCAACTCGTGCTCAATAGCGTCCAGGTTACCGTGGATGACACGGCGATTTCTCTGGGCGAATTCCGCACCGGAATGCAGTGGGAAGGGCGCGCGCTGACGCTGCTGCCGACTAAAATCAGCGCGCTGCTGGTGGCTTTACCGAAAACGCCCGCTGACGTATTAGAAGATGGCAAAGTGACGGCGGCGGAAATGGCCTCTGTTATCAAAGAAACGGCGGCGAACGTACGTGAGGCGGCGGAGCAAGGCTCTTCGCAAACGCTTCAAATCGATAAAGTGCTAGAGGCAAATAATACGGTAGCGGCCGCCACGACGACGACACCGATACCGACAGCGTCGACGCCAAAAACGGATAGCGCCGCTGACAAGCCGACAGTTCCTGAACAGCCGTTAGGCGAACGCCTTAGCGAACTCTTCTCCAAACCGCTATTACCGGATTTACCGCAGTTCACGCTGCCGTTGGATCTGAATATTGTTGAGATCCACGGTGAACAGCTGCGGCTGACGGGCGATCAGGACATTGTGATTAATAACCTGTTCGTACAGGCGTCGACCCAGCAACAGCATTTGCGGCTGGATAAGCTGATCGTGCAATCGCCGCAGGGCGGGTTGAATGTACGCGGTGAGGCGACGCTCAGCGAGAGCTGGCCTGTCTCGCTGAGGGCGAACGGCGTGTTGAATGTCGAACCGCTTAAAGGGGAAACGTTAAAACTGGCGGTCGATGGTGGCCTGCGTGAACAGCTGAATGTGGCACTGAATCTTTCTGGGCCACAGCGCGCCCAGTTGGATGTGCAAACCAAACTGGCAGAAGCCGGGCTGCCGCTGACGTTGACGCTGCAAACCGAGCGCGTGCGCTGGCCGCTGACGGGCGCGACGCAGTATCAGGCTGGCAACGTCAGGCTGCGTTTTAACGGTAAAGCGACCGACTACGCGCTGTCGCTGCGCGGCGATCTGAGTGGAGCGGATCTTCCCCCGCGACGCTGCTGCTGGATGGCAAAGGCAACGAGCAGCAGTTTACGTTGAGCCGCCTGCGGCTGGCGGCGTTGCAGGGGAATGCAGATCTGAGTGCGCTTATCGACTGGAGCAAAGCGATAAGCTGGCGCAGTGAGCTGCTGCTGAACGGGATTAACACCGCGAAACAGTGGCCTGAATGGCCTGCGAAAATAGATGGCAAGATAACAACGCGCGGTAGCGTCTATGGCGGTAGCTGGCAGTTGCAGGTGCCGGAACTTCGGCTGGATGGCAACGTGAAAGCGAATAAGCTCACGGCCAGAGGTGAACTGCGTGGCAATGCGGCAGGCCAGTGGACAATACCAGGGCTGAATCTGGCATTAGGCCGCAACCAGTTGAATGTCAAAGGCGATCTGAGCGACAAGTGGCAGTTGGATGCAGACATCAATGCGCCGTCGCTGGACGGTATGTTGCCGGGTCTGGCAGGGCGCGCCATCGGGACACTCAAGCTACGCGGCAATCTGCGTGAACCGCAGATGCTGGCGGATATCACCGCTTCCGGTCTGCGCTGGCAGGCGATAACGATTAGTCAGGTGAGAGTAGAAGGCGATGTGCGATCCGAACAGCAGGTTCAGGGTAAGCTGGCTGTGCGTCTCGAAGCGCTGAAGCAGGATGGTCTGAATATTGCGCTGTTGACGCTGGATGCCAGCGGCAATGAAAAGCAGCACCAGCTTCGGTTGGCTATGCAGGGTGAACCGGTCGCGGGGCAACTGGCACTTTCAGGCAGCTTCGATCGCCAGGAACAGCGCTGGCGCGGCACGCTGAACAATACCCGCTTCGACACCCCTGTCGGTGAATGGCGTCTGACGCAGGATATGGCGCTGGATTACCTGAATACGCAGCAGAAGATCACCATCGGGACACACTGCTGGCGTAACCCAAACGCAGAGCTCTGCGTACCGAAAGCGATTGAGGCCGGACCAAGCGGACAGGCGAGCATTCGACTGAATCGCTTCGATCTCGCGATGTTAAAGCCGTTCCTGACGGCGGATACCGTGCTGGCGGGGACGTTCACCGGCGGCGCCGATATCAGTTGGCAGGCGGGACAAGGCTTACCGCAGGCGAAAGTATCTCTGGTGGGCAACGGCGTGAGCGTTCGTCAGCAGATGCAGGGCAACACGCTGCCGATTGATTTCGATACCTTTACGCTGAATGCCGGGCTCGATCGCGGGCGGGCGCAGCTTGGCTGGCTGATGGCGATTCGCGAGAACGGGCGCTTCAGCGGCGATATTCAGGTGACCGATCCACAGGGACGGCGCAATCTCGGCGGCAACGTCACGATCAACACTATTTCACTGGCCTTGCTCAACCCTGCGTTGAGTAAAGGAGAGAAAGCGGCGGGGATACTGAATGCGAACCTGCGTCTGGCAGGGGATGCCGCCCGTCCTCAGATCTTCGGCCAGATGGTGCTGGAGCGATTGGATATTGATGGCAACTGGATGCCGGTCGATCTGACCAACGGACGGCTGGCGGTGAATTTCAGCGGGATGTCGTCAACGTTGCAAGGTTTCCTGAAAACGGATAACGGGCAGTTGAATCTCGGCGGGAATGCCGATTGGTCGCGACCTGATGCCTGGCGTGCGCGGATTGCGGCGAAAGGCCAGAAGCTGCGGGTAACGATTCCGCCTATGGCGCGGCTAGATGTCTCGCCGGATATTGTCTTCGAGGCTACGCCACAGCTGTTTGCGTTAAACGGCTCGGTCAGTATTCCGTGGGCGCGCATTGTGGTTAAAGATATGCCGGAAAGCGCGGTGGCGGTGTCGTCGGATGAAGTCATGCTGGATGCGCAGCGCCAGCCGCTGAAGAAAGCCAGTGCGGCCATTCCGATTAACAGCAATCTGACGATCCGCGTCGGGAATGATGTGCGGCTGGATGCGTTCGGGCTGGCTGCCCGCTTACAGGGCGACCTGAAAATGGTTCAGGACGAGCGCGGATTAGGGCTGAACGGGCAAATCGATATTCCGTCCGGCCGCTTTAAAGCCTACGGACAGGATTTGATCGTCCGCAAGGGGCTGATTCTGTTCTCCGGCCCGCCGGATCAGCCGATCCTGAATATCGAAGCCATTCGTAACCCAGACAACACCGCTAATGACGTCACCGCTGGCGTGCGTGTCACCGGCATGGCCGCCACGCCGAAGCTGGAAGTCTTCTCCGATCCGGCAATGTCGCAGCAGGAAGCGCTCTCTTATCTGCTGCGCGGACAGGGTTTGGACAGTGGTGGAGCCGATAGCTCGGCAATGACCTCAATGTTAGTCGGTTTAGGGGTTGCACAAAGTGGTCAAGTTGTGGGTAAAATCGGCGAGGCCTTTGGCGTAAGTAATTTAGCTCTGGATACACAGGGTGTTGGCGATAATTCTCAGGTTGTCGTCAGCGGCTACGTCCTTCCGGGTCTGCAAGTGAAATATGGTGTTGGCATATTCGATTCTTTGGCAACGTTAACGCTGCGTTACCGCCTGATGCCAAAGCTATACTTGGAAGCGGTGTCTGGAATTAGCCAGGCATTAGATGTGCTCTATCAGTTTGAGTTTTAGCGATGCGAATTATTGTTTACGGCAGTTTACGACGCAAACAGGGAAATAGTCATTGGATGACAAATGCGCAATGGCTAGGGGATTGTCAGCTCGCAGGTTTCGAGCTGTACGATCTCGGCCATTATCCGGCAGTAGTACCTGGTGATGGCGAAATCCATTGTGAGGTTTATCGCATTAGTTCATCGATATTGACGGAACTGGATGCCTTAAAGCGGGACGGTCACGAATACCAACGTGAGCTGATTTCCACACCTCTGGGCAGTGCCTGGATCTATCTGTACAAACACTCTGTTGTAGGGCTGACGCGCATAGCCAGCGGTGACTGGCTGAAGCGTAATGAAGAAGATGAAGAAGAGGCTTGAGGTCGAGTCGCCAATCAAGTCAGGGTCATAAATAAAAACACCGCGCAAGGCGGTGTTTTTGATCGTGCGATATCTTGAGCCCTAAGGGCTTTCATGCATATCGCGTGGCGCTTATTTGTTTTTCGCGCGCTCGAAGGAAGCAACGATCTCGGCTTTTGCCGCTTCAGCGTTATCCCAACCTTCAACTTTCACCCACTTGCCTTTTTCCAGATCTTTGTAGTGCTCAAAGAAGTGGCCGATCTGTGCACGCAGCAGCTCAGGCAGGTCGTTAACGTCTTTAATGTGATCGTATTCTTTGGTCAGCTTGCTGTGCGGAACGGCAACCAGCTTGGCATCTTCGCCTGCTTCGTCGGTCATTTTCAGCACGCCAACAGGGCGGCAGCGGATTACTGAGCCCGGCTGCAGCGGATACGGGGTTGGCACCAGAACGTCAACCGGGTCGCCATCCAGAGACAGCGTGTGGTTGATATAGCCGTAGTTGCATGGGTAGAACATGGCGGTAGACATGAAACGGTCTACAAACAGCGCGCCGGTATCTTTATCAATTTCATATTTGATTGGATCGGCATTCGCGGGGATTTCAATCACTACATAGATATCTTCTGGCAGATCTTTACCTGCCGGCACATCGTTCAGACTCATGTCAGTTTCCTTCTCTTAAAACCTGAAATAGCGTGGCCGTCATTATAGCCAAAAAGCGTTTAATGTCCCCGATTTTTAGCGTGGCGAGGCGCCAGGCGCTCGCATGTGTCGTTTAAGTAAAAATACTTTCGTTACTAAAGTTTCTTTAAAGAAAGCAGGCTTGTTACCGATAGGAACATGATCAAGATCACGTTATGTGGAGCATTTCTCCGCATTTATTTATCATTTGTAATATCAGGGAAACAAAAATGTTAAGAAGCATCACAATCAAGACGAGCTTGATTGCTTTGTTAGGAACGATGGTACTGCTGTTATTGCTGGTCTGCGGAATTGGCATCACCTCAATCAATCAAGGGATCACGTCGCTGACCACAATCGACAAGATTCAGGGCAAAGAAGTGACGGCGCTAGCGGGGAGCTATACCGCGTCGCTGCGTGCCAGAACGGGCGCGGCGTTGGCCGCTCGTCAGATGGAAAGTGGGTCGACCGATCTCGCGAATGCATCGGTCTCGCGGGCAGAAGCCTACACGGCGCTCTCTCAAAAGAAATGGCGCGCTTTCTTTCCTACGGCACCGTAACGGAGCGCGGTGCCAAAATGGCGGCGGAAGTTAAAAGCAACTATGAGCAATACATGAATCTTGGCGTTCAGCCGATGGTCGATGCGCTGAAACGCGGCGATGTTGCCGCTTATTACGTGCTGCTGCAAGACGTGCTGCCGCCGCTCAGCGTTAAGATGGATAAGGTGGCGAACGAATTCCGCGACTTCGGCCTGGAAGTGGGGAAAACATGCTCACAGAAGCCGAGAGCTTCGCATTCGAGCGCCTGACGATCATTGGTATTGCCTGTGTCGTCGTTCTGCTGCTGGTATTGGCTGCCTGGATTGCGCTGAAGCGTTCTATCCTGTCTCAGCTTGAAGAGGCGGTTGCCCAGCTGGAATTTATTGCTCGTGGTGATTTGACCCAGCGTATCGCCGGGGGCGGTAATAATGAAATCGGCCGCCTGATTCAGGCGATGCAGGCAATGCAGTCTTCACTGGCAACCGCTGTGGGGCGCGTCCGTGATGCCGGTATGCAGATTGATGTCGGCACGCGCGAACTGTCTTCTGGCAATACCCATCTGGCTGCGCGTACGGAAGAGTCAGCCTCATCGCTGGAAGAAACCGCCGCCAGTATGGAGCAACTGACTGCCACGGTAGCGCTGAATGCGGAGAGTGCGGAACAAGCGCATACGCTGGCGCAAAATGTGTCGGATATCGCCAATAAAGGCAGCGAGACCGTGGGCGGCATGATTGAGAAAATGCAGATGATCTCCAGCAGCTCAGAACGTATTGCCGATATTCTGGCGGTGATTGACGGTATCGCGTTCCAGACCAATATTCTGGCGCTGAACGCGGCGGTTGAAGCTGCACGTGCGGGTGAGCAAGGGCGGGGATTTGCTGTGGTAGCGGGTGAAGTCCGCAATCTGGCGCAGCGCAGTGCGCAATCGGCTAAAGAGATTAAAACGCTGATGGAAGAATCGCAGAGCCGTGTCAATGAAGGCACCGTGATGGCAAAAATGGCGGGTGACACGATGAATGACGTTTCTGACGCCGTGGCGCGCGTAACGTCCCTGATGCGTGAGATTTCAACGGCAACGCGTGAGCAGAGCAATGGTATTGGGCAGGTGAATCTGGCGGTATCGCAGATGGATGAAGTCGCCCAGCAAAATGCGTCTTTGGTCGAAGAGTCCGCCGCTGCCACGCGTTCACTGGAAGATCAGGCGCGTCTGCTGGCGGAAAGTATGGCACAGTTTAAAGTTCAGTCGCAGGCGTTTGCCGCCATCGGCCGATTCTAATTCCCCCTTCATACTTCAAGCTGCATGTGCGTTGGCAATACTCGGCTCATCTCTGAGCCTCGCCCTTAAGGGCCGCCGCAAGCGGCGTTCAAATCGGCTAAGCCGATTTGTCCTCGCTCACCCCAGTCACTTACTTGTGTAAGCTCCTGGGGATTCACTGCGTCGCCGCCTTCACGCAACTCGAATTATTTAGGGGATCTTTCATAAAAAATTCCCGTGAAAACGGGAATTTTTTTGCCTTATGCCTCGGGGGCGTTTGTTCGTCTTCTGGCTGTTTCTTCTTACGCAGCTTGTTCCAGATTTTACTTTCCTGTCCGCGCCATAGGCGCTGGATATTGTCGTGGTGACGCATCAGGATCAGACAAGAGAGCATCGCAACGGGAAACGTAAACTGCGGCTTGAACCACCAGACATAAAACGGCGCGATGAGCGCACTGACGATGGCGCCGAGTGAGGAATAACCGCTCAGCAGGACGGTGAGTAACCAGGTGCCGGTCATCAGACCCGTCAGATCCCAGCCGATTGGTGCGATGGCACCAAAAGCCGTTGCCACACCTTTGCCGCCGCGAAAGTGGAAAAAGACCGGATAAATATGGCCGAGGCAGGCAGCGATGGCGGTTAACCCGAGATACAGCGGGGGAACGCCCAGCGCGTAAGCGGCCCAGACTGGCAGCATGCCTTTCAGGACATCAAACACCAATACGGTCGCAGCGGCAGCCTTGCCGCCAATACGCAATACGTTAGTCGCTCCGGGGTTCCCGGAACCATGCTGACGCGGGTCAGGTAGCCCAGCAATTCTGCAAAACAAAATCGCACTGGAAATAGAGCCACACAGATACGCGATTAACATCATACCAAGCGCGGTAACACTCATAACGCCATTCCGTTTAATAAGGGTCGTTTTACTCTTCTCATCTGTGGATAATACGCACATTCCGTCGGAAGTGGTATCCGACAGCGACAAAAACAGAGAATGGCGTGATGGATATCGTATTTATTGAAGAACTTACTGTAATCACTACTATTGGTGTTTACGATTGGGAACAGACTATCCAGCAGAAACTGGTGTTCGATATCGAAATGGGCTGGGACAACCGTCAGGCAGCCGCCAGTGACGATGTTAATGACTGTTTGAGCTATGCGGATGTCAGCGAGGCGGTGATTGTCCATGTGGCAAACCAGCGCTTTGCTCTGGTGGAACGCGTCGCTGAAGAAGTCGCCCACATGCTGATGCAGCGCTTCTCGATACCTTGGTTGCGGATCAAGCTCAGCAAGCCGGGCGCGGTGGCGCAGGCGCGTCAGGTTGGCGTCATTATTGAACGCGGCGCGCGATAAATCTTATTTAACAGAAAAATACTGATTTACATGCAACTAAACCGTAACCTAAACAGTCTATAAGCCAGTTATTCCCGTCATACTTCAAGCTGCATGTGTGTTGGCTGCGTGAACTCACCCGAATCACTTACCAGAGTAAGCTCGTCGGGACTCGCTCGCTTGCTTGCTGCCTTCCTGCAACTCGAATTATTTAGGGTATGTAGCGGCTCGCGAAAGTACGCGGCCGCTTTTTTATGGGCTGAATTTTCGTTTTTATTAAGGCAAGGATTTTTAGATGACTGACCTGCATTCATTGCTAATCGCATTTATTCTTGGCGTGGTCGAAGGACTGACCGAGTTTTTGCCCGTATCGTCTACGGGGCATATGATTATTGTTGGTCATTGGTTAGGGTTTGTTGATGAGAAAGCCAAGACGTTTGAAGTGATTATTCAGCTTGGCTCGATTCTGGCCGTTGTCGTGATGTTCTGGCGCCGTCTCTTTGGTCTGATTGGGATTCACTTCGGTGAAGTCCCGCATGAGGGGAATACGGCGGGTCGTCTGAAACTGACGCACATCTTACTGGCGATGATTCCCGCTGTGGTGCTGGGGCTGGTTTTCCATGACGTGATCAAATCGCTGTTTTACCCACAGAACGTGATGTATGCGCTGGTTGTCGGTGGTTTCCTGCTGTTAGCGGCGGAATGGTTCAAGCCTAAAAAACCGCGCGCAGTCGGGCTGGATGACATCACGCATCGTCAGGCATTTATGATTGGTTGTTTTCAATGTCTGGCGCTGTGGCCCGGTTTTTCACGTTCGGGCGCGACCATTTCCGGCGGGATGCTGGTGGGCGTCAGCCGCTATGCGGCTTCCGAGTTCTCTTTTATTCTGGCGGTTCCCATGATGATGGGCGCGACCGTTCTGGATCTGTATAAAAGCTGGCATTTCCTGTCGCTGTCCGATGTACCGATGTTTGCCGTTGGCTTTGTGACGGCGTTTATCGTGGCGCTGATTGCGATTAAAACCTTCCTGAAAATCATCAAACGCATCTCGTTTGTCCCGTTTGCGATTTACCGTTTTATCGTCGCGGGCGTCGTTTACATGGTGTTTATGTAAGACTGAGAGTGTCGGGAGTCGTTAGATAAAGAAGAGGCCACGCATTAGCGTGGCCTCTTTGTTTCAGGATGGGGCTGAGGCATCAGACTGCTGTGCTTTCCAGTCTGCCAATGCCTGAGTGCGGCGCCGTGTCAGCTCATTACGCACGTCAATACCTTTAAAACCGTCGGCGACGACATCCGCACTGCTAACCAGGCTGGCAACGCGGAAGGCTTCACGCAGATAGTCGCCTTGCGGATAAGGCGTCTCTTCGAACCCCGCCCGCCCTCGGGCATCGGCTTCGCTAGTGAGCGCTAACTGCTCCAAACGCTGCGGCTTGCGCCAGACGTCAATGGCATCAAATAGCTTCAGCAGGGTCTTAGGTTGCAACACCTGCACGGTATGAATCAGGTCATGATATTCGGCAACCAGTTTCGCCAGATCGCGAATCGGGTTAGGCACGCGCAGGCGCTGACACAGGGCTTCGACCAGTTTGACCCCCGCCGGCCCATGCCCGTGATGCCGCGGCCACAGTTCGGGAGGCGTCAGCCCTTTCCCTAAATCGTGGCACAGCGTAGCAAAGCGTACGTCAATCTCAGGGCTGAGGCGCGCGGCCATCGCCACTGTCATCATAGTATGAATGCCGGTATCGATTTCCGGGTGCCATTTGGCGGAGCCGGCACGCCGTACAGGTTATCGATTTCAGGGAACAGCACGGCCAGTGCGCCGCAGTCACGCAGCACCTGAAAATAGACATCTGGCGATGAGGTGCCAAGCGCTTTTTCCGTCTCTTTCCAGACCCGCTCTGGCGTCAGGTAAGCCAGCTCGCCCTCATGCGCCATTTTTGCATCAGCGCCATGGTTTCTTCTGCAATCTGGAAGCCGAGATGAGCAAAACGCGCGGCAAAACGGGCAACGCGCAGCACCCGTAACGGATCTTCGCTGAACGCGTCGGAAACGTGGCGCAGTACGCGATTCTCAAGATCGCGACGACCATGATAAGGATCGATAAGGTCGCCCCGCTCGGTGCGGGCAATGGCATTGATGGTCAAATCGCGGCGAAGTAAATCCTGCTCTAATGTGACATCGGGCGCGGCATGGCAGACAAAACCGGTATAGCCTTTGCCGGATTTGCGCTCGGTACGCGCGAGTGCGTATTCATCGCGGCTAACGGGGTGTAAGAAAACGGGAAAATCCTTTCCAACCTGCTGGTAGCCCTGCGTAAGCAGATTCTCCGGCGTTGCGCCGACCACCACCCAATCTTTCTCGGTGACGGGTAAACCCAGCAGGCTGTCCCGAACAGCGCCGCCGACAAGGTAAATCTTCAACGTCGGGCTCCTGAATCAATAACCAATATTTCACCACATACTACCATCTTTGCGTCCCCGCGTTGGCTGCAAGAAAAATGCCTGCAAGAAGCAGGCACTTATTTCGATTAGCTCATCCAACGGTCATTTTTCTTCTTGCGAGGGATGATGTGTGGCAGCAGCAGACCCAGTAGCAAGCCTATGCCAGCAACGCCGCCGCCGTACATAAACCACTGTAGAATGATGGTGCGCTGCTTATCATCAAGCTGGACATTCGCCGCGCTGACTTTCTTCTGCGCAATGATAAGCTGATTTTTCAGATCCTGATTTTCCTGACGTAATCCGTTGATAACGCCATCGCTGGCAGCGACTTTCTGCTGCATATCAGCGGTGCGCTGGTTCCAGGTCTGATCGATATTATTGAGTTTGTCCGTCAGGTCTTTGACCTGATTTTCCAGCTCCGGCACCCGCGTGCGCAGGCTCGGCGTATTGCTAAGCTGGTCGAGAGGAATCCAGGTAGTGCGGTTTTTGTCATCACGGATCTGCGCATAGCCCGCGTTTTCATTAACGCTGAGCAACGTGACCTCTGCACCCGCATTCAGTGTGCCGACGATACGATATTGATTGCCTGGGCCGCTGTGGACATACGTCAATAACTCATCGGAAATATAGCGTTTTTCTTCCGCCTGTGCGGTCCAGCTCAGCGTGAGAGAAAATAAAGTAAAACAGAGTAAGCCTAATTTCTGCATAAGATCATCATGTTGCGTTAATGGTGGTCTGATAGTAGAGGCTTAAGTCTGACGAGGCAATGTATAAACCGAAATGAGAACTGTCTTAGAACCTGCGCATGAGGGCCATTTCATCCCCAATAACGTCCACTGGGATAGGTTCTTAGAAGGCGGTGAGCGGCGTGTTTAAGCGGGGAAAGCAGTGTCGCGGATGGCAGCTTTGCATAAGAAATGCGCGCTTGTTCGCAGGTGAAAAAGAGTGTGTGCGGTAAGAGTAGTAAGCTGAAGTAAAATGTTATTTACTGACAGGATAATGAATGCAGTTTTGGTGTTGTGAATGCTATGAGTGAAGAAATTGAGCTGAAGTTTATTGTTCATCCCGACAGCGTTGAATCGCTGCTGACGCAATTGGCTGACTGGGAGAGTGATTACAGTCAGTATGAGCACATGCGTGCTCAGCGTCTGAGCAATACCTATTATGAAACGGCGGATAATTACCTGCGCCGTAATGGCATCGGCCTGCGTATTCGCGGCGAAAATGAACGCTACGAAATGACGGCGAAAACGGCCGGTAAGGTGATTGGCGGGCTGCATCAACACCCTGAATATAATGTTGAGCTGGAGAAAGCCGAGCTGGATCTCAGCCTGTTTCCGGCGGAAGTCTGGCCGGAGGATTGCGATGTTGAGGCGCTGCAATCATCGCTCAAGCCGCTGTTTAGCACAGATTTTACGCGTGAAAAGTGGGTATTTACTTACTATCAAAGCGTGATTGAAGTTGCGTTAGATCGTGGTGAAATTCGTGCTGGCGACCTGAGTGAACCGCTGTGCGAATTGGAGATGGAACTTAAGATTGGTCAGACTACGCACCTACTGGAACTGGCAAAGGAAATCGCAGAATTTGGTGGTATGCGGCAGGGTAGCCTGAGTAAGGCGGCGCGTGGATACCATCTGGCTACAGGTAATCCCGTTCGTGAATGTCTGCCTCTCAATCGATTGGTTGTGGATCCAAAAACCAATATCGATCAGGCTATCCGCGCGGCGCTGGAACTGGGGTTGAGTCACTGGCAATACCACGAAGAACTGTGGGTAAGAGGAAATGCCTCTGCCCGTGAAGCCCTGCCAGAAGCCAGTGCGTTAATGCGCGAAATGCTGGTGCTCGTAGGGGGCGTTGTGTTACGCAAGGTCACTACGCTTTTTCGCTCTGCACTCGCCACTTTGGAAGCCCGGCTACAAAGCGCCGATGGCGCGGAAGTGTGCTACAGCGTCGACTACCTGCAAAGTAAGTTGGTACTGACTTCCTGGCTGATCGAGTCTGGCTGGCGTGACCATATGGATAATAAAGATCGCATTAAGCTACAGGGTTCGTTCAAACGCTTTGCCGACATTATGCTAAGCCGCAGCACAGCGGATCTGAAAAGCGCCTTTTCTTCTAAGTTGACGGAAATTCAGTACGAACAGCAAATCCCTCGTCTGCAACGTAGTATCTGCGCTTTCCTTCTCTTGTCCGGCGCGTATCCGGCGGAACAGGTGGAAGCCTACATTGAACACTGGCGGATCTTACTTCAGGAAATTGAGCGGCTTGCTGCCGGAAAGGCGCCTTCCGTGTATCTGGAAGCCTACCGTAAAGAGGCGCTGGCCTTGTCTCCGTTCTGGCTACATAGCGGCGGACAGTCACAGTAACCGTTAACTGCCGCTTGTCAGTGAGGATAGGCGGCGCATCAAGGGAACCCCCATGCCGATACTTCCTTTGCCTGCTTTACCTTTGCTTCTGACGGAACAATCTCAACGTGCGCTCTCGCGTTTGCGGGAAGCCGCACCTGATGAACCGATAACGGACAGCGACGCCGCTGTTTTGGCATTGAGCGATTTTGTCAGCGATGCGCTTGCGCTGCATCCTGACTGGTGGCAAAGGATTCATCAGCAACCGCCGCAGCCCGAAGAGTGGCAGCACTACGCCGACTGGTTAAGTAACGCCCTGGCCGATGTTAACGATGAAAATGCGTTGATGGCGGCATTGCGTCGGTTTCGTCGCCATATGTTGGCGCGAATTGCGTGGTCGCAGGCGCTGCAAACCAGTACCACGGAACACACGTTGCGTCAGTTGAGTGAATTGGCTGAGGTGGTGATTGTGGCGGCCAGAAGCTGGTTATATCAGGCCTGTTGCCGTGAATGGGGACACCTTGCAATGCGCAGGGTGTGGCGCAGCCTCTGCTGATTCTTGGCATGGGAAAACTGGGCGGGGAGAGCTTAATTTTTCTTCGGACATCGATCTGATCTTCGTCTATCCCGAAAATGGTCATACACAAGGCGGACGGCGCGAGCTGGATAACGCACAGTTCTTCACGCGTCTGGGGCAGCGACTCATTAAGGTGCTGGATCAGCCGACCGTTGATGGTTTTGTTTACCGTGTGGATATGCGGCTACGTCCCTTTGGTGACAGCGGCCCGCTGGTGCTCAGTTTTGCGGCGATGGAAGATTATTATCAGGAGCAGGGCCGCGACTGGGAACGCTATGCGATGGTCAAAGCGCGCCTGATGGGCGGAATGGACGATGCTTACAGTCAGGAACTGCGTAGCACGCTGAAACCCTTCGTCTTCCGCCGCTATATCGATTTCAGCGTGATCCAGTCGCTGCGAAATATGAAGAGTATGATTGCCCGCGAGGTGCGTCGCCGGGATCTGCGCAACAACATCAAACTGGGTGCCGGTGGGATTCGCGAAATCGAATTTATTACGCAGGTTTTCCAACTGATTCGTGGCGGACGTGAGCCGGGATTACAGGGACGCTCGCTGCTACCTACGCTCCAGCATGTAGGGGCGCTGGGGTTATTAACGCCGCAACAGGTGCTCGATCTCAGCACTGCTTACCTGTTTCTGCGCCGCCTGGAGAACCTGTTGCAGGCCATTGCCGATGAGCAGACGCAAACGCTGCCGGGTGATGAACTGAACCAGCAGCGTCTGGCATGGGGAATGGGATGCGACAGTTGGGACACGCTGCAATCTAGGCTTTCAGAGCATATGCAGGCGGTGCGCCACGTATTTGACGATCTGATTGGCGATGATGCGCCGGACAATAATGATATCCCCGAACATAGCAGCTACAGCAGCCTATGGCAGGATACGCTGGATGACGGTGAACTGGCTCCGCTGACGCCACATCTTACGGAAACCGTGCGTGAGAAGCTGATGCGGACGATTGTGGAATTCCGCCACGATGTGGCGAAACGCACAATTGGGCCACGCGGGCGGGATGTGCTGGATCAGCTCATGCCGTGCTTGCTGGCGGAGGTCTGTGCTCGTCAGGAAGCCGATAGCGTGCTGTCTCGTTTGACGCCGTTACTGCTGGGAATCGTCACGCGTACCACCTATCTCGAACTGTTGCTGGAGTCCCGTTCTGCGCTCGGTCAACTGATTCGCCTGTGTGCGGCTTCGCCGATGGTTGCTAGCCAACTGGCGCGCTACCCCCTTCTATTGGATGAATTGCTCGATGCGTCAACGCTGTATCAACCGACGGCACCGGGCGCGTATGCCGATGAGCTACGTCAGTATTTGATGCGCGTACCTGAGGATGATGAAGAACAGCAGCTGGAAGCGGTTCGCCAGTTTAAACAGTCGCAGCAACTGCGCATCGCCGCAGGGGATATCGGCGGCGTACTGCCCGTGATGAAAGTGAGCGATCACTTAACGTATTTGGCGGAAGCGATTATCGCGGCAGTGGTTCAGCAAGCGTGGGGACAGATGGTGGCGCGCTACGGCCAGCCGTCCCATTTACAGCACCGTGAAGGCCGTGGGTTTGCCGTTATTGCCTATGGCAAGCTCGGCGGCTGGGAACTGGGGTATAGCTCCGATCTGGATCTGGTGTTCTTGCTGGACTGCCCGTCGGATGTGATGACGGATGGCGAACGCAGTATTGATGGCCGCCAGTTCTACCTGCGCCTCGCGCAGCGTGTGATGCACCTGTTTAGCACCCGGACGTCATCAGGCATTTTGTACGAAGTGGATGCCCGTCTGCGGCCATCGGGCGCGGCGGGTATGCTGGTGAGTACGGTTGAAGCCTTTGATGAGTATCAGCGCAATGAAGCGTGGACATGGGAGCATCAGGCGCTGGTGCGTGCGCGTATGGTGTACGGCGAAAGTGGCGTGCAGCAGACCTTTGAGTCTATTCGCCGCGGCATTCTGTGTGCAGAGCGCGATGCGGATACTCTGCGGACTGAAGTGCGAGAAATGCGGGAAAAAATGCGTCAGCATCTGGCGAACAAAGATAAAGCGCTCTTTGATATCAAAACGGATGCGGGCGGCATTACAGATATTGAATTTATTGCCCAGTATCTGGTGCTGCGTTACGCCGCTCAGGAACCGCGTTTGACCCGCTGGTCAGACAATGTGCGCATTCTGGAACTGATGGCGCAGTATGGCGTGATGGAAGAGAGCGAAGCCAATGCGCTCAAGCTAGCCTACGTCACCATGCGCAACGAACTGCACCATCTGGCCTTGCAGGAACTGTCCGGCCGGGTCAGCAAGGATCGGTTTGTTGCAGAGCGGGAACAGGTGCTGGTGAGTTGGAATAAGTGGTTAGTGGGAGCCTAGGTTTCCCCTGACTATATGATGATGGGTTATGCGGCCACATGCTCAGCAAAGAGCCGCGCAGCAGTGGCGTGTATGATACGTGCCTATGATATTATTACGCGCATTATGCGAAATAAGCCTGGAGTAGAGGATGAAAGTGACGCTGCCTGATTTCCGTCAAGCGGGTGTATTAGTGGTCGGTGATGTCATGCTGGATCGTTACTGGTATGGGCCGACCAGCCGAATTTCACCAGAGGCACCCGTGCCTGTGGTCAAGGTGGATACGATCGAAGAGCGCCCAGGCGGCGCGGCGAACGTCGCAATGAACATCGCTGCATTGGGCGCGGGATCGCGTTTGGTGGGATTAACGGGCATTGATGATGCCGCTCGCGCCCTGAATGCCAAACTTGGCGAAGTCAATGTGAAGTGCGACTTTGTCGCTGTTCCTACGCATCCGACGATCACCAAACTGCGCGTGCTGTCACGTAATCAGCAGTTGATCCGACTGGATTTTGAGGAAGGCTTTGAGGGCATTGATCCTCAGCCGATCATCGAGCGTATTCAACTGGCGCTGCCAAAAATTGGTGCGCTGGTGCTGTCTGACTATGCAAAAGGCGCATTAGCGCATGTGCAAACCATGATTCAGACGGCAAAAGCCGCGGGCGTTCCGGTGTTGATCGACCCGAAAGGCACGGATTTTGCCCGTTACCGTGGCGCGACATTGCTGACGCCGAACCTGTCTGAGTTTGAAGCAGTCGCAGGGCGTTGCAAAACGGAAGACGAGCTGGTTGAGCGCGGTATGCAACTGGTGGCCGATTACGATCTGTCCGCGTTGCTGATTACCCGTTCCGAGCAAGGGATGACGCTGCTACAGCCGGGCAAGGCACCGCTGCATTTGCCTACGCAGGCGCAGGAAGTGTATGACGTGACCGGCGCCGGCGATACCGTCATTGGTGTGCTGGCCGCTGCGCTGGCGGCGGGTAATCCGCTGGAAGAGGCCTGCTTCCTGGCGAATGCTGCAGCAGGCGTCGTCGTTGGCAAGCTGGGTACATCAACGGTCACGCCGATTGAGCTGGAAAATGCTATCCGTGGCCGTGCCGACACCGGATTTGGCGTGATGACAGAAGAACAGCTGAAAAAGGCCGTTGAACTGGCGCGCCAGCGTGGCGAAAAAGATTGTGATGACCAACGGCTGCTTCGATATTCTGCATGCTGGACATGTATCTTATCTGGCAAATGCCCGCAAACTTGGCGATAGGTTAATTGTGGCAGTCAACAGCGATGCGTCAACCAAACGCCTGAAGGGGCCAACGCGTCCCGTCAACCCGCTGCCGCAGCGGATGATCGTGCTGGGCGCGCTGGAAGCCGTCGACTGGGTTGTGCCGTTTGAAGAAGATACGCCGCAGCGCCTGATTGCCAGTATTCTGCCGGACATTCTGGTGAAAGGCGGAGACTACCAGCCACATGAAATCGCCGGTAGTGAAGAGGTCTGGGCTAACGGTGGTGAAGTGAAAGTCCTGAACTTTGAGGACGGCTGCTCCACAACGAACATCATCAACACGATTAAAGCCAACGCGTCTAAACCTTAAAAAATAAAACTGACGGCGCTTGAATCATCATGGCGCCGTTCAGACCGCAAGCTAATGATTCTCGCTCTGGCACATCACGGGCGAGAATCATAACAATCATAACGCCGACAGGGCGACACGTCAGATAAAACAGGTATGAAACCAGTGAAGAAAGAACCAGCCGAAGTGAATGAGGTTGCACTGCGGGTAGCGGAGTTGCGCCGGGTCTTACGCCATCACGAATACAAATATCACGTTGAAGATGCGCCCGAAATTCCTGATGTCGAATATGACAAACTCATGCAGGAACTGAAAGCGTTAGAGGCGAATCACCCTGAGTTGGTGACCAGCGATTCTCCCACAGCGTGTGGGGGCGGCACCGCTGGCAGCGTTTGAACAGGTACGCCATGAAGTGCCGATGTTATCGCTGGATAACGTATTTGATGAAGAGAGCTACCTGGCCTTCAGCAAGCGAATTGGCGACCGGCTGAAAAATGGTGACGATCTGAGATTCTGCTGTGAGCTAAAGCTGGATGGTTTAGCGGTCAGCTTGTTGTATGAAGACGGTGTTCTGGTACAGGCGGCCACGCGCGGGGATGGCACGACCGGGGAAAATATCACCAGTAACATTCGTACCGTTGCGGCGATTCCGTTGCGCCTTGAAGGTGACAATATTCCGCGCCGTGTCGAAGTGCGCGGTGAAGTGTTTATGAAACACAGCGGTTTTGAAAAGCTGAACGAAGAGGCTCGCCGTACGGGAAGTAAAGTCTTTGCCAACCCGCGTAATGCTGCCGCCGGATCGCTGCGCCAGCTTGACCCACGTATTACGGCTAAACGTCCACTGACCTTCTTCTGCTATGGAGTTGGTCTACTGGAAGGCGGTGAATTACCTGCCAGCCACTGGGAACGGCTGATGCAGTTCAAAGCGTGGGGACTGCCGGTTAGTGACAAAATCAAGCTCTGTACCGGTTCAGCCGAGGTGCTCGATTTTTATCGTCAGGTCGAACAAACCCGCGGTTCGTTAGGCTTTGATATCGACGGCGTCGTTGTCAAAGTTGACTCTCTGGAACTGCAGGAGCGGTTAGGGTTCGTTGCCCGTGCGCCTCGCTGGGCTGTAGCCTTTAAATTCCCGGCGCAGGAACAGCTGACCTGGGTACGTGATGTCGAGTTTCAGGTTGGGCGCACAGGGGCGATTACGCCAGTCGCGCGTCTGGAACCGGTCGCCGTAGCTGGGGTCATCGTCAGCAATGCGACATTGCACAATGCTGATGAAATTGAGCGGTTAGGTTTGCAGATTGGCGATCGTGTGATTGTGCGTCGTGCGGGGATGTGATCCCACAGATCGTCGGCATCGTGGAATCTGAACGGCCAGAAACGGTACAACCGATCGTTTTCCCTGCGGCCTGTCCCGTGTGGGATCTGACGTTGAACGCGTAGAAGGGGAGGCCGTTACGCGCTGTACCGGTGGTTTGATCTGTGGTGCCCAGCGTAAAGAAGCACTGAAGCATTTTGTTTCTCGCCGTGCGTTGGATGTTGAAGGTATGGGCGATAAGATCATCGATCAGTTGGTGGAAAAAGAGTACGTCAAGACGCCAGCCGATCTGTTTCGCCTGAGCGCTGGGATCATGACAGGGCTGGATCGCATGGGGCCGAAATCAGCGATGAATCTGGTCAATGCGCTGGAAAAGGCGAAAAGCACTACGCTGGCGCGCTTCCTGTATGCTCTGGGGATTCGTGACGTTGGTGAATCTACCGCTGCCAATCTGGCTGCCCATTTTGGTTCGCTGGAAGCTCTTTTTGCTGCCGATGAAGAAGCTCTGCTGGCGGTGCCGGATGTCGGTAAAGTTGTTGCCGCACATGTACGTCATTTCCTTGAGGAAGAGCATAACCAAACCGTTATTCGCGAACTGACCGATCCTGCTGGCATAAACATTCACTGGCCTGAGGTTCTGGTCGTCAAGGCTGAAGAGATCGACAGCCCATTCGCGGGGAAAACGGTGGTATTGACCGGATCGCTGAGCATTTTGTCCCGTGACGAAGCCAAAGATCGGCTAACGGCGTTAGGAGCAAAAGTGAGTGGCAGCGTCTCGAAGAAAACCGATATGGTGATCGCCGGCGAAGCCGCAGGTTCTAAGCTGGCAAAAGCGCAGGAGCTGGGAATCCCGGTGATCGACGAGGCGGAAATGATCCGACTATTGGGAGAGTAAGCGGTGGAAAAAGAAGACCTGATAGACATTGCCACGATGCAAATGCCCTTTGGTAAATACAAAGGACGAGTGCTGATTGATTTGCCTGAGGAGTACCTGTTGTGGTTCTCCCGCAAGGACGAATTTCCTAACGGTCGCTTAGGGAATTGATGCAAATTACACTGGCAATCAAGATAGAGGGTCTGCAAGGGTTGGTAACACCGCTGAAGCGGCCCCGTTCCTGATTATCCATTTCTTGCGGTAACTTCTGATGAAAAAGGTCGCTTCAATCAAGCGACCTTTTACATTTACCTGCTACCCCATCCCTGACGCAGACTAGACGTAGATATTAATCTGGTTATCTGCTGTCGGGCGGTTAACGCCTTCTTGTTTAGCACTTTGAGTCGAAGAGGTGGAATCAGACTGCTGTTCTGATTTTTCACTCTGCAAGCGGGCAATTTGTGCCTGTAACGCCTGGATCTGTGCTTGAATGGCCTGCTGCTGCTGTTCGATCAGTTTACGTTCATCATCGCTTTCTGCGCTGGAGGCCGATTCGGTCAGTTTACTCACCTGTTTGGTAAGCGCCTGAACCTGCTTGGTTAGCTGTGCAATCTGTTGCTCTGAGGTGTTGCTGCTTTTACTGCTGCTTGCTGTTGTTGTCGATACGCTGATATTGCTGATGGTGTTTGACATTTTCCCTCCTGAAAAAAAAGATGCCGATATACCCGAATTATTCGGGGTACAAGCCGTTATATCGGCAATTTAAGCACTTTCTCGAAGGGGATATTGTTGGCAATGAAGCATGAAATACTCACTTTCCTGACAGCTCATGTAACAAAATGTATCAGCCAGGAAAGGGAGAGAAAGAAAGAAGGGAATGCGTCAGATATTGCTGTCAGACGTAGATATCAACTCCGCCTTTTTTTTCTTTATTTTCAGTTTGTTGCGATGTCGATTTTAATGCAGCTTCGGTTGCTTTCTTTTCTGCTTCTTCTTTTTGGATACGGGCAATTTCGGCATAGAGCGCCTGAATTTGCGCCTGGATCATCTGCTGCTGCTGCTTGATGAGTTTGCGTTCGGCTTCACTTTGCGCATCGGCAGCGTTAGCACCCAACTCTTTTAGCTTGTTAGTCAGTTGCTTGATTTGATTTTGTATTGCGGCAATTTTTGTTGCGCGCCACTACCCGTATCGGCGGTAGAGGCAGCTTTACTCTCTGTATTAGATGAAGCCTTGTTCGTTGCAGGCTTATTGGCCGCAGAGGCCGTCGCTGTTACGTTTGACACCGTATTCATTGTAATGGGCATCACTTCCTCCTGAAATAAATCAATTCTCCAACGGTTATCGGCTGTGTCATGCTTTTCTTTACGAAAAGCTTACAAATTGGCGAGGGGTATTGTGCACTTTTGGCGAGTAAGAAGATACAGCAAGGGTGCTTCCTGCTCCCTTGCTGCAATTGAAGGAATGACGTTCGTTAGCTACCGTACACGTTAATCGCGCTATTCAGCCGCCTTGCCTGAAGGTTTAGCCCTTCAGCGGCTTCTGTTGAATGCGTAACCATATCAGTATTGCGATGTGTCATTTGTTCTATCTGTGCAATAGAGGTATTGATCAGGCCCAATGCCGAGGTTTGCTCATGCGTTGCGTTGCTGATCTCTTTGATCATGGTGGAGACCTGCAAGACTTCATCAACGATATCGCTGATATGTTTGCCCGCGTTTTCTACCATTGTGCTGCCTTGTTTCACGCTTTCAACGTTGGCGTCGATGAGCGCTTTAATCTCTTTGGCCGCAGAGGCGGAATGCTGTGCTAAATTGCGCACTTCGGCGGCCACTACGGCAAACCCCGCCCCTGTACGCCAGCCCGCGCGGCTTCAACCGCCGCATTCAGTGCAAGGATGTTAGTCTGGAAGGCAATACTGTCTATCACGCCAATGATATCAACGATCTTGTCGCTAGCGCTGGAAATGGAATCCATCATGCCGATGGTTTCCTTCATGATATTGCCACCTTTAAGCGCGGTACTGCTGGCAGCTTCAGCCATTGTGGTGGCCTGTGCCGCCGTTTCAGCACTCTGCTGCACGGCAACGGTAATTTCTTCAATGGCGGCGGCGGTTTGTTGCAGGTTTGCCGATGTTTCTTCTGTACGCGTATTCAGGTCGATATTGTTTTCCGCCAGCTTATGGCTGACGTTGGTAATACCGTTTACCTGCGTGCTGACGTCATCAACAAGCGAATGCAAATTCAGGCCAAACTGATTAACGGAACGCAGTAGCAAACCGATTTCGTCTACCCGATTCAGATGGATATGCTTTACTTTACGGCCTGAGACCACATGCTGAGCCTGCTTCAGTATCATCCCGATGGGCTGTGCAATTTGCTTTTGCAGCAACTGATCCAGGATAACAATGAGTAACAGCGCCAGTGCCAGTAGCCACAGCGGATTCATGCCGCTGAAAGCAAGCAGCGTGGGAATGAGCCCCGCCGTCAATACCGCGATGCGTAAGCGCCAGCGGACTGATAACTTTTGCAATAGCGACAGTGGCGAAAAGAGTCCGGTGCGAACCACCAGCCCTTTGTAGAACTTGCGGTTGCTCGCCTGTTTTTTCTGCACGGCGCTATACAACGCTTCGGCAGATTTGATCTCTTCTGCGCTGGGCGTGTTACGTACCGAGATATAGCCCGCGAGATGCTCCTGCTGGTAGACCGGCGTAACGTTGGCGCGAACCCAGTAGTGGTCGCCGTTGTTGCGGCGGTTTTTCACTAGCCCTGTCCAGCTATCGCCTTGTTTCAACGTAAACCACATGTCGGCATAGGCTTCAACAGGCATGTCAGGGTGACGCACAATATTGTGTGGCTGGTTGATGAGCTGCTCTTCAGAAAAACCACTAACCTTAATGAAGGCAGAGTTGGCATAAGTAATGTGGCTGTGAATATTTGTCGTGGACATCAATATGGTGTCCATGTCTAACAGATACTCCTGCTGTGTAACAGGTGTATTCACTCTCATGAGAAACCCCGGCGTACGTATCCCGCTCAGTCCCAGGTTCAGCCATACTGGTCGCTTTCCTCGTTTCAGTCGTTCTGATTATTACAGAAGCTAAAACGCTGTGTCGCTGCCGCGTGGTACATCCCGTGAAATCTGTCAGGCATATTGCTGTGTAAATATTCAAGTTATTCAAATAGGTATACTGAAAATTTTTGGGCGCTCACTCATTTATATAAAATAATGCCAGACATTATTTATGAGCAGGCTATTGACCCTATATTGTGCGTGATGGAGTTTTTGTAACTGTATTTTTGTAACAAATATGTCATCAGTGTTAGCACGCTTTTTCAGCACGCGTAAATTTATGATGGGGACGATTACCTGTCAATTGATTCATTTTATTGGCAATAAATAATTGGTAAAAAAATGATTAAGAATAGGTGGTGAGTAAATAGGGATTATTCTTAAAGGGAATTTTTGAATCAATGAAATTGAAGCTAAGAAGAATGGTTTGTTAATTTTTTTTATTTTTCTTTGCGTGAATGAAAGTAAATGTTGCTTATCTGCTGTTTGTTCTTTTAATTAGCACTGTTATTAGCACTTAATTTATTGTAGATCAAATAACGCGATCCGCAGGCCGGATAATGACTCTGGCCTGCGGAGGACGATAATCAGGTTACCGGCGCTGGATTGAAAACGGCCAGTGCGTTATGAAGCCCCACTGATCGGACCAGGTTTTTTCTTGCCACTGGCGATATCCAAAATGAAGTGGAAAAGCTGCCAGCCCACGTCTTCGATCGTGGCTTCTCCGGTAGCAATCGTACCGGCATCAATATCCATCAGATCGTGCCAGCGGTTTGCCAGTGCAGTACGGGTTGCCATTTTGATGACGGGTACCGCGAGCAGGCCATAGGGCGTACCGCGACCCGTGGTGAAGACCTGCACGGTGATACCGGAAGCAAGCTGCTGGGTGCCGCACACGAAGTCACTGGCTGGCGTTGCGGCGTAAATTAGCCCACGCTTGGTGGGGCGTTGACCGGGAGACAGGACCTCGACAATAGCGCTGGTGCCGGATTTGGCAATGGAGCCGAGCGCTTTTTCCACCACGTTCGCCAGACCTCCCTTTTTGTTGCCCGGCGATGGGTTGGCGCTACGATCGGTCTGGCCGCTGTCGAGGTAATTGTCATACCAGGCCATTTCTTCCAGTAGACGTTTACCGACTTCTTCATTGATGGCGCGCGGCGTTAACAGATGAATGGCGTCGCGCACTTCAGTTACTTCGGAGAACATGACGGTTGCGCCGCAGCGTACCAGTAGGTCGGATGCAAAACCGACGGCTGGGTTCGCGGTAACGCCAGAGAAAGCATCGCTGCCGCCACACTGCATGCCGACAACCAATTCTGAGGCCGGACAGGTTTCACGCTGGCGTTTGTTCAGCCGTTGCAGGTGCCTGTCTGCCATCGTCAGAATGTCATCCACCATCGATCTGAAACCAACGTGGTGTTCATCCTGCAAGCGGACAATACTACTGTCATCAAGAGAGATGGCCTGTACGTCTGATGTCCCTTCCAGCAGGCGTTCCGGTTGTAATTTTTCACAGCCCAGGCCCACCACCAGTATCTCTCCGCCAAAATTCGGGTTCAGCGCCAGGTTGTGAATGGTACGGATAGGAACGACCGCAGCAGGTGCATTGATCGCCACGCCGCAGCCGTAGAGATGGTTGAGTGCGACCACGCCATCCACATTGGGATATTTCGGTAATAAATCCCGCTCGATAATTTTGACGACATAGTCCACTACGCCCGCGACACAGTGCACGCTGGTGCTGATGCCCAACAGATTTTTTTGTGCCTACGCTGCCATCGGCGTTACGGTAACCTTCAAAGGTGTAGCCTTCCAGCGAAGGCAGGAGGCCGGGACTTTAGTCGCCAGCGGCAGGGTTTCCAACGCGGGAGCCTGAGGCAACTCGACCAGGGATTCATCAATCCAGCTTCCTTTAGCAATATCGCGTAGCGCATACCCGATAATTTCACCATAGCGGATTATTGCGCCTGATTTGGCGATATCAACAAGGGCAACTTTGTGTCCCTGCGGAACATGCTCAATTAATTCCAGATTATCATTAAAACGGGTTCCGGCACGTAAGCCATTATTATTAACAACAATGGCAACATTATCAGAATCGTGGACCTTAATATAAAGTGGCTGCTCTTGTGCAGCATTACTTTCTGATTTATCTGACATGATGCAAGCCTTTATTATTGGTTTATCAGAAACGCCGTGGTAATGATTACCACGCTATTACTTCATTGCTCGCTGACGAGTATACGTGAGGTTCTCTTCTCGTACATTATGCAATTGACCTAAGCCCGTGCTTTTTGTTTCTGATTTATCAGGCGAAGCCCCAATTTTTGGTGAGTTTGATCACATTCTGCCTGCACGCAGTTTTTAAGGGGAAATGAAAATAATGTGTATGAATGTAAAAAGAGAATGGCGACATTTTTCGTGAAACACCTCGCACTATATAGGGCAAGTGCACCAACATATTCAAAAGGACATTTTTAATGTTGTGCTTTTATCTAGTGAGCAGCCAGTAGGTAAAAATTATAATGATCCGGCGAGTTGAAGATGTCAGCTAATTACTCTGAAGCTATATAGCCTGGCTATTCGCAAGAAAAATAAAAATGGGAATTTAACTATACCCTAAATAATTCGAGTTTCAGGTAGGCGGCAAGAGAAGGAATCCCGATGAACTTACTTAGGTAAGTGATTCGGGTGAGTGAACGCAGCCAACACACATGTAACTTGAAGTATGACGGGGATATCCACTGATCTTCATTCTGATAACCCTACACGTTATCTGTTATTCGGAATGAATGAGCGAACCGCGATTGAAGCAGGAGTTCATCATGAATACAGTAAGCTCAGCAGCTGGCGCGATACAAAAGAGAACAAACGCCCGCTACTGGATTGTCGTGATGTTGTTTATCGTCACGTCATTTAACTATGGCGACCGTGCCACATTGTCCATCGCTGGCTCTGCTATGTCCAAAGAGATTGGGTTGGATGCGGTAGGGATGGGCTATATCTTCTCAGCGTTCTCCTGGGCGTATGTGATTGGGCAAATCCCCGGAGGCTGGCTGCTCGATCGCTTCGGCTCAAAGAAAGTTTACTTCTACAGCATCTTCACCTGGTCGGTTTTTACCTTATTACAAGGCTTTGTCGATATCTTCAGCGGTGCTGGCATCGTCATTTCTTTGTTCCTCTTGCGCTTTATGGTCGGCCTGTGTGAATCACCTTCCTTCCCGGGAAATAGCCGTATTGTCGCTGCCTGGTTCCCTGCACAAGAACGTGGAACAGCCGTCGCGATATTCAACTCGGCCCAGTACTTTGCGACCGTGATTTTCGCCCCTATCATGGGCTGGTTGGTACATGCGGTGGGTTGGGCGCACGTGTTCTGGTTCATGGGGGGATTGGGTATCATCCTCAGCTTTGTCTGGCTGAAAGTGATCCACGATCCTAAAGATCATCCTGGCGTGAATCAGGCTGAACTGGATTACATTGAGGCCGGTGGTGCGCTAATCAACATGGATGCCAAAGGGTCGAAGAAAGCGACCGAAAAGGGCGAAAAATGGCATCAGATCAAGCAATTACTGCAGTCTCGTATGATGCTCGGTATCTATATCGGTCAATACTGTATTAACGCACTGACCTACTTTTTCATCACCTGGTTCCCACTCTATCTGGTTCAGGCGCGTGGCATGTCGATTCTCAAAGCCGGGTTTGTTGCCTCGGTACCTGCCATCTGTGGTTTTGTCGGCGGCGTTCTGGGCGGCATTATTTCCGATTATCTGATGCGCCGGACCAATTCACTGACCTTTGCCCGTAAAACACCTATTGTCCTCGGTATGTTGCTCTCCATGTCGATGGTGATTTGTAACTATGTAGAAACCGAATGGGTTGTTATTGCGGTGATGTCTGCGGCTTTCTTCGGAAAAGGCATTGGTGCGCTGGGCTGGGCGGTTATGGCCGATACCGCGCCGAAAGAAATCAGTGGGTTGAGCGGTGGGCTGTTCAACATGTTCGGTAATGCGTCTGGTATCGTGACACCGATTGCAATTGGCTACATCATCGGAATGACCGGCTCTTTCAACGGCGGTCTGGTGTATGTCGGGATTCATGCGCTGGTTGCCATCGTCAGCTACCTGTTTATCGTACAGGATATTAGACGTATCGAATTGAAGCCATTCGTTAAGAAGTAAGGCCATTCGTTACCGTATTAATTTGCATATAGGCAATAACACAAAACGCTGCGGCATCGTACTGATGGCGCAGCGTTTCGCTATATACCCGTCATACTTCACGTTGCATGTACGTTGGCCGCGTTCACTCACCCGAATCACTTACTTGAGTAAGCTCATCGGGATTCGCTCTCTTGCCGCGTTACAAGGCTTATAAATAAACCTTGCCCTAGCGGGCCAACGCTTTGCGTTGTTCAAACGTTAACGTTTGTCCTGAAACTCGAATTATTTAGGGTATAGGCTTGCCGCTTATTTACCTCATGGAAAGCCGCGTTTTATCTATTTGAAATCGGTTGCTGGGAAGAGGTATTTCGGGGGTTATAAGGCGGAAATTCGCTTTCCCCGGTTTTCGTGAAACACCTCCCATTGGCCTGTGATAATGACATATTTAATCTGCATTTCGACAGGGAATACTGTGCTATTGCCCAATGAGTTGTGAAATAAGAAAACTTATACTTTTTCCTGAGGTTGGTAAGGCGGTATTCATTCTGACAACGCTTTTCTGACTGGTTTATTCCGGTATCGGGACAGTTATAACCTGTTTTTATTCTGATAACCCTACAAGCATTACCATTTCAAATCAGAGTAAAAAAAGGTCGCGCTAATAAAGTAGGAAAACAACATGAAATCATCTACTGGTGCACCATCTGTTTTTTATTTCTGTATGACTGAATTATTTTCATCCGCTTCAACGTGCTTCTGCGTTGTGGCAAACATCGGAAACCTAAGCGTAAACCCTGTGCGCACCATTCGTGATGGGAGTCTGTAATGACAAACTTTTCGGCGACCCCTGTAATTACTGACATGAAAGTCATCCCCGTCGCGGGCTATGACAGCATGTTGCTGAACATCGGCGGCGCACATGGTGCTTACTTTACGCGTAACCTCGTCATTTTAACCGACAGCGCCGGGCATACCGGTGTCGGCGAAGCCCCGGCGGTGAAGTTATTTACAACACGTTGGTTGAGGCTATTCCTCGCGTGAAAGGCGAACAAATCGCCCGCATGAATCGTCTGGTTCATGACATTCATGTCGGCAACCAATCTTCTGATTTTGATTCCTTCGGCAAAGGCGCCTGGACGTTTGAACTGCGCGTGAATGCGGTGGCGGCGCTCGAAGCCGCGCTGCTCGATCTGCTGGGACAATTTATGGGTGTCCCCGTTGCCGAGCTGCTGGGGCCGGGGAAGCAGCGTGATGACGTCACCGTGCTCGGTTACCTGTTCTATATCGGTGACCGCACGAAGACGGATCTACCCTATTTAGCCGGTGAGAAAGGCAAGCACGAGTGGTATCACCTGCGTCACCAACAGGCGATGGACAGCGAAGCGATTGTGCGTTTGGCCGAAGCCACCACTGACCGCTACGGATTTAAAGATTTCAAACTCAAAGGCGGCGTGTTGCCCGGCGAGCAGGAAATCGATGCTGTGAAAGCGCTGAAGAAACGCTTCCCGGATGCCCGCATTACCGTCGATCCAAACGGGGCCTGGCTGCTGGATGAAGCGATTGGTTTATGCAAAGACATGAAGGGCATTCTGACCTATGCGGAAGACCCGTGCGGTGCTGAACAAGGTTTCTCTGGTCGCGAAGTGATGGCGGAATTCCGTCGCGCCACCGGGCTGCCAGTTGCGACCAACATGATTGCCACCAACTGGCGCGAAATGAATCATGCTGTGATGCTACAGGCGGTCGATATTCCGCTGGCCGATCCGCATTTCTGGACGATGCACGGTGCAGTGCGCGTCGCCCAACTGTGTGATGAGTGGGGCCTGACATGGGGTTGCCATTCCAATAACCACTTTGATATTTCGCTGGCGATGTTCACGCACGTGGGGGCGGCGGCTCCGGGTAATCCGACGGCGATTGATACGCACTGGATCTGGCAGGAAGGGCAGCATCTGACCAAAGAGCCGCTGCAAATCGTCAACGGCAAGATTAAGGTGCCGGATCGCCCGGGTCTGGGGATTGAGCTGGATATGGCACAGGTGATGAAAGCCCACGATCTGTACAAAAAATTACCGAGCGGGGCACGTAATGATGCCGTCGCCATGCAGTACCTGATTCCCGGTTGGAAGTTTGACCGCAAACGCCCGGTTTTTGGCCGCTAACCCTACATAAAAAATGAGAGAGAAAGGATAAGAAAATGACATTGCAAAATTCAACGCCGGTTATTACCCACATGCAGGTTATCCCGGTTGCAGGTCACGACAGTATGCTGCTTAACCTGAGCGGCGCACATGCACCTTATTTCACTCGCAACATTGTGATTCTGAAAGATAACGCCGGGAATACCGGTGTCGGTGAAATTCCCGGCGGTGAGAAAATCCGTCAGACGCTGGAAGACGCTGCCGCGCTGGTGGTCGGCAAAACGCTGGGTGAGTACAAAAACGTGATGACGGCGGTGCGTGAACAGTTCGCCGACCGTGATTCCTCCGGGCGTGGCTTGCAGACGTTCGATCTGCGTACCACTATCCATGTCGTCACGGGGATAGAAGCCGCAATGCTCGATCTGCTGGGGCAGTTCCTCAATGTCAGCGTGGCCTCGCTGCTGGGCGACGGTCAGCAGCGTGATGCGGTAGAAATGCTGGGCTATCTGTTCTACATCGGCGATCGTAATAAAACCGATCTGCCTTATCAGAGCCAGACGAATGAGAAGTGTGACTGGTATCGTCTGCGTCATGAAGAAGCGTTGTCTCCTGAAACCATCGTACGTCTGGCTGAGGCGGCGTATGAAAAATACGGTTTCAATGATTTCAAACTGAAAGGCGGCGTACTGGCCGGGAGTGAAGAAGCCGAAGCGGTGACCGCGCTGGCGAAGCGCTTCCCGCAGGCGCGCATCACGCTGGATCCAAACGGGGCCTGGTCGCTGGATGAGGCCATCGGTCTGGGCAAACAGCTGCGCGGTGTGCTGGCGTATGCGGAAGATCCGTGCGGTGCGGAACAAGGTTTCTCCGGCCGTGAAGTGATGGCGGAGTTCCGTCGTGCGACGGGGCTGCCGACGGCAACCAACATGATTGCCACCGACTGGCGGCAGATGGGGCACACTATTTCGCTGCAATCGGTTGATATCCCGCTGGCCGATCCGCACTTCTGGACGATGCAAGGTTCCGTACGTGTGGCGCAGATGTGCCACGAATGGGGCTTAACCTGGGGTTCTCACTCCAATAACCACTTTGATATTTCACTGGCCATGTTTACCCAGGTCGCGGCAGCGGCACCGGGCAAGATTACGGCGATTGATACGCACTGGATCTGGCAGGAAGGCAATCAGCGCCTGACGAAAGAACCGTTGCAGATTGTTGGCGGCATGGTGGAAGTGCCGAAGAAACCGGGTCTGGGTATCGAACTGGATATGGATCAGGTGATGAAAGCACACGAACTGTATAAAAACATGGGATTAGGCGCACGTAACGACGCCATGGGGATGCAGTACCTTATTCCTGAGTGGACGTTTGATAATAAACGTCCGTGTCTGGTTCGCTAACGTTCTGATTTTCCGTTTTTTGAGCGCGCCGCTTCAGGCAAGCGGCGCTGGAATGACCGAGGATAAAAAATGAAGACTCCGCTGTTACCTAACCGTTTTCGCCAAGATTTGCAGCAGGGGAAAACGTTGATTGGCTGCTGGTGTGCGCTGGGCAATCCGATTTCAACTGAAGTGCTGGGGCTGGCGGGATTCGACTGGCTGGTGCTGGATGGCGAGCATGCACCTAACGATATCGTGACGTTTATTCCTCAACTGATGGCGCTAAAAGGCAGCCACAGCGCGCCCGTCGTTCGTCCGCCGTGCAATGAGCCGATCATCATCAAGCGGTTGTTGGATATCGGGTTCAATAACTTCCTGATCCCCTTTGTGGAAACGGCGGAAGAAGCCGCACGTGCGGTTGCGTCAACCCGTTATCCGCCAGCGGGTATCCGCGGTGTTTCCGTGGCGCACCGTAGCAACGGCTACGGCACCGAACCGGACTATTTCGCCAAGATTAACGACAGCATTACCGTTGTGGTGCAAATCGAAAGTCAGGACGGCCTCGACAACCTGGATGCGATTATCGCGGTAGACGGCGTAGACGGCGTGTTTGTCGGCCCGAGCGACCTGTCCGCGGCGCTGGGCTATCTCGGTCAGCCTAACCACCCTGACGTGCAGAAAGCGATCCGCCACATCTTCGATCGCGCGGCAGCGCATAACAAACCCTGCGGCATTCTGGCACCGGTTGAAGCCGATGCACGCCGCTATCTGGAATGGGGCGCAAGCTTTGTCGCGGTCGGTAGCGATCTGGGCGTGTTCCGCAGCGCAACACAGGCGCTGAGCGACAAATACAAGAAGTGATTCAGTCATTCCGCGGCGAATCGAATCTGCCATGAGGCGGGTTCATCGTGAATTGAAGTGATATCTACATCAGACAATGAGGTTAGGGCGATGAAAATTGGTTTTATTGGACTGGGCATCATGGGAAAACCGATGAGTAAAAATCTGCTGAAAGCAGGTTACTCATTAGTCGTGATGGACAGAAATCTGGACGCGGTCGCGGAAGTGGTTGCGGCGGGCGCTACGACGGCGGGTACGCCGAAACAGGTTGCGGAGCAGTGCGACGTTATCATCACCATGCTGCCTAACTCTCCGCACGTTAAAGAGGTGGTGCTGGGTGAAAACGGCGTCATCGAGGGCGCACGTGCCGGAAGTATTGTGGTGGATATGAGTTCCATCGCGCCGCTGGCCAGCCGCGAAATTGCTACCGCGCTAGCGGCGAAAGAGATCGCCATGCTGGATGCGCCCGTCAGCGGCGGTGAACCGAAAGCGATCGACGGCACGCTGTCTGTGATGGTGGGCGGCGACAAAGCGCAATTTGATCGCTGTTTTGAGATTCTGAAATCCATGGCGGGATCCGTTGTACATACTGGTGATATCGGCGCGGGCAACGTGACCAAACTGGCGAATCAGGTGATTGTTGCGCTGAACATTGCCGCCATGTCTGAGGCGCTGGTGCTGGCAACGAAAGCTGGGGTTAACCCGGATCTGGTGTATCAGGCAATCCGCGGCGGGTTGGCGGGCAGCACCGTGCTGGATGCGAAAGCGCCGATGGTGATGGATCGTAACTTTAAGCCGGGTTTCCGCATCGATCTGCATATTAAAGATTTGGCGAACGCGCTGGATACTTCACACGGTGTTGGCGCCCAACTGCCGTTAACGGCAGCGGTGATGGAAATGATGCAGGCGCTGAAAGCGGACGATCTGGGATCGGCCGACCACAGTGCGCTGGCGTGTTACTACGAGAAGCTGGCCAAAGTTGAAGTTACGCGATAAGCCGTGAAGCGATAGTCATGAGGCTGGCACAGGATGCCAGCCGACTGGCAGAGAATCATTCTGATCTATCCAAGAGATTTCAGGACCTGCAGCCCTGAAAGCTGGCGGGTATATACCCTAAATAATTCGAGTTTCAGGACAAACGTTAACGTTTGAACAACGCAAAGCGTTGGCCCGCTAGGGCAAGGTTTATTTATAAGCCTTGTAACGCGGCAAGAGAAGGACAAATTCGTCGGGAACGAATTTGACCAGCCAACGGCTGGCCTTCGGTGAGAGACAGGATGTCTCTCATTTCATCCCGATGAGCTTACACAGGTAAGTGATTCGGGTGAGTGAACGCGGCCAACGCACATGCAACTTGAAGTATGACGAGTATAAGCGCCGTTTCATGAGCGCGCGGATTATTGATGCAATCGGAACGTTGATGAAATCGGATCGTTTATGAAAATAGTGATCGCACCGGATTCTTATAAAGAAAGCCTGTCTGCACAAGATGTTGCTACGCAGATTGAAAAGGGATTTCGTGAAATATTTCCCGATGCCTGCTATGTCAAATTACCTGTTGCAGATGGTGGGGAAGGCACAGTTGAAGCGATGGTCGCTGCGACCGATGGCAAGATTGTGAATGTTAAGGTCACAGGACCGTTAGGCGACAGCATCGACGCGTTCTTTGGACTGTCTGGCGATGAAAAAACGGCTTTTATTGAGATGGCGGCGGCAAGCGGTCTGGAACGGGTACCTTCGCAACTGCGTAACCCGTTAAAAACAACCAGCTATGGCACGGGCGAACTGATTCGCTGCGCGTTAGATTATGGTATCCGGCACTGCATCATCGGGATTGGCGGGAGCGCAACCAATGACGGCGGATCGGGCATGGTGCAGGCGCTCGGCGCGAAGCTGCTGGATAAGCAGGGCGAACAGATCGGTTTTGGCGGTGGCGAGCTCGACAAACTCGCTCGCATTGATATCAGCGAGCTGGATGAACGTATTAAAGGCTGCCGTTTTGAAGTGGCCTGCGATGTGACCAACCCACTGACGGGGAAACAGGGCGCATCGGCGATTTTTGGCCCTCAGAAAGGGGCGACGCCGGAGATGATTGAACAGCTGGATAATGCGCTGAAGCATTATGCGGCGGTAATTCGCCACGATCTGGATATGGACGTGGAACACGTTCCTGGCGCGGGGGCGGCGGGTGGCATGGGGGCGGCGCTACAGGCTTTTTGCGGTGCTGAACTGCGTCAGGGCATTGAGATTGTCACAGAAGCGCTGGGGCTGGATGAACTGGTACGAGATGCCACACTGGTGATTACCGGCGAAGGGCGCATCGACAGCCAGACGATCCACGGTAAAGTGCCGATTGGCGTGGCGCGGGTCGCCAAACAGTATAATAAACCGGTCATTGGTATTGCAGGCAGCCTGACGGCAGATGTCGGCGTGGTGCATGAACATGGTCTGGACGCGGTATTCAGCGTGCTTTACAACATCTGCTCACTAGAAGAAGCGCTGGATAATGCGGCAGAAAATGTGCGAATGGCGGCACGTAATATCGCTGCGACGATCCGGCTGGCGCAGTCGGTATCGCGATAATCGTCATTGTGATGCGATGGTGTTTGGTATTTTTCTATGTAGACTGAGAGACGGTTTCGTGCGCTCGACCCTTAAACGTTCAGCGTTAGGTTCTCCCTCTGTCAGGCTGCTGTTTCTTATACGAATGCAGCGACATTGTGGTTTTTGCCGTTATCCGGCGTAAAAATTATGCTGAGGAGATAGCTGGCTTAGGATGAGCCGCATGGACGCGGCTCAAGCTTGCGCCACGTAGGGAACGTGTCGCAAGCGGTCCGTTAAGCCGGATATCGACGAAGGTACCGTGTTAGCGGCATAATTTCCGCCGAAAGCCTGGGGCCACGGGGCGAGTGGCGTTTGAGCCGTCCCGTGTCGGGCGCGTGCTGCGGAGGAGCATGAAATAGCCATATTGTAAGCGCACGAAACTGTCTCTGCATCCACATAGCATGTGACAAAAAGACAGGGCTATGCTGGGATATTGATTACGAGCGCATCGGTTTGATATGCGGCTGGGCGGCTTTGTTGACGTTGTCGATTTCGTCCAGTAGCTCCAGCCATTCGGGCTCCAAATCGCTGGCGTGCACGCCTTTACGCAACTGCTGCTCCAGATAGCGGCAGATGCGTTTCAGACGCGGCACGCCGCTGTAGCTGCAACTGCCGTGCAGTTTATGCACGAGTTCGATAATGTCGTCATCCGTCTGGCCTTTCAGCACGTTTTCTATCTTCTGCTGAACCTCCGGTAAGAAATCCAACAGCATTTGCAGCAGGTCACGCGCCAACTCCGGTTTGTTGGCCGCCTGTTGCTGCGCCAGCGCCCAGTCGAGAGAGCTGGCTATCGTCGTGCTCGCTTAATAAACCCGTCATATCACCGCGATCGCGCTTTAACGGATCCTTTCGCGCATGACGCGTCAGCACGCTTTTCAGCATCTGTTCATCTATCGGTTTAGCCAGATAGTCATCCATGCCTGAACGCAGCAGATGCTCGCGTTCACCCGTCATGGTTTGCGCCGTCACCGCGATGATGGGCGTGGTGGCGTGATGGGGATCTGGCGGATCAGTTCGCTGGCGCAAATGCCGTCCATACCCGGCATCTGAATGTCCATGAGGATAATGTCGAACTGATGCAATTTCGCCTGTGCAATCGCATCCTGTCCGCTTTCGCACAGAATAATCGTCTCGACCTGCTCTTCCAGCAGTGTGCCGATCAGTTTCAGATTCGCCGGGTTGTCATCCACCGCCATCACGCTTAGCGGCAGACGGGCCGGATGGCGTGTAGCACTCGGGTGAGATGCCGTATCGTCCGGCAGGAAAGAGAGCTGGAACAGCGTGCTGTCCTGTAACAGCGGCAGCAGGCGTGATGCCGCGAGCGGTTTGCTCAGACACGCATGTACGCCGAAGGTTTTCAGCTGTTCGGCATCCATTTGCGCCAGGCTGGGCAGCGCCAGAATCACACAGGGTGCCCGGCGGCAGATATCACGCAGTCTGGGCGTGTAGTCGAGCAGTGTGTTGCGATATTGCACGGGAATGCCGAGCAGCAGGATATCGAATTCCCCTTCCGGCAGTTGCTCAAATGTCGGGCTGTAGCTCACGATGAGCGGCGTCTGGTTCAGGATATCCAGCGTGGCCTGCGCGGCGATGGGATGATACTCGACGTAGGCCAGATGTTTGCCTTGCAGCATCGTGTAAGCCGGTTCTGTCGGTATGGCGTGCGGGTTGAGCGGCAGCGTGATGTGGAACCAGAAGGTCGAGCCCTTGTTGAGCTGACTCTGAAACTGATATCGCCACCCATCTCTTTGACCAGACGTTGGGTGATGACCAGCCCGAGTCCCGTGCCGCCATGACGGCGTGAAATACTGGTGTCAGCCTGACGGAACGCCTGGAACAGCTGCGATTGCTGCAATTCGGCAATACCGATGCCGGTATCGCGTATTTGCACCTCTAGCTGGACCTGATGGTGTTCCTGACGGCGCTTCTCTACCCGAATATCAATGTTGCCCTGCTCGGTAAATTTAATCGCGTTGCCCAGCAGGTTGGTGATGATTTGCTGTATCCGTAGCGGATCGCCGACAAACTGTTCGGGCACGTCATTCTGAATGCTGAGCGTCAGCTCTAATCCTTTTTCATGTGCCGTGTGCGCCAGCAGCATCACGACATCGTCCAGCGTGTTGTGCAGCGAGAACGGTATATCCTCCAGCACCAGCTTACCCGCCTCCAGCTTCGAGAAATCCAGCACATCGTTAATGATATTCAGCAGGTTATTGGCGGAACGTTCGATGGTAAGCAGATAGTCAGTCTGCGTGGTGTTCAGCGGGGTCTTCAACGTCTGGCGAGTGAAACCGATCACGCCATTCAGCGGCGTTCTCAGTTCGTGTGACATATTAGCCAGAAACTCCGATTTAATACGTGCCGCTTCCTGCGCCCGCTTTTTGGCCAGATCCAGTTCGACGTTCTGGATCTCCATCTGCTCCAGCGTTTCTCGCAGATCGTAGGTCGCCTGATCGATATTTTGCTGCATCTCCTCATGGTAGGCGGTCAGCGACATTGCCATTGAATTGATGCCGTTTTTCAGCATGTCCAACTCGCCCAGCATGTACCCTTCTACCCGGCTATCCAACTGCCCGCGACGGATGCGATCGACGGTCTCAACCATATTACGAATCGGGGTGGTGACATCCCGCATCAGACGATAGGCAAAGAGAACGGCGGCACCCAAAGATAACAACAGCAAGAGCGCGGCGATGAAGATTTCCTGATACTGCTGAAGCCGAATGGTGCTGGTGTCCAGTTCGATGACCAGATAGCCGAGAGGTGTGGCGGTGCCGGGCAACACGGGCGCCGTGCCTGCCGGCATAAATTCGCTGTCATTGACGATCGGCATGTGCAGAATCAGCGCGTCGTTCGTGTGGTGCAGGTGCAATTTGTTGTAGGAATGTGCGTCGCTGCTGATCGGCTGTAATGTCACGTTGTTGCGTACGTTGGTGGTAGCCAGAAGCTGATTGCGCGCATCGAACACGCTAATGGTACGAATAATCGCAGAGTGCCGACGGTGAAGCGTATTGATTAACGCGGGAATGGTGTCCATCTGACGATGGGTAATCGCGTAAGCGCTGATGGTTGCCAGCGGTTCAATAATGCTAGTGCCTGAGTCTGCCAATTGCGACTGCAACTGGTTGTAACGATGAATGACGAAGAACGAACTGAGCAGCAGCCCGATCATCAGCGTCGGTGCCAAAATCAGTATCAACATCCGTGCACGAAGACTGTATTTGGTCATGGGGTTCCAATGTGGGAGAATTAGAGGATGCCAGGCACCCTATTATTTAATTTAGTTATTAGATATGGCCGTTCAACTTAAGAGATCAATCGATAGTACATTATGGCGCAATTCTACTCTCCAAACCGGCGTGTGACGACCCGGAAAGCGATTCCTGCTAAGAACCTCACTGTTACGGTCACGTCGCTTGACCCGTTTGGACAGGGGGTGGCGCGTCACGAAGGTAAGACGGTGTTTGTCACGGGTGTACTGCCGGGGGAGCAGGCTGAGGTCCAACTGACGGAAGAGAAACGTCAGTTTTCGCATGCAAAGCTTAAACGCCTTCTGACGCACAGCCCACAGCGCGTTGAGCCGCTGTGCCCGCATTTTACCCGCTGCGGCGGCTGCCAGCAGCAGCACGCGGACATCACGCTGCAACAGAGTAGCAAAACGGCCGCATTAATGCGCCTGATGACGCGAGAAACGGGCGCGGAGCTGCCTGACGCCTCGCTGATCGCCGGCACACCTTATGCCTATCGGAGGCGCGCGCGGCTTGCGTTATACTTTCAGACAAAAGAGCAGCGTCTGTTGATGGGCTATCGGCAGTCAAATTCTCACGATCTGGTGGATATCAAAGCCTGTCCGGTGCTACGCCCCGAGCTTGAAGCGCTGCTGCAACCGTTGCGCGACTGCCTGAGCCGATTAAAGGCGGTGAAGCGCCTTGGGCATGTGGAACTGGTGCAGGCGGACAACGGCCCGCTGCTGGTGCTGAGGCACCTTGATCTGCTGCATTCATCGGATGAGCAGGCGCTGCGAGATTTTGCCCGGCAGCAGGGTGTCTCGGTTTATCTGGCTCCGGATGCCGATTCGCTGACGTGTCTGCACGGCGAAGAGCCGGTTTATCACGTCGCTGGGTTGACGCTGGCCTTTAGCCCGCGTGATTTTATTCAGGTCAACGACGCGGTCAACCAGCAGATGGTTGCACAGGCGCTGGCGTGGCTGGATGTGCAACCGCAGGATAGAATATTAGATCTGTTTTGCGGCATGGGTAACTTCACGCTGCCACTGGCACAGCGCGCCGCCAGCGTCGTTGGCGTTGAAGGGGTGACCGCGCTGGTAGAGAAAGGACGTGAGAATGCCCGACGCAATGCGCTGTCCAATGTCACATTTTTTCACCAAAATCTTGAAGATGACGTCACACAGCAGCCGTGGGCGGCTCAGGGTTTTGATAAGATATTACTTGATCCGGCACGTGCGGGCGCGGCAGGCGTAATGGAACAGATAACCCGACTGGCACCTGAACGGGTGGTATATGTTTCCTGTAATGCCACGACGCTAGCGCGCGACAGCAAAGTATTACTGGCGGCAGGTTTTAGGCTGGTGAATGTCGCGATGCTGGATATGTTTCCACATACCGGGCACCTTGAATCGATGGCATTGTTTTTGCACGATACCGGCACGCGAAAGGCGTAATAGGCTGCAAAGCGGCGTCGTTTGCAAGGTGAAGGGTAACGTAGGGAGAAATTATGGTTGCGGTAAGAAGTGCGCATTTGAATACGGCAGGTGAATTTGTCCCTGACGCGTGGATTGCTTCGCTGGGTATTTCTAGCCAGCAATCGTGTGAACGTTTAGCCGAAACCTGGCGTTACTGTGAGCAGCAAACGCAAGATCACTCCGATGCATCGCTACTGCTGTGGCGCGGCATTGAAATGGTGGAAATCCTGTCCACGCTCAGTATGGACAATGACAGCATGCGCGCGGCGCTGCTCTTTCCACTGGCGGATGCAGGCGTGGTCGATGAGGCGACGCTGGAAGCCGCATTTGGTAAAAACATCGTTGATTTGGTGCATGGCGTGCGCGATATGGATGCAATTCGCCAGCTCAAAGCAACGCAGAATGACTCTGGCGCGTCTGAGCAGGTCGATAATATCCGTCGCATGTTGCTGGCGATGGTGGAAGATTTCCGCTGCGTGGTCATCAAACTCGCCGAGCGGATCGCCCACCTGCGTGAAGTGAAGGATGCCCCGGAAGAAGAACGGGTGCTGGCGGCCAAAGAGTGTACCAATATCTACGCGCCGTTGGCGAACCGCCTGGGCATCGGGCAGTTGAAGTGGGAACTGGAAGATTTCTGCTTCCGCTACCTGCACCCGGATGAATATAAAAAAATCGCCAAACTGCTGCATGAGCGCCGCATCGATCGCGCCCAGTACATTGATGATTTTGTCAAAACGCTGCGCGATGCGATGAAAGAAGAGGGCGTGCAGGCAGAGATTTACGGCCGTCCCAAGCATATCTACAGCATCTGGCGCAAGATGCAGAAGAAAGCGCTGTCGTTTGATGAGCTGTTCGATGTTCGTGCGGTGCGTATTGTCGTTGAGCGTTTGCAGGACTGCTACGGGGCGCTGGGTATCGTGCATACCCACTATCGCCATTTGCCGGACGAATTTGACGATTACGTTGCCAACCCGAAACCAAACGGCTATCAGTCCATTCACACCGTGGTGCTAGGGCCGGGTGGGAAGACGCTTGAAATCCAGATTCGCACGCGCCAGATGCATGAAGATGCCGAGCTGGGCGTGGCGGCACACTGGAAATACAAAGAAGGCACCTCCGTGGGCGGGCGCTCCGGCTATGAAGGACGCATTGCCTGGCTGCGTAAACTGCTTGCCTGGCAGGAAGAGGTGGCTGATTCGAACGACGTGCTGGATGAAGTTCGCAGTCAGGTATTTGACGATCGCGTGTATGTCTTTACGCCGAAAGGCGATGTGGTGGATCTCCCGGCCGGTTCCACGCCGCTGGATTTCGCTTATCACATCCATAGCGATATCGGGCATCGTTGCATTGGGGCGAAAATCGGCGGACGTATTGTGCCGTTTACCTACCAGCTGCAAATGGGCGATCAGATTGAAATTATCACCCAGAAGCAGCCGAACCCGAGCCGCGATTGGCTGAACCCGAATCTGGGGTATATCACTACCAGCCGTGGACGTTCCAAGATCCAGAACTGGTTCCGCAAGCAGGATCGCGACAAGAATATTCTGGCGGGACGGCAGATTCTGGACGACGAACTGGCGCATCTGGGGATCAGCCTGAAAGCGGCGGAGAAATTGCTGCTGCCGCGCTACAACGTGAATTCGCTGGATGAACTACTGGCTGCTATCGGCGGTGGCGATGTTCGTCTGAACCAGATGGTGAATTTCCTGCAATCGCAGTTAAAACAGCCGAGTGCGGAAGAACTGGATCGTGAAGCGCTGCGCCAACTGACGCAGAAATCGCATCAGCCGCCAACGCGTAACAATAAAGATAACGGTCGCGTGGTCGTAGAAGGCGTCGGTAACCTGATGCACCATATCGCGCGTTGTTGCCAGCCGATTCCGGGTGACGAGATCACCGGGTTCATCACGCGCGGTCGGGGGATTTCGATTCACCGCGCGGACTGCGAACAGTTGGATGAACTGCGCGCCAGTTCGCCGGAGCGGATTGTGGACGCGGTATGGGGCGAAAGCTACTCCAGCGGCTATTCGCTGGTGGTGAGGGTGATTGCCAACGATCGCAGCGGCCTATTGCGGGATATCACCACGATTCTGGCGAATGAGAAGGTCAATGTACTGGGCGTCGCCAGCCGCAGCGACATCAAGCAGCAGTTGGCAACAATTGATATGGATATCGAGATCTACAACCTGCAAGTGCTGAGCCGCATTCTGGCGAAGCTCAACCAACTGCCGGATGTGATCGACGCGCGGCGCCAACAAGGGGCGTAAATGATAGCTTTGTGTTTTGCCTCAAGCGTAAAAATTACGCTGAGGAAACACAGCCATCCAGGATGAGTGGCATGGATGCCACGAAAGTCGCTGCCGCGTAGGGAACGCGTCAGCGACGGTCCGCCAGATGACTGTATTTCCGAAGGCACCGCGAAGCGGCGTAATTCCCGCGTAAAAGACTGGGGTCACGGGGCGGCGTCGATTGGACGCCCCGTGTCGGGTGCGACGCAGTTGCGGAAATGAGCGTTGGAATATATCGCGCACGAAACCTCCAGCTTGTCTGCAACCTTCGTAAAAATAATTTTTGATTTTCAGGAATATTATGACCGTATCTTTGACGAATCTATCCTCCGTCGAGCGTCTGCTCGCCATCATGAAAACCCTACGCGATCCCGAAAATGGTTGCCCGTGGGACAAGAAACAGACTTTTGACACTATTGCGCCTTATACGCTGGAAGAAACGTATGAGGTGCTGGACGCCATCAGCCGTCAGGATTTTGATGATTTGCGCGGTGAGTTAGGGGATTTGCTGTTTCAGGTGGTGTTTTACGCGCAGATGGCACAGGAAAAGGGCTTATTCGATTTCTCCGACGTGTGTAATGCCATCAGCGACAAGCTGGAACGCCGCCACCCGCATATTTTTGGGGATCTGACGCTGACGGACAGCGATGCTGTGCTGGCAAATTGGGAACAGACAAAAGCGCAGGAACGGGCGGAGAAAGATCGTCATTCCCAGTTGGATGATATTCCAGATGCGTTGCCTGCCTTGATGAAAGCGCAAAAAATTCAGCAGCGTTGTGCGTCTGTTGGCTTCGATTGGGACAGCCTGGGGCCGGTGCTGGATAAAGTGTATGAAGAGATCGATGAGGTCATGTTTGAGGCGCGGCAAGCCGTTGTCGATGAAGAAAAATTAGGTGAAGAGATTGGTGATTTATTATTCGCCACAGTCAATCTCTCTCGTCATCTGGGACACAAGGCCGAGAATGCGTTACAGGCAGCGAATCGTAAGTTCACTCGCCGTTTTCGTGAAGTAGAACAAATCGTTACGGCATCGGGAAAGACGTTGGAACAGGCAACGCTGGACGAAATGGAAGCCGCATGGCAGCAGGTGAAAAAACAGGAAATCAGCCATTAATCCTTTTTCATCGATAAAACCGTTTTTTATTGATTTTAAGGTTTTTATTTTATTGTTTTTAAAATGATTATTGGGCGAGGTGAGGGGAGTTTCACCTTGTCTGCACGTGTGTTGGAATCGTCACATTGTGTAAAACGAACATTTGTGGCGTTCATCAGGTTCAGGTATACTACTTTCCCGTCTTGGTACTTCCATCGTCTTTAAACCTAAACTCTCAGGTTCAGCATGACAACTAATTATATTTTTGTGACCGGCGGGGTCGTTTCCTCTCTGGGTAAAGGCATTGCCGCAGCCTCTCTGGCGGCTATTCTTGAAGCCCGTGGCCTCAACGTTACCATCATGAAACTGGACCCGTACATCAACGTGGATCCGGGCACGATGAGCCCGACGCAACACGGTGAAGTCTTTGTCACCGAAGACGGCGCTGAAACCGATCTGGACTTGGGTCACTACGAGCGTTTCATCCGCACCAAAATGTCGCGCCGCAACAACTTCACCACTGGCCGTATCTACTCTGATGTCCTGCGCAAAGAGCGTCGTGGCGACTATCTGGGCGCGACCATTCAGGTGATCCCACATATCACCAACGCGATTAAAGAGCGCATCATTGAAGGTGGCGAAGGCCACGATGTCGTTCTGGTCGAAATCGGCGGAACTGTCGGTGATATCGAATCCTTACCGTTCCTTGAAGCGATTCGGCAGATGGCGGTGCAAGTAGGTCGTGAGCACACGCTGTTTATGCACCTGACGCTGGTGCCGTATCTGGCGGCGGCGGGCGAAGTGAAAACCAAGCCGACACAGCACTCCGTTAAAGAACTGCTTTCCATCGGTATTCAGCCTGATGTGCTGATTTGCCGTTCTGACCGCACCGTGCCTGCCAATGAGCGTGCAAAAATTGCTTTATTCTGTAATGTGCCGGAAAAAGCAGTAATATCCCTTAAAGACATTGATTCGATTTATAAAATCCCGTCGCTATTGAAATCACAAGGGCTGGACGATTATATTTGTAAACGATTCAGCTTGAACTGCCCTGAAGCAAACCTGTCAGAATGGGAACAGGTTGTGTATGAAGAAGCGAATCCGGGCGGTGAAGTCACTATCGGTATGGTCGGCAAATATGTTGCGCTGCCGGATGCTTACAAATCCGTGATTGAAGCGCTGAAACACGGTGGCTTGAAGAATCGCCTGACGGTGAATATCAAGCTGATCGACTCGCAGGATGTCGAAACCCGTGGTGTCGACGTACTGAAAGATTTAGACGCTATCCTGATTCCAGGCGGTTTTGGCTATCGTGGCGTCGAAGGGAAAATCATGGCGGCGCGTTACGCCCGTGAGAACAATATCCCTTATCTGGGCATTTGCCTGGGGATGCAGGTCGCATTAATGGAATTTGCCCGTAACGTTGTCGGAATGGAAGGCGCAAACTCAACGGAGTTTATGCCAGACTGTAAGTACCAGGTGGTTGCGCTGATCACGGAATGGCGTGATGAGAACGGCAATGTTGAAGTCCGTGATGAAGCCAGCGATCTGGGCGGCACCATGCGCGTTGGCGGGCAGCAATGCCATCTGACCGAAGGCAGTCTGGTACGTCAGATGTACGGTGAGCAGACGATTATCGAACGTCACCGTCATCGTTATGAAGTGAACAACATGCTGTTGAAACAGATTGAAGCGGCGGGATTACGGGTTGCTGGTCTTTCCGCCGACCGCAAACTGGTGGAGATTGTTGAATTACCCGATCATCCCTGGTTCGTTGCCTGTCAATTCCACCCGGAATTCACGTCAACGCCGCGAGATGGACATCCCCTGTTTGCCGGCTTTGTGAAAGCCGCTGGCGCGTACCAGAAGCGTCAGGTGAAGTAAGAGTTATATCAGCAACGCGCGATCGCTATCGCGCGTTGCTCGTCTAGGGTTTTAGTTCTGTCTAAAGTTTTAGTTTAACTTGTACTGAGGAAAATCTAATGTCCAAAATTGTTAAAGTCATCGGCCGTGAAATCATCGACTCACGCGGAAACCCAACTGTTGAAGCGGAAGTTCATCTGGAAGGTGGTTTTGTAGGTCTGGCTGCTGCGCCATCAGGAGCTTCTACTGGCTCTCGCGAAGCGCTGGAACTGCGTGACGGTGACAAATCCCGTTTCCTGGGCAAAGGCGTAACGAAAGCCGTTGCCGCTGTTAACGGCCCGATTGCTCAAGCTGTTGTGGGTAAAGACGCGAAAGATCAGGCGAACATCGACAAGATCATGATCGACCTGGATGGTACTGACAACAAATCCAAATTCGGCGCTAACGCCATTCTGGCTGTGTCTCTGGCTGCCGCTAAAGCTGCTGCTGCGTCAAAAGGCCTGCCGCTGTACGCTCACATCGCTGAACTGAACGGCACCCCAGGTAAATACTCTATGCCACTGCCAATGATGAACATCATCAACGGCGGCGAGCACGCGGATAACAACGTTGATATCCAAGAGTTCATGATTCAGCCTGTTGGCGCGAAAACCCTGAAAGAAGCCATCCGTATGGGTTCTGAAGTGTTCCATACTCTGGCTAAAGTTCTGAAATCCAAAGGTATGGGTACAGCTGTGGGTGACGAAGGTGGCTACGCGCCTAACCTGGGTTCCAACGCCGAAGCGCTGGCTGTTATCGCTGAAGCGGTAAAAGCTGCAGGCTACGAGCTGGGCAAAGACATCACGCTGGCGATGGACTGTGCCGCGTCTGAATTCTACAAAGACGGTAAATACGTTCTGGCTGGCGAAGGCAACAAAGCGTTCACCTCTGAAGAATTCACCCACTTCCTGGAAGATCTGACCAAACAGTACCCAATCGTGTCTATCGAAGACGGTCTGGACGAATCTGACTGGGCTGGCTTCGCATACCAGACTAAAGTTCTGGGCGACAAAATCCAGCTGGTTGGTGACGACCTGTTCGTAACCAACACCAAGATCCTGAAAGAAGGTATCGAGAAAGGCATCGCTAACTCCATCCTGATCAAATTCAACCAGATCGGTTCTCTGACCGAAACGCTGGCTGCAATTAAAATGGCGAAAGACGCAGGCTACACGGCTGTTATCTCTCACCGTTCAGGCGAAACTGAAGATGCCACCATCGCTGACCTGGCAGTAGGTACAGCGGCTGGCCAGATCAAAACCGGTTCTATGAGCCGTTCTGACCGCGTTGCTAAATACAACCAGCTGATTCGTATCGAAGAAGCGCTGGGTGATGCTGCACCGTTCAACGGTCTGAAAGAAGTTAAAGGCCAGTAATTACGTTTCTGGTGTCTCAAGCCGCGGAGAAAACGGCCTGACATACGCCAACGTGATTAACCCTGAAAATCCAGAAGCGTGAAAACGTTTCTGGATTTTTTTATGACGGACATCCTTGTCCGTCACCCTTCGGGCCGTTGCTTGCGCAACGTTGAAAAACGTTCCCGACGTTTTTTATGACGGACATCTCCCTTCTGCCACCCTTCTGACCATTGCTGCGCAACGTTGAAAAACGCTCTGTCCCTTCCTTTTCTTGGATATCTGCTGCCCACTTTGGGGTATCAGTTATACGCCTCGTTTTTATATTTTAATTTTTAAAATTCAAAGTTTTATAAAATAAATCCCTCTATCGCTCTCCTTATTTTCTTTTTGTCATGTCTGTATAGTATGTGTCGATATATAAAAATTACATATCGATAATTGACATGATATTGACCAACAGGGATATAGCGGATGAAAGCCCCAAGAAAAATAATAGAAAAAAAGCACAGTGGTTATTGCCAGCATTAATGGTGGTTGTTCCACCGGTATTGAGCGCCGAACCGATAACGAGTAAAGACGGCGAAAAGGCAAAAGCGGCTGACGTTATGGTCGTTAAGGCAGAGCGCAGTGAGGCGAATGCGAATCTGGCTGGTGCAGGGATGACGACCGATGATGTGGAGCTCGGACCGCTGGGTAAACGTTCACGGCTGGATACGCCGTACTCGACCACGACCGTGACGGAAGCCATGATTGCCAACCAGCAGGCGAAGAACGTTAACGATCTCCTGAAATACAACTCGTCCAGCCAGATGCAGGCGCGGGGTGGTATTGACGTAGGCCGTCCACAGAGTCGCGGTATGCAGGGGAATGTATTGGCAAACAGCCGGTTGGATGGATTAAACATTATTTCCACTACCGCCTTTCCGGTTGAGATGCTGGAGCGATTGGATGTGATTAACAGCCTGACTGGCGCATTGTATGGACCTGCCAGCCCAGCCGGACAGTTTAACTTCACGCAGAAAAGGCCAACGGCGCAGACGTTAAACCGCTTTACCGTAGGCTATTCCGGTAAAGGTGCCGCGATGGGGCATGCTGATTTGGGCGGACATGTGGGGGATGAAAACCAGTTCGGCTATCGTATCAACCTCCTACACGATGAAGGCGAAGGGAGTATCAGCAACAGCACGTTGCGGCGGCAATTAGCCAGCGTGGCGTTTGACTGGAATCTCTCGCCCGATACGGTGTTGGAAGTTAACGCTAGCGAATATCGCTTCAGGAAAATGGGCTATGCCGGTGATTTTGCCTATGGGCCGACGATGCAGCTACCCAAAGCGCCGGATATTACGAAACAGGGATACGGACAAAGCTTTGCTGGCCTCGATCTGATAACGAAAACGGCCAGTACCCGTCTGAAACACTACTTTAATAATAACTGGTACGCTTCGGGTGGGGTGGGTTATCAAGTCGCCGATCGCGGCATGCGTTCGCTGTCGCATAATATTTTGCCATCAGGGGATGTGGAAACCACTTTGGAGCGGCAATACTCATCCGGGCGCTTCCGGGTTCTGAGCAATTCGTTGCAGTTGAACGGCCATATTGATACGGACGGGCCTTCCCACGATGTGGTATTCAGTACCACCGGATACCAATGGACGATGTTTTCTTCTCCCGGCGGCCCTAATAATTATACGCTAGGGACCACCCCCATCAATGCGCCGCAGCGCTATAACGACCCCAGCGATGGACGTTTTTATGCGGGTTCCGGTCATAATAAAGATAGCCGCGATAGTCAACAGGCTATCACCGCAGGCGATACCATCACCTTCAACGATCGCTGGTCGGCGATGGGTGTGCTGAGCCAAAGCTGGTTGACCTCACGCAACTTCACTAAAGGTAGTGTGCAACGCGCGACGGGCACCAGCCCGACGGTGTCGCTGATGTACAAGCCCTTGTCTAACGTAATGACGTATGTCGCTTATGCTGATTCTCTGGAGCAGGGGGATACTGCTCCTAATAGCGCGGTGAACAAAGCGCAGGCGCTGAAGCCTTACCGCAGCACCCAATATGAAGCGGGCGTGAAATCACAGTGGGATGGGGTGAATCTGCATGCGGCAGTATTCCGTCTGGAGCGACCTTTCGCCTATGTTGATCCCGCTGATAACGTTTTCAAAGAGCAAGGCAAGCAGGTTAATACTGGGTTAGAGCTGATGGCGGATGGTGAAGTATTTTCCGGTTTACATGTCTATGGCGGCATGACGTTATTGGATCCTAAGTTGACGGATACAGGGATTGAGGCGACGACGAATAAACGGGTGGTCGGGGTACCGAAGTTTCAGGCTAATCTGCTGACGGAATATAGTCATCCGTCTTACCCCAATATGGTTTATATCGCGAACCTCCACTACACCGGTAAACGCGTGGCTAATAACACCAATACAGCGTGGGTAGATAGCTATATGACGCTGGATCTGGGTACACGCTACGGCTTCAAACTGTACGACAAGCCGGCAGCGTTTCGCGTTTCGCTCAATAACGTCACCAATGAACATTATTGGAGCTCGCTCTTCCCTTATCGTCAGAACGGGGAAAATCGAGGCTCCAGTGCGTTCGTTGGCGATCCGCGTGAAATCCGCGCTTCTTTGACCGTTGACTGGTGAGTGTGATGCAGAAACGTAACCTACCACGCGCTATCGCGAGTATTTACTCAATGCGTTAGTGCTGCTGGCGGTGAGTTTTTCCGGCGTGCATCAGGTTCAGGCGGAAACGCCTGAACCCGCGCAGCGGACGATTCACTATTACGGCGATCGCACGGTGACGGTGCCCGCGACGGTTGAGCGAGTTGCCACCTCATGGAATGCGCAAAACTCGATACTGGCGATGCTCGGCTATGGCGATCGTATTGTCGGTACGACGAAGCTGGTGCGCGATATGCCGTTATTCCGCCAGTTTGTGCCGTCTATTACGCAGGCTTCGCTGGTTTCCCAGAGCGGAAGCATGGGAATTAATACCGAGGCGCTGATCGCACGCCGTGCTCAGGTTTTTTCGTGTCGGACAGCGTGCCAGTTGCGGAAGCCGAAGCGCTGAATAAAGCCGGTATTGCCATCGTACCGCTTCGCTACAACTCGCTGGCAGCGATGGTCGAACGCACGCTGATTACCGGTGAGATTCTGGGGCCGGAAGCATCGCGTCGGGCACAGGATTTCGCCGCCTACTATCAGGACAACGTCAGGCGCGTGACGGAGGTTGTCCAGCGCATTCCGCCGCAGCAGCGTGTAAAGGTCTACCATGCGGTTGGCGATCCGTTAACGACATCGGGACGCCCCTCGTTGAATCAGGACTGGATGGATCTGGGCGGCGCGATCAACGTGGCGGAACCGTGGTTTAGCGGTGCTGGAGTGACAACCGCACCCGTATCGCTCGAACAGGTTTTTCAGGCCGATCCTGATGTGATTATTACGATGCGGGCTGAGGATGCGAAGGCGATCCGTCAGGATGCGCAGTGGCAGCAGCTACGGGCGGTAAAACAGGGGCGTGTTTATGCGAACCCGCTGGGCATGTTCTGGTGGTGTCGGGAAACGTCGGAGCAGGCACTGCAATTTCTTTGGTTGGCAAAAACGCTGTACCCACAGCAGATGCAGTACATTGATATGGCAAAAGAGACGCATGATTTTTATCAGCGTTTTTACGGTATCGATTTAACCGCACAGCAGGTGGATTCAATTTTGTCCCCACCTTAACCGAGGTGGATTATTTAATGACAGGGCCGCATCAGCGTTATGATGCGGCCCTGTTTTTTAGACACAGACAAATGAGGGTATAGCGCGGGTTAAGCCAGTTGCTTAAGAATCGCTTTAGCAACGACTTCCGAGCTTGCCGGGTTCTGACCGGTGATCAACTTGCCGTCTTCAACGAGGTACGGTGCCCAGTCTGGGCCTTTTTCGTATAGCCCACCCAGTTTCTTGAATTCATCTTCAATCAGGAAGGGCACCACGTCCGTCAATTGAACCGCTTCTTCTTCACCGTTGGTGAAGCCCGTCACTTTGCGGCCTTTAATCAGGGCATCGCCATTTTCTGCTTTCACATGAATCAGTACGCCCGGTGCGTGGCAGACAAACCCGGTCGGCTTGTTGGCGCGAACAAAGGCTTCGATGAGCGCGATAGAGACCGGTGATTCCGCCAGATCCCACAGCGGGCCGTGACCGCCAGGATAGAAAACGGCATCGAAATCCTGTTCGCTGATGGTATCGAGTTTTACCGTATTGGCCAGTTCCTGCTGTGCGGCAGAGTCTGCTTTAAAACGATGCGTCAGCTCGGTTTGAAAATCGGCCAGATCGCTTTTCGGGTCGAGAGGCGGCTGGCCGCCAGCAGGGGAGGTGAGCACCAGCTCTGCGCCTGCATCTTTAAAGGTGTAATAAGGGGCAGCAAACTCTTCCAGCCAAAAGCCGGTTTTATTGCCGGTGTTGCCCAGTTTGTCGTGAGAAGTCAGTACCATTAAAATTTTCATCATTTTTCTCTCTATGGTTGCAGGATGAGCCGGTGAATCGCTGCCGATTACCCTTTGAGGGCGGCGGCAATCGCGTCTTGTTTCTCATGGTAAGGCGCACGCAACGTCAGGTTAGACGCGCCATCTTCACTCTGTATGACAATCGGTTTGGCATGGCTGAAGCGGCGGAATCCGTGGACGCCGTGGTAGGCACCGATGCCGGATGCGCCAACACCGCCGAACGGGAGCGTGTCGATAGACACGTGTGTCATCACATCGTTGATGACCAGCGCGCCTGATGTCGTTCTGGCAGCGAAGTGCTGCTGCATAGCGTCATCGTTGCTGAACAGATACGCTGCCAGCGGGCGTGGATGCGCATTGATGTAGTGAATCGGTTCTTCTGCTGTCTGATAGGTTTTAACCGGCAGCAGCGGGCCAAAAATTTCTTCCTGCATGATCGTCATATCGTCATGGACGCCGAACACCAGATGTGGCGCAATTTTGCGGCTTTTAGCATCGTAGGGGGCTTCGCCTTCCGGTGCCAGACTGACGACGGTTGCGCCTTGCTGTTCAGCCTCTTTCAGAATACGAATCAGGCGCTCGTAATGTCTGTCAGCAATGATAGACGTGTAATCCGGGTTCGCCTGTAACGTCGGGAAACTTTTCTGCATAAAGGCTTTCGCGGCATCGCGGAATGCCTGCTCCTGACCTTCGGGCAGCAGAACGTAGTCCGGTGACAGGCAGATTTGTCCGGCGTTGAAGGTTTTCACCGTCAACGTACGCGCAGCCGCTTCGGTGATATCTGCGCTGCTATCGATCACGACTGGTGATTTTCCACCCAATTCTAGCGTGACCGGCACCAGATTCTCTGCCGCCGCGCGCATCACGTGTTTCCCCACGGCAGTGCTGCCGGTGAAGACCAGATGATCGAACGGCAGCTCGCTGAATGCCTGACCGATTTCCGCATCACCCAGTACCACAGCCAATTCCAGCGGGTCGAAATAGTGGGCAATCAGTTCCGCCAGCAGTTCAGACGTACGCGGTGTGAGTTCTGACGGTTTCAGAATCGCGGTATTACCGGCAGCAAAAATGTCAGCCAGCGGACCAAATGACAGGTTCACTGGGAAGTTCCACGGGCTGATGACGCCAATTACGCCCAGAGGCTGATGCTGAATCCACGCCTGCATGCCGGGAGCGGGTTCATCAACCGGTTCTGGCTGCATCCAACGATCAACGTTGTCGATGGCGTTCTGTAGCATCTTCAACGTAGTGCCGACATCAGCGGCGAAGGAGTGATATAGGCTACGATGGCCGAAATCTTCACTCATGGCCTGTGCAAGCGCGATGTGGTTTTCACGAATCAAATTGATGCTGCGCTGTAAGCGATCTTTACGCCGTGCGGCATCGGCGGGGCCAGATGCAATGTGAGCACGCTTCATCGTATTCAGGATGGCTTGTAAATCCTTTTTGGATTGTTGTGTCGACATGTTGTGTCCTCTTTTATTCGTCGAGTACCAGAGAAAACAGAAAGTTAGCCGGGATTTCCGGGTCACTTAGGATGGGATAAAGGATACGGCAGGGGTTGATCCGTCCGCCAACAAGATTATTATTCGAGGGGTATAAATAATTTTATATCTCAGTCTCTATAGGTCTCGTATGTCACTCATCCGTCTACGCACATTTGTGGAAGTCTATCGGCAGCGTTCGATTAGCGGCGCATCGCGCGCGCTGAATCTGACTCAGCCAGCGGTGTCGCAGCACATTGCCGGGCTGGAGGTGGCGGTGGGGCGGCGTCTCTTTGAACGTCAGGCGAACGGCGTGACGCCAACATCGGCGGCAGACGATTTAGCGGCGGATCTGGGCGATAAGCTTGATGAAGCCGAGGCGGCACTGGCCTCCGCCCGAGCGAGGTCAATGGACGTCGCGGGGACGCTGCATATCATTGGCCATGCGGATTTCATGGCGGAAGTGGTGTCTGAGCAGCTATTGCCGCTGCTTGAGGCGGGCGTGCGGGTGCATATGCATACCGGCGACGGTGATTTGATTAAACAGATGCTGCTGGAAGGACACTGTGATTTGGGCATAACGGCGCACCCGGTGACGGATAAGCGGCTGAAAAGCGATCTGTTGAAGAGTGCGACGCTACAGGCGGTGGCGGCACCTGCGATTGTCGAACGGCTATTGCAGGCCGGTGACTTGCCACAGGCGCTGGCGCAGGAAGCGATGCTGGCGTATGACCTTGAGCTTCCCCTGATTGATCACTGGCTGAAGAAGAACCGTATGGAGGATAAGGGGTTGGTGCCTGCCGTGGTGAGCCAGGATCTGCGTGCGCTGCGTCGCGTGCTGACCAGCGGATTTGGCTGGACGGTCATGCCGGTGTATTTATGTCAGGATCTGCTGGATGCCGGGAAACTTGCGATTATCCCGCCCCCCGTCGGTACTACACAGCTGGATTACTATCTGGCCTGGGTGCCGGGCGCGCTGCGCCAGCCGCGTTTAGCCCATGCGCGGCAGACCTTCCTGTGGCGATTACAGCACGCGGAATAACGCCATTCTCTGCTACAGAAAGCACTATTTTTCAAGGTGTCACGAGGCAGCGTCCGTTGACGACACTGTCTGTCTTCCTCCTGACTTCCCTTCTTTCATCCTGTGATCGCCATAAACGAACTGCGGGTTTCGTTCAGTTAAAATGGCTTTTTATAAAATCTTTGACGCGGATCGCACCGATCTTCCCTGTGCTGCCAGCGCGGGGCGCGTGGTGGCAAAAGCGCAAAGGTTTTCACGATCGCCGGGCGCTACCGTATCAGCGTGACACCTTCATAATTAAAAATGTTCGGGGAAGGATGGCGATGAAAACGCGTAAGATCGGTTTGGCTAACTATTTAGCCTACGGTTCAGGAGACTTTCTTGGTGCTGGTACAACGGCGCTGACGGCCGCCTGGTTACTCTATTTTTACACTACGTTCTGTGGCCTGACGCCGATTGAGGCCACTTTTATTTTTGCGATGGCACGCGTGCTCGATGCCGTCGTCAGTCCGCTGATGGGCTTCCTGACCGATAACTTCGGTTCCACCTGGCTGGGCAAACGCTTTGGACGCCGTAAGTTCTTTATTCTGCTCGGTATTCCCTGTGTGTTCAGCTACAGCTTCATGTGGGTTGGGGACATGGGCTATTGGTACTATCTGCTGACGTACCTGCTGTTCGATATCGTCTACACCATGGTGCTGGTGCCGTATGAAACGCTGGTGCCGGAAATGACCGACGATTTCAAACAGAAAACCAAGTTCTCCGGCGCACGCATCGCGCTGGCGCAGCTGTCTGCCATTTTAGCCGCGTTTCTGCCGGGTATCCTGCTGGGCTACTTTGGCAAAGATAACGCTGTTTCTTTCTTCTACTCGAGTCTGGTGTTCTCCATTATCTGTGCGCTGGTGCTGACGTTGGTCTATTTCTTTACCTGGGAACGCCCGCGGGATCAGATGTCGGAAGCATCGCTACGGGCGGAGAAAGAACGTCAGTCTCTGACGTTAGGCCAAAGCCTGAAACGGCTGAACGTCGAACTGCTCTCAACGCTGCGCATTCGTATTTTCCGCCAGCATCTGGGTATGTATCTGGGTGGGTATATCGCTCAGGACGTGTTTAACGCCGTGTTCACGTACTACGTGGTCTTTGTGCTGATGCAGAGCCCAACGATGGCGTCTAACCTGATGGGAACGATGGCGATTCTGCAATTCATCGCGGTGATTGGCATGATTCCGCTATGTATCCGTTTTGGGCCCGCGCCGTCTTACCGTTTAGTCGTGTGCCTGTTCGGCCTGAGCGCCTTCTCCTACGCGGTTCTGTGGTACAGCGGCCTGCATGATACCTTCTCTCTGCTGTTGCTGATTTCTGCGCTGGCGGGTATCGGGCGCGGCGGGATCAACTACGTGCCGTGGAATACCTACACTTACATCGCCGACGTGGATGAAGTGATCACCGCACAGCGTCGCGAAGGGATCTTCGCCGGGATTATGACGCTGACTCGCAAAGCCTCTCAGGCGGGGGCGGTGATGCTGGTGGGTGTGGTATTGCAGCTATCCGGCTTTGTATCCGGGCAGAGCGTACAGGCACCGGGCGTCAGCCACACGATTCTGATGATTTTGAGCGTTGGCACCGTGGGCGTGCTGGCACTGGGTTTCCTGGTTTCTCTGCGCTTTAAACTCAATCTGCAAACGCACAGCGTGCTGCGGGAAGAAACGCTGAAAATGCGCGAAGCCGGACGCCCTGTACCGGAAAAGATTACGCCGCAGGCGCGGGCAACGGTCGAAATGCTGGCTGGTATGCCGTATGAATCGCTGTGGGGCAACAACAACATCGGCTACCTGAACCGCCATAAAGGCGACAAGCCGGTCACGCACGCCACGCAGTCGTAACTGTATTGAACTGTTAACTGATAACTCAATTGGATGAATGACTATGACCGTATTCAGTGTAAAACATAGCCCGCTTTTACGTCAGCCGGAGCGCTTCATCTCCCGTGAAGGTCTGAAGGCGCTGATTTGCCGTATCACCGACAATCTGGTGAATATTGAGGATAAAACCGGTGAGTTCTTGTTACGGCTGGACGATGGTCGGGTGATTGATACCAAAGGTTGGGCGGGCTGGGAATGGACGCACGGCATCGGGCTGTATGGGATTTACCAGTATTACCAGCAAACGGGCGACGAGCAGATGCGCGCCATTATCGACGACTGGTTTACTGCGCGTTTGGCTGAAGGTACGCCGACGAAGAACGTAAACACCGTATGCCCGTTCCTGACGCTGGCTTATCGCTATGAAGAAACGGGCGATGCGCGCTGGTTGCCGTATCTGGAGCGCTGGGCGGAGTGGGTGATGTATGAAATGCCGCGCACGGACAAGCAGGGTTTGCAGCACATTGTTTATAACAATGAAAACCACCAGCAGCTATGGGATGACACGCTGATGATGAGCGTGCTGCCGCTGGCGAAAATCGGCAAGCTGTTAAACCGGCCGGAGTTTGTGGAAGAAGCCACATATCAGTTCCTGCTGCATGTGCAATATCTGATGGATCGCGAAAGCGGTCTGTGGTTCCACGGCTGGACGTTCGAGGGGCAGCACAACTACGCGAAAGCGCGCTGGGCGCGTGGTAACAGCTGGTTGACGATCGTGATTCCTGAGTTTATCGAACTGCTGGATCTGCCGGAAAACAACGCGACGCGTCGCTTCCTGTTGCAGGTGTTGGAAAGCCAGATTGCAGCATTGGCGAAATATCAGGATGACAGTGGCCTGTGGCACACGCTGATTGACGATCCGAACTCGTACCTCGAAAGCTCGGCAACCGCCGGTTTTGCCTACGGTATTTTGAAAGCAGTGCGCAAGCGCTACGTCGACCCGAGCTACGCTGAAGTGGCGGAGAAAGCGATACGCGGCGTGATTAATCACGTTAATGAGGACGGTGAACTAACGCAGGTGTCATTCGGCACGGCGATGGGCAACGATCTGGATTTCTACCGCAACATTGCCCTGACCTCCATGCCGTACGGCCAGGCCATGGCGATCCTGTGTCTGGCGGAATACCTGCGAGTGTATCTGTAACAGGTTCATGTGAGAGTTGCCTCTCAGTCATATTGGCTATGCTGGCTAAGAGGCAGTTTCGTGCGCCACACCGTCGCTATTCATATGCGATACCGTATACGCGCCCGACGCAGGGCGCTCAGTCGCCGCCGCCCTGCGAACCCAGGCTTCCGGCTAAATTATGCCGCTGCGCGGTTCCATCGGTGTTCCTGACCGCTAGTCGAGCCGCCAGTGACGCGTTCCCGACGCGGCACTGGCTTTCGCGACGTCCTGTCGCTCACTCGGCGGCCAGTCCCACCGCTGCATAATTTTTACGCCAGATAACGGCAAAACCCATAATAACTCGCAGCATTTGTGTATAAGAACCTTGTGAAGGTAGAAGGAATGCTTTATTTCCCGCCTGCCAGGTCAATAAAATTCCCAGTGACGTAAGAGGCTTCTTCCGATAACAGCCAACTATTGCCTGAGCGACTTCCATCGGGTGGCCGCCCCGTTTCATGGGGGAGTGAATGCTTGATGCGATCGACTCTTGCCGGTTCGCCGCCGTCAGCATGCATATCGGTATAAATAAAACCCGGTCGCACGGCGTTCACTCGGATACCTTGGTCGGCGACCTCCAGCGATAAGCCAATAGTCAGCGTATCGAGTGCGCCTTTTGATGCCGCATAGTCGATATATTCGTGTGGCGAACCCAGCCGGGCGGCTGCGGATGACACGTTGACGATAGCTCCACCTTTTCCGCCATGGCGGAATGCCATACGCTTGACCGCTTCCCGGGCACAGAGGAAACTGCCCACGGTATTCGTGGCAAAAATAGCGTTAAGCCGCACGGCATCAAGCTGCTCAATGGTGGCTTGGGGTTTAAGTATCGCAGCGTTATTCACCAGACCCGTGAGGCATCCAAGTTCTTTATCTGTTCGCTTGAAAAGCTCAATGACCTGCTCTTCATCGGCGATATCGACTTGAACAGCGATGGCCGTCCCACCGTTAGCGCGAATCTCGTCGAGAACGCTATACGCACTGTCCTGCTGGGTGCGGTAGCCGATACAAATCTTGTGGCCTTTTCCGGCCAGATAGCACGCCGTTGCGCGGCCAATGCCGCGCGAACCGCCAGTGATCAACGTAATGAATTCCATTCTGCCCCTTAGTTTTTGAGCCCCGCCATACTGTAATTCGCAGGGAGCCAGCGATAGCCGTTTGGTTTACCGTTAGCATCATACACGGCTTTAACCTGGCCTAAACCGGGAAAGGAAATGTGCGCCGCACCAATCCATTCATTATTCTGTGCCGCTTCGGCCAGAATCTGTAAGCGAGCCTCCGCAGCTTCATCCATATTGCGATCGAAATCGATCGTGGTCATGGGGCGAGGAAATTGTACGGCTTCTGCATGGATCGTATCGCCCCATAGCGTCAGTTTTTGACCGTCACTTTCGATCTGATAAAGGTTGTGCCCCGGCGTATGTCCCGGTGCTGGTACGGCGGTAATGCCCGGAAAAAGTTGCTGTTTACCGGCGAAGGTTTTCAGTCGCTTGGCGGCAAGCACGGGTTGTAATGCATCTTCAGACTGCCCGAACGTGTGCTTCTCGCTATCCCGTACCTGATTGCTATTAGTCGGATTGAGCCAGAAATCCACATCTTTCTGATTAACGTAAACGGTGGCATTTGGGAAAACTAGCTTGCTGTCACGCGAGACGCCGCCGGAATGGTCGGCATGAATATGGGTCAGCAAAACGGTATCGATCTTCTCGGGTGGGTAGCCCGCAGCGCGCAGATTATCGGGTAATTTCCCTCCTTGTTTGCCGAATAGCGGCCCGGCCCCTGTATCGACCAGTATCAGCTGTTTACCCGTATTAATGAGGTACGCATTAATCGAGGTTTCAACCTGTGGCTGGAGATTCTTTTGCGCCAGCAGGTGCAGCATTTCCTCGTGGGAAATATGGGTGAGCAACTTATCCAGTGGGATGGTGACTGTACCGTCAGAAAGGGCGGTAATTTCAAACTGACCTAGCATCATGCGGTAATAACCCGGCGCCTGCGTTCTCAGTTGAGGCACCGATTCTGCCTCGGCGATAAGGGGCGAACCCATCAGCAAAACCACGGGTAGCAACGTCTGTTTCAGAAGATTCATTTTCATTGTGCGCTCTTGGAAAGTGACCCTGCTCATCAGGGACTGGAACGATTATTCTGCTGACGTTACTATTGTTCAAATTGATTAACTTGATACCAACTATCATGGAAAATGATTTTCGGGGTGTGGATTTAAACCTGCTGGTGACATTTCTGGTGCTGTATCGTGAAAGAAGTGTCTCTGTGGCGGCGGATAAGCTGCATTTGGGGCAACCCGCCGTGAGCGGTGCACTGGCGCGTTTGCGTACGCTGTTTGACGACCCGCTGTTTATCCGCACGGGGCAGGTGATGCGCCCAACGGCGCGTGCGGATTATCTGGCGACTCAATTGTCACCTGCGTTTGAACAGTTGCAGTCGGTTCTGGGTGAGCCCGAGCGCTTTGATCCGCTGACCGATTCACGTGCGATCACGCTGGGCATGACCGACTGGGTGGAAATATGGCTGATGCCGCTATTGCTGAAACGGCTCAAAGCGAATGCCCCTCATTTGCGCATCAATCTTGTTGCCACCGATCCGTTTTTGGATGTGGAACGGTTGGAAAATGACAGCGTCGATCTGGTCATTTCCGTCGCCAGCCCACAGACCGGCTGGTTGAAACAGCGTGCGCTGTTATCGTCAGGATTCAGGGCGTTGTGGCACCCACAACAGCTCGCGCTGCCGTCTCCCGTTCCTTTGGAGGTATACAGCCAGCAGCGCCATTTACTGGTGACCTACCGTGAACGTGCGCATGGCATCGTTGACGACATGCTGGAAAAACAGGGAATGACGCGGACGATTTATTACACCACGCCGCATTTCTCCGCTCTGCCGGGCATATTGCAGCACACGCCGTCAGTCGCCACCGTACCGGAGAAAGTCGCGACGCTGTGGTGCCAGCATTATGGCCTGAACGATAGCCCGGTCCCGCTTGATTTACCGACATATACGCTCTCGGCGCTTTGGCATGCAAGGCAGGACAGTAATCCGGCGATCGCGTGGCTGTATGAGCAAATAGCGGGGGCGATTGTTGAGCAGGAGGCGGATTCGCCCCCTGCTTGAGTGACGATGAAGAGATTACTGTGACAATCCCGATACGCTGTAATTCGCTGGCAGCCAGCGGTAGCCGTTGGTGGTGCCGTTGCGTTCCAGACGTGTACCCACGTGGCCGATGCCGGGGAAAGGCAGATGAGCGCCTGCAACCCAGTAACCCTGACTGGCGGCGTCGGCCAGCGCTTTATTACGGGATTCTGTCGCCTGATCCATATTTGAATCAAAGCTGATGGTAGTGGCCGGTAAGCTCATCTGTACCGCTTCCGCATGAATGATGTCTCCCCATGCCAGTAGTTTTTTTCCTTCGCTCTCAATCAGAAACGACGTATGCCCCGGCGTATGTCCCGGGCTTGGGATCGCGGTGACACCAGGCAACAGTGCTGTCTGCTGAGCTGGGAACGTTTTCAGCTTGTTCTCTTTCTTAATGGCATCAAAGGTACTTTGCACACGTTGGAACGCCGCCTTTCTGTTCTCTGGCGCACTCTTCAGATTATCCGGGCTGAGCCAGAAGTCGGTTTCTGGCTGGCTGACATACACGGTAGCGTTCGGGTAATTCAGCTTACTGTCCTGTACCAGACCACCAAAATGGTCGCCGTGCAGATGGGTCATCAATATGGTATCGACCTGCTCAGGCTTGTAGCCCGCCGCGATCAGGTTCGGTAGCACTTTTCCGACCGTAGGATTGCTTTGTTTACCGTTACCCGTGTCTATCAGAATCAGGTGTTTGCCGGTATTGACCAAATAGGCGTTGATGGAGGTTTCCACCTGCGGCGTCAGCGCTTTCTCTGCCAGCAGTTCAGTGATTTTTTCCGGTGGTGTCCGCTGCAACAGTTTATCCATCGGCATGGTATTGGTGCCATCAGCCAGCGCGGTAATTTCGAACTGGCCGAGCATCATGCGGTAATAGCCCGGTTGAGTTTTAATCTGTGCGATATCCTGCGCCTGAGCAAATGCAGGTACAAAGGCACACGAGACGAGTAATAGGGCTAACGGTTTCAATAACTTCATTGATTCTTGTCCTTGTTAGTAATGAAACGTAATGAAAGCAGGCGAAATCGTAACAACAGATTGATTATTGACGCACACGCCGAATTACTCAACTGTCCCCGAGTTGACGCGTTCCCGCCGGGGTTGCCGGCACATCGCCGCCGCCCTGCAATGCGGAAGATTTAGGGTATAATGCCTTTTAAGTGAACGAGACAGTGAAAAACATGCAGTACCCGATTAATGAAATATTCCAGACGTTACAGGGCGAAGGCTATTTTACCGGTGTGCCGGCGGTGTTTGTACGCCTGCAAGGGTGCCCGGTAGGCTGTAGCTGGTGTGATACCAAACATACCTGGGACAAACTGGCTGAGCGGGAAACCTCATTGGATCAGGTGCTGGTAAAAACGGAAGAAAGCGATGCCTGGGGTGCGGCGAGTGCGGACGACATTCTGACGCTGATGGCGCAGCAGGGTTACACGGCACGCCACATCGTGATCACCGGCGGTGAACCGTGCATCCACGATTTGGCACCGCTGACGCTACAGCTGGAAAAGCAGGGCTTTAGTTGCCAGATTGAAACCAGCGGCACCCACGACGTGCGCTGTTCGCCCAAAACCTGGGTAACGGTATCGCCGAAGGTGAATATGCGTGGCGGCATGAAGGTGCTCGATCAGGCACTGCAACGGGCGGATGAGATCAAACACCCGGTGGCGCGTGAACGTGATATTGAAGCGTTGGATGCGCTACTGGCGCGGCTTGATGATGATAAGCCGCGTATCGTAGCGTTACAGCCGATTAGCCAGAAAGACGATGCGACCAAACTGTGTATTGCAACCTGCATCGCCCGTAACTGGCGGCTTTCTATGCAGACACATAAATACCTGAATATTGCCTGATATTTATCGATGGATAGTCGCGGCGTGAGAGCGGGATTTTCACGCCAGACTACACACCACTTCTTCGTTACTCGCCTTTATAGACGCAGCCAGCGGTGCAGGTTTCTTTCACCATCACGGCGCTGAGCAACGGTAATGTCGGCTTCAACTGATGCCAGATCCAGTGCGCCAGCACTTCACTCGTCGGGTTTTCCAGCCCGGGGATCTCATTCAGATAGTGGTGATCCAACCGTTCCCACGTCGGTTTGAACGCGGCTTTTAGCTCAGAGAAATCCATTACCCAGCCGGTATGCGGATCCACTTCACCGGTAATTTCCAGTCTCACCATGAAAGAGTGCCCATGCAGCCGCCCGCATTTGTGGCCTTCCGGCACGTGAGGCAAATGATGTGCGGCTTCAAACTGAAAATCTTTAAAGAGTGTAGTGACCATAGCGATGTTCCCGGTTTCGTTCTGAAAAGGGTGCTTTCAGAACATAGTATGCAAAAAACCGTCGCATACTACCCGAAAGTACTTATTCTTCCAACTGCACGATCGTGGCGTGATGCCAGCCGAATGGCAGCGGATCGGGACGGTGGATCGTCATGTGGCTGGTGGTCAGGTTCAGGACTCCACGGGCAAATAACGCGGGCATGCCGCCAGGATAGTGCTCAACGCCGAATGCACGTCCCGTTGTGGGATCGACCCGATAGGCATTATCCAGCCCCATACCCGTAGGGCGTTCCGGGTTGCAGGGCGGGCGCACATCGTACATGCCCTGTTCCGGTGAGTCGCTCTGCCGCTGTTCGAGGTGTACGGCATGAAAATGGACATCACGAATGTAGCCTGCGGGCGTGCTGTGCAGGTTAATCGCCCCCTCGCTGATCCCCGCGATCTGAGAAAACTGTACGGCTTCGATTCGGCCCGGTTCGATGGCGGGATCGCGATAGCGTACGGAGATAAAGATCGGGTCGGCCTTGCCCCAGTGACAGGGATGTGCGGCGACGCATTGGAACGTGATGTTGCTGAACTGTAGGCGTCGGAACGTGCCACCATCGCGGGAGATCAGGCCGATCGCGCGGTTGGTATCGTAAATGGCACAGTTACTGACGGAAATATCTTCAATATCGGCAAAGGTTTCGGTGCCGACCTTCAGCGCGCAGCTCTTGGATCGCAACAGACAATTGCTGATGACGACCTGTTGCACCTTACGTTGCAGATGGGGCGGTTTATTGGTGGTTTTGATACACAGTGCATCATCGGCCGCGCTCAGCGAGCAGTTGCTGATTTGTACCTGCTGACAACTGTCGAGATCCAGCGCATCGGTATTCGCCATGCTCAGATCGTTATCAATCGTCAGACGTTCGACGACGATCTGGCGACAGCTGACCAGATGCACGGTCCACATTGGGGCGTGCTCAATCGTAAAATCACACAGGCGGACGTGTTCGCAATCCTCAAAGACCACAATGCGTGGGCGATGTTGCGCAGGCAGGCGATAACCCTGATCGTCGGGTTCCGCCGAGAAATAGGCATCGGCATTTCCCATGATCTTACCCTGACCGCAGATCGTGATATTGCGCTGCTGGTAAGCATAAAGAAACGCCCGGTGTGACAGCTCAGCCATGCTGATGGTGGTGGCCTGCGCAAATTGCTCATAGTCACCGCTGACGATTAACTCTGCCCCTGCCTCCAACAGCAGGCAAAAATTGGAAGGCAGCAGCAATCCTCCTAACAGATAGCGCCCCGGTTCTACCGTCAGGGTGCCTCCTCCCTGTGCCGCAATCTGATCGATAGCCTGTTGAAAGACGGCGGTATCCAGCGTGATGCCGTCGGCGGCGGGGGAATATGACTGAATAGAGTGTTTCATCGTGTCACCACGGTTTACCCTTAATGAACGAATTGCAGCACGTTTGCTGGTCTTTGGCTGCGCCTGTTGTAATGAAATCTGCGGAGGTTGGAGCGGGCTTCACAGCGCCCGATCTGTGGCGTAAGAGAATGTGAAAGGCATAACGAAGAAGGTGATGTGGCGTTTTATGCGGTGTGTGTTTCATCACGTTTTTACGCTGCTTTTTCTCTTTTACCGCCTGCGTGGTGCGGTTTTGTTGTTTTTGTGTTTCTTATTTGTGAAATAAATCTCTTTTTGGTGTGGTGTGCCGGTTAATGATGTGAGGCACCTCCCTGCTGCGCCAGATAGCGCTCGCGTCGCGTGGTTGAAACGCCCGCTAACGCGATGCGGTCATCAACATTTCTTCCGCCAGTCCCGCAAATCACGCGTTTTCCCGCCGTAGCGACTGGCGCGACAAAAGGGTTCTGCCTATCTTGTCAGGGTCGAGAAATGGTTTGATTCACGGCTATGTACCTGACCTGCTTTCTCATCTATATCGTCACACCAGTACGCCAGACACACGCACAAACACAATAATAATGTCGTTGGGGGAAAAATGAGATTACCTGGACTGATTGTCATCGCCTTCTCTGCGCTCTGTTCGTTCGCGCAGGCTGCTGAACCCGTGGAATTACGCCTCTCCTGGTGGGGAGGAAACAGCCGTCATCAGGCGACCTTAACTGCGCTGGAGGCATTTCAGAAAAAATATCCGCACATCAGCGTGAGGCCGGAATATACCGGCTGGGACGGGCACTTATCCCGTTTGACCACGCAGATTGCCAGCGGCGAAGAACCGGATGTGCTTCAGGTCAACTGGAACTGGCTGCCGATTTTTTCAAAACCGGCACCGGCTTTTATGACCTGAATAAGCTGACTGATACGCTGAAATTGCAGGATTTCCCCGAAGATGCGCTGAAGTCCGCGACGATTGACGGCAAGGTGAACGCGATTTCTACCTCGTTAAATGCGCTGGTGATGTACTACAACACGGAAACCTGGAAGAAAGCCGGGTTGCCGTATCCCACCACCTGGGATGAGTTGTTCCATGCGGGCAAGGTATTTAAAGAGAAACTGGGTGATAATTATTTCCCCATCGCATCGCCTGCGCAGGACAGCGGCGAAGGATTGCTGGAACTGCTCAACTATTACATGACGCAGAAATACCAGATCGGCATGATCGACGAAAAGAACAAACGCTTTAACTACAGTGAGGCGCAATGGATCGAGGCGTTTCGCTTCTATAAGCGTTTGATCGACGAACATGTGATGCCGTCCTCGAAGTATTACAACGCGTTTGGCAAAGTTGGCATGTATGAAACACGCCCCTGGATTAATGGGGAATATGGCGGCGCCCATCTGTGGATTTCGGTTGTGAAGAAATACGCCGATCCGCTGGCGGCACCCGGCAAGCTCGAATTAGGGCCGTACATCATGACGCCGGGATCGGATAATTCCGGGCAGTTTTTCAAACCATCCATGTTGTTTGCCATCAGTAAAAATACCAAACATCCGAAAGAAGCGGCGCTGTTGCTGAATTATCTGATGAACGATCCTGAAGGTGCGCTGCTGATGGGCACCGAGCGCGGTATTCCGCTCAGCCGTATTGCCAGACAAGCGCTGGAAGAAAAGCAGAAGCTGGATACGAACGATCTATCGGTTGTCGGACTCTCGATGGCGCTGGAAAACCGATGCAAACGCCTGTGTCCTCGTATCTTGAAGATCCGCAGCTTGCCAGCCTGATCCTGCAAACTATCGAACAGCTCGACTACGGCAAAAGAGCGTGGAAGAATCCGCGAAAAACTTCAGCAATTCAGGCGAGCGCATCCTGAAGCGGGTGATTCGCTAAGCGAATAACTAAGTCCGTTACTGACTACGGTATTTTCTTGGCCGGTGCGTTACGTGAGTTCAGTCAACTGCTGTTGCAGGCTATCGGCTAACGCGCGTGGACGCCCGGCATCAAACATCACATGCATGCTCACCGGGTACGCCCGGTGTTGCAGGCAGAAATCCTCCATCTCATGCCCGATACCGTACAGCGCCTGAATATTGGTTTTGGCGATTTCCCGCAGCGTCCAGTTGTTCTCCACCTGTTTGCAGTAGTGCAGCGTGAAGAAGGCTTTCTGCGCGTGAACAAAGGCGCGGCAGTACAGCGTCAAACCGCGCCATTCCTGCTGCCAGCGGTGTCTGAGCGCTTCCGGCATCGTGTGTTCACGGGAGAATTGCAGGGCGGCCTGTTGGCACTGTTCCGCCAACTGCCACGCGGCATCTTTCTCTTTCGCGATGTGGTAGAGATTCTGCGACGCCAGCTCGGCGTGCTGCGGATCGAAGGTAATATCCTGACCGGAGCCCGGCAGCCAGTGGTTGCGGTTGAGCTGACCGTACAGGCTCCAGATCGCCTGACCAAAGCTGGTCGGCAGCAGACTGTGGCGATGAAAAACGTGGTGGCGGGCGTACAGCGACAGGGAGATAGCCTGATGTGCCTGATCCAGCAGAGCCTGCATCGTATGCAGCACCGTCTCATCCGGCTGCCATTGATAACGCGCCATCAGCCATTGTGCAAACAGCGCACTTTCGTTTGTCGATGCGGTTTGGTGAGTGAGTAAGCGGGAACAGGCGAATAGCGTAAATTCGCTGAGCGTGCCGATCACGCTGTGGTTGTCCACGCCTTCCCAACTGATACGGCACAGTGCGCTGACAATCGCTGGGTTTTTCTCCCGACACCACAGCAGCCGCCCCTGAACTTCGGTGTAGCGCAGGAAGGGGAGATTGCCCCAACCCACTTCTTCCCCAGCCAAATCCAGTTCAACCCAGACTTCACGCCCGCTGATGTCCAGCAGCGCGGGGTTATTGGGAAACTCAGGCCAGAAGCGTTCCGGTGTGACTTTGATGGCGACAGAGACGGATTCCGGCAATGTGCGAATGGCGTTCAGGACATTACCGATGTCCTGATGGCTGGCGGAAAGGCGCGTAATACCAGATGACGCTGGTGGTAGTGCATCACGCGTGCGACAGCGGAGAAGAGGCGGTGATAGATCTGCTCGCTGTCGGCGTTGGTCGGCCAGTGTGTCGTAACGGGAACGACGCCGTTGATCTCATCGCCGGAAGGGGCGGAAAAGCGCAGCAGGCTGTCGCTGTTGGATATCGCCAGCAGCAGGCCGCTCAGGCGTGGGATCTGCTGCATCAGCAGTTCGACTTTGGCGGCAAGGTAGTCGCACCAAAAATCGGTATCCATGCGGAGGCTATGTTTGTCGTCCAGCAATTCCGGGTGATGGAGCAGTAAATCTGTGGGGAACGACAGCTCTTTGCATTGCAGATACAGCGCCAGCCCCTGTTCACGGCAGTGTGCCGCGACCTGATTCAGGTAAACACAGCGAGAACGCTGCTGGCTGCTGATGCGATCGTCAAAACGCGCGTTATTGTAGGCTTCTGGCGTCACCAGTTTATCCAGCAAATCCGCAGCACCCAGCACCAGCGTATTGAAACCCTGTTCTCGAGCGTAATCGGTGACTGAGAGGACCTGTTGCCAGTGCCAAATATCCTGCGTATTGAGTTCCAGCGCGCGCCGTTGCCACATCATTTTTCTCCCGTTGCCACTGGCGTGAGTATCGCATTGATACACCATTGTAAAAGGATAAATTCCTGTGGCGAACGCCAGAAATGTGAGCCTGTTCGCTAATGTCGATCGTCTAAGAGGTTGTTGGCGGGGCAGCAGCGGCTGAAGATATCGGCTAAAAACCCTCCAGCAGCCTTAATTGGCTGAATGTGAGTGGCCGATAGAAGATATATCCTTGAATCCCAATGGGGTGGTATTTATTTAACCGGTTCAAATCCGTCGCTTTCTCAACGCCTTCACAGATAATATTTACCCCAAGAGGGATAAGTTTGTTCAATAAGACCTTTAGTTTTTGTGATTTTGTCTCTTCTTTACCGATGCCATCAATAATAGAACGATCGATCTTTATGGTATCGAAGTCAAACAAGCTCAGGCTGTCTATTTGTAGGTTTCCTGCGCCGAAGTCATCTAACGAAAGCATAAAGCCATATTTTTTTGCCTGATTTAAAAAAGGTATCCCGTCTATTAACTGCTGCCGCGTCGTTTTTTCACTGATCTCTATTTCTATATTCTGCGGGTTAACCTCATGCGTAATACATTTTTGGTATAACTTTTCCAAATAGGCGGAGTTATTAAAAAGTAAATGTGAAAGATTGAAAGATATTGTCATGCTGCTTTTGTTTTTTATTACCTGACAGACAACATCAAACATAAAGTCTGTTACTTTATCGATTGCCTTAGATTTCTCTATTTTATCTATGGTTTGTTGCGTTGATATCAGTGCGCCTTCCGAATTATAAAACCTGGCGAGGGCTTCATAGCGGAATATTTTATTGTGAGGGAGATGGATGATAGGCTGGAACTCTGCTGTCAGCCTAAGAATTTTTCCATCAATATTCAATGTTGTTGTATTCATTTTACTGATTACTCACCCTCTCCATAGAAATAGGAATTCCACAGCCTTGCTCGTCTGGATTCTACACAGCAATTTGGAATAGTTGGAAATTGTTTAAAATGATCAATAATTCTCATTTGATAGCTAATGGCTATTGAATGAAAAATAATGATCGTTTAAATCTATGTTATGGTTGGTGTTTTATCCTGATTTAATTAATTTAATTGGTGTTTTAATTTGGTTTGTTTTGTTTTATTGGTTCTTAAGTTGTTTTTGTTTGAATTTAAATCGATCTGGAAGTGGTGTGTGACCGTTGTGACTTCATAGTATCCTTGTTAGGATGATAAGCGACGTTAAGATTGCCGTTTCGTAATCCTATCAAGAGGGAGAAAAACTCAGAATTGAATCTGGGTGATGTTCTGCTCAGTAAGAATCAGCATTTAATTCCGTGTGAGCATTCATTTTATTAAAAAGAGAAGTCCTTTTTGGATTTTGGGGTATATCACCATCGCGTTAATAGGTAGATATTATAGTGGAACATTTTTCTCCTCCTCCCGCTAAAGTGATTAGCGCATTGCTGCAACATCCATATGTGATGTCTATCTATGCCAAGGATATGCTATATGCATTAAAGGCTGACGTTGCGGAATTGAATCTGGATAAAAACCGTATTGTGTTGGCAGTAGAATATTCTGGTTCAGATATCGACAGATATCTTGCCGATGGTGGTTTGAACTTTGATCTGGAAGCGCTCAAAGGTACGGAGAACATCGAACGAGAAACTTACAGTCTGTGTAATATTTCTACTCAATTATTCAAGACAGACAGTATGTTTTATCGTCTGGAGTGTCGCCTGCCAGACTCGGTTTTCGTCACTGAAAACAGAGGTGCGATTCGTATTCCTTTTATTCTTGGCATGCAGGCTCGTGTTCGCATCGACGTATATATGCATACGCTTAACGTGCCTGGAACGCTGCGTAATTTATCGACCGGTGGGTGTATGGTCGAAATCGATCTGGTTGAAAGCATTGCGATTGATGTGGGGCAGAATATCCCCGGCATTACGCTGGAATTTCCTAACGGGGAAAGCTTTTATGCTGAGGGAAGAATTCGTCATATACGCCCCTTTGGGAATAATGGCTATGCAGCCGTCGGCATCCAGTTTATCAATTTGTCTTCATCCCAGTCTGAAGCCCTGCTTCATTATACGCATGAGTCGGAAAGAGAGGCGGCATACCGAACCGGCGTCACTGGCAGCATGGTGTATTCATCTCCGCTGTTCATTCCTGGCACTAAGGAGAAAAATATCTTGCTGCGAGAAAGTCAGGAACGCGAGAAACGCACCCGCCAGACGCCTATGGAACGGGGCGTCATGGAGGTTGCCCACCGGCTTCAGATTGGGTTGATGTACATCAAAACGCGCAATCAACTGCCTGTTGAGATCTTTTATGACTGTGTCGATACCCTGCTTTATATGGTCAAAAAAGAGAGAAAGGCTTTTCTGTATGCGCTGTCGTTTCTGCGTGATGAGGCGGATTGGGTCAGGCATGCCGTGCAGGTTGCGGGAAAGCTGGCCGACATGCTGCTCCTTGCCGATCCGCACGATCCCTATGCGCGCGAGGCGGTGTTAGGCGCGTTACTCCACACCATGGGGAAGCCGCTGTTGGTCAACGCCCGCCTGCCGTCGCTAAAGGTCAACATGAATCCGACACAGAAAGCGATCCTGAGCGGTCACGTGGCGGTGCTGTGCGAGAAGTTACGTGAACTGGGCTGGGCAATCAGCCCAACTTGCCGCGATGTCATCGAGAATGCTAACGAGCGTTTGGACGGCAGCGGCTATCCGCAAGGCAAACGCGCTGAACCATTGTCGCCGTTAGTCCGCTTGGTCTCTGTGATTAAGGCGATTAATAAGCTCAGGCATGCGCGTAATGGTGTTTCGCCCCGCACGCCGTTGGCTGCCTACCGCAAAATCTATGAGGCGAACGCCGCCTATGACAAGGCGGTGCTGGTTAAATACGTCCAGATTTATGGTCTCTACCCAATAGGCAGCCTGGCGAAATATTCGGGAGGCTTCCTTGGATGGGTGATGGATATTGATAAAAAGGGGCGACCTATTGCGGTGCACCTCGTCAAAAACCTCCGCTTTCCTGACACCAATATCAGCAGCGTCGTCTCTAAAGGCGACTTGTTGCAGGTCGGCCAGCTCGAAAACATCGTGAGTCCAGACGATTTCGGCATGAAAGTCCTGAAAATTTAACTCACACCCTGTCTGTATGGGGTTGCGTCGCAGCCCCGCTTTCCTAATGTATTCTTACCGATTTCGCCATGAAAGGCGCATGCCATCGGCTATAACACTTTAAGCAATAAGGACTATCAGAAAAACCATTTAGTCATTTTGGTTATTTAATATTTCCATCATTTCTTTAATTGTTAAGATGCAGATCGTTACCCTTATCCTCCATCCATCTTTTTATTGCATGTTTTTGTATTAGCGTTGTTGGCTAACTGCACAGGCACAAGGAAACAGAAATCACAATGACTACTCCGGTTTCCCCCACTTCATTGCTTCCGCTGAGTGCGGAGCAATTAACGCGTTTACAGGCGGCAACCGGTGATTTCTCATCGACGCAGCTGGCCTGGCTATCCGGCTATTTCTGGGGGCTGGTACAACAGCCTGGGAACGTGCAGTCTGGTACCACGATCGCCGCGGCGGCTACCGCTTCCGCAGTAACGGTGCCGGTACAAACCATCACGCTGATTTCTGCCTCACAGACCGGTAACGCACGTCGCGTCGCGGAACAGCTGCGTGACGACCTGCTGGCAGCCAAGCTGTCCGTTAATCTGGTCAATGCGGGTGATTACAAGTTCAAGCAAATCGGGCAGGAAAAACTGCTGCTGATCGTGACCTCGACGCAGGGGGAAGGCGAGCCGCCGGAAGAAGCGGTCGCGCTGCATAAGTTCCTGCTGTCCAAGAAAGCCCCGGCGCTGAAAGACACCGCGTTTGCCGTGTTCGGCCTGGGTGATACTTCTTACGAATTCTTCAGCAAGGCGGGTAAGGATTTCGATAACCGTCTGGCTGAGCTGGGCGCGGAGCGTCTGCTGGATCGTGTTGATGCCGATGTGGATTATCAAGCGCTGACCGAACAGTGGCGTCGCCAGCTGGTTGATATTTTGCAGGCGCGGGTGCCGGTTCAGGGCGAAGCCGTCGCGCAGATTGCCGCTCAGGGCGCACTGGATGAAATTACCAGTAGTCCGTACAGCAAATCCTCGCCGCTGCATGCCACGTTTGCGGTGAATCAGAAAGTAACCGGGCGTAATTCCGAGAAGGATGTGCGCCATATCGAGATCGATCTGGGCGATTCCGGTTTGCGCTACCAGCCGGGAGATGCGCTAGGCGTGTGGTTTGATAACGATCCCGCACTGGTGCAGGAATTGCTGGAACTGCTGTGGCTGAAGGGCGATGAGCCCGTCAGCGTTGACGGCAAGACGCTGCCACTATCGCAGGCGCTGAAAAGCCACTTTGAGCTGACGCAAAACACCGCGCCGATCGTCGAGAAATATGCGGCACTGTCGCGTAATGAAACACTGCTGTCGCTGCTGGCCGATAAACCTGCGCTTCAGCAGTTCGCGCAGCGCACACCGCTGGTGGATATGGTGCGACAAGCGCCGACGGAACTGACGGCGGAGCAGCTGCTGGGTCTGCTGCGTCCGCTGACGCCGCGTCTTTACTCTATTGCCTCCTCGCAGGCGGAAGTCGAAAGCGAAGTGCATATCACCGTTGGCGTGGTGCGCTACGAATACGAAGGCCGCGAGCGTGCCGGTGGCGCCTCCAGCTATCTGGCTGACCGACTGAGTGAAGACGATGAAATCCGCGTCTTCATCGAACACAACGATAACTTCCGTCTGCCTGCCAATTCCGATGCGCCGGTCATCATGATCGGGCCGGGCACCGGGATTGCGCCGTTCCGCGCGTTTATGCAGCAGCGCGATGCCGAAGGGGCCGAGGGGAAAAACTGGCTGTTCTTTGGTAACCCTCACTTCACGGAAGATTTCCTGTATCAGGTTGAATGGCAGCGCTACGTTAAAGATGGCCTGCTGACCAACATCGATCTGGCCTGGTCGCGCGATCAGGCACACAAAATCTATGTACAGGACAAGCTGCGGGAAAAGGGCGCGGAAGTCTGGCGCTGGATTCAGGACGGTGCGCACCTGTACGTGTGTGGTGATGCCAACCGTATGGCGAAAGACGTCGAGCGGGCGCTGCTGGACGTGATAGTTGAGCATGGCGGCATGGACAGTGAACAGGCCGATGAGTTTTTAAGCGATCTGCGCCTTGAGCGCCGTTATCAGCGAGATGTGTACTAATGAGCGAAAAATACATTTTCAGTGAAAAACACCCTGGTCCCCTGGTGGTTGAAGGGAAGCTCACTGATGCTGAGCGCATGAAGACAGAAAGTAACTTCCTACGCGGCACAATTGCTGAAGACCTGAACGATGGTCTGACTGGCGGCTTCAAAGGCGACAATTTTCTGCTGATCCGTTTCCACGGTATGTATCAGCAGGATGACCGTGATATTCGCGCCGAGCGTGCCGAGCAGAAACTGGAACCGCGCCATGCGATGCCGCTGCGCTGCCGTTTGCCCGGTGGCGTGATGACGCCGGAGCAGTGGCTGCGGATCGATAAATTTGCTGGCGAAAGCACGATATATGGCAGCATTCGTATTACGAACCGCCAGACGTTCCAGTATCACGGTATTCTCAAATCGAACGTGAAGCCGGTACACCAGATGCTGAATAGCATTGGTCTGGATGCGCTGGCGACGGCGAACGACATGAACCGTAACGTGTTGTGTACGTCCAACCCGATTGAATCCGAACTGCACCAGCAGGCATATGAGTGGGCGAAAAAGATCTCTGAACATCTGTTGCCGCGGACGCGTGCCTATGCCGAGATCTGGATGGATCAGGAAAAGGTAGCAACGACGGATGAAGAGCCGATTCTGGGTTCAACGTATCTGCCGCGTAAGTTCAAAACCACGGTCGTGGTTCCGCCGCAGAATGATGTGGATCTGCATGCGAACGATCTCAATTTTGTCGCGATTGCTGATAATGGCCGTCTGGTGGGCTTCAACGTGCTGGTGGGCGGTGGGCTGTCTATCGCGCACGGTGATAAAGAAACCTACCCGCGTACTGCCAGCGAGCTGGGCTACATTTCCATCGAACATACGCTGACCATTGCGGAAGCGGTGGTGACCACGCAGCGTGATTGGGGCAACCGTACTAATCGTAAAAATGCGAAAACCAAATACACGTTGGAGCGTGTGGGTGTAGACAACTTCAAACAGGAAGTGGAAGCGCGTGCCGGTGTGAAATTTGAAGCGGTGCGTCCGTATGAATTCACCGGACGTGGCGATCGTATCGGTTGGGTAAAAGGCATCGACAATAAATGGCATCTGACGCTGTTTATCGAAAACGGTCGTATTCTGGATTATCCGGGCCGTCCGCTGAAAACCGGTCTGGCGGAAATCGCTAAAATCCATAAAGGGGATTTCCGCTTAACGGCGAACCAGAATTTGATCATCGCCGGCGTGCCTGCACGGAGCAAAGCGAAGATTGATGCGCTGGCGCGTGAACACGGTTTGATTGATGACAGCGTGAGCGAGCAACGCAAGAATTCAATGGCCTGCGTGTCGTTCCCGACCTGTCCGCTGGCGATGGCGGAAGCCGAGCGTTTCCTGCCGGAGTTTGTCACGAAAGTGGAAGATATCATGCAGCAGCACGGTGTGGGTGATGAACACATTGTTCTGCGCGTCACGGGCTGCCCGAACGGCTGCGGCCGCGCGATGCTGGCGGAAATCGGTCTGGTGGGTAAAGCGGTAGGGCGTTATAACCTGCACCTCGGTGGGAATCGCGAAGGGACACGTATTCCTCGTATGTATCGCGAGAACATTAATGAAACCGAGATCCTGGCGGAAATCGATCGGCTTATTGGGCTGTGGGCACAGGATCGCCAGCCGAACGAAGGCTTCGGTGATTTCACCATTCGCACCAACATCATTAGACCGGTGCTAGATCCCGCGCGCGATTTTTATGACTGACAGGAGAGCCTGATGGCCGAATTTAACCTTGAGGCGCTCAACGCGTTACCGAAAGCGGAGCAGGCGGCAGCGCTGGCTGTCGTGAATGGTCAACTTGAACAGCTGTCTGCACAGGAAAGAGTAAGCTGGGCGCTGGAGAATTTGCCGGGCGACTATGTTTTGTCGTCCAGCTTCGGTATTCAGGCTGCGGTATCGCTGCATCTGGTGACACAACAGCGACCGGATATCCCGGTCATCCTCACGGATACGGGCTATCTGTTCCCTGAAACCTATCAGTTTATTGATGCGCTGACGGGGCAGTTGAAACTGAATCTGCAAGTGTATCGCGCCGCTGAATCCGCGGCCTGGCAAGAAGCGCGCTACGGCAAACTGTGGGAACAGGGCGTGGAAGGCATTGAGCGCTACAACCTGCTGAATAAAGTTGAGCCGATGAATCGGGCGCTGAGCGAGTTAAAGGCAAAAACGTGGTTTGCTGGCCTGCGCCGTGAGCAGTCCGGCAGCCGGGGAGACTTGCCGGTGCTGGCCATTCAGCGTGGTGTCTTCAAATTCCTGCCGATTATCGATTGGGATAACCGGACGGTGTATCAATATCTGAAAGAAAACGGTCTGAGCTACCACCCGCTGTGGGATCAGGGCTATCTGTCTGTTGGCGATACGCACACCACCCGCAAATGGGAACCGGGCATGAGTGAAGAGGAAACCCGCTTCTTCGGCTTAAAGCGCGAGTGCGGGCTGCACGAAGGGTAAAGGAATCTGACACATTGTCGTTTGTCTCTTAGCCATATTTTTATGCAGATGAGGAGACGGTTTCGTGCGCTACAGTATTGTCATTCCATGCTAATTCGCAGCACACGCCCGACACGGGGCGGCTCAATCGCCGCTCGCCCCGTGACCCCTAGGCTTTCAGCGTAAATTATGCCGCTGACGCGGTGCTTTCGTCGATATCTGGCTTAACGGACCGCTTGCGACACGTTCCTTACGTGGCGCAAGCTTTCGCCGCGTATATGGACGCTCCCGGTTGAACAAGGCATTTTTCAGCAAGATGTAAAATCGGTAACTGCAGGCATATATCCGGTTTCTTATGGGGCTTCTGCGCCCCGAACCATGATGAAATCCGCCAGGTGAGAACCAAGCATCCACTACGGGCTATCGTGCCCATCGGCGAACCGGTTTACCTCACCTGCGGTCTTACCTGTTTTGCCATCTTTTGATTACACCTGCAATTCCGGACTGCGTTTTACCCTTTCTGAATCCCAACAAAGACTGAGCGGTACTCAGGCCCCGAAGGAGGACGATATTCTGTTTCATGGACCAGCATTGACCACAGTATCCGCGCTGTTTTACTCGCCTGTGCCACTACCGCGACATTGTAATTTCTGCGTTTCAGCAATCCGTCGAGCCACCGCATGTCTTCCCGGTGCCGCTCAATAACGGAAGCGACTGCACGGGCTCCGTGAACCAGAAGATAGCGGAAGTAACCATCACCCCGTTTGCTTATCCGCCCCAGACGCTGTTTGCCTCCACTGGAATGTTCACGCGGCGTTAACCCCATCCAGGCTGAGAACTGTTTTGCACAGCTGAATTGCTTTCCGTCACCCACTGACGCGACCAGATACGTCGCTGTCAGCAGTCCGACTCCGGGCACTTTTGTCATGCGTTTACAGGCTGCCTGTGTTTCAGCCCATGACTGCAGTTGTTGTTCGATCAGCACCAGATGGTCATCCAGCGCATCAATATGCGCCATCTGCCGTAATGCGCTGGCACGAACGAACGGGGATAACTCATTTTCTCCGTCTTCAAGAATTTCTGGAACGCCCTGCTTCAGCGCTTTTCTGCCCGTTGCCATCACAAAACCAAACTCGCTCAGCATGGCCCGCAGGCTGTTCGTACAGGCGACCCGTTCCCGGATAATGATATCCCGCTCCGTATGAAGGGCGAGCACAGCCTGCTGGTCAACGGTTTTGACCTGAACAAAACGCATATTGGGCCGAGTAACAGCTTCGCAGATGGCTTCCGCATCCGTCGCATCGGTCTTGTTGGTTTTGACGTAAGGCTTGACGTACTGCGGTGGCATCAGCCTGACCTGATGGCCGTGGCGGATAAACATGCGGGCAAAATGGTGGCTGGATGAACACGCCTCCATCCCAATAAGACAGGGTTCGAGACGGATAACGAACTCAGCAAACTTTGCCCGCGAGAGTTTCTTTTTCAGCACGGTCTGGCCGGTGTGATCGACACCATGAAGAACGAAAACGTTTTTTGCCAGATCGATACCAAGGGTAGATACTTGCATTTGGACGCTCCTTCTTTGAGATTTGACACTCATACTCTGGCACATCTGATGCCGTTAAGATGGAGCGTCCATCTCATTATCCCTGCGGCTCATCCTAAGCCCGCTATCTCCTCAGCATAATTTTTACGCCGGAGAATGACAAAATCTGCAAAGCCTGTGGATTTGTGTATAAGAAACAGCCTTTGTTAGGGGAAGAGCCCACCCAATCTCAGTTGTAAACGTGGTGTTATTCCATTACGGAACTTGTCATTCCAATTCGGCATTTCATAAGTGTTCTGTCCTCACCGTATAGTCGCATTATCTACTTTTTTGCTTAGTTAAGGCGATTGTGAACTATCTCCCTATATTTGCCGATCTTCGTCAGCGTCCGGTACTGGTTGTCGGCGGCGGCGAGGTTGCGACGCGCAAAATCGATCTACTGCAACGCGCGGGTGCGGAGGTAAAAATCGTCGCGCAGGCACTGGCCGAACCGTTGGCTGTGCAGCATCAGACCGGGAAGATTGAATGGCTGGCGCAGGTTTTTACGCCTGACTTGCTATCTGGCGTGTTTTTAGTGATTGCCGCCACGGATGACGCTGAGTTGAACGCAGCCGTGTTTGAGGCGGCCAATCAGCGTCATTTGCTGGTGAACGTGGTGGACGATCAGCCGAAGTGCTCGTTTATTTTCCCCTCGATTGTCGATCGCTCTCCGCTGGTGGTGGCGATTTCCTCCGGTGGGCAAGCGCCAGTGCTGGCACGCTTGCTGCGTGAAAAGCTGGAATCATTACTGCCCGCCAGTTTGGGCACGATGGCGGACATCGCCGGAAGCTGGCGCGACAGGATTAAAACCCGACTGCATTCGATGTCGGCACGCCGTCGCTTTTGGGAACGGCTGTTTGTCGGGCGTTTTGCGGCGCTGGTGTCCGCCGGACAGCTCGCGCAGGCCGAAGACGAATTGCAACAGCAACTGGTTAATCAGCAAGACGAGCAGCAACTGCCCGCGGCAGCACGCGGTGAAGTGGCGCTGGTTGGCGCAGGCCCCGGCGATGCTGGATTGCTTACGTTGCGCGGGTTGCAGGTGATGCAGCAGGCGGACGTGGTGCTGTATGACCATCTGGTCAGCCCCGATGTGTTGGATCTGGTGCGCCGCGATGCTGAACGCATCTGCGTTGGAAAGCGTGCCAGTGCGCATTCGCTGCCACAGGATGAGATTAATCAGCTACTGGTGACGTTGGCGCAGGAAGGCAAACGGGTAGTGCGCCTGAAAGGCGGCGATCCCTTTATTTTTGGCCGCGGTGGCGAAGAGTTGCAGGCGGTGGCGCAGGCTGGCATCACGTTTCAGGTGGTGCCCGGTGTGACGGCTGCGGCGGGCGTCACGGCGTATGCGGGGATCCCGTTAACGCATCGTGATTACGCACAGAGCGTGCTTTTTATTACCGGTCACTGTCGTCCGGATGGCGACGAACTGGACTGGTCAACGCTGGCGCGCGGGCGTCAGACATTGGCGATTTATATGGGAACGATGAAGGCCGCTGAAATTTCGCAGCAGCTTATTGCGCATGGCCGCTCAGCGCAGACCCCTGTCGCGGTAATCAGCCGCGGCACCCGACACGATCAGCTGGTGCAAATCGGCACGCTGCAAGAGTTAGAACATTTGGCACGGCAAGCGCCGACACCGGCGCTGCTGGTGATTGGCGAGGTGGTGGATTTGCATCACCAGATTGCCTGGTTTGGTCAGACAACGCCGACGGTGCCGCAAGACAGCCGCCCAGCGGTAGTAAACTTGGCTTAAGGAAAGGGTATGGACGAGAAACGACTCACGCATTTACGGCAGCTTGAAGCCGAAAGCATTCACATCATCCGCGAAGTGGCGGCCGAGTTCAGTAACCCGGTGATGATGTACTCCATCGGCAAAGACTCTTCGGTGATGCTGCATTTGGCGCGCAAGGCGTTCTACCCGGGGTCACTGCCTTTCCCGCTGCTGCACGTCGATACCGGCTGGAAATTTCGTGAAATGTACGAATTCCGCGACCGTACGGCGAAAGCTTACGGCTGTGAACTGCTGGTGCACCGCAACCCACAGGGCGAAGCATTGGGAATTAATCCCTTTGTACACGGCAGCGCCAAGCACACTGATATCATGAAAACCGAAGGACTGAAGCAGGCGCTGGATAAATACGGTTTTGATGCCGCATTTGGCGGGGCGCGTCGCGATGAAGAGAAATCGCGTGCTAAAGAACGTATTTATTCCTTCCGCGACCGTTTCCACCGTTGGGATCCGAAGAACCAGCGCCCGGAACTGTGGCACAACTACAATGGCCAGATTAACAAAGGCGAGAGCATCCGCGTTTTCCCGCTGTCTAACTGGACCGAGTTGGATATCTGGCAATATATCTATCTGGAAAATATCGATATTGTTCCACTCTATCTGGCCGCCCCGCGTCCGGTGCTGGAGCGCGATGGCATGCTGCTGATGGTGGATGACGATCGTATCGACCTGCAACCGGGTGAAGTGATTGAACAACGCATGGTGCGCTTCCGCACGCTGGGCTGTTGGCCGCTGACGGGCGCGGTGGCATCGGAGGCGCAGACGCTGCCGGAAATCATCGAAGAGATGCTGGTTTCTACCACCAGTGAGCGTCAGGGAAGGGTGATTGACCGCGATCAGGCCGGTTCAATGGAGCTGAAAAAGCGTCAAGGGTATTTCTGAGGAATCGTCGAATGAGCCAAACTTCGTTAAAAGATACAGTTGCGGAAAACGCGGCTGAGAAAGATGCCGTCGTCATCAATAATGCGATTGCACAGCAGATTGCCGAGCAGGGCGGCGTGGAAGCCTATTTGCATGCGCAGCAGGATAAAACGCTGCTGCGTTTCCTGACCTGCGGTAGCGTCGATGATGGAAAAAGTACGCTGATTGGCCGTTTGCTGCACGATACGCGCCAGATTTATGAAGATCAGCTCAGCACGCTACACAATGACAGCAAGCGTCTTGGGACGCAGGGCGAAAAACTGGATCTGGCACTGCTGGTCGATGGGCTTCAGGCCGAGCGCGAACAGGGCATCACGATTGACGTGGCCTACCGCTATTTTTCGACGGAAAAGCGCAAATTTATCATCGCTGATACGCCGGGGCACGAGCAGTACACGCGCAATATGGCGACGGGCGCGTCAACCTGTGAGCTGGCGATTCTGCTGATTGATGCTCGTAAAGGCGTCTTGGATCAAACTCGTCGCCACAGCTTTATTGCGACCCTGCTGGGGATCCGCGATCTGGTGGTGGCGGTGAACAAAATGGACTTAGTGGATTATCAGCAAACGGTATTTGAGCAGTTTAAGCAGGATTATCTGGATTTTGCTCAGCAACTGCCTACCGACCTGAATATCACTTTTGTGCCGATTTCCGCATTGGATGGCGATAATGTCGCAACGCCAGGCACGACGATGAGCTGGTATACCGGGCCAACGCTGCTGGACGTGCTGGAAACGGTCAATGTGGCGCAGCGCACGCTGGAACAGCCGATGCGCTTCCCGGTGCAATACGTCAACCGCCCGAATCTGGATTTCCGTGGCTACGCGGGCACGCTGGCCTCCGGCGTTATCCGCGTCGGGCAACGGGTTAAGGTACTGCCGTCTGGCGTGGAATCTACCGTCAGCCGTATTGTGACCTTCGATGGTGATTTACCGCAGGCGCAGGCAGGTGAAGCGATTACGCTGGTGCTGGCGGACGAGATTGACATCAGCCGCGGCGACCTGCTGGTCGATAGCGGTGAATCGCTGAAGGCGGTGCAGCATGCGCTGGTGGATGTGGTCTGGATGGCGGAACAGCCGCTGGTGCCGGGACAGAGTTATGACATCAAGATTGGCGGCAAGAAAACGCGCGCTCGGGTCGAGAATATTCAGTATCAGGTTGAGATTAATACGTTGACGCAGCGCGTCGCGGAGAATCTGCCGCTGAATGGTATCGGTTCGGTTGAGCTGATTTTTGATGAGCCGCTGGTGTTGGACAACTATCAGCACAATGCGGTAACCGGTGGCATGATCTTTATCGATCGTCTGAGCAACGTCACGGTGGGGGCAGGTCTGGTAAGGGAACCTATCGAGCAGGTGTATCAGGAGCCGGGCGCGTACAGCGCGTTTGAGCTGGAACTGAATGCGCTGGTTCGTCGCCACTTCCCGCATTGGGGTGCGCGCGACCTGCTGGGAGGCAAATAACGTGTCTTTACGCGATGAACCGACTGACGAGAACGTCGTCTGGCATGCGCACGATGTCACCCGTGAGTCGCGCGAGAAGTTGCATGGTCATCAAGGCGTGGTTATCTGGTTTACCGGGCTGTCAGGTTCCGGTAAATCCACGCTGGCAGGGGCGCTGGAGCAGGCGCTACACGCTCGCGGCGTCAGCACTTACCTGCTGGATGGCGACAACGTCCGGCACGGTTTGTGCCGGGATTTGGGCTTCACCGACGACGATCGGCGCGAGAACATTCGCCGCGTGGGTGAAGTCGCCAAACTGATGGTGGATGCCGGTCTGGTGGTGCTGACCGCGTTTATCTCGCCGCACCGCGCCGAGCGCAAAATGGTGCAGGATTTACTGGGCGAAGGGCAGTTCATTGAAGTCTTCGTCGATACGCCGTTAGCGACCTGTGAAGCGCGCGATCCTAAGGGGTTGTATAAAAAAGCCCGTGCGGGAGAGTTGCGTAATTTCACCGGGATCGACTCGGCGTATGAAGCCCCGGAAGCGCCGGATAGTCACCTGGATGGCGAACAATTAGTAACAAATTTGACAGACCAATTGTTAGATCTGCTTGGCAAGAGAGCTATTATCAAGCTCTGACACCCCGCTTTTTTTCACCGCGCTGTTGGGTGATGCAGGGGAAGAATGGGAAAGATTATGCAAAATGCCACGCAGTTAACGATTAGCAAGACTCGGCCAGCGCAAGAAGAGGATGACAGCGTTTCCTACCTGTTTATGGGGGCGGTGACGGGGTTCTCCTTCTATTGGTTGGCCTTTAGCATTCCCTTTCTGGTATACGGCTCCAATACCACGTTTTTCTTCATGCTCTACACCTGGCCGTTCTTTCTGGCGCTGATGCCGTTTTCGGTGCTGGTGGGCGTCGGGTTTAGCTTTCTGCTGAGAGGCTATATTTTTATACGCTTTTTGCGACGGGACTGACGGTGATCTGCCTGTTCTGGCTGGTATTTTCTTTTCTTACGGGGTGGTGAAAAAGGCTGTCAGTGTAGAAGAGGCTGACAGCCTTGGTTTTACAATTTATAGCGTATTTACAGTATCTTGCTTAGGAAAGCCTGCGTACGCGGGTTACTCGGATGAGTAAATATTTCCTCTGGCGTCCCCTGTTCCTGAATAATCCCCTGATCGATAAAGATCACTCTATCAGCCACTTCTCTGGCAAAGGCCATTTCATGGGTCACGATGACCATAGTCATGCCTTCATTCGCCAGTGTTTTCATGACCGCCAGCACTTCGCCAACCAGTTCTGGGTCCAGCGCCGAGGTTGGTTCATCAAACAGCATGATTGTCGGTTCCATCGCTAACGCGCGGGCAATTGCAACACGCTGCTGTTGACCTCCGGACAGGCTGTTTGGTAAGGCATCAATTTTATCCAGCAAACCGACTTTACTGAGCAACACTTTAGCGCGTTCAACGGCCTGAGCGCGGGGCAATTTTTTCACATCCATCGGTGCCATAATCACATTTTCTAACACCGTCATGTGTGGAAACAGATTAAAGCGCTGAAATACCATACCCACGCTTTCGCGCATGCGATTGATATCGGTTTTCTTATCGTGAATGGCAAAACCGTTGACCGTAATCTCGCCTGCTGACAGGGTCTCCAGCGCATTGATACAGCGCAAAAGGTACTTTTTCCTGAACCGGATGGACCAATCAGGCAGAGCACTTCCTGAGGCGCGATGTCGCAGGAAATACCGCGCAGGACATGGGTATCGCCAAACTGTTTTTGCAGATTGTTAACGTGAATCACTTTTGCCAAACCTCGTTTCCATGTGCCGCACCAGTAGAGAGAGCAGGAAAGTAATAACCCAATAGACAATGGAAATCGTCAGGTAGGGTTCCCAATACGTGGCGTAAGCGCCTGACACCGTGCGAGCGGCATAGGCGAGATCCGCCAATCCGATCGCCGAAGCCAGCGATGAATCTTTCACAATCGCGATAGCGTTGTTACCCAGTGGCGGCAGCATGCGGCGAAAAGCCTGTGGCAGGATGACTTTCCGCATGGTGCGGCCATAGCTCATGCCGAGCGAGCGGGATGCTTCCATTTGGCCGCGATCGATTGACTGAATACCCGCGCGGAATATCTCAGAGACATAGGCACCCGCATTCAGCGTAATGGCCACAATGCAGGAGAGGAATGCGCCGTAATCTGCGCGTAACGTGCGGGCAAAATCGACTGACATGATATTGCTGGTCACCAGCAATCCGTCGCGCGGGTTGATGAATAGCGGTACCAGAGCAAAGTGCACCACCATTATTTGTACAAACAGCGGTGTACCGCGAAAGGCGCTAATGTAGATGCGTACCGGCCATTGAACGCCGTAGTGCAGGATATATTTCCACGGCCCGTGCGGCGCTTGCGCTACGCGGCCTAATCCGAGCGTTAATCCCCAGCAGGTGCCAAGAATGACACAGATAATGGTGCATTTGATGGTCATCCAGGTGCCTTCCATAAATAGCGGGGCATACTCCTGAATGATCTCCCAACGAAATCCCGTCAAGATCGTTTCCTTTTTTGAATAGGCTAACGTAATGATTCTTTTAAATTAAACCGGACAGGCAGGCTGTCCGGTTAGTGCGACGTCTCGCGTGAGGCGATGGAGACCAGGAGCGCAGTGTATTGCAGGCGTTATTCTGCGGGTAAGGTCGGAACGTTGTTATCAAACCAGGTCTGATAGATTTTGGCGTAGGTGCCATCGGCAACGATTTTTTTCAACCCGGCGTTAATCTTCTCACGCAGTTGATCGTTGCCTTTCGCTACGGCGATCCCAAAATACTGGCGTTCGAATTTGGCATCGGAAACCAGATTGAACTGTTTTTCAGGGTGAGTCTTAATGTAAAACTTCACCACACCCACATCGCCAACCGCGGCACCCACGCCATCTTCATACAGCTCTTGTAACATTAATGGGGTGTTATCGAAGCGCTTAATCGATGTACTGTTTTTCCCTAATACGTCAGAGACCACGACATCGGCGGTACTGGAGTTCACGACACCGACTTTGTGATCTTTCAATGCGGCAATCGAGTCGATCGTAGAACCTTTAGGCACCACAATAGACTGCTCGGCGGGGAAATAAGGCGCGGAGAAATCGACCATTTGCTTACGCTTGTCGGTAATCGTGATGCCGGAGATGATAATGTCGCGATCGCCGGAGTTAAGGGTTGCGAAGATACCTTCCCACGGTGTATTGACCAGCTTGATATTGAAATTCTCCGCCTTGGCGATCGCTTTAATAATATCAATATCAAAGCCTTCCAGCTCTTTCTGCGCGTTTTCAAACTCAAAGGGACGATAGGTTCCGCCAGAGCCGACTACGTAAGTGGGCTCTGCAGCGAAGGCGCTGGTTGGGAGTACGGTTGTGGATAATGCGGTGGCGCAGAGCGCGCCAACGAATAACAGTTTTTTGAACATGGTTTTCTCCTGGTTTAAACGTAAAATTTTCTTTTTTTATGCACTTTGTATGCATAAAAATACACAGATAGCATTAATGGTTCAACTGACGTTTTCCTGTAGCCGGTTTTATCCCGGTATTTCCTATGGGGTTGTGCCTTCTCGTTACGGGGAGGCGGCAGAAAGCGCGAAGATAATGCATAGATGGCGAGAAGGTGATTTGGTGGCTGGCTTGGTGCGAATTCCTGCCCGAAATATCCCCATTTAGGGACGTGGCAAGGTGAATCTTGCCTTCCACTGCCGGACACAGTGGAGTCGAAACAAAAGTTATGGGATGATTAGGCGGTTTTTCAGGGGGCGGGATGGGAAAGCTTACGCTGTTATTATTGATATTGCTTGGCTGGCTTCAGTACTCACTGTGGCTGGGCAAGAATGGCATTCATGATTATGTTCGGGTGAAGGATGATGTTGTTGTCCAGCAGGGGAACAACGCCAAATTAAAAGACCGTAACGAACAACTGTTTGCCGAAATTGACGATCTCAATGGCGGACAGGAAGCGATTGAAGAGCGCGCACGCAATGAACTGGGAATGATCAAACCCGGTGAAAGCTTCTATCGTCTGGTACCGGAATCGAACCACCGTAACGTGAATACGACTTCATCTAATCCTTCGCCATCCAACAATACACAACGTTGACGCATGCAGACACCGAGCCTTTCCCCGCCTGATATTGTTGCCGTTCTGCCCGCCGCGGGTAACGGCAGCAGAATGCAAAACGATCGTCCTAAGCAGTATCTGACGATTGGCAATGACGCAACCGGCCATAAAACCATTCTTGAACACACCATCGGCGCGCTTTTACGCCATCCACGCGTGCAGCGTGTCGTTGTCGTCATCAGTCCCGATGACGCATTTTTTCATACCCTGACGATTGCTAACGACCCCCGTATTTGTACCGTAACGGGCGGGCGGCAGCGTGCCGATTCCGTGCTGGCTGGGCTGTCCGCCGTCGCCGATAGCGCATGGGCGCTGGTGCATGACGCGGCGCGTCCGTGTCTGCATCAGGACGATCTGACGCGCCTGCTGGCGATTGTCGAGCAGAGTGACGTTGGTGGAATTTTAGCCGCCCCGGTTCGTGATACCATGAAGCGCAGTACGGATGGGTTTATCGATCGCACGGTAGAACGGAACGATTTGTGGCATGCGCTGACGCCGCAGCTCTTTCCCGCCGCGCTGTTGAAACAGTGCCTGCAACGTGCGCTTCAGGATGGCGTTGCCGTCACAGATGAAGCCTCCGCGTTGGAATATTGTGGCTATCGCCCGCAAATTATCAGCGGACGTTCGGATAATATCAAAGTCACTCGTCCAGAGGATTTGGCATTAGCCGAATTCTATTTAACCAGTTTGCAGTAACCTCATTTTATTCGCTAAATTTATTCGTTAAATACATATAAGGAGAACGCGCGATGCGTATCGGTCACGGTTTTGATGTCCATAAGTTCGGTGGAGAAGGTCCGCTGGTGATCGGTGGCGTGCGAATTCCTTATACTCAGGGCCTGCTGGCGCATTCCGATGGGGATGTGGTGCTGCATGCGGTGACGGATGCCCTGTTGGGCGCCGCTGCGCTGGGCGACATTGGCAAGCTGTTTCCTGATACCGATCCGGCGTTTAAAGGTGCGGACAGCCGTGGTTTGCTGCGTGAAGCCTGGCGTCGTATCAACGAAAAAGGCTATCAGTTAGGAAATCTGGACGTTACGATTATTGCGCAGGCACCTAAAATGGCACCGCATATTCCGCAAATGCGCGTGAATCTGGCAGAAGATTTGCTGTGTCATATGGATGACGTCAATGTGAAAGCCACCACGACAGAGCAGCTTGGGTTTACTGGTCGTGGTGAGGGTATTGCCTGCGAAGCCGTTGCCTTGCTGGTGAAAAAGGAACGGGCGAAATCGTCGCGTGGTAAGCCGTTTTTTGTAATCAATGTCTTATCAGCAAGATTTTATCAATCATAGAAAATTAACAGTATAAAAACAATGTCATGGCTGCGAGTCGTCCGGTCATGACTTTGTAGGATAACGATGGAAAATAGCGAACAACTCGTTTGGTTGCACGGCAAACCACAGGCTACCGGCTCATTGAAGTCCGCTGCGGAAGATTTTGTCGTCGTTGAAGATCTGGGATTCCAGCCGGACGGTGACGGTGAGCATGTTCTGTTGCGCGTGCGCAAGCGCGGCTGCAATACGCAATTTGTGGCCGAAATGCTGGCGAAATTCGCTCGCTTGCCGCTACGTGCCGTGAGCTATGCGGGCCTGAAAGATCGTCATGCTGTCACCGAACAGTGGTTCTGTCTGCATATGCCGGGCAAGGACACGCCGGATTTCTCCTCTCTGGCGCTTGAAGGCTGTGACGTGCTGGAATCTGCTCGCCACCGTCGCAAACTGCGCATCGGTACGCTGCGGGGTAACTATTTTACTCTGGTACTGCGTCAGGTCAGCGATCGACGCGAGGTTGATGCTCGTTTGACGCTGATTGCCGCGAACGGCGTTCCTAATTATTTCGGCAGCCAGCGTTTCGGACGCAACGGAAATAATCTTGAGCAGGCTCGTCTTTGGGCGAATAACGACATTCGGGTAAAAGAACGTAATAAACGTAGTTTTTATCTTTCCGCCAGCCGCAGTGCGATGTTTAATCAGGTTGCCAGCGCAAGACTGGCGGGAGAGCAGGCGAAAACCGTTTTGTCTGGTGACGTATTGCAGTTGACAGGACGCGGCAGCTGGTTTGTTGCTAAGCCTGATGAACTGGAAGCCTTACAGGCGCGCCTTGATGCTGGTGAACTCCAGATTACCGCGCCGCTGCCTGGTGATGGTGAGCTGGGTACGCAAGATGATGCGCGCGAATTTGAAGAGCAGGCTTTGGCGGGACAAGAAACACTGTGGTCGCTGGTCAAGCGTGAACGGGTTGAATCGTCCCGGCGCGCGATACTGCTGTATCCGCAACAGATGCACTGGGAATGGCAGGATGATGCGACCGTGGAAGTGAAATTCTGGCTACCTGCGGGCAGTTTTGCGACCAGTGTGGTACGTGAATTACTGCATTCATATCAGGATGCCGATATCGGTGTCTGATGTGTTGCGGTTTTTTGCAGAAAATAGTTAAGAGAATACATGCCAGCAACGGTGCGGTCGCGGCGGCTGGCTGGCCCTTGTGCGGGAACATTGCTGTATTGGTGACGAGGTTAACCAGAGCTGAGGTCGGCGGGGAATGGTAAACAAGCGTATAGAAACGTTGTTGGCGCAACTGCGCCAACAGGGCATTCAGGACGAACGTCTGCTGAAGGCGATAGAAGCCGTACCCAGAGAACGTTTTGTTGATGAAGCTTTTGAACATAAAGCGTATGAAAACACCGCTCTGCCTATTGGTTCCGGTCAGACTATCTCGCAGCCCTATATGGTCGCGAAAATGACGGAACTGCTCAGCCTGACGCCGGTATCTCGCGTGCTGGAAATTGGTACGGGTTCGGGTTATCAAACGGCGATTTTAGCGCATCTGGTGCGGCATGTTTGCTCGGTGGAGCGCATCAAAGGGCTGCAGTGGCAGGCTAAGCGCCGCTTAAAGCAACTGGATCTGCACAATGTTTCTACCCGCCATGGCGATGGATGGCAAGGCTGGGCGTCGCGCGGGCCGTTTGACGCTATTATCGTTACCGCTGCGCCGCCGGAAATTCCCCGTGCGCTGCTGGAACAGCTTGATGAAGGCGGTGTGATGGTGCTGCCCGTCGGGGAGCAGTCGCAAATACTGCAAGTTGTACAGCGCCATGCTGGTGAATTTATTATTCAAACGGTTGAAGCTGTTCGGTTTGTTCCGCTGGTCAAAGGGAACTAGCCTGATACCGTGGCGTTGATGTGCATTTGTTGTTAAGTCTTTAAAATTTCAACACAACTGTTTTATAGTGCGAACTTGTTGATATTGTTAGCCTCTAATCATCGTGGTGCCTTTCCCGTTTTGCTTATGCGCCAGCGATGGTGAAGTAGCGATCTTTCTCGTTCCAATTAACGAATATATTACCGGATATCGGTTACGCTACAACCACTTACGCTACGGGCCGTTGGGCTATAGCCAGTAAAAAGGCAGCAGATGTGAGGCAAACATGTCCGAATTGAGTTCTGAGTACTACTGTTTTTTGAATGTTATATAGCCTAAATAGTTCGAGTTGCAGGCAGGCGGTAATCGCACGAATCCCCAAGAGCTTGCATCAGTAAGTGACTGGGGTGAGTAAGAGAAGCTAACGTACACGCAGCTTGAAATATGACGGATATAGTTACTTTTTTGAACGCTATAGTTAGAGGGGAGTAAGGCGCATGGGAAGCCGAATCATGAATTTGCGTCACATTGCTGCTTGTACGGTGATTGTCTTAGGATTGGCGGGATGTACCAACAATAATTCCAAATCCGCACCGATCAGCAGCGTTGACGGAAATACGGGCAGCCGAGGGGGAATGTTATCTGCGCCACCATCACGTATTTCAACGACGAGTGAAAGTGTGGCAACGACGTCCGATGGCCGGATCGTTTATAACCGCAGCTACGGTAATATTCCGAAAGGCAGTTACAGCGGCGGTAATTCCTACACCGTTAAACGTGGCGATACCCTGTTTTATATCGCCTGGATTACCGGCAATGATTACCGGGACCTGGCGCAGCGCAACAATATTCCTGAACCATACAGCCTGAATGTGGGGCAATCACTGAATTTAGGCAACGGATCCGGCAATAACGCTTCGGGCGGTGGCCTGACGAGCGGTGGTGGCATGCTGGCAACAACCGATGCCACTCGAGGTGGTGTACCAACGCCGCCATCAAGCGCTCAAATACAAACTACATCGGTTGATTCTCAGTCAACTAATGCGTATTCTGGGAATCAGGGTAAACAGAATGTAGGTAAGATGCTACCTACGGCAGGGGCAACAACAAGCGCTCCTGTTTCCGCACCAGCGGCTGTTGCCAGCAGCAATACGGCTGCTGTTGGCAGTTGGCGTTGGCCTACCGATGGGAAAGTCATAGATAGTTTCTCCGCTTCCGAAGGGGGAAATAAAGGGATTGATATCGCCGGCTCACGTGGGCAACCGATCACCGCAACCGCCAGTGGGCGAGTGGTGTATGCGGGTAATGCGCTACGTGGTTACGGAAATCTGATAATCATCAAACATAATGATGACTACCTCAGTGCCTATGCCCATAACGATACGATGCTAGTCCGTGAACAACAAGATGTCACGGCAGGACAAAAAATCGCTACGATGGGCAGTACGGGCACCAGCTCAGTTCGCTTGCACTTTGAAATTCGTTACAAGGGGAAATCCGTAAACCCGCTGCGTTTTCTGCCGCAGCGATAAATCGGGCAGAGTATTTCGGTATTCTGCCAAGGGATCACGGGTAGGAGCCACTTATGAGCCAAAGTACGCTGAAAGTTAACGAGTTACATGAAGATACCGATTTCGACGAAAATGGACTTGACGTTTTTGACGATAAAGCGCTGGCAGAGGAAGATACCAATGATAATGACTCGGCGGAAGACGAGCTGTTATCGCAAGGGGTCCCACAGCGTGTCCTGGACGCAACACAGCTCTATTTAGGAGAAATCGGCTATTCGCCGCTTTTAACCGCAGAAGAAGAAGTTTATTTTGCCCGGCGCGCGTTGCGTGGCGATGTCCCATCGCGCCGCCGGATGATTGAGAGTAATCTGCGCTTGGTGGTGAAAATTGCCCGCCGTTACAACAATCGTGGTCTGGCACTGCTGGATTTGATTGAAGAGGGGAACCTCGGCCTGATCCGTGCGGTTGAAAAATTCGATCCAGAAAGAGGGTTCCGTTTTTCAACCTACGCGACCTGGTGGATTCGACAGACGATAGAACGGGCGATCATGAATCAAACCCGTACCATCCGTTTGCCGATTCACATCGTCAAGGAGCTCAACGTTTATTTGCGCACCGCGCGCGAACTGTCTCACAAACTGGATCACGAGCCGAGTGCGGAAGAAATTGCCGAACAGCTTGATAAACCCGTTGATGACGTCAACCGCATGCTGCGCCTGAATGAACGTATTACTTCCGTCGATACCCCGCTGGGCGGTGATTCGGAAAAAGCGCTGCTGGATATTCTGGCAGACGAAAAAGACAACGGACCTGAAGACACCACTCAGGATAACGATATGAAACAGAATATCGTTAAATGGCTGTTTGAGCTTAATGCCAAGCAGCGTGAGGTGCTGGCGCGTCGTTTCGGCCTGTTAGGGTATGAAGCGGCTACGCTGGAGGATGTCGGTCGTGAAATTGGCTTAACACGCGAACGTGTTCGTCAGATTCAGGTTGAAGGCTTACGCCGCCTGCGGGAAATTTTGCAGGTTCAGGGGTTGAGCATTGAAGAACTGTTTCGTGAATAATTCGCGATAAATTACTGAAGTCTTGAAATAAAAAATGGTGGGGAAACCCACCATTTTTTATGTCTGCATTTGCCCTTTCCTGCGAAAGGGCGGTCCGGCAGCGATTAGCGGACGATATTTGCCAGCAGGAAATCGACGATTTCGCTGGTTTTAATCATCTGCTTTTCACCAACCCGGCGATGCTTATATTCAATCTCTTCGCTATCCAGATTGCGATCGCCAATGACGATGGTGTGCGGTACGCCAATTAATTCCATATCGGCGAACATCACGCCCGGACGCTCTTTACGGTCATCAAGCAGCACTTCAATGCCCTTAGCGCGCAGCTGCTGATAGATATCCTCAGCGACTTCCTTCACACGGAAAGACTTGTGCATGTTCATCGGCAGAATAGCAACGTGGAAAGGTGCAATGGCGTCTGGCCAGATGATGCCGCGTTCGTCATGATTCTGCTCAATCGCCGCCGCGACAACGCGCGTTACACCAATGCCGTAGCAACCCATCGTCAGCGTCTGGTTACGGCCGTCTTCACCTTGAACCGTCGCTTTCAGCGCTTCAGAATACTTGCTGCCCAGTTGGAAAATATGGCCCACTTCGATACCGCGTTTAATTTGCAGTGTGCCTTTACCGTCTGGACTGATGTCGCCTTCAACCACGTTACGGATATCCGCAACCTGTGGCAGCGCAACATCACGCTCCCAGTTGATGCCAAAATAGTGTTTGCCATCAATGTTCGCGCCAGCGCTGAAATCGCTCATGGCTGCAACGGTGCGATCGACAACGACGGGAATCGACAGCTTGACTGGACCCAGTGAACCTGGGCCTGCGCCGATGGTGGCTCGAATTTCTTCTTCCGTTGCGAATGTCAGCGGGCTGGCTACCTGAGCAATTTTCTCTGCTTTGATTTCGTTCAGTTCGTGATCGCCACGAACCAGCAGCGCAACCAGTTTATACCACTTTCTTCCGTCGCTTTAACCAGCAGCGTTTTCACGGTTTTTCTACCGGCAGCTTAAACTGCTCAACCAGCTCGGCGATGGTCTTGGCATTCGGTGTGTCAACCAGACGCAGCGCTTCCGTCGCTTCTGCACGGCCTAGCTTCGGCGCAACCGCCTCTGCCAGTTCAATGTTTGCTGCGTAGTCGGATCCCGTTGAGAAAACGATATCGTCTTCACCGCTGGCAGCCAGTACCTGAAACTCATGGGATGCGTTACCGCCGATAGAACCGGTATCCGCCTGAACAGCTCTGAAATCCAGATCCATACGGCCGAAAATCTGGCTGTAAGCGGCGTACATCGCATCGTAGGTAACCTGCAATGATTCCTGAGAGGTATGGAAAGAGTAGGCGTCTTTCATCAGGAATTCACGTGAGCGCATCACGCCAAAACGCGGACGAACTTCATCGCGGAATTTGGTTTGAATCTGAAAGAAATTCAGCGGCAGCTGCTTGTAGGAGCTGATTTCATTACGAATCAGGTCAGTAATGACTTCTTCATGTGTTGGGCCAAGTACGAAGGGGCGTTCGCCACGATCGACAAAGCGCAACAGCTCTGGGCCATATTGATCCCAACGTCCACTTTCTACCCATAAATCGGCAGGCTGAACAACGGGCATGGACACTTCAATCGCGCCAGCGTTGTTCATCTCTTCGCGCACGATGTTTTCAACTTTTCTCAAAACACGTAAACCAGTCGGCAACCAGGTGTAAAGGCCAGAGGCCAGTTTACGAATCATTCCTGCCCGGAGCATTAACTGATGACTGATGACTTCCGCATCGGCTGGCGTCTCCTTGAGAGTGGAGAGCATGTATTGGCTAGTACGCATGGGGTGTTAGTTCCGTTAGAACGACAAATAGCATAGGGCTGCCGCGCAGCCGAAGGCACATAAAAAGTGGTTTAGTTTACCAGCGCGGGCGGCGCGTCAAAAGAGAGCAGGAACAATTTTAGAATATATTGCTGTGGTTAATGTGTTAATACGCGTTTGACGGGTCGAGGCTTAGCACTTCGGTTTGTTCTCCGCAGACACGCCAGCGCACATTGAATTCCAGCAGTAAAACGGCGTATTCCCGCGTGGTGCTTTCACCTTTGCGGTAGGCCGGTCGTGGATCTTGCGCTAATACCTGTGAGATGAAGCGCTTTAACTGGGGATATTTCTTTTGATGCTGGGCTATCTGGTTTTCCGCAAGGGGCGAAAAAGCACCAGCATTGCCGCATCAGGTGCCATTTGAGCAAAACCCGCTCGCGCCTGAGGGTGGCTCTCTGCAAAAGGCAGGTAAGGTTTGATATCGATGACTGGCGTGCCATCGACCAGATCGAGGCTGCCTAATTCGAGCGTAATGGCATCGCCTTTTACTCGAATCCCTTTAATTCAACCAGCGACATGCCAACAGGGTTGGGGCGGAAAGTAGAACGCGTAGCGAAAACGCCCGTCCGTGTGTTTCCCCCAGACGCGGTGGTCGAACAGTCGGACGCCAGCCACCTTCCATCGTTTGATGAAAAATGAACAATACCCAGATATGGCTGAATGCCTCCAGCCCTCGTACACATTCCGCCTGATTGTACGGCGGCAATAGCTGAAGTTCTCCGCCTCCATCTTCAATCAGACCCGGCTGCCGCGGAATGGCAAATTTTTCTTTATACGGAGAGCGGATAATCCCGATCTGATTGAAAACAAATTGACTCATTGTGCAGAGACTTTCAGCGCGGTGCCCTGGCAAACGACCTGACTGTAGCAACCCGCTACACCACTGACGGTTTGGCATTCATGCAGCAAAACCGCATTGGCTTTCATGGCCGTGGCGCGATTTTGCATTCTTTTACGCGCATTTGCTGCGTTAGGGGGAATCCTGAGCACTGACCTGACAGGAAGAGCCTGACACTTCGCCCATGTCGCGGAAAGGTTTACCCACTAATTCTTCTGCACTTTTATATAACACTGCTGGAGTCGGGCGAGCGACTGGCTTCGGTTTAGGCGCGGGTTCTGCGGTTTTGGTTTCAATAACAGGTTGAGGAGCCGGTGCCGGTGGCTTCTGAAATAAAGAACATCCTGTCAGCGACATTGCCAACAATATAAAGGGAACAGCACGCATTAAGGATTCCTCTGCTTTTTCTCAAAGAGCGGGTATTGAAGCAAGCAATTGCACAAATAACAAGACGGGCCGTAGCCCGTCTTACAGATATCTTTTAATTAAACGCGTATACACGTCATACTTCAAGTTGCATGTGCGTTGGCTGCGTTCAGTCACCCGAATCACTTACTTGAGTAAGCTCATCGGGATTCCTTCGCTTGCCGCCTTCCTGAAACTTGAATTATTTAGCGTATAATTGCTGGATTACCAGCCTTTCACCGCGCCGCCATTAAAGATTTTATTTGCTGCGTCGTTTACTTCATCAGACTGGTAGGCCTGAACGAATTTCTTCACGTTTTCAGCGTCTTTGTTGTCTTCGCGTGAAACCAGCAGGTTTACATACGGAGAGTCTTTCTCTTCAACAAACAGGCCATCTTTAGTTGGTGTCAGGTTAATCTGGCTAGCGTAAGTGGTGTTGATCACAGCCAGTGCGATTTGCGCGTCATCTAAAGAACGTGGCAGCTGTGGTGCTTCCAGTTCAACCAATTTGATGTTTTTCGGGTTTTCAGTGACATCCAGTACGGTTGGCAGCAGACCAACGTTGTCTTTCAGTTTAATCAAGCCGACTTTTTGCAGCAGCAACAGGGAACGGCCCAGGTTGGTCGGGTCGTTTGGCAGCGCAACTTGAGCACCGTCTTGCAGTTCATTCAGCGATTTGATTTTTTTGGAGTAACCCGCGATTGGGTAAACAAAGCTGTTGCCGACAGAAACCAGTTTATAACCACGATCTTTGATCTGCTGATCCAGATAAGGCTTGTGCTGGAAGGCATTCAGATCGATGTCGCCTTTGCTCAGCGCTTCATTTGGCAACACGTAGTCGTTGAATGTGACCAATTCAACGTCCAGGCCGTATTTGTCTTTTGCTACTTTCTGCGCGACTTCGGCAACTTGCTGTTCTGCGCCAACAATAACGCCGACTTTAATGTGATTAGGATTCTTTTCTTCCTGACCACATCCCGCTAGTGCCAAAGCACCAATAAGTGCGCCAATGGTCGCAATAGATTTCAGTTTAATCGCCATATCCTTACCCCTAATTAACTATTTTCTTGGCAGATGCCTTCAGGCAAATGCGTATTGTGGTGATTACTTGTGTGTGACAGCTTTTACTGCTCTGTCGCCGCAGAATTGAATCAGGTAAACCAAAACAACCAGTAATATTAATACCGTATTCATGACCGTCGCGTTATAACCAATATAACCATACTGATAACCAATTTGACCTAAGCCGCCTGCGCCCACGGCTCCACCCATAGCAGAATAGCCTACGAGCGTGATTAGCGTGATAGTTGCGGCATTAATAAGGCCCGGTAATGCTTCTGGCAGGAGTATCTTTCTGACGATTTGCATTGGTGTTGCCCCCATCGCACGGGCTGCTTCAATCAGGCCAGTCGGAATTTCAAGCAGCGCGTTTTCCACCATGCGGGCAATAAACGGTGCGGCACCGACGGTGAGAGGAACGATCGCCGCTTGCAGACCAATAGAGGTTCCAACAATCACCCGAGTAAAAGGAATCATCCATACCAGCAAAATAATGAATGGAATCGAGCGGAAAATGTTTACCAGTGCTGAAACGGTCCGGTAGAGCTTTGGATTGGCGATAATTTGCCCCGGACGCGTGGTATACAATAAGACTCCCACGGGTAAGCCAAGCACAAAGCCAAAGAAACCAGAAACGAACGTCATTGCGACGGTTTCCCATATTCCCTTAGCCATTAACCACATCATTGCTTCAGACATAACCCAGAACCTCAATTGTAACGTGACTTTCCTGCAGGAATTGGATTGCGGCTTTTATATCCGCATCGTTGCCGTGCATTTCTGCCAGCATGATGCCGAACTTGACGCCACCGGCATAATCCATCTGGGCACTAATAATGTTGTTGTTGACGTTAAAGCGTCGAGCAACCTCGGAGAGCAGCGGAGCATCTACCGATTTGCCGGTAAATTCCATCCGTAATAACGGCGTGGTATCCGGTCGATAGTCAGGGGACAGGCGGATGAGGTAATCGTCAGGGATGTCCAGGTGTAGCGTGGACTGAATGAATTTCTGCGCCAGCGGTGTTTTCGGGTGTGAAAAGACTTCGCTGACCGTGTCCTGCTCGATGAGTCGTCCATCGCTGATTACCGCAACCTGATCGCAAATACGCTTCACCACATCCATTTCATGTGTAATAAGAAGAATGGTTAGGCCAAGGCGGCGATTGATATCTTTCAGTAACTCAAGAATCGAACGGGTCGTTGCTGGATCCAACGCGCTGGTTGCTTCGTCACACAGCAGAACTTTGGGATTGCTAGCCAACGCACGGGCAATGGCGACACGCTGTTTTTGTCCGCCGGACAAATTGGCGGGATACACGTCGTGCTTATCTGCAAGCCCAACCAAATCCAACAATTCATTGACCCGCCGGGTAATGTCAGCTTTTGGCGTGTTATCTAATTCCAGCGGTAGCGCAATATTGCCAAAAACGGTACGTGAGGCGAGCAGGTTGAAATGTTGGAAAATCATGCCGATTTGGCGGCGTGCGCGCGTTAACTGGCTATCTGACAGCTGGGTCAGCTCTTGTCCATCTACCAGCACTTTCCCTTCTGTCGGGCGCTCCAATAAATTGACGCAGCGGATGAGTGTACTTTTACCTGCACCTGATGCGCCGATAACACCATAGATTTGCCCGGTAGGAACATGAAGGCTGACATCAGCAAGCGCGGTAATGGTCCGCCCGTTTTGCTGAAAAACCTTAGTAATATTAGAAAGTTCAATCATATGTTTTTTATCGTGAGTGCCTATGGCTGGATAAATCAGTTTCTGCATTAACAGAATATGAAATGGATGTTAGGGCGTCTAGACGTCTAAGTCAATCGGGATTGTCATGGCTCTCCATTCTCCCTATAGGCGAAAACATGCGATACTACTGCGTAATTTAGGCCATTCAGGAGCAAAGTCAGTGGCACAAAGCGTTCCAGCAATTTTTCTTGATCGTGACGGCACGATCAATGTCGATCACGGTTATGTTCATGACATTGACCATTTTCAATTTATTGATGGCGTCATCGATGCCATGCGTGAGTTGAAAAATATGGGTTTTGCGCTGGTTGTGGTAACTAATCAGTCCGGCATCGCCCGCGGAAAGTTTACAGAAGATCAGTTTATGCAACTGACAGAGTGGATGGACTGGTCGCTGGCAGATCGTGGTGTTGATCTGGATGGCATCTATTTTTGTCCGCATCACCCTGAAGCAGGGGAAGATGAATACCGCCAGACTTGTGATTGCCGAAAGCCTGAGCCAGGCATGTTGCTTTCTGCACAGCGCGATCTGCACATTGATATGGCTGCGTCTTATATGGTGGGTGACAAATTAGAGGATATGCAGGCTGCAATTGGCGCAGGAGTAGGAACCAAACTATTGGTTCGCACGGGCAAACCTGTTACCGAACAAGGCGAAATGCTGGCTGATAGCGTGTTGGAAAGCCTCGCAGACCTGCCAAAATGGATAAAAACGCGCACTTAATCAGCGGAACGAATGAAAGATGCGCAAACAGAAAAAAGTTTACTAGATTTGCTTGCGCTTCTGAATCGGCTGCCTATAATGCGCCTCCATCGACACGGCGCTGTGATTCACAACCGAGTCGGTAAAGAAAGAGAAAACGCTTTAAAATAAGCGTTGACTCTGAAGGTGGAAAGCGTAATATACGCCACCTCGCGAAGTGGTTAAGACCACAACGCACTGCTCTTTAACAATTTAATCAGACAATCTGTGTGGGCACTCACAAGACCGTATCTTAACGATATAAAAAGTCTTGAAGAGTGAACAGCAGTAAATTCATTACGAATAAACAGTTTTAATTCTTTGAGCATCGCTGACGAGTTCAGCAAATCAAACAAATCTTAAATTGAAGAGTTTGATCATGGCTCAGATTGAACGCTGGCGGCAGGCCTAACACATGCAAGTCGAGCGGTAGCACAGAGGAGCTTGCTCCTTGGGTGACGAGCGGCGGACGGGTGAGTAATGTCTGGGAAACTGCCTGATGGAGGGGGATAACTACTGGAAACGGTAGCTAATACCGCATAACGTCTTCGGACCAAAGAGGGGGACCTTCGGGCCTCTTGCCATCAGATGTGCCCAGATGGGATTAGCTAGTAGGTGAGGTAATGGCTCACCTAGGCGACGATCCCTAGCTGGTCTGAGAGGATGACCAGCCACACTGGAACTGAGACACGGTCCAGACTCCTACGGGAGGCAGCAGTGGGGAATATTGCACAATGGGCGCAAGCCTGATGCAGCCATGCCGCGTGTGTGAAGAAGGCCTTCGGGTTGTAAAGCACTTTCAGCGGGGAGGAAGGCGGTGAGGTTAATAACCTCATCGATTGACGTTACCCGCAGAAGAAGCACCGGCTAACTCCGTGCCAGCAGCCGCGGTAATACGGAGGGTGCAAGCGTTAATCGGAATGACTGGGCGTAAAGCGCACGCAGGCGGTTTGTTAAGTCAGATGTGAAATCCCCGAGCTTAACTTGGGAACTGCATTTGAAACTGGCAAGCTAGAGTCTTGTAGAGGGGGGTAGAATTCCAGGTGTAGCGGTGAAATGCGTAGAGATCTGGAGGAATACCGGTGGCGAAGGCGGCCCCCTGGACAAAGACTGACGCTCAGGTGCGAAAGCGTGGGGAGCAAACAGGATTAGATACCCTGGTAGTCCACGCTGTAAACGATGTCGATTTGGAGGTTGTGCCCTTGAGGCGTGGCTTCCGGAGCTAACGCGTTAAATCGACCGCCTGGGGAGTACGGCCGCAAGGTTAAAACTCAAATGAATTGACGGGGGCCCGCACAAGCGGTGGAGCATGTGGTTTAATTCGATGCAACGCGAAGAACCTTACCTACTCTTGACATCCACAGAACTTAGCAGAGATGCTTTGGTGCCTTCGGGAACTGTGAGACAGGTGCTGCATGGCTGTCGTCAGCTCGTGTTGTGAAATGTTGGGTTAAGTCCCGCAACGAGCGCAACCCTTATCCTTTGTTGCCAGCGGTTCGGCCGGGAACTCAAAGGAGACTGCCAGTGATAAACTGGAGGAAGGTGGGGATGACGTCAAGTCATCATGGCCCTTACGAGTAGGGCTACACACGTGCTACAATGGCGTATACAAAGAGAAGCGACCTCGCGAGAGCAAGCGGACCTCATAAAGTACGTCGTAGTCCGGATTGGAGTCTGCAACTCGACTCCATGAAGTCGGAATCGCTAGTAATCGTAGATCAGAATGCTACGGTGAATACGTTCCCGGGCCTTGTACACACCGCCCGTCACACCATGGGAGTGGGTTGCAAAAGAAGTAGGTAGCTTAACCTTCGGGAGGGCGCTTACCACTTTGTGATTCATGACTGGGGTGAAGTCGTAACAAGGTAACCGTAGGGGAACCTGCGGTTGGATCACCTCCTTACCAAGAAGATGTGCGTTGAGTGAAGTGCTCACACAGATTGTCTGATGAAAATAATGAGCAAAAGCGTCAACAAAGTACGGTGTCGTGTCCCCTTCGTCTAGAGGCCTAGGACACCGCCCTTTCACGGCGGTAACAGGGGTTCGAATCCCCTAGGGGACGCCAGCGCATCCGACCATTCCGGTGAAAGCGGGGGTCTTCAGTAAGTCAACGACTTACCTCATATCTTAAAACTGATTAGTGATAGTCAGGGTTTAAGATATTGCTCTTTAACAATCTGGAACAAGCTGAAAATTGAAACATGACAGCTGAACGAGCGTGGTGCCTGCGGGTATTCATGACGAGTCAGTCTGTCAATGAGTCTCTCAAATAATCGCAGCGCGATGATGAATCAAAAACATCTTCGGGTTGTGAGGTTAAGCGACTAAGCGTACACGGTGGATGCCTAGGCAGTCAGAGGCGATGAAGGGCGTGCTAATCTGCGATAAGCGTCGGTAAGCTGATATGAAGCGTTATACCCGACGATACCCGAATGGGGAAACCCAGTGTGTTTCGACACACTATCATTATGTGAATCCATAGCGTAATGAGGCGAACCGGGGGAACTGAAACATCTCAGTACCCCGAGGAAAAGAAATCAACCGAGATTCCCCCAGTAGCGGCGAGCGAACGGGGAAGAGCCCAGAACCTGAATCAGTTTGTGTGTTAGTGGAAGCGTCTGGAAAGTCGCACAGTAAAGGGTGATAGTCCCGTACACAAAAATGCACAAGTTGTGAGTTCGATGAGTAGGGCGGGACACGTGACATCCTGTCTGAATATGGGGGGACCATCCTCCAAGGCTAAATACTCCTGACTGACCGATAGTGAACCAGTACCGTGAGGGAAAGGCGAAAAGAACCCCGGCGAGGGGAGTGAAATAGAACCTGAAACCGTGTACGTACAAGCAGTGGGAGCATCCTTCGGGGTGTGACTGCGTACCTTTTGTATAATGGGTCAGCGACTTATATTCTGTAGCAAGGTTAACCGTATAGGGGAGCCGCAGGGAAACCGAGTCTTAACTGGGCGTTAAGTTGCAGGGTATAGACCCGAAACCCGGTGATCTAGCCATGGGCAGGTTGAAGGTTGGGTAACACTAACTGGAGGACCGAACCGACTAATGTTGAAAAATTAGCGGATGACTTGTGGCTGGGGGTGAAAGGCCAATCAAACCGGGAGATAGCTGGTTCTCCCCGAAAGCTATTTAGGTAGCGCCTCGTGAACTCATCTTCGGGGGTAGAGCACTGTTTCGGCTAGGGGGTCATCCCGACTTACCAACCCGATGCAAACTACGAATACCGAAGAATGTTATCACGGGAGACACACGGCGGGTGCTAACGTTCGTCGTGAAGAGGGAAACAACCCAGACCGCCAGCTAAGGTCCCAAAGTCATGGTTAAGTGGGAAACGATGTGGGAAGGCATAGACAGCCAGGATGTTGGCTTAGAAGCAGCCATCATTTAAAGAAAGCGTAATAGCTCACTGGTCGAGTCGGCCTGCGCGGAAGATGTAACGGGGCTAAACCATGCACCGAAGCTGCGGCAGCGACACTTAGTGTTGTTGGGTAGGGGAGCGTTCTGTAAGCCTGCGAAGGTGGCCTGTGAGGGTTGCTGGAGGTATCAGAAGTGCGAATGCTGACATAAGTAACGATAATGCGGGTGAAAAACCCGCACGCCGGAAGACCAAGGGTTCCTGTCCAACGTTAATCGGGGCAGGGTGAGTCGACCCCTAAGGCGAGGCTGAAAAGCGTAGTCGATGGGAAACAGGTTAATATTCCTGTACTGGGTGTTACTGCGAAGGGGGGACGGAGAAAGCTAGGTTATCCGGGCGACGGTTGTCCCGGTTTAAGCGTGAAGGTGGGTGACTTTGGTAAATCCGGGTCATCGTTAACACTGAGGCGTGATGACGAGTCACTACGGTGATGAAGTAACTGATGCTACGCTTCCAGGAAAAGCCTCTAAGCTCCAGGTAACACCGAATCGTACCCCAAACCGACACAGGTGGTCAGGTAGAGAATACTCAGGCGCTTGAGAGAACTCGGGTGAAGGAACTAGGCAAAATGGTGCCGTAACTTCGGGAGAAGGCACGCTGATGGTAGGTGAAGTGACTTGCTCATGGAGCTGAAATCAGTCGAAGATACCAGCTGGCTGCAACTGTTTAATAAAAACACAGCACTGTGCAAACACGAAAGTGGACGTATACGGTGTGACGCCTGCCCGGTGCCGGAAGGTTAATTGATGGGGTCAGCCGCAAGGCGAAGCTCTTGATCGAAGCCCCGGTAAACGGCGGCCGTAACTATAACGGTCCTAAGGTAGCGAAATTCCTTGTCGGGTAAGTTCCGACCTGCACGAATGGCGTAATGATGGCCAGGCTGTCTCCACCCGAGACTCAGTGAAATTGAACTCGCTGTGAAGATGCAGTGTACCCGCGGCAAGACGGAAAGACCCCGTGAACCTTTACTATAGCTTGACACTGAACCTTGAGCCTTGATGTGTAGGATAGGTGGGAGGCTTTGAAGTGTGGACGCCAGTCTGCATGGAGCCAACCTTGAAATACCACCCTTTAATGTTTGATGTTCTAACGTAGACCCGTAATCCGGGTTGCGGACAGTGTCTGGTGGGTAGTTTGACTGGGGCGGTCTCCTCCCAAAGCGTAACGGAGGAGCACGAAGGTTAGCTAATCCTGGTCGGACATCAGGAGGTTAGTGCAAAGGCATAAGCTAGCTTGACTGCGAGAGTGACAGCTCGAGCAGGTGCGAAAGCAGGTCTTAGTGATCCGGTGGTTCTGAATGGAAGGGCCATCGCTCAACGGATAAAAGGTACTCCGGGGATAACAGGCTGATACCGCCCAAGAGTTCATATCGACGGCGGTGTTTGGCACCTCGATGTCGGCTCATCACATCCTGGGGCTGAAGTAGGTCCCAAGGGTATGGCTGTTCGCCATTTAAAGTGGTACGCGAGCTGGGTTTAGAACGTCGTGAGACAGTTCGGTCCCTATCTGCCGTGGGCGTTGGAAGATTGAGAGGGGTTGCTCCTAGTACGAGAGGACCGGAGTGAACGCACCACTGGTGTACGGGTTGTGATGCCAATTGCATTGCCCGGTAGCTAAGTGCGGAAGAGATAACCGCTGAAAGCATCTAAGCGGGAAACTTGCCTCGAGATGAGTCTTCCCTGGGCACTTGATGCCCCTGAAGGGCCGTTGAAGACGACGACGTAGATAGGCTGGGTGTGTAAGCGTAGCGATACGTTGAGCTAACCAGTACTAATGACCCGAGAGGCTTAACCTTACAACACCGAAGGTGTTTTGTGGGTGACGAAAGACTCATAGAGAACGATATTCAGCTTGTTTTAGGATTGGTTCTGATGGTTACGGAGATGACAGAGAAATAGGGTCATGTTAAGTAACGGTTGGAATGAAACAGAATTTGCCTGGCGGCGATAGCGCGGTGGTCCCACCTGACCCCATGCCGAACTCAGAAGTGAAACGCCGTAGCGCCGATGGTAGTGTGGGGCTTCCCCATGTGAGAGTAGGGAACTGCCAGGCATCAAATTACACAGGTGCGCTGATATGGCTCAGTTGGTAGAGCGCACCCTTGGTAAGGGTGAGGTCCCCAGTTCGACTCTGGGTATCAGCACCAGTTATTTGGGTTAATGTTCGGCTTAAAAAAAGAATTTACCTGGCGGCGATAGCGCGGTGGTCCCACCTGACCCCATGCCGAACTCAGAAGTGAAACGCCGTAGCGCCGATGGTAGTGTGGGGCTTCCCCATGTGAGAGTAGGGAACTGCCAGGTTTCAATTAAGACAAAAGGCCATCCTTAACAGGATGGCCTTTTGTTTATTTCTATTTCAGGATATTAGCCCTTTCCTTTTACTTGAATAGACTCTGCTTATCTTCTTATTAACTCTCCTCATAATAACGTTTTGTTTATATCTGCTTTATTTATCCCGGTTTCATTTAAGGATAATTAAAAGCACTGCCCGTGTTGTTACATTAATAAATTATTACAATCAGGAACTTTTTGCCTCAGGGTTTAAGTGCTGCTTTACTATAGCGGGCATCGTTTTATGCCCGGAAAAACAGGAGAATAAAATAGGATGACTGATCTAACGGAAAATGCGAAAGATACGCGCCAGCGTATCCGGGCTATAGTTGGCGCTTCATCGGGTAATTTGGTTGAGTGGTTTGATTTTTATGTATATTCCTTTTGCTCAATCTATTTCGCCCATATCTTTTTCCCTTCGGGAAATACCACCACTCAATTACTACAAACAGCAGGGGTTTTTGCAGCAGGCTTTTTAATGAGACCGATTGGCGGTTGGCTTTTCGGTTACATTGCTGACAAGCATGGTCGTAAAAATTCAATGCTCATTTCGGTTTGCATGATGTGTTTTGGATCTCTGGTTATTGCATGTTTGCCGGGATATGAAACTATTGGCACCTGGGCCCCCTTTTTATTGTTATTAGCCCGCTTATTTCAGGGACTTTCCGTCGGTGGAGAATACGGTACCAGTGCAACATATATGAGTGAGGTTGCCGTTGAAGGAAGAAAGGGATTTTATGCTTCTTTTCAATATGTCACGCTGATTGGCGGTCAACTGCTGGCACTGTTAGTTGTTGTGATATTGCAGCAGATTCTGAGTGATGAAGATTTGCATGCCTGGGGATGGCGTATTCCTTTTGCTCTCGGTGCTATTTTGGCGATTGTTGCGCTTTATTTACGCCGCTCTCTGAATGAAACGTCTGATAAATCAACCCGCGAACATAAAGATGCCGGTTCGCTTGCGGGGTTGTGGAAACATCGTCGCGCCTTTATTACCGTACTGGGTTTTACAGCCGGTGGTTCCTTAGCCTTTTATACGTTTACCACTTACATGCAAAAGTATTTGGTGAATACGGCAGGAATGCATGCGAAAACCGCGAGCGGGTTAATGACCCTCGCACTATTTATCTTTATGCTGCTGCAGCCGTTCTTTGGTGCATTGTCGGATAAGATTGGCCGTCGTAGCTCAATGCTCTGTTTCGGCGGACTTGCGGCACTGCTGACTGTGCCTATTCTGACAATACTACAAAGTGTGACGAGCCCTGTTATTGCCTTCTCGTTGGTGATGCTTTCACTGATTATTGTCAGTTTCTACACGTCCATCAGCGGTATTTTAAAAGCGGAAATGTTCCCGCCTGAAGTCCGTGCGTTAGGCGTTGGCTTATCTTATGCCGTGGCTAATGCCTTGTTTGGTGGTTCGGCGGAGTATGTGGCGCTTTCGCTGAAATCCTTTGGCATGGAAACGACGTTCTTCTGGTATGTCTCGGCGATGGGGGCGATTGCGTTTATTGTGTCATTAACGCTGCATCGTAAAGGCAGAGGGATGAAGCTTTAGTGTTCAGATAATTGCCATAGCGCATAGCCGGTGGTTGCACCGGCTACATCCCAAACGAGATCCTGCCAGCTCCATCCTGTTCCGCCTTCCCGACTGTCATAAAGCTCTTTTGCCATGCCGAGGCTGATTGACAACATAATGCCGAATCCGCCGCTACGATCTGAACTCCAGCGCTGATGCGTGCCATATTCATATCCGGCGGCGCTGATGGCGGCTGAGGCGAGAAAATGTTGGGCTTTATCCTGGCCTGTCCAGCGATCTTGCGCGATGTGGCTACATCCAGAGCAGCAAATTATTGCGGCGATGTACAGTAAGCGCATAGAGCTTCCCCATAGATAATAAAAACCCCGGAAGCCGAGGTTTTTCAAAGTATAGCGTGAGTTTTAGAGAATGCGACTGATGAGCCGATCGATACGAATACGGCGCAGGCGTCGTATTAGCTTACGGACTTTCACTGGGTATTGCGCGATGCTCTCCAGTTCCATATAGCTTTTTACGATGTTGGTGTGCGTCCTGATTTTATCCAGCTCGTCCAGACGTTGCTGCAAGAGAACCTGCTGAGGATCGTGAATCAGGATGGCGTTTTCCAGATCCAGACGCCATGCGCGGGGGTTAAGGTTGTTCCCCGTCAGCAGTTGCCATTTGTCATCGATCCACATGCCTTTGAGGTGGAAGCTGTTGTCGCCGTCTTTCCACAGCCTAACAACAAGCTGTTGATTCTCAATGTAGCGCTCCAAACGACTCAGGAAGCGACGTAGGTTGATCTCATAGAGATACGGCAACGCGCCGATGATCTTAAAAGGCTGATCTTCTGGAATATAGAAATCGTTAGCGGTCTTATCGCCAATAATAATTTCTACTTTCTTGCCGTCCCGTAATAGCCGGATTATGTTTCTGACCAGCAGCGCGGGCAGGTTGAAATACGGGGTACAGATGACCAGATGCTCGTCGGCGCAATACATCAGATGATGTATGGTCTTATTCAGCGGGCTTTGTTTTCCTAACCCGACCAGCGGCGTGACGGTTAATTCGTTCGCATCCGCGCTGTGTTCCGGAGCCCGATAGCTAGCGGTACGCAACGTTTGGCGGAACTGTTTGATATCATTTTTGATTTCCAGGCTCTTCGGGCGATCGGTATGATCCAACCGCTGCACTGCCGGGGCTGACAGCATTGTCTGGATGTATTGCACCATCGTATCAGCCAACACCGGATTATGAATCAGCTGATAGCGGTCATAGCGGTACTTCTGATGCTGATGCAGATAAACATCATTCAGGCTGGCTCCACTATAGATGACGGTGTCATCGACAATGAACCCTTTCAGATGCAGCACGCCCAAGGCTTCGCGTGTATTGACGGGAATACCATAGATAGGGAAATGCGTGTCTGGATGTTTCTTCGCCATATCGCAATACCAATCGGCATTGGTATTCTCTGCCGCTGCGCCGATCCTGCCACGCTGAGCACGATGCCAGTCTACCAGAACGCGGACATCCAGTTCTGGACACTGCCGTTTGGCTTCATAAATTGCGGACAGAATCCCCATGCCGCCGTCATCACGTTCAAGATACAACGCCACGATATAGATGCGCTTTTTAGCACTCAAAATGGCGTTAATCAGCGTCGTGCGGAAAAGCTCAGGCGAATGCAACGTCTGAACATCGTCTGCGTTCTGAGGGATTCTGGGCAGTTGTGCAAGGTGCTGTTGGTATTTATTGCGTTTAAAATTTGACAGCATCACAGTGCGTTTCTTCTCTCATCAGTTTATACCCACCATACTTCGAGCTGCACTAGGGTATATGACCTTCTGGTCATTATCAAAAGTTAAGGAGTAGCCGAATGGGCGATAATACCATTACTTTCCGGCTGTTGTGACCCTGTTTTGCTATAACAATTCCCGTTGCAAGAGCCATGTCACGTCGTGCGATCAGTCTTTCAGCGGCAACTCCAGCGTCACAATACCCTCTTCTAATTGTACGTCGATGTGAAAACCGAGCTTTTTGGACAGCTGGATCATGCCTTGATTATGCGGCATGGTGATGCCGGTTAAGCGGGAAAGACCGTGCGCCCGAGTGTAATCAATCAGCTTTTCCAGCAACCGTCTGCCAAGGCCCAGCCCTTTTAGATCGGATCGTACCAGCACGGCAAATTCCGCATCCGTATTATCCGGATCGGAAATCGCGCGCGTCACGCCAATGATCTCTGTTTCCTCACCGAGCTGGCGTACGGCAACGAATGCCATCTCACGATCGTAGTCAATTTGCGTCATATTGGCTAAGTCTTCGTGAGTAAATTCATTAATTTCGCTGAAATAACGGTAATACAGGTCTTCTTTCGTCACCCTTGCGATGAACGAACTGAGCAGCGGTTCGTCTTCCGGCAAAATCGGTCTGAACAGGCAATGGTCACCATTTTTGAGGATGACGGTTTCTTCTAGCTCATGGGGATAGGGGCGGATTGACAGCCTTGACTGGGGATCGCCACTGAACGGCGCCAGATGCAGCGTAACATCCAGCAGCGTAAACGCATCCCCAGATGCCAGCAGGGGATGAATGTCTAGTCGGGAAATTTCAGGGCAGTCGAGAATCAGGTTGGAAACCTGAACCAGCAAGCGGCTGAGCGCGGGAATATCCAGCGGACGCAACGCGCTGTATTCGCGAATCTTGCCACCTTTCACCGCTTGTAGCACCAGATAGCGCGCCAGCGTCATATTCAGTGGAGGCAGTGCGACGGCGGCCTGCTTTTCTCGCCACTCAACGCCACCTTCTCCTAGCATAATCAGCGGGCCGAAAACGGGATCCTGCTCGACGGCAATTCTGAGTTCCTGCGCACCGGCGCGATTTGCCATGCTCTGTACCAGCAGGCCGTAAATGCGTGCCTGCGGGTAGGTGCGTTTTACCCGGTCGAGAATGGCGTCTGCCGCTTGCTGTACCTCTCTGGCAGTTCGCAGGTATAGCATGACACCCTGAACTTCCGACTTATGCGGAATATCTGGCGATCTCAGCTTAATCGCGACTGGATAGCCAATCTGCTCGGCAATGTGGACGGCTTCTGCACTGTCGCCAGCAATCCAGGTGGGTAAGGTATTCAAACCATAGGCCTGCAGGATGGGTTGAACTTCATGCGTATCGAGCTGAGTGACCCCATCGGACAGTGCCTGATGAATCAGCGCATGTGCCTGACTGGCGTTGATGCCTAAATCCTGCGGTAGCGCTGGCGTTTCCTTTAACTGTTTCTGATTACGCCGATATTCGACAATATGCATAAATGCTGTTACCGCACCTTCTGGCGTGCGATAGGTTGGGATGCCGGCGTCATTAAACAAACGCCGCGCCTCCTGCGAGGAGAATTCGCCACACCAGTTGGTCAGTAGCGTAATTCTCTTCCCACGCGGATGTTGTTGAAAGAGCGCAATCAACTGCGCCGCGCAATCGGTACTAGGAGCGGCGGCGCTGGGGGCGTGAATGATCAAGAGTGCATCGACGTCGTCGCTGTCCAGCAAGACAGAAACCGCGGCCAGATAGCGGGCGGCCGTCGCATCATCCCGCAGGTCGAGCGGATTACCGATAGTGACGGTCTGCGGTAACGCATCCTGTAGCGCGTGTCGAGTCGCATCGCTAAGCTGTGCGAGCTTGCCCTGTCGGCTAAGAAGCTGATCCAGCGCCTGTGCGGCCGGCGACGCACCGTTGCTCACCAGCATCAAGCGCTCGCCGCGCAGTGGTCGCAGGTGGCTTAAGGTTTCCACCGCGGAAAAAGCTCGTGCGTATCCCGTACCCGCAGTAAACCTGCACGTTGAATGGCTGCATCGTAGGCGGCATCCAGGCCGTGGCGCTGATCGTTCAGCAGTTGCTGTGCCTGCTGGCTGCGCCCGCTCTTTATCACCAGTATCGGTTTATTTCGGGAGGCACTACGGGAGGCAGAAAGAAAGCGGCGTGCATCGCTGATGTGTTCCAGATGCAGCAGAATCGCACTGGTTTTGCCATCACGTGCCAGAAAATCTAACAGGTCGTCGACATCAATATCCAGGCTGTCGCCCAAGGCGATAAAATAGGAAAAGCCAATACCGCGCTGCTGCGCCCAGTCAGAATGGTGTTGGACACGGCGGCCGACTGCGAGATAAATGCCAGTTTGCCTTTCATAATCGGGACTGGGGAGAAACTGGCATTCAGGCCTTGCCAGGGCGCAAGCAATCCGAGGCTGTTGGGGCCAAGCAAGCGCATGTGGTAGCGCACGGCGCAGGCTTTTAATTCGCTGAACTGGGCTGGTGGCGCGGAGAGAATGATGGCGGTTTTACAGCCTTTTTGCCCCAGTTCCTCTAACAGCGTCAGATTACGGCTGGCGTTGGTGCAAATCACGGCAAGGTCGGGCGTCATCGGCAAGCTGGCGACCGTCGGATAGGCGAGCACGCCGCAAACGGCACGATATTTCGGCGTAACTGGCAGCACAGGGCCGCTGAAATGGCCGTCCAGCAGGTTTTTCATCATCAGGAAACCGGCTCGTCCCGGTTTTTCGGATGCGCCGAGAACGGCGATAGACTTAGGGCGTAACAGTGCTTCCAATCCACGTTGGCTCATGCGTCACTCCTTACACATCAATCCCCTTTGATACTAAACGCTTTCTGCCGGTTGTGCTGTGACGAGGGGTAAATTTTCCTGCACGCTGTGGTGCGATTTCCCTGCCAGATAGTGTCGCCGAAAACGGTCGAAATGCTGCGATAGCGCGCGTCAGCCGCGGCCGTATCGCCTGCCTGAGCGAGCAGAGCGATGGCAATCTCGGCGGTGCAGTGTTGTCCTGCGCTGCTGGCTTCACGCAGTTGATAGCGGGAAAGTGCCTCTACATTCAGCGACAGGATTGGCAGATTGTCCAGATAGGGGCTTTTGCGGAACATCTTGCGCGCTTCCGGCCAGGTGCCATCAAGCAAGACAAACAGGGCGGGCTTTTCCGTTGCGGGGAACTGCTGAAATACCTGACGTCCTTCTTCTGCCGCATCGGCAAGGAAAACCAGATAGGGCTGAACATCCGGATCTTGCAGAGCCGCAAGCAACTGAGGATCGGGATCGGTACGTGACCAGAGAAACGCCTGTGTCTCTGGCAGGATATCGGCGATGAGGCGTCCGGTATTGCTCGGTTTTAGCGGTTCGGTATCAAACATCACCAGGCAGAAGCGGCTACGGGATTGCTGCGCCTGAATGGTGTGGCACAGACAGTTGGTTGCGGGCAGCAAGCACTGCTGGCAGCGTACGACGCGGCAGCCACGGGCGCGGAACGGCTTGGTTGACTGCTCAAGACGCTGCTGGCGCAGGCGGAGTACGGCATTGTCCATGGTAGGACGGTTGACCATTAAAGGATGGTTGATCATGAAATAGGTGACGCCATGAGATTCTGCAACGAACCTGCTTCGTTTTAATGCTTAGGAAGCAGGTTCAGAAAGGCGACATTCTAATCGACAGGCGAGTTGACCAAAAGAGGAGGAGGCAATAATGCCTCACGATCCTATCCCAATTCTCTACAGCGATTCGTCCAGCCAGCTCTCAAACGGTGCTTTTGGCAATGCGCCGTTGAGGATATCGACCATCTGGCCCTGTTTGAAGATCATAAGGGTTGGAATGCTGCGGATGCGGAAACGTGCGCTGAGTGCTGGTTCGGCTTCGGTATTGACCTTAATAAAGCGGATTTTCCCATTACGCTCCTGCGCGACGTTTTCAAACACGGGGGCGAAGTTGACGCAGGGGCCGCACCAGGGTGCCCAGAAGTCGACCACGACGGGAAGATCGTCCTGCAACAGTTTATCGAGCGTTGCCTCTGTGGCATTGATGACGTCACCGCTGAATAAGGTTTCTCCGCAACGACCACATTTTGCATGGTCATCAACACGCTCTTCTGGCAGGCGATTGGTTGTTTGGCAAGATCCACATACCGTATTCATAACAGGGCCTCAGATAAAAGGGCTAAAATAAAGATGTCGCTGATAAAATGCGCGTAATGCGGCATTAGAAAGTCAACGGCATGTTGCTTAAGCGTGAATAAATTATGGTGGGGAGACATTATGGCAACAACGTGGTTTGCCCAATAGCTACAATAGCTTCTGACTGTTAGCGCTCTTTTACCACAAGCGTGTGGCTAAGCGGGTGTACATAAGGTAATCTTCGCGCCCAGCGCGTAGGTGGAGAAAACAATGAGCGATTCATTCAATAGTAAAAGCGGCAAAGTCCGTGTGATGTACGTCCGCAGTGATGATGAGGGCGAGAAAGAGAATAAAAACAAGCGCCCTGCTGACAAAGATCGCCGTGGCGATCGACGTGATGGCGGCGGCTCACGGGATCAGCGTGAAAAGCCGAAGCATCCGCGCGACGTTAACCCGCGCTATGCCCGTGAAAATCCGTCCCGCGACGGCGATAGCAATAAAACGCCGTGGGGCAATAAAGATCGTAACGAACGCAGTGGCGATCGTCCTCGGCGTCCGCGCGGTGAAGAGACGGGCGGTTATGAATCCCCGTGGAAAACCGTGTCTCGTGCGCCGGGCGACAGCGAAACGCCGGATCACGGCGGTATTACGGGCAAAAGCCAGATCGATCCTGAGCAACTGCGTCGCCAGCGTCAGGAAGAAACTCGGGTTTACGGCGAAAACGCCTGTCAGGCGCTGTTTAAAAACCGTTCTGAAGTGATTGTTCGTGCCTGGTTCCTGCAAGAAGTGACGCCGCGTTTCCGCGATGCACTGCGTTGGATGGCGGCAAACCGCAAGGCTTACCACGTTGTGGAAGAGGAAGAGCTGATTAAGGCTTCCGGTACTGAACACCACGGCGGCGTCTGCTTCCTGATTAAAAAGCGTCAGGGAATGGATGTGCGTGAGTACCTGAAAACGGCGGGTGAGCACGACTGTGTACTGGCGCTGGAAGATGTGGGTAACCCGCACAACCTCGGCGGCATTATGCGCAGCTGCGCGCATTTCGGCGTGAAAGGTATTCTGGTGCAGGATGCTGCGCTGCTGGAATCCGGCGCGGCCGTGCGTACGGCGGAAGGTGGGGCGGAACACGTTAAGGCGATTAACGCTGACGATTTCCTGTCCGTGCTGGCAGAATTCCGCCGCGCTGGCTACACCATCGTGACCACGTCGAGCCATAAAGGCACGGCATTGTCGCAAGCGACGCTTCCGGCGAAAACCGTGATCGTGCTAGGCCAGGAAGGGGATGGCCTGTCAGATAGCGCCTGGCAACAAGGGGATGTAAAAGTCTCTATCGGCGGTACTGGTAAGGTTGAAAGTCTGAATATTTCGGTCGCAACGGGCATTTTGCTGTCCGAGTGGTGGCGACAGAATCAGGCTTGATAGTGCGCGTCGGCTCTCAGGGGAATTCTCTCCTGAGAAAGCATAACCATGGATGAGAGAACGAGTAATGAAGCAGAAAGTTATCGCGGTATCGTTGCTGTTGGGCGCACTACTGGCAAGCGGTTGCAGTTCGCTACCGCGTTCATCCACTGCTGTTGCCGCTGCACCGGCTACTGAGGCGTGTCAGATTGGCGACAAGCAGGTACAGACCACGCTTTATTTTGGTTTGAATCGTCCTGCTGGCCCGGTGATTTCCGAGGCTGAGTGGAAAGCGTTTCTGGACGGTGAGGTGACGCCGCGCTTTAAAGAAGGGTTAACGGTGTTCGATGCCAAAGGCCAATGGCTGGGGAACGATGGAGTGGTTGCTCGGGAGAACAGCAAGGCGCTGATGTTGATTCATGGCGCTGATAAAGAGCGCGATATTGAAGCGCTGCGCACCACCTACAAATCACGTTTCGCGCAGGAATCCGTCATGCGGATTGATGCGCCCGTCTGCGTCGCATTCTGATCCTGAATCAGCCCCTTTTCAGGGGCCGATGATATTGTCAAAAATCATCGCGATGAGATCGAGATACTCGGGGCTACCACGAGGTGAGGCATCCCTGCGGGAACCTCATCCCCGTGTTTCCCTAATATGTGACTCTGTCATTAGTATGATGGTTTTTAACCCATCTATTTATGATAAAGGACTATAGCACCAGTCCTGCCACTGCCGCAGACAGTAAACTCACCAGCGTAGAGCCATAAACCAGCTTCAGGCCGAAGCGCGATACCACGTTGCCCTGTGCTTCATTCAGCCCTTTGATGGCGCCCGCGATAATGCCAATTGACGCGAAGTTGGCGAAAGAGATCAGGAATACGGACAAAATGCCCAGTCCGCGTGGTGACATCTCTGCCGCGATCTTCTTCAGTTCAATCATGGCAACGAATTCATTCGCCACCAGCTTGGTAGCCATGATGCTGCCCGCGTTCAGGATATCGGAAGAGGGAATGCCGATCAGCCAGGCCAGCGGTGAAAAGACATAGCCCATGATCGCCTGGAAGCTAACGCCGAAGACGGTGCTGAACAGCGCGTTCACGGCAGCAATCAAGGCTACGAAGCCGATCAGCATTGCCATAATAATCATCGCCACTTTAAAACCGGCAAGAATGTATTCTCCCAGCATTTCAAAGAAGCTTTGGTCTTCGTGCAGCTTTTCCAGCTTCAGTTCTGGTTCGTCGTCAGGCTGGTAAGGGTTGATGATCGACAGAACGATAAAGGTGCTGAACATATTCAGAATCAGTGCTGCAACGACGTATTTGGCGTCCAGCATGGTCATGTAGGCGCTGATGATCGACATAGAAACGGTCGACATCGCCGTCGCGGCCATCGTGTACATCCGCCGTGGCGACATGTCAGCGATGATGCCTTTATAGACGATAAAGTTCTCCGACTGCCCGAGCATCAGCGTACTGACGGCGTTAAACGACTCCAGTTTCCCCATCCCGTTGACCTTGGACAACAACGTACCAATCCCTTTGATAATCAAAGGTAAAATTCGCCAGTGCTGCAAAATACCGATCAGCGCGGAAATAAAGACGATAGGGCAGAGCACATTGAGGAAGATAAAAGAAAGCCCTTGTGCGTTCATGCCGCCAAACACAAAGTCGGTGCCTTGATTGGCGAAAGATAAGAGCTTTTCAAACAAACCGGCAAAGGAACTAATCGCGTTAAGCCCAATGCTGGAATGCAAAAGGAAATAGGCCAGCAAAACCTCAATGACCAGCAACTGCACAATAAAGCGCAGTCGAATACGCTTTCTGTCGTGGCTGACGAGTAACGCCAGCAAAAAAATTGCCGCCGTTGCCAAAATGAAATGTAAAACCTGTGACATAGCAGAACCACTATTCCCCGAATAAAAAGAGGCGCATTGTAATCGGAATGTGAAAATATGTTTATCCCGAATCTGTAAATCGTTATTCGCTACAGCGCTATCAGGAGTGTGGCGGGAGGCGCCTGATTAATCAGGGAAGGGGAGGGTAAAAGAAGGTTCCCCTTCTGCCTGCTGCTGGCGGAAGGGGAAAGACCGTTTGCGAAGTGCTAGTGCGCGCCACCACCGCCACCGCCGGTAGTAAAGGGCGGTTTAGCGAACCAGACCAGCACCAGCAGTATCAGGAATACGGCTGCGGCGGCCCAGAAAATCTCGTTGGCGGAGATAATCAGCCCCTGTGCGGTGATCTGTTCTGCGATGTAGGCCGAGGCCTGTGTTTGGTTCATTCCCATCGCCTGAAGCTGCTGGTACGTTTCCTGCGCGATCGGGTTATACGGCGTGATTGATTCCGTCAGGTGCGCATGGTGCAGCGATTCGCGCTGTGTCCAGAGCGTGGTGGTTATTGATGTTCCGATCGATCCCGCCAGCGTTCGGGCAAAGTTCGACAGGCTCGACGCTGCCGCCAGCCGCTCCGGCGGAAGCCCAGACAGCGTGATGGTGGTCAGAGGCATGAAGAAGCAGGCCACGGCAAACCCCTGAACGAACTGCGGCCAGGCCGAGGCACCGAAATCCATGCCCGGCTCGAAGGTGTAAGCACGCCAATAGAAGCAGACGGCATACATAATAAAGCTGAACGTCACGAGCTTGCGCATGTCCAGACGCGGTGCGAAGCGACCGATAATCGGCGACAGCACCACCGGCATCAGCCCAACGGGTGCAGATGCCAGCCCAGCCCAGGTGGCGGTATAGCCATACACCTCCTGCAACAGCTGCGGCAAGAGTACGATCGCCCCAAAGTAGAACATGTAGGCGAGACTGATACACAGACAGCCAATGGTGAAGTTGCGCGATTTAAACAGCGACAAATCCACCACTGGGTGATCGTCCGTGAGTTCCCAGACAATCAGGAACGCTATCGCGACCACGGCCACCACGGTCAGAGTGATGATTTCCGTCGAGTTAAACCAGTCCAGCTCTTTCCCGCGGTCAAGCATCATCTGCAGGCTACCGATGCCGACGATCAACAGCGCCAGCCCGATAGTATCGATGGGCTTGATCTCGGTTTTGGTTTCTCGCCCGCGCAGCGTTTGCATGGCAATAAACACCACGGCGATGCCCAGCGGAACGTTGATGAAGAATATCCAGCCCCAGTGATAGTTGTCGCTAATCCAGCCGCCCAGAATCGGGCCACAGATCGGTGCGACGACCACGGTCATTGACCACAACGCCAAGGCGATGCTGCGTTTCGCGGGAGGATAGTTGCTGAGCAACAGACTCTGTGACAGCGGGATCAGCGGCCCGGCGACAATCCCCTGCAACACGCGGGCGAAAATCAGCATTTCCAGGCTGGTGGATACCCCACACAGCCAAGACGTCAGGGCGAAGAGCGCCGTTGACCACAGGAACAGGCGGACTTCACCAAACCGTTTGGCCAGCCAGCCGGTGATAGGGATGGAGATGGCGTTAGCGACCCCGAACGAGGTGATGACCCATGTTCCCTGCGAGTTAGACGCACCCAGATTACCGGCGATGGTCGGAATAGCGACGTTGGCGATGGTGGAATCCAGCACCTGCATAAACGTTGCCAGCGACAGAGCAACGGTCATCCAGGCCAGACTGGCACCTTTAAGCGGTTCTCTCTGCACGTTTCTCTCCTGCCCGATTAACCGGCGTTCGCCTGAATAATGGCGCTGATATCCTGGTTAACAGGGGTGAGATCCAGCGTCAGCGCATCGCTTTGGTAAGCTGGCGTGGTGCGTGAGGTTTCTGATAGCGCGCTGCCTTCGGTATTGGCCGTATCGACATTAACCAGCGCGGACAGGCCGATACGCAACGGATGTTCGGCGACCTGCTGTGGATCGAGTTCAATACGGACGGGCAGACGCTGAACGACTTTGATCCAGTTGCCGGTGGCGTTCTGGGCGGGCAGCAGCGAGAACGCGCTACCGGTTCCCATATCGAGGCCGACCACTTTTCCCTGATACACCACATCATCACCGTAGATATCCGCGACGACGGTAGCGGGTTGACCGATACGCATATTGGCTAACTGCGTCTCTTTGAAGTTAGCATCGACCCACAGGTGATTGGCGGGAACGACGGCCATCAGCGCTGACGTTGAAGAGATACGCGCGCCAATCTGCACGCTGCGGCGTGAGACATAGCCGTCGATCGGGCTGACGATTTTGGTACGCTGCAACGCCAGCCAGGCATCGCGCATTTCTACCGAGGCTTGTTGTATGGCAGGCTGCTTCTCAAGCGGCGTATCCAGAATCATTGCCTGATTCGCCTGATATTGCTGTCTGGCGACTTCCAGCGCGGCTTTGGCGGTCGCGACGGCATCACGAGCATGCTGCACTTCTTCACGCCCGATGGCATTGGCACTGCCCAATGCTTCCCGGCGGCTCAAGTCGCTTTGCGCCTTGTTCAACTCGGTTTGGCGCAGTTCAATATTGGCCTGGTACTGCTTGCTGTTAATAATCAACTGATGCGTCTGGCGCACGCTGTTGGCCAGAGCGGTTTTCGCACGTTCAAATGCCTGCTGAGCATCGGTAGGATCAAGCTCCACCAATACCTGTCCCTGCTTAACAAAATCGGTATTGTCGACGTTAACATGGGTGACGCTGCCGCTGACCTGCGCCATGATCTGAATCTGATTACCTGCGACGTAGGCATCGTCGGTGCTTTGGTGGTGTCTGAGTACCAGGAACCAGTAAACCAGCCAGGCGCAGCCCAGCACGACGAAAATAAATGTCATCAGCGATAGCACTCGCTTACGTTGCTGTTTTTGTTTCTTTGTGGCGTTTTCGGCACCTGATTTTCCACACTTTCACTCATGCTGTTCTCTCTTTTTTATTCTCTTTGTATCGGCTATCGCACCAGACTGTGCAGCCTGGCGATAGTCGCAATGAATTCATCTTGCTGTGCAGCTTCGGGGAGCTTTCAGATCGCCGCGCCCGGAGCGTGAGATTGCCGTTTTGCCAGGTCGCATGTTGCGACTGCGGGCTGGTCATGCGTATTTTTCGCAGCAAAACCCACCTGCCCGATACGTACGCATCGGGTCATTCCGGGTGAAAAAGGTGCCGACTATGATTCTTTGTTGTTGTTTTTCTGTTGCTATTGACTGTCGATGCTATTGGTTATCGACGTTATAGGTTATCGAGATCGTCCATTTCATCGAGCCGAACCAGAAGTTTTCTCATCAGGGTTTCGAGCTGCTTTTGCTCGCCGGATTCAAGGGATGAACAAAGTACATGCAGGCTGCTGTGCTGTGGTGGAAGCAGTTGACCGAGAAACGCTTTCCCTTCTTCCGTCAGGTGCAGGTGCAGGCAGCGTCTATCGCTGTTGCTTTCACGTCGCTCTATCCAGCCTCTTTTCTCCAGATCGTCAGCGATGCGCGTTGCATTCGTACGTGAAGATCCTAGTGCGGCGCTGAGCTCGGAAGGTTGAATACTGTAAGATTCCTGAGATTCCAGCGTCAGCAATGCCATGAAGAGGGTTTCGTTGATTCCCTGATCTTTCAGCATTCTGTTTCTGTGTTCCAAAATTTTGCCCTGAACGTGCATGAATAGACGTAGTAGCAAAACTTCCTGACGTGGAAATCCGGGTTTACGTGAAGCACGTAGGTCGAGCATTTGTTCTATAGGAGTGAATGAACTGTCCATTTTTATATAAACCTCATTAATCACGGTATGCATAGTAACTAATGTTACTAAATGGGTAAACGGCATTCAGGTGGGAAATTGTGCTTATTTCTGTGACAGAAAGTAAGCGGAGAATCGCATGATGTGGAAATAATTCACCGTTTACTTTATTTAAATCAAAATCTTATTTGATAATTCAGACTGCGGATTCAAAGCAGCTTAAAAGCAATTCCGTAGCACAGCGCTCCCAGTAATGTCGATAAGACGATACTGCGGGTTTTATAAAAACAGGCCGTCAACGTAATAAAGCCTACCAGCGTTGGCAGCAGTTTTTCGTGATGCGCGAGAATATCCGGTACGCTGGAAACGATCAGCAGCGCACAGATAGAGGCAATGCCGATGCTGTCCAGTATCAGTGCTTTTTACCGCGCTGCAGTGAGCCGGAAGCGCGCGAAGCGCTCAGCCGGAGAGGCAGATAGCGGAAGAGGTAGTTCACCAACCCCACAATCAGTCCGATAAGAATGACTTCCGTACTCATGTGTTCACCTGTGACGTACCGGGGTTAACCAGCGACGCCAGACAGCCGCTGAGAATGCCGAGCAGTATTGCGGCTGGAATGGAGGAAAGCAGTAATCCCAGTAGCGCGCCGCCTAGCGCGCAGGCCACGACCAGACTTTGTTTGCGCTTGAAAGAGGCGAGTAAAAAGCTCAGGAAAAGCGCGGGTAACATGAAAGACAGCGCGGCTTCGACAGCCGGGTAGTCATCCAATGGGCCGTTGCCGAATACGGCGCCGATCACCGTGCCGAGCACCCATGAGAGCCAGGCGAGTAGTGATACGCCCATCATCCAGTTTTCTGACCAGCGTCGGTTATCTTTCGCCAGCCGGGTCGCGGCGGCGGCAAAGACTTCGTCCGTCAGGCCGAACGCCCAGAGCGCAGTCTTTCGGGTTGGCAGCCGTTGTGCAATGCGATGCCGTAACGCAGGCCCGTACAGTACATGGCGGACATCCATCGCCATGACGGTCAAGGCCGCCACCCAGATGGACATGCCTGCGCTGAGCAGGGCGGTGATGACGAACTGACTGGCGCCAGCGTAAATGATGCAGGAGAGAAAAATGCCTTCCAGCGGCGTAAATCCTAACTTGACGGCGTTCATGCCAAACGCGAATGCCACAGGCATGTAGCCGATAACTATCGGCAGACTGTCAAAGACGCCTTCGCGAAAAGACGCAGATTTTGTCGGTACCGATGATGCGGGTGTGGTTAATGTCTTCACTGGCCTGATATTTTTGTACTTAAAGGAAATTAATCGATAACACTAGCAAAGCGTTACCGGAATTTCACGCTATTGCGAAACGGACGTGATGATTTTTGGTGTAATGGTCTCGGGCGGAACTTTCCCGGAGGAAACTTTCTGGAATGAGAAGGTTTCGACCGGGAGAGTGACAATGAGAAGGGCTACAGCGCCGCCATGGCTTCCTGTGTCTCGTGATGATGGCTGCGCCACCACACCAGCAGGTTCAACAGGCTGATAATGCCGCCTGCGGCACAGACGCCCAGCCAGCCCCATTGCTGGTAAGCCGAGGCAGAGAGAAGTGAGCCCAATGCGCCGCCGATGAAGTAGCTGGTCATATAGCCAGCCGTCAGGCGATTACGTGCTTCGGGCATCATTCGGTAGATTACGCTTTGATTGGTTACGTGCACGCCCTGAACCGCCAGATCCAGCACGATAATACCAATGAGCAGCGCCGCCACGGACTGAATACCGAGCGCGATAAAGCCCCATGAAAGCAAAAGCAGGATAATCCCCACGCTGGTGGTCGGCTTGGCTTTACCCTGATCGACCAGACGCCCGGCGCGGGAGGCCGCTAGTGCGCCCGCTGCGCCAACCAGCCCGAACAGGCCGATAACGCCTTCGGAGTAACCGTAGGGCGGTGAAGCCAGCAGGAATGCCATCGACGTCCACAGAATGCTGAAATTGGCAAAGGACAGACAGCCCAGAATAGCGCGCGTGCGCAGCAGCGGGGTAGTGGAGAACAGGCGGAAGATTGAGATCAGCAACTGTGGGTAGTTCAGCGTGCTTTGCTGAGGAATGCGCGGCAATGCCCGCCACAGAATCAGCGCCATGATAACCATCAGCGTGCTGGCAACCCAGTACACGGTGCGCCAGTCGCCGAGTGAAGCCAGCGCACCCGCGACGGTGCGCGCCAGTAGAATCCCCAGCAGAAGGCCACTCATAATCGTGCCGACCACTTTACCGCGCGTTTCTGGCGTCGCCAGCGTCGCGGCGAGAGGTACCAGCAACTGGGCGACAACGGAGAACAGCCCGGTTAACGCCGTACCGGCAATCATGATCCAGAGCGTGGGCGCGGAGGCGGTGAGCAGCATTCCGCCTGCGGCGAGTAACGTCATGCCGACGATCAGCGTTCGGCGTTCAAACATGTCCCCCAGCGGAACCAAAAACAGCAGGCCGACGGCGTAACCCAACTGTGCGGCGGTGACAATGAACCCCGCCTGATTGACGGAAAGCTCAAACACTCTGGCAATGGTTTCCAGCAGCGGCTGAGCATAATAGTTACTGGCGACGGCGAGGCCGGTCGCGACAGACATAATCAGGGTCAAAGATAGACTGAGCCCCGGTTGCGGCTGGGGTGATACAGCGTGTTGCGGAAGAGACATAGTGTAAACGTTAATATGATGTTAAAAGCAGAGGCTATAGTATCCGGCAGAGCCTAATGAGATACCAGAATATCTTTACGCTTCTTAAGTTTGTTTTGTTTTTAATGAGATTGATTTAGCTTATCGCCAACGTTATACGACTATCGACAGGGGACAGTATGTTTAAACATTATCGGGTGTTTAAGAAAAAAAGCGTCGCGGTATTAATGGGATGTGCACTTTTCCCAGCCGCCGCGCTGTGGTCGATGGGGGCACAGGCGGTAACTGCCGTCTACGTCTCTGCGGCCACTGACGGCGCAATCGACGCCTACACGCTCAATACCCAAAGCGGCGAATTGACCGCTACCGGGAAAGTGGCCGCAGGGGCGAAAGTGATGCCGATGGCCGTTAGCCCGGATAAATCGTTCCTCTATGCGGCCACGCGCGGCATTCCTTACTCGGCAGTGAGTTATAAAATCAATCCTAAAAGCGGGGCGCTAAGCCCGTTAGGTAAAGCGGAACTGCCGGACAGCATGGCTTACCTCTCGACGGATTTCACGGGCAAGTGGCTGTTCAGCGCCTCGTACGGCGGTAATAAAGTCGCGGTTAACGGCATTGATAACGATGGCAAGGTGAACGCGAGCGTGGTCACGGTGGTGCCAACGGGGGAAAAGGCACATAGCATTATTGCCGACCACAAAAATAAATTCGTCTTTGCCAGCAATCTGGGCAGCGATCAAATCGTACAGTTCCGGTTTGATGCGAAGACGGGCACGTTGACGCCGAATGAACCAGCGGAAATTAAACTGCCTGAAGGTAACGGGCCGCGCCATCTGGTGTTATCGCCAGATAATAAAACGCTCTATGTGAGTAATGAACTGTCTGGCAAAGTTGCGCGTCTGGCACTGGATGAAAAGACGGGGCAGCTTACGTTACTGGATTATACCGACACTATTCCGGCCGATGCAGGAATGCGAGCGGGAACGATGACGCCGGATAAAAATAGCACCGACAGTCGGCCGCAGATATGGAGCGCCGATTTACGTCTGACGCCAAATGGAAAATTCCTGTACGTATCGGAACGCACTAAAAGCACGATTACGCTGCTGCGGGTAGAGCCGAAAACCGGCCAGTTGAAATACATTACGCGCTACCCGACGGAAACCCAACCGCGCGGTATGCAGATCGATCCGAGCGGGACATTCCTGATTGCCAGCGGTGAAAAATCGACGTCGCTGTCGGTGTATCGCATCAATCAGGATAACGGAGATTTAGTACGAGTCGGGCAATATCCGACCGGAAAAGGCGCGAACTGGGTCGAAATCGTTAACCTGCCGTAATTATCTCCCATCAATGAAAAACGCCCCTTTTTGCGAAAGGGGCGCTCGTCTACCAGTGATTATTTCGCGGCGTCAGCGGCGGTTTTCACCCAGCCATCAAACAGCTGCTGGTGGGCTTTGATCCAGCCATCAACATGACGTTCGATATCCTGCTGTGAACCCTGGCCTTCATGCATACGCAGGTTCTGCGCATTCACGTCGGCAATCGGCAATTTCATGATGGCGAACAGCTTCGCCGCCGCCGGGTTTTTCTCCGCCCATGCCTTATTCGCGGCAATTCTCATGTTGTTAACCGGGAAGCCGTAGTCGGCGCCGTTGGGCAGCTTGGTGCTGACGCCCTTCATTTCTCCCGGTTGGGAAGAGAAAGGCACCTGCAACCAGACCACATCACGTCCCGGCACCAGCACATCACTCACCCAGTACGGCGTCCAGGTGTAGTACAGAATCGGCTTACCTTCCTTATAACGGGTGATGGTGTCGGCGATCATCGCCGCATAGTTACCTTGGTTATGCTCTACCGTGTTGGTTAAGCCATAGGCGGGAAGGTGGTGATTGATGGCCGCTTCACATCCCCAGCCTGGCGTACAGCCCGTCAGGTCGGCTTTGCCGTCGCCGTTGGTATCAAACAGCTTGGCGATTTTCGGATCTTTTAACTGCGCAATATTGGTGATTTTGTATTTTTCAGCCGTTTTCTTATCGATCAGGTAGCCCTGAGCAGCACCGGAGACATATTCACCCTGACGGTAGAACTTCGCGTCCCCGCCTGCGGCTTTATACTGGTCGGCGTGTAGCGGATCCCAGTTTACGGCAATAAATGTCGCATCGCCGGAGGCGATCGAGGTATAGGCCACGTTGTAGTCCACTTCACGCGGAGGTTGCACGTCATAGCCCAGCTTTTCCAACGCGCGACTGACTAGCAGCGTCTGGAACGTTTCCTCGGAGATAGTGCTTTGCACCGGAATAACGGAAATGCCTTTCCCAGGTTGTGCGGTGTCAGCGGCGTAAACTTGCGTGCTCAACAGTGTGGTCGTCAGGGCGGCAGCCCAAAGTGTGGTGTTACGCATCATGATTCCCTCTGTTTTTATCGTGCGTTACTGCTTGATGAAAGGACGGGTCAGCAGGCCAATCGGGCCGCTGGCGTACCAGCTCTTGTTGCCTTTGCTGCGGCGATCGCGTCCCAGAGATTGAGTCAGGCGGTCAAGAATAATCGCCAGAATAACAATCCCGACGCCGCCGACGGCAGCCAGACCCATATCCAGACGACCAATACCGCGCAGTACCATCTGACCCAGACCGCCCACGGCGATCATCGAGGCGATAACCACCATCGACAGTGCCAGCATCAGCGTCTGGTTAACCCCGGCCATGATGGTCGGCATAGCCAGCGGGAGCTGAACCTTAAACAACATCTGGCGCGGACTGGCGCCGAATGATTCTGCGGCTTCAATCAAATCGGCCGGCACCTGACGAATACCCAGAATCGTTAAGCGAATAATCGGCGGCAGGGCAAAGATAATCGTCACCACGACGCCCGGCACGTTCCCGATACCGAACAGCATGACGATAGGCACCAGATAGACGAACGCGGGCGTGGTCTGCATGGCATCCAATAGCGGCCGGATAAACTTCGCGGCCCGTTCGCTACGCGCCAGCCAGATCCCCATGGGGAGCCCGATGAGCACGCAGAAGAACAGCGCGGTCAGCACCAGCGCTAAGGTGATCATGGCCTGTGACCAGGCACCAATCGCACCGATGGCGATCAATGACAGCAGCGTGGCGACACCCATTCCGAGGCTGGACATCTGCCAGGCAAGCAGTGAAAACACCAGAATGGCAATGGGGGCCGGCATCCCCAGCAGAAACTGCTGGAAGCCGCTCAGAATAAAATCGACCGGGACACGAACGCCCTGAAAAACCGGTCTGAAGTGCAGCACAACCCAGTCGATACCGTGAGTAACCCAGCTGTCCAGTGGGATCAGCGTGTCTTTAAACGGATCGAGCAGGTTGAAATGCTCGGGTGTCGCGGGAGCCGCACTGTTTAACCAGTCACTGCCGGACTGGGCAGCCTGATGGGCGGCATCGGCGGAACCATCAGGCGCTGGCGCGCTGCTCCAGGCATCACTGCCGTTAGTCGGTGCATTCTGTGCGGGCGCGCCGGTGGACCAGGGATCGCTCTGCGGTGCGCCGTCTGGCGTCGCGCTGTGTTGGGCTGGAGCTGAATCGGCAGGCGCGTTCTGTGTGCTGGTTGCCCACGGATCGTTCTGCTGCGCGCCATTGGCCTGCTCAGGCGCTGCGCTCTGGTCAGCCGGGTGAGATTGTGCCGTGGTGTTGTCCCACGGGCTGGATGTTGATTTACTCATGGGTCACTCCTTCCTTATCCAGTGCCTGTAGCAACATTCCTTTGGAAATGATGCCAATGTACTCATGGTTTTCGCCGACGACAGGAACGGCACAAGGAGCCTGTGCGACCTGAGAAATCAGCTCGTTGAGTGACATATCTGCGGGCACGGGAGCAGGTTCGGGCAGTAACGCCTGTTCCAGCGGCTGCTGTTCTTTCAGCGCCTGCTTCAGTGAATCAATCGACACGACGCCAATGAAGCGTTTTCCGCCTTCCAGCACATAGCCGTAATCACGGTCTTCGTCCTGAAGGATTTTCAGCGCAGAACGTGGGCCTACGCCGGGTGTTTTACGGATTAGGGTGACCGGGCGACGACGGGCGATATCTTTGGCGCTAAACACGTGGCTGATATCGACACCGCGGAAAAAGGTGCGCACATAGTCATTGGCCGGGTTATTCAGGATCTCATCGGGCGTACCGACCTGAATCACTTCACCGCCGTGCATGATGGCAATCCGGTCACCGATGCGCATCGCTTCATCCAGATCGTGCGAGATAAAGACGATAGTGCGTTGATGACGTGACTGGAGTTTGATCAGCTCATCCTGCATTTCAGTACGGATCAGCGGATCGAGTGCGGAGAACGCCTCATCCATCAGCAGGATATCGGGGTCGTTCGCCAGGGCGCGAGCCAGACCGACACGCTGCCGCATCCCGCCGGATAACTCATCCGGGTAAGACGCGGCGTAGGCTTCGAGGCCGACCTGCTGCAACGCATCCAGCGCTTTTTGCTCACGTTCCGCTTTCGGCACGCCAGCGAGTTCCATACCAAACGCGGTATTGCTGAGAATGTTCAGGTGTGGCATTAGCGCAAAGGACTGGAACACCATACTGATCTTCTTGCGGCGCACGTCGCGCAGCGCGGTATCGGATATCTGGGAAATATCCTCACCGTCGATCAGCACCTGACCCCGAGTGGGTTCTATCAGACGATTGAGAAGGCGTACCATGGTGGATTTGCCGGAACCGGATAATCCCATGATGACAAATATCTCGCCTTCTTCAATGGCCAGACTGGCATCTTTTACCCCGACAGTAAGCCCTGTTTTTTCAAATACCTGATCTTTGCTCAGGCCTTTATCAATCAGTTTAAATGCTCTGTCTGGGTGCTCGCCAAATATCTTATAAAGATTCTTTACTTCAAGTTTAATTGCCATGAAATTATTGTTTTCCTGTGTCGTTTATAATTCTATAACGTAGCCCTGATAATGATTAAACATAATCTACCCTACCATACTCAGATTCTGAGACAACCCTTTATTGCCTTTGCAAGGTTTCTCGTCAGGACAATATTAGTGATATCGGCAACGCTATTATTGCTGTCTTATCTTCATGATTTACGTGATTTTTATGTTTTTCGTTTTGAAGGGTAATTCTTTTTATAACAGTACGTTATCTGTTGGTTTTTACGTGGTTTATTCGCGGGTGATATAACCTTTTCTGATTATGAATAAACCGAGATTTATAGTGAATTTCACTAATGGAATAATATGATAAATAAGTCACAATTTTTGGCTTATAGACACCAAAATAGACCGACGTAAGTACATTTTTTACTTATGCTATCTGTCGGTATTTTATACAGTATAGCAAAGATATAATGGGTGAAATGAGAGTGTTAATTCTCATCAATAAATGGGAGTGTTCTGAATAATATATCTGTCATATTTAGGGAGTAACAACCATCGGTAAGTGGGGATTTTGAGTGTTTTTAAAAATTGCGAAGCAAAACCAGAAAGAGAAATAAGGACATTGTCACAAGAAAGGTATTTTGGTTATCTGCTCATCTGATTTCTGCTAAGGAAAAGCTAAACGTGGTCACTTGGGAATACCATGATTTCGAAGACTATACAGGGAATGGTGAGTTGCTTATGCGTCAGTTTATCGTTGGTGGCATGGTATATGCCATTGGTTTCAGAAACTCCAGTCAGCGGACGAATTGCTTAATAAAGGGATTGATGAGAAACATAACATCCCTGGTTTTCAAATGCCCCAGTCGGGTCTTTGGACGGTTGCTTTTGATAAAGTTGAGAATCAAGAGCGTTTGGAAGCTTATCAGCATGTTGAGCTCAATTCTGGGCAAATTCTAAAGGTGATTACGTCGGTTGCCAGAGCGATTTTTGACCACTACAATGTTTCCCGATCGGGGGCTTACTATTGGTGCGCAGCTCCCGACCTTTCAGGGAAAAGGAAAATCGATCTCGCGGATTTATATGATGGTTTACTGGGGTTAGCAGGGAAAAGCAGATTTAACATTCGTATCCCTGGTATGCAGTCATTTAATCGACTTGGTTCAGATAGGAGAAGCTATGTCATCCTCACACGATATTACGACGTTAAGTCTTCAGGAACAGGCATTTTTCGCCTTGGGGAAAAAGCTGCAAATGGCAGCGCGTGATGTGATAAAGCGTAAGCTGGCTTCTGGTGAATATGTGCTTATTGATGGCAAATATTATCTGGCCTCAGATGCTCCTAATTTGGCGGATAAGTAGATTAGTGGGAACTGAAACAAGCGCATAGATATTGCGCTTGTTTTCTTCATTGTTACTAACTCATCAGGCTGACGTGGGCGGCGACAATGCGCCAGCCTTCTGGCATTTTTACCCAGGTCTGCATTTGGCGGCCGATCTTCGTACTGCCTGCGCGGGTGAACTCCGTACTGGCGACGGCCATATCGTGGCCGTAAGTGGTGATGACCGTATTACGCAGCGTTCTGTCCAGACCGGCTGAAGGGCGAGCGAGGCGAAAAGCACGGATTTCCTCGATCCCGTACAGGTTTTCTCCCGCGCCGTAGCGCACCGTTTTTTCATCGTGCCAGAACAGCTCATCCAGCACCGCAATGTCATTTCCCGTTAGGGCTTTCTCGTAGCGATAGAACGCGTCGGTCACGTCGGCCAACACATCCGGCTGGTTAATATCGTCAGGCAACATATTTTCTTTCCTCATGAAGTATGACGGGTATAAGTTATGTTCTGCTGCTCAAGCGCCCACGCCGTCCGCAAGCAGAGGTCCTCGCGCCACGGTGCGGCAATAATCTGCACGCCTATCGGTAAGCCGTTTGCGGTCGCCACCGGCACCGTTACGACGGGCAGCCCGACGAAAGAGATCGGCTGTGTCAGCATGCCCATACTGGCGCGCACGGGCAGGTCGGTATCATTAATACGCAGGGTTTCCTGCCCGATGAGCGTGGCGGAGCAGGGGGTTGCAGGGGCGATCAGCAGGTCAGTATGTTCAAACAACGCCAGTGTCTGTTGGCGGAAATAGTTACGGAAGCGCTGTGCCTGCACATACCAGGCGGCGGGGATCATCGCGCCAGCCAGCAGCCGCTCACGCGACAGGGGCTCGAAGCGCTCGGGCTGAGTACGCAAGTCAGGCAGATACTGGTTCCCGCCTTCGCTGGCTGACAGAATAAAGGCAGCGCTGCGTGCCAGTGCGGCATCGGTTAGCGTCAGGCTCTCCTGTGCGCCCAGCGCCCGTGCGATCTGGCGCACGGCGGCGTTGGCTTCCTCGCTGGCCCAGGTAGAGAAATAGCCATCCAGCACCGCGTAGCGCAATCCCTCGCTGCCGATTTCCAACTGTGCTGCGGTATGCCGCGTTTCCTGATTAGCCTGAAAACGATCGTGCTCATCGCGACCTTGTAATGCGTCGAACACTAATGCCAGATCGTCCGCACGCCGCGCCAGCGGGCCGATGTGATCGAGGCTGGCGACAAACGGGTGGCTACCGTGGCGTGATAAACGGCCAAACGTCGGCTTCAGCCCGAAAATACCGCACAGCGACGACGGCACGCGGATCGAGCCGTTGGTGTCGCTGCCGAGTGTGAAGTTAACCAGTCCGGCCGCGACCGCCGCTGCCGACCCGCCAGACGATCCGCCGGCGATGCGTTGTGTGTCGAGCGGGTTACGCGTGGGGCCGTAATGGCTGTTTTCGGTGGTAAAGCCATAGGCATAGGCGTCCATATTCAACATGCCGGACAGCAGTGCCCCCTGGTTGGCAAGTTGGCGGATGGCAAAAGCATCCTGCGTAGCGGGTGGGCGCTGGCTGAAAAGCTCGGCACCTGCCAGCGTGGTTTCACCGCTGACATCAAACAGGTTCTTGACGGCGTAAAGCACACCGGCCAGCGGCGGTAACGTTTCTCCACGTTGGCGGCGCGTGTCGATACATTCAGCCTCTGCCAGCATGCGTTCGCCGGTGACATGGGTGTAGGCATTGATGGTGGGATTGGCTTGCTCAATCGCGTCCAGCGTCTGCTGTGCCAGTTCTCTCGCAGAGAACGTGCCAACCTGCAAACCTTGTTGTATTTGCCGGATCGAGAGCGATGAGGACGCGCTTCTGGCGTATAAACTCATAACGTATACACCCCGGCAATCTCCTGATGCTCATCAAGAGGAAAAGCCATCAGCGGCTGCGCCATAGTATGAATACGGCTGAACTGCACAAGCAGCTCCTGACGCCGCTCCTGACTGAGTTGCAGCGCCAGTAGCGTTTCCATCTGTTGCAGATAGGCTGCCAGCGCATCGTGTTCGATCATCGTCATCCTGTTTTCTCCCGGTTAAATAAAAACTAGAAACCTGCCGCGCTGCCGTTGCTGCGTGGATCGAACGCCCCTTCCAGCATGCCGTTGGTGTGTCGCACAATGGCACCGGCGTGGCCGACCGTTTCACTAAAACTGCCCAGCAGCTCGACGTCGTGACCTAACTGACGCAGGGCATCCACCGTGGCGGGCTTAAAGCGATCTTCGATCTTTAGCGTATCGGAGGCCTGTCCCCAGGTTCTGCCCAGCAGCCAGCGCGGAGCGGTAATCGCCTGTTGCAGCGGCATGCCTTGCTGGACGTGGCGGATGAAGAGCGCCGCCTGCGTCTGCGGTTGCCCATCACCGCCCATCGATCCGTAGACCATCGTCCGTCCGTCGGACAGGCGTGCGGCGGCGGGATTTAACGTATGAAAAGGCTGCTTACCCGGTTCTAACGCCAGCAGGTGCGCGGGATCGAGGCTGAACGAGGCACCGCGGTTCTGCCAGAGCACGCCGGTTCCCGGTAATACCACGCCGCTGCCAAACTCGTGGTAAATGCTTTGAATAAAAGAAACGCACAGGCCACTGCTGTCGCAAACGCCCATCCAGACCGTGTCGCCGGGGCCGTTGCCTTCTCCCCACGGTGCGGCGTTGCGGGTATCGATTTGTCGCGCCAGCGCGCCGAGCGCATCGCTTTCCAGCAGCGCCTGCACATCCTGTGTCATCAGTTTGGGATCGGTAATGAAACGGTCGCGCAGGCCAAATGCCAGCTTGGTCGATTCGACAATGCGATGGATCGTCTGGCTATCGTTCAGATCTTCCATTTCCAGACGATCGGTCGGTACCGAGAATGGCGAGCGACACCAGACCTTGCGTCGGCGGTGCGAGGTTATAGATGTCGCCTTTACTGTGCTTGAGCACCAGCGGTGCTGCTCGTTTGGCGCGATAATTCGCCAGATCCTCAGCCGTCAGCGGCATACCGATCAGCGCCATCTGTTTCGATAGCCGGGCGGCGACGGAACCACGATAAAAACTGTCTAGCCCTTCAATGCTAAGTGTCGTCAGGGTATCGGCTAGATCCGGCTGCGTGAAACGGCTACCCGCGCGCGGGACATTCCCCTGCGGCATAAAGAGCTGGCTAAAGGCAGGGAATCGCTCAGTTCGTGATAGCGCTGGGTGAGCGCATCTTCCTGCGATTGCGTGACGGGAATACCGTCCGCCGCATAGCGGATCGCGTCAGATAACAGGCGGGCCAGCGGCATCGGGGGCTGTCTGTTTCTTGTGAATAGGCCAACTCTTGTGAGTACGCCAGCGCTTCCTGCCAGCCGCCTACGGTGCCCGCGACGGTCAGCGCCGCTTTAGGGCCGCGATGCGGAATGTGGCTGTCGCCCTGATAGTATTCACGGCAGGCCAGCGACCCGGCGGCACCGCTGGCATCAATGGCGACAGGGTCGCCGTGTGGTGGAACAATCAGCCAGAAACCGTCGCCGCCGATTCCATTCATGTGCGGGTACACCACGGCAATGGTTGCTGCCGCGGCGACCATGGCTTCAATAGCGTTCCCGCCTTCACGCAGAACGGCTAAGGCGCTGGCACTGGCTAAATGATGAGGGGCCACCGCCATGCCCAACGGGGCGGTATTGCTTTGCATCATGCCGGAATTCCTTTTTTGAATGTTATGTAGGGTGAGTGTTATTAACCTTAGCTTTAAGCAAACGGCGTTCCAGTTTTTTACTACGGTGGAAAGTCCGTATGCAGCACCGGAAGGGGTATCTGTATCATCCCGACAATCCTGTGCTATGTTCTGCGACATGAAACAAACGTTACAACAAGCGCAATGGGTGAGAGACGATGATGCAAATAGATGAACGATTACGGGATCGCTACGGCGAACTTTCCCCGCAGGAACAGCGCGTCGCGGATTTCATCTTCGATCACTTTGACGATCTGATTAGCTACAACAGCGCCGAGCTGGCGCGGTTGAGCGGTGTTTCCAAGGCGACCGTCAGCCGGTTGTTCAAACGATTGGGTTACCCCAGCTACCGCGACATGCGCGATGAGCTCAGAACGCTGCGCCAGAGCGGGATGCCGCTGGCGGATAACCGCGATGCCGTGCAGGGCAATACGCTGCTGGCGCGGCACTACAAACAGGAAATGGCGAACCTGACGCAGTGGATAAACCAGATTGACCCTGTGCAGTTTGGCGCGGTGATTCAGGCGTTGATGCAGGCGCAGCGCCTGTGCCTGATTGGGCTACGCAATAGCTATCCGGTGGCGCTACACCTGCGCCAACAACTGCTCCAGATTCGCCAACAGGTCACGCTGCTGGCGCAGCCGGGGCAGACGCTGTCCGAAGAGCTGGTGGATCTCACGGCGCAGGATGTCGTGATTGTGGTGGCCTTTCGCCGTCGTCCGCGCCTGATTCAGCCGCTGCTGGCGCAACTGCAAAAACGTGGCGTGCCCGTGCTGCTGCTGTGTGAACCGCAGGCCAGTGCGCTGATGTCGCTGGCAACCTGGTCATTGTGCGTTCCGCTGGACAGCGTCTCGGCGTTTGACAGCTATTCATCCGCCATGAGTTTGGTGAACGTCATCAGTAACGCGCTACTGCATGAAATGCTGCGTGACGGACGCCAGCGCATCCACCAGATCGCGGATCTTTATAGTGAACTGGATGAGCTTGAACAACGCTAATGGGGCGTTAACTTGGTGCTTTCGCACCTTAATGGTGCGTTTTTAGGTTGGGTTTGTCTTCTGTTTCTTATTTTATACGAGCACTAACTATTCCTGCTGTTATCTGTTCATAGGCGTAAAAATTATGATGAGAAATGTGGGGCATCCCGAATGAGCAGCATGGACGCTGCGAAAGCCTGTGCCGCGCCGGGAGCGCGTCACAGGCGGTTCGACAGGATGACACGCGTTTCGAATGTACCGCGTAGCGGCATAATTCACGCCGAAAGCCAGGGTTCGTAGGGCTGCGGCGATTGAGCAGCCCTACGTCGGGCGTGGTGCATGAGTTGCATAAATTATCTTTCTATAATCACGCCCGAAACTGTTCACCAGTATTCCATATCCACAGCTATGCCATATTTCAGCACGATTCTCTGACCTTCTACGTTGTTCCTTATCGTCAAGGGTAACCACGTAATCTGGCATGCTCCTTGCTTAATATTTGTAACGATAGTTTCAGTATTTGTTTTTAAAGAATCTTTCGTTTCAATTACACTAACCGGGGGCAGAGACGATGTTGATCAATAAACTGGGCATCAAAAAAGGGTTACTGGCGGTGATGGGCGCGGCAATGTTACTGGTTCAGGCCGGTAGCGCGATGGCCGATCAGTTGCAGGATATCGAGAAGCGCGGTGTGCTGCGTGTCGCTGTGCCGCAGGATTTCCCGCCGTTTGGATCGGTAGGGACGGATCTGCAACCGCAGGGATATGACATCGATATCGCCCGCTATCTGGCGAAAGAGATGAAACTAAAGTTGCAGCTGGTTCCGGTAACCAGCGCCAACCGCGTGCCTTACCTGCAAACCAACAAAGTTGACCTGGTGATCTCCAGCCTGGGTAAAAACGCCGAGCGTGAAAAAGTGATCGATTTCAGCCGCGCTTATGCGCCGTTTTTCCTCGGCGTATTTGGGCCGAAAGACAGTTCGCTGACATCGTCAGACGCGCTGGAAGGCAAAAGCATCGGCGTTACGCGCGGTGCGGTAGAAGACATGGTGCTAACGGATATCGCGCCGAAGGCCGCGCAGATTAAGCGCTACGAAGACAACAACACCACGCTGTCGGCGTACCTGTCCGGGCAGGTGGAGTATGTCGCCACCGGCAATCTGGTAGTCGCGGCTATCGCCGAGCAGAACCCGACGAAAGCGCCGGTGGCTAAATTTATGCTGAAAGATTCGCCGTGCTACATCGGTCTGAAAAAGGATGAACCCGCACTGAAAGCGAAAGTCGATGCCTTGATTGAGCAGGCGCTGAAAGACAATACGCTCAATACCCTGTCGGAAAAATGGCTGAAAGCGCCGCTGCCGGCCAGCATCAAGGCTTAACGGGAGCATGCCATGACCTATCAGCTTAATTTTTCCGCGCTGTTTCCGTTCTGGCCTGAGCTGCTGGCGGGGTTGTGGGTCACCATTGAGCTGACGGTCATGGCCACCCTCGGCGGTATTGCTATCGGTATCTGCGGGGCGGCCTTGCGCAGCGGTAAACCCACTCTGCTGAGTCGGCTGTGGGGAATCTATGTCGAGCTGATCCGCAATACGCCGTTTGTGGTGCAGCTGTTTTTCATCGTTTTCGGTTTGCCGAGTCTGGGCTGGAAGCTCACCGCAGGGCAGGCCGCGCTGTTGGCGATGCTGATTAACCTCGGGGCGTACAGCACCGAGATTATCCGCGCGGGGATTCAGGTGACGCCGAAAGGCCAGTGGGAAGCGGCCCGTGTGCTGGGGCTGACGCGGGTGCAGACCTTTTTACGTGTCATTCTTCCGCCCGCGCTCCAGCGGATTTATCCGGCGTTGGTCAGCCAATGCATCATTGTCATGCTGGGATCGTCGGTCGTGTCACAGGTGTCTTATGAAGAACTGACCTTTGCCGCCAACCTGATTCAGTCCCGTACGTTTTTAAGCTTTGAAGTGTATCTGGCGACCACGCTGTGTTATCTGGCGCTATCTGTCCTGATGCGGCAACTCTTGCTGCTGGCGGGACGGCGTTTCTTAGGGAGTCAGTCATAATGGCATTTACCGACTGGGATATTGTGCGCAACCTGCTGCTGGCGGCGCGCTGGACACTGCTGCTGTCGCTGACGGCCTTCATCGGCGGTGCGCTGGTGACGTTCCCGCTGATGCTGCTGCGGTTGACCAAGCGCAAATGGCCGACGCGCTTTGTCCATCTGTATTCCGAGCTGTTTCAGGGGACGCCGCTGCTGATGCAGCTGTTTCTCGCGTTTTTCGGGCTGGCGCTGTTCGGCATCGATGTGAGCCCGTGGACGGCGGCGGCACTGGCGCTGACGCTGTTTACCAGCGCCTTTCTGGTGGATATCTGGTGCGGCAGTGTGGAAGCCTTGCCGAAAGGGCAGTGGGAAGCCTCGCGCTGTCTCGGTCTGGATTTCGGCCAGACGCTCTATCGGGTGATTGCGCCGCAGGCGATGCGTATCGCCATCGCGCCCACGGTGGGGTTTTCCGTTCAGGTCATTAAAGGCACCGCGCTGGCGTCAATCATCGGATTTGTCGAGCTGACCAAAGCGGGAACCATGCTGAATAACGTGACCTATCAGCCGTTTAAAGTGTTCGGATTGGTGGCGCTGGGCTACTTCCTGATGTGCTATCCGCTCTCTTACTACAGCCGCTATCTGGAGAAGAAATTCAATGCCGCTCATCACCATTAATCAGGTTCAAAAGTATTACGGCCAGAACCATGTCCTGAAAGGGGTGGATCTGGATATCGAAATGGGTGAAGTCATTTCGATCATTGGGCGCAGCGGCTCCGGTAAGAGCACGCTCCTGCGCTGCATGAACGGTCTGGAAGGCTATCAGGACGGCAGCATCAAGCTGGGCGGGATGACGGTTACCGACCGAGATTCGCAGGCGCGGGAAATCAGCCGCTCGGTCGGGATGGTGTTCCAGAATTTCAATCTGTTCCCGCATATGACGGCGCTGGAAAACGTGATGCTGGCACCGCGCCGCGTACTGGGGAAAAGCGCGGCGGAATGCCGTGAGCTGGGTGAACAGATGCTCAATAAAGTCGGACTGGGTGAACGCCTTCACTACTATCCTGCCAACCTGTCGGGCGGCCAGCAGCAGCGCGTCGCGATTGCCCGCGCGCTGGCGATGAACCCGAAAGTCTTGCTGTGCGATGAAATTACCTCGGCGCTCGATCCTGAATTAGTCGGCGAAGTGTTGAAAGTGCTGGAACAGTTGGCCGCAGAAGGGATGACGCTGATTCTGGTGACGCATGAAATGAATTTTGCCCGTGAAGTGGGTGACCGCGTGGTGTTTATGCATCAGGGCACCGTCTGGGAGCAGGGCGACAGCAAAACGCTGTTCGCTAACCCGCAGACCCGTGAATTAAAACAGTTTATCGCCTCGGTGCGAGGACTATCGGAAGCGTAATGACGCTTGCCGAATGTGTAAGTCGAAACAAAAGTGTGGAGCATATAACCATGAGCAGCGAACTGTACGCGCAAATTAATCCACCTCATCGCTTACTGATGGGGCCGGGGCCGATCAACGCCGATCCGCGCGTATTACGGGCAATGGCCAGCCAACTGGTTGGACAGTATGACCCCGCGATGACGAACTACATGAATCAGGTCATGGCGCTCTATCGTCAGCTTTTCCGCACGGAAAACCGCTGGACGATGCTGGTAGACGGCACCTCGCGCGCGGGGATCGAAGCGATTCTGCTGTCATCAATCCGGCCTGGCGACAAGGTGCTGGTGCCGGTATTTGGTCGTTTTGGTCATCTACTGTGTGAGATTGCCCGCCGCTGTCGTGCCGAGGTTCATACCATTGAAGTACCGTGGGGCGAGGTGTTCTCGCCTGACCAAATCGAAGACGCGATCAAGGCGGTACGTCCACGCCTGCTGCTGACGGTACAGGGCGACACCTCCACCACCATGCTGCAACCGCTGGAAGAGTTGGGCGAGATTTGCCGCCGTCATGGCGTACTGTTTTATACCGATGCGACGGCGTCTTTTGGCGGGAACCCGTTGGAAACGGACAAATGGGGACTGGATGCGGTTTCCGCCGGATTACAGAAGTGTCTCGGCGGGCCGTCTGGCAGCTCACCGATCACGCTCAGCCCGCAGATGGAAACGGTGATCCGCCGTCGTAAATGCGTAGAGGAGGGGATCCGAACGGACGCGCATCAGGATGGCGATGACGAGATGATCTATTCCAACTATTTCGATCTGGGCATGGTGATGGATTACTGGGGGCCGGAGCGTCTGAACCACCACACCGAGGCGACGAGCATGCTGTTTGCCGCCCGTGAATGTGCCCGAACGATCCTCGAAGAAGGCCTGGATCGCAGCATTGCCCGCCATGCGTTGCACGGTAATGCGCTGGTGGCGGGGATTCAGGGGATGGGGCTGGAAACCTTTGGTTCGTTGCCTCACAAAATGAATAACGTACTGGGCGTGGTCATTCCTGACGGTGTGCACGGTGAGCAGGTGCGTAAGTTATTGCTGGAAGATTTCGCCATTGAGATCGGCACCTCGTTTGGCCCGCTTCAGGGCAAGATCTGGCGCATTGGCACGATGGGCTACAACGCGCGTAAAGACTGTGTGATGCAAACGCTGACAGCGCTGGAGGCCGTATTAAATCGGCTGGGTTTCCGCACGGTGCAGGGTGAAGCGTTGCAGGCTGCCTGGAATTGTTACGCGACGGACGAGGGACGTGCATGAGTGAAAGGTTGATGTCGCCCGCTGCGGCACGCGTTGCCGCTGAGCAGATTATGTCGCGTTGCGATGCGCTGGCAGAAATCAGCGAAACGCCCGGCCAGTTGACTCGCGTTTATCTGTCGCTGGAGCACCTGCGCGCCAATGCGCGGGTGGGGGAATGGATGCGCGAGGCGGGGATGAGTGTCTGGCAGGATAGCGTTGGCAACATTTGCGGTCGCTATGAAGGATTAACGCCGGATGCACCCGCGCTGTTGCTCGGTTCGCATCTGGACACGGTGCGCAATGCCGGACGCTATGATGGGATGTTGGGCGTATTGACGGCGATTGAAGTGGTGCGCGCATTTCATCAGCAGGGTACGCGTTTGCCCGTGGCGTTGGAAATTATCGGCTTCGGCGATGAGGAGGGGACACGCTTTGGTATTACGCTGCTCGGTAGTCGAGGGCTAACAGGCACCTGGCCGGGGAACTGGCTGGAGTGTCAGGATGCCGAAGGCACCAGTGTAGCGCAGGCGCTGACCATTGCGGGGCTGGATCCACTTGAGGTGGCGCTGGCCGCGCGTCCGGTCAGCGACATCGCTGCCTATCTGGAATTGCATATCGAACAGGGACCGTGTCTGGAACAGCAGGATCTGGCGCTGGGCGTGGTCACGGCGATCAACGGGGCGCGGCGGCTCAATTGCACGTTCCTTGGGTTGGCGGGACATGCGGGCACCGTACCGATGACGCAACGGCAGGATGCGCTGGCGGCGGCGGCGGACTGGATGGCGCAGGCTGAGCGGACTACGCGTGAAAGCGATCCCCATCTGGTCGCCACGTTTGGTACGTTGCAGTGTTTGCCGGGCGCGGCGAACGTCATTCCCGGTGAAGTGAAGATGACGCTGGATATTCGCGGACCGGAGGATGCACCGCTGGATGCGCTGTTAGAGAAACTCCTGACGCTAGGGCAGGATATCGCGCACCAGCGCGGCTGCCAGTTTAGTGCCGAAGAGTATTACCGTATTGCGGCAACCCGCTGCGATCCCACCTTGCAGTCGATATTAAACGAGGCGGTGACGCAGGTGCAGGGGAAAACGCTGATGCTGCCAAGCGGCGCGGGACACGATGCGATTGCCATCGCCGAACGCTGGCCGGTAGCGATGCTGTTTGTTCGCTGTCGTGGCGGCATCAGCCACCACCCTGACGAATCTGTGACCACCGCGGATGTGGCGCTGGCGCTACAGGCATTTTATCAGGCGGTGTTCTACCACGCCTCTGCACAGTAACGACAGCTACAGCAATGACAGCTACAGCGTAAAACGATCGGCGTCGCGCCAGGCGGGGAAGGATTCCCGATAGCTTTGCAGCGCTTCCAGCGACAGTTCCGCGTCCAGACGGGCAGGCTGGTTGGGGGCGGCAGAAGCCAGGATTTCCCCCTGTGCATTAATAATCAGGCTATCGCCACGGTAGCTGTGACCGTTGCCGTCGGTGCCAACGCGGTTACAGCCTGCAACGTAGGCCTGATTCTCAATGGCGCGCGCTGCCAGCAGCGTCTGCCAGTGTGCTGCGCGAGGCGCAGGCCAGTTGGCGACATACAGCGCCAGATCGTAGTCCTGCCGATTGCGCGACCAGACCGGGAAACGCAGGTCGTAGCAGATCATCGGACAGATACGCCAGCCGCGCCACTCAAGGGTGACCCGTTCCGTGCCTGCCTGATAATGGTGGTGTTCGTCCGCCATGCGAAACAGGTGGCGTTTATCGTAGTGATACACCTCACCGTGCGGATCGACCAGCAGGAAACGGTTCACTGCGCCTTTTGGCGTGTTCACCGCGACGCTACCGCCGATCAGGGCATTCGTTTTCTGCGCCCACTGGTGCAGCCACGCTTCTACAACTGACTGCTCCAGACTGCCTTTGGCTGCTTCCATCGCAAAGCCGGTGGTGAACATCTCCGGCAACACAATCAGATCGCGTCCGCTCATCTCTGCCAATAAGGTATCGAAATGGCGCAGATTGGCTTCCCCATCGCGCCAGACCAGCGGCTGTTGCAGTAGTGAAATCTTTAAAGTCGACATAAACGCTCCGCAGCGGCATCCAACGTTGCTTCCTGTTTAGCAAAGCATAGTCGAATCAACGTATGTGGGAACGGATCGGCGCAAAAGACGGACAGCGGAATGGCCGCGACGCCAACGTGTTCGGTCAGCCAGCGGCAGAAACTGACATCGTCCAGATCGGAAATCGCCCGATAGTCCGCCAGCAGGAAGTAGGTGCCTTCGCAAGGCAGAATCTCGAAACGGCTGCTCGCCAGTGCGTTGATGAAGCGATCGCGCTTGGCACGGTAAAAATCGGGCAGTTCACGCCAGTGTTGCGGCTGTTCACGCAGCATATCGGCAATCGCAAACTGGGCAGGCGTGTTCACGGAGAACGTCAGATACTGGTGAACTTTACGCACTTCCGCACTCAATACCGCGGGGGCGACGCAGTAGCCGACTTTCCAGCCGGTCATGTGGAACGTTTTACCAAACGATGAGACGGCGATGGCGCGTTGACGCAGCGACGGATGTGCCAGCACGCTAGCGTGCCCTTCACTGTCGAAACAGATATGTTCGTAGACTTCATCGCTCAGCACAAAGATGTTACGCGCGGCAATCGCCTGCCACAGTTGTTCAAAATCGGCTTTCTGCCAGACGGTGGCGGACGGGTTGTGTGGGGTATTCAGGATGACCAAACGAGTACGATCGCTCAGCAGGTCAGCAAAATGCGACCAGTCCACGCGAAATGCGGGCGGCTGCAAGGCGATGCGTTTGAGTACGCCGCCAGCCAGCGTAACGGCAGGCGCATAGCTGTCATAGCTGGGATCGAAACAAATGACTTCGTCGCCGGGGCGCACCAGCGCCGCAATAGCGGCAAACAGCGCTTCAGTGGCACCCGCCGTGACGGTGACTTCACTATCGGCATCCGGTCGCCAGCCGTACAGTTCTTCTGTTTTTTCGGCAATCGCCTGACGCAGCGGCGCGACGCCGGTCATCGGCGCATATTGGTTCGCGCCCTGACTGACGTGATACGCCAGCCGCTGTTGTAAATAGTCCGGGCCGTCAAAATCAGGGAAACCTTGTGATAGATTGATGGCCTGATGCTGTTGGGCCAGTGCACTCATCTGAGTAAAAATGGTGGTGCCCAGCGAAGGCAGTTTACTGTCGGGGATTAGCGCGGCGCTCATAGCGGGTAGGACTCCTGCAAGCCTGTATTGCCTCGTAATATAACATGCTGTTAGTATTTGGCAATCAAGACGCTTGGACGTTTAAACGGCTAAATGCCTTTGCGTGCTAAGACATAATGAAAAGATCTAAACCTGCAACTGCATGCTTTGAAAAAGAAAGACCAAAAACGGGAAGCCTCATGACTGAAAATCAACAATTGACGGCGCTGCTTGCGGCCTGCCACTGGATCGGCGAGAAAGGCTGGTGTCCAGCGACGGGCGGCAATATGTCCGTACGCCTTGATGACGCGCAGTTCCTGATTACCGAATCGGGTAAAGACAAAGGCAGCCTTCAGGCAGAGGATTTCCTGCTGGTGGAGATTGCCACGAACCATGTGCCGAGCGGCCGTACGCCATCGGCGGAAACGGGGCTGCATACGTTGCTGTATCGTCGAGAGCCGACGATTGGCGCGGTGCTGCACACGCACTCGGTGAATGCCACGGTGCTGTCTCGGGTAGAGAAGGGCGCTGAACTGGTGCTGCACGGCTACGAAATGCAGAAGTCGTTGGCGGGGCAGACGACCCATTTGGATCGCGTGGCGATCCCGATTTTTGATAACGATCAGGATATTCCTGCGCTGGCACAGCGGGTAACCGAGTACGCTAGCCACACGCCGTTGCGCTACGGTTTTCTGGTGCGCGGCCACGGCCTTTACTGCTGGGGCGCCACGGTGAAAGAAGCGCGTCGTCATCTGGAAGGGCTGGAGTTCCTGTTCCAGTGTGAATTGCAACGTCGGCTGCTGGAGGCGAAAGCATGATTAACGCGATTGTGACGGATATTGAAGGTACCACCAGCGACATCCGTTTTGTTCACAGCGTGCTGTTCCCTTATGCCCGTGAACGTCTGGCCGACACGGTGCGGCAGCACGGGAGCGATCCTGAGATCGCGCAGGCGCTGGACGCGCTGCGTCAGGAGCTGAGCCAGCCGGATGCGGATAGTGAGACGCTGATTGCCGCGCTGAACCAGTTTATGGATGAGGACCGTAAATCTACCGCACTGAAGCTTTTGCAAGGCATTATCTGGCGGGCGGGCTACCGCAACGGTGATTTTCAGGGCATTTGTATCCTGAAGTGGCAGCGCAGCTCGCGGCATGGCAGCAACAAGGCCTGCGTTTGTATGTGTACTCGTCAGGCTCGGTAGAAGCGCAGCAACTGCTGTTCGGTTACAGCAACGCGGGTGACCTGCGTCCGCTGTTCAGCGACTATTTTGATACCCGCGTCGGTGCGAAGCGCGAGACCGATTCTTATCGCACGATTGCGCAAGCCATCGGGCTACCTGCCGAACAACTTCTGTTCTTATCGGACATTCGTCAGGAGCTGGATGCCGCGCAGGAGGCCGGTTGGCACACCTGCCAGCTTATTCGTGATGATGCGGATAGTGTAAGCCGTCACCGTCAGGTGGCACGTTTTGACCAGATCGACTTACCGGAGTACGCCCAATGAGTGGATTAACCATTTTTAGCGACAGCGATGCAAGCCAGCCGATTTGGCAAAGTCAGGATGCCGAGGCGATTCAGAAACAGCTGAATGACATCGGCGTACGTTTTGAACGCTGGGAAGCCAGCCAGAAGCTGAGCGATGCGCCGTCGTCTGAAGAAGTGCTGGCGGCCTATCAGCATGAGATTGATAAGCTGGTGGCAGAAAAAGGCTATCAGAGCTGGGACGTCATCAGTATGCGTTCCGATAACCCGCAACGTGCGGAGCTGCGCACCAAGTTTTTATCCGAGCATGTGCATCACGAAGATGAAGTGCGCTTTTTCGTCGAAGGCGCGGGGCTGTTCTGCCTGCACCTGAACGGCAAGATTTACCAGATCCTGTGTGAGAAGAACGATCTGCTGTCCGTGCCCGCGGGCACCGCGCACTGGTTTGATATGGGGCCGGAACCGCACTTCACCGCCATCCGCCTGTTCGATAACCCGGAAGGCTGGATCGCGCATTTTACCGGCGATAAGATTGCGGATGCGTATCCGAAATTGGAGCGCTAACTTGTTTGTTGTAAAACCTCTTATCAACCTCCACCTATCTCTTAGTCACATTTTTATGCAGACTAAGAGACGGTTTCGTGCGCGATAATGGCGTTATTTTCATACTACCTTGTAGCACGCGCCCGACCCAGGGCGGCTCAATCGCCGTCGCCCTGGGAACCCTGGCTTTCGGCGGGAAATTATGCCGCTGACGCGGTACCTTCGTCGATATCAGGCTTTAACGGACCGCTTGCGACACGTTCCCGACGTGGCGCAAGCTTGAGCCGCGTCCATGCGGCTCATCCTAAGCCTGCTATCTCCTCAGCATAATTTTTTACGCCGGGTAACGGCAAAATACGAGATACCTCTGTATTGGTGTATTAAGAGGATTTCTTCATAGGGAAGTGCCAAGGTGGTTCTTTACCCCAAAAATATCAGCATTGTTTATCGTCACTTTAACACCGTCTGAAATATCCCTTCTTTCACATCCTGTGGCGTTACCACGCCAGTGTCGAGTACCCAACCGCTGATTAATTCGGCGGGGGTGACGTCAAACGCCGGGTTGTAGACTGCCGCGTTCTGCGGTGCCCACTGGCAGTGGCCGAAGCTGCCGGAAACGCCGGTGACTTCAGCGGCGGCGCGCTGTTCGATAGGAATGGCTCGACCGTCCGGGCACGCGGGATCGTGCGTGGTGTGCGGTGCCGCGACGTAAAACGGAATCTGGTGATAGTGTGCCAGCACCGCGAGGCTGTAAGTGCCGATCTTATTGGCGACGTCGCCGTTAGCGGCAATGCGGTCAGCGCCGACCCAAATCGCATCCACCTGGCCCTGTGCCATCAGGCTGGCGGCCATCGAATCACAGATCAACTGATAAGGAATGCCCAGCTCGCCGAGTTCCCAGGCCGTGAGGCGTCCGCCCTGCAAGAGTGGTCGGGTTTCATCGACCCACACCTGAGTGACCTTTCCCTGTTGGTGCGCACGCAGCAACACGCCGATGGCGGTGCCGATGCCGGCTGTTGCCAGACCGCCCGTGTTGCAATGGGTCAGCAGACGGCTGTTTGGTTTCACCAGCGCTGCGCCATGGTCGGCAATGCGCTCACACAGCGCGCGATCTTCTTCTACCAGCCGTAGGGCTTCTTGCACCAGCGCAGCGACAAACTGCGGCTGTGCCAACGCTAGCTTCATGCGATCCAGATTGTTCATCAGGTTCACGGCGGTAGGGCGCGATGCCCGCAGCGTCTCCAGCGCCTGTGCCAGTTCGGCCTGCGATAACCCTTTTTCTGCCAGCAGCGCGAGCAGCAGGCTGGCGGACAGGCCAATCAGCGGGGCGCCACGTACGCGTAGCGTTTGGATATGCTCAACCAGTGAAGCGACATCCGGGCAAGGGCGCCAGCATTTTTCTTGCGGCAACGCCTGCTGGTCGAGGATCCACAGTTGGTTATCAACGATTTTCAGGCTGGTGGTGTTAAGTGTCTGCATCGGTCGTTAAATCCATGTTGCATCGATATTCTTATTCTGCCAAGATGCCTGATAGATGTATAGACGTCCGAACGTTTTTATGTCCATAAATTGAGTTCAAGAATAGTTTTAATTTTAGAACCGTTTTGATTTCAGAATAGCGAGGAGTTGGAATGTCACTTTACCGCACTTTTACGGCGAATGACGCTGTTGAATATGCCCGCCAGTTCGGCGGTGTCAGCCAGCCGCAAACGCTGGTAGCCGCAGAAGAAATCGGCGATGGCAATCTGAATCTGGTATTTAAAATTAAAGATGAAGCGGGCGTCAGTCGGGTCATCGTCAAACAGGCATTGCCCTACGTGCGCTGCGTCGGGAGTCCTGGCCGCTGACGCTTGACCGTGCCAGGATTGAGGCCGAAACGTTGCTGACGCACGCGCGCTTTTGTCCGCAGCACACCGTGACCGTGCTCTATCACGATCCCGAACTGGCAGTAATGGTGCAGGAAGATCTTTCCGATCATCGCATCTGGCGCAGTGAGCTGGTTAAAGGGGCGGATTATCCTCAGGCGGCGGCACAGTTGGGAGAATATCTGGCACAGACGCTATTCCACACTTCTGATTTTCATCAGCACCCGCATGAGAAGAAAGCGGCGGTCAGCCAGTTCACCAACCCTGAACTGTGTCAGATTACCGAAGACCTTTTCTTTACCGATCCTTATATCGATCATGAAAGAAACCAGTTTGACGCGGCGTTGACGCCGGATGTACAGGCGCTGCGTGACGATAAAGCGTTGAAGCTGGCGGTTGCTGGGCTGAAGCATGGCTTTCTGAGCAAAGCCGAAGCGTTACTGCACGGCGATATCCATAGCGGTTCGATTTTTGTCGCAGAAGGGCGTTTAAAGGCGATTGATGCTGAATTTGGTTTCTACGGGCCGATTGGCTTTGATGTCGGTACGGCAATCGGCAACCTGCTGCTGAATTATTGTGGCCTGCCGGGGCTGCTGGCACCGCGTGAGGCCGCGGCAGGGCGTGAACGACGTCTGGAAGATATCCGTACGCTGTGGCAGACCTTTTCCGCTCGTTTTCTGGCGTTGAGCGACAATGAAAGCCGCGATCCGGCGTTGGCGGAACCGGGCTATGCTGCGCTGTTTTTACAGCAAGTGTGGCGGGATGCCGTTGGCTACTGTGGTACCGAACTGATTCGCCGCACGATTGGGCTGGCGCACGTCGCCGATCTGGACAGCATTCAGGAAACGGAAGCGCGTTTAGCATGCCAGCGTCATGCTATTTCGCTGGGCAGAACTTTAGTGCTGGCGGCTCCGCATATTGCGGATGTGGATGCGCTGCTGGCGCGTGTACGGCAGAGTGGTGCCTGATTCGCGTAACGGCGTTATGTCAGTCCTCGCTCCCATCGCGAATCGGATGGGAGCGGTAAACAAACCTATTTCTTCCCTTTATTCATCATCGCTTTTAAATCCGCGAAAGGGTTGTGCGTGGCAACGCCAACATCCTTCTGCGCATCCTCACCCGCGACGACAGTCGAACCGTACATATCCGCATCAGTATATTTTGAATGCTCATTGTCGTGGCAGTAGAGGCACAGCATTTCCCAGTTACTGCCGTCTTCCGGGTTATTGCTGTGATCGTGATCGATGTGGTGAACGGTTAATTCACGCAGGTTGGAATAGACGAATTCGCGTGAACAGCGACCACATACCCACGGGAAAAGTTTGAGCGCTTTTTCGCGGTAGCCGCTTTCAAGTCTGGCGTAGTTCTTGGGGATGTAAGCCATGTGTCGGGTTTCATTCAGAAGGAAAGAGGATGTGGATTTTACAACTGATGTGCCTTTAAAGGAAAGAACAGGCCGCCCTATTGGCGGCCTGTTGTTGTTTATGCTGCTTCGGTTTTTCTTTCTGACTGCGAGACCGGTTTAGGTTTGTTGGCGGCCAGTGCGTCGAACGCAAAGTCATCCACGTTGATTGAGCGTAAGCGGCTGGCTTCGGCTTTGGTCAGAATAGCCGCTTCTTCTGCGGTAATCTGACCTTCCACCAGCGCCTGTTCTGCTAACTGATCCAGTCGCATGAACGGCAGCGCTTTGTCGCTGGCTTTTGCCAGACGTTGGTAAATCGGCTCGGCGGCGATGATATCCAGTAAAGCCTCTTCCAGCAGCCCGACCGGGTTGTGTTCGCTGGCAACCAGATATTGGCCGCGTCCCAGACGATTACGAGTTTCTGACGGCGTTTGCAGAATTTTCGCGACCTCATGGTCGAGGCGGTCAGACGGTGCCGGGCAGCGCAGACCCAGTGGGAAGATAATAAAGGTCAGCAGCCCTGCAACAACACGATTCGGGAAGTTACGCAGCAGATCGTCCAGCGCCTGCTCGGCCTGATGCAGGCTATCCTGCACGCCCCAGTGCACCAGCGGTAAATCCGCTTTCTGACGCCCTTCGTCCTCATAGCGTTTCAGCGTCGCGGAAGCCAGATAGAGCTGGCTGAGAATATCCCCCAGACGCGCCGAGATACGTTCACGACGCTTCAGGCTGCCGCCCAGTACCGCCATTGACACATCCGCCAGCAGGGCCAGGTTCGCGCTGAGCCGGTTGAGCTGCTGATAGTAGCGGCGTGTTTTGTCGTTCACTGGCGCACGGCTTAGAAGGCCGTTGGTCAACCCAAGCCAGAAGCTGCGCACCTTGTTGCTGCCAACGTGGCCGATGTGTCCAACCAGCGCACGGTCAAAGCGTGGGACGTCGTTCTCCTGCGCCGCTGCCATCTCTTCCAGCACATAAGGGTGACAGCGGATGGCGCCTTGCCCGAAGATGATCATACTGCGCGTCAGGATATTCGCCCCTTCCACGGTGATCGCAATCGGCGCGCCCTGATAGCTGCGCGCCAGGAAGTTGGTCGGGCCGAGACAGATACCTTTACCACCAGCGATATCCATCGCATCCATCACGCTGCGCTGACCGCGGTGGGTACAGTGATATTTGACGATAGCGGAGAGCACTGCCGGTTTTTCACCCTGCATGATGCCGCTGGTAATCAGTGTTGCGGCGGCGTCCATCACATAAGCGTTACCCGCGATGCGTGCCAGCGGCTCTTCGATACCTTCCATCTTACCGATAGAGATCTTGAACTGGCGGCGAATGTGCGCGTAAGCACCGATGCCGAGAGCAATGGACTTCAGCCCGCCGGTAGAGTTGGACGGCAGCGTAATGCCGCGACCGACTGACAGACATTCCATCAGCATACGCCAGCCCTGACCCGCCATCTTCGCACCGCCAATAATGTAGTCCAGCGGGACAAAAATGTTCTCACCCTGTGTCGGTCCGTTCTGGAACGGCACGTTCAGCGGGAAATGGCGGCGGCCGATTTTAACGCCGTCGGTATCTGTCGGAATCAACGCACAGGTAATGCCGACGTCGTCTTCATCGCCTAACAGATGATCGGGATCGTACAGCTTAAAGGCCAGCCCCAGCACGGTAGCGACCGGCGCGAGTGTGATATAGCGTTTATTCCAGGTCAGGCGCATACCTAAAACCTGTTCGCCGTGCCAGTTGCCGTAGCAGACAATCCCGGTATCGGGAATCGAACCTGCATCCGAGCCCGCTTCCGGGCTGGTCAGCGCAAAGCAGGGCACTTCCTGACCGCGTGCCAGACGTGGCAGGTAGTGATCTTTTTGTGCTTCCGTTCCGTAGTGTTGCAGCAGTTCGCCGGGGCCGAGTGAGTTAGGCACGCCGACGGTGATTGCCACAATACTGGAGACGCCGGCCAGTTTTTGCAGCACCTGCGCCTGTGCGTAAGCCGAGAATTCCAGCCCGCCGTATTGCTTCTTGATGATCATGGCAAAGAAGCGGTGCTCTTTTAAAAACGCCCACAGTTCTGGCGGGATATCGGCGCGTTCGTGGGTGATTTCAAAGTCGTTTGCCATCCGGCAGGCTTCAGCAACCGGCCCATCGATAAACGCCTGCTCTTCGGCGGTCAACTGCGGACGCGGGTAGTTATGCAGCTTTTTCCAGTCCGGTGCGCCGCGAAACAGATCGCCTTCCCACCAGGTTGTTCCAGCATCAATTGCTTCTTTTTCCGTGTTCGACATCGGTGGCATGACTTTCTGGAACATGCGCAGCGCGGAAGCGGAAACCAACTTTGGACGCAGAGAGGGAACCGTAATCGGAATCAGCAGGATCACGAGCGGAATCATCAGCCAGACGGGCCACAGCAACATGGCGGACATGGCTGCGAAGTAGGCCAGCAGGATAGCGCTGCCGAGCAGCAGACTGAGCCGATGATAAAACATCGCTCCGATGATAATCAGTAGTAGGAGGATACTGACAGCAACCATAACGTGTCTCCAGCATTGTGATCGAATGGAGGGTTTTCATTCTTCCCCGAGCGTTGTGTGACGGGAGAAAGCGAGAACCATTTTCATCAGTGAAATAAGGCGTAATAGGTCAATGTTGTAAGAGGTCTGACCTGTTGCTTATATTCGTTGTAGTTTATCTGATTATTTTTATCAATTCGTTTACATCATAATTACAACTCACTTCACAAACCGAACGGCAGTCGTGCGTTTTCTGACGCGTGTCAGCGATCCTCTCGATCCCGTGATTACGCGCTTCTCGCTGTTAGTACGATCCGCTACACTGCATGGCAGAAGATGATACTGTCACCAGACAAAATGAGAGGATTCCATGTATCAGGATTTAATCCGTAGTGAACTGAAAGAAGCGGCAGAAACACTGAATAATTTCTTGAGTGATGATGCGAACATTCAGTCGATTCAAAACGCTGCGGTGCTGTTGGCTAACGCTTTTAAAGCGGGCGGTAAAGTGATTTCCTGTGGTAACGGTGGTTCACACTGTGACGCCATGCACTTTGCTGAAGAGCTGACGGGGCGCTATCGCGAGAACCGTCCTGGCTATCCGGCCATTGCGATTTCCGATCCGAGCCACCTGTCCTGCGTCAGTAATGACTTTGGCTATGATTTTGTCTTCTCCCGCTATGTCGAGTCACTGGGGCGTGAAGGTGATGTGCTGCTGGGGATTTCCACGTCTGGTAATTCCGGCAACATTATTAAAGCGATTGCCGCAGCAAAAGCGAAAGGCATGAAGGTCATTACGCTGACTGGGAAAGACGGCGGCAAAATGGCAGGTTCTGCCGACGTGGAAATCCGTGTTCCGCACTTTGGCTATGCCGACCGCATTCAGGAAATCCATATCAAAGCGATCCACATCCTGATTCAACTGATTGAAAAAGAGATGGCGGATCAGTAAGCCGCATTAATACGCTCTAAAAGGGCAAGAAGGGAAGGGTAGGAAGTCAGATGTGTGAACTGCTGGGGATGAGCGCGAATGTACCGACGGATATCTGCTTTAGCTTTACCGGGCTGATACAACGCGGTGGAAACACCGGTCCGCACCGGGATGGCTGGGGAATCACCTTCTATGAAGGGAACGGCTGTCGTACGTTCAAAGATCCGCTGCCAAGCTATAACTCGCCGATTGCCCGGCTGGTGCAGGATTATCCGATCAAATCGTGTGCGGTGGTTTCACATATCCGGCAGGCGAATCGTGGCGCGGTGTCGCTGGAAAATACCCATCCCTTTACCCGCGAACTGTGGGGGCGGAATTGGACGTACGCCCACAATGGGCAACTGAAAGGTTATAGCACCCTGAAAACGGGGATGTTTCGCCCTGTCGGCCAGACGGATAGCGAATTTGCTTTCTGCTGGCTGCTGTCCCAACTGTCTGAGCGTTACCCGCGCACGCCGGGTAACTGGCCTGCGGTATTCCGCTATATCGCCAAACAGGCGGATGTCCTGCGGGAGAAAGGCGTGTTTAACATGCTGCTGTCGGACGGGCGCTTTGTGATGGGGTACTGCTCAACCAAACTCTACTGGATCACCCGCCGTGCGCCGTTTGGTAAAGCGACGCTGTTGGATCAGGATGTGGAGATTGATTTTCAGCAGCAGACGACACCGAATGATGTCGTCACGGTATTAGCGACGCAGCCGCTAACGGGCAACGAAACCTGGCATCAGATCATGCCAGGTGAATTCGTGCTATTTTGTTTCGGCGAGCGCGTACTTTAAGGTCGGCTGACTGGTCATCAACGGTGGGTTAACGACGTATTGCCCGTTAAATACCGTGATGGCTGGTGGCTGATTGTGCTGATTAAAATAGGCGTACCCCGGCTGAAGCTGTTTCCAGAAGCTGGCGTAGGTGGAATTACGGTGGCGCTGCATGTTCTGTTCCGTCATGCGGAACGGGTAGATAGCGATATCAATCTTCGGCTGACCGTTGCGTAGCGCCGCTTCGGCATAGCGATAAATCTCATCCATGTAGGTGTTGGTCATGGCATAGCAGCCAACCGACACACATTCGCCGTGAATCATCAAATAGCGGCCGGAATATCCCTGTGATTTATCATAGTCGTTGGGGAAACCGATATTGATCGCACGGTAATATTGGCTGTCTGGTTTTAGCTGACGCAGATCGACCTGATAGAAACCTTCCGGGCTTTTTAAATCGCCTTCAACGCGTTTTGGCCCTAATCCGCCTGAATATTTACAGATCGGATATTGTTCCAATAAACGGTATTCGTTGCCGACTTTCGCATACAGTTCGAATATTCGCTCTTCTTTAAAGATCTGAATATAGATCGGAGAGCCTAATAATTGCTGTTTTAATTCTTTTGCTATCGGCGTTAGCGGCGGTGCGGTCTCGCTGGCTGCGCTGGTAACAACAAGAGAAGGCAAAAAAAACAACATCGCAAATGACAGCGCGATTTTTTGCATTATGGTTCCTGATAATAAAATTGCCTGCTACACGCGGCATCCGCGTCGCGCTACTGGTGTTTTAGCAAAAGCGTGGGGACAGCCGTTATCGGTATATATTTCGTCGGCGAATAGATAACGACGAAACCGAAATCACATTATCATTGGTTTCATATTAATCAAGCGTTGAAAAGCGCTAAAAAATAACATTTACAAAAAACAGCCCGAATGGATACGAGCTGCTCAATGTAAGGTTGTTAATAGCAGGGGAAAGCGGCTCAGGCGCGGGTGGCTTCTATCATCATAATGTCGGTGACAAAGGAACCGTCTGTCTGTACGTCAAAATGCTGTACCACCTCGTCCGGCAGCGTTTTTTGCAGTTCACGAATCGCGACCGCGAAATGTTCTGGTGTGCGCATACGGGCGATCCAACTGCTGAACTCCAGCGTCAACCTATCGCTGGTGACGTTACGCACGATAAACCCTGCGTCGGTAAACAGGCTCAGCCATTCGCCCGGCGCGTAATTGCGCACGTGTGAGGTATCGCGCAGCTTCTCTACCGTCTGTAAATAGCTGTCCAACAGCGGATGACCGGGAGACACGACATCCATCATGATCACGCGGCCACCCGGTTTCAGAACGCGCCGCATTTCACGCAGCGCCTGCCCGACATCATGCCAGTGATGCGCAGAGTAACGGCTGATGATGATGTCTGCGCTGCTATCCTCGAACGGTAAAGACTCGGCTACGCCTTGCTGAACGCGGATATTATTCAGCCCTTTCTGCGCCGCAGCCTGACTCACTACGTCCAACATTTGGGAAGACAAATCGTAGGCGACAACCTCCGCGACGGCCTGTGCGGCAACGAAGCTGGCGTGTCCGGCACCGCAGCCAACGTCGATCACGCACGCCTGCGGGAAGGGCGCTAATAACGTGGCCAGTTGGGTTAAATCTTTGCCCTGCGCATGCACCGCGCTGGTCAGGTAGTTTTGCGCCTGTGAGCCGAACTGATGTTCGACGCGATGATTATGGTTCTGTTTTTCTTCCATCATTGCTCTCGCTTTATCTGAATTGCTTTCGTTTCATCATGGGTTAAACGGCGGCGCGCCAGCCACTAAAGAAGACGTCGGTCTGAGAACACTATAGTGAGGGAAAAATACGGGTACAATATGAGCATTTATACGGGTATAAAATACTCCCTGTTTGATTAACACCTCTTTCACTCATGCTGTTGTCGTCTTGAGCTTGCCTTGACGAGCGGGATGAAAAGGACACCTGGTTATGTCTGCAAATTCATTTATGTCTGCCAGTTCTCTGAGCGGCCCAAAGGCACTGGGAGCTTTCTTACGGGCGCTGCGTGAGCGGACCTCGCCGGAAAGGGTCGGCCTGCCCGCGTCCGGTCGGCGGCGCACCAGTGGATTACGCCGCGAAGAGTTGGCGCAAATCGCTCGCATTAGCACCACCTGGTATACCTGGCTTGAGCAGGGGCGTGATGTGTCCGCTTCCGCCTCGGCGCTGACTCGCTTGTCTCAGGCGTTAAAGCTGGAACCCGCAGAGCATGACTATCTTTTTAGTCTGGCTGGCGTACAGGATCCTCAGAAGCAGGGTAGGGCAATGTCACTCGATGCGCGGGTTGCCGCCAGCCTGCACCATATTACCTGCCCTGCGTATCTTCTGGATGGCAACTGGAACATGCTGGCGTGGAATGCGCCGTCGGAGCAGTTGTTTGCCGGATGGCTGGGAAGCGATCCCGAACCGAATCTTCTGCGCTTTATGTTTCTTAATCCGCTGGCGCGATCGCTGGTGGTCGATTGGCCAGAACGCGCCAGACGGGTGGTGGCGGAGTTTCGGGCGGAGTCCAGTCATTATGCCTCTGTCGAATCTGTCCGACACGTTGTGATGGTGCTGTGTGAAGAAAGTCGCGAGTTCAATCTCTGGTGGTCTCAGCAGGCGGTCACCGCCCGTGAAGGTGGCGAGCGACGCTTCCACCACCCTCTGCTGGGAGAGGTAACCTATCATCAACAGACTTTCCATCCTGCCGGGCAAGGAGAATTTAAGTTGGTGATGCTGATCGCGCAGTAAACGCGGGCATTATTGCGCTGCTTGTCTATACTGACCTTGATCTGTATATTTATACAGTATCGTCAGAGGGCCAGTATGCGCAAAATCATTCATGTTGATATGGACTGCTTCTACGCAGCAATTGAGATGCGTGATAACCCGCGCCTGCGCGATATTCCTCTGGCGATTGGTGGAAGTGCCGATCGCCGTGGCGTCATCAGCACCGCTAACTATCCTGCTCGGCGCTACGGCGTCCACAGCGCGATGGCGACGGCAACTGCTTTGCGTCTGTGTCCACACCTCACCTTGTTGCCCGGCCGCATGGAGGTGTATAAATCCACCTCGCGCCAAATCCGTGAGATCTTCGCCCGCTACACCTCGCTGATCGAACCGCTTTCTCTGGATGAGGCTTATCTGGATGTCACCGACAGTCCGCACTGCAACGGCTCGGCGACGCGCATCGCCGAAGAAATCCGTCGAACCATCGCGGATGAACTCAATCTGACGGCATCGGCGGGGATTGCGCCGATCAAATTTCTGGCAAAGATCGCGTCTGAGTTAAATAAGCCGAATGGACAATATGTCATTACGCCGGAGCAGGTGGATGATTTCCTGTTGGCGCTGCCGCTGGAGAAAATCCCCGGCGTCGGGAAAGTGACGGCGAAGCGGCTGGAAGAACGCGGCCTGCATACCTGTGCGGATGTGCGGGGGTATGCGCTGGCGGATCTACTTAAAGAATTCGGCAAGTTTGGTCGTGTCCTGTGGGAGCGATGTCAGGGAATCGATGAACGACGGATTTCGCCGGATAGGCTGAGGAAGTCGGTCGGTGTGGAGAAGACGCTGGCGCAGGATATCCACGACTGGGGACAGTGTGAACATCTGATTGAACAGCTTTATCAAGAGCTGGAAGTTCGCTTGAAACGGGTAAAGCCCGATCTGCATATTGCGCGTCAGGGCGTCAAACTCAAGTTTGATGATTTTCAGCAAACCACGCAGGAGCATGTGTGGCCGATGTTGAATAAACAGGATCTGTTGAAGCTGGCACAGCAAACCTGGCAGGAGCGGCGTAAATCCAGAGGCGTTCGGCTGGTTGGGCTACATGTGACGCTGCTCGACCCGCAAATTGAGCGACAGCTGGTGTTTGATTGGGGATAAGGCTGTGTCGTTGAGGATAAAAAAGGGGCGACGTTTATGCGCCGCCCTGATTTTTATGACTACGTTTTATTCGTGGGCGATTAAGCGCGTGGCGGAATCGCTTTCAGCAGCGCTGTCAGCAATTTCCAGTACAGATCGACGCTGCCGATATGCACTTGTTCATCCGGCGAATGCGGCCCGGTGATGGTTGGCCCGATGGAAACCATGTCCATGTCCGGGTATGGCTTCTTGAACAGACCACATTCCAGACCAGCGTGAATCACCATGATGTTCGGCGTCTTGTTGAACAGCTTCTGATAGGTTTCGCGAACCAGTGCCATGACCGGTGAATGCGCATCTGGCTGCCAGCCTGGGTAGCCGCCTTTCGGTGACGTTTTCGCGCCAGCCAACTGACCCAGCGCCGTCAGCGTACCAACGACGGCGTCTTTACCGCTGTCGATCAGTGAACGAATCAGGCAGATAATTTCCGCGTGGTCGTCTTCCATCGTCACAACGCCGACGTTCAGCGACGTTTCTACCACGCCTTTGACTTCGTCGCTCATGCGGATCACGCCGTTTGGCGTGGCATTGAGCAGCGCCAGCAGACGATCGCGGCTGTCCTGCGTCAGCGGGTGCTCATTGCTGTCGCTGGCTTCCACCAGCACGGTCAGGTTTTTCTCAACGGCGGACAGTTCATTTTTCAGCACCGCCAGATACTCCTGGCTCAGCGCTTTTAACGACTCGACGTTAGCAGCAGGCAGTGACAGCGTGGCGAAGGCTTCACGCGGAATAGCGTTACGCAATGTCCCGCCGTTCAGATCGAGAATGCGGATATCCAGTGCTTTCGCCTGTTCGAACAGGAAACGTGCCAGCAGCTTGTTGGCGTTGCCCAGCCCCAGATGAATATCGCCGCCGGAGTGGCCGCCTTTCAGCCCTTTAATCGTCAGCTTCAGCGTGTGGTAACCAGCCAGCGGCACTTCGCGCGTCAGCGGCAGACGGGTAATGAAATCAATACCGCCCGCGCAACCCATGTAGATCTCGCCTTCTTCTTCCGAATCGGTATTGATCAGGATTTCGCCCTGAAGCCAGTTTGGTTGCAGGCCAAACGCGCCATCCATACCCGCTTCTTCCGTCATGGTCAGCAGCACTTCCAGCGGGCCGTGCTCGACGCTTGGATCGGCCAGCACCGCCAGCGCAGACGCCATACCGATGCCATTATCTGCACCCAGCGTGGTACCGCGTGCTTTCAGCCACTCACCGTCAACATAAGGCTGGATAGGATCGGTAGTGAAATCGTGTACGGTGTCGTTGTTTTTCTGCGGCACCATGTCCAGATGCGCCTGCAATACGACAGGTTTGCGATTTTCCATACCTGCGGTTGCCGCTTTGCGCAGCAGAATATTGCCGACCTGATCGCGCTCGGCATGAATGCCTTTCTCTTTAGCCCATTCCAGAATATGTGCGGCCAGCGCTTCTTCATGATAAGACGGATGTGGAATGGAACAGATTTTGGCGAAAATATCCCACAGCGGCTGGGGGGAAAGTTGAGACAATTCAGACACTATTTCAGTCTCCTTGTTAGCGGCCAGCCTTCGCATTCTGGCGGGCAGGGCTATAGGTTAAAAGTTAATCGCAGTTAGCCACATAACATGGCGTGTCGTAACAGAATATCATTTTCCATCAAAGCAGGGGAATTGCCGTCGGCCCTGACTTATTTTTCCTGCTGCAATATGAATCAGCGTGTTTGGCAGAGCGCAGGTTGGCGGGAAAAACTCGGTTCTCGCGTTGAGAAAAACTGGTTTTTATGTTGTCGGCTATCTATAATCTCGCGCAACCTTTTTCCCCCCTCAGACTCAAATTAAGCCGGTTTTTATTCGGCTGGGATATATTTTATGAGCGAAAAGTACGTCGTAACCTGGGATATGTTGCAAATTCATGCCCGCAAACTGGCACAGCGTTTACTGCCTGCCGATCAATGGAAAGGCATCATTGCCGTCAGCCGCGGTGGTCTGGTTCCAAGCGCGCTGCTGGCGCGTGAGCTGGGTATTCGTCACGTTGATACCGTTTGCATCTCCAGTTATGACCACGACAACCAGCGCGAAATGAAAGTGCTGAAGCGTGCCGAGGGAGATGGCGAAGGGTTTATCGTGATTGACGATCTGGTCGACACGGGCGGTACGGCGAAAGCAATCCGTGATATGTACCCGAAAGCGCATTTTGTGACCATTTTCGCTAAGCCTGCTGGTAAACCGCTGGTTGACGACTACGTCATTGATATTCCGCAGGACACCTGGATTGAACAGCCGTGGGATATGGGCGTGGTGTTTGTGCCGCCTTTGTCTGGCCGTTAATCGCCTGAGCGATAAATATTCGTTTCCAACAATGCCCGGTTTAGCCGGGCATTGTTGTTTATGAACTGTGGTAATTTCTGCCGTTGGTATTTGTCTTCTCTGGCCTGAGTTCGTTACACTTTAACGGGTGACGAAGAAGTCGTCTGATGTCCGCTAACAGCGGTTTACATTAATGGAGGCTGCTGTGGCGCAAGCTAACCTGTCTGAAACGCTATTCAAACCATCCTTTAAACATCCAGAAACCTCGACGTTGGTCCGACGTACGCGGAATAGTCAGGACGTGCAGGGGCTGCATTCTACCCTTGAAGGGGAAAAGACCCGCAGTTGGTATCGCATGATTAACCGGCTGATGTGGATTTGGCGTGGCGTCGACCCGTGGGAAATCGAAGACGTGCTGTCGCGTATCGCGGCCAGCAAGGCGGACAGAAGCAACGAGCAACTGCTTGATACGGTGATCGGCTACCGCGGCGGTAACTGGGTTTATGAATGGGCGAAGCAGGGCGCAGACTGGCAGCAGCGAGCAACAGAAAGCGGCGATGACGCGCAAACCGGACAGTTCTGGCTGAACGCCGCCAACCTCTACAGCATTGCTGCCTATCCGCATATTAAAGGCGATGAGCTGGCAGAGCAGGCGCAAACGCTGGCAAATCGCGCCTATGAAGAGGCCGCCAACTACCTGCCTTATGAACTCAAAGAACTGACGTTCCCCATTACGGGCGGCGGCACGCTGACCGGTTTTCTGCATATGCCATCGCAGGCGAAAGCGCCTTTCCCTACTGTGCTTATGTGCGGCAGTCTGGAAATGTTGCAGAGCGATTATCATCGCCTGTTTCAGGACTATTTTGCGCCGGCAGGCATGGCGATGCTGACGATTGATGTTCCCTCCGTTGGATTTTCTTCCCGCTGGAAGTTGACTCAGGATTCCAGTTTCCTGCATCAGCAGGTTTTGCGCGCGCTGCCGGATGTCCCGTGGGTCGATCACTCCCGCGTTGTCGCGTTTGGTTTCCGCTTTGGTGCCAACATTGCCGTTCGGCTGGCGTATCTGGAATCGCAGCGCTTACGCGGTGTGGCCTGCCTCGGCCCCGTGGTACATCATCTGTTAAGCGATCCGACTCGCCAGCAGCAGGTGCCGGATATGTTTATGGATGTGCTGGCGAGTCGTCTGGGTATGCCCTTCTCGACGGATACCTCGCTGAAAACCGAGCTGGGACGTTATTCGCTGAAAACGCAGGGGCTGTTAGGACGCCGTTGCCCGACGCCGATGCTGGCAGGCTACTGGGATAACGATCCGCTGTGCCCGAAAGAAGAGGCGAGCCTGATAGTGAACTCATCCGCACAAGGGAAACTGCTGCCGGTTAACTTCTCGCCGGTGTACCAGAATTTCGATCGCGCGCTACAGCAAATCAGCGGGTGGTTGCAGGACAAAGTGTGTTGAACATGATGTATCGATGGCAGGCATAGAACCTGCCACTTTTTACCCATTTTGGGATCGTTGAGGGATGCAATGATGTGGGGAATATTATCTCGTCAGCAGCAAAGCCTGTATGACATCTGTTGTTCAGACCTACCGCTGGAAAAGAAAAACGACAAATCGATTGCTTTCTGGCAAAGGGCGGTAACATCAATGAAAGGCAGACCCATACTGCGAATGTACTCGGTCCGCTAACGATGGATGAAGAAGTACCCGATACGGAATTGGTGCGTTACCTGCTGGATAAAGGGGCTTTTATTGAACAGCCTGGAGGATTTAGCTCATTGCATAGAGCGATCGAGTTCTTCCATCTGGAATTGGCCGAGCTCTATCTTCAGTACGGCGCGGATGTGCACTACCTCAATTTTTCAGCAATTCATGGCTGAATTATCTGTACTGTCCTCAGGAGCGCTATACCTACACCGACGAGCAGCGTCAGCAAATGCTCGATCTATTGTTACGCTACGGTTTGGATCTTAATCGTGAAACTATTTTCTGGACATCACTGGAAACCAGCTTTCCGATCGAGATCGTGATGTATCAGAAAGATGTCAGTCTGCTGGAGCACATATTTCGACTCGACATTCCGATCCATTTCGCTGAAACCGGCATTTTTGAACGCCTCTTTAACTATAAAAGCGAGTGGCTGCCACTGCCGCTCTTTCAGCAAATCGTGAAACGGGCGGGCGGGTCGGCTTATCGCGAACCTGGTGTCATTCTTTCCGAAGACAAGAAGATCCGTACCGATGGATCGCTATTGGAAATGGCCATTTTTACGCCGCGGACGAACGGCTCTGTGAATGTTTGCTCGATACCTACCCTGATATCCGCTGCGATTTAAGCAACTACAGCTTTGTTCTGGATGCCTTGCTTAACCGCTATTCGCTTGAATTGGTGGAGCGGATTGTGCAAAAACGGCGGATATCGATCGCCCTTATTCCTTGTTCATTCCTGCTGGTCGAAAAAAACAGGATGGATGGGAAGCCAATGCCTATCCTGATGTCGGCAGCTCGGCGATGACGCAGTTTGTGGACATCCGCCTCGAAAAGGCGCTGAATGAGCCTGATTATTATCCTTATTTTTATGATGCCATTAGCTTGTTGCTGCAATACGGCGCGTCGCCTCTGGTTGATAAAATGACGGGGGACGTAGCTATGAAATGCGGAACTGGTCATTGCTTTATCTCGTCTGCGTGGAAATGGTGTTTCAGAATCATTTTCGTCCTGACCTGCTGGATTTACTGGTGGCGCATGGTGCGAATTTCAACGTGAAGAAAAGTGCGGTCAGCGAACCACTCTGCATTACGCTGCTTCAGCGCGGCTATCGTTCGACACATGAAGATGTGCTGCTTCAGGTGATGAACTACCTGTACGAACACGGCATGGATTTGCAGGCGACCAATGCTTACCTGATCAACACGGCAGCCGCGGCGGGAATAGGCTTACGACCACAGGTCTTACAGTGGCTTATTGCGCGCGGTGTGGATATTCACACTCTAAGTGGGTTCGACAATTCTCCCGTTTTGCATAAAACCATCAGCCTGTATAGCGATGAAGCGCTCACGCCAGAGCGGCGTGCGGAAACCGTCGCGGTACTGTTAGATAACGGCGCGAATATTGATGAGTTCTCGATTGATGAACAATTCACGCCGCTGATGTGCGCGGCTTACTATGGTGAAGCGAAGTGTGCCGAGGTGTTGCTGGTGCGAGGAGCCAACCCACATGCCCGCAGTGCCAACGGGATGACGCCTCTGCGCTGTGCGCTACACCGCGCCGATGCGGCAGCAGCGCGTATTGTGACCTTGCTTTATCAATATGGCGTGACGATCGCACGGGTGGACGAAGAGGGGAACGATCTGCTGGTCGGCTGTATTCGCAATAAACATGAAGCGATGTTTAAAGCGCTACTGGAGATACTGTCCCCTACTCTGGATGAGACGCATCGGCTTCTGGATTGGCTGGCGCGAGGCAACCGCTACTGCTATTTCTCCGATCAGTTACGCCAACAGATTGCGCGACTAAGCGCAGGCGAGCCGTCTTCTTCTCATCATTCGTTACCGCTATAAGGACGTAGTGTATGTTTGGTTCAACTTCCAAAACGGATACGTTAGAGACGATTTGCTTCTCTGATGCCCCTACCAGCAAGAAACGTAAACTGATCGATCGCTATCTGGCGGCGAAAGGCGACATCAACGCACTGAGCGATGGGCAAACGGTTTTGCATCAATTGAGCCAGGATCGCGACACGGAGATCGATCTTGTCCGCTATTTGTTGGAAAAAGGGGCGAATATCGAAACACCTGAAGGTGAAAGTGCGCTCTTCGCGGCTATCACGTCCTACTCTCCTGAACTTGCTGCGCTGCTTTTACAGCACGGTGCTCGGCTGGATTTTCAGGATAATCAGGGACGCGGTTGGCTACACTGCTTTTTTGATCTGCCCGAAAGCCCGGTCTATACCCATGCTCAGCGCAGTACGATGCTGGGGGTATTACTGGCAAACGGGTTGGATATCAATCAGCCAATCCTGTTTCACCCCGAGGCAGAGAAATGCCACCCGGTCGATGTTCTGCTGGAAAAGCAGGATCGTTTCTTGTTAATGCGGCTGTTCCAGGTCGATAGCCCGGTACGCCTGACGGGGACGTCGATACTGGAAGCGGTATTTCGGCACGCCGGATCGTGGATAACGCTGGAGGTCTTCCAGCCGATCGTTGCACAGGCCGAGCGGGAAGGGATGCGGGAATCGGGTTTTACTCTGTTGCTTAATCAGGAACAGAAAACCCCGGTGACCTGGCTGGAAATGGCGCTGCATTGTGGCCTGTCTGCGCCGTGCTGTGCGTTCTTACTGGATACCTTTCCGGATATGCGCTGCGATGTGCCTTCGCACAGCGTCTTGTTGGACGCGCTGGAAAGGTCGTTTCCTCCTGCGCTGGTACGGCGTATTGCAGAACGGACTGCCGAGCTCGATCGCCGTTATCCGCTGCGTTTTGAACAACACGAATCTGATGATGAGGATGACGCAGAGTATGAACGCGATACTGAGCGGGAAAATGATGTCAATCAGGGGACGGTGCTGGCGCAATATCTTGTGCTGCGAGCCAAAGCAGCGGTAACGGATAGCCGCGTCCATCGCGTGTTTTCTTCCTCTCTCGCATACCTACTGGAATCAGGCGCTTCTCCCAATATTGGCTATACGATGTGGGAAGAGGACGACGACACGCCGACGACGTGGCCAGCGCTTTATGCGCTCTGTGAGGCGATGATTGCCACCGGACAATATCATGCTGACTTGCTCGATCTGCTGATAGCACACGGCGCTGATTTCAATCAACAGCAGGTACTGCAAGAAAGCGGTGCGCTTCCGCTGGGGATGGCGTTACTGCTGTATTTGCAGTCCGGCCCGCACGAAAGCGTACTGCTTGATATTTTCCGGCATCTGCATTCCTGTGGGATGAACCTGCATAGCACGGTACCCGACGGGATGAACATGGTTTATGCCGCTGCGGCAGGGTGTCGTCCGCTGGTGCTGAACTGGTTGATTCAACAAGGCGTTAGTCTGAATGTGGAAACGGCGAGTACCCTTGCACCGCCGCTGCATCGCGTGATTAATAATGTGAGTGTGACGCCCGAACGGCGTAAAGCAACGCTTGAGGTTCTGCTGCAACAGGGGATAGAGAAGGACGTCGCGTGGGGTGAGCCCGCGATGACGCCGCTAATGCTGGCAGCGAAACAGGGCGCACAGCATTGCCTTGAGGTGCTGCTGCACTATGGCGCCAATCCGAATGCACGTGCCACAGGCGGCATGACCCCGCGCTGTGTGCGATAACAAGTCGACGCTCTGTTGACTTCCCGCCTCGTCCTGAGTCGGTATCCGCCCGCATGCTGGCGATACTACATGCCTATAATGCGGATCTCTGCCAAAGCAATGATGATGGCATAACGCCGCTGTTGCTCAGCGTGCAGGAAGAACGGAAAGAGGTCTTTGAAGCACTGCTCAGGCTGACGTCATTTACAGAAGAACAGCTGCGAAGCGTGCTGGACGGCAAACGCCCGATTCACGCTTATTTTGCTGAACGCCTGCAAGCGCTGCTGGCATTGCCTGCGCCACATACTGAAACAGGGCTTTCGCGCTTTGCCGTGCAGCGTCAACCCGCCGCATAGGAACACGTCGGTGTAAAGGCTGAAAAGCCGGGCGTCGGGCAGTAACCTGATGCCAGGTGGTTGATAAATTGCCATTCTCTGCTAAAAAGAAAGTTCAACCAGAGGAGATCGCAGATGATGTTACCGAGTGGACACTCCAAAAGCCGACTGATGAAAAATTTTGCGGCGTTGGGGCCTTATATACGTGAAGCGCAGTGCGAGAATACCGCGTTCTTCTTTGATTGCCTGGCGGTTTGCGTCAACATCAAGCCTGCGCCAGAAAATCGCGAGTTCTGGGGGTGGTGGCTGAATCTGGAAGATACTGGCCAGGCCTTTGCCTATGACTATCACTACGGATTGTTTGATAAACAGGGCAACTGGCGTGAGGAAAAAATCAAGGACAAAGCCGTGATGGAACAGGTGGAAAATGCCAAACAAGCTTTCCATGTCCGACTGGAGAAACTGCTGCACTCGCTCGAACCCGCTACGACCCTCGCTGCACGACCGTGATGCTTCCCTGACGATCCCCGATTTATTCGCAGGTTTTCGCGTTATGCCTGTTGGCATAACGCGTCTGTCCTGCTACAACGTTTTCCTTATTCTTATTTTTTGACATCCAACGGCAGAGAAATTATGAGCGGCAGCCAGACTTTGGTTGTGAAACTGGGCACTAGCGTGCTAACCGGCGGTTCGCGCCGTCTTAACCGCGCCCACATTGTTGAACTGGTGCGCCAGTGCGCGCAGCAACATGCGGCAGGGCATCGGATTGTTATTGTCACCTCAGGGGCGATTGCTGCCGGGCGTGAACATTTGGGTTACCCCGAACTCCCCGCCACGATTGCGACCAAACAACTGCTGGCCGCCGTGGGTCAAAGCCGCCTGATTCAGCTGTGGGAACAGCTGTTTTCCATCTACGGTATCCACGTTGGGCAAATGCTGCTGACGCGTGCGGATATGGAAGATCGTGAGCGTTTCCTCAACGCGCGTGACACCATGCGGGCGCTGCTGGATAACAATATTGTTCCGGTCATTAATGAAAACGACGCCGTCGCGACCGCCGAAATCAAGGTGGGTGACAACGACAACCTGTCTGCGCTGGCGGCGATTCTGGCCGATGCGGATAAGCTGCTGCTGCTGACCGATCAGGCTGGTCTGTTTACCGCCGATCCGCGCAATAACCCTGATGCGGAGCTGATCCGTGAAGTGACCGGCATCAACGATGCGCTGCGCAGCATTGCGGGTGATAGCGTGTCAGGCCTCGGAACAGGCGGTATGTCGACTAAATTACAGGCTGCCGATGTGGCCTGCCGTGCCGGTATCGACGTGGTGATTGCCGCTGGCAGCAAGCCGGGTGTAATTGGTGACGTGATTGCAGATATCTCCGTCGGAACGCGTTTTCATGCTCTGGATGCGCCGCTGGAAAGCCGTAAACACTGGATTTTCGGCGCACCGCCGGCGGGTGAAATCACCGTCGACGACGGCGCACTTTCGGCTATCCTTGAACGCGGCAGCTCACTGCTGCCGAAGGGCATTCGCAGCGTGGAAGGGAATTTCTCTCGCGGTGAAGTGATCCGCGTGCGTAGTCTGGCAGGCCGCGATGTGGCGCATGCCGTGACGCGCTATAACAGCGATGCGCTGCGTATGATTGCCGGACACCACTCTCAACAAATTGCCGAGATTCTCGGCTACGAATATGGTCCGGTGGCTATCCATCGCGACGATATGATTATCAATTAAGGAGTTCGCGATGCTTGAACAAATGGGTAAAGCGGCAAAAGCGGCCTCTTATCAGTTGGCGGTCCTGAGCACGGCTCAGAAAGATCGCGCGCTGCTGACGATTGCGGATTTGCTGGAAGCTGAGAGCGCGACGATTCTGGCGGCTAACGCGCTGGATTTAGCCGATGCGCGCCAAAATGGCATGAGTGACGCATTGCAGGATCGTCTGCTGTTGACGCAGGAACGACTGAGCGCGATCGCCAGCGATGTGCGTCAGGTATGCCGCCTGACCGATCCTGTAGGGCAGGTGATTGATGGCAGTATGCTGGATAACGGCCTGAAGCTGGAACGTCGCCGCGTGCCGCTGGGCGTGGTCGGTGTGATTTATGAAGCGCGTCCGAACGTCACCATTGATGTGGCCTCCCTGTGCCTGAAAACCGGCAACGCGGTGATTTTGCGCGGTGGAAAAGAGACGTACCGCACCAATGCGGCGACGGTAAAAGTGATTCAGCAGGCATTATCGCAATGCGGTCTGCCAGCCGCTGCGGTGCAGGCGATTGAAAGCCCGGATCGTGAGCTGGTTAATCAACTGCTGAAGCTGGATCGCTACGTGGATATGCTGATTCCACGGGGTGGCGCTGGCCTGCACAAGCTGTGCCGTGAGCAATCGACGATCCCGGTCATTACCGGGGTATCGGCGTTTGTCACATCTATGCTGACGACAGTATCGATTTCGACAAGGCGCTGACCGTCATTGAAAGCGCCAAGGTGCAGCGCCCTAGCGCTTGCAACAGCCTGGAAACACTGCTGGTCAACCAACGTATTGCCGATCGCTTCCTGCCAGAGCTGAGCAAGAAAATGGCGGCGGCAGGCGTTACGCTCCATGCCAGTCCTTCGGCAATGCCCTACCTGACCGGCGGTCCGGCAAGCGTCGTTGCCGTGGAAGAGGCCAACTACAACGATGAATGGCTCTCTAACGACCTGAACGTTACGCTGGTTGACTCTCTGGATGCGGCAGTTGCCCATATTCGCGAACATGGTACACAGCACTCTGATGCGATTCTGACGCGCTCGTTGACCAACGCGGAACGCTTCGTGCGTGAAGTGGATTCCTCTGCGGTATATGTCAATGCCAGTACGCGCTTCACCGATGGCGGCCAGTTTGGTCTGGGCGCGGAAGTGGCGGTCAGTACCAGAAACTGCATGCGCGTGGCCCAATGGGGCTGGAAGCGCTGACCACTTATAAGTGGATCGGTTATGGCGACGATTTGATTCGCGCCTAATCAATGCATTGCTGCGTATATCGAGAGATATGCGCAGTAATATTTTTATTCCGTTTTTACTTTTCTCTTTTTGTCTACATAAGACATTTCATTCCAACTGTAATTTTTTTCTATGTTGCATTTATTTAAATTAAAATTTAATACAGCAATAGAAATGCAATAAGGTAACCGCATCAGAGAAATATCCTCAATAGTAACAAACTATGCTTTGTGCGACGTTTCACAAATACATAGCCTGTTTTGCTATCGGAGGATAAAGAGTAATAATTATTTATCCTCTATTACAATAACGCGTTATTTCATATTAACGCTGATGCTTCTCTGCGGCATTGTGGACTGACCGTGCGGTTTCGCGAGCCTGTTTTTCCGCACGGCTGTTAAAATTATCCGCCTTGGCTTTGGCATCAGCCCAGCCTTTTTCGGCGTCTTTTCTAGCTTCGGATTCTCTGGCTTTCACATCCGCTTTGATTTTTGCTTCCCTGTTTTTATTTTCTGATTCCCTTGCCTTTATATCGGCTTTGATGGCGTCGGTTTTATCCCGGAAATGAGATTCACTGTTGCTTGTCTTCTGCGGTTCACCCACAGTACCGGCATGAGCGCTAGCACCGACGTGACTGGGCCCTTGGCCAGATGATGATTCAGTTTTGGTTACGCGCTCAGTTTTGCCATCATGAGTCGACTGAGCACTGGCGGTTGCTGAGGCAAAGCTATCTGCTGCAGCCATGCCGATATAGCTCGTACCCAATAACAAGCCTAAAAATAGTGTTTTCATCTTCATTATTCACACCCTCTCACGGTACTTTCTGGTCATGCCGAAAATAATATTTTTGATGGTGAAGTATTATTTTGGCATCAACGTATAGACAGTATCCTTATTGCCTTGGCAGTAGTAGAGCAAAATAATAAATAAAAGAATGAGGATTTCTCCTAAAACAAAATGACCGTTTGGTTGAGACCTATTTCATTTTTATCATAAAGGTAAAAGTTATTTTTATTGTAACGTTCCTACTCTACGGCGAAATACATTGATTAAAAATGAGCGATGTTTGTATCGTCAGATATTATCTGTCTGGAACCGACTCCCGAAGCAAGGTGATATAGAAGCCTGAGCCTGGCTTCTCCGTTAAGCCCAAAAGCTATAGCATGCGACATTATTAGTACGGAAAATTATCAGAACCGTATCATCTTCAACAGGATGATGATAAAACCAGCAGACGATCGTCAAACGCTTGACTTGACGTACCATTATCACTAATTTGTCACCCCGTAGTTCACGTCTGGCTCTCGCCACGACGATCCCAAAGCCGATATAGCTCAGTTGGTAGAGCAGCGCATTCGTAATGCGAAGGTCGTAGGTTCGACTCTATTATCGGCACCAGTTTTTCAATGACTTATCTTGCTTTCATATAAATCATACACTCTCTCCTTGTGCCACACTGCGATCTAGCATCGCATCTATTTTTCTCGCGTGCTTGTTTAGGTGCCCAAATGTGAATCGGCGAGGTAGACGCCGCCAGCGCAAAAACCGGCATTAGCCGGTTTTTGCGTCAAACGTCACTAAGTAGTGACGGGGCACTCGTCATCTGTTAACCAACTCATTATTTCTTAATTTATTGATTATTAGTGATAAATTTTTTAGGAAGGGCGGTTTTGTGCAAAACCTTTTATTGGAGAGGTCAGAGAATACTTTTCTCAAAAATATCGGCTAATGGTCGAGTATTGCCGTGGTATCCGGCTACGTTAGCCACTAACCACTCCTGAACGCCGATATTTTCGAAAGAGACACCATAGCCACAATTGATAATCAAATGCTCGAACAGTAAACGCTGAGAACGTCCATTGCCTTCCCGAAACGGGTGAATCACATTCAAATCTGAATAGTATTCTGCTAGTTGATTTATTAGCGCTGTACGTTCAAGGCCTTGTAAAAAATCATCATTGGATAGCTGCATAAAAATTTTATTGGCTTCAATTTCAATACGGGATACGGTGCAAAAACGTGTTTGACCTTTAGAAATATCGATACGCCGTATTTCTCCTGCCCAGTCGAATAAATCCCCGAATATTTTCCCGTGCAGCCTACACCAATAATGCAGATCGTAAGGCGGTTCTTCAAATTCAATATCGAGAACGGCCAGTTCGGATAGTTGACGTTCCGCCTCGTCGAATTGACTGTCATCGTTGATGCCGAGCTTATTTATCAGAACATCGCTATCAGAGTAGATATAAGGATCGTGCCCTGAGCCGTATTTATCAGACATAACCACTCGCCTTATACATGGCTATCAGATTTTTCTCAGCGCTTCTCTTTCCTGCTTGTCGCTTGGAAGTGGCGTATCCTCAACGCTGAATCCTTCAAGACGCATACTGTCCCGATAGTTTTTGAGTTTCACCTGATTGTAGTAATCACGCTTTTCTTCCAGCGTCACCATACGTGGGGATCGCGTTTTGTCTGGTAACGCTTTTGTCGTGATTTTCCGGTGCTGTTTAAATATCGACAAATCGGTATTTTTCAGTTTCTCGATCAACCGTTCTCCGTCACCAAATACGCCCCATGACGAGATAGACAAGGCTTGCCGTTTGCCATTTTTTTCGCGTGCAATGTTGATATCCATCGTGGACTGGAGCGTGTTTAACACGTCCTGTACTTTTCTTTCCGAGATACCTGTAGCGGTTACGATAGATTGCGTATTAGGGGAATCCTCTTGTACCAGAGCCGCGAGTACCGCCATTTCATAGCGCATGTGCTTTCACCTTTAATCCGCATATATATGCGATAAAGAGTACCACAATTGCATCCTGGTAGTATCTTATCTGCATTGGTGATGAGTAACTCGTCATCTGTTCACTCACTGTTAACCACTTAACTTGCTAAAAATAAAGATAAAAAATGAAAAGTGAAGAGAGTGAACAGTTTTGTGAAAAATCTTTTTATTGGGCGGTATTGTGTATATTACACAGCGAAGTTTTGCGTTTGCTTTTTGGGGCTCACGCGCCGATGTGTATAAATGAAATTTATACAACAGGAAATAATCAATAAAAACAATAATATGAATGGTTTAGTTAGACTCCTATTATCGCCGTGTGCTGAACCGGGTTTACCGGTGTTGTGAACTGACTTGAATTGCTATCGTGCCGAGCGGGTTATTTGTGTTTATCCACCAACGAGATGCGGGGTTAACTCAACGCCTTAAGCCTGAAAGGGATGCTGTTAAGCACCTGGGCGGGATCAAACGCCAGCAATCGAACCTGTTGAACAAACTCCACCACATCCAGCCTGCGTTTCCCGTTCTCGATTTTAGCAATGAAGGATTGTGGTTTCCCGAGAGCTTGTGCCAGTGTTGCCTGAGTCACGCCTTGAGCGATTCTGGCCGTCGTGCTATCGGCATGTGACGCAGCAACGACAGGAAAAAACATTAACGGCGATTGAGTCGGGTCATACCCTAAAAATGCCACCGTAGTGTGGTGGCAGATAAAGCAGGAAATCCCTTCAGTCAGGGGGCGTCCGTAAGGACATGAGCAATGGCGCGCAGTACAACATGTTTGAGTCTTAATCCCTTCAATCAGGGAGCGTCCGTAGGGACCCTTAGCTCAGTTGGTTAGAGCAATCGACTCAGTCTTAATCCCTTTAGTCAGGGAGCGTCCGTAAGGACTCACAGCCCCACCCCTGCCTGTAGTGCCGGATGCGTCTTAATCCCTTCAATCAGGGAGCGTCCGTAAGGACGTAGCTCAACGCACTCTCGATAGTCCAGATAGGTCTTAATCCCTTTAGTCAGGGAGCGTCCGTAAGGACAAGTATCACAGAGATATATGCGACCACGTCTTGTCTTAATCCCTTTAGTCAGGGAGCGTCCGTAAGGACGTTGACGACGCTAATTTCGGTAACACCATTTTCGTCTTAATCCCTTCAGTCAGGGAGCGTCCGTAAGGACACCTGACCGTCAGTATATCGAAACAGATTCAGAGTCTTAATCCCTTCAGTCAGGGAGCGTCCGTAAGGACTAAAATACAGTTATTTTCAAACCTATATAGTTAGGTCTTAATCCCTTCAATCAGGGAGCGTCCGTAAGGACATAAGTATGTGCGCGTCACTGATAAGCAACGTGTCTTAATCCCTTCAAACAGGGAGCGTCCGTAAGGACAAGAAACCAACATGGTTGACACCCCGAACTGGGTCTTAATCCCTTCAAACAGGGAGCGTCCGTAAGGACAATGAAAATTTATAACCCATTGTTTTTGTTTGATCAAGCCAGACGATATTTCTCTGTTTTTCCCATCGTAAAAAACACGTTTTTAAGCAAAATCAATACCAAGACAAACACCGGTGTACCAACGGATTGATACCATGTGAATTGTTATCGGCATGATTTCATTGCTGCTGGTTTTTGTGCTAAAAACGACGCCGTAAGATGATGTTCAATGCGTCGGCAGAATAAGCAAAAGGCGTGCCTGTTGCGTGTTTAAAACACAAAATCATTCAGTCGTGGATCGGCGTGGATAAGCAGGTAATCAGAGCGTGGGCCGATGTGAAAACTGCCGGTTGGCGTATCGAATGGCAAACAGAGCAGTCTGTCTTCCTGTGGGTCTATCAGACGTTGCAATTCTCGGCACAGAGACTGACGCTCCGCTACAGTCAGTGCAAATAGGAACAGTGATTTCTGTAACGCCCAGCCTTGTGAGGCGCAGCGTCGCTGCATCTTGCGCAGTCGTTTCGGGCTGGCGATGTCATAGCCAATCAGCCACAGAGGTTTAGGCATAACGAGCCTCCCGTTCCAGCAGGCGACGACATAATCGCGCCAGACGGCGTAGCCCTCGGCGGCGTTGTGCCAGCCAGCTAAACCAGTCTGTGTAGAAAATTTGCTGCCCCTGTGCTGTTAGTCGACAGGCATTGCCATGATGGTCAAAATGCTCGGCAGTGAGGGTACGATGTTGCCATAAATCCAGCACGTGTTGTTCCAATGTAGCGCGTGTCAGTTCTTTGATATCAAGCAGTAGGCTATGGCGGCGATACCCAGTGCTGTGGTGTAAGCCTAGATTGATGTCAAAGCCTTCGGCAAGCAGCGGACGGATCAACGCCTGATCTTCGAGCGTAGAGGAAAGTGACAGTAAGGCGTTAATCGGGTCGCTTGGTGGTTGACGCTGCCTACCCTGAAAGCCACTCTCTGGCAGAGCCTGTCGCCAAGCCTGCCAATAGTGGTGACTCAAATGCGCTTCATCGAGCATGAGTGAACGGGCAGAATCGTCCGGCAATGGGGGTAATGGTGCGGCATGCAAGCGCCGTAAGACCTGATTCTGCCCTTCTCGGCGTGCGATGATGAGTCGTCTGACGAATTGCGCCCGACACGCTTCCTGAGATGTCAATTGATACTGCATTAGCCGTAATGCATTAGGTGGCGTTTGCGGGTTGAAAAGATGGGCACAGCGATATCGGCCAATCACGATCAGCTCGATACCCAGTTCGGCTAATTTTAGCAACAAGTCACTGTTAAGAGTGATACCGGCACCCATCACAATCCGTTCTAAATCACCGAGCGGCAGTAAACGAGTCTCTCGTTCGGGGTGAGACAAATGCAGTAATCCTTGTTGCAGCATGAGGTGATAGTCTGATCTATCAAGCACCAGTGTCGTCATTATTCCCTCATCAATGTGATGTTTTTAACCATCAAGGATAGTGGGCGGAAACGTCACTTGTTGCGGGGAAAGGGAAAAATACGGGAAAAAGTGAGAAGTGTGACGGCGGTAGAATAACCGGACACCGTGCGCTGTACCGCTAAATCCCTTCAGTCAGGGAGCGTCCGTAAGGACAAAGTAGGAGGCGTAAGGGCGTTGTTTCTGGGGTCTTAATCCCTTCAGTCAGGGAGCGTCCGTAAGGACATTCAGGCGACAACAAACTTTACAAAATAACCAGGTCTTAATCCCTTTAGTCAGGGAGCGTCCGTAAGGACCGAAAGAACTCTGGATGCGTGATAACGTCATCGTGTCTTAATCCCTTTAGTCAGGGAGCGTCCGTAAGGACACTACTGGCATCAATATCTCAACCCAGATCGCGTCTTAATCCCTTCAGTCAGGGAGCGTCCGTAAGGACATCAGCGTTGGGTGACGCAGCAGCCGTATCAAGGTCTTAATCCCTTCAGTCAGGGAGCGTCCGTAAGGACAATGAAAATTTATAACCCATTGTTTTTGTTTGATCAAGCCAGACGATATTTCTCTGTTTTTCCCATCGCAAAAAACACGTTTTTAAGCAAAATCAATACCAAGACAAACACCGGTGCACCAACGGATTGATACCATGTGAGTTGTTATCGGCATGATTTTATTTTTGCTGGTTTTTTGTACTGAAAATGAACCTGTTGAGGCGTCGCGGATATGACAGACAAAAGAAGCAAAATCTGTGCCTGAACGAGGGACGGACAGAGCAGGAAAATTTATGGATAAGCGATATACTTTTCCTCCGGTGGATATTCAGAAAGTTAAAATCAGGAAGGGAATATGACGAATCAGGCAAAAGAGTTATCTAAAATGAATGGCAGAGAGTTTTTAAAAAAATCTTTTAATCTTCAACAGCAACTACTGGCCTCTCAATTAAATTTATCCCGAACGATTACGCATAATGGAACCATGGGCGAGGTGAATGAAAGTTATTTTTGAGTATTATTCGCCAGTATTTGCCTGAGCGTTACTCGGTTGACCGCGGTATTGTATTGGATTCAGAAGGCCAGACCAGCGACCAGATAGACGCAGTGATTTTTGACCGGCATTACACACCGACATTATTAGACCAGCAAGGGCACCGATTTATTCCGGCAGAGGCGGTGTATGCGGTATTGGAGGTTAAACCAACCATTAATAAAACCTACCTTGACTATGCAGCCGATAAAGCGGCATCTGTCCGAAAATTATATCGAACCAGTACGTTAATAAAAATATTTACGGTACGGCCAAACCTGTCGAACATTTCCCGATCGTAGCAGGTATTGTGGCGATTGATGTTGAGTGGCAAGACGGACTCGGAAAGGCATTTACTGAAAATTTGCAGGCTATTTCCAGCGATAAAAACCGAAAACTGGATTGCGGTCTGGCGGTGTCGGGTTCCTGTTTTGATAGTTATGATGACGCAATAACAATCAAAAGCGGTGAGAATGCGTTAATCTTTTTCTGTTCCGTTTGCTTGGTAAATTGCAGTCATTAGGTACAGTGCCCGCCATTGACTGGCGGGTGTATATAGATAGTCTGGAATAACGCAGTAAACCCTTCCACGCCGCCCGCAGACGGCGTTTTTTCTTCCTGACGTTAGTGGGGAACCGCCTCTAACTGATAGCGCCCCAGCCCGAAGCTGCTGTTTTTGCCTACGTGCAACCACTGGCCGAGCCACAGCCACGGCCACAGCGGCGTCAGTTCACCGTGGAGCGTGACGTCACCGATCAACCCGCCGAGATTCATCTCCTGTTGCTGGCGACTGGAGTAGCGTTGCCAGTTCATCCAGCGTAACTGGCCGGGTTGCAGCGTGACGGGTTGCGTGGTCAGCGGCGGCGGCGGGGCAATGCCCAGCGAATCGGCCAGCGTGTGCAGGCGTCGCTCCAGCGCAGCCAGCAGGTCTTGTGCCTGAAGTTCACGCGTCCGTACCAGTTTTCCCTGGCGTAAAAGCCGAGTCGGAGTGGTGAAGTGCAGGCGTAGCGCGTCTGTCTCTGGGGGCGGTGGCGGCGTTTGCGTGGTGGCGTGTGGCAAAATAAATGGCTGATCGTGACGCCAAATAGTCAGCCAGCGCGCTTCACTATCGGGTTGCTCGACCTGTACCTGGCACAACTGTGCGGGCACGCGCTGACCACCGAACCCCTGAACGGCCGCCTGCATCCAGGCCAGAATGATTAGGCTCAGGTGCGGCAGCGCTGGGCCGTGCAGCACCACATCTACCGGCCACATTTCCCCTACGGCAAGCGCCCCCTGAACGGCGGGCGGCTCCAGCACGTAAGGCGGAGCCGGTTGGGGCTGGCCGGAGGTGTGTTGCAGCAGGCGCGGCTCAAACAACAGCGGGTACTGGCAACCGGCCAGCAACGGGCAGCCGTCACACTGTTTCTGACGGCTGATGCAACAGATGCGCCGTAGCGCATGGCCGAACGCGCCGCGCAGCAGGGAGCCGCTAAACAGCGGCAGCACCAGCGGTTCCCTGCTTTGAAAACAGAGGCGGTAACGCGCCAGATGGCAAGCCCATGTCATAACAGCTTATTCCTCAAGGCCGTGAGCTTTTTGTCTTTGCCGGGTTTGATGCCCCAATAGCTGAGGATGGTGTCAAACAGCGTACACAGATCGGCTTTTTCTTCTGCCGAACCTTCAGCGGCAACGCAACCCACACAGGTGGCTAACTGGCCACGCAACGGGCCGTTGGGGGCTTTACGCTGAAATTTTTGCTCACTCGCCAGTTGTTCAGCTAGCGACATGATGGACTGGCGCGCGTTGCTCTGGCTGGCTTTGTCTGCCAGCCGCAGTGCTTCCTCTTCACGGGCTTGAGCCAACTGCTGGCGTTGCTGGTAGTGGGCGTGCTGCTGTTGCTGATGGTCTGCCAGCCACTGTTGCTGCCGTTGGTACCAGTCTTGATGGGAGGCGACAAACCCGGCCACCTCCGGCTGGTCAGGCCGGTGCAGCAGCACCCAGCCAAAGGGCAGCGCCTGCGTCAGCGCATCCGCCTGCGGCAGCGCCAGCGTGCAGGTGGTGACATCCGGGTGGTAGGTGGGGCGCGTGCCTTGTTTCCCGAGCCGGGCGATATGCCGCCAGCCCTCTACGGTTTTGCTGATGGCCCCGCCGTATTTGCCGACCCGCAGCAAGAGTGCCTCGCCGCGCTGTAGCGGGCCGTCTAACTGGCGCAGTAATTGTTGCATCTGCGCCACCCCGTTCTGGCCGGGGGGCATACGCATCATCCGTGCCGATGTGGTTTTCGGCCAGCCAGTCCAGCTCGTGATGGCATTGCGGCAGGGTTATCTGGTTCACCTGTTGCGCCAGTTGCGACACCTTGCCAAGCCACTGCTTCAGGTGCAGGTTTTTATTGGGATAGCGGCGGGCGGCGTTTTCACGGTTATCTGGCAGCGCAACGGGCTTTGCCGGGGTTTGAGGCATTCAACCGGCGACAGTTCCATATTGTCCGCCTTGTTATTCTGCTTCTCCGTGCGCTTAAGCGGCTGGCGGCGCACCAGCCAGTAATCCAGCATGGGCGGGTGCTCTGCCGGGCTTACGGCATCCCCACCTGTAACCAGTGGAAGGGATCATGCTCAACGCGGTATCGCTGTTTGGGGGCCGTCGCGGCGGGTATCAAAGCCCAGTAGCCGGCGTTCCGCATCCTGCGCCACCGTGCTTTTTAGCTTTTCTGTTTCCAACCGTTCGGCTTGCAGTGGCTGGCCTTGATTGAGCGCGCTGACCAGCGCGGTGCGAATAGCCCCTTTGAGCGTCGAGCCGGGAATATAAGGCGCGCCCAGTGCGGCACCGACGTGGCGCATCAGCTCTAGCTGGTTGATCACCTGCTTTTTGTTTTTGGGATCTTTTTGCATCACCTGCCCGAGCCGTGACTGGTAATAGTGGCTGATGCCGGGCAACAGTGGGCGCACATGGCGGGCGGCGTATTTCAGCTTGCTCGCTTCCCGTGCCAGAAAGCGCTGCACGGCCAGCGGCAGATCAGGATCATTGCTCTCCAAAATCGTGAGCAACTCGCTGCGCTGCTTTGCCGTGAGCGCCGGGCTCAGGCCGCCTTGCCCCAGTTCATACAGCGCATTGTCGGCTATCAGGTATTCACCGGGGTTCAGGCTGTCGCCGGTGGCGACATGCACCGGCGACAGGCAGGTGAGGGCGAAGCATTGCATGTTGTCGCTGTCACAGGCGGTGTGGCGAAGTGGCGTCTGGTCGCGGGTCATTGTGGCTGTGCCTTATGGTGAAAGCGCACCGGAATCACCGGCGCATAGCCCTGATGCACCGTTTGTGGCAGGGCGGTGGAAAGACGACCATTGCCGCCTAATCCCTGGCCGACAAACGGGCGGTTATCCGGGGTGACGGGGGCCAGCACGGCGGCGCTGTCTGCCAGCAGCAGCGGGTTTTTAAACGGATGGCCCTGCACCACCAGTGCGGCACCGTGGCGGCCAAAACGCACCAGCGGCGAGAAGAAACTGGCGGCATTGTGCCAGTGGCCCTGCTGCGGCGCACAGGGGCGAGCGTCAGGCGCAGCGGGTTGCCGTCAGGTGTGGGCAGCGTGGGCATCGGCTGTGGCGTGAGGTGAAAACGCCCTTGCCGATGCTGGCATCTTTGCCATAACCCAGCAGGCCGATGGCACTCAGCGCATCGGTCAGTTGCGCGGCGCTCAGGCGCTCATCATGCAGCAGGTAGAGATCCCAGGCGGTGTCCACATCAAACCAGTGCTGTTCACTGCCAAACGGGGCGAACGCGTCGCCACCACCGGTGGTGAGCGTCTGGCGGTTGATGCTGTTGTGCATCTGCACGTCGCTGCGGTGCCGGTGGCGCCCGGGTGCGGCGGTTAAGTGCGCGCCCCAGTCGGCCAGCGGTTGGTGAGCGAAGGCAAGCGGCAGCCAGCATTGCTGTTTACGTTGTTTGCGGGCGCGGGCATCGGCGGCGGCAAAGCCCAGCCGGTGCTCGGGCAGGTGCGGGCGCGGCAGATGGTCGGCCAGCATCGGGTCGCTAATCACCGCGAACGGGCGCTGGTCGTGGTAGCCTGCCAGCAGCGCATTCAGGCCCGCCTCGCCGAGGGATTCACGCAAGTACCAGCACAACTGGCCAAACAGCGTGTCGCCGCGCAGCGCAGTGGCAAAGGCGCTGTCGGGGAACAGGCGCAGGCGCAGCCAGTGCCACGCGGCGGCGGGGGTTACAGGGGAAGGCATCGTCAGGCTCCCTGTGCGGTGTGTACGGGCGCGGTGGCAAACGGCTGTAACTGCTCAAAGCGCGGCTGGAGGTCTTCTCCATCGAGAGTTAGTGCTTCAAAGCGCACTTTGCCATACCCACGGGAAATGCTGCCGCCCAGCCCGTCCAGCTCCAGCATTTTCAGGCCCGCCAGCAGGGTGTCGAGCAGGTCGGGGCTGTCGCCATCAAGCTGGCGCACGGTGAGGCGAAAGTCAAAGCGGCTGCCGGCAGGCACGCGCTCGATAAAGCGCGGGTGCAGCGCCACGCCGCTGATGCGGTCAATACAGTTTTCCGCTTTCTCTTCGGTCTGGACGTGCCCGCCTTGCTGCGCCAGCCAGTGTTGGTCAAATTCGCAGTCCCAGAAGGACAGGCGAGTCGGGCCGACCTGTTGGGCTTGTTCGGCGGAAAGCTTGTCACCGCCGCTGACGCCAAACAGTTGCAGGATTTTCAGTGCTTGTAGTGCCTGTGCCTGTTTTTTATCGTCGATCAGTTTCTGGTAAACCTGATGACTGAGCACCTTGCCTTCTGTTTCGCCCACCACACCAGCGCGCCATTCGAGCAGGCTGCGCAGTTTGCCTTTCAGGCTGGAACCGGGAATGTAAGGCTGCTGGGTCAACGGATGGCGCACCACAGCGCTGTCGATGCCGCCAATCTGCAACGCGGTGTCGCCACCGCCAATGTGTAACCCGGTTTCACACACCAGAGTGGCGCGTAACGTCTGGATATTTTTCAGTTGCATGAGATGTCCTTGTCAGTCGCGGCGTATGGCGCGTAAAAACCGAGGGTGGATTCAAAAAACAGCCGGCCATTTTTCAGGTGCTGGCAGGTGTCGATGCTGCGAATCAGGTTTTGCATGGTGTCGCAAAACGTGTCAGAGATAAGTTCTCGTCCTTTGGCATACGCCAGATGGGCGCTGATCATGCGGATCTCGGGTAGGTAGAGAGCCAGTTTTTCCTCATCGCCATTGATGCGCTGCTCCAGTTGCTGTAACTGGTCGTAAAAGCGGCGTAACTGAGTGGGGTTGTCTTTCTTACCGCGTTGCTCCAACCGGTCGGCAAATTGTTGGGCGTCGGTATCAAAAACGCCGCTTCCGGCTTGTCCAGTTGGCGTTTAAAATCTGGCATCGTCATGCTTTGTCCTTATTGTCGTGTGTTTTATTCGCCGTGCGGTAGTGGTAAAGATGGCGCTGAAGTGCGACTCGGTAACGCTGGCGGTGCCGTTTCAGGTGCTGTTCCAGTGTGGCGAACAAGGCCAAATAAAGCTGATGGCGGAACGCTGCCGGATTTTCTTTTGCCGGTACTTTCACTTTATCCACCAGATTGCGGCGTAAAAAATAGGCCAGCCGACTGCGCCACAGTGCCGCCTGTGGGGTATCTGATTCTTTCGATGACAGTTCACTGAGCGCCAGCAACCGGTAAAGCAGGCCGGAGGAGAGCGGGTAGCCGTCATGCTCGCGCCAGCGCGCCAGCTCCTCGCTGCACGTCAGTAACGCGTCATATTCCGGCCAGCCCATCACCTCGTTATACAGGCAGATGGCGTTCTTGCCGGGGTGTTGCTTGGCCTGTTCCAGAGCGGCTTCGGCCTGAGCGGCCAGCGCCCGCACTGGATAGCTGGGTTTGACCTGCACCAGTCCGAGCGAAAAATGCAGCGCCGGATTGTGGCCGCTGTAGCGCGCGAAGTGCTGCGCCATTGTGAGTGCTAGTGTCTGCTGGCTGCGCCACGGGCCAATCAAAAGAAATCGTCACCGCCAGCGAATACGGTGTAGGTATTGGCAAAGCGCGTGTCTTTGCGGCACAGATGCGGCAACCACAGAGTGAAAAACAGGTGTATCTGGCGCGACAGGCCGATGGTTTTGGCAAAACCCGGCTGCGGCAGGCCGCTGCGAAACAGGTAGCCGAGGTTATCGATATCCCCTTTCAGCACACCCAGTGCGCAGGTGCCGCGTAACTGCTGGTCAGCATCCTGATATAAATCTTCACAGCTCAGGTGATCAAAGGTTTTGATGTCGCCGTTAGCGAGCGCGTCTTCAACGCCGGGGTAGCGCTCTGGCTGATATTCCTCCAGCGCCAGCGGCATCCAGCCGTTGATAAAACGGCGGGCATAGCCCTGAAACAGGTGCATGCCTTCCGGCGGCAGGCTGATGTCCCAGCAGCGGCGCAGGCTGCCGTTGCGCGCCAGTTCGCCGAACTTGCCGCTGGCCTCCTGCGGGCTGACGGCCACGACCTGGTAGCCAAACAGCGTCAGGTGCAGGCAGCGGTCATCAGAGAAGGTGGCGGTGCTGTCACGCAGGATCAGCAGCCGGGCGTAACGCTCGCCGTGGCTTATCCAGTGGCCGAGGGTGATCTGGTCTGCCGCCAGTCGGCTACAGTTAAGCTCGTTGAGGGTGGTTTCCACCGGGTGCAGGCCATTCACCGGGCAGGGTTCACCGCCTGCGCCCTGCGCGATGTGGTCCAGATAACTGTCAAACACCGGCGGGGCGCATCACCGGCACACAGGGAGAAGCGCTGATATTTCTGTTGCTCCATCGCCTGCGCCAGCCGGCTTTGCAGCGTGCCGTAAGCCTGCTCGCCGAGGAACTCAGCGCTGCCCGCCACCGTGCTGCACAGCCCGATGCCGGTTTGTGCGTAGGTGTGGGTTAAAACCATTCATCAAGGCGCTGGCGCAACCCGGCCAGCCGCTCGGCGGCATCCGGCAGATTCGGCGCGACAATCAGGCTTTTGCCGGCGGCGTTAATCAACTGGCACACCGGCGGCAGGTCAAAGGCTTCCAGTATCCGCAGCGCGGCGGCTTCCGCCAGCAGCGACACCTGAAACGAGCGCCCGCGCAGCAGTTTGGCGGCCATTTCTTGCGTCTTGTTGCCCTCGGCGAAAATCAGCTCTTGAATGCCGAACACATCGGCCTGGATCAGCAACAGGCGTGCATCGTCACCCGGCGTGAGCGGCATCTCCTGCCCCGGCCTAGCTTGACGAGCGTGGTGCTGCCACAACGCGACGGCGAGGGCTGCGGTGGTTTTTCCTGATCATACAGCGAGATGCCGCTGGCACCGTCGCCGTCTGGCAGCGCGTGGCAGGTAGTCATCCACAGGCTATCGAGGTGGTCAAGCCACAGCGACGGTTGCAGGCGGTGGGCGGCGGGGATCGCCTCCAGCCCGTCAATCAATGTTTGATACACCTGCTGATATGCTGCCTGCCGTTCGCCAGTAGATAACGATGTTGTGACAGGCATCAGCGAATCGACTCCCAGCGGAGCCAATGGGCTGTAACAGCGCACTGTGGGAACCGCGTGGGGATCGTCCACCAACAGGTGGGTCAGTGGTATTAGGTTGGTTTTGTCATTATTTGTAGGAATACCCTGCTCTCCGCGCGCCAGTCTGGCGGCGAAATCCAATAGCAGGGTTAATGTATTTTCGTGCAGATCCGCACGGGCCGAGAGGCTTTCCGGCAGCGGCGCAAACAATTTTTCGGCCAGTGCTGGTGACGGAAGTCCTGAATGCTGGCATGCAGCGCCAGTGATTTCAGGTTATGTAACAGCGCAAAGGCGGCCACATGGCAAGAGGCGGCAAGCCAGTTCATTGACATCTCCTTGTGCCAAAATAGGGCGCGCCATATAGCCCGCCCGTAACGGGCTTAACCATACGAAATTCCAGCCGAAATGCCTATCAACGGATAAGAAAAATTTGATAGTGGGCGGAAAACCGCCCAGAGGAAAACAAATCCCTTCAGTCAGGGCGCGTCCGTAAGGACAGAGGAAGAAGATGAGGAAGATGAAGAGTCTTAATCCCTTCAGTCAGGGAGCGTCCATAAGGACTGATGTGTGCGAACAACAACTACGCCTTCGCTGAGTCTTAATCCCTTCAGTCAGAGAGAGTCCGTAAGGACGAATGAAAACTTATAACCCATTGTTTTTATTTGATCAAGTCAGCCTGGTTTTTTCCACCGCAAAAATGCGTTTTTATGCAAAAGTGCTGCCAAGGTCAACTTCGGCACGCTAACGATTTGTTATGACACCTGTTGTCATCGGCATCTTTTCTCTCCATCACGAGCAGGAAGGGAAATGTTTCCCTGGATATTACACTACCGAATAACTGCCATTTTTTAACCTAAAAATGCCGTTTTAAAGATCATTTCACTGCCTGGTGCCGTAATTTTTGTTATGAAACTCTGCTTGTTTTTATGATTCAGAGTATGAATCTTGTGAATTTGTTTTTATAGTATAAAAAACTAATAATTTTCATTAAAAATCAATGATTGCTAAACTATCTAATATTTATCCCTTAACAGGGAAATAGTTTATTAAGGTAATGGAGATATTTGTTCTGTCAAAAGTAAAAAATAGAGGGTAAATATTTTCACTAAATTAAAATTAATGAGCTTTTTGTTATTGGTGATTTTTATTAGCGTATTAAGTATTTCGTTTTTAACGAAATTAAAAGGCATAAAATATATCCCTTTTCCGTTAATTGAAAATCAGTGATATATTATTTTTTATTCTGCCTATTTTTACTTAAGTTTGTTTTAATTTATTGTTTTTAGTGTGTTTTGTTTTTTAGTCGTTCCATTTAGTTGCTCTGCTATATAAGCGTTGACCGTGCATTTATGTTGTGTGTATGATCCAAACTCAAAATATAAATGTATTTAATTCCTTCTTGGTGTGACTCTTTCATACCGATATAAATCGTAAAATTACGATTTTATTATGGTTTTTTAATTCGGTTTTAATTTATTTCATCTCGCTGGTCGAAAAACAAATACGCTATACCCTAAATAATTCGAGTTTCAGGCAGGCGGCAAGAGAAAGCATCCCGATGAGCTTACTGAGGTAAGTGATTCGGGTGACTGAACGCAGCCAACGTACATGCAACTTGAAGTATGACGGGGATATTTGTTTGCCGAATTACTGCCGTGCTCATGGACTACGGCGGGCTTTTGGTAGGAATCGACTTTACTTCTCCGGGCCCGAGAGCCCTTACGTTGGTATAGACACATGGCAAAAGGAACTGACGGTGCATCTGTCGCACCAAAGGAACGTATTAATATCAAATATGTTCCAGCCACTGGTGGTCAGCAGGCGGAAATAGAATTGCCGTTGACGCTGATGATCGTGGGAAATATGAAAGGGCGCACAGAGGAAACGCCGATCGAAGAACGTCAGACCGTCTCGATCGATAAGAACAATTTTACCTCGGTGATGAAAGAAGCAGAGCTGGAACTGAATTTCAGTGTGCCAAACCGCCTTGAAGAAGAAAGCCAGGATGACCTGCCAGTGAAATTGAACATTGGCGGTCTGAATGATTTCTCCCCTGACCGTATCGCCCAGCAGGTGCCTGAATTGCGTAAGTTGCTTGATTTACGTGAGGCACTGGTCGCGTTGAAAGGCCCTCTCGGCAATATTCCCTCATTCCGTAATCGTTTGCAGGATCTGTTGTCCAGCGAAGAAGCCAGAGAGCAGCTTTTGAAAGAGCTCGATCTGGTAAAACCCGCCGAATAATTGACGAAATAGGGAAACGAATATGTCAATAATTGAAGAACAGGCCCAGGCAGGGGCCGCCAGCGCCTCTGGATCGCTGCTTGATGACATCATGGCTCAGGCGCGTATCACCCCGGTCGATGAAGGCTACAGCGTTGCTAAACAGGGTATTGCCGCACTGGTCGCGAATATTCTTGATAGCGGTAATGCAGCAGAGCCCGTGAATAAAGCACTGGTCGATAGCATGATCGTCGAACTGGACAAAAAGCTCAGCAAGCAGATTGACGTTATTCTGCATGCTAAAGAACTTCAGGAACTGGAATCTTCCTGGCGTTCGCTGAAACTGCTTGTCGATCGCACTGATTTCCGCGAAAACATCAAACTGTTGGTGTTACATGCGACGAAAGAAGAGCTGTTGGAAGATTTCGAGTTCGCCCCTGAAATCTCACAGTCTGGTTTCTATAAGCACGTGTATTCCAGCGGTTATGGCCAGTTCGGCGGCCAGCCTATCGGTGGCGTAATCGGTGACTATGCGATGACGCAAAGCTCACCGGATATCAAACTGATGCAGTACGTCAGCGCCGTTGGTGCGATGGCGCACGCGCCGTTCATCTCTTCTGTTGCGCCGACCTTCTTTGGCGTGGATAGCTTCACCGATTTACCGTCCATCAAAGATCTGAAATCCGTTTTCGAAGGCCCGGCCTACACGAAATGGCGTTCGCTGCGTGAATCTGAAGACGGTCGTTATCTGGGGCTGACGGCACCGCGTTTCCTGGCTCGCCTGCCTTATGACCCGGTAGAAAACCCGATTAAGGGCTTCAACTACAAGGAAGATATCAGCACCGATCACGAACACTATCTGTGGGGCAACACCGCCTACCTGATGGGTACAGCGCTGACGGACAGCTTCGCGAAATACCGCTGGTGTCCGAACATCATTGGCCCACAGAGCGGCGGCGCGATTACCGACCTGCCAGTGCATGTTTATGAAGCTATGGGCCAACTTCAGGCCAAGATTCCGACTGAAGTCCTGATCACCGATCGTCGCGAATATGAAATGGCCGAAGAGGGCTTTATCACGCTGACGATGCGTAAAGACAGCGACAACGCGGCGTTCTTCTCGGCTAACTCGGTGCAGAAGCCGAAGGTATTCCCGAACACCAAAGAAGGTAAAGAAGCGGAAACCAACTACAAGTTGGGTACGCAACTGCCGTACATGTTCATCATCAACCGTCTGGCGCACTACATCAAAGTGCTACAGCGTGAACAGATTGGCTCATGGAAAGAGCGTCAGGATCTGGAACGTGAGTTGAATACCTGGATTAAACAGTACATCGCCGATCAGGAAAACCCGCCGGCAGATGTTCGTAGCCGTCGTCCTCTGCGTGCCGCACAAATCAAAGTGTTGGATGTGGAAGGAGAACCAGGTTGGTATCAGGTCACCATGTCTGTGCGCCCGCACTTCAAGTACATGGGGGCAAACTTTGAGCTGTCGCTGGTAGGGCGTTTGGATAAGGAATAAGACTTATGCCGTCTCTTTCTGCCTGGGAAAGGGGAAACGCGGCAAGTCTGTTTGATCGTATCCGTGGGGAGGAGCGCCGCTCCTCCCCAGAAACGGAAGTTGAAGCACTGATCGAGTCCGTTAAGCGTCAACTGGACAATGTGCTCAACACCCGGCCCGGAAATTGTCGCAGCGCACCTGAGCTTGGCGTGATTGATTTTAATGACGCGACGCAGGGTGGGGCGGACATTCGAGGGAAAATCCGGGAGGCGATCCGGCAGTGTATCTGTCGCTTTGAACCGCGAATTGTTCATGTGGATGTCGACGCATCGGACTATTTATCGAATCCGATGGAGATGTCGTTTCAGGTTACCGCGCATGTCAGATTGGAAGATCTGGAGCAGGTCACCTCTTTCAATATCCATATGGATAGCCACCGCCATTACAGAATGATCTGATTATGTCACTGGAACATTTTTTCAGGGATGAGCTGACCTACTTGCGCCTGCAAGGGCGTGAATTCGCCAAGGCGCACCCTGAGCTTACCCGATTTTTGTCAGAACAGACCACGGATCCAGACGTCGAGCGTCTGCTGGAAGGGTTCGCCTTTTTGACAGGGAGCCTGCGGGCGAAGATCGAGGATGAATTTCCGGAGCTGACACACGGTCTGCTGGGCATGCTGTGGCCTAATTACCTGCGCCCGGTACCGAGCATGACGATTATGCAGTTTTCGGTACTCCCCGGCGCAATTGCCCAACCGGCGTTTGTTGCGCGCGGCTGTGAGCTTGATAGCCTGCCGATTGATGATGTGGTCTGTCATTTTCAGACCTGTCACGATGCCTGGATTTATCCGGCGGATATCCGCGAGATCAAGGTACAGAGCGGCAACGATCTTTCCACCATCACGCTGGATATTGGGCTGCATGGCCCGCTCTCGCTCAGCGATTTGCAACTCGACAAGCTGCGCTTTTATCTGGGCGGTGATACCTATACGGCCTACGAACTCTATTTCTGGATTGCCAGTCAGCTGTCGCATATTGAGCTGGAAATTGATGGTCAACGCTTCCGTCAGGAAGCCAGCGTACTGAAGACGGTCGGCTTTGAACGTGAAGATGCGCTATTGCCGTACCCCGGCAACGTTTACTCGGGCTATCGCATTTTGCAGGAATACTTCTGTTTTCCTGAAAGCTTCCTCTTTTTCCAACTCGCGGGTGCGGTATGGCCGGATCTGCCGCTGACGGTAACGGAATTCCGTCTGCACTTTTGTTTCGATCGCCCGCTGCCAGCGGAACTGAAGATTCGTCCTGATTCGTTCATGCTCAACTGTGTACCGGCGATCAACCTCTTCCAGCATGATAGCGAGCCGATCAACCTCAGCGGTCGCCAGACGGATTACCCGCTGAAGGCCAGCTACCGCAACGCCGATAGCTTTGAAATCTTCTCTGTCGATAAGGTGGAAGGCTGGGTGGAAGGGAATTCCGGCCGTGCCCGAGGGATCCCACGAACCTATCAACCTTTTGAGAGCTTTCAGCACCAAATCGAGCGCGCTAAAGGACGGCTGGCGCTCTATTACCGCATTCGGGTAAGAGAAGCGGTGAACGGCAACGGCTTTGATCACATGCTCTCTTTTGTCCGTGGCGATGAGCAGGAAGTGATTGATTTGGATGAATCCATTTCGGTCACCCTGACCTGTACCAATCGCTCGCGTGCGGCACAGCTACCCGTTGGGGCAATCTGCGTACCCACCGGGAACTCGCCGTCTTTCGCGACATTTCGCAATCTGGTGCGGCCGACGCGACCGCTGCGACCTGCGATGGATGGCAGCCTGCACTGGACGCTGATCTCCAACCTGTCTCTGAACTATGTGTCGCTGCTGCGGCGCGATGCGCTGGTACAGATCCTGCGTACCTATGATTTCCCGGCGCTGCATGACAAGCAGGCCGAACAGGCCTCGCGTAAGCGTCTGGCGGGTATCGAATCTATCGAAACCACCCCGATCGACCGTCTGGTTCAGGGGATGCCGGTGCGCGGCTTGAAATCTATTCTGTCAGTACGGCAATCCGCGTTTTCCAGTGAAGGAGAACTCTATCTGTTCAGTACGGTGCTGGCGCACTTCTTCTCGCTATACGCCAGCGTCAACGCTTTCCACCTGTTGGAAGTGGTCAACATCGATAACAAGGAGCGCTACCGATGGCCGGTACAGATAGGTCAACACTCAATGATGTGACGTTCCGTCAGGATGTCTCACGCTTTAATTTTTTCCAACTGGTGGAATTGCTTAACCAACTGGAAGGCGTGGATTTGGAACAAGAGCTGGATTTCCGCCCGGAACAGGAACGCCTGCGCTTTCGTTCTACGGCCTCTATCGGTTTTCACCCCGGCGATATCTTGCAGGTGGAATGCGATGACGAGGGGCGTCAGGAACTGGAAGTCGCGTTTCTTGGCCTGCATGGCAGCCAGTCACCGATGCCCGGTTATTACCTTGAAGAGTTGGCCTGGGAATACGCGCAGGGCGAACAGAAGCTGGGCGTGTTTCTCGACTTCTTTCATCACCGCTTACTGACGCTGCTGCACCGCGCATGGCGCAAATACCGCTATCACGTGCGTTTTCAGAATGATGGGGAGGATGGATTCTCCCGCCTGATGTTTGCGCTCGTGGGGCTAGGGAATGACGCCGTACGCGACAGCCTGCCGGTTAACCGCGCCAAGATGCTGTCCTACGCCGGAGTGCTCGCCAGCCCCAGCCGTTCGCCGGAAGTGGTCGCGGGGTTGGTTATTCACTGTTTTGACCTGGATGACGTAGCCGTTATGGCCTGGCAGCATCGCCGCGTCCCCATTCATGAAGGCCAGCAGAACCGCCTGGGCAAAGCCAACATGATGTTGGGCGGTGGTTTTGTTATCGGCGACAAAGTGAGTGACTGTGCCGGCAAGTTTTTACTCAAGGTCGGCAACCTCAGCTTTAGCCGCTTCCTCAGCTTTTTGCCCAATGGCGAGCATTTTCAGCCGCTGGTGCGTTTTGTCTCTTTCATTCTTCGCGATCAGTTGGCCTGGGATCTGCGTCTTGGCTTTGCGGAAGGCGAAGCCAAGGGCTTAAGTCTGGGCAGTGAGCAAAGCAGCCGGTTGGGATGGAGCAGCTTTCTCGGGCAGCCGCCCGCGGATCCCTATGTGACGATTTGTGTGCAGGAGTAAATGTGAACATAACCCATCCACTCACGTTGGTTGTGCTCAACAGTGAGCAGCTCGATATCAATTCTCAGGTACAGCACCAGTTCGATCACCGCGGTGGCACGCTGGGGGCATCGGAAAAAGATCAGTGGCAGTTGCGGGATCGGCTGGGCTCCGTGGTGCCGGAGCACGCACGTATCGACATGACCGATGGCTATTTCAGCCTGTGCGATCTGAGCGGTCAGTCTTTTATTAACGGATCGCTGTCGCCGATTGGGCGCGATCGCAAAGTTATTTTGTCGCACGGCGATGAACTGGTTATCGGCCCTTTCCGGCTGGGTGTTTACATCGGCGATCCCACCACGGAACAGGATATCGATCAGGTATTAGGGCAGCGCACGGACGATGTGCTGGGCGGCTGGCTGAGTGACGATAAAAAAGGGCGAACGACGGATCTGGCGGATCCCTCGGTCACGTTGAACGACCCGCTGTGGGCGTTACAGAAAGAACAGAGCCAGCCACTCTTGCCATCAGACAGTGAGACGGTCGGAGAATCGCTCACGACCTCTCTTTCTTCCTTTTCTTCTGCTGAGGACACCATGGATCAGAAATTTGTGGAATTACCGACCATCAACACACCGTACGCGGGAGAAGGGCTGGAGGGCTACAGCGATGGCACCTCGCTGGCACCGCTGATGCGCGGGCTGGGGATGTCGCTTCAGCCGGGCGATGATGCGCGACTGCGTGAAATGCTGGAAGAGATGGGGAAAAGCCTGCGCGCGATGGTGGAAGGTCTGCTGGCATTGCAGACGGAACAGGCGGCGATGGCGGACACGCATTTACGCCCGATTGAAGATAACCCGCTGCGTCTGGGGCTGGGCTATACCGATACGCTGTCGGTGCTGTTTGCCGAAGGGAAAAGCCCGGTGCACCTGTCTGCGCCTGCTGCCGTGGAAGAAGTGCTGAACAATGTGCGGGTGCATCACATCGCGAATCAGCAAGCGATTGCCGTCGCGCTGGAAAATATTCTTCAGGCTTTCTCGCCTGCCGCGTTGCTCAACCGCTTTGAGCACTATCGTCGCAGTGGCGAGCAGTTGGCGGCGGATGACGGCTGGGCGTGGCAGATGTATCAGCACTACTACCGTGAATTAACGTCCCCGCGCCAGCAGGGCTTCCAGAAACTGTTCCATCAGGTGTATGCGCAGGCGTATGACCGCGCCGTGCGTCAGCAGCAGGAGCAAAAATAATGCTGCGAGCACTGTGCTTATGTTCTCTGATTTTCCTGCTGTCAGGGTGTACCACGCTGGGCAAGATGGCGCAGGTGGCGGCGAATCCTGACATTCAGGTTGGCAGCAACAATCATCAGCCTTCTACCGTGGGTTTCAGCCTGTTGGCGGAGCCGGACGTTAACCCGAACGACAGCGGTGAAGCCGCGCCTATCGAATTCCAACTGGTTCTGCTGGCGGAAGATTCGCGTCTGCTGGCCACCGATTACGATCAGGTCACGACGGATATCGAAAAGGCGTTAGCCAAGAATTACATCAATCATCAGGACTACACGCTGCTGCCGGGACAGTTCAAATACCTGCCGCCTGAAGCGCTGGATGAAAAGGTGCATTACCTCGGTGTGATCGCGCGCTATGCGGATTCGGAAAGCTCGGAATGGCGCAAAGTCATCAAGCTAAAAAATACCGGGCAAACGTATCAGATCCTCGTGCACCTGCGCCGGGATGAAGTCGAAATCAAAAAAGACCAAGAAGAAGAATAACTATGTCGAGTCGCAATCGCATTATCTGGCGGGAAGGCCTGTTCATTAAACCGCAGCATTTTCAACAGCAGCAAAGACACACCGATTACGCACTGCATGCGCGTCTCAGCGCTCTCAGTGATTATTTCTATGGCTTACAGTCGCTGGCGATTAACGAGGAATACCTCAATTTTGGCCGTATCGCACTGGTGAACGCCAGCGGGGTGATGCCGGACGGCACCGTGTTCAACATTCCGGGTGATGACGCTTTGCCATTGCCGCTGGAAATTACCGACGTCGCGCTGGCAAACCAGAAAGTGTATCTGGCGTTGCCGCTGGCGGTAAATGGCGTCAGTGAAGTCGGTCAGCCTGGGCAGGGGATCGCCAGTCGCTTGCAATCGCACCGGCATGATGTGCGCGATCTGCACAGCGACGGCGGCGATATTGTTTCTCTGGAGGTCGGTAAGGTCAGCCTGCGCCTGATGCTCGATCGTGACGATCGCAGTGCTTATGCCTCGCTGGCGATTGCCAATATTCTGGATAAACGTCCTGACGGCGGCTTGATTCTGGATCCTAACTTCATGCCGTGCAGCATCAGCGTCACGGCAATCCCCACTTTAAAACGCTTTTTGGGGGAGTCCGCCGGTCTGGTGGCGGAGCGCGCGCGCAGTCTGGCGCAGCGTATTGCCGCACCGGGACAGCAGGGCGTCGCGGATGTCGCTGAATTTATGATGCTGCAATTACTTAACCGCGCGCAGCCCAAACTGTCGCATCTGGCACGCCTGGGCACCTTGCACCCTGAACGCCTGCACGAAACGCTGGTTGAGCTGTGCGGCGAACTGATGACGTTCACCGATGAATCGCGCCTGCCGCCGGAATTCCCTGCCTACCGTCACGAGCACCAGCAGGCCAGCTTTGAGCCGCTGATGATGGCACTGCGTCAGGCGCTGAGCACTGTGCTGTCGCCGCGTGCCGTTTCCATCCAACTGAAGAAACAGCCGTATGGCGTGATGGTGGCAATGGTCGGCGATGCGGAATTGATGACCAGCGCCGAGTTTGTGCTGGCGGTACGCGCGCGCATGCCGCAGGAACACCTGCGTAAACAGCTGCTGCAACAAACGAAGATCGCTTCCAGCGAGAAGATCCGTGAACTGATCAGCCTGCAATTGCCGGGTATCCCGCTGCTGCCGTTGCCGGTGGCGCCGCGCCAGCTGCCTTATCACGCAGGTTACAGCTATTTCCAACTGGATAGACAAAGCCCCGCCTGGCAGATGCTGGTGTCCGGCAATACGTTGGCGTTCCACATTGCTGGTGAATTCCCGGAGCTGGATATGCAGCTTTGGGCGATCCGCGGCCAGTAGTCAGGAGAGTAAGAGATGAGCATCGAGGTTATTAAAAACGATCAACTGGGCGATCTGCTGTTTGATCACGCCCGACAGATGGATATGGACTCCGACTACTGGTTCCGCCTGCGCGGGCAAAGCATTAATCCGATGATTGATGCGGTCACGCCGCTATTGGGCATGGTGGAACGAGTGCGCCAGCTCTCCGCCTACGAGGGCGTAGAAGATCTCTATCAGCGCGTGGTGTCTGAGATTCAGGCTATCGAGCAGGAATTACATTCTCATGGCTATGAAAACGGCGTGATTCTGTCATTCCGCTACATCCTCTGTACTTTCATTGATGAAGCCGTGATGGGGCGGGAATGGGGCGGGCAGAGTATGTGGTCGGCACATTCTCTGCTGACCCGTTTTCACAATGAAACCTGGGGCGGCGAAAAGGTGTTTGTCCTGCTGGAGAAGCTGCTGGACGACCCCACCCGCTATCGCGACATTCTGGAATTTATCTACCTCTGCCTCTGTCTGGGTTTTGAAGGGCGCTATCGGGTGATGACCCAAGGGCGTGAGGAACTCAATCGCGTCGTGAACAAGCTGCACGACACCCTGCGCCCTGAGCCGGCGAACTCCCCGACCGTCTTCCACCTGAATCTGGGGCAACAGGCCTCGCGCTACCACCTGCGCAGACAGGTGTCATTACGCACGCTGTTCATTGGCGTGTGCGTGGTCTTGGTGGCCGCCTTCGGCCTGTACCGTTACCAGCTAACTCATCAAACCCAGGACGTACTGCGTCAGCTGGGAGAATTATTACAATAACAGGAGCTACACCGTGATTCGAATTGAACTGCCGACACTGGTTGAACGACTCAACCCCGTGTGCCGTCATATGCTGGAAGAAGCGGCGGCACTCTGTATTCAGCATCAGGGTGCGGAAATCCGTATTGAGCACCTGTTGATGAAAATGCTGGAAACGCCCCTGTGTGATGTACGCCAGATCCTTAAGCGTGCGGGCGTCGATGCGGATGAGCTGTCTTCGCTGCTTTTGCCTTCCTCCGTGGATAAGGAATTTGACGCGGGCTACCCTTCATTCTCTCCTCTGCTGGTGGAGTGGTTGCAGGATAGCTGGCTGTTGGCGTCGGCGGAATTTCAACACACGCGTTTGCGCAGCGGTATCCTGCTGTTGGTTTTGTTGCTGACGCCAAATCGCTATGTGGCTGGTGCGGTATCCCGCCCGCTGGCGCAGATTAACCGTGAACTTTTACGCCAGCAGTTTGATGAGTGGGTGAAAGATTCGGTTGAAACGGAAGTTGCGGTGCAGTCTGCCACGGCTGAACAGGCTGCGGCAGCGACCACACAGCTGTCCCGCTATACCCAGAACGTAACGGAATCTGCCCGACAGGGACAACTGGATCCGGTGCTGTGCCGCGACCATGAAATCGATCTGATGATCGACATTCTCTCTCGCCGTCGTAAAAACAACCCGATTGTGGTCGGGGAAGCGGGCGTGGGTAAAAGTGCGCTGATCGAAGGGCTGGCGCTGCGCATCATTGCGGGCGCGGTGCCGGAAAGATTGCGGGATGTCGAACTGCTCACGCTTGATTTAGGGGCGATGCAGGCCGGTGCCTCGGTGAAAGGCGAATTTGAGAAACGTTTCAAAGGCGTGATGCAGGAAGTGAAGGACGCACCGCGCCCCATCATTCTGTTTATCGATGAAGCGCATACGCTCATCGGGGCCGGCAATCAGGCGGGCGGGCTGGATGTTTCCAACCTGCTCAAACCGGCGCTGGCGCGCGGTGAACTGCGCACGATCGCGGCCACGACCTGGAGCGAATACAAAAATACGTTGAGAAGGACGCCGCGCTTTCCCGCCGTTTCCAGCTCGTCAAAGTGGGTGAACCGAATGCGGAAGAAGCCACGGTTATTCTGCGCGGGTTACGCGGTATCTATGAAAAAGCGCACGGCGTTCTAATTGATGAAGATGCGCTTCAGGCGGCGGCGCAGCTGTCGGCGCGTTATATCTCCGGTCGCCAACTGCCAGATAAGGCGATTGACGTGCTGGATACCGCCAGCGCGCGCGTCGCCATTAACCTGACGACGCCACCGCGTGCGGTCAGCCAGCTCCAGACTCGCCTGCGCCAGCAGGAGATGGAAATCACCCAGCTTGAGCGTCAGGCGCGTATCGGTCTGGGCAATACCGAAGAGCGCTTAGTTGAACTGCGTGACGCGCGCGAGGCCGGCGCGGCGCAGCTGGCACAGTTGGAAGCTGATTGGCAGCAGCAGAAAACACAGGTTCAGCGTGTGATTGAACTGCGTACCGCGCTGCTGGATGACGAGCAGGCTGTCGACTTTGATGCGGCATCGGCGGCGGCGGAGCTGGCGGCCTGTGAACAGGCGCTGGAAGCGCTACAACAGTCCTCCGTTCTGGTCTCCCCTCACGTTGATAAAACGCAGATTGCGGCGGTCATTGCCGAGTGGACGGGCGTGCCGCTGAACCGTATCTCACAGGGTGAAATGGATGTCGTCACGCGCCTGCCTGAATTCCTGGGCGAGTCGATTAAAGGGCAGCAGTTGGCGATTGCTCATCTGCATAAGCACCTGCTGACCGCGCGCGCCGATCTGCGTCGTCCGGGGCGTCCGCTGGGGGCTTTCCTGCTGGTGGGGCCGAGCGGCGTGGGTAAAACGGAAACTGTGGTGCAGATTGCCGACCTGATGTTTGGCGGACGTAACTATCTAACCACCATCAATATGTCTGAGTATCAGGAGAAACACACGGTTTCACGTCTGATCGGGTCACCACCGGGCTACGTCGGGTTTGGTGAAGGGGGCGTCTTGACCGAAGCCATCCGCCAGAAACCGTATTCCGTGGTGCTGCTGGATGAAGTGGAGAAGGCGCACCCCGATGTTCTGAACCTGTTCTATCAGGCGTTTGATAAAGGTGAACTCGCCGATGGCGAAGGTCGGGTGATCGACTGTCGCAATGTGGTGTTCTTCCTGACGTCCAACCTCGGGTTCCAAACCATCGTGAATTACGCCGAGCAGTCGGATGTGTTGCTGGATGCGCTCTATCCCGAACTGGCGGCCTTCTTTAAACCTGCACTGTTAGCGCGTATGGAGGTCATTCCTTACCTGCCGCTGGCGCATGACACCATGGTTGAGATCGTACAGGGCAAACTGTCGCGTCTGGTGTCTCTGCTGCAACAGCGTTTTGGTGCGGAAGTCATCATTGAAGACGAGGTGCCGGAAGAGATTCTGCGGTTGGCGAACCGCAGTGAAAATGGGGCGCGTATGCTCGAATCGGTGATTGATGGCGCCTTGCTGCCGCCGGTCTCGCTACAGCTGCTGCAACGCCTGTCTGCGGGCGAACCCGTCAGCCGTATTCATTTCCGCGTCGACGCCGGTCAGTTCCAGACTGAGGTGGAGGGCTGAGTATGCAACATGCCCTCGAACTGGCGCTTGCACTCACCCGGCAGCATGACGAGGCCGGTCTGTGCGACTGGCTGCTGGATACGATGCAGGCCGCCTGGCAGCCTCAAGGGATGCTACTGGGTATGGTGGATGTCAGCGGCAGGCAACTGACCTGTCAGGGGCGGGTACATGACGCGCCAGTGGCACTGAGTCTGGGGGTGGATGACTTTAGCCACCCGTTGGCTTATGCGCTGCATAAGAATCAGGCGCGCACCTGGGATTCCCTCTATGGCGGCGCACGCATTGAACACCGTGAGTTTCAGCAGATGCTGATCTCTGTCGGGACGACGTGCGGGCTGCACGCGCTGCCGCTGCTGTCGGACAGCGGTAAGCCGTTGGCAGTGCTGGCGCTGCTGGATACGCCGACGCGCCTGCAAACGCTGAATCAGCAGGGCGCGTGCGAACGGCTGGCACAGGTGTTTTGCCGCCAGCTTATCCTGCTGCGTGAACTGGCACATACCCGTCGGGAGCAGGTCGCGCTGAGAGATTCGTTGCGCCAGATTAAGGATGAAGGGCAGAGCCGTCGCGAGCAGGAAAAGCGGGTGGAAACGACGCTGGTTGGGCAGTCCACCGTGATTAAAGCGCTGCACCAACAGATTTATCAGGCAGCAAAACACCGTCTTGCGGTGCTGATTCAGGGTGAAACCGGGTCAGGAAAAGATGTGGTGGCGCGTCTGCTGCATCAATGTTCCGAGCGTGCCGACAAACCTTTATTGCCATCAACTGCGCTGCAATCCCGGAAAACCTGATTGAAAGCGAGCTATTTGGCTATCAGAAAGGCGCGTTCTCCGGCGCACAAAGCAACAAGATTGGTCTGGTCGAGCAGGCTAACGGCGGAACCCTGTTTCTGGATGAAGTCGGCGATATGCCACAGTCCATGCAGGCCAAGCTGTTAAGGGTGTTGGAGACGCACAGCTTCCGTCCTTTGGGCGCGGAGAAAGAAGTGCATTCCGATTTCCGCCTGATTGCCGCGACGCATCAGCCGCTGGAACAGCAGGTGTCTGACGGCGTATTTCGGCAGGATCTCTACCACCGCCTGTGCCAGTGCCTGTTGCAGGTCGCCCCGCTGCGCGAGCGGCCGGACGATATTCGCCTGCTGTGCGAACACTTCATCGGTCAATTTTCCAATAAACAGCAAAAGCACGTTGGACCATTGAACCGGGCTTTCCTGCGTCAATTGGTGGGGTATGACTTTCCCGGTAACGTGCGGGAATTGCGCAACCTGCTGGAAGTCGCCTGTGCACATACGCCGGACGGAGAGGTTTTGTCTCTGGCGTCGCTGCCGCCGGAGCTGCGCGAGCGGCTGACGAGCAGCACGGCTGAGGAACAGGATCGCTATCAGCACATCCACGATTTGCGTATTGCCACACAGCGCTATGAAGCGGCAGTGATTGAGGCACGCTTGCGCCAGTTTCAGGGCAACCGCCTGCTGGTGGCCGATAGCCTCAATATTCCTAAACGCACCCTCGATCACAAATGCCAGAAGCTGGAGGTAAATTGATGTTTCTGACGATGGCTCCCTTACTGTTGGCAACCGCTGCGACGCCCGATCCCGCCTGGCAGTCGTTATGGGAGCAGTGCCGCAATGAGACGGCAGCAGAGCTCCGGCTGGCCTGCTATGACGCGCTGGGGCGGGAAGCGGAACGCAGCGGTACGCTCTCCCCCGCAGGGGATAAAAGAATAGCTGGCAATACCTTTCAACTGGGACGTGAAGCCGACAGCGGCGATATGACGCTCACCCGCGTACTGGCTGATGGCAACACGCTGGTGATTAGCTGTGCCAGCAACATTACGCACTTGCGCTTAACGCTCAGTGAACCCTGGGCAGGAGAGTCCGTCACGTCGCAGCTTGATGGCGTAATGGTGTCAGACAGCTGGTTTATTCGTAACCGTGGGCTGCTGCTGGAGTCGGGGCGCGGCCTGCCCGCGATTGATGCGTTAAAGCGCTGGATTGGGCATCGCGAACTGGTGCTGAACGGGGCAGACGGTCACTCGCTGCGTATCGAACTCGCTGGGTTGGGCGAAGCACTCGCGCCGCTGCGTCAGCAGTGTCACTGGTAAAGGAGGCGTTCATGCATGCACATCCCTGGTGTAAACGCCTGCAAACCTCGTTACCGGATGAGAGGTTGCGCGCGGCGGTATTGCCTGACGATCCGCTCTGGGAAAAGGTCGAGACGGAACTGGTCAAGCTGGGATCGCTGGCGCACAACCAGGTCGACCTTAACGTAGTCGCGGGTTATTGCCTGACCTTGCTGGAAAGCAAAACCAAAGACATGCGGGTACTGGTGCAGCTACTGCGTTGCTTACAGCACCCGGCCAAAGCAACCCCATTTTCTACTGCGCTGATGCTGCTGGACAGCTGGCTGGAGAGTTATTGGGCGATCGCCTGGCCTGCCAGTCCGGTTCAGAAGCAGAAGCTGATGATCCAGATTATTCGGCGTTTTGAGAGCGTGCTTCCGCGTATTGCAGAAAGCGGATCCAGCGCAGAGCTGGAGCAATTGCAGCAGTTAACGGAGCAGGTGGCGACCCGCTGGCGCGAGCTGGTCAGCGACAAAGCCGCGCTGATGGATGAACTGGTGCAGGGCATTAAGCGTGCCAGACAGCGGCAGCAGGCGCAGGAACAGGCGAATCAGACGGCGAAACCGACGCCGACGGCCAGCGGCGGTGGAGCAACAGGCGGGAGTGAAACCAGCGCCAGCGTGACCTCGACGCCAGCCAGTTCGGTGGAGATTAATTCATCCGACGAGCGTGGCTGGCGGCAAACCCAGTTGAACGTCGCCGCGCTGCTGGTTGAGCGTCATCCCGATTCACCGATTGGCTATCGTCTGCGCCGCCACGCTATTTGGTCTGGCATTGCCACACCGCCGATGTCATCCAAGGGGAATAAAACCCAACTGGCGCCCGTCTCGGCGGATCGCGTGGATGAATACCAAAGTGCGCTGGCACAGGCTGATTTGGCGCTGTGGGAACGGATAGAACAAAGCCTGGTGCTAGCCCCTTACTGGTTTGATGGCCATATGTTGTCCGCTTCAGTGGCCTCACGATTGGGACATACCTCTGTCGCGGCGGCGATTGCCGAAGAGCTTTCGGCGTTTATTCAGCGTTTGCCTGAGCTACGTGAACTGGCGTTCAGCGATGGCGCGCCCTTTTGACCGGAAAGTGTAGCCAGTGGTTGCAGTCCAGCCAGCCTGTTCGCGGCGCAGGCGGCGCGCGGCAGGACGATCTGGCGACGGAGGCGGCGGCCTGTCGGGATGAGAAAGGGATTGGGGCGGCGATGCAGTTATTAGATGAACGCATGCGCCGCCTGAAAGAACCGCGTGACCGCTTTTATGCCGAGTTGGTACTGGCGGATTTACTCGCCGAAGAAGGGATGAAGTCACTGGCAGCACAGCACTATCAGCACATGTGGCAGGAAAGCCAACAATTGGGCCTGATGCAATGGGAACCGGGAATGGTCAGTCGCGTAGAGCGGTTGGCGGCATCCCGCAAAAAATAAGACATTCGGAGTGAATGGTCACTTATGTTTAAAACAATCATAACCTTTCTACGCAAGCAGTTGCCTAAACTGAAACCCTCCTGGCTGCTGTTGGGCGTGCTACTGTGGATCGTCGTGCTGGTTCTGGCCTGGTGGTTGGGGCCGCGTTTGGTGGTGGGCGAATCACGCCCGTTACAGGGAATCTGGGGCCGCGTGGTGTTTACGCTGGTCTGGCTGTGGCTGGCGTTCTCCTATAGTGCCTGGATGGTCTGGCGTCGCGTGCAGCAGATGCGTGCAGAGCGTCATGAACAGCAGGTGATTGAGCAGGATCCCTTGCAGGTGTATGTCGACAGCCAGCAAACGTTTCTCGATCGCTGGCTGGAAGCCTTTCAGACCCAACTGGGGAAAAGAGCGCTGTATGCGATGCCCTGGTATCTGACAATTGGTTTGGCGGGGAGCGGGAAAAGTAGCCTGATCCATCGTGCCAACCCAGCGAACAAAATGAACCCGAAACTGGATGCGGAGCTGCGAGACGTAGCGGCAGGCCAGCAGGTAAGCAGTTGGGTTGGCGAATCCGCGGTGATTTGGGACCCCAGCGGACAGCTACTCGCACAGCCAGAGCTGGAGGGCGATTCGCTCGGACAGCGCCATGCCCGACTGTGGCAGCACTTGCTACAGTGGCTTAGCGAAAACCGCCGCCGTCAGCCGCTCAACGGTCTGGTGCTCACGCTGGATATTTCCTGGCTGGCACAGGCTGGCGTCGCGGATCGCAAAGCCTACGCGCAGGTCATGCGCGCCCGTTTGCAGGAAATTTCCGTCAACATTAACACGCGTTTACCGGTGTATATCGCGCTGACCCGGCTGGATATGTTGAGCGGGTTCGATAAGGTCTATCGCCAGTTGAACCGCGAGGCGCGGCAGGCGGTATTAGGGTGACCTTTACCCCGCAGGCGAGCAACAGCAAAGACTGGTTAGAAGAGCTGGAACGTTTCTGGGATGAGTGGGTCACACACCTGAATGATAACCTGCCAGACATGTTGCTGACGCAGTCCGACAGAAGCGTGCGCAACTCGCTGTTCTCGTTTGTTCGCCAACTGGCTGGCGTGAAAGACTACGTGGTGGAAGTGCTGACGGAAACGTTAGCGACGGGCGAGGATCGCGCGTTCCTGATCCGCGGCGTTTACGTCAGTTCTGTCTATCAGCAAGGCGTGCCGTTCGATGCCTTTGCGCAGTCGGCTTCCCGACGTTATCAACTGCCTGAGCCGATTAATCCTGCGCTGCGCGGTGAATCCAATACGTTCTTTGTGCAGCGTCTTTTCCCTGATGTCATTTTTCCTGAGGCCAGTCTGGCGGGGAAAACCGGCTGCATAGCCTCTATCGCCGACGTCGACTGAGTATCGGCGTGGGCTGCATGCTGCTCGCTAGTCTGGCGCTGATTGGTGGCTGGCACCATTTCTATCGGGTCAATGAAGAGGCTGGGCGTAACGTATTGACGAAAGCGCAGGCGTTTATCGGTACCAATGAACTGGAAGGGCAGCCGGGCTACGGCTATCAGCAACTGCCGCGTCTGAATTTGATTCGCGATGCAACCTTATCCTTTGGTAATTACCACGAACGTACGCCGATGCTAGCCGACCTTGGCCTGTATCAGGGCGGCAAGATTGGGCCTTATGTTGAAGGCACCTATCTGCAAATGCTGAACCAGCGCTTTTTACCGGCGGTGATGCAAGGGCTGCTGGAAGATTTGAATCAGGCACCTGCCAATAGCGAACAAAAGCTGACGATTCTGCGCGTGATGCGGATGCTGGATGATGCGTCAGGACGCAATAAAACGCTGGTCGAACAGTTTATGGCGCAGCGTTGGCAGAAGGCATTTCCCGGTCAGGGCAATGTGCAGGAACAGCTGATGCAGCATCTGGATTATGCCCTTGAGCACACGGATTGGCACAAGGCGCGTGAGCAGAAAGATGCGGTAGCGATCAGCACCTTTGCACCCTTTAATCAGCCGATCACGCTGGCTCAGCAGGAACTGAGCAAGCTGCCAATGTATCAGCGCGTTTATCAGAGTCTGGTCATGAAGGCGACCCAGGTGCTACCACCGGATTTAGCCATCCGTGATGAAGTCGGGCCGACCTTTGATCCAGTGTTTTCCTGCGTAATGACAAAGCGGGAAGCGTGCCGCGGCTGCTGACGTACCCCGGCTTTAGTGATTATTACCTCAAGCAGGACAAAGCGCTGTTAGAACTGACGGCGCTGGATGCCTGGGTGCTGGGGCAGCGTGAGCGTGCGCAGTTCAGCGAGGCCGACAGGCGGGAAATTCTGCGTCAGGTGAACGATCGCTACATTACGGATTACATCAACCAATGGCAGAAAGTGCTGGCGAACATTGATGTGCAGACGCTTGATACGCCTGAGCAGGCACTCGACATTCTCACGGATATTACCGGCAACGATCAGCCTTTCCAGCGCGTGCTGACGACGGTCAGTGATAACACCCGCATTCGTAAGCTGTCCGATGACGATAACGACACCGCGCAAAACATCAACACGCGTACCGGTCGTCCATTTATGACCATCAATGCAGCGCTGAGCGGACGCGGCGAGCAGGGGCCGCTGGTGCAAGAGGTCAATCAGAAGCTGACCGATCTCTATCACTATCTCGATCAGATCGTTAACGCGACCGATCCGGGGCAGGCGGCGTTGAAAGCGGTGCAGGCGCGGCAGGGAAATAAATTTGCCGATCCGGTATTCGCCTTGCAGCAATACGCCCGCAGTCTTCCCGCACCGCTGGATCGCTGGGTCGGACAATTAGCCGGAGAGAGCGCGAGTTTGGTGACCGGGCTGGCGATGTCGTCACTGAATCAGGAATGGCTGGATAAAGTCGTGAAGCCATTCAATGAGAAGCTGGCGGATCGTTACCCCTTCGACCCGTCATCGAACAAGGATGTGCCGCTGTCGGAAATGGAAATGTTCTTCATGGCTGGCGGGACGCTGGACAGCTTCTACCAAACCAACCTCAAGGCGATGATGGAAAGCGGCATGCTGGAAGAAGGCATGGCGTCGCCGTTGCAGGCTGAACTGGTGAAACAGCTTGAACGCGCCACTCGCATCCGCCAGACCCTGTTTAATGCGCAGGGCAGTCTGGAAGTGCATTTCGTGTTGGAACCGCTGGAACTGACAGCGAACAAGCGCCGTAGCGTGCTCAATCTGGATGGACAACTGCTGGAATACAGCCACGGTCGTCGCCAGAAAACGCCGCTGGTGTGGCCAAACAGTATGCGCGACGGGGCCGAAAGTAAGCTGACGCTGGTGCCGGACGATCGTGAGCGTTCACCGCGCAGCCTGAGCTTTAACGGGCCGTGGGCGATGTTCCGGTTAATCAATAGCGATCAGCTGACTCAGGTGAATGAGAACACCTTTGATGTGCGTTTCTCGCTGGAGAACGGTGCGATGACGTATCGCGTGTATACCGATGCCAGCCACAATCCGTTTGCCGGTGGTTTGTTCAGCCAGTTCACACTGCCTGACTCGCTTTATTAATTAACTCTCGGGAGCCCGTTCAGGCTCCCTATTGCTGGATGATGTGATATGCAAGATGCACAACAGGCCCTGAAAGTCGGCCGCGATCCACGGATGCTGCCGGAGTTTGACGCACTTCGGGCGGAAATTAACAAGTTGAGTCACGCGTCTCGCCCTGATGTGGACTGGATGCTGGTACACGATATGGCCACCACCATCTTTGAAAAGCAGGGCGTGGATCTCCAGACCGCGATCTACTTTACGCTGGCGCGTTCGCGGCTGGCGGGATTGACGGGATTCACGGAAAGCTGTGAGTTTCTGGCGAACCTGATCGTGACGCAGTGGGATAACTTCTGGCCGCCGGTGCATCAGGAACGGGCGCGTATCGAGATGCTGGACTGGTTTATTGCCCGCATCAGCGAGGTGGTGCGGCAGTACGCCATCAGCCATGAACACAAGCGGCTGGTTTATCGTTGCGAACGCGCGCTGCAATTGATGAGTGAAAAGCTGCACAACTCGGGCTTGAGCCGCATCCCCCGCGTCGAGAATCTGCTGCACTTCGTCGAAGGCTATACCCATTTGTTCGATGAAACCGAGATTGTCATTGTGTCGGACGATCAGGAGTTGAAAAAGCAGGATATGCAGATTCCGCCCATGGTGTTCTTTCATTCGGACATGGAGCCCGGCGCGACGGTGCAAAGCGGTGGTTCATCAGGCTCGGGCCAGGCTCCATTGCCCGCAGGTAGCATTCTCATCGGACGGGAGAAAGGGCAAATGAAGCCGACGGTATTAAAAATTGAGGCGCATAAAAAGCAGAAACCCGCGTGGTTCTGGTTTGTCTCTGGACTGCTGACCTGTGCGTTGCCTGTGGCGGCGATGACGGGTTGGCAGTATTGGCAGGATCAGAAAGCGGATGCGCTGGCGCTGCTGCAGCAACCTGCGTACGCGTTGCCCGCCGCCCCCGATCATAATGATATTCGCCGGGTGCGTATTGTTCTGGGTGAACAGAAACTGCAGGGCATGGAAGGTGAGCTGATCAACCGCTATCAGGCACAGCTGGAACAGGTGAAAAACGCGTCGCCGTTCTACCTGTACCAATATGGCAACGGCTTGAAAAACGTGATGCAGCAACTCTACCCCGATTCGCTGGCGGTGAAGGAGATGGAACGCCAATGGCAGATCGCGCTTGAACGCCAACAGGGTGATGAACCGAAAACGCAGGGTTACGAACAGGCGCGCGCCAGAGTCAACGATACCTTGCAGCAACTGCTGGAACTGGAACGCCAGCGCCGAACCGTGACGATCTCCTACCTGAAATCAAAGCTCTACGACATGCAAAAAGACCTGATGTCGGATGTTCCCTTCGGAATACGGTTGCGGGAGCTTGAGGCGCGTAAAATCAAGAGCCAGCCGCTGACGCCATCGGAGCTGCGTGCGATGGAAGACGAACTGCGCGCCTTCAATATTCGCTTATACCGTTTGCAGCAGGGTAGCTCTGCCAGCTGATTATCGTGAAGGGAAAAATGCTGAGCACATGATGAAATACAAAAAATTATTGATAGTCCTCTCGGCCTGCTGGCTGGCGTCATGTCAGGCGCCGGTTACGTCGCTGCCTGAAGCGGAATTGGCGGCGTCAGCGAACCGCGGAAACGGTGAGGCGCAATATCAGTTGGCAAAAACGCTAGCCGCGCGCTCGCAGTACACCGAGGCGATGCAGTGGATGCAGAAGGCATCTGGCCTATCTGAACTGCCGGGCAGTCAGGAAATGCGCGCTGCCGCCGCACTTCAGGTTGGCGACTGGTATCAGGCCGGACTGGGGGCGCCAAAGAATAGCCCGTCAGCCCGCCAGTGGTGGACAACGTCCTCGCGTCTGGGAAATGGCGAAGCGGGACATCGGCTTGGAATGGACTGTCAGGTTCAGCATCAGGGGAAACTGGTCGCGGCCTGCCTGAGTGCGTTTGAATCCTCAGCGGCGAACGGCTATCCCCTGCGCAGCTGATTGTTGCCCAATGGCACGCGACGCATGCGGGCGGCGAAAAAGAGGCTGTGTCATGGCTGCTGAAAGCCGCTGAGCTCGGCAATCGGGATGCGCAGTACCAACTGGCGCAGCGCTATGAACAGGGCAATGGCGTGGTTATCCGTCGCGATCTGGCTGAACGTTGGTATTTCCGCGCGGCGACGCTGGGGCAGGCACAGGCGCAGCTGTGGATGGCGCGGCACGAAGACGGCGAAAATGCGTTGAACTGGTATCAAAAAGCCGCGTCATCAGGCGACGCTGAAGCACAGCTTTGGCTGGGCAAGGCATACCGCGAAGGTAAGCGCTTACCTTGGGATGAGCAAAAGGCGCGTTATTGGCTGGAGCGTGCCGCATCTGGCGGATCGGGCGAGGCAGATTATTTGCTTAGCCAGAGCCAGACAACCCATGAAAAACGTGAACAGTATCTGGTTCAGGCCTCCTCCGCGGGCTATATCCGGGCGCAGCGCGAGCTGGGTGAACGGTTATTTAAAGCGAACGAACTGGCGCGTGCGCGTGAAGAATATGCCAAAGCGGCATCAGCAGGAGACACCGAATCTCGACTGGCTTACGGTGAAATGCTGCGGCTGGGGCAAGGCGGCAAAGAGGATTATGTTGAGGCGATGAAACAGTACCGTCTGGCGGCAAATGACGGTAACCGTATGGCGCAGTATCGTATGGGGATGATGCGTCAGGATGGGCTGGGGGCATCCCGCAATCGTATTCATGCCTACGCCTGGTATGCCATGGCGGCGACGGAGGGGATGAGCGAAGCTATTCATGCGCGTAACGATCTGGAAGCGGCGATGCAGCCGGATGAAATCAAGGCCGGACAGCGGCTGGCAATGCACTGGTCATCGGGGAAAACAGAGTAATCTGTGTTGGTTGTTTGTCGGTGCTCACTTGCTGATAGGCAACCGCTGCTAGTAAATCGTTAAAGCGGAGCCAGCAGATCATTGCGGTCTGGCCGGATCATAAATAGTGGCAATAAACAGGCGGGTGTTGCGTGATAGCAACACCCGTTTTTTTGTTTTTATTGCTCTTTATTACTCTTCTTATTACAGGATGTCCTGATTTTGCTATGCCTGTTTTTCACAAAAATGTAAGTGACTGCTTACTCTTATTGTTATGAAAGTGAACAATTTATCGTCAAATATAGTTTTTTGCTATTAATAAGCACTATTTCTATCGGTCATTCATTTCGTTAATTCATCACTAACTCAAATTTTCAGAATAACTGCGCATTCTGCGCAACTTTTTGCTCACTTTCTGGTGTAAATCACTTTTTGCGCAATGTCTGCAAACGATTTGCGAAGTCTGCGCAACTTCTTGCTCAAATTTTACTTAGGTGAAATTTTTGTTAGGTAAATTCCTTTATAAAACATAAAGATAAATTTTGGCATGTGTCTTGCTATACAGACGATGAAGTTACTCATTCTGTTAAACAGCTAAATCTATTCAACAACAAGGAGCAAGACTATGCCAACTCCATGCTATATCAGCATCGAAGGTAAAACGCAGGGCAACATCACCGCGGGTGCTTTCACTTCTGATTCTGTCGGCAACATCTATGTGGAAGGCCACGAAGACGAAATGCTGGTACAGGAATTCAAACACATCGTCACCGTACCAACCGACCCGCAGTCTGGTCAGCCATCCGGTCAGCGCGTACACAAACCGTTCAAATTTACCGTCGCGCTGAACAAAGCGGTTCCGCTGATGTACAACGCCCTGGCGTCTGGTGAAATGCTGCCAGCTGTGACCCTGAAGTGGTACCGCACGTCGGTTGAAGGTAAGCAAGAGCACTTCTTCTCTACCGTGCTGACCGATGCCACCATCGTTGACATCGACTGCAAAATGCCACACTGCCAAGATCCATCAAAACTGGACTACACCCAACTGATCGAAGTGTCACTGGCCTACCGCAAAATTGACTGGGAGCACACGGTTGCCGGTACTTCTGGTTCCGATGACTGGCGTGCGCCGGTCGAAGCGTAATTTCTACCGAACCCGGGCTTGTCCCGGGTTTTCTGCGTTTCTCTTTGGGGCGGTGTTTTTTACCCGCGTGGCGTTTCATCAACGTCATGTTTTATCAACATGATGTTTTTATCAGCATGAGTTGTGGTGTGAGCAGACTCAGACCACAACTCAGGTTTTCATTTTCATCAGGATAGCGACATGCCGCTCTGGGGTAACCTGAGGCGTGCGGTAGCCATGGCAACGGCGAAGAAGGAGAAAGCAGGTGGCAAACAGTACAGGATTACAGTTCACCGTAAAGGTCGGTGCCCTGGCAGCAGGCACTTTTGCGGTGGTGGATTTCAGGCTGGATGAAGGGCTGAACCGGCCTTTTAGCCTGTCGCTGAGTCTGGCGAGCGCGCTGCCGGATGTGGATTTCGGCGCGGTGCTGGACCAGCCGTGCGAGCTGATGATTTGGTATGAAGGCGAGTTGAAGCGCCGGGTCAGCGGGATTGTCAGTGGCTTCACGCAGGGCGATACCGGATTCCGGCGCACGCGCTATCAGATAGAAGTCCGTCCGGCGCTGTGGCGACTGGGGTTACGCACCAACGCCCGTATTTTTCAGGCGCAGAAACCGGAAGCCATTATCAGCATGCTGCTGGAAGAGGCTGGCATCACCGACTACGCCTTTGCGCTGCGTAACGAGCATGCGGTGCGGGAATACTGTGTACAGTACCGGGAAAGCGATTTGGCGTTTGTCACCCGTCTGGCCGCCGAGGAGGGCATGTATTTCTTCCACGAATACGAAGAGGGTAAACACCGGGTGGTGTTTGCCGACGATGCGGGCGCACTGACCAAAGGCCCTGAGCTGTTCTTCAATCTGGCGACGCAGGGGCTGAGCGAGGGTGAATATGTCCGGCGCTTCCACTACGCGGAGCGGGTGAGCACGGCCGAAGTCGAGCTGAAAGACTACAGCTTCAAGACACCGGCTTACGGGCTGTCGCACAAGAAAATGAGCGGCGAGCTGGCGCACCAGCGAGAAAGCTATCAGCATTACGACTATCCGGGGCGCTATAAGCAAGACCCGAGCGGCAAGGCGTTCAGCGGCTATCGGCTGGATGCGCTGCGCTCAGGGGCGGTGACGAGCGAAGGGGAATCCAACTGCGCGGGGCTGATGCCGGGCAACACCTTCACGCTGACGGAGCACCCGAATGCGACGCTGAATGCGGTGTGGCAGACGGTGAGCGTGACGCACGTCGGGCAGCAGCCGCAGGCGCTGGAAGAGGAAAGCGGCGGCGAACCGACGACCATGAGCAACAGTTTTGCGGTGGTGAAAGGCACGACGACGTGGCGTGCTGCCATGCCCTACAAACCGATGGTGGACGGCCCGCAAATCGCCACCGTCGTTGGCCCGGCGGGTGAAGAAATCTACTGCGACCAGTATGGTCGGGTAAAACTGCAATTCCCGTGGGATCGCTACGGTGCGAGCAATGACCAGAGCTCCTGCTGGGTGCGGGTCAGTCAGGGCTGGGCGGGCGGTCAGTACGGTATGATCGCCATCCCACGCATCAGCCATGAAGTGATCGTCAGCTTCCTCGAAGGCGATCCGGATCAGCCGATTATCACCGGACGTACTTTCCACGCCACCAATCCGACGCCGTATGTTTTACCGGCACATAAAACACGCACCACGCTTCGCACCGATACCCATAAAGGCAGCGGTTTCAACGAGCTGCGTTTTGAGGATGAGGCAACGCGTGAACAAATTTACTATCACGCGCAGAAAGATATGGATGGTGTCATCAACAACATCCATCGACAGAGCGTAGGGCGCGATCAGCACCTCAGCGTGGATCAGGATCAGTTCCAACGGGTCACTCGTCACCGTCACCGAACGATAGGCAAGGACGATTTTGAAAACATCGGTCAGGACCATCATCAGGAAATTGGCCGAAGCTTTATTCAGAAAATAGGTTCTTCGTTTAAGCGCTTTATCGGTGGAGGTGAGATTACCCGTATCGAAGGAAGTCGTCAGACGACGATGTCCGGCTCTGAAGAGACGCTGATCGGCGCGCACCAGCGCGTTCTGGTGAATACGGACAGCTACCTGAAAGCCGCGGATATCGTGCTGGAAGCGGGGCAGGCCCTGACCATCAAAGCGCCGGGCGGTTTTATCAAGATTGATAGCGCGGGCGTCACGATTTCCGGGACGATAGTGAAAATTAACGACGGCGGTGCAGCCGGCGTAGGGACTGCGCCAGTGTCGATTACGCCAGAAGACCCGACGAAGCCCACGCTGCCGGATGCGCCAGACAGACGTTAAGGAGGAACTATGCCAGGTGCTGCACGTTTAGGGGACAGCTGCGCGGGTCACGGCTGTTTCCCTGCTACCCCGATTATTGAAGGCAGCGGTGATGTCATTATCAATGGCAAACCGGCCGCCCGTAAAAGCGATGCGGTTTTACTCCACGCTTGCCCCTGCCCGAACGTGCCCCACGGCGTGCAATCGTGCGATATCTGCGGGCTCCGGTACGGTTATCATCAATGGAAAACTGGCGGCGCGTATTGGTGATGCGATCGGCTGCGGCGGCTCGGTTGCTGCTGGCAGCGGGAATGTGATCATCGGCGACTCACCTTATCAGTCCCCGGTGAAGCCGTGCGCTGAGCAATCGGCAAAAGCCGCGCCCCTCTGCTGGCATTGACGCCAATGCTGTTGCCGACGTTAATGGAGTGGGCGTCGGTCGCCGAGCTGCCTATTCTTGATGACCTGCTCTCCGTCGCCCAGCGTAAAGATCGCTATCTGGCGCGCGCCAAATTGGCGACCGAGGCGGCAACGCTGCCGGGATTAGCCGATGCGGCAAAGCGGCTGGCGTTTAACAATGACAGCATCTTACGCGCCGAAGCGGCCCAGTATGTGTATTCGGTCGATGAATTCCGGCGAGGCGTGCTGGATAAACTGCCGAAAGCACCGGTCGGGCTGGATATTCTGGATACGAGTCAGCTTCCTGGCCTGACGGACAATGATTTTATGGATAAGAAAACAGGGTTTGGTTCTGCTCTGTTCAAATCAGCGATTAATGGCGAAACCATGTTGACCTACCGTGGCACCAATAATGCGGTGACAGGCGTGAAAGACTGGTTGACTAACGCTGGGCAAGGTATGGGATTGGAGACGGATCAATACAATCAGGCCATGTATTTGGCAAAGCGGGTAAAAAACGTTCTTTCTCCTCCACCTGTCATCGTGGGGCATTCATTAGGCGGTGGTTTGGCATCGGCTGGCGTTGGTGTAACGGGGTTACCCGGCTATACCTTTAATGCTGCGGGCTTGCATACCAATACTGTTTCACGTGCTGGTGGAGCGGATCTGGCGAAAACAGCTTCGCTGATAACAACGCAGGCGGTGGATGGTGAGGTACTAACGATGGCACAAACCTATGGCAAAGCGTTGATTCCTGGTTTGCTATCCGGTGCGGGCGCATTGATTGGCGGAGCCGCTGGTGCGGCGCTTGGGGGTATCATTGGTGTAGCAAAACTGTTGGAAGGGGCCTGCCGAAAGCCAGCGGTGATATGATGGCGCTTCCCGCAGTAGGGGGCTCGCCGATTGCTCGCCACGGTATGGATCAGGTGATTGCGGGTATTGAAAGCCAGAAAAAGGAAGATATCGGGAAGATAACCAATACATTCAGGGGAATATAATGCAATGGTTGGCACGTATAAAATGGGTAGGCGTCGTTATTCTGGGATTATTAACCGCTTGTCAGGCGGGAGGACACAGTATGCGGGCGAGTGAACTTTTTGATCCGTCCGTGGTGGCGGTACTGGAAAGTATTCAAAAGGATGACGAATCAGCCGCTCGTCATCAGCTGTCGCAGGGCGTTAACCTGAATATTCAGGGGAAAGAAGGCATCACGCCGCTGCTGTGGCTGATTTATGAAACGAAGGATAAAAAGGCCGTCACGCTGGCGCTTAAACTGGGTGTCGACCCGAATTATAAGGATGGGTTTGGCGACAGCGCCGTAAATTCCGTGGCGGGAGCCAAAGATCCAGACTGGCTGCGTATTATTCTGGATGCGGGGGCGATCCGAATGCCATTGGGCGTCGTGGCCAACCTGCAATATTTAGTGCTATTGGTGAGGAGCGCTGGGCCGATATCAAATTACTTGTAGAGCGGGGCGCTGATTTGAACCTCGTTGATGGTTCCAAAGTAAACAGCGCCCACTATGCTGCTTATCTGAATAAATATGAAGTCGCATATTGGCTGATAGAACACGGCGCAGATAGTAATATTTATGATGATACAGGCAGTAATCTCGCTTTTACCGTTGATGACAGCTTATCCATTATGTCTCCTAAATCGCCTCACTACCCTTGGGCGTTAAAGGTAAAGCAGCTGTTGCTGGATCGTGGCGTTAAATTCCCACCGCTGTCACCTACTGAAGTTCGGGAGCGTTGGGAAAAGGGATTACCGTTGTAATTTCTATTCGTTTTTATCACGTATTTTTCATCATATAAATAAACTGTATTTTCTGACCCGATAATCTGCATGATTATCGGGTCGTTGTTGCGATTATCAATACACGCTCATCGTATTAAAATTATCTCATTTATTGACAGGCAAATAACGATGATGGCAAACGGTTATACTCTGTTTGAAATCAGCCAGTTTGATGCGCCTTTGTACGCAATTATCTCGCCGCTGAGTTATCCCCAATTACCTGAATATTGGCAGGCTTTTCAACCTGCGGCGGCGGATATATGGCAACAGCTGCAATTTGGCAAGGATGTCGAAAACTGGCAGATGTGGGCACCTATTGTGGTGAAAATAGAAGAAGGCAAACCAGGAGAAACGTTGCTGCATTGGTTGACTGAAACTCAGCCGGAGCGGCATGGTGGTGTGATCCTCACGCATGGCGACCTGACATTGCAGCAGGTGGCGAATTTTTGGCAGCAGCGTATTTTCTGTCTCTGGCCTGATGGCACACGGGCTGTGTTTCGTAGTTATGCGCCAGACGTTTTATCGGCCTGGTGGCCCACTTTGGATCTGGCTGCGCAAACTGATTTTCTCGGCCCACTCGATGATATGTATTTACCCATAATAAATAGCGAACGTGGGGAATATCAGCTATTCGCACAGCGAGACATTAAGTATAAAAATAAGCACGACGTTGATAATGCGTACCACATTACGTTAACGCACTATCAATATTACCTTCTCGCTAACGACAATCGCTTACACCGATTAGCGAATGAACTCTTTCTTTTTGTCAGTGCACAATGTGTTTTTACTCTGGATATTGAAATAGTCAAAGCGCGCTTTATTAGCGGTATTGCCTTAGCAAAGAACTATTATCCCAAAGCCAGCGAAGCGGAATGTGAAGCCTGGGCTGCTCATCGCTGGGTGCTCGGTAGTGAATTCTATTTGCACCCGATCTTTATTCATCTGACTGAACGTTATTCGATAGCGGACAGTCTTCGGATTTTTAAATCTGAGCCAGAACGAATTGAAAGTGTGCAGCTTAATTACCATCGCCCCGGTTGGATGCGGGGAGAATTACCTGACATAACGGAGGTCACGCTGTGAGTGTATCGCAACCTTTCCTTGAATTGATGCCGGAAGATGATGCGGTCTGGCAAACGCGTATCGCTCAGGGCGGCTGTTTTGTTATCGCAGAAGCCTCAATGAACGAGGCGGTTCCCTGGCTGGCCGAACGCTGGGGAGGCAGTCTGGAACAGACCCGTTTGTACTGGGGAGAAACGGGGCGCGTTCATGCCTCGGTATCGCCCTATTGCATCCCGCTTAACGTTGCTAACTGGCCTCAGGTGAAAGAACACATTGTCACTCAACCGGGCTGGGGAATGGGGATACAGCTGGCGTGGTTTATGCAGGCATATTCACCGCTCGATCAACTGCTTGAGGTCACGAAGCATCTACGGCAGTGGAGTCTGGTGACCTCTCCTTTCGGGGAGAATGCCATCCTGCGCGTGGGGGACTGGCAGGTGGTGAAGCAGCTGTTATCCGCCAGTTCCGCACAAGAGGCTTGTGCGCTCTATGGCCCGATAGCCAGTTTCTGCGACATTTCTCCTGATGGCGTGATACGCACCTTAAACCTCACCGCCCGTGAGCCGCACTCCATTCCAGACATCCTGCCGCGCCAGCTGAGTACCGAACAATGGCACGCCATCATGGCGCCTTCCGAGCATCAGCATCTGGCGCGCTATATGGAACATCTGCGTGCTTACCATGTTGACTGGCAAAATGCGCCTGATGATGAACTACAGGCGTTTACCCGTCAGCAGGCGGAACAGGCGAGGAACAGCGGCTTTAATAACGACCGCGATATCGTGCGCTGGCTAGCATTGGCGACAGAAATCTCGCCGGAATTCATGCATCAGCCTTGGGCAAAAAACATTCTGGTACAGCCTGAATATATTGGCACGCAAAGCCGTATGGATCGCCTGTATCAGGCAGCAATTGACCATCTGGACGAAGCATAAAATAAAAAGGACGTCATTTCATGAGTCAGGATAAAAGCAGCGCGTTAGCTGCCAGCGGGGATGCCGCGAAGCGCAATTTCACCACGGATAATAAAATTTCAGGGGGATGTACAACCTGTGGCTGCGAAATACTCGTTTATTACCATTACGATTCGGGTGAACCAATACCGAATGCCCCTTTTCAAGTAACCGATAGCAATAACCACGAAATAAGGGGGAAAACTGATGAGAACGGCATATTTTTCATCCACGATATGGGATGTAGCACGTATGAACTCATTTTGGGGGAAGGCAGCGATACGTTTGACCCTAAGAAAACGGTGCAAAACAACCCCGTTTTGATGTCTAACGCTGCCTATGCGAGTTTTGCCGGAGAATACTTTTCCCTGTTCGTCATCCTGAGAGAGCGAGGACTGGTGGAGTATGGCTCTGTCCAACAGTCTGTGAGAATGCCGCTGAGTACGATACCGGATCAATATAAACCGGCGTTGAAGCGTTTCTGGGAATTGGAAAGACAGCTTCATCGCGGTGATGGCGAGCTCCAAAGGAAATTCGCCGGATTCAGCATCAATTGTCGGCGGAGGTGGCAAGTAAGGCATCCAGTATTGATAACGCCGTTCTGCTGTTCTGTGAGGTAATTCTGGGCTGTATTCCCGTCGTTGGGGTAGGTATTGATGTGTATTTCCTCGGAAAGTGGTGCTGGGATAGCTACGAAGACCCCGAATTATTGAGCGACACTATGCATAAGATTGACGGGGTGCTGTGTGTCATTGGTTTTGTTCCTGGCGTCGGGGATGCGCTAAAAGTCAGTGGTAATGCCATTACGCAAGCCTTACGGAAGCTGAAAGGTGCTAAAGGCAACAAACAGCAGAATATTGAGGAAGCCACTCAAATTATTCGCAGTTTGAGTAACGGTAATATAGTCAACTGGTTGATGAGTATACGTTCTGATATCAGAATTTACGCTGAGAAAGGGCAAAAAATACTGGAAACCATGAAAGCAGCGCTAGATCTGCTGGTGAACGGTGTTTCTGGTGAGCGTAGTTGGATAGTTGTGCTGATGGCTGACAGCTTTCGAGCCATGGTGAACGTCCTCGAGAAATTAATCTCAATGTTTACCGTTGTCACGGGATTAATTGAGGATGAATTTGCTGAATTTATCCCTCAAATCATGACACAGGTTATTGGCAGTGCGCGGCCTAAAGGGAGCTGTGAGTTATCTGCCATGACTGTGCAAAAGGGGGGATCGGGTGACTATCGTACCGAAGAGGAAATCACTGAATTTAATCAACGGGCAGAAAAGCCTAGTGGTTTGACGATGGCTGAGGCCGGAATGGTGTCGTCAATAGGTATAGTTTCTGCTATGTCAGGGAAAGGCGGTAAGAATAGAATCGGTATGGCCTCTCAGGGCGGGAAACATTCGACGAGTGCCTCACATGCCTCTCAACGCCCACATACACCGTCTGAGCAACCCCATTCAACACCAGCGGAAACGCCAAAACCTCAAGATAAGCCTCAGCCTAAATCTACTGATAGCAGTCAAAAAAGTCAGCCTCATGAGGCTGAAAAGCATTCATCGGGTGAGAAGAAGCACACGCCAGATGATGCCACGCCACTTCCTGATGGCACTCATACTATAACGGCGGGTGCTCGGACACCCAAACAAAACGTTGATGAAGCAGCCAAGAAAAAGGCCCAAGAACAAAATGAAGACGCTAAATCTGACCCCAAAAATGGCAAACAAAATGGTGACCCCGTCGACATGGCAACCGGGGCGGTGGTGGAGCAGCGCACGGATATTCAGGTAAATAGTCCTCTGCCGCTTTCATTGCAACGTTATTATCGTTCCACGGGAAAACGTCACTCTGGTTTATTAGGCACATTGTGGCGTACCAACTGGGATATCAGCCTGACGCTTAACGATGGGGTAGCAACGTTAACGGATGGTGAATTTAATCAGGCATTTTTCACGCTCCCGAATGAAGGGGAGTTCAGTCGCTCAACGTCGAACCCACAATGGCGGCTGACTCGGCAGCAGGGTGAACTGGTGCTTCACCACGTTGGTGGCTTGTACTATCGCTTTGAATATGCGCTTGGCCTCCAACTTTGTTTGACGTCTATCGACGATGCTGCGGGTAATCGGGTGGTTTTCGAATGGGTGTTGGGCGAACTGCACTGGGTTACGTTGTCGGATGGGCGTTTGATTCACGTCACGTCGGAACACCAAAGGATCACGGCACTGACGCTGTGTACCCCGCAGCGTCAGCGATTAAAAACGCTGGCGAGCTATACCTATGATGACCGTGGACATTTGCTGAGCGTACGGGCGGATGAAGGGCGCAACTTTGACTATCGCTACTCGCCGGAAGGCTGGCTGTTACGCTGGTCGGATTTAGGCTCGACCTGGGTTGAGCACGACTATGATAAAAAAGGCCGCGCCATCCGGGACAGAACCTCGGAAGGCTACTGGCCGGGTCACTTTGAATATGACGATGACACGCTGACCAGCCATTATCACAGCGGGTTTGGTGGGGTATTCAGCTATGTACGCGACGAGCGCAACAATATTCTGCTGGAACGTACACCAGACGGTGGTGAGACCCGGTTTGAGTGGGTGGATAATCAACTGGTGGCAGAGACTGACCCGCTGGGTGGCCGCACGGTGTATCAGCGCAATGACTGGGGGCAGGTAACCGAAGTTATCCTGCCTGACGGCGCGGCGCATCAATATGAATATGATGATAACGGACAACTGCTGGCCTATATCGATCCGCTAGGCAGCGAATGGCGCTATCAGCGTAACGCAGCAGGGCAGGTTGTCGAGGTGAACGACCCGGAAGGGCGCGAGTGGCTGTACCGTTACGGTGAAATGGGGCAGTTGTCGACGGTGATAGGCCCGGACGGTGTGTTGCAGCGTTATCACTATAATCGTCGTGGCCTGCTGAGCAGTCTTGAGCGGGATAATGCACCACCAGTCATGTTCCGGTATGACGATCTTGACCGCCTGACGGAGCGGCATATCGGGCATGAAGCGGGCGTGCAGGTCCGGCGCTGGGAGTATGACGGCGTGCGTGAGTCACCGTCGAAAGTGGTGTACGAAGACGGCAGCGAGACGCGGTTTGGTTACGATGTGGAAGGTAACCTGACGGCGGTGACGGATGCGCTGGGTCAGCGCTACCAGTTCCGCTACGGGGCGTTCGATAACCTGCTGGAAGCGACCGACCCGCTGGGAGCGACGGTGCGCTACCACTACAATGCGGAAGCCGAGTTCGCCGGGGTGACGAACAGTCAGGGACGGGACTGGACGTACGGTTTTGACAGCAGTGGACGGTTGAGCGAGGAGCGGCATTACGACGGTCGGGTATACCGGTATCACTACGATGTGGCAGACCGTCTGGTGCAGCGCACCGCGCCGGATGGCAGCACGCTGCACTACGAGCATGATGCGGCAGGGCGGATAACGTGTATCACGGCGCGGAAAGCGGACGGGGAAACGGACGGCATCACGGAACTGGCGTATGACGTGGCCGGCCGGCTGACCCAAGCCGCCAGCCCGGATGCGGTGGTGGAATACGCCTATAACCGGGCCGGTCAGGTGACGTCGGAAACGGTCAACGGCGAGGCGGTGCAGAGCGGGTACGACGCGGGTGGTCAGCGTGCTGTCGTGGAAGGGATTCTGGCCCCGCTACAGCTGGCCTGGCAGTCGGGACGGCTGTCATCGCTGGGTATCGGCTCCCACCAGCCGTTGCAGTTCAGCCACACGGCAGCAGGGGAAGAGCAGCGACGCACTAACGGCAGCGGTTTTTCGTTACGTCACGAATGGAGCCCGACGGGGCTGTTACAGCGTCAGGCGCTGGAAGGGGCGGACGGCCGGGTGAATGACGTACTGGAGCGTCGCTACCAGTACGATGTGCTGGACCGTCTGACGGGCATCAGCGACAGCCACTGGGGTGAGCAGGCGTTCCGGCTGAACGGGGCCGGTCAGGTGACGGCGGAGCGCCGTGATGAGGGGCGGCGGCGTCAGGCACGGCTGTTTGGTTACGACAGCGAACAGAACCTGTGCGAGGTGTCGCAGATAGCGCCGGGTTTGGGTGAGACGCTGAAGGTGCAGGATGCGGTGGTACAGTCATCGGCGCGGTATGATGCGGCGGGACGGGTCATCGAGCGGGGCCATACGCAGTACCGGTATGACGACTGCGGGCGTCTGGCGGTGAAGCGTGAAACGCGGCCGGGGTTCAGGCCGAAGGAAACGTATTTCGAGTGGGACGTGCAGGACCGGCTGGTGCGGGTAAGCCTGCCGGACGGGGCACGCTGGCGCTATCGCTACGATGCGTTTGGGCGCAGAATCAACAAGGTGCGCGAGGGCCAGGTGCCGTCGGCGCAGGCGGTAGCGCGGGTGGCGTACCGATGGGACGGTGACCAACTGATTGGTCAGCAGCAGTACCGGGCAGACGGTTCAGCGGCGCGGGAAGTGCAGTGGGTGTACGAGCCGGGGAGCTTCCGGCCGCTGGCACAGGTGGAGGCGCAGGGCGACAGCACACAGCTGCACTACATCGTGACGGACCTGACAGGAACGGCGAGAGAGCTGTGCAGCGAAGAAGGGGATGTTCGCTGGCGCGGGGAACAGGGGCTGTGGGGCGCACACCGGGAAGAGCGGCGACCTATCCCGCTGCGTCGCTATCTGGGGGATGCGGCGAACGAAGAGGTGTACTGCGAGCTGCGCTATCAGGGGCAGTTGTACGATGCGGAAACGGGGCTTTACTACAACCGGCATCGTTACTATGATGCGGAGAGCGGGCAATATCTTTCGCCGGACCCGATAGGTTTAGATGGCGGGTTTGGCCCATATTCCTATGTGCATAATCCGCTGGAGTGGGTCGATCCGCTGGGGTTATCAGTTGGCCGAGCAGGAAAACAAGCACGGTTAAAAGAGCTAGCTAATGATCCCAAACAACCGCGCCATGTTCGTGGATGGATAAAGCAAGAGCAAAATTCTATTGCCAGAGGGCAAAGAACTAATATTAGAAATCCACCTGGTTATCAGTTAGCTCACTGGCGTGGGTATGAGGCATCTAAAGGTTATGGTTATGAGTATTCAGATCCTCAGCATACAGATCTACATCGACGACAGCATAAATATGATGGTCACGGTAGGAAGAATAAACCTGAAGTAAGTGGTAAGGCTGGGTGTAAGGGGAAAAAGCAATGAAGCTATCAGCTAAAGAAATAGAGGTCATGTCAAAAAAGCAATAAAGATAGATATATATATTTTATCAAACGAGTTGCAGATAATGAGTCTGCATGGGTGCTTGATGATGATGGTTTCGCTTTAAGTAGTGATGACTCTGGTAATGACTTTATCGTGTTTTGGCCTGCTAGGGAGTATGCGGAGGCTTGTGCAATAGACGTTTGGTCTAATTATAAGGCTAAAGAAGTCGAGCTGGATTATATTATTGATGACCTTTTTACCAAATCTGTCCGATGATGGCCTAAATATTGGCGTTTTTATGGTTCCATCAACAACAGATACACCCATTGTAAGCGCAGGTAAATTATTGGAAGACTTGCAGAATGAGTGTGAAAAATATAATTAGTTTCTATTAATAAAAAGCCGGAAGCGATCACATTATCCTTCCGGCTTTATTATTTTTAGCGGTTAGTCAGCCGCTACAGATTAATCTGCGTCTCAATAATAATCCTGCCGCGCTCGACCGTCACGGTAACAGGCATCCCGGTAATAAAGCCACTCTCTTCCAGCCAGCGGCCTTTAAGGTTGATGGCAGAGGGCGGGTTAGGCTTGCCATTATGCGAAGCATATCCCACGGTGTAGTAACGCTCTGTTTTGGTTGCTTTATTAACGGTGACGCCTGACTTAGAATGTGCCTTAGCCATAGTAACTACCTCGTTTAGTTGCTTGTGGTGAGCGGCGTGGGTGTGCTCGTAACACATCCGCGTCGCGTTCGTTTTAATCCTTCTCTTTGCCCATCGGCTTTGTCACTCGTGCCATTGTCTGGGAAACCTGACTCTTCACAATGATGGCATCCAGCACGGCTTTAGCGACTTCCTGCTCTTCGGCAGGCATGGCGGCGACGGCTTCAAATCTCAGCTTCAGCTCATCTTCCGGCTCACGCTCACCGGGCTCAAACAGCAGAAAATCAGATGACACATGCAGCACAATAGCGAGCTTCTTTAAGGCCTCGGCGGTAGGTTGTGAGCTACCAGCTTCGTAGCGTTTAATCTGCTGTACATGGATACCGGTGGCGTCAGAGAGGCCTTGTTGTGTCAAACCCCGCTTCTTGCGCAGTTCAATCACACGTTGAGAAAAGCTCATGGTCGTTAACCAGTCTGGAATAGATACCATGATACTAACCCCCTGAAAAATCCCTCTTGATAAAGGTATCATATAGTGTACCATTAAAGTATTCAATATGAATCTTGACGTGTTTTTGAGGAAATCCGTTTATGGCACGCATCCCCGAATCCGAGTTGCAGCACCTTAAAGCCGCCGTGTCACTGGTTGAGGTGGTGCGCGCTCAAGGGCGCAAGGTGGTGAAGCGCGGTAAAGACGTCGTGGTGCTGTGTCCGTTCCATCAGGAGAAAACCCCTTCCATGGTTATCTCGCCGGACAAGAATCTCTATCACTGCTTCGGTTGTGATGCAGGCGGTTCGGTCATTGACTGGGTGATGAAGACAGAAGGCTTAAGCCTGCCGCACGCGGTCGATAAGCTGCGGCGTGAGCTGGGAGCGTGCCCGCCGCTGAGCCGTTGCCGCCCGTGGCGGATATCGCCAATGAACAGGAAAGGCAGGCGTTACTGCATCGCGTTACCGAGTTCTATCATCACACCCTGCTCAATGCGCCGGAGGCCATCGACTATCTGGAAAAGCGCCGCCTTAATCATCCTGAGTTAGTCGCGCAGTTCCGCTTAGGGTTCGCCAACCGCACGCTGGGCTACCGTCTGCCGTCGAAGAAGCTGAAAGACGGGGCAACGGTTCGCAGCCAGTTGCAGGCCATCGGGGTGATGCGTTCATCCGGCCATGAGCATCTGGCGGGTTCATTAGTCGTTCCGGTTATCGACTTTAACGGTCAGGTGCGGGAGTTATATGGCCGCAAGGTGGGTGAGCGTCTGCGTGCGGGAACACCGAATCATCTGTATCTGCCGGGGCCACACGGCGGGGTGTGGAACGAGCCAGCACTGGTTGCCAGTAAGTCGATCATCTTATGCGAATCACTTATCGATGCGATGTCGTTCTGGGTAGCAGGATACCGGAACGTGACGGCGGCGTATGGCGTGAATGGCTTTACTGATGAAATGCGTCAGTCGTTTATCCGCCACGGGGTAAAACAGGTGCTCATCGCGTTCGATAACGATGCGGCAGGCGATGAAGGTGCGGTAAAACTGGCTGCTGCATTAGCGGCTGACGGTATCACGCCGTTCCGGGTGGTGTTCCCGGCGGGCATGGATGCGAATGAATACCTGTGTAAAGTCTCGGAGCCGGAACGGGCGTTCCGTGCGGCGGTAGAAGGTGCCATGGCGATGGGGGAAGCGGTCAGTGCGGAACCTGAATCCGTGCCACAACGGAAAGCTGCGCCACAGCCTGAAAAGCCGTCTCAACCTGCTGCTTCCTTAGCTGCGGGTGTAGTGGTTGACGCGTTGCCAAACGGTGAAGTTGAGATAGCGCTGTCCGGCCAGCAGTGGCGCATCCGTGGGATGGCGTCGGTGAAAGCGGGTAGCGGCGTTATGAAAGTGAACGCACAGGTTATCGATACGGCCAGCGGCGTGGTGTTCGCCGACAGCGTGGACATGATGAGCGCCCGGAGCCGTGCAGGTTATGCGCGGCTGGCTGCATCAGAGCTGGGGTTAGCGGAAAGCGACCTTAAACGCAGCTTAGGTCGTGTACTGCTGGCACTGGAAGCGCATCTGAGCCAGCCGGAAACCCACGGTGAAACCACGCAGGATATTACCGATGAACAGCGGGATGCTGCACTGGCGCTGCTGCAAGACCCGAATCTTATCGGCAGGCTGACGGATGATCTTGCGGCCTGTGGCGTGGTGGGGAATCGACCAACTTAGTGGCGGGTTATCTGGCGGCAGTATCGCGCAAGCTGGATAAACCGTTAGCGGTGTTAATCCAGAGCAGTTCGGCGGCGGGAAAATCCAGCCTGATGGATGCGGTACTGAATCTGATACCACCGGAAGAGCGCCTGCAATACTCGGCGATGACGGGACAGAGCCTGTTCTATCTGGGCGAAACGAACTTACAGCACAAGATACTGGCGATAGCGGAAGAGGAAGGCGTCAGGCAGGCGGCGTATGCGCTGAAGCTGTTGCAGAGTGACGGGGAACTGACCATTGCTTCTACGGGTAAGGACGATGCCACAGGCAATCTGGTGACGAAGCAGTACACCGTCAAAGGCCCGGTGATGCTGATGTTAACGACGACGGCCATCGACGTGGATGAAGAGTTGCTGAATCGCTGCCTTGTCCTCAGCGTGAACGAATCCCGCGAACAGACCGAGGCTATCCATGCCTTGCAGCGCCACAAGCAGACGCTGGAAGGGTTGCTGATGGATAACGAGAAAGGCTATCTCACCGAGCTGCACCAGAATGCCCAGCGGTTACTGAAACCGTTAAAGGTGGTGAACCCGTTCGCCAGCCAGCTCACGTTCCTGAGCGACAAAACCCGCACCCGCCGCGACCATATGAAGTACCTCACCCTGATACAGAGCATCGCGCTGTTGCACCAGTACCAGCGGGAAGTGAAGCAGGTTGAACACCGTGGCACGGTTATCGAGTATATCGAGGTGGAACGGTCGGATATCGTGCTGGCCAATCGGTTAGCGCACGAGATATTAGGCCGGACGCTGGACGAAATGCCGCCACAGACACGCAAGCTGTTGCGGCTGATACAGGGATGGTGAATCAACTGGCGCATACGCAGAGCAAAAACCGGGCGAGGTGCGCTTTACCCGCCGGGATATCCGCGATGCGACCCAGTGGAGCGATAACCAGTTGAAAGTCCACTGTCTGCGGCTGGTTGAAATGGAGTATCTGCTGGTTCATGGCGGCAGTCGCGGGCATCTGTTGCAGTACGAACTGCTGTGGGATGGTCACGGGAACGGTGATAACACACATCTGTGTGGCCTAATCGATCCGCCAGAAGATAATCCCGAAGGACAGTACGACTCACGCAAGTTGGGGGTTAAGGAGAGCAAGTTGGTCTCAAGTTGCCCCCAAGTTGGGGCTAAGTTGGAGTCGGGAAAATCCCGCCAAGCCGCGTCAGATAAGGGTTCGTCAACCGCAAGTGGCGATAAGGCAAAAGCCCTGTTCCAGCGAAGAGAAACAAACGCATCACATCGTAACCCCTCATCACCCCGCAGGACGCGCCGCAATGACCCGACCCAAACCACCCAGCCCGGAAGCCACTTACCTTAGCAGCCTGTCACAGACGCTGCGCCAGTACACCACCGCTTACCTTGAGCACCTGACAGCGACGAACCACAGCCCGCGTACGGTGGAAGGATACGGTGAACGGCTGCGCCCGTTCGTGACGTGGTGTGAAGAGCGGGGACTGATGCAGGCGGCACAGGTAAGTCTGGCAGTGCTGGAAGCCTATCAGCGTCATCTGCACGGCTACCGCAAGGCGGACGGCAAACCGCTGGCACAGGGTGGTCAGCTTAACCGCCTGACGGCTATCAGGATGCTGTTCCGCTGGTTGCTGCAACGCCATCATATCCTGTACAACCCGGCGGAACAGATGACGTTACCGAAAGCAGAAAAGCGGCTTCCGGCGCAGATACTGAGCGAGGAAGAAACGGAAGCGGTGATGGACGCGCAGGACACCGAGACGTTAACCGGACTGCGTAACCGCGCCGTGCTGGAAATGCTGTGGAGCACGGGGCTAAGGCGTTCAGAGCTGGCCGGGCTGATGCTGGACGATGTGGACGTGGGGCGCGGGGTTCTGGTGGTGCGACAGGGCAAGGGGAACAAAGACCGGGTGGTTCCGGTTGGCCTGCGGGCGCTGGTCTGGGTACAGCGCTATCTGGATGCGGTAAGGCCGCGACTGACAACGAAACACGACAGCGGTCATCTGTTCGTCACGATATGGGGCAAGCGGCTGGGACGTGCGACGCTGACGATACTGGCAGGCCGGGCAATACGGAACGACGCACACCTGAAAAAAAGCCGGGGCGTGTCATGTGTTCCGGCACTCGATGGCGACACAGATGCTGGAGAACGGCGCGGACACGCGACACATACAAGCTATCTTAGGTCATGAAAAGCTGGAAACCACGCAGGTCTACACGCGGGTTGCTATCGGGTATCTGAAACAGGTGCATGAGAAAACCCATCCGGCAGAGCGGAAACCGAAAACGCGACGCAGGAAGAAACGCAAGCCGGACACCACGCCGCAGCCGGACAGCCCGAAAAAGTAGCTCTCTCTCTTCAAAGCTGCGGTACGGTGTCTGGCAAACGCTGCGCCGTCCGTGGCGCACCGCTTGCCGTGGTCGGCTAAGGCGCTCCGGCGGTAAATGCCGCCCGGCCAGCGCCAGCCTCAGTCAAACTCTGACCTTAACGTTGCTGGCCGTTCGTCATTCAACATAATGTGGCATTACGCGAAAGCCGCTGAACGCGGCCCACGCGTAACACATTATGTCGGCGCCGGGCAGGTTAAGGGCGCGCTGCGGGCTACTTCAGCATCGGCGTGCGGTTGGCCGCCGGGGTTCGGCAGCACAGAACAGCGCGGCGCACAGGGCTTCGCCCTCTGCTGCGAACATCAGCGTGCTTCCCTGGCTAGCACGGTGTGGCCGCCCTCCCTGGCGGAGCTGGCTCCGGCGTCAACCTTCAGCAAACATCAACGTCAACAGAACCGGGGTTGTCGGCCTGACGGCCTCCGCTGAAAGGCTTTACCTCGCCCCCGCCCCAACCCCGCTGCACTGGCTGTGCCCGGCTCGCAGTCGCAGGCTCCTCGCTCGTTCCCGTGCTCGCCATCTCCGCCCCGTGCGGCCCCCGCCGGGGCCTCCTGCTTGACCTCTTGTCTTGCGGGCCTCGCCAGCCCGCACCCGGCAGACGCTTCACCGTCCCACAGCAAGCTGCGGAACGGCTCGCGCCGCGTTAAAACCCGGTTCAACAGGAAACGACTAATGGCAGCGGCTGACGCCGCTGCTATGATGTGGCGCAGGCAGACAGGGACGTCACAGCGTGGCGGTAGCGTGTCCGGGGTAAAAGTGCGCGTCGGGGTGTTCGGGTTGCGGGGCGGTTAACCTGGCCGAAAACGCTGCCTGAAAAGGCCGTTGCTTCAATGGGTTAAGTGCGCTAAAAGTACGACTGCGTCAGGATCGTCCCTATGACCCGATAGGTTTAGATGGCGGGTTTGGCCCATATTCCTATGTGCATAATCCGCTGGAGTGGGTCGATCCGCTGGGGTTATCAGTTGGCCGAGCAGGAAAACAAGCACGGTTAAAAGAGCTAGCTAATGATCCCAAACAACCGCGCCATGTTCGTGGATGGATAAAGCAAGAGCAAAATTCTATTGCCAGAGGGCAAAGAACTAATATTAGAAATCCACCTGGTTATCAGTTAGCTCACTGGCGTGGGTATGAGGCATCTAAAGGTTATGGTTATGAGTATTCAGATCCTCAGCATACAGATCTACATCGACGACAGCATAAATATGATGGTCACGGTAGGAAGAATAAACCTGAAGTAAGTGGTAAGGCTGGGTGTAAGGGAAAAAGCAATGAAGCTATCAGCTAAAGAAATAGAGGTCATGTCAAAAAAAAAAGCAATAAAGATAGATATATATATTTTATCAAACGAGTTGCAGATAATGAGTCTGCATGGGTGCTTGATGATGATGGTTTCGCTTTAAGTAGTGATGACTCTGGTAATGACTTTATCGTGTTTTGGCCTGCTAGGGAGTATGCGGAGGCTTGTGCAATAGACGTTTGGTCTAATTATAAGGCTAAAGAAGTCGAGCTGGATTATATTATTGATGACCTTTTACCAAATCTGTCCGATGATGGCCTAAATATTGGCGTTTTTATGGTTCCATCAACAACAGATACACCCATTGTAAGCGCAGGTAAATTATTGGAAGACTTGCAGAATGAGTGTGAAAAATATAATTAGTTTCTATTAATAAAAGCCGGAAGCGATCACATTATCCTTCCGGCTTTATTATTTTTAGCGGTTAGTCAGCCGCTACAGATTAATCTGCGTCTCAATAATAATCCTGCCGCGCTCGACCGTCACGGTAACAGGCATCCCGGTAATAAAGCCACTCTCTTCCAGCCAGCGGCCTTTAAGGTTGATGGCAGAGGGCGGGTTAGGCTTGCCATTATGCGAAGCATATCCCACGGTGTAGTAACGCTCTGTTTTGGTTGCTTTATTAACGGTGACGCCTGACTTAGAATGTGCCTTAGCCATAGTAACTACCTCGTTTAGTTGCTTGTGGTGAGCGGCGTGGGTGTGCTCGTAACACATCCGCGTCGCGTTCGTTTTAATCCTTCTCTTTGCCCATCGGCTTTGTCACTCGTGCCATTGTCTGGGAAACCTGACTCTTCACAATGATGGCATCCAGCACGGCTTTAGCGACTTCCTGCTCTTCGGCAGGCATGGCGGCGACGGCTTCAAATCTCAGCTTCAGCTCATCTTCCGGCTCACGCTCACCGGGCTCAAACAGCAGAAAATCAGATGACACATGCAGCACAATAGCGAGCTTCTTTAAGGCCTCGGCGGTAGGTTGTGAGCTACCAGCTTCGTAGCGTTTAATCTGCTGTACATGGATACCGGTGGCGTCAGAGAGGCCTTGTTGTGTCAAACCCCGCTTCTTGCGCAGTTCAATCACACGTTGAGAAAAGCTCATGGTCGTTAACCAGTCTGGAATAGATACCATGATACTAACCCCCTGAAAAATCCCTCTTGATAAAGGTATCATATAGTGTACCATTAAAGTATTCAATATGAATCTTGACGTGTTTTTGAGGAAATCCGTTTATGGCACGCATCCCCGAATCCGAGTTGCAGCACCTTAAAGCCGCCGTGTCACTGGTTGAGGTGGTGCGCGCTCAAGGGCGCAAGGTGGTGAAGCGCGGTAAAGACGTCGTGGTGCTGTGTCCGTTCCATCAGGAGAAAACCCTTCCATGGTTATCTCGCCGGACAAGAATCTCTATCACTGCTTCGGTTGTGATGCAGGCGGTTCGGTCATTGACTGGGTGATGAAGACAGAAGGCTTAAGCCTGCCGCACGCGGTCGATAAGCTGCGGCGTGAGCTGGGAGCGTGCCCGCCGCTGAGCCGTTGCCGCCCGTGGCGGATATCGCCAATGAACAGGAAAGGCAGGCGTTACTGCATCGCGTTACCGAGTTCTATCATCACACCCTGCTCAATGCGCCGGAGGCCATCGACTATCTGGAAAAGCGCCGCCTTAATCATCCTGAGTTAGTCGCGCAGTTCCGCTTAGGGTTCGCCAACCGCACGCTGGGCTACCGTCTGCCGTCGAAGAAGCTGAAAGACGGGGCAACGGTTCGCAGCCAGTTGCAGGCCATCGGGGTGATGCGTTCATCCGGCCATGAGCATCTGGCGGGTTCATTAGTCGTTCCGGTTATCGACTTTAACGGTCAGGTGCGGGAGTTATATGGCCGCAAGGTGGGTGAGCGTCTGCGTGCGGGAACACCGAATCATCTGTATCTGCCGGGGCCACACGGCGGGGTGTGGAACGAGCCAGCACTGGTTGCCAGTAAGTCGATCATCTTATGCGAATCACTTATCGATGCGATGTCGTTCTGGGTAGCAGGATACCGGAACGTGACGGCGGCGTATGGCGTGAATGGCTTTACTGATGAAATGCGTCAGTCGTTTATCCGCCACGGGGTAAAACAGGTGCTCATCGCGTTCGATAACGATGCGGCAGGCGATGAAGGTGCGGTAAAACTGGCTGCTGCATTAGCGGCTGACGGTATCACGCCGTTCCGGGTGGTGTTCCCGGCGGGCATGGATGCGAATGAATACCTGTGTAAAGTCTCGGAGCCGGAACGGGCGTTCCGTGCGGCGGTAGAAGGTGCCATGGCGATGGGGGAAGCGGTCAGTGCGGAACCTGAATCCGTGCCACAACGGAAAGCTGCGCCACAGCCTGAAAAGCCGTCTCAACCTGCTGCTTCCTTAGCTGCGGGTGTAGTGGTTGACGCGTTGCCAAACGGTGAAGTTGAGATAGCGCTGTCCGGCCAGCAGTGGCGCATCCGTGGGATGGCGTCGGTGAAAGCGGGTAGCGGCGTTATGAAAGTGAACGCACAGGTTATCGATACGGCCAGCGGCGTGGTGTTCGCCGACAGCGTGGACATGATGAGCGCCCGGAGCCGTGCAGGTTATGCGCGGCTGGCTGCATCAGAGCTGGGGTTAGCGGAAAGCGACCTTAAACGCAGCTTAGGTCGTGTACTGCTGGCACTGGAAGCGCATCTGAGCCAGCCGGAAACCCACGGTGAAACCACGCAGGATATTACCGATGAACAGCGGGATGCTGCACTGGCGCTGCTGCAAGACCCGAATCTTATCGGCAGGCTGACGGATGATCTTGCGGCCTGTGGCGTGGTGGGGGAATCGACCAACTTAGTGGCGGGTTATCTGGCGGCAGTATCGCGCAAGCTGGATAAACCGTTAGCGGTGTTAATCCAGAGCAGTTCGGCGGCGGGAAAATCCAGCCTGATGGATGCGGTACTGAATCTGATACCACCGGAAGAGCGCCTGCAATACTCGGCGATGACGGGACAGAGCCTGTTCTATCTGGGCGAAACGAACTTACAGCACAAGATACTGGCGATAGCGGAAGAGGAAGGCGTCAGGCAGGCGGCGTATGCGCTGAAGCTGTTGCAGAGTGACGGGGAACTGACCATTGCTTCTACGGGTAAGGACGATGCCACAGGCAATCTGGTGACGAAGCAGTACACCGTCAAAGGCCCGGTGATGCTGATGTTAACGACGACGGCCATCGACGTGGATGAAGAGTTGCTGAATCGCTGCCTTGTCCTCAGCGTGAACGAATCCCGCGAACAGACCGAGGCTATCCATGCCTTGCAGCGCCACAAGCAGACGCTGGAAGGGTTGCTGATGGATAACGAGAAAGGCTATCTCACCGAGCTGCACCAGAATGCCCAGCGGTTACTGAAACCGTTAAAGGTGGTGAACCCGTTCGCCAGCCAGCTCACGTTCCTGAGCGACAAAACCCGCACCCGCCGCGACCATATGAAGTACCTCACCCTGATACAGAGCATCGCGCTGTTGCACCAGTACCAGCGGGAAGTGAAGCAGGTTGAACACCGTGGCACGGTTATCGAGTATATCGAGGTGGAACGGTCGGATATCGTGCTGGCCAATCGGTTAGCGCACGAGATATTAGGCCGGACGCTGGACGAAATGCCGCCACAGACACGCAAGCTGTTGCGGCTGATACAGGGGATGGTGAATCAACTGGCGCATACGCAGAGCAAAAAACCGGGCGAGGTGCGCTTTACCCGCCGGGATATCCGCGATGCGACCCAGTGGAGCGATAACCAGTTGAAAGTCCACTGTCTGCGGCTGGTTGAAATGGAGTATCTGCTGGTTCATGGCGGCAGTCGCGGGCATCTGTTGCAGTACGAACTGCTGTGGGATGGTCACGGGAACGGTGATAACACACATCTGTGTGGCCTAATCGATCCGCCAGAAGATAATCCCGAAGGACAGTACGACTCACGCAAGTTGGGGGTTAAGGAGAGCAAGTTGGTCTCAAGTTGCCCCCAAGTTGGGGCTAAGTTGGAGTCGGGAAAATCCCGCCAAGCCGCGTCAGATAAGGGTTCGTCAACCGCAAGTGGCGATAAGGCAAAAAGCCCTGTTCCAGCGAAGAGAAACAAACGCATCACATCGTAACCCCTCATCACCCCGCAGGACGCGCCGCAATGACCCGACCCAAACCACCCAGCCCGGAAGCCACTTACCTTAGCAGCCTGTCACAGACGCTGCGCCAGTACACCACCGCTTACCTTGAGCACCTGACAGCGACGAACCACAGCCCGCGTACGGTGGAAGGATACGGTGAACGGCTGCGCCCGTTCGTGACGTGGTGTGAAGAGCGGGGACTGATGCAGGCGGCACAGGTAAGTCTGGCAGTGCTGGAAGCCTATCAGCGTCATCTGCACGGCTACCGCAAGGCGGACGGCAAACCGCTGGCACAGGGTGGTCAGCTTAACCGCCTGACGGCTATCAGGATGCTGTTCCGCTGGTTGCTGCAACGCCATCATATCCTGTACAACCCGGCGGAACAGATGACGTTACCGAAAGCAGAAAAGCGGCTTCCGGCGCAGATACTGAGCGAGGAAGAAACGGAAGCGGTGATGGACGCGCAGGACACCGAGACGTTAACCGGACTGCGTAACCGCGCCGTGCTGGAAATGCTGTGGAGCACGGGGCTAAGGCGTTCAGAGCTGGCCGGGCTGATGCTGGACGATGTGGACGTGGGGCGCGGGGTTCTGGTGGTGCGACAGGGCAAGGGGAACAAAGACCGGGTGGTTCCGGTTGGCCTGCGGGCGCTGGTCTGGGTACAGCGCTATCTGGATGCGGTAAGGCCGCGACTGACAACGAAACACGACAGCGGTCATCTGTTCGTCACGATATGGGGCAAGCGGCTGGGACGTGCGACGCTGACGATACTGGCAGGCCGGGCAATACGGAACGACGCACACCTGAAAAAGCCGGGGCGTGTCATGTGTTCCGGCACTCGATGGCGACACAGATGCTGGAGAACGGCGCGGACACGCGACACATACAAGCTATCTTAGGTCATGAAAAGCTGGAAACCACGCAGGTCTACACGCGGGTTGCTATCGGGTATCTGAAACAGGTGCATGAGAAAACCCATCCGGCAGAGCGGAAACCGAAAACGCGACGCAGGAAGAAACGCAAAGCCGGACACCACGCCGCAGCCGGACAGCCCGAAAAAGTAGCTCTCTCTCTTCAAAGCTGCGGTACGGTGTCTGGCAAACGCTGCGCCGTCCGTGGCGCACCGCTTGCCGTGGTCGGCTAAGGCGCTCCGGCGGTAAATGCCGCCCGGCCAGCGCCAGCCTCAGTCAAACTCTGACCTTAACGTTGCTGGCCGTTCGTCATTCAACATAATGTGGCATTACGCGAAAGCCGCTGAACGCGGCCCACGCGTAACACACATTATGTCGGCGCCGGGCAGGTTAAGGGCGCGCTGCGGGCTACTTCAGCATCGGCGTGCGGTTGGCCGCCGGGGTTCGGCAGCACAGAACAGCGCGGCGCACAGGGCTTCGCCCTCTGCTGCGAACATCAGCGTGCTTCCCTGGCTAGCACGGTGTGGCCGCCCTCCCTGGCGGAGCTGGCTCCGGCGTCAACCTTCAGCAAACATCAACGTCAACAGAACCGGGGTTGTCGGCCTGACGGCCTCCGCTGAAAGGCTTTACCTCGCCCCGCCCCAACCCCGCTGCACTGGCTGTGCCCGGCTCGCAGTCGCAGGCTCCTCGCTCGTTCCCGTGCTCGCCATCTCCGCCCCGTGCGGCCCCGCCGGGGCCTCCTGCTTGACCTCTTGTCTTGCGGGCCTCGCCAGCCCGCACCCGGCAGACGCTTCACCGTCCCACAGCAAGCTGCGGAACGGCTCGCGCCGCGTTAAAACCCGGTTCAACAGGAAACGACTAATGGCAGCGGCTGACGCCGCTGCTATGATGTGGCGCAGGCAGACAGGGACGTCACAGCGTGGCGGTAGCGTGTCCGGGGGTAAAAGTGCGCGTCGGGGTGTTCGGGTTGCGGGGCGGTTAACCTGGCCGAAAACGCTGCCTGAAAAGGCCGTTGCTTCAATGGGTTAAGTGCGCTAAAAGTACGACTGCGTCAGGATCGTCCCTATGACCCGATAGGGCTGGCGGGTGGTAGAAGGGCATATGGTTATGTAAAAAATCCGCTCAGTTGGGTAGATCCCCTTGATTGACACCGAAGGAAACAATAACGTACCGAGGGGATTCAAGAGACCCTAATACTATTTTTAATGAGGGTTTTCAGCCTTGGGGGATAGTAATGATCTTTTTAAACACGCTTCCGATAATACATCTCCCCTAGTAATTTTATAAGCACATCTAAATCACCAGAAGTAGCCGCAGAATTTGGTTCGCAGCTCTATACAGAAAGTGGCTATGTGTACGCTATAAGATCTAATAATGGCATAGATGTTAATTCTGCATTGGGAAAAGCGACACCATTCCCTCGTGAATTAGAGGTCGCAATTCCTCGGGGAGTTAAACCAGAGAATGTATTAGGTGTGACTCCGGTTAATGCCGATGGTACTTTTGGAAATTATAGTATATTAAATCCTAAGCATTATGGGTGGTGATGATGATTAATAGTGTTGATGTCAGTTTATTAATTGATGGAAAAGAGACTCTTGGGACGATAGTTCTGAAGAAAGACTCATCTTGTTTGATGACTTTACTTGTTAATGGGGAAGTTATAGAACAATCTCAAGCTAATGATTTTTTTCTTGTCTCTGTGGTTTAAGAGATAAAGTAAAAAATATCACTTTCTTATGTAAAGGGGCAAAAAGAATGTGTACCCTTCGAGAATGGCTAGACAGATGGCAAACGGAATAAAAGCTTATGAATTAACTTGGGGAGGCAAGCTGATCGGGGTGATTTGGTTGGTATCTTTGATTATGAAGTAGAAGATTTAGTTAGCCCTGATGAGCAAAAAGAATATTTTGATAAATGGATAAGTTCTCTGGGAGAGTGATTTCTTAATTAAAAAATAGCCGGAAGCGATCACACGATCCTTCCGGCTTTTATTTTATGGCCAGGTTATTTTTTATAAATTAATCTCGGTCTCAATAATAATCCTGCCGCGCTCTACCGTGACGGTGACAGGCATCCCGGTGATAAAGCCGGACTCTTCCAGCCAGCGGCCTTTCAGGTTGATGGCGGAGGGCGGGTTGGTTTACCATTATGCGGGGCGTATCCCACGGTGTAGTAACGCTCTGTTTTGGCTGCTTTATTAACGGTGACGCCTGACTTAGAATGTGCCTTAGCCATAGTAACTACTCCTGTTAGTTGCTTGTGGTGAGCGGCTTTCGTGTGCTCGAACACATGGAAGCCGCGTCTCTTCTTTAGCCGCTATTTACCCCTCGAAAACCGGTTCGCATCATGCTTCAAAATCAATGACTCCAGCAGAACCTTAGCCACCGCTTTCTCTTCAGGAGAAAACTGGCTGATGGCTTCAAACTGCAAACGCAGCTCATCATCCGGCCCCCGCTCTTCCTCATCAAAATAAGCGTATCTGCACTGACCGATAACGCACAGGCCAGCTTGCGGATAATCTCCAGCGTAGGCTTAACTTCATTAGACTCTCGGGTATACCGGTATCACTACGATGTGGCAGACCGTCTGGTGCAGCGCACCGCGCCGGATGGCAGCACGCTGCACTACGAGCATGATGCGGCAGGGCGGATAACGTGTATCACGGCGCGGAAAGCGGACGGGGAAACGGACGGTATTACCGAGCTGGCATATGATGTTGCCGGTAGGCTGACCCAAGCCGCCAGCCCGGATGCGGTGGTGGAGTACGCCTATAACCGGGCCGGTCAGGTGACGTCGGAAACGGTCAACGGTGAGGCGGTGCAGAGCGGGTACGACGCGGGTGGTCAGCGTGCTGTCGTGGAAGGGATTCTGGCCCCGCTGCAACTGGCCTGGCAGTCGGGACGACTGTCATCGCTGGGTATCGGCTCCCACCAGCCGTTGCAGTTCAGCCACACGGCAGCGGGGGAAGAGCAGCGACGCACTAACGGCAGCGGTTTTTCACTGCGTCACGAGTGGAGCCCGACGGGGCTGCTGCAGCGTCAGGCGCTGGAAGGGGCGGACGGTCGGGTGAATGACGTGCTGGAGCGTCGCTACCAGTACGATGTGCTGGACCGTCTGACAGGTATCAGCGACAGCCACTGGGGTGAGCAGGCATTTCGGCTGAACGGGGCCGGTCAGGTGACGGCGGAGCGCCGTGATGAGGGGCGGCGGCGTCAGGCACGGCTGTTTGGCTACGACAGCGAACAGAACCTGTGCGAGGTGTCGCAGATAGCGCCGGGTCTGGGTGAGACGCTGAAGGTGCAGGATGCGGTGGTACAGTCATCGGCGCGGTATGATGCGGCGGGACGGGTCATCGAGCGGGGTCATACGCAGTACCGGTATGATGACTGCGGGCGTCTGGCGGTGAAGCGTGAAACGCGGCCGGGGTTCAGGCCGAAGGAAACGTATTTCGAGTGGGACGTGCAGGACCGGCTGGTGCGGGTAAGCCTGCCGGACGGGGCTCGCTGGCGCTATCGCTACGATGCGTTTGGGCGCAGAATCAACAAGGTGCGCGAGGGCCAGGTGCTGTCGGCGCAGGCGGTAGCGCGGGTGGCGTACCGATGGGACGGTGACCAACTGATTGGTCAGCAGCAGTACCGGGCGGATGGTTCAGCGGCACGGGAAGTACAGTGGGTTTACGAGCCCGGCAGCTTCCGCCCACTGGCACAGGTCGAGGCGCAGGGCGACAGCACGCAGTTGCACTATATCGTGACGGACCTGACAGGAACCGCAAGAGAGCTGTGCAGCGAGGAAGGGGACGTTCGCTGGCGTGGGGAACAGGGGCTGTGGGGCGCCCACCGGGAAGAGCGGCGACCTATCCCGCTGCGTCGCTACCTGGGGGATGCGGCGAACGAAGAGGTGTACTGCGAGCTGCGCTATCAGGGGCAGTTGTACGATGCGGAAACGGGGCTTTACTACAACCGGCATCGTTACTATGATGCGGAGAGCGGACAATACCTGTCGCCGGACCCGATAGGTTTAGCGGGAGGGATAAGACCGCAGGGGTATGTGCATAATCCATTAACTTGGGTTGACCCGTTCGGATTGTCAGGATTCTTTACTCCTTCGAAGTTTGATGCTCCATCAGGAAATAGTCACACTGTTTATCAACAAGCAATTGATTGGGACTTACCTGTAAATACTGAAATGGAGTGAAAACAAACCTTGATATTGCTTTGGATGGTGGGAGTCCGTTTGTGGTGAAAAATGGAAAATATTCGCAAATAAACTTACATCATTCCAAACAGAATGGATTGGGATCATTATTTGAATTGTCATCGGATACTCATCAGAAATATCGTTATACAAATGCGCTACATCCACATTTACCGAATGCTCATCCTGATAATCCCGTTGATAGGGAATTATTTAACACCGATCGAGACGCTTACTGGAAGCAGCGAGCTAATGAAGAGTTAAAACGCAGAGAATCCAGTAATATCAAAAATCATGTGGCTAGTGAGGTTGCTATGATATCTAATAAAGTGAAAGAACATTTGAAGGAAAACGGATGGTGGTTTGATGATTCAACAGAGTTATATGAAAGCGCTCTGTTATCAGTGGGTATAAGCATTGAATCAGATATAGCTTACTTTTTCTTGCATGCAGAAAGTGGAACAACTTTTAAAGGCAGGAAAAATGATATTTATCAATTGTGTTGGTTTATTGTAAATACGGATTATCAATTAAATATTAAGTCGGCCCATGAGGGGCTAGGACTGCCTGATGAATACATTCCCCTTGATGGTTTTGAAGGTGGAGGTGGGTATTTTTATAATAGAAAAACTGGTGAAGTCATTGAGTTGGAGTTGGGTGATAAATTAGTGAATTTTTTGAATGGCGAGCTGAAGCCACAATGGGTTGACTTTAATTCATTTATTGAAGATTTTTTTGAATTGTAATAATTAATAAAAAGCCGGAAGTGATCTGACGATCCTTCCGGCTTTTTATTTTATGGTCTGGTCAGTCGCTAAAAATTAATCTGCGTCTCAATAATAATCCTTCCCCGCTCTACCGTGACGGTCACGGGCATCCCGGTGATAAACCCCGACTCTTCCAGCCAGCGACCTTTAAGATTGATGGCCGATGGCGGGTTGGATTTACCATTATGCGGGGCGTATCCCACGGTGTAGTAACGCTCTGTTTTGGCTGCTTTATTAACGGTGACGCCTGACTTAGAATGTGCCTTAGCCATAGTAACTACCTCTTTTAGTTGCTTGTGGTGAGCGGCGTGGGTGAGGTGCGAACTCATCTTCGCCGCGCTAGTTATCCTTCAGTTACGCGCCTGAGCAATCAGAGCGCTTAACATCTCCGAAATCATCTTCTGTTTTGCCTTGGGCAAACTGTCTATCTCTTCAATAAGCTGTTGCCATTTTGGCGTCGGGCCACGTTTACGGGCGGCCTTCTCTGCTTCCTCACCGAGTAAATCCTCAAGAGAAACTGATAACACTCTCGCCACGGCTGGGAGTATGGAAATCTGTATCCGTCTTCTTCCTGCTTCCCATGCCTGTACAGCCTGCTGGGAAACGTTCAGCGCCTGTGCAACCTGCGTCTGTGTCATCCCAGCTTCTTTCCTCAGTGCGGTTATCCGCTTACCCAGTTCGGTGATAAAGACCTGTTCTTCATTGCTTATCGGTGCGGCCATAGTCGTTTTACCTGAAATCCTTTGTGACCTGATGACCATAATCTACTCCATGTTTTACATTATACTGTTGTAAATACTACTAGCTGATGTATATACTTGTCGAGTTATTTTTAGCCAAACCCTATTGACAGGTTTTTAGAGGAAATCCGTTTATGGCACACATCCCCGAATCCGAGTTGCAGCACCTGAAAGCCGCCGTGTCACTGGTTGAGGTGGTGCGTGCGCAGGGGCGCAAGGTGGTGAAGCGCGGCAAGGACTGGGTGGTGCTGTGTCCGTTCCATCAGGAAAAAACGCCGTCTATGGTTATCTCGCCGGACAAGAATCTCTATCACTGCTTCGGCTGCGATGCGGGCGGCTCGGTGCTGGACTGGGTGATGAAAACGGAGGGCTTAAGCCTGCCTCATGCGGTCGATAAGCTGCGGCGTGAGCTGTGTAACGTGCCCGCCGCTGAGCCGTTGCCCCCTGTGGCGGATATCGCCAATGAACAGGAAAGGCAGGCGTTACTGCATCGTGTTACCGGGTTCTATCATCACACCTTACTCAATGCGCCGGAGGCCATCGCCTATCTGGAAAAACGCCGCCTCAATCATCCTGAGTTAGTCGCGCAGTTCCGCTTAGGTTCGCCAACCGCACGCTGGGCTACCGTCTGCCGTCGAAGAAGCTGAAAGACGGGGCAACGGTTCGCAGCCAGTTGCAGGCCATCGGGGTGATGCGTTCATCCGGCCATGAACATCTGGCGGGTTCATTAGTCGTTCCGGTTATCGACTTTAACGGTCAGGTGCGGGAGTTATATGGCCGCAAGGTGGGCGACCGTCTGCGTGTCGGCACACCAAAACACCTGTATCTGCCGGGGCCACACGGCGGGGTGTGGAACGAGCAGGCGTTAGTGGCGAGTAAGTCGGTCATCTTATGCGAATCACTTATCGATGCGATGTCGTTCTGGGTAGCGGGCTTCCGCAATGTCACCGCCGCCTATGGGGTGAACGGGTTCACAGAGGAAATGCGCAGTGCCTTTATCCGCCACGGCGTGAAGCAGGTGCTGATAGCGTTCGATAACGATACGGCAGGCGATGACGGCGCGGTAAAACTGGCTTCTGCGTTAGCCGCTGGGGCGTCGCGCCGTTCCGGGTGGTGTTCCCGGCGGGAATGGATGCGAACGGCTATCTGTGTCAGGTCGCGGAGCCGGAAGCGGCGTTCGGGTTACTGGTTGACGGCGCGTTGCCAATGGGGGAAACAGTCAGCGCTGAACCTGAAAATGACGCTGTGCCACAGCCTGAAAAACCGTCTCAACCTGCTACTTCCTTAGCTGCCGGGGTCGTGGTTGAAGCGTTGCTTAATGGTGAACTTGAGATAGCGTTATCCGGCCAGCAATGGCGCATCCGGGGCATGGCGTCGGTGAAAGCGGGTAGCGGCGTGATGAAGGTGAACGCACAGGTACTCGACACGGCCAGCGGCGTGGTGTTCGCGGACAGCGTGGACATGATGAGCGCCCAGAGTCGGGCGGGTTATGCGCGGTTAGCGGCCAGTGAGCTGGGTCTGGCGGAAAGCGACCTTAAACGCAGTCTGGGACGGGTGCTGCTGGCACTGGAAAACCACCTTGCCCAACCTGAAGCCAATGATGACCTCGCATCGGAACTGGATGATGCCGCGAAAGCCGACGCGCTGGCGCTGCTGCAAGACCCGAACCTGATTAGCAGGCTGACGGATGACCTTGCGGCCTGCGGCGTGGTGGGGGAATCGACCAACTTAGTGGCGGGCTATCTGGCGGCGGTGTCGCGCAAGCTGGATAAACCGCTGGCCGTGCTTATCCAGTCATCGAGCGCGGCGGGAAAATCCAGCCTGATGGATGCGGTGCTGAACCTGATACCGCCGGAAGAGCGGTTGCAGTACAGCGCCATGACGGGGCAGAGCTTGTTCTATCTGGGCGAAACGAACTTACAGCACAAGATACTGGCGATAGCGGAAGAAGAAGGCGTCAGGCAAGCGGCATATGCGCTGAAGCTGTTGCAGAGTGACGGGGAACTGACGATAGCCTCAACGGGCAAGGATGATGCGACGGGAAACCTCGTCACCAAACAATACACGGTGAAAGGCCCGGTGATGCTGATGTTAACCACCACGGCCATCGACGTGGATGAAGAGCTGTTAAACCGTTGTCTGGTGCTGACGGTGAATGAGAGCAGGAGCAAACCGAGGCAATCCACGCCTTGCAGCGGCACAAGCAAACGCTGGAAGGCTTGCTGATGGAGAACGAGAAAGGCTATCTGACCGAGTTGCACCAGAACGCGCAGCGGCTGTTACGCCCACTCAAGGTAGTGAACCCGTTCGCCAGCCAGCTCACGTTCCTGAGCGATAAAACCCGCACCCGCCGCGACCATATGAAATACCTGACGTTAATCCAGTCTGTCGCGCTGTTGCACCAGTACCAGCGGGAAGTGAAACAGGTTGAACACCGTGGCACGGTTATCGAGTATATCGAGGTGGAACGCTCGGACATCGTGCTGGCCAACCAACTGGCGCATGAAATCCTTGGTCGGACGCTGGACGAGATGCCGCCGCAGACGCGCAAGCTGTTGCTACTGATACAGGACTGGGTAAAAACGAGCGGCCAGCCGAAAGCGGAGTATCACTTTACCCGCAAACAGCTACGGGACGCGGTGCAGTGGGGTGACACGCAACTGAAAATCCACCTTGCCCGGCTGGTTGAACTGGAATACCTGCTGCTGCATAAGCGAGGTCTGACGTTCTGCTATGAACTGCTGTTCGATGGCGATGCTCAGGCGGATAACGCGCATCTGTGCGGGCTTATCGACGTGCCGGAAGTGATAGAAATAACAGAGAAAGGTCAGTACGACTCCACTCGGTCGGGGGTAAGTAAAAGCGGTCGGCCACTGGTCGTGGTGCAGTCGGTAGTCGGTCGGAGAAGACTATCACCACCAAGGCCAGTGCTGGCAAGGGTTCTACGTCATCCGGTCGGGTTAACGGCAAAACCACTGTTCCGGCAGCACACAATAAACCCATCGTACCGTAGTTCCCTTCCTGACTGTTCCTCATCACCTTGCAGGACGCGCCGCCATGACCAAACCGAAACTACCCAGCCCGGAAGCCCTTTACCTTAGCAGCCTGTCACAGACGCTGCGCCAGTACACCACCGCTTACCTTGAGCACCTGACAGCGACGAACCACAGCCCGCGCACGGTAGAAGGGTACGGTGAACGGCTGCGCCCGTTCGTGACGTGGTGTGAGGAGCGGGGCATCACGCAGGCGGCACAGGTAAGTCTGGCAGTGCTGGAAGCCTATCAGCGACATCTGCACGGCTACCGCAAGGCCGATGGTAAACCGCTGGCACAGGGCGGTCAGCTTAACCGCCTGACAGCCATCCGTATGCTGTTCCGCTGGCTGCTGCAACGCCACCATATCCTGTACAACCCGGCGGAACAGATGACGTTACCGAAAGCAGAAAAGCGGCTTCCGGCGCAGATACTGAGCGAGGAAGAAACCGAGGCGGTAATGGACGCGCAGGACACCGAGACGTTAACCGGACTGCGTAACCGCGCGGTACTGGAAATGCTGTGGAGCACGGGGCTAAGACGTTCAGAGCTGGCCGGGCTGATGCTGGACGATGTGGACGTGGGGCGCGGGGTTCTGGTGGTGCGACAGGGCAAAGGCAACAAAGACCGGGTGGTTCCGGTTGGCCTGCGGGCGCTGGTCTGGGTGCAGCGCTATCTGGATGCAGTAAGGCCGAGACTGACGACGAAGCATGACAGCGGTTACCTGTTCGTGACGATATGGGGCAAGCGGCTGGGACGGTCAACGCTGACGATACTGGCAGGCCGGGCAATACGGAACGACGCGCACCTGAAGAAAGCCGGAGCCTGTCATGTGTTCCGGCACTCGATGGCAACACAGATGCTGGAGAACGGCGCGGACACGCGACACATCCAGGCGATACTCGGCCATGAAAAGCTGGAAACGACGCAGATATACACTAAAGTGGCTATCGGTCATCTGAAACAGGTGCATGAGAGGACCCATCCGGCAGAGCGCAAGCCGAAGCCCCGGCGTCGAAGGAAACGCAAACCGGACAGCCCGAAAAAGTAGCTCGCTCCCCCATCCCGCAGGACGGTGCAGGGCAAACGCTGCGCCGTCCATGGCGCACCGCTTGCCTTATGTGGCTAAGGCACTCCGGCGGTAAATGTCGCCCGGCCAGCGCCAGCCAATGGCGTTCTCTGCAAGCATCGTTGCTGGCCGAACGTCATTCAACATAATGTGGCATTACGCGAAAGCCGCTGAACGCGGCCAACGCGTAACACATTATGTCGGCGCCGGTTGAGTAATGGGCGCGTTGCAGTCTGCCTCAGCAATGGCGTGCGGCTGGCCGCCGGGGTTCGGCTCTTCAGAACAGCGCGGCGCACAGGGCTGCGCCCTCTGTTGTCGGCATCGCGCCCGTTCTTCGGCTTCCACGGTGTGGCCGCCCTCCCTGGCGGCGCTGGCTCCGGCGTCAATCCTCGACCAACGTCAACCCCAAAGCAGAAGCCGCTCCTGCGTCACGGCGCTTAACGGCTTTACCTCGCCCCCGCCCCAACCCCGCTGCACTGGCTGCGCCCGGCTCGCAGTCGCAGGCTCCTTGCTCGTTCCCGTGCTCGCCATCTCCGCCCCGTGCGGCCCCCGCCGGGGCCTCCCTGCTTGACCTCTTGTCTTGCGGGCTTCGCCAGCCCGCACCCGGCAGACGCTTCACCGTCCCACAGCAAGCTGCGGAACGGCTCGCGCCGCGATAAAATCCGGTTCAACAGGAAACGACTAATGGCAGCGGCTGACGCCGCTGCTATGATGTGGCTTATGCAGACAGGGACGTCACAGCGTGGCGGTAGCGTGTCTGCGGGCAAAAGTGCGCGTCGGGATGTTCGGGTTAAAACGTTGTTAAGCTGGCAAAAACGCTGCCTGAAAAGGCCGTTGCTTCAACAGGTTAAGTGCGATAAAAAGTACGACTGTGTCAGGATCGTCCCTATGACCCGATAGGTTTGCTTGGGGGAAATAGACCTCAGGCGTATGTTTCCAATCCTCTAGAGTTCTGTGATCCTCTGGGGCTGGATAAAAAGGGCCAGCAGCAATGGGGCCTCATGGGACGCTGAAAAGGATCCCAGCCCTGGACAGTCCCACCATTTAAACCAAGACGCAGCATATAGAGATGTTATTCCAAGAGAGAAAGGTGCGGCTATTAAGCTGGAAGGTAATGCGTTTACAGAGCCGGGAACGCCTCACTATGAAGCCCATAGCTCAATGGAGAAATTCTGGGATCAATATAGGCGGGGTGGGGAACTTAATGGCCAGCGCCCTACTAATACGAAATATACTCAAGCATTGAAAAGATCTTTGGAGGCTGCTGGGTTACCTGCAAATGAGGTAAATCAGGCAGTAAGGTATAGTATACAAAATAGAGTTCAGCATGGTGCTCTTGGCGGTATGAAGGTACCTAGGATCCCGGAAGAATTAATCAGGTTAAACCATGAAGATATCTAATGATGCTGTTGATAGACTGCTTAAAATAGATTGGTTTGCTAATGTTGGCAACCAATGCCTTATTCCTAATGTCAAAGTTGCTGCCTCTTTGAATGATGCTAATTTTTCTTTGAGTAGCCCTGATTGGGAAAATGTTACTCTGGAAGAGTCCAATGAAATATCAGGATATCTTGCAGTTAAACACACTGTTATTTTTCAATATTGGAACGACTTAGCGCAAGAAGCTAAGTCTTTTTTTGAAAGGTAAGTTGTTAAAACAAATACCTCATTTGAATGGTTTTGACAATGTCCTACTTTTGCAATGTATTGAATGGGATGTTGTTAGCTACTTAATTGAAGATGCATATAAAGATAAAATTAAAAAAACGCTATTTTTTGATTCTTTGATTCACATCTATGAATCAGGTCATATACCCTGTGGTTGGGATGGTGTGTGGCCTAATGGTAAATTAGTGGTTTATTGATATGTAAAAATAGCCGAAAGAGATCTTACGATCCTTTCGGTTTTTTAATGTTACGTTCTGATTATTAAAATGGTGAGGCTGGCTGGTTATTGCTGGAAGTGGTTCTTTCATGAATGACGAATTTAATATCATGAATATAAAAGAAATAGGTAATAAGATATGTGACCATCTTATTTTATCTTCTCATCAAAAAGAAACGTTGGAAATCGACGGTCTTTTAAAAAGATATTTAATGAAACCAATGATCCCATTGAGAAGAAAACAGTCATCGATAATTTATTATTGCGTTGTCACCCTAAGTGGCTAGGTGATTATTATGTTGAAGGTGTCACTTATCAAGATTGGACTAATTTAATATCAAGGTTCGATCGTTCGCTTAATAAATTTAAGAAGAAGTTGAAAGATTAATAAAAATGCCGGAAGTGATCACATTATCCTTCCGGCTTTATTATTTTTAGCGGTTAGTCAGCCGCTACAGATTAATCTGCGTCTCAATAATAATCCTGCCGCGCTCGACCGTCACGGTAACAGGCATCCCGGTAATAAAGCCACTCTCTTCCAGCCAGCGGCCTTTAAGGTTGATGGCGGAAGGTGGGTTGGGTTTACCATTATGCGGAGCGTATCCCACGGTGTAGTAACGCTCTGTTTTGCCTGCTTTATTAACGGTGACGCCTGACTTAGAATGTGCGTTAGCCATAGTAACTACCTCGTTTAGTTGCTTGTGGTGAGCGGCGTGGGTGAGGTGCGAACTCATCTTCGCCGCGCTAGTTATCCTTCAGTTACGCGCCTGAGCAATCAGAGCGCTTAACATCTCCGAAATCATCTTCTGTTTTGCCTTGGGCAAACTGTCTATCTCTTCCATCTGTTGCTGCCACTTCGGGGCCGGGCCGCGCTTGCGTCTCGCTGGCTCCGGGGCTTCCCCGAATACCTCTTCAAGCGAAACTGAAAAAATCTGTGCTACAGAAGGGAGTGATGAAACCTTAATCCTTCTGCGCCCGGCTTCCCATGCCTGAACCGTCTGCTGGGAAACGCCGAGCTTCTCCGCCAGTTCAGCCTGTGTGATACCCCGTTCTTTACGCAGAGTAGTGATGCGTTCACCCAGTGCCATGAAGAAATCGCGCTCTTCGTTACTGATAGCCATAGCTGTTACCGATGTTGAATGTAATAAGACAGCCATAACTTACCTCACGTTTTACCACGATATGTTGTATATACTACATTATGTGGTATATTGGCGTCGAGTTATTTTTAGCCAAACCCTATTGACAGGTTTTTAGAGGAAATCCGTTTATGGCACGCATCCCCGAATCCGAGTTGCAGCACCTGAAAGCCGCCATATCACTGGTTGAGGTGGTGCGTGGTCAGGGAAGAAAGGTGGTGAAGCGTGGCAAGGACTTCGTGGTGCTGTGTCCGTTCCATCAGGAAAACACCCCTTCAATGGTTATCTCGCCAGAGAAGAACCTGTATCACTGCTTCGGCTGCGATGCAGGCGGCTCGGTGCTGGACTGGGTGATGAAAACGGAGAATCTCAGCCTGCCCCATGCGGTCGATAAACTGCGGCGTGAGCTGGGTAGCGTGCCCGCTGCTGAGCCGTTGCCCCCTGTGGCGGATATCGCGAATGAACAGGAAAGGCAGGCGTTACTGCATCGTGTTACCGAGTTCTATCATCACACCTTACTCAATGCGCCGGACGCCATCGCCTATCTGGAAAAACGCCGCCTCAATCATCCTGAGTTAGTCGCGCAGTTCCGCTTAGGTTCGCCAACCGGACACTGGGCTACCGTCTGCCATCGAAGAAGCTGAAAGACGGCGCAGCCATCCGGGCACAGTTGCAGACCATCGGGGTAATGCGCGACAGCGGCCATGAACATCTGGCGGGGTCGTTAGTGGTTCCGGTTATCGACAGTCACGGTCAGGTGCGGAGCTATACGGGCGCAAACTGTGTGACAAGTTGCGTGCCGGGACGCCAAAACATCTGTACCTGCCGGGGCCACACGGCGGGGTGTGGAACGAGCAGGCGTTAGTGGCAAGTAAGTCTATCATCTTATGCGAATCACTTATCGATGCGATGTCGTTCTGGGTAGCAGGATACCGGAACGTGACGGCAGCGTATGGGGTGAACGGGTTCACAGAGGAAATGCGCGAATCGTTTATCCGCCACGGGGTAAAACAGGTGCTTATCGCGTTCGATAACGACGCGGCAGGCGATGATGGCGCGGTGAAGCTGGCTTCTGCGTTAGCCGCTGACGGTATCGCGCCGTTCCGCGTGGTGTTCCCGGCTGGCATGGATGCTAACGGTTATATGTGCAGTGTGGCTGAACCGGAAGCGGCGTTCGGGTTACTGGTTGACGGCGCGTTGCCAATGGGGGGAAGCGGTCAGCGCTGAACCTGAATCCGTGCCACAGCCTGAAAAACCGTCGCAACCTGCCGCCTCTTTAGCTGCCGGGGTTGTGGTTGACGCCCTGCCGAACGGTGAACTTGAGATAGCGCTGTCTGGTCAGCAATGGCACATCCGGGGTATGGCATCGGTCAGGGTCGGCAGCGGCGCGATGAAAGTGAACGCACAGGTTATCGATACGGCCAGCGGCGTGGTGTTCGCCGACAGCGTGGACATGATGAGCGCCCGGAGCCGTGCAGGTTATGCGCGGCTGGCTGCATCAGAGCTGGGGTTAGCGGAAAGCGACCTTAAACGCACTCTGGGGCGGGTACTGCTGGCACTGGAAAGTCATCTGAGCCAGCCGGAAACGGGTGATAACACCTCGCCGGAACTGGATGACGACGCCAAAGTCGACGCGCTGACGCTGCTGCAAGACCCGAACCTGATTAGCAGGCTGACGGATGACCTTGCCGCCTGTGGCGTGGTGGGGAATCGACCAACTTAGTGGCGGGGTATCTGGCGGCGGTGTCGCGCAAGCTGGATAAACCGCTGGCTGTGCTCATCCAGTCATCAAGCGCGGCGGGAAAATCCTCACTGATGGATGCAGTGCTGAATCTCATCCCACCGGAAGAGCGGCTGCAATACTCGGCCATGACGGGACAGAGCCTGTTCTATCTGGGTGAAACCAATCTCCAGCATAAAATCCTCGCCATCGCCGAAGAAGAAGGCGTGCGGCAAGCCGCCTATGCACTCAAGCTGTTGCAGAGTGACGGAGAACTGACCATTGCCAGTACCGGCAAGGATGATGCCACAGGAATCTGGTCACCAAGCAATATACGGTAAAAGGCCCGGTGATGCTGATGCTGACCACCACGGCCATCGATGTGGATGAAGAACTGTTAAACCGCTGTCTGGTTCTTACCGTGAACGAATCCCGCGAACAGACGGAAGCGATACACGCCTTGCAGCGCCACAAGCAAACGCTGGAAGGGTTGCTGATGGAGAACGAGAAAGGCTATCTGACGGAGTTGCACCAGAATGCCCAGCGGTTACTGAAACCGTTAAAAGTGGTGAACCCGTTCGCCAGTCAGCTCACGTTCCTGAGCGACAAAACCCGCACCCGCCGCGACCATATGAAGTACCTGACGTTAATCCAGTCTGTCGCGCTGCTGCACCAGTATCAGCGGGAAGTAAAAACCGTCTCGCACCGTGGACAGGTTATCGAGTATATCGAGGTCGAACGCTCGGACATCGTGCTGGCCAACAAACTGGCGCATGAAATCCTTGGTCGGACGCTGGACGAGATGCCGCCACAGACGCGCAAGCTGTTGCTGCTGATACAGGGGATGGTGAATCAGTTAGCGCATACGCAGAGCAAAAAACCGGGCGAGGTGCGCTTTACCCGGCGGGATATCCGTGACGCGACACAGTGGAGTGACAGTCAGCTTAAGCTGCACTGCCTGCGACTGGCTGAAATGGAATACCTGCTGGTTCATGGCGGGAGCCGTGGGCATCTGCTGCAATACGAGCTGCTGTGGGATGGTACGGTTCCAGAAGGGGCGCACCTGTGCGGGTTAATCGAGCTGGAACTGAATGAAAAAGACGGGTACGACTCGCGTAAGTCTGGGTCTGGCAATAGCAAGTCGGGGTCAAGTCTGCCCCAAGTCGGGGCTAAGTCTGGGTCAGAAAAACCACGCCAAGCCGCAGCCGATCAGGGTTCATCTGTCGCAAGTCGGGTTAACGGTAAAAGCACGGTTCCGGCAAAGCCAGCTAAGCGCATCACATCGTAACGATACTTCCTCACTTCTCTTACCCCACCCCGCAGGACGCGCCGCCATGACCCGACCAAAACCACCCAGTCCCGAAGCCACTTACCTTAGCGGCCTGTCACAGACGCTGCGCCAGTACACCACTGCGTACCTTGAGCACCTGACAGCCACGAACCACAGCCCGCGCACGGTGGAAGGGTACGATGAACGACTGCGCCCGTTCGTGACGTGGTGTGAAGAGCGGGGCTGATGCAGGCGGCACAGGTAAGTCTGGCAGTGCTGGAAGCCTATCAGCGACATCTGCACGGCTACCGCAAGGCAGACGGCAAACCGCTGGCACAGGGTGGTCAGCTTAACCGCCTGACGGCTATCAGGATGCTGTTCCGCTGGTTGTTGCAACGCCACCATATCCTGTACAACCCGGCGGAGCAGATGACGCTGCCGAAAGCGGAGAAACGACTTCCGGCGCAGATACTGAGCGAGGAAGAAACCGAAGCGGTGATGGATGCGCAGAACACGGAGACGTTAACCGGACTGCGTAACCGCGCCGTGCTGGAAATGCTGTGGAGCACGGGGCTAAGACGTTCAGAGCTGGCCGGGCTGATGCTGGACGATGTGGACGTGGGGCGCGGCGTTCTGGTGGTGCGACAGGGCAAAGGCAACAAAGACCGGGTTGTTCCGGTTGGCCTGCGGGCGCTGGTCTGGGTGCAGCGCTATCTGGATGCGGTGCGGCCACGGCTGACGACGAAGCACGACAGTGGTTATCTGTTCGTGACGATATGGGGAAAGAAGCTGGCTCGGGCGACGCTGACGATACTGGCTGGCCGGGCGATACGAGACGACGCGCACCTGAAAAGGCGGGGGCGTGCCATGTGTTCCGGCACTCGATGGCGACACAGATGCTGGAGAACGGCGCGGACACGCGACACATCCAGGCTATCTTAGGCCATGAAAAGCTGGAGACGACGCAAATCTACACGCGGGTTGCTATCGGGCATCTGAAACAGGTGCATGAGAAGACGCATCCGGCAGAGCGGAAACCGAAGCCCCGGCGTCGAAGGAAACGCAAACCGGACGAGCTTAAGCCGGACGCGACTGTGCAGCCGGACAACCCGAAAAAGTAGCTCACTCTCTTCAAGGCCGCAGGACGGTGCAGGGCAAACGCTGCGCCCTCCGTGGCGCACCGCTTGCCTTATGTGGCTAAGGCACTCCGGCGGTAAATGTCGCCCGGCCAGCACTCACCTTCATCACACTCTGACCTTAACGTTGCTGGCCGTTCGTCATTCAACATAATGTGGCATTACGCGCAAGTTGCTGAACGCAACCCACGCGTAACACACATTATGTCGGCGCCGGTTGAGTAATGGGCGCGTTGCGGCTACTTCGGCCACGGTGTGCGGCTGGCCGCCGGGGTTCGGCTCTGTGGTGCGGTGTGGCGCACAGGGCTGCGCCCTCTGCTGTCGGCCCCGGTGTTCCTTCCCTGGCTCTCACGGTGTGGCCGCCCTCCCTGGCGGCGGAAACGCCGGTGTCAGCCTTCAAGCAATGTCAACATCAAGGTCAACCCCACAGCAGAAGCCGCTCCTGCGTCACGGCGCTTAACGGCTTCACCTCGCCCCCGCCCCAACCCCGCTGCACTGGCTGCGCCCGGCTCGCAGTCGCAAGCTCCTTGCTCGTTCCCGTGCTCGCCATCTCCGCCCCGTGCGGCCCCCGCCGGGGCCTCCTGCTTGACCTCTTGTCTTGCGGGCCTCGCCAGCCCGCACCCGGCAGACGCTTCACCGTCCCACAGCAAGCTGCGGAACGGCTCGCGCCGCGTTAAAACCCGGTTCAACAGGAAACGACTAATGGCAGCGGCTGACGCCGCTGCTATGATGTGGCTTATGCAGACAGGGAAGTCACAGCGTGGCGGTAGCGTGTCTGCGGGCAAAAGTGCGCGTCGGGGTGTTCGGGTTAAAACGTTGTTAAGCTGGCAAAAACGCGACTTAAAAAGGCCGTTGCTTCAATAGGTTAAGTGCGATAAAAGTACGACTGCACCGGAGTTGTCCCTATGACCCGATAGGGTTACTGGGAGGCCGCAGGCCACAAGGTTACGTACATAACCCGTTGGAGTGGGTGGATCCTCTAGGTTTAGCTGCTTGCCCCGATTTATATGATTGGTATAAATACAATCGTTCTAAAGGCATGAATGCATCTGAGGCTCATGCGGCAATTAAGAACGAATCACCTCAGGAAATATTTGATTATTCATTACATAGACAAGGTTTGTCAGGGCAAGATTATCCGATCAATTTTAAAGAGAAATTCTCAGCGGGGAATTATAAATACGAAGTAAGAGCACATGATATAAATCCTAATGCTCCTTTAGGAAGTAATTCGGCTAATGGACCTATTTTTAGGGTAGGGAGAAATCAAATGGGTGTAAATCCATCAACGAATCAAGGATATGGATGGGAATATGGTTCATCTGATGGTGCGTGGCACCATACTTCTATTTTGAAAACAAATCAGAATTTCCCTAACCCAAATTATGATCCTATTGCGGCGAATAGCACGCATATTCCTTTACCTAATGGAGTAATTCCATGAGAGAACAAGATTTAGTATCCGCTATAAAAGAGCATGATTGGAAACAAAGCTGGTTGGATTTCTCTGTTTTTTTATATGATCGAGAACGTCTAATTATTGTTGGGAGTGATGATTTATCATATTATCATACGTTGGAAATAATCATTGAGTCACCATCATTTTTTCAGGGGATATTGGACTGGCCATGTGATGTGAATGATGATTTTATTAAAATATCTAAAAGCCATTTAGGAGATGAATTCATTGTTGAGTTCTATTCTGATGATGACTTTACGTTTAAGGTAATAGGGAAGTATATATCCATTAACTTTGATACTGTTTTCTATTATAAGAGAGAAGATTTAAAAATAGGTGAGCGCTTAGCATATTTTATTAAATAAAGAAAGCCGGGAGCGATCACAACGATCCTTCCGGCTTTATTATTTTTAGCAGTTGGTCAGCCGCTACAAATTAATCTGCGTCTCAATAATAATCCTGCCGCGCTCCACTGTGACGGTAACGGGCATCCCGGTGATAAAGCCACACTCTTCCAGCCAGCGGCCTTTAAGGTTGATGGCGGAGGGCGGAGCAGGAGATTTACCATTTTACTCGTCTCATTTTGATATTCGCTCTGCGGGAGTTACTGTAGCGTCAGGCACTGGAAAGGCTGGATGGTGGGGAAATAACACGCTGGATCGTCTAATTTAGTCGTGTAAAATACCAGCAGTAGTTTCATTACTTTAAGTGATGTGAAGGGAGAATCATATGAAACTCATCGTCCTTGATGGTGAAAAACAGAAAACACCACATGATATTTATGATCACCTTTCACAAGCGTTAGCGTTTGGTCCTTATTTTGGAAGAAACGCAGATGCTCTATATGATTTCATGACCCCGATTGATGATGAATGTCGACCATTGATCGTGGAGTGGAGGAATAGTTCTGTTTTTAAAAATAGTTATCCAGAAGAATTTTCAAGGCTGTTATCAACCTTCAGAAATATATCCAGGTTTTCTGGGTTTAACGAAGGTGTTTTTAAATTTAATGTTTCTTGATGATGGTTGCATGATGAACACAATGCCAGAAAATACGATTATTGTAATCGATATGACAGGGAGCACTGTGAAACTTAGTGTGCAAGGAGAGGACTTAACAAATAAAGTAAAATCTCTTGGTTTTTTTCATTCTTGTGGTTTTATGACCAAAGCTGTAGAAAGTGAGAGTGATAAACTCTATCTCATCAGAGAAATGGTTAAATTAGATGCGTTATTTTTGTTCGGTTACGGTTGGTATCCGTCAGAGGTTATGGGGTTTTATAAAGAGAAAGGGCTATACACAGGGAAGTATAAAATCATTTTATGGTCAAAACCAGGCCATTCCCAAATTGAAGAGAAGTAATTAACAACAATTCATAATCAATTCCCCCTCACGCTAATCACTCCACTCATAATACCATTACGCTAACATTACCTTCTGCTTTACCCAGTCGCCAATACTTCAATCGTCAGCGATAGACTCGTTTTCCTGATTTGTGTGGTTCGCCGCCCATCAGAGTCTATTCTCTATTATCCTCCTATACCCATCTAATCCTATCCATCCTGCCGATAACAGAATCTGCATCGCGGCTTATTCCCAGGTTCTGATACTTAATTATTCTCTCATAATTACTTTATGAACGATTTTAATTATTAGCATCGTAAATAAAAATACTGAATATGTTATTCAGTATTTTTTGTGATCGCGTAAGGGTTTTATTCTATTGTTTGTGCGTCACTGCTATGCAGTTAATTCCCTTCTTTAAGTTAATGAGGTTATTTTGGATATAATAAATAATGAATTAGTTTCATCGCTAATATTAAATGAGTTAATTCAATATCGACGTAGATTTACCCATTCGACGAAACCGATTCGTGAAGAAGAGTCTCAGGTGACTCAGGTTCAGTTGCCCAGAATCCGTGCCTTTATTGAAGAAGGGCGTCGCATTGAACTTATTCTCCCAGCGTTTCCGGTGAAATCTCCCAGTCCTTATAAGGTGTTAGGGAGAAAACCAGATATGGCGGAGCGTTTGTCCCTGACCTTCCTGAATTCGTTATGTCAGCGTATTCAGCTGTATTATCCGCCCGGTGCGCATATCCGTATTTGCTCAGATGGACATGTATTTGGCGATCTGATTGGGACTAGCGACGAAACGATTAACATCTATCAGGATGAGATTGAAAATTTACTGCATGAGCTGGGAGCCGTTCATCTCAGCGTCTTTAACCTTAAGGACGTCGAGAATATGGCGCCACTTACTGCTGACTACGATCAGCTCCGCCAGCGGCTGGTTGAGGATTACGCCGAGTCAGAAGAGGACATCAAGGCGCAGCTCATGCAGAGTGAAGAAGGCTTGCAGCTTTATCGTTCAATAACCCGTTTTCTCTATGAGGATAGCCTGCGGCCTGGCTATACCGGTTCTAATGCGGCGTTACAGAAGGATGCCAAAAACGTGCGTGTGGCGTTATTCAACGCAGCTGGGCGTGGGGCAACCTGCTTGCTGAGCAATTCCCAGACGCCATCCGTTTGTCTATTCACCCTCAGCCTTCGGACAGTCTGAAGCTGGGTATTCATATGATGCCTACCAAGGACGACTGGCTGACGCCCTGGCATGGTGTTGCCGCCAATGTTAATGGGCAATTTGTGCTGATGAAGAATGCTGATGCACAGCAGTTGGATGGTGAGATTGTGGAAATCCGCGGTACGCCCAGCCATTACCTGGTTAAACAGACTGATATGGCCTAAGCGCACTTTTCTCGTCTTATCGTTTACTGGGACACCGATATTGTCATCTTATAAGGGAATATACATGATGGAAAATAGCCTGAACTGCCGCATTGAAACGCTTTCCCTTTGGTGCGTTGCTGACGCCTGTGGAAACGGGGCAGAGTATCACCACACTGCCGATCGACACACTGCGTGTGCTCGCCCGAGAGCATCATCTTCTGGTACTGCGTGGGTTTTCTTCCGGGTTTTCCGATCCTGAAACGTTGACCGAATACGCTGGTCACTGGGGGAAATCATGATGTGGCCTTTCGGGGCGGTGCTCGACGAAAGAGCATGCGGATACCAAGGATCACATCTTTGATAACAGCTATGTACCGCTGCACTGGGATGGCATGTACAAACCAACCATACCCGAATTTCAGTTGTTCCACTGTGTCTCTGCGCCGGGGCAGGAGCAAGGCGGACGTACCACCTTTGTTGACACCACGCGCTTATTGGCAGAGGCCGACGCACAATTAGCCGATGAGTGGCGCAGTGTTTCAATCACTTACCGTATTAAAGCCGTTGTGCATTATGGCGGTGAAGTCACGTCTCCATTGGTCATTCCTCACCCTAACGGCACGGGGAGATTATGCGTTATAACGAGCCGCCGACCGAAGGGGAGCGTTTCCTTAACCAGCATGCGCTGGAATACCATAATGTTACGCCGGAAACGCAAAACGCATTTAGTCAGACGTTGCGGCAGCATCTGTACGATCCCCGTTATTACTATGCGCATCAATGGCTACAGGGCGATGTTGTGGTAGCCGATAATTTCTCGCTGCTGCATGGCCGTGAAGCCTTTACGGCGCAGTCTGCACGCCACCTGCAACGGGTTCACATTCAGGGCACCCCGATTTGTGTGAATACCTGTATTGATAACGCGGCATAAGGGCAAACATCATGGCACATATTCTTATGGCGGCGATGGCGACGCCGGGGCATGTTTACCCGTTACTGACTATCGCTCGCTATTTGGTTGAGCAGGGGAATGACGTCACGCTGTTTAGCGGGGCGTTGTTCCGCGAGCAGGCGGAGGCGGCTGGCGTCGGGTTTATCCCTTTAGCGATGACATTGATTTTGACTACCGACACCTTGAACAGCATTTCCCCCAACGTGCCATGCTGCCGCCGGGTAACGCACAGATGGCTTTGGCTCTGAAAGATTTTTTGCAGCACCGATTCCCTTGTTGGATCGCCAGTTGCGGGACGCGTTGGCAAAAACTCAGGCCGATCTGCTCATGGTTGAAAACTGTTTTTATGGTGTCCTTCCGTTGTTGCTTTCTGGGCAGCGGCCGCCCGTGATCGTCATCGGGGTTACGCCGCTGTCCTATTCGACGCGAGATTCAGTTTTCTATGGGCCTCGTATTCCTCCGAAATTGCTGCCGCCCGATCTGAGCCATGAACAGCTTGTTGATGAGGAAACGCGGGCATTGATGAGTGAAGTTCAGCGCGCGTTTGACCGTGCGATGGTGCAGTCGGGAGGGAGGCCCCTCGAACAGCCTTTTATGGATACACTGATTGGCCGCTGCGATCGTTTCTTGCAGCTATCCACTACTGAGCTTGAGTATCAGCGTGATGATTTGCCACAAAGTGTGCGATTTATCGGGCCATTATCTCGCCAGATTGCAGCAGAACGTGTTCCTGAATGGTGGACGTCGGACGACAGTCGACCGCTTATTATCGTTTCACAAGGCACACTGGCGAATGTCGATCTCCAGCAGCTTATTGGGCCGACACTGCGTGCGCTGGCTGATTTACCTGTCAGGGTGCTGGCGACCACGGGAGGGCGTTCGATTGATTCGTTGCAAGCCTCCTTGCCTGAAAATGCCAGGGTGGTGAGCTTCCTCTTATGACGATTGGCTGCCAAGAGCGTCGATCTTCATCACCAACGGTGGATACGGTTCGATAAATGCAGCCTTAAAAGAGGGTGTGCCTTTAATTGTGGCCGGGGTAGGAGAAGATAAGCAGGAAAGTGCTGCACGTGTGGTATTCGCCAAATGTGGGATTAACTTGCAAACCAGTACGCCAAGTGAACAGCAGATTAAGCAGTCTGTCATTGAGATACTGGAGGATCCCGGCTATTTGCAGCGTGCAAGATGGATTAAGGCAGATTATGCCAGCCACGATGCGCTTGCCCTGATTCAGACTGAGGTTAATGCGCTGTGTTTTATAACGGAATGTCCGCTAAAGGAGGACGGTATAACATCAGGTAGGGATACTTCTCTGCTTCGCGTGTAGCTATTATTTCATACGTAATAACGTGTTGAAATCCGCCACGCGTTATGGGGTAAAACTGTGCCCCATAACGCTATTCGAATGCGATTAACCCTATAGCGCTTTATCGATCAACAACGCAACCTTGCTGGCTTTTGATACCCGCTCAAGGTACGCCTGAACGTTAGGGCCAAACTGTACGCCTTTCACGATCGTGAGCGATAGTAAGATTGGGAACAGAATAAAATCGGTGGTGGAAATGGCACTGACGTTTGCCAGACGTGGCTCCAGCGCCTTGAGTTTCTGCTCCACTTCCGCAATCAGTTCCGGCGTTTTTGCGAGCAGCGTATCCAGGTCACCGAAGGCTTTTTCTTCGCGCAAGATGTAGGCATGACGCGCCTCTGGCGTGGAAAGCTCTTTGAAATCCGCTTTCGTGAAGCGGGGAACTGCAAGGTTAAACACCGCGCTGGAAACGGACTTACACCAGGCTTCTATCTCAGCATCAACCGCTTTGTCGGCGATTAACGGCGCTTGCTTGCTGTCGACATAGTGGACGATATCCATACTTTCTGGCATGAAGCTGCCATCTTCTTTCTGCAGGATGGGCACCACTTTGCGGCCCACCATGCGCGTCGGTGTGTCGACATCGCCTTCCATAATGACCGATTGCTCAACAGGCAGATCTTTCAAACCAAAAATCATTCTGGCTCTGACACAGAATGGGCAGTGTTCGTAAATGAAAAGTTTCATGCATCGCCTCGTAAGATTTTGAAAAAGGCGGCAAAAGCTTGCCAGCCCTGTCATGACAAATCATGCCATCAGAGTAATACCTGATGTGGTTGGCGGTAAAGCGAATGTGGCTTACCGCTGCATAGGGTGAGGAAAGGAAGGGCGTGTGTGAATCCGTCTTATCCTTGCCGGATTCCTGTATGATGCAGTGAAACTCCTTTGCGGAAGAGAGCCATGGATCGCCTTAGCGCGCTGGAAACATTTATCTGCGTTTTTGAAACGGGGTCGTTTTCCGCTGCGTCCCGCAGGCTCGGTATCGGGCAGCCTGCGGTTTCCAAAGCGATCATGCAGCTTGAAAATCAGCTGGCAACGCCGTTGCTGCTTCGTTCTACCCGAGGGTTGACGCCGACAGAAGCTGGGCAGAATTTTTATGAGCAAATCGCCCCGCGTTAAAGATTCTGGGGATGCCCAAGAGCAGGCGGTGAGCGGGAGCACGGCGCTGTCTGGGCGGCTACGCATCGGTGCACCCGTGACTTTCGCCAGACAGCTCATCATACCGCGGCTCCATGAATTCATGGCTGAGCATCCCCAGCTAAATATTGATGTCATTCTGGACGATCGCCCGATCGATCTGATTGCTGAAGGCATTGATGTGGCTCTGCGTTTGGGCGAAATGAAGGATTCCAGCCTGATTGCCCAGCGCTTGGCATCGTGTTCCATGCGCCTGCTGGCGACCCCTGACTATTTCGCACGTCATGGTGTGCCAGCTTCTCCTGACGTTCTGGCTGCGTATCCTGCCGTCATCTATTTGCAGGGAGAGAGAACCGATCGCTGGATTTTTCTCGGGATGGAACACAGACCACAGTATTCCCCAATGGGCGTATCCGGGTTTCTGCGGCGGAAGGCGTGCGTGCAGCGGTGCTATCCGGTGTAGGACTGATTGTGGCGTCGGAATGGATGTTTGCGCCAGAACTGGAAAGCGGGCAGGTCGTCACTGCGCTGGATTCATGGTCGCTGGGTAAGATGGATCTGTGGGCTGTCTACCCCGGAGGTCGCATGACATCAGCCCGCGCCAGAATTTTTACCGGTTTCGTTCAGCGTCTTTTCCCCTGATACATTCCTGTTTGGAATAGCTGATATCCATTTTACCTCTCTACTGGGAATGAAGACGGTACCTTATGCTGTGCTCATCACTTGCCGACTTCCGGCGGGAAACACACAGACAGGTATGATGATGAGTACATTATCCAGCGAAGCCGAGGTTAGAACGCAGCAGGTTCCCGGCAAATTACTGATTTTCTCGATGGCCGCAGCTAGCGGTATTTCTGTTGCCAATATCTATTACAACCAACCGATGCTGGGCGTGATTGGTGAAAGTTTTACGTCGAGCGGGGCAGTCTCGCTGATCCCAACGGTGACCCAACTGGGCTACGCTTTGGGACTGCTACTGCTGGTTCCTCTCGGTGATAAATTCGATCGCCGTCAGTTGATTGTGTGGCAATTTTTGATGCTGGCGCTGGCTTCTGCGTTTGCAGCCTTATCGACATCGGCTGTCGCTTTACTAAGTGCTTCGTTGCTCATCGGTTTTGGGGCGACTGCCGCACAGCAGATTGTTCCGGCGGCGGCGGAGCTTGCCAATGCGAAACAGCGCGGCGCCATTGTCGGGACGGTGATGAGTGGGTTGTTAAGCGGGATTCTGCTGAGCCGTACGATTGCGGGCCTTGTGGCGGAAAGCGCGGGCTGGCGTGCGATGTTCTGGCTGAGTGTGCCGTTGGCGCTGGCGGGCGCGTGGGCAATGGGAAGAATGTTACCGGCTTCACCATCGAATCAAACCGTTCGTTACCGTGCGCTGATGCGTTCGCTGGTGACGCTGTGGCGCGGTGAACGCGCATTACGCAAAGCCACGCTGATTCAGGCGCTGCTGTTTGCATCGTTCAGCGCGTTCTGGAGCGTGCTTGCGCTGTATCTGGAAAGCGGACGTTTTCACATGGGCGCTGCTGCTGCGGGGCTGTTCGGCGTGATTGGTGTCGCGGGGATCTTTGCAGCTCCGTTGGCGGGAAGAATCGCCGACAGAACTGGTAGTCGCCCGGTTGTGATTGCCGGAGCACTGCTGACGCTGCTCTCATGGGGAGTATTCATCGGTTTCGATTCCGTTATTGGCCTGATTATTGGCGTTATCCTGCTCGATCTCGGCGTACAAAGCGCATTAGTGGCCAACCAACATGTGATTTACGGGCTCGGTGAAGCGGCAAGAGGTCGAATCAATACCGTATTCATGGGCGGTATGTTTTTAGGTGGCGCGGGGGATCCTCCGTTGCGATGGCTGCCTGGCATCAGGGGGATGGCTGATGGTCGGAGGGCTTGCCTGCGCGTTGGCAATCATGGCACTGCTCGCTGCGCTGATGAAAACGAAAAAGCGTAATGGTGGCTGGAAAGCAGGCTGAAGTAGCCAGACAGGGCGGCAGGGAAACATCGCCAATGTTGTTTTACAACCGGTAGATTAACCTTACCTGCTGATGACAATACTATACATTTGGCTTGCTATAGTCCTCTCATCCCTTGTCAGTACCTCACATCTCTGTGAGTGTTGTGTTAGTTAACCATCCCTGTCATTAGAATGACCTTACCCGCCTTGTGCGGGTTTTTTTGCCTGTTTTCCCGCTCACGAGACGCGTAACTATTTTGTGTCGTTGTTGATTGCACTCTCAGGCACGATTTTGGTGACGACCCGGTTTCTGCCTTCATGTTTGGCCTGATAGAGGGCGTCATCCGCGATTTTCAACACGCTGTCTATCTGTTCCGTTCCCGGAATAAAGCAGGTGACGCCTAATGAAATCGTGATGTTTTCAGGAATCGGCAGCGGCATTTTTCCACTTTTCTACGCAGCCGCTCTGCAATATCAACGGCTTGCTTCATATCCGTGTTGGGCAGGAGTGCGAGAAATTCCTCTCCGCCAGTACGGCAAATCAGATCGGCGTCACGTGAGCCTTGTTTTATGCTTTTAGCCAGCAGCCTGATGACATCGTCGCCGATATTGTGCCCGTAGGTATCATTCACGCGTTTGAAATGGTCGATATCAATCACGATCGCGGCAGCCTGATGGCTTTTTGACAGAATGAGCTCAATGTTTTCATAGACACCACGGCGATTGAGTAACCCAGTGAGTGGATCGGTGTGGGCCTGCAAGCTCAGTTTGCCGATTCGCTTGTGCAACAAGACCGTACCGAAAAGAATGACGCGTTTTAGCTGCTCAACTTCAAAGTACCAGGAGGGGACTTTCTTTATTTTTCAATCACGTCGGGCTCCTCCATTTTACTGGCAGAAACGGCCAGCAGGCGTAGAGGGTTAGCTATAAAGAAGGCGAGCAGGGTGAGCGCGATAAGTATTAATACCATCACTGGCGCGCCTTCATATAAGACTGAACGCATGACGCCGTTAAGTGAATCAATAACGTTTTGGTAAGGATGCAAGGTAACGATAATCCAGCCAGATGACTTGACCGTATCAAAACCAGCCAGCGATGGGGTACCTTGCATATCGGGTATCGCGAGGGTTCCACTTTTTTTGTTCTGAAATGCGGCTTTGATTTTCTCATCTCTGATGGATTTGCCGACCCATTGTTTATCCTGATGGTAGAGAACAATCCCACTTTTATCGATCACGTAAACGCTGGAGTAATCGTTATAAAAATGGGTATTCATGAATTCGTTTAAGACGCTTTTGCTTTTTAAATAAATGGTTCCGCCGATGTAACCGAGATAATTTCCCTGTTTATCTTGGATTGGAGAGGACACCAGTACGATCAGATTGCCCGTAACAGAAATATAAGGCTGGCTGATTAACGGTTTCCGCTCCGTTAGTGCTTGCTTACTGGCCGCTGAGGTTAGTGTGTTTCCTTTCAGATTCAGCGATGCTGGGTAAACCGTGCGTATGCGATTCTGCGTATCCGCAACGAAGACGGAATTAAAACTTTCGCTCATGCGGTATGTCTGCTCGCTTTTCTCCTGCAATGCCTTATCGTCATCAAAGCTTTCAGCCATCAATGTCGCGCTGTAGGCCAACTCTTGTTGTGCGGAGGATAAAAACTTTCCGTGGTAGCAGCGAGTTTGGAAGAGTAGTTAAGGTTTGAACTCAGTATTTGATCGGTAATGAGCTTTTTTGTACTTTATAAACAGCAATATAGGCATTGGTCAGCGTAATGAGCATGCTGATAATGGCGAGAGATAAAATGAGTGAACGTAAATTGACCGGGAATCGTTTTGTTATTTTCATGGTGGCCGCACCTATTTTCCGCTAGGTAAGCAAAATCACGCTGTCTTTTGTTATGTCATCATCAATGGCAAACCGGCGGGGCATTCGCTTGCGACCAATGAATAAACCCGCCATTCAAAGTTATAGACGCTAATTAGGCTATCTGGCAACGTATTGATATCTCTCCATCATCCTTGACTTAATGGAGAGAGTGCACGATTTCCAGCGTGCCATTAATGATGAACTGTACACCCATGCAAACCAGCAGGAATCCCATCAGCCGTGAAATGGATTCAATGCCGCTTTGACCGATCAAACGCATAATCAGGCCAGAGCTTTTCAGGCTGAGCCAGACGATCAGGCTGATCAACAGAAAAGTCAGTACGGGGGCAACGGTAATCACCCATGGCGTAATATCGACGCCGCTCTTGATTTGTGAGGCAGAACTAATGATGAGGGCTATGGTTCCTGGCCCTGCGGTGCTGGGCATCGCCAGCGGAACGAAAGCGATATTGACCTCATTGGCAGAGAAACTGTCGTTGATTTCTTCTTTTTGCTTTTAACTTCAGGCGCATGTTCAGGTTTTTGCTGAGGAAAAAGCATGCGAAAACCGATAAATACCACGATGAGCCCGCCAGCGATGCGCAAGCCGGGAATGGAAATTCCGAAGGTGTTCATCACGACCTGACCTGCATAGTACGCGACGGTCATAATAATGAAAACATAGAGCGACGCCTGAAAGATCTGACGATTTCGTTCCCCCTGGCTCATGTTACCGGACATCGCCAGAAATACGGCTACCGTTGTCAGTGGATTCGCAAGTGGCAGGATTAACACCAGACCAAGACCAATGGTTTGAATCAATTCCAGCATTCTACGTTCCTCTTTATTGGGGCGCTGTCGTCAGTTCAGGAAAACGGTCAATGATGACCTGTCGCGAGGGCGTCTGATGCGGCTTACACCAACTCATCCTCCGCTAATTTTTTGAAACGATAGAGCGTTTTCGTCAGCATATCGCGAGAAAACATATCAAACATTTGGCCGATCTTTTTCCCAATCAAGCCTCCCGGTGGATTGTAGCGAATCGTCAGCGTCACGGTTGTACCCGCTTCCGATGTGGCTGGTTGAAACGAAAGCCTGCCTTCATTGGGAACCCGCGCCCCTTCCAGCGAACGCCAGTGGATATATTCCCTGGTTTTTCATCAATAATACGAGCCTGCCATTCAATGAGCGCGCCAATCGGTGTATTAATCCGCCAGTTGGAGTCGGTATAGTTCAGTATCTCAATACTGGCGAAATGCCCCATCAGGATCGGCAACGTTTCCGGTTTACGCCAAAGATCAAACAAGCGTTCTGCCGGACGATTGATAGTAATGCTGCTGCTGATCTCATTGGCATAGCTGCCGTTTTTCACTGCGGTTCTTCTTAAGAAAGAGGGAAACACCCGTCATTCTCCCTAATCGATGGTTACCCCTTTATGGGCATATGCACACCATTCTGACTGATATCGGCCAGCGAAGCAAAGCGGTAGGTGGCGGGCGACATGGGATAGTGTTGGTGCAGGCTATCACAGCAATAGCCAAGATTTTTGCGTGCCTAATGTTGAGTTAATGTTCATTCGGTACTGTAACTATCAGACAGTAGCCGAATGAAGTGCCGCAAAACACCAGGGTTTTTCCATAATGATAATCGCAGTACCCCGCCCACTATTTTTAGTGGGCTTTTTTTTATTTGTATTTCTCTGTTTAGGTATTTTATTTTTATATGAATTGATATTTATCAATTTATTGTTAATGGATTTGTACCTATTAAGATGTAATAGAATGTTGTCTATAGGCTCTATCCTTTAAATAATATCTGGCCTGTGAGTCGATTTACTTTATAAACATGTCGTGCTACGTTTATCACCAGCTTTTATGCTGGTGAGAATAAATATGAGTAATCCATTTACTGCCCGGTGGAGTCGTATGGCAATCTGCTTTGCCACGGTCACTGGTTAATATCTTATAATGAAAAAGATTTCGCGCTACCTGAAAAATATAAAGAAAATCATATGGGAACGATGGGGATCTACTCTATCATCGATCCTGATGATGAAACTTACCGAGACGGATTAGATGAGGATGATTGGATTCTGGAGAATATCGACTGGCTGGCCGATAGCTTCGAAGAAAATAATATTCCCATCGAAGAGTGTTATTTTAGATATTTCTTTCAGGCTATAAATAAGCAAGACTGGCGATGCACCAGTTGCGCAGGCTGTATGTAAATTACGCATTATTCCCATCTGCTTTGTACCCTACTGACCACTTGTACTCTACTGACTACAGAGTAACGTCGCGCTATTTTCTTCCTGACTAGCGGCGGCGCTTTCCTCGTTTTTCATCCCTTTTCATCTTCTTGCTATGCGCTTCGCATCCCGCGCAGCGGGGCGTCTTTTTCAGGGAAAAGTGTTACCCTGACCCAACAATCCTTGATTAAAATGAGGCGGCAATGACGGAAGCTGACATTCTGCGGTTAAGTGTTTTGGTCGGTGAAAAACTGAAGGCGCGTGGTGCTACGCTGACGTGCGCGGAATCCTGCACTGGGGGCTGGCTGGCTAAGTCTATTACTGATGTCGCAGGCAGCTCCGGCTGGTTTGACTATGGGTTTGTGACATACAGCAATCTGGCCAAGCAGCGTCTGGTGAATGTGAACGCGAAGACATTGGAACGGCATGGCGCGGTGAGTGAAGCCGTCGTCAATGAGATGGCCGCAGGGGCGTTGCAGGCCGCCGATGCAGATTTTGCCATATCGGTAAGCGGCATCGCCGGGCCCGACGGGGGGAGCGAAGAGAAGCCTGTCGGCACGGTATGGTTTGGCTTCAGAGATAAACAGGGCGGGGCATTCGCGCGGACAATGCGGTTCAGCGGAGACCGAAACGCGGTACGTCTGCAATCGGTCCATTTTGCGCTGCAAACGCTGCTCGACGCGTTTCTGAAAAAATAACCTTGATGCTGTATGCGCATACAGTATAATGTCAGTAATTATTCGGCAATTCATGATTAAGCAGCCGCGTAGAGACAGCAGCTTTACGCCGCATGACAGGAGCAGAAATGGCTATTGATGAGAACAAACAAAAGGCACTTGCGGCAGCACTGGGCCAAATCGAAAAGCAATTTGGTAAAGGTTCTATCATGCGGTTGGGCGAAGATCGCTCAATGGATGTTGAAACTATTTCTACAGGCTCCTTGTCTCTTGATATTGCTCTGGGCGCTGGTGGTTTGCCGATGGGCCGTATCGTTGAGATTTATGGCCCGGAATCTTCCGGTAAAACAACGCTGACCTTACAGGTTATTGCTGCCGCTCAGCGTGAAGGCAAAACGTGTGCGTTCATCGATGCTGAACATGCGTTGGATCCGATTTATGCGAAAAAGCTTGGCGTAGATATCGATAATCTGCTGTGTTCTCAGCCGGATACCGGCGAGCAAGCGCTGGAAATCTGTGATGCGCTGACGCGCTCCGGCGCGGTTGACGTTATCATCGTCGACTCCGTTGCAGCGCTGACGCCGAAAGCAGAAATTGAAGGTGAAATCGGCGACTCCCACATGGGGCTGGCCGCACGTATGATGAGCCAGGCTATGCGTAAACTGGCGGGTAACCTGAAACAAGCTAATACGCTGCTGATCTTCATCAACCAGATCCGTATGAAAATCGGTGTGATGTTCGGTAACCCTGAAACCACTACCGGTGGTAACGCGCTGAAGTTTTACGCTTCCGTTCGTCTGGATATTCGCCGTACTGGCGCGATTAAGGAAGGCGAAGAAGTTGTCGGCAGCGAAACTCGCGTTAAAGTCGTGAAGAATAAAGTGGCGGCACCGTTCAAACAGGCTGAATTCCAGATTCTGTACGGCGAAGGCATCAACATCCACGGTGAGCTAGTCGATCTGGGTGTGAAACACAAACTGATCGAAAAAGCGGGTGCCTGGTATAGCTACAACGGCGACAAGATTGGTCAGGGCAAAGCAAATGCCTGTAATTTCCTGAAAGAGAACCCGGCGGTTGCTGCGGAACTGGATAAGAAATTGCGTGAAATGCTGCTGCATAAAGGCAATGAGCTGACGCCTGCCACTGCGGGCAATAGCCATGACGAAGATGCATTCGCCGATGAAGGCAACGAAGAGTTTTAATGGTGGCTGAATTCCCTGTGACAAAGCACATCAGCGGGTAAATGGATGAATAAACCCTTACGCTATGCGATGAATGTGCTTTCTGTTCGGGATTATAGTGAAGCCGAAATACGCCGCAAATGTGCGGCGTATTTATATAAATTAGACAGCGCAGAAGCAGAAGATGAAGCGGGCGAAGCTACTGCTCGAGCTGCAGCAGAAGATGTGGAAGCTGCCATTGCTTACTGCAAGGAACACGGTTGGCTGGATGATGCGCGCTATGCTCGTCGCTATATCAACAGCCGAAGTCGCAAAGGCTACGGCGTCCAGCGAATTAAAATGGAGCTGAGCCAGAAAGGAATCGATAAGACGATATTAGCCACGGCATTAAACGAGAGTGAGATCGATTGGTGCGCGCTGGCGAAATCAGTTGTGGAGCGAAAATTCGGGCATCCTCTGTCCGATGAATGGAAAGACAAAGTCAAACATCAGCGATACCTGCTCTATCGTGGTTTCTTTCATGAAGAAATCCAGTCAATTTATACGAATTTTTCAGATTGAACGCATACGGGATTTTACTTCCCATCGAAGAAAATTTATCTTATTCCCACTTTTTTGTTCGTGAGTTGCTTGGTAGCGTCAGCATGCTGGACTAACCTTGCCCGCGACCTGTTCTTCTAGCTTGATTCCAGGACAATTATGAGCAAGAGCACCGCTGAGATCCGTCAAGCGTTTCTCGATTTTTTCCACAGTAAGGGACACCAGGTTGTTGATAGCAGCTCTCTGGTGCCGAACAACGATCCGACATTGTTATTCACCAATGCGGGTATGAACCAGTTTAAAGATGTGTTCCTCGGGCTGGATAAACGTAACTATGTCCGTGCGACGACCTCGCAGCGCTGCGTGCGTGCCGGTGGTAAACATAATGACCTGGAAAACGTAGGTTATACCGCCCGCCACCACACCTTCTTTGAAATGCTGGGTAACTTCAGCTTCGGTGATTACTTCAAGCATGATGCGATTCGCTATGCGTGGGAGTTGTTGACGTCTCCCAAGTGGTTCAACCTGCCGAAAGAGAAACTGTGGGTAACGGTATACGCAACGGATGACGAGGCCTACGACATTTGGGCTGATGAAGTTGGCGTACCGCGCGAAAGAATTATTCGTATTGGTGATAACAAAGGCGGGCCTTACGCCTCTGATAACTTCTGGCAGATGGGCGAAACAGGGCCGTGCGGTCCGTGTACCGAGATTTTCTTCGATCACGGTGAACACATCGCGGGTGGCCCACCAGGAAGCCCTGATGAAGACGGCGACCGCTATATCGAAATTTGGAACTTGGTGTTCATGCAGTTCAACCGTCAGGTTGATGGCACGATGCTGCCGCTGCCGAAACCTTCCGTCGATACCGGAATGGGGTTAGAGCGTATTTCTGCCGTGTTGCAGCACGTCAATTCAAACTATGACATTGATTTGTTCAAAACGCTGATTGAGGCGGTTGCTAAAGCCGTTGGTACGACGGATTTAACCAATAAGTCGCTGCGTGTTATCGCTGACCATATCCGTTCTTGTGCATTCCTGATTGCGGATGGCGTGACGCCATCTAATGAAAACCGTGGCTATGTTCTGCGCCGTATCATTCGCCGCGCTGCACGTCACGGTAACATGCTAGGCGCTACGGATGCCTTCTTCTACAAACTGGTTGCGCCACTGATTGAAGTCATGGGGCCAGCGGCAGAAGAGTTGAAGAAGCAGCAGTCGGTTGTTGAGCAGGCGCTGAAGATGGAAGAAGAGCAGTTTGCCCGTACGCTGGAACGCGGCCTGTCTCTGCTGGACGAAGAAATTAAAAACCTGAAAGGGGATACGTTGGATGGCGAAACGGCCTTCCGCCTGTATGACACCTATGGTTTCCCTGTCGACCTCACCGCGGATGTGTGCCGCGAGCGTGGCCTGAAAGTCGATGAGAAAGGTTTTGAAGCTGCGATGACGGCTCAGCGCCAGCGTGCGCGTGAGGCCAGCGGATTTGGCGTTGATTACAACAGTCTCATCCGTGTGGATGAAAACACGCCATTCTGTGGCTATGAAAAAACGCAGCAGCAAGCGAAGGTGATTGCGCTTTATCACAATGGAAACGCGGTTGATCAGATTGCGGCAGGTGATGAAGCGGTAGTGATCCTGAACGAAACGCCATTCTATGGTGAATCCGGTGGCCAGGTTGGCGATCAGGGTGAACTGAAAAACGCGGGCGCGAGCTTTGCCGTTCAGGACACTCAGAAATATGGTCAGGCAATCGGCCACGTTGGTAAACTGACTCAGGGTACGCTGCGTGTTAACGACAGTGTCGATGCAAATGTTGATAGCCAACGCCGCGATCGCATTCGCCTGAACCACTCCGCAACGCACCTGCTGCATGCCGCGCTGCGTCAGGTTCTGGGCGATCATGTCGCGCAGAAAGGTTCTCTGGTTAACGATAGCTATCTGCGTTTTGACTTCTCACATACGGAAGCGATGAAACCTGAGCAGATCCGTCAGGTTGAAGATATCGTCAATGCGCAAATCCGCCGTAACCTTACCGTACAAACGGATGTCATGGCGCTGGATGATGCGAGAGCGAAAGGCGCGATGGCGCTGTTCGGCGAGAAGTACGACGACCATGTCCGTGTCCTGACGATGGGGGATTTCTCCATTGAACTGTGCGGGGGCACACACGCAAGCCGTACGGGTGATATCGGCCTGTTCCAAATCATTTCGGAATCAGGTACCGCTGCCGGGGTACGTCGTATTGAGGCGACCACGGGTGAAAATGCGCTTTCTGCGCTGCACCGTCAGAGCGACGTTCTGCAAGATATTGCGCAACTGCTGAAAGGGGATAGTCACAACCTGACGGATAAGGTACGCTCTGTTCTGGAGCGTGCTCGCACGTTGGAGAAAGAGCTTCAGCAGTTGAAGGCTCAGCAAGCGGCGCAGGAAAGCTCGTCGCTGTCCGGCAAAGCAAAAGAGGTGAGTGGTGTTAAGTTGCTGGTTACGCAACTGGACAACGTGGATCCTAAGCTGCTGCGCACGATGGTGGATGACCTGAAGAATCAGCTAGGGTCTGCTGTTATCGTTCTCGGAACGGCGGCAGAAGGCCGGGTTAGCTTGATTTCTGGTGTAACGAAAGATCTGACCGACCGCGTAAAAGCCGGTGAACTGATTGGGTTTGTTGCTCAACAGGTTGGTGGTAAAGGCGGTGGCCGTCCGGATATGGCTCAAGCTGGTGGTTCAGATGTGTCTGCATTGCCTGCTGCGCTGGCAAGTGTTGAATCTTGGGTTACTGCTAAGCTATAAACATAGATAACGTTTGATTCGCGTTATCCAACAAAAACGCCATAACTTTCTGGTTGTGGCGTTTTTGTCTGCGGAAAAGGGTCCGACAAGTGGGGTAGAACGTGTGCTACCTTCAGATATTCTGAAGTATGACACGCTCAGTCCTGTTGTTGTGATAACAAAAGCACAAGCTACTGATATCGACTAAACTAACAAGTAGTGACAAACCGGAGTGTGGTGGTGGTGCTTATACCATCGTCTAGGTTTACGTTTTCACGGCACATGATGGATAATGGCGGGGAGACAGAGAGACCCGACTCTTTATAATCTTTCAAGGAGCAAAGAATGCTTATTTTGACTCGTCGAGTTGGCGAAACCCTCATGATCGGCGATGAGGTAACGGTTACCGTATTAGGAGTGAAAGGCAACCAGGTGCGTATTGGTGTTAATGCACCTAAAGAGGTTTCTGTCCACCGTGAAGAGATCTATCAGCGTATTCAGGCCGAAAAATCTCAACCAACGTCATATTGATTGACAATGCGTCTCGTGTTCGCGGGACGCAATTGTTATTTCCCGCTTTTTCCCCACACATTTATCGATATATCCATTTTTACTGTGCGCTCCTTTTAGCAAGGTAACCGCCTGTTTTTCTGTCGATAAAACAGACTTTTTGTTGTGAAAATACGCATCTTGGATGCGAATTGTTCAAACAAACACAAGGTGGGAAAAATTGTTTGACTTATAAGTCTGGGAAAGTAATATGTGCGCCACGCAGTACCGGTGAGCACTAACAAGAAGTTCTTAGTAGCGAATCAGGTAATGTAAGGTGAGGTGGCCGAGAGGCTGAAGGCGCTCCCCTGCTAAGGGAGTATGCGGTCAAAAGCTGCATCGAGGGTTCGAATCCCTCCCTCACCGCCATTTAATATGCATCCGTAGCTCAGCTGGATAGAGTACTCGGCTACGAACCGAGCGGTCGGAGGTTCGAATCCTCCCGGATGCACCATAAATACTGCCTTTGCTAGGCGAGTAGTAAAAGTAAGTATTGTCGTAGATAAAGAATTATTAATGCATCCGTAGCTCAGCTGGATAGAGTACTCGGCTACGAACCGAGCGGTCGGAGGTTCGAATCCTCCCGGATGCACCATATTTCGATATGGATTAAGGTTGTTATCTTGCTCTTATAATCGCTCATTTGTGATTACAAGAACAAGGGAGGAAAACGTTGCTTTAGCAACGGCCCGAAGGGCAAGGCGAAGCCGAGTAATCCTCCCGGATGCACCATTCTTAGGTATCTCGCTCAATTCCCTTATTTCTGCACCACACTCTGCATCCGTAGCTCAGCTGGATAGAGTACTCGGCTACGAACCGAGCGGTCGGAGGTTCGAATCCTCCCGGATGCACCATATTCTGATGTAAATAAAACGTTTGTCTTACTTCCTACCTGAATTAATAAGCGCAAGAATGATATTGTGCAATCGACGTCCGGCCTGAACGGTACAAGTCAGACACTGTTATCAGATACACCACTTCTGTTTTATCAAACGTCCTTTACCTGCTTTTAGCGCGATAACGTCATTTGCCCTCTTGCCGATTCAGAACGATATTTCTCTCATCACTTCCGTGTATTAATTCTTACCCTTCCCTTGCCTATATATTGAGATTGAGCCGACGAGTAAACGAAGGCTGTCTTATGACTATGGGGATAATAACCTGTTTTTTATAAGGTTATTGAGTAAGCGACAACGTTTTCACTTTACGATAAAGTAAGCTCTCTTTTCAGTGATCATGGAGTCATGATGTACGATCGCTATCAAGGGCTGATCTTTGATATGGATGGCACCCTGCTCGATACTGAACCGACGCACCATAAAGCGTGGGATGAGGTTCTTGCACGGTATGGTATGAGATATGATGCCAGTGCCATGACAGCGTTGAACGGCTCGCCCACCTGGCATATTGCACAGCGTATTATCGACAGTCATCAGGCTGATGTTGATCCTCACCACTTGGCGGCGGAAAAACGGCCGTTGTTGAGGCAATGCTGCTGGATACAGTAAAACCCCTACCGCTGATTGATGTTGTTAAGCATTATCGCGGACGGCGCCCTATGGCGGTCGGTACGGGTAGCACGCATGGCATGGCTGATAGATTGCTAACGCATTTGGGATTGCATGATTATTTTGATGCAATTGTTGGGGCGGATGATGTGATTCGGCATAAGCCTTTCCCTGATACCTTTCTGCGCTGTGCTGCGTTGATTTCTGTGGCACCGGAACACTGCATTGTGTTTGAAGATGCAGACTACGGTATTGAAGCCGCTAAACGCGCTAACATGGCCGTGGTTGACGTTCGTACATTGTGAGTGAGTTCTGGGCCGTTTTTCTCTTTTCTGGAGTAGCCTGCTCAGTGCAACACTGTTGCCCGGTAGTTCAGAAGTTCTGCTGGTAACGTTATTGTTGGCTGACAGCGCAAAACCCTATCTGTTGATCGCTGTGGCGACGGTAGGAAATACGCTGGGCGGGTTAACAAATATTTTTATAGGGCGCTTACTCCCTCAGCCAAAACAACAAGCTGGGTATACGGTGGTCATGCGCTGGTTGCAGCGCTATGGTTGCGCTGCGCTGTTATTTAGCTGGGTGCCGGTAGTAGGCGATTTATTGTGCGTGTTAGCGGGTTGGCTACGCATGCCCTGGGTGCAATCGGCGGTTTTCATTGGTATTGGAAAAGCGCTGCGGTATATCGTATTGGCAGGTATAACGTTACAGGGGATTGCGTGGTGGTCTTAACCAGATTGCAATGTGCACTGGTGAGTGCTACTGAGTTTCAATTATGCTTACAACCATTACATTTTAACAACGGGAGGTCGATTTGATCCCGGACATTTCAGAAGCACTTTCTTGGCTGGAAAAACACCCACTGGCGGTGAAGGGTATTCAGCGTGGAATTGAACGCGAAACATTGCGCGTAACAGCAAACGGACATCTTGCTACGACAGGGCACCCTGAGATATTGGGCTCGGCGTTGGCACACCCGTGGATTACGACAGATTTTGCAGAAGCGCTGTTAGAATTTATTACGCCGGTCGATAAAGATGTTGATCATCTGCTGACGTTTCTGCGCGATATCCATCGCCACGTTTCCCGCAATCTGGGTGATGAGCGGATGTGGCCATTGAGCATGCCGTGTTTTATCGACAGCGAGCAAAATATAGAGCTAGCGCAGTATGGCTCATCAAATATTGGGCGTTTCAAAACGCTTTATCGTGAAGGGCTGAAAAACCGCTATGGTGCGCTGATGCAGACCATTTCCGGGGTGCATTACAACTTCTCCCTTCCGCTGTCATTCTGGCAGGCGCGAGAAGGTGTCGCTGATGAAGAAAGCGGGAAAAAGGCCATTTCAGCAGGATATTTCAGACTGATTCGCAACTATTACCGCTTTGGTTGGGTGATCCCTTACCTGTTCGGTGCTTCTCCGGCGATCTGTTCTTCTTTCCTGAAAGGGCGGGAAACGGCACTGCCGTTTGAGCGCACGGAAAAAGGCATGCTGTATTTGCCTTATGCAACCTCCCTGCGGCTAAGTGACTTAGGCTATACCAATAAATCACAGAGCAATTTGGGGATTACGTTTAACGATCTGGATACCTATGTCGCTGCGTTAAAACGCGCGATAAAAACGCCGTCTGAGGAATATGCTCGGGTTGGTATGAAGAAGGATGGTCGTTATCTACAATTGAATACGAACGTCTTGCAGATTGAGAACGAGCTTTATGCACCGATTCGTCCGAAGCGTGTGACGCGCGCGGGCGAAACGCCGTCTGATGCCTTGCTGCGTGGCGGAATCGAATATATCGAAGTGCGTTCACTGGATATTAATCCTTTCTCTCCGACCGGAGTGAGTGAAAGTCAGGTACGTTTCCTGGATTTATTCCTGATCTGGTGTGCGCTGGCAGATGCGCCGGAAATGAGCGCCGATGAGCTACTGTGTACGCGTAAAAACTGGAATCGGGTGATTCTGGAAGGACGTAAACCGGGGCAAACGGTGGGTATGCGGTGTGAAACCATCCAACAGCCAATTGCCGAAGTAGGAAAATCCCTGTTTGCGGATTTACGTCGTGTTGCGGAAGTACTGGACGCGGAAAACGGTCAACCGCACTATCAGCAGGTTTGCGATGAGCTGCTTGCTGGCTTTGACGATCCAGAAACGACGTTCTCTGGTCGACTATTAACGTTGATGAAGCAAGAAGGCAATGGTAGCGTGGGGCTGAATTTAGCGGAAGAATACCGCAAAATGCTCAGCAACGAACCGTTGCAGGTGTTGACGGAAGAACCATTGGCTGCTGCGAGCGAGCGCTCCTGGCAGCGTCAACGTCAGATTGAGTCTGAAGATACGATGAGCTTTGACGATTATCTGGCGGCGAATTAAAAAGAAAAGGCCACAGAAACTGTGGCCAAATAAACATCTCTAATAGGGATGATGATAATAAATGCGCGTCTTTCAGTAAGTCAGACTCGCATAAAAAGGAAAAGTTCTCGGAAACGAGAAAAAATGAATTTTTTTCTTTGAGGAGGTGGAATTATGCCGTTACTAGACAGTTTTACCGTTGATCATACTCGTATGGCCGCACCCGCCGTTCGGGTCGCTAAAACCATGAAAACCCCTCATGGCGACAATATCACGGTATTTGACCTGCGTTTCTGTCGCCCGAACATCGAGGTCATGCCAGAGCGTGGTATCCATACGCTAGAGCACCTGTTTGCTGGTTTTATGCGCGATCATTTAAACGGTGATGGCGTGGAAATTATCGACATTTCTCCGATGGGATGCCGTACGGGTTTCTACATGAGCCTGATTGGCACGCCGGATGAGCAACGTGTTGCTGACTCCTGGAAAGCGGCGATGGCGGACGTTCTGAAAGTGACCGACCAGCGTAAAATTCCTGAGCTGAACGAATTCCAGTGTGGCACCTATGAGATGCACTCGCTGAAAGAAGCGCAGGAAATCGCTCAGCACATCGTGGATCATGATATTGGTATCAACCAAAATGACGATCTGGCACTGCCGAAAGATAAGCTGGCCGAGCTGCATATCTAGTTTGTCGGATCGGTACAAATAAAAAAGAGAGCCGAATGTTGGCTCTCTTTTTTTCTGTTCGAGGAAGGGTCAGACGGCAAGAAAGTGCTGTATAACCCGGCTACCAAAGTAGGAAAGCGTCAGCATCAGCGCGCCGAGCAGGCTGAACCAGACAACGCGTCGACCGCGCCACCCTTCATGATAATGTCCCCAGAGCAGCAGAATATAGATGAACCACGCAAACAGGGAGAACACGGCCTTATGCAGATTCTCTTTGTTATCGATCAGATCGTCCATGTAGAACAAACCGGTACAGAGCGTCAGCGTGAGCAGAATGACGCCAATCTGCGTGATGTGAAACATTTTACGCTCAATGCCCATCAGTGGCGGCATATCAGCGGCAAATCCCAGCTTTTTATTCTTGAGTAGATAATCCAGCCAGGCGAGCTGGAGCGCATAAAGGGCAGCAATTAACAGCGTGGCATAGGAGAAAAGTGCCAGACCGATATGGATCATCAAGCCCGGTGACGCTTCCAGATGCGTAATAAATTCACTTGGCATGAAGCTGGCGAAGGCCAGATTGATGAGCGCAAAAGTGTAGACGATAGGAAGAATAAACCAGCCACGATCGCGCGCGGCGACAATCGTCATCACTGTACAGATGATAAGACTGACCAGCGAACCGATATTTAGCAGGCTAAGGTTTTGGCCGACCTGAACATCGAAAATACGTTGATAGAGCGCCACCGCATGGCAGATTAGCGCAGCGCTGGCCGAGAGTATTGCCAGCCGACGATATGCACTGTTCTTGCGCAGCAGACTGGGGATAATCAGTCCGAGGCTGAGTGTGTAGGCGAGAAGCGCCACAATAGCGAAAACAGACATACAAATAGGTTATTAAATATCAACTAGGTAAAATGAAGAATCAGTATAGCGTTAGTCGTCGTGGGCACCAACAGTTCTCCGTCAGCAGCGCTGAGATCGTTTCCGCTTTTGTGTATAATCTCTTCCATTCGTGTCGCGCTGGCGGCCTGTCTTACGTTGAGCATGAGATATGTTTGAAAATTTAACCGATCGACTCTCGCGCACATTGCGCAACATCAGTGGCCGCGGGCGGTTGACTGAAGAAAACATTAAAGAAACGCTGCGTGAAGTACGTATGGCATTGCTGGAAGCCGACGTCGCGTTACCCGTAGTGCGTGATTTTATCAATCGCGTGAAAGAGCGTGCCGTCGGGCATGAAGTTAATAAAAGTCTGACGCCAGGCCAAGAGTTCGTCAAAATTGTTAAGAATGAACTCGTCAGCGCCATGGGTGAAATCAACGCCGAGCTGAATCTTGCTGCGCAGCCGCCAGCGGTTGTTCTTATGGCGGGTCTGCAAGGTGCGGGTAAAACAACCAGCGTGGGTAAGCTGGGTAAATTCCTGCGTGAAAAGCAGAAGAAAAAAGTGCTGGTCGTTTCTGCCGACGTTTATCGCCCGGCGGCGATTAAGCAGTTGGAAACGCTGGCAGAGCAGGTTGGGGTCGATTTCTTCCCGTCAGATGTGCAGGAAAAGCCGCTTGCGATTGTAGAACGTGCATTACAACACGCTAAGCTGAAATTCTACGATGTATTGTTGGTCGATACCGCGGGTCGTCTCCACGTCGATGACGCGATGATGGACGAAATCAAACAGGTTCACGCGGCGATTAAGCCAGTTGAAACGCTGTTTGTTGTTGATGCCATGACGGGGCAGGATGCGGCGAATACGGCGAAAGCCTTTAATGAAGCGCTGCCGCTGACCGGTGTGATCCTCACCAAAATTGATGGTGATGCCCGTGGCGGTGCGGCGCTATCTATCCGCCACATTACTGGTAAGCCGATTAAATTCCTCGGCGTCGGTGAAAAAACCGAAGCGCTGGAGCCGTTTTACCCTGAGCGTGTGGCATCGCGCATTCTCGGCATGGGTGATGTGCTTTCACTGATTGAAGATATTGAAAGCAAGGTCGACCGTACACAGGCAGAGAAGCTGGCGAAGAAGCTGAAGAAGGGCGATGGGTTCGATTTGACCGATTTTCTGGATCAGCTCAAGCAGATGCGCAATATGGGTGGCATGGCGAGCATGATGAGCAAAATGCCCGGTATGGGCCAACTGCCTGATAATGTGAAATCGCAAATGGATGACAAGGTGCTGGTACGTATGGAAGCGATCATTAATTCAATGACGCATCAGGAACGTGCCAAACCTGAGATCATCAAAGGATCGCGCAAACGTCGTATCGCGATGGGCTCTGGCATGCAGGTGCAGGATGTAAACCGTCTTCTGAAACAGTTCGATGATATGCAGCGAATGATGAAGAAGATGAAAAACGGCGGCTTGGCGAAAATGATGCGCGGTATGAAAGGGATGATGCCACCAGGATTCCCGGGGCGTTAACCACCGAAACCGATGGTGCAGAGAAACTCTTGGCGAGATTACACGCTTTAGATTGCTTTTTACGCCAAAATGAGTAAAATTTTCGGGCTTTTTATATGACATACTGGGCTCCGTTCCTCGATGGGGCCCAGTTGTTTTATTCACTAAAGAGGATGTTATGGTAACAATTCGTTTGGCACGTGGCGGCGCTAAAAAACGCCCTTTCTATCAAGTAGTCGTGACCGACAGCCGCAATGCGCGTGATGGTCGTTTCATCGAGCGCGTAGGTTTCTTCAACCCAATCGCAGCTGGTCAAGCAGAAGCCCTGCGTCTGGATCTGGACCGTATCGAGCATTGGCTTGGTCTGGGTGCAACTGTGTCTGATCGCGTATCTTCGCTGATCAAAGACGCTAAAAAAGCAGCATAATCTGTTGCGGTGGTGATAATGAGCAATCAACTCAGCCCAAAGCCTCCCGTTAACCCGATTGTGATGGGGAAAATTGGATCGGCGTATGGCATCCGAGGTTGGCTCAGAGTGTTTTCATCCACCGAAGATGCCGAGAGCATTTTTGATTATCAGCCTTGGTTCATCCAGAGCAAAAGCGGTTGGCAGCTTGTCGAGATTGAAGGCTGGAAGTATCACAATCAGGATCTGATCATTAAAGTGAAAGGTACTGATGACCGTGATGCGGCTAATTTACTGACTAATTGCGAAATTGTCGTAGATTCGTCACAACTGCCCGATCTGGGCGAAGGTGATTATTACTGGAAGGATCTTATGGGCTGTCAGGTCGTGACCGTAACCGGTTATGAGTTGGGTAAAGTCATCGATATGATGGAAACCGGCTCAAACGATGTGATGGTGATAAAAGCCAACCTGAAAGATGCCTTCGGAGTCAAGGAGCGGCTGGTTCCGTTCCTCACTGAACAGGTTGTTAAGCGCGTCGACCTTTCTACTCAAACTATTGAAGTAGATTGGGATCCTGGTTTTTGAGCTCTGAATTGACCAGTAGTACCCAGCGGAACGAGACTATGTGGATTGGGGTGATTAGCCTGTTTCCAGAGATGTTCCGGGCAATTACTGATTACGGAGTCACTGGCCGGGCAGTAAAAAATGGCCTGCTGAACGTACAGTATTGGAGTCCTCGCGACTTCACTTACGATCGGCATCGCACCGTGGACGACCGACCTTATGGCGGCGGTCCCGGAATGCTGATGATGGTGCAACCTTTACGGGATGCGATCCACGCAGCAAAAGCAGCGGCAGGCGAAGGCGCGAGAGTGATTTATTTATCACCTCAGGGCCGTAAATTAGATCAGCAAGGCGTACGTCAACTCGCTACGAACCAGAAGATGATTCTGGTCTGTGGACGGTACGAGGGGATCGATGAGCGCGTAATTAAAACCGAAATCGATGAAGAATGGTCGATAGGGGATTACGTACTCAGCGGTGGGGAACTGCCAGCGATGACCCTGATTGACTCCGTTGCCCGCTTTATACCGGGCGTTCTGGGGCATCAGGCTTCAGCAGAAGAAGATTCTTTTGCCGATGGATTGCTGGACTGTCCTCATTTCACTCGCCCTGAAATACTGGAAGGCATGGAGGTCCCGGCAGTGTTACTGTCTGGAAATCATGCGGAAATACGCCGCTGGCGATTGAAGCAGTCGCTGGGCCGAACCTGGCTTAGAAGACCTGAACTTCTGAAAAGCCTAGCTCTGACTGACGAGCAAACAAGGTTGCTGGCTGAATTCCAACGTGAATATCAGTCTGAGCAACAAGAGTATTAGGTGGTTACGCCGGTTTGCCGTGCGAACCCAACTATCAGTTTACCTAGGGTAAGAGACATATTATGAGCAACATTATTAAGCAAATCGAAGACGAACAAATGAAGCAGGACGTACCTGCATTTCGTCCGGGTGATACCGTAGAAGTGAAGGTATGGGTTGTTGAAGGTAGCAAAAAACGTCTGCAGGCATTCGAGGGCGTGGTTATCGCTATTCGTAACCGCGGTCTGCATTCTGCATTCACTGTTCGCAAAATTTCTAACGGCGAAGGCGTGGAGCGTGTATTCCAGACTCACTCCCCAGTAGTTGACAGCATCGCTGTTAAACGTCGTGGTGCCGTGCGTAAAGCCAAACTGTACTACCTGCGTGAGCGTACTGGTAAGTCTGCTCGTATCAAAGAGCGTCTTAACTAAGATAGCGCTTTCGCAACATCCGAAAGTTGTTATTTATAAGGGGTTTAGCCAAAGGCTAAACCCTTTTTTTATGTCTGTTGGCGGCAAAGCGGTGGTGGAAATGCATCGTGTTATCTCTCAAGGGGATGCGTGCTTTACTTAATGGCTGTGGCTAAGACATCGTTTGCTTTAGCAGTAAAAAGCCCACCTTTTTGGTGGGCTTCGCTTTCCTGGTGCCATCATTATTGTTTGAATTTCAGTACCATAATGACATCACGCATGGTTATTTTATAAACGTTTATACAGATCAATTTTTCAGTATTGATCGGTTACGGCGATCAAAATATCGCGTTGATACCGTTTTTATCCTGTTCAGTACGGCTTATTAGCGATCACCGTTGGGTACATGTGCATATGATCGTTAATAAACTGAATATCTGTAAATCCGGCTTGTTCTAACTGCGATTGCGTTTGTTTGTGGGTACGGAACGCTGTCCAGGTTGCCCCGATAATGCGTGAGAAAAGGACATACTGGAGCGCCAGCAATTTCGGGTCGGCGTTTGTCCATGGGGAGTCTTGCGATTGCGTAGGAGGAGGCGTCATAAAGCTGGTTATCAGCGTGCCCCCAGGTTTCAGCCCTGAATAGAACACGCGGTAAAGTTCGGTCACTTTGTCATCATCTTGCTCATAAACATTGAGCCCGTTGCTGGTAATCACATCAGCTTGTGCGGCCAAATCAACTGTCCAGGCATCAGTCAGTACCAACGATATCTGGTTTTCCAATCCTCGTTGACTGGCAAGCTTGTAAGCCTCTTCCAGCGCCTGTCTATCCAGGTCGATCCCGATTAATTTCACATCTCGATGCCGCGTATAGTCCAGCAGCAGTAAGTCGGCCATGACGCCGCAGGGGACGGATACCATGACGGCATTCGGCCGTAAGCGTTCTTGAAGCAGGCGTTGGAAAATACCGAACCGTTCGCGTGTCGCTAAAACGCTGGGGAGTTGTGTGTAGATGATTTCTTCGAGCGGGTTTACATAGTGAGTTGTCTGATGTGCTATCACGTTATGCGTCCAGTACGCATTTAACCCATGATGTTTTAGTAAAAACTTGCCTAATTCAAGGTGGGAGAAGGCATCCAGAAGCGCCAACTGTTCCTTTACGGAAATACCGGGATGGTCACCGGACTCGATAATTCTGTTCTTTACCGCAGCGACCCGTTCATCATGGCTTTCCTGCGATGATGTTGCGTGTGATAAGAGCCTTGAGCTGTCATTCAGAGACGGGTTATGAGGCTTGTGTGAACCGGACATGTGAGCACTCCATAATATCAATCGCTATCAGGAATAATGGGACTAACTATCAATGACCGATGATTTTTTCGTTATCCCAGCATCAGGTTATTAATAACTTAATGTGATTATTTCGCTTGAGCGATAATAGAGGCGAGGTATGTCTGACGTATTTCTATGTGAGTATAAAAGTGAGTGGAATTGTTACCAGATACGATGATCCATAGCTTTTTGCCAGCTAACTCGCTGATGAGTATGGATCATCGTCTCGTCTTATCTTTGGAAGGAGATTAAGGCAGGTTTTGCTGCCAGTGAATTCGCAGCGCTTCCGCATTCTCTACGCCATCGCAACTGGCGGGAAAGTTTTTCCAGCTTTGCCCCATTCTTCCATGTTATCTGTACCGCAAAAGCCGATTGTCCGGCCTGATAACCACGCAGGTAGGTTTCACGATCGATCTGCGGATTACCAAACCATTCCTGTAAGGTGCTATTGTCCTTTACGACCATGCCAGATATTGCATCTTGATAACCCGCTTCATACCAGAATCCTGATTCACTTTTAGTCGGTAACGAAGGGACGTTGCTTTGGCATGCTGTCATTAAAAGAATTACAGCCAAGACATAACTGTATTTCATCATCAAACCTTCAATGTTTTGGCCATTGGCCCGAAGGAGCATGCCGTCAGGCGATGCCCAGTTTTTCTTTCAGTAACTTGAGATAGCGGCGACTGACAGGGATGTGTTTTCCCGTGTGCGTCAATACTTCTGCTGCACCATTCTCCATTAACTGTATTTCTTTCAGTTGCTCCGTGTTAACCATATATTGACGATGGCAACGGACAAAAGGCGTTTTCTCTTCCAGCGTTTTCAGTGAAAGCTGGGTATAGCCGGACTGGCTGACGCCCACGACGTGCACGCCGCTGAGTTCCGAACAAAGATACTCGACTTCCTCAATTTTGAGCAAAAAATACGGTTGTGCCCGTTACAGGGGATGTGACGAAGTAAGGGTTCTGAAATTATCTGTACGTTTTTGTTTACGCTTGTGCCGCGCCGTAAACGATTTAACGTTTTGCTCAGCCGCTGTGCATCCAGCGGTTTCAGTAAATAGTCAAAAGCATGCTCTTCAAATGCTCTCACCGCGTACTCGTCATAGGCTGTCACGAAGACGACATAAGGCATATTTTCTGGATCCAACATGGCAACCAGCTCTAATCCGCTGACCTTTGGCATCTGTATATCCAGAAAAATGACATCCGGTTGCAGCCGGTGAATCGCGGGTATTGCCTCCAGCGCATTGCTGCACTGTGCAATGATGGTGATATCAGATTCATTTTCCAGTAGCAGGCTGAGCTCTTCACGTGCCAGCTGTTCGTCATCGATGATTATCGCTTTCAGCATCCTTCCCCCTTGTTGGCGTGATTCTATCATTATTCACGCTGGAGATAGGCATGGTTGTGTTGGGAAGTGATAGGGCATGCAGATATTGTTTTTATGACAATATTTAGGGTGGTAATTTTTTATTTACACTAAGTGGATTGAAATCTTTACGGTTCGTGTTATGGTGTAAACATCACGCGTAGGTTGTGCAGTTAATCAGTTGTGCAGACCGTCGCGAACATACCGAACTTTTCAGGAATGGGATCATGCAAAAAGATTCACTTAACAATATTAATATCAGTGCAGAACAGATTTTGATTACTCCCGATGAATTGAAAGCCAAGTTTCCGCTTAACGATGCGGAACAGCGTGATATTGCGCAAGCGAGAGCAACCATCGCGGATATCATTCATGGCCGCGATGACCGACTGTTGATCGTCTGCGGGCCTTGCTCGATTCATGACACGGATGCTGCATTGGAGTACGCACGCCGCCTGCAGTCACTTGCCGCTGAATTAAACGATCGCCTCTACATCGTGATGCGTGTTTATTTTGAAAAACCGCGTACCACCGTGGGCTGGAAAGGGCTTATTAACGATCCGTTCATGGATGGTTCATTTGATGTGGAATCAGGGTTGCACATCGCGCGCGGCCTGCTGCTGGAACTGGTGAATATGGGGCTGCCGTTGGCGACCGAAGCACTTGATCCGAACAGCCCGCAGTACCTGGGCGATTTATTCAGTTGGTCAGCTATCGGCGCACGTACAACGGAATCACAAACGCACCGTGAGATGGCCTCCGGCCTGTCCATGCCTGTTGGGTTCAAAAACGGTACGGATGGCAGCCTGGGAACGGCGATCAACGCGATGAGAGCTGCCGCCATGCCACATCGCTTTGTTGGTATCAATCAAACCGGTCAGGTCTGTCTGCTGCAAACGCAGGGGAACATTGATGGCCACGTGATCCTGCGCGGCGGTAAAAAACCAAATTACAGTGCGCAGGATGTCGCTGAATGTGAAAAACAGATGCAGGATGCGGGACTGAAACCTGCGCTGATGATAGATTGTAGTCACGGTAATTCGAATAAAGACTACCGCCGTCAGCCACTTGTTGTTGAATCTGCGATTGAACAAATTAAGGCGGGAAATCGTTCCATTATAGGATTGATGCTGGAAAGCCACCTTCACGAGGGGAGCCAGTCTTCAGAACAGCCGCGTTCAGATATGCGCTACGGTGTATCAGTCACGGATGCCTGTATCAGTTGGGAAAGTACAGAAGCGCTGCTGCGTTCCGTTCATCAAGAGCTGAGTGCTGCACGTGTGAAACATTCAGGAGAGTAACAAGATATGGTAGCTGAACTGACCGCATTACGTGATCAGATAGATGAGGTAGATAAGGAGCTTGTCGCGCTGTTATCACGTCGGTTGCGTTTGGTGGCGGAAGTGGGTGAAGTGAAAAGCCGCTATGGCTTGCCTATTTATGCGCCCGATCGTGAAGCTGCCATGCTCAGCTCCCGCCGTAAAGAGGCGGCGTCGATGGGGGTTCCTCCGGATCTCATTGAAGATATCCTGCGGCGAACCATGCGCGAATCCTATACCAGCGAAAATGACAAAGGCTTTAAAACGCTGTGTCCACAGTTGCGACCGGTCGTCATCATCGGTGGCCGTGGTCAAATGGGCAATCTGTTTGAAAAAATGCTGACGCTGTCGGGCTATCAGGTAAGGATTCTGGAGCAGGATGACTGGCCGCGCGCGGATGAACTGCTGTCTGATGCCGGCATGGTGATTGTTAGCGTGCCGATTCACGTGACTGAACAGGTTATTGCCCGCCTGCCTGCTTTGCCGGATGACTGTATTTTGGTTGATCTGGCATCGGTAAAAAATGGCCCGCTCCAGGCGATGCTGGCGGCGCATCGTGGTCCGGTGCTTGGTCTGCACCCCATGTTCGGGCCAGACAGCGGCAGCCTTGCCAAGCAGGTTGTTGTCTATTGCGATGGTCGGCAGCCGGAAGCTTACCAGTGGTTGCTGGAACAGATTCAGGTATGGGGCGCACGTCTGCACCGCATTAGCGCGGTTGAACACGATCAGAACATGATGTTCATTCAGGCGCTGCGTCACTTTGCGACATTCGCCTATGGTCTGCATTTAGCCGAAGAGAATGTGCAGATTGAGCAGCTACTCGCCCTGTCATCGCCGATTTATCGTCTGGAGTTGATCATGGTTGGGCGGTTGTTTGCACAGGACCCGCAGCTTTATGCCGACATTATTATGTCTTCAGAGGATAATCTGGCGTTGATTAAGCGTTACTACAAACGCTTTGGCGAAGCGATTACGTTACTGGAGCAGACGGATAAAGCTGAGTTTATTAACAGCTTCAAAAAGTCGAACACTGGTTTGGCGACTATGCCAAACGCTTTCAGGCGGAGAGCCGGGTACTTTTGCGTCAGGCAAACGATATCCGTCAATAAATACGTTTCATCTTTGAGCTGTGTTTGATAATTGAATTGTGTTCGAGAAGCCATCCCGGTGGAGACCAGGATGGCTTTTTCAATGATTCGTTCGTATCGACTATTCGTTCACATCGACGGGGACGACGTTTTCACTGGGGTAACAGCCCAACACTTTTAACGAGCGGGTGATGGGGGCTAATCCTTTTAGCGCTTTCTGCATAGCATCGCTGCGCAGGTTCGCCTGCACATCAAGATAGAACATCTCTTCCCACGGGTTACCGTTGATCGGTCTGGATTCCAGCTTGGTCATCACAATGCCGTTATCACGCAATACCAACAGGGCTTCTACCAGCGCACCAGACTGCTGGCCGGTTGCCATAATTAGCGTGGTTTTTGCCGGTACTTGTTCAGTCACGTCGATAGGCTTACGTGCTAATACAATGAAGCGAGTGATGTTTTGCGACTGATTGGCCAGATCGTGTTCCAGCACCTGGAGCTGATAAAGCTGACCACCGGCTTCGCTGCCGAGAGCCGCTGCTTTTGGTGAGTTGAGCGCCGCGACTTTTTCCATCGCTGCAGCGGTGCTCTCACAATATTCAATCTTCCAGTGCGGAAAACGATTAATGAAATGGCTGCACTGCTGGAACGGTTGCGGATGGCTGTAAACCGTTTCGATTTGTGCCAGAGACGTATCGGTGGCGACCAGGACGCAGTGATTTATCGGGTTGGTTAATTCACCGACGATGGATAATCCCGTGTGCTGAAGCAGGTCATAGACATCGTTGATCGAGCCGGAACTGGTGTTTTCAATCGGCAGAACGGCATAGTCTGCCTGACCTGTTTCCACCATAGTGAAGATGTCCTGAAATTTTTGGCAGCCGCATTCGATGAGTTGCTCGAAGTGTCGTGCGGCATACTGGCGGGCGGCAAGATGAGAATAAGACCCCTTCGGACCGAGGAACGCAATGCGAGCAGAGTGTGATGTTGTTTGGTTGAGGTGATGCTGTAAGAGAGCCTGCTGTGTCAGTACCGAATCTTCAATAATGAGCTGAAATAAGCGGGTAATATAGTGACCATCAAGATGATGCTTTTTCCCAGCGGCTGTCAGCTTGTCCAGCAAATCACGTTCACGTTCTTTGTCACGGATGGGGCGATGCGAATCTAATTTGCTGCGGGCAACGTCCAGCGCCAGTTCTCGTCTTTGTGCCAACAATTCAATTAATTGCAGATCCAATGCGCTGATGCGTTCTCGCAGTGCCAGTAATGGGTTGTCTGTCATGATGCTATTACCTGCCTTATGTTCTTATATAAAAAAAGCCTCCTGGTCAGGAGGCTTTTTTGTTCGTCTTCGTATTCTTGCTCTTACGACGAATCGCCTCCCAAATCAGGGGAAGGTGAAAAAGAATACGAAGAAAAACAGTTTATTTGTCATGCGTGCTCGGTTAGTCAGGAAAATCCAGATGCTTAGCAGGTAAGGTAACTGTTGGCTTTTCATCCTGTCAATACAAAATCGCCACATGCAATGTTAAACCATGTATCGCGTTGGCGCTTTAGGACGTGGGTTACGGGCGCGTAGAATGCAGAAACGCGCCCTCAGGCGCGTTATATTGGGGTAAAGAGCGTGAATTACTCTTCTTGAGTCGGCTGGAGATTGGCTTCTTTGACGCTAGCTACCGCACGTCTGGCTTCGCCTTTATGCTGGAGCTTATCCAACTGGCGTTCGAGTTTGGTAATCAACTCATTGATGGCGGCATACATATCATCATGTTTAGCGCTGGCAACCAGTGGACCATTTGGCGTACTGATAGTGGCATCGGCCACAAAACCCTGGGGCTCTTTTGACAGAATAATATGCGGGTTAATCAGCTGGGTTTGCCACTTATCCAGCTTAGAAAGACGGTCTTCGACATGTTGACGAATTGCGGGGGTGATATCCATTTGCTTACTGGTAATATTAATAGTCATATAAACTTACCTCTCTGCCTATGTCCGTCTTGGATGATTCCAGCATACCGTGAGTTGTGGCAAAAAGCGTGATATTGATCGCTTTTTTTCGTCACTTTTTGTCAAGAAAACGCGATTTGTGAGGCACCGTCGGGAATCGAAGGGAAGTGCTTGAGGGGGCATTCGGCCTGTGCCATTATTGACAGGATGTGTTGATGTTACCGCGCTGTTGTTGACTCCCTCCAAGCTGTTTTTTCTGCATCATCGATGCATAGCGAACCGATAAAACCATAAAAAAAACGGCAACCGAAGCTGCCGTCTCATTATTGTGTGGCTTATCGTTTATGCCGGGTTCGCGGCAATAACTTTTGCGACTTTGTCTGCCTGTGCGGCCAGTTGCAGTTCACGATAGGCATTTTCCATCAACGGCAGGGCAGTTTTTGTTGCTTGAGTATCAGGGTAATCACGCAGCATTTGCTCAACGCGATTAACTACTGCCACATAAGCGCCGCGTTTCGTGTAGTATTGCGCGACAGAAAGTTCATACTTTGCCAGACGCTCTTTGAGGTAAACCAAACGCTTGTTTGCGTCGGTGGCGTATTGGCTGTTCGGATATCCCTGAATGAGCTTGCTGAAATCCCGAAATGCGGTGCGGGCATACTGCGGATCGCGATCGGAACGATCGACGCCGAAGAAGCCTTGTAACGCGCTATCATCCAGCGCCATGTCGGTAAGGCCGCGCATGTACAGGACATAATCCACGTTTGGATGGGTCGGGTTGAGTCGCAGGAAGCGGTCAATAGATGCTTGGGCCAATGGCAGCTCTGCGGATTTGTAATAGGCGTAGATCAAATCCAGCTGTACTTGCTGCGAATAGGGACCAAACGGATACCGGTTATCCAGTGCTTCCAACTGCGTGATGGCTGCTTTAAAGTTGCCGTCCTGCAGTTTTTGTTGAGCATTGGCATAGATTTCAGATGGCGGACTATCAGGAACCGCATCTTTGGAATTGCTGGAGCAACCAGCCAGCGCCAGGCTCAACGTGGCGGCAGCCACCAGATATTTCATACGCGTCATGACGTTTTGATTATCCTCAGAATGTTATTCCGGGAGACTGTCCGTTAAGCTCCCGATTTAGACCAGCTACAATAGTACATTATTTTAAACGGCGTCGCCGTCAAAACCCAACGTTAACGAAGAAGCTGCATAATATGGCACAACAAGTACAACTCACCGCAACGGTGGCCGAATCTCAACTCGGACAACGTTTAGATCAGGCTTTGGCCGAATTGTTCCCTGATTATTCACGATCCCGCATAAAAGAGTGGATTCTTGAGAATCGGGTACAGATTAACGGCAATGTCACCAATAAGCCAAAAGAGAAAGTACTTGGCGGCGAATCGGTAGCGATTGATGCATTGATTGAAGAAGAAGCCCGCTGGGAAGCTCAGGATATCAAGCTCGATATCGTGTATGAAGATCAGGACATCCTGGTCATCAACAAACCCAGAGATCTGGTGGTTCACCCCGGAGCGGGTAACCCGGATGGCACGGTATTGAATGCCTTGCTGCATCATTATCCTGAGATTGTCGATGTGCCTCGTGCCGGTATTGTGCACCGGCTTGATAAAGATACCACCGGGCTCATGGTGGTCGCGAAAACCGTTCCAGCACAGACGCGTTTAGTTGAGGCGCTACAGGCGCGCGAAATTACGCGTGAGTATGAAGCCGTTGCGATTGGCTCGATGACGGCAGGCGGCATGGTCGATCAACCTATCGCCCGCCATTCAACCAAGCGTACTCATATGGCGGTGCACCCAATGGGTAAGCCTGCTGTGACACATTATCGCATCATGGAACATTTCCGTGCGCATACCCGTTTGCGGTTGCGCCTGGAAACGGGGCGTACCCATCAGATTCGTGTGCATATGGCGCACATTAATCATCCTCTGGTTGGCGATCAGCTATACGGCGGTCGTCCTCGCCCGCCAAGAGGCGCTTCGGAAGCGTTCATTGATACACTGCGTGGTTTCGATCGTCAGGCGCTGCATGCCACCATGTTGCGTTTCTACCATCCGATTACCGGCATTCACATGGAATGGCATGCGGAATTGCCGCAGGATATGGTTGATCTGATTGATGCGCTGAAAGCCGATACCGAAGAATTTAAAGATCAGCTCGACTGGTAAGGTATTCAATACGATAAGTGCCGATTTATAGAGGTGACGGACTATGCTGATATACCCCGACTGGCCTTTGCCAGAAAGTGTGAAATCTTGTAGTACGACGCGTGTTGGCGGACATAGTGTTGCACCTTATGATTCGCTGAATTTGGGGAATCATGTGGGGATGAGCCTGCACACGTTACCGCAAATCGGCAAGCGCTGGTGGAGATGGCCGGTCTCCCAGCCATGCCGCATTGGCTGGAGCAGGTTCACGGTACCGATGTGATTCGTATTGGCGAGATATCCCCCACGTCTGTTTGCGGTGATGCTGCTTATACCGATAAGAAAGGGGAGGTCTGTGCGGTGATGACGGCTGACTGTCTCCCCGTGCTTTTTTGTGCAATCAACGGCGGTGAAGTTGCTGCTGCACATGCTGGCTGGCGGGGGTTGCACGCAGGGGTATTGGAGGAAACATTAGCCTGTTTCCGTGCGCAGCCCACGCAGATCATGGCGTGGCTGGGACCCGCTATCGGGCCTGATGCGTTTGAAGTCGGTCCTGAAGTGAGAGACGCATTTATTCAGCATGATGCAGCAGCGGCTTCTGCATTTCGGCCTGAAGGAAATAAATTTTTTGCCGATATCTACCGACTGGCAAGTTTACGTTTACGCGCCGCAGGGGTAACACAAATTTTTGGTGGAAACGCCTGTACTGTGAGCGAACCTCACAAATTTTTCTCTTATCGGCGTGATGGCGTGACTGGCCGTATGGCAAGTTTAATCTGGCTGATATAACCTATTGAATTAAGACGATCCAGGACAAGTAACGTTTAAATCCCGTCACGACTGGCAAAATAACCTTGAAATTTTTGAGGGATGACCTCATTTAATCTCCAGTAGCAATTTTGACCAGTGTATGGGAGGAGTTATGCGTCTGGATCGTCTTACCAATAAATTCCAACTTGCTCTTGCTGATGCCCAGTCTCTCGCCCTCGGGCGCGACCACCAGTTTATTGAACCCCTTCACTTGATGAGTGCTTTGCTTCATCAGGATGGTGGAACGGTTGGTCCACTTCTGACTGTTGCCGGAGCCAATCTTAATCACCTGAAAACTGAAATCGACCAGGCAATCACGCGTTTGCCTCAGGTTGAAGGCACTGATGGTGATGTCCAACCTTCGAGCGAATTAGTCCGCGTATTGAATATGTGCGACAAGCTCGCGCAAAAGCGCAGCGATACTTTTATCTCTTCGGAGCTTTTCGTGCTCGCTGCGCTGGAGTCTCGCGGCACGTTGGGGGACATATTGAAGAAGGCGGGTGTTACGCAGCAAGGGGTAACAAACGCGATTGATCAAGTGAGAGGAGGAGAGCAAGTGAGCGATCAAGGGGCTGAGGATCAGCGCCAGGCATTGAAGAAATTCACGATTGATCTCACGGAACGTGCGGAACAAGGCAAACTCGATCCTGTGATCGGGCGTGATGAAGAGATTCGCCGCACTATTCAGGTTTTGCAGCGTCGAACTAAAAATAATCCGGTATTAATCGGCGAACCCGGCGTGGGTAAAACCGCGATAGTAGAAGGGTTAGCCCAGCGTATCGTTAATGGTGAAGTGCCTGAAGGCCTGAAAAACAAGCGCGTACTTTCACTGGATATGGGCGCGCTGGTGGCTGGTGCGAAATACCGTGGTGAGTTTGAAGAGCGTTTGAAAGGCGTGCTCAACGATCTGTCTAAGCAGGAAGGCAACGTCATTCTGTTTATTGATGAACTCCATACGATGGTTGGCGCGGGTAAAGCCGATGGCGCGATGGATGCCGGCAATATGCTAAAACCTGCGTTGGCTCGTGGTGAGTTGCATTGCGTCGGAGCGACTACGCTGGATGAGTATCGGCAGTATATTGAAAAAGATGCAGCTCTTGAGCGCCGCTTCCAAAAGGTGTTTGTCGCGGAACCGACCGTTGAGGACACAATTGCGATTTTGCGTGGACTGAAAGAGCGCTATGAATTGCACCATCACGTACAAATCACTGACCCGGCGATTGTGGCGGCGGCGATGCTCTCTCATCGCTATATCGCGGATCGTCAATTGCCGGATAAGGCGATTGACCTGATTGATGAAGCCGCATCCAGTATTCGCATTCAGATTGATTCAAAACCCGAGCCCCTCGATCGGCTTGAGCGCCGTATCATTCAGCTAAAGCTGGAGCAACAGGCGCTGAAAAAAGAATCTGATGAAGCCAGCCAAAAGCGGCTTGAATTGCTGAGTGCGGAACTTGACCAAAAAGAGCGCGAATATTCCCAGCAAGAAGAAGAGTGGAAAGCAGAAAAAGCGTCACTTACGGGAACGCAGAATATTAAAGCGTCTTTAGAGCAGGCGAAAATTGCGCTGGAACAGGCTCGTCGTCAGGGCGATCTGGGGAAAATGTCTGAACTGCAATACGGCAAAATCCCTGAGCTAGAGAAACAGTTGGCAGCAGCAACGCAGCAGGAAGGGAAAACGATGCATTTGCTGCGTAATCGAGTAACGGATGTTGAAATCGCTGATGTACTGGCGCGTTGGACTGGTATTCCTGTTTCTCGCATGCTGGAAAGCGAGAAAGAAAAATTATTGCGCATGGAAGACGAACTGCATCAGCGTGTGATTGGGCAGAACGAAGCCGTCGAGGCGGTAGCGAATTCTATCCGTCGCAGCCGGGCAGGGCTATCTGACCCTAATCGTCCAATTGGCTCGTTCCTGTTCCTTGGCCCAACTGGCGTAGGGAAAACGGAACTTTGTAAAACACTGGCGACTTTCCTCTTCGACAGTGACGACGCCATGGTGCGTATCGATATGTCTGAGTTCATGGAAAAACATTCGGTTTCACGTTTGGTCGGTGCGCCTCCTGGATACGTCGGTTATGAAGAAGGAGGGTATCTGACGGAAGCGGTACGCCGCCGTCCTTATTCGGTCATTTTGCTGGATGAGATCGAAAAAGCGCACCCTGATGTGTTCAATATTCTGCTTCAGGTATTGGATGATGGTCGCCTTACTGATGGCCAGGGCAGAACGGTCGACTTCCGTAATACGGTGGTCATCATGACGTCAAATCTGGGGTCTGACCTTATTCAGGAACGTTTTGGTGAGCGCGGCTACACCGAAATGAGAGACATGGTACTTGAAGTTGTTAGTCACAGCTTCCGCCCTGAATTTATTAACCGTATCGATGAGGTTGTGGTATTCCATCCACTGGGAAGAGCACACATTACGTCGATCGCACAGATTCAGCTTCAGAGACTATACAAACGTCTTGAAGAACGTGGATATAGTGTCACGATGACGGGTGCGGCTTTAGATATGCTCGGCGAAGTTGGGTTTGATCCTGTCTATGGTGCGCGTCCGCTTAAAAGAGCGATACAGCAACTGATAGAGAACCCACTTGCTCAGCAGATGCTTGGTGGCAAATTGATCCCCGGTAAACCGATCACATTAGATGTTGAAGGTGAACAGATAGTCGCACGGCAATAATCATGTGAGTGAAACGGTAAGCGATAAACGGGTGCATTCGTTGATGGATGCACCCGTTTTTACATGGCTAGCTCAGATTGCATTCATTTTCTGTATGTGAAGTATGCGAAATGGTGTCTTTTGGTTTGTTTTTGAACGGTTGAAAATTATTTTGCATTTAGCGCTTGTCAGGCGGCGAGAAGTCCCTATAATGCGCCTCCACTGACACGGCAACAGCGATTCACGAAGTTGGTGTGACAGAAAAAGATTCAACGAAGGCGGTCAGTAATGACTTGACTTCACAGCGGAAAAGCATAATATATGCGGCCCGCGCCACGGAAGATGTGGCACTGCTCTTTAACAATTTAATCAGACAATCTGTGTGGGCACTCACAAGACCGTATCTTAACGATATAAAAAGTCTTGAAGAGTGAACAACAGTAAATTCATTACGAATAAACAGTTTTAATTCTTTGAGCATCGCTGACGAGTTCAGCAAATCAAACAAATCTTAAATTGAAGAGTTTGATCATGGCTCAGATTGAACGCTGGCGGCAGGCCTAACACATGCAAGTCGAGCGGTAGCACAGAAGAGCTTGCTCTTCGGGTGACGAGCGGCGGACGGGTGAGTAATGTCTGGGAAACTGCCTGATGGAGGGGGATAACTACTGGAAACGGTAGCTAATACCGCATAACGTCTTCGGACCAAAGAGGGGGACCTTAGGGCCTCTCGCCATCAGATGTGCCCAGATGGGATTAGCTAGTAGGTGAGGTAATGGCTCACCTAGGCGACGATCCCTAGCTGGTCTGAGAGGATGACCAGCCACACTGGAACTGAGACACGGTCCAGACTCCTACGGGAGGCAGCAGTGGGGAATATTGCACAATGGGCGCAAGCCTGATGCAGCCATGCCGCGTGTGTGAAGAAGGCCTTCGGGTTGTAAAGCACTTTCAGCGGGGAGGAAGGCGGTGAGGTTAATAACCTTATCGATTGACGTTACCCGCAGAAGAAGCACCGGCTAACTCCGTGCCAGCAGCCGCGGTAATACGGAGGGTGCAAGCGTTAATCGGAATGACTGGGCGTAAAGCGCACGCAGGCGGTTTGTTAAGTCAGATGTGAAATCCCCGAGCTTAACTTGGGAACTGCATTTGAAACTGGCAAGCTAGAGTCTTGTAGAGGGGGGTAGAATTCCAGGTGTAGCGGTGAAATGCGTAGAGATCTGGAGGAATACCGGTGGCGAAGGCGGCCCCCTGGACAAAGACTGACGCTCAGGTGCGAAAGCGTGGGGAGCAAACAGGATTAGATACCCTGGTAGTCCACGCTGTAAACGATGTCGATTTGGAGGTTGTGCCCTTGAGGCGTGGCTTCCGGAGCTAACGCGTTAAATCGACCGCCTGGGGAGTACGGCCGCAAGGTTAAAACTCAAATGAATTGACGGGGGCCCGCACAAGCGGTGGAGCATGTGGTTTAATTCGATGCAACGCGAAGAACCTTACCTACTCTTGACATCCACAGAACTTAGCAGAGATGCTTTGGTGCCTTCGGGAACTGTGAGACAGGTGCTGCATGGCTGTCGTCAGCTCGTGTTGTGAAATGTTGGGTTAAGTCCCGCAACGAGCGCAACCCTTATCCTTTGTTGCCAGCGGTTCGGCCGGGAACTCAAAGGAGACTGCCAGTGATAAACTGGAGGAAGGTGGGGATGACGTCAAGTCATCATGGCCCTTACGAGTAGGGCTACACACGTGCTACAATGGCGTATACAAAGAGAAGCGACCTCGCGAGAGCAAGCGGACCTCATAAAGTACGTCGTAGTCCGGATTGGAGTCTGCAACTCGACTCCATGAAGTCGGAATCGCTAGTAATCGTAGATCAGAATGCTACGGTGAATACGTTCCCGGGCCTTGTACACACCGCCCGTCACACCATGGGAGTGGGTTGCAAAAGAAGTAGGTAGCTTAACCTTCGGGAGGGCGCTTACCACTTTGTGATTCATGACTGGGGTGAAGTCGTAACAAGGTAACCGTAGGGGAACCTGCGGTTGGATCACCTCCTTACCAAGAAGATGTGTGTTAAGTGAAGTGCTCACACAGATTGTCTGATGAAAATAACGAGCAGAAATACCTTAATAGGCTTGTAGCTCAGGTGGTTAGAGCGCACCCCTGATAAGGGTGAGGTCGGTGGTTCAAGTCCACTCAGGCCTACCAACTCTTCCGTGAGTGGTATGTAAGGTATCTGTAAGCAACGATGGGGCTATAGCTCAGCTGGGAGAGCGCCTGCTTTGCACGCAGGAGGTCTGCGGTTCGATCCCGCATAGCTCCACCATTAAAAAGACTTCAGAGCGTATTGGAAACAGTATGCTGCGAAGTATTTTGCTCTTTAACAATCTGGAACAAGCTGAAAATTGAAACATGACAGCTGAACGTACGTGGTGCCTGCGGGTATTCATGACGAATCAGTCTGTCAATGAGTCTCTCAAATAATCGCAGCGCGATGATGAATCAATCGAAACATCTTCGGGTTGTGAGGTTAAGCGACTAAGCGTACACGGTGGATGCCTAGGCAGTCAGAGGCGATGAAGGGCGTGCTAATCTGCGATAAGCGTCGGTAAGCTGATATGAAGCGTTATACCCGACGATACCCGAATGGGGAAACCCAGTGTGTTTCGACACACTATCATTATGTGAATCCATAGCATAATGAGGCGAACCGGGGGAACTGAAACATCTCAGTACCCCGAGGAAAAGAAATCAACCGAGATTCCCCCAGTAGCGGCGAGCGAACGGGGAAGAGCCCAGAACCTGAATCAGTTTGTGTGTTAGTGGAAGCGTCTGGAAAGTCGCACAGTAAAGGGTGATAGTCCCGTACACAAAAATGCACAAGTTGTGAGTTCGATGAGTAGGGCGGGACACGTGACATCCTGTCTGAATATGGGGGGACCATCCTCCAAGGCTAAATACTCCTGACTGACCGATAGTGAACCAGTACCGTGAGGGAAAGGCGAAAAGAACCCCGGCGAGGGGAGTGAAATAGAACCTGAAACCGTGTACGTACAAGCAGTGGGAGCACCCTTTGGGGTGTGACTGCGTACCTTTTGTATAATGGGTCAGCGACTTATATTCTGTAGCAAGGTTAACCGTATAGGGGAGCCGCAGGGAAACCGAGTCTTAACTGGGCGTTAAGTTGCAGGGTATAGACCCGAAACCCGGTGATCTAGCCATGGGCAGGTTGAAGGTTGGGTAACACTAACTGGAGGACCGAACCGACTAATGTTGAAAAATTAGCGGATGACTTGTGGCTGGGGGTGAAAGGCCAATCAAACCGGGAGATAGCTGGTTCTCCCCGAAAGCTATTTAGGTAGCGCCTCGTGAACTCATCTTCGGGGGTAGAGCACTGTTTCGGCTAGGGGGTCATCCCGACTTACCAACCCGATGCAAACTACGAATACCGAAGAATGTTATCACGGGAGACACACGGCGGGTGCTAACGTTCGTCGTGAAGAGGGAAACAACCCAGACCGCCAGCTAAGGTCCCAAAGTCATGGTTAAGTGGGAAACGATGTGGGAAGGCATAGACAGCCAGGATGTTGGCTTAGAAGCAGCCATCATTTAAAGAAAGCGTAATAGCTCACTGGTCGAGTCGGCCTGCGCGGAAGATGTAACGGGGCTAAACCATGCACCGAAGCTGCGGCAGCGACACTTAGTGTTGTTGGGTAGGGGAGCGTTCTGTAAGCCTGCGAAGGTGGCCTGTGAGGGTTGCTGGAGGTATCAGAAGTGCGAATGCTGACATAAGTAACGATAATGCGGGTGAAAAACCCGCACGCCGGAAGACCAAGGGTTCCTGTCCAACGTTAATCGGGGCAGGGTGAGTCGACCCCTAAGGCGAGGCTGAAAAGCGTAGTCGATGGGAAACAGGTTAATATTCCTGTACTGGGTGTTACTGCGAAGGGGGGACGGAGAAAGCTAGGTTATCCGGGCGACGGTTGTCCCGGTTTAAGCGTGAAGGTGGGTGACTTTGGTAAATCCGGGTCATCGTTAACACTGAGGCGTGATGACGAGTCACTACGGTGATGAAGTAACTGATGCTACGCTTCCAGGAAAAGCCTCTAAGCTCCAGGTAACACCGAATCGTACCCCAAACCGACACAGGTGGTCAGGTAGAGAATACTCAGGCGCTTGAGAGAACTCGGGTGAAGGAACTAGGCAAAATGGTGCCGTAACTTCGGGAGAAGGCACGCTGATGGTAGGTGAAGTGACTTGCTCATGGAGCTGAAATCAGTCGAAGATACCAGCTGGCTGCAACTGTTTAATAAAAACACAGCACTGTGCAAACACGAAAGTGGACGTATACGGTGTGACGCCTGCCCGGTGCCGGAAGGTTAATTGATGGGGTCAGCCGCAAGGCGAAGCTCTTGATCGAAGCCCCGGTAAACGGCGGCCGTAACTATAACGGTCCTAAGGTAGCGAAATTCCTTGTCGGGTAAGTTCCGACCTGCACGAATGGCGTAATGATGGCCAGGCTGTCTCCACCCGAGACTCAGTGAAATTGAACTCGCTGTGAAGATGCAGTGTACCCGCGGCAAGACGGAAAGACCCCGTGAACCTTTACTATAGCTTGACACTGAACCTTGAGCCTTGATGTGTAGGATAGGTGGGAGGCTTTGAAGTGTGGACGCCAGTCTGCATGGAGCCAACCTTGAAATACCACCCTTTAATGTTTGATGTTCTAACGTAGACCCGTAATCCGGGTTGCGGACAGTGTCTGGTGGGTAGTTTGACTGGGGCGGTCTCCTCCCAAAGCGTAACGGAGGAGCACGAAGGTTAGCTAATCCTGGTCGGACATCAGGAGGTTAGTGCAAAGGCATAAGCTAGCTTGACTGCGAGAGTGACAGCTCGAGCAGGTGCGAAAGCAGGTCTTAGTGATCCGGTGGTTCTGAATGGAAGGGCCATCGCTCAACGGATAAAAGGTACTCCGGGGATAACAGGCTGATACCGCCCAAGAGTTCATATCGACGGCGGTGTTTGGCACCTCGATGTCGGCTCATCACATCCTGGGGCTGAAGTAGGTCCCAAGGGTATGGCTGTTCGCCATTTAAAGTGGTACGCGAGCTGGGTTTAGAACGTCGTGAGACAGTTCGGTCCCTATCTGCCGTGGGCGTTGGAAGATTGAGAGGGGTTGCTCCTAGTACGAGAGGACCGGAGTGAACGCACCACTGGTGTACGGGTTGTGATGCCAATTGCATTGCCCGGTAGCTAAGTGCGGAAGAGATAACCGCTGAAAGCATCTAAGCGGGAAACTTGCCTCGAGATGAGTCTTCCCTGGGCACTTGATGCCCCTGAAGGGCCGTTGAAGACGACGACGTAGATAGGCTGGGTGTGTAAGCGTAGCGATACGTTGAGCTAACCAGTACTAATGACCCGAGAGGTTTAACCTTACAACACCGAAGGTGTTTTGTGGGTGACGAAAGACTCATATAACCGATATTCAGCTTGTTTTAGGATTGGTTCTGATGGTTGCGGAGATGACAGAGAAATAGGGTCATGTTAAGTAACGGTTGGAATGAAACAGAATTTGCCTGGCGGCGATAGCGCGGTGGTCCCACCTGACCCCATGCCGAACTCAGAAGTGAAACGCCGTAGCGCCGATGGTAGTGTGGGGCTTCCCCATGTGAGAGTAGGGAACTGCCAGGCATCAAATTAAGCAGTAAGCCGGAGTAATCTGGTGGTTGTAGAGAAATTCGGTGGAGCGGTAGTTCAGTTGGTTAGAATACCTGCCTGTCACGCAGGGGGTCGCGGGTTCGAGCCCCGTCCGTTCCGCCACTTATTATGCAAAAAGCCCTAAGTTAACGCTTAGGGCTTTTGCACATTTAGACATTAGTACTTTTAGGTGAATTCCTCTCTTCTCTCACTTGTTGTTTTTGCTCGCCATTTTATTTTTCCTTCCCTATCTTCAGGTGTACATTGCAAGTCTGCGATAAAATTCTTATAACAGAAGAGAACTCTTTTTGATAGGGTATTTAGTGTATTGAAACTGATAGTGGATAACGCGTGCGGAAAAAAAACCTATGCAATGAGATATGTTGCTGGCCAGCCAGTTGAACGTATCTTTCCTCCCGGGGAAATGCATTATCCGGGGCAAGCGCTACCGACAGGCTCATTGCTGCTGGAGGGAGATGTTTTACGCGTAATGGTGTGGAACATTTTCAAGCAGCAACGAATGAACTGGCTTTCCGTTTTACAGAATTTCGGCAAAGGTACTCAGCTAGTCTTGTTGCAGGAGGCACAAAGTACGCCAGACCTCATCCGTTTTGCAACCAGTAATTATCTCTCTGCCGATCAAGTGCCCGCGATTATTCTTCCACAACATCCATCTGGTGTGATGACGTTGTCAGCTGCTCAGCCGGTGTATTGCTGTCCTTTACGTGAAAGAGAGCCCTTGTTGCGTTTAGCCAAGTCCTCTCTGGTGACGGTCTATGCGCTTCAGAATGGGCAGAGACTGATGGTTATCAATATCCATGCGGTTAACTTTAGTTTTGGTGTTGAGGTTTATACCAAGCAGTTGGCTGCAATTGGGGAGCAACTTACCCATCATCAGGGGCCGGCTATTATGGCTGGAGATTTTAATGCGTGGAGTCAGCAGCGTATTAACGCACTTAATCGGTTTGCGGCAAGGATGGGGTTGCAGGAGGTACATTTCGTTGATGACCAGCGGCGCAAGGCGTTTGGTCGACCGCTAGATTTCGTCTTTTACCGTGAACTGGCCGTAAACCAGTCTTCCGTCTTGGTGACTCAAGCTTCAGATCACAACCCACTGCTCGTCGAGTTTAGCCTGGTTTAATCGCCATAAAAAAACAGCCCTCTACATTTATAGGAGGGCTGTTTCTTGTTACTGATTCAGATATGACGTTAAGAATCAGGCTTTATATTACTGCTAACATAAAGCGTCAGACGATCGCCTGGCTGGATGTTGGCATTCTTGTTGATAACCGTATTCCAGCGCATCACATCAGCGATATTTACGCCATGGCGTTTAGCAATGCTTGCCAGCGAATCACCCTTCCGAACTTGATAGGTGATAGAACTGCTATTGCCTGAAGCTTTGGCAACCTGCAGCGTCTGACCAACCTTGAGCGCACCAGCGCTACGCAGATTGTTCCAACTCTGCAAATCTTTTGTGCTGACATTAAGCCGTGCCGCAATTGCCGATAAGGTATCACCTGAACGTACCTTATACTGCTGTGATACTGGTGTTGTCTGTGCTTGTGCCAAGCGTGTTGGTTGAATCGCTGCGATGTCTCCATCAGCCAGTGAATCTTTCAACTGCTCAACGTGAGCTTTAGGAACCATAATGTAATGTGGCCCATTTGGTGCGGTTACATTACGCTTATAGCCCGAGTTATAGCTCTTTAGCTTATTCAACGACAGACCAGCCATCTCAGCGGCTTGTGTCAATTCTATCTGCTGCCCTAGCTCAACCTTTGCTAATGCTCGGCTTTCGTTGGGTTGCGGCAGACTCACGCCGTACTTCTTACTGTTTTTCAGGATATCGCTCAAGGCCAGCATCTTAGGAACATAAATTGACGTTTCACGCGGTAACGCCAGCGCCCAGAAGTTGGTTGATTTCCCTTTCGCTTTATTCGCTTTCATGGCCTGCATGACACGACCTTCACCACTGTTATAAGCAGCAACGGTTAATAACCAATCGCCATCAAACATGATGTTAAGCCGCTGCATCATATCCAGCGCAGCCGTCGTTGACGCAATCACGTCACGACGTCCGTCGTACCACTGGTTCTGTTTCAAACCATAATTACGTCCTGTGCCAGGGATAATCTGCCATAGCCCAGCGGCATTGGCGGATGATGTGGCACTTGGATCAAAAGCGCTCTCCACTATGGGTAGCAGTACCAGTTCCATCGGCATTTTACGTTGCTTAATCTGCTCGACTATCCAGTACATGTACGGCTCTGCCCGTAATGTTACATCGTGGAGATAGCTCTTATTTTTCAAATAACGCGTTTTTTGCTCGCGGATCCGGGCGTTATCCGGAACCTCCATCTTCAGCTCGTCGCCAATGAAGTTCCACAGATCTCGTTGCGCGAGGCTATCGTCATCTAACCATCGCGCTGAGGCCTCTCGACCATCTGTGTACTTTCCTGCTTCACTTTGACTTGCCGAAGACAAACTCTGTGCATGCTGTTTGGGTTGCGAGGTGTCATGGGGTGAAACCTGACAACCCGCCAGCAAGACTGAGGCGATGATTATCGCTTTAGCCTTCATATGTTGGTCAATAGTTTGCTTAAAAGACGAGCAAGGATACTTTGATTAGAGGAATAGCACAACCTAAACCTTCAGAAGCAGTCTTTCTTGCTGCGTAGCATCTCAAAAACTTGCCAATTCTCTATATTTTCAGGTTCTTTTGATAATTTTCTTTTTAAATCAAATTCATGGCAGCGAAGAAATAGGTTGATTCTTCTCTCTAGTCCTAATGTTGTTGGTAAGCTAGACTGCAATTTTTCTCGTATCTGACTGATTTCATGGAGATAAGCTTCAATATTCTGATCTTCAGGCCATATAGTATTAGAAAACCTTAAGTTTGATAGCGTGTATTCATGCGCGCAGCACACTACCGTATCATCAGGGAGAGCTGCTATTTTTGAATTGATTCATACATTTGTTTCGGCGTGCCTTCAAAAATACGACCGCATCCCGCCGAAAAAGAGTATCGCCACAGAACAAAAATGGCGCGTTATAGTAGGCAATATGACCAGATGTGTGTCCTGGAACCTCAATTACAGAAAATTCCGAATTTAACAAAGAGACGGTATTTCCTTCCTCAACCAGGCAGGTTGCGCCACATTTAGCGGTTTCTTTTGGGCCAAAAACAGGCAGGCTAGGGTAATGTTTGAGGAGCTCACGAACGCCTCCCACATGGTCGTTATGGTGGTGAGTGAGTAAGATAGCTTCAGGAAAAAGTGCGTGTTGATCGAGCGCTTTAAGCACTGGTGGCGCTTCACCAGGATCGACGATTACGCAGCGGTTTTCTTTATTGCTCAATAGCCAAATGTAGTTGTCCTGAAGTGCAGGGATACTGATAAGATTCATTCATCACCTCTTTTTGCTGGTAGCCTGAGGACGAGAACAGAAGATGAAATCGGCACAAATCCCTCAGACCATTGTTGCACCTGATTCATGGGATGATATCACCTGCGGGCAGTTTTATCGCGAGTCGCTTGAGCTGGCTTTGTTGCCATGGTGGCCAAAGCTCTTTGGCTTTCATCTTATCAAGGTCGGGGCACTGAGTGCGGAAATCCATATCACGGAGTGCGCAATTGCGCATCAGGTTAACGTGGCACCACTTGGTGATAATCTTCAAGTCGTGGCTGATGCTCATCAATTACCTTTCTCTGAAAAGTCGATCGATGCCTGTCTGCTCGCTCAAACACTATCTTATTCATCTGATCCGCATCGTGTTTTGCGCGAAGTTGATCGTGTTTTGGTCGACGATGGTTGGTTAATTCTGAGCACGTTTAATCCGATCAGTCTGGTTGGCCTGGGTAAACTGATCCCCAGACTCAATAAAAAGCATCCCTATTGCAGCCGCATGTTTACTCAAATGCGTATCACGGACTGGCTGGGGCTCTTGAACTATGAGGTTATTCATCAGACGCATTTTCATGTTACGCCATGGCGAAGAAATAAAGGGAAGTTGAATAAACATATTCCGATGCTAGGGTGCCTGACGCTGATTATTGCCCGAAAGCGCACGATTCCACTGACGTTTACGCCGATGAGGACACGGTTGCGTAAAGCATCTGTGCGCCGCACGGTGGGCGCAACAAAGATATATCGGAGATGAGGTGGACGCCTACGGTGATTTACTCAGCCTGATAACCCGTGTCATCAAGTGTTGGCGCACTCGCAGCGGCGCGAGCGAGTTCATCACAGCGCTCATTTTCCGGGTGCCCGGCGTGTCCTTTTACCCATTCCCAGCGCACGGAATGGCGTTGAATCGCGGTATCCAGCCTTTGCCAAAGATCGACGTTTTTGACCGGTTTTTTGTCGGCGGTTTTCCAACCTCGCTTTTTCCAGTTATGAATCCAACTGGTGATCCCCTGACGAACATATTGGCTATCAGTGCAGAGCACCACATCACACTCGGTCGTCAGCGTTTCAAGCGCTGCAATAGCAGCCATCAGCTCCATTCTGTTATTCGTGGTAAGACGATAGCCTGCACTTAACGGTTTTTCGTGCTGCTTGTAGCGCAGCAGGGCGCCATAACCGCCGGGGCCGGGATTACCGAGGCAAGATCCATCGGTGAAAATTTCTACCTGTTTGCGCATCTCTGGTAGACTCTCCCTTATGGTAAAAACGGCAAGTCTGACATAAACGAAAACGATGAGCACTGAAATTACGCGACAAATCGTCCTGGATACAGAAACCACTGGTATGAATATGCTGGGGGTTCACTACGAAGGGCATAAAATTATCGAGATCGGTGCGGTCGAAGTGATTAACCGCCGCCTGACTGGCCGCCATTTTCACGTCTATATCAAACCCGATCGTTTAGTCGATCCCGAAGCGTATAACGTACACGGTATCAGCGATGAGTTTCTTGCCGACAAACCGACGTATGCGGATATCGTGGATGATTTTCTCGATTTTATCCGTGGCGCGGAACTGGTCATCCATAACGCAACGTTTGATATCGGCTTTATGGATTATGAATTTCGGTTGCTGAACCGAGATCTTCCCAAGACAGAGACGTTTTGTAAGATCACCGATAGCCTGCTTATGGCGCGGAAGATCTTTCCCGGTAAGCGCAACAGTTTGGATGCGCTCTGCGATCGCTATCAGATAGATAACAGCAAGCGTACGCTGCACGGCGCATTGCTCGATGCCGAGATTCTGGCTGAAGTTTATCTGGCGATGACTGGTGGTCAAACGTCTCTGACTTTCTCGATGGAAGGTGAAACGCAGCAGAAAAACGAGAATACCGAAACAATCCAGAGAATTGTCCGCCCTCAATCAGCGTTAAAGGTGCTTTACGCCGATGAAGCTGAGCTAGTCGCGCATGAACAGCGTCTGGATTTGATTGCTAAAAAAGGCGGTAGTTGCCTGTGGCGAGCGGAATAACGCCGCCAGCGTATCGCCCTCTGTGTTGCAAAATGGCGAGGCCGCTCACATCATGGGTGAGAGAATAATCAGTAAGATGAAATTATAAGCAAACAGAAACGGTTAGTTATAAAAAGCATTGACGTAATAGTGCCATCATCTTAGTATTCATCCCGCTCAGTGAGCATGAGTGGAGCGGTAGTTCAGTTGGTTAGAATACCTGCCTGTCACGCAGGGGGTCGCGGGTTCGAGCCCCGTCCGTTCCGCCACTTATTATGAAAGCCCTGAATCAGCAATGATTCAGGGTTTTTTCATTTCTGGGTTTATCAAAAAAGACTGTAGAGAAGCGTTTGTAGAAAATGCGGCCACCCGAAAAGCAGCGGCCGTGTTTTTAGAAATCCCAATCTTCATCTTCGGTGTTGACGGCCTTACCGATGACATAAGAGGAACCGGAGCCAGAGAAGAAGTCGTGGTTCTCATCCGCGTTTGGCGACAGCGCCGAGAGAATTGCGGGGTTTACATCCGTCATGTTGGCGGGGGAATAGCGCTTCATAGCCCAGATTCATCAGCGCTTTGTTCGCGTTATAGTGGAGGAATTTCTTCACATCTTCCGTCCAGCCGACACCGTCATAGAGTTCCTGCGTATACAGCACCTCGTTGTCGTACAAATCTTGTAGCAGATCGTAGGCGAAATTTTTCACCTGCTGCTGACGAGCAGGATCGGCTTTCGCCAACCCGCGCTGGAATTTGTAGCCGATATAGTAGCCGTGTACCGCTTCGTCGCGGATGATAAGCCGGATTAAATCCGCTGTGTTGGTCAGTTTGGCGCGGCTTGACCAGTACATCGGCAGGTAGAATCCAGAGTAGAACAGGAACGACTCCAGAAACACGCTGGCGACTTTCTTCATCAGTGGATCGTCGTTGCGGTAGTGCGACCGAATAATATCGGACTTCTTCTGTAGTGCCGGATTCTCTTCACTCCAGCGATAGGCATCATCCACTTCGCTGGTCAGACACAGCGTCGAGAAAATCGAGCTGTATGAACGGGCATGCACCGCTTCCATAAAGCTGATGTTAGACAACACGGCTTCTTCATGCGGCGTCACTGCATCAGGCATGAGCGTCGGCGCGCCCAGCGTATTTTGGATGGTGTCCAGCAGCGTCAGACCGGTGAATACTCGAATCGTCAACTGACGCTCGCGGGCGTTCAACGTACTCCAGGATGGAATATCGTTAGAGAGCGGCACCTTTTCCGGAAGCCAGAAGTTAGAGGTTAGCCGGTTCCAGACTTCCAAATCTTTATCGTCTTCAATTTTGTTCCAGTTAATCGCCTGGACGCGAGTGAGTGCGGTCATGCTTTCGATTTCCTTCCGCGATGGCTTATAGCGCACAGGACACACAGCCCTGAACTTCGGTGCCTTCCAGCGCCATTTGCCGTATGCGAATGTAATAAATAGTCTTAATGCCCTTAGTCCAGGCGTAAATCTGCGCTTTATTGATGTCACGCGTGGTCGCGGTATCACGGAAAAACAGCGTCAGCGACAGCCCCTGATCGACGTGCTGCGTGGCGGCGGCATAGGTGTCGATGATTTTCTGCGGCCCGATCTCATAGGCATCCTGGTAATACTCGAGATTGTCATTGTTCATGTAAGGAGCGGGGTAGTAGACGCGGCCGATCTTGCCCTCTTTACGAATTTCGATGCGTGACACAATCGGGTGGATGCTGGACGTCGAGTGGTTGATATACGAAATCGAACCGGTCGGTGGAACAGCCTGCAAGTTCTGGTTATAAATGCCGTGGGCAATAACAGATTCGCGCAGCGACGCCCAATCTTGCTGAGTAGGAATGTGGATGCCAGCCTGTTCAAACAGTTCACGGGCGCGTGCGGTTGTGGGTTCCCAGCGCTGTTCAATGTATTTATCAAAATACTCGCCTGTGGCGTATTTGGAGAGCTCGAAGCCTGAGAAGCGCTGGTTCCGCTCTATGGCTAACGCATTCGATGCCCGAATTGCGTGGAAAGCGACGGTGTAGAAATAGAGATTAGCGAAATCGACGGCTTCTTCTGTACCGTAAAAGATACGCTCTTTCGCTAAATAGCCGTGCAGGTTCATCTGGCCTAAACCAATCGCATGGGATTGGTCGTTGCCTTTCTCGATGGACGGTACGGAGCGGATGTGGCTCATATCGGAAACGGCGGTTAGCGCGCGGATCGCCATTTCAACTGTCTGGCCAAAATCGGGCGAGGCCATCGCGTTGGCGATATTCATCGATCCGAGGTTACAGGATATGTCCTTGCCAATGTGGCGATAGCCAAGATCGTCGTCGTACAGGCTGGCGTCGTTGACCTGCAAAATTTCAGAGCACAGGTTACTCATATTGATACGGCCGTGAATTGGGTTCGCGCGATTCACCGTATCCTCAAACATCATGTAGGGATAACCGGACTCGAACTGGATTTCGGCGAGGATCTGGAAGAATTCGCGCGCCTTGATTTGGGATTTACGGATGCGCTTATCGTTTACCATCTCATGGTATTTTTCGGTGACGCTAATTTCTGACAGCGGCACGCCATAAACCTGCTCGACATCATAGGGCGAGAACAGGTACATCACCTGATTATTCTTCGCCAACTGGAACGTGATATCGGGGATGACGACACCTAAAGACAGCGTCTTGATGCGGATTTTCTCATCGGCATTTTCCCGCTTGGTATCCAGAAAACGCAGAATATCCGGGTGATGTGCATTGAGGTACACCGCCCCAGCACCTTGACGCGCTCCAAGCTGGTTGGCGTAGGAGAACGCATCTTCCAGCATTTTCATGATCGGGATAATGCCGGACGACTGGTTTTCGATACGTTTGATCGGCGCACCGGTTTCGCGGATGTTACTGAGCATGAAGGCCACGCCGCCGCCGCGTTTTGAGAGCTGAAGCGCGGAGTTAATGGCTCGGCCAATCGACTCCATATTGTCTTCAATGCGCAGTAGGAAGCAGGAGACTAGTTCGCCGCGCTGCTTTTTACCGCAGTTGAGGAACGTGGGGGTGGCGGGCTGGAAGCGTCCGCTGATGATCTCATCGACCAGCGAGCTTGCGAGTGCGGTATCCCCTTTAGCGAGGGTCAGTGCCACAAGACAGACGCGATCTTCATAGCGTTCCAGATAGCGTTTGCCGTCAAAGGTTTTTAGCGTATAGCCGGTGTAGTATTTGAACGCACCCAGAAAGGTTTGAAAGCGGAACTTGTGAGCGTAGGCCTGTTTGAAAAGGCGTTTGATGAAATCGAACTGATATTGATCCAACACTTCCGCTTCGTAGTAGCCTTCTTCAACTAAATAACGCAGCTTTTCTTCCAGGTTGTGGAAGAACACGGTGTTCTGGTTGACGTGTTGTAGGAAATAACGGCGTGCCGCGAGCTTATCCATCTCAAATTGGATATTTCCCTCTGCGTCGTAGAGGTTGAGCATCGCGTTCAGCGCATGGTAGTCGAGTGTATGGTAATCGAGCGAGTGGGCATCCGCTTCGGCCTTGGTTGCCTTTGCACTCACATGGTCTGTTGTTGCCAAAATTCAGTTACTCCCTTACGCACGTTTGCAACGTCTTCTGCTGTGCCGAGCAATTCAAAGCGGTACAGGTAAGGCACCTGACATTTCTGCGCAATGATGTCGCCAGCGATGCAGTACGCTGCACCGAAATTGGTATTGCCTGCGGCAATCACACCGCGCAGATAAGCGCGATTGTGCGGATCGTTGAGAAAGATGATGACCTGACGCGGCACAGCCCCTTTCGTGCTGCCTCCGCCGTAGCTGGGGACAACCAGGATATAGGGGCGATCAACTTTCAATGCAGGCTGTTCTGTCGCTATCGGAATTCTCAGGGCTGGCAAGCCAACCCTGGAAATGAAGCGATGCGTGTTTTCCGACTGGCTGGAGAAATAGACCAGCGGGTTCATATTGCCCCCTTACTGCAATTGCAGGGCGGCGTTCAGAGTACTGATCTTATCCGGGCGGAAGCCGCTCCAATGATCGTCGGCCGTCATCACGACGGGTACCTGTTGATAGCCCAACGCTCTTACCTGCTGCAACGCCTGTTCATCTTCAGTTAAGTCCACCAGTTGATAGTTAATTCCTTGCTTGTCCAGCGCACGGCATGTGGCGTTGCATTGAACACAATCTGGCTTAGTGAAAATAGTAATACGCATGATTCGTATTTACCCTTTGGCGTGAAAGAAGTATGTCGGAGCGGCTATCTTCAGGGCATGTGCACCCGAACCGATCCACTGGGTAGCAACCCGTTACGCGAGCGCCACACAAAGAATACTAGATGTGGGTGTTTTAAATTTCAACCACACAAGATATATGATTTTTAGTTGGCCTTATATCAATTGACGCGAACCCAGATGCAGCAAGGCTGGGAGAGAATGCAAGCAAAAAATGCAGAAAGAAATAAATGTGAGGCGCATCATTTTTGACGAAATAGTGTGCGACGAAATGAAAGGGGAAGAGGGGAGATGGAAAGTGCTGCTTTTACCCGATCCTAACAGCGCGGTGATTCGGATTGATGGCAATGCCTGATAGTAGGGGAAGCACGGTGATGAGGTTCCCGCAGTGAGACCTCGCACCGTGATAGCCCCGGGTATTTCAGATCCTGGTTTACCAAAGGCAGCATCGCTGCCTAAGGCGATCGATTACAGAACGGGCAGGTTTCTGCCGTAATAGATTTCCTGCATTTCGTGATACAGCAGATCGGTAATTCTTTTCTGTTCAGCAGCGCTGAGTTCTTCTGGGCTGACGTTGAACAGGTAATGTTTCAGGTCGAAGTCTTTCAACAACATCTTGGTATGGAAGATATTTTCCTGATACACGTTCACGTCCATCATGTGATAGAGCGCTTTCATATCCTCGGACATGAAGTTCTGAACCGAATTGATCTGGTGATCGATGAAATGTTTTATGCCATTGACATCACGGGTAAATCCCCGCACACGGTAGTCGATGGTCACAATATCGGATTCAAGCTGATGGATGAGATAGTTCAGCGCCTTCAGCGGTGAAATCACGCCACAGGTAGACACTTCGATATCTGCGCGGAAGGTACAAAGCCCGCCTTCCGGGTGGCTTTCTGGATAGGTATGAACACAGATATGGCTTTTATCCAGATGCGCAACAACGGAATGGGGCAACGGCCCAGGATGTTCTGAGGTATCGACATCTCGTGGATCGATGGGTTCTTCACTGACCAGAATGGTCACGCTGGCACCTTGTGGATCGTAGTCCTGACGCGCGATGTTAAGGACGTTGGCACCGATAATTGAGCAGGTTTCAGTGAGGATTTCTGTTAAACGGTTAGCGTTATATTGTTCGTCGATATAGGCGATATAACCATCGCGATCGTCGGCCGTTTTGGTGTAACAGATATCGTAGATACAAAAACTCAGGCTTTTCGTCAGGTTGTTAAAGCCGTGTAGTTTCAGCTTGTGCAATTTACGTCACCCCCTTGTGGTTGTGTGATTACCCTAAGTGATGGATTATTGCGCATTCTGTAGCGCGTTCAGCAGGTACTGTGGTAGGGCAAAACTGCCGATATGAACATCAGGCGTGTAATAGCGACAGGTCATCCCTGACTGCGCAAAACGTTGTCGCAGCGTGGCGGCGTCTATCTGGCGCAGTGCCGGGTTATTGCTGGCCCAGGCGAACGTCATAATACCGCCGTAGTACGTCGGGATCGCCGCCTGATAAAAGCTGACATCACTGAAATAGTGGCTGAGCTTTTTATGGCTGCCGACGGCTTCATCCTGTTGCAGGAAGCATACGCCATTCTGTGCGACGAAAATTCCGCCTTCATTCAGGCAGCGGGCGCAACCCTGATAGAAATCAGAGGTGAACAGGCTTTCGCCGGGGCCGATGGGGTCGGTACAATCGGAAATGATGACGTCAAACTTGTCGCTGCACTGTCTGACGAAATTAACGCCGTCATCAATCACCAGATTAAAACGCGGGTCGTCATAGCTACCAGCGCTGTGATTGGGCAAGTACTGGCGACAGAACTCCACCACGCCTGCATCGATCTCTACCATCGTGATATGTTCGACGCCGTGATGTCGGCTGACTTCCCGCAGCATACCGCCATCGCCGCCACCGATAATCAGTACGCGTTTGGCGTTGCCGTGTGACAGTAGAGGGACGTGGGTGAGCATTTCGTGATAGATAAACTCATCGCGCTCGGTGGTTTGCACCACGCCGTCAAGCGCCATTACACGGCCTAATGCGTCGTTTTCAAAAATGATGAGATCTTGATGATCGGTCTTCTCGTGATAAAACACGCGATCAACCGAAAAATACTGGCCAAAGTTGGCATGCAGGGTTTCATACCAAATTTCTTTCTGGGACATGTTAGGGCTTCCTCCGCGATAACAGCCATGAAAATTGGCGCGCCATCATAGCCGACTCTTTTGCCGCATGCACGGTCAAATTTCAGTCAGCGCGGAGGAGGAGGGAGGGAATTACTGCGCGTAGGAGAGCAAGCCGAGTGAATTGCGTGCCAGAGACTGACATTTCTTCGGGGTAGGAATCGCAATTTTACTCAGATCGCGATAGCTGTCTTCACCCATCGCCGTCATATCATAAGCACTGTAATTGCTGAGATCCCAGCGGTTTTGCTGAGCAAAGGCGACCAGTGTCCGACGAATCTGTTCATTCGGCAGATCTTGATAGCCGCAGTGGTTTTTCAGATAAACAAAGATCGCAGTCAGATCGGCCAGATCTTCCGCTTCAAATTCATTTAGCGCCTTGCTGGCGGAAGAGAAGCTCATCAGGCTTAGCAGGAGCAGAGCCAGCGCAGAGTTTTTCATGGTTGAACCTGTTCCAAATATCGTCAGATGACGTTATCACAGATATCCCATGCGGTTCCAAGTTTTCTTACGGGAAACATCTGATTGCGAGAAAAAGTCGAGGCCAAAAAGGCGGAAAAATAATAAGCGCAATCTTTTGAAATGGTTAATATTTATTTTACTGCCGTGTGGTGATGAAAATCACCTTGAGGCAATCGCAGGATTAAAGCCCATTTATCGTTGTTTGATACGATGACGCCGCCGTCAGGCTCTGTTATTAATAACAGCGATCTCATCCAATACAGTTTTGATTCTATGATCTCCGGTGTCTGGCGCGTCAGTAGTTGGTTGTTGGCGGGACTGTTGCTGCTTCCTTTAGCAACGGTTTTTTATCAGGCTTTTTTTGCCGATGGGCTGGGATTCGCCCCACTGTGGCACATTGGGTTACCCACCTACCTGATACATTCTGTCGTTATCGTGATGGGTACGCTTTTCTTCAGCTTACTGTTTGGGTTGCCTTCGGCCTGGTTTGTTGCCATGTATCGCTTTCCCGGTCATCGTGTACTGCAATGGGCGCTTTGCCTGCCAATCGCGATGCCCGCGTTCCTGCTCGCTTACCTTTATACCGATGTGTTACGGCACCTGTCCCCGTTGTTGCGGGAAGGCGGTTTGCAGATTGTATCGTCGTGGGAGGAATTCCACGTTGCTGGGCTACCTGTTTCACTGGGCTGCGTAAGTCTGGTGCTGGCGCTGGTATTGTATCCCTACATTTACCTGTTGGTACGCGAAGCGCTGGTGAAACAGCCAGCCAGCTTGATTCACTCTGCTCGTTTACTGAATCAAACGCGTTCCCAGGTTTTGCGCCGCTTATGCTTGCCTATTGCGCTGCCTGCTATTGCCTGCGGTGGTGCGTTAGTGGTGGTCGAAACATTGGGCGATTATGGCGCGGCGTCCTACCTTAATATTCCAACCATGACAACACAGGTGCTGGATATCTGGCAGAAGCAGGGCGATCTCGGCGCAGCAGCGCGCCTTGGCGTCTTGATCTTGCCTGCGATCTTCCTCTTGATGTTTCTGGTTAATCTTTGGCGCCGTAAGCAGAAAATTTATCAAGCTCAAGCGAACACTTCTCTGGTGGTTACGCCCGTGTTGAGTGGGTGGCGCAGCAAGGTGGTGCGTGGCTACTGTTGGGGAATCGTTTGTCTGTCATTCTTGTTCCCGGTGCTGTATCTGTTATTTCTGGCTCTCCAGCACATAATGTCCGTATGGGATATGGCTTTCCTCCAGGCGGTAATGAATAGCCTGTTGGCGTCAGCCATCGCGACAGTCATCATTACGCTGATGGCGCTGTCGTTTATTTTCTACACGCGTACGGCTGGGATATTTGCCAATCAGACGCCGGTTCGGCTGGTCAGCCTGAGTTTTGCCTTGCCCGGCGCAGTACTGGCTGTCGGGCTGTTTACCTTGCTGTCGCTGGTGGATAGCGGGATTAACCTGTTTGCCCGCGCGGCGGGGTTGCCTACCGCCGATGCCCTGCTGGCCGGGTCGCTGTTTATTCTTATCCTCGCCTATAGCGTTAAATTCGGGCGTCTGATGCTGGACAGCCTTGAGCGCAGTATGGACGCCATTCCGCGCTCGCTGGACAGCGCGAGCCTTGTTCTGGGCGCTTCTCCCCTCAGCCGCTGGTCACGCGTGCATATTCCGCTGTTGCGTCGCAGCCTGTTCATCGGGGCGCTGCTGATTTTTACGGAAAGTATGAAAGAGCTGAATGTCTCGCTGCTGCTGCGCCCTTTTGGGATTGATACGCTGGCAACGTATGTTTTCCGCTTTACGGCGAGTGAGCAGGTTGCGTCATTTGCCTTGCCTGCGCTGGTGCTAGTGGCGGTGGGGCTGATCCCTGTTTTCTGGCTGAATCGCGCACTGAATATAAAAGGATAATCACATGGCCGCGTCGATAGATATTCTGAACGTTCAGGCGGTAAGCTGTACGTTGCAGCAATCCCCTGTGTTGGAGAACATCTCATTTGCCGTACGCGACGATGAGACAATCTGCCTGTTGGGCCGAAACGGCTGTGGCAAAACGGCGCTATTACGGGTGATTGCGGGCCTGCTGCCGATTACTCAGGGCAAAATTTTGCTGGAAGGTGAACCCATCAGCTCGCCGCAAGCGTACGTCTTGCCCGAACTGCGTCAGGTTGGCCTGATTTTTCAGGACTACGCGCTCTTTCCGCATCTGACCGTGGAAGGCAACATTGCGTTTGGGCTATATGGCCGCCCGGAAAGCGAGGTGAAGCCAATCTGTGCGGAAATGCTGACGCTCCTACAGTTGGATGAGGTCGCTGCACATTATCCACATGAACTATCGAACGAACAGCAGCAGCGCCTGGCGATTGCCCGTGCGCTGGCCTGTGAGCCGAAACTGCTATTGCTGGATGAGCCGTTTCCCGGTCTGGACAGTCAGACCCGTTATCGCCTGATCACCGAATTGCGGCAGATTCTCAAACAGCGTCATGTTGCGGCGGTTTTCGCTACGCACAGCCGGGAAGAAGCCTTTGCCTGCGCCGACCATCTGATTCTGCTGGATGAAGGGAAGATTATGCAGCAGGGCTATCCCTCTGAGCTGTACCATCGTCCGAATAGCCGCTTTGTGGCTGATTTTATGGGGAATACGAACTATTTGCCCGTGAAAATCATGAGCGACCACCAGTGGCAAAGCCCATTGGGCGATCATCATGCGACCCATCCCCTCAATCAGCCAATGGATTCACAGTGCGACTGGATGGTACGACCGGCAGACGTGGCGCTGGCACTCGATCCCGATGGCCCGGCGTCGATCGAAGATCGGCTGTTTATGGGCACGTCAAACTTGTATCGGGTGAAGTTGGGGGAACTGATGCTGTTGGTGCAGACCGGCAACTGGTTTGAACCGGGGCAGCAGATACGGTTAAGCATTAAGACGGATCCGCCAGTCTTGTATCCTGCTTTACCCGCCGTCAGCACTCCGGCTGACGGCCCTGAAAAGCAATGATTACGCCTCGTCGTGCAGGTCTGCCGCTGGCATGAGCCAGGTGCTGTTGTGCTTTTCAAACCCTAATTTGGGGTAGTAATCCACCGCCAGCGGCGCGGCCAGCAAAATGATTTTGCAGCCTTTTTCCAGTTGCTGAGCGGTTTGTTGAATCAGTTTCTTGCCTATTCCTGCATGCTGATAGTCCTCTGACACCGCCAGATCGGACAGATAGCAGCAAAAATGAAAATCCGTCACGCTGCGCGCAATTCCCACCAGTGTTTCCCCTTGCCAGGCGGAAACCAGCAGGTTGGCGTGCTTAAGCATACCGGCAATCGCGGTCTGATCATCCAGCGGGCGGCGCGGCCCCAATGAGGTTTTTGCCAATAGTTCAACGAACTGCTGGCTAGAAAGCGGGGCATTCACTTTGTAGCAAACATCCACTGATGACGTGCTCATGATGTCTCCTTCATGGTGTGGTTTCTGATATACTTCGCGCGCCTGGGCATTGCCCAGACTGATGTAAACATCTGGATTGTTAAACATCAGCATCGTTAAACATCAGCATTGGCGCATCATCGATAATGAGTCTGTCATTCTGCCGATGGTGCTGAATACCTTACTTCAAAGAGTTATCAGTATGATGAAACATACCGTGGAAGTCATGATTTCTGAGCAGGAAGTGATGGCGCGGGTTACCGAACTGGGGCAACAGATCAGCGAACACTACCGTGATAGCGGCAGCGATATGGTGCTGGTAGGGCTATTACGCGGATCGTTTATCTTTATGGCCGATTTATGCCGGGCGATCGACGTCCCTCACGAAGTGGATTTCATGACGGCATCCAGCTATGGCAGCGGTATGAACAGTACGCGCGATGTGAAGATCCTGAAAGATCTGGATGAGGATATTCGTGGCAAAGACGTGTTGATCGTTGAAGACATCATCGACTCAGGTAATACGCTGAGCAAAGTGCGGGAAATTCTGCAACTGCGTGAGCCGAAATCGCTGGCTATCTGTACGCTGCTGGACAAACCAGAGCGCCGTGAAGTGGCAGTGAAGGTCGAGTGGGTTGGGTTCTCGATTCCTGATGAGTTCGTCGTGGGTTACGGTATCGACTATGCTCAGCACTATCGCCATTTACCTTACGTCGGCAAGGTTGTTCCGCAGGAATAATGACAAGACAAGGCCGATGCCGTGAGCGACGCCCAGCGAGTGGGCGTCAGGCAGTGAATCAAGGCAGAGAGGAAATTGCACGGCGATAACGCTGTTCCAGCGTTTCCCGGTTGGTCGCTGTCACTTCCAGGTCGCGCAGGCGGCCATCCTGAATACCGTAAACCCAACCGTGGATCGTGACTTTCTGTCCACGTTTCCATGCGGACTGCATGATGGTGGAGTGGCCGAGGTTATACACCTGCTCGACAACGTTGATTTCACAAAGCGTGTTCAGGCGCTGTTCGGGAGGCAATTCCCCCAGCAGCGAACTATGCTTGTACCACAAATCACGGATATGCAGCAGCCAGTTGTTAATCAAACCCAGTTCCGGGTTTTCCACCGCAGCCTGAACACCGCCGCAGCCGTAGTGGCCGCAGATGATAATGTGTTCGACTTCGAGAACTTCGACGGCATATTGCACGACAGACAGGCAATTGAGGTCGGTGTGAATAACCAGATTTGCGACATTGCGGTGAACAAACAGTTCACCAGGCTCAAGGCTGGTCAGACTTTCCGCAGGTACGCGACTGTCCGAGCATCCAATCCATAGAAAACGGGGACGTTGTGCCTGCGCCAGACGTTCAAAGTAGCCAGGATCCTCTTCCACCATCGTTTTAGACCAAAGCTGGTTGTTCGCGATGAGCGTTTCGATTTCTTTCATGAAAGTAAATGACCTGTAACAAACAAGGGGCAGTGAGGAGTAATATAAGGCAACATGCGTCGTTTGAAAAACGATAGTTTATCTCCATCATAACTTCGAACCTGTAGAACTCACTGATAATAAGGCAATCCATTTCTTATGACATATGCACTGGAACTGGCGCAATTAACCAAAACCTATCCGGGAGGCGTCAAGGCGTTACGAGGGATCGACCTGAACGTGGAAGCGGGGGATTTCTATGCGCTACTGGGGCCAAATGGCGCGGGAAAATCCACCACGATTGGGATTATCAGCTCGCTGGTGAACAAAACCGCCGGTAAAGTTCGCGTCTTCGGCTATGACCTTGAGCTGGATAAAGTGAATGCAAAACGCCAACTGGGGCTGGTCCCGCAGGAATTTAACTTCAACCCGTTCGAAACGGTATTACAGATTGTGGTTAATCAGGCTGGCTACTATGGCGTGAAACGTCAGGATGCTTTGCTGCGTGCGGAAAAATACCTGAAACAGCTGGATCTATGGGAGAAACGCAGCGAAAAGGCGATGATGTTGTCCGGTGGGATGAAGCGTCGTCTCATGATTGCACGTGCGCTAATGCACGAGCCTAAACTGCTGATTCTTGATGAACCGACCGCCGGTGTAGATATCGAATTACGTCGTTCTATGTGGGGCTTTTTGAAGGAGCTGAACGCACAGGGCACCACGATTATCCTGACGACGCACTATCTGGAAGAAGCGGAAATGTTGTGCCGCAACATTGGGATCATCCAGCGGGGAGAGCTGGTGGAAAATACCTCAATGAAGCAGCTGCTTGGCAAGTTGAAATCAGAAACGTTTATTTTCGATCTGGCGGCGAAAAGCCCGCTGCCGCAGCTTGAAGGCTACACGTTCCGCCTGACGGACACGTCAACGCTGGAAGTCGATGTGATGCGTGAGCAAGGCATGAATGCGCTATTCAGCCAGCTAAACGCACAGGGGATAACGATATTAAGTATGCGTAATAAAGCGAATCGGTTGGAAGAGCTGTTTGTCACGCTGGTGAATGGGACAAGCGGTAAGGGAGATAAGGCATGATGCATTTGTATTGGGTGGCGCTACAGAGTATCTGGGTGAAAGAAGTCACTCGATTTGGGCGTATCTGGATTCAGACGCTGGTGCCGCCAGTGATCACCATGACGCTGTATTTTATTATTTTCGGTAACCTGATTGGCTCGCGTATCGGTGAAATGCACGGTTTTACCTACATGCAGTTTATCGTACCGGGTTTGATCATGATGGCGGTGATCACCAACGCGTATGCCAACGTGGCCTCTTCCTTCTTCAGCGCCAAGTTTCAACGCAACATTGAGGAACTGCTGGTTGCGCCCGTGCCGACTCACGTGATTATCGCGGGCTATGTTGGCGGGGGTATCGCACGTGGCCTGTGCGTGGGGATTTTGGTAACGGCGGTATCGTTGTTCTTCGTCCCGCTGCACGTTCATGCCTGGTGGGTCATTGTTCTGACGCTATTATTGACGGCAATGCTGTTCTCGCTGGCGGGATTATTGAACGCGGTCTTTGCGAAAACCTTTGATGATATCAGCCTGATTCCGACGTTTGTGTTAACGCCGCTGACCTATCTGGGCGGGGTGTTTTACTCACTGACGTTGCTGCCACCGTTCTGGCAGGCTGTGTCTAAACTGAACCCGGTGGTGTACATGATTAGCGGCTTCCGTTACGGCTTCCTCGGAATTCAGGACGTGCCACTGCTGTTTACGATGTCGGTACTGATTGCCTTTATCGTGGTGTTTTATCTGCTGGTCTGGTGGCTGATTGAGCGCGGACGTGGGCTGCGGACGTAGTAGGTGAATGAGAAGGCGGTGGTAACACCGCCTTTAGCTTAGCGATCAGGCAACCTGAACCGGAATCGCTTTGGCCTGACGTTGCAGTTCGTTATCGCCAGAGAAATAGGCAACCTTGGGGTTGTGACTTCTGGCTTGCTCGTCGGACATTTGCACATAGGAACAGATAATCAGTTTGTCGCCCACGCAGGCAAGGCGAGCGGCTGCACCGTTTACGGAGATAATGCGTGAACCTCTTTCGCCTGCAATGGCGTAGGTAGAGAAACGCTGACCGTTATCAACGTTGTAGATATCAATCGCTTCGTATTCCAGAATGCCAGCGGCATCCATAAAATCCTGATCGATGGCGCAAGAGCCTTCATAATGCAAGTCAGCCTGAGTCACTTTGACCCGGTGCAGCTTGCCTTGCAGCATGGTACGTATCATCGCTTTGTTACCTCGGTTCATACAGTCAAATCGACCTGGTGGTTATCAATCAATCTGGCCTTGCCTAACCAGGCAGCCATCAAAATCACTGCTCGTGTGCTGGCAGTGTTCAGCGGTTGTAGCGTATCAGCATCGCGGATAAACAGTTCATCAGGCGTAAAACCCGCTTCGCGCAGCTGCTCTGCCGTCTGTTCCAGCAATGTGTCTATCTGGCGATCGCCGTTGTCCAATTGCGCGGAAAGCGCCATCATCAGCTGATAAAGTGTTGGCGCCAACTGGCGTTCTTCAGCACTGAGGTAGCCATTACGCGAGCTCAATGCCAAACCGTCTTTGGCACGCACGATAGGGACACCGATGATATCAATGTCATAGCCCATATCGCGGACGAGCTGCCGAATCAGTGCTAACTGCTGGTAATCTTTTTCACCGAAGCAGGCTACATCTGGCTGTACCAGATTGAACAGCTTGCTAACGATGGTGGCTACGCCGCGAAAATGGCCGGGACGGCTGGCACCTTCCAACATAGAAGACAGTCCAGGCACATCGACAAACGTTTGTGATTCCAGCCCATTGGGGTATATCACATCGGGGCTCGGTGCGAAAACCAGATCGGCACCGCGGCGATTCAATTTCTCGCAGTCTTCCTGCAATGTCCGCGGGTAGCGGGCTAAATCATCTGGCCGCTCAAACTGCATGGGATTGACAAAAATGCTGACAATAACGATGTCGGCGCGAGACCTGGCTTCATCGACCAGCGTCATGTGTCCGTCATGCAAGTTACCCATGGTGGGAACCAAAGCAATGCGTTTCCCTTCCTGACGCCAGCGGCGGACTTCGCGGCGCAGCAGCAGAGGGGTTTCGATTATTAACACACTCGTACTCCTAAAAAATATACCCGTCATACTTCAAGCTGCATGTGCGTTGGCTACGATACTCGCCCCACTTGCGTGGACCTCGCCCCTTAGGGGCCGCTGCAAGCAGCGTTCAAATCTGCCACAGGCAGATTTGTCACTCACCCGAATCACTTACTCAAGTAAGCTCATCGGGATTCTTTCTCTTGCCGCGTTACGAGGCCCATAAATGAGCCTCGCCCTAAAGGGGCCAACGCTTTGCGTTGTTCAAAACGTTAACGTTTTGTCCTGCAACTCGAATTATTTAGGGCATAAGTCCGATTAACGGAATGCTCGTTTTTTAATGAAATGAATGTTCTTCGGCCGGGTAAATACCCTGTTCGACTTCTTGTGCATACAAACGCACTGCCGCGCGGATATCGCCCCCGCTTTGTGCCAGAAAGTTCTTGGCAAACTTAGGCGTGTTGTCACCGGTAATGCCGAAAGCATCATGCATGACCAGAATTTGTCCGTCGGTAACGTTGCCTGCGCCAATGCCGATCACTGGAATCGACAGCGCGTCCGTTACGCGTTTAGCTAGCGCGACAGGAACGCATTCCAGCACGAGCAACTGTGCACCGGCTTCCTCAAGTGCGAGGGCATCGGCCAGTAGCTGATTGGCATCGCTTTCGCTCCGGCCCTGAATTTTATAGCCGCCGAAGATGTTAACGGATTGCGGTGTCAGACCCAGATGGCCGCAAACTGGCACGGCGCGTTCGGTCAGCATTTTTACCGTTGGCGCAAGCCAGCTTCCACCTTCCAGCTTCACCATATTTGCGCCTGCGCGCATCAGCTCTGCGGCCTGGCTGAACGTTTGTTCCGGCGTGGCATAGGTCATAAAAGGCATATCGGAGAGAACCAGCGCCAGTGGTGCGCCGCGGCGAACACACTGCGTGTGGTAAACGATATCGTTTGTGGTCACGGGCAATGTGGAATCGTGACCCTGCACGGTCATGCCCAGTGAGTCACCGACCAGCATTACACGGATGCCTTGTTCAAAAACAGGCGGGAGAAGCTGGCGTCGTAAGCGGTAATCGTAGCGAATTTTCGCTGATCTTGTTTCCATTGGCGCAAATGGGAGATAGTCGTCGGTTTCATGACGGTCTTCCTATGTCAATAGGGCGAAGAATTGAGGGGGACATTCTAATGTAAGCCGACGAGTAGCGATATACCCGTCGCGCGTCAAGTTGCAGATGTGATGGCTATGGGGAACCGAATGTTCCGGTCGGCTTCTCGTCATCCCACCGTTCATTATCCCATAAGGTCAGACCGTTGCGGTCAACATGGGTTAGCCGTTGAGTGAGCGTTTCACCGTCGGGGAATGTCAGTTCAGGGGCGATTTCCGCGAGCGGATAGAGCATGAATTCGCGATTTTTCATGTCGTAATGCGGCACGGTCAAACGTTCAGTCTGGATGACGACATCGCCGAACAGCAGAATATCCAGATCCAACGTGCGCGGGCCCCAGCGGTGTTCCTTGCGTTCACGGCCTTGTTCCAGCTCGATGGCTTGTGTGTGATCCAGCAGCGATTCGGCCGCTAATGCGGTTTCCAGCTCAACGACGGCGTTGAGGTAGTCTGGTTGATCCTGCGGGCCAAGCGGGCGGCTACGATAAAATGAGGAGCAGCAAACGACGCGAGTGTGTGGAATCGTGTCCAGCGCAGACAATGCTGCGCGCACCTGTTGCAAAGGCTGGGCAAGGTTGCTGCCCAGCGCCAGATACACACGTACCATCAGGCTTGATCTCTGCGGGCCGCTGTCGGTTTACGCGGTCGGCGAGGGCGGGAACGGCGGTGTGGCGTCGGGCCATCATCCAGAGATTTCAGCATGTTTTGCTGACGCGGCGGTGCGGCAACCTGGAATTCTCCCCACCACTGAGCCAGGCGCAGCAGCTCCTGATGATTTTCGATTTCGGCACGCAGACAAAGCAGGTCATACGCGGCGCGGAATTTAGGGTGTTCCATCAGTTTATAAGCGCGTTTACCCTGACGACGCGACAGGCGCGTTTGCAACTGCCAAATATCACGAACTAACGACGTAATGCGCTTAGGAATGGCCAGAGAACGGCACTGTTCATCCAGTACATCGTTCATCGCTAGCGAGAAGGCATCGAAGTAAGCCAGACCACTTTCCTGGGCCAGCTTTTGCGCATGCTCAACCAGCGGATACCACAGCATGGCGGAAAACAAAAACGCCGGATTGACCCGCATGTCATTTTGCAGGCGCTGATCGGTATTTTTCAGCACCTGTGCAACCATACGCTCCAATGTGGAATCGCCGTTTGGTGTGAAGTAGCGACTCAGCAGCGGGAAAAGCGGCTGGAACAGCTGGTATTCACACAGCATTTTATAGGTTGGATAGCCATAGCCTGATTGAAGCAGCTTCAGCGACTCTTCAAACATGCGCGCCGCAGGAATATCGTGCAACAGTGAGGCCAGACGAGGAATCGGCTCAGCGGTTTCCGGGCTGACCGTCATGTTCAGCTTGGCAGCGAAACGGACGGCGCGCAGCATACGCACCGGGTCTTCACGGTAGCGCGTTTCGGGATCGCCAATCATACGGATGACGCCCTGACGCAGGTCGTTCAGACCACCAGTGTAGTCACGAACGCTGAAATCAGCGATGCTGTAATAGAGGCTATTGATCGAGAAATCGCGGCGCTGTGCGTCTTCTTCAACCGAGCCGAAAATATTGTCGCGCAGCAGCATGCCGCTCTGAGCCTGCTGAGAAGAATTCTTGGTTTCCTGCTGTTCCTGATGTTGATCGTGGTGACCACGGAACGTGGCAACTTCAATCACCTCTGGCCCGAACATGATATGGGCGAGACGGAAACGACGCCCAACCAAACGACAGTTGCGGAACAACTTGCGCACCTGATCGGGCGTGGCGTTAGTGGTGATATCAAAATCCTTCGGCTTTTTGCCCAGCAGCAGGTCACGTACGCCGCCGCCAACCAGATAAGCCTCGTAGCCCGCTTTGTTCAGGCGATAAAGTACTTTCAGCGCGTTATCGCTGATGTCGCTGCGTGAAATAGTGTGTTGGTCACGCGGAATCACCGTCAGATGCTGATGTGGTTCCTCTGATTCGACCATGTCGTTCTCACGATTCAGTACTTTACGGCAAAAATTAGCAACTCGGGAAAAGATAATACACCTCGATAGTGATGGATAAATCAACGGCACAGCAAAAAACGTCCGGGAGATATTTTTGACATCGCCCCGACGATGGCCTGCAAAGGTGACGGCTAAGGATGACGCGTCACTAAAAATAGCGGCTAATCATAGCTCACCAATGCCCCTTTGAGAATGCTGATGTGATCGCGGACGCGTTTATTGCCGCTTGCAACGGGACGATATCAAGTGACCAGTGCGCGACAGACCATGCCAGCAATGCGGAAAGCGTCATATCCTGACCGTTTTCCGGCAGCGGTTGATTCAAAAATTGCAGTGCAGCCAGCAGCACGGGACGCGGATCGCTGTTCGGCAGCGCTGGGGCATGATTCTGTTTGGACAGTTTATTTCCTTCTGTATTCAGCACCAGCGGCAGATGAACATAGGTAGGGATCGCGTAGCCCAGCTTCTGATAGAGTGAAATTTGCCGCACTGTCGGCTCGATCAGATCGGCGCCGCGCACGATCTCCGTAATACCCTGATCGTTATCGTCGATCACGACGGCCAGATTATAGGCAAACAGCCCATCGCGGCGGTGGATAATAAAATCTTCCTGCGCGAGTGCCGTGTCGGCATACAGTTCGCCACGCAATTTATCGTGAAAGTGAAATACCGGCGTTGTTTGGCGCAGGCGTAGCGCGGCGTTATCGGAGGGCAGGTTACGCGTCCGGCAATGGCCGTCATAGTGTCCACCTAGCTGCTGAATACGGCTACGCGTACAGGTGCAGTAGTAGCTCATTCCCAGCTGTCGAAGCTGCTGAAGGATCTCGCGGTAACGTGCATGGCGCTGTGACTGGTACATCACCTCGCCGTCCCAATACAGGCCGTAATGTTCTAACTGGGCGAGTATACGGGAGGCGGCTCCGGGAATTTCCGTGGCGGATCGATGTCTTCAATACGTACCAGCCAGCGCCCTTGTTGGGAACGCGCCTGAAGATAACTACCCAGTGCGGCGATGAGTGAGCCAAAATGCAGATCGCCAGAGGGAGAAGGCGCAAAACGTCCGACGTAGTGGTCGGTTTCAGTAAAGGGATTCACTTCAGGAGAAGGGGTCGTTTCGGTAAAACTATTTTTGTGTAAAACAAACAGTTCCAGACATAAGGGGTTGATGCTATCTCGTCAGCGTTTTATCCAGACAGAAGATAGAGTGATGAACATCATTCATCAGCGGTAGCGTTCCTGGAGTCGGCCCCGCGACGGGCAGGAGCCGATTCTGGACAGGAAAATTAGCCTGCCATTTGCTTTTCGCGTATCTCTGCCAGTGTCTTGCAGTCAATACACAGATCGGCAGTCGGACGTGCTTCCAGACGGCGGATGCCAATCTCGACGCCACAGGATTCGCAGAATCCGAAATCCTCTTCTTCGATTTTCACCAGCGTTTTGGCGATTTTCTTGATCAGTTTGCGCTCACGGTCACGGTTACGCAGTTCGAGACTGAACTCTTCTTCCTGCGCTGCGCGATCCACGGGATCGGGGAAATTAGCGGCTTCATCGCGCATGTGCGATACCGTACGATCCACTTCATCCATGAGTTGGTTGCGCCATGCTTCAAGAATACGCTTGAAATGAGCCAGCTGAGCGTCGTTCATATACTCTTCGCCCGGCTTCTCCTGGTACGGCTCTACTCCGGCAATTGCGAGAATGCTCAGAGAAGATGTCTTACGGTTTTGCCCTTCTTGCATGTTGCTTCTCCTACATAACACGACACGCATAATACCCTTTTATGCAGTGAAATTGCGGCGTTGTTGGCCATAACTTCAGCTATCTGGGTATATCGGCCCCCAAAGGGGAAAAAACAGGCCGCTATAAATAGCAGATGAAGATGGGGTTGGCAATGCTTCCTGACACCGGCCTGATAAAGTGTGAGGAACAACCTGCTTACATTAAATAATAAACAATGTGTTACGCCTTTGGTGGTGCGTTCGGCGTGTTATGCAATGCTTTTACTTCATCCCAACAACGGTAGTTTGTGCGTCAATGTAATACCGTCAGGGCATAATGTGGAGCCGTAACATAAAATTTCAACCCCTGCCCGCTGTGCTTCTGTAAATAATTCCGCATAGCGTGCATCAATATGCCGGGCGGGGAAACCTGTTGGATTCCTGAATGGAGCACGGCGAAAAACAGCACTGCGCGTTTTCCATTGGAAACCATCTGTTGCAGTTCACGCAGATGCTTTTGCCCTCTGAGCGTCACTGCATCGGGAAAGTAACCACATTCATGTTGCAATAATGTGACAGATTTCACTTCAATATAGCAGTCAATCCTGTCTGGCGCCTGTAAAAGCACGTCGACTCGGCTATTTTCCGTACCGTATCTCACTTCCGTTTTTACGTCTGAATAGCCCGACAGCTCTTCTATACGATTCTCCAATAAGGCTTCGTACAATAATGTGTTGGCACGCAGAGTATTGACACAAATCCAGTGATTTTGTTGCGTTTCTGTCAGTTCCCAGCTGTGCGCATACTTCCGTTTAGGGTTATCGGATGTGGAGTACCAGACGGTATCTCCGGGCGTCGCACAGCCCGTCATCGCGCCGGTATTGGCACAGTGCAGCGTGAGCGTCTCGCCTTCCGGGGTCACGACATCGGCCAAAAAGCGTTTGTAACGTTTAATCAACCGGGCAGGTTGTAAACGTGGGGTATAGTTCATGTGTATCCTGTTTTGTTCGTTTATACCCGTCATACTTCAAGCTGCTTGTGCGTTGGCAATACTTGGCTCAGTTCTGAGCCTCGCCCTGAAGGGCCGCCGCAAGCGGCGTTCAAATCGGCTAAGCCGATTTGTCCTTATTTCACCCCAGTCACTTACCTGTGTAAGCTCCTGGGGATTCGCTCGGTTGCCGCGTTACAAGGCCATAAATGGGCCTTGCCTAAAGGGTCAACGCAGAGCGTTGTTCAAAACGATAACGTTTTGTCATGCAACTCGAATTATTTAGGGTATATCTAACTATTTTCTTATTTAATAAATGACCAGCTTTCCAACTGTTGATAGCGGGTTTTGCCATTGTCGAAAAGTGATTCGTAAAGCGAAAATTGCGTCATATCGACCTGCCAACTGAAGGTGGCGGGGGATCGCAACGGGACGAGTCGCGCCGCGCAATAGCGTAATGTGTGGATGAAAAGGTAATGCCGTTTGATAACAGCCGTTGCGTGCGGCTTGAGAACGCAACAGTTCCGCGAGCTGTAGCAGGTCACGCGGTGCGCGGCGGCAGCCCAACCAGACAACGCCGGGGCGCGGCCAGTGTCCGGCGTCATCCAGCGTAAGGGAAAATACAGGCTGACGGATGCGGCCCGCCAATGTCCGTAAGGCCTGCGCTTTTTGTTCACTAACGTCACCTAAAAAAGCCAGCGTCAGATGAAGATTGGCCGCCGCGACCGGACGACCCGCTTCCGGGGCGAAACGCTCGGCACGCCAGCGGATAATCTCTTGCTGCGTGGTTTCCGGTAGTGATAGGGCAAAAACAGGCGGCGGGGGCTGACATGGCGATCTCTCTGTTCTGATTCCATCCGATGCTACATTCATCATGATGCTACAATGCTCGCCGCTGAAAGTTAACCTTATACGGAGATGTTGTGATTTTACCGCCCGTCAGCGCCGTGCTGGATGATGTCATAACGGCGCTACATACCGCGCCTCAGGTGCTGCTCAATGCCCCAACAGGGGCGGGAAAATCGACCTGGCTGCCGTTGCAATTGCTACAACAGGGTAATTTAAACGGGCGCATCATCATGCTGGAGCCGCGCCGTCTGGCGGCGAAGAGCGTAGCCTGGCGGTTGGCACAGCAACTCGGCGAGGAACCGGGACAGACGATAGGGTATCGCATGCGGTCAGAAAGCCGCGTGAGTGACGCAACGAGGCTGGAAGTCGTCACCGAAGGGATGCTGACCCGTTTGCTGCAACAGGATGCGGAGCTGCAAGGCGTGGCGCTGATCATCCTTGATGAGTTTCATGAGCGCAGCGTGCAGGCTGATGTGGCACTGGCGCTGCTGCTCGATGTGCAACAAGGGCTACGTGACGATTTAAAACTGCTGATTATGTCCGCGACGCTCGACAATGCGCGGCTGGCGGCACTGCTGCCGGAAGCCGTCTGCGTGGTTTCCGAAGGTCGCAGCTATCCGGTTGAGCGGTGTTATGTGCCGCTGAATAATCAGGAACGATTGGAAGAGGGCGTTGCGCGACAGGTGCGGCGCTTGCTCAGTGAAGAAGACGGTTCGCTTCTGCTGTTTTTGCCCGGTGTCGCGGAGATTCGCCGTGTGCAGGCGCTGCTGGAAAATAGCGTGTCGGGCGAGACGGATCTCTGCCCGTTATACGGTGCATTGACGTTGGCGGAACAGCAAAAGGCGATTCTGCCTGCTGAACCGGGTCGCCGTAAGGTGGTGTTAGCCACCAATATTGCTGAAACCAGCCTGACGATTGAAGGAATTAGGCTGGTGATGGATAGCGGTCTTGAACGTGTCGCCAGCTTTGATGTGAAAAGCGGCATCACCCGACTGGTGACACAGCGAGTCAGCCAGGCCTCTATGGTGCAGCGCGCCGGACGTGCCGGACGGTTAAGCCCCGGTATTTGCTGGCATCTGTGCTCGCGCGAACAGGCAGAACGCGCAGCGGCGCAAAGCGAAGCTGAGATACTGAATAGCGATTTAAGTAGCGTCTGGCTGGACTTATTACAGTGGGGCTGTACCGATGTGGCGCAGTTAACCTGGCTGGATACACCACCCGCCCCCGCGCTGTATGCCGCACGTCAGCTACTGCGCCAGCTTGGCATTACCGATGAGCAGGATCGGTTGACCGCTGAAGGTCGCAAGATCGCCGCGCTAGGCAGCGATGCCCGTTTGGCGACGATGTTATATGCCGCGTCACAGCAAAACTCAGATGCGCTGGCGACCGCCGGATGTCTGGCGGCGATCCTCGAAGAGCCGCCGCGTAGCGGGTCGATTAATCTGGCTGACTGGCTGCATCGCCCATTGCCGCACTGGCTGCGGCGAGCAAAACAGCTGACACGCCGTTTATCGACGGCTCCGGGGCGTATTGACAGCGGAGAAGCCGACTGGCTGCTGGCACAAGCTTTCCCCGATCGCATCGCCCGGCGGCGTAGCCAGGATGGGCGCTACCAGCTTGCGAACGGCAGCGGTGCGATGATGTCGGCTGATGACGCGCTGTCGGGTACGGAGTGGTTGCTGGCTCCGGCGCTCTTACAGAATAATCAGAACGCGGATGCGCGGATCCTGCTGGCCTTGCCGCTGGATATTGAACGGCTGGAACGGCGGCTACCCGGATTAATAAATGAGCGTAACGTGGTGCACTGGGACGAAGAAAGGGTACTCTGCGCGCCAGCCAGCGTGACCAGATAGGCTGCCTGACGCTACGAACGCGCCCGTTGAATAAGCCTTCCGATGAAGCATTACAGCAGGCGCTGTTATCCTGGATTCGGGAGCAGGGGATTGAAGCATTAAACTGGGACGCTGCGGCGTTACAGCTCCGCGCTCGGCTACAGTGCGCTCGCCAGTGGTTGCCTGAGGTTGACTGGCCACTGGTGGATGACGATACGCTGCTGGCAACGCTCGAAATCTGGCTACAGCCGTCACTGTCCGGCGTGCGTGATTTACGGGCACTGCACCAGATTAATTTGAGCGATGCGCTGCTGCGACTGTTGGACTGGTCGCTGCGCCAGCGGCTGGATAGCGCGCTGCCCACGCACTACACGGCACCCGGCGGCAGTCGCTTGCCTATCGCCTATTATGACGATAAACCTCCGGTGCTGTCGGTGCGGATGCAGGAAATGTTCGGTGAGCAGCAGAGCCCGCTGTTGGCAGAGGGGCGTGTGGCGCTGGTATTGGAACTTTTATCACCCGCTCAGCGTCCACTACAAATTACGCGGGATTTAGCGGCATTCTGGCAAGGCGCTTACCGCGAGGTACAAAAGAGATGAAGGGGCGTTACCCCAAGCATGTCTGGCCGGACGATCCGGCGAATACGGCTCCGACGAGACGTACCAAGAAATATCAGAATCACTAATTTCAGACGTTTCCGCTTTCCCAAAAAAAGGGGCTGGAAACAGAGTAGGCGGCTTGAGCGCAGAGCAGATAGCCGTGAACAACCTGATGGAGAAGTTATTGTAATGTCTCGGGATGACCGCGAACCTATCGGACGCAAAGGGAGAGCGCCAAAACGTAAACCTGAACGCAAACAGGCCATACGACGTCGCAGGGATGACGACTATGATGATGACTACGATGATTATCAGGACGACTATGACGACGATGATGATTACGATGGCGATGATACGATGACGCGTAAATCGCAGAGAAGACGGCGCTGGCTGGGGCTGGCTATCAAGCTGTTCCTGATCTTTGCCGTTGCGATGGCGATCTATGGCGTGTACCTCGACAGCCAGATCCGCAGTCGTATTGAAGGCAAGGTCTGGCAACTGCCCGCAGCCGTCTATGGCCGTATGGTCAACCTTGAGCCGGGCATGGCCTATAGCCAGAAAGAGATGATCAGCCTGCTGGAAGGTATGCAGTACCGTCAGGTGAGCCGCATTACCCGTCCGGGTGAATTCAGCGTGCGCGGCAACAGCATCGATATGCTGCGCCGTCCGTTTGATTTCCCTGATGGGAAAGAAGGGCAGATTCAGGCGCGCCTGACGTTTGCCAACGATCGTCTGTCGCAGATCCAGAATCTGGATAATCAGCGTAACTTCGGCTTTTTCCGTCTCGATCCAAAACTGATCACCATGATGCAGTCGCCGAATGGCGAACAGCGTTTATTCGTGCCGCGTTCCGGCTTCCCCGATCTGCTGGTTGATACGCTGGTCGCGACCGAAGACCGCCATTTTTATGAACATGATGGTATTAGCCTGTACTCGATTGGCCGTGCGTTTTTAGCCAATATCACGGCAGGACGCGCGGTACAGGGCGGCAGTACGCTGACGCAGCAGTTGGTTAAGAACCTGTTCCTGACTAATGAGCGTTCGCTGTGGCGTAAAGCTAACGAAGCCTATATGGCGCTGATCATGGATTATCGCTACAGCAAGGATCGTATCCTTGAGCTGTATCTTAACGAGGTGTACCTCGGTCAGAGCGGTAACGATCAGATCCGCGGTTTCCCACTTGCCAGCCTGTACTATTTTGGTCGCCCGGTGAATGAACTGAGTCTCGATCAGCAGGCGCTGCTGGTGGGCATGGTGAAAGGGGCGTCGCTGTACAATCCGTGGCGTAATCCGGAGATTACGTTAGAGCGACGCAACTTGGTGCTGCGCCTGCTGCAGAATCAGCAGGTGATTGATGCCGATCTGTACAACATGCTGAGCGCGCGCCCGCTGGGCGTCCAGCCGAAAGGCGGCGTCATCAGCCCTCAGCCTGCGTTTATGCAACTGGTGCGTCAGGAACTGCAACAGCGGCTTGGCGACAAGGTTAACGATCTCTCCGGCGTGAAGATCTTTACCACGCTCGATCCGGTCTCGCAGGATGCGGCGGAAAAAGCGGTAGAGGTCGGCGTTCCGGCACTGCGTGCAGGCCGTAACGTGAGCGATCTGGAAGCGGCGATGGTGATTGTCGATCGTTTTAGCGGTGAAATTCGCGCGATGGTCGGCGGCTCTCAAACGCAGTACGCCGGGTTTAACCGGGCGTTACAGGCGCGTCGTCCCGTCGGGTCGTTGGCGAAGCCGCCGACCTACCTGACCGCGCTGAGTCAGCCGGACACTTATCGTCTGAACACCCTGCTGGCGGATGAGCCGCTGTCGATCAAGCAAGCTAACGGGCAGCTATGGCAGCCGAAGAACTACGATCGTGAGTTCCGCGGCCGTGTCATGCTGGTTGATGCGCTGGCGAACTCGCTGAACGTTCCGACCGTTAATCTGGGGATGGCTGTGGGGCTGAATCAGATCACGGAAACGTTGAAGCGTTTAGGGATTCCGGAAAACGTGATTCAACCTGTACCGGCGATGCTGCTGGGTGCGATCAGTCTGACGCCGATGGAAGTCGCGCAGGAATACCAGACGATCGCCAGCGGCGGCAACCGTGCACCGCTTTCCTCGCTGCGGTCAGTGATTGCGGAAGATGGCACGGTGCTGTACCAGAGCTTCCCGCAGGCTGAGCGTGCGGTTCCGGCACAAGCGGCCTACCTGACGCTGTATGGTATGCAGCAGGTTGTCGAACGCGGTACGTCGCGTTCGCTGGCGGTGAAGTTCCCGAATTATCATCTGGCGGCGAAAACCGGTACCACCAATGACCTGCGTGACAGCTGGTTTGCGGGGATCGACGGTAAAGAAGTGGCGATTAGCTGGGTAGGGCGCGATAACAACGGCCCGGCCAAGCTGACGGGGGCGAACGGTGCGCTGACGATTTATCGTCGCTATCTGGAAAACCAAACGCCGCTGCCGCTCATGCTGACACCGCCGGAAGGCATCACGACCATGACGGTGGATGCCAGCGGTAACTTTATCTGTAACGGCAGCAGCGCCGGGCGTGTCTTGCCGGTCTGGACGGATAACCCGCAGGCGCTGTGTCAAGCCAGCCAGCCGCAGCCTTCCGCACAGCAGGGACAGCAAGATGGAGAAGGCGTCGCCGACTGGATCAAACAAATGTTTGGTCAATAATCTATCGTTGCTTCAACTAGTTGCCGTCTCTTAGCTATATCTTATGCAGCCTGAGAGACGGTTTCGTGCGCTTACAATACGGTTATTTTATGCTACCGCGTAGCACGCGCCCGACACGAGGCGACTCAAACGCCGCCGCCCCGTGACCCCAGGCTTTCGGCGGAAATTATGCCGCTGACGCGGTACCTTCGTCGGTATCTGGCTTAGCGGACCGCTTGCGACACGTTTACTCGCCCTATAAATGGGGCTCGCCCTTCGGGCCAGCACGAGTGCTGTTCAAAAACGTCTCTGACGTTTTTGTCCGACGTGGCGCAAGCTTTCGCCGCGTCCTGCGGCTCATCCGAAGCCAGCTACCTCCTCAGCATAATTTTTTACGCCTGACCACGGCAAAAACCGCGATACTTCTAGGCTTGTGTATAAGGGACAGGATTAATTTGGAGGTATTTTTTTGTGCCTGCTATTTTGAGACGAGCACCGCATCCTGCCTGAGACCGCTTTTCCTGCCATGCCATTCTGTTGCTGACAGGTAAAAGTCTTGCGATTGGTATTCTGTTGCGCCTATCATGCTGCCTTTGTCGTAATCATTATCGTTCTCTTTTAGCCCGTTCATTTCGCGCTGAATTCGATAGTGACGGGCGTCGCGATCGCTGCTTACTCCTGTCCTTCAGTGACATTAAAAATCAAACACGCTATGCAAAATCAAACTGTACTGCCTGATACCACCTTCAGACTGGACGACGTCAGCTTTTCCGTCGCCGGACGCACGCTGCTACACCCGCTCTCTATCACGTTCCCTGTCGGGAAAGTGTGCGGCCTGATTGGGCATAACGGCTCGGGCAAATCGACCTTGCTGAAAATTTTGGGCCGTCACCAGCCCGCCAGCAGCGGAACCGCATTACTGGGGGAACAGGCTACCGGAAGCTGGGACAGCAAATTATTCGCCCGTCAGGTGGCTTATTTACCGCAGCAGCTTCCCGCTGCCGAAGGGATGACTGTGCGTGAGCTGGTTGCCGTAGGGCGTTACCCGTGGCACGGCGCATTAGGCCGTTTCGGCAGCGCCGATCGGGAAAAGGTCGAGGAAGCCATCACGCTGGTGGGGCTGAAACCGTTCGCCAACCGTCTGGTGGACAGCCTGTCCGGCGGTGAACGGCAGCGAGCCTGGCTGGCGATGACGGTGGCGCAGGATAGCCGCTGTCTGTTACTGGATGAACCGACCTCCGCACTGGATATTGCCCATCAGGTTGAGGTGCTGGCGCTGATCCAGCGCATGAGCCGCGAGCGCGGCATCACTGTCATTGCGGTGTTGCATGATATCAATATGGCTGCCCGCTACTGCGATCACTTGGTGGCACTGCGCGGTGGCAAGATGATTGCACAGGGTGAGCCTGTCGCGCTGATGCAAGGGGATGTGCTCGAAAGCATCTACGGCATTCCCATGGGCATTCTGCCTCATCCGGCTGGTGGCGCACCGGTCAGCTTCGTTTGTTAACTCGGTTTTTCTGCTCATGATGCCTGAACGTTTTTCTTCTCCATCCTCTCCCGATCCGCTACGCCGTCGTTTGCTGACGGCGCTGCTATTGTCGCCGCTGGTGTATTCGGCGGCGAGCAGGGGAACGACTGCCACATTCCCCGATGTAAACCGCATTGTGGCGCTGGAATGGTTGCCCGTTGAGCTGCTTCTGGCGCTAGGCATTACCCCCTTTGCGATCGCGGATAAGCATAACTATAACCTGTGGGTGAAAGAGCCTGCGCTGCCTGACTCGGTGATTGATGTGGGGCTGCGTACCGAGCCAAATCTGGAGTTGCTGACGCAGATTCGCCCGTCCATGATTCTTTACTCTGAAGGCTACGGCCCTTCGGTCGCGAAAATGTCCCGCATCTCTCCGATGCTGGGGTTTGGCTTTAGCAGCGAACAGGGGAAGCCGCTGACGGCGGCACAGTCCTCGGTCATGAAGCTGGCCGATGCGCTAAATATGAAGGCGGCTGGTGAACGGCACCTGATGGAGCTGGCGCAGTTTCTCCAGCAGGAAAAAATCACGCTTCAACCCTATACCCAGCGGCCGCTGTTGCTGATCACGCTGGTCGACAGTCGCCATGTGTTAGTGATTGGCAAGAACAGTCTTTTTCAGGAAGTGATGGATCATATCGGGATAGAAAATGCCTGGCGTGGTGAAACCAGCTTCTGGGGCAGTACGATTGTGGGTATTGAGAGTCTGGCGGAGATCGGTGATGCCAATGTGCTCTGCTTCGAGCATGGCGATAGCGCCATTATCGCGCAGCTTGATAAGAACCCGCTCTGGCAGGCGATGCCGTTTGTGCGTCAACAGCGTGTGCAACGCGTGCCTGCCGTCTGGCTGTATGGCGGAACGCTCTCGGCGATGCGCTTTTGCCGCGTATTGAATCAGGCACTGGAGGCGATAAATCATGGCTAATCCTTTGTCTGTCGGTTCCTCGCACGCGCACCCGCGTGTTGGTCATCCGCTGGTGCTGCCAGTGGTCGTGATGGGTTTGCTGCTGATCGTGATGCTGGGCATGGGCAGCTACAATTTGCAGCAGCAATTACCGGTATCACAGTGGGTTGCAGGGCTGACCCATCCCGCCTTGAACAATATGCAACAGCTTCTGTTCCATTACAGTCTGTTGCCACGCATGGTGCTGGCGCTGCTGATTGGCGCAGGGCTGGGGCTGTGCGGTGTGCTATTCCAGCAGGTCTTGCGTAATCCGCTGGCCGAACCGTCAACGCTGGGGATCGCTACGGGGGCGCAACTCGGGATCACGGTCGTTACGCTGTGGGCGTTGCCCGGCGGCGTATGGACCCAGCAGGCCGCGGCGATGATCGGCGCGCTGGTGGTTGGCGCGTTGGTTTTTGGCGTCGCCTGGGGCAAGCGTTTATCACCGGTGACGCTGATACTGGCGGGGCTGGTGCTGAGTTTCTACTGTAGCGCGGTCAATCAGCTGCTGGCGCTCTTCCATCATGAGCAACTTCAGGGCTTATTCCTGTGGAGCAGCGGCGTACTAAACCAGCAAGACTGGAGCAATGTGCAGTTCGTGCTTCCGCGTCTTCTGGTGTGTTTCTGTCTAGCGCTGCTGTTGATTCGCCCGCTAACGCTGTTGGGGCTGGATGACGGCGTCGCGCGTAATCTGGGGCTTGGGCTGTCGCTGGCACGTCTGAGCGCGCTTGGGTTGGGGATTTTCCTGTGCGCGCAGTTGGTGAATGCGGCGGGCATTATTGGTTTTATCGGCCTATTTGCGCCGCTGTTGGCGAAAATGTTGGGCGCACGGCGTTTACTTCACCGTCTCTTATTCGCGCCGTTGCTCGGCGCGTTGCTGCTCGGCGTCGCCGATCAGGGCGTGATCTGGCTGAGCCGCGTGTGGCTTGATGTCCCAACGGGCGCAGCGACGGCGCTGATTGGTGCGCCTTTGCTGCTGTGGCTGCTGCCGCGTCTGCGTAATAGTAGCCAGCCCGCGATGATCGACAGTAACAGCACGCCAGCGGTTGAACGTTGCCTGTGGGGAACCTGGCTGGTACTTGGCATCATGCTGCTGGGAATGGTGGTGATCGCAGCGCTGATGCTAGGGAAAGACGCGCAAGGCTGGCAGTGGGGCGGCGGCGATGTGTTAGGGCAACTGCTCTCGTGGCGCTGGCCGCGGGTGCTGGCGGCGCTCACGGCTGGCGTGATGCTGGCGGTCGCGGGAACGTTAATACAGAAGCTGACGGGTAACCCGATGGGGAGCCCGGAAGTGCTGGGGATTAGCTCCGGTGCGTCGTTTGGCGTCATTATTTTGCTGTTCTTCGTTCCCGGTAATGCGTTCGTGTGGCTGCTTCCGGCTGGTAGTGCAGGGGCGGCGTTGACGCTGCTTATCATGGTGATTATTGCCGGACGTGGTGGTTTCTCCACGCAGCGTATGCTGTTGGCTGGGATCGCGCTGAGCATGGCGTTCACCACCGTGATCGCGCTGCTGTTGGCCAGTGGCGATCCGCGCATGGGAACCGTGCTGACCTGGCTGTCGGGCTCAACCTACGCGGTCGAACCAACAGACGCGATACGCACGGCGGTGATTGCCCTTCTGCTGCTATTGATCGTCCCGCTGTGCCAGCGCTGGCTGCGTATTCTGCCGCTTGGCGCCACGACGGCCAGATCGCTTGGCGTGGCTGTCACGCCAGTTCGTCTGCTGGTTTTGCTGTTGGCATCGGTGCTAACCGCGATGGCAACGTTGATGGTCGGGCCGATGAGCTTTGTCGGGTTAATGGCACCGCATATGGCGCGGATGCTGGGCTTTAACCGCGTGTTGCCGCAAATCGCCAGCTCGGCATTGATTGGTGGTGCGCTGATGGTTATTGCTGACTGGTTTGGTCGAATGATCCTCTTTCCGGCACAGGTTCCGGCAGGGCTGCTCGCGACGTTTATTGGTGCGCCTTACTTTGTTTATCTGCTCCGCAAGCAGGTGAAATAACGATAACGCGGGCTGAGGCGGGAAGGAAAACCCGCCAACGCCGTGCAATTAGCGGGAGAGATTGATGGCTTCAGCCAGCATCCAGCATGTGGTGAGTAGCAGAGAGAACGCCATAATGCCGTTGAAGGCTTTCAGTTTCCACGGTTCCTGAAGATGTTTGCCGATGCGATCGCCGAGCGCTGCCCAGACTAAAACGCAGGGCAGATTGAGTGCCATAAAGGCGATGACCGTGGTGAAAAGGCCACCACTGGCGGTATAAAGCAGCGCGATGTTGCTGGCCATTAGCCAGGTCTTCGGATTCACCGCTTGAAATAGCGTCCCTTGCAGTGCAGTCATCGGCTGTACTCGCCCTTGTAATTCCGGTGCCGATGAGCGCACGATTTTCCACGATAGCCACAGCAGATAGACGCACCCCAGCACGGTAAGAGGGAGGCGGATAACGCTCATCCAGCTCAGCAGAAGTTCCAGGGCCACACCCATCAGTGCTGTTTGTATCCCACAGCCAACGGTAATTCCCACCATCATCGGTAACGTACGGCGCAGGCCAAAATTGACGCCTGAGGTTGCCAGCAGCAGATTATTGGGGCCCGGTGTGATGGACATGACGGTGACGTAGCTGAAAAAAGAAGGGTCGAGCATGGTGTTATCCTGATGATGGGGAAGAGCACTATAGTAGGCAGAAAAAAAAAATGGTTACAGGTACACAAAACGATTATTGTAATGGGTACAAAGTGCATTAATCGTTAACTGTACTCATCGGCTGGCGGGGGAACTGTGTCCATCATCGACTCACAAGAAAGTACGCTCTATCAACAGCTCGCGGAAACCTTCGCCACGGCGATTCATCAAGGGACGTTAGCGCCGGGAAGCCGCTTGCCTTCTATTCGCCGCGTCGCCGGATCCCATCAGGTGAGTGTCAACACGGTGTTGAATGCCTGGCGTATTCTCGAAGATCGCGGGTTGATCGAAGCACGGCCGCAGTCCGGCTATTTTGTGCGCGGACGTCTGCCGTCGCTGACAGAAAGTAAGCCGCATCGCGCGCAGGTGATTGTGCCGGGCAGTGAGAAACTGGATCTGATTGATACCGTGTTTGCTGCCCAGACACACCCGGATTACACCAACATTTCTCTGGCGTGCCCACAGCATGCCGATTTCTATCCGACCGAAAAGATTAGCCGTATTACCGCTTCCCTATTGCGGCGACAGCCCGACCTGATTGGCCGTTATGCGCTACCGCCGGGCAGTGAGCGACTGCGGCGCGAAGTGGCGCGGCGTGCGATGGATTTGGGCATGACCCTGACTCGTGAAGACATCACGATCACCCACGGCTGTATGGAGGCGCTACAGCTGGCGCTACGCACGGTGACGCAGCCGGGCGACTGTGTCGGGCTGGAAACGCCAACCTATTTTTATCTCTTTCCTCTGCTGGCCAGTCTGGGATTGAAAACGGTGGAGATTCCCACCGATCCACAACGCGGTCTCGCGCTGGATGCGCTGGAATTGCTGCTGTCAGAGGAGCGGCTACAGGCGATTATCGCCATGCCGAACGTACAGAACCCGCTGGGGTGCAGTATGACGCTGGAGGATAAAAAGCGGCTGGCAAAGCTGGTGAATGACTATCAGGTGCCGCTTATTGAGGATGGGTTATACAGCGAACTTCAGTTTACCTGGCCGCTGTCGCCGACGGTGAAAGCCTTCGATCGCGACGGCTGGGTGATTTACTGCTCCAGCTTCACGAAAACGCTGGCACCGGATTTTCGCATTGGCTGGATGGCGTCGGGTCGTTTCCGTGCCAAAGTGGCGCGGCTGAAAGCGGTATCGTCAATGGCGGAATCGGCGCTGTTATCGGAAACGCTGGCACAGTTTCTGGAGTCCGGCGGTTACGATCACCATCTGCGTACGCTGCGCCGTCGCTATGCCGCACAGATGGATGAGGCGCGTGGGTTGATTGCTCGGCATTTTCCACAGGGGACGCGGGCGACGCAGCCACAGGGCGGTTTTGTCTTCTGGCTGGAGTTACCGGGCGGGGTGGATGGTGTTGAATTGTTCCATCGCCTGCTGCAAGAGCAGATTTGCGTCACGCCCGGCGAGCTTTACACGCTGAGCGGCCGCTGTAAGCACGGGCTTCGGCTATCGTGCTGCTACCCGTTTGATGAACGCTATACGTATGCCCTTAAGCGCGCAGGGGCGCTGGCGTGTGAGATGAGCGGTATCGGGCCGGGTAGCGCAACGTAGTCTTATCCCTACGAACATCGCGTTATGGCGTGCCGTTTCGTCCCCAGGTCAGGTAGCCTGCGCGTTCGCTTAAGCGCTCATAGTAGGCGCGGACGGCGGGATAGTCCGTGTGTTCCAGCGGCGTTTCATACCAGCGGTTTACCGACAGCCCGATGGGAATATCGGCCAGTGTAAACGCTTGTCCTGCAACGTAGTGGCCGGTTCGCTCCAGTTGCTGATTCAAAATGCCCATGGTGCGCGACCAAAGATTGCAGGAGGCCGTCAAGAGCTGGGGATCCTGATGGGCGGGAGACTGACGTACCAGCGACATAAAAGCGTAACGCCATGAAGGATTGAGCTCGTTGGCCTGCCAGTCGATCCATTGATCGATCGAAGCACGGCTGCGTGGATCCGGCGGGTAGAGCCAGGCACCGTCCTTTGCGTTGGCGAGGTAACGTATAATCGCGTTCGATTCCCACATGACAAAATCGTCATCCTGAATAACCGGTATCATGCCATTAGGATTGAGCGCCAAAAATGCTGGTGATTGCGGTGACTGATAGCCCTCACCCCAGTCTTCGCGGTCGAAGGGAATCGCCAACTCATCGCACAGCCACAGCACTTTTCGAACGTTGATCGACGACGTGCGTCCTAGAATCTTTAACATGACCTCTCCGCTATTTTCAGGAATATACACTTACTCATAACCAATTTGAAACGGCTTGTCATTCTCAAACGAGAATCCTGACGAAAAAAAGTGGAGGGCAGGGAGAGGGTGTAATGAAGACTGAAACAACGGATGGATGCGACGGCGTCAATGCTAGTGAATGACGCCGTCGAGATACGCTTTACAGGCGTGAGAAGCAGAGCTGCGCGGCTTCGATGGTGCGGTCGATGTCCTGTGGCGTATGCGCCAGCGACATAAAGCCCGCTTCAAAAGCGGACGGCGCGAGATAAACCCCTTCTTCCAGCATCATGTGGAAAAACAGCTTAAAGCGCTCGACGTCGCACTTCATCACATCCTGATAGCAGGTGACACTTTCGGCATCCGTGAAGAACAGGCCAAACATACCGCCCGCCTGATTCACGACTAGCGGAATGTTTTCGGCTTTCGCGGCAGCCAGCAGGCCTTCTGCCAGCTGATTGGTCAACGCGGTGAGTTTTTCATGTACACCGGGTTTCGCGACTTCCGTCAAACAGGCAAAGCCTGCCGCCATAGCAATCGGGTTGCCGGACAGTGTTCCCGCCTGATAAACCGGACCGGTCGGTGCCAGCGCCTGCATGACTTCACGCTTGCCGCCGAATGCGCCAACTGGCATGCCGCCGCCGATGATTTTCCCCAGACAGGTCAGATCCGGCACCACGCCGTAGTGCGACTGTGCACCCGCCAGTGCGACGCGGAAGCCGGTCATCACTTCATCGATGATGAACAGGGCGCCAAACTCGTCGCACAGAGCGCGCAGTCCAGGAAGGAAATCCGGCAGCGGTGGAACGCAGTTCATGTTGCCCGCAACGGGTTCGACAATGATTGCAGCGATCTCGTCAGGGTATTGTTCAAATGCGGCGCGTACGGACGACAGATCGTTATAGACGCAGGTTAGCGTATGGCGAGCAAAGTCGGCCGGAACGCCGGGAGAGTTCGGTTGACCCAGCGTCAGCGCGCCGGAACCGGCTTTCACCAGCAGGCAGTCGGCGTGGCCGTGGTAGCAGCCTTCAAATTTAATGATTTTGTCGCGACCGGTGTAGCCACGTGCCAAACGAATTGCGCTCATGGTGGCTTCGGTGCCGGAGTTGACCATCCGCACCATATCCATGCTGGGCACCAGCGAAGTGACCAGACGTGCCATCTGCACTTCCATCTCGGTCGGTGCGCCAAAACTCAGACCACGTTCTGCGGCGGCGATCACCGCATCACGAATTGCCGGGTGATTGTGCCCCAGCACCATTGGACCCCACGATCCCACGTAATCAATGTACGCTTGTTCGTCGGCGTCGTAGAGATAAGCGCCATCAGCCCGTTCGATGAACAGCGGGGTACCGCCGACGCCGTTAAAAGCACGAACGGGTGAGTTTACACCGCCGGGAATAAGTTGCTGTGCCGCAGCATACAGGCTTTCAGATTTGTTCATTACGCGGTCCTGACTGGTCTTAATCGTAAAATGTAGGGGTATTCTAATAAACTGATCGCTGTTATGAAATCGCTGCGCGGGTTTTCACTTGAAAACACGCCGCAGGATACCCACAGAGAGTACTGGCTGTGGGGAAAATGAGGCGGCATAATGCGGCGATTATTTCAACAGTCGCTGTCAAATCTTGAACGTTTTCGCAGACTGCCGGATAATAAGCGTATGAATATGGGTTTATCACCTGGTAAGCCCTGAGTTGGGAGTAAAAATATGAGCGACGATATAGCAGCACTGCCTCTGCAATTTACCGATGCAGCGGCAAGTAAGGTGAAAAACCTGATTGCTGATGAAGAAAACCCAGAGCTGAAACTGCGCGTGTATATCACGGGCGGCGGCTGTAGCGGCTTCCAGTACGGTTTTACCTTTGATGATCAAATCAACGACGGCGATATGACCATTGAGAAGCAAGGGGTGTCGCTGGTGGTTGACCCGATGAGCCTGCAATATCTGGTTGGCGGTGCGGTGGATTATACCGAAGGGCTGGAAGGTTCTCGTTTTGTCGTGACGAATCCGAATGCGAAATCCACCTGTGGCTGTGGTTCCTCTTTCAGCGTCTGATCCTGCATGGCGATGATCGGCCGACTAAAAAACAAAACCGTGTCCTGACATCAAGACACGGTTTTTATCGGTTCGTCATACGTTAGGTTGATTACCATTCGACCGTAATCAGACGCGTTTCCGTACCCTGTGCGGTTTTTGCCGCAGAGGCAGAAAGTTTTGCCTGATCGACCTGAATACGTGACTCAGTAATTTTAGGTTGTGGTACAGAGGCTACGTTACATGTCATTTGATATTGACCGGATTGAGGCGTTACGCCGCACGCCGGTAGTATCGTCAGTTGAGCATTAATTTGCCCACCCTGATTTCCTGCATATGCTGTGCTACAGGCCGCCATCAGTAAGCCCGCGTAAAGCAACGCATTTTTCATAGTTAAAGCTACCTGGTGTCAAAGGAACCGCTGCCGGTTCAAAATTTTCTCATTTCGTACAACTTTCTTTGGCTTTATCGCCGGGTGGTAATTAACGCCATTAATGATGTCTATAATTCCACCGTTGCGTTCAGATTATCGGCAAATATTGGCGAAATAAAAGCCTGTGAGTGTTACAACTTGTATACTAATGAAGCTATTGTTATCGAAGTGATTTCACAGTGTTAATTAACAATCACTTTGCTGACGAAGAGTCGGGGCTTAATGCTGTTAATTGAGAACAAATTTGTCGGGCTGCTAATAGCAAACGAGGGCCGCTGCGGCTAAACCAGTCTTCATTGACGGTAATGACCGGCACCGCTAATTGCGGCTGCCAAAACGCCTGCACGCTGGCAATGCTATCTGGCGCTCCGCTGACAATAATGGCCTGTGGCTGCCGCCTTAATACCTGCTCACGGCTGACCTGTGGCCAGGGCACCGGATTGTCGTTAAAGACATTTTCTGCGCCGCACAGTGAAACGATTTGGCTTTGCAGCGTCGCTTGCGAAGAAGTAAACAGTGGCTGAGTGCCAAATTGAATGAATACCCGCAGTGGCGCTGCATTCTGCCTCTCGCCCGTGTGTCGTAGCCTGCCTATTTCCTGCTGAAAATCTGTCGCAGACCGTTCGGCTTGCTCAGGATGGCGGCTATAGGTCGCCAACTGTCGCAATGACACGGGAATATCCTCTAACGTCTTCGCATCCAGATAAACGATAGGAATCGAGAAATTGGCGAGCTGTTCCAGTGGCCGCTGCGGGTTACCCTCGCGCCAGGCCAGAATCAGATCGGGCTTAAGCGCGAGGATCCGCTCCAGGTTGATTCCCTGCCAGGAAGCCACCTGTTCCAGATTTTTCGCTTCTGGCGGGTAATCTGACCAGGCGCTGACCGCAATCAGCTGTTCGCCCATGCCAGCTGCATAGGCCATTTCCGTTGCGTGCGGTGCGAGACTAATGACACGCTGCGGAATGGCGTAAGCGGCGGTGCAGAGCAGTAGCCCGGTCAGCCAGCAGAGAAGCCTGACAGTCACGATTAGCGTGTGGCCAGCTTAGCCAGAATCGCTTCCACCATCCGCGTTGATTGCTGTGCCGCAACGCTCAGGAATTCATCGAAACTCAGGTGTGATTCTTTATCGGCCACATCAGAAATGGCACGCACAACCACAAACGGGACGGCGAACTGATGGCAGACATGGGCGATCGCCGTCGCTTCCATTTCCACGGCAATGGCCTTCGGGAAGGTCGTGCGGATACGGGCTAATGGTTCTGCGCCGTTAATGAAGGCATCACCGCTGACAACCAGACCGCGTACGGCGTTCAGCTGTAAATCGGCAATGGTTTCCTGTGCCAGCGCGATGAGTTTGTCATCGGCGGGGAAAGCGGCAGGGCAGCCCGCCATTTGACCGGGTTCATAGCCAAAGGCCGTGACGTCAGCATCGTGGTAGCGAACTTCATCGGAAACCACGATATCACCGACGTTCAATGTAGGTGCCAGTCCGCCAGCGGAACCGGTGTTAATTACCACGTCCGGCTTGCTGTGTTCTAGCAGCAGCGTGGTGCCCAGCGCGGCGGAGACTTTGCCGATACCCGATTTCAGCAGGGCGACCTCTACGCCGTTGATTTGTCCGGTGTAAATTTCGCAACCCGCACGCTGGAAGGTTTGACGGTTTTCAATCCGATCGCGCAGCAGCGTTACTTCTTGTTCCATCGCGCCGATAATACCGACTTTCATAAGGTTCCCCGCAAATTCTGTTATAAATGGAAGGCGTATACCTAATGCTGGTCACTGAAGCCCCATTTTGGGGGAAACACAGGGGAGGTTCCCGCAGGGATGCCTCACCCCTGTGGTCGCACCGTGTATCTCGATCGTTAAATGACCCGCATTAGGTGTATATCGCGGGCGTTAGTCTATCATGGCTAGCGGGATGAGATGGAGTGTGCATTATTTTGCTGTAGCGGGATGATAGGGAGAACCGTATGTCTGATATCGATTTCGCCAAAAAATGAGCTTTCAGCGACATTTCAGCCGACCTAAAACGGCTGATAATGGCTATGCGATTGTGCGTCAGTTTGAGAGCGATCGTGGTCGTATTATTAACTCCGCCGCCATCCGCCGCTTACAGCAAAAAACCCAGGTCTTCCCGCTGGAGCGTAACGCGGCTGTCCGTTCCCGCCTGACCCATTCGATGGAAGTTCAGCAGGTGGGGCGCTATATCGCCAAAGATATTTTGCACCGCCTGCAAGTCGATGGGCGGCTGGCGTCGCTGGGTCTGGAAGACAGACAAACGCCGTTTGAAAGCATGGTCGAAATGGCGTGCCTGATGCATGACATCGGCAATCCGCCATTCGGGCATTTTGGCGAATCCGCGATTAACCAATGGTTCAGAAAATTGCTGGATAGCCATTATCTGGACAATGAATCCCCGGAACGTGTCGATGATTGTAAAGTCCCTACGCTACGGATGCAGCAGGATGGGCTGGACGAATTGCGTGGGCAAATCCGACAGGATCTGAGCCACTTTGAAGGCAATGCACAGGCGATCAGGCTGGTACACACATTGCTGAAGCTCAATCTGACCTACGGGCAAGTCGCCTGTATTTTGAAATATACCCGTCCCGCATATTGGCACGGCGAACTGCCGGCGGATTACCACTATTTGATGAAGAAGCCGGGCTACTATCTGGCAGAAGAAGCGTTTGTCGCCAGACTACGTGAAGAGCTGGATATGGGCGAATTTCATCGTCATCCGCTGAGCTACATCATGGAAGCAGCGGATGATGTTTCCTACTGTATTGCGGATCTGGAAGATGCCGTTGAGAAAGAGATTCTCACGATTGAAGAATTGTACGACCTGTTGCGTGAAAATTGGGGAGAAGGAACGGAGAAAGATATTTTCGCTAAGACGATTGAACACGCCTTCAAAGAGCGTGAACGTTTAAAATGGCGCAGTCACGACGATCAGTTCTTCATGAATCTTCGCGTTAATACCGTGCAGCAGATGGTGCCGCATGCCGCGAAGCGTTTTATTGATAACCTGCCAGCGATCTATGCCGGATCGTTTAATCAGGCGTTGCTTGAGGACGACAGCCCGCAGAATCGCCTGCTAGGCATTTTCAAACACGTCGCCTTAAAACACGTTTTTAATCATCATGAGGTTGAACAGCTGGAGCTACAGGGAGATCGCGTGATTCGCGGCTTGCTGGATATTTATAGCCCGCTGCTCGAGATGCCCTATCAGGATTTCAGTCAGCTTGTCCTCGATGATACGCACAGGCGCTATCCGATTGAAACGCGGCTTTATCACAAGCTGTCCAGCAAGCACTGTCTGGCCTATTGCGAAGCGGTTGCCGCGTTGGAAGCCTTACCCGAAAACGAGCGAATCGTCCGTGAATATTACTATCGTGCGCGTCTGATTCAGGATTACATCAGCGGTATGACGGATTTGTACGCCTACGACGAATACCGCAAGCTGATGGCGGCAGATTAGCGACGAACAGACGGCAATGGAAATCGCGAGTTTTGTAAAGCCGTTCAATATTTCCTTACGCTTCACGATCTTCCCCTCGGGAACATTGTTGGTCCATATTTATCTCATACAGCACGACCACTGAGTGTACCCGGTGTCGGGTACACGGGCCGTAAGACTCGCGTGTTGATTACTATGAGACATACTCCTATGAAAAGACAATCACTGGTTCTGAGTGCGCTGGCGTTAAGTCTGGCGATGGCGATGGGCTCCACCACGGCGAATGCGGCTGAGTCAGCGGCGTCTGCCGCGTCATCGGGTCAACTCCCCAGCCTGGCCCCTATGCTGGAAAAGGTCATGCCTTCCGTGGTGAGCATCTACGTGGAAGGGCATACCACCAACGTGGGCAATGCGGGAAAAGAAGGTATCCCCCGCAGCTTCAGCCATTTTTGGTGAAAACTCGCCTTTCTGCCAGGACGGATCGCCGTTCCAGTCGTCGCCTGTGTGTCAGGGAGAAGGGAGCGATGATGACAACGGCCAACAGCAACCAAAACAGGAAAACTTCCAGGCGCTGGGCGCGGGCGTTGTGATTAATGCGGAGAAAGGCTATGTGGTGACTAACAGCCACGTGGTGGAGAACGCCGATAAGATTCAGGTTCGCCTCAGCGATGGCCGCAAGTATGACGCCAAGATGTTAGGTAAAGATCCGCGTTCAGATATCGCACTGGTGCAGCTGAAAGACTTCAAAAATCTGACGGCTATCAAGGTCGCGGATTCTGACCAGTTGCGGGTTGGTGATTACACGGTGGCGATTGGTAACCCGTATGGTCTGGGCGAAACGGCGACCTCGGGCATTGTGTCTGCGCTAGGGCGTAGTGGGTTGAATATTGAAAACTATGAGAACTTTATTCAGACCGATGCGGCGATTAACCGGGGGAATTCCGGTGGCGCGCTGGTGAACCTGAATGGGGAACTGGTTGGTCTGAATACCGCGATTCTTGCCCCAGATGGCGGCAATATCGGGATTGGTTTCGCTATCCCCAGCAATATGGTGAAAAGCGTCGTGGCACAGATTGTCGAATTTGGCGAAGTGAAGCGCGGCGAGTTGGGTATTACCGGGACGGAGTTGAACTCTGAACTGGCGCAGGCGATGAAAGTGGATGCCCAGCGTGGCGCGTTTGTGAGCCAGGTACGACCAAAATCGGCAGCCGATGAAGCAGGCATCAAGGCGGGTGATGTGATCGTTACGCTGAATGGCAAAGCGGTCAGCAGCTTCTCCGCGCTGCGTGCGCAGGTTGGCTCGCTGCCAGTGGGCAGCAAAGTGGCACTGGGGCTGTTGCGCGAGGGTAAACCGCTGACGGTCGAGGTGACGCTGCAACAGAGTAATCAGGCTCAGGTGGCTTCCGGTAATCTCTACTCTGGCATTGAAGGTGCCGAGCTGAGCAATACGCAGGTGGATGGCGAAAAAGGCGTCAAGGTGGATAACGTCAAACCCGGCTCCGCCGCGGCTAAAATTGGTCTGAAGAAGGACGACATTATTCTCGGGGTTAACCAGCAGGCGGTACAGAATATTGGCGAGCTGCGTAAAATTCTCGACAGCAAACCGGCAGTATTAGCCTTGAATGTACGCCGTGGCGACAGCACGATTTATCTGCTGGCTCAATAACCGCTCTGTTCAACGTGTAAGTGGATAATTGCCTTTTAAGACAGCTTGTTACGTTGATTTTCTGGCCGGGCACTTCGGTGCCCGGCTCGTTCTCGCTTCTCCATGAAAGTGCTTTTGTGAGTTCTTCCACAGATTTAATCTAATTCCCGTTTCTTTGTTAATTTGCACAATGTGTGGCGCACGGTGTGGCGGTATGCTGGTGCAATTGTCAATGTTCCTCTCAGAGGTAAAAATGGCGTCGTATCATCTCAATGCCAAGATGGCACAGGATATTGTCGCGCGGACCATGCAGATCATTGATAGCAATATCAATGTGATGGATGCTCGCGGTAAGATTATCGGCAGTGGCGATCAGGAACGATTGGGGGAACTGCACGAAGGGGCGCTGCTGGCGCTCTCGCAGGGACGGGTCGTCGATATTGATGATGCCGTGGCGCGCCACCTGCATGGCGTGCGTCCAGGCATCAATTTACCCCTGCGCATCGACGGTGAAATCGTTGGTGTTATTGGTTTAACAGGGAACCCCAGCCAGCTACGGCAGTACGGCGAACTGGTCTGTATGACGGCGGAAATGATGCTGGAGCAGGCGAGGTTGTTGCATATGCTGGCGCAGGATAGCCGTCTGCGTGAAGAGCTGGTGTTGAACCTGATCCGCACCGACGATCTTTCTCCCGCCCTCATGGAGTGGGCGCAGCGCTTAGGCATCGATCTGAATAAGCCACGCGTTGCGGCGGTGATTGAAGTGGACAGCGGGCAGCTCGGGGTAGATTCTGCCATGGCGGAGCTACAGCAGTTGCAGACGCTGCTGACCACGCCGGAACGTGACAACCTGATCGCGATCGTTTCCCTGACAGAAATGGTGGTGCTAAAACCGGCGTTGAACAGCCACGGGCGCTGGGATGCAGAAGATCATCGGCGGCGGGTGGATACGCTCATGTCGCGCATGGCGGAAAGCAGTCGGCTGCGGGTGCGGTTGGCGCTGGGAAACTATTTTGCCGGCCCTGGCAGTATCGCGCGCTCTTACCGCACAGCACGCACGACCATGAGCGTGGGCAAACAGCGTATGCCTGCTCAGCGCTGTTATTACTATCAGGATCTGATGTTGCCCGTGCTGTTGGACAGCCTGCGCGGCGGCTGGCAGGCAAACGAGCTGGTGCGGCCACTCTCGAAGCTGAAAGCAATGGATGGCAATGGTCTGCTGCGTCGGACGCTGGGCGCCTGGTTCCGTAATAACGTTCAGCCCGGTGCGACGGCGAAAGCGCTGTTTATTCACCGTAATACGTTGGAGTATCGTCTCAACCGCATCTCCGAGCTGACGGGGTTAGATCTGGGGAATTTCGACGATCGCTTGCTTCTGTACGTGGCTTTGCAGCTTGATGAAGAAGAGTAGAGCTGAAAATTGACGGTTTTTACTTAACCCTGTTTGTTCTCCGCCGTACTTACCTGATGCCGCAGGGCATCAGGGTTACCCCGTCCTCCCTCGCAAAATGCCGTCAACAGCGACAAAATTGCTTAGATTGAAAACTATTACATAACCATTAACAATATAACGCGATAGCATAAATTATCGCGAAACAATATTTTTGCCCCCTCCCTATATCCACTATTGTCACTTCCATGTTGTCAGCCTGATATACCCGTCCTATTTCAAGCTGCATATGTGCGGTGCAAAACGATCGCGTTTTGTCCTGCAAGTCGAATCATTTAAGTTATTAATCAGTCACATCCGTCATGATTTTATCTGATACTTTCGAGCATTAGGGAGTGATAAGAATGTCAATACGTCGTCTGGGGTTATCTGTTGCTACGGCAGCACTGTTGTTTTCCGGTGTGGCCTCGGCGGCTACCGAATTATTAAACGTGTCCTACGATCCGACGCGTGAACTGTATCAGCAATACAATGCGGCGTTTATTAAGCATTGGAAAGCGACCACCGGTGAAGATATCACCATCAAAAACTCGCACGGCGGTTCTGGAAAGCAGGCGCGTTCGGTGATTGACGGCTTGCAGGCCGATGTGGTGACGCTGGCGCTGGCCGGTGATATTGATGCATTAAACCTGAATCAACAGCTGATCGATCCTAAGTGGCAGGCGCGTTTGCCTGACAACAGCACGCCTTATACCTCCACCATCGTTTTTCTGGTGCGTAAAGGTAATCCAAAGCAAATCAAAGACTGGAACGATCTGGTGAAACCGGGCGTTGAAGTCATCACGCCAAACCCGAAAACTTCTGGCGGCGCACGTTGGAACTTCCTGGCCGCGTGGGCGTATGCCAAAGCGCAACCGGGCGGTAATGATGAAACCGCACTGAAATTTGTGACCGAGCTGTATCGTCATGCGCCTGTTCTCGATACCGGTGCGCGTGGGGCGACCATTAGCTTTGTACAGCGTCAGTTAGGTGATGTGTTGCTGGCATGGGAAAACGAAGCGTACCTGTCTCTGCAAGAGCAGGGCGGCGATCAGCTTGAAATCGTCACACCATCTCTGTCGATTCTGGCTGAACCGCCAGTTGCCGTTGTGGATAAAGTCGTTGAGCGCAAGGGAACGCAGAAACAGGCTGAAGCTTATCTGCAATACCTCTACAGCGATGAAGCACAGCGCATCATCGGTAAAAATTTCTACCGTCCACGTAACGCCAAGATTGCTGAAGAGTTTAAAGATCAGTTTGCCCCTGTGAATCTGGTGACGATCGATAAGGACTTCGGTGGCTGGAAAGCGGCACAGGACAAATTCTTTAACGATGGTGGCGTGTTCGACGCAATCTTTAAAGAGATCAATAAGTAAGTTTTAACGTCTGACGGATTAAGGCCGCTATCACCTAGCGGCTTTTTTCAGGTTAAAAGGCTGGCGACAGCCGCCCGAAATCTTCTGTCAGGTAGCGCGTGTCGGCAAGCAGTTGTTGGCTGGGTAGTGAGTATGAAAATTAAAGGCACGGTATGTCACAGCGTTCTTCCTCAGTGATTCCCGGTTTCGGGCTAACGTTAGGGTTTAGCCTGAGCTATTTAGGATTAATTGTCCTCATTCCGTTGGCGGGGATGTTTTTATATGCCAGCCAATTAACGTTCGGCCAGTTTTGGGATCTGATAACCAGCCGTCAGGTGCTTTTCTCCCTGCGGCTTTCGTTTGGTACAGCGCTGGCTGCGGCTTTTATTAACGGTATTCTCGGGACGCTGCTGGCCTGGGTGCTCGTGCGCTATACCTTTCCCGGCCGTAAAGTGATCGATGCCATGATCGACATGCCCTTCGCGCTGCCCACAGCGGTCGCGGGGATTGCCCTGACGGCGCTGTATGCACCGAATGGTCTGATTGGCTCGCTGTTTCCGTTCAAAATCGCCTACACCGGGATTGGCATCACGCTGGCGCTTATTTTTGTCACGCTGCCTTTCGTGGTCAGAACGCTACAACCGGTACTGGCCGATATTCCCAAAGAAGTCGAAGAGGCCGCCGCCTGTCTGGGCGCGCGTCCGCTTCAGGTTTTCCGCCATGTCTTGCTTCCTGCGCTGTTACCGGCGTGGCTGACGGGCTTTGCGCTGGCTTTTGCCCGCGGCGTGGGGGAGTACGGCTCCGTGGTGTTTATCGCGGGGAACATTCCGTTTAAAACCGAAATCCTGCCGCTGCTGATCGTCTCCAAGCTCGATCAGTATGACTACAAAGGGGCAACCGGGATCGGCGTGTTCATGCTGCTGGTTTCTTTCATTATGCTGCTGCTGATTAACGTGTTGCAGCGCCGCATTCAACCGAAACTGTAAGGGCTGGTCGTCATGGAACAGGTTATTTCCGCTCAGGCCAGCGCGGCTAAAAGAAAAAAGCAGCCCGCAGCCTATTACATTCTGGTTTCACTCGCGTGGATCGTCTTTTTTCTGATTCTGGTGCTGCCGCTGATGATGGTGGTGACCCAGGGGCTGGATAAGGGCATCGATGCCTTTTGGGATGCGATTACCGAACCGGATGCGATCTCCGCACTGAAGTTGACGCTGCTTGCGACCGTCATTTCCGTGCCGTTAAACGTGATATTCGGATTGGCGACGGCGTGGTGTGTGACGAAATTCGAGTTTCGTGGCAAGAGCTTTCTGCTGGCGTTGATCGATTTACCGTTTTCTGTTTCCCCCGTTGTGGCGGGGTTGGTGTATGTGCTGCTGTTTGGTGCACAAAGCAAGATCTATCCCTTCCTGCTCGAACACGATCTGCAAATTGTTTACGCTGTGCCGGGCATCGTGCTGGCGACAATTTTCGTCACATTGCCTTATGTTGCCCGTGAGCTGATTCCGCTGATGGAAGAGCAGGGTTCGCAGGAGGAAGAAGCGGCACGTCTGCTGGGGGCGAACGGCTGGCAAATGTTCTGGCATATCACGCTGCCGAATGTGAAGTGGGCGCTGATTTACGGCGTGGTGCTGTGTACTGCGCGCGCGATGGGCGAGTTTGGTGCCGTTTCCGTCATTTCCGGCCATATTCGCGGCCTGACGAACACGCTGCCGCTGCATATCGAAATTCTTTATAACGAGTACAACATCGTTGCGGCCTTCAGCGTGGCGATTCTGCTGCTGATCATGTCGCTGGTGGTGCTGTTACTGCGCCAGTGGAGTGAAGGTCGATTGACGAAGCAAATACAGAAACAACAGGAGTTGGCCAAAAATGAGCATTGAGATTCGCAATATTAATAAACAATTTGGCCAGTTTCGGGCGCTGAACGAGATTAATTTGTCGATCCACAGCGGTGAACTGGTGGCGCTGCTGGGGCCATCGGGCTGCGGTAAGACAACGCTGCTGCGTATTATCGCCGGACTGGAACAGCCGGATAGTGGCAGTATTATTTTCCACGGTCAGGATGTGTCCGTCCACGATGTGCGCAAACGCAACGTGGGGTTTGTCTTCCAGCACTACGCGCTATTCCGCCACATGACGGTGTTCGATAACGTCGCGTTTGGGCTGCGAATGAAGCCGAAAAATATCCGGCCTTCGAAGCGTGATATCGAAAAGAAAGTACATGAGCTGCTGAATCTGGTGCAGTTGGACTGGCTGGGAGATCGTTATCCTGAACAGCTTTCCGGCGGCCAGCGTCAGCGTATTGCACTGGCGCGTGCGCTGATCGTCGAACCGAGCATCCTGCTGCTGGATGAACCCTTTGGCGCGCTGGATGCCAAGGTGCGTAAAGAGCTGCGCCGCTGGTTGTCTCAGTTGCATGAAGATATCGATCTGACCTCGGTATTTGTGACGCACGATCAGGAAGAAGCGATGGAAGTGGCTGACCGTATCGTGCTGATGAATAAAGGCGTGATTGAACAAATCGGCACGCCAGCAGAGGTGTATAACAACCCAGCCAGCGAGTTTGTTTACCATTTCCTCGGCGACAGTAACCGACTGAAAGTGGCGCAAACGGAAGAGACGATTCTGTTCCGTCCTCATGAAGTGTCGCTATCCGTTCAGGCGCAGGAAGGCTATCAGGCGGTGACGGTGCGCGATATTCGTCCACTCGGCGCCTTAACGCGCCTGTCGTTGAAGCTGGGTGAGCAGTCTGAACTGATTGAAGCGGAAGTCGCAAAAGACGATGCAAGCCTGCACGGGCTACAGAAAGGCGATGTGATTCAGTTCAAGCCTAAGCGCTATAGCCACGATTGGGAAATCTGATCGGAAGATAGCTGCAATAAAAAACCCGCGATATTCGCGGGTTTTTTGCTTTTATCGGAAATGCCTGCCGTATGGCAAGGATTAACGATAAGCAGGATTAGAGGCAACAGAATAACGGCCGCTGCCAACCAGCATGATGATAATGCCAGCAAAGAAATAGAGTGCTTCCAGTTCCAGCGCCCAGGCGCCAACGTCGGTCAGGGTGAAGAATTTACCCATGCCAACCATCAGCGTTGCCACAACCAGCGTCAGCGCGGCAATCAGGCCTGAAATACGGGTAAATACGCCCAGAATAATCAGAATCGGTGCAACGACTTCGCCCACGTAGACACCGTAAGCGATAAAACCTGGCAGGCCTGCGCCTTGCAGCATCTGTACGATCCAACCCACACCGTGCTCAATTTTTGCTACGCCGTGAAACAGCAGCAGAATACCCACGGTTAAACGCAGTAAAAGTTTACCTGCATCGGGATGATCGGTTAAACGCGTGAACCACTGATTCAACTGAGAAATCATACTAGACAACCTCATGAGTTAGCGAAAAGTGCTATTGGATATAAGGCGGCAGTGTCGTCGATTTAACGCCTGAATAGAAAACAAATAAATTTGATATTTTCTGTCAAAAAATTAGGTGAACAGGGCAAGTGCGGATAAGCATAGCACCGCGATTGCGGCGGTCTAATGATGGATGGGAATAATGCAATAACAAGATGTTATGAAAAAGGGTGTAGTCTGAATGGCTGAAGGTCAGAGGAGTGGATTGTATACAGGGAATCGTTTTAAGAGTGGATGCAGTTTGGAACCTATCCTGGATGCGACAGGCCCCTTTTCCATAACCTGTTTATGTTTCGCCAAGCAGTGCCTTTTTGGCGGCATTGAGAAAGTCGTCCGACAAAGTATCGCCAGCTGTTGCGCGTGCTAGCGCCAGCGCACCGGATAACAGGGCGAATTGCGCCAGAGCATGCTGCTTGCGCTGCTCTTTATCTTTTATCGTCGAGAGGGACTCCAGCCTATCCAGCATGGCTTTGACACCGCTGAGATAAACGTCGTGTACTGGTTTATCTGCACTTTCTCTGGCTATGTCATTGGCTAGTGCCGTGAGGGCGCAGCCATCTTTTGCGCTGTCTCGATGGGCGGGGAAAGATAGTGTTCCACCAGTGTTTCCAGGTTATGTTTATCTGCGCGCTGGCACATTTCCTGCCAGCGAGTACCGGAATCCTCAAGCGCTTTTCGGCTGGCGATGGCGGCGAGTTCATCTTTAGATGCAAAATGACCATAGAAACCACCGTGGGTTAAGCCTGCTGCTGCCATCAGATCGTTCACGCTAACGCCGTTCAGGCCCCGTTCACGAAAGAGCTGTGAAGAAACCTGGATGATTTCTTCTCGGTTACGCTCCATCTGTTGTTTTGATACACGGGCCATGTTGTTCTCCTTTTTCTGTCAGGCATCATCTTAGGGTATGAAAAAGTCAGACTCAATAGATGATGCCTTTCATCAATAGCCGGATCAGGCTCGTGGCGGCCACGGTGTAATAATATGAGCGCTGTCGCCTCCCTGAGCCCGAGACAATGTCTCTGCGATCTGATCGTGTGGCGTCCCCAGCGAAATAGCACTGACTTCATCCAGTCGCGCGACCTGATCGTCGTTTAGCGTCACATTTAATGCGAGCAGCGTATCATCCAACTGTGCCAGCGTGCGGGAGCCCAGAATAGGGATCAGGCTGGTGCTAGCCCGGGCTGATTTATGCCGCAACCAGGCGATGGCAATGTGTATTGGCATGACGTTCAAGTCGTTTGCAACGCGAAAAACCTCATCCAGCAAGGTCGTGTCTTGCTCGGTGTGCACTAATCTTCCGCCAAAACCGATCAGCCGGCCTTCTTTACTTTGACGATATTTTCCCGTCAGCAAGCCACCACCCAATGGAGACCAAAGCGTTGCTGCCAGCCCCATTGCTTCAGCCATCGGCAGTAGCTCTCGTTCTGCGGTGCGCTGCACCAGACTGTATTCCACCTGAATACCGGCAATTCGCGACCAGCCGCGCAGTTCCGCGATAGTGTCCGCTCGGGCAATGCGCCAGGCGGGGAAATTAGAGAAGCCTGCGTACTGGATTTTTCCTACCCGAATGAGATCGTCGAAAGTGCGAACAATCTCTTCCAGTGGCGTTAATTGGTCATCAAAGTGCGCCCACAGCACATCAATACGATCGGTTTTCAGTCTCTTCAGGCTGTTTTCTACCGATGAGATCATGTTCTTGCGGCTATTGCCGGTTCGGGAAATTCCGGCATCCGGCATGGCACTTAAGGTGTACTTCGTCGCTACAACAAAATGGTCGCGATCTGCGGCAATGAATTCTCCGACCATCTGCTCAGATTGGCCTAACTGGTAAGCATCCGCTGTATCGATGAAGTTGCCGCCCGCGTTGGCATAACGATCAAATACCTGTTTAGCCTGTTCTTTTTCAGAACCATAGCCCCAACCGGTGCCAAAATTTCCTGTTCCGAGAGCAAGTTCGGAAACGCGTAAGCCCGTATTACGTCAAACGTTGTGTATTTCATACCGTGCCTCTATTTTTAAATGTCGATTGACATCTATTATATATGTCATACATCATTTATAAGTGCAAGCAGGGTGGCATTCTCTTTACGGGAGGCGATGCTAACGGGGGTTGCTTAACTGCATGAATTGCGTTTCTAATCGATATTCAACGTCGCTATGACGTTAAACCATAAAAGGAAATATTTATGTCTGATGATGTTCTGTTTAGTCCCTTCACGTTGAAAGGGTTAACTCTTCCTAACCGCATTGTCATGGCACCGATGACGAGAGGTATGGCTGAAAACGGCATTCCTGGCCCAGCGCAGGCGGAATATTATCGCCGCCGTGCCGAAGGGGGAGTCGGGCTGATTCTGACAGAGGGAACGGTAGTTGATCGTCCCGCTTCGCGTAATATGCCAGGGATCCCGCTCTTTCATGGCGAAGCCGCGTTGGCTGGTTGGGATGCGGTGGCGAAAGCGGTTCATGCCGCTGGTGGCCGTATTGGGCCGCAAATTTGGCATACGGGGTCAACCCACGGACGCGGCTGGGAGCCTGATGCGCCTGTTGAAAGCCCCTCGGGAATCGTCGGCCCAGATGAGCCTCGCGGTGTGGTGATGACCGAAGAAGATATCGCTGATACCGTGGCGGCGTTTGCTCGCGCTGCGGCGGATGCAAAACGATTGGGTTTTGACACGCTGGAACTGCATGGTGCGCATGGTTACCTGATCGACCAATTCTTTTGGTCGGGCACGAATAAGCGTGAAGATGCCTTTGGTGGCGCAACGATCCGCGAACGCTCTCGCTTTGCCGCTGAGGTAATTCGTGCTGTCCGAGTCGCTGTTGGTGAGGATTTCCCGCTGATTCTGCGTGTGAGTCAGTGGAAGCAGCAGGACTACAGCGCACGTCTGGCGAGTTCCCCACAGGAGATGACGGACTGGCTAGCGCCGCTGGTTGAGGCGGGTGTGGATATTCTTCACTGTTCCCAGCGTCGTTTCTGGGAGCCTGAATTCCCTGAGGTTGATGGGGCGGAAGGGCTGAACTTCGCCGGTTGGGCGAAAAACTGACGGTGCGGCGACAATCAGCGTTGGCTCAGTGGGGTTGACCTCGGATTTCTTTGCCGCGTTTGGCGGTGAGGGTTCTGGCACGGCGGCATTGGACAATCTACATGCGCGGATGGAGCGAGAGGAGTTTGATCTGATCGCGGTAGGCCGAGTTCTGCTTTCTGATGCGCAATGGGTACAAAAGGTGCGTTCTGGGCAGACGGATAAATTACGCGGTTTTGATGCAGCGGACTTAGCCGTACTGGCGTGATATTTCGGTGCCGTAGCTGAGTAGGGCTGCGGTACTTCATTGAATATTGGGAACGCTAATACGGAGCAATTGAGTAGAATTTTATCTACACGACACGTGCAATAGATAACATTGGGTGGATTGACTTCAGAGAGGATTCACTTTGCGGAAGTGGTGGGTCGTGCAGGATGACTCGGCCTTTGGCCTCGCCCCTTCGGGGTCAACGCTGGCGCGTTGCTGTCTCGCTTCGCTCGGCTCGAACCTGAATGCAGGTTTTCACCTACACGACACGTGCAACAGATAACATTAGGTGGATTTACTTCAGAGAGGTATCACTTTGCGGAAGTGGTGGGTCGTGCAGGATGACTCGGCCTTTGGCCTCGCCCCTTCGGGGTCAACGCTGGCGCGTTGCTGTCTCGCTTCGCTCGGCTCGAACCTGAACGCAGGTTTTCACCTACACGACACGTGCAACAGATAACATTAGGTGGATTTACTTCAGAGAGGTATCACTTTGCGGAAGTGGTGGGTCGTGCAGGATTCGAACCTGCGACCAATTGATTAAAAGTCAACTGCTCTACCGACTGAGCTAACGACCCGCAGAAGTGGTGGGTGATGACGGGATCGAACCGCCGACCCCCTCCTTGTAAGGGAGGTGCTCTCCCAGCTGAGCTAATCACCCACTTCTGTACTACATTTACTTCTTGATTTACTTCAACTTCTAATAAGAAGACCAGCTGGTATGAGATTGGTGGGTGATGACGGGATCGAACCGCCGACCCCCTCCTTGTAAGGGAGGTGCTCTCCCAGCTGAGCTAATCACCCAATCTCAAATCTTCTTACTCTACACAGCGAGCTACTCTTCTTTAAAACTCAAAAGAGTGGTGGGTGATGACGGGATCGAACCGCCGACCCCCTCCTTGTAAGGGAGGTGCTCTCCCAGCTGAGCTAATCACCCCCGCTGTGTGGAGTCGCATTATAGGGATCCTTGAATGTGAGTCAACGCTTTTTAAAACTAAAATGATTGTTCGTTGCAAAATTAGTCAAGGCGTCGTATTTATCGCCGCTGGTGCTGCATCCTTGTGCAATTTGGCCTGTTATCTTGCTATTTCCTCCAGAATAAAAGCACGGTCGGCATGTTACGGCGTTGAGGAATCGAAGCAGAGTGATAGAATGTTGCCCACTTTTGTTCTTGAGCTTATGTCGGTCTGTGCCGACAGCCGTTGCGTAATAAGGCTGTAATCCCAAATGAAAATCAAAACCCGTTTTGCCCCGAGTCCTACTGGCTATCTTCACGTCGGCGGTGCTCGTACCGCACTTTACTCCTGGTTGTTTGCCCGTCATCAGGACGGCGAGTTCGTGTTGCGTATTGAAGATACCGATCTGGAGCGTTCAACCCAAGACGCGATTGATGCCATTATGGATGGTATGAACTGGCTGAGCCTGAACTGGGATGAAGGCCCGTACTACCAGACTAAACGTTTTGACCGTTACAACGCCGTTATTGATCAGATGTTGGAAAACGGTACGGCATATAAATGCTACTGCTCTAAAGAGCGTCTGGAAGCGCTGCGTGAACAGCAGATGGAAAACGGCGAAAAGCCGCGTTATGACGGCCATTGCCGTGGTTCTCACGAACATCATGCTGATGATGAGCCACACGTCGTGCGTTTCCTTAACCCGCAGGAAGGCTCGGTTATCTTCAATGACCGCATTCGCGGGCCGATCGAATTCAGCAATCAGGAACTCGACGATCTGATTATCCGTCGCACCGACGGTTCACCAACCTATAATTTCTGTGTCGTAATCGATGACTGGGATATGGAAATCACGCACGTTATTCGTGGTGAAGACCATATCAACAACACGCCGCGCCAGATCAACATTCTGAAAGCGCTGGGCGCGCCGGTGCCGGAATATGCACATGTGTCGATGATTTTGGGCGATGACGGTAAGAAATTGTCCAAACGTCACGGTGCTGTTGGTGTGATGCAATACCGCGATGATGGCTATCTCCCGGAAGCGCTGCTGAACTACTTGGTGCGTTTAGGCTGGTCATCTGGCGATCAGGAAATCTTCTCTATTGATGAGATGAAGTCTCTGTTCTCGCTGGATGCCGTTAGCAAATCTGCGAGCGCTTTCAATACTGAGAAGCTGCAATGGCTGAACCATCACTATATTAACCATTTACCCGCAGAATACGTGGCGACGCATTTGTCATGGCATATTGAGCAGGCTGGAATTGATACCCGTACCGGACCGCAGTTGAGTGAACTGGTTGGCCTGTTGGGCGAACGTTGTAAGACGTTGAAAGAAATGGCGGACTCGTGCCGTTATTTCTATGAAGATTTTGCTGAGTTTGACGCCGATGCGGCGAAGAAACATCTGCGTCCAGTTGCACGTCAGCCGCTTGAGCTGGTACGTGAGAAACTGGCAGCGATTACCGATTGGACAGCTGAGAACATCCACCACGCCATTCAGGGCACGGCGGACGAACTGGGTCAGGGCATGGGTAAAGTCGGTATGCCGCTGCGCGTTGCGGTTACTGGAGCAGGTCAGTCTCCGGGCGTTGACGTGACTGTGCATGCGATTGGTCAACAGCGTTCGTTGGCGCGTATTGATAAAGCGTTGGCGTTTATTGCCGAGCGTGAAGCACAGCAGTAATCGCTATCGCGTAAATAGCATTGCACAAAATAAGCCCCGGTCTGAGAGCCGGGGTTTTTTATTGTTTTACCTGAGAACGGCGTTGCCTGATAACTATTGACCGGCGATAGCGACCGCTTTGCCGATGGCATCCGGGATCACGTCGCCGTGCCCTTTGCCGGGGAACAGAATAAAGTCAGTTTTTGCCTTGTTCATTGAGCTGTGCGGCCAGCATTTTGCTCTTTCCACCATTTTTCTTTGGCTGAGTCGTTCTGCCCGTTTTTCATCGACGGGTTTACCCGCCTGCATTTTGACAGGTTCATCCTCATTTGCCCCTGCTGTGACAGTAATTGACAGCGGTGATGTGGAAAGCAGCGGCGTTCTGGCGGGAATCACAACGCCATTTCCCCACCAGATAGACGGGCTGGCGGCAACATAACGCTGGAAAGATTCGGTGTGGTTAAAAAGCGTATAGAGCGTAAACAAACCACCGAAAGAGTGCCCGGCAAGCGTTTGTTTTTGCTTATTGACGGCGTAGTTCGCTTCAACCCAGGGCTTTACCGTGGATTGCAGGAATCGGTAAAACGTCTCAGCCTCACCGCCTGCGGCAAAATCTGGGTCGATCATCGTTGTTGGCGGTGTGTAGTCGCGCGTGCGGGCAGGAACATCGTAAGGTTTCTCTATCGGATAACCGACCGCGACAATCAGCGGTGCCGCGCCGTTTTTCGCGTTATAGCTGTTTACGGCAACAGGAAACTGGGCATTGCCATCCAGCATATACAGGACCGGATAGCCACCTTCTGGTGCGGGTTGGCGCGGAAGTGCGATGAAAAGTCGATAATCACGTTGTGCGTCGCTTTTCATTTCGACCTGCCTGATCTCAAATTGAGCTTTTGCTTGTTCGGTAATATCAGGAATGGTTGGCTGTGCCCTAGCGGGCAAAATACCAGACGCAGAGACCATCAGAGAAAATACAATCATAGGAAAATAGCGCATGTGATGGGGCTTATAGTAGAAGACAGAAGCGTAACGTAGAGTGATGATAATAAATCGCGTTATCGTTAGCAGCTTTTTATTGTGCTTGTGACGGGACAATATCGAAATTGTCGTCTGTTTTTCTCACCTTTGGCGTCTTTTTCAGCGGTTAATCGGATTACCGGATTTAGCCGTTGACACTGTTAATCGGGTTTCATATTATGCGACGCGTTCGCACAGTACTTGCCTTCACGGTGATGCTGTAAGATACGGGGCTATAGCTCAGCTGGGAGAGCGCTTGCATGGCATGCAAGAGGTCAGCGGTTCGATCCCGCTTAGCTCCACCAAACACTCCCTCTGTTTGGTTGATTATCACGAACATTCCACATGATGTGGGGCTATAGCTCAGCTGGGAGAGCGCTTGCATGGCATGCAAGAGGTCAGCGGTTCGATCCCGCTTAGCTCCACCAAATCCTCTTATCCTTTCTTATTATCCTGTTCTCTTGATTTGTTCCGATTCAATCAACGTCCTTAATTTGTTCAATACGTTTATCAGCGATGACTTGTGGACGGTTCTTTGTAAATGTTTCCTTATAAAGGATCGTCGGCTGCCCTCATGTCTTGAAGGGCAACCAAACCGTCATTGTTTAAGCCTCTTCCGGGAGCCTTGGCGTCCAGTCTATTGGCGGTAGCCCTTGCTGTTCGAGAAGCTGGTTAGCCTGCGAAAAATGTTTGCAGCCCATGAAACCACGGTGTGCCGATAGGGGGGAAGGGTGCGGCGATTTCAGAATATGGTGGCGCCGTTGGTCAATAATGTTGCCTTTTTTCTGTGCATGCGAGCCCCACAGCAGAAAGACCAGACCTTCCCGTTGCTCATTGAGTGCCGCAATGACGCGATCGGTAAACGTTTCCCAGCCCAGATTGGCATGTGAATGTGCCTGTCCGGCTTCAACGGTTAATACCGTATTGAGCAGTAAAACGCCTTGCTCTGCCCAGCTTTGTAGAAAACCGTGTCGTGGAATTTCAAATCCAGGGATGTCGCTCGCCAATTCTTTATAAATATTGGCCAGAGAAGGCGGAGCAGGGACGCCCGGGCGGACAGAAAATGACAGGCCGTGTGCCTGATTCGGGCCGTGATAGGGGTCTTGCCCCAGAATGACGACTTTGACCTGATGCAGTTCAGTAAAGCGGAACGCGTTGAAAACATCCTTCTGCGGGGATAGATAATCTTACCCGCTGCGCGTTCTTTCCCTACAAATTCAAGGGTATTGATGAAATAAGGCTGCTGCTTTTCTTGTGCCAGCACGTCATGCCAGGTGAGAGAGGTCGCCATCATGCACTCTTCTTTTACAGGTTTAATGGTGTTGTGGGTAGCTTACCGATCTATCGTGTCGAGGTAAAACCGTAACCGTTGTTCTCTGGACGAAAAGGATTTTTTGAAAAAAATTGAAAATTTACAAAAATATTTGCAACTTGGTATTTTGGTAAAATTGATATAAAACAATAAATTGCCTTGGTGTGGCGAAGTTGTGAGGTTTTAAAATTGATTTAAGTCAAGGATGTCTGGTTATCAGGCTGGTATATAAGAAGGCAGATACAAACGGTTTTATACGATCGTTACGAAATTTGGCATTTTTCTGCCGATAGCGGTTTTAACTCAGTTAGTTTTTAACTAAGACAATAACACGCCGTTTTACGGAGGCAATTATGGTTACTGGTATTCAAATCACCAAGGCTAACGACAGCGCGCTGATCAATTCTTTCTGGTTGCTGGACGAAGAAAAATCACAGGCGCGTTGCGTGTGTGCTAAATCAGGTTATAGCGAAGATCAAATCGTTCCAGTGAGCGATCTGGGTCAGATCGAGTATCGTGAAATTCCGCTGGAAATCAAACCTGAAGTGCGTGTAGAAGGCGGTCAGCATCTGAACGTGAACGTTCTGCGCCGTGAGACGCTGGAAGATGCCGTTAAGCACCCAGAGAAATATCCACAGCTGACCATCCGCGTATCTGGCTACGCTGTACGTTTTAACTCACTGACGCCAGAGCAGCAGCGCGACGTTATCGCCCGTACTTTTACAGAAAGTCTGTAAGCTGCTGTCCAAGCATTAACAGAAAGGGAGCCGAAGCTCCCTTTTTTACATCTCTGTTTTATATCTCTGTTATTCGCCAGACGGTTCGTCGGTTTTCTGCGTAGGTTGACGACGCTTACCGATATTTTTGCTATCGCGATGGCGAACTTTCACCTTAACTTTTTCTTTTTCCTTCTCTTTTTTCTCTTTCCGCTGAGCCAGCACTTTTTTCGACGGTTTCCCGGTGGTTTTAGCGCTTGGTGCTTTGGTCGTTGGGCGAAGCTCATCAATGACACGCGGTTTTAGCGGTTCATTCAGGTAGCGGCTGATTTTGCCCAGCAGCAGGTGATCGTGCGCTTCGACGAAAGAGATGGCACAGCCTTTACGACCCGCGCGGCCAGTGCGGCCAATACGGTGAAGATAGGTGTCCGATGTACGCGGTAAATCGAAGTTAAAGACGTGGCTGACATCGTTAATATCAATGCCGCGTGCTGCAACGTCCGTAGCAACCAGCACGTTGACGCGCCCGTCGCTCAGGCGTTTGATTGCTTCATTACGCTTGGCCTGCACCATTTCGCCTTCGAGATAGCAGGCGGTAATGCCCGCTTCACGCAGCCAGGCAACCAGCTCATGCACGCGCTCGCGCTTGCGCACAAAGATGATGGAACGCGTCACGTCCGGCTGCTTTAACTGATGGCAGAGCAGGGCAGTTTTGTGTTTGACGTCGTCAGCGCGGTAGTACCACTGCAGAATTTTTTTACGTTCCCGACGTGATGGATCGGATTCGATTTCAACAGGATCGTTGAGCAGACGCTCGGCGAAATCTTTGATCGCGTCCCCTTCCAGCGTCGCAGAAAACAGCAGTGTTTGCTTACGCCAGCGGGTTTCCCCGGCGATGTGTTCAATATCCTGAGCGAAGCCCATATCCAGCATTCTGTCCGCTTCATCCAGAATCAGCGTTTCTACTGCGCGGCAATCGAAGTTTTCTTCTTTGATGTATTGCAGCAGACGGCCAGTCGTTGCGACGACGACATCCTGATTTTCACTGAAGACTTCAGCGTGGTTCATGTAGGCTACGCCGCCGGTGATCGTGGCGACATCCAGATGCGTATGTGCAGCAAACGCGCGCGCCTGATCGGCCACCTGCATGGCGAGCTCACGGGTTGGCGTGAGGATCAGAATACGAGGCGGACCTGATTTTTTACGAGGGAAATCGATAAGATGTTGCAAAACCGGCAGCAGATAGGCGGCGGTTTTACCGGTCCCTGTCGGCGCGGAACCCAGTACGTCGCGGCCTTCCATCGCTGGTGGGATTGCCGCAGCCTGAATCGCGGTCGGGCGTTCGTAGCCCATGTCACGCAGGGCGTCTAACAGGCTTTCATCAAGATCGAGCTCGGAAAAATTGGTTACAGTCATGGTCTACCTCTGTTTGGGGCGCCGATTATAGACGCATTGGCCGGGTTCTTCACCTGTTTAAGCAGACAACGGCGCTTTTCCTGTTCTGACGTTTCACCTATGCTACTGCGGTTTGCGTTTGGAATCTTATTTTCATGAGTCATCAGGCTGATAATAAACTGACATTGCGTCGGGATGGATTTACCTTCAAGCAATTCTTTGTGGCGCACGATCGCTGTGCCATGAAGGTGGGAACCGATGGCATTTTGCTGGGTGCCTGGGCGCCGCTGTCCTCAGCTACGCGGATTCTGGATATCGGCAGTGGTTCCGGCCTTCTCGCGTTGATGTTGGCGCAACGTTCTGAACCGCATGTTCGGATTGATGCCGTCGAACTGGATAGCGCAGCGAGTCAGCAGGCGAAGGAGAACACTGCCGCCTCGCCATGGGCCGACAGAATCGCGGTCTATGCTGAGGATATTATCAGTTTTGCTGAGACACGCAGTGCCGACTATTCGCTGATTATCAGCAATCCGCCTTATTTCCCCCGGGGATCGCGTGCGGCTCGGCCGAGCGTGATCGGGCGCGTTACACCACCTTGTTAACTCATGAGGCGCTGTTGCGCTGTGCGCATCAACTGCTGATGCCCGAAGGGCTTTTTTGCGTGGTGCTGCCCGTTCAGGTGGCGGAGAAATTTATTCCGCTGGCACTGCAGCATAACTGGTACGTTCACCAGCAGCTTCGCGTATCGGAACAGGAAGATAAACCCGCTCACCGCGTTTTGCTGGCGCTGTCTCGGCAGGAAAGAGAATGTGTGAATGCTTCGCTGGCTATTCGTGATGGAGAAAGACGTTACTCGACGGCTTTCCAACAGCTGACAAAAGATTTTTATCTCTTTATGTAAGTGGCAGACGCCTTGTTGCTGCGTCTGCCTTTGCTGAGCGAATTATTTTTATGAACTACGGCACCAGAATGGTGGGCGTTGGCGCGTCGAACTGTTCTGGGTAGTCCAGGGTATAGTGCAGCCCGCGGCTTTCTTTTCTTTCCAGTGCGCAGCGGACAATGAGTTCGGCGACCTGCACCAGATTACGCAGCTCCAGCAAATTGTTGGAAATACGGAAGTGGGCGTAATACTCATTAATTTCCTGCTGAAGCAGATGGATGCGGCGCTGTGCTCGCTCCAACCGCTTCGTCGTCCGCACGATCCCAACGTAATCCCACATAAACAGACGCAGTTCATGCCAGTTATGCTGGATCACCACCTGTTCGTCGGAGTTGTCGACCTGGCTTTCATCCCAATCCGGTAATTTTTTCACCGTTTTGATTTGCGGTAAACGCTGCAAGATATCCTCGGCGGCTGACCAGCCGTAAACCAGACACTCCAGTAATGAGTTGGATGCCATGCGGTTTGCACCGTGCAACCCGGTATAGCTGACTTCGCCAATCGCATACAGGCCGTCAAGGTCGGTACGCCCGTGCTGGTCGACCATCACACCACCGCAGGTGTAGTGCGCTGCGGGAACGATCGGTATTGCTTCACGCGTTAGATCGATGCCGAGAGATTGCAGCTTTTCATCAATGGTAGGGAAGTGCTGTTTGATGAACGCTTCGGGTTTGTGGCTGATATCCAGATACATGCAGTCTGCGCCGAGCCGTTTCATCTCATGGTCAATCGCGCGGGCAACCACATCACGCGGAGCCAGTTCTCCTCTGGCATCAAAATCGGGCATAAAGCGTGTGCCGTCAGGGCGTTTAAGGTATGCGCCTTCACCGCGCAGCGCTTCCGTCAGCAGGAAATTTCGCGCCTGCGGGTGGAACAGGCAGGTCGGGTGAAACTGATTGAATTCCAGATTCGCCACGCGGCAGCCTGCGCGCCAGGCCATGGCGATGCCATCGCCAGAGGAAATATCGGGATTCGTGGTGTATTGATACACTTTGGACGCCCCACCAGTTGCCAGAACTACCGTTTTTGCCCGGCAGGATTCGACGCGTTCACGTTCACGGTTCCATATATAAGCACCGACAATGCGGCGAGTACCGGGCAAACCCAGCTTATTTGAAGTAATCAAATCGACGGCGTTGCAGCGTTCCATAATCCGAATATTCGGATGGGATAGTGCTTTCTGCACCAGCGTGTTTTCTACTTCTTTTCCGGTTGCATCCGCCGCATGCAGAATTCGACGATGGCTGTGTCCACCTTCGCGTGTGAGGTGATAGCGTTCTTCACCGCTGGTGCTGGTTTCGGTATCGAATAGCACGCCTTGTTCGATAAGCCATTGCACGCAGTGTTTGGCATTGCTGGCGATAAACTCAACGGCTTCCCGTTCACACAGGCCATCGCCAGCGATCAGGGTATCTTCGATATGGGAGTCAATCGTGTCGGTTTCATCGAAAACGGCGGCGATGCCGCCTTGAGCATAAAACGTTGCGCCTTCGTTGAGTGGGCCTTTGCTTAATACCGTCACGTTGGCCTGAGAAGCCAGACGCAGCGCCAGTGAAAGCCCGGCAGCACCGCTGCCAATGATTAAAACATCACAGACGTATTCAGTGGTCGTTTGCATGGTCGTGTCGTGGATGCAAAAAGAAGAGGAAATTCGATGTTAGCACCCAATGGTTGATTGCTGTATTGGTTTTTAGCTCCCTCTCTACGCTATAAATAAGCGAATAGCGGAACAGGGGAATCGTGCGAAGACCCCAGATTTATCGTATCATCCTCGAAAGAAGAGCGTAGAGCCTCAGATGATGAGAATGCGTCATGATACGCATCGCAAAGACGAGTAACGGCGCTAAGCAAAAGAAAACGATGACCTGGAACTTTATTGGATGTCTTGGTTCTAATGAGGAGCTTGCTCTAAACATGACTTATATAGCTGGCAGTACTATTTTACGCGTGGAGAACGGTTTGAGTAGAGATTACCTCGGATGAGCGAGCAACTGGCAGATCAGGTTCTGGTCGAGCGAGTCCAAAAAGGCGATCAAAAATCGTTTAACTTGTTGGTCGTTCGTTATCAGCATAAGGTAGCGAGCCTGGTATCGCGGTATGTACCTCAGGGTGACGTGCCGGACGTGGTACAGGAATCGTTTATTAAAGCCTATCGCGCGTTAGAGTCATTCCGCGGCGATAGTGCGTTTTATACATGGCTGTATCGTATCGCAGTGAATACGGCCAAGAATTATCTGGTAGCTCAGGGGCGCCGCCCGCCTTCCAGCGACATTGATGCCAATGACGCGGAAAACTATGAAAATGCGGGTGCACTGAAAGAAATATCGAACCCTGAGAATTTAATGTTGTCAGAGGAATTACGAAGCATCGTTTTCCGCACTATCGAGTCTTTGCCGGAAGATTTACGTTTAGCGATTACGCTGCGCGAATTGGACGGTTTAAGCTACGAAGAGATTGCCGTGATTATGGATTGTCCCGTCGGCACTGTTCGTTCTCGTATTTTTCGGGCACGGGAAGCGATTGATAATAAAGTACAACCGCTTATTCAGCGCTAGCGAGCGTTTTCAGCTATCCGCATGACTAATGATGGATTTGACAAGGTAAGGGTGTCGGTATGCAGAAAGAGAAACTTTCCGCTTTAATGGATGGCGAAGCAGTAGATTCCGAACTGCTAAACGCATTGTCACGGGATGATGCGTTGCAGCAAAGTTGGCAAAGTTATCATCTAATTCGTGATGCGTTGCGTGGTGATGTCAGTGAAAACGTGATTCACCTGGACATCGCTTCTCGCGTTGCCGCCGCAATCGAAAAAGAACCTGTTCGTCTGGTTCCACAAGCGCAGCCTGAATCCCAGCCACAACCTGTCGAGTGGACGAAGATGCCGTTCTGGCACAAAATCCGCCCGTGGGGCAGCCAACTGACGCAAGTTGGTGTCGCCGCCTGCGTGTCTTTAGCGGTGATTGTCGGTGTACAAAATTACCAGCAGGGTAATGCATCCGAACAGGTTGTGGAATCCGGCGTGTTCAGTACCTTACCCGCTATGGGCACCGCCTCTCCTGTGAGCCTTGGCGTGCCGTCAGAAAATGTTGCTCCTCACAGCGGCCAGCAGAAATCCGATATGCAGCGTAACCGCCTTAACGCCATTTTGCAGGACTACGAATTACAGCGTCGGCTGCATGCCGAACACGCTCTGCCGCAGGACGATCAGCAAGCGGCTATTCAGGTTCCCGGCACTCAATCATTAGGAACGCAGCCCCGGTAATGAAGCGTGTTTGGTCCGCCGCCTGTTTTCTGATTGGCAGTCTGTTTTATTCTACTTTCGCCCCGGCTCAGAATGTTGAGCCGGGCGCGTTGCTGCAACAGATGAACAGCGCAGTTCGTTCTCTGAATTATGAAATTTCCTTTATCAACATTACCCTGCAAGGATTCGAGTCGGTACGGTATCGTCATGCCGTGGTCGACAACCGTTCCTTAGCGCAGCTGCTGTTCATGGACGGGCCGCGACGTGAGATCGTGCTGCGTGGTAATGAAGTCAGCTACTTCGATCCCGGTTTTGAGCCATTTACGCTTACCAGCGATCATATCGTTGACTCTCTCCCTTCTCTGGTCTTTGCCGATTTCCAGAAACTATCGCCTTATTATGACTTTATTCCTGCCGACGGACGGGTGCGTATTGCCGATCGTCTGGCATCAGGAATTCGGGTCATTTCACGCGATGGCACACGCTACAGCTATATGGTGTGGATTGATGCGGAATCGAAACTTCCATTACGTATCGATTTACAGGATCGCAACGGTGACAAGCGGTTGGAACAATTCTTAACGACATCGCTGATTGTTGATGATGATGTCGTTAGCGTGATGCGTCCGCTGGAAGGAATCAAACTTCCTCCTGTGTTACCCACGCCTGCCGGGGAAAAAGGTGATTTTATCTGGGAGCCCGAATGGTTGCCTGCTGGGATGAAAGAACTTTCACACAACAAAAAGTATTGTCAGGTTCGTCCATTCCGATCGAAACTCGTCTGTATAGCGATGGTTTATTCAGTTTTTCCATTAACATTAGCCCGTCTTCTGATGTGAGTGAAGAACAGTCGCTGCTTACGGGGCGACGCTCCATTCATACTGTCATGAAAGGCAACCGCGAAATTACCGTCGTCGGAGATATTCCACCTTCTACGGCTAAACGGGTGGCTGACAGCATTATTTTGAAGGGGCAACCGTGATCAAAGAGTGGGCGACAGTGGTTTCATGGCAGGATGGCATTGCGGAGCTGCGGTGTGAGCCGAGCGCGGGGTGCGGTAGCTGTAAATCCCGCTCGTCGTGTGGAACCGGCTTATTAAGCCAGCTTGGGCTTTCTGCTGAAAATACGCTGTATGTCCCTTACGATCGGCCTTTAGAAGTCGGACAAAAAGTTGAATTGGGGATTTCTGAGGGACGTCTGCTGTTTTCTGCCGCTCTGGTTTACTTTGTTCCGCTGGTTGGGTTACTGATCGGGGCGGCGATCTGCCAGACGTTATTTGGTACCGATCTGGCCGCTGTCATTGGCGCGTTGTTAGGCGGTGGGCTGGCGTTTATCGGCGTGAAGCGCTGGGCGAAACAGTTGGGTAAGAATAAACGTTATGAGCCTGTTATCCTGCAAATTGCACTGCCTGGCACGCTGTTACAAAATTGACCTGCTTAACCGCGCGTAACCGTCGCGCGGTGCGGAAACATTGTTCACACGTTTGTGATTTTTCGACACGATGTTTACCACGTAATGACACTTTACTTCCTGCTTTCCTCTCGTTGTTCTGCTATTCCAAATAAAACCGTCATAATCAAAGGGAATGCACCGGACATGACTAGGTTTTCACGCTTCTCGCATGTAGAATGCTGCGATTCAGGTGGAATAACATCGCTGCTGTTTTCACCTATGCGCATGCCCATCGGCAAGAATTTCAGGAATATCAAGGTAGAAAAATTTTTATAATGAAGCATATACGAAATTTCTCCATTATTGCCCATATCGACCACGGTAAATCAACGTTATCTGACCGTATTATCCAGATTTGCGGCGGTTTGACCGAGCGTGAAATGGCTGCGCAGGTTCTGGATTCCATGGATCTGGAACGTGAACGTGGAATAACGATTAAAGCGCAAAGCGTAACGCTGGATTATAAAGCGCAGGACGGCCAAACCTACCAGTTAAACTTCATCGATACACCGGGGCACGTTGACTTCTCTTATGAAGTTTCCCGCTCGCTTGCCGCCTGCGAAGGCGCACTGCTTGTCGTTGACGCCGGGCAAGGTGTGGAAGCGCAAACGCTGGCTAACTGCTATACCGCGCTGGATATGAACCTGGAAGTGGTGCCGGTTCTGAACAAAATCGACCTGCCTGCTGCTGACCCGGATCGTGTTGCTCAGGAAATTGAAGATATTGTCGGCATTGATGCCACCGACGCCGTGCGCTGTTCCGCGAAAACAGGGGTTGGCGTGCCGGATGTTCTGGATCGTCTGGTGCGTGATATTCCGCCGCCGGAAGGTAGTCCTGATGAGCCGCTACAGGCGCTGATTATTGACTCCTGGTTTGATAACTACCTTGGTGTTGTGTCGCTGGTTCGTATCAAAAACGGCACAATGCGCAAAGGCGACAAAATTAAGGTGATGAGTACCGGGCAGGTTTATAACGCTGACCGTCTCGGTATTTTTACACCGAAGCAGATCGACCGTGATGTCTTGAACTGCGGCGAAGTAGGCTGGCTGGTGTGCGCCATCAAAGATATTTTGGGTGCGCCGGTCGGGGATACCCTGACGCTGGCTCGTCAACCGGCTGAAAAAGCGCTGCCAGGCTTCAAGAAAGTCAAACCGCAGGTTTATGCCGGTCTGTTCCCGATTAGCTCCGATGACTATGAGTCATTCCGCGATGCGCTGGGCAAACTGAGCCTCAATGATGCTTCTTTGTTCTATGAACCAGAAAGTTCTACTGCGCTGGGTTTCGGCTTCCGCTGCGGCTTCCTGGGTCTGCTGCACATGGAGATCATTCAGGAACGTCTGGAACGTGAATACGATCTGGATCTGATCACTACGGCACCGACGGTGGTGTATGAAGTTGAGACGACGGCCAAAGAAACCGTTTATGTCGATAGCCCGTCAAGCTGCCGCCGCTGAATAATATTCAGGAACTGCGCGAACCGATTGCCGAATGCCACATGCTGCTGCCTCAGGAGTATCTGGGCAACGTAATTACGCTTTGTATCGAGAAGCGCGGTGTGCAGACGAATATGGTGTATCACGGAAATCAGGTTGCGCTGACCTATGAAATTCCGATGGCGGAAGTGGTGCTTGATTTCTTTGACCGCCTGAAATCAACGTCTCGTGGTTATGCCTCGCTGGATTACAGCTTCAAACGCTTCCAGACATCAGACATGGTGCGTGTTGATGTATTGATCAATAACGAACGTGTGGATGCGTTGGCGCTGATCACGCACCGCGATAATTCACAATATCGTGGTCGTGAACTGGTCGAAAAATGAAAGATCTGATTCCGCGTCAGCAGTTTGATATCGCGATTCAGGCTGCGATTGGTAACCATATTATTGCGCGCTCTACGGTTAAGCAATTGCGTAAAAACGTACTGGCCAAGTGTTATGGTGGTGACGTCAGCCGTAAGAAGAAACTGTTGCAGAAACAGAAAGACGGTAAGAAACGTATGAAGCAGGTCGGTAACGTCGAGCTGCCGCAAGAAGCGTTTCTGGCAATTCTGCACGTCGGCAAAGACAGTAAATAAATTCTGAGGAGTTGGCATGGCCAATATGTTTGCCGTAATTCTGGCATTGGTGACGCTGGTCACGGGGATTGTCTGGTGTTTAGAGCGCTTTGTCTGGGCGCCTGCTCGCCGGAAAAAGTTTGCCGCCATGAGCGGTGCCGATTTGGCTGATGGCGCGGTTTCATCGAAAGCCATTCAACAACCCGGCTGGATTGAAACGATCGCGTCCGTGTTCCCAGTTGTGGCTTTGGTATTGGTTGTGCGCTCCTTCATTTATGAGCCGTTTCAAATTCCATCAGGTTCGATGATGCCGACGCTGTTGATCGGTGATTTTATTCTGGTGGAAAAATTTGCCTATGGCATTAAAGAACCCTTCACGCAGAAAACGTTGATCGAAACCGGGCACCCGAAGCGTGGCGACGTGGTGGTGTTTAAATACCCGTCCGATCCTAAAGTGGACTTCATCAAACGTGTGGTGGGCGTACCGGGCGATCGCGTCAGCTATAATCCGATGACCAAACAGGTGACGATTCGTCCATCCTGTCAGGGACAACAGGCGTGCGATACGGCGCTGGCGGTCACATACAGTAACGTACAGCCTAGCGATTTTGTTCAGACCTTTAACCAACCTGGATTGGAATCGCGCAGCGGTTTTTATCAGGTTCCGGCTAATGACAACAGCGTGGATGGCGTCCGCATGGGCACACGCAAAGAGTCACTGGGCAATGTAACGCATAATATTCTCCTTGTGCCGGGCCAGCAGGATCAGCTCGGTGGTTATTACCAGCAATCGCAGCAGCAGCTTGCAACATGGGTTGTTCCCGCAGGGCACTACTTCATGATGGGTGATAACCGCGACAACAGTCTGGATAGCCGCTACTGGGGCTTTGTGCCGGAGAGAAATCTGGTCGGTAAAGCCACCGCTATCTGGATGAGTTTTGAGAAGCAGGAAGGTGAATGGCCTACTGGAGTGCGTTTGAGTCGCATTGGCGGTATTCATTAATCGAAGTAAGCATTCACCAAAAATAAGATACAGGCAGCATTCTGTTGCTGTCCGTTGTAGAATATTTTTTGAAACGCTCTTTTTGAAAGAACATGCCCTAAATAATGCGAGTTGCAGAGCAAAATGTGTCCGTTTGCACAACGCTAACGGACAGGCAACGCGAAGTATGATGGGCAGAAAGGCAGGCTCCCTTGCGGGAGCCAATGCAAACGAAACAGTTTTGACCGAATTGGTAAGCAGGGCTGTTCCGTATGCTGCTGTTTTTGACGCATCGTTGATCTATTGGTAACACATGAATCCCATCCTGATAAATCGTTTACAAAGAAAGCTGGGCTATACTTTTCAGCAGTACGAGCTTTTGTTACAGGCGTTGACGCATCGTAGCGCCAGCAGCAAACACAATGAAAGACTCGAATTCCTGGGTGATTCCATCCTGAGTTTTGTGATCGCCAATGCGCTGTATCATCGTTTTCCCAAGGTTGATGAAGGGGATATGAGCCGGATGCGGGCGACGCTGGTGCGGGGAAATACGCTGGCGGAAATCGCACGTGAATTCGAACTGGGAGAGTGCCTGCGCCTCGGCCCTGGCGAATTAAAGAGCGGCGGCTTCCGTCGCGAATCGATTCTGGCTGATACGGTTGAAGCGCTGATCGGCGGCATTTTCCTCGATAGCGATATTCAGACTATCGAACGTTTGATCCTCAACTGGTATCAAACGCGGTTGGATGAAATCAGTCCCGGCGATAAGCAAAAAGATCCGAAAACGCGGTTGCAGGAGTTTCTGCAAGGGCGTCACCTACCTCTACCAACCTATCTGGTGGTGCAGGTTCGTGGGGAAGCACACGATCAGGAGTTTACTATCCACTGTCAGGTGAGCGGCTTTAGCGAGTCGGTCATTGGTACAGGATCGAGCCGTCGTAAAGCCGAACAGGCTGCGGCTGAACAAGCGTTGAAAAAACTGGAGCTTGAATGAGCGAAGTACAGACACACTGCGGTTTTATCGCGATTGTTGGTCGACCAAACGTTGGTAAATCGACGTTATTGAATCAATTACTGGGGCAGAAGATCTCCATTACGTCACGTAAGCCCCAGACGACGCGGCACCGCATTATGGGCATTCACACTGAAGGGCCTTATCAGGCTATTTATGTGGATACGCCGGGATTGCACATTGAAGAAAAACGGGCGATTAACCGCCTGATGAACCGCGCTGCCAGCAGTTCAATTGGTGACGTTGAGCTGATCATTTTCGTTGTTGAAGGTACACACTGGAACGACGACGATGAAATGGTATTGAACAAGCTGCGCGATCAAAAACTCCCCGTGCTGTTAGCGATCAATAAAGTCGATAACGTCACGGATAAAACCAAGCTGCTGCCGCATATCCAGTTCCTCAGTCAGCAGATGGACTTCCTTGACGTCGTTCCGATCTCCGCTGAGAAGGGCACGAATGTCGATACGATTGCCAGCATTGTGCGTAAGCACTTACCGCAGGCAACGCACCACTTCCCGGAAGATTACATTACCGATCGTTCGCAGCGCTTTATGGCATCGGAAATTATCCGCGAAAAACTGATGCGCTTCCTGGGTGAAGAATTGCCGTATTCCGTCACGGTCGAAATCGAGCGTTTCGTGACTAACGAGCGCGGCGGTTATGACATCAACGGCCTGATTCTGGTTGAGCGTGAAGGCCAGAAGAAGATGGTCATTGGTAACAAAGGTGCCAAAATTAAAACCATTGGTATCGAGTCTCGTCAGGATATGGAAGAGATGTTCGAGGCCAAAGTGCACCTTGAGCTGTGGGTTAAAGTGAAATCCGGCTGGGCAGATGACGAACGTGCCCTGCGCAGCCTGGGTTATAGCGAAGATCTGTAAGGTTTACGCCGATGGAAGGCTGGCAGCGCGCATTTGTCTTACATGGGCGACCTTATAGTGAAACCAGCTTATTGCTGGATCTGTTTAGCGAAAGCGATGGCCGCGTGCGCGTGCTTGCCAAAGGTGCGCGAGCCCGTCGCTCTAGTCTGAAAGGGTGTTTGCAGCCTTTCACTCCGCTGCTGGTGCGCTGGAGCGGTCGGGGAGAAGTGAAGACATTACGCAGCGCTGAGCCTGTTTCGCTTGCGCTGCCGTTAACGGGGTCGATGCTTTATAGCGGTTTATACGTTAATGAGCTGCTGTCTCGCGTGCTGGAACATGAAACCAACTACTCCGCTCTTTTCTTCGATTATCTCCACTGCTTACAACATCTTGCTGCACAGGATGCATCCCCTGAACCGGCATTAAGACGCTTTGAGTTAGCATTGCTGGGCTATCTGGGATACGGCGTTGATTTCCTACATTGTGCTGGCAGCGGTGAACCTGTGGCAGATACCATGACCTATCAATATCGAGAGGAACGGGGATTTATTGCCAGTCTGGTGGTCGATAACAAAAGCTTTACCGGGCACGAGTTACGTTCGCTGGCATCGCGTGAATTTCCTGACAGCGGTACACTGAAGGCGGCAAAGCGTTTCACTCGTATCGCCTTAAAGCCGTATCTGGGGGAAAACCGTTGAAAAGTCGTGAACTGTTCCGCCAGTTTGTTCCTGCTGCTAATTTGTCCAAACCCACGTCTTCTGATAAATAATCCCCTTTCCTCTGTACCCTGACGCTGTGACATCGGTGTAAACTGCCCCGTAACGTGCATGACTTTACCGAGGATTTATCATGGCTGAACTGCTGCTTGGCGTTAACATCGATCACATTGCAACGCTGCGTAATGCGCGTGGAACGGCGTATCCCGATCCTGTTCAGGCGGCGTTTGTCGCTGAGCAAGCGGGAGCGGACGGCATCACGGTGCACTTACGTGAAGATCGTCGCCATATCACGGATCGTGATGTGCGGATCCTAAGAGAAACGCTCCAAACTCGCATGAACCTTGAAATGGCTGTCACAGAAGAAATGCTGAACATTGCCTGTGAGGTAAAGCCGCATTTTTGCTGTCTGGTGCCGGAAAAACGCCAGGAAGTGACCACTGAAGGCGGGCTGGATGTCGCGGGGCAGCAGGAAAAATCAATAACGCGGTTGCCAGACTCAGTCAGGCTAACATATTGGTTTCGCTGTTTATTGATGCGGATAAACGGCAAATTGATGCCGCTGCTGCCAGCGGTGCGCCTTATATCGAAATTCATACCGGGGCGTATGCCGATGCGCCAGATGATGAAGCGCGTCAGCATGAATTCGAGCGCATTCGTGATGCGGCGACTTATGCTGCGGCGAAAGGGCTGAAAGTCAATGCCGGTCACGGTTTGACGTACCATAACGTTCAGCCGATTGCGGCACTACCGGAAATGCACGAATTAAATATCGGGCATGCGATTATCGGACGTGCGGTGATGAGCGGACTGAAGGATGCCGTTGCTGAAATGAAGAGTCTGATGCGGGAAGCGCGTCGCTGATGGCGATTCTTGGACTCGGAACGGACATTGTCGAAATTGCTCGTATTGAAGCGGTGATTGAACGTTCAGGCGAGCGACTAGCTCGCCGCGTTCTGACGGATGCTGAATGGGCGCATTATCAGCAGCATCAGCAACCTGTCCGCTTCCTCGCCAAGCGCTTCGCCGTGAAAGAAGCGGCGGCAAAAGCTTTCGGTACCGGAATTCGTAACGGGCTCGCGTTCAACCAGTTTGAAGTTTTTAATGACGAACTGGGCAAACCCTGTCTACGATTTTTGCTAAAGCGGCAGAGCTGGCTGAACAGATGGGCGTCAGACACGTCCATGTGACGTTGGCTGACGAAAGACGCTATGCCTGTGCGACGGTGATTGTCGAAAGCTGACCGTCTGTAACCGGATGCTTAAATCCTGTCGGCATGGTGCATGAGCACATATTTTTCCCACAGTTGTTCATTACCTTCAACGTAATTTGGATCTTTAACGATCGTGTTGTCGATCGGACAGACTTTCTGACACGTCGGTGTGTCATAGTGGCCAACGCACTCCGTACAGCGAGTGGTATCAATTTCATAAATGTCCATGCCCATGGAGATGGCCTGATTAGGACACTCGGGTTCACACATGTCACAGTTGATGCATTTATGGGTGATGAGTAACGCCATGATGTTCTTCTACCTTACAAACAGGGCGCAGATTATACCCGCTGGGGCTCGTTTAAACACGCGTAACCGTCATTGGTAGAGAATATACTGCCGAATCGGTTCCGGTTGCTTTTGACGTGCTCTTTTTCCGGGCGGTTGGCTGTGGGTTTTGTGTGTTCTCCGGTACCCTCAGCATGTCGCTTATTGGTTGCATAAATAGTGAGGTTACAGGGTAAAATTACCATCTGTTCGTTAAATTGGTTTCATCCGCATGCTTTAGACTATATGAATCAGCCAGTGCGACTGTGTTTTTTGGTTTTAATTTATTGATTTACAATTTAAATAAATTTAGTTGTGATATTGAACCACTTATTTTTGTAATATCATGGACATTGATTTCATCGGTATTGCCGATGAAGTTTGCATCTGGAGAGTCGATGATGGTGCATGTCCGTATGATATAATTTTATAACTAATAGTGTCAGTTTAATGGCGGAACTCATAGTGCAGCAGGAAGGTCATCTTAATCAGGTTGGGGCAGGATTTTTCCAACAGGGAAGCGAGGAGTCATTAAGCGCTGATTACTGGCATAAATGTCAACGGCGGTATACTTTTCAGCCAATTTATCGAACATCAGGTAAATTAATGGCTATTGAGCTACTGACTTCCGTTTTTCTCCTACCCTGCCGCAAAAATTTATCTCTCCTGAAAAATACTTCGCGAATATTGATGTTCAAACCCGCCTGTTAATTATTGTAGAACAACTGCAACTTTTATCTGAGTGGAGTTTTCGATTTACTCGCGACGATCTTTTGCCTCCGTCAATATTGATGGTATGACGCTACTGGCGCTGCAAAATAATCTTGAAGCCAAACGCCTGATCGCGGCAATGCCCTGGATTCGTTTTGAAATGGTCGAAAATCAGGAGGGCTGCCAAAAGAAATATTAACCAAACTCCCTGAAGCGCAAACACTGTGGTTGGATGATTTCGGCTGTGGCATGGCGAATTTTTCATCACTGATGCTGGCTCAGTACGATTGCATTAAAGTGGCGCGTGAGCTCTTTATTCTCCTGCAACAGAGTGGCGAAGGGAAGACCGTGTTTCCTGCGCTGATCGCCTTGCTATCGCGTTTTTGCAACTATGTTGTGATTGAGGGATCGAAACCAAGGAGGAATGGGCAATTGTTCAGGCATCGCATGCTTACGCCGCCCAAGGGTACTATCTCTCGCGGCCTCAGCCATTTGAGAACTTTGAGGCGCTGAAGCTCGAACTTTAGGTGGTAACCTGTTGTTTAGGCTATCACTTTTTGTATTAACGCACTGCTATATGTCCTCTCATTCTTTCCCGCCATATTCATTCATTATACTTCCTAATATGTCATTGCCGTACAAAATATCGCCTCTTCAGCTACTCAGTGTCCACCTCTAGTCTGCAACGTGTAATGCTGCATTTTGTTTTATTTTTGTTGTTTAATTCTTGTTTTATTTGTTATGACAGTGTTTAATTTCAAAGAAATGATAAGGAGAGCGACTGCTGATTTTGCATCAAATTATGACATATATAATCAAACGCTTGCGTTAATGATTTTATTTTTTTCTTTTAATTATTTGATTTTTAATGGTAAAAAAATATAATGTTTACTGTTAACGATCAAAAATCATTTTGTGATAGATTTTGTTGATTAAAACAATGATACTTATTGGTATAATTGATTTGCTTACAAAAAATTGATGTTCAGAATATATCGCCATGTACCCTTAGGAATATTCTTTTATTCCATTAGAGAAGCTTATAACCCGAACAATTACTACTATTAAATTAAGATACTCTTTTGAATTTGTTGTTTTTATCTGCGCACAGTCATATGCGAGGGCTTTATGCTGACGTTGCTATGTTTCTAAATACTCCTGCTTCATGGAGCGTTTTTTCTTTCATCCTTTCTGCTCTCCGGAAATGCACCAGTCCCGAAAATCGACGGGGTAGGGGTTTGTTACCGGGATTTTTCGTCATCAGCGTTGTGATTTGTACGATCAGGACCACTCGGGCCTGAGGAGAGTGTTATTGTGTATGAAATTATAATAACCCTACTATTGCTATTGTTATTGTTTTCTTCTGTGAAAAATAGAAAAATTAAACAAAAGTTTAGAACTGAGCAGAAAAAACAAGATTTTCTCAACATGACTTTCTTTGCAATGGAATATAGTCCTGCTTCAATTATGATCGCAGATGAAAATTGTGAAATTATTTACGTCAATCGTCAGTTTATTACCATGTCAGGCTATATGCCGGATGAGGTTATTGGCAAGAAAACGAATATATTAAACTCGGGTATGACTAACGCCAGCGTCTATGAAGATCTGTGGTCTACCATAAATAAAGGTAATGTTTGGAGTGGGGAGTTCGTTAACCGGCGTAAAGATGGACAGTTGTATTGGGAAAAGGCCAATATCGTTAAAATATATAATAAGGCGAGTAACACAACCCAGTATGTTGGTATTAAGTTAGATATCACGGAACGAAAATCGCAGGAACATCATGATAATTCATACAATCGTGCGCTGGAGCTGTTATCAAGCGGCGCGCCGCTGAAAGATATTCTTGATGCGATTATTTTCAGCGTCGAGGAAAAAAATCCTGGTCGTATCGTTTGCTCTGTTCTGCTGGTCGATAAAGACAAAAAATGTCTGACGCTTGGGTCGGCGCCGAGTTTGCCGGGCTTTTATAAAAATGCCATTCACAATGTGAAAATTGCCGATGGTGTGGCTTCTTTTGGTACCGCTGCCTATACCGGAAAGCGCGTCATTGCCGACGATATTTCTGTCCATCCGCATTGGTCGTTATATAAAGGGCTCGCATTATATGCCGGGCTGCGTTCCTGCTGGTCTGAACCTATCATCGGTCAGAACAAAGAAATATTAGGTGTTTTAAGCGTTTACCATCGCAAAGTATATGTCCCGACCGAAGAGGAAATCTTCTCTATTGAGAAATCGGCACAGCTGATTGCGATTGCCATAGAGCGGTATCATGCTATTGATATGCTGCGGCGCAGCGAGGAACACTATCGTCAATTGGCGCACTATGACTCATTAACGTCATTGGCTAATGGCCTGACGTTTGCCGAGCAGATGGAACAGGCGATTCTGTTATCCAAACAAACGGGCAGGAAAATCGCGCTGATGTTCCTGGATCTCGATAAATTTAAACAGATAAACGACTCGTTCGGACATGCTGTTGGCGATTTACTCTTGAAAGAAGCGGCGGCGCGTATGCGCGGTGCGGTTCGCGATTCGGATACGGTATATCGCCGCAGCGGTGACGAATTTATTATTCTGCTTCAGGGTATTAAGGAAATTGACAATACGCTTTATGTTGCAGATAAAATTCATAACGCCTTGAACAAGCCTTTTGAGATCGATGGGAAAACGCTAGATATATCATGCAGTATCGGTATTGCGTTGTATCCAGAACATGGTACTGACTCTCTGACATTGGCAATTAATGCCGATTCTGCCATGTATCAGGCTAAAGCCATGGGACGCAGTCAAACTCAGATTTATCACAATATGAACGATCATTGATAAATGGAATATAAAAAGGCGCTCTGTTGGGCGCCTTTTTATTATCTTTCTCGTAAAGCCTCTGCTTTTGCCCGAATAATCGGCTTTAACAAATAGCTGAGGATCGTTTTCTTTCCCGTTATTATATCAACAGAGGCCACCATGCCTGGAATGATAAGAAGTGGTTTATCGGCTGAGCCTAAATAATTCCTATCTGTCCGTAAACGAATAATATAAAAGCTGTTCCCTTCTTTATCGGTTACGGTGTCTGGGCTGATTTGTTCCAATTGGCCTTTTAAACCGCCATAGATGGTGTAGTCGTAGGCCGTTAATTTTATTACGGCATCCTGACCTGGGTGCAAAACGCAATATCCTGTGGACGAATCCTGGCTTCTACCAGCAGGTTGTCGTCCAGTGGCACAATCTCTACCAGATCGCTACCCGGTTGAATCACTCCGCCGATGGTATTCACCAGAACCTGCTGCACGATACCGCGAACAGGGAGACGACCAGCGTTCTGTTTACCCGGTCTTCGAGTGCTTTACCCGTGGCTTCGATTTTGTTCAGGTTGGTTTGTGCTTCACTTAACTGAGATAACGCTTCGCTTTTATAACGGCTTCGCGTTTCCTCTATTTTATTTTCGCTCTCTTTAATCGCAGATTCCGCCCGAGGAATCGAAAGCTTGATGGAATCAAGCTGGCCACGGGTTTCGACCTCTGCGCGACGCAGGCGTAAAACTTCTACTTTAGAAATGGCGCCTTCCGCGATCAGCGGTTCTGACATTTTATTTCTTGTTGGAGCAGGCCCAGACTATTGCGGAATTGAATTTCCTTGGCAGAGAAATCTCTCAGTTCCTGGCGACGCTGGATCAACTGCTCTTCCAGACCGGACACTTCATTGTGGAGTTGCTGGCGGCGGCTGTTATACAGCTCTTTTTCGCCTGCCGCGATTTTAGGCGCTTGCGTCGTAATTTCTTCTGAAAGCACGAGCTCCCGATCGTTGATTTCGGCGTTCAGGCGCTCAATGCGTGATAGCAGTGCAAGCCGATCGGCCTCGGTTTCACCGACGTTGGAAGCAAAACGCGTATCATCAAGGCGCAGCAAAGGATCGCCTGCATTGACGACCTGACCTTCACGAATGAACACTTCCGTGACAATGCCGCCTTCCAGGTTTTGGACTTTTTGCAATCGGGAGGAGGGGATGGCTTTACCGTCACCCCGGGTGACTTCATCGATATTCGCCAGCCCAGCCCACAAGATGAAAAACAGGAAAAAGCGCCGATAGCCCATAGTGTGAAGCGAATAGAACGTGGCGAATCCTCGGCCATTGCCCGGCTCACTTCGGGCATCGTTTGCAGGCTTTCCTCATCCCCACCGACAAAATACCGTTTGATTCGTTTGATATATTTACCGAGACGCATTGATCTGCCCCTTCTTCAACGCATCCATCACGATCGCTTTCGGTCCATCCGCGATAATTTTACCTTTATCGACGATCACTAAACGATCGACCAGCGCCAGCATGGAAACCCGATGGGTAACCAGTAAGAGCGTTTTCTCCGCAATGACGGGGGCCAGAGCCTGCTTCAACCGATCTTCACTGGTGTTATCCATCGAACTGGTGGGTTCATCCAGCACCAAAATCGGCGGATCGAGCAACAGCGCTCTGGCTATCGCGACAGCCTGACGCTGCCCGCCGGAGAGTTGTTGGCCACGTTCACCAACCTGAAGGTTATAACCATCCGGGTGCAGGCGAGCAAATTCGTTCACTCCTGAAATCTCTGCGGCTCGCAACATCGCTTCGTCTTCGACATAGCGTGCGCCGCTAATCAGGTTATTGCGCAGTGAACCACTAAACAGCTGAATATCTTGAGGAACATAGCCGATATTGTGGCGTAAATCGCTGACATCCAACTGACGGGCATCGACGCCGTCGATCAGAATATTACCGGTATTAGGCTGGTAGAGGTTCACTATCAGTTTTTGCAGCGAGCTTTTTCCTGAACCACTGCGGCCAATAACGCCCACTTTTTCACCGGGAGCGATGGTCAGGCTGATGCCTTGTAGCGAACTGGTTTTTTGCTCCGGGTAATTGAACGTCACATCGCGAAATTCGATACCGCCCCGGATGCTCTCGCGCTTCAGCGGACGTTCGTTATCGCTACGCTCCTGCGGCAACTGCATCATCTGTTCGGTAGTTTGCATCGTCAAACGCGCCTGCTGGTAGCGGCTAACCAGACCAGACAGTTGACCCAACGGCATAAGCGCTCTGCCGTTTAGCATGTAACAGGCAATCAGCCCACCCATACTGAGCTTACCGTTAATCAGCATGTAGACGCCGACGACAATCATGGCAACGCCGGCAAATTGCTGGAACCACTGCGTCAGGTTTACCGCCAGTGAAGACAGCGCCTTGGCCCGCATTTCCAGTTTGCTCAGGCTGCCAATAGTTTGTTCCCATTGGTGCTGACGTTCACTTTCCGCGTTATTGACCTTGATTGCATCGAGGCAGCTCAACGTTTCGATCAGCGTAGCCTGCCGTTCGCTGGCAAGGTGCATCGTTTTTCAATAGTGGCGGACAGCGGCTTTTGCATCGCCCAACTGGCCAACAGGGCGACAGGGTAGGCAAGAATGGAAACCCAGACCAGCGGGCCGCCGATGATGCCGATAACCAACAGCAGAAGCAGCGTAAAAGGAAAATCGATCAGCGTCGTTAGCGTCAGTGAGGAAAGGAAATCTCTGAGCGATTGAAATTCATGAATATTCTGCGCAAAGCTACCAACCCGTGGTGGCCGGGCCTTCATCGACATACCGGTAATGCGTTCAAATAGCGTAGCGGAAATAATCAGATCGGTTTTTTTGCCCGCCATGTCGAGGCAAATGCCGCGCAGCGTTTTGAGTATCAAATCGAAAACAAAGGCGCCGGTAACGCCGATAGCCAGCACCCACAATGTCGCTGTTGCCTGATTGGGCACAACCCGATCGTAGACATTCATCACGAACAACGGCGTAGCAAGCGCGATAATGTTCACCAGCAGCGTGGCGAGGATGGCGTCGAGATAGAGTGAACGTGAAAGCTTAAGCGTATCCTTGAACCAGGATCTGGTACGGGGATCAGCGACGGATTTTGTAGATCGAACTGGTGACGAGGCTGGGCGAACATCACCAGACCCAGATAATTCTGTTGCAGCGTGTTGTGCTCAACGGAAATTTCCCCGCCTTCTGTTTCGCTGGGCATCAGGCGTGCGCTGCCGTCAGCATTCCAGCCTAGCAGAATCGCTGCGCGTCCCTCTCGTAACAGCAACATTGCAGGGAGTGACATCTCGGAAATTTTATTCAGAGAACGCTTGAGAACGCGCCCTTGAAGCCCAGCGCGCGCAGCGGCTCGGAAGCAATTTTACAGATAGCCGCTGGTTGGCTAAGGGAAGCCCTGCGGTGAGAGTGGTACGGCTGACTGATTTTCCCTGCAAGGCACAGAGGATCAATAAGCTATCCAATAACGGGTCATCATGACGGCTGCGCGGGTCACTATTATTTTCATGAACGCTGGGTTCATGAGTGACAGGTGGCCCCTGAACAGCCGTCGATTCATGAACAACAGTAGGTTCATGGACGATAGACTCCTGGGCAACGGATTGATCAGAACCCTGAGTCTCTTGTACTGAATGCAACTTCATTTAACGGAACGTTCCCTTACGCAACGTAATTCCTCGCATATAAACCATAATTTATCGCCGTCTGACCAATGAAATATATTAATTAAGGCTCGGCAACTCTGCGAGGGGGGTTACGTTTGTCAAGCTGGTACCGGCATCAGGGGCTGGGATAGCCAAACGATGTAATAACTCTCCCATACGTGATGCGATCCGGTATTCGGTATAGAGGGAGGTGAAGCGAACCTCGACCAGACGGCGTTGTGCGGTGAACAGCTCGTTTTCACTGTCCAGCAGGTCCAACAGCGTTCTTTCTCCCAGGCCAAACTGCTTCTGATAGGCAGTGCGTACTTTCATACTGCGGTCGGCATATTCAGCAGCGATCGGCAGCTGTTGGCGAGAATTGTTTAACGCTGACCAGGCTAGCTTTAGCTCTTCGCCCAGTAGGCGCAGGGCATTATTTCGCACATCCTGCGCTTCTTTTACCTGATAAGCTTTTGATTCCATGTTGGCCTTGCTGCTACCGCCTTCATACAGGTTGTAGCGCATCCGCAACATTGCCTGCCACTCATTGTTTTGGCCGCGCGTTCCGTCAACGTTGTTATCCATCGTACGAGAGAGTTCAACGTTGAGGCGTGGGTAAAACGTTGACTTTGATGCCTCATATTGCTGCTGCGTGGCTTCAATATCTGACTCTGCGGATTTCAGCGCCGGGCTGTTAGCCAGCATGATGCGCTGGGCTTCTTCCAGCGAAGCGGGGAGTTTTATCGCAGAAGCATCGGGCATCACCAAATTATCCGGTACTTTACCCACAATGCTCATGTAGTTGATTTTGGCATCGTCCAGATTGGTTTGTTCTGTCAGCACGTTGTTACGCGCTTGCGCAAGACGTGCTTCGGCCTGATCCAAATCGGCCAGTCGGCCAACGCCTTGTTCGCTACGCAGCCTGATTTGATCGTAAATACGCTCGTGGCTTGCCAGATTGGCTTCCGCCAGACGAACAAACTCTTGGCGTTGCAGAACATTGAGATAGACCTGAACCGTATTTAACGCCGTCGACTCGCTGGTATTTAAGACTTTATAGGCGCGTGAATTGACCGTGGCGCGTTGTCTGCCAACCTCGCTTGAAGTGGCGAAACCGTCAAACACCGTCTGGCTTAGATTGATGCTCGATTCCTGACGGCTGAGTTCAACGCGTTTATTGATGCTGGCTCGTGTTGAGGGGCTATCAGTTTCTTCGCGGCCAACACCAGCACTCAGCGTGATGGAGGGAAGATATCCGCCTTTTGCCGCACGCAAATCATGCTCGGCAGAAAAACGACTGTTAATGGAGGCGCTCACTTCGGGATGGGTATAGAGCGTGCTTTTAATGGCTTCCTGGATCGTCTCGGCATACGTCGCTGTGGAAAAACGGTAATAAAAGGTAATAAAGCAAAATAGTATCTACGCATCATCAGCAGTTTTCCTTCACAAAAACTTTATTTGTGATTATTCCTATTAAAGTGTTTGAGTGTTATATAAACGCTTAACGAATTGATTTGCTTTTATTCCTTTTATATCAATATGTTAATTTCTTTTCCTAAATCGTCCAGAGCGAAAAAATAGGGATTACTCTAAATGAGTAAAGTTCTGGAAAGAATATTCTGAATTTTTTATTATATCGTGCATTGAGTCAAGCGTTTGACGCATCACGACAACATTATCGTAACGCTTTTTTAATAAAATGTCAGGACGACACACAGCAAATCAGCCTTATCAGGATGATAGCAAAAATCTATAGCCGCAATATCGCCACATTATAAAAATAATTATAGATATCAAGGAGAAAGTATTTTGAACGGTGTGATTGGCGTCATTAAATTCGTTATTGGACAGGTTTTTATCGTCGCGCTTGATGGAAGCCAGAGACTGCTGGTTGCCGGCGATCGGGTTTACAGCGGTGAAGAGGTCGTGACCGGTGCTAATGGCGCGGTTTCAATCACATTACCGGATGGCAAAACATTGGATCTGGGGCGTGATAGCCGCTGGAGCGATGTCAGCAATGCGTCTTCTCAGAGCAGTGCAGATGTCGCCAATGATGTCGCCGCGATACAAGATGCTATCGCCCAGGGGGCCGACCCAACACAGGTGCTGGAAGCCACTGCCGCAGGTAATGACGACACCGGAGAAGCGGGTGACGGCGGCGGCGGGCATTTCAATCCAACGGTCGTTCTGAGCTTGACGGCCGAAGTGGTTACTACCCCGATTGGGTATGATACCGCAGGCGTCTCGTTTACTGACAGAGCCTCATCTGTGCTGGATGGGGTCGATTCATCCACGCTGCTGACTGCCGCCGCGGATACCACTGATACCACACCTCCCTCTGTCACCATTGTCATAAACAGTGACGGCACAATAAGTTTCGTTTTTACAAAACCACCCGTTGGTTTTGACCTTACTGATATCACCGTAACAAACGGCTCAGTAACGAATCTGGTGCAGGATCCTAACGATCCCACTCGCTGGACGGCGACATTAACGCCTGCCGCAAATTTTGAGGGCGAAGTTCGGGTCAGCATTCCAGATGGCAGCTACACTGATGCCGCAGGCATCCCTGGAACAGGCGGAAGTGAAGCAGTAACGGTCGATACTTTGCCTCCTGTTGCCTCAATTTCAATTGATAACGTCACGTCCGATAACGTGATTAACGCGACCGAGTCCGGTCAGACCATTGCCGTCACCGGTAAAGTGGATAACGACGTCAAAGCCGGTGATGCAGTTACTGTTAAGGTCGGCACCGAGACTTACCAGACCACCGTCAATGCCGATGGTAAAACCTGGAGCGTGAACGTGCCGGGAGCAGTGCTGGCCGCCAATGGCGATATCTCTGCCAGCGTGACCACTCGCGATCCAGCAGGTAACGTCACCACCGCCAATACGATTCATGCTTACGGTGTCGATACGGTTGCACCAACCGCCTCGATATCTATCGATAACGTCACGTCCGATAACGTCATCAACGCGGCCGAATCCGGTCAGACGATTGCCGTGACGGGTAAAGTCGATAACGACGTCAAAGCGGGTGATGCGGTTACGGTTAAGGTCGGCACCGAGACCTACCAGACCACCGTCAATGCGGATGGTAAAACCTGGAGCGTCAATGTTCCCGGTTCGGTGTTAGCTGCAAATGGTGATGTGAGCGCGACCGTCACCACGCGCGATGCAGCAGGCAACACCACCACGGCCAATACCAGCCACGCTTACGGTGTAGACACCGTTGCACCAACGGCATCGATTACTATTGACGATGTGACGTCGGATAACGTGATTAACGCGGCTGAATCCGGCCAGACGATTGCGGTGACCGGTAAAGTTGATAACGACGTCAAAGCCGGCGATGCGGTTACGGTCAAAGTCGGCACCGAGACCTACCAGACCACCGTCAATGCCGATGGCAAAACCTGAGCGTGAATGTTCCGGGTTCCGTGCTGGCCGCCAATGGGGATATCTCTGCCAGCGTGACGACACGCGATGCGGCAGGTAACGTCACCAGCGCAGACACGACTCATGCTTATGGCGTGGATACGGTTGCGCCAACAGCCTCTATTACTATCGATGATGTGACGTCGGATAACGTGATTAACGCGGCCGAATCCGGGCAGACGATTGCAGTGACCGGTAAAGTCGATAACGACGTCAAAGCCGGTGATGCGGTTACCGTCAAAGTCGGCACCGAGACCTACCAGACCACCGTCAATGCCGATGGTAAAACCTGGAGCGTGAATGTTCCCGGTTCGGTGTTAGCCGCCAATGGCGATGTGAGCGCGACGGTCACCACCCGTGACACCGCAGGCAATGTCACCACGGCCAATACCAGCCACGCTTATGGCGTGGATACGGTTGCGCCAACCGCCTCGATTACTATTGATGATGTCACGTCCGATAACGTGATCAATGCCAGCGAATCCGGCCAGATCATTACGGTCACCGGTAAAGTCGATAACGACGTCAAAGCCGGTGATGCAGTTACTGTTAAGGTCGGCACCGAGACCTACCAGACGACAGTGAATGCCGATGGTAAAACCTGGAGCGTCAACGTACCGGGATCGGTGCTGGCCGCTAATGGTGATGTGAGTGCCACGGTCACCACGCGTGACGCCGCAGGTAACGTCACCACCGCGAATACCACTCATGCCTACGGCGTGGATACCGTTGCACCAACCGCCTCGATCTCTATTGACGATGTCACGTCCGATAACGTGATCAACGCGGCCGAGTCCGGCCAGACCATTGCGGTGACGGGTAAAGTGGATAACGACGTCAAGGCCGGCGATGCCGTTACCGTTAAAGTCGGTACCGAGACCTACCAGACCACCGTCAATGCCGACGGTAAAACCTGGAGCGTGAATGTTCCCGGTTCGGTGCTGGCCGCCAATGGCGATATCTCCGCCAGCGTGACTACGCGTGACACGGCGGGTAACGTCACCACCGCCGATACGACTCATGCTTACGGTGTCGATACCGTTGCACCAACGGCGTCCATTACTATCGATAACGTCACGTCGGATAACGTGATTAACGCGACCGAATCCGGTCAGACGATAGCCGTCACCGGTAAGGTCGATAATGATGTCAAAGTCGGTGATGCGGTTACCGTTAAAGTCGGCACCGAGACCTACCAGACCACCGTCAATGCCGACGGTAAAACCTGGAGCGTGAACGTTCCCGGTTCGGTGCTGGCCGCCAATGGCGATATCTCCGCCAGCGTGACTACGCGTGACACGGCGGGTAACGTCACCACGGCCAATACGACTCATGCCTACGGTGTCGATACGGTTGCGCCGACGGCTTCCATCTCTATCGACAACGTCACGTCCGATAACGTCATCAACGCGGCCGAATCCGGACAGACGATTGCCGTCAGCGGTAAAGTCGATAACGACGTCAAAGCGGGCGACGCGGTTACCGTTAAAGTCGGCACCGAGACTTACCAGACGACAGTGAATGCCGATGGCAAAACCTGGAGCGTCAATGTTCCCGGCTCTGTACTAGCGGCTAATGGTGATGTGAGTGCTACCGTCACCACCCGTGACACCGCAGGCAACGCCACCACGGCCAATACCAGCCACGCTTATGGTGTCGATACGGTTGCGCCAACCGCATCGATATCTATCGATAACGTCACCAGCGATAACGTGATTAATGCTGCTGAGTCCGGCCAGACCATTGCGGTGACGGGTAAAGTGGATAACGACGTGAAAGCGGGCGACGCGGTTACCGTTAAAGTCGGTACCGAGACCTACCAGACCACCGTCAATGCCGATGGCAAAACCTGGAACGTTAACGTGCCGGGCTCGGTACTCGCCGCCAATGGTGATGTGAGCGCGACGGTCACCACCCGTGACACCGCAGGTAACGTCACCAGCGCAGACACGATTCATGCTTACGGTGTCGATACGGTTGCACCAACGGCCTCGATTACTATTGACGATGTGACGTCGGATAACGTCATCAATGCCAGCGAGTCCGGCGAGACCATTGCGGTGACCGGTAAAGTCGATAATGACGTCAAAGCGGGTGACGCGGTTACGGTCAAAGTCGGCAGCGAGACCTACCAGACCACCGTCAATGCGGATGGCAAAACCTGGAGCGTTAACGTTCCGGGGTCTGTACTCGCCGCCAATGGTGATGTGAGTGCGACGATCACCACGCGTGACACCGCAGGTAACGTGACCACCGCCAACACGACTCATGCTTATGGCGTGGATACCGTTGCACCAACGGCATCGATATCTATCGATAACGTCACGTCAGATAACGTGATTAACGCGGCCGAATCCGGCCAGACGATTGCGGTGACGGGTAAAGTCGATAACGACGTCAAAGCCGGTGATGCAGTTACCGTCAAAGTCGGCACAGAAACCTACCAGACGACAGTGAATGCCGATGGCAAAACCTGGAGCGTCAACGTTCCCGGCTCTGTACTGGCCGCCAACGGTGATGTGAGTGCGACCGTCACCACGCGCGATGCGGCAGGTAACGTCACCACCGCCAACACCAGCCACGCTTATGGTGTCGATACGGTTGCGCCAGCCGCGTCGATATCTATCGATAACGTCACCAGCGATAACGTGATCAATGCGGCCGAGTCCGGCCAGACCATTGCGGTCACCGGTAAAGTCGATAACGATGTCAAAGCGGGCGATGCGGTCAGCGTTAAAGTGGGTACCGAGACCTACCAGACCACCGTCAATCCCGACGGTAAAACCTGAGCGTGAACGTGCCGGGGGCGGTGCTGGCGGCCAACGGTGATGTGAGCGCCACAGTCACCACACGCGATCCGGCAGGCAACGTTACGACCGCCAATACCAGCCATGCTTATGGTGTAGACACGGTTGCACCAACGGCATCGATATCTATCGATAACGTCACGTCCGATAACGTGATTAATGCTGCTGAGTCCGGTAAGACGATAGCGGTGACGGGTAAAGTCGATAACGACGTCAAAGCCGGTGATGCGGTCACCGTTAAAGTCGGCACCGAGACCTACCAGACGACCGTCAACGCCGATGGCAAAACCTGGAGCGTGAACGTGCCGGGGTCGGTACTGGTTGCGAATGGTGATGTCAGTGCCAGCGTGACCACGCGTGATACAGCGGGTAACGTCACTACTGCCGATACTACTCATACCTACGGTGTAGACACCGTTGCGCCAACCGCCTCGATCTCTATCGACAACGTCACCGCCGACAATGTCATCAATGCCAGCGAATCCGGCCAGACCATTGCGGTGACGGGTAAAGTCGATAACGACGTCAAAGCGGGTGATGCGGTTACCGTTAAAGTCGGTACCGAAACCTACCAGACCACCGTCAATGCCGATGGTAAAACCTGGAGCGTGAATGTTCCAGGTTCCGTGCTGGCGGCGAATGGCGATATCTCTGCCAGCGTGACCACGCGCGATGCAGCCGGTAACGCCACCACCGCCGATACCAGCCACGCTTACGGCGTCGATACCGTTGCGCCAGTTGCCTCGATTACTATCGATAACGTCACAAGCGATAACGTGATCAACGCCACCGAGTCCGACAGACGATTGCCGTCAGCGGTAAAGTCGATAACGACGTCAAAGCCGGTGATGCAGTTACCGTCAAAGTCGGCACAGAAACCTACCAGACGACAGTGAATGCCGATGGCAAAACCTGGAGCGTCAACGTTCCCGGCTCTGTACTGGCCGCCAACGGTGATGTGAGTGCGACCGTCACCACGCGCGATGCGGCAGGTAACGTCACCACCGCCAACACCAGCCACGCTTATGGTGTCGATACGGTTGCGCCAGCCGCGTCGATATCTATCGATAACGTCACCAGCGATAACGTGATCAATGCGGCCGAGTCCGGCCAGACCATTGCGGTCACCGGTAAAGTCGATAACGATGTCAAAGCGGGCGATGCGGTCAGCGTTAAAGTCGGCACCGAGACCTACCAGACCACCGTCAATCCCGACGGTAAAACCTGGAGCGTGAACGTGCCGGGGGCGGTGCTGGCGGCCAACGGTGATGTGAGCGCCACAGTCACCACACGCGATCCGGCAGGCAACGTTACGACCGCCAATACCAGCCATGCTTATGGTGTAGACACGGTTGCACCAACGGCATCGATATCTATCGATAACGTCACGTCCGATAACGTGATTAATGCTGCTGAGTCCGGTCAGACGATAGCGGTGACGGGTAAAGTCGATAACGACGTCAAGGCGGGCGATGCCATTACCGTTAAGGTTGGCACCGAGACCTACCAGACCACCGTGAATGCCGATGGCAAAACCTGGAGCGTGAACGTGCCGGGTGCCGTACTGGCGGCTAATGGTGATGTGAGTGCTACCGTCACCACGCGCGATGCAGCAGGCAATGTCACGAACGCCAACACCAGCCACGCCTACGGTGTCGATACGGTCGCGCCAACCGCGTCGATTACTATCGATAACGTCACCGCCGACAATGTCATCAATGGCAGCGAATCCGGCGAGACCATTGCGGTCACCGGTAAAGTGGATAATGACGTCAAAGCGGGCGATGCGGTTACCGTCAAAGTCGGCACCGAGACCTACCAGACCACGGTGAATGCCGATGGTAAAACCTGGAGCGTGAATGTTCCCGGTTCGGTGTTAGCCGCCAATGGCGATGTGAGCGCTACCGTCACCACGCGTGACACCGCAGGTAACGTCACCACCGCGAATACCAGTCACGCTTACGGTGTCGATACGGTGGCACCAACCGCGTCTATTACCATTGACGATGTCACGTCCGATAACGTGATCAACGCCGCCGAGTCCGGCCAGACGATAGCCGTCACCGGTAAGGTCGATAACGACGTCAAAGCCGGTGATGCGGTTACCGTCAAAGTCGGCACCGAGACCTACCAGGCCACCGTCAATGCCGATGGTAAAACCTGGAGCGTGAATGTTCCCGGTTCGGTGTTAGCCGCCAATGGCGATGTGAGCGCGACGGTCACCACCCGTGACACCGCAGGCAATGTCACCACGGCCAATACCAGCCACGCTTATGGCGTGGGTACGGTTGCGCCAACAGCCTCTATTACTATCGATGATGTGACGCCGGATAACGTGATTAACGCGGCCGAATCCGGTCAGACGATTGCCGTCACCGGTCAGGTAGGCAATGAAGTTAAAGCCGGTGATGCGGTTACCGTTAAAGTGGGCACCGAGACCTATCAGACCACCGTCAATGCGGATGGCAAAACCTGGAGCGTGAATGTACCGGGATCGGTATTAGCCGCCAACGGTGATGTGAGTGCGACAGTCACCACGCGTGACACCGCAGGCAACGTGACCACCGCCAACATGACTCATGCTTATGGCGTGGATACCGTTGCGCCAACCGCGTCGATCTCTATCGACAACGTCACGTCCGATAACGTGATTAACGCGGCCGAATCCGGCCAGACGATAGCGGTGACCGGTAAAGTCGATAATGACGTGAAAGCCGGCGACGCGGTTACCGTTAAAGTCGGTACCGAGACCTACCAGACCACCGTCAATGCCGATGGTAAAACCTGGAGCGTCAATGTTCCCGGCTCTGTACTAGCGGCTAATGGTGATGTGAGTGCTACCGTCACCACCCGTGACACCGCAGGCAACGTCACCACCGCAGACACGACTCATGCTTATGGTGTAGACACCGTTGCGCCAACGGCATCGATATCTATCGATAACGTCACCAGCGATAACGTGATCAACGCGGCCGAATCCGGACAGACGATTGCGGTCAGCGGTAAAGTCGATAACGACGTCAAAGCGGGTGATGCGGTTACCGTTAAAGTCGGTACCGAAACCTACCAGACCACCGTGAATGCCGATGGCAAAACCTGGAGCGTGAACGTTCCCGGTTCGGTGTTAGCCGCCAACGGCGATGTGAGCGCGACGGTCACCACCCGTGACACCGCAGGCAATGTCACCACGGCCAATACCAGCCACACTTACGGCGTGGATACCGTTGCACCAACCGCATCGATATCTATTGACAATGTCACCAGCGATAACGTGATTAACGCGACCGAGTCCGGTCAGACGATAGCGGTCACCGGTAAGGTGGATAACGACGTTAAAGCGGGCGATGCCATTACGGTCAAAGTCGGCAGCGAGACTTACCAGACCACCGTCAATGCCGATGGCAAAACCTGGAGCGTGAATGTGCCGGGCTCTGTACTGGCTGCTAACGGTGATGTGAGCGCGACGGTCACCACCCGTGACACCGCAGGCAACGTCACCACGGCCAATACCAGCCACGCTTATGGTGTCGATACCGTTGCACCAACCGCGTCGATATCTATCGACAATGTCACCAGCGATAACGTGATTAATGCTGCTGAGTCCGGCCAGACAATAGCGGTCACCGGTAAAGTGGATAACGACGTCAAAGCGGGCGATGCGGTTACCGTTAAAGTGGGCACCGAGACCTATCAGACCACCGTCAATGCCGATGGTAAAACCTGGAGCGTCAATGTTCCGGGCTCTGTACTCGCCGCCAATGGTGATGTTAGCGCCAGTGTGACCACGCGCGATCCGGCAGGCAATGTCACCACGGCCAATACCAGCCACACTTACGGCGTCGATACCGTTGCACCAACCGCATCGATATCTATCGATAACGTCACGTCCGATAACGTGATCAACGCGGCCGAATCCGGCCAGACCATTGCGGTCACCGGTAAAGTGGATAACGACGTTAAAGCGGGCGACGCGGTTACCGTTAAAGTCGGCACCGAGACTTACCAGACCACCGTCAATGCCGACGGCAAAACCTGGAGCGTGAACGTGCCGGGAGCAGTGCTGGCCGCGAATGGCGATATCTCTGCCAGCGTCACCACGCGCGATGCGGCAGGTAACGTCACCACCGCCAACACGAATCATGCTTACGGTGTCGATACGGTTGCACCAACGGCATCGATATCTATCGATAACGTCACGTCCGATAACGTCATCAATGCGGCCGAATCCGGCCAGACCATTGCGGTCACCGGTAAAGTGGATAACGACGTCAAAGCGGGCGACGCGGTCACCGTTAAAGTCGGCACCGAGACCTACCAGACCACCGTCAATGCCGATGGCAAAACCTGGAACGTTAACGTGCCGGGCTCGGTACTCGCCGCCAATGGTGATGTGAGCGCGACGGTCACCACCCGAGACCCCGCAGGTAACGTCACTACCGCCGATACTACTCATGCCTACGGTGTCGATACCGTTGCGCCAACGGCATCGATCTCTATTGATAACATCACGTCCGATAACGTCATCAATGCCAGCGAGTCCGGGCAGACGATAGCAGTGACCGGTAAAGTGGATAACGACGTCAAAGCGGGTGATGCAGTTACTGTTAAGGTCGGCACCGAGACTTACCAGACCACCGTCAATGCGGACGGCAAAACCTGGAGCGTCAATGTTCCGGGCTCGGTACTGGCCGCGAATGGCGATATCTCTGCCAGCGTGACGACACGCGATGCGGCAGGTAACGTCACCACCGCAGACACGACTCATGCTTATGGTGTAGACACCGTTGCGCCAACGGCATCGATATCTATCGATAACGTCACCAGCGATAACGTGATCAACGCGGCCGAGTCCGGCCAGACCATTGCGGTGACGGGTAAAGTTGATAACGACGTCAAAGCAGGCGACGCGGTTACCGTTAAAGTCGGCACCGAGACCTACCAGACCACCGTCAATGCCGATGGTAAAACCTGGAGCGTCAATGTTCCGGGGCGGTGCTGGCGGCCAACGGTGATGTGAGCGCGACGGTCACCACGCGTGACACCGTAGGTAACGTCACCACCGCAGACACGACCCATGCTTATGGCGTGGATACGGTCGCGCCAACGGCATCGATCTCTATCGACAATGTCACCAGCGATAACGTGATTAACGCGGCCGAATCCGGCCAGACGATTGCCGTCAGCGGTAAAGTGGATAACGACGTCAAAGCGGGTGATGCGGTTACCGTCAAAGTCGGCACCGAGACCTACCAGACCACGGTGAATGCCGATGGTAAAACCTGGAGCGTGAATGTTCCCGGTTCGGTGTTAGCCGCCAATGGCGATGTGAGCGCGACGGTCACCACCCGTGACACCGCAGGCAATGTCACCACGGCCAATACCAGCCACGCTTATGGTGTCGATACCGTTGCACCAACCGCGTCGATATCTATCGACAATGTCACCAGCGATAACGTGATTAACGCGACCGAGTCCGGTCAGACCATTGCCGTCAGCGGTAAAGTGGATAACGACGTCAAAGCCGGCGATGCGGTTACGGTCAAAGTCGGCACCGAGACCTACCAGACGACAGTGAATGCCGATGGCAAAACCTGGAGCGTGAATGTGCCGGGCTCTGTACTGGCTGCTAACGGTGATGTGAGCGCGACGGTCACCACCCGTGACACCGCAGGCAACGTCACCACGGCCAATACCAGCCACGCTTATGGTGTCGATACCGTTGCACCAACCGCGTCGATATCTATCGACAATGTCACCAGCGATAACGTGATTAATGCTGCTGAGTCCGGCCAGACAATAGCGGTCACCGGTAAAGTGGATAACGACGTCAAAGCGGGCGATGCGGTTACCGTTAAAGTGGGCACCGAGACCTATCAGACCACCGTCAATGCCGATGGTAAAACCTGGAGCGTCAATGTTCCGGGCTCTGTACTCGCCGCCAATGGTGATGTTAGCGCCAGTGTGACCACGCGCGATCCGGCAGGCAATGTCACCACGGCCAATACCAGCCACACTTACGGCGTCGATACCGTTGCACCAACCGCATCGATATCTATCGATAACGTCACGTCCGATAACGTGATCAACGCGGCCGAATCCGGCGAGACCATTGCGGTCACCGGTAAAGTGGATAACGACGTCAAAGCCGGTGATGCGGTTACCGTTAAAGTCGGCACCGAGACCTACCAGACCACCGTCAATGCCGATGGTAAAACCTGGAGCGTCAACGTTCCCGGTTCCGTATTGGCCGCCAATAGCGATGTGAGCGCCAGTGTGACCACGCGTGATGCCGCGGGTAACGTCACCACCGCGAATACCCATCATGCATACGGTGTGGATACGACTGCGCCAGAAATTGATATTACAAATTTTGCTGGCAACGATGGATATGTCAGCCAGAGCGAGTCGAAAAACACGCTAGTCAGCGGCACCAGTAACGAGAAGAAAGTCGATCTGGTCTTTACCGATGTGAATGGTAAGTCGGTTACGCTGCATGACGTGCCTGTGACGAATGGTAAATGGCAGACAAATGTCGATCTGAGCACGCTAGCAGAAGGCAAGATTACCGCTGGAGCGACGGCGACCGATGCGGCAGGTAATCAGGCGCATGATAGCAGTCAGGCGATCATGGATATTACGCCGCCAGCGGCGCACGACAATACGGTGTCTGGCACGGAAGACACGCCGCTCCATATTGGCTGGAGCGATCTGGGCGTATCGAGCGATACCACAAGCATCGTGATTTCGTCTTTACCGCCAGCCAGCGCGGGTACGCTTTATTTTAACGATAGCGGGAGTTGGAAAGCGGTCACGGTTGGGCAAACCTTTACCGCTGGCAACACCGATCTACGCTTTACGCCTGTGGGCAATCTCTCTGGCGCGTCGCTGGGTGATATGGGTTATCGTCCCGTTGATGTTGCGGGTAACACCGGCGATAAAGCTGCGCTGCATATTGGCATAACACCGGTAGCCGATGCGCCGGTAGTGAGCCTGAGCATCACCAGTGGCGCGACAACGCCGACCTCTTCGGAAATTATTAAGGTCAATGGCGGTAGCGCCAATGGTGGCTTCGACGTACAAAATGGGAAAATTGTCGCCGTGGGTAACGGTGTCCGCGTTTGGCTGACTGAAGGGGATCCGGTACCCACGGTAGTCGGCAATGGCAAGGTCGCGTACTACAGTCAGGGCAATACCAGCGGAGACGGCAGCTACAGCGATATTTTCGTTGTGCATTCCAATAGCGGGTATTTCTATCGACAGAGTGACTGGCCAGCCGATCGTAAGGATCATCGCGATCTGGATTCGTTTAACGGTAACCGGACGAATAACGGCAGTAGCGCGCATTCTGACTACGTGTTCGTTATGAAAGAGACGGGTTACACCTATAACGCAACCTATAGTACGAACAATAATCAGGATACGTCGGTTAACACGCTGGACGGACTGAAAGTTAACTATACGGATGGCAGCGGCAAGTCTGGCTCGTTTACCTCGCAGGTTAGCAACAATATTGAAGGCGTGATCTATAGCGATGGCACGACCTACACACCGGGCACCAATAGTGCGACGGTGGAAAAAGTGCCCGGCCAGGCAGGCACCCAGACACATACGCTTGATGTCTCGGCAGCCCTGACCGATCGCGACGGCAGTGAAACCCTGTCAGGGATTACGCTCACGGGGATCCCGAAAAGGACGGTGCTGACTGATCACATTAACAATGTGAAATACACCGTTGGCGACGATGGATCGTACCTCATCAAGAACGCGAATAATGCTCAGACGCTGGCTGGAAAGATTACGCTCGAAGTACCTGTTGATGCCGGTAAGTTCAACGTGGTTGCACAGGCAACATCGACAGAAATTGCCAACCACGACACGGCGACCGGCTACTCTGCCGGAGGCGTTGAGCAGTATGGGATGAGCGTCGGTACGATCGGTGATGACAACATGTCCGGCACGCATAGCCACGATGTGATGGTCGCGGATGTCTCCGGCTTGCAGATCATTGAAGGCAAGAATTACAACATTGCCTTTATGGTCGATTCATCCGGCAGTATGTCGTCAACGGATATCGAGAATACGCGTACATCGTTGAGCAACGTGTTCAAAAGTCTTGTTAATAGTGCTAGCGGTGTGAACTCCGGTACGGTCAACGTTTTTCTGGCTGACTTTGATACGCAGGTGGGTAAAACCATTTCTGTGAATCTGAGCGACGCCAGCGCCCTGAATAAGCTGACCGCTGTATTGAATTCAATGGTTGGCGGATCGGAGAAAGGCGGTGGAACTAACTATGAAGACGTGTTCAAGACGACGGCTAACTGGTTCCAAAGCGATGTGGTGAAAAAGAATGTGGGTAATAACCTGACGTATTTCATTACTGACGGTGAGCCAACGTTCTATCAGAAGAATGAAGCCGATGTCGTGAAAGTGAGTGACTGGAACCAAACGCTGAATATCGATAGCTTCGCTTACAAGCCAGGGCAGTCCTACTCTATGGATGTCCGCGGTGCCGTGCGTGAAGTGATTGATAGTAAAGGGAACGTCTATCAATATGCCTGGAGCGATAACAGTAATAAAGTTGTCGGGACGGTCATTGGGCAAGTACACGCGCAGGGGGACGGAACGTATGAGATTTCCTCTTTGGGCGGCGTGGGCAATAACAGCAGCTACTGGGCGCAGGACTACCGCGGCAACTGGTACTGGGTTGATAATTCAGGTAACCGCGATGTCAGCAACACAAACGCGACTCAGGCTTTCAGTTTGCTGAAGAAGCAGTCAGCGATTGAAGCGATCGGTATTGGTGCTGATTTAAATGGCGATACGCTGAAGCGCTATGACACCGACGGCGTGGTTCAGGATCATATTGACCCTGCTAACCTTAATAAAGCGATTCTGGGCAGCAGTGAGTCAATACATGCAGGTAATGATCAACTGAATGGCGGGTTGGGGAATGACATTCTGTTCGGCGATGTGGTGTCGTTTCCTAATATCGACGGCAACGGTATTACCGCCTTGCAGAACTACATCGGCAAGCAGTTAGGTATGCAAACCGGCGTCCCGACGGCGAAAGAGATGCATGGCTATATTGCCACGCACAGCGCGGAGTTTGATCTGTCGTCGGCGAAAGATGGCAACGACACACTCAACGGTGGCGCGGGGAATGACATTCTTTTCGGTCAGGGGGAAATGACACGCTGATCGGCGGAGAAGGTAACGACCTGCTCTACGGCGGTGCGGGAGATGACATTCTGATCGGTGGGCCTGGGGGCGATACGCTTATCGGCGGCGCGGGTGCGGATATCTTTAAGTGGCAGGCTGGTGATATCGGTAACGATGTGATCAAAGACTTTAACGCCAAAGAGGGCGACCGGATTGATCTAAGCGATCTGGTGGGCGAGTTGGAGGAAGGAACCGATATTAGTCGCTATATTCGTATCACCGATAATCATGGTTCACCGACGATTGAGGTTAGCACGGCGGGGAACTTTACGGCGGATAAAGGCGGAACGGTTGCAGTGTCGATTACGTTGGAACACTATAACGGTGCATTGCCGTCGCTTGAAAGTCTGGTCAGCAAGCCAGAACAGTCTAGCTGACGAAAAGGGGGAGCCTGCCCGGCTCCTTTCTTTATCAAAAATTTAAAAGGTCTCCGAGAATGTTTTATATCCAGCGCGACAGTGATGGCCACCTGATGAAGGTAGAAAAGCGTCCTTTTCCTGAAATGAATGGCGAGTTGCCGGATGATTCACGCGAGGCGCAGGCCTGGTTCCGCAGCCATCAGGTGGCGATGTCCAGTTTGGAGCAGCTGCGGCAAAGCGATCTGGAAATGGTGCGCGTGCTGGAGGATTTAATTCAGGTGTTGATTCAGAAAGGCGTGGTGAGCATTACTGATTTCCCTCAGGCGGCACAGCTGAAGTTAATCAACCGTGCGCAGGCGCGTGAAGCGCTGAATGGCGGATTGAACAAACTGATTGGTGACGACGAAGAGACCATGTTTTAAGGGATGGATGTTTTGAAGAAATAATGTTTTAAGAAATAATGTCTTAGCGTTCTGTTCAGCCATTTCCGGCTTCTCCATATCGTAGCGAGAAGCCGAGGTCGTTAATTCACGGTTACCCCAAACGATGTGGCATCAAACTCTTACCGCGGGCACCGGTTCACCCAGCAGCCGACCCATTGCTCCCTGTAATCCCATCTCCTGAAGTACCTTCAGTTCACCTGCGGTTTCAACGCGTTCGGCGATGAGCGGTAGGGCAATACTGTTGGTGGCGCGGTACAGCGCTTCGATAAACATTTGTTTATCGTCTTCCTGATCGATATTACGGATATAGCTGCCATCGACTTTCAGATAAGCCAGCCCCACTGGGACAGGTTGCCGATCATATTAAAGCGTCCACCAAAATGCTGTAGCCCCAGCGCACAGCCATGTTCATTCAATAGCTTGATTAAGGCTTCCAGCTTGGCGCTGTCTGGCAATTGATTCTCATCCAGTTCCAGAATCAGTCGGCTGGCGACATCCGGCTGGTGTTTGAGCGGAGCAAGCAGATCGGCGAGCAGGTGAAGATTCAGGACGGTGGCGCCGGACAGGCTCAGTGCGAGGTTGCCGTCGTGCTGGCGCAGGTAGTCCAGCACTTCGCGCAGCATCGTCTGGTCCAGACGCGTATCCCAGCCGAAACGCTGGATCCACGGCAGGAAACGGCCCGCGGCGATACTGTTTCCTTGCTCATCCTGAATACGAGCTAGTACCTTGTGATGCAGCACCTGACTGGGGTCGTCACATGCGACGACGGGTTGCAGGAAAAGCTGCAAACGCTCCTGTTCAAGGATAGGGTCGAGCAGGTTAAACCATCTATGGCGATCGGTTTCGACCTGTTCGGCACTGACGGACGGAATCTCGTGAGGGGCGCTGGTATCAGTATTGCTTTCGGCTCGCGTGAGCGCCTGATCGCCTTGGATAAACAGCGATTGTGCGGTGTCGCCGGGACGGAAAGGTACCATGCCGAATTGGGCGACAGGAGAGATGTCGGTTTCGCCTGTCAAATGCAACGTTTCGATATTGCGCGTGAGTTCGCCAATCAGCGCATAGGCTTCTTTATCGACCAGCCCCGGGCAGAACAGCGCAAATTCCCCCACGGATACGTGCCAGAAGGCTTTCCGCATGGGTATGCTGCTTTTGCGTGTTACGCAGAATATGCCCGACAGAGGCTAGCAGCGCATCGGTACGCTGGCCGCCCAGTCGCTGGTTCATCCCCGCCAGATCCTGAACGCGAATCATAATAAGGAAGCCGGGTGCCGTTTCCTCATCAGCCAGTTTATCGTTGAACTGCATGTCAAACGCGCGCCGATTATTTAATCCGGTTTGTGGATCCTGATAGGCATCCTGACGTAAGCGCTCGCTCCGCTCGGCTTCTTCTTCAAACAGCGTTTTGAGCTTGCTGACCATCAGATTCATCGCCTGTGCGACGCGACGAAATTCCGGCGTATTGGGTAAATCCGGCTGGCTAAGGAATTCACGGCGGGTAATCGCCAGCGACTGATCGACGATATAATCGAGCGGACGTAGCTGTCGGCGCAGGAACAGCGCGCCGATGAACACGCCCAGCGTGCCACAGCCGAGCAGCCACAGGAAAGACGCTGTACTACTGCGCCACAGGCGGGTCACCGCGAACATCGGGTGGCTGATGACTTCAACTTTTGCAGCCTGTTCCCAGCCGCGCATCACGATGGCTTCGCCTGCACCGGGTTGCAGGTTCACTAACCGGACAAACCAGGCCGGTACGTCAGGGATATCCGGCGAGGCGGTACGCTCCAGCGTGACGTTGCCGGTTTTTAGATCTCGCACGCGAATACTGGAAAAATAGCCGCTGTCGAAAATCGAGCTGACCATCAGTTCCACCATGGCCGGGTCATCGATATTCGGCGTCAGGGAAAGCCCAAGCGCGGTGGCGGCATCCTGCGCGTGAGAGTGAAGCTGGTTATTGTACTGTTCACGCGAATTTTCCAGGCTGACGAAAAAACTCCCGCTGAAAATAATTAGCACAAACAGGCAGATGGCTATCAGTAATTGTTTGTATAGAGACATAGCCTACCTTTACTCCTCAATTGAAAACCCTTCGGCACGCATTTTGGTTAATACATCCTGCCAGCGTGAAAGTCGTTTACTGTCACCGACGCGTTTGTTGCTGCCGCTGGCGCCGGGCAGCCAGAGCCCACCGCCATTAAAGGCGTACACCGGAACTAAATCAGTGCGCTCTGTCGCGGGTTGGATCTTGTCGGTCAGATTATCCAGCACCAGCGGAATCGAGGTGGGCGTGGGATAATAGGTGACCACCATATGCGCCTTATTCAGACGCAGGGCTTTAACATAGGTAATACGCAATTTATCCGCCGGGACGCCTAAATGGCGCAGCGTAAAATACTTGGCGAGCGCATAATCTTCACAGTCCCCAGCACCTTTACGCAGTGCCTCAATCGGGGTTGCCCAATAATCTTCCTGATTCCAGACGACGATATCATCGCGAAACAGCATACGGTCATTGAAAAATTGGTTCACGCTGCTCAGCAGAGCCTTTTCCTCTTTATTGCGGGAATTGACCAGCAGCGTCTGCCACTCGTCTATTCGGCGGCGAGCATCGGGCGTTGCCGGGCCATAAAGCTGCTCGGTTCGCTGATTAATGGTAATAAAATCCCAGTCCGCACGTAGGGAACCCGCCAGCAGAAACAGCAGACAGCTAATAAAGAAGAGCTTGTAACTGGAGAGTCTGAAGCTGGGGAGTCGCACTGAGGTTTCTCTGTTTACCTTGCGAGATCAATATGGAGAGTGAATTCGGTGCAGAATAGCGTACTTTCACAGCTCTCAAAAGCAGTATAGTGGTGAAAATGGTTGTTTGTCATAGGCGTGTAAAACGCTGGCATAAAGCATGAGGTAGCAAAATGCGTTCAGATGTGATGGATGGAGAGAATCTTAATTTAGGGACGCTGGTTTCCGAAACTCGGAATCCGGCGACGATGGCGCTGGATCAGCTCTCTACGCTGGAGATGATGCACGCGTTTAATCAGGAAGACCGGAAAGTGCCTGAAGCCATTGCGCAGGTTTTACCTGCGATTGCCGACGCGGTCGATCTGGCGACGGCGTCGCTACAGGTGGGTGGGCGGCTGATTTATCTGGGCGCGGGGACTAGCGGTCGTTTAGGCGTACTGGATGCCTCCGAGTGTCCGCCGACGTTTGGCGTACCGCACGGGCTGGTTATCGGCCTGATCGCGGGTGGGCTGGGCGCGCTGCTGAAAGCGGTTGAAGGTGCGGAAGACGATCCCGCACTCGGCGAAGCGGATTTGAAAGCGCTGGGTTTAACCGCTGCGGATATGGTGATTGGTCTTGCGGCATCAGGCCGGACGCCGTATGTGATTGGCGCGCTGCGCTATGCGCGTGATGTAGGCTGCCGGACGGCGGCGATTTCCTGCAATCCACATTCGCCTATCGCACAGGAGGCACAGGTGGCGATTTCTCCCGTCGTTGGCCCGGAAGCGTTAACGGGCTCGACGCGGCTGAAGTCTGGAACGGCACAAAAACTCGTCCTGAATATGATTTCTACTGGCGTAATGGTTAAGCTGGGAAAGGTGTACCAGAATTTGATGGTGGATGTGAAGGCAACCAACGTGAAACTGTTGGACAGGGCTTGCCGCATCGTCGTTGAAGCGACGGGCGCAGAGCGGGAAAGGGCGCGGCAGGCGCTGGTACAGGCGGATAATGAAGTGAAGCCTGCGATTCTGATGCTTCTGGCGAATATTGATGTGGCAGCGGCGCGTGAGCGCCTGAAACAGCACAACGGTTATCTGCGTGAGGCGCTGATTGGCGGATAAGATTATTTTGGTGTCGGTTCTATCTTGAGGCAAATCGGGAGAAACGTTTTGAGTGATAAGCGAGAGCAACGCATTGTTTTTTTTGATCTGGATGGCACGTTGCATCAGCAGGACATGTTTGGCAGCTTTTTGCGTTTTTTACTTCGTCGGCTGCCGCTAAATCTGGTTCTGGTTATCCCGCTATTGCCCGTTATCGGACTGGGTTTATTGATTCGCGGCCGTGCCGCGCGGTGGCCGATGAGCTGGCTGCTGTGGGCGATTACGTTTGGGCGTGATGAAGATGAGCTAATTCAGTTGGAAAAGCAGTTTGTCGGCGCGTTTCGCCATGATGTCATCCCGTTTCCGCAGGTTCAGCAGCGGCTGAAAACCTATCTTGAAGACAGCGATGCGCAGGTCTGGCTAGTGACCGGATCGCCGCAGCGGCTGGTGGAACAGGTCTATCATGATTCGTCTTTTCTCCCCGGCGTTCGCCTGATGGGCAGCCAGATTACGCGTCGCTACGGCGGCTGGGTATTAACGTTGCGCTGTCTGGGGCATGAAAAAGTCGTTCAGATGGAACAGCGACTGGGTGCGCCGCTCAAACTCTACAGCGGCTACAGCGACAGTAAACAAGACAACCCGCTGCTCTATTTCTGCGAACACCGTTGGCGCGTCACCCCCGAAGGGAGCCTGCAACAGCTGGAGTGATTTTTTCATCCTTTCATCTGATTTTTCATCTCTTCATATAGGTATAATGCGCCGCCAAAATGTGAACTGTTGAATGAGGAAGTGTGAGTAGCGTGAGTAACGATGAATACTGGATGCGCCATGCATTAACGCTGGCTCAGCGCGCTCAGGATGAAGGCGAAGTACCGGTTGGCGCGGTGTTGGTGCTGGATAACGAAGCGATCGGTGAAGGGTGGAATCGGCCGATAGGGCATCACGATCCTACCGCGCACGCTGAGATTATGGCGCTGCGGCAAGGGGGGAAAGTGTTGCAGAACTATCGCCTGCTGGATACGACGCTGTATGTCACTCTGGAACCCTGCATCATGTGCGCAGGTGCGATGATACACAGTCGGATTGGGCGTTTGGTTTACGGTGCGTCAGATGAGAAAACCGGGGCGGCGGGGTCGCTGGTGGATATTCTGCGCCACCCTGGCATGAACCATCAGATCGTGATTGAATCTGGCATTCTGGCTGAGGAATGTTCTGCCACGCTCAGCGCCTTCTTTCGTCTGCGCCGTGAGCAGCATAAAGCCCGTCGGGCGGCAGAGAAAAAACGCCGCGCAAGAATAGCGGGGCGTTTTCCCTTCCATACGGATTTATTCCGGTGCTTTTTATTCCGGTACCTTGCTGAGTGGCACGGCCGGATAGCCTTGTGCGATTTGGGTTTGCTGCTGCACTTTAGCTTCTTTTTCTATCAGGTAACCTTCCAGACTCACCATATAACGCCGAATGTTTTCCACGTAGTTATAGGCTTCATGTCCGCGCGCGTAGCCGTAGGTGGTTTGCGTGTAATAGCGCTTTTGGCTCAGCATCGGCAGGCGCATTTTCACATCAACCCAACTGTCGGGATTACCTTTCTGTTTTTCAGTCAATTTACGCGCGTCAAGCAGATGGGCGTACCCCATGTTGTAGGACGCCAGCGCAAACCATATTTTTCATCTTCCGGGATGGTGTCCGGCATTTTCTGCATCATATGCGACATATACTGCGCGCCGCCGCGAATACTTTGCTCGGGGTCGACCCGATCGGTGACGTTCAGGCTTTCTGCGGTGTTGCGCGTGAGCATCATCAGCCCGCGAACGCCGGTCGGTGACGTCGCCAGCGGGTTCCAGTGTGATTCCTGATAGGAGATGGCGGCCAGCAGCTTCCAGTCGATATCAGTGGCGTATTTTTCAAACAGCGGGCGCAGGTCGGGCAGCGTGTCATCAATTGCACTCAGGAACGTGGTGGTATCGACATAGTCAAACTCGCCAACGTGACCGAGATATTTCTCTTCCAGACGTGCAAGCGTGCCGTCTTCGACAATTTGGCTGAAGAAGTCCAGCAGTGCGGCTGATAGGCTGTCATCGTGCGAACGGCGCATATACCAGGTGACGGGCTCTTCGTCGCTCAGATCGAAGGCGACGGCGAGCTGCGGATGAATTCGCTGCATCAAGCCAATGGTAACCGAATCCCCCAGCGTGTAGTCCAGCTTGCCGTCGGCAACCTGCTTCAGTAACTCCTGCGTGCTCTGGTCAGAGGCGGATTCCCAACTGAGCTGCGGGTATTTCTCTGCTTTTAGATCGCGCAGAGTCGCCGCGTGCGCGGAACCGGATGTAACGACGAGCCGGCCTTGCAGCTTGTCCAGCGTTTTAGGACGAGGCGAGCCAAGACGGTAGACCATCTGTTGTGAAATGGAATAGTAGGTTGGGCCGGCGCGGAAGCGTTCCAGACGTTCATGATTGTAAATCAGTCCGGCGGCCAGCAGATCGGCATCGTCACCGTCCAGATCGTCAAACAGTTCGTCAAGGTTCTTACGTGACGAGACCACCAGCTTGACGCCGAGGTAATCGGCGAAACGTTTTGCCAGTTCATAATCCAGACCTGTCGGGGATCCGTTGCTCATTGCATAAGTCAGCGGTGAATTGACAGTGCTAATACGCAACTCACCGCGTGAGAGGATCTGTCTGAGCTGAACATCCTGGCTGCTGCGCCAGGGAATGCTAGGCCATAGCGCTAACGCCAGCAGTAACGTGATAATCCCGATGAAAAAATAATTTAATTTTAAAGGCTTCAAATAGTTATCTCTCGGCGGCCGTGTGGCCTGTCTGTCTGTAACGGCAGTTTTTTTATACGTCATTTCCCAGAGTGGGGGCATTTTGCTTAACAAACCGCCAGTGTGCAACTTTTATTGATTTGGTCACCGATTAATCATTCTCCCGATGCGATATGAAATTATCGCCACGCAAACGGTTTCGTCCGGGGGAAGGATTCTCTATAATGTGCGCGTTTCCCCCCTGTTGTGCCCAGTGGCTGTATCGCAGCCAGTGCATCGAAGACGAGAGAACTTTAGATTATGGAAATACTGCGTGGTTCACCTGCTTTATCGGCTTTTCGTATTAATAAATTGCTGGTCCGCTGCAAAGAGCACGTTTTGCCGGTTAGCGATATCTATGCTGAATACGTACATTTCGCCGATGTCAGCGCCCCGCTGAACACCGATGAACAGGCCAAACTGACACGTTTGCTGAAGTATGGTCCTTCTCTCGCGGAGCACGAGCCGCAAGGCCATCTGTTACTGGTCACGCCGCGTCCCGGCACGATTTCACCGTGGTCTTCCAAAGCAACGGATATCGCTCATAACTGTGGATTAAGCAAGGTACTGCGTCTGGAACGCGGTCTGGCTTTCTATATTCATGCGCCTACGCTGAGTGATGAACAGTGGCAGCAACTGGGGGCATTGCTGCATGACCGGATGATGGAAAGCGTATTTAGCGACCTGAAACAGGCCGAAGCGCTGTTCTCCCATCATCAGCCTGCACCTTTCAAACGCGTCGAAATTCTGCTGCAAGGGCGTCAGGCGTTGGAAGACGCGAACGTCCGTCTTGGATTGGCATTGGCGGAAGATGAAATTGATTATCTGCTGGAAGCCTTCACCAAACTGGGCCGCAATCCTAACGATATCGAATTGTATATGTTCGCACAGGCGAACTCTGAACACTGTCGCCACAAGATTTTTAACGCTGATTGGGTGATCGACGGCGTCGCTCAGCCGAAGTCACTGTTCAAAATGATCAAAAACACCTTTGAACACACGCCCGATCACGTTCTCTCGGCCTATAAAGATAACGCCGCTGTCATGGAAGGCTCTGCCGTCGGCCGTTTCTACACGGATACCAACGGGCAATATGCTTACCATCAGGAAGATGCACATATCCTGATGAAGGTTGAAACGCATAACCACCCAACTGCGATTTCTCCGTGGCCGGGCGCAGCAACAGGATCCGGTGGTGAAATTCGTGATGAAGGCGCAACAGGCCGTGGCTCCAAGCCGAAAGCGGGCCTGGTGGGCTTCTCTGTATCGAACCTGCGCATTCCTGGCTTTGTTCAGCCGTGGGAAGAAGAAGAGTTTGGCAAGCCAGAGCGTATTGTCAGTGCGCTGGATATCATGACCGAAGGCCCACTGGGCGGCGCGGCATTCAACAACGAATTTGGCCGTCCTGCACTGACGGGGTATTTCCGTACTTATGAAGAACGCGTCGACAGCCACAATGGCACAGAGCTGCGCGGCTACCACAAACCGATCATGCTGGCGGGCGGTATTGGCAACATCCGCGCCGATCACGTCAAGAAAGGTGAGATTAGCGTGGGTGCCAAGCTGATTGTGCTGGGCGGGCCGTCCATGAATATCGGTCTGGGCGGTGGTGCAGCTTCTTCTATGGCATCGGGTCAGTCTGATGCGGATCTGGATTTTGCTTCTGTACAGCGTGATAACCCGGAAATGGAGCGCCGCTGTCAGGAAGTGATCGATCGCTGCTGGCAATTGGGTGAAGCCAACCCGATCCTGTTCATTCACGATGTTGGTGCAGGTGGCTTGTCCAACGCGATGCCGGAGCTGGTGAGCGACGGTGGCCGCGGTGGTCGCTTTGAACTGCGCGATATTCTGAACGACGAGCCGGGCATGAGCCCGCTGGAAGTCTGGTGTAATGAATCGCAGGAGCGCTATGTTCTGGCCGTTGCGCCAGAACAGCTGGCACAGTTTGATGAAATTTGCCGCCGTGAACGCGCACCTTATGCGGTGATCGGTGAGGCGACGGAAGAACTGCATCTGACGATGAACGATCGTCACTTTAATAACAAACCTATCGATTTGCCGCTGGATGTGCTGCTGGGTAAAACGCCGAAAATGCTGCGTGATGTCGAGCGCAAGCAGGTTGAAGGCACACCGCTACAGCGTGATGAAATCTATCTGGCCGAAGCGGTTGAGCGCGTGCTGCACTTGCCTGTGGTGGCAGAAAAAACCTTCCTGATCACCATTGGCGACCGCTCTGTTACCGGCATGGTCGCGCGCGATCAGATGGTTGGCCCGTGGCAGGTGCCGGTTGCTGACTGTGCGGTGACCACTGCCAGCCTCGACAGCTATTACGGCGAGGCAATGTCTATCGGCGAACGTGCCCCAGTGGCGCTGCGTAACTTCGCGGCCTCCGCGCGTTTGGCCGTCGGTGAAGCGTTGACGAACATTGCGGCTACGCACATTGGTCCGCTTACTCGTGTGAAGCTGTCTGCGAACTGGATGGCGGCAGCGGGGCACCCAGGTGAAGATGCCGGGCTGTATGAGGCGGTGAAAGCCGTGGGCGAAGAGCTGTGCCCAGCGCTGGGTCTGACGATCCCGGTGGGTAAAGATTCCATGTCGATGAAAACCCGCTGGCAGGAAGAGGGTGAAGATCGTGCGGTCACCTCGCCGATGTCGCTGGTGATCTCTGCGTTTGCACGTGTGGAAGACGTGCGTAACACAGTCACGCCACAGCTGCGTACTGGACAAGATAATGCCCTGTTGTTGATCGATCTGGGTGCAGGCAATAAAGCGCTGGGCGCCACGGCGTTGGCGCAGGTTTATCGTCAACTGGGCCGTAAGACGGCAGATGTGCATAGCCCAGAACAACTGGCTGGCTTCTTTAATGCTATGCAGCAGCTGGTTGCGGATAAAGCGCTTCTGGCTTACCACGATCGTTCAGACGGCGGCTTGCTGGTTACGCTGGCAGAGATGGCGTTTGCTGGTCACTGCGGCGTGACTGTCGATATCGCCTCTCAGGGCGAAGACACGTTGGCGACGCTGTTTAACGAAGAACTTGGCGCTGTTATTCAGATCCCTGCTGCACGCCGTGCCGAAGTGGAAGCCGTTCTGGCGCTGCATGGTTTGGCGGACTGCGTGCATTACCTCGGTCATGCTGAAGAAGGAACGCGTTTCACCATTAATAAGGGTGCAGAAGCGGTTTATCAGGAAAGCCGTTCAACGCTGCGTCGCTGGTGGGCAGAAACCAGCTGGCAGATGCAGCGCCTGCGTGATAACCCGCAGTGTGCCGATCAGGAGCATATCGCCAGACAGGATGATAACGATCCCGGTTTGAACGTGTCGCTGACCTTCAATCCGCAGGAAGATATTGCTGCACCTTATATCGCTAAGAATGTCCGCCCTAAAGTGGCTGTCCTGCGTGAGCAGGGTGTGAACTCTCATGTAGAAATGGCGGCGGCATTCCACCGTGCTGGCTTTGATGCCATTGACATCCACATGAGTGACCTGCTGGCGAATCGCCGTAACTTGCAGGATTTCCAGGCGCTGGTTGCCTGCGGTGGCTTCTCTTACGGTGACGTGCTGGGGGCGGGAGAAGGCTGGGCTAAATCCATTCTGTTCAACTCTCGCGTGCGTGATGAATTCGCGGAATTCTTCCTGCGTCCGCATACGCTGGCACTAGGCGTATGTAACGGGTGCCAAATGATGTCTAACCTGCGTGAACTGATTCCAGGTGCCGACCTCTGGCCGCGTTTTGTCCGTAATAAATCCGATCGCTTTGAAGCACGCTTCAGCCTGGTCGAAGTGGAGAAAAGCCCGTCGCTGTTCATGAATGATATGGCTGGTTCGCGCATGCCAATTGCCGTTTCACACGGAGAAGGTCAGGTTGAAGTCCGCGACGATGCCCATCTGGCGGCGATTGAAGAACACGGTCTGGTGGCGCTGCGTTATATCAACCACTACGGTCAGGTAACCGAGAACTATCCGGCTAACCCGAATGGTTCGCCGAACGGTATTACGGCGGTCACCAGCACCAGCGGTCGGGCAACCGTCATGATGCCGCACCCTGAGCGTGTGTTCCGTACCGTCAGTAACTCCTGGCATCCGGAAGAGTGGGGCGAGGATGGTCCGTGGATGCGTATGTTCCGCAATGCACGCAGACAGCTGGGCTAAGTTAATATCTGTCAGAGAAAGGGGCTTCGGCCCCTTTACGTCCGTTTTCTCCGTTTGTCGTTTTTTGCGACGAACTGGTTTTTTATTGTCTCTAATTGGTGACATTTAACTGATTGATTTATATGAATGACATGGCGTTGTTATAAAGCTGTCTGTTTTTAGCGACATAAACCGCTTCTTTCGCGCATATTTTCGTTATTAGCATTCCGGGTAATGAATCTATTGGTGAAGCGTAAAATAAAAATTATTTATAATCAGTGTCTTATTTTTATTTTTTGATAGTTGGCATGATGGGTGCATTATAACTCGTGTTGCTCATTCAACTGGTTATGATTGCGTTGCTGACTGGCAAATATTTTCGCTCATAACATCTGGAATGATGCCAAAAGAAAGGGTGCCTATCGTCCACCAGACCGATAACAGGGCGTGAAAACGAACGTTATCAAGCATCGGGCGACACGTTGAGTGAGGCACCGCCTATTCAGTTACGCGGCCAGAGGGAGCGATTCTTCTGGCCGCGTGACGTTTTGCTCTCCGTCACCTCTCCTCCAGAGAATCCAATCCTCCTTGATTGCTTTTTACGGCGTGACTTTCTACGTCGTGAAAGTGGCTACGACGTTACATTGGCATTCATGCCGTATTGCGAAGCGTTGCGCATGTCACAAGGGAAAACGTTGAACTTTATAAGACTCGGTTAGCATCAATGCGGATTCGATAGGTAACGAGATGATTTCTTTGAAACGATGGCGTTTATTCCCGCGTTCCCTGCGGCAATTAGTAATTATGGCGTTCTTGTTGGTGCTGCTGCCGCTGCTGGTGCTGGCCTATCAGGCTTATCAAAGCCTGAACATGCTGAGCGAACAGGCTGCTGATATCAACCGAACAACGCTGGCGGATGCCCGCCGTAGTGAATCGATGACCAGCGTGGCGCTGGCAATGGAGCGTAGCTACCGACAGTACTGCGTATTGGACGATCAGACGCTGGCAACGCTCTACCAGAACCAGCGTAAACAGTATTCGCAAATGCTGGACTCCCACGCGCAGGTGCTGCCCGATCCCCGCTATTACCAGACGCTGCGTCAGCTTCTTACTCAACTCAGTGAAATTCGCTGCCATAACAGCGGCCCGGAACAAACCGCATCGAGTCTGTTGGAAGGGTTCTCTCGTGCCAACGGACAGATGGTGCAGGTGACGCGTGACGTTGTTTTCTCTCGCGGGCAACAGCTCCAGCAGGCTATTTCCGAACGCGGCCAGTTCTTTGGCTGGCAGGCGCTGCTCTTGTTTCTGGTCAGCGTGCTGCTGGTGGTGCTCTTTACACGGATGATTATTGGTCCGGTTAATGGCGTAGAGCGGATGATAAACCGCCTTGGTGAAGGTCGATCGCTGGGGAACACCAGCACCTTCAAAGGCCCGCGTGAGATCCGGACGCTGGCGCAGCGTATTATCTGGCTAAGCGAGCGTCTGTCGTGGCTGGAGTCGCAGCGACATGAATTCTTACGCCATATTTCCCATGAACTCAAGACGCCGCTGGCGAGCCTGCGGGAAGGTACTGAACTGCTGGCCGATGAGGTGGTTGGTCCACTGACTGCCGATCAGAAAGAGGTCGTCGCTATCCTCGATAGCAGCAGTCGCCACCTGCTACAGCTGATTGATCAACTGCTGGACTACAATCGCAAACTGGCGGATACGCCGACCGAGTTGGAGCGCGTTGAAATCGAAGAGATCGTCGATATTGTCGTGTCGTCTCACAGTCTACCCGCCCGCGCCAAAATGATTCATACCGATGTAGCGCTGGCCGTTGGGCACTGCTGGGCGGAGACGACGCTGTTGATGCGAGTGATTGATAATCTCTATTCCAATGCGGTGCACTACGGTAAGGAATCCGGTAACATTTGGATTTATAGCCGTCAGATTGGCAATCGCGTTCAGATTGATGTCGCCAACAATGGTACGCCCATTCCCGATGCAGAACGGAGCATGATTTTTGAGCCTTTTTATCAGGAAGCCACCAGCGCCGCGGTGCGGTTAAAGGAAGCGGGTTGGGATTGAGCATTGCGCGTGATTGCATTCGCCGTATGCGTGGTGAGCTTAGCCTGATTACCGTGGACTATGCTGATGTGTGTTTCCGCATTGAGCTGCCCTTATTGCCCGATAACGAATAGTCCGATAATGAATAAAGCCCGAGAATGAATAGATAATGAGTGCATGGTTTATGAAGGGATGGCTTACGAATAGCGTATTTTCCCGTCTTTTGAAGGCGACGCTCATGTCGTCGCCACTCGTTTTAGCGGCGTGTAATAGCCATGTGAACAATGGCATTACGCTGTTGGAAACAGAAGCGGCCCCACCGAAAGAACAGGTTGCGGATTTCCGTATCGCGCAATGTGAGCACCTGTGGCAGATAGACGATCGTGAATCCATGAATAACGCCCTTTACTGGCTGCGGGCGATGGACTGTGCCGGGCGTTTGACGCAATTTCAGGCCCGTGAGGAAGCTGGGCTGGTTGCGGGGGATAGTTGGGATAGCGCCTTTAAGCAGGGCATTCTGCTGGATAATGCCGGCATTACTCAGGTCGAGCGGCGTCAGGTGCTGGAACAAATCAATTTATACCGTCTGGATTTCCCTGCGGCGCTGCGTCCGCTGATGCAAACCTGGCGTGACAGGCAAACGCTGTTTCTGGCGCTATCGGATGAACGTCTGCGCTATAAGCGTTTACAGGAATCCAGCGATAAACAGTTAGACGCCCTGCGCGTTCAGCAAAATCACCTGCAATACCAGTTAGAAACGACCACGCAGAAACTGGAAAATCTGACGGATATTGAACGTCAGCTGTCGTCGCGTAAGCAACTGTCGGGAGAAATGCCGGATAACGATACCGAGCGCCGTGGCGGTGCGGGGGTTAGAGACGGTTCACGTAATTCGGCAACGAAATCCAGAAGTGAGCCAGTGGATGCGGATGACACCTATACGCCGCCGATGGAATCGCATACGGACAAACCGACGAAGAAGGAGTCAACAAGACAATGACAGCCCGAAAAACGGCGAATTTATTGCTCGTGGATGATGACCCCAGTCTGCTGAAGCTATTGGGCATGCGCCTGACCAGCGAAGGGTTTAGCGTGATGACGGCGGAGAGCGGCCAGGAGGCGCTGCGGTTGTTAACGCGTGAGACGTTCGATTTGGTGATCAGCGATCTTCGTATGGACGAGATGGATGGCATGGCGTTGTTTTCCGAAATTCAGCGCTATCAACCGGGGATGCCGGTAATCATTTTAACCGCTCATGGTTCGATTCCCGATGCCGTTGCCGCCACGCAGCAGGGAGTATTTAGTTTTCTGACGAAGCCTGTTGACCGTGATGCGCTCTACAAAGCGATAGATGAAGCACTGGCGCTGTCCGCGCCGGCGGGTGATGAAAGCTGGCGTGAAACCATTGTGACGCGCAGCCCGATTATGTTACGCCTGCTGGAACAGGCCAGAATGGTTGCACAGTCGGATGTTAGCGTGTTGATTAATGGGCAGAGCGGAACCGGGAAAGAGGTGTTGGCTCAGGCCATTCATGCGGCCAGCCCGCGTGCGAAGAAAGCGTTTATTGCTATTAACTGCGGCGCGCTGCCGGAACCGCTGCTGGAATCTGAGTTATTCGGTCATGCCAAAGGTGCTTTTACCGGTGCGGTGAGCAGCCGTGAGGGGCTTTTTCAGGCGGCTGAAGGCGGTACGCTGTTTTTAGATGAAATCGGCGATATGCCGCTGTCTCTACAAGTTAAACTGCTACGCGTGCTGCAGGAGCGAAAAGTCCGCCCGCTGGGGAGCAACCGCGATCTGGACATCGACGTGCGGATTATTTCCGCCACGCACCGTGACTTGCCGAAAGCGATGGCGAAAAATGAATTCCGCGAAGATCTGTATTATCGGCTCAACGTGGTGAATATGAAGCTGCCCGCGCTGCATGAACGTGCCGAAGATATCCCGCTGCTGGCAAATCACCTGCTGCGTGAATCCGCCAATCGGCACAAGCCTTTTGTGCGCACCTTTTCAACCGATGCGATGAAGCGCTTGATGACGGCAAGCTGGCCGGGTAACGTGCGTCAACTGGTGAATGTCATTGAACAGTGTGTGGCGCTGACCAGCGCACCAGTTATCAGTGACGCGCTGGTTGAACAGGCGCTGGAAGGTGAAAACACGGCGCTGCCAACCTTTGTTGAAGCGCGCCACCAGTTTGAACTTAACTATCTGCGGAAGTTATTACAGATCGCAAAAGGTAACGTGACGCAGGCTGCGCGAATGGCCGGGCGTAACCGAACGGAATTTTATAAACTGTTGGGCCGCCATGAGCTGGATGCCAACGATTTTAAAGACTAGCGCTGAGAGAACTGGCAGCACGCCTGCAGCGTGATGCGGGGTGGGTATGGATTGTCTGCCTGAGTTCTGACATGCTGCTTATTTGCTGATGCTCGGCTTTGGCCGCAACATAGATAACACAAAGGTTCCTCCATGAAGAAAATTGATGCGATTATTAAGCCGTTCAAACTGGACGATGTGCGTGAAGCGTTAGCTGAAGTGGGCATCACAGGGATGACGGTAACGGAAGTTAAAGGTTTTGGTCGTCAGAAAGGCCACACCGAGCTGTATCGCGGCGCAGAATACATGGTCGATTTTCTGCCAAAAGTAAAAATCGAAATTGTCGTGTCCGATGATATCGTCGATACCTGTGTAGAAACCATCACGCAGACCGCGCAGACGGGTAAAATCGGCGACGGTAAAATCTTTGTCTTTGATGTGGCGCGCGTTGTCCGTATTCGTACCGGCGAAGAGGACGAGGAAGCGATTTAATCGTCTCGCCTCGCGTTGTTCCGTTTTAGAAGCCAGCCTGATGAGGGCTGGCTTCGTCACATTTATTTCTACTCTACTTCTACTTCGCTTTAGGTGCGGTAGGAACCCAGCCAGCCAACACCTTGTCTGCGGTGTATTCTGCCGCTTCCGCGTCGCTTAACTGACGGCGTTGATCGTTTTTCTCTGCGCCTTTACCGCTGGATTTATACTCGAAAAAGCGTGAGTCCTGCGGATGGAACCAGATTGTATTACCTTGTTTATCTTTACCGGACATTTTGTCCCAGCCATAGATGTGGTCGTCCATACTGGTGTTCAGGAAGACAGTCTGACCGATGGCATTAGGATCGGCATAGCGACCATCGTCAAAAGTGGTCGTCGGATGCCAGGGGCGGCCCAGACCATAGCTTTTCGCGGGAACGCCTTTCTCTTTAATCACACGGCTATTGATAATGACCAAACCATATTTTTGTTTAATATTGGTGCTGGGGGCGGTGAGGTAGCCAATCGGCTGATTTTTCACGTCGGTTCGGTTACGCGCGACAATGTCGCAATTGTCAAACAGCGCGGTACCATTACCAAAGATGAAATCAACGGTGCCGCTGATTCGGCATTTGGAGAAGAAACTGCGTCCCCCTTTCACATAGAGCGTGTCCTGATAGCCCGTCAGGCTAACATCGTGGAACCAGACACGATCGCCTTTGTCATCAACCAGTAACGCAACGGCCTGCGTATCTTTTATTTTGGTCGGATCGTCATTGGCTTTGGCCTGATTGGCAGGAAAATCGAAACCATTGCCGATGGTCAGCGAGCGGGCGCTGAAATCCGGCGCATTGATTCTCACGGTATAACTGCCGGAGGTTCCCCATTTGCTGCCATCGGGTTTGAGCATTCCGGCGGCGGTGGTTGCGGTGATCACGGTGCCGTCACGGCTTTCACCCTGTAGGTGAATGTTAGGGCGCGTAATTACCAAGCGCTCGTGATACACGCCATTTTCACATAGATAACAAATGGCGAGCTGTCTGCTGGTGCGCTGGCGATGGCTTCAGCGATGGTTTTGTAGGCGTTGGCACCCGTTGCATTGGCAGAAACCTGCGCATTATAGTCAGCTGCCTGTGCTAGCGCCCAGGGGAGGAAATTAACATGGTTAAGGTCAGCGTTTTGCAGAGGTTTGAGGTTTTATCATGTCCAGAGTCCTTTAATCGGTAAGGAAAGGTTTGTAACGCGCGGCAATGTAGCACCGCGCGGTTCTGTCTTATCGTTTTGCCTGACTGATAACTACTTGTGTTTGCCGACCGTTTTTCTGCCAGCGACGCTAATGCAGGTTCTTGTCGGATGGCGTCAGCGACAATCCCTGCTACGGCGATAGCGCCTTTTTTCTGAAAATGGGTGGTATCCGGTTTGCTCAGGCTACCCGCCTGATCGCGATAGTAAGGATATTGTTTGGGATCGATCACCAGCCAATACTGTTTCCAATGATCGCTGTTACCCTGGTTCGCTAAAGCGATAGTGGCTGGTTCAATGTCCAGCAACACGACCTTGTTATCTGCTGCCGTATCTTTGATGGTCTGGCTATAATCACCGACAAAGGCATAACCGTTTTCCGCGTTTTGTTTGGTGAAGTGGCTGTGTACCGCTGGCGTGCCGTTTTTGCCTTCAGCCGTTTTTACTCGGGTGGTTGGGGTAAGCAGAACCGGTGTAAGTTTATGCTGACGGGCAAAGGTGATGTAACGCTCCAATGATGTCTGGAATGACATATCGGCTTTTCCCTGTGGCGCCTGTTTTTTCCCTGCCGCATCGTTCGGGTAAGTACAGAGATTAGCGACGTCAGCAGGGCCACGTACCGCTTTTGCACTGTTGCAGTTTTGATCGTTATGTCCCATCTGGATAAACAGGAAATCACCTTCCTTCATCAGTGGTTGCATCTGGCGGAACCAGCCTTCGTAAAAATAGTCGCGTGAACTACGTCCTGCACGTGTGCCATTCACCACTTTGACGCCGCTGTTTTTACTGAACTGCTGTTCAAAAACCTGCCCCCATCCCATACGTGGGAAGCGCATTTTTTCATAGGTTGCCGCGGTTGAGTCGCCGACGATGAAAATGCGGGTTTGTGCTTTCTGGATTGCGTCCAGACTCTGGCGAGCAGAACGATAATCTAACGGTTCATAATCGCCTTTGTTATTCAGGCCGACAATCGGATGGAATGCGCTATCAGTCAAAACGGTATGGCCGGAGTAACCCGTGTCGTTGTGATAATTGCGGTTATGGTTAATGACGCTGACGATTTTGGTGACGGCTTCCTGCTGAGCGGCAGAGTAGGTCAGGGGATCGAAACGTGCGGGGGCACTGATGCCAACCTGTTTTAGCGCGTCATTAAAACCGGCATGAAAATCGGCGTAGGCTTTTTTCCATTCTGCGGCATCCAGTTTTGGTGAGGCGGCGTCGTCCGTGAGCTGCTGTGGACCAATGTAGCCAGCGGCTACCGCGATATCGGAGGTGATGCGGTCAGTCAGCGGGTTGATATTGGCGATATTTTCTTTACCGTCATGCAATGAAGGGGCGACGGCGGACAGGCAAATGGCACGAGAAATATTATTCAGCAGGCAATTATTGCCTCCGGACTCGATGGCCAAAAGACGTAACGGCGGTGTCAGACCCGAGATATCAAGGTGGTATTTTCCTTGATCATCAGTCTGTGTCTGCCGCTTCTGGCCCTGCTGGTCTCTGATAATGATGGTGGCAGGCAGGTGGATATCCCGTGCGGTCACATTACCCGATAAACCGGTTTTTTCGCCCAGCGTTGAACCCGATAGCCATTTCGCGCTCTCTGGCGCGGCGGTCTGGTGTGCAGCTGCGGGGGTTTTAGCGTGTACCAGTGTGAAAGGGGCGGAAAGTATCAGAGCTAAAGCCACACTTTCTGAAAAACGTTTTGCCATGGTCAGACATATCCCTTGTTGATTAATCGAAAACAGTTAATGAACCCAAGCGTTGTCAAAGGAAGGTCGCTGTTTTTTATCGTTCTTGTCACGGCCTTTAGAGAAAACGTCGGGGGCTTTATTGTGCACCCAAGCCGATTCAAGGGCGATGCCTAAACGTAGGTCCTTTTGGATGAAATAACTATTCATTAAAAATGAAATGTTATTTTAATAAGCCGTGTTTTTTGACCCACCTCTTTTTAGCGGAGCGCTCGTGTATCAGCGCATAAAAGTGTGATCGATAAAGTATTTTGGGAAGGGGCGGTATGAAAAATGAAAAAAGGCCGCAAAAGCGACCTTTGGGTTTGATCCGTTATCAATGAGGGTTAGACAACTTTATGCGGACCAAAACATTCGTAATGTAGCTGCTCAGCCGGGATACCCATTGCCAGCAGTTGCTGTGCGATAAACTGCATGAACACCACAGGGCCACACAGGTAGTAGTGGATATCTGGCGTGGTTAACTCCTCTTTTAGCGAAGCCAACTGCATCAATCCGCTGTGGTGATAATCTTCGCCAGGGCGATCGGCCTGCTGCGGTTCGCGATACCAGATGTGATGCTGGAACTGCGGCAACGAGTCTCCCGTTTGTTTGATTTCATCCGCAAACGCATGTGCCGTGCCGTTTTCTGCTGCGTGCAGCCATAACACCTTCGCCTGATGATTCTGTTGTTTTAGCGTATGCAGCATACCCAGCATAGGGGTTTGCCCTACGCCGCCGGAAATCAGGGCTACGGGTGTAGAGGCGGGGATATCAAGGAAGAAATCGCCGTGCGGAGCCGCCAGATGAATGATGTCGCCTTCGCGCGCGGTATCATGCAGATAGCCGGAAACGGTGCCCTGTGCTTCACGTTTCACCGCAATCCGGTAGGATTTTCCATTTGGCGCGTGGGTCAGAGAGTATTGGCGAATCTCCTGATTGGCAAAACTGTCATGTTTGACGTAAACCGCCAGATATTGACCTGCTTGAAAATCAGCAATCGGTTGGTAGTCGGTAGGTTCCAGCGTGAAGCTGGTAATCACGGCGCTTTGCGGCTGCTTGTTCACAATGCGGAAAGGTCGCACGCCGCTCCAGCCGCCGTTTTTCGCTTCGGTACTGCGGTAGATATCGCCTTCGCGCTGGATGAAGACATTCGCCAGCACGCCATAGGCTTTACCCCAGGCGTCCAGCACGTCCTGTCCTGGGCTAAACATTTCATCCAGCGTTGCTAATAAGTGATTACCCACGATCTGATACTGATCGGCCTGAATGTTAAAGCTGGCGTGCTTCTGGGCGATACGCTCAACTGCAGGCAGCAGCGCGGCCAGATTTTCAATATTCGTCGCATAAGCACAGATGGCATTGAACAACGCTTCTCGCTGATCGCCATTGCGCTGGTTGCTCATATTAAAAATATCTTTGAGTTCAGGGTTATGCGTAAACATGCGATCGTAAAAATGCGCGGTCAGTTTCGGGCCGGTTTCCGCCAGCAGAGGAATGGTTGATTTAACAATGGCGATAGTTTGGTTATCCAGCATGGTGACTCCTTATTTATTGGTATGACTTATAAGTTGTATTTTATATGCATCTTATTGGGTTTGACCGTTGCTGTAAATTACCTTTTTGGTGGTAGGGGTTCTTAGGGCGAACCAAAGGGAATAACATGAAGAAATAGCAGGTTGAGAATGAAGAAAAATCCGTTGACCACCGTGCGGCTCATATTTGCTGAAGCCTTGTGCTGCCTGTAGCTAATCGTTTGCGTAAAAACCTCTGTCAAGACCTATCTTCATTAGGGAAAAACGGTTTACACTATACGTCATTCCCCAAGAGGGTAGCCCAATTCCCAAATGGGTCATTAATTCCCAGTATATTTATGTTAGCTGAGTCAGGAGATCCGGATGTTAAAGCGTGAAATGAACATTGCCGATTATGATGCCGACCTGTGGCAAGCAATGGAGCAAGAAGTGGTGCGTCAGGAAGAGCACATTGAACTGATTGCGTCAGAAAACTACACCAGCCCACGCGTTATGCAGGCTCAAGGGTCTCAGCTGACGAACAAGTATGCTGAAGGTTATCCAGGCAAACGTTACTACGGCGGCTGTGAGTATGTTGACGTGGTTGAGCAACTGGCTATCGATCGTGCGAAAGCGCTGTTCGGTGCTGATTATGCCAACGTGCAGCCTCACTCCGGTTCTCAGGCTAACTTTGCCGTTTACACCGCGCTGCTGCAGCCGGGCGACACCATTCTGGGTATGAACCTGGCGCACGGTGGTCACCTGACGCACGGTTCTCCGGTTAACCTGTCGGGCAAGCTGTATAAAGTCATTCCTTACGGTATCGATGAAAGCGGCAAAATCGACTACGACGAAATGGCGGAACTGGCACGTACGCACAAGCCAAAAATGATCGTCGGTGGTTTCTCTGCCTACTCTGGCGTGGTTGACTGGGCGAAGATGCGTGAAATCGCTGACAGCATCGGCGCTTACCTGTTTGTCGATATGGCGCACGTTGCCGGTCTGATTGCCGCCGATGTTTACCCTAACCCGGTTCCTCATGCTCACATCGTGACCACAACGACGCACAAAACGCTGGCTGGCCCACGCGGTGGCCTGATTCTGGCGAAAGGCGGCGACGAAGAGCTGTACAAGAAACTGAACTCAGCTGTTTTTCCTGGTGGTCAGGGTGGCCCGCTGATGCACGTTATCGCGGGTAAAGCCGTTGCGCTGAAAGAAGCGATGGAGCCTGAATTTAAGGTTTATCAGCAGCAGGTCGCGACAAACGCTAAAGCAATGGTTGAAGTCTTCCTGTCACGTGGTTTCAACGTCGTTTCTGGTGGAACCAGCAACCACCTGTTCCTGCTGGACCTGGTGAGCAAAAACCTGACCGGTAAGGACGCTGATGCTGCACTGGGTCGTGCGAACATCACCGTGAACAAAAACAGCGTGCCTAACGATCCGAAGAGCCCGTTCGTGACTTCTGGTATCCGTATCGGTACGCCAGCGGCAACGCGTCGCGGCTTTAAAGAAGCGGAAGTGCGTGAACTGGCTGGCTGGATCTGTGATGTGTTGGATAACATCAACGACGAAGCGACCATTGAACGCGTGAAACAGAAAGTTCTGGATATCTGCGCCCGCTTCCCGGTTTACGCATAATTCGGCAATTTCTCTGACATCACTGTCGGAGCACTTCCTAAACGCCAGCCTGTGTGCTGGCGTTTTTTATGGCGGCCATCCTTGGCCGCCACCCTACGGGCCGTCGCAAGCGACGTTGAAAAACGTTCCCTACGTTTTTATGGCGTGCCATCCTTGGCCGCCACCCTGCGGGCCGTTGATGACGCAACGTTAAACATTTCTTCTGGAAATTTTTATGCTGCCCGTTCGGGTTGATACCGTTGTTCACGTTTCATCGCGAATAACGCGTTGCGCCGCCGCATGCTCTCTGACACAGTAACCGGCAAAAAGAGTAACCAGCAAAAAGAATCGCCAGCGAAACGTGTGGGTGCATTTTCAGTGGAAAATGCTAAACATCGCGTTTGCGACGATTCGTCGGATGGTGAACAGGCGTGTTCGTCATCGAAAGGGAGACATCATGGTTTTGCAATCGACGCGCTGGCTGGCGCTGAGCTATTTCACCTACTTTTTTTGTTATGGCGTTTTCCTGCCGTTTTGGGGCGGTTGGCTGAAAGGCGAGGGGCTGTCCGCCGAGTCGATCGGGATGCTGTTGGGGGCGGGGCTGGTGGCGCGCTTCGTCGGTAGTTTGGTCATCACGCCCAGTGTGAAAGATCCGTCCAAACTGATTACGGTATTACGCGGGCTGGCGTTGCTGTCACTAGCGCTGGTCGTTGGTTTTTGGCTGGGTAATGCCTGGCTGTGGCTGATGATAGTGATGATTGGGTTTAACCTGTTTTTCGCGCCGCTGGTGCCGCTGACCGATGCATTAGCGGCAACCTGGCAGCGGCAGGTCGTGATGGATTATGGCAAGGTGCGGGTTTGGGGCTCGATCGCGTTTGTCATTGCTTCTGCGGCGACGGGGAACTGGTCGCTATCTGGGGACACCCTGCGATTTTGGCAATCCTCAGCGCGGGATTGGCTGCCATGCTGTTAGGCATGTTGCTTCGCCCCAGCGTGATGCCGCAAGCCGCAGCGTCGACGGCACAGTCGGTTAGCGTGACACCGTGGAAAATTCTGCTGACTGAGCCTGCGGTATGGCGTTTCCTGCTTTGCGTATCCCTGCTACAGGGTGCGCACGCGGCTTACTATGGTTTCAGCGTTATTTATTGGCTAGATTCGGGCTATTCCGCCTCCATTATCGGTTATCTCTGGTCATTAGGCGTGGTCGCGGAAATTGTCATCTTTACCTTCAGCCAACGCCTGTTTCGGCGCTGGAGCGCCAGACAGCTTCTGCTGCTTTCAGCCGTGTGTGGCGTGGTGCGCTGGGGGCTAATGGGCTCGACGGTGGCTCTGCCGTGGCTGATTGTGATACAGATATTGCACTGTGGCACGTTCACCGTGTGCCATCTGGCCGCGATGCGTTTTATCGCGGCACGTTCTGGTGGTGACATCCTACGGCTACAGGCGGTGTATTCCGCGTTGGTAATGGGGGCAGCATCGCGATAATGACGATGGTATCCGGTTTCCTGTTTGAACATTTACAGGGCGGTACGTTCTGGGGATGGCGCTGCTGGCGGTGCCGGCACTGTTTATCCGGCCTTCCGTCAGCTACCGTGCGGCGGTCGAAAAGGTCTAAAAAGTGGTATCTACTGTCAAGATAACGTAGTGTGGTAAAAATAATGTTACATTATAACGCTTTGAAACGCGGGTGCGGACGGATAACGTTGCTGGTGGCAGGCTTGGCATTCGGCCAACCCGTTTTCGCTCACCCACACAGTTTTATTGATATGCAGACGACAGTTGAGAGCCAGAAAGACAGCATCACCGGTTTACGTATGCAATGGACGATGGATCCCATCACGTCAGCCGATTTGCTGTATGACGCAGGAAAGGCGAAAACGGATTCTGAAATCTGGAAAAACTGGCAGCGGAGGTCATGGCTAATGTCTGGGGGCAGCACTATTTCACCGATATCTATCGTGATGGTCAGCCCGTGAAATATACGCTGCTGCCAACCGAGTATCACCTTTCCCGCAAAGGCAATCAGGCGGTACTGGAATTTGTATTGCCGCTGGCGCATCCACAGCCGCTGGCTGGAAAGCCTTTACTGATTTCGACTTACGATCCTACCTATTTTGTTGATATGTCCTATCAAAATGATAAGGCTGTGAAACTTGCACCTGAACTAGCCTCGCGCTGTAAAACCACGCTCGTCACGCCGGAACCGAACGCTGAACTGCAATCCTATGCGCTGTCGCTGGATAAGAATGATACGCCGGATGAAGACATGGAGCTGGGTAAACAGTTTGCACAGCGGGTGACGTTGCAATGTCAGTGAACCTCGGTTCGCTGCCGCGCCGGCGTCCGCTGTTGAGTCGGCTGCGCGATCTGTGGCCCCTGGGCTCTTTTTGGCGCTGCTGGCCTCGGCGCTGCATTACATCGTGGGGTACTGGCCGCAAATCGTACTGCAAAGCGCGATCTGGCAGAAATCGCTGCATCAGCAAATGTCGCACCTGTTGCAAATGGTGGAACAGCAGCCGCATCAGGCGGGGCTGAGTCTGATGATGTTCAGCCTGGTCTATGGTGTGCTCCATGCCGTCGGGCCAGGGCACGGTAAAGTGGTCATCATGACCTATCTGGCGACACACCCGTCGAAGCTGAAAAGCAGCCTGAAGTTGACGCTTGTGGCGTCGCTGGTTCAGGGGCTGATGGCGGTAGCGCTGGTGACGGTGGTATTAGGGATCTTGCAGCTATCCAGCCGAACGTTGCACAACAGCAGTTTCTGGATGGAAAAAGGAAGCTTCGTGCTGGTCGCGGGGTTGGGGCTCTTGCTCTGTTTCCGCGCGTTGAAACAGCTGTACACCGTCCTCGTACAGCAGCCTAAACCTGCGACTATTTTGCGTGTCACCCAGCTTCACGTACCAACGGATAGACGTATGACGCTGCGCCCGACGCCTGTGCTTTCCCATTCTCTGCATCAGCACGATGCCAACTGCGGCTGCGGGCACCGCCACCTTCCCAGCAATGAGGAGCTTGAGCGTGATAGCAGCTGGCGTACGCGCTTGATGATTGTGCTGGCGATGGGAATGCGCCCCTGTTCAGGCGCTATTCTGGTGCTGCTTTTCTCTAAAGTGATCGGCGTCTATCTGTGGGGCGTCGCCTCTGCGCTGGTGATGGCGGCCGGAACGGCGATTACGATCTCGGCGCTGGCCGTGTTGGTTTTTTACTGCCGTCGCATCGTTGAGCGTTTAGGGGCAAATCGAGCATCGCCCGTATGGCAGCGAGCGACGTTTTCCCTTCTGGCTTTTGCTGGCGGGCTGATTTTGGTTGGCTCCGGCGTCCTGCTTTACCTCAGTGCACAGCCCGCAATAATGGGCGGTATTCGGCCATTCTCCGGCTAATTTTACCTTTTATTAACGCCGCGCTAAAAACCCATTGCTTCCGATAATCACGGCAGGATATCATTTCAATAATGATAACTATTATCATTCATGACCATAATCGCAGAAGGGAATAATAATGAAGAAATGGCTGTTCTCAGTCGTTGTTCTGTTGGGGCTGAGTGCGAGCGCTATCGCTAGCTAGCGCTAACCCGATTGTTATTGAAGACGTTAGTGGCAGGAAAGTAGAAATTAAATCCGAAGTGAAGCGGATTATTTTAGGGGAAGGGCGACAGATTTATCTGCTGGCTGCCTTTGATACTGAGGCTCCGTTCCAGCGCGTGGTTGGCTGGCGTGACGATCTGCCAAAAGCCGATTACGACGGCTATATGGCTTATGAAAAACAATACCCGGAAATCAAAAAGCTGCCGACCTTCGGCGGAGCGAAAGACGGCACCTTCAACGTTGAGCAGGCGCTGACGCTGAAACCGGATTTGGTGTTGATGAATCTGGAGTCAAAAGCGGCGACGGATGAAGGCAAATTAATTGAGAAACTCAATTCGCTGGGTATTCCGGTCGTGTTTATCGATTTCCGTGAGAAGCCGTTTGAGAACGCGGAGAAAAGCATTCACATCATGGGCCAATTGGTTGGTAAACCACAGCGTGCGGAAGAGATTATTAAATTCCGCCGTGAGCAGATTGAGCTGGTTACCGATCGGTTGAAGAACTATCAGGGCCCACGTCCGAAAGTGATGATCGACCGTGCAGGCGGCTATGATGAAGAGTGCTGCATGTCATTCGGTGATGAGAACTTTGGCCGTATGGTTGAGGCCGCTGGCGGAGACAACATTGCCAAGAACATCATCCCCGGCACGTTTGGCACGCTGAACCCTGAGCAGATTATCAGCTCCCGCCCGGATGTGGTGGTGGTGACCGGAGCGAACTGGAAAAACTACAACACGGCGAATGGCTGGGTTGGCGTTGGACCAGGAGCGGATCAGAAAGAAGCGCTGCAACGTCTGCAAAAACTGATGGAACGCTCAGCCTTCAAAACGTTGCCCGTCGCGACCAATGGTAATGCCCATGCAATCTGGCATCAGTTCTATGACAGCCCATATCAGTTTGTAGCGATTCAGGTATTGGCAAAATGGATGCACCCGGAGCTGTTTAAGGATATCGATCCTGACGCGACGTTCCGTACCTTCCATGAGAAGTTCCTGCCGCTGCCGTATCAACCAGGCTACTGGGTCACGCTGCCAGCGAAGAAATAACACCGTCAGGCCGTAATCCCGATAATAAAAAAGCACTGAATCTCATTGTTCAGTGCTTTTCTGTACTTATTTTCATCATCCTGCAAGTAGCCTGTACATTGGTTGTGTTATTTAGAGGATTAAACCACTCTCCACTCATCGTGAACTTGATTTTTTCGCATTCAAAGCAAACACTTTTCCCCTTCTATTTATCGGATGATGATTTTTAGATTTCTTAGTTATTAATGTTTTTTTTTAATGCCTAATAATTATTAATGCAGGTTTATTAAATGGCATTTTCGACCAATACTATAAAGCAGCTTGCTTCTCTGGCGATAATGGATGTGGTGACGATATCTCAGACTCTGGTCCGATATGGCGTGTAGGAATAAACATTCCGTTTTTACGCATATTTGAATCAGGAAAAATACGCGGTATAAAATTTTAAAAGGAGTGGCTATGAATATCACACAACGCTTGTTACTGATATTCTCATTAATGTCCTTAGCGCTGATCTCGTTGGTCATCGTTACATTGTCATTATTATCAGGCTTTCAATCTCGCGCTGAATATGTACAGGAAAATACGATCCCGAGTTTCAAATACATAAGCCAACTAGTCGAAAAAGTAACTCATTGGTGCTTTTTTTATCGTCACCAAACCGTCTCCGAAAATGACAAACTCAATTCAATTGAGCAGGATATAACGAAAACTACTGAAGAAGTAAAAGCTCTCAATGATTATTACCTGAAAAATCTTTCATCGAATGAAGAAGATACTCGGGTGTCAAATCAGGCTGCGGATATAATTGGAAAACTGCAGTCTTCACTTCCTGCTTTTTTGCTGCATCGCGCTTAAACCAAAAGAAGACTCTCTTAAGCTTTTGCAGGAGTTGGGGGCCGGGAGAAGCGGTTCGCAATTTAATCGCAACTTATCGCGAACAGTTTAACCTTAATGTCCGAATCGGGGATGAGTTGCGTAAGCAGAATGTGGCAGCTTACGAGAAGTCATGGTTCGGTCTATTATCGAGTTCATTATTGATTGTGTTATTGATCGGCTTTTTCGCGGTAAGAACTATTCTGGGCATTAGAAAAAGCTTGAATGATATAAGCCAAACGATGGAAAACGTTAGCAATAGTCTTAACCTGACGGTTCAGGCTGACGATCGACGCAAAGATGAAATAGGAAATACCGCCCGCGCCTTTAATAGCCTTATACAGCGGGTATCTTCGGCGTTGGCATCAGTGAGTGCGTCATCGCAGTCGGTAAGCAGTGCGGCGACGCAGATTGCTGCAGGTAATGAAGATTTGTCATCCCGAACTGAAGAACAGGCTGCTTCGCTGGAGCAAACCGCCGCCAGTATGACGGAACTTGCGGAAACGGTGCGTCAGAATGCGGAGAACACACAACAGGCGAGTTTGCTGGCGGGGAATGCTAGCCGGATTTCGAACAATAGCGCGGATTCCGTCAGCACCATGCTGAATACGATGGAACATATTCGTACTAGTTCGGGCAAGATCACCGACATTATTGCGCTTATCGAAGGCATCGCGTTTCAGACTAATATCCTCGCCCTGAATGCGGCGGTGGAAGCCGCGCGTGCTGGTGAACAAGGGCGTGGTTTTGCGGTGGTTGCGGGAGAAGTTCGCACGCTGGCACAGCGATCGTCCACGGCGGCGCGTGAAATCAAGGATTTAATTGATGCCTCAAATTCGCTGGTATCGGAGGGGTGGATCAAGCGAGCGATGTAGGAAAAATATGTCGGCGATGAAAGACGCCATCCAGCAGGTGACTGACTTGGTGAATGAAATTGCGGCGGCAACGGAGGAGCAAAGTAAGGGGATTAACCTAGTACATCAGGCCGTTAACCAGATGGATGATGTGACTCAGCAAAATGCTGCATTGGTGGAAGAGGCGTCTGCGGCGTCACAGTCGTTGCAGGAACAGGCAAGTACGCTGAGCCAACTGGTGGGGCAGTTTATTGTAGGGCAGGCGGCCACTCAGGCACTGGCTTCTGTGCCTGTTCAGCTCTCTGCACCACGCCTTTCTCCCGCAAAGAAAAAGGTAGCCCAGAATGATACGGATTGGCAGAGTTTTTAACCCCGCACACTGCGTGCAGTATAAATGATAAGTACGGCGTTTTGGCGTGATGAGAAAACCATCTTATAAATAAGATGGGAATAAGGAAGACGGTGAGGGAACTCACCGTCTGTTCATTCAACGACGGACTTAGATGGTCGGTTCGCTGACCAACCCGTCGATAATCACCTGGGGCACGCCCTGTGAACAGCGCTCGATACGGCCGCGTACGCCATAGACCGCTGACAAACTTTCCGGGCTAATCACCTCGGCTGGTGCGCCATCAGCAATCAAATTACCGTTTTGCAGCATCAGTACGTGATCGCCGTGACGTAGCGCGATATTGATGTCATGCACCACCACGACGGTGATGATATTGCGTTTGCGCGTTTCCTTGCGCACTAAATCCATGACGTGGAATTGATAGTTCAGATCCAGTGCGCTAAGCGGTTCGTCCAGCAGGAGCAGCGAAGGTTGGCGGATCAGCGATTGCGCTAATCCGACCAGCTGTTTCTGCCCGCCTGAGAGCTGATCGAGATAGCTCAACGCCAGATGTTCAATGCCCAACTGACGCAGCAGATTCATGACTTCATCCTGCTTTTCAGCACTGTGCATGCCGCCGGACGCGCGCTGTGCGACGATGATCGATTCCAGCACGTGCAGGTGAACGCCTGCGGGCAGGGATTGCGGCAAATAAACGACTTTTTCCGCCCGCTGAGCGAATGGCAACGTCATCAGATTGGTATCATCCAACCACAGTTCGCCCTCGGATGTATTCAGACCTGCCATGGCTCGCAGCAGCGTGGATTTACCGCTGCCGTTGGGGCCGAGCAGCACGGTAATTTTCCCGCGCGGCAGTTCTGGGACGGACAGATCGCGAATCACCTGACGCTTGGGGTAACCGGCGCGAAAGTGGGAAAGGCGTAATCCAGAAGCGGTTTGCTGGTTCATACGTTTCCTCTGTGGCGCAGGATAATACTCAGGAAGAAGGGCACGCCAACCAGTGAGGTGACGATACCGACCGGGATAATGACGCCGGGGATGAGGTTTTTCGAGGCAACGGACGCCATCGACAGCACCAGCGCACCGGTTAATGCACTGGCAGGCAGATAGAAGCGGTGATCTTCACCGAAAATCATACGTGCGATATGCGGAGCAACCAGACCGATAAAGCCGATGGGGCCGACAAACGCGACTGAAATGGCGGACAAAATACTGATGCGCAGCAGCGTCGCCAGACGCAGGCGGCGAACGTTAATGCCAAAACTCACGGCGCGATCTTCACCCAACCGCAGCGCGGTCAGTTTCCATGAGCTCATCAGCGAAATGGGCATAATGATGGCCAGAACCAGCAGCAGGATGCTCAGTTTTTCCCACGACGCGCGCGCCAGGCTACCCATTGTCCAGAACACCAGACCTTGCAGCGTGTCTTCGTTGGCGATGAACTGGAGCATGGAAACCAGCGCGTTGAAGGTGAACACCAGCGCGATACCGAATAGCACGACGCCGGAGGTGGCAACCTGCGTCCAGCGCGTAATCCCATCAAGCAGCAAGGCTGCCAGCAGGGCAAAGATAAAAGCGTTTGCCGAGATAAACCACTGAGCCGGAATGCCGGGGATACCGATGCCGAGGACGATAGCCAGCGCGGCGCCGAATGCCGCGGCGGAAGAAACGCCGAGTGTAAACGGACTGGCCAACGGGTTGTTCAGGATGGTTTGCATTTCTGCGCCAGCCAGGCCGAGCGCCAGCCCGACAATAATCGCCATCAGCGCGTAAGGCAGACGAATATCCCAGACGATCACGCGAGTACCCGCATCGGCGCTGGCCGGATCGGTCAGCGTTTGCCACAGCACATCAAGCGTCAGGCCTGAAGGCCCCATCGTGAAATCCAGCAACAACGAGCCGATGATGATCAACAGCAGTATCGCCATCACACCCACGCGGCGTCGAATGATACCGCGATAGTTGTCCATAACGGTGTTGGCATCCGCGGCAGTATTGCGGATACCCGGTTCAGTGGTCGTACTCATGAAAAATTACTCACCTTGTTTCCAGGCAAAGATAAAGTCACTGTCAGGCAGCGAGGTAAAATTTTGAATGATATGGTGGTACGTGTCATCAGGATTCAGGCTGGTAAACGCCTGAGGATAAATATCTTTTGCCAGATATTCCATACCGACAATGTTGTAGGGATGGTTGTAGAAATGGTGGTAAACGCCATAGACGTGTTTCGCCTGAACTGCCGGAATCTGGCTAATACCGGTGCGGCTTAGTAGCACATTAGCCTGATTGCGAACGTCTTCTACGCTGGCGCCATAGCCTAACGGCAGTACCTGACTGTTACCACGCTTAGAGCCTGTCATGATGTAGGCATCAGGTTTCATGCTGATGATTTTTTCCAGCGAGACAAAACCCGTTGCGCCTGGCAGTAAATCTGAACCAATATTTTTCGCGCCGACTGCTTCAACTAATCCACCCCAGCCGCTTTTACTGTGGGTGAAGCAGCAGGAATCAGAGTTTCCGGCAATGGGTTCAACAAAGACGCTCGGTTTCGGGGAGATCGCGGCGGTTTTCTGCTGAATGGCATCAAAGTGTTGGCGATAGAAATCGGTATACGCCTTGGCATTCGCTTCGCGATTCAGCACTTTCCCCAATAGATCGATACTGGGGGCGGTATCTTGCGCCGGATTCACTTCGTAGTCGACAAACAGGACGGGAATATTCAGCGCGCTGAGCTTGTCGATCACACCGCTTTCTTTCAACGCAGCCTTGGCGCGCAGTTGTGCAATCATCAGGTCAGGCTGTTTTGACAGCACGCTTTCCAGATCGACGTTGCCTTTGTCACTGAACCCCATATCCAAAATGCCGACGGACTGAGGCCATTTTCCTTTCAGCATGTCCCAGGTTGCGGTGTCCTGCTTTTTCGCCAGATTGTTCCAGGCAACCAGACGCTGGAAAGGATTATCACGGTCGAGCAATGCCATCGCCATAATATCGCGGCCATCTTGCAGAATGATGCGCTGTGGCTCTTGTTTAATCGTGACACTTTTTCCGTCGAGATCGGTGACGGTAAGAGGATATTGGGTGGCGTAGCTGAAAAACGGAGTGGTGCAGAGTGCGGTCAGAAAGAGCGATCTGACTGATTTTCTTAACATGGTGGCGATCCTAATTCACAAGTTATCAGTGTAATGAGTTTGATAATTATTATCGTATAAGGATAAACAATGCGTATACAGGATTCATATGTAAAGAAAATAACAACTCCAGCCCCTTGCGTTTTTCTATAGGGGCTGAAGTCGATCGAGATTAGCGTTTCAGCGCGTCGCTCAGTTCTTCACGGATAGTGCTCAGCATGGCTTTCACTACACGCGGGTTGCCTGCAACCAGGTTGCCGGACGCCATGTAGTTATGGCCGCCAACGAAGTCTGTTACGATCCCGCCTGCTTCACGAACCAGCAGCTCGCCGCCAGCGAAATCCCACGGCTTCAGGCCAATTTCAAAGAAGCCGTCAACGCGACCCGCGGCAACATACGCCAGATCCAGTGCGGCAGAGCCCGTACGGCGGAAATCCGCACAGTGGGTGAACAGTGCGCCGATGGCATTGATATAGCTTTTGCTGTGCTGCTTTAATTTGAAGGGGAAACCTGTTGCCAGTACGGTGCCTTCCAGATCGCGAGCAGTGCTGCTGCGCAGACGATAGCCGTTCAACTGCGCGCCTTGACCACGAGTCGCGGTAAACAGTTCATTACGCATAGGATCGTAAACGACGGCAACTTCAGTACGGCCTTTAATGCGGACCGCAATAGAAACAGCGAAGTGAGGTAAACGTTTGATGAAGTTGGTGGTGCCATCCAGAGGATCGATAACCCATTGTACTACCGGATCTTCACCTGCCAACTCGCCACACTCTTCACCAATGATGGTGTGCTGTGGGTAAGATTTGCGGATGACTTCAATGATCAGACGTTCTGCATCCCGATCGACGTTGGTCACAAAATCGTTGCTGCCTTTCTGGCTGGCTTCGACGGCGTCTGGCGTTTCATAGTTCTTGGCAATTAAATTACCGGCTTTACGCGCAGCGCGTATAGCGATGTTGAGCATCGGATGCATGGTATCGGTCCACTGGAATGTTAAAGAACGGAAAGCGGCGCAAAGTATAGCAGCAGAGCAGCAGAAAAGTAAAACAGCTAAGTTTGTGTTAAGGTATGGCGATTTCCTTTTCGCACCATTTCCTTCTATCTATCGCACAACAGAGTTCATATGTTAGACAATATTCGCATTGTTCTGGTTGAAACGTCGCACACTGGCAATATGGGGTCAGTGGCCAGAGCGATGAAAACCATGGGGTTAAGCAAACTTTATCTGGTCAACCCGTTGGTTAAGCCTGATTCACAGGCCATTGCGTTGGCGGCAGGCGCCAGCGATGTTATCGGCAATGCCACCATTGTTGATTCGTTCGATCAGGCGCTCGAAGGATGTGGTCTGGTCGTTGGCACCAGCGCACGTTCCCGAACCTTACCCTGGCCGATGTTGGAACCGCGTGAGTGCGGCGTTCGCAGCGCGCAGGAAGCGGAGCACGCACCAGTGGCGCTGGTGTTTGGGCGTGAACGCGTGGGGTTGACGAATGATGAACTTCAGAAATGCCATTACCACGTGGCGATTCCTGCAAACCCGGAATACAGTTCGCTCAATCTGGCGATGGCAGTACAGATCATCGCTTATGAAGTGCGTATCGCACATTTGGATCGATTACAGGCCGGACTGCCGCAACATGAAGCATCGCCGTACCCGCTGGTCGACGATCTGGAGCGGTTTTATCAGCATCTTGAACAGACATTACTGCAAACCGGGTTTATCCGACCAGCGCATCAGGGGCAGGTCATGAACAAGCTGCGCCGCTTGTTTACCCGCGCCAGGCCTGAAGCTCAGGAACTTAACATCCTGCGCGGAATACTGAGTTCGGTTCAGAAAACACACGACGAATAATACTTGAGTATTTTGCTTGGTTAAATAGTTGACTAAAACACTCGGGAATGTCAGACTCGCGGTATGTTCTGCCAATACATGTTTCCATAATACATGTTTTACCTACAGGTACCACTATCATGAGACTGACATCCAAAGGCCGTTACGCCGTTACCGCCATGCTCGATGTGGCTCTGCATTCCCAGGAAGGGCCAGTTCCATTGGCGGATATTTCTGAACGCCAAGGTATTTCACTGTCTTATCTGGAGCAGCTGTTTTCACGCCTGCGTAAGAATGGACTGGTTGCCAGCGTTCGTGGCCCGGGCGGCGGTTATCTGCTGGGTAAAAGCGCGAATGAAATCGCTGTCGGCATGGTTATTTCTGCCGTCGACGAGTCCGTTGACGCAACGCGTTGTCAGGGTCGTGAAGGCTGTCAGGGTGGCGACCGCTGCCTGACGCACACGCTGTGGCGCGATCTGAGCGACCGTATCACCGACTTCCTGAATAACATCACGCTGGATGAGCTGGTGAACAACAAGGAAGTGCTGGATGTCGCGGATCGTCAGGATGCGGACATTCGCCGCACCGCCAATGGACGTATTCAGGAAACGATCAACGTTAACCTGCGCGCCTGATCCACCTTCAACGTGACGAGCACCTTTACTCGTCACGTTTTGCCTTTCTGATAGCCGTATAATCCTGACCACATTGCCCAATGTGGTGTTGGTGTTAGTCCGACTATCACGATGTTGTGCCAACGATAACATCGTCAGATTTTTGCATTGGCCCGAGAGGTTGCGGGTATAAACAGCCTGTCAATAAAACAAAACGCATTGTACGTTTTGAAGTGATGTACGGAGTTTATGAGCAATGAAGTTACCTATCTATCTTGACTACTCAGCCACCACGCCGGTTGACCCGCGCGTCGCTGAGAAAATGATGCAGTTTTTGACTTTGGACGGTACGTTCGGTAACCCGGCTTCCCGTTCCCACCGTTTTGGCTGGCAGGCGGAAGAGGCGGTAGATATCGCCCGTAACCAAATTGCTGAGCTGGTCGGTGCCGACCCACGTGAGATCGTCTTCACATCAGGCGCGACCGAAGCCGATAACCTCGCGATTAAAGGCGTTGCCAACTTCTACCAGAAGAAGGGCAAGCACATCATCACCAGCAAGACCGAGCACAAAGCCGTGCTGGATACCTGTCGTCAGCTTGAACGCGAAGGCTTCGAGGTCACCTACCTGGCCCCGCAGCGTAACGGCATTATCGATCTGGCTGAACTCGAAGCCGCAATGCGTGAGGACACCATTCTGGTTTCCATCATGCACGTCAATAATGAAATCGGTGTTGTGCAGGATATCGCAACGATCGGCGACATGTGCCGCAGTCGCGGTATTGTGTTCCACGTCGATGCCACGCAGAGCGTAGGCAAACTGCCTATCGATCTCAACCAGTTAAAAGTGGATCTGATGTCTTTCTCCGGCCATAAAATCTATGGGCCGAAAGGGATCGGAGCACTGTATGTTCGTCGTAAACCCCGTATTCGTCTTGAAGCGCAGATGCACGGCGGCGGCCATGAACGTGGTATGCGTTCTGGCACCTTGCCTGTGCACCAGATTGTCGGTATGGGCGAAGCCTACCGCATCGCGAAAGAAGAGATGAGCGCAGAAATGGATCGCTTGCGCACGCTGCGCGATCGTCTGTGGAACGGTATTAATGATATTGAAGAAGTCTACCTGAATGGTGACATCGAACAGGGCGCGCCTAACATTCTGAACGTCAGCTTTAACTACGTTGAAGGTGAATCACTGATTATGGCGCTCAAGGATCTGGCGGTATCGTCCGGTTCTGCCTGTACGTCGGCCAGTCTGGAGCCCTCCTACGTGCTACGTGCGCTGGGCATGAATGATGAGCTGGCGCATAGCTCGATCCGTTTCTCGCTGGGGCGTTTTACCACCGAAGAAGAGATCGACTACACCATCGAGCTGGTGCGTAAATCCATCGGTCGTCTGCGCGATCTTTCTCCGCTGTGGGAAATGTTCAAGCAGGGCGTGGATATCAGCAGCATCGAGTGGGCGCATCATTAATTCACCAGATCGGGGACGACTATCATGGCTTACAGCGAAAAAGTAATTGATCATTATGAAAATCCACGCAACGTGGGTTCATTTGACAACGCCGATCCTTCTATCGGCAGCGGCATGGTCGGCGCGCCAGCGTGCGGCGATGTGATGAAGTTGCAGATAAAAGTCAACAATGAGGGTATCATCGAAGATGCCCGCTTCAAGACGTACGGTTGTGGTTCTGCCATTGCCTCCAGCTCGCTGGTCACAGAGTGGGTAAAAGGCAAATCGCTGAATGAAGCTGAAGCGATTAAGAACACGCAGATTGCCGAAGAACTTGAGCTACCGCCGGTGAAGATTCACTGCTCCATTCTGGCGGAAGACGCTATCAAGGCAGCGATTGCGGATTACAAAAGTAAACGCGACGCGCAGTAATCTCTGCGGCTGAACTCGGCGGGGCACCGTGTCTCTCGGTGCCGTTCCCGCCGAGGTGGCGAACGATCGAGGTAACAGTATGTCGATTTCTCTGAGCGAAAGTGCGGCACAACGCGTGAGCGCTTTCATCGCAAACCGAGGCAAAGGCCTTGGGCTGCGTCTTGGCGTACGGACATCCGGCTGTTCCGGTATGGCGTATGTGCTGGAATTTGTTGATGATTTGAACGACGGCGATACAGTCTTTGAAGACAAAGGCGTCAAAGTCATCGTGGACGGCAAAAGCCTGGTTTATCTTGACGGAACCGAGTTGGATTTCGTCAAAGAAGGGCTGAACGAAGGCTTTAAGTTCAATAATCCGAACATTTCCGGCGAATGTGGTTGCGGCGAAAGTTTCAACGTCTGACCCCTCTCGGGTAGTCGCGTGCTGTCAGTGAATGATCGGCGCTACTACCCAGAACTCCCTGAGTACCACTATGGATTACTTTACGTTATTCGGGCTGCCGATTCGCTATGATGTGGATGGCGGCCTGCTTGCATCCCGTTTTCAGGAGTTGCAACGGCAGTTCCATCCCGATCGCTATGCTGCCAGCCCGGAGCGCGAGCGCATGCTGGCGGTGCAGCAGGCGGCGACGATCAATAACGCCTATCAGGCGCTCAAGCATCCGCTGAAACGCGCGGAGTACATGTTGTCGCTGCACGGGTTTGATGTGAACAACGAACAGCATACGATGAAGGACACGGCGTTCCTGATGGAACAGCTGGAACTGCGCGAAGAATTGGATGCGATCTCGCAGCGATCAGATGCGGATGAGGCATTGACGGCCTTCGCCGAGCGATTGCAGGAAACGATCGTTAAGCGTCGTGCGTATATGCGTGATGAACTCGATAATGAGACGTGGACAGACGCCGCAGATACCGTGCGCAAGCTACGCTTTTTAGACAAGCTCCAGCAACAGGTTGAAGAACTCGAAGAACAACTGCTGGACAGATAACTGGTTAATTCGGCGGGAAACCCGATGGTCATTGCCAGATCGGATTTTTCGCCAGCCAATTGATGGAAGCTCAATATGGCCTTATTACAAATTAGTGAGCCTGGCCTTAGCGCCGCACCGCACCAGCGTCGTCTGGCTGTCGGTATTGATTTAGGCACCACCCATTCTCTTGTTGCCACCGTACGCAGCGGTGAAGCTCAGACACTAGCAGATAGTGACGGGCGCGACCTGCTGCCATCGGTTGTCCACTATCGTCACGATGGCCACAGCGTTGGCTGGGATGCGCGCGACAATGCTGCCCACGATCCGGAAAATACCGTCAGCTCAGTCAAACGCCTGATGGGGCGATCTCTGGACGACATTCAGCAACGCTACCCGCATTTACCGTATCACTTTCATGCCAGCGAGAACGGCCTGCCGCTGATTCAGACCTCGGCTGGCAACCTCAATCCCGTACAGGTGTCGGCGGACATTCTGTCCGCGCTGGCCGCGCGCGCGGAAGCGGCGTTAGGTGGCGTGCCGGATGGCGTGGTGATTACCGTTCCTGCGTACTTCGATGATGCACAGCGTCAGGGCACCAAAGACGCAGCGCGTCTTGCCGGGCTGCACGTCTTGCGTCTGCTCAATGAACCGACCGCCGCCGCGATTGCCTATGGGCTGGATTCCGGTAAAGAGGGCGTGATCGCTATTTACGATCTGGGCGGCGGCACCTTTGATATTTCCATTCTGCGTCTGAGCCGCGGCGTCTTTGAGGTGCTGGCGACAGGCGGTGATTCTGCGCTGGGCGGTGATGATTTCGATCATCTGCTGGCGGAGTGGTTGCGTGAGCAGGCAGGCATTCACGATCGTGACGATCGCCAGTTGGATCATGCCTTTCGCGATGCGGCGGTGAAAGCCAAAATTGCGCTCAGCAGCGCCGAGTCAGCGCGTGTGGATGTGGCAGGCTGGCAGGGTGAGATCGCCCGCGAGCAGTTTGATTCGCTGATTGCTCAACTGGTGAAACGTACGCTGTTGTCCTGTCGCCGCACGCTGAAGGACGCGGAACTGACGCCAGAAGAAGTGCTGGAAGTCGTGATGGTGGGCGGATCGACACGCGTTCCGCTGGTGCGTGAGCAGGTGGGAACGTTTTTGGCCGTACACCGCTGACGTCGATCGATCCAGACAAAGTCGTGGCTATCGGCGCGGCGATCCAGGCGGATATTCTAGTGGGTAACAAGCCAGATAGTGACATGCTGCTGCTGGACGTGATTCCTCTGTCGCTGGGGCTGGAGACGATGGGCGGACTGGTGGAAAAATCATTCCGCGCAATACCACGATCCCGGTTGCCCGCGCACAGGAATTCACCACCTTCAAAGACGGCCAGAGCGGCATGATGATCCACGTCTTGCAGGGCGAGCGCGAAATGGTGGCGGATTGCCGTTCGCTGGCTCGCTTCTCGCTGCGTGGCTTACCGTCGTTGCCTGCCGGTGGAGCCCACATTCGTGTGACCTTTCAGGTTGACGCGGATGGCCTGCTGAGCGTGACGGCGATGGAGAAATCGACGGGCGTTGAGGCATCCATTCAGGTGAAGCCGTCATACGGCTTGAGCGATACGGAAATTGCCACCATGATCACCGACTCGATGCTGAATGCGAAGGAAGATGTCGGCGCGCGTCGTCTGGCAGAGCAAAAAGTGGAGGCGGCACGCGTGCTGGAAAGTTTGCAAAGCGCGTTGGTGGCTGACGCCGAGTTATTGAGCAATGACGAAAAAGGCGTCATTGTCGCGGCATCCGAACACCTGCATACGATGATGCAGGGCAGCGATCCCGTGGCGATTGAAGCCGCGATTAAAACAGTCGATCAACAGACCCAGGAATTCGCCGCTCGCCGTATGGATGCTTCTATCCGTCGCGCGCTGGCAGGCCATTCTGTGGATGAGGTGTAACATGCCTAAGATAGTTTTTTTACCGCATCAGGATCTGTGTCCTGAAGGGGCGGTTTTGGAAGCGGAACGCGGTGAAAGCATTCTGGACGTCGCCCTGCGTAACGGTATTGACGTTGAGCACGCCTGTGAGAAATCCTGCGCTTGCACCACCTGCCACTGTATCGTGCGTGAAGGGTTTGACTCGCTGGCGGAAAGCACGGAAGAAGAAGACGATATGCTGGATAAGGCCTGGGGACTGGAGCCGGAGAGTCGTCTAGGCTGTCAAGCACGTATCGCCGGGGACGATCTGGTCGTCGAGATCCCGCGCTATACGATCAACCATGCACGCGAGCATTGATCTGAATAAGGAGAAACCGCGATGGGATTAAAATGGACAGACAGCCGGGCTATCGGTGAAGCGCTTTACGACCAGTTTCCCGATCTCGATCCGAAAACGGTGCGTTTCACGGATATGCACCAGTGGATCTGCGAACTGGATGAATTTGACGATCGACCGGACGCCTCCAACGAAAAAATTCTGGAAGCGATCCTGCTGGTCTGGTTAGATGAAGCAGAATAGAAACATGACGGGCTGCCTTTGGTGGCCCATTTTATTTCGTGCCAAAATTCGTAACATTTTCATGTCATGATGCACGGTTTATGTATCTGCAACGATGAAAAGCACCTGCAAACATGAAAAGTGGCAGGAATATCCATTATCGGAGAAGCACTATGACGAACAATACCATGCTGATTTCACTCTCCACGCAACCTGCTGATGCGCGCTGGGGAGAAAAAGCGACGCTGAGTGTGAATGAGCAGGGTTTTACCATTCATGTTGGAACGACGTCGCTGAATGGCAAAGCCGCGCTGGCAACGATCCAGCGTGCCGCCCGTAAAATCGACGGGCAGGGGATTAAACACGTTAAATTAGCCGGTGAAGGCTGGGATCTGGCAAACAGCTGGGCATTCTGGCAAGGGTATCGCGGGCCGAAAGGGCAAAGAACGGTTGAGTGGGCGGAGCTGAACGACGCCGATAAGAAAGAGCTGAACGATCGCCTGAAAATTGTGGACTGGGTACGTGACACCATTAACCTGCCTGCTGAAGATTTGGGGCCAGAACAACTGGCAACCCGCGCAGTCGATTTATTGTGTGATGTTGCCTGTGACGCCATCAGCTACCGTATCACCAAAGGTGAAGATCTGCGTGAGCAAAATTACGCCGGTCTGCACACGGTCGGCCGCGGTTCTGAACGTCAGCCGGTGCTACTGGCGCTGGACTATAACCCAACGGGTAACGCGGATGCGCCGGTGTTCGCCTGTCTGGTGGGTAAAGGTATTACGTTTGATACCGGTGGCTACAGCCTGAAGCCCAGCAGCTCTATGGACTCCATGAAATCGGATATGGGCGGTGCAGCCACTCTGACTGGTGCACTGGCGCTGGCGGCGTCACGCGGTTTGCAACAGCGTGTGAAGCTGTATCTGTGCTGTGCAGACAACATGGTGAGCGGCAATGCGTTCCGACTGGGCGATATCATTCGTTACCGCAACGGCAAGACGGTTGAAGTCATGAACACGGATGCGGAAGGGCGTCTGGTGCTGGCGGATGGCCTGATCGATGCCTCCGAGCAGAATCCGCAGTGGATTATCGACTGTGCTACGCTGACGGGCGCGGCGAAAACGGCGCTGGGCAACGACTATCATGCACTGTTCAGCTTTGATGACGAACTGGTGGCGGCATTGCAGGAAAGTGCGAAAGAAGAAAACGAGCCGTTCTGGCGTCTGCCGCTGGAAGAATTCCACCGCAGCCATCTGCCGTCCAGCTTTGCGGATCTGAACAATATTGCCAGTGGTGCAAATACCGCCGGTGCCAGCACGGCGGCGGCTTTCCTGTCGCACTTTGTGAAAAATTACCAGCAGGGCTGGTTGCACATCGACTGTTCCGCAACATACCGCAAAAGTGCGGTAGAGCAGTGGGCGACAGGCGCGACCGGGCTCGGTGTTCGCACGCTGGCGAATCTTTTGCTGAGCAACGCCAAGTAGTCTGTTTAGGCCTTAAGCGTCGGTTTTTAACGTAATCATGTTGAGGAAAGTATGGAGTTTTCGCCACGTAATAAACTGGAAGAAGTGCTGATTCTGGCTGCAACGGAACCCGCGCATCGTCCTGAATTTTTCAGTGAACTTATGGAAGCCACGGTGTTTGTGCTGGGCACGACTGATGACGGGGATGAATCCGGTGAGGTGGTGTTGCACGCGGGCAGTAATGTGAACATCCAACACTGGGAAAAAGACGATGGCTCGTCTGCTATTCCTTTCTTCTCTTCTCTGGAAGCATTACAGAGCGTGATTATGGAAGAAGCGTCTTTTCTGGCTCTACCGACGCGTTCGCTGTTTGAAATGACACAGGGCGTCACGCTGTTCCTCAATCCTAAATTGCCGTATGGCAAAGAGTTTTTGCCGCAGGAAATTGAGCATATTCTGTCTGGCGAAGGTAGCGGTTTTGTTCAGCAGCGCGTTGTTGAAGAAGATATGCAGGTGATGCTGAGCCAGCCAGCCGAGATGCCGGCACAGATGATCGATTCCCTGACGCAGTTGTTTACCAAGCATCGTCATGTAAAACGGGCGTTTCTGGCGCAAATTCAGGAACCGGGTGAAGAGCAGCCGCATCTGCTGATCGGTATTGATGTCGATCAGGATGAGGAAACCATCATTCGTGAAGCGGGCAGCGTCGCCAGTGATACCTTACCGGACGAGCGACCTGTCGATCTGTGTCTGGTGAAAGAGGGCGAGCCGGGGATCAGCCACTACATGATTAAACACACCACGCCGTTCTACGAACGCAAGTGGGGCAGTTTCCTGAGGGAGTTTAAGGCCACCGGCAACGCCTGATACCGGGTATAAGTTTGATACAGGCGACAGCGGATTATGATTTTTCCGCTGTTGCCTGCAACAGCAGTAAATCGATCAACATCACCAGATTCGATTCAAATGAACTAATCTCGCCAGCCTCTGCCGCATAGTGAACCGCATCATCGTAGAGCCGGAAATGCAAATCGGCCAACTCGCCTAATGAATTCAATGACGCTCGGGTAAACGCGATCACCTTCATGCCAATGTTTTTGGCGATACGCGCCTTATCCAACACCTGCTCGGTTTCCCCACTGCGGGAAATGGCGATAAACACCTGATATTTTGGCGCGTTATTAAGAAAAATGCCCCGGCTGTCTCCCAGCCCAGAAGAGAACGCATCTTTCCCCAGCACCTGTAGCTTCTTTGCCAAATATTCGGCAAACAGGTGAGAAAACCCCGCACCGTAGAGGAAAAAGTGGCTTTCCTGTCGCAGGATAGCGCTGAAAGCCGCTCTATCCTGATGGCTAATGTAGGCAAACGTGCGCTGATAGTTGTCGACAAAATGCTGGAAAGCATCGGGAAGTGAAGCGTCATCGGGCGTGACGACGGGCGAGGGGGAAAGCCGCGGATTATCTGTGAGCAGCGTTTTGCAGTGATAAATGAATTCACTGTAGCCGCTAAAGCCGATTTTCTGGCACAGCCGCATGATGGTTGCGGTGGAGACGTAGGTCTTCTGTGCCAGCTCACGCACCGTGATTTTGCCTATCAGCGACGAATGTTCGGCGATAAAAGCCAGCACACGGTATTCCGCACGCGTCAGCACCTGACCGTGCTGCATTAAAGATGCCAGCCGATTATCCACCCGCTACCCCTGATTGACGGCAATAAAATACCTAACGGGATTAATCACGCGCAATCGGAACATCATCGCGGCTACCCCAATCACTCCACGAACCGTCGTACAGCGTCACATTCGGGACATTTAACTGCGTCAGCGCCAGCACCACGACAGATGCCGTTACGCCGGAACCACAGCTGGCGACGATGGGGCGGGTGAAATCCACGCCGTGCTTATGCAGAATGGTGGCCAGTTCTGCGTTGGATTTCAGCGCTCCGTTATGCACTAAATCGGTCCACGGCACGTTCAGGCTACCGGGAATATGACCGCGATGCAGGCCGGGACGCGGTTCGTCCACTTCGGCATGAAAGCGTGGAGCGGGGCGGGCATCGACAATCTGTTCTGATTTATCCCGGCTGATGGAGAGCACGTCGTCGCGTGAGCGAATCGCGCTCTCATCCAACGTGGCGTGGAACGATGCTGGCTTTGGCGTCACATCGCCCTGTTCCAATGGCAGGTTCTGTGCTGTCCAGCCCGCCAGGCCACCGCTCAGAATGGAAACGGATGTCGCGCCGAAGGTGTGCAACATCCACCACGCGCGCGGTGCGGAGAAGAGATTGCCTTCATCGTAAATCACCAGATGCTGCTGATTATCAATCCCCAGTTCACCCATCGCACGCGCGAAGTCTTCGCGAGTTGGCATCATATGCGGCAGATCGGTGCTGTGATCGGATAAGGCTTCAATATCAAAAAAAACCGCGCCAGGCAGATGACCGGCACGGTATTCGGCATGAACATCACGGGTGCTGTTGCCCGGCGGCAGCATCCGGGCGTCAATGAGTGTGATACTGCTGTCATTCAAGTGGCTGGCAAGCCAGTCTGCGGAAACAAACCGCTCATGAGAAACGGGCAAATCAGAAGACGATGCTGACATAGATCCTCCACGTTGGGGCCGACGAATTCGACCCCGAATCTACCATTGATGTGCAATGATAGATGCATTGTCAGCGATTTTCCTCCATCCGACAAGTCGCAGATTATTGGGCGATACCGTCTCTATATGCTTGTTTTAATTGCGGCCAGTAATCTTGATTGGCCTCAATCATCTCATCCAGAATGGCTTTGGCGTGCTGCATCGTCGGCACGGTACGGTTTAGGGTAAATGCCTGCAAAGCCTTCTCGTAGCTGCCTTCTAGCGTCGCTTCCACTAACAGTTGTTCGGACGCCAACTGCTGTTCCAGCAAAGCTCGGTGGAACGGTGGGACATTCCCCATCCGCACCGGCTCCGGCCCTTGTGCGGTGATATAAGCGGGTACCTCCACCATCGCGTCATACGGCAGATTGGCGATGGCACCTTTATTTTCGACTATAACCAGATGACGCTGACGCAGATCGAACGCCAGCGAGCAGGCGACATCAACGATGAATGAGCCGTGCACGCCAACGTGGAACGCATCTGGCAGAATGCCGGTTTCCTTGTAGCTGGCGGCAGCCGCAAACAGCTTTTTCTCACGTCCGTCCATCACTTCATTGGCGCGCGTGTAGTCAGGATCCTGATGCTCAACGATCTGATTCGGCATCAGGTAGTACTGCAAATACGGATTCGGTACGAATTCCGGGAAATGATCCATGACCGGTTTGATGTTGCGCCAGGTTTTTACCCACGATGGATCGGCGTGCTGCGGATCGGTATCGGCGGCATCGGCGGTCAACAGGCCGTAGCGGGCGATGTGTTCACGCAGTTCCGGCATACGATCGACGCCGTCGACCAGCACGCGGGTAAACCAACCGAAGTGGTTCAGCCCGAAATAGTCCACCGTGATGTCGTGACGATCGACGCCCAGCACGGCCGCAATGTTACGCATCGCGGCAACCGGCATGTCGCAGATATTCAGCACGCGGGCGTGAGGACGCAGGCGGCGAACGCCTTCGGCAACAATGGCGGCGGGGTTGGAGTAATTGACGATCCACGCCTCTTTATGCGCATAGCGTTCAACCAGATCGATCAGCTCAGCCATCGGCAGAATGGTGCGCAGACCGTAGGCCAATCCGCCGGGGCCGCAGGTTTCCTGCCCGACGACGCCGTGACGTAGCGGGATTTTCTCGTCCTGCTCGCGCATTTTGTACTGCCCGACGCGCATCTGGGCAAAGACAAAATGCGCGCCGTTAAATGCCGTTTCTGCGTCGGTTGTGACGGTAAATATGATGCTGTCACTGTGGTCGCGAATCACTTTTTCCACCACTGGCGCGATGATGTCCTGCCGCGGGCCGTCGATGTCATATAAACGAATCTCTGCCAGCGGGAAATCCGCGAGACGTACCATCAGACTCTTTACGATGCCTGGGGTATAGGTGCTGCCGCCGCCGGCAATGGTCAGAATGAATGGGGGTTTCGTCATGGTCAGTCTCCTGTTAAAGCGCGTTTTCAACTGCTTCGCGTATCGTTTTGACGTGAAGTCCGTAAACCACCTGTACGTTGTTACCCTGCCGGATAACGGCTTTCGCACCGGTGCTCTTAAGCTGTTGTTCGTCTACCAGATTCGGGTCGATTAGCGTGACCCGCAGGCGGGTGTAACAGTTATCCACTACCTCGATATTCGGTTTACCGCCCAGCCCGGCGATGATGGTAGCGCCGATAGGTGGAGCATCACTTTTCACCGCGTCTGGTGTTTTTACCTGACCCTCTGTTTTGGCCTGATATTCGGTTTTAGAATACAGTCGCGTCTCTTCTTCATCGGTTTCACGCCCCGGTGTTGGCATGTCGAAATACAGAATCAGGAAGCGGAAGACGAAGAAGTAAATCACCGACATGGTCAGCCCAACCGCGATGTACATCGGCCAGTTGGATTTCTCGATGCCCAGCGGCAGGTTATAAAGCAGGAAGTCGATGACGCCGTTGGCGCCAATTGCATGCACGCCCATGATGGAGAACAGCATCATCCCTATGCCGGTCAGTACGGCGTGGACGGCAAACAGCATGGGCGCGACGAACAGGAAGGAGAACTCCAGCGGCTCGGTAACGCCCAGTAAGAAAGAGGTAAACGCGGCCGGAATCAGGATGGCTTTGGCGGCCAGACGTTTCTCTGGCTTCGCCGTGACATACATCGCCAGTGCGGCGGCCGTCAGACCAAACATTTTACTGATACCGCGCGCGTCCCAGACCACGGTGGAACTCAGCTGTTTAACGTCCTGACAGGCCATTTCAGCAAAATAGATGTTGCGTGCGCCCTGATACAGCTTGCCGCATACCTCTGCGGTTCCACCCAGTTCAGTATACAGGAATGGGGTATAGACCAGATGATGCAGCCCGGTGGGGATCAGTACGCGTTCCAGAAAGCCATAAATCGCGATGCCAACAGGGCCTGCACCTTTAATCGCGAAGGCGAGCCAGGTAATACCGTGTTGAGCAAACGGCCACAGCGCGCTCATCGCAAAGCCCAGTGCAATCGCCAGCGGAATAACCAGAATGGCGACGAAGCAGTGGCCGGAATAGATCGCCATGACGCCGTTAAACTGTTTGCTGGAATAGCGGTTATACAGATAGCCTGCGAATCCGCCGATCAGGATACCGGCGAAAACGCCCATTTCCAGCACCTGAACGCCCAGCACCATGCCTTGCCCGGCGGCGCGCATCTCTGCGGCTGGTACGAGTTTGCCCTGTAATTGCAGTGTGATGTTCATGGCATTAATGAAGATGATAAACATCACCAGACCAATCAGAGCAGCATAGCCCTTATCGCGTTTCGCCAATCCAATCGGGATCCCAACGGCGAACACCAGTGCCAAATTAGCCAGAATCGCCACGGCAGATTTGGAAACCAGTTGACCAAAATCCTGAATCAAGGGGTGATTAAGTAAAGGGACATAGCCCGCTAAGTTGCCGTTACCAAACACGTTCCCAAATGCGATGAATAGCCCGACAATCGGAAGTATCAGCACCGGCCCATACAGGGACTTGCCGAAATTTTGCAATGCATTGACCGCTCTTTTCATTATCAGCCCTCTTACTGGCCATTATGGTGGGTACAGCAGCAAGGCTAGCAGTGAATGATAAAGAAATTCCAGTTATCTTATTGTTTTAAAAACAAATAACCTATAACGTTACAAGTAACCTTCAGAACTGTGATCGCCGATGATTTGTTACATTCAGCTCTGGGGCGGTGGGAAACGAAAAAGCGCGATGCGCGATCGTTAATGAAGGGAAAATGAGAGGTAATATTTTTTTAATAAAATGTTATTTCCTTGGTAGGCAACAAAGGTCTCTGCACCTATAATTTGCGCCACTTTCACTGGCTGGGTATACAATTCTTATAATCCGGCTGCAATCTGACAGTTTAGTTAATGAGGTCAATATGACGATAGAACGTACCTTCTCCATCGTAAAACCTAACGCGGTTGCCAAGAATGCGATTGGTTCGATTTATGCACGCTTTGAAAGCGCAGGTTTTACCATCGTTGCGGCTAAAATGCTGCGTCTGAGCCGTGAGCAGGCGGAAGGTTTCTACGCTGAACATAAAGGCAAGCCGTTCTTCGATGGCCTGGTCGAATTCATGATGTCTGGCCCAATTATGGTGCAGGTGCTGGAAGGCGAAAACGCCGTTCAACGTAACCGTGACATCATGGGTGCGACCAACCCGGCAAATGCATTGGCGGGCACGCTGCGCGCCGATTACGCGGACAGCTTCACGGCGAACGCGGTACACGGCTCTGACTCTATCGAATCCGCTCAGCGTGAAATCGCTTATTTCTTCAGCGACGACGAAATCTGCGCGCGCGCGTAATGTGCGTGTAATAAACAGGTTAGCGCGTGTGATGTTGCTTCTTTTTCGTTGTGTTAGTGCGCCGTGTCGACGCAATGGCACAGAAAAAAGCGGTGATGGTAGCTTACCTGTTTTAAACTTTGTACAATGCTGCGCCTCGGATGAGCCTGCACTTATCCGGGGCGTTTCTTTGGTCATAACCATCGAATTCAACCTTCTTTTTAGCGCCATAACGTGTAACAACGAGGCCAGGATTGACAATGTCTAAGCAAATCGCGTCTGAAATCGTCGTGTCTGAAACGACGGTATCTAACACTACCGCATCTAACACTACCGTATCCGAGCAAACTGTGTCCGAATTCTCTCCGGCGTCTGCTGATGCCTCTCAATCCGTTAAAACTAGTGCGGAAAAAATCAACCTGTTGGATCTTAACCGCCAGCAAATGCGTGACCTCTTCATGTCGATGGGAGAGAAACCGTTCCGCGCCGATCAGGTCATGAAATGGATTTATCATTACTGCTGTGATGACTTCAACCAGATGACGGATATTAACAAAGTCTTCCGCAGCAAATTGCAGGAAGTCGCTGAGATTCGCGCGCCTGAAGTCGTAGATGAACAGCGTTCTTCCGACGGCACGATTAAGTGGGCGATTCTGGTGGGCGGCCAGCGTGTAGAAACCGTTTATATTCCCGAAGAAGATCGCGCCACGCTGTGCGTATCGTCTCAGGTAGGCTGTGCGCTGGAGTGCAAATTCTGCTCAACGGCGCAGCAGGGCTTTAACCGTAACCTGCGCGTATCGGAAATTATCGGCCAGGTGTGGCGTGCGGCGAAGATCATCGGCGCTTTTAAAGTCACCGGCCAGCGCCCCATCACCAACGTGGTGATGATGGGTATGGGCGAACCGCTGCTGAACCTGACTAACGTGGTGCCAGCGATGGAAATCATGCTGGATGATTTTGGTTTCGGTCTGTCCAAACGTCGTGTGACGCTGTCTACGTCTGGCGTGGTGCCTGCGTTGGATAAACTGGGCGATATGATTGATGTCGCGCTGGCGATTTCTTTGCATGCGCCGACCGACGACATCCGCAACGAAATCATGCCGATCAACAAAAAGTACAATATCGAGATGTTCCTGAGTGCGGTACGTCGCTATCTGGAAAAATCCAATGCGAATCAGGGACGTGTTACCGTTGAGTATGTGATGTTGGATCATATCAATGACGGTACTGAGCATGCGCATCAACTGGCTGAATGCCTGAAAGATACGCCGTGCAAGATCAACCTGATTCCGTGGAACCCGTTCCCAGGCGCGCCGTATGGCCGCAGCTCAAACAGCCGCGTTGACCGTTTCTCCAAGGTACTGATGGAGTATGGCTTCACGACGATCGTACGTAAAACCCGTGGGGATGACATTGATGCTGCCTGCGGTCAGTTGGCTGGCGAAGTCGTGGACAGAACCAAACGTACGCTGAAGAAGAAAATGGCGGGTGAACCTATCGCGGTGAAAGCGGTCTAAGATCGAATTGCGCGCGGGTTAGCGTGGAAGCGCTACCCCGCTGTCTGGCGCTGAGGTGATTTGCAGGACAAACGTGAGCAAATTGCGAGGCGCGCCGCGTTGTTACCCGATCTGACTGCCGCTCTGCTCATATTCAGGTAACCTCTCTGACAAAAGGATGTCTGGCAAGGACAACGAGAGGGAACAGGGATGGCAAAGGTTCTGTCACAGGGATTGTCTCTATCACAGAGAATCGCGTTATTACGCGGAGCGCACTGGCTGAGTGGCCTGTTCGCGATGCTGTTGCTGGCGGGATGTGTGCATTCGCCTCAGGAAGCGACAAATCCAGCGATTGCTCAAACCCGCTTGCAGCTGGGGTTGGCGTATCTGGCGCACAATAATTTGGATTCGGCTCGGCAGAATCTTGAAAAGGCGGTGGCGATTGCTCCGCAGGATTATCGAACACAATTGGGGATGGCGCTTTACGAGCAGCGGATAGGTGAAAACCGCCTTGCTGAACAGCGTTATCAGCATGTGTTGCACATGGCGCCGGAAAATGGCAGCGTCATGAATAATTACGGTGCGTTTCTGTGTAGTTTAGGGCAGTATGTAGCGGCACAGCGACAGTTTAGTGCGGCTGCACAACTTCCTGATTACAGTCAGGTTGCTGATGCGTTGGAAAATGCGGGATACTGCTTTTTCTATGCCGGACAGACTGAAAACGCGCGCAATTTATTAAGTCGGGCGCTGAAATACGACCCGACGAAAGGCAGTGCCTTGCTGGCGGAAGCAAACAAACAGTTTGATGCCGGGAAAAATGAGCAAGTGCGGCTGCTGCTTGAGGTTTATCAGCATAGCCTTCCGGCCAGTGCCGAAAGCTTATGGTTACAGATTCGTTTCGCCGCGTTGGCGGGCCATGATGGCGATAAAGAACGTTATGGCAACGTGCTGGCGCGAAGTTTTCCACAATCTAAACAGTACCAGCACTTCTTAGCTAATGAATACTGAAGCCACCCAAGATACAACAGAAGCAAAACTACCCGGCGAACGTCTGCGTGAGGCGCGTGAACGTCTTGGATTTACCCAGCAAACTATTGCCGAGCGTTTGTGCCTTAAAATCTCCACCGTTCGTGATATTGAAGACGGTACGACGCCTGCTGATTTAGCGCCGACCTTTCTGCGCGGCTATATCCGTTCTTATGCCAAGCTGGTTCATTTACCCGAAGATGAGCTACTTCCCGCCGTGGATAGGCAGGCCATACCTAAAACGATCTCTGTCTCGCCGATGCAGAGTTTTTCGCTGAAAAAAAGTCGCAAAAAGCGTGATGGCTGGTTGATGACAATCACCTGGCTGGTCGTGCTGGTTGTTCTGGGGCTAACTGGCGCATGGTGGTGGCAAAATCATCAGGCTCAGCAGGCGGAAATCAACAGCATGGTCGATCATGCCAGTTCGATGCAGGCGCAAACGGAAGGGCAACCTGTTCCGCTGATGGACAACAGCGCTCCGCAGGAAACAGCGGCACAGAATTCTGCTGCGGCACCGGCTTCTACGCCAGTCGACCTGTCTGCTGCTGTCACGGCGACACCTTCAACGCCTTCTTCTGCTTCCTCAACGACGCCGTCAACGGCACCTTCCAGCCAAGCGCCTTCACAGGCGAATACTGCACAGCATCAGGCTGCGGGTAATGTGCTGTTAGGCGCAGGGGCCGTTGCCCCCGCTGCGGGTACGGTAGCGGAGAGCAATCCGGTCTCTGCTTCCCATGCATTGGTTATGACTTTCACGGCCGATTGCTGGCTGGAAGTGACGGATGCCAGCGGCAAGAAACTGTTCAGCGGCATGCAGCGTAATGGTGGCACGCTGAATCTGGATGGTCAGTCACCCTATAAACTTAAAATTGGCGCACCTGCTGCGGTACAGATTCAATTTCAAGGCAAGCCGGTTGATTTAAGCCGCTTTGTGCGCAGCAATCAGGTTGCGCGCCTGACGCTGACTGCAGAATAACGTGTTGTTCAGGTAAGACTGCAATGTTGGAGATGAAGTAATGCATAACGCTGCACCCATAACCCGTCGAAAATCAAAACGGATTTACGTCGGCAAGGTGCCTGTAGGTGATGGTGCGCCAATCGCGGTGCAATCCATGACCAACACCCGAACCACCGACGTTGAAGCTACCGTCAATCAAATCAGATCGCTGGAACGTGTTGGCGTCGATATTGTTCGCGTCTCCGTGCCAACGATGGACGCGGCGGAAGCCTTTAAGCTTATCAAACAGCAGGTGAATGTCCCGCTCGTCGCCGACATTCACTTTGACTACCGCATCGCGCTGAAAGTCGCGGAATACGGCGTCGACTGTCTGCGCATCAACCCCGGTAATATTGGTAACGAAGAGCGTATTCGCTCGGTTGTCGATTGTGCGCGTTACAACAATATCCCGATCCGTATTGGCGTAAACGGCGGTTCGCTGGAAAAAGATTTGCAGGAAAAATACGGTGAACCAACGCCGGAAGCGCTGTTGGAATCGGCGATGCGCCATGTCGATATCCTCGATCGCCTGAACTTCGATCAGTTTAAAGTCAGCGTCAAAGCCTCGGATGTTTTTTTGGCAGTGCAATCCTATCGCCTGCTGGCAGCGCGTATCGATCAGCCACTGCACCTTGGTATTACTGAAGCCGGTGGCGCACGTAGCGGCGCGGTGAAATCGGCTATCGGTCTCGGTCTGCTGTTGTCTGAAGGTATTGGCGACACGCTGCGTATCTCGCTGGCGGCCGATCCGGTTGAGGAAGTGAAAGTCGGCTTCGATATCCTGAAGTCACTGCGCATTCGTTCACGCGGAATCAACTTTATTGCTTGCCCGACCTGTTCCCGTCAGGAATTTGACGTGATCGGGACGGTGAACGCGCTGGAACAGCGGCTGGAAGACATCATCACGCCGATGGACGTCTCGATTATCGGCTGCGTGGTGAATGGCCCCGGTGAAGCGCTGGTGTCGACCATTGGGGTCACGGGTGGACACAACAAGAGCGGCTTCTATGAAGACGGCGTGCGGCAGAGAGAGCGCTTCGATAACGAGCAGATGATCGATCAGTTAGAAGCCAAGATCCGCGCGAAAGCCTCCATGATGGACGAAAATCAGCGTATTACCGTCAATCTGGTGGATAAATAACCTTGACGGTGTGGCGGCATGCCGCCACCCGCCTAATTCACGATTCCTGAACCCGATGGGGATGCCCCGCATTGAAGATGCGACGACAATCCCTCTATAATCGGGTTTATTTTTTGAAAAACGCATAGAGAACTGACGTGGCAAAAAATATTCAAGCCATCCGTGGCATGAACGATTACCTGCCAGCCGAAACGGCATTGTGGCAGCGTATTGAAAACAGCCTGAAACAGGTGCTCAGTGGCTACGGCTATAATGAAATTCGTTTGCCGATTGTCGAGCAAACGCCGCTGTTTAAGCGCGCTATCGGTGAAGTGACCGATGTCGTCGAAAAAGAGATGTATACCTTTGACGATCGCAATGGCGACAGTCTGACTCTGCGTCCGGAAGGGACGGCAGGCTGCGTCCGCGCCGGTATTGAGCACGGTATTCTCTATAATCAGGAACAGCGCCTGTGGTATGTCGGCCCGATGTTCCGCTACGAGCGTCCGCAGAAAGGGCGCTATCGCCAGTTCCATCAGTTGGGCTGCGAAGTGTTTGGTCTGCAAGGGCCGGATATCGATGCCGAATTGATCCTGATGACGGCTCGCTGGTGGCGAGTGCTGGGCATTGCCGATCACGTGAAGCTGGAACTGAACTCGATCGGTTCATTAGATGCGCGCGCGCGCTATCGCGAAGCGCTGGTCGCGTTCCTCGAACAGCATAAAGATCAGTTGGATGAAGACTGCCTGCGCCGGATGTATACCAACCCGTTGCGCGTTCTGGATACGAAAAACCCGCAGATTCAGGTGCTGCTGAACGACGCGCCCGTGCTGACGGACTATCTGGATGACGAATCGCGTGAGCACTTTGAAGCGTTGGGGGAACTTTTAACGCAGTCCGGTATCCCATATACCGTTAATCCGCGTCTGGTTCGTGGTTTGGATTACTATAACCGCACGGTATTTGAATGGGTCACCACCAGTCTGGGCGCTCAGGGCACGGTCTGTGCCGGTGGGCGTTATGATGGTATGGTGGAACAGCTGGGCGGGCACGCAACGCCAGCGGTCGGTTTTGCGATGGGTCTGGAGCGTCTGGTTCTGCTGGTGCAATCTGTGAACCCAGATTTCAAAGCTCAGCCAGGTGTGGATGCTTATCTGATTTCTTCCGGTGCGGGAACGCAGGTTGCCGCAATGCAGCTGGCGGAGAAATTACGTGACGCGCTGCCGCAGTTGAAACTGATGACCAACTACGGCGGTGGCAACTTTAAGAAACAGTTCGCTCGCGCTGATAAATGGGGCGCCCGCGTCGCATTGGTATTAGGCGAAAATGAAGTGGCGGCCGGTCAGGTTGTGGTTAAAAACCTGAGCAATGGCGAGCAGGATACATTGGCACAGGCCGACGTCGCATCGCGGCTGGCAACGTTACTGGATTGAGGAGAGAGACACCGTGGAAGTCTATACCACAGAGAATGAACAGGTTGATGCACTACGTCGTTTCCTCGCGGAGAACGGAAAGGCGTTAGTGGTCGGTGTTGTGCTGGGGGTTGGCGCACTGGTTGGCTGGCGTTTCTGGCAAAATCACCAAAATGATAGTGTGATGGCAGCGTCCGCATCCTATCAGCAGGTGACGGAGCAACTGGCCGAAGGCAAAACCGACGCGATTGCGGCAACAGAGAAATTTACGGCTGAGAATAAAAACGCCTATGGCGCGCTGGCTTCTCTGGAATTGGCTCGTCATTACGTCGATCTGAAAGATTTTGCGAAAGCAGAACAGCAATTGGTACAGGCGCTGTCACAGACGAAAGATGCCGACCTGCTGGCGGTGGTGAACCTGCGTCTGGCGCGGGTTCAGCTACAAGAAAACAAAGCGGATGACGCGCTGAAAACGCTGGATGCCATCAAGCTGGAAGGCTGGGCGTCACAGGCTGCGGAAGTTCGTGGCGATATTCTGGCGAGCAAAGGGGATAATCAGGCTGCGCGTGATGCCTACAACAAAGGGTTGTCTTCCAATCCATCGCAGGCACAGCAAGCGTTACTGCGCATGAAACTGAATAACCTGTCCAGCTAAGAGGAATTCCATGCAATTGCGTAAAACACTGTTGGTAGGACTGGTTTCTGTTGCCCTGCTGAGCGGATGTTCGCTGTTTAACAGCGAAGAAGATGTCGTCACTATGTCTCCACTGCCGCAGGTGGAAAACCAGTTCACGCCAACCAAGGTGTGGAACAGCTCGGTTGGGAGTGGTATTGGCGAGTTTTACTCCAATCTTCATCCCGCATGGCAGGACAACCGCGTTTTTGCCGCCGATCGTCGTGGCACCGTGAAAGCGATGGATCTGAATGACGGCAAAGAGATTTGGCGTGCCGATCTGTCGGAGAAGACCAATTTCTTCTCCCGCAACAATCCGGCGCTGCTGTCTGGCGGCGTAACGGTTTCAGGCAACCACGTCTATGTTGGTAGTGAAAAGGCGCAGGTCTATGCGCTGAATGCAGAAGATGGTACGCCAGTATGGCAGACGAAAGTGGCAGGCGAAGCGCTGTCTCGCCCTGTCGTCAGCGACGGTGTGGTGTTGATTCATACTGGCAACGGTATGTTGCAGGCATTGAATGAAGCGGATGGCGCTATCAAATGGAGCGTCAACCTGGATATGCCAACGCTGTCTCTGCGTGGTGAATCTGCCCCGACAACCGCATTTGGTGCGGCGATTGTGGGTGGTGACAACGGTCGTGTAAACGCCGTGATGATCAATCAGGGTCAGCTTATCTGGCAACAGCGTATTTCACAGCCGAGTGGCGCGACCGAAATCGATCGTCTGAACGATGTCGATACGACACCGGTTGTCGCGGGCGAAGTGGTTTACGCGTTGGGTTACAATGGCAACATGACCGCGCTGGACCTGCGTTCCGGTCAGATTCTGTGGAAGCGTGAACTGGGCTCAGTGCATGATTTTATCATCGACGGCGACCGCATCTATCTGGTCGATCAGGACGATCGCGTTGTTGCATTGAACACTAACGGTGGCGTGAGCCTGTGGCGTCAAAGCGATCTGCTGCACCGTAACTTAACGGCCCCGGTGCTGTATAACGGCTATCTGGTGGTGGGCGATGCTGAAGGGTATCTGCACTGGCTGAATACGGCGGATGGTCGTTTCGTGGCGCAGCAAAAAGTGGATAGCTCTGGCTTCCTCGGCAAGCCTGTGGTTGCCAGCGACAAGCTGCTGATTCAGGCGAAAAACGGTGATGTTTACGCGTTCACTCGCTAAGTAACTCGTATCAATTTGGAGCACAGCGTTTTGGGTGTGCTCGTATAACGGCTCCTGACATTATCAGGGGCCGTTTCGTCTTTATCGTCAGCGAGTATTTCGCTGTAACGTATTGAAATATAAGTAATGAGGTTGTAACAATGATACCTGTCGTCGCGCTGGTCGGGCGCCCGAATGTGGGGAAATCCACGCTATTTAACCGCTTAACGCGCACTCGTGATGCATTGGTGGCGGATTTTCCTGGGCTGACTCGTGACCGCAAGTATGGTCGTGCAGAAGTGGAAGGGCATGAATTTATTATCGTTGATACCGGTGGGATCGACGGTACCGAAGACGGTGTGGAAACGCGTATGGCCGGTCAATCGCTGGTGGCGATTGAAGAAGCGGATATCGTGCTGTTCATGGTGGATGCCCGCGCGGGATTGATGCCTGCGGATGAAGGCATTGCCAAGCATTTGCGCAGTCGCGAAAAAACGACGGTGCTGGTGGCGAACAAAACCGACGGCCTTGACCCGGATATGGTCACGGCAGATTTCTATTCGCTCGGAATGGGGGAAGTGTACCCGATTGCCGCGTCTCACGGTCGCGGTGTGACTTCATTGCTGGAAACGGTTCTGCTGCCGTTTGTACAAGATGAAATAGAAGAGCCTGTTGAGTTAAGCGAAGAAGAAGAGAACGCAGCTTACTGGGCAGCGTTAGAAGCGGACGAGCAGGCTAGCGAAGAAGAAGCTGAAGACGATTTCAACCCTGAAGATTTGCCGATCAAACTGGCGATTGTTGGGCGTCCGAATGTGGGTAAATCCACGCTGACTAACCGTATTCTGGGCGAAGAGCGCGTGGTGGTGTTCGACATGCCGGGCACGACGCGTGACAGTATCTATATCCCGATGGTACGCGACGAACGTGAATACGTTCTGATTGATACCGCGGGTGTGCGTAAGCGCGGCAAAGTGACGGAAACGGTAGAAAAATTCTCCGTCATCAAAACGTTGCAGGCGATTGAAGATGCCAACGTGGTACTGCTGGTTATCGACGCGCGTGAAGGTATTTCCGATCAGGATCTCTCGCTGCTGGGCTTTATCCTCAATAGTGGGCGTTCACTGGTGATCGTGGTGAACAAATGGGATGGTCTGTCACAGGAAGTGCGTGAGCAGGTGAAAGAGACGTTGGATCTGCGCCTCGGCTTTATCGATTTTGCCCGTATTCACTTCATTTCCGCGCTACACGGCAGTGGCGTGGGCAACCTGTTTGAGTCCGTAACCGAAGCCTATGCGTGCGCCACTCGTCGCGTGAGCACGGCGATGTTGACCCGTATCATGCAAATGGCATCAGACGATCACCAGCCGCCGCTGGTGCGCGGCCGTCGCGTGAAGCTGAAATATGCGCACGCCGGTGGTTATAACCCGCCGATTGTGGTGATCCATGGGAATCAGGTGAAAGACCTGCCGGATTCTTACAAGCGCTATCTGATGAACTACTATCGTCGTTCGCTGGACGTAATGGGTACGCCGATTCGTATTCAGTTTAAAGAAGGGGAAAACCCTTTTGCGGACAAGCGCAACACGCTGACGCCAAACCAGCTACGCAAGCGTAAGCGTTTGATGTCACACATTAAAAAAGGTAAGTAATTTATTAACGGGGCGAATAGTGATATTCGCCCCGTTTTGTCAGAGACGAAACGAATCGCCGTTAACAAGACCAATAATAATCAAGGAGAGTCATGTCCTGGGAAACCTGGAGTTTTGCATTCAACGTCACGATGCCCAATGTGCTGATGCTGTTGATAGGTATCGCGTTACGCAAACTCAATCTGCTGAATGATGCGTTTTGTGATACGGCAATGCGGGTTGTATTCAATCTTTCTCTTCCCTGCCTGCTGTTTTTTAGTGTTGCGGGTAATCACCAGTCGTTTTCGGAACAGTGGCCGCTGGTGGTGTATGGCACGATAGGGACATTGGCGACATTTCTGCTGCTGGAAATCGCGGCGGTGAAGCTCGTCAAGGATCCAAAGGAACGTGGCATCTTTGTGCAAGGCGGGTTCCGTTCAAATACTGGCGTAATGGGGCTGGCGTTTGCGATGAGTGCTTACGGTGATGAAGGCATTGCTGTTGGCTCACTGTATCTGATGGTGACGGTGATTATGTTTAACGCACTGTCTGTCATTACGTTGACGCGCAGCTTGCAGCGGCAATCACCTGAACAGAAGATTCCGGTAAGCCAACTGCTGCGCGGTATTGTGACCAATCCGCTGATTATTGGTCTGCTTCTTGGTGCGGCCTACGGGCAAAGCCAACTGCCAATGCCGAGCGTCATCAAGCAGACCGGTGGCTTTATTTCCTCAATGGCGTTGCCGCTGGCGTTGTTGTGTGCCGGAGCCAGTCTGGAATGGCGTAGTATGTTCCGTTCGTCGAATGTGGCCGTGCTGTCTTCTGTGGCGAAGATATTCGTTGTGCCGGGGCTGCTCACGCTGGGCGGATGGCTTGTCGGATTTCGCGGTGTCGAACTGGGGATTATTTTTCTGTTTTCCTCAACGCCAACCGCAGCGGGTAGCTATGCAATGACGCGTGCGATGGGTGGAAACGCCACGCTGGCAGCCAATATTATTGGTTTGACGACGGTTGGCGCGTTTTTCATGATTGCTATTGGTCTGTATGTGCTGCGTTCTCTCGGTGTGATTTAACCTCTGACCATCACGCGTTATTGGTAGCAAAATGGAGGAAAAAAGATGGATGCGTTTTGTCCTGATTGTCACCACGTGATGCTGTGGCAACCTGATGGTTCATTTTTATGTGAGGGCTGCCGACAGCATTATCTGCGTAAGGCGTCATGCCCTGAATGTAACCACTTACTTCAGGAACTAAAAGCCTGTGGCTCGGTGGATCACTTCTGCCAGCAGCACGGGATGATTTCCAAACGGCGGGTCGTGTTCAGCTATACACCTGCCGATTAAGCCTATTGCTACGCCTGTGCGCCGTTACGCCACAGCTCGGTCAGTTCCGGCGGCGCACGGTCTTCCGGGATCAGCAGGATAATATCGGCACACTGATTCTGCTGCGGGTGACGGTAGCTGATGTGGATGCGGTAATAGAACTGGTCACCGCGCCCCGGGCCGTCTGGTTCACCGGGATCGCGAGCCTGAGGAAAGGCATTACGGATCGCGTTACAAATGCGTTCCCGCTCGGGTGGCGTCACGCTGGCGAGCGCGAAGCGTCGCGACCCCGCCAGCTTGGGGATAAAGGCGAATCCCCCTTCACGCGCCAACTCAATGATGGCGTCTTCGTTGAGCTCCGGCAGCGTCTTCATAAGAACTCCTGACGAACCTCCACGCCCACGGTTTCCCACGACTGCATGACGATGTCTGCAACGGTGTTGTTAAAACGCTTAGCGGCATGTTGGATCGTATGGCGCGCGAAAATTTCGAAATCCGCATTTTGCGGCAGTGACTTATCGCACAGCGTGTCGTACCAGATGCGGCCGGCTTTTTCCCAGGAATGCCCGCCCAGCGCGATGGCCGTCAGATAGAATGCCCGGTTGGGAATGCCTGAGTTCAAGTGTACGCCGCCGTTGTCTTCGCGCGTATTCACATATTCGCTCATATGAGAAGGCTGAGGATCGATACCCAACAGTTCATCATCATACGCCGTGCCCGGCAGGGACATCGAGCGCAGCCCCATGCCGTGAATACCGTCTGCCAGCAGCTCGGCACCGATAAGCCAATCGGCCTGCTCAGCGGTTTGCCCCAAATGGTACTGTTTGACCATGGAGCCAAAGACATCGGACAGCGATTCATTTAACGCACCGGACTGGCGGAAATAAATCAGTCCTGACTCGTGTTCGGTAATGCCGTGAGTGAGTTCATGCGCGACTACATCCAGCGCAATCGTGAAGCGATTAAAGATTTTGCCGTCGCCATCCCCGAATACCATCTGTTGCCCGTTCCAGAAGGCGTTCTGGTAATCCTGACCGTAATGCACGGTGCCCGTCAGCGGCAGCCCCTCGGTGTCCAGTGAGTTACGTTGGAAAATCTTCCAGAAGAAATCATAGGTGACGCCCAGATAGTTGTAGGCTTCATCGACGGCGATATCACCGTTGCTGGGTTGGCCTTCCGCACGCACCTGCTTGCCGGGCAACTGTTGCTGCTGTTCGGCATCGTGGATGCTGCGATTAGCCTGCCCGGCGGGTAATTTCTCATGGGGTTCCGGGCGTGGGTTGTGGCTGACCATTAATGACTGAACGTGCATCAGCGTCTGTTGCGCGCAGTGGCGCTGCTCGTCTGTGCCGTTTGCAATAATGCGATGCAAAATATAAGGGGGAATCACGCTACAAATCGGTCTGGACTTCATACCTCATCTCCTTGAAAACGCTCATCAGGGGTAACACAGACGATCAATAAAGCTCACTGTATTTTTATCCCATCTGCTTCACCGCTAACATGCAGCTTGCAGTATGACGGGCATAAATTTTAGTGAGCTAAGAATGAGTATAGTTCAGATGATAGGGGGAAGAATGGGGGATCGCCGTTGTTTTAGGATAAATCCCCATCCTGTGCGTTTTATGCCGATCGCGCGATTTTTATGACTGAGATGAGGGTTTTCGCCGCTTTTTCACAGAATCTGGGGTCGGCACCAGCGCCGTGACCTGACTTTCTACCCAACCGTCCTGCAAGCGAGTTTTCAGCGTTTCACCGGGGGTAATTTGCGTGACGTTTTTCAGTACCTTACCGTCTGGGGCGGTGGTGACGTTATAGCCGCGCGCCAGCGTCGCCAGCGGGCTAACGCCTTCCAGACGTGAACAGGCGATACCGAGCTTCTGCTTGTTCTGATTTAACTGGCGTTCCACTGCACTCTGCATCTGATAGCTCAACTGCTGTAAACGCTGTTGCGCACGATGGATGCGGGTCTGCGGCTGCTGTTGCATTAGGCGCTGTTGTAAGCGTTCACTTCGGCGTGAGGTCTGTCGAAGCTGCTGCTGCATGGCGTCATCCATACGCTGGCGCAGTTTGACCAGTTGTGCCTGCTGACGGGCCAGCCGCAGTTGCGGATGTTGTTGCTGCAAGCGGTGGTGTAGACGAGTAAATTCCCGGTTGCGCTGGGCGAGGTAATAATCCATCGCCATTTCCAGCCGCTGGCGCTGGGACTGGATTTGGCGCAACAGTTCAAGTTGGTTACGACTCACTAACTCGGCAGCAGCGGACGGCGTGGGGGCTCGCAGGTCACCGACGAAATCGGCGATGGTGACATCGGTTTCATGGCCTACGGCGCTGACGATAGGAATGCGGCTGGCGAAGATGGCACGAGCCACCCGTTCATCATTAAAGCTCCACAGATCTTCCAGCGAACCGCCGCCGCGCCCGACGATTAGCACGTCACACTCCTCTCTCTGGTTAGCCAGCTCAATAGCGCGAACAATCTGTAGCGGTGCGTCTGCGCCTTGCACCGACGTGGGATACACGATCACCGGCAGCGACGGATCGCGGCGCTGCAATACCTGCAAGATATCGTGCAGGGCGGCACCGCTGGCTGACGTAATCACGCCGACCTGTTTGGCGGGAGAGGGGAGCACCTGCTTAAACTGCTGGTCAAACAGCCCTTCGGCGGCAAGTTTCTGCTTGAGCTGCTCAAACTGTTGTTGCAACAGACCGTCACCGGCAGGCTGCATACTTTCCGCCAGCAGCTGATAGTCGCCACGAGGTTCATACAGCGTGATGGTGGCCCGAATCAGCACCTGCTGGCCGTTTTGTGGACGGAACGTCACCCTGCGGTTGCTGGTGCGGAACATCGCGCAGCGCACCTGTGCACGCTCATCTTTCAGCGTGAAATACCAATGGCCGGATGAGGGCTGAGAGAGGTTGGAGATTTCACCGGAGAGCCAAATCTGGCCCATTTCCATTTCCAACAGTTGTCTAACCGTCTGATTCAGTCGGCTAACGGTAAAAATTGCAGAGGAGGGAAATTGAGACATTGTGAGCCAGATCAAATTTTAAAACAGTCACTTAATTGATCGATACTACCTACCTGAAACAGGTAATCAAGCATTTTAGTAAAATAATGCTGGAGGCAACCGATTACGCTCTGTATAATGCCACGGCAATATTTTATCTATTCTTACATCCACCTTGGTGAGATATTGCCCATGCTACGTATCGCTAAAGAAGCACTGACGTTTGACGACGTCCTCCTGGTTCCCGCTCATTCTACTGTTCTGCCTAATACTGCCGATCTGTCCACGCAGTTGACGAAAAACATTCGCCTGAATATTCCTATGCTGTCCGCAGCGATGGATACCGTTACCGAATCCGGCCTGGCTATTGCGCTGGCGCAGGAAGGCGGTCTGGGCTTTATTCACAAAAATATGTCCATTGAGCGTCAGGCGGAAGAAGTAAGCCGCGTGAAAAAACACGAAAGTGGCGTTGTGGTTGATCCACAGACGGTCACCCCAGAAACGACGCTGCGTGAAATGAAAGAGCTGACCGAGCGCAACGGCTTCGCGGGTTACCCTGTCGTGGCAAAAGACAACGAATTGGTCGGTATCATCACCGGTCGTGACGTGCGTTTTGTGACCGATTTGGAAAAACCGGTTAGCGCGTTCATGACGCCGAAAGAGCGTCTGGTCACCGTTAAAGAAGGTGAAGCGCGTGACGTCGTGCTGCAAAAGATGCACGAAAAACGCGTCGAGAAAGCGCTGGTCGTTGACGATAAATTCCACCTGATCGGCATGATCACGGTAAAAGATTTCCAGAAAGCAGAACGTAAACCAAACGCCTGTAAAGACGAACACGGTCGTCTGCGCGTAGGCGCGGCGGTTGGTGCCGGTGCGGGTAACGAAGAACGTGTTGATGCGCTGGTTGCCGCAGGCGTTGACGTACTGCTGATCGACTCTTCACACGGCCATTCCGAAGGCGTATTGCAGCGTATTCGTGAAACACGTGCGAAATACCCGAACCTCGAAATCATCGGCGGTAACGTCGCTACGGGTGCAGGTGCGAAAGCGCTGGTTGAAGCGGGCGTTAGCGCGGTCAAAGTAGGTATCGGCCCTGGCTCCATCTGTACTACCCGTATCGTGACGGGCGTGGGCGTACCGCAAATTACGGCGATCTCCGATGCGGTTGAAGCGCTGGAAGGCACCGGTATTCCGGTCATCGCCGACGGCGGTATCCGCTTCTCCGGCGACATCGCTAAAGCTATCGCAGCAGGCGCGGCCTGTGTCATGGTCGGTTCCATGCTGGCGGGTACGGAAGAATCCCCAGGTGAAATCGAACTGTATCAGGGGCGTTCATTCAAATCTTATCGCGGTATGGGTTCACTGGGCGCGATGTCCAAAGGTTCATCAGACCGTTACTTCCAGACTGATAACGCCGCCGACAAACTGGTGCCGGAAGGTATCGAAGGCCGCGTAGCCTACAAAGGCCGTCTGAAAGAGATCGTTCACCAGCAGATGGGCGGCTTGCGCTCCTGTATGGGGCTGACGGGTTGCGCGACTATCGACGCGCTGCGCACGCAGGCTGAGTTTGTACGCATCAGCGGCGCGGGCATTCAGGAAAGCCACGTTCACGACGTTACCATTACTAAAGAGTCACCAAACTACCGTATGGGTTCATAAGGTAATTTGCGGGCTGATTTAACCCGATAAACCCGGTACTATTGCCTGTCTTTTTAGGGCTATTCGCCGGGTTTACTTATTTTTTAGCTTTTTGGAACATGCTCCTCATGACGCAAAACATTCATCAACACCGCATTCTTATTCTGGATTTCGGCTCGCAGTACACGCAACTGGTTGCACGTCGCGTGCGTGAACTGGGCGTTTACTGTGAACTGTGGGCATGGGATGTCACGGAAGCGCAGATTCGCGGGTTTAATCCGAACGGGATCATCCTGTCCGGCGGCCCGGAAAGCACCACCGAATTTGGTAGCCCGCGCGCGCCAGAATACGTTTTCAACGCTGGCGTACCGGTATTAGGCGTGTGCTACGGCATGCAGACGATGGCGATGCAGTTAGGTGGCCACGTTGAAGGTTCCAACGAGCGTGAGTTTGGTTATGCGCAGGTAGAAGTGAAGACAGATAGTGCGCTGGTGCGTGATATTCAGGATGCGTTGAGCGCGACGGGCGCACCGCTGCTGGATGTCTGGATGAGCCACGGCGACAAAGTGACGGCAATCCCGGAAGGGTTTGAGACCGTTGCGAGTACCGATACTTGTCCGTTTGCCATCATGGCGAACGAAGAAAAACGTTTTTACGGCGTGCAGTTCCACCCGGAAGTGACGCACACCCGTCAGGGCCAGCGCATGTTAGAGCGTTTTGTCCGTGACATCTGCCAGTGTGAAGCACTGTGGACGCCAGCCAAGATTATCGACGATGCGGTAACCCGTATTCGTGAGCAAGTGGGCAACGACCAGGTGATTCTGGGCCTGTCCGGCGGCGTGGATTCGTCTGTGACTGCGATGCTGCTGCACCGTGCGATTGGTGACCGCCTGACCTGCGTGTTTGTCGATAACGGCCTGCTGCGTTTGAACGAAGCCGATCAGGTGCTGGAAATGTTCGGCGATCATTTTGGCCTGAACATTGTTCACGTGGCAGCGGAAGATCGCTTCCTGGGCGAGCTGGCTGGCGAAAACGATCCAGAAGCCAAGCGTAAAATCATCGGTCGTGTGTTTGTTGAAGTCTTCGATGAAGAAGCTAGCAAGCAAACTGACGTGAAATGGCTGGCACAAGGCACCATCTACCCGGATGTCATCGAGTCAGCGGCTTCTGCGACGGGCAAAGCGCACGTGATCAAGTCCCACCACAACGTGGGTGGCCTGCCGAAAGAGATGAAGCTGGGTCTGGTTGAGCCGCTGAAAGAGCTGTTCAAAGACGAAGTGCGTAAGATCGGTCTGGAACTGGGTCTGCCGTACAACATGCTGTACCGCCATCCGTTCCCGGGCCCAGGTCTGGGCGTACGCGTGCTGGGTGAAGTGAAGAAAGAATACTGTGACCTGCTGCGTCGTGCGGATGCGATCTTCATTGAAGAGCTGCACAAAGCCGACCTGTACAACAAAGTCAGTCAGGCATTCACCGTCTTCCTGCCGGTTCGTTCCGTGGGCGTGATGGGCGATGGCCGTAAATACGATTGGGTTGTCTCACTGCGTGCGGTAGAAACCATCGACTTTATGACCGCGCACTGGGCACACCTGCCATACGATTTCTTGGGCCGCGTCTCCAACCGCATCATCAACGAAGTCGACGGCATCTCCCGCGTTGTTTATGACGTATCGGGTAAGCCACCTGCGACAATTGAGTGGGAATAATCCTACGGTTGGGGTATGCGAATGTAGCCATTCGCTGATGTATACAAGGCTCGCAAATTGCGGGCTTTTTTTCGTGGTGGCAGTGAAGTGAGTATTTTCGTTAGTGTAGGATATTCTCAGTTTTAGCTTTGTTTTGGTTTGTTACAATCGGTGTGAGTGTCTGCCTCCTTGAGTCGTGATTAGGGGGCGTTGAAAGATCTACTGGCTTGGCTACTGCTATGGAGAGTGGAAGCAATTGGCTAACTGTTACCGGATCAGTGGGTGCTAAGCTGACTTATGCAAGATGAGTCGGCTGTACCGTTTACAGCCCAAGAGAATGTTCTTACTGTCGAACAGAGGCGAATTTCCTTCAATGGCTGGCCAAATATGGCTGAATGTGGCCAAATATGGCCAGGTATGTGGTGAAGTATAGCCATTTCACAAGTAATCTTATTAATTTAATTTTTAAAATCAATGGCTTGTGATTTTTATTTGTTGGCATGATAAATGCTAAGGATGATTTACCCCCATTAAAGGAATTACCTCATGGTAAACCATTGCTACATGTCACTCTCTGGTATAGGAAAATGGGACAGCGCGCTTAATCAAACGCTGGCCCAGTGGACCCCTTACCGTCGCTATATCGCCACGGCTATAAACGCAGCCGAGCAACGCTCGCCCATCTCGGCTGGCGCTTGCCCAGCGCAGAGGAGTTCGACGCAATCAAGCAACGCGTCGCTAAACGACCGACCTTCAAAAATCAGTCAAGCGGCGCCGTGATCGAGTCGAATACAGCGACTCTCACATCGGTGAATGGATCATCTTGGAGCCTCGTCCAGGTTTTGAAGAGGAACCGGACTCAACCTATGACGCCTTCCTCGATGCTCGGGAAATCCACGAGCGCGAGCCTCAACGGCGCCGGCGGGAACTGATCTGGGATAAACGCAACAAGATCGCTGTGCTGGGCCGAATCCATGAGCAACAGGCTCTTCAGATTGAACGCCTTCCTCTCGCAGTCGACAGCGGCGACGAATCAGCTCAGGCACTCATCTACCTAAAAGCCAATACATGGCCTTTGGTTTGCCAGAAAAATGCCCTTGAGCACCTGGAAAGCTATCCATCCCCGCGCCTGGAGGCCCTAGTGCGACTAGCCTCTACACGGGCGGACTGGGAAAGTCCTATTCCCCGCGACCTGACCGAAGATCAATGGTTTTCCTGCGTTCCAAGGAAGATGGCACCCTACGCGACGGGACTACGGAACAACGCACCTTCGTTAAATGCGCTCTTGCGACTCCAGACTTCGCTGTACTGGAGGGGCCACCGGGATCAGGCAAGACCACCGCTATCTGTGAACTTATTCTGCAACTCACTCGTGAAGGCAAGCGCGTGCTGTTGGTTGCATCCACCCATGTCGCTGTCGATAACGTGCTTGAGAGCCTCATCGGATGGCAAGACGAGGCGGATCAGAAGTGGGTCATGCCCCTGCGCATTGGGGATGAAGACAACATTGCATCGACAGTTGTTCGGCCGTGGGCCTTGAATCGGCTGGTGCGAACCTGCAAGGGAGATTCTCGACTTTCTGGACGAGCCTGGAGCCGGTTCTCACCTTGGCGTAAACAGCCGCTCCCTGCTTGGCCAGGCCCTTCGCAGTGAAAAAGAGTCAACATTGGCCAACATGATGCTGGAATCTTCCAATCTGGTCTGTTCGACCACTATTGGCATCCTGCAGCATCAAGCCTTAAGCAGAAGCTTGGTCTGGAACCCTTCGACTACCTCATTCTTGATGAGGCCTCGAAAACAACCTTCAGCGAGTTTCTCGTACCTGCTCTCTATGCACGTCGCTGGGTGGTCGTGGGAGACCGCCGTCAATTGTCCCCCCTTCGTCGACGAAACAGATTTGGCGGTGAACGTGCGCAACCTGGTGCCTCAGAATGTGGCAAACGCTGCGATGTATGGTTTTCGTGCCTCAGCATCAGTCAGCAAAAAAGCAGCAGTACATTGATGCTTCTCGAATCGCCAGAACAACGACAGTTAATGATCGAAGAAGCCAATGCGCGTGATGTTCCAGCGATAGATCTCGATACCCGCGATCTATCACTGCCATGCTTCGAGCTGGCTGGTGCCGAACTCGTCTGTGCCAGCGGCAAAACGCTGCAAGCGTGGGAGAATCGGCTGCCTGGTGATCTGATCCCAAGCAATGACGCACTGCCGCCGTTGCCTGACTGGGAAGCTCATCGTAGTAGTTACCCGCAGCTACCTGAGAAATTTCAAGAAGCCTTGATCTGGGCTGATGAAATCGCTTGGCGCCAGATCCGAGCCTATGAGCTTCGCCAAAACCCTGACGAGCAACAATATCTGCTCGACGAACTCGATGCCTTACTGCCAAAAGGGAAGACGGCACAGCAAGGTACTCGAACCTGGGTGAGAACCTCAAACAGATGCGCCGCGTGGCCATGACGTCGATTCTGGAGATTCTTCAGGTAGGTGCAGGTTGCCTGCCTGATTGGGATCAGCAGACGGTATTGACCCATGGCTTACCAGCACAAGCACTGGAGCAACGCAGCGTATCGCTGACGTTCCAACACCGTATGCATCCGGACATCTCTGCATTCCCGCGTGACCAGTTTTATGCCGAGGACAATCTGCTCAATGACTCCAGTAGCCTGGAACGCGACTGGAACTACAAGCACTACGGGCGCCGTGCCGTTTGGCTGGACATCGCCCCTCGCCAGCAGAAAAAGGTGGACGCGCCCAAGGCAATCGCAACCCGGCCGAGGCAGACCATCTCATCAACGAACTGAGCCAATTCGTCCAGTGGGCCGAGCACGAACCACGCACCGGGAAGGACGCCGGAAAACCCTGGAAAGTTGCTGCTCTCACCTTCTACAAAGGGCAGGAACACGAGTTACGTATACGCCTGCAAGCCATGAGCAAGCAGCGCGCCAATACCCGCCAGTTCAGTTTGGGCAACGGTCGGATCGAAGTATCCCTGTGTACTGTCGACCGCTTTCAAGGCCACGAAGCCGATCTGGTGCTGCTCTCCTTTGTGAAATCCGGTTCCGCTGGTTTTCTCAATAGCCCCAATCGCCTGAATGTCGCTCTAACCCGTGCCCGCTACCAACTGGTACTGATCGGCCATCGCTTCTGGATGAGTTCCAAAAGCTGCCGTTCTGGACTGCTGCGCAACCTGGCTGCATCGACCCGTTACGCCAAGAACCTCGGATGGGACATCCCATGATCCAACTCAAACGCTCTATCAGTGTGACGTGCTTCGAATCCCAAGCCACGGTGGCAGTGGGTCGCCAACGCCCTGAATTCCTCGCCATCGCGCAATTGGCGGCCGACCTCGGGCGGCCGATCAGTGCGCAAGACCTTCATCAGGAGCTACTGCGTAAGTGCCCTGAAACCATGGTTCGTCGGGTCCTTAAACGTAGCCTTGATCTAGGGCTGCTCGAAAGCGTGGAACAGGAGGGCTATGCCCAACTCTCCAGTGCGGGAGAACAGGCCCTGCAAGTAGGTCAGGTGCTGGTACCTGAGGAAGGCGTCTGGCGTTTTTACCTGGCAAATGATCTGCTCCTGCCTCACCGCTTGCTGCACGCACATCGTCTGGAAACTGGCTGCGCTCACAGATCACGTGGCGATAACCGCAAGAACGCGGAGAATCCCGGATCGAAGCAAGCCTCCTCGCTGCCTGTTCTACTCAAGTCCTGCAAAAGCAGCACAGCAGCCCCTCGATTGTCGACGGTCAACTGCAACAAATCCGAGAACTGCCACCTCTTGGGATCAGTGCCCGTGGCTACACACTTGAGCTTTCTTACGAATGGGCACCTAACGGCTCACCTTTGGTCAAGCTGACAGGGCAATTGGACGGTATAGGCAAGATGGGCAAACATCAGATCGACGCATCACTGCCTCCCTCAATGAATGTTGCCGACAGCTACGAGAATTTGTGGAAGCTACTGGCGGCATTTGCCAGCCAGGTAGACATCACAGAGCTGGATCAGTGGCATGAGTACACTGGTTGTCTCATCCTTCCAGCGATGCTGGCCGATTTGAGCCCCATTGAACGCAAACAATTCACTCGCGAGTTGGCTATACCTGAGTGGAAACGGGGCTACATTGGCACCTTCAACTCCACAGTACTCAGTACGGTCCCACTCGTTCCGGCATCCGATAACGAAGCAAATGAATGGGCGAAATGGCTGCAATGGGACGCGATCCAGGGCGACGTCACTCCTGCGCATCTGGATAAGATGGGGGATGACATACGCTCACAGTTCCTCTACCACGACCCGCAGTTGGCCACGCCCAACGAGCTACTTGCCAAGGCACTCCATGGCAAACGCGACACTCGTAGCCCGTACTTGCTTGCCCCCTATGACCTCGGACTCTGGAGCTAAACCATGATCATAAATACCTACCCCTGCCAGAACGTCGTCGACCGTACTCATGAGCCTCTTGGCCCGGGCTGGCTGCGCCGGGCACCCACTCTTCCCGAACAACACGAGCATGTCTCATCCCATGTTTGGCGTACCGGCGCAAACCTGCAGTTTCGTGACACCCTGGTTCAAGCTATCGATCAAGCGAGCGAGCACGTACTGCTGTGCTCTTTCCTGCTCGCCGATGTACCACTGGCAGATGCATTGATCCGAGCGTCTGAGCGGGGGTGCGCGTTTACATCATCACCGCCTCCGAACAGCGACTAGGCAAACAGGTCCCTGACGAAGATGACTTCGGCAAACGTATGGTTGAGCAACATAAGGCGCTTCTCGCCCAGCTTGCCGGTAAAGTACGCCTGCGTTCGGCTGAACATGTTCATGCCAAATTCCTCGTGATCGACGCCCTTGCACACAAGACGCCCCGGGCATGGCTGTCCACCGCCAACCTCAACAAAGCCCTGCAAGAGAGCATCGAACTGGGTGTGCAGCTAGAGGAAAACAATGCACGTGCCCTGGCCGAATGCTTCAACTGGGCATTCTGGTGCGAAGCTCGGCGTGAACTGCACGGCGCCAACCGACTGGTGGAAATCAAGGCACCGCCAGTGGTGCCGCGGCGCCCTAGCCATGAGCAGGTCCTTGCGACTCTTCAGGGCAGCTTCGAATTGCGCGAGGCTGTTATCGCCATGATTCGCGGTGCCCACTACGAAATTCTGGCCAGCAGCTATGGGCTTGACGCCGATCACGCCGTGATTAACGAACTGATACTGGCAGCAAAACGTGGTGTGCGCGTGAACCTGTTGACGCGCCCACGCCCAGCTGTCGCCAACGCAGTAGCAAAGCTGTCCGCTGCTGGCATCCAAGTACTCGCTCATGACAAGCTGCATGCCAAGGCCTTGGTTGCCGACGGGGAAGCCTTGGTCATGACCGCCAACTTCGATGCGTTTGGTCTTGATGAAGGCTTTGAAGTCGGGGTTAAACTTGCGCCAGAGCCCGCAGCAGCTGTGGAGCAAAGCCTTCGCGAGTGGATCGATTGCTTCCCTTGGATGTACAAAGCCAACGCTACGCGTGGTGAACACCTTGGCGACTTCTGCCCTGCAGAGAAAGGCCTGCGTGACGGAGTTGTACGCGTCGTGCAGTACCGTGAGCAAAAATTGGCAGACGTCGAAGCCCGTGACGCTCTGAGCCTGGAAAGTACACCTGGCCCTCAAGTGCAACCTACCGATGCCCTCGGCGAACTAGCGCAAAAGGTAACCCAACTCTGGAGCGTGACCGCGCCCCGTCTTCCACAGGGTGCCACTGAGATCAAGCAACCCCTGCACAAGGATGAGTCTAAGCCTCAGGCTCTGGTAACACTGCCCATCCCGGTCTACCAGCACAAAGGTACCAAGTACATTGTTGTGGACCCTACCCAAGAGCAACAGCAGGTCTGTGATCTCGCGCAAAAACTGGGCGCACGTCTGGTACTGGAGCGCGTATGAGCCACCCAGTACGCAAGCAACCTCAAGTGCTGCTCAGTTGGATCAGCATGAATCATGGTGGAGCGCCGATCGTCACGGCGTTACAACCCTCCTCATGGCCTTTCGCTCAATGTTTTGACGGTGTATATCTGTGCTGGCGCAACGTACCAGACGATGATTCTGGCAAAGAAGCTTTGGAGAGAACTCGGAATGACATCGAAAAGGTTTTCCACAAGAACCTAAAAATCAAAGATATCCAATGGGACACCCAGGCTTCGCCCACTGATCATGACGCCATTTACGGTTTCGCGCAGAAAGCGCTGTGGCAGGTCCGTAAGGAACATCCCGAGGCGATGATTACCTTGCACCTTTCTCCTGGAACCCCCGCCAGCCATGCTGTCTGGCTTGCGCTGGTATCGACCGGAGCTGTTGAAGGTCCTATGCAGTTGATTCAGACTCGTAGGGAGGACCAGGTGCAGAAACACGAATCGCTGGTCCAGGTTACGACCTTCAAACTCGATACGTTGCTTCAGCGCTTCCGTCAGACTCAGCCAGGCCACGTGGGTAGTGAAGATACAGGGCACAACATCGAACCTTTACAGGCACAAAGCCCAGCTCTGTGTGAAACGATGAAATTACTTAAACGTTGGGCACCATTGCGCGTCCCTGTGCTGCTGCTGGGCGAACGCGGTACCGGAAAGACCACATTTGCCAACCTTTTGCGAGCCCTTAGCCCGTTTCAGAAGGATGATATCAAAGATTGGCCCTCAGTGGTCTGTGGGCAGTTCCGAGTCAATCCGCAATTGGCACAGGCCAAGCTATTCGGCCACGAGAAAGGTGCATTTACGGGCGCAGACAAGCTGTACAGTGGGCTTCTTGAACAGGCCGACGGCGACTCTCTGTTCTTCGACGAAATTGCTGACCTTGATCGCGATACTCAACGCATGCTCATGGCAGCACTCGAGGGCCGTGGCTTCCAACGCATCGGAGGAACACAGACTCAACACTCCACTTTCCGTCTGATTTGTGCAACCAACTGCAGCCTGAGTCGACTGCAAGACGAACTGCTGGATCCGGACTTTTGACCGAATCGGCACATTCATCTTGCGAGTTCCCCCTGAGAGAGTGCGTAGAGGATATTCCTCATTTCTGGGCTAAAACCCTCGAAAACGTGGTCAAGTCGGCTGGTATTTCTGTAGAAGGCTGGCGTCGCTACTCCGACCATCCAGCCCTGCTGCTGCAGTTGCAGAAACACCCCTACCTGGCAACTTTCGCGATTTGCAACGTGTTGCCTATCACCTGTTAGCAGCTCTGGCCGCAGGATGTGACCAGGATGAGATATTGAGTCAAGCAAGCTCGGCACTGCCAGTACAGAATGCTTTAGGTGAAGGTGAGATTGACCTTGCATCCCTAACGGCACAGTTGCCTGTCGATGTCCGAGCGAGGTTGGAGGTTCAGGAAATGGCTTGGTATCAAGCTGCCTTGCAGAGAGCTTCGAACAACAAAACAGAAGCCGCTAAGCTCCTAAATCTGCCGCGTAAGACGTTCGACAATAGGCTTGGAAATCTATCTGACCAAGCCAAGTCAAAAATTTAGTGGTACGTAAATATTGAGGCAAGAAAACAGAACATCTAGTACATCGCTGGACATAGTTATGAATCGCCACGGGTTTAACAGACACCTCAGAGTCATTTAAGATGACTTAAAGAGAGGTGCCCATGAGCGGTAAGCGTTATCCTGAAGAGTTTAAAATTGAAGCAGTCAAACAGGTTGTTGATCGTGGTCATTCTGTTTCCAGTGTTGCAACACGTCTCGATATCACCACTCACAGTCTTTACGCCTGGATAAAGAAGTACGGTCCGGATTCTTCCACTCATAATGAACAGTCAGATGCTCAGGCCGAGATCCGCCGTCTTCAGAAAGAGTTGAAGCGGGTTACGGACGAACGGGACATATTAAAAAAGCCGCGGCGTACTTCGCAAAGCAGTCCGACTGAGGTACGCCTTTATCCGCGACAGCAGCCGTTGCTGGCCTGTTCGTTTGCTCTGTCGGGTTCTGGATGTCCATCCGAGTGGATTTTATTTCTGGCTTCAGCAGCCACATTCACAGCGTCACCAGACAGACCAGATGCTGACCGGGCAGATCAAACAGTTCTGGCTTGAGTCTGGCTGCGTCTATGGTTATCGCAAGATCCATCTCGATCTGCGTGATACCGGACAGCAGTGCGGAGTGAACCGGGTCTGGCGGCTGATGAAGCGTGCCGGAATAAAAGCTCAGGTTGGGCACGTGCACGTAAAGGAGAAGCCAGCATCGTGACACCCAACAGGCTCCAGCGGCAGTTCAATCCGGATGCTCCGGATGAGCATTGGGTGACGGACATAACCTACATCCGAACCCACGAAGGCTGGCTGTATCTGGCCGTGGTGGTTGACCTGTTCTCCCGAAAAGTTATCGGCTGGTCAATGCAACCCCGCATGACAAAAAGAGATTGTCCTGAACCCATTACTTATGGCGGTGTGGAGGCGTAATCCTCAAAAGCAGGTACTGGTTCACTCTGATCAGGGCAGTCAGTACACGAGCCATGAGTGGCAATCGTTCCTGAAATCACACGGTCTGGAAGGCAGCATGAGTCGTCGCGGTAACTGCCACGACAATGCGGTTGCGGAAAGCTTTTTCCAGCTACTGAAACGCGAACGGATTAAGAAAAGGATCTACGGAACGAGAGACGAAGCCAGAAGCGACATTTTTGATTATATCGAAATGTTTTATAACAGTAAGCGTCGGCATGGTTCGAGCGAGCAGATGCCACCGGCTGAATATGAAAACCTATATTATCAACGGCTCAGAAGTGTCTAGATTATCCGTGGCGATTCACAAGAAAGCGCCATAGTTTACTGGCACTTTATTTATATGATTCTACCTGATGGCAGAATCATGCAGAGACCACCGCTATGGCGTCGCTTTTGGGTTCCCCATTCTTTCTTCAATAAAAAGAATGAGTGACTCAGCTTCTTGTTTATCAGAAAAATTACTAAGCGAAATAGGGATTGCAATCATATTATCAATGATTAAAAATAAATGATTATCGATTTTGTTGAGGTGAGAAATCGCATGCCATTTATAGCTGCTGTGTGAGCTTTCCGTTTCTCCGTAGATGCCGTCATTGTTTATTGTTATTTTTACCTCTGCTGGGAATACCCCTGACGGATAGCTTTTTATTTTTCTGGTGAGTAATGAAAGTAAAATGGAAAGTACGGCTAGTGAGGCTGTAAGGTAAGAGAATAATTTTATAATCGGATGGGCTTCACGTTCGCTGGATAAGAAAATGATCGCCAGTAATATAAAGAACGATAAAACTAATAAAACAAATGAAAGCATTAACAAAGAATTAATTATTCTGTGCTTATAACTCTGTCTCTTTTCATTCCAGCTGGATATCGACTTAATACCTCTTTCATAGTCGCTTTGTGTTAACGTCTGATGAATAATAAATTCTTTATTGTTTGTTTCCATTTTCTTTACGATCTCTGTTATCCATACAATATTATATTCACATCGTGGATGATATGCAGAGGATTTTTCGTCTAATTGGTTCTCTGTACGTTAGAACTAACAGTAACCACGTCGGCGAATGCGCTGAAAGATTAAATAGCCCAGCGTTCTGGGCTATCAGTATGGAGAATCAAGCAGTCACACGTGAGTGTTAACGCTTTTCCTGTTGCCTCAATATTCCTGCTTTAAGTACATCCACCTCTTCGCCGTTAATCGTGGCGGTCGCGGAGGTGACCTGAAATTCCAGATCGCTGAACTGGCAAAAATCGGGTTTGTACTGTGGGAGCAGAGCCGATTCCTGGGAAAAATAAATTTTTCTCCAATCATTCCGGCATCAAGGCTACTCAACCCAAAAGGTGGGAAAGCGAGCGTCTGTTCGGCTGATGCGCCTTCACTGTTTTTGAGTTGTAGTGTGGCGCGAAAATTGGCGACTTCGCCTAATTTATTCGTATTGATAGAGAAATTAAGCTCGCATTTATAGGGATTATTATCTCCACCGAATGGGCTCGATTCATGTTTTAACGTTAAGAGTGGTAAGACGTCGCGCGTTGCTTTTCTCTCGCGCTTATCTTTTTCACATTGGCGAAAATAGTGGCTATCTGCATTTCCTTCGTATTTTTTGCTTGATGACAATCCACATCAACGTATTGTCCGCTGTAATACATTTGGGACAAATATCTGTTGGCACTGGTCACGTCATTTTTATAGGCCTGCTCAAATAATACATAGGCCTTACGGTAGTCGCCCTTGATGAGTACGCCGTCGTAATACATTTTCCCCAGATTCATCAGTGCGTTGTCATTGCCTTGTTTTGCTGACAGTTCATACCATTTTTCAGCTTCTGCTCCATCCGCATAAATACCCCAGCGTCCTTTTTCGTATACCGACCCAAGAATATTTTGGGCTTCTGGGTGACCACCTTCGGCAGCGATACGGAACCATTTAAGGGCTTCAATATTCTCATTTTTGATACCGGCATAGCCAAAATTATAGAAATAACCGACCAGGAAATTCATTTCTTGATCGCCATCTTTTGCCCAAAATGTTGCCAGCCGTAGCACATCCCGCTTGCTAAAGCCGATACGGGTAAAGAAACGTTGTGTCTCTTCATCGCCGCTGGTGAGGTACCTTTTGGCGGTATAAATTAATCTGGAACGCTGTGATATATCGCTATCGATATTGGCTTTTGCGCTATACAGGTAATCGATGACGTTTTCTATTACATCAGGCGGTATTTTGAGATCGGCGCGATGCATTTTGTCTGCGAACTGTTTGGCGCGTGCTTTATCCTGCGCGACACCTTTGCCATATTGATAAAAATACCAGACGTTGTAGCAGCCAAAATTGCCATCTACTTCACAGGCCTGCTGATAATACTGGCGCGCTTGCGTGGTATTTTGCGGGACGGTGATGCCGTATTCATAGATGAACCCCAGCGTACTCAATGCCTGTGGGTCGTTGTCTTTCGCTAATGTCGTCAACGCGGCTAACGCAGTAGCATCCTGCTGCGTGAGGCGTTCGTAGAGCGTATCTACGTTGTCATTTGCTTGACTGATGGATGCCGCCGACAGGCCGATCAGCGTGGCAATAACGGTTTTCCTTATCATCGATTTTATTTCCTTACTCCATTCCCTGAGTGAATAGCACTGTGTAGCAAAGGTGTCGATCAAGGCAGTGGTTTACCGTCAGTCGTGTCTTTCACAACTATCGCCTTAACCCCCATTCTCATTATCCAACGCGCGCGGTGTATTATTCCTCAACAGCGCCCATTTTCTGAATTGGGTCGGTGTCATCTCCATCTGCTGGGAAAAGGCGCGTCTGAAAGCGGTGTCTTCACTGTAACCGCATTCTGCGGCGACCTGCTTGATATTGGTCATAGGGTTTTCAAGCAGCAGGCAGGCCATTTCGATCCTGACGCGGGTAATAAAGTTTTTCGGGCTTTCCGCCGTGAGTTCTTTGAGCTTGCGGTAGAGCGTCCGGTCGCTGAAATTCAGGGCGTTGGCTAATTCTTCTGCGGTGATTGCCGGATTTTCGTAGCGGATGAGCTGTTCGGCGCGCAGCAGCAGAGGGTGTACGGTGTTAATGAACCCCTGTGGGGCATAAATACGTTGGGAGATCGGCTGGCTGTCCGCTACCGCGATATCTGCTGCCAATTTTGCGACCTTAGGTCCGCCACTGCGGCGAATAATATGGAGGGCAAGCTCGACCCAGGACAATGGCCCACCGGTGGTAATGATGCCATCTTGTTCTTCAAGCGCCTTGCCCCACACCGGTTTTGCCTTCGGGTATTTCTGCTTGAAGGTGTGGTAGAGCCACCATGTTGTGGTGCAAAAGCGACCATCCAGCAGCCCGGCTTCGGCCAGAATAAAGCCCCCGCACAGGCACCACCTATCAGCGAGCCCTGTCGATATTGCTCCCTGAGCCAAATAGCTGATTCACTAACGGATGACGTTGCCATCGGTAATTTATCGGGCCCGAGCATCATCCCGGTCGCCAGCACGACATCCGATTTACCCATCGCATCAAATGAGCTGTCGACGTGAATCAGCCTGCCCTGAGCATCACGCACTGGCTTGCCGTCTGCACTGACGATGGATGTTTCAAAAGAGAGTGGTGAGGCGGAGGATACACTTTCTGGCTGGGTAATCAGCGCCTGATTGACCATCCAGAAGATATCGGAAAGCCCGGAGATGGCCGACTGCATACTGCCCGGCAGCGCCAGAATGGCGATGTGCATAGTGACCTTTCCTGTTAGATAGAATTTGGCGAATTTTGCATGAACTATGTCAAGTTAGCCATCTTACCGCAAGCATCAACCACGATTAAAATTCAACCATTCGCTGCCCCGAGCCTGATGAAACGTGTTGGAGAGGCAGGCAGTCGTATCACTCTTTCAGAGGAAAGCGTATGACGCATTACCGTATTAACTGGTTCGGCCATCTGGCTATCGCGTTAGGTCTGGTGCTGTCTGCCAGCGTTCACAATGTTGCGGAGGCGGCAAAAATTAACAATATCGTTTTAGTCCACGGTGCCTTTGCCGACGGTTCGAGCTGGTCTGCCGTTATGTCTCGTCTGCAAGCGCTGGGATACCACGTGACGGCGGTGCAAAACCCGCTGACCTCTTTAGCGGATGACGTTGAAGCGACGGAGCGCGTGCTGCAAAGACAGCAGGGCGATGTGCTGCTGGTAGGGCATTCGTGGGGCGGGGCCGTCGTGACGCAGGCCGGCAATGATCCCAGGGTTCGCGGCATCGTCTATTTGTCGGCGCTGGTGCCAGACAGTGGGGAGTCCGCCTCTGACTTATTGCAGCGCCTGAAAGCGCCGATGGAAGGCATGTCCCCTGATGCCAATGGCCTGATTTGGTTGGATAACCCCGAACAGTATCGTGAGGTGATGGCGGGCGATGTGCCACTGCAGAAAGCGCAGGCGCTGGCTGCGGTGCAGCAGCCGATGGCGGCAAAAGCGTTTGGCGATCGCGTTCAGAAAGCGGCGTGGAAAGCTAAACCGACCTGGTATTTGCTGACGGAGAATGACAAGGCATTAAATCCATCCATTCAGAAAGACATCGCGAGCCATATCGGCGCAAAGACGCGCGCTATTGCCTCCAGCCATATGTCTCTGGTATCGCACCCGGAAGTCGTCGCGGATTTTATTGATAGCGCGGCTAAAGCCGTTAAATAAGTGAGCTTTAAAACGCAATGTAGGAGAAGTTATTGTGAACATTTTACATATAGACTCCAGTATTCTTGAGAACGGTTCCGTTTCCCGACAGATTTCTGCTGACGTGGTGAATGAGTTAGTCAAACAACATCCTGATGCCGTCGTTTCTTATCGGGATGTGGTTAAAGATGAAATTCGTCATTTAACTGCGCCGATTGCCGCCGGTTTCCGCCAACAAATAGCGTCCTCTTCAGCGGATGACGCCACGCTGCGGGAGCACCAATTATCTGAAACGCTGGTCGCGGAATTTCTGGCGAATGACGTGATTGTTATTGGTGCGCCGATGTATAACTTTTCCGTCTCGAGCCAGCTGAAATCGTGGTTGGATCGGCTTGCACAGGCTGGCAAGACCTTTAAATATACGGAAAAAGGTCCGGTGGGGATGTCTGGTGGCAGAGCGGTTATTGTGGTTTCTTCTCGCGGTGGTTTTTATACCGCTCCGCCTTTTTAGATATGGATTTTCAGGAACGTTATCTTCAGGGCTTTTTCCGCTTTCTTGGTATTCGCGATGTTCATTTCGTCCGCGCGGAAGGGGCTTCAAAAGGGGATGAAATCAAGAATCGTGAAATTCACAATGCGAAATCCTCTATCCATTCCGTTATTGCATCTATATAGCCTAAATAATTATTGAGGTGGACATTATGCTCTATGCCATTACGCTGTATTACACCAGCCCGGAAGATGAACTTGAAAAGAGTATTGACGCACACAAAAATGGCTGGCTGATCATATAAAAAAGGGAAATGTTATTTTTGCAGGCCCGCTGGATGATGGCACAGGTGGGTTTATTTTAGCCTACGGGTTAGATAGCGCTGATATGGAAGACATTCTGACGGACGATCCGTTCATCAATCTGGGATTAGTCAAAACAGAGATAAAAGTAATCGAACCAGGAATTTGTTCGAGCCATTTCTATGCAGAATGGGCAGGGAATGCGAAGGTGCTGTAAATCGCCTATCGATGTCCTTATTTAGGATGCCTGTATTAAAGCGCCATAGCTTACTGGCGCTTTAACATCATTGTGGAATAAAAATAATCTCGTAAAGAATCTTATTATTTACAGTCCAGCAAATTTAAATGGCGTGGCGGGCTTAAAGTGTGCTGAAGCCTGACCAGAATAAATAGTGCTCTGGTTTGGCCCTAAATCTAATTTGCTGGCGTTATCTCCACGCGGAGCAAAGTCGATTTTTTCAAATCAACCCAAAAAATATTGGGGAGACGGCAGATTCAAAAAAGTACTGTAGCGATTTATGATCGATGACCGTACGCCAGCGTGTTGAGGCAATGTTTGGCATACCCGGTAAGGAATAGCCATAAGGAACCGATGCATTGCGTATAATACTGAATGCGGTGGCTAAGTCCGCTTTATCTTTTTCTATTTTACTTTTTTCTGCTACCCCTGGAATGAGTTTATTGGGGCAACACTTTTCACATAGAATGAGGCACGAACAAAGCGGTCGGCTGCGCGATTCGTTCCCGGCAGCATCACATTCCTCCAATCTGATCCCAGTAGGCAGTCAGCGCCAACTGCTGATCGAAGGTTGGAGAATTGGTCATTACCTGATAATCCTTATTGTGGTGAATAACCTGTTTGCCGTCGATGTATTCAATAATGGCACTGTCGCCAGACGAATCTGACAAGGACAAATGGAGCGTTGCCATGCGATCCTGTCCTGGTACGTCTTTGGTTACCAGTATAAATTTTTCCTGTTGTAGCGATTTCACGGCTTCATCGACGGTAGCAAAATTATCCAACACATACTGTGCCCATGCGGCGACGCTTAAGCCCGGTTTTTCGCGGTTGGCTTGGTTTTAGGGTATTCAGATTCCGCGAGCCAGAGCACGTTAGCCGCCAACCCTTTCTCATTCAGGCCATCGGTTGTGGAAGCCATTTTTCGTTGCCATCAAAAGCAGAGGCAATAACACTGCCGTATTTTGATGTCCATTCCAGAGAATACTGACCAGCGGCACCAGAACGTTTTAGTTCTCGTGGGAAAATCCAGAGATTAGTATGGGTATCGTCGGCCCAGTCCATTGATCGGGCGGTAATGGGGTAATCAGGATTATTGATATCTTTATAAACGAGCCGCGTACAGGCAAGTGAAACCGCCGAGCCTAGCGTTAATGCGACTAATGATAGTACACATACCGTAGACTTAATATGCTTATTATTTTTTTTCATTTAATTTCTCCATTCTCTATTTCCAGAGGTGTGTCGTTAATAGAACTTGCCAATTGATTATAGTCAGCGATTATTTAATGACGTTAAAAATCGTAAAATAGATGCAGGAATGTTGAATGATTATTTAATGAATATGTTTTTTGAATATATTATTTTCATAGTAAGTTCTTTTACACGCCATGATGTTGCTTGTTGAGATGACATTTTTCAGCGTTCGATAAAAATCATCTGGATCCCCGAGCGCAATTGGTTTCATGCGGAACATCGGGGGATGTCAGACGCAGCCAGTCAGGCCATTTCTTCTGTTTTTAATCCATCGAAGTTTTCAAAATGCCAGGTTTCGCTGATGCGGCCTCCCTCAATACGGTGCATATCCATACCAGAGAAACGTACCTGCTGACCGGAGGCTTTCCAGCGGTCGAAATCACCAACGTGTCGGCCGCTCATGGCAATCCGGCAGACCACCAGATCGTTCTCGGTAACCACGGCTTCGATATTGATATGGAAGCCTTCAAAAGCCGTATGTGTATGTGCCACGGCGCGTTTGAACCCGGCTGGTGTATTCGGCTGACCGGGGTCGGCAGGATGATTGACCCAATTGGCCGCTAACAGGCGGTCGAAAGCGGCATGGTCATTGGCGTTGAAGGCCTGATAGAAAGCGGCTGCCAGAGACGCGTTATCGTTCATTTCGTTGTTCCTCAGTATGTTTAGCATCAAATATTCCGCGGCATGCGGTCTGAATAAAGGCAGAATCTCGCCTGTAGCCCCACACAACGTAAAAATAGGTCAACATTTTACCCATCGCTTTAATCTTACCGCCAACTGGCAGTAAACTGGCGGAATGATTTTTGACCGATTTTCACTGCGGATACTCTCTCCCGCAGGCGTATCGATTCCGTTCCCTCTCTTTTCAGTGAGCTATCTGGCCTATGACGTACCTCAAATTCTTGGGGATTGGGTTTATTTGTGTGCTGTTGCTGTCTTTTTGGCAAAGTTGGGCGCAGTCGACGCGCAACGGCGAAACGTTTAGCGGGCAAACCTGGTGGTCTGCCAAACGGGATTCTTCTGGGTTAGCGCCGAACCCGGTGCAATTTCGCCAGACTGCGATCGTGCAGGTTTACGCCGCGCCGACGTACGGCTGGCGCGGGCTGGTGGCGGTACATCCGTGGATCATTTTCAAGAAAGCGGGGGAAACCCAGTATCGCCGCTATGAGGTGGTGAGTTGGGGGAGTGATAACGTTGTCCGTCTTAACCGGTCGGTGGCGGATGCGTATTGGTACGGGGCGATGCCGAAGCTGCTGGTGGAGCACCGTGGCGACAAGGCAGAAGCCATGATCCCGCAGATTGAGGCCGCGATTAAAAGCTATCCGTGGCCGAATACCTACCACGCCTGGCCGGGACCAAATAGCAATACGTTTCTCGCACACATTGGCCGCGAAGTACCGGCGCTCAAGCTGGATATGCCGGCTAATGCCATTGGTAAGGATTATCGCCCGATCACGCGCCCTGTGGGGATGTCGCCATCGGGAAGCGGCGTGCAGATCTCGCTGCTGGGCGTGCTGGGTATCACGATGGGCATTGAAGAGGGGATTGAGGCCAACATTCTGGGGCTGAACATGGGGGTGGATATGAATCCGCCCGCGCTGCGTTTGCCCTTTGTTGGCCGTCTCGGCTATGAAAAAACGGGTAGCGAAGAAGGCTGAGGGTAAAGCCTTCTCCTTACGCGCCGCACTGCCGCAGGTGGGTCAGCAGATTAGCGACTTCGGGTTGCAGAATCGCACCGGATTTCACGCCCAGCCAGAGCTGGCGTGAAGCCCACTCGTCGGTGAGATTGATGGCGCGCAATCCGGTACCGAGCACTTCCGGGCGAATTGCGTCCTCTGGCAGGACGCTGATACCCAATCCCGCTTCTATCATGCGGCAAATCCCGTCAAAGCTGCTGACCTGTACGCGCAGGCGCAGCACTCTTCCCAGTTCATCCGAAGCGTCTTTCAGTTGTTTCAGCAAAGAACTACCGCTATTCAGGCCGACGTAATCGTAGCCCAATGTGTCGTTAAAACTCACGTCTGACAGGGCGGAAAGCGGGTGCTGGGGTGGAACGAGTACGACAAGCTTGTCCTTACGGTAAGGAATCTTCTCGACCCCTTGCGATCCGACATTGTCAGCGAAAATACCGATATCGGCATCTCCCATCGCCAGCGCCGTCACCACGGTTTTACTGAGCTTTTCCTCAAGGTTAATACGAATAAGCGGTCGGGCCAGAAGGAAGGACGCCAGATCCTGCGGAAGAAACTGAATAATCGCCGAGGTATTTGCCCACATGTGTACGTGGCCGCGCACGCCAACGGCATAATCATTCATTTCGCTCGCCATGCGCTCCACGTTGCTCAACACATTGCCTGCGAGATTCACCAGTTCTTTACCGGCTGGCGTTAACGTCAGGCCGCGCGGCATGCGGATGAACAGCGCACAGTCCACGGTACGCTCCAGCTCGGCGATACGTTTACTCAGGGCAGAAAGCGTGATGTGGAATTTTTCTGCGGCTTTGGTCAGGCTGCCGGTCTGGGCAACCTGTAAAAAGATGCGGAGCGACTGGAGGTCAAAATGCGCAGGATTAATCATAATCGTTCGAGCTTCCTCGGTGGTGTGAAAAACACCTCAGTGACCGGTGTATTGATGCAGAGCAGCGTGTTGTCACCTTTCTTATGGCACGCTAACTCTATCACAGCGGGAGGTTTTCCTGACAGGAAAGGGTCATTGACGATTCAGTGATTATCAAAAGACCCTGTTACTCCTAGGATGTGAAATGTCTGATGTAAGAGGGAGCTTGGAAATGCCATTTATTGATCATATCGATCACCTCGTATTGACCTGCGTTGATCTCGCGGAGACCCGGTATTTTTATGTCGAGGTGCTGCAAATGCGGGAAGAAACGTTTGCAAACGGGCGCGTCGCTTTTCATTTTACCCACCAGAAAATCAATGTGCATCTGCGCGGAGCCGAGCATGAACCAAAGGCACATCTGCCTGTGCCGGGGGCGCTCGATCTGTGTTTGATTGCGTCGGTGCCGCTGGGGCAGGTTATCGCGCATCTGGCGCGTTACCGCTGGCCAATCACCGAAGGGCCAGTGATGCGTACCGGCGCCACACAGCCTATCCGTTCTATTTATCTGCGCGATCCCGATCTTAACCTCATTGAAATCGCGGAATATTTATCCTAAAGCCATCGTCTGTCTACCAGCCTGAAACGCGGTTCTCCAGATTGTCTTGTTATTTATAGGTCATGCACTTTTATGTTTAGCTTAATGATGTTCAGCGATATTGTGTTGTGTTTGCTTTTGGGCGTCGGGCTGGGATTTTGTGGGGGAATGTTGGGGATTGGCGGAGGGATTATCGCGATTCCGATTCTGGGCGTACTTTTTGGGATGGATCAGCATCTGGCGCAGGGAACGGCGCTGGTGATGATTACGCCTAACGTCCTGATTGGTTTTCTACGCTATCGCCAGCGTAACCGTATTGATACGCGCATGGCATTGACGATGTGTGCATTCGCGACGGGGTCTGCCTACTTTGCCGCTCACCTTGCCTCATCGATTGATGTACACAACCTACAGCGTGCGTTCGCCACTTTCCTGCTGGTGCTGGCCGCGTACTATATGTGGCAGTGGTATAACAAAAAACGCAACCAAACGCCGGAGAGGGTTCTGTCGACCAAATATCTGCCGCTGCTTGGTGTAGCGAGCGGGTTTATGTCGGGCATTTTTACCGTTGGCGGCGGTTTGGTGGTGGTTCCCGCGCTGGTCACGCTGTTTGCCTTTGCGCAAACGCAGGCGCAGGGTATGGCGCTGATTCTGGTGGTGCCCGGCGCGCTGGCGGCGCTGCTTTCCTACTCGCAGGCGGGGAACGTTGACTGGAGTATCGGCGTACCATTGGCGTTGGGAGGCATTGTCAGCGTCTCCTGGGGCGTCGCGGTTGCCCATAAATTGCCCGTCGTTTATTTGCGAGGTGCCTTTTGTCTGGTGCTGGTCGGCGTGGGCATCACCATGCTGGTGCTTAAATAATGGCTAAATCAAGAGGTTTTGTCGTGAGGCGGGAAACATGCAGATGAAAAAATGGAGTGCGTGGGTTGGCGTCTGCGCGGTTGCCATTATGGCCGTGCTGTTTACGCTTTCCGGGCTATCTGACTTTGAGTTGGATAACGCCAATGTATCGACACTCCGTTTCTCGTCTGGGCAGAATGTTCTGTCAGGCTCTCTGATTGCGCCGCAAGGCGTTACGTCTCCGCCCGTTGTGCTGATTGTTCATGGCGATGGGGCGCAAGACCGCTTCTCCGATTCCGGCTATCTCCCTTTAATTAATCAGTTGATTGACGCGGGTATTGGCGTTTTTACCTGGGATAAACCCGGCGTTGGAGAAAGTTCAGGTGAGTGGTTGGAGCAATCCATGCAGGATCGTGCTGATGAAGTAGTGGCGGCGCTGAATGCCGTCAGAGCACAACCGGGAATGGATCGGCGCAAAATCGGGTTCCTCGGTTTTTCTCAGGCGGGCTGGGTCATTCCTCCCGCAGCCCGCCAGTCTCAGCCTGCGTTCTCCGTGATTGTGGGCGGCGCGCTCAACTGGAGAGAACAGGGTGCCTATTATACCCGTCAGAAACTGGCGCGTGCTGGCATGGCTGACGCGGAGATTGAGCGGCAGGTCAGCGCCGAATTAGCCGCCAATGATGTCGTTTTCGGTCAGCCTGAGCTTGCCGACCCTTCCCGGCGGCCGGATATCGAGCCGAAACGGTTTGCGTTCATTGCCCGTAACTACCTGGCGGATGCGACGCAGAGCGTTAGCATAATGCCCGGTCCGGTGTTAGCGCTTTGGGGTAGCGACGATCTCAATGTCGATCCGCAGCAGAATGCGAAGCGATATCAGCAGCTCCTGACAGCCCGTCTTGATCAGCAGGCTGTGATAGTGCCGGAAGCGACGCATGGGCTCCTGCGCGCGCAGTTGTTCAATGACCAACTGACGACAGCGTGGCCGCAGTGGAAAAGGGGAGCGTTCATCGTATTGGGCAGGAAAGCCTATGCGCCCGGAGCTATTCAGCAGATGACAGAGTGGATAACGGCTGAGGCTGGCAAGAACGCGTCGCCTGAATGAATGCAGGTAAATAAACCCGGTATTCATCGTTTCGCGTTTAATTCCTATTTATTCCTTTAAATAGCGTGGCATTAAGCCTAAAGTTTTCAGCGCTTTCTCCGTTGATAGGTAGGAAGTGATGCGGTTAGCGTGATGATTTATTCGCTTCCTGACCGCTGCTGGAACGGCCCGAGCGAAGCAGGGTCGACGTCCCCTCTTAAGCCCAATCTGAATAAGGCGTGATGTATGAGTCTCGTGAGCTATCTAGGAAAGCAAACTCTCGGTGTACTGGCGGGTTATAAGCAGGATGGCGTGGTCATCCATATTTGCGGCGTCTATCCCAATGCGGATAACAGCCTGCGCGTTTTTTTCCCACACGGGCATGAGTTTGCCGTTGGCGATCTGGCAACGATCCATCTTGATAACCGCTCCGGGGTTGATGAATTTGATGCCAATATTCAGGTTTATCGTGCCTCTTACAAAGGCCGCGTTGTCGTCAGCGACGGGGATTGGGTGGTGCTGGAGCCGAGAGAGTGTCAGCTCCTGCACGGTTTCACGCCTGTGCTGGATATCCGCGAGCCGGGCTACCAGTTTCCACAAGACAACCGTCCTTCAACGCCAGTACCGCTAACGCCGATGGTCGATTTTCCACCGACGGAAAAGCAGGATTTCACCAATAAGGTCGGCGTACTCATTACCATGGCTGCCGAACAGCCGCATACCACGGTGCTGGCGTTCCTGTCATCGGTGGATAACGATATCTTCCTGATCACGTTCCCCGAAACCTTTAAATCTCAGCTGCTCAAACGCAACCCACACTGCTTTTTTGCGATGGATGAGCGCAGCCATTATACCTTCGAGCGGGCGATTGAATGGAACTACACCATTATTGAAGGGGAAGCGTTTATTATCGCGCGTGACAATCCGCTCTATGAAAAAGTGCGACATGAATTCGTCACCAAGAACCCGTGGGAAATCGCCTTTTTCACGCGTCCTGATGTTGAAGTTTACCATATTAAAAGTAAGCAGCTCGTTTGCCCCGGTAATACGCAGACGCTTAGCTAAAATATAAAAATAAAACGGGATAACACTGCGTTATCCCGTTTTATATCGGTAAAACGCGGCTTACATTGACAGGTCGATCACCATACGGCCGGTAATTTTCCCGCCTTTCATTTCAGCGAAAATAGCGTTGATATCTTTCAACGGACGGCGTGTCACTTTCGGTTTCACTTTCCTTCGGCCGCAAACTGGAACGCTTCTTTCAGATCTTCACGCGTGCCGACCAGCGATCCCACTACCTGAATGCCATCCAGCACCAGACGTGGAATATTCAGATCCATAGATTCCGGCGGCAGGCCGACGGCGACAATACGCCCGCCTGCGCGAACTGCATCGACCGCGGAGTTGAATGCTGCCCGTGCCACAGCAGTGACCACGGCAGCGTGTGCGCCGCCCACGTTTTCCTGAATGATCCCGGCGGCATCGTCTTTGGCCGGATTGATGACCAAATCTGCGCCCATCTCTTTAGCAAAGGCCAACTGTGCATCGTTAACATCAATTGCGATGACCTTAGCGTTAAAGACGTTCTTGGCGTATTGCAGCGCCAGATTGCCCAATCCGCCCAGGCCATAAATGGCGATCCACTGTCCCGGTTTGATTTGTGAGACTTTTACCGCTTTGTAGGTTGTCACGCCTGCGCAGGTAATACTGCTGGCTGCGGCAGAATCCAGACCTTCCGGCACTTTTACTGCGTAATCGGCAACGACGATGCACTCTTCCGCCATTCCGCCATCAACGGAGTAGCCCGCGTTTTTCACCGAGCGGCACAGGGTTTCGTTACCGCTATTACAATATTCACAGTGGCCACAGCCCTGATAGAACCAGGCTACGCTGGCACGATCGCCGGGTTTCAGTGAGCTCACGCCCGGCCCTACTTCTTTGACGATACCGATTCCCTCATGGCCGAGCGTGATGCCGGTAACATCGCCAAAATCCCCGTCTTTGACGTGCAGGTCGGTGTGGCATACGCCACAGCACTCCATTTTTAGCAGGGCTTCTCCGTGCTGAAGCGGGCGCAGTGTTTTGTCCTGAATCTCAACGGTATAATCCTTCGTTACGATGGCTGCTTTCATTTGTCTTCCTTTTAATGAATGTGTTGTAGGGTTAATGTATTTTGTTCTACCTATAAAAGAGTACACGCTGGCTGGGGAGTGGGTTAATCAGTAACGATTTAATTTTGTTACAAAATGATAGGTGAGTAGGCAGGTGGTTTGCTGAGGCAGGAATGTGATTTTCAGTAATATTTCTGATGTTTAAGGTGGGTGGCGCGTCCTTGCGGCCGTGTATTGGTATGGGGCGACGTCGGGCTATAGGGCTTTTTCTTTTGGCTCCAGTGCCCATTCCACTTTGCCTTTACCGGTGTTTTTGGCCTGGTAAAGTGCGACATCCACGCGTTTCATAAAGTGTTCGGTGGGTTCCCGCGGCTGTTTTTTGCCGGCCCCAATACTGACTGAAAGGTGGTGCATATTCTTGATAATGATTTTGTTCGCATTTTTGAGTACTTCTCTTGCCAGTTTCTCTGCCCGTTCCTGCGTTCCGGCATACAGAATAATCGCGAACTCTTCGCCACCGATTCGGGTTGCGACCACCTCACTGTTATCGAAACGGGAAAGTATATGACCAAATTTGCTTAACACTTCGTCGCCTTTCGTATGCCCATATTTATCATTAATAACTTTGAAATTGTCGATGTCGATAATAAATAAATAGGGTGTTTTCGCTTCGAGCTTTTTTAATTCGTTAATAAAAAACCGGCGATTAGGAAGCTGTGTGAGTTCATCGCTGAATGACTGTATTCTGGCTTCGACATACTTATTATTGATTTGCTGTATCAGGGTATAGACACCAAACCCGACGCCAAACATACCAATAATTCTCAGCATATCCTCAACATAATACCCAACCAGCTTGGGCTGATAGATAAACTCATCCATGAAGTCAAACGTGGCTGAGCATATCCAGACGTGTAGTCCGAGGCGAATGGATAAAGCGGAAGTATGGTTCAGTGATATTTTACTGGTACAGGACAGGATAAAAAAGAAAACCAGCGCAATCGAGTCAGTATAAGAGCCTGGGTTATTATGCAACTGCTCCTGAAAGTCGCGGTGTTTGAAGAATAAAAGGTTGAATATAATGATCGACGCAGACAATAGCAGGGCGAGCCTTACAGACGAGGAGGCTTTCTTATTTCTATCAATAAAATCGTGGTCATACTCTTTAAAAGGCATTGCGGATCTCCTCTTGCATCACCTTTCAATCCTATCATGAAACCCATCGAATACATTGAGTCGCGTGGTGCCAAGCGGTATACCCCAGAGAACGACGTTGGCTGAGCTGATCTGCAAAAAGCAGACGCCCGATTGCTCAGGCGTCTTGACCGATTAAAAATCCGCTTTCAGTACAACGCGGTAGCGGGCTTTACCGTCGCGTACGTGCTGGATAGCATCGTTGATTTTCGACATCGGGAACAGTTCCGTCTGCGGCTTCACGTTGGCGCGCGCGGCGAGCTTCATCAGAGAACGCAGCTCATGCGGTGAACCGGTAGAAGAGCCGGAAACGCTGCGGTCACCCGCAATAAGCGTGAAGGCTGGAACACTGAACGGCTTCATTACCGCGCCGACGGTATGGAATTTCCCGTTATAGGCGAGTGCGTTGAAGTAGGGCTGCCATTCCAGATCGACGCTCACGGTGTTGATGATGAGATCGAACTGGCCTGCCAGTGCGGTCAGCGCCTGCGGATCGCGGCTGTTGACGACTTTATCGGCACCCATCGCCCGCACTTCCTGCTCTTTAGCCGGGTTTGAGCTGAATGCTGTGACTTCACAGCCCATCGCGTGCAGAAGCTTAATCGCGATGTGTCCCAGACCGCCGATACCGATCACGCCGACGCGGCTGGTTGCGGTGATATGGTGCATTAGCAGCGGTTTGAAAACGGTGATGCCGCCGCACAGCAACGGACCCGCAGATTCGATATCAATGGAATCAGGAAGCGGGATCGCCCACTGCCAGTTCGCGCGGATCTTATTGGCAAAACCGCCTTTATTCAGGATCGTCGGCACGCTGCCTTGCTGACAGTTAGTTTGGCTGCCGCTGATACAGGCATCGCAGTGCCCACAGCTGCGTGCCGTCCAGCCAATACCGACACGCTGACCAACTTTTAAGCCTTTGTTCTTCGCCGCGTCGCCCAGCGCGTGCACACGGCCAATCACTTCATGCCCGGCAACCAGCGGATAGCTCGATATGCCCCATTCGTTATCGATCATCGAGAGATCGGAATGGCACACGCCGCAGTAATCAACCACGACTTCGACATCTTCCGCCTGCAATTCACCCGCATCAAACTCATACAACTCCAGCTCAGCGCCTGCTTCCGGTGCGGCATAACTTTTATCATCGTCATCACAATCTCCTCAGTATGGGTTTGATTAACCAGTCTAAAGGGTTATGGCGTTTTTCTCTATGTCACAACGTGCCTGTGGTTTTTCATTTTGTGTCAGGTGGAGAGGGGCGGGCAGCGCTTGATTTACGTTATGCACTTACTTATGCTGCAAAGCGTAGTAAATGACTCGGGGTGCCCTTCTTTGTGAAGGCTGAGAAATACCCGTACCACCTGATCTGGATAATGCCAGCGTAGGGAAGTCACGGTATGCCCCACTGGTTGCCGCCTTCTTCCACGCCGGTTGGGAGACTCATGAACACGCGACCCACCGACTTTTCTGCCGCTCAGGCAGCAACCTCACTGACCCAATTCCGTTCCGCCTCGCCGCTGGTGCACTGTTTGACCAACGACGTGGTGCAATCTTTACGGCTAACGTGCTGCTGGCGCTGAATGCGTCGCCTGCGATGGTGGTCGAGCCCGAAGAAGCCGCACAGTTCAGCGCGGTAGCCGATGCGCTGCTGATTAATGTCGGGACACTGGAGCGTTCGCGCGCCGAGGCGATGCGGGCGGCAGTCAACAGCGCGCATCAAGCGGGGACGCCGTGGGTGCTCGATCCGGTTGCGGTCGGTGGTTTGACCTTTCGTACTGCATTCTGTCGTGAATTGCTAGCACGGAAACCCGCGGCGATTCGCGGCAATGCGTCTGAAATTATGGCGTTGGCGGGCTTAGCCGCACAGGGGCGCGGTGTGGATAGCGCCGATGATTCGCTGGCGGCACTCCTGCTGCACGCGGGCTGGCGCGACAAGTGGGGACGATTGTTGCGGTGACCGGTGCGGTGGATTATGTCACGGACGGTGAGCGCGATATCGCGATAACCGGTGGCGATAGCATGATGACGCGGGTGGTCGGTACGGGATGTGCGCTGTCGGCGGTCGTCGCGGGCTTCTGTTCTCTGGAGGGGGATCGCGTATCCCACGTGGCGGCAGCGTGCTATGTCATGGCGCTGGCAGGGCAGCAGGCGGCTTCGGTCTCGCAAGGTACGGGCAGTTTTATCCCCAACTTTCTCGATCGGCTCTATACCCTGCGTGCGGAGGATCTGGCATGAAACGTATTAATGCGTTGACGATTGCGGGCACCGATCCGAGCGGTGGCGCGGGGATTCAGGCGGATTTAAAGCCTTTTCCGCGCTAGGCGCTTACGGAGCGTCGGTCATTACCGCGCTGGTGGCGCAAAATACGCGCGGCGTACAGTCCGTCTACCGAATTGAGCCGGATTTTGTCGCAGTGCAGCTGGATTCCGTGTTGAGCGATGTCCGTATCGACAGCGCCAAGATTGGGATGCTGGCACAGACCGATATTGTCGACACCGTTGCCGAGCGCCTGCGTCACTACGCGGTGCCTTTCGTGGTGCTGGACACCGTAATGCTGGCAAAGAGTGGCGATCCGCTACTCGCGCCCGATGCAGTGGAATCGATCCGCCGTGAGCTGCTGCCGCTGGTGTCCCTGACTACGCCCAACTTGCCCGAGGCTGCGGCGCTGTTGAATACGTCACTGGCCACCAACGAACGGGAAATGCGTGAACAGGGGGAAGCGCTGCTGGAGATGGGCTGTCAGGCGGTGCTGATGAAAGGCGGCCATCTGAGTGAAGCGGAGAGCCCGGACTGGCTGTTCAGCCGTCAGGCCGAACCACTGCGTTTTAGCTCCCCGCGCGTGAATACCCGCCATACGCACGGCACCGGCTGCACGTTATCTGCCGCACTGGCGGCGCTGCGACCGCGCCACGATAGCTGGGGAGAGACGGTCAAGGCCGCGAAGGACTATTTACAGCAGGCGTTACAGCAGGCCGACACGCTGGAGGTCGGACATGGCATTGGCCCCGTTCATCACTTCCACCGCTGGTGGTAAAACCATAAGTAAATTGACTTGTACTTTGCGTGACATATTTGCCAGTAATTTCAAACTAAATTAAGCGCATTTCGGCGTGACAGTGTGGGGGCATCCGGTTACTTTGCTGTGAAATTTTGGCGTTAATATGAAATAGGGTGTGGGGATAACATATGGCAGGTTCTGCTCGCAGTGCGATGGCTGCCAAGGCACTTCAGACGATACTCAATATCGGCCTGCTGGTGCTGGCGACTATTCTGGTGATTTTTTTAGTCAAGGAAACGTTCCATCTGGCGAAGGTGCTGTTGATCTCCAACGAGAAAGATTCCTCCTATCAGCTGATAGAAGGCATTGTGATCTATTTCCTGTATTTTGAGTTCATTGCGCTGATCGTGAAGTATTTCCAGTCAGGCTATCACTTCCCGCTGCGCTATTTTATCTACATCGGCATTACGGCCATCATTCGCCTGATTATTGTCGATCACAAAAGCCCGTCGGATACGCTGGTGTACTCTGCGGCGATCCTGCTGCTGGTAGTGACGCTGTACCTGGCAAACAGTAATCGCCTGAAACGGGAATAAGAGAAACATAAATAGTCGAAACGCACCGCTATTCCAGCAGCGAGCACTGAGGCGGTAGCCGGCAGTGAATCGCGGCGGGAAGCACCTCGATGCGGAAGCGTTTGGCGGTGAGCGGCTCGCCATCCAGATTAAACGTCATATCGTCTGGGGCGGTGATCTCCAGCCAGGGTAGGGTAGCGGAAATCATGTTCTGGTTTTCGCTGCCGGTAAACCAGGCCTGAAGTAGATTCGGCAGCAGCTCCGTTGCCGATAGCACGCTCAGTTCCAGTTGCCCATCGTTAATCAGCGCTTCTGGGCAAAGTTCCTGTCCGCCGCCAGCCTGACGACCGTTCCCCACCGCGATGACCAGCGTATCGCCTTCCCAGTGAAAATCCGGTCCGCGAATCTCACAGCGCTCGGCTTGTAGCATGTCCATGCGAAAGAGCGCGTGCAGCACGTAAGAAGCACTTCCCAGCGCGGCCTTCATCTTGGCCGGTGTCTCGGTGGTAATACGCGTGGCGAAGCCGCCCGTCGCCATGTTAATGAAATAGTGGCTGTCGTTCACTTTGGCGACATCAATGGCGGTGGCGCGGCCTTTGATCGCCAGCGTCAGCGCGTTGTGCATCTCCATCGGAATCTGACAGCTGGTGGCGAAATCGTTAGCCGTACCCAGCGGTACAATCCCCAGACACGGGCGCACTGCTTCCGGCTGCACCGCTAAAGCGGCGGCGACTTCATTGACGGTGCCGTCGCCGCCTGCGGCGATGACGTTATCCGCGTTGAGCTGGATCGCCTCTTCTACATAGCGTTTAGCATCGCCATATTCCCACGTCACGCGGACATGCAGCGTATAGCCGTCCTTTCGCAACTCATCAATGGCCTCGCGGAGTTCTTCATTGCCCGCGCTCTTCCCGTTCAGAATCAGCAGTGTGATTGGATTTTTTCCATATCTTATTTCTCAGGCTGCGATGTTGTCGTTCATTCAGAGGCCGTTAATTCAGAAATAGCACAGTGAATACAAACGTGTTGCAGTTAATCATAGTCACTAAATAGGCAGGCAGATATCAGAAGAGTCGGTGTATGTGTGCGGTGGGAAAATACGTGGGCGTGAGAAAAAAAAGCCAGCTCAAGGGAGATTGAGCTGGCCAAGGAGGTGGTTCCTAGTAGTATCACTACGCTTATTTTTCGTTCTATGTTTTCTCAGCGACGCAATACTAACCACAAGACCGGTGAATTGATGTGATCTGTTTCTAATATTCGTTAAAAACCCTGAGCTTTGTAACGATACCTTCGGGCGGTTGACGTACCGAGTCGCGGGTGAGAAAGGTCGATAATAGGAGAGCATACTATAAGGAAGGGCTCGCCTTGTGGGAGGCATTGCCGGATGTACGGGACATCCGGCGGTATGACCGGTTTATTCCGCGTTAGGGTTACGCGTGGTGGTGCCCGGCAGATTGCGCAGCAGTAGCGCATAATCCAGCGAGACATCGTCCGGTACGGGCAGATAGACGATATGGCCGTTACCCGGCGCCACATCGGTCGGCTGACCTTTGGCATTTTGCATCGATTCGATGGTGAATTGAATATTGCCGTTTGGCGTCATCATTTCCACGCTGTCGCCGCAGGAAAATTTGTTCTTCACCTCGACTTCTGCCAGCCCATCGCGGCGCACGCCAGTGAATTCCCCTACAAACTGTTGGCGATCGGAAACGGAATAGCCGTAGTCGTAGTTCTGGTAATCCTCATGCACGTGGCGACGCAGGAAGCCTTCGGTGTAGCCGCGGTGCGCTAAGCCTTCCAGCGTTTCCAGCAGCGTCGGGTCGAACGGTTTCCCTGCTACTGCGTCGTCAATAGCGCGGCGATAAACCTGCGCAGTACGGGCACAGTAATAGAATGACTTGGTGCGGCCTTCGATTTTCAGCGAATGAACTTGCATTTGCGTCAGGCGTTCAACGTGCTGGATCGCGCGCAGATCGCGGGAGTTCATGATGTAGGTGCCGTGTTCGTCTTCAAAGGCGCTCATGTACTCGCCGGGGCGCATGCTTTCTTCCAGCATAAAGACTTTGTCGGTCGGTTCGCCGATGCCCAGTGCGGGCTCAACGTTTTTCACCGCGATAGGTTCGTGCTGATGGACGATATTTCCGACCTCGTCCTCTTTGCCTTCCTGAACCTTATATTCCCAGCGGCAGGCGTTGGTGCAGGTGCCCTGATTCGGATCGCGTTTGTTGATGTAGCCGGACAGCAGGCAGCGGCCAGAGTAAGCCATGCACAGCGCGCCGTGAACGAAGATCTCCAGTTCCATATCCGGGACGTTCTGGCGGATCTCTGCAATCTCTTCCAGCGACAGTTCGCGGGACAGAATCACACGCGTCAGCCCCATCTGCTGCCAGAATTTCACCGTCGCCCAGTTGACCGCGTTAGCCTGAACGGAAAGGTGAATATCCATCTGTGGGAAGTTTTCCCGTACCAGCATAATCAAACCCGGATCGGACATGATCAACGCATCCGGCCCCATTTCGATCACGGGTTGCAGGTCACGCAGGAAGGTTTTCAGTTTGGCATTGTGCGGCGCGATGTTAACGACGACGTAGAATTTCTTGCCTAGCTCATGCGCTTCGTTAATGGCTTGCGCCAGCGTCTGATGGTTGAATTCGTTATTGCGCACGCGCAGGCTGTAGCGGGGTTGACCGGCATAAATCGCGTCCGCGCCATAGGCAAAGGCGTAGCGCATATTTTTCAGCGTACCGGCCGGAGAAAGCAGTTCCGGTTTAAACATGGTATCTCTCGATTCTGATCACAAGTCAGGCCGCTCCACGGCGGGAGCAGTAAAGGCGGAGGATTCTAGCGCTAATAGGGGGAAATTGCAGTAGACGACACACGAAACGTGGGCCTATTGTTTGACGTAAATCAATTTTTTTGACCTAAATAAAGAATGGCCTGCCATTAATGGAACAGGCCAGATCTCGTGGTATTAACGCGTGGCGATACGGGATTTTCCAAACGTTTCACGGTTATGAGACTGAGACAAATCGACCAATGGACCAATCGGTACAATCTGCGTCGGGTTCAGCCAGGCAATACCGTAATAGCCCGCTTTGATGTGGTCGATATTGACCGTCTCCGCGATGCCCGGCCACTGATAGAGTTCGCGCAGGTAGTTCGACAGATTTGGGTAGTCGGCAATGCGCTTCAGGTTACATTTGAACGCGCCGTGGTAGGCCACGTCAAAACGCACCAGCGTCACGAACAGACGCCAGTCGGCCTCGGTCAGCGTGTCGCCGAGCATATAACGATGATTACCCAGATGATCGTCCAGCTCGTCCAGTGTGGCGAATAGCGTGGTGACGGCACCGTTATAATGTTCCTGCGTTTTGGCAAACCCGGTTTTATACACGCCGTTGTTGACGTTGTGGTACACGGTTTCGTTCCTGCTGTCGATCTCAGCGCGCAAATCTGATGGATAGAAATCGAGGTGATTACCGGTCAGGTCGTTAAATTCGCTGTTCAGCATGCGGATGATATCCGCCGATTCGTTGTTCACGATGCGGCCTTCTACCCGATCCCACAACACAGGCACCGACACCTTTCCGGTATAGTCGGGCACGCTGGCGGTGTACAACTGGTGCAGGTAGTGAATCTCACCCACGTGCTCGCCAGCATCCTGCGGGGTAGCAAACTCCCAGCCGTTATCGGCGATGCGTGGGTTGGCAACGGAAAGCGAGATGATGTTCTCCAGCCCTTTCAGCTTGTGGAAAATTAGCGTGCGCGATGCCCACGGGCAGAGATAGGAGACAAAAAGCTGGTAACGCCCGGCTTCTGGCACCAGCTCGGTTTGCCGAAATTTGGTTTCTTCACGGTGGAACGCGCCGTTTTTGATCTCTTCCGCCGCGACATCGCCGTTAACCCATTTGCCGTTCACTAAACCTGACATATGCTTTTTCCCTTATCCGTTCTGTTGCAGGTGACCCCTCTCCCGCACTGTGTGCGAGGTGATACCCGTTATTATTGTAGGCTTAAAATGGTAGCAGCCTCAGGAAAAGAGAAAATGACAAAATTTTCATTAAGTCGGACAGTATTTTTGACCAGCATGGGAGTGGGGTGGCTAACGCTTAGCCGCCAGCAGGCCGTATAGCGCAGAGTCGGACACCTCGCCGTCTACGATCCAACGCTGCTTTAACAGCCCTTCCTGCGTGAATCCCAGACGCTCCAGCGATCGGGCTGACGCCACATTGCGGGGATCGATTTCGGCTTCCAGTCGGCTTAGCCCCACTGTTCCAAAGGCAAAATCCCGCAGGGCAGAGAGCGCTTCCGCCATATAACCTTTCCCTTGCGCACTCGCCGCCAGACAGTAGCCGATCTCGGCGCGCTTAGAATCAATCTCAAGGTTGAACAGTACGCAGGTGCCGATGAGCTCGCCGCTCTCCTTCACCTCCAGACCCAGCTTCATATAGTGTCCGGCGCATAGCGCGCTCCAGTATTCGTCGATCGCGTCATGCGCCTGTTCGATCTGCTGCCAGGGCGGATGGTTCCAGAAACGCATCACAACCGGATCGGACATAAAGACAAACAGCGCAGGTGCATCATCACGGTAGAGCGGACGTAGCCGCAGGCGAGGTGTTTCGATTTTGGTGGTTTCGGAAAATAGCGCAGTCATGATCGTGAAAGCCTCTCTTCGTGTGCATCATAGGGCGGTTGGTGTTATACCTCATTGCAGGGCGCGGCTTCCCAGCGATAGCCGATGCCGTATACCGTGCGGATAAATGAGGTCTCTTCGTCCAGCAGTTCCAGCTTACGACGCAGGTTTTTGATGTGGCTATCAATGGTGCGGTCAGTCACGACGCGGTAATCATCGTAAAGCTTATCCAGCAGCGCCTCGGGAAAACACCTTGCCCGGCTCGGTGGAAAGTGTCTTGAGCAGGCGAAACTCTGCTGGCGTCAGGTCAAGGTTCTGCCCCAGATAGCTGGCCTGAAAGCCGCCTTTATCAATCACTAGCGCGGTTTCGGTTTTCTCGATGGCTTTCACGCCGTCGTTCTGCCAGCCGCAGCGGCGCAGCAGCGTTCTGACGCGCACCACCACTTCGCGCGGGCTGAAGGGCTTACAAATATAGTCGTCGGCGCCAATTTCCAGCCCCAGCAGGCGATCGATCTCCTCGCTGCGGGCGGTGACCATAATAATCGGCACGTTGGAAAACTGGCGGATCGTGCGGCAGAGCGTCAGGCCGTCGCAGCCCGGCAGCATTAAATCCAGCAAAATGAGTGAAGGGGAATGCTGCCGCACCCAGTCGACGACGTCGTTGCCGTTGGGCAGCCAGTGTGTGGCATAGTCCGCGGCTTGAAGATAATCCACCAGCAGTTGCCCCAATTTGGGTTCATCTTCGACGATCAGAATGGGTGACGCCATAGCGAAATCGGGTGCGGTTGTCATAGCTCTGCTTATTTTCGGTTTCAGGAATAGCAATCAGTCAGGATTGTGCAAGGGTAGCTCAATGGTAATCATCACGCCCCCTAATGGCGAATGTTCAGCATACAGCCGTCCGCTATGCGCCTCAACGATATTATTGCAGATTGCCAGCCCCAGCCCGGAGCCGCCGCTGGCGCGGTTGCGCGAACCTTCCGCGCGGTAAAAACGTTCAAAAATCAGCGTGAGCTGCTCGTCGGTCACGCCGGGGGCGCTGTCCTGCCAGATAATCGCCCAGCGTTTATGTTGCTGAACCAGCGTAATAGCCACCTGCCCCTGTTCATCGGTGTAGCGCAGGCTATTTTCCAGCAGGTTGTTAAATAGCTGGCTTAAGCGATCCGGGTCGCCAAACACATCAGCCTGAGTCGGTAATTCGGTGGTGAGCGTAATCTGCTTTTTCTGGAAACGTTCATGAAACGCGGCGATAGCAATCTGCAGAATTTGCACCACGTCTACCGACGTTTTGCGGTAGGCCAGCGCCCCGCGATCGGACAGGGTGAGCTGATGCAGGTCGTCCACCAGTTTGGTGAGCGTTGTCACCTCAGCCTGGAGCGAATGCAGAGAATGCGCATCGGGCTTACGTACGCCGTCCTGCAACGCTTCCAGTTCGCCACGCAGCACCGCCAGCGGCGTGCGTAATTCGTGAGAGACGTCGGCCATAAAGGCGCGGCGAGACTGTTCGTTTTTTTCCAGCGTGCTGGCAAGCTGGTTGAAATCCTGCGCCAGCCTGCCGAGTTCATCGTGCGAGCTGGCTGTCACACGGGTGCTGAAATCACCTGACGCCAAACTGTGCATGCCGTTAACCAGCCGTTTGACGGGCGCGAGCAGGCCACGTGCGGTCAGCCAGGTGGCGATGATAGCAAGCAGCGTCGAGAGCGCGACAATCAGCCAACTGGTGCGCTGCTGTTGTTGATCGAAGCTGATGTCGGCGTTGCGGGTCAGGCGCTCAACGGGTGAGGCCACAATCCAGCCGACCGTCTGGTTTTGTACCTGAATGGGCTGCGAGGTACCTTCTTTCGGTATCGGTGCCGGGGAACCAAACAGCTTGCGTTTGTTTGCATCCAGCACCCAAAGACGCACTCGCCATCCCTGCATGCTGTTGTCGGTGTCGCTGTTTTGATCCATCGAGTGCAGCATTTTGAACACCAGACGTTCATTGTTGCGTAGGAATGACCAGTCGCCGTGCAGCTGATATTGCTCTGCCAGCGCATCGCGTAGCTGCGTGACCCGCTGTTCGTTGCCGCGCTTAATGTAGTCGATAAAGCCGCGCTCGAAGCTGACGCGCACGCCCCAGTGCATGGTAATCAGCACCAGCATACAGGTGGCGAAAATCGCGAGGAACAGCTTGGCGGTGATTCCGAATTTCATAACGACCTCACGATTGACGCGGCAGCGTTGACTGCTTGATGGTGTCCGGCGGGACACGGTTAAAAATCAACGCGGGCAGGGCGATGATGACGATCATGCTGAGATAGGTGTAAATAAACACCATGTGGGTTTCTCCACTTCCTGCTGCCATGTGCGGTTGAGAAAACATGCCCAGCAGAATACCTGCGATGCTGACGCCGAGGCTGGTGGACAACTGCATGGTCATCGACATCAGGCTATTGCCGCCGCTGGCGAGCGTATCCGGTAGATCTTTCAGCGTTAGCGTGTTCATGGTGGAGAAACGAATGGCGTTCACCATGCCGAGGAAGAACAGCACGATCGGAATCATCCAGATCCATTGCATAAGCGCGACCAGCGCAAATAGCGCGGTGACCAGCGCCAGCAGCAGCGTGGAGGCAATCAGCACGCGACGATAGCCTAAGCGGTTGACGATCTGCACCACGATTCGCTTCATTCCCATGTTGCCTAGCACCATTGGCACCATCATCAGCCCGGCATGGAACGGCGAAAAGCCCATTCCCAACTGCAAAAATAGCGGCGTTATAAACGGTAACATACCGCTGCCGATGCGTGCCAATAGCCCGCCTGTCAGGCCGATAGAGAAGGTATGGGTGTCGAACAGACGCAGATTAAACAGGGCTCGTTCGTTACGGCGCGCGTGTAGCCAATAGCTCAGCAGTGCGATCAGTCCGACGGTGATTAACGCAAAAATGGCAATCGGCGGAATGCCGAGGCTGCGGTTACCGTCCAGCGCCAGCGTCAGCGTCGCCATACCGACGGCAAGCCAGAGGAAGCCGCTGATGTCAAAGCGTTGTGTCCGCATGGTGTAATTGGGCATCAGGAACCAGGTAGCCAGCGCGCCGATAATGCCAACGGGCAGATTGATGAGGAAGATCCAGTGCCAGCTGGCGTATTCCACCAGAAAGCCGCCGAGTGCGGGCCCCATTAACGGACCGATTTGACCGGGCAGCGTCACGAAAGTCATCGCTGCCATATACTGATCGCGCGGGACAATTTTCATCACCGTCAGCCGCCCTACCGGTACCATCATCGCTCCGCCGACGCCCTGAATAACGCGTGAGATCAGCAGCTCATTTAGCGTTTCTGAACGGGCGCACAGCAGCGACCCGAACGTAAACAGCAGAATCGCGGCGAAAAAGATGTTCTTCACGCCGATACGATCCGCCAGCCAGCCGCTGGCGGGCAGCATCACCGCCACGGTCAGCACATAGGAAACAATCACCGAATGCATATGCAGCGGGCTTTCATTCAGACTCGCGGCCATTGACGGCAGCGCGGTATTCACGATGGTGGTATCCAGCGTCTGCATAAAAAAGCCAAAGGCAACAATCCAGAGCTGCCAGCGGACAGAGGCGGAATTCATTGTTGTTGCCCCTGGCGTAAAAAATTGTACTGAGGCGTAAGCTGGCTCACGGGTGAGTGGCATGGACGCCACGAAAGACAGTGCCGCGCCGGGAGCGCGTCACTGGCGGCCCGTAAAGAGACTGCTTTCGGCGAAGGCACCGCGTAGCGGTACAATTTAGCGCCACGAGCCAGGGTTCCAAGGGCGACGGCAATTGAGCCGCCCTTGGTCGGGCGCGTTCGGGGCGCTACTAGAAAAATGGTGAAGCTTGAGCGCACGAAACCTCCCCCCTGGAATAGCATGTTATTAGATCTTTACCGTTACTCATGTTCAGCCAGATAGTGACAAATCCTGCCGCTCATCCGAGAGATCATCTCCTCCTCAGCATCATTTATGCCAAGGTGGGAGTTCGTTGCGAGCTATATATTCCTTTTCTGTCACTTCGTGCGCTTAACATTTTCCTCGGCGTAAAAATTGTACTGAGACGGAAGCTGGCTCACGGGTGAGTGGCATGGACGCCACGAAAGACAGTGCCGCGCCGGGAGCGCGTCACTGGCGGCCCGTAAAGAGACAGCTGGCGAAGGCACCGCGTAGCGGTACAATTTAGCGCCACAAGCCAGGGTTCCAAGGGCGACGGCAATTGAGCCGCCCTTGGTCGGGCGCGTTCGGAACGCTACTAGAAAAACAGCGAACGTTAAGCGCACGAAACTTCCCCTAAAGTAGCATTTTACCAGTGCTCATGTTTAGCTATGACAGTGACACATCCCTCTCCGGTGCTTTGCGCCGAATATTCCTCAGCTTGTCGAAAAACAGATATACCACTGGGGTGGTGTACAGCGTGAGGATTTGGCTCATCACCAGCCCGCCGACGATCGTGATGCCGAGTGGCTGTCGCAATTCCGCACCGTCGCCGCTAGTCAGTACCAGCGGCAGTGCGCCAAACAGCGCGGCCAGTGTGGTCATCATAATCGGGCGGAAACGCAGCAGACAGGCCTGAAAAATCGCGTCCTGCGCGCTCAGCTTGCCGCTGCGCTGAGCCACCAGCGCGAAATCCACCATCATGATCGCGTTCTTCTTCACGATCCCTATCAGCAGCATGATGCCAATCAGCGCCACCAGACTGAACGGCGCGCCAAACCACTCCAGCGCCAGCAGCGCCCCCACGCCCGCCGAGGGCAGGGTAGACAGAATCGTCAGCGGATGCACATAGCTCTCATACAGCATACCCAGCACGATATACACGGTGATAATTGCCGCCAGAATCAGCAACAGCTGGGAAGACTGCGACTGCTGGAACGCCTGCGCCGTACCGGAGAACTGGCCGCGTACCGCTGACGGCACGCCCAGCGACGTCATGGTTCTTTCTATTGCCGCCGTCGCACTGGACAGATCGGTGCCTTCCGGCAGGTTGAAAGAGATGGTCGAGGCGGCAGACAACCCCTGATGGTTCACCGATAGCGGCGCGTTGATCGGTTTCCAACTGGCGAAATAAGAGAGCGGGATGGGTTTACCTTCGTTGTTGATTACGAACATCTTGTTCAGTGAACTGACGTCCTGCGTGTAGGCGTCATCTACTTCCATCACCACCTTATATTGGTTTAACGGTTGGTAAATGGTTGAAATCTGACGCTGCCCGAAGGCGTTATTGAGCAGCGCGTTGACGGCAGAGACGCTGATGCCGAGCTGCGCCATCGCATCGCGATCGTAGGTTAGCGCCATTTCCGCGCCTTTGTCCTGCTGATCGGAGTTCACATCGGCCAGCTCAGGCAGTTTGCTAAACGCCGCACGAATCTTGGGTTCCCAGATGCGTAGTTCGCTCAAATCGTCAGACAGCAGCGTGTACTGATATCCTGCGTTCGCTTCCCGCCCGCCGATGCGAATATCCTGCACCGGCATTAAAAACAGGTTAGCGCCGGGTTCTTTTGCCAGCTTGATGCGCAGGCGGCTGATCACCTGCTGTGCCGACACATCTCGCTCGGACAGCGGCTTAAGCGAAATGAACATCGAACCGCTGTTGGTGCGCGATCCGCCAGTAAAACCGTTAACGTTATCCACCGCCGGGTCGCTGCTGACAATGGTCATGAAGTTCTGGAGTTTCACCGTCATGGCCTGAAAAGAAATGCTCTGGTCAGCCTGAATAAAGCCCATCAGCCGGCCCGTATCCTGTTCGGGAAAGAAGGTTTTCGGAATGCTGATATACAGCCAGACGTTGAGCGCGATGGTGCCCAGCAGGATCAGCAGAACCCAGCGTGCATGGTTGAGCACCCATTTCAGCGATCGCCCATAGCCTTGTTGCATCGCCAACAGCACGCGGTTAAAACCTTGCTTGCGCGGCTGGCTGCGTTTAGGGACGGCACGCAGCAGTCGCGCGCATAGCATCGGCGTGAGCGTGAGTGAGATCAGCAGCGAAATCATGATCGCTACTGACAGCGTGACGGCGAATTCGCGGAATAGCCGCCCCGGTAAGCCGTCCATCAGCAGCAGTGGGATGAACACGGCAACCAGCGACAGACTCATGGATAAGACGGTGAACCCCACTTCGCGCACGCCCTGAAGCGACGCCTGTAGCGGTTTCATGCCCGCTTCGATATGGCGGGAAATATTCTCCAGCACCACGATAGCGTCATCCACCACGAAACCGGTGGCAATGGTCAGCGCCATCAGCGACAGGTTGTTCAGGCTAAAGCCGCACAGGTACATCGCCGCGAAGGTGCCGATCAGTGATACCGGTACGGCCAGCGCCGGAATGGCGGTCGCACGGCCGGAACGCAGGAACAGGAAGACGACCAGAATAACCAGCGCAACGGCGATCACCAGCGATTGTTCCACTTCCGCCAGCGATGCACGGATGGTGGGGGAACGATCCTGTGCGACATCCAGCTGTATTTCGGCAGGGAGGCTGGCGCGCAGCTCCGGCATGGCGGCACGGATATTGTCTACCGTGGTAATAATGTTGGCATCCGGCGCGCGGCGAATCATCACCAGAATCGCAGGTTTCGCGTTCGCCATCCCCGCGTTACGGGAATTCTGCACCGAATCTTCCACCGTTGCGACGTCGCTCAGGCGGACGGCGGCGCCGTTGTTGTAGTGGATAATCAGCGGCGCGTAGGCATCGGCGGTTTTGAGCTCATCGTTGGTTTGTATCTGCCAACTTTTCTGGCTGTTTTCCACATTGCCCAGCGGCTGGCGGACGTTCGCCTGCGCGATAGCCTGCCGTACCTCGTCGAGGGAAATACCCTGATTAAATAGCGCCACCGGATTCAGCGCGACGCGCACGGCGGGGAGGGAACTGCCGCCGATGGAGACATCGCCGACGCCTTCCATCTGCGAAATTTTCTGTGACAGCTGAGTCGAGGCAAAGTCGTACAACTGCCCCTGACTGTAGGTGTCCGAGGTCAGCGTCAGGATCATGACGGGTGCGTCGGACGGATTGACTTTGCGGTAGGTCGGTCGGCTGGACATGCCGGACGGCAGCAGGTTCTGTGCCGCGTTGATGGCTGCCTGCACATCACGCGCTGCGCCGTTGATATCGCGATCGAGGTTAAACACCAGAATGACGCGCGTGCTGCCGAGCGAACTGGTGGAGGTCATTTCGCTGACGCCTGCGATCCTGCCGAGTGCCCGTTCCAGCGGCGTCGCGACGGCGGAGGCCATCGTTTCTGGCGAGGCACCGGGCAGGGAGGCGCTGACCGAAATCACCGGGAAATCCACCTGTGGCAGCGGCGACACCGGCAACAGGCGGAAACCCAGTACGCCACAGAGTGCGATGGCCAGCGTCAGCAGCAGGGTGGCGACGGGGCGGTGGATGAACAGGGCGAAGAACTTCACTCGGTTTCTTCCTCCTGACGCGCTAAACGGCGGAAACGCGTCGCCAGACGGTCAAACAGCAGGTAAATCACCGGTGTGGTAAACAGCGTCAGAATCTGGCTCATGATCAGGCCGCCGACCATACAGATCCCCAGCGGCTGGCGTAGTTCCGCGCCGACGCCAGTGCTCAGCATCAGCGGTAGCGCACTTAGCAACGCCGCCATGGTTGTCATCAAAATCGGCCGGAAACGCAGCAGGCAGGCCTGATAAATCGCGTCGTACGGTTTCATACCCTGTTCTCGCTCCGCCGCCAGTGCGAAGTCGATCATCATGATGGCGTTCTTCTTCACGATCCCGATGAGCAAAATAATTCCGATAATAGCGATCACATCCAGCTCATTCCCCGCCATCATCAGCGCCAGCAGCGCGCCGACGCCCGCTGTTGGCAGCGTGGACAAGATGGTGATCGGGTGAATAAAGCTTTCGTACAGCACACCGAGCACAATGTACATCGCAACAATCGCCGCCACGATCAGCCATACGGTGCTGCTCAGCGCCGACTGGAATGCCAGCGTACTGCCCTGAAAACGGGTGGTGATATCCGCAGGCAGGTTCATCTGCTGTTCGGCCTGCGTGATGGCATCCACCGCTTCACCCAACGCATAGCCTTTAGCGACGTTGAAGGAGATCGTCGTCGACGGGAACTGGTCAATATGGTTGATCGCCAACGGCCCCTGACGCTCTTCAATGGTGGCAATACTGCTGAGCGGAATGGTGCCGCCGTCGCTGCTGATGAGGCGCACATCATTCAGCGCGTCCAGACCGGTGTTGTTCGTCGTATCGTGCTCCAGCACGACGCGGTACTGGCTAGCCTGCGTATAGATGGTGGACACCAGACGCTGACCAAAAGCGTTGTACAACGCGCTGTCGACCTGCGACATCGTGATGCCCAGACGGCTGGCGCTGTCGCGATTCACGTTGACGTAGGCGACGGCGGCGCCGTCTTGCCAGTCGCTGCTGACATCCTCTAGCTGCGGCAGTTTTTTCAGTTCGGTCATCAGCTTCGGCACCCAGACGCTGAGTTCATCCAGCGACATCGCCTGTAGCGTAAACTGGTACTGCGTGCGGCTAATCTGAGTATCGATAGTGAGATCCTGCACCGGTTGCAGATACAGCTGGATGCCGGGAATCTGTGCGGTTTGCTGTTGCAGACGGCTGATGATCTCTGGAATACGTTCGCTGCGTTCGCTGAGCGGTTTCAGGTTGATTTGCAGTCGGCCGCTGTTTAGCGCGGCATTGGTGCCGTCAACGCCGATGAACGAAGACACGCTCTCCACCGCGGGATCTTTCATGATGATGGACGCGACGCGCTGCTGGCGGTCGGCCATATTGCTGAACGAGACCGTCTGCGGCGCCTGCACGGTGCCCTGAATAATGCCGTTATCCTGGATCGGGAAGAAGCCTTTCGGGATCCAGATATAGAGCAAAACCGTCAGCAGGAGCGTACCGAGCGCGACGCTGAGCGTTAGCCACGGATGGTTCAACACCTTGCGCAACCAGACACCGTAGGCATCAATCAGACGAGTGAAGAAGCGTTCGCTGGCGCGGGTAAAACGGTTCTGTTTACGCAGCGACTGATGGCTCAGCATGCGGGCGCACATCATCGGCGTTAGCGTGAGCGACACGACGGCGGAAATCAGGATAGACACCGCCAGCGTAACGGCAAACTCGCGGAACAGCCGTCCGACGATATCGCCCATAAACAGCAGCGGGATCAGCACGGCGATGAGTGAGAACGTCAGAGAAATAATGGTGAAGCCGATTTCTCCCGCGCCCTTCAGCGCGGCGTTAAGCGGTTTTTCCCCTTTTTCGATATAGCGGGCAATGTTTTCAATCACCACGATGGCATCATCCACCACGAAACCGGTGGCGATGGTCAGCGCCATGAGCGTCAGGTTATTGATGGAAAAACCGAGGAAGTACATGGCGGCAAAGGTACCAATCAGCGACAGCGGCACGGCGATGCTGGGGATCAGCGTGGCGACGGCGTTGCGCAAAAACAGGTAAATCACCATGACGACCAGCGCGATAGCCAACAGCAGCTCGAACTGGACGTCTTTCACCGAGGCGCGAATGCTGGTGGTGCGGTCAGTCAGCGTGGTGACCTCGACGGCGTTCGGCAGGCTGGCTTTTAGCGCCGGCAGCATCTTGTTAATGCTGTCCGTGGTCGTGATGACGTTGGCACCCGGCTGGCGCTGAACGTTGATAATGATCGCCTGCTGCCGATTCGCCCAGGCTCCAAGATGAATATTCTCGGCGGCCTGCTCGATGGTTGCGACATCCTGAAGCCGCACCGGTGCGCCATTCTTCCACGCGACAATCAGCCTGCGGTAATCATCAACGCTCTTCATCTGGTCGTTGGCGGAGAGCGTGACCGAGCGCATCGGACCGTCCAGACTCCCCTTGGCGGAATTCACGTTGGCGGCGGTAATCGCGGTGCGAATCGTTTCGCTGGTCAAGCCGTATGCCGCCAGCGCTGGCGCATTCAGCCTTACCCGCACGGCAGGACGTTGCCCACCGGCTAACGACACCAGACCGACGCCCGCTACCTGCGAGATTTTCTGCGCGATGCGGTTATCCACCATGTCCTGCACCTGCGTCATCGACATGGCGCTGGAGGTGACGGCCAGCGTCATAATCGGTGGATCGGCCGGGTTTACTTTGCTGTAGGTCGGCGGATAGGGTAGATCGTTAGGCAGCAGGTTGCTGGCCGCATTGATGGCGGCCTGTACATCCTGTTCGGCGACGTCCAGCGATAGTTCAAGCTGGAACTGAAGCGTGATGACGGATGCGCCGCCGGCGCTCTGCGTCGACATCTGTTTTAGCCCGGACATCTGGCCGAACTGCCGCTCCAGCGGCGCAGTAATCGCCGACGTCACGACATCGGGGCTGGCGCCGGGATACAGGGTAATGACCTGTATCGTTGGGTAATCCACTTCGGGCAGGGCGGAAACCGGCAGCGCCCGATAGCCGATGATACCGGCCAGCAGAATGGCAATCATCAGCAGCGTTGTTGCGACCGGGCGCAGAATAAACAGGCGTGACGGCCCGCCGCCGCTGGCTGGAACGGTATCCTGCATCAGGATTTCTCCCCGGTGATGGCAGGCGTTTTCTCCGTCAGCGCTGAGGGCACGACTTCCACTTTCGCCCCTTCAGTCAGGCGGTCGATACCGTCAGTGACGACCTTCACGTCGGCGTCCAGTCCGGCCGTCACCACAACCAACTGGCCGTACTGAATACTGGTGGTAACCTGACGCTTACTGACTTCGTTTTTATCATTCAGAATCCAGACGAAGCGGCCTTCATTCCCCATTTGCACGGCGGAAGAAGGCGCGACGACGGCGTTTTTCAGCGTGTCGACCTTCATGCGGATATTCACGAACTGGTTCGGGAACAGGGCATCGTCCAGGTTGTCAAAACGCGCCTTGAGCTTGATCGTGCCCGTGGTGGCGTCGATCTGGTTGTCCATGCTCAGCAGGGTGCCCTGTGAGAGTTTCTTTTGATTGGCGCGATCCCAGGCTTCCACCACGGGGGCTGGCCTGATTTCTGCGCACTCAGAATGGTGGAGATTTCCGCTTCCGGTACGGTAAAGACGACATCAATCGGGTAGGTCTGCGTAATCACGACAATGCCATTGGTGTCGCCGCTGGTGATGTAATTCCCGACATCGACCTGCTTTAAGCCGATCCGGCCGCTGATTGGCGCGGTGATCTTGCTGTAATCCAACTGGAGCTGTGCGCTGGCTACGGCGCCTTCATCGGCTTTTAGCGTTCCTTCCGCCTGACGAACGGCGGCGGTCTGGGCATCCAGCTCCTGACGGGAAATCAGGTTGGTTTTTACCAACTGCTGGTAGCGCGCTAAATCCTGTTGAGCATTAGCCAGTACGGCCCGATCTTTTGCCAACTGCCCCTGTGCCTGCGTAAGCTCTACCTGAAAAGGCCGCGGGTCGATTTCCGCCAGCAGGTCACCGGCTTTAACCTGTTGCCCTTCCTGAAAGTGCAGTGCCATCAGTTCACCGTTCACCCGGCTGCGCAGCGTGACGGTATTGGCTGCGGCGACGGTGCCTAAACCGGACAGGTAGTAGGGGACGGACGCGGATTGCGTCAGCGCAGCCTGCACGGGGGCCAGCGTGCGCATGGCCGCTCGGCGTCCACCGCCATTGCCACTGCTGCTGTTTCCCGAATGTGACGTACGGGCGGCGTGCTGTTCACTCGTGCCGGGGGCGGCAGGGGGAGTCTGGGTAAAGTGGCGCCAGATCAGCACGGCAATAGCGATAACGGCGGCAAGTATCAGCAGGCCTCGGATACGTTTGGCATTCATAGTGATGGATTACTCTCCAGGTTGCGCGGGAAGCACGGTGTACCCGTCATGCTTCAAGCTGCACGTGCGTGCGTTGTCACTTTAGCAAGCAGGTTATGGAACCATGTCCTTATTTTACTAGTTTAAACAGGAGATGCCGGACAAAAATGAAGGAAATATGGAAGATATGTCAGGGTTTGTAGGGAAAAAAATCCGGCAGCGCGAGGCTGCCGGATAGGGATAAAAATTCTATAACACGATGAAGGGTTACAGCACCAGACCCGCGATAGCGGCGGAAAGGATGCTCACCAGCGTGGAACCGTAAACCAGTTTCAGACCGAAGCGGGAAACCACGTTGCCCTGTTGTTCGTTCAGGCCTTTAATCGCGCCAGCAATAATCCCGATGGACGAGAAGTTAGCGAAGGACACCAGGAACACGGACAGAATGCCCACGCTGCGTGGAGACAGTTCGCCTGCCACTTTTTGCAGTTCCAGCATCGCGACAAACTCGTTGGAAACCAGTTTGGTCGCCATGATGCTACCCACCTGCAGAGCTTCGTTAGAGGGGATACCCATGATCCAGGCGAACGGGTAGAACGCGTAGCCGAGGACTTCCTGGAAGCTGATGCCAAAAATGGCGCTGAAAATGGCGTTGACTGCGGCAATCAGTGCAATGAAACCGATCAGCATGGCTGCAACGATAACGGCGACTTTAAAGCCCGCCAGAATGTATTCGCCCAGCATTTCAAAGAAGCTCTGATTTTCGTGCAGGTTACCCAACTGCAATTCCGGCTCTTCACCGACTTTGTAGGGGTTAATCAGCGACAGTACGATGAAGGTACTGAACATGTTCAGAATCAGCGCAGCAACGACGAATTTGGCATCCAGCATTGACATGTACGCACCGACGATAGACATCGACACGGTCGACATGGCAGTCGCGGACATGGTGTACATGCGTTTTTCAGACATCTTGCCCAGAATATCTTTATAGGCAATGAAGTTTTCGGACTGGCCGAGAATCAGTGAGCTGACCGCGTTAAAGGATTCCAGTTTGCCCATGCCGTTCACCTTGGACAAGAGCGTACCAATGGCGCGGATGATGATCGGCAGCACTCTAATGTGTTGCAGGATACCGATCAGCGCGGAAATGAAGACGATAGGGCAGAGCACTTTGAAGAAGAAGGAAATCAGGTTCTTCTCACTATTCACCATGTCACCGAATACGAAGTCCGTCCCTTGGCCTGCAAATCCGAGTAATTTGTCGAATACCGCCGCGAACCCCTTAACAACACCTAACCCAATGTTTGAGTACAGGAAGAAGTAAGCAAGCAGAATTTCGATGACGAGTAGCTGAATAATAAAACGAATACGAATGCTTTTACGATCGCGGCAGACAAGCAGCGCCAGCGCCGTAACAACAACCAGCGCCAGAATAAATTGCGCGATATGGGACAAGGACATGTGTGCTCCAAATATGAGGCAGGCCAAATTTTCCACGTCATTTTATGTAACGCGTGCATTAAAAATGAGAGGAAGAACGCAAAAAAACAATTATACCTTGGGATTTTATCTAAACTAAATGCTACGTCTCGTTATTTGCGCCTTTCTGTTCATTCATTATTCTTATCCTACACGGAAAGCGACATTGCCCTGCTTTAGGTGGCAGGTTGGCGAGTCTTTTTATGATGTTTTCTGCATGATTCAAAAGGAGAGTGATTATGTCAGTATCAGATACCACACGTGAACTTGGACGTTCTGGGATCGTGGTTCCACCTTTCTCGTTCGGCGGTAATGTTTTTGGCTGGACGGTTGATGAGTCGACGTCGTTTAACCTGCTGGATGCGTTGCTGGCACATCGGCTGAATTTCATTGATACCGCTGATGTGTATTCGCGTTGGGCTCCCGGTAATCAGGGCGGTGAATCTGAAACGATTATCGGCAACTGGCTGAAGAAGAGCGGCCAGCGTGACAAGGTCATTCTCGCCACCAAAGTGGGGATGGATTTGGGCGAGGGTAAGAAAGGGCTGTCTCCTCGCTATATTCGTCAGGCGGTCGAGGCTTCATTACAGCGTTTGCAAACGGACTATATCGATCTCTACCAGGCACACACGGACGACAAAGATACGCCGCTGGAAGACACGCTGGCCGCGTTTGATGCGCTGATTAAAGAGGGAAAAGTGCGCGCGATTGGCGCGTCTAACTACAGCGCGACACGTCTGGCCGAGGCGCTGAAAATCAGTAAGGCCAACCATCTGTCGCGTTATGAAACGCTGCAACCGGAATACAACTTGTACGATCGGCAGGGCTATGAAGCCGCGCTGGAACCGCTGGTGCGCGAGCAAGGGCTCGGAGTCATTAACTATTATTCGCTGGCGAGCGGGTTCTTGTCAGGCAAGTATCGCCAGCCGAAGGATGCGTCGAAAAGTGCGCGCGGACAGGGCGTGGTGGAGAAATACCTCAACGAGCGCGGCCGCACTATTTTGGAAGCGCTGGATAGCGTGGCGAATGCACATCAGACAACGCCGTCGCAGGTTGCGCTGGCCTGGCTGATTGCACGTCCGAGTATTACCGCTCCGATTGCTAGCGCGACATCGCTGGAACAGGTAGCGGAACTTGCGAGTGCGACGCGGCTGGTGCTGCCGGCAGAAGATATTGAGTTGTTGAATCGCGCGAGTCGTTATTAGGAAATTGATACTTTCGAAATGGTGATTTTTATGCGGACGTGAAGATGGTTTCGTGCGCGATAATGCCGCTGACGCGGTGCCTTCGTCGATATCTGGCTTAACGGACCGCTTGCGACACGTTCCATACGTGGCGCAAGCTTGAGCCGCGTCCATGCGGCTCATCCTAAGCCCGCTATCACCTCAGCATAATTTTTTACGCCGGATAACGGCAAAAACCGTTGAGCGTCGTAACACTCTTAGTGTGCTTCTGCGCCATCATCCTCAAACCAGGCGGCCAGTTCGCGGCGCAGGTTATCTGACTGCGTACCGAAAATAGCCTGTACCTGATGACCGACGATGATCACACCGATGGCACCTAATTTTTGCAAGCTGTCGCTGTTGACCAGTCGCAGGCTGTGAACCTCGACCCGCAGGCGGGTGATGCAGGCATCCAGGCTGACGATATTTTCTTTGCCGCCAAAGGCGTTCACCAACTGCTGCAAATTCTCTTTATCTAGCGGTGAAGCGATTTCAATCTCGGTAATTTGCTTACCCAACATTGATGCGAACAATTTCCGAAAATTGTGAATCTTGCCCATCGTAGTCACCTCGTCGTTTGTTTATCAGCGTGCATAGGATAATGCCGTTCACCTGACATTACTGTTAGGCGACACACGGTGATGAGGTTTCGTAGGAATACTTATCACCGTGGTCGCCCCAGCTTTGTTGTGCTTTACAGTGTGCGGCGCAAGATCCGGCAGCCGTAGCCTGACAGCGTGATGGATCCCGACAGCGTGCTGCCAGTGGTCATTTCTTCGTAGGTGGCAGGCAGCGTGACCTGCTGCGCCGTTGCCGTGTAGTTCTGTACGAAGATAAACTCGTTTTCCCCGTCATCGCGACGATGGGCGACAATCCCGTAAGGCAGGTCGGTTGGTAGCGCGCGCGGTAAATTCAGCGCCTGTATCAGCGTGGTGAAGAAATCACGCTGGAAGGCGAGGTCGTTGCGTGAGGCGATGTAATAGGCCTGACCTTTGCCGTAATCATTGACCGTAACGGCGGGACGTCCGGCGTAGAAATCGCTGTCATAGGTCGCCAGCGCTCGCGCGCCCTCAAGGTGAATCAGCTCGCACAGGTGCGTGACCTGATACGGACCGACCAAACCTTGCTCGTTACCGCTTAGGCCGCTGATGCTGTTGCTTTCATGATCGTACAGCCCATCGATTTCTTCCGCCCAAATGCCCATGATAGGACGAAGCGGCCCAGGGAAACCGTTCAGATGGCACAGATCGGTTTCGTTGACGACGCCAGACCAGTAGGTGGTGACGAAGCGGCCGCCTTGTTTGACGAAGGCATCGACCCGTTCGGCAAAGCCATCGCGTACCATGTAGAGCATCGGTGCAATCACAAGCTGATAGCCGCTGAGATCGACATCGGCGTTGATGATGTCCACTGCCACGCCCTGCTCCCAGAACGTACGGTAATGCTCAGTGACGGTTTTTTCGTAGAACAGGCCGGCGTTGCGCGGCCCTTGAGCGTTATCCATCGCCCAGCGGCTTTCCCAGTCGAAAATGATGGCGACGTTGGCGTCAACCCGGCTACCTGCCACCGGAGCGAGTTTGTTGAGGATATCACCCAGTTCCTGCACTTCACGCCCGACGCGGGTATCAATATGCCCGACATGATCGACGACGGCGCCGTGGAATTTCTCGACGGAACCGCGGCTCTTACGCCACTGGAAATACTGCACGGAGTCGGAACCATGCGCGACGGCCTGAAGCGAAGACAGGATATGCATGCCCGGCTTTTTCAGCTTGCTGATCGGCTGCCAGTTGGTCAGGCTCGGCGTTGACTCCATCAGATAGAAGGGCTTTCCGCCTTTCAGCGTACGCATCAGGTCGTGATACATCGCGGTATAGGCACCCAGCGTGCAGTCATCTTCCGCGTTATGCCACAGCGGGTAACTGTCCCAGGAGATGAAGTCGATCACCTTTGCCAACTGCCAGTAGTCGTAGTCATAGAAATATTCCATGAAGTTCGTCGTGGTTGGCAGAGACGGGTTTTCGGCTTTGAGCGGGGCGATTTCTGCGGCACAGAAATCGCTGACCTGTGAAGTGTTAAAGCGTTTCCAGTCCAGATTCAGACCGTGAATCGATACCTCACCGATGGGTGAGGGCGGTTCTAGCTGTGACCAATCGGTGTAGGTGTGGCTCCAGAAGGTGCTCCACCACGCTTTATTCAGCGCGTCTATCGTGCCGTAGCGGGCTTTCAGCCAGTTCTGGAAGGTGCTGCGGCAGGTATCGCAGTGGCACTCGCCGCCGTATTCGTTGGAAATATGCCAGCCGATCACCGCAGGATGGTGCGAGTAGCGTTTTGCCAGCTGGGTGTTCATCTGCTTTACTTTTTCGCGATAATTCGGCGAGCTCAGGCAGTGATTGTGGCGACCGCCGTGCAGCGCGCGTACGCGGTTGCTACCCACGCGCAGCACGTCAGGGTATTTCTGCGACAGCCAGGCCGGGCGCGCACCGCTGGGCGTTGCCAGAAAAACGAAGATACCGTTGGCATATAGCGTGTCGAGGAGGCTGTCCAGCCAGCCAAATTCGTAGCGGCCTTCTTCCGGCTCAAGCCCGGACCAGCTGAAAATACCCACGGACATGACGTTGCACTGGGTCTGCTTCATCATTTTAATGTCTTTTTCCAGCACCTCTGGGTTGTCCAGCCATTGGTCAGGATTATAGTCAGCACCGTGCAGCAGAACAGGGACTTTGCTGCTTAGCGGGGGGAATTTGAACATCGTTCTCTCCTAAACGGGTTGTCAACGTGTTGAATTCGATTTACGGCTTACTTAAACGCTTTGATGGAAGGCAGGACGTTGCCTTTGCAGTCGAACAGCGCCTGATTTTCTCGCGCGTTGCCTTCCTTCCATTCGTCATTGTTGTATTTCATACCTGCTTTCGTGGCCCAGGTCGCACCGGGGGTAGGCAGCCAGATGGGCTCCCAATAGAAGATGCCTTTGCCGCGCTGATTGGGGACGTTGATGATGCTTTGCATCAGGTCGTGCAGGTAGTTGGCCTGACCCTGAACGGAAGCCGGATAGCCGCCCGCATCCAACTCTTTTTGCTGGAAGCTGTTTTCCGCGTTATCGCAGTTTTCCAGCGTATAGGCATAGGCGGCTTCGACCACGATGATGTCTTTATTGTAGCGTTTGGTCACGTCGTTCATGTTGTACTGCAACGCGCTGATGGGGCCGTTCCAGTAGGTGTAGAACGAGGCACCGATGACATCGAACGGAACATTGCGTTTGACGATTTCATCGAACCACCAGATAAAGGTGTCGTTTTTGGTGCCTTCTGCCAGATGCAGCATGATCTTGACGTTATTCGCGCCCTGTACGTCCTTAACACCCTGAATACCGGCTTTCAGCAGCGCCGCAAGGCGATCGAACTCGCCGCCACCCTGGCCCCAGCTTTTTCCTTCCGGCCACAGCATACCGCCGTTTAATTCGTTACCGATTTGCACCATATCCGGCATGATGCCCGCTTTCTGGAATTCGCTAATCGTGGCTTTAGTGAAGTCATGTACGGCCGTGGTGAGCTGCGCCACGTTTAGGCCAGACCAGGCTTTAGGCTTGTTTTGGTGAGCCGGATCGGTCCAGAAATCGCTGTAGTGGAAATCCAGCAGCACTTTCATGCCGTTCGCTTTGGCGCGTTTAGCCAGCGCCAGCGTGGTGGCCAGATCGTTGTTACCGCCGCCGTAGGCGTTGCCCGCCGCATCTTTCGGATCGTTCCAGATACGCAGGCGAATATAGTTAATCCCATTCTCTTTCAGAATCAGCATGGCGTCTTTCTGTTTGCCGTTCTCGTCATAAAATTTTCCGCCGTGCTTTTCCACCTCGTTCAGCATGGAAATATCCGCGCCTTTAATGAAGTCGGCAGGGACGTTCGTCAACTTATTGATCGTCACATTCTCTGCGGCATACAGGGTTTGCGGCAGGGAGACGGTCAGCAGGCCAGTTGCCAGCATGGCGGCCATCAGTACGCGTTTTTTCATTTTCATTTTACGTTCCTGGAATTAGGTACAGATGTTGAGTAATTACCCTTTGGTTCCGCCTGACGTCAGGCCGGAGACAAAGTACTTTTGCAATGAAAGATAAAGAATGGCGACCGGCACCGCGATCAGCACGGCTCCAGCGGCGTAGGTGGTGTAGCTGGCTCCCATTTTCTGCGCGACCAGGTTGTACAGCCCGATGGGTAGCGTGTACTGATCCGGCGTACGCAGAATGGTGCTGGAGAGAATGAAATCGCCCAGCGGGCCGGTAAACGAGAACAGGGCAATCACCGCGATGATCGGTTTGGACAGCGGCATAATGATCTCGATAAAGATGCGGAAGTTGCCTGCACCGTCCATACGCGCGGATTCATCCAAATCTTTGGGAATGGCATCCAAATAGCCTTTCATCAGATAGGTGTTCATCGGGATCATGCCGCCGACGTAAACCAGCACCAGCGCAATATGGCTGTTCACCAGCCCCAGCATCTGCGCCAGCACGAAGATGGCGATCAGCGCGGAGAACTGCGGGATCATCTGCAACAGCAGAAACAGCATCAGCCCGTTCTGGCGGCCGCGAAAACGGAAACGAGAGAACGAATACGCGGTGAAGCTGACGCTGACGAGCGTCAGAATCATGGTCAGGAAGCTGATTTTCATCGAATTCCAGTACCAGGCGGCGTAGTCAATCTGGCCGTTAAACAGCTCCTCATAGTGAATGAAGGAGAAGTTATCCGGGATGATTGAGGTGTTGAGCAGGCTGCTGCCGGGATTCAACGACGCGCCTACCGTCCAGATCAGTGGATAAATAATGATGACGGCGACTATCGTCAGCAGCAGGTAGGTCAGGCCGAGTTTGATAAAATTCTGGCGTTTAACGCTGTGTTTTTTCATCTGCGCGCTTTCCTATGCCATGTTGTCTTGTTTAAAGGAATTGGTGGCGCGGAACTGCCACAGCGCGATTCCCACGACAAAGATCGACAGCAGAATGGTGATGCTGGCCGCGATCGCATATTGGGAAGAAGACATGGTCAGCTTATAAATCCAGGACACCAGAATATCCGTCCCGCCTGCGTTGGAACCGATTACCGCCGGTCCACCGTTGTTGAACAGATAGATGATGTTGAAATTATTAAAGTTGAACGTGTATTGCGTGATGATGATCGGCGCAATGGAGTAGAGTACCAGCGGCAGCGTAATAGTGGTCAGCTTGTACCAACTGCTGGCTCCGTCAATCGTTGCGGCTTCGTACAAGTCGTCAGGAATCGCCTGCAGTACGCCGGTCGTCATGGCGAACACAAACGGGAAGCCTAACCACGTTTGCATCAGAATCAGCGCGGTTTTGGTCCAAAACGGGTCGGTCATCCACGCTTTAGGCTCAATCCCTAATGCGGCCAGAATGCCGTTATTAATCACGCCAAACGTTTCGTTAAACATCCCCGCGAAGACCAGAATGGTGACGAAACCCGGTACTGCCCACGGCAGGATCAGGATGGTGCGGATTAGTGGTTTGAAACGCAGGCCTTTCTGGTTCACCAGAATCGCCAGCAGGATGCCTACCGCACACTGGAGCGTGGTCGCAATCAGCGTCCAAATGACCGTCCATTGCAGCACATCAAAGAACGTCGAGCGCCAGAGATCGAGCCGGAAGATGTTGATAAAGTTCTTCATTCCGACCCAGTCGACCAGCTTGGCAGGCGGCGTGTGGTAGAGGTCGTAATTGGTAAAGGCGATGGAGAAACCGAAAATAATCGGGAACACCACGACAAATACCAGCAGGATAAAGCCGGGCGTGATCATCAGATAAGGGAAGCCTTCGCTCAGCAGCATCTGATATTGCTTCTTCACACTGTTCAGCGGCAGGCCTTTATCACGTCTGGTGCCGCACACATAGGCATCGCGCAGGCTGCAATAGTAAACGCCGATGCCGAAGGCGGCGACGATCAGGCTGATAATGCCTTTTGCCAGCAGAAAAATAGAGTGATCGCGCGGCAGCTCGGTGCCCAGCGTAATCAGCCCCCACGTGCCGTCCCGCAGGAAATCATGGAATACGCTGATAAAGCAGACCATGACGATAAAGAAAAACGCGCCTTTGACGATCTGGCGGTTATAAATCTGCCCAAGGCCGGGGACGAGTGCCAGCAATAGCGCTGTTCTGGCATGGCGACGTTCTCTCTCTTGTGGCGCAAGGCCGCTGGCGTTGACGGTCACATCTACCTCCATTTTCTTAAAAACATGGGTATCCCCACACCCCAACCTTTATTCGGAGAGAAACAAGGGGAGCCCATGTTGACGCACGGTGATGCGGTGGTTTACTGGTTACTGTGGTTGGCTTCGATCTGCATTTTTATGACTTTCACGGCGGATTCCAGCGCTGCTTTGGTGTCCTGTTTGCCCGTCACGCTCAGCTGTAGCGCGCTGTTGGCTGGCGTCCAGACTTCCTGCATTTCCGGTACGCTCGGCATAGGAACGGCATAACCAGACTGGATTGCAACAGCACGAGATTTTTCGTCATCTTTAATCAGCGGATCGTCAACCAGTGCGGCGATCGGTGGGATTTCACCGGTCAACTGGAAGCGCACTTTGGCGTATTCCGGCTGATTGATGAACTCAATGAATTTTTGCGCCAACTCTTTGTTTTTGGAGTAGGTGGAAATGCTGTAGCCTTTCACACCCAGCAGGGAACGTGGATGCTCGCCGTTTGGCAGCAGCGGCAGTGGCGCCACGCCATAGTTTACGCCGGCGTTCTTGTACGGCTGGAACGCCCACGGGCCGGTAATCACCGCTGCGGCTTTTTTCTCGGTAAACAGGGAATCGATGGCGTTAGCGCCGGTTTCGCCGACGATGCCCGGTGGGAACAGGCCATCAGCGTAGAATTTCTTGATGTAGTTCACGGCATCGATGGTGGCTTGTTTATCCAGACCGATGTCTTTGACATTCGGTGAACCGTTGCTGTTCTGACCGAAAATGTAGCCACCCATCCCGGCGATGACGCCATAGGCGTAATAAATCTCGTCAAATTTCGCCAGCAGACCGTAGCGACCTTCGGCTCGTTGCTGCTTGGAGAAGGTGAACAGATCGTCGAATTTTTCCGGCGGCTGTGGCATCAGGTCTTTGTTGTAGACCAGTACGGTGGTTTCAACGGCTTTCGGCACGCCATACAGCTTCCCGTTATAGGTTTGCGCTTCCAGTGCAGGTTTGGTGAAACTCGACAGGAACGTCTGATCCAGTTTCAGTTCGCTAATCAATCCTTGAACCACGGCGGTGCCAACCTGATCGTGTGGCATCACAATGACATCCGGGCCGATACCTGCCGGGCCGTCCAGACGGAGTTTCTCAATTTGCTGAGCGTAAGGTGTTTCCAGCACTTTTATTTTGACATTATTTTGTTTTTCAAAGGCTTTGATCGCATCGGCGATGCCGTCAGATTTCTTGATATCTTCCCATACCAGAAGCTCTTTATCGGCCGCCAGCGCGGATTTGCTGAGCACGCCGGTGATACCCAGTGAAATCATAATGACGGTGGTCAGTGTTTTCATTTTCATCATTAGTCCTCAAAGCCCTGGTGGGCCCATCATGGTAAGAAATCGTCGCGTACTGTTCTCTTTTGCCATTTTTGCCGCCTCTGTGCGGTGTTGGTGTAACGTTACACTGCACGGCAATACAAAACAGGGAACGAGGCATCTGACGGTACGCGTTTTCTGGTTATCGTCTCTGTATAGCGGTTGGCGCTTTATTACGCGTTTTCCACAATGTAGGGTAACGGTTACACCAGTTGCGATTACATTAAGCAGAGTGCGCCACGTCTGCCAGCGAAACATGTAAAGGCTGTGATCTCATGCACAAAAGTAACCCCCTGTTTGTGCAAACGGTTACACCATGCTGTTATATTGGAATTATGACCAGCGTACAGGTCAGCCTGACTGGATGTAGACATGTCTGGAAGGGCTGCCGAGCCATTTTGAGTTGGTGAGCACCAGGCTATCTCAACTCAACGCTTATATCCTGAAAAGCAAAATTATCAAGAGGTTACCGTTATGGCGTCTATCCAGTTGGATAAAGTTAGTAAGCATTTTGGCAAAACGATTACGCTTCACGATGTGAATCTGACGATTGCAGATGGAGAGTTCGCTGTTTTTGTCGGGCCGTCTGGCTGTGGTAAGTCGACGTTGCTGAGAATGATTGCCGGGCTGGAAGATGTCACGGGCGGTGAAATTATGATTGATGATGCGGTGGTAAATGATGTCGCTCCCGCTCACCGTGGTGTAGCCATGGTGTTTCAATCTTATGCGCTGTACCCGCACATGACCGTCGCTGAGAATATGGGTTATGGCCTGCGCGTGAATGGCGTACCGAAAGACCAGATTAAGCACCAGATCGAGATGGTGGCGAAGACGCTGCAACTGTCTCATCTGCTTGAGCGCAAGCCGAAAGAGCTGTCCGGCGGCCAGCGTCAGCGCGTGGCGATCGGACGTGCCATCGTGCGTAACCCGAAAGTGTTCCTGTTTGATGAGCCGCTGTCTAACCTGGATGCCGAGCTGCGTGTGGATATGCGGCTACACATTGCCAAGCTGCATCAGGAATTGAAAACGACCATGATCTACGTGACGCACGATCAGGTCGAGGCGATGACGCTGGCCGATAAAATCGTGGTCATGAACTACGGCAAAGTCGAGCAGGTTGGCTCGCCGATGGAGCTTTATTATCATCCGGTTAACCAGTTTGTTGCGGGCTTTATCGGCTCGCCAAAAATGAACTTCCTGCCTGCGCAAGTCATCGACTGGACGCCGGATAGCCTGACGGTAAATGTAGCCGAGCAGCTACAGCTTGAGCTGCCGATTCGTACCCGTGAGCTGAGTGCTGGCAGTACGATAACGTTGGGACTACGGCCGGAACACGTTTCACCGGAAGGTGAGGGGATTCGGCTGTCATTCGGCTGTGAGGTCGTCGAGCGTTTAGGCAACAGCACTTACTTGTTCGGTCAATGCTGCGGCATTGATAACTTTAAACTGCTGCTGGCAGGCGACAGCGCCTTCAAGCCGTATGAACATATTGAGGTGTTCTTCTCGCCTGATAACTGTCTGGTGTTTAACGCCGATGGGTTGCGCATCAGTGGCTAGTTAAGCGACGACATCGCTGAATCTCAATAGCCAAAATCCTTTCTAGACATAACCAGCGCCCTTAGCGGGCGCTAATTCTGACATTTATAAATCCTCTATTGCGAAATATGTCGCTGCTCTGTGTGTTCCAGGCGTAAAAAATTGCGCTGAGGTGGGCGTGGCCGCCGGGTGAGCGGCATGGATAATGAGATGGACGCTCCATCTTAACGGCATCAGATGTGCCAGAGTATGAGTGTCAAATCTCAAAAGAAGGAGCGTCCAAATGCAAGTATCTACCCTTGGTATCGATCTGGCAAAAAACGTTTTCGTTCTTCATGGTGTCGATCACACCGGCCAGACCGTGCTGAAAAAGAAACTCTCGCGGGCAAAGTTTGCTGAGTTCGTTATCCGTCTCGAACCCTGTCTTATTGGGATGGAGGCGTGTTCATCCAGCCACCATTTTGCCCGCATGTTTATCCGCCACGGCCATCAGGTCAGGCTGATGCCACCGCAGTACGTCAAGCCTTACGTCAAAACCAACAAGACCGATGCGACGGATGCGGAAGCCATCTGCGAAGCTGTTACTCGGCCCAATATGCGTTTTGTTCAGGTCAAAACCGTTGACCAGCAGGCTGTGCTCGCCCTTCATACGGAGCGGGATATCATTATCCGGGAACGGGTCGCCTGTACGAACAGCCTGCGGGCCATGCTGAGCGAGTTTGGTTTTGTGATGGCAACGGGCAGAAAAGCGCTGAAGCAGGGCGTTCCAGAAATTCTTGAAGACGGAGAAAATGAGTTATCCCCGTTCGTTCGTGCCAGCGCATTACGGCAGATGGCGCATATTGATGCGCTGGATGACCATCTGGTGCTGATCGAACAACAACTGCAGTCATGGGCTGAAACACAGGCAGCCTGTAAACGCATGACAAAAGTGCCCGGAGTCGGACTGCTGACAGCGACGTATCTGGTCGCGTCAGTGGGTGACGGAAAGCAATTCAGCTGTGCAAAACAGTTCTCAGCCTGGATGGGGTTAACGCCGCGTGAACATTCCAGTGGAGGCAAACAGCGTCTGGGGCGGATAAGCAAACGGGGTGATGGTTACTTCCGCTATCTTCTGGTTCACGGAGCCCGTGCAGTCGCTTCCGTTATTGAGCGGCACCGGGAAGACATGCGGTGGCTCGACGGATTGCTGAAACGCAGAAATTACAATGTCGCGGTAGTGGCACAGGCGAGTAAAACAGCGCGGATACTGTGGTCAATGCTGGTCCATGAAACAGAATATCGTCCTCCTTCGGGGCCTGAGTACCGCTCAGTCTTTGTTGGGATTCAGAAAGGGTAAAACGCAGTCCGGAATTGCAGGTGTAATCAAAAAGATGGCAAAACAGGTAAGACCGCAGGTGAGGTAAACCGGTTCGCCGATGGGCACGATAGCCCGTAGTGGATGCTTGGTTCTCACCTGGCGGATTTCATCATGGTTCGGGGCGCAGAAGCCCCATAAGAAACCGGATATATGCCTGCAGTTACCGATTTTACATCTTGCTGAAAAATGCCTTGTTCAACCGGGAGCGTCCATATACGCCGCGAAAGGCAGTGCCGCGTCGGGAACGCGTCACTGGCGGCCCGAATAGCGGTCACGCACGCCGAAGGTATCGCGTAGCGACGCAATTAGCGCCGAAAAGCCAGTGGTCAAGGCGCTGCGGCGATTGAGCGCGCCTTGTCGGGCGTGTGATGACATCACAGATTTTCTCGGTAGTTAACACGCACGAAACTTTCGTACTACCGCACATGATGCAGTGAAAATTTGATAGCGGGTGTTACTCGCAATAGAAAAAGGCTCTCCGAAGAAAGCCTTTTGGGAAATACCCGACGGGAATGATGGGCCCGTCGAGTTGAGGGTTAGTGCGGTATTACCACCAGGCTTCTGCCTGAATACCGAAGTTTACGGCATTGCTGCGAGCGTCGTTGAAGGTGTTGCGGTTTTCATTTCCACGGTTTTGGTAGGACACGAAGAATCGCAGTTCCGGGCGTGTCATCATGGGAATATCGGCGGTGAAAGCGTGTGCCAGCGTGTATTTCTCACCACTGTATTTGGTTTCTGTACCCGCTTTCCAGCTATCTGTTTTTGATACGCGCCCACTTCCAAATAGGTTTTTGGTTCTTGGTCCAGACATATTGGCCGCGACCTACCGCAGACAATAATTCTGTGCTGTCGCGCCAGCGGCTGATTTCATCCGCTTTGCCGTAGGTCAGCACATGGCTAAGAGAAATATTATCCGTGATCGGTAGATCACCGGTCTGAATGACACGGTAGCCTTTAGCGCTGTCGTTAATGCTCCAGACGTCATACCAGCCGCCGCCCTGATCGACCATGTTGTGCGCCAGCCCTTTGTCGGCATATTGCAACACCAATTTCTGGTTAGATTTGAGGCCAGAGAAGTAGTGGCTGAGTTCACCGGTGATCATCATCGAGTCTTTAGGGTTGAATTTCCCCCTTCCTCGGGTGAGACGATGAAGATGTTTTTCTGCGTGTCCGCTTCATTCGGCATTGCGTAGGAGATACCGAACTCCGTCCACGCACCCTCCACGGCTTCCAGCCCGCATAGCGTGCGTCCAGATAGTTGATATTCAGATCGTTGTAAGTGTCTGTTCTGTTTTGACATTCCTGACTGTTGACGCTGTTGCTACAGTTGACGCGCATGTTTTCTGCATCGGCACGGATCCAGGCAAACGAGAATGCGCCTTCACCGGCTTTGACATTTTCGATCCCGGCACCCGCACCGGAGATATTCCAGTATTTGGTATCAATGATGTGCAAGTCATGACGTTGATAGTAGCGTTTCCCCGCCCATACCGTGGCATCCGGTAGCCCAGGCACAAAGCCTTTTGCTTTCAAATTAAACTGCTGTAAACCGAAAGTGGCATCGTCGTTTGCGGTGCTTTCATCACCGTTTGAGCTGTTTGACCACATAGAAACCATACTATCAACGTAAAACGTTTTCCCATCTTCGTTATACAGCTGCTGCCCCTAATTGGATTTCACCGTAGGTGTCATCTTCGTTACCTAATCTTCCTACATAGCTTTTATCGGCTGTCTGTTGTTTTCCGTGGTTTGAAGCACCCACGCCAGAACGGAAGTATCCTGAAAAATCAACGGAATAAGAAGGGGTTGCCAGCATTGCCAGACTCAGGGCAATGGATGTCGTCAGCAGTTTTCTTTTCATAATATACCTTTCGCTTATTCGGGTAAGAATGTGGATGTTCCAAATAACATGACGTGAACGGAGGTAAAACGTTTCCACTCATGGCGAGGGATTATGGGGGAATAAAACGGGGCGTGACATGATTGTTCTCACAAAATACAAAAGAGTTACACCAAAATTTACACTGAATTAACGATGTTACAGGCTGTGCTTTGCATATTTATTAGTCTTATTGTGATGTTATTCGCTAGGTAATGGTGTGTAACTGGTTATACATCTTGCCGGTATGACTCAAATCCAGCATAAAATTTTTTTATAGCAGAATCGGAAACGTTGCATAAAAGGTGTGGGTCGATGCCGAGTAGGAAACGTTTCTGGAAAATAGAGAAAGGATGTCTGATGAAGGGAAAGAGAAAACGAAGAGGGTTCCGAAGCGCGACTTGCCTGATGCGAATCGACATCAGGCAAGCAGTATAGATAAAAGGTGGCTACTTCTTACGGGTTGGGGGCTGACTGAATGGCGGCGTACCAGCGTCGGGCTAAACATATTCGTGGTTTCGCTAAGCTCTTTACCGTGAGATAACGCGATGGCTAATTCTGCCGCCTGAATGGCCATGGCGGAAACCGGATAGTGCACGGTTGTCAGGCGAGGGCGAAGGTAACGGGCGATTAATACGTCATCAAACCCGACCACCGACATATCCTGCGGTACGCTGATGCTGTTGTCGCTCAGGACGGAGAGGGCGCCAGCGGCCATGGAATCGTTGTAGCACACCACCGCCGTCATATTGCCGCCCCGGCTCAGGAGCTCCATCATGGCAGACTCGCCGCCCACTTCGTCTGGCGAGGCGCGCGCAATGAGGCGTTCATCCCGTGGAATGCCGTGCTCTTGCAGCGCATCCATATAACCTTGCAGGCGATCGGCGGAGTCGGAAATTTGGTGATTAGAGCAGAGGAAACCGATCTTCTGGTGCCCTTCCTGAATGAGATGACGCGTTGCCAGCCAGGAACCATAGCGATCATCAAGCGCAACACAGCGGCTTTCATAGCCGGGTAAGGTACGGTTGATGAGCACCATATCAGGAATGTGGCTCATCAAGGCGGCCAGTTCTTCATCCGACAGCATTTTGGCATGCACGATCAGCCCCGCACAGCGGTGGCGAATCAACTGCTCAATGGCTTTCTTTTCCTGCTCGGCATTGTGGTAGCCGTTGCCAATCAGCAGGAAGTTGCCCGTTGCCTGAGCAATTTGTTCGACAGACTTTACCATCGTCCCAAAAAAGGGATCGGAGACATCCGCAACAACCAGCCCCATGGTTTCTGCACTCTGGTGCGCGAGTGCTCTGGCATTGGCGTTCGGATGATATTGCAACTCCGCCATGGCCTTGTGCACGGCTTCCCTTGAGGCGGTACTGGCTTTGGGCGAATTATTGATTACGCGCGAAACCGTAGCGACTGATACACCTGATAGACGAGCAACATCCTTTATTGTGGCCATTGGCATTCCTGAACGGTCAAATGCGCTGTGAGGCGAACCGCAGCCTAACGCAGAAGTTAAAAGAAAAAATCGATTACTTATATTTATAAATGTACAGGTTTTTGGGTGATGTTACCTATCCGACCTCCTTTCCTTTTTGATCCAGACCGTACTTATGTGATCGCTATCAACAATCATCGGTCATTTCTCTCTTCCAAAATACCATTCTGAGGTTTAAATTTAGGGTAACCGATTACACTTATGTGATAGCTAAACGATAGCGAGCTATCGATACTCGGCTTTATAACAGCTATTTTATCCATAACATATAGTGAAACTGATTACATTCAGGGGTTTTTCTGGCTGTGTTTACAGGCTGGCCGGATGCCTCTTCCAGACCGCTGACGGGCTGTTAGCGCCATACAATTGGCCGCGGATGGCGACGCCGTGTACCGAATTTGTGTTTTGTATTGAGGAATAGCTTATGCAGTTTGAGCCAACTGAACATCCGCATCGTCGTTTTAACCCGCTGAAGGGCGAGTGGATTCTGGTTTCTCCGCATCGTGCAAAGCGCCCCTGGCAGGGTCAGCAGGATGAACCGGATCGTTCCACGCCGCCGTCTTACGATCCGACTTGTTACCTGTGTGCGGGCAACAAACGCATTACTGGCGATACCAACCCGCACTATCGGGGGACCTTTGTTTTTACGAATGACTTTTCGGCACTGATGGAAGATACGCCGGATGCACCGTCGGGCGACGACGAGCTTTTCCGCGTTCAGCAAGCCCGTGGCGTTAGCCGCGTGATTTGCTTTTCTCCCGATCACAGTAAAAGCCTGCCGCAGCTTTCACTACCCGCGCTGAAAGCGGTGATTGATACGTGGAGCGCGCAAACCGAGGAACTGGGCAAGCGGTATCCGTGGGTTCAGGTTTTGAGAATAAAGGAACGATGATGGGGTGCTCGAATCCCCATCCGCACGGGCAGGTTTGGGCTAACGATTTCCTGCCGAACGAGGTACTGCGTGAGGACGAGCAGCAGCGAGCTTATTTCTTACGTCACGGTTCGCCGTTACTGCTGGACTACGTTCGCCGCGAACAGGCTGACGGCTCGCGCATCGTGGTAGAAACGGATCATTGGTTAGCGGTTGTCCCTTATTGGGCGTCGTGGCCGTTTGAAACGCTGGTCCTGCCCAAGTTCGCCGTACAGCGGTTGCCACAGTTGAATGATGTTCAGCGTGACGATCTGGCGCTGCTCCTGAAAAAGCTGACCAGCCGTTACGACAACCTGTTCCAGTGCTCATTCCCTTATTCGATGGGGTGGCATGGCGCACCATTTAAAGGTGACGACATAACGCACTGGCAACTGCATGCCCATTTTTATCCTCCGTTATTACGTTCCGCCAGCGTGCGCAAATTTATGGTTGGCTATGAAATGTTGGCTGAGGCACAGCGTGATCTGACGGCAGAGCAGGCCGCTGAACGTTTACGCAGCGTAAGTGATATCCATTTTCGTGAGCAAATTTGAGGTCATTTTATGAGCCGTATTGATTCTCTACGTCAGTTAACCGAGTCTGTTTTTGTCCGATTATTTGGCTATGCGCCGCATGCCGCTATTCAGGCACCCGGTCGAGTCAACCTGATTGGTGAACACACCGACTATAATGATGGCTTTGTTTTGCCGTGTGCTATCGATTACCAGACGGTGGTCAGCGCGGCGGTGCGTCAGGATGGCATCGTGCGGGTGGTCGCGGTGGATTTTGACCACCAGCAGGACGAGTTCGATCTCGCCAAAGCGATCGTGCCTCACCCGGACTACACTTGGGCGAACTATATCCGAGGCACGGTGAAGTTTTTGCAGGCGCGTGGCCTGCCGCTCACTGGCATGGATATGGTGGTTTCCGGCAATGTGCCGTCTGGCGCAGGGCTAAGCTCATCGGCCTCGCTGGAAGTGGCTATTGGGCAGACGTTCAAAGAACTGAATAATCTGGATATCAGCCAACTGGATGTGGCGCTAAACGGGCAGCAGGCAGAAAACGATTTTGTCGGCTGTAGCTGCGGCATTATGGATCAGTTTATTTCCGCCCAGGGACGTGTCGGTCAGGCGATGTTAATCGACTGCCGCACTCTGGAAGGGCGCGCGGTGCGTATGCTCGATGGCGTTGACGTCCTGATCGTGAACTCCAACGTGCGTCGTGGGCTGGTGGACAGCGAATACAACACGCGCCGCCAGCAGTGTGAAGCGGCAGCGCGTCACTTTAACGTTAAAGCGCTGCGTGATGTTTCACTGTCGCAGTTTGAAGCGGGAATCGAGGGACTGGATGCAGTAGCGGTTCGCCGTGCGCGCCACGTGATTACCGAGAACCGTCGTACGCTGGAAGCGGCCGATGCGCTGGCGCGTCAGGATGCACACCGTTTGTTTACGCTGATGGCGGAATCACATGTCTCCATGCGGGATGATTTTGAAATTACCGTGCCGCCGATCGATACATTGGTCGCGCTGATTCAGGATTATGTCGGCGAGCGGGGCGGTGTCCGTATGACCGGCGGTGGTTTCGGCGGCTGCATTGTCGCCCTTATCCCTTCGGCACTGACTGACGAAGTCAAACAGGTGATTGAACGTGAATATCCGGCGCGCACCGGGCTTCAGCCATCCATCTATCTGTGTCAGGCATCCGGCGGTGCGGGTCGCGTGAGTTAAGTTCTGGCTGAGAATCTCGAGCAAAAAGGGCTTTGATGAAAGCCCTTTTTATATTGCATGTGTTCAACATTACCGAGGTTCACGGGAGCAGGAACAGCGTTGCCAGCCCAAGGAAGATAAAGAAACCGCCGGTATCGGTGATGGCGGTGATCATGACGCTGGAGCCGATGGCCGGATCCCGGCCGAGTTTCATCATGATTAGTGGGATAGCGACGCCCATTAGTGCTGCGAGCAGTAAATTCAGCAGAATCGCCAGCATCATTACGCCGCCCATGGCGGCGCTGCCGTAGAGCAGGAAGGTCACCACGCCCATAATCGTGCCCCATATCACCCCGTTGACCAGCGCGACGCCGAGTTCTTTGAGTAGCAGGTACGATTTTTTACCGTGCTCTAACTGATGCAGCGCCAGCGCGCGAACAATCATGGTGATTGTCTGGTTGCCGGTATTTCCGCCGATTCCGGCGACAATCGGCATGAGCGTCGCCAGCGCCACCAAATGAGATAAGGTGTGCTCAAACAGGCCGATAACCCGTGAGGCAATGAGCGCCGTACAAAGATTGATAGCCAGCCATGCCCAGCGATTGCGGAACGATTTGTACACGGGGGCATAAACATCTTCAGAGGGCATCAACCCCTGAACGCCGTAGGTTGCTGTCGCTTTCCCGGTTCACGACGTCGAGGATATCCTCGATCGTCAGGCGTCCCATGAGTTTTCCTTTGCTATCTACCACGGCGCTGGAGATTAAATCGTAACGTTCAAACGCCCCGCGGCTTCTTCGACTTTATCTTCAGGTTGGAACCTCAGCGGTTGATCGTCCATGACGTCATTAACCCGTGTCTGAGGTGCGTGGAGCAGAATACTGGCCAACGACAGCTCACCGATCAGCGTGTTCTTGCGATCGGTAACAAACAGTTTGTCGGTCGATTCGGGGATGGTTTTGCGATAGCGCAGATAGCGCTGTACGGCCGCGAGCGTGACATCGGCGCGCACGGTAATGAGCTTGAAATCCATCATATGGCCGAGGCAGTCTTCATCATAATTGATGGCGGCGCGTAGCTGCGCACGCTGCTTCGGCTCAAGCGAGGTCAGTATTCTGCCCAACAGGTGACGAGGAACAAGACGAGAGAGCTGGGCCTGTTCATCAACATCCAAGATCCGAACGGCTCTCAGGATTTCTTTATCCTGCATATCGCCGATCAGGTCGTCGGAAATGCTGTCGGAGGCCTCAATCAACACGCGACCGCGCTTCTCTATGGGGATCAGTCGCCAGAGCGCCAGACGTTCATCCTGCGGTAAAGACTCCAGTAAATCGGCAAGGTCAGCGGCATGCAGCCCGATGATAAGCTCGCTGATTTCTGCGGTTTGGTCGAGCAGAATGCTTTTTCACGCAGCCCGATTTTGTTACTTAATACGTCGGTGTCGCTTAATGGTGCGCCATCGCGTTCCGTTAAGCGAGGTTGTCGGTTGATGATGTCTTCAACCAGTTCCTTGTTTTCCAACAGCAGAAGGGAGATGCGGCGCCGGAGGTCGGTAAGTTTTTACACTCGACATAATGTTTTATGCTCGATCTGTTTTTTTATCCGTATTTTATTAAACGTAGCGCAAAATCAGTAGATTAAGAATAGGATTACTGGCGAATCGCACTCTGAACAGCAGGGTGATGGCGTCCTGGTGTGTTTTTTTAGTGTGGATTTCGCCTAATGAATTATTAAATCGTTTGCTATTTAGTTTTTAGCGATATATAGTCAGTTCCAGAAACGTAACAAACACCGATGGCAGAGACGATGAACGACAACGCTTACAAACTGGATGGACAGCTGTGCTTCGCACTGTATTCCGCCAATCTGGCGATGAATAAACTGTATCGCCGTTTGCTGTCTGAATTGAATCTGACCTATCCCCAATATCTGGTTATGCTGGTGCTGTGGGAGCGTGATGGTTTGACGGTGTCTGAATTGGGTGAGCGGCTGTATCTGGATTCCGCCACGCTGACGCCGCTGCTCAAGCGGTTACAAAGCGCAGGCTTAGTGGTGCGTAATCGGGGAACAGAAGATGAGCGTCAGGTGCTGATCGGGTTAACCGAGGCAGGACGGGAACTTCAGCAACAGGCAAGAGCAATTCCTGAAAGCGTGTTTTGCGCGACGGAATGCCATCTCGAACAGTTGCAGACGATCAAAAAAGATTTGGAAATGCTGCGTAATAGCCTGATCGGCCATCTATAAAAGGTGAGCGTTTTCCTGATGTATCGCAATATGGGTTAGACAGCGTCATGCTGTTAACCCTTTATTAAGTGATTTACTTTAAGTAGTTTATTTCAATCAATTAAGTAGTGAGCGATTTAATTTTTCGCTATTAAATTAAGGCCTCAGCAGTATCTCACTGTATTAGGTCATTCCTTAACGATCTGGAGTCACATTATGTCTATTGAAAAAGTATTATACGTTGCTCATGCTCAAGCTACCGGTGGTCGCGATGGTCGTGCGGTGTCTTCCGATAACGCGGTTGATATTAAATTGACGACCCCGCGTGAGCTGGGTGGGGCAGGCGGTGAGGGGACGAACCCAGAACAGCTGTTCGCCGCTGGCTATTCTGCCTGTTTCCTGGGCGCGATGAAGTTTGTCGGTGCACGTGAGAAAATCGCTGTACCTGCTAATACCACGGTAAACGGCAGCGTGGGTATCGGTGCCATCCCTACCGGGTTTGGTATTGAAGTCGAACTGAAAATTTCACTGCCGGGTCTGGATCGTGCAGTGGCTGAAGATCTGGTGCAGAAAGCCCATATCGTTTGCCCATACTCCAATGCAACGCGCGGCAACATCGATGTGACTCTGACGATTGTCTAAGTCCTGCTAGCAAGTACAGTGTCGATCAATGAAAAATTGACTGATGAAAACGGTGGCTGCGAAGATTCGCACTGCCGTTTTTTTATTTGTACGGTATCGTCTGAATAGGCAACGAATGCGGGCGTAAACGTAAATAGCGGGCACGAGAATACGAAGGCAGTATGCCTGATGAAGAAAAAGAGAATATAAGGAAAAGGAACCGGTTGGTTAGGCGCTATTCTTTCTGATTGACGAGCACGTTGGTAGGAAGCAGTAATTGTTCCGCACGCTGCTGTTGTTTGTCTTGATGATGGCCAAACGCAGTGATAGTGGAGTAGGCAAAGCGGCCTAAAAGAATAATGAAACTGATGAGTAAAACGGCACGAGCGATCCGAGAGCCACTTCGTCGCGGGCGTATCGATAATCGTCGTCTGTGGGTAAGTGTTGACATTACCAGTGAATCCTCTGTGAAAGCGAACATTCGCTGTTTTTATTTAGGCACAGGCTGTAGGAGAGGTCAATCTGCCGACGTGAAAAAGATGATGATTGATTCGGTTTTCGCACGTTCGGTACAAGGAAAGAGGGCGGGAGCAAACGCAAAGGGGCGGAAATACAAGGGGACTTAGAGGGTCACCAAAACCCGCTCAAACAAAAACGGATAAGCGGGTTGTGTGGTGCCTGGGTATTACGCCGTGGTATTGACGTTACGCCCAATCGCCGGGTTTGCTGGCAGAGGTGGTAATGCCTTCAAAATGCCGGAAACGACAGCTTCTTGATTATCGATCGCTTTTTTCACCATAAGCGCGCTGGCCTCACTGCTGGTACGCATAGTACTGAGGTCGGTCGCGAATGATGCAATCTGTGATACATCCATTCTACTCTCCTTAACACTGAGTTGATCCATATCCGGCATGAAAAGGAAGCGTACCTTTTCGCCGAAGCTGCATGATGTTGGCAAAATTCTCGCCAGCCATCATTTTGGTATCGGCCCCATCCCTGTAAACTTTACGTTAATCGGGCTGACTGATGAAGCCCGGTTGAGTGATTTTTCGTCATTTTACTGGTCAGGAAACGCTCGAATTACCCGGCAACATTTCCAGCAATCAGGCTTTTTCTTCCTCAATCATCAGCTTCCAGCCGGTGACGTCCTGCCAATATTCCTGTTCCCGTTCTAAATCCAGCTGTACCAGCGTGTTGTTGGTAAAGAAGTCGTGCGGGAACGTCAGCGTCCAGTAGTTGTCATCGGTATGCAGCCGTAACGATTCCGGCGTTGTCGTCGCCTGACGCTGGTTGTTCAACAGCGTGGCAAGGCGTAAAAGTTGCACTAATGGCAAATACTGTTTCTTTTTGAACAGGTTCAAGCGCGGCAACTCTTCCAGCTTGATCGCTTTACGGTGCAGCCGCACAATCATCGACAGCACAAGCTGCTGTTCCTGATTGAAGCCGGGCAGGTTGGTATTTTGCAGAATGTAGGCTGAATGGCGGTGCATGCCGCTATGGTTAATGCCTAACCCGACCTCATGCAGCATGGAAGCCCAATTTAAGATGGCCTCAAGCTGTGGGTGCATCAGATTAGGATTTTGCTTTGCCCATTGCGCATAAAGCTGCTGCGTGGTTTCCCGCACGCGTCGCGCCTGCTCGCGGTCGATATTGTAATGGGTCGCCAGACTCTGCGCGGTACGGATGCGAATATCCTGATGACGGAAACGGCCTTCCATTTCGTACAGTACGCCTTCGCGCAGCGCACCATCGGACAAGCGGAGTTCTTTGATCGCCAGCGCATCGAAAATACCACACAGAATAGCTAAACCGGGCACCAGCACCGACTGGCGATCTTCGGACAGACCCGGTAGGCTCAGCGACTTGAAATGCTTAAACTGCAAGATCTGCGTGCGTAGCATTTCCAGTCTTTCGGGGGTAATCAGGCCGTCTTTCTCCCCCATCTCCACGAGAATTTCGTGCGTGGCTTTGATCGTTCCAGACGCGCCGAGGGCGAATTTCCATCCGTATATGCGATATTCCCAGGACAGCGTCTCCAGCTTTTGCGCCGCGGCCAGCCGAGCACGCTTGAAGTTGACTTCGCTGATTTCACCGTTCGGGAAAAACTGCTGTGCAAAGCTAACGCAACCCATACGACGGCTTTCCACCAGCATCGGTTCGAAATCTTCACCGATAACCAGCTCTGTAGAACCGCCGCCGATATCGATGACCAATTTACGGCCTTTTTCCGGCTGCGTATGCTCCACGCCCATAAAGATCAGACGGGCTTCTTCGTGGCCGGAAATGATCTCTATCGGATAGGGGATAATATCTGCCGCGCGGCGCAAAAAGTCCTGCGCGTTGACCGCCTGACGCAGCGCATGCGTTCCGACGATGGATACGTTCACGGCGGGGAAGCCTTGCAGGCGTTCAGCAAACAGCGCCAGACAGCTCAGGCCGCGTTGAATGGCCTCTTCGCTGAGCACATTTTTGTTGTCCAGCCCGTCGGCCAGATGGACACGCTGTTTTAAACGCCCCAATACCTGAAGCGCACCGTTTACCACGCGTGCGATCACCATGTGAAAACTATTGGAACCCAGGTCGATGGCCGCGAATTCTTGCGGCTTCATCTCGGTTTTTTCATTGTTCGTTAACGGCATTATTCAGGCTTATCTCCAGGTTGCTCCAACGCCTTGATGTAGTCGTAAATGGCATTTTGCGCGCGTACTTTACGCTTGTTGCCGCGTGATACATAGCGGTTGCTCGATTCTTTATCAACGACACGGGCTTTCACCGTATCGCTGAACAAAATATCCAGCGTTTCCAGCACGCGGTTCTTCAACGTAGGGTCGAGAATTTCCACTGCGACTTCAATGCGATAATCAATGTTGCGTGTCATCCAGTCTGCGGAAGAAAGGTAGACTTTCTTGTCCCCGCCGTTGTTGAAGACATACACCCGATCGTGTTCCAGATAGCGGTCAAGAATACTGATGACCTGAATATTTTCACTGATCCCCGGCAAATTGGGGATCAGTGAGCACATGCCGCGCACCAGCAGATTAATTTTCACACCCGCAGAAGAAGCCTGGTACAGCTTTTCTGCCAGCCCTTTATCCACCAGATTATTTACCTTAAGCGTAATGCCTGCATCACGATTCGCCAGCGCGTTCTCGATCTCGGTATCAATCAGTTGGTAGAGCTTGTCGCGGGAGTTTTGCGGTGACACCAGCAAATGCTCGAAGCTGACCGGACGGTAGGGGTTTTCAATGAAGTTGAAGACGCGGCGTACTTCGTTGGTGATGCGTTCGTCGGCGGTCAGCAGCGAGTAGTCCGTATACAGTCGGGCGGTTTTCTCGTTGAAGTTACCGGTACCGATGTGCGCGTAACGCACGATGTTTTCCCCTTCGCGGCGGGAAATCAGGAACAGCTTGGCGTGAATCTTCAACCCAGGTACCGAGAAAATCACGTGCACGCCGGCTTCCGTCAGGCGCTTGGCCCAATGGATGTTGGCTTCTTCGTCAAAGCGCGCCTGTAGTTCGACCACCACCGTCACTTTCTTACCGTTGTGCGCCGCATGGATCATTGAATTAATGATGCGCGAGTCTTTGGCGACGCGGTAAATATTGATTTTGATGGACAGCACATTGGGGTCGAAAGAGGCTTGTCGCAACAGTTCCAATACGTGCTCGAAGGTGTGATACGGGTAATAAAGCAGCACATCGCGCTCACGGATCGCATCAAACCCATTGCGAAAATGGTTGAATCCGGTGTGTCGCAGACGTGGCAACGGTTTGTTGACCAGATTGGCGCGTCCGACGTTCGGGAAAGAGATAAAGTCTTTGAAATTATGGTAACGCCCGCCAGGAATGACGGAATCGTAGGAAGAGATCCCCAGTTTATCAAGCAGCATAGCGACCATCGCGTCCGGCATGTCGCGCTGATAAACGAATCTCACCGGCTCGGCGGTTAAGCGCTGCTTCAGGCTGGAAGACATCAGTTCCAGCAGGCTGGATTCCATTTCCGTAACCAGATCGTATTCCGCATCGCGCGTCATCTTCATGGAGTACGCGTTCAGCGCATCATAATCAAAGAAGCCCTTGAAGATGTCATCCAGACAGTAGCGCAGAATGTTATCGATGAGGATCATGGTCTTACGACGGCGCGGCGCTTCCGCTGGCAGGTTGACAAAGCGCGGTATTTTATCCGAAGGAATTTCCAGCAGGGCGTAGTTAATCTCATCGCCACGAATAATCTCGACGGCAAGATAGGTATAACTATCCTTCAGGAACTCCACCAGGTTGGTTTCGTCAAAGATCAGTATTGGCGTGATGTGCGGGCGCAGATATTGCCGGAAGTAATCTCTCAGCCACTCTTGTTGATTAGGGGAAACCTGACGTTCATTGACCAGAAAAATCTGGTTACGCGCCATCTCCAGCAGCAGCTCGTTGTACAGGCTGTCAAAGATTTGATCGGTTTTGAGAACACGAGCCTGAATTTTGCCTAAAAGATGCCGTAGATTGCCGTCCAGACCTTGTTCTTCATTAATCAGAATGCGTCTTTTCAAATCAGCAAAACGGACTTTATAAAATTCATCAAGGTTGCTGGAGTAAATGCCCAGAAAGCGCATGCGTTCGATTAACGGATTGCTTTTATCTGCTGCTTCCTGAAGTACTCGTTCATTAAAGGATAACCAACTTAATTCTTTCTCTATGTAGAGTTTGTCCTGACCCATTGTCACTCCGCTCAACTCATGTACTGAAGGTTCATCCAATATTCATACCCTTCCGTTGTGGAGATAGGGTACAACAACATTATGGCGTGTTGATGACGATAAAATCTAATTCATAGACAGACTTACCATTGTCATATTATGGGCGTAAAGGCAACATATGCTACCCGCAATACGTTAGCAACACGACTCTGGCGGCTTCACTCTAACGGCGAGAATAATGGTAAAAACAGGCAACACATCACAGTATCGGGATCGTCGACGAGCGTGGGTAGATCGTTTGGTTCACCGCATTGTTGCGGGCAGCGGGCTGCTGGTGCTGGCTATGCTGTTGTTAATCTTCTTTTATCTACTGTATGTGGTGACGCCACTGTTCCTTTCTCCCACGGTTAACGGTCAAAAAACGGTGCCGCGCCACGGTGCGGAACCGTCGCTGGCGTTGGGGCTTAGCGACAACGGGCAGATTGGATTTCGTATCGACAGTCAGGGCTATGGGGAGTTTATTCCGTTTGCGGAAAACCAACCGATGTCACGTATCCGGCTGGTTCCTGCACTGAGTTTACTGGCGCAAAGTCAGGGGAACGACAGACTTATGCCCTGAGCCAGCCTGACGGCCGCTTAGTTTTCGTGCAGCCCGTGTTATCGCGCACGGAAAACCGGTCTCCCGTCTGGGTTTATCCGCTCGGTGAGCAGGCCTATTCGCTTGGGTTGCCTGCGCAGCCGTTGCGTCATCTGGCGGTGGCGGCGGTGGACGAAACGCATGCCGTTGTTGCGGCTATCGGGCAAGAAAACGCGTTGATTATTGCCGATGTTGATGAAAACGGCGTACGGCAGCGGGCACAGATTACGCTTCCGACTGGCGCGGTTAGCCAACTGCTGCTGACGCCAGATGGACAGCAGGTCTATTTGCTCAGCGGCAACATATTAACGCTGTGGCAGGTGGAGGCGAACGCGCTGACGCTGCGGGAAGAGCGGCAATTGCCGTTGGCGGAACCGTTGCATCTGGCGCTGTTGTCCGGCGGGCGGTCGTTGCTGGTACAGACCGCCGACGGGCAGATTAACCAATGGTTTGAGGTTCCGGGCGAAAGGGCGCTACGCTGACGGAGATCCGCCAGTTTCCGCACGTGGCAGGGGAATCGGTGCTGTTGGCAACGGAAGCGCAGCGGCGAGTTTTGCCACATTGAATGCACAGGGTGAACTGTCGCTGTTTGCCAGCAAGCAGTCGCATGCGCTGCTGACGCAGGCGTTACCGGCTCATGCGCAGAGACTGGCGTTTTCGCCGCACGGATCTGCCATGCTGGTTGAAACGGCGCAGGGGTGGCACCGCTATCAGGTTGATAACCCGTATCCCGATATCGGCTGGCGTGGGCTGTGGCAAAAGTTGTGGTATGAGAATTACCCGGAGCCTGCCTATATCTGGCAATCCACATCTGCGGATGACAGTTATCAGGCCAAATTCAGTATGATGCCGCTGATGCTGGGCACGATGAAAGCGGCGATTTACGCCATGCTGTTTGCCACGCCGCTGGCGCTGTCTGCGGCGATTTATACCGCCTGTTTTATGTCGCCGACGCTGCGACGCTGGATTAAACCCACGCTGGAAATCATGGGCGCGTTGCCAACGGTCGTCGTTGGCTTGATTGCAGCCATCTGGCTGGCTCCGCATTTTGCGACGTATCTGTCCGCTATTCTGGTTATGCCGATTTTATGGATGCTGGCCGTGCTCGGCTGCGGCTGGCTGATTGAATGCTTGCCGACGCGCTGGCGTCTCCGTTTCCCGGCCGGCTGGGACGTACTCTTCCTCATCCCCACGATCCTGCTGACATTTGTCGTTGGCTGTTGGCTTGCGCCACGCATGGAAATCTGGGTGTTAGGACAGCCGCTGTATCAGTGGTTGGGCGATGATTTCGTGCAACGTAATACGCTGGTGGCGGGTGTCGCTCTCGGTTTCGCACTGATTCCGCTGATTTTTTCGCTGGCGGAAGATGCTCTGTTCAGCGTACCGGCTCGTTTAAGCCAGGGATCGCTGGCGTTGGGCGCGACGGCGTGGCAAACCCTGTGGCGCGTCGTGCTGCCGTCCGCCAGCGCCGGGATTTTCGCCGCGCTGATGCTGAGCTTTGGCCGTGCCGTGGGGAAACCATGATTGTGCTTATGGCGACGGGCAACACGCCAATTATGGATGAAGGCCTGCTTCAGGGCTTACGTTCGCTGGCGGCGAATATTGCCATCGAAATGCCGGAAGCCGTGACGAATAGCGGTCACTATCGGGTGTTGTTTTTAACGGCATTAACGCTGTTTGTTTTCACATTCATCGTGAATACTCTGGCTGAAACTATCCGGCAGCGTTTACGTCAACGCTATCGTGATGAAGGAGAAAACGCGTGAAGCGCTGGTTCCGTTCGGGAAGGCCTTGGGTGTGGCTGACCGCGTCGTCTATTTCCATTAGCCTGCTGGCGATGCTGGCAATCATTGTGCTGCTGGCGGGGCAGGGGATGCGCTATTTGTGGCCGCAGCCTGTCTGGTTGTTGACGTTACAGCCGGAGCAGGGGGAGCAGCGTGCGCTAATGGGGGAAATTTATGCCGAGCAGACGCTTTCACCCCAGCAGTTGGAACAGGCCGGTTTAACCTCTGCGTCTGGGGACGCTGAAACACGCTATTTGATCAAAATTGGCCAGCGTGAAATTCATGGTCAGAGTTTTCGTTCGTTGCTGTCACGCGACATAGTCCGTTTTGATAAACCCGCCGACATTCTGGTGTTAAAACGACCCAACAACGGCACTGCCTATGGCTATCTTGCTGGCATGCTAGAGGGGGAACAGCCGCTGGTGGCGACGGATCTCCCCGCGACCTTACAGCATCGCGTCGAGCAGGTGCAGGGGTTGCTCGCGAAGGCGCAGACCATCCGCATGGGGGAGATGGCGAAGATCAACCAGCAGTTTGAAGCGCTACGGCTGGAGGAGAAAAAGCGACAGCAGACCAGAACGCTGGATAATCAGGCGCTGGCCCGTCTTCAGGCTGAACGTATTGAGCTGCAACGTCGCTTCGATGAGCTGTCGCGTCAGTTAACCGCACTCAATCTGGACATTAATCGTGATACCGTGCAGCTACGGGATGCGAACGGCAGCGTTCACCTTATCCCACTCAGGGACATTGAGCAGGCCTGGTACCCGAATGCGATGAACCTGTGGAAAAAGTCAGCCACTGGGGCGCTCAGGCGAAATATATGCTGGCGCACTACTCACCGGACAGCAACAGCGCAGGCCACCTTTTTCCCGCCATTTTCGGCACCGTTTTGATGGTGGTGCTGATGTCTATTGTGGTGATGCCGTTGGGCGTGATTGCTGCGGTTTATCTGCATGAATACGCAGGGAAAAACAGCCTAACGCGCTGGGTGCGGATTGCCGTGGTCAATCTGGCTGGGGTGCCTTCCATTGTTTACGGCGTGTTTGGGTTAGGTTTTTTGTTTATCTCATCGGTGGCACGCTGGATCAGCTGTTCTATGCTGAAGCGCTGCCGAATCCGACATTTGGTACGCCGGGGCTGCTGTGGGCATCGCTGACGCTGGCATTGCTGACGCTGCCGGTGGTGATTGTGGCGACGGAGGAAGGGCTATCACGTATCCCGATGTCGGTACGCCACGGCTCACTGGCGTTGGGCGCCACCAAGGCCGAAACGCTGTGGCACGTTGTGCTGCCGATGGCGGTTCCCGCGATGATGACCGGCTTAATCCTCGCGGTGGCGCGTGCCGCAGGGAAAACGGCGCCGCTGATGTTGGTCGGCGTGGTGAAGTCGGTGCCGGTTTTACCGGTTGATGACATTTTCCCTTATCTGCATCTTGAGCGAAAATTTATGCATCTGGGATTCCAGATTTACGATTTGGCGTTCCAAAGCCCGGACGTGGAAGCCGCCAGGCCGCTGGTATACATTACTGCACTGCTGCTGGTGCTGATTGTCGTCGGGTTGAACCTTGCGGCGATTGGAATCCGCCATGTTCTGCGTGAGAAATATCGTTCGTTATCACTCTGAAAGTAGGATGAAGTTATGGGATTTATGACACAAAAGGAGATGGCACCGCTACCTGATGTTCATCAACTGAGTGATGAACAGACGATGTTAACCGTGGAACATCTGAATCTGTACTATGGCGACAAGCAGGCGCTGAACGATATTTCGATTCGTATTCCGAAGAAGCAGGTCACGGCGCTGATTGGGCCGTCGGGCTGTGGCAAATCCACGCTGTTACGCTGCTTTAATCGGATGAATGATCTGGTGGACAACTGCCGTACCGAAGGCGATATCTGGCTGAACGGCATGCCAATTAACGACCCGCAGTTAGATGTTGCTGTGTTACGCCGCCGGGTCGGTATGGTTTTCCAACGCCCGAATCCGTTTCCTAAATCGATCTATGAAAACGTCATTTATGGCCTGAGATTACAGGGACTACGCGATCGCCGCTTTTTGGATGATGCCGTTGAGCGTGCGCTGCGGGCGGCGGCGCTGTGGCATGAAGTAAAAGATCGGCTGAGTGACAACGCGCTGACGCTATCCAGTGGGCAGCAGCAGCGCTTGGTGATCGCCCGGGCGATCGCCATTGAGCCGGAAGTGCTGTTGTTAGATGAGCCGACCTCCGCGCTCGATCCGATTTCGACGCTGATTGTTGAAGAGCTGATGGGAACGTTAAAGCAGCATTTCACGCTGGTGCTGGTGACGCACAACATGCAGCAGGCGGCCCGCGTGTCGGATTACACCGCGTTTATCAATCAGGGTAAGCTAATTGAGTACAACCGTACGGACGATCTGTTTACCTCGCCGACGCAGCGCCGCACCGAGGATTATATTACCGGGCGTTTTGGGTGAAATTTTCATCAAGCCGCTGCATTTAAAGAGCTTAAAAAATTATGGATACCGTTCATCAATTGTCCGTGCCATTTGAAAAATTGATGATAAAATGCGCGCAAATTTTTTGACTCTGGCAAGTGGCGGGTAAGATGAAATTTAGCACCATGAACGAAGGCGAAATTATTACCGAGCTGTGCCGGAGAATAAAAGACGCCAGAATCCAGCAGCGCTTATCGCAGGTTGATCTTGCCGAGAGAGCAGGGCTGGGGATTGCGACGATCAAACGTGCTGAAATGGGCGAATCCATTACGCTCAGCAGCCTGCTTTCCATCCTGCGTGGGTTGAATCGTCTGCACCAGATTGAAGGCGTGCTCTTTGACGCCGAGGTGGAGTCTTTCCATGCGCAGATCAGCGGTGAGAAAAACAGACGCCGCTGCGTATCAGAAAGAAAGCTGCGGCCTTTCCCGCCAAGGCACTCGCGAAGCATGAAAATATCAAGAAGCCAGCGAACAGCACTGTGGACTGGTACATCGCGGCGGCCGAAAACAATATTGTCTGGTCACTGCCTGAAAGCGATAAAAAATAAAGGGTTAATGCAAATGCATTAACCCCTGCGTATCATCCCCTGATTGTCGCGTTAATCTGCCTGGCATTTAACGCGACAAGGCCAGTTGTATCATTCGCACAACACGACTTTAATCGCCAATCCCCGCGAGAGGTCTCACGGTACTTGGCATTCATGTCTTTGCCTGTTTCATACATGGTTTCAATCACCTTATCGAGCGATACGCGTGGTTCGCTGGCGCGGCGCATGGCCATTCTTGCGGCGTTGATGGCTTTCACGGAGGCAATGGCGTTACGTTCGATGCACGGCACCTGAACCTGGCCCGCAACCGGATCGCAGGTCAGCCCAAGATTATGCTCCATGCCGATTTCTGCCGCGATGCACACCTGCTCTGGGTTGGCGCCGAGGAGTTCTGCCAGGCCGGCTGCGGCCATGGAGCAGGCTACGCCAACTTCGCCCTGACAGCCCACTTCCGCTCCGGAAATAGAGGCGTTCATTTTGTAGAGCATCCCGATAGCACCGGATGCCAGGAAATAGCGCAGGTAAGATTCCGGGGTTACCGGCTGCACGTAGCGATCGTAATAGGCCAGCACGGCGGGAATAATGCCGCACGCGCCGTTCGTTGGTGCCGTGACCACACGTCCGCCTGCCGCATTCTCTTCCGACACGGCCATTGCGAACATGTTAACCCAGTCCATCGCATCCATCGGGTCGTTAGAAAAACGGTCGTTGATGAACAGCAGGCGATGCAACGCCGATGCCCGGCGGGGAACGCGTAACGGGCCGGGTAGCACGCCTTCCGTATTCATGCCGCGATGCATACAGTCCTGCATGGTTTTCCACACGTCGGCAAAGTAGTGTTCAAGCGCTTCCCGACCATGCATCGCAATTTCGTTTTTTAGGACGATAGCGGATAACGACAGGCAGTGATCGTTGCAATGTTGCAGTAGTTTCTGGGCAGAAAAGAACGGGTAGGGCGCACTTTCCTCTGCCAGATTGGGTTTGCCGAAGTTTTCCTGATCGACGACGAATCCGCCCCCGATGGAGTAATACGTTTTGCTATAAACCTGCTCTTGTCCGCTATAGGCGCGAATGGTCATGCCGTTTTCATGCAGCGGCAGGTTCTCCGGTTGGAAACGCAGAGACGTTTCCAACGGGAAGCTGACCTCATATTGACCGTTGAGTATCGGTAGCCGCTGAGTGTCTTTCACCTGTTGAATAAACGCCGGAATGCTATCGATGTTTACGCTATCTGGCAGGTTACCGGCTAGCCCCATAATGATAGCGATATCGGTGTGGTGACCTTTTCCCGTCAGGGAGAGCGAGCCGTAAATATCAACGACGATGGATGTCACCGATGAGATAAGCGCGCGGTTCACCAGATCGTCGGTGAACATTTTGCCCGCTTTCATTGGGCCGACGGTGTGAGAACTGGACGGACCGATGCCGATTTTGAAGATATCAAATACGCTGACCATAGCGATTTCCTTAAAAAACGCCGGTCGTTAAATAACGTTCCGGCGTTAAATTAGTGTCGGGGCTTACAGCAGATCGCGCAGGCTGTAAACGATGGCGGAAATAGCGATCAGTCCCATCAGGGTGACGAAGACGTTACTGATGTGGCCGCTGTATTTCTTCATTGCAGGGACTTTCTGAATAGCATACATCGGCATCAGGAACAGCAGACACGCGATGATCGGGCCGCCCAACGTTTCGATCATGCCCAGAATGCTTGGGTTCAGCGTCGCGACAATCCAGGTCGTGATCAGCATGAACAGCGCAGTGAAGCGGTTCAATTTGGTATGGGAAATGGTTTTGCCTCTGCTGCGCAGGGATTTCACGATCATGCCGTTAAAACCTTCGCCCGCACCCAGGTAGTGACCCAGGAACGATTTAGAGATCGCGATGGTGGCAATAACCGGGGCCATATAACCAATGACCGGGTTGTTAAAGTGGTTCGCCAGATAGGACAGAATAGAAATGTTCTGTGTTTTCGCTTCCATCAACTCAACTGGAGAAAGGCTCAGTACGCAGCTGAAGACGAAGAACATAACGGTCAGGACCATCATGATGTGGCTGTAAGACAGAATGCGTGAACATTTTTTCTCTGCGTCATCGCCATACTCTTTACGTTTGGCAACGGCAAAAGAGGAGATGATCGGCGAGTGGTTAAAGGAGAACACCATCACCGGAATAGCCAGCCATAATGTCGCCAACAGACCGTTGCCCGTGACGCTGGAACTCAGAGAAATGTTTTCAAAAACAGAGGTATTCCAGTTCGGAATTAAATAAAGCGCCAGCAACATCAGCACGGCAACAAAAGGATAAACCAGAATGCTCATTGCCTTAACGATCATTGCTGCACCGAAGCGAACAATAAACATTAGCCCGAGAATCAATATTAATGACAGCACAGCACGCGGTGGAGAAGGTAAATGCAATTGGTGAGTAATAAAGCTATCTACCGTATTGGTGATAGCGACGCTATAAACTAACAGGATCGGATAAATAGCGAAAAAATAAAGCAAAGTGATTAATTTACCCGCACCAACGCCGAAATGTTCTTCAACAACTTCGGTAATATCTTCGCCACCTTTTTTGCCGGATAATACAAAACGGCATAAAGCACGGTGAGAATAATATGTCATCGGGAAAGCAATCAGCGCCATGATAATTAACGGAATTAAACCACCAATACCCGCGTTGATAGGTAAGAATAACACGCCAGCGCCGATGGCTGTGCCATAGAGGCCCAGCATCCAGACGGTATCGCTTTTACGCCATCCTGAAGTCTGTTCTAACACCTGGCTGCTATCTTGAATTGTGCTCATATACTGATTTCTCCTCGGTGAACACATTAATACCCCGTTGTAAGGGGATTACCACATGATGTGGGGTATAAAATTACAGTATCGGCAAGTTGCCGTTACAGAGTTTAAAAAACGAACGAGACATGTTGCTAATTATGTCAGTAGGTCAATACTGTTTTGTGGCGGCATTCTATATCGTGGTGGTCAGCGAATAATATTGAGGCGATCACAGAAATGAATTGACGGGAAATATTTTAATAAATTTCCGCGCAAATTAAAATATCAATCTTGATACTTTATTTTAAATATTTTTAACGGCTCGTTATTGATACTTTATTTAATTACCGAGTGATAAAAAATGAACAGTAAATAAAATAAAGGGCAGTAGAAATAATAAACGCAATTTTACTGATGTCACGCAGAATGATGGTTTTTCTTTTTGACGATGCGGTATCGCGAGCGTGCTTCCTGCAAACGTATCGAATCGCGTTGTCATTAATAGAGGGGTATTAATAGACGGTTATCCGACAGGCGATAACCTGCCGGATTAATGAGCGCTGACCTGTCAGGCGGTGAGTTTTTCTTCTACCCACGCCAGACCGCTGTGGTACTCCTCGGGTAAGAGAGGCGCCAGCGATTGCAGCGTGCGTTGCAACTGTGCGGTATCCGAGGACGGTAGATTGAGGTGTCCAACTTTGCGGCCGGGACGAACCTCTTTCTCGTACCAGTGCAGATGTACCAGCGGCAGCGTTAGCCAGTCGATGTTTACGTCGGTGCCAATCAGGTTGACCATCACCGAAGGCGTTTCGACGACCGGTACCGGCAGCGGCAGGTCGAGAATAGCGCGCAGATGCAGTTCAAACTGGCTGATCGATGCGCCATTTTGCGTCCAGTGTCCGCTATTGTGTACGCGTGGAGCCAGTTCGTTAATGAGCAGGTGGTCGCCGACGATAAAGCATTCCATCGCCATCACGCCCACATAGCCCAGCGCATTCATAATCGCGGACAACATCTGCTCTGCCTGTTGTTGCAGGTGCGGGTCAGGCTGAGGGAAGGCTACGCTGGTGCGCAGAATGCCATCCTGATGCAGGTTGTGGGTGAGCGGGTAGAACACACATTTGCCGTGCGTATTGCGAGCGCCAACCAGCGAGACTTCGCCAGAAAAATTAATGCCTTGCTCAACGATGCATTCGCCGTAGCAGTCCGCGGGCAGCGTCTGCTGTTCGCCGTCGCGCAAGCGCCATTGTCCGCGACCGTCGTAACCACCAACACGGCGTTTAACGATAGCCAATTCACCCAATGAGGCGAAGACGTGTGGCCATTCATCGGCGCTGGCCAGCAATTGCCAGGGCGCAGTCGCCAGATTCAGCGAGTCCAGTAGCTGTTTTTGCGTCAGGCGATCGGCCAGACGGGGGAAAATATCGCGGTTCGCAAACGCCGTGTGCTCGGCCAATTCACGAGTGAGAGCGGTTTCCGGCCAGCGCTCGATCTCGGCGGTAATCACGCTGTTATGAAACGGTACCGATTCCGGTTCAGCATCCAGCCCCACGGGATAAACGGCGATCCCTAATGGTTCGCCAGCCTGACGCAGCATTCTGCCCAACTGACCATTGCCTAATACACAGACCGGTTTCATGCCTCCTCCCGCGGATCGGGATGAGAGAGTACATCATCGGTTTGCGCCTGACGCCAGTCGGCCAGTCGAGCGGCGATACCACGATCGTGCAGCGCGAGAATTTGTGCGGCCAGCAGAGCCGCATTCGCTGCGCCCGCTTTGCCAATGGCCAACGTGCCGACTGGAATACCACGAGGCATTTGGACGATAGAATACAGGCTGTCTACACCGCTCAGCGTTGAACTTTGTACCGGCACGCCAAGCACGGGAACCAGCGTTTTCGCTGCCAGCATCCCCGGCAGGTGTGCTGCACCGCCTGCGCCAGCGATAATCACATCAAAACCGTTCTGTGCCGCTTGTTCTGCAAAGCTGAACAGCTTATCCGGCGTCCGGTGTGCGGAAACGACTTCGGTATGAAAAGGAATGTTCAGCGTGGTGAGGATTTCCGCAGCAAACTGCATGGTGGCCCAGTCACTCTTTGAACCCATGACGATGGCAATTTTAGCCGGGGCAACGTTGGATGACATGCCTGTAACGCTCCTGTTGTTGTACCTGTAATTGTACGTGTTCGTGACGCGTTCGCGTCGGCCAGACAGGGGGTCTGACGTTGAGGGCGTAGAGCATATCACGCCATTATGGCGAGGAAAACGGTTGCGTATGCGGAAATACTGGGGGAATGAGGTGAGAGGCCGTTAAGTCAATGGCTGGAAACGCATTAAAATGGGAAGGAAATCAGTTCGATATTTTGTGGCGTGACTCTAATCATCGATCCTTCTTCATGCCAGGCACCCAGCACAGCGCGACGGCCATAAGATTCGCCGAGATTCACCTGATGAATGGCGGGGCGGTGTGTGTGGCCATGGATCATCGTCTTCACCTGATAATGCCGGAGGCGTTCAAGCACTGCATCGTGATTAACATCCATAATCTGCTGCGATTTTTCTGGTTTTGCTGCTGGCTGGTCGCACGCATCTTTGCCGCGATTTTCACGCGTGATGACAGCGGTAATAGCAGAAAGAGTCGCTGAATGAATGGATTGTGGACCCGGCGACGGAATTGCTGGTAGTGATGATCGTCGGTACACAGCGTATCGCCATGCAGAATAAGGATCTTCTGACCGTAGAGATCGAGCACTGTTTCCGTTGGCAGCAGCGTCATCCCACTTTGTTTGGCGAAACGCTTACCGATCAGGAAATCACGGTTGCCGTGCACGAAATAGCAGGGAATGCCGCGCTGATGTAAGGCATACAGTTCCTCGGCGACAGTCGCATGCAATGGCTGGGGATCGTCGTCACCAATCCAGGCATCGAACAGATCGCCAAGAATGTACAGCGCATCGGCATGAATCGCATCATGGCGTAAAAAACGCAGAAAACCGGCGGTAATCGCCGGTTCATGAAGACTTAAATGCAGATCGGCAATGAACAGCGTTGCCATGCAGGTCGGATTATTCGCTGACCGTTACGTGGGTAATTACCACGTCTTCTTTCGGTACGTCCTGATGCATGCCGCTGCGGCCAGTAGCTACGCCTTTGATTTTATCAACGACGTCCATACCTTCGGTGACTTCAGCGAAAACGCAGTAGCCCCAGCCATCAGCACGCTCTGAACGGAAGTTCAGGAAATCGTTATCAACAACGTTGATAAAGAACTGGGCAGTGGCAGAATGCGGATCGTTAGTACGAGCCATTGCCAGCGTGCCACGCGCGTTTTTCAGGCCGTTATTGGCTTCATTTTTGATTGTCGCGTTGGTTTCTTTCTGATCCATACCGGGAGCGAAGCCGCCGCCCTGGATCATGAAACCATTAATCACACGGTGGAAAATCGTGTTGTCATAAAAACCGCTGCGGCAGTAGTTCAGGAAATTTTCTACGGTAACCGGCGCCTTGTCTGCAAACGTATTAATAACGATATCGCCGTGGTTGGTATGAAGCGTAATCATAATAATGAACCCTAGATAGCCTTAGTGATTAAGAGTGCTGTTCACAAAAGGCGGTGAACAGCAAGAGCGCTGTTATAGCATAACTGGTCGATTGAGTCAGTACTTCGCGCTTACTGCACCGCTATTGGCGGTTGGATGGATGAGAAAATCGTATAAAAAGGTTTACTACTCTGATTTTGGTAGGCGTCAAATAATATGTGCGCTGAAGAATAGTGCGCAATAAGGCGTTAATCAGGCAATAGGGACTTTTAAAAACAAATAAATTGATCAAAATCCAAGATGATAGTTAATTAATTTGAATAAGATTTTTGTTGCCCCAGATCAATGTTTTGCGTAATCAACGTGTTCTTTTTTTCCGCTCAGATTAATCTGAGAGTAATTCTTATTCCTCATAAATAACTCTAAAGAGATAGGTGAACTATGCTGGGTATTCTGGATAGTGTTAATCGTTTATTAGACAAACCGGATTTTGGCAAACTGTTTTTGCGCGTATCTTTCAGCGTGTTGATGCTGTTCCACGGTTGGCACAAACTACACGGTGGCATTGGTTTTATTGAAGGAATGCTGACTAATGCTGGGCTCCCTGCGTTTGTAGGCTACGGTGTTTATATCGGGGAAGTGATCATTCCGATCATGATGATACTCGGCATCTTGACGCGGCCTGCCGCGCTGATCTTCTCTTTCACCATGCTTGTTGCTGCATTGCTGGTGCATTCTGGTGACTTCCTTTCTCTGGAAAAAACCGGCGCATGGGCAGTTGAAGGTGCTGCGGTGTTCTTCTTTGCGGGTATCGCGATTGCTTTTCTCGGCAGCGGAAAATACTCTGTGATGTCGAATCCACGCTTGCGTTGAGTATTTTTTCGCCAGTACGTTGATTGTGTGAAATGGCCCGGATTTTCCGGGCCATTTCATTTTTATCCTTTCCTACCTTTCCCTTTTCTTATTAACCTTGCAATACAGTAGGGTTCAGGTTTCAATACGCCGTTGGGTATCAACCCGAACGCATTGATGTTACTGACGCTAGCCGCGTCTGTGATTGACCTATCGTGTGAACGCTATACTTTTTGAACATTGTGTCGAATGTCGTGCGTTTGTGAAAACCATTTCTTTGAAACCATTTTTTTGTGAAAACCATTTTTTATAAAAACACTGGAACGCCCTGATGCTAAAGATTTTTAATACGCTGAGTCGCCAAAAAGAGGAATTTAAACCCATCCACGCCGGTCAGGTGGGAATGTATGTGTGTGGCATCACCGTTTATGACCTGTGTCATATCGGTCACGGGCGTACTTTCGTGGCGTTTGATGTGGTGGCGCGGTATTTGCGGTATCTGGGATATTCACTGAAATACGTGCGTAATGTCACCGATATTGACGACAAAATTATCAAACGTGCGGCCGAAAACGGGGAAACCAGCGACCAACTGACGACCCGTATGATTGCAGAGATGCACGCCGATTTTGATGCGTTGAATATTCTGCGCCCGGATGCCGAGCCGCGTGCGACGCACCATATTGCCGATATCATCGAAATGGTAGAAACGCTGATTGCCCGTCGCCACGCTTATGTTGCGAGTAATGGCGATGTGATGTTCTCCGTTGATACCGCGCCGGGCTATGGTGTGCTGTCTCGTCAGGATCTGGAGCAATTGCAGGCTGGTGCGCGCGTTGAAATTACCGAAGTGAAGCGTAACCCGATGGACTTCGTACTGTGGAAAATGTCCAAGCCGGGTGAACCGCACTGGTCTTCTCCGTGGGGAGAAGGGCGCCCTGGCTGGCATATCGAATGTTCTGCCATGAACTGCAAACAGCTGGGCACGCATTTTGATATCCACGGCGGCGGTTCCGATTTGATGTTCCCGCACCACGAAAACGAGATCGCGCAGTCCAGCTGTGCACACGATGGCTCGTATGTGAATTACTGGATGCACTCCGGCATGGTGATGGTTGACCGCGAGAAGATGTCAAAGTCGCTCAACAATTTCTTCACCGTTCGCGACGTGCTGGCGTACTACGATCCGGAAACGGTGCGTTACTTCCTGATGTCAGGCCACTACCGTAGCCAGTTGAACTACAGCGAAGACAACCTGAAACAGGCGCGTGCGGCGTTAGAACGTCTTTACACGGCGCTGCGTGGAACGGATCCTGATGTTGCGGCGCAGGGGGGAGACGAGTTTGAAGCCCGATTCCGCGAAGCGATGGACGATGATTTCAACACGCCGGAAGCTTACTCTGTGCTGTTTGATATGGCGCGTGAAGTTAACCGCCTGAAAACGGAAGACGTGCAGGCGGCGAATCAACTGGCGTCGGCACTGCGTAAACTGTCCGGCGTGCTTGGCCTGCTGGAACAGGATCCTGAGCAGTTCCTGCAAAATGGCGCACAGGTGGATAACGACGAAGTGAAAGAAATCGAAGCGTTAATCCAGCAGCGTAAAGATGCGCGCGCGGCGAAAGACTGGGCGCTGGCGGATCAGGCGCGCGATCGATTGAATGAAATGGGGATCGTGCTGGAAGACGGCCCGCAGGGAACGATCTGGCGCCGTAAGTAATCTTCTCTTTCGATAAATAAAAGCCCGCAAATATACGTTGCGGGCTTTTTTTTTTCACCATCATCGATGTCTAAGCGTTAGTCGGCAATTTTTACCGTCTGACCATCGAACTGAACGGTTTGCCCGGCAACGATTTTACAGCGCTTGCGCGTTTCCGTCTGGCCGTCAACGGTCACGTCACCCGCGGCGATAGACAGCTTGGCTGCTGCGCCGCTTTCACTCCAGCCCAGCAATTTCAAGAGATCGCACAGTTCAACGTGCGGATGTTTTTCAAGATTAAAGGTTGCCATAAGTTCCTGCTTATTCGTGTTTGACTCGCCAGTTATTCGGCGTGGTCATGATACTCTTCACACGCCTGTAGCGTGTTTTGAATCAGTGTGGCAACGGTCATGGGGCCGACGCCACCCGGCACAGGGCTGATGTAAGAGGCTCTTTCCTGTGCGGTTTCAAATTCCACATCGCCGACCACTTTACCGTTTTCCAGACGGTTGATACCCACGTCCAGCACGATTGCACCCGGTTTAATCCATTCGCCAGGGATGAAGCCCGGTTTACCCACGGCGACAACCAGCAGATCGGCGTTTTCAATATGGTGACGCAGATTTTTGGTGAAACGGTGCGTGACGGTCGTGGTGCAGCCTGCCAGCAGCAATTCCAGACTCATCGGTCGGCCCACAATATTAGACGCGCCGACGACAACGGCATTCAGCCCGAAGGTATCAATATTATAACGTTCCAGTAGCGTGATGATGCCGCGTGGCGTACAGGCACGCAGCAGCGGGGCACGCTGGCATAGACGACCCACATTGTAAGGATGGAAACCATCAACATCTTTACTTGGCGCGATGCGTTCGATCACTTTGGTGTTATCAATGCCTTCCGGCAGCGGAAGTTGCACCAGAATGCCGTCAATTGTCTGGTCGGCGTTGAGCTGGTCGATAAGTGCTAACAGTTCTGATTCTGTTGCAGTGGCGGGCAAATCATAAGAGCGGGAGATAAAACCGACTTCTTCACACACCTTGCGTTTGCTGGCGACATAAATCTGTGACGCCGGATTTTCGCCGACCAGTACAACAGCCAGACCCGGTGCGCGTTTTCCTGCCGCTAAACGCTGTGTGACTCGTGCTGCAACTTCGTCTTTAACCTGCTGCGCAATCGTTTTACCATCAATAATCTTTGCTGCCATCTGAGATGAGACCCATCAATTTGAAATAGGGGGATGGCCGCTATTTTGTCAGAAGCTGTGCGTGCTGTCAGGTATTGCATCAACATTAATTCCAATTGATCCCGCTATTCACTCACCTCGAACCGGTTTTTCCCGCCATTTTTGGCACGATACAGCGCGGCATCGGCAATTTCGATAACGGACGCAGGCGTTGGCGGTGGGTTATCCGCGTAGAACACGTAGACACCCGCACTAATGGTGACGATTTTTCTGGGAACAGCGTCGTTGCATGGGGATCTTCGCTTCACGTACTAAATCCAGCGCGCGTTGAGCGAGCGTGGCTGCACCATGCTTATCTGTTTCGGTGATAATGAGTGCGAACTCTTCACCGCCATAGCGAGCGACTAAATCTTCTTTGCGCCTTGGCATATTACTCAGAATATTCCCGACTTTGCGCAGACACTCATCGCCTGCCACATGGCCATAGTGGTCGTTGTACTTCTTAAAAGCATCGACATCGATCATGATGAGCGCGATGCCGCGCCGCGTTTCCGCAGCTTGCAGCAGCGTTTGTTCCAGGAAAGTGTCGAATTGACGACGGTTAGGTAGGTTCGTCAGGCCATCGAACAAGGCGAACGCTTTCAGGGTATGGTTAACTACTGTGAGTTCATCACGCACAGTGGTTAAATCGATCTGACTTTTCAAATTGATGCGAATTTGCCTTAGCACGACAAGGCCGAGCACGCTGCTGGTCAGTACCATTGCCAACGTAATAATAACGTAGATGAAGCTGTCTGTTTTCCATGGAGCAAGCACCTGATCGAGGTCATAGCCTGCGCCGACAATGATGGGATAACGTTTTAATTTTGTGTAGCCATAAACCCGCTCGATATTATCGAGCGTGGAAGTGACGGTTGCAGTGCCGCTTTCGGACTGCTTCAGATATTCTGAAAATATCGGGCTGCTAGACACGCTACGGTTGATATAGGAATCATCGTAAGGGCGGGCGTATAGGATTCTGCCATTGGAAAGTAGGAGCGCGATGACGTCCGTGTCTCCTATGGAGTAGTAGCCATAATACTGCTTAAAGTAGTCCAGTGAGAGGGTGGTGAGCAATACACCGTTAAAACTGCCGTCTGACTTATTGAGACGTACGGAGACGGGGATGACCAGATCTCCGGTAGAACGGCTTTTAATCACGCTGCCGATATAGATATTGGTGCCGATGTTGCTTTGATGATATTTGAAGTATTCTCTGTCAGCATAGTTATTCCGCACTGGGCTGACGACGCCGGAATTGACCAGCCATTCGCCTTTTTCATCATAGATAAAGATGCCATGCAACTGCGGCAGCGTGGCTTTTCGGATTTTTAAAATCTCGCTAAGCCTGGTGAGTTGCTCGGGCGATAAACCGTCTTTACCGATACGTTCTTGTAAATCCTGTAACAAGATATCGACTTGTAAAAACGTGTCTTCAGCATGACGTGCCAGCGACAGCGACAAGTTTCTGGCGTTGCGCTCTGTGGAATCGATAAGGTGCTCACGAGAATGGAATATCTCCCATCCGTTTAGCGCCACTACCGTGGTGATGATGAATAGCATAAAAGTAATCATCAATTTTTGAGCGGCATTTGATAGTAGCTGGCCTTGTCGCGTGTGCTGACCTTCATTGTCCTTCCCATCGTTAGCCAGAGAGATGACTGGTGATAAGTGTAGACGCTTCTGCCATTTGCGCTGTGATTGATGAGGATTGCTTATGCTTTTTGTTGATTTTTATCAAATAGTAAGCTGCTTTAATAATAAAGTAACGTCTCTACACCTATCTCCATGTCGCGTTGATAAAAACTCGAAAATAAATCGGTATCATCGTGTTTATTCACTAAAATCATCTAAGATAAATGACGTTGTGTTACAGAACGTCATGAGAATTCGTTTTCATGCTAACGATTAGCGATCGTCACAAGGTGTAAGAAAATTTTTATTTAGCATTAAACACGCTATGTTTAATTGGCGTTTAACTGGAATTGCTAATGATAAGGCTATTATGCTTTTACGTTTCGGCTGATGAGAGTGACGTTCCTGCATGAAGGTGGTGTGCTCATCGCGAAAAAGGGACAAGAAATAAATTGAAATGTAACACCTGTATTCAGATTGAAAAATAAGAAAGATACTGCGGCGGAATATGGTTTTCAGCCAGTGATGAAATAAAGAGCCCTTCATGAAAATAGCGATTAGCGGAACGGGATATGTCGGTTTATCGAATGGATTATTATTGGCACAACAGCATCAGGTTGTGGCGTTAGATATTGTGGCTGAAAAAGTGGCGATGCTGAATCAACGAAAATCGCCAATTAATGACGCCGAGATTGAGCGTTTTTACAACACGAAACGCTGAATTTTTCCGCTACGCTGGATAAATATGAAGCGTATGTCGATGCGCAGTTCGTGATTATCGCTACGCCGACAGATTACGATCCACAGACGAACTATTTCAACACGTCGTCGGTAGAGGCGGTCATTCGCGATGTGCTGGCGATTAATCCGCAGGCCATTATGGTGATTAAATCGACGGTGCCGGTAGGTTTCACAGAGAAAGTCAGCCAGCAGTTGGATACGGATAACATCATTTTTCACCCGAGTTTCTGCGTGAGGGAAAGGCGTTGCACGACAACCTTTACCCGTCGCGGATTGTGGTGGGTGAACGCTCGGAAAGGGCTAGGTTTTTGCTAACCTATTGATGGAATGCGCATTAAAAAAAGATATTCGTGTACTGTTTACCGACCCGACAGAGGCCGAAGCGATAAAATTGTTTGCGAATACCTTTCTGGCGATGCGCGTCGCCTACTTTAACGAGTTGGACAGCTATGCTGAATCGCTGGGGCTAAATACCCGGCAGATTATTGAAGGTGTGTGCCTCGATCCGCGTATTGGCAACTACTACAACAATCCTTCTTTCGGCTACGGCGGTTACTGTTTGCCGAAGGATACCCGGCAGCTTTTGGCTAACTATCGTACTGTTCCGAATAACCTTATTAAGGCGATCGTGGACGCTAACCATACGCGGAAAGACTTTATCGCCGACACGATTATCCGCCGTCATCCTAAAACCGTTGGCGTTCATCGTCTTATCATGAAGGCGGGGTCGGATAATTTTCGCTTTTCTTCCATTCAGGGCATTATGAAAAGGATAAAAGCGAAAGGAATCAATGTCGTGGTTTATGAACCAGGGATTGATGATGATAACTTCCTGGATTTCCCTGTCATTCACCAACTCGACAGTTTCAAACAACAGTGTGACATTATTATTACCAATCGTTATGCCGACGAATTAAAAGATGTGATAGGAAAAGTTTATACAAGGGACTTATTTGGTGAAGATTGATTTCTTGTCGTAAATCAATAAATCGACATTTCGCTATTCGCGAAAAGTTCATTTTTGCATTGTAATTAATTATGTCTTCTTGCGCTTCGTCACGTTGTGCTGTTTATCTGTGATTTTATGATTATCGCAATAAATTAAGGTTGGCTTAAGACTTCATTATTTAGACTGCTTAGTGATGATTTGTCGCCATTATTTATTTTGGGAATATGTTATGACGGATTTTTTGCCTTTTCCCGCCCGAACATGGGCGAAGAGGAAATTGCTGCCGTGGCTGAAGTATTACGCTCCGGTTGGATAACCACAGGGCCGAAATGTCAGCAGCTGGAACAGGCATTTTGCCAGCAGGTCGGGTGTCGACAGGCAATTGCGGTGAGCTCTGCGACGGGCGGGATGCACGTGACGCTGATGGCGCTTGGCATTGGCCCTGGCGACGAGGTGATTACGCCGTCCCAGACTTGGGTTTCAACCGTCAATATCATCACGCTCCTGGGAGCGGAACCGGTGATGGTTGACGTGGATCGGCATACGCTGATGGTGCGACCGCAGGATGTCGAGGCGGCCATCACACCGAAAACCAAAGCCATTATTCCCGTGCACTATGCCGGCGCTCCGGCCGATCTGACGCCGCTGCGTGCTCTCAGTGAGCGCTACGGCATCCCGCTGATAGAGGATGCGGCGCATGCCGTCGGTACGCAATATCGCGATGAGTGGATCGGTGCGCGTGGAACTGCCATTTTCTCGTTTCATGCGATTAAAAACATCACCTGTGCGGAAGGCGGTATGGTGGTGACGGACGACGAAGCACTGGCTGAACGCATACGCAGCCTGAAGTTTCACGGGCTGGGCGTTGATGCATTCGACAGGCAGCGACAGGGGCGCAAGCCGCAGGCTGAAGTGGTGACGCCGGGGTTTAAATACAATCTGGCGGATATCAATGCGGCGATTGCGCTGGTGCAACTGGATAAACTCTCAGCGATCAACGCCCGCCGTCAGCAGCTGGCTGCGCGTTATCTCACCCAACTGCGCTCGCTGCCGCTCCAGCCGCTGGCTGTTCCCGATTATCCCCATTTGCATGCCTGGCATCTGTTTATGGTGCGCGTGGATGAAACGCGGTGCGGCATATCGCGCGATAGCCTGATGGCGGAACTGCAAACGCGCGGCATTGGCACCGGGTTGCATTTCAGAGCGGTGCATACACAAAAATATTACCGTGAGCGCTATCCTCATTTGCACCTGCCGGAAACGGAGTGGAATTCGGCATCGCTGATGACGCTGCCGCTGTTCCCTGATATGCAGGATAGCGATGTCGATCGCGTCGTCGCGGCACTAACCTCTATTCTGGAGTCTGTTCGTGATTGATGACATCAAAAATGTGTCCGTTGTGATTCCCGTTTATAACGAAGAAGAGAGCCTGCCGGTGCTGATTGAACGCACGCTGGCAGCCTGTCGGCAGATCGGTAAACCCTGGGAAATTATTCTGGTTGATGACGGCAGCAGCGATCGCTCGGCGGAATTGCTGACTGAGGCGGCGAGCGACCCGGAAAAGCACATTATCGCCGTGCTGCTGAACCGTAACTATGGTCAGCACTCGGCCATTATGGCTGGGTTTCAGCAGGCGGTGGGCGATGTGGTCATCACGCTGGATGCCGATTTGCAAAATCCACCGGAGGAAATCCCACGGTTGGTGGAGTATGCCGCGCAAGGGTATGACGTGGTCGGCACCGTGCGGGCAAACCGGCAGGATTCGCTGTTCCGCAAACTGGCCTCGAAAACCATCAACATGATGATCCGACGTTCGACCGGGAAATCCATGGCGGATTACGGCTGCATGCTGCGTGCTTATCGTCGCCACATTGTCAGCGCGATGCTGCGCTGTCATGAACGCAGCACTTTTATTCCTATTCTGGCCAACACGTTCGCGCGGAAAACCATCGAGATCGACGTGATGCATGCCGAGCGCGAGTTCGGCACGTCCAAATACAGCTTTCTGAAGCTGATTAACCTGATGTACGACCTGTTGACCTGCCTGACGACGACGCCGCTGCGTATTCTCAGCCTGATTGGCAGCGTCGTTGCGCTGTCGGGTTTCTTGTTGGCGCTGTTGTTGATCGGCCTGCGTTTGTTCTTAGGGGCGGAATGGGCGGCAGAGGGCGTGTTCACGCTGTTTGCCGTGCTGTTTATGTTTATCGGCGCGCAGTTCGTCGGGATGGGGCTATTAGGGGAATACATCGGTCGTATCTATACCGATGTGCGGGCCCGGCCACGCTATTTTGTGCAAAAAACAGTGAGTGCGGCAACGCCACTGACCACCAGTTTACGGGATGAAGAAGAATGAAAGCGATCGTATTTGCCTACCATGATATCGGCTGCGTTGGCCTTGAGGCGTTAAAGCTTGCCGGTTATGAGATTCAGGCGGTGTTCACGCACAGCGATGCACCGGGTGAGAACCACTTCTATGCGTCGGTGGCGAAAGCGGCAGCCGAGATGGATGTGCCGGTGTTTGCGCCGGAAGACGTTAACCACCCGCTTTGGGTGAACCGCATTCGGGAACTGGCGCCGGATGTGATTTTTTCCTTCTATTACCGCACGCTGTTAAGTGACGACATTCTCCAGTTACCGTCGTTTGGCGCTTTCAATTTGCACGGGTCGCTGCTGCCACGCTACCGTGGGCGGGCACCGGTGAATTGGGTGCTGGCGAACGGTGAAACGCAGACGGGCGTGACGCTGCACAAGATGGTGTCCCGCGCCGATGCTGGCGATATCGTTGCCCAGTCCGTGGTGGCGATTGACGCTGAAGATACCGCGCTGACGCTGCACGGTAAATGTCGTACCGCCGCTGCGGCTTTACTGGCGCAGCAGTTACCGCTGATTCGCTCGCGTGAGATTATGCTGACGCCGCAGGATGAAAGCCAGGCCAGCTACTTCGGACGCCGCACGGCGGCAGACGGGCTGATCGATTGGCAAAAAAGCGCCCGCGAGATCAACAACCTGATTCGCGCGGTGACGGAACCGTATCCGGGCGCGTTTACGTTCCTCGGTGAGCGCAAAGTGATCGTCTGGCGTGCTCGCGCGGTTAAAAACAACGCTGTGAGCCTATGGGGTGAAGCATGAACCGGGCTCGATCATCTCGACATCGCCACTGGTGGTGTCCTGTGGTGAAGACGCGCTTGAGATTGTCAGCGGACAGAGTGAGAGCGGGCTGTATATGTCGGGTAGCCGACTGGCGGCGGAAATGGGCATGGTGCCACAGGCGAAATTGGGCAACCTTGCCAGCCGTGTGCAACGACGCCGCACACGCGTCCTGATTCTTGGCGTGAACGGTTTTATCGGTAACCACCTGACAGAACGCCTGCTGCGTGACGATCGCTATGAAATTTACGGACTGGATATCAGTTCGGATGCCATCGCCCGTTTTCTTGGCGATCCGCGTTTCCATTTTGTGGAAGGCGATATCAGCATTCATAACGAATGGATCGAATATCACATCAAGAAATGCGATGTCATTTTGCCGCTGGTGGCGATTGCAACGCCTATCGAATACACCCGTAACCCGCTGCGCGTGTTTGAGCTGGATTTTGAAGAGAACCTGAAAATTGTGCGCGACTGCGTGCGCTACAACAAACGCATTGTCTTCCCGTCCACCTCAGAAGTGTACGGCATGTGTGATGACAAAGAGTTTGATGAAGATAACTCACGCCTTATTGTCGGGCCAATCAACAAGCAGCGCTGGATTTACTCTGTGTCCAAGCAACTGCTGGATCGGGTGATCTGGGCGTACGGCGCGAAAAGCGGCCTGCGTTTTACGCTATTCCGTCCGTTTAACTGGATGGGGCCGCGTCTGGATACGCTGGATGCGGCGCGCATCGGTAGTTCCCGGGCGATTACCCAATTGATCCTCAATCTGGTGGAGGGATCGCCGATCAAACTGGTGGACGGCGGGGCGCAGAAGCGCTGCTTTACCGACATTCACGACGGCATCGAGGCCCTGTTCCGTATTATTGAAAACCGCAACGGTCAGTGTGACGGGCAGATTATCAATATCGGCAACCCGCAGAATGAAGCCAGTATTCGCGAACTGGGCGAAATGCTGTTGACCAGCTTTAATGCCCACCCGTTGCGTGACCGTTTCCCACCGTTCGCTGGGTTTATTGAAGTGGAAAGCAGCAGCTATTACGGTAAAGGCTATCAGGATGTGGCGCACCGCACGCCGAGCATTCGCAACGCCAAACGGCTGCTGGAATGGGAACCGACGGTGAAGATGGAGCAAACCGTCGCGGAAACGCTGGACTATTTCCTGCGTACCGTTGATCTCCAGCACGCCGATGACGTCACGGATACGCAGGGATGACGCGCGTTGGCCTGCGCATTGATGTCGATACCTGGCGTGGTACGCGGGACGGTGTGCCCGCGCTGCTGGATGTGTTAGCAGAGTTCGATATCCAGGCGAGTTTCTTTTTAGCGTCGGGCCGGACAACATGGGGCGCCACCTCTGGCGCCTGCTGCGTCCGCGCTTTTATGGAAGATGCTGCGCTCCAACGCGGCCTCACTCTACGGCTGGGATATCTTGCTGGCCGGCACGGCGTGGCCGGGGCGCCATATCGGCACACGGTTTGGTACGTTAATCCGCCAGACGCACGACGCCGGGCATGAGGTGGGGCTACACGCCTGGGATCATCACGGCTGGCAGGCGAATGTCGCCCGCTGGTCGGATGCGCAATTAGCCACGCAGTTCCGTGAAGGAATAGATGCGTTGACGCCGATGCTGCCATCACCCGTGCGCTGTTCCGCGGTGGCGGGCTGGCGAGCCGATGAGCGCGTCGTTGAGATGAAGCAGCACTGGAATCTGGACTATAACAGCGACTGTCGCGGCACCCGGCCTTTTCGACCGCGCCTGAAAAGCGGTGAGTTGGGTACCGTGCAGATCCCGGTTACGCTGCCGACCTATGATGAAGTCATCGGCGAGCGCGTGAGTGACGGTGAATTCAACGACTTTATTCTTGCGGCGATCCAGCAGGATCGCGGCGTGCCGGTCTACACCATCCATGCGGAGGTTGAAGGGGGAGCGAAGCTGGCGCTGTTCCGTCAGTTGCTGCTTCGTGCCCGTCAACAGCACATTGAATTTTGTCCGCTTTCCTCATTGCTGCCTGATGACCGAGCCTCGCTGCCCGTCGGGCGGATTGTACGCGCGCCGTTTCCCGGACGGGAAGGGTGGCTTGGCGTACAAATGGAAGAATAAATAAAGCAGGAGATAGCATGGAAAAAGGCATGATAAAGCTAAAAGTACCGTAATACTGGTGTTATTTGCTTTGCTCTACCTGTTACCGCTTAACGGCCGCTGGCTGTGGTCACCGGATGAAACGCGCTATGCGGAAATCAGCCGCGAGATGCTTCAGCGTGGCGATTGGATCGTGCCGCACTTGCTGGACGTTCGCTACTTTGAGAAACCCGTTGCGGGCTATTGGCTGAATAACATCAGCCAGTGGTTATTGGGTCATACCAATTTTGCTGTGCGCTTTGCCTCGGTATTTTCTACTGCGCTGAGCGCGCTGCTGGTGTTTTGGCTGGCGCTGCTGCTGTGGAAAAACCGGCGTACTGCGCTGCTGGCGGCGACGATCTATCTGACGTCGCTGCTCGTGTATGGTATTGGCACGTACAGCGTGCTCGATCCTATGGTGACGCTCTGGATGACGGCGGCGCTGTTCAGCCACGTGCTGATTCAGCGCGCCACGCTGACGCGCGAACGGCTCATGGCCTGGGGGCTGATGGGGCTGGCCTGCGGCATGGGGTTTATGACCAAAGGCTTTCTGGCGCTGGCCCTGCCGGTTATCAGCGTGCTGCCAGTCGCGCTGGCGCAAAAGCGGATTAAGGAATTGCTGCTGTTCGGGCCGCTGGCGATTGTCGTCGCGGTATTGCTAAGTGCGCCGTGGGCGCTGGCGGTACATGCGCGAGAAGCCGATTACTGGCACTACTTCTTTTGGATTGAGCATATCCAGCGTTTTGCAGAAGACGATGCACAGCATAAAGCGCCGTTCTGGTATTACCTGCCGGTTCTGATTGTCGGCGCATTCCCTGGCTGGCGCTGCTGCCGGGTGCGTTGCGCAGTGGTTGGACGGAACGAAAAGCGAACCCGGAACGGTTCCTTCTGCTGTGCTGGATGGTAATGCCGCTGCTGTTTTTCAGCATCGCTAAAGGCAAGTTGCTGACTTATATTCTGCCGTGCTTTGCACCGCTGGCGTTGCTGATGGCGGCGTGGATTTCCGGGTTGGCCCCTGCGGTACGTGAGCGTCTCTTGCGCATCAATAGCTGGCTCAATATTGCGTTCGGTAGCCTGCTGGCGCTCGCCGTTGCGGCGCTGGGCCTCGGCATCATCATGCCGCATCTCTATCAACCGGGAGAAGGGCTGACCATCGTATCGGGTGTCGTCTGTTTTATCGGTTGGGTAGCCTTTGCCGCTGTCAGCCTGAAAAAGCAGCGATCGTGGGGGTATCTGGTCGCGGGGTGCCCGCTATTTCTGGCGCTGCTTGTCGGCGGGAGTATTCCGGCGAGTGTGGTTGACTCAAAGAATCCTCAAACCTTTATTCGTAGTCACCAGCCACTGCTGGAGGACAGCCGCTATGTGCTTAGCGATGAGGTTGGGCTGGCCGCCGGACTGGCGTGGGAACTCAAACGTAGCGATATTACCTTATTCAAGGCGCGGGGCGAATTGAACTACGGGCTGGACTACGCCGATTCCACTGACCGCTTTGTGGATGAGGGGCTTTCCCGGCCTGGCTTGCTGAGAAACGGCGTAGCGGAAATGTCGCGCTGGTGCTGAAGGTCGATAGGGATACCGATGAAGAATACCGCAGTCTGCCTGCCCCCGATCAGGTGAAAAAATCGCACCGCTACGTGCTGCTGTTTTATAAGCAGATAGCGCCATGAGTTATCTACTGGTGGCTATCGTCTGCCTGCTGACCAGTCTGGGACAACTGTGCCAGAAACAGGCGGCGGAGTGCTGGCGGCGTTTGCCGACGGATCGACGCCAACGCGTGACGCTGGGATGGCTGATGCTGGCGGCTGTGTTGCTGGGTATCGGACTTTTGCTGTGGCTTGTGGTGTTGCAGCATATTCCGCTTGGCGTGGCGTATCCGCTACTGAGCATCAATTTTGTTCTGGTCACGCTGCTGGCGCACTACTGGTTTGGTGAGCGTGTGGACCGTCACCACTGGTGGGGCATTGCGCTGATTATCACCGGTATCTATCTGATGCAGGGGGATGATGGCGAAAAAGGCTATATCTGGGCGCTTGGCAGTATTGTGTTAGCCAGCGCCGCGCAGGTGTTAATGAAAAGTGGGATGCTGGCGCTACCGAGTATTGCCCTGACGCACTGGCCGCCGCTTAGCACCTTAATGGGCGGTTGGCCTGTGGTTGCGGTGATCTGCGGGATGGTTTGCTACGGTCTGTCGATGGCGTGCTGGTTCATGGTGCTACGCTATCTGTCGCTAAGTCGCGCCTATCCGCTAATTAGCCTGAGCTATGTGGTAGTCTATCTGGCGGCGGTTTTCCTGCCGTGGCTGAATGAACCAATGAGCCTGCGTAAAAACCTCGGCGTTTTGATTATCATGCTGGGCGTCTGGCTGGTGACGCGTAACGCGCAGGCGGCGCGATAAACCGCCTGCGCTAGCGGTTGATGTTATTGACTGAAGACGTGTGCGGTCCCCGTGACGTTCAGGCTGACCTGTTGGCCAACGGCGAAAGCGGCGTGGCTGACGGTTTTCAGTTCAATAATGTCGGCTGCTGCGTGGTGGACATGCAGCGTCAGAGTAGAAACGAAGCCGGAAAAATCAACTTTACGGATGGTTGCATGAATCGTCGCTGCGCTATTCCCTTCAGCGCTGTCAACCTCAATGCTCTGAATCACGATCTGTTCCGGCCTGAGCATGATGCGGGCTTTACCGCTTGCGGTTGGGCGATCCACCGCGATACACCCAAGCAGGCAATCAGCCTGACCGCCAGTAACCTGCGCATCGAGAATCAGCGTTTCGCCGAGGAAGGTCGCGATGTCTTCGCTAGCGGGCTGATGGTAAAGCGTCCACGGCGAGCCGGATTGTGAAAGCTGGCCGTCGCGCATGACGACGACCCGATCGGCAAAAGACAGCGCTTCCCCTGATCGTGGGTTACCAGAATCGACGCTACGTTAGCCTGCTGTAGTACGTCCATCACCGCTTTACGGGTGGCGGCACGCAGGCCGGTATCCAGCGCGGAAAAGGGTTCATCCAGCAGCATTAATGCAGGGCGTTGCGCCAGCGCGCGAGCCAGTGCGACACGCTGCTGCTGACCGCCGGAAATCTCATGCGGCGAGTGCTTCTGTAAATGCGCGGGAAGGGAAACCAGCGCCATCAACTCATCCACGCGCTTTTGCTTTTCCGCCTTCGAGCCTTTCAGACCAAATGCGATGTTGTCCGCGATACAAAGATGCGGGAACAGTGCGCCATCCTGCGGTACATAGCCAATTCCACGCTGATGGGCGGGGACGGAAAACCCATTATCGCAGAGCGTTTGCCCGTTCAGCGTGATGACACCGGTATCCGGTTTTTCAAACCCGGCAATCAGGCGCAGCAGCGTAGTTTTTCCTGAACCAGACGGGCCGACAATCGCCGTGCGGCGGCTGTTCTCCAGCGTCAGGTGAATGTCAGACAGCACGGTGCGCCCATTAAAGCTTTTGCTGACGCGATGAAGTTCCAACATGATTACAGCCCCGCCATTTTTGTGATTGCGTGTAGAGAAACCAGGTCCATGGTAGCGACAGTAAGACCAGAATAAGCGCGTAGGGTGCCGCCGCAGGATAATCGATCTCACTGGTGAGCGCCCAAAATCCGGTCGCCAGCGTACGGGTGCCGTTGGGGGCCAGCAGCAGCGTGGCGGTCAGTTCGTTGACGATTGCCAGGAAGACGAGCGTTGCCCCGGTGGCGACGCCGGGCGCGGCCAGCCGAATGGTCACGGTCATCAGCGTCTGCAACGGCGAACGCCCCAGACTGGCCGCGACCTGCTCCAGTTCCACGGGTGCCTGCGCGATCCCCGCGCGTAAATTCACCAGCGCCCGTGGCATAAACATCAACAGGTAAGCCAGCAGCACGGTGAATTCCGTCTGGTAGAGCGGCCTGATGAGGTGAATCGTAGTGGTTACCAGCGCCAGCGCGACGACGATACCCGGCAGAGAACTGGTGATGTAATTGCATCCTTCCAGAAACCGATACAGACGGCTGGGATGGCGAATCGTCAGCCAGGCCATTGGAATGGCCGCCAGCGTTGTCAGTACGGCACCGCTCAACGCCAGCGTCATGGTCTGGCGAAAGGCATCGAGCAGCTCGCGGCGCTGCCAGACTTCCCAGCCGCCAAACCACAGCCAGCGAAACAGCGTAATAAAAGGTACGCCGAGCGTTAGCAGTATCAGCGTTGTCAGTAACAGCAAAGCCAGCAACAGCGGCAACGGCGACAGACGTCTCGGTGTGACAGCCTGAGGCGCGCCAGAACCGACATGTGCATAGCGGGTGACGCCGCGTACGCGGGCATCCGCACACAGCAGAAACAGACACAGCAGCGCCAGTACGCCAGCCAGCATATTGGCCGCCGGGCCATTAAACGTTGACTGAAACTGATCGAAAATCGCGGTAGTAAAGGTATCGAAGCGGATCATGGCGAACAGGCCATACTCCGCCAGCAGGTGCAATGCGATCAGCAGTAGTCCGCCGCCGATAGCCAGCTTTAGCTGTGGCAGTACCACGCGGAAAAATACGGTAAAGGGAGGCACGCCCAGCGTGGCCGCGACATCTTCCAGCGCGGGGTTAAGCCGTCGCAGCGTCGCGGCACAGGGTAAATAGAGAAACGGTAAATAGGCGACGACGGATAAAAACACGCCAGCCGGTAGCCCATGCAGGCCCGGAGCGGTGCTGATCCAGGCATAGCTTTGTACAAATGCAGGGATCGCCAGCGGTGCGGTGAGCAGCAGTGACCACAGGCGCCGGGCAGGCAGAGTGGTACGTTCCGTCAGCCAGGCCAGCAGCACGCCCAGAACCGTACAAATCGGCAGCGTCAGGGCAACCAGTAGCACGGTGTTCGTCAGCAGTTCGCCGACACGAGGGCGAAAGAGCAGGGCGTGCGCCGTTTCCCAACCGGTATCAATACTCACGCCAATCACAAAACCGAGTGGAACAAACCCCAGCAGGGATAGCGTCAGGGCGATGAGGGTAAGCAGCGCGGCTGGCTTGCGTAATGGCGGAGAGGGAGCGGTGAACGGGGTCGTTTCGCTGTAGCTAGCGTTTGTCATACGGCCTGTAGCTGCCTCGTCAGGACGATAGGTTAAGACGGTGAAGCCGCTATATGCGGGCATTCAGGTAAGGATTCATCAGGGCGCGAACGCCCTGATGAAAGGGGTTATGACATCTATGTGCTATAACCCATGCGCGACAATTTATGCGTTACAGCAAGCCAGCTTGTGTCATCAGATCCACGACTTTTTTGCTGTTGAGCTTGGCGGCATCGACTTTCGGTGCATCCAGATCTTTCAGCGGAACCAGTTTGTCATTTGAGGCCGCGTTGACGCCAACGGCATATTCAAAGGCATCGTTGGTGCGCAAGATTTCCTGACCGGATTTGCCCGTAATCCACTTAATAAAGGCCTGTGCATCTTTCGCATGTTTGCTGGATGCCAGTACGCCGGCACCGGAAATACTGACGAACGCGCCCGGATCTTTATGCTTGAAGTAGTACAGCTTCGTGTTGTTACTGTTTTCGCCGGTTTTAGCCTGATCGACAAAACGGTAATAGTGATAGATCACGCCGCTATCAATCTGACCTGCGTTCACGGCTTTCATCACCGTGCTGTTACCTTTATAGGCGGTGAAGTTTTCTTTCATGCCTTTCAGCCAGTCTTGCGTGGCTTTCTCACCTTTCAGCTCAAGATAGGCGCTGACGATGGCCTGAAAATCTGCACCGGATGGGGAGGCGGCCCAGCGGCCTTTCCACTCTGGCTGCGCCAGATCGGCTAAGGATTTCGGCAACTGTGCGTCGGTAAATTTGGCCGGGTTGTAGACAAAGACGGTGGAACGCGCGGCAATCCCGATCCAGCGTCCGTGGGACGGGCGATAGTCAGACGGTACCTGCGCGAGGGTGGCTTTATCCAGCGGAGCAAAGAGGTTGGCGTTATCGACCAGCACCATCGATGGTGAGTTTTCGGTCAGGAACACATCGGCAGGCGACGATTTCCCTTCCTGCACCAGTTGGTTGCCCAATTCGGTGTCGCTGCCATTGCGCAACGTTACCTTGATGCCGGTTTCTTTGGTAAAACCGTCAACCCAGGATTTCACGAGGTTTTCATGTTGGGCATTGTAAATCACAATCCCTTCATCGTTTTCTGCTGCATTTGCCGACGCGCTGAGCGCCAAACCGGAAGCGAATAAAACGGCAGAACTCAGTAATCCAAAACCAAGCTTCATATTATTTACCCTTATCAATACCTGTCGTGTTTGCGTATTGCTGGCCGACATGGAAGCCCGTGTGTCGCTCACGATAGCCACGCTATTTTAGCGACACAGGCCGATATGTAGCGGCAGTCGAGGATGGATTTTACATATTGGTAATAATAATGATAGTTATTATTATTTCGCTTTCTTAAGGTTAAATTAAGGTTTCGGTGGGTGTGACATCGCGGTCATCACTTTATTTCAGAGCGTGTCACGGTGTGAAATTGTATAAACCCATGGTTTAAAAACAGTCGGGTACGTGTGTGAAATTTATTTCACCAGAAATGAGATATAACATCATGATTTACAGAAACAAATCCTGATTCATCATCTATATTTACTGTGCAGGCTGTGAGTAGCGATACAATAAATGCACCGTATTTCTTCGGTGTCACGTGCGCTTGTCTGCAATTTGGGGTTAATTGACCGACAAAAAGGTGACACAGCAACTGATATTCGGGGATGGAAAAATGGATGTAGAAACGCGGATGATTGAGCTTATCGTAAAATCTGGCGAAACACGTTCCTGCGCAATGGAAGCCTTGAGATCTGCTCGCCGAGGGGAGGGATCATGTCGATGAACTATTAAAAATGGCTGCGGTGGCACTGAACCGGGCGCAATTGATTCAGACCGGATTCATTGGCAACCAGAGTAAGGAAAAAACGAATCTCGAACTTATCGTAGTGCACGCGCAGGATCACCTGATGAATGCGATGTTATGCCGTGAATTGGCTGAAGAAATTATTGAACTCAGGAAAGAGGTCTCTGGCGTTAATCTCCACATACGCTAACCGCATCGCAGAGCAAGTAGAAAAGCCATTCAGTCTTCACGCTGAGTGGCTTTGCTGTTTCTATAGTGTCGCGCCTTTTTCTTGTGCTACTTCACTTTTCCGTACTGTTCGTCGCTGACTTTTTCCAGCCATTCAACCGGGCTACCGTTAAGCGATTCGGCAATCGCTGCCTGGGCTAACATGGATAACAGGCAGAGGCGGCAAGTCATTTCATGGAAAGCATAGCTGTTATTGAAGAATTTGTAGTGATTGAAAGATTCGCTGTGATTGAGCCATTCAGGGTTGCTGAGAGATGAAAGACAGCGGTTGTGCAAAACGTTACTGCGATTTACGGGGAAGCACCAGAGAGCAAAACCCGCAAGAGGTTATGAATTATATTCATTAATCACGCCGCGTAATATAGGGGAGTTATCCCCGTCGCCGATGTTCAGCGCGGCTTAATGAGCAATGGATGGTTTCACATGGGCATCATTCATGACACCACTGTTTTGGACACGCTGATGTTAAAAGAAAATTTTAATGACCTCATTTCGTTTCTTGTGGTGGCAAGAGAACGCAGTTTTACCAAAGCGGCGGCGAAGCTCGGGCTTTCCCAGTCGGCGCTAAGCCATTCGATTCGTGGCCTGGAAGAGCGGCTGGGGTACGTTTACTGACCCGAACCACGCGCAGCGTCGCGCCAACGGAAGCGGGGAGAAGCTGGCGGATAGCCTCGGCCCGCGCTTTGCAGATATTGAAAGTGAGCTGGTGGCGCTGGGCGATATGCGCGAGCGTCCGGCGGGCAATATTCGCATCGCGGCGGGGAACATGCGGTTGATTCCATCTTATGGCCGGTGTTAAAGCCATTTTTGGCGAATTACCCGAGATTAACGTCGAAATTACGGTAGATAACGCTTTAACCGATATTGTTCCTGGCCGATTCGATGCGGGGATTCGCCTGGGTGAACAGGTGGCGAAAGACATGATCGCTGTGCGTGTCGCGCCGGATATGAGTATGGCGGTGGTCGGCTCCCGAACTATCTCGCGCGTAATCCCGCCCCCGCGACGCCACAGGATTTGCAGCATCACCGCTGTATCAACATGCGCCTGCCGACGATGGGGGATCTACGCGTGGGAGTTTGAGAAAACGGTCGGGAAATCAAGGTGCGCGTTGAAGGACAACTGACCATGAATAGCCTGCGCCAGCGGGATTGATGCGGCACTGATTGGCCTTGGTTTAGCCTATGTGCCGGAAGATGCGGTGCGAGATGACATTGCCAGTGGACGCCTGAATCGGGTATTGACGGAATGGTGTCCGCCGTTCCCAGGCTACTATCTGTACTATCCCAGCCGCAAACAGCACACCACCGCCTTCTCGCTATTTGTGGAAGCGCTGCGTTACCCGCGTTAGCGATTGGGAGGAACGCGTTTTATCGCGGATTTTCTGGCTTGTTTTTCTAATTAGGCATCGTTCAGTGTTGGCGGGCGATGCTATGATCGGTATGGCTCGGTCTGGTTGGTCGTAAGTCTGGCGTTCAGATCACACCATTTAGGCAGAGTACCTTCCGAGTGATCTATTAGGTTTATCAGGAGAATTAGATGCTTCAGGCCATTATGCAAGGAAAAGCAGGCAGAGTGGAAATAGAGGGGAAAGCGCCAGAAAGTTGGCGTAATGTTTTTAAAAAACGAGAGGATTTATTGACGGCAGCATTTTGGACACGAATTGGTTATTTGAGTGCAGAAAGTCGTTTCTTGTTTATTAGTGAGTTTCTAGGTTTATCGAAATCAGAATTAGGTGAATATCGTCAGGTGAATTTTTGGCCTCGTTATTCGCTGAAAATGAAAAAATGTTGATCAGAACAGTGTTGAACCTGACGTTGTTCTGGAGTTTGAAAAGGCCGATGTTTTGATTGAAGTTAAACCCCTGAAGGGAGGGGGCAGTACCATCAACAATGGCAACGAGAGATTACTGCCTATCATCAGGATGAGAGAAGAAAAGAACAACTCTATTTTATTGCATTAGGAAATATTCCCAAATCGTTAGGGGAGTTTAATAATAAATTAATAGGAAACTATAAAGATAATACAAAAGTAATACAGCGAGAGTGGCATAATGCTAAGAACGCATTACTGTCTTTACAGAATGTGGATATCCATGAGCAGCATATTGTTCGGGATTGTCTGTCTGCTCTTTCCTTATATGGAATTCGCGTGGCTCTGCCAGAGTATAAAAATTTATCTCAGTTTATTACTGACTTTCCTCTGCATGAGGAAACTAAAAATATTTTCTCTTCTTTTTCTGACAGTAAGTAAGGACGTTACAAATGAATATTGAGGACTCGCTTCAGCAAGTCAGACAGGCACATCGTATCTGCGCCGGGTTTTATCAGCAGGTATTACCCCGAATAGAGCGGGTAAGGGAACTGATGGATGTGCGATTCCTACAGTGGAATCCGATTAGCTTCAACTCGTTACCATCAAACGCGAAGAGTCCATTAAATACTTATTGGGTATGGAATTTTTTGCCGTTAATGGACACTTCATTTACCTTTTAAAAAAAAATCCGAATCACGCTACTTCCGTCCAGATGATTACATTCTGGATATCAGGCTTATCACCGATAGTGAACTGGAATGGGAGTATCGCGAAGAAACGTATATGAAAAAAGAGCCAGATGCCTGTGAACTAAAAAAACGGCAGCACAAGCAGAAAGTTACTTGGCAATTTATCTATTTAGCCCAGTCAGACAAATACAAAATAATAATATATTTGATCGACTCTGGAATTGGTCAGACTACCCAGCACTCGAATCTAAGGTAACGTTGAATTATCAAAAATTGTTAAAACAATAGGCTTCAAGTTTCTGATCGCTGATTTTGTACAAGAAGGTGGGCCAGAAAAGCTGATTGAAGAAATAAAACAGCACCTTGCTTTGATGGACATTAAGGAATAACTCAGTCATCTCAAGTCATAGCGTTGTAGTTCTCGCATAATATGCCTGTTGTTCTGGCAATACACAAAGGCGCGATTTATTGGCTTGTCATCATTAGTGTGATAGCGTGCTAGAGAAATTCTGGGGATCTGTGCTGACGATCCCCACTATATTAATGCCTTGATTGCCCGCACTGATTTTTTAGCCTCATCATTTCCGCTGGTGGCAAGGGCGCCGTCATCATGGAACGATACGTCATACACGCTGGCGTTTCATCCGTAGGGGATCTTTTCGTGCTGGATGAGCAGGCGATAACAAATAGGGTGATTGAGATGATTAATAGCCGGGGATAGTGGCCTGATAATTTTTCATCGATTCTCCTTTTAGTTTTTTTTGCAATGACGCATAGCTTTGTAAAACGGGGAGAGGTATACCGAACGAGTGAGCAATATTGCGAATATATTAAGTTAACATTAAGAGAATGGTTTGTCAGATGCAATAAAAGGAAGGCCAGGATGATGCGATTCGTACTTATTCATCGCACCAAAGATTCTTGAACGCTATCATCACTGAAGTCACTCACAAATCTGGGCACTCGGGGGCTGTCAACAACCCTTTACTACCTCATATTCAGATGGCGTAGATGATAATGACGGCTTGAAACCCCTTCTCCTGTCTGGTTGTCAGCCTGATTATTGTGACGAACATAAACACTGTACATACCGTTACACAGCAACGCTCATCATCGGCGATAGGCCTGGTATATAATCCAAAAATACAGGGATCGATTTACTGTGAAGATAAAAATTCACAACTTTCAAACAATAAATATCATGTAGCCTTACTTTATAATGAAAATCAAAAATATTCTCTGCCTACATATCCTGATGGCGACGCTTGCCATCCTGTTTCTTAGCGTTCCCCAGCTGGTGAAGAGCGTCGATCCGGCGCTGACATTCCAGCCGCTGATTAACACGATGGAAGGGACGGCAAAAGAACAAAAGGAAAAGATAGCCACCATTTCCCATGCATTACAGGGCAATGCGATTTTCTTTCTCGGGGCTTCCGAGGTCTCTACATCGGAAGATGAACATTACGCTGTCTATAATTACTTTAATAACCAGTTACATCGTCCGGTTGTGGCCTATGGCGATAGCTATGTGGATAGCGTCACGCACTTTTTACTGCTCTCACGTTTTAAAAATGAGCTTAGCGCTAACAGTAAAGTTGTTTTGCTGCTGGCACCCGATAGCTTTTATTCAGACGGTATTCCCCCGGCAATTTTTGCCAATAATTTCCCGGCATCTATTTTTAATCCCCTGATGCAAGATGATCAGGCGCGCCCCTTTTTGGTCAATTACTTACAACATATCGATAAAGAAGAGATAAGCCACTTAACGTTTGGCCAAATGCAAGTCTATGGCTGGGATCCACAAATTATCTGGCAGGAAGTGAGTTATCAATTTGCTAATTTCTGCGAGCTAATAAAAAACGACTGGCTGTCGATGCTAGGTATTATTCCCCAGCCAACACAACCGTGGCCACATCGGCCAACCGTCAATACGATTCCTGACTGGGATCGCGAGTTGGCTCAGGCTAAGGTGTTGAATCAGGCCCGCGAGCAAAGTGCAGACACATTGTGGATGGATAAGTCCGTTTTTGCAGACGATCCAACGCGGGAAGAGTGGGACGATGCACCGATTGTGCCAGCGCAGATGGAGGCATTACGGGCGACGATCCAACTGCTGAAAGCGCGTAACGTCCAGTTTGTGGTGATTGTCGATCCGATTAATCCGTGGGCGATTAAGAATTCCGAGAAATTCCGGCCGGTCGATAGCCAGATCCGATCGATGCTGGAGGAAAATCAGGTGCGTTATTTCGATATGTATGCGCAGCCTTATCAAAACGGCTGGAATTGGGATCGCCTGCACCCAACCGGTCCGGCATGGGTCGCGATGGATCAATTTATTGCAGAGAGTTTTAAATGATGAAAACTGCTATTCGCCTTTTTTTCCTTTATCTCTTTCTGGCAGTCACCATCGTCGCATGGACCTCTGTTGATGAAAGTATGAGTTTAAAAGTGCATTTTGAATATCAAAAATTCTGAAGGATGAATGATGTACAGCTCCGGAATGTTTTTTTTCCTTCTGTTTTCATCGGCGTTACTGTTTGCGCTGGTTAATCGCGTATTCAGTTATCGGCTGACGTATTTATCCGCCTTTTCCGTATTGGCGGTACTAGGTTGGGGATATATTTTCCAGGGGGATTATATTGTTCCCGTGGCGGTTTTCCTGAGCTTTTATCTTCTGGTCACCTTAAAAGAGAAAGGGTGGTTAAAAACCTGGCAGGCAGTCAGCCTGACGCTGCTGCCGTTGTTTTTGGTGAAATTACACCTCAACAACCACTGGGGCATGATCGGCCTGTCCTTTATGACCTTCCGCGCCATTGATGTGCTGCTTTATCGCAGCAAAAAAGATGGTCAGCATTTCCTGCATTACTTTTGCTACCTCTTTATGCCTTTTATTATTCTGGCCGGCCCGATGTATCGCTGGCGGACATGGGTTAATGACATTACTAAACCGGTCTTCACGATCACCCGTGAGCAATTTTTAGTGGCGATGGAGCAGATTTTTACCGGCATTATTCAGAAATTCTTATTTGCCATGCTGGTCAATAACCTGGTGATTGAATCGTGGAGCCATCGCCCGTTTACGTTAACCGTTGGCATCGTGATGTCGCTGGCCTACAGCGCCTATCTCTATTTTGACTTTGCCGGCTACAGCAATATGGCTATCGGGGCAGGGCGCTTATTTGGCCTGAATATCCCGGCAAACTTTAATCTGCCTATTCTGGCTAAAAACCCGCAGGATTTCTGGCGGCGCTTCCACATCAGCCTGTCTGAATGGCTGAGGGACGTGGTCTTTATGCCGATTTATATGAATCTGATGAAGCTCGACTTTTTCCGACAGAACAAAACGCTGGCGCAGAATATTGGCATCTTCTGCACCCTGTTTTGTATGGGGGCATGGAACGGGCTTGAACGACACTATGTCATCAGCGGCGCGCTGTTTGGCGCCATTTCCGTTGCTCACAACATGCTGCAGTGGTCAGCCAAACGCAGCCCAGCACTGAGCAATTGTCTACATCATCCGGTTATTGTGTTCATCGGTCGAATTCTGACGCTGGCAAGCGCTGCGGCCTCCCTCTACATCTTTAGCGGAATGTCTCCTCTATGAACCTTCACTCTGAGCTTCAGGAACTGCAAGATTTCCTCCGTGCGGCATTGCTTAACCCCGCTAACCCTGATCGGTTGGCGATTAGCGGCAGCGATGAAGCAATGACCTGGCAACAGCTATCTGTTGCGGTGACAGACTGGGCGCAACGCTATCAGCAATGTCAGCAGCCTGCGGGGCCGCCGGTCGTGTTATATGGGCATCAGCAGGCGGAGTTTGCCGTGGCGATCTATAGCTGTCTGCTGCATAACATTCCGTATATCCCGGTGGACTGCATCTATCCGCAGGAGCGGCTTAACGAGATTTGTCATCTGGCGAGCGCGCCTTACTATTATGATGTCGCGACCCGACAGTTCATTTCGACCGGAGAAGCCGGACAGGCGCTGGTGGAGCAGGATCTCGCCTATATTATGTTCACTTCCGGCAGCACCGGAAAACCTAAAGGGGTGCAGATCGGACGTGAAAGCCTGTGGCACTTCATGAAATGGGTGCGTCAGGACTTTTCGCTGCCGGACGTGCCGGTGCTGATGAACCATGCGGTGTTCAGTTTCGATCTCTCTTGATTCCTCTGCTGGCGAATCTGGCAACCGGAGGGCATATCGTTCTGAATGCGAAAGAGGATATCGCGGCAGAAAACTGGCTCGATCGCCTGAAAGACAACGGCGTTTCCGCCTGGTGTCAACGCCTTCTTTTGCTTACCAGAAGCTGCTTTCCCCCAGTTCAACAGTGAATATTTACCTGAACTCAATGTCTTTGTGTTCATTGGCGAAGTGCTAAACAAAGCGTTGGTCAAGCAGCTACGCCGCCGCTTCCCGCATGCCAAAATTCTCAACTCCTATGGTCCAACGGAAGCGACTATCGCGACCACCGTTATTGAAATCACCGATGAAATCCTGCACAGTGACAACGACTTGCTGCCGGTCGGCGCGATGATGCCGGATTCCAGAATGGAAATTACCGCTGAAGGTGAGTTGATCATTTGGGGTAAAAACGTGATGCGCGGTTACCTTGGATTGGCGAAAGAGAATGCGGAAAAATTGCTGTATCGTGAAAGCGAAGCGTTCCGTGGCTACAGAACCGGCGATCTGGGCTACGAAGACGGGCTGCTATACTGTCAGGGGCGCAATGACAGCCAGATAAAACTGAATGGCTACCGCATTGAAATCAACGAGATTGAAAATCGCCTGCTGGCGATGTCCGACATCAGTGAAGCGGTGGTTCTGCCGCTAATGAAATCGGGCGGCGGCGTTCTGCGCATTGCGGCGTTCTGTGTGACGAATTTAGCGCCTGAAGCGATTAAAACGTCGCTCTCGAAGGTGATTCCGCCCTACATGGTGCCTTCCCAAATTATTATCAAAGATGCGTTGCCGCTTAACCCTAACGGCAAAATTGACCGTAAGCTGCTGGATACCCATGCCCGCACGATCTAATACTCAGGAAAAATGATGGAACAGGAAATACTCGCGCTGTTTGAAAAGATATTATCCCGCAAAGTGGGCTTTAATGATGAGCTGATTGAGTCTGATATTCTCGACTCTATTCTGGCGGTCGATTTGGTGCTGGAAGTGCAGGACGTTTACGGCTGCGTGATCCCACCGACCGAAGTCGCTACCGTTCTGAAAACCCCTGCGGACTTGGCGCGCTACATCGAAGAGAACCGCGGCTAAGCCTGAAACGGCGACGGTTTTTTCTCGTTATTTAAAGACCCCGGATAGGCTTATCTGGGGTTTTTTAATTGTGGGGAGTATCAAGGTCCATTACATCATTAGATAGTAGTGAAAAGAGGAGGGCAGTAATTCTCTATTCAAACCCTCCTAATTATTAAAATTGTATCCGTGGTGTTGAATATTTGTTGCCGATATTATCTGAAAAGATCTTTCAACAATGGATAATACACGGAGAAGTAAAATGGACTCATTCACTTTAGAAGATCGCTTCGATTATCAGCCTTTAACCCATTCCCAAGGTGAAACCTGTCATTTTGGTGTGCGTATTGAGCCTAAACAGTCAGGCGTGCATATTGGTGAATTATCACCTATCTGGCTGCGTACATTAGTAGAGAACGAACAATTAGTGGTACTGCGGGGCTTTGATAGTTTTACGAGTGCAGAAAATTTAACAACATACTGCGCGGCCATAGGTGACATTATGCAATGGCCATTTGGTGCCGTGTTGGAACTGGTTGAACAATCCGATGCTACCGACCATATCTTTGCTAACAACTACGTCCCCTTACACTGGGATGGCATGTACCTTAAAACCGTGCCTGAACTACAGGTCTTTCAATGCGTCTCAGCCGTTGGCGAAGGGCAGGGTGGGCGAACCACGTTTTCGAGTACCACCACGGCGTTACGTCTGGCGTCACCCGAAACCAAAGCGCTGTGGCAGCGTGCAACTGGTCAATATCAGCGCGCCGTCGAGCTATACAGCAGCACCGCGCAGGCGCCTATTATCGAGCAACACCCTTACCGCACTCATCCCGTGATTCGTTTTGTGAGCCGCCGATTGCGGGTGATAAAGAATTCTTGAACCCGTCCACTTATCATTTCTCAGGCATTGAACCTGAAGAGCAAGAGCAATTACTCAGCAGCTTGCAGCATGCCTTATATGATCCACGGGTTCAGTATGCTCACCAATGGCAAAGCGGCGATATTGTCATTGCAGATAACTACTCGTTATTACACGGTCGCGAATCGTATGCCAGCCAGAGTGGTCGTCATCTACGTCGGGTACACATCCATGCTAAACAGCCACTGAATAACCCACATTTGGTGCAACCGTCATGAAACCACAGCATGTTGATCTCATGATTATCGGCGCGGGGCCTGTTGGTCTGGCCTGTGCCTATCTTGCTCAGCTATCAGGTTTAAGCACCGTCATTATCGATAAATCATCAGGGCCGTTAACGGTAGGCCGTGCTGATGCGCTAAACGCCCGTAGTTTGCAGCTGTTTGAAATTATCGGTTTATTCGATGAGCTTTATCCCTTGGGCAAAACCTGCAATACCAGCTCAGTCTGGTCAAAAGGTAAATTTATTTCACGTCAGTCTACCTGGTGGGATGCTTTAGACGGCTGTTTTCACAAGCATTTTTAATGATTGGTCAGGCTTATGTAGAACAAGCGCTCGATAATAAGCTCACTGCGCTAAATAACGCCGTGCGCCGCAATACCTCTGTGCAAAATATTGTGCTTGAGGAAGACGGCTGCCTCACCACGCTCTCTAGCGGCGAGATCGTTCGCTCCCGGTATTTGATTGGTGCAGATGGCTCACGATCGTTTGTACGCCAACACTTTGCTATCCCGTTTGAGATCACGCGGCCACAAATTACCTGGGCCGTGATTGATGGTGAAATAGAAACTGATTTCCCAAAAGTACCGGAAATTATTGTTTTCCAGGCAGAAACCGCCGATGTCGCCTGGATACCACGTGAAGGTAAGATTGATCGTTTCTATATCCAGATGGAGAGTGAGGATTTCACGCAACAGCAGGCGATAGATAAAATTAACCATGCTCTGCAACCACACCGTCTGCGCTTCAAGTCTATTGAGTGGTATTCACAATTCTCGGTTAAAGAGTCTGTAGCAGAACACTATATCCTTGAAAATAAATTATTTATCGCTGGTGATGCGAGCCATATTCACTCGGTAAATGGTGGGCAAGGGTTAAATACCGGGTTGGCCGATGCATTTAACCTCATCTGGAAAATCGCGATGATTACCCATCATCATGCCCCCAAACGCTATTGCAGACTTACGAAACAGAGCGAAAAGCGGTCGCGCTGGAAGTGGTAAAAACGTCAGCGGAACTCGTGCGTTCAACCAAAACCTCAGAGACAGGCACCCATGCCGATGATTACGTCAAGATTGTCGAAAAACGTGCGGGTTACATCACGGGGATGGGCGTTCGCTATGGAACAGGTGGGCGTGTTGGCGAAAGGCTGCATGATTTTATGTGGCGTGATTCTCAATCCAGTCAGCCAAACCGCATTTACTCACATTTAAATTATCGCAATTACAGTTTGCTCATCATTGGCACGGCAGATGTACCGGCATCACTGCCTGATATCGTCAATGTTCTGCACATTGAAGCGGGAAGTAGCCCCTATTCCGATCAATATCTGTTAGTTCGGCCAGATGGCTATATCGCCGCCACCGCTCCTCTCGACCACCCTGCCGCGATCGGTCATTACTTCAGTGACTGGCGAGTTCAATAGAATAAACGTTGCCGGCTCAGTGAGATTGCACTGAGCCGTCTAAAGTGAATGGTTCGGTTTGGCGTGGGGCTTACACTTACATTTCGAGGATCTCTTGAACCCAATCCCCAAGATTCACAACCAAGTTGTGACTCAACTGTACCCGGATGAGATGCAAACCACCATTCCTTTACCACTTCATATTCCGAGAGTATAAGGGTGAATGGACGCCAACAACCCATTCTTCCATCTTGATCACATGGATCACTGCCAACCAGGAAGAATTCATTCAGAAAGGGCAAAGGTGGGAAATAGCCAGAAGAACTAATGACACCAAAGATGCCATAAAGCACTTTGGTATTCTCATCTAAAATCCGTTTAGCATTATTAATATTATTCATCGAAATCCATTCATCTGATGTTTACGTTATTGTCATGTTCTTACTAAGTATACGTACCTTGGTTTTCTTACTCGATAGTATTTTTGGATAGTGTTTAGTTATGATGTCGTTCATAAGCTCAACCAATTCCAGGCGTTTGAAGGTCAAATGCGCGGTTCCCTTCTGAAGTAACGAATACTGAAGAATTCATCTTCGTAAGTTTCCTTCGCTGGATTCTCCCGGATATGTTCCATCAATCGCGTAGAGATATTGCCACGGTTGTCAGGGATGGGTTTACCGTTCACTAGGATCGCCACCAGAAGCGACGATTTTACGAGCTTCCTCCCGTTTTAGTCTTGCTTCTGCCAGCGAGATATCAGGATAGACACCGATAGATAATTTTTCTCTTTCCCTGCAACGCGGTACTTCAAACGCCAATATTTGACTCCATTCGGCTTTATCAGAAGATAAAGACCTGCGCCGTCAGTGAGTTTGTACTCTTTGTCTTGTGGCTTGGCGGTTTCTATCTGTCGAGCATTAAGTGGCATCGTGGGGTCCCTAATAGTCATTGAACAAGAAGAGCCCCCATAGAGGCCCCAACATCGACTTGATTTCCGATATGCTGGGTTGATCTCGATAGAGCTCAGCGACAGAAAATCCTAGTGGTATCAATGAATATAACGGGGTTTTGTTGAATTCGGTAGAGTCTGGGAGAACGTAAAATGGTACGCCCTACAGGATTCGAACCTGTGACCTACGGCTTAGAAGGCCGTTGCTCTATCCAACTGAGCTAAGGGCGCATTTCAAAAGAAATGGCTGTTGCGTGTTACAACAGTGGGCTGGATTATACCCACACGTCCCAGTGAGTCAACGGGTTGGCGCTGGATTTACGCTATACGGTGAATCCCTGTACAACTTTGGCGAATGTCGCTTTTTTGGGTGTGACTTTTTTGCACAATTGCGAGCCTCGTCCACATGAACTACACATAGCAGTGAGAATTTCAGTTTTATCTGCTGGATGCGTTCAGTAATTCTTTTCAAGTTATGATCGGACGTATTCTGCACTCCACGCTGTTGGTACACTATGGCCGCATTCGTTGGGTTTTGGATGAGTGTGGGCTGCTTTCACGTACCGGGTTTATCGCTCGGTCATTTGTGGATCCGCTATTTTGTCGAACTTTGGAACCTTTTGATTTATGAACATTCTTTCATCCGCATTCTTGCGCGTTTGTCTGCTGGCGATGTTGATGCTGCCTGTTGGATATGCAGCGGCGGCGAATGCGGATTCTGATCCTGACCCACAACCTGCGCAGACCGATGCGCCAGTAAAAATTAATGTTGATGCCGAGTTGGTCAAGCTGCAAAAACAGTTAGATAACATCAAGCAGCAGGTTTCAGGCACCAATAACGACAGCAAATTTGGCGCGTTGAATGACACCACGCAGGAACTGGTGAATAGCGCCAATGAGCTTGCTAATGCAGTAGCACCGCAGCGCGCTCAAATTCAGGCTCAGTTGGATGTTTTAGGGCCTGCGCCAGAACCCGGATCCAGCATTAGTGAAACCAGCGAAGTGACGCGTAAGCGAAACAGTCTGAATACGCAAAAAGCAAAAATGGATGCGCAGAGCGAGCAGATTCAGGCGTTACGCAATGGAGCGTCCAACCTGTCAGCGCAAATTGTTACTCTGCGTCGTAATGCGCTGAAAACGCAGTTGGCATTGAATTCCGGTAGCATTCTGGGGGCGCTTCTGGGCACCGGTTGTGACTCCGCAGGCCGAAGATGTCCGTCGCCTGAGTGCCTTTCAGGATCAGATAAGCGATGCCTTTACGGTGGCCTGGGAGCCAGACTGGCGTTACGGTTCGGCATTCCTGATTTTGATCGCTATGGTCATGAGCTCGGCAGGGCGCCGGTATATGGAGAAATGTCTGGCCTGGGCGGGAATTAACTGGTTACCAGAAGGGCGCCTGCGGCGGAGTTTTTAGCTACGGCGTCGGTTATCTCAACTGTGGTCACGATCGGTATTGCGGTAAATCTGATCGATTTTACGTTTACGCGCCACGGTGAGGCTTCTGAACGCGTCGTGTCGTTCCTTGATGCGCTGGTGAGACAGGCTATTTTTTGCTCGATGGTGGCTGGGTTAGGGCGAGCGTTCCTTTCGAATCAGCGTCCTTCCTGGCGTTTGCCTGCGATTGCTAACCCCGTCGCAAAAGCCATGAAGCCGTTTCCTGTGGTTGCCGCAGGTATTATTCTGATCTTTGGTTTTATTGAACAAGTGACAGCGACGGTGGGCACATCGGTCGCGGCAACCATTATGGTTAACGGCTTATCTGCGCTGTTCCTCGCATTCACCGCAGGGACGATAGCGCTGAAAAGCGATCAGATTCGTCGGCAGATGGTGCACTCAGGGGAGCAGCCGGAAGCCCGTTCGACGTTATCCGGCGTTATTCATCTTGCGGTCTTGGCGACGGCGTTCTCGATTTTGGTGTCGCTGGTCATCGGTTATATCTCACTGGCCCGTTTTCTGGCGTTCGAGCTGGTGTGGATTGGCATGGTGTTCTCCTGCCTGTATTTGTTCTCAACCTTTATTACTGATATCTGCGAAAGCCTCTTTTCCCCTAACAATGCCAGCGGCAAGCGGATGAAAAATTCGCTTAATCTGGACGACCGTCATCTGGCTCAGGCCACCTTGATTCTGTCGGCCAGCGGCAAAGTGCTTTTAATTTTAATGGCGGCGGTTGCCTTACTTAACGGCACGTTTGGCACCACGACGCCGCTGGAACTGGTGCAAAAGCCGTTGAAATCTGGGGCGGAAAAGGGCTGGAAACGCTGAGCATTGTGCCTGCGCATCTGGTCAATGCGGTGCTCTTTCTGGTCGTGGGGTTTATGTTTTACGCTCCTCAAAACGCTGGCTGGAAGATGAGTTCCTTCCTAAAACGACGTTAGAACGCGGAATCCGTGCGTCGCTGGTGACGCTGTTCAGCAACATCGGCTACATCCTGATTATCCTGCTGACGTTGGCGACATTGGGGATTGAATGGAACAAGCTGGCATGGATTGTCAGCGCGCTGTCGGTGGGTATCGGTTTTGGTTTACAGGAGATAGTGAAAAACTTTATCTCCGGCCTGATTTTGTTGACGGAGCGCCCGGTGAAAGTAGGGGACTCGGTCAGCATCAGCGGGTGGAAGGGGATATCCGGCGGATTAACGTGCGTGCGACGGAAATTCAGCTTGGCGACCGGTCGACGGTGATCGTGCCGAACTCCCAATTTATTTCGCAGAATGTGCGCAATATTACGATGGGGAATCCGTTTGGGGTTGCCACGCTGGCGCTGACGTTCCCGCTGGATATCGATCCCGAAGAGGTCCGGACACTGTTACTGGATGCCTATATTAACCACGATGCGATTCTGGAAACCCCAGCACCGTCAGTGAAGTTTAGCCAGTTGAACCCAACGGGCATGGTGCTGAGCGTAACGGGCTATGTCAGCAGCCCGAGAATGGTATCGGAAGCGAAGAGCGATCTGTTGTTTGCGATTATCAAGCGACTGCGGGAATCTAATATTCCACTGGCCGTACCGCAGAAGATGGTGCTGGAGAACTCAGGGTTTGCCCTGCCTGACGGCATGTCGGGTGAGGATAAATAATGTGCTCAGCCATCCGTTATCCGGCAGTGAACGGGTAACGGATGAACATCGAAGCCGTGTTTACAGGATGTGAAGCGCGGCTATTTTTCCTGCTGTTTAATCATATCGAGATAGATTTCACGCAATCGCTGAGTCATTTTTCCGGGCTTACCGTCGCCGATCGTTTTCCATCCAGCATTACGACGGGGAGAACCAGCATGGTGGCTGAACTGACAAAAATCTCTTTAGCGTGATACGCCTCTTCCGGCGTAAAAAGCGTTCTTCCAGCGTAATGCCCTCCTTTTCTGCCAGCTTGAGCAGCGACTGACGCGTAATACCGTGCAGAATAGCGTTGCTGAGTGGGCGGGTCACAACCGTGTTGTCATGCAGGACGATGTAGCAATTGCAGGAACTGCCTTCGGTAATGAAACCGTCTTCAACAAAGAAAGCGTCGTCGGCCTGATTGGCATGGGCATACTCTTTTGCCAGGCTGGCGGCGAGCAGGCTGACGGTTTTGATGTCTCGGCGCTGCCAGCGAATATCCTCGGTGGTGACAACGTGCAGGCCCGTTGTGGCTTTCGGGTTACCGACCAGCGAACGTGCCTGAGTGAATAACACCAGCGTGGATTTGACGTCAGCAGAAGGGAAATAGAAATCACGATCGCCGGCATTGCCACGGCTAAGCTGTAAATAGATCGCGCCTTCTTTCAGATCGTTTTTATTGATCAGCTCATCGTGAATGGTTTTGAGTGCCTCAGGAGTGACAGGCAACGTGAGCGACAGCTCGCGGCAGGAGCGTTGCAGGCGAGTGATATGATCGGCGAAATCAACCAGCTTGCCATCGATGACCGCCGTCACTTCATAGACGGCATCGGCAAACAGGAAACCACGGTCAAATACAGAAATTTTTGCTTCATTTTCTTCTACATACTGTCCATCAACATAAACAAGACGTTGCATCACAACACTCCTTAATAGTTGCTCAATGCAGGTTAACGCGCGTTATCCCCACAATAATGCGTCGGGCGGTAATATTTCGCTACCGTTATAGTGCAACCCGTTAGTACGATCGCGCTGCAAGAGCAGCGGGCCATCCAAATCGACCACGGCGGCGCCTTGCGCGACGACAAACGCGGGTGCCATCGAGAGCGATGTACTCACCATGCAGCCGACCATAATTTTAAACCTTGCTCCTGCGCATATTGTCGCAGACGCAGGGCTTCCGTTAGCCCGCCGGTTTTATCCAGCTTGATGTTGATCATGTCATAGCGGCCGACCAGAGCGGACAGCGACTGGCTGTCATGACAGGATTCATCGGCACAGACGGGAATCGGGCGGGGCAAGTCTGCCAGCACATCATCTTTGCCTGCTGGGAAAGGTTGTTCAATCATCGTTACGCCAAGTGCAGCGAGTTCAGGAACCAGCGTCAGATAACGTTCGGTGTCCCATCCCTCATTGGCGTCCACAATCAGACGGGCCAAGGGCGCGCCTTCGCGAACGGCGGCAACTCTGGCCAGATCGTTTGTATCTGCCAGTTTTAATTTGAGAAGGGGACGATGGGCATTGTGTATTGCGGCGTGCCGCATACGATCTGGCGTATCCAGCGATAGGGTATAGGCCGTCTCCAGCGCCATAGGCGAGGGAGATTCAAACGCTGCCAAATGCGTTGCTGATGCTGTTTGCACTCCAGATCCCAGAGTGCGCAATCCAGCGCGTTGCGCGCCGCACCTGCGGGCAGGATGGTTTGTAGCGTCTCCCGATCTAAACCGTTACGAACGTCGCTGTGCAGTGAGCCAATTTGCGCCATTACGCTGTCGAGGACTCGCCGTAGCGTGAATAAGGGACACATTCTCCGTAGCCCACCACGTTGCCGGACTGGAGCGCTACCACAACGACATCTGCCTGACGCTTGCTGCCGCGTGAGATGGTAAATGCGCCCTCTATTGGCCAACTCTCGGTGAAATATCGCATCTCGGTCATAAGCTTACTCTCGGGTTAACCGTCCTGTGCTTCAGGGGTAAGTGCCTTGTTTGCAAGGCCTGAGTGGGTCATCAAGTGTAATGCTTCTTCCCGCGCATATTCTTCATTTTTCGCGATAAGTCGTTAGAAATTGATGGGGCTTCATTGCGGGAGGGAAAAATTTATGAGCGCGGTATCGACAGGGAGAATTATCTGAGATAGCTTGAATAGGCTTATCACACTTCAGGTTGCATGTACCGCCGTAATCAACAAAAACGGGCTTACTGCGATTTGAGTGATGTTGAGTAGAGTGCCTTTTTACAGGCACTGCGTCGCTCGGACGGTCCGGGCGCTCACGTTAATTTGAGGATGTTATGGCTGATTCTACTTCTCCGCGCCGTTTTACGCGCATCGATCGTCTTCCCCGTATGTATTTAATATCACTGCTGAATTAAAAATGGCTGCGCGTCGTCGCGGCGAAGACATTATTGATTTCAGCATGGGTAACCCTGACGGCCCAACACCTCCTCATATCGTGGAAAAACTCTGTACGGTTGCACAACGCGAAGATACTCACGGGTATTCGACCTCCCGAGGTATTCCACGCTTGCGTCGTGCGATCTCCCGCTGGTACGCCGATCGCTATGAGGTTGATATCGATCCTGAAAGCGAAGCGATTGTCACGATTGGTTCCAAAGAGGGCTGGCGCACCTGATGCTGGCAACGTTGGATCATGGCGATACGGTGCTGGTGCCAAACCCTAGCTACCCGATTCATATTTATGGTGCAGTGATTGCCGGGGCGCAGGTTCGCTCTGTGCCGCTGGTGGAAGGCGTCGATTTCTTCAACGAATTAGAACGTGCTATCCGCGAGAGTATCCCGAAGCCGAAAATGATGATTCTCGGTTTCCCGTCGAACCCGACGGCGCAGTGCGTTGAGCTGGATTTCTTTGAACGCGTGGTGGAGTTGGCGAAACAGTACGGCGTGCTGGTGATCCATGATTTGGCCTATGCCGATATCGTGTATGACGGCTGGAAGGCACCATCAATTATGCAGGTTCCCGGTGCGAAGGACATCGCAGTGGAGTTCTTCACGCTGTCAAAAAGCTACAATATGGCGGGCTGGCGTATTGGCTTTATGGTCGGCAACCCAGAGCTGGTTAGCGCACTGGCGCGGATTAAGAGCTACCACGATTACGGCACGTTTACGCCGTTGCAGGTTGCCGCGATCGCCGCGTTGGAAGGCGATCAGCAATGCGTGCTGGATATTGCCGAGCAGTATCGTCAGCGCCGTAACGTGTTGGTTCGCGGTCTGCATGAAGCAGGTTGGATGGTTGATGAACCGAAAGCGTCCATGTATGTCTGGGCGAAAATTCCTGACGCCTATGCGCACCTAGGGTCGCTGGAATTCGCCAAGCGACTGCTGTCGGAAGCGAAGGTTTGCGTCTCTCCCGGCATTGGCTTTGGCGATTATGGCGATACGCATGTTCGGTTTGCCTTAATTGAAAACCAGGATCGTATTCGGCAGGCCGTGCGCGGTATTAAGACCATGTTCCGCGCCGATGGCATCTTACCGACGACCAAACCGGTATCAGGCAAGGGCTCCGCAGCTTAATCATCACGGCTCCCAGTCAACTAACTGGGAGCAACATAAACATGCCGTGACAGCGGCTTATCATTTGCTAGAATGCCTACCGTTAATCTCAATCAGGATGAGTTCTTCATGTCGTTATCTCTGTCTAAAATTACTGCGTTAACGCTGCTTTGCGTCACGCTGGCCGGGTGCCAACAAACAGGAACGTCTGCCCAAAAGGAACGGTGGCAGGCCAGTCTTCTGCGGTAACGGTCTCTCTAACGATCAACTGAATCAGCTGTCATCACTGGTGGCGGCCACCCGCTATCTGAAATCGAAGTGTAACCGCAGCGATCTCCCCGATGATGCGACGATTGTGAATGTCGCGTTGACTGTGGCGAAACAAAGAGGCTGGAATGTCGCGAGCTATCAGGCTTTACCGCAGCGCAGTGAAAGCCTGTATCAAGGGTTATTAAAAGACAGTACGCCCAAAGAGACGCAGTGTTCGGAATTTAATCGTACGCTGACGCCATTTATTGATGCTATCCGCAGTCACGGTTAAGGCGCAGCGCTTCCACTTTCATCGTCGGCGGAACGTTCATTCTCGTTGAATTTTCCGCCCGGCCAATCCTCCAACGCCTCCAGAATAAACACCTCGCCCTCAACGCTGAAAATGGTCATGTCCTGCTGGATTTGTTCTATGGTCAACCCTTCTATTGGCGAATCGCCCTCACGGAATTGCATACCGTTGAGCGTGACGCTGCGTTTGGCTTCATCTGACGTATAAACGTGTGCGCTGTAGGTCAGCGGGGAATTTCACCATTGCTGATGGCTGGCAACGGCAGCGTAGTCCTTTCTCTGACGGTACAGGCGTATCGACATGGGCTTCTTCTTGATGAGGTGTCGCCGCAGGCGTTGTTGGCGTTTGTTCCTCTGCTGCAGGCAAGGTCGCGGCTTGAACTGCTAAAGCGGTCGTGGGAGACGTAGGGTTCCCCAGCGTTGATGGCTGAACCAGCCAAGTGCGATAAAAAGCAGAGCATAAATAATCATCAAATACCCAGGCATGGGGTATTTGGTAAGCAGCGCTGGCTGTGTGTGTCGGTGCGTCCGTTGCGTTATCCACGCGCTCATCCTTCATTTTTAGGGCATATTTGGGGTCGTGTAGCATCACATCATAAACGAAAGTGAGGTGAGTAGGATGGTGCCGTCTGCCTTATTTTGCAAAAATAGAAAGAGCCAGAAAACTGAATCTCTCGGTTATGTGACAATTCCTCCATTTTGATTAAAAACTATTACAATCATAATAATCACAGATGGAATCTTGATGCCGGTCGCAAAAAAAACGTGCGGATTTGCTTTAATGAAACCACGTTTTACCCTTGTAGGTATAACGTTTCTTTTGGTTTTTATAGTCAATAAATGTGGAGGCGCCATAATCAGTTAATTAACCATCCAGAGTGTTAAATCGGCAGTTTTATTATGTGGTTTTTACTACAGGTATTGCGCTGCTTTTTTATCAATAAGGGATGTATCGAACTACCGCTAAATGACGAATAAAAGCAATTTTAAAGTATGCGATTAATATCGCAGGGTTTTATGCGGATTTATTTTTCTATTTTGATAATTAAAAAATACTGAGGATAAAATGTTTAGAGCGGTTATTGGGACTGGTCGTTTACGCACCTGTGCGGTAGCTATTGTCTTTTCTGGGCTCGTACTTTCCGGGTGTGATAATAGTCAGCAGCCAGTGGCAGAAGCGGCACCGCCAGATTTACAGGTGAAAACGGCACCGTTTGGCTGGACTGCACAATATCAGAATACGGATGGTAAATTTTATGCAACGACGGGGGCGAAGGCGCACATGAAAATAGCATTTATGTCGTGACTAGCCGCCAGGAATTAAAAGATGCGTTAAATAATATACGCAGTCCTCTTTATATCGCAGGCGATGCCGATGCGGAGTTGAAGGCAAAATTAGAACCCAAAATTATCTACTGGCAAGGCACTATCCGCGGCGATGATTTAGGTAATGGACGCTATGCGGATGCTGAGTATTATAAAACTAAGCCGAATAAAACAACGTTTGATTTTGATTTATATGTCAAAGCGTTCGATCAGGATTATATGGCGCAGTTGAAAGCGACGGCGGATGCGGGTGGCAGCGATGCGGCGGCGGCTAGCGCTGAACTTAGCCTGCTTAAGAAGCAAAATGGTCAACGTTCGCAGTATGCCAACAACCAGAAGGCGCAGATTCAATTTCAGGTACCACCGAATACCACTATTTTAGGCGTGGGTAGCGAAGCGAAGCTGGTGGAAGGCTATTTATCCCTCAACACCTTAAGCCACACGTTTGGCAAAACGGATAACAGCAACATCATTATCCGTAATATTACGTTCCAGGCTCCGCGCGATTTTGCCCCGGCCTGGGATGCCAGCGACGGTGATAAAGGAAACTGGAATGCCCGTTATGATGCGGTATCGATTAATGCCAGCAAAAATGTCTGGGTTGATCACTGCACCTTTACGGATGGTGAACATCCTGACTATCAGGAACCAGTGTTATTTGGCAAGCATATCCAACGCCACGATGGTTTGCTGGATATCGAAGATGGGGCCGACTACCTGACGATTTCCTACAACATTTTCGCCCAGCATGACAAAACGGTATTAATTGGCTCTGGTGATGGTGATAAAGGGGAATACCGAATCACTTTTGAAGGGAATTTATGGGACAACAGCGTGCAGCGTTCGCCGCGAGTGCGCTTTGGTCAGGTGCATTTGCTCAATAACTACCATCGTGGGGCAACGGATACGAATTACCCTATTCTGTATGCCATTGGGATGGGGTTCGATTCATCCATTCTTTCCGAAAGTAACGTGTTTAATTTCCAGGGCGGCGGCGCGGATGAAAAGCTGATTATTGGCGCCTACAAGGGAAGCAAATTTAAAGACAACGGCTCCTGGTTCAATGGCAACCCGGCAAGTAATTTGAATCAAATCGCATTAGACAAATGCAGCACATTGCAAGACGCCGAGAAGGCCGCCGCTACGAATTCTGGCAAAGCAGTACCCGCATGGGCGCTGGAAACCTGCACCAATGAATTGGAATGGAGTCCGCCTTATGCGTACAGCGCCGGGAAATCCATCGCCGCCGTTGAGAAATATGTGCTGGAAAATGCCGGGGCGGGAAAACTGGAGATTGCGCTGCCGTAGTTATCTGATCTCATTCATTATTTTTATTTAACTTTTCATCTATAAACCCTCTGCCCGATGTCTATCGTCCTGTGGCACGATCCTGCCGCAGGGAGAGAGGCGTCGGGCGAAATAATAGTAAAAATACAGGAAATGTTATGACCGACTTTTTACCTCGTACTCGCCTTACGCTCTGCGCGACACTTGTTCTGAGCAGCCTGATTGCCGGATGCAGCGATAGCGACTCAACGCCGAATGTGGGCGTTGATCGTTCTGCTGCGCCACAAAATCTTAAAGTGCCGACGCTGGCCTATGATGACAGTAGCGTGGTACTTGCCTGGGAAAAACCGACCAAACCTGCTGCGGGTATTAAGGATTACCGTGTCTATATGAATGGAACCTTGCTGGGCGGCACGATTGATAACCAAAACACTCATTCGCCCGCCAAGCCTTATATCGATAATTTCTACAATGCGATTGATACTGATAACTGGCATGTCCGCGTCAGCTTTCATAATTTTAAGGTGACGAATCTGTCGCCGGAAACGGAATATCGCTTCACGGTGCGCGCGCTTTATGACGACGGCAAAGAATCCGTAGATAGTGAAACCGTCGTGCAGAAAACGACGGCGACGCCAGCTTCACTGAATGTAACCAACTACGGTGCGAAAGGGGATGGCCTAGCCAACGACACGCTGGCGATTCAGAAGGCAATTGACGATTGTACGCCAGCCGCGTATCCGAAAGGGTGTAAAGTCGTGGTTGAAGGGGGAACGTTTAAAACCGGCGCGCTGTTCCTGCATAGCGACATGACGTTTGAAGTCGCGAAAGGGGCTACGTTGCTGGGGTCGGCAAATGGCGACGATTACCCGCTCGCTCGCGGCTATTATCTCTACCCTTACACTTCACCTCAATTACCTAAGCGCCCACCGTCACTGATTAACGTGCTGGAAGCCGACGATCGGGGCAATAGCCATGCAGGTACATTTAAAAATATCCGTATCGTCGGGCAGGGTACGATTGATGGCAATGGTTGGACGCGTGGCATCAAAGCCAGCGATACAAACATTACTGAAATTGATGAATTAAAGAATGAATTGCCGCTCTACCGTGCGAGCAAAGCGACCAATGTTGGCAGTGACGGTATTCTGGCAAAAGACCAAACGGCAAAAGCTGTTAATGAAGGCATGTCACTGGATGAGGCGTACAAAAACCGACGCTCTAGCCTGATGACGCTGCGCGGCGTGAGTAACATGTATCTGGAAGGGCTGACGATTCTGAACCCGGCTTACCACGGTGTAATGGTGCTGGAATCCGAAAATGTGGCGATGAATGCGCTGGTGCACACGACGTATGATGCGAATAATGCAGACGGTATTGAATTCGGCAACAGCCAAAACGTCATGGTATTCAATAACTTTTTCGATACGGGTGATGACAGCGTAAACTTTGCGGCAGGGTACGGCGCCGAGGTGGCGACGCTGGGGCAAAAAGCGCAGAGCGGTGCCTGGATCTTCAATAACTACTTCCGTCGCGGACACGGTGCGGTGGTCACGGGTAGCCATACTGGTGCCTGGATTGAAAAAATTGTTGCTGAAGATAACGTCATGAATAAGACGGATGTTGGCCTGCGCATGAAGAGTCGACCCTATTATGGTGGCGGCTCGCGTGACGTGGTATTCCGTAATAACGCGATGCGTGATATTGTCAACGAGCCGTTCGTGTTCACGATTAAATATAAAGCGGACGTGAACGATACCCAGCCTGCCGCCGAACCTGCACAGTTCCGTGATGTGACCGTTTCCAACGTCACGGTGGATGGTTCAGCGAAGAAAAACAGTATTCTGGTCGATGGGATGACCGTCGCTGAGATGGCTGATGCATATAAGTTTTCTTTCGAACGTGATGCTTATCATCAAGGCTTGCATTTTGAGAATGTAAAATTCAGAAGTGTAAAAGCCACGGACATTACGTTCCTGAAGAACAGTGATTTTAAGAATGTCATTTTTGAGAATGTACCGGGAGCCTGGAATTTCGGTCATATTGAAAATATCAGGCTCGAAGACCGTGTAAATAATGATGCCGCGCTGACGACCAGCGGTGATGAAACCATCACCCGGGAAGCCGCAACGGAATAAGGCATTTTCCCCACGCCCATGGGCGTGGGGAATATTATGGATGATTACCTATGGCACGATTGCAAGCTTTCAAAGAACCGTCTTTTAATTCGTTGGTTGCCACTTTTCGGTCACTGCCAGCTCCGCTGATTCGACGTATCGTGTTGGGGCTGATTTTGCTGCTGATTTGCCAGCAGTTGGCCGTCTTGACCTGGCGTTTTCTCCTGCCTGAAGATTCGCGCCTTGTCGGCGTGGCAGTCACGCCTGCCCAGGCAAAAGAAAAGCCCGCTACGCCGGGCGACTTTACCCTGTTTGGCCATGCTCCCGATGCGGATGCCTCTGCGGTTAATGATGCCGCGCTGTCCGGTGATATTCCGCTGACATCGTTAAATATTAGCCTGACTGGGGTTCTGGCGAGTGAAGACGCCAAGCGTTCGATTGCCATCATCGCTAAAGATAGTCAGCAATACAGTCGCAACGTCGGCGATGCCATTCCGGGCTATGAAGCCAAAATTGTGACTATCTCTGCCGATCGTGTCGTGCTTCAGTATCAGGGGCGCTATGAGGCGCTGCATTTGTATCAGGAAGAAAAGGCGGCTGACGCGCCGCCGTCTGCTGGCGCATTTAGCCAGGTGAAAGAGGAAATACAAAAGATCCCTTCTCGGCGCAGGACTACCTCACCATTTCTCCCGTCACGGAAGAAGACGTACTGAAAGGATATCAGTTAAACCCCGGCAAAAATCCCGATCTTTTCTACCGCGCAGGCTTGCAGGATAACGATCTCGCTGTGTCATTAAACGGCATGGATTTACGCGATGCGGATCAAGCACAGCAGGCGATGGCGCAACTGGCAGGGATGAGCAAATTTAATTTGACCGTCGAGCGTGATGGTCAACAGCAGGATATATATCTGGCACTGGATGGAGACCACTAATTTGTTTAGCAAGGGACAGGGATTTTTTTAAGCGTCAGGTTTTTCAAAACATAAAAACCAATGGCTTGAGCAGGTACGCCGCAAGAGCATGTTATTGCTCAGCGGGAGCGTTTTGCTGATGGCGTCATCATTGGCGTGGAGCGCTGAATTCTCCGCCAGTTTTAAGGGCACGGATATTCAGGAGTTTATTAATACCGTCAGTAAGAATTTGAATAAGACAGTTATTATCGATCCATCGGTCAGCGGAACGATTACCGTACGCAGCTATGACATGATGAATGAAGAACAGTATTACCAGTTCTTCCTGAGCGTGCTGGATGTCTATGGATTTACCGTTATTCCGATGGATAACAACGTCCTGAAAATCATTCGCTCGAAGGATGCGAAATCAACGTCTATGCCGCTGGCGACTGACGATCAGCCGGGCATTGGCGATGAAGTCGTGACGCGCGTCGTGCCAGTGAACAACGTCGCCGCTCGCGATCTGGCGCCGCTGCTGCGTCAGTTGAACGACAACGCCGGTGCCGGGAGCGTGGTGCATTACGAACCGTCGAACGTGCTGCTGATGACTGGCCGCGCGGGTGTGATCAAGCGGCTGATGACGATAGTCGAACGGGTTGATCAGACGGGCGATCGGAATGTACCAGCATACCGCTGTCTTACGCTTCCTCAACGGAAGTGGTGAAGATGGTGAATGAACTGAACAAGATGGATGAGAAATCCGCCTTGCCGGGGATGCTGACCGCCAATGTGGTGGCGGATGAACGGACCAACTCGGTGCTGGTACGCGGTGAGCCGAATTCGCGCCAGCGCGTGATTGATATGATCAAACAGCTCGATCGCCAGCAGGCGGTGCAGGGCAACACCAAAGTTATCTACCTTAAATACGCGAAAGCGGCCGATCTGGTCGAAGTGCTTACTGGCGTTGGCGACAGCATCCAAACCGACCAGCAAAATGCGCTGCCCGCGCTGCGCAAAGACATTTCGATTAAGGCACACGAGCAAACCAACTCCCTGATTGTGAATGCTGCGCCTGACATTATGCGCGATCTGGAACAGGTGATTGCACAACTGGATATCCGCCGTCCGCAGGTATTAGTCGAAGCGATTATCGCGGAAGTTCAGGATGCCGATGGCATGAATCTGGGCGTGCAATGGGCGAATAAAAATGCCGGGACAACGCAGTTCACGAACACCGGGTTACCGATCACGACAATGATAGCGGGAGCCGATCAGTATCGGCGTGATGGGACGCTTAATACCGCGGCATCGAGTGCCCTGAGCAGCTTCAACGGCATTGCCGCAGGCTTCTATCAAGGGAACTGGAGCATGCTGATGACGGCGCTGTCCAGCAACAGCAAGAACGACATTCTGGCGACGCCCAGTATCGTGACGCTGGACAATATGGAAGCGACGTTTAACGTTGGTCAGGAAGTGCCGGTATTGGCAGGCTCGCAGACGACATCCGGTGACAACGTTTTCCAAACGGTGGAGCGTAAAACGGTCGGTATCAAATTGAAAGTGAAGCCCCAAATTAACGAAGGTGACTCCGTTCTGCTGGAGATCGAACAGGAAGTCTCCAGCGTGGCAGATGCGGCTTCCAGCAGCAGCACCAACCTCGGCGCCACATTCAATACGCGTACCGTTAATAACGCGGTGCTGGTCAGCAGCGGTGAAACCGTAGTGGTGGGCGGCTTGCTGGATAAAAGTACCAATGAGTCGGCAAACAAAGTCCCTCTGTTGGGCGATATTCCCGTGCTGGGATACCTGTTCCGTTCCAACAGCACGGAAACAAAAAAGCGTAACCTGATGCTGTTTATCCGTCCTTCCATTATTCGCGATCGCAGCCAATATCAGAGCGCCTCTGCCAGTAAGTATCATTCGTTCAATGCTGAAGAAGAGAAGCAGCGAGAGGCGAATGGCGGGAAGGCTAATCTGCTGGATAACGATTTACTGCGCTTGCCGGAAGGTGGGAACGCCTATACGTTCCGTCAGGTTCAGTCCTCTATTGTGGCGTTTTATCCGGCGGGCGGGAAATGAGTGACGTCGCCTCCCAGATTATAGAATTACGCCCCATACTGCCGTTTGCCTATGCACGATCGCAGCAAATTTTGCTGTTGCAGCGGGAAAACGATGAGAGTCTACAGACAATTTGCGTCGCGCAAACGCCGCCAGCCGCCTTGCTGGAGGCGCGTCGGATTGCGGGCCGTTCGCTTAAGATTGAGCGCGTGACGGAAGACGAGTTTGAGCGGCAATTAGTCATTAGCTATCAGCGCGATTCAGAAGAAGCGCGCCGTCTGATGGAAGACATCGGCAATGAGATGGATTTCTATACGCTGGTGGAAGAACTGCCAGACAGCGACGATTTGCTCGATGCCGATGATGATGCGCCGATTATTCGCCTGATCAATGCGATGCTAACCGAAGCGATTAAGAATAAAGCGTCGGATATTCATATCGAAACGTATGAGCGCTATTTGCTGATCCGTTTCCGCGTCGACGGTGTACTGCGTGAAATCCTGCGTCCACAGCGTAAGCTGGCGTCGCTGCTGGTATCGCGTATCAAGGTCATGGCGAAGCTGGATATTGCGGAAAACGTATCCCGCAGGATGGACGCATGGCGTTACGAGTGGGGGACGGGCGATTGACGTTCGTGTCTCGACGTTGCCGTCGAACTACGGTGAACGCGTCGTGCTGCGTTTGCTGGATAAAAACAGCGTTAAGCTCGATCTTGAACTGCTGGGCATGTCGGAACGCAATCGTCAGCGGCTGGACAGCCTGATCCATCGTCCACATGGCATTATTCTGGTCACCGGTCCGACAGGATCGGGGAAAAGTACCACGCTGTACGCGGCGCTCAGCCGCCTGAATGCCTCGGAACGTAACATCATGACGGTGGAAGATCCCATCGAGTATGAACTGGAAGGCATTGGGCAAACGCAGGTTAATACCAAAGTGGATATGACGTTTGCCCGCGGGCTGCGTGCCATTCTGCGTCAGGACCCGGACGTCGTGCTGGTCGGGGAAATTCGTGATGGTGAAACGGCGCAGATTGCCGTGCAGGCATCGCTGACCGGTCACCTTGTGTTATCCACACTGCATACCAATAGCGCGCTAGGCGCGCTGTCTCGTTTGCAGGATATGGGCGTCGAACCTTTCCTGCTCTCAACTTCTCTGTTGGGCGTGCTCGCACAGCGTCTGGTCAGAACGCTGTGTTCTGACTGTAGCCAGCCGCATCCGGTTGATCCGGTTCAGGCCGCACAGATGGGGATTGCGCCCGGTACGCTGCTGCATAACCCCGTGGGCTGCCCGCAGTGTAGTTATACCGGCTATCGAGGGCGTATCGGCATTCATGAACTGGTGTTGATCAACGACGACGTCCGCGCGGCGATCCACCGCAGTGACGGCGAAATGGCGATTGCGCAGATTCTGGGGGAGAGTCGCACCACTATCCGTCAGGACGGGTTGGAAAAGGTACTGGCGGGGCTCACGACCTGGGAAGAAGTGATCCGCGTAACCAAAGAGGAATGATATGGCACAGTACCACTATCAGGCGCTGGATGCGCAGGGGAAAAATGCCGTGGCACTCAGGAGGCCGACTCTGCCAGACAGGCACGCCAGCTACTGCGAGAGCGCGGACTGGTGCCGCTGTCGGTTGATGAAGGCCGCGGTGATCAGCAGAAATCTGGATCTCCGGGGTTCTCCCTCCGCCGTAAAATTCGTATCAGTACCTCAGATTTAGCACTGTTAACTCGCCAGTTGGCAACGCTGGTGGCGGCGTCGTTGCCGCTGGAAGAAGCGCTGGATGCGGTGGCGAAACAGAGCGAAAAGCCGCATCTGAGCCAGTTGATGGCGGCGGTGCGCAGTAAGGTCATGGAAGGACATTCACTGGCCGATGCCATGAAGTGTTTTCCCGGCAGCTTTGAGCGACTGTATTGTGCGATGGTCGCCGCAGGCGAGACCTCCGGTCACCTTGATGAAGTGTTGAATAGGCTGGCGGACTACACCGAGCAGCGCCAACAGATGCGCAGCCGCATCCAGCAGGCGATGATCTATCCCTGCGTGCTAACCGTCGTCGCGATTGCTGTGGTCAGCATTCTGCTGTCTGTCGTGGTGCCGAAAGTTGTCGAGCAATTTATTCATATGAAGCAGGCGCTGCCGCTTTCAACGCGTGTTTTGATGGGGATGAGCGATGCCGTGCGTACGTTCGGGCCGTGGGTGGTGTTGGCGCTGCTGGCCGCGTTTATGGCGTTGCGCGTGATGCTGCGGCAAGAAAAGCGGCGTATCAACTTTCATCGACGCCTGTTGCATTTACCGCTGCTCGGCCGTATTGCTCGCGGCCTGAATACGGCACGTTACGCGCGGACACTCAGTATTCTCAACGCCAGTGCGGTGCCGTTGTTGCAGGCGATGCGTATTAGCGGCGATGTGATGAGCAATGACTATGCCCGCCATCGGCTCTCTCTGGCGACGGATGCGGTACGAGAAGGTGTCAGTCTACATAAAGCGCTGGAACAGACGGCGCTCTTTCCCCGATGATGCGTCATATGATCGCCAGCGGTGAACGCAGCGGCGAGCTGGACAGCATGCTGGAACGGGCGGCGGATAATCAGGATCGGGAATTCAGTTCGCAGATGACGCTGGCACTGGGGTTATTTGAACCTCTGCTGGTGGTCAGCATGGCGGCGGTGGTGTTGTTTATCGTACTGGCGATTCTACAACCGATTCTGCAACTGAATACGTTAATGAGTTCGTAAGAGAACCAACAATTGAACGAGGAAAAGTAAGGATGCAACAGTCTCAGCGTAGTTGTGGACAGAATAGTTGTGGACAGTATGGTTATGGCCAGCGTGGTTTTACCCTGTTGGAAATTATGGTGGTTATCGTCATTCTCGGCGTACTGGCGAGTCTGGTGGTGCCCAATCTGATGGGGAATAAGGAAAAGGCGGATCGACAAAAAGCCGTCAGCGATATCGTGTCTCTCGAAAGCGCACTCGATATGTACAAGCTGGATAACAACCGTTATCCGTCCACCGAGCAGGGGCTGAAAGCGCTGGTGACGAAGCCGACGGTGCAGCCGGAACCGCGTAACTACCCCGCCGATGGCTATATTCGCCGCCTGCCGCAGGATCCGTGGGGCACGGAGTATCAACTGTTGAACCCTGGTCAGCACGGTAAGCTGGATATCTTCTCTCTGGGGCCAGATGGCATGCCGGGAACGGAAGATGATATCGGCAACTGGAATCTTGATAAGAAATAAAGACGTCTGTCTTTGTTGCAGATTGTTGATAAACCTATTTATTGAATGAGAACGGGAGTAACGGAATAGAAGAGTAAAGCGTTTGCGCCATGGACAAAAACGTCAGGAACGTTTTTGAACGTCGCTTGCGATGGCCTGAAAGGGTGAATCTCAGGGATGAGATTCATATTCGCGCAATCCGAGCGTACAGGGATGTATTTACAGCGTCTTTACGATCTATCCGTTACTACCGCCATACGGATTTTGTCGGCAACCTCAAATAAATATGCCTGTCTTTATTGATGACGGCTGTGGATGACTGTTGTGGATAGTTGCTATCGATGGCGGCGGAAAAGGACGGCAAAACGCAATGAAGCGGTCAACGAGGAAGCAGCAGGGGTTCACCCTGCTGGAAATGATGCTGGTCGTGTTGCTGGCTGGCATCGCGGCTGGCATGGTGGTCATGGCGTTTCCTCCCGAGCGCCAGAATGACAGCGCGTGGCAGTTGGCTCGTTTTCAGGCGCAGTTAGAGTTTGCCGCAGAAAGCAGTCAGATTAACGAATACATGCTGGGTGTTCGCATCTATCCCGATCGCTGGCAGTTTTATCAACTCCAACGGCCCGCTGCATCGGAAGGTGTGCCGATCCCAAGTGGCGATCGCTGGCAGGGCTACAAGTGGCAGCCGTGGCAACCGCATCGGGTGAGTACAACGGCAACGCTGCCCGATGCATTACGGCTTGAGCTATTGCAGGCCGATGGGCAAAAAGTGGATAAAACGCAGAGTGGCGACGACCCCGATATCCTGATTTTGCCCGGCGGCGAAATCACGCCTTTCCGTCTGCTCGTTAAGTCTAAAGACAAAGCGCTCTCGAATTGGCTCCAGGTGGATGGTACCGGACGATTTTTGACGTCGATGAGTCAGGGTAAGAAACGATGAAACGACAGAAAGGGATGACGCTGGTGGAAGTGCTGGTCGCGCTAAGCGTTTTCGCGCTGGCAGGTATTGCAGTGTTGCAAACGACAGCCAGACAGGCAAGCAGCCTGAGCCGGCTGGAAGAGAAGACGTTTGCTGGCTGGGTGGCGGAAAACCAACAGGTGCAATTGCGGTTGGAACAGCGCTGGCCGGAAGCATCGTGGGTGAGAGGCGAAACGCAGTTTGCGGGCATGCGCTGGCATTGGCGTTGGCAAGGCGTAGAGACGGGTGACCCTCAGACCAAAGCGCTGGATGTGGAAGTGCGGCGTAATAAAGATGCCTTTGCCGCTGATGCTTCGCTGCGCACCTATGTGGTGAAGCAATAATGTTTAATAAAACAGGGATATGTAGTCAAACAAGACGGAGTCGAGAGACGGCACGGCAGCAACGCCAGCAGGGGTTTACGCTGCTGGAGATGATTCTGGCGATCGCGATCTTTGCCGCGCTGAGCCTCAGCGCGTTTCAGGTGCTGAACGGCGTGATGCGTAACGATGAAATTTCGCAGCGCAAGGCCGAACGTCTGGCCGAAATACAGCGCGCCTTTTCACAAATGGACAGCGATTTCTCCCAGATGATCGCACGCGGCAGCAGGGGAAGTACCTCGATATTTTACGCCGGTCGCGATCAGTTAAAAAGCGATGACTGGGGCGTCAGTTTTATGCGTAATGGCTGGCAGAACCCGTTTGGCATACTGCCGCGCTCTGAACTTCAGCCTGTGGCCTATCGGCTGCGGGAACACACTCTTGAACGGTTAACCCACGCGATGCCTGACCCGATTGAGGGGCTCGATCCCGGTGTAAAACCGCTTCTCACGCAGGTCGACGGCTTCCGCCTGCGCTTTTCAGCAATAAAACCTGGCGCGATCGCTGGGATAACAGTACGCAATTGCCACAAGGGATCGAAGTGGTGCTGACCTTAAGGGATTACGGAGAAATGTCGCGTATGTTCTTGATTACCACCGGACCGGTTAAATGAGGTCGCGTCAGCGCGGCGCGGCGCTGCTGGTGGTGCTCCTGATTCTGGCATTAATGGTGACGATTGCCGCGGTGATTACGGAACGTACAGGTAAAGCGTTTTTGCGTACCGAAAGTCATTTGAGCCGCCAGCAGGCGAAATGGTATGCCTTGGGGGCGGAAACGCTAAGCGGGCAGATATTACTGCGCGACGCGCGGAATATGCCGGGGCGCACGTTTGTCGGGCAGAACTGGTCGCAGCCGGGGCACCGTTTCCCAGTGGACGGTGGGGAAATCATCGGCCAGATTAGCGATGCGCGCACCTGCTTTAATGTGAATGCGATCAATCAAGGCGTGGATAACGAAAGCACGCTGGTGAAGACACCTTATCCCGCGCAGGTTTTCCGTTTGCTATTGAAAAATCTGGGCGAAGATGCGGATCGTGCAGAAAAATCACTGCGGCGGTGCGCGACTGGATTGATGCGGATAACTACCCGTCGGCGAACGGGGCAGAAGATGATGTCTACGCTACGCTGCCAGTGCCTTATCGTACGGCCAATCAGAGAATGAGTGAAATCAGCGAGTTACGCGCGGTTTATGGCATGGACAGCGATCTCTATCGCCGTTTGCTGCCCTATGTCTGCGCGCTGCCGGTGGATGCGATGTCGATTAATATCAACACATTAACTGAGTTTGATGCCCCGTTATTATCTGCCCTGTTCCTGAATGAAATGACGATGTCGCAGGCGAAAGCGCTGGTGCAGCAGCGGCCTCGTACGGGATGGGCAGGTCTTGAGGTTCTGCAACAAACCGGGTTATTGCCCCCGAATAGTAAAAATACCGCGCAGCGAGTGCTGGCAGTGAAAAGTGAATGGTTCTTTGTAAAACTCCAGGTGCGTGTTGGCGACAGTGATTTTCATCAGCGCAGCTTGCTTCATCTGAGTGGACAAAAGGTACAGGTCGTGCAGCGGCAATATGGAGGATATAGGACGGTGAATCCATGAAAATAGCGGGAAAATGGAAGCGAAAAGCCGCGAAAGCCCCATTAAATCGAGGTTCGGTTGTTCGACATCCGTGCCTCATTGTGCGTCTTCCGGTTGAGGAACTGGGAGACATTGAATGGCAGGTGCGTTCATCCAATGGGGAAAGTGTACTGAGTCAGGGGCGCGGTAGCGTAGAGCAGGTTCGGCAGGCGCTGGCGGCGTATCCGTCCGTGACTTTCACCCGCGTTCTGGTTCCGGCAACGGACGTGACGTTTTATGCCCTGACGCTACCCCGTCAGGCTCGGCGTCAGTTAACGCAAGTCGTGCCGTTTATGTTGGAAGACCAGTTGGCAACGGAAATTGAAAAGCTGCATTTTGCCGTGCTGGAAATTCATGGCGATGATGGCACGGTCGCTGTAGTGGAAAAACCGGATGCAGCGTTGGCTGGCGCAGTGTGATGCACTAGGGCTCAGCGTCGATACCTTATTGCCCGATGCCCGCGTATTGCCGAGGCATCAGGATGGCTGGAGCGCGTTGCAGCATGATGACATGTGGCTATTTCGCCAACCGACGGGCCATGCCATGGCGGCGGAATCCTCCTGGTGCGGTGACTTGCTGAAAGCGTCTATGCCGCTGCCAGCGATATACAGCTACAGCGCTGCATCGGTCGGCGGTGAGCTATCGCAGTACGACTGGCAGGAGGAGGGCGAGTGGAAAGCGCAGCCCGCAACGGATCTCTTCACGCTGGCGGCAACGGCGCAGCTACCCGCTTCGGTCGATCTGCGGCAAGGCGATTATGCGCCGGAGAAAGCCTGGCAAAACACCCTGCTACCGTGGCGCGGCGTCGGGATCGCTTTTGCCTGTTACCTTCTGCTGGTCGTGGCGGATGCTGGCTGGGCGCACTACCAGCTTTATCAGCAGGCCGAGCATTGGCGACAGGAAAGCGTTCGCGTCTATCGGCAGATTTTCCCTTCCGAAACGAATGTCGTTAACCCACGCGCGCAGATGCAGCAGCACCTGCAACGTACGGCAGCCGGAGGGGCGGGGAAAGGGCTACTGGAGCAATTGAATCCCTTACAGCAACTGATGACGCAGAATAGCGCCATCAAAATTCAGTCGCTGTCTTACGATGGTTCTGCTGGCGAATTCCGGCTGGCATTGCAGGCCACGTCGTATCAGGAATTAGAGCAGTTTCAGCAGCAGGCTGCCGCTTATTATCAGGTTCAGGCGGGGAGATGCGGCAGGAAAACGATCGAGTTGAAGGCCGCTTAACGTTAAGGAGCCAGCAATGAATGAATTACGGCAACGCTGGCAGGCGATGAGCCAGCGCGAGCGCCAACTGATGGTCGTGTGTGCGGCGGTGCTCCTGCTCTGCCTGGTGTATTACGCTATTTTTCAGCCGTGGCAACTGCGGGAAGAGCAGTGGGAGCGTACGATTTCTCGCGAGCAGCAGACCGTCAACTGGATGCAGAAACAAGCCTCATCGATTCCGCAGGGCAATCAGGCGCAGGGGGAAACAGTCAGCGTGATGTCAGTCTGCCGATTTTGATTTCGCAAAGTACCAAACGTTACGGGCTGACGGTTGTACGCTTGCAGCCGCAGGGCAATCAGGCGTCGGTGACGCTGGCCCAGAGCGATTTTAATAGCCTGCTGCGCTGGCTGAGCGAACTGGAACAGAAAAACGGTGTGAAAGTGCTGTCGCTGGATGTGAATGCCGTCGAGCAAAGCCCTGGAATAGTGGATGTGACCAGACTGATGCTGGAACGGGCGGATGAAGCTTAAATCCGGCATCGGCGCAGGTGTCGCTTTGGTTCTGGCCTATGGGCTGTTCCTGACGTGCTATGCGCCTGCCCGCTTGCTCACGGCGGTACCGCTGCCGACCGGAATGGTGGTTGCAGAAGCCGCCGGAACGCTATGGCAGGGGAACCTGCAACGGTTTAGCTGGCGCACGTTAACGTTGGACGACGTGCACTGGAATATCACCTTCTCGGGTTTTATGCCTGCGTTAGAAATTGCCTTCCACAATCCGGAAGGCATTGAGGGCCGCGGGATTATTCGTGGTTGGCAGCAGCCGCAGTTTTATCAATGGCAGCTGTCTGTACCCGCGGGCTATTTATTCAGCCGCATGCGTTTTATCGTGCCAATCGGGGCAGAAGGCAACGTGCAGTTGAACCTGCAAGAAGCGACGGTCGACCGTTCTGGCTGCCAGTCGCTGGATGCCAATATAACCTGGCCGGGCGCGCGGGTGAAAACCCCGCTGGGTGGGCTCGTGCTCGCGACCCCTCAGGCTACGTTACGCTGCCAGCAAGGGGCGCTTGAGGCGAACCTGCGGCAGACCTCCTCGCATCTGCAATTGTCCGGCAAGGGCAGTGTCACCCCGAAAGGTGAATACCGTTTTACGGGACAGTTGAGTAGCGGAAACGACTTACCCGCGACCATGAAAAATTACTGGCAACCACCGGAAAAGCGGATGAACAAGGTGCCAGAACGCTGAGTTTTCAGGGGCGCCTGTTGTAACAGAGATGGGCGTTATAAGAGAAACGATCGTTGCCATCGCAGTGTAGCCGACTGCAAAACATGAGCCGCTAACTTATCTCTTTTTCTTTATCAACAATCAGGGACTAACGTGGACGATTTAAGGGAATTCGCGCAGGTGTTTCCGGCATGGTGGTATGGTGCGCTGGGCGTATTGGGATTGATTGTTGGCAGCTTTCTGAACGTCGTGATTTATCGCTTGCCGATCATGTTGGAACGGCGCTGGCGGCAGGACATCGATCTGCAAACGGGCATGACCGATTCCGGGCAGGTTACGCGCTACAACTTGTGGTGGCCGCCTTCGTCTTGCCCACACTGCCAGCAGACTATTGCGGTGAAGGATAACATCCCGTTATTCAGTTGGCTGTGGCTGCGGGTCGTTCCCGCTGTTGTCATCAACCGGTGTCTGTGCAGTATCCGCTGGTGGAAGTCATCACCATGCTGGTTTTTCTGGCTGCGGGGCTGTTGTGGCTGCCCGGTATGGCGCTGTGTGCGGCGTTAATCCTGCTGTCCTTTCTGGTGGTGCTGACCGTTATTGATATAAAAACGTTGCTGCTGCCGGATGTGCTTACGCTGTCGCTGCTGTGGATGGGGCTGCTGTTTAATCTGTCGGAAACGTTTGTCCCATTAAGTGATGCCGTGGTAGGGGCGATGGCGGGCTATTTGTCTCTGTGGCTACTTTATTGGGTATTTAAATATACCACTGGCAAAGAAGCGCTGGGGTACGGTGATTTTAAGTTACTGGCCGCGCTGGGAGCCTGGCTAGGCTGGCAGGCATTGCCGAATCTGGTTTTGGTGGCGGCGCTGAGTGGACTGGTCGTGACGCTTATTTGGCGCGGGTTGCGTAAAGAGGATACGGCTAAACCGTTGGCTTTTGGCCCTTGGCTGGCAATTGGCGGTGTGTTCGGCGTAGTCATGAACGGATTGAATCTGTAGAGAATAACAAAAGTAATGCCGAATCATCGGCTGAACAACCGTCGGTTGAACATAGATCGGCAGGCATAAAAAGGCTGAGGGTATAAATACCATCAGCCTTTTTATCTTTATCTGTGTGTGCCCTTCAATGAATAAATCTTTGCCGGGCAAATGACAGGTTATTCTACCATCAGCATAAAGGTACTCACCCAAACGACTAAACAGAATGAGATACCCATAAAAAAATACTTCACCGATTTATTCTCCAGCAGAAACCACGCCAGCAACGATCCCGATTGTGCGTTTTATTATGGAAGGAAATAATTACGCTGCCAGTGATGTCACCGAAGGGTAATCTTTCCTGTTGTCATCACCAGAGTCACACTAGTTATGACGGGATCGGCGCTAAATCTACGCCGAGTGAGGGGGAATTCAAGAGGTCCAGAAACTATATTTGCAAAATAGCATTAAAAATGCGTTGAGCCGTTTCAGCGGCTGAAAAAACGGGGGAATAGGCGTGAAAATAGCCCTCGATTCCCCCGATTCTTAATGATGCTATCTTTAGTTTGACACCGGTTAGACAAGCTTTAATGCGTCAGGCTACAGGCCTATGCTCTCCACCCCATCGCGGGGCGATATGTTTCAGGATCGCTTCAATAACATGCGCGTTGTAATCCACACCCAGTTGATTCGGCACCGTGAGCAAGAGCGTATCCGCTTCGGTAATCGCTTCATCCTGTTTTAGCTGTTGGATGAGTACATCCGGCTCGGCGGCATAGCTGCGGCCGAAAATCGCGCGCGTGTTTTCATCCAGAAAACCCACCTTGTCGCTATCGTTACTGCTTCCGCCGAAATAGGCGCGATCGCGGTGATCCATCAGGGCAAAAATGCTCCGGCTGACGGAGATGCGTGGCGTACGCGTATGTCCCGCTTCAGCCCAGGCGGCTCGATAGGCGCGAATTTGCTGTGCCTGTTGGATATGAAAAGGCTCGCCTGTTTCATCGTCTTTTAGCGTGGAGCTTTGCAGGTTCATGCCCAGTTTCGCTGCCCACACTGCGGTGGCATTCGAGCCTGCCCCCACCAGATACGTTCACGTAACCCCTCAGAATAGGGCTCCAGACGCAACAGGCCCGGTGGATTCGGGAACATGGGATGCGGGTTCGGCTTTGCAAACCCCTCACCACGCAGCACATCCAACAGCACCTCGGTATGACGCCGTGCCATATCCGCTTCCGATTCCCCTTCCGTAGGCTGATAGCCAAAGTAGCGCCAGCCATCGATTACCTGTTCAGGCGAGCCACGGCTGATGCCGAGCTGCAAACGCCCACCAGAGATCAGATCGGCGGCGCTGGCGTTTTCAGCCATGTACAGCGGGTTTTCGTAGCGCATGTCGATAACGCCGGTGCCAATCTCTATACTTTTGGTTTTCGCCCCAATCGCAGACAGCAGTGGGAAAGGCGAACCCAACTGGCGGGCGAAGTGATGCACTCTGAAATAGGCACCGTCAGCGCCCAGTTCCTCAGCGGCAACGGCAAGGTCGATAGATTGTAGTAGTGCATCAGCCGCGGAACGTGTACCAGACTGCGGCGACGGAGCCCAGTGGCCGAATGATAAAAAGCCAATCTTCTTCATAGAGTATTTATCCTTATATTCAGACAAATATTTAGCCTATTCGTCCTGCATAGCAAAGGTATATAGATCAGTAATAGAAGCACTCTACGCGATTAATAGTGAGAATAAATGTCATTTTTTTAACGTAATAATTCAGTTTATCTGACTAATCTTTTGAAGAATAAATCGCCGCTGGTTATTTATCAGAAAACCCAATCCGGGTTGATCTACCCCAAAATTGGTATCTAAATATTATTATGAGCGAGATCAGTATTTTCTTTGCCGCTATCGCTGTATCATTTCGTATATAGCGAAAATCAGGATACCAACATGATAAAGAAATTTGGCTACACGCTGTGGTTTACCGGGCTGTTTTTGGTGTTTTCCAACGCCTGGGCGGCGCGTCAGGTGACCGATCAACTCGGGCGCAATGTAACCATTCCCGACCATGTTAACCGCGTGGTGGTGTTGCAGCACCAAACCTTAAACCTGCTGGTGCAACTGGATGCGCAAGATAGCGTGGTCGGTGTGCTTTCCAGTTGGAAGAAACAACTGGGGAGCATTACTTGCGGCTGGCTCCGCGTTTGGCGGATTTGCCAATGCCGGGCGATCTCACTCAGGTCAATATTGAAAGCCTGCTGAAACTGTCACCGCAGGTGGTTTTTGTCGCTAACTATGCACCGCCGGAAATGATTGCGCAGATTGAGCGGACGGGTATTCCGGTCGTGGCGATCTCGCTGCGTCAGGATCAGCCGGGAGAAGCTGACAAAATCAATCCTACGATGGGTGATGAAAACACGGCGTACAACGAAGGGCTCAAAGCAGGAATTCGGCTGATTGGTGACGTGGTTGAGCGCCAGAAACAGGCAGAGGCGCTGATCGACTATACGTTTACGCAGCGGCAAAACGTGAGCGCGCGTTTAGCGTCCATTCCAGAAGAGAAGCGTATCCGCGTGTATATGGCTAACCCCGATTTGACAACCTACGGCTCCGGGAAATATACCGGCCTGATGATGTCGCATGCGGGAGCGCTGAATGTCGCGGCGGCATCGATCAAAGGCTTCAAACAGGTGTCGATTGAAAATGTACTGAGCTGGAACCCGCAGGTGATTTTCGTACAGGATCGCTACCCGGATGTCGTGAAGCAGATCGTCAACGATCCGGCCTGGCAGGCGATTGATGCAGTGAAACAGCATCGTGTATATCTGATGCCGGAATACGCCAAAGCCTGGGGCTACCCGATGCCGGAAGCGTTGGCGATTGGCGAACTGTGGATGGCGAAAAAGCTGTACCCTGAACGCTTTGCCGATATCAATATGCAAAAAGCCGCCGATGAGTATTACCAACGCTTCTATCGTATGGACTACCGTGAGGAAGCCTCCGCAGCGCAATGAGTTATCGTACCTACCGGATCACGCTGCTGGCGGTGGTGGTGTTCACGCTGTTGATTGCCGTGTGCTCGCTGGGGATAGGGCGTTTTAGCTTATCCCCGTGGCGCATCGTCCAGATCCTTATCGAACCGCTGTCTGGCAACGATCTGCTGTTCGGAAAAAACCGCTGCTTGGGGATATCGAACGGCAAGTGGTGTGGAGTGTACGTCTACCTCGCGTGTTATTAGCCTGGTGTGCGGGCGCGGCGCTGGCGCTGAGTGGGGCCACGCTGCAAGGCGTTTTCCGTAACCCGCTGGTCGATCCGCATATTATCGGCGTGTCTGCTGGCGCGGCCTTCGGCGGCACGTTAGCGATTCTATTAAGTTGGACGCCGCTGTTTTTGCTGCTGTCTGCGTTCACGTTTGGCATGCTGGCACTCTTACTGATTTTCATGATGGCCGCTGCATTCGGCAAGCAGAACGTGCTGATCCTGATTCTGGCCGGCGTCATCCTCAGCGGCTTTTTCGGCGCGCTGGTCAGCCTGATGCAATATCTGGCGGATACCGAAGAGAAACTGCCAAGCATCGTTTTCTGGCTGTTGGGCAGTTTTGCCACCGCACACTGGAACTCGCTGGTCGCAACGGCGGTGCCGCTAGCTCTCTCGGGCGGACTACTGCTGCGGCTGCGTTGGCACATCAACATATTGTCGATGGGTGAACAGGATGCGCGAGCGTTGGGCATCGCCGTGCAGCCCTTGCGCTGGCTGATTTTGAGTTTGTGTGCCGCGATTGTCGCCGCTCAGGTGGCGGTCAGCGGCAGTATTGGCTGGATTGGTCTGGTGATTCCCCATGTCGCACGTAGGTTGGTGGGGGCCGATCATCGTCGCCTGCTGCCGGTGTCGCTGTGGCTGGGGAGGCTTTATGGTGCTGGTTGACGATCTGGCGCGTACGCTCAGTGAAGCCGAGATTCCGTTAGGCATTCTGACGGCGCTACTTGGCGCGCCACTTTTGCCGTGCTGTTATATAAAACGCAGCGGCAGGAGAGGGGACGCTAGCATGCCTGCTATCAGGTTATCGACAGACAGGCTGGTGTATGGCTACCGCCAGGGGCAGGGCTTTTGCACCGCTGAATTTGTGCTGTCGGGAAGGGGAGATTACGGCGATTCTGGGCGCGAACGGCAGAGGAAAAACGACGCTGTTGAATACGCTGATGGGGCACTTATCGCCGCTTTCCGGGACGATCCAGCGCAAGGGGCACATTGGCTTTGTGCCGCAGATATTTACACCGCCGTTTTCTTATAGCGTTCTGGATATGGTGCTGATGGGGCGTGCGGCGCATGTGCGGCTGTTTGCCATGCCTTCCGCGCATGACATTGCCGTTGCCCGGAACGCGCTAACTATGCTGGGAATCGCGTCCCTTGCTGAATGTGAATTTAGCGCGTTGTCCGGTGGGCAGCGGCAGCTTGTGCTCATCGCGCGTGCATTAGCCTCGGAATGTCAGATGCTGATTCTGGACGAACCGACGGCGGCGCTTGATGTGCAAAATCAGGCGCAGGTACTGCGGTTACTGAAGCATCTGGCTAAAACGCAGCACCTGAGCATCTTGCTGACTACGCACGATCCCTCCCACGCGTTGGCTATTGCGGAGCGGGCGCTGCTGCTGATGGATCATCAGGATTACCTTTATGGCCGCAGTGATGAGGTCGTGACGGAAGATAACCTGTCGCGCCTGTACGGCATTCCGATGCGGCAGGTCTGCGTGGAGATGTCGCCGCAGCCTTATCGTGCGCTGATACCGATATTGACTATGACGGAGCCACCATGACCGATCCCCTTCGTTTATATGCGGCTGGCAGCCTGCGCCTTGCATTGACTCCTCTGTTGGCGACGTTTAGCGAGCGCTATGCGGTGGACGTTGTGCCGACGTTTGGCCCAGCGGGACTACTGAGTGAAAAATAATACACGGCGACGCGGTAGATATTTTCGCCTCGGCAAACTGCGCTCACCCTTTACGCTTGAAAGCGCTCGGGCTGGTGGAAGAAACCCGTGTGTTTACGCGCAACCACCTTTGTATTGTGATGCGTAACGTGCCTGAACTCACCTCGCAATCCTGGCTGATGGCGCTCCTTGACCCACGTTTTGTGCTGTCAACCTCAACGCCCGGCAGCGATCCCGGTGGGGATTATGCGTTTGAGCTCTTTGATCGCATCGAGCGTTTGCATCGTGGCTGGGGAGACAACTGCGCGACAAAGCGAAACCGTTGGTGGGCGGGGGCTCGAACAGGCGATTCCGGCGGGCATGACGGCGGGAAGTTACCTGATTCGGAGCGGGCAGAGCGATATACACATTAGCTATGCCAGCTATCTACCGTTACTGCTCAATCAACCTGACCTGCACGTGGTTCACCTGCCCGATCCGTACCGTATCGATGCCGAATACATGCTAGGCATTATGAAACCGGCCCGGCGTGAGGCGCGGCTGCTGGCGAACTATCTTTTATCGCCGGAAGGGCAGAGTTTTCTGGTGAACAAAGGATTCGCCTCGCGGTTTTAGCCGTGGAACGAGAGGTAAATCGGTCAACGATGACGAACTCTGCTATGATTGCGGCATATTTGCGCCGCTCTTTGGCTCGGCGTCATCTTTCGTTATCTCGTCCTTGGTAGAGTAATCACTGTGAGTACAACCTCTTTTTCTTCCCTCTCGCTGCCAGCAGAGCAGTTATCCAATCTTAATGAACTGGGCTATACCGAAATGACGCCGGTTCAGGCGGCGACGCTGCCAGCGGTTCTGAGCGGTGCAGACGTGCGTGCCAAGGCGAAAACCGGTAGCGGTAAAACGGCAGCATTCGGCATTGGGTTGCTGGATCGCATTGTTGTGAGTGACTTTACCACGCAGGCGCTGGTGCTGTGCCCGACGCGTGAACTGGCCGATCAGGTCAGCAAAGAGCTGCGTCGTCTGGCCCGTTTTGCGCAAAACATTAAGATCCTGACGCTATGCGGCGGTCAGCCGATGGGGCAGCAGCTCGATTCTCTGGTTCACGCTCCGCATATTGTTGTCGGGACGCCAGGGCGTATCCAGGATCATTTACGCAAGCAGTCCCTGTCTCTGGATAGCCTGAAAGTGCTGGTGCTGGATGAAGCCGATCGCATGCTGGACATGGGCTTTACTGACGCGATTGATGATGTGATTTCCTATACGCCGTCCGATCGTCAAACCCTGCTATTCTCCGCCACGTACCCGGAAGAGATCGAACAGATCAGCGCGCGCGTTCAGCGTCAACCGCAGCGTTTTGAGATTGCAGACGATGTGGAAGAGTCGGCTATCGAGCAATGTTTCTACGAGACGACAAAGAACAGCGCCTGCCGCTGTTGATTGCTATTCTGGGTCATCATCAGCCTTCGTCTTGTGTGGTGTTCTGTAACACGAAGCGTGACTGCCAGAGCGTGTTTGACGCGCTGGATATGCGGGGATTAGCGTATTGGCGCTGCATGGCGATCTGGAACAGCGCGATCGCGATCAGGTTCTGGTGCGTTTTGCTAACCGCAGCTGTCGTGTGCTGGTGGCAACCGATGTGGCGGCCCGCGGTCTCGATATCAAAGAGCTGGAGCTGGTCGTGAATTTTGAGCTGGCTTTCGATCCTGAAGTCCATGTTCATCGTATTGGCAGAACGGGCCGTGCGGGTATGCAGGGTCTGGCAGTCAGCCTGTGTACGCCACAGGAAATGAACCGCGCTAATCTGATTGAAGACTATCTCGGTATGCGAATTAAATGGGCATCGGCGGATAGCCTTGGCCGTAGTGGTGAGGTTGCGCTGGAACCTGAGATGATGACGCTGTGTATTGATGGGGGCAGAAAAGCGAAAATCCGCCCCGGCGATATCCTCGGCGCATTAACCGGCGATGCGGGATTAACGGCAGCAGAGGTCGGGAAGATTGATATGTTTCCGCTACATGCGTATGTCGCTATCCGTAAAGCCAGCGCTAAACGCGCGTTGCAGCAGCTCAGAAAGGTAAAATCAAAGGAAAAAGCTGTAAGGCCAGATTGTTAAAGTAATCGGTGGCTGATATACCAGACACGGTAGGATGAGGTTGCTGGGTAACAGACAGGAGTGTTAAGGGCGTGCAGACAACAGAAATCGATCGGCGGCTGACGGAAGTGAGCCAGCAGCTAACGATGGTACTGGTGCCGGGGTTGCGAGACAGCGATGACGAGCACTGGCAAAGTCATTGGGAACGGCGTTTTCCTCACTGGCACCGTATACGCCAGCGGGAATGGTATCAGGCCGATCTGGACCGCTGGGTGTTGGCGATCCGCCGTGAGCTTAGCGTCTGTAAACAGCCTGTGATTCTGATCGGCCATAGCTTTGGCGCACTGGCTTCCTGTCATGTGGTGCAACAAGGCCAGGAAGGGATTGCTGGTGTGATGCTGGTGGCGCCTGCCGAACCCATGCGCTTCGAGATTGATGAGCGTATTCAGGCTACGCCGCTGCTGGTTCCTGCGCTAACAGTGGCCAGCCATAACGATCCGTTGATGAGTTTCACTCGCGCCCAATACTGGGCGCATGCATGGGGCAGCGAACTGGTTGATGTCGGTGAGGCGGGGCACATTAATGCAGAAGCGGGATTTGGTCCATGGGAATACGGCCTGACAAGATTAGCTGAGTTTTCAGAGGCACTCATTGCTAGTCGTTAATAGGCTGATGTTCTATTGAGTAGCCGTGTTCCATTATTAAAATAACGTTATATTTTCCTTTAATGCCAGGGCAGTGAGCTTATTTGTCTTGGCATGGATATCTTCATTAAGACAGCTCTTCCTGATCGCCTGAACCATGCAGCATTTCCTGAATCTGCTGATAAACTTCGGCCGCAGACAAATTGCTATATGACGTTTTGCTCTCAAAATGTAGTACCTGTTCACCACCGGAACTATGAAGTGCGCCCATGAGTGCCAAGTCTTCTTGTGTGATGCGCTGTCCGGTAAAGGCATCGAACATTTCAGAATTACCATCTGGGTACTTAACAACGGAAACGAGCTTGCCGTTGTATAAAGGAATACCCGTCATCGCTAGCGAGTATTCGGTAGTGGCTTTCTGCTGTGCCTTAACTTTTTCAGGCGGAGGTGCATCTTTCTCTTCAGCGGCACGCTTCTTTTGAGAAGACAGCGTGACTTTGGTGCTCTCGTTCGAGCCCGGCATATTTTGAGAGTCAGAGTTTGTTGATGTGTCGGTTTTATTCCCCGGGCTGATAGCGGCAACGACAGTCGGGTTAGCTGCTGCACCAATCGGAGGCATAGTTGCCGGGGTAGTTGCATTCACGAGTTGAATATCTGGAATCACCACAGTATAACTCCTTCTTATATCTATTTAATGCTGGTAATGGTTTTACCAGTGAGTTACTTCAGTGTGTTAAAACCACATACGTTAATGCCGCAATCGTTGAAATTGGGGTCATCAACACAAGCAGGATAATTATCTTCCTTGGAAGATGAATCAGTCTGCTATAGATAATTTCCTACTATTCAACAATATGACGTCAACGAAATGGTTCAGTGAGAACACGGTTAATGTAAAACAGTATCTATGCCAAACACTATTTATGAAAAATGCAATTGCATTAAAAAACACCCTATCGCAGAAGGTATCGGCTGTTTTTTTTCTGCTTCATTAATACCAAAAAAGCATAAGATTTAACTTTTTGATTACCAACCGTGCGAAATTATGTGACCAAATATCTCCATTTTAAAAAAAGAAAACTATCATGGTATTAGCGTAATGCAGTGATATCGTTTGAATCGTATGTGCTCTACAAGTGTGGGGGAACGCGATACACTGTTTTCTTCGTCTTTTCCCTGCCTTAAGAAGCGCTATGCCCAGCATTAAACTGACGGTTAACTATTTGTATCGGCAATCTGGTGAAACCCGTGAAGCGTCGCAGGCGACAGCCCGCGTTTTTGTCGGTGATGAACTCATCGCCACGGAGGTGATTACCGGTATGACGGAAAGCCCGGTCAATAAATATTTGCACCATTCAGGACCAGAATCGCTCCCCGTGCGTGTGGAATGGGATTGCGAGGGAACAACAGCTATGACGGTGTCTGAGGTGGAAATCTGCCCCTGCTGCCACCATGATTAGCCAGGTAGGCCAGGCCATTTTTGAACGGTTTGGCTCCATGATTTACAGATAACCAATACAATGCGAGTTGCAGATAAGCCCACGCACGAGCAGCTTGAAGTATGACGGGTAGACAAGGTGAATGTATGAGATTAGTGGTATCAACCTTAATAGCCTGTGGATTGTGGACGGCAACAGCGCATGCTGGCTGGTATGTCGTGAGTAATTACGAAGGCCAAATCGGGCCTTATCCGGTACATTTTCATTGCAGAAATACAGCACTGACCAGGATAAGAACCTTCTGGGAAGCTACTTTTATGATAAATACAGAGCACCGATCCCTCTGTATGGGCGACTCTCGGGAACGTCGCTTGAGATCTGCGAAATCCATACCCCACAGGATTATGATAAGTATATCGTTCAGGGCGTTAAGTCTGACATCGATATGGCACATTGCCCGTTTACATTGACGGAAACGGGAGAGGAGCTCCGCGGCGAGTGGTCGAACGGGAAAGCTCGTTATGATGTTAGCTTACGGCGCGTGGCATCCTTTGATGACAGCGTGCAGCCTGCAAAGGTCGAAGGGCAAGTCGATATTCCTTTCTGGGGGCAAACAGCGACTCACAGCTTCGTTGGGGTGTATCAAAACAGCGATGCGGGAATGGTCGTTGAGGGAATTAAAGCGATTAACAAGAAGAATGGCAATGTCGATCAGCTTCTTGAACCTGATTTTCAGCAATGTCAGTTTGGCTTCTTCATGACCCCGGTTTATATGAATATTGAAAATGGCGGAGATAATCGTAGCATCACGCTGAACTGCTATTCCCATGGCGGAGGCGATATTCTGCTGGAATACCGCTTTGATGCGGCAACGCAGCGTTATGATGTGGTCGGAGAATAAAAGCCCTGGGTAGGGCTTTGCTGATGTTATCTATAATTCCCTGCATTATTTTGCAGGCTAAATATATTTTTGTTCATTGTTGGAAATAAATGATTTTTATTTCCTTTTCTTTCTTGTTAAAAGTGTTATTTCCTACACTCCCATCATGGTCAACTTTTATGGCTGGTGATGGTATTGGTTTTCAAAGGACTATTTTTGCTAAAGGAGTTGATATGCTTTCAGGAAAGAAAACAATTCTGGCATGCTCAATATTGTTCGCGACCTTTTCTTCACATGCAGATAATTTCCCTAAACTGAATCAGACCTTGCCATCAGGCATTGATGCGCGGACCATTGCACCGGTATTTGATTTTGATACGGATGGTTGTCTTCCTAGTGCGGGAGTCAGCCGTAACGGTGTGCAGAACGGTGGGCTGAAACCATCAGGAAATATAACGGGCGGGTGCCGATGGAGTAATTTTCTCGACTCGTCAAATACCTTGCACCGATATGCCTGTGTTAATTCCGGTGGTTCTCGCTATTGTGGTAGTTTCTATGCGCTCTATTTTTAAAAGATCAGGTCTTAAGTGGTGTCAATTCAGGCCACCGCCATGATTGGGAGCATGTCGCCATCTGGACTAAGAATGGTGTTGTGACACATGGTAGCTACAGCGCACATGGTAAATTAACGACCAAAGATGCATCGGGTATTGATAAACAGGACGGTCATCTGAAATTTGTTTATCACAAAGATGGCGTATTAACCCATGCCTTCCGTTTTCTAAAGCGAATGAGCAAGCGGAAAATCCGTATAAGAAATTTGTCACGCCGGATATTATCAGCTGGTATTCAATGTATGGTGATGGCATCAATAATCAAGAGTTGCGTAACCGATTAAACGCGTTTGACTACGGTTCAGCCTCTATTCCTCTTAAAGACAATAATTTTCTGAATAACCTGAATAATGGTCGACCAGCCGGTTACCCGGAATTTACAGATGCCAGCATAACGGCGTCGAAATAATAATGATAAGAGAGGTATGGCTAAGCCTACCTCTCTTACTCGAATGGCTGAGAGTATAAAATCCCCGAGAAATCACTTCTTCACCGGTGAGAAATGGGAGTGTACTAATGCCGTTCAGCGCTTGCTGGCGTTTGCAGTGGTAATGTGAACAGGATAGACATCACCACAAAACCCACCGCCGCGTAGAGTACCGTTGCATATCCCCAATGCAGATAGAGGGCGCCAAAAGCGTATTCCCCACAAAGACGGCCAAATAGGTCACGGCACTGTTCAGCCCCATGATGGCGCCGCGTTTTGAGACATCGGTTGTGTTTAACCCGGTAATCAGCAAATTGACGCACAGATGATTCGCGGTGCCCAGAAAAAGCATTAGTACGCACACAACAGGCAAGCTAGTTCCTGACAGGGAAAAAATGAGGTACACCGTCGCTACCGTAAGGAACGAGGCTGGCATAGCCACTCTGGGATTCACTTTACTTATCATGGCATCCAGAAAAGCCGCCGAACCAAAACCGATACCGTAGCAAAGCGCAATCAGGCCGTTAGCACTGAGCGGCTGATGCAGTTCATTATAGATATAATCCCCAGATAGCCATAAACCCCATAAAAGGCAGTCATGAACCCGCCACAGGCAGCCAGTAACGGTTTCACTCCTGGCACGCTTAGTGCCGCCAGCGGTGATGACGAAACTCGCATGGTGTTTTCATCCCGATTATTCAAACGGGAAAGGATGACGATAGCCAAAACAGCAAGTACACCAATTCCGAGATAAACGACGCGCCAGTGAAATTGCTCTGCCAGAATCGACGCGAGTGAAACACCGGCGACAAGGCTCAGAGTCCAGCCGGTAAGAACGACGCCCGTTGTTTTACTTTCCAGGCCTTTGGGAGCGATAGCTGCTGCGGTGCTGTAAATCGCGGGAATCGCCACGCCGGATGCGATGCCCGCAATGAGCTGGCTGGCTATCAGCCATTCAACAGAAGCGGCACAAGCGCTGGAAACCAAGGCGACGACCAGCAGGATCATCGCGTTCTTCAACATCTTAAAGGCACCGAATCGATCGATGTATTGTGCCAGAAACAGGGCGCTTAGCGCTGTTCCCAGGCCAAATGCGGCTGAGGCCAGCATGACTGACTGCGCGATACTCTTAAATGATGTGGCGATCTCGGGAGCGATGGGGCCCATGAGTAACGAATTTGATCCAATCACGCCGATACAGAACGTCAGGACATAGGCCGCGCCAGGAACACGAAGCGTGCGTGAATTGGCATGACATTCGGCATGCTGAGGTTGTGACATTGAAATTTCGCTTTTTGCTTAATATGATTCGAAGAAAATACTATTAACCAAACAGAATTAGTTTTAAATAAGGAATGAGAGAATGAAAATAAATAAAGATGACATTAAGCCAAAAGTCATTCCTACACGGGATATTGATGCTACTGACCGAAGATTATTAAGGGAACTGGTTGACGATGCCACGCTGAGCTATGCCGAACTGGGGGAAAAAGTTGCGCTTTCGGCCCCTGCTGCGCATGAGCGGGTGAAACGGCTTCGGCGTGATGGTGTGATACGGAAAACGGCTGCGTTGCTCGATCCTGTCGCGATAAAAAAGAACCTTCTGGCGTTTGTGCACGTTGACACCAGTGGTTGGGGCGTTTCATCAGAGCTGATGGAGATCACGCATAATTCCGATGTTGAAGAGGTGCATTCGGTTGCTGGCGATGCGGCTCTGATTCTCAAGATCCGCACGGAAGATGCGCAGTCGCTGGAAAAGCTCCTGTTTCAGCTTTACGCGGTGCCTGGCGTCAGCTCAACACGTTCCTATATTGTACTGTCTACCTATCTTGAGCGGCCTGTACAGCCGAGCGATAGCTGATTTGCCGGAGATTTGGCTCGTCCAGGTTGGGTAAACTGGACGAGGGATTTATATTCAGGCTATTGCCAAGATAGCAGGCAATAGCCTGAAGCTACATCGGCGTGACTATTACTTTTCGCTTGGATCTAAACTTGATACTTGTTCACTCATCGTTGCATTATGGCAGCGATAAGCGTAAATCTGCTCTTTAATGGAAAGATTATTCGTCTCTAAGGATTCGACATTACCGCATTTTTTTATTTCTTTCTTTAACCCATGTTTTTTGAGAGGCGTGGAATTTACTCTTTATGTCTTCAGGTGCGTCTTCCAATATTCCATATACGTCGGTGAAAAAGAAGCTATATTGTTCTTTTTCATTTTCAAGCGTTTTCTCTTGCGCGGTTTTTGTGATTTTTCGGCGTTTTCACTGAGCCAGGCTACGCCATAAATCGCTCTGGATAGGGCATCATAGGATTTCTTTTCTACTTTTATTTCCTTTTCATTACCGAGAATACTGAGATCGTAGGCAAATGACGGAATGATGATCTTGTTATCGCTGAGCCGATTATCTTTACTTTCCCTGTTTTAGTAAAAAGGTTATTGCTAATTTTATCCATTTCATCTTTTGTGTATAAAAGATCGTCTTTATTAAGAATGATGTCGATGAGCTCCTGACTTATGGGGATTTCAACCCGCAGGCTACACGAGAATGCTTTTCCCCAGCGTGGTTGAGTGGATAATTTAGAATAAATCACGCTCACAGCATCAACAGATTGAGAAGGGGAATTATAGAACAGTGCTTTCGCACGGTCGGTAAACGTTTTTAACGGCTTCCACTGCGTTGAGATCGCTGCATTGAAAGTCTTCCTTCGCATATGCTGATGTACAAGTAAGGATAATGCCAATCATGACACAGAGGCGCTTTTTCATTTCTTGTCCTTGTTTTCAGTCAACCCAAGCTGCACCAGCCTTTCCCTGGTCATCTGCTGTTGGCAGGTATAAATTGTTGCTTGATCTTCCATTGAGCGGTTGTTATTCGCGATAGTTTCTAGTGCACCGCATTTTTATTTTTGTTTTTATCCACTGTCGTGCATCCTCTTTTAGTTGCCCTTTAATATAATCGGGCAGGTTACTCCAGTAAGCATTTAGCGCACTATCAGCTTCTCTGAATTCGACAATAGCTTTAATATATTTAAAACGTGGTGATTGTTCTTCCTGCCTTGCTGCATTTTCTTGTAACCAGGCCAGGCCATAAAGTGTACGTGAGACTGACTCATCGTGTGGATACATAATATTGGTTTCTTGCTGATTATCAGCAATATGAACATTATAATAAACACGGTCTAATGCGATGTATTCATCGCCTTTTTTTTTGGGGGATATTGAGAAGATAAATGCTTTTTGCTTTAGGATCTCCATTTTCCAGAATAGGATAGTATTTTAAAAATTCTAATACATCGGATGGGATTTTTATCTTGGCTTTGCCAAAGCAGATTAGGTTATTTTTTGTTTTAAGTTTTGTGATAATAATGTCATATTCAAATTCAATTCTTTTAATTGTCTCTAAAGATACCCGGTCTCTGATGGGTTGTGCTTTCTCTTGATCTTCTTTGATTAACGACTGAATGACGAGAGGACTACGACACACAAGATTATTTGCATTAACATAGTGTGATGAAAATATTATCAATAATATCGTTTTTATTATGGTTTTTATCATTTTCAATTCCATTGAAATCATGTTAGCAGGACATGCAGATTCGTTTATCTGAAGATGGATATGAGTTAGCACCGACCATTTTATAGGTCTCATTTATTTTTTGAATTGATAGATATAAGTGGCTTCTCCTGCTTCTTGTTTAACTTCAGGTTCCCTTTCGTTAAGTAGATTGATGACAATTCCTTTGAGGCCAAGAGGAGAAACGATGTCCATCTGGATATTAATGGTACCTGATGACAACATATAATAATTCATGACGAATACCGATCCTGCATCCGTGTAGGATTTTTCAAAATATTTTTCTGACGGCGGTATTTTTTTTATTTCTTGCAAGAATGAAATAAAAGCTGTTTTTCCATTGGAACCGTTGAAGATAAAGCTGGAGTCAGATTCAAGTCTTGGCATTATTTCGTTGTTTTTGTAACTGACTTTATCTTTTTCGCTATGCTTACACCATAGTTGGCTGGAATAAAATAGGAGTTAGTGAGTTCAATAAATTGGTTATAGTCTTTTTGTGATAATTTACTTTTTTGTAACACATTGGTGAAATCTGTCACAAAAGTGGAGAAGTCTTGCGCATATGCTCCGTTGGCGAGAGGAAGGAAAAGAAAAGGCAAAACGACGCTTTTATATAACTCCGTTTCATAATAAACATGCATTCCTTACAAATAGTGAATAAATCCTCTTGATATTATAAGGTTATTCATGGTTGTAAGTATATATTTCTTTGCAATTCAAGCCGTTGTTGGCACTTAGCTGCCAGCCAGAGTTAACTAGCTTCCCAAGTCTAATGTTTATAGTGCTTTAAATACATCTCAACAAATACACCACGAGAGTCAACTTCATTACCAAGACGCTGCTTCTTAAACTCGTATATTAGGGTTATTTCGTTCTCAGTCAACGGGGAACGTCCATCATAGTTTACGAATGAGAAAATCGATTCGCTGAGCTATTTGATATCCATATCATCCTAATTATTATTTTTGCATTAATGATCTTGTATGTTCATTAACGATAATATGTAAAACGGAAAACCATTGAAAAGGAAATTTATATGGCTAATTATGCATACATGACTATCGAAGGTAAATCACAGGGATTGATTTCTGAGGGTTGCTCCACATTAGAATCTATCGGTAACCGATATCAGGCAGGGCATACTGATGAAATCATGATTTTGGCTTTTAACCACATGATGAGCAATGACGGTCATGCCGTCCATAACCCGATCACCCTGGTAAAACCTATCGACAAGTCAACGCCGTTACTGGCAATGGCATTGAACGAGCAAGAGAAGGTCAAAGTGTTGCTCGACTTTTACCGCACGACGCAACATGCCAAGCAAGAGAAGTTTTTCTCCATTCAGATCAATGATGGACTTGTATCAGATATCAACCTCGTCATGCCTAACATCATCGATGATGGTGCTGGCCTGATATTGGAGCATATCTCTATCAGGTATAAAGATGTGACATGGACGCACCACAAAGCTGGAACGTCAGGTTATGCATTGTGGGAAATGACGAAGTTTATGAACTAAACAAGTGCAGGGGAGACCCTGCATTCACTTTTCATCAAGCCATGTGAAGAACTTCCTAATCCGAAGCAGACTGCAATGGCGATGATGAGATGAATGGTCTTTTCATTCCACGGAGCATATCCAACCAATAAAATATAGATGATACAAAGAAAGGATATGCTGAAAAGAGCAAATATGATGTTTTTAAATAGAAAATAGACCGTTTTTTTAAGAGTTTAAGCATGTCATTTCATCCGGTATTCAACTTTATCAATCAGATTGTTAAACATACCTGCACCATAAGTTCTTCTCATTTTTATCGCTTCAACCAATGGCTCCACTTGATCTTCGAAAAGAAAGAAAAGAAGATCTAAATCATCTCTTCTTAGTTCTGAATAAACTTCAGGATTCTGCTCTCTCAACGACCGGGATCTATATATTGCTCTATCCATCATTCCACCTAATAGCAATACATAATACACCATGGCGGTAGACACTTTTGGCATATTACCAATGCGTTTTGATGTGATCATCACAGCCTGAGAAACAATAAATCCACCGACCAATCCTCCCGCTACCTTATTATAAATCGCCTCTTTTTAGCTTCGGAGACATCACGGTTGAAGATATTAAATATGCGGGTTATTGCTTCAATGATCTTATCTCTTGAGACAATCCCTTTATGAATCGCTCTGATCAGCCTTTCTACCTCTCTTTCTCTTGATGAGCGAGAGTCAGTATCTATAAAGCCATATGCGAGATAACCGTAGTTCTTACCTATCTCTGATATTCCAGATCCCATCCCTTCATAAAAATCCGTAGTGGTTAGCATTCTAACTATACGATCAGCCAGTTCATCCAGATCTGCTTCCAGTCATTGTTATTCCATCCGTGAATTACATGATTGCGTCACAAGACTCATTGTAATTGAATCGGCTAGTGACCAGAATACATTCTTATTACATTAATAGGTTGGTAAGTATTTTATTGGGAAGGTACTTGTTTAAGGTAGTGGTAGGCGGACATATTAGCTGGACAAAGGCTTAAAAGTTTGCCGTTTAGAAACTAAGCATTCAAAGCAATGAACCGAGGTGACAATACAATCTAGCCATCCTTGGCCGTAAAATCTATCCTTTCTGTGCAAACTCAAACGGGCTAACTACTTCATTGCGGTTCGCATCCAGAAAATCAGCCCACCATTGCAGCATCAACTTTCTCTCATCGAGATGTTCAGCTTTGTGGATATAAGCGGCTCGCACTGAGTTGCGTTCCTGATGGTTCATTTGGCGTTCAACGACATCCCTGGACCATAATCCCGATTCAATCAAAGCACTGCATGCCATTGTGCGGAAACCATGCCCACAAACTTCGGTTTTAGTGTCATATCCCATTACCCGTAAGGCTTTGTTAATGGTGTTTTCACTGATGGGTTTATCTGCGTGACTAAAACCAATAAAAACCAGTTTGTGCTCACCGCTGATAGCATGCAGTTCTTTGAGGATAACAAGAGCCTGCTTGCTTAATGGCACCAAATGCGGTGTCTTCATTTTCGAACCACGATTGGAAAACTTAACGTTTTTTAGGGGCTCTCGCCTCGCAGGAATAGTCCACAACGCATTTTTAAAGTCGAACTCTGACCAACGCGCAAATCTCAGTTCACTGGAGCGGATAAACGTCAGAAGACATAACTGAACGGCTAGTTGGGTGATCCCTTTGCCTTTGTATGCCTCAATACGTGTCATCAATTCGGTAATGTGTTCAAGGGGCAGGGCGGGGCGGTGGACACTTTTAGCCGTAGCGATGGCTCCTGCCAGATCATAAGCCGGATTAACGTCGATAAGATCATTATGGACCGCATAGCGCATGATTGCCGTGATGCGCTGTTGCAAGCGAGAAGCCAGTTCCAGATGTCCGGTTTTTTCTGCATTTTTAGCGGGGATCAACAGATCGCGGGTTTTAAGCGTTGCGATATTTTTTTGCCCGATAATTGGGAATACGTGCGTTGTCAGGCTATTGATAATCAGTGTCCGATGCCCCTCAGACCAGGTTTTATTGCTGGCATGCCAGCTTCTGGCAACGGTTTCAAAGGTGAGTAAACCTTTCTCTTCAACCTTTCTGCTTTTCTCTTTTCACCTGGATCAATGTTATTGGCAATCTGTTGTCTGGCTTCGTCTCTTCTGCGACGGGCTTCTGTTAAAGAAACCGCAGGATAAACGCCTAATGCCAACATTTTTTGCTTACCTGCAAAACGGTATTGCAAACGCCAGTATTTAGATCCGTTAGATTGGACCAGAAGGTGCATGCCATTTCCGTCAGTCAGTTTGACAGACTTCTCAGCCGGTTTCGCATTTCTGACCTTGCCTCAGTGAGTGCCATAGCAAATCTCCCACAGTGATGGTATCTGCATTATCGAACTTACCATGCCAACATTTATACCAACAAAACAGCGTGGATGCCGGTAAAACGGAGTAGAGCTAAGTAGACTAGCTTGTTGTATTAACTTGATGAATAGAATGGAAAAGATAGACTTTGATGGACGTTCGTGGGCGAGATTCTGGTGTCCCCGACTGGAATCGAACCAGTAACTAGCCCTTAGGAGGGGCTTGTTATATCCGTTTAACTACGGGGACATGAAGCCGAGCTATTATACGCATTTTCGCTCTGAGAATAAGCACTTAACGGCGCGTTTGCTCAAAGTGTCAGCAATCAGCGTGCTGACGGGCGTTCTTTTCCTCGTTTTGCGTCGCTTTTGGCGCTTTACGTGGGATGAATACCCGTTGCTGTTGCCGAATTTGTGCATGGCTGATGAGTGCGATAATGATGATAAGCGTAGTCAGTTTTTACACGATGGAATGGTGCGGCGTCGCTCACTGGTTTAGGCTGGCAGTGCTATGCTGTGAGTGGAGCAATGAAATACTGGGCCGTCGTCCACGCTGGAACGCGTGTCGCAACGATGCTGCGAGCTGCCCCATAAGAAAAATGGCAAACCTCTGAAAATGCAGTAATACGTAAGCCAACGTAGCGATGGAGCCATAAAATGTTACACTGTTGGCCGATATCCCGTCCTTGTCGCTCAGCCTGACAGGCTGGTGCTGATACTGGGAATACCCATTTTCGGTCGCGGGTATAGCACACTATAAATCAGGGAGAACAGATATGAATTACCGCCTGAGTGGGGTGGTGTTTGCCAGCGTGTTACTGATCGGCTGCGCCAGTTCCGGGGATCGCGATCAAGAAGGTCGTTCCGATCCGCTTGAAGGCTTTAACCGTACCATGTTCAGCTTTAACTATGACGTTCTGGATCCTTATCTGGTGCGTCCTGCGGCTGTTGCCTGGCGCGATTATGTACCGAAGCCCGCGCGTAATGGACTGGGGAATTTCTTCAGCAACCTGGAAGAGCCTGCAACGATGGTGAACTACTTCGTTGAAGGCAAACCGTATAAAGCGATGATTCACTTTAACCGTTTCTTCCTGAATACCATACTCGGGATGGGCGGTCTGATTGACGTTGCGTCAATGGCGAATCCTAAGCTGGCGAAAGAAGAGTCTCGCCGCTTTGGTAGCACATTGGGTAACTATGGCGTGGGTTACGGGCCTTATGTCGTGGTACCCGGCTACGGTAGCGTGACGCCCCGTGAAGACGGCGGTGGCGTAGTGGATACGCTGTATCCGATGCTGAGCTATCTGACGTTTTGGATGTCCGCAGGCAAGTGGGCTATCGAAGGGATAGAAACGCGAGCGCAGTTGTTGGATTCCGACGGTTTACTGCGTAACTCTTCCGATCCTTACCTGATGATGCGTGAAGCCTACTTCCAACGGCATGATTTCCTTGCTAGCGATGGGCAAATCACCCCGCAGAAGAACCCGAATGCGGCAGCGATCGAAGACTCGCTCGACGAGATCGACTCAGCGAAATAGTGTCGCGTCACATCGCTCATTTCACAGGCACCTGCGGGTGCCTTTTGCTTTATAAAACACTGGTAAACTTATTTTTACCCTACTGATTCTGTGGTTTGTTTCTTAAAAGTTATTACTTTGTTGTCCATTTATTTACTTACTAAAATTTATTTCCTTCCGTCAGATAACAATAATGCAACGTCGTTAACCGCTACGAATGCCCACCACGGCTGAAATGTGTCAGTACGCTGATTTTTTGTTAGCAAGGTGATTAACAAAAAGGTCATAAAAATGATGCCTTTGACTGATGGTGGTGCGGTCGTGTGTTAATGAATGCCTGGAATTCTATTTACCTGCACTTATAAAAATAGAGATATAAGCATGAAAAAACTACTTGCTATGTTCTTCTGCCTGAGCGTGGTGGTTAGCGCCCCACTGGCGATGGCTGAAGATGCTAAAACGACAGAGAAGACAACGGATGTGGTACTGATCGGCGGGGGCATTATGAGCTCTACGCTGGGCGTGTATTTACAGGAGCTGCAACCAGACTGGTCTATCGATATGGTTGAGCGTATGGATAACGTGGCGGAAGAGAGCTCTAACGGCTGGAATAATGCCGGTACGGGTCACTCGGCCTTCATGGAACTCAACTACACGCCGGATAATCCAGACGGCCCAATCAATATCAGCAAAGCGTTGGAAATTACTGAGGCCTTTGAAGTCTCGCGCCAGTTTTGGTCCTATCAGGTGAAAAACGGCGTGCTGAATAATCCGCACTCTTTCATCAATAGCGTGCCGCACATCAGCTTTGTCTGGGGCGACGAGAACACTGCCTTCCTGAAACACCGCTATGATGCGATGCAGCACAGCACGCTGTACCGTGGCATGGAGTTCTCTGACGATCCTAATACGATCAAAGAGTGGGCGCCGCTGGTGATGGAAGGTCGCGATCCGGCTCAGAAGATTGCAGCGACTCGCATGCCTATCGGTACTGACGTGAATTACGGTGAAATCACACGTCAGCTGGTTGGTGCGATGAAAACCAAATCCAACTTTGCGCTGCACCTGAATTCAGAAGTGCGTGATATCAAACGTAACGCGGACAACACCTGGAGCGTGACTTACGCCGATCTGAAGAACGGCGAGAAAGAGAGCGTGATTAAGGCGAAGTTCGTCTTTATCGGTGCGGGCGGCGCGGCACTGCCGCTGCTGCAGAAATCCGGCATTCCTGAGGCCGATCTGTACGGTGGCTTCCCGGTTGGTGGTGAGTTCCTGGTGACAGAAAATCCGGAAATCGTGAAGCGCCACATGGCAAAAGTTTACGGTAAAGCTTCCGTGGGCGCGCCGCCGATGTCCGTTCCTCATCTGGACACGCGTATTTTTGATGGTAAGCCAGTCCTGCTGTTCGGGCCGTTTGCTACCTTCTCCAGCAAGTTCCTGAAAAACGGCTCGCTGTGGGATCTGATTGGTTCCGTGACCTTCTCCAACGTGATGCCGATGACGCACGTGGGTCTGGATAATTTCGATCTGGTGAAGTATCTGGTCGGCCAGGTCATGATGGATGACGACGATCGTTTCGCCTCTCTGCAGGAATACTTCCCTAACGCGAAGAAAGAAGACTGGAGACTGGCGATTGCTGGCCAGCGCGTTCAGGTTATCAAGAAAGATGATGAGAAAGGCGGCGTACTGAAGCTGGGGACGGAAATCGTCAGCTCTCAGGATGGCTCGATTGCTGCGCTGCTGGGCGCCTCTCCGGTGCCTCTACCGCTGCGCCGATTATGCTGAGCCTGCTGGAAAAGGTGTTTAAAGATAAAGTCGCGACGCCAGAATGGCAGGGCAAACTGAAAGAGATCGTTCCATCTTATGGTCAGAAGCTGGACGGGAATATTGAAATAACCAATAAAATCCGCAGCTATACCAGCAGCACGCTGGGTCTGGATTATATTGAGGTTAAACCGGAGTAATCGGTATTAGCCAGAAAGCACGATATAAGGCCGCGAAAGCGGCCTTTTTTGTATCTGTGTCGCGTAAATACAGGCAATAAAAAGCAGGTAAGTCGCCTTACCTGCTTATCACGTTCTACGCGGTAGAAATAAGAGCGTTTGTTCTTATTTAGAACGCATAGTTAAAGTTCACGCCGTACAGCCAGGCTTTACCTTTGGAGCTGAAGTTGTAGCGTGGAGAACCCGCTCTATCAGAGAGAGGTTCGCTGATATCGACTTGTTTGCCGTGCATATAGGACACGCCGACATCAACAGACGCGTCTTTATTAAACGCATAGGTGGTACCTGCGCTCAACCAGAAACGGTCCTGATCTGGGATGGAGATAGAACGTTTGTCGGCCGGGACTGGGCTGTCATCAAACGCGATACCGCCGCGGAACGTCCAGTTATCATCATGATAGTAGGTGGTGCCGAGTGCGATACGGTAAGCATCACGGAAGCTTTCATCTTTATGGAACAACGTGTTGCCATTGCTACCCGTTGCTTTCAGTTCCTGGAACTGGCTCCAACTGGTATAGGTCAGGCTGTAGTGCACCGCCCATTTCGGCGCGACGCGGTGGTAGGCAGAGGCTTCCCACATTTCTGGCAGGTTCAGCGTCAGCTTACCAGGAATCTTCGCACCGCCAGTACCGTTCAATGCTGTTGCTGCTGTTGGGAGGTTGTTGCTGTAATCACCGTTAAAGTCGATATCGACCTTGGAACGATAAGTCAGGCCGAAGCGATTGTTTTCATCGACTTCATACAGGATACCGGCGTTCCAGCCGTAACCCCACTCTTTACCTTCCAGACGAGCCATCTCAGAAGACGGGCCAGCAACGACCCCTGTACTCCGCCAGCCGCAGGAGGAATATTCGCCAGTTCACCTGCTCGACGGACAATTTTTGCATCGGCATAAACGGCGTTAACCCCTAAACCAAAGCTGAAATGTTGGTTCAGACGGTAGGCGGCGCTCAGGTTCAGGTTTGATGTCAACAGATCGGTCTGTCCACCAATGGAACCCGCAGCATAGTTATCATTGAATTCCGTCGCCAGACCATAGTTAGTGGTGGCAGAAGCGCCAACCGCCCACTGGTCATTCAGCGGCATGATGAAATGCAGATTCGGCACCCAGGCATGTGGTGCGATGTTTTTAGCGCTGGTGTTTTGCCCAGTCAGGAGTTTTTCCCCGAACATCAATATCCGGGTTGATATAGGTGATACCACCGGAGAAGGACGGGCGGTCAAACATGGTCATGGTTGCCGGGTTACGGCTACCGGAGGTCGCATTATCGGCTACGGCACCTTCACCAGAAAACGCACGTCCCAGACCCGATGACGAGTATTCATTTAGCTGGAAACCAGCTGCTGACACATTTGCTGAGAACAGTGCCACTGCAACAGCAAGTGTGGATTGTTTGAACAGGTTTTTCTGGCTCATGACCAAAACCTCTTTATATGCTTGTTATTTAACGTTGTTACACGGGGTAACAAGGGACGCGCATTGTAGGGGCGCACTCGGCCTGACAAATCAGACCAGTTGCCAAAGTATAAGTTGGGAATACGATAATGTTGCTTCGGTGTATTAAAAATATTTCCAAAATGATGCAAAACTTAGATCTGCTTAACGTTTTGGTTAATTTGTGTGAAGAAGTATTACTCGGTTTTACTGCCGTATAACACATTAATGTGATTGATATCACTAAAATTACTGGCTGGCATGAAGTGCTGGTACTGATTTGGGATGAGGGAGTAAAATATAAGGAAGATACAAATATTTGAACTGGATCATAATCTCCCGCGTCTTAAGAGGAAAGTAGCATGACGAACGTAATCAACAAATGCAGTGCTGAAGAAACCGCAGCCTGCTGCTGTGTCGATGTCGGCACAATCATGGATAACACCGATTGCACAGCGTCTTACAGCAAGGTTTTCGGCGATCGTTCTGACGCGGAAGCGGCGCTGGCCGCCCTGACGGCAAAAGCGCGTGCAGTAGAGTCTGATCCCTGCGACATCGTCAGCACGTTGGAAGACGTGGACGGTGGCGTTAAGCTGGATATCGATTTTACGTTCAGCTGCCAGGCTGAAACGATGATTTTCCAGCTCGGCCTGCGTTAAGTATTTTTCTGGTAGGCACTGGTTTATTATGCCTGCCAGATGTTTTTCTCTCTCCACTCACGTGTATTTCCCTTTCCTACGGTCTTTCTGTTGTTCGCATTGATAATGTGTTGTGCCGAATTACGCCTCGTGTTTCCCTCTCTCTTTTGCCGTTAGCAAACAATCGCAATTGGATAGTATTTTTGTTTCTGGCAGATAACTCTGTGATTCTATTTAATTTCAGTATTATTTCTTTATACAAAATCGAGTCCTGTTTTGATCAGTTTTGAGCATGTTAGCAAGTCGTTTACGACACAGGGTAAAACGCTGTATGCCGTGAAAGATGTCACATTGGACATTGATAGAGGAGAGATTTTCGGCATCATCGGGTTCAGCGGAGCAGGCAAAAGTACGCTGTTGCGTCTGGTTAATTTGCTGGAAACGCCAACGGAAGGGAAAGTGACGATTAACCAGCAGGATATCACTTTGCTTTCCTCAGACGCCCTGCGCCAACTCCGGCGCCGCATTGGCATGGTCTTCAAACGTTCAATTTATTTCAGTCGCGAACGGTAGCGGGTAATGTTGCTTGGCCGCTACGCTTGGCGCGTATGAATCGCCAACAGATACAGCAGCGGGTTGACGAAGTGCTGCGCTTTGTCGGCCTGGAAGATAAGAAGGATCACTATCCCGAGCAGCTTTCCGGCGGGCAGAAACAGCGCGTCGGCATTGCCAGAGCGCTGGTTAGCTCACCGGATATTCTAATTTGCGACGAGGCGACTTCAGCGCTGGATCCCGAAACCACGGAGGATATTCTTCAGTTGCTGGAGAGTATCAATCGCCAATATCACATCACGATCTTGTTGATTACGCATGAGATGAATGTGATCCGCCGCATTTGCCACCGGGTTGCCGTCATGGAACAAGGTCGGGTTATCGAACAGGGACGTGTGGTCGATATTTTCACCCGTCCTGAGCATAAAACCACGCGCAACTTTGTGCGCTCAATTTTTAACGATCGTTTACCTCCTCGGTTATTGCAGACGCTGCAATCACGCCACTCCGGTTCGCTATACCAGCTCATTTTTCATGACGGCTCAACCAGTGTACCGCTGTTGTCACAAACGGCACGTCTGCATCCGCTTATCGATTACAACATTATTTACGGCAATATCAGCGAGTTACAGGGAGCGTTGTTCGGCAGCCTGATCGTGGAGCTTATTGGCCCGCCAGACAGTATTGCTGCCGCGCTGGAAACGCTGGCGCAAACGGTGGAAGTCAGGGAGGTGAGTCATGAGGGTTGATTGGACGACATTCTGGCAGACGCTGCTGGTCGCCACTGGTGAAACGTTGGCGATGGTATTAGTGACGTTGTTATTTGCCAGCGTTCTGGGCATTGGTTTGGGCTTGTTGCTATTTCTAAGCCGTACGGGAGGATTATTTGAAAATCGCGTGCTGTTTGTGTTGTTGAATCTGGTTATCAACATTGTGCGGCCCATCCCGTTCATTATTTTTCTGGTGGCGGTGAGCCCCATGACACGCATGGTTGTGGGAACCACCATCGGTATTGCTGCTGCTATTTTCCCAATGATTCTGGTTGCCGCTTGCGCGATTGCGAGGGTAGTGGAAAACAATCTGATGTCGGTCGATCCCGGCATGATTGAAGCCGCACGCGCACTGGGTGCGACCCCTTTGCAGATCATTACGGGAGTACTGATTCGGGAAGCGCTGGGCCCGCTGATTATGGGGCTGACATTTATTACTGTTGCTCTGGTCGATTTCTCTGCCGTTGCTGGAATGGTTGGCGGCGGTGGATTGGGCAATTTGGCAATGACCTACGGCTACAACCGGTTTAACACCTCGGTCATGGTTGTCACAGTGGTGATTCTGATTGTGCTGGTTCAACTGGCTCAACATGCTGGCAACTATTTTTCCCGCCGTATCATGCGGCGCTAACACCCCATGGCGACGGTGGAGTTAAGTTGACGATATTTCACTGGGTTTTCATTTAATTAAGGAGCGAACAATGACATGGCAAAAATGGTATTAGGAACGCTGTTGACGCTCTCCTTACAGGCTGGCGCAGCACAAAAGCCTGTGGATGTAACCATCGGCGTAGCGGGAAGTGAAGACGCATATTGGAAGGTGCTTGCGCAAAAGCGAAAGCGGAGAACATCAACATCAAACTGATCAGTTTTTCGGACTATGCATTACCCAATAAAGCGCTGGCTAACGGTGATGTCGATCTTAACGCGTTTCAACATTTGGCTTTCCTCAGTCAGTTCAACGTGAATAACCAACTCACGATTGTTCCGATCGGCGCGACACAAATTGTGCCTATGGCGCTGTATTCGGAGAAATACCGCGAGCTGAAGGATATTCCACAGGGTGCGCAAATTGCCTTGCCAAACGATCCGTCCAATCAAGGGCGTGCACTCAAGGTGCTGGAATCATCCGGCTTGCTCACGTTGAAAGACGGTGCGGGATTGCACGCGACACCTGACGATATTATCGAGAACCCACGCAAGCTGAAAATTCTGCCGGTGGTAGCACAACAGACTCCGCGCGTGCTGGCTGATGTGGCAGCATCGGTCGTCAATCAGGGCGTGGCGGTGGATGCAGGTTTGCCTGCCGACAAGATCCTGTTTCAGGACGATCCTACTGCGCCGTCTGCTCTACCTTATGTAAACGTGTTTGCCGCTCGGGAAAAGGATAAAGACAATCCGGTCTACCAGCGGATTGTGGCGCTATATCACCAGCCTGATGTGATTGCGGCAGTGAAAGAGGATACAAAAGGCGTCGCAGTTGTCGTGGATCTACCCGCTAAAGATTTGCAGGACAAACTTAACCAGCTTGAAGACGATTTGAGAAAGCAATAAACCTATCTTTTATTCAAATTATTCATATGGCTAGCGTAATGATGACATCAGGAGGCGAAGAATGAGTGAGTTAATTTCCCATCATCGGGGCATCATCCGATCGCATTTTGAACAGACTGCACAGAAATATCTCCAGGTTAGCCATCAGATCCATGCCCGCCCCGAACTGGGCAATCAGGAGTATTTTGCCGCAGAAACCCTGACGGACCTGCTTCGTGACGCCGGTTTTACCGTAACGCGGGATATCGCCGGGCATGAAACGGGCTTCGTGGCACACAAAGGTTCGGCGAACAGCGGGCCACGGATTGGCTATCTGGCCGAATATGATGCGCTGCCGGGATTGGGGCACGCCTGCGGCCACAATCTGATTGGCACGAGCAGCGTGGCGGCCGCGATTGCGCTCTCACGTCGTGGATCAGACGGGGGAGGTGTGGGTATTTGGCACACCGGCGGAGGAGGGGGCGTTAACGGCAGTGCCAAAGGCAGCTTTGCGGATGCGGGCATATTTGATGGTATTGATGCTGCGTTGATGATTCACGGCTCGGGTAAAACGCAGCTGACCTCTGCCAGTCTGGCTGTCGATCCGTTGGATTTCCATTTTACTGGCCGAGCGGCACATGCTTCAGCGTCTCCGGAAGAGGGGATTAACGCGCTGGATGCGGTGATTCAACTCTTTACCGGTATCAACGCGCTGCGGCAGCAACTGCCGGGCGATACGCGTATCCACGGTATTATTACCCACGGCGGAGAAGCGCCAAATATCATTCCTGAATATGCGTCTGCACGGTTTTATATTCGAGCCTCAACCTGGCAGCGTGCGCAGGCCGTCAGTGAAAGAGTTCGGGCGGTAGCGGAAGGTGCTGCATTGGCAACGGGGAGTACGCTGAAGGTTGAACGATTCCAAAATCCCGTTAAGGATTTGATTACTAATAGACGGCTGGATACCATCGTGGAGAAGAACTGGTGGCGTTGGGAGAAACGCTCTCCGACCAGCCACGTCGTGGCCTTGGTTCCACGGATGCCGGTAACGCCAGTCACGTTATCCCCGTCAGCCATTGCTATATCAAAATTGGCCCTGACGATCTGGTGGCGCACACGCCCGCGTTTCGTGATGCCGCCATTTCCCTACAGGGCGATCAGGCGCTGCTGGTGGCCGCACAGGCTCTGTCGCTCTCGGGTTACCGCTTATTGACAGAACCTTCCCTGCTGGAAAGTGTGAAAGCAGACTTTCGCCGCACGCATTCCCTCACCTGATGTAATCAATACCGAGATGGCTGCTGAAATCACTACTCAGCGGTCATCTCGTCTGTTCTCCTCGCGGACAGTGGCATGTTCTTCACACTTTTGCGTTGCGTGACTTTGCGTAATGTAACCATCTGGTTAACAATGAAATCAGGTCTGACCTGTTGTGCGCGTACTTTATTTTTGGTTAACGGAAGTATTTTCGGTTAACAGGAGTGTTTATGAGTGAGGTATTACCTCTGATAACCCGTCGTGGCGATCGCATTGCGTTCGTGAGCGGATTACGCACCCCATTTGCCCGGCAGGCAACGGCCTATCATGGCGTACCCGCCCTCGAATTAGGGAAGCTCGTCACCAGCGAATTATTGGTTCGCACCGGTATCGATCCTGAGTTGATCGAGCTATTGGTGTTTGGACAGGTGGTCCAAAATGCCCGAAGCGCCGAATATTGCCAGAGAGATCGTGCTCGGCACGGGAATGAGTGTACATACCGATGCCTACAGCGTGTCGCGCGCCTGCGCGACCAGTTTTCAGGCGGTTGCCAACGTGGCAGAAAGTATTATGGCGGGGACGGTGGAAGTCGGTATTGCCGGTGGCGCGGATTCCTCTTCCGTACTGCCTATTGGTGTCAGCAAAAGCGCTGGCCAGAACGTTGGTGGATATGAACAAAGCCAGAACGCTGGGCCAGAAGTTGAAACTGTTAAGCGGTCTGCGCCCGAAAGACCTGCTGCCGGTTGCACCCGCTGTGGCGGAATATTCCACCGGATTGCGCATGGGCGATACCGCGGAGCAGATGGCAAAACCTATGGTATCACGCGTGAAGAGCAGGATGAGCTGGCACACCGTTCGCACAGGCTGGCGGCACAGGCCTGGGAATCTGGCGTGCTACGCGATGAAGTGATGACGGCTTACGTTCCTCCTTATGAGAAGGCGCTGAGTGAAGATAACAATGTGCGCCATGATTCCGCGCTGGAGCAGTATTCCCGTTTACGCCCGGCGTTTGACCGTCGGCACGGTTCGGTCACGGCAGCCAACAGTACGCCGCTGACGGATGGTGCGGCGGCCGTGTTGATGATGAGTGAATCCAAGGCCAAAAGTCTGGGGCTTACGCCGCTAGGTTACCTGCGCAGCTATGCGTTCAGCGCCATCGGCGTGCAGCGTGATATGTTGCTGGGGCCGGCCTATGCCTCTCCGCTCGCGTTGGCAAGGGCTGGCGTGGCGTTGGCTGATTTGACGCTCATTGATATGCACGAAGCCTTTGCTGCCCAGACGCTGGCTAACCTCAAACTGTTTGCCAGCGATGAGTTTGCCCGCAATCAACTGGGTAGAAACGCCGCGCTGGGTGAGGTGGATCGGGCTAAGTTCAATGTGCTGGGGGCTCAATCGCCTATGGACACCCCTTTGCGGCCACCGGGGCGAGGATGATTACCCAAACGCTGAATGAACTGCGCCGTCGCGGCGGCGGGCTGGGATTAACCACCGCTTGCGCGGCTGGCGGGCTGGGTGCGGCAATGGTACTGGAGGTGACGCCATGAACGATCAACAGCCTTTCTCTACAGTAACAGAAAGCCCCTCTGCCTTTTCCCTCACTATTCGGCCAGACAATATCGGTGTGATCGGTATTGATGTGCCCGGTGAGAAGGTGAACACGCTAAAAGTGAATTTGCGCAGCAGATTCTTTCGGTCTTCGAGCAGGCGCGACAGCATGCGACGCTCAGGGGGCTGATTCTGATTTCTGCTAAACCTGACTCGTTTATCGCCGGTGCCGATATCACCATGTTGAACCAGTGCAGCAGCGCTGAACAGGCAGAAAATTTGGCGAAGCAAGGGCAGGAAACGTTCGATCAGATTGCTGCGCTGCCGTTTCCCGTGGTGGCTGCGATCCACGGTGCCTGTCTGGGCGGTGGGCTGGAGCTGGCATTAGCCTGCGACTATCGCGTTTGCTCGCTGGATGAAAAGACGGTACTGGGGCTACCAGAAGTGCAGCTTGGGCTCCTTCCCGGTTCGGGCGGAACGCAGCGCTTGCCACGGTTGATTGGCCTGGATAGCGCACTGGATCTCATTCTGACCGGTCGCCATCTCCGTGCGAATCAGGCGCTACGTCAGGGGCTGGTGGATGAAGCCGTCCCGCACGATATCCTGCTGGAGACCGCGGTAGAGATCCTCAAAAGGAAAGCGCAAAGCCGAGCCGCTGGGCTGGCGTTCGCGTCTGCTGAGCAGTCCGGGCATTCGCCATGTGCTTTTCAAGATGGTGAAGCGCAAAACCCGTGCGAAAACACACGGCAACTATCCGGCCACAGAAAAGATTATTCAGGTCGTGCGCTGGGGAGTGGAAAAGGGCCGTGAAGAAGGATACCGCCAGGAGGCACGTGCGTTCGGTAAGCTGGTCATGACGCCGGAATCTGCCGCGCTGCGCCACCTGTTCTTTGCTTCCAACGCGTTAAAGAAAACCATCGGTGCGGCCTCTGACGCCAAGCCGATTCACCACGTCGGCATTCTTGGCGGCGGGTTGATGGGGAGGGATCGCCAGTGTGACGGCGACGCGCGGGCAGTTGCCGGTGCGCATTAAAGATATCAATGAGCAGGGCATCAACCATGCGTTGAAATACAACTGGCAACTGCTGACCAAGCTCGTCCAGCGTAAACGGATGAAGCCGACGGAGCGTCAGCGGTTGATGACGTTGATTTCCGGCAGTACGGACTATCGTGGGTTTGAACATGCGGATATCGTCATTGAGGCCGTCTTTGAAGATCTGGCGCTGAAGCGGCAAATGGTGTCAGAGATTGAAGATCACGCCGCGCCGCATACGATATTCGCGTCAAACACCTCATCGCTGCCAATCCACCAGATTGCGGAGGGCGCGCGTCGTCCGCAGCAGGTTGTTGGCCTGCACTATTTTAGTCCGGTGGACAAAATGCCGCTGGTTGAGGTGATTCCTCACGCTCACACCAGCGCAGAGACGGTTGCAACGACGGTTGCCCTGGCGAGAAAGCAGGGGAAAACCGCGATCGTCGTAGGGGACAGCGCCGGTTTTTATGTGAACCGCATATTGGCGCCTTATATCAACGAAGCGGCTTACTGCCTGTTGGAAGGGGAGCCGATTGAATCGATTGATTATGCGCTGGTGCGTTTTGGTTTCCCCGTCGGCCCGCTTGCGCTGCTTGATGAAGTGGGCATCGATGTTGCGACCAAAATTGTGCCGGTATTACGTGAAGAGCTAGGCGAACGCTTCACCTCCCCGCCCGCGTTTGATGCGATCCTGAAAGACGGGCGCAAAGGGCGTAAGAATGGGAAAGGGTTCTATCGATACAATAAAACGCGTCGTTTCTGGCACTCGGGGAGAAGTCGATAGCTCGATTTATCCGCTGCTGGATGTGACAGCAAAGGCTCATATCGACCCTGCGCTCATCAGCCAGCGCGCCGTAATGATGATGCTGAATGAAGCGGCACGTTGTCTGGATGAAGGCGTGATCCAATGTGCACGCGATGGTGATATCGGTGCGGTATTTGGTATTGGTTTCCCACCTTTCCTCGGCGGGCCATTCCACTACATGGATCGTCTGGGGGTCGAAACGGTTGTGAAAACGCTGCTGGTGCTACAACAGCAGTATGGCGATCGGTTCGCGCCCTGTGAGCGTTTGCTCGCGATGCGGGAAGGTCGGCTGACGTTTTATCCGCCAACCGGTGAGGACGATAGCGCTAGTTAATCGTGACGTTGATCGTGACGGTGTCTTTATACCCCTTCCGGCTTGCTGGCCTGACTGGCGTTAATGCGGGCGGTGTACGGGATACTCTGCGTAATCCCCGTACCCGTCCCACTGTAATCGCTGGTTTCAGTCCAGGCGATATTCCCGGTGCGGTAGAGTTGATATTGCAGGTAGTAGGGGGTGCCGCCGACGGTGGCCGTCATCCTGCGCCAGTTGGCATCGTCGGGATGCGTACTGACGAGCTTGACGGTGTACGCGCCCAGCAGCGTACAGCTAACCCCGAGGCTATTGCTGACTGCCGCGAAATCGGCGGGAAACGCCGCCGTGCCAAAGCTGATATTTGGCGCGCTGGTGATCTGGCAATCATTGGTGATGTTCATGGTAATGTTGAGGGTTGAGGTCGTTGATCCCTCCTCGTAAACGCAGACCGTCACACCTAATACCGTTGCCCCTAGTGAGCAAAGCCGATAGTCCCATTTGATCGTCACCGTATCCGTATAGGTGCCGGCGGATATGTTGTTGCCGATACTGGTACGGATATAGATCGGTATGGAGCCGTCCGATGAGTTGAACAGGCCTAATATCCCCAGGAAGGTGGTTTGGCTCCAGGTGTAGGTTGAACCGATGTTATAGAGCGTACCGCAGCCAGAATCCATACACAGGTTGTAAGGAACATAGTCTGTGCTTGTTCCTCTGCGCATCCGCATGGTGGTGCCGCTGGGGTTACTGTCACTCTGTATTGTGGCGGTGATGGTATTGGTGCTGTTTAGGCTCAACAAACTCCCTGTGCAGCGAAACCCACTCCCCGATACCATGATCTGTGGCGTACCGTTAACGCCGACAACGGAAGAACCATAAGGCCCCAACGTCGTGTTGCTGGGGGCGTGGTACAGGCGGCGTAGCCAAAGGGGCGTAATACAGCGCCATCAGCAGGAAAGCCAGACGCAGCCAGAGGGCGGATCGCCGATTGGCGGGGAAGACGTGCTGGATTTTCGGTATCGTGGTCAGCATCATTTTATCCTTTTGGGTCAGTCGTCTGGCAGGTGAGTGGGCCGATGGTCGCCATCATGCTCTGTGATTCCGGCAGTGAGAATTCCACCCGGCAAAGCCGTCCGTCTTCTTGTTTAAAACGTAAGCGATTAGTGGTGCCCAGATTGGCGAAGTAGGCCAGACCATCGTAGCCGCTAATGGTGGTGTCGCCGCTGATTTCGTCAGTTATCCAGGTGCCGATGGTGAGCGGGTTACCCTCCGTATTGCGCAACCTGATATTGGCGGAGCGCACGACATGAATGGGGAACGTCACGATGGTGCCGCTGCCTTCTTTGACCGACACGCGGGATTCTACCTGTGGTGTGGTGACGTTGGCTGGCAACTGTAATGTATCGATTTCCACTTTCGCGGGGTAATTGGACACGACCCACGGTACGAGTAAATGGCCGTGTTTGTTGGTTTTCCCCACCAGTTGGTTTTCATATTTTACTGGAACATCGGGGTATCCTTCGGTATCGACCACAATAAAGGCGTCGTTGATGCGGTTGCTGGGGAAAAGCCCCCGTTCATGTAGATCAGCGAGCCGCTCAGTTCTCCCCACTGCGTGGTATTGCCTTCGTTGCCATAGGTGCCGCCGGCAAGCATGGCATAAGGGCCACGCCAGTTCAGTGAGCCTTGGTGATAAGGGGTTCTGCCTGCGCCATACGCGGCGTTCCAGCCTAATCCGCCTTCTGTCGGTGCGGTGCGGTTCACCCCTACACGCGGTGAATAATCACCATTGCTGTCGCGCTGAACGCCGGCATTGATGCTGCCATTTCTACCAAAAGGCATCACGAACTGGAGCTGGGCGCTGTAGCCGTTTTCTCCCAGTGCCTTGTTAAAGGCGAGGTAAATGGAGCTGCCTTGCCAGACCTGACGGCTGAAAGAGAGATTCAGCAGACGGGTTCGGGTTGAATCGTATGCGCGGATATCGAAATAACCCACGCCGAATGAGCCATTGCCTTCACCAAACAGCTGGCTGCTGAGCGTCGCCTGATAGCTTTCCCGACTGAGACGGCCTTCCGTGAGCACGGCGGTTAAATCGCGGTACTTTTCACTGCGTTTAGCGTGTTGAACACTTAAGCCAAATGCAGAGCTGTAGTAAGAATAGCCCGTGGTGTATTGGTGTCCGGTGGCTTCCTTTTCGCTCTGACTGTAGGAGGAACTCAGCGTGCCCCAGCGGCCGACGGTAAAATCCACCCCTGCACCGAGCAGATACAGATCCTGTATGGCTTCGCCATGTGCCGATACCGTCAGTTTATTGGTCAATCCGTAGCGATAGATGCCGCTGACAGCAGGGTTGTCAGTGTAGGAATTATTCTGTACGCCGTAGTCCTGACGCAGAACGCCAACGGACAGATCGAAATCACTCAATCCCTCTCTCAGCAAAGCGTTGGAGACGTAAAGGGAATTGTGGTGGAAATTTGTCGCCCCTGCGCGTCCGTGGTAATGACGGTCGCTTCCCCCGCGCCGTTCAGATAAGGCGTATTGGTGAGGGTGAACGGGCCTGCGTTCAGGCTGGTGCTGTTGGCTTTATAACCGTTGATGAACAGATCAAGTGTACTGGGTACGGCGGCTGTACCCGTGTATTGCAGCATCGGATAGGTCACGATATCCGGGCGAAGGCCGAAATTGCGGGCGACACGCAGGCCGCCCATACGCACCGAGTTGCTCCAGGTCAGGGAGTTGCTAATCAGGTCGCCAACCTGATAGGTGATCATGCGTTCGTTATCGTTATAGCGCCAATAGGTATCAAAGCGCTGATAGCCATCTTGTTGAGAAGCGCTGTTGCCTGAGGTGAAATAGTAGATCCCCGTATTGGATAAGGTCCCGTAGGGGCTGAAAAAGCGCTGTTCCATCCAACTGCTGAGCGAATCCGAACTGCCGCGGGGTGAAGTGTAATAAAGGTTGTAGTTGAATAGCAGGCCGGGGCTACTGCGGGCGGGGAAACGTGCCAGATCCTGCCCCCCGCCTTCAACGGATTGCTCGGGTAGCCAGTGCATAGGCACGGTTAGCTTTAGCTGCTGTATGGCCTGATCGTAATCGACGGAGACCTCTGGCAGGGCGCTGATATTAACCAGCCCCACGCTTTGCTCCGACAGGCGAATGTGATTCTGACGCAGTGTTGCTGCATCCACATAATAGCTCCCGGCACGATACGTGACAGGGACCACCATGTTATCGCTCTGTCCATTAACGGAAAGCGTTAAATAATAAACGGATTCGCTGAGCGAGGGCATGGCGCTGGGGGCGCAGGAAGATCGGTATACTCTTCCGCGAGACTTGTCGCAGAATAAAACAGCGCAAACGGGTGGACATGAGCAGGAGAAAGGCACCTGTTTTACGCTTCATATGCCAGACCTCACCATGGCCGCACGGCCACTCGACCCGCCTCTGTCATCAACCGAACCATCATTCGCGTTTAATCAGTATGGGATCGGTGATATCGATCAGATCGGTGAAGAGCTGCATCGTTGCGCTCGGTGTGGATATGCCCGCCGGCAATGGCCAGCGCATCTCTTGTCCCGGTAGCACATAGCCTAAAAAGCCGTCGGTTACCTTTATCTTGCTTCCTTTTCCGCTCTGGTCGGCTGACCAATAGACGTTACTCAGCCGTGCATGTACCACACCACGGTTGCGGACATAGAGATAGTTTTTCCCCCAACCGCACTGATTCGCCAACTGAGCACGGGTAGCGTAGGTTCGGCGTTGGCGCGTCGTTTTTCCGGGCGACTATGCGTCCAGACGCCTTCACCATCGAGGAACAGAGGCAGCAGATAGCGCATCTGGAATTGTAACCCCATCTTCGGTGCATCTTGTTGATAGGGAACGGAAATTTCATCAATAATAATGCGGTAAGCCTGTTCGGTATTAGCGGGAGCCGAGTTGACGCGAATCAGGCGTACCATATTGCGCTTACCTGGCTCCAGCGTCATAAACGGCGGTGTCGCAATCACGTTATTTTGTTCTGCATAACGATCCTGAAAGTCCATTTGCTTCAGGACATGATGCGGATTTGCAAACCGACGGGCGCATTGCCTTTGTTTTCCAGCCACAGAGCTGAGCTGTTCTCATCGGCTTCAATGACCTGATAGATCGGCCAAACGAGGATAGAATTGGCGGCAAAGCACGATGAGCCGAGTCCGCTTAGTAAAAATATCATTGCCCGAACAAAAACGTCATTTTCCTCTTCATCCTGTGTTCACCCTGTTGTGTTTTTAATAAGTCAGGCTGACGGTCACGTTATCGGTATAAACCCCTGCTGGAGGCAGAGGAGTGCCGCCAAAATAACGGGCGTAAACGGTGTAGGTCTGGGTTGTAGCGGGAAAGGAGACAATACTGAGCGCCAGACTTCCCGTTCCCCATACCTGCGTGCGCGCAGCATCGCGGTAAAGCTGATAGGCCAGCAGGCGCGTTCCCGCTGCATTTTTCAGAAAACGTTGTGTACTACTGCCGCCATTGGCGCCGTAGCCCAGTTCAATGATGGCGCTCGTGCCTGGTGTACAGGTGGCAACAATCGAGCCGCCACCGCTGGTGCTGGCGATATCCACGTTGGTTGCCGTGGCGCTGCGCGTTCCGAAGTCAAGCGTGCCCATATTGGGCTGGCTATTTGCCGTGCTGGTGCCAAAAACACAGCCTCTTTGTATCGTTGCCGTGACATCGAATGTGCTGTTAACGGTAAGCGCCATCGCCACCGTGGGGATGATGGAACCGGACAGCAGAAGTGACAAAACCAATGCCGATAGAAAGCGCATCGCAATACCCGTGTTTACTTAGCCTGAATGGCGACACGGGGCACACCCAACGTCAGGGCGCGGGCAGTAAGCACGATGTGGCGTATAAGGTGTGGTGACATAACGGCTCCTTTTCTTGCGGATCAATGACCTAAAAAGGCCGACATGTGGGCATGTCGGCCTGTAAACCTTCACCATACGATAGTGGCAGCGACGGTATCGGTATAAGAACCCGCAGAGGGGGACAAAACCGTTTGGTCTGATGGTAGAATTCGTGCATAGACCGGAACTAATTGTGGGTTGCCTGTTGCGGCAATGGCAATACCCGTTGTCCCTGTGGCCGTAAGCTCGGCGCTACGGTTGCTGTCGCTATATAAACGGTAAGGAACGTTATACGCTCCTGTCCCAGGGGCGAGTCTGCGTAGTGCTCCACTGTCGTTCAGCCCCGCGCCGATGTTCAGTGTGGCAGGGGTGCCAACAGAGCATGTGACAGTAATTCCATTGCCCCCAGCGCTAGTCACTTGGCTATCAATGTTTGCCGTTAAATCGGAGTGGGAGCCAAAACTGATCGTACCCCATGTACCGCTTTGACCAGCAGCGCCGTTGTTAATGGTACAGGCGGAGGTAATCGTGAGTGATACGGGGATCTGACCACTGATTGTCACGCTGTTGGCGGTGGGAGATAGGCCGAATGTGGTGAATAGTGTCGCCAGAATAGGTAATGTTATTCGCTTAGAATTCATAACGATTCCTTTATATGTCTCTCACTTATTTTCATCGAAAGTGTCTTCACGAAAGTGCAGTGCTCTCCGTGAAAACTGCTCGTCACGAGTAACTATTACGAAAAAAAATCATAACGAGTCGTTTTAATCAGTACGGGTATTTATATGGCATGGTTTCGGCTACTCGGGAAATGCAGAAGAGATATTCTCTTTCCTGATTACCTAACCGACTGACACAAAAATGTCGCACCGCTGAAATATATATCGCTACAACTTTCAGTACCTTCCGTATGGTGAAAATAAATCTATAAAGAAACGTATTGCTAATATTCTCTTCCATGGTGTGAATAATGGCGGGCATATAAAATAACAGAAAGGTTCTTCGGGCTTTATCCTGAATTGCGCATTCGTCCATAAATAGAAGATCAATCTATTTTTATTATATGGCGTTATATTCTGTGTAATGACCTTGTTTATATAAAACGAATAGTAAAAAACGCTATTTAAGATAAAGATAGAAGTAGAGTGGTTGTTTAACAATATCGCGAAATTGATATGTGTTAAAAAGTTTAAATAATCGAAATTTATGATTTTATCAGTTTTTTGTGCTGATTTTTTGTTTTTTGATTTTTATATCATATTTTGATTTTATTGTAATCAATTATAATGACCTTTATAAAATTATGGTTATCTGTTGCGGATGTGGGAGGTTATATCAAATTTCTTTAAATGTTTTATTTATCAGTTGATTACTTCGAAGAGGAAAGAGTGGATCGCACCTTCTGGCGTTGTCGATTCATAACAATTATTGACTCTTTGGTGACGGATCGGCTAAAAACGCGTCATTGGGGTGGTTAATTTTACAACCGTATTCGGTCGTGTTTTCGGCTGATTCCGGTCTGTTGCCTGTGGGAGGAAGCGGTGAGGATGACGTTTTCTACCAAAACCTGATCTCAGGCGAGTTTACATAGCGAGAAACTCAGGTAACCTACAGCAAACCTTATATGGCTTACGTTGCGGGCATGCCCGAATTGCAGGAAAGCCAATCCTCATACCGGCAGGGTTATGAGGATATACCATATATTTCATTAACATAGCGGTGTAATATGCAAGTGTTGATAATGCGTCATGGTGATGCGGTACTTGATGCAGCGAGTGATGCCGTTCGGCCATTGAGCGACGGTGGTCGTGATGAGTCTCGCCAGATGGCGTGTTGGCTGAACGAGCAAAATATCGATATTGAGCGCGTTTTGGTGAGCCCTTATTTACGCGCCCAGCAAACGCTCGACGTGGTGAAGAACGTGCTGCCGCTGCCGGAAGAAGCGGATTGCTTGAATGAACTGACGCCCGGCGGTGATGCCCAGCTTGTTGGTTATTATCTACAAACGCTGGCGAGAGAAGGCGTAGGGGCGGTTCTGGTGGTTTCGCATTTGCCGCTGGTGGGCTATCTGGTTGCCGAATTATGCCGAAATGAAACGGCTCCGATGTTCGCCACGTCCGCTGTCGCCTGTGTGCAGGTGGAAGCGGAATCCGGCAATGGCGTGCTGCACTGGCAAGTCAGTCCGGCACAGCTGGCCGCAAAGCCCTAATACGACGAATCCCGAACGCCTGAATTCATTCGGTATAAGGCGTGTAACGAGTTTACACGCCTTGTCCTTCGTTGACGAAGCACGGGGCTACTCAAGCGAGGGTGCCTCCAGCGCTACCAACACCAGCAGCGCGGCATTTCCACCAAACTCTTTCGGTGCCTGATGAAAAGCCAGCACGTCAGGGTGCTGCGCCAGCCAGAGCGGCGTTTGCTGTTTCAGTATATGTTTGCCGTGCCCGTGCATCACGCAGGCGCAGTAAACGTGCTCCCGCCGACAGGCTGCCAGCAGTGCACCTAGCTCCTGTTTCGCCTGAAGCTGCGTCAGGCCGTGCAGATCAAAAACAGCTCCGGCGAATAATCTCCCCGGCGGAGTTTTTTCAATTCATAGTGGCTGGCACCGGGGCGGACGTAGCGCGTCGGGCCTTCAGCGTCCAACTGGGGCTGAAATTCATCCGAAAAATAAAAACTGGCATCAACCTGCTCCTGCAATACCCGCTTGGCGGGCAATTCGCCTGATTTTCTGCGCAGCGGTTTGTGGGTATAGGTATCCTGACGCAACTTTTTTGTGCCAGTGATTGACGTGCGAAAAAGCTGCAATTCGTCGTCATTCAGCGAATATTTATTACTCATATTTCATTCATCTTGCGTCAACATTCGATCAGTTTACCTTGTCTCCTCGCTGTCGCTAAATAAAAGTCTGTATCGGGGCACGTTCAGTCGGTTATATCTGCTGATTTGTCGCGGGCTTCATGGCAAACTAAGCGCCAATTTCCCGTTCAGAACTGTCTGCGGAGGACACCCTTGGACAAAATTTTCGTCGATGAGGCCGTCAGTGAACTTCATACCATTCAGGATATGTTGCGCTGGGCTGTCAGCCGGTTTAACGCAGCCAACGTCTATTACGGTCACGGGACGGATAATCCCTGGGATGAAGCTATACAGCTGGTATTGCCTAGCCTGTATTTGCCGCTCGATATTCCTGAAGATATGTACACGTCTCGTTTGATCACCAGCGAGCGGCAGCGCATTGTTGAACGCGTGATTCGCCGCGTCAATGAGCGTATCCCGGTTGCTTATCTGACCAACAAGGCCTGGTTCTGCGGCCTGGAATTCTACGTTGACGAACGCGTGCTGGTGCCGCGTTCTCCTATTGGTGAGCTGATCAATAACTATTTTGATGAGCAGTTGCCAGCAGCGCCAAACCATATTCTGGATCTGTGCACGGGCAGCGGTTGTATTGCTATTGCCTGCGCACAGGCATTCCCCGAAGCGGAAGTTGACGCCGTGGATATCTCCAGTGATGCGCTGGCGGTAACCGAGCAGAATATTCAGCAGCACGGTCTGGAATACCGCGTGACGCCAATCCGGTCCGACCTGTTCCGCGATTTACCGGCGATTCGCTATGATCTGATCGTGACCAATCCACCGTATGTGGATGAAGAAGATATGTCCGATCTGCCGCAAGAGTTCCGTTTCGAGCCTGAACTGGGGCTGGCGGCGGGCAACGACGGTCTGGATCTGGTGCGGCGTATTCTGGCCTGTGCGCCAGACTATCTTAGCGACGACGGCGTGCTGATTTGCGAAGTGGGCAACAGCATGGTGCACCTGATCGATCAATACCCAGACATCCCGTTCACCTGGCTGGAGTTTGATAACGGCGGTGACGGCGTGTTTATGTTAACGCAATCACAGCTGGTCGATTGCAAAGCGCATTTTAGCGCTTACCGCGACTAAGCGGTCATAACGATATTCATTAGTCCTATCGTGCATCTGGCTGCGCGGTGGGACAGAAACAGAACACATGCGAAGGAGTTGTGATGGCAGGCAACAGTATTGGGCAATTTTTCCGCGTCACTACATTTGGTGAATCCCACGGTATTGCTCTGGGGTGTATTGTTGATGGCGTACCGCCGGGGATCCCGCTGACGGAAGCGGATCTGCAACACGATTTGGATCGCCGCCGTCCGGGAACATCCCGCTATACGACGCAGCGCCGCGAGCCCGATCAGGTCAAGATCCTGTCCGGCGTTTTTGAAGGTGTGACGACAGGGACCAGCATTGGTCTGCTGATTGAAAACACCGATCAGCGTTCTCAGGACTACAGCGCGATTAAAGATGTTTTTCGCCCTGGTCATGCGGACTACACCTATGAGCAAAAATATGGCCTGCGCGATTACCGCGGCGGTGGCCGCTCTTCCGCGCGCGAAACCGCGATGCGCGTTGCCGCTGGCGCGATTGCGAAGAAATACCTGCAACAACAATATGGTGTGAAAGTACGCGGCTATTTGTCGCAGATTGGCGATGTCACCTGCGAGCTGAAAGATTGGGAACAGGTTGAGCAAAACCCGTTCTTCTGCCCAGATGTCGACAAGCTGGAAGCCTTGGATGAACTGATGCGCGCTCTCAAAAAAGAGGGCGATTCTATTGGTGCGAAGGTCAGCGTCGTGGCGGAATCCGTACCTGCCGGATTAGGTGAGCCGGTCTTCGATCGTTTGGATGCCGATCTGGCCCATGCACTGATGAGCATCAACGCCGTGAAAGGCGTCGAAATTGGCGATGGCTTTGCGGTTGTCACCAAACGCGGCAGTGAAAACCGAGACGAAATCACACCGGACGGTTTCCAAAGCAACCACGCTGGCGGCATTTTGGGCGGAATCAGTAGCGGTCAGCATATCGTTGCGCATCTGGCGTTGAAGCCGACCTCCAGCATTATGGTGCCGGGGAAAACGATCAACCGTCAGGGCGAAGCGACAGAAATGGTCACGCGCGGCCGTCACGATCCCTGTGTTGGTATTCGTGCGGTGCCGATTGCCGAAGCCATGATGGCGATTGTGTTAATGGATCACCTGCTGCGCCAACGCGCACAGTGTGGAGATGTGAACAGTCAGGTTCCTCGCTGGTAAAAAAATAATGAAACAAGGGTTAATCGGGGTTCTCGCGCTGGCGCTGAGCGCGCCGCTGTGGTCGAACGCCGCGTGGGCGAAAACGCCCTGGCAGGAGATAACGCATCCGGTTGCGGGTACGCCGCAGTCAATTGGGAGTTTTTCCAATGGCTGTATCATCGGTGCCCAGCCGTTGCCGTTGCAGTCGCTGGATTATCAGGTGATGCGTGTCGATCAGCGCCGCTATTTCGGTCACCCCGATCTGCTGGCGTTTATTCACCGCCTGAGCAACGAGGTGAAGCGCACGACCTCGGGTAATGTGCTGGTGGGGATATGGGAATGCCTGTCGGTGGACGTTTCAGCAGCGGCCACGCCAGTCACCAGTCCGGGCTGGATGTGGATATCTGGCTGCAACTGCCCAGACAGCGCTGGAGCGAGCAGCAACTGCTGAAGCCACAGCCTATCGATTTGGTGAACGCCAGCGGACTTAACGTTAATCCGCGCGTCTGGCGACCAGAAATCACTACCCTGATCAAAACCGCCGCGCTGGATAGCGACGTGACACGCATCTTCGTCAATCCGGCGATTAAAAACAGCTGTGCGTAGAAGCGGGTCACGATCGTGACTGGCTGCGCAAAGTTCGCCCCTGGTTTGCGCACCGTGCGCACATGCACGTGCGTTTGCGCTGCCCGGCAGACAGTCTGGAATGTCAGGAGCAAAGCGATCCGCCGCTCGGTGACGGATGCGGTGCCGAGTTAACCAGCTGGTTCCAGCCAAAGCAGCCGAGTAGTGAAGCACCAGAAAAACCACGCCGCCGCCGTTGCCTCCTTCTTGTCAGGCACTGCTCGACAGACATTTTGCTGCGAGATAACGGATAACTATGTCGCGAGATAAAAATAATTATGGACTGGTTAGTTCTTGGGCCAGAAACGCTGGCCGTGCTGTTTTTTGTCGGGGCGTTGGCTGGATTTATTGATTCGATTGCGGGCGGCGGCGGTTTATTGACGATCCCGGCCCTGCTGGCGGCGGGCCTATCCCCGCGCAGGCGCTGGCAACGAATAAACTTCAGGCCGTCGGTGGATCCTTTTCCGCCAGCCTCTATTTCATCCGCCGTCGTGCGGTGAATCTGGGCGAGCAGAAACTGGCGATTGCGCTGACGTTTGTCGGTTCGACCTTTGGTGCCTGGCTGATCCAGCAAATTCACGCCGATTTTCTGCGCCAGCTGCTGCCGGTGCTGATCATTGGCATCGGCCTCTACTTTTATTAACGCCAAAAGTCGGTGATGAAGATCGGCAGCGTCGCCTGTCGCCACTGCCGTTTGCGATTCTGGCAGGCGGCTGCGTCGGTTTTTATGACGGTTTCTTTGGCCCCGGCGCGGGGTCGTTTTATGCGTTAGCGTTTGTCACCCTGTATGGCTTCAATCTGGCAAAAGCGACGGCGAATGCCAAAATCCTGAACTTTACCTCTAATTTCGGTGGACTGCTGTTCTTCATTCTCGGCGGTCAGGTGGTCTGGGTGGTCGGTGGTGTCATGCTGATTGGGCAGATCCTCGGCGCGCGGCTGGGCGCTAGAATGGTGATGACGAAAGGGCAAAAACTGATTCGTCCTATGCTGGTGCTGGTTTCCGCCACCATGAGCGGCAAGCTGATTTATGACAGCCACGGGCACGAAATTGCTGTCTGGCTGGGACAGTTTTTATGATAACAATTTTATGATAACAACAGATAACATGACAACGACGCACCATTATCAGCAACTGATTGATATTTTTAATGATTGCTTTGGCGATGAATACAATACCCGTCTGGTAAAAGGCGACGATGAGCCGATTTATTTGCCAGCGGATGATGACATTCCGTATCACCGGATTGTGTTTGCGCATGGTTTTTATGCCAGCGCGCTGCACGAGATTTCCCACTGGTGTATTGCCGGCGCCCAGCGGCGCTTGCAGGTTGATTTCGGCTACTGGTACTGCCGGATGGCCGCGATGCGGCGACGCAAAGCCAGTTCGAGGTGGTGGAGATCAAACCCCAGGCCTTCGACTGGCTGTTCTGTGTTGCGGCCGGTTTTCCTTTTAACGTCAGCTGTGACAACCTGAACGGCGATTGCGAGCCAGATCGCATTGATTTCCAACGGCGTGTGCATGCGCAGGTGATGCAGTATATGGAAGAGGGGATTCCAGCGCGTCCAGCGAGCTTTATTCGTGCGTTGCAATCGTTTTACAATACGCCTCCGCTGACGGCGGCGAGCTTCCCGTATCCAGCCGATCTGTGATGAGCGGGAACTGCAAAAAATTTGAGGATAAGAAATGATCGCAGAATTTGAAACGCGCATTCTGGCGCTGATTGATGACATGGTAGAGCATGCCAGCGACGATGAACTGTTTGCCGGTGGCTATTTGCGCGGTCATCTGACGGTGTCGGTGGCAGAAGCGGAAGAAAACGGGGAAAACACGCTTGAAGCTCTGCACATGCGCGTTAGCGACAGTATTAATAACGCCATCAAAAACGGTGAACTGTCACCGCCGGATCAGGTACTGGTCAACGGAATGTGGGAACGATTGTTCCAGCAGGCACAGAACAGTACACACTGATTTCATCAGTGCTCATCGTTAAGCCATCAGTGCTGGCTTAGTCAAGCCAGCACATCTTCTTCCTTATTAATCCTGAGTTACGGGTTTGCCTTTCAGTAGTTTTCTTATCCAGAAACGATTCGGATTGAGCGCGGCGAGCGTATCGCGATCCAGCGGTAGCGGTTCACCATATATCTGTGAGGCCAGGACTTCGGCTGTGAGTGGAGCAGAGCACAGCCCGCGTGAACCTAACGCACCGATGATAAACAGATCCTGCCAGTAGGGTGCGCTGGGTACCGTGTCGGCGCGGTGTTGGGGATGCAATCGTTCTTCATACTCTGCCAGCGTTTGTTCATAGTCCGGCACAGCTCCTAATAGCGGCAGATGATCGCGCAGCGCACTGCGGACCCCTGACGCGCTTGCGCATCGCTGACATCGATCGTCTTGACCCACTCTGCGTCAGGCAAGCAATTCAGCAGCCGTTGGCGGTTCTCTTGCTGCTCTTCTTCCCGATAATCGCAGCGGGTTTCTCCCCGTACATAGCTTGCCCCGATACAGTGCGTTTGATGGCGCGGGCTGACCGGTGTCAGATAGCCGTCGTAGCACAGAACCTGTTTAAGCTGCCCCAACACGGGGTTAGTGGGAATATGGCTGACCTGTCCGCGCACGGCGTAGGCGGGCAAATGGGATGTCTGCGGCCAGTCGGTAATGTGATAACCGTTTGCCAGTACCACGACTGCATGATGTACCCGCTGGCCGGTACTGAGGGTGAGTGCCCAGCCGTCGTCCGTTTTCTCCAGTGTGGAAACGGTGGTACTCATCTGTACCGACAGGCCGTTTTGCTCTGCCAGCTTCAGCGCAGAAGCCGTCAGCTCCGCCGGACACAGCCAGCCGCCGTCGGGGTAGGTGATGCCGTTTACGCCGGGATTCAGGCCGCTTTGCTTTTCCAACTGTTGCGCATCCACACTAACGACCAGCCCTTCCGGCCACTCTCCTTGCTGAATCTGCTCGATCTTACGCGCGCTTTTTCATCCCAGGCAAGCTGGCTGACGCCACACCACTGGTGTTCAAATGCCAGACCCTGCTGCGCCAGTGCCGTATAGCTGCGGCGGGCAAAGTCAAAAGCAAGGGAGAAAAAGCGGGATACCGCATCGTGCCGGTTATTCAGCAGAGGATACAGCGCTCCCTGACGATTACCGGAAGCGCCCGTGGCAGGCTGGGCTTCCGCACAGTAGAGCGTGACGTTTGCCCCACGCCGTTGCAGCGCCAGTGCGGTGAGCACGCTGGCGATACCGCCGCCGATAATCGCAATATCGTCAGTCGTACTGGCCGTAGGACGCGCATACCACGGTGTGGGCGAAATAGCGGGAAGCGTGTCGGGAAGGATGCCGCTCAGCATCTCGCGTTTCTGCCCGAATCCTTTGATTTTGCTGACCTGAAATCCTGCCTGTTGCAGACCTCGACGTACAAAGCCCGCAGCGGTAAAGGTGGCAAATGTGCCTTCTTTACGGCACAAACGAGCCATCGCCTGAAACAGGTTATCTGTCCACATATCCGGATTCTTGGACGGTGCGAAGCCGTCCAGAAACCAGGCATCGACCTGATGATTCTGGGTGTCATCCAGCTCAGGTAATAAAGTATTGACGTCACCGAACCACAAATCGAGCGTGATAGCCCCTGTGCCAGTATCAAACGGTGGCAACCCGGCAGCGGGAGCGGCCATTGCTCACGCAGTTCATCGGCGAATGCTGCCAGCTCCGGCCACTGGGCGTGTGCGGCAGCCAAATCGTGCTGGCGTAGAGGGAATTTTTCGAAGCTGATGAAATGCAGGTGGCGCAATGTTGCCTGTGGCTGCTGTTGACGGAAGCCGGCAAAGGCTTGCCACAACGTAAGAAAATTCAGGCCCGTGCCAAAGCCGGTTTCTGCTACTACGCAGGCCGTGCGCGGATGCGTGGCAAAACGCTCAGGAAACTGATTGCCCTTTAAAAACACATAACGGGTTTCAGCCAACCCATCCTGATTCGAAAAATAGACGTCATCAAACTGTTGCGATACAGGTGTACCCTGAGCGTTCCAACTTAACGACGCATGTTGGATGGGAAGGTTCGTCACGACAAAAGCTCATTATTCAAGTGATGGCGAGATTTTAACGAGCGGAATATCGTGGCGCAAATTTAGCAATAATTTCGCGATAGTTCGGCTGATCGGACTTGTTCAGCTTACAACTGTACGCTAAAGTGCGAAGCGAAATCCCAAACTCTATAAGTGGAAGAAGAGGTATTAAATGAAACGTGCAGTGATTACTGGCCTGGGGATCGTATCAAGCATCGGTAATAACCAGCAGGAAGTTCTGGCATCATTGCGGGAAGGCCGCTCGGGTATTACTTTCTCTCAAGAGCTGAAAGATTCCGGTATGCGTAGTCACGTCTGGGGGAATGTCAAACTGGACACCACTGGCCTCATCGATCGCAAAATTGTGCGTTTTATGAGTGATGCATCGATTTATGCCTACTTATCCATGGAGCAGGCGATTCAGGATTCCGGGCTGTCCAATGAGGTCTATCAGAATAACCCACGCGTTGGTCTGATTGCCGGTTCCGGCGGCTCTGCACGCTACCAGGTGTTTGGTGCTGACGCGATGCGTAGCCCGCGTGGCCTAAAAGCCGTTGGCCCTTATGTCGTGACCAAGTCCATGGGTTCAGCGGTATCTGCCTGTCTGGCAACGCCGTTCAAAATCCACGGCGTGAACTACTCCATCAGCTCTGCCTGTGCGACTTCTGCGCACTGTATCGGTAATGCGGTTGAGCAAATCCAGATGGGCAAACAGGACATCGTATTCGCTGGCGGTGCTGAAGAGCTGTGCTGGGAACTGGCCTGTGAATTCGACGCGATGGGCGCACTGTCGACCAAATACAATGAAACACCAGAAAAAGCCTCCCGCACCTATGATGCCGATCGCGATGGTTTCGTGATTGCAGGCGGCGGCGGTATGGTTGTTGTCGAAGAGCTGGAACACGCGCTGGCGCGCGGCGCGCATATCTACGCAGAAATCGTCGGCTACGGCGCGACGTCTGACGGTGCAGATATGGTTGCCCCATCGGGTGAAGGTGCCGTTCGCTGTATGAAGATGGCGATGCACGGTGTCGATACGCCAATTGATTACCTGAACTCTCACGGTACCTCTACGCCGGTTGGCGATGTGAAGGAGCTGGGCGCAATTCGTGAAGTGTTTGGCGACAACTCGCCGGCGATCTCCGCGACGAAAGCGATGACCGGTCACTCTTTGGGTGCCGCTGGCGTTCAGGAAGCCATTTACTCGTTGCTGATGCTGGAACACGGCTTTGTTGCACCAAGCATTAACGTGGAAAATCTGGATGAGCAGGCTGCCGGCCTGAACATCGTGACTACGCCGACGGAACGTAAACTGACCACGGTGATGTCTAACAGCTTCGGTTTCGGCGGCACCAATGCGACGCTGGTCATGAGAAAGCTCGATAAATAACCGAATTATTCTTCGGCATTATCTCAAATAAATAAAACCCCGCTGGCGCAAGCCGCGGGGTTTTTTGTTGGCGATGATTTTGTTGAGAGAGTGATGAGCGATCAGCCTGCCTTTAACGTGCTTGGCGGTTAGATCAGAACCCAGAGCAGAAATGCAGCCACGCAGGTGCTGACAATCACCAGAAACATCGGCTTATGGAACAGGGATTGCCAACTGAGCGGCAGTGAGGCGATCAGAGGGTTAAACAGCGGATGCAGCAGCTGTGATGTCGTAGTCCAATCCGTTTCCTGCGCACGCTGAATACGCTGTGTGAACAGGAAGGTCAGCAGATCGCTGACCTGCATCGGCGTCAGCGGCGTTTGTAAGCCGATATTGAAGCGATTCTGCGTGTAATCCATCAATAGGTGCTGTTCCTGCGCGCTCATGGGCTGCTGTAGCAAAGCCTGCAACGGGGCGAGGTTCGGGAAAGCAGCGCGTTCTGTGTCGGTAGCGGCTGTGATGATACGTTCGCTGTAGATGACTGATTCGCGTTTGTCGTATTAGCCGTGTTGGCAGTCAGCGGTTCTGGTGCTGCGCCTGCGGTTCCCGAATTTGTCGGTGTCCCCTGCGATACCGGTGAGGTGGCGCGTAGCAGCGTTTGTGTTTGTTGCAGCTCAACCTGCGCTTGCAGGAACTGCGTGAGCAACGGCAGGTGTTTTAACGGGATGGCGTCGCCCGCGTTAAGATTCTGCATCATCATCAGATTACTCAGCACTCTTGCAGGCTGTTCCCCTGTCATGGTCGCCAATCGGGTGACTAACTGATTCAGGCCGCGCTGTTCAGCAGGATTGAGGGGACGATCGGGCGAGTTGGCAGCCTGAGCGGTTTGCGTCGCGCTGGCCGGTGCCGTTGACTGCGGGATTTGCCCATTTTGCAGCAGCGTCACAACCTGCTGTAGCTGCGTTTTATTCAATGCGCTTAGCGTGGTGCTGCCGAACCGTTGCTGGATGAAATCGCTGACTGCCTGACGATTATTTCCCTGAGACAGCATCTCCGTCAGGCGCTGAAGCAGTTGCTGACGCCCGCCGCTATCTTGTGCCTGTGTTAAACGTGTCTGGAGTATCTGCTCGGCAGGCTGGTAGTGGCGGGATTGCAGTTCGCTATTTTCTGCCAAACCTAACCCCTGTTTTACCGTTGTCCAGACTTCCGCGGCCTTTGATGTTGTCAGTGCAGCAACTTTAAGCACCAGATTTTCCAGTGTGGTGCGCTGCGCCAGCGTGAGCGGCCGATCGCCGTTAGCTGAACCCGTGGTGTTCGAGGCGGATGAGGCCGAGGATGTGGTTGTCGGCGTAACCGGACGTTCGCCGGGCAGTGGGGCACCTGGGCCACTTACAGGTTGCATATCGATTATCCTCACTGCCGTCATGATTGAGATGAATCATAGCAATCTCCCGTGACGGCCGATAGTCATGCGTCGCTGAAAACGGCACGAATATCAGGCGGGTCTCATGAGGTGCGCCCCAGCGGGGTACGCAGACGTTGGGCGAGGATAACGCCGAGTAGCGTGATGCCGCCGCCAATCAGATGATAATGATGCAAAGGCTCGTGCAAAAAACCAATCGCGATCATTGCTGTAAAGATGGGCGTCAGGTTCATGAAGATGGCGGCTTTACTGGCTCCCAGACGCATAACGCCCTGAATCCAAAGAAAAGGTGCGATGATTGAGGCCATGATGCCAGCGAAAATCACCAGCGGCAGGTTTTGGGCAGTAAGCTGCACATTGTCCGTCAGCAGAAAATTTGGAATCAGTACCACCACGCCAAAGGCAATTTGCACATAGAGCGATACCCAGTTGGGCAACGGGATGCTCCAGCGTTTGGTTAATACGCCATAGAGGGCATAGGACAACGACGCGCAAAACATCATGAATTCACCGGGGCCGATGCCCTGCGCCAGAATCTGTTCTGGATGTCCTTCTCCAATCAGCCAGATAATGCCTGCCAGCGACAGAATGCTGCCGAGCAGCACACCTAATGTGGGGGCGATGCGTAGCAGAGGGATGCTAAGCAGGACCGTGAGGAGTGGAATGAGCGACCCCATAATGCCCATCATCACGGCGCTGATCGAGTGCGCTGCGTAGTAGGCCAGACTTTGATATAGCACCATACCGAGCAACCCCAGTACCAGCAGCTTCCAGGCATGTTGGCGAATGGCCGTTGCATGCTGACGCAGGGTTGGCAGCATGAACGGCGTCATGACGAGGAATGCCAGTAGCCAGCGATAAAATGAGATAGCGGCCGGGTCAATGACGCTCGCGGAGAGCTTGTTAACGATGACATTAATTGACCAGATCAGGACGGCAATGGTGGGAAATAGGGCGTTCAACGTTGGATTTCTCATAACAGACCAGACGGAAAACGCAGCGGTTGCCAGTCTGGGAGATAAAAATAGGGCAAGTGCCGCAACGGCAAACAACATAGCAGAGCCACGTGACGGCTATCAACCTTGTATGCGATTGGCTTGCTATGACCACTACTTTGCAATGCTCTCCTTGACGCGGGCTGATAACGGCACGACATTGCGTCGTAATTGCCTTGGTTTCTACATCATTCGGTGGCAAAATATCTCCCCGCTTTTTTTTTGGCTGGCTACCGATGTCGGAGAAGACAATGAAGATTCTGGTTGATGAGAATATGCCGTATGCCCGCGAGCTTTTTAGCAGGCTGGGTGACGTGCAGGCTGTGCCGGGACGTCCTTTACCGCGCGATCTGCTGGCAGACGCCGATGCGCTGATGGTGCGTTCGGTCACGAAGGTGAATGCGGATCTGCTGTCTGGTACGGCGGTAAAATTCGTCGGCAGCGCGACGGCTGGCACCGACCATGTTGATGATATCTGGCTTAACGACAACGGTATCGCGTTCTCTGCTGCGCCCGGCTGCAATGCCATTGCGGTGGTAGAGTACGTGTTTTCTTCTTTGTTGATGCTGGCCGAGCGTGATGGCTTCCAACTGCGTGATAAAACCGTAGGGATTGTCGGCGTGGGAAACGTTGGCAGACGCCTGGATGCGCGTCTGAAAGCCTGGGGCGTGAAAACACTGCTGTGCGATCCGCCGCGTGCCGATCGCGGTGATGCAGGCGATTTTCTGCCGCTAGAAACGCTGGTGCGCGATGCCGACATTCTGACGCTGCACACGCCGCTGTATCTCGATGGCCCATACCGTACCCATCATTTGGTTGATGCCAACGTGCTGGACGCGTTTGCGGACGGACGTATTTTGATTAATGCCTGTCGCGGCCCGGTGGTGGACAATGCTGCACTGCTTGAGGCGTTGCAGCGGGGTAAAAACTCAGCGTCATTCTTGATGTATGGGAGCCTGAGCCCGAGTTATCAACCGATCTGCTGGCGCGAGTCGATATTGGTACGGCGCATATCGCCGGTTATACGCTGGAAGGGAAGGCGCGCGGCACTACGCAGGTTTTTGAAGCCTGGAGCGAGTTTATCGGAACCCCTCAGCAGGTGGCGCTTTCGTCGCTTTTGCCTGAGCCAGAGTTTGCCGAAGTGACTCTGACCGTACCGCTGGATGAGGCGCTGCTAAAACGTCTGGTGCATCTGGTGTATGATGTGCGCCGGGACGATGCACTGTTGCGCCACGTTGCGCATCAGGAAGGCGAATTCGATCGCCTGCGCAAACATTATCAGGAACGACGCGAATGGTCGTCACTCCATGTTATCTGCGCCGATGCTGACAGCGCAGATTGCCTGAATGCGCTGGGATTTACAGCGTCAGTGCGGGGCGCACGCTAACGGCGTTTCTCGCGAGCATCACTTTTTTATTCATGCACCAACAGGCGGCGTCGCGATCGTCTGTTGGTTCCATTTGTGATTTGTGTTTCATTCAAAATTTGGGAGAGAACCAAATGTCTGACGGCTGGAATATTGCTCTACTGGGCGCAACGGGCGCAGTAGGCACGGCGTTGCTGGAATTATTGCAGGAACGTGAATTCCCGGTGGGTGAACTGTATCCGCTGGCCAGCGAACGTAGCGCGGGTGAAACCATACGTTTTAACGGCCAGTCCTGTCTGGTCACCGATGTGGCGGATTTCGACTGGTCACAGGCACAGTTGGCGTTTTTTGTCGCCGGTCAGGATGTCAGCGCCCGCTATGCGGAAGAAGCCGGGGATGCGGGTTGTCTGGTTATCGACAGCAGCGGTCTGTTTGCGCTGGAGCCGGATGTCCCGCTGGTGGTGCCGGGCGTCAATACGCATACGCTGGCAGATTATCGTAACCGTAACATTGTTGCGGTGGCAGACAGCCTGACCAGTCAATTGCTGACGGCGATTAAACCGCTGACCGATGCGGCAGGGCTTTCACGTCTGCATGTCGTCAATATGCTGTCGGTTTCTGCCTTCGGCAAAGCGGCGGTAGACGATCTGGCTGGGCAAAGTGCCCGTTTGCTGAACGGTATTCCGCCAGAAGAAGGGATTTTCCCGAAACAACTGGCGTTCAACCTGTTGCCTTTACTGCCGGATGACGCTGGCAGCGTGCGTGAAGAACGGCGTCTGGTGGAGCAGGTGCGTAAGGTCTTGCAGGACGAAGGATTACCGATTTCAGTGACCTGCATTCAGTCTCCTGTGTTCTATGGTCATGCGCAGGTTGTCCATCTCGAATCGCTGCGTCCGCTTTCTGCGGAAGAAGCGCGTGATGAATTACTCAACGCCGGGAATATTCAGGTAAGCGACGAGCAGGATTACCCCACGCAGGTTGGCGATGCGTCCGGCAATGGGCAACTGAGCGTAGGCTGTCTGCGTAACGATTACGGCATTCCTGAGCTGCTGCAGTTCTGGTCGGTTGCTGATAATGCTCGCTTTGGCGGTGCGCTGATGGCGGTGGAAACAGCGGAACGTCTGGTGCAGGAGTATCTTGGGTAATGTCGGAAACCACTCAGACGGAGGCGATTCAGGCCGACGCCGTTGCGGAAAACGAACGCGCCCCGCTGAAAATCGCGTTGGGTATTGAGTATGACGGTAGCCAGTATTATGGCTGGCAGCGTCAGGCTGAAGTTGCCAGCGTGCAGGCCTGTCTTGAAAAGGCGCTGAGCAAAGTCGCGGATGAACCGATAGACGTGTTTTGTGCCGGACGAACCGATGCTGGGGTTCACGGTACCGGGCAAGTTGTGCATTTTACTACGCACGCCGTCAGGAAAGACGCGGCCTGGACGATGGGCGTGAATGCGAATTTACCGCCAGATATCGCCGTACGCTGGGTGAAAACGGTGGACGAGGATTTCCATGCGCGCTTTAGCGCCACGGCACGTCGCTACCGCTATGTCATCTATAATCACCGCTATCGCCCAGCGGTGCTCTCACATGGCATGACGCACTTTTATCATCCGCTGGATGTGGAGCGGATGGAGCGTGCCGGGCAGTGCCTGTTGGGGGAAAATGATTTCACCTCTTTTCGTGCAGTGCAATGCCAGTCGCGCACGCCGTGGCGCTATGTAAATCATTTAAAGGTTACACGTCACGGTGACTATATCGTGGTAGATATTAAGGCCAATGCGTTCGTTCATCATATGGTGCGCAACATTGTTGGTAGCCTGATGGAAGTCGGTTGTGGCAATCGCCCGGAGTCGTGGATTGCAGAGCTGCTGGCCGCCAAGGATCGTACGCTGGCGGCAGCGACGGCCAGAGCAGAAGGGTTGTATTTAGTGGCGGTGGATTACCCGGCGCGTTTTGCCTTGCCACAGGCTACGATGGGGCCGCTCTTTTTGGCGGACTAGCACTTATTGGTGTGATTTACCTGTTTTTTGTCGTATCGCATGCGGCCTGTTGACCGATGGCCATCTGACCGTGTGCGGTGCGTATTAAGGACGATGCTGTTTGGCGTGCTATACGCAAGGCAACGCGGGAATGCCGGCTGCCTTGCGTATATCGACCGCGTGCGATCGGTATACACTTTGGGGAGAAGAAGTTGTGATGGAATTTATACAGTTTATTATTGATTTTATTCTGCACATTGACGTTCATCTGGCGGAACTGGTGGCGCAATATGGTGTCTGGGTTTATGCCATTTTGTTCCTGATTTTGTTCTGTGAGACTGGGCTGGTAGTGACGCCGTTTCTGCCGGGCGATTCGCTGCTGTTTGTTGCAGGGGCGCTGGCGGCGCTGCCGTCGAACGATCTGAATGTACACACGATGGTGTTCCTGATGATTGTTGCCGCGATTACGGGCGATGCAGTGAACTACACGATTGGACGGCTATTCGGTGAAAAGTTGTTTAGCAACCCGAACTCGAAGATTTTCCGCCGCAGCTATTTGGATAAAACGCATGCGTTTTACGAGCGTCACGGCGGTAAGACGATAATTCTGGCGCGCTTTGTCCCGATTGTGAGAACATTTGCGCCGTTTGTCGCCGGAATGGGGCACATGAGCTATCGGCATTTTGCTGCCTATAATGTCATTGGTGCGCTGCTGTGGGTGCTGTCATTCACCTATGCGGGCTACCTGTTTGGCGATTTGCCGGTCGTGCAGGAAAATTTGAAATTACTGATTGTCGCGATTATTTTCCTCTCTATCCTGCCGGGCGTTATTGAGATTGTCCGTCATCGTAGAGCGGCCGCGCGCGGCAATGTGAAATAAGTGAAGTATTTTAACATCCGGTTTGACCAGTTTTTTATCCACAGTACCGGAACGTTATGGTTTAATGGGCAGCATTTATGGTCTGTTCTTGGGAACGCCCTGGGTGCCGATGCCTTTGTACCGCGATTGTCGTGCGTCTCAGGCATTTTTTCATTGGCAATGTTGTCAGGGAATAACATGAACAGCGGACTGGCATTTGCCAGGTTCAAGCAGAAAGGTTATCAATGAGCTGGATTGAACGAATTCTTAACAAAAGCAACATCACACCGACCCGTAAAGCGAACATCCCTGAAGGGGTCTGGACAAAATGTGATAGCTGCGGTCAGGTTCTTTATCGTGCCGAGCTGGAGCGTAATTTGGGGGTCTGCCCGAAGTGCGATCACCATATGCGTCTTTCCGCACGTAACCGTCTACAGGCGTTTCTGGATAAAGAAAGCACTGTTGAGCTGGGAAGCGAACTGGAGCCGAAGGATGTCCTGAAATTCCGGGACTCCAAAAAATATAAAGATCGTCTGGTTTCTGCGCAGAAACAGTCCGATGAGAAAGATGCGCTGATCGTCATGAAAGGCACGCTGCACGGCATGCCGGTTGTGGCGGCATCATTTGAGTTCTCTTTCATGGGCGGCTCAATGGCGTCTGTTGTGGGCGCGCGTTTTGTGCGTGCCGTTGAGCAGGCATTGGAAGACGGTTGCCCGCTGGTCTGCTTCTCTGCCAGTGGCGGTGCGCGTATGCAGGAAGCGCTGATGTCGCTGATGCAAATGGCGAAAACCAGTGCGGCGTTGGCAAAAATGCGTGAGCGCGGCTTGCCTTATATCTCCGTGCTGACTGACCCGACGATGGGCGGTGTTTCCGCGAGTCTGGCGATGCTGGGCGATCTGAACATTGCTGAGCCGAAAGCGCTGATCGGTTTTGCCGGTCCACGCGTTATCGAACAAACCGTGCGTGAAAAACTGCCGCCGGGCTTCCAGCGCAGCGAATTCCTGATTGAGAAAGGAGCGATCGATATGATCGTTCGTCGTCCGGAAATGCGCTATAAGCTGGCCACTATTCTTGCCAAACTGACGAATCATCCAGAACCGGGCAATGATGACGTGGAAATCCGCAGCGATGCGCCGTCTGAATCATCACAGGATGACGCATAATTGACATGATGGGCTGGGCGTGTGGTACTCGACCACGTCGTTCTCGACCGAGTAGTAATGCGCACGCTCTGCCCGCAATGAACCGTAAGCCAGTGAACGGGACTCATGGATACACTTCAAACACCTCAAGCCACGTCACCTTTGGTCACGTGGCTTCATTATCTTGAGCACCTGCATGCTCAGGCCATTGATTTAGGTCTGGAGCGCGTTAAGCAGGTTGCTGAACATCTCCATTTGCTACAGCCTGCCCCAACGGTTTTCACCGTCGCGGGGACGAACGGCAAAGGAACCACCTGCTGTACGCTGGAATCCATTCTGCTGGCCGCCGGGCTGCGGGTTGGCGTGTACAGTTCTCCCCATCTTGTTCGCTATACCGAGCGGGTGCGTATTCAGGGTAAAGAATTGCCTGAGGCGCAGCACACCCAGGCGTTTGCGGATATCGAAGCGGGAAGAGGGGCGGTATCGCTCACCTATTTTGAATTCGGTACGCTGTCGGCGCTGCAACTCTTTAAGCTGGCGAATCTGGATGTCGTCATTCTGGAAGTGGGACTGGGCGGGCGTCTGGATGCCACCAATATTGTGGATGCAGATGTCTCTGTCGTCACCAGCATTGCGATCGACCATACCGACTGGTTAGGGAACGATCGGGAAAGTATCGGCCGTGAGAAAGCCGGGATATTCCGACAGGGTAGACCTGCCGTTGTCGGCGAGCCGGATATGCCGGGAACGATTGCCGATGTTGTCGCTGAGAAAGGGGCGTTGTTGCGCCGTCGTGGTCGCGACTGGGACTATTCCGTTCAGCGAGAGACATGGAGCTGGCAGGATAAGCAGCGTGAGTTATCACGGCTGCCATTACCCAATGTCCCATTGGCCAATGCTGCCACGGCGCTGGCTGCGCTGCACTATTCGTCACTCAATGTGAGCGAAGACGCGATTCGACAGGGTTTACGGCACGCGATATTGCCCGGTCGTTTTCAGACGGTGCAGGAATCACCGCGATTGATTCTTGATGTTGCACACAATCCCCATGCGGCGGCGTATCTGGCAAACCGTTTGGCCGCGTTGCCGACCACCGGAAAAATACGGGCCGTCGTCGGCATGCTGTCGGATAAAGATATTGCCGGTACGCTGGCCCACTTAACGCCGTTGGTGGATGAGTGGTATTGCGCCCCGTTGGAAGGGCCGCGTGGTGCCACCGCGCAGCAGATTGCCGAGCACCTGACACGCAGCCAATCGTTCCCTGATGTCGTGGCGGCCTGGCAGCAGGCTATGTCCGAGGCTGCGGAGCAGGATGTCGTCATTGTGTGTGGATCTTTTCATACGGTAGCGCATGTGATGGAAGCGCTGGATGAGGAGAAGGCGAATGGCGAGTAAATTTCAGAATCGCCTGGTGGGTACAGTCATTCTGGTCGCGCTGGGTGTGATCGTCTTACCCGGACTGCTGGATGGTAAGAAAAAGCACTATGAGGACGAGTTTGCGTCGATTCCGCTGATCCCCAAACCGGGTGATAGCAATGAGATGGAATCGCTGCCTGCTCTGAACCCGTCGCTGCCGAGTCAACCACCGGAAGGGGCGGAGGCGGCGATGCAGAACAGCCCGGAAGCCGAAGCGCCTGAGGCGAGGGCAGCGACAGCACCTGAAACCACAACGCAGACACCGCCATCATCCCATTCTGGCACGAATACGCCAGCGATGATGGCACCGCCGGTTGTGGTTGAGCGTCCGCCGGTTCAGACCCCAGCGCCAGTGACGCCGAAGCCTCAGCCAAAACCTGAGGTGAAACCGGAAGTAAAACCGAAGCCTGAGCCTAAACCGGAACCCAAACCGGAAGTGAAGCCTGAAACACAGCCGGCGCAGCAAGCCCCTGTCGGACAGGCCTACATTGTGCAGCTTGGTGCGCTGAAAAATGCAGATAAGGTGAACGAGATTGTCGCCAAATTGCGTCTTTCCGGCTATCGCGCGTATACCGTGCCGTCAACGCCGGTTTCAGGAGAAATCACCCGTATTTACGTGGGGCCTGATGCGTCGAAGCAGAAGCTTGAGTCTTCACTGGGTGAGCTGAAACAGCTCAGCGGACTCAGTGGGCAGGTGCGTGCACATTCCGTTCGTTAAGGCTGGTTAAACGTGAAAATAACGGGGTGGATTGTTTGTTGTCTGCCGCGTAATAAGTAGAAGAGGCAGGCTGCGGGGATGGGGCTCATAGGCGTGGTGCTTCGCCCCGCACTCGTTTTGAGTGGCCTGTTGTTGATTTTGTTATGCCGACAGTGAATAGAATCAGGCATAGCGAGTTGCTGGTTTTTTCGCCTGATTATCTATTGATGAAATCGGCGGAAATACGCTACGCAAACGTTTTCTTTTTCTGTTAGAATGCGCCGCGAACAGGATGACGTAGCGGCTTATCGGTAGCATCGTTCATTATTAGGATCGTTCATGGTTTGGGTTGATTACGTCATTATTGGCATCATCGGTTTTTCGGCTCTGGTTAGCCTGATCCGGGGGTTTGTTCGTGAAGCGCTGTCGTTAGTAACCTGGGGATGTGCGTTTTTTGTCGCCAGCCATTACTACGCGTACCTCGCGGTCTACTTCACCCGTTTTGATGATGAGCTGGTGCGTAACGGTATCGCGATTGCCATTCTGTTTGTTGCAACGTTGATTGTGGGGGCTATCGTCAACTATGCGATTAGTTCGCTGGTTGAACGTACCGGATTATCCGGCACCGATCGCGTTCTGGGCATCTGTTTTGGTGCGCTGCGCGGGGTGCTGATCGTTTCCGCACTGCTATTCTTTCTGGATACTTTCACCGGTTTTTCACAAAGTGATGACTGGAAGCAGTCCCAGTTAATCCCGCAGTTCAGTTATATTATCAGGTGGTTTTTTGACTACCTGCAAAGCACGTCAAGTTTCTTGCCGCAGCATTTACCGCTGCGGTAGCGCTGATGAGGAAAAGACACCATGTGCGGTATTGTCGGTATCGCCGGTTTTACACCGGTCAACCAGTCGATTTATGACGCGTTAACGGTGTTGCAACACCGTGGGCAGGATGCAGCGGGTATTGTGACCATCGATGCCTTTAATTGTTTTCGCCTGCGTAAGGCCAATGGCCTGGTGAAAGATGTGTTTGAAGCGCGGCACATGCAACGCTTACAGGGAAACATGGGGCTTGGTCATGTGCGTTATCCAACCGCGGGCAGTTCCAGCGCCTCGGAAGCACAGCCTTTCTATGTTAACTCTCCGTTCGGTATCACGTTGGCTCACAACGGTAACCTGACTAACGCCCACGAACTGCGTAAAAAGCTGTTCGAGCAGGAGCGCCGTCACGTTAACACCACGTCTGATTCTGAAATTCTGCTGAATATTTTTGCCAGAGAGCTGGACCGTTTCCAACATTACCCGCTGGAAGCCGATAATATTTTTGCGGCCGTTGCCGCGACGCACCAGCAAATTCGCGGTGCCTACGCCTGTGTTGGCATGATTATCGGTCACGGTATGGTGGCTTTCCGCGATCCTAACGGGATTCGCCCGCTGGTGATTGGTAAGCGCGATCTGGAAGATGGCCGTAGCGAATACATGGTGGCGTCAGAAAGTGTCGCGCTGGATACGCTGGGCTTTGAATTTTTACGCGATGTGGCGCCGGGAGAAGCGATCTACATTACGGAAAAAGGGCAGCTGTTTACCCGCCAGTGTGCGGAGAATCCAAAGAGCAACCCGTGTCTGTTCGAATATGTCTACTTCGCTCGCCCAGACTCTTTCATCGATAAAATCTCGGTCTACAGCGCACGCGTTCGCATGGGTCAGAAGCTCGGTGAAAAGATTGCGCGTCAGTGGGAAGATCTCGATATAGACGTCGTGATCCCGATTCCTGAGACCTCTTGTGATATCGCGCTGGAAATCGCGCGTATCATTAACAAACCATACCGTCAGGGGTTTGTGAAAAACCGCTATGTGGGCCGTACCTTTATCATGCCGGGGCAGCAGGCGCGTAAGAAATCGGTACGCCGTAAACTGAACGCCAACCGTGCTGAATTCCGTGACAAAAACGTGCTGCTGGTGGATGACTCCATCGTGCGTGGTACAACGTCGGAGCAGATTGTGGAGATGGCGCGTGAAGCGGGAGCCAAGCGTGTGTATCTGGCCTCGGCGGCACCGGAAATTCGCTTCCCTAACGTGTATGGCATCGACATGCCGAGCGTCAACGAGCTGATTGCTCACGGTCGTGAAGTGGATGAGATCTGTAAGATTATTGGTGCCGATGCGCTTATTTTCCAGGATCTCGACGATCTGATCGACGCTGCGCGTGAAGATAACCCGGATATCGCTCAGTTTGAATGCTCGGTATTCAACGGGATTTACGTGACGAAGGATGTTGATCAAGGCTATCTGGATTATCTGGAAGTCTTGCGTAATGACGACGCCAAGGCGTTGCGTAGCCAGAATGAAGTTGAAGATCTGGAATTACACAACGAAGGCTAACGGCTAGTTGCACGTTAAGGCTTCATCGAAGGGGGAGGACGCGAAAGTGTCTTCCCCCTTTTCTATATAGAACACAGTGGTATAGAAAACCGTTGTATATAAAAACATCGCTTCAGCGCTTCTCCTTGCTTATCGCCAGTCAATGCGGCAAAGTTTGCGCAGATGATTTTTCCGCGTTTTTGCTTACGCAGTCAGCCAGAGGCAGTACGAATGAAGCGACTCATTGTAGGAATTTCCGGCGCCAGCGGTGTTATTTACGGCGTCCGGCTGCTACAGGTTTTACAGACGCTGGAAGGTATCGAAACACATTTGATCATGAGTCAGGCCGCCCGGCAGACGCTGGCGTTAGAAACCGATTTTAGTCTGCGTGATGTGCAGGCGCTGGCTGATGTGGTGCATGACACGCGTGATATCGCTGCCAGCGTCTCTTCGGGGTCGTTTAAAACGGCGGGGATGGTGATTTTACCCTGTTCGATAAAAACCCTGTCCGGCATTGTGCACAGCTACAGCGACAACCTATTAACCCGCGCGGCCGATGTGGTGCTGAAGGAGCGTCGTCCTTTGGTGCTGGGGGTTCGTGAAACACCGCTGCATTTAGGGCATTTACGGCTGATGACCACTGCCGTTGAGCTGGGGGCGATAATCATGCCGCCTGTGCCTGCGTTCTATCATCGCCCAGAAAGTGTGCAGGATATTGTCGATCAGACGGTGAATCGTATTCTGGACCAGTTTGATATCGAGCTGCCGAAAGATCTCTTTATCCGCTGGCAAGGTGCGTCGTAGCAGGCTAGACGCTAACGCGTGCCGTTTTCTTCTCTCCGGGCAGTAAAGTATTACTGCCCTTTTTTGTGCTTTTTTATCACATTGCACCAATTTTGCGCGCAAGAGCACCTAAATGGTGCGCTTGAGTTTTTGTATTCATGGCAATGTTATCTATTCTTATTATTACGCGCCGAAAAATTCTACGGAAAATATTTCATAATCAAACAGTTATTCATTAGTTTCTGCATGAATTGCCTATGAGACTTTTACGGTGTCCCTGCGTTCATTGTGGCATGAAAACTGCTTGCTAATGAAAACGGTAATCGTCGGCATTAAAAAACAAATAGCACTCACATCGTTCATTTTTAAAGCAATAAATCGATATCTGTTCCGACGTTGACGACACATGACATCAATCACTCATGATAAGGGTAGCAATATGAAGAAACTGATCAAAGTTTTGCCGTTGGCACTCATTCTGGCTGCGGGCAGCGCGATGGCGGAGATTCCTAAGAATATTAAAATCGGCACCGATCCGACCTATGCCCCCTTTGAGTCCAAAAACGCCAGCGGCGAACTGGTTGGGTTTGATATCGATCTGGCGAAAGAGCTGTGTAAACGCATTCAGGCTAACTGTACGTTTGTGGAAAGTGACTTTGACGCATTAATTCCTTCCCTTAAAGCTAAAAAAATTGATGCCATCATCTCTTCTCTGTCCATCACCGAAAAACGCCAGCAGGAAATTGCCTTCACCGAGAAGCTGTATGCTGCCAATGCGCGTCTGATTGCGAAGAAGGGCGCGAGCATTGAGCCAACGCTGGCGTCTCTGGGCGGCAAGCGTGTCGGCGTGTTGCAGGCATCAACGCAGGAGGCATTTGCTAACGCGAACTGGCAGCCAAAAGGCGTTGAGGTTGTGGCTTACCAAAATCAGGATCTGATTTATGCAGACCTGACCGCAGGCCGTATCGATGCCGCTTTTCAGGATGAAGTCGCGGGAAGCGAAGGTTTCCTGAAGCTTGATATGGGCAAAGACTACGCGTTTGCTGGCCCGGCGGTGAAAGATGACAAATTCTTCGGTGTGGGGACGGGGATGGGTCTGCGTAAAGCGGATACCGAGCTGAAAGCCGCGCTGGATAAAGCCTTTGAAGAGATGCGTAAAGACGGTACCTACGATACCTTCGCGAAAAAATACTTCGATTTTGACGTCTACGGCGGCTAATTTTTCCTAACGATTCACACTCTGTAGCGGAATCGCAGGACCATACGACATGGGACCGTTCCTCCCGTGTCGTATTCCTGATGATGACGCACTGTGCCATTAACCGCTATTTCAACGGATATCATTGATGCTCTATGGCTATTCCCAGCTAATTCTGGACGGTGCCATCATGACGCTGGAGCTGGCAGCCAGTTCGCTACTGTTGGCGCTGGTTATCGGCCTGATTGGCGCATCGGCGAAGCTGTCTTCCAACCGTCTGCTGGCAGGGTGCTTTTCCTGCTATACCACGCTGATTCGCGGCATTCCCGATCTGGTGCTGATGCTGCTGATTTTCTATGGCTTGCAAATCGTCTTAAACGGCGTGACGGAGTCGATAGGGATAGCGCAGATTGACATCGATCCTTTGACCGCCGGGATTATTACGTTGGGCTTTATTTACGGCGCGTATTTTACGGAAACCTTTCGCGGTGCCTATCTTGCCGTGCCGCGTGGGCAAATCGAAGCGGCTGTGGCATTTGGCTTCTCTCCTATGAAGGTGTTCCGCCGTATTCTGTTTCCTTCCATGATGCGTTTTGCGCTGCCTGGCATTGGCAATAACTGGCAGGTGATCCTGAAAGCCACGGCGCTGGTGTCACTGCTTGGCCTGAATGATGTGATTAAGGCGACGCAACTGGCGGGAAAGGGCGCACATGAACCGTTTTATTTTGCGCTGGTCGCTGGGGCGATGTACCTGATTTTTACCACCATTTCTAACGGCGTGCTGTGGTGGCTGGAAAGGCACTATTCGCAGGGAGTCAAGAAAGTAAACTATGAGTGAGATCCTGCAACAATATTGGCAGCCGCTACTGTGGAGCGATGGCTACCGACTGACCGGGCTGGCGATGACGCTCTGGCTACTTATTTCGTCGGTGATTATCGGTGGGCTGATGGCGCTGCCGCTGGCGATTGCCCGCGTGTCGCCGCGACGCCGATTCAGCTTTCCTGTGTGGTTATTTACTTACGTGTTCCGCGGTACGCCGCTCTATGTGCAGCTTCTGGTGTTCTATTCCGGCGTGTATAGCCTGGAGATTGTGCGCGGCACCGATCTGCTGAATGCCTTTTTTCGCAGCGGGCTAAACTGTGCCATCTTGGCGCTGGCGCTCAATACCTGTGCGTATACGACAGAAATTTTTGCAGGCGCTATCCGCGCGGTGCCGCATGGGGAAATTGAAGCGGCCAGAGCATACGGATTCTCCCGTTTTAAGCAGTATCGTTGCATTATTTTGCCGGGAGCGCTGCGTATTGCGCTGCCTGCCTACAGCAACGAAGTGATTCTGATGCTGCATTCGACGGCGCTGGCCTTCACCGTAACCGTACCGGATATTCTGAAGATTGCCCGAGATATCAACGCCGCAACCTACCAGCCGTTTTATGCATTTGGTATTGCTGCGGTCATCTATTTGGCGATTTCATTTGTGTTAATCGGGCTGTTCAGAAGGGCGGAACGGCGCTGGTTACGTCATCTTTATACCCGTTCATCTCATTAAGCGCAGGAAAAAAGCATGTCGAATAACAAACTGATGGTGACGGAACTGCGTAAACGCTATGGCCAGCATGAGGTGCTTAAAGGGATCTCATTACAGGCGAAAGCGGGTGACGTTATTTCAATTATTGGCTCGTCCGGTTCGGGAAAAAGCACCTTACTGCGCTGTATTAATTTTCTGGAAAAACCCTGTGAAGGGGCGATTTACGTCAGCGATCAGGAAATTCGCATGGTGCGTGATACTGACGGACAGCTGAAGGTGTTTGATAAAAAACAGCTTCAAATGCTGCGCACGCGCCTGACGATGGTGTTTCAGCATTTCAACCTGTGGAGCTTCATGACCGCGTTGGAAAACGTGATGGAAGCACCGATTCAGGTATTAGGACTTAGCAAAGCTGAAGCGCGCGAGCGGGCGGTATTCTATCTGAACAAGGTCGGGATCACCGATTCTGCCCAGCAGAAGTATCCATCTGATCTCTCTGGTGGTCAGCAGCAGCGCGTGTCGATTGCGCGGGCGCTGGCGATGGAACCGGAAGTGTTATTATTTGATGAGCCTACGTCAGCGCTCGATCCCGAACTGGTCGGCGAGGTGTTGCGCATCATGCAGCAGCTTGCGGAGGAAGGAAAAACGATGGTAGTGGTGACGCATGAAATGGAGTTTGCCCGCCATGTTTCCAGCCACGTTATCTTCCTGCATCAGGGGGTAATTGAAGAAGAAGGCCCACCGGATCAGCTTTTGGGAGCCCGAAAAGTGCGCGTTTACAGCAGTTTTTATCAGGTGCATTGAAGTAGATTTTGAGGGATAGTGATGTGAGTTGAGTGATGATAATGGGTAGATCGTAAAGACGCTGCAAGTACGTCCGTTGTAGCTCGAGCCGCGCCATCCCTGGCGCGGACGCTTTACTCTTCTATCCCATTATCATCGTTCCCGTTCTGCGAAAAGGCTACCAGCAACCTGAAATGGATAGTTATCAGCCCGGTTTTTTGACGACGTCCTGCAGGGCTTCTTCTAACTCAAAGAAACGGAAACCAAAGCCTGCGGCTTCTAACCGCTGCGGGATGGCGCGTTGTCCGCCCAAGACCAGCGTCGAGGCTTCTCCCATCAGCAATTTGAGCGCAAAAGCGGGCACTCGCAGAAAACCGGGGCGATCCAGAACGTGTGCCAGCGTGGCGGAAAATTGCTCATTATGGACCGGGTAGGGCGCAACCATGTTGAAGGGGCCACTCAATATCGGCTGGTCTAGCAGGTAAATGATACCGTTAACCATGTCATCAATATGAATCCATGGCATATATTGCTTGCCAGAACCCATCGGTCCGCCAAGTCCGAGCCGGAAAATCGGCAGCATTTTTGCCAGCGCGCCGCCCTGTGCTGAAAGTACAATGCCAGTGCGCAGCAGGCAGACGCGGGTTTTATCGCTTTCGGCGGATTGCGCCAGCGCTTCCCAGCGGGCGCAGAGATGATGCGTGAATTCATCGACCGGAGATTCATCTTCCGTAACCAGCGCTTCACCCTGATCGCCATAATACCCGACAGCAGAACCTGAGATAAAAACGGTTGGTGGTTCACTGCTGGCTTTTATCAGCGTGGCGAGCTGCTCGGTGATGTTCCAGCGACTCTTTGCCAGCAGCTGTTTTTGCTGTGGCGTCCACCGTTTGTCAGCGATAGGCTCGCCGGCTAGATTGATGACGCCATCAAAGTCGTTCAGTGAGGTGATATTACTCAGCGTTGACCAATATTCCACCTGATTGCCGAGAACGCCTCGGGCGCGTTCAGGATCGCGTGTCAGTACCGTAATGTGATGGGAAAGCAGCTGTAATCGTTGGATAAGATGGCGGCCAATAAGGCCGGTCCCGCCTGTTATGAGTAGTTGCATCGCCCCCCTCTCCCTATCTTTATGCCTTGTGATAACGCAGGGTCATAGAAACTGAATCGGCGTATCGCAGGGCAAACGGTTTATCGACTTCTACTTCAGCATAGGTGATCCATTCGTGATCGCTGGCGATGTTGAGCACATCCTGCGTTAATTTTTCCAGCAAAGCGAAGCGGTTATCTTCCACGTGGCGAATAATGCTTTTGGTGATGGTGCGGTAATTCAGCGCATCGGCGATATTCTCGCTGTTGCGCGCCTGCTCTGCTGGGTAGTGAATCACAACGTTGATGATCACATCCTGCTTATTCGTAATTTCCTCTTCTTTGATACCGATGAAGGTGCGCAAACGCAGATTTTTTATACGAATAACGGCGTCAGAATAGTGATGTGGCATTGCTCGGCCCTCGGTTGCTTCTGTGACTGCGATAACACCGCAGCGTCAGGGTATCGTTAACGACAATATGTTGATTACCATAGCAGAAGATACCCAAAGGCCGAATGAGATGATGCCAGAATTTTATTGCTCGGCGAGTTGATAGGCTCGTTGCGTTGCCGGGCGTTCGCTAATACGCGTATACCATGCTTTTACCGCCGGATAATCATCAAGATCGACACGCTGGCGGGCATAAGAAACCACCCACGGGTAGGTTGCGATATCGGCGATGCTGTAATGATCCCCTGCGAGCCACGGACTGTCTTGCAGGTGTTTATCTAGCACGCGATACAGGCGCTGTGTCTCCTGCTGATAACGTTCAATAGCGTAAGGGACTGGCTGAGGCGCATAGTGGTTAAAATGGTGATTCTGTCCCAGCATCGGCCCAAAACCGGCGACCTGCCAGAACAGCCACTGTAGCGTGGCCGTACGCTCACGTAGCGACGAGCTCAACAGCACGCCGTGCTTTTCCGCCAGATAAAGCAGGATCGCGCCAGATTCAAACAGGCTGATAGACGTGTCGCCTTCCGCGGGCTGCGTATCGACAATCGCGGGAATTTTGTTGTTAGGCGAGATTGCCAGAAACTCCGGTCTGAACTGTTCACCTTTGCTGATATTTACGCGGTGGAGCTGATAGGGGATATTTGCTTCTTCCAGAAACAGAGTGATTTTGTGTCCGTTAGGGGTTGGTGCGTAATACAGGTCAATCATGAATCAAGTCTCCGTTTTAATTCAGAAAAACATCATGGACTGTATGGCAGTTGATCGCTTCAGAGAGCGATGCGCTGTCAGAATAGCGTATTGGGGAACGGGTCCTTACCCTACCACTTCTACGGGTGAAAAATAAGCGATGGCGCACATCGTTGTGCGATCTTTACCGGAAGCGGTTGGTCAACTTTGGTAGACTACTTCTGGTGAAAGGTACGCGTATTGTGGATATAAACGTTGTGGAGATGACGATGAAGTTGATGTTTGCGTCCGATATACACGGTTCTCTCAGCGCGACGGAGCGCGTGCTGACGATTTTTGAGCAGAGTCGTGCTGACTGGCTTATTTTATTGGGTGATTTTCTCAATCATGGTCCGCGCAATCCGCTGCCGGAAAAATATCAGCCTGCGGAAGTGGCTGCCCGACTGAATGCCTATGCGTCACGCATCATCGCCGTACGCGGGAATTGCGACAGCGAGGTGGATCAGATGCTGTTGACCTTTCCGATCACGGCACCGTGGCAACATGTGCTATTACCGCAGAATCGCCTTTTCCTGACGCACGGTCATCTTTATCATCCAGATAATCTGCCGCCGTTACGCGCGGGGGATGTGCTGGTGTATGGTCATACCCATATCCCGGTTGCCGAGCGACGCGGAGAATATTATTTCTTCAATCCCGGCTCAGTAAGCTTGCCGAAAGGGGGATTCCCTGCGAGCTATGGCTTGCTTGAACAAGACGCGTTGCGGGTTCTGCCGTTACACGGCGGCGAGCCTATTGCACAGCTCTCAATTAGACACTAATTTAGCTATACCCTGTTTTTGACCTTGAATCACGGCAAGGTAGCAGGGAATATTTACAGCAAAATCGATCATTTAAAACAGACGCGCGTAGCAACGTGCCAATACTAAAGGGTTTCAGAGGATGGCGGAACAAAGTCAGGCAGCAGGCACAGAGTGGGTTGATATCGTCAATGAAAACAACGAGGTAATTGCTCAGTCAAGTCGTCAGCAGATGCGTGCGCAGAGTCTTCGTCATCGTGCCACTTACATTGTTGTGCATGATGGAATGGGTAAAATTCTGGTGCAACGCCGGACCAAGATTAAAGACTTCTATCCAGGCTGGCTGGACGCGACCGCAGGTGGTGTGGTGCAAAGTGGTGAGCAAATGCTGGAATCCGCTCGTCGTGAAGCGGAAGAAGAACTTGGTATTGCTGGCGTGCCATTTGCAGAACACGGCTTGTTCTATTACGAAGGCGAAAATTGCCGGGTGTGGGGCGGGCTGTTCAGCTGCGTCACCCATGGGCCATTCGCGTTACAGGAAGAAGAAGTGGATGAAGTGAGTTGGCTGACGCCGCAAGAGATCACTGCGCGCTGCGATGAATTTACGCCAGACTCGCTAAAGCCCTGTCGCTGTGGCTGACGCGCTACAGCGATCGGGAATATGGCAAGCCGATTTCACGCAAGCTGAATGAGGTAGTAGAAGCTGCCGAGACATCTGTCGTTAATCATGACAATGTTGATGATGAGAACGACAGCAACGTTGCTCCATCGGAAACGGATTCGCAGAAATAATCTGTGCCCGCCTCGCCGCGGCCTTTTCTCCACTGCGGCATTTTTCCTTGTTCTCCTTCCAAATAAAAATGCCAGCCCGAAGGCTGGCATTTACGTCATCATGAAGATGATTAGAGCTGTGTTGCCTGAATGGCGGTCAGAGCGACGGTGTAAACGATGTCGTCTACCAGTGCGCCACGAGACAGGTCGTTAACCGGTTTGCGCATGCCTTGCAGCATTGGCCCGATGGAGATCAGGTCGGCAGAACGCTGTACCGCTTTGTACGTGGTGTTACCGGTGTTCAGGTCAGGGAAGATGAACACGGTCGCTTTACCCGCAACTGGTGAGTTCGGTGCTTTAGACTGTGCAACGTCTGCCATGATAGCGGCGTCGTACTGCAGCGGACCATCGATGACCAGATCCGGGCGTTTTTCCTGTGCGAGACGGGTTGCTTCACGTACTTTCTCAACATCGCTACCTGCGCCGGAGTTACCGGTGGAGTAAGAGATCATTGCAACGCGTGGGTCGATGCCGAATGCTGTCGCGGAATCAGCGGACTGGATAGCGATTTCAGCCAATTGCTCTGCGGTTGGATCTGGGTTGATGGCGCAGTCGCCGTAAACCAGAACCTGCTCAGGCAGCAGCATGAAGAACACTGAAGACACCAGAGAGCTGCCCGGTGCAGTTTTGATCAGCTGCAACGGCGGACGGATGGTGTTAGCCGTGGTGTGAACGGCACCAGACACCAGACCGTCAACTTCACCCTGTTCCAGCATCAGCGTACCCAGAACCACGTTGTCTTCGAGCTGTTCGCGCGCAACCACTTCGGTCATGCCCTTGCTCTTACGCAGTTCAACCAGACGCGCAACATAGCGCTCACGTACGACAATCGGATCGACGATTTCAATGCCTTTGCCCAGTTCTACGCCCTGAGCGGCGGCAACGCGTTGAATCTCTTCCGGGTTACCGATCAGCACACAGTGAGCGATACCGCGTTCAGCACAGATAGCGGCGGCTTTAACGGTACGCGGCTCATCACCCTCTGGCAGCACGATGCGTTTGCCTGCTTTACGCGCCAGCTCGGTAAGCTGATAGCGGAATGCTGGTGGAGACAGACGGCGTGAACGCTCAGACTCTGCGCTCAGTGAGTCGATCCACTGGGTATCAATGTGGCGTGCAACGTATTCCTGCACTTTCTCAACACGTTGACGGTCATCAGCCGGTACTTCAAGGTTGAAGCTTTGCAGGCTGAGTGAGGTCTGCCAGGTGTTGGTGTTGACCATAAATACAGGCAGGCCAGTCTGGAAGGCGCGCTCGCACAGCTTGGCGATGCTCGGATCCATTTCGTAGCCGCCAGTCAGCAGCAGGGCACCGATTTCCACGCCGTTCATGGCAGCCAGACAAGCGGCAACCAGAACATCAGGACGATCGGCGGAGGTCACCAGCAGTGAACCCGGACGGAAATGCTCCAGCATATGAGGAATGCTGCGTGCGCAGAAGGTCACAGACTTAACGCGACGCGTTTGAATGTCACCTTCGTTGACGATACGCGCATTCAGGTGCTTCGCCATATCAATGGCGCGCGTTGCGATCAGGTCAAAGCTCCATGGAATGCAGCCCAGCACCGGCAGCGGGCTGTTAGCGAACAGCTGCTTCGGATCGATGTTGGCAACGCTGGCTTTCGTGGAGTCATCAAAGATTTCAGACAGGTCAGGACGAGTACGGCCCTGCTCATCTACCGGCGCATTCAGTTTGTTGATGATCACGCCAGTGATGTTTTTGTTTTTGCTGCCGCCGAAGCTGGAGCGTGCCAGTTCGATACGGTCTTTCAGCTGTGCCGGGGAGTCGTTACCCAGCGCCAGTACGAAGACGATTTCTGCGTTCAGCGTTTTGGCTATTTCATAGTTCAATGCGTTAGCAAACTGGTGCTTACGGGTAGGAACCAGACCTTCAACCAGAACGACTTCGGCGTCTTTGGTATTTTCGTGATAGCGCGCGATGATTTCTTCCATCAGCACGTCTTGCTGGTTAGAACTCAGCAGGGCTTCAACGCGGCTCATCGCCAGCGGCTCGGCGGCGTTGATAGCGGAATTCGCACGAATAATGGTGGTCGTTTGATCTGGCGTATTGTCGCCACTGCGCGGCTGGGCGATAGGTTTGAACACGCTCAGGCGAACGCCTTTCTGTTCCATGGAACGGATGACACCCAGGCTGACGCTTGTCAGACCGACGCTGGTGCCAGTTGGGATCAACATGATTATACGGGACACGGCCGAACCTCTTTACGGTTGCTCGTTAGTCAAAAACAACACCGTCAGCCTTGGCTGACGGTGTTGGGAGTTACTTGTCTTACGCTGTCAGACGGTAAGCGTCTTCAGCGATGACCAATTCTTCATTGGTCGGGATAACCAGCGCTGGACGGGTGCCATCTTTAGCGATGTTGCCACCTTTACCGAAGCGTGCAGCCAGGTTGCGTTCGTGGTCGACGTCAAAGCCCAGCAGACCCAGTTTTTTCAGCGACAGTTCACGAACCATTGCGGCGTTTTCACCGATACCACCGGTAAAGATTACGGCATCCAGACGGCCTTCCATCAGGGCGCTGTAAGAACCGATGTACTTAGCCAGACGGTGGCAGTAAACGTCCATTGCACGTTTCGCGTCTGCTTTCGTCTCGTAGTTATCTTCAACGTAACGGCAGTCGCTGGTCACTTCAGTCAGACCTTGCAGGCCGGATTCTTTAGTCAGCAATTTGTTGATGCTGTCTACATCCATGCCCAGTGCGTCGTGCAGGTGGAAAATCACAGCCGGGTCGATATCGCCACAGCGCGTACCCATAACCAGACCTTCCAGCGGCGTCAGACCCATAGAGGTGTCAACGCATTCGCCGTTGCGGATGGCCGTAACGGAACCACCGTTGCCCAGATGGCAAGTGATGACGTTCAGCTCTTCTACCGGCTTGTTCAGCACTTTAGCGGCTTCGCGAGAAACAAAGTAGTGGCTGGTGCCGTGGAAGCCGTAGCGACGGATGTGGTTTTCTTTATACAGTTTGTATGGCAGTGCATAAAGGTAAGACTCTTCCGGCATGGTCTGATGGAACGCGGTGTCGAAGACAGCGACGTTTTTATCAGCCAGGTGTGGGAAGGATTTCAGTGCTTCTTCGATACCGATCAAGTGCGCCGGGTTGTGCAGAGGTGCAAAAGGTACGGAATCTTTGATACCCTGAAGAACATCATCAGTGATGATCGCGGATTGGGTGAACTTCTCACCGCCGTGAACGATACGGTGACCGATAGCAACCAGTTGAGCAGACAGCTCTGGCTTCTGAGACAGAATGGTATTAACGATGAAGTTCAGCGCTTCGCTGTGAGCTGCACCGGCACCCAGTTCGGCGTCGTGTTTACCGCCGTCCATTTTCCATTTGATGCGGGCTTCAGGCAGGTTGAAACACTCGGCTAAACCAGACAGGTACTCTTCTCCGTTAATCGCATCGATGATGGCGAATTTCAGGGATGAACTACCGCAGTTAAGAACCAGTACTAACTTACTCGACATGGAAGTACCTACTTGTTATACATGGTTAAAAAAATGTCATACAGGGCATAGCGTATCGCATGCCGCCGCTGGCATTTATGATTAACATCATACCTTGGTGTGATACACCAGACACAATGGTGAAATAGGGTCGATACTATGACGTATGTTATATCGGGTAATCGTTACAACAATTAATCGCTATAACTCATCTCTACAACAACGTGACATCGACCTGATGTAAACCGCAGCTTTTAAAGCGATGAATAACCGCGTTATGGCCGTTGGCTGCGCTTATGTCGCAAGGGAATTATACTCCTTGCGTGTAGTCATACTACTTTAGGTATACAGCGGCCAAAAGGCCGATCTAGGATACCGATAGCGTAGGGTAAACACAAAATATATTTTAACCTTATCAACTTGAGTTGTTGATTTGTGCAAAAGTTTTATTTTTTATCTGTAAAGTTGAGGTGTGGCTATGGCGACGAAACCAGACAGTAGAATCAGTTGGCTACAGCTACTCCAACGTGGGCAGCATTACATGAAGACGTGGCCGGCAGAAAAGCAACTGGCGCCAGTCTTTCCTGAAAACCGTGTAGCGCGAGCGACACGGTTTGGCATCCGCATCATGCCGCCGCTGGCGGTGTTTACCTTAACATGGCAGATTGCGCTCGGCGGCCAGCTCGGCCCGGCCATTGCCACCGCGCTGTTTGCTTGTAGCCTGCCGTTGCAAGGCCTGTGGTGGCTTGGCCGCCGTTCCGTGACGCCTTTACCGCCGACGCTGGCACAGTGGTTCCATGAGATTCGTCATAAGCTGCTGGAGTCAGGTCAGGCATTGGCCCCATTGGAAGAAGCGCCTACTTACCAATCATTGGCGGATGTGCTGAAGCGGGCATTCAACCAGCTTGATAAAACCTTCCTTGATGATTTGTGATCGGCGTCAGGCTGTGTGAGGGTTGATAGCTATTTTGTTCTTTCCCCTGTTTCAAATCAAAGAAGCGGTGCCTACCGCTATCGTGACACGATTCAGTATGCGATTCTGCGGTTAATACCTATTTAGCGACATTGGCTTACACCAAAGAGGGTTCAGGAGAGCAACATGGAAATGACGAATGCCCAGAGATTGATCCTTTCAAACCAATACAAAATGATGACGATGCTCGATCCTGACAACGCCGAGCGCTATCGTCGGCTACAAACGATCATTGAGCGTGGTTATGGTTTGCAGATGCGCGAACTGGATCGTGAATTTGGTGAACTGACTGAAGAAGTCTGCCGCACCATTATTAACATCATGGAAATGCACCATGCTCTTCAGGTGTCGTGGACCAATCTGAAAGATAAGCAGGATTTGGACGAACGACGTCTGACCTTCCTGGGCTTTGATGCCGCAACGGAAGCGCGCTACCTCGGTTTTGTACGCTTTATGGTACATGTTGAAGGGCGCTACCCCCACTTTGATTCGGGCACGCATGGGTTTAACGCGCAGACAAAGATGTGGGAAAAATACAACAGAATGCTGGCTGTCTGGCAATCCTGCCCGCGCCAGTATCACTTGAGTGCGGTGGAGATCGCACAGGTCATCAACGCCTGATTAATGAATAAGGGGCTTTCTGTGGAGTGTAAAGGTTTTCTGTTCGACCTCGATGGTACGCTGGTCGATTCACTGCCGGCTGTAGAACGTGCGTGGATTAACTGGGCAAAAGATCACGGTATTGAACCACAGGAAGTGCTGGATTTTATTCATGGCAAGCAGGCAATCACGTCCCTGCGCCACTTTCTTCAAGGGCAGAGCGAAGAAACGATTCAACAGGAGTTTGATGCGCTGGAGAAAACCGAGGCCTCTGATACGCAGGGTATCGTAGCCATGCCTGGGGCGAAGGCGCTGTTGGAGCGTTTGGATGCGTTGAATATTCCCTGGGCCATTGTGACGTCCGGCACGGTGCCGATTGCCAGCGCCCGTCATCACCGTGGAGAGCTGCCTGCTCCTCGTGCCTTTATTACGGCGGAGCAGGTTGCCAAAGGTAAGCCTCACCCCGATGCCTACTTACTTGGCGCACAGCAGCTAGGATTGAAGCCAGAAGAGTGTGTTGTCGTTGAAGATGCGCCAGCAGGCGTGCTGTCAGGTCTGGCCGCGGGCTGTAAGGTCATTGCGGTGAAGGCGCCAGCGGATACGCCAAAGTTGGATCAGGTCGATCTGATCCTTGATTCGCTGGAGCAGATAGAAATAGAACCCTTACCGAACGGCGCTAAGGTACATCTGCGCCAATAGGCGTCTGTAACATAATGACAAAACTGTGACTAAATATGATCAAACCTCGCATCCGCGAGGTTTTTTTATGGCAGACTATACCCGTTATACTTCAAGCTGCCCGTGCGTTGGCTCTCCTTTTCAGGGTATGCGAACCCACACCTCTCAACATGCATTTTTCCGTCAGGGGAACCGTTTTGAATAGCGAACTTCTCTGGGTTTTATCCCTGTTGCTGATCGCCATTGTGTTGTTTACCACCAATAAATTACGCATGGACGTCGTAGCGCTGTTGGTCATCATCGCGTTTGTTCTGAGCGGCACGCTGACGCTATCTGAAGCGCTGGTCGGGTTCAGCGATCCGAATGTGATATTGATTGCGGCCCTGTTTGTTATTGGTGAAGGATTGGTTCGTACCGGTGTTGCTTATCAGGTCGGTGATTGGCTGGTTCGCGTGGCGGGCAGCGGTGAGATGAAGATGCTGATCCTACTGATGGTCACCGTTGCGTTGCTGGGAGCCTTTATGAGTTCCACTGGGGTTGTCGCGATTTTTATTCCCGTGGTGCTGAGTGTTTCCGCACGGATGAAGATTTCCCCCGGAAGGCTAATGATGCCGCTGAGTTTCGCCGGGTTGATTAGTGGCATGATGACGCTGGTAGCGACACCGCCGAATATGGTGGTGAGCAGTGAGTTGATGCGCGAAGGGGTGGCAGGTTTCGGGTTCTTTAGCGTGACGCCGATAGGGATAGTGGTATTGCTGTTGGGCGTGGCGTATATGATGGTGGCGCGTTACTGGCTTGGCGGCGCGGAGACAGCAACAGCAAAAGAGATGTGGAAGAGAAGAACGTTCCGCGATCTGATTCGTGATTACCGGCTGACGGGCAGGGCGCGCCGACTGGCGATTCGTCCGGGATCGCCTTTTATCGGCCACCGTCTGGATGATTTACGCCTGCGTCAGCGCTTTGGGGCGAACGTGGTGGGGATTGAACGCTGGCGTAAGTTTCGCCGCGTGATGATCAGCGTAGCGGGCAATACCGAACTTCGCCTGAACGATGTTCTGCTGATCGACATGTCAGCATCGGAAGTGGATTTACGTGAATTTTGTACTGCGCAGCGGCTAGAACCCATGGTACTGCGCGGTGAATATTTTTCTGAGCAGGCACGTGATGTGGGGATGGCGGAAGTCTCGTTGATCCCTGATTCCGAACTGTTGGGGAAAACGCTGTACGACGTCGGCTTTCGAAGCCGCTATGGTCTGAGCGTCGTGGGGATCCGCCGGGCAGGTGAGGCGATGGACGGTATCCTTGCCGATGAACCGCTCCAGCTCGGTGATATCCTGCTGGTGATGGGCGACTGGCGCATGATCCGGCAGTTACATACACAGAAAAACGACTTCCTTTTGCTTAATCTTCCTGCCGAAGTTGATGACGTCGCACCTGCGGTGAGTCAGGCTCCACATGCGCTATTTTGTCTTGCACTGATGGTGGCGATGATGCTGACGGATGAGATACCGAATGCGATTGCTGCGCTGATCGCCTGCTTGCTGATGGGTAAATTCCGCTGTATTGACATGGAAAGCGCCTACCGGGCGATTCACTGGCCGAGCATTATCCTTATTGTCGGGATGATGCCGTTTGCGCTGGCGTTGCAGCAGACCGGCGGTGTTACGCTGATCGTTAAAGGGCTGATGGATGTTGCCGGGGACGCAGGGCCGCATGTGATGCTGGTGTGTTTGTTTGTGCTGTGTGCCGTGATTGGCCTATTTATTTCCAACACGGCGACAGCGGTGTTGATGGCGCCTATTGCGATTGCTGCGGCGAAGCAGATGGGCGTGTCACCGTATCCCTTTGCGATGATCATCGCGATTGCGGCATCCGCCGCATTTATGACGCCAGTCTCGTCACCGGTGAATACGCTGGTATTGGGGCCGGGTGGTTATAAATTCGGGGACTTTGTGCGCGTTGGCGTCCCCTTCACCGTTCTGGTGATGCTGGTCAGCGTGGTGATGGTGCCGTGGTTGTATCCGTTCTGACGATGTCTGCCCGTTATAGTGGATGTTCGCTATAACGGAGAATCCTGACTGATTTCGTCGAGCGACAGGCTAAAGCTGGAAACAAAGACTGTCATGAAATAGTCCATTTCCGGGCTGTGGCGCAGTTGCAATGTTTTTTCCAACCGCGCTTTGGCCAGCGTGAACTCTGCATTTCCTGCGGATAATTCTTCCAGACACTTCAGGTAGGCGCAGAGCGCGTCGGCCTGCTTAACGATGGCGCGTTCTTCTTCACTGGTATAGCTGTCGTCCAGCAGCATCCGATAATCCTGCTGGAGTTCTTCCGGTAACATCTCAACCAGTTTCTGCTGCGCAATCTTCTCTATTTTCTTGTACTCATGTGCGATCTGCGCGTTGTAATACTTGATGGGCGTCGGCATGTCGCCGGTCAGCACCTCGCTGGCATCATGATACATCGCCAGAAGCGCGATGCGTTCTGCGTTCAGGTTACCCTCGAATTTGCGGTTTTTGATGACCGCCAGCGCATGCGCGACGAAGGCGACCTGAAGGCTGTGCTCGGAGACGTTTTCCGTGCGCACATTACGCATGAGCGGCCAGCGGCTGATGAGTTTTAGACGAGATAAGTGGGCGAAAAAGTGGCTCTGATTCATGGCGATCTCTCAGACAACAGCACGGTGAAATAGCGATATCGTGGACGTCTATTGTGAGGACTTGCCGGAGATTATGCAAACGAAGGTCAGGTTTTCGCCGGGCGATGATTGCCCGGCGAAGACAGGTACAACAATTGGGTCGGGTTACTGGTGATAGTGCCCCAGGAAACGCCCTAATTTGTGGATTGCCATATCCAGCTCATCGATACGCGGCAGCGTGACGATGCGAACATGGTCGGGGTATGGCCAGTTAAATGCGGTTCCTTGAACCAGCAACACTTTTTCCTGTAACAGGAGATCCAGCACCAGCTTTTGGTCGTCGTGGATATTAAAGCGTTTGGCATCAATGCGCGGGAACATATACAGCGCGCCGCGCGGTTTTACGCATGATACGCCGGGAATCTGATTGATCAGTTCCCAGGAACGGTTACGCTGCTCGTACAGACGTCCGCCGGGCTGAATAAATTCGCTGATGCTCTGATAGCCGCCCAGCGCAGTCTGAATCGCATGCTGCATTGGCACGTTAGCGCACAGCCGCATGGAAGCCAGCATTTCCAGCCCTTCAATATAGCCTTTGGCGTGTTTTTTCGGACCGTTCAGTACCATCCAGCCTTGACGGAAACCCGCTACACGGTACGTCTTGGACAGGCCGTTGAACGTGACCGTCAGCAGATCCGGCGCGAGTGCGGCAATAGAGTGATGCTGCGCATCGTCATACAGAATTTTGTCGTAAATTTCGTCGGCGAAGATGATCAGGTTATGTTCGCGTGCAATCGCCACGATATCCAGCAGCAGCTCTTTGCTGTAGACCGCGCCCGTTGGGTTGTTCGGGTTGATAATGACAATACCGCGAGTATTGGACGTGATCTTTTGACGGATATCATCCAGGTCGGGGAACCAATCGGAGGACTCATCGCAGAGGTAGTGAACGGCGTTGCCGTTAGACAGAGAAACGGCTGCGGTCCAAAGTGGGTAGTCCGGCGCAGGAACCAGCATTTCATCGCCCGGATTAAGCAGTGCCTGCATGGATTGCACGATGAGCTCGGACACACCGTTGCCGATATAGACGTCTTCAACCGTAATATCGCGCATATCCCGCGCCTGATAATGCTGAACGATGGCTTTGCGGGCGGAATAGAGGCCTTTTGAATCACAGTAGCCCTGTGCGGTTGGCAGGTTACGGATGACATCGACCAGAATTTCGTCCGGTGCTTCAAAGCCGAAAGGGGCTGGGTTGCCAATATTCAGCTTAAGGACCTTATTACCTTCTTCTTCAAGCCGTTTGGCTTCCTTTAAGACTGGGCCACGGATGTCATAGCATACGTTCTCCAGTTTCTTGGATTTTTCAATCGGAGACATAAATAGTACGAACCTTCTGCAGAGAGCGCATATTCCCATACGGAATAGCATAACCTGCTTAATGTACTCCTCCTGTAGTACCTTTTGAAGAATGATTATCGCTTTTGCTGCAAATGATTGCGCATCTACACTATATGGTTGTGTACTCGTTGGATGGTGCGATATGGTAGGGGTGCGGACGACTATTCATGCCGCACTTTTTTAGCGCCAGAATAGGGTGACAGGGAAGGCTCGTTTATTTAAGTGTGAAGCGTATTTATTTCGCAAGATGAAATAAAGAGAAAGTGTCGTTGTTATTGAATGAAGGATTAAGACTGGTGAGCCATTTAATTAGTGATGTCTTACCAATGGAAAGGCGATAGGGGTAACGAAATATAAGTATTTTTTTGCCCTTATCGTGCGTCTGCGATAGTGTCTTTAAATGTATCGGTCATTACCTGTACATGTAATAAAACACCAGGAATATTTTGTTAAAATTAAAATAGATAAGTGAAAAATCGTATGACCAGTGTAAATCGACCAGTACTTAATCTCGATCTTGATTTACTGAGGACGTTTGTTGCCGTTGCAGATTTAAATACATTTGCAGCGGCGGCGACCGCAGTCAATCGGACTCAATCGGCTGTCAGCCAGCAGATGCAGCGGCTGGAGCAACTCATCGGAAAGGAGCTTTTTGCCCGGCACGGGCGTAATAAATTGCTGACCGAACACGGCATCCAGTTTTTGGGTTATGCCAGAAAAATATTACAATTCAATGATGAAGCCTGTATTTCATTAATGTACAGCGATATTCAGGGAACGCTGACCATCGGGGCGTCTGACGATACGGCAGACACCATCCTTCCTTATATTTTGCACCGGGTGACATCGGTATTTCCTAAGCTCTCCGTCAATGTCAGCGTAAAACGCAGCGCTGAAATGATGGATATGCTGAATCAGGGGAAAATAGATCTGGTCATTACCACAATGAACGGTGTGGTGTTTCCTCATGTGTTATTACGGAGCTCCCCGACGTTATGGTATTGCGCGGCGGATTATCAGTTCCGATCGCAAGAACCTGTCCCCTTGGTTGTTTTGGATGAACCCAGTCCTTTCCGTTCCTTGGCGACGCAGCAGCTGACGGCCGCAGGGATTCCCTGGAGAATCGCCTACGTGGCTTCAACGCTATCTGCTGTGCGAGCGGCGGTGAAGGCTGGCATGGGTATCACCGTGCGTTCGGTGGAAATGATGAGCCCGGAACTGCGGGTGTTGGGTGAAGAAGAAGGGTTGCCGAGATTGCCTGAAACGCGTTATTTCCTCTGCCAGAACCCTAATCAGGAGAATGAACTGGCGACGGCAATTTTCAATGTGATTGAATCAGGGAAGCCCTCTCACATTACGCCTGTCAGTATGTTAGCAAACAGCACGAATGAGAAGTTGTCTTCCGATCCGTCGCTGAAGGACGCGATCTAATCGTAATGGGTAGTTAACTATCATTCGGGGAGGGTAGGGATACACCCCGAATGATGATGATTTATGACTAAGGTGTTAAACCTGCATTGGCAGCGTCTTATTGCCCTGATTTCTTCACTCCGATCCCACTTTGCGTTTTCCATTTCACATCAATAGGCTAGGCGTAGCGAGATAAATAGTTATCTCTGAATTATAAAACGCTGGTTCTGTTTTTAAAATAATGTTATGGAAATTGGCGTCCCGTCTTGTCCAGTATCTCGTGGTTTTACTAACTAAATTGGTAAAAATGTGTGCTGGATCAAAAAATACCCTAATAACCCCATGGGAGAACAGGCATTTTCTGTGAAAATGGTATAGTGACGCAGTGAACTTGCTTCCTGTGTCGCTGCACGTTGGTTAACCGACAAAAGGACTGACTCGATTTAGCTACGGGTGAGAACACAAAATGTTAACAAAACAGCGTGCATGTAAAGTAATGTACTGTTATTTTTAGTAAGGTTGAAAAAAAGGTTACAAATTTAGGGGCTCAACCATACCAAGCAAGGCTTACCTGATACGTTTCCATGCTTTTTTGTGGTTATTAATCCTTCCTTTTAATCGATGTGGCGCATTAACTGCCGATAATAGAGCAGGGATGTTACCCGCCACTTTTGATGAGTAAGCAAAGAGAATGTCAACAACTACTGAAATCCTCGCCCATCATTGGGCATTTGGGCTATTCCTTATCATTGCCGTAGGCCTTTGCGTCTTCATGCTGACCGGTGGATTCTTGCTGGGGGGGAGAGCCAGAGCCAGGGCCAAAAACGTACCTTATGAATCTGGGATCGACTCAGTGGGTTCAGCGCGGTTACGTCTGTCTGCTAAATTTTATCTTGTCGCTATGTTCTTCGTTATCTTCGACGTTGAAGCCCTCTATCTCTACGCTTGGGCGGTGTCTATCAAAGAAAGCGGCTGGATTGGCTTCATTGAAGCAACCATTTTCATTTTGGTGCTGTTGGCTGGTTTGATTTATCTGGTACGCGTTGGGGCACTTGACTGGACCCCGGTACGTTCCAAGAGACAAGTCGTTAAATCAGACATCATCAACACTACCAACACTCATCCGCAGTAACAGCGAGGCATTTTAAGATGGACTATACGCTCACCCGCATAGAGCCGGACGGTGAGAATGACCGTTATCCCCTGCAACGTCAGGAGATCGTTTCCGACCCTCTGGAGCAACATGTTCACCGTAGTGTCTACATGGGCAAACTGGAACATGCATTACACGATACGGTGAACTGGGGGCGTCAGAACTCCCTGTGGCCGTACAACTTCGGCCTTTCCTGTTGCTACGTAGAAATGGTGACGTCATTTACGGCGGTTCATGACGTGGCGCGTTTTGGTGCTGAGGTTCTGCGTGCATCGCCACGTCAGGCTGACTTCATGGTCGTAGCGGGAACCTGTTTTACCAAAATGGCCCCCGTTATTCAGCGTCTGTACGAGCAAATGCTTGAGCCTAAATGGGTTATCTCCATGGGCGCCTGTGCTAACTCCGGTGGTATGTACGATATCTATTCCGTCGTTCAGGGCGTAGATAAATTCCTGCCTGTTGATGTGTATATTCCAGGCTGCCCTCCGCGTCCTGAAGCCTACATGCAAGCGCTGTTGCTGCTGAAAGAATCCATTGGTAAAGAACGCCGCCCTCTGTCATGGGTGGTAGGTGAACAGGGCGTTTACCGTGCCAATATGCAATCTGAGCGTGAGCGCAAACGCGGCGAGCGAATCGCGGTGACAAACCTGCGTTCGCCTGATGAGATTTGACCTGTAGATGATAAACCCGGTGACCGTGTAATACCCCGATAATAGTGTGCGGTCATTATCAGATACAGAAATAGCACATTTAATGTGGTGACATATTTATGACAGATTTAACGACACACGATCTCGCTCAGCCAGGCTGGCAAACCCGCGATCACCTTGACGATCCGGTCGTTGGCGAGCTGTGTAACCGTTTTGGACCAGATGCATTTACTGTACAAGCTACCCGCACAGGCATTCCCGTTGTGTGGGTCAAACGTGAGCAATTACTGGACGTTGTCGCATTCCTGAAAAAACAGCCGAAGCCTTATGTCATGCTGTTTGACCTGCACGGTATGGATGAGCGTCTGCGCACTCACCGTGAAGGCTTGCCTGCCGCCGACTACTCCGTCTTTTATCACATCATTTCCATCGAGCGTAACCGCGACATCATGCTGAAAGTCGCGTTGGCCGAGAGCGATCTGCACGTACCGACCGTGACCAAACTGTTCCCGAATGCCAACTGGTATGAGCGTGAAACGTGGGAAATGTTTGGTATTACGTTCAACGGTCACCCGCACCTGACGCGCATCATGATGCCGCAGACGTGGGAAGGGCACCCGTTGCGTAAAGATTACCCGGCGCGTGCGACCGAATTCGATCCTTTCGTGCTGACCAAGCAGAAAGAAGATCTGGAAATGGAATCGCTGACGTTCAAACCGGAAGAGTGGGGAATGAAGCGCGGCACTGAAAATGAGGACTTCATGTTCCTCAACCTCGGTCCAAACCACCCCTCTTCACACGGTGCATTCCGTATTATCCTGCAGTTAGATGGCGAAGAAATCGTCGACTGCGTGCCTGACGTGGGTTACCACCATCGCGGCGCGGAGAAAATGGGCGAACGCCAGTCCTGGCACAGCTACATCCCTTATACCGACCGTATTGAATACCTTGGCGGCTGCGTTAACGAAATGCCGTACGTGCTTGCCGTAGAAAAACTGGCGGGTATTGAGGTGCCGGATCGCGTTAAAACGATTCGCGTGATGCTGTCCGAACTGTTCCGCATTAATAGCCACCTGCTGTATATCAGTACCTATATTCAGGACGTCGGTGCGATGACACCGGTGTTCTTTGCGTTTACTGACCGCCAGAAAATTTACGATTTGGTTGAAGCGATTACCGGCTTCCGTATGCACCCGGCCTGGTTCCGTATCGGCGGTGTGGCGCACGATCTGCCACGCGGTTGGGAGCGTCTGCTGCGTGAATTCCTCGACTGGATGCCGAGCCGCCTGGATACCTATGTTAAGGCTGCACTGCAGAACACCATCCTGAAAGGCCGTACTCAGGGCGTTGCCGCTTACAATGCGAAAGAAGCGTTGGATTGGGGCGTAACGGGTGCGGGTCTGCGTGCGACAGGTATTGGTTTTGACGTGCGCAAATGGCGTCCGTATTCCGGCTATGAAAACTTCGATTTTGAAGTGCCCGTCGGCGACGGCATCAGCGATTGCTATAGCCGCGTGATGCTGAAGGTTGAAGAGCTTCGTCAGAGCCTGCGTATTCTGGATCAGTGCCTCAAGAACATGCCAGAAGGGCCGTTCAAAGCGGATCACCCGCTGACGACGCCGCCGCCAAAAGAGCGCACGTTGCAGCATATCGATACGCTGATTAACCACTTCCTTCAGGTTTCCTGGGGACCGGTTATGCCTGCCAATGAATCATTCCAGATGGTTGAGGCAACAAAGGGCATCAACAGCTATTACCTGACCAGTGACGGCGGCACGATGAGCTACCGTACCCGTATTCGCACGCCGAGCTACGCACATCTGCAACAGATTCCTTCTGTTATTCGCGGATGTCTGGTATCCGATCTGATCGTTTACCTCGGCAGTATTGATTTCGTTATGTCAGATGTGGACCGCTAATTATGCCTGATCACAACATGCCTGATAACAATATTTCTGAACGCAACATTTCTGATAACAACGTTTTTGTGTTGAGCGACGTCGAACGTGACGCGATTGAGCACGAAAAACATCACTATGAAGATGCGCGCGCGGCGTCAATTGAAGCACTGAAAATTGTGCAGAAAGAACGCGGCTGGGTACCGGATGGTGCGATCAACGCGATTGCCGATGTGCTGGGCATTCCAGCCAGTGACGTGGAAGGCGTAGCGACGTTCTATAGCCAGATTTATCGTCAGCCGGTTGGGCGTCACATCATTCGCTATTGCGACAGCGTCGTGTGCCACATCAATGGCTATCAGGGCGTTCAGGCTGCGCTTGAGCGTAAGCTCAGCATCAAACCGGGACAGACGACGTTCGATGGACGTTTCACGCTGTTGCCGACCTGCTGCCTGGGGAACTGTGACCAGGGGCCGTCAATGATGATTGACGATGATACCCACAGCCATGTGACGCCGGAAGTAATTGAATCGTTATTGGAGCAGTATCAATGAGTAAAAACATTGTTCTGACTGCTGAGCAGCATCCTCTGACCTGGCGTTTACGCGCGGACAAACAGCCGGTATGGCTGGATGAATATCGCAGCAAAAACGGCTATGTCGCGGCGCAAAAAGCGTTAACCGGCATGGCGCAGGATGAAGTGGTCTCACTGGTTAAAGACGCTGGCCTGAAAGGGCGTGGCGGCGCGGGCTTTTCGACAGGCTTGAAGTGGAGCCTGATGCCGAAAGACGAAAGCATGAACATCCGCTACCTGCTGTGTAACGCGGATGAGATGGAACCAGGGACTTATAAAGACCGTCTGCTGATGGAGCAAGAGCCCCATCTGTTGGTTGAAGGTATGTTGATTAGCGCCTTTGCGCTGAAAGCCTACCGCGGCTACATCTTCCTGCGCGGCGAATACATCGAAGCTGCTGTCCACTTGCGTCGTGCAATCGAAGAAGCGAAAGCGGCGGGTCTGCTGGGCAAAAATATTCTGGGCAGCGGGTTCGATTTCGAGCTGTTCGTGCATACGGGCGCTGGGCGTTACATCTGCGGTGAAGAAACGGCACTGATTAACTCGTTGGAAGGCCGTCGTGCCAACCTACGCTCTAAGCCGCCGTTCCCGGCATCTGCGGGTGTTTGGGGTAAACCAACCTGCGTCAACAACGTGGAAACGCTGTGTAACGTCCCGGCGATTATCGAACACGGTGCGGCGTGGTATCAGGGGCTGTCTGCTGGTAAAAGTAAAGATGCGGGCACGAAACTGATGGGCTTCTCCGGTCGCGTCAAGAATCCGGGCCTGTGGGAACTGCCGTTCGGCACCACGGCGCGTGAGATTCTGGAAGACTATGCGGGCGGTATGCGCGATGGCCTGAAGCTGAAAGCCTGGCAGCCGGGTGGCGCCGGTACGGATTTCCTGACGGAGAACCATCTCGATTTGCCAATGGATTTTGAGCACATTGCGAAAGCCGGTAGCCGTATGGGTACGGCGCTGGCGATGGCCGTCGATCACGAGATCAATATGGTCTCGCTGACGCGCAATCTGGAAGAGTTCTTCGCCCGTGAATCCTGCGGCTGGTGTACGCCATGCCGCGATGGTTTGCCGTGGAGCGTGAAGATTCTGCGTGCGTTGGAAAATGGTGAAGGCCAGCCTGGCGATATCGAAACGCTGGAACAGCTTTGCCGTTTCCTCGGACCGGGTAACACCTTCTGTGCGCATGCGCCGGGTGCGGTCGAACCGCTGCAAAGTGCCATCAAGTATTTCCGGGAAGAATTCGAAGCGGGTATCTCTAAACAGTATTTAGGCAACGTCAAAGCGATTGGCGGTATTCAGCCTAACCTGTTGAAAGAGCGCTGGTAAGCTATCGCTCAATACGTGCGAGATGCAGTGAATGTATCCGCAGGGTGACGCAAATAAGCCACCCTCTATAAACCCAACAGATTTCAGGACGCAGATAGCCAACGCATTTGTGATTTGAAAGATGAGGGTATACAGAATTTTTGATTAGCGCTCGTGGCAACACGGGCCATTATGGAAGCATGCTGACTATGGCTACTATTCATGTAGACGGCAAAGAGTATGAAGTAAACGGAGCGGACAACCTTCTGGAAGCTTGTCTGACTCTGGGACTTGATATTCCTTACTTTTGCTGGCACCCCGCGCTCGGGAGCGTCGGATCCTGCCGCCTCTGTGCGGTAAAGCAGTATCAAAACGCGGAAGACACCCGCGGTCGTCTGGTGATGTCTTGTATGACACCAGCAACCCAGGGAACGTTCATCGCGATTGAAGATGAAGAAGCGAAGCTATTCCGTAAGACGATAGTTGAGTTTCTGATGACCAACCACCCGCACGATTGCCCGGTGTGTGAGGAAGGCGGTAACTGTCATTTGCAGGATATGACGGTCATGACGGGTCAAAACTTCCGTCGCTATCGCTTCACCAAGCGTACCCACCGCAATCAGGATCTCGGTCCATTCATTTCTCATGAAATGAACCGCTGTATCGCGTGCTATCGCTGCGTGCGTTACTACAAAGACTATGCGGATGGCAAAGATCTTGGCGTTTACGGCGCGCACGACAACGTCTATTTCGGTCGCCCGGAAGATGGCACGCTGGAAAGCGAATTCTCCGGTAACCTGGTTGAAGTGTGTCCTACCGGTGTCTTTACCGATAAAACGCACTCTGAGCGCTATAACCGTAAATGGGATATGCAATTTGCACCGAGCGTCTGCCAACAGTGCAGCATCGGCTGTAATACCAGCCCCGGTGAACGTTATGGCGAACTGCGTCGTATCGAAAACCGTTTTAACGGTAGCGTAAACCACTATTTCCTGTGTGACCGCGGCCGTTTTGGTTACGGCTACGTTAATCAGAAAGACCGTCCGAGCCAGCCGCTGCAACGTCGCGGTGATGACTGGATCGCGCTGAATGCCGATCAGGCACTGCAAGGTGCGGCGGATGTGCTGCGTCAGGCGAAGAAAACGATCGGTATCGGTTCGCCGCGTGCCAGCATCGAAAGCAACTTCGCTTTGCGTGAGCTGGTAGGGGCAGAGAACTTCTACACCGGTATTGCGCAGGAAGAACAAAATCGTCTGCAACTGATCCTGAAAGTGCTGCGCGAAAGCGGTGTGAGAACGCCAGCGCTGCGTGAAATCGAAGGCTACGATGCGGTTCTGATTCTGGGTGAAGACTTGACGCAGACGGGGGCACGTATCGCACTGGCCGTTCGTCAGGCTGTGAAAGGCAAAGCCCGTGAAATGGCGGCAGCGCAGAAAGTGGCTGACTGGCAGATCGCGGCGATCATGAACATTGGTCAACACGCCAAGCATCCATTGTTTGTCACTAACGTAGACAGCACTCGTCTGGACGACATCGCAGCGTGGAACTACCGTGCGCCGGTTGCCGATCAGGCGCGTCTTGGTTTTGCTATTGCACACGGTCTGGATAGCAGCGCGCCGGCAGTTGCCGATCTGGCTGCGGGTCTTGACCAGAAAGTCGATATCATCGTACAGGCGCTGGCCGGTGCGAAAAAACCACTCATCATTTCCGGCACCAATGCTGGCAGTGAAGACGTGATCGCCGCGGCGGCAAACGTTGCCAAGGCGCTGAAGAATCGCGGTTCTGACGTCGGTATTACCTTTGTTGCTCCTGCTGCTAACAGCATCGGGTTGTCAATCATGGGCGGCGGTTCGCTGGATGAGGCGCTGGCACAGTTGGAAAACGGTGACGCCGACAGTGTGGTTGTACTGGAGAACGATCTCTACCGTCATGCCCCAATCGCTCGCGTTGATGCCGCGCTGGAAAAAGCGGAGAACCTGATTGTGGTTGACCACCAGCGTACTCGCATCATGGACAAAGCCAGCATGATTCTGTCCGCTGCCAGCTTTGCCGAAAGCGACGGTACGTTGGTGAACCAGGAAGGCCGTGCTCAGCGTTTCTTCCAGGTTTATGATCCAACGTACTACAACGACAAAGTTGTGATGCTGGAAAGCTGGCGCTGGCTGCACTCGCTGTATATCACTTACAACAGCCGTCAGGTTGACTGGACGCAACTGGATAACGTGATTGATGCGTGTGCCGCGGCACTGCCGCAGTTGGCTGCGATCAAAGAGGCCGCGCCGGATGCTTCGTTCCGTATTCGTGGTCAGAAACTGTCGCGTTCACCGATTCGCTCCAGTGGTCGTACCGCGATGCGAGCCAATATCAGTGTGCACGAACCGCGTCAGCCTGTTGATAAAGACACCATGTTCGCCTTCTCAATGGAAGGGAACAACAGTCCGACAGCCAACCGTCAGCAGATTCCATTTGCCTGGGCACCAGGCTGGAACTCACCGCAAGCCTGGAACAAATTCCAGGATGAAGTGGGTGGACATTTGCGTCATGGCGATCCGGGTGTGCGTATGATTGAGGCTGGAGAAGGTTCACTGGCGTATTTCGACAACATCCCTGCGGCTTTCGTCCCACAAGCGGGTCAATGGCGTGTTGCGCCGTATTATCACCTGTTTGGCAGTGATGAAATGTCACAGCGTTCCGACGTGATTCAGCAGCGTATGCCAGAGCCTTACGTGATGGTGAACCCGGCCGATGCGGCAACGCTAGGTGTGAACGCCGGTACGTTGCTGGAGCTGACCTGTGCAGGACAAACGTTACGTCTGCCACTGCGCTTAAGTGCGGAATTGAGTCAGGGACAGGTTGGTTTACCGCTGGGCTTGCCGGGTATTGCGCCGGTGCTGGCGGGTGCAACCGTTGAAAATCTGCGGGAGGCCGCACAATGAGTTGGTTAACACCGGAATTAACCGAGATCCTGATTTCCGTCGGAAAAGCGATCGTAATTCTGCTGGTTGTGGTGACCTGTGGCGCATTCATGAGTATGGGTGAACGTCGACTGCTCGGTCTTTTCCAGGGACGTTATGGACCGAACCGGGTAGGTTGGGGCGGTTCACTGCAGCTCGTCGCTGACATGATCAAAATGTTCTTCAAAGAAGACTGGGTGCCGAACTTTACCGATAAGGTGATCTTCACGCTGGCGCCGATGATCGCGTTCACGTCAATGCTGATTGCCTTTGCGATTGTGCCGATCACACCAACCTGGGGTGTCGCCGATCTGAACATCGGGATCCTGTTCTTCCTGATGATGGCGGGTTTGGCCGTTTACGCAGTGCTGTTTGCCGGTTGGGCGAGTAACAACAAATACTCGCTGCTGGGTGCGGTGCGTGCTTCTGCGCAGACCGTGAGTTATGAAGTGTTCATCGGCCTGTCGCTGATGGGGGTTGTCGCGCAGGCTGGCTCGTTCAACATGCGTGACATCGTCGATTCTCAGGAACACCTGTGGAACGTTATCCCGCAGTTCTTCGGCTTCATTACGTTTGCCATCGCAGGCGTGGCGGTGTGTCACCGTCACCCGTTTGACCAGCCTGAAGCTGAACAGGAAATTGCCGATGGTTACCACATTGAATATTCCGGTATGAAATTCGGTCTGTTCTTTGTCGGGGAATATATCGGGATCGTTACGGTTTCTGCGCTGATGGTGACGCTGTTCTTCGGTGGCTGGCATGGTCCAATCCTGCCTCCATTTGTCTGGTTTGCGCTGAAAACGGGCTTTTTCATGATGATGTTCATCCTGATTCGTGCTTCGTTACCCCGTCCGCGTTATGACCAGGTGATGTCTTTCGGTTGGAAAGTCTGTCTGCCGATAACGCTTTTGAATCTGCTGGCGACAGCGGCCGTCATTTTGTACAACGCTTAAGAAGGGGTGAATAAACCATGACATTGAAAGAGTTAGTGGTTGGTTTCGGCACCCAGATACGCAGTATCTGTATGGTGGGTTCGAATGCTTTCAAGAAGCGCGAAACCAGAATGTATCCCGAAGAGCCTGTGAATCCACCGCCGCGCTACCGTGGTCGTATCGTGCTGACGCGCGATCCCGATGGTGAAGAGCGTTGCGTTGCCTGCAACCTGTGTGCGGTGGCCTGTCCGGTCGGCTGTATCTCATTGCAGAAAGCGGAAACCAAAGATGGTCGCTGGTATCCCGAGTTCTTCCGCGTCAACTTCTCACGCTGCATTTTCTGTGGCTTCTGCGAAGAAGCGTGCCCGACAACCGCTATCCAGCTGACGCCGGATTTCGAAATGGGCGATTACAAACGTCAGGATCTGGTGTACGAGAAAGAAGATCTGCTGATATCGGGGCCGGGTAAATATCCGGAATACAATTTCTACCGGATGGCTGGTATGGCAATCGATGGGAAAGATAAAGGCGAAGCGGAAAACGAAGCCAAACCCATTGATGTCAAAGGCCTGTTGCCCTAAGGAGCTAGCATGGAATTCGCTTTTTATACCACAGGCTTGATTGCGATACTGGCGACATTGCGCGTCATTACGCATACCAACCCTGTGCATGCACTGTTGTATATGGTCACCTCGCTTATGGCGATTGCGGGCGTCTTTTTCTCGCTCGGGGCTAACTTTGCCGGCGCGCTGAGCATCATCGTTTATGCCGGCGCCATCATGGTGCTGTTCGTATTCGTCGTCATGATGCTCAACCTCGGTAACTCCGTGGAAGAACAAGAACGGAATTGGCTGAAACCCAGCGCTTGGGTAGGACCTGGCATTCTTTCTCTGGCGCTGCTGGTGATTGTTGTCAACGCGATCCTCAGCCTGAAAGAGCAGGGAATCACTGGCACGCCTGTTGAGGCGAAAGCCGTGGGTATCAGCCTGTTCGGGCCTTATGTTCTGGCCGTTGAATTAGCGTCAATGTTGCTGCTGGCAGGATTGGTTGTCGCTTTCCACATTGGTCGTGAAGATAAACGTGGTGACGTTGTCAGTAAAGAAGGCGCGAACCAGGACGTTGAGAAGAAAATAACGGGGGAACGCGCATGATTCCGTTACAACATGGGTTGATTTTAGCCGCTATCCTGTTTGTTCTAGGGCTGACTGGTCTGTTGATTCGTCGTAACCTGCTGTTTATGTTGATTAGTCTCGAAATTATGATCAACGCTGCCGCGCTGGCATTTGTCGTCGCGGGAAGTTACTGGCAGCAGCCGGATGGTCAGGTGATGTACATTCTGGCGATTACGCTGGCAGCGGCTGAGGCCAGTATTGGTCTGGCGCTGTTGTTACAGATGTATCGTCGTCGTCAGACCCTGAATATTGATACAGTCAGTGAGATGCGCGGATGAACTTACTCTATTTAACAATACTCTTCCCGCTGCTCGGCTTTCTGTTGCTGGCATTTTCCCGTGGTCGCTGGTCGGAAAATACGTCCGCGACCGTCGGTGTTGGCTCGATTGGTCTGGCAGCGTTGGTTACCGCTTGGGTTGTGGTCGATTTCATGGGCCAACAGCACGGCGGCGTTACCTTCTTTAATCAGCATTTGTGGACATGGATGGCTGTGGGTAACTTCGACATCAGCGTAACGCTGACGCTCGATGGCCTCTCGTTGACGATGCTGTCCGTTGTAACGGGCGTTGGCTTCTTTATTCACCTGTTTGCCTCCTGGTACATGCGCGGAGAAGAGGGCTACTCTCGCTTCTTCGCCTATACCAACCTGTTTATCGCGAGTATGGTCGTTCTGGTACTGGCAGATAACCTGTTGCTGATGTATCTCGGTTGGGAAGGGGTGGGGCTGTGCAGTTACCTGCTGATCGGTTTCTACTACACCGATCCGAAGAACGGTGCGGCGGCAATGAAGGCTTTCATCGTTACCCGTGTGGGTGACGTCTTCCTGGCCTTTGCGCTGTTCATCCTTTACAAAGAACTGGGTACGCTCAACTTCCGCGAGCTGATGGTATTAGCGCCGCAGAAACTGGCTGAAGGTTCACCGGAAATCACCTGGGCTACGCTGATGTTGCTGGGTGGTGCGGTCGGTAAATCTGCACAGCTGCCGCTGCAAACCTGGCTGGCGGATGCGATGGCCGGTCCAACGCCAGTCTCTGCACTGATCCACGCCGCGACGATGGTTACCGCGGGTGTCTACCTGATTGCACGTACCAATGGCCTGTTCCTGATGGCGCCGGATGTCCTGCATCTGGTAGGTATTGTGGGGGCGGTAACGCTGGTGTTGGCAGGTTTTGCTGCTCTGGTGCAAACCGATATCAAGCGCGTGCTGGCCTATTCCACCATGAGCCAGATTGGGTACATGTTTCTGGCGCTGGGCGTTCAGGCATGGGATGCCGCAATTTTCCACTTGATGACGCATGCGTTCTTTAAAGCGCTGCTGTTCCTCTCTTCTGGTTCGGTCATTTTGGCCTGCCACCACGAGCAGAACATCTTCAAGATGGGTGGCCTGCGTAAAACGATTCCGCTGGTTTATGTCTGCTTCCTGGTCGGGGGCGCAGCGCTGGCTGCACTGCCGCTGGTTACCGCGGGCTTCTTCAGTAAAGACGAGATTCTGGCTGGCGCATGGGCAAATGGTCACATCAATCTGATGGTGGCGGGATTGGCCGGTGCCTTCATGACCTCGCTGTATACGTTCCGTATGATTTTCATCGTGTTCCACGGTGAAGAGAAAACCAAAGCGCATGCAGGAAAAGGCATTTCTCACCACTTACCGCTGGTCGTGCTGATGGTTCTGTCCACCTTTATTGGTGCGATGATTGTTCCACCGTTGCACGGTGTGTTGCCAGCGACGACTGAGCTTGAACACGGCCAGTTAATGACGCTGGAAATTACCTCTGGCGTGGTGGCGATTGCCGGTATTCTGCTTGCTGCTGTGCTGTGGCTGGGTAAACGTCAGGCGGTGAGCAGCATCGCGAAGAGTGCTCCGGGTCGTTTCTTCTCGACCTGGTGGTTCCACGCGTGGGGCTTCGACTGGTTGTACGACCACGTCTTTGTTAAACCGTATCTGGCTATCGCGAAGCTGTTGCAGCGTGATCCGTTAAATGGGCTGATGACCATCCCGGCCACGATTACCCGCTGGGGTAACCGTGGGCTGGCGCTCAGTGCGAATGGTCAATTGCGCTGGTACGTTGCCTCGATGGGCTTTGGTGCCGTGCTGGTGCTGGCCTTGTTGCTGCTGGTGTAAAGCAGCATCCGGTAACGTATGAAAGGTAGGGCATTCCGCAGAGAGGGATGCCCGCCACGGCAAGTTTTCAGATTTCTTTAATTTAGGGACACAAAACGCCATGCTACTACCTTGGCTAATTCTTCTCCCCTTTATCGGCGGTCTGCTGTGTTGGCAGTTAGAGCGTTTTGGTACGAAGGTACCGCGCTGGATCGCGTTGATTGCAATGGGGCTGACACTCGTACTGTCTCTGCAACTGTGGTTGCAAGGCGGTTACTCACTGACCGCGCCGACAGGCGTACCACAATGGCAATCCGAGTTCTATGTGCCGTGGATCCCGCGCTTCGGCATCGGTATCCATCTTGCGCTGGATGGCCTGTCTCTGCTGATGGTGGTACTGACGGGGCTGCTCGGTGTGTTGGCAATCCTCTGTTCCTGGAATGAAATTCAGCGCTATCAGGGCTTCTTCCACCTGAACCTGCTGTGGATTCTGGGCGGCGTTATCGGCGTGTTCCTTGCCATCGACATGTTCCTGTTCTTCTTCTTCTGGGAAATGATGCTGGTGCCGATGTACTTCCTGATTGCACTGTGGGGGCATAAAGGCTCTGACGGTAAAACCAGAATTACGGCGGCGACCAAGTTCTTCATTTATACCCAGGCAAGCGGCCTGATCATGTTGATTGCGATTCTGGCGCTGGTTTTTGTACATCACAATGCCACCGGTGTCTGGACGTTCAACTATGAAGACCTGCTGAAGACGCCGATGTCATATGGTGTTGAATATCTGCTGATGCTGGGCTTCTTCATTGCGTTTGCTGTAAAAATGCCTGTCGTGCCGTTGCACGGTTGGCTGCCGGATGCACACAGTCAGGCACCAACGGCGGGTTCTGTTGACCTGGCGGGGATCCTGTTGAAAACGGCGGCCTATGGTCTGCTGCGTTTCAGCCTGCCGTTGTTCCCTAACGCGTCACATGCCTTTGCACCGATTGCCATGTGGCTGGGTGTGATTGGTATCTTCTACGGTGCCTGGTTAGCGTTTAAACAGACTGACATTAAACGCCTGATCGCTTACACCTCGGTGTCCCACATGGGCTTCGTGATGATTGCCATCTATTCCGGTAATCAACTGGCTTATCAGGGCGCGGTGATTCAGATGATTGCGCACGGCTTGTCTGCTGCTGGCCTGTTTATTCTGTGTGGTCAACTGTACGAACGTCTGCATACCCGTGACATGCGTGAAATGGGCGGCCTGTGGTCGCGTCTGAAGTTCCTGCCTGCGCTGTCTCTGTTCTTCGCTGTCGCGACATTGGGGATGCCAGGAACGGGCAACTTCGTTGGCGAATTCATGATTCTGTTCGGCAGCTATCAGGTTGTGCCGGTGATTACGGTGATCTCAACTTTCGGTCTGGTATTTGCGTCAGTCTACTCACTGATCATGATGCAGCGTGCTTACTACGGCACGCCTAAATCTGATGAGCCATTGAAGAGTATGTCGCTCCGCGAATTGTCTATCGTGATGCTGTTGGTGGTATTACTGGTGTTGTTAGGGGTGTACCCACAACCGATTCTGGATACCTCCAGTGCCGCGATGTCAAATATCCAGCAGTGGTTTATGTCGTCTGCTCCAGATTCAATTATTTCAACAACAAGGCCGTAATTCGCCATGACAATAACTCTTCAACAACTAATTGCGCTATCGCCGCTGTTGATCGTCGGATTGACGGTAGTGGTTGTGATGCTGTGCATTGCGTGGCGACGCAACCATTTTGTCAACGCAACCATGACGGTTATCGGCCTGAATATTGCGTTGCTGTCACTGTACTTTGTCGGTCAGGTTGGCCCAACGGACGTGACGCCGCTACTGCGTGTTGATGGCTTCTCAATGTTCTATACCGGGCTGGTTCTGCTTGCCAGTCTGGCTACCAGTACGTTTGCCTATCCGTGGCTGCAAGGCTACCCGGACAACCGCGATGAGTTCTACCTGCTGGTGCTGATTGCTGCGTTGGGTGGAATCCTGCTGTCGAGCGCCAACCATCTGGCGTCGCTGTTCATCGGGATTGAACTGCTCTCCCTTCCGCTGTTTGGTCTGGTTGGCTATGCCTTCCGTCAGAAACGTTCGCTGGAAGCCAGTATTAAATACATGCTGCTGTCGGCGGCGGCGTCTTCCTTCCTGCTGTTTGGCATGGCGCTGATTTATGCTGAATCGGGCGATATGAGCTTTGCCAGCCTCGGTAAGAGCCTGAGCGATCACCAAATCCATGCGCCGCTGCTGCTGGCTGGTCTGGGGATGATGATTGTCGGTCTGGGCTTCAAGCTGTCTCTGGTTCCGTTCCAGCTGTGGACACCTGATGTGTATCAAGGGGCACCTGCTCCCGTGTCTACGTTTCTGGCCACGGCCGGTAAAATTGCCGTTTTCGGTGCGGTAATGCGTTTGTTCTTGTACGCGCCGATGGCTGACAGCGAGTCTGTCAGAATCGTGCTGGGCATTATCGCGTTTGCATCGATCCTGTTCGGTAACGTGATGGCGGTATCGCAAACCAACATCAAACGTCTGCTTGGTTACTCCTCCATCGCGCATCTGGGTTATTTGCTGGTTGCCCTGATCGCAGTTCAGAGCCATCAACTGGCGCTGGAAACCGTCGGTGTTTATCTGGTGGGTTACCTGTTCAGCAGCCTGGGTGCGTTTGGTGTGGTTAGCCTGATGTCCAGCCCGTACCGTGGCCCGGATGCCGATTCGCTGTTCTCTTACCGTGGTTTGTTCTGGCATAAACCGATTCTGTCTGCGGTGATGACGGTGATGATGCTGTCGCTGGCGGGGATCCCGATGACGCTGGGCTTCTTCGGTAAATTCTACGTGCTGGCTGTCGGTGTTAATGCGGAGCTGTGGTGGCTGACGGGTGCGGTCGTGCTGGGTAGCGCCATCGGTTTGTACTATTACCTGCGCGTAATGGTGAGCCTGTATCTGACTGCTCCTCAACAGCTACAGCGTGATACGCCAAACAACTGGGCCTTAACGGCGGGTGGTGTGGTCGTACTGATCTCTTCCATCGCAGTATTGTTCTTCGGTTTGTATCCACAGCCGCTTATCTCTCTGGTGCAATTGGCGCAGCCGATGCTGTAACCGCTGCCGAGAGTCGGGTTGAGTCACGAAACGCCGTTGATGAGAATCAACGGCGTTTTTTTGTCAGCAAAACCACTACTTTCTCGGGCGGCGGTGATAGCAGGCAAGGTGCGTTTTAGGAATGATCTGGTCTGCTGAAGCCGTAGAGGTCAGGAAAAATTGTCTATAGTTAAGAAGACAACGATTTATAACTCATGGTTTTTCATAACCAATGGTTTTTCATAACAGAAGGAAGCACTCTATGGCGGCAACCAAAAACAGCCTGAAGAAATTCGTGTCGATGATGATTTAAAGCTTCTGTCTGAAACGCTGGATGAGGTACTGCGCTATACGGGCGATCAGGCAGATCAGGCCTACCTTGATTTGAAGAAGGGAGCGGAAAAAGCGCTGTTGGAAGTCAAAGCTCGCATTGGCGTAACGGACAGCTATTATGCACGCGCCAAGCAGGTCGCCGACAAAGCCGATGTGTATGTGCATGACAAACCCTGGCACGGTATCGGTATCGGTGCCACCGTCGGTCTGGTGTTGGGATTACTGCTGGCTAAGCGCTAACCTCTGCCATCATGTAGCGGGATTCCCCGCTACATCCTCCGATATCTTCTATTCCTGGATCTTATCCTCTTTCTCCGGCATGCCTTGTACCCAATATATGGCTTCAAACGGACGTAGCTCCAGTATTGCGGGTTGAGGCTGTGCATCAGAGTAATTGCTGAATAGCAGTCGCCAGCGGCGATCGTGGAGATCAAGGGAGGCTGCCAGCGCAGAGTCTGTTTGCTGAGGTTTGCCAGAACCAGAAGCCGTTGGCCTTCCCAGCTACGCTGATAGCACCAGATACAGGGATGGTCCGGCAGCAAATCCTGATAGTTTCCGTAGGTCAGCAGCGGTAGCGCTTTACGCATCGCGATGAGCTGCTGGTAGGTGTAGAAAACGGACGTTTTATCTGCCAATGCTTGCTGTGCGTTGACCTGGGTAAAGTTTTTACACGGTGCTATCCACGGCGTGCCGGTCGTAAATCCGGCATGGTTACTGGCATCCCATTGCATCGGCGTACGGCCGTTATCGCGCGACTTACTGGCGAGGATTGCTAAGGTTTGTGACTCTGGCTGACCCCGATAGCGCTGTTCAGCAAATTGATTCAGGCTTTCAATGTCGCGGTATTGTTCAATCTGCGTATAGCAGGGATTGGTCATACCCAGCTCTTCGCCCTGATAGATATAAGGCGTGCCCTGCATACCGTGAAGCACCATTGCCAGCATCTTGGCGGATTGCACGCGGAATTCACCTTCATCGCCAAAACGCGACACGATGCGTGGCTGATCGTGATTACACCAGAACAGCGCATTCCAGGCATGGTTGTGCATACCCTGCTGCCAGTGAGTGAAAATCTGCTTGAGCTGGATGAAGTCAGGCTCCGCCAGCGTCCATTTTTCCCCATTGGGATAATCGACTTTCAGATGGTGAAAATTGAACGTCATGGAGAGTTCACTACCATCCAACGCAGCGTAGCGGCGGCAGTGCTCCAGCGAGGTCGATGACATCTCGCCGACGGTCATTAAACAGCGGGGCTGAAAAATATCCCGGCTGAATTCCTGCAAGTAATCATGAATCAATGGCCCATCGGTGTAGAAACGGCGTCCATCGCCCTGAATATCGGACGGAAAATCCTGCTGCTTGGAGACCAGATTGATGACGTCTAGTCGCAGCCCGTCCACGCCTTTATCCGCCCAAAATTCACAGACCTGTTTTAATTCATCCCGCACGCGTGGGTGTTCCCAATTCAGGTCGGCCTGTTCAGTGGCGAAAAGGTGTAGATAATACTGTTTGCTTTCGGCGTGCCACTGCCAGGCCGGGCCGCCAAATTTTGACCGCCAGTTATTGGGTAGCGCACCGCCATTGTCATCACGCCAGATGTAAAAATGGCGATAGGGGCTGCGGCGATCCTGCGCGTTCAGGAACCAGTGGTGTTGCGTCGAGGTGTGGTTGAACACCATATCCATGACGACACGAATACGGCGGCGGTGCGCTTCTGCGATCAACGTTTCCATATCGGCCATCGTGCCGTAGGTTGGGTCGATGGCGCCGTAATCGGCGACGTCATAGCCGTTATCAACCTGAGGCGAAAGATAAACCGGCGTTAGCCAGATTGCATCAACACCCAACTGTTGCAGGTAATCGAGTCGGGCGGTGATGCCAGCGATGTCGCCAATGCCATTTCCGGTACTGTCCTGAAAGCTCTTCGGGTAGATTTGATAAATCACGCCGTTTTGCCACCAGGGAAGCGAGGTAGTCATGAACAATCCTCCTAATCTATGTATGGCCTCTATGCAGGATCCAGCGTGCCATTGCGGCCCTTGCGTTTATAGACCAGCGACGTCAATACAATCGGGATGACGGCGGCAACCAGCATGGCGAGAGCGAAAACGCCCCAAAATTGTGGCTTGATGGAGAGAATGCCCGGCAATCCACCGACACCGATGCCATTTGCTGTTACGCCGTACAGGCCACAAATGAGCGCAGCGGCGGCGGAACCGATCATGGCGCACAACATCGGAAAGCGGTATTTCAGGTTGATACCGTACATCGCTGGCTCGGTCACGCCAAGAAAAGCGGAAATCGCGGCGGGAACAGAAATTTCACGTTCGTTAGCTTTTCGGCTGACGAGAATCACCCCGACGACCGCCGCCGCCTGCGCAATGTTGGACAGCGCAATGAGTGGCCAGACCGGCGTTCCGCCCATACTCTGAATCATCTGCATATCAATCGCTAACGTTGTCTGGTGCACGCCCGTGATGACCAACGGCGCATACAGGAACCCAAACAGCGCTGCGCCAATGGGGGCAAAGCTACCCGTCATGACGGCTTTAACGGCCCAGGCGACGCCATCACCAATCATACGGCCAAACGGACCAATTAAGGTATGTGCCAGGAACACGGCCAGAATAAGTGAGGTTACGGGTACGACCACCAGATAGAGGTAATCCGGCACGATTTTCTTCAGCCGTGTCTCGATTATTGCCAGCGCCATCCCGGCTAAGACGGACGGAATGACCTGTGCCTGATAGCCGATTTTCTCAATCGTGAACCAGCCGAAATTCCATACTTCAGGCGTTTGTTGGCCGATAAGGTAGGCGTTCATGAGCTGCGGCGATACCAGCGTGATGCCGAGTACGATGCCGAGGATCGGTGTGCCGCCCATTTTGCGTACGGTTGACCAGCAGACCGCAACGGGGAGATAGAAGAAGATGGCTTCGCCCAGCAGCCAGAGGAAATCGTAAATGGTTTGCCAGGTGGGGTAGAGTTGTACCAGCGTTTGCCCGTCGCGCATCGGGATATCGCCGATAACGTTACGTGCGCCGAGGATCAAGCCTCCGCTGATAAGCGCAGGGAGCAGCGGAAAAAGATCTCGGCAAAGTGCGAAATGCTGCGCTCAAACCAGCTCATATTTTGCCGGGCGGCGACTTTGGCCTCTTCCTTATTGATTTCGCCTTTTCCCGTCGTGGCGAGCAGTGCCTTGTAATACTCATCCACGTTGGTGCCGATCACGACCTGAAATTGTCCGGCGTTGGTAAAACACCCTTTAACAATACGCAGCTCTTCGATGTTTTTGGGATGGGCTTTGGACGAGTCGTGCAAGACGAAGCGGAGACGAGTGATGCAGTGCGTGACAGCCGCGATGTTCTCACGTCCACCAACCAGCTCGATCAGACGGTCAATATCCTGTTGTTTCACTTTACTCATAGTCATGTCCTTTTACCCGTCATACTTCAAGCTGCTTGTGCGTTGGCAATACTCGGCTCAGTTCTGAGCCTCGCCCTGAAGGGCCGCCGCAAGCAGCGTTCAAATCGGCTAAGCCAATTTGTCCTTACTCACCCCAGTCACTTACCTGTGTAAGCTCCTGGGGATTCGCTCGGTTGCCGCCTTCATGCAACTCGAATTATTTAGGGTATATCTTTTAGCGCAGACGTCAGGGACGCGAAGCAAGTACAGCTAGAGAAAAGCATAGCCTGTTAACGGTGGTTTTGCCGTGAGAGGAAAACGCATTGAGCTGTTTTTAAAAGAGAATGTTCAGGCATGCGGTGTGCTGCACAAATCTGCGACGTGTGGGTAGACAAAAAGGAAAGGGGGATGAACAGGGTGAAAGGGAGACTGAAAAAAAAAAGCCGCCTGTAGGAGGCGGCTTTAGAGATTGTTTATATCACAATCAGAACGGGCTGATGATTGACCCAATACGTTCACAGTAACTGACATAAACATCTCCCATTCTTTTAAAGAATTTGCTGATTTTGCGAAAAGTTTTCATTATCAGACTCCTCTAACGGGTTAGTTAATTGTGATGTTCATCACGTTTTTAATGGTAGCGAAGATGAGAGCGGATTTCAACATTTTTGTGATGTTAGTCACAAAAATATAACGACACGATAAGCGAAACACGTCGCGGAACGAAAGAACCTGATACGCAGTTGGAAGGTCAGCGCATCAGGTGATGGAAAGTATGCGAGGTAATATCAGGTGGGATAGTGATAAATATTGTGATCGAACCACTGCTCGCCAATCTGCTCGGCGTCTTTCTCCGTGTGGTGAAAGCGGAAGCCAAGCCGTTGGGCGACAGCGTTGCTACGCGTGTTGGCGGTTGAAGCTCTGATGACGCAGCGCCCAACGAGATTCGCATCGGTATAGGCGGCTATTAGTGTACTGACAGCCTGAGAAACGATGCCTTTACCTTCAAAGGCTTCGGCGATCCAGTAGCCGATGACGCCTTCTTTATCCTGAATCGTGTTGAAGGAGACGATGCCAGCCAGCGCATCGTCCCAGCGGATAACATATACGGCGGACGTTTTGTCGAAGAATGCCTTCCGGTTGCCACGAATCGTTTCACGGGTGTCATCGACGTTCTTGACGGAGTCCGGCCAGGGTAACGTCCGCCACAGACGCGCTTTTTCCTGCTGAATCAGGGTGAAGAGCGCATCGGCATCGCATTCTTCCTGTATCGTTAGGCGCAGATGGGGCTGATGACGTAGCTCATACAGTTTGTCTGCAAATAACGGATCTACAACCGGCGTTTCCATAAAATCCCTCCCTTATCCCTGCAAGGTACCGTCAACGATCGTGACGCTGTGCCCGCCGATCCAAGGTTCATCGTTCAGGTAAGTGACGGTAATCCGGCCATCGCAGTGCAGCATTGTACCCTGTCGTGCCAGGTAACTGAGTGGCGCGGTGACGTTATTGGTCGAGTGCTGCTGGCGAAGCAGCGCTGCCAGACAAGCGTTGGCACTGCCGGTAACCGGATCTTCTTTGAGATGGCTACGTTCAATATAGAGCGCGCGAACTTCATAATCGGCTGGCGTCGCGTTATCGTGCGGGCCGTAGATGGCAATGCCATTAGTCTGGCTGAGGTTTTGCACGGCTGAGAGTGCATCTGCATCGGGTGTGATGTTCAGACAGGTGTCGGCGCTGTCTACACGAATCACCAGCCAGCGAATACCCATGTGTACTGCGGTGGGCGGGTAGCGTTTATCGATAGCAGCATTATCAGAACCAGTAATGCCAAGCGTTTTTTCCAGCAGTGGCATATGCTCGTCACCGAACGGAACCATGGTGGCCTGCGGTGCGTGAAAAGCCAGACTGCCATCGTCATGAATATTGATCGGCACTAAGCCAACACCGCACTGTTGCACTAACTGACCTGGGGATTTAGGGCGCAATCCTTCTTCCAGCAGAGCATGCGCGGTGCCTAGCGTCGGGTGTCCGGCAAAGGGCATTTCCGATTCTGGCGTAAAAATGCGTACGTGGTAATCCGCCAGAGGATCGGTGGCTGGCAGGACAAACGTGGTTTCTGACAGGTTTGTCCAACGCGCGATATTCTGCATTTGCGCATCGGTTAATCCATTTGCTTCCAGAATGACGGCAAGCGGATTGCCCTTGAAAGGCTGTTGGGTAAAAACGTCGACCTGTTTGAAACGACGTACTATCGGCATCGCATTTCTCTCCTGTATGCGCTATCGCTTAAATATTACTCAAAACTAACCGCGATCCTGTCGCGCGCTTGTGGCATAATGCGCGCCAAATCACATTCCGACTCGAGTATAAGTGCTGTGTTAAGTACCAACAATATCACCATGCAGTTCGGCAGCAAGCCGTTGTTTGAAAACATTTCCGTTAAATTTGGCGGTGGCAATCGTTACGGTTTGATTGGCGCAAATGGCTGCGGTAAATCTACATTCATGAAGATTCTCGGTGGCGATCTGGTGCCGAGCGCCGGTAATGTCTTCCTCGATCCTAATGAGCGCCTGGGTAAACTGCGTCAGGATCAGTTCGCTTTTGAAAAATACAGCGTACTGGATACCGTCATCATGGGCCACGGGGAGCTGTGGGCGGTAAAAGAAGAGCGCGATCGTATCTACTCATTGGCTGAAATGAGCGAAGAGGACGGCTATAAAGTTGCCGATCTGGAAGTACAATACGGTGAGATGGATGGTTACAGCGCAGAATCTCGTGCCGGCGAACTGTTACTGGGCGTAGGGATTCCGGTTGAGCAGCACTATGGTTTGATGAGTGAGATTGCTCCCGGCTGGAAATTGCGTGTCCTGTTGGCGCAGGCGCTGTTTGCCGATCCCGATATCCTGCTGCTCGACGAACCTACCAACAACCTGGATATCGATACTATCCGCTGGCTGGAGCAGGTGCTGAACGAGCGTAACAGCACCATGATCATCATTTCGCATGACCGTCACTTCCTGAATATGGTCTGTACGCACATGGCGGATCTGGACTACGGCGAACTGCGTATTTACCCCGGTAACTACGATGAATACATGACGGCCGCAACGCAGGCTCGCGAGCGTCTACTGGCCGATAACGCCAAGAAGAAAGCGCAAATCTCCGAACTGCAATCGTTCGTTAGCCGCTTTAGCGCCAACGCCTCTAAATCCAAACAGGCGACATCGCGTGCGCGCCAGATCGATAAAATCCAACTGGATGAAGTGAAAGCGTCCAGCCGTCAAAACCCGTTTATCCGTTTCGATCAGGATAAGAAACTGTTCCGTAATGCGCTGGAAGTTGAAGCGTTGAGCAAAGGTTTTGATAATGGCCCGCTGTTTAGCAAGCTGGGTTTGATGGTCGAGGTGGGTGAGAAAGTCGCTATTCTGGGTGCCAACGGTATCGGTAAATCGACATTGCTGAAAACGCTGGTCGGTGATTTCGAGCCTGATAGCGGTACGGTGAAATGGTCTGAAAACTCAAAATTGGCTACTACGCACAGGATCACGAATACGAATTCGATGAGACGCTGACCGTTTTTGACTGGATGAGCCAGTGGAAACAGGAAAAAGACGACGAGCAGGCCGTGCGCAGCATACTCGGTCGTTTGCTGTTCAGCCAGGATGACATCAAGAAGAAAGTGAAGGTGTTATCCGGTGGTGAAAAAGGTCGCATGCTGTTCGGTAAGCTGATGATGCAGCGTCCGAATATTCTGGTGATGGATGAACCGACCAACCACCTGGATATGGAATCCATTGAATCGCTGAATATGGCGCTGGAAATGTATGAAGGGACGCTGCTGTTCGTCTCTCATGACCGTGAATTTGTCAGCTCGTTGGCGACCCGTATTCTGGAAATTACGCCAAATAAAGTGATTGATTTCACCGGTAACTATGAAGATTACCTGCGTAGTCAGGGTATTCAGTAAGCCCTATGCCGACTTTCAGGCCTAAATCATGGCCTGAAGGTCGGCTATTCTCCTTTCTTTCGTTCTCTCTGTGCGCTGTTTATTTCTTTTCGCCGATGCCATCGGACGGAAGCATTCTTCGATCCTGCCTGTATTTATTACTCAAATTAACGAACTTTAATAAACGCTGTTTTTTTTTTCGTACTTGTTAAAAAACAAAGAGGGATACACCGTAACCATTTGAAATAAAATAGCAATACGTTTTTCTGCATGATTTTCAGTTTGCACAAAAAGAAAACAGTTTGTTAACCCCTGTCATTATTTTGCTGTATTCAAATTCAGCTCATCCATTTACGTTTTCTCCTCGTTGCCAAATAAAAATAATTATCATTTAATTTATTTTATTGATTATTTGGGGGCCGTTAATGAACATCGATTTGACGCCGTATTATGCCGAGCCCGGTGAGCAGCCTTTTAGCGCCCGACGTATGGCAATGCCTTGGCGCAACCATGTGCCACTTTCACCAGAACAGATTCCGGCCGGTTGGCAGGCGCTGAAACAGCAAATCGTGCCTGCGCGTAAACGTCTGCTCTACCTGCATATTCCTTTCTGCGCGACGCACTGCACGTTCTGCGGTTTTTACCAGAACAAACTGCGTGATGACAGCACGGCGACCTATACCCGCTACCTGTTGCAGGAACTGGCGATGGAGGCGGACAGCCCGCTGCACCAGTCTGCGCCCATTCATGCGGTGTACTTTGGCGGTGGCACGCCAACGGCGCTGGCAGCCGATGAGCTGTCGCAGATCATTCGCGCGATCCGCACCTCCCTGCCGCTGGCACCGGACTGTGAAATCACAGTAGAAGGGCGGGCGATGGATTTTGACGATGAGCGGATCGATGCCTGTCTGGATGCGGGAGCGAACCGCTTCTCCATCGGGATTCAGACGTTTGATACCCGCATTCGTCAGCGTATGGCGCGTACCTCAGATAAACAGCAGTCAATCCGCTTCCTTGAACGCCTGTGCGAGCGCGACAAAGCTGCCGTGGTGTGCGATCTGATGTTTGGCCTGCCGGAACAAACGCCGGAAATCTGGCGCGAAGATCTGGCTATCGTCAGCGATTTACCGTTAGACGGCGTCGATCTGTATGCACTGAATCTGTTACCAACCACGCCGCTGGCGAAAGCCGCCGAAAACCAGCGTGTGGCGCTGCCTGATGTGATTGCGCGACGTGATTTCTATCGGACTGGCGCAGCGTTTCTGGCTGACGCCGGCTGGCACCAGCTCAGCAATAGCCACTGGGCGCGCACCACGCGTGAACGCAATCTGTACAACCTGTTGATTAAACAAGGTGCGGACTGTCTGGCAATGGGAAGCGGCGCGGGTGGCAATATAAACGGGCAAGCCTACATGATGGAACGCAGTCTGGAGCGCTATTATCAGCAGATCGATCAGGGGCAAAAACCGATCATGATGATGACGCCCGCCAGTCCGACTGGGCCATGGCAGCATCAGCTTCAGGCGGGGATTGAAGTGGGCCGCATCACGCTGCCTCAGTTGACTCCACATGCCCGTGAACTTCAGCCGTTACTTAGCCAGTGGCATCAGGCCGGGCTGACCTGTGACGATTCCACCTGTCTGCGCCTGACCAACGATGGTCGCTTCTGGGCAAACAACCTGATGCAGGCATTACAACAAATTATCCCTCAGCTGAATGCCGAAGCGCATGCGCACTAACCGGAGACGCAACCATGACCATGACACTGAATGAATTACTGGCAACCAACCCTGATGGCACATTGGAAGAGATTGCCGGAAAGTACAATACCTCGCTGTTTGCCGTCGTTGAGGCTTTGCCTGCGGCGCAGCGTACGCTGGCGACGGGCGATCGTTTCGATCAGGTGTGGGACACAATAGCGACCTGGGGTGAAGTGACGTTGATTAGCCATACGGCGGACGCAATTCTGGAATTCAAGAGTGAGCTGCCAACCGGTACACATCGCCACGGTTACTTTAACCTACGTGGCAAAAATGGCCTGAGTGGGCATATCCGCGCGACGAGCTGTCAGCACATTGCGTTTATTGAGCGTAAGTTTATGGGGATGGACACGGCGTCCGTGGTGTTCTTTAATGCCAACGGTGCGGCGATGTTTAAAATCTTCCTTGGACGAGACAGCCACCGCCAACTGCTGAGCGCTCAGGTTGAGGCGTTCCGCGCGCTGGCGAGTGAATTACAACCGGAGCAGGTATGACGTGGTTACTTTTCGGCGCGGGCAATGGGGTTGGCGCCTGTTTATTACAGCGCGCGATTGAGTGCGAGCAGGCGGTCGTACTTGTCTTGCGTAATCCTGAACAGGCCAAACACTGGCGTGAGCAGGGGATGACGGTAGTGGAAGGCGATGCCTGCGACCCGGAAACGGTCGCAGAAGCCTGCCGTGTGGCCGGCCCCTCGGCCATTGTGGTATCGACAATGGGCGGCGGTACGGTAAATTATCAGGGGCACCGGACGGTGATCGATGGCGCAGAACAGGCGGGTATCAAACGTATGCTGCTGGTGACGTCGCTGGGCTGTGGCGATAGCTGGCCACAGCTGTCGCCACGCGCCAGAGCCGCGTTTGGCTTCGCGGTACGTGAGAAGTCGCTGGCAGAAAGCTGGTTGCAAAGCAGTTCGTTGGATCACTGTATTGTACGCCCCGGCGGCCTGCTGGATGTGGTGGCGACGCACAATGCGCAACTGACGCAAGGCGCGGCGACGTTGGGACTGGTGTCCCGCTGGGATGTGGCGCTGGCGGTTGATCAACTGCTGCAACAGCCTGTGTTTGGCAATCAGATCTATAATCTGATCGATCCCGATCTCACCATGCCTGCCATTCCGTAATCCCTACGACGCCGTCATCTAATGCTGTCGGGATACTCTTTCCCGGCAGCAGACAAACTGTTATAGTCAATCTGTCGAAAACTGTATCTGTTATCTCTTATATGGCTATGTTCTAATCGACGCCAGCAGTGTTGTATTCCTTAAGCATGATGGTGACGACGATGGACGAAGTAAAACGCCTTCTTACCGAAGAGATCGAACGCATTAACCGGGAAGAAAAACGCGACAATAAAATACGTTTCAGCCGTAAATTCATGCAGTCTCACCCTTATTTGTTTACCGCGATGCTGGTGAGCTACGTGCCGGTCGCGCTCATCCTCTTTTATGCCTCTTATTTTGGTTTACCGTATCTGATCGGTTTTACCGTTTTCCTGCTGGTGATGACGCTGGCACTTTCGATGGATATTAATCCAACCTATCGCTTTGAAGACATCGACACTCTGGATTTACGTGTGTGCTATAACGGCGAGTGGTTTACAATCCGCCACGTGTCGCAGGACACGCTGGATAAACTGCTACGCAATGAGCAGGTACCGTCTGCGGTGAAGGCGGGGATAGAGAAAATTCAGAGGACGAAAGGCGACGTAGATTTTTATGACGTTTTCTCTCTGGCCTATCGTCAACAGCCTTCCATCTAATCTTTTCTGTTTTTGATTGCGCTCTCTGCGTTTTTGGTTGGGTGATGTTTTGAATCTGCGAAGCAGTGCGAAATTTCACCCAGCGTATTACCTGGAAGAGCGATTTGTGATTAAATTCAATGCATAGGATTACCTCTCTCAAGGCTGATTACATTGAGTTTTCGTTTTGCTTTTTGGAACTGTGCGATATCGCCTCCTGGTATAAAAAGATTGGCAAAGTCGGGGTAATGTCGCCGATGCTGTTGGGATCATCAGACATCTTTTTATTCATGAACACATTGATCTATTAGCAGTTTGTGAAGTGAATCAAACCTCTTTCTAATTACTGGTTGAAGGACTTCTGGACATCGATATTGCATCCGAATTTATGGATGACACTACGCCAACTGGAGGCCAATTTGATATCGGCTATTTTTATCGTTCAACTCGCATCGCGGTTACCCAAGGGAAGACGCATACTGGCCGAATTGGCAGCTCATCGCTCAAAATTGCACAGCAATTAAAAATAGCGTTTAAAGCGGAAGCGGCTTACGAAATAAACATGTTGGTTTCACACTGGCCGAGTCAGTTACGAACCATTGCTGAGGATTTTAGAAATAAATGCTCTATCGGGCTAAGGGGCTTTGTTGATTCTCTTCTTGCTGATAAGCAGCAGGTGATTCTAATGGGCGATTATAACGATGAACCCTATGCCCACAGCCTGTTTAAAAACCTTTCGGCAACCAACGATCGTGCATTGGTACTCTCTCAGCCTGATTATTGGCTCTATAACCCCTACTGGAAAACGCTCTCGGCCCGAGTGCCATTCTCAATTGAAGAACGGCAACATGATTTTGGAACCTGTTATAGTAAATCGGGGAGTCGTAATGTCTGGTCGGCTTTCGATCAGATCATTTTTTCGGGTAATTTCCTTAGTTCGGGACCGTGGTATCTGGATGAGGCGGCGACAGGTGTCGTACTAACGGATGTATTGCGTGCTGCTATTCTGGATAGTCAGCATTATTTTGACCACATGCCTGTCATTGGTTGTGTCAGAAAAAAAGGGGCAGCGAATGTTTCAATTTAAAGAATTTATTAAGGCAGGACAGGAATCTGCCTCCCATGTTGAAAAAATCACAAAGATATTGGGGATGTCTTTCGCTTATTAAATAAAGAGTTAGAAAGCGAGCTGAATGGGCATTTAACAATAAATCGAGTTCGTAAAGCCAACCCGTTTTCTGAATGGGAAAAAAATAGAAGAATATGACAATGACCGTGAACTTAGCATCCGACCAAAAGGGGGCTTGGGCATTATATATGATGGTGTTATTTCAAATATTGCCATATGGGAACAACATGCCGATGGTTACCCTTTTACAATTGAATACCAGGGAGAAAGGGTCGATTGTTGGGATCAGGAGTCATTAGCTAATGCGTTGGGGAAGATCGTCTCTTCTGCGCAGTTCTGGCTGAAGGTCAAAGAGTTATCCTCTCGCGTTCAGACAGATCCACCTTTTGACAAATTGTAGCTACTCAAGTGCGTTCATAAGAAGCCGTGCGTGCCATATTCTTATGATTTTTCAGACGTAGGTTTTCAGGTTGATAGTATTTTCAAGTACGGGCAGAACAGGACGATGAGCGAAAAGGTATTGCTGGTGATTCAGTTGGGCCAACCGCCGGAAGGCATTGCCTCTCAGGTTGGGCAACAGGGGAAATGGTTTAGCGATGCAGTACAGGGGAATTCACAGCCGATACAGGTGGTGCGTCCCGATCGTGGCGAGTCGCTGCCACCGTTTGATACGCTGGCGGCGGTGATTATTTCCGGCTCGTGGTCGATGGTCACGGATCGGCTGGACTGGAGTGAATACACCGCTGGCTGGCTGCGTGAAGCCTATTACGCGGAGATTCCGCTGCTGGGCGTGTGCTATGGGCATCAATTGCTGGCCGATGCGCTGGGCGGCAAAGTAGGGGATAACCCGAACGGCAAGGAAGTCGGTGTTCAGGTTGTGACAACGAATGAAGCCGCTGCACAAGACCCATTACTGCGTGATTATCCGCAGCAGTTCGGTGCTTATCTGACCCACCAGCAATCCGTGCTGGAAGCGCCTGAAGGGGCACAGGTGCTGGCGAGCTCAGAGATGGACGGCTGCCAGATTATCCGCTACAGCGAGAAAGTGTTGACCGTGCAGTTCCACCCAGAATTCAGCACGGACATTATGCTGACGTGTCTGCGCCATAATGAAACGGCGCTGCGGCAGGGCGGCTGGGATGTCGATCGGATGATGGATATCCCACAAGAACCGGTCTGGGCGCGCAAGATCCTGCTGGATTTTGTACAACGCAACGCGGCGAAATAGCCCTCGAGCAACGCGTTATGCGCGATAAAACGTCCTTCTCGATCGTCACTCATTGCTGATGATCGAGCCAATAATCATGACAGCTTCACCCACCGAAACCGTAGCGCTATGGCAAAGTTTGAACAGCTCGCTCACCAGATCCGTGAGCAACTTCAGGAAGGGATTTGGCAGCCGGGCGACAAACTGCCCTCGCTGCGGGAGAAATCACTGCATTCGGGTATGAGCCTGATGACCGTGCTGCACGCCTATCAACTGCTGGAAAGTCAGGGGCTGATTGTGTCGCGTCCACAGTCGGGTTATTACGCGGCGCCACAGCTGTCCGCACTACCTGCGGACAGCCTGCACTCGCCCGTGGGGCAGGAGCGTGTACAGCTTACCGAAGACGTGGACGTCAACGCGTTCATTTTGATGTGCTTCAGGCCAGCAAAGATCCGGCAGTGATGCCGTTCGGATCGGCGTTTCCCGACCCGCAGCTTTTTCCACAGCGTCAGTTGACGCGCTCGCTGGCCTCGGTGGCGCGCCATATGCAGCCGCACAGCGCACTGGATAATTTACCGCCGGGCAATGAGAGCTTAAGGAAGAATATCGCTCAGCGCTATGCGTTGCAGGGGATTGCCGTCTCGCCCGATGAGATTGTGATTACGGCGGGGGCAATGGAGTCCCTAATCTCAGCCTTCAGGTGCTGACGGAGCCGGGCGATTACGTGGTGATCGAATCTCCGGCGTTTTACGGCGCGCTACAGGCGATTGAACGCCTTAGACTCAAGGCGATTGCGATTGCAACCGATCCGCAGCAGGGCATCGATCTTGATGCATTGCAGCAGGCGCTGAACGACTATCCGATCAAAACCTGCTGGCTGATGACCAATTTTCATAACCCGCTCGGCTGCACGCTGTCCTGGGAGAAGAAGCAGCGGCTGGTGGCGATGCTGGAAAAACACGGCGTCGGGCTGGTAGAAGATGATGTCTACAGCGAGCTATACACGGGACTGCAACGCCCGCTGCCCGCGAAAGCGTTGGATAAAAAGGCGCGGTCCTGCACTGCTCCTCGTTTTCTAAAAATCTGGTGGCAGGGTTCCGCATTGGCTGGGTGGCCGCAGGGAGCTATGCGGGCAGCATTCAGCGTTTACAACTTATGAGTACCTTATCAACCAGCGCACCCATGCAACTGGCGATTGCGGATTATCTGGCGACCAGCAGCTATGACAGCCATTTGCGCCGCCTGCGGCGGGCGCTGGAGCAGCGTAAACACGCGGCATTACAGTCGCTACGCCGGCACTTTCCGGGCGACGTCCTCATTAATCATTCCCAAGGCGGTTATTTTCTCTGGCTGGAATTACCTGAAGGCGTCAGCAGTACGGAGCTATACCGCCGTGCGCTGGCGCGGGGCGTCAGCATTGCGCCGGGGAAAATGTTCACGACCGGCGACAAATACGATCGCTACTTCCGCTTCAACGCCTCTTACGCATGGGACGAGCGCTGCGAGCAAAGCGTGATCGTATTGGCTTCGCTGATTCGAGCACAGATAGGTGAGTGTTTGGCGCGATCACCCCTTTAGAGGTGTGGAGATGTTTGCCGCTTTTCTGTTACTGTTTGCGCCATGGCGGAAGGTGGCAGCATCGATGGCGAAAAACAGCCATAACCTTGCCGGAAATCAGGAAGCCATCAGGCACGGTGCGTATAATCCCGACTAAAGGTGAGCTATACCCGCTATCTTTCGGACCGCGCTGGCGGCCTTCCTGCACCCCGAAATCTATCGGATAGACAACGTAAACAACAGGAAAAATCCCCTGATGAGTATTCGCATTGTTCCTCAGGAACAGTTAGAACAGAATGAAAAATCGACAGTGGACGGGCATATTCCTCCGTTGCTGTTTGCCAATCTAAAAGCCTGTACAGCAGCCGCGCGGAGCGTCTGCGCCAGCTAGCTGAAGATCACCCGCTGGGGATTACCTCACCTTCGCCGCTGGCGTAGTGGAAGCCCAGCAGAAGGTGTTGCACGATCATCCGTTGCAGCTTGACCTGAGTGACGTGTTGACCCAGTCTGGCGAACGCCCGCCGCTTGATATCGCAGTATTCCCGCGTGATGCGCACTGGCACACGCTGCTGCGTGCGCTGATTGAAGAATTGAAGCCGGATGCCAGCGGGCAGGTATTATCCACGCTGGAGAATCTGGAAAAAGCCTCGGAGCAGGAGCTGGAAGAACAGGCAACGGCGCTGCTGCAACATGAGTTTCGTGCTGAAAATAATGATAAAGCCCCGTTCATCTGGGCGGCGCTGTCGCTGTTCTGGGCACAGATGGCAAGCCTGCTGCCCGGTAAAGCGCGCGCAGTACCCGGCGAACATCGTCAGTTCTGCCCGGTGTGTGGCAGTATTCCGGTATCGGGCGTGGTGCAGTTAGGCACGTCCAGCGGCTTGCGCTATCTGCACTGCAATCTGTGCGAGAGTGAATGGCACATGGTGCGGGTGAAATGCAGCAACTGTGAAGAGTCGAGCGATCTCAATTACTGGTCGCTGGATAGCGAAAATTCTGCAATCAAGGCAGAAAGCTGCGGTCACTGTGGCACATATCTGAAGCTGCTATATCAGGAAAAAGATCACCGTGTGGAAGCCGTCGCCGACGATCTGGCTTCGCTGGTGCTGGATGTGAAAATGGAGGAAGAAGGCTTTTCTCGCAGTAGCATCAACCCCTTCCTGTTCCCGGAAAGTTCGATCGAATAGCCCATCTCAGCGGTGAAGCGCGTTTGGGCTTCACCGCCTTTCTTTCAGAAAACCTTTCTTTTCAGAAAAAATGACAGAAAATCGGGGCCTACCACACGCCGCTGAAATGCAGCAGCAAGACCAGTGCGGTGAGCACTATTGACGACGATGTGAGCACGATCAATCCCTGACTGGCGCGCGATAGCACCGATTGGCAACGGGCATTAAAACGGTAGCGCAAAATCGCCAGCACCGACATCAGCGCGGCAACGCACAAGAGCAGAATGGCGCAGGCAAACACCGCTCGGCTGTCGTCCACCATGCTCAGACGAAAACACAGCAGGCTATTGATCAGCATAACGAACAGCGTCCGTGACCAGGCCATGCCGGTTCGCTGCGGCTGTAATCCCGGATCGCGTGTCGTTTCCATGTGTTACCCGAATAGAATCATGGCGGCGAGTGCGATGGCGATGAGAATGATAAACAGCGTCACGATCAGCAGCATTGGCGTATACGGCATATCGCTTTCCTGCCGCATGGCTTTTTCATTGTTGACCCAGCGGCAATAGGCCAGACCACCGAGCAGTGCCGCGCTGACCACCAGCAACAGCGACAGCCCCTGACGCACCAGCGGATCGATGTGCACGGTAAATTGGTCGATACCCACCGCTCCCGCGAGAAACGCCAGCGCGGTGCGAATCCACGCCAGAAAGGTGCGTTCATTCGCTAATGAGAAACGGTAGTCCGGGGTTTTCCCCTGGCTCCACCACGGCGTTTTGTCCTGTCTGGGTGTTGTCATGTCGTCGTCTGATTTCAGGTTGAAGAGGGTATCCGATGTGGGCATAGCCTCTGCATTCTAACGCCCCTGGCTGATTTCGTCTGCCCTGGTGACGATATTTGCCCTGAATGATGAAGCGCCGATAGGGCGCTTCGTTTTCTCATGACGCGTCTTTCCCCGCTTCATGGTTCTCTACCGCTAATGCGGTGACCAGCGCGAATGCGCAGGCCAGCAGCGTGCCGAGTATCCAGGCGAAATACCACATCTTCTTTCTCCTCAAATCCTTAGTAAACGGAATGCTTATTTTCTTCGATGTAGCGGGCATCGACCCGGCCAAACATTTTGTAATAACACCAGCTGGTATAAAGCAGGATGGTGGGGACAAAAATACAGGCCAGAATGGTCATCACCTGAAGCGTAAGCTGGCTGGATGTGGCATCCCAGATGGTCAGGCTGACGTTAGGGGCAAAGCTGGAAGGCATAATGAACGGGAACAGCGTAATCCCTGCCGTCAGAATCACGCAGATAATCGTCAATGACGAGGTCAGAAAACCCCAGCCGCAGCGGTTCAGGCGTGAGAAGATCACGGTTAGCCACGGCAGAATCATGCCCAGCGCGGGGATCGCCCACAGCGCAGGATGTGCCGTAAAGTTGGCTAACCAGGCACCGGCCTGCTGCGCCACTTCTTTGTGCAGTGGATTCGACGGGGCCGCTTTATCTATAGCTGAGGTAATCACGTAGCCGTCGATGCCGGTTTGCACCCAGAAGCCAGCCAGTAAGAAGGTGAGGCTCATCAGTGCACAGGAAAACAGTACGGTTTTTTGCGCGCGGCGCTGAAGTGCATCGGTGGTGCGCATTTGTAGGTAAATCGCGCCGTGTGCGACGATCATGGCGACGCTTACCGCGCCTGCCAACAGCCCGAACGGGTTCAACAGGCCAAAGAATCCGCCGTGATAGGTAAGGCGCAAATACATATCGACGCTCAGCGGCACACCCTGCAACAGGTTCCCGAAAGCGATGCCGAATACCAGCGTGGGGACGAAGCTGCCGATGAAAATGCCCCAGTCCCACATATTGCGCCAGCGGCGGTTTTCCAGCTTGGAGCGATAATCAAAGCCAACCGGGCGGAAGAACAGGGCGGCGAGTACCAGGATCATGGCGAAATAGAAACCGGAAAAGGCGGCGGCATAGACCATCGGCCAGGCGGCGAACAGCGCGCCCGCGCCGGTGATCAGCCAGACCTGATTGCCGTCCCAGTGTGGAGCGATCACGTTGATCATCACCCGCCGCTCGGTATCGTTTTTGCCCAGCAGGCGCAGCAGAATGCCCACGCCCATATCAAAGCCGTCGGTGATGGCGAAGCCGATGAACAACAGGCCAATCAATCCCCACCAAATCAGGCGTAATGTTTCATAATCCAGCATTATTATGGCTCCCGTTACGGTTTTGCAGGTGTTGCGAGGGACGATGCGGTCGGTTGTTCAAAGTGGTAGCGGCCGGTTTTCAGGCTGCTTGGCCCCAGTCGGGCGAATTTGAACATCAGATACAGTTCCGCAATCAGAAACAGCGTATACAGTCCGCAAATCAGCCCCATTGACAGCAGAATGTCGTGTGCCTCCAGTGAAGAATTGGCAACGGCGGTAGGCAGAACCTCGCCGACTGCCCACGGCTGACGGCCGTACTCGGCGACGAACCAGCCGGATTCAATCGCGATCCAGGGCAGGGGAATCCCGTACAGCGCGGCGCGGTGTAGCCATTTACGCTGTCCCATGCGGCCGCGTATCACGCTCCAGAACGACAGCGCAAAAATGCCAAGCATCAGCACGCCGCAGCCCACCATCAGGCGAAACGCGACATACAGCGGTGCGACGCGCGGGATTGAGTCTTTGGTTGCCTGCTGAATCTGGTTTTCACTGGCGTTGGCGACGTCATCGGTATAGCGCTTAAGCAGCAGGCCGTAGCCAAGATCGCGCTTGGCAGCCTCAAATTGGGCACGAACGGCGGGATCGGTGTTGCCCGAACGCAGTTCCTCCAGCAGACCATAGGCTGTCATGCCGTTACGAATGCGAATCTCATGTTGTGCCATCAGGTCTTTAATACCGACGACGGGTTTGTCGAGCGAACGCGTGGCGATGAGCCCCAGCAGGTAGGGAACGTGGATCGCATAATCGTTCTGCATCGTTTCTTGATTGGGGATAGCGAACAGCGTGAAAGAGGCCGGTGCAGGCTGTGTTTCCCATTCGGCTTCGATCGCTGCCAGCTTGGTTTTCTGTACGTCGCCCATCACATAGCCGGATTCATCACCCAGTACGATGACGGACAGCACCGAAGCCAGGCCGAAACTCGCTGCAATGGCGAACGAGCGCTTGGCAAAGGCAATATCGCGGCCTCTCAGCAGGTAGTAAGAGCTGATCCCGAGGACGAACATCGCACCAGCGGTGTAGCCCGCTGCCACGGTGTGGACGAACTTCACCTGCGCAACCGGGTTCAGCACCAGTTCGGCGAAGCTCAGCATTTCCATGCGCATGGTTTCATAATTGAACTCAGCGGCAATCGGGTTTTGCATCCAGCCGTTGGCGACCAGAATCCACAGGGCGGAGAAGTTGGAGCCCAGCGCAACGAACCAGGTCACCAGCATATGCTGGACTTTAGTCAGACGATCCCAACCGAAAAAGAACAGGCCGATCAACGTGGATTCGAGGAAGAACGCCATCAGCCCTTCCATCGCCAGCGGCGCGCCAAAAATATCGCCCACGTAGTGAGAATAGTAAGACCAGTTGGTACCGAACTGAAATTCCAGCGTCAGACCGGTTGCCACGCCCAGCGCAAAGTTGATGGCGAACAGCTTGCCCCAGAATTTTGTCATATCCTTGTAGATTTGCTTGCCGGTTAACACATACGTGGTGTTCATAATGGCCAGCAGGAAAGACAACCCCAGCGTTAGCGGGACAAAAAGAAAGTGATACATGGCGGTCAGGGCAAATTGCAGCCGCGACAGCTCAACGACATCAAACATGTTACGCTCCTAACTTCAGGCAGGAAAATGCAGTTATTCCGATACTTGCCGGAATAAATAGTGATGAATAAATGCGAATAAATTACCGTCGACGGAATTTGTATCCGTCGGAAATTAACGTCACTGATCGGCGTGAGATAAGAATAAATAGTGAGTGAAACGTGTGGAGATTATACCGTGCAAAAACTGAAGGATAAATAGTACAGTTTTTCGATTTGACGTCTTTATCGTTAATGTTGATTTTTTGGTTTTATATGTTTAGTTTTAAATTATTCTTGGTTTTTAATTTTATTGAAATTAAATTTATTATAATTTTATGCTTGATTTTTCCATGTGTTAGTGACTTATTTTAATTTAAATAGTACAGATTTGAAATATATAAATATAACAGTTTCATTTTTTATTTAAATTTACATTTTTGATGGAGAATAATTGGGAATTATCAGAATAGCCTGCTCAAAGAGACGGAAATGATGAGAGTGCCGTACGCTCAATACGGCACTCCTGATGTGTAATGGTTGCTGGTGTTACCGATTAAATGGATGGGGCTTCTGGCCACACAACAGGTGTGGCTGTGAGGTCAATGCGGCTTAGCGTAACCAGATAAATTTTCCATTGGGTTAGCCGTTCTTGCTCCTCATCTGTGGCAATGGCTAAGTCCACGGCGTAACTCAGCTCGGTAATGCGGGTGTTTGCCGCCGCGCGCCGTGCCGCCAGTTCTTGCTGCACGTTTTGGGCTGCGGCAAGCTGTTGCGCCTCCCGATTTGTCACCCAGGCCGCACCATCCCATTGATCAAACTCGGTTGCTGGAGCCAGAAAGGTCATATTTTCAGGCAGATCGCCGAATTGCATTACCGTCTGTGCCTGACGGGTTTCTGTGTTGTAAACCATCTGACCGCGATAGTCTGGCACCTGTTCCCAGGCCTTACCATCTGCGCTACGGCGCAAGGCTTGGCCGACAGGCGGCAATTGCGGTTCGTCGGCATAGCTGTCGGCGGGCAGGCCAACACCTTGCATCACATATTCATAGCTGGCGCTCTGATATTCCCGCGTAGCCGGGTTCACGTGATAAACCGTAATCCAACCGGTATTGATGGCTAATCCACGTTCGTTCAGTTCTGCGTTTTTAATTTGGGTTGAATAGTTGCTCATTATGCTGCTCTCACGATGTAGTTAAAGGCGATATTGCGTGGACGGGTTTCACTTCCACCGAATGAATGCAATGGATTACCCGCCCCATTTGTCTCTGATACTGAACCATCTGGATTTGCCTCACTGTGAACGATAAATGGCGCGCTCCCATCAGTGGCGGGGAAACCAGCAGAGTCTTTCGTGCCACCTGCTTCATGTGACATGGTGATTGAATGTTTGTGGCTGCGTATCGCGTCATTCTGAGATGAGATGAGCGCACGCCCAACATCAACGCCACGCCCATCATCCCAGCCGCGCACGAACTCGCCGCGTAGGTCTGGCAGGAAACCCGACGGATAGCGGGATGCTAAAACAGGAAATTGCGCGGTATCGAACTGCTGGCCATTGCATTTCAGCCATCCTGCTGGCGCAACAGCGCCGGGGAATAGCTGCGGCATGCCTGCTAGTTCAGATACGGGCATCGCGCCAATAGCGGCGGGTGTTAGGTTTCCTGAATGGAATAATCGAATCGGGCTACGCCACCCGCCTGCGTATTGTTTTTGTATATAAAAATCGTCAGATGGCATCGCCATGTCTTCATCAAAAATGACAAAACCATACTGATTGCTGTCAGCAGCTAGTCCAGCTCGGTGGCGCACTGAAATATACGAAAACCATCTGCCGGTTTCTGCCATTGATACTGAACCGATCTCTTGATTTTCTGACCACCGGGTTCCCAATTGGCTTTCATGAATTGCCATTGGTACATCAGCATTTTTAACAGAACCTGACGTTGTTCCACTGCCGCCGTGCTCTCTGCGGAGAGGTAACGTAAAGTCGCCCTCAGTCCAGACCCTTGCAGAATTCACCAGAAGTTTGCTAGCTGTGATATTAATCAGTGACAATGCTTCGCCTGGTGCTGGCGGCGGTGTGGCAATCCGTACGTTATAGTCAGTGCTGGATTTACCATCTGTGTGAAAATCAACATAGCAATAGGATGGCGTGCCGTTTGTCCCACCGTACTCAATAACATAATCGCCATCGACATTCGGTTCATTGATTTCAATAATACGAGTCGGGATGCGAGTCGTGCTAGCATAAGACACCACTGGAGTGACCCATCCCTGCCAGTAACCATTACCCAATATCACCCATGCAGTGCGTGACGGATTGGTAACATCTACGACGCTCAGTACACCAAACCCATCCGTCGACGATTTCCACTCCATAATGGAAGGGCCAAACCCAGTGGGTAACCCCGTAACATTAGCGGAATCGCATTGATACAAATCTGACGGCCGATTCGCCTTAAAATAATCCAGAATATTGACGTGGCTTATTTGCACGGCTTTGCCGCCCCATGCCGACTCGATTATTCCCACATTCTGACGAAACTCAGCTTTATTCGGGATATCCGCGCCGTTCTGATCTTTTGCCAGCTTCCCGGCCAGTGCATTCAGTACGGTTGTACTGAAATTTGGATCATTGCCCAACGCATTAGCCAGTTCTTGCAGCGTATCGAGCGCCGCAGGAGAACCATTAACCAATGCGGCTACGGCGGCTTTCACAAAGGCCGTTGTCGCCAATTGCGTGTCATTAGAACCGGAGGCAGCCGTCGGCGCGGTTGGGGTTCCTGTGAATACCGGACTCGCTTTTGGGGCATATTGAGGGTGCGCATCGAGGATGGAAGCATGAGCATTCAGCTTACTGGCCGCGTCAGTTTTCACCTCAGCAATCGCATTCAATAGGGTTGTGCTGAAGTGCGGATCGTTGCCTAGCGCATTTGCCAACTCTTGCAGCGTATCCAGTGCTGCCGGAGAACCGTTGATCAGTGCGGCAATGGCCGTTTTCACAAATGCTGTGGTGGCAATTTGCGTGTTGTTTGCTGTCTGCGCGGTGGTGGGCGCGGTGGGCGTTCCAGTGAAAGCAGGGCTCGCTTTCGGGGCATACTGGGAATGCGGATCGCTGGCCGCGAGATGTACCTGCAAACTCTCGCCAGTGGTTTCCTGCATTTTTCAGGTAAGCCGTGCGGCTGGCTAACTGCTCAGCCTGACGGTTGGAGATTCCTCCTGGACCTGCGACAACGGGATCCGATGTCTCAAGCTGATAAATCCCATCAATCCAGCTTTCTTGTTCAGATAAATTCGCCATGTTCATGCCTTCCTATGGATTATGACAGCGCTACGATGCGGCTTTTACTGTGAGTTTCTGTCTGTTTCCACGCCGATATCAGTATCGTGCCGATGTCTATCAAACAGTTTTAGTAACGATGAAGAGAGTACCGTTTGCGGTGCGGCGGGTTTAGTAACGGAGTTTAAAAATGGAAGTGAAACGCGTGCGGAAGCGGCAGTCACTGAGCGGATGCTATGTTCTTACTTCCTGATAACCGTGAGCTGATGCAAATGGCGCGCTAATTGCATCTTCCTGACAGTGGTTTTTCAGGAGAGACAGCGATGGTGGCGGAGCCTTCAACGACAATTCGATTTTTACTTGCCTCGCGCCAGTGTGAGCTGAACAGCCTGCGCTACCTGCTGCAAAGTGGTGAGCTGGTGGGGAAAATCAGCCAGCTTGTGCATCTATTGCAGCGCGAACGGGGAACGGCCAACCTGTTTCTTTGCTCCGACGGCCGCTTTTCGCTGACGAACTGGCGCTACGTGAGAAAGACGTGCAGGCGGCACAGACGCACTTGATGACGCATCTGGCCGGATTGGAGAAAATGACGGCAGAACTGCCGCAGGCAAGCCGCCTATTCAGCCGTGTCGCCAGCGTGGTCTATGCGTTGAGCCTGCTGCCCGCGCTGCGCCAGCAGATTCGCCAGCGCTTGCTGCCTCAGCCGCAGGCGATGACATTTTTCAACGATATTGTCCGTAATCTGCTGGCGTTGGTTTTGAAGTCTCGGACACGGCGGCCGATCCGGGGATTTCCCGCGCGCTGATTGCCATGTTCAGTTTTATGCAGGGAAAAGAGCTGGCAGGGCAGGAGCGGGCTATGGTGCTGCGGCCTATGCGGCGGGCAGTGTTGATGAGGAAACCCGGCAAAAGCTGCTGGATTTGATTGAGCGGCAGGAACGCTGCTTCGATACCTTTCTCAGTTTTAGCGATGAAGAAAACCAGCGGCGCTGGCATGCTATCGCGGTAGACAGCGAGTTTGAGCGTCTGCGCAGGATTGTGTGCACCCGCAGCCCGATAGAAAAGCTGTCGGAAGCCGACAGCCTGCACTGGTTTTCGATTGCCACGCGGCGCATCGATGAAATGAAACAGATGGAAGATGAACTGGAGCAGACGCTGATGCAGCGCTGTCGTACCCGTATTGCGGCAGCGGAGAAAGCGTGCAGCGATCAACGGGCGGACCTCGAAGAGCTGATGGCGAAGCAGGAGAAGGACGAGCCCGGTTATTCGATATTTATCGCTGGTCACGATGTGGAAGGGCAGAGTGCCTCTCCCGGTTGGCTACATAGTGATGGCGTCAGCCCACAGCTGGGGCGATCGCTGCTGTCGCTGGTACAGCAACAGTCGCGGCGCTTACAGGCGCAGGATCATGAACTGGCTGCACTACGAGCGACGTTAAATGAAAGAAAACAGATCGATCGCGCGAAGGGCTTACTGATGCAACACCGTGGATTGAGCGAAGAAGAGGCCTACAAAACCCTGCGCCGCATGGCGATGAGCCAGAATAAAAAGCTGATTGACATCGCAACAGCGATGCTCGCGGTAGCAGATGTCTTCGGGGGTACCCCTTAAGAGGTATATGCACATGAACTGTGCGTGTTCTGCTTGCTGGCGGTGCAAGACGCCGTCTTGTGAAGAGGAAATCGTGGAGTCAATAGCGGAGTCACTGACGGTGTGAAATGGTTTCGTGCGTAGTTGGTTCTCGCTGTTGTTGTGTTGTGATGAGCGTAAATAACGCTGAAGGAAAAACAGGCTTAGGATGAGCGGCAGGAAGCCGCGAAAGTCGTTGCCGCGCCGGGAGCGCGTCAACGAAGGTCCGTTAAGAGACTGTTTTTCTGAAGGTATCGCGTAGCGACGTTATTTCTCGCGAAAAAGCCACGGGTCACGGGGCGGCGGCGACTGAGCGCCCCGTGTCGGGCGCGTACTAGGATGTAGCATAGAAATGGCAATATTCTCGCGCACGAAATAATAACCTTAAATTACATATTGTTATCGAAGTTTCAATTCACCTCTCGATTAAACCATCCCCCTCGGCAATACGCAAAACTGTGACATCTGGCACAAACCTTGCTTTAACTCATTAGCAACAACCAAACATTCATAATGCGTTTCGGGCCAACGGCGGTGCGGAAGGTGTTAATCGGACAACGGCGTCCATAAGCGTGCAGATTCTGCATGGGCTTGTGGACGCCGTTTTTGTTTTTACCGCCTGAAAAGGTGTTTTGCGCAAGGGTGTCGTTGATGAGTGATTCCAAAACCAAAAGCATGACCGTCTCTCGCCGCCAGTTTCTGCTGGGGAGTGCTGCACTGGGTGGCAGCCTGATGCTGCCAGGGTTGATGAATAGCGCCTGGGCCGCGGGTTCCGACGCGCCGGAGAAAAAGGAAATCCGGGTCGGGTTTATCCCGTTGACGGACTGCGCCTCGGTCGTGATGGCGGCAGTGAAAGGTTTCGATAAGAAATACGGCATCACGATTGTTCCCAGCAAAGAAGCAAGCTGGGCGGCAGTACGCGACAAGCTGGTGTCGGGCGAGCTGGATGCCGCCCACATTCTGTACGGGCAATTGTACGGTCTGCAAATGGGGCTGTCCGGCGCACAGAGCAACATGGCAGCGCTGATGACGCTCAACCAAAACGGACAAGGGATCACGCTGGCAAACCAACTGCGTGAAGCCAACGTCACGGATCTCGCTGCGCTGCAAAAGTATATCGCCACCAGCCCGGCGGGCACCTACACCTTCGCGCAAACTTTCCCAACCGGTACGCACGCCATGTGGCTCTATTACTGGCTGGCCTCCGCCGGAATTCATCCATTGAACGACGTACGCACCGTGGTGGTGCCGCCGCCGCAGATGGTGATGAACATGAAGATTGGCAACATGGTTGGCTACTGCGTCGGCGAGCCGTGGAACCAGCGTGCCATCAGCGAAAAAATCGGCTTTACCGCCGCTACCTCGCAAGACATTTGGCCGGATCACCCCGAAAAAGTGTTGGGCACCCGTGCTGAGTGGGCGAACGCCAACCCACATAGCGCCCGTGCACTGACCGCCGCGATTCTCGATGCCTCGCGCTGGATTGACGCCTCGGAGGACAACCGCCGTGAGACGGCCAGCGTCGTTGCCGGGCGTGCGTACATCAATGCCAAAGAAGAAACCATCGTCGGACGCATGTTGGGCCAATACGAAAACGGGCTGGGGAAAAGCTGGAAAGACGAACACGCGATGCGTTTCTATCACGACGGTTCCGTGAACTACCCGTACCTGTCCGATGGCATGTGGTTCCTCACCCAGCATAAACGCTGGGGCTTGCTCACCGAAGAGCCGGACTATCTGGCCGTCGCGAAGCAGGTTAACCGGATTGATATCTACAAGCAGGCGGCCGAGGCCGTGGGAAATGTGCCGTTGCCCGGTAGCGACATGCGCAGCAGTGTGCTTATCGATGGCCGCCGCTGGGATGGTAGCGATCCGGCGGGTTATGCCAACAGTTTTAGCGTGAAGAAATAAGTGAGGTTGATGATGAAAAACCAGGCCCAAATCATTCCGATTACCGCGGATAACGCTCCGGAAACCGTACACAGCGCTGAAATTATGCCGCTGCCAACCAAACCGGCAGCACCTGAAAAAGCACCGGCAACGCCCGCTTTCGCCTACCGCCCGCTGCTGCGTAAGCTGTTTCAGCCGCTTTTCCCAGCGGTACTGGGGTTGGGTCTGCTGGTGGCGGTCTGGCAGATTGCCGCGTTGAACAGCGAAAACTTCCCGACGCCGTGGGCGACCTGGCTTGCGGCGCTCAGCCTCTTCGCCGATCCGTTTTATATCGCAGGACCGAACGATCAGGGTATCGGCTGGAACGTGTTGGCCTCGCTGCAACGCGTGGGTATTGGCTTCGGGCTGGCGGCGCTGGTCGGCATTCCTACGGGGTTCCTGATTGGCCGTTTTACGTTTCTGGCCAATATGCTCAACCCGATTATTTCGCTGCTGCGCCCGGTCAGCCCGCTGGCGTGGCTGCCTATCGGGCTGCTGCTGTTCCAGCGCGCGGAACCGGCATCCAGTTGGACTATTTTCATCTGCTCCATCTGGCCGATGATCCTCAATACCGCCGAAGGCGTGCGCCGTATCCCGCAGGATTACCTGAACGTGGCGCGAGTGTTGAAGCTCTCCGAATTCACCATCATGCGCAAAATTTTGCTGCCTGCGGTGCTGCCTAACGTTCTGACCGGCGTGCGTCTCTCGATTGGCGTCGCCTGGCTGGTGATTGTCGCCGCAGAGATGCTGACTGGCGGCGTCGGGATCGGCTTCTGGATTTGGAATGAGTGGAACAACCTGAATGTGGAAAACATCATCATCGCTATCGTGGTGATTGGCGTTATCGGTCTGCTGCTTGAGCAGGGACTGGTGTGGATTGCTAACCGTTTCAGCTATGACAACCGCTAAGGAGCCGACCATGCGTACAACACCGATTATTCAAGTGCAGCAGGTGAGCCAGCGTTTCAATACCGCCAGCGGTGAGTTTCTGGCGCTGGATCAGGTGAGTTTTGACATTCATACCGGTGAGACGATCAGCCTGATCGGCCATTCCGGCTGTGGCAAGTCCACGTTATTGAACCTGATTGCCGGTCTGACGCTGCCGAGTAGCGGCGGTCTGCTGTGTGACAACCGTGAAATCGACGGACCGGGGCCGGAGCGCGGCGTGGTCTTTCAGAATCACTCGCTGCTGCCGTGGCTGACCACCTATGAAAACGTCGCGCTGGCGGTACGTCAGGTATTTCGCGGGCAGATGAACAAGCACGAGATGCACGAATGGATTACCCACAATCTGGAACTGGTGCACATGGGGCACGCGCTGAACAAGCGGCCGAATGAGATCTCCGGCGGGATGAAGCAGCGTGTGGGGATTGCCCGCGCGCTGGCGATGAAGCCGAAAGTGTTGTTGATGGATGAACCGTTTGGTGCGCTGGATGCGCTGACTCGCGCGCACCTTCAGGATGCTGTTATGGAGATTCAGCAGCGTTTGCAAACCACGATTGTGCTGATTACTCACGATGTAGACGAGGCGGTACTGCTGTCGGATCGCGTGCTGATGATGACCAACGGCCCGGCGGCGACGGTCGGTGAAATCATGACGGTCGAGCTGGAACGTCCACGCTCGCGCGTCGCACTGGCCGACGATCCGCGCTATCACCATTACCGCCAGCAGGTGCTGCATTTCTTATATGAAAAACAGCCTAAAGCAGCCTGACAGCGAGGCCGGAACGATGATGAAACCGCATCTGATTGTGATTGGTAACGGGATGGCGAGCGCACGATTCGTCGATGCGCTGCGTCAACTGGCCGCGACGCGCTATCGCATCACCGTGATTGGTGATGAACCACGCGCCAGCTATAACCGCATTCTGCTGTCGCCAGTATTGAGCGGCGAGAAAGCGTTTACGGATACGCTGATGACGCCTGCGGCTATCGACGATGATGCGGCGCTGCCGGTGAACACTCTGCTGGGTGAGCGGGTAACCCATATCGATCGCCAGCAGCGTGAGGTAACAACGACGCAACGGCAACTGCATTACGATCATCTGGTGCTGGCGACCGGATCCACACCGTTTATGCCGCCGATGCCCGGTATCGAGCTGGCGGGCGTGTGCGGCTTCCGCACGCTGGATGATGTCGAGCTGATGCTGACGGCGATTCGCCAGTCCGTTCCTGCGGTGGTGATTGGCGGCGGTTTGCTCGGGATTGAAGCGGCAGCGGCGCTGAAACTGCGCGGTGCCGACGTCACGTTGCTGCATCGCGTCCCGATTCTGATGGAGCGTCAACTGGACGCGACGGCGAGCGGCCTGCTGTGCGACAGCCTGCGCGCACGCGGTATTGCCTGTGAAACTGATGTGCAGGTTGTGGCGCTGCACGGTAATGAACACGGTGTCACGGCCGTTGCACTGGCTGATGGCCGCACGATCCCCGCCGGACTGGTAGTGGTGACGGCGGGCGTGATTCCCGCCAGCCAACTGGCACGCGAGTGCGGCTTGCCCTGTAACCGCGGTGTGCTGGTGGACGGACAGCTACAAACTGCCGACCCGTACATCAGCGCGATCGGCGAATGCTGTGAACTCAATGGCGAAACATTCGGGCTGGTTGCCCCGTGTTTCGCCCATGCCACGCTGCTGGCACAGCGCCTGGCCGGACACGCACCGAAAGATTATCAGCGTGAACAGGCGGCAACGCGGCTGAAAGTCACGGGAATTGGCGTGGTCAGCGGCGGCGATATTAACGCGACACCGGATGATGAGGTGTACACCCTGTTTGATCCGCAGACGCAGCACTACCGTCGTCTGCTACTGCGCGACGGGCGGCTGAGCGGTGTCTTGCTGTATGGCGACACCGATGACAGCCAGCGTCTGCTGGCCGCAATGGAGAACACCACCGAAGGCGAGATGCTTCCGCCTGCCTCGCTGCTTTCGGCCTTTCTTCCCCGATTCTGACTCACAGCCTGAGGCTGTAAGGATTCCTGTCATGAGCAAACCTATTTTGGTGGTCGTCGGCCACGGTATGGTCGGCCACTATTTTCTTGAACAGCTGGTTGAACGCGACCTGCATCAGCATTACCACATTGTCGTATTTGGTGAAGAACGCCATGAAGCCTATGACCGCGTCCATCTCTCCGAGTATTTCTCAGGGCGCAGCGCCGCCTCCTTGTCGCTGGTAAAAGAGGGCTTTTTTTGCCGAGAGCGGCATTGAGCTACGCAGCGCCAGTGAGATTGTGGCTATCGATCGGGAACGTCAATGCGTATGCGATGCGCAGGGTAGGGAAACCGCCTACGACAAACTGGTGCTGGCGACGGGCTCTTATGCCTTTGTTCCGCCGATTCCCGGCAATACGCGCCCCGGTTGTCTGGTGTATCGCACGCTGGACGATCTGGACGCGATTGCGGCACAGGCGAAAAAGGCTAAATCCGGTGTAGTGATTGGCGGTGGCCTGCTGGGGCTGGAGGCGGCAAATGCCCTACGCCAACTGGGGCTGGATACCCATGTGGTGGAGTTTGCGCCGCGCCTGATGGCAGTGCAGTTGGATGACGGCGGTGCCACCATGCTACGGCGCAAGATTGAAGCGCTGGGCGTACAGATTCATGTCAGCAAAGAAACGCGGGAAATTACCGACGGCGAGCAGGCGTTGCATCGTCTCTGCTTTGCTGACGGCAGCGTATTGGAAACCGACTTAGTGCTGTTTTCCGCCGGGATTCGTCCGCGTGACAAACTGGCGGATAGCTGTGATTTAGAGAAAGGGCCGCGCGGCGGCATTGTGATTGACGACCGCTGCCAGACGTCGGACGACGCGATTTTCGCCATCGGCGAGTGCGCGTTGTGGAAAGGCCAAATTTTTGGGCTGGTGGCACCGGGCTACCAGATGGCACGTAGCGTGGCGGATACGCTGGCACAGCGCGATACGCCATTTACCGGCGCGGACATGAGCACCAAACTAAAGCTGCTGGGCGTTGAAGTCGCCTCGATTGGCGATGCGCACGGGCGCACGTCGGGCAGCCAAAGCTACCAGTGGACGGACGGTCCGAACGAGGTCTACAAGAAAATCGTTGTTTCCGCCGACGGTAAGCGTTTACTGGGGGCGGTACTGATTGGCGACAGCAGCGATTACAGCACGCTGCTGCAAATGATGCTCAACGATATGCCACTGCCTAAACAGCCGGAAGGATTGATTTTGCCAGCACGCTCTGGCGATGCGCCGAAAGGATTGGGCGTGGCGGCCTTACCGGCTAGCGCACAGATTTGCTCCTGCCATAACGTCAGCAAAAGTGATATCTCGGCGGCGGTGGCGGGCGGCTGCGGTGAACTGGGCGCGCTGAAAACCTGCACCAAAGCGGGAACGGGCCGCGGCGGCTGCGTGCCGCTGCTGAAACAGGTGATGGAGTATGAACTGACACAACTCGGTGTCGAAGTGAAGAAGGACATTTGCGAGCACTTCGCCTATTCGCGTCAGGAGTTGTACCACCTGATTCGCGTGCATGAGATCCGCTCGTTCGACAGCCTTCTTGAGCGTTACGGCCATGGTTTAGGCTGCGAAGTGTGTAAGCCGCTGGTGGGGTCGATGCTGGCGTCCTGCTGGAATGACTATCTGCTGCAACCGCAGCACCTGCCGTGCAGGATACCAACGATCGTTTCTTTGCCAACATCCAAAAAGACGGCACGTATTCCGTCGTACCGCGCGTGCCGGCAGGGGAGATCACGCCGGAAGGGCTGATCGCGATCGGTCAGGTGGCGCAGCGCTATAACCTGTACACCAAGATCACCGGCGGTCAGCGCGTGGATTTATTCGGCGCGCGCTTAGAGCAGCTTCCCGCGATCTGGCGCGAGCTGATCGATGCCGGGTTTGAAACTGGTCACGCCTACGGTAAATCGCTGCGTACTGTGAAATCCTGTGTGGGATCGACCTGGTGTCGCTACGGTGTGCAGGATTCCACCGGGCTGGCGATCCAACTGGAGCACCGTTACAAGGGGCTGCGTTCGCCGCATAAAGTCAAAATGGCGGTGTCTGGCTGTACCCGCGAATGTGCGGAGGCACAAAGTAAAGATATCGGTGTGATTGCCACGGATAAAGGCTGGAATCTGTATGTGTGCGGCAACGGCGGCATGAAACCGCGCCATGCCGATCTCTTCGCCAGCGATCTGGATACGGAAACGCTGCTACGCACCATCGATCGGGTCTTGATGTTCTATATCCGCACTGGCGATCGTCTCCAGCGTACCAGCACCTGGATGGATAATCTGGAGGGCGGTATCGACTATCTGCGCCAGGTGATTCTGGAAGACAGCCTGAATATCGGTGAAGAATTAGATAAAGAGATGCAGCGCGTGGTGGATGCCTACCAGTGCGAATGGCAAACCACGCTGGAAAGCCCGGAACGTCTGGCGCTGTTCCGCGGTTTCCTGAACAGCGATAGCCCGGATGAAGCGGTGGTGATGGTACCTGAGCGTGGACAAATTCGTCCGGCGCAGGAGCATGAGAAAGCGGTCTCGCCAGAACCGGTAGCCCTGAAACCGGCTGCGCACGAAGCGGAGTGGGTACAGGTGGCGACGCTGGGGATATTCCGCGTCATGCTGGCATGGCAGTGCGCCTCGGGCAGCAGCAGATCGCGCTGTTCCACCTGCCGGGGAGCGAGCAGCAGGTGTACGCGTTGGAAAACCATGAACCGGGCAGCGGGGCGAATGTGTTGTCGCGTGGGCTGATCGGCGACGTGGCGGGTGAACCGGTAGTGATTTCTCCGCTGTACAAGAAACGCTTCAAGCTGCGTGATGGCGTGAGCGGATGACAGTGCGCTATACGTGCGTGCCTGGCCGGTGCGCGTGGAAGACGACGAGATTTGGGTATGCCGTCAGCCGCTGGCCGTGCTTGAAAGCGTCGGTCTGGCAGATGCTGCTATGGCGAAAGCATCATGAACGCGCGCGTTTGTCGGACAACCTGCCCCTATTGTGGCGTCGGCTGTGGCGTGCTGGCAGAACACGATGGGCAAGGTGCGGTAAAGATCAGCGGGGATCCCGCTCATCCGGCGAACCTGGGCCGGCTGTGCGTCAAAGGCTCCGCGCTGGGAGAGACGCTGGATTTGAACGGTCGCCTACTGTGGCCACTGGTGGAAGGGCGTCGCGTTAGCTGGGAGCAGGCGCTCGATACGGTGGCTGAACGGCTGCTGGCGACGATGCAGCAACATGGTCCTCAGTCGGTGGCGTTTTATGGTTCAGGTCAGTTGTTGACGGAGGATTACTACGTTGCCAACAAGCTGATGAAAGGCTTCATTGGCGTCGCCAATATGGATACCAATTCGCGACTGTGTATGGCGTCTGCGGTGATCGGCTACAAGCGCGGACTGGGAGCAGACGCGGTTCCCTGTAACTATGAAGATATCGAACTGGCGGATGTGGTGGTGCTGGTCGGTTCTAACACGGCCTGGGCGCATCCGGTGGTGTATCAGCGGCTGGTGCAGGCGAAACAGCAGCGGCCACAGATGCAGGTGGTGGTGATCGATCCTCGACGTACCGCAACCTGTGACATTGCCGATCTGCATTTACCGCTGCAACCCGGCAGCGATGCTGGGCTGTTCAACGGCCTGCTGCAGTGGATTGCGCAAGATCCACGCATCGAGCGCACCGAACTGGCCGAACGTTTTTCCGGCGTAGAAGAGACATTACAGTCGGCACAGACGTGGTCGGTGGCGCAGGTGGCAGATTTCTGCCAGTTGAATGAAACCGATATCGTGCGTTTTTATCACCTGTTCAGCACGAGTGAAAAGGTGGTCACGCTCTATTCACAAGGCGTTAATCAGTCGTCATCGGGTAGCGATAAGTGCAATGCGATCGTTAATGCTCATCTGCTGAGCGGAAAAATCGGCGCGCCGGGTTCTGGCCCGTTTTCGATAACCGGACAGCCAAACGCGATGGGCGGGCGGGAAGTCGGCGGGTTGGCTAATCAGCTTGCCAGCCACATGGGCTTTACGCCGCAGGATATTGATCGTGTGGGGCGCTTCTGGCAGAGCGATAACGTAGCGACGCAGCCCGGTCTGAATGCGGTGGATCTGTTTCGTGCCGTGGAACGTGGCGATATTAAAGCCGTGTGGGTGATGGGCACCAATCCAGTGGTGTCGATGCCGGATGCGGATCGGGTAAAGCAGGCGCTGGAGCGCTGCCCGTTGGTGATCGTCTCCGAGGTGATGCGCCATACCGATACCGCAGAAACCGCCGATATCTTACTCCCCGCGCTGGGTTGGGGGGAAAAAGACGGCACGGTGACCAATTCCGAACGCCGGTTATCTCGCCAGCGTGCCTTTCTACCTGCACCCGGAGAAGCCAAAGCCGACTGGTGGATCCTGAGCCAGGTGGCGCAGCGTATGGGATTTGCCGAGGCATTTACCTATCAGCATCCGGCGGACGTCTTTCGTGAACATGCGGCGCTGTCCGGGTTTGAGAATAACGGGAGTCGTGCGTTTGATATCAGCGGGCTGGCGGCGCTTAGCAATCAGCAGTGGCAGCAGTTGGAACCGATACAGTGGCCAGTGAACGCGGCATTCCCACACGGACGTGCCCGACTGAGTGACGATGGTCGATTCTGGCATGCCGATGGCAAAGCACGTCTGGTGGCGATAACCCCATCACTGCCGCAAAGTCCGTGGAGCGCGGCATATCCGCTGGTGCTGAACACCGGGCGTATTCGCGATCAGTGGCACACCATGACGCGCACCGGTAAAGCGGCTCGCCTGATGCGCCATATCAGCGAACCTTACTGCGAGCTGCACCCGCAGGATGCGCAGACGCATGATATTCAGGCGGGCGATCTGGTGCGTTTATCGTCAGTGCACGGTTGGATGCTGGCGCGGGCGCGGATTGACGCCGGACAGGCGCGCGGCAGCGTGTTTGTGCCGATGCACTGGAATCAGCAGTTCAGCGCACAGGCGCGGGCAGACAGCTTAGTCGCGCCGATTACCGATCCCCATTCCGGCCAGCCGGAAAGCAAACACAGCCGGGTACGTATCCAGCCTTGGCATACCGCCTGGCAGGCAACGCTATTTTTTGCCGATGAGTTGGCTGCAGCACCATTAACCTTACCCGCGGAGCATGACGTTCTGCCACCGCCTGCAACGTATTGGAGCAAGATTCCGCATGCGGGTGTGACGCAGTACCTGTTTGCCGACCGCGTGCCAGTGGACGATTGGCAGGCGTGGTTGACGGAACATTATGGGTTAGAAAATATGCAGTGCCAGATTGCGCAGGGCAATGGCGTATTTCATCTGGTTGGCTGGCGCGAGGGCCGCGTAGTGCTGGCCTGCTATATCAGCGCACAGGCGCTACGTATCGACAGCGATGCGGTGTGTCAGGCGTTTATCACGCCACCGCAACTCCCGCACGAACGGTATGCACTACTGGCGGGTCAGGCACCGCAGGGGCAGGCGCAGCAGGGAGCCACGATCTGCAGTTGCTATAGCGTCGGTGAAGCGATCATTGTCGGTGCGATTCGTCAAGGGTGCCACAGCGTTGCGGCATTAGGGGGAGCCCTGAAATGTGGCACTAACTGCGGTTCCTGTATCCCCGAACTGAAGGCGTTATTGAGTCAGCACGTGCCAATAACGGTCAATGAATTAAAGAAAGCAGGTTGAGCGCCACGGCGTAATGAGGTGTGACATGATGACAACACAATCAATATTGGCGCAGGGCCAACGGCGTCAGCCTGTACTCGGCGGTGAAATCTGGCTGGTGGGCGCAGGGCCGGGTGATGTGGAACTGCTGACGCTGAAGGCGCTGCGGGCAATCCAGCAGGCAGATGTGGTGGTCTACGATCGGCTGGTGTCGGCGGAGATTATGGATCTGGTGTCGGAGCAGGCGCTGTGCATCGACGTCGGGAAAACACGCGGCTGCCACCGTCTGTCACAGGAAAAAATCAATCAGCTGTTGGTCGAGTTAGCGCAGGCTGGGCAACGGGTGATCCGTCTTAAAGGCGGCGATCCCTTTATTTTTGGTCGCGGCGGCGAAGAGATGGACTATGCCCAGCAGGCCGGAATTGTCTGTCATGTGGTACCGGGTATTACTGCCGCGACAGGCTGTGCGGCGGCCGTGGGGTTACCGTTGACCCATCGCGCTTGTGCACGGTCGGTACGTTTCGTGACCGGCCATTCGCGCGATGGCGAACCGCAGCTAGACTGGCCGACGCTGGCGGACAGCCAGCAAACGCTAGTGTTTTATATGGGGCTGAGCCACAGCAGTCGACTGTGCCAGCGCCTGATTGAGCATGGGTTGTCAGCACAAACGCCCGTTGCGATTATCGAACGCGGCACCCAGCCGGATCAGCGGCTATTGACTGCAACGTTGGCAACCTTACCGGCATTACTGGCACGCTATCAGCCGCAGTCGCCCAGTCTGTTGGTGGTTGGTGACGTGGTCCGCTTCTGCCGTCATCCGGCGTTGCACGTCGACGCGGCTCCTGCGCGGCTGGCGATGGAAAAGCATGAAGCCGCCTGACGGTAACGACTCACTGACTATAGCCAGCGCCTCGACATAAACCGTTTTTTCTTCGAGGCGCTTTCCACTTTCTACGTTGTTTTCTGCTTTATCATCGCCTCCCCGTTACTCTCCCTACTGAATTTTTAGCCAGCGTCTGACAGGGAAGGGGGCGAGATGCCATCGCACGATGCGATCTTTAAACAGTTTCTGAGCGACATCGCCGTCGCACGGGATTTTCTGACCATTCATCTGCCGAATGAAATCCGCGAGCGCTGTGATTTCAGCACGCTGCAACTGGAGTCGGCGTCATTTATTGATGAAAAGCTGCGTGCGCGGATATCGGACGTGCTGTACTCGCTGCGTACCACCGCAGGTAAAGGGTACATTTACTGTGTGATTGAACACCAAAGCCGCCCGGAAAAGCAGATGGCTTTCCGACTGCTGCGTTATTGTCTGGCTGCCATGCAGCAACATCTGGATCAGGGACATGATCGCTTACCGCTGGTGGTACCGCTGCTGTTTTATCACGGTAAGACCCGTCCTTATCCCTACCCCCTTCGCTGGCTGGACAGCTTTGCCGATCCCGTACTGGCACAAGCGCTGTATGAACAGCCTTTCCCACTGGTGGATTTAACCGTCATGCCGGACGATGAGATTCGCACGCATCGACGTATGGCGTTACTGGAACTGGTACAGAAGCATATTCGTACCCGTGATATGCTGGAGCTGGCGCGTGAGATTGGGTTACTATTTGAACGCTGGTCGGTGCCGCTGACTCAGCGTCGGGCGCTGTTATTTTATATTGCACAAGTGGGAAACACATCCAAACCCGCAGACTTCATTGACGCACTGGCTGCACCGCTATCAACCGGTCAGGAGGACATTATGACGATTGCAGAACAATTGAAAAAAATGGGATTCGAGGAAGGCATCCAACGCGGTATTCAGCAAGGATTGGAGCAGGGTATTGAACAAGGGATGAAAAGCAGCGCCAGACAAATTGCCCGAGAGTTGCTGTTAACGGGTATGGATAAGGAAAAAGTGCGGCAAATTACCCGACTTGAAAACGAAGAGCTGGAGCAGTTGGTCACGGCTATCCTGCATGAAACACAGCACTAATATCGCATTAAACGATACCGTATTAAAAACCGAGCGTTGCTGATGCCTGTGATGGAAAAAGGCCAGTCAGGCAACGCTCACGTCCTTTCGCTAACGTGTTGCGGTTAGCCTTTGCGTACTCGCGCGGTCAGCCCTTTCAGGAAGTAGCGGATCACCTGATCGCCGCAGGTGCGATAGTTTTTATGATCGGGCGCGCGCATCATCGCGGTGACTTCCGGCACTGAAATGCGAAAATTTTGTTCCAGCAGGATCGCCTGAATATCATCCGTTTTTAGCGAGAATGCGACACGCAGCTTTTTCAGAATAATATTGTTGGTCATCTTGCGCTCAAACTGCGGTGCAGGCTGATTTTCATCTTTGCCACGTTTTTGCAGAATCAGCCCATTCAGGAAATAGCTCATCACGATGTCCGGGCAAGGTTGATAGCCTTCCTCACCCTCTTTTTTGACGTAGCTCGCCAACTGTTGGGGAGGGACGGTCATCTCCACCAGCGCCAGGATTTTCAGCAGGTGGTCATTATTCAAATTCAGCATATAGCGCACGCTGCGCAGGACATCGTTGTTCATCATTACAGAAGGGGTCTCGCCGTTCGTCTTGGTACAAAACGCACAGTATAAAGGGAACGGCGGAGAAATGCAGAAACGATCGTGGAATTAGTGAAACGTCTCCCGTCCGGTAAAGTGCCCAACCCAGCCCTCTGGATTGGTAAAAATGCGGATCGCGACAAAATCAGGAAATTCGCCGCAGTCAAACCAGTGCGGCGTGTTGGCGGGAACGCGTAAGAGATCGCCGGCCTCACAGGTAAGCTGGAAAACCTGCTCGCCAATCGGCACAAAGAAGCTTCCGCTGCCGCGCACGAAGAAGCGCACTTCATCTTCGCTATGGGTATGTTCCTGAAGAAATTTTTCCCGCAGCGGCAGTCTCTCGGCATGATCCGGTGTCAGGCTGATCACGTCGGCAGAGGTGTAGCCCTCTTGCTGTTTGAGACGCTCAATATCGGCATGATACTGCGTCAAGATGGTTTCGTTGCTGGCGTCAGGCGGCGGTGCGTCAGTGTGCCAGTGTTCCAACTGGATCCCGGCGCTGGCGAGCAGGGAAGCGATGTCAGTAAACGCGGTGAGCTGCTGGACGGGCTGTGTGATGTGCGGGCGGTGATAAATCGAGAGCGTTGTCATGGCCGTTTTTCTCATCAGGATAGAAGAGCCTTAACCATTCCCTTTATAGGGATAAAAAACAAGATGCTTTTTTTATAACTTATTCCTGCTAATTCAATGATTAACAATCATTACATCTGCCGATCAACGCTATTTCCATTTAATTACTAGCCATTATCATTTTTGTTATTTCGATTTAACTTTTCCCGTTGCTAATCTCTTTTCCTGCTAATAATTTTATAAAAATCGGGATAAACATGATGAAGACGCGCTTTTCTCACCTGGCCGCATGCGTGTTGGCTGCAGGGGTAATGACCTCGGTTCAGGCAGCGGATGAGACATTGTCATTGAAGGGAAAAACCATTGGCGTTGCCGTGGTGGGAACGCAGCACTTTTGGGACCGTGAGGCCTACAAAGGGGCGACCGAAGAAATTGAGAAACTCGGTGGGCAGGTTGTGGGCGTGGATGGAGGGCGTGATAATCAGGTCCATGCCAATAACCACGATATTCTGCTGGCGCGCAAGGTCGATGCGGTGATCAGCATTCTCGGCGACAGCGCGGTAGAGCCGAAGTTTAAAGCGTTGCGTGAGGCAAAGATTCCGGTTTTTACCGTCGATCATGTCTCGTCCTATTCCATCAATAACACGACGTCAGATAACTACGCGATCGGCTCGACGATCGGGCGTTATACAGCGGATGCGCTGGGTGGAAAAGGGAATATCGCCGTTTTTAACGCCTTCTCCAACGCGCTGCGTATCTGCGGTATTCGCTATGACTTGTGGAAATACGTTCTGCAAGACTATCCGGGGATCAAAATCATTCAGCCTGAACTGGCTGAACAATATTCCAACTCACCGGAAGACGCGCGCAAGAAAACCCTTGAACTGCTGAGCCAGCATCCGAAAGGCACGTTGGATGCGATCCACGTCGCCTGCTGGGATCAGCCTGCCATCGGCGTGGTGCAGGCATTGGAAGAAACCGGGCGTGACAAGGACGTGAAGGTCACCGCGATTGATGCTGGGCCAGAAACGTTGGAAATTATGGCGGAAAAAGGCAGTCCGTTTGTTGCCAACGTTGCGCAGCAGCCGCGTCTTATCGGTACAACATCGGCGAAAAACGTCGCACGCTATTTCGCGGGGGCCACGCTGCTGCCGCAGACGTTTGTGCCGGTCTTGCCCGTCAAAGGGGAGGCGGAAGCCAAGGCGGTCTATAAACAGCTTGGCTATGGCGACCTGAAATAATCTATGGTGGGATATCACTCAGCCCCGTCGCCATCCGGCGGCGGTCTGGCAATGACGCACATCAGCAAGCAGTTTGCGGGGATTTCCGCGCTGGACAACGTCTCGCTAACGGTCCGGCCAAGAGAAATTCTCGGTCTGATTGGGGAGAACGGCGCGGGGAAATCGACCTTAATCAAGGTGCTGGCTGGGGTCTATGCCGCAGATGGCGGTGAAATCGCTATCGATGGGCAGCGGTTGAGTACCGTGACGCCAGCGGTTGTCCACGCGCACGGCGTGCGTTTTATCCATCAGGAACTGCATCTGATTCCCCACTTTACCGTGGCGGAATCGGTGTTTCTCGGACAGGAGCCTGTGAACCGCTGGCGAGGCGTTGATCGTCGGGCGATGCGGCGTGAAACAGAGCAGTTTTTTCAGCACACCTTTCATTTATCGATAGACGCTAACCGGCTGATTCGCGAGTTAAGCCTGGCGGAACGCAAACTGGTACAGATTGCGCGGGCACTGATTGACGGCAAGGCACGGCTGGTGGTGTTTGATGAACCAACCGCGCCGCTGGAAGCACGCGAAGCCGTGCAGCTACTGCATACGATCCAGACGCTGAAACAGCGTGGTATCGCCATTATCTATGTCTCTCACTATCTCAATGAAATTGCAGATATCTGCGATCGCGTCACCGTGTTACGCAACGGTCGGGGCGTGGCGACGCTGGACGATCCTGAGACCAAGGATATCGATGGGATGATTCGCCTGATGGTGGGCCGAGAGATTGCCAGCCTGTTTGACGGGCAACGGAAGACAGAGAAAGGTGAGACACCGCTGCTACAGGTTGAACAGCTCACAGATCGACAGCATTTCCAACCGATCCGTTTTCAGGTGGCGGCGGGAGAAATTGTTGGCATTGCGGGGCTGTTAGGATCGGGACGTGAGGCGCTGATTGATGCGATCTATGGCATCACGCCCGCCCGTGAAGGACATATTACGATCGAGGGTCAGACGCTGCGCCCGCGCTCTCCGGTACAGGCCATCGCGCAGCGTATGGCGCTGGTGCCGCGCGATCGTCGCCATGACGGGCTGATTTTACCGCTATCCGTGGCGGACAATATCAATCTGGCTTCTTTGCCCGCTGTCGCCTGGCGCGGTTGGCTGCGGCGTAAGAAAGCCACTACGCAGGCGAATCATCTGGCGCAGATGCTGGATATCCGACCGCGCGATGTCAGCGTGCCCGTGCGCAATTTAAGCGGCGGTAACCAGCAGAAGGTGATACTGGCGCGTTGGCTAAAGACGGACACCCGGCTGTTTATTCTTGATGAACCGACGCTGGGGATTGATATTGGCGCGAAGGCGGAAATCTATCAGCTTACCCGGCAGCTCGCGGCAGAAGGGCGAGCGGTTATCGTTTCTTCCAGCGATGACGGTGAACTTCTGGGGCTGTGCGATCGCATTTTGGTGATGTGGCGCGGCGAACTCATCGCTGATGTGCCGACGGAACGCCTCTCGCTGGATAGCCTGTTGGCGTTGACCAGCAGCGGTCGCATGCAGGAGGCGGTATGACACGAGCCTTACAATCCCTCCGAGCGACGCCGCGTTTAGCCGGGTTTTTCAATCATATACCCTTAGTGCTGTTTGCGGCGCTGCTGTTGTTCCTCTGCCTGAGCGCACCTTACTTTCTCAGTTGGCAAAATATCACCATTATTTTGCGACAAAGTGCGCCGCTGGCAATGCTGTGCTTCGGGCTGGTCTGCGTCATTACGGGCGGCGGTGATGATGTTGTCTCCGGCGGTATCGATCTCTCGCTGCCTGCGATTGCGGTACTTGCCGTAGCGATAATCAGCGACGGTTTGACGAACGCAGGGTTCAGCTATCCGTGGTTGATTGCGTTGGTGGTGGGGGCGGCGCTACTGGCGGGAGCGGTGAATGCCGCGCTGGTGGTGGCGATTCGGCTACCCCCGCTACTGGCGACGTTAGCCTGCTCCGTTGCGGTGATTGGACTCACCAATTTGCTCACCCAGCAGCGGCGCATTAGCGTTAGCGATCCGGTGATTGTGGCGTTTCGTGATAGTAGCCTGCTCGGGTTACCGCTGGCGGTCTGGTTTATGTTACTGGTTTTTTTCTTGTTTCAGTTTATCGTCCACCATAGCCGCTGGGGCCAGCATTTGCAGGCCGCGGGCGGAAACCGCGAAGCGGCGCAGCTGTCGGGCATTTCTCACACCCCGTTGGTTATTGGTTCGTATCTGTTAGGGGCGCTGGCGGCGGCGCTGGCCTCGCTGACACTGGTAGCGCAAGGATCGGGCAGCTCGCCCGGCACGGCAGAACCGTTGTTGCTGGAGATGGTATTGGCGACGTTTCTTGGCGCGGCGTTCTCTCGCCGTCGGGTGGTTACCATCTGGGGGGCATTGCTGGGCACGCTGTTGGTTAATGCCCTGTCGAACGGCCTCGCGCTGCTGCGAGTCGATATCTTCTGGGTTGGCGCGATTAAGGGCTTACTGATTCTGGTGGTGCTCACTGCTGCCTCGTTACGCAGGCAAAGGAGTCACGCGTGAAACCTTCTTCTTTGGCGGCGCAGCCTGTGCTGCCGGGTAACAAGCCAGGTCTGTCGTTTTTTATCCGCTATGGCTTTCTGGTCATCCTGCTGGCCTTTCTGGTGTTTTTCTCACTGCAAAACCCGGTATTTTTGACGTTAGGCAACTGGGGGAACCTGCTGCAGGGCAGCGCGGTGCTGCTGATTGTGGCGCTGGCCATGACGCTGGTGGTAACAGCGGGTGGGATCGACCTGTCCGTGGGCGTTGCGCTGGATTTTGGTGCCGCCTTCGCGCTGGTGGCGCTCAAAGTCTATGGTCTGCCGTGGCAGGCTGCGGTATTGGCCGCGTTGGCGGGGGGCGCGCTGGTAGGGCTGGTTAATGCGGTGCTGATTATTCACTGCCGCATTAAGCCATTTTTGGCGACGCTAGGGACGTGGTTTATCGGTAGCAGCATCGAACGTATCTACACCGAAGGCGGTGGGCCGATCGCTTACCGCCGGATGGCGCCGCAGTACCACGAACTGGCCGTGGGTGACCTGTGGGGCATTCCGGTGCCGATCGTGATTGTGGCGGTGCTGTGGCTTGCCTATTACCTGTTATTTGAACGGACGATTGCTGGTAAACGTATTCACGCGATGGGCTTGAATGCGCCAGCGGCGCTGATTGCCGGGGTTAACGTGCGGCGCACGATGTTCTGGCTGCTGATTGTCACGTCGGTGACGTGTGCCATTGGCGGCGTGGTGTTATCCGCCAATCTGCGTCAGCTTACGCCGCTGGCCGGACAGGCTTATCTGATGGACGCTATTGCCGCGGTGTTCATCGGCACCGCGTTTCATGCTCAGGGGCGGCCCAACGTAGCGGGGACGCTAATCGGCGTGCTATTTCTCGGTATGATCGCCAATGGTTTGAACCTGATGGGGCTGAATTTCATCGTAAAAGATGCGCTGAGCGGCGTGATTTTAGTGCTGGCGTTGGCGCTCTCTTTCCTGCAAGGGCGGCTGCGTCAACGGCAATAATGAATCGAACACGAATCAAAAACAGAATGTGAAGAAGGAGTGAGCGTGAGCCAATTTGATGCGGTTTTTGTCGGATTAACCATTCTGGATGTCGCTGGTCGACCCGTAACCGGTTTGCCCGAAGGCGGTGGTGTCCACTTTATCGATGAAATTCGCCTTAATCCCGCCGGTACGGCCAGCGGTGCGGCGATGAATGCAGCCAAACTCGGTATTCGTACGGCGACGGCCGCTTGTCTCGGTGAAGATGAAAAAGCCGATTTTATTCTGGCGACCTATCGCAAGCTGGGCATCGACTGTTCGCTAATACAGCGAACGACAGCGGCATCGACCTCTGCGACTATTCTGACCATTCGGCCGGACGGCGAGCGTCCGGCGCTGCACTATCGCGGCGCGTCAGATCACCTGTTCATCGATGAGCAGGATTTTGACGCCGTGTGCAATGCGCGTTTCTTACACCACGGTGGCACGGGGCTGCTGGCGAAAATGGATCAGGGACAGAGCGCGCGTCTGCTTCGACACGCCAAAGCGAAGGGGGTGACGACCAGTTTCGATCTTATCGCGCCAAATGCGGAGACGCTGGCGCTGCTGACGCCGTTGCTGCCAGATGTAGACTACTTTATGCCGTCGCTGGACGAGGCCGCGTTTATCTCCGGCCTGACTACACCGGCGGAGATTGCGGCTTTCTTTCTCGATCGCGGCGTCGGTACCTGCATTTTCAAAGCGGGTGCCGCCGGATCTTACGTGTTCGGCCAGAATGTCACGTTGCACATTCCCGCCTACCGCGTGGCGGTATCGGATACCACGGGCTGCGGCGACAGCTACTGCGGCGGCTTTATTGCTGGTCTGGCGAAAGGTTGGGCGCTGGAACAGGCCTGCCGCCTTGGCTCGGCCGTTTCAGGACTGGTCGCCACCGGTCTGGGGTCTGATGCGGGCGTGATTGACTGGGAGGATACGCTGAAGTTTATGGCAGAAACGCCTACCTATTATACTCGTCATACTTCAAGCTGCATGTGCGTTGGCTGCGTTCAGTCACCCGAATCACTTACCTGAGTAAGCTCATCGGGACTCCTTCTCTTGCCGCATTACGAGGCGCATAAATGAGCCTCGCCCTGTGGGCCAACGCTTTGCGTTGTTCAAAACGCTAACGTTTTGTCCTGCAACTCGAATTATTTAGAGTAAAGATCAGTGCCGCGTCTATTTCCATTCGTAAAGCAGCGGTTCGCCGCGAATAAACCTCTGCAGATCGGCGGCGATCATCGCGGTGTGTTTCACCAGCGTCTCCCGCGTCGCGCCGGCAATGTGCGGCGTGAGTACCACATTATCAAATTCGGTAATGAACGGGTGATGACGCCAGAGCGGCTCGCTGTCGTAAACATCAAGTGCAGCACCCGCCAGCCACTTTTCGCGTAGCGCCGCGATCAGATCGGCTTCGACAACAACGGCAGCACGCGAGGTATTGATCAGATAGGCGGTAGGGCGCATCGTTCTGAGCCTATCGAGGTTGACCAACCCTTTGGTCTGCGGCGTGCTGTTCAGATGCAGGCTGACGAAATCGGACTGTGAAAACAGCTCATCCAGCGTGGTTTTTCGCATGCCCGGTTCGTCGATCTCTTCGGCGGCGACATACGGATCCGCTATCAGCAATTGCATCCCAAAGGCGCGCGCTAGCTTCCCGACCCGATGACCAATGCTGCCATAGCCGATGATGCCGAGCGTCTTATTACGCAGTTCGCCGCCTTTGAAAACTTCATACGGGCTGTCTTTGTCTACGTCCCACACCACATCCTGCCGTAACCCATCCTGCGTCTGTGTCACTGTGTGGGTTTCGCGCGTGAATTCGCCGCGCTTTAGCGCGCTATGGGCCTGAGGGATGTGGCGGGTGGCATTCAGCATCAGCGCCAGCGTTAATTCTGCTGCGGCATCGGCATTGCGCCCAGGCGTGTAAAGCACCGGAATACCTCGGCGGCGTGCGGCCTCGATATCAATATTGACCGGGTTGGCGCGGGTACAGGCGATAACCCGTAGGTGAGGACACGCCTCAATAACGCGGGCGGTAATATCGTCATAGCTGGTGACGATCACGTCGGCGTTCTCCGCCAGTCGAATCAGCGCCGCTTCACTCAGTTTGGGTTGACCGATGGCCCAGCCGTCTACCACCAATTCCCCCAGTGCCTTAAAGGCATCGAGGCTGCCGCCGTATTCGGCGGTAAATATGATCTTCATGAGGCAAGACTTTCCTGTGAGCGAGGAGCCGTGTGCGAACGCGCCGCGTTGTGATTGTCGAGAGCATTAAGTGCCTGAGCCCGTGCCTGCCAGAGCGGCTGTAGCTGGTCGCGCAGTTGGCGAAAAATCGGAAACAGTGTCTGATACTGCCGATGGGCGTCGGCATCGGGGAGAAACGTTGAGGCTTGTGCATTGGCGGAAGGAACCATGTTGGCACTTTCTCCGATGGACAGAGCAGCAAGGCGCGCGGCACCGCATGCGCTCAGTTCCTTAACCGAACTGGCAATCACCCGTCGGCCGGTGCAGTCCGCGATGATTTGCAGCCAAATCGCTGAAGCGGCACCGCCACCGGCGATGTAGAGATCGCCGTGGGCAGGGTAACCGCTGAGCGCATCGGTAATCGCATAGGCGAGCCCCTCAAAGACCGCGCGCAGTAGATGCGCGTTAGTCGTGGACTGCTCAATACCAAAAAATCCCGCTCGTGCTGAGGTGCTGTAAAACGGTGCCCGCTCGCCATTAAGGTAAGGCTGATAGAAAACGCCACCGCTGCCGGGCGGTACGCGGGCAATGCGTGCGTTGATGGCCTGAAAATCGGCATCGTCGGTCAGCGTGCTCAGCGCCCAGTCAATATTCGGCGTGCCGGACTGCATCGCGAACAGGTTGAGATAGTGGCCTGGCCAGGCGTGCGCGACAAACCGGGTTTGCAGGCTCACCTGCGTTAAACCCCGGCAGACAATGCCAGTGCAGCAGGTGGTGCCGAGAATGGTGAAAATGTCGCCGTCGTGAATAGCGCCGATGCCCAGCGCGGCGGCGGACACATCCAGTGCGCCTGCGCAGACGGGAATTCCTGCAGGCAGACTCGTTTGTGCGGCGATGGCGTCGCTGAGCGTGCCGGCGATGTCATCGGGATAAAGCAGCGGCGGGAAAAGCGGTCTGATGGCGTGTAAGTCCAGCTTATCCAGCACGGTTTTTGACAGCGTTTCGCTATGCAGATCCAGCAGCGACGTCCCTGCATCTGTCAGTTCCAGATTCGCCTGTCCCGTTAGCCGAAAGCGTACCCAGTCTTTGGCAAAAAAGAAGTAGTCGGCATTGTTCAGCGCATCCGGCTGATGCTGTGCCAGCCAGCGTAACTGCTGCGCGCTGTTACAAGGGAGCAGGGGAGAACCGGTTTCGGGAAAGAGCGCCGCTTCCAGATTCGGGCGCTGTTTAAGCTGATGAACCTGTTCCGCCGTCCGGGTATCGCTCCAGAGGATGGCCTGCCGGATAGGTTGCCCGTGGCGATCGCTCAGCCAGACACCTTCGCCTTGACCAGTCAGCCCGATGGCTCGCACACGTCCGTGGTGAAGCAGCGGCGAAGCAGCCAGCGTTTTCAGGGTGGAAAGTACGCCGTCCCATACATGGTGCATATTTTGCTCGGCGTAGCCGGGCTGCGGAGAGTAAGTAACGGTATTGGCTGACGCAATCTGAAGTTCGTTGAAATCGGCATCGAATAACACCGATTTGACCTTTGAGGTCCCGATATCAATGCCAATGTAGTAATCCATGCGGTTCTGACCCTGCCTCGTAAAACCCTTATCAGCATCAGAGTAATGGAAAAATGTCGGTCGCTATATTCATAGAAGTGCAAAGCAAAGCAGTAATGTTGGAATGGCGGAGCCTGTGGAAGGGAGGGATGTGTGTCATGAATATGTAATGGCGGAGAGGCCGCCATTGACGGGATAACGTTACTCGACAGGTTGAGACAAAATGGCGTCAAGCAGGCCAGGAAAGCGCTGTTGCATTTCGCTGCGGCGCAGTCGGTTGATGTGTGGGTGCCGATATTGGTGGTATGCAGCAGGCCCGAGTCGCGCAATACGCGAAAATGGTGCGATACGCTGGATTTAGGGCGACCGCCGTCAAGTTCGCTACACGTTGCTTCTTCCTGTATGGATAAACAACGCACAATGGATAAGCGTAACGGATCGCTCAAGGCATACAGGACGCGCTCAAGAGTAAATTCTTCGGGGATGGGTGCTTAAAAGGTCTCATAGGTGAATTATAGCGATAGGGTTGTCTAAAATCCATTGTTCGATTAATATCGAATTATCGAAATTAACAAATGAAATAGGAAATGTTATGTCCGCACTGTTTCAGCCCTTCAAACTGAAAGATATCACGTTACGCAACCGCATTGCCGTTCCACCGATGTGTACCTATTCCGCGAATGATGGCCTGATTAACGAGTGGCACCAGGTGCATTATGCTTCGCTGGCGCGTGGTGGTGCCGGGTTGGTTATCGTGGAAGCGACGGCGGTTGCCCCCGAGGGACGCATTTCTCCGCGCTGTACCGGAATTTGGAACGATGAGCAGGCGCAGGCGTTTGCCAAGGTCGCCAAATCCATTAAGGATGCAGGCTCCGTGCCGGGCATTCAGATTGCACACGCTGGACGCAAAGCCAGCGCCAATATTCCCTGGGAAGGTGACGACCATATCCCCGCGGGCGACCCGCGCGGCTGGCAGACCATTGCCCCTTCCGCAGAGGCTTTCGGCGCGAATCTGTCGAAGCAGCCGCAGGAAATGACGCTGGAAGATATCGCTCGCGTTCGTGACGACTTTGTTGCCGCGGCTCGCCGTGCGCTAGAAGCCGGATTTGAATGGCTGGAGCTGCACTTTGCTCACGGCTATCTGGCACAGAGTTTCTTCTCCACCCACTCCAACAAACGTAACGACCAATACGGTGGCAGTTTTGACAACCGTAGCCGTTTTCTGCTGGAAACGCTGGCTGCCGTTCGCGACGTGTGGCCACAACATTTGCCGCTGACCGCCCGTTTCGGCGTGATTGAATTTGACGGACGCGATGAGGAAACCTTGCAGGAATCGATTGAGCTGACGCGTCGCTTTAAAGCCGCTGGGCTGGATATGCTGAGTGTCAGCATCGGTTTTTCTACACCGGAAGCGAATGTTCCGTGGGCGCCTGCCTTTATGGGACCGATTGCACAGCAGGTGCGTGAGCAGGCCGATCTTCCTGTCTCTTCCGCCTGGGGCTTCGGTACGCCGGAACTGGCTGAACAGGCTGTGGCATCGGGTCAGTTGGATCTGGTGATGGTAGGAAAAGCGCATTTGGCGAACCCGCACTGGAGCTATCAGGCCGCCCGCGAACTGGGCATTGAACGCGCCTCGTGGACGCTGCCAACGCCTTACGCCCACTGGCTGGAACGCTATTAACCACGACTCACGCTCGCAGGCGGCGTTTGCCGCCTGTAGCAACGCCATGTCTCCTTTCGCTTAACCGACTTTACCCTCCTTATTTGTTCAACGTTGTGCCAGAAACGAACGTGCTTATGTCGCGGTCTATTGATGTAGGGGAGCAGATCGCTCTCCCACACGGACTGCACTCTTCACTTTTTGAAAAATGTTTTCAGGCTGACGCTTGACTGGGTAGAACGATGGTTCTACCATTTATTCATGAACAAAAAACTAAACGACACCCGAGAAAAAATCCTGGCGACGGCTGAGCACCTTATCTATCAGAATGGCATTCATGCGACTGGCATGGACCTTCTGGTCAAGACCTCTGGCGTAGCAAGGAAAAGTATTTATCGCTATTTCGCGACCAAGGATGACGTGGCAGCCGCCGCGTTGAATGCACGTGATGAACGCTGGATGCACTGGTTCAGAACGGAATGTGATAAAGGCAATACCCCTCAGGAGCGCATCCTGAATATGTTCACTGTACTCAAAAGCTGGTTTGAGTCAGAGGGCTTTCGTGGTTGTGCCTTTATTAACACGGCTGGAGAAGTGGGTGACCCTGCCGATCCCGTTCGCCAGATCGCGAAGCTGCATAAACAAAAATTGCTGGATTACACGCTGGAACTCACCGGGCAATTAAACATCGAGCAGCCGTCAGCCTTAGCCAGACAGTTGCTGATTTTGATAGAGGGTGCCATCACGACATCGCACGTGATGGGCGATTACAGCGCAGCCGATAGCGCAAGAGAAGTGGCGCAGCTGTTGTTGAAGCAGGCCTCTCACTAGGGCCTGAGTTTCAAAAAATCCCATGCTACTGATATATCCAAATGTTCTGGAGGCTCTCCCATGTCCGATAAACAGATTCGCCCGCCACTTCCTCCTTTCACTCGCGAAACGGCGATTGAGAAGGTGCGACTCGCTGAAGATGGCTGGAACAGTCGAGATGCCGAAAAGGTATCGCTGGCCTACACGCTGGACACCAAATGGCGTAATCGCGCCGAGTTTGCAACCAATCGTGAAGAGGCCAAAGCTTTCCTCACGCGGAAGTGGAAAAAAGAACTTGAGTATCGTCTGATTAAAGAGTTGTGGGCGTTTACTGATAACCGCATCGCCGTGCGGTACGCCTATGAGTGGCATGATGACTCGGGTAACTGGTTCCGCTCTTATGGCAACGAAAACTGGGAATTTGAAGCCGATGGCCTGATGCACCGCCGCTTCGCTTGTATAAACGACATGCCGATTAAAGAGAGTGAACGCAAATTCCACTGGCCACTGGGTCGCCGTCCGGATGATCATCCCGGTCTGTCGGAGCTGGGTCTGTAACGTTCTACATATTCTTCCGCTAAGCCCCCGACGGCTGCCTAAGCCGGGGCTTTTTCTCAACCCAAAAATGACGGCATATCTTTATCGCACTACTGATGCCATTCGGATGAGGGTATTTTCGCTACGCTTTTGACCGGCGGTAGCATGATTCCAGTTTATCGAGGAACGTGAATAAAACCCTGTTCATTTCACTGTAATCATGAGCCCGCAGTTCTTCAGGGGTGTTGATGAAACGATATTCTGCTGCCTGACTTAATTCCCTATCTGAGTGTGCAATTAATAATTCGACGACGTCCGGTGTGAGTTCCATGTGGCATTGAAAGCCGTAAACCCGTTCGGAATAGGCAACGATCTGGCGTGGGCATCCTTCACTGTAAGCGATAATTTTAGTTTCAGGTGTCAGGCCTGGCATATCGTTATGCCAGTGACCTACGTTGAGCCGACTTCCGAAGTCAGAGAACAGCTCGCTTTGGGTGCCAGTATCCGTCAGAAAAATCGGAAACACGCCTATCTCTTTTTCCGGACTGTGGGCAAACGGGGCACCCAGCGCTTCGCCAATCAGTTGAGAGCCCAGACAGACACCAATGATGGCTTTACCGAAACTCACTGCAGAGGCAATCAGCGCTTGCTCAGCTTTTGAATCGAAATGGGCGCATTGATCTAGGGTGAAGGCAGGATCCTGTGGGCCGCCCATCACGATCAACAAGTCGATGTCCCGGGCATCTTGCGGCAGTTTTTCACCCGCGTAGACACGGGAAAACGTTATTTCATGACCACGACTCATGGCCCAGGTTTCATAAGCGCCGGGCGCTTCGAAACTTTCATGCACAATAAAATGTACTCGCATTGGCGTATGCTCCTGTAATGCTTGTCACAACCTTAATTCAGCATGCTTTACCCTGCCAAAAATGATCAGTCGGGCAGTGTTAGCGGAGTCATGGTAAACAAAGGGGTCAATTTGAGATGCCAGTCTGTATAGATAAAGCGCCAAGACACGATGAGACGACGGGATGGTCAGGGACTGCCATATCCTATCAACGTGGAGAGGTTGATCCTCCCCATTACCATCTTGAAGGGCAGCTATTGTTTGCCACCAAGGGGTTATGCTTGTTGAAACCGCAGACAGGCGATGGGTTATCCCTCCTCAGCGTGCGCTGTGGATCCCACCGTTGATGATTCACTCATACAGCCTTCTGTCCCATACAGAATTACGCGCTATCTACGTCAGTCGCAGCCTTATTGCGGAGTGCACAAATTTTACGAAGAACAGCCAGGTTCATGTCATTAACGCGACAGCGCTGTTGAAGGCGTTAATCGCGGGTCTGTTTACTGATGAATACAATGGTGCGGCTAAGCGAAAAATGGCGCTCTTACTACTGGAAATTCTTAGTGAAGCGCCGTCCGTGACTGCGGAACTCCCTATGCCGCGTGATGAACGTTTATTTCGTGCCGCAAGAGAATTGATGCTCAGCCATCGGTGGGAGGTGACCTTAATGGACATGGCTGATATTGCGAATATGTCGGAACGTACTTTTTCCCGTCGTTTCTTACATGACACAGGTTTCAGCTTCAGAATGTGGAAACAGAGAGCCAGAATATATACATCATTAGATCTTCTCTCTAATGATGTGCCCGTTAAACAGGTCGCCTACCAACTCGGCTTTTCCTGTCCTGCCGCGTTTTCTGCTGCATTTCGTTCTGTTATGGGGACAACGCCAAGCGAGTTCTAACCTGGCTTTGAGTGTTTCTACTTAATATATTCACTCGCTGTGGATACAAGTTTTCGCTTTTGCTTAGAGTGGAACTGATGAACCTGCCTTGCCCGCTTTGTGCCAGAAGCGGACATTAAAAAAATGTAAGACAATAAAAACCGGATGAGTGCACCTGTCAGCATCCGGTTCATATGCTTCATACCGGATTTTTTTATGGATTCTTTTTCAGGTACTGCGCCGTCGTAAGATAGTAATTACGCGCAGTCGCATTGTTCTGCAATTCGCCCAGCGCAGCAAGTGCATCAGCTTTTAGCTTTCGGGCTTCCGCGTTGTGCGGATCAACGGCCAGAACATAGTCTGTCTGTTCAGCCGCCCATTGATACTCGCCTGACAGCAGGGATTGGCGTGCGTTATCCAGCATTTTTATCTTGCCACCGGTCATTGCCAGCAGGCGTGTCGCACGGTCTTTTTCGGTTAGCGGATATATGTGTGTGGCATTGCCGTCGAACCAGCCCGCTTGCTGCGCGTAGATACCACGAACGGTAAAAGCCACGCTGCCATAATACTCCTGCAGGTAAGGATTTTTTGCGAGCTCAGCAGGCAGTCTTACTGCCTGAACCAGTTCATCTGGAGTCATGCCTTTGGCAATCCCGGCCATTGTCTGATCCCATACGCTTTTTATGCCGTCTCGGTATGCCATCAGCGCTTCTTTTACAGCGTCTGCACCGTTGACTGGCTGCATATGTCCCGGGATGACGTAATCCGCATTCAAGGCAATCATTTTGTTCAGGCTGTCGATCCACTTCTCAACAGGACGGGTAGGCAGACCACGAAGCGGGGCAATATTGGGAAACGTCTTAAGGAAGTCATCACCTGTCATCAAGACTTTCTGTTCGGGCAGCCATACGGCGGTGTTTTCATCAGACTCGCCTGGAGTATGGATAAGCTCCATTTTCACCCCGGCTATCGTCAGGCTCTTGCTGACGCCATCAAAGGTCTGAGTAGGAGACAGGAAGCCTTCGCGTGTGTGTGGCGTTTTTCGTCCGTATTCGAGCTGTGTACCGGCATTAATAAACTGATCGTCAGGTAGAACGGTGCCAAAAGCGTCACCCCCTCCCGTTTTCCGCGCCCCGTATCCGGCTTTGCCGTAACGAGTAGACTATGGCTGATAATTTCTGGCTTGTCATTGCCTGCAAATACTGTCGCTCCGCCGGAATGGTCAGGATGATTATGTGTGTAGATAATGGCTCGTACGGGATGGATTAGTCGGCTGCCAAAAGCCTCTACGATGTCTTTTGCGTCCGCAGGATTGGCCGCCGTATCCACTATGATAGAACCAGTTTTACCCTGGATCAGCGTCACGTTTGCCGCCGAATAGCCGACGGCTACGTACACTCCAGGCGTTACCTCCACAATTTGTCTGCGAAAATCAGCGTTATGTTCCCACAGCACTTTTTCACCAGCCGTTTCCTCGTGCGCGAATGCGCCGCCTGGCACTGTTATTGCCATCAACGCTGTAATCATCAGCGCTGATTTCTTTAGAGTACCGCTAACATACTGTCTCATTCTTATCTCCGTGACCTGCATATCAATTTCCCCGCGCTGCCTGGTTTAGATCGTCCAGCTTTTAGCCAGATGCAATCCCAGCTTGAGACGCTGAAATATCCGATAAGTGGTGAATTTATAGCTTGAGGCTTTACACGCTATCGCGTGACTGAAGCCATTCTTCATGGATCTGTCGTACTTTCGCCCACAATTTTGTAAGTGATTCGGCGGGAACATTGTCGAAAGTTAGGTCGAATTCGGCGCTCAGTACGTCCAGCCATTCCGGTAGAGACGCCGAGGTGTGAGTCGTCACGACTTTGCCGTCAGTTTTTGTGAGAACGCAACCTCGCAGTATCGTTTTACCGTCAGGTCGGCGAAGTTGTGCAGTGACAACTTTTGCATATCCCGACTCTGGCGAGTGCACGTTAAAGTGATGTCGGTCGATGAAATCACTCATGTTAGCGGGCTGGTCAGCCATACTGACACCAGCGATCCAGCATGATGGATCGGCCGTGAGATGCCAGTCGCCAACGCCATCCTCGCCTACAGCCTCCATTCCAAACTGCATCGAACCCTGATTAACGGTGGTGTTCATCAGCGGCATCTGTTTATGCAGTGCATCGCCAAGGCCGACATCAACCCACCATCTGCCATTGGGATTGCTTTCACACGGCATTCCCTCGGCGATGATTGCGGCGTGATTTTCCAGCTTTATACGTTCAGGACCTTCTGCACCGTGGACATTTGCGGGGTTGATACTCACGCGATAACCAAGGTGGCGAAGTAACGTATGTAAGCCGCCATTAAGCTGAAAACAGTAACCGCCTCGTCGGGTTTTCGCGGCCCTCCTGAAGCTCTCAATGGGGTCAATACCCCATCCTTGTGCGAGGTGTATCCAGAAAGTTTCGTATGGTATCTGCTCAACGTGAGCCTGATGCAATCGGGTGAGTGCCTGGAGAGATGGCGGTTCCGCATCAAGGCCAAGGCGGTTCAGGTAGGCTAATGCTATGTCATTCATGTTACTGTCGTTTTCCTGATGGATGTAAAACTATGGCCTTTCATATCTGATAGCTTTTTCAGGGGCCAGGCTTAGCGTTTGAGAAGGTCTAATCACGTCAGAAATACTCTGACGGTGCTTCTCACCCTTTATTTCCTCTATAATCTTGGCAGTTAATGATTGGAAACAGCGGTATTCTAATACCCTAATTCCGTTCTCTGTAGATCCTGAATTGAAAGTGACACTTTCATATTTGAGAGGCTAAGGTGGATTTAAATGCGTTAAAGATGTTTGTTATGGCAGCCCGCTGCGGCAGTCTCTCTGCTGCTGCACGGCAAAATAACATCCCGCTTCCAACACTAAGTCGCAGGATTTCGGAACTTGAGCACGAGCTGAATGTTGTTCTGCTCGAACGAACAGTGAAGGGTTGCAGCGCCACAGAGGCGGGACAAAAACTGCTGAACCAGGCCAGTTCGGCCATCGATATACTTAATGATGCAGAGCTGTTTCTTACAACTGGCGACACCCGCATTACCGGTCGATTGCGCCTGACTATGCCCCAGTCACTGGAACCATGGTGGGAGATCATCAGGCAGTTTCAACAGATGCATCCGGGTATCGCCATTAACGTTTATACGACGGAGCGCCGGGTGGATTTAATCTCTGAAGGCATTGACGTCGCGCTAAGGGTTGGAAGCATCGCTGATGATGGTGTTGTGGCGCGCCATCTTATGGATTTCAGGCATATTCTGGTCGCCAGCCCGAAACTATTCCTGAACAGCGACCTTCCCAAAGAACCATCAGACCTCAGGAATTACGCCTGTGCCGCCTGGGGTTCGGTGATAGGCGCACGTCCGGTATGGATGCTCGGTGAGCATGCCTATGATGTTCCAGCCACCTTTACGGTAAATGACTACCTCCATTTGCGTGCGGGAGCGCTGGCAGGAGCCTACATTACCGAATTACCTGCATTTTTGCTGCTGAATACATTCACTGTGGAGAATTGATTGAGATATTGCCTCAGACCCGATTGCCCTTCTCATCATTGCATCTGGTTTATAAAAACACAGGCATGTTTCGGCGGCTGCTAGAGCTTACATAGAATTCTGCACGGATAATGCTTTTGTACTGATGGAGAAAAGCCGTGTGCCGTCAGATGATGAAAAGACGTATCCGTAAATCTGTAAAATAGCCTATATCACCAGTTGGCCGAACTGTTGAAGTATAGGTGATTAATGTTCGCACCTCGCTCAAAGCAGACCTGACAGCCCCTCGGTCTGGACACTTCGCGCCAAAAACAGACGCTGTGAACATCACGGTGAGTAAGATCCGATTTGCCAAAAGCGGATGGTGCGGTTTGACGGGAGACTAACACGTTCGACAAAGAGCGTGACTTCAGGTCATCAGATGAATCTATTCAGAAAACCTTATTTTTATGGGCCCCTGAGATGAGGCAGATGCTCTGATTAACAGGGCATAAGCAGGGCGAGTGGGTGAGCTGAGTACCGCCCCATCATCTGAACTGGCGCGGTTCGAATGTGTATTGATTGACGGTGTATAGCCACAATCTGCCTGAAAGCACACGTCTAACAACGATCAGAAACTATATGTCACCTTCAGGCCTCCGGTAGGCGATGCTTTTCGTTGAACAATTGGGCTATTGCGTGCATCACCAGTCAACTGCGTAAAGCCTGCTGCGGCAATCATGCTCCAGTTTTGGTTGAACTTGTGCGTCCAGTCAGCATTCAGTGAATAGGCATAAATCCCAGATCCGACATCATGTTGGGCAAACCCCGATGCGGCCGACTGTGATGCATTTACCCCGTAGTAAGTCTGCATGTACTCGCTCGTCCCCCAACTGCCGGTCAGCGCCAGCGTGACGGAATTTTTCGATGAGGTATAGAGCGGACTGATAATGCCAACATGCAGGGCTTCACCATTGCTTCGTTGAGAAACCGGCACCTCAGCCTGCACTTGTAAATTAAGCCAGTCCGTCACCTTATACCCCAGACCAAGCACACCGACAGCCGATCCTTTGACGTCACCCATACCTCGCAAGTGGTCGCTACCGTAGCTGATCGAGTCGCTGTCCACGTCACGATCCTTACGGCCTGCGCGATAGCTCAGTGCAGCGCTGTAATCCAACTTGCCGATGTTGTTACCGTAACCGATACCACGTGTGGTGCTGACGAAGAAACCATTTACCATAGAGTAATCAATCACCAGGGCAGTTGTGACGCGGCTTTTATCCGAACCAGAATAACGTGGCGCAACATCCACGCCTCCGCCCAGAGTCAACTCGTTGCCCTGTTTCTGTTCTGCTGCCAACGTTGGGGTAGCCAGTAATGCCAGGACAGCGCCCGACAATAGTTTTTTCAGGGCACGTCCTGAGAGCGAATGGAGGAACTTATGATGCAGGTCGATGTTTCTCATTAAAGAAGTCCTTGTGGATTCAACTGATTACGATACAAGCGGTTTTAAACACCAGAACGCCCAGTTTGAATGCTCACCCTGAAGTTCTCATGAGCCAAAAATGAAGAAATACTGAAGCAATTACCGGGCTGCAAATCTGATAGATTTCCTGATACCGTTTTTTTCTTCAGACGTTCTTCATGCACTGTTGATAAAGTAACTATTGTGAACATTCTCCCAATTGAAGACGACCTCGATCTCGGCAATGGCGTGCGTATTGCCCTTGAAGATCAAGGATTAGATGTTATATGGGTGCGCCGTAAAGTGGATGCGCTGCATCAACTCGATCTCTGCGTGCCAGAACTTGTATTGCTCGACCTCGGCCTGCCCGACGGTGATGGTATGAGCCTGATGGCGAGCCTGCGTCAGCGGCTCAAGGGAATCCCCGTTATCATCCTGACTGCCCGAGGTACTCTGCAAGATCGTCTGGTTGGGCTGGATGCTGGTGCAGACGACTATCTCGTCAAACCTTTCGTTCTCGCCGAGTTGTTGGCCAGAGTGAGAGCACTTGCGCGGCGCAGTTACGGTTTTCAGGATGAGGTGATAGAAATTCGAGGATTATCTCTCCATGTGCCGACTCGACGCGTGGCCGTGGGTACACGTAATGTCGATTTGACGGCGAGTGAATACGCGCTGCTTGAAACGTTAATGCTGCGCACTGATCGCGTGCTTACACGACGGTTTCTGGAAGAAAAGATATTCGGTGCAAAAGAAAACATGAGCAATCCTCTCGATGTGCACATGGGCAATTTGCGTCGCAAAATCGGCGAGGGCTATGTACGAACGGTGAGAGGCGTAGGGTATGTCATTGATACCGTACCGATTCAGAAGGGGGCAGGTTGATGCGCAATTTTTGGCGCCACTTGAGAATCCCAACGCTCGTACGGAGAATTATTATCGCCCAAATGCTATTGCTTACGCTGCTTTGGTGTCTTTTTCTGACCTACGTTTTATGGGAGAACTTGCGCAGCCCCGCTATGCTATTGGGCAACAAGACTTACGAAACCATTCTTACATTGGTTGATCGTATGGGGGATCGCCCGCAGGATCTAACCGATGTGCTGGAAAAGTTCAGCAAGGCGTTGCAGGAAGGTTATGGCGGAGGGGAAGATCCTGCACTGTCAATCAGCCTAATCGTTCGGAAGAATAAAGAGATAATTTATTCATCTGACGGCGCACCGGCGGGGGTGAGAAACACCCGATATGGGAAAATTCAGAGCATTCAGCGTGATGGTCGCACCTGGACTAGCCGTACGCTAAAGTCCGCGAACTCCGACGCGGAGGTAACGCTGGTCACCCCTGCCGGAGGCTGGAACTTCTTTATATACCTGAACTCGCGTGGATACTATATATTGCCGCTGCTGGTCTGCATTCCTTTTCTTTTGTTTCCCGCATGGCTGTCAATCCGCATTGCAATGCGCCCCTGGAACAAGGTGGTCAATGAAATTGCCTTACGCACTCCAGAAGATCTCTCTCCTTTAAAAGAAGTACCAAAGCACAGGGAGCTTCGCCAAATGGTGGACGCTACTAATATATTTCTTGCCAGAGTGCGAGAAAGTGCTGAAAGGGAACGGGTTTTCATTGCAGATGCTGCTCATGAACTGCGTACCCCTCTGGCTGCGATGCGTATCAATGTTGAGGCTTTGCAGTCCTATATAAGCAGCGATAACCAGCAGGCGTTGCTTGCGGGGATTATTCGCAGCAATAGCCGTGCTGCTCGTCTCGTCAATCAACTGCTGCTGCTGATGCACAGCGAAGCGCGCATTGATACGGTTATGGAGCCTGTGCCTCTGACGACGCTCATACAAGAGCGAATGGCCGTGTTGGCACCGCTAGCGGCTGGGCGCAGGATTGAACTTGAATTCTACTCCCATGATGAAGTTTGGATTACCGGTGTTAGAGAACGCCTGATGTCGCTGATTGATAACGTCATTGAAAATGCCGTGAAGTACAGCCCTGAGGGCGGGCGGGTTGAGGTAGAGGTACGATCATTAGATCAATCCACTCAGTTACGTGTCTCAGATGCAGGGCCCGGTATTCCCGTTGAATTGAGGGAGCGCGTGTTCGATAGATTTTTTCGCGATCCCAATCAGACGCAAAGTGGGAGCGGGCTGGGACTGGCAATCGTCAAAGCGGTTGCGCAGCAACACAACAGCAACGTATACCTAAGTACGTCTGCAGAAGGCGGGCTCATGGTAACGGTTGACTTTCCACACCACAATTCCGTCTGAAAGAAAACACAATGTTGTCCTTTTCCTTATTACTTGAGAAATCAGTCGCGCATTGCGGAGCCTGCATCAGTGCCTCATCCGCTTCCGCCTGCAACGCTTGGATGAGATTAAGCCAAAGCGGCTTTCTGGCAATCCGGCAAAAAATGGTGACCGGATACTGAACAGTGCACCGTCATATGTGGTTGGCTAAGTAAGTCCAACACGAGCACTGGTGCAAAAAAGCGTGTTCAGTGACGAACCACCGAGCACCGGGCAGGTAGTCTGTATGGCAGGAGCAGACAGAATACTGTGCGTTTCTCCCTCTGGGCTGTAACGAACAACCCGACTGCCGCCCCATTCGGCGTTCCACAGATAACCCTGTGCATCAATGCAGGAACATCTAATGGTGTATCCGTTAAACAGATCGCCTACCAACTCGGCTTTTCCTGTCCTGCCGCGTTTTCTGCTGCATTTCGTTCAGTGATAGGGACAACCCCAAGCAAGTTCTAATCTGGCTTTGAGTGTTTCTACTTAATAGATTCACTCACTGGGGATGCAAATTTTCGCCCTTGCTCAGCGTTGCACTTAATCCTTTAAGGAACGATATGAACTTTTGCGGACGTTAACTTTCTCGCCAGTAAGTTTTTCAACAACCTCAATTGCGTCTGGATCGCCATGCCAGGCCATACAACTTGAACAATCGCCGCCACAATCAAGATTTAACGTTTCTGGTTCTTCGCTCATTGGCTGACCACAGGTCAGGCAATGGTTTATTTTCACTGGAGGTGATCTCATTTTGAGGTTTCAGATTAAATATGTTCTATGTTGTCTAACATACTACTGTAAGGTCCGTTCCTCGCCCATAACTGCCTGATGGGAGAAAGGGCAGCTTTGTGCCATCAGCGGAAGTTGCTAAATACAATTTTCATTAATCAACGGTAGTAGTTCAGCGAACTTAATGATGCACCGCAGAGATTTTTGGTGATAGTTCCACCACTTTGATTTGTCGTACGCTATGATAAATCATTACATTTTTCTTAGGGAACATACATGGATATCACCATCTGCAAACCATACGAATATGATGATTTGGCTGATATTTTTATCGAAATGGAAACCTACTATAATCAAAAACTTTGCCTGTCCAGAAGTGACATGTCCGCTTATTTGAAGGATAAGGTCTTTGCAGCTAACTCCAGTACTGAAGTTCACAAAGTGGTTTGCAATGGCGTCATCGCTGCGTTTTCATGTGTTTCAGTGATGTACCCCTCACCACGTCTCAGTGGGCAAATGTTTATCAAAGAGCTTTTTGTTTCTGCGCCTTTCAGAAGGACCGGAATTGGCAGAAAGCTGATGGGTTTTATAGCAAGCCGTGCTAAAGAGAGGGTGCTTTCAACTTGATTGGTTATCGGTGGCAGCAGATCCGTTGGCACAGAAGTTTTATGAGTCTCTCGGTGCTCAGGTTATCAAAAGCGTTAACTACCATCGAGTTTTTGGTCAAACAATAGATGAACTTGCCCGTGGTGCCGACTGAAGTATTCAAGCAAATCTACTCCCCGTTGATAAACACACCATAATGATAGGTCCGCTCCTCGCCCAAAGCAGACAACCCCCAACGAGATCTTAAACCTGATACGTCGCTGAATAATACCGCTGAACGATCTATAAACATCAGCGGCTAACCCCGAGCAGACGTCGGGGCTTATCGTTATCCCATTGAGTGAGTTATGGAAAGTAGCTGCCTCCCTATAACCTCACTCAATGCGGTGCCACTTTCGAAAGGATATGAATCACTGGCACACCCGTGCAGAATCATCGATTATTGAGCGTTTCTCCTGTGTGGGATCTCATTGTTCATACTCCCATTTCGGAATCACGCAGCCTTTAGGGCCGGGGGGCGGTCTGTTTTCCGTTCTCATCGAAACGGGTTTCACAGCCGGTGGTCAGTCTGCCGTCTTTCCAGACTCCGCTGCTTTTGACTTTGCCATCGGGGTAGTAACAGGCGCTTTCACCCTGACGCAGCGCGCCCTGATAATTTTTGTACTCTTTGCCATCGACCACCAACGGCTTGAAACCCTGCGCGCGACTAATGCATTGCATCTGGCCGTTAGGGTAATAGCTGATTTGGGTGTAGCTGTCATCGGTGCCGATACGTGTTTCATCCTGACGCTGACCGTTCGCATACCAGGTATTATTGGTTTGCTGGCGGTTGAACAGATAATCGGCTTCGGTGAGCGGCGTGCCGTCAGGGTTGAAGGTTTGCTGTTTACCGCAGTAGCCACGACCGCTCATCGACAGAGGGCAGTAATTACGCTCGGTAATTTTGACGCCAGTGGCAGTGAATTCCTGCATCAGTCCGACTTCATAACCGCGGTCAAGGGTTGATATGGACTTCGGTTTTCCGTCAGGGAAATTATAGATATTCGGGCCGTCGAGTTCGCCATTGCGGTAGCCGCGATCGGCGCGCACAGTGGTGCCATCGTCATAATATTCGATTTCACGGCCTTCCAGTTTGCCCATGACATAGTCAGCCTGATAAACCATTTTTCCGGCGGCGTTGAACTTCTGGTACACACCGTGAGGAAGATTATCTTTATAATGAATGAGTTGTGTCAGGCGACCTTGCTTATCACTCCAGCGCAGTTCTCCTGCTTTACGCCAGCGATCAGTTCGACCTGCTGGATCTCGCCGTCAGCCGTCTTGAGTTTCCACATCCCGTTAGCCACGCCTTTCACAAACGGGCCTTCGCCGTTTTCGGTGATCCACATGCCTTCAGGCTGGTCATCAACATAATCGCCCTTCGAGCGCAGCACACCCGCCAGACGGCGCTCGCTGGGGCCACGACGCTGGCCATTGAGATAAGTATCGAAGCCACTTAGCTCTGGTGTATTGCCATCCATGCCGTCGGCGATCACCCAGCGGCCTTCACGTTCATCGTTTTTCATCAATCCCGTTGCCGTTTCTTGCCCGTCGCTGATGGTCCACTGGCCTTGCTGTTGTCCCGCGACATAGCTACCTGAACTGGCGAAGTTCTCGCCGACGGTGGTCCATTTTCCGTCAGGAACGCCATGTAGGAAAAACCTTTTACTAAGCCATATTGCGGCGAGTAATAGACATAAGGCCCATTCTCGCTGCCGCTGAATTTAGCCGGGTCAGCTTGCCAACTGATGGCTGTCGCGCGAAATCCGGGCGTTGCGCTGTCTTCCACGCGACGGAAGGTTACGGTAAGAAATAAACCGTCTTTTTCCGCGAAGGTTTTTTTATAGGCGTAGACGTTGTCTGCTGGCTGTTTCGCAGCATGAGAAGGCGTGCCATCGTCAAGATACCAGCCGACAACGTTGCCCTGAGTAAAGTCGATGTTATCGAAATCGTGATTATCGAACTTAGGGTACTGCGCGCTGTAGTCATAAGGTGGAAGCTTGGCGAGGGCGCGTTTTATCGACGTTGCATTGAGATCCTTATTCTCGTGAACCAGCTTGTCCAGAACCGGCTGTAAACTCAGCACCGGAATATAGCTGCCGTCTTCAATATAACGCCAACCGCGCAGGGCGAACTTGCCGTGGCTTTTACTCAACACCAGCGTGATTTGACCCGCCTGGTCCACGTCGGCATAAAACACGGATTCAATGGTGGAATCGGGGAAGGTACCGAGCAGGTGGGGAAGGTGATCGACACTATGATCCTCTTCGCTACAGAAGCAATAATAGCCTTTGACTACCTGATTTTCCTGAATGAAAACCAGAAGGGCGCTGCTGTCGCGTGCGCCCGAAATGATCGGATGTGCCAGCGTTTTACCCACGTAAAAGGGTGTGTGGTGTCATCTGGGGCGGCGATAGCCGTGCTGACCCCTATGACCATATTCAGTAATAGGATGCCAAACAGTAACTTTACGGCTTTCATTCCCTGACCTGCTCTTTTGAAAAAGTGGCGCTTAGGTTACATGAAATGTTTCTGACGGTTAATATTTCGTTGAATCAATTCGTTGTTGAACATGGCGCCTCAATCACTGCGCGTGCAAATACGCCTCATACCAGCGGCTGAGCTGGTCGGTTACCGGGCGGTGTTCGAGGTTAAACGGGCGACCGTCCAGCGCTTTTACCGGGGTGATGCCTGCCAGCGTGCCGGTGACAAAGGCTTCATCGGCGGTGAGGGCTTCTGCCAGCGTAAAATCCTGAGTCTTGACCTTCAGCCCATTGGCTTCTGCAAGGTTGATAATGGTCTGGCGGGTAATGCCGTTGAAGCAGTAGCGGCCCGACGACGTCCACAGTTCACCGCGGCGGACGATAAAAAAGTTGGTGGAGTTACAGCTGGCGACAAAACCGTGCGGATCCAGCATCAGCGCCTCATCCGCTCCTGCCTGCAACGCCTGTAGCAGCGCCTGGATGAGATTAAGCCGACTGTGCGAATTCAGCCGCAGATCGAAGACGTCTGGCGTACTGGTGCGATAGGTGGAGGTAAACAGCGTCAGCCCGCGCTTTTTCGCCGCCGTATCGACGACTTTATACTCCGCTACGCACACGATGGTGGCGCCGCCGATAATAAAGCGGGGATCCTGATTTGGCGTATGCTTTTTCCCTCGGGTAATCATCAGGCGAATATGCGCGCCATCGGCCATGCCGTTGATGGCGAGTGTTTTATGGAGAATATCAGTCAGTTCTTCCCGGCTATGGCCGATATCCAGTTGGATCGCGGCGGCACCGTCAAACAGGCGATCGAGATGGGCATCCAGCGCAATCAGGCGACCGTTAACCAGACGCAAGCCTTCCCATACGCCGTCGCCGCACACGTAGCCGGAATCAAAAATCGACACCACCGCGTTGTCGCGATGAACAAATTCCCCATTCACATAAACCTGTACGTTGCTGTTACGTGGATCTTGTAAATAGGCCTGACTGCTTTGGCTGGATAAGGTGGGTTGCATCGTGCTGTTCCTGAATGATGAGTTAAAAGGCGCGCTCGGCAAAGCGGGCGAGAAAGGCTTGGGTGCGGGGCTGCTGCGGATTTTTGAGCACCTGCTCGGCGCTGCCCATTTCGTGGATCACGCCATTTTCGATAAAGATAACGCGGTCGGCGAAGTGATAGGCGAATCCCAGTTCATGGGTGACTAACAGCAGGGTACGGCCTTCCTCTGCAAGCGCGTGGATGGTGTGCAGCACTTCTCCCACCAGTTCTGGATCCAGTGACGATGTCGGTTCATCGAACAGCATGATCTCTGGTGACATCGCCAGCGCGCGGGCAATCGCGACGCGCTGCTGCTGACCGCCGGATAGGCTGCCGGGACGGGCTTCTTGCTTGTTGCTCAGTCCGACCTTTTCCAACTGCACTTTGGCGATGATATCCGCGTCATGCCGTGGCATTTTCTTCACCGACACCAGTGCTTCACGCACGTTTTCCAGCACGGTCAGATGGGGAAACAGGTTGAATTGCTGAAACACCATGCCCACGCGTTCCCGCACGGCGCACAGTTGCTTTTCGGGATAATCACGCTGGCCTTGCGAATTGGTTTTTCCCAGTACCACGCCATCGAGTTCGATGGTGCCGGCGCTGGGGATCTCCATAAAATTCAGGCAGCGCAGCAGGGTGCTTTTTCCCGAACCGCTGCCGCCGATGATGGCAATTTTTTCGCCACGGCGTACATCCAGATCGATCCCCTTTAAGACCTCAACGGCACCAAAGCGTTTCTGAAGCCCGCGAATGCGCAGGACGATATCGTCATTCAGAGCTTCATTTCCACTCAACGTACTATTTTCATTTAAAGTACGATTTTCATTAAAAGTCATAGTTTCACTCATAGCAATCCTGTGGCGCTGTCAGACTAGGGGGTTGAACGGAAACGACGTTCAAGTCGTGCGGCAAGGTAACTCCCCGGCCAGATCAAGATGAAATAGAGCAGCGCGACCACCGTCAGGATTTCCAGCGGACGATAATAGGTGCTGCTCAGCAGCCGCCCCTGATACATCAGTTCGTTGACGGCCAGTATGGAAGCCAGCGAGGTCACCTTGGCCAGTTCGATCATCCGATTGGTGAGCGCGGGCAGCATGTTGCGTAACACCTGTGGCAGAACCACGCGCCGCAGGATCACCGCCTGCCGCATGCCCAGCGCTTTTGCGCCTTCCCACTGCCCGTGGTCGATAGATTGCAGCCCCGCGCGGAAAATTTCCGTACAGTACGCCGCGCTATACAGCGTCAGAGCCAGCGCTGCGGCGGCAAAGGTGCTGAACTGTATGCCGACCAGAACCGGGAAAGCGTAATAAAACCAGATCAGTTGGATCAGGACGGGCGTATTACGGAAGATTTCGACAAAGACTCTGGCGGGCAGCGACAGCCAGCGTTTGCCAAATACGCGAAAAAGACCGAAAACCAGCCCTAGCACGGTTCCCAACACACCGGCCAGCAGCCAGAGTTCGAGTGTGACGCCGAGGCCTTTCAGCAGCACGGGAAGGTTGTCCCAGACCAGCGAGAAATCCCATTGATAGTGCATGATGTTCCTTACGCGAGCCGACGGTCTGCCAGCGACAGCCGTTTCTCAATATGTTGACTGAACAGGCTAATCAGCAGCAGCAGGGTGAAATACATCACCGCCACCAGACTGTAGACTTCCAGCGGTCGGTAGGTTTGGCTGTTGATCTGCATCGCCTGATAAAGCAGCTCGCTGTAGGCCAGAGAGGACGCCAGCGATGTCGATTTGATGAGTTCAAACGAGCGCTCAATAAAGGGCGGGCTCATCCGGCGTAACGCCTGTGGGAGAATAACCCGACGCAGCGCGGTCGATTTTGGCATGCCCAGCGCTTTGGCCCCTTCCCATTGCCCCGCGTGAATCGAGGAAATCGCACCACGGTAAACTTCGGCATAAAAGGCACCGGACTGTGCGGACAACGCGATCACGGCGGCGGTGAAAGGCGAAAACGTTAACGGCGTAATGACGGGCAGGGCGTAGTAAATCCAGAAGAAGTGCACCAGCGCGGGCGTATTACGATAAAAGCCAATCAGCATCGCGGCGGGCAGGCGCAAGAGCCGCCGGGGCGACATTTTCATGGCGGCAAGCACCATGCCAGCCAGCATCCCGATCAGGATGCTGGTGGCACCGATCTTTATCGTTCCCCATAGCCCCTCCAACAGCAACTGGTGGTAAGGCCAGATGGCGGAAAAATCCCACTGATAAGACATAAAATAGCGCCCCTGGAAACAACGTAATTAGGAAATGCATTTCTTATTTTGTTAGAACCGATGCATCTTAGCAGGTCGAAAAAATGATAAATAAATAATAAAACGTGGTGCTAATATTCCTTTTATTTATAAAAGAATGGCGGTATGCCGATGTTTCACGCTACTGAACTCCCTCCGACGTTGCGCCTCGCGACCTTTGCCCACCGATTGACGATTCAGGACATTCCCGCTGCGTTAAGAAGAAAAATCGCGCTGCATTTTATCGACAGTCTGGGCTGCGGCATTGCCGGTGCAGGTAGCCAGGTGGTGCAAGACTGCGCGCGTGTCACCCGCCTGCACTATGCGGCGGGCAACAGCCCGGTATTGGACGGAGGCGCGCCGCTGGCGGCTATCGGCGCGGCGTTTTTGAATGCGGCGGCGATCAATGCGCTGGATTACGATGATGGCTATGAGGTTGCTGGTCGCGGTATGGGGCACCCCGGCGCTTCGCTGGTTGCCGCCGCATTGGCGGCAGTCGGTACGCGTCCGATCGACGGCAAAACGCTGATCTGCGCGCTGGCCGCCGCGTATGAAATCAATGGCCGGATCATTCAGTCTCAGCAACCGAGCCCGGCGCGTTTTCAGCAGGTCTATGGCGTGTGCCAGCATGAATCGATCGGGGCGGCGGTGGCTTACGGATTGCTCACAGGGTGTGACGCCACAGGGTTAGAAAACGCTATCGGTCTGGCGGCGTCGCTGACGCCGTTGCCCAGTTTGCACAAATACAACTGGCAGCAGCGGCCGCTGGTCTCTTTCAAGGATTACAACGCGCCCGCAGCGGAAGCCGGCGTCCGTGGGGTAGAGCTGCATCGCGGCGGGATTATCGGGCCAAGAGATGTGCTGTCCGGCGAGCAGGGATTCTGGCGCATGATGGGATCTGACCGCTTTGATGAAGCGGCATTGATTGCTGGCCTGGGAGAGGAGTGGGCGATCCAGCACGCCAGTTTCAAGGCCTATCCGACCTGTCGCTGGATACATACCGCACTGGAATCTTTCGAGCGCGTACAGCATGAGTTGGCGCTGTCGCCGCAGGCTATTGAGCAGATTTGGGTCAAAGGAAGCCAGAGGCTGGCCGCTGATTTTATGGATGCACGGCCGCAGAATGCGACAGATGCGCAGTTCAGCCTGCCGTTTGCGCTGGCGTGTCTGGCCTATCGCATTCCGCGCCATCGCTGGAGTGCGGACGACACCTTAACCAGCCCAGAACTTCTGGCGTTGGCCGATAAGGTTCACGTTGAGGTTTCTCCTGAACTCGACCAGTTGATGGCGCAGGCGCGTCGGCCGGTGTTGCAGGTTGATGTTGTCACGCGGGGAACGGTGGTGAGCGGTGAGCGCATTGCGTTTCCGCTGGGGTGCGCCGAACACCCGCTGGTGGAAAGCCGCATCATGGCGAAATTTGCGGAGAATCTCTCGTCCCGACTTGCCCCAGCAACGGTTGCGGAGGCAACGGCGGCGTTATCCGAACTGGAACAATGTCAGGATGTCGCCGCGCTGCTGACCCCGCTAATGCAGATGTCCTGAATCCGTTCAGGACTGTCGCGTTAACCGCGTTTGGTTTATTTCCAGTCTTCTTTAATGACCGATGGCACTTTGCTGACGTCAACGCCACGCAGTTTGAGCGCCTGCTCATAGTAGTGCTGCGTCTTACCGGACTTATACAGCTTGGCAAACTCGTCATTCAGGAAGTTATGGAAGGTCTGATCGGCTTCTTTACGGATTGCTCCGCTGGTGCTGACCTCAATAATCGGCTTCGGCAGAATCAGATTACCCTTGCCGACTTTAGCCTGTTGCAGTGCCAGCGCAGGGTGGAAATAGGACAGCGCATCGACCCGGCCAGCGTAGAACGCGGCCACGCCTTCATCCATATTCGGAAAACGTACCAGCTGTGCTTTTGGCAGACGTTTGGTCAGAATCAGGTCGGGGCTGGAGCCCAGCGTGACGCCGATTTTAACATCTTCCCGATTGAGATCGTCCCAGTTGGTCACCGTAATGCCATCACGAATCAACACGCCTTGCGCATACCAAAAGAAGGGCTGCTCAGGAAAATCGACCGCTTTTTTCCGCTCTTCCGTCGGGTCGAGCACTAACATCGTATCGATCTGACCAGTCTGTAAGGCGGCGATGGCGTTGCCCCAGGTGGTTTCCACTGTCACCAGTTTTACCCCAAGATCGTTTGCCAGCTCTTTGCCGATGTTATAGCCGATGCCGTCCCATTCTCCGGTGGACGGATTTTTAAAATACCAGGGCTCGCCCTGTGCCACGCCGATGCGTAACTCACCGGTTTGTTTGATGTGTTGCCATGTCGAGGTTTGTGTATCGGCGGCCTGACTGAAAAAGGAGGCGCTAATCAGCGCGATCGCCATGAATACCTGGTGAAGTGAACGTTTCATTATAGTTACCTTGATGATTGAGTTTTAATCGAGGCGATATATTTCGCTCATGCAGAGTAGCGAAATACTTATAATGAAATTAGTTCTTTTCGTCTTATCTCATTCCAGATAAATATAAGGATGGCGCGGGAGAAAAATCGCGTTGGCGCGCGATGAGTCCCGCTACAGGGCGTGGCGTCTGGGGTTGTACCGTGTACCTCGTCATGTAGTCGATGAGTATTGCCACGGTTTGCCATGTTTTTTCCCGGAGGGAAGGCATAGCAATAATTTCGCTATGCTTTTTAACTATTGGCAATTACTGATAATGCACCGTTCTTTTAGGTACCGTTCTTTTAGGTACTACGAGGCAGCGTCATTATGATGACAAGTCCGCCATTCTTGTCGTGTTCTGCATAAATAGCGCCGCCATGTGCAGTGATAATGGCTGACGCGATAGATAGCCCAAGTCCGCTGCCGCCGGAGTGTCGCCCGCGTGAATGCTCTGCCCGCCAGAAGCGGTCAAAAAGTAGGGGCAGCGATTCTGGCTCAATCCCCGGCCCGCGATCGGAAACGGTAATCTGCCAGCACGGCGCGTTTTCACGCAGCGTCGTTTCACGTACATCAATTGCCAGATAGCGGCCATCGCTGGCGTAACTTAATGCATTCTCAATCAAAATCGAGAACACCTGTCCTAACCGTTCGCGGTCAGCAAGGCAAAAGTCGCGTTGTTCAATATGCGTATGCGTCTGGAATCCGGCTTGTTCTAACTGCGGCCGATACCAGGTCAATCGTTCGGTTATGAGTTCGTCGAAGTAGAAAGGGGTGTGGACCAGCTGCAGTTGGCCGGCTCTGGCGAGTGACAGGAAGTGCAGATCCTGAATGACGTGGTTGAGCTGTTCGAGCTGTTTGATGACCATTGTCAGCTGTGATTTATCTCGTGGGAAGACGTCATCAAGCATGCCCTGAACGCGACCCATCGCCGCATTTAACGGCGTACGCAGTTCGTGAGCCAGCGCTGCGCTGGATTCACGCAGTTCCCGTTCGTAGCGCTCCAATTGTGCGGTCATGTTATTAAAGTCGTCTGCCAGCGTCACCAGCTCCATCGGCGCCTGTTCGACAAGCTGCGTGCGCGTATCAAATTTTCCCTGAGCGACGTCGCGTGCGGCGCTGGCAATATTGGAAAATTGCTGTGACAGCGGCCTAGCCCGCCACAAAACCACGACGACGACGGTGGGCAAGGCGATCAGAATCATGATCGCGAGCACCAGCCAGTCGGTGCTGGCAATATTCGGTACAAAGAAATCCGGGCCGTAATACTGATTGATAATCTGCTGGTAGCGAGGATTTCCGTAATCTTCCTGTTTGCTTAACAGCTGAAACTCTGCCCGTACTTCATCCGGCATCTGCTGTTCGACGTAGACATTGTTGACGGCGAAGCGCAGCCACATCAGGGCAGCGATGATGAGCAGGGTGGCGAGCAGCAGAGAAATAATACGGAAACACAGCCAGCGCCACAGCGACATTTTTTCTGACAGAAAGATCGATTTTTTCATCAGGTTCACCGGAAGCGATAACCAACGGAACGGACGGTGACGAGCACATTGATGATGCCGTGCTGGTTGAGCTTCTTCCTGAGATTGTGGACGTGAGTATCCACCACACGTTCCAGCGCGTCGCTTTCCGGCAGGCTGGCTTCCAGTAATTCGCCCCGTGTAAAGGCGCGGTTTGGCGCTTTGAGCAGCGTCACCAAAATATTGAATTCAGTGGGGGTAAGGTCGAGAACCACGGATTCGGATGGCGATAGCGCAATGCTTGCCGTCACGGAGGTCGGGTCAACGGATAAACTTTCGAATGTCAGGATCGCCTCTTCCCGAATGGCGTAGCCGGTGCGTCGCAACACGGCCTGTACGCGCGCCACCACTTCCTGCGGGTTGTAAGGCTTGACGACATAATCATCCGCACCGTAGCGCAGTGCGCCAATCCTTTCCGGTTCGTCGCCGATGGCGGTGACCATAATCACCGGAATATTACTGCGCTGTCGCAGGGCGGACAGCACCTCAGAGCCGTTCATCTTCGGCAACATCACGTCCAGCAAAATCAAATCGGGTTTACTGGTCAGCGCCATGTGCAGACCTTTTTGTCCATCAGACGCGATAGAAACTTGATAGCCATCGCGTCGCAGATAAGCTTCGAGCACGCTGGCGGCGTCCATGTCGTCTTCAATAATTAACACCCGTTTTTCTGCCATTACGACCTCTTGATGAAATCTTAAAAAACCACAAAGCGTTTCTTGACTAAGCATCAGCATAATTCGCCACGGTGCCGAAAAGCCAACACCAATTAGCTTGCACCCGCCGGGGAAACACCCCGGTGCAAGATTATCGCGTTAAAGAGGGGATGTATGAACATAACAACAATGATTTTATCCACCAGCCTGTCCGCTATCGTGCTATCTGGCACTGCATTTGCCGCGGAGTCGGAAGCATCGTCGCCCTCGCTCTTGGGCGATCGCACGGATGTGACCGTGGGCGTCGCCGCCCAAAATGCGCCACGCTATCAGGGAAGTAAAGCTCGTCAGACCACCGCGCTGCCTGTGCTGACCGTTCAGCGCGGCCCCCTCTATTTCGATTCCACGCGCGGCATCGGCTGGCAATACCAATCGCCTTCCGGTTTTTATCTGGATCACGCGATTGGCTACGACATGGGAAGGGATGACAAAAATAGCCAGTGGCGCGCAGGCTCAAACCGACTGAAAGGCATGGGCAAAGTGAAAGGATCGGTCACCACCACCGTAACGGCGGGGTATCAGTTTGCGCCGTGGCTGGCGCTGGAAGCGAGCGGCGAATTTGCGCTGAGTGAGACAAAAAGGGGAAACCAGTACCGCGTTGGAGCAAAGAGCACGGTATGGCAGTCAACGACAAAAGACGATGTGCTGGCGCTGTCAGCGGACGTGCTGATGGGGGATGCCCGCTTTAACCAAACCTACTACGGCGTGACGCAGCAGCAGAGTCAGCGCTCTGGATTGGCAGCGTATCATGTTGGAAAAGGCGTTTACGGCTATGCGCTGGGCGCGAACTGGACGCATCAATTTAGCCCCGCCTGGTCAACGAACGTCGGGGTGACCTCAACCTGGCTCACTGACAAGGTTGCCGATAGTCAGGTGGTGGAACGACGGAATGATACCAGCGCCACGCTGGCCGTTCTGTATTCGTTCTGATGTTATCTGATGAGTAAGAGGATGCGATGATGGTCAGCCGTTTTGCCTGCTGTCTGCTGTCAGCTCTGCTGCTTAGCGGCTGCGACAGCGCCGATGATTTACCTGCATCACCGCCCGTCAGGCCGGTGAAAACGCTGGTGGTTATGCCTGCGATGAACCGGGAACCCGTGACGTTAACGGGGGAAGTTCGCCCACATGAAGAAACGGCGTTAGGTTTCCGGCTGGATGGCCGCATCCTTAATCGTCTGGTGGATGTGGGGGCGTCGGTGAAGCGGGGCGATGTGATTGCGACGCTCGATGCGCGCGACAGTGAAAATCAGCTGCGCAGCGCGCAGGCGGATTTAGCCAGCGCCATCTCGGCGGAACGGCTGGCGAAAAGCAACTTTTCGCGCATGAAGGCGCTGGCACCGGGCGGGGCGATTGCGCGGGTACAGCTTGATGAAGCGCAGGCAAACTGGGACGCAGCGGCTTCCCGTCGTGAAAGCGCGCAGGCAACGGTGAAAGGTGCGCAGGAACGCTTCGGCTATACGCAACTCACAGCCGCGCAGGACGGCGTCATCACGACGGTCAGCGCAAACCCCGGTCAGGTAGTGAGCGCCGGACAAGAGGTGGTGAAGCTGGCCTCTCTGGGCGGGCGCGATGCGGTGTTTGATGTGCCGGAGCGACTAGTCAATCAGTCACTTGCCTCGCGCGTTATCCGCGTTTCGCTGCTGTCTGAGCCGAACGTTCAGGCTGAGGGACGCGTGCGGGATATCAGTCCGCAAGCCGATCCCGTTACGCGTACTTTTAGAGTGAGAGTCACGTTAACCTCGCCGCCTGCTGCGATGGTATTGGGTGCCAGCGTGAATGGCGCGATACAGCAGTCCGATGCTGCCGTTATTGAACTGCCCGCGTCTGCGCTCACCCGGCAGGGCGATCAACCGGCTGTCTATGTCGTGAATTCTGCGACTCAGACGGTACGTTTGCAGCCAGTGACCGTTGCCCGCTATAGCGACACGGCGATCTTCCTGTCCGCAGGACTGGAACAAGGCGACCGCGTGGTAACCGCTGGCGTCAGCAAGCTACGGCCGGATGAGAAAATTCGGCTGGATGAAGAGGGGCGTCGCTAATGGCACAAGAACCGCAATCGACCGCACGTTTTAATCTGTCCGCCTGGGCATTAGCGAATCAGCAACTGGTCGCCTTTATGATGCTGGTCATTATGGCGGCAGGCGTGATGAGTTATCAACGTTTGCCCCGCAACGAAGATCCGGCGTTTACCATCAAGTCCGCGGTGGTGTCTGCCGCCTGGCCGGGCGCGACGGTGGGCGATACGGTCAATTTCGTCACCGATAAGCTGGAGAAAAAATTACAGGAAACACCGTACCTCGATTATGTCGAGAGCTACACCCGAGCCGGGGAGTCGGTTGTTTTCGTTAACCTGCGTGATGATACGCCGCCGTCTGCCGTGCCGAATATCTGGTATACGGTGCGTAAGAAAATGACGGATATTTCCAGTTCGCTCCCTGATGGCGTCAGCCCACCTGCCGTTAATGACGAGTTTGATGACACGTTCGGTACGATTTATGGTTTCACCGTCGACGGTTTTTCGCCGCGAGAGCTGCGCGATCGCGTCGAGGATATTCGCTCGGTGTTATTGAGTGTGCCGGATGTGGGTAAGGTCGACATGCTGGGGGTGGAAGAAGAACAGATTGTGGTGACGTTTTCTCCCCGACGTCTGGCCGGATTAGGGATTGATGCACAGCAGGTTATCGATTCACTGAAAGCGCAGAATGCGGTCACGCCCGCCGGTATTATTCGCACCGACGATGAGAAGATCGCCGTGCGCGTCAGCGGCGCGTTTACCTCCGAGCAGAGCCTGCGTCAGATTACGTTACGCATCGGCGGAAAATTTGTCCCGCTGGTCGATATCGCCACGATTAACCGTGAAACGGCAGAGCCGCCGTCGCCGACGTTTCGGGTTAATGGCGAGAAGGCCATTGGACTGGCGATCTCAATGGCACCCACTGGCAACATGCTTCATTTCGGTCAGGCGATTCGCGAAAAAATGAATACGCTCTCTGCGCAACTGCCGCATGGGATTGAGATGACACGCGTGGCCGATCAGGCCGAGGTGGTGAAGGGGGCTGTCGGTGGCTTTGTAAAAGTGCTGCTGGAGGCCGTTGCCATTGTTCTGGCGGTGTCGTTTGTGTCGCTCGGCAGCCGCGCGGGATTGGTGGTGGCCGCCTCTATCCCGATTGTGCTGGCAATGACCTTCATCGGTATGGAAATCACCGGTATCGGGCTACAGCGCATTTCACTGGGGGCGCTGATTATCGCGCTGGGGCTGCTGGTGGATGACGCCATGATTACGGTGGAAGCGATGGTGTCACGGTTGGAGCAGGGCTGGGATCGCAAACGCGCGGCGGCCTGGGCCTATGAAAGCACGGCATTTCCGATGCTGACGGGGACGCTGGTGATGATCGCCGGGTTTATTCCGGTTGGATTTGCGGCATCCAGCGCGGGGGAATACTGCTTTTCGCTCTTTGTCGTGGTTCTGATTTCGTTGCTGAGCTCTTGGATTGTCGCGATTCTCTTTTCGCCGTTGCTCGGTGTCTGGTTGTTGCCAAAAGCGTTTAGCCACCATCACGACGAGCCGGGACGATTGGGGCGACTTTATCGCCAGTGGCTCCAGCACGCGTTGGCGCACCGGGGAATGACGCTGGCTATCACTCTCATGCTTCTGGTCATTTCGCTGTTTGGTGCCACCCGACTGGAGGGCGAGTTTTTTCCTGCATCCGACAGGCCGGAACTGCTGGTCAGTCTGACGCTACCGGCGAATGCCTCACAGGCGGCGACGGCAACGCAGGCGAAACGGCTGGAAGCCGTGCTGAAAAACGATCCCGATGTTGACCATTTTTCCACGTATGTCGGATCGGGCGCGGTGCGCTTTTATCTCCCGATGGATGTCTTGCTGAGCCACGAAAATATCGCGCAGCTGGTGGTGGTGGCAAAAGATCTGGATGCGAGGGATGCGCTGGCAGCACGGTTGAAGCAGGTGCTGGCGCAGGATTTTAGTTCTATTGTGGCGCGCGTGTCTGCACTGGAGCTGGGGCCGCCAGTGGGCTGGCCGCTTAAATATCGGGTGGCGGGGCCGGACAGTCAACGTGTCCGCGATATCGCGCAGGGGCTTGCCAGTCTGGTAGGGAAGCAATCCGACGTTCGTGAGGTGAATCTGACGGCGGGTGAACCTGAACGCACCGTGAATGTGGTGCTGAATCAGACGGAAGCGCGCGCCGTGGGTATCAGTTCGCAGGATGTGGCGAGTATGCTGGCAGCGATATTTTCCGGTTCGACGCTGACGTCGGTGCGTGATGGCAATCGGCTGGTGGATGTGGTCGTTCGCGGCACGCCGCAGGAGCGCAGAGACGTTGCGACGATCGCCAATCTGCAAATCCCGATTGCGGATGGACGTTCCGTACCGCTGGGACAGATTGCGACCGTTACGTATGGCGTTGAGGATCCGATTATCTGGCGTCGTCAGCGCGAACCGTTTATTACGGTGCAAATGGACATGGCACCGGGCGTGCGGGCACCTGCGCTGTCTGAAAAACTGGCACCTGACATTGAACGTTATCGCGCCTCATTACCTGCGGGTTACCACATCACGGAAGGCGGCGTTGCGGCGGAGTCCGACAAGGGCAATGGTTCCGTGTATGCAGTGCTGCCAGTGACGCTGCTAGTGATGCTGGTGTTATTGATAATTCAACTGAAGCGGATTTCCCGTATGGTGCTGGCGTTCCTTACCGCGCCGTTTGGCCTGATTGGTATCGTTGCTGCCATGCTACCGACGGGTACACCGATGGGGTTCGTGGCTTTGCTGGGGGCGATTGCGCTGGCAGGGATGATCATTCGTAATGCGGTGATTCTGATTGGTGAGGTCGATCTGAACGTGAAAAACGGACAGCCTGTGGTGGAGGCGATCGTGAATGCGGCTAGTCACCGTTCACGCCCGATTATACTGACGGCGCTGGCGGCGATTCTCGGCATGATCCCGATTGCACATCAGGTATTTTGGGGGCCGATGGCCTACGCGATTATCGGCGGATTGATGGTCGCGACGCTGCTGACATTGCTTGCTCTGCCTGCGGCGCTGAGTCTGCTGATGCAGTGGGAAGGACGGAAAATGGCAAATCAGACACCGCCCTAAGAGCAACACGGCAGGTCGTGGCGCGATATCTGGTCGCCACGACCTGCCGAAACACGGTTATTGATCGACGACGGAACCGTCGACGTGCAGTCGGGTTTTCAGGCCGCGACGGCGATAAGGGAAGCGGTTCTCCAGATCGTCCGCCAGCTCGATACCGATGCCGGATTGCGTCGGGATCTCCATAAATCCATCCACGCACTTGAAGGTGTTCTTCACCACGTCTTTTTTCCGCACGCCGTTCTCTACGCCGGTCGCACCAAATTTTTCCGACAGTGCCGGCTGGTCATCTCCCGGATATTCCAGCAGCGCGAAGTTGGGAATGCTGACGGCGATCTGCAAACAGGCGGCGGTAGACACTGGGCTGAGCGGGTTGTGTGGCACCACCATTAAATCGTTGGCTTCTGCCAGCGCGGCCACTTTTTTCGCACCGGTAATCCCACCGCACATGCAGACATCAGGGCGCACATAGGCGACCGCGTTGCGGCGAATCAGCATCGCGAACTCCTGTGGATTATTCAGGCGTTCACCGGTGGCGATAGGAATATTGATTTTGTCGGCCACTTCCGCCATGGAATCAAAGTTATCCGCGCCGATAGGATCTTCAATGAAATAGGGATAAAACGGCTCAATGCCGCGTGCGAACACCACAGCATCGGCGGGTTTCAGACGGCGGTGAACTTCGATACACAGGTCGACATCGTTACCGACCGCTTCCCGATAAAGGCCAATGCGCTCAATGGCTTCGCCGATCTCTTTGGCGTGAGTAGTGAAGTAGGGCGCGTCGCGCGACTCATCCAGAAAAGGCGTCAGATGACCAATCGCGGTAAAGCCGTCAGCTTTGGCCTGTTTCAGGTTGGCGATGGTTTCTTCTGTAGTGCGCCCGCCTGCATGGGCATAAACACGCGCTTTGTCGCGGCAGCGCCCGCCCAGCAGGTTATAAACCGGCGTATCGTAATATTTGCCTGCGATATCCCACAGGGCGATATCGATGGCGCTGATCGCACCCATGATGGCGGCGCCGCGGAAATGCCAGCAGCGGTACATATATTGCCAATGGTGCTCGATACGCAACGGGTCTTGCCCAATCAGATACGTGCGCAATGCCTCGACGGCACCTTTGGAGGCATCGAGAAAGCCCCAGGCACCGGATTCGCCAATGCCCGTGAGCCCCTCGTCGGTGGTGACCTCAACAAACATATATCGATTCGCGAGAATCACACGCACGTCGGTAATTTTCATCAACCCTTTCCTTAAATTAGCCTGCTTATCATTGAGTCTAATCACAGAGGTGTGTGGGTTGTCAACGATGATGTCAGTAGCGTGGTGAGCGCGTCAGGCGCATCGATCATCGCATCGTGGTCGCTGTCGAGCGTGAGAAAACGCCAGGTTGGATCGGTTTGGGCACGCTGTATCGAGGTGGTGAGATAGTTGCCTGCCGCACGAGTGCAGCGGATGTAGGTCTTTTTCAGCGTCGGTGGCGCGGGCGGTAAGGCTATCGGTTCAAAATAGGTATTCACCGGCTGCGGCGTCAGGCGGGCATCGACCCAGTCGCGATCCGCCTCATTCACGCCAAACAGCAGCGATGGAAGCGCAGGGATGTGCCATGTGGGATCGCGCGCCGCCTGCGTCTGGTAGGCTGCGATGAGATCGGGTGCGTGGTCCAGCAACTTCTCACCCGGCGCGGGTAAAAATGCGTCCAGCAGGATCAGGTGGCTCACGATGTCAGGCAAGTGATACGCGGCAGCCGTCGTGGGAAACCCGCCATAGCTGTGGCCGACCAGTGTGACGTTATGCCAGCCCTGTTGCTGAATAGCGGCGATAATGTCGTTAATGTGGGTGGAGAGGTTAATGCCGCGTGAGAGCGCGTCATGGCGTTCTGCCAGCCCCGTCAGCGTCGGGGCAGTGGCGGCGAAACCCGCAGCATTAAGCTGTTCGGTCACTCGCGACCAGCACCAGCCGCCGTGCCAGGCACCGTGTATCAATACGAAGTGGGTGCCCGGTGTATCAGCGGACATCGCCATTCTCTGATGCGCTAGCGAATATGTGGGAGCTTTCTTGCGGAATAAGTGTTGCAGGCATGCTTTCCTCCTTTCTATGAGGAAATAAGATAAAGCATCTGCCCGTCACGCTTTAGTTTGATTCCTGGTATTCATATCCACAGAAGAGATATACCGACATTTTCCCTTGGCCGTAGCCAAGGGAATGGAAGTGATTAGAGGTGCCCGGACAGGCGCTGGTGAATTTTGGTGCTATGGGTATCTAACCCGACGATCGCGACTTTCGCATCGTAGCGATGATAGCGGGTCTCGATTGCGTCGAGCGCCGCCACGCTGGAGGCATCCCAGATTTGGGCGTGCGTCAGATCGATGGTGACGTTCTGTGGGTCCTGCGCATAGAGAAAGTGCTCGAAGAGATCGTTGCTGCTACCGAAGAAGAGCGGCCCACGTACCGTGTAATGTACCGACTGGCCGTCTTCGCTCACCTGACGCTCCGCGTGAATGACGTGCGCCACGCGGCGTGCAAACAGCAGGATGGCAAAGATCACGCCGCCTGCCACGCCGATAGCGAGGTTGCCCGTCGAGACGGTCGCAATAACTGTCACGATGACCACCAGCGTTTCCGACAGCGGCATACGTTTCAGCGTCGCGGGGTGCAGGCTATGCCAGTTCATGGTTTTCAGCGCGACGATCATCATAATGCCCGCCAGTACCACCATCGGAATTTTCGCCATGATTTCGCTCAGTCCGGTCACCAGCAGCAACAGCACCAGTGCGGCGGCGAGAGTAGAAATGCGCGTACGCGCTTTGCCTAACTCCACGTTGACCACGGTCTGCCCGATCATCGCACACCCAGCAATGCCGCCATAAAATCCGGCGAAGATATTGGAAACGCCCAGTCCCCAGCACTCACGGCGCTTGCTGGACGGGGTATCCGTGATGTCGTCGACCAGTTTGGCGGTTAACAGTGATTCCATCAACCCGACAAAGGCGATACTCAGCGCGGTTGGCCAGATGATGTGCAGCGTTTCAAGATTGAACGGCACCAGCCACTGGGTGAAGTCCGGCAATCCGGGCTGCATCGGCCCAGCATCGCCGACGTTAGGCACCGTGATGCCGGTAAAAATCGCAATCGCGGTCACCGACACAATGGCGACCAGCGGCGCGGGGATACTTTTCACCACATAGGGCAGCAGCAGAACAATCGCGAGCGTCAGCGCAAACAGCAGCCAGACAAGCGAGGATTGTCCGTAAACATGCGGCACCTGCGCGGCAAAAATCAGAATGCCCAGCGCATTGACGAAGCCGATCATCACCGAACGGGGAATATAGCGCATCATCCTCGCCAACCCGGCCAGCCCAAACAGAATCTGAATGATGCCTGCCATGATCACCGCAGGCAGGATATAGGCTACGCCATGTGCGTGAACCAGCGGACCGATAACCAGCGCCACGGCACCCGCCGCCGCTGTCACCATCGCCGGTCGGCCGCCGAGAAAGGACATGGTGAAACACAGCACGATGGAGGCGAACAGGCTGACTTTGGGATCAACACCCGCAATGATGGAAAAGGAAATCACCTCTGGGATAAGCGCCAGCGCGGTGATGGTGCCCGCCAAAACCTCGCGCATTAGCAGCGAGGGCGAGCGTAATACAGCAAGCGTTGACGTCGCAGAGGGCGCTGGCGTCGGCGTTGTGTCGGGTGATGAGATCATATATGCAGGCTTAATTTTTATGTCATAACAAAAGGCGGGAGAGGATAAATTATCGGCAGGATAAAAGATACTGTCCTTCATCGGCGTGCAGGGAAAAGCCCGCGGAGAAATGAAGGGCGGATATCCTTGCCGCGATATCCGCCCGATCGCCGTGTTTTCGTCGTCAATAACTAGGCATCAAGCGCCAGAATAGCCATAAACGCCTCACGCGGAATGTCTCGTTTTGAGAACCCAGTATTGTGTTTTTTGTTTTCCCGCTGTTTACGGATCAGGCGCTGTTTTTGCGACAGGCTACCCTGAAAGCCTTGTGCCAATGCGCTTTTGCGTAGCGGGGGAATATCTTCGCGAGCGATGACGCGATTGCCTATTTTGGCCTGAGCAGGGACGGGATATAGCTTGCGTGGAATCACGTACTTCAGCGTTTTCACGATCTCGGTTGCTCGCGGCCAGGCCTTGTGACGGGGAATGATGAAAGAGAAAGCATCAACTAACTGGCTATCAAGATAAATATCACAACGCACCAAATCGGAACGTCTGTAGCCATCTAACACATAGTCCAAGGTCGCATAGCCTTGTGTCAGTGATTTCAGAGCATCAAAGAAGCCGAAGACCATTTCGCTGAGCGGCAATGTCCAGTTGAGTGCCACCAGACCATTATCAAGGTATTGCATATCGATAAATTCCCCGCGCCGCGATGCGCCATATTCCATCAGTGTGCCAACGTAGCGCTGGGGTGAGTGAATCGTGCAGATAACATAGGGTTCTTCGACAAAATTTAACGTCTCTTCACCGGGGAAATGTGCCGGATTATCGATGGTCTGGCTCTGGCCGTTATGCAATGTAACCCGATATTCCACGCTGGGCGCGGTGGCGATCACGGAGATGCCGTACTCGCGTTTGAGCCGTTCACGCACAATATCCATATGTAACATCCCAAGAAAACCACAGCGGAAACCGGCACCCAGTGAGGCGGACACATCGGGAGACATGTGCAACGCCGCATCATTAAGCGCCAGCTTATTCATGGCGTTGCGCAGGCCTTTCAGATCGTCGTCCGCATCGGGGTAGAGCCCAGAAAATACGACAGGTTTTATTTCCTGATAGCGTGCAACCGGCTCTGTTGCGGGGCGATCGGCTAAGGTCAGCGTATCGCCCACCCGAATCGCGGCGGCATCTTTTAATCCGGCAGCGAGATAACCCACTTCACCCTTTCTCAAGACGCGACGAGGCTGGCGTTGGGGAGAAAAAACGCCGGTTTCGGTGACGTCGAAACACGTGCCGGATGACATGAAACACAGCGTTGATCCTGCCTGAACGCTGCCATCCACCACGCGAACGTGCATGATTGCGCCCTGATAGGGATCGTAATGTGAGTCAAACACCAGCGCGCGAGCGGCGCATTAGCGATCCCTTTTGGCGCCGGGAAGCGGTGAGCAACAACGCTCAGCACCGCCGCCACGCCTTCTCCGGTTCTGGCCGAGACGGACAGCACGGTAGTGATATCCAGCGAAGGAATATCTGCCAACTGCTGCATTACCAGCGGCACGTTGGCCTGTGGGCTGTCGATTTTGTTCAGGACGGGCAAAATGGTTAACCCGGCTTGTTGGGCGAGATTGAGGTTGGCGATGGTTTGTGCCTGAACGCCCTGCGTGGCGTCAATCAGGAGAATGGCGCCCTCACAGGCGGCCAGACTACGGGAGACTTCCGCAGAAAAATCGACGTGCCCCGGCGTATCCACCAGATTGAACTGATACGGCTGGCCGTTTTCATCCTGATAGCGCATGCACACGGTTTGCAATTTGATCGTGATACCGCGTTCCCGCTCTATCTCCATCGAATCTAGCAGCAGCTCACGCATGTCACGCTGAGCGACGGTGGCGGTCATTTCAATAAAACGGTCGGCGAGGGTGGATTTGCCATGATCGACATGGGCAATAATGCAGAAATTACGAATCTGAGGTGTACACATAGAACAAGGCCTTTCACATCATAATGCCTGACTCGATATCGTCGGGAGCAGGCAAAGAAATTCGCGCTGAAAAAATTCAGCGAAGGTGAAAATCAAAAGATGTAAAAGTGAATAGCCGCAGCGATGATAGCGCGTTTTATTTTGCTGCGGCAAGTCATGATGTTTGAGGGGGCTCCCCGAGAACGCAATACATGGTGGATGTTCCCGAGGCTATGTTTGTACTCTCTATTTATCTCTCTCTATTTATCTCTCTATCTACAATATCTCTTACACCCCCATCACACGGGCCATGATGGTCTGATGTAACCAGCGTGGCGTGGCCCAGGTCAGGAATGTTATTGCTTTATTTCCCAGCCCCGGAACAACGCTCATGCGTCCGGCCTGAAGCGCACGAATACCAGCCTGCACAACCGATTTAGGCTGCATCATCACACGTTTTAACGCCGGGGTGAGTTTCTGTTTGGCGGTGGAGGCAAACCCGGTGTCGGACATGCCCGGACACAGCGCGGTGACAGTGATGCCGTCGCCTTTGAGCTCACGATGCAGCGCATCGGAGAACCGCAGAACGTAGGCTTTCGCCGCGGAGTAAACGGCAAAATGTTTTACGCCCTGATACGACAAGAGGCTGGCGACCATCAAAATATGGCCTTTTTGTCTGGTGCGCATATCTTCTGCAAAGAGCCGGGTTAACGCTGTCAAACTGGTGATATCCAGAGTGATCATATCCAGCGCGTCATTTAAGGGTTGATCTAAAAAGCGGCCCTGCAACCCATGGCCCGCGTTATTAATTAATGTATCGACCACAATATGTCGTTCCTGCAAGCGGCGGTGCAGATCGCTGATTGCGCTAATCACGGAAAGATCCACCTGTTCAACGATGACATCAATTTTAAAATGTTCGCGTAATTCCTCCGCGAGTATTTCAAGCTTATTGAGTCGACGCGCCACCAGAATGATCGATTTTCCTTGTGAGGCGTATTGCCGCGCGAACTCCTCGCCAAATCCGCTTGAAGCGCCTGTAATGAGCACCCAGGCATGGTTTTTGCTGTCATGTTAATCACTCCAGTAGGTTATTGGGAACGGTACGGATGCCAACCTATGACACGTCTGTACTCAGGTTCGTGGGGGCTATGACGTCTTCGTGGTGGTTTCCGGGGCTGCCAGCCGCCGCCGAGCGCTTTGAATGCGGCGATGGCCGCGCGCGCCGCTTCTGTTTGGGCCTGAGCCCGAGCATCGGAAGCTTGCAGCAGGGTTTCATCGGCATGGAGGACATCAATCAGGCTGGCAGTCCCTTTCTGATAGGCGATGAAGGACGACTGCCGCGCGCTGGTTAACGCGGTTTCCCCGTGGTTAACGTTGCGGACTGGGTCTCGCGATTGACTACGGCCGACAACGCGTTCTCTACATCTTCGGTCGCGCGTAATACCGACAGGCGGTAAGCCGCGAGAGCTTCGGCTTCCTGCCCTTTAGCCTGATCGATCTGAGCGTTAATGCGGCCGAAATCGAAGAGCCGCCAGCGTAGTCCCAATACGCCTGCCGATTGGCTGGCACCGCTGGAGAACAGGTTGCCGCTCGACACCGCTGTGGCGTTGCCGAGTAGTGCGTTGAGTGAGAATTTAGGATAATACTCGCTGATGGCTACCCCGATGCGGGCGTTGGACGCCGCGAGATGGCGTTCGGCCACAATAATCCGGCCTGCGGCGTAGCAGGTCGGCAGGTGTTCCCGTTGCTATGAGCGAAGGCGGTTGTGGAATGTCACCTGAGGCAGACAGTTGGGCTTGATGCGTGCCGGGAGGCGTGCCGAGTATGACATCAATGCGTTCATTGCGGCATCGATCCCGGTCTGGATCGCAGGCACGGTGGCCTGAACCTGCGACAGCGCGCCCTCCGTCTGACGAACCTGATACTCTGCGGCGAGCCCTTTATTGTGAAGCCGCTGTACCTTATCCAGCAGTTCTTGCTGCGTATTGACCTGCCTGTTGGCGATCGCCAGACGCGTTTGTAATCCACGCAGGGTGATATAGGTATCGGCTGTCTGAGCGGCGACGGCCAGACGAGTGGCGGCGACACCGGCTTCTGAAGCCTGATAATCAGCCAGCGCTGCCTGATGACCACGTCTTAGCCCGCCGAATACATCAATTTCCCAACTGGCGTTGAGGTCGGTTTCATAAGCATTGCCGTAACGGTTATAGCCAGGAACGGTATTGAGTAGCTGGCCTTGCGCGGTTTCAACCGACTGGTAGGCGCGGGCGGCTTGTCCGCTGATGTTGCCCGAGGGCAGCAGCGCTGCTGTTGCTGTGCCAAGCCCGGCGCGTGCCTGACGCATCCGTGCGGATGCCTGGGCCAAATCAAGATTCTGTGCAAGTGCTCTTGAAACTAACTCACTCAGTAAGGGATCATTAAAGCTTTCCCACCAGACGGCAAGGTTGGCTGCCTGAGTGACGTTTCCTTGCTCTGCTAAAGACGGTTTTACGGCAGATTGCGTCTGATAACGATCCGCGAGTGGCGCGTCTGGACGGTGATAATCCGGTCCAACCGCGCAACCCGCTATTGCACCAGTCGTTACCACCAAAGCAAGGGTACGGAGGGATAACATAGTAGTTCCTTGAGTCAAAAGGTTGTGACCATATTACATATTGGTCACTCGTTGTCAATCAGCGTTCGGTGAGCTAAGCTTGAGAAATGACTAAACATATGAATACACCGTCCCCACGCGGGCCGTCGGACCATAGCGTTCGAGATCAGATTGTGGAAGCGGCTACTGAGCACTTCGGGCACTTTGGGTATGAGAAGACAACCGTGTCCGATCTGGCCAAAGCGATTGGCTTTTCTAAGGCCTACATCTACAAGTTTTTGATTCTAAACAGGCTATCGGAGAGATGATTTGTACTAACCGACTGGCAAGGATCATGGATATTGTCAACGCCGCGATGGTGGATGCGCCAACGGCTTCAGAAAAGCTGAGGCGTCTGTATAAAGCCTTGATAGAAGCGGGTAGCGATTTATTTTTCACGATCGCAAGCTTTATGAGATCGCCGCGGTATCCTCGCGCGAACGGTGGCCTTCAGCCGTTGCGTATGAAGAAAAGTTACGCCAGCTTGTTCAGCAAATTCTTCTCGAGGACGACAGTCCGGGGAGTTTGAACGCAAGACGCCGCTGGATGAGGCGGCAGATGCCATTTATCTGGTGATGCGACCTTATGCTTGCCCTATTCAACTGCAATACAACCTGGATTCATCAGCGTCCGCTGCGGTGTTACTGCCGTCGTTAATATTGCGTAGTTTGGCACCTTGAAATTGTGACCATTGACAAAATTGGTCACTAGTCGGAGAATGCGGTTTCTGTCCTGTTAACGTGATAAGGGAACCCATGCTTCGGCTCAACTCTGCCACTCTTGCTGTTTGCCTGTTGCCTCTCGCCCTGGTGGCGTGCGGCGACGCTTCTGACGTCGACGATCCCCGCAATCAGCCTCCTTTAGTAAGAACGGCTACCGTGGTGAGCGCCGCTGAAACGTCTCGCTCGTTTACGGGGATCGTTGTTGCCCGCATTCAAAGCGATCTGGGTTTTCGGGTGCAAGGCAAAATCCTTGAACGTCTGGTGGACACCGGGCAGACCGTGAAACGCGGTCAGCCTTTGATGCGCTTAGACCCTATCGATCTCAGCCTGCAGGCTCAAGCCCAACAGCAGGCCGTTACCGCGGCTCGCGCCCGCGCCAGACAGGCGACCGATGACGAAGCACGTTATCGTGGTCTGGTTGCGGCAGGTGCCATCTCCGCTTCTGCTTATGACCAGATAAAGGCTGCTGCCGAGACGGCGAAAGCCGAACTGAGCGCCACACAGGCTCAGGCGGATGTGGCGCGTAATGCTACGGGTATGCGGTATTGATCGCTGACGCTGATGGCGTGGTGGTCGACACGCTGGCGGAACCGGGGCAGGTAGTTAGCGCAGGTCAGCCTGTCGTTCGGCTGGCGCGGGCAGGGCAACGGGAGGCGATCGTCCATTTGCCTGAGACGCTACGCCCAGCGGTTGGAAGCGAAGCGCAGGCAACCCGCTATGGAACCGAACAACAGCGTGTTCCCGCGAAACTGCGGGTGCTCTCCGATGCGGCTGATCCACTGACGCGCACTTTTGAAGCGAGGTATGTACTTGACGGTGCGCTGGCGAACGCTCCGCTTGGCTCCACTGTCACACTCGCTATTGCTGAAGATAGGCTATCTGAGCTGGCTCTTCAGGTGCCTATCGCCGCAATTTATGATGCAGGGAAAGGGCCGGGGGTATGGGGTATTGCAGGGGAACCCGCCAAGGTGTCGTGGCACCCTGTTCAGGTGCTTGGGCTCGGTGATGACACGGCAAGCGTGACCGGCGACTTACATCCCGGTGAACCGATTGTGGCGTTGGGCGCACATCTACTGCGTGATGGCGAAGAGATCCGTATGGCGGAACAGCGTGATACCAACGCGGCGGGGAACCGACCATGAGTGAGGTACGGTTCAATCTTTCGGCGCTCGCGGTGCGCGAACGCGCCATCACACTATTCCTTATCATCTTGATTACCATGGCCGGTATTCTCTCGTTTTTTGAACTGGGGCGGGCAGAAGATCCGCCGTTCACGGTTAAACAGATGACCATTATCTCTGCATGGCCAGGAGCGACCGCGCAGGAAATGCAGGATCAGGTAGCAGAGCCGCTGGAAAAGCGCATGCAGGAGCTTAAGTGGTATGACCGCAGCGAGACCTATACGCGTCCGGGACTCTCATTCACCATGTTGTCACTGCTCGATAGTACGCCGCCTTCACAGGTACAGGAAGAGTTCTATCAGGCGCGTAAAAACTCGGTGATGAGGCCAAAAACCTTCCGGCAGGCGTGATTGGGCCAATGGTCAACGATGAGTTTTCTGACGTGACGTTTGCGCTCTTTGCGCTGAAAGCCAAGGGCGAACCCCAGCGTTTGCTGGTGCGCGATGCCGAATCGTTGCGTCAGCGTCTGTTGCATGTGCCGGGTGTGAAGAAGGTCAATATTATCGGGGAGCAGGCTGAGCGGATCTTTGTGTCGTTCTCGCATGACCGACTGGCGACGCTGGGTATTGCTCCTCAGGACATTTTCTCCGCGCTGAACAATCAAAACGTACTCACGCCCGCGGGGTCGATTGAAACCATCGGCCCGCAGGTATTCCTTCGTTTGGACGGCGCTTTTGACACGCTGGAGAAAATTCGCGACACGCCGATCGTCGCGCAAGGAAGAACACTGAAACTGTCAGACGTGGCAACGGTTAATCGTGGTTACGACGATCCCGCGACTTTCTTGGTTCGTAATCAGGGCGAACCCGCGTTGTTGCTGGGTGTTGTGATGCGTGAGGATGGAACGGTTTGGCGCTGGGAAAAGCGCTGGATGCAGAGACAACCCAGATCAATGAAGGCATGCCGCTGGGGATGACGCTGTCGAAGATTACCGATCAGTCGGTAAACATCAGTTCGTCCGTTGACGAATTCATGATCAAATTTTTCGTCGCGTTGCTGGTGGTGATGGCGGTGTGTTTTGTCAGTATGGGCTGGCGTGTGGGTGTCGTTGTTGCGGCAGCAGTGCCATTGACGCTGGCTATTGTTTTCGTCGTGATGGAGGCGTCCGGTAAGAACTTCGATCGTATTACGTTAGGATCGCTGATTCTGGCGCTGGGGCTGTTGGTGGATGATGCCATTATTGCCATCGAGATGATGGTGGTGAAAATGGAGGAGGGCTATGGCCGTATCAAAGCCTCAGCGTATGCCTGGAGCCACACGGCTGCGCCGATGCTGGCAGGTACGCTAGTCACCGCCGTGGGGTTTATGCCTAACGGTTTCGCACAGTCCACGGCTGGTGAGTACACCAGCAACATGTTCTGGATCGTCGGTATTGCCCTGATTGCATCCTGGGTGGTTGCGGTAGTTTTTACGCCTTATTTAGGCGTGAAGATGCTGCCGGAAATCAAAACCGTCGAGGGGGACACGCGGCTATTTACGACACCCGCCATTACAACCGGTTTCGTCGTTTGCTGACGCGCGTTATCGCGCGGAAATGGATGGTTGCCAGCACCGTTATTGCCGTATTTGTTGCCGCGATTCTCGGGATGGGCGTGGTCAAGAAGCAGTTTTTCCCAACCTCCGACCGGCCTGAAGTGCTGGTTGAGGTGCAGATGCCTTATGGCACGTCTATTGAGCAGACCAGCCTTGCGACGGCGAAGATCGAAAACTGGCTGAAGCAGCAGGACGAAGCAAAAATCGTTACGTCCTATATCGGGCAGGGGTCGCCGCGTTTTTATTTGGCGATGGCTCCCGAGTTACCCGATCCGTCGTTTGCGAAGATTGTCGTGCTGACGGACAGCCAGGAAGCGCGTGAAGCACTTAAATTCCGTATCCGTGACGCGGCGGCTGACGGTCTGGCACCCGAAGCGCGTATCCGTGTTACTCAACTGGTGTTTGGCCCCTATTCACCTTTTCCTGTTGCCTACCGTGTCATGGGGCCGGATCCTGCCACATTGCGTGAGATTGCCGATAAAGTGAAAGCGGTGATGCAGGCCAGCCCGATGATGAGGACGGTCAATACCGACTGGGGCCCGCGGGTGCCGACGCTGCATTTCACGTTGGATCAGGATCGGTTGCAGGCGGTGGGGCTGACATCGAGTGCGGTTGCTCAGCAACTTCAGTTCTTGCTCTCCGGTGTGCCGATTACGTCTGTACGTGAAGATATTCGTTCTGTGCAGGTCATGGGGCGCGCCGCGGGGGATATTCGACGCGATCCCGCAAAATAGAAGGCTTTACGTTAGTCGGCGCTGCTGGCCAACGTATTCCTCTGTCGCAGATCGGTGATGTCGAGGTGCGAATGGAAGATCCTGTGCTTCGGCGCCGGGACCGCACCCCGACGATTACCGTTCGTGGTGACATCGCCGAAACACTGCAGCCGCCGGATGTGTCCGCGATCATGGTGAAATCACTGCAGCCCATCATTGATACGCTGCCCGCCGGATACCGTATTGAGCAGGCAGGCTCGATCGAAGAATCGGCAAAAGCGACCAACGCGATGGCACCGCTGTTTCCTATCATGATTGCCATCACGCTGTTGATCATCATCCTACAGGTGCGCTCAATGTCGGCGATGGTGATGGTCTTCCTCACCGCACCGCTGGGGCTGATTGGCGTGGTGCCAACGCTGCTGCTCTTCAACCAGCCGTTTGGTATTAATGCGCTTGTTGGACTGATCGCGCTATCGGGCATCCTGATGCGCAATACGCTGATACTGATCGGACAAATCCATCATAACGAGAAGGAAGGGCTCGATCCGTTCCATGCGGTGGTGGAAGCAACGGTGCAACGCGCCCGACCCGTGTTGCTTACGGCGATGGCGGCGATTCTGGCTTTTATTCCTCTTACCCATTCCGTCTTCTGGGGAACGCTGGCGTACACGCTGATTGGCGGGACATTAGGGGAACCATCATGACGCTGGTATTTCTGCCGGCGATGTATGCCATCTGGTTCAAAATACGCCCGGAGAATGAGAAACACGCCGACAAACCGATATCGGTATAAGCGGTAATCCATCTGCAAAATCGCCACAGACAACACGTTGTGGCGAGAGCTATCAGTCCGCTGGCGTGGTGCGTATTTCCACGCCAGTCATTACTGTAAGACCACCATGAGCACTGTCATTATGGCGAAAACGTATTCCTTTGAAGCCCCACGATTAACCGGAAAAATTGTCGCGCTCTTGGCGGGGCTGTCGGCCATTAGCATATTGTCTACAAACATCATTCTCCCTGCATTTCCGGATATCGGAGAGCAGCTTGGAGCATCTGCTCGTGAACTGGGTCTGACGCTTTCCAGTTTTTTCATTACTTTCGCGCTGGCTCAATTGGTTGTCGGCCCGCTGTCGGATCGCTACGGGCGTAAGAACCTCGTTTTGGGAGGACTCTCGATATTCATTATTGGCACAGTAGTCGGCGGCCTTGCTGGCTCACGAAACGCTGATTGTGGGAAGAGTTATTCAGGCGCTGGGGATATGTGCTGCCGCTGTGTTAGCGCGCGATTGCACGTGATTTATTTGAAGGTGAAACGCTGGCGCGGGCGCTATCGCTGACGATGATCGCGACGGCGGCGGCTCCTGGTTTTCGCCGCTGGTGGGAAGTGTGCTGACCACGACATTGGGGTGGCGAGCGATCTTTATACTGGTGGGACTTGCCGCTTTTGTTATCGCGGTCTTCTATGCTCATGGGCTGGGGGAACGCATCCTGCCGAGCGTCGGGCTCCACACACGGTTCCAGGCGTGATATTGGCGTACGGCAAGCTGGTTGTGAATGGGGCATTTATCCTTCCGGCACTGTCAATGAGTCTGTTGATGAGCGGATTGTTTGCCTCTTTCGGCGCTGCCCCTGCGATTCTGATGAGTGGGATAGGCCTATCGTCACTTCAGGCCGGGCTCTATTTCGCCTCCACCGTATTCGTTGTTTTTGGGGCAGGCATGGCGGCACCACGACTGGCGCATCGTTATGGCCCGAGAAGAGTGGCATCGGTGGGGCTCGCTACCGCGTTAGCCGGTGGGAGCTTGCTGCTGTTGGGGCCGGAGACTCCAGGCCTGAGCGGGTATACCTTTTCCATGATTGTATTCCTCTGGGGAATGGGCTTAGCGAATCCACTGGGAACGGCGATAACTATGGGCCCCTTTGGGAAAGAGGCGGGTCTGGCATCTGCGCTGCTTGGTTTTTTGACGATGGGAATGGCGGCGCTAACAACCTGGCTGGGCTCGGTACTGCCGTTTCCTGCCGTCACTACGCTGGGCGCGATACAGGCCGTGGCTTGTCTGATTGCACTGGTACTATTTCGCTGTGGTTCACTGGCGAGATCGAATACGTGCTCAAAGGCGTAGTGCTATAGAAAATACCCGCTTGATTAACCCGATGCGGAACCCCGGAAGGGGTTCCCGATACCATGACAGATCTACTTTGCGACAACCTCATCATTGATGGTATAGACCGTGCAGTTGGCTGCCCGCTTGCGTTGGAATGTTTCACCGCTCTTGACGGCTGCCTCAGCGGCCTCGTGACCAGTTCAGTTCGCGCCCAGTATGCCGTTCCCCATGATCCGTCTTTGCCTGTCGCAAACGCTTTCTCATAAAGCCGCGCTGCTGACATACCGGGCAACACCACTTTATCTGGAGGCCCAGGGCTGGCGTCTTATTGCCTCAAGCGCGGCCAGCATATCTCGGGTGTCTTTTTTACCCGCCAGCTTATGCAGCGGCTGCTTACAGGAACCGCCTAAATATTCAGCCCCGCCGCTTGAGTAACCGTATCCCTCCCGCAGAACGGTAACCGCAGCATAACCGTGGCGTGCAAAGGCAAGTGCTGTTGACGATGCGCGGTTTGGGTTCATTTCTTGGCGATCAAATTCGGCAGTACCCACGGTCCCATTCGTGATTATCACCACAGGGAGTGTTGTCTGGCTGACTGGGCGCGTGACAAATGCATCGAGTATGGCGGGTTTACCATTAAGGGATTATCCGAAGGCCCGAGGGCGTGGGTTTTCGCATTGTTACGAGACAGTCGCTAAGAGACATTTGGGGGTCACTCCGTCATCGAACCAACGTGACCCCAAATCTGACCACCTGATTCTTCCGATGCGGAGAGAAAACGGAATGTGCACCGAAGATACTTTTTCACGTGAGGGCATTGAATCAAATGATAAAAGCAAAAATCCCGCTTAAGTTGCCTTAAGCGGGATTTTCTAAATTTGGCTCCTCTGACTGGACTCGAACCAGTGACATACGGATTAACAGTCCGCCGTTCTACCGACTGAACTACAGAGGAATCGGTTAAGTGCGATGGATAATAGCGGGAGCGTTTCGGGTTGTCAAAGGCTGTTATCGCTCGAGGTGTTTGATTGCCGAACTAATAACCAACATATTGAAATTATTGCTCAAGTTGAGCACAGGAAAGCCGTGAGACGCGTCGATTAGCGGGCAAGCTTGCACTCTAAAATAGCAGGGTTTGCTTTAGGATGGTGCAGACGAGTATTGGGCCAGAGGCTGATTCTTCAGACAAAATCAGGGAGGTTGGTTAGCAGAATCATTGCTTTTCCTTATTTTACCCGTGGCTTATCAATGAGGTATCACTTTTCTTAGGAATAGGGACATAATATGGCGCGCTTTTGCTACCTCTTTAGAGTAACTACTCAGGAGGCAGACATGAATCTTAGACGGCTCAAATATTTTGTGAAAATCGTTGATATCGGTAGCCTGACGCAGGCTGCTGAGTTGTTGCATATTGCACAACCGGCGCTGAGCCAGCAGGTCGCGACGCTGGAGAGTGAACTCGAAAAACAGCTACTGGTGCGGAGTCGGCGCGGTGTGACGCCTACCGAGGCGGGAAAATTCTTTATTCTCACGCACAGACGATATTGTCACAGTGTGAACAGGCAAAGGATGCGGTGAGTGGCGCACGACAATCAATGAGTGCGTAAGCGTTAACGATTAAGGCCAGCTGTTCCCCGATGGCTGGCTATTCCATCTGACTTTCTTTTCTGATGTTCTGTCAGAATTCGATGTGTTTTATTTTTTCGTGAACTTCATCACAATTTATCGCATTATCGATCTTCTTCTAACAGAGAACTTCGTTCTTAAAAATAAAATGGTTTTTAGTTTTTATTTATTTGGTTTATTTATATGCACCTTCATTTTATTGCCGCAGTGTGAATATGATTTCCTTAAAATGGTAATAGACACTAGCGATCAGGCCATTCACAGTGTTACATTAATCTTCGTTATGTTTTCTCTAATCCTGTTCGTCATGGCAGGTGTTGCCTTATGGGTGTATGACGGTTATTTTTTTGATTAAGGAGTTCAAATGAATAATATCCTCTCTCATCTTTTAATAAAGCTGGCAGAAAAAGAAGTTGGAGAAAAAGCGCTTAATGCGAAGATTGAATCGTTAGAGATGCTGATTTCTGCTATTGTTTCAACATTTGATGACAGTAAAATCAATGAGTTAAATAAGAAGATAGAAGGTGTGGTTGCTGATGCTTCTCAGCGGAAGGATGACCATAATTCCTTAGCTTTCGAACTATTGGCAAAAAACATCAATCGAATCACAACCGTTTCATTACGAGAATAACTTTCTTATATATCAATGGTAACGACATTAATTGATCGCATATTAATTTTCGCATATCCAATTGAGAATTATTTATATTCAATAATAGAGAATACTTGTGCTATGGGTGATTTTGCTGAAAAAAATTGAAGGCGCTGACGTTGTCCGCGCCTTTCTTGCATTTATACGCTTTACTTCATGTCAACAGCCTGCTTTTTCCGACGAATAAACTGATAAGCAATAGCCAGAACAATAAACCACAGCGGCGTGACAATGAGCGCCTGCCGTGTATCTGGCTGTAATGTTAACAGCACAATAACAAAAGCGAAAAAGGCCAAACATACCCAGCACATGAAAATACCCAATGGCATTTTATAGGATGACTCGGCATGTAGCTGAGGACGTTTTTTACGGTAGGTCAGGTAAGAGCACAGGATGATGCTCCAGATGAACATGAATAAAATTGCGGAGACAGTGGTTACCAGCGTAAAGACGGTCATCACGTTCGGAATCAGGTAGATCAGCACTACGCCGGAAAGCAAACAAATACAGGAAAACATCAGTCCAGCCGAAGGCACTGCGCGTTTAGAGAGCATACCGAAGCTTTTCGGTGCATCGCCTTGTTTAGCCAGACCAAAGAGCATGCGGCTGGTGGAGAAAACGCCGCTATTCGCTGAGGATGCCGCAGACGTCAGGACGACGAAGTTGATCATACCGGCAGCCGCAGGTAAGCCGACAAGCACGAACATTTCCACGAAAGGACTACGATCTGCCGTGATCGCGCCCCAGGGCGTGACGGACATAATCATGATTAGCGCAAAAACATAAAACATAATGATGCGAATCGGGATAGCGTTAATCGCCCGCGGCAATACAACTTTCGGGTTTTTCGTTTCAGCAGCCGTTGTACCCACCAGTTCGATGCCGACAAAGGCGAATACGGCTATCTGGAACCCTGCGAAGAAACCGCTTATTCCTTTGGGGAACATGCCGCCATCATTCCAGAGGTTGGTAAAAGAGGCGACGTTGCCTGACGGAGAAGAGAATTGCATCATGACCAGTACAGCGCCAACTGCGATTAACGCAACGATGGCGACAATTTTTATCATGGCAAACCAGAATTCCATCTCACCAAACAGTTTCACGGTTGCCAGATTGAGCGTAAGTAAGAGCAGCACGCAAAGCAGGGACGAAACCCACTGTGATAAATCGGGGAACCAGAACTGAGAGTAGGCGCTAATCGCGACGACATCGGCGATCCCGGTTACGACCCAGCAGAACCAGTAAGTCCAGCCAGTGAAGAAACCTGCCCATGGCCCGAGCAGGTCAGCCGCGAAGTCACTGAATGACTTATAGTTGAGGTTGGAGAGTAATAGCTCTCCCATTGCGCGCATAACGAAAAACAGCATAAAGCCAATGATCATATAAACGAAGATGATCGACGGGCCTGCCATGCTGATTGTTTTGCCTGAGCCCATGAATAGCCCAGTCCCGATTGCTCCGCCGATGGCGATGAGCTGAATATGACGATTAGTCAGATTCCGTTGCAGTCCCTCTCCCTGTTCAGGGGCAAGGTCTGCGGCTTCTTTTGATTGTTCGGCCATTTAAGTACACGTTCCTGTTTCTGTCTGTGATGTTTTTTGAGCTCTTTGGTGGCTCTCGTTTGCGAAAATCGAAACAAATAAGATAGCGCAACCGCGGTACTTATTACAGCGGATGTCTGAGATAGCCAGGCATAAAGAGGGCAGATAATGATGTAAAGTGATGCTGTATATTTTTCGCCCTAAAATGAAGAGGATATAAAACGCTGAAAGGCCGAGATAAATAGGTTGAGTAGGTTAACAAATTTACCAATCGCTAACAATGCTATTATCGTGCATAAAAATTAATATGAAGTGTTTGACAGACGAGTCAGGGAGGAGAATAATCCTCCCCGTTGGGTCGTTAGCTCAGTTGGTAGAGCAGTTGACTCTTAATCAATTGGTCGCAGGTTCGAACCCTGCACGACCCACCAACAATATCAGAAGCTTACAGTAATTTTTCCTATTTGTTATTATTGTTTTTCTTTTAGTTAGCTTTTCTTTAATTATATCCTTTCTTAAATTCATTCGTATTTTCTGCGTTATTTTATTATTCTCTGATTTTTTATTTTATCTTGTTTCTTTCACGGTTTTTCTTGCTTAATAGATCGGGTTTTCTCTGGCGTGTTTTTATTCAGAGGGCACGTTAACGTCGGCGAAGATATAACGGGCTGATGGTATTGTTGAAACTCACGCTCTGTCTGATGAAGGCGTGCCTCACGCGCCCTGAAGAGTCGTGATAAAGTGCTATGCTTAACAGACGGGATAGTCGATAGAGCGTAATAATGATGTTGCGGGTTGAACTGCTCTAAATAATTCGGGTTACAGGTAACATGTTCACGCGCAAGGCGTTTGCCCTTTAGGACGAAACACGCAGAAGTACACATCAGTGTGCCGAGTCGCGTAGCCAGCGCGTATGTAGCTTGAGTATGACGAGTTTGCACAGGGCTGTGTTCACACCACTGGGGCGGCGTTTAGAGGTAGCTGGAGTTTCCTGGTTAGCCATAAGCAAGTTTCTGCTTGATTTCGGAGGGGTTCATATGGGATTCGAAAAATTACTGGCTGTCATAGAAAAAGTCACCAGGATCCAAAATCGGTTGTCTCGTTGTCTGAACTGAGCCAGGCAATCCATGAGATAATTTGTACTGAAAGTTCGAAAGAGTACAAAATAAATGAATGCTTCACCGAGCTGAGAGAACTGGTTGATGAAAGAAAAGCACTCTCGAGGAAACAGTTCTTGGATAAAGCGTTGGTGACGGAATTAACGCAATATAAAAAGAAAGAAGAGGCACTACTTTTGAAACTCATCAGCATGGAATAAATAGACGAGAGTCTCTATTTTCTAATCCGTAAAGCAATGCTAAATATCACTACACCGCCAGAGCAAATAATTAACATGGCGGTGTAGCAAATAGTGCTATTTACGGTAGCTGGTTTTGATTTGTTTAATCGTGTTATCAAAAACAGCGGCTTGCTCGGTATCTTCCAACTGAGCAATATATCTTTCCATATTGATGATAACTTTACCGGCGTCTGCCTGGCCGATTGATTTTAATAACAGCGTCACCATCGCCTTCAGGCAGGTAACCTCATGGGCCAGTGTTTCAGCGGATGCGGCAGTAGAAAAATCTGCGTTGCTCATGTTTTCTCCTCAACAAGAAAAAGATGTTTTCCTTCGCCTGCTGCGGGCGTTACCGCTGGTGCGACAGGCAGAACCAGATAGACGGGAGTATACCATAAAGCATATTGTGGATTGATATTATTCGCGGATAACGCCATTTTAGTGACTGTTTTTTATGCATTTAACTTATTAAAAGAGCGTCTATATTCTTGGCGTTTTTTCGTGGTAAAGGCTATAGATGTGTTTCGTTTAATACATATGATGTTCACTATGGACGTGCTTCACTGAATATATTATTTGTATAATAAATCGATAGGCGATGATAAAATATCTAATGACATTCTGCTTACAATAGTGACTTTTCATTGACATTTAAGATGTAAAGCCAATTGCATGCCATTTGATTTGCATTGTTTTTTATACATTTTGTGCCACCGCACTGTTTATACTGCGTGGCGTATTTGAAATGTTAAGAATGTGATCGACATACACCATCAGGTTGACGATATATTGCTATGATCGGGAATGCGCTTTATTCCTTCTCGGCATATTTTAAAATACATATTCATATAAATCAGTGTTCATTATTTTTTGAAACCAACGTAGTATCACCTGCAAGCAACTTTTTATGTAAGTGTTACTCCCTTTTTTGGAGAATTATTCTTTGATTAGCGTTTTTCTTGTTGATGACCATGAACTGGTGCGGGCAGGGATACGACGCATTCTTGACGATATCAAAGGTCTGAAAGTGGTTGGTGAGGCATGTTGTGGTGAAGATGCCGTGAAATGGTGCCGAAGCAATGATGTGGATGTTGTCCTGATGGACATGAGCATGCCGGGCATCGGTGGGCTTGAAGCAACGCGTAAGATCCTGCGTTTTACTCCAGATATAAAAGTCATCATGCTCACTATTTATACGGAGAATCCGCTACCCGCAAAAGTCATGCAGGCTGGTGCCGCGGGATATGTGAGTAAAGCTGCAGCCCCTCAGGAAGTGATCTCCGCCATTCGAGCAGTACACGCAGGTAAACGGTATATTGCTTCTGATATTGCCCAACAGATGGCATTAAGCCAACTGGAGCCGCAAACGGACGCACCGCTTGAGTGTTTGTCTGAACGCGAATTACAGATTATGCTAATGATAACTAAGGGGCAGAAAGTGACTGAAATCTCAGATCAGCTTAATCTTAGCCCTAAAACCGTGAACAGCTATCGTTACCGTATGTTTAGCAAACTGAATATCAACGGCGACGTAGAGTTGACTCATCTGGCTATCAAGCATGGGCTTTTTACCGCGGAGACATTGTTAAGTAGTGAGTGAGAGTTTCGATGCTTCGGCATTTTTAAAAACGGTAACGAGCCAGCCTGGTGTCTACCGTATGTATGATGCGGGCGATACGGTCATCTATGTCGGTAAGGCAAAAGACTTAAAAAAACGGCTTGCCAGCTATTTCCGCAGCCATGTCGCCAGCCGTAAAACCGAGGCATTGGTCAAAAGCATCAAGCATATTGATGTCACGATCACGCACACAGAAACTGAAGCCCTACTGCTGGAACACAACTACATTAAGCTTTATCAGCCGCGCTATAACGTCTTGCTGCGTGACGATAAATCCTACCCCATGATTTTCCTGAGCGGTGATGCTCATCCACGTCTGGCTGTTCACCGTGGTGCCAAACATGCGAAGGGCGAATACTTCGGCCCGTTTCCCAACGGCAATGCCGTGCGTGAAACGCTGATATTGCTGCAAAAACTGTTCCCAGTGCGCCAGTGTGAAAATAGCGTCTATCGCAACCGCTCTCGCCCTTGCCTGCAATATCAAATTGGTCGCTGCCTTGGGCCTTGCGTTAGCGGTTTGGTTAGCGAAGAGGATTATCAACAGCAGGTTGACTATGTTCGCCTGTTTTTGTCTGGCAAAGATCAGCAGGTACTGAATCAACTTATCTCCCGGATGGAAGCGGCCAGTCGCGACCTGAATTTTGAAGAAGCAGCCCGGATACGCGATCAGATCCAGGCCGTTCGGCGCGTGACGGAGAAACAATTTGTTTCCGGTGACGGCGAAGATCTGGATGTGATCAGTGTGGCTTTTGATGCGGGTATGGCTTGCGTCTATGTCCTGTTTATCCGGCAGGGAAAAGTCCTTGGCAGCCGGAGCTATTTCCCCAAAGTGCCTGGTGGTACGGAATTAGGTGAAGTGGTGCAAACGTTTGTCGGGCAGTTCTATTTACAAGGAAGCTTAGGCCGAACGCTTCCTGCAGAAATTCTGCTTGATTTCACTTTGCCCGATAAAGACGTATTAACGGAGTCCCTGACGGCGGTTGCGGGGAGAAAAGTACAGATTCAGACGAAGCCCCGTGGCGACCGTGCTCGTTATTTAAAACTGGCGCGGACGAATGCTGCCACTGCGTTGGTCACAAAGCTGTCTCAACAATCCACAATTCATCAGCGTCTGGCCGCACTAGCAAGCGTCTTGCAACTGCCTGAAATCCATCGCATGGAGTGTTTTGACATCAGTCATACGATGGGTGAACAGACGGTGGCATCCTGCGTGGTATTTGATGCCAATGGTCCATTACGTTCGGAATATCGCCGCTATAATATCAGTGGCATTACGCCCGGTGATGATTATGCTGCCATGGCGCAAGTTCTCCGACGCCGGTACGGTAAAGCGTTGGATGAGAGTAAAATACCTGATGTCATTGTGATTGATGGCGGGAAAGGGCAACTTGGTCAGGCTCAGGCCGTGTTTGACTCGTTACAAGTATCATGGGATAAAAATAAGCCGTTGCTGCTTGGGGTTGCGAAAGGCAGCGATCGTAAAGCTGGATTAGAAACCCTGTTTTTTGAAGCGACAGGCGAGGGCGTAGCACTGCCACCTGATTCTCCCGCGTTGCACGTTATCCAGCATATTCGCGATGATTCGCATGACCATGCGATTGGTGGACATCGTAAAAAGAGAGCAAAAGTAAAGAATACCAGTACGCTGGAGCTTATCGAAGGTGTCGGCCCTAAGCGTCGTCAAACCCTGCTGAAATACATGGGAGGGCTACAGCCGTTGATGAATGCCAGTATTGAGGAGATTGCAAATGTTCCAGGAATTTCGCATGCATTGGCAGAAAAGATCTTCCATGCATTGAAACACTAGGGACAATGTAGCAACATACTCTTAGTATCCACTCCAGCCAGATAGTTACCTAAGCGCTATGCAATTTAATATACCGACGTTGCTTACCCTGTTTCGTGTTGCTCTTATTCCGTTTTTTGTGCTGGCGTTTTATCTTCCGTTCGTCTGGGCACCGCTGCTTTGTGCGCTGATTTTCGTGTTTGCTGCCGTGACGGATTGGTTTGATGGTTTCCTTGCCCGCCGCTGGAAACAGACCACGCGTTTTGGTGCCTTCCTCGATCCCGTTGCGGATAAAGTGATGGTGGCTGTCGCGTTGGTGCTGGTTGCGGAATACTATCATTCCTGGTGGATTACGTTGCCGGCAGCTACGATGATCGCGCGAGAAATCATTATTTCAGCCTTGCGCGAGTGGATGGCTGAAATTGGCAAAAGAAGCAGTGTTGCCGTGTCGTGGATAGGAAAGGTGAAGACTACGGCTCAGATGATGGCGCTTTTTGCTTTGCTATGGCGCCCAGAGCGCATTGTTGAAGGTGTTGGTGTTGTGGCGTTGTATATCGCAGCTGTGCTGACTTTTTGGTCCATGTTCCAATATTTGAATGCCGCGCGTCACGATTTGCTTGAACCTTGATCGAAGCGCCGTAAAAACCAGCAAACGAACGTGGTTGCTTGATAATTCTGTTGACTCATCGTGTCAGGTCAGTAGAATGCACCGCATCAACAGCAACGCTGGTTTGTAAGAAGTTAAGAGAATCAGTGAGTTCTGTGTTGCGGGAATAGCTCAGTTGGTAGAGCACGACCTTGCCAAGGTCGGGGTCGCGAGTTCGAGTCTCGTTTCCCGCTCCAATTTAAAGCATCGGCGATAGCGGATGTTGGTCTTAAGACCTAAATATTCTGGCGCGTTAACAAAGCGGTTATGTAGCGGATTGCAAATCCGTCTAGTCCGGTTCGACTCCGGAACGCGCCTCCAATATTTAAGCCCGGGTGGTGAAATCGGTAGACACAAGGGATTTAAAATCCCTCGGCGTTCGCGCTGTGCGGGTTCAAGTCCCGCCCCGGGCACCATTGATAAATCAATAGACGTCAACCGACGTCTATTTTTTTGCCTAAAACCCACGGTTTTACTGGCTTCCCCTTCATTCCATACTCTTCCTACGTCAACACAATTCAACCTACATCAACTTGCTTGTGAGTATACATCTGAGTATATATGTTGGTTCTATCTTGCTCTGTATACTCACCGTAAGCACAAATGAGGATATTGATAATGGCTCTGACCGATATCAAAGTGCGTTCGGCAAAACCAGAAGAAAAAGAGTATTCACTGACTGACGGTGATGGGATGTTTCTGCTGGTTCATCCCAATGGTTCCAAATACTGGCGGCTGCGTTTTCGTTTTGGCGGCAAGCAACATCTCCTGGCATTAGGCGTTTATCCTGAAGTCTCTCTTTCTGAAGCGCGTCAGAAACGGGATGAAGCTCGGAAGCAGGTCGCTGCGGGCATTGATCCCCGCGAACATAAGAAAGCGGTAAAAGCGAAACAGGAAGAGGATGAAAAGACCTTCGAAGTTGTGGCTCGCGCCTGGCATGCCGACAACAAGAAATGGTCGGAATCCCATGGCGAACGTATTCTGAAAAGCCTGAGCGACAATATTTTCCCCGCCATCGGTGGCACTCATATCGCAAATCTGAAAACACGCGACTTGCTGACACCAATTAAAAGCGTTGAGCGTTCAGGACGTTTAGAAGTGGCTAAGCGTCTAAAACAACGTGTGACCGCCATCATGACCTATGCCGTACAAAACGGCCTGATTGATTATAATCCGGCGCAGGATATGGCAGGGGCAATTATGCCAGGCAAAGTTGAACATCGCCCGGCATTAGAGCTTGAACGCTTGCCTGAACTTCTTGACCGCATTGACGGTTACAAAGGCCGTGAGTTTACCAAGTGGGTTATTAATCTCTCCTTACTGATTTTCATTCGTTCAAGCGAGCTCCGTTTTGCTCGCTGGCCGGAAATCGACTTTGAACGAGCGTTGTGGACGATTCCCCCTGAACGTGAACCGATCCCTGGAGTGAAATTCTCCGAACGTGGTTCAAAAATGCACACGCCACATCTCGTTCCACTAAGCCGTCAGGCACTGGAGATCCTTACAAAGATCAGAGAAGTGAGTGGGCATTGTGAGCTGGTATTCATTGGCGATCATTCGTCACGAAAACCTGTTAGCGAGGGGACGGTAAACAAAGCGCTGCAAACGATGGGCTATGACACTAAAACGGAAGTATGTGGTCACGGCTTTCGTACTATGGCCTGTAGTTCACTGATTGAGTCGGGCTTGTGGTCTAGGGATGCGGTAGAGCGGCAGATGAGCCACCAGGAACGTAATGGTGTTCGGGCAGCGTATATCCATAAGGCGGAGCATTTGGATGAGCGTAAGCTGATGTTGCAATGGTGGGCAGACTTTCTCGATGCGAACCGGGAGAGGGGAGTTAGTCCGTTTGATTTTGGGAAGTTGACAGGTGGTTAATATATCATAGGTGGAAGCACATTCGGTTACGATAACTCCTTGATTATATATTTTCTTGGTTAGTGGTAGGTTGTGGGGAAGAGCATTTGTTATCTTCCCTTTGTTCTGCTTCTGATGATATCAGAATCCGTAAAACCAATTGGTTCCAGCTAGAACCGTATGGCAATATAATATCTCTCTGTTTTTTCAAGCTTTGGTCGCTCGATGAAAGAAAATCTACCCAGCTATGAATCTATGATGCCAGTAGTACTTAAAGTATTGGCTGATGGGACCGTGCGTGCCCTGAGAGAGGTATTCGGGCTTGTTTGCCAGCATTATGCCTTTACCCCAGAGCAACTCGCTGAAACTTTGCCAAGCGGGCGTCAAACTACGATCCGCTCACGAGTTGGCTGGGCTAAAACCTATCTTGTTAAGGCGGGGTTGATCGAGCAACCCAAACGAGGCATCTGTCTTATAACTGAACGGGGTAAGACAGCGCTAGCATCAGGCCACACTATTGACAATCACTATCTTGGCCAGTTTCAGGAATTCGTCGCCTTTACCTTGGCTTCCAGTGAAAGCACAGGAAACACCCCACAAGCCGTGACTGGTGAAACATACCAATCAGTCACCGAGCAAGCTAATACTCCGCAAGAGCAGATAGAACAGGCGCTTGCAGCCATCAACCAATCGCTTTCCGATGATTTGCTGGCCGAAATACTCTCCACATCACCCCGCTTTTTCGAACTGCTAGTGGTCGATCTAATGGTAGCTATGGGGTATGGTGGAAGTCAGCAGGATGCTGCCCAGACGACTCGCTATCAGAGCGATGGAGGAATAGACGGTATCATCAAGGAGGACCGGTTGGGCCTCGACTCGATCTACCTTCAGGCTAAACGCTACACCGACAAAACCGTAGGCCGTCCCGAAATTCAGGCCTTCGCTGGTGCGCTCGATCTGCATCGTGCGCGCAAGGGTGTATTTATCACAACCTCCACTTTTAGCCGTGATGCGCAGGAATACGTTGGGCTAATTGAGAAACGCATCGTGCTGATCGACGGCGCTCGACTCGCCGCCTTAATGATCGAATATGGCGTTGGTGTAACTACCCGCCAGACTCTGACCATCAAAGCCCTAGATTCAGAATATTTTTTGGAAGAGTGACTGCAGCAAATAACCGTCAGACTTGATTGTTGGATGCTTGTTCATAGTACCTGAAGCACATACACCCAAACTTTGGGAGATCCAACTGATATGGATAAACATCAGCTCAGTTAACTCAATTAAGTCTCTTGTAGACCGTCTACATCATTAAAAGCCGAGCTACCTCTTCAGTCAGCTTAATTAAAATTCCACGCTGTAAAATTTTCAATTAGGCGTTCTTAACTGATGATTTTGGGAAAAAGCGCCAGACCCTACTGAAGACATCTGCGTGCCAAGATGGCTATCACAATTATGATAGCCATTTACGCTTCAGAGGCCACTTCATAGCAATTTTGTTCTACAAATTGTTGCCATTTTTTCTGATATATATCTGAACTCATCAGAATAGCCTCATCGGTATGAGACTCTTCGCCAGATACACTAATGCCGTGGCCAGTAATTATCCCGCCATGTTCGGTCAAAATGCATCGATTATGAAAGACATCGGCATCACCTCTCTCCTTTAGCTCAAAAACCTGAACCTGTAGATTCGGCAAATCATCTATCAAACTTTGTATAATCTGAAGCCTAACGTGGTCAGCAGATGGACTCCCTCTACCACCATTCTCACTGCCTCTTTTTTCCTTGTAATATAGTATTATTACTGGGAAGTCACTGACAACTCGATAGCGAGGAATAGATCGAAGCATAAACCGAATAAAGTTAACTGCCTCCACTCTCCAACCGTAGGGATCAATAATGACAATTTTTTTCTCCGCTAGGCATACTAAATTTGAGACAATAGAGAACAACTCTGCATTCGTGCGTGAAATAACCAACTGTTCTGGATGATTCCAGATACTGCCTTGAGAATACATTGAATGTGGCGTAATATTATTGTGCTCTTCAATCCTCATTGATGACAAAATCACACCAAAAGGAATTCTGCGGTTTTCAATAATGGCGGTTTCTTGCCAATTGGCAGCTTGATTATCCTGAACTTCCCGAACAACAATCGACTCAACCAACCTTATAACCATTTCAGTATATCTCTTGCCAGTTAAGGATTGACTATCCTCAGAGTTATATTGAAGCAAGTAGCTACGAAGCTTGGACTTTTTTTTTTTCTTTGGGAAGCTGCTGATAATTCGAGGTGTACCTAATCCATATTCTCTGAGGAACTCGGCATAATCACGTTCATTCGTTGCCCATGAATATAAAACGTCAGGATCAAGTGCGTATTCGTAAATCATTATATAAGCTCCTCTCGACGCTCAACAAAGAAGCCTTGAGGCCAACGTTCAACAAATTCTCCATCCTCATCCACGCAAATTCTCTTTGTCAAAACACCGTTCTCTGTAGGTTCCAAGTAAATGATTGATACATCTTCTCCTTGTATAGGCTTAGAACCATCAGGGAGTTCATTATCTGTTGTCTGTCTTATTCTTTTTAAAAGCCGAAGAATCAAATGCTCGCTGTGTGTTTCGATTAGAAAGGAGTGTTTCTCCTTCGCATGAAGAAAAACTTCTGCAATTTCTACTTGAATGCGGGGATGAATATGTAATTCAGGCTGTTCAACGCTTATAAGTGCAATGTCATCATAATTTGCCGCAACAACTATCGGAAGAACCTGAGAAATACCAGTACCCAATTGGTTTGCTGACAGTAGAATATTACTACGAAGTTCTCTAAAGAAAACATGCCGCTTATTGAGTAGCCCCATATGCTCATCAGTACTATCGATATTTGTACTCTCAGCAATAGAGCGGTTGATGATTTCGTAGCCTGCATCAAGTTTGTTGCTTGATGCAAACCAGTCACTAGTGCTTCCGAGTAGCTTTCGGATAGTGCTATCACTGTTGGGATCTTTGTACAGTAAATCCCAAGCTGCTGAACCATCTACCCAGTCCCTTTGTTCTGGATGGGGGTTAGGAACATAATCGTTATCTGGCACTAAGCGAATTGGGCCAATCTGAACACTTTTGCTTAGATATTTTAGTAGCATATCAAGGGGTAATACGAAAACCTGACTCAATATCTCCTGAACTACAAGAAAATTAAAGTGCTCATCAAATTCATCAAAATCCTGTCCAGACAAATTGGTAACAACAGGGGTTCCAAGTAAAGGGATTGCACCACTTCGACAGGCTAATGCAATAGGAGCAATGCGGTTTACGAAGTCAGTTCCCGAATTGTCTTTATCTGCTACAGTAGCAGTGGAAGCTGGGTTTGGGTTCAACTGATTCAGAACCTGCTCAAATTCCGTATGATGTTCGTCCAGCTCCAGAGGTTCTCTACCCTCAGCTTCTCCATACTCGCTCTCAAGCCAGTCTTCATTGTTATAGGGGATAAGTAGAGGATGCTGAGTATTAAGCTCCTGAACCAGAGTGTTTTTCAGATCTTCAGAAGAATTGACACAGCCCACGTATACATCATTAGTCCAAACTCGGTAATTTTTTACATAAGCCCACTTGAAACGCTCTGACCATGCAATCTCGAATTCAACCGTTCCAGATTCGATGCTGCCGCCGAAGTCATTCATCAAAACATAGTGGGCGTATTGAATATGGTTTGTCATCGCATCGACATCCGAACCATAGTATATAAACGGCGTTTTATCCGGCGAATAATCCAGCCGAATTCGAATGGTTTTCGTTAGATCCTGACCATGAACAAGTGCACGAAAACCACCTATTGTTTTGTTACCTAGGGCATCTAGCTTTTGCGGGTTGCAATGCCCCTGCTTCAGAATCTGCTGTACATAAGCGAGTGCCATTAATATAGAGCTCTTACCAACACTATTTGGACCAAACAAAAGTGTCACTGGTGCAATATCGATTGTTTGTGTTTCTTTAAAGGAACGGAAATTTGTCAGTGATATTTTAGTTATTCTCATAATCTAACCTCTAAGTTATTCCGAACCAATAACTGCTAAATTAGCCATGGTTGTTTTCTTGATAAAAAGAGCGGTGCTACCAAGTAATTTCAGACCTTCTTCATTAATTTGATTAGCATCAAGGCCTGGCTGAACAATTATGACATTGAATCTAATAGGGGTTGTCCTAGCACGATCTTTCATAGCAGCCAGTTCCTTAATAGTGCCCTTTAAGAAACGAGAATAACCACGCGAACGCCATTGTTCCTCACGACGCTTAATATGGTGATATAAATAGGTAAGATTAAGGTGTTTCCAACGAATACACCTCTGTGCCTGACCACATACTTCGTAGAGGTCTTTAAGTCTGGCCCCTGGCTCATCTGAGCCTGAGTATTTGCAATGAATTAAGGTTAGCACAATACTGTCATCAAGGATTTTCAACCCAACTAAATCAGCTGACTCACCTTTTCCATCATCGTTAACAATGACATCGTAATCTTCTTGGATTTCATTGAACCAACGCCATTGGATCGAAGCTTGATCACGTCCATATCCCATGGATTCGACTCTAATATCTGTCCCTTGCCAATCGAAAGCGACAATCTCTCTTCTATCATAAAGGCCAATATTTTGGCTAACATGGACTATATGCGCATTGTATGAAAATGAACCATCGGCGTAATGAATCATCACTGGATCAATTTTCATGTATTCTGAGAGTGACATGGGATCCGATGCACCTCGTTGTACGAAGACTTCAGGGCCTGACATCAGCTGATAGTCATAACCTTTGGATGTCGTATTTCTTGAAAGACAAAGCTTGTATTCGGATTCAACCGTATCTGTAGAAAATATGAGTCTTACACTGCCATCCTCAAACTTGCCAGCAGCCCTGACTTCCACCAGGTACAGATGAGCCACCACAATACCAAAGTGAAAATCGACTTTATCCTCAAACGCAGTAAGCAAATACTCGCCCCATTGCGCTGATATGGGATACGACTCATAAGGGGCAAGCAATGGGACAGGGCGCAAAAAATTACGTGTCAGGTTATTTGGGTCAGGTTCGGAGCTGAAGATCTTATCCCAGGCTTTCTTAACCCAATCGCACCAATCAGTAATGCTGCCACCTTTTTGTGGTGACCAGACTTTTCCTCTACGCTGTGAGCATCCCCAGATTACGCGATTCCCTGATTCATAACCGAGGGCAGCAATATTACTCAGGCTGGATTGCGATGCTTCAATCAATGAAAGCCCTTCGGTAACATTTGGGCCAAAGTATTGAGTAAAACTGATAGCTCCGATCTGTGATGCCCCAAGATTTCTTGCCAGAGGGTATTCAATACCGTTAAACACGTTGAATACCTTGTCGCCACTGACGAGTTCAACATTATCGTCGCATATAGCGCTGACTAAATTTTCCACTCGAAATGCTTTGTAGTCATTTGAAAATACAAATAAGGCAGATCTATCGGGGTCCCAATGCGCAATTAAAATCTTGTAGTTCGTATCTTTGAGATCTTTGTAGCTTCCCCATCGGACGGCGGATGTCTGAACAGCTAACACTATAAGCAAATTCTCATCATCTGCTATTGCGTGCCAGGATTCATCGAATTTGGGAAGTTTTTCTTCGTATCTTTTCGGTTCCCACTGGTCGCAAGAGGTCTTGAATAACATAACTGAACAGCTTGGCTCAAGATTCCAAAGGGAAATCTGGTCATGCAAATCACCTTCTCTTTTTAAGGCATCCACGACCTCTTGCAGTCGAATCTCCCTTGCAATTCTTCCTTCGGAGAGTCGCCTCAGTACGCTATCCCAATCGGCGTCTGTTGAATAAAGGTGTTGTAGCTCACCTTCGACATTAGGATCTGCAACATTCATTACGACACTCGCTTGCCCGAGATTTTGAGCTCGATTTACGCGTGTAAAGCGGCCAATGAACTGGAGAGTTACTGCAAGAGACTTATGATGATCATGTAAGGCGGCAATTTTTAAGTTGGGTAGATCGTAGCCTTCACCCAGCATATCTACGCAAATAACGATTCTGGATTGCCTCATCAGCAATGCATCAAGGCGGTTTCTTACCTCAGTTTTAGAATAATCAGAATGAACAATAATTGGGTTAAATTCCGATGCAATTCTCTGATATATAATAACAAGCTCTTCTGCCCGGTGCTTATTGCTTGTGCGAGCCATGAGTAAGTGGTCTAGACCATTATTCAAATCCGCACGCAGTTGACCTATAGCCATCTCTGCGATTGCGTGGTCTACAAGATCGGAGTAGTACTCTTCTACAGGCAACAAATTCACATTTGTAAAATAACCTGCCCGCTGAGCTTCCCCCATAGTGTAGTTATAGATAATTTTCCTACCAAGGGACTTCTTATCATTTCTGAACGGGGTTGCGGTAAACTGTATTACACGCTTATCTCTAAATCGCTCACGAATAGCCAGCCAGGATGATGCTGATATATGATGAGCTTCATCAATAAAAAGATGGGTACACGAGCCACAAAGTGTATTTAACGCATCTTCGGAGCAGGCAGATAATACGCTGGTCGTTGCAACTAAAACATTGGACGCGCCGACTAACTGTTCAGCCTCTTCAACTGTTTGAATTCCCTTTTTAATAATAGCGACGTTAGGGAGTGCAATATTGAAGGGAACGACAGTGAGCTCTGGTAAATAACCCAATTCAATAAATTTTTTGGATATTTGCGACCGCAGGGAATCAGATGGAACGATAACCAAAATTTTCCCACACCGCTGATAAACCATAGTGGCCAGCATTGTTTCCGTTTTCCCCGTTCCTGTAGGCAAAACAACGGTTGCCGGTTCTACTTGTAAATCAGTAGCAAAATAGCCTGCGATGGCATGAAGCGCGCCTAGTTGAGGTTTTCGGAGCCCTGGAAAGTTGTGTTCAGTATCTTCTTCTTTAAACTGAAATTGATTATGCCAAAGTCGGTTAATTTCCTCTGGCTCCTTGTTAAATGCCTGCTCCGGGAATTGCTCCCAACTTAGTTGGATATCTTCCTGCCAATCTTCAAAGGTAAACGGTTCTTTAGCTTTGAGAGAAGCCAAACCATCCGGACATTTACCCCTGGTATTGGGATCTTTCAGATAAATGCAATCCAAAGGAGCAGGCAAACCCGTAACAAGCTCAAGATATCCTGGAAAATCTGCATGTCTGACTTGAGATTCAACTTTCGTTGCTCTGAAAAGCAGGGTGTGCACAAAATTTCCACCCACTTTGCTAGCAGGTGTAGCCTTTGCGGGTAAGGTTAGCTGAATTGTTAGCGGGTCAAATAAGTCCATTTGGACTCACTCCTATAGTTGGCCTGAAAACGCTTTCTGGCTTAGAGAGCTAAATAGCTCTTCATCGTATTTCAACGCGGTTCTATGTGTTATCAATTTTGATTTAGTTGATACCACAATATGTTGATAGCAATTTTGTAATTCTATTGGAGGAATAATAATTGGGATATCTTGCATTTCCTGAGCATTGATATTTGCCATGCCAACAATACTTTTACACATGTTCTGCAAGGTTTTTTTCCGTGCGAAGAGTTTAAGTATCCTGACAAGTAATAACTATTTCCTTTATCATTCGTTCTTACCCTAATCAAATATCCTGCAATCGCGACTGGTTCATCTCTGTCGTATACAGCAGTTTTACCAACAAGTTCCTTGCTATTTGTTCTGTTGAAAAGTAAATCACCCTTGGCAACTAAATATTTTAGCTTTTCTTTTTCATTTAGGGTGATATATTTCAGATCTGAAACATCGATAGCACCATTATAGGTTATATTTCCCATCCTTAATATAGGGTAATCACCACTTACTTCTGATGCTTTTGCAGAAGAACCATAATTAGCAGTTGCAACAAGATCACGGATTGTACCAACGGGAAATCCCTTCGATTCGTCACCGGATCACCAAACATATCCAGAAACACAGAGCGTAGAAAGTCATCTGCGAGCTGGATGGCTTGTTGGCGCTTTCGACGGATAGCATCGGCTTTATCAAGTATGGCGGCGATGCGTTTTTGTTCGTTTAGAGGGGGGAGGGATTTCCATCCCAGCCAAATCTTTTGGGCTAAGATTTGGCTGGGCAGCTCCACCGGCATTTAGAAGTAATTTTTGAAGCAGACCTCCAGAAAATACGTATTTTAAATACTCAGTATTTTCATAGCATTTGCCTCGAATAATTGCTACTCGTTGATTTAAATATGCCCCTCAGACTCTGAATCAGCAACTGCAATTTTTCCAACGGTAGCTCCAGATAGAGCCATTAAAATATCGGCGTTTCTGATTATAAACTGTTCACGAACTTTGTTAACGTTTTTATCAAAGGTCACGGCACCATTAAGATCAATTCGATCGTTCTTGAGATCACCAATCCGAATAACTTTCGCATCACCCGTACCGAACCATTCGCTTTTGAAAGCAAATCCGGAAATAACTTCAGCAATTTCGAAACTCTTCCTAAAGGCCAGCTCACAGCATTCCCTCCAACTCATCCAGATCCGCCATAATCTCGCTTTCCAGCGCTTTCAGCTTTTGCAGAATCTTCTTTGGGTCCTCAAACGCTTCTTCTGCATACACCACTTCTTTGTAGCGGTTGATAGAGAGATCAAATTTGTTGGTGGCAATATCTTTGACATCCACCACGAAGGTCTTTTGCGTTTTATCACCAAAGGTGCTGTGGATCTCTTGGGCAGAGGCATTCTTCTGCACCAAAGCACAATATTGCTTCCACTTAGCGATAGCATCGGGTAGGTCGTTGCCATCTTTGCCTTTCAGCGGTGTGCGCTTATCGTCTAATGAATAACCGTCAGCCTGCAGGTCATAGAACCAGACCCGATCAGTAGCCCCCCCTTTGGTAAACATCAGAATGGCGGTGCTGACACCAGCATAGGGTTTAAACACTCCACTAGGCAGGCTAACAATACCTTCAAGCTGGTTATTTTCGATTAGTTCTTTGCGCAGTTGTTGGTGGGCATTGCTAGAGCCGAATAACACGCCATCGGGCACGATAACGGCGGCGCGACCACCGAGCTTAAGTGCTCGCAGAATATGGGCAACAAATAGCAGTTCAGTTTTTTTGGTTTTTACCAGGCCCAGCACATCGGGGTTGGTGTTGGTTTCGTCCAGGCTACCTTTGAAGGGCGGGTTGGCAAGTATCACATCGAAGAAGTTTTCTTCCTGCTGAGGAAAGTTTTCTTTAATTGATTTACTCAAACTGTCCTGATAGAGAATATTGGCCCCATTTACCCCGTGCAACGCCATATTCATACTGCTGACGCGCAGCATCGTGGTGTCGAAATCGAAGCCCCAGAACATCTGTTTGTTGATATGGTTTCGGTAAGGCTCTAACAGGTCACCAGAATAGTACTTGTTGCCTTCTTCGTCTGCAAAAACACCGGCCTTACTGGAATGTACACGGTTTAGGTATTCCATGGTGCGGGCGAGAAATCCGGCGGTACCGCAGGCCGGGTCACAGATCGTTTCAGTGGGCTGAGGAGCTGCCAGTTCGATCATGGCATCGATAATATGACGTGGAGTACGGAATTGGCCATTGATACCGGCGGTGGTCAGTTTGCTGAGCAGGTATTCGTAAATATCGCCTTTTATATCGTTTTGAGTCAGTGGTAATGCATCCACCATCTCCACCGCGCTGACCAGTACCGATTCGTTTTTAATTTCAAGATCGGCATCTTGCATATATTCGCCAATATGTCCCAGGGCTTTGATGGCACTGCCGCTGTGACCTAAACCATCTTGCTCATCAGATTTCTTGCCAAGTTTAGCAAAATAAGGGAAAACGTTTTCCTTAAGATGCTTGTGCAGTTCTTTACCGCTGAGGTTTTTAAAGTTTTTCCAACGCAGCAACTGCCCCGCGGGTGTATTAGGGAACAGGCGATCAAAGTCTTTACTGGTACGGCTTGCTTTACGCTCGGCCAGGTCTTCCTGCATGTCGAGCATACGGGCAAACATCAGGTAGCTGATTTGCTCAATAACCGTTAAGGGGTTGGTGATACCGCCAGTCCAGAATTTTTCCCAGAGTTTGTCGATATCGTTACGTATTTGACCTGTTAGCATTTTTTTCTCTGATATTTAAATGTGCTGGATACGCTATTGCGGCGCTTATCCACTCTACGATTACTGAATGTGAGAGACTGCGTCTCTCTTGTACTTCAATCATTGCCATTGGTTTTTTATCAACGGGCATCTTCCTGCTTCAAAAATGGCTCTAAGACAGCTATCAATTCGTCGACGTCACCGGGAGGGAAGACTCCATCAACACCCTCATGCGAAACGGAAATAAAAGGTTTTTCGTATAGTGTGTCGATCACGATAGAACCGTGCTGGGCGATATGGTTCTTCAGCAAGTTCATAAAGCGTACCTGCTTAGCGGTGAGTGCTGGATGGGTGTGCAGAAAACCTTTGAAGTGGTCTTCAATGGCTTGCGGATCCAGCCCTATAATCTCACGTACCGTCAGGTGCAGTTGATCAGCAGTGCGGCCATAGAATTCATTCAGTACCTCCAAACTCACACTCGGATGGCTAGTAAGGATGGTCGAGGTAAGCGTTATCAGCTCTGACTCGGCAATGGGTTCACCTTTATGAATTTTCTGCAACGTGGGGTTAACTGCGATCATTTTATCCAGAATATCTTTGAGTCTGCGGCGATAGATCATGGCTTCATTAGCACCTGAGAAGATTGCCTCGCGCTCTTTTACTTGCAGACCTGAGTCACCTGTTTTTGTTGCTGGCATAGCATATACACCACCGCTGCCGCTGCGGCGGTATTTCATAATGCCGCGCAGTTCTTTACGGGCTTTTTCCAGCTTATCAATCGTGGGATCTTGCCAGAAATCGGTACTACGTACTTCCGCGATGATAGCATCTTTCTGGCGCACAGCCTGGATGTTGACAGCCAGCGTATCAAGTTCAGCCAACAGCTGATCTCGACCATCATCGAAGCCACTGGCTTGCATTACCAGATTACGCTCTAAGTTGGCGATAAGCTTGTCCAACTGTATCGCATGTTTGTCACGCAACACTCGGGCTGACATTAATGGTGCGATATTACTGACCAGTAGATACTGAGTTTTAGCGTCAAAGCGCTTCAGTAAATCGGTTTGTTGTAGCTGGTGTACGACCCGTAATTCGCGTTTTACTGCAATACTGGTGTCTGGCAGGTCGTTAATATCGGCACGCAGTAATTCAATCGCTGCATCGAAGGCTACCGCATGGTTTTGTTGTAAGGCAGCTTGAGCCAGCTCAAATCGGGCTTCGAAGGTGGTTTGCAGCAAGGATTTGCCGCCAGTGTTTTCTGGCTCCTGATATTCCTCTTCAAAGAAATCGAAGTTGCCGTAATGGTCAAAAATCAGGAATTCGGTTTTGTGTTTGTCAGGCCCGAAAAGATGGGGCCGTAGGCGCGTACCTCTGCCAATCATCTGCCAAAATTTCACCCAGCTTTTTACAGGCTTAGCAAACACCAAATTGACCACTTCGGGCACGTCAATGCCCGTATCGAGCATGTCGACCGATATCGCAATACGAAACGCATTATCCGCTTTTTTGAACTCTTTGATCAGGCTTCCTACATGAGGAATCGCATTATGGATGACCTTACACACCTTGGTACCATACTGCGGGTACAGCTTACAGAACAGTTTTTCCAGATGCTCGGCATGCTCCTGCCGTTGGGCAAAGATAATGGTTTTACCGACCAGCGAGCCAGTTTCATCTCTGATGCCATTGTTGATCAGATTTTCCAGAATAATGCGGTCAGTATCTTCACTGAAGATCTTACGGCCAATGTCTTTACCTGCAACAGTAGTGTTACGGGCCTCTTCATCGCCTAAGTCTTCTTCTAGTTGGCGCTTCTGCTCTTCGGTGAGGTCATTGTAGTGGATACCATCACGCAGGAAGTCAGTGGTGAGGTCTTTAACCCGGAACGGTACCAAATAGGGTGGTTCGTTGTTAATCGCTGCATCCAGCCCGAATTCAAACGTTGGGTCAGTGGTTTCACAATCGAATATATCGAACGTATTGCGACTGATAAATTTCACCGGGGTCGCTGTTAGGCCTACTTGTAGCGCATCGAAGTAATCGAACAGATCGCGGTATTTATTGTAGATACTGCGATGGGATTCATCCGCAATGATCAGATCAAAGAAGCCCACATCTAGTTGAGCGAAGCGGTTCATCATGCCGGGGTAAGTGGCAATATAGATACGAGCACTTTTATCAATCTTGTTGATTTCACCAATCACACAGCGTGGCTCTGAAGGCAGATTTTGCTTAAAAGCGTCGTCGGCCTGAACTCGCAGTTCTTTACGGTCACACAAAAACAGAACACGTTTGGCCCAGCCAGTGCGAAGCAGTAATTCAGCCAGTGCAATGGCAACACGGGTTTTTCCTGTACCGGTCGCCTGAATAATCAACGCCTTGCGGCGCTGGTTCTGGAAGTGGGCCGCGACCGTTTTAATGGCTTCGATCTGATAAGGGCGGTCAGCAATGCTAAGCTCCGGGTTGAATTTTTCCAATTCAGCGGTGCGGTAATGGCGTTGGTAGATCAGATAGTCCAAGCTGTCCTTACTGTAGAAGCCATACACCGGGCGATAGGTATTGTACTGGTGATCGTCCCAAATGAAGGTTTCATAGCCGTTGGAATAGAAAATTACTGGCCGTTGATAGCCCATGTGCTCAAAAGCATCAGCATAGAGACGAGCCTGCTCTCGACCGGCTTGCAGATTGGTATTACCCGATTTTTTCGCTTCAATAACGGCAAGCGGGTGACCGTTATCGCCCCATAGCACGTAATCCACCCGACCTTTGCCTGAGGGATTGTTGGGAAAGATCACTTCAAATTCCTGACCAACCTGATCAGGGTTGTGGATATCCCAACCGGCTTGCAACAGCATGGTATCGACCAATAGCGCACGGGTTTTGGCTTCGTTCCATTGCAGACTGTCGGCCACTTGCTGGCTCTGTTGCTGGCGTTTTTGTCGGTCCAACGTTGCAGGAAGCTCAAGTTTATCGATATTTTTGGTGCGCTCATGCTCCAATTGCTCCATCACGCGTTCGAGTGCTTCCTGCTGTTTTTGCAGTTCTTTTTCGTAGCTTGAAACGGATTTTTGTAGCTGATTTAGCCTTACCGTAGGGTCTGTTACCTCGACTAACGCGGGAATCTGATCTTTTTTCTTACTGTAGTACTTAACGCCCATATACATGGCCAACTGGTACGCAGTACCCAGTGCCATTTGAGCATTATGCACATTGCCTTCTGCGCCATGAGCGGTATCATTACCTTGAATACGCAAAAAATTGATTTGGTTAATCAGCGATTTACTGACACAGCTTTTGAAAACCGGGCTTTTGGTCAGTTCATAGAAGCTGGATTGCGGCATGCGCGGCAGCCGTTCTTCCTTATAAATGACTTTGGTCAGCTCTTCAGCAAAACTACGTAGGCGGGTGAGGGTACTGCCGGGATCAATATGCAGTACCGCCTCGGCCAGACCCCCGAGGTTGGCAAGCACATCGTTCTCAGGTCGTAAGAATTCAAAATTAGTTGATTTCATAATAATTTTTATGCCCCTGCTGGCCCACGCTCTACATGTATAATGTTTAGCAAAGGTTGTGCCAAGTTTATTCAGACACTAAGAAATACCGTACTTTTCCATCCAATTATTCAGTGTTTGGTAGTTTTTCAACCCCAGTAGCTTTGCTGCCCTAGTCTTGTTCTGGCCGCTATGCTCCAACGCTTTACGGATATAATTTGCAGCAATATTTCCAATAATTTCCTGTATATCAACACCTTGTGAAACATCTTTTTCCATCAATCTTGTTTCTCTCTCTGGCATATGAAACAGCGCCTGACGGATATCCGTGGCGGTAATATTATCACCTTGGCACCAAAGAGCCGCGCGTAACAATGTGGATTGCAATTCACGCACATTTCCTCGCCAAGCGTATTGCAGGATAAGATTCTTTGCGTCAGGAGAAATTTTTTTATGCCTAAGCATTGGGTCATGGATACTCATCGCGTTAACAAGACTATCTGCTAGTAGTGACACATCCCCGGCACGTTCTCTCAGGGGCGGCAAATGTAGCACGCCAACCGCGACGCGGTAGAACAGATCTTCCCTAAAGTTACCATTGACGACTTCGCTCATCAGGTTACGGTGAGTCGCCGTAATCAGGCGAACGTCGACCTTTTGTTCTTTTATGCCGCCGACAGGGATGAATGTTCCTTCCTGCAACACGCGCAATAAACGCACTTGTATACTGGGTTCCAACTCGCCAAATTCATCCAGAAAAAGCGTCCCGCCATTTGCTTGCTCGAATAAACCAACCTTGTCGGCTAAGGCACCAGTGAAGGCACCTTTCTTATGACCGAAGAGGATTGAATCAACCAGCTCGGTTGGAATGGCGCCGCAGTTAACCGGCACAAATGGCTTGCTGGCCCTATGACTTGCATTATGAATAGCACGGGCAAAGAGCTCTTTACCTGTACCAGTCTCCCCATAAATCAGTACTGGCACCTCACGTTCTGCCAGTATTTGTGCCTGCATTTTTAGATACTGCATATGGGGATTTCGGGTGACAATATTGTCAAAGGCCGCATTGATAGGGGGACTGGTTTTTGCTAGTTGGCTAATCTTTTCACTACCGATATTTTTAGCGGCGGGCAGATATTCTGCGGAAAGCTCAAAGGGGATATCGACTTGCTGGACACCCTGCTCAATGGATGATTGGTAAAACTGGCAGGGATAACGGGTCTTACCCAGTAAGATCCACACTGCCTGCATGGCTGGCGTACCAGGGCTTAACAGGAGGAATAACTCGGATCCCTCTGCGGTAAGCCTGGATAGTTGCAGATCGACCTGGAGATAGATTTCACCGAAGTTTACCGGCGAAGAGAGCGAAATAGAATGAGCACGGATCGGTGTGGAAATTAGCCCCTGCAACCAGGCCAAGTAGGGTTTCACCTGATGTTCCGGGTAGTTGTAAAGCAGCTCTACGGTATCAAATGGTTGCGCTATAAGCGTCGCAGCAATCGGACCAAGCGCTTGGTCATAGGCTTCAGAACTGCCGGTGGCTTTGAGGTCATTCCCTCCAATCCAACTGACCAGCGTATGGGGCTTATCCTTGCTCATCCGTAAACTCCAGCGTATCAGCCACTTCACATTCAAATAGGCGACAAAGTTTATCCAAAGCCTCGATGTCGATCTTCTGCGCCATCTCCTTATACATTAGCGTCACAGTATTTCGGCTAAGGTCTGTTTCACGCAAAACATCGGAGATCTACATTTTTCGCTCTCCCATAAGGCGGGCGAGATGGCAACGAATCATGGCCTGACTCTATGGTGTACACAATTAGTCCAATTATAATTCAGTAATCTGGAAAAATTAAATATTAGCTTAAATATTTATACTTAAATATGAATAAATTAAGGTGAAGGGGGGATTGAACAATTCACATAACCTAAAGTATGCGCTTAAATCTAAATGAGCTTTTGAAGTGATATTCACCCCCTAAAAACCTGCCCTCGATGCCATTCCACAAACTGCTCAAGCGGGTAATACTCCCGCTTTTTAGGCAGAAACAGCGGTTTTTCCTCAAAATCCCAGAATAGCCTTTCGACGATCTTGCTGCCATTCACGCCTTCAGAAACCATCAACTTCATACTGTCATCAATACCGATAACGCCAATATCAAACGCAGAGTGATGTACTGAGCACAAGGCCAATCCGTTGGTCACGGTGCAAGGGCCACCGTATTGCTTCCATTTGATGTGCGCCGCCTCGAGGCCGACAGGCGTTGTATCATGTCGTAAATCATAACCGCAGACCGCACAGCGGTATTGATACGCACGTAGTACCGTTTGACGGAAATGAGGATCGCGAGACTTGCGTACATCATCTAGCGACAGCTCCAGGCGGTTGGCAATTACGTCCTGAACACTTTCAGGAAAATGCTCGCTTAAAATCTGCTGAGCCAGTTTATCGATAAGTTGAGGTTGTTTGCATAATAGTTGATAGCTGGCTTCATTAAATCCCCCCATGACATCGTGCTGAATCAGCTCGCGGTTTGGCGGCTCTTTACTCCCTTTCTGCGGTGAACAATGCTCGCCGTTCTGCAACTGCCAAAAACCATCTCCCTTCAGTCGCCAGAATGGCATTTCAGGGTAATGAGCGCGTCGCTGTGGCCCAAAGCTGTTTAAAAGTGCCAAGAGTTGCGGACGGATTTCGTCGCCATAGTGAAACAGGCGCGGGTGTCCTTGCTGATAGGCCGATAGGACATAAAGCAGCAACAATGGCTTATGAGGCGCACGTTGATCACCTTTACGCCATATAGACATATTGGAAATTGCGGTTTGAAGTTCCTGAACAGATGGCATGCGCAATACAAACAAAAAGGGAATATATTGCGATAATGCTCGCAAAATCAGTGGGATTCAAGATGTATAGCGTATGGTTCTATTCGATTGATATGGATTTCTTAAGTTCCATTGGGATTATCGCACCATGAATATCGGAGCTGTTACCAGAGCCATTTTGTCACTATCATCTCATTACGGTTGGCGGGAAACATCAATACGCTGCTGTACCCAGGCTTCTACTTCGCTTTTCAGCCAGCGTGAGCTACGTCCGAGCTTGATCGGTTTTGGGAATGCACCTTCCTGAATCAGTTTGTAAAACCACTTATCGGTAAGTTGTGTAAATTTCGTGATAAACGCCATGTCGACAAGCTGATCGTTCAATAAGGATGTAGTATTGCTCATGATAAATCTCCTTTAAGTCAGTAAGTTAAAGGAGGAATGACTGATGATTGATGTAAAATACAGCCCTCCTCAGTGGATGGAAGACTGCGTAAAAAACTAAATACCAAATGTGATGATCCACTGGCTACGTTTTCGATAATAGCCAGTGTGATCATTAAGATGCGGATTGTTTCTATGAATTGCTTAGCATTAGGCTGAGCATCCCATTGTGCGTACTTTCCTGCTGTACTGCTTGTCTCGGTGTTTCGCCATATACTCAATGCGGCTATTTATGGCGTCAAAGTTGGTACCTTTGCTTGCGTCTGCCCAATACAGGTAATAACAAGGATTTGTGGGGAATGTGACAAGTGTGCGGTGTTTCTCTGCATCCAGATTCAATGCACTGCACCATGCCTGAATGATCATATCAGCCAAATTGCCTCTTTGTGTGTAATCACCGAGCGTATAGAACACATCTTTATTGAACATGAGCAGTGCGTGATAATGGATTTTGGTACCACATTGATTTTGCTCCCTGACCCAGACGTAGTGCAGGTCTGACTGATGAATCTGTTTACCGGGATTTTTCTTTACCTGTCGTTTGTATTTGGCTATGAGTCGAGATTCTAGGGCAGGTGTAAAGGCGCTAATGGCCTTATTATTTTCAATATGAACATTATCAGGGAAATGCAAATCAACGCGAACAACAAGAGTTCTATGGTGAGCTAGCACCGCTAACTCCAGCGTCTTTTTAATTTTATAAAGGTAATAATTATTATATTTTTCAGGGGGGATTTTATTCATGGCATTGTCTCAATGAATGTTGGTTTCAGACAATGCACATTCCTTTGAAAAATAAAATATCGAGGTTAGTGGTAATGATCAGTACTCATCGTTCTGTTACTATCAATGAGTGCTGTACACCATGCCTCCAAGGTTATCCCACCCCATATGACTCAAGTACCTATACCTTCCAGCATAAGATATGCATATACGATGTCTACTTGTCATTGATAATGATTAAAATAGGATCTAATGCTTATCATCATAGCGTTATGTATATTAATCCCTTCTTTAATAGATATTATCCAATCCGATAGATGTTCCTGATTCTCAAAATCGAAGAAGTGTGGTGCTACCTGGCCTTTGTACCCGAATTTTGCCATTTTAAGACTGATTTTTACTCTGGAGTTATCTCTTCTGGACCAGTCATCAAATGCTTAAGGAGGCGCAGAACGAACACATCACCTTTCCGTGCATGGTTTCCCGACGTTGCGAATAATTGGGTTTCTTGACCGATCGTATCGCAGCTCCCTTGTCTGATACATCAGTGAGAACGGTATTACTGCGATTACACCTGATAGTATCTGGCGTAATTTTTCACAGAATCGCCTATTGAGTGAGTATCGTAAAGATGGATACTTGATTTCCTTGGGTATCTTTTATCATCAGCCATCCACAGCATGATAACTTACAACTCATTGTATAAATTTGTTTTGTTTTAAAGTAGGTCACTTTTTAGTGACCTACTTTTTGTTTGATTGATATAATAAAGTGACTTACTATGACGATGTATCCAGCGGTTAAAGGTCCATCGAACATGGCAAGCAAGCATAAAATTACAACCTACTTTTCCAATACGACAACCTATGACTGGGTGACAAATACAGCAGCCGAACAAGGGTTAACAAAGTCGGGATATCTCGAAGGATTAATCAGGCAGGAGATGGAACGCAATCAGGAAAAAACGATAATAAAATCAGGGATAATGATTTATGAACCCTATAAGATTCAAGGTCAACATTTTATATTAGCGAGCCAATGCAATATTAACGTTATGCCATTTCGTTCTGTGAAAGAAAGAGAAGAGTATCATAACAAAACACTTAATAGTGATATAGATGCCTCTATATATAATGATTTTAATAACGAGGTTACAATAAAGCACATATCACTGCCGAGACTTGATTATTTCGTTATCCTACTAAAAACGGAGCTTGAGGGGCGGGTTTTTATACGCAATGAAAATTTATTTAATATAATTTATTATGTGAACTATCACCCTATCATCATCACTCAAGAACTATGGATAAAACATGGTGGTTATTATGATTTTTTCAACATTAACTATTTGAGGCAGACCAACCTCATCAGTAAAAATTGGCAGCAAGGTATTGCTAAAAGATATACTGGTTTTGCTCCCATTGATGATAGAAAAAAGTTTTGTAAAGATAAAAATGGTTTTTTCATTCCAGTGTTACGAGAGCCTGTATCCTGGAACGAAATAGTAAACAAAAAAGCAGAAAAGGAAGGTCTATTTCCGGGAGGGGTTATTATTCGGGGTATTACGACAGCATTCAGCCAGGAGAGATTTAATTTAAAAGACCGTAAATTACTTAAAGAGCCCTACCAATTATCCTGATTACAGTTGCATTATTTTATAGAAATACATTATTCCTGTGATATTCGATAATGTGATTATTACAGGATATAAAATGAAACAGAAATCTCAACTATACCTATTACTGGCTCCCGTATTGTCATCGATGCCCGACGATATCGCCTACCGAATTTTTAACCAGCTTGATAAGGCCATTCATTATTCACCTGTTATTGGCCTGATGGGCAAAAGTGGCGCTGGCAAGTCCAGCCTGTGTAATACGCTTTTCAGTCCTCCTCCTGCCAAAGTGGATGCCGTCAACGGATGTACCCGGCGCATTCAACGTTATCAGGTAAGTTACAAGTCACATACCCTTAGCCTTATTGATTTTCCTGGTGTGGGTGAAACGCCAGGGCTCGACAAAGTCTATTCTCGTCTTTATCAGGAATGGGCTGAGAAGTTGGATTTGATTATCTGGGTGCTGAAAGCAGATGAACGCGCCTGGAATGAGGATATCCAATGTTACCGAAAACTCCTTCAGGCTGGTTCTGACCCGGCCAGATTTCTTTGTGTACTCAGCCAGGCTGACAAAATTGAACCTTGTCGCGAGTGGAAGAACAATCGCCCTTCTGAGAGTCAGTATAAAAATCTGACGCTCAAGACAGAACGAGTGGAATCAACCTTTAAACCTGTACACCCTGTTTTGGCTGTTTCTGCTTCGGAAGGGTACAACCTGCACCAGTGGGTGGAAACATTCATAATGGCATTACCAGCCAGAGCCAGTGGTGGTGTTGTCGGCCGACTGGGAACCGTGTATAGAACAGAAAAAGTGATTGGCAGTGCACGTGAGCGTTTTGCCGATGCGGTTGGCGACATATTTGATGAGACAATCGGCAACATACTCACTTCCAAGGCATTTTCAACAGTTCTATTAACAGTAAGAGAACGTCTGATTTCACTGGCTAAATCACTTTGGCATATCTTCTTTTAATTCCTTTTCTGTGGTGGCGTTATCACTTTCGTTATGATCTGTTTTAACGATCGAACATTGATTTATGATAGTTTATGTCGATTAATAAATAATTATCGATCGTTTTTATGATAGATAATGACGATCGATTTATACATATCGATCTGAATTAACGATTATCTCTCCTTGCGCTATCCCTATACGATCTTTCATCAGCCAGCTAAAGCCACTCCTTCTGCCACTCAATCCAATTAACTGGTTAATAAGGATTATTTTCCTATTTCATTCATTTCTTCACTTTTAAAGGGTAACTTCACTATGTTTAAACCGTATCCGCTTTCCAAATATGATAGTCACGCCTGGTCTATGGCTATCGGGCTTCCCGCCATCTGGGCCATTTCCGCAATTTTTCTGCCACAACAAGTAGCCCTAACGCTCTATACCGTCTTTTCTCTAATTTGGGTATTACTGGATCGTCTGCAACTGATGAAACAGGAAAAAGAGGCACCGGCAGTCTGGTGGTTTGTATTGCCAATGGTCTATCTACGTCAGCGTGATGAAAGGCAAGGAAAACCGTGGCGTTTATTGCAGGTATGGCTGCTTTGTACTGTCCTCTCCGTGTTGGTTGGTAATCATTTTAAAAGTCAGTCAGGGACAGATCTTCTGGCGCAAAGTGCCTGCCCTGTTGTTACAAAAATTATGAAACGTCAGGGAATTGAAGAACATTGCATTCGTGTTACTGATGTAAAAGAAGAAGTTAAAGGGCGCTTTTATCAGGCCTATGCATTGATGAATTCTGGTTTTAAACAACCGTTAACGATTGAGGTACGAGCAGACAACGCCATCTATGTCACGCTCGCAGATGAAAAATAACAACAGGGCATCATAAAGGACTATTTATATGAAAAATATAATGATAACCACGCTATTGGCTATATCGCTATGGAGTTCTCAGTTGTATGCCGCTGCTTATGATCCCAAGCCAATTAGCTATAAGAATGCGGTTGTTGACACCGTTGATGTTAGACACAACAAAATAGCGGCAGGTGTTGATGATTTTATCATTATCGGTAAAAAGGGACGTAACACGGAGAAATTCGTTCTGACGTGTTATGCCAAAGACAATCAGCTAAATATACGGTACTACCTGAAAGGGATTTACGGTGACAACGTCGAAGGCGCAACAGGAATGACCGTGCAGTATTATCCTGGTGGTATTCATCAAATGAATAACAATGCTGACCATGCTAAAACGCTCATGGATAGCCTCCACTCGGCTAATCTGGCAAAAGCGATTTCCAATATGCTGGATTATCGAACAGGCTCATTTGTTTTTCATTTCTATTATAACGATGGCACCTTTGATCATAACCCAATGGGGTGGAGCTATCAGTATCCAGCAACGTTGCTTGCCAAAAAGTTGGGTCAGTCCCTGATTGATGCCAATGCAAAGCACTGTGATATCAAACGTGGATATAGCTCGCTTTCTGCGCTTGCCGCCCCCTAACGTTGTGTTGTTTATTTGCTCTGAAAATGACTGGCCCACAGGTTATCTGATGGGCCAACTCACGTGCTTTCCCTTGCCCCATAACAGTCACAGGCTGCGATGAGTACGCCAAGGGATATCAGTTACTGAAAAGAATAGGATTGCTACTCTGACCTGCTCTTTTTCTATTCATTCCTCTTTTTCTGTTCAATTACAAGGAACCACCATGTCATGTAATTCATTGGCAGGCCACGTTGCGTCCAGAGAGCAACGCATCATCCAGATGGCGTTGTGCTTGCTGGAAAAACGGGTACGAAAAAATGCGCGACAGTTTAAAACCTCGGAGGACACCAAAAGCTGGTTGATGTTGGAACTCAGCAGTCTGGGGCGTGAAGTCTTTATGGTGCTGTATCTGGATAACCAGCATCGTCTGATAGAAAAGGAAGTTATCGCACTGGGCGGTATCAACAGTACCGAAGTGCATCCACGTGAAATCCTCAAAGCCTCACTGCGCCATAATGCCGCCGCCGTGATACTGGCACACAATCATCCTTCCGGCTGTGCCGAGCCCAGTCAGGCTGACCGCCATATCACCGACAAGCTGAAGGACTCACTGTCACAACTCGACGTCAGAGTCCTCGATCATCTGGTTGTCGGCGGTACTGAGGTAGTGTCGTTCGCTGAACGTGGCTGGTTGTGATGCTCACATTTACTACCGCTCTTTTATAAGGAAACCATCATGCCATCATCGGAGACCCCGGAATGGGGACTAAAACGTGCCGTCATGCCGCAATTCGGAGCCAGGCTGGTGCAGGAAGGTCACTATCTGCATTATCTGGCAGACCGGGCCAGCATTGTCGGTACGTTTAGCGAAACGGAAGCCCGTCATCTGGAACGCTGCTTCCCGGAGATGATTAAGCAGTTGGAACAAAAACTGTGCTCGGGTGAGTTGAATCCCCGCCAGCAGGGCTGCATCACGCTGCATTGCAACGAATGGACTTGTGAAGCCGATACGCTGGGCAGTTTTGGCTACGTGTATATTGCTATTTATCCCTCTTCAGCGGCAACACAATAATCCGCTGCTTCTCTCCCCATTCTGAACATTTCCCTGATTTTATCGACTTAACCTGAAGAGAATATTCCCATGCAAACAACACCTGCAATCCCGTTACGGGAGGATCAATCCTGCCCGCCACCCATAGCCGTTTGGCAGCAACTCCTGACCTACCTGCTGGAAAAGCACTACGGCCTGACGCTGAACGACACACCATTCTGTGAGGAAAACGTGATTCAGGAGCATATCGATGCTGGCGTCACGTTGGTCAATGCCGTGAATTTTCTGGTGGAGAAATACGAACTGGTGCGTATCGATCGCAACGGCTTTAACTGGCAGGAGCAATCGCCGTTTCTTACCGCCGTTGATGTTCTCCGTGCCAGACGTGCTACTGGCTTGCTCAAGGCATAAAGATTGCGAGCGGCTTTCCAGTCACACCACGCCAAACCTGTTTATTCCTCTCTCCGATGCATAATGCGCCAGCCGGTAAGGGCTGGCGCATTTGCTTTTATGTATGGACCACAAATGATGCAAATTGAACCCGAGGTTTTAACCGAACACACCGAGCTGATTTGCTCGACCAATATCGAACGTATCGTTACCGGACGTGATACCGCGCTGCAACAGATAGAACAACTCCTTAATCAGCTACAGTCGATCTCAACGCTAACGGCGACTATCGGTGGCGGCACCGCCGAAGACTGGGCATTAAAGCAAGGGCATCGCTACGATTGCTGGCTAACAGAAGCACCCAACAAGGCGATGCCAACCATCACCCGCACGTTGGATCGCAATATCTGGCGCGACCTGATGCTAAAATCCGGCATGCTGTCGCTGATGGATGCCGAAGCACGTACCCAGTGGCATAAAAATCTCGATGAAGGGGAGCTACCGGTCATCAGTGAAGCCAATATACTCAGCACCTTTGAGCAACTTCACCAGAGCAAGCAGGAGGTATTTGAGCGAGGTGTGATTAACGTATTCAAAGGGTTATCGTGGGATTACAAGACCAATCACCCTTGTTACTTCGGCAAGAAAGTCATCATCAGCAATCTGGTGACATACAACCGTTGGGGCTTTGGTCTGAACTGGGGCTGGCGACGCGATCAACTGGCCGATCTGGAGCGTATGCTGTATCTGCTGGATGGTAAACCGATCCCCGACAACCGAGGCGATGTCACCATCCGGCTGATGGACCATATCCGTGATAATCCCCATCAGCAGGAATACGAGGATGAGTTCTTTAGCGTGCGTTACTTTCAGAAAGGCACCGGGCATCTCACCTTTAAACGTCCTGACCTGATCGATCAGATGAATGACATTATCGCCAAACATTATCCGGGGATGTTGGCGGCAAGGTAGTGATCGACCGGCTGGATGTGGGATGGAGATTACTCATCTCTTGGCTACGATGTCTGTAGTGCTAATCTGGTAATGTAAAAGAGGATGCGGCATGTCACGTGTCGTTTGGCGGGAGAAGGGCAATGATGAGAAAAGGGAATAGTAGTATCTCAAGAACTGCTGCATTAACCGATGATGTGAAAGACGCAGATACGACTGCGATCGATCACTTGCGTGTTACTACGTCATCGGAGGAGGGCTGGGATAGTTGGTTTGCTACCGAGGTGGCTACTTCTGATTTTATGGAGGATAGGGAGCAGCCTAAAGAATCTCAGACCTGATGATGGCGGTGAACCGATTGCCAGAAATGCACTCGCTGTCTTGATAACGGTTTTGCTATCTAGAGTAAAACCACGATAGCATCTAACCGCTGAATAAAGTTGTACCGATGTTATTTATACATCAGATTTTGCATCGCAACATTTTTAACATCACTGTTGAATTGTGTGGCGAGTAGTCACTGGTGTGAAGGGAAAAAGACTGAGTATACAAATGAGGATATATCGCCTATGTTCACTTATGATGTGTCTTTATTTTCAATAAGATGGGTTTGTTTTTCAAGTCCCGCCCCGGCGCCATTGATTTAAAAAGAATTAAAACAAGCACTTATGTGCAATGTCGCAGACCGCCGAAAGGCGGTTTTTTTGTTCCTGAAAGTCCCTTTCTAATATCCTTCCGAATATGATTTCTGTATCAGCGCTAGATATGCACTATTTTTGTTTTTATTCTGACCACCAATCATCGGGGTTTTACGGTAGGTATCAACTCAGCCTGGCTGATGGTCAGGAGTTTCATTTTTCGGCTCATTTCCCTTATCTAGAAGGACTGTTTCTTTCCTCTAAACGTTTACTTTTGCCCCCGCCTGTTCGATTGCTAGTCGTTCCACGGCACCAGCGCGGAGCGTAGCGAGCTGCTGGAGTAGTCCTTTGCATCCACCATAGGGTGAGGCTGGTCAGGCTGACGCACTTTTAACTGATTTTGCACCTCAATTTGCCCATTGCTGAAAGGATGCGCGGTGAGGTGTACGGTAATGGGGCGTTTGGTGTCTTTCACCATTGCTCTGATACGATCGATGCTACGGATATAGGCCTCAACCTGCTGCGTGCCGTCGATAGCATTTAGCCCCAATCCGCCAATAGTAATCGCGTGATAGGTGTTCTTTCCCTCTTTGACATCCAGCGCATAAGATGTGGTTCCCCAAGTGTGGCCGGGAGTGTGATAGGCATAAAGGTGGTATCACCGACCTTCAGCTCGCTTCCCTCTTTAACCTGAATGTCCGTGGCTGTTGGAGCAGGCATAACCCAGGCGCCGGCTCTCCCTTGTGATTTTGCCGCATCTGCCTGTGCTTCCTGCCAGCCTTCCGTAGACATGACAAAATGCGCGTTGGTTAACTGCTTGAGTTTAGATACACCACCAACATGATCAAAATGTCCGTGCGTCAGCAGTACCATTTTGATCTCTGCCGGGTCGACGCCAACTTTCTTTATGTTCTCGATAAGCTGGTCCGTAAATTCACCGTACAGCGTATCAATCAGCACCGGCCCTTCGCTGGTTTTAATGAGCCATGCCGAAACCCAGCAAATGCCGACATAGTAAACATTATCAAAGGCCTTGTAGGGCTCGACAGTCTGGGCTTTTGCATTATTCAGCCAGCGTCCAAGTTCTGCCGGCATTTTTCCGCTGCTTCCAAATTCTTCAAAAAGCTGGTTGATGGTTGAGGATGGCCCGCATCCTGTCGGTGCGGGAGTCGCGGTGCTTTTGGTGTTGGCATCTTGCATAGGGGAGGTATAAGCCATCGCGGCCGTACTACAGCAAAGCAAGAAAATGGCCAGAGGGGTAAGACGTTGGTTTTTCATTCTTTATCTCTTGTCCGGATAGTAAAATCCAGACTATAGTTGCAGTATCCGGACGAATAAATGGGAGATAATGCAAACTAACGTTGCATATTTCGAACAATAGGGTGGGTTATGGATCGCTTTGTTGCCATGCAGGTATTTGTCGATGTGGTTGAGCTCGGGAGCCTTACAGCCGCCGCAAACAAACTGGATATCTCGCGGGCTATGGCTACGCGCTACATTGCGTCGCTGGAAAAAGCCTTTGGCGTTCGGTTATTGCATCGTTCCAGTCGCAGTTTGGGGCTGACGAGTGCCGGTAGCGAGATTTTGTCCTACTGTAGACAAATTTTAGCGTTGAATGATGACATTGGAGCGGCCCTTGAGAGTCGAAATCAGGAACCTAACGGTCTAATCCGGTTGCTAGCAGCATTTCATTTGGTCAATCCTACCTGGCGGATGCACTGAGGCGCTACGCTGCCAAATATCCTAAAGTGGCTATCGAAATGGTGCTGAAGGATGCGTCGGTGAATTTGGTGGAGCAACGGATTGATCTGGCTATTCATGTCGGTGACAAGCTCGAACCGAGTGCGATTTCGCGCCAGCTAACCCGTTGTGCTTCTGTCGTTTGTGCGTCGCCCGATTATCTGGCGCGCAACGGAACGCCCCTGCGGCCAGACGATCTCAGGCAACACAACTGCTTGTACCATACTCGCTTTGGCAATGTTTGGCGCTTTCAAGCTCCGTCAGCTAACGGTACAGATCTGATGATGGATGAAGTGGACGTCACGGGCAACTTTGCAGCGAATGACAGCATGGTACTTCTGCACACCGCACTTGCAGGAGGAGGTATCGTGCATTTGCCTGCTTTTACGACGGCTCCCTACCTTCGTACCGGCGCTTTGGTTCGCATTTTGGCGGACTACTCACTGCCGGAACTAGGTGTCTATGCGTTATACAGTTCACGCAAATACTTACCCTCCAGTACGCGTACGTTACTGGATTTTTTACTTGCTGACTTGGCGGGCGATAAGGTTAATGACGTTAAGGTGTCGCCCATACCTCTATAACAGGCGTGTTTATTGTCATTACGCGAGTTGTTGACCTTGTTCCGCCATTTCTTTGATACGCTCTTGTACTTTGAGCTCTAATGCCATGCGTTCTTCTAATGACATTGCCTCATATTGCTCCTTGGATATTCCCATGGATGCAAGTACGGAGAAAAATAATCTTTCTTCATGAGACATGGAGACCCAGTCCATAAATTCCTGTGCTGCTTTTGAACGCTGGGGCTCAACTTTAGCGCTGGGTTCGTGTCTGGAGATCTGTCCGCTATCTTGTGCCTTCTCAAGTGCCATCTTGAAAGTATCTTCATCTGGCGCAATAGCGTGCTTACTGGATTGGGCAAATAAAAGATTAGCCCCCTGAATATCCGATGCGATCATAGGTACTCTCCTTAGTTAGACAGGATAGATACTCACACAGTCTGAAGGGATGTTATCGGGAAGATACCTCCCGAATATATGGTTAATTCACATGATCAGTTGTGGTGCTGGAAGACGGTTGAGAGAGTAAAGGGCAAATAGATGTGGCGCAAGGCGACGCTTTACGTCGTCGTTAAGAAACAACGGCAAATATTGACGCTGTGATGGCTAAATTTTTATCTGATTTTTCGGCATAAAAATTTATCTTTTATCACGCCATCAAAGAAACGACCTTTAGAGACGACAGCGTCAGAAATAAATTTTTATAGATAGATTCAGGTACGCCAACATATTGATAGATCTCTTTATTATGAAATTCTATCTCAAGGTTATGCGTCTTTGGATCGTACCCAATCGAATAAATTCGTGACGATGAAACCTGCTGTCGCTGCAATGCTCGTTCCTCCCCAGCGTAAAATAAGATCAAACTATCAACGATTCACTGCATGATGCATTGTCGACGATCATGCTTATTTATTGAATATGTATCAAATTTCTGGCGGGTTGGTTAGTAAAATCGATAGTTTATTGTTTTTATGCTGTGAATTTGTTCAATGGCGGGGAATCCATCTGTTTGATTAGCGAGAGGATGCAAACCTGCGATGAAGAATAGCGGGCTATTCTTTTGCGACTGTGACCATACGCGCAGGTTTGCAACAAGGTAAATCGTTATTCTTCCGGCGCGTATTCTATCCTATTTCTGCCGTTGGCCTTGGCCTGATAGAGCGCATCATCCGCTGCTTTTATCAGACATTCATAATCTGGATGGCCACTATACACGGCGATGCCTGCGCTGATGGTCATTGTAACGCTTTCACCATTTTGGAGATAAATCGGGTGATCCTGAATTTTCTTTCTCAGTCGCTCGATGATGGTGTAGGCGGCAACTTTGGGCGTTTCAATAAGCACGATCATGAATTCTTCCCCGCCGTAACGGAAAACATAGTCGCTGTTCCGCGTGCTTTCATAGAGAACTTCTGCAATCCTTTTCAGGATGTTATCGCCAGCCGCATGGCCATATGTGTCATTGACGGTTTTAAAATGGTCAATATCAATCATGGCAATGCTGAGCGGGGTACTTGAGTGCATTGTCAGCGATATTTCATGCCGAAGAATGGTTGGCAGGAAGCGACGGTTTAGCAGAAGGGTCAATGTATCCTTACCGCTTTCCAGTTTTTGGACTTCGTCAAATAGCGACCCCAGCAGCATATTTATTTTATAAATCTTGCTTCTGACAGATTTAAGTAGCGGAGCGTAATCCTGCTGGGTCAGTAGTGTCGTCGTGCTATAGCCGCGAATATACTCATCCGTTTCCGTCATGATCGAGGCGATAGTGCGTATCCCCTGAATGTTACTGAAACTGGATTTCCCCTTGTGGTTAAACCACAGCCCGAACTCTGAATCACTCAGGTCCTGGATACTGGAAAGAGGCGTACCCGTGGCAACGCTGAAAATAAAGGCATTTTCCCAGTTTAGTAGCGATGCGTTCTGACGTTCTCTCTCCATACTGGCATTTTCCAGAATGGAAAATAGCCGATAGGATTCTTCATTTTTGGCCGCGAGATCGTGCGATTGTGAATAGGTTTTACTCATGATTTCTATGGCAATATCCATAGAGATAGAGGCAAAACGCATGGCATCAAAACACAGTGCTTTATCCTCGGCGACCTGTGCGATGTCTTCATAAAGGTGCCATTTTAGACGCCGTGCTCCGCGCTCAACCAGATCGACGGGAATACCAATACGCGCATGAATCTGACCAATTTTCTTTGATGATTAATCAGGTCAGACAGATGTTCCCCGGTATTCGTTAGAATATCTACTATCCATTTGCTCATCGATCCATGGAGACGATCGTGGACTTGCTGGCTGGAAAGAAAAGGGAGGCTTCCTGATCTTTGAGCATGTAAGAGTAGAACTCGTCAGCAAAGTCGGACGCTTTCTGATCGGAGAGGGTTCGCAGTAGATTAAAAGATTTCTGTGAGGTTGTGGCTATCAATTGCATCCATTCTGATGTTATGACTTGATTGTAGTCCAACTCACCGTTATCTCTCTGTTCATTAACGTTCAATAGTTCGTTCAACTTTTAATCTCTTTTGCGAATATGTCGGATGTACTAGGATAGAAACAATCAATTTTTGCCTGAATAATCGATATTTAATGACAGAGAGGGTCAATATGGCGTTGTTAAAAACAAATAAAATTAATCATTTCATACAGGTACTATTACTACCGTAGTTGCAAATGATAATGCTGTTTTTTTGATGTTAGAAGCTATTTTGAGATAAATTTATGAAAGTTAATGATCTGGTTACAGTTAAAACCGATGGGAAAACGCGCCGGGAAGGGACGATTCTGGCTGTGGAAACGTTCCAGGAAGGGATAATGTATTTAGTTGCATTAAAAGATTACCCAGCCGGTATCTGGTTTTTCAATGAGGCTGACAGTAAAGATGGTACGTTTGTTGAGCCAAAGACGTTGCCGGAAAAAGAGTAAAAGGAAGATGTCGGTAGACGAGCATTGTCCGTGTGAACAATGCTCGCAATGATATCCGTCGTACTATTAGAACGTTTCCCAGTTACCGTTTTCCGTATTGGCTTGGCGGGGGAGGGCTAGTGAGGAACGGTCCTTCGCGGCCAGAGCGTTCGGCCGGGTAGGGGATGAAGGTGCGTCTGATAAATGTCCGGATAGCTTAAATGTCGCAACGGCACGGGTCAGCAGCGCGGCTTGCTCTTCCAGCGATGCGGCTGCAGCACTGGCTTCCTGAACAAGCGCAGCATTCTGCTGTGTCACGCTATCCATTTCAGATATCGCCTGGCCAACCTGAGTGATTCCCCGACTTTGTTCGTCAGAGGCAGAGGCAATCTCACCCATGATGTCAGTGACGTTAGTCACGGCATCGACGATTTCTTTCATGGTTTGGCCCGCGTTATCAACCAGAACAGAACCACTATTGACCAGGTTGACGGACTCGGAAATCAGCGTTTCTATCTCTTTGCGGCTTGCGCACTACGCTGTGCGAGGCTACGAACTTCACTGGCGACGACGGCAAAACCGCGCCCCTGTTCTCCCGCTCTGGCTGCTTCAACCGCCGCATTTAGCGCAAGGATATTCGTCTGGAATGCAATACTGTTAATGACATTGGTAATTTCAGAGATTTTCTTCGAACTACCCGAAATACTGTTCATCGTGTTGACGACGTTTGCAACGATATCGCCACCCTGTTTGGCTTTTCCAGAAGCATTCGCTGCGAGCTGGCTTGCGTGATGCGCGTTTTCTGAGTTTTGCTTCACGGTTGCAGTCAATTGCTCCATGCTTGCCGCGGTCTGTTCAAGTGCTGCGGCTTGCTGCTCGGTTCGCGAGGAAAGGTCTGTGTTACCGGATGAAATCTCCGTCGAACCTTGATAAATCGAGTCTGCACTTTCCCGGACGGTAGTGACGGTGGTGACCAGAGAAGACTGCATTTGCTGAACATTACTGGCTAGCGTACCGATTTCATTCCTGCCATAACGTTCTGACATTTGAGTCAAATCGCCTTGCGCAATTCGCTGAATTCTCGTAACCAACTGATTCATTGGTTTGATGAGAATGCCTCTCAGAATGAAGAACGTCAGAAGCGTTAAAACGGTCGCCAGAGCAAAGCTGCCCCATTAACGAATACCCGAGTAGCGCGTTTTTATGCGCAGTTTCGTTTAATTCTTTCGCTCTTTGCGTGCGGTAAGCGACAGCCTCTAACAAATATTTGTTATAGGCCAAATCCAAAACCCGAGTTTCTTCAGATTCGAGAGTAATGACCTCTTCAAACAGCCCCTGTTTTGCAGCAGTAAGCATCAACATAAGGCCTTGATTGACATAAGCATCATAGGATTTGCGCAGATCGCCGTCCAACGCCATATCCTGCGGTGTTTTAACCGGACGCTCTTCATAGACCATGAAGGCTTTTTTGACTGTTCCAGCCGCTGTTCAGCTTGCTTCAGGTTGTCATTGAAGACCTGAGAATCACCAATACGCGCAGCCGCAGCGGCCTGAATGAGCAACAGACGCGCAGTACGAAGATGGTTGGAACTGTTTGAGATCCCCATGCGGGTATCGATTTCTTGTGTAACGTCGTCTAATGACTGATTGCTGCTTTGTAGAAAATAGCTGGATGTGCCGATAGATGCTGCAAATAACAGCATGATACCACCCAGAATAATGACGAATAAGGGAACTAGCCGTAAATTGCTCAGCATGCCAGCCTCGGCGTGCTGCTCAGACCTTGAAGTTATTTTCATATCCATTCACTCATTCTCAGGAATTTATGATTTACCATGCCACTAGTGGTGGCATTGGCGTTTAGATTTTAGTGTCTACATTAATGACAATCCATTAGCTAAACAACCAATGTAAAAGATAATCGGCATATATTGAGAAACCTTAATCAAATTCGGTGCGATCCCGATCACGTTTTTAACTCTTTAAAAAGAAAAGAGAAATACGTGATGCGAAATCATACAGAATGATAATAAAAAATAAAGAGTCTGGTTTCCTAACTTTATTTGTCTGGGGTTCAACGCTATTATGTCGAATCTATCTTCGGGGGAATTTTTCTTGGAAAAGCGCACGCATTTTTTTTCTGATAAAAAAATTGTTTTTTTTATCGCCACATTATGCTGTTTGCTCTGGGGAAGTGCTTATCCGGCAATTAAAAATGGTTATGAACTGTTTCACATTGCAGATAATGATATTCCTGGAAAACTCGTTTTCGCAGGCTACCGATTCGCGTTCGCCGGGCTGTTGCTGCTAGCGCTTGCCGTGCTAAGTGGTCGGTCTATCGGGCGCTTCCAGCGTGGGCAGTTAGTCCAGCTAAGCATCCTGGGAATATTCCAGACATCACTGCAGTACGTTTTTTTCTATATCGGTCTGGCTTATACCACGGGTGTTAAAGGTTCGATCATGAATGCAACCAGTACTTTTTTTCAGTGTGCTGCTTGCTCATTATTTATACCAGAATGATAAATTAAATATCAACAAGCTAACTGGCTGTATATTAGGCTTTGTCGGTGTGATGGTCGTTAATATCAATAGTAACGGAATGAGCATCGGTTTTACGCTGTTAGGTGATGGATTCGTTGTGATTGCGGCCTTTATTTTGTCAGCATCTACTATATATGGTAAGCGAATATCACAAACGATGGATCCAATGGTGATGACCGGTTATCAGCTGGCTATTGGCGGGATCATTTTAACGATATCGGGATACTGTACAGGCGGGACACTCATCATACCGGATTGGAAAGCGGTACTGATGCTGGGCTATCTTATTTTGCTCTCGTCAGTTGCTTTTTCGTTATGGAGCCAACTGCTGAAATACAATCGGGTCGGTATGGTTGCGCCATTTAATTTCCTCATTCCGGTATCTGGTACGCTACTGTCAGCGCTGTTCCTTAATGAAAGCATCCTGGAGTGGAAATATTTCTTTGCACTCGTCCTGGTGTGTTCAGGTATTTGGCTGGTTAACCGGGTTGTGAAAAGCGATCGGTAACTGCTTCGGTCACCCAACTCACGTAGCGCCCTGAAGACACGGCCTGTAGCGTGAAGTTTGAGAGCGGAATAATTTCATGCTATAGCACCTGCAATCAATCCTGATAACTCACTAATTTCTTTAATATCAATGCAATATCTTTTTCCTTACATTTTCCTGTCATATCTATATGTTTTGTTATCGTTACGGCAGTGCTCTGGCAGAAGAGGGATAAATTCTGCTTCAGAACATGCGGTTAAGAGTTTTTTGGGTAAAAAGTGTAAGTTTTTCGTGAAAGGTATAAACTTACATAAAGGTATGCGTTTTAGATGCAATGGATTTTTTGTATATCTATCACTTACATAGCAAGCAAATTGTTTCTTTTTATCCTTTTCAAGGATCTTTTGTAACGTTTCGTGCGCGTTTTTGGCGTAAAAATAGGCATAAAAGTGATCTGACCAGACACGGTTTGGCTCATAACGCTTTCATTTATGTGATCCGCATCACATAATGACCAAAATCCTTCTTCAGTCGCGTTGTATGTGCTACGGATTAGGCGGTACAGTTGCGCTGTTTTAGGATTAATCCTATGTTTTGGTTGGAGTGGGTCTCCTGGATGGGACTAAAAAGCCACGGATGAACGGATTCGCAGCGTGATGCGTAAAGTTGGCAAGTAACGATTGCCCGAATAAGAAATGATAAAGTAGTAACTCGCAGTATCTGGCACCGATAGTTTTTTATGCCATCAATGGAGAGTGATTTTCGAACTGGGCGATATGGTCTATCACCTAACTTATGTTTTAAACATAGCCTGTCGGGATGGGAAATATGGGTACCTCTGAATTACTCAAACACATTTATGACATTAATCTGTCTTATTTGTTACTGGCGCAACGCTTAATTAATGATGAAAAAGCTTCTGCGATGTTTCGTCTTGGAATCAATGACGAGATGGCAGATACCTTGATGCAACTGACTTTACCGCAGATGGTCAAATTGGCAGAAACTAACCAGTTGATATGCCATTTCCGTTTTAACGATCACAATACAATCAAAGTGTTGACTCAGGAATCGCGTGTGGATGATTTACAGCAAATTCATACAGGGATTCTGTTGTCGAGCCACTTATTACAACAGTTAACTTCGAAAGAAGAAAACCTGCCTAAGAAAAGGGCATAAGTAATGGCGGAGAAAAGTATTGTTCAGGAAGCGAAAGATATCCAATTAGCAATGGAACTCATTTCGCTTGGCGCTCGTTTACAGATGTTAGAAAGTGAAACTCAGTTAAGTCGCGGACGTTTGATTAAACTGTATAAAGAACTGAGAGGAAGTCCGCCGCCTAAGGGAATGTTACCTTTTTCAACGGATTGGTTTATGACCTGGGAACAGAATATTCATTCATCAATGTTCTACAACGCATACAGCTTTTTAATCAAGAATGGACAGTGCAGTGGTGTTGAAGCGGTTATTAAATCTTACCGGCTCTATCTCGAACAGTGTGCGCCACAGAGCGATTCTCCACTGTTGGCATTGACGCGAGCCTGGACATTAGTCCGGTTTGTTGACAGCGGTATGCTGCAACTGTCGTCATGCAATTGCTGCAAAGGGATGTTCATTACTCATGCTCATCAACCTAAAAACAGTTTTGTTTGTAGTTTGTGCCAACCCCCTTCCAGAGCGGTAAAAAAGCGTAAACTTTCGCAAAATCTTGCCGATATAATACCTCAACTGCTGGATGAACAGGTAAAACACGCAGTCTGAGTCTGTAGCGATTTGTGAATCTATCACTGTTGGTTGTGAAGACGGTGATAGATTTCTCCTTCAAGAACGTCCTGGCTACGGCTCCACAGTTTTATCTCACTTTCCGCCCACCTTTTTTATTATAAGGATTCCTTGTGCTGGTTATATTGGGTTATATCGTAATTGTGGCCTCGATACTCGGCGGTTATCTCATGGTCGGTGGGGCCTTGGGTGCGCTTTATCAACCTTCGGAGCTGTTGATTATCGGCGGTGCGGCGGTAGGTGCTTTCATCGTTGGTAACAATGGAAAGGCGATAAAAGCAACACTACGAGCGTTACCGCTTTTGGTCAAAAGTTCCAAGTATAATAAAGCCCTGTATATGGATCTGATGGCCTTACTCTTTCGTGTGATGGCCAAATCCCGTCAGCAAGGCATGCTTTCCTAGAATTTGATATTGATAACCCTCGCGAGAGTGAAATTTTCTCAAGCTATCCGAATATCCTTGCTGATAACACGATCGTTGAATTTATTACCGATTATTTGCGTTTGATGGTCAGCGGCAACATGAATGCGTTTGAGATTGAAACGCTGATGGATGAAGAGATCGAAACGATTGAACATGAAAGCGAAGTGCCAGCGACGAGCTTGACGCTAATGGGGATGGTCTCCCGGCATTTGGTATTGTAGCCGCCGTTATGGGGGTTGTTCACTCGCTGGCTTATGTTGACCGACCTGCTGCTGAACTGGGGATGATGATCGCTCACGCTATGGTGGGAACTTTCCTGGGTATCCTTCTTGCTTACGGTTTTGTCTCGCCATTGGCAGCTTTACTGCGCCAGAAAAATTCAGAAAAATCAAAGTATTGCAGTGCATTAAAGTCACTTTACTGTCGAGCCTTAATGGCTATGTCCGCAAATTGCCGTTGAGTTTGGTCGTAAAACGCTGTACTCAACGGAGCGTCCTTCCTTTACCGAATTGGAAGAACACATTCGTCGTGTGAAATCGCCGACTCAGCAAGCGTCGGACAGTAACGCATGAAGCATCAACATCCCATTATTCGCAAAAAGCGTAAGTCTGGACATGGGGGCCACCATGGTGGCTCCTGGAAGATTGCCTACGCTGACTTCATGACAGCAATGATGGCATTGTTTCTTGTAATGTGGCTTATCGCAATTTCTACGCCAATGCAGTTAGCCCAAATCGCAGAGTATTTCCGTACTCCGTTAAAGGTCGCATTAACTTCAGGTTCTAAATCAAGCGACAGTTCCAGCCCGATTCCCGGTGGAGGAAACGATCCAACCCAGCAAGATGGTGAAGTGAAAAAGGCCATCAAAACAGACAACGTGGAAAAAAAGCTGGATGAGGTTCGACTTAATAGATTGCGTGAACGTCTGGATCAGTTAATTGAGGCCGATCCTCGACTACGCGCACTGCGTCCACATCTGTTAATTGAGATGATCGATGAAGGGTTACGTATCCAGATCATCGATAGTCAAAACCGCCCCATGTTTAAAACCGGGAGCGCACAGGTTGAGCCTTACATGCGAGATATCCTGCGTGCGATAGCGCCTATACTGAACGATTTCCCCAATAAACTGAGTATCTCAGGCCATACTGATGATGTTCAGTATACGACAGGGGAACGTGGGTATAGTAACTGGGAACTGTCTGCAGATCGTGCCAACGCATCACGCCGAGAGCTTATTTTTGGTGGTTTGTCTGATGGAAAAGTTTTGCGCGTTGTGGGTATGGCTGCGACAATGAACCTTAAACAGGCGGCAAGTGGAAATGATGCGATTAACCGACGCATCAGTTTGTTGGTATTGAGCAGACAAGCTCAAAAGGATATTGAAGAAGAAAATGCAGAAAGCTCTGCTGTAAATATAGACAAGGCGGAAAATTTACAAAATATGGGGTTGGATAAGCCTAAACCTACCACTCCGGCTGCCGAAAATAGTGATAATAATACGAGTGGAAGTGGTGGAGCATCGCCACAACCAACTAATGGAGTTCCTGCTCCAGAGCGTCAACAGCCAACCACCGCGTTGCCTGCTGCGCCCGATAGTCAGGCGACGCCTTCTCAATAAGCCGCGATTCACAGCAGAGGTGACCACGTGAGCATGGACATGAGTGCTTTCTATCAAACGTTCTTTGATGAAGCAGATGAATTACTGGCAGATATGGAACAACATTTATTATTGTTGGATCCGTCAGAGCCTGATACCGAGCAATTGAATGCGATTTTCCGAGCAGCTCACTCCATCAAAGGGGGCGCGGGCACGTTCGGTTTTAAAGTATTGCAGGAAACTACACACATTTTAGAAAACCTACTCGATGGGGCAAGACGCGGAGAAATGCGTCTTAGCACTGATATCATCAACCTGTTTCTGGAAACAAAAGACATTATGCAGGATCAGTTGGACGCTTATAAAACCGCGCAGGAACCCAATGCTGAAAGCTTTGAGTATATCTGTCAGGCCCTGCGCCAGCTCGCTCTGGAGTCTAAAGCTGATGGTGATGTTGCCCAGGCTGAGGCACCAGCTGCAACACAGAACGCCGCCAGCTCGGCTTCTAGCGCTGCAGGTAAAGGTGAAATGCGTATTGCATTAACCGGCCTGAAATCTCAGGAAATACCTCAGATGCTGGAAGAGCTTGGTAATCTGGGGACCGTTAAAGATCCTCACCAGACTGATACTAGCGTAGAAGTGACACTGGTCACGTCTGAAAGTGAAGACGATATTAGTGCTGTACTGTGTTTTGTTCTTGAACCTGAGCAAATTAGCTTTAAATCTACCGTAGCCAGCCAACCTGTCGTTGCTGAAGTTGTGGAGACACTGGCGGTAGTCGAAGCACCGGCACCGGTAGCGCCAGTTGCACCGTCTGCGCCAGCTGCTGCAAAACCGCAAGCTGCACCGGAAAATGGAAAAATAAAGCAAAAACCGGTGATACCAGTATTCGTGTAGCGGTTGAGAAGGTTGACCAACTTATCAACCTCGTCGGTGAGTTAGTGATTACGCAATCTATGTTGGCACAGCGCTCAAGCGAACTCGACCCTGTGGCACATGGCGACCTGCTCAACAGTATGGGGCAGTTGGAACGCAACGCCCGCGATCTGCAAGAGTCGGTCATGTCCATTCGTATGATGCCGATGGAATATGTATTTAGCCGTTTCCCTCGTTTGGTTCGTGACTTGGCTGCGAAATTGGATAAGCAGGTCGAGCTAACGCTGATGGGGAGTTCGACTGAATTGGATAAGAGCTTGATCGAACGTATTATCGATCCTCTGACACACCTGGTGCGTAACAGCCTTGATCACGGTATCGAATCTCCAGATAAACGCGTTGCTGCAGGTAAATCTGCGGTGGGTAACCTGACGCTGTCTGCGGAACATCAGGGCGGTAACATCTGTATTGAAGTTATCGATGATGGCGCAGGGCTCAACCGTGAAAGAATTCTGGCTAAGGCTCTGTCTCAAGGGATGGCCGTGAGCGACACGATGTCTGATGAAGAAGTGGGCATGTTGATTTTTGCCCCAGGTTTCTCCACCGCAGAGAAGGTTACAGACGTGTCTGGCCGCGGTGTCGGCATGGACGTGGTGAAGCGGAATATCCAGGAAATGGGTGGGCATGTCGAAATCCACTTCCAGGCTGGAAAAGGCACGACTATCAGAATCTTGTTACCATTAACGTTAGCCATCCTCGATGGTATGTCCGTTAAAGTTAACAACGAAGTCTTTATTCTCCCGCTTAATGCTGTGATGGAATCCCTGCAGCCTCAGTCGGAAGACCTGTACCCATTAGCCGGCGGCGAGCGTGTACTGCAAGTTCGTGGTGAATATTTACCTCTCGTTGAGCTATTCCATATTTTTGATGTGGATGGCGCTAAAACGGATGCGACTCAGGGTATAGTTGTGATTCTGCAGAGTGCGGGCCGACGTTATGCCTTGTTGGTCGATCAGTTGATTGGGCAACATCAGGTCGTCGTTAAAAATCTGGAAAGTAATTATCGCAAGGTACCAGGCGTTTCAGCCGCTACCATTCTTGGTGATGGCAGCGTTGCGCTGATTGTGGATGTTTCAGCGTTACAAGCGCTTAATCGTGAAAAGCGTGTGGTTGAAACTGCTGCTTAATAAAACAGATCGTTAATAAAGGGTGGAAAACATGACTGGACTTGCAAGCGTCACGAAATTAACTGGCGAAACAGTAGGACAGGAATTCCTGATTTTTACGCTGGGTGACGAAGAGTACGGCGTTGATATTTTAAAAGTACAAGAAATTCGCGGTTATGATCAGGTAACACGTATTGCCAACACACCTTCCTTTATCAAGGGTGTTACCAACTTGCGCGGCGTCATTGTACCGATTGTTGACCTGCGTATTAAATTCGCCAAGCAGGATGTTGAATACGATGACAACACGGTTGTTATTGTTCTGAATCTTGGTCAGCGTGTTGTTGGTATTGTCGTTGATGGTGTGTCGGATGTGCTGTCATTGACCGCAGACCAAATTCGCCCTGCACCAGAGTTTGCCGTAACCCTGTCAACGGAGTACCTGACTGGTTTGGGTTCTCTGGGCGAGAGAATGCTGATTTTGGTTGATATCGAAAAACTGTTGAGCAGCGAAGAAATGGCGCTGGTTGATAGCGTATTGAGAGCCTAATCCATCGGCCTTCTGGGGCTACGAAAGTAGCCCCGAAAACCTTCCTTAGTCGTATCCTTGTCAGTTCAGAAATTCGTAAAGATATCCAGAATAGTGCCGATATCATCGGTGGTTGGTCTACTCAAAAGGCGTTATATGTTTAACCGTATAAAAGTTGTTACAGGTTTGATGCTTGTACTGGTGTTGTTTGGGGCACTTCAGCTTATTTCTGGTGGTTTATTCTTTAGTGCATTAAAAAATGATAAGGATATCTTCAGCTCAACGCAGGTTATTAACCAAAAGCGTTCTGAACTGGATTCAGCATGGTCATATTTATTACAGACTCGCAATACACTTAACCGGGCAGGTACACGTTTTGCCCTTGATTCGAGTGGGACCGGTGCTGGTGCTGGTGGTAAAGAACTTCTGGTTTCTGCCCAAAAACAGCTGTCTGTGGCAAGTGATTTTTCTCCCGCTATGAGAAAGTGCCGCAGGACGCGCGTCAGGATGAAAACGTTACTCGGGGCGTAAAAGACAATTACGTGGCTCTGAATGGCGCATTAACGGAATTAATTCAGTTTTTGAATGCAGGCGAATTTAAGAAGTTTGTTGAGCAACCGACACAAAGTTTTCAGGACAACTTTGAAAAAGCGTATTACGCCTATAAAGCTGAAAGCGATAAACTTTATCAGGCTGGTATAGCGAAAAATGACGCCGCTTACGACTCAGCGCTTTGGATCCTGGTTTCATTGTCATACTGGTTTTTGCGCTAGCGCTGATTTCCTGGATTGGTATTCAACAACTATTAATCAAGCCGCTAAATAATATTGTTGAACACATTCGTCATATTGCGAAAGGTGATTTGACAAAAACGACTAATTTTCACAGCAGTAATGAAATGGGGATTCTGGCTGACAGTATTCGCCATATGCAAAGTGAGTTTGTTTCAACGGTTAGCGCAGTTCGACAAGGTGCCGATGCGATTTATACCGGCGCAACGGAGATTAGTGCCGGAAATAACGATCTTTCTTCACGTACTGAGCAGCAGGCTGCTTCGCTAGAAGAAACGGCAGCTAGTATGGAACAGTTGACCGCAACCGTTAAACAGAATGCGGAAAATGCTCGTCAGGCTAGCCAGTTGGCGCTGAGCGCGTCAGAGACGGCACAGAAGGGCGGCAAGGTCGTCGATAATGTTGTCAAAACCATGCACAATATCGCTGGAAGTTCGCAAAAATTGCCGATATTACTAGTGTGATTGATGGTATTGCTTTCCAAACCAACATTCTTGCGCTGAATGCGGCGGTTGAGGCTGCCAGAGCTGGGGAGCAAGGGCGTGGGTTTGCGGTTGTTGCAGGCGAAGTACGTAGCTTGGCACAGCGTAGTGCTCAGGCTGCGAAAGAAATTAAAAGTCTGATTGAAGATTCTGTCAGCCGGGTCGATGAAGGTTCTGTACTGGTTGAGAGTGCTGGCGAGACGATGGGAGAAATCGTCAGTGCGGTCACTCGTGTAACAGATATTATGGGCGAAATTGCCTCAGCTTCAGATGAGCAAAGTAAGGGTATCGATCAGGTTGGTCAGGCTGTGACTGAAATGGATCGCGTAACGCAACAAAACGCCTCCTTGGTCGAAGAGTCTGCGGCCGCAGCGGTTGCTCTGGAAGAACAGGTGAAAGTGCTGAATCAGGCTGTTGCTGTATTCCGTCTGTCTGAAGATGCGGGTTCTTTTAGAAGAACGGCAGCAGTAACGACAGGCCAAAACCTGTATTGCTGGCGCCATCAGCAAATGGCGGTAAGAAAGCGAAAGAAGGTTCACCCAATGATAATTGGGAAACGTTCTGATAAAAACCGTCATATAGGCTATAAATAACCAAGCTGTAGGGCGCGTTACTGAGCCAATCCCCAGCCGCTTATGTATAAGGTGGCTGGGTGATTGTTTACTCGTCATAATTTAAAAAATGAACATGCGAGTAATTTGTCACTGCGTGCCTGGGGTTTATAAGCGATATAGCACTTGGTGCTTTGAAGCAGAGTAATTCATGGTATTGTTCAATCTGTAACTTATGTTATGGATAGGATGGGGTGAGGCTGGCTTTGGCATTAAGGCCAAAGAATAAAGCAGGTAGCACAGCTGTGATGAGAGGGAGAATGCCACCCAACAGCATGTGGCTTTGGTAGAACGAACACGCTAACCGGCTCTGCTTGCAGAACTTGTAAAGTGTATTACCAATACAGTGTCAGTTTTAATCGCAATGCGATGAGCAATTGACGAATGACAATAAAAACCCTGCGTTAGCTGTAGAGGAAAGTTCAGATTGAAAAAAACCATAGCAAAAAACACTATTCGAGCGGTTTGATATGAAAAGTACACCGTCGCAAAATCGCCCTGAGTCTGCTTCTATTCTGACGCAGATGGTTGATCGGTTGCCGTTGTCGGACACTCATTTCCGACGAATCAGCCAATTAATATATCAGCGTGCTGGCATTGTCCTGGCCGATCACAAACGTGAAATGGTTTATAACCGCTTGGTTAGGCGTCTTCGTTTACTTGGAATCAATGATTTCGGTCAGTATTTAGCGCTACTGGAATCAGATCCTAACAGCGCAGAATGGCAAGCCTTTGTTAATGCGTTAACCACAAACCTAACGGCGTTTTTCCGTGAAGCGCATCATTTTCCTATATTGGCTGAGCATGCCAGAAAACGTCCAAATGGCTACACTATCTGGAGTACGGCGGCTTCTACAGGTGAAGAGCCTTATTCGCTGGCGATGACACTTGCAGAAGTCTTAGGTAATAAAGCGAGTGGATGCCAGGTATGGGCCAGTGATATCGATACCCAGGTATTAGAAAAGGCAACGGCTGGCATCTATCGTCAGGAAGAGTTGCGCTCTCTTTCTCCACAGCAGCTACAGCGATTCTTTTTACGCGGTACTGGGCCACATAGTGGTTTGGTGCGTGTTCGTCCTGAGCTTGCGTCAATGGTACATTTCCAACAACTCAATCTACTCGCGCCTGATTGGTCTGTTCCCGCGCCATTCGATGCTATTTTTTGTCGTAATGTAATGATTTATTTCGATAAAGAAACTCAAGAGCGTATTCTCCGTCGATTCGTCCCGATGCTTAAGCCGGGGGGATTGTTATTTGCCGGGCATTCAGAGAATTTCAGCCAGATCAGTCGCGAATTCTATTTGCGTGGGCAAACTGTATACGGGCTGGCTAAGGAAAGATAATGAGCAAAATAAGAGTATTATGCGTTGATGATTCTGCCCTCATGCGTCAGATCATGACTGAAATAATTAATAGCCATTCCGATATGGAAGTTGTCGCGACTGCGCCAGATCCATTAGTTGCTCGTGACTTGATTAAAAAATTCAATCCTCAGGTATTAACGCTGGATGTTGAAATGCCACGTATGGATGGGTTGGATTTTCTTGAGAAGCTTATGCGTTTGCGCCCGATGCCGGTTGTCATGGTGTCGTCCCTGACGGGAAAAGGGTCGGAAATTACGCTTCGTGCTCTGGAGCTTGGTGCGATTGATTTTGTCACTAAACCTCAGTTAGGTATTCGTGAGGGGATGTTGGCGTATAGCGAGCTGATTGCGGAAAAAATTCGCATGGCAGCGAAGGCGCGCCTGCCGCAGCGTAGTACCGCAGCAGAGCCGACAAAAATTATTCAGCATATGCCACTGCTCAGTAGTGAGAAATTGATCGCGATTGGTGCATCGACGGGAGGAACGGAAGCGATACGGCATGTATTACAGCCTCTGCCGCCGACAAGCCCTGCACTACTGATTACACAGCATATGCCGCCAGGCTTTACGAAATCTTTCGCCGAGCGATTGAACAAGTTGTGCCAGATTACGGTGAAAGAAGCAGAAGACGGGGAGCGTGTTCTTCCTGGCCATGCCTACATTGCGCCGGGCGCTCGCCATCTTGAATTGGCGCGTAGCGGAGCAAACTATCAGGTACGTTTAAATGATGGACCTCCCGTTAATCGGCATCGTCCATCAGTCGATGTGTTATTCCGTTCGGTTGCACAATACGCCGGGCGAAATGCCGTAGGGGTAATCCTTACTGGAATGGGCAATGATGGGGCGGCCGGCATGTTGGAACTCCACCAGGCTGGTGCTTATACTTTGGCCCAAAATGAAGCAAGTTGTGTGGTTTTCGGGATGCCACGTGAAGCGATTGCTATGGGTGGCGTTGATGAAGTGGTGGATTTGCACCAGGTGAGCCAGCGCATGTTGGCACAAATCTCTGCCGGACAGGCATTACGTATATAAGCAGCTCTCGGTGAGCAATAAATATTTTAGGAGTAGGTATGGCCGATAAAGAACTCAGATTTCTGGTAGTGGATGATTTTTCGACGATGCGCCGAATTGTCCGTAACCTGCTGAAGGAACTGGGCTTTAATAACGTAGAAGAGGCAGAAGATGGTGCTGATGCGCTAAACAAGCTTCGCGCTAGTGCTTTTGATTTCGTCATTTCTGACTGGAATATGCCCAACATGGACGGACTGGAGTTGCTCCAGACTATTCGTGCTGACGGTGCGCTTTCCAGCCTTCCCGTGCTGATGGTAACTGCGGAAGCGAAGAAAGAGAACATTATCGCTGCAGCACAAGCGGGTGCTAGCGGCTATGTAGTTAAACCATTTACTGCAGCTACCCTTGAAGAAAAACTGAATAAGATTTTCGAAAAACTGGGTATGTAAGGGGATCTTATGACGCCACATATGCCGTCTGTGAACGACACAGCTTCAGCAACCGAGATCATTTCGCGTATAGGCCAATTGACTCGTATGTTGCGCGACAGCTTGAAAGAGCTGGGTCTGGATAATGCGATAGCAGAAGCAGCAGAAGCTATTCCTGATGCCCGCGATCGTCTTGACTATGTTGTCCAGATGACTGCGCAAGCGGCAGAGCGCGCGCTGAGTTGCGTAGAGGCTGCACAGCCACGTCAAAACCAACTAGAAGCTGATGCTAAGTCTCTGAAAGCTCGTTGGGATGAATGGTTTGAGAATCCAATTGAGCTGGCTGATGCGCGTGAATTGGTGACGGATACGCGTAGCTATCTTGAAGATGTACCACAGCATACCTCATTTACCAACGCTCAACTGTTGGAAATTATGATGGCGCAGGATTTCCAGGACCTTACCGGTCAGGTTATCAAGCGTATGATGGATGTTGTCCAGGAGATTGAAAAACAACTGCTGATGGTGTTGCTGGAAAATATTCCAGAAAAACCAGATGCGCCTAAGCGTGCAAATGATGGTCTGCTGAACGGACCACAGTTGGACAAAGGCGCAGCAGGCATCGTCGCCAATCAGGATCAGGTTGATGACCTTCTGGATAGCCTTGGGTTCTAATGCATTTTGCTTCAGGAAAGGGAATGATTCCCTTTTTTGAAAAACTGTTGAACACCATCGCCCTGCTATTTATGGCCAGCATCTATGGCCATAAATAGCTAAATCCGATCTTTCCCGCCTTTCACCCGTACTATTCGTTAAAGAAGCGTTGGTTTTTCTCGTTGTTCCAGCCATAAAACTTTTCCGTATTTGTCATGCTAGGCAGCAAATTCCTATCCCGAAAGTCGTAACAGGAACGTCATAGTGGCCGATGATAGCGATCTAGAAAAACAGAAGCCCCCACTCCCCAAAAGGAGGAAAAGGCGCGTGAAGAAGGCCAGATCCCACGATCGCGAGAGCTGACTTCTGTTCTGATGATGGTCGCAGGATTGGCTATTTTGTGGATGGGTGGCGATGCGATGGCTGGCCGATTGGCCAGAATTGTCTCACAGTCGTTAAATTTGATTACGCAACGATTGGTGATGACACCCAAATGCTACGGCATGTTGGCTCATTATTGCGTCAGGCTGTATCGGCGTTAATACCCATTATGCTCGGGGCTGTTTTGGTTGCACTGTCTGCGCCTTTGCTGCTCGGTGGGGTACTGTTTAGTACCAAATCATTAAAAGTTGACTTCAAAAATTAGATCCTATTTCTGGGCTGAAACGGTTATTTTCTGCCCAATCACTGGCTGAGCTTTTTAAAGCAATATTAAAATCAGTCATGGTCGGGATCATTAGTACGTTATTCTTGATTCATAACTGGCCAAAAATATTGCATTTAATATCCGAATCGCCGATTGCGGCGTTAGGTGATGCGTTAGAATTGGCCGTAATGTGTGGCTTTCTCATCATTATGGGCCTTATCCCTATGGTCGCTTTTGATGTGTTTTGGCAAGTCTGGAGCCACATCAAAAAGTTACGTATGAGCAAGCAGGAAATTCGGGACGAGCATAAACAGAGTGAAGGCGATCCTCATGTTAAAGGTCGTATCCGTCAGCAACAAAGGGCGATAGCCCAACGCAGAATGATGGCTGATGTGCCTAAGGCTGATGTGATAGTCACTAACCCGACGCATTATGCGGTAGCATTACGTTATGATGAGAAAAATGAATGCGCCGAAAGTGTTGGCTAAAGGGGCGGGTGAGATCGCGTTACGTATCCGTGAGTTGGGGGCCGAGCATCGCGTCCCTATTTTAGAAGCGCCACCGTTGGCGCGAGCGCTATTTCGTCATTCAGAGGTCGGAGAGCACATTCCGGCTGCGTTGTATGCTGCTGTTGCAGAAGTCTTAGCTTGGGTTTATCAACTGAAACGCTGGAAGCGGGAAGGTGGATTAATTCCTAGAAAACCGAAACATTTACCAGTGCCTGATGCGCTGGATTTTGCTAAAGAGAATACTACTGATGGCTAATTTGGCCTCTTTGCTTCGTTTACCGAGTAATATGAAAGGTACCCAATGGCAAATATTAGCCGGACCTATACTGATCCTGCTGATACTTTCCATGATGGTATTGCTGCCGCCATTCATCCTGGATCTGCTATTTACCTTTAACATCGCACTGTCAATCATGGTATTGCTGGTTGCGATGTTCACGCAACGGACGCTAGAGTTTGCTGCATTCCCTACTATCCTGCTGTTTTCTACGTTGCTGCGTTTGTCACTCAACGTTGCATCTACCCGTATTATTTTACTGGAAGGTCATACGGCACCGCTGCTGCCGGTAAAGTCGTTGAAGCATTTGGTCACTTTCTGGTTGGTGGGAATTTCGCCATCGGTATTGTGGTCTTTATCATTCTTATCTTAATCAACTTCATGGTTATCACCAAAGGTGCCGGACGAATTGCTGAAGTAGGCGCGCGTTTTGTACTGGATGGTATGCCAGGTAAACAGATGGCGATCGATGCCGATCTTAATGCTGGGATCATCGGTGAAGAAGAGGCGAAAAACGCCGTGCTGAGGTGACGCAGGAATCAGACTTTTACGGTTCAATGGATGGTGCTAGTAAGTTCGTGCGCGGCGATGCTATCGCCGGACTGATTATCATGGTCATCAATATTGTAGGTGGGTTGATCGTCGGTGTTGTACAGCACAACATGCCGGTAGGGCAGGCAGCGGAAAGTTATACGTTGCTTACCATCGGTGACGGCCTGGTTGCCCAGATTCCTGCTCTGATTATTTCTACTGCAGCGGGTGTTATTGTTACTCGTGTGAGTACCGATCAGGATGTTGGCCAGCAGATGGTCACCCAGCTATTCAACAATCCACGGGTCATGGTGTTGAGTGCGGCGGTTATTGGGCTTATTGGGTTGGTTCCCGGAATGCCTAATTTTGTCTTTCTGTTATTCACTGCATCTCTGTTAGGGCTTGCCTGGTGGATGCGTGGGGAACAGCAAAAGAACCTGAGATGCAGCCTATACCCGCAGCGATGGAGAAGCATCAGGTTATTGAAGCCAGTTGGTCTGACGTACAGCTTGAGGACCCGCTAGGCATGGAAGTGGGTTATCGCTTGATTCCAATGGTTGATGCACAGCAAGATGGCGAGTTGTTGGGCAGAATTCGTAGCATCAGGAAGAAATTTGCTCAGGAGATGGGGTATTTACCGCCAGTGGTTCATATCCGGGATAACTTAGAGCTTCAGCCTGCCAGCTATCGTATATTGATGAAAGGTGTTGAGGTGGGTAGTGGTGAGGCTCATCCAGGTCGTTGGATGGCGATCAACCCTGGCAATGCGGTTGGCTCTTTGTCTGGCGATATCACGCAGGATCCGGCGTTTGGGCTGCCGGCGGTCTGGATTGATAATGCTCTCAAAGATCAAGCCCAAGCTCAAGGGTTCACGGTCGTAGAGGCAAGTACCGTAGTAGCAACGCACCTGAACCACTTAATCGCATTGCATGCCAGTGAACTGTTTGGACGGCAGGAAGCTCAGCAACTGATGGATCGCGTTGCGCAGGAAATGCCAAAACTGACAGAAGATTTCATTCCTGGCGTGGTGACACTGACAACGTTGCACAAAGTGTTGCAAAATCTGCTTAGCGAGAGAGTTTCTATTAGGGATATGCGCACCATCATGGAGACATTGGCTGAACATGCTCCAGTGCAGCCAGATCCTTATGAACTTACTACGGTAGTCAGGGTTGCTCTGGGACGCGCCATCACTCAGCAGTGGTTCCCAGGAGACAGCGAGCTTCAGGTGATCGGTCTGGAAGGGTCGTTGGAGCGTCTTCTGTTACAGGCGCTTCAGGGAGGCGGTGGCCTTGAACCTGGTCTTGCCGATCGCCTGCTTGAACAGGCGAAACAGGCGCTACAGCGGCAGGAAATGCTGGGTGCACCGCCAGTTCTGCTTGTGAACCATGCTTTACGTGCTTTGCTCGCTCGCTTCCTGCATCGTAGCCTGCCAAACATGGCCGTGCTTTCTAATTTGGAAATCAGCGATCATCGCCAGATCCGTATGACATCGATTATAGGGGAGGCTCAGAGGTGAGAACGGTGATACGCTTTCTGTCTGTAGCTGTGCTGGTACTTCCACTCTGTGCTATGGCGACACCTGGTAGTTGGAACGGAAGTATGGCCGGAATAAAACTGGATTACCGTGGTGAAATGGTTACCACGTCGGCTTTCACGCCTAACATTGCCGTTAAGCCAGAGGAAACTATCACAACAATATATTGGCGGCATCTTATTGATTCGGAGATACCGACAGGGCTTGCGGTTAAGCTCTGTTCACAAACACCGCAGCGTTGTGTTGATTTAGGCGGAAGTGGTGACGGACAAACTCAGGCATTTGAGGGACTGGCGGCTAACAATGAGTTTCGCTTTGTCTACTATATTGCAGGGAATGGACGTATTAATCATACGTTCAGCGTTCGTACGATCGATATTGCGGTAAACTATAAGTAGTTGATGTAAAGAAGTAATAGTTTTAGATAATGAAAGTCTCCGCTGAAATGCAGAGACTTTTAGAACGTGATTTTTCTACCGCCCACTGTTACCCCTTTCGACTGACCATCAGGACCATACAGCCCCTGACCATGACGAGGCTTCAGTATATTGATGGCTTCATTGGTATAGGCAATATGCCGACTCAGTAGAAGACCATTGTGCTTATTCTGATCGTTCAAACGTCTGGTTAATTCTTGAACCTGCTGCCAGCAAGCAGACAGCTTTTCAATACCATCATAAGGTGCTTGTAGCTTAAGTGCAGATTCGGCTTCATGACGTCGAGCTTCCAAATGCTGCATCGTTGCCAGTAAGGAGGTTTTCTTCTCTGTCACTTGCTGCAGAGCAATGCTATTAATATGCCCCGCGCAAAGTAACGTTTGCTCGTCAGACATCACGGCATCAAGCTCACGCAGATTATGCAGCAGCTGTTCCAGAATCGATTGCAGATTTTCCATAGATATTACTTACCTGCTAAAAATCCTGTGTTTCTTTCAGCAAGGCATCCGCGATTTTTCCGGCATCAATTTTTAGTGAACCATCACGAATTGCTTGCTTCAAGGTTTCAACGCGGTTCATGTCGATATCCTGCGTACCTGGCTGCATCAATTTTGCCTGCGCGTCGCTCAGTTTTACCTGCGTGGCGCTGACTTCAGACTGAGCTTCAGCCTGTTTGCGTTTGGTTTTAGCGATATCGCCAGATTCGCGTTGTTGCACTTGACTGACCGGCTTTAGCGACTGGGTGCGATCAATACTCATAATACATCCCTCTGGTTTGAGGATAAATAGTTAATCATCAATGTGTTACAGGGTTTTCCATCACATTGGTGTTCAATTTTAAAACGTCGTCAGTAATGACTCTGTAACTATCATCGGCAAATGTGAGCAAATCTTTAATTAATTACTGTGAGATCAGAATAATCCCATCTTCGTTCGTGATTCCGCTGATTATTTGTCCATTTGCCGTTCTGACTCTGACTGCCTGTCCGGCGGCCGCGTTGTTCATGGCTTTTCCTTCGCCATTAATCGTGAAACCTTCTCCCTGGGCGATAATCTGCACCGACTGACCGGCCTTGACGACCCAGGCGCGTCTGATCATGGAAGCGGTAATCACCTGGCCCGGAGTGAGATCGCGCAAAGGACTGCGCCCTGTGCGCCTTGTAACGTCAGTATAGGGCGCAACGGTAATAAATCGAGCCTGCCTTTTGTCAAACGAATGTCTTTTTCCGTCAGCGTTGTTCCACGGTTTATCGGTCGTGAGCTGGTGACATAGTTTCCTGTCACCTGCACTTCGGTTTGAATGAAGCGGCGCTGTTGTCCACAACGTATGGACAGGCTGACATTACCCCACATTTTCGTATTCCCGGGCAACGTGATTTGGGGACTTCGCACTGTGGCCACTGTGATTCCGGCGATTTTATCACAACGTTTACGGTATTCGTGCTTCCCTGAAAGCGTGAAGCAAAAATTGATTGATCTGTGCAGGAAGATCGTTCGCATTGACAGGGGCACACAGGATGAAAAACAGGACGCCGCCAGGTAGAGGTAATAATGTATTGTTTTCATTCCTGTTCGGCTCTCCTGGTTCTGATTATATCGGGCATTAAGTGTAACGATGTCAGCGTGAGGTTAAGGCAATAAATAGCGCTGCATTTGGTGTCTATTCGTTCGATGGCATAGTCATCATGAGAATTATCCTACTCACTCCAAATTCTAACTTGCGGAGGGAGCATGTTTGATAAATTAGACGCCTCGTTGCGGTTTCAGCAGGAAGCGTTGAACTTGCGTGCCCAGCGGCAGGAAATTCTGGCCGCGAATATTGCTAATGCGGATACGCCAGGCTATCAGGCCAGGGATATCGATTTTGCCAGCCAGCTCAGTAAAACGATGGAGCAAGGGCGGGTAAACGGTACGGGTATCGCGCTTAAAACCACATCTGTACGGCATATACCGGCACAGAATTTTCAGCCGCCGGAACTTGATTTGCTCTATCGCGTACCCGATCAGCCTGCATTGGATGGTAATACGGTCGATATGGATCGGGAACGCACTAATTTTGCCGATAATAGCCTGAAATATCAAACCAGTCTGACCGTTCTGGGCGGACAGATTAAAGGCATGATGTCGGTCTTGCAGTCAGGTTCATGATCGTAGCGCGATGAGAAGGTAAAGATTCATGTCGTTATTAAATATATTCGAAATTTCAGGCTCAGCGCTTTCTGCGCAATCTCAGCGTTCGAACGTGAGCGCCAGTAACCTGGCTAACGCAGACAGCGTCACGGGCCCTGATGGCGAACCTTATCGCGCCAAACAGGTTGTATTCGAAGTGAATGCGGCTCCAGGCCAGTCAACTGGCGGTGTGCGCGTTGCTAATGTTATTGAAGATCCATCACCTGCACGTCTGGTTTACGAACCGGGTAATCCGCTGGCTGATGGACAGGGGTACGTTCGCATGCCGAATGTTGACCCAGTGGCAGAGATGGTAAATACCATTTCTGCATCACGCAGCTATCAGGCAAACGTCGAAGTCTTGAATACGACAAAATCGATGATGCTGAAGACGTTAACGATCGGGCAATAATCGGGAGACGAAATAGTGTCTGTAACCATTAATGATACGTCCTCGGCAACGAGAACACAGGGTACGTCGAGTACTTCGCCGACAACAGCGGTAGAGAAAAATAGCAGCGCTGACCTGCAGAATCAGTTTCGACCCTTCTGGTTGCGCAGTTGAAGAATCAGGACCCGACGAACCCGATGAGCAACGATCAGCTTGTCAGCCAGCTTGCTCAGCTTAATACGGTGAGCGGTATTGAAAAATTGAATACCACACTGGGTTCTATTTCTGGACAGATCAATAACAACCAATCCATGCAGGCAACAACGCTGATTGGCCACAGTGTCATGATCCCAGGGAAAGATATTCTCGTGGGTAAAGAAACCAGTACGCCCTTTGGTGTGGAACTGGAGAAAGCCGCAGAAGTGGTTACCGTCACCATTAATGATGCGACAGGTAAAGCCGTTCGTACGATCGAGCTGGGGACGCTTTCGGCTGGCGTTCACTCATTTAACTGGGATAGTAAACTTTCTGATGGCACGGTTGCGCCAGATGGGGCCTATACCTTCACTGTCGCTGCCAGCACGGGCGGCGCACAGCAAGTTGTTCAGCCATTGAGCTATGCGGTGGTAAATAGTGTCGTTCGCGGCGATAGCGGTGCATTGCTGGATTTAGGACTGCGTGGCAGAGCCACCATGGACGATGTCAGGCAGATTCTGTAACGCTAGAAATTTCACATTATTCCAGTGAAACGCACGACCTGGAATATGACTTAATCAATTCATCTGGAGAACGACATGGGTTTTTCTCAGGCGGTCAGTGGCTTAAACGCGGCATCTAATAACCTGGATGTTATCGGTAATAACATCGCTAACTCAGCAACAGTGGGGTTTAAATCCGGTACTGTCACATTTGCCGATATGTTTGCAGGCTCTAAAGTGGGTATGGGTGTGAAGGTTGCATCGGTATTGCAGGATTTCGGTAATGGTACCGTAACCTCCTCTTCACGAGACTTGGATATCGCGATTAGCGGCGGTGGTTTTTATCGTCTGCAAGATACCAATGGCTCCATCTATTACAGCCGTAATGGTCAGTTTATGCTGAACGGTCGTAATATTGTTAACGCACAAGGTATGCAACTGACGGGTTACCCTGTTGCAGGGACACCTCCAGTTGTTCAAACAGGTGCCGACCCAGTGCCGCTGACGGTTCCCAATGGTGACATGCTGGCGAGCCAGACAACAACGGCGTCAATTGTTGCTAACCTGAAATCTTCAGATTCGGTTCCAACGAGCTCCTGGGCCACAACGCCGGGTGCTGAAGGTACGTATAATAGTAAGACTGCGCTGACAACCTATGACAGTCAGGGTAACGTGCACAACTTTACGCTGTACTTTGTCAAAACGGCGAATAACACTTGGCAAACCTATGCTAAGGATGACTCTGTTAGTCCTGCTAATTATCAAAACGCAGGAACATTGAACTTTGCTGCTAATGGTGCGTTAACGGGGCATACGCCTTTCAACATCAACCTTACAGGGACCAATGGTGCGGCGAATGGGGCGTTTACGCTTAATTTGACTGGCAGCGTGCAGCAAAATACCGAATATAGCTATAAGAGCCCAACCCAGAACGGTTTTGCTCCAGGATCGCTGACGGGTTTTGCTATCAATGATGATGGCACGATCGAAGGTAGCTATAGCAACGGTCAGAAACAGGCGCTGGGTCAAATCCTGCTGGCGAGCTTTGCCAACCCAGAAGGTTTATCACCTGAAGGTGATAACGCCTGGTCTGAAACAGCGAGCTCTGGTCAGGCGGTGGTTGGTCTGGCAGGTTCTGGGAGCCTGGGTAAGCTGATTGGCAAATCCACCGAAAGTTCGAACGTTGACTTAAGTAAAGAGTTGGTCAACATGATCGTTGCGCAGCGTAACTACCAATCGAATGCGCAAACTATCAAAACGCAGGATTCCATTCTGCAAACGCTGGTTAGCCTGCGTTAATTATCCTGACGGGGACATTGCATGGATCACGCGATTTATACGGCAATGGGTGGCGCGAGCCAGTCATTGGAAAAGCAGGCGATTACTGCGAACAACTTGGCGAACGCCTCAACGCCGGGGTTCCGGGCACAGCTCTCAGCACTGCGAGCTGTACCAGTCAATGGGCAGACATTGCCTACCCGTACGCTGGTTGTTGCCTCTACGCCTGGTGCTGATATGACCGAAGGCGTGATGAATTATACCGGCCGTGCAATGGATGTCGCTTTACCGAAAGAGAGTTGGCTGGCAGTACAAACGGCTAACGGCGGTGAGGCGTACACCCGTAATGGTAATATGGAGATCAACGCTGATGGGCAGTTAACTATCCAGGGGCGTGTAGTGATGGGCGACGGTGGGCCGATTGACGTGCCACCGCAGGCCCAGATCAGTATTTCTCCTGACGGTACGATTTCTGCTCTTAACCCTGGGGATCCACCGAATACGATTGCTCAGTTGGGGCGTTTGAAGCTCGTCAAGGCTACAGGACAAGAGGTTGAGCGGTCTGATGACGGGTTATTCCGCTTAACGCAACAGGCTCAGCAACAACGTGGTAATGTTCTGCAAAACGATCCCACCGTGCGTATTATGCCGGGAGTGATTGAGGGCAGTAATGTGAACACGGTCGATACTATGGTCGATATGATTGCCAATGCTCGCCGCTTTGAAATGCAGATGAAAGTCATTAGCAGCGTCGACGATAATGCACAACGCGCTAATCAGATATTAGCAATGGGTTAAGCGCCGAGTGCGCACAGGAGTGAATAAATGATCCGTTCTTTGTGGATTGCAAAAACCGGCTTGAATGCTCAGCAAACCAATATGGACGTTATTTCCAATAACTTGGCAAACGTCAGCACCAATGGTTTCAAGCGTCAGCGTGCGGTATTTGAAGACTTGATGTATCAAACAATTCGTCAGCCCGGCGCTCAGTCTTCAGAACAAACGATGTTACCGTCCGGCTTGCAGTTAGGTACCGGTGTTCGTCCGGTATCAACGGAGCGTATTCATACTCAAGGGACGTTTTCCGAAACCGGTAACTCTAAAGACGTTGCCATCAAAGGGCAGGGTTTCTTTCAGGTTCAACTGCCTGACGGTACAACGGCTTATACGCGTGATGGTGCGTTCCAGCTTGACGGTAACGGTCAGTTAGTGACGTCCAGCGGTTATCAGGTGCAGCCCGCTATTACCGTTCCGGCGAATGCGACAGAGCTAAATATCGGCCGTGACGGTATTGTCAGCGTTAAAGTACAGGGGCAGGCGGCAACAAACCAGATCGGCCAGCTGACGCTGACGACCTTTATTAATGATAGCGGCCTTGAAAGCATCGGTGAGAACCTGTATCTGGAAACCGCGAGCTCTGGTGCGCCAAATGAAACAAACCCGGGTTTGAATGGCGCAGGCTTGCTGTATCAGAAATATGTCGAAACCTCCAACGTCAACGTGGCAGAGGAATTGGTATCGATGATTCAGACGCAGCGTGCTTATGAAATCAACAGTAAAGCAATTTCTTCTTCTGACCAAATGTTGCAGAAATTGACCCAGCTGTAATGAATAACCCGCTACTTTCAGGAACGAGGGCGGGTGCTCTGGTGGCCTGATGTTAGCAATATAGACAGTGTTTAACGGGGTAATGATACCATAAGCACCCGGTGAGTGGGCAAATATGGTTTTGATTTACCCCGTGAATATGTGAAATAGATTAATTTAAGGCGATATCCGCAGTGATAATAAATGCAAAGTCGGTTATCAAACCACTCCGCCGACCCCGTCTGTTGGCATTGATCGCGATGTTAGCACTTAACGGCTGCGCCTATATTCCGCATGATAAAGTTGTCACTGGGCCTACGACCGCCCAGCCTGCATCGCCAGTGTTGGCGGGCCCCAATGGTTCTATTTTCCAGACTGTGCAGCCGATGAATTATGGCTACCAGCCGATGTTTGAGGATCGTCGCCCACGTAATATTGGCGACACATTGACGATCGTGTTGCAGGAGAATGTCAGCGCCAGTAAAAGTTCATCTGCTAATGCTGCTCGCAATGGCGCCTCGACGTTTGGTGTGGCGACAACACCACGGTACCTTGATGGGCCGTTAGGCAATAATCGTGCAGCATTGAATGCTACTGGGACGAATGATTTCACCGGGAAAGGTGGCGCTAACGCCAATAATACATTCAGTGGCACCATCACGGTCACGGTGGGGCAAGTGCTGGCCAATGGCAACCTACAGGTCGTTGGCGAAAAACAAATTGCAATTAATCAGGGAACAGAGTTTATCCGATTCTCTGGGGTAGTTAATCCGAGAACCATCAGTGGTAATAACTCGGTGCCATCAACCCAGGTTGCGGACGCGCGTATTGAATATGTCGGCAATGGCTATATTAACGAAGCGCAAAACATGGGCTGGTTACAGCGGTTCTTCCTCAATGTTTCTCCGTTCTAAGCTTAAGAGGCCTGCCATGCGGATTGCATCATTTTTCACTGTACTGCTGACGTTACTGACGCTGAACATTGCTCCCGCGTCGGCAGAGAGAATTCGCGATCTGGTAAACATCCAGGGCGTACGTGGTAATGCATTGATTGGTTACGGTTTAGTTGTTGGTTTAGATGGTTCTGGTGACCAGACCATGCAGACGCCGTTTACCACACAAAGCTTAACTAACATGCTTTCCCAGTTAGGGATTACCGTCCCGGCTGGAACCAACATGCAGTTGAAAAACGTTGCTGCGGTGATGGTCACGGCGGAACTTCCGCCTTTCGGCAGAGCTGGCCAGAATATTGATATTGTTGTGTCTTCACTCGGTAACGCGAAGAGCCTGCGCGGCGGGACACTGTTAATGACCCCATTAAAAGGGGTCGATAATCAGGTCTATGCCCTGCTCAAGGTAACGTGTTGGTTGGCGGTGCTGGCGCATCCGCTGGCGGAAGCAGTGTTCAGGTTAACCAGCTTGCAGGTGGTCGAATCAGTAATGGTGCGGTTATCGAGAGAGAGTTGCCAAGCACGTTTGGTACATCGAATACCATCATGCTGCAGTTGAAGAACGACGACTTTTCGATGGCGCAGAAGGTGAGTGATGCGATAAATCGCTCTGGATACGGTGGTAGCGCGACTCCATTGGATTCTAGGACTATTCAGGTACTTGCCCCGCATGGTAACAGCTCTCAGGTTCGCTTTCTGGCCGATATCCAGAACATTGACGTTAATGTTGGTATTCAGGACGCCAAGGTTATCATCAATTCCCGTACTGGATCTGTTGTGATGAACCGCGATGTCACGCTGGATAGCTGTGCTATCGCTCAGGGCAACCTTTCTGTGACGATCAACCAGCAGGCCAATGTTAGCCAGCCTAATACACCATTTGGTGGCGGCCAGACGGTGGTAACGCCTCAAACACAGATCTCGGTGCAGCAAGCGGGCGGTTCTTTACAGCAAGTCAATTCTAGCGCCAACCTCAACAATGTTGTGCGTGCACTGAATTCTCTGGGTGCGACGCCGATGGAGCTGATGTCTATTCTGCAGGCGATGCAAAGTGCTGGCTGCTTGCGTGCCAAACTGGAAATTATCTGATGAGTGATATGCAGACGCTGAATAATGCGGCCTATGATGCGCAGTCCCTGAATACGTTGAAGCGTGAAGTTTCAGGTAATCCTCAAAGCAAAGAGGGTATTAGGGCAGTTGCGCAACAAATGGAAGGCGTGTTTGTCCAATTGATGATGAAAAGTATGCGTTCTGCAATTCCGCAGGACGGTCTCTTCAACAGCGATCAGACGCGTCTGTATACCTCAATGTATGACCAGCAAATTGCCCAGGAGATCTCAACGAAGGGCAAGGGATTGGGGCTTGCGGATGTCATGGTTGAGCAATTAACCCGACAATCTCCCGATGCCACAGCAGCTAAAGCGCCGGTTCCCTCTGTTCCATTAGCATTCGATGGCGATGTGCTAAAAACCATGCCAACTGCGGCAGTGGAACAGATGGTGCGTAAAGCGTTGCCTAAACTGCCCACTACGGGTTCAGCCTTACCGCTATCCAATAGTAACTTTGTGTCTCAGATTTCCTTGCCCGCTCAGATTGCCAGTCAGCATAGCGGCATACCTCACCATCTTATTATTGCTCAGGCGGCACTTGAGTCCGGTTGGGGTCAGCGTGAAATTCCTACCGAAGATGGGCGCCCTAGTCACAACCTGTTCGGTATCAAAGCCGGCGGTAGCTGGAATGGGCCGACAACGGAGATCACCACGACAGAATATGAACAGGGCGTGGCCAAGAAGGTCAAGGCTAGTTTCCGAGTGTACGATTCCTATATTGAAGCGATTGGTGACTATGTGAAATTGCTCACCAACAACCCACGTTATTCAGCGGTTATGAGTGCCGGAACGGCTGAGCAGGCAGCTCATGCGCTACAAAAAGCGGGCTATGCAACGGATCCGCAATATGCTCAGAAGCTGGTTAGCATGATCCAGCAAATGAAGAACTCAGGTGAGAAAGTGGCAAAAGCTTACACTCATGATTTGAGCCGGCTATTTTGATTTTTTTTATTCAAGATTTACGCGCCCTGGCCGATAAAGTATTTAACTTATGTGGCGTATTTGCTCTTTCAGCATTTGGTTAATCGCGCAGGGCGGAAAAGCCTGTGTAAAAGGAACAACACCCTATGTCCAATTTAATTAATACGGCTATGAGTGGCTTAAAAGGTGCACAGGCCGCTCTTAGCACAGTCAGTAACAACATTAGTAATCAAGCTGTTACTGGGTATAACCGGCAAAATACCATAATTGAACAAGCAATTAGCAGCAGCACATCCGCAGGATATATGGGTAACGGTGTTAATGTTGTTAGCATTGACCGCCAATATAATGAATTTATTACCAACCAGCTACGTTCTGCGCAAACAACAAGCAGTTCAGTTACCGCTTATTACGAGCAGATTTCTAAGATTGATAATCTGCTGGCCAGTAGTACGACTAGCTTGTCATCAACCATACAGGGCTTCTTCTCTAACCTGCAAAATCTCACCAGTAACGCAGGTGATTCGTCGACTCGTCAAACTGTACTGGGCAAAGCTGAAGGGCTGGTAAACCAATTCAAGGTTACGGATAAATATCTGCGTGACATGGACAGTGGGCTGAATACGCAGATTCAAAGTACTGTTGGCCAAATTAATACGTATACTGACCAGATCGCATCGTTAAACAACGAAATCACGAAACTAATGGGCGCAAATAGTGGCACGATGCCTAACGATTTGCTTGATCAGCGAGATCTTCTCGTCGATCAGCTCAATAAATTAGTGGGTGTTGATGTTACTGTTCAGGATGGGACGGTTTATAACGTTGCATTGAAGAATGGTACTAACCTGGTTCAGGCAGGTACTAGCAATCAATTAGTTGCAATTAGTTCCAGCAGCGACCCATCTCGCCTCACCATCGGATATAAAGACCGGACAAACGATGTTGTCACGTTGAACGAGAGTACATTAACTGGTGGTTCATTAGGCGGTTTAATTTCTTTCCGTTCAGAGACGCTAGATGAGGCGCGTAATCAGTTAGGGCAATTAGCACTGTCATTCGCTGATGCATTTAATGCCCAACATCAGGAAGGCTACGATTATAACGGCGTGAAAGGTGGCGATTTCTTTTCCTTTGGTAAAGCGGTTGTCCTGAATGACAGTAAAAATGGTGGCAGTGCGGTATTAACACCGTCTTACACGAATACCAAAGACGTGCAGGCAACCAATTACGCGGTTAAATATGATGGCGCTAGTTGGCAAGTTACCCGTTTGTCTGACAACTCGAAATTTACGGCGACGGTTGACACTTCTGATAACAGTCTGAATTTTGATGGTGTCAAAATGACCATCACTGGAACGCCGGCAGCTAATGACAGCTTCCTGCTTAAACCAGTTAATGACGTTATTATCGATATGGCAGTGGCTATTTCCGATCCCAATAAGATAGCGGCGGCGTCAGTGAAACTTGATTCTGCTGGCAACCCTGTTCTGGATGGAAGTGGTAATCCTGTATTTGGTGGTGTAAGTGATAATACCAATGCGAAGGCATTACTTGCGCTGCAAAATGAAAAAATTGTCGGTGGTAAAGCGAGTGTTTCCGGAGCATATGCTAGCCTGGTCGGCATGATCGGTAACCAGACGAGTACGCTGAAGATCAATAATACATCGCAGCAGAACGTTGTTAAGCAGCTAACAGCAGAACAGCAATCTGTATCTGGGGTGAATCTGGATGAGGAATACGGCGATCTGATGCGTTACCAGCAATACTATATGGCCAATGCTCAGGTCATCAAAACAGCACAATCCATATTCGATGCGCTTTTAGCTGCTCGTAACTAGTTTGACCATTTGATTGAGAGGAATTAATACCATGCGCTTAAGTACCAGCATGATATATCAACAAAATATGCAAGGCATTCTGAATGGTCAGACCGCGTGGCAAAAACGGGCGAGCAACTCTCGACTGGGAAACGAGTTGTCAACCCATCTGACGATCCGATTGCTGCAGCAGGAGCTATTATGCTTGGTCAGGCTCAGTCCGAGAACGGTCAGTACACACTAGCGCGCACATTTGCGAAGCAAAGTATGTCCTTGGAAGAGTCTATTCTGGACAAAAGCACGAACACGATTAGCAGCGCATTGACCGAAGTAATCAAAGGCGGTGGTGTTCTGAGTGATGACGATCGCAAATCGGTCGCGACTTCCTTACGTGGTATGAAAGCTGAACTGCTGAATATGGCTAACAGCACTGACGGTAACGGTAATTATATTTTTGCTGGTTATAACACCGACAAAATTCCTTTTGTTGATGGGGCCACAGGCGTTCAGTATTTGGGCGGTAATCAGGCAATTTCACAACGTGTAGATGCGTCCCGAAATATGACGGTTAGTCATGTTGGTTCTGCGGTATTTAATGGAACAACTGGTGATGCTCAAGCAGAGCCGGATGGTAGTATCCAGTCAGATTTATTTGAGACTTTGGATATTGCAATCAAAGCGCTTGAAACGCCTATTGCTAATGCTGACAATGCAACAAAAGCCAGTGTAGCAGCGGCCTTAGAGACGGCAAACCGCGGTTTAAAAACTCCTTTAATAATATTTCAGCCGTTCGTGCAGAGTTAGGTATTCAGCTCAATGAGATTGATAACCTTGATGCCATTGGTAAAGATCGTGATGTAGCGAATAAGACTGCATTGGGACAGTTGCAAGATACTGATTGGTATGACGCAATTTCGTCTTATATCATGCAACAGTCTTCTACAGGCCTCTTATACGGCTTTCCAAAATATGCAAGGAATGTCGTTATTCCAGATGAAATAGTAGTAATAGACGATATTTTTCTATTCTACTTTACGGTTTGAATACGCTTAAACCGGGCGTATTTTTTTAGGCGTGTCACTCCCTTCATTATATTGAATGGATGACATGCCATTTTTTATTCTCCATTATCCTAAATTATCTCTGATATTTCCTTTTATATAACATCTACTCTTTTAGTGAAGAGATTTTTCAGGCATCGATGCTTGGTGCAATCCCCATGCGCGCTTTAGTAAAGCAACAGCTTCTTATACCTTATTCCATATGATGGGCTGCGATAGCAAACTGTAAGGATGTTTAAATAAGAAATAAATATGTACGCACGGATCTGTATTGGTCTCACTTCGGTCACTACGTTATATAGTGAGCTAAGAACTCGATAGCTGAATGAGAATATCAGCGAGTAAATCGAATACTTCGCTGAATAAATGCTCTGCAAAGGGTGGGATAAGAGGAAGTAATAAACCTAGGGTCATGATTCCCACTGTGAGGGTAATCGGAAAGCCAACAACAAATATTGAGAGTTGGGGGCGACGCGGTTAAGCATACCTAAGGCAAGGTTAATGGTTAGCAATAGGGTTATAATTGGCAGCGCTAGCATCAATCCGTTAATAAAAATCAGTCCACCGGCACGAGCAAGCGCGAGAAAAGCATGGCTGTTAATAGGATTAGTGCTGATGGGCAGGGTATAGAAACTATCTGCTAATAGCGAAATCATCCAGAGATGACCATCAAACGTCAGGAACAGTAAGATGGCAAGAATATTCAGAAAACGCGCTATTACCTGCATATTCGGGCCGCCAGTGGGATCAAAAAAGGTCGCAAAGGCGAGCCCCATCTGCAAACCAATAAGTTCGCCAGCATGGCGAATAGCGGCAAATGCTAACTGCATTGATAGGCCGAGCGTAACACCGATAAGAATTTGCTGTATTAACAGCCACACACCCGCGACAGAGAAAATAGGTGTGGTGTTTAACGGTAAATAGGGTGCAACGAGCAGGGTGATCAGCACACCCAGACCGATCTTTACCCGATTACCAATCGCTCTTTCGTTAAAGACCGGTGCGGTACTGATCAGCGCAAGAATTCTGACAAAGGGCCAAAAAAACTGACTAACCCAATTCACCATATCCCAACTGTTAAACGTCAGCATGCTTACCCAATAATGTTAGGTAACTGGCCGAATAGCGTACGCATATAATCCAGCATGAGGTTTAACATCCAAGGCCCAGCGATCACTAAGGTGAAGAAGACCGTTAGGATCTTAGGGATAAACGATAGCGTCATTTCGTTTATCTGAGTGGCTGCCTGCAGGAGACTAATAAGCAGCCCGCTGAGTAGTGCTGCCATCAACGGGGGCCGCTAACGCCAATGCTACCTTCATTGCCTCATAGCCAAGCGCCATCACCGATTCTGGTGTCATAGTCGCATTCCTCTATTCGTCTAACTATAAAAACTCTGGGCTAATGAACCGAGTAGCAGCTGCCAGCCATCGACTAATACGAAAAGCATGAGTTTAAAAGGCAATGAAATAGTTGCCGGAGGAACCATCATCATCCCTAACGCCATCAATACGCTGGCAACAACGAGGTCAATGATGAGGAAAGGGATAAACACGGTGAAACCAATTTGGAAAGCAGTTTTTAGCTCACTTGTCACAAATGCGGGGAGAAGTACACGCATGGGCACTGCTTCAGGTCCCTGGATCTCTGGGATTTCTGCCAGCCGGGTAAATAACGCCAGATCGGTTTCCCGGGTCTGCCGCAGCATGAATTCACGCACGGGTTCTGCGCCACGTTTGATGGCGACTTCCATGCTGATTTGATCCTGGCTGAAGGGAAGATAAGCTTCGTCATAAACGCGGTTTAATACTGGCGACATGACAAAAATGTCAGGAAAAGCGTCAACCCGAGTAATACCTGGTTCGGTGGTGCGGTTGGGGTACCCAGCGCGTTACGTAACAAGCTCAGTACAATGATGATTCGGGTAAAGCTGGTCATCATTAATAATGCAGCAGGAATAAACGTTAATGACGTGAGTAAAACCAGTGTCTGTACGGATAGCGTCCAGCTCTGTCCACCGTTAGGTAGAGGTTGCGTCACAATACCGGGAAGTTGTGCCCACACTGATGGAGCCATGAACAATAAACCGATGGCTAAACCGTAGCGCAGTGTGCGAAGCAGGGCGGTGATACGAAAATAATTAGGCAAGGCACTCATTCCGATTTTTCCGGACGCTTTAAAACTTTCTTTAACAGTTGATTGAAATCTACCGGCTTGGTGTCACCAGTTGAGGAACTGTCGTTGGTTGGTTGTGCTGGAAGTGTATGCAGCGGCGTGATTTGCTGAGCCGTAACACCTAACACCAGCCAGGTATTATCAACTTCTACAATAACGACACGTTCACGCTGCCCGACAGGGCAACTGGATACGACTTTTAACAACTTGTTTTGCTTGGCTTGGGGAGCAAAACCGAGTTTGCGAGCTAGCCAGGCAATCAGCAGAATAAATAATAAAATACCAGCTAGCACGCTACCAACCTGTGTCAGTAACATGCTGCCGGTAAGTGGTGGCTCAGTAACAAGTGTTGACTGCTGACTTGCTACGGGGGCCGGAGATGATATCGAGGCTATTGCCATTAACGACTCAGGCGGCGCATACGTTCGGATGGCGTGATGATATCTGTAATACGGACACCGTACTTGTCAGATACAACCACAACCTCCCTGGGCGATCAGATAGCCATTGATGAGGATATCCAACGGTTCACCTGCTAAGCCATCAAGTGCAACAACGGAGCCCTGAGTCAGGCGTAGTAACTCTTTTATCGTCATTTTGGTCCGGCCAAGCTCAACGGTGAGTTTGACAGGAATATCTAATATCAGGTCGATATCCTGCAAAGCACCCAGAGGATCATGACCGTCTAGCGACTTAAAAATGCCTTCTGTTGTCGCTGCCGGTTTTCTGCAGCCTGCTGCTCGTTAAATGCATCAGCCCACAGATCGTCCACTGATTCCTTGTCGTCGGACGGTTTCTTGGTGTCACTCATGGGGCTGTTCCTCGTTATCCAGAGAATTCAATATAGGGTTAATCAAATGTTCAACACGTAGGGCATATTGCCCGTTTAATGTGCCATATTGGCTGGTCAGCACGGGCACACCGTCAACATGGGCAACGATTTTGTCAGGTTTGTCGATCGGTAAGACATCGCCGGGCTGTAGTTTCAAAATCTTGGAGAGTCGCAGCGGAATATCAACAAAGCTTGCAACTAATTCCAATTCGGAATGTTGTACCTGCTTGGCTAAGGTGTCCCGCCAGCTCTGATCTTCCTGACGAGAGTTTTCCAATGGTGGGTTCGCGAGCAGTTCACGCAGCGGCTCGATCATTGAAAAGGAATACAGATGTTAAATTCGCCAGTCAGCGAACCGATCTCAACATGAAACGGTGTCGTCACGACGATATCATTAGGTGATGTCGTGATGTTGGTAAACTTAACCTGCATTTCTGAACGTACGTATTCAATGTCAAGTTTGTAAATCGCATTCCAGGCTTCACCATAAGCCTCAGAGCAAGTCGCAACATACGCTTAACGACACGCTGCTCTGTATGGGTAAATTCACGCCCTTCAACTTTTGTCGGGAAGCGCCCATCACCGCCGAATAAGTTATCTACGGCGATAAATACTAGGCTTGGTGAAAATACAAATAATGCGGTACCACGTAGCGGTTTTAAGTGAATCAGATTCAGGTTTGTCGGTACAGGAAGGTTCCTGGCAAACTCATGATAAGGCTGGATCTTGATCGCACCTACAGTGATATCAGGACTGCGGCGTAATAGGTTAAACAATCCCATACGGAATTGACGCGCAAAGCGCTCATTAATGATTTCTAATGCCTGTAAACGCTCGCGGATAACACGTCGTTGCGTATTCGGATCGTAGGGTTTGACGCCCCCATCCGCTTTTGACGACGCATTCGCATCAGCATCGTTATCGCCGCTGTCGCCATTTAATAATGCATCAATTTCTGCTTGTGAAAGAATGCTATCGCCCATAATGGTTACCGCAGTATAAAGGCCGTGAACAGAACATCAGTAACGACCTGGTTAGGTTGACCAGGAACTAATGGTGGGCTTAGCACTTGCTTAATTTGCTCGATCAGCTTCTGTTTACCTTGCTCATTGGCAAGGGCAATCGCGTCCTGACGAGAAAGCAATAATAACAGTCTGCTGCGAACCTCTGGCAGATAATTAGTAAACCGTGTACGCGTAGCTTCATCTGGTAAACGCAGCGTGAATCCAACATATAACACGCGATCAGGGTCATTATCTGCATTGACGAGATTAACGGTAAAGGTATCCAGTGGCATGAAAACAGGCTCTGGCGGTGGCGGTACTTCATGCTCAGCCGTTGCTGAGTTTTTCTGATTTAATAACCACCAGGCGGCACCCGCGGCACCAGTTGCAGCGAGAGCAGCGATAATCAGTAGTATTAGCCAAATAGACCGTTTACGTCCTGGTCGAACTTGCATATCAGACATAGCCAAAGATAGTTCCCGTTACTTATCGATATTTACTGCTGTATGAAACCAGCAATAAATAAATGCGTAATGTCGATGATTATCCTGCCTATTGCAATGTTCAATACAGAGAATAGGCAGGGAAAATCGTGCTAACTTATTCGTTTACTTCACTTTCAGGCAAAGATATCAACGCCGTTGACGGATGATGCCATTGATCTTAACTGTTCTGGTACATTTAGTAATTCACCCGTGCCTTCTGCTGAATGACCAAATTGCTGCTGATAAGACGGGCCACGGTTATTGCCGTCGTTATTATTGCTGGCCATTTGCTGTTGCCAGGCAGAGGAATCACTACCTACACTGCTCTGGCCAAGGTTAATTCCGCTTTCTGCCATCGCGTTACGCAGGTGGGGCAGTGCAGCTTCCAGCGCTGAGCGAACCTGGCTGCTTGCTGATGCCAGATGAATTTGTGCCTGATTATCATCAATTTTTAGGCTGATATGCAGGGCACCCAGTTCCTGAGGATTTAAACGTAGCTCCGCGGTTTGCTGCCCATTACGGCTGAACATCACTATCTGCTGACCCAGTGCGTCTTGCCATTGCGGTGAACCAAAGGGGCATTCAACTGTGCGCTCGCTGCCTGAGGGGCTGGAGTGGTTGTCCCCACCGATGCTGGCTGAACATGCATCGCCTGTGCGACAGGCGGGGTAGTTTGAGACACGTTATTATTTAAGGCTGAAACTGATTCAGATGCATTGCGATCGCCCGCAAGGGACGCTGGCGTCGTTAGCGCAAACTTTGTAGCTTCATCCGCAGACTCTGTTGTTGCCGATGCAGTTTGCTTGCCTGCATGATGGAGATCGCGTGATAGGCCCGCATCTTTATCCGGCATTACTGAAGTGTCGAGCAGTTTTGCCAACGTACTTTTGGTGTTTCCATCCATATTGTTTAGTACGGATGTTGGCGTTTCATTCTGGCGTTTAGCGTCAATGAGCCCCGGAATCGCTAACCCCGTATTTACGGCAGTCGTGGCGATATTATCAGCGGCAGGCTGAGTAGCAAGCGGTGTCGTTTGCAACATGGCAAGCAGTGCCTGCATAGCAACGGCGTTATCTGTCGCGCTGGCGCTGTCTTTTGTCCTGGCCCTTAAGCTTCGCCTGCTCGGCAATGTCAGGATTTTGCTTACCCACAGTAATGGCTGCGCCAGTAAGTGAACTGAATGAAGAGAGCATCGCGTTTAAATCATCACGACTGAGGGAAGTCCCCTCTTTCCCTAGCGCGCTTAGCAGGGCTTCTTCGTCCACTTTATCGAGTGTTTTTATCCGATGTATCGGCTATTTGCGATATGCGTTTGCTCAACAGATCAACAAAATCTTTTGGCAGCTCATCCTGTGTCAGCAGAGAAGCAGAAGAACTGCTCGCATCACTGACAGTGGTAGCTATGGGTAACGCGGACAGATTCATGATTCTGCTTTCCTCTGTGAGGCCCGTTGGGCAAATTCATCCATTTGTTTTTGTTCTATTTTATTTTCTTTGGCAAGCTGTCTTGTCAGTTCGCGATCTTGCAGTTTCTCAAAAGCGTTCAATCGCTGCTGCTTTTCTTGCCAAGTCTTCATTGCTAAATCTAAACGCGATGTCCACTGCGAGAGCTGCTGTCTGTGTTGCTCAATTGCACTGTCCAGCGTTCGGATGAACTGCTGATAATTTTGCCAACTATTATTTGCCATACCAGCAGACATCGTCGAGTTCAATTTTTGACGATAGTCATCCTGATAGTTTAACAGCATATTGAGCTGCTGCTCTGCCTGTTGATGCGCCTGACGCACCTGTCCCAACTGGCCTGCTGCTTTCTCAACGTCCTTCTGCGCCAGTTCGCGTAGTGTAACCAGCGGTGACTGGGTTTTCATCTGCTCTCCTACTCGTTACGAGGGAAAATAGTGTGTAACGCCTGGCAAGATTCTTCATAGTTACTTTGTTCAAACATACCCTGCTGCAAGAAGGCTTCCAGATGTGGATAAAGCCGAATTGCTTTGTCGAGCATAGGGTCGCTGCCTGCGGCGTAGGCACCAACGCTGACTAAATCACGGTTACGTTGGTAGCTCGATAATAACTGTTTAAACTGCCTTACAGAAGCATAGTGGCCTTCATCTATCAGCGCGGTCATTGCACGGCTAATCGAGGCTTCAATATCAATCGCCGGATAATGACCAGACTCAGCCAATTGACGGGACAACACAATGTGTCCGTCCAGAATGGCACGAGCGGAGTCGGCTATTGGATCCTGCTGATCGTCACCTTCCGTAAGAACAGTATAGAAGGCGGTGACTGAACCACCTCCATGAATACCATTTCCTGCGCGTTCTACCAGCGCGGGTAATTTGGCGAAGACAGAAGGGGAGTAACCCTTGGTTGCCGGTGGTTCGCCAATGGCTAAAGCAATTTCACGTTGCGCCATAGCGTAACGCGTGAGCGAATCCATGATGAGCAGAACGTGATACCCGCGATCGCGAAAATCTTCCGCAATACGCGTGGCATACGCCGCCCCTTGCATTCTTAATAATGGAGAAACATCCGCTGGCGCAGCAATAACGACGGAACGCGCACGTCCCTCTGTACCTAAAATATTCTCGATAAAATCTTTTACTTCTCGGCCACGTTCGCCGATAAGGCCGACAACAATGACGTCAGCTTGAGTATAGCGCGCCATCATCCCCAACAGCACACTTTTACCTACCCCTGAGCCAGCAAACAGACCCATTCGTTGCCCCCGACCCACGGTAAGCAAGGCGTTGATGGCTCGGACACCCACGTCAGAACACTTTCGATGGGTGTTCTCTGTAATGGGTTGAACGGTGGTGTAATCAGCGGTGCGCGATAGCCTGTATCCGGTGCAGGTAAACCGTCCAGCGGTTTTGCGCTACCATCCAGCACTCGACCAAGTAGTTCGGGGCCTAGTGGTAATTGTTTTCCCTGACTGCTGCTATCTTGACCGACGCGGGCATAAACACGTGCGCCGGGGGTAATGCCTTCAACTTCTTCCAGCGGCATGAGAAAGAGTTTTTGCCCGTTGAAGCCGACAACTTCGCTTTCGATTTCTTCAACCTGAGAACCATTCTGCCGTTCGATGAGACAGGTGGCACCCAGTGGCATATGCAGCCCTGTCGCTTCCAATACCAAACCTGTCGCCCGGGTTAAGCGGCCGTAACGACGCACCGAAGGTGTGTCGTCAATACGCTTCTCAAATGAATCGAGAGAAGAAAGCCAGCGTCCGAGGCGTGAAGTCATCATAGCTCTCCCGGTGCGGCTAAACGGCAAAGCTCATGCCAGCGTGTTGCCAGACTGGCATCCAGATCGCCTTCTTCCGCGCTGACTTTACAGCCGCCTGGGTGAAGTTGGCTATCGGCAAGCAATCTCCAGCCATGCAAGCTGAGTGTCGGGCCCAAATACTGTTCCACGCGCTCCAGATCTGAAGGATGAACGCGTAGCTGCGTTTTACCCGAAAACATCGGTTCTTGCTGAATCAGTTGCTGTATTTGACCGAGCAGTGCGTTACCGTCGCAGACTGGAGGTTGCCCCAAAATCTGCTTAGCGGCGGTCAGAGCCAACTGCATCAGACGGGCTGGAATCACACTGTCGAGTGTATCCAGCGTCTGTTGAAATTCGGTGACCATATTCTGCATCTGTTCGATGATCGGTTGCTGCTGCTGGGGCATTCTGCAGACCCTGCTGTTGCCCCTTGGCTAAACCTTCCTGATAGCCCGCGTCATAGCCTTGTTGGTGCCCTTGCGCAAAACCTGTCTCTCGCGCTTGCTGCATCGTGCTTTCACGCAGGGAAGCTAACTCGTCCTCAGCGGCTGAAAGGGCGCTTTCTTCAGTAAAACGCTCCATGTCAGGCAGCTCAGGTTCGTCACTTACCTGATAGCTTGGTAGGACTGGCTTCGAAACGGGTTCGGCCAGATCGTTGAGCTTCCAGGGCTGCCAGGCCAGGTTCTTGGGGGCGTTAGACATAAGCATCCTCGCCGCCACCGATAATCATTTCGCCGCTGTCTGCCAGACGACGAACGATAAGCAGAATAGCTTTCTGTTCGTTTTCGACCTGAGACATACGTACCGGGCCGCGAGTCGAGAGGTCGTCGCGAAGAATTTCTGCTGCACGCTGAGACATGTTGCGCAGGAATTTCTCGCGTAAAGGCTCTTCGGCACCTTTCAATGCCAACAGCAGAGACTCGGACTCGACTTCTTGCAGAAGACGCTGGATGCTGCGGTCGTCCACGTCCACCAGGTTTTCGAACAGGAACATTTCGTCGATGATTTTCTGTGCCAGTTCGCCATCGAACTCGCGTACGGCATCAATAACAGCCTCTTCCTGCTGTGTTTTCATCAGGTTGATAATTTCAGCCGCAGTACGAACACCACCCATCTTGCTGCGTTTGAGGTTCTGTCCGTCCAGCAAGCCATTCAGAACGTCTGTCAATTCTGCCAGTGCGGAAGGCTGAACGCCGCCGAAGGTTGCAATACGCAGCATGACGTCATGGCGCAGGCGCTCGTCAAACAGGGCTAAGATATCGGCAGCCTGAGCACGTTTAAGGTGTACCAGAATTGTTGCGATAATCTGTGGGTGTTCGTCGCGGATGAGGTCTGCGGCAATCTGCGGCTCCATGAAGTTGAGCGTTTCCATCCCACTCGTAGAGTCACGGCTTTCAAGAATATCTTCCAACAGGCTAGACGCGCGTTCTTCACCAAGCGCTTTGACAAGCACAGAGCGCAGATAGTCGCCAGCATTCACGCTAAGCGCTGCATACTGCTCTGAGTCCGCCTCAAATTCTCTCAGGATTTCGAGCAGTTGCTGTTGTGATACCTGCCTCATGTTCGCCATTGCAGAACTGAGATGTTGTACTTCTTTGGTCGAAAGATGAGTAAACACCTCAGCGGCGCGGTCTTCACCAATGGTCATCAATAAGATGGCGCTTTTTTCTGTTCCTGTCAGGTTCATAGTTCAGTACTCATCCATTGACGAATTACCAGAGCGACAACGCGTGGATCGTTCTCTGCCATTTCACGTATACGGTTACTTTGCATTTCTGCATTGACACGTTGTTGCGATTTCCGCTGCTGTTCAACTTCCGAGCTACTCAGGTTGACCATAACATCGTTGTCTGCACCTTGAGACAGGGCAGCCGCTGCCAGTGCCGCTTCTTGCTGCTGTGCTTTTCTCTGCAATTGTGGACGAACCAGCTTACGCCACAGAATCCAGGCAACGATCAGAACCAGCAGCCAACGGCCAGCTTCCATCAGGAGATCGAAGAATGCCTGTTTTTGCCAGAAGGGGAGTTCGCCAGAACCGTCGGTGCTGTCCATAAATGGCGTATTCACGACATTCAATGTATCACCGCGTTCAGCAGAAAAGCCCATAGCTTCACGTGCTACTGTTTCAATCTGTTTGATCTGCTCTTCCGTCAGTGCAACCGGTTTGCCATCCGCACCAGGAGGCTGGTAGTTAACAATAACGGCCGCAGACAAGCGCTTTACACCACCTGTGCTGTGTTTGGTATGTAAAATCGTCTTGTCGACTTCATAGTTGGTTGTTGCATCATTGCGAACGTTTGATGTTTGAATAACGGTATTTGCATTTGCCGCATTGGCTTGCGCACCTGCCGCATTGTTTTGGTTCTGCTGGCCAGCCTGATTGTTCGCATTAGCATTATTTGGCGGCGTTGCGATAGGCGCTGTAGGAGCCGGAGCGGGCTGGTTGGTTAATGCACCAGGAACGCCACCGACGTTCGGACCGCCTCGCTGCTCACTTTGGCTGGTCTGCTGAGAGCGAACGGCCGCTTTATCTGGCGGTTGGTTCGGTTGATACTGTTCGTCAGTTTGTTCGCGGGCAGAGAAATCAATTTGTGCGGTGACCTGAGCATGTACGTTACCCATACCAACCATGGGCGCGATGATTGATTCTATGCGGCGCTGGTACATCGCCTCGACTTCGTTGCTGTACTTAAGCTGTGCGGCATTCAGATCGCGACCACTACCACCTGCCTGGGTTAACAGACGTCCAGTTTGATCGACGACCGTCACATTATCCGGCGGCAGGCCCGCAACGCTGCTGGAGACCATGTAAACGATGGAATTGATTTGACCTTCATCTAATGCGCGACCCGGCTGTAACGTCAGGGTAACGGAAGAAGAGGGGGCTTTTTGCTCACGAACGAACAGTGAAGGTTTCGGTATGGCGAGGTGAACTCGTGCATTTTGAACAGGGCCAAGCGTTTCTATCGTTCTGGATAGCTCACCTTCCAGCGCACGCTGGTAATTAATCTGTTCGCTGAATTGGCTGATGCCAAATTTTTCCTGGTCGAGTAATTCAAAGCCAACTGCGCCGCCTTTTGGCAGTCCCAATTGAGCAAGTCGGAGTCGGGTCTCATAGACCTTTTCGGCGGGAATCATGATCGCGCCGCCGTTCTCCGCGAAGCGGTAAGGAATATTCAGCTTTGTTAATTCGCTGACAATCGCACCGCCGTCCCGGTCATTTACATTGCTATAAAGAACCCGATAATCTGGACCTTTAGCCCATAGCGTTAACGCCACGACAATGGCAATGGTCGCTGCTGCTGCGATCAATAGCGGAATCTTCGGATTGGCGCGTAACCGGTTGAGTATTTCGCCAAAGCTATTTTTACCGGTAGCGGCGCCGGTTAATGAGGCGTTCATACTCTATCTCTGCTTGGTTGTTGAACGATATACTTAACGTTGTGACGTGACAAAACAGAACTCCCTGATTGCGCAATCAATAAAACATTTCGCCTACATTTATCGGCATGTCATTATTTTCCGTAAAAGAAAAATCGATGGGTCGATAAGGTGGCATTTTTCACGCTAATTACCCCATTTAGCCTAAGAGTGGTGTGATAGGGTATCGCTGTCATAAATGTGTATGAAAAAGCCTAATTAGCATGGTTTAGTGAGGTATTATGTCGGTTCAAGGTATTGATGGCGTTTTACAGCAAATGCAGGTCAAAGCCCTGCAGGCATCTGGTACGCCAATAGCCAGACCATCGGTAGAACCCGGTTTTGCCAGTGAGTTGAAGGCCGCGATCGATAAGATCAGCGACACGCAACAGACGGCTCGTACGCAGGCTGAAAAATTCACCATGGGTGTGCCAGGCGTAGCATTGAATGATGTAATGGTGGATTTGCAGAAGTCATCTATTTCAATGCAGATGGGCATTCAGGTACGTAATAAACTGGTATCTGCGTATCAGGAAGTAATGAATATGTCTGTTTGATGTCGTCTAATGACATCAACCTGCAACTAACAAAGTCATTGTGCGTAATTTCACTGCTAATGCAATGGAATTACGCACAATCTTTATTTGTGCCGGCTTCCCACCTATGTATCCCCGTCTTCACGTCTTCTGATCTTCACATTCCTAACGCGTATTGATTTCGTTATGCCGATAGTCTGAGCATGCAGAGTAAAAGTGTAAGCATCCCGGTAAACCGGACCATTCACTTTTTAGAGATCTTCCGGCATACTGAATATGTCCCTGGAGGAGATCGCCCTGCGCAAAGCACGATTCACCGAACACCAGATCATCGCCGTTCTGAAGTCCGTCGAAGCCGGACGTACTGTTAAAGACGTCTGCCGCGAGGCCGGGATCTCTGAGGCCTCGTACTACATCTATGGACTACCTCTGTTTTGCAAGTACTGAATCTGGTTTTGGGTTGTTGCTTACATCTATCCGGCATCAGGAATACTAACCTGTGCCCAAATGGGTAATCCGCACACAATCGCCTCAACAACTGGACGGCCTCTGAGGCCAATATAATAGTCAGGTTCCGATTGTGCAGGTGCAACCTGTCATCATTTTCAGTACACTGCAACTCTTCTGACTGTGTACTATCTTCCAACTACCTGATACTCGGTATCATTTCTCAGCATCGACCAGATTATTCTCGCGTTCTTGTTAGCGACCGCCACGGTCGTTTTATTAAACCCGCGCCGTTCCTTCAACTGGTTAACCCACTGATACAGGCTGCCATCATTGTTATTCGTGGCAACTCTGACGACAGCCCGGGCACCATGAATAAAAAGTGTCCGCAAATGCTTGTCGCCTTTTTCGTCATATTCATCAACACCTGCTTGTCGCCACTCGAGTGTTGTCGTGGAACCAGACCAAGCCATGCGGCAAAGTGACGACCATTTTTAAATTCGGTTCCTCTGCCAATCGCGGCAACAACAGCCGTGGCTGTTTTAGGACCAATGCCTTTAACTTTGGCAATGCGCTGACAGGCTTCTGATTGCCTGAACACAACATCAATTTCTTTATCAAAAAAGTTTATACGACGACCAAGATCGTTAAAGAGATCATAGAGTTCTGCAATTGTCCTCCGCATTCTGGCGCTGAGACTATTTTCAGCATCTTCAAGGATAAGCGGAACGGCACGATGAACTCTTGAAACTGCCGCGCCGATGGTTATTCCCCGGTCAAGCAGCAGTCCTCGGATTTGGCAGACTGTCGCAGTACGATGATTGACAATACGCTGTCTTGCGCGGTGCAGAGCCTGAATATCCTGCTGTTCAGGGCTTTTCGGTGGAACAAACTGCATCGTAGGTTGCATCAGAGCCACAGCTATCGCCTGCGCATCATTGCCGTCATTTTTTTTTGCGGACAAAAGGTTTTACATACTGAGGGCTAATAACTTTTACTTTATGTCCCAGTTTTTCAAATTCACGTTGCCAGTAAAATGCCCCAGTGGATGCCTCGACACCAATTAGACATGCCGGAATATTCGCCACAGTCTGGAGTAATTCTTTTCGTCCAGTGCGTTTTGTATAAACCGGCTTACCGGCCTGGTTTAATCCGCAGAGCTGAAAGATATTTTTAGCCAGATCAATACCCAGAAATACGATATTCATGGTGATTCTCCTGCTGAACGTATTTCGTACAGTTAACCGCAGAGGGGGAGGCAGTCCATCCCATTAACTGGAAAGCGAAGTTCGGCGGTATGGAAGCCTCTGATATCAAAAAGATGAAAGACCTTGAGGATGAAAACCGCCGGCTGAAACAGATGTTTGCGGACCTGAGTCTCGAGTGCCGCGCACTGAAAGACGTTATTGAAAAAAGCTTTAAAACCAGCGATAAAGCGTGAGCTGGTCAGCTATCTGACCGCGCAGTTCGCCATGAGCTTACGCCAGGCATGCAGGACATTGTCGCTGAGCAGGACGGTATTTCGTTATCAGCCGGATACGCGACGTGATGAGCCGGTGATTATGGCGCTGACCGTGGCGGCTGAACGCTATCCGCGATACGGATTTAAAAAGCTTTTTCAGGTACTTCGCAGGCAGGGCAATATCTGGAACCATAAGCGTGTGCACCGGATTTACTGCCTGCTGAAGCTGAATTTTCGCCGTAAGGGAAAACAGCGCCTGCCGGTGCGTAATCCGGCTCCGCTGGCGACGCCAGAGGCGATGAACCAGAGCTGGTCCATCGATTTTATGCACGATGCGTTGGTGTGCGGCAGACGCTTCCGGACCTTCAACGTGGTGGATGATTTTAACCGGGAAGCGCTGGCGATCGAAATTGACCTGAATATCCCGGCGCAGCGGGTCGTGAGAGTGCTGGACAGGATCGTGGCAAACCGGGGATATCCACTGAAAATGCGGATGGATAACGGTCCGGAGCTGATCTCACTGACGCTGGCACAATGGGCAGAAGAGCATGGTGTGATGCTGGAATTTATCAGGCCCGGCAAGCCCACGCAGAATGCCTTTATCGAACGGTTCAACCGGACGTACAGGACAGAAATACTGGATTTTTATCTGTTCAGAACGCTGAATGAAGCACGGGAAATTACAGAGCGCTGGCTGGCTGAATATAACAGCGAGCGCCCTCATGAATCCCTGAATCACCTGACGCCGGAAGAATACCGGCTGATGGCTGAAAACCCGGAAATCTCAAAAAGTGCGTGGAACTAAAACGGGTGCGCTTACAAGTGAAGTCAGTACATAATAATAGCCTGTTTTCATTTTAGAATTAAATTCATGAAAAACAGGCAGTTATGTAATGTTAATTTTTGACTAAAATAGTGCTTTCATGATTTTACACTAGTAATAACTATTTTTTTGTAATAGATAACTATTTTCATATCCTGGTACACTCCCAATTACGTCATATCCATTAAAGTAACCGCCAATTCTCAGTAAGTCGACCGCAGGGCCAACTTCTGGTGAGTATTGGTAATCACGGTAGTCATCAAAAATAATGAATCCACCACTCACGACTGTTGGAGAATAGAGAAGAAAATCAAGCAACACATTTCGCCCCTGATGTCCGCCATCTATATGCAGCACTAATGTTTTGGGATTAAAGGACTGAACGAAATCTATGCAATTTTCTGAATATCCACGAATCAGATTTACTTCAGGAAATATTTTTCATGATAAAAATTAAGTTCCTTTTCCTGATTTGGTAATTCCATAGGATCTATACCAAAAATTCTCCGATTTCTTTGACATACTTGGCTCATAAATGAGATCGATCGCCCTTTCCAAACACCAATCTCAATAATATCTCCGGGAGATCAGATACAAGCCAACATAAATAACCTAAGAGTTTTACTTGCTCATGAAATGATATTTCCTTCCGAGGCATAGCGATCTCTGCGGGCAAATTTATTTGGGCCTGTAGAAACTCTTGGCCAACAGAATCCCACCTGCTCAATTAATTCTTTCAATTCTGGGTGTTCTAAGAATTTTTTTAAATCATCAAGATTCATCATATACTGCATATCCTTTTATACTATAAAAATGATTAATTAATAACTTCACTGATGAAAATAAAGTCTTTTCTCTTTGACAAAATTTTATCAAGGTAAAGTAAAAAATTGAAGGAATATAAAATTCGTTATGACTGTATTGTCTGAAAATATTTTTATCTTAATAAAACAATTACTTATCCAGGGTGAGAGTGTGAGTGCTTGTTTTTTGTTCGATTAGGCAATTATCAATCTATATTGTCCGAAAAACGCTTCTAATGAAGATTAATAATACAATTATCGATTGATAGTTAACAATAATTCGTTTAAGAAACGTTCGCGATCTTGCCCTGCTTACTTATCAGGTGACCATGTTAATTAAATAACTACATTTTATACTGTAAGGATTTTTAAACCTATGGTTTTAATTAATTTAACAAGATTCTTCTATTAAAATCCTTACAAAATACTTTTACCATTTTCATCAAAAAAAATATGCATTTTAAAATCACCATGAGTAGTTGCACGCAATATATTTAAATGCTCGCCAAATGTTGCTATCGATTTTAAATTTAGTTCGCATAATGCTTTATATTCTTTTATTCCATTGTAGTTACCAATTTGCTTTGGCTTCGTGGTTTTGAAAAGTCCTTCAATAATATTGAAAATGTTTTCGCGTATCAATTCTTTTTCGGCGGAAATTATTCTGCTATAAACATCTAAAAGAAGTATCTGATGTTTTTATTTCAACTTCTTTCTGATCGATAATTTCGCCATGATCTACTTCAGTATCCATTAAATGAATCGTAGAACCAACTGGAAGACCATTTACTATTGAAAAAGCTTGAGGATACCATCCTCGATTATATGGTTTAGTCCAGGGTGAAAGTTAATACAGCATACGTTTTCAACAAGTCGATTAGGAAATATTTGCTTACAGTGCAGGCTGAAAACTAAATCATAATTTTCTATTATCCTAGTTATCGTTTCTTCATCTTTGACATTTATCTTTTTCGCATCAATTTCAATCATTTGCTGTGGGTTTAGGTTGAATGATGTATAGCAAAAATCAACTTTTAACGGATGCTCGAAAAATTTTCCCAAGCTCACTTTTAGAAAAGTGAAAGTTCTTTATTGTCTGAAATAACAAGTAATCTTTTTGTTGGAGATTTTACATGCTTTTTTTTATATTCTTCAAAATATAATTCATTTCTGTCCTCTTTTATCAAAGCAAACAGTTGTTTTCATTTTTAATTTTTAAAAATGAAAAAAATTGTTTTGTGTTTTCTATCAGCTATAGATTCGTAAAATAAAAACTTCCAAACTGTTATTTTATACAACTATGCCGTAAGCTAAATAACGAATATAATGACAAAAAATAGGAATAGGTGTCATTAAAAATTTGAATCGTCAAGAACAATTAGAAATGACTTTATTTTTCCTAAAAATAATTATCACAATCAATTCAATAAGCGTGAAATAAAAAAAAGAAATAACGTTATCTATTTCAACTTCATTTAGATCTGGATATATTGGTAGGCATAATACAGACTTAGCTAATGTTTCCGCATTTGATAGATTATTCACCGTTGCACTATCAAGCCCTCGATACATTGGAAATGAGCTAATCAAAGGGTAAAAATATCGCCGAGTAAAAATACCAACATCTTTCATTGATGAGTAAATCTCATCTCTCTTGTGAACAATACATTGTTCAAAAAAAACAGGGAAATATGAATAATTCCATTCAGTGTCTTTAGGAATATCTATTATTCTAATTCCAGGAGCTTTTAAATTCCTCGTAATATCGTAGATAAATATTTTCCTTTTACTCAAAGCCGCATCTATATGTTTCATTTGAAGCAGGCCAAATGCTGCTTGTACTTCATTCATTTTTGCATTAATACCTGGTGCGACAACTGTTACTTCATCGGCAAAACCAAAATTCTTAAGATAATCGATACGTTTTTTCGTTTTTGCATCAGGGCAAATAATAGCCCCCTTCGATAGTATTAAAAACTTTAGTAGCATGGAAGCTGAGAATTGACAAATCGCCATGATTTAGAATACTGATATTATCTTTCTTCACACCAAATGCATGAGCAGCATCATAAATAACTTTTAAACCATATATATCTGCTATTTCCTGAATACGCTCAACATTAGTAGGAATTCCATAACAATGTACGGGTAAAATAGCTGAAGTCGCCGGTGTAATAGCTTCTTCTATTTTTTCAGGATCGATATTACAATTAATTGGATCAATATCAACAAATACAGGTTTTAAATTGTTCCATAATAATGCATGCGACGTTGCGACAAAAGAATAAGGTGTGGTAATGACTTCTCCTGTAATACGCAAAGCTTGTAATGCTGTAAGTAAAGCCAATGTTCCGTTAGAAAATAAACTGAGATGTTGCACTCCAAGATACTCAGCTAAAGACTGCTCCAATTGCTGGTGAAAAGGTCCATTATTAGTCAACCACTTATTTTCCCATATTTCTTCAAGGTAAGGAATGAATTCCTCTAAAGGTGGTAATAAAGGGCTAGTCACATATATTGGTTTCTTCATCATATTGTTCCTTTCATAGCACCAGATTTATCGACGCTACCGCCCTTGGCTTTTAGCTACCAATGCGCTAGGGTACTATGTTCGTTGTTCGTTGTTCGTTGTTCGTTGTTCGTTGTTCGTTGTTCGTTGTTCGTTGTTAACTAAAAACTCAATACTTAATCTGGCAGCCAAATTTTAGTCCACGTACATAAGTACTCATTATCCAAGATCCAGTCTTTTGCTACAGCTTCCTGCAATCTTTGACCTTGTTTTTTGGATGCACCGAGATCCGATAAATGCATGTTAATCATATTGACCCAGTCTCTATGCTTATTCGGCAGCTGAACTATTGGAAGATCTTTATAAATGTCTGGCATATAACTACAAATTATAGGAACGCCACTGATCCCATGTTCAAGCACTCTACTGCTACTATGCTCACATGAACTAAATTTATTTACTTGTGGAATCACTGCAATATCTAAATTTAATGATACTAAACTTTTTCCGTATATTCTTGCTCTAGGAATATCGTGTACTTCTCTCATAAAAGGCTTGAATCTTTCTGGACATTTCCCCACAACAACCCAGTCAACCTGATTCACAAATGTTTTTACTACATTATAGAAAAACTCTAGATCTTCCATAAATGGAGGAAGCGTATCTACAACCCAACCAATTCTAGGTTTAGTTCTAAACACTTTATTTTCTTCACTTACTTGCCAAGTATCTGTAGCCAGTTTTGTCGGTAAAACCACCACTTCAGAGTGAATTTTATTATCAAAACAAAATTAGCCAGTTCATTTGAAGATACAATGACACGATCCATAAGAGCCATCAATGTTTTTCATCTTACTCAAAATGGTACCATCTATTCTGATGGATGGTAATTCATGCAAATCATATACGATATAGGTTCCTACAATTCGCTTTGTCCTTTCAGCCCAAATATGAAAAAATCGTCAGAGAGATACAGTAGTTGATTGAAAATCATACTACTGGGATTATAACGTGAAACTTCAGGGATAGATAAAAATCGGTCTATGACTGCACCATTAACAAGTCTTTTCTCTTCATCTTTGAAATGGAACTGATAGACGACTGTGTTCATGAAAATACATTCGCCTACATGCGGAATGACTATAGGTAGAGTTTTAGGAAGCCATGTCAATTCACTCGCATCAACATCAACAGATGTTTTGTAACCGAGTAATGACAAATTTATATTATATGAAGGGTCTTTGCCTATCAAAGGTAACCATTTTTTATATAAGGTGTCTTGCTCAGCAATAAAACGTTTACTTTTTTGCTTCTTGGGCTATTCTATCAATCAGCCTCTGGCTTACACTCCCTTCATGCATTACTACAGAATGTGGCGTCCACACAGCCAGATATCCCATTTCCCGAATTTTTAGACAAAAATCTACATCATTATACGACACTTTAAAAGCATCTTCATCTAGACCACCAACCTCAAAATATACTGATCTTCTTACTAGGAAGCATGCAGCAGTAACAATTATATAATTTTGATCAACTTGAAGACGATATAAATATCCTTCATCTTCCATTCCGCTGCCAATAAACACATGTTCGGCGGGACCACGCAGTCCTAAAACAACCCCTGCATGTTGTATTTTTCCAGTAGGATAAAGTAATTTAGCACCAACAATTCCGACTTCTGGACGTAAACCATGATTCAATAAATTTTCCAGCCAATCATTTTGAATAATTGCAGTATCATTATTTAATAAGACAAAATATTCACCATTGGCTATCTTGGCTGCGGCGTTGTTCATAGCAGAAAATTAAATGGGTGCGGATAGCGCAATACCTTTATCTTTTCTGGGTCAATATTCGAAATTCCATCTAACCACAGTAGTGCTTCTTGAGTTTCACTATTATTATCTACAATAATTAATTCATAATTCGTATAACTTGTTTTCTCCAATAGCGATGTTACACAACGTCTTAGCATCGGTAACTGATCTTTGTTGGAATAATTATTGATACTAATGGAGTATGCCCATGGTTATATTGAAGACGGTAACGACCTTCCCATGGGGACTGAACATAAGCATCGCTGTATCCTCTATTTTTCAAATGCTGTGTCAGGAGAGCAATTTCTTCTTCCCTGCTTTTTAACACTGGTGGAAAAATAAAAACCATGGTTCAGAAATATGCCCAATAACCTGAATCCCTTTATTTTCAATAAGTTTTATGATATATTCTAATTCGAACGCTGATAAACAATTATTACTAAACCCACCCAGTTCTAGTAAAGTTTTACTTTTGAATAACCAACGTTTTGTAGTTATCTCTGGAACACTAAGAAATAGGTCAAGATTAAAATCAGGTAGAAAGGCCGTTTCTAAATGACCATTTTTATTTTTATAAATTGCATCACCGTATACTGCATCTAAATTATGACCTTCTACTGCACATTGTAAGATTGAAAAATCCCCTCTGATGTGAATTCATCATTTTCATTAATAATGATAATCCAATCCGACAATCCTTCCTTGATAAGATTGTTAATATATTCTACTATATTTTTCATATTTAATCATTTTCCCGATATTTGAGTGTTCTTCATTTAACAATGTTTCAGGGACAAAAAAATGAACTCAAAAAATTTATTATTATAGATATTTTCATTTTTAATAAAACTTATTATTTTATTTAAATTTCTAACGTTAGCTATTTTTATCAAAAATGAAACACTCAGTTTTGATAATGCAGTGAAGGAGAAATTAGTAAACTTGGCACAACACGTTTATCTAACCACTTTCCTATTTTATAGGTTTCTTCAAGTTTAGAGTATGATTCAATTATATTATTTAATAAGTTAATTTTTATTAAATCCATCATTTTCATTTAATGATGCAGCATTTACGAATAAATTTGTTTCTTTGGTCCCAGTATAATAACCAGCTTGACGAATTTCCTCACTAAATTTTTCACTAACTTTTCGAGATAACTCGTTGATGTCTTGCTCTCTCGCCTGTTGACTAATTTGACTGTTTGATATTCTAAAATCAGATAAAGGTTCAGGCAAAATAGGCGAAATTGCCGTTCCGTAATAAATTCACATATAAAGATAAATCGCCAAGAAATTGGCTAGCCTCATCAAATATAGAGAAAAATTATCACCAATACTTATTAAGTCATCTTTTTACATAGTATACAACTAGGCTCCCAATGAAATTTATCGGGTAATCGGCAAGATAAGAAATAAGAGATTGCCCTTCAATAATCACGCCATCATAAAATGGTGGTGATGTAGCAGGTATATCTTCCAAAGACATCCCTGATTCATCTATACGGCGGCGTCTGGAAGAAGCAAGAGAGATATTATCATCTTTTTCAATAGCATTAACTAATTCCCTAACACAATTCTCTTCTTAATATATCATCATCATACAATGGTTTGATATAAAAATCCATTTGATTTAGTAACACACTTTAAGAGATTTTTTGCTCATATAATTGAAATTCATTATGATAATATTTAATTGGAAATTTAACATTTCTGTTATATCTTTCAACAATCAGTTGAATTTCATCATTGCGGCTATCATCACAAAAATAACAATTTCAATATTTAAGTAATCTTGATTAATTGCGCCCGTAATGCCTCTTCAAAAAAGTAGACTTATAAGCAGGAATAACAATGCTAACCAATAGTTGCTGATTCATTTTAGAGACCTTTTATTTTGGCAACCAAGCTTGCAGCCAGTCGGTTAAGCCATCACCTTCTAACATCCAGTTCTGATAAACGGCATCCCGTAGTTGATTACCCATATTTTCTGTTGCATCCATATCAGCGAGATGCATACGTATTGCATCCATCCAATTTTTTAAAGCGATTATCTACACGAGTAACTGGTAGAGCACAACGGTAAGGCTCAATATCAGTACAAATAACAGGAACGCCACAAGCACCTAGTTCCATCAAACGCAAGTTGCTTTTACACTCATTAAATTGATTATATTCCAACGGAACCAACGCCAGGTCGAGGTTCAAACTCGCTGTCTTTTGTGGGTAGTAATCAATAGGGACACCAGCATGAAACTCACATTTTACACCTTCGGCTTCATCCCCATAAAGACCCATTCAACCTCATTTTCCACTTCTTTACGACTGAACGGAGAATCGCCAAATCCCCTTATGGCTACTTCCACCGGCCCAACCAACACGGGGTTTCTTTGCCTTGTCGACGTAAACTAACAAGCCCCTTCCACCATGAAGCCGGTAAGCGGTTGTAAGCAACACGAATATCCGTGTGATACTTAGAATAAGCCTCTGCCAGTGCAGGTGTCGACACAACCACCCAATCTACAGATTCTAACGCTTTACGGAAATTTTAATCAATTTCTGAGAGAAGTTCTTTCTGTTGCCACTATTAATTGCACATTAAGAATATAGTCATCAAATTCAGCAACAACGGCAGCATTAGTATATCTACGATATTGAGCCGCAACAGTCGGTAATGCCACACCAGCGGCACCTTGAATAATGACGACATCAGGTGCAATATCGGCGACGTCCACCGTCTTTATCAGACCATGTTTTAAGCCACCTTCGATATGCATTTCTCGTTCTAATGCTTGAAACGGAAGTATTATTCTGTACTACAACCATGCCAATCAGAGTGCACGCCCATAACCGTAGGTAATGGACGCCCAGGCAATGGCTGCTGGAAGCGCGCCATTTCTGGCGTTAATGCAAAACCTGGTGCATATTTCCATAAGCAGGATGATAGCATGGGTCATTAGTGAGTTGTGGTAACCAACGATCATAGAGTGCATCAATGTCTGCGATTTGCGGTTGCGGGGGCAAATTAAAACGTTGCAATAAGCGTGATGCTCCCCCAAATGAATCAATTCAGCATCCGGCGTCCAAACGACCAAATACCCTTGCTGCCGAGCTTTTAGCGCAAGATCGACATCACCAAAATAAACAGGATATTGTTGTTCATCGAATCCCCTAGCTCAAAGTAGACATCACGGCGCATCATCATGCAAGCCGCACTCACTGCACTGACATTATGCGTCGCATAAGCGATTCATGTAACCTTTTGACTCTGCAGGTGCCCCTGAAACGCAATCGCGGCACTATCATTCATTCCCAAGACAATACCGCCATGCTGAATCCGTCCATCTGCAAATGCTAATTTCGCACCAACAATTCCGACCTCAGGGCGCAGCGCATGGTTCAGTAAGGCCTCCAACCACTTTCCATTCGTGATTTCAGTGTCATTATTAAGAAAAAGTAATACTTTACCTTTGCTTTTTCCGCAGCAAAATTATTTATGGCGGAAAATTAAACGGATGTGGCCATGATAAAACCTGAATTTGTGCAATCCCATGGCAGCAGCTTGCCAAGGTACTGGCAAGTACCTGATCGGTTGACTGGTTATCAACAATCAATAATTCATAGTGCGGATACGAAGTCTGCTCCATAAGCGTTTCAATACAGCGACTGATTAGTGAGAGATGATCGCGTGTAGGGATAATGATCGATACTAGCGGTTTATGCATATGTTGGTATTGAATATGGCACGTTCCTCCTTCTCATCGGAAACGATGTGCGCATCAATATTGCAACGAGTGAGGTGACGTTGAACGACATATGAATAATCATTGCTCACGTCGCCACTGCGTAACCAGTCAAACAATGTTTGCTCCGTGTAGACTAGCACTTCAGGAACATGCCCTAATGCTTGCGGGCCTTCTTGTTCAATCAATTGCCAAACAGCATCATACAGCTCAAGGCCGCCACCAAGGGAATCCCTTCCCTAGTGAACGTAATGATGGCACATCGAAAGCTAAACTACGCCCAATATAAGGGTAGCTTCGTAACATATCGATATTGCACTCGGGCTTCAGCAGAGGATTATCAGCTTTACCCTCTTTAATAATCGCTTCCATCAAAATAGAATGCACGAGCTGAAGGGAAACGCAATCGGTGTTCTGCTAGTAATAACAACGCATGTGGTAGAAGTTGCTTACCTGTAGGCAGAATGAGTAAAAATGAAGACGATGCTTGCTTAATAACCACATTTAATGCATTGCTGGTATCAGTATTAGTAGATATCCAGACGGTACTATCAGGATTGGGGTTATGACCTTCAACGTTACTTGTCAATACATAGACTTCGCTCGCAGCATAATACTGCGACTGCACACTAGCTAATGACATTGATATCGAGGACTCATCACCTTCTTGAGCCATAATCACCACGCCAATATTACCAATTTCTGGGTAAGCTTGAATAAACGCTTGTAAGAAATCACGCCGAGCAGGGCTGATGAGCCGTTCAGTTAACCACTGATCAACAGAATAAAAAGGTTTGGTTTTATCACGCAAAGTTAAATTATGGAGCGTAAGCCTTTGCAGCTCTTGATCGGTTATGGTTTTAAGAACAGGTGTAGGAGTTGCTTTAGTAATTTGTCCAGTGCTGCTGGCAAATTCCAATGAATCTTATAATAGGCCATTCGCTGCTGCGTGTGTATTCCACAGCACTTTGGTAACCGGCAATAATCTCACCCGCCAATTCTTTGGCTGAAAGCATTTTACCTGCAGTTTCTTCACGAAACACATTACCTTCAGTCAACTCTGTATCGACATAACCAATAAACTCACTACCGCGATATAGATAGACAGGAATGCCCGAGTACAACACACACTGGCCGATGCGACCACTCGTCAGCACGGCATCATAATCTTGCTGGTGTTCACTTTGAAGCCATTGATCTTGATTAAGAACATCGCAGCTAACGGAATGAAGCAAAAGTTCATCTGCAAGTGAATCCCAAATAGATGAACTTGCACTAGCGATCACAAGCAATTTTTTAGACCAAGTTTTTCTCGTTCGGTCACCTGTTCATCATCGCGTTTAGACACAGGATTAGAAAGACTTGAATAATTGATGGCTCAATACCGCCGTCACGCAATAGGCCATTCAATCGGGGCAGGGCGACTAAAACCCTATTCGCCAATCGATTTTCCAATTGGATATCCGCTGGCGTAGTCTCCCTTTGTGCAATGCTTGGTGATCGAAAATAATATTTGTTGTCATACCACCGTTCAGCAGTCGGTTCAGCAGACTGGGGTTCAACGATGTGTACTGTAACCAAAGAAGCTCATAGTTCTCGATAAATTTATATTCTGTGCTATCAGTTACAAACAGTGCTTTACCTGCATATAGCTGATCAATAGTCATTTTTATTTCGTTATCATATTGATGGCAATACACATCGACGTGCCAACCTCTATCAAGGAACTCATTGATGAGATCCAACATCACTAATGTTTCATCTTGATAACCAGTAAGCTGAAGTGTGCTGATAAAAACACGTTGCATAACAGAATGCCTTCTGTAGAAGGAAAAGAGGTGAATAGTGTTATATTACGAGAAAATAAGAGGGTTTACCTATTAATAAACCCGCGAATTATTGCTGTATTTGAAGCATAAAAACCCAGCATGTAGCCGGGTTATAAAATGTCCTATACCGCTGACAATTAACGCAGCAGAGACAATACAGTCTGAGGAACCTGATTCGCCTGAGACAGAACAGAAGTACCTGCCTGTTGAAGGATGTTGGCTTTACTCATATTCGACACTTCCGTTGCGTAATCTGCATCCTGATTCGACCACGGGCGTTGGACAGGTTGTTGATGGTGTTGTTCACGTTGGTGATCGTGGATTCGAAACGGTTCTGGATTGCACCCAAGTTACTACGTGCAGTATCTACCGCTTTCAGTGCAGCATCAACAGCATCCACAATCTTCTGAGCCATACCACCGCTACCGCCAATGCCGCTAGCACCAGTACCAGTGGCAGTAACATCAAAACCACTAACAGCAGCGTCCACACCAGAAATGCTACCTGAACCTGAAGTGGTCGTCGCATTAATCAGTGCGCCTGAATCGATAGTGATAACTTCGTCTGCACCAGTGTTAGCACCTACTTGGATATTAATGCTAGTACCTGATGCATTTAGAAGTTTTTTACCGTTGAATGAAGCGGAGTTGGCAACACGGTCAATCTCATCTAAACGCTGTTGCATTTCAGTTTTGATAGAATCACGGTCAGTTGAACCGTTAGTATCATTTGCTGCCTGAACCGCCAACTCACGGATACGTTGCAAGTTGTTGTTAATTTCGTTCAAGTTACCTTCAGCAGTTTGCGTCAGAGAGATACCATCATTGGCATTACGTGCAGCCTGAGTCAAACCTTTAACTTGCGCAGTCATACGGTTAGCAATCGCTTGACCAGCCGCATCGTCTTTTGCACTGTTGATACGCAGACCAGAAGACAAACGCTCAATCGCGGTGCCCAGAGAAGATTGTGATTTGTTCAGGTTGTTCTGGGTAACCAGAGACATGATGTTAGTGTTGATACCGGCCATAATAGATTTCCTTAATCGATGAGATGTAAGTTTCGGGTTAGACCCACGGGTTCATCCCCGTCGCTAACATTTATCGGAATACTTTTCAGAAGCTTTAATTTTTTTTGCCAAAATTTTCAGGAGAACAAAATCAGTATTTGTTTTCATTGCGCGCATCTGTAACAAATGCTTACCTTGCTTGAACTACACCGACATCACATCGGCGTTAATGCTAAACTTATTCCTAGCTCTGCCGATACTCATTACGTAGACCAATGGTTCTGGACAATACAAGGATTCTATCATGGCAAGCATTTCCTCATTAGGTGTAGGCTCCGGCTTGGATTTGACGACGCTGTTAAACAACCTAAGAACGGCTGAAAATCAGCGCCTTACTCCAATAAAAACTCAGCAGAACAGTTTTAAAGCGCAAGTTAATGGCGTTAGTGCGCTAAAAAGTGCGTTGGATAAACTGAACACTGCTAACAATGCGTTAGCAAAGTCTGAATCATTCGGTATTATCAAAGGTTCTATTGATGACATTACTAACACGAGTATAACTGGCACGAACAAAGCCTTCACAGCTACAACCGGTAGCAAGGCAGTTCCTGGTACTTACACCGTTGAAGTGCAACATTTAGCACAAGCACATTCAATAACATCTGCATCTAAGACTAGTGCCACACAAGCATTGAGTGCAACAGACACAAAACTTGTTATTACCCAAGACAACGGTAAATTTCCAATCCCGGCACAACTACAGGCCAAACTCAAAAATCGTTGGAAATAGATATCAAAGCAGGTGAAACATCACTCAATGATGTCCGTGATGCCATCAATAAAGCAAATGGCTCAGTGACTGCTAGTATTGTTAAAGCGAAAGATAATGAGTACTACTTAATGCTAACCGCAAAAACAGCGGTACAGAAAGTAAAATCTCGCTAAATGATAGTAGCAACATTCTTGGCGCAACAGTCGAGAAAGTTGCTGCCCAGAACGCTGTTATCATCGCTAATGGTATTGAGATCGAGCGTCAAAGCAATACGATTGAAGATGCATTGGAAGGCGTTACCTTAACACTACAGGCAAAAACAGAAGTAGATAAACCAGAAACGCTGAATGTCACTCAAGATATTACGGGTATGAAAACTGCCGTTAAAGCGTGGGTCGATGCTTATAATGCACTGCAAGACACCATTATTGCACAAACTAAATATACTGCAGTTAAGCCTGGAGAAGATCAAAACACATCAAATGGTGCTTTGATAGGCGACTCTACCGTTCGTGAAATTCAGAACAAACTTAAGCAACAATTAACAGCACTCCAATCAGAAAGCGGTGGATTCCGCATTCTGGCCGATCTGGGTATTACTCAGAACGCCAAAACCGGCAAACTCGAAATCAGCGATACGAAACTGGATAAAGCACTAAAAGACGAACCAGGTAAAGTTAGAGAGTTCTTTGTTGGTGATAGTGATAAGACGGGTTTCGCAACGCAGACTCGGACTTATATGAAGTCACTGCTTGATAACATCGATGGTGTTATTAAAACCAAGCAAGATGGTCTTGACAGTACAATAAAAAATTAGATACCCAATTCACTCGCGTCAGTAACAGTATCGAAGAAACGATCGCTCGTTATCAAAAGCAGTTTACTGAGTTGGATAAAGCCATGTCTAACATGAGCAGTACAACTAATCGACTGACCAGCATGTTCGCTAAACTCTAAATTCTCGCTGAAAGAAAGATAGGTAACGTGATGTACAACATGAAAGGCAGCCAAGCCTATGCTCAGGTAGGCCTTGAAAGTAGTGTGATGAGTGCAAGCCCTCACCAGCTTATCGTCATGCTATTTGATGGTGCGCGCAGTGCAATGGTACGCGCACGCATCCTTATGGAACAAGGCGACATTCCAGGTAAAGGGATGGCGTTATCCAAAGCCATCAACATTATTAATAACGGACTTAAAGCCGGGCTGGATATGGAAAGAGGGGGAGAGCTTGTTGAAAATTTGTCTGCCCTGTACGACTACATGTCTCAGCGTTTGTTGATCGCCAATTTACATAACGATCCCAAAGCGATAGAAGAAGTTGAAGTGTTGTTGGAAAATATCGCTGATGCCTGGCGGCAAATCGGCCCTAATTACAAACCAGAGCAGGAAGTACGTTAATGGCCTCCCCATCGGCTTCTAAAGATTACCAACAACTTTTGTCTCTGAGTCAAAAAATTCTCCATTTGGCCGTCAGCGGCCAGTGGGATACGTTGGTTGAGCAAGAGATTGTTTATGTTCAGTCCGTTGAAGGCTTAGTTAACACGCCAATTCCTGACGAAATTGACAGCATAATGCGTTTGCATCTGCGACAAATTTTGCAGGAAGTGATGGATAATGAAGCGAAAGTAAAACAACTTCTGCAGAAGCGGATGGACGAGTTAAGTTCGTTAATGGGGCAATCACTGAAGCAAAAGTCAATTAATACGACTTATAGCGAATTTGCAGGGCAGCGACTACTGCCTGGGGAACCCGCCCCGGTGAGCCAAGCTCATAATTCCATACGCGTTATATACGATACTCCGCGCCCCTATCCTCACCTGATACGGGCGCATTTTTTTACCCACAAATGGTGCTTTTGTAAGCGTGACCTGCTCCCCGCCTCGCGGCAGACGTCTTTAACAGTACGTCCGGCTTCGACGGACTTCAGAACGGCGATGATCTGGTGTTCGGTAAATCGGGCTTTGCGCAGGGCGATCTTCTCCAGGGACATATTCAGTATGCCGGAAGATCTCTAAATGTGAATGGTCCGGTTTACCGGGATGCTTACAGCAGGACTATAACGAATGTCGGCCTCATTCTTCGTTGAATTATCAGACCCCTTCAGAGTTTGCAGCGGGATGGCGAAACGGAGAATACGGGAGTAAATCAACCGACATTACTAACTGATTATTGTGTTTAATACTGGGGGCAGGTCACAGCGCCTATTTTGCAGGAAGACAATTACAGGTATCAGAGGTGACAGAGCCGACTAAAGCCTCCCTGGAGGACATCGATATCCAGAAAAAGCTTGATGTACTTGCCCTGGCTGACAGGCTGGGTAACGTAGCCGAAGCTTCTCGTCTGAGCGGCGTGTCACGGGACACCATTCACCGTCACAGACGGCTAGTCGAAGAAGGGGGTATTGATGCCCTCAAGCGTCAGGATACACCAGATTTACGGCATAAGAACCGAACGGAAGAAGCCCTGGAAAAACTGATTATCGACTTCTCTCTACGTAATCCTCATCTCGGTCAAGTACAGGTATCACGTCAGATAAACACTCGTTACTCAGCAGAGATTAGCCCTAATGGCGTCCGTTACATCTGGCTGCGCGAAAATATGAATACGATGGCTCTTAGATTAGCCAAAGTGAAATCGCTATCTAATACCGTAAAAGACTTTGCCTGAATCGAAGGGTGTTGATAGTGTGATAACGACAAAATCGCCCGGTAATTATACCGTCAGTGTCCCTTGGTAATCACATTAATACATATCATATCATCGCGATTACGATTTAACCCTCATTATCCCTTCAAGCGCTAACTTATAATTTCCGCATCGTTGGTAATAATCAAGAGCTTCGGGTTTCATACCAAAACACTCAAGTATAACTGCTATGTTGTAATTGGCCTTATATGTACCAACGCCTTGCTTTCGACCAGGCCCCATTTTTGTACATAACTGAAATGTATCGATAGCATTCTGAAAATCTGCATTATTCATGAGTATCAATGCTTTTAAAAACATAAAGTCGGTGGAAGAGCAGAGAACTTCATATTGTAAAATATCTAATGCTTTTTCATATTGTGCAGTATTAATTAAACAATAGCCGTAACATTCAATCAAGACTTCATTGTAATCCTGATGCATATCTTTTTGCAGATGTAGTGATGTTTCAAAACTTTGTGCCGCTCGCTCATAATCCTTCCCCAGATAGTAACTTTTTCCCAATTGATAATGCAGATAAGCATCATCACTAGTTTTATCGATGGCATGTTGGAGCAATGTAATATTGCGAGCGATCTTGTCTTTACTTTCTATGATTTCTTTTGTGTAACCATTATGCATGAACGATAGTGGGGTATCAAAACGTCCATCTGGCGCTTTTCCAGTATTTTTCTTGCAGACCTGCTCATGGATGATACCGAAAATTCATAATAATTTTTATTGAAAATTCGACTTATACGTTCTTGAATTAAATCTGCTTCTTCCGAACTTTCATCATTAGTCACGCTGGCAATTTCTACGGTGCCGACCTGTGTCGGATGTATGCTAATAAGCTCTGAAAGCAGTGCTACATCAAATTGATTAATCACTTCATCTGCATCAACAACTAACACCCAATCATATTTGGCAAATTGCAGTGAATAATTTCTTGCGGCGGAAAAATCTGATATCCATTCAAAGTCATAAACTTTGTCAGTAAATTTTTAGCAATACTTTTTGAGTCATCGGTTGAACCAGTGTCAACGACAACAATGTCATCAAAATATTTTGTGATTGCTTTCAGCGATTTGCCTAAGTGCAAAGCTTCGTTTTTTACGATCATGCAGACTGATATCATATATACACCGCTTTTTTAAAGTCTTGATATTACTCAATACTATATTAATTTATCAGTGATAACAATTTGATACTTGTTCTCCAGTGACAACGATAAGAGTGCGAACGAATGACCGTAGGTTTTTATATTATTGATTATAATACTTTTGACACGCGTTAGTGTTTACATTCACTGGTACTACATGTTTCACATTACTGTTGCTCCTATGAGGAGAAAATTCGGGTTTATCTGTTCGAGATCGGTGCTAGAATCATCTCTCTTCGAAAGAGAGATACATCACAAATTTGCTGCCTCATTGCACCATCTGCACGTGCCATTTGTGTTTCTCTCCGCAGAATCTTTACCCAATCCTGTCATACATGGCAGGAATAACCCTTCTTTTTTGACGCTATTCAGACGATTGGCTACCCTACCTAAAAGCATAATAGTGTCGATAACATTATCATCGTAGGTATTTGTCACTGTGAGCGATTTGTATACCGCCGAAGGCACAATGGATAAGAATTCCCTCTGGAAGCGCTATGTTCCACTAGTGCGCCATGAAGCCTTGCGTTTACAGGTTCGTCTCCCCGCGAGTGTTGAGCTTGACGATTTGCTACAGGCTGGCGGTATCGGTTTGCTCAGCGCAGTCGAGCGCTATGATTCGTTGCAAGGCACGGCGTTTACTACCTATGCCGTTCAACGCATCCGCGGTTCGATGTTGGATGAATTACGCAGTCGTGATTGGGCTCCACGCAGTGTACGGCGTAATGCGCGGGAAGTGGCACAAGCAATGCAGCAGGCTGAACAACAGCTCGGTCGTACTCCAACAGAGCAGGAAGTTGCGCAGGCCCTGAATATCACGCTTGAGGATTATCGTCAGATATTGCTGGATACGAACAACAGCCAGCTTTTTTCTTACGATGAATGGCGTGAAGAACATGGTGACAGCGCAGAGGCTCTACTGGAAGGCAATGAAGATGCGAACCCGTTGCATCAACTGATGGAAGGCAATTTGCGCCATCGTGTAATGGACGCGATTGAAAGCCTGCCAGAGCGTGAGAAATTGGTATTGACGCTTTACTATCAGGAAGAGTTGAACCTGAAAGAGATCGGTGCCGTTCTCGAAGTCGGAGAGTCGAGAGTCAGTCAGTTGCATAGCCAGGCGATAAAGCGCCTGCGCGTGAAATTAATGAACGATGTTTAATTGCGCTGCGTAGGAATACTGTTATCAAATATATCTTCAGTCTCTGAAGCACAGGATCATGACAATGTTTGAATATTGATGAGCGTTTTTCATCAGTATTTAAATGGTTAATGCTACCTGTTTTTAGCACTCCAGCATTTCTGGTGTAACGAAGGTGCTATTGCTTCACATTGAAGTTATATATCGTCATGGAATGGATTCATGCACCCATCAATTCGGAAGAAACAGCTGCTAAGCCGTTATCTGAAAGACTTCAAACACAGACAGACCAACTGTTCCCAGTGTGATAAAGAGCTCGACCGCGTTTCACTGGTATTTCGCAATCAGCTTATCAATAAAAAATCGATCGGTAGTATCGACAGGCTTATCGATGACGAAATATGGTCTGGTCTGCAACAGGAATTAATCCCACTTTGCCGCTTTTGTAGCGAAATATTATGCAATACGACTGCTAGCTATTTCGATATTAAAGCTTTCACACAGTATCTGATCGAGCAAACTGAAGTTCGCCATAGCACGATGCGCGAGTATGTCATTCGCCTGCGGCGGTTGGACGAACTGCTGGCTGCCAATAACTATCCCACAGAAACCTTTTCCCGGCACCGCGATGGGGTACAGCAGCGCGTGTGTGATTACCTTCCCGATATTGAGCAAAATATTTACCGCAGTGCCTTACGAAAATACGATCAATATCTGGACTGGCAACGGCATTTCTGACGTACATAATGCGTCGTTCTCAGGCTGACATTGCCAAACCATGGGATACTTACCCTAAATAATTCGAGATGCGTGAAGGCGGCAATCGAGCGAATCCCCAGGAGCTTACACAAGTAAGTGACTGGGGTGAGTAAGGCAGCCAACGCACAAGCAGCTTGAAGTATGACGGGTATATACGTAAATGTTATGGCAGTGTAAAAACTGCTTGCATTGCAGGGGCAAATTATTGCACTGTCATACTACTGAAATCATTCGGCACTAATTTTTAGGCAATGGTTAGCAGTAGTTCTACGATGCGATCAATCATTATTCAGTGGAATAGTCGTTGTCACAGTGAGGAACGCGAATGGTAATGTCCTTTTTTGGACTTTGTAGTCGATGTCAAGATTCTACGCTGCTGACTCGCCGATGCGAGGGATGTTCCTCCCACTTATTTTCAACGCTGCACCATTCTCTTGTTACCCAAACTCTCCGTTTATTTTCGTTTTCTATCCATGAGCACTCGACCCGTTTTTCACTCTGTTCGTGGATGAATCATGCGTATTCTCTGTCCGCTATTGGCTTAATAAGGAAGCCTAACCTCGTTAGTGAGTTAAACGTCACGCACTGTAGATCAGTGCGGTAAGTGAAACAAACTGTAAGGTGCCACTATGGGAAGACAAAAAGCAGTGATCAAAGCTCGTCGTGAAGCCAAACGCGTTATTCGTCGTGAGTCGCGTAGCCATCGTCAGCGTGAGGAAGAATCGGTCACTTCTCTGGTACAGATGGGTGGGATTGAAGCAATCGGCATGGCGCGTGAAAATCGCGATAATTCCGTTATTCAAGCTCGTACTGCTGCCCAGGAACATTACTTGTCTGCGATAGAAAACAAACAGTTGATTTTTGCCACAGGTGAAGCTGGCTGCGGTAAAACGTATCTGAGCGCTGCGAAAGCGGCGGAGGCACTAATTCATAAAGAGGTTGAGCGTATTATTGTTACGCGGCCGGTATTACAGGCCGACGAGGATCTTGGCTTTTTACCCGGAGATATTGCGGAGAAATTTGCGCCTTATTTCCGCCCGGTTTACGACATACTTTTGCGTCGGCTGGGGGCTTCTTTCATGCAGTACTGTTTGCGGCCTGAAATCGCCAAAGTTGAAATTGCGCCTTTTGCGTATATGCGCGGGCGGACATTTGAAAATGCAGTTGTGATTCTGGATGAGGCGCAAAACGTGACGGTGAACCAAATGAAAATGTTCCTGACGCGTTTAGGCGAGAATGTCACGGTTATCGTTAATGGTGACGTGACGCAGTGCGACTTGCCTGCTGGGGTGAAATCCGGCCTGCGCGACGCATTGGAGCGTTTTGTTGAGGATGACATGATTGGCGTGGTCTCTTTCGGTAAAGAGGACTGTGTGCGTTCGGCGTTGTGCCAGCGTACGCTCCATGCCTACGTCTGATAAATCGGAAGCCAGACAAAAAAGCCCTGAATCTATAGAGATCAGGGCTTTATTTGTCTATAACGTGACCATTATCCAGAGTAGTTTTCTAACTGTAATGGCCGCGGTGAAATAGTACTGCGTTTCTCCATTCCATTGAGCTTAAAGGTCTCAACAGCACTGCGTAATTTTGCTGCTTGTTCACTTAACGAGTCAGCGGCTGAAGATGCCTGTTCAACCATTGCTGCGTTTTGCTGGGTGACTCCTTCCATCTGGTTTACGGCAATATTGATTTGTGCAATGCCGCGGCTTTGTTCCTCTGAAGCCAATGACACCTCATTGATCAGGTCTGACACGTTCTTAATGACGTCTTTAACATCGATAATAGAGTCCCGAACTGCGCTGGCTTGAGAGGAGCCATTTTTAACCGCCAACTGCGCATTATCTATCAGGGTTTTGATTTCTTTTGCTGCGGAAGATGAGCGTTGTGAAAGTGTTCTAACCTCACTGGCGACGACGGCAAAGCCACGGCCGTGTTCACCCGCTCGCGCGGCTTCAACGGCTGCATTCAGTGCCAAGATATTGGTTTGAAAAGCGATGCCTTCTATTAGCGTGGTGATTTCGGCAACCTTGGAGGAACCGCTGGCGATTTCCTCCATTGCTTGAATCATCCGGGAAACGGCAGCATCACCATGCTCAACCACATCATTGGCTTTTTTACCCAGTTGATTAGCTTGCATCATATTATCAACATTACTTTCCACCGTTGACGACAGTTCATGCATACTGGCGGCGGTCTGAGCAAGCGAGGAAGCCTGCTCTTCTGTTCTTGAGGAGAGGTCAATATTCGCCGATGCGATCTCGCTTGAGGATATCGCCACATTCTCGCTTGAAGCACGGACATGGCTCAACACATCAGAAAAACGCGTGATCAATGCGTTGAAGGCTTGTGCTGTTTGGCCTATCTCATCATTACGTTGTGCATCAGCTTGTTGAGTTAAATCCAGCGTTTCGCTGATGGTTGTCAATTTTGCTCGTAAATTATTCAGGTTTTGTCGAACATAGCGCAGAATCATGGTAGAGAATGTGCCTGCCAAAACCAATGCGCCAATGATGAGTCCGGTTAGCATCCATGCTGTTAAGTTAAAGTTATCACTGTTTTCTTTTTGGAGTTTCTTCGCCAAATCTAAATTATAGCGATATTGATCTTGAAATCCTTGGAATAGTGTTTTCTCTATATCGATAATGTTCCCCTGCTCCAAGGAAGAATTATCAGTAGTTGCCCCCTCTTGAATGAGTGGAGTAATGACACTGCGGTAACTATTGAAGGCTTCGATATTCTTTTAGACAGATTCAGATCGTTGTCGTCTGAAATGTCATTTTTCATATAGTCGTTAATGCTTTTTCTGTTTCATTTAATGCATTTACTATTTCTTGCCTTTTTTCTTTTTTTTGAGGATCAGAAATGAGAATAAACTGTAGTAGATACGTTCTGGCATTGCTAATAGCGTCATTGGCAGTGTTCAGTTTGCCTATACTAGGCAACGTATTGGTCATCACGTACTCGAAGCGATCTTTGATGAACTCAGTGCGTTCAGCCCAAATCCCCGACACAGATCAACGCCAGAGCGAAGATGCTCATCGCCAGAACCAGTTTTTTTACAATTGTCATGTTAGAGTTCTCCGTCGGTAGATATATATTTTTTATATGACATTGAAATGTTGTCTGTTCGCCATTATCAGGCAATAACATTAAGATTACATTAATAATAACCTGAACCTCAGAAGTTGCTTGTTTTATCTGGTTATGATTATCGATCGCCTCTGAACATAAAATCATATGTGATGCTGTTGTGATGTTTTTTATTATAATGGATGGTTTTTACTAGAATATTTAGCGTGCTATTTTATTATCGGGTTTCTGATGCATCTCATGGAGATAACGGTCACATTTTTAAAATAAATACCAACGGAATTAATAATAGCGGTGAAGTTAATAACTGTTCGGTACTTTTAAAGGGCGTTATCTGCTTAATTAGGCTGATGGAGTAAAGATGTTACTTTGTTTAAGTCCGCTGCGGAGCGTGTTTTTTGTCAATAGATGGTCATTGCGACGAGACTTCCTTACTGGCTTCCATAAAGAAAGCGTCCCTGACGTACGTCAAGGGCGGCTGGTATGAGTATGCCATAGGAGTTGACTCGCAGTGTTCTGCCGCTCGCCCTGTGGGCCGCCGTTGGCGGTCCAAAACGCCAGTCCTCGCGTTTTGTCGAACCTTGTCAAAGTTTCTCATCCGTTCCAACGATATAAAGAAAACGCCCTTAACGTAAGTTAAGGGCGTTTTCTTTATATGGCGGTGAGGAAGGGATTCGAACCCTTGATACGTTTTCACGTATACACACTTTCCAGGCGTGCTCCTTCAGCCTCTCGGACACCTCACCGGGGTTGCCTACAAGGGGCAACGGGGCGCTACTATAGGGAGTCGCTTAGCTCCGGTCAAGCAGTATTTAGCGCGAACGATGCGTCTGGCTAAGCATTGAACGGTAACGGATAGTCCGCGTAACGGTGTCGTTAAAATGTAGGCAAAAAGGGGGAATAGGCATAAAACCACAGACCGTGATGGCCTGTGGTTTTTATCAGCTGTAGGGCGATTACGCCAGCAGCGTTTTGATGTAGCTGGTCAGTGCTTCGTCTTTGCTGTTAGCAAAGAAGTATTCCTGGAATTTAGGACCAGCAACGGCGCCTTTAACCAGATCCTGATCGAGACCTTTCAGAATGGTGATCAGGTCGTTGTAGGTCACTTCTTTTACGGCATCCAGGATTTTCTTGTTACGTTGTTGAGGAACAACGCGATCGCTCGGATAGCCACGGCCGCCTTCTTCTTTGAACAACTGGGTAAACAGGTTTTCCAGATTCAGTTCAGCGCCCCAGCCAAAGCCTTTAGCGTAAGGAACGGATACGGCGTTACCGTTGTTGATCTGAGAGAACAGGTAAGCATCAGATGGGTCAACAACCAGACCACAGATTACGCCTGGGAAAGAGTTACAAGCCAGCATGGCGCCTTGGCCAGTACCGCAGCCAGTCACAACGAAATCAGCAGCGCCAGAGTTCAGCAGGATAGCAGCCAGAATACCGTTCTGGATGTAGGTCAGCTGTGCGGCATCTTCAACGGCATATTGACCGTAGTTGTGTACAGTGTGGCCCAACGGTGCAACCGCTTTGGTCAGAGACTCGGCGATGATGGCGTTTTTGGCAGCCTGGCTGTTCTCGTTAATCAGTGCAATTTTCATGTTCGTTCCTTTTCTGTGACGGACAAATACATTTTTTAAAACTGTATTTCAATTTGATGTGTGCAGTATACCGTTTCAAAAATAAAGCGCAAATCGTGGAAGCAAAGAATGCGGCATAGCCCATAGATTCAGGAAAAACACCATGAACGGAAAAGGGACAATAAAGACATAACACATTGAAAAATGGCGCTGTATTTCAGCGCCATAGGGGAAAGTTATGCATCTGGGAAGGTTAGCGTATTGCCGGGCGCTTCTCGATTAAGATGAAGAAAATTCAGGTGGCGTTCGTACTGATCCAAAATGTCGTTAATCACCTGTTCCTTGCTGTAGTCCATCAGATCATTTCCCTGACTTCCTTCCAACAGGAAGGTTTCAAGGCGGTAATAATCCGATTTCCCCGAGCGGGCCCGGTAGGTAAACGCTGGGACGCTATAGCGCTGTGGCCAAATTTGGTAGAGGAAATTCTGCTCATCCCCCAAATCCACCAACAGTTCGAGGTGATTCAGACGTTCATCTTCGACAGGCGGTAATTCGTTGACTTCAACGTTGGCACCGCGCAGGCGCAGTTCGCGCGCGACATCCTCCATGGCCGCTTTACAGACGTTATCCAGCATTTTCTGCGTATGCGTTGTGCCAGGGAAATTCATGACGCGTGAGATGCGCTGTTTCCAGTTCAGGCGATCGTCGCCTGAGATTGGCATCGGCGCCGAGGTTTGCAAGGAGCTGGCTTTACGGTAATCTTCGACCCGCAGTGATTTATATAACCCCGCCATAATAAAGAACATCACAAAGCTAAACGGCAGCCCCATGATGACCGTGGTGTTCTGTAATGCTGACACGCCGTTTGTCATCAACATACCCAGCGTCAACAGGCCAATCGCGACTGACCAAAAAATCCGTAGCCAGTTTGGCGCATCATTGTTGATGTCGCCGAGGCGAGAAGTGAAGTTGCCCAGCACCAGCGAACCGGAATCGGCAGAGGTAACATAAAACAGCAAGCCGGTAATGGTCGCGACAGACGCGCTCAGACTGAAGCCAGGATACTGTGCCAGCAGGCTGTAGAACCCACGCTCCGGGTGCTGCATGACTTCGGTCGCAAAGTCCAGATTGCCGTGGATTACCTGATAAAGTGCGCTGTTGCCAAAAATGGAGAGCCACAGCAGGGTAAAGACAAACGGGATGATCAGCGTGCCGACGACAAACTGCCGAATCGTTCTGCCGCGCGATATACGTGCCAGAAACAGCCCGACAAACGGTGCCCACGCGACCCACCACGCCCAGAAGAACAGCGTCCAGCTATTCATCCACTCGGTCGGGCGATCGAACGCAAAGCTATTGAGCGTCATACCGGTAAAACGGTTGATGTAATCCCCGACGTTCAGCACCAGCGCGTTTAGCAGAAACTCGGTATCCCCCCAGAAGAGCAGAAAGAGAATCAAACCGAGTGCAAGCAGGACGTTAAGCTCGGAAAGGAAGCGAATGCCGCGATTGACCCCAGACGTTACGGAAACGGTCGCCATGATTACGGAAAGCAGGATGAGTGAGGCCTGAACGGTAAGGTTCTCAGGAATCTGGAACAGGACTTTCAGCCCGTAATTAAGCTGAACGACGCCGATACCGAGCGTGGTGGCGATACCGAAGATGGTTCCGAGTACGGCGGCGATATCAACACTGTGTCCAATCGGACCATTGATGCGTTTACCAAAAATAGGATACAGGGCAGAGCGAATCGTCAGCGGTAAATTATACCGGTAGCTGAAGTAGCCCAAAGCGATACCCATCAGCGCGTACATTGACCAACCTGTTAGCCCGTAGTGAAACAGCGTCCAGACCATAGCCTGCCGCGCCGCTTCCATCGTTTGGCCCTGTCCTTCCGGCGGCATCATATATTGCGTAATGGGTTCCGCGACGGAAAAGAACATTAAATCGATGCCGATCCCTGCAGCAAACAGCATTGCAGCCCAGCTCATCAAGCTAAATTCAGGTTTCGACTGCTCCGGCCCGAGCTTGATCGAACCAAAGCGGGAGGAGGCGATGAAGATGACGAAAACGATGTAGAGCGTGGCGGCGAGCAGGTAGTACCAACCAAAGGTGGCAGAAACCCAGTTAAGTGCGTGGGTAATCCAGGCATTTGCCTCTTTGTTAAACAACATGGTCAGCAGCGAGAAGGTCAGGATGAGTCCCGCTGATGTGTAGAACACGACAGGATTTAGGCGATCCTGTTGGGTGGTCGTTTCTGATGCTGGCATGGTTATCCCTTGCGTTACGTGAACAGATAATCTGATTCCTCTCTCCACGAAGTGTGCTTAGCGCATACCAAGAATGGGGCGCAGGACATCCGCTGAGTACGCTTTCCGTTGAAGAAGGTCGTCAGAACAAAAAAGAAATTATTCTTTTTAAGGTGGAGTTATCGTCTGAAATCACACCATTTTTCATGATAATTGATACAGATTTTTAACCTTTCAGCAATAAAAGATATTCATTTTTTATTGAACGTTCAATCAAAAAAAAGTTTAATGGGACAAATCGGATCATGAATCATCGTCTTTTACCGTGATTCATCGCGCAAAAATGAAAGGAAGAAAATGAAGGGGAAGTGCAGTGCCTAAAGTGGGAATGCAGCCTATCAGGCGACAACAGCTCATCGACGCGACGCTGGCAGCGATTAACGATGTGGGGATGCATGACGCCTCGATCGTACAGATTGCCCGACGTGCGGGGGTGTCGAATGGGATCATCAGCCATTACTTCCGCGATAAAAATGGCTTACTGGAAGCGACGATGCGCTATCTGATTAGTCATCTGGGGCTGGCGGTGAAATCAAGATTGCTGAGCCTGACAGACAACACGCCTCGTGCGCGTTTGCGGGCGATTGTTCAGGGCAATTTTGATGATAGTCAGACGAATAGCGCGGCGATGAAAACCTGGCTGGCGTTTTGGGCCAGTAGCCTGCATTCCCCCATGCTCCATCGGCTACAGCAGGTTAACGATAGGCGGCTTTACTCCAACCTGTGCGTCGAGTTTAGCCATTGCTTGCCGAAAGATAACGCACGTATTGCGGCAAAAGGGTTGGCAGGCTTGATCGATGGACTGTGGCTGCGTGGTGCGCTAAGTCATGACGCCTTCAACCGCGAAGAAGCGCTGAGCATTGCCTACGACTATATCGAGCAGCAGCTCACTCGCACGTAATCCTTCCTTATCGCTTTGCTTTTTCTGCCCGGAACGTGTGTCCGGGCAGCCATCAGACAGGAGAATTTATGTCTCGCTACGGTTTACAACAGCTTTATATCAACGGCACATATGTCGATAGCACGGGTGACGATACGTTTGATGCGATAAACCCCGCGAATGGAGACATCATCGCCCAGCTTCAGTCAGCCACTGCCGCTGATGTTGACCGAGCGGTTAGCGCAGCAACCGCAGGGCAGAAAATATGGGCGGTCATGACAGCGATGGAGCGCTCGCGTATTTTACGCCGTGCTGTCGATATCCTGCGTGAGCGCAATGATGAACTCGCATTGCTTGAAACGCACGACACCGGCAAGCCGCTCTCAGAAACGCGCACCGTCGATATCGTGACCGGTGCGGATGTTCTGGAATATTACGCGGGGTTGGTTCCCATGCTCGAAGGGCAGCAGATCCCCCTACGTGATACTTCGTTCGCCTATACCCGCCGGGAACCGCTTGGCGTGGTCGCTGGCATCGGTGCCTGGAACTATCCCATTCAGATCGCATTGTGGAAATCGGCCCCTGCACTGGCGACGGGCAATGCGATGATCTTCAAGCCCAGTGAGGTCACGTCGCTTACCGCGCTGAAGCTGGCAGAAATCTATACCGAGGCTGGGTTACCGGCGGGCGTATTCACTGTGCTGACGGGAGCGGGACAATCCGTTGGTCAGGCGCTGACCATGCATCCCGGTATTGCCAAAGTCTCTTTCACGGGAGGGATCGCCAGCGGAAAACGGTAATGGCCAATGCCGCAGGTTCGACCCTGAAAGAGGTCACGATGGAGTTGGGTGGAAAATCGCCGCTGATCATTTTCGCTGATGCCGATCTGGATAAGGCGGCGGATATCGCCATGATGGCGAATTTCTTCAGCTCAGGGCAGGTGTGTACTAACGGTACGCGCGTCTTTGTTCCACAGGCATTGCAGACGCAGTTTGAGGAAAAAATTCTGGCGCGCGTTCAGCGCATCCGTATCGGTGACCCGACTGACGAGCAGGTGAATTTTGGTCCGCTGGTCAGCTTCCCGCACAGAGAATCCGTACTGCGTTACATCGAAAGTGGAAAACGCGAAGGCGCTCGCGTGCTGGTGGGTGGCGAACCGATGGCTGACGAGAAATATGCACAAGGCGCATACGTTGCCCCTACGGTGTTCACGGATTGCCGGGACGATATGAAGATTGTGCGGGAAGAAATCTTTGGCCCGGTCATGAGCATTCTGACGTATCAGGATGAGGATGAAGTCATCCGTCGCGCCAATGATAGCGAGTATGGGCTGGCGGCCGGCATCGTGACCTGCGATCTGAATCGGGCACACCGGGTTATTCATCAGCTTGAGGCTGGGATTTGCTGGATCAACACCTGGGGGAATCCCCGGCTGAAATGCCTGTGGGCGGCTACAAACATTCGGGTGTCGGACGTGAAAACGGCATAACAACATTGGAACACTATACGCAAATCAAGTCTGTACAGGTTGAACTGGGTGAATTCCGCTCGGTATTTTAAACGAAGGGGAGAAAGCCTAATGGAATATGATTACATCATTATCGGAGCGGGTTCTGCCGGCAATGTACTGGCAACGCGTTTAACAGAAGAAAGCGACGTCAGCGTGCTGCTGCTTGAAGCCGGTGGCCCGGACTATCGGTTGGATTTTCGCACGCAAATGCCTGCGGCACTCGCTTTCCCACTACAGGGGAAGCGTTATAACTGGGCGTATGAGACTGACCCAGAACCTCATATGAATAACCGCCGTATGGAATGCGGTCGTGGCAAAGGGCTGGGTGGTTCATCACTGATTAACGGCATGTGCTACATCCGTGGCAATGCGATGGATTTTGATAACTGGGCGACGATGCCCGGTCTGGAAGACTGGAGTTACCTTGACTGTCTGCCGTATTTCCGCAAAGCGGAAACGCGGGATGTAGGATCGAATGACTATCATGGCGCGACGGGCCCTGTGTCGGTGACCACGCCGAAGATGGGAAACAACGAACTGTTTCACGCTATGGTTGAAGCGGGCGTACAAGCCGGTTATCCACGTACGGACGATCTTAACGGCTATCAGCAGGAAGGGTTTGGGCCGATGGACAGGACCGTTACGCCGAAGGGGCGTCGCGCCAGTACCGCCCGGGGCTATCTGGATCAGGCGAAAGGTCGTAAAAATCTGACCATCGTGACGCATGCCTTAACCGACAGGATTCTCTTTGACGGAAAACGTGCCGTCGGCGTCGCTTACTTTAAAGGCGAAAGTGCGCAGACGGCGAAGGCTCGTCGCGAGGTGCTGCTATGTGCCGGTGCGATCGCCTCGCCGCAGATCCTGCAACGCTCTGGCGTGGGGCCGAAAGCGCTGCTTCAGGCGCTCGATATTCCAGTCGTGCACGCGTTGCCCGGCGTCGGCGAGAATTTGCAGGACCATCTGGAAATGTATTTGCAATACGCCTGCAAAGAACCGGTGTCGCTGTATCCAGCGCTACAGTGGTTTAATCAGCCGAAAATCGGGGCGGAATGGTTGTTCAACGGCACAGGCATTGGTGCGAGTAACCAGTTTGAAGCGGGGGTTTATTCGTAGCAGTGATGAATTCGCCTGGCCGAACATTCAATACCATTTTCTCCCTGTCGCGATTAACTACAACGGCAGTAACGCGGTAAAAGAGCATGGGTTTCAGGCGCATGTGGGCTCCATGCGCTCACTTAGCCGAGGGCGTGTGCAGGTGCGTTCCAAAGACGCCCGTGAGCACCCCAGCATCCTGTTCAACTATATGTCGACAGAACAGGATTGGCAGGAGTTTCGCGATGCAATCCGCATTACGCGTGAAATCATGGCGCAGCCTGCGCTGGATAAATACCGTGGTCGAGAAATCAGTCCCGGGCTGGAGGTGCAGACCGATGAGGAACTGGATGAATTTATCCGTACCCACGCTGAGACGGCATTCCATCCCTCTTGTTCCTGTAAGATGGGAGAGGACGAGATGGCGGTGGTTGATGGGCAAGGTCGGGTTCACGGTATGGAAGGGCTGCGCGTAGTGGATGCCTCCATTATGCCGCAGATTATTACTGGTAACCTGAACGCGACAACCATCATGATTGCCGAGAAGATTGCCGACCGAATCCGCCGTCGCCAGCCGCTGCCGCGTAGCAAAGCGCGCTACTATGTGTCCGGAAATACGCCGACCAGAAAAGCGCCGCTAAAACCAGCCTCGTAACGTTCTCCGCATAGCCAGATGGACCGCCCAGAAAGGGCGGTCCATACTTTTCATTGCTATACACAATCTGACAAACAAACGCCTTCCGCACCATTACTATGGGTGATAACACCATCAGTGATGTCACTTTTCCTCGAGGAATGAAAATGAATAATTGGCTGCAACAGATTCAGGGCTTATTAAACTCCGGTAGCAAGCAGGGAAATCATCATCAAGGGGTAAAACGGCAATTTGGGCGACATGCTGAAGCCCGCGGCGCTGGGCGGTTTGGCTGGCGTCTTGTTGTCGAATAAATCCACTCGGAAGATCATGGGCTCATTGGGTAAAAATGCGTTGATCATTGGCGGCAGCGCCGCGGCGGGCGTGGTGTTGTGGAACCAGTACAAAAAACGCGTTCGCGACACGCACCAGGACGATCCGCAGTTTGGTACTCAGTCCTCAGCCGACAATATTCGCGCCCGTCGTCTGATTCAGGCTCTGGTTTTTGCTGCTAAAAGTGACGGCCATATTGATGCTACAGAGAAACAGCGTATCGATGAGAACATTCAGCAACTGCAACTGGGCAGTGAAGCACACCGTTGGGTGCAGGAAGCCATAGAGCAACCGCTTGACCCGGTTCTGCTGGCTAAAGACGTGAAGAATGAGGAAGAGGCGCTTGAGATCTACTTCCTGAGCTGTGCGGTCATTGACGTCGATCACTTCATGGAGAAAAGCTATCTGGATGCGTTAGCGACCGAATTGAAGATACCGCAAGATGTACGGCAGTCGATCACCAATGAGCTGACAAGCCCGTCATGATAGGGCGAGTGATTTAAGTCAGGGTGAGAGTGCGTCGAAGAGATAAATGGATAACGCGGGCGAAAGGTGTTTCGCCCGCAGTGCTATCTGACGCTTAGAAAGAGCTGGTGTCTTTGAACAGACCCACTTTCAGTTCGTCAGCGGTATAGATTTGCTGACCGTCAACCAGTACTTCGCCATCAGCAATCCCCATCACCAGACGGCGATTGATCACACGTTTGAAGTGAATGCGATAAGTCACTTTCTTCGCCGTCGGCAGCACTTGTCCAGTGAATTTGACTTCACCCACGCCGAGTGCGCGGCCTTTACCTTCGCCACCTAACCAGCCCAGATAGAAGCCGACGAGCTGCCACATAGCATCCAGACCGAGGCAACCTGGCATCACTGGATCGCCGATGAAATGGCAACCGAAGAACCACAGGTCAGGCGTGATATCCAATTCGGCTTCCACATAGCCTTTGCCATACTTACCGCCGTCTTCTGTCATCTTAACGACGCGGTCCATCATGAGCATGTTAGGGGCGGGTAACTGAGGGCCTTGCGGGCCAAACAGCTCACCACGACTGGAGGCAAGGAGGTCTTCTTTTGTATAGGATTCGCGTTTATCTACCATGGTCTCTGTAAGCCTTATTTTAATGAAGCACGCAGGTTAGCGTACACCTGTACGCTGGGCAAGTCTGTTGCGTCTGGTTGAACCAGTTGGTTTAACGGAAAAACCAAGGGAAACGTCTGCGTTCCTGCGGTGCAAGTTGTCCAATTCGCTCACGAATCGCGGTTAGCAGGTTTGGCTGCTGCTCATCGTCGTACGCGAAGTTGGTCAATAATGACAACGCTTCTGGCGCAGTTTCTACTGGGAAAAGATGGAATTTCCCTTCGCGTACGGCTTCAACGACATCTTCCTGTAAACAGAGATGGCGCAGGTTAGCCACAGGTAAAATCACGCCCTGTGTTCCCGTCAGTCCGCGACGCTGGCAGACCTCAAAGAAACCTTCGATCTTCTCATTTACGCCGCCAATTGGCTGCACGCGACCAAACTGATCGACGGAACCCGTCACGGCGAACTGTTGATTGATTGGTCGCAAGGAGAGGGCGCTGACTAACGCACACAGTTCTGCCAGAGAGGCACTGTCACCGTCAACTTCGCTGTATGATTGCTCGAAGACCATGGAAGCGGAGAAGGGAAGCTGTTGATCGAGCTCCAGCTCCGTAATCAGGAACGCCTGCATGATCATCATGCCCTTCGCGTGCAAATTGCCCGCCAGCTCGGCTTTGCGCTCGACGTCGGTGAATTCACCGTCGCCAGCATGAACGACACAGCTGATACGCGCTGGTTCGCCAAAGGCAACAGGGTAGCCAGGGAATTCGAGTACGGACAGGCCGTTAACCTGGCCGACGACTTCGCCTTCCGTTTCGATCAGGATCTGGCCTAATTCGATTTCATCCTGCATGCGCTCACGAAGGTAGCCTTCACGCCATTGACGAGCGGCAACGGCATCAACCAGCGCCTGCTCCGTGATCTGACCATCTCTGGCATACAGCGAAGCATATTTTAACTGGCTGATTAACCAGCGTGGGCATAATGGCAAATTGCCCTGATCGCCGCTGTAGCGTACTGCAACGTTGACTAAGGCTGGCCAGGCATCGGCGTCCAGTAGCGGCAGTTGATTCTCGCTGCATAGTGCATTGATGTAGGCGCACCAGCGTGCCATGTCATCCGTTTCAATCAACTGTAATTGCGCTTCAAATTCGCCGTAAATGGCGTGCTCGCCTAATTCTGGCTCCATATCGTGAATATCAGCTAGACTCTCGCGGTCACCGAGAATAATCAGGCGAATATCAAGCGGCATCGGTGGCACATCAACGGGCAGTGGCTTGCGCTCATCTGGTGATAACCAACGATAGAGTCCCTCAGCCATAATCTGCTTCAGACGCAGCCACATTAAGGGCTGAGCCAGCAGTGCTCTGGCCGAGAGGATCAGCGTACCGCCATTAACCTGATGAATCAGTCCTGGATGCAGCGTGATTTCATCGTGGAAACTGCGCACACAGCCGAAGAGCTGTTCAGGTTCGATCCATTCCTGATAGCCACAGGACTGCTGTGCGGCAAAATTATCCGCAGGGTATGTGGCTGGCTCGACCCGGATGTGACGACCCTCAATGATATATTTACTGCCATGTATCGCCCCGGAGTCTGGCCTGATTGCGCTTAGCGCACGGGCGATCAATGCCATATATTCATCGTTTTCCTGCGCTTTCAACAGCATAAAGCGGGAAGGAGATCGAGGGTGGCAAAAGAGCGTCAGACTGTCTGCCAGACGCGACTGAATAGCGGAGAATTCAGCAGGAGCAAGCTGAGCTGCCTGAGTGAATAGCGTTTGATAAGGCGTATTATTGGGCAGTAAATGCTGCCATGAGAGTCGGTTACTGGTCAAAGTATCAATGTAATCGTCTAATGGAAAAGCGTGATTATACAAGAATAATGTCGAGTGCGCATAAGGAGAGTCATCTCTCCGTCATCTTTAACAGACTGAAGCCCGAACGGCGTTGAGCTGATTGTCTTAAAAGCTGTCAAAAAACCGCCAGAAAGCGGTCAAAATCAGGGAAAACTGTTATGCTGAAAGTAACGTTACGCGGTCACTGAAGAATTTAATATGAAATATCAACAACTAGAAAATCTTGAGTGCGGGTGGAAATGGAAGTACCTGGTGAAAAAACATCGGGAGGGAGAAGAGATCACGCGCTTTCTGGAGCAAAGTGCCGCGGACGAAGCGGTACAGACATTGCTTAAAATGGAAAACCAGCCAGTAAAAGTGTTGGAGTGGATTGCGCAATGTATGAATCCCACCTTAGAAAATCGGATGAAGCAGACGATCCGTGCACGGCGTAAACGTCATTTCAATGCAGAACACCAACATACGCGCAAGAAATCGATCGATCTGGAATATTTGGTCTGGCAGCGTCTTGCGGCTCTGGCCCAAAGACGTGGTGTGACCTTGTCAGAAACGATTGTGCAGCTGATTGAAGATGCTGAGCATAAAGAGAAATACGCCAGCCAGATGTCGTTGCTCAAGCAGGATCTCAAAGCCATTCTGAATAACGACGAGATGTGACCGGGCTTGTTCATTTATCTTGCCGATAGCGATAAGCAGGCATAAAAAACGCGAGGAGCGTTTTTCAACGTTGCGCAGCAACGTTAGGGTAGCGGACAACGATGTCGAGCATAAAAAAACCTCGCCGGAGCGAGGTTTTTCGTTAATAACAAGCCTGAGGCTGAGTTACAACGTCTTTGATGCCTTTAACTTCGATCTCTACGCGACGATCTGGTGCCAGGCAGTCGATCAGCGCAGCACGAGGCTTCACGTTGTCACAGGTAGAACCGGTAACAGGGTGAGATTTACCCTGGCCACGAGCAGAGATTTTGTTCGCAGGGATACCTTTAGAAACCAGGTAATCCACGACGCTCTGTGCACGTTTTTCAGACAGGGCTTGGTTGTATTGGTCTGAACCTAAACGGTCAGTGAAGCCCAGAACAACAACAGAACCATCTTTCGGATCCAGAGAGCTCAGCTGAGTGTACAGTTGATCCAGTGATTGCTGGCCTTCTGCTTTCAGCGTTGCTTTGTTGAAGTTGAACAGGACGTCAGATTTCAGCGTGAAACGCTTGGTTTCAACAACTGGAGCCGGAGCTGGGGTTGGGGCCGGAGCAACAACTGGCGCTACTACACGGTCATCTTGGCCGAAACGGTAAGACAGGCCAACGCTCATCAGCAGGTTGTCTGGACGGGCACCAACGGTACCTGCATCACCAATGTTGCTTACCCATTGGTAGTCAACACGTGCAGCCCAGTTTTTGTCGATAGCGTATTCAACACCGATCGCAGCCAGCGGAGAAACGCCAGTGTCGTCATTGTTGATGTCGCCGCCGTTGATGGCCGCGTGGCTGTCAGCGCTCCATACCATGCCGCCCAGACGAGTATAAACGTCCAGATCAGGCATAACTGGGTAGCTCAGTTTAGCAGCCAGTTGGATGCCCTGTGCCTTGAAGCTCGCGCTGTCTGCTGCGTTAGCAGTAGAACCTGCATACTTCATGCGGCCCAGCCAGTCGTAGCCCAGTTCAAAGCCCAGGTACGGGTTGGCTTGATAACCAACAAATGCACCAGCGCCTAACTTGCTTTTGATCGGGTTGTTAACGATACCGGTGTAACCATTGCCGTAGAAACCCGTATCGTGGAATTGAGACACACCCAGTTTACCACCGGTGTACCAGGTATTGTCTTTAGGAGCTGCTTGCGCGACGGTCGCGAAGCTAGCCAGTGCCACTGCAACTGCGATAGCTGTTTTTTTCATTTTACGCCTCATTATCATCCAAATCGGTAATTAACCTGATGGGCTAATAAACCTTTGGTTAAAATCCTTTGGTTGGAGACTTTGCCCTTATTTATGACTCACTGTCAGTCAACTGACGTTATAAAAGAGCAACTCCAGCGAGTTAAAGTCTACAACGTGATGAGAAAGTTACAAGTATGATGTGATTTGCGTCATAAGAAAACCGCACGATTCATACATACTTGCTAACAAATGGTAGATGCTTTTGACAGATCTTACGCCTTTTAGCTGTATTAAATATACCCAAAAAGCCCGCAGAATACCGCTCTGCGGCGATCTCTATAGCACATAACCAGATAGGGCTGAGAAAATTCTTAATTTACTTAATGATACAATGTCGAATGAATTTTAAGGCTGGGAAATAGTCTATAGGCGTCACCGCCAGTACTTTCTGGCCGCATAATAAAGCCGTATGTATTTCCTGCCTGTGCGGCGTGGCGTAGCCGAACCTTCTCTTCTTCCGTTAATTCGTGCGGTAACCAGCACAACACTGCGCTGTAGTTTCCTGTCAGCAGAGCTCTCTCCATGGCATCAACCGTAAACAGCGGATTGATATGGTGAAGTTGCACCATTTTATCCAGCGGTAACCCAGATTGCTGTACCCAGGGACGGCTCAATTTTTGCTGAGGAGAAAGCCATAGCAACCAACGGGATTGCGTACCTAACTGCTGTAAGAGCGGTAATAACAGGTGTGTGACTATGGGCTGATCGGCGTTGTACACGATTTCGCTGATAATTCCGCCCGAGCTGCCTGAGGTTTCCGCAGCATGCTGACTCGCAGAAAACGATGACGACTGAACGTTGTGAGAGCTGATTGATTGCGTACGCATAATGAGTGCTACCCATAGTGTTACTGTATGAACATACAGTATCCACTGTGTGCGTGAAAATCAACCTGATTTTTTTGAAAGCGCTTCGCATATTCCTTATGCAAGAGACAGTAAACACATTTACTGTTTGAAGCCGCATCGGGGCTGTGTTTAATTATTTGTTCCTGCTACAGATATTTTTAATTGTTCAGGAAGAGATCATTTCAATACTAAGGATTATGGCAATGAAGCAATTATGCAAAAAAAGGATTTTGCAATCTCAGCATTCTTTTTCATCTTTGGGGGACATCACTTCACGTTCCCAATTCGGTGGCTACAGCATCGCAGCAAATAAAACGATTTTTGGACTGGTGTCGGAAGGGGAGCTTTATCTTCGCGCCAGTAAGAAAGATGAAAGATATTTTCAGCAGCGCGATATGCCTCATCTGATTTATACCAAACGCGGAATGCCGTTACCGCTGAACTACTTCCTTGTCGATGAAGCATTGTGGCAAGAACCGCAAACGCTATTATATTTTGCCCGACTGGCGTTGGCCGGTGCGCAGCATGATCAGGCTCTCAAATGTACGAGCGGGCGTTTAAAAGATCTCCCGAATCTTAACCACGATATTGAACGACTATTGTGGAAAGCGGGGATAAGGAATGTTGATGAATTACAGCATTATGGCGCTAAAAATAGCTATCTCGAATTGCGGAAGGTTCGCGCTAATCTGAGTGTCAACGTGCTCTTGGCGCTTGCCGGTGCCATTTGCGGCACGCATCAGGCGGCACTTCCTCGTGGTATCCGCAATGAATTGTTGGAATGGTATAAGAACAATGCGGTCTCAAAGGATCAAAACACTAAAAAATACGCGCTATTTTCACTGTGTAATCATGTCATTTTTAGCTGTACGAGTTCAGGCAGGAGACCGAGCAGCAGGCCGATTTGCTGAATAATTAAGGATTCTTTACTGTCCGACTCGGGTGAAAGGGATTGAATGCTGGCAGTAATAGTTTTCAATCCCTGATTGATTCGCAAACTTTCCTCTTCGCTACAGTGTAGCGCGTCATCAACATGGCAAACGGCATCATCCAGCAACTGTAGCGTTTCCGATGAGGTAATTTTCCCGCGGTGTGCGCCGAGCGTTGAAATGTAGCTTAACAACGTATGATTCAGACACATGAAGCGAAATGCGCTGTCTAATTTGTTTCGGGTCGCATGGGGTTCTGAAGACATATTCGATACGACGGACGCCAGTTCTGCATCGCAGTTATGCGCATCTCGGCGGGCAATGCGATAAGGCAGGCTATTATCTTTCCCCTGATGATATTGCACCATAATCGCATCAAGATAACGGCAATTGGCGTCCAATGTCTTATTGATAACGGTTGGCAGGCCGCGAAAACGCCAGTCTGGCCAGATAAAACTGACCGCAGCCCATGCGATGGCACACCCCAGCAAGGTATCGATAATACGTGGCACCGCGACTTCAAAACCTTCGCCCAACAGATTGAAACAGAGCAGGACAAGCAGCGTAATAAACATAGTTGCGTGTGCGTACTGTACGTTGCGAAAGGCGAAAAACAGTACGCCGCTAATGACGATTAACGTGAGCTGTCCTTCCAGTGAAGGGACGAAATATAAGACTGGCAAGCCGAGTAAAATACCGGTCAATGTGCCAATAATCCTCAACGTCAGCCGTCGTCGGGTGGCGTTATAGTTGGGCTGACAAACAAACAGGCTGGTCAGCAGAATCCAGTAACCGTGCTGCATCCCCGTGACCTGAATCAACGCGTAGCCGCTACACAGCAGTACGGACATGCGGATAGCATGACGAAACAGCGCCGACTGGGGTGTCAGGTGGCGGCTAATGCGCAAGCGGATGTCGCTCCATCCCGTGATTTTGTCATCTGCCAGCGTGTTTTCCGGGTTATTTTCTTGCTCAATGGCCTGTTCGGATTCGATCGTTGCCAACTGGGCATCAATCGCGCGCAGGTTATTTAATAAATAAGTGAGCGCTTTGATTTGCGCAGCGTCCGCCATGTTGTTGGCCGCGATGCGCGCAATAGCGGATTCAAGATGCACGAAAGCTCGCTCAAGGCGGCTGTCATGCTGATATTTTGCTGCAGCAGAATGGATTGCGACAGATGCTGACAGGCTTTGGCCTGCATGCTCAGCAGGCGTTGAAAGCGGAACAAGACGTCGCTATAGCGCAGCTTTTCGCGCAGTTGCGGATAGTAAACATGCGACGAACTGGCCCGTTCGTGAATATCCTGAGCGACAAAATAGTAGTGCAGCGTTTGACGCGTCCCGCGTTGTCCGCGATCGCCACGCAGACGCGTTAACAGCGAGGACTTGGTCTGGTTGAGTATCGCAACCAGCTGGCTGTTTGCCATCGCGACATCAATCAAGGGTTTGTCGGTTTCTTCTTCAATATCGGGGTCGAATAGGTTGGCTTTTGCATCCAGATAGCGAGCCAACTGCTGATAACACTGTGCGAGATTGTCCTGTAACGGGCGGATAGGGAATATCAGATGGCCGAACAGCGTAAGCAGGTTGTACCACGATGCCCCGATCAGCAGCATGATGGGCTGCTGATACCAGTTGTCGTAAAGAGATATTCCCAGCATGGTGTAAATCGCAATCAGCAGTGCGCCGAAGGCGATAGTCGCATAGCGCTGTCCTAATGCGCCGAGCAGAATAAAGCCGCAGGTCGATATAGCCAGACCAAACCCGAATAGCCAGGGATAGGGAAAAAGCAGTTCGATCGAGATGGAGGCGACAAAAAAACAGGCCAACGTAATGAACAGATTACGCAGACGTCCGGTGAGACGATCGTCAAGGTCAGTGAGGGCGGCCGCGACGACGCCAAGCGTAACGGGAATAGTCGATGTTGGCTGGCCGAGCCACCAGGGAACTGCCGCCGCACCGCTGAGCGCAATGAGGATACGAATGGTGTACAGCCAACTGCTGTTGTACACATAGCGACGAATTCCCGGGGCAAAGGTGAGCAACGTAATATCCTTAGATGCCGTTAGCGAAAGTGGCGGCGGGCATTGTTTTCCCGCGCAGCCTGTGCAAATTCGACGGAAACCACGCGACGCCCTACTGGCCACAGCGCGATGGCAGCAATTTTAAAATTGGCGATGCCAACAGGAATGCCAATGATCGTAATACACTGCGCGATACCGGTAATGATGTGCGACAGGCAAAGCCACCAGCCAAAGAAAATAAACCAGAAGATATTCAGCAGAGAACCGCCGGCGTTGAGAATCGTGCTCTTTTCATTCGGGCGTAGCTCATCAACATGGATGGCCTCATTGCCATAAGGCAAGAGCGACAGCTTAGTGATTTCCCAACATGAGCGTGTGAGCGGTAAGGTAAAAATCAACAGCACGCTGACAACAGTCGCCAGAAGCCAGGCTAGTGTGGTGAAGAAACCACCTAATACGAAGTTAAGGATATTCAACACAGTGCGCATAGTCTCTCCTGTACTTGTAAGGTAACCCGATAGAGTAACCAAACTTGCTGATGGTAAAAGAATTATCACATTAAGCATCAGGATATCCTAACCTGTTTTTAAGGCTAGAGCGTGAAGTCCGATAACGGGTAAACTAGGAACAGATAAACGACAAAGAATGGACGAATAACCTCTCACATAGTCATGGCGCGAACATCATGGAACTGAAATCTACCTCGTTAGGTAAACATCTGGCCCAGCATCCTTACAACCGGGTGCGGTTACTGAATGCCGGTGTCGAAGTGAGTGGCGATAAACATCAATACCTGATCCCCTTTAATCAGCTGCTGGGTATTCACTGTAAAAGAGGGCTGGTGTGGGGAGAGCTGGAATTTGAACTACCTGCCGGTAAAGTGGTGCGCTTGCACGGAACAGAGTGGCAGGAAACGCAGGCTTTTTACCGCCATCTGCTTAAATCCTGGCTTGATTGGAGTGAGGAGATGAGTCTGATTAGCGCGGAGGTTTTACAGCGCCAAACGGACAGCATTCAAACACTGACGCAGCAGGATAAGTGGTTTAGCCGACAGGCGCTGTCAACGTTGCAGAAGGCCGTCCGCGACTCTCTGGAAGCGCTGCCTTTGCCTGTTTCCAGACTTGAAACCTTTGACAACTGCCGTGATAACTACCGGGACTGCCTGCGCTGGCTTGAGCAGGGCGATGAGATGCGCACTGCGGTGAATCAGGCCTGGATGGATCGCACGTTGGCGGCAGAACAGCCTTTCTTTGAAACGGTGGAGAGTTCGCCATTAAACGTGTCGCAGAGTAAAGCTGTAATAAATGGCGAAGAGGGCGTACTGGTGCTGGCGGGCGCAGGTAGCGGGAAAACCTCAGTGCTGGTGGCCCGAGCGGCGTGGTTAATGCATCGGCAGGAGGCCACACCCGATCAAATTTTGCTACTGGCGTTTGGTCGTAAAGCGGCAGAAGAGATGAACGAGCGCATTCAGGAACGACTCCACACAGATGAGATTCAGGCCAAGACGTTCCATGCGCTGGCATTGCACATCATTCAGCAGGCTAGCCGCAAGGCACCGATGATAAGCCAGTTGGAAAGCGATGCGAAACAGCGTCGGGAACTGCTGATTTCTCACTGGCAGCAGCAGTGTGCCGAGAAAAAACGCAGGCTAACGGGTGGCGGCGCTGGTTAACAGAAGAGCTGGAGTGGGATGTGCCAGAAGGCGACTTCTGGCATGACTCGAAGCTGGCGGGTCGACTGGCCGGGCGACTGGAGCGCTGGTTAGGGTTGATGCGTATGCACGGCGGTAGCCAGATCGACATGGTTGAGCAGGCGCCAGAATCCATTCGGACCGAATTTCAGCAGCGTGTTCGCCTGATGGCGCCACTGTTGAAAGCCTGGAAAAAGGCACTTAAGGATGAAAACGCGGTCGATTTCTCCGGCCTCATCCATCAGGCCGTAAACCTGCTGGATAAAGGGCGTTTTGTTAGCCCCTGGAAACACATTCTGGTGGACGAATTCCAGGATATTTCGCCACAGCGTGCGAACCTGCTGGCAGCACTGCGTCGACAGAATAGCCGTACCTGTCTTTTTGCTGTAGGGGATGACTGGCAGGCAATTTACCGCTTTAGCGGTGCTGAACTGACGTTGACGACGGGCTTTGAAGAGCATTTCGGCGTAGGTGAGCAGTGCGCGCTGGATACTACCTATCGTTTTAATGAGCGTATTGGTGAAATTGCCAACACGTTCATACAGCAAAATCCTTATCAGTTGAAGAAACCGCTTAATAGCCTGAGTAAGGGGGATAAAAAGCGGTGACGATCCTACCTCAGGAGCAGCTTGAGCCACTTTTGGATAAATTGAGCGGTTTTGTGAAAGCAGATGAGCGCATTCTCGTGCTTGCCCGCTACCATCATTTACGTCCTGCTATTTTGGATAAGGCAGCGACCAAATGGCCGAATTTGCACATTGATTTCATGACCGTACATGCCAGTAAAGGGCAGCAGGCGGAGTACGTCATCATTGTGGGTATGCATGAAGGGAAAGACGGCTTCCCAGCGCCGGCAAGAGAATCTGTGATTGAGGCGGTACTGTTACCTGAACCGGAAGATTTCCCCGATGCGGAAGAACGTCGCCTACTGTATGTGGCGTTGACGAGAGCGAAACATCGCGTCTGGTTGCTACAGGATGTGGCGAATCCATCGGTGTTTATTGAACATCTTCATCGCTTAGGCGTACCGACGCAGCGTAAGCCGGGATAACGAAAAGCAAAAGTAGATAAGCGGTGCAGCAGAGACCAGCGTCGACGGTGTGGCACGCCGCTGGTCCATGGTGATGCGCGGCTACTATTTCAGACGGTCTTGCAGATAGCGCTGATAATCAGGGATGGTTATCTGTACGGATTCTTTAAATAGCGCAGAGTTGACCAGGAAATCCGCTGTTGCACGGTTGGTGGCTACGGGAATGTTCCAAACGGTCGCCAGCCTCAGCAGTGCCTTTACATCAGGATCGTGTGGTACAGCGTTAAGTGGATCCCAAAGAAGATCATCAAATCGATTTTCCCTTCGGAAATGAGGGCGCCAACCTGTTGATCCCCTCCCATTGGCCCGCTCAGCATGCTTTTTACGGGCAGCCCCGTATTTAACTGAATCAGGTTCCCGGTAGTTCCGGTGGCGTAAAGCGTGTGCTCTTTGAGCTGTTCTTTATTCGTACCAACCCAATCCAACAGGGATTGTTTACAGTGGTCGTGTGCTACCAGTGCAATATGTTTTTGCGCGGCGATGGTACGGGTGGTGAACTCCATGGTTACGTCCTTCAATCTGGTGTAGTAAAGCTGACGCTAGGGTACAGACAGATTACGGAAACGCTGTTTCGGTGCAAAGCGATAAAAGCAGGAAAAGGCGAACGGGTATCAAAAATCTGATGCGACTGCGCGTAAAATCACCAGGTTACGGATTCATTCAGCGCGGTCGCAAAGCCCGCAACAGAAGCCCCTTTCGCCGCTGCATTGTACTCCGACATTTTCGTTCTATATCGAGTGGCTCATTGTCAGCGATGACAAGCGCATCGGTACGCACGGGGGATTGCCTGATTTTTTCATCAAGCAATTGATATTGAGGCTGGGCAGTGAAATTCTTGCGATCTTCAAGGGTGTGCAACGGCGGTAGTTTAAACGACACCGATGCCACTTTTTCCGTGTTAAACGTCGCAATAAACGTGGAAGGAAAATAGGTGACTGGCGCACCGGTTTGGGCATCAATGGTATCGACAACTTTGAACAGAATCTGGTGTTGTCCACTGCCAAGTTCGAGACTATCGGCACCTTTTAGCAACGAGCCTGACATTCTCTGCCCGTCAACCATCAGGAGATCGATTTTCTGATCTAATTTCAACGTTGTTGCCGCAATTGCTGAGGGACTGAAACCTGCAATAAAAAGGCAGACAGTGATGAAGCCGAATTTCATAGTTTTCCCAAATGGTACGTAATCTGGATATTGTTGAGGAATTGTCTGAATGTGTCAAAGGTTTCAATTTGAAACAGGCTGTTATGGCATTTTCGTTCTACACGATACAGACGGCGGGCTTTTAAGCCATTTTCTGCGATTCGTAGAATGTGCGATACACTGTAATAAATCACGCAAGAGAGGCTGAATAGCATGAATGACAGTGATATTGAATCTGTACTGAAAACGGTCAAAACCATTGCACTCGTGGGAGCTAGCGATAATCCGTCCCGCCCGAGTTATGGTGTGATGGCGTATTTGCTTGAGCAGGGATACGACGTTATTCCCGTGAGCCCCAAATTGGCCGGGCATACGCTTTTGGGCCAAAAGCGTATGCCAACGTGGCGGATATTCCTAAACCGGTTGATATGGTTGATGTCTTTCGCCAGCCGGAAGCGGCTTATGAGATCGCCAAAGAGGCCATCGCCATTGGCGCTAGCGTTCTATGGCTACAGATTGGCGTTATTAATGAGCAAGCGGCAATTTTGGCTCATGATGCCGGACTGAAAGTCGTAATGGATCGTTGCCCGAAAATTGAAATCCCACGGCTGGGTCTGGGTAAATAAGAGCCTGGGGACATCAGTCACAGGTGCTGGGCGATGTTGAGTATCACAACATCGCCAATGTCTGCCGTCGAGAAAAGCTAATGGCGTAGCTGTGGCGCGCGGCGCTGAATGACCTCGGCCAGTTCGTTGAGTGAAGGATGATCGTGTTCAGAAAGCTCTTCCTTCATCAACTGCGCTTCTGCCAGATAAGTATGTATCGGTTGGCCTTCGTCATCTTCCATCACAACGTGATACCACGGTTCTGAACGCGGCGTGTCATTGCCGCTAATTTCTTCCCAGGTGGGCGTTTCTAATGAATATTCGGGATCGATGTCGATAACGACCCTGGAAACCCCAGTAGCTTATGACGAATCTGTTGTCCGATGCCAAATTTACAGATGATCATATAACCCCCTGGAAATAGATTACACTTTCTACTCGCTGCGGATGACGTGGAGGAAGGCAACCGCATCTGATAACGCCTTTTTAGCGTACAGCGTTTTTCAAGCGATGTGTTCGTTGATGAATCACCGACTGAACACATTATTAACAGTATGGTGTAGATTTTTAGAAGATACAGCCCTGCTCATGAAATGTTGTTTAGCTTCTTGGGGGAAAGGGGGAAGAATATGGCAAAAATAGCGACTGTCGCCTATGTCTATGGCATGGTTCAGGGAGTCGGGTTTCGCTACAGCACGCAGCATCAGGCCGTGCGACTGGGGCTCAATGGGTATGCGCGCAATTGTGATGATGGCAGCGTGGAAGTGGTGGCAAACGGCGAACCTCATGCGGTAGAGGCGTTGATTGAGTGGCTGAAGCAAGGTGGCCCACGAAGCGCCAGAGTGGATAAGGTGCTTATTGAGCCACATGGTAAGACGGACTATGAAGGCTTTACGATCCGCTATTGAAGCCGGGTGATGCTAGATGCATTTTACCGGTTTGGGCAAGCCAGCAATTTTAGTTGCCTGCTTTGCTGGTCCTTTTGGAAACAGTTTATACAGGTAGCGGCTATTTCCTTTCTCTTCACCGTACTTTTGCGCCATCGCTTTAACCAGCATGCGTATAGCGGGTGACGTATTAAATTCCTGATAAAAATTCCGCACAAACCGGACGACTTCCCAATGCGGTTCAGTCAGCGCGATACCTTCCTGTTCTGCTAACACGTGAGCCAACGCTTCACTCCACTCGGTGCTATCCATTAGATAACCTTGCGCGTCTGTTGCGATGGTGCGCCCTTCAAACTCCAACATCTTCTCTCCGCCTGCAATAGATCTGCCCGCAGTTTAACAAATTTTTCTGTCTGCGCCGGAATAAAAAAGCCCCAACAGGGGCTTTCTCGGTGGGCGATAAGCGAAACTTAGTCGTTACGCATAATGCCCAGAATGCTCAACAGGCTAACGAAGATATTGTATATCGCGACATACAGGCTAACTGTTGCTCGGATGTAGTTGGTTTCGCCACCGTGGATGATGTTACTGGTTTCCCACAGGATGGCACCCGCAGAGAACAGAATAAACAGGGCGCTGATCGCCAGATGTAATGCCGGAATCTGCAAGAACAGATTGGCGATGACGGCAACAATCAGAACCACGAATCCTGCCATCATCATGCCTGACAGGAAGGACATATCCTTACGTGTCGTTAAGACATAGGCTGAACAGCAGAAGAACACCAGTGCCGTGCCGCCCAGAGCCAGCATGACAATGTCGCCTGCGCCGGAGGAAATCAGCGAGCTTAAAATCGGGCCCAGCGTATAACCCATAAATCCGGTCAGGGCGAACGCAGCCAGAATACCCGCAGGGCTGTTTGCCAGCTTGTGCGTCAGGAACATCAGGCCATAAAACCCAACCAGCATCAGAATCAAGCCCGGGGCAGGCAGGTTAAGTACGGTACTTGCCGTTGCGGTAACGGCGGAAAAGCCCAGCGTCAGCGACAGCAGGAAATAGGTGTTGCGCAGCACTTTGTGCGTGCTGAGTAGCGAGCTTTCTCGGGTAGAAGAAACAACAATACGATCCATATCAGCGACTCTCTCTTCAGGGTGCTATTATCCAATGTCAAAGAGTAAATAGTTACATGACGTTATTAAAGGTGGTTTACCCTTCTTTACGCTGTAAATTTTCCATCCTCCGGGCCTGTGCTCGTGCTTTGTTTTGCCATTTGTAAGGTGCTGGAGATAATTTGCGCCATTTTATCTGCCGCGTGACGGTTTTACGTTCAAACGCGCTGCGTTAGATTGTTTTTCAGGCAATTGAGCACTGTGGTGCTTTACAAGATCTCATTCACTGTTTATAGTTCGCGTCATTGCGGAGGAGTGGCCGAGTGGTTGAAGGCACCGGTCTTGAAAACCGGCGACGCGAAAGTGTTCTAGAGTTCGAATCTCTACTCCTCCGCCACAAAATTCAACGGGTTAGCTTAGGCTAGCCCGTTTTCGTTTTTGCTATCTAAACCAACAAGTGTTTTTACCTTGCATCGCTGATGCGGCTATTGTCCGTAACGACATTCATATTGAATCAGTGTGAGCGTGTAGCGACGCTGCGGTGCGAATTTTTCCCTTAGATAATTCATTCAGAAATGAATATTAACGATTGGTAAAATAAATAGGTATCGCGCTCTTCGTCATCAATAAATCAATAGCTGCTGGTCAGAAATAATAACGACATAAATATCTATGCTATTTATTGCGGACATATCCATAGCAGCGGTATGCATTAAATAGAATTCTGGCCGAGAAAGCATAAACGTTACAGAAAACGATAGAGTAGTGCCTGAACGTGGATTAAATCAGGAAGTCGTCCTGAGTTTTATAAACCACCAACTCCAGCAATGCGCGATATTTCTCCTGAAAAGCGGCATTGGCTTCTGTTTCAATCTTGTGAACTAATTTCGCGATGATGGCTTTGTTACTGACGGAATGGCCGGATTGAATGATCTCTTCGACAATGTTACCGAGCATTTCCATGTCGCTGATCCGAGAGTCAAGGCCGAGAGCGTCAGATATCGGGAGTTCATTTTGGGGCACCTCTGAATGCATTGCTTTTCCTCCCTTGCCTTGTGCGTTTTCTGACGAGATTAATGCACGCCTTAACAGACAGCACGAATGTGCTGTCCGCAAGACATGAATAAATGGTTAGTTAACTTTAGTCGATCATACGCATAAAACCAGCCGATAAGCTAAATAAACACGGCGTGACCCGGCGATGCTTATGAACGCGAAAGGATGACGCCGATCAATGGTCAGGCGAATAAATATGAATTTATCGTTCCTCACCAATATTATGTCTGAAATAATTATGTGAGACGCATAACTTCAATAAGTTAAACATGACGAGATGAAAGGAGGCAGGGAAAAACATTCACTGAACATAAAGACTATTAATGCATTTTGATTACGTCCTATAAGATTTTTATCTGTACCAAAAGATGACATTTTCCGTGTTACATGTCTTTTATCAATCAATGTCATTTTGTCAAAAAAATGTGCGTTTATCAGAAAATGTCTTTTTATCAAAAACGTCTTTTTATCAAAAGAGTGCCGTAGTTTACCTGGAGTGTTGGCATGCAAAAGATCAGAGCAAAAGCAGTTTGTCTTTTCCGAAACAATGGCAAGATTCTGTTAGCAGAAGGGTATGACCCTATAAAAGATGAGCATTATGTATTGCCGCTCGGTGGTGGTGTCGACTTTGGCGAATTGTCGCAGGCGGCAGCGGAAAGGGAAGTTCAGGAGGAGATTAGTGCAGCCACCAAGGACTTTTTGCTGCTGGGTGTTTCAGAGAATATTTTTTTCCTACAATGGCAAACCTGGGCATGAGATTGTCTTTGTTTATGAGGCTCGCTTTCAGGATGAGTCGCTTTATCAGCAGGATATTATCCATGGTATAGAGACAAATGGTATGCCGATTGTTACCCGCTGGTTTGATATTGATCTACTGCGTTCAGGGGAAATCAAATTTTATCCTCATGGTATAGTGGACATGATCTAGCCAGCCTGGCTGGAGTGACGACAGGCCGTTGCCTCCATGAGGATAATGAGTGCCGATGTTAAGTGCCAAAATAAGGAAAAAGATGCAGGTTTTGGTCGTGATTGATATGCAGAATGCGGTGTTTGCAACGCCAAGAGCGCGGCAGGCGCAGACGGTCGCATTGATAAACCAGCTTTCAGGCGCAGCAGATCGGACGATTTTCATTCAGCATGAAGAAGAGGGCATGTTGTCTGGCAGCGAGGGATGGCAGTTATTACCTGAGTTGAACCAGCCAGAAGGATGTTTGTCCATCACCAAAACGGCGTGCGATGCATTCTACCGTACGCCGTTAGCCGATGTGCTGGCGGAACTGGGAGTTGACCACCTGACGATTTGCGGATGTGCGACGGATTATTGCGTTGATGCAACGATTAAAAATGCGGCCAGCCGAGGCTACGCGTTGACGATCGCCGCCGATGCACACACGACAGCCAATCGCGGCGAGCTGAAGGCAGAACAATTAATCACACATTACAACGACGTGTGGCGGAATTTTATTATTCCAGGCAACACGATTACGGTAGAAACAACGGAGCACATCGTTGCTTCATGGAAGATGAGTCGCTAGTCCTATGTTGACGATTATTTCTGTCAGACAGCGTCCTGAATACAAGGAAAGGGCGATTCATTATTTCCAACGCCACTGGGCGTCCGACGAGACGCTGATGCTTTACGAAGACTGTATCAACCACTGCATTGGTGCCGAAAATCCATTGCCTGATTGGTATTTGCTGGAAAAGGACGGGAATATTATTGGTGGTGTTGGATTAATTACCAATGATTTCATCAGCCGTATGGATCTTTATCCCTGGCTGTGTGCCCTTTATGTTGAAGAGAATCATCGCGGTAATGGGTATGCGGGGCAATTGATTGAACACCTTGCTCAGGAAACTCGCCGTGCTGGTTTTTCTACTCTGCATTTATGCACCGAACTGCTCGGTTTTTATGAACAGCATGATTTCCACTTTACTGGAATGGGTTATCACCCTTGGGGTGAATCGTCACGTATCTATTCGCGGTCGCTTTAAAGACGCGCAGGTGGTGAGCTAACGGCATCTGACTGGTTAAAAATAACGGGCAAGATGTGTAAAAGTGAACGGGATCATATTCTGCTGACGCTGGGCAGACTACGCTTCTTACATACTGACAGGTAATCAGTTATCCACGCAGGGGAGAGGTGATTATGTACACGAGCATCCTGGTGCCAGTAGATATAGAACAAGATGAACTCACTAAGCACGCGATTACACATGCAGTCAGGTTGGCCAAAATGTCAGGTGCCGCTATACACCTCTTTCATTCCCTCCCGGATGCATCGGCGTTCTTATCTGCGTACTCTTTTGGCATAAAAGAGTTTGAGAATGAGGCGGTAGTGAAAGCGAATGACAAGCTCAAATCACTGATGAAAGCGATCGATCTGCCAGCATCGCGTTTGTCATGCAGCGTCAGTTTTGGTTCGGCCAGAGACGAAGTGTTAGCGCTGGCGGAGGAGATGAATGCGGATTTGATCGTAATCGGTTCGCGGCGGCCAGATGTGAAAACCTATCTGCTTGGCTCAAATGCCGCAGCTATCGTTCGCCATGCGAAAATGTCCGTATTAGTTGTTCGTTAGTTTTTGGTATAACGCAACTGCCGCATTGGGATTTGGCGATGAGGCAGTTGCGGTGCTACGCATCAGCGTGGCGATCGCAGTATTCAACACGTTTGATTAACTGCTCTATCTCACGATCGGAAAAACTTCGATACCGTGGTGACGCAGCAGCTCTGCGGTAACGCCGCTTCCCGCCGTTTGTGAACCATCAAAGTGTCCACTGTATATAATGCGGCTGCCGCAAGATGGACTCCCTTCCGTGAGGAGCGCGAAGCGGCAGTTATGCTGTTGTGCCATATGTAGTGCTAGCCAGGCACCCAGAATATAACGTTCGGTCACATCGCCGCCGGTTGCTTCGACAACCTTGGCACCTGCTGTGATGACTGAAGTGCTGCCAGAGGCCGGAATAATTTCCGCTGAAGGCCTGGGGTTGGGAAACCCGCCGCCAGCTCCGGGCAAAATGTAATCAGTCTTGCCTGTTGGCGCCACTGGGCAAGATAGTCGCCAACCGATTTCTTTTCGGTGCCGTTATAGCGGACGGGAAAGCCAGACAGACAGGCGCTGATCAGAATGTTACTCATTGTGGGACAATCTCTCTAAAAGGCGCGAATAGGCGCTCCTGTGCTGATTCAGCAGACAGGTTATCTGGAAGAGAAGCGGCGCTTCAAAAAAGGGAGAACAGCAGGGACAACAGGAAAGCTAAGCGGCCAGGTTAGGCCGATAATTAACGAGGCAAAGAATCGGATGAATAGGGATTTATCTTTACTTAACAAGAACGTTACGACCAAGGCTATGACAAAACCGATCGTGTAGGTAAGTTTGATGAGTTCCCATAGGGAGTGATGTGGCACGTTTGTTTCCTTTTATCCTCGGAGCGCCTGCATTTTATGTTGTTAATATTTTATGATCAATTTTTAACCCATAATGGGTAGCTCGAAGGCCGCGTTCTGCGGTGCGTATTTTGTACTACAGTTATTATCCTCTGGCTAAAATGAGACCTTCGGTATGAAAACGACGCTGTCTGTTGTGATGGTGTGTGCTGTGGCTCTGCTTTCTTTTCTACGCTTAGTATGGCGAAAACCCCAGGATTTCTGATGAGCAGATCAAAGAACGGATCATTCAGGAATCAATTTCTTCTTATTTTGGTCATTGTCCTTATAATTCAGCGCGTAATGGCAGCAAGTGTGGCAAACGTAGCGCATGGAGCCGGGCGGGGGAGATTCGCCGATCTGTTACAAAGACGAAGTGACCCGGAAAATGATTGATGGCTGGAGAATGAGAAACGGGAATATGTAATATTCAGCAGGGAAATAAAAATATCGGAATAATAATCTCTTTGCTAAGAAATTAATTACACTATTTTTGTGACAGAAATATTAAATTTTTATTTCAGTATGGACATTGCTGGCTGGCTGTCATAGCTTACTATTTTACCCCATGAGAAAGGTAATAAAATGAGTGAGATATCTAGCCTGTCCCTGAAAATTTCCCCAGAGCTGAAAGAAAAATCAAAGCGGCTGCCCTGGAAAACGAAGTCTCTATCAGTGCAGAAGTCAGCGCTCGGTTACTGAGGAGTTTTGATGAAAGCTATCAGGCTTCTGAGCTGGTTGACAGTCAGGGTACCGAAGAAGTCGGTGCAGAAGCGCCGTTAACGCAGAAAGAGCTAAAGAAAGTTCGGGAATTGTTGAAAGGTAAATCAAGGCGACTTCCAAGAAAAAGTAATGGAATGTGGCTCTGAATCTTTGATTGATTCAAAAACAAATAGCAAAATTAAATCACCCAGGCGCGTTGATGAAACTGCGTCTGGGTGAGTCTTTCTTGTCCAAAGGCACACAGCTTGTATCGAGCGCGGGAAGTGACTAAAAGCGCGTTAGAGCACGCTATTCACCTCATTCCCTCTATTTCTACTTCCTATTTTCGACATAATATAAACACAGGCAATATTTATTTAAATATATAACAAATTGTTATTATTTATTTTCTGGTTTATTGTTACATCCTGAATACCATATTCATTTCGCCTAAAAATTACATATCTTATAAATAGATAGATTGTAAAAAAATGATCGATTAAATAGATATTAATACCATAAGTTAGAAAATATAAAGATTATCTACAAAAGGCCGATACCGCCTTCGGTGTCAGGAAAATTTGTTCTGCTGTGTATTTGTTTCTTGCCGCTGCTATTAAACCATAATTTTAGTGACGGTAATTCTCCTGGGTTTAACGCGATAGGGGGAATGTAGCGAGCCAGGTCATGGTACGGGGAAATGCGGTGAAAGATGAGGTGTAAAGGATGACGTTTTTCGACTGCCAGCATGTGTAGAGGTCTGGTATCGCACGCCGTATCTGGTTAGACCAATTCGACCGTGCCACCATGAATATGGTTTGATAAGCATGTCTACCTACATATTGTTTATGTTTCTCACCAGGGCATATAAATGATCTGTCCAGAGATGTGTATTTTTGTTATGAAAAGAGTATTGGAGCTATCTGTATTTATTGAATAAATATTAATTTTTAATTACATATTTTTATACAGATAGAGAAAATTAATTAAGGAGATGTTAATGAGTTTATCCAACTGGCGTATAGGATATCGATTAGGGGCAGGGTTTTCTTTTCTGGTATTGATGCTTTTGGTAATCGGCAGCGTTGCTATTTCAAAATTAAGTGACTTTCACGAAAAGATGGATGAGATTGTTTCGAAAAATTATCCACTGACCGTCAAAAGTAATAAGTTAATTGATGAGCTGAATGGCTATCTCAATAATCAGCAACTGTTGCTATTGCTTAAATCAGAAAGTGAAATCAATAAACAGTTGGCGCTGAACAAAGAGCGTTCAGGGAGAATATCTGAACTCATGGAGTATCTGAACCAGTCCGTCAATGACGATAAATCTGTTGCGGTACTGCGTGATATTGGCGACGTTCGACGCGATTTTCTTGCTTCAGCGAACAAACTCTCTTCACTGATCTCGGCAGGGAACACGGAAGCTGCTGCCGAAGAATACTTCAACGTTACGCGTGTTACTCAGGCAAAATACACCAGCAAGGTCAACGAATTCATCGATATACAGGATGATAAGATGTCATCCTCAGCGCAAGCAGTGGGAGAAAGCTATAAAAATGCGCTGATGGTTCTCGCCACGATCATTATCATCAGTGCGCTGGCTGGGTTGATTATTGCCTCACTGATTACCCGTAGCGTAACCCAACCGCTACAGGAAGCGCTGGGTGTTGCCGAAAATGTCGCGAAAGGCGATCTGACCTCTGAGATTTATACCGATCGTAAAGATGAAACAGGCCAACTGTTATCTGCCTTGAACAATATGAACAGCAGTCTACGGCAGATTGTTAGCCAAGTGCGCGATGGCGCAGAAACGATCTCCAGCGCTGCATCGCAAATTGCAGCAGGGAATCAGGATCTATCTGCCAGAACGGAAGAGCAGGCAAGCTCGCTGGAAGAAACGGCGTCATCGATGGAACAACTGACGTCGACGATCAGAAATACTGCCGATAATACGACGCAGGCGACAGATCTTGCGGCCAGCGCGTCTGAAACAGTGAAGAAAAGCGGTGCCATGATGGAAACGGTCACGCAGGAAATGCGCGGCATCCGTGATTCGTCACAGCGGATGGCGGAAATTATCGGCGTGATTGACGGTATTGCATTCCAGACTAACATTTTGGCGCTGAATGCGGCTGTTGAAGCGGCGCGCGCCGGTGAACAGGGCAGAGGATTTGCCGTTGTCGCCAGTGAGGTTCGTGCGCTGGCTCAGCGAAGCGCTACGGCGGCAAAAGAAATCAAAGAGTTGATCGATGACTCGTTCAAGAAAGTGCAAGACGGCATGGGGCTGGTAGAAGAAACTGGCGTGACGATGAACTCGCTGGTGACGAATGTGCAAGGTGTTACGGGAATCATCAGCGAAATTGCGCAGGCCAGCCGTGAGCAAAGCGATGGCATCAACCAAATCAACCTGGCTGTTGGACAAATTGATACGACAACCCAGCAAAACGCCGCGTTGGTTGAAGAATCCGCTGCCGCTGCGCTCTCTTTACAGGATCAGGCAAATAGCCTCGCGCGTACGGTCAGCGTATTCAACCTTGGTTCATTGTACAAAAGTGCGGCGTTAAATAGAAAAACGGAAACGCCGGCGCTGGCTGCACCAAAAATAACCGTGCAGAAAAACCACTGCCAAAGGTGAGTTAGCAGACTGGACGACGTTCTAACGTCTGCCGTTAAACGGTATTACTGATTGGCCGCCATGGTGTTGCACAATTGTGTTGCATAAATTGTGTCGCACAATGGCGGATTTTTTATTGCCGTGTTGGATGATGAGGTCAGTGTAGCAATCAGCTTTTGACAATAGCCTGCTTGGGGTGAGCCATATACCACCGAACCGTGTCAATCAGAAGGAAGATGAGCAGGCTGATCCCCATGACCGGTAAACTCACCGCCAGTAGCAGCGTAATAAGCGCAATGAGCACACGCTGAAAGACAGGAACCACTAACCATGCCGCCGTCAGCGTGTTGACCGGATTCTCGCCATGACGAGATTTTGGACGGCGTATCCACCACATCCGATAACCCCACACGATCATTGCACAGAGTCCAAGCCCAAACGCCGCGAGGATGAGTTGGTTTGGCAACCCGAATAGCACGCCCATGTGTGCATCCACGCCCCAACGAGTGAGCTTGGCGGCCAGCGGGAAGGTGCTGAAATCGGTTTTGTCTACAATCTCCAGCGTATCAGGATTTACCGACGCGGCATCAACCTGCGTTGGCCAGGCGCGGTCGATCTCCGTGACAGTCCAGGCGCGGTGCGGTTGAGTGGCGGGGCGAATTTCGATTTTATTGGCATCAATTCCGGCACGACGGGCGGCAGCCAGCACCTCGTCAAATAACGCGGGTGAAGAGGCTGCGACATTCCCTATCGGCATTGACGCATGGTGTTCTGCGTGCTCATCCGTAGCCATCGTCATATCGTGACCGTGCATCGTGTCGTGATGAGACATGGGGCAGGCAACTGAGTTTTTACTGATGGGGTTTGCCATCCTAGCGCGGTACGGGCGACAGAAATGTTGCTTCCCGCCCACTGTGACCAGGTTAATCCCGTCGCGGAGAAAAGAGCAAGCCAAGCACAAGGCTTAACCCCATCGTGGCATGCCAGTGACGCAGGCGCTGCGTCTTCGCTACCGTTGACCGGCTATTTTTCAATTTCCGCCGTTTGGCCGTTGACGACTGATGGCGAGTGGACCACCAGATGACTATGCCGCCTAGCGCCGCAACCCACAGCCATGACGCCGCCAGTTCACTGTAATTACGTCCGATATCGCCTAACAGTAAACCGCGGTGCAGGTAATCAAGCCAGGTACGGAATGGCAGAATGCCGCTGGTGCCGTAAACAATCTCACTGCCGCGATTTTCCAGCGAGACGGGATCGATGAAAACGGCGCGACTTTCCGATGGCCCTAGTTCCGGTAAGGCAAACATCACGCGAGTGGTTTCTCCGGCGGCAGGAGCAGGGCGTATCGCCAGTAATTTTGCATCCTGGTGGTGAACGAGCCCCGCCTGTGCGGCACGGATTTGTTCAGCCAGCGAATGTGGCGTGCCCTGGCTTTCGGTAAACAACTGGTGTGAATACAGCCGATTTTCAATCTGGGGCGTCAGGACATACAGCGTTCCTGTCAGGGCTGCGATAAAAATAAAAGGACCGACAAAAATACCGATATAAAAATGCAGCCGGATGAACAGAGCGACGATCGCGGCACGTGGCGATACGTTGTCTACTGCGTGTTGATCCGACGTGGTTTCCCCGGCTGAGCGCGTACCGGAGGCGGCAGCAGTGGCTGATGCCTGATTAGGGTGTGACATAAAACCCTCTGAAATCATTTAGTAAAAAAATGATCAAACGCTACACCTGAAAGGGTATAGCGCGATGCGTTATAAATGCACATGGCATGATGATGCATGATTCAGAAAGGTGGGGCGCGCACCACTGGGGAAGCGTAACGTTCGGGAAGGACAATACGGGAGATAAAATGAATAACCAGCGCTTCCAGATAAAGACGCGGTCAGTATGGGGTTGGGAGATCCTGCTGCGAATAGCGCTGGCGTATACGAAAAGAGTACACAGTAACCGCAAGCGGCATGATCCATCATCATCGACGGCGATGAAGGAGAATGGTGTGATGGCGTTGCGTGGTGCCCAGACATCGCGTGTCCGGTATGCGGTTGCTCCGCTAGGTTGCCGCTGTGGCTGGTGTGCGCTGTTGCACTATTGTCATGGCGCTCATCTTCATGGTGTCCATGTTCATGAAAGCGATGCTCACGCTCGTGAAGCACCAGTGTTTGTGAAATCACTGGAGCAACGAAGATGGTCAAAATAGCGAAGATGCCGACCCAGGCTGGGAAACTTCGCCGTCGTAGCGCGGACAAAAGCATAGCAGTCTTAATTCAACAATACCGGGTTCAGTCAGGAGTGTACTTTACTTGTCCCTGCATTGTTACACAAATGTTTATACCGATAGACCTCAGGCAACATGCGAACCGATGCCAATATTCATTCCTGTGCTGATCGGTGGCGAGCCAGAAAATTGCACGGGCGTAAACGGAATAATCCTACGCACGCATCGGTCGATATTCGCTATAGTCCGTGGCTGTTTTCCACTTTTACCACCCGGTTTATCATGCTTTAGCGTTCTCGTTGTTTAAACGCTGACCTATTATGATGAACAATATCTTTATCAAGTTGTCGGAAAGCTAACTTATCCATTAATATGGATTTTAGTTGATTGAAGCACACGAACAGGGGGAGCTGTGCTGGATAATAAATTTGGGTTTAAACAGCGGGTTGCTAGCCTTCGCTGGCTGTCCGCCGCCGTTATGCTGTCTGTAAGTGCAGTGCCAGCGTGGGCATTCTCTATTGATGATGTGGCACAGCAGGCTGAAAAGCTGGCTGGAAAAGGTTTTGAAGCGCCGAAAAGTAATCTTCCTGCGCAATTCCGTGATATGAAATTTGCGGACTACCAGCAAATTCGTTTCAATAACGACAAATCATACTGGAATAATGTACAGACGCCTTTCAAACTCCAGTTTTACCATCAGGGCATGTATTTCGATACCCCGGTAAAAATTAATGAAGTGACGGCGACAACGGTTGATGAGATTAAATACTCTTCTGAGTATTTTGATTTTGGCTCCGTCAACCACGATCCTGAAACGGTTAAGAATCTCGGCTTTGCCGGTTTTAAAGTTCTCTATCCGATCAATAAAGCCGATAAGAACGATGAAATTGTCAGTATGCTGGGTGCCAGCTATTTCCGTGTGGTAGGTAAAGGCCAGATTTATGGCTTATCTGCGCGTGGTTTGGCGATCGATACAGCGTTGCCTTCTGGTGAAGAGTTCCCACGTTTCCGTGAGTTCTGGATTGAACGTCCAAAACCAAATGATAAACACCTGGTGATTTATGCACTGTTGGATTCTCCACGTGCCGCAGGAGCTTATCGGTTTACCGTTTACCCAGGGCGTGACAGCGTCGTAGACGTTCAGGCTAAAGTCTTCCTGCGCGATAAAGTGGGCAAGTTGGGTATCGCTCCGCTGACCAGTATGTATCTGTTCGGGCCGAACCAGCCGTCGCCGACGCTGAACTACCGTCCAGCACTGAATGACTCTAACGGTCTGTCAATTCATGCCGGTAATGGCGAATGGATTTGGCGTCCGCTGAATAATCCTAAGCACCTGTCTGTGAGCACTTACGCGATAGAAAATCCGAAAGGGTTTGGCCTGCTGCAACGCGGCCGTGATTTTACTGCTTATGAAGATCTCGACGATCGTTACGATCTGCGCCCAAGCGGCTGGGTTGAACCGAAAGGCGAGTGGGGTAAAGGAAAAGTCGAGCTGGTTGAAATCCCTACCGCGGATGAAACCAACGACAACATCGTTGCTTTCTGGACGCCTGATGTGTTGCCAGAAACGGGCAAACCGCTGGATATTAAATATCGTCTGCACTTTACGCGCGACGAAGATCAACTGCATTCTCCGAACATTGCCTATGTTCAACAGACTCGCCGTTCTGCCGGTGATGTTAAACAATCTAACCTGATCCGCCAGCCTGACGGCACGATCGCGTATATTGTGGATTTTGTTGGACCGAATTTAAAAGAGCTGGATGAGAGCACTCCGGTGGCCTCTCAGGTCAGCATTGGCGATAACGGCGAGATTGTAGAAAATAATGTTCGCTATAACCCAGTAACTCATGGCTGGCGTCTGACGCTGCGTTTGCGCGTGAAAGATGCGAAACAGCCGACTGAAATGAGAGCTGCATTGGTTAATGGCGAGACGACATTGACTGAAACCTGGAGCAATCAGCTGCCTGCTAATGAATAAGTCAACTTCTTCTCTCGATTATATTGAGAAACTACCTCTGCCTGCCGAGCAGGCAGAGGTTCTTCGCGAAAAATTACCGCAAGCGGCCTGGAACGATCAGGCCGTTTTGCATCAGACCTTATCTGAAAATAGCCAGTCTGAAGGTCATCAGGTTAATGTTCAGGCCGAAGACGATGCTGCGCTGCATTCCGTGCAGGCACGTCTTGAAATGGCCTGGGAAGATGGCCTGGATAACGCTAAGCAACTCGGCAGTGACAGAGAAGGGCGGACGGCATTAAAAGCGATGCCCGTTATTACTCGCGCTTCTATGTTCCCGGACGTCTGGCGGACGAATCCATTGGTTCGTTGGTGGGAAAGTCTGTTGGGCCGTACTGTGCCGCCTCGCCCTCATTACAGCCCGGAAGAGAAAATTTCCGAAAACCGCTGGCGTCTGGTGGGGACAATCCGCCGCTATATTCTGCTGGCGTTAACGCTGTTTCAGACGGCGATCGCAACCTGGTACATGAAAACCATCCTGCCTTATCAGGGATGGGCGCTCATCAATCCGTTTGAAATGGCGGGTCAACCGTGGACGCGCTCGCTAATGCAGCTGCTTCCTTATGTGTTGCAAAGCGGCATACTGGTTCTGTTTGCCGTGCTGTTCTGCTGGGTATCGGCTGGGTTCTGGACCGCACTGATGGGGTTCCTGCAACTGCTGATTGGTCGAGATAAATACAGCATCTCTTCCACGACGGTGGGTAATGAACCGCTGAATCCAGAACATCGCACGGCGTTAATCATGCCGATTTGTAACGAAGACGTAGAACGCGTGTTTGCGGGACTGCGTGCGACGTATGAATCAGTTGAAGCGACGGGCAATCTTGAGCATTTTGATATTTACGTTCTGAGCGACAGTAACGATCCCGATATCTGCGTGGCAGAGCAAAAAGCCTGGATGGAGCTGTGCCGTGATGTCGGCGGAGCAGGGCGTATTTTCTATCGCCGTCGCCGTCGCCGCGTTAAACGTAAAAGCGGCAATATCGATGACTTCTGCCGCCGCTGGGGCAACCAGTACAGCTACATGGTCATTCTGGATGCCGATAGCGTCATGAGCGGTGAATGCTTGACGTCTCTGGTCAGGCTGATGGAAGCGAACCCGAACGCCGGTATCATCCAGTCGTCACCGAAAGCGTCAGGTATGGATACGCTATATGCACGTTGCCAGCAGTTTGCGACGCGTGTTTACGGCCCGCTGTTCACCGCAGGCCTGCACTTCTGGCAACTGGGTGAATCACATTACTGGGGACATAACGCGATTATCCGCGTGAAACCGTTCATCGAGCACTGTGCTTTGGCACCGCTGCCGGGTGAAGGGTCGTTTGCTGGTGCGATTCTTTCTCACGACTTCGTCGAAGCGGCGCTGATGCGTCGCGCAGGATGGGGGTGTGGATCGCCTACGATCTGCCGGGAAGTTATGAAGAGCTGCCGCCTAACCTGCTGGATGAGCTGAAACGTGACCGCCGCTGGTGCCATGGTAACCTGATGAACTTCCGGTTGTTCCTGGTCAAAGGTATGCATCCGGTTCACCGCGCTGTTTTCCTTACCGGCGTAATGTCTTATCTGTCGGCACCGCTGTGGTTTATGTTCCTGATGCTCTCTACGGCGTTGCAGGTTGTACATACGCTTATGGAGCCCCAGTACTTCCTGCAGCCCCGGCAGCTGTTCCCCGTCTGGCCACAGTGGCGGCCGGAACTGGCTATCGCACTGTTCTCGACGACGTTGGTTTTGCTGTTCTTGCCAAAACTGTTGAGCGTAATTCTGGTGTGGGCGAAAGGCGCAAGAGAGTACGGCGGTGCTTTCCGGGTATTTCTTTCATTGCTGCTGGAAATGCTGTTCTCGGTCTTGCTGGCACCGGTTCGTATGCTGTTCCACACGGTGTTTGTTGTTAGTGCGTTTCTCGGCTGGTCGGTACAGTGGAATTCTCCGCAGCGTGACGACGATGCAACCCCGTGGAGCGAAGCATTCGTGCGCCACGGCTCTCAGTTGATTCTGGGGCTGGTCTGGGCGATTGGTATGGCATGGTTGGATCTGCGCTTCCTGTGGTGGCTGGCTCCAATTGTCTTCTCGCTGATTTTGTCGCCGTTTGTTTCGGTTTACTCGAGCCGCGCGTCATTGGGGCTGGGCTGTAAACGTGCCAAGTTGCTGATGATACCGGAAGAGTTTAATCCGCCGCGTGAATTGGTCGCGACCGACGAATATTGCCGACTGAACCATCAGCGTAGGTTGGATAGCGGGTTTATGCAGGCCGTCTTCGATCCGTCAATTAACGCCCTTGCCAGCGCAATGGCGACGGCGCGCCATCGCTTCAGTCGGGCGATTGAAGACGTGCGTGAGAAGAATGTGCGTGAGGCCTTGAGTCGCAAGCCGGAAGAGGTGAGCAATAATCAGCGTCTGGCACTGCTTAGCGATCCTGTGACGATATCGCGTTTGCATTACCATGTGTGGCAAAAACCGGAAGCGTATGCTGCGTGGGTTGAGTCTTACCAGAAACTTCCCGCACCTCATATCAAAAGCTAACGTCGCGTTGGCGTGAAAGATAAAGCAACGGCGATCAATCGCCGTTGCTTTTTTTCGTCTGTCACAAGGTGCCGCAGCTCCTGCAATGCGCAACCGGTACTGAAAGGCGTTCGTTAATAAAGGGACAGTTCGCCTTCCGGGCGGGTTTTGAACCGGCGGTGCAGCCACATATATTGATCCCGTGCGAGCAGAATATTCTGTTCAACGACGGTGTTCATCCAAACGGCTGTTGCGGTTTCGTTATCTACAGGTGCACCCTGTTCTGCAGGTTGGATCAGCAGTTCATAGCCTTTTCCGTCAGGCAGACGACGTGGAACAAAAGGAACGACGGCAGGGCGCGCGGTCTTTATCAACATATAGCTACCGCGGGTTGTTGCCGCTTTCTCTACGGCAAACAGAGGGGCGAATACGCTGCTTTGTGGGCCGTAATCGTGATCGGGTGCATACCAGATGATCTCTCCCTGTTTGAGTGCGCGAATCATCCCTTTGAGATCTTTACGATCCAGCATGGATTTATTGGACCGCATCCTTCCCCACGTCTGTAACCAGTCAATCAGCTTGTTATCATTCGGGCGGTACACCCCGATCCCTGGATTGTGTATGCCAAAGATGCGAGCACCCAATTCCAGCGTCAGGAAATGCAGACCAATGAGCAGCACGCCTTGCTGCTTTTCCGGCACAGGGCGAATATGTTCAAGGCCAGTCACCGTAAACCAGCGTTCGATACGCCAGTCTGGCCAAAACCAGGCCATACCGGTTTCAATTACGCCCATGCCGACAGATTCAAAATTTTTCCTGACTAATGCATCACGCTCAGCCTGCGACATCTCGGGGAAGCACAGTTCGAGGTTACGGGCGGCAACGTTGACGCGCTTTGGCAATAGACGCAGAGCCAAATGACCAAGTGCGGTACCGATACGATACAGAACGGGATAGGGAAGCAAAACGATGAGGTAAAGGATGCCGATGCCCAACCAGGTGAGCCAGTAGCGCGGATGTAGCAATGAACGATTAAAAGAAGGGATTTGTGTCATGGCCTCAGTATCAATATTTTGGTGCTGGTCAGCACGCGAACCGTTAAAAACGAGTTAATGGTTAACTGCAAGATAGATTATTACGGCGCTTTGCCAATAACACAAATTACCGCCGCGTTATTGACTGATTTTTATGCAAAAACAGCCTTGATCCTATCATTTTCAAAGAATGAGTTTTGACCTTTGGTGGCATGACGCGTGGCGAGGTAGGGAAGTGGCGACCCAGATAGGGACCGCCTGACACAGCGTATTTACACCGCTATTGTTTGAAGATGCCTCTGGCGTAGCGTGGTTCACTACGCCAGTACTGTGCGGGGGCGGATACCTGCGCGCCCAGCCTGGCGGCCGCATGCCATGGCCAACGGGGATCGAAAAGGATGGCGCGAGCCAGCCCGATAGCGTCTGCCTCACCGGTTGCGACGATCGCTTCTGCCTGTTCCGGCTCGGTTATCAGCCCAACGGCGATGGTGGTGATGCCAACCTCTTGTTTAATCCGCTGCGCATACGGTACCTGATAATTAGGCGCAGGGTGGATTTGTTGCAACGGCGACAGTCCGCCACTGGATACGTGGATGAAATCACAGCCTAATTCGTGCAGCGCTTGACTAAGCTGTACAGACTGCTCCAGATCCCAACCGCCCTCAACGCCATCTGTCGCAGAAATGCGTACGCCAACGGCTTTATGCGCAGGGAAAACCTCGCGTATTGCGCGGTAAATCTCAACGACCAGACGCATCCGGTTCTGAAGTGAACCTCCGTAGTTATCTGTGCGCTGATTTGTCAGCGGTGAAAGGAACTGATGCAGCAAATAGCCGTGAGCAGCATGAATTTCTATCAGGTCAAAGCCCAGACGATCCGCACGTTTAGCAGACGAAACGAATGAATCAATTAACGCGCGGATGTGTTGTTCTGACATCGCCAGCGGCACAGCATCGCTGTCATTATAAGGGATCGCTGATGGTGCAATAGTCTGCCAGCCTCCCAGTTCCGGGCGCAAAATGCTCGTCCGCTCCACGGAACACCCGTTGAGGCTTTACGACCGGCGTGCCCTAATTGTATGCCGAGAGGCATGGCAGAATAGGTTTTGACCGCGTTAACCGCGCCAGCAAGGGCCTGTTCTGTCACATCATCCCACAAGCCAAGGTCGTGGGGAAATCCGGCCTTCTGGAGAAACTGCGGTAGCCTCGATAATGAGTAATCCTGCTCCGGAATGTGACAGGTTGCCTAAATGCATGGTATGCCAGGCTGTCGCCTTGCCGTCCTCAGCCGAATACTGACACATAGGGGCAATGATGATTCGGTTAGGCAGTTCGAGTTTACCAAGAGATACGGGGAGAAAAGCTGACTCATAATGACAAATCCTTCGATGATGATACTTCATGAAAGCGAAAATGAATCCCAGAGGTCATTGGTTTACGGTAGATCACTCTTTGTCGTCGCGCTATTCATTTCATGCCCTGACAGCCTCAACGCTATCAGGTATGATGCCGGGCGATTCAATGTGTCGGGCTATGGCTCGATGATGAACGTCACACGCTAACCTCAATGAAGACAGGAACGTACACCATGCCAGTGTTACATAACCGGATTTCTAATGAGGAACTGAAGGCGCGTATGCTTGCGGAAACCGAGCCGCGTACCACAGTTTCCTTCTATAAATATTTCACCATTGACGATCCAAAAGCCTTTCGCGATAGTCTGTATATTCAGCTTGAGCAATGTCAGGTCTTCGGTCGTATTTACATTGCGACTGAGGGGATTAACGCCCAAATCAGCGTGCCCAATAATCAGTTCGAGGCCTTTAAGGCGGTATTGTTCAGTGCGCACCCGGCGCTCGATCAGATTCGCTTAAATATCGCTCTGGAAGATGACGGGAAATCATTCTGGGTATTGCGTATGAAAGTACGTGAACGGATTGTCGCTGATGGGATTGACGATCCAACATTTAACCCAGCGAATGTCGGACAATACCTGAAAGCCGATCAGGTTAATGCGATGGCTGACGATCCTGACACCGTGTTCGTCGATATGCGTAACCATTACGAATATGAAGTCGGGCATTTCGAGAACGCACTGGAAGTGCCGTCGGATACGTTTCGTGAGCAGTTGCCGATGGCGGTTGAAATGCTGGATGAGGCGCGCGACAAAAATATTGTCATGTACTGCACGGGCGGTATTCGCTGCGAGAAGGCCAGCGCCTACATGTTGCACCACGGCTTTAAGAACGTGTATCACGTAGAGGGCGGTATTATTGAATATACGCGCCAGGCTAAAGCTCAGGGACTACCGCTGAAGTTTATCGGCAAGAATTTCGTGTTTGACGAACGAATGGGAGAGCGCATTTCTGATGACGTCATTGCGCATTGCCATCAGTGCGGGGCGTCGTGTGATAGCCACACTAACTGCCGTAATGAAGGGTGCCATCTTCTGTTTATCCAGTGTCCTTCCTGCGCTGCAAAATACGAAGGCTGCTGTAGCACGCAGTGTCAGGATGAAACGAAGCTGCCGCTGGAGGAGCAAAGAGCGATACGCAGCGGACGTGAAAATGGAATGAAAATCTTCAATAAATCCAAAGGATTATTGCAGTCAACGCTGCACATTCCGGCTCCTGTCGCGAAAGACAAGGCTGAATAATTAGCGGCTAATCGCGTAATATAAAAAGCCCTTTCCAAAGGAAAGGGCTTTTGCTGTTAATGCGTGGTGTCGCCTTACTTCTGGCGAACGCCTTCAACGGCAATAATCAGTTCTACATCCTGCGAAGCTGGACCTAAATCGGTCGTAATGTTGAAGTCTTTCAGCTTGATAGTGCCTTCGGCTTGAAACCCTGCACGATAGTTACCCCACGGGTCATCGCCCTGACCGATGAGTTTGGCATCGAGCTTAACAGGCTTGGTGACGCCGTTTAAGGTCAGGTTGCCGGTAATATCGTAATCTTCGCCGTCTTTCTTCACTTCCGTTGAGGTAAACGTTGCCTGCGGATGCTTGGTAACGTTTAAAAATTCTGCGCTGCGTAGGTGCTTGTCACGCTCAGCGTGGTTAGTGTCAACGCTGTTAGTGTTGATAGTGACATTTACTTTATCTGCTGATGGGTTTTTCTCATCAAAGGTAAAGGCGCCATCGAAGTCGTTAAAGCTGCCGTAAAGCCAGCTGTAACCGAGGTGTTTAATGCGGAATTCAATAAACGCGTGCTGGCCTTCTTTATCGAACTTGTACTCTGCCGCCAGTGCAGAACCAGCAGAGGCAAGCATGGATACTGCAGTCAGGCTCAGTAGTGTTTTCTTCAGCATTGGTATTTCTCCATAAATCCAGAAAGTTAAGGAACGTTGCGACCCAACATCCGTTTCAACGTGTTATCACCATCTATAAAGTGGTGTTTTAATGCGGCTAAACCGTGCAGCGCTGATAAGGCAACCACCGCCCATGCAAGATAAAGATGCACGTCGCCTGCTATATCGGCCTGATCCGTCAAGCCGCTGACAATGGCCGGAATAGAAAACCAGCCAAAAACTGAGATGGAATGCCCTTCGGCAGTGGAAATGAGATATCCACTAATAAGAATGGCGAAAAGAATGACATAAAGCGCAATATGAGCCAGCGTCGCGCTGACGCGGGTCAATGTGGAGTAGCTTTTTAATGGTGGAGGAGGGGGAGAAATAAACCGCCACACCACGCGAAAAATTAAGATAGCGAAGAATAGTACGCCAATCGCCTTATGGATTTCTGGGGCACGGTGGTACCAAATATTGTAGTAGCCTAATGTGACCATCCATAGGCCTAAAGCGAACATGCCATAAACGGTTAACGCTGCAATCCAGTGCAAAAGAATGCTGATATGGCCATAACGAGAAGAGGTATTACGCCAAAGCATGGTGATAGCTCCTTATCAGATCGGTAACATGTCAATCCGGCGAAAATTTAACAGGAAGAAACATAAAATCAATATAAACTTTCAAATTGTAACATTATCATAAACATGAGCAGTTTTTTTGAATTTAAATTCATAATTTATTCAGTTTGGTTATGGAAGTTCTTTAATAGAAATAGCTATTTCTGATACCTGTCTTCAGGTGAGAATGAATAAAGATGGCAGAGAAATAAATGATTCATGCTGCAAAGAGACTCTATTAGTTGAATAATGATGCAGCAGGTGATTATTAGTATAAAGGCTGGCGAGCAGGAATTAATTTATTGATGGATATAAAAGAAATGAGAATAACCCTAAAATAACAACACCGCCTTATTGGCGGTGTTGTTATTTTAAGCAAAACTGATGGGTATTGAATATAATATTAATAACGTTATCAATTACTAATGTTTCCGATAATCACTGACGTCACAATCTGTTGATTCGATTTTTGCAATACCGGCTTCGAGTATGTGTATCAACTGCCGTGCAACATCGGTCGTTAGCCAAAGCGTCCGGTCTACATGTGCTTCATCTGGTGCTTGGTCCGAGGTGGATAAGTAGTGCAAACGGATCATCATGGCGTCATAACTGTCAACGGTGCTGATGTCCCAACCTACAAGAGGATGTGTCTGAATAACTTCATTTTTTCTATCCATAAATACCCCTTATTGACTAGTTACTAACATGAGTGACTAACGAGGCTTCAGGTGGCTCATTATTTTTAAATGAGCATTATCAGTATACTGCTGCTTATTTAATTTATGGGAAATATTTTCAGTTTTTCGTAAAAAATATTACACAGACGGTATGGAGAAAGGGGGTAAGCGATGCGTCAGATAAAATATCGGGACGAATTGGCTTTCATCCCGAAGGTGTGGTTAGCAGGAGCGGCAGGACATTATTCCACACCAGATCCCGCATTTTTCTCCAATGCGGCAGCAAGTCGGGCAAGGTATTTTTTCATCGCGGGATCTCGATTTTCATTTTGAGATTAGAGCGTCAGGTTATGAATCATCAGTGTGTTTGCTTTCTCATCGAGGCAGAATGCCAGAGACGAAAAGGCGAGTTCCAGAGCATCGATTTTGCGTTGTTGCTCGCCAATCAGCTCCAGCAGTTCCCCGAATGTCATTGCCTCTTCTGGTTTTTCTACCGTCATAACAGATACCCTCGGTCATAGCACATGGCGAAATGCCGCTTCAAACTGCCATTACAGCCTATATCTTCGTTATCTTTCAAGCTTTAGATTACTCTGCCGTAAACCAGTCGTCGGCGCTTTCCCACGTTTCCTGCAAGATTTCAGAGATACGATCTTTGTCATCTTTGCCTGCACCCATGACCGTCAGGTTATTTGCGGATGCATAACGAACCTGAATGGGCGTATCGGGGTAAATTTTGTGAATACGCTTTTCCAGCTCATGCCTGAGTGCTTCAATCGCACCGGCGGGTAAAGGCGTTGTCTTTGCAAGAGTGATTTCTACGCGCATGGTGACCTCCAAATTTTAAACTGTTTATTTATACAGTTATTGCAAGTGGAGAACAAGACGCGCAATAAAATTTAGCCCATCGGCATAATGCGGATGGGCTTGTCGATTAACGGACTGACCAGTTAAGGCTTTGTCCAGCCAGGAAGGGGATTAGCGACTCGTCGCCGAGAGAGATTTCTTCCGGGAACGTGACCGTTTCACGGTAAAGCTCAATCCAACTGTCGTTCACCGGCAGACCATAAAAACGTGGGCCGTTCAGGGAGCAGAATGCTTCGAGTTTATCAAGCGCGTTCATTTCTTCAAAAACGGTGGCGTAGGTACTTAATGCCGCCTGGGCATTAAACACGCCAGCGCAGCCACAGCTGGATTCTTTCCTGTGTTTTGCGTGAGGAGCGGAGTCAGTACCGAGGAAAAGGCGGTCACAGCCGCTGGCTACGGCTTCGCGTAGCGCCTGCTGATGCGTATTACGTTTTAAGATAGGTAGACAATACAGGTGAGGGCGAACGCCGCCAACCAGCATATGATTGCGGTTAAACATCAGGTGCTGCGGTGTAATGGTTGCAGCGAGATAATCGTTACCTTCAACAACGTACTGCGCGGCTTCTTTCGTCGTAATGTGCTCAAGGACAACCTTCAGTTCAGGGAATTGTTGGCGCAATGGTTCCAGTACCGTTTCGATGAAGCGCGCTTCCCGATCGAAAATATCCACGGCAGAGTCGGTAACTTCACCGTGGATGAGTAACGGCATACCCATTTTTTGCATTTTCTCCAGAATGCCGGAGATATTGGCGACGCTGGTAACCCCATGGCTGGAATTCGTTGTGGCGTTGGCCGGGTATAATTTGGCAGCAGTAAAGACGCCTTGCTCAAAACCATTCACGATTTCATTGGCATCAAGCGCATCGGTCAGGTAGCACGTCATCAGCGGGTGAAAGTCATCACCCTGCGGAACCGCGGCTAAAATACGTTGGCGATACGCGATAGCGCTGGCCATGGTAGTAATCGGCGGCGTCAGGTTAGGCATAACAATCGCACGGCCAAAGAAACGACTGGTATAGGGGAGAACGGTTTCCAGCATCCGATCGTCACGCAGGTGAATGTGCCAATCGTCAGGGCGACGGATTTTAAGAATTGTGGGCTGTGCGGTCATGGAATTGCGCTCCGGCGGTCAGTAGAAAAACATCGTCTTTCGGTTGGTTTTGGGACTGATACGGCGGGGGATAAGGATAAGCGTAAAGCCATTCGAATGCATCCGTTTGTTGATGAATGCTTGAAATTAGCCGTCGATTGGCATCTGATAGCATTATACTCGTCATACTTCAAGTTGCATGTGCGTTGGCAACGTTCAGTCACCCGAATCACTTACTTGAGTAAGCTCATCGGGATTCCTTCTCTTGCCGCCTGCCTGAAACTCGAATTATTTAGAGTAAATATTTTCATTGATAAATAAGGGATGTATATGGAAATTCGTATTGTCGCCACTATTCAGGCAAAAGCAGAGTTCATTGCAGACGTTACCGCAACGCTAAAGCGCGTGGTGGCGCCTAGCCGACAGGAAGCGGGTAATGTGCAGTACGATCTGCATGAAGTCGTAGATAAAGCCGGTTCGTTTGTGTTCTTCGAGCGTTGGAAAGATCGAGAGGCTTTGACATCACATGAGCAGAGCGATCACTTCAAGAACCTGCTTGCTGAACTGGATGGCAAAACGGACAGCGTAGATATCAAGCTATTGCATTTTTAGGCTAACAATAGTTTGTGCATAAAAAACACCCGCCAATTGCGGGTGTTTGTCTATAGATGTCAGAATTACTCGCTGACTGGTGTAGGTTTGGTTGCTGGCGCAGTTGACTGGTTAACTGCCGCATGACCGCCTGCCGAACCTTTTCCAGAGAACGGATAGGCAGGACGAACCCAATCACTGTGTCGGGCAGGTTCCGCGTGGTATGCCGGCGCCGGTGCTTTAGTCATTGGCGCTGTTGCATGGAACTTATAGCGAGGCTGCTCAGCAACGGTGGCTGCTTTTGTTACACTCGATACAGGTTCTTCCACAATCAGCTGCGCGCTGGTTGCGTTAACCGGTTCATCCTGAACGCGCTGTGGCGCGCTGGTTTCCTGGACTGCGGAAACCGCCGGAGTAGAAACAGGTTCTGCTACATCTGCTTTCTCGGTTGCATCAGCGATGCTATCTGCCTGTTTGTTTTCTGCAACTGCTTCCGTAGCGACATCGTCAGCCACGACAGCTTCAGTTGCAACAGGTTCAACGATCTGTGTGTCTTCCGCAGCCAGAGCAGTATCAGCAACCTTTGCTTCCTCAACGGCACTTACGGCAACCGCAGCGATAGCATCGTCGATAGCAGTGTTCTCGGTAACGGGCTCGACGACGGTTTCTTCGCCTGTAGCACTTACCTCGACATTTGCGACATTGCTATCCTGAATCACGTCGGCAGATTGTGCTGTCGCGGTTACAACAGCGTCTTCCTGAGTGACGGCTTCAGCAATCGCCACGTTTTCCACTGCGTTGGATTCCGCTGTATCGGCCTGTGTCGCCACTGCGGCTTCAACGACGGCAGGTAACAGCGGTGTTTCAATCGCTGCAACGTTTTCGCCCTGCGGTTGACCTTCAGCCAGCTGTGTCTGTGCAAGAGGATAGCTGACCCACACTTTTCCTGATGCCATTTCCGGTGATGCGGCGGCAAATTCCAACTGCATCGGAGACTGAGACGGGTAACGCTCATCACGATAGCGACGGCGACGTTGACCGCTGACGCGCAGATGACGCGGCGAGCGACGTGAACGACGTGGCATACCGCCATTCTCGGCGTTGGCACGATTTGCGTCGTTTGGTTCGTTATCGATCTCGTTATTGTCTACCGCAGCATCGTTTGGCTTGACGTAAGATTGAACCTGCTCAGATGGAACAGCGGCAGGTGCTGTGCTATCGGAGAGGGTATCCGGCTGAGCGTCGGACTGAACGCGTACTTTCTGCGTCAGTTGGCGGCGTTGGCGACGCGGCATAACCTGAACCGGTTTATCCTGCTCGGCTGCGTTGTCATCGGAATCATCAACCGCTGGCTGAACTTTTGCCTCATTAGAAGCCTGACGGCGTTCGTCCTGACGACGACGCTGACGCTCAGCACGTGGTTCACGGCGCGGCTGCTCTTCTGAACTGGTTTTCTCCGCGTTTTCTGCAACCACTTCCTCGTTCTGTCGCTTATTACGGCGCTGCTCATCACGCTGTTCACGATTGTCACGATTGTCACGATTGTCACGATTGTCACGATTGTCACGATTGTCACGAGAACCACGATCGCGGCGATTATTACCCTGACGGCGTGAATTACGACGCTCAGAACGCTGGCCTTCAGCAGATTTCTCTTCTTCGGCCTTCTTCTCGTCAACGCTATCCGCTGCTTTTACCGCAGGTTCAGAAGCAAAGGCGCTTTTTAAGGCGCTGAAGAAACGGCTGATGAGGCCTGGTTGAGCGACTTCCGCTGGTTTCGCTGCAGCAGGCGCCGCTTTGGTTACCGACGGTGCGGTTTCCGCTGGCATTTCTGCCATGGTAAACGTCGCTAACGCAGGTTGTTCTGGCTGTTTACGCTCAATCGTCTGTTCGTCTTGCTGTTGCTGTGTTTCCGTTTCCAAACGCTGAGGCAGCAGATAGCTAAGCGTTGGCTTTTCTTCGCCTTTACGGACACGTACAACGGAGTAGTGCGGCGTTTGCATGCCGTCGTGTGGCACGATGACCGCACGCACGCCGCCTTGACGTTTCTCAATGGCGTTAACGGCATCACGCTTCTCGTTCAGCAGATAAGAAGCAATCTGGACTGGGACAATCGCGTGGACTTCTTTGGTATTTTCTTTCAGTGCTTCTTCTTCAATCAGGCGAAGAATGGACAGCGAAAGTGATTCATTGTCACGAATCGTCCCTGTACCGCTACAGCGTGGACAGACGTGATGGCTGGATTCACCCAGTGACGGACTCAGGCGCTGACGCGACATTTCCAGCAAGCCGAAGCGGGAAATGCGGCCAATCTGAATACGTGCACGATCCTGACGTACGGAATCACGTAGGCGGTTTTCCACTTCACGCTGGTGACGAACCGGAGTCATATCGATGAAGTCGATAACGATCAGGCCACCGAGGTCACGCAGGCGCAATTGGCGAGCAATTTCGTCTGCGGCTTCAAGGTTGGTGTTAAATGCGGTTTCTTCAATATCACCACCGCGCGTTGCACGAGCGGAGTTGATATCAATTGCCGTCAGCGCTTCAGTGGTATCGATAACGATAGAACCGCCGGACGGCAGGCGAACCTCGCGCTGGAAAGCCGATTCGATCTGCGACTCAATCTGGTAATGGCTGAAAAGCGGGATTTCACCACTGTACAGTTTGATTTTGCTGCTGAAATCAGGACGGCCCAGCGCAGAAATGTGTTCTTTCGCCAGGTCGAGAATTTTGGGGTTATCAATCAGAATTTCGCCAATGTCCGGGCGCAGATAGTCACGGAAAGCGCGGACAATTACGTTACTTTCCTGATGGATCAGGAACGGTGCTGGGCGGCCTTCGGCGGCTTTTTTGATCGCGTCCCAGTGTTTCAGACGGAAAGCCAGATCCCATTGCAGGGCCTCTGCGGATTTGCCCACACCCGCAGTGCGAACAATGAGACCCATGCCATCAGGCAGTTGCAGCGAACCCAGCGCTTCTTTGAGCTCGGTGCGATCGTCGCCTTCAATGCGGCGGGAAATTCCACCGGCGCGCGGGTTATTCGGCATTAAGACCAGATAGCTACCCGCCAGGCTGATAAAGGTGGTCAGCGCTGCGCCTTTGTTGCCACGTTCTTCTTTGTCTACCTGAACAATGACTTCCTGACCTTCACGTAACACGTCTTTAATGTTAGGACGACCATGGGAAGCATAGTTGCTGGGGAAGTATTCGCGGGCGATTTCTTTAAGAGGGAGGAAACCATGTCTTTCTGCGCCGTAATCAACAAAAGCCGCTTCAAGACTGGGTTCGATACGAGTGATTTTACCTTTGTAGATATTTGCTTTCTTCTGCTCATGACCCGGACTTTCGATATCCAAATCATACAGCCGTTGACCATCAACCAAGGCAACACGCAACTCTTCCTGCTGAGTTGCGTTAATTAACATTCTTTTCATCTTCAACTTACTCGTTATTTTTACTTGCATTATTGATAGAGCTGCGGACAAAAGAACCGCATGACCGGAGTGAACCGATGGCCTCGTGGCTTATCGCAGGGACGTCAACCTCCCGGTTGTCGCCTGCATAGAGACGCATGTTTCGGTAGCCTGTGTTTCCTGATGGAAAACAGCGCATTTACTGAGGGAACAGCTTCTGAATAATGTCGCCAGATCTGATTCCATTTGCCGGCCAAGCTGCAATCCGCAGCCCGCTAACTGCTTGATTTCGCATTACGTCTTACGCCATTGCTGCGTGTGTGCGTCATCAGGCAAATTTAATAATTTCGCAATTTCCCCTTGTTTTATCGGAAATCCGCGTGGGAAACGCAAAAGCATTATTCCACTGCTGATACCGTTATAGCAAGGTGACTTTGCCTGTCTGTATAAAGATAGTTCTGTCGTGATCACCAAAACGGGCAGGGTTTGATGCTACAACGCAATTCACCCGTCACTTACCCGCGTTACCTACCCGATAGTGCAACAATATCTTCATAAGTCAGACACACAGTTAAGCACAGAAAAAGAAGTGGCGCTATCGGGTTGCTCTATTTAGAATCGCGCATCATGAAAACAGATAATCCTTCAGTACAATTTGTGACGATCTCCGCAGATGAAGCGGGGCAGCGCGTCGATAACTTTTTGCATACCCACTTAAAGGGTGTGCCTAAAAGCATGGTTTACCGTATCTTGCGTAAAGGCGAGGTAAGGATAAATAAGAAACGGGTCAAGCCTGAGTATAAATTGCTCGACGGCGATGTCATTCGTATTCCGCCTGTTCGGCAGGCAGAACGTGATGAAACGCCTGTTTCTGCGAGTCTTGGTAAAGTGGCGGCGTTGGCCGAGTGCATTATTTACGAAGATGACTACCTGCTGGTGCTGAATAAGCCCTCGGGTACCGCCGTGCATGGCGGAAGCGGTCTGAGCTTCGGCGTGATTGAAGGGCTACGTGCTTTACGTCCGGAAGCGCGTTTTCTGGAGCTGGTACACCGCCTCGATCGCGATACGTCAGGCGTTTTGCTGGTAGCGAAAAAACGCTCGGCTTTGCGTTCTCTGCATGAACAGCTGCGGCTAAAAGGCATGCAAAAAGATTACCTGGCGTTGGTTCGCGGACAATGGCAGTCCCACTGTAAGGTTGTTCAGGCGCCGCTGTTGAAAAACATTCTGCAAAGCGGTGAGCGCGTTGTGCGAGTTAACAGCGAAGGCAAGCCGTCGGAAACGCGCTTTAAGGTAGAAGAGCGTTTTGAGCATGCGACTCTGGTGAGAGCGAGCCCTGTCACCGGACGTACGCATCAAATTCGTGTGCATACTCAGTATGCTGGGCATCCGATAGCATTTGACGACCGTTACGGCGATCGCGAATTCGATGAACAACTGGCGGATACCGGGTTAAAACGTCTGTTCCTGCATGCGCAGGCGCTGCGTTTTGAGCACCCAAATACCGGCGAGACGTTGAGAATTGAAGCGCCATTGGATAGCGGACTGCGTCGCTGTCTTCAGGCGTTGCGCAAGACAAAAGCATAACGACGCGTACACCCTTTACGCCTTTATCTGTCGGGATAGCGCGTCATCGTGCTATCCCGATTTGTATTACGCTGTCAAAGGATTAACGCCTTCCTTTTGTAGCATCCGAATCAGCGCGATCAGCGGCAACCCAATGAGCGTATTAGGATCGCGCCCGGATAATCGCTCAAAAGGGCAATGCCCAGCCCTTCGCTTTTGAAGCTGCCCGCGCAGTTCCACGGCTGCCTTCTCCAGATAGCCGTCAATTTCCGCATCCGTTAGCGTTCTAAAATGCACATCAAATGGCTCTGCGATGCTCTGTATTTCCTGAGTCGCACTATTGAAAAGCGCTAAACCGGTAAAAAAGGAAACGCATTTCCCACTGGCCTGCTGTAACTGTCGTGTTGCATTACCCTTATTATGTGGTTTGCCCGTGATGGCATTCCCAGAACGCAAACCTGATCGGAGCCGATAATCAGGTGGTTGGGGTAGTACGTGGCCAACGCTCGGGCTTTGCTTTCAGCAAGGCGGATCACGAGATCGACGGCGTTTTCATCAGGGTGCGGGGTTTCATCGATGTCTGGCGACGCGCAAATAAAGGGGATCGCCAGCTTTTCCAATAAGGCCCGGCGATATGGTGAGGTTGAGGCAAGAACGATCTGCTGCATAATTTTTGATAAACCGTAGCGTAATGATGAAAGGCATTTTAAACTGTGCGCCGCTCTGGAAGCGAATATTGGTGAAAGGTGGTGCATCACTGCCTTTTTCTTTGACTCTATGTCGTTACGACGTTAATATGCGCGCCCTATGCAAAAGGTAAAATTACCCTTAACCCTTGATGCGGTCCGCACTGCTCAGAAGCGTTTAGATTACGTTGGTGTCTATTCGCCGGAACAAGTAGAGCGTGTAGCCGAATCAGTGGTGAGTGTGGATAGTGATGTTCAGGCCTCTTTATCTTTCAATATTGATAATCAGCGTCTGGCAGTGATTGACGGTAACGCCGATGTTACGGTCACACTGATGTGTCAACGTTGCGGAAAGCCGTTTGAACATCAAGTCCATGCGACATTCTGTTTTAGCCCGGTCGTCAATGATGAGCAGGCCGAAGCGTTACCGGAAGCGTATGAGCCGATCGGCGTTGATGAGTTTGGCGAAGTCGATCTGCTGGCAATGATTGAAGATGAAATTATTCTGATGTTGCCTATCGCCCCGGTGCATGATTCTGAACACTGTGAAGTGTCCGAAGCGGACATGGTGTTTGGCCAACTGCCTGAAGAGGCGGAAAAACCAAATCCGTTTGCCGTATTAGCCAGTTTAAAGCGTAAGTAATTAAGGAGTAAGGTCCATGGCCGTACAACAAAACAAACCTAGCCGTTCCAAACGTGGTATGCGTCGTTCACACGATGCGCTGACTACCTCTTCTGTATCCGTAGATAAAGTTTCTGGCGAAACTCACCTGCGTCACCACATCACTGCGGATGGTTACTACCGCGGTCGCAAGGTCATTGCTAAGTAATTCTTGCGAATTATTTGCAAGGCAATACCTTGACACGCCTAACTCTGGCGTTAGATGCGATGGGCGGGGATTTTGGTCCCTGCGTAACAGTGCCTGCTGCATTGCAGGCACTGGCTTCTAATCCAGCTCTCAATTTGTTATTAGTCGGCGATCCTGCTGCGATTACACCATTACTTGCCAAAGTCGATTCTGATTTACTTTCCCGCTTAGAGGTTGTTCCGGCGGAGTCGGTTATTGCTAGTGATGCGAGGCCGTCGCAGGCTATTCGTGCGAGCCGTGGTACCTCAATGCGCATAGCGCTTGAGTTGATTAAAGACGGCAGGGCACAAGCCTGTGTGAGCGCAGGTAACACGGGTGCGCTTATGGGGCTGGCTAAGCTCCTGATTAAGCCACTTGACGGTATTGAACGGCCTGCATTGGTATCGGTCTTACCACACCAGCAGCACGGAAAGACCGTCGTGTTGGATCTGGGAGCGAATGTTGATTGCGATAGCACGATGCTGGTTCAGTTTGCCGTGATGGGTTCAGTGATGGCGGAAGAAGTGCTGGAACTGAAGAACCCTCGGGTCGCGTTGTTGAATATTGGTGAAGAAGAAAGCAAAGGGCTGAGCACTATCCGTGAAGCAGCGGCACAGCTAAAAGAGGCACCATCAATAAATTATATCGGTTATCTGGAAGGCAACGACCTGTTGACCGGGAAAACGGATGTGATGGTCTGTGACGGCTTTGTGGGTAATGTCACACTGAAAACGGTGGAAGGCGTGGTAAGGATGTTTCTGTCACTGCTGAAATCGCCAGCCTCAGGCCCAGGGCAAAAACAAAAGCGGTCCTGGTGGTTGAAATGGCTGGGACGTTTGTTACAAAAGCGCTTATCAAAGCGTTTCGGCCATTTGAACCCCGATCAATATAATGGCGCATGCCTGCTAGGATTGCGGGGAACTGTAATCAAAAGCCATGGTGCAGCAAACCAGAGAGCGTTTGCGGTTGCTATTGAACAGGCAATGCAGACGGTACGGCGGCAGCTTCCCGACCGGATTGCCGCCCGTCTAGAAGCGGTATTACCCAAGAGTGACTAAGCGTACATGTATACAAAAATAATCGGAACGGGCAGTTACCTGCCTGAACAAATCAGGACGAACGCTGATTTAGAAAAGATGGTGGAAACGACGGACGAATGGATCGTCACACGTACTGGAATCCGTGAGCGCCGAATTGCTGCGCCGGATGAAAACGTTGCGACCATGGGATACCGTGCCGCGCAGAAAGCGCTGGAAATGGCAAATGTCGATCCTTCTGAAGTCGGTCTTCTGATTGTTGCGACAACATCATCGAGCCATGCTTTCCCGAGTTCTGCCTGCCAGATTCAGCAGCTGTTAGGGATCAAAGATACAATTGCCTTCGATCTGGCCGCTGCCTGTGCCGGTTTTACCTATGCACCGAGCGTTGCCGATCAATACGTTAAAAATGGTGCGGTGAAATACGCACTGGTGATCGGTTCCGATACGCTGTCTCGGACATTGGATCCTGAAGATCGCGGCACGCTGATTTTATTCGGTGATGGCGCAGGCGCGGTACTGTTAACGCCATCAGAGCAGCCGGGTATTCTTTCTACTCATCTGCATGCCGATGGTCGCTATGGCGAACTGCTGGCGCTGCCGCATCAGGATCGTAACCATACGGATACACCTGCTTACCTGACGATGGCGGGTAACGAAGTCTTTAAAGTGGCCGTGACTGAACTGGCGCATATCGTTGAGGAAACGCTGCAAGCGGCTCAACTGGACAAAAGTGAATTAGACTGGCTGGTGCCTCATCAGGCTAACCTGCGAATCATCAGCGCCACGGCGAAAAAGCTGGGTATGGGGATGGACAAGGTGGTTGTGACGCTGGATCGTCATGGTAATACCTCCGCGGCCTCTGTACCTTCAGCGCTGGATGAAGCCGTGCGCGATGGGCGTATTAAACCAGGGCAACTGGTGCTGCTTGAAGCCTTCGGTGGCGGTTTTACCTGGGGTTCCGCGCTGGTTCGTTTTTAATTAACAGGATTGTGATATGACGCAATTTGCAATGGTGTTTCCCGGTCAGGGATCGCAGACGGTAGGTATGTTGGCTGAACTTGCGGCAGAACACCCCATCGTCACTGAAACGTTTGCTCAGGCTTCTGAAGCGTTAGGTTATGACTTATGGCAGCTCACCCAGCAAGGGCCAGCTGAAGAGTTGAATAAGACCTGGCAGACGCAGCCTGCGTTACTGACCGCTTCTGTTGCTATCTGGCGTGTCTGGCAGCAGCAGGGAGGAAAAACGCCTGCTCTGATGTCTGGTCATAGCCTTGGTGAATATTCCGCACTGGTTTGTGCTGGCGTTCTGGATTTCCAACAGGCTGTCCGTTTGGTTGAACTGCGTGGCAAGCTGATGCAGGAAGCGGTACCGGAAGGAACGGGCGCGATGTATGCCATTATCGGGCTTGATAACGACGCTATTGCCAAAGCGTGTGAAGAATCTGCGCAGGGGCAGGTGGTCTCTCCAGTAAACTTCAACTCACCGGGTCAGGTGGTGATTGCGGGCAATAAAGACGCCGTTGAGCGTGCTGGTGCAGCGTGTAAAGCAGCGGGTGCGAAGCGTGCACTGCCGCTGCCTGTCAGCGTCCCGTCACACTGTGCGCTGATGGAGCCAGCCGCGAAGAAACTCGCGGTTGCGCTGGAGTCCGTGGCGTTTAATGCTCCGGTCATCCCGGTTGTCAATAATGTTGATGCAAGCATCGAAACAACACCGGAAGCGATTCGCGATGCGCTGGTACGCCAGCTGTATTGCCCAGTGCGCTGGACGGACTGTGTTGAATTTATGGCCTCTCAGGGCGTTGAGTCACTGTTAGAAGTCGGGCCAGGTAAAGTATTGACTGGCTTAACCAAACGAATCGTCGATACCCTGACAGCAGCTGCGGTGAACGATCCTGCTTCTCTATCAGCGGCGATTGAGAAATAAGAACGGAGAAGACAATGAGTTTTGAGGGGAAAATTGCACTGGTTACCGGTGCAAGCCGTGGTATAGGGCGTGCCATCGCCGAGACGCTGGTTGCCCGCGGGGCAAAAGTCATTGGTACCGCAACCAGCGAGAAAGGTGCAGAGGCGATTAGCAGCTGGCTGGGTGATAACGGTAAAGGTTATATGCTGAATGTTGCTGATGCAGCATCAGTAGAAAGCGTATTGGCAGAAATTCGCGCGGAATTCGGGGAAGTTGATATTCTTATCAATAACGCTGGTATCACGCGTGATAACCTTCTGATGCGTATGAAAGATGATGAGTGGCACGATATTCTGGATACCAATTTGACGTCGGTATTCCGTCTGTCTAAAGCAGTAATGCGTGCCATGATGAAGAAACGTTTTGGCCGTATCATTACCATTGGTTCTGTTGTGGGAACGATGGGTAATGCAGGACAAGCTAACTACGCGGCAGCGAAGGCGGGGCTGATTGGGTTCAGCAAATCCCTCGCGCGTGAAGTGGCTTCTCGTGGTATTACGGTCAACGTCGTCGCGCCTGGATTTATCGAAACAGATATGACTCAGGCATTGACAGAAGAACAGCGAGCAGGCATTTTGACGCAGGTTCCAGCTAACCGACTCGGTGATGCTAAAGAAATCGCCAGTGCTGTTGTATTTTTAGCCTCTGATGAAGCTGCTTACATTACTGGCGAAACATTGCATGTCAATGGCGGCATGTATATGATCTAAAAAGCTCGAAAACTATTTGCATTATTTGCGGTGATAACCGCAAAATAGCACAAAATCGTGGTTCGACCAGCCGAGATTTTGTTGCATCTTTTCAAACATTTTATACACTACGAAAACCATCGCGAAAGCGAGTTTTGATAGGAAATTTAAGAGTATGAGCACTATCGAAGAACGCGTTAAGAAAATCATCGTTGAACAGCTTGGTGTTAAGCAGGAAGAAGTCGTAAACAATGCTTCTTTCGTTGATGACCTCGGCGCTGATTCTCTTGACACTGTTGAGCTGGTAATGGCTCTGGAAGAAGAATTTGATACTGAGATTCCAGACGAAGAAGCTGAAAAAATCACGACTGTTCAGGCAGCCATTGATTTCATTCAGGCTAACCAGCAGTAAGCGAACATATCTAGGCGGTCATTCGACCGCCTAAGTTTTTTTGTCCCGCAGTGTCTTTTTTTCCCTCCCTGGAGGATAAGCGTGTCTAAGCGTCGAGTAGTTGTGACCGGACTGGGCATGTTATCTCCTGTCGGCAATACAGTTGAGTCTACCTGGAGTGCTCTTCTTGCCGGTCAGAGTGGTATCAGCCTGATCGACCATTTCGATACTAGTGCCTATGCAACGCGTTTTGCTGGCTTAGTAAAGGATTTTAATTCTGAGGAATTCATTTCGCGTAAAGAAGCTCGCAAAATGGATGCCTTTATTCAATACGGTGTTGCTGCTGGCGTTCAGGCCATGCAGGATTCCGGTTTGGAAGTAACGGAAGAGAACGCGCCGCGTATCGGTGCGGCGATTGGTTCTGGCATCGGCGGTCTGGGTCTTATTGAAGAGAACCACACAGCGCTGGTGAACGGCGGCCCGCGTAAAATCAGTCCGTTCTTCGTGCCGTCAACCATCGTCAATATGGTGGCTGGGCATCTTACTATCATGTACGGGCTGCGTGGCCCGAGTATCTCTATTGCTACGGCCTGTACGTCTGGCGTGCATAATATTGGTCAGGCAGCTCGCATCATTGCTTACAACGATGCGGATGTGATGTTGGCCGGCGGCGCAGAAAAAGCCAGTACGCCATTGGGCGTTGGTGGATTCGGTGCTGCTCGTGCGTTGTCTACGCGCAATGACGATCCTCAGGCGGCAAGCCGTCCGTGGGATAAAGATCGTGATGGTTTTGTACTAGGTGACGGTGCTGGCATCATGGTGTTGGAAGAGTATGAACACGCGAAAAAGCGCGGTGCGAAAATCTATGCAGAAGTTGTTGGATTTGGCATGAGCAGCGATGCGTATCATATGACGTCTCCGCCAGAGAACGGTTCGGGTGCAGCACTGGCGATGGAAAACGCTCTGCGTGATGCGGGTGTATCAACGAGCCAGATCGGCTATATCAACGCGCATGGCACCTCTACGCCTGCGGGTGATAAAGCAGAAGCACAGGCTGTGAAATCCGTATTCGGTGCGGATGCTAGCAGCGTGCTGGTGAGCTCGACAAAATCGATGACGGGTCACTTGCTCGGTGCGGCAGGCGCGGTGGAGTCTATCTTCAGTATTCTTGCTCTGCGCGATCAAGCCGTTCCGCCAACGCTTAATCTGGATAACCCAGATGAAGGCTGCGATCTGGATTTTGTGCCGCACGAAGCGCGCCAGGTCAACAATATGGAATATGTATTGTGCAACTCTTTCGGCTTCGGCGGAACCAACGGTTCTCTGATCTTCCGTAAGATTTGATTGCAATAGCGTCTTAAAAACCCGGTTTCCGGGTTTTTTTGCCTGCATAAAATCAGACACACCTGCTTGTCTGCAACGCAGCTTTACTGGCAAGCTGACGATGATGAATGATGCGGAGCTTATTATGCTGTGGATTAATGGCCAGTTACAGGAACAGCTTTCGGTGCTCGATCGGGCTACGCAGTACGGCGACGGCTGTTTTACGACAGCCAGAATCAGCGCTGGTGAGGTTGTCTGGCTTGATCGACATATCACGCGTCTGCAACAGGCTGCTACACGCTTGTTATTTCCGACGGTTGACTGGGAAAGTCTGATTGCGGAAATGAAACAGGCGGCATTGGGGCAGGCGGACGGCGTAGTGAAAGTGATGCTAACGCGCGGTGCTGGCGGGCGTGGTTATAGCCCTCAGGGCTGTATGCAGCCAACCCGAATTGTCATGCAGGCAGGCTATCCAGCGCACTATGTCGACTGGCGTGAGCAGGGCATTAGTCTGAATCTTAGCCCGGTGGCACTCGCTAAAAACCCGCTGTTGGCGGGGATAAAACATCTGAATCGGCTTGAGCAAGTGCTGATTCGTGCGCATCTTGACCAAACTTCAGCCGATGAAACCCTCGTGCTTGACACCTCTGGTGCGCTAGTGGAATGCTGTGCCGCTAATTTATTCTGGCGCAAAGGTAATCACGTCATACGCCGGATGTATCTCAGTCTGGTGTGGATGGCGTGGCCCGGCAGCATATCATCGCCTCGCTGGCAGAGGCTGATTTCGTGCTACAGATCGTCAGTGAACCTGTGACCACACTGTCCGATGCGGATGAAGTGCTGGTCTGTAATGCATTAATGCCGATAGTCCCCGTGAATCAGGCGCATGTCTGGCGTTACCACTCCCGAGAGCTTTATCGATTCCTGAGTTCTGACTGCTAGTAGATGGTTGATTTATGAAGAAAAAGAAAGTTGGTTTGCTGATTATCGCTGCCGTTGTTCTGATGTTGTTGGTAGCGTGGCAGAAAATGCAGCGTTTTGCTGGTTCTCGATTGGCTATCGAAAAGGAGACGATTTTTACGCTTCCGGCCGGTACGGGAAGAGAAGGGCTGGAAACACTGCTTCTCGATCAGAAAATTATCACTGATGGTGCATTTTTCCCCTGGCTGCTGCGTCTCGAACCCGAGTTGGCAAAATTCAAAGCAGGTACGTATCGCTTTACTACGGGTATGACCGTACGCGAGATGCTGGCATTACTGTCCAGCGGAAAAGAAGCGCAGTTCTCCATCCGTTTTGTCGAAGGTTCACGTCTGAAAGAGTGGCTCACCACGCTGCAACAGGCACCTTACATCAAACACGCACTGGCCGATAAAACAGAGCAGGACATCGCCACTCAGTTGGAAATCAACGATAAGACGAATCCGGAAGGCTGGTTTTATCCAGATACCTACGCCTACACGGCGGGTACGAGCGATAGCGCCCTGTTGCAGCGTGCGCATCAGCGCATGAAAAAACGGTGGATGAGGTATGGAAAGGGCGCGAAGACGGATTGCCGTATAAGACGCCAGACGAATTGCTGACGATGGCATCAATCATTGAAAAGAAACGGCCATCAATGAAGAACGTACTCAGGTCGCTTCCGTTTTTATCAATCGGTTACGGCTTGGCATGCGCTTGCAAACCGACCCCACTGTGATTTATGGCATGGGGATGACTATAAAGGCGTGATAACCCGTAAAGCATTAGACACACCGACGCCTTACAATACCTATATTATTTCCGGCTTGCCGCCTACGCCAATCGCGATGCCGGGAAAAGCCTCATTAGATGCGGCTGCGCATCCAGCCAAAACGTCATACCTGTATTTTGTGGCGGATGGAAAAGGCGGACACAGCTTTACCACTAACCTTGCAGATCATAATCGTGCTGTGAGGGTATACCGCTCAGCGTTAAAGGAACGGGATGAACAGTAAATTTATCGTCATTGAAGGGTTGGAAGGGGCGGGGAAGACCACCGCGCGTAATATCGTGGTAGAAACACTGCGGTCACATGGCGTGAAAGAGGTGGTGTTCACGCGAGAGCCCGGCGGTACACCGCTGGCAGAGAAGCTACGTGAGCTTATCAAGCAAGGTATGACCGATGAGAAGGTCACCGACAAAGCGGAAGTCCTGATGTTGTACGCTGCCAGAGTTCAACTGGTGGATAACGTCATCAAGCCTGCGTTGGCTAACGGACAATGGGTTATTGGCGATCGTCACGATCTTTCTTCACAGGCTTATCAGGGAGGGGGCGTGGGATCGATCAGCAACTGCTGCGTTCACTGCGTGATACCGTGCTGGGGGATTTTCGTCCTGACCTGACGCTCTATCTTGATTTGCCGCCCGCCATCGGTTTGCAGCGCGCCCGTCAGCGAGGCGAACTGGATCGGATTGAGCAGGAATCGCTGGCGTTTTTTGAACGTACTCGTTCCCGCTATCAGGAACTGGCAGCGGAGGATGACAGCATCCTGACGATTGATGCTTCACAATCGATTGATGCCGTCAGTGCGGATATTCAGGCAGCACTACAGCAGTGGTTGCAGCAACAAGGGTTGCAGCCTGTTGCGCAGGGGCAGGGCTGATGGATTGGTATCCGTGGCTGAATGCATCCTATCGACAGCTTATTGGCCAATATCAGGCGGGCAGGGGGCATCATGCGGTGTTGCTGCATGCGCTGCCGGGCATGGGTGATGAGTCGCTGATTTATGCGCTGAGCCGTTGGCTGATCTGCCAGCAGCCTGATGGGATGAAAAGCTGCGGCAAGTGTCACTCTTGTAACCTGATGACCGCAGGAACGCACCCAGACTGGCATGTGTTAAGCCCGGAGAAAGGCAAGCAGAGTCTGGGTGTTGATCCGGTGCGTGACGTCGTGGAAAAAGTGTATCAACACTCCCGACAAGGCGGCGCAAAAGTGATCTGGCTGGCTGCCGCTGAGCAACTGACAGAAGCGGCTGCGAATGCACTGCTGAAAACGCTGGAAGAACCGCCACAGAATACCTTCTTTTTATTTGGCTGCCGTGAACCGGCCCGTCTGTTGGCCACATTGCGCAGCCGCTGCCTGTATCACTATCTGGATGTCCCGAGTGAGACACAGAGCGTGCTGTGGCTGAATGCTCGCCATCGCCATGACAGCAAGGCATTGCGCACGGCATTGAGATTGCAATCGGGCGCGCCGCTAGCCGCCGAAGCGCTATTACAGCCAGATCAGTGGAAGCAGCGCATCGGGCTATGCCAGACATTCTCTGCTGCGTTGATTTCACGGGATCAGCTTTCGCTGATTGCGCCGCTGAATCATGACGATGCGGATACCCGCATTCACTGGCTGGCCTCGCTACTGTTGGATGCCATGAAATGGCAGCAGGGAGCGAGCGAGCATTGGGTGAATCAGGATCAGATCGAACTGGTTGAGCGTCTGGCGCGCGAGCCTGCTGCACATTTGCAGTATGAGCTGCAACAGTGGCTGGCCTGCCGACAAAAATTGCTGACCGTCACGGGTGTCAATCGTGAGCTATTGCTGACGGAACGCCTGCTTGATGGGGAACGCACGTTTGCGTCGTCGGTTAAGCGCGACAGCCATCCTTTTTCTATTTAATTACTATCGAGTAAATATCATGTTGTTAGTGGATTCCCACTGTCATCTTGACGGTCTGGATTATCAGTCATTGCATAAAGATGTCTCCGACGTACTTGAGAAAGCGAAACGTCGCGATGTCGGCTTCCTGTTGGCGGTGGCGACTACGTTGCCCGGCTATCGTGCCATGCTGGAGTTAATCGGCGAGCGCGATAACGTGGCGTTTTCCTGCGGCGTTCATCCGCTTAATCAGGAAGCCCCTTATGATTATGTCGAGCTGCGTGAGTTAGCCAGCGCCAGCCGCGTGGTGGCGATGGGGGAAACGGGTCTGGATTATTTCTATCAGCAAGAGACGAAAGCCCAGCAGCAAGAATCGTTTCGTGAACATATTCGTATTGGCAATGACCTGAACAAGCCGGTCATCGTGCATACGCGTGCCGCCCGTGAAGATACGTTGGCGATTCTGCGTGAGGAACAGGCGGAGAAATGCAGCGGTGTTCTGCACTGCTTTACCGAGGATTTAGTGACGGCGAAAGCGCTGTTGGATATGGGATTCTATATCTCGTTTTCTGGCATCGTGACGTTCCGTAATGCAGAGGAACTGCGTGACGTTGCACGCTATGTGCCGCTGGATCGGATGCTGATTGAAACGGATTCCCCTTGGTTAGCGCCGGTTCCGTTCCGGGGTCAGGAAAACCAGCCTGCGTATGTGCGCGATGTCGCGGAATACCTTGCCGTGCTGAAAGGCACATCGCTGGAAACCCTTGCTGCCGCTACGACAGAAAACTTCTCCCGCCTGTTTCACATCGATCCGGCTCGGTTGACCGCCGCGCAATAGTGGCTGAAAATAGCCGAGTTTTTTTATCCGTGTAATTAATAGCGCTGCATAATCCCTTGATCAGGTTTTCCTCTTCAAGGGGACATGTTTTTTAGCGAGATATCACAAAAAAGTGCAATATCTGTTCGAACTCAGCCTGTTGGCTTGTGGAAACGTGATAGCAATCAAACATTGTGGGCGCTATTTATTTTACTCTGCGTAAAAATTAAAGGGGGCTAAGACACCCCAACTCGCAAAGGCCATCCTCCCCGTCTTTGCATATATGAAGTATCAGAAGTAAAAGCACTATTACTCAGGAGCACACTCAATTATGTTCAAGAATGCATTCGCAAACCTGCAAAAAGTAGGTAAGTCGCTAATGCTGCCCGTATCCGTACTCCCTATTGCAGGTATTCTGCTGGGTGTCGGTTCGGCCAATTTTAGCTGGTTGCCTGAAATTGTCTCCAGCGTCATGGCACAGGCCGGTGACTCGGTGTTTGCCAACATGCCGCTGATTTTTGCTATCGGTGTTGCTCTGGGCTTCACCAATAACGACGGTGTTTCCGCACTGGCGGCGGTGGTCGCTTATGGCATCATGGTGAAAACCATGGCTGCGATTGCGCCGCTGGTTCTTAATCTACCGGCTGCCGAGATCACGGCGAAGCACCTGGCGGATACCGGCGTTCTGGGCGGGATCATTGCCGGTGCGATCGCCGCGTATATGTTTAATCGCTTCTACCGCATTCAACTGCCTGAGTATCTGGGCTTCTTTGCTGGTAAACGTTTTGTGCCGATTATTTCCGGTCTGACGGCGATCGTTACCGGTGCAGTGCTGTCTTTCATATGGCCACCGGTCGGTAGCGCGATCCAAACGTTTTCACATTGGGCAGCAAATGAGAACCCGATGTTGGCATTCGGTATCTATGGGGTCGTTGAACGTTCTCTGGTACCGTTTGGTCTGCACCATATCTGGAACGTACCTTTCCAAATGCAGGTGGGTGAATTCACCAATGCAGCGGGACAGGTTTTCCACGGTGATATCCCACGTTACATCGCAGGTGACCCGACTGCGGGTAAATTGTCCGGTGGTTTCCTGTTTAAAATGTACGGTTTGCCGGCTGCCGCGATTGCTATCTGGCACTCAGCTAAGCCAGAAAATCGGGCGAAAGTGGGCGGCATTATGATCTCTGCGGCGCTGACCTCGTTCCTGACGGGTATCACAGAGCCGATTGAATTCTCATTCATGTTTGTTGCGCCGATCCTGTATGTGATCCATGCGATTCTGGCGGGTCTGGCATTCCCAATCTGTATCCTGCTGGGTATGCGCGATGGTACGAGCTTCTCTCACGGTCTGATCGACTTCGTGGTACTGAGCGGTAACGGTAGCAACCTGTGGCTGTTCCCGATCGTTGGTCTGTGCTATGCGCTGATTTACTACACCATCTTCCGTGTTCTGATTGCCAAACTGAACCTGAAAACGCCAGGCCGTGAAGATAGCACCTCTGAGCAAACGTCACAGGACAGCACTGAAATGGCAGCCGCACTGGTTAGCGCGTTTGGTGGTAAAGAAAACATCACTAACCTGGATGCGTGCATCACCCGTCTGCGTGTTAGCGTAGGCGATGTAGCTAAAGTTGATCAGGCTGGCCTGAAAAAACTGGGTGCAGCAGGTGTGGTAGTGGCAGGTTCCGGTGTTCAGGCCATTTTCGGTACCAAATCCGATAACCTGAAAACCGATATGGACGACTACATCCGTAACCACTGATGCGTTGTTGGGGAGTGGTAAAAAGGGGCGAAAGCCCCTTTTTTATGGTCGCAACAAACGCGCATTTTCGATTATAAGACTGGTGTGCCGATCATTTTTCTGGGTGTCGTATTTTGACCAACCGCACCAGAAATAGACGAAGAAGGTTGAAAGAAATGGAATATGTCACTCATACTGCCTACATGACGTCGTTCAATGCCAGCTTTAACAAGGAAATCAATCATGGCTGAAGAAACCATCTTTAGTAAAATCATCCGCCGGGAAATCCCTGCCGATATCGTGTATCAAGATGAACTGGTCACCGCCTTTCGTGACATTGCTCCTCGCACACCCACTCACATCCTGATTATCCCGAATGTCTTGATCCCTACTGTTAACGATACGGCGCCAGAGCATGAAGCGGCACTGGGGCGGATGGTGACGGTTGCGGGAAAAATTGCGCAGCAGGAAGGTATTGCCGAGGACGGCTATCGTCTGATCATTAACTGCAACCGACACGGCGGGCAGGAAGTCTATCACATCCACATGCATCTGTTGGGTGGCCGCGCATTAGGGCCTTTGCTGGCAAACTAGATCTTATAGACCAGGTTCTATAGAACGAGGTTCGATGGTCATGGGTAGACTATCGTGCGAGAAAACCATCATGCGAGAACATCATGCGTAACCCGATGCTTTTTCTATCCGCGTGCTTGATAGCCGGACTACTGGCGGGCTGTAGCGCGCCAAAGGTGCTGACCATCAATGAACGGCAAACGCTGGTATTGGATGCCCCCGTGCTGTCGGCGGGCATTACGGCGGGGAATCCGTCGCTGGATTCAGAAAAGGGTCGGCTGCGTGCTTCTTCCGTCGTCAGCAACGACGCCTCACAGGCGGTGACCGTGCATTACCGCTTCTATTGGTATGATGAAAACGGGCTGGACGTGCTGCCGTTCGAAGACGTGCAGTCCATTGAACTCCCGCCACAGACGGAAATGACGGTGTTTTCAACGCGCAGCAGTCCCACTGCGCGTCAGGTTCGCCTTCATCTGTTTTTGTAATGGTGTGCAGAGAGAGAAAATATGAAAAAGTATCTAGGTGTGATACTGGCGGCATTGGTACTGACAGGGTGCCCCAGCCGCCCACCGGAACCGACTGAGCCGCCTGCGACGATTGAGCCCGTTGAGCCTCAAGTGCCAACTACGCCAACGCCGCCGCCGGGGGAATCTGTCCCGCAACCGCCGAAAATCCAGACGCTGAACTGGGAAGCCAGCATTAATCCGCTGGTGGCACAGATGCTGAAAGCCGATGGCGTCACGCCGGGCAGCATACTGCTGGTGGATAGTGTGAAAAACAATACCAACGGTTCCCTGCCGATCGCGAAAGCGACAGGTGCGCTGTACAGCGCGTTATCTTCAGGCAAGGCGTTTACGCTGGTGCCGCGTGAGCAGTTGGCCGCTGCGAAGCAAACGCTGGGTCTGTCGGTTGACGACAGCCTGGGATCGCGCAGCAAGGCGATTGGCCTGGCACGTTATGTCAGCGCGCAGTATGTGCTGTACAGCGACGTCAGTGGTGATGTGAAATCGCCGCAGATCGACATGCAACTGATGCTGGTGCAGACCGGCGAAATTGTGTGGTCCGGTAATGGCGCCGTTCAGCATTAAGCAGGCCGGTATCCAGCAACAACTGACTGCGGCGATCCAGAAGTATTTTCCTGCCGTGGAGATAGCGGATATTCGCTTTGAGTTGGTTGGCGGATTGAGTAGTAAAAGCTGGCGTATCCGCGGGCCGGGCATCGAATGGCTTGCGCGTCGACAGTCGCCAACCGAGCGAAAGATGGGCGTCGATCGCCAGCGAGTTCGCCCTGCTGCGGCAGATGTCCGCGATAGGGCTTGCGCCACGGCCGCTGCTGTGGCGCGACGGTTGGCTTATTGTCGAATGGGTGCCGGGGCGCATTGCCACGTCTGATGAGTTCCTGATGATGCTGGCTAATGGTGAAGTGGCGCGTGTCTTGTCTCAGCTTCATCGTCTGCCGCGTAGCGGCCACCCCCCGATCTCAAAATGCTATTCGCTCAGCACTGGCAACTGATGGATCCGCGCCGCCGTTCGCCCGCGCTGCTGCGCGCCCCACCACTATTTTCAGCGAGCGCCGTTGCCCACGCCTTTGGCGCTGGCGCCTCTCCATCTGGATGTGCATGCTGAAAACTTGCTGATCACGCCACAAGGAACGATGCTGATTGACTGGGAATATGCCTCAGATGGCGATATTGCCTTTGAGCTGGCGCTCATTGTGCGAGCCAGCCAGATGGACAGTATGGCGCAAACGCATTTTCTGCAGAGCTACCAGCGACATCGGCGAGGGTTTTCCGTGAGCCGTCTTCAGCAACAGATGGTGCAGTGGTTCCCCTGGGTCGATTATCTGGTATTGATGTGGTTTGAGATACGTTGGCAGCAAACGAAGAACCCTGAATTTTTAGCGGACATTCCCGCACTCTATCATCGGCTACAGACAGGTTAACGGTGCGGTTTTGGTCGTCGTGGTTATTTTACTCAGCAGTACACTCTAAAGAATGAGGTTTTTGTGGGTCCGGTAATGTTAGATGTCGCCAGCTATGAGCTGGATGCGGAAGATCGTGAAGTGTTGGAACACCCGCTGGTTGGCGGCGTTATTCTGTTTACCCGTAATTTTCATGATGCGGCGCAGTTACGTGAACTGGTACGCCAAATCCGCGCAGCGTCGCGCGAGCGTCTTGTGGTGTCTGTAGATCAGGAAGGCGGGCGCGTTCAGCGTTTTCGAGACGGATTTACCCGCCTGCCTGCCGCGCAGGCCTTCGCAGCATTAAATAGCGAACCAGAAGCTTTGCGTCTGGCGGAAGAGGGCGGCTGGCTGATGGCGGCAGAAATGATCGCCATGGATATCGACATTAGCTTTGCGCCGGTGCTGGATATCGGTCACCAGAGTGCGGCAATTGGCGAGCGCTCATTTCATGCCAATCCAGAGACCGCTCTGGCGGTGGCGCAAAGCTTTATTCGCGGCATGCACAGTGCGGGAATGAAGGTTACGGGTAAGCACTTCCCCGGCCACGGTGCGGTCAGCGCCGATTCACATAAAGAAACGCCGCGCGATCCGCGTCCGCTTGCGGAGATCCGCGCCCATGACATGTCGATTTTTAAAGCGCTGATCCAGCGTCAGCAACTGGATGCGATCATGCCTGCCCACGTGATTTATACGGAGGCCGATCCCCACCCCGCTAGCGGTTCGTCCTATTGGCTTAAAACGATTCTGCGTGAAGAGCTGGGCTTTGATGGCATTATTTTCTCCGACGATCTCTCGATGGAAGGTGCGGCGGTGATGGGCAGTTACCCCGAGCGGGCGCAGGCGGCGCTGCAGGCAGGATGTGACATGATTCTGGTCTGCAATCATCGGGAAGGCGCCATCAGCGTGCTGGATAACCTGTCCCCGGTCAAAGCGGAGCAACTGACGCGCTTATATCATCAGGGTTCGTTTTCTCGTCGGGAACTGCTGGATTCGCCGCGCTGGAAGCAGGCTAATCAGGCGCTCACATTACTCAGCGAGCGCTGGCAGGCGCATATACACTAAATAATTCGAGTTGCGTGACAAAACGTTAGCGTTTTGAACAACGCTCTGCGTTGACCCTTTAGGGCAAGGCCCATTTATGACTTTGTAACGCGGCAACTGCGCGAATCCCCAGGAGCTTACTTAGGTAAGTGACTGGGGTGAGTAGGAAGACAAATCGGCTTAGCCGATTTGAACGCCGCTTGAGGCGGCCCTTCAGGGCGAGGCTCAGAAATGAGCCGAGTATTGCCAACGCACAAGCAGCTTGAAGTATGACGGGTATAAAAATGGCGAGAAATAGGCAACCCAGTCAGTGGTGAGGATGAAAGATGATTATCTATTTACACGGTTTTGACTCGACCAGTCCCGGTAACCATGAAAAGGTCTTGCAGCTTCAGTTTATTGATGAAGATGTACGGCTGATTAGCTACAGCACGCTGCATCCGCGTCATGACATGCAACATCTGCTCAAGCAGGTGGACAAGATGATTCAGCATTCTGACGACGATCGTCCGCTGATCTGCGGCGTGGGGTTGGGCGGTTTCTGGGCAGAACGGGTAGGTTTCCTGTGTGACATACGACAAGTCATCGTCAATCCTAACCTGTTCCCGCAGGAAAACATGGGCGGGAAAATCGATCGGCCAGAAGAGTATGTGGATATCGCCACCAAGTGCGTAGCGAATTTTCGTGAAAAGAACCGCGATCGCTGCATGGTGATGCTCTCCCGTCATGATGAAATGCTCGACAGCCAGCGCAGTGCGCAGATGTTGGGTGCGTATTACGAGATTGTCTGGGACGACATTCAGACGCATAAATTCAAAAGCATCTCCCCCCATTTGCAACGGATCAAAGCCTTCAAAACGCTGGGTTAAGCCTGCCTGCGCGATGATGTGTTAATCACCGCGAGTCGTTCCTTCTGATGCCTTCGTTTGGGGGGATCAGGAGGAATAACGTGATTTATTTACTTTCCTTAGTGCGAGTAGCGACGCATTTACGCACGATTCAGCATTTTTCTTCACACAGACCTCCGCTAATTCACTGAAATAAAGATGGAATTTTCTTGGTAAAAACCTGGGTGACAAAATAAATTGATATATATCAATTTTGGTATGACCAAATAACCTAGCGTGCTATTCTTGCTGCAGATATCAGGCTTAACTTACGCGAACCCTATGTTATATAAGGATATTATTTTTTACTCTTTATTAACCATTGGTTCACATTTTAGGGGGTCATTTTGACATCACCAACCAAAAAAATTGTCATTGTCGGCGGGGGAGCTGGCGGACTTGAACTGGCTACAAGTTTGGGCCACAAGTTAGGACGCAAGAAAAAAGCGGAGATCACGCTGGTGGATCGTAACCACAGCCACCTGTGGAAACCACTGCTGCATGAAGTGGCGACCGGCTCGCTGGACGACGATATGGATGCGCTAAGCTATCTGGCGCACGCCCGTAATCACTATTTCCAGTTCCAACTGGGCATGCTGACGGATATCGACCGTGAGCAGCAGCAGATCCAACTGGCCGAAGTGTGTGACGAGCAAGGCGACGTTCTGGTTGCGGCGCGTCGTATCCCGTATGACATTTTGGTGGTGGCGTTAGGCAGTGCCTCAAATGACTTCGGTACGCCGGGCGTGAAAGATCACTGTATTTTCCTGGATAACCCGAAGCAAGCCCGCCGTTTCCATAATGAAATGCTGAATTTGTTCCTGAAATTCACGGCGAATCAGGATGAAAAAGAGCGAGTGAATATCGCGATTGTGGGCGGCGGTGCGACGGGCGTTGAACTGTCTGCGGAACTGCACAATGCGGTGAAACAGCTGCACAGTTACGGCTTTGACGGGCTGGATAACCAAACGTTGAACGTCACGCTGGTGGAAGCGGGTGAGCGTATTTTACCTGCGCTGCCGCCGCGTATTTCCGCGGCAGCACATCAGGAACTGAACAATATTGGTGTTCGTGTATTGACGAAAACCATGGTGACCAGCGCCGAAAGCGGCGGTCTGAATACGAAGGACGGTGAATTTATCGAAGCCGACCTGATGGTTTGGGCGGCGGGCATCAAAGCACCGGATGCGATGAAAGAGATTGCAGGTCTGGAAACAAACCGGATTAACCAACTAGTGGTTGAACCGACGCTACAGACGACGCGCGATCCTAATATTTTCGCCATCGGCGACTGTGCCTCCTGTCCGCAGGAAGGCGGCGGCTTCGTACCACCCCGTGCGCAAGCGGCTCACCAGATGGCATCACGCTGCCACAGCAATATCATCGCGTTGCTGAACGGACAGACGTTGAAACCTTACGTCTATAAAGATCACGGCTCGCTGGTTTCGCTGTCTAAATTCAGTACGGTTGGCAGCCTGATGGGGAACCTGATGCGGGGCTCCGTAATGGTAGAAGGGCGGATTGCACGTTTCGTGTATATCTCCCTGTATCGCATGCATCAGGTTGCCCTGCATGGCTATGTGAAAACAGGCCTGATGATGCTGGTTGGTGGGATCAACCGGGTGATTCGCCCGCGCCTCAAATTGCATTAATCCACAACGATTGACATCCTTCTGATACGGGCGTGAACGTGAGTTCATGCCTGTATTGTTTTTATCATCGGCTTACTTTGGCTCTCTCGAAAAAACGTGCCTCCCACCAGCGCATTCACAAGACGGTGTCCCTTAGCCGTACCTCTATTCGCTGTATTACTGAGTTCCTGAAATAACAGTATAAAATATCGTCCTATTAGCAATTCCAGTTAAGATAATTCCCAAATGACGCTTTTATGTTACGAATCTGACACTTTTGGTTAGTTAGTCTTATTGCGAGAGTGTGAAACATTGTGCAGACTTTCCACTGTTTACAGATGGCGTAGCACGCACGTCGAAAATTCTGAATGCTGACATTCAGAAGGAACCATCGGATTCATCGCGTTAAACGCGAGCTGGCGTAAAGCAAATCTTACGGCAGGATTGCAGGTGGGGAATGCGTGAGAATAGATTCGGGAGGTATCCTGTGAACAAATCAATGTTAGCGGGTGTAGGTATTGGTGTGGCTGCGGCATTGGGTGTGGCGGCGGTGGCGAGTATGGATGTATTTTCCTCTAAACCTCAGTTTGCACAGGTGCTAACAGCAACACCAATTAAAGAAACGGTTAAAACGCCTCGTCAGGAGTGCCGTAACGTGAGCGTGACGCATCGTCGTCCGGTACAGGATGAAAACCAGATTGCTGGCTCGGTGCTGGGTGCTGTCGCGGGTGGGGTTCTGGGTCACCAGATTGGTGGCGGACGCGGTAAAGATATCGCGACGGTAGCGGGCGCGTTGGCAGGTGGTTATGCCGGCAACCGTGTACAAAGCGGTATGCAGGAAAATGATACGTACACGACGCAGCAACAGCGCTGTCAGACGGTGTACGACAAATCACAAAAAGTTCTGGGTTATGATGTCACCTATAAAATCGGCGACCAGCAGGGTAAAATCCGCATGGATCGCGATCCTGGTCCACAAATTCCAGTAGACCGAAACGGGCAATTAATTTTGAACCAGCAGAGTTAACTGACCTCCAACGTCTACGTTTTTGCGCTGACACCATCGCTAAAAACCGCGAGACACCTGAAAAAGGTGCTCGCGGTTTTTCATTATCCTATCTTGTTGTTTTCGATCCGCGCCATGCTCAGGGATAACAGCAAGGCGCCAACGGCACATCCGCCTGTGAGCCAAACCGTGGTGAGTAGCCCTGCGCTATCCACAGCCTGACCACCAATCCATGATCCGAACGCAATGCCAACATTGAAAATGCCAACATACAGCGCGGCGGCGATCTCCACGGCGCGCGGCGCAGCCTTCATCATCCATGTCATCAACCCGACAGACACGCCGCCGTAGGCCAGTCCCCAGGCCAGCAGCGCCACGCCGCCGCCGATGTGTGAGGCACCGATGGTCAGGAACAGAATCGGGGTCAACAACAGCCCCAGTGCGATCGCCATCAAGGCCAGCGCGGTGCGCCTTGCCGCGATGAGGCCCGCCAGAAAATTGCCGACGATGCCTGCCATGCCATAGGCGAACAGCAGTGCGCCAATCCAGCGCACATCGAATCCTGATACCGAGAGCAGCAGCGGGCGCACGAAGGTAAAGGCCATGAAGTGCCCGGCGACCAGTAACAGCGTCAGAATCAGCCCGACTTGCAGCTTACGGTTGGCTAGCTGCTCAGCGAATTGGTGCACGGTGACTGAATGGGTAACGGGCAGTGCAGGAATGACGGCGAGGTGGAGCGTCAGCACCAGCCCGCTAAAGATGGCCATACATCCAAAAGCCCAGCGCCAGCCGATAAGATCGCCAATCAGTGCACCGAATGGCACTCCGAGCACGGATGCTGCCGCGACGCCGCCAAAGATAATCGATGTCGCCAGTCCGATGGCGCGCTCGGGAACCAGTCGTGCAGCCAGACCGCCGGCAATCGCCCAGATGCCGCCCATGCAAAAGCCGACCAGTACACGCGCCGCCAGCATCCAGCCTATATCCGGTGCCAGTGCCGAGGCGATGTTGGCGATAGCCAGCAGCGTTAGCAGTCCGCATAGAATTCGGCGTCTATCCACGCCGCCGGATGCGATCACCACCAGTGGGGCGAACAGAGCCGCCAGCAGGGCGGGCAGCGAGATCATCAGACCCGCGGTTCCGGTAGAGGTATTCAACGTATCGGCAATCGGATTCAGCAGGCCGACCGGCAGCATTTCCGTTGTGACCACAGAGAAGGTCGCCAGGCCGACCGCGACGACGGCCAGCCAGAGATGCTGTGCAGCGGTGGCTATTGGGATAGATGGAGAGGTACTCATGGTTCAGTCCTTAACTTGGGAAACGAGTGATGTCACCGTCAGGCGGCATTGGCAAGATAAGCGGTGTTTGTCCGCAGACGCAGATAGCCCCACAGTGCGACCAGCAGCACCAACGCGCCAGCGCACAGTGCCACGGTGAACCCACCCCGTGCGCCTCCGTTATCGACAACGTGACCTGATACCGCTGCGCCGAGCGCCACGCCGATATTCAGCCCTGCCAGCAGCCAGGTCATGCCTTCGGTCAGACGGTGCTCGGGTACCAGACGCTCGACCAATGACATCGCCACGATCATGGTAGGAGCGAAGAACAGCCCGGCGATCAGGACGGCTAACGCCAGCGTGGGAATGCTGCCAACGAACAATAGAGGGAGCGTGGTGATTGCCGTAGCCAAACCGCCCAGCAACAGCAGGCGGTGCAGGGCAGTTCGCAGCTTGAGAGCGCCGAACAGCAGCCCAGCCAGACAGGAACCTACAGCATAAGCCGACAAGACCAGACTGGCCGCCGCTGGTTGACCACGCTGCGCGGCGAAGGCGACGCTGACGATATCCACGGTGCCCACGATGATGCCCATCGCGAGCATCAACAGCGTCAGCAGGCGTATGTTGGCCTGTTTAAACACCGAACCGGAACGCTCGTTGCTGGTACTCATTGATGCCACAGGTGGCTCGGTGCTGCGTTGTGTCACCAGCGCAAACACGCCTATCACCAGCAAGATCGCGGCTGCCAGCGGGCCAGCCTGAGGAAACACCGCGACAGACAGCCCGACAGCTAGCGGTGGCCCGGCGATAAAGGTGACTTCATCGAGCACGGTTTCCAGCGAGTAAGCGGTTTGCAAGCGGGTGTCTCCCCGATAGATCGCCGTCCAGCGTGCTCGCACCATCGCCGATAGGCTGGGCATGAAACCGGCCAGCAAAGCGCCAATGAACAAGGTCCACTCCGGGGCCTGCAACCAGGAACTGATGAGCAGAAGCAGCATGCCAATCACGCTGACGGCGGTGGCGATAGGCAGCACGCGGCCTTGTCCGTGACGATCGACCAGACGGGAGATCTGCGGCGACAGCAGCGCGTAGGTCAGGACAAAGGTGGCAGAGACTGCGCCAGCCAGCGCATAGCTGCCGCGCAGTTGCGACAACAGGGTGATAATGCCGATGCCTGTCATGGACAGCGGCATTCGCGCCAACAGGCCTGTCAGCGCAAAGCCTTTTGTGCCGGGCGCAGAGAAAGTTCGCGATACGGGTTAACCATCTCGTTCTCCAAAGTGAATCCGCTTGCCACCATATCGCGGCACAGCGACAATACATACATAGCGTATGAATAAAAGCATATATTCATACGGAGTGAATGTAAATAATCATACGGAATGTATGTAAAGGAGTGTCGATGGTTCGCCGTACCCGTGCTGAAATGGAAGAAACCCGCGCTACGCTGTTGGCGACCGCCCGTAAGGTCTTCAGCGAACGCGGTTATGCGGATACCTCAATGGACGATCTTACCGCGCAGGCGAGCTTGACCCGTGGGGCGCTTTATCACCATTTTGGTGATAAAAAGGATTGCTGGCGGCGGTAGTGGAACAGATCGATGCTGAGATGGATGAACGACTGCAAGTCATCTCCGACACCGCCGAGGATGCCTGGGACGGTTTTCGTCGTCGCTGCCGTGCCTATCTGGAAATGGCGCTGGAGCCGGAAATTCAGCGGATTGTGCTGCGCGATGCCCGTGCCGTGCTGGGTGGTGCCTCACCGGATTCACAGCGTCATTGCGTTGAGTCGATGCAGCGGCTGATCGATAATCTTATCCGGCAGGGCGTAGTGGCTGAAGCCGATCCACAGGCGCTGGCATTCTTAATCTATGGCAGTCTGGCCGAAGCGGCATTCTGGATTGCGGACGGAGAGGATGGTAATGCGCGGCTGGCACAAGGCGTTGCCGCGCTGGAATTGCTGCTACGGGGACTGTTAGTCAAGCCACGGTAGTTAATTAAAAACGAATAAAACAATAGCCTGACGAGACGGATAGCTTACGTCTCGTCTTTGGTTTAACGGCGAAAGACAATCTCTGCCCAGCGCGCCAGTCCGGCGGTAACGGAACCAAAATCGTTACCGCTGGCGATAGGAATATCAGGGAGCAGTTGCTGAATAGCCTGACGCAGCAGGGGAGAACGTGCGCTACCGCCGGTCAGGTAGATCACTTCCGGACGGGTCTGACTGGTTTCTAACGCCAACGTCACCTGCTGCTGAATGCGAGTTAGCGGATTATCGATCGCGGCGTTAAGTTCATCCGCATGAATGCACGTTGCCAGACCCGATTCGATAAAGTGCAAATCGGCTGCTGTTTCTGACTGATTGGACAGCGCAATCTTGCTCTCTTCCGCCAGTTGGATCAGACGGTAGCTCAGGCGCTGTTGCCACACGGTCAGCAGTCTTTTCACCAGTTCGGGCTGACGCGCATCGCGGATCATTTCGTTGATTAACGTGCGGCTGGCGGTGCTATGAAACTCTTTTTGCGCCGGAATATCGTTAATCGCGACGGCATTCCACCAGGTCATAATCGGCAGTGCGATGCCTTTTTCCGTCTCGCTATTCATGCCAAGCAGCGGCATGAGCTGTTTGAACGCGAGCATGATGTCCAGATCGTTACCGCCAACGCGGCAGCCGCTGTGTCCTAACAGACTTTGCGCGCGTTCGTGCTGTTTATGCCACTCTGGCCCCATCAGCAGCATGGAACAGTCGGTGGTTCCGCCGCCGATATCCACGACCAGCACGCGTGTCTCTTTCGTCAATGTCGATTCGAAATCCAGCCCGGCGGCGACGGGCTCAAACTGAAAGACGACGTCTTCAAATCCGGCGCGGTGTGCCGCACGATCTAAGATGCCTTGCGCCTGCTGGTTGGCTTCTTCGCCGCCGATACTCTGGAAGTTAATCGGGCGGCCGATGACGGCCTGACGAATAGGCTGGGCAAGCTGGCTTTCTGCCTGTGTGCGGATATGCAGCATCATGGCGCAAACCAGATCTTCAAACAGCGCAATCTGCTGCGCTTTCAGTCCGACAGCCCCGAGGAAGGACTTCGGCGATTTAACAAACCACGTCTCTTCCGGGTCATCCATATAGTGGCGTAACGCCTCGCGCCCGAACTTCACGCTATCGGGCTGCACGCGAATGTCTTCCTCGCGGTTATAGCTGATGGCGCGCTTGAGCAGCAACGCGTTCTCGCCTTCTGCGTTGACCTGATGGTGCCGCCACAACCACTCGCTCACGGCTTCACGCACGGGCGCGCACAGCAGAGAGGAAAGATAAGGAGACCCATTTTCCAGCGACAGGAGCCGTGGTGTACCTGAATCCATCACTGCCACGGAACAGTTCGCCGTGCCGTAGTCAAAACCGATAAACATCGTCGTGCCCCATGCCATGAAAATTTCCGGGAAAAACGTTTAACGTCGCACCGGCGACGGCCCGGAAAGGCGGCCGCCAGAGATGACGGGCCATAAAGAAAGTTGGCGACTTTACTGCGTTCCGGCAGGGCTTGTAAAGTCTGATGTATTGCCCGGCGATGGCATGAATTGCCACCATTCTGGCGCATATAGCAAGTTTTCTGCCCTTATTTTACCCTAGAATGGCAGCTTGCTTATCAACCGACGATTCCATCACCAGATGGTCTGAGAAGTGAAGATGACACGCAGCGAAATATTTTTTCTCAACGCGGGCTGGAAGATCTTGTTGAAGGATTTGGGTGTTCGGCCTGTGAATGTAATGCGCAGGGCTGGCCTGCCGGATGACTTACTGTCGAGAAGCGCCGTGGGGCTCTCTACGGCAGAATATTTTCGCTTTTGGCAGGGGCTTGAAGAGGAGGACGGTGCACCGCTATTTCCTCTGGATATTGTGAAAAAGGTTTCCGCTGACTTTTTTGATCCTCCACTTTTTGCCGCGCTGTGCAGCACCAGCCTGATGCAGGCCGCTCAACGACTGGCAAAGTACAAGCAGTTGATGGCTCCGATGCGTCTGGATATCCGGGTAGGTCAGGATGGTAATATGACGCTGGCACCTGTCTGGCTGTATGCACAAAGCGAGGTGCCATTCTCATTGCAGATTGCGGAGCTTGCCTTTTTTATTCGTTTGGCGGAGCTGGGTACGCGTGAATCTGTCAATGCGCTTCATGTCGCTCTGCCTGTGCTCCCGCCGTCGCCGTATTCCCGCCATTACACCCATTTTTTTGGGTGTGACATTGTGTATGGCCCACAACCGTTAATTACCTTTTCATCAACCGACAGCCTGCGTCCATTCCTGACGGCCAGTGATGGAATGTGGAAGATTTTCGAGCCTGAACTTCGCCGTCGCCTAAGTGAACTGGATGAGAAGGCCAGTATTACCGAGCGTGTTCGGGCGCTGCTATTGGAATTACTGCCCGGTAATAGCGCAGGTGTCGATGTGGTTGCGGGCCGCCTGGCGATGAGCAGGCGAACACTCCAACGGCGCCTGGAAGAAGAAGGAGAAAGCTTTCGCTCACTGCTGAACCGTACGCGTGAAAAACTGGCACGACATTATCTTGAGAGCACATCAATGCCCGCGGGTGAAATCGCTTTTCTTCTCGGGTTTGACGATCCGAACTCCTTTTACCGCGCGTTCCATGAGTGGACGGGCCAGACCCCGGACAGCGTTCGCAATACGGCGCGCTTACACTGACAAACCGCCTTACAGTAACAACGCCACGCTATTTGAATACCGGTTTTGATGATTGGCGCATAAGGCAAGTGACATGGCGCAATACGCTATCCCCGTGGTTGATAGTGTCGCCTACAGTACATCACAAGGACGATGATGAGCACATCGCGTGCGTCACCGTGTTATGTCTGCAATAAGGGCCAATGTATGAAATCAAAAGTTATTCTGGTGACTGGCGCCTCCTCGGGGATTGGTGAAGCGACCGTTATGCGTTTAAAGGCCGCCGGCCATACTATTTATGCTGCTCGTCGGGTCGAGAGGATGCAGAAACTGGCAGAGGCGGGGATACGGGTACTGCCGCTGGATGTGACAGAGAGTGTCTCGATACAGACGGTGGTGGATACCATCATTGCCGAATGTGGGCGTATCGACGTTGTGGTAAACAATGCGGGTTATGGTTCCTATGGCGCTGTGGAAGAGGTGTCTCTAGAGGAAGGACGCGCCCAGTTTGAGGTGAACGTCTTTGGTGCAGTACAGCTAACGCAACGGGTACTGCCGCATATGCGGGCACAACGTTCTGGCACCGTGATTAACATTACCTCGATGGGCGGGAAGATTTATACACCTCTCGGTGCCTGGTATCACGGAACCAAATTTGCACTGGAAGCGATCAGCGACTGCCTGCGTCTGGAAGTGGAGCCTTTCGGTATTGATATCGTGGTCATTGAACCGGGTGGCATTAAAACCGAGTGGGCAGATATTGCCGCCGCGAAACTGTTGGGGGTATCAGGGGACGGAGCCTATGCAAAACAGGCACAGGCGATGGCCGATTCCATGGTGAGTGAACGTAGCCGGAAACGCCAGTCTTCCCCGCATGTGATTGCTGACACTATCGCTCTGGCAGTGAGCGCTCGTCGGCCCAAAACACGCTATGCCGTCGGTTTTGGTGCAAAGCCGATAATGTGCATACGTCGGCTGCTATCAGACCGTACCTTTGACCGCTTCATGCGTATGGCGACCGGTATTTCTCGCTCAACTAAATGAGATAAAAAGGAAATGAGATGAATTCCGGCGTAGCGTGGCCTGCCACCGGCGTGACATGGCTACAGCACGGGAGCGGTTGGTATAAACGGGAACCTGAAGGATCCCGTTTATACTCGTCAAAGCGAATTACGCCGCCAGCGTATGCTGCGCCATGTTCCCCAGCAGCGAACCGATGAACTCGATGCGCTGCGGACGGTCACTCAAATCCTTCATGAATTTCAGGCGGGTTGGGCCATCAAGACGGTAGGTGCCTGGATCGCGCTGTAACAGGCCGATAAGATGGGACGGATCGACGCGATTTTGCTCGCTGAATTCGATAAACCCACCTTTCTCATTGCCTTCAATACGGCGAATACCCAGCGCTTGCGCCTGCTGGCGCAGGGCGGCAATCTGCAACAGATAGCGGCTTGCATCAGGAAGGAGACCGAAACGATCGATCAGTTCGACCTTCAGTTCATCCAGCTCGTCGGTGGTTTTCGCACTGGCGATACGTTTATATAACGACAGACGCGTATTGACGTCGGGGATGAAATCATCGGGCAGCAGAGCAGGCAAACGCAGTTCGACGTCGGTCTGGCTGTTGATCAAATCTTCCAGCGATGGCTCCCTGCCTGCTTTTAAAGCATCGACGGCGCTTTCCAGCAGTTCCATATACAGCGAGAAACCGACGCTGGTCATCTGTCCGCTCTGGTCTTCTCAAGCAGCTCGCCCGCACCGCGGATTTCCAGATCGTGCGTGGCCAGCGCAAAGCCTGCGCCGAGGTCTTCCAGCGAAGCGATCGCTTCCAGACGTTTCTGCGCATCGGTGCTCATCGCTTTAGGATTCGGCGTCAGCAGATAGGCGTAAGCCTGATGGTGGGAACGCCCCACGCGACCCCGTAGCTGGTGCAGCTGTGCCAGACCGAAATGATCGGCACGTTCAATGATGATGGTGTTGGCGCTTGGAATATCGATCCCGGTTTCGATGATGGTGGTACACACCAGCACGTTAAAACGCTGGTGGTGGAAGTCGTTCATGACCCGTTCCAGCTCGCGTTCACGCATCTGGCCGTGGCCGATAGCGATGCGTGCTTCCGGCACCAGTTCCGCCAGTCGCTGAGTGGCTTTCTCGATATTTTCGACATCGTTATAGAGGTAATACACCTGCCCGCCGCGCAGAGTTTCACGCAGGATGGCTTCGCGCACCACCAGATTGTCATATTCGCGCACGAACGTTTTCACCGCTAAACGACGGGCAGGGGGCGTGGCGATGATCGACAGATCGCGCATTCCGCTCATCGCCATGTTGAGCGTACGCGGAATTGGCGTGGCGGTTAGCGTCAGGATGTCGACATCCGCCCGCATCGCTTTGATGCGCTCTTTGTGACGCACGCCGAAGCGGTGTTCTTCGTCCACAATCAACAGCCCTAAGTCGCGCCAGCGCACGTCGCTCTGCAACAGCTTATGGGTGCCGATCAGAATATCGACCTTGCCTTCCTGGGTTTCCTCCAGCACCTGAGTTTGCTCACGCGCACTGCGGAAACGGGAGATCATTTCAATCTTCACGGGCCAGTTGGCAAAGCGATCGCGGAAGTTGTCAAAATGCTGTTGCGCCAACAGCGTCGTCGGCACCAGTACGGCAACCTGTTTATGGTTTTCAACCGCCAGAAACGCGGCGCGCATTGCCACTTCGGTTTTACCAAAGCCGACATCGCCACACACCAGACGGTCCATCGCCAGCGGCTGGCACATGTCGCTCAGCACGGCGTTGATGGCCTGCGCCTGATCGGGCGTGGTCTCGAAGGGGAAACTTTCGCAGAAAAGCTGATACTGCGTTTTGTCATGCTTAAACGCAAAACCGCTTTTCGCCGCGCGCTGAGCATAAATATCCAGCAGTTCGGCGGCGACATCACGTACTCTTTCCGCCGCTTTTTGCCGCGCGCGTGACCACGCATCGCCACCCAGTTTATGCAGCGGTGCATTTTCATCGGCACCGCCCGCGTAGCGGCTGATCAAATGCAATGAGGAAACGGGGACGTACAGCTTGTCTTCGCCCGCATAGGTCAAAATCAGGTATTCAGCCTTGATGCCGCCAGCTTCCAGCGTTGTCAGCCCGGCATAGCGACCCACGCCGTGTTCAAGATGGACGACGGGCTGCCCCGGCCGTAGTTCCGCCAGGTTGCGGATCAGCGTATCGGTATTGATCGTGCGGCGATTATCCTGACGACGGCGGCTAACGCGTTCGCCCAGCAGATCGCTTTCGCAGATTAAGGCGCGCTGGCGCAGCGTGTCGATAAAACCGTGCTCACTGGCACCGATGATCAGGTAAGTGCCGCGTACCTGAGCCTGCTCCAGCGTGCTGATGAGCGTAGGATTTAATTTGATGCGTGCCAGCAACTCTTGTAGCGTTTCGCGACGGCCTTCGCTCTCAACGGAGAAAATGATCTGGCCTTCGGATTGTTCGATAAAGCGGCGCAGCGCATCCAGCGGGGATTTCTGCTGATGTTGAATCGCCAGCTCCGGCAGCGGCAGATAGGCCAGATTCACGTTAGCGGCTTTTTCCGGCAGCGTATCGGTTCTCAACTGCACGCGCGGCCACGCTTTCAGCTCCGTGAACAGACCGTCTACCCGTAGCCAGAGTGAGTCTGACGGCAGCAGCGGGCGCATAGGGTCGACGCAGCGGCTTTCAAAACGCTGCTGAATATCCTGCCAGAAGCGCTCGGCGCTCTGTTCGATATTCCCCGTGTTGACGATCAGCGTGTTGTTCGGGAAGTAGCTGAACAGCGATGGCAGCGGTTCACTGAAGAATAACGGTTGCCAGTATTCGATCCCCGCGGGCCAGACGCCTTTGCTGACCTGTTGGTAGATGTGCTCGGCATCACGCCGGACCTCGAACTGTTCGCGCCACTGGCTGCGAAAGAGCTCAATGGCGGTTTTATCCGTTGGGAACTCGTGCGCAGGCAGCAGATTAATGTGCGGCACTTCATTCAGCGTGCGCTGCGTATCCACATCGAACAGACGCAGGCTGTCGATCTCGTCGTCAAAGAAATCGATACGATAGGGCTCTTCGCTCCCCATCGGGAACAGGTCCAGCAGCGCGCCGCGCGTGGCATATTCACCGTGTTCCATGACCTGATCGACACTGCGATAGCCCGCCTGCTCCAACTGCGAACGCAGCTTATCGCGCGAGAGGCGCTGGCCTTTTTTCAATACCAACGCATGGCCGTGCAGGAAACTGTGCGGACAAACGCGCTGCATCAGCGTGTTAACCGGCAGAATCAGAACGCCGCGCGTCATGTTGGGAAGCTGGTAAAGAGTGGAAAGGCGGGTCGAAATAATTTCCTGATGCGGAGAAAAACTATCGTAGGGCAGCGTTTCCCAGTCAGGCAACGTGGTGACGTGCTGGTCGGTAAATTGCTGAATCTCATCGCGTAAGCGCAGGGCATTTTGCATATCAGGGGCGATAAGTACCACCAGCCCGGCGTGGCGTTCAATAATTTCTGCACATTCAACGGCGCAGGCAGCACCGGTTAACTGGCCCAGCAGGCGCTGCTCACCGGCTTTGGATGGCAGCGAATAACGGTAATTTTCAGGCATCATCTGATTATCGGGTCTCGCCTCCCTGCATCCGGCCAGGAATAAGAAAAAGCCGTAGAGTGAGGGTGTTAGGGTTCCATAAAGCAGTACTACCCTTTATTATCCTTGATCACTTTGCTTTGGCAACCTTATCCAGACGGATTTCATGTATCAACCTGTCGCTTTATTTATTGGCCTGCGCTACATGCGTGGGCGCGCATCAGACCGCTTCGGCCGGTTTGTCTCCTGGTTATCCGCCATTGGCATCACGCTGGGCGTGATGGCGTTGGTCACTGTGCTTTCCGTGATGAATGGCTTCGAGCGTGAACTGGAAGGCAATATTCTGGGTGTGATGCCTCAGGCAGTCATCTCTACGCCGCAAGGTTCGCTGAACCCGGCGTTGATTCCTGCTTCTTCCTTAGACTCGCTGGAGGGCGTGACGCGCATTGCGCCGTTGACGACGGGTGATGTGGTGCTGCAAAGCGCCCGCAGCGTTGCCGTGGGCGTGATGTTAGGAATTGATCCTGATGAGCAGGAGCCGCTGTCGCGCTATCTGGTTAACGTCAAACAGCAGCAGCTGAAATCTGGTCAATATCAGGCCATTTTGGGCGAGACACTGGCTGCACAGCTGGGCGTTAAAGCTGGCGATCAGATTCGTATGATGGTGACGAGCGCCAGCCAACTGACGCCGATGGGGCGTATTCCCAGCCAGCGTATCTTCACCGTTGCCGGCACCTTTGCCGCGAACAGCGAGGTGGATAGCTACCAGCTTTTGGTGAATCAGCAGGATGCCTCTCGCTTGATGCGCTACCCGGCGAACCACATTACCGGCTGGCGTTTATGGCTGGAAAAGCCGCTGTCGGTCGATACGCTGAGCACGCAAACGCTGCCGGAAGGCACGGTCTGGAAAGACTGGCGCGAACGTAAAGGCGAGCTGTTTCAGGCCGTGCGCATGGAGAAAAACATGATGGGGTTGCTGCTCAGCCTGATCGTGGCCGTGGCCGCTTTCAACATTATTACCTCGCTGGGTTTACTGGTGATGGAAAAACAGGGTGAAGTCGCCATTCTGCAAACGCAGGGGCTGACTCAACGCCAGATTATGGCGGTGTTTATGGTGCAGGGGGGCAGCGCTGGCGTCATTGGCGCGTTGCTAGGGGCACTGCTGGGGACGCTATTGGCCAGCCAACTGAATACGCTGATGCCAATTCTGGGCGTATTGCTGGATGGCGCTGCGTTACCGGTGGATATTGACCCCGCGCAGGTGGTGACTATCGCCATTTCCGCGATGGTGATTGCCCTCTTATCGACACTTTACCCGTCATGGCGCGCTGCCGCCGTTCAACCCGCTGAGGCTTTACGTTATGAGTGATTTACCGTTATTGCAGTGTAATAACCTGTCCAAACGCTATCAGGACGGCAAGCTGTCGACCGACGTATTGCGCGATGTCTCTTTTGAGATGAGCAGCGGGGAGATGATGGCGATCGTCGGTAGCTCTGGTTCTGGCAAAAGTACGCTGCTGCATGTGCTGGGCGGGTTGGATACGCCGACGTCAGGCGAGGTTATTTTTAAAGGCCAACCGCTGAGTACGCTTTCTGCGGCGGCAAAAGCGGATTTACGCAATCGCGAGCTAGGTTTTATTTATCAGTTTCACCATCTGCTACCGGATTTCACCGCGCTGGAAAACGTGGCGATGCCGCTGCTGATTGGCAAAGTGCCAACGTCGCAGGCGCAGGATAAAGCACGTGAAATGCTGGCGGCTGTTGGGCTTGAGGCGCGCAGCCACCACCGTTCGTCGGAGCTGTCCGGCGGCGAGCGGCAGCGTGTTGCCATTGCCAGAGCGCTGGTTAACAGCCCGTCGCTGGTGCTGGCGGACGAGCCGACGGGTAACCTCGATCAGCGCACGGCGGATACTATTTTCGAACTGCTGGGAGAGCTGAATGTCCGGCAGGGCACTGCGTTTCTGGTAGTGACGCACGACCTGCAACTGGCTAGCCGGCTGAACCGCCAACTGGAAATGCGCGACGGTCAGTTGCAGCAGGAACTGACCCTGATGGGAGCGCGGCAATGACATTTCCTCCGCTCTCGTTGCTGATTGGCCTGCGATTTAGCCGTGGCCGTCGGCGTGGCGGCATGGTTTCGCTGATTTCGGTCATTTCGACGTTGGGGATCGCCCTCGGCGTGGCGGTGTTGATTCTTGGCCTGAGCGCGATGAATGGCTTTGAACGCGAACTGAATAACCGTATTCTCGCGGTAGTGCCGCACGGCGAGATCGCCCCGGTTAATCAGCCTTTCGACGGCTGGCAGGACATCCTGCCTAAAATCGAACAGGTGCCCGGTGTTGCTGCCGCGGCACCTTACATCAATTTCACTGGTTTGCTGGAAAACGGTGCCAAACTTCAGGCGATTCAGGTAAAAGGCGTCGATCCACAGCAGGAAACACGCCTCAGTGCACTGCCAAAATATGTACTGAATGACGCCTGGCAGCGGTTCCGCGCGGGCGAACAGCAGGTCATCATTGGTCAGGGCGTGGCAAAGGCGCTGAATGTGGTGGAAGGCGACTGGGTCACGGTGATGATCCCGAACAGTGACCCAGAAATGAAGCTGATGCAGCCGAAACGCATCCGGCTGCACGTTAGCGGCATTTTACAGCTGAGCGGCCAGCTCGATCATGGCTTAGCGCTGATTCCGTTGGCGGATGCCCAGCAATATCTGGACATGGGGCAGAGCGTAACGGGGATCGCCATCAAGGCTAACGATGTGTTCTCCGCCAATAAACTGGTGCGCGATGCGGGCGAAGTCACAAAGGCCTATGTCACTATTCGCAGTTGGATTGGCACCTATGGTTATATGTACCGGGACATCCAGATGGTGAGAACCATCATGTATTTAGCGATGATCCTGGTGATTGGCGTGGCCTGTTTTAATATTGTTTCAACGCTGGTGATGGCGGTGAAAGACAAAAGCAGCGATATCGCGGTCTTGCGTACGCTGGGTGCATCAGACGGCCTGATTCGGGCTATCTTTATTTGGTACGGACTATTGGCTGGGCTGCTGGGTAGCGTGATAGGCGCTGTGATTGGCGTGATCGCCACCTTGCAATTGACGCCGATTATTCACGGCATTGAATCCCTCATCGGCCATAAACTGCTGTCCGGCGACATCTATTTTATCGATTTTCTACCGTCAGAATTGCACCTGATGGATGTCTTTATCGTATTAGGAACCTCGCTGGTGCTGAGCCTGATTGCCAGCTGGTATCCGGCACGGCGCGCCAGCCGGATTGACCCTGCCCGCGTGTTGAGCGGACAGTAAGCCAAACCAACGCACATGCGGCTTGAGATATGACGGGGATAGTCCCTATCGTGTGGGAAAGCGATCACACCCTAAGGAGCAGTCATGTACTACGGTTTTGACATGGGCGGCACGAAAATTGAGCTGGGCGTGTTCGACGCGGCGTTGAACAAGGTGTGGCAAAAGCGTGTGCCGACACCGCGCATGCATTACGATGAGCTGCTCGCCACGCTGGTTGATCTGGTGCATGAGGCTGACGCACAGGTCGGCGTTCAGGGGAAGATCGGTATTGGTATACCGGGAATACAAACGGGCGATAACGGCGCGCTATTTACCGCTAACCTGCCTGCGACGATGGGAAAACCGCTGCGTACAGATCTGTCGCAGCGTTTGCAGCGCGATATTCGCATCAACAACGATGCCAACTGTTTTGTGCTGTCGGAAGCCTGGGATGCGGAGTTTCGTTCCTATCCTGTCGTGCTGGGCCTAATTCTGGGGACGGGGCTGGGCGGCGGATTGGTGATTAACGGGCGTCCGGTGGACGGGCGTAACGGTATTGCTGGTGAGTTCGGTCATCTCCGCCTGCCGTCCGATGCGCTGGATATTATTGGCGTGGATATTCCCCGCGTGAAATGTGGCTGTGGTCAGTTGGGCTGTATCGAGAATTATATTTCCGGTCGCGGTTTTGAATGGCTGTACGAGCATTTGTATGGCGAAGCCCTGCCTGCCGTGACTATCATCCGGCACTATCGTGGCGGCGAAGAAAAAGCGCTGGAGTTTGTCGATCGTTTTATGGATTTGCTGGCGGCCTGTCTGGGTAACCTGCTGACCCTGTTCGATCCACATCTGCTGGTGTTGGGCGGCGGTCTGTCGAATTTTGATGAAATTTATCAAATTCTGCCGACGCGTCTTCCTTCACGGCTTTTACCGATTGCGAAGTTGCCACGCATAGAGAAAGCGCGTCACGGTGATGCGGGCGGTGTACGTGGCGCGGCGTTGCTACACTTAATGGATAACTAGCTGGAGAAAGTATGTATACGCGTCAACGATTAGGGCGGTTTCATAAGGGAAAGCGACTGCGGCAACAGCGTCTTCGTGCGCGTATTTTCCATCGTGATTATCTGGCCGCAAGCGAAGTGAAAAACCGCGCGTGGTGGTACTGACGGGCGCTGGCATTTCAGCCGAGTCCGGCATTCGTACCTTTCGCGCAACCGATGGCCTGTGGGAAGAACACCGCGTCGAAGATGTCGCCACCCCTGAAGGTTTTCAGCGTAACCCTGAGCTGGTGCAGGCGTTTTATAACGCCCGCCGTCGTCAGCTACAGCAGCCGGAAATTGTACCGAATGCTGCGCATCTGGCATTAGCGAATCTGGAAGCGATGCTGGAAGATAACTTCCTGCTGATTACGCAAAACATCGATAACCTGCATGAACGTGCCGGTAGCAAGCGCGTCATTCATATGCACGGTGAATTACTGAAAGTACGCTGTAGCCAAAGTGGACAGATCGTTGAATGGACGGACGATCTCGCCGTTGGCGAACGCTGCCACTGCTGTCAATTTCCCGCGCTTTTACGCCCGCATGTAGTGTGGTTTGGTGAAATGCCGCTGCACATGGACAAGATTTACCATGCGTTGTCGCAGGCTGATTACTTTATTGCGATTGGCACATCGGGGCATGTGTATCCCGCTGCTGGCTTTGTCCATGAGGCCCATTCACACGGTGCCTACACGCTGGAGCTGAATCTGGAACCCAGCCAGGTAGAAAGCCAGTTTGATGAAAAATTTACGGCACCGCCAGCACCGTCGTGCCCGAGTTTGTCGCGGCCTGGCTGACGCGCGGTCAAAGCATCAAGTTTTAAACGTCAGTAAAAAGAGAAAACGTCATGAATCGTATGAGGTCGGCGTTTTCTCTTGCCTATCGTTGCCGCAGCAACACTCGTCAAGCTGATCGAACGGCAACATGGCGGTGTGGTTAAAGAAACAGTATTCACTCTCGCTACAGCGCGTATGCGCGGCGGTTTCTGTCGGCGAGTCCGCCTGCGAATGTGGCGGCTGTTGGCTGTCATGGCGTGACGATGTTCCATGGTGTGGCCGTGTGCCATGAAGAGATAAGGTTCGTCGGAAAAAGCCCAGCATAGCGTTACCCTCACGGTATCTCATCACGATAGGCATGAGATAATTGTGTTAATGAGAGTGATTCTCATCAATGTAAGCTAAGCGTAGTTGATAATTCGATGATGGGGGAATGACAATTGTCAAAATGTATATACTCGTCATACTTCAAGTTGCATGTGCGTTGGCTGCGTTCACTCACCCGAATCACTTACTTGAGTAAGCTCATCGGGATTCCTTCCCTTGCCGCCTTCCTGAAACTTGAATTATTTAGAGTATAACCACCGTTGTTCTATTCGCCCGTCACGGTTGATCTTACAAAGCCTTAGCATAATCAGGCTGAGCAGTCAGAATGTCCGTCTGGCTTCGGCTGCCAGCTCTTTCAGATAATTCAGATCGCACAATTCCACCTGATGGCCCCGATAGGTAATGTAGCCTTGCCGCTTCCAGTCGGACATTAATCGGCTCAATGTTTCACTGCGCATCCCTAATGACGTTGCGAGCTGCCCTCGGCTCACCGGTAATGTCAGCTGCTGCGTTTGCTGAATGTGGTGCTGCCGCAGCAGATAATCAGCCAGACGCTGCGGTGCGGAACTGGACGTCAGCCAGTCAATTTGGTTGATCGTCGAGTAGAGTTTCTTGCCCAGATAGTTGAGCAAACGTAGCGCCAGCTCCGGGCGCTGCAAACAGAACTGGTGAATATCCTGCCGTGGAATCATCAGCGTGTGGCCGTCGCTCAGCGCGCGGATATTCATCGGGAAGCGGCCGTGATCCATAAACACCGCCGCGATGGCGACAAATTCACCGCGTTCAAACTGACCGAAAATCTTTTCATCCCCGCCATAGGTATGACGAAAAGCCTGCAACTTTCCCGTTTCAACCAGCAAACAGTGCTGCATTTTGTCGCCTTCGCGAAACAGCACGTCATCCTGCCGGAAAAACAAGCGCTCGCTTTTTGCCAAGAGTTCGCACACCACATCGCTGGGTTCACCGCGCATCCAGTCATGCTGAAACAGCACCTCGCCGTATTCATCGGGCGATAGCGCCTTTTGACAAATGTCATTTGCCCTCCCAGAGGCTGGTATTACCATAAAGCCAGTAAATGAAAATAATAATCACTTGCATGGATTCAGCAAGCAAAATCACGGTGCGCTGAATCGAGAATAGCGGAGAGTTTCCATGAAAGAAAATGCCCTTCCAGCGGCACAGGCGCTGGTTCTCCATGAATTGATTACCCCAACCGAACAGGGATCGCCAGTCGCGTGTTGGCCCGTACCGACGGCGGCAATGTGACGTTGTTTGCCTTCGATCAGGGGCAGGGCTTGAGCGAACACAGTGCGCCTTATGATGCACTGGTTATGGTGCTTGAAGGTGAATTATTGCTGACGATCGGGGTGAATCCGTCGTCGCGCAGCCTGATACGTTGGTGCGTATGCCAGCCAATATCCCACATGCCGTTGATGCGCTTCGATCGTCGCGCATGTTGCTGACGATGTTGAAGACGCTGAAAACACCGAATGAAGGAGTGACAGTATGAGCGATCATGAAGCAGGACATAAATTTTTAGCCCGGTTGGGGAAAAACGTCTGCGCCCCGGCGGCAGGAAAGCAACCGAGTGGCTGCTCAGTCAGGCTGGGTTCCGGCAGGACAGCGTCGTGCTGGAAGTCGCCTGCAATATGGGCACGACGGCGATGGAAATCGCACGCCGTTTTGGCTGTCAGGTCATCGGCGCGGATATGGATAAAGTGGCGTTACAGAAAGCGCAGGAGAATGTCGCGGCGAACGGTCTGGCATCGCAGGTCACGATTATGCAGGCAAATGCGCTGGAACTGCCGTTTCCCGATAATCACTTCGACGTGGTGATTAACGAAGCCATGCTGACAATGTATGCCGACAAGGCCAAGAGCCGCATTATTGCCGAATATTATCGCGTGCTGAAACCGGGCGGCCGCTTGATTACCCATGACATCATGCTGCTTTCCGAGAAGGATACCGGGGCATTGCAGGCGGTGGAGCAGATGCATAAAGCGATCAACGTACATGCGCAGCCGATGCTGCGTGAGCGCTGGGTGACGCTGTTTCAGGAATGTGGTTTTAGCAAAGTCAGCTACGATAACGGCGCCATGACGCTGCTGACGCCGCAGGGGCTGATTTATGATGAAGGGCTGGCAGGCGCGGCACGCATCGTAAAAAATGCGCTGAAGAAAGAGAACCGCGACATGTTCTTCAACATGTTTCATACCTTCCGCCGCAATCGGAACCAGCTTAACTATATTGCGGTATGCAGCACGAAGTAGCGGTCGTATTCATTTTGATTGCGTCGCGGTAACAAGGAAAAAGCGTGTAAGGCAGGCGAAATCGTTTAACATACGTGACAATACGTTATCTTAACTGCGCTTTTTTATTGCGCTGGATCCCTTGTTACGGTGAACAATGCAGCCATTATCGCCGGGTGATATCCCGCTAAAGCACGCGACGCAGTTGCCTCACTACAGCCAGCTAAAACAACAGCAGTACAGACGCGATCGTCGGAGTCTTGTACTGCTGTTGGCGTTTCTCGCGCTTACGCTGGTCGTCAGTTTGTGTGCCGGGGAACGCTGGATTTGGCCGACGGCCTGGCTGGATGACGCTCAGCAACTCTTTGTCTGGCAACTGCGTTTTCCCAGAACACTGGCTGTGATGCTGGTGGGAGCCAGTCTGGCGATGTCGGGTACCGTGATGCAGGCCGTCTTTGATAATCCGTTGGCGGAACCGGGGCTGCTGGGCGTGGCGAACGGTGCAGGCGTGGCTTTGGTGCTGACGGTACTACTGGGTCAGGGATTGCTGCCCGTCTGGATGTTAAGCTTGAGTGCAATTGCTGGCGCGCTGCTGATTACCTTTCTGTTGCTCCATTTTGCCCGTCGTTATATTTCCAACACCCGTTTATTACTCATCGGCATTGCGCTCGGGATTATCTGTAGCGCGGTGATGACCTGGGCCGTCTATTTCAGTACCAGTCTCGATTTACGCGCCAATTGATGTACTGGATGATGGGCGGCTTCAGCGGCATTGACTGGCGGCACGGCTGGCTGATGTTGGCGCTCTTGCCGCTGCTACTGTGGTTAAGCCGTCAGGGCGCGATACTGAACGGGTTGACGCTGGGTGAGATTCAGGCGCGTCAGTTGGGCATTCCCGTCTATCGCTGGCGCACGATTCTCGTGCTGGTAATGGGCGTACAGGTCGGGCTGAGCGTGGCGCTGGCTGGCATCATCGCGTTTATTGGCTTGGTGATCCCACACATGTTACGGCTGTGCGGGTTGACCGATCAGCGCTATTTATTGAGCGGCTGTGCGTTGGCCGGCGGTGGTGTTCTGCTGCTGGCGGATACGGTCGCGCGCGTTGCGCTGAGTTCAGCCGAGTTGCCGATAGGCGTGGTTACCGCTACGCTGGGATCGCCATGGTTTATCTGGCTGTTATTACGTAATCGGTTGTAGCGGTATGTCTTGTTTTATCCATTCTTATTGATCATTAAAGGGAGCAAAACGATGAGCACTGAAATCTACGCTATTCCGCTGACCACTATCGACGGGAAAGCGACAACGTTTGAGGCGTTTAAAGGGCAGGTTGCGTTAGTCGTCAACGTCGCCTCTCAATGCGGCCTGACTAAACAATATGAAGCTTTGGAAAAACTCTACGAGATCTATCGCGAAAAAGGTCTGGTCGTGTTGGGATTCCCTCCAATGAATTTGCAGGGCAGGAACCGGGCTCGGAAGAAGAGATTCAGGAGTTCTGCCGTGGAACGTTTGGCGTGCAGTTCCCGATGTTCAGCAAAATTGAAGTGAATGGCGAGAATCGTCATCCGTTGTACCAGCTGTTGATTCGTGAACAGCCGGAAGCCAACGGGACCTGGAAAAGTGACTTTTTGCGCGTTTGGTCAATAAGGGACGTAAGCCTAAGAACCCGGAAGACATTCTGTGGAATTTTGAAAAATTCCTGGTGGACCGCGAAGGGCGTGTGATTGATCGTTTTGCGCCGGATATGGCACCTGACCATGACACTATCGTGAAAGCGATCAACGATGCGCTGGCAAAATAATTGACGCAGCAGATTTCCCCGGTATTACAGTTGCGGCAGGTGAGCGTCGTGCCGCGTTTGTCGCCGACGAATGCGGAGTGTCGTCGCGGTGAGTTGTTGCACATCATTGGCCCGAACGGAGCCGGAAAGAGCACGTTGCTGGCAAGAGCGGCGGGTTTGCTGGCGGGAGAAGGCGAAGTCTATCTGGCCGACACGCCGCTGTCGCAGTATACGGCAGCGGACTTAGCCGTACGACGTGCTTATCTGGCGCAGCAACAGCCTCCACTGGCGCTGATGCCGGTATTCCAGTACTGGCAATTGCATCAGCCGCCGCTGGCTCAGGAATATGCGGTCGAAAAGGTGGTGCATTTTCTGGCGGAACGTCTGATGTTAACCGACAAGCTGGCTCGCCCACTCACACAGCTGTCGGGAGGCGAGTGGCAGCGCGTTCGGCTGGTGGCGGCGCTATTGCAGATTTGGCCGACCCTCAATCCGCATGCGCGTCTGCTGCTGCTGGATGAACCGACCAATAGCCTCGATGTGGCGCAGCAGGTGGCACTGGATGCGTTATTGAGTGAACTCTGCCGTTTTGGCATCACGGTCATGGTTTGCGCACACGATCTGAACCACAGCGCCCATCATGCGGATCGCGTGTGGCTATTGTCAGAAGGCGCGTTGGTGGCACAGGGCGAGACGGCGGAGGTCATGCTGCCGGAGGTGCTGTCCCCCGTGTTCGGTGTCGCGTTTCAACGGCACGTGGTTGATGGTAGAAACTGGATCATCACTCGCAGCGCCTAGCGCAGTGAGAAAATGACGGCGTCAGAAAATAGGAAAAATCGCCTTTACTTGCCAGTGACCCCGATTAAACGCTAAATTAATCCAATACCTAGTATTTTCAAACGCTAGAGGTCTATGGCCTCGGCGGTTTTATGGTAATCGCGATGATACGTTTACGACATGCTTTGATCCTCGCCAGCCTGATTTTGGTCGGCTGTAGCAGTAGTCGGCATAATAATCCGCCGCCGAATGCGCGCCTGAGCGATTCGATCATGGTGATGGTGCAGCTAAACGATCAACTGGGGCAATGGTATAGAACGCCTTATCGCTATGGCGGACTGGATCGTAACGGCGTCGATTGCTCCGGCTTTGTTTACCTGACATTTCGCGATAAGTTTGGCATGCAACTGCCGCGCACCACGGAAGAACAAACCGAACTGGGCGAGCGCGTTGACCGCGATAATCTGTTACCGGGTGATTTGGTTTTTTTCAAAACCGGCAGCGGCAGCAGTGGGTTGCACGTCGGTATTTATGACAAAGACGACCAGTTTATTCATGCCTCCACCAGTCAGGGCGTAATTCGCTCGTCACTGGATAACGTGTACTGGAAACGGGCTTACTGGCAGGCCCGCCGCATCTAATTTTCCTTCCTTTGTTTTGCTGACGGCACGGAGCTATCCACTTATGTCCTCTCTGCGTTTATTGATCTCTGCTTCTTACGATCCCTGGTTTAATCTGGCCGTTGAGGAGTGCATCTTTCGTCAGATGCCCACTACGCAGCGGGTGTTGTTTTTATGGCGCAATGCGGAAACCGTGGTCATTGGCCGTGCCCAGAACCCGTGGAAAGAGTGCAATACGCGGCGGATGGAAGAGGATGGTATCAAGCTGGCACGGCGCAGCAGCGGCGGTGGGGCGGTCTTTCACGATCTCGGGAATACCTGCTTTACCTTCATGGCGGGCAAACCGGAGTACGATAAAAGCGTCTCAACGCAGATCGTGCTGGATGCGCTTAGTTCGCTGGGATTAAAGGCGAGCGCCTCGGGTCGTAACGATCTGGTGGTGGAAACCGCAGACGGCGTGCGCAAGGTGTCCGGTTCTGCCTATCGCGAAACGAAAGATCGCGGCTTTCATCATGGCACGCTGCTGCTGAACGCAGACCTCAATCGTTTAGCCGATTACTTGAACCCAGACATTAAAAACTACAGGCAAAAGGGATTACGTCTGTGCGTTCTCGTGTTGCCAATCTGGTGGAATTGCTGTCCTCTGTCGATCATCAGGTGATCTGCCAGGCGGTGACGCAGGCCTTCTTCGATTATTTCGGCGAACAGTGTGAACCGGAAATCATCTCGCCTTCCGCCTACCCGGACCTACCGGGATTTAGCGAACAGTTTGCACGTCAAAGTAGCTGGGAATGGAATTTCGGTCAGGCACCGGATTTCTCGCATTTACTCGATAACCGATTTACCTGGGGCGGCGTTGAATTACATTTTGATGTGGAGCGGGGCGTGATTGTCCGCGCGCAGGTTTATACCGATAGCCTGAACCCCGCGCCGTTAGAAGCACTCGCCTGCGCATTACAGGGAACGGCATATCGCCCGGAAAATATGGCGGCTGCGTGTCAGGCACTGATTACCGCTTTCCCCGAACAGCAAAACGAATTGCAGGAACTGGCCGCTTGGCTGGAGCAGAGTTTACGCTAAAACGTGAAAGTCGCTGCTAAATACGTCCTGTTGCATAGCAGAAAGACGCTTTTCGTGCGTTATGCGGATAAGCGTTGTAGATTCAACTATAATAATAACGTAATGTGATTATTATAGTTCGCTATGCAGTACAGGATCATGCGCATCCATCTTGCTGTTGATTACACCAGTGACTACGTTTTTGGCCGATATTCAGGTTGGATGGAACGCTGCTGGCTGTCGAAATGATAAGCCATTTTAATGGTCTTTCGGGCAAGCTGAGCATGCCTGCTGATATTCTCCTCATGCAATTAAGTCCGCGCCAAAAGCAGGATTTGGTTCATGAACAGCTGCTTTTATCAAAGAAAAATCCGCATGGTTTGTCGATAACCGTATTCAATTGGTTCTGAAGGTGGGGCGTGAAATAGCAGAGATTTTAATCAATTCTGAGGTGCTGCGCGGCGAAATCAACCGTCTTGATTTTGTCCTGTTGGAAATTAATGAATTTTTCCCGCAACTCTCGCAGGGAAAAGAAAACGCCATGTTGCTGAATCTGAGTCAGGCCTTTCCTTTATGGCTGGATAATTTTGGTTCTGGAAAGACAACGCTTAAACCTTTACATGATGGCTTGGTGCAAGGTGTGAAGCTGGATCGTCAGTTTATTAGGCAACTGTTATCGCGTCCGGCAAATACGCTGATGATGGAGCCACTGCTGCGGACGATTAAAAACAGCTATTCAGGCATCAGTATTGTCGCTAAGGAGATCGATACCGTGGCGATTCTGAACAAAATGAGACTACTGAACATTGATGCTGTTCAGGGGCAAATGTGGCCTGCCGTACATTTTGACGAACTTGAGCCACACACGGTGCTTATTGGCTAATTCAATCGGTCTAACTACTTTTCGGACGTGAGGGGGTTGGATCTCGCTTGTGAAACGAATACCCTTATGTTTCCTCCGTGTTAATTTCATTACCATCCCTCTACACTTTCTGCATACCCGTTAGTCGATGTGTGGTGAGCGTGTGGCTCTCTTCACCTGAACAGGGTGGTATTCGGGAGACAGGATGCAGCAGACACCGTTATTCAAAAATCACTATTTTCACCAACTGCCGGGGTTCTATACCGCGCTACAGCCTACGCCGCTACATGGCGCTCGCCTGCTTTATCACAGCGAGGGATTGGCCACGGAGCTCGGGTTGTCTTCCGACTGGTTTACGCCAGAACAGGATGACGTCTGGAGCGGCGAGCGTTTGCTGCCGGGAATGGCGCCGCTGGCACAGGTTTATAGCGGGCATCAGTTTGGTATGTGGGCCGGCCAACTGGGCGACGGGCGCGGCATCCTGCTGGGAGAACAGCAACTGGCGGATGGTCGCAGTATGGATTGGCACCTGAAAGGCGCAGGGCTGACGCCGTATTCGCGTATGGGGATGGTCGTGCCGTGCTGCGTTCAGTCATTCGCGAATTTCTGGCCTCGGAAGCGATGCACCATCTGGGGATTCCCACTACGCGGGCGCTGACGATTGTCACCAGCACACATCCGGTTCAGCGTGAGCAGGAGGAAAAGGGCGCCATGCTGCTGCGCGTGGCGGAAAGCCATGTGCGGTTCGGCCATTTTGAACACTTCTACTATCGCCGTGAGCCGGAAAAGGTGCGTCAACTGGTGGAGTATGTGATTGCCCGCCATTGGCCGCAGTGGGAGAACGATGAGCATCGCTATGAACTGTGGTTCGGTGATGTGGTGGAACGTACTGCCCGTCTGATTACACATTGGCAGTCGGTGGGTTTTTCACACGGCGTGATGAATACGGATAACATGTCGATTCTGGGTCTGACCATCGACTACGGCCCTTATGGCTTTTTAGATGCCTATCAACCCAACTTTATTTGTAACCACTCCGATCATCGCGGGCGCTATGCGTTTGATAATCAGCCTGCCGTAGGGCTGTGGAATCTACATCGTCTGGCGCAGGCACTGTCGGGGTTGATGGACACTGAAACGCTGGAGCGTGCGCTTGTCCGCTATGAACCGGCACTGATGCAGCACTATGGCACGCTGATGCGCGCTAAGTTGGGCTTGTTTACCGCGAGCGCGCAGGATAATGACGTGCTAGTTGGGCTGTTACGTCTGATGCAGCAGGAAGGCAGCGACTACACCCGCACGTTCCGTTTGCTGGCAGACAGTGAAAAACGGGCCTCGCACTCGCCGCTACGTGATGAGTTTATCGATAGGGCCGCGTTCGATAGCTGGTTTGCGACTTATCGCCAGAGGCTGATACAGGAAGAGCAGGGTGATGAGGAACGTCGTCAACTGATGAATGTGACGAACCCGAAATACATTTTGCGTAATTATCTGGCGCAAATGGCGATTGAACGGGCAGAAAATGATGACATTAGCGTGCTGACACGTCTACATCAGGCGCTGTGCCGACCGTTTGACGAACAGCCGGATAAGAACGATCTGGCGGCGTTACCGCCAGAGTGGGGCAAACATCTGGAGATTTCCTGCTCTAGCTAAGCCAGAGCAGGAATGATATATTGCCGCAGATAAACCTGCGGAAGGGGTAGTCCGGTGTGAACCGACGCTGAGGTCGGCGCGATACCAGCGGGTCAATGTCTCTGCCTGTAGCACCTGCGCAGGCGTACCCTGTGCGACCAGCTTCCCTTCGTGCAACAGCAGGATACGATCGGCATACAGCGCCGCCAGATTCAGGTCGTGCAGAACGCAACACACGGCTAACGGCTGTTCACGCGTAAGCTGTTTGAGCAACCGCAAGAGGTGTTGTTGATGGTACAAATCCAGCGCCGACGTGGGTTCATCGAGAAACAGCCAGCCTGGCGTCGGTTCTGGATGCCACAGCTGCGCCAGCACGCGAGCGAGCTGTACACGCTGCTGCTCTCCGCCTGAAAGGTGGCGATAGTCTCGCGCCGCCAGTTCCAGACAGCCCGTTTGTGCCATGACCTGCTGAATGACGTCATCATTTTTCGGATAGCGCCCATGCGGGGAACGCCCCATCGCGACGACATCCCGCACGCTAAACGCAAACGCCATGCCGCTATGCTGGCGCATCACCGCGCGTGTTTTTGCCAGCGCGCCGGGCTGCCAGTGTGAAAACGGCTGTCCGGCTAACAGGCATTCACCGTCATCGGGCGTCAAATAACCGGTCAATAAACGGAGCAGGGTAGACTTCCCCGCGCCGTTAGGGCCGATAATCGCGACGATTTCCCCACAGTGCAGCTCCAGAGAAACATCATCCGTCAGATAGCGACCGTTGGTCTGAAAGCGTAGATGACGCGCGACTAACGTCCGGTTGAGCGCTGAGTCAGTCATTACTACGTCCTTTATGCTGAACGATCAGCCATAAGAAATACGGCCCGCCAATCAGGCTACTTAACAGCCCGACGGGCATTTCTGCCGGAGCAAGCAGCGTACGCGCCAGCGTATCGGCAAACAGCAGCAGACAGGCACCGCCGAGGATAGAACCGGGAATGAGCCAGCGATGATCGGCACCCACGTGCAAACGCATCAGGTGAGGGATAATGAGCCCGATAAACCCGATCACGCCGCTGACCGCCACGGCGACACCCACCAGCAGTGAACTCAGTAGCAGCAGCGCGTACTTGGTCCGCTTTACGTTGATGCCAAGGTAATGCGCCTCTTCATCTCCCAACTGCAATACATTCAGACGGCGTGCGTAGTACAGCGTGGCAAGCATACCGGGAATCGCCAGTGTGCTGGTAACCAACAGCATTGGCCACTGAGCCTGTCCGAGACTGCCCATACCCCAAAGCGAGAACTGGCGCAATTGTTGGTCGGTGCTGATGTAGGTTAAGACGCCGATCAGCGCAAGGCACAGGGCATTAAGCGCGATACCTGCCAACAGCAGTCGCGTTAATCCACCCTGTTCGGAGCGGCTGAGGATAAAAATGATAACGGTAATCGCCAGACTACCCGCGAAAGCGGCAAACATCGGGCTGTAAAGCGCCAGCAGAGGGGGAAGACCGAGTGGTAGCACGATAGTGAGCGCTACGCAGAGTGCTGCGCCGCTGCTGATGCCAAGCAGACTGGGATCGGCGAGTGGATTGCGAAACAGTCCTTGCATAATCGTGCCGGAACAGGCCAGCGCGCCGCCGACGAGTATCGCCAGTAGCACGCGGGGATGCGGATGTTCAGCCAGATATGCCAGAGCGGATCGTCAAAAGGTGTCTGCCATAGCGTCTTGAGTGACAACGTCAACGCCCCCATGTTGGCGGCACCCACCATCAGTACCGCCATGAGCAACAACAGGGCGATCAACCACGTGCGCGGGTGAAACCGTGACGTCATTTGATCGCTTCGGCTGTCTGACGCAGCGTTGCCATCAACGCTGGCGTTTCGAGCGTAAAGCCCAGCATTGCCATATCATCGACGACCAGCAGACGCTTGTGTTTGCCCGCAGGAGTCAGTTCTAGCCCAGGTAATTTCCAGACTTGCGCTTCACCGCCCAATGTCTTCAGCCCCTGGCTGGAGATCAGAATCAGATCTGGCGCGCTGGCAATGACGCCTTCCTGAGACAGTTGCTGGTAACGTTCAACATTCTGCATGGCATTCTGTAACCCTGCGTGGCGAATGATCGTGTCTGGCGGTGTATTTTTGCCTGCGCCCATCGCACTCATACCACCATGGTTGAGAATAAACAGCGTCTTGACAGGCAATGGTGCGGTTTTGACTGCCGCCAACTGCTGCTGATAGGTTTCCGTCAGTTTTTACCTTCGGTGTCTTTACCCAACGCCTGTGCGATGGCGCTAATTTTTTGCGGAACCGCATCCAGCGCTGGCTGAGCGGAAACGTGAACCACTTTGGTGCCGCTGTCCGCAACCTGCTGTAAGACGAGAGAAGGCTGAGACAAATCGCTGGCAAGGACTAGCGAAGGTTTCATCGCCAGAATACCTTCGGTATTGAGGTGGCGCATGTAACCTACATCAGGCAGTTTCTTCACGGATTCCGGGTGTAGGCTGGTGCTATCACGTGCAACCAGATCTTTCTCTGCGCCCAGCGCATAGATGATTTCCGTGACGTCGCCGCCGATAGACACGATACGTTCGGCAGCAGACACCCCCAGCGGGAGTGTCAATAGCAGAGGGAATAGCCAGTTTTTCATGCGGCGAGATCCTTATGCGGTTTCAGGGCATCGATTTGGTTACGCCATTGTTGTTGTTCCGGCGTTCCTTCGGTACGTTGCCCGAAGAGTTGTGCAATTTGAGAGCCGTCTGCGGCATAGAGCTCAAGGCTGGTCACGACACCATCGACCGTCGGTTTACGCGTCACCCAGCTTTCAGCAATCGCACTTTCGATCAGATGCAGAGTGAAATCTTTATTAAAGATGTTAATCCATTCCGCGTGTTGTTCCATACGTTCTACGCGCTCGAGCGTGCCGGTGAAAATTTGTACACAGCCACGGTTGCCGACAAATACCATGATTTCGTTCTGATCTTCACGCGCGGCAAACAGGATCTGTGACAGCGCATCGTTGTCTACCCGGTAAGCCAAATCGTCAGCGACCGAGTTAAACGCCTGCTGGCGCGTCAGGTTATAGCGTTTGAGCAGGATAAAGAAATCATGCACATCCTTCATCGCACGCCAGTCTGCTTCAAACTGAGGATTATGGGCAATCGCCTGTTCGGCCGCTGTCCCATTGCCTGCCGGACGAAGTGCCACCGCGGGGTTTTCGTTGCTGGTGAATTTTTCAATGAATAGCTGCCAGGCGGCCATGTCCGTAGTGTCGGTTGTGTAGACCTTCAGAATCGCATCGCCCTGATGATCGAAGAATTGAATGCTTTGACGCTCTCCACGCGCGGTGTTTTCACGCAGCGCAAAGGCTGAAGCCCATTGAGAGAGGAACAAACGCAGATCCAATCCGCGCGGGTTGAGGATAAGGCCAGCATGTCCATCCAGCGTCTGGTTTTGATAATAGCCCGTATGCTCATGCACGGCGTACTCGTTGCGCGTGATCGACTTGGTATTACCAACCTGCTCCAGCGCGCTTAACCAGACTTTGGCATCACCCTGCAGGCGCTGTGCATCGTGTCCGACACGGGCGTGAGTCAGTTCCGCTTCGCTGATGCCGAGTAGCGCAGCCAGATCGCGGGCATATTTACGCGGATGTTCAACTTTAGCCTGGAGGTATTGTTGGTAAATAGACGTCTGCATCTCGTTCGTTCCCTTAATCGTTGTCGTATTGATTATAGCAATGAATGAGAATCATTTTCATGTAACAAAAACGCAACCTCAAGTGAAGTTTTCTTAATAAGTGGAATCAGAGAAATCGTAAGAGGAATTTACGTACTGCGAGAGTGTGGGAGAGGCGGCGGGAAAGGGAAAAACAACTGGCACACGACCGGAGAAGGTGAGTGTGCCAGCGCGTATCGGATTAGAAACGGCTGTCGACGGCGTCTGCCAGACGAGCCAGCAGCGTTTCGGTGTCCTGCCAGCTCAGACAAGGATCGGTAATGGATTGCCCGTACGTCAATGCCAGAGGATTGAGCGCCGGCTGGTTGCCTTCAATTAAGAAACTTTCCGCCATGATGCCCGCGATGGCGCGTGAGCCGGCGCGAATTTGCTGGCAGATGTCATCGGCCACGTCGAGCTGGCGACGATGCTGTTTCTGACAGTTGGCATGACTGAAATCGATCACCAGATGCTCGGGCAGCGAGAATTCACGCAGATGAGCGCAGGCGGCAGCGATATCTTCCGCGTGGTAATTCGGCGTTTTCCCGCCGCGCATAATAATGTGGCCAAACGGATTGCCTTGCGTTTTGTAGACCGACATGAAGCCCTGCTTATCCGGCGAGAGGAACATATGCTGGGCACGGGCGGCGCGAATGGCGTCGACGGCGATACGTGTGTTGCCGTCTGTACCGTTCTTGAAGCCGACAGGGCAGGATAGCGCTGAGGCCATTTCCCGGTGAATCTGGCTTTCGGTGGTTCTTGCACCAATCGCCCCCAACTGATCAGGTCAGCAATATATTGACCGGTGACCATATCGAGGAATTCCGTCGCGGTCGGCAACCCGAGTTGATTGATGTCCAGCAGCAGGCGGCGTGCAATCTCCAGCCCTTCGTTTACCTGAAAGGTGCCATTGAGTGCTGGATCGGAAATGAGTCCCTTCCAGCCGACGACCGTACGCGGTTTTTCAAAATAGGTGCGCATGACGATTTCCAGCCGGTCCTGATACTGCGTGCGTAGCATAGTCAGACGGCGTGCATAATCTAACGCACTGTCGGTGTCATGGACCGAACATGGGCCAATCACGACGAGAAGACGTGGATCGTGACCGGTTAGAATGGCTTCAATTTTCTTGCGTGACGAGGTGACATTTTCGGCAACGGCAGGGGTGATCGGGAGTCTGGCGAGTAACGTTTGGGGCGTAACCAGACTCTCGATGCGCGCGCTCCGCAGTTCATCTGTTTGTAGCATGTTTTGTCTCTGAATGCGGTCAAGCCAAAAACCGGTCTTTACTGAAAAAGCGTGGACATGATGGGTCTTTCAGACCACGACAATGTTTTTGAACCACGACAATGTTTTCAGACACGGTTTTCAGGCTATGTTTCCGACTAAAAGGTTGCTTCGCAGCGGCGAAATGCCGGGAAGTGATGGAGCACACAATAAACGAAATGCCGCACATTACAACCGCATTAGGATAAAAAAATCTATCATGTACTAGTACATTCTTCGACTCATGCCGAGAATGTCGATGATTTTGGCGGAAATTTCCTCAACGGAATAATTAGTGGTATTGAGATATTTAACCTGGTGCTTGCGAAATAGCGCTTCAACTTCGCTGAGCTCCATGCGGCACTGGCGTAGCGACGCATAGCGGCTGTTTCCCCGGCGTTCTTCCCTAATGGCCGCCAGCCGTTCTGCATCAATGGTGAGCCCGAAGAGCTTGTGCTGGAAGGGTTTCAACGCATCCGGCAGGCGCAGGTTGTCCATATCATCAGCAATAAAGGGTAGTTAGCGGCACGAATACCGAACTGCATCGCCAGATAAAGGCTGGTCGGTGTCTTACCGCAGCGTGACACGCCCAGCAGAATGACCTGTGCCTGATCGAGGTTGCGTAGCGAGATGCCGTCATCGTGCGCCAGCGTATAGTCGATGGCAGCGATACGGGCGTCATATTTGCTCAGATTATTGGCGGTCAAACCGTGAGTGCGGTTAGCCACTGGCGTAGGCGGCGTGTTCAGTTCTTCCTGCAGAGGCGCAACCAGCGCTTGTACGATGTCCTGGCAAAACCCTTCGCTGCTGGTAATAATGTTACGCACGGTCGGGGTGACGATGGAATAAAACACCAGCGGGCGCACACCGGTTTGCTGATACAACGTATTGATTTGTTCACACACGGCTTTGGCGCGCGCTTCACTTTCAACGAAAGGTAAGGTATAGCTAACCGTGTTCACGGGGAATTGGGACAACACCGCATGACCCAGTACCTCTGCCGTAATGGCCGTACCGTCCGAGACATAAAATACGCTTCTTTCCACATAACCCCCTTGTGATATTTCCGACAGCTCGAACACGTTAACCTCGTCAAAAATTGTGTTTTACGAACACTTTTATTAAAACACCATTTCATTATCTTTATGATAAAGAATACTAATCTTCTACGATATTGGATTTTTACTGTGTTAAGCAATCATTCGCCGTGAAATCAGTTTTTTTTCATAGGTTGATCGATTCACCTGTCCATGTTCATCAAAACGCTATGCTAACCTGATTGCGTTGAGGCGATTCTCAACCGAACTCTTTCATACCCTAATTGTATGCAGAAAGGATTATTTTCGATGTCCAATAACGGCCCTGATTTGCGTAATGTCCTTTGGTATAACCAGCTCGGTATGCACGACGTTGAAAGGGTGGGGGGCAAAAATGCCTCTCTGGGTGAAATGATCACCAACCTTTCAGGATTGGGCGTAGCCGTTCCCAACGGCTTTGCGACAACGGCGCAGGCGTTTAATGATTTTCTTAATCAAAGCGGGATTAACCAGCGCATTTATGAGCTGCTCGATCGCACCGACATTGACGATCTGAATCAACTGGCCAGCGCCGGTACGCAGATCCGCCAATGGATTATTGATACGCCATTCCAGCCGGAGCTGGAGAAGGCCATCAGCGACGCCTATCAGCAACTGGCCGATGGCGAGAAAGACGCCTCGTTTGCCGTGCGTTCTTCTGCCACGGCGGAAGACATGCCTGATGCGTCCTTTGCTGGCCAACAGGAAACTTTCCTGAATGTGCAGGGCATTGATGCCGTGATGGTCGCGGTGAAGCACGTGTTTGCGTCGCTGTTTAACGACCGCGCGATCTCCTACCGCGTGCATCAGGGCTATGACCACCGCGGCGTAGCGTTGTCGGCGGGCGTGCAGCGCATGGTGCGCTCCGATCTGGCTTCCGCGGGCGTGATGTTTACTATTGATACCGAATCCGGTTTTGATCAAGTGGTGTTCATTACGTCGGCTTACGGTTTGGGTGAAATGGTGGTGCAGGGAGCGGTGAACCCGGACGAGTTCTATGTCCACAAGCCGACCTTGCAGAACAACAAACCTGCGATTGTGCGCCGTAACATGGGATCGAAAAAAATCCGTATGGTGTATGCCGCGAGCCAGGAACATGGCAAGCAGGTGCGGATTGAAGATGTGCCGGCAGAACAAACGACGCGTTTCAGCCTGACGGATGACGAAGTGCAGGCGCTGGCGCGTCAGGCACTGCTGATTGAAAAACACTACGGCCGCCCGATGGACATCGAGTGGGCGAAAGATGGCCACACCGACAAACTCTATATTGTGCAGGCACGCCCGGAAACGGTGCGTTCCAACGGCCAGGTCATGGAGCGTTACCACCTGCCAGCCAGCGGTACCGTGCTGGTGGAAGGCCGTGCGATCGGCCACCGTATTGGTGCGGGTGAAGTTAAAGTGATTCAGGACATCAGCGAGATGCACCTGATCAACGCTGGCGATGTACTCGTTACTGACATGACCGACCCGGACTGGGAGCCGATCATGAAGAAGGCGGCGGCGATTGTGACCAATCGCGGCGGACGTACCTGCCATGCGGCGATTATCGCGCGTGAGCTGGGCATTCCTGCCGTTGTGGGCTGCGGCGATGCGACAGAGCGTTTGCGCAAAGGGCAGAAAGTGACCGTCTCCTGCGCGGAAGGCGACACGGGCTATGTGTATCAGGATCTGCTCGACTTCTCTGTGAAGAGTTCACAGATTGATGAAATGCCTGCGCTGCCGTTGAAAATCATGATGAACGTGGGTAACCCTGACCGCGCGTTTGATTTTGCCTGCTTGCCAAACGATGGCGTCGGTCTGGCGCGTCTGGAATTTATCATCAACCGCATGATTGGCGTGCACCCACGTGCGCTGCTAGAGTTCGACCAGCAAACCCCGGAACTGCAACGCGAGATCAAAGCGCTGATGCAGGGCTTCGACGATCCGGTCGAGTTCTACGTCGGTCGTCTGACGGAAGGGATCGCGACGCTGGCAGCGGCATTCGCGCCGAAGCGCGTCATCGTCCGTCTGTCCGATTTTAAATCCAACGAGTATGCCAATCTGGTCGGTGGCGAGCGCTATGAACCGGAAGAAGAGAACCCGATGCTGGGCTTCCGCGGTGCGGGTCGCTATGTGTCGCCGGACTTCAAAGCCTGCTTTGCGCTGGAATGTGAAGCGGTTAAACGCGTGCGTAACGTGATGGGCCTGAAGAACGTGGAAATCATGATCCCGTTTGTTCGTACCGTGGCGCAAGCAGAAGCGGTGATTGCAGAGCTGGCAAGCCAAGGTCTGCGTCGTGGCGAAGACGGCCTGAAAATCATCATGATGTGCGAAATTCCGTCTAACGCGCTGTTAGCCGATGAATTCCTGCAACACTTTGATGGTTTCTCTATCGGTTCAAACGACATGACGCAGCTGGCGCTGGGTCTGGATCGCGACTCCGGCGTGGTATCGTCGCTGTTTGATGAACGTAACGAGGCGGTGAAGGCGCTGCTGTCGATGGCGATTAAAGCCGCCAAGAAGCAGGGTAAATACGTCGGTATTTGCGGGCAGGGTCCGTCAGATCACGAAGATTTCGCCCTCTGGCTGATGGAGCAGGGCATTGATAGCCTGTCTCTCAACCCGGACACTGTGGTGCAAACCTGGCTGAATCTGGCTGAGCACAACTAGTGCTGCGATGAATTTTTAGATACCAATGTATTGTTTTTAAAGTTTTTAGTCGCGTAATAATCGTGCTGAAGTGGGAGTGACAGCCGGGTGAGCGGCAAGGACGCCGCGAAAGCCAGTGCCGCGCAGGGAGCGCGTCAATGGCGGCCCGAGTTGCGGTCACGAACGCCGAAGGTATCGCGTAGCGACACGATTTCGCGAAAAGCCTGGGGTCATGGGGCGGTGGCGATTGAACCGCCCCATGTCGGGCGCGATGCTGCGACAGCTCTAAAAATTGACTGAAGTTAGTGCGCACGAAATTTTCACTGTGGTTACAGAAATTTATTTCCCGGATTTGTGGGGCAACCCTCAATTTATAGGGCTGTATTCACCGCGTCTTTACGATCTATCCATTACCACCGCTCGACCGCTGCTGATCGCAAGCCGTGCTGAAAATCACGGTGCCGCAATCAGGAAGGATTTAAACTGTGGCGTCATTACCGCGCTAAAACCCTTATCCGTTTTGGTAATCAGATAAACCGCCAACCCCTGCTGTTCCGCCAGTTTCAACGCTTTCTCCGTTCCCAACACCATCAAACCGGTATCCCAGCCATCCGCTTCTAGTGCGGTCGGCGCAATCACGGTCGCAGAAACCAGTTGATGAGTAATCGGTCTGCCTGTCTCGGGATCGATAACGTGAGAGTAGCGCTTGTTGTCCTGCTCAAAATAATTCCGGTAGCTGCCGGAGGTACTGATCGCGTAACCCTGCAAATTCACCGCTGCCTGTGCCGCGTTTTCCTGGTCGGTTGGCTTCTGAATCGCCACGCGCCACGGCGTTCCTTCTGCATTTACGCCACGGCTGGAAATGGCGCCACCGACGGAAACCAGATAATTGGTGATCCCTTTACGCGTCATTAACTGTGCGAGAACATCTGCGCCATACCCCTCACCCAGCGTGGAGAGATCGACATACAAATCAGGAAGATCTTTCTGAATCCATTCTCCTTTTTCGTCGCCGATCAGTTTCAGGTGACGCAACCCAACGTTTTGCCGCGCTACATCGATCTGCTGTTGGCTGGGAATCCGCGTCGGCTGCTTCTGCGGGCCGAATCCCCAGAGGTTAACCAACGGGCCGACGGTGATATCCATCGCGCCGTGCGTGGCTTTACCGATACGCAGCGCAGCCAGGACGATATCCGCCATGCCGTTGCTGATGGGCTGTGGATCCGTTCCCCGATACTGATTAAAACGCGACAGCACGGAATCGTCACGGTAGGTGGAAATGTCGTTATTGGCCTGTTCCAGCAGTGCATCGATTTCTCGTTGCAGTTGCGTTTTGTCTTCGGCGACGTCGCCGCTAATTTTTACGCTATAAAACGTCCCCATCGTTTTACCTTCAATGGTCAACAAGGGGCGCTGTGTCGTTGGGGCTGGATTATCGCAGGCGGTCAGAAGGCTGAATAAGCCACAGAGTAGTAATCTCTTCGCGGCGAGAGGCGTCATGAAAAACTCCTGAAAAACTGAACTGAGAGTAGGCTGACAGGAGAGTAACAAAAAAGGAATGACGCGTAATTGAATGGAAGAGAAATGAAAGGAAAAAAAAAGGCCCATCTCAGAGGATGGGCAAAGACTACACACAGCAATTCGTTACTAACTCTGACGAGGAGGAAACCTCATTGACAAACAGTAGGTTAATACTAGCTCCGGTATTTATCCTATGGATTATGCGCTATTCAGTCATTAAGAATCATCCTAATAGTTAATTATCTTTTAAGAGTTGGTCTCTCAGAGTTTTTATATTGTCAATAATATTGATGCATTAGAGAAATGATATCAAAATTTTTAGGACTAATCCCTAAGAATAGAGGGTTAATCATTAGCTATTTTTACCTATTGAAAGAGTGGGGAAATACGTCGTCACAGAGAAATGATGCTGAGAGTGGGCAATACGTGGGCGGCGTACCGCCCACGGGAAGACGAGACGGTACTTACCGCCGTTATTCTTGATTTGGTTTGCTGGACGTATTAACGGAGAGGATGTTTTGCGGTTCGGGGATTTCACGCATCCAGGCAAACAGCAGACGATAGGAAACGGCGAGGACGACCGGGCCAATAAATATCCCTATCATGCCAAACGCCAGCAAGCCGCCAATCACGCCGGAAAGAATCAACAACATAGGAAGATCGGCACCCATTTTGATTAATACCGGGCGGATAACGTTATCGATGGTGCCAACGACGCAGCTCCAGACCAGTAAAACGGTGCCCCAGGTGGCATCCCCGTCCAATATAGCCAGATAATGGCAGGGATCAGTACGGGAAGTGGCCCCAATTGCGCCAGACAAGACAGAAACATCAGCACAGTAAGTAGCGTAGTATGAGGAATGCCAGACAACCCCAGCCCAATTCCGCCTAACACTGATTGCACGATAGCGGTAACCACCACGCCTAGTGCGACAGCTCGAATCGACTGTGCTGCCAGAATGACTGCGGCGTCGCCGCGCTCCTGTCCCAACCGGATAGCGAAATGCCGCACGGCTTTCGCCACCGCTTCCCCTTTGTAATACAACAGGGCACTGAAGATCAGCATCAGGGAGCAGTGCATCAGAAAGCGCCCGATATTGGCCGCTTGTGCCACCAGCCAAGTCGCCGTTTTACCAAAATAGGGTTGCACTTTGGCGAACAGACCGCTGCCACCGCTTTGCAACAGCGCCTGCCAGCTGTTGAATAATTTCTCTCCGACTAAAGGAACTGATGTCAGCCACTCCAGCGTGGGTGGTGAAAAGTTTTCCTGCCGGGCTCCCCAACTCATTAACGCCGAGCTGTTATCCACCACGCTACTGACAAGAACGGCAATCGGGACAATAAATAGCAGAATAAGCAGCAGCGTCATGACGATCACTGCCAGAGAACGCCGGCCCCACAATAGCGCCTGAAATTTAATCAACATCGGCCAGGTGGCAATGACCACCATACATGCCCAGGCGAATCCCAGAATAAAAGGCTGCACCACCCAAAAACAGGCAATAATCATGATGGTAATAAACACCAGACTGAACAGGATTCTGGCCAGATCAAATCGTGGTGGCTGAGAATATTTGCTCAATGAATCGTTCCTCAATAGCAAAAGAAAGGGCTGAAGGCGAGGTAGCTTGGGTGACAGCCTGTGGTCATCTGTCATCATGAGATATTTCCGGGTGTTTTGACAGCCTGTTGAACATTTTGTTGGTGAAACAGCGGTTCACCAACACGCTGTATGTTTTTGCCGATCCGGGAGCGCACACGATTGCGAAATGTGATAAAACGTGATGTCCCCGATGACAGAGCGGCTATATACAAGTGCTAGTCACTTAAGCATGGCTTTAGGGGAAGCACGGTGATGAGGTTCCCGCAGGGATGCCTCACACCGTGGTAGCCCCGGTATCTCTATCCTTAAGCGATCAAGATTAGGCTATATACCGCGCTTCACAGGCATATCACGACATATTGGCAAACACATCATGTACGGACAGGGTCAAAAAATAATGATCCCACAGATCACGCAATCTCCCGGGCTGGTTCAGCCGGTGCTTAATTTTCTGGAAGCATTGAAGAAAAATGGATTTACAGGCGATACGGCGACCAACTATGCCGATCGTCTGACGATGGCAACGGATAACAGCATCTATCAACTTTTGCCGGATGCGGTGGTTTTCCCGCGCTCAACCGCTGATGTCGCGATCTTATCCCGTCTGGCGGGTGAAGCGCGTTTTTCAGAGCTGACTTTTACTCCACGCGGCGGCGGTACGGGAACGAACGGACAGGCGCTGAATCGCGGCATCGTGGTCGATATGTCGCGTTATATGAACCGCATTCTGGAAATTAACCCTGAACAGGGGTGGGTGCGCGTCGAAGCGGGCGTTATTAAAGATCAGCTAAACCAGTACCTGAAGCCCTATGGTTACTTCTTTGCACCCGAGCTCTCGACCAGTAACCGGGCGACGCTGGGCGGCATGATCAACACCGATGCATCGGGGCAAGGCTCGCTGGTGTACGGAAAAACCTCAGACCATGTGCTGGGGCTACGTGCGATTCTGCTGGGCGGCGAGATGCTGGATACGCATGCGATGCCGGTAGAGCTGGCAGAGAAGCTGGCGTTAGAAGATTCTCCCATCGGCCGTATTTACCATACGGTGCTGCACCGCTGTCGCGAACAGCGCGCGTTGATCATCGACAAATTCCCCAAGCTGAATCGTTTTCTGACGGGTTACGACCTGCGCCATGTGTTCAGCGACGATCTCCATACCTTTGACCTGACGCGAATTTTGACCGGTGCTGAAGGCACGCTGGCTTTTATCACCGAAGCGAAGCTCGATATCACGCCGTTGCCAAAGATTCGCCGTCTGGTGAATATCAAGTATGACTCTTTTAATTCAGCGCTGCGCAATGCGCCGTTCATGGTAGAAGCGAAGGCGCTGTCGGTTGAAACCGTGGACTCTAAGGTATTAAACCTGGCCCGCGAAGACATCGTCTGGCATTCCGTTAGCGAGCTGATTACCGATGTGCCTAATCAGGAAATGCTTGGTCTGAATATCGTTGAGTTTGCCGGTGATGATGAAACGCTGATTAACGGGCAGGTCGACGCGCTATGTCAGGGGCTAGATACGCTGCTGGCGAGCGGAGAAGGCGGGGTGATTGGCTATCAAACCTGTAACGACCTGGCCGGAATCGAACGTATTTATGCCATGCGGAAAAAAGCCGTAGGCCTGCTGGGAAACAGCAAGGGGCAGGCGAAGCCGATTCCGTTCGCGGAAGATACCTGCGTGCCGCCACAGCATCTGGCGGATTATATCGAAGAATTCCGCGCGCTGCTGGACAGCCATAACCTGACGTACGGTATGTTCGGTCACGTGGATGCCGGCGTGCTGCACGTGCGTCCGGCGCTGGATATGTGCGATCCGCAACAGGAAATGCTGATGAAACAGCTTTCCGACCAGATTGTCGCGCTGACGGCCAAATATGGTGGCCTGCTGTGGGGGAACACGGTAAAGGTTTCCGCGCCGAGTATAGCCCTGAATTTTTGGACCGGAACTGTATGCCGAACTGCGCCGCATCAAAGCGGCGTTCGATCCGATAACCGACTTAATCCCGGGAAGATTTGCGCGCCGCTGGACGTGGATGCGCCGATGATGAAAGTCGATGCGGTCAAGCGCGGCACGTTCGACCGCACGATTCCGCTGACGGTGCGTACGGCGTTCCGTGGCGCGATGGAATGTAACGGTAACGGGTTGTGCTTTAACTTTGATGCCCGTAGCCCAATGTGTCCGTCGATGAAAATCAGCGGCAACCGTATTCATTCGCCGAAAGGTCGTGCGACGCTGGTGCGTGAATGGTTACGTCTGCTGGCGGAGCAGGGCGTCGATCCGGTCGCGCTGGAGAAGGCACTGCCGCAGCAGAAGCTGAGCCTGCGTGCGTTTATCCAGAAAACCCGCAATACCTGGCAGGCGAAGCAGGGGATTACGATTTCTCCCACGAAGTCAAAGACGCGATGTCGGGCTGTCTGGCGTGTAAAGCCTGTTCAACGCAGTGCCCGATCAAGATTGACGTGCCCGGTTTCCGCTCCCGCTTCCTACAGCTTTATCACACACGCTATCTGCGTCCGGTACGTGACTATCTGGTCGCCGGTGTTGAAAGCTATGCGCCGCTGATGGCGCGCAGCCCGAAGACGTTTAACTTCTTCCTGAAAATGCCGTTGCTGAATAACCTGAGCCGCAGCCAGATCGGCATGGTCGATTTACCGCTGCTGTCATCGCCGTCGCTGCGCCAACAGTTTGCCGGACACAGTGGCGTCAACACCACGCTGGAACAGTTGGAACAGTTGCCGGAAGCGGTGCGCCAGCAGTACGTGCTCATCGTACAGGATCCGTTTACCAGCTATTACGACGCGCAGGTGGTGGCAGATTTCGTCCATCTGATTGAAAAGCTGAAGCTGAAACCGGTGCTGTTGCCGTTCTCACCGAACGGGAAGGCGCAGCACATTAAAGGCTTCTTGCAGCGTTTTGCCAAAACGGCGTCGAAGACGGCAGATTTCCTGAACCGCGTCGCTAAACTGGGGATGCCGATGGTAGGCGTCGATCCGGCGTTGGTGCTGTGCTATCGCGACGAATACCGTGAAATTCTGGGTGAGAAGCGTGGTGATTTTCAGGTGCAACTGGTGCATGAATGGCTGGTGACGGCACTGGCAGACAGTACACCGCAGCCTGCCACTGGCGAATCCTGGTATCTGCTGGGACACTGTACGGAAACCACGGCGCTGCCGATCAGCACGAAACAATGGTCAGATATCTTCTCGCGCTTTGGTGCCAAACTGGAGAATGTCAGCGTCGGATGCTGTGGCATGGCGGGAACTTACGGCCATGAAACCAAAAACCTCGCCAACTCGCAGGGCATTTATGCACTATCCTGGCAACAGGTGCTGCAGAAGTTACCGCAGAAACGCTGCCTGACCACCGGTTATTCATGCCGCAGTCAGGTGAAACGTATGGAAGGCAGTGCACTACGCCATCCGCTACAGGCCCTGCTGGAGATTATCTGATGCTATGGAAACGACAGGTTACGCTTGAGCAACTTAACGAACCGAGCCAAACGTGCATGGTGGGTCATGTCGGTATCCGCTATACCCATATCGCGGAGGATTATCTGGAAGCCGTGATGCCGGTGGATTCTCGCACGCGCCAGCCGTTCGGCTTATTACACGGCGGCGCGTCCGTCGTGCTGGCGGAATCACTGGGTTCCGTCGCGGGCTATCTGTGTTCTGAGGGCGATCAGCAGGTGGTGGGCCTTGAAATCAATGCCAACCATCTGCGAGCCGTGCGCGAAGGTGAAGTGCGGGGCGTGTGCCGTGCGCTTCACGTTGAGCGCCGTAGCCAGGTGTGGCAGATTGAGATTTTTGATAATCAAAATCGCCTGTGCTGCATTTCACGTCTGACAACATCCGTCATTACGCCGTAAACATGAGGCGCTGAACCAGACTGCTAGCCGGTCTGGTTCTGTTTTTCTGGAATGGCATTATTTTGAAAAGACAGTGCTCTTCAGGGCAGAAAAGGCACACGCTTAACGAAATCGGTCTGAAACGCGGTAGCTTTATCCCATGAGCCTTGCATGCTTAGTTGATGGCAAATTGACTTCAGCGTGTTACGGGCAAAGTAGTAGCTTTGCACGCGAAAGAGATGGCAACGCCCTTCATTATTAATCTCTTTAATCAACCGATTGTGCAGCTTGACCAGCGCATGCAGATAGCTGTCGTCATCGCCATTTCTCAGACAGAGTTCAACCATATCCATGCAGGCGTTATGATAGCGACGTAAATGGTCAATATTGCTTCCAGGACGGTTCAGGCGAGCTTCCGCCATGTAAAAATCAACGGTGGCATCGCGAATCTGAAATTTATATTCGTCAATCTGGTGGTGCAGCCAGGCAGTCACGGAAAGCATGGTGATCGATCCTGAATATGAAATGATAATCATTATCATATTGATAAAAAAGGCCACGATCAATGGGCAAAATGTGCTTTAACGCCAAAAAGTACGATCGGAAGTCACATAAATTTTCATATACCTTCCCTGTTTTATAAATAGGTATCACCGATAAATGTTATAATAATGATAACGAGATGATAATTTTTACCTGACCGCAAGGGACAGGGGTGATGCTATTAATTCATTTATTATCAATTGTTTAGCTGGTTTTTTACTACGTTGTTTGGCGCGCCCGAGACGTGTAAAATGGTGCTATTGGCTTGCTAAAAACTGAAATGTTACGAATAGCCCTGCGAAACAAGAGGTTGAAGCTAGTTTCATTATCACTAACATTAGGGGAAACCAGCCTAAAACTGGTACCACACGTAATGAGGTATTCCATATGCAAGCGGAAAATGTAGGGACGTTTTCACTGGATGAAAATGTCTGGCAGGGATTGACGCTGACAGAAAGCGCCGTGAAGCAGATTAAGAATCTGATGAAGCAGGATGAGGCCGTGCAAGGACTGCGGCTCAGCGTTAAACAATCAGGCTGTGCGGGGTTTGGCTATGTGCTGGATCTGGTACAGGAGTTCGAAACCGACGATCTGGTATTCGAACGTGATGGTGCAAAACTGTATGTCCCACTGAAAGCGATGCCTTTCATTGACGGCACAGAACTTGATTTCGTCCGTGAAGGGCTGAATCAGATATTCAAGTTTAATAATCCCAGAGCGCAGCATGCTTGTGGATGTGGCGAAAGCTTTGGCATTTAAGTGATGAAAAATTATGGCACGTAGCACGGTAGATGTACCTGATGATGTCCAGATCTGGATGGGTGATGGACGCTATAAAGAAGGTTTCTTTACGCAATTGGAAACCGATGAGCTGGCGCGCGGCATCAATGAAGATGTCGTACGGGCGATCTCGGCGAAGCGTAATGAACCTGAGTGGATGCTGGAATTCCGCCTCAACGCCTACAAGGCGTGGCTGGAGATGGAAGAACCGCATTGGCTGAAAGCCCATTACGAAAAACTCGACTATCAGGACTATAGCTATTATTCCGCGCCTTCCTGCGGTAACTGCGACGACAGCTGCGGCTCTGAGCCCGGTGCCAAGCAGCAATCCGGGATTACGGACGTGAATAATTACCTGACCAGCGAAGTAGAGAATGCGTTTAATCAGTTGGGTGTTCCTGTCCGTGAAGGCAAGAAAGTGGCGGTCGATGCGATTTTCGACTCCGTATCTGTTGCGACCACGTATCGGCATGAGCTGGCTGAAAAAGGCATTATCTTCTGTTCATTCAGCGAGGCGATTCAGGAACATCCCGATCTGGTGCGTCAGTATCTCGGTACGGTCGTACCGGCGAACGATAACTTCTTTGCGGCGCTGAACTCGGCGGTCGCTTCTGACGGCACGTTTGTGTACATCCCGAAAGGCGTGCGCTGCCCGATGGAACTGTCGACGTATTTCCGCATCAACGCGGCGAAAACCGGCCAGTTCGAGCGTACGATCCTGATCGCCGATGATGACAGCTACGTTAGCTACATCGAAGGCTGCTCTGCACCCGTTCGTGATACCTACCAACTGCACGCCGCCGTGGTGGAAGTCATCATCAACAAGAATGCCGAAGTGAAATACTCCACGGTGCAGAACTGGTTCTCTGGTAAAGATGACGCAGAAGGCGGGATTCTGAACTTCGTGACCAAGCGCGCGCTGTGTGCAGGCGAGCATTCAAAAATGTCATGGACGCAGTCGGAAACCGGTTCAGCGATCACCTGGAAATACCCGAGCGTCATTCTGCGTGGCGACTACTCCGTTGGCGAATTCTTCTCTGTTGCCCTGACCAATGGTCGTCAGCAGGCTGACACCGGCACGAAGATGATTCACATCGGTAAAAACACCCGTTCGACCATCATCTCCAAAGGGATTTCCGCCGGACGCAGTGAGAACACCTACCGTGGTCTGGTGAAGATCATGCCGAGCGCGGCCAATGCCCGTAACTTCACCCAGTGTGACTCTATGCTGATCGGCAGCGAGTGTGGCGCGCATACCTTCCCCTACGTGGAAGTGCGCAATAATACCGCGCAGTTGGAGCACGAAGCGACGACCTCGAAAATTGGCGAAGACCAACTGTTCTACTGTCTGCAACGCGGTATCAGCGAAGATGACGCTATCTCGATGATCGTGAACGGATTCTGTAAGGACGTCTTCTCTGAATTGCCGCTGGAATTTGCGGTAGAAGCACAAAAGTTACTGGCGATTAGCCTGGAACACAGCGTGGGTTAATTCGGCGGTTACCGGGATTTTCACAGACGAATAATGAGAATCATCGGTCCCGGAATTCATTAAGCGCTCGTCGCATTGGGCGTTGGAAGGAATAAGCATGTTAAGCATCGAAAATTTAAAAGTCAGCGTAGAAGGCAAAGAAATCATCAAAGGGCTTAATCTCACCATTAAGCCAGGTGAAGTTCACGCGATTATGGGCCCGAATGGCTCAGGCAAAAGTACGCTCTCCGCGACGCTGGCTGGACGTGAAGAATACGAAGTGACTGACGGTTCGGTTAGCTTCAAAGGGAAAGATCTGCTGGAACTGTCCCCAGAAGATCGCGCGGGCGAGGGCGTCTTCATGGCGTTCCAGTACCCTGTCGAGATCCCCGGCGTCAGCAACCAGTTCTTCCTGCAAACCTCCGTTAACGCGGTGCGTAAATACCGCGAACAAGAACCGCTGGATCGCTTTGACTTCGCCGACTTTATCGAAGAGAAGATCAAGCTGTTGAATATGCCGGAAGATCTGTTGACCCGTTCGGTCAACGTGGGCTTCTCCGGCGGTGAGAAAAAGCGTAACGATATTCTGCAAATGGCGGCGCTGGAGCCGGATCTGTGCATTTTGGATGAAACCGACTCCGGCCTGGACATCGATGCACTGAAAATCGTCTCTAACGGCGTGAACTCCCTGCGCGACGGCAAACGTTCGTTCATCATCGTTACGCACTACCAGCGTATTCTTGATTACATCAAACCGGATCACGTCCACGTTCTGTATCAAGGGCGCATTGTGAAATCCGGTGATTTCTCGCTGGTGAAACAGTTGGAGGAGCAAGGCTATGGCTGGCTTACCGACGGGCAATAATGTGACGAGCGAGAACGCGACGGGTAAAACTGGCATCGCACAGAAACAAGAGCAGGCGCTGCAGCAATGGCAAGGTCTGTTTGAACGCGATGTGTCGCGCCGTTCTGAAACGGCGAACCAACACTGGCAGGATGTGGTGCGTCTTGGCTTACCGCACCGTAAGCACGAGCACTGGAAATACACGCCGCTGGATGGTTTGCTGAGCAACGAATTTGTCGCACCGCAGGCACAGCCTCTCGATCGTGCGGCGGTGGAGGCACTGGCCTTAGCGGTGGATAGCTGGCGTCTGGTGTTTGTTGATGGCGTATTTAATGCTGAACTCAGCGACAGCGCATGGGGACCTTATCAGGTTGATGTGCAGGCATCGCGTGCACAGGGCGTGTTGCCTACGGCTATTCAATCCGAGGTGTTCCTGCATTTGACCGAAAGTCTGGCTGGCGAAAGCACGCTGATTCGTCTGGCTGCCGGACAGCAGGCGGAAAAACCGCTTTACCTATTGCACATCAGCAGCAGCCAGGCGGCGGCATTGAACACGGTTCACCACCGCCATCATCTGAACGTTGAACGCGGCGCGAGTGCGGAAATTATTGAGCACTACGTCAGTCTGGATGAGCATGCCCACTTTACCGGCGCACGCCTGACGGTGAATGCGGCAGAAAATAGCCAGGTTAGCCATTATAAGTTGGCGTTTGAAGCGGCGGCGAGCTACCACTTCGCACATAACGATCTGGTGCTGGCACGCGACGCTCGAGTTCGCAGCCACAGTTTCCTGCTGGGAGCTGGGCTGACGCGCCACCATACCAGCGCTCAGTTGAACGGCGAAGGTACCAATTTATCCATGAATAGCCTGATTCTGCCCGTTGGCAGCGAAGTGTGTGATACGCGAACGTATCTGGAACACAATCAGGGTTATGGTGAAAGCCGTCAGTTGCATAAAGTCATCGTCAACGATCGCGCCAGAGCGGTGTTTAACGGCATGATCAAAGTTGCGCCTCACGCGCTGAAAACTGACGGACAGATGACCAACAATAACCTGCTGTTGGGCAGACTGGCTGAGGTCGACACCAAGCCGCAGTTGGAAATCTACGCGGATGACGTGAAATGTAGCCACGGTGCCACCATTGGCCGTATGGACGAAGAGCAACTGTTCTATCTGCGTTCTCGCGGTATTACGGAGCAAGATGCGCAGCAGATGATCATCTTCGCCTTTGCGGCGGAAGTCACAGAAGCGATTGAAAACGAACCTCTGCGAGATGTGGTTCTGCAACGTATCGCGCAGCGTTTGCCCAACGCGTTGGCGAATGCCGGCAAGGCGGTATGATGAGTTATCCTATCGAACGGGTTCGCGCCGATTTCCCGCTGCTGGCAAGCGAGGTTAACGGCCAGCCGTTAGCCTATCTTGATAGCGCCGCGAGTGCGCAAAAGCCGCAGTCGGTTATCGATCGCGAAGCCGAATTCTATAGCCATGAATATGCCGCGGTTCATCGCGGTATTCACACGCTGAGCGCGCAGGCGACCAGCGCGATGGAAACCCGTGCGCGAGAAGGTAGCCTCCTTTATCAATGCGGCTTCAGTAGAAGAGATTGTCTTTGTTCGCGGGACGACGGAGGCCATCAATCTGGTGGCTAACAGTTATGGTCGCACCTTCATTCAGCCGGGCGATAACCTGATCATCACCGAGATGGAGCACCATGCGAATATCGTTCCCTGGCAGATGCTGGCTGAAGCGCGTGGCGTTGAGGTTCGTGTATTGCCGCTGGCCGAAGATGGTTCACTGGACGTTGCGCAGCTTCCTGGATTACTGGATGAGCGAACTCGTCTGCTGGCAGTAACGCAAATCTCTAACGTACTCGGTGCCCTAAACCCAGTTAAGGCCATGATCGCACAGGCAAAAGCGGCTGGCGCGGTTACGCTGGTCGATGGTGCGCAGTCGATTATGCATCAGACTGTCGATGTGCAGGATCTGGACTGTGATTTCTTTGTCTTTTCAGGTCATAAGATCTACGGCCCTTCGGGTATTGGCGTGTTGTACGGCAAGCGTGATCTGCTTCAGGCTATGCCGCCGTGGGAAGGGGGCGGGGCGATGATTCGTCAGGTTAGCCTGCGCACAGGCACCACCTATGCGGATTCGCCGTGGCGCTTTGAAGCCGGCTCGCCGAATACGGGCGGTATCATGGGATTAGGCGCTGCGTTGGACTACGTGACGGCGTTGGGGCGCGAAGAGATTCAACGTTATGAATCCTCGCTGATGAAGTATGCGCTGGAGGCACTAAAGCAAGTGCCCGATCTGACGTTGTACGGCCCTGCTGAGCGTCACGGCGTTATTGCGTTTAATCTTGGGCAGCACCACGCCTATGATGTCGGAAGTTTCCTCGATCGATACGGTATTGCGATTCGCACCGGCCACCATTGCGCGATGCCGCTGATGGAACACTACGGTGTTCCCAGTATGTGCCGCGCCTCGCTGGCCGTTTATACTACACGCGAAGAAATTGACCGGCTGGTTGCCGGATTGCAACGTATCCATCGATTACTGGGCAGTTAAGCGCCACGCGCGATCCTGTTCGGGGAGGAAAACATGGCGAGTCTGCCAGAACCGCAGAAACTGGCGCGCAATTTTGCGCGCTGTAATGACTGGGAAGAGAAATATCTTTATATCATCGAGTTAGGGGAGCGTCTTGATCCACTGACTGATGAATGGCGTCATCCGGATAACCTGATTTCGGGATGCCAGAGTCAGGTTTGGATTGTGGCGCAGCCTGATGAGCAGGGCGTTATCGTTCTGCACGGCGACAGCGATGCTGCCATTGTGAAAGGGCTGATTGCGGTGGTTTTCAGCCTGTATCAGGGGCTGACAGCGCAGGAGATAGTTGAGCTGGATGTGCGGCCTTTCTTTGAATCGCTGGCGTTGAATCAACATTTGACGCCATCCCGCTCTCAGGGGCTTGAGGCCATGCTGCGCGCGATTCGTGCGCACGCCGCCGCACTGCTTTAATTCTCTTCCCTGTTTTCTGCTTTCCTGAAGTATAAAAAAGCGCTGTGACGGAAAAAACGTCCAGCGTTTTTTTGTTTTTTACATTTACGGTTTTTTACCAACGGTACGTTATTGTTTTCCGGCCTATTTATTAACTCGCTGATATTTCAGAATTCGTCCCGTATATTTATTTCCCGTTAAATTTTATGCTGACTCTGCTTTGTAAAGAATTGAATATCAATGCTTTGATTTTTAAATAAAATATTCTTTTGTTACAACAATGCTAATATATACCCACGTTCGGTGGAGAGTGGCAGTAATAGTCGCATTGACACCAGATCAAGAGGTATAGCCGGATACTGCACTCTGGGTACACAGCCAGATGTTATTGATTGTAGGGAATCTAATATGAAACGCGCGTTAACTTTACTTGGTATGGCTTTCGCGGCATACCTGACCAGCACCACCGCTAAAGCGACGGAATACCCGCTACCGCCACCAAATAGCCGCCTCATCGGCGAGAATATCGCTTATACGGTCCCCAATGATGGGCGTCCGCTGGAAGCTATTGCTGCGGATTTCAAGATTGGTTTATTGGGCATGATGGAAGCGAACCCTGGCGTGGATCCTTACCTGCCGAAAGCGGGTTCCACGCTCACCATCCCAACGCAAATGCTGCTTCCGGATACCCCGCGTGAAGGTATTGTGGTCAATCTGGCGGAGCTGCGCCTCTACTACTACCCGAAAGGGAAGAATACCGTCATTGTGTACCCGATCGGCATTGGTCAGTTGGGGCGCAATACGCCACTAATGACGACCAGCGTGAGTGAGAAGCGTGAGAACCCGACCTGGACGCCAACGGCAAACATCCGCAAGCATTATCTTGAAGAGCAGGGCATTAAGCTGCCAGCTGTCGTTCCGGCCGGCCCGGATAACCCGATGGGGTTACATGCGTTGCGTCTGTCTGCACACGGCGGCGTGTATCTGCTGCACGGTACGAACGCTGACTTCGGCATCGGCATGCGCGTGAGCTCTGGCTGTATTCGTCTGCGTCCGGATGACATTAAGGCGTTGTTCGACAACGTGCCAGTCGGTACGCGAGTGCAGATTGTTAACGATGCGATTAAAACCTCCGTTGAACCGGACGGCAAACGCTACGTTGAAGTGCATCAGCCTTTATCCAAGACCGATAAGGACGATCCGCAAACCATGCCAATTCCGCTGACGGCGAAGACGCAGACGTTTGTTAAAGATGCAGAGACGGACAGTAAAGCGGTTGCTGATGCGATTGTGCGTCGCTCAGGTATGCCAATCGTGGTGAGCGTAGGGCAAGATATCAATACTTATCAGCCACCGGTGGAATCAGCCCCAGAAGCGTCTGGAACGCATCAGGCTGCGCCGATCACGGCTATCAGTACCACCGCTCGGTAATAATGAAATAACGCGGCCAGATGCGTTCAGGCGCATCTGTGCTCGCTCAGGGATAGAGTGGAAGGATGAATAGGCTTGAACAGGCGAAAAAGGGATTGAAAGGGAAAGCTGAAAGCGTAAAACGCAGGCAAAAAAATGGCGCACAATGTGCGCCATTTTCACTACTTAACCAGTTCGATTACTTTTTGTAAGTACGAACTTGGTTGTCCAGACGCTGGTTAGCACGAGCTGCGTCGTCTTTAGCAGCTTGTACGTCAGAGCGGATTGCGTTCACGTCGTTGCTCAGTTGGTCAACTTTAGCGTTCAGAGTCTGAACGTCAGAAGACAGCTGATCAATTTTAGCGTTGCTTGAACAACCAGCAAGCAGAGTAGAACCCAGAATTACCGCGCCCAGTACCAGTTTAGTACGATTCATTATTAATACCCTCTAGATTGAGTTAATCTCCATGTAGCGTTACAAGTATTACACAAACTTTTTTCTAATGAGAATAAATTTTTGATGAGAACATGCTTAATTTTGATCGTTCGCTCAAAGAAACAGCGAGTTTTACATATTCATTAAAAAAGTAAGGAAAACAGTGCTATTTTTATCGGATAACTCCGAGGCTTTAGGCTATTAAATGGCATGTTACGCAAACGCATTAATTAGGTTATCGCACTGTAGGAAGTCGTTTCAGAATATAAAAAAAGCGCCATTAAGGCGCTTTTTACCGATCTGATGGTTGGGATCAGAGGCGGTGTACAGAAGAGGTGTTGGTGGTGCCGCTGGAAACCAGTGCGCCAGAGACCATCACCACAACGTCGCCAGCCTGCGCATAACCGCTGTTCAGCGCCGCTTCTTTACCGATGCGGTAGAAATCATCGGTAGACGCGATTTCTTTCACCAGCAGCGTATCAATGCCTTTGCTCAGCAGCAGCTGACGCGCGGTGACTTCGTTAGTTGTCAGCGCCAGAATACGGGCGTTCGGGAAGTATTTACGGATAGACTTGGCAGACTTACCGCCGCTGGTCGCAACCACAATCAGCGGAGCATCCAGTTTCTCTGCCGTTTCGACTGCACCACGGCAGACAGCTTCAGTGATACGCAGAACCGGAGGAGTCTTGATGGTATCCAGACGGCTTTTCATCACAGAATCTGTACGCTGACAGATCGTTGCCATGATGGTAACGGATTCCAGCGGGTATTTACCTTTCGCACTTTCGCCAGACAGCATAACGGCATCGGTGCCGTCGATGATAGCGTTCGCCACGTCGCCAGCTTCAGCGCGGGTAGGGCGTGGGTTTTTGATCATGGAATCCAGCATTTGCGTCGCGGTGATCACCACTTTGCGTGCCAGGTTACATTTTTCGATCATCATTTTCTGTGCGAAGATCACTTCTTCAACCGGGATTTCAACGCCCAGGTCGCCACGAGCAACCATGATGCCGTCGGACGCTTCCAGAATTTCGTCGAAATTGTTCAGACCTTCCTGGTTTTCGATCTTGGAGATGATCTGGATGTGCTCGCCACCGTGTGCTTTCAGGTGAGCGCGAATCTCTTCAACGTCGGAACGCTTACGGATAAAGGAGGCTGCAACGAAATCGACGCCTTGTTCGCAACCGAAAATCAGGTCGCGTTTGTCTTTTTCAGCCAGTGCAGGCAGTTGGATAGAAACGCCAGGCAGGTTGACGCCTTTATTCTCGCCCAGATCGCCATTGTTCAGTACTTTACAGACAACGTCGTTACCGTTGATTGCCGTAACCTGCATACCGATCAGACCGTCATCAACCAGAACGGTGTTGCCGACGCTGAGGTCTTCAGTAAAGCCCGCGTACGTGACGGCGACGCGATCTTTGTTGCCCACGATGCTCTGATCGGTGGTGAACGTGAACGTTTGACCCGCGGTCAATGTTACGTCAGCGCCGTTTTCCAGCTTCATGGTGCGGATTTCTGGGCCTTTGGTGTCAAGCAGGATAGCGGCTTTCTTGCCGGTTTTTTCCGTAACGGCACGCAGGTTCTTGATGCGTTGACCGTGTTCTGCGTAATCCCCGTGAGAGAAATTCAGGCGCATAACATTCATGCCGGCAGACAGCAGGTTGCCAAGCATTTCTTCTGACTCTGTTTTCGGCCCGATGGTACAAACAATTTTTGTCTTTTTCATACGATAGTTTCTACAAGTTGTGATGGATAAAAAAACGAGTGAACCAGTGGCGATGCGAGGCAAGCCGCTGGAAAGAATGTATGAGGAAACAGTATAGAAAAGGTAAGTATAGATGGTCGTAATGAATGGGTGATGAAGTGCGCAACCGCTCGTCGCATAAGATTTGCGGGAGTCGCGTTGGCGATGCCGTTGATAATAATGTTATTGATAGTGGCACGTTGTTTAGCTGAAACCATTCAATTGAAACGACGTTCCGTATTATAGTTATTAAGCGACGAGAAACAAGGTGGTAAAAGGTATGAAATTGAATATTTTGTCGCGTTTACGCAAAAAATTGATCGATTTGGTGTTTTTACCCAACTTTGTTGCGCAACTGCCTAACAAATCCGCGGTATGAATGCGATATTACGGTGAACGAAAGCAAGTGGGTGATTCTTGTAACGGCTGGCAATAAATAAAGAAAATGCGTGTAAGCTGCACGCTTTTCTATCGATCCGTATCACGTTTTTGTGTCATGCTTCTTGAGAAGATAAAGGTAGATGGTAGTTTACCTGCTATTGCGGATTGTTACTGCGTAAGCAGGCAAAACCAGATGCTCGTTCTTGTTACGGGTGTCTGGTTTTTTGTTTCAGGGTTTGAAAAATGAAGATTGCCAAAATACTCAACAATAATGTCGTTACCGTAATCGACGAAAACAATAATGAGTCGGTTGTGATGGGACGCGGGCTGGGCTTCAAAAGCACTCTGGCGATCTGCTGGACGAAACGCTGATTGAACGCGTGTTTGTGATGAAATCGGGGAACTGACGTCACGCCTACAGGAGTTGCTGTCAGAGATTCCGATGGATGTCATTACGACAGCAGACAAGATCATCCTGTTGGCCAAAGATCGTTTGCCGGGGAAATTGCAAAACAGTGTCTATATCTCTTTAACGGATCACTGCCATTTTGCGATAGAACGCCATAAGCAAGGGGTGGATATCCGCAATGTGCTGTTATGGGAAATAAAGCGCCTGTATCCAAAAGAGTTCGCTGTCGGTCTGGAAGCGCTGGATATTATTGAGCAGCGCTTGGCCGTGCGCTTACCAGAAGATGAAGCCGGGTTTATTGCTCTGCATTTGGTGAACGCACAGCTCGACAGCGAAATGCCGGAAGTCCTGCAAATTACCAAAATCATGCAGGAAATACTGAATATTGTAAAATATCAGTTGAATCTGGATTATAACGAACAAGCATTAAGTTATCACCGTTTTGTGACGCATTTGAAGTTCTTCGCGCAGCGGCTAATAGGAAAAAGCACAGTATTTAGTGATGATGAATCATTACATGATGTCGTGAAACAACGGTATCAACTGTCTTATCGCTGTGCGGAAAAATACAGGCGCACATCATTCAAAAATATCACTACACGTTAACGAAAGAAGAGTTGATGTTCTTAACGATTCATATTGAACGCGTGCGGACAGAAGGTCAGGATAAAATAGAACCAGGTGATGGGGAATAATTTCTGCTAATTTGCTTTTCGCCACAAAATAGCCGTGTGATAAGGTAAATATCCTTGCACACGGTGAAAGTGAAAGCATAAAGTATGTGGAAAGCAAATTATCAGATGAAGTACGTTTTTATTGTTAGTGCGTAAGTCGCGCTGACAAACAAGCAGGATTGTTACTGTCAGGCTGGTCTCGGCGGGCAGGCAAAACCTAAATCGTTTTCTCAATGTGTATTGGGAAAAACGATTTAGGTTTTTTTGTCTCAAACAGAACTGGCAATCTTAAATTATTGATATTTAAGTCTGTTTATATCCTAAGTAATTCGAGTTACAGGCAGGCGGCAAGCAAGTGAATCCCGATGAGCTTACTCGAGTAAGTGATTCGGGTGAGTGAACGCAGCCAACGCACATGTAGCGAAGTATGACGGATATAGCATTAAGGATAGACGATGGAATACAAAGCATTAGCAAGTGAGATACTCGATGGTGTCGGTGGTCGCGGCAACATCATTAGCGTCATGCACTGCGCAACCCGATTACGTTTTAAATTAAAAGACGACAAAAAGCGGATGCCGCGGCGCTGAAAGATAACTCAGGCGTGATCATGGTCGTTGAAAGCGGCGGGCAATTTCAGGTCGTCGTAGGTAATCATGTTAGTGATGTCTATAACAGCTTGTTGGATATTTCTGGATTGACCGACAGGACTGATTCCGCGAATCATGAAGACGGCGATGAGAAAGACGGAAATATCTTCTCGCGCTTCATTGATGTTATTTCTGGAATATTCACCCCGTTAATTGGGGTGATGGCCGCATCGGGTATTTTAAAAGGTTTTCTGGCGCTCAGTCTGGCGTGTGGTTGGATGGTTGAAACCAGCGGAACCTATAAAGTGCTGTTTGCGGCAAGCGATGCGTTATTCTTCTTCTTCCCGGTAGTATTAGGCTATACCGCAGGGAAAAATTTGGTGGTAATCCATTTGTTACCATGGTAATTGGCGCCACGCTGGTGCATCCATCGATGATTGCTGAATTTGGTGCTATGCAAAATGCAGGTTACCAACAGCTGTATTTCCTGGGCATTCCAATTACCTTCATCAATTATGCCTCTTCCGTTATTCCGATTATTTTCTCGGCCTGGCTTGCTTCACGTCTGGAAAAGCCGCTGAATGCCATATTGCATATCAATATCCGCAATTTCTTCACGCCGCTGCTGTGCCTCTGCATCACGGTCCCCGTCACGTTCCTGCTGATTGGACCGGCGGCAACCTGGCTTGGACATATGCTGGCTAGCGGCTATCAGTTGATTTATGGGCTGAACTCCATGATTGCGGGCGCGTTGATGGGGGCGCTGTGGCAGGTGTTCGTGATCTTTGGTCTGCATTGGGGGCTAACGCCGCTGATGATCAATAACCTCAGCGTATTAGGGCATGACACTATGATGCCGCTACTGGTTCCTGCGGTATTAGGGCAGGCGGGAGCGGTACTGGGCGTGCTGCTGCGTACGCGTGATATGAAGCTGAAAGGAATTTCCGGTTCGGCTTTCTCGGCTGCGATCTTTGGTATTACGGAACCGGCGGTGTATGGCGTCACGCTGCCGCTGAAACGTCCCTTCATTTTTGGCTGTGTTGGTGGCGCGATGGGTGCTGCCATTTTGGGATATTTCCATACCACTATCTATTCCTTCGGCTTCCCGAGCATCTTTACCTTTACCCAGGTTATCCCACCGACAGGTGTCGATAACACGGTCTGGGCCGCCATTATCGGTACGGTAATTGCTTTTACCTTTGCCGCCGCCGCGAGTTGGGCCTTCGGAATTCCGGCGCAGGAGAAGACGACAGAAGCAAATGTTCCTGCGTCAGCAGCACAAGCTACACCGCGCCAGAGCGATGTGACGCGTAAGCAAGAGATAAGCAGTCCAATCGAGGGCTCGGTGCTGCCGCTTGAGCAGGTTGGTGATGAAACGTTCGCCAGTGGGTTAATGGGAAAAGGCATTGCGATTAAACCGCAGACCGGGCGCGTGGTTTCACCGGTGAATGGCACGGTCGCCTCGCTGTTCAAAACTAACCATGCCATTGGGCTTGAATCGGAAGAGGGTGCCGAGGTGCTCATTCACGTCGGCATCGATACGGTGAAATGGATGGTCAATATTTCACTGCACACATTAAGACCGGTGATGTCGTGAAGCAGGGCGATCTTCTGGTGGAGTTTGATTATCAGGCGATTGAGAAAGCCGGCTATGACACGACAACGCCCGTCATTATCACCAATAGCGAAGATTACGTTGATGTTCTGCCTACCGCCGGAAACACCGTGCAGGAACAGGACACTTTACTGACGTTAATCCGCTGACATTGAAATTTACGACCCAATTGGGAGGAGAAAAGATGAGCCATCAGTTTCCGAAAGAATTTTTGTGGGGCGGCGCGATCGCAGCCAATCAGGTTGAAGGCGCGTATTTGACGGACGGCAAGGGTTATCGACGTCTGATTTACAGCCGCAGGGTATTTTTGGCGAGATCGTCACGCGTACGCCGGGCGACAGCGGAATTAAAGATATCGCGATCGATTTTTATCATCGTTATCCCGAAGATATCGCGCTCTTTGCGGAAATGGGCTTCAAATGCCTGAGAACCTCGATTGCCTGGACGCGTATTTTCCCGCAGGGTGATGAAACCCAGCCGAATGAGGCAGGGCTGGCATTTTACGATCGCCTGTTTGATGAAATGGCAAAGTACGGCATTCAGCCTTTGGTGACGCTGTCCCACTATGAAATGCCTTATGGTCTGGTGAAGAATTACGGCGGCTGGGGAAGCCGTGAAACGATTACATTCTTCGAGCGTTACGCCCGCACGGTATTCCAGCGCTATAAAGACAAAGTGAAATATTGGCTGACGTTCAACGAAATTAACTGCGCATTACATGCACCATTTACAGGAATTGGTTTACCTACCGAGAGTAGTAAGCAGGATATTTATCAGGCGATTCATCACCAGCTTGTTGCGAGTGCCAAAGCGGTGAAGGCGTGTCATGACATCATCCCTGATGCCAAAATCGGCAATATGATGTTGGGTTCCATGTTCTATCCATTAACCTGCAAACCTGCGGATGTCATGGAAACGATGCAGCAGAACCGCGACTGGCTGTTCTTCGGCGATGTTCAAAGCCGAGGATACTACCCGGCGTACATGAAGCGTTTCTTTACACAGAACGGGATTACGCTGACGGTAACGGAAGACGATCGTCAGTCGTTGAAAGAAACTATCGATTTCATTTCTTTCAGCTATTACATGACGGGCTGTGTGACCACTGATGAAGAAGTGAACCTGAAAGCGCGCGGCAATATTTTGAACATGGTGCCGAACCCGCATCTGGAAAGCTCCGAGTGGGGCTGGCAGATCGACCCGGAAGGGCTGCGCTATTTGCTGAACTATCTGTATGACCGCTACCAAAAACCGCTGTTCATTGTGGAAAACGGTTTGGGTGCCAAAGACAAACTTGAAAGTGATGGCAGCATTAACGATGACTATCGCATCAAATACCTGAACGATCACCTGTATCAAGTGGGTGAAGCGCTGGAAGATGGTGTTGAGGTGATGGGTTATACCTGCTGGGGGCCGATTGATCTGGTGAGTGCATCAAAAGCCGAAATGTCGAAACGCTACGGCTTCATTTATGTCGATCGTGATGATCAAGGGAACGGCACATTAGAACGTCGGCGTAAGAAAAGTTTCTACTGGTATAAAGAAGTCATTTCCTCTAACGGTGAAACGTTGAAATAAACCATCGCATCGATGAGTCATTTACGCATTCATTCTCAGAGCAAATAAGATCTGGAATGAATGCGAACTCTATTTTTTACTATCCATGGGAAAGATGGCAGGGGAATAAGATGAAACGGGAGGGAATGAACTAGCCATTAAATCATATAAACGGTCATGTAGATTTTACAAAAATTTTATAAATAGGCGGACTTGCGGCTAGCGTCGCGAGAGGGTTGTCTCAACTTAAAACCGCTGTTTCCAATGTTAAAATGTACCCTACTCGGATAATAATCATGCGTAAAAAATTCCCTGTAAAGATGATGGTATTACTGATGTCTTCCGTGTTTTTGTCTAATGGTGCTATGGCCGCAAAATTGACCGTAGAAGAAAGACTGGAACTATTGGAGAAAGAGCTGGCGGCAAATAAAGCTGAATTGCAGTCAACGAAGAAAGAACTGCGCGAATATAAGACGAACGCGGAGAATAAAGCACGTCTTGCAGCAAACTCTGCGGCAAAAGATAAACCGCTGGTTGTTGCTTCTTCTGGCACGTCATCGGCTAATCAGGTGGTTCTTGCACCTGTTGTCCAACCCGCCACAAATACGACTGATGCCGCGACAAGTGCACAACAGAAGCCATTAACGTTAGCTGAAGTGAGTAAATTCGTTAAGGATGATATTGGCTTTAGCTATACGGGGTACTTCCGTTCGGGATGGGCAACGGCCGATCATGGGGCACCAAAATCGTATGCGATTGGTTCATTAGGGCGTTTTGGTAATGAGCACAGTGGTTGGTTCGATCTCATACTGAGCCAAAAAGTGTATGCAGAAGGGAATAAACGTGTCGATGCCATCATCCAATTGGATGGTAACGTGGGGATGCAGTACAACAGCGCCTGGTTTGGCGAAGACGCCGATAATGAAAATAAACTGCAATTCTCCCAGATGTACGTCAATACGAAAGGGTTTTTACCATTCGCCCCAGAGGCTGATTTTTGGGTAGGTAAAAATACCCTGCCAGTCTATGAAATTCAGATGCTGGACTGGAAAAGCCACCGTTCTGAAGCAGCGGGCGGCGTAGGTATTGAGAACTGGCAGTTGGGCGTGGGTAAACTTGATGTCTCTTTGAACCGTGAAGACGTTAACGCGCGGCGATTCGTATATAATGACCCGAAAAAGATAAAAATCAGGTTAATACCAATGCGGTTGATATTCGCTATAAAGGTATTCCGTTGTGGATGATGCAACATTGTCTCTGATTGGTAAATATGCGCAAGCCAATAAGAGCAATGTGCAGAATAATAATGAAATCGATGGTTTATCGTATAAATTGAAAGACGCCTGGACCGCTGGTGTCATTTTACGTCAAGGATTATATAACGGCGGGTTTAATGAATTCACCGTTCAAGGTGCGAGTAATTCTATTGCCAGCGGTTTTGCTAATATATCTGATGCGAACCCAACGTATAGCCGAAATGGTGATTATTACGGCAACCATTCAGGAAATGCATTTCGTGTGATCTCACAAGGAGAAATGTATCTGCGTGATGATATTATTATGGCGAATGCGTTGGTCTATTCAAAAGGTAATGACATCTATAGTTATGATACGGGTGCAAATACCGATTTCGATAGTATTCGTGCCGTACTTCGCCCTGCTTATATTTGGGATAAGTTCAATCAGACGGGGGTGGAATTGGCGTACTTTAATCAGACCAATAAGGCCAATGGTATGAATTATCATGAGTCAGGTTATAAGACCACGCTGTACCATGCGCTTAAAGTCGACACGAGTATCTTGAATTCTCGTCCAGAGATTCGATTCTATGGTTCTTACCTGAAAATTGAAGATAACGATATCAGCAAGGCCACCTTTAACGACAGTAAGAGCGATCAATTCTCCGTGGGTGTTCAAGCGGAAGTCTGGTGGTAATACCTGTCACCACGTCGGCACCGCTTCGGCGGTGCCGCTACATTTAGCAAAAACAGACTCGATGACGTGATAGTCGGGATGGGATTATGCGAATGAACATGAAGAAAATATCTTTATCATTATTGACTCTGGGTGCATTAACAGGGATTTCTGTCAACGCTTCTGCGCTACCTGCCGATTTTCCTGTCATGCCAGCGGCCACAGTCCCTGTGAGCCAGTATGTCACGGCGGTGAATGCGGACAGCAGTATTACCTTCCGCCTGTTTGCGCCAACGGCGAAACAGGTCAGTGTTTTTACCGGTTCGACGCCCGATAGCATCGTGTCCCATGCGATGACGAAAGATGACTCTGGCGTGTGGTCGTTCAAGACGCCCGCGCTGGCACCGAACCTGTATGAATATTTCTTCAGCGTGGACGGTTTTCGCACCATTGATACCGGCACGGCGTTGACTAAACCGCAGCGTCAGGTCAATACCAGCCTGATTCTGGTGCCGGGAAGCATTCTGGATGTGCGTCAGGTGCCACACGGCGAGCTGAGAACGCTGACCTATCACTCCAACGCGTTGAAATCTGAGCGTCAGGTGTATGTCTGGACGCCACCGGGCTATAGCGAATCGTCAAAACCATTGCCGGTACTCTACTTCTATCATGGTTTCGGCGATACGGGGCATCGGCCGTGGTACAGGGGCGGATACCGCAGATGATGGATAACCTGCTGGCAGAGAAAAAGATTGAGCCAATGCTGGTTGTCATTCCTGATACGGAAACGGACGTTCCCGGCATCATCCCGGAAGAATATCCCCGCAGGAGCGCCGTAAGGTGTTCTATCCGCGCAATGCGCTGGCGGCGGACAGAGAACTTATTCATGACATCATCCCCGAGATCGGCAAACGCTTTAACGTCCGTCAGGATGCAAACGGCCGGGCGCTGGCCGGGCTGTCTCAAGGCGGCTATCAGGCGCTGGTATCCGGCATGAGCCACCTGGATCACTTCGGCTGGCTGGCAACGTTCAGCGGCGTTACCACTGAAACGGTGCCAAACACGGCCGTTGCCGCGCAGCTTGAGCGGCCTGAGCAAATTAATCAGCAACTGAATAACTTTACGGTCGTGATTGGCGGAACCGACAACATCACCGGTAAGGATATTGCAGGTCTGAAAACGACACTGGAGCAGAAGAATATCCGGTTTGACTACCACCATTATCCGAATCTCGGCCATGAAATGGACGTCTGGCGACCGGCGTACAGCGAGTTTGTTCAGAAGCTTTTAAATAGCGTCTTCGTGCTGCGGGCAGCGTTGTCGTATGCCCGCGTTCTCTGATGGCAGTCTGCATTGTCAGGCTGCCATACCAATGACTGCCAAGCCCCGTTAAGGATAATCACCTCTATGCGCAGATATTTTTCCCGTTTCGCCATGTTGATCGTGGCATTGCCTTTCCTCAGCGCGTTCACCGCGCAGGCGCAAACCTCACCTTTTGATGTTGCCGATCATAAGCAGATTCGCGTCATCATCAGCGCCGATGCGAAAAACGAGGCTGATGATGATTTTGCCGTTGCCCATGCGGTGCTGACGCCGACGATGCAGGTGAAAGGGTTAATTGCCGCCCACTACTCCCGTACTGCGCCGTTAATGAAACGCGATGGAGAAAAACAGCATGATGGAGAGCTACCACGAGCTCCAGCGGCTGATGAACGTAATGGGAAAAACGGACATTCCCGTTTATCGCGGTGCGACGCAAGCGCTGAAAGCCGACGGTGGTGCGCCTGCGTTGAGTGAAGGGGCGCAAATGCTGATCAAGGAAGCATTAAAGACGATTCGCATCCGCTGTTTGTGTTAGTCATGGGGCCGATTACGGATATCGCCGCTGCATTGCAGGCTGAACCGACGATTGCCAGCAAAATGACGGTGGTGTGGATTGGCGGCATGCCTTATCCGAAAGGGGGCTGGGAGTACAATATGTTCAACGATCCGGTTGCGGCGAACAGCGTATTCAAGTCTCAGGTGCCTTTGTGGCAGGTTCCACATAATGTCTATATGTCCGTGCGCGTCTCGCTGTCTGAGCTTGCCGTACGCGTGAAGCCGCAAGGGAAGGTCGGAGAGTACCTGTGGCAACAGCTGATCGAGTTTAATCGTGCGATTTCTGAAACCATTAAGGATGTTCCCTGGCCGAAAAGCGAAGTGTGGGTCTTGGGCGATAACCCCTCGGTATCTCTGTTGCTGGATGACCACGAATACCATTACACGCTGGTCAATGCGCCACAGTTAAACGACGATCTAACCTATGCGCCTCAGGAAAATGCTCGTCAAATTCGGGTATATAACGCCGTCGATGCCCGCTTCACGCTGGAAGATTTCTACGCCAAGCTGGCGTTGGCCTATGGAAATAAGCACTGAATCCTGAACGGGAGTGGGTCTGCCTTGCTATAGTGACAAGCAGGCGAGGGGGATTACCTGACGTACATGACACGGTGGTGTGACCATCGAAACGGGGCAAAACTTGTTCAGAGGCTATGTTAAATAGCGTCTTCGGAAGCGGGCTTGAGAAATCATGCCCGCTTCCAATCAGCCCCTGAAGAGAACCAACAGTTCCCTTTACCACAGAAAATGGTTGGTACGGACTCGTGGTTTAACGCTATCTGCCAGCAGGGGCGTTATTGAATGCTTGCCAGCGCGTTTCCTATCTCTCGGCGACGACCATTATCGGCAATGTCACGCCCTTGCCGAGCCGGAGCGTGAAGTGCTTTTTCCAGATAACGTTTCGCCTCACCGACTTTTCCTTCTTTCAGCAGAAAGTCACCATAAAAATAATTGGCATCAATGCCATCAGGACTGAGCGTCAGCGCTTTTTTAGCATCTCGTCGGCTTTTTTTCTTGTCACCAAAACCGACGGGCCAACCGGGAACCTGATAGTAAAGTACCCCGAGGCTCGTCCAGGCCGAACCATCAAGCGCATTGGGGTCAATAGCGATCGCTTTTTCAAGCGATGTGCGAGCCTGTTTAACCAGACTGAGAGCACCCAAGCCGCCTTTTGCGCCAGCCCAACTGCTATCGATAATACCTGACCAAATTAACAGCGTTGCATCGTTATCGTTTTTGGCACGGCTCGCGTCATGCGCTTGCTGGCTTAGTGTGCTAAAACATCCTTCTCTCTGTGCTTCCAGAGTCTGATACTGACAAACGGACCACGTGTTTTGTAATGCACTCAGGGATGTATTTGCTTGCACAGACACTGACACCGCGCTTGCGAATGTGATCACCAGCATATTGCGTGTTCTCATTTATTTCCTCCTCTGACTTTGCCTCGAGCGAACGCCTGAATGACCGGTAATTTTTTGTTCAGTGCTCGGTCAACGAGCGCCGGAAACCAGGCATTCATTTTGACAAACAGCCGTTCCATGACGCCAAAACGGTATCGTTTTTGTTCTGTTTCAAGGAGACGGACAATTTGGGTAGCAACCAAGGCTGGGGAATCGTGACGGTTACCGAGCTTGTGATTCAGTGCATAGACCTCTTCGCTGTTGAGTGCGGTTTCTGTTGCCCGAGGGGCGACATACAGTACAGAAATTCCGCTACCCTGTAACTCGCGGCTTAGGGCTTCGGAAAAACGATGCATAGCGGCTTTTGTGGCACAGTAGACGCTCCATGCGGGATACCCAATTTCCCCAAAGATAGAACCGATATTGAGGACAATGCTTTGTTGACTCAATTTCTTTAACAATGTGCGAGTGAGTAATGTGGGAATTTCAATATTGGTCCGGATTTGTTCACGAATATCATCGAAAGATTGCTGTTCAAACAACGCAAAATGGCTGCATCCTGCATTATTAATGAGGATGTCCAGCTTATGGTTTTCATTAAATCTGGCTGCAAGGGTAATGATTTCAATCTCTGAATAGGTTTTCATCAGAGCGATGCAGTGCTGTTCTGGACGGGGCAACTGCTGTTGCAGACGCTGCATCGCCTGTTCATTACGTCCTACAAGGTAGAGGTTTGCCCCTTTTCCGCTAAGGCGTGTGCGAGTGCCTGACCAATTCCGCCACTCGCGCCTGTCAGCAGTATTGTCTTATTATGCAGGTTCACTTTAGCCATTCCCCAGTTGATTGAGCATCTGTGTGTACAGGTGATAAACGCGGTGAGCCGTGTGAACAATGGCATCATGATCTCGCTTATCCGTGACGGTATTCATCAGCAAGGCAAAAATTTCAGGTGATCTTGGTCTAGCTCGCCGTGAGAACGCAGATAGGTGGTTGCCTCTTTTGGTAGCCTCAGTGCCTGTTCCACTCGTGTAGCAATGGCGGACGCAATAGACACGCTGGTGCCTTCCAGCACCCACACCATGCCAAAGATGCTCATGGGGTTGACACGTTCAATGCGGTGATAAAGAAAGGCAATCATCATTTCAATGGGCAAGCCGGGCGTCCCTAATCTGACCTTTTCTGCATCTCCGCCACAGGCGCGGATATCATTCAGAATCCACTCCTGATGGCCGTATTCTTCCTCGATATATTCAGAAATTGCACCGCGCATAGATTCATGCGATGGAGGGAGGCGGCTACCTGCACACATCAATAATGGGACGGTATGGCTGACGTGGTAGTACGCTTGGGTCAAAAACTCGATATACATCTCGCGTGAAATGTTGCCATCGAGGCAACGGGCGATAGTCGGAGACGAAAGCAACTGTTGACGTTCAGTCGTTGTTTTATTTTGTAATTGTTGATAGAAGTTCATTGTTGCTCCTCCTCACTACGGGTGAGTATCTGATGTTGTAGGGTTTGCCATATGGCATTGCGGCGAGGACGACCATTGGCCGTTAACATATCGGGTGATGAAATCGTATGGGTAAACAGTAATCGGTGCAGTTGCGCGTAATCTGGCAACTGTGCAGAAAGCGCCATCAGTTGTTCCCGTGCGAGCTCCTGTTGCCCGTCAAACGCGTCGACCAGTGCCACATTACGCACTAATCCTTCACCGAAAATCACAATGCGGCGGACTGCGGGACAGGCCATGGCCTCCGCTTCTGGCCATTCAGGGGAAAAATTGCGGCCAAAGGCGTTGATTTGCACGTTTTTCATGCGGCCCTGAATATAGATGAAGCCATCATCATCGACGCTGCCGAGATCGCCTGTCGCTACCGTCAATGAAGGTGAGGGCCCCCAGATAACCTAGCGCATTGGCTGGACTGGACACGAGCAGTTGCCTGTCACCATCAACCGCCAGTTGGATGCTCGGCAAGGCTTTGCCGACGCTACCCTGCCGTGTGGCGCCAGGTCGATTCAGCGCCACGACGGAACCGCATTCTGACAGTCCATAGCCTTCAAAAATGGGAAGTCCACTCTGGGCTGCAAGTCCCAGTAGTTGGGTTGAGATTTTGCCGCCACCTGCGGCAATGAAGCGCAATGACTGTGTGCTTTCCTGAGCCTGCTGATGCAACTGTAGCAGTACACGCAGTAGTTCTGGCACCAGTACCAGACTCTCAGGGCGCCAGCGTAGTAGTGCCTGTAAAAATTGCGTCGCATTGAACCGACTGGAGCCTTCAAAACCGATGTGTGACGGTGGCAGCACCACGGTTTCAGCCCCCAGCAGCAGCGGGATGTAAATACCACATAGATTCTCAAGCAGAATACTGAGCGGTAATGTCACCAAATGCTTTTGTAAGTGGAGTGAGCGCAATTCACTCGCAAGGGTTTGAGCTGTCCACTCCATGCCGCTTAGGCTTAAGCACACCCCTTTCGGTTCCCCTGTAGTGCCAGAGGTATAGGTGATTTTGGCTGTACCAAAAGGCAGAGAAATCGGTTCATCGACGATTCGGGTTTGCAGTTGCCCTAGAGGGAAATCACAGGTCTGCCACTCTGCCAGGGGCGCGCTACCGATCCGTGCATCAATAGACGCGGACGACATTACCCACGTCTTTTGTCCGACGGTGAAGAAAGGGGGAATGGGGACGATCACAATCCCGCTAACAAGACAAGCCAGATCGATCATGGCCCACTCTGGACTATTTTCTAGTTCAAGTGCTAAGCGCTTTATACCGAGTGACGTTAAGCGCTCTGCAATCGCCATAACGGTTTCATGGTATTGCTTCCAACTCCATGTCCGACCGTCACCTTGTAAAGCGACGGCATCAGGGCACTCTTGGGCGAGTTGTTCAAGCCTGTCCAGAAACATAGGATTCTCCTGCCGTGGTTATCCAAGGAGCATCAGGTAACGTGGTAAACAGGTTAAGCAACATGCTTGTCTGTCTTAACGTGGTTTTTCCGTTTGTGAGTTCTCCGGCCATAACTTGCGGATCATGTTGGTAGTATTCACCCCATTCTTGTGCCGTATCGCCCAGCCGTGCTGCGCTGGCAGGCGTCAGTAGCATGGGTTGCAGATGGAGTCGATGAAAAATGTTGCGAATTTTCCTGGTGCCGGTGAAGACAATCCACGAGTAGTGATATTGGTTGAGTAATAAACAGATGGCGGCATACATAACGCGTGCTGAAGCGCCGTCATGTGCGGTGAAGTTTCCTATTTCGACGATTTTTCCCGCGAAACGGGAGGTTAATACGAGCGGACAACATCGTTTCAACGGGAGCATCAAGATATTGCTCCAGGTAAAATACACCTTGTGAAGCCGTCTGGACGCCACAGGCTGCTCTCAGTTCGCCACGGGCATCGTACATGCCGAGAAGCCAGGGCATACAGCGGGAAAGTGAGGCGTTGTAAATCTGATGATAGCTTTCACGTATTGACGTTGAAATATCATTCTGTTCGTATCCGCCATGTAACCATTTTAATGTATAGGGTGACATTATTCGCATAATAGGAGCCTCTGCTGAAAATAAGGTCATCCTGGCAGTGAATTATTATGTCAACCTTAAGAATTTTTTCGGAAATGAAAATTTTTATATTAATGTACGCTTAAGGTTTAGATTCTATAAATGACTTACTGTTAATCGACGGGTATTTGAAAATGAAAAAAACCTATGCGACTAGCCAAATCATTTTTCATTGGCTTGTTTTTATCATGGTAGTGATTACCTATGCTGCGATGGAGCTTAAAGGATTTACGCCAAAAACAGTCCTGAGCGAGCAACCATGGCGCTGACGCATTATACAGCGGGTTTATGTGTGTTATTCCTTATGTTAATCAGAGTGTTGCTGAAAATGAGGCATAGCGATCCTGCTATTGTCCCACCGCTGCCGCGCTGGCAGCATATAGCGGCGAAAATAACGCACGGCGTGTTATACCTCATGTTTATTTTATTACCGGTTTTTGGGATAGCTTCGCTTTATTACGGGCAGGTGGAATGGTCTTTCTTTGGAATAGCAATGCCTATTACGCACGTTTTGAATGAAAATATTCAGCACAATCTGAAATCGTTACATGAATTGATAGCCAATGCCGGCTATTTGATTATTGGTCTTCATGCTGCGGCGGCGTTATTTCATCATTATATCGTGCGTGATAATACGCTGGACAGAATGTTACCCCTTCGCAAGGGCAGAATGTCCGAGTAGCGTTAGGCGTTTGTCCGGCACCCAGTGGGTGACTATAAGCTTCTGTTTCTGCCACGGGGTATCAGAAAGGAGTCTGGAAGCACCCGTGGCAACCTCTGTTCGCGTTTCACCGTGTACGCCATCCTGCCGTGACTGAGACAATCCTCATATAACTTTCGATACGATTCATTACTTTTCTTTACCTTTGATCAAAAACAATATTTTGAATGCATCTTTTGTTATTCATAGGGCGAGTAATGTCACGACAGTTGTTGTGGTTTCTGTCAAATAGATAACTAAAATGACCGCCAGTAGGCGGCTTAAATTGGACACAAACGCATGGTCAGGATAAGCACGTCAATCTCCTATCTGTGGGGCATGGTAGCCAGTCTTTTTCTTATGATGCCCGCCTATTCCGCTGATGCTCCGGCGTCACCCCCTCCCGCTCCAATAGAAGCGAGAAATTCAGTCTTCACCGCTCAACACCCCGATCAGTTCAACTCGTGGAAAGCCACCAGCGAGCAGTCAGAACGTCACGATGCGCTGGCAGAAGACCCTATGATGGTGGTCCTCTGGGCGGGTTATCCCTTCTCCAGAGACTATAACAAGCCGCGCGGCCATGCCTATGCCATCACGGACGTACGTGAAACGCTGCGTACCGGCGCACCAAAGACGGCAGAAGATGGCCCTCTGCCGATGGCGTGCTGGAGTTGTAAAAGCCCGGATGTCGCCCGCTTGATTCAACAAGAAGGTGAGGACGGTTACTTCAAAGGCAAGTGGGCGCGAGGCGGGCCAGAGATTACTAACGATCTCGGCTGTGCGGACTGCCATGATACCGCGTCCCCGGATTTCGCGCAGGGCAAACCGGCATTGAGGCTCTCCCGTCCTTACGCTGAGCGCGCAATGGAAGCGATTGGTAAGCCGTTTGATCAAGCCAGTCGATTCGGGCAGCAGTCAATGGTCTGTGGACAATGCCACGTTGAGTATTATTTTTCCGGTAAAGACAAAGCGGTGAAATTTCCATGGGATAACGGCACGAAAGTCGAAGACATGGAAAAATACTATGACGCCATTTCCTTCTCCGACTGGACCAATACCCTTTCCCGCGCACCGATGCTGAAAGCCCAACATCCAGAATATGAAACCTGGAGCATTGGTATCCACGGTAAAAACAACGTGACCTGTATCGACTGCCATATGCCGAAAGTGAAAAACGCGGACGGCAAACTGTATACCGATCACAAGATAGGTAACCCTTTCGACAATTACGGCGAAACCTGTACCAACTGCCACACGCAGGATAAAGCGGCGATGCAGGCGGTTGTTGCTGAACGCAAAACGGCCATTCACGAATTAAAACTGAAAGCGGAAGAACAGCTGGTTCACGCGCATTTCGAAGCCAAAGCGGCCTGGGATGCCGGTGCAACCGAAGCGGAAATGCAGCCGATTCTGATGGATATCCGCCATGCGCAATGGCGCTGGGATCTGGCGGTTGCCTCTCATGGTATTCACATGCATGCGCCGGATGAAGGTTTACGGATGCTCGGCACGTCGCTGAGTAAATCCGCTGAGGCGAGAACCAAACTGGTGCGCCTGTTGGCACAAAAAGGCGTGACAGGCGAAGTCAAGCTGCCGGATATCTCAACGAAAGAAAAAGCGCAGCAGGCGATTGGGCTCAACATGCAGCAAATCAAAGCCGAAAAACAGGATTTCCTGAATACGGTGGTGCCGCAGTGGGACGAGCAAGCGCGTAAAGCTGGACGACTGAGCCAATAACCCCTCATCGCCCGTGGACGCGGGCGAACATAGAGTGGAGTGGATATGAGCGTATTACGTTCGTTATTGACTGCCGGGGTGCTGGTATCAGGCATGCTTTGGGCATTGCCAGGGCTGACGCAGCCCGCACCTCAGGCGGAAAAAGGAGAGCGGTGGGAGGTTATGCCTCAGCGCAATCCCGATGAGGCTTGTCTACAGTGCCATAAACCGGAAGAGGATGGCATGCAGGGTAAACATGCTTCCGCCATCAACCCGCATAATCAAAAACAGCTGACCTGTACTAACTGTCACGGCAAGCCGTCGCTGCTGCACCGCGAAGGCGTGAAAGATGTTATGCGTTTTAACTTCCCGATGTACAAGGTGGAAGAGCAGAACGGCGTCTGTATGTCATGCCATGCGCCGGAACAGTTGCAGAAAGCGTTCTGGCCACACGATGTGCATGTGACGAAAGTAGCGTGTGCCAGCTGTCACCAACTGCACCCTACGCAGGACAGTATGCAAACGCTGAACGACAAGAGCCGCATCAAACTGTGCGTGGATTGCCACAGCGACCAGCGTAATAACCCCGATTTTAACCCAGCCTCAGTGCATCTGGGTAATAAGAGGCAGCCATGAGTTGCTCTCGTCGTCAATTTCTTGCCCGCATGGGAGGGCTGATCGCCCTCACCAGCACGGCGGGGCAGGTTGTCGCACAGACGCTGAGTATCAACGGCGTCCGCTACGGCATGATCCACGATGAATCGCTCTGTATCGGCTGTACGGCGTGCATGGATGCCTGTCGTGAGGTCAATCAGGTGCCGGAGGGCGTATCGCGCTTGACGATCGTCCGCAGCGAACCAATCGGGACCTTCCCAGACGTGAAATACCGTTTTTTCCGTCATTCCTGCCAGCACTGCGATCATGCACCTTGTGTTGACGTGTGTCCTACCGGCGCGTCATACCGTGATGCGGCAAACGGCATTGTAGATGTGAATCCCGATCTGTGCGTAGGGTGTCAATATTGCATTGCCGCCTGTCCTTATCGGGTGCGCTTTATTCATCCGAAGACGAAAACGGCGGATAAGTGCGATTTTTGCCGCAAGACCAACCTGAAGGCCGGAAAACTGCCTGCCTGTGTGTTGTCTTGTCCGACGAAGGCGCTGACGTTCGGTAACCTTGACGACCCTGACAGCGAGATTTCCCGCCTGCTTCGTCAACAGCCGACGTATCGCTACAAAATCGCGCTCGGCACTCGTCCTAAGGTTTATCGCGTACCGTTTAAATACGGGGAGGTTCATCAATGACGCCCGTGTCTTCAAGCGCATTCCATTTTGATTCGTTGGTCTGGGATTGGCCGATTGCGATTTACCTGTTTCTGGTGGGCATTTCTGCGGGGCTGGTGACGCTGGCGGCCCTGCTGCGGCGCTACCACCCCGAGCAGGCAACTGCCGACAGTACGCTTATGCGCACCACGCTGATTCTCGCACCGTGCACCATCATTTTTGGATTGCTGATTCTGATCTTCCACCTGACGCGCCCCTGGACGTTCTGGAAGCTCATGTTCCATTACAGCTTTACTTCGGTGATGTCGGTCGGGGTCATGCTGTTTCAGGTATACATGGCGGCGCTGGCGGTCTGGCTCGCCAATATTTTCAGCGAGCAGGTTATCGTGCTGCAACAGCGCTGGCTACCGAAGCTGACTCTTGTTCCGAGGGTGCTCGGCTGGCTGGCGCCGCTGCAGAAATCGCTGGATATCGTAATGCTGCTGCTGGCCGTGATGTTAGGGGCTTACACCGGGTTTTTACTGTCCGCGCTGAAGACTTATCCGCTGCTGAATAACCCGATCTTACCCGTGCTGTTCCTGTTTTCCGGGGTATCCTCCGGTGCTGCGGTGGCGCTGATCGCCATGGCCTGCCGCCATCGCAGCAATCCGCATAGCGAAGAAGCGCACTTTGTACACCGTGTTGAAACACCGGTCGTGTGGCTGGAGATCTTCTTGCTGTTCGCGTTCTTTATCGGCTTGGCCTTAGGGGACGATGGGAAGCAGCGCGCGCTGGTGGCCGCACTGGCTGGGGGATTCTGGGCCGTGTGGTTTTGGCTGGGCGTGGTCGGGATTGGACTCGTTATTCCCTTGCTGCTCAAGTCATGGGCTAGCCGACAGCATTCACCTTATGGCGTGTTGGCGGTGTGCGGTCTGAGTCTGGTGGGCGTTTTGCTACTGCGTTTCTTTATCCTCTATGCGGGGCAGTTAACCGTTGTCTAATTCCCAGCAAGAGGCCTGTTGATGTTGTTATTGCCAGAATGTGGGTATGTGGCGCTGTTGCTGGCGATTTGCGTCGGTGTGGCGACGGCGTTGCTGACATTTTCAGGCTACACCCTACGCTGGTCGGGCACGTACCGACTGGCGCGGTGCTGGACGTCGGTGCTGTTTGGCCTGGTGCTGTTCGCGTTTGTCGCGCTGACGCTGAGCGTGGTGCAGGATGATTTTTCTGTTAATTACGTCGCTCAACATAGCCACCGTGATTTACCGCTGGGGCTAAAAATGGCGGCGGTATGGGGCGGGCATGAAGGGTCGCTGCTGCTGTGGCTGTTATGTTTAACCGGCTGGAGTGCCGCGTTCGCTTGCCGCTACCGTAAGGCGACAAGCGACCTGTTCCCGCTGACGCTGGCGGTTCTGGCCGTGATAGCAACCGCGTTGCTGGTATTCATTGTCTTTTTTTCCGATCCCTTTGTGCGTCTCTTCCCGCCTGCGGTGGCGGGGAGGATCTCAATCCCATGTTGCAACACATTGGCCTCATCCTCCATCCGCCGTTGCTCTATCTGGGCTATGGCGGGTTAACCGTGAGTGCGGCACTGGCGCTAGCCGCCCTGATTCACGGTGAGTTTACGGCACCTGCCGCCTGGATTTGCTGGCGCTGGACGCTGCCCGCCTGGAGCCTGCTAACGCTGGGCATTATCCTCGGATCGTGGTGGGCCTATAACGAACTCGGCTGGGGAGGATGGTGGTTCTGGGATCCGGTAGAAAATGCCTCGCTGCTTCCGTGGCTTACGGCCAGCGCGTTACTGCACAGCCTGTCAGTCACCCGCATGCGCGGTATATTCCGCCATTGGTCGCTGATATTGGCGCTGCTGACGTTCATTTTATGTCTGCTGGGCACGCTGATCGTGCGCTCCGGGATATTGGTTTCTGTCCACGCCTTCGCTCTCGAACATGGCCGTGCGGTGCCTCTATTTATTCTGTTTGCCTGCTTAAGTATGGCGGCACTGGCGGTTTACGGCTGGCGTGCTCAGCTTGTCCGTTCCGCTGCCCGTTTCTCCGGCTGGTCGCGGGAAATCGCGCTACTGCTGGTGCTGCTGTTATTCAGCGCCGTCGCGCTGGTGGTGCTGCTTGGCACGCTTTACCCGATGATTTACGGGCTGGCGGGGTGGGGAAAGATCTCCGTGGGCGCGCCCTATTTTAACCGTGTGATCTTGCCCTTCGGCGGGTTGATGCTGTTGCTCATTGGAGTAGCGGCAGGTGGTTATTGGAAACGCAGCGCGCGATGGCCTGTCCGGCGTGTAGTCGTAACGCTGACGGTCGGTGTCGTCACCGCGCTGGTCTTATGGACACATGGGGTCGCCGTCGCACTGGCTGCGGGGCTGATCGGCTGGATGATGGCCGCGCAGTGGTTGCAGCCGCTATCGGCGGTACGTCAGCAGCTTCCTGCACTGCTGGCGCATACGGGCGTGGCGCTGTTTGCCTTGGGGATTGTGTTCTCTGCGGGCAGCAAACAGGAAATCAGCGCCAATGTCGGTCAGGGAGAACAGGTCACGCTGGGCGACTACCATTTTCGCTTTTACAGCTGGATTTAGTGGCGGCGCAGAATTATACCGCAGAGCAGGCCGTGATTGCGATTTATCGCGGCGATTCGCCAATCGCCCGCGTCATGCCGGAACGTCGTTATTACAACGCACGCAAGCAGCAGATGATTGAACCGGGTATTGCCTGGGGGCCGATCAGGGAATGGTATGCCGTGATGGGAGAGAAAACCGGCGAAAACCGCTACGCCATGCGTTTCTATGTGCAAACCGGCGTCCGCTGGGTGTGGGGCGGCGGCCTGTTGATGGTCGTGGGCGCACTGCTGGGGTGGTTCAGAGGAAGAAAAGCCTATGACTAAACACATTGCGTTTCTTCTTATGCTGCTGACTTTTTCTGTGCAGGCTCAGGTGGTGGATACCTGGGCGTTTTCCAGTCAGGCACAGCGGCAGGAAGCGATGGCGATTGCCGGCGAATTACGCTGCCCACAATGTCAGAACCAGAGCCTGCTGGAATCGAATTCGCCCGTGGCGGTCAGCATGCGCCATGAGGTTTTTCCATGGTGGAGCAGGGCAAAAATAAGCCAGAAATCATTGCGTTTATGAATCAGCGCTATGGTGATTTTGTTCAGTACAACCCGCCGATGAAAATGCAAACGGGCATTCTCTGGCTCACGCCGCTGTTTTTGCTGTTAGCGATTGCGGTTATCGCGTGGCGGGTGATACGGCGACAGAACCGTGGGGCAAGCCTATGAACCTGTTAAATCTCGTATTCATTGCTGTCGCGACTACGGTTCTGGCTGCCGGGCTGTTATGGCCGCTGTTGCCCCAGCGCAAGCCGGAGGGGGGAGGACAAGCTAGCGCGTTTAGCCGAGCGCATCTGGCAGTTTCAGTGCGAGCAGGCAGGGAGGCACCTTTCTGAACATGAAGCCAGAATGCTGGGCCGCGAACTGTCTCACGACCTGCCGTTAACGTCATCCTCTTCTTCTGCACCGCGCCCGATGCCTGTCATCGCCGTAGCGGTCGCGATCGTCGCTATCCTGTTGGGCAGTGCGACGTTCTACATGCTCAGCCAGCGCGCCGAGCTCGTTCAGGTGGAACGCCAGCGGCTGGCCGATCCGCTACGATTTTAGCGACGCACAGCAGCAGGAAAAACAGCTCGCCACCTTGCAGAGCAACATTCGTAAAACGCCGAGCGACAGCGTCCTCTGGGCTGAGCTGGGTGAATATTATCTTTACCGGAACGCGTATGACAACGCGCTGCGCGCTTATTGGCAGGCGATTGCGCTGAAGGGCGACAGCGCGGAGCTGTATTCGGCACTGGCGACGGTGCTGTATTACCAGGCGGGTCAGGTCGTCACGCCGCCTATGCAGGAAATGGTCGATAAAGCGCTGGCGCTGGATGCCAATGAAGTGACGGCGCTGATGCTGCTGGCGTCGGACGCGTTCCTGAAAGCGGACTATGCGCGCGCGATTGCGATTTGGCAGCGCTTGCTGGATACCTATAGCCCGCGGGTTAATCGTGTCCAGTTGATCGAAGCAATCAACACCGCAACGCTGCTGAAGAACAGCCAGAAATAGTAGGTGATAAGTTTCGCTTTAGTGCCTTTGGGGAGTGCTTGTTGTCCGGCGTGAGAAATTATGCTGAGGAGGTAGCTGGCTTAGGATGAGCCGCAGGACGCGGCGAAAGCTTGCGTCACGCCGGAAGCCAGGGTTCGCAGGGCGACGGCGATTGAGCCGCCCTGCGTCGGGCGCGTGCTAAGCGGTAGCATGAAATGAAGGTCTTGTGGCGCACGAAATAGTCTCGGCGGCTGCATAAAAATATGACCAAGAGGCTGTGCTCCAGCACAGCTTTTTGCACCGTCATAATGACGAGGATAACCGGAATCACCGGTTTTATTGATCTCAATAAAAAGATTAACTCTTTATGGTTAGGGTCCCCGAGAGGGGGAAGTAAGGGCGCCATGTTATTCTATATCCAAGGGTATATGGCATTAGAAAGCAGGAGTACACCCCGATGTTAGAAGCGCGCGATGTGGTTTGCATACGCGATGAGCATGTGCTGTTCAGCGCGTTGTCGTTTACGGCGAGCCCCGGTGAAATGGTACAGATTGCCGGTGCCAACGGCGTGGGAAAACGTCGCTGTTGCGCATTTTAAGCGGTCTGGCGACGCCTGAATCGGGGAAATCTGCTGGCAGGGGCAGCGCATCAACCGTATGCGCGAGCAGTTTAATCAGCAGCTTCTGTGGCTAGGTCATCAGGCGGGTATCAAGAGTGTCCTGACCGGTGAAGAAAACCTGCGTTTTTCTATCCGCACCAGCAGCAGGATGTACTTTGGCAGGCGCTGGCCGCTGTCGGACTGGCAGGATATGAAGACGTACCCGTGGCGCGTCTTTCGGCAGGGCAACAGCGACGCGTCGCGCTGGCGCGTTTGTGGCTTACCGACGTCCCGCTGTGGATTCTGGATGAGCCGCTGACCGCGCTTGATGTGGCGGGCGTCGACATGTTGACGCAGCGTATGGAACACCATATTGCGCGCGGCGGCATCATCATTTTAACCACCCATCAGCCGCTGCGTCCGTTCGCCCAGAGCATTCGCTGTATCTCGCTTATTCCAAGTGAGGGAACCCCATCATGCGGCGTCTGATTGCCCGAGAACTGCGCGTCGCGTTGCGCAATAACGCGGAAATTCTCAACCCGCTGTGGTTCTTCCTGATCGTCATCATTTTGTTCCCTTTGGCTATTGGACCGGAGCCGCAGCTATTGATGCGCGTGGCGCCGGGCGTGGTGTGGGTCGCGGCACTGCTCGCGTCTCTGCTGGGGATGGATCGGCTTTTCCGCGACGACTATCAGGACGGATCGCTGGAACAGCTGACGCTGCTGCCGTTGCTGCTGCCGCTAGTGGTGCTGGCGAAAGTTATGGTGCATTGGATGGTCAGCGGGCTGCCGCTGTTACTGCTTTCCCCGCTGGCTGCGCTGCTGTTTGGGCTGGGCAGTCACGGTTGGTGGGTGATGGCGTTAACGCTGTTGCTCTGCACGCCCACGCTCAGTTTTCTGGGGGCTATTGGGGCGGGATTAACGGTCGGGCTGCGCCGCAGCGGCGTGCTGTTAAGCCTGCTGGTCTTGCCGCTCACCATACCGCTGTTGATTTTTGCGACGGCGGCGGTCGAGGCCGCCATGATGCAACTGCCGGTGGGCGGGTATCTGGCGATCCTCGGTGCCTTTCTGGCGGGCAGCGCCACCCTGAGCCCGTTTGCCACGGCGGCGGCGTTGCGGGTGAGCATACAATAATTTTCCGATCTCAGGATCGCCTTCATCGTCCCGTTGGGATGAGTTTTAGCAGAGTGAGCACACGTTATGTTGAAAAAGCACTATCAGCTTACGCAGCCGGATCGCCTTTATGGCCTTTGCGGCAGGCTTATCCCCTGGTTTGCCCTGCTTAGCGCGGCGCTGTTGATCGGCGGTTGCCTGCTGGGATTTGGATTTGCCCCCGCGGATTATCAGCAAGGGCAAGGGTATCGCATTATGTACCTGCACGTGCCCGCGGCCGTGTGGTCGATGGGCGTTTATGCCGTGATGGCGATGTGTGCGCTTATCGGACTGATTCGGCAGTCAAAAACGGTAGAGCTTGCCGTCGCGGCGATGGCGCCGGTCGGGGCAGTCTTTACCTTCATTGCGCTGACCACGGGGTCCACCTGGGGAAAACCGATGTGGGGAACCTGGTGGGTCTGGGATGCGCGCCTGACATCGGAACTCGTTCTGCTGTTTCTGTACGTGGGCATCATCGCACTCTACAACGCGTTTGACGATCGCCGTCTTGCTGGTCGTGCGGCGGCGATTCTGGTGCTGGTTGGCGTGGTGAATTTACCCATCATCCATTTCTCGGTGGAGTGGTGGAATACCCTGCATCAGGGATCGACAAAAATGCAAAAGACTATCGATCCCGCTATGCGTCTTCCGCTGCGCATCATGATGTTAGGATTTATGAGCCTTTTTGTGACGTTGTCACTCATGCGCTTGCGTAATTTGATACTGGTGCAGCAGCGTCGTGCGCCCTGGGTTGCGGCGTTGGTCAATAAAGGAGGAGTCGCACGATGAACATCGCTTTCACAAGCTGGCAGGATTTCTTTGCGATGGGCGGCTATGCCTTTTACGTCTGGCTGGCCGCGGTGCTCACGCTGTTACCGCTGAGTGCGTTGGTCGGTCATACCCTCTGGCATCGTCGTACATTGATGAACGACATCCGTCGCCAGCAGGCGCGCGAGCAGCGCAAGAGCACGGCCCGTCAGTCGGAAACGATGGAGGTGGTGCAATGAGTGCTCCGCGTAAAACCCGCCTCTATGCCATTCTGGCCGTCATTTGCGGCGCGGTGTTGACGATTGCGCTGACGCTCTATGCGCTGAGTTCTAATATCGACCTCTTTTATACGCCCAGTGAAATTCTGTACGGCAAGAACGAAACGCAGGAAAAACCGGCGATCGGGCAGCGCTTGCGCGTCGGCGGCATGGTGATGCCGGGCAGCGTGCGCCGCGACAGCCAAAGTCTGGAAGTCCGCTTCACCGTCTATGATGCGCAGGGTTCCGTCGAGGTGACCTATAACGGGATGCTGCCGGATCTGTTCCGCGAGGGACAAGGTGTGGTAGCACAGGGCATTCTGGACACCGACGATCACATCATGGCGAAAGAAGTGCTTGCCCGACATGATGAAAACTACACGCCACCAGAAATCAAGGCGGCGATGGAAGGACAGCACGGCCATGCACCGGCGGCGGCCACAGAGGGTAAACGGTTATGATGCCTGAAGTGGGCAATTATCTGCTCTGTTTGGCGCTGGGCGTTGCGCTGTTGCTCAGCGTGTATCCGCTGTGGGGCGCGGCGCGTCAGGATACCCGCCTGATGGCATTGGCGCGTCCACTTGCCTGGGCGCTGTTTGCATGCATTTTGGCGTCTTTCCTCGTGTTGGTGCATGCGCTGGTGATCAATGATTTCACCGTTCTTTATGTAGCCAACAACTCGAACCGTGCGCTGCCGGTCTGGTATCGCGTGGCGGCAGCGTGGGGCGCGCATGAAGGGTCGCTGCTGCTCTGGGTGCTGCTGATGAGCGGCTGGACCTTCGCCGTGGCGGTATTCAGCCGAGGGATGTCGCTGGATGCGGTTGCCCGCGTGCTGGCTGTCATGGGGATGATTAATGTCGGTTTTTTGCTATTCATCATCCTGACGTCGAATCCCTTTACGCGCACGCTGCCGGATTACCCGATTGACGGGCGCGATCTCAATCCGCTGTTGCAGGATGTCGGGTTAATCTTCCATCCGCCATTGCTCTACATGGGCTATGTCGGGTTTTCCGTGGCGTTTGCCTTTGCGGTCGCTTCGCTGCTGGCGGAACGACTGGACAGCGCGTGGGCGCGTTGGTCCCGACCGTGGACGCAGGCGGCGTGGTCGTTTCTGACGCTGGGTATCGTGCTCGGTTCGGGCTGGGCGTATTACGAGCTTGGCTGGGGCGGCTGGTGGTTCTGGGATCCGGTCGAGAATGCGTCATTGATGCCGTGGCTGGTGGGCACGGCGCTGCTGCATTCGCTGTCGGTTACCGAAAAACGCGGCAGCTTCAAGGCCTGGACGGTACTGCTGGCTATCGGCGCGTTCTCACTTTGCCTGCTGGGGACGTTTCTGGTGCGTTCCGGCGTATTGGTATCGGTGCACGCGTTTGCCTCCGATCCGGCGCGCGGCATGTTTATTCTCGCGTTTCTGGTCATTGTCATCGGCGGTTCTTTACTGCTGTTTGCTATCAAAGGCAACCGGGTACGGGCGCGGGTCACGAACTCGCTCTGGTCGCGGGAAACGTTCCTGCTCGGTAATAACCTGATCCTGATGGCGGCGACGCTCGTGGTGCTGCTGGGAACGCTGCTGCCGCTGGTGCATAAGCAGCTGGGCTTAGGCAGCATCTCGATTGGCGCACCGTTCTTCAACACCATGTTTACCTTATTAATGGCACCGTTTGCCTTACTGCTGGGCGTAGGGCCGCTGGTTCGCTGGCGACGCGATGAGCCGCAAAAGCTGCGTAAGCTACTGCTGATTGCGCTGGCCGTGACTGCGGCATTGTCGTTGCTGCTGCCGTGGCTGTTACAGGATTCGCTGGTTGCCATGACGGTGGTCGGTCTGTCGATGGCGCTGTGGGTGTTCTTCTTAACGGTATACGAGCTGCATAGCAATTCCACTCGGCGTCATGGTCTGCTGCGCGGTTTGACCAAGCTCTCACTGAGCCAGTGGGGCATGGTGTGCGGCCATATTGGGCTGGCGGTGACGGTGGTAGGCATCGCTTTCAGCCAGAATTATAGCGTCGAGCGGGATGTGCGGATGCGGGCTGGCGACAGCATCGCGATCCACGATTACCGTTTTACGTTTCAAGGCGTGCGTGATGTCGTGGGGCCTAACTGGCAAAGCGCAAAAGGGACGATTGAAGTGACGCGCAACGGCAAACCGGAAGCGACGCTGAAAGCGGAAAAGCGCTTCTACAACACCAGCGGCGCGATCATGACGGAAGCCGCCATTGATGCGGGTGTGACGCGCGATCTCTATGCGGCCTTGGGTGAAAAGCTGGATGACGGTAGCTGGGCGGTGCGGCTGTATTACAAACCGTTTATCCGCTGGATTTGGTACGGCGGGGGGCTGATGGCGTTAGGGGGCATCCTGTGCATGTTTGACCCGCGCTATCGCCTGCGTCGCGCCGTTCGGGAGACAGCATCATGAGTCGCAAAATTTTGTTAATTCCGCTCGCCCTGTTTTTACTGCTGGCCGTTGCCTTGCTGTGGCAACTGGTGCGCAACAGCGACGGCGATGATCCCATGCGGTTGGAATCTGCTCTGATTGGTAAACCGGTTCCCGCATTTCGTCTTGAATCGCTGGATCAACCGGGAAAGGTTTATAACCAATCTGAGCTGAGTGATGGCAAACCGCTGCTGCTGAACGTCTGGGCGACCTGGTGCCCGACGTGCCGCGCGGAGCACCAGTTCCTCAACACGCTGGCGGCGCAGGGGATTCGCGTCGTGGGCATGAATTATAAAGATGAACGCCCCAAAGCGGTGGAGTGGCTGAAAACGTTAGGCAATCCCTATGCGATGAGCCTGTTTGATGGTGACGGCATGTTGGGGCTGGATCTGGGCGTGTATGGCGCACCGGAAACCTTCCTGATCGACGGGAAAGGCATCATTCGCTATCGCCATGCGGGCGATCTCAATATGCAGGTGTGGCAAGAAACGCTGCAACCGCTGTGGGAGAAATACAGCAAGGAGGGCGGCGCATGAGAGTGCTGAGTTTCCTTGGTGCATTACTGCTGTCGTTCAGCGTGCTGGCGTCCTCCGAGGTATTGCACTTTGACAACGACACGCAGGAGCAACAGTTTCGTGAGTTGACCATGCAACTGCGCTGCCCGAAATGCCAGAACAACAGCATTGCTGATTCCAATTCGATGATTGCGTCGGATATGCGGCAGAAGGTGTACGAGCTGATGCAGCAGGGGCAAACGAAAGAGCAGGTTGTCGATTATATGGTGGATCGTTACGGCTACTTTGTGACGTATGAACCGCCGATCACGCCTTTTACCATACTGCTATGGCTGCTGCCGGCACTGTTTCTGGTGGCGGGCGCATGGATGATTATTCGGCGTGCGCACCGCATCAGAAGTACCAAAGAACCGATGAGCGAACAGGATAAAAAGCGCTTGCAGACGCTGTTGGGACGTGAGGAGAAATCGGAATGATGCTACTGACAGCAACCATTGTGCTATCGCTGATTGCGCTTTCTGCGCTGCTGCTTGCACCGTGGTCGTCACGGGGCGAATACGATCGTGATGCGATCAATCAGGCGCTGTACCGCGACCGGCTGCGTGAGCTTACTGCGGATGTTGCCAATGTGCAGGAGCGTGCTCAACTGGTTGAAGAACTCCAGCATACACTATTGCAGGATATTCCCGACGGCGCGAAGGCACAACAGCGCCCGCTAAACCGCTGGGTTTTGCTGCCGGGCGTGCTGTTGCTGGTCATCTTCAGCCTCGGCGTGTTTTGGAAGACGTCTGCGGTTAATCGGGTGCAGGAGTTACAGCAGGTCGTGGCGTTAACGCCGGATCTGATGAAGCGAGCGTTGGATCCCGACGCTGAACCACTGACTATTGAAGAGGTCGCGCGTCTCGGTCTGGGGCTGCGTAGCCAACTGGAAGCTCAGCCAGATAATCCACAAGACTGGTGGATGCTGGGGCGCATTGCGGGCTTGCTGAACAACTACGACATGTCCGTGCAGGCGTTTGCCAGGGCGTACCAGCTCGATCCGAAAAATACGGATCTGGCACTGGATTATGCCGATCTGCTGTCGCGCTCCACCGACCCACGTGATAGCCAGCGCGGTGGAGACATGCTGCGTGAACTGATGAATTCCGGCTCGACCAATGTGCGCGTGCTGAGCCTGCTGGCTTTCAATGCCTATGAGGCCCAGCGCTATCAGGACGCGATTGACGCCTGGCAAACGATGCTGACGCTGCTCCCGCAAAACGACACACGCCGTGCGGTCATCGAGCGCAGCGTCGCGCAGGCGAAAGCATCACTGTCGGTGCAGGCAACCACCGGCAAGTAAGTCCTCTTTTATCTTCATCATCAATAGCAGAGGGGCGATATATCGCCCTTCAGACCGTTGACAAACCTATTTGCCGAATGAAAACGGGCGTAACGGAATAGAAGAGTAAAGCGTTTGCGCCAGGGATGGCGCAATCCGAGCGTACAGGGATGTATTTACAGCGTCTTTACGATCTATCCGTTACTCCCGCTCTACGGACTGTGTCAGCAACTTCGCCCTTTGTTGTTTCTGTTGTTTCTTGTTTCTGTTTTTACGGTGAAGGTTTCGTGCGCAATAAACAGGGTAATTCTCTGCAACTCGCGTTGCACGCGCCCGACACGGGGCGGCTCAATCGCCGTCGCCCCGTGACCCCAGGCTTTCGCGGTAAATCGCGCCGCTTCGCGGTGCCTTCGGTGTTCATGCCCGCTGTTCGGACCGCCTGCGACGCGCTCCAGACGCGGCGCAGGCTTTCGCGGCGTCCATGCCGCTCATCCGGCGGTCATGTACACCTCTGCGCGATTTTTTACGCGAGCCAACCCCATAAAATCAAAAGACTGAACCTAGCACATTGTTGTTTTGGGACGGATACTTCCGCTTGTGTTGAGGACGGCATGCGCCGTCCCGAGTGTTATGGAGGGGCGGGTTATAGCCCGCTTTTGACGCCGTGCATGTCCGGCAGTTTGTGGGCGATGCCTTTATGGCAGTCGATACAGGTTTGACCGAGTTTTATCGCTTCGCTGTGTTTTTCCGCCGCGACCGTTTTTTGCCCTGAGAAGTCCATATAGTCAAAGTTGTGGCAGTTGCGGCATTCCTGAGAATTGTTGTTTTTCATGCGCCGCCATTCGTTTTGCGCCATCGTCAGCCGATGAGCTTCAAATTTTTGTGGCGTATCAATCGTACCCATTATTTTGCCGTACAGCTCTTTACTGGCCTGAATCTTACGTACCATTTTCGGCACAAATTCATGCGGAACGTGGCAATCGGGGCAGGTGGCGCGTACGCCGCTGCGGTTGCTGTAGTGCGCGGTTTCCATATATTCCTGATAGACGGTATTGCGCATTTCATGACAGCTGATGCAGAACGCTTCGCTGTTGCTCATTTCCATGCCTTTCTGGGATGTCGCCAGAAAGAAAATACCGCCCGCGAAGCCGATAATGAGCAACGTTCCCAGCGCCAGCCGACTCGGGCGACGCCACCATTGCCACAGCTGGCGCAACAACCGTCCCACTTTTCCTGGTTGTTTCATAGCAAACCTCACTGTCCAAAGCCTTTAGAAGGGGCGAACGTGTTGCCGGTAATCGGTGAACTGTCCGCTTGCGGCACGTGGCATTGCAGGCAGAAATGGCGCGCAGGGGCGACATTGCTCAGCACTTTGCCGTCTCTGTCGACAAAATGGGTTGGGCTGACGCGGGGGGCGCTGGTGGAACGGTAGCTCTCCACGCCGTGACACTGTAAGCAACGGTTAAAGGTCGGGGTGACCTGATAGCCATCCACGCTATGCGGGATCATCGGTGGCTGGTTGACATAGTTGAGCGCCATACGTTCCTGCTGCTTCGGCATCCGGCTATTGCCCGGCTGCGTCGCAGCGACTTCTGGCGATTGGCTTAAATCGACCTGTGCAGTGGCTATCGCACTGCCCAGTATCGCCAAGGCAGTGATCCAGCGAAACCATCCCATTCTCAGGCTTTTCATGACTTTGCTCCCGATTTCCATCTAAGGGTTATTTTAAAAACGTCTTCAGCGCAGACATCAATACAACGTCCGCATGTTATGCAGTCTCGGTCAGTAACCTGTGCCGGACTGTGTTTATCGAGTAAAGGGGCGCGCAACACCTGTGGCTCTGGACAGACATGAAAGCAGTCCATACAGCGCGTACAGCGTTCACGCTCAGTGGCATCCACAGCCAGCGCGCCTTTACCGCCAAGCGCACTATACAGCGCGCCGGTTGGGCACAGGTGTCCGCACCAGCCGTGCTCCACGACCCACAAATCAAACAGAAATAGCGCCAGCAGCAGCCAGATACCTGCACCAAACCCGAAAATCAGCCCGCGACCCATCAGTGAAACCGGGTTGACCCATTCCCACAGCAGCCCGCCCGTCAGTGCGCTTCCTGCCAGAATAAGCATCAGCAGCAGATAGCGCAGATTACGAGGGATCGTCGCCGAGGCAGTGATGCCGAAACGACGACGTAGCCAGGCAGCTAAATCGGTGAGCGGATTAACCGGGCAGACCCAGCTACAGAACAGGCGCTTGCCTGCCAGCGCATAGCCCAGCGCGATAATCAGCGCACCGACCAGCGCAAGCGTGGCGGGCAGATGACCGCTAGCCAGACTTTGCAGCACCATCAGCGGATCGCTGAGCGGCACGGTGTCGAGCAAGCGGCTGGCGCTGTAGTTACCGTGCAGGATCCAAAATCCGAAGAGTGGACCGCTGAGGAACATGAGCAGCACCAGAGACTGGGTCAGACGGCGTAAGACCAGCCAGCGGTGGCTGCGCCACCAGCCTTTTTCGCCCGGGCTTCTCGTCCGGCGTCCTGCTTACGATTTGCCATCGCGTGCCTCCAGCCAACTGAAACGGTAGTGATGTCCGAGTTCGCCTTTGCCAGCGCGCGCGGTAAGACCTTGATCGCAGGCTGTTCCAGCACGCAGGCTTTTTCACATTTGCCACAGCCGGTACAGACATCGCTGTGCACCGTAGGCAGAAAACGGGCATGTTTTCCGGTGCGGGTATTGCGCTCTGGCTCCAGTGTGATGGCGCTATCGATGAGAGGACAGACGCGATAGCACACATCGCAACGCAGCCCCTGATAGTTCAGGCAGTTTTCTTGGTCGAGCAGCACCGCTAATCCCATGCGGGCGTCATCAATGGTGTCCAGCGGTTGTAACGCCCCGCTGGGGCAGGCGACGATGCAGGGGATGTCCTCACACATCTCGCACGGGATATCGCGTGCGACAAAGTAAGGGCTTCCGGCGGCGGAACCGGAGACCAGCGTTGCCAGTTTCAGTGTGTCGTACGGGCAGGCCTGAACACATTGGCCACAGCGGATGCAGGCACCGGAAAACGCCGCTTCCGACAGCGCACCCGGCGGCCGTAGCCGGATCGCGTCGGCCTGAGCGCGTCGCTGCTGAATGCCGAGTATCGTGACCGCGGCGGATAAACCCGCAACGGCACGGACGGCATCACGCAGAAAGCGACGGCGAGCGGGTGGTGAATGTTCCGGGCGTGCCATGTGCGCTACACCTTAGCCAGCTTGACGGCGCATTTCTTAAAGTCCGTTTCTTTCGACAGCGGATCGGTGGCATCCAGCGTCAGGACGTTGGTCATCTGCGCGGCGTCGAAGAACGGCATATACACCAGTCCACGCGGTGGTTTATTACGGCCGCGCGTTTCAACCACGGAGACGACTTCACCACGGCGCGAGATAATGCGAACTTTCTCACCGCGACGCAGATCGCGCGCTTTGGCATCCTGTGGGTGGATAAACAGCACGGCCTCGGGGAAGGCACGGTGCAGTTCCGGTACGCGACGCGTCATGCTGCCAGTGTGCCAATGCTCCAGCACGCGACCAGTGGAGAGCCAGAGATCGTACTCGTCGTCCGGCGCTTCGGCGGCAGGTTCGTACGGCAGTGCGAAAATCACCGCTTTGCCATCCGGTTTACCGTAAAAACGGTAGGCTTCTCCCGCTTTGACGTAAGGATCGTGCCCTTCGCTATAGCGCCACTGCGTTTCCTTACCGTTAACCACCGGCCAGCGTAGCCCACGAACCTTGTGGTAGTCATCGAACGGCGCCAGGTCGTGACCGTGCCCACGGCCAAACGCGGCGTATTCTTCAAACAGGCCTTTTTGCAGGTAAAAACCGAAGTCTCGGGACTCGTCGTTCAACTGATTTTCCGCTAATTCACTGAGTGGGAAGCGCGTGGTGACATCGTTCGCAAATAGCACGTCGTAGAGCGTCTTGCCACGATAGGCCGGTTTCTGCGCCAGAAGTTCTTCCGGCCATACTTCTTCTACGGTGAAGCGCTTGGCAAAGCTCACCACTTGCCACAGATCCGATTTTGACTCGCCCGGCGCTTTCACCTGCTGACGCCAAAACTGCGTCCGGCGCTCGGCGTTGCCGTAGGCACCTTCTTTTCCACCCACATTGCGGTAGGCAAAATCAGGTCAGCGGACAAGGCGCTGACGGTCGGGTAAGGGTCGGATACGACGATAAAGTTACGCGGATCGCGCCAGCCCGGCATACGTTCCTGATTGATGTTCGGGCCGGCCTGCATGTTGTTGTTACACATCACCCAATAGGCATTCAGCGTGCCGTCTTTCAGTGCCCTGTCTTGTGCGACGGCGTGAAGGCCGATCTTTTCAGGAATGGTACCGGCCGGTAGCTGCCACAGTTTTTCCGCCATCGCGCGGTGTTTCTCGTTAGTGACGACCATGTCTGCAGGCAGACGGTGGGCGAACGTGCCGACTTCACGCGCGGTGCCGCAGGCAGAAGGTTGACCGGTTAATGAGAACGGTCCGCAGCCCGGCTGAGAGATCTTGCCCGTCAGCAGGTGGATGTTATAAACCAGATTGTTCGCCCAGACGCCGCGCGTGTGCTGGTTAAAGCCCATTGTCCAGTAGGAGATCACTTTCTTCTTCGGATCGGCGTAGAGTTTTGCCAGCGCTTCTAACTGATCGGCGGGAACGCCGCTAATCGCGACCGTTTTTTCCAGCGTATAGTCGGCGACAAAGGCTTTGTATTCTTCAAAACTCATCGGCTCAGACGCATCGGAACCCGGGTTTTTCGCCGCTTTCTCCAACGGGTGTGTCGGACGCAGTCCGTAGCCAATATCGGTCACACCTCGGCGCAGGTTTACGTGGCGGGTAAAGAAGGCCTCGTTCACCGCATTGTTTTGAATAATGTAGTTGGCGATGTAATTGAGAATGGCCAGATCGGTTTGCGGTGTAAACACCATACCGTTATCCGCCAGCTCAAAACTGCGGTGCTGATAGGTGGATAGCACGGCGACCGTAACATTGCTGTTCGACAGGCGGCGATCGGTGATGCGCGACCAGAGAATCGGGTGCATCTCCGCCATGTTGGAGCCCCACAGCACAAACGCATCGGTCTGCTCGATATCGTCGTAGCAGCCCATCGGTTCATCCATACCGAAGGTACGCATAAAGCCGACGACCGCCGATGCCATACAGTGGCGCGCGTTGGGGTCAATATTGTTGGAGCGGAAACCGGCTTTGAACAATTTGGCGGCCGCATAGCCTTCCCAAATCGTCGATTGCCCGGAGCCAAACATCCCTATCGCGTTCGGACCTTTCTCTTTCAGGGCGGTTTTGAATTTCTCCGCCATGATGTCAAAGGCTTTGTCCCAAGAGATCGGGGTAAATTCGCCTTCCTTATCGAATTTGCCGTCGCGCATCCGCAGCAAAGGCTGTGTCAGGCGATCCTGTCCGTACATGATTTTTGGCAGGAAATAGCCCTTGATGCAGTTTAATCCTCGGTTAACCGGCGCATCGGGATCGCCCTGACTGGCGACGATGCGGCCGTTTTGCGTCCCGACCAGCACACCACACCCTACGCCACAGAAGCGGCAGGGGGCTTTATCCCAGTGGATGGCTTCTGACTGCTCGGTCGCGGCGCGGACCGCGATAGGAATGGTGATGCCCGCGACCGCAGCGGCCGCTGCGACAGCGTTCGCCTTCATAAAGTGTCGTCGACTGAGTTTCATGGTATTTCCTCACCCTGAGCTTGTTGATCAAGAGGTTGTTCATCGAAAGTAAAAGACTGTTCATCACAAGACGGCTCATCAAGCTGGTGATAAACCAGCGAAACCGCCAGTACGCCCGTAAGGTCGCGTATTGATGCTATTTGTTTTAACAGCGTGTCTTCTGAATCTGACTCCAGCACCACGGCCATTTTTCCGGTATCGCTATCGCTGGCACCCACCTCGACATTGGGCAGCGTCGCTAATACCTCGCCCACGGCCGCCATCTGTGCCGTATTGACGTGAACCACTACACTGCAAACATGCCAGACTGTGCTCATCGGTTTTCCTGTTGCGTCAGGAGACGCGTTGGTGCGGTGTGATGTCCCGCGGTGATCTTTTTCATCGATAGAGCGCCGACAGGGCACCCGGAAATACAGGCCCCACAGGTGGTACAGGCGTCGTTGTCGATGGTCGGTGCGGCAACGCGCCCAATGGCGGGATGAAACCGTATCGCCCCGGCGTCACACGCATCCTGACAGCTGCGGCATTCCACCTGATGCAGCGATAAACAGGCGTCCTGAATTGTCAGGTGGTATTCCCACGGCGGGGTGTGGCTCTCCGCGAACAGCGCTTGTGGACAGGCTCGCGCGCAGTCGTAACAGAACGTGCATTCGCCGCGCTGAAAATCGATGGTGGGAAAACCGCCCGAACCGCGTTGAATGATCCCCGAATCGCAGGCATCAATGCAGGCGTTACAGCGTATGCACTGGCTCAGAAACCGACTTTCTACGCCGCTCCACGGCGGACGCAACGCGTTGTCTGCCCGCTGTAGGCCACCAGTCAGTAGGGAACGCCGGGAGAGGTTAGTCATGGCAGTTTGTCGCTCTGGCACGCAATGAAATATCCAATAAGAAACACGCTGTTTTTGTAGGGGTTACACTATTCCTCTTAGGCTGTATGCGATAATCACCCTTTAGAGGTAAATGGTGGTGCCGGATCAAGCTTATGTGGGATTCGCGTCTCATTGGCTTGCCTGTTCGGATGGGGATCGCGATAGTGGCGCTGAGATGCTGCTCTACTTATTTAGAGTAGGTATGACGTTAAAGGGGATTGCTCGTTGTGATGGTTAAACGTCCTGTTTCTACCAGCCTGGCTCGCGCGTTTTTTTATATCGCGCTGCTTTCATTCCTGACGACCGGCATTGCACTACTAACGTTGGCCAGCGGTTTACGCGATGCTGAGGCGATCAACGTTGCTGGCTCCATGCGTATGCAAAGCTATCGTATGGGGTATGACCTACAGGGCGATCGCGCAGAATTAGCATCGCATCGCCGCCTTTATGCGCAAACGCTGGATTCCCCGGTTTTTCACCTGTTAGATCGCTGGTATGTGCCGCGCGATGTGCGCGATCGCTACGCTGCGCTGTTGCAAAGCTGGAAAACGATGGATGAGCGCCTGAACGCGGGGGATCGGGCGTGGTATCAGGACAACATTGTTCGCTATGTCACGCAGATCGATCTCTTTGTGCTGGCGTTGCAGCACTATTCTGAACGCAAGATGATGATAGTTGTTGTGACATCAATAATTGGTTCGATCACTATCTATATACTGATCTTCTTTACGCTGCGCCGCATCCGTCGTCAGGTGGTGGTGCCGTTGAATAAGCTCATGGCGGCCTGTGCGTCTATTGAAAAGGGACGTTTTACTCATTCGCGACTGGACGTCAATCTGCCTAACGAACTGGGCTTACTGGCGCAAACCTTCAGTAGCATGACGGATGAACTGCAAAAGCTTTATCGTTCTCTGGAAGACAAGGTACGGCAGAAAACGCTGCGTTTGCAGGAAGTGAACCGCATGCTGAAGGTGCTGTACAACTGCTCTCAGGCGATGAATGTCAGCACCATCGACAGGCATTGCTTTCAGCAGATTCTGCAAATTGTGCGCCGCTATGAAACGGTCGGCTGTCTGGAAATGCGGGTAGGAGAGAATTGGCTGTTATGTGAAGGCCAGCCGGATGAACAGGCTGCGTGGCAGACCTTGCCCATCCGTTTGCAAGAGGTTGAGTTTGGTCAACTGCGCTGGCAGGCATCAACGCAGCAGCCGTCGGCGCAGCTGATGGAAAGCGTTGCCAATATGCTGGGTCGCGGCCTCTATTTTAATCAGGCGCAGAAGCACTACCAGCAGCTATTACTGATGGAAGAACGCGCCACCATCGCGCGTGAACTGCATGACTCTCTGGCTCAGGTGCTTTCTTATCTGAATATCCAGATGACGCTGTTAAAGCGTGCGGTCGCGGAAGAAAATGCGCAGGCTCGACAGATTATCACCGATTTTGAACAGGCGCTCAGTGATGCTTATCGCCAACTGCGGGAACTGCTGGGTACGTTCCGACTGACGCTGCAACAGGCCGATTTGCCTGCGGCAATGCAGGAAATGATTGCGCCGCTGCGTGCGCAGACTCCGGCGGCAATCACGATTGATTGCCGGATTCCTACGCAAGCGCTGGATGCCTCACAGCAGGTTCACTTGCTGCAAATCATCCGTGAAGCGGTGCTGAACGCCATTAAACACGCGCAGGCGACGGCAATTACCGTTAACTGTCGGACACAGCCTGATGGCCGTCATTGTGTGGATATTCGTGATAACGGCTGTGGCATTATCAATCAGGAGGAACCGGCAGGACACTACGGTTTAAATATTATGCAGGAGCGTGCCGAACGGTTAGGTGGAAAGCTCTCTATCGGCCTCCATCCTGAAGGGGGAACGCAGGTTAGCGTCTGTTTTTCGACGCCAACGGCAGCGCGTGAACGCGAGAACACGAACACTCTCTACCCGGAATAAGTCGAGTGGAAGCAGCACGCTTGAAGTATGACGGGGATAAATCATAGATAATCATAAATAAAATAATAAGATCCATATTACATTGGGGCTGGGCATGTCAGAAAAACCATCTTATCGTGTGCTGATCGTCGACGATCATCCGCTTATGCGCCGGGGAATCCGTCAGCTACTGGCAACCGATGCCATCTTTGACGCGATAGGGGAAGCCAGTAACGGCATGGAGGCGTTGAGCCTCGCGAACCGGGATTCTCCCGATATCATCTTGCTCGATCTCAACATGAAAGGATTGAGCGGGCTGGATACGCTTCACGCGCTGCGGCGCGATGGGATTTGCGCCCGCGTCATCGTGCTGACGGTCTCCGATGCGCCCAGCGATATTTATGCGCTGATGGACGCGGGGGCCGATGGCTATCTGCTTAAGGACAGTGCCCCGGAACACTTATTGGATGCCATTCGCAGCAGTGATGCTTTCAGCGAGCAAGTCAGGGACGTGCTACGCCACCGTATCGCCATACAGGAAACACCGTCGCCTTTTACCGTATTGACGGAGCGCGAACTGGATGTGCTGCAGGAAGTGGCGTCAGGATTATCCAACAAGCAAATCGCAAGTGTGCTGTATATCTCAGAAGAGACGGTAAAAGTGCATATCCGCAACATGCTGCGCAAGCTAAACGTACGCTCCCGCGTCGCCGCCACGGTGTTGTATCTGGAAACGCGCGGCCAGTAGGGCGCTATTCAGATTTGCAGGTTAGTGCCCAAAAAGCCTGTCCCAGTCTGAAATGACGCCCAACGCCACGCTCCAAGGCAGGAACTTGTCGACGGACGTGTACCATTCTGGTGTCGGGCTATTCGTGTTCTCTTTTTAGCATGATAAATTTTCTTGAGAAGGGGTCAGTATATGGCCCAGGCCGTGCAAGCGAGCAGTGCCAAGATCACGGCAGGTGCTCCAACACGTGTAATCTCTCGATGCCATAGCACTGTTGCAAGCGCTGCCACCATAACTACGACACCCAAAGCCAAACCTGCCCAACGCGTGGACGAAAAACCAATAAACGCGGCGGCAAGCAGTTCGAGCACCCCAGTGATGCGGTGAAACCAAGCCGGGTAACCCCAGCGGGTGTAATCATCGTGGATGGATGGCGGGCATCGGAAATTGACGATGGCACCAACCAGAAAGAAAGCGGTCAATCCCCATACTAAGACGTTGGCAATACTTACTGCACTCATGAACGAATCTCCTGTCAGACGATACAGGGAAGCGCTGGGGAGAGTGGAATATTGCCCCAGGCCATCCCTGGAACAATATTCCCAAAGAGGCCGAGGCTTTATGTAGAATCTGACCGAGCGGAGCGGCCAGACGCAGGAGACACCACCCTGCTACTCTATTTTCGACGCCGCACTTATATCATGCGAAATCCCTGATAGCTAGATGCTTGTGAAGCGTTTTCCTGATACGGTTTCTAAAGGGGAAGTCCCTGCTCCTTACAGAAGGCCTTCTGTGCGCAGTGCGCGCTCTACCGCTGGTCGCTTGGTGACACGCGTCATGAACGCTTGTAACGGATCAAGACCAGAGAGATCCAGATTAACCCAGGCAGCCCAGCGGGTGACAGCGTACAGGTAGGCATCTGCAATGGTAAAAGTGTTACCTGTCAGATATTCTTGATCACTCAGGTTTTCGGAAATCCACTTGAATTTCTTGAGCAATGATTCAGCAAAAATGTTCTTGCTACTGACGTCTACCCCAGGATGGAACAATGGGATGAATGATTTGTGGATCTCGGATGAGATATAGCTTTGCCATTCCAGGACGCGATAGCGTGCAAGCGATCCATCAACAGGTAACAGACTGGAGTCAGGGGTCAAATTGGCCAGATATTGGCAAATCACCGGCCCTTCGGAAAGCGTTTCACCATTTTCCATTTCAAGCAAAGGCACATAACCTTTGGGATTGATGAGGAAAAAATCTGCGCCATTGACCAGTTTATGGCTGTGGGTATCCACCTGAACCAGATCAAGATGAAGGCCAATTTCCTGAGAAATGATATGTGGAGCGAGTGAGCAAGCCCCGGGTGAATAGTAGAGTTTCATATTAAATGAATCCTATTTATTGGTTTTTTGAAAGTGCAATGGAAAAACCTTGCGAAGGGCTTTCAAGATTTAAAAATTACCGAATCCAGTTTGCCTAAGAATTATCTGCTCATGAGGATTCAATTTGTACTATTCACCGTGAATTTCACTTTTTACATTATGGGTGGTAATGAACAGATCGCTTGATGACATCAGCATTGGCACTATCGGCGTTTTTGCCTGGTCGCTGAAAGGAATGGCTTTACTCAAGCTGCCAAGATAGCAGGTTTGACCCCAGCAGCAGTGAGTCGTGCGATGAGCCGCCTTGAGGAAAAACTTGGTGCTTCGCTATTTGTACGCTCTACTCGCCATGTGCGTCTCACTGAGAGTGGGCAACGGTATTACCAACAGTGCAGGATCGCAATGGACAGCCTGGCGTCGGGGAACTTGCTCTTCATGGCGAGCTGGAATCATTGAAAGGACGAATCTCGTTGAGTATGCCAACGTCGTACGGGCATTATCGAATCATTCCTCTCATCGCTGAGTTCCAGGAGAAAAATCCAGATGTTGAAATAGTGGCTCACATAGAGAACGATAATGCTGATCTCATCGCTAGAGATTTTGATTTTGTGATAAGAAGTGGGAAGCGCCCGACTCTGGATTAATCGCGCGGCCGTTGGAAAGGCCGGAGTTAGTTGTCGTCGCAACGCCAAGATATCTCCAGAAATTTGGGATGCCGCAGTCATTGGATGATTTGGAAAAACATCAATGTCTATCATTCTCTACCCAGAACGGGACGTATTGTGCCCTGGAGATTTCGTCTGGAAGGCAAGGATGTAGAGATGTCCCTGCCTGGTCGTACTCATTGTCATGGCGATGTTCTTGGTCCGGTATCTCTGGCCCGGCAAGGCGCAGGAATAACCCAAACGTATTTCTATGTTGTGGAACGTGACTTGCAGGAAGGGAGCCTGAAGGTTGTTTTAAAAGACTATGGTGGCAGGCGTGGGTTGATGTCAGTGATGTACCCAGCTCATCGTTACATGCCAGTTCGAGTGCGAAAATTCATTGATTTTCTGATAGAAAAATTATTGCTTAATAAGCCTTTTATAAAAAAAAAGAATCAAATTAATGAAATGATATTTCTCTTATGGGAAAACTCAATGAGTTCGATTGGTGAGAGGAACGTTACTTGACAGTGAAAAGCGTGAAATTAAGCCAATTGTATTCAAATGAACCCAAATATTTACTTGAGCATTATTGGATTTGAATAATTCTTCGCTTTTTTTACTGCAGGAGACGAATAGATATAAAAACATATCTATAGAACATGAATTGGTACGACCGAGTGGACTCGAACCACCGACCCCCACCATGTCAAGGTGGTGCTCTAACCAACTGAGCTACGGTCGTACAGTAGATAACATTTTAATCAGTAACATTTTGATTAGAATGCTTTTCTTCATTCCAGCGTTTGGAATGGGCGCTATTATGGACGGCTCCGACGCTGGTGGCAAGCGCTTTGTTTATCATCTTCTTCCAAGTGCCGAATGTTTAGCCGGATTTGCGTCCTGAGGTTAACTATTCAGCCAGAATCCCTGTGAGTCGTCCTGGCTGATACCTGTAATGCTCCATTCTTGCCGCGTTTGGCTTGCGATTAGCGAGCGGGGCGGGTCTCCTGAGTGAGGCGTGTGTTGGCCAGTGCATTGTCAGGCTGAGGTGAATATTCACCGCACCATTTTGCAACGATGATAGTGGCCACGCTGTTTCCGATCGTGTTGCACAACGCAATCGCCATAGACATAAAGCGATAGACACCGAAAATTAACGCCAGTCCTTCTATCGGCAGATTACCCACCGTTGCCACCGTTGCCGCGAACACCACGAAGCTGCCACCAGAGACGGCTGCGGCGCCTTTTGATGTCACCAGCATGATGAGCAAGATGCCCATTTGCTGTTGCCAGCTCAGGTCGACGCCATAGGCATTGGCGATAAACAGCGTACACATCGACATGTAAATACTCGTGCCGTCGAGGTTAAATGCGTAGCCTGTCGGGAGAATCAGCCCCACACTTTGGCGTGAACAACCAAAACGTTCCAGTTTCTGTAACAGCCGAGGTAAGGCACTTTCGGACGAGGCCGTACCCAGCACGATGACGATCTCATCGCGGATGTATTTAAGAAAGCGAGTCAGGCTGAACCCGGCAAATCGGCAGATAGCGCCCAGGATAACAATGATGAAAAAGGCGGCGGCGGCATAAAACATCAATACCAGATTCAGTAACGAAAGCAGCACGCTGCTGCCGTTACTTCCTACGGCGTACGCTACGGAACCGAAAGCACCAATCGGGGCTAATTTCATGATTAAATTGATGAACTCGAAGAAGCACTCTGAGATACGGTTCATGCCATTTTCAATCACGTTGCGTTTTTCGTGAGGGAGCGCAAGTAAAGCGAAACCGAAAATCAGTGAGACCACCAGTACCTGCAAGAGCTGCCCGCCAGCAAAGGCGCCGATGAAGTTATCAGGGAAAATACCGTAGATAAAATCCATGGTGGTGGTAGGCATGTGGCCTTTTGCTATCGCAGAGTCAACGGCGGCGGTAGCCGTCTGGCTGATACTCCCGGCATGAATGCCTGAACCGATATCAATGATGTTTGCCCAGCCGAGACCGAGTGCGAGTGCGAAGGTAGACACCAGCTCAAAATAGATCAGCGCACGCACGCCGATTTTTCCTACTTTCTTGATATCCCCAGCGGAGGCGATGCCGTGTACCACCGTAAAAAAGATGAGCGGTGCGACGGCGGTTTTGATGAGTTTTAGAAAGATGTCACCGAGGATTTTAAACTTTGCGGCCAATTCCGGCGCGGCAAAACCGAGGGCAATGCCCAGAGCCATCGCGGCCAGAACCTGAAATGTCAGACCTTTCCAGATAGGTGTTTTTGTCGACATAGTGTTGATCTCTTGTAGGTTGAACAGTACGGATAAAGGCTGAACCAGCAAAACTCGCCATCATGCAGTGAATGTCCCTAACGACATGAACTAACAAGATTTTTTTATTTTTAGCGATACAACCCGCGTGATGAGTCATGTGTCGTAGCCGCTGCCATATTCATATGTACGGACATTTTAACCTGTCCGTACATATGAATATGGCGTTACAGTAATATTGTCAACGGTGGGATTTAATGAAATGTGAATAACATGATCTCGGTTGGATATTTAACTGTTGCGAAGATCGTTGGCGGTTCTGCCACGGTTTTATTCCTTTTGTGCTCATTATTGATTGATTTTGCTTCTTGTTGCTTGTTGTCAATAAGTGCTATGCTAATCCTCGCGTAATATCTCAATGAATCTGGCGTAACGTGATCCTCATCGTGCGCTACGTGCTCTTTGGGTGTGTTTTACTTTTTATCGAGCTAGATCGAGCATTGGCGTTGCATCACCGCGTCAATCGTCTAACACACCGCACAAAATCGATATTTTCTTGGTTCAGGCAGGCTGTTACAGCCTGACTCACGGCTATCTGTATACGTACAATCTGAAAGGGGGAGTGGAATGATCAAGTTGGTAATTACCGATCTGGACGGCACGTTTCTTCACAGCGATGGCGATTACAACAGGACCCTGTTTGCTGAGGTTTATGCGTTAATGAAAAACAAGGGCGTGCAGTTTGCTGCCTGCACGGGTAAGCAGTGCGAGCGGGTCGAAGCGCTTTTTGGTGATGCTGCAAAAGACATCTGGATTCTGGGAGATAGCGCGACGCGCATCAAATATCAGGGAGAGTACGTTTACCAATCGCTTATCAAAAACCGTCTGGCCTTGAGCCTGATTGGCGTGCTGGAAAGTGTAGACGATCGGCACGTGGTCATCGGTTGTACCCCACATGGCGCAATGGTCAAGGAAACGATCGACTCGGCTTTACTGGAAAAGGTAAAGAAGTCGTACACCAACGTAACGCTGATCTCCAGTTTTGCCACCGTGACCGATGATTTTGTGAAAATCACGGTTTATGACCCGGAAGGGCACTGTCATGAGACGGCGAAGTATCTCGATGCCTTTCACGACCATGTCTATATTGTGGTCTCTGAAGCGGCCTGGATCGATATTGCTAATGTCGGCGTGCACAAAGGGCACACCGTAGACATCCTGCAGGACAAATTGGCGGTGACGGCAGAGGAAACGATGGTGTTCGGCGACGGCTATAATGATATTGAGTTAATGGGTCGCGGGGCTTACAGCTTTGCGATGCGCAATGCGTTTGAGGAAACCAAAGCCGCGGCGAACTTTGTTGCCCGTAGCAATGACGACGATGGGGTACTCAATACGATAAAGCTGCTACTTTCATGAATCGAGCCGCATGAAACGGGTCGGCAGCCGTTGAGGCTACCGTCGTGCTATCTGGCAATAATCAGGTCCAGGTTTTTTCGCTTAATGCGTCCTGACAGGCAGGGGCGATTTCATCATCGGTCACCAGTGCGGTAATATCCTCACACCCAGCGACGCGATAGCGAGCCAAAGTGGAGATCTTATTGGCGGTCAGCGCGACGATCACTTCGCTGCTGCGGGTGACCAGGCACTTTTTGAACTCTGCATCGTCATATTCAAAAACGGTCAGGCCTTCATTGGCGTCAAAGGCACAGCCTCCCAACAGGCATTGATCGAAATACATCTTCTCTAGCTGCCTGAGCGTATCGATACCAATCGCGCCGCCGACCTCTCTCTGGATCCTTCCGCCAAGAAAGATCACTTCTACATCCTGATGTTGCATCAGTTCTGTCGCGATAATGGGCGAATTGCACACGGCGGTAAACTTCAGTCCCTGCGGGAGCTGCTTCGCCACGGCCAGATTGGTGGTACCGGTGTCAAAGAAGACGCAGCCATTAGGTTTTATCAGCGGGATAACGGCCTGAGCGATGCGGTCTTTCTGAACAGCATCAATACTCGCTCGGCTGGCAAAATCGATGGCCTCTGGCGGCATGATGACCGCACCGCCGTAGACGCGTTTGCAGGCACCGGATTGCGCCAGCTCCTTCAGATCGCGCCGTATGGTGTGCTCGGATACGTTCAATTCGCGTGAGAGTTGGGCGCAGACGACTTTGCCTTCCTCGCTGAGGATCTGCCGGATTTTGGCTTGCCGTTGTTCGGGAAAGTCGGTGTAATCGAACATAAATGTCCTTTGTTAATCAAAATCATGCACCAGCAGCCGCAGATGGCAGGCTTCACTGTTGTCAATGCCGTGTACCCAGGGAATCGCGCCATGTTAATCCGCCACTTCTGGCAACACAACCTCTCTGCCGCGTTGCTCTGCAATGTGTGAGTCATAGTGTAAAATTTACGCGTTACTATACCAATATCACCGATAAAGAGAGAAAAATAGCCGTGTTTCATGTCATTACCGGGCTCATCGCCCTCTATGTTATCTGGCGTCTTGTTTGGCGACTGCATGTTGGTGTGCCTGTAAAGCGCACGCTGGCGGTGCTAGTGCTGCTGGCTTCACAGCATCATCTGATTACACGCACCTTTTTGGCACGATGGCGTCGCCGGAAGTGCCCGCGTTTGTCCTGATGTTTCTGGGATGGGCGTTTGGTGCGCTGCTGATAGCCGCATTTCTGCTGTTGGCGATCGATCTGCTCGGCGTTGTGGGGCGTTTTTATCCCGGCCGGCGGGGAATGTTTTGCTGAACAATATGGCGCTGCGTGGCGGCACTGCCGTCGTCGCGATGGGGTTAGCGGCTATCGGCGTGTGGGAGGCAGTGCGTGTTCCTGAAGTACGTACGGTAGACGTTGAACTGAAACAGCTACCGCCCGAATTGGATGGTTTCCGGCTGGTGCAGCTAACCGATTTACATGCCAGCCGCCTGTTACAGCGTCCGTGGATGGCGACGGTGGTAGCTAAAACCAATGCGCTTAAGCCCGATCTGACGGTGATTACGGGCGATCTGGCCGATGGCACCGTTAGCGCCCGCTATGAGGATATGGAGCCGCTGCGTAACCTGAGCGCGCCACATGGCGTGTTTGCCATCGTGGGCAACCATGAATATTACGTGGAATATACGCAATGGGTGCAGCGGTTGAGTGCGCTGGGTTTACGCCTGTTGCTTAATGAACATGTGTCGATTGGTCGTGATAATGCCAAGTTTGTACTGGCGGGCATTACCGATCGCACCGCCGCTGATTTTCAACAGCCGCTGCCAGATACGGGCGCTGCGCTCAACGGAATATCGCCGGATAGCGCCGTTGTTCTGCTCAGCCATCGGCCAACGGGAGCGAAAGAAAATGCGCGTGCTGGAGCGGATTTACAGCTCTCCGGCCATACGCACGGCGGCCAGGTATTGGGTATGCACTGGGTGACACAGCTGGCGAATGAAGGCTATGTGTCAGGTAGCTATGACGTGGATGGCATGCATCTGTACGTGAGCAATGGTGCGGGCCTGTGGAACGGCTTTCCGATCCGCTTAGGGAAACGCGCCGAAATTACCCAGTTCATACTCCGTTCATCTTCGCTGTAGGTTGTTTGTTGGGTGCTAACAGAATCTGCGGCCTCCCAAAGAGGCCGCAATGATAATCAGGCGCATTATCGCTAGCGGTTCTGGCGGCGAGATTATTGATGCAGATAGGAAAAATGTGCGATTAAGCCGCTTTTCATCAGCTTAAACTATCGCAGAAGTTAGCATATACAATTATAAATTATAGGGAGACTCTGGCACTGTCTTGCATCAAGAAGAGGGAATAGGTGAAGGCTCCGTTGCCACATGGCAAGGCTATCGGAGGACGACTCGCCTTCTTGCGCAGCGATTAAGGCAATGCAACATACTGGGAGATAATGATGGACGAGAATAAAACGAAACCAGCCGGCAAGTGTCCGGTTATGCACGGCGGAAATACTGCTACTGGCTCATCAAACACTGACTGGTGGCCAAATGCCCTCAATCTCGACATTCTTCATCAGCATGACACCAAGACCAACCCGTTAGGCAGCGATTTCAGCTACCGCGACGCCCTCAAAACCCTCGATGTCGATGCCCTCAAGAAAGACCTGCATGCACTGATGACCGACAGCCAGGAGTGGTGGCCGGCGGACTGGGGTCACTATGGCGGGCTGATGATTCGTATGGCCTGGCACTCGGCGGGGACGTACCGCACAGCAGACGGTCGCGGCGGCGGTGGAACCGGTAACCAGCGTTTTGCACCGCTCAACTCCTGGCCAGATAACGTCAGCCTTGATAAAGCGCGCCGTTTACTGTGGCCAATCAAGAAAAAATACGGCAATAAACTCAGTTGGGCAGACCTGATTATTCTGGCGGGTAATATCGCGTACGAATCTATGGGGCTGAAAACATTCGGCTTCGCCTTTGGACGTGAAGATATCTGGCATCCAGAAAAAGACATCTACTGGGGTTCCGAAAAAGAGTGGCTGGCGAAGAGCACCGGGCGCTACGGCAGCGACGATCGTACCACGCTGGAAAACCCGCTGGCTGCCGTACAGATGGGGCTGATTTACGTTAACCCGGAAGGCGTCGACGGCAATCCCGATCCGCTGCGTACCGCACAGGATATGCGCGTGACGTTCTCCCGCATGGCGATGAATGATGAAGAAACCGTTGCCCTGACGGCGGGTGGGCACACGGTGGGTAAAACCCACGGTAATGGTGATGCCAGCCTGCTGGGGGCGGCACCAGAAAGTGCGGATGTTGAGGAGCAAGGTCTCGGTTGGCATAACCCGACGGGATCGGGCAAGGGGCGTTATACCGTCACCAGCGGGCTGGAAGGTGCCTGGACAACGCATCCGACGCAGTGGGATAACGGCTTCTTCCATATGCTGTTGAATCACGAATGGGAACTGAAAAAGAGCCCGGCGGGCGCGTGGCAGTGGGAACCCGTCAGCATTAAAGAAGAAGACAAGCCGGTGGATGTTGAAGACCCGTCTATCCGCTACAACCCGATGATGACCGATGCAGATATGGCGCTGAAAGTTGACCCGGAATATCGCAAGATTTCCGAGCGCTTCTATCAGGATCAGGCTTATTTCTCCGAAGTGTTTGCCCGCGCGTGGTTCAAACTGACGCACCGCGATATGGGGCCGAAAACGCGCTACCTTGGCCCGGATGTACCGCAGGAAGATTTACTGTGGCAGGATCCGGTTCCGGCAGGCCGTACCGACTATGATGTCGATGTTGTCAAAGCACGCATTGCGGAAAGTAGCCTCTCCATTAGCGAACTGGTGGCCACCGCGTGGGATAGCGCCCGTACGTTCCGTGGCTCCGATATGCGCGGCGGTGCCAACGGTGCGCGTATTCGTCTCGCCCCGCAGAAAGAGTGGGTAGGGAACGAACCGGAGCGTCTGGCGCGTGTGTTAGTCGTGTTGGAAAATATTGCCGCGGCAACCGGGGCCAGCGTGGCCGATACCATTGTGCTGGCAGGTAATGTCGGGATTGAGAAAGCGGCGAAAGCGGCAGGCGTGAATATTACCGTGCCGTTTGCACCGGGACGCGGCGACACCACCGATGCCCTGACCGATGCAGAGTCTTTCGATGTCCTCGAACCAATCCACGATGGCTATCGCAACTGGTTGAAGAAAGATTATGCTGTGAGCCCGGAAGAGCTGATGCTCGATCGTACCCAACTGATGGGGTTAACGGCGAAAGAGATGACGGTGCTGGTTGGTGGGCTGCGTGTGTTGGGAACCAACTACGGCGGCACGAAGCACGGCGTATTTACCCATCGTGAAGGGGCGCTGACGAATGATTTCTTCGCCAACCTGACCGACATGAAATACACCTGGAAGCCATACCGTAAAGACCTGTATGAAATTCGCGATCGTAAAACGGGTGACGTTAAATGGACGGCGACGCGTCTGGATCTGGTCTTTGGTTCCAACTCCATTCTGCGTTCCTACGCTGAGGTTTACGCACAGGATGACAATAAAGAGAAGTTTGTGAATGACTTTGTTGCTGCCTGGGTGAAAGTGATGAACGCGGATCGCTTCGATCTGGCAGAGTAAGGCGCAACGCTCTCCGTGCTGGCGCTTATAGAGCACGGGGAGCATCATTTTTACTGCGGCCCCTTTGCGGATCCCTGCTTCTTGAGATTCAGCATAAATTCTTTGAACGGGGTGGCGAATTCCTTAAACAATGGATGCTTTCTATTTTGCATCATCACTTCACTAAATAGCTTCAGCCCCACCAGAAAAGCCTGCGTCTGTTCCGGCGTCATGTCCAGCTTGCCATCGACTTTCTCCAGTATTTTGAACAGGTCATCGTGAATCGAGCATTCAAACGACAGCGTGCGCTGCGGTTCTGCTTTTTCTTCCACCGCAATCTGATAGACGTTTCCCATCGTAGCCTCGTAAATTGAACTCATGATAGATAGTTGATAAAATCAACTATATGATCGTTGGTTGACTGAATCAATAAAATATGATGAAAGCTCTTTTGCCTTACTGGAAAGCTATAAGGCACAGATGCAGGAACAGATGAAAGCGCACGACATTAGTCTGGATGTGGTGCACATCCGGCTATGTAAGATCATCGCGATGGAAGGGCGCATTACGCCTCAGTCGCTGGCGAAAACGGTGGGGCGAGATAAGGCGCAGATCACCCGTATGGTCGCGGAGTTGGTCAAGCGCGATTATGTCCGCAAGATCGATAATCCAGATGACGGCCGCAGCGTGTGGCTCAGTCTGTCCGATAGGGGCGTCGCGTTTACGCAGGTTTTTCTGCATCAGGAAAAACAGATTGAGGCGCAGATGCTTCAGACGCTCTCCCGTGATGAACAAGCCACGTTCAGCGCGCTGCTGGAAAAAATAGCGGCGAACCGTTCTGCACGCTAAGCCTCGCATCCGTTAACCTGCACTGCCGTGAAGCGCATTCGCTGTGCTACTGCACCGAGATGGCGCGAGAGCGGCATGCTTCTCCCTATCATTCTCCCTATAAACTACCGCCGTACCGGCATTTTTGGTGCTGGCACGCATCTTGCAATTCTCTATTCGGGACAGCACCACATAGGGCGCTGAACAACCTGAATAGCTGGCTAGGGTTCCGATCCATGCAATATGGATGTCTGGTCCGAGAGCTGGCGACCTCCAGTTGAGGTTACACGGCGGGACAAAAGCCCGGGAGACAGCAACACCCATGGTGTCGCGCTGTTCCCGCTTTTTTCCTACTCAACCGGAGGTCTGGCATGAACCTATCTCGTTTACTGGGCGTTTGCGTCCTCAGTCTCTCAGCGCTGCTGAGCTTCCCTTCTCAGGCGGCGCCTAAAACGCAATTTAACGTGTGCTGGACGATCTATGCCGGATGGATGCCGTGGGGGTTCATCGGCACGCAGGGCATTATCGATAAATGGGCCGACAAGTACGGCATCAAGATTAAGGTCACACAGCTTAACGACTACGTCGAGTCGATCAACCAATACACCGCCGGGCAGTTTGACGGCTGCACGATGACCAACATGGATGCGCTGACTATTCCGGCCGCGGGCGGTGTGGATACCACGGCGCTGCTGCTCGGCAGTTTCTCTGCCGGCAACGATGGCATTGTGCTCAAAGGCAAAGGGAAAACACTGAGCGATTTGCGTGGGATGAAGGTCAACCTGCCTGAACTCTCCGTCTCGCATTATCTGCTGGTGCGCGGTCTGGAAACCGCCGGATTACGGGAACGGGACGTCACGGTCGTCAACACGTCGGATGCCGACATTGTCGCCGCTTTTGCCACCCGCAGCGTGCAGGCGGCTGTCGCCTGGAACCCACAGCTTTCCGCGATTAAAAGCCAGCCGGACACCACGGAAGTCTTTCAGTCCGGTCAGATCCCCGGTGAGCTGATCGACATGATGGTCGTGAACACGCAGACGCTACAGGACAATCCGGCGTTGGGCAAAGCGCTGGCTGGGGCCTGGTTTGAAATGATGGCGCTAATGAAAGCGGGCGACAAACCGGCGCTGGAATCAATGGCTGCGGCTTCCGGTACGGATTTAGCCGGCTATCAGGCCCAGTTAAAAACCACCCATCTGTTTTATTCCGCGCAGGACAATCTGGCGTTCCTGACCAGTTCGGATCTTCCTAACACCATGAAGCGCGTGGCGGATTTCTCCTTTGATAAAGGGCTGCTCGGTGCAGGCGCACAGAGCGCGAATTTTATCGGCATGACGTTCCCCGGGCAGGTCACACAGGGTGACAGCGCCAATGTGAAACTGCGCTTTGACGATACTTTCGTGCGTCTGGCCGCAGAGCACAAACTCTGATCCCACAGACTGGAGAGACTACCGTGCGCTTGATCAATCGCTCACCCAGTCGGGGCAGACGGCTGTTGCTGGTTCTGCTGCCGTTTGTCGCGCTGTTGGTGCTGTACCTCATCGGGTCGGCGCTGCGGCTGGAAGCTAACCCGAATGACAAACTCCTGCCGAGTCTCGGGCAAATGGCCGAGGCGATGCAGCGCATGGCATTGACCGAGGACAAACGCAGTGGTGATTACCTGTTCTGGTTGGATACGCAGGCCAGTCTGGTGCGTCTTGCGCTGGGGCTGGGGATCGCCAGCCTGTTGAGCCTGCTGTTCGGGGTTGCGGCAGGAGCCTTCCCGCTGTTTCGCGCGTCGCTCTCGCCGCTGATGACCGTGCTGTCGATGATCCCGCCGCTGGCGATTTTGCCCATCCTGTTCATCGTCTTCGGGCTGGATGAGCTCTCGAAAGTGATGCTGATCGTCATTGGCGTTACGCCGATGCTGGCACGGGATCTCGAACAGCGTGCTCGCAACATACCGCAGGAAACGTTGATTAAAGCTCAGACATTGGGGGCGAACAGCTGGGTTGTGGTACTGCGCGTCATTCTGCCGCAACTGCTGTCGCGACTGCTGATTTCACTGCGGCTGCTGCTGGGCGCGGCGTGGCTATTTCTGATTTCTGCCGAAGCGATTTCAGCAACGGCCGGGCTGGGCTACCGCATCTTTCTGGTTCGCCGCTATTTGGCGATGGATGTGATTCTGCCGTATGTCGTGTGGATCACACTGCTGGCATGGCTCATGGATATGGCGCTGCGCTGGCTGCATCGCCGCTGGTTCCCGTGGTCAGAGGAAAGCAAAGCATGAGTTTTATCGAAATCGATAACATCTGGCAGGAATACGGCGACCACGTCGTGCTGGAACGGCTCAACCTGAACGTTGAGGAAGGGGAATTCTGCACGATGGTTGGCGCATCCGGCTGCGGTAAATCCACCTTTCTGCGTCTGCTGCTGGGGCAGGAAACGCCCAGCCGTGGCGAAGTGCGGCTCGAAGGGAAGCGGCTGCCCGCTGAACCGGATGCCAGCCGCGGCGTGGTGTTTCAACGCTATTCGGTTTTCCCACATTTAACCGTGCTGGAAAACGTGGTGATTGGGCTGGAAATCCCGCGTTCACCCTGGCTTGGCAGGCTATTCGGGCAACATAAGCAAGCGGCAAGAGATCGTGCCGCGCGGATGCTGGCGCGCGTCGGGCTTGGGCATGCGATGCACAAATACCCCAACCAGCTTTCCGGCGGCATGCAGCAACGGCTTGCCATTGCTCAGGCGTTTATTGTCCAGCCGCGCATCCTGCTGCTCGATGAACCGTTTGGGGCACTGGATCCCGGTATTCGCGGCGATATGCATACGCTGCTGCTGGAGCTGTGGCGGGAAACCCGCTTAACGGTTTTTATGGTCACCCACGATTTGCCGGAAGGTTTCCACCTCGGTACGCGCTTGCTGGTATTCGACAAAGTGCGTGTCGATCCGCATGCGCCGGAAGCCTATGGCGCACGCATTACCTATGACATCCCGCTGAATCAGGAGCGTCTCGCCACGCGACAGCGTCCGCTTACGCTGGTGCCTCCTGTCGTCAGCGCGGCGATATCCCCTCTTTAAGGAGCTTTCGGTTATGACAGCGATACAGACATCGACAAACACGTCGACAGGTCGAACGACGTTTGATGAAGAAATAGTGCCGGGCGGAGGACATACCTCTTTCATCCTCAAGCGTGGACAGATTCTGCGTATCGAAGATGTGGAAGGCGGCGGCAATGTTGGCTTGTTGTTGTTCAACGCGCACCAGACCAGTGAACGTTTGAACCTGCCGGATACCCTGAAAGGGCAACATACCGCCAGGCTGACGGTCGGGCACTGCCTCTATTCCGATATGGGACGCGTGCTGGCAGCAATCATTACCGATACGTGCGGTTGGCACGACAGCTTTGGCGGCGTGCTCAATGCGCAGGAAGTGCAGGAGAAATACGGGCAGGGGCGCTATCAGGAACGGCGCAACGGCTTTTTTCGTAACGGGATGGATAACCTGCTGGTCGAGATGGGGAAATGGAACCTCAATCTGCAAGATCTGCTGATGACCATCAACCTGTTCAGCAAAGTCACCGTGGATGGACAGGGGCAATTTCATTTTCACGCCAATCATTCTCAGGCGGGGGACTACATCGAGCTGTATGCGCCGATGGACACGCTGGTGGTGCTGACCGCCTTGCAACACCCGATGGATCCTAACCCAGCGTATGCACCGCGCCCGATTGCGCTCACCTGGAGCCGAGCGGAAGGCGAGGATGTTGCCGCGTACTGCCGTGCGTTCCGTGAGGAAAATGCGCGTGCGTTTCACAATACCGAACGCTTTTGCCTGTAAGGAGGCCGGACATGACGTTAATTGCCAGCAATAAAACGGCCGAGGACGCGGTATTCCGCCATGTGATTCCTGCCGGAGAACCCTATCTGTTTGAGGTCAAGCTGGGGCAGACGCTGCGGCTGCTGGATCTGGAAGGCAATCAGGCGGTGGATACGCTGTTCTATCGCGTCGATGATCCGCGTGAACGCTACGACCCGCAACGCACGCTGCGTCGCCAGAATAGCGTCTACCTGACGACGGGCAGCGTACTGTATTCCAACCTTGGTAATCCGCTGCTGACCATTGTCGCCGATACCTGCGGTCGCCATGACACGCTGGGCGGTGCCTGTGCGCAGGAGAGCAACACCGTGCGCTATGCGCTCGACCGACGCTACATGCATAGCTGTCGCGATAACTTTCTCTGCGCCTGTCTGCACGATGGCCGCCTGAATAAAAAGGACATTGGCGCGAACATCAATTTCTTTATGAACGTGCCGGTGACGGCAGAAGGCGGGCTGACCTTCGAGGACGGCATTTCTGCACCGGGGAAATACGTGGAGCTGCGCGCCGAAACGGACGTCATCGTGCTGATTTCCAACTGTCCGCAGTTGAATAATCCGTGCAACGGCTGGAACCCGACGCCAGCGGAGGTGCTGGTATGGAACTGACGCCGGATCGCGGCGGTGAAAAACGTACGCGCTGGCAGCGGGTGAAAATGTGGCTGGTGAGCGCGCTGGAGGCAAGGGCAAACCGGTATTTTCTGCCGTCGACGAGCCGTTCTCCGTCTGACGAAACCTGATGATTTCGGTGTGGTAGCACGCCGCTACATCCTTTGACCGTTACCGTGATGGACGACCATCATGCGGATCGCATTCTGGCGGGACGACCTGCCCTTGCATGAGTCTAGCGTATGTTCGACAAACTTCTGATTGCCAACCGTGGCGCGATTGCGTGCCGTATTCTGCGTTCGCTGCGCGAGATGAACGTCCGTGGCGTCGCGGTCTATTCCGATGCCGATATCAGTAGCCTGCATATTCAGGACGCCGATGAAGCCATGAGCCTGGGCGAGGGCGCGGCGGCGCACACCTATCTGGATGTAGACAAAATTCTCTCTGCGGCTCGGCGTAGCGGCGCGCAGGCCATTCACCCCGGCTATGGTTTTCTGTCCGAGAATGCCGCGTTTGCCGAAGCCTGCGAAGCGGCGCAGATCGCCTTTGTCGGGCCGACACCGCAGCAGCTACGGGTATTTGGTTTAAAGCACACGGCGCGCGCGCTGGCAAAACAGCACAACGTACCGCTGCTGGAAGGCACCGAGCTGCTGGAAAATATTGATGCGGCACTCGGTGCGGCGGCGGCAATCGGCTACCCGGTCATGCTTAAAAGCACGGCGGGTGGTGGCGGAATAGGGATGCGCGTCTGCTATAGCGTGACAGAGTTGTCCGACGCGTTTGAAACGGTAAAACGTCTTGGGCAGAACAATTTCAGCGATGCAGGCGTATTCATCGAAAAGTATATCGAGCGCGCCCGGCATCTGGAGGTACAGATTTTTGGCGATGGGCAGGGCGGCGTGCTGGCGTTGGGCGTTCGGGACTGCTCGGTACAGCGTCGTAACCAGAAAGTGATTGAAGAAACGCCCGCGCCCAACCTGCCGGACGGGGTCGCCGATGCGCTGTGTGCGGCTGCGATCAGTTTGGCGCAGGCGGTGAATTACCGCAGTGCCGGAACGGTGGAATTCGTTTATGACAGCGCGACGGACCGTTTTTACTTTCTGGAAGTGAATACGCGTCTGCAAGTGGAACACGGTGTCACGGAACAGGTCTGGGGCGTGGATCTGGTGCGTTGGATGATCGAACTGGCTGCGGGAGATTTACCACCGCTGCACGAGCTGTCTGCCGGATTGAAGCCGCAGGGGCATGCGATACAGGCGCGTCTGTACGCGGAAGATCCGGGCAAGCAGTTCCAGCCGTCGCCGGGGTTACTGACGGAAGTTGCGTTCCCTGCCGCAGAAGGACAGAGCCTGCGTATCGATACCTGGGTGACGGCCGGGTGCGAGATCCCGCCATTTTTCGACCCGATGCTGGCTAAGATTATCGCCTATGAACCTACCCGCGAGCAGGCGATGGCTGGGCTGGATCGGGCGCTGGCGGACACGCGACTCTACGGCGTGGAACACAACCGTGACTATCTGCGTCAGATTTTGGCGGCAGAGCCGTTTGCCAGCGGCCAGCCGTGGACGCGCTGTCTGGATGCGCTGGTCTATCAGGCGACAACCTGCGAAGTGGTGAGCGCCGGAACGCAGACCACCATACAGGATTATCCCGGACGCCTCGGGTACTGGGCGGTCGGCGTGCCGCCATCAGGGCCGATGGACGATCGCGCACTGCGTTTAGGCAACCGTCTGGTAGGGAATCCGGCGGGCACGGCTGCGCTGGAGATCACGATGAACGGGCCGACGTTGCGTTTTAATACGGATGCAGTGGCGGCGGTCACCGGTGCGGCTATCGCTATCGAATTAGACGGCAAACCTGTCCTGATGGATAGCGTCTTTGCGATCCCGGCAGGCGCCACGCTGCGGTTAGGTGCGATGAATGAGCAGGGAGTACGCAGCTATCTTTGCCTGCGCGGTGGTCTCGACGTGCCGGATTATCTCGGCAGTAAAAGCACCTTCACACTGGGGCAATTTGGTGGTCACGCGGGCAGAGCGCTGCGGGCGGGCGATGTATTGCACCTCGCGCCGTTGGCTGATCGACGTATCGGCGAAGGCCTGCCGGATGCGTTGCGTACCGCGTTGTCTACGGTGCGCGAACTGCGTGTGATTTACGGCCCGCATGCGGCACCGGACTATTTCACGCCTGCCTATATGGAAACGTTCCTTATCACCGAGTGGGAAGTCCATTTTAACTCCAGCCGCACGGGCGTTCGCCTGATTGGGCCAAAACCGGAGTGGGTGCGCGACAGCGGCGGAGAGGCAGGGTTGCACCCGTCGAATATTCACGATAACCCGTATGCTATTGGCGCGGTGGATTTCACCGGCGATATGCCGGTGATTCTGGGGCCGGATGGCCCGAGTCTGGGAGGCTTCGTTTGCCCGGTGACGGTGATTGAGGCCGATCTGTGGGCGCTGGGGCAGCTCAACGCCGGTGACCGCGTACGCTTTATTCCTGTCGATCTCCCCACGGCGCGCGCGCTGGCGCTGGCACGTCAGGCGGAGGTGGATCAGCTTGCCCCGATCGCAGTCGACTGGTCGCCTGCCGCACTGATTTCCCCGGTGGTGTTGGATACCGGGGACGCGGATAAACGCTTGGTTGCACGGCTGTCCGGTGATACCCATTTACTGCTGGAAGTGGGGGCGGCGGAACTGGATGTCGCGCTGCGTTTCCGCGTCCATGCGCTGATGCTGGCGCTGGAACAACTGACGCTCGATGGCATCGTTGACGTGACGCCGGGTATCCGCTCGTTGCAGGTACATTATCGCCCTGAGGCGCTTTCGCTGTCGCACCTGCTGGACGTGCTGTCCACGCTATGGCAGGACGTTTGCACCCAGCAGAACCTGACCGTGCCGTCGCGGGTGGTTTATCTGCCGCTATCCTGGGACGATCCTGCTTGCCAACTGGCGATCCAAAAATACATAACCACAGTACGCAGTGATGCGCCCTGGTGCCCGAGCAATCTTGAATTTATCCGGCGTATTAACGAGCTGGAGAATCTCGATGAGGTTTATCGCACGGTTTTTGACGCCAGTTATCTGGTGATGGGGCTGGGTGATGTTTATCTCGGTGCACCGGTGGCAACGCCGCTGGATCCGCGCCATCGGTTAGTCACCACCAAATATAATCCGGCGCGCACCTGGACGGCGGAAAACTCGGTGGGTATCGGCGGCGCGTACTTGTGCGTTTACGGTATGGAAGGGCCGGGAGGCTACCAGTTTGTCGGACGTACGCTGCAAATGTGGGATCGCTATCGCGGTGTTGACGCGTTTGACGGTAAACCGTGGCTGCTACGCTTCTTTGACCAAATTCGCTTCTATCCGGTGTCGGCCGACGAATTGTTATCTATCCGACGGGATTTCCCGCTCGGGCGTTATCCGCTGCGGATTGAGCAAAGCGAATTGGCGTTAAGCGCCTATCAGGATTTTCTGTCACGGGAAGCGGAGGGCATCGAGGCATTCCGCGTGCGTCAGCGGGCAGCGTTTGAGGCGGAGCGCGAGCGCTGGCGTATTGCCGGTCAATCGGTGACGGATAGCGTCGACGTGGTGATTGAGGAGACGGACGACGCGCCGATCCTGCCGGGACAGGTCGGCGTAGAAAGCCCGATTTCCGGTAATCTCTGGCAGGTGACGACGGAAATCGGCAAGACGGTAGCCGAGGAGAAACGCTGATGATTCTTGAATCCATGAAAATGGAAATCCCGATTGTGTCGCCACAGCGTAGCACGGTGCGGGATATTCGCTGTCAGCCCGGTGCATCCGTGCGCGCTGGGCAGTGCGTGGTGGTGATCGAACCGCTAACGGAATAACGGTGCCTGTCGTTTGATTCATCAATGAGCGGATTCGTTAATCACCCATGCTGAACACTCAGGTTGGAGGAATAAATAGCCTCTGACCTGTGAACAAGACGACAATGCTAATTGGGTGATAGTCGCTACGGAGAATATTGTAGTTTGAACCAAACACAAGAGAAGATAAAAAGAAGAATACGTGGAGAAGCGAGATAATGGTGCGTTCAATTGGACTCGAACCAACGACCCCCACCATGTCAAGGTGGTGCTCTAACCAACTGAGCTATGAACGCATTGAGATACCGAGCTGCCTGTCTGACAGCGAGGCGAATAGTAGCGAGCAAGGGAAAGCTGGCAAGAGGAAAAATGCAATTTTGTGCTCTTGCCAGCGCGATTGCTGGGTTGTATCCATTCCGTCGTTTTTTCGACGATACCGCCTCACGCCACAGGGTATAACGCAGGGTAAAATGTTATCTAGCGAGCGGCCCGCGCTAAAATCTGTGCAGCAGGCTGACGCTGAAGAAAACGGATCCGCGTCACCATCATCACTGCCGCTGCTGTCAGGCCAATGATGAAGCCACACCAGAAACCCGCAGGCCCCATGCGCGGCACGATGATATCCGTCAACGCCAGCAGGTAGCCGCTCGGTAACCCCAGCACCCAGTACGCGGTGAACGTAATATAGAAAATTGACCGTGTATCTTTATAGCCGCGCAATACGCCACTGCCGATGGCCTGAACGGCATCGGAGATTTGATAAACGGCAGCCAACAGCATGAGCTGAGAAGCCATTGCCACCACCAGCGGATCCTGATTGTAGAGCAGGGCGATAGGCTCGCGCAGCAGCGTGGTGAAAATGGCTGTACAGCTGGCTAAGGCCACGCCGGCCATAATACCGGTATGGGCGGCAATGCGGGCGTTCTCAACTGAACCTTCGCCTAAGCGATGCCCGACTCGAATGGTGGTGGCAACGCCAACCGAGAGCGGAAGGACGAACATCAGCGAACTGAAGTTCAGGGCAATCTGGTGACCAGCCACATCGACGACGCCTAGCGGTAATACCAACAGTGCCACCACGGCAAACAAGGTGACCTCGAAAAGCAGTGCCAGTGCGATAGGTAAACCAAGACCAAACAAACGCTTTAATACGGAAAAATCCGGGCGGAATGTAGGACGATGCCGGCGGATATCGCGTAGCCAGGAAGCGTGTCGGGTATAGAACATCATCAACAGCATCATGATCCAGTAAACTGACGCGGTCGCGACGCCGCAGCCTACGCCGCCCAGTTCGGGCATGCCAAATTTACCGTGGATAAAGATATAGTTGATCGGGATATTGATTAATAACCCGATGAATCCAATCATCATGCCGGGGTAGGTTTTGGACAACCCTTCGCACTGGCAGCGCAAAACCTGATAGAACAAATAGCCAGGTACGCCCCACAGCAGCGCATGCAGGTAGCCAATCGCCTTCGCGGCCAGTTCAGGTGAATCGTCGCTCATCAGATTGATGGCATATTCCCCTGATACAGCGCCAGCATCGTAAATACAGAAATAATGGCGGCCAGGAAAAGGATTGTCGCACCTGATGCGAGATGCGATCGCGTCGGCCGGAACCGTTGAGCTGTGCGACAACGGGCGTCAGCGCCAACAGCAGACCGTGACCAAAAAGAATGGCGGGTAGCCAGATAGAGGTCCCTACGGCGACAGCGGCCATATCGGTGGCGCTATAAGCGCCTGCCATGATGGTGTCAACGACACCCATCGACGTTTGAGACACTTGCGCAATAATGACAGGAACAGCAAGCGCCGATAATTTACGCGCTTCTGTCAGATACTGTTGCACGGATACCTTCCTTGAATGACTTAATTTTGCTAGCGGGATGAATAGTCTGGATATGAAAAACGTCAAGAATAAAACGAGAACGTTATTGTAACGACTTAATAAAAGTAAACCAGCTTGAAAGAGAATATATTCTTTTTGTTACGCTGCGGTTTCGATAATGTCTGACGCACCGTATTCCGGTTTGGTTTTCCGCGGAATATCGGGCACACTGCACAACGTCATTTCTTTGTTTTTAAGAGGCAAACCGCATGTTTACCGGTATTGTTCAGGGCACCGCGCCGGTGGTGTCGATTGAAGAAAAATCAATTTCCGCACGCACGTTGTCCAACTCCCGCCTGACCTGCTGCCTGGACTTGTGCCCGGTGCCTCGGTGGCGCACAACGGCTGTTGCCTGACAGTAACTGCCATTGATGGCGATCGTGTCAGCTTCGATCTCATGAAAGAAACGCTGCGACTAACGAATCTGGGCGATATTCATGAAGGCGATGTTGTGAATATTGAACGTGCCGCGAAATTCGGTGACGAGATTGGTGGACACGTCATGTCGGGCCACATCATGTGTACGGCGGAAGTGGTGAAGATTCAGGTTTCAGAGAATAACCATCAGATTTGGTTCCGTCTGGCAGACGAAGCGCTGATGAAATACGTGCTGCATAAAGGCTTCGTCGGGATTGATGGCATCAGCCTGACGGTAGGGGAAGTGACCCGCGGACGTTTCTGCGTACATTTAATTCCCGAAACGCTGAACCGCACTACGCTAGGGCAGAAACGTCTGGGCAATCGCATCAATATTGAAATCGATCCGCAGACACAGGCCGTAGTGGATACGGTCGAGCGCGTGTTGGCGAGTAAGCAGGCGAGTGACCTGGGCAAAGAAGAGTAGTTTTCGCGTTGCCTGTACTTGTAAACCGGACGAATAGCCTCGTCCGGTTTTCTTTCTGTCAGCGTGAAACGCGTAATCCACCCTCGATCCCATCCAGGCTGAACACGACTTGCCAGAGCTGGAGCGTTCTTGCTCTGAAAGCGCCGGCACAAAGGTTGAGATAGTAGCTGAACATCCGGCGGAAACGGACAGGGTAGCGTGTAGAAAGCTGTGGCCAGCTTTGCTGAAAGCGCGTATGCCACGCCATTAATGTGCGATCGTAATCGGCCCCGAAATTGTGCCAGTCCTCCATCACCATGTAAGGCTCACTCGCCTTCGCAATGTGCTGTATGGAGGGGATGCAGCCGTTGGGGAAGATGTATTTATGAATCCAGGGATCGACATGCGGATCGGTCTTATTGGCCCCGATGGTATGTAGCAGAAACAGCCCGTTAGGCTTTAGGTTACGCCGTACGACGCGAAAATAGCGGTCATAGTTGCGCGGCCCGACGTGTTCAAACATGCCAACCGATACCACGCGGTCAAATTGCCGATCGAGATCGCGGTAATCCTGTCGTTCAATGGTGACGTTCAGATTCTGACAGCGCTGCTGTGCCAGCACTTGCTGCTCTTTGGAAATGGTGATGCCATAAACCGAAACGCCGTAGTGACGCGCCGCGAACTCGGCAAGCCCACCCCAGCCGCAGCCGATATCCAGCAGCGTCATCTCCGATGTGAGCTGGAGCTTTTCGCAGATCATGGCGAGTTTATCTTCCTGCGCCTGTTCCAGCGTTTGTGCCTGTTTCCAATAAGCGCAGGAATATTGCATATAAGGATCCAGCATCAGGGTAAAGAGGTCATTACCTAAGTCGTAATGGGCTTTACCGACAACCTGAGCACGCCTGCGGGATTGCAAATTCGTGACGCGGGAGAGGGCGACCCTCGTGAGATCGTGCAGGCGACGGGGTAATTTAACCTCCAGCCCCGCCCGCAGGACGCGATGGGAAAACATATCCAGCCGTTCACACTCCCACCAGCTATCCATGTAACTTTCTCCCAGTCCCAGCGATCCCTCGCGCATAACGCGTTTAAAAAAATCGGGATGGGTCACGCGGATGTCAAAGGGCGGGGGCCGTTGATGGTGATATCCGCTGCATCCAACATGTCTTGCACGATGTGGAACCAGGGCGCGATATCGTCATCCCATTCTTCTGTATAAGGTAAACCCATCATGTCTCCTTAACTTTATGTAAAAGTATCGTAAAACATACTGGACAGCACTTATCGCAGCCGACGTATCGACTATCACCAGAGAAAATGAAACGCGGTATTAAATTTAGAACTACTTCAGCCAGCATACAAGGGAATTGGCTGAAGCAGGGAGGAAAGCAGACAGGAATAAGAAAATTGTCTGTACAGAATTTGTGGCTAGCGGCGATAGTCGAGGTAAGGGCCGTCTGCAACCGAGCGGCGTTCAATCAGCGTCGGGTGTACTTCGATGACGTGCGCATCTTCCCGCTTACTGGTAATACGATCCAGCAACATCGCAAAGGCGGACTGCCCCAGACGCTCTTTCGGCTGATGGATGGTGGTCAACGCAGGCGTAAAGAAACGCGCGTGGCGCACATTGTCATAACCGATCACCGAAATATCTTGCGGCACGCGCAGACCCAGTTCGTCTGCCGCACAGATGGCGCCCATCGCCATAATGTCGCCACCGCAGAATACGGCCGTTGGCCGCTGTTTCTGCGCGAGAATTTGATGCATGGCTTTATAACCGGATTCCGGCTCAAAATCGCCCTGAACAACCCACTCTTCACGCACGGTGATATCGGCTTCTTTCAGCGCTTTTAAAAAGCCGAGGTAGCGCCCGCTGCCGGTGTTACGTTCTTGAATACCGGGAATGGCACCAATATCCCGATGGCCGCGTTCGATCAGGTAGCGGCCTGCCATATAACCGCCTTCAAAGGCGTTATCGATAATCGTATCGGAAAAATCGCTGTGCATCTGGCCCCAGTCCATCACGACCATTGGGATGCTGCGATAATCTTCCAGCATAGCCAACAGCTCAGGTGGATATTCGGCGCACATTACCAGCAGGCCGTCGACGCGTTTTTGCGCCAGCATGGAGAGATAAGCGCGCTGTTTACCGATGTCGTTATGCGAATTACACAGTACCAGCGTGTAGCCTTTGGCATAGCAGCTGTTTTCGACGGCTTCGATGATCTCAGCGAAATAGGGGGCTTCGCTGGATGTGGCCAGCAAACCGATTGATTTGGTGTGATTAACTTTGAGGCTGCGGGCGACGGCGCTGGGCGAATAGTGCAACTCTTTGATTGCCGCCCTGACGGCTGCCTTAGTCTCTTCGGCGACGAAACGTGTTTTATTGATCACGTGCGATACGGTTGTGGTAGAAACGCCAGCACGCTTTGCCACATCTTTAATCGTTGCCATCTAAAAATGACTCCTGAACTTACCTGTTACAGACGTAAGTATATTGTTAATCGTTTGCCTACGTTTAATGTTCTTCTTCTAAGCTAAAAAACAGGATTTCAGAAGGAGAATGCCGAATGTTATACCGAAGGGATCTGGGTTGACGTTTTTCGACTGATACGCAGCGCTTTCATAAACAGCGGATTGTGTCCGATTTATCATGAAAGGGAAAGGGCTAATTTATACTATTAGTGATGCATTCGTCCGAGATTTTTCACTGGAATTATGAAAGAATCGTAATAACCCTATTATTTGTAGATTTAATTGCCTAAATGGGTTCGGCTGTGAATGGCGGTGTCTTTATTTCAGATGACGCTTTCAGGTGAAATTTTCAGCTAAAATTTATTCGCTAATAAAGGAGTGGTTTATGGATACAGATCTGAAGATGTCTTTGCTGACAACCGTTGGCTCGTTGGCTGTCATCATCGCGTTTAGTTTTATTGCGGTGCTGAACTAACCGAACGGTGTCTTTGCACCGGTGAGGTATTCGGACACGTTTATGCAGCATAAACGTGTCCGAGTCGCTGTTCTTCACATCGTTTTCTTTACTACGTACAACCTGTCTTTTAACGAATCGTCTGCGGTGTGACCACGCGACGTGCGCCAACGTAGTGTTCCTGCCAATAATCTTCACTCAGCTTGCTGATTCGAATATCTGAACCTGTACGCGGAGACTGGATAAATTTCCCTTCTCCCAGATAAACCCCGACGTGATCGGCCGCGCCACGATTATTGATGCGGAAGAACACCAGATCGCCGCTTTCCAGTTCGCTCTTTTTGATCGGAGCGGCATCACGTAGGTGATACATCTCATTAGCAGTGCGTGGAATTTGGATCTTAACGACATCTTTATACGCATAATAGACCAGTCCACTGCAGTCGAATCCGGTAAAAGGAGATGAACCGCCCCAGTGGTAAGGCTTGCCTATTTGGCTCATCAGCTTATTCATTGCTGTCGTTTTGGCATGTTGATAACGTTTTTATGCGCTGCGCTCAGTGCTATTCCTTTTTCAGTGGGCGCTGGATTTTTATCCGTTTTTCCCTTGAGCGCGGTTTTCTTCAGCCCGGTTTTGACTCTGGCCTGTGCCGTTGTCTGTTTATCTTCTTCAGGCTTCAGCTTTTTGAGATTTTTTTCACTAGCGCGGGCGTGCTACTTTGCGTCCGGGACGGTTTTTCTGTTGATTTGTTCGCGCTGCGGGGTTTGGTTTTGGTGCTAGCTGCGGTAGGTTCTGGTTTTTTGCTTTTGATCGGTGTTGGTGATTTGGCATTACCCTTTGTCTGACGGCTTTTCTTATTGGTTTCTTCAGCGGTGCTTTTCTTCGGCGCTGAATGCGGGGTATGCGGCGCAGCCTGAACGACATTCAGGGATAGATTGCTGAAAAATAATATAAAAGAGTAATAAACAAGCGCATAATAAAAGTGACCGAACATAATCCTTAACTCGCTCAATCCGCACAGTATTCCTGAAAACGGCGGCATAAAAAAGTGGGCATGGCCGCTTTATTCATACAGAATAGTGAAAAAACGTTAATAGTTGTTTTTTGATTGATTTATCAACGCTTTCTGGTGTTGATTTCATCAAGGGCGAATAACTTGCAGGAAAATACCCTTACAAAAAATGGCGTTTTTTTGTGGCTAGTGGCATCGGTACAATATCACTGAGTCAATGTCGCTGTCGTAGTATCTCTGACGGCGGCTCATGGCTAGCGTTTTGGGCGTTAGCCATCCTATAAGATTTAAGGAAGCAAGAAGATGACGACACCGACAATTGAAAAATTCAGCGCCAAATTGCTGAAAACCCGATTCTGCTGTACATGAAAGGCTCCCGAAATTGCCAAGCTGCGGTTTTCCGCACAGACGGTTCAGGCGTTGTCTGCATGCGGCGAGCGTTTTGCGTATGTTGATATTTTACAGAACCCGGATATCCGCGCTGAGCTGCCAAAATACGCGAACTGGCCAACATTCCCACAGCTGTGGGTTGACGGTGAGCTGATTGGCGGTTGTGATATCGTGGTTGAAATGTTTCAGCGTGGCGAACTGCAACCGCTGATCAAAGAAACGGCCGACAAATACAAAGCGCAGCAGGCCGATCAAGAGTAATGCTTTCTTTTGACGTAATGACGACGCCAAATGTTGTTACGATGCGAGCGTAAATCCTTCCAGCGGGTGCCTTATGGCACCCGCTTTTTGATCTCTGGCTTTCCCGCTTTTTCAGTCTTCGGCTGACGCGTTTTCCAGCGAATTTTCTTCCTGCGCAATCGGCCACCCGCCCAGACGTTTCCAGCGGTTAACCAACTCACAGAACAGCAATGCTGTCTGATTGGTATCATACAGCGCGGAGTGTGCCTGGCTGGAGTCAAACGCAATACCTGCAGTAATACAGGCTTTAGCAAGGACGGTTTGGCCTAACACCAGCCCGCTGAGTGCCGCGGTATCGAAGGTGGCGAAAGGGTGGAATGGGTTGCGTTTTAGGCTACAGCGCTCCGCTGCCGCCATCATGAAACTGTGATCAGAAGGTGGCATTATGCGCCACGATAATGGCGCGGTTGCAGCCTTGATCCTTGATCCCTTTACGCACGACTTTGAAAATTTCATGCAGCGCATCGTATTCGCTCACGGCGCCGCGCAGCGGGTTGGTGGGATCAATGCCGTTAAACGCCAGCGCGGCGGGTTCGAGGATCGCGCCTTCGAATGGTTCAACATGAAAATGTAGCGTTTCATCTGGCTGTAACCAACCGTCTTGATCCATTTTTAATGTTACCGCCGCAACTTCCAGCAAGGCATCGGTTTTCGCATTAAATCCGGCGGTTTCAACATCAATCACTACCGGGTAAAACCCACGAAAACGGCCGCTCAGGGCGTTCAGATCACTTTTATCAGCCATTTGTCTCTTAGTTGTTAGCAAAACGCAGCGCGCATTATTGCAAATTTTGACTGGAGATGCAGCATGCTGTTGCCGTTCAAACGGCGGAGGTGGCAGAAGAAAGGGAGAGAACAGGTGCCGATGCAGCACCTGTGGAATGACCAGAGATTAGTGGCCGATGCCGTTACCCGCGTGGGCGTTTTCGATCAGTTCGATTTTATAGCCGTCTGGATCTTCAATGAACGCGATGACGGTTGTGCCGCCTTTGACCGGGCCAGCTTCGCGCGTGACATTGCCACCCGCTTTGCGGATACGCTCACAGGTTGCGGCAACATCGTCGACGCCCAGTGCGATGTGGCCATAGGCGTTGCCCAGATCATAGCTGTCGACGCCCCAGTTGTAGGTCAGTTCGATAACTGCACCTTCGCTCTCTTCGGTATAACCGACAAAAGCCAGCGTGTATTTGTATTCGGTATTCTCGCTGGTGCGCAGCACGCGCATTCCCAGAACCTGAGTATAGAAATCGATAGAACGTTGTAAATCGCCAACACGCAGCATGGTGTGAAGTAAACGCATAGTGTCCTCGTTAAAAAGTGCAACAAAAGGGCAGTATAGCGTTGTGGCTCTGTCGAGTCCAAGCTGTTGGGATGATGCTAAAAATGCGACACTATGGTGAGGTTTGTGTTAAAACGTACTAACAGGAGGGGTAAATAGCGCGTTGGGTCATTTTTAGACCGCCTGGCGTGTAAAAAAATCGTCAGTTATTACAATGGTTACCTAATTATTTTCATTGTGACTGTCCGTTTGGGCTTGCCAGCGGTAAAGAACAGGGCTTCAATAAATAGAGTTGTAGCAGGAGGTGTTGTGCCAGAGCAACTTGAACTCTTTGTTGTCCCTAATCCATGCCGTGGTATTTGTCAGGCGGATGAAGGCGGGTATTGTCGCGGTTGCTTTCGCAGTCGTCATGAGCGCTTTAGTTGGGGCCAAATGAGTGATGCGCAGAAACAGGATGTGCTGCGTTTGTGTCGGCAGAGAATGAAACGCTCACAGCGTTCAGAGAAAACCGATACGCCAGCAGAATCCCGTCAGCCATCGTTGTTTTAAGTCATCTTGTCTTAGATGATCTATTTACGTGGAATTTTGTTTAAGCAACGCAGGAGCGTTCGATTGAATAAAATAAGCCCGAGATCATTTTTAAAAGACTTTTATTTGATAGAATCTATTCTTTGATGGTTCTATTTTTACAACAATAAAGTCGTTTCTTATTTTATAAATCAGAGTTGATTGCAATCCAGGGATATAACTTAGCGTGCTAACAATAAGGAGAGGTGATGGAATTGCCATTAGGATCTGATTTAGCCCGTCTGGTGCGCGTGTGGCGTGCGCTGGTCGATCATCGATTAAAACCACTTGAGCTGACCCAGACGCATTGGGTTACGCTGCATAACATATACCATTTACCCCCTGGTCAATCGCAGATTCAATTGGCCAAAGCGATAGGCATTGAGCAACCCTCATTAGTCCGAACGCTGGATCAGCTTGAGGAGAAAGGGTTAATCACTCGCCATGTTTGTGCGCACGATCGTCGGGCAAAACGTATTATGCTGACCGAATCAGCAGAGCCGATCATACAGGCAGTCAATGGCGTAATTAGCCATACACGTAATGAAGTATTATTTGGAATTACGCCGGAGCAGGTTGATGAATTAGCGCTGCTGGTTGCGCGCCTTGAGAAAAATATATTGGCATTACATGAAAATCAAGCGTAGCTAAATTTGGGTTACGCAGAGGGAGAATTAAATCCCGGTAATATTACCAGTATCTGTTATTGGTTATTCATTCCGGGAGTTGATTATTCGTTGTGACGCTCGCCACAGACCGTGGCGAGCGTCACACAGCATCAGCGTGGGGAAACGGTGATATTGCGGCCGTTGCTGGCCATAGCAACGCGTTGACCTACGCTGAATTTCGTATCGCCTTGTTTCTGTACCACCATAATGGTACTGCCGTCATCACGACGAATTTCCAGTTCTACGCCTTGCGTGCGGTTCAGTGCGCCTGTGGCGCTTTGACCTGCTACACCGCCGGCTACTGCGCCCGCTGCTGTTGCCAGACTACGACCGGAACCGCCGCCGATAGTGTTACCCAGGAAACCACCCAGAACAGCACCGCCGAGCGCGCCGATCACGTTGGAATCTTCTCCCGCCTGAATCTGAACCGGGCGCGTGGAAACAATTGTACCGTAGGTCACGGTCTGCACCTGTTTAGCTTCAGACGCACTGTAAACATCACCTGAAAGTGTACTGGTATTAGCACAACCAGCCAGCGTGATACCTGCAAGGGTAACCACAAGTAAACGCTTCATCATAATACAAACTCCTTAATCGCGAATATGTCGGGCTGGCACAGCCGCGGCCGACGCAGTGTTATACCAATAAATTATGGTCTGGCTAAGTGTAGCATGCCACTCTTTTTACTCTTTTTTTCAGAATATAATAGTGCGCTTAAATTGCGTATAAACAGAGGAGTAAATAGCACGAGAAGTGGCTTTTTTTGTAGCAAATATTATCAAAAACCCTCATTTGGTTAAAACCTAGCCCGTGTGGCAAAAACGCAAAAAATTTAATAATTCAGCGTGTTAACGTGCTACTTTTATTCTCGATGTAACGGTTGTTATCGGTGTTCTCTTTTTATCCCACAGGGGCAAAGGCTAGATAATGAGATCAGGCAGATATATTGGCGTAATGTCCGGCACCAGTCTGGATGGTGTGGATGTTGTGCTAGCCGCGATTGACGAACATACGGTTGCTCAGCAGGCCAGCTACTGTCACCCGATCCCGCAGGACATCAAAATGGCCATCCTGGGGATGTGTCAGGGACAGGCGGTGACGCTGTCGGCGCTGGGGCAGTTGGATACGCGTCTGGGTATCTTGTTTGCCGAAGCGGTACTGGCGCTGCTTAAAGAGACGGAATTGGGGGCTCAGGATATTACAGCGATTGGCTGCCACGGGCAGACTGTCTGGCATGAGCCCACGGGTGAGGCGCCCTGCACGTTGCAGATCGGTGATAATAATCGTGTCGCCGCATTGACGGGTATTACGACCGTAGGGGATTTTCGTCGCCGGGATTTGGCTTATGGCGGGCAAGGCGCGCCGCTGGTGCCATCGTTCCACCATGCGTTGCTGTTACATCCTGTCGAACGGCGTATCGTGCTCAACGTTGGGGGATCGCCAATCTGTCGCTGTTGGTACCGGGTGCGCCCGTACGCGGTTACGACACTGGCCCCGGCAATATGTTGCTGGATGCCTGGATCTGGCGGCACTGCGCACAACCGTATGATAAAGACGCCGCGTGGGCGATGAGCGGGCAGGTTAACCCGTTATTACTTCGTCGGATGTTGACCGATCCTTATTTTGCGTTACGGGCGCCAAAAAGCACCGGACGTGAATATTTCAACCTGGGTTGGTTGGAAAGAATGCTGGCTGGCCTGCCGCCGATGGCACCGCAGGATGTTCAGGCAACGCTGGCTGAGTTAACCGCGATGAGCATCGCCGAACAGGTGCTGCTGGTCGGCGGATGCGAACGTTTACTGGTTTGTGGCGGCGGGGCGCGCAATCCGCTCATCATGTCACGTCTCTCGGCGCTGCTGCCGGGTATCGAAGTCAACACGACGGATGAATGTGGCGTGAGTGGTGATGATATGGAAGCGCTGGCATTCGCCTGGCTGGCTTCACGCACGCTGTCGGGACTGTCGGGCAATCTGCCGTCTGTTACGGGAGCAAGTCAGGAAACGGTGTTAGGCGCGATTTATCCAGTCAACGCGGATTAATCAGATTTTGCCGAGAGGTTCAGGTTTATCCTCTTGTTAAACTTCAAGGTGCGGCAGCGTCAGTTGTCGCCATTGACAAGAATGACAGGAGAAAAGAATGAAACGATTGCTGACGGGGACAGCGCTGATTCTGCTGAGCGGATGCAGCTATTTTGGTCATAAACAAACGGTGGAAACGCTGCATTATCAATGTGGCACCTTACCGCTCACTGTGACATTACAGCAGGGCGGCGAAACGCCTTCGCAGGTGAGTTTCCTGCTGGACGGCGAACGTCTGGCTCTCCCTCAGGTGGTGTCCGCTTCTGGCGTCCGATACAGCAATGGCACCTACACATTCTGGAGCAAAGGCGATCGCGCATTTATCCAACGTGGTGAACGGGTTATCGTAGACGACTGTGTGTTGGCACCGATGTAACTACGTCGCACGGTCGCGGTGTTACTGCTGATTGCGATTTTTCGGGTACGGGAGCAAAATGGGATTTTCGCCCGCTTCTGGCCCGACATTGCGACAGCAGGACATTATGACTCAGGAACGCTCCCCTCTGATAGTACTCCTCTTCAACCCGCCGATATCGCCGACATCCGCCGTGAATACACGCGTGGTGGGCTTCGTCGTAGCGATCTTCCGGCTAACCCGCTGGATTTATTTGAACGCTGGCTGAAGCAGGCCTGCGACGCGAAATTGGCCGATCCTACCGCGATGTCCGTCGCGACCGTTGATGAGTACGGGCAACCTTACCAGCGTATCGTTTTGCTTAAGCACTATGATGAGAAAGGCATGGTGTTTTATACCAATATGGGCAGCCGCAAAGCCCATCATCTGGAAAATAACCCACGCATTAGCCTGCTGTTCCCTTGGCATATGCTGGAACGACAGGTGATGGTTTTGGGACGGGTGGAGAAGCTCCCTGCGCTTGAGGTGCTGAAATATTTCCACAGCCGCCCGAAAGACAGCCAGATTGGCGCGTGGGTATCCAAGCAGTCCAGCCGGATTTCAGCGCGTGGCGTACTGGAAAGCAAATTTTTGGAATTGAAGCAAAATTCCAGAATGGCGAGGTGCCTTTGCCGAGCTTCTGGGGGCTTCCGCGTTGTTATCGATTCTGTTGAATTTTGGCAGGGCGGTGAGCACCGCTTGCACGATCGATTTTTCTATCAGCGGCAGGAAGAAGGCTGGCAGATTGATCGTTTAGCGCCTTAATCGCGAAATATCCGTGTTAAACGCTGGCGCTCCTATCATCAGCACTTTATCCTATGAAGTTTCGTGTTGACTGGGCATTGCACAGCGATATGGCGTTTATAGCGTGTTGCGTAAGGTAATACGACAGCGAAATCATCATGCGACAGCAGGCAGGTATGCTGCATTTCTCACGGCGTTGTACGTGCCCTAAATAAGGGGCGTAACAGCCTGTTTTTATAAAAATGGAGTTATCGATGGCGAGTAGTAACCTGATTAAACAATTGCAAGAGCGGGGCTTGATTGCCCAGGTGACGGATGAGGGTGCGTTAGCAGAGCGGCTGGCGCAGGGCCAATTGCACTGTATTGCGGCTTTGATCCCACCGCTGACAGCTTGCATTTGGGGCATCTGGTGCCGCTGCTCTGCCTGAAACGCTTCCAGTTGGCCGGCCACAAACCGGTGGCACTGGTAGGCGGCGCCACGGGGTTGATCGGTGACCCTAGCTTTAAAGCCACGGAGCGTAAGCTGAACACGGCTGACACTGTGGGTGAATGGGTCGAGAAGATCCGTCGTCAGGTGTCTCCATTCCTGGATTTTGACTGCGGTAAAAACAGTGCCATCGCGGCCAATAACTACGATTGGTTCGGCAGTATGAACGTGCTGGATTTCCTGCGTGACATCGGCAAACATTTCTCCGTTAATCAGATGATTAACAAAGAAGCCGTCAAACAGCGTTTAAACCGTGATGACGTCGGTATTTCGTTCACCGAATTTTCTTACAACCTGCTGCAGGGATATGACTTTGCCTCGCTGAACAAGCAGCATGACGTCGAACTGCAAATCGGTGGTTCTGACCAGTGGGGTAACATCACCTCCGGTATCGATTTGACGCGCCGTATGAACCAGAAACAGGTTTACGGTTTGACTGTGCCGCTGATCACCAAATCTGACGGAACGAAATTCGGTAAAACGGAAGGTGGCGCGATCTGGCTGGATGCCAGCAAGACCAGCCCTTACAAATTCTACCAGTTCTGGATCAACACGGCGGATGCCGATGTGTACCGCTTCCTGAAATTCTTCACGTTTATGAGCCTCGAAGACATCGACGCGCTGGAAGAAGAAGACAAAAACAGCGGCAAAGCTCCACGTGCTCAGTATGTTCTGGCGGAAGAAGTGACCCGTATGGTGCATGGCGAAGCGGGCCTGGAAGCCGCTCGTCGTATTACGCAAAGCCTGTTCTCTGGCGCATTGCAGGATATGACGCAGGACGATTTTGCCCAACTGGCGCAGGATGGTATGCCGATTATTGAACTGGAAAACGGCGCTGATTTGCAACAGGCGCTGGTGAGTGCCGAGCTGGTGCCGTCACGCGGCCAGGCTCGTACGATGATCTCCTCGAATGCGGTAACGATTAACGGCGAAAAACAGGCCGATCCTGAGCACACCTTCAGTGCTTCTGACCGTCTGTTCGATCGCTACACCTTGCTGCGTCGCGGTAAAAACACTACTGCCTGATCTGCTGGAAAGCATAAGCATTACCGATAAGGGAGCCTTAGCTCCCTTTCTTCTTGTAAGTTGAGGCGCACAGGCGCTGGCAAGGATTTGAGTTGTATCTAATGAAAAATATACTTTCCATCCAATCCCATGTCGTTTTTGGTCATGCTGGTAACAGCGCGGCAGAGTTTCCAATGCGTCGGATGGGCGCAAACGTTTGGCCGTTGAATACGGTGCAATTCTCGAACCACACCCAATACGGTCACTGGACGGGATGTGTCATGCCTGCCAGCCACCTGACCGAAGTGGTGCAGGGGATTGCGAATATCGACAAGCTGAAGACCTGTAATGCCGTGCTGAGTGGCTATATTGGCTCTGCCGAGCAAGGGGAGCATATTCTGGGTATTGTGCGTCAGGTGAAAGCGGCTAACCCTGATGCGCTGTACTTCTGCGATCCGGTGATGGGTACGCCGGAGAAAGGCTGTATCGTCGCGCCCGGCGTGTCTGATTTCCACTGCCAGCAGTCGCTGCTCGCGGCCGATATTATCGCGCCGAATCTGCCTGAACTGGAACTACTCGGTGGCCGTACCGTACACAGCGTGGCGGAAGCCGTCGAAACTGCGCGCGCACTGTGTGAAAAAGGGCCGAAAATCGTTCTGGTCAAACACCTTAGCCGCGCGGCTGCGCGTGAAGACAGCTTTGAAATGCTGCTGGTCACGCCGACAGATGCCTGGCATATCAGCCGTCCGCTGGTGGAATTTGAGCGTCAACCTGTCGGCGTGGGCGATTTAACCAGTGGATTGCTGCTGGTTAACTTGCTGAAGGGCGTAGCGTTGGATAAAGCGTTGGAACACACCACGGCGGCCGTCTATGAAGTCATGCTGGTGACGAAAGAGATGAATGAATATGAGCTGCAACTGGTGGCTGCTCAGGATGGAATTGCCAATCCGCGTCATCATTTCCAGGCGATTCGCCTGTCGTAAAACGTATAACGCCCCACGTGTCGGGGCGTTATTGCGTATTATTTTTCAACCTTTCAACCTTTCAACCTTAAGCGCGGTCACGACGGAAGGGCGTTCGGCAATATGGTCGAGGTAAGCCGCCAGCGCAGGGTAGCGGAACATATCCAGTTTTAGCGACTGCGCCCAGCGCATTACGGTAAACAGATACGCATCGGCGATACCGAAACGGTTGGCGACCAGATAGTTCTGTTCACTCAGCACCAGATTGATATAACGGAACTTAACCTGCAGATATTCCATCAGCAGCTCTTTATACGTTTCCGGCGTGCCGGGGCGAAAAAATTGGTGTAAACGTTTTGTGTAGCTCAGCAGAAATGTAGTTCAGCCATTCGACCGTATGGTAGCGAGCTATACCCCGGTAGGAGCAATAAGGTTACAGTGCGGAACCAGATCGGCGATGTATATGGCGATAGCGACACCTTCGGTCAGGATAGATCCATCATCCAGCTCTAGTGCCGGCACCATCCCTTTTGGGTTGATGAGTGTATAGTCGGTTCCATGTTCGGTCTTTTTCGTGCGTAGGTTGACCTTCTCCAGCTTGAATTCCAGTTTGGATTCGACCAAGACGATGTGTGTAAATAGGGAACTGCTTTCAGCTTTGTAAAACAGTTTCATGGAAACCCTTTCTATTATTATTTTCCATCAACACATGCGCTGATGATTGTTGAATGGCTACATGTCGTTTTTTTACAACAAAACGTAACGGGAGAGTGTGAGGCTTCTTGCAAAATACTCCTTATGTGTGACTGCAGCATGAAATTTAGGCGATTTTGACGGTTCAGCGTCAAATTTTCATACGTCATTCCGAGGCTGCTTTACTGGTGTAAACGGCGAAGGTAAGCAAAGCGATGTAGCGGCACCCTATACCGCTTTTGGCTGGGGTTGAAACATCGGTGTGGCGGATCGTAAGGGGGATTTCTGGGGGAGCGAGATCGCGATAGCCTGGAGAAGAGCTGGAATGTGCTAAATAAAATGGCGCTGTTGTTTTTTAAGCGCACGCGGTTAAATCAGCGGCGTGAGTGATATTTTCGACGCGAAGCTTATAGATGTTAATTAATGATTACTAAATCTCTTGATAAGAAAAATTTCATTAGTGACAGGTTTCGTATTTTTCATGATACCGTCAATTTAAGTTATTTCCCCAAGGCTAGTGCCTCATGGATATTTAAAAATGAAAATAGGAGGGAGATGAAGGGACGCAGTTTATTGTCATGTCGATTAAATTACCCCTTTATTTTTCTCATGTAACAAAAGAGGAGAAGTTATGTTGAGTGACACTTGTAGAGAAAGAATAAAATGAGTTAGCCATGAGGTTCTCAGTGATATCCTCCGTGTTACTGCTCGATTTCTATTATTGATGGGAAGGTAATAATATTCCCGGTTAACTAGTATTCTGCATCAAGATACAGACAATATTACGACAAAAATGGGATAAGCCGTAGGGTGATGGCGAGAATGCATCGAGCGGCGAATTCTTAAGAATAATGCGTATTGTCTGACGCTATTCATTACCATGAGGTTACTATGAAAAAGAACAGCTTATTGTTTTTATCGCCTTAGCTATTGTTCTCGGAATTATTGTCGGTGGGGTTTGTCATTCTGTATTAACTGAGCAGCAAACCAAAGAAGTCGTTTCCTACTTTAATTTAGTGACCGATGTCTTTCTTCGCCTGATAAAAATGATTATTGCGCCATTGGTATTCGCAACATTGGTCTCTGGTCTTGCCAGTATGGGGAATTCTTCTTCCGTCGGCAGAATAGGGCTAAAGGCCATGGTATGGTTTATTTGTTCTTCAGTCGTTTCCCTTTTTATTGGCATGCTATTGGCAAATATCTTCGAACCTGGCGTTGGCATGAATCTCGCCGTTCCGAGTACGCCAATAGCGGTAGATACCGGCGTAAGCACTGGCGGATTTACGCTGAAAAGCTTCATTGCTCATATATTTCCACGCAGTATCGTCGAAGCCATGGCGAATAACGAAATATTGCAGATTCTGGTGTTCTCAATGTTCTTCGGTTCTGCATTGGCTTTTGTTAAAGGCCAAAACAAGCATGCCGTTACCATGGAGACGATGGTAGAAGAACTGGCGAAAGTGATGTTTCGGGTGACGGACTACGTCATGCGATTAGCGCCTTTGGCCGTATTTTCCTCGCTGGCGTCGTCTATTACCACCGAAGGTCTGGGGCTTCTCCTCGACTTTGGCAAAGTCATCGGCGAGTTCTACCTTGGGTTGGCGCTGCTATGGGGCTCATGTTCGGTGCCGGGATGCTGTTCCTCGGTAAGAAAGCAACCTGGGGCCTGATCAAACTGCTGCGCGAGCCCAGTATGCTGGCGTTTGCCACGGCCAGTAGCGAAGCGGCCTATCCGAAAACAATGGAAGCGCTGAGCGAATTCGGCGTTCCTAAAAAATTACCAGCTTCGTACTCCCGTTGGGGTATTCCTTTAACCTTGTCGGCTCCATGATATATCAGGCTTTTGCCATTCTGTTTATCGCGCAGGCTTACAACATCCACTTAAGTTTGACGGAGCAGACCCTGATTCTGCTGACGCTGATGATCACCAGTAAAGGTATGGCTGGCGTAGCGCGTGCCGCAGTCGTTGTGGTAGCAGCGACACTGCCGATGTTCAGCTTACCCGAAGCGGGCATTTTGCTGATTATTGGTATCGATCAATTTCTGGATATGGGCCGTACGGCAACCAATGTCATTGGTAACGGCATGGCGACCGCGGTTGTGGCCAAGCTGGAGCGAAACCACGATCTGGAAGAACCCGATCATGAGCATGCCGACGAAGAAACACCGGTGATGGCAGCCGGGAATGTCTAAATTCGCTTCAGGTTAATACATTGAGACAGACGGCCTTCGGGCCGTTTTTCTCTTTTGTCTTCGCCATCCTTTGGTCGCGGTTCTCACTGTCTTCTATCCTCTTCACGTTCCCATTGACGCTTATTCCGACTTGCCTCTTTTCAATAGCTAACGACTATCGCTGCGTTCATATCGCATATCGCATTGTTGCAAAAACGTTATTTTTGTTTGTGTTATCTTTAAATAAGACCGCAAGATCAGGCTGGTTATTCATTAATCGCCCGATGCAGAATAACGAATATCCCCTAAATAATTCGAGTTTCAGGAAGGCGGCAAGTGAGGGAATCCCGATGAGCTTACTCAAGTAAGTGATTCGGGTGACCGAATGAAGCCAACGCACATGCAACTTGAAGTATGACGGGTATAGCAAGTTAATTTGGGAGGAAGCATGTCATCACACCTTCGCGACACTTGTCTGGACACACTGACGGTACAACAGCAGATTTACCATTACTACAGCCTGCCAAAGGCGGCAAAAACGCTCGGCAGTATCGATAAATTGCCGAAATCACTCAAAGTGCTGCTGGAGAATTTATTACGCCATCAGGACGGCGACACGGTCGAGCAGGACGATCTTCAGGCGGTGGTGGACTGGCTGAAGACAGGCCATGTTGATCGGGAAATCGCTTATCGTCCTGCGCGTGTATTAATGCAGGATTTTACCGGCGTGCCTGCCGTGGTCGATCTGGCGGCAATGCGAGCGGCGGTGAAACGGCTGGGCGGCGATGTGAATAAGGTTAACCCACTGTCGCCAGTCGATTTGGTTATCGACCACTCGGTGACGGTGGATCACTTCGGCGATCGTCAGGCGCTCACGGATAACACACAACTGGAAATGGCACGTAACCGTGAACGTTATGAATTTCTGCGCTGGGGCAAAATGCCTTTAGCCACTTTAGCGTTGTGCCGCCGGGAACCGGGATTTGCCATCAGGTGAATCTGGAGTATCTGGCTAAGGCCATCTGGTATGAAAAGCAGGGCGACAAACAGTTTGCCTACCCCGATACGCTAGTGGGGACAGACTCACATACCACAATGATTAACGGTCTGGGTGTGCTCGGCTGGGGCGTCGGCGGGATAGAGGCTGAAGCGGCGATGCTGGGGCAGCCTGTTTCGATGCTGATCCCTGATGTCGTCGGCGTCAAGCTAAGTGGCAAGATGCGTGAAGGGATCACGGCAACCGATCTGGTGCTGACGGTTACGCAGATGCTGCGTAAACACGGCGTGGTCGGCAAGTTTGTGGAGTTTTACGGCGATGGGTTGGATTCGCTGCCGCTGGCGGATCGCGCGACCATCGCCAACATGGCACCGGAATATGGTGCGACCTGCGGTTTTTCCCTATCGATCAAATCACGCTGGATTACATGCGGTTGACCAACCGTGCGGAAGAGCAGATTGCGCTGGTGGAAGCTTACAGTAAGCAGCAAGGGCTGTGGCGTAATACCGGGGACGAACCGGTATTTACCAGCCAGCTTGCGTTGGATTTGGCGACGGTGGAAACCAGTCTGGCAGGGCCAAAACGTCCGCAGGATCGCGTGCCCTTAGCGGGCGTACCGGAGGCTTTCAACGCCAGTCGGGAACTGGACGTCAGCACGGTGAAAAATCGCTCTGACTATGAAGAATTCACGTTGGAAGGCGAAACGCACCGTTTACAGCAGGGGCCGTCGTGATTGCTGCGATCACCTCCTGTACTAATACCTCCAACCCGAGCGTACTGATGACGGCCGGACTGCTGGCAAAAAATGCCGTAGAGCGCGGTCTGAAAACCAAACCGTGGTGAAAACCTCACTGGCGCCCGGTTCGCGGGTCGTAACCGATTACTATGCTAAAGCAGGATTGACGCCGTTCCTTGATGCGCTGGGGTTCAATCTGGTGGGTTACGGCTGTACCACCTGTATCGGTAACTCCGGGCCGCTGCCGGATGCGATTGAAGCCGCGATAAAAGCCGGCGATCTGACGGTTGGCGCGGTGCTGTCAGGCAACCGTAATTTTGAAGGTCGTATTCATCCGCTGGTGAAGACGAACTGGCTGGCATCACCGCCGCTGGTCGTCGCGTACGCGCTGGCGGGGAATATGAACGTCGATCTGACGCAAGAACCGCTGGGGAAGATCGTGACGGAAAAGCCGTCTTCCTGAAAGATATCTGGCCGTCGACGAAAGCGGTGGCGGATGCGGTATTGAATGTCAGCGCGGGCATGTTCCACAAGCAATATGCTGCGGTGTTTGAAGGCACGCAGGAGTGGCAAGACATCGAGGTCGACAACAATCCCACCTATCAATGGCCGGAAGAGTCGACTTACATTCGCCAGACGCCTTTCTTTCTGGAAATGGGGAAAGAACCTGAACCGGTCGAGGATATCCACAACGCGCGTATTCTGGCGATGCTGGGCGATTCGGTCACCACCGACCATATCTCACCGGCAGGCAACATCAAGCGCGATAGCCCGGCAGGGAAATATTTGCTGGATCGCGGCGTCGAAACGGCGGAGTTCAACTCTTACGGTTCACGGCGCGGTAACCACGAAGTGATGATGCGCGGGACGTTTGCCAACATCCGTATTCGTAATGAGATGGTGCCGGGTAAAGAGGGCGGCTATACCCGCCACATCCCGTCGCAGAATGAGATGACAATCTATGACGCGGCGATGCGCTACAAGGACGAGAATGTCCCGCTGGCGCTGTTTGCCGGGAAAGAGTACGGTTCCGGTTCCAGCCGGGACTGGGCAGCGAAAGGCCCGCGCTTACTGGGCGTTCGCGTGGTGATTGCCGAATCGTTCGAACGTATTCACCGTTCTAACCTGATCGGAATGGGGATTCTGCCGCTGGAATTTCCCGAAGGCGTGACGCGTAAGACGCTGAAGCTCACCGGAGACGAACAGATTTCGATTACGGGATTAAATCAGCTGACGCCGGGGGCCACGGTTGAGGTCAACATCACGGATGGCAGCGGTAGCACGCAGACCATAGGCACCCGCTGCCGTATCGATACCCGCAACGAACTGACCTACTACCAGAACGACGGTATCCTGCACTACGTTATCCGCAATATGTTGTAATTGTATGTCTGGGCACCGAGGGCAGAAAACTTGCTCTCGGTGGATTCGCTCAACTTGAAGAACGAGTGCATCAATAATAAGCGGCTTCATCCTTCCTCAGCGGTACGTTTCGTACGCTGCCGTTCGTAAAGGCTATCGCAGATACGACACTTCTTCTTGAATCGCTGTTTTTTTCGATTGCAGGATATACCTGACAACGTATGTCCTGTCGTCTGAAAATCGGTAAAAAGAAGAAGGAATGCACAGTTCGCCTTGTATAACGGCGATGTTGGGATTTTCATACAGCGTCCATTCCTGTGGCGGGGCGGCTCTTGCGCTAATCGTAATAAGAGTTGGTTGGTAATCCTGAGCATTACTCACTAAAAACAGAGATCGCTTCCTGTTTGTCTGACTGACGTCAGTTCATCTGGCTGCAGATGATCGCCTGAACTGGGGCAACCAACAAGAAGAACGCTCGCCGCGATAAGCAGAAACGTAGACAATTTTGCAGTAAGTGTCATCGCTAATTCCAGGGAAAGAATTGCATGGTTTTTGATATTGTTGCCGTATGACGGCCTCAGAAATATCGCCATCAAGGGTGATATCCCCTCGCGCCCTCAACATTTTCCACGCTTGATAGCCGTAGGTTTTAAAACGAAATAATCAGCGATTATCTGTGCCTGCTGTTCCATTGCGTAGGAGCGTAATGTACGGTTACCAAACTGGTAGCGATAACTGACGGCCCAGCTTACTAAACCTCTAAATATGACATTCATACCTCGTTCACGTTGCCAGACATGGCTCATTTCATGAATAAAGAGGTGTTGGTTGGAGATACTCGTGAGGGAAAAATCGTTGCTATACCATGCCCGAAAGTACAGTTCACCATTCGGGCTCATCGCCGTATTTTTATCCTGAAGGCCGAACGGAAGGTAACTGTCGTGATGAATCCAGACTTTGTGGTAGTGGATAGAATCGCCAAAAATAGATCTCACTAGCCTGATTTCACCAGACGTAAGCAATCGTAAGCTTCCTTCTTTTGAATTATCCATAACAATCTCCATTTGTTATAGCCATGCGGGCTTATAGCTTGGACTATCGACGCTTAAAAATGAAGCATTAATCAAAACCGCGTCGCTTTGATTTCTGGCGGCTAGGCATGACATATCCATCATGATGCACCGGCGCACGTTTTCCCACATTAAATGCTCGAATCCTTAGGTGAATTGTGGTTAGGTTGTGGTGACGCTAACCACATGGGGAATAAGTAAAAATTATTGCCCAGCCATACCCCGGATACAGCGTAAATACCGCTAAGAATGACGGGGATATAACAGGAGGTTATATGAATGAGTTGATTAAAAACGCTTCAAACACTCGCTTCTGCTGATCACGCTGTGTACCGCAGGGGCGATGACATCGGTCTTTGCTGCTCAGGTTCCTGCCGGGACAGTGCTGGCGGATAAACAAGAACTGGTGCGAGGCAACGGCTCAGAGCCTGCATCGTTGGATCCGCATAAGGTGGAAAGCGATGTAGAAGGCCACATTATCAATGATTTCTTCGATAATCTGGTTCGTGTGGGCGATGACGGTACCATTGAACCGCGACTGGCGGAGCGCTGGGAGAATAAAGACAACACGGTGTGGACGTTCCACCTGCGGCCTGATGCCAAATGGTCTGATGGTTCGCCGATTACCGCTGACGATGTGGTTTACAGCTGGCGACGCCTTGGCGACCCGAAAACGCTGTCGCCTTACGGTAGCTATGTCGCCAGTATGTATGTGAAGAATGCGGCAGATATTCTGGCTGGCAAAAAGCGCCGGATTCTCTGGGCATTAAAGCGCTGGATAGCCACACGCTCGAAGTCACGCTGGAGCACCCGCTTTCCTATTTCCTGGAAATGTCGGCTTACCATGTTCTGGTGCCGCTGCCGAAAGCGGTGCTTGAAAAGCATCCTGATAACTGGACGCAGGTCGGCAATTTTGTCAGCAGCGGTCCCTATACGCTGAGCGAGTGGGTCGTTAATGAACGTATCGTCGGCAAGCGCAATAGCCAGTATTGGGATGATGCGCATACCGTCATTAACAAAGTCACTTACCTGCCGATCAGCTCGCAAGCGGCGGAGTTAAATCGCTATAAATCCGGTGAAATTGATGTCACGGGTATCTTGTCGCCGATTCAGTTTGCGTCACTGCAAAAAGAGTATCCGCAGGAGGTGAAAGTATCTCCGCTGCTCTCTACCTACTTCTACCAGTTCAATACTCAGAAACCACCGTTTAATGATGCGCGAGTGCGTCGTGCGTTAGATCTCAGCCTGGATAAAACGGTGATTGCGGAAAAGTCATGGGCATGGGGCAGAAACCAGCATATAGCCTGATTCCTCAAAATACCGGTGGCTATACGCGGCAGGAGCCTGAATGGGCGGGCTGGACGCAGGAACAGCGCAATGAGGAAGCGAAAAAACTGCTGGCAGAGGCTGGTTTCAACGCGAAAAATCCGCTGCGTTTTAACCTGCTCTACAACACGTCTGAATCCCATCTGCGCGTTGCGATTGCAGCCAGTTCCATGTGGAAGAAGAACCTCGGTGTCGAAGCCACGTTACAGAATCAGGAATGGAAAACCATGCTGGACACGATCCGCTCTGGCAACTATGAAGTTGTTCGATATTCATGGAATGGTGATTACAACGAACCAAGTACCTTCCTGGAGATTCTGCAATCGGGTAACAGCAACAATAATTCCAAATTCACTAGCCCGGAATATGATGCCCTGTTGCAAAAAGCGCTAACGGTAAACAGCAGGCAGGAAAGGCAGGAGATTTATCAGCAGGCAATGACGATTCTGAATCAACAGATGCCGCTGTTGCCGATTTACTACTATGTTCAACCGCAGATGGTGAAGCCGTACATTGGTGGTTTTTTGCCGGATATCCGTGGCAACTACTACACGCAGGATATGTACGTCACTAAACATTAAGCAAAGATACAGCCGGTTAAAAACCGGCTGTAGGCATAGAAAGAAACGATCCTGACGCGACGTGGGATCGTTATTTCATATCCAGCAGGTGCCCCATTTTGGCGGCTTTGGTCGCCAGATAGTTCTCATTCTTCGGGTTACGCCCAACGAGTAATGGCACGCGCTCAACGATATTGATCCCTGCTTCGTTGAGTATTTTCACTTTCTGCGGGTTATTAGTCAGCAGGCGAACTTCATCAACGTCCAGCAGCTTGAACATGTCGGCACACAGTGTGAAATCACGCTCGTCGGCGGCGAATCCAAGCTGATGGTTGGCTTCCACCGTATCGGCTCCCAAATCCTGCAACGCATAGGCGCGGATCTTATTGAGCAGCCCAATGTTACGGCCTTCCTGACGGTGGTATAACAGCACGCCGCGACCTTCTTCGGCGATGTGGCTCAGTGCCGCTTCAAGCTGGAAACCGCAGTCACAGCGCAGGCTAAATAACGCATCCCCTGTCAGACATTCGGAATGCACGCGGGCAAGTACGGGAACTGAACCGGAAATATCACCATAAACCAGAGCAAGGTGATCGTGGCCTGTGGCAATCTCTTCAAAACCGACCATCAGGAAATCGCCCCACGGGTGGGTAACTTGGCTTCCGCCACCCGTTTTAGCTGCATACTTTTCTCCAAAAATGCTGTATCCAAAAGCTGTGTCCAAAAGACTGCCTCCAAAAAACAAGAGTGCTGGGGCGAATCCTACTGCGACCCATCACGCTTGACCAGCAAAAAAAGCCTGTCTAAGAACGTCACAAAAATTGAATTACAACGTCACCAGACTGCCATCTGGTTTCAGGTTCGTTGACAGAACTGAGCGCTATTTTACGCCATACTGACAGTTCGTGTCGGATTTTCTGATAGAATTGTGAAAGTTTTGTTGCAAAGCATCATGCTGAATTATGGGAAGAAATTATGTACGAAATTGCCAAACGAACAACCATTGGTGCTGCGCTATTACTGATTATGCCAATGATTATCTGGATGAGCGGTTGGCAGTGGCAACCGGTATGACGGGCTCTGGTTACGCGTACTTTTCTGGATTACAGAAACGGTGACGTCGCCGTGGGGCATTCTGACCAGCATCGTGCTGAGCATCTGGTTTCTCTGGTGCCTGCGTTTTCGTCTGAAGCCAGCCCTCGGTCTGTTAGTCATCATGGCGATTACGGTACTGATTGGGCAGGGCATTAAATCGGTCATTAAAGAGTGGGTGCAGGAATCTCGGCCTTATGTCGTCTGGCTGGAGAAAAATCATCAGGTGGACGACAGCTATTTCTATTCGCTGCCGCGCAAGGAACGTTCGGAACTGGTGAAAACGCAGTTGCAGGATCAAACACAGATTCCACAATGGCTGCGCAGCCACTGGCAGTTTGAAACCGGCTTCGCTTTCCCTTCTGGGCATACCCTATTTGCTGCGACCTGGGCACTGCTGGGTGTTGGGCTGCTGTGGGCGCGCCGGCATTACAAAACGGTGGTGATCCTGATGCTGTGGGCCAGCGGCGTCATGGGTAGCCGTCTGGTGCTCGGCATGCATTGGCCGCAGGATCTGGTGGTGGCGACATTAATTAGCTGGTTGCTGGTGGTGGTCGCCAGCTGGTTGGCGCAGCGCTGGTGCGGCCCGCTCTCGCTCCAGTATGAAGAAATTAAAGAACAGGCGGAGGAGGATGCCGCCGAAAATAAATCCTCGTAGACCTTGAGTTGTTGTTCCTGCTGTCTGTCATACCCCGTAGATATTCCCCTGTAGCGTGTACCCTGCGGATGGCATGAGTCATCCGCATTTTTATGGCGGATCGCCTTATCCATCACCCTGTGTGCCGTTGCTGACGCAACGTTAAAAATGTCTCCCGGTAATTTTTATCTCTTGTTTCTGTTTTTCTCCGACTCTTACCGCTATCGCCTCGCGCAAAATGTAAACAATTTGTGAGCTGCTTCGCTATTCCTGTTTTTGCTGTTGGACAATTTTTCGGTTGGTTGTAAAACTTCATTTGAATGTTAATTCAATATTGAATATATATTCAAACAGGAGAATAACAATGAAACCTTACCGTCTGAAATCCTCCCTGCTGGCCGTCATGTTTTCCTTCTCTGCCGGTGCGTTTGCCGCAGATAACGGGTTGATCGCCATTATTACCCCTTCACACGACAACCCGTTCTTTAAAGCGGAAGCCGAAGGTGCCAGAACCAAAGCCATTGAACTGGGTTACACCACGCTGGTGGCGTCGCATGACGATGACGTCAGCAAACAAAATCAGCTGATTGAAACCGCCATTGCCCGCAAGGCGAAGGCCATCATTCTGGATAATGCCGGGGCCGATGCCACCATTGGCCCCTTGAAGAAAGCGAAAGCCGCCGGTATTCCCGCTTTCCTGATCGATCGTGAAATCAATGAAACCGGCGTGGCCGTGGCGCAGATCGTTTCCAATAACTATCAGGGCGCGCAGCTCGGTGCGGAGAAATTTGTCGAGCTGATGGGGCAGAAAGGCAAGTACGTCGAGTTGATTGGCCGCGAGTCAGACACCAATGCGCACGTCCGTTCGCAGGGTTACCACGATGTGATCGATCAATATAGCGATATGAAGCGCGTCGCCAGACAAACGGCGAACTGGAGCCAGACGGAAGCCTTTACCCGCATGGAAGCCATCTTGCAGGCAAACCCGGATATTACCGGTGTGATTTCCGGCAACGACACGATGGCGTTGGGGGCGGAAGCGGCGCTGAAAGCGGCGGGGCGTCACGACGTGATTGTGGTGGGCTTTGACGGCAGCGACTACGTGCGCGATTCCATCATCAATAAAGGCAATATCAAGGCTACGGTACTGCAACCCGGCTGGCAGCAGGCGCAGATGGCGGTCGAACAGGCGGATTACTACCTGAAGAACGGCAAAGCACAGCATGAAGAGAAACAGCTGATGGACTGCATTCTGATCGATGAGTCTAACGCGACCAAACTCAACACCTTTGCGTTGAAACCGTAATTAAGGCGACAGGAGCGTCAGCTCCTGCTGATAAAGGAGTCGTTATGCTGTTCGATGAACGATACCGTGCCTGCTGGGTTGGGATCGGTGCCTTGCTGCTGTCGGCCTGCACGGTGGTCGATCTGGATGAAAACGGTAAACCCATCATTCCGGTCGACCCAGCCTCCAGGCCGGGCTATAGCACTATGACGCCAGAGAACATCGCGACAGCGCTGTGGCAGCCAACGCTGCTCCCAACTGCGCAGCAGCAAGCGTTGTCCTGGGATGACGTGAAGAAAACGCAGGCAACGCTGCAGGGTTCAGCGCGTAAAACCGTCTACGCCCGGTTTCAGGGCACGGTCAGCGGGATTGATCGGGAAAGTCGTGAAGGGAAATTGATGCTTGATGTGCAAGGTGACGCCGTCACGCTTCAGCTCGGGCCGATCGTCAAAGGCAATGCCATCCGCGATGCGGCTGGGTTTATCCGCTTTGAGGATTTCAAAAATCAGGTGCAGTTTGCCCAATTGGCTCGCGCGCTGAATAACAAAGCCCTCGCGTCGTTGCCGACGCTGGAGGCGGGCGTGCAGGGTAAACCGGTCAATGTTCTGGCGGCACTGGTGATAACGAAACAGGGTGTCAGCGATGCGGTGCCGATGATGCTAAACCTGACCGAAACGAGCGGCGGAGGGGCGCAATGATGGAAAAACCGGACGTTTCTCTGCAATCAAACGCGGTGAGCCGACCCGATATCGTCATGGCGACCCGTGGCATCACCATGCTGTTTCCCGGTACCAAAGCGTTGGATAACGTCGATTACAACGTGTATCGCGGCAAGGTTAACGTGATTATCGGTGAAAACGGCGCGGGTAAATCGACACTGATGAAGATTCTGGCCGGCGTGCAGCAGCCGACGTCCGGCCAGATTCTGCTAAATGGCGAAGCGGTGCGCATCGTGGATACGCGTGATGCGGCGGCAAAAGGTATCGGCATGGTGCATCAGGAACTCAACCTGTCCGAGAATCTGAGCGTGGCGGAGAACATCTTCCTGGGGCGGGAGCTGCAAAGGGCGTTGCGCCTATCGATTATCTGGCGCAGGAGCGGATTGCGGCGGAGCTGATGGCGCGTCTCGATCAGGATATTTCACCGCGTACCGAGGTTGCCAGCCTGAAAGTCGGCCAGCAGCAACTGGTAGAAATCGCCAAGGCGCTGGCGGATCAGGCCGACATTCTCATTCTGGACGAACCCACCTCCGCGCTGAGCAAAACTGAGGTAGAGATTCTGTTTCGCGTGATCCGCGAACTGACGCGCCAGAATGTTTCCATTATCTACATTTCACACCGGCTGGAAGAGCTGATGGCGATTGGTGACTACATCACCATCCTGCGCGACGGGTGTTTTCAGGCGGAAGCCGCCGTCAGCGACATCGACGTACCGTGGATCGTGCGGGAAATGCTCGGCGGTGACCCTGTCACCAGCTTCCTGCATCCGGGCAGAACGTTTGGTGCACCCGTGTTGGAAGCGGAGCACCTTACCTGCCTCAATGATGCTGGGCATCAGGTGGTCAACGATGTGTCGCTGATGGTGCGTGAAGGGGAAATCGTCGGCATTTATGGGCTGATGGGGGCGGGTCGTACCGAACTCTTCGAGTGTCTGCTCGGTATTCAGAATGATTATCTGGGCAAGATTTATCTCGATAGCAAACCGGTTAATCCGCGGCTTTCTACCGCACAGCGCATTCGTATGGGCATGAGTCTGGTGCCGGAAGATCGCAAGAAAACCGGCATCTTTCCGCTGTCGTCGGTGGCCTCAATCTCACTATCGCCAGCCTGTGGAGACGGCTGAAATACGGCATGGCGATCTTCCAGCGGCAGGAGCAGGAGGTGGTTGCCAGCACGATTGGGCAACTGGCGATCAAAGTCTCTTCGCCCGAGGTGGAAATTCAGGCGCTCAGCGGCGGCAACCAGCAAAAAGTGGTGATTGGCCGCTCGTTGCTGACCAGCCCCAAGGTACTGCTGCTCGACGAGCCGACCCGGGGCATCGATGTAGGTGCCAAAGCCGACGTATTTGAAATGATGGTCGGGCTGTCCGAACAGGGCATCGGTGTGCTGTTTTCCACCTCGGATCTGAAAGAGATTATGGCGGTATCGGACCGTATTTTGGTGATGTCGAATGGCAAGCTGACGGCGAATATCGTGCGTCAGTCGGCCAGCGAGTCGGCATTGGTTTCGGCAAGTGCACAAGGGTTCTGACATGAAAACGACTCACCTTCCGGCGGCGTCAGGCGCGCTCTCACCGGGTAAGTTTGTACGCTCACGAGAGAGCATCCTGCTGTTGATTCTCAGGCTGCGCACGTTTATCGCGCTGTTCCTGATTCTCGGGTTCTTTGCCTTCACGGTGCCCGGATTTTTGGCCACTGGCAGCCTGATCATCATGGTGAAGCACATTGCCATCAATGCGTTTCTGGCGCTGGGGATCACGTTTGTCATCATTACCGCCGGAATTGACCTGTCAATCGGTGCCACGTTAGGGCTGTGCGGCATGGTGGCGGGCTACATGATTACTCAGGGAATCGTGCTGCCGATGTTCGGCGTCGCGATTTTCCCCAGCGTGTGGGTCATTGTCCCCGTTGTGCTGCTGATAGGCGCGCTCATCGGTGCCATTAACGGCTGGATCATCACGCGGTATAACGTTGCGCCCTTTATCTGCACGCTCGGAACGATGTACATCGTGCGTGGGGCATCGATGCTGATTTCCGGTGGGGAGACGTTCCCCGGCGGGCGGTAACCCGCAGTTGGGCAACACGGGTTTTGAGCTGATTGGCTCTGCCACGATCCTGGGGTTACCGCTGGTAATCTGGTTGATGCTGGTGCTGGCCGTGGTGATTGCCTACGTGGCGCGTCGCCTGCCGTTTGGCCGTCATGTCTATGCGATTGGCGACAACGAACGGGCCGCTGAACTTTCCGGCGTCAAAGTGCGTCAGGTCAAAGTCTGGGTTTACACCATTTCCGGTTTCTGTGCGGCTATCGCGGGCATCGTGGTGTCCTCTCAACTGGTCGCCAGCCATCCGGCAACGGGCACCGCTTTTGAAATGAATGCGATCGCTGCCGTTGTGCTTGGAGGAACGTCGCTGGCTGGCGGACGCGGTACGATTTTGGGCACGCTGATTGGCGCGTTTGTTATCGGGATTCTTGCCGACGGGCTGGTGATGATGGGCGTGAGTGAGTTCTGGCAGATGGTGATTAAAGGCATCGTCATCATTGTGGCGGTCATTATCGACCAGATGCAAAACCGTATGCAGCACAAGGCCGCCATTGTGTCACAGAAGGCCGCAGCGGAAGGGACATAAGCTAAGGGTAGATAACCGTTAAGTGTAAGTAGCCGTCAATAGTAAACAGCAAGGGGCGTTGAGTCGCGGTGGGAATGCTATCGGTAGGTATACCGAGGCCCGATTTGAGCGCAATTTTTTGATTCAATATGAATAAATATTCGTTTTGAGTAAAAATTCAAGTGAGGTGAGGTATGAATCCGTACTCCTTGTCGGTGGAGGCGCTGACGCAAAAGCTCGCGCCATTCGTCGCCGCATTATTCATCTGAATGCCAATAGCCCGGCTGGCGGGCACACGGGGGCAGACCTGTCACAGGTTGAGATGCTGACGGCACTGTATTTTCGCATTCTGAACTGTGCGCCGGATCGGCTACAGGACCCGCAGCGGGATATTTACATCCAGTCAAAAGGTCATGCAGTCGGCGGCTATTACTGCTGTTTGGCGGAAGCGGGCTATTTCCCGGAATCGTGGCTGGCGACCTATCAGCACCCTGATTCACATTTGCCAGGGCATCCGGTCAAACACAAAACGCCAGGGATTGAACTGAACACCGGCGCGCTAGGGCATGGGTTGCCGGTTGCCGTCGGCATTGCGCTGGCGGCGAAGCGCGATAACAGCCCGCGTCGGGTGTTTGTCCTGACGGGCGATGGCGAGCTGGCAGAAGGCAGCAACTGGGAAGCGGCGCTGGCGGCGGCGCATTACCAACTGGATAACCTGATCATCATCAATGACAAGAACAAGCTACAGCTGGCCGGGCCGACGCGTTCCATCATGAACACCGATCCGCTGGCGGAAAAGTGGCAGGCCTTTGGCTTACAGGTCACGGAGTGTGCGGGAATGACATGCGCTCGGTAGTGGAAACGCTGGAGAACCTGCCGCGCGCCGGCAAGCCGAATGTGGTGATTGCAAATACGGAAAAAGGCGCTGGCGTGTCGTTTATTCAGGGACGGGCTGAGTGGCATCACCGCGTGCCGAAAGGCGAGGAAATTGCACTGGCGTTGGAGGAATTAAAAGATGAGTAACGCAGAGCATTTGGCAACCGTCATGGTCGAGCAGTTCATCAAGGCCGTCGAACAGGGAATTGATGTCGTCCCGGTCTTGGCGGATTCAAGCTCAACGGCGAAGATTTCGCCTTTCATACAGCGTTTCCCCGACCGCATCGTCAACGTGGGAATTGCAGAGCAGAGCATGGTGGGGACGGCGGTGGGCTTATCCATCGGCGGCAAGATTGCCGTGACCTGTAACGCGGCGCCGTTTTTGATCTCCCGTGCGAATGAGCAGCTCAAGGTCGACGTCTGTTACAACAACAGCAACGTTAAGCTATTCGGGCTGAATGCCGGCTGTAGCTACGGCCCACTCGCCAGCACGCATCACAGTATTGACGACATCGCCGTGCTGAGAGGGTTTGGCAATATTGAGATCTACGCGCCGTCCAGCCCGGAAGAGTGCCGCCAGATTATCGATTATGCGTTTGAACATCAGGGGCCGGTCTATATCCGCCTCGATGGTAAACCGCTGCCTGCCTTGCATGATGAGCAGTATCGCTTTGTGCCGGGGCAGATCGATGTGCTACGCAAAGGCCGCGATATTGCGCTGGTCGGGCTGGGGTCGACCGTGCATGAAATTGTGACGGCGGCTGAATTATTAGCAGAAAAAGGACTTTCCGCTACGGTGGTTAATCTTTCCTCTATCCGCCCATGCAATACTCAGCAATTGCTTGAAATTCTGAGTGAAACACCTCGAGTCATCACAGTCGAGGAACATAACGTCAACGGCGGTGCAGGCAGTCTGGTAGCGGAAGTGCTGGCGGAAGCGGGCTGCGGAATTCCTCTTGTACGGTTGGGGATTCCCGATGGTCAATACGCGATTGCCGCCGATCGGAGCGCGATGCGAGCGCATCACGGGCTGGACGCGACGGGCATTGTCAACGCAGCACTGCGTCTTTGCCCGGGAGGCTGATGATGTTTACGCCGGTTATTTTGGCAATCGATGAAGGGACGACGAACGCCAAGGCGATTGCCGTCGATGAGCGAGGGCGCATTCTGGCTAAAGCGGCCATCGCTTTACAGGTGATGCACCCGCAGCCGGGCAGAGCCGAGCAGGATGCGATGGCGATTTGGCGTGCGGTTTGTCAGGCGGCAGAAACCTGCCTGTCGTCATTACACCGGGCTCAAGTGGTGGGTGTGGCGATCAGTAACCAGCGTGAGTCGGTGCTGATTTGGGACCGGCGAACCGGAAAACCGCTGACGCCGCTGGTCAGCTGGCAGGATCGCCGCGCCGAGAAATTCTGTCAGGCATTGCAGGGCAGTGCAGAGGCGCGTCTGATCGAATCCCATACCGGGCTACAGGTCGATCCACTTTTTCCCGCCGCCAAGCTGCACGCCATGCTGGCGGAATTACCGGATGGTGCCGCCCGGGCGATGCAGGGGAGCTGTGCATCGGAACGGTGGATTGCTGGCTTAACTGGCAGTTTAGCGGTGGGCGAGCGTATTCCACCGACTATTCCAACGCGGCAAGAACCCAACTGTTCAATATCCACCGCGGCTGCTGGGATGAGGATCTACTGGCGCTGTTCGGGATTCCCAGCGTGTGCCTGCCGGCCGTCACGCCGTCCTCGGCGCTGCATGGTACACGGGTGTGACGGGCATCAGCGGGCTTGCTGCTGGCGTACCGATTGTGGCGCTGATTGGCGATTCACATGCGGCGCTGTACGGTCAGGGCATTACTCAAAGCGGTGAAATCAAGGCGACATACGGCACCGGCTCGTCGCTGATGACCACTATCAACACGCCGCATCAACATGCTGCGGGGCTGAGTACCACGATTGCCTGGCACGATGGTGAATGCGCTACGCGCTGGAAGGCAACATTACCCACACGGGATCGGGATTTGCCTGGATTGGTCAGATGCTGGGCATCCCTTCTGTTACGCAACTTACCGAGCTGGCGCTCAGCGCCGAGTCTAATCAGGGCGTCTTTTTTGTTCCGGCCCTATCCGGGCTGGGCGCGCCCTATTGGGATGTGCAAGCGCGCGGCCTGTTGTGCGGCTTATGCGATGCCACCACGCCTGCCATTATCGCCCGTGCGGGGCTGGAAGCCATTGCGTACCAGATTGCTGATGTCTTTTTCGCGATGGAACAGGCGTCGCAGGCTGCGTTACCCGCGCTGCGCGTGGACGGCGGTGCGACGCAAAACCGCTGGCTGATGCAGTTTCAGGCTGACCTCTTGCAGCGCCCGTTAATTCGCAACCATAACGCAGAAGTGTCTGCGCTGGGCGCGGCGTATCTGGGCGGAAAAATGCTGGGGTGGTGGGAGCACAACGAACAGATCGCCGCGCTACCCAGAGAAGTGGAGGTCATCGAGCCCTCGACGACCAACCGCGGGGTTTTGGAGAGCTATCAACAGTGGCGAATGGCGGTGGCGCGTGCGCGTCTGCGGCCCGAGTCATAAGCATTTTTAACCATAAGCATTTTTAGCAGTAAGAACCTATCCGATACGAAAGAAAAGATAAGCAGCTCAATACCATCAGAAATCAATGAGGTGACTTTTATGGCAACGTATACCTACCCTGAATTTGGTGCCGGTTTGTGGCATTTCGCGAATTATATCGACCGCTACGCGGTAGACGGCTATGGCCCAGCATTGAGCACGATCGATCAGATCAAAGCGGCGAAAGAGGTCGGCGAGCTTTCCTACGTCGACTTGCCTTATCCCTTCACGCCGGGCGTGACGCTCAGTGAAGTGAAGGATGCGCTGAAGGATGCAGGGCTGAAGGCGATTGGCATCACGCCTGAAATTTATCTGCAAAAATGGTCGCGCGGTGCCTTTACCAACCCCGATCCGGCGGCACGAGCGGCGGCGTTTGAATTAATGCACGAATCTGCTGGCATTGTGCGTGAACTCGGCGCGAATTACGTCAAAGTCTGGCCGGGTCAGGATGGCTGGGATTATCCGTTCCAGGTCAGTCATAAAACCTGTGGAAGCTGGCGGTTGACGGCATGCGCGATCTGGCGGGAGCTAACCCCGATGTGAAATTCGCTATTGAGTACAAGCCGCGTGAACCGCGCGTGAAAATGACCTGGGATTCTGCCGCGCGAACGCTGCTGGGGATCGAAGATATCGGGCTGGATAACGTCGGTGTGCTGCTGGACTTCGGGCATGCGCTGTATGGCGGTGAATCACCGGCCGACTCGGCCCAGTTGATTATCGATCGCGGTCGGCTGTTCGGCATGGATGTAAATGACAACCTGCGCGGCTGGGATGACGACCTGGTGGTTGGCACGGTGCATATGACCGAGATCTTTGAATTCTTCTACGTGCTGAAAATCAATAATTGGCAGGGCGTCTGGCAGCTCGATCAGTTCCCGTTCCGCGAGAATCACGTTGAAGCCGCGAAGCTGTCCATTCGTTTCCTGAAACACATCTATCGCGCGCTGGACAAGCTGGACATCCCGGCGCTTCAGGCGGCGCAGGAAGCACAGAATCCGTTACAGGCGCAGCGGATTGTGCAGGATGCGCTGCTGTCATCCATTAACGTTAACGAGTAATTACGCCACGATTCGTCAGGCGCGGAGCAGGGGAGGCATTCCGCGCCTAACGTTACTCTTATTGCTCACCACAAGTGGTGAGTACGTTAGATCAACGTCTCAGCGGTTAATCGATCGGTAATCAATACATCAACGTAGTGCCCGGTTAATGCACCGCGAATCGCGGCACTTTTCTCGACGCCGCCCGCTAACGCCACCACGCGCGGACACTGACGCAGCTGTGGCAGCGCCATACCAATCACCGGATCTTCATCGTCCTGCAACACCGGTTCGCCTTCCGCGTTGTAATAATGCAGGCATAAATCGCCCACGGCACCGCGTTCGGCCAGCTGTTGCAGCATCGCTTCGTGATAGTAGTTACCAGAATTTTTCAGCAGTTGCGACGGTTCCAGTACGCCAATACCGACAAGCGCCAGACTCACCTCGCTGAATTTATCGACCACGTTAGAAACCTCATCGCTGGTCACCAAGCGGGCGCGATCTTCTACCGACCGCTCGATGCTCTGCGCGGGCAAAAGGTAAGCGGGACAGCTGAGCTGATTGGCTAAGGTTTGCGTCAGAATCGTCGCCTGCACGTTGCCGTTCGGCCCCACGCCACCTAACAGTTGGATGACGCCCTGAGCCTTGACGCTCTGCGGATGCAGGCTGTCCACCATCGCCCGCAGCGTGCTGCTCCAGGATGAGATACCCACCAGATCGTCAGGACGGATACTGGTTTGGACATAGTGCGCGGCCGCAGAGCCAATAGCCTGCTTGATTTGCGTCAGCGTGGCGTTATCGGCGACATCTACCACGATAGCCTGATCGATGCCGTAGCGCTTCTGAATCGCCGCTTCCAGCCCCATGAACATGTTCGGGGGTTGAATTACGCTGATTTTGACCACACCTTCTTTAACACAGCGCGTAATGGCGCGGGAGACAAAAGACTGTGACAAATGGAGTGAGGCAGCAATTTCTGCTTGTTTCATCCCTTCGCTATAATAGAGCGTAGCGATCTTGACCAATAATCGCTGTTCGTCCTGCTTTGACATGACTTTTCCCCTTGCTGGCATGCTACTGTCATTTTTATTCAGCACAGAATAAATAACAAGCGTAGACGGCAGTGGAGCGCGGTTCTTGTTTTTGGCTTTTGTACAGTGGAAGTGTGGTGATAAGTGCGGCGACAAAAAATCGGGCTGACGCCGTGATTTCCCTGTCCGTGCCGGACATGGTAATTTAATGGGGTTTGTCGCCAAAATTTGGCATAATTCATCCGGTTAATGGATATCACAGGAAGGACAATGTGAAATATTTGCTGATTTTTTTACTCGTGCTGGCGATATTCATCATTTCTGTCACACTGGGCGCGCACAACGATCAGGTTGTGACATTTAACTACCTGCTGGCACAGGGGGAGTATCGTATCTCCACACTGCTTGCCACGCTGTTTGCTCTGGGCTTTGTCCTTGGCTGGGTTATCTGTGGTCTGTTTTATCTGCGTCAGCGCATTGCGCTTGGCCGTGCACAACGTAAAATCAAGCGTCTGGAACAACAACTTTCTACCTCCACCGAGGAGAACGTGGCGCCAGTGCAAACGGTCACCCACTAAGGAATTCTCTCTATGTTAGAACTGCTGTTTCTGTTGCTGCCCGTGGCCGCCGCGTACGGCTGGTACATGGGTCGCAGAAGTGCGCAGCAGGACAAAGAGCAGGAGTCCAACCGCCTGTCCCGTGAGTATGTCACTGGGGTTAACTTCCTGTTGTCCAATCAGCAGGATAAGGCGGTTGAACTGTTCCTCGACATGCTCAAGGATGACAGCAACACCTTTGAAGCCCACCTCACGCTCGGTAACCTGTTCCGTTCGCGCGGCGAAGTTGACCGTGCGATTCGCATCCATCAGGCGCTGACCGAAAGCGCATCCTTGACCTTTGAACAACGTCTGCTGGCGGTGCAACAGCTGGGCCGTGACTACATGGCCGCCGGGCTGTACGACCGTGCCGAAGAAAGTTTCAACCAGTTGGTGGATGAAGAAGATTTTCGGCGTAGCGCCTTGCAGCAGCTCTTGCAGATTTATCAGGCGACCAGCGACTGGCCGGCGGCGATTGATGTCGCGGAAAAATTGGTCAAGATGGGAAAAGATCAGCTCCGTGTGGACATCGCCCATTTTTATTGCGAATTAGCGCTGCTGGCGATGGGCAGCGACGATCTGGATAAAGCATTAATGCTCCTGAAGAAAGGCGCGGCGGCGGATAATCAGTGTGCCCGCGCGTCTATCATGATGGGGCGCATTTATATGGCACAGCAGGATTATGCGCGTGCTGTGGAAGCGCTGCGACAGGTTCTCGATCAGGATAAAGAGCTGGTCAGTGAAACGCTGCCGATGCTACAGGAATGCTATCAGCACTTAGATAAGCCCTTGGATTGGGCGAATTTCCTCAAGCGCTGCGTAGAAGAAAATACCGGTGCGACGGCGGAATTGATGCTGGCCGACATCCTCGAAAGAGAAGAGGGCGCAGAGGTTGCACAGGCTTATATTAACCGTCAGCTTCAACGTCACCCCACGATGCGCGTGTTCCATCGCCTGATGGATTTTCACCTGCATGAAGCGGAAGACGGGCGAACAAAAGAAAATCTTCAGGGATTGCGCGACATGGTGGGCGAACAGATTCGTACCAAACCGCGCTACAGCTGTCGCAAATGCGGCTTCACGTCACAATCACTCTATTGGCAGTGTCCTTCCTGCCGCACCTGGGCCAGTATAAAGCCGATCCGCGGGCTCGACGGCCAATAACGTCTCACTATATTGAATTGAGCGAATGCTATTTAACGTATTTTAGTTACAACATACTAATAGCTTTGCGTGATTTCGGTTCCAGCCAGCCTCTTTAACCGCATTGGTCTACAGGCGGCTGGGATTTCGGGGCGGGGCATGTAGAATGCGGCGGGAATTTTGGCTTCGCAAGAGACTGGGTGACGAATGAAAAACGAGAATCTACAGAAAAAGCATCAAACGGTATCCTCCCCGATTGTGGTCGCGCTGGACTATGCCAGTCAGCAGGCGGCGCTGTCTTTTGTTGACCGTATCGATCCGCAGGATTGCCGTTTGAAGGTGGGCAAAGAGATGTTTACCTTGTTCGGCCCACAGTTCGTGCAGACGTTACAACAGCGCGGCTTTGATGTATTTCTCGATCTGAAATTCCACGATATTCCAAACACCGTCGCTCACGCCGTTGCGGCAGCGGCCGATCTTGGCGTGTGGATGGTGAATGTCCACGCCAGCGGTGGCTCACGCATGATGGCGGCGGCGAAAGAAGCGCTGGTGCCGTTTGGTAACGATGCGCCGTTGCTGATTGCCGTAACCGTGTTAACCAGTATGGATGAAGACGATCTGCGCGGGCTTGGCATTACCGTCAGCCCTGCTGAGCAGGCAGAAAGGTTGGCGGTGTTAACGCATAACAGCGGGCTGGATGGCGTGGTGTGTTCTGCGCATGAAGCCCAGCGATTGAAGCAGGTATGCGGTCAGGCATTTAAGTTGGTCACGCCGGGTATTCGTCCGGCTGGCAGCGATGTTGGCGATCAGCGCCGCATCATGACGCCGGTTCAGGCGCAGCAGGTTGGCGTAGATTATATGGTGATTGGGCGTCCGATCACCCAATCGGCAGACCCGGCACAGACGCTGAGCGAGATTCGCGCTTCACTGTTAAACGGTGCAGCCTCATGAACCTGCGTCGTGACGAAAATAGCCAGCTGGTTTACTCCACGGAAACCGGGCGTATTAAGCCGGAAGAAGAAAAAGCGGTTCGGCCAAAAGGTGATGGCATCGTGCGTATCCAGCGTCAGACCAGTGGACGCAAAGGAAAGGGCGTATGCCTGATCAGCGGTCTCGATCTTGACGATGCGGCTTTGGATAAGTTGGCGGCTGAATTGAAGAAAAAATGCGGCTGCGGCGGTTCAGTGAAAGATGGCGTGGTCGAAATCCAGGAGATAAACGCGATCTGCTAAAACAGCTGCTGGAAGCGAAAGGAATGAAGGTTAAGCTGGCTGGCGGCTAATCATTGTAGATATACTCTAAATAATTCGAGTTGCGTGAAGGCGGCAAGAGAGGAATCCCGATGAGCTTACATAAGTAAGTGATTCGGGTGACAAATCTGCCGGGAGCAGATTTGAACGCTGCTTGCAGCGGCCCTTCAGGGCGAGGCTCACGACGGGCCGAGTATTTGAACGTAGCCAACGTACATGCAGCTTGAAGTATGACGAGTATAAAAGCAGCAGGTTTACTCCCGTTAACCTGCTGCTATCAATTCGTTATTTATCGACCTGACGGCCAATCAGCCCACCGATAGCGGCTCCGCCCAGCGTTCCTAATGTTCCGCCATCCGTTAAGATAGCCCCACCTACCGCACCGGCACCGGCACCAATCGCGGTATTACGATCACGTTTAGACATGTTTGAACAGCCTGCGAGCGTAACAGCAAGCGTAATTGCCAGAGCGGCTGTCGCAAAACGTTTGTTTAATTTCATCTTTTTCCCCTTCTGCTCTTGGTCTCACGTTTCTTGTGAGGAAATATCGAACAACGTGCTTTTACGGTATTAAATAAACAAACCGAGCCTTTTACCGCTTGATGGCAAGTATAATCATCGGAAAAACTGCAACAGGTAAAAACTCTTAATTCCCCTGCGTTATGTTAACGATAGCAATAATTGATAAAGCTGGCGGTTTTTTACACAATTCTGTGGTGTGTCTCTTTCTTTTTCCCATAGCAGAACACCGCTAGGTCTTTAGCGATTTAGCCCATAGCGACGCGCTCGTCAGGCCGCGAAAATGGTGTCATCTCGCCGATGGGAGGCCGACATGTTAGAAACGCTAAAAAAACAGGTGCTGGAAGCCAATCTGGCCTTGCCGCAGCACAACCTGGTGACGTTTACGTGGGGAAATGTCAGCGCGGTGGATCGGCAGCGTGGCCTGATGGTGATCAAACCCTCCGGCGTGGAGTATTCAGCCATGACGCTGGAGGATATGGTGGTCGTTGAGCTGGAAAGCGGCAAGGTAGTAGAAGGCACGAAGAAACCGTCGTCAGATACCGATACCCACCGTGTGTTATATCTGGCGTTTGCCGATATTGGCGGTATTGTGCATACCCATTCCCGCCATGCCACGATCTGGGCGCAGGCCGGTAAAGATATTCCCGCCTGGGGAACCACGCACGCAGACTACTTTTATGGCCCTATTCCCTGTACACGCCTGATGACGGATGACGAAATCAATGGTCGCTACGAGTGGGAAACCGGGCAAGTGATCGTCGAAACGTTCCAGCAGCGTGGCATTTCTCCGGTAGATGTCCCCGCCGTATTAGTTAACTCGCACGGCCCCTTTGCATGGGGGAAAGATGCCGACAACGCGGTGCACAATGCTGTTGTTTTGGAGGAACTGGCCTACATGGGGATTTTCTCGCGCCAGTTAACGCCTCAACTGGGCGAGATGCAGCAAACGCTGTTGGATAAACACTACTTACGCAAGCACGGTAAGAACGCGTATTACGGACAATAAACCATCGTGCTGTCGGGATCATCGTTTGGATATATCCCGGCGTTTTAAATAATGAAAGGATGTTCTTACCCTGCCAGCATATTGCTTGCGGGGTGTTATCCTATTTTAAAATAAAATTTTTTATTTTTCTGGCAGGCAGTAATAAAATGTGAGCACTCTCACGCCGCGCAGGGCATAGCAGATTATTACTGGTCGCTAGCGAGACATTCATGACTGCGCTTTCTATTACAGGGTAACGTTGCTCGCATCAATACGGGCATATTTCCGGTAATGAGAACGCGAGGGTATCATGATAGATTCAAATAAAAATTATTACATGAGCTGTTTGTTTTTCCTTTTTTTCTTCATCGGTTGGGGGTGCTGCTTCCCTTATTTATCATTATGGTTAACGGAGACCATTGGCATTAGCTATGGAGATGTTGGTCTGGTGTACTCCTTTACTGCCATTGTGGCGGTATGTGTTCAGCCATTATTTGGTTTTATTTCTGACAAACTTATTTATCGTAAGCATCTTATGTGGATGCTGGCTCTTATCATTACGTTTTTCGCACCTTATTGGATATTCGTCTTTGCCCCGCTATTGAAATTTAACATTATTCTCGGTGCGTTTGCGGGCGGGATATATATCGGTATGGCTTACGGTGCAGGCTGCGGAATTTGTGAGGCGTATATTGATAAAGTCAGCCGGGCATCGGGTTTTGAATTCGGCCGTGCGAGAATGTTTGGCGGTATTGGTGCAGCATTAGGAACCTTTATTGCAGGGAAACTTTATGGCATCGATCAGAATTTGATCTTCTGGACGGCTAGCGCAGCGGGCGTGTGCTTATTGTTTGTTGTATGGAAAACGCAGGTCAGTTCCTCGCATCAGTATTCAAAGCAAATACGTATTCAATCGCCTGTTACACTCAATGATGCGGCCGCACTACTAAAACTAAAACAATTCTGGTTCTTCGCCATCTATATGATAGGCGTAGGCGCCGTTTATGAAACTTATGACCAGCAGTTTGCGATTTATTACACCCACTTTTTTTGAAAACAAGGCACGTGGTGCGGAAGTCTTTGGTTATTTAACCACTGGACAGATTTTCCTGGATGCCGTGGTAATGTTCTTCGCCCCATGGTTTGTGAATAAGATTGGACCAAAAAATGCGTTACTCTATTGTGGGGTTATTATGAGTTTGCGCATTATGGGTTCCGCATGGGCTATTGGTCCGGTATCTATTAGTTTAATCAAATTACTCCATGGGTTCGAAAGTTCAGTGCTGCTGGTTGCGGCGTTGAAATACATTACTGCGAATTTCAATCCGCTGCTTTCCGCTACGGTCTATCTTATTGATTCCAATTCTCTAAAAGTTTCAGCTCGATTTTCCTATCCACCGGAATTGGCCATTTGTATCAAAAATGGGATTTTCCAGTAGCTACCTGGTACTGGGAAGTGTCGCCTTGTGCTTCACCGTTATTTCATCCTTCACACTGGATAAAAATAGAGTGTTTTCCCATAAGCCTGGCTTGGTTTATTAATTTAAGGAGGAAGGCGTATGTCAAAATTATATTATGGTGTTGCCTATTACGATGAGTATATGCCGGAAGAACGTCTGGAAAAAGATATTTCACTCATGCTGGAAACGGGGATCAATGTTGTACGTATTGCAGAATCGACATGGAGCACGTTAGAACCGACAGAAGGTGAGTATAATTTTTATCACATCGATCGTGTTTTGGATGCGATGCATCGTGCAGGGATCGCTGTCATTATCGGCACGCCAACCTATGCGATTCCGTCGTGGCTTGCTCTCAAGCACCCCGAGGTCATGGTGACGACCGTAGAGGGTCAGCAAAAATACGGGCCCCGGCAAGTCATGGATATTGTTAGCCCTGTGTTTCGCCGTTATGCAGAAAATATCATCCGCGTGTTGCTGGAACATGTGCAGCATCACCCTGCGATCATCGGATACCAATTAGATAATGAAACTAAGCATTACGATAATATTGGCCGCGACATGCAGGAAGGTTTTATTCAGTATTTGCGCGAAAAATACGTGAGTCTCGATAGGCTTAATCATGATTTCGGCCTCGATTATTGGAGCAACCGTGTCGATCGCTGGGAAGATTTCCCCCGTTGAAAACACCATTAATGCCAGCCTCTCTTGTGCTTTCAGTCGCTATCAGCGGCAGCAAGTGACGGATTATTTGGCCTGGCAGGCCAATCTTGTGCGGGAATATGCACAACCACATCATTTCATTACGCACAATTTTGATTTTGAATGGCGCGGTTATTCATTTGGCGTACAGCCTCGCGTCGATCATTTTGCTGCAGTGAAATGTCTGAGTGTTGCGGGCGTCGATATTTATCACCCAAGTCAGTCATATTTAACCGGGAGAGAAATTGCCTTTGGTGGTGACGTTGCGCGGAATCTGAGACAGGGGCGAAATTATTTTGTCCTCGAAACGCAGGCACAAGGGTTTCCGCAGTGGACACCTTATCCAGGGCAATTACGGCTACAAGCCTTTAGCCACGTTGCCTCGGGGCGGCGATGGTGGCGTACTGGCACTGGCATTCCATCCATAACTCGTTTGAAACCTACTGGAAGGGGCTACTGAGCCATGATTTCTCTCGCAATCCTACCTGGCAAGAAGCCACAACGATTGGGGCTGATTTTGCCCGGTTGTCTTCGTCTCTTGAATCATTACGGGCAGATCATGATGTGGCATTATTGGTCAGTAATGAAGCGATGGATGCCCTAAACCAATTCAAACCTGGAGACGCAAAAACTAACGTTTATAACGATATTATTCGTCGGTTTTATGATGCGCTGTATGATCACAATATTTCTCTCGACATTATTAACGATGTGGACGAAAGCACGGCGCGCTATAAGGCTGTGATTATTCCGGCGCTCTATGCCGCTGATAATGGGCTGTTGGAAAGGATTAATGGTTATATTGAACGGGGTGGCCATGCGTTGATTGGCTTCAAGTCGGGGTTCAGTGACGAAAATGTAAAAGTTCGACACAGCACCCAGCCAGGGTTGCTCAGCCGTGTTTGTGGCGTGAGCTACAGTCAGTTTACGTTGCCGGATGCGGTCACCGTTGCCGCCTGCTTGCCGGATATTGATTGCAGCCGTGATAATCGGGCTGATTTATGGATGGAGCTACTGACGCCTTTATCTGAAACTCGCACGTTGTTGCGTTACCAGCATCCGGCCTGGCGTGATTACGTTGCCGCAACCGAGGCGGATTATGGCGATGGACTAGCGATGTATGTAGGATTTCTGCCGCAACCTTTTCTTATTTGCCAGTTATTTGATCATCTGACGCGAGGCATATCGCTTCGTTCGCGCACATCACGCTATGCATTTCCGCTTATTGTGAAACGAATGAAAAATGCTCACGGTAAGTCAATTTCTTTTGTATTTAACTACTCAGGGAAACCCCAATCTTATCACTGTGAAATGGGTGGTTACGCTTTATTAACTGACACTGAGGTTGTAGAGGGCTCATCGTTACTGCTTAACGCTTGGGATTTTATTATTATTGAAAGCTAAGCCTATGCCAGCGGCCATATCGAGAGGTTAATATGGAACTTAATATCAATGAATTATTGAATTTTTCTCCGTTGATGAAAACCTTTACCTTTAATGCCTGGATGGTCGCTGGTTTCACTCCGATATCTCGTGGTTCGGTACTGGATTATTATATTAATCGGCCACAGGGAATGAAGGGATATATTATTAACCTGACGCTGCGCGGACAGGATGTGCCAAAGTAGGAGAAGGATCCTTATTGTCCAAGGAGAATGAATTATTGCTTTTTCCGCCGGGAGTTCCACACCATTATGGCCGAGATAAACACAGCGATCACTGGGATCATGTATGGATTTATTTTATTCCCCGGCCTTACTGGAATGACTGGTTAAAATGGGATGACAAAATGCAGGGTATTGGGAAAACAACCATCCAATCCGCTGCAATGAGCCAGAATATACAAGCACTTTTCTATGAGGCGATCTGCCATAACGCCGATTCAACGCCGCTGTCAGAAGCGTTGGCGATGAATGCGCTGGAGCGGTTGATCCTCGCCTGTTTTCAGTTACAGCCTATTAGCAGCCGGTTCGCGCACGATCCAAGGATAAATACGGTATGCACCTACTTAAACGAACATATTGCTGAAGAGCTGAAAATTGAAGCACTGGCGGGGATGGTATTTCTTTCTCCTTCTCGGCTGGCGCATCTGTTCAAAATTGAATTGGGGCAAACTATTTATGCCTGGCGTGAAGTTCAGCGCATCAATTGTGCCAAGCTCTTGATTCAGTCGACGCCATTACCCATATTTAAAGTCGCGCAGTCAGTGGGGTACAGCGATCCAGTCTATTTCACGCGCATATTTCGCAAGCATAATGGCATTCCACCGGCGGAATATAAAAACGCTATGAAAGAATGGGTAGTCTACACGAACCCTGAAGCTGTTGGGCATTTCTCATGACCCCTGCTGGGTTTATCAAAGGGATAAAAACCACCGTATACCATTACAGAAGCGCTTATTCCGGGCAAAAAATCCCTCCGCGAGGGAGGGAATGAAGGGGGTACGCCGATGGCGTTTAAGGCTGAGCGCCGTCTCGTAAGACAATCGGGCTCTCTTTTGCCGTTGGGACATCGCTGTTCAGTGCACGACGAATGACGAAGAATGCGGAAACCAGCATTGTCACCGCCACCAGCATGAAGAAGCCACACAGCGCGGCGTTGATCTGGTTACTGAAGACGATGGTTTCCATGTCTTTAATCGATTTGGCCGGTGCGATCAGCGTATTTTGCTCAATACCCGTCGCGAAGCGTTTCGCCTGTGCCAGAAAACCGATGCTAGGCTTTTCATGGAAGATTTTTTGCCAACCCGCCGTCATCGACGTAATAAACAGCCAGACGGTAGGGACGATCGTCACCCACGCATAGCGCTGTTTCTTCATCTTGAACAACACCACGGTACCGAGAATTAACGCCATTGAAGCCAGCATTTGGTTACCGATACCGAACAACGGCCAGAGCGTGTTGATACCGCCCAGCGGATCGATGACACCCTGATACACGAAGAATCCCCAACCGGAAACGGCGACGGTCGTACCGGCCAGATTCCCCAGCCAGGAGTGGCTGTTGGCCAGTCTGGGAATCGCAATCCCAACCAGATCCTGCACCATGAAGCGACAGGCGCGCGTTCCGGCATCTACTGCGGTCAGAATGAACAGGGCTTCAAACAGAATCGCGAAGTGATACCAGAATGCCATCATCGCCCGGCTGTTAAAGATCTCGGTGATGATGTAGGCCATGCCTACTGCGAAGGTCGGCGCACCGCCAGCGCGGGAAAGAATAGAAGCTTCGCCAACGTCATGGGCAATCGCGCTCAATTCCTGCGGGGTAATCACAAATCCCCAACTATTGATGGCCTGCGAGGCGCTTTCAACCGTGGTGCCGATCAGCGCGGCAGGTGAGTTCATGGCGAAGTAGATGCCTGGTTCGATGACCGAGGCACAAATCAGCGCCATGATGGCGACGAAGGATTCCATCAGCATGGCGCCATAGCCAATGAAGCGGATGTGGCTTTCACGTTCAACCAGTTTCGGCGTGGTGCCGCTGGAAACCAGCGCATGGAAGCCCGAAATCGCGCCACAGGCGATGGTAATAAACAAGAAGGGGAACAGCGTACCGGAGAAGACCGGGCCGGTGCCGTCAATAAAGCGGGAAACGGCGGGCATTTTCATTTCCGGCATCGCGAACACGATACCGAAGGCCAGACCGATAATGACCCCGATTTTCAGGAAGGTGGAGAGGTAATCACGCGGCGCCAGCAGCAGCCAGACCGGCAGCACAGAGGCGATGAAGCCGTAAATCACCAGAACCCAGGTGAGCGACGTGCCTTTCAGCGTAAAGAACGGCCCCCAGTAGGGGTGTGCGGCAATGTTACCGCCATACACAATCGCCAGCATCATCAGCACAAAACCGATGATGGACACTTCCGCGATTTTACCCGGACGTAAAAAGCGCATGTAAACGCCCATAAAGAGCGCGATAGGGATAGTGGCGGCAATGGTGAACAATCCCCACGGACTTTCTGCCAGCGCTTTAACGACAACCAGCGCCAGCGCCGAGAGAATGATGATCATCACGCCCAGTGCGCCAAGCATGGTGATAATACCCGCGAACGTGCCCAGTTCCTGTTTTGCCATCTCCCCAGAGAGCGACCGTCCCGGCGGGTTGAGATAAATAGCACCAGAAAATCCTGTACGGCACCCGCCAGCATAACGCCGACCAGAATCCAGATCGTGCCGGGGAGGAAGCCCATCTGTGCGGCGAGGATCGGCCCGACCAGCGGTCCGGCCCCGGCGATGGCGGCGAAGTGGTGGCCGAACAGGACCCATTTATTGGTGGGAACGTAATCCAGACCGTCGTTATGACGCTCCGCCGGTGTCAGGCGGCGATCGTCGAGCTCAAAAACTTTTTTGGCGATAAACAGGCTGTAAAAGCGATAGGCAATGCTGTAACACGATACAGCAGCGACGACTAACCACACGGCATTGACGTGTTCACCGCGGCTCAGTGCCAGCGTGGCGAACGCAAAGGCGCCCGCCAGGCCGACTAGCAGCCAGATCACAATGCTCTTTACGTTACTCATAACAACGGCTCCTTCGTTATTCAGAAAGGGTGTAGCGCGAGTGTTAATGCAATTTAACAATAGTGGGTTTAATGGCGAAGAGAAGGGAATGGATGAGAAAATGTGAGCGAAGGTGAGTTTTTGTAAAGAAAATTAAAGCCCAAACAAGGGCTAACGAAATGCGCGGACATAACCCGCGCATTTTTGTATGTGCTGTTTATTTCATCAATGGCATTCTACTGATGCAGTCAACGGGCTGCTTCGTTTATCGACCACACCAACTGCGATAGCAAGGATCAGCGCACTCAGCGACAGGATCCCGCCAGCCCAGTTTGGTGCCGTGAAACCGAAGCCGTTGGCGATAACGCTCCCGCCTACCCAGGCACCGAGGGCATTACCAAGATTAAAGAGCCCAATATTGACTGCGGAAGCCAGCGTTGGCGCACCTGCAGCTCGGGCCTTGTCCATCACCAGCTTCTGAATGGGAGAAACGGTCGCAAATCCAAAAGCCGCCATCAGGAATATGCACAATACTGAGGCAATCTGGCTGCTGGCCGTCAAATGGAAGATGAACAAAATGGCAGCCTGTCCAAACAACGTGATGTACAGCATGGGCATTAACGCTCTGTCAGCGAAACGGCCGCCCAGCCAGTTGCCAACGAATAAGCCCAAACCAAATACCATCAACAACCAGGTAATCGATCCCTCTGAAAAGTGGGCGACTTCCGTCATCATGGGCGCGATATAGGTAATTGAGGTAAAGAAAGCCGCGGGACCCAGAATAGTGATGCCCATTGACAGCAGGACTTTGAGTTTCCGAATGCGGCAAACTCATGCCCGATATGCTGTGCTTTGGGTTTGGCGGTGGGAGGAATAAGCATAATTACGCCAACCGCCGTGGCGACCCCAATCACCGTGATGACGTAGAACGTGGCTTGCCAGGAGAACTGATGGCTAATCCAGGTTCCCACTGGGACGCCGATAAGGTTCGCGACCGTAAGGCCGGAGAACATAAAGGCGATAGCACTGACACGTTTCTCTTTAGGCACCATTTCCGCGGCGAGTACAGAGCCAATCCCAAAGAAGGCACCGTGTGTCAGAGACGTGATAATGCGTCCGACGATTGCTATGCCTATCGAAGGGGCGAGAGCGGTGACCAAATTCCCCAGAACAAAGAGCCCGGCAAGAAAACCAGCATGGTTTTTGGGTAGCCGGGAGCCCAGAATAATAAGTACAGGCGCGCCGACAAAGACCCCAAGCGCATAGCTTGTCGCCATATACGCCGCCACAGGATCGTTACTCCGTAATCGGCAGCGATTGCCGGCAGCAAACCCGCGATGATGAATTCTGTCGTTCCAATTCCAAAAGCGCCAATAACCAGGGCCCATAAAGCAATAGGCATGATATCCCCTATGTCTAACAATTTTTGCATGTGATAAATTATGCCTAATACCATTAGGGCAAGGAAACAAAATGACTAATGAAATAGAAAAAACGAATGTGCTTAGGCAGGAAAGACACATCCCCGCAAAACTGGATGATGTGGACCGAAAAATATTAGCCCTTCTGGCCACCGACAGCAGTCGGAGCTATGCCGAGTTAGGGAAGCGCTGCACCTTTCTGCGCCGTCCGTGCATGAGAGAGTGAAGCGACTAAAAAGGATGGGGTCATCAAGGGGACCATTGCAAAGATTGATGGCTGTAAGGTCGGTCGGACCTTATTAACCTTTGTGCTGGTAAACACGAAGAATGTCGTGAGTACCAAACGTTTACTGGCACTAAGTCATTTGCCGGAAATTGAGGAGTTTCATACTGTCGCCGGAGATTGTGGCGTCATGCTCAAGGTTCGTGCCCGGGATACGGAAGACTTAGAGGAACTGTTAGGTAAGCTACAGGAAGTGGAAGGTGTCGACAGCACACGTAGCTATATTGTCCTGTCGACCTTTGTTGAACGTGGCCCTATGCCTAGTTTGTAACGCGTTCCCGTTACCCGAGACGCAGGGCCTGTGCGCTTAAGACAACATGTGTCTTAAGGCAGAACGTTTCCGGCGGCACGGTAAATCTCGTACCATTCTTCGCGGCTGAGCGACAGGGTAGACGCCGCCGCGATGTCACGGATACGTTCCGGGCTCATGGTGCCGATAACTACCTGCATCGCGGCAGGGTGACGCAAGATCCACGCGGTGGCGATCGCGGTGTTGGTGACGCCATGCTGCTCGGCAATGTGATTAATCGTCGCGTTCAGCTTGGGGAATTTCTCATTATCGAGGAAAACGCCCTCAAAAAAGCCGTACTGGAAGGGTGACCAGGCCTGAATGGTCATGGTATTCAGGCGGCTGTATTCCAGAATGGCGCCATCGTGATTCACCGATGCCGGGTTCGTCATATTCACGTTAAAACCCGCATCAATCATCCCCGTGTGCATGATACTGAACTGCAATTGATTGGCGATAAGCGGCTGGCGCACGGATTGTTTCAGTAGCTCAATCTGCAACGGGTTCTGATTGCTGACGCCAAAATGGCGCACTTTCCCGCTGCTTTCCAGCTCATCGAAGGCGGCGGCAACCTCATCGGGTTCAAACAGCGTGTCTGGGCGATGCAGCAGGAGCGTATCAAGATAGTCCGTTTTTAAACGCTGTAGGCTGCCTTCAACGGAGGCGATGATGTGTGCTTTAGAGAAGTCAAAAAATCCCTTACGAATTCCGCACTTGGATTGCAGAAAAATCGTGTCCCGTTGGATGGACGTCTTTTGTAAACCGGCGGCGAAAATCTCTTCCGACAAGCCGGAACCATAGATATCCGCGTGATCGAAGAAATCGATACCCGCCTCGACGGAAGCAGTGAGGATCTCAGCCGCTTCATTCGTGCTTTTCTTCGCCATTCGCATACAGCCCAGCGCAATGTTGGAAGCCTGTATCGCGGATGTGCCGATTGTTATTTTTTTCATCGGGAACACTCCTGTTAGTAGGGTTGCCGCCTGCCGTTGACTGCTCTTAAAACGGTTCAGGCGTGGCTATTTAGATAAACAAATCATTGATAAAAGCCGGTGGTAAAACATATCGCGGAATAAACGATGATGACGCGCGGAGTCGTTCGCGATGAACGCCCGCGCGGAGATGCTGCCCGCCGAGATGAATCGGCGGTATGACGCTTAGGCGGCTGGTTTTGCCACGACGCTGCGGGTTTCCAGACGCACTTCCGCGATGACGACGTCCAGCGTATCCCCCTGACGATAGACGACTTCGCCTTTCACTGCGAGCGTGCCCATTTCCTGGCTGCACACCAGTTCATCGCGCACGGCGTGGATAAAGGAGGACGGGATAAAGGCGACCGCGCCGTTATCCAACAGACGGACACGCAGACCGCCGCGTGTGACATCAATGATTTCCGCATTGAAGCGCACATCGGTACCCGCTTTGTCGCTGAGGTAGCGAGCATATAACCAGTCGCCGACATCACGCTCGGCCATACGGTTAAGGCGACGGCGTTCTGCCAGCTGTACCGTAACATCGTCCTGCGGTTTTTCCGCAGCCTGTCCGGTGATAACCGCTTTCAACAAACGGTGATTCACCATATCGCCGTATTTACGGATAGGGGATGTCCAGGTGGCATAGGCTTCCAGCCCCAGACCAAAGTGCGGCCCCGGCGTGGTGCTGACTTCCGCGAAAGACTGGAAGCGGCGAATGCGACTATCCAGGAACTGTGTCGGTTGGGCATCCAGCTCGCGACGCAACTTACAGAACCCTGCCAGCGTTAACAGCGCCTGCGCATCGGCCTGAATACCGTGGGTGTCCAACACGGCAACGGCTTGGTCAATCGATGCCGGATCGAAGCCGTTATGGACGTTATAGATACCAAAGCCCAGTTTGTCGCGCAGCACAATGGCCGCACAGACGTTGGCGGCAATCATAGACTCTTCAACGATACGGTTGGCGATGCGGCGGTGTTCAACCACGATATCCAATACATCGCCTTTTTCACCCAGCAGGAAGCGGTAATCAGGACGATCTTTAAATACCAGCGCATGGGTGGTGCGCCATTCGCTGCGGGCCAGACAGACGCGGTGCAGCAAACGAATTTGTTCAGCAATCGCGTCATTTTGCGGCTGCCATTCGCCTTGTTCTTCCAGCCAGTCGGAGACATTGTCATACGCGAGCTTGGCTTTGGATTCGATCCAGGCGGCAAAGAAGTGAATATCGTCACCCAGCGCACCATCGGCGGCAATCGTCACGCGGCAAGCGAGGACAGGGCGACGTTCGTCCGGACGCAGGGAACAGATATCATCGGACAGCGAGCGCGGCAGCATCGGGATGTTGAAGCCGGGCAGGTAGTTGGTGAAGGCACGCTGGCGTGCAATCTTGTCAATCTCGCTACCCGCGTCGACATACGCGGTCGGATCGGCAATCGCGATAGTTAATTGTAGAGAACCATCGCCGTTGTCCTGTACGTACAGCGCATCGTCCATATCTTCAGTGCTGGCGCTGTCGATAGTGACAAAGCTCAGCGCGGTCAGATCTTCGCGGATGAGTTCACCGTCATGGCGCTCCGTTGCTTCAACGTCCGGTGCAGCACGCTCCAGATTATGCCGTGACAATGTCACCCACCACGGCACCAGCGGGTCATCGCCCGTGGTGATGTACTGCGTCAGTTCTGCATGAAATCCACGGTCACCCTTCAGCGGGTGACGGCGCATCTCTGCCACCGCCCAATCGCCGTCCTGAAAATTGTGCGTCACATCGCGCGCGGCACGGCAGGGAATCGCATCTTTCAGCAGCGGATGGTCAGGCGTAATGGATAAACGATCGTCTTTTTTATGAATGCGGCCAACAAATCGGGTCAGGAAGGGTTCGATTAGCGTTTCTGGCTCGACAATTTCCCGCTCTTTTTCTGTATGCAGGGTGGCGGTAATCCGGTCACCGTGCATCACTTTTTTCATGTGCGGAGGGGGAATGAAATAGCTTTTTTGTCCGTCAGCTTCAAGAAAGCCAAATCCTTTATCGGTGCCTTTGACGACACCTTCAACACGCGGTGTCTGAGAGTGAAGTTGCTGTTTTAGCTGTGCAAGCAGCGGATTATCTTGAAACATAGCGTCCAGAAATACGGTTGTGAATGGCTCAATTAGCGGTTCACAGTTTTACTCGAATCGGGTGCTGGCGGCAAGAATAATCGGGGGAAGGTGGGCGCAGAGCGGCGGCCAAAGCGCGGATAAATTCGAGTCACGTCAGGGCCGACTTGAACACGTCCCCCTGCCGTACACGCTATCGATTTTACGGCACGGCAGGGGAGCTTTTGATGCGGCGGCTGAGGGCAGATGCCTAGGCGATGCGCAGCAGAGATTCAGTTTGCATACTACGACGAACGCTAACTGGTACCGATTTAGACGTCGGCGTGTGCGTTTCATCCCCGAAGCTAGACAGCGGTACCAGCGGGTTGGTTTCCGGGTAATACGCTGCCAGATTGCCGCGCGGAATGGCGTAGCTCACCAGCTTGAAACCGTTGACGACGCGGGTGATACCGTCGTTCCACAACGTTTCGATATCGACCCGATCGCCATCTTCCAGCCCCAGCGCGCGGATATCATCCGGGTGCATGAACAGAACTTCCCGCTGCCCGTACACGCCGCGGTAGCGGTCATCCAGCCCATAAATGGTGGTGTTGTACTGGTCGTGCGAACGCAGGGTTTGCAGGGTAAAAGGCACGTCGCTGCCTTGTAGCTGTGGGAACAGCGTATCGGGCAGCGCGACATGGCTGAATTGCGCTTTCCCGTTGAGGGTATTGAAGCGCAGCTCGGCGGCAGCGTTACCGAGATAGAATCCGCCCGGGAGGTCGCAGTTGGCATTGAAATCGGTAAAGCCGGGAATGGTCGCGGCGATGTGATCGCGGATGCGTGAGTAATCGTCCGCCAGCGCCAGCCAGTCGATCTGTTCATGACCGAGAACCGCATTGGCAATCCCGGCAACAATTGCTGTTTCCGAGCGCTGCAACGGCGAAAGCGGCTGTCCGACACCCTGGGACGCATGCACCATGCTGAAAGAATCTTCGACGGTAATAAACTGCGGGCCGCTGGCCTGCATGTCGAGATCGGTACGGCCAAGCGTCGGCAGAATCAGCGCATCAACCTTACCGGTAATCAGGTGGCTGCGGTTGAGCTTGGTGCTGATGTGTACGGTCAGATCGCAGCGGCTGAGCGCTTCTTCGGTACGCGCCGAATCCGGTGCAGCAGCGGCGAGGTTACCGCCCAGCGCGATGAGCACTTTTATCTCATCACGCAGCATCGCTTCCAGCGCTTCTACCGTGTTGTGGCCTGCGGCGTAAGGCGGTGTGAAACCATAATGCGCCGCCAGACGATCGAGAAATGCCGCTGTCGGCTTCTCATCGATCCCCATGGTCCGGTTACCCTGCACATTACTGTGGCCGCGCACTGGACACAGACCTGCACCCGGTTTCCCTAACTGCCCGAACAGCAGTTGCAGGTTTACGATCTCCCGCACGGTAGCGACGGAATGCTTGTGCTGAGTAATGCCCATCGCCCAGGTGCAAATCACCCGCGGAGACTGCTGATAAATCGCCGCCACATAGCGCAGTTGCGCTTCGTTCAGGCCGGACTGCTGTTCGATTTTCTGCCAGCTTGTCGCGTCGACAACGGCCAGATATTCGTCCACCTGTTGGGTATGCGTAGACAGGAAATCCTGATCGAATAAACCCGCTTCCCCGGCAGACAGACGCTGGCGATGTGTTTCCAGCAGTGCTTTCACCATGCCGCGCACGGCAGCCATATCGCCGCCCAGATTCGGTTGCAGGTAGGTTTCACTAATGGTGCCGGACAGTGGCGTGAGCAGCTCCAGCGGATTCTGCGGATTGGCAAAACGTTCCAGACCGCGTTCGCGTAGCGTATTAAAGGAGACGATATGCGCGCCGCGATCGGCGGCGTGGCGCAGGCTGTGCAGCATGCGTGGGTGGTTGGTGCCAGGATTCTGACCAAAAACGAAGATGGCGTCAGCGTGTTCAAAATCATCCAGCCGGATCGTGCCTTTCCCCACACCGATACTCTGTTTCAGACCGATTCCGCTGGCCTCATGGCACATATTCGAGCAGTCAGGGAAATTGTTGGTGCCCAGCATGCGACCAAAAAGCTGATACAGATAAGAGGCTTCATTACTGGCACGGCCGGACGTATAAAGCTCCACCTGATCGGGATGAGCCATATTATTGATGTGCTGAGCAATCAGCGCAAACGCCGCGTCCCAGTCGATGGGAACATAGCGGTCGCTGACGCGGTCATAACGCATCGGGTGGGTTAAACGCCCCTGATATTCAAGGAAATAGTCGCTTTGCTGGCGTAGCGTCGTGACGCTATGGGCGGCGAAGAAATCCAGATCGACCGCTTTGCGCGTCGCTTCCCAACTGACCGCTTTCGCGCCATTTTCGCAGAAACTGAACGTGCTGCTGTTGTCATCACCCCAGGCGCAGCCGGGGCAGTCAAAACCTTTCGATTTATTGACCCGCAACAAGTTTCGGATATTTTTCAGCGCTTGCTTGCTGTCGAGCACAAAACGCGTGGTGGCTTCCAACGAGCCCCAGCCGCCAGCCGCATTGCGGTATGGCTTGATGGATGGTTTGAATTTCATAGCATGTTCCGCAGGTGAATAAACCCGTCATACTTCAAGTTGCAGGTGTGTTGGCCGCCTCAAATACTCGGCCCGTCGTGGGCCTCGCCCTGAAGGGCCGCTGCAAGCAGCGTTCAAATCTGCTCCCAGCAGATTTGTCACCCCAGTCACTTACTTGAGTAAGCTCCTGGGGACTCGCTGCGTTGCCGCCGGCCTGAAACTCGAATTATTTAGGGTTTTTTTTTTTTATGTGAACAAAATTTTAAATATTTGCTCTTGAGGGAAGTTTAGGTGCCGTCGGCGATCCCGTCTAATCAAATGCGGCTATGGTGGGATAGAGGTTATTTATCAGAGTATACTTGTGGCTTACCCACTACAGAGTCTGACGATGGATATTAAGCAACTGCAATACCTGTGCAATCTGGAGAAAGAGCGCCATTTTGGCCGGGCAGCGGAAGCCAGTTTTGTCAGTCAGCCAACGCTCTCCATGCGGTTGAAGAATCTGGAAAAAGAGCTGGATCTGGCGCTAATCAACCGGGGTAACAATTTTGAGGGCTTTACCGCCGAAGGCGAGCGCGTGCTGGCCTGGGCACGGGAGATCGTCTCGGTGTATCAGGGGCTGAAGCTGGAAGTGGCGTCGCTGAAGCGTGGCGTGAGTGGCGTATTGCGCATCGGTGCGGTGCCGCAAAGCAGCATCGCGTTATCGAGCCTGCTGGCCGCGGTCAATGAGGTTTACCCGCAGTTGGATTTTCAGATTTCGCTGTTCAGCGCGGATCAACTGCTGGAAGCGCTGAATGCGCATTCGGTAGATGTCGGTATCGGCTTTTTTGAGTTCTCGACGCTACAGGAGCTGCACTTTCAGGCATCGCCGCTAATGGAGCAGGGCATCGATCTGTTGTTTCATCCTCACCATTTCCCGCAGTTAGTGGGTGACACGCCGCTGCCTCTCACCGTACTCTCCGATGTGCCGCTTTGTCTGGCGGAGGCCAGCCGTTATTTCCGTCGCTATCTGGATAGCCATTTCCGTGAAATGGGCGTCTCGCCGTGGGTAAAAGTGGAAAGCGCTTCTGTCCTGCAACTGATCCAAAGTACCTATGTCGGGCTGGGGTGCGGGATTGTTCCCCACGGCAGCCTGATTCCGGAAATGACGCCCGCGTTAACGCTGCGGCCGCTGCACTTTCCGCCGATGCGCCGCCGCGCCGCGGTTGTTGTCGCACAGGCAGGCAGAGCGACACCGCTGGCGCAGAATTTCTTTGATGCGGCACAGCAGTGGTTGCAGGCTCAGTCGTAAAGGCTTTCGTCCTGTACGGGTGCTACCGATTTACTGGCGCGCAGCCGCCTGACGGATTGGCGAACGACCAGCGTACCGTTGAGTAGCGTGTTGCCAACCGGGGCTTCGGGACGGATCAGGCGGTATTGCAGCAGCCTGACGGCCTCTTCGCCCAGCGCTTCACGCGGCACGTGTACCGACGTGAGCGGCACATCGTGAATGGCCGACAGATTGAAGCCATCCATACTCATCACCGAGACATCCTGCGGTACGCGCAATCCCGCCTTATGCAGCGCATTGACCACCCCGACCGCGATAAAATCACCGCCTGCCAGAATAGCCGTAGGCCATTTATCCTGCGGACAGCGGGACAAAAAGGCGGTCATCGCCTGTTCCGCATCTGCCGTGCTGAAATTATCTAACGACAGCAAGTTCTCCCCACTGGAAAACGGCAGGTTATGGTACTGATAGGCATCCCGGATACCGTCCAGACGTAGCTCCATGGTGTAGCGACGCAGGCATAACAGCGTCAACACGGTATGGTGTCCTTGCTCGAAGAGATAGTGCGCGGAGAACTCGCCGATTAACCGGTGTGCCGGTGCCACACCCGGCAGTCGCATCTTACGGTCGAGACAGTTAATCAATATGCAGGGCTTACCGCTGTCTGCCGCCAGCGCGTGAATATAGGGATCGTCGATGCCGATCAGCAGTGCCGCCTCCGTGGCCGGATCGCGCATTTTGTCTAAAAAGAGCGCGGCATCGCTGTCATTTTCTTCCAGTCCACAGTATCGCACTCGCACATCGTGCGGCTTTAGGGCATCAATGATGCTCTGTACCACTTTGTGATAGAAGATGTCGGACCGAATATCAAAAGCGCGCGGTGGAGCGAATATTGTCAGCCCGTTCAAGAGCAGGCGGCCGTTGGCAAGATCGGCCAGTACGCCGCACTGGCGGGCACAGTTGAGAATCTCTGCTTTTGCGTGCTCGCTGGTATTGGACTGACCAGACAATACGCGTGAAACTGTACTGATCGAGTAGCCTGTCCGCTGCGCAATTTCACGTATTTTCAGGTTTCCTTTCATTTTGTGATCCCGTTCACCTTCGAAAATGACAAAGTTTTCATTGCTATCTGTTTCCTGTTTTCAGGGGATACAGAGGGTTTTTTGCCTGCATTTTGACCATAGCATGAAAATGTTTTCAAAAAAGTGAGTGTTTCACGATTTTCAATTGTTCTACTCTCGATTTGGTAAACCAATTTCAGTGGTTAGAGGCAATAAAAAAGGATTTAAATTAATAAATACAATGACATGAAAATGGTTTGAGTGTTCGGTAGGCTATAAATACAAAAATGCCGCTGAGATATCAGACCAATGTAACCCTACTTTCCTGTATAGGAGTCACCATGAGTCTCGACATCAATTCGTCCTCCATCGCTACCAAAGGCAAACGGACATTCAGAAACCTGCGCTGGTGGGTTCTTGGCCTGTTTCTGCTTGGCGTTACTGTTAACTACATCACGCGTAACTCGCTCGGTATTCTGGCACCAGAACTGAAAACCACGATGGGTATCACCACCGAGCAATATTCCTGGATTGTGGGTGCATTCCAGCTTGCGTACACCATCTTTCAGCCGATTTGCGGCTGGCTGATCGATGTCATCGGTCTGAAAATGGGCTTTATGATCTGCGCCACAATCTGGGCGCTGATGTGCATCTTCCACGCGGGGGCGGGAAGCTGGCTGCATCTGGCGCTTCTGCGCTTTTTATGGGGGCATCGGAAGCCGCGGCGACACCAGCGAATGCCAAAACGTTGGGTGAGTGGTTCCCGAAAAAGGAACGTCCGATTGCGGCAGGTTGGGCCGGTGTCGGTTTCTCCATCGGCGCGATGCTGGCACCGCCGATTATCGTCGTGGCGCATGCCTATCTGGGCTGGCAGGGCGCATTTATGTTCACCGGTGGGCTGGCGCTGCTGTGGGTGGCACTGTGGTGGCTGTTCTACCATAACCCGGAAGATCACCCCAATTTAAGCCGCGAGGAGCTGGATTTCATCCGTCAGGACAACGAAGCGCCTCCTGTCAAACTGCCTTTCTTTACCGCGCTGAAGACCGTCTCAAAAAACAAACGCTTTTACGGTATTGCGATTCCCGCTTTTATGGCGGAACCCGCGTGGGCCGTGCTCAGCTTTTGGGTACCGCTCTATCTGGCAAATGAACGCGGTATGGATCTGAAACAAATCGCGATGTTTGCATGGCTACCGTTTCTTGCCGCCGATCTGGGCAGCGTCGCCAGCGGCTACCTCACTCGGCTCTACACCCACTGGTTCGGCTGTTCGCGCGTTAACTCGATTGTGGCCAGCTCGGTAACGGGTGCGTTTCTGATGCTGTCGCTGGCGTTGGTCGCCATCAGTAAAGATCCGTGGGTCGCAATTCTGCTGATTTCCATCGGCGGGTTCGGCCATCAGGTGATTTCCTGCATGCTGAGCGCACTGGTGGTGGAATCGTTTGATAAAGGTCAGATGGCCACGGTGAACGGGATGCGCGGTTCGTTTGCCTGGATTGCCAGCTTCCTGTTCTCGCTGTTGATTGGCGTCACGGCCGACAAAATCGGGTTTAACCCGCTGTTTGTCGCCATGGGATTCTTCGATCTGATCGGTGCCGTCTTCCTGATCGCATTTATTGCTGAACGTCGTGGGAAAACGCGGTCGCAGGCATAACGGCTTATGCCATTCGTTTAAGACGCGAGATACACGGAGCGACCACGGGGCGAGGCTTCCCTAAGGGAACCTCATCCCCGTGTTTCTCCTAAAAATGGGCTTAAGGGACCTGCATTAAGCATAACGACGAGTTTATTCTTTCCTGAAAAGGACGCTGTATGAAAACGTTGAAAAATTGGGTGTTTCGTCATCAGAGCGCCGATCATGTTGAGCTGTTGGTGGATGATAAACATGTTTTTCGTCTGTACGTGCTGGAACCGATGTTGGCCCGCGTGCTGGTTAAACAAAATGGTGAACTCAAGCTGAACCGCACCTGGAGCATCGCGCCGCAGCAGGATGTTCCCTGGCAGGGACGCAGCCGCGAAAGTAGCGAAGGCTTTAGCCTGCCGGGATTCTCACTGGAACAGCTGGACGATGCATTGCGTATCAGCACCGCGCGGATGCGAATTACGATTCATCAACCGCTGTGGCTGGCATGGGAGTACCTCAATGAACAGGGCGAATGGCAGCCGTTTGCCGCCGATCGCCCCACCAGCGCCTACCTGCTGAATCCACACGGTGACGGCGTGGCGCACTACCAGCGCCGTTTCCCGACGGAGCGCTATTACGGGCTGGGTGAGAAAGCGGGCGATCTTGAGCGTACCGGACGCCGGTTTGAATTCCGCAATCTGGATGCGATGGGCTACAACGCGGCGAGCACCGATCCGCTGTATAAGCATGTCCCGTTTACCATTACCCGACGCGAAGATGTCAGTTTCGGCCTGTTTTACGATAACCTGAGCACGACCTGGCTCGATCTCGGTAATGAAATCGATAACTACCATCTGGCTTATCGGCGTTATCAGGCGGAAGCGGGCGATCTCGACTATTACCTGTTCATCGGGCCGCGCGTGCTGGATGTGACAAAAGCGTTCGTGCGCCTGACGGGTAAAACGCTCTTTGGGCCAAAGTGGAGCCTCGGCTATAGCGGTTCCACCATGCATTACACCGACGCGCCGGATGCGCAGCAGCAGCTGATGAAATTTATCGCGCTGTGTCGTGAGCACCATATTCCGTGTGATTCGTTCCAACTCTCATCGGGCTACACGTCGATTAACAATAAGCGCTATGTGTTTAACTGGAACTACGACAAAGTCCCCCAGCCGGAGGTGATGTCTCAGGCCTTCCACGATGCGGGCCTCAAGCTGGCTGCCAATATCAAGCCCTGTCTACTGCAAGATCATCCCAAATATGAAGAGGTATCGGCGCAGGGGCTATTTATCCTCGATTCCGAAGCCGATGTGCCAGAACGCTCCAGCTTTTGGGATGACGAAGGGTCGCACCTTGATTTCACCAACCCGGCAACGGTGGCGTGGTGGCAGGAGAACGTCACCCGGCAGTTGTTGGAGAAAGGGATTGATTCGACGTGGAATGACAATAACGAATATGAAGTTTGGGATGGCGAAGCCCGCTGCCACGGATTCGGCGACACGATGGCGATCAAACACATTCGCCCGCTGATGCCGTTGCTGATGATGCGCGCCTCCCTAGAAGCACAGCAGCGTTTTGCCCCGACGCTGCGCCCTTATCTGATCTCCCGTTCCGGCTGTGCGGGAATGCAGCGCTACGTGCAAACCTGGAGCGGCGATAACCGCACCAACTGGCAGACGCTGCGCTACAACACCCGAATGGGCGTGGGAATGAGTCTGTCCGGCCTGTTTAATGTTGGGCATGACGTCGGCGGCTTCTCCGGTGACAAACCGGACGCTGAGCTTTTTGTGCGCTGGGTACAAAATGGCGTGATGCATCCGCGTTTCACTATCCATTCCTGGAATGATGACCATACGGTGAACGAACCGTGGATGTATCCCGCGGTAACGCCTGCGATCCGCAGCGCCATTGCGCTGCGCTATCGCCTGTTGCCGTATTTTTACACCTTGCTATGGCAGGCTAGTGCGGATGATGAGCCGATGCTGCGCCCAACGTTCCTCGACCATGAGCAGGACAGCGCGACGCTGGCAGAAACCGACGATTTCATGCTGGGGCGGGATATTCTGGTTGCCAGCGTGGTTGAAGCGGGCAGCGCAAGCGCACGGTGTACCTGCCGGCGAATACGTCAGGCTGGTACGATTTCCATTCCGGCCAGTGGTTCAGCGGCGGACAGACGATTGTGTTGGATGCTCCGCTGGAACGGCTCCCGCTGCTGGTCCGCGCGGGGGCGATGATCCCGCTGTCCGGACGAACGGCGCACGTCAGCCCACAGGAAGACGAACAGCGTGAATTCCTGCTATTCCCGCCTGCGGCGGGTGGCACGGACAGCGGGCTACTGTTTGAAGACGATGGTGAAACGTGGCAATGGCGTGAAGGTAATGCGCTGTGGCTGCGCTGGGAAATTTGTACTGATAGCCAACGGATTGACGTGACGTTCACATCGGAAGGGCGATATCAGCCTGCCTGGCGGCACGCGACGCTACGTCTTCCAGCGGGTGAGCAGCGTCAGCTGTACATTAACGGCGTCCACACGAATACCTATCAACACCAATAGCCATCCCATTTTATTTCCTGTTGCGCCCCGGTCTTATTTGTTTACCGGGGCGTTTTTTTGTTATGCAGAATATCAATAATATTCGATTGGTTATTTTCAGGATAATAAAATGTTAACGAAGTGAATGGAATATTAAATATAGAAAAGAGTTGTGCGAATACCCTTAATAAAAGCGGATCTACAAAATAGTTTAAATAGTAAGAAAACATTTTATAACAGTCAAAAAAATAGATACTTGGTAAGTAATAAGTTCGCAAATTATCAGCCAAAAGAATTAATAAAAACAAACATGGCGGCTTCTGATTCATTTGCGAACAGAGTTTCTATTTTAAGTGGAGTATTCGCTATGAAGAATAATCACCATGATCTATTTGCCGCTTTTACACTCCCCAACGGCGCGACGCTGAAAAATCGGGTACTGATGGCACCCATGACCACCTGTAGTGGGTTTTACGATGGGAGCGTGACCAAAGAGCTGGTGGAATATTATCAGGCCAGAGCAGGCAGCATTGGTACCGTGATTGTGGAATGCTGTTTTATTGATGACAAAGGGTTGGCTTTTCCCGGTGCGATAGGAATAGACCACGACGACAAAATTGCCGGATTGGCCAAAATTGCGACGGCGATTAAAGAGAAAGGTTCGACGGCGATCCTGCAAATTTATCACGGCGGCCGCATGGTCGAACCGCGTTTTATCGGTGGTGCGACGCCGGTTGCGCCGAGCGCCATTGCCGCGCCGCGCGCAGGAGCGACGGTTCCGGTCGCGCTGTCGGGCGACGAGGTTGACGCCATGATCGGCAAGTTTGGTGATGCCGTCCGTCGTGCCATTCAGGCGGGGTTCGATGGGGTAGAAATTCACGGCGCGAACACCTACCTGATCCAACAGTTCTATTCTCCCCACTCTAATCAACGTTCAGATAAATGGGGCGGCAGCCGTGACAACCGTGCAGCATTTCCGCTGGCGGTACTGGATATCACTCATGAGGTCGCGGCTCAATACGCCGATCCTGCATTTATTATCGGCTATCGTTTCTCGCCAGAAGAGATCGAAGAGCCGGGTATTCATTTTGATGATTCACTCTATCTGCTGGAAAAATTAGCGGCGCGCGGGTTGGATTACGTCCACTTCTCTATGGGAAATATCCTGCGCTCATCCATTATTGAGATTAATGACCCGACGCCGTTGATTAAAAAATATGTTTCCCGTCGTTCTGCAACATTAGCCGCGATTCCGGTTATTGGCGTCGGGGATATTGTGAATCAGGCAGACGCCGATGCGGCGCTGGAAAATGGTTATGACCTGATTGCCGTCGGCAGAGCCTGTATTGCTTATCCAGACTGGGCAGATCGTATTGCCGAGCAGGAAAAGCTCGAACTTTATATTGCCAGCGATAAACGTGAAGCATTAATGATTCCCGAACCGCTGTGGCGTTTTTCATTAGTAGAAGCCATGATTCGGGACGTGAATTTAGCCGGAAAAAAATTTAAATCCGGGATTTATCAGGAAAGCGTTCAGGATGAATGTGGCGAGCTGCGAATTCATGTTCATTTTGAGCAGAATCGGGTCGCCGATATCGCGCTGGAGAATAGCGATATCGATGATTCACTGAAAATCAGTTTTGAGATTATCCGCGAACGCATTCTGGATACCAATAGTCCCCACGTTGATGCCGTAACGGGCGCCACGGCGCAGAGTGAAGCCATTAAAAAGGCGGTCACCAAGGCGATGGTGAAATCCAGCAAAGACGCCATTATTGCCGACGGCGGTAACCCAAACGCGCGCCGCGAAGCGGATGTGGTGGTGATTGGCAGCGGCGGTGCGGGGCTGGCGGCGGCGATTCAGGCCAGCGAAGAGGGCGCGCGCGTTATCGTGATTGAAAAGATGCCGGTCATTGGTGGGAATACCATCAAGGCGTCTGCTGGTATGAACGCGGCGGGAACCGTCTTCCAGCAAAATAAAGGCATCGAAGATAGCCACGCGCTGTTCTATGACGAAACCCTGAAAAGCGGTAAACAGAAGAACAATCCCGCGCTGGTGAAGTACTTCGTCGATCATGCGTCAGACGCCATTAACTGGCTGGCGCAGCACGATATTGAACTGAGCGATATCACCACGACGGGCGGCATGAGCGTTGACAGAACACATCGGCCAGCCAACGGCGCAGCGGTGGGCGGCTATCTGGTCAGCGGGCTGATTAAAAACCTCAATAAATACAATATTGAGGTGCTGCTGGAAACGTCAGTGACTGAAATTGTGCAGGAGAAGGGCAAGGTTACTGCTGTCAGCGTCGTCAATGAGGAGCAGGAAGAGAGCCAAATTGCGACAAAAGCGGTGATTGTCGCGACGGGCGGCTTTAGCGCGAACGCATCGATGGTGGTGTCATACCGACCAGACTTGAAAGGTTTCGTCACCACCAACCATAAAGGGGCGACGGGCGGTGGCATTCGCCTGCTGGAACAGATCGGTGCGGATACGGTGGACATGGGGGAAATTCAGACCCATCCGACGGTGGAACAGACGACGTCTTATCTGATTTCCGAATCCATTCGCGGCGGCGGAGCTATTCTGGTGTCGCAGCGTGGAGAACGTTTCTTTAACGAAATGGAGACGCGGGATAACGTCTCATCAGCCATCGTGAACCTGCCGGAAGGCTATGCGTACATCCTGTTTGATGAACAAGTGAGAAGCCGCAACCGGGCGGTCGAAGAGTATGTCGCGCAAGGGCTGACCGTTAGCGCGGACAGTATCGCGGAACTGGCCGACCTGCTGGATATGCCGCCAACTGCGCTGCAAGCCTCCTCGAACGCTACAATGCCTTCATTGCCAATAAACAGGATGAAGATTTTGGTCGCACGACGGGGATGCGCGACCCGCTGAATCAGGCGCCTTACTACGCCATTAAGGTGGCGCCGGGCGTACACCATACGATGGGGGCGTCACCATCAACGAGAAAGCGGAAGTGCTGAACCGTTATAAAGAGACGATCTCCGGGGCTTACGCAGCAGGGGAAGTGGTTGGCGGTATTCACGGCGCGAACCGCATTGGCGGCAACGCCGTGGCGGATATCATTATCTTCGGGATTCAGGCGGGGATTCAGGCGGCGGCCTATGCGCGGGCGCCGCGTCGTTCCGACGTTTTTCCAACGAAAGCGCGTCAGCCAAAGTTTGCGAAAGCGGCGGCGAAAACGGCTGAAAACCAGCCGATGCTGATAGAGGAATAAGTGGTAGAAGAGTCAGTCATAAAATAGTCGTGCTGATGGCGAGCGTCTGAAAGGGCGCTCGCGATTGCCCACCCGTTTTCTCTCTGTTCCGCCATTCGTTCATGGGAGCCGCCTTATGCCTTCAGTCGATAACGCTTACGTTTATTCCGTTCATCTGATGGGCAGCCCGATTCTGCTCAAACTGTTTGTTCATGATGAAACTGCCGTCAGGCAGGTTTTCCAGCGCATCAAGCAGCTTGAAGACCTGCTAACCGTTAACCGAGCGCAGTCGGAAGTGATGAGCATCAATCACGCGGCGGGCAAGGCGTATGTGTCGGTCAGCCCGGTTGTCTTTGAGTTGATTAAGCGCGCCAAAGCAGTGAGTCTGATTGAAAATAGCGGCTTTAACGTTGCGATTGGCCCTGTCGTGAAACTCTGGAAAATCGGGTTTAGCGGCAGCACGGTACCTGACAGCGAACCGATACAACGGGCGCTGGCATTAACACATCCCGAACGCATTATTCTCAGAGAGCAGGACTGCGCCGTATTGCTAGAAAACGCCGGAATGGAGATCGATCTGGGGGCGATTGCGAAAGGCTATATTGCCGATATCGTCCGTGATGTCCTGCATCAACATGCGATTCAGGATGCGCTGATCAATCTAGGGGGAACGTGCTGGCAATCGGCAGTGCGCTGACGGATGAGCAAGGGCTCTGGAACGTCGGGTTGCAGAAACCTTTGCGGATCGCGATAGCCTGCTTGGCATCATTAAGGTGAAGAACAAATCCGTAGTGACATCCGGCGTCTATGAACGCTTTTTTACCGTGGACGATCGCATCTATCACCATATTCTCGATCCTCGGACGGGTTATCCGCTGGATAACGAACTGCACAGCGTCACGGTTATCTCGAATGACTCTCTCGACGGTGATATCTACACCACGTTGCTCTATGGCATGGGCGTTAACGCGGGCATTGAGTTTCTACAACATCAGCCGGATATCGAAGCGATATTTGTGACAAAAGCACGAGAGATTATTTTCTCTTCGCAGCGGGATTATACGTTTGAACTATTGAATAAGGATTATTCGGTGACCGTTGGAATTGAAAAGCAAGAGTAACAATCTGTTTACTAAAGGGATATTTTATCCAGAGAGGCGTGACAAGCGTATTGTCTTACCCTATTTAACCGAGCCGCACCATTTAGGTGTTATAGCCGAAGGAGGGAAAGTAGCCTATCAGGGATAGGCTACTTTTGATGACTTATTTCAGTTCCAGCTCGTTCATTGCAGCGATGCTGAAGCCGCCGTCAACGTGCAGAACTTCACCGGAGATACCGGCAGCCAGGTCGGAACACAGGAACGCAGCAGAGTTGCCCACGTCTTCAATGGTAACGACACGGCGGATTGGCGTAACGGCTTCGCAATGCGACAGCATTTTCTTGAAGTCTTTGATGCCGGAGGCAGCCAGTGTACGAATCGGGCCCGCAGAGATGGCGTTAACGCGCACGCCCTGAGCACCCATGGCGTTCGCCATGTAACGTACGTTTGCTTCCAGAGACGCTTTTGCCAGACCCATCACGTTGTAGTTAGGGATGGCACGCTCAGCACCCAGGTAGGACAGGGTAACCAGCGCAGAGTTCGGGTTCAGCATTTTACGGCAGGCTTTCGCCATCGCGACGAAGCTGTAAGAGCTGATATCGTGAGCGATGTTGAAACCTTCACGGGTCACGGCATCAACGTAGTCACCGTCCAGTTGGTCGCCCGGTGCGTAAGCAATAGAGTGCACGAAGCCATCAAAGTTCGGCCATACGTTAGCCAGTTCGGTAAACAGTGCTTCGATGCTCGCATCTTCAGCGACATCACACGGCAGAACGATGCTGGAGCCCAGCTCGCTGGCAAAGCCTTCAACGCGTGCTTTCAATTTGTCGTTCTGATACGTGAAGGCCAGTTCGGCACCTTCACGCTGCATTGCTTGTGCAATACCGTAGGCAATAGAACGGTTGCTGGCAACACCTGTTACCAGAATGCGCTTACCGGTAAGAAAACCCATAGCAGTAATCCTTGTGATCATTGTTGCTGCGATCGCCACTTCGGTGCCGGTAAACCTACGCGGCAAGTGACGACCGAGATGAATAAACCGCGCGATTCTACCATGTTGGGGACGGTAGCGGTACTCCGAGCAGTATCCTCCTTTCTTTCACCGTCCTGCGGCCGTTGCGGGGATACCGTCGTCGTGCGCGGAGATTAACGTTGTGCGCCGTCGCGTCGCCAGGCATCGGCGCTGAGTGCTTCGCCGAAGTGGCTGGCAATTAAACGTTTCGTCAGGTCGTGGAGCGGGGCGGACAACACATCGGCGGTACTGCCGCGCTCGACCACTTCGCCAGCCTGCATCACCAGAATCTGGTCGCTGATATGCTTCATCATGCCCAGATGCTGCGTCACGTAAATATAAGAGATACCGTGCTTTTCCTGTAACTCCAGCATCAGATTGATAATCTGTGACCGCATAGACATATCCAGTGACGCCAGCGCCTCATCGGCAACAATCACCTTCGGTTGCAGGATCAGCGCACGTGCCAGACCGACACGCTGTTTTTGCCCCGGTGCGAGCGCATGTGGATAGTAATAGGCGTGATCGGGACGCAGCCCAACCTGATGCAGTGCCTGATTAATCGCTCTTTCGCGTGCTTCGGCGCTGAGATCAGTATTTAGCCGCAGCGGAACATCCAGCAGTTGCCCGATACGTTGACGCGGATTGAGCGCATTGCCTGCATCCTGAAAGATCATACGAATGCGCTGGCTGCGATAGCGGTAATCGCCGTAATGCAGCGGGTGATCGTCAATAACCAGTTCGCCGGACGTCGGGGCGATCATGCCTGACAGCATTTTAGCCAGCGTCGATTTCCCCGATCCGTTCTCACCGATGATGGCGAGCGTTTGTCGTTCACGCAGCGTAAAGCTGACGGATTTCACTGCCTCAACGTGCTGACGGCGAAATAGCCCGGTCCGATAGCGGAACGTTTTGGTTAGGTTGCGGGCTTCAAGCAGCATCTCAACCATTACGGTTCCTCCATGTTGAGCGGGAAGTGGCAGGCATATAAGTGGTTCTTAACCGAAAGCAGCGGCGGTGTTTGCATACACTGCTTTTGTGAATACGGGCAGCGCGGGCCGAGCCGGCAGCCAATCGGCAGGTGCTCCAGTGAGGGGATCGCACCCGTTAGCGTGTTCAGCCGGCTTTTGTGCGGCAGCGAACGACCGAAATCGGGCATCGCGCGAATCAGCGCCTGCGTATAAGGGTGGTGCGGCGCGGTGATCAAATCTTCACTGGTTGCGCTCTCTACCGTTTGCCCACAGTAGAGCACGTTGATCCGGTCAGCCCATTTGCTCATGGTTTGCAGGTCATGGCTGATGAGCAGAATCGTGGTGTTATTGTTCTGATTCAGCCGCGAAAGCAGGCGGAAAATCTGGGCCTGCGTGGTGGATTCCATCGCGTTGGTGGGTTCATCGGCAATCAGCAGGCGCGGCTGGTTCGCCAGCGCGATGGCAATCATCACTTTCTGGCATTCGCCGTCGCTCAGTTCATAAGGGTAGCTACCCATAATATCTTTATGATCTTTAATCCCGACGCGGTGCAGCAGTTCGATAGCGCGGCGTTTGCGCCAGTTGAATCGCTGCCACCAGCGGCCTTTATACGTCCAGCCGGGAATCGCCTGCACCAACTGCCGCCCGATACTCTCGGACGGATCGAGACAGGATTGTGGCTCCTGAAAAATCATGGAGACGTTATGGCCGACCAGTTTACGCCGTTCGCGCGACGACAGTTGCAGCAGGTCGATATCATCAAAGCGGAAGCGATCGGCGGTCACGCGCCAGTTCTCTTTGGTGATCCCGCAGATGGCTTTGGCGATCAGGCTTTTACCTGAGCCGGATTCGCCCACCAGCCCGCGAATTTCCCCTTCGCTCAGCGTCATGCTGACGCGGTCGACGGCTTTTACCGGGCCGTCGGCGGTGAGGAATTCAATCGTCAGGTTACGGATATCAAGTAATGGCATAGGGAGTCGTCGCCTCTTATTCCGTTTCCGCGACGAGCGCGCGGCGGATGCCGTCGCCCAGCAGGTTGACGATTAATACGCTCAGCGCGATAGCCGCGCCGGGCAACATCACGGTCCACGGTGCGGCATAAACCAGCTCCAGCGAGTTGCCAAGCAGCGCGCCCCATTCGGTGGTCGGCAGCTGTGCGCCCAAATCGAGAAAGCCCAGCGCGGCGATATCCAAAATGGCGATCGACAGCGCGCGGGTAAACTCGGAAACCAGCAGCGCGGCGATATTCGGCAGCACAACGTACCACACCAGATAAAACGTGGACGCACCGTCAAGACGGGCGGCGATCACGTACTCTTTGTCCATTTCTGCGTGTACGGCGCTGTAGATGGTGCGCACCATGCGCGGCAGCAGCGCTAGCCAAACGGCGAGCATCGCGTGTTCGAGCTTAGGGCCGATAAAGGCAATCACCACAATCGCCAGCAGCAGCGAGGGAATCGACAGCAGCGTATCCAGAATGTGGTTGAGCATTGCGGAGCGCAGCCCGCGAGTAACGCCCGCAAAGACGCCCAATACGATGCCGCACAGCGCCGCCGCGTAGGTGACGATGAGCGATGCGCCGACGGTCGGCGCCGCACCGCTCAGCAGACGGCTTAGCTGATCGCGCCCCAAATCGTCGGTGCCAAGAAAGAACGAGACTTCACCGTAGTGCGACCAGGAGGGGGGCAACAGTTGGTAGCCCAAAAATTGCTGATCCACTTCATAAGGCGCAAGAAACTTGCCGAACAGGCACAGACCAATCAGGATCAGAAAGCCGTATAGCCCGATCATCGCGAGCATATCCTGATGGAACGCCCGCCAGGTATCGCCCAGTCGGCTAGGAAGCCGTTTTTCGCTATAAATGTTATCGAAGGGCATACCATTCCTTGTGTTTCAACGGATTTGCCATAGCACCCCAAATATCGGACAGGATGTTGACCGTGATGACCATCGCGCCCACCACCATTACGCCCGCAGAAATTGCAGCGAAGTCCTGCTGGCGAATGGCATTCACCAGCCAGCGACCGATACCCGGCCAGTTAAAGACCACTTCGGTAATCATCGTCAGCGTCAGCATCGTGGAAAATTGTAATCCCAGTTTGGGAATAATCGGCGGCAGTGCGTTGTGAATCAGATGGCGGCGAATGATCGTAAAGCGCGACAGTCCGCGAGTCGCCGCCGCTTTAATGTAGTTTTTGCTGATAATTTCCGTGGTACTGACGCGCATCAGGCGGATCACTTCGGTGGTTGGCCCGACGGCCAGCACGGTAATCGGCAGAATCAGGTGGCGAATAGCGCTGACGATCATTTCGCCGCGATGTGGCGAATCTGACAGCCAGGCGTCAATCAGTGCAAATCCGGTGACGGTTTTCACCTGATAGAGCAGGTCGAAGCGGCCTGAAACCGGCAGCCAGCCAAGGTGCAGCGAGAAAAAGAGCGTCAGCAGCAGCGCCAGCCAGAATACCGGCAGAGAGAAGCCGATAAGCGCTAACGTACTGATCACAATGTCCGCGCCGCGGTTCTGCATCACGCCAGCGGTAATTCCCAGCGGAATACCGACCAGTAGCGAGAGCGCAAACGCCAGCAGACAAAGCTCGATCGTGGCCGGGAACACTTCTTTCAGCAGCTCGCTGATGGCCTGTCCGTTAATGCTGGAACGGCCGAAATCCCCCTGAAGCAGGCTAGTGAGGTAAAAATGATAGGCATCAAACAGCGCCGCGCCGTTGAGCGGGGCGTTGGGCGTGTAGTAACTGAGGCTAAAGCCAACCAGCGTCAAGAGTGACAGTGTCACTATCAGTAACACCAGACGTCGCAAGGTAAAAATAATCACGGCTGTGCTTCCTCCACGGTTTCCGGTGCAGAGGGTTTCTGCTGTGCCTGCTGAGCCTCGCGGAAGACGCCCGCGAACGAGGCATTGCCGAAGGGGCTCAATACCAGCCCTTTCATATCATAGCGGTAGGCCAGCAGTCGCAATGACGACGCCAGCGGCAGAACGGGTAACTGTTCTGCCAGAATACGCTGTGCCTGCTGATAATAGTCAATCCGCTTAGAAAGCTGCTGTGACGAGCGCGTTTTGCAGCACTTCGTCAAACGTAGGATCGCACCAGTGTGCGTAGTTGCTCTGGGAACGAATTGCTGCGCAGCTTAGCAACGGTCGGAAAAAGCTGTCCGGGTCGTTACTGTCCGTTGCCCAACCTGCCAGCGTTAAATCGTGGCTGAGTTCCATCAGCCGTGCTTCCTGAAAACGGCCTTCCACGGGAACGATGGTCACGGTGACGCCAATTTGCGCCAGATCGGCCTGTATCAGCTCTGCGGTTTTCAGCGGGCTGGGGTTGTAGGACTGTGAGGCGCTGGGTACCCACAGGCGCAGGTTGAGGTTCGTTAGCCCCAGTTCCTGCAAGATTTGCCGCGCTTTCTGCGGGTTATATTCCGTAATCTGCGATTCATTATCGTACGCCCATGAGGCGCGGGGCAGAATCGACGCGGCGGTTTCTGCCGTGCCGTAATAGATCGACTGCATCAGCCTGTCGTTATTGATCGCCAGCGCGATGGCTTCCCGCACGCGGCGGTCGTCCAACGGCGGTTTACGCACGTTGAAGGCCAGATAGGCAACGTTCATGCCGGGGCGCAGCGACAGACGCAGACGGGGTCGTTACGCAGAATCGTCAGCTGACTGGCAGCCGGATAGGCGAGAACATCACATTCACCGGTCAGCAGCTTGGATAAGCGACCCGTACCGCCGGAACCGAGATCGACAACCACCTGCCGCATACGTGGCAAGCCGCGCCAGTAATCGCCGTTACGCGTCAGCCGGATATATTGCCCGTTGCGGTATTCATCGAGCAGATAAGGGCCGGTGCCGACCGGTTCACGATCAACAGCTCCTTTTTGTCCTCTTTCGCCAGACGTTGCGCGTATTCTGCGGAAAGAATCGGCGCGTAGTGCGTAGCCAGATGCCAGAGGAAAGACGCATCCGGGCTGTTGAGCCGAATCTCAACGCTATACTCGCCCAGCTTACGGATGCTTTGCACCGAATCGGCGAATTGCAGGCTGTCAAAATAGGGGTATTCGCCGCCGTTGACATCATGATATGGGTGCTTTTCGTCCAGCATGCGCTGGAAGCTGAATATCACGTCATCGGCGTTCATATTGCGGGTCGGGCTGAACCAGGCGGTACGCTGAAACGGCACATCGCGGCGCAGATAGAAACGGTATGTCGAACCGTTGTCCAGCACTTCCCAGCGCTGGGCTAGTTCTGGCATCAGACGATAGGTATAAGGATCGACATCCAGCAGACGATCGTAAAGCTGCGCCGCCAGCGTATCAATGGTGACGCCGCTGCGCGCCATCTGCGGGTTAAACGTGTTCAGGACATCATTGACGCAATAGACAAAACCGCTCTGGTGAATACTTTCCAGCGGAGCAGATGATGTTGGCACGGGCTGCGGTGCGGCCAGTGCAGGCAATGCCAGCCAGGTGAATGCCAGTGCGAAACAGGTTTTTCCGAACATACGGGATTTTTCAGTCAATACGGTTATATACAGAGTGTATCGCACTCTTGGCATCCTCCCCACTCTTGTTATGCGCGTCTGGCGACTTTCCAACCGGTTGAGTCATCAGATGAACAATTGAAAACGTCATAATGAATGCTATAGTTAAGTCATAATGACGAGGAAATAACTATGAATGCGGAAATCAGTCTTAAAGTTGAAAACTTTGCTCGCGAAGCTGAACTGCCTGATGGCGTGTTTCATGACCCGTTAATGTTCGTTAATGTCGTACGCGGCGGGATTTCCGGCGCGATGCTGAAACGTGGTGCGGATGCCAGCGGGTTAAGCCGCAAGCTGATTGGCTCGGCGCTGTCCGTCGATCCCTCTAATATCTCCCGTTTGTTTCGCCGTAAACATTTAACGCTGGAGCAGGGAGAGGCGGCGTTGGAGACGTTTCGCCTGTGGCTGAAAGCTATGACGACGTTTGAAGATGAAGCGAAGGCGCAGCTGTGGATGGAGAGCGGCATTCCGGCCTTTGGCGGGAAAACGCCAGCGGAAATGCTGGACACGCACAAAGGGCGTCAGCTGGTTGATAATGCGCTGAGCCGGATCGAATACGGCGAATTTATATGAGGCTGTACCGCATTACTAAAGCGATCTGGCTGGAGTCATTTTCAGGGCAGACGGGCGTGAGCTTCCTGCACGGCGCACGTTTTAATCAGCCTAATACGCCGGTACTCTATTTTAGCGAAACGCCTGCGGTCGCCATGCTGGAAATGGGCAATTATCTGCCTTCGCCGCAGTTGCTGCCCGCCAGCTATCGTCTGGGCGTGTATGAACTGCCGGACGACGTCCCGCAAGAGTCCATTACGCTGGATATGCTGCCTGAGGATTGGCACCGCTACCCGTTTATGCCGGATGTGCAGGCGTTGGGGTCGCGCTGCCTGAACGCCGGGCAATCGCTGGTGATTTGGGTGCCGACCAGTACGGTTAAGCCGTTTGGCAGTATGCGGAATGCGCTGATTAATCCGCGACATCCTTCGTTAAGCCAGTTGCGATTGATTGAGGCGATCCCGGATTTTTACAGTCATAGGTTGTTTAACCCTATAGGGCACTAAACCTGCTACCGACAGCAATGAGGCAGGGAGGAACCCCATAGTCAGTATGGAAATGAGAAAAATTCTCAACAAAGTGCTTTACAGATGATACTGATAACTATTATCATCATTTTCGCACTTCGGAAGTGGCTTCTCGCAGGCACTGAAGGAGAGCACGACATTGCTCACATTGCTTCCAGTATTATTTTAGCCAGCCTACGTGCTGGCTTTTTTTCGCCTGAAAATGACCTCGCCAGATACTTACCTTGCTTTCTATTTTTCTGTAAATAATTAATAAAATCAATATCATTGGGATATTTCCTAAATTATTTGCGGGAACAGAAATCTCCCTTATCATGCCTGTACCCAAGATCATGGGTGTTCACAATGGAGATAAGGAATATGTGGATCAGAAGGAATCAACTCGTCAGGAAATTGACGTTAGGTGTGGTAACAGTAGCACTGGGGATGTCACTCAGTTTCTCTGCATTATCCGCCACACCGGTGGAAACGCATGGCCAACTGTCCATTGAAAATGGGCGGCTGGTGGACGAACAGGGAAAAAGGGTGCAACTGAGAGGGATCAGTTCGCACGGTTTGCAGTGGTTTGGTGACTACGTCAACAAAGACTCGATGAAGTGGCTGCGTGATGACTGGGGGATTAACGTATTCCGTGTTGCCATGTACACGGCAGCGGATGGCTATATTTCCAATCCTTCCCTTGCCAATAAGGTCAAAGAGGCCGTTGCGGCGGCACAAAGCCTCGGCGTCTACATCATCATTGACTGGCACATCTTGTCGGACAACGATCCTAATATTTATAAAGCACAGGCAAAAACCTTCTTTGCCGAAATGGCGGGGTTGTACGGTAATTCGCCGAACGTGATTTATGAAATCGCCAATGAACCCAACGGCGGCGTGACATGGAACGGGCAAATTCGGCCTTATGCGCTGGAAGTGACTGACACCATCCGTAGCAAAGATCCCGATAACCTCATTATCGTTGGCACGGGTACCTGGAGTCAGGATATTCATGACGCGGCGGATAATCCGCTGCCCGATCCGAATACGCTGTACGCGCTGCATTTCTATGCGGGTACGCACGGGCAGTTCCTGCGCGATCGCATTGATTATGCACAAAGCCGCGGTGCTGCGATTTTTGTCAGCGAGTGGGGCACCAGCGATGCGTCCGGCAACGGTGGACCGTTCTTGCCTGAGTCGCAGACCTGGATCGATTTCCTGAACAACCGTGGCGTGAGCTGGGTTAACTGGTCACTTACCGACAAAGCCGAGGCCTCCGCCGCGCTGGCTCCGGGAGCGAGCAAATCTGGCGGTTGGACAGAGCAGAATTTGTCGGCGTCAGGAAAATTTGTCAGAGAGCAGATTCGTGCAGGTGCGGATCTGGGCAATGGCGATACCCCGACTACACCAACGGAACCGACCAATCCGGGTAACGGAACCACGGGTGACGTCGTGCTGCAATACCGTAATGTGGATAACAACCCTTCCGATGATGCGATTCGCATGGCGGTCAACATCAAAAATACCGGAAGTACGCCGATAAAACTGAGCGATCTGCAAGTGCGTTACTACTTCCATGATGATGGCAAACCGGGTGCGAACCTCTTTGTTGACTGGGCGAACGTCGGTCCTCACAACATCGTGACCAGCACAGGAACCCCTGCCGCCAGCACCGATAAGGCTAACCGCTACGTTCTGGTGACCTTCAGCAGCGGAGCCGGTTCTCTCCAGCCGGGTGCGGAAACGGGTGAAGTTCAGGTGCGTATCCACGCCGGTGACTGGAGCAACGTGAATGAAACGAATGATTATTCATACGGTGCTAACGTCACGAGCTACACCAACTGGGATAAGATCACCGTACACGATAAAGGTACGCTGGTCTGGGGTGTGGAGCCGTAATAGCGCGCTGTTAACCGACTAATCCATTTACTCTGCGGGCGTGAATTCGCCCGCCTTTTCTTTCCCGCCTCTCATTCATTCACTGCAATATCGTGTTTTTTCAGCAATCCACGCAGCTGATGATAGGTTAATCCCAGCAGTTCCGCGGCTTTACGCTGGTTAAACTTTGCCTGAGTTAATGCCCGATCGATCAAACCTTTCTCTTGTTCCAACAGCCACGGCTTCATGTCCAGCGGTAAATCCGGCTGAGTAGATGTTGTTTGTGTTTTTCCTGAACTGCGGGAGTTCGGCGGAAGGGATTCAGAATGATGGCATCAAGAGGCTGTTCGCTGTCGCCGTGACGGTACACCGAACGTTCAACCACGTTTTTCAGCTCACGAATATTGCCCGGCCAGTCGTAATTCAGCAGCGTCTCACGCGCAGCAGGCGTAAAACCGGGAAACAGCGGTAGATGTAATTCACGGCACATCTGAATCGCAAAATTATCTGCCAGCAGCATGATATCCTGCTGGCGTTCACGCAGCGGCGGAAGCTGCACAACGTCAAAGGCCAGACGGTCGAGCAGGTCGGCACGGAATTTACCGCTGGCGGCAAGCGCAGGCAGGTCGTCATTGGTTGCACACACCAGCCGCACATCAACCTGTAGCTGATCTCTGCCGCCGACGCGCTCCAGCATGCCGTATTCGATCACCCGCAGTAATTTTTCCTGCACCAGCATCGGCGCGGTGGCTAGCTCATCCAAAAATAGCGTTCCGCCGTCGGCGCGCTCGAAGCGTCCCAGATGGCGTTTCTGCGCGCCAGTAAAGGCACCGGCTTCGTGACCAAATAGCTCAGAGTCGAGCAGGTTCTCGTTGAGTGCCGCACAGTTGAGAGAAACGAATGGCCCTTGCCAACGGGGGGAAAGGTAGTGCAGGCGGCTGGCTATCAGCTCTTTACCCGTACCGCGTTCGCCGATTACCAGCACTGGCTTATTCAACTGGGCCAACTGTGACACCTGTTCCAGTACCTCTAAAAAGCTGTTGGCCTCGCCCAGCAGATTCTCTTTTTCCTGAAGCATGATGTTCCACCGTGTTATTTTTACTAACTGTTAGCGTATTTGACTAATCTAACGAAAAGAGAAAAATAGTCAAAATTATCTACTCCTTAATTTTCAATTAGTTAACAGAAATTAAAAGTTGGCATGCTTATTGATATACCTATAGGGAGATCGCGACTGGCTCGGCTGGTCACGGTGATAAATCAGGCGTAATCAGACGCTGGAAATCATGAAGAGGATGTAATTATGGGTATTTTTTCTCGTTTTGCCGACATCGTGAACGCCAACATCAATTCATTGCTGGATAAAGCTGAAGATCCGCAGAAATTGGTGCGGCTGATGATTCAGGAAATGGAAGATACGCTGGTTGAAGTGCGTTCAACCTCGGCGCGGGCGTTGGCAGAAAAGAAACAGATTGCCCGCCGTATTGAACAAGCGCATGGTCAGCAAGATCAGTGGCAGGAAAAAGCCGAGCTGGCGCTGCGTAAAGATAAAGACGATTTGGCCCGTGCGGCGCTGATTGAAAAGCAGAAGCTGACCGACCTGATTGCGGTGTTGCAGCATGAAGCCGAAAGCGTGGATGAAACGTTGGAGCGCATGAAGCGTGAAATCGGCGAGCTGGAAAACAAATTAAGTGAAACCCGCGCTCGCCAGCAGGCGCTGACGCTGCGTCATCAGGCTGCGGCATCGTCGCGTGATGTGCGCCGTCAATTGGATAGCGGTAAGCTGGACGAAGCGATGGCGCGTTTCGACCAGTTCGAACGCCGCATCGACACGATGGAAGCGGAAGCCGAAAGCCACGGGCTAGGGAAACAAAAATCGTTGGATCAGCAGTTTGCCGAGCTGAAAGCGGACGATGAAATCAGCGCGCAGCTGGCGGCGCTTAAAGCTAAAGTTAAGCCAGCAGAGTAATAAACGCGTAGACGCCATCGGATGGCTGTCGTTAGAAAACGGCAGCCACTGGCGTGTGAATAATAACTAAGGAGACACAATGAGTGCGTTGTTTCTTGCCATTCCGCTGACCATTTTCATGTTGTTTGTGGCGCCGATATGGCTTTGGCTACATTACAGCCAGCGTAAAAACAGTGCTCAACTGGGACAAACTGATATGCAACGTCTGACACGCTTAACGGAAGAGTCCAACCGCATGCGTGAGCGTATCAGAGCGCTGGAAGATATTCTGGATGCAGAACACCCGGACTGGAGAAACTCGTAATGAAAAATACGTGGTCAGGTAAAACGTTATACCGCATACCGGAAGAAGGCATGCTGAAAGGGGTTTGTGCTGGTTTAGCGCGTTATTTTGACGTGCCGGTGAAGCTCCTGCGGATAATCGTGGTGTTGTCGATGTTTTTCGGCCTGTTCTTTTTCACCATCGTGGCCTACATCATTCTGACCTTTATGCTCGATCCGGCTCCGGCGGGAATGGGATTTGAGGATGAAAAAACGGCTCGCACACCCAGCCAACTGCTGAATGAGGCGGATGCGACATTGCAGGCCAGCGAACAGCGCCTGCGCAGCATTGAGCGCTATGTCACCTCGGATACGTTTGGCGTTCAGAACCGCTTTCGTCACCTGTAATTTGTCATCGGTTATACGCTTTCGCTGACGTTATCCACCGTACGACTTACGTCGAGAGTGGATAACGTCACGCTGCTTTTTCGCTGCAATCTCTATGATCCGATCCCACTGTGCATCGGATGCCAGCCATTTCCTTCTTTCGCGCTGTAGCGCACATTCTGCAGAGGTATCAGTTTCCACTGACCATGACTGTCCTGCACGATTTCGCTGGCAATCGCACGACATTGATAATGCAGCGTATCGGTTTCCAACTGGAACTGATACTTTTGCCTTTTTCTGGAATAAAGCGAGTGGTGATCAGGCATGAGTATTTACTTTCAACATAAACGTTGACTATCGCTGTTTCAACGCCTGCTACTAATGGTGTTTCGTAGTAGTCGATATCGTATTTTTCTCCAGATACTTTTGGCATTCCGCGATCCTGGGTGTTTTGTAAAACCCATTCACTGGAGCGAATAAGACCGCCAGTGCGTTGACCCTTTAGGGTCTGGTAAATGCTGGTTTGTTCAGTATTGTCTATAATACGAACCCATGCTGAATCAGCGTCTTGAGAGGCGGGGACAAAAAAATCATTATTTGGCATTATGGAGCAGGCAGAGCTCAAAGATGCAAGAATAGCAAGTTTAAATTTTAAGATATTTTTCACTTTATGTTCCTTATAAATAAGGCGTCCTTGCCTTATCGTAACATCTCAGCGGTTTTAGGTATTATTTCCCTGGTAAACCATAATGCGCGGGTAATTGATAACCTTCAGGGATCTCAGGCCAGTTATTCATTTTCAATAACACCTCACTATCTTCAGCTATGGCCTCGAAGAAACTTGAGAGAGTCATTGCGTGACTCCTTAACTTTAGCAAAGCTGATTGCATTGCCAGTTCATCATGTTCAGTACTGGCTTTTTGTAGTAAGTCAGTATGAACTTTCAGACAATTTAATTGATTCAGGAATTGTTCATTCAGTTGCCCATTGTAGTCAATCGACAGGTCATCTATTTCGATAGAAGATGTATTTTTTTTCTTCAATACCGCGATGAAATTGTTCTTCATTAACTCAAAAAAGAGATCATTTATCATTTAGGCAGCCTCCGTCCTTCTTTAATCGCACTAGCTGTTTTCGAATCGTTGTAAGAGCCATCCAGGTTCAGAACGGCTTTGACTTTTCCTTTGCTGTCAAAAACTTCAATATGATCTTTGTGGAGGCCATCAAGGTAGTACTTGTCACCTTTAGCAATATGGTCGCCGACAGTTCCTTTCGCCTGATAAACACTTTGTCCCTGAAATATTTGGTTGGTTTTTTGCGAGCGAGTCTTCATCTGGCCGCCAAAGCCTGACTGCTTGAAAAATTCTCCCATATTACCAACCGCGCCCTTATTTGGCTGGTACTTTGCTTTACCTACGCCAGTAATGGCACCCAGTGCGGCACTTGCAATCAGGTCAGCCTGTACCTGATCCAGACCATATTTAGCTCGCAGATTTTCCGATACGAAGTTACTGGAAACGACACCATCGGCATCCATCTGATGCATCCATAGAGCAGATAAATCATAACTCATACTCCAGGGAAGGTCTTCGCCCATTGCCCGGTCAATTGCCTGCTTAACCGCCAGACTATTGGCAAGAACACTGCCATATTTAGCCTGACAACTATCTGGATCGTTAGCGCAGTCGCTCATCAACTGCTCCTGCTGCACGATGCTGAGTTGCTGATATTTCTTCATGATAGGGCCGCAATCGCCGCCCTTAGCCTGGCAGGATTTGACTTCAGCGACCCAGTCATCGATCTGCTTCACGGTCAGATAGTTATTATCCACTGCATTTTTGCCAGCATCATGGCCACTCACCGCACCAGCAGAAGAGTCGCTTGCTACGCCGCCTGCCAGCATCGCCGCCAGCGATGCCAGGTTACTGATCTTACTCTTATCACTATCGGCCAAATCAGCAGTTGCGGTATCCGGGTAGAGATAGTCTTTGATTGCGCGCGCTGCAAGTTCGCCGGCTGCTGCGCCAACTGCGCCGGCAGTGGCATTACCACCGGATAGTTCAGCGATCACGCCACCCAGCACTGCATGGCCAATCGCGTTTGCTGCAATTTGCCCGGCTGTAGGATTTTCATCAAACCCGACAGTCATGTCTTTCACTACACCCGCCATGTAAGGCGCAGCGCCCCAGTGCCAGTGCTTTGACTGGATCGCCGCCTGCCAGCGCTGTAATGGCGGCTGCCGCTGCGCGGATACCTTTTTCCAGGTCGCCACCTGCCTTATACTGCTCGCTGATATCTTTATAAGCCGCAGTATTCTGCACGCGGTCCCAGTACTCTTTGCGCGTCTCTTTCGTCTTATCCCACTCACCCGCAGCTTCGATCCCGGCACTGTTCGCCATGATCTGCCCTTGGGTAAGGGTGATATTCACGCCCTGATTAACAACGTCACCAATCAATCGCAACTGGCTCAGACGCTGCTGTTCCTTCGCCTTATCAAAGATGGGGCTGATGCTTTGATTCGCATGCTCAACATCGCGGCTCAGCTCGCTGACATCCTGCTGCTGGTTCGCCTGGTCACGGATAATCAGCGATCCCGGCGAAACGGCGGCATAAGTCGTACCGGAAGCATTTCCATCGCTGCCATCCGCTCCCAGACCATTGGCCGCCAGATTCTGTACGGCATTTTTCAGCAGATCCTGTGCACCCAGTCCGCCAGTGCTGATGCCGACGCTGCTGTGCGACACCTCAAACTCGGCACTGTTGTCGATGTTGCTGAAGCCCAGCGTGCCAGTACTGAGACGGTTTTTATCTTCGCTGGCGGTGCTGCCAATCACTGCGCCATCCAGCAGTGTGTGGTTACTGACGGTGATATCGAAGCCGCCATCACCGGCGAAGATACCGGTCTGCTCCTGCACACTGTTATAGGTGCTGTGGATCTTATCTTTCGCCACGTTGGCGCTGACGCTGCCAGTCATGCTGCCAAAGGTAAAGCTGGCACCTGCTGAGCTGTTCTTCTGCTTCGAGTCGTAGTTATTAACGTCCTGCTCACTCTGCAGCGTCAGGTTACGGCCGACATTGGCTACTACCTGATCGGCATTCAGCTGTGCGCCGCGCAGGGTGGTGTCACGTCCGCTATTAACCGTCAGCTTATTACCGGCGTCGACGGTGGTTTCGGTATGCGTCAGGCCATCGCCATTTTCGTTACCGGAACCTTTACTGGCGTTAGCAAACACACTGATCCCCGCGCCGCCCTGGCCAGCGCCGATGCTGACGCCGATGCCGCCGCCGCTGCTGCTATTTTTACCAGTCTGCAACTGCGTATTCTGCGCCGACAGCAGGTTGATATCGCGGTTCGCCGACAGCAGCACATCGTTGCCCGCTTTCAACTGGCTGCCGCCGATGGTCAGATCGCCATCGGCGCCATTCTCTGAACCGGTCGCCACCAGATTGATATTGTTGCCCGCCTGCACGGTACTGCCGGAAGCGTTAACCGCTTCGCTGTGGCTCTCGCTCTTTGACTTCGAGGTGCTCAGCGACAGGCTGACGCCAATGGCATTCTGATCCGCGGTATTCTGCGAAGCCAGTACCGCGGCCTGAGCGGCCTGCACGCCAGCCAGACCGGATTTCAGCTTCTGCAGCGATGCCATACGGCTATCCTGCTGCTCATCGGCGGCTTTCGCGCTGGTGTAGGCGGCATTAATCGCGCTGCCGATCGCGCCGGACAGCGCCAGCGTCAGACCCGTCTGTTTACGCTCATAGGTGGTGTCGGTGGTGCTCTGGTTATTCGCGGCATCAATGGTGATATTGTTCGCCACCATATTGATGTCGTTACCGGCGATCACATCAGAACCCTGCACGGCGATGTTATTGCCCGCCACCAGACTGGTATTGCCATCGACGCTGCCCAGTGTGCTGTTGTTGTGGGTCAGCGCCGCAGTATCGGAGGTCGAACTCTCTTTGATTGAACCGACAAAGAAGCCAATGCCGCCGCTGCTCATCAGGCCTGACTTGGTGGTTTTTTTCATCGACCAGCTGTCGCGGCTCTCTTCTGCCGCCGTGACGTTGAGGTCATTACCGGCACGCAGCGCCAGATCCCGATCCGCCGCCACATCGCTGCCGTTGATGTTCAGGTTGTTACCCGCGCTGACAGAGATATTTTCCCCGCCCAGACTGCTGCCGTTTGCCAGCGTGGCATCGTAACCGGCGCGGGTGGTAGTGGTGCGTTTCGACAGGAAGCCGGAACCTTTCACCTTCGAATTCATATCCAGATATTCCTGGCTACTGGCGCTGCCGAGGTTGATATCATTGGTGGCGGTCAGTGCAAGCTGCCGATCGGCATTCAGCTTCGTCGCCTGGGCGTTAATATTATTGCCAGCATTCAGCGAGATATTGCCGTCGCTGGTGACTTCACTGCCTTGTACCTGAGTCAGCGTCTGCGTGATGTGGTTATCTTTATCCCACACCACCTTGTCGCTACTGCCGGTAATAACGGTGGTCATAGTGATATCGCGGTTAGCCGCGATCTGCGTCTGGCTGTTTTCACCGGAACTGACCACCTGCGCGGCCTGCAGATTGACATCACGGCCTGCCTGCAGCAGCAGTTTGCCATCGTCACCCTGCACATACATGCCTGCCACTCGGTCGATATTGTCGCGGCTGAAGCGGTTACTGCCGTTCTGACTTTCTGCGTGGTTGGTCTCGCTGGCAACGGTGATATCGCGTCCGGCTTGCGCCAGCAGGGTATCGGTGGCACGCACCGTGCCGCCGGTGTTAGTGATATCGTTGGTCGCCTGCAGCGACACGGACTTACCAGCAATAATGCCGCCGACGTTAACGATATCGTCGCCGGAAACACTAACCAACTGGGTGGCGCTGATGCGTCCGCTGTTCAGCATGCCGCCGCTGATGCCAATGCTAACGTTCTTACCGGCCAGCAGCGCACCGCTGCCGTTCATATCACCTTGCTGCACCTGTGCATACACCTGCGGTACCAGTACGTTCTGGATGGTGCCATCCGGCATCTTCACATCCTGCGCCACCAGCCACACCATATCCTGAGTGATCTGCTTCATCTGCTCGGCGGTGAGCGCCACGCCCGGCACCAGATTGAATGTCTTCGCGAAGCTGACGCCCGCTTCCATCAGGCCCTTATACTGCTCTTCATCGCTGGTGTAATCGGCCAGATAACGCTGACCCACCAGCTCAACGATCTGCTCGCGCACCAGACGTTGTTCATAGAAACCATCGCCGAGGCGTTTTTGCGTGATTGACGGATCGGTCTGCAACTGGCGCAGCATATAGTCGGAGCTCAGCCAGGTTCTCTGATTGGTGAAGCGCGGATCGGTTTCGATCAGATAGCTGCTGGTGGCATCCGGCAGGGTGGTGAAGAGGCTGCCGGTTGGCAGGGAAGCATCCGGCGTCATGGAACGAATCACATCGGTGTTCTGTCCGGCCACGTCCACCCGCTGTGCGGCATAGTCAGCCAGCGTCGGTGCGCTGCTGGTCGCCTGGGTATTCTCTTTCATCACGCTCGGGCTGAGGCTGATGGACTGAATTTCTGTTGGCGGTGTATAGGCCGAAGCGCGTGCTTTCTGGCTGTCTTTGCCTTTTTTATGGATACGATCCCATTCGATGACTTGACCGACTTTTTCCGTCAGTTTCTGACCGGTGACTTCGGTGTTCACCAGTTCCTTCACCGCCGTCAGCAGGCTGCTGCCAGCAATAATCTGGCTCTTGTCGTTCAGCAGCTTATCGCCGGAGAGCGAAATCTGACCGCCCGCGATGATTTTCGCCGGGTCGCTCTGTGCGATCTGTTCTTCGCGCACCGTTTCGGTGTAGCTGTACTGATAATAGTGGTCACGACCACACACCACGCCTTCGATACAGATATGGCGCACTTCATTTTTGTAGAAACTGATGTTGTAGTCGTCAGGGCTATAGTGAACCCCATTATTCAGGTCGACCACCATATACTCGTTTTTCTGCTTCTGTGACAGCTGTATGAAGCGGGTTACAAAATTGTCGTTGATATTGTTCAGCGTGGTGAAGCTCAGCGACATATTGCCCACAGATTCGATAGTCGAACTGTGGTTGTTAATTTCGCCTGCCTTGCCGGTCGCCAGCGCATCCGCATCCAGCGCGCCGCCGATGGCCATATCACCATTGCTGTAGATCAGGGCGCGGTCGCGGTTATTCAGCGTGCCGACGCCCAGATCGAGACGCTGACGCGCCGCAATGGTGGCGCTGCTGTTATTTTCCGCCAGGTTATTCAACGTCGCTGCGCCGATCGCCAGGCCGTCGCCATAAATACGGCCGGTACCGATATTGTTGATGGTGTTGGCATTGATACGGGTCAATATGCCGTCGATCAGGCCGCGGTTGCTCAGCGTATCGCTGGCGTTCAGCGTGGTCTGTTGGGAACTTAGTTCGCCAGTGGTCTGGTTGTCGATGTTGCTGGCCTGCACATTCAGCTTACCGCCTGCGCCAAGCAGCGCATTGTTAATCAAGCTGTTGTTGACGTTCAGCGTCAGATTGCCATTTGCCAGCGTTTTATTGTTGTTGCTGAAGCCGTCCGCGAAGCTGAGATCCATATCGCCAAGCGACAGAATTTCACCGCTGCCGTTAATCTCGCGACCGCGGAAGGTCAGTTGCTGACCTGCCACCAGACGACCACCTTCATTGCTGATACGCAGATCGCTGCTGGTGGCTGCGGCGTGGGCGAGGGCGCTGCTGTTTTGCTGATCGAGCGTCAGCTGCTTATTGGCGGAGATCTGTCCCTGGTCGTTATTCAGCACCGGCGTGGCGATCGCCAGATCGCTGGCGGCGGCCAGCGTACCGTTCTGGTTATTCAGTTCACTGCTGGCCGCAACTTCCAGCGAGCCGGAACCGGCTGCCATAATGGTGCCGCCTTGGTTATTCAGGCTGGCGCTCTGTACGCTGAATTTTTGGCATTGGTGGCGATGCGGCCATTCTGGTTATCAAGGCTGTTAATGTTGAGTTGCAGATCGCCGTCACCGCTCTGCAGTAACTGGCCACCGCGGTTACTGATAACCGGCGTGCTGATCTGCAACGCATTGGCGTTAATCACGCCACGATCGTTGCTAAGTTTACCGGCGGCGGAGAGTTTCAAATCGCCACTCGCCAGCAACTGCGCGTCGTCGGTGATGATATCGCTGCTGCTGGTCAGCGTGGCGTGATGCGCGGCGGTATCGCTGCCGCTGAGATCAATTTGGCTGGCGCTGGCGTTCAGATCGCCACCAGCCAGCGCCTGACCTTGCTGGTCAGCTTACCGTCGCTGGCGAGTGTCAGATTGCCGCTGTCGGCCAGCGTGCCATCGGTTTTCATCCCGGCGGCAATGGCCGCGCCTTTGCTGTTGCGGATGCTGGCACCGCGCACACGGGTGTTGCCTTTGGCGGCGATCAGGCCGGTATTCGCCACCGCGTCGCTGGCGGTGGTGCTGTGATCGCGCTGGGCAAACAGCGTACCGCTGTTATCGACTTTTTACCGCCTAGCAGCAGATCCTGACCAGCATTGATCGTACCGCTGTTGACGATATCGCCATTAGCGTTAATGGTGATATCACCCGCCTGCGTGCCGAGTGTGCCTTTGTTGCTGACGCCGACCCCTTGCTCGGTCGCCACCAGACGGATTTTACCGGCATACATGCCACCCAACTGGGCGACGTCGATCGCCAGCGTCGGCTTGACATCGTTGTCCGTCGCGCTTGTGGCTGTGGCGGTGCTGTTATCGGCGGCCACTTCGTTTTTGCCGGTGGTGACGGTCACATCTTTCGCCCAGATACCGGCATTGACTTTCACGGTACGGGCAATCAGGTCGGTGTAGTCCTGCCGACTGCTGTCCATGCCAGCGCCTTCCACCACGATTTCACCCTTGCCTACGCGGTAACCGCGCAGTTCACCGTTGGCGATTTGCGGTGTGCCAGTGGTCAGGGTGGCGCGATTGGCATTAATAAAGCCACAGCCGTCGCAGCTGATGCCCGCCGGGTTGGCGATGACCACCTGCGCCTTACGGCCTGCCACTTCGACATAGCCGTTCAGCTTGCTCGGGTCGCGCGAGTTGACCTCGTTAAGAATAATTTTGGCTTCGCCTTTCGCCAGCCATGGGTTACCCGCCACCCAGCCGCCCATCTGGGTCTGCACCTGTTTGTGCGAGTTATTAAGAATTGCGCCTTTGTTATCGACGTCAAACTGGGTGTATTTGTTATGCGAAACACCACCGGCGCTCGGCGTCTGGATATTGACCTGCGGCGTGCCGTTGGCGCTCTGCATCACATTCGGCTGCTGGCCGCCCGGGGCGCTCTTGTCGGCGACAATTCCTGCCGCCAGCGCCTGTGGCGCGAGCGTGACCAGGCCGAGTGCGGTCATGGTCAGGAAGGCGGCGGGCTTCATGCGGCCAATCAGCTGGCTCAGCGTATGGCCGGCGCCGTTGGCGCCGCTTTTACCCTGGCCGCGGTTGATTTCGAAAACCACCATTAACAGGCCGCGAGCCTTGTTGAAAATGATGCGATAGAGGTTCTTATTCACGAAAAGTTATCCCTGCTAAAAGTGATGTTAAGCAACCAGCGGCGTGTTCTGCTGCCAGAGTCTGAATTGTTGTTGGGTGACGTCATCGCCACGGAATTGCAGTACCCGTTGTCCGCGCGCCGCCCCTTTGTGGTACAGCGCACGACCACATAAGTGGGGAAACAGCGTGCCGCCGACGATGCGACGAAATGCCTGCTGATCGCCGAAGGGCGCGATCCAGTCGCGGAACCACAGGCGGCTGCCGCTGGTCCAGTCCTGCGGCTGTACCAGGATGCCGGGGCCAGTGAGGTAGCGCTGCTCCGCTTCTTCGTCCATCCACGCCCAACTGAGGAAAAACATCGGCTTGTCATCGCGGCTGGCGATAACAAACTGCTGATGTTTGATGGCGGGAAGCAGCAGCGTTGGCAGCACATTGAGCGGAATATCGCGGTGCTGTTCCGAATGCATCCACAGCCAGACTGCCGCGCCAAGCGCCTCCGCTTCGCTGAACTGACCGCCGAGCAGCGGGGCGGTTAACTGATAGCCATTAACAGGAATCTTCATCACGCGCCTCCTTAGTACTGCCAGCTGAGGTTGAAACCGAGGGTGACCGGGCTGGTGTGGAAACCTTCCGGTTTGGAGAACGGCACACCGACAAACAGGTCGTAGCCGGTGTTAAAGGCGTTACCGCGTAGACCAAGCACGCCGCCCGCCAGATGTTTTCCGGCGAGGTAATCACGCGTGCCGTCCACTTCGCCGTAGTCAGCACCGAGATACAGTTCCTGGTTAGGCAGCGGGGTGCGCCAGGCCAGATCGTTGCGCACGAACCAGCCGTTGTCGGCCGTCAGGGTGCGTTCACCATCAAAGCCGCGCACGGTCCAGCGGTTACCAATCGACAGCTGATCCTGTGGCGTCAGTTTGGTATGGTTGATCTGGCGCAGATACTGCACGTTATAGCGGAAGGTCTGATTGCCCAGCGTAAACGGCATATCGAGTTGTGCATTCAACTGGATAATTTTCGCCAGCGCGGTGCCCTCATCGAAATACTCTTCCTGCGCCGGAATCGCGCCGAACCAGCGGGTGCCGCGCTGGTAGCTCACGGCGGCATCAAGAGTGGTGGCGCCGAAGTAGTGGCGATGCTGGAGGCCCAGACGCCAGGCGCTGGTTTTACGTCGCTGCACATCCACTTCGGTATCGTTGACGAAGTTCTGTGATTCGCGCGTCAGAATTTCATAGCTCATTGAGGTTTTCTGACTGCCGCTGCGGTACAGCACCCGGCTCAGCTGGAAGTTAAGGTTTTTGCTGTTGCCGCTGTAGTTGTAGTCTTCATACGCGCCCGCCACATTCTGGTTGTAGTCATAGCCGCTGGCGGTGACGCCCGCCATCCAATAACCGAACGGTACGGAGTAGTGCAGCATATAGTTCTTGCTGCCTTTTTCGCTGCCGGATTCAAGGTCATGGTTGCCGGAAATGTAGAACAAGTCGCTGAGTGCGAAGGGATTATCGATATACAGCGTCAGGCCGCCCTGATAACGACCGGTGGTTTCGGTGCCTGAATCATCGAGCGTCGCGCCGAGACGCCACATTTTTTCCTGTTTCCAGGTGACGTCAATGTCGCTTTCGCCGGGCTGTTCGCCCGGTACAATCGCCATCTCTGCCTGTACGGTGGGCACGCGCTGCAGGTTTTCCAGTCCCTGCTCAATATCACGCAAATCCAGCAGGTCGCCTTCACGCGCCGGCAGGGCGCTCCAGAGGCTCACGTAGCGATCGCTCTCTTTGGTCCGTTTGATCTGGCGCGTTTTGCCCGGAATCAGGGTGATATGCAGGGTGCCGGTTTTCAGGTTTTGTGGCGGAGCCATCACGCGCGCGGTGACGTAGCCATGGTCGATCAGACGGTTTTGCAGCGCGCTCATCAGCAGGTTGACACCCTGAGCGCCCAGGCACTGACCTTTACCCTGATCGGCCAGCTGTTGCAGCGGGATACGCAGCCAGGAGGGGAAATCGTCTTTGCCGGTCAGTATGATGTGATACAGCGTAAAGCACTGTTGCTCCTGCGGAAACTGCAACGTAGTAAAGAATGAGGAAGGTGGCTGCAAACGCACATCAGGCGTTTGCGGCGCTAATTGCTGCTGCATCGCACGCTGGCGATCCTGCTGGTTGATATTTAGCTGTTCATCCACCCGGTTCGGTGCGGCAAGAGGCGTCAGATTATTATCTGCCGCCCAGTTGCTTGTTGAGGTGGTCAATAAAATAAATAGCGCAAGCGGGCTGAGACGCGCAGGTTGATACCCGTCAGTGAATGACGCATTCCGTAGCATAATTAATTAACCTGAATTATTAATTGTTATTGGGACACTATTCGTTTCCAGAAACAATTGGTTACTTGGTACAATTTCAGGTTATATACGTTAACAATTTGTTGGCTAAGAGTTGTCTTATTGCTTGCTAAGAGTTGTCTTAAAATTATCGTTTATTTACATTTTGGCGGTAAAAATACGGTATGAGATAGGTGATCGTGGTTGAACTTATATCGGCGTGAGGCGTTTGTCTGATTTTATTATATTGATACGATATATCTCTCAACCAAAGGAGTGATAGTTCATTCGATGAGTCGACTACAGAACGAAATTAACTCTCTGGTCAATCGCGGCGTGGATCGCCACCTGCGGATTGCCGTCACTGGGTTGAGCCGCAGTGGCAAAACCGCGTTTATCACTGCGTTCGTCAATCAATTATTGAATACCCACAGCGGTGCGCATTTGCCGATGTTTTCTCCCGTGCGCGAAGAGCGTTTGCTGGGGTGAAACGTGTGCCGCAGCGCGATCTGGGTGTACCGCGTTTTGCTTATGATGAAGGCATGGCGGCGCTGTATGGCTCGCCGCCGGCTTGGCCGACGCGACGCGCGGCGTGAGTGAGATTCGTCTGGCGCTTCGCTACCGCTCTAAAGATTCGTTGCTGCGTCATTTCAAAGACACCTCGACGCTCTATCTGGAAATTGTCGATTACCCCGGCGAATGGCTGCTGGATCTGCCTTTGCTGGAGCAAACCTATTTGAGCTGGTCACAGCAGATGAGTGGTTTGCTGCAAGGGGGACGCACCGAGTGGGCCAAACCCTGGCTAGCGCTGTGTGAGAAAGTCGATCCGCTGGCCTCGGCGGATGAAAACCAGCTTGCCGAGGTGGCGCAGGCTTACACTGACTATCTGCATCGCTGCAAACAGGAAGGGCTGCACTTTATTCAACCGGGGCGGTTTGTGCTGCCGGGCGATCTGGCGGGTGCACCGGTGCTGCAATTTTTCCCCTGGCCGCAGGTGAATAATATCGGTGAAGCCAAGCTGGCGCAGGCGGATGAGAAAACCAATATCGGCATGCTGCGCAAGCGTTTTGACTATTACTGTCAGTCGGTCGTCAAAGGATTTTATAAGGATCACTTTGTGCGCTTCGATCGGCAGATTGTTCTGGTTGACTGCCTGCAACCGCTCAATAGCGGTATTCACGCATTTAACGATATGCGACTGGCGCTGACTCAACTGATGCAAAGTTTTCATTACGGGAAACGCACGCTGTTCCGCCGTTTGTTCTCGCCTTGTATCGACAAGCTGATGTTTGCGGCGAGTAAAGCGGATCACATTACCGCCGACCAGCATGCCAATCTGGTGTCGTTGCTTCAGCAACTGGTGCAGGAAGCGTGGCAGAACGCCGCGTTTGAAGGCATCGATATGCGCTGTGAAGGCATTGCGTCGATTCAGTCAACGCAGAGTGGCGTCGTCGATCATCAGGGACAGAAAATTCCGGCGCTGAAAGGGCATCGGCTCAGCGACGGTCAGCCGCTGACGATTTACCCCGGCGAAGTGCCTGCTCGCTTGCCGGGCGCGGCATTCTGGCAAACGCAGGGCTTCCACTTTGATCAGTTCCGCCCGCGAGAAATGACGGTAGACACACCGTTGCCGCATATTCGGCTGGATACGGTCATGGACTTTTTGTTAAAGGATAAATTGCGATGAACGAACCACTGAAACCCCGTGTCACGTTCGATGATGCTTCACCGCAAGAGCCGCTGCCGCAACTGCGTGCAGGATTAGCATTTGACGAGCAGAGCGGCACGCCATTTTCCCCCATCAGTCGTGAAGACGAAGTGCCGGAAGAAGGGGCAGCGGAAGAGGCGATCAGCGCGGCGCTGCGGCCGAAACGCAGCCTGTGGCGGCGTATGGTGATGGCGGGAATAGGGCTGTTTGGCGTCAGCGCGCTGGCGCAGGGCGTGCAGTCGCTGCATAACGCCTGGATACAACAGGATTGGATCGCACTGGGCGGCATTACCGCGGGTAGCCTGATTGTGGCTGCGGGCGTCGGTTCGCTGGCCGTCGAGTGGCGACGGCTCTATCGTTTGCGGGAACGTGCTGAAGAGCGCGACGTGGCCCGCGATCTGCTACACAGTCATGGTGTGGGGCGCGGGCGCGAGTTCTGTGAAAAGCTGGCGCGGCAAGCAGGGCTGGATAGCGGCCATCCAGCGATACAACGTTGGCAGGCTTCACTCCATGAAACCCATAATGACCGCGAAGTGCTGGAGCTTTATGCACGTCTGGTTCAGCCTGTACTGGACACGCAAGCACGGCGTGAAATCAGCCGCTCGGCGGCGGAATCCACCTTGATGATCGCCGTCAGCCCGCTTGCGCTGGTGGATATGGCCTTTATTGCCTGGCGCAACCTGCGCCTGATTAACCGTATTGCCGCGCTGTACGGTATCGAACTGGGCTATTTCAGCCGCATTCGCCTGTTCCGGCTGGTGCTGGTCAATATCGCGTTTGCCGGTGCCTCGGAGCTGGTGCGGGAAATTGGCATGGACTGGATGTCGCAGGATCTGGCCGCTCGGCTATCAACCCGTGCCGCACAGGGCATTGGTGCAGGGCTGCTGACCGCGCGCTTGGGTATCAAGGCGATGGAGCTGTGCCGCCCGCTGCCGTGGCTGGATGACAAACCGCGCCTCGGCGATTTCCGCCGCGAACTGATTGGTCAGGTGAAAGAAACGCTGCAAAAAGGGCGTTAGAGGTGAAAAGTATATCGAGCGTAGTAATGGATAGCTGACAAAGGTGGTCGCCAAGCGGGAGTAACGGATAGATCGTCCGTTACTCCCGTTTTCGTTCTGCACAAATAGGCTTGTCAACGGTCTGAGGAAGGGAATCCCCTTCCTTTTCTTTTGTTTATTCTCCATACAGTCACGCAGAAAACATCCATTAATATAATAATGTTCACGTTCACATTTGTGTTTTATCTGTGATCTTGATCGTTTTTTCAGTCTTGAATGAAAATGTGAACGTGCACATAATGCCCGCAGGCTGTATTCGGGGTGAACTATGAAAGTTACGCAGTTAAATGTTTACGATGTGGATCTAAGGCACCGTGCACCGGCACACAATCTTATCGTTGTTGAGATTGAAACCGATGAGGGAGTGACGGGGATTGGCGAAGTGGCGATGAGTTATGGCGTGGGCGCTAAGTCGGTCATTCCGATATTAGACGCGCTCACGAAAAAATTCCCTGATCGGGCAATCACCTTTCGATTCTGAGAAAATTTTCCAGCAGTGCTTTGATAATACCTATTGGGGAAGAGGGCGCTCGCTGGCGATTTATGGTGCGATTAGCGCAATAGATATGGCGCTGTGGGATATCAAAGGCAAGCTATTAAACGTCCCAGTTTACCAACTGCTGGGAGGGAAATGCCGCGATACTATCCGGCTTTATGCCAACCATTGGTATTTTGATGCCTGGCGGCCTGAAGAATTTGCGGAAAAAGCACTGAAGGTGATCAACGACGGCTATACCGGATTAAAGTTTGATCCTTTCAAAATGTCGCCAACGGGTGAGAAATCAACGCCATCGCGTCCTATCAGTAAAGAATGGGGAGATATGGCGGTTGCTCGGGTGAAAGCCGTCAGAGAGGCCAGGTGAACATGTCGATATTATGCTCGACCTGCACGGCTGCCTGAGTGTTTCTGATGCCATTAAATGGGGAAAAAATTAGAAGAATTTAATCCTTATTTTTATGAAGAGCCGACGGATACATTATTAATCAATTCAAGTCTGGAGGTAAAAGCAGGCGTTAATTTATCGCTGGCTGGCGGAGAGCGCTTATATACCCGCTTTGACTTCGCCCCTTTTATTGAAAATCGCGTATTCGAGCTGATTCAGCCAGATATGGGGCTGGCTGGCGGATTCACGGAAATGAAAAAATTGCCTCTTATGCGGAGACACATCAGATCCAGGTTCAACCGCATAACGCCTCAGGGCCAATCTTAACCGCGGCCTGTATTCAATTTGATATCTGCACGACAAATGTACCAATACAAGAGTGGTTTCCCTATTGGCAGGATGAGCGCTACCACATTGTGCTGGAGGCTTTAGAACCACAGGCTAAAAATGGCTATTTCACCGTCGGTGAAATGAAGCCAGGTTTAGGTGTGACGTTAAATATCGATTATTTATCGAATTTTAAAAAGCATACTTTTCAATAAATAAAACTTGCTAAGGTGAAAAATGAAAAAGATCTTCCTTTGCTGTAATGCAGGAATGAGCACATCCATGCTCGTAAAAAAATGAAAGAAGCCGCAGCGGCAGAAAATATTGATGTGGAACTGACCGCGCTCCCGTTAGAGAAATTCAACGAAGGGATTGAGCAATACGACCTGTGTTTATTAGGCCCTCAGGTAAGATATAAACTGGATGAGTTCAAGAAAATTGCCGCACAGAAGAACAAAAAAGTGGAGGCAATAAACCCGATGGATTACGGCATGATGAAAGGCGATAATGTACTTAAATTCGCCCTCGGCCTGCTTGCATAAAATTTTGTCAACACCAGGGGATGATAATGAGCATCTATAATAATGTAATCTCTTTATTGAAAGAAAAATTGCACCCTTAGCCGGGAGTATTGGTGGACAACGGCATGTGCTTGCCGTTCGCGATGGTTTTATTTCCGCTATGCCTTTCATGATTGTCGGCAGCTTCTTGATGATTATGGCGTTTCCGCCTTTTTCAAAAGATACGACGTTCACGTTAGGGCAGATATGGTTGGAGTTCGCGACCAATAATAAAGACGCAATCATGATGCCGTTCCGCATGACAATGGGGATTATGACCATCTATATTGCCGTTGGGATCGGGTATAACCTTTCACAGGGTTATAATCTTAGCCCGCTGATGGGCGGATTACTGTCACTCTGTTCTTTCCTTATTGTTGCCGCGCCTTTACCAACGGCAGCATTCCGGCGGCATTTATGGGAGGAACCGGTATTTTTACGGCATTGCTGACATCGATATATTCCGTCGAGCTAATGCGGTTTTTAAAAACCAGAAACCTGACTATTCGTCTGCCGGAGCAGGTGCCGGAAAAGATCGCCCAATCATTTGAATTACTTGTACCTGTATTGGTGATGATTGCGACGCTCTATCCCTTATCGCTGCTGATTCAGCACTTTACGGGCATGCTGGTGCCTGAAGTGATTATGGCTGCCTTCAAACCGTTTGTTGCTGCTTCCGATAGCTTAACGGCAATACTCATCTGTGTACTGGTTTCCCACTTGCTATGGTTCTGCGGTATTCATGGTGCCGCTATCGTGACCAATTTACTGCAACCGTTCTGGCTGGCGAATATTGCAGCTAACCAAACGGCGTTGGAATTAGGGCAGGCGCTTCCCCATAGCTTCGTTGATCCATTCTGGCGCTTCTATATTGTTATTGGTGGCTGTGGTTCTACGCTTGCGCTGGTGATCATGTATTTGCGTAGTCGTTCCGCGCATTTGCGTTCGATCGGAAAAAATTGAGCGTCGTTCCCTCGTTTTTTAATATCAATGAACCCGTTATTTTTGGTTCGCCAATTATCATGAATCCTCTGATGCTGCTTCCTTTCGTGGGTGCGCCGCTAATTAATGCAACCGTCGCCTGGTTTGCATTGAGTTCGGGGTTTGTTGATAAGCCAATGTCTATCGTTCCCTGGACGACGCCTTCTATTTTAGGCGCGCCGTGGGCGGCCGGATGGTCACTTGGGCCAATACTCTTAGTGCTGACTAATTTCGCTATTTCTTGTGTGATTTGGCTCCCTTTTTACCGGGCATATGAAAAGCAGCTTTTAGCGCAAGAAGCAGAATCGAAAGCGTAACAGATAATTTAATGTTGAAAGAGGGTAACGTTATGGATCTTGAATTGGAAATAATGGAGATCATTACCAATGCGGGAGAAAGTAAAAGCGAAGCGATGATCGCATTACAGCATGCGAAAAAAGGCGAATGGGAAGCCTGTGATAATGCATTGCTTCGTTCTCGAGAGGCGGCAAGCCGAGCGCATGGCGTGCAAACTAAATTGATCGGTATGGATGAAGGGAAGGTAAAATCCCCGTCACGCTAGTTATGGTGCATGCACAAGATCATTTAATGACCTCGATGCTGGCGAATGACTTGATCAAAGAAATGATTGAAGTTTATCGCGATAAAGTGTAATAGTTTCAGCCAATTTAATAGTAAATAAGCAGTGCCGCAGTCAGGCATTGCTTTTCTTTATAATGGAATTCTATGTCAACAATAGTCGATGTGGCACGGATGGCAAATGTTTCGCGCGCAACGGTCACTCGCGTACTTAACGAGCCGGAAAAAGTTAAGGCAGAGACAAAGTTACGCGTCGAGAATGCCATTAGGCTGTTGAACTATAAACCCAATTTAAGCGCCCGTTCTTTGGTGAGCAAAAGTAGCGGCGTGATAGGCATGCTTATTCCTAACAACGTGTCAGGCTTCTTTGGCTCGGTGATGAGCGCGGTTCATAAAGAAGTGAATGCCAAAGGAAAAATGCTCATGGTGCTGGAAAGCGCCGGTCAAGCTGAAGAAGAAAATGCATTAAGAAAATTGGATGAAATTAACTGTGATGGATTTCTTCTCTATACCCGCCATTTATCAACCGAAACGATTAAAGCCTATACGGAAAATAAACCCGTGGTATTACTCGATTCCTCTGGTTCAGCGGATATTCACTCGGTTTCATTCGATCATTATTTATCTGCGTTTGATGCGACAAATAAATTGATTGCAGCAGGCCATAAAAATATCGCGGTAATTGGTGGCCCCGAGTCGCGTCACAGCGCGTCTCAACGATTAAAAGGCTGCGTTGATGCCATTCGCGCGGTGAATAAAGAATGGAACGACGAATATTATATTCAAGGCAGCTATGATCATGTCTTTGGTGAGAAAGCGACGTTAACATTAATAGAACGAAAACTCGATATGACCGCCATTGTATATTGTGGTGAGCGAGCCTGTTCGGGAGGATTAAAGACGTTACGCTTACAGGGTTTATCTGTTCCTGACGATATTTCGGTTATTTCTTTTGACAGCTTTGGGCTTACTGAATATCTGGCACCGCATATTGATAGCGTGGTTTATCCGGTAAAAGAAATGGCGGAATACGGGGCAAGAGAAATTCTTATGAAACTGACCCGTAAGGACTATCTTATACAGTCGCGGCAGTTCCCTCACTCCTTCATCGAAGGGCAATCCATTAGCCCGGTGCGTGATACCGCGCGATAGTCCGTTAATATATACCCTAAATAATTCGAGTTTCAGGAAGGCGGCAAGAGAAGGAATCCCGATGAGCTTACTCAGGTAAGTGATTCGGGTGAGTGAACGCAGCCAACGCACATGCAACTTGAAGTATGACGGTATAGACAGAATACCGGTACGGCAGACAGTACCGCTATGACAGAATCGTGTGTAGGATAAAAACTCCTCATCGCTATATAACAGGACGTTTTTATGATTCCCGGTAAAAATTGACGCTGGCAGCACTGTCGCTGTCGGCCGCCATTCTCTGTTTACCTGCCAGCGCACAGCTGGTGCTGACACCTGCCGATGCTGAGCGTTATGCGCAACACAGCTTTCCCGAATATCTCGAATTACTCACGCTGCCAAATGATGCTGCCGTGCCGGCGGATATCCAGCGCAATGCTGACTGGCTGGAAAAGGCTTTTCAGAAGCGCGGCTTCACCACACAGCAATTGGCGAATGGTGATAAACCGCTGGTTTATGCTGAGCTGGGCACGCCAAGAGACGATCGTAAAACCATCTTGTTTTACATGCATTTTGACGGACAGCCCGTGAATCCGACCGAATGGCAAACGCCACCATGGCAGCCCGTGCTGAAAGAAAAAGATGCTGCGGGCAAATGGCAGACGCTGCCTGAGTCACGTCTTCTGAAAGGGGATATCAACCCGGAATGGCGTCTCTTCGCCCGGGCATCGGCCGATGATAAAGGACCGATCGCGATGTTTCTCGCCGCCATGGACGCCATGAAAGATAAGGGCGTTGAACCCGCGGTTAACATCAAAGTGCTGCTGGACTCCGAAGAGGAAAAGGGCTCGCCCGGCCTGACGACGGTGATGGCCGAACATTTGACGCTGCTGAAAAGCGATGGGATGGTGATTTATGACGGCGCGATGCCGTCCAGCAATCGCCCTGGCATCAATTTCGGCAACCGTGGTTCCATTCAAATCGATATGACAGTTTTCGGTGCTAACGCGGCGGCGCACAGCGGCGGTTATGGCAATGTCATTCCCAATCCGGTACAAAATCTGGTTACGCTGCTCGCCAGCATGAAAGATGCGGACGGTAAGGTCACGATTCCCGGTTACTATGACCGCGTCACGCTTAGCGATAGCGATAAAAACAGGTAGCTGAGACTGCACCACCTGCGGGTTCGTTGGAAAACGCTTTGGTGTGGCTCAGTTAGAGAAGGTCGCCAGCAATGCGGCAGAGGCCGTGCAATATCCTTCGTTGGATATTCTCGGCATTAAAGCGGGCGATACAGGCAAAAAAAAGCGGCTAATGCCATTCCGTCAACCGCAACGGCCAGCGTGAATATTCGCACCGTGCCGGAGACGTCGCCGGATGAGATGTATACCCTGTTACGCCAGTATATCGCCAGCAAAGGTTTTCATATCATTGCCGGTGAAGCACCTACGCAGGCTGAGCGCGAGCAGTATCCGCATTTGATTTCCCTTCATCTGACGGCGTATCCGAGCAGTGCTTATGCGGCCAGAACCGAGATCGATTCTCCGCTGGGGCGCTGGGCAGTCGCGACCACAACCGCGCCGCGTGGCATCGCACCGGAGAAGAACCGTATGATGGGCGGAACGTTGCCAATGAGTGGGGCAGTCAGCGTGCTGAAAGTGCCTTACGTCATCGTTCCTTTGGTGAATGCCGATAATAACCAGCATAGTTTTGATGAGAATTTACGTCTCGGTAACTACCTGGAAGGCGTTCGAACCATTGTGACGATGGCCACGACGCCGCTGCCATAATTCCGTTTCACTATTGACGTGGAAAAAACATACAGATGTGTCAACTTTTGCTGCCACCTTACTTCATCCGGCGCAAACGAAAGGGTATTATCAGCAGCAATAGCCATATCGTGTCTCTTGAAGAAGGTAGCCGTTGATGCATCTGGAAGTGATTTGTGAAGACCGCATTGGTATGGTCCGTGAACTGTTAGATCTGCTGGCGTCACGCAATATTGATTTACGCGGCATCGAAATTGCACCCATTGGCCGTATTTACCTCAATTTCGCCACTCTCGATTTTGATGCTTTTCGCCTGCTGATGACAGAAATCCGCCGCATTGACAGCGTCAGCGATGTGCGTACTGTGGCATTTATGCCGTCTGAACGCGAGCATCGGGCGCTGAATGCGTTGCTGGAATCCATGCCGGAGCCGGTATTCTCGCTGGATATGAAAGGAAACCTGAACTGTTTAACCCCGCCGCGCTGGCGCTGTTTGAACAGTCGGCAGAGACCATTAGCGATTTGACGATTGGCAGTATGATCCCCGGTTTTAATTTCGCCAGTTGGCTGGAAAAGAGTAGCAGCGTTGTCGCCGAGCGCGTCGTGATTCGCGGTCAGGATTTCTTGCTGGAAATGACGCCAGTCCGTCTGGAAGATGATGCTGGCAAAACCGCCACGGCGGGAGCGCTGGTGATGCTGAAATCGGCCGCTCGCATGGGGCGGCAATTACAGAATCTCACCGTAAACGATGAAAATGAATTCGATCACATCGTTGCCGTTAGCCCGAAAATGCGTCAGGTGGTTGAGCAGGCGCGCAAGCTGGCAATGTTGGACGCGCCGCTGCTGATTGTCGGCGACACGGGGACGGGTAAAGATATGTTGGCACGAGCGTGCCATCTGCGCGGACCACGCGGCAAAAACCCTTTCCTGGCGCTGAACTGCGCGGCGTTACCCGATGATGTGATGGAGAGTGAACTATTCGGCCATGCGCCCGGTGCGTATCTCAATGCGCAGGAAGGTAAGAAAGGGTTCTTTGAACAGGCTAACGGCGGTTCGGTTCTGTTAGATGAAGTCGGTGAAATGTCAGCGCAGATGCAGACTAAGTTACTGCGTTTCCTGAATGACGGGACATTTCGTCGCGTGGGTGAAGATCACGAAGTCCATGTCGACGTGCGGGTGATTTGCGCAACTAAGAAAAACCTGTTGGAGCTGGTGCAGCGTGGTGAGTTTCGGGAGGATCTTTATTATCGCCTCAATGTGCTCACGCTGATGTTACCGCCGCTGCGTGAGCGTCCGGCGGACATTATGCCGCTGGCCGAGCTCTTTGTGGCGCGGTTTGCCGATGAACAGGGGATTTCACGGCCTAAACTGGCAGCAGATGTGGAACATTTCCTGCCGCAGTACGGCTGGCCGGGTAACGTTCGGCAGTTGAGGAATACCATTTATCGGGCGCTAACGCAGTTGGAAGGCAACGAACTGCATATGCAGGACATCGATCTCCCAGCGTTTTCGATTGATACGCCACAGGATGAAACCCTGCTTGATGGCTCGCTGGACGACATCAACAAACGTTTCGAGCGCTCCGTGCTGACCCGCCTTTATCAATCCTATCCAAGCACACGTAAACTGGCGAAGCGGTTAGGGGTATCGCACACGGCGATAGCCAACAAACTGCGGGAATATGGACTCAGCCAACGCAAATCGGCAGGGGACGACGAAGAGTAAATAACAAAACGGCTGCGTAAGCAGCCGTTTTTTCAATACTGACAGTGCGAATAGCTGTCAGCGTTGTTTATTTCAGAACAGCCAGTGCTGCGTCGTAGTCTGGTTCAGTGGTGATTTCGTTCACCAGCTCGCTATGCAACACGTTGTCGTTTTCATCCAGTACGACAACCGCACGAGCGGTCAGGCCTTTCAGCGCGCCATCAGCGATAGCAACACCGTAGTTTTCTTTGAACTCACCGCCACGCAGGGTAGACAGCACAACGACGTTGTTCAGGCCTTCCGCGCCGCAGAAACGGGACTGCGCGAACGGCAGATCGGAAGAAATACACAGAACAACAGTGTTATCCAGCTCAGAACCCAACTGGTTGAATTTGCGCACGGACGCGGCACAAACACCGGTATCGATGCTTGGGAAAATGTTCAGGATTTTGCGCTTGCCAGCATAGTTGCTGAGTGGGGTATCTGACAAATCTTTAGCCACCAGAGTAAATGCCGGGGCTTTGCTTCCTTTGGCTGGGAATGACCCTGCTACTGGCACAGGATTGCCTTGAAAATGTACGTTCTGTGACATGTTTGCGTCCTTAATTACAGGTGATTAACACGCTGCTCAGTTTAGGGCAACATTAGCAACATTGGTATAAAAATTACGATTAAAATTGCTGGCTTAGCAGCGCGACCATCGCGTTAAGGTAGCATTCGCTGGCGGCATCTGCCGAGATCGGCGGAAGCTCAGCGGTAATGCAATGAAGCGAACGATCGGCGCACCAGCTTCCGAAAGAGCCAGGTGTGTCGTAACCGATACTCGATACTAACGGCAGCTCGCATTGCTGTGCCAACCATTGCCCCAATTCGGAACGATGTGGATCTTCAATGCAGGCGAGTGGCTCATGAAAAGAGACAACCCAGTGAGGATTAAGTTTCTCAATCAGTGTGCAAAGGGCTTTCGTTTCCGGTTCTGAACCGGCGGTTTCACCCGTAGATAACTCGACATCGCGTTCATCCGCCGCGCTATTCCAGCGGTAGACGGTTTTCCCCGGCTGCCAGTTACTGGCTGGAAAATTGCGGTTGAGATCGACGCCGTTAGCATTGGCGCGCAGACCCAACTGACACCCGTCCGGATTCACGGCAAGAATGACGTGATGGCGACGCTGCCCAGAAAAGAGCGTACGCAGCGCGCAGGAAAGCGCCACCACCGCTGCGGTTTCATCACCGTGTGTTCCAGCAATAATCAGCCCGCTCTCCGAGGGCGCTAGCTCGGCGGGGAAATACAGCAGCGGTGCGCCCAGCAGCGATTTTCCATAAGGTTCGCCCAACGACGGCAAATTGCCTCGCTGCTGACGTGCCTGAAGAGGAATAATCGTGTTTTCCATGATATTGCCCTGTGGTTGCGTATGCGCTTCATCATAAAAAAATCAACCAGGAGACGCAAACAGCGATGTGAGCTGACAAATTGCGGGGGATCGCTGGATGATAGCGTTGATTTCTGACTATTATATTCTTCAATCATTTCATTATGCTTTCAGGTCAAATCATCATGCACTATGGGTATTCTGCATTTTATATCGCGTTGATGGCGGCCATGGCGGGCAATGCCGTCGCGGCACAGGTTCCGGCGGGAGCGGCTCTGGCCGAAAAACAGGAAATCGTCCGCCATATTAAAGACGAACCGGCTTCTCTCGATCCGATAAAAGCGGTGGGGCTGCCGGAAGCACAGGTAGCACGTGACTTATTTGAAGGGTTGGTCAATCAGGATGCCAACGGAAACATCGTTCCGGGCGTGGCGCTACGCTGGCAGACGACCGATAACCGCACGTTTATCTTTACCCTGCGCGATAATGCCCGCTGGTCTAACGGTGAACCCGTTACGGCAAACGATTTTGTCTACAGTTGGCGTCGTCTGGTTACGCCTGAAAATAGCTCGCCATTCTCCTGGTTTGCCCGCCTTGCGGGGATTCAGAATGCCGAGCAAATTCTTGCGGGCAAGCTGCCTGTCGATCAGCTCGGCGTGACGGCGGTCAATGACCATACGCTGAAAGTGCAGCTCAGCAAGCCAGTCCCTTATTTTGTCAGCCTGACGGCGAATTTCAGCCTGTTTCCGGTACATCAGGCCACGGTAGAAAAATTCGGGAACGACTGGACGAAGCCGGGTAACCTGGTTGGCAATGGCGCGTTTAAGCTGGATCAGCGCGTGGTGAATGAGAAACTGGTGCTGACGCAGAATCCATATTATTGGGATAACGCTAACACGCGCCTGACAAAGGTGACTTTTGTTCCCATCAATCAGGAATCGAACGCGACGAAGCGCTATCTGTCTGGGGATATCGACATCACCGAGTCGTTCCCCAAGAGCCTGTATCAAAAGTTGTTGAAAGACTTGCCCGGCCAGGTTTATACGCCGGATCAACTGGGTACGTATTATTACGCGTTTAACACGCAGCGGGCGCCAACTAACGATGCCCGAGTGCGAAAAGCGCTGTCTTACGCCATCGATCGCAAAGTGATTGCGGAAAAAGTGCTGGGCACGGGGAAAAACCTGCCTGGCACTTCACGCCGGATGTCACCGCAGGCTTCAAACCGACGGAAAGCCTGTTGCAGCAGTATTCTCAGGATGAACTGGATGCGCAGGCAAAAGCGCTGATGGCAGCTGCAGGTTACGGCCCCAATAATCCGCTGAAATTATCGCTGCTGTACAACACGTCGGAAAGCCACCAGAAGATCGCGATTGCTGTGGCGTCCATGTGGAAGAAAACGCTGGGGGTAGACGTCCGCCTGTCCAATCAAGAGTGGCAAACCTACATCGACAGCCGTAATAGTGGCAATTTTGATGTCGTACGGGCGTCGTGGGTGGGCGACTATAACGAACCGTCGACATTCCTCTCACTGCTGACGTCGCACCACAGCGGTAACATCGCGCGCTTTAAAAATGCGAATTACGATCGCGTTCTGGATGAAGCGGGCAGTCAGACTAACCCGCAGGCGCTGAATGCGGACTACAACCGGGCGGAGCAGATTTTGATGGATGAAGCACCGATTGCACCGATCTATCAATACACCAACGGACGCTTGATCAAACCGTGGGTGAAGGGCTATCCGATTACTAACCCGGAAGACGTGGCCTACAGCCATATGCTTTACATCGAAAAGCATTAAGTACCGTAGTAATACATTGAATGATGTAGCAATAAAGTCGGAGCGGGTGATGTCGCTCCGGCTGGTAGAGAGCAGTACTGATAGCAAAAGAACTGATAGCAAAACCGTTGGAGGCAAGACGTGGAATCCTTGGCAGGAAAAGAGTTGCAACACAGCGGTGCGGTTCATGCGTATCAGTTGGATGGAAAGGGGGGATAACCCCGATTGGCGAGCAGGACGTGGTTAACAGCGAGAAACCCTGTTGGCTGCACCTGGACTCTACGTTGCCCGCCAGCGCGCGCTGGTTGAATAAAACGACACTGGTGCCGGATAGCGTGCGCAATGCGCTGGCGGGGAAAGCGTCCGCCCCAGAGTGACGCGATTGGGGGAAGGCACGTTAATTACGCTGCGCAGCATTAACCTGAATGCCAATGCGCGGCCGGATCAACTGGTGGCCGTTCGGGTATTCATTACCGACAAACTGATTATTTCTACCCGACGCCGTAAAATTCTGGCTATTGACGAGATTCTTACCGATCTCAAGGAAGGCAATGGTCCGACGGACAGCGGAAGTTGGCTGGTCTCCATTGCGGAATCGTTGACCGATCATACCAGCGAGTTTATTGATGATTTGCATGAGAAAATCATCGATCTGGAAGAGGATTTGCTGGAGCAAAAATTCCGCCGCGCGGCGAGCTGGCGCTGATTCGCAAACAGCTTATCGTATTACGCCGCTATATGACGCCACAGCGTGACGTATTCTCGCGTATTTCCGGCGAGAAACTGCCCTGGATGCAGGATGACGATCGCCGCAGAATGCAGGAAATTGCCGATCGGTTAGGGCGTGGCCTGGAGGATCTGGATGCCAGTATTGCACGTACCACAGTGCTTTCGGATGAAATCACTGCACTGATGACCGAAGCGATGAACCGCCGCACCTATACGATGTCGCTTTTGGCGATGGTTTTCCTGCCGACGACGTTCTTAACCGGGCTATTTGGCGTCAATTTAGGGGAATTCCCGGCGGCGATGCGCCGTTTGGTTTTTTCACTTTCTGCCTGATGTTGGTGATATTGGTGGGCGGCGTTGCATGGTGGTTAAAACGCAGTAAATGGCTATAACGACTTACGGCGACTGGGTGCGCCGATAATCACAAACTGTCGCGAACGGCTAAAAACCACGCGTAAATTGAGCAATATCAACATTTTTTACCCTGTAGTGCGGCACTATCATTCCCGCAGGTGAATGCAACGTCAAGCGATGGGCGTTGCGCTCCATATTGTCTTACTTCCTTTTTTGAATTACTGCATAGCACAATTGATTCACACCATGCCGACAGTTTTGTCGGCTTTTTTGTCTTCCGATCCCACTCGTGCCTGTTCATCCAAGCGACGTTGCCAAATGCCTTTGGCATTTTATTGTCAGCTTTAAACCACCTCCCGAGGAGATTTAAAGCTGACAATAAAAAAACGGTGGCGAAACAGCAACTGCTGCTGTTTGCCACCGTGTTCAGTGTCTTAATGCTATTCCTGACGAGATTTTGCGCTTATTTAATTTCCAGCACATCGAGGCGGGTGAGTGATGGTGTCTCATCATCGTCTTCCGGTTGCCAGCCAACAGGCTGCAGCGGCAGTTCTTCTCGGTCGAAAGCCAGATCGCCACCATCCACCACGTCACTACCGTGACGAATGCCTTTGAAATCAAATAGCGCATGATCGGCAAGGTGAGACGGCACAACGTTCTGCATCGCGCTGAACATGGTCTCAATACGGCCAGGGTAACGTTTGTCCCAGTCGCGTAGCATATCTTTAATCACCTGACGTTGCAGGTTTGGCTGTGAGCCGCACAGGTTGCACGGAATAATCGGGTATTGGCGAGCTTCAGCAAAACGTTCGATATCTTTTTTCACGGCAGTAGGCAAGCGGGCGGATAACGACATGTTTACCGTCATCGCTCATCAGCTTCGGTGGCATGCCTTTCAGTTTCCCACCGTAGAACATATTCAGGAACAGCGTTTGCAGAATATCGTCGCGGTGGTGACCAAGGGCGATTTTTGTCGCGCCGAGTTCCGTCGCGGTACGGTACAAAATCCCGCGACGCAGGCGTGAACACAGTGAACACGTGGTTTTGCCTTCTGGGATCTTGTCTTTCACAATCCCGTAGGTATTTTCTTCGACGATCTTGTATTCCACGCCGATGCTATCAAGGTATTGCGGCAGAACGTGCTCTGGGAACCCTGGTTGCTTCTGATCTAAATTCACCGCGACCAGAGAAAAATTAACGGGCGCGCTCTGTTGCAGATTGCGCAAAATTTCCAGCATGGTGAAGCTATCTTTCCCGCCAGACAGGCACACCATGATGCGGTCGCCTTCTTCAATCATATTAAAATCAGCGATAGCTTCGCCGACGTTACGCCGCAGGCGCTTTTGCAATTTGTTGAGGTTGTACTGAGTTTTTGGGTTAATCTCTTGTTTTTCTGACATTTTTATCTGTGCTCGTTGCAAAAAGCGTTGCGGATGGAAAACGGTTCAGCGCAGACGCCAACACGGTCTGCATGATCATGGCGTGTATGGTACGGATTACGGCGACGAATACCAGATCGTTTTACAGCGGTGTTCCAGAATTACCCGGTGAGTGAGGGGGAATCACTACTTTGACTCACTTTTTCACAGGGATGACAGCAAAGCACAACCTGCATTCTGTTTGGCTGTACTCGTGACATGAAGCCATTTTTGGCAACGGTGTCGCTTATGACTATCCTGATAGAGGAGTGTTCACCAAGAGAGGAAGATATCATGAGTAAAGGCGCATCAAGAGGAGCATCGTCAAGTCACCCTCAACAGGGAGGGAATTGGCCCAGCACAACCGGAAATCCATCGGGTGGTAATAGAGGTAATGCTCCTTCATCCTCAGGCGGAAATTCAGGCAAGGCAGGAGGCGGTTCTGGCAAAGCAGGGAAGTAGAAGATATAAAACCACGCTACGGCTAGTGAGTTAAATCCACTAGCTGTAGCGTTATTTATTGCGTTATTGCGGCAGGACTTCTTCAATTTTAGTAATGTGCGCATCGCCGCTCAGCGGCTTATAAATATGAATTTTGACAATTTTTAGCGGGGATTCTGGGGTTGTGACCGTGCCTTTCGTCAGGAACGAGTAATTCGTCCCGGATACCACTTGTGTTGCAACAAACAGCGGTGTGTAAGCCACCCCCAGCAAATGTACGGTAGATTTAAAAAGTGATTTATCAGCATCATTCAAATCACGGAAAGCAGTCCATCCACCAGAAAGTTGATCTGACATTATTTCACCTCATTTAATTTGATTGATAATGTATTGCTATGTTGCCCTATTAGTCTATTCACAGGGCAGTGAAATGAGACTAGGTTGTTTAATTTTCTTTGGCAAGGAGGAATGCTATTTTCTTTATATAAATAAGATGAAATTATATCAAAAATAAAATAAGGGGATAGATGTCTTCCCAGTGACGAATATATTTAAAAGTCAGGTTTGTAATCATTGAAATTATCGCATATAAAATTATATTTATTGATATAAGTATCAAGAATACTATGCAGCAAGCCATCGACGTAACCACGTTACGTTCTGACTGAACGCTGTTCCCTTTTCCCTCCCCATGATATTGCCATCGAAGGCTGTCGTAAATTTCTACTGCCGCTTGTTTGCTCGTTAATGCAAGCCGAGTCGTACTCAGTGCTGACCAAAAAATCATTGGGTTAGTAAAGTGCTTTAAAATAATAAAATAGGTATTAAACGTAATATACCTCTTGCGCTGTGGCAGCTGTCATTGGCTGAGCGGAAATTTCCACCATGCTCACGAATCAATTTAATAAAGAGGGAAAAATGGAAAAAGAAATCAATGAACGTTTGAAGAATGAACGTGTGTCAGAAGAAATTAATAAAAAGAGGAGAGCGCTGATAAAGAGCATCGCGCCGATGACTCAAATAAAAGACGGCCAGGGTGCAATCGCGCGAAGTGTTTCTGTGCGCGATGAAATAAATTTTCACTATTAAAAAGGATGCAGAAATGGCGGTTTATAACGTTAGAGATTTAACTACGGGGCTGTAATTCAAGTTCCTGATGACGTGTGTATTTTAGATGCATTTGAAGAGGAGGGGGTCAATTTACCCTACTCATGCCGTGCTGGAGCATGTTCTTCATGTGTTGCGCTACTGATTACCGGTCTCGTCGATCAGTCGGATGGCTCATTCCTAAGTGATAAGCAAAAGTTAAATTTATATTAACATGCTCTGCGTATCCTCAAAGCGATTGTGTTATTCGGACATATGCAGAAGCTCTTCTGGATGATGAAGAAAAAGCAGATCAAGTCTTCTTTGACGACTGGCAGAGATGGAACTGATTGCGGATTTTTTAAACTTGGATCTTTAAAATGGAAAAATATGTCCCCTTCACGAAGAAGGGGACATTATCAAATTTTATCTTTTCCCGATCACCCGCATTGAATCCTGTGTTGTCATCACGAGGTGTGATAGATATAGTCCTTGTCTGAAAAATCTATTCGATAAGTGTTGATGCCAAACGTGGTGTCAGAACTTTCGCTCCACCCGATCCGAGGCCAAAACATGAAATTATTGCCATGGCTATGTACTGCCGCTGTGTTGTTGCTGGCAGGATGCAGCAATCATAGTGAGAACGCTGCCGCTGCCCAGCAAGGCGCCACGCAAGATGATGATAAAACGCCGTCGTGTTACTGAAAAGCAGTTCTCCGGTTGACGTCAACTGTACGCTGATTGGCGGAACGATGGCGATCTCCCGACAGTTGGACGGTGCGAGCGTGGGGGCCTGCCAGTTAGCCAATGGTAAGCGCTGTAGCGAACAGTCGCTGATGAATGGAAGCTGTCCGGCGGGGTAAGTGTGCGGCAGCCAGCACTGCCGCAGGAAAACTTAAGATGTAACCAGATTTGCACAAGGCGCGTTCTGGCTGATGTCTTTCAGGTTCTGGAGCGTGGTTTGTGAAATGCTGATCAGCGCTTCTTCCGTCAGGAATGCCTGATGTCCAGTAAACAGCACGTTGTGGCACGCGGATAAGCGGCGGAAAACATCGTCCTGAATCACATCGTTGGATTTATCGGCAAAGAAGAGATCGCGCTCGTTTTCATAAACATCCATACCCAGCGCGCCAATTTTCTGTTGCTTCAATGCGTCGATAGCCGCCTGTGAGTCGATCAGCCCACCACGGCTGGTATTGACGATCATGACGCCGTTTTTCATTTGCGCAAAGGCCGTCTGATTCAGCAGGTGATGATTCTCCGGCGTCAGCGGGCAGTGCAGGGAAATGACGTCCGCGTTGGCATACAGCGTTTTCAGATCGACATACTCAGCCCCTAATTCCAATGCCTGTGGGTTCGGATAGGGATCGAAGGCCAGCAGACGCATGCCAAAACCTTTCAGGATACGCATAGTCGCGATGCCGATTTTTCCGGTGCCGATAATGCCCGCCGTCCGGTTGTGCATATTGAACCCAATCAGCCCTTCCAAAGAGAAGTTCGCGTCGCGAGTACGCTGATAGGCACGATGAATGCGGCGGTTAAGCGTCAGCATCAGGCCGACGGCGTGTTCGGCGACGGCCTCAGGGGAATACGCGGGAACGCGCACCACACTGATACCCAGTTCCTTAGCGGCTTCCAAATCGACATTGTTAAAGCCTGCGCAACGTAGCGCCAGCGTTTTAATGCCCATCTCTGCCAGTTCGGTCAGCACTTCACGACCACCGTCATCGTTCACAAAGATGCAGACGGCCTGACTGCCCGCCGCTGTTTTGGCAGTGCGCGACGTCAGCATGAAATCAAAAATTCCAGCTCATAACCAAACTGCTGGTTGACCTGTTCCAGGTATTTACGGTCATACTGCTTAGTGCTGTAAATTGCCAGTTTCATTGATAGTTTCTCCGAAAAATCCTTAGATTAAGCTATCAGAAAATAGGGCGGTGACAAACCGTTACCTGACTGACAGTAACGGTTTGAAATTGAGGGGCAATAATAACGTAAGAACGGGGTTAGCGAGGTGTGCTGAAAACCGACACGGCTTCGGACATTGTGGAGATCTGCTGTTCCAGGCTGTTAATGGCAGAACTGGAATGTGTCGCCAAAATGGTGTTCTGGCGCGTCAATTCATCAATGTTGTTCACCGCCGAGTTAATCTGCCCCAGCCCTTGCGATTGCTCTTGTGTCGCCAGGCTGATTTGGTTCACAAGCTGAGTAACCTGCTGCACCTGCATCAATATATTGTGCATCGACTGGCTGGTGTGGTTGACCAATTTATCGCTGGTATGAATGTTCGCGATTGTGGCGTCGATAATCGCCGCGATATCTTTGGCGGCAGCGGCGCTACGCTGTGCCAGAATACGGACTTCTCCCGCGACCACAGCGAAGCTCTTGCCCTGTTCTCCCGCGTGAGCGGCTTCGACTGCCGCATTGAGCGCCAGAATGTTGGTTTGGAACGCCAGATTATCCAGCACGCTGATGATGTCGGTGATCTCTTTGCTGGAGCGGGTCATGACCGCCATTGTATCCGTGACCTGACTCACCGCTTTCTCACCAGCATCGACGGCCTGATTAGCATCGTTCGCACAGCGTGTTGCCAACTGCGAAGCAGAGGCGTTGCTTTGAATCGTCGCCGTCAGCTCTTCCATTGATGATGCGGTGGATTGCAAACTTTGTGCGGTATCCTCACAGCGCTGGCTCAGCGTGTAATTCCCGGAGGCGATCTCGCCGCAGGCGTGGCGCAGTTCGGCTAGCTTGCCGTTGACATCATCGACAAACGTGCGGAAATTCATGCCGGATTGATTGACGGCACGTAATAACATCCCCACTTCATCCACGCGATTAAGTTGAAACGAGTTATCTGCCTGCCCGGATGCGGAATTAATGGCCTGACGTAGAATTCTTTCCAGTGGTTTTGCTAAGTGCTGAACTAATAGTTCACTGGTTATGGCTGCGCCAGCGAGTAACGCCAAAGCAAAAATTAATAGCGGCGTTGTGGGTTGAAGCGTCGCAAGTAAGAAAAGTAGCGCGAATAGCATGAAAAGGAATATATAGCTTCTTATCCGCCAGCGTACGGGAATAACGTTAAATAAGCTAAGAAATTTTAGCGCGCCTTTATAAATCAGCAGTCCCTGAAAGAGTTGGCGTTTTTTAATTTATTCTCATTCATTTGGCGGTAAAGTGCTTCCGCTTGCCGAATCTCTTCCTGCGAACTCCGAGTTCGTACCGACATGTATCCTGTTATTCTCCCGTCCTTCATCAGCGGCGTTGTACTGGCTTTGACCCAATAGTAATCGCCATTCTTGCGGCGGTTCTGACGACGGCTGTCCAGATTTTACCTGCCTTTAGCGTTGCCCACATGTCGGCAAACGCCTGCGGGGGCATGTCCGGGTGGCGCACGATATTGTGAGGTTGGTGGAGGACTTCCTCAAAGTCGTAACCACTGGCATCAATAAAATCGTCATTTGCATAAGTGATATGACTATCGATGGTGGTCACCGACATTAGCTTGGCTTTTTCATCTAATAAATACTGAATATCACTGACCGGAAAATTCTTACGCATTTATTGATCCTTTTAGTATAAGCAAGCATACATATGATGTTTTTAGATCTATTAGCGAACGGAAAGGCGGTTGATGCTATTTAATTAACGGCAATATTGGCGAAATAATTAGCGGGTAGACTTATATATTGTCACTAATATCGCCCGTTATTTTTCTTCGGGAAAGTAGTTATCTCCCCAAATCGTGACAAACGCATGTGCCGATGACCAAAAGCATTCACTTGTTAAGTATATTATGAGTCTGGGAATTTGCACTGCGGCTAACGCACGCTGGAGAGCGGGTAAATGGTGAGAAGAGGTGGCGACGGGCGCCCTGATATGAACGCCCGTGAGAATGAGATTAGCGGGAAAGACTGAAGACGGATGCCGCCTGTACCATGCTCGATATTTGCTGTTGCAGATGATCGGTAGCCGAATGTGACTGACTGGCCAGTGCGGTATTCTGGTGCGTGAGCTCATCGATGCGGTTCACCGCTTCATTGATTTGTTCCAGCCCCAGAGACTGTTCCTGCGTTGCGAGGCTGATCTCATTCATCAAGTTGGTGACGTGCTGAACCTGAAGCAGAATATTGCTCATGGATTTGTGTGTATGCGAAACCTGCTGCTCACCGGTACGGATACTATTCAACGTTTCATCAATAATGGTTGAAATATCGCTGGAAGAGGAAGCGCTGCGTTGTGCCAACGAGCGAACCTCACTGGCGACCACGGCAAAGCTTTTACCCTGTTCGCCGGCATGTGCGGCTTCAACGGCGGCGTTCACGGCCAGAATATTGGTCTGGAACGCGAGATTATCCATCACGCTGACGATATCGGTAATGCGTTCGCTGGAACGCGTGATCGTCTCCATTGTATCAGAGACCTGGCTGACGGCCTGCTCGCCAGAGTTCACCGCCTGATTCACATCCTGCGTATATATCGAAGCCTGAAGTGAGGCTTCCGCATTGCTTTTTATCGTTGCGGTAAGCTGTTCCACGGAAGCGGCCGTTTGTTGCAGGCTTTCTTCCGTTTCCTCGCAGCACTGCGCCAACGTATGGTTGCCTTGCGCGATTTCATTACAGGCGTTTTTCAGCTCGCTCAGATTGGTGTTCACATCATCCACGAAGGTGCGGAAATTCATACCGGACTGGTTTACTGCCCGCATTAGCATGCCAATTTCATCCACGCGATTAAGCTGCGTCAGGTTATCTGCTTGTCCGGCCGCGGAACGCATGGCCTGAGACAGGATTTGCTCGATGGGGCGGGCGACATGGTGCACCAGAAGCTCGCCACTGACAAAACAGCAGGCGATGAGCAGCGGAAAGAGGACGGAAGCCAATGCCGTTCCCGCCAGCAGGGAATAGGCGGCGATCAATGGGATCAGGCTAAAGAGCAGAAAATAGCTGCGGATGCGCCAGCGCAGCGGCATGGTTTTAAACAGGCTCAGAATACGCAATGGGCCGGTATAAATGAGCAGGCCGTGATGGAAGGTACGGTATTTCTGTTTCCCTTCGTTTGCACTGGCGTAGAGTGCTTCAGCCTGACGGATTTCTTCGGGCGATGCGGCAGTGCGCACTGACATGTACCCGGAAATCTCCCCACCTTTTCTCAATGGCGTGGTGCTGGATTTTACCCAGTAATGGTCGCCATTTTTACAGCGGTTTTTCACAATCCCCGTCCAGATATTGCCCGCCCGCAGCGTTTTCCACATATCCGCGAAGGCGGCTGGTGGCATATCCGGGTGTCGGATAAGATTATGGGGCTGCCCCATTAACTCATCGGTGCTATAACCGCTGACGTCAATAAAATCTTTGTTTGCGTAGGTAATATGGCTTTCTGGCGTGGTGACCGACATCAATCTGGTTTTTTCAGAAAGAGGGAGCTGGCGATCGGTGACAGGGGTGTTATTACGCATGAAGCAGTCCTTGATATGCTGTGTCCGAATACTGATTTAGCTGAGGCATACCCACGAAGATGAATCAGCGGATAGCGGTAATGGTTCAGGTTGCTCATTGTTTTTTTAAGGCGAGTCGGGCAGAAGGAGATAATCCTGATATTCACCCGGAAACGCTTTGTTCATGATGAGATAACGCGATTCATTACAAAATATAACCTCAATTAAACATTTTACCACGAAAGGGTAATGAGCATGTACGCACAATGGTGGTAAATGTGAGTTGAATAGGATTGTTTGTTAACAAAAAGAGCGATTTGTGAATGAATAATCGACAAGGGCATACAGGACGGATTTTTACCGCAATTGAACAGGATGCTTAACTCTCGCTAATGATTAAAAACATGCACTTCCAGCTGTTTTTCTGCTTACCGCACTGCTGTTTCTTTCCTGGCGAACACTGCCGCAGTGGCTGCCGCGTATCGCCACAATCTGGCTACCGGCGGAGATGTCTTTGTCTGTGAGTGGGACACCTGGCTGGCAGGACGGTGGGCTACATAGCGCGGGGGTCAGCATTATGGCCGGGGAATGCACGCTCGTTGACGTACGGAATATGACGCTGCGTTGGCATCGCTGGCGCTGGCATGTCGATATGGATGCAGTGACATTAAATAGCGATTGTCTGCAGCATGTGCCAGCGAGTAGCCGTTCCGAGTCCCCAGCACAGCTGGCGCAGTGGCAACAGCGATTGCCTGCTGCCGATATTCAGATAAAAGCGTTTACGCTGCTGCCCTGGCAGGATTATGCCGGGCAGGTGCGACTCAGTAGTGACGGTAAACGGCGACAAACGCTCGATTATCAGGGCGATCAACTGGTGGTTAGGGCTGAACTGAATGAGACACAGCTGACCCTGCATGAAGGTATGCTCGCCACGCCCGCTGGATTTGTACGCTTACAGGTTAGTGGTGAGATGACGCTGGCCGATACGCTGGATGCGGCTCCGACACAGGGACGGCTGACCGGAAAACTGGACTCAGGGCAGACGCCGGATCCGCTTTCGCTCCTGCTGGACTGGCATAATCAGCAAGGTGAATTGGTGCTGAATGCGGCGCATGATGACACGCCGCTGATATCGCTGCCGTGGCAACTGACGGATGAGGTGATCCAGGTGACTAACGGCATCTGGCGCTGGCCTTATGCCGATCAGCCGCTCTCTGGGCACGTCGCCATGACCTTACAGCATTGGCGGCAAGGGCTGGATGCCACCACGATTAATGCGCGTTTGAACATGTTGACGCAAGGACATAACGGCAAGGCGAACGCCGTGCTGGTGCTGGGGCCGGGCAATATTGGTCTGCTCAACAGCGAATTGCGCTTTCAGCTTACCGGGCAGGCTAATTTACCGGCGCTCTCCCTGACGGCGACGCTACCGGGGGTGTTGCAGGGCTCGATTCTCAATCCTGAGCTTGCTCTTTTACCGGGGCGCTGCTGCGTGCCTGGGGAACGCCTGCGCCGCAGGTTTATCTGGAAGAGGCTCGCTGGCCGCTGGCGGGCGTTCGGGTCAGTGCGACTGGCGTGAATGGGCGACTACAGGCGATTGTAAAGGCGCGGGAGGAATATTGGGGGCGCGTTAACCTGCACCTTGATGGTCAGGCGCAGGATTTCTGGCCGGATCAAGGGCAGTGGCAATGGCGTTATTGGGGCAATGGTCACCTGCCGCCGCTGAAAGGTCAGTGGGACGTGGCCGGGCGAGGCCAGTGGCAGGACACCCTGATTGAAGTCAGTCAGCTGTCGAGTGGCCTGGATCAACTGGGTTATGGCATTGTGACGGTGCACCAGCCTCGGCTGACGATTACGGAGCCGATCCGTTGGCAGCGCGCCCGTTCAGGCGAATATTTTCAAGGGGCGCTGCAACTGGCCTCAGAGCGGACGCATTTCAGCAACGGTGGCTATCTGCCGCCGTCGTGGTTAACGCTGGCGATGCAGGGACGTAGCCCAGATGATTTCCAGCTACAGGGGCAGCTACAGGCCGAAGATATTGGCCCGGTGAGGCTGCGCGGGCGCTGGGATGGCGAGCGACTGCGCGGTGGTGCATGGTGGCCGACACAGCCGCTTAAAGTGTTTCAGCCTCTGCTTTCCCCACAGTTGAAAATGAACATTCGCGCCGGGCAGTTTTACGCACAGGCGGCATTTTCCGCTGCACGTAAAGAAGGGTTCAGCGCGGGCGGACATTGGGTTGTGAAAAATGGCGGCCTGTGGCTACAGGATGGTGAAGTCAGCGGCGTAAACTTTGTCCTGCCTTACCGCTTGAAAGATCAGCGCTGGCAACTGGGCGTCAGACAGCCCGTTACGTTGCGAATTGACGTACTGGATAACCTGTTTCGCATGAGCAATATCCGCGTCGATCTCCAGGGGTTTTACCCGTACAGCGAACGACGACCGCTGATTATGTCGCAGGCGGATATGGACGTATTGGATGGGCATATCGGGCTGTCGACGCTGCGCTGGCCACAGCGGGAACCCGCGTTGTTTACCGTTAAAAGCGTGGATCTCAGCGAACTGCTGACGGTGTTGAAGCAAAGCAATTTGCCCTGTCCGGGCGCGTGAGCGGCACGCTTCCGTTGAATTTTAATCATCCGACCATGTTGATTGAAGGTGGGCGAATTACCAATGATGGCTTCCTGACGCTGCGGCTGGATAACCAACTGGCTGATGAGCTCGCGAGTAAAAATCTGGCGGGCGGTGCGGCGATTGGCTGGCTGCGCTATCTCGAGATAGGACGTTCCTATGCCACGCTTGATCTGAATAATCAGGGTGAACTGGCATTGACCTCGCAGGTGCAGGGGAAAAATCCGCAGCTCAGTGCGAATCGACAGGTTATTCTTAACTATCGCCATCAGGAGAATATCTTCCAGCTATGGCGCAGCTTACGTTTTGGCGATAACTTGCGGGATACGCTGGAACAGCAGGCAAATGAATAAATTCAAGGCAGAACAATGAACAAGAGCGAGATATTGCTGGCGGCATGTTGCACGGTCGTTTTCCTGACGGGATGCGTGCCGCGTATCGAGGTGGCTGCGCCTAAAGAGCCCATTACCATCAATATGAACGTGAAGATCGAGCATGAAATTCACATCAAGGCGGACAAAGAAGCGACGCAACTGCTCGAAAAATCGGATAATGCAGCCGGTGATGAGATAAAGAAAAGCGCGCCGGAGGGCGCGCAATAATTAAGCCAATTAAAGCAATATAATGGCAAGGTCGGTAACAATGATATGAATAACGAGTCGTTATGCAGTGACCAGTTGAGACAGCTGGGTTTTCGCTGCTTCGGTCGCTTTCTGTGCCACATCTGGGCCGTAGCCGTAGCCTTCAGCGAACACGAATTCAAGGTCGGTCAGACCCAGGAAGCCCAGGAAGACACGCAGGTACGGTTCCAGCAGATCGGTTGGTGTGCCTTTATGGATACCGCCACGGCTGGTTAAGACGATGGCGCGTTTACCTTTCACCAGACCTTCCGGGCCTTGCTCGGTGTAGCGGAACGTGACGCCAGCACGGGCAACCAGGTCGAAGTAGTTCTTCAACTGGGTAGGAATGTTGAAGTTATACATTGGTGCGGCGATCACGATAATGTCATGCGCCTGCAGCTCGGCGATCAGATCGTCGGACAGTTTCAGGGCTTCTTGCTGACGTGGGGTCAGTGCAGCATCGGAAGGACGCAGTGCGCCGACTAACTCACCATCAAGAACCGGAATCGGTTGAGCGGCCAGGTCGCGTACGGTGATGCTGTCGTTTGGATGTGCAGACTGCCACTCGGTGGTGAAGTGGTCGGCCAGTTGGTTTGACTGAGAATAACCTGCCAGAATGCTTGATTTCAGAACCAATACTTTGCTCATTGCCAATTCCTTTAGTGATTGAAGTGGGCGACAACATAACGCCCTTTGATGTGTCACATCTTATGCGGTGCTTTGGAAAGTGAAAAGTGCAAATATTCGAGGTCTTTATTCGATTTTCTTGAATAAGACGACGTTTGGATAAGACCGCGCGGGGCGATTAGAGCCGCCTATGACAATGTGCTACTATCCACGTCTTAAAAATCCCCACGGCTTAACCATTTTCATCGTTTAAACATGCCGTGTTTTGAAATCAGGTTAGGCTCAATCGAGCCAGATTCGGGACGAGCATTGTCCCGGCAGAGAAAAGAATTAGAGAAATAATTAAGGAAGAGCAACGTGAAATCACCTCTCAGTGCATTATCTACGCAGTTAAGTGAGTTAATGCTTCGCGATCGGCAACGTCTGCGCCGTCGTTTGCAGGGCGCAGAGAAGGTCAGCAGCCCGCAGGCTCAGGCTGCGATTGCGCAGGAAATTGAGGGGGAAATTGTCGCGGCGCGCCAGAAGGTCGAGAACCGGCGGGCAAGCCGTCCGGCGATTCGCTACCCTGAACAGCTTCCTGTTAGCCAGAAAAAGACGAGATACTGGAAGCGCTGCGTCACCATCAGGTGATTATCGTCGCGGGTGAAACGGGGTCGGGGAAGACCACGCAGTTGCCGAAGATCTGCCTCGAATTGGGTCGTGGCGTGCACGGCCTGATTGGCCATACGCAGCCGCGTCGTCTGGCGGCCAGAACCGTCGCCGATCGTATTGCCGCCGAACTGGAAACACCGCTGGGCGGCAGCGTCGGCTATAAAGTTCGTTTTAACGATCAGGTGAGTGACAATACGTTGGTCAAACTGATGACCGACGGCATTTTACTGGCGGAAATTCAGCAGGATCGCCTGTTGATGCAGTACGACACGTTGATTATCGATGAAGCGCACGAGCGCAGCCTGAATATCGATTTCATTATGGGCTATTTGCGTCAGCTGTTGCCAAAACGCCCTGATTTAAAAGTGATTATTACATCCGCTACTATCGATCCGCAGCGTTTCTCTCGCCACTTTAATAACGCACCGATCATCGAAGTGTCCGGGCGGACGTATCCGGTGGATGTGCGCTATCGTCCTGTGGTGGAAGATGCCGATGACAGCGAACGCGATCAGTTACAGGCGATTTTGATGCGGTAGACGAGCTGACGCGCGAAGGCCGGGGATATTCTGGTCTTCATGAGCGGCGAACGTGAAATTCGCGATACGGCAGAGGCGTTGACCCGTCTGGACTTGCCGCATACCGAAATCCTCCCTCTGTACGCCCGCCTGTCGAATCAGGAACAGAACCGCGTCTTTCAATCACATCATGGCCGCCGCATTGTGCTGGCGACCAACGTAGCGGAAACGTCATTGACCGTGCCGGGAATTCGTTATGTGATCGATCCGGGCACGGCGCGTATCAGCCGCTACAGCTTCCGTACCAAAGTCCAACGCCTGCCGATTGAGCCCATCTCACAGGCATCGGCGAATCAGCGTAAAGGGCGCTGTGGCCGTGTGGCCGCCGGGGTATGTATCCGACTCTATTCCGAGCAGGATTTCCTGTCGCGGCCCGAATTTACCGATCCCGAAATTCTGCGTACCAATCTGGCTTCCGTTATTCTGCAAATGACGTCGCTGGGGCTCGGCGATATTGCTGCGTTCCCGTTTGTTGAAGCGCCGGATAAGCGCAATATTCAGGACGGCGTGCGGTTGCTGGAGGAATTAGGCGCGATTAATCTGGCGGAAAATGGGCATTATCGCCTGACGCCGCAGGGGCAGCAGTTAGCGCAATTGCCGATCGATCCACGCTTGGCGCGAATGGTGCTGGAAGCGCGTAAAACCGGCTGTGTGCGTGAAGTGATGATCATCACCGCTGCGCTATCGATTCAGGATCCGCGCGAAAGGCCGCTGGATAAGAAGCAGGCATCGGATGAGAAACACCGTCGTTTTGCCGATAAAGACTCCGATTTTCTGGCTTTCGTCAATCTGTGGGACTACTTGCGTGAGCAGCAGAAAACGCTGTCTTCCAGTCAGTTCCGCCGTCAGTGCCGCACCGATTTCCTTAACTACCTGCGCGTGCGCGAATGGCAAGATATTTACACGCAATTGCGTCAGGTGGTGAAAGAGCTGGGGCTACCAGTCAACAGTGAACCAGCCGATTACCTGAGTATTCACTGCTCGCTGCTCACCGGGCTGTTGTCGCATATCGGGCAGAAAGATATTGAAAAACAGGAATTCAGCGGCGCGCGTAACGCCCGGTTTGCGATTTTCCTGGCTCTGGGCTATTCAAAAGCCGCCTAAGTGGACGATGGTGGCGGAACTGGTGGAAACCAGCCGCCTGTGGGGACGTATTGCCGCGCGTATTGAACCCGAGTGGATCGAACCGCTAGCCCAGCATCTGATTAAGCGGAGCTACAGCGAACCTCACTGGGAAAAAGCGCAGGGCACGGTGATGGCGCAGGAGAAGGTGACGCTTTTCGGGCTGCCGATTGTGGCGGCGCGCAAGGTGAACTACAGCCAAATCGATCCGACGCTGGCGCGTGAGATGTTTATCCGCCATGCGCTGGTGGAAGGCGACTGGCAAACGCATCACGCCTTTTTCCGCGCTAACCTCAAGCTGTTGGCGGAAGTAGAAGATTTAGAGCACAAATCGCGTCGCCGCGACATTCTGGTGGATGACGAGACGCTGTTTGCTTTCTACGATCAGCGCTTGCCGCACGATGTCATCTCGTCGCGCCACTTTGACAAGTGGTGGAAAGTCGCCAGCCGGGATAATGCCGACCTGCTTAATTTTGAAAAGAGCATGTTGATTAAAGACGGCGCGGAGAAGGTGAGCGCGCTGGATTATCCGAATTTCTGGCATCAGGGCAGCTTGAAATTACGGCTGTCCTATCAGTTTGAGCCGGGTGCGGATGCGGATGGCGTGACGGTGCATATTCCGCTGCCCATCCTCAATCAGGTGCGTGAAGAGGGCTTCGAGTGGCAGATCCCCGGTGTGCGCCGCGAACTGACGATCGCGCTGATTAAATCCTTGCCCAAACCGTTACGTCGTAACTTTGTCCCCGCGCCAAATTACGCCGAGGCGTTTCTGGCGCGTACCACGCCATTAGAGAAAGGGCTATTGGATGCGCTGGAGCGTGAGCTACGGTTGATGACGGGTGTGACGGTACCGCGCGAGGCATGGCAGTGGGATCAGGTGCCCGATCATCTGAAAATCACGTTCCGCGTCATCGATGAGAAGAATCGGACGCAGCGGGAAGGAAAAGACCTGAACGCGCTGAAAGATCAGCTCAAAGATAAAGTGCAGCAAACGCTGTCCTCCGTGGCGGATGACGGGCTGGAGCAGCGCGGTCTACACGTCTGGAGCTTTGGTTCACTGCCGGACTGCTATGAGCAGAAACGCGGCGGCTACTCGGTTAAAGCCTATCCGGCGTTGGTGGATGAAAAGGATAGCGTGGCGATTCGTCTGTTCGATACGCCACACCAGCAACAACAGGTGATGCGGCAGGGCTTCGCCGCCTGTTACTGTTGAATATTCCGTCACCGATCAAATATCTGCATGACAAGCTACCGAACAAGGCGAAACTCGGCCTCTATTTCAACCCGTATGGCAAAGTGTTGGATCTCATTGATGACTGTATCGCCTGTGCGGTGGATAAGCTGATTGAATCAGCTGGCGGTCCGGTCTGGCAGGAAGACGCTTTCCAGCAGTTGCATGAAAAAGTGCGTGCGGAGCTGAACGATACGGTAGTGGATATCGCCAAACAGGTTGAGCAAATCCTGACGGCCGTTTTCACCATTAATAAACGTCTGAAAGGGCGCGTAGACATGGCGATGGCGCTGGCGTTAAGCGATATAAAGAGTCAGATGAACGGTCTGGTGTTCCGTGGCTTTGTGACCGAAAACGGCTGGCAGCGTCTGCCGGACGTGCTGCGCTATCTGCAAGCGATAGAACGACGTCTGGAGAAGCTGGCACAGGATGTCCACCGCGATCGGGCACAGATGTTGAAGGTGGAGCAGGTTCAACAGACGTGGCAGCAGTGGTGGAACAAGTTGCCAGCGGAGCGACGTGACGATGACGACGTGAAAGCGGTACGCTGGATGCTTGAAGAGCTGCGCGTCAGCTACTTTGCCCAGCAGCTCGGGACGCCGTTCCCGATCTCGGATAAGCGCGTATTGCAGGCGATGGAGCAGGTTGAAGGCTAACTTTTTGTTATCACATCAGGTCGGCGATGGCTGTTTTTGAGCTCAAGGTAAGCCGACCTGATCGCCTCTTCACCATAGGTCTGTTCCAGACGTTTTATGATGAAATGGCCTTTCGCCATGTTTTGGTAGTGGTGAATAAACAGCGTATTAATGGCAGCGCCGCTAGCGGCGCCAATTACCGGAACAATCTGCGCGGCCATTTTCTCTGTCATGGTCACACCGAGTCTGGTGGCGACGGCATCAATCAGCTTTGCCAGCGTTTTCCTGCCTGTGAGGTGCTCATTCTTGCAGAGGCTTTCCCTGCGCTTTTTTGCCAGCAATGCCGATTAATTCGCGGCTGGCATGCTTGGTGATATCAGCCAGAACGGCGCGTGAGGTGTAATAGGCCGAATCGGCCGCGTCATCGCTTTCTTGTGTCCCACCGAGTGCGAAAACCTCCACACAGGCGGCTTTGACGGAAAGATCGGCGAGGGAGAAACCTTCGCTGCGGGCGATGTCCGCCACGGAACGCATCATGATCGTCGTGCTGATAGGCAGTTCGACCAGTAGACCGGCTGCACCAAAAAAGCCGCTGACCGCACCGGACGCGGCGACGGCCAGCTTATGTGTCTTGGGCGATGCCACGCGAGCGGGTGCATCGTCCAGCGTATAGAGCGCGGCGTCTACCGCTTTGTACAGCGCCGAGTGAACCACATCCTGTATTTTGTTTTTCACCATGGCGGGTAATTTCGATAGGCTCCATTCAATCGGTTTTCCAACCAGATTCGCCGCCTGTATGGCAAAAGAGGGGGCTTCCAGTCGCGCCATGGCATTTCTGATAGCGAGCTCATCCTGCGACGTAAGAAGCGTCATGCGCGTTCTCCTACCGTTTGTTGAATAGCCGCCGACGGGAATGTTATGTCGAGGCTTGTGACGAGCGCGTCGTTAACCATGTGGTGAATGCCGCTGGAGGAATGGGCCGGGAAAAATAGTAGCCCTGCACTTCATCACATCCAAAGCAGGCCAGATAGTCGAGTGTTTCTTTGTTTTCCACGCCTTCCGCCAGCACAACATAATTCAGTTTGTGCAGCATGCTGATAATCGATTCCACAATGACGCGGCTTTTATGGTCCGTTTTTATATCTTTAATCAGCGATTTATCCAGCTTTATCACCGTAGAGGGGATATTGCGCAGATAGCTTAGGTTGCTATATCCCGTGCCAAAATCATCAAGCGCAATAGTGAATCCGAGCTGTTGCAGCGTTTGAATGGTGGCGAGCGTTTCAGTGCTTTCGATGATTTTCTGCGTCTCGACACATTCGATGTCAATGTCCTGAGGGGTAAGACCGTGGTTCTCCAGAATGGTGATGAGGCGCGGGATAAAGTCATTCTCGGAGAAGTTTCTGGCAGACACGTTAATCGACACCGGGAAGTGTAGCCCCTGCTGACGCCACTGTTTCACCTGGCATGCCGCTTCCCGGGTAACCCAGTCCGTTAACGGGCGCATCAGCGTGGTGCCTTCCGCGAGTGGAATAAACTGGTCAGGGTAAATCTCGCCCAAATCGGGATGACGCCAGCGAATCAGCGCTTCGGCGCCGATGACGGTATTCGTCTTGATGCTTAATTTCGGCTGATAAACCAGATAGAGACCCGGTTTGTTGTTCTGTAATACATCGGCCAGTTCATTGAGCAAGGTAAAGGCGATTTGCTGTGCTTTATCGGCCTCGCGGTTGTAGGCGAACTGGCGAATATTCTTGGTGATAGCAGCGCGCAGCGCGCTCATTGACTCACGCAGAATTCGCTGAGGATCGTTTGCCGGAATCTGGAATTCGGTATAGCCAACGAAAAACTCCAGCTTGAGTGGTATATGGCTGGTGATGCTTTCATGAATCCGTTCGGCACAGGCGTCGAGCTCCGCCAGAACCTGTTCTTTATTTTCCGCCTTCACCAGCAGGGCGAAACGACCTACGGCGACGCTGTAAATATTATCTGGCGAACTCAAACTGAGACGCAGGAAGATGCCGATATCTTTCAGCAGACCTTCTACGGTGGGCATCCCCAGCGCACATCCCATTTCATAGGCGTAAGAGATGTCGATGGTATCAATCAGAATCAGCAGGTAGCGCTCGTGGATGTCGGTAATGTGGCTGATGTCGTCAACCAGGCGCTGGCGGTTGGGCAACAGAGTCACGGCATCAATCAACCCAATCGCGTTGCGGTATTCCATTAACACCATCGCAATGGCGGCTAAATCGTGCAGTAGCCGCAGTTGGATTTTACTGAAAGTGCGTGGAACATAATCAATAATGCAAAACGTCCCGATGGAATAGCCTTCTTTGGTTTTCAGCGGAACGCCAGCATAAAAGCGGATAAACGGCTTGCCAGTTACGTAAGGACTATCGTTAAAACGCTCGTCATGCATGGCATCGGGACAGATAAAGGATTGACCCGTTTGTACGGTAAAATGGTCGAATGAACCGATTTTCTCCATATCATCGAATGGGAAATGGGTTTTTGCTTTAACGTGCAAAGATTTGGTGCCGGTTAGCGTCACAAGTGCCGTTGGGGTTTCAAGCAGTTGGCAGGCCAATTTCGTGAGTTTGTGAAGAATATCGTCTTGAGATATATCGGTTTTTTGTAGTTCGTCGAGAGTCTGCATGCGTATTTTTTCGTCATGGCTCAAATGTTTTAACATGTAGACTCTTCCTTTTCGCAATAATAATCGCGACGACATCAATTTAATTTAACGGCGACACAATAACATAGAGGCTAAAAATTGAGGTAACTTATTATACCACCTTTATCTTTCCGTTAAGATTTCGGCGCTTTTTGGCCTTAAATCATGTTTTTGGTTTTCAACGTACGATAGAAATTTATGATATTTTCCCATCACTTGCGGGCGGAGATAAACGGTTTGGCTGAGAAAATGCTCTGCGAATAAATGGGAATCTAATTATAAAAATGGCATGTTCCATAAGTTAAAAATAACATCCTGATAATGGCGACGCCATTGTTACAGTAACAATATGGATGATTAACCTATATCTCTGACAAGAATAGAACAGATATTTTTTATATCATGACGTTGAAGGGAAGTCGTTGACGCCAGACGACCCCGAAATAACGGTTTCTGTCTGGCGGTGGTGCATCGCGTGAGGGGTTAGCGTTGTTTTACCAATGTTTCTAACTGCTGACGAATCGCGGTAACGGAAACGGCACGATTATCGGCCCGTGCGCGTTCACTGGCATCGGGCGCAGAACTTTGAATGCCCATGAGCACCCAGCCTGCCGCTGAATTCAGCATCAGAGGGGAACCGCTATCGCCGGGCAGCGTATCGCACTGATGTGCCATCACGGCGGTATGAACCCAGCCGGTGATCGCACAGTTTTGATGACGGTACAGCGTCTCCTGATGATCTTCCGGGTAACCGGCCTGCGTGACGCGCTGGCCGTTATCCTTCAACGCCTGCATCAATTCCTGGCGGCTGCCTTGCCAAAGCGGGAGCGGGCGAATTCCCGGCGGCGTTTGCTTTAGCCGAATCAGGGCATAATCCAACGGTGCGGCTGAAGGCGGAACGATCCATCCTTCGCCGTCGGCTTTCAATTTTGGCGAGCGTTTTATTCGCCAGCGCTTCAATCTCCGTTGTTTCATAACGCCAGCCATTTTCTGTCGCCAGAAAACGCAGCGCGACAGGTTTATCGATCTCGCCTGTTGGTGGCGTGACCACGCAATGCCCGGCCGTCAGCGCCAGATGAGGGAAATCAGCGTCGCCGTACAGAGGTTACCGCTGGCGGTTTCCAACTGCCCGATAGCCTGCCACGGCCAGACAGCTGTATCAGGAACCACATCTCGATCGTCGTGGTTGAAAAATAAAATTTGCTGCTGCTTCTGGGCGTCGGTATCTGTTGGTGAGGATTCAGCCCAACTTAGCGGGGCAATAAATGATAATGAACATAACAACCAGGCTGATATGCGCATGTAGTGAATAAACCTTATGATAAAAGCCATCTTGAGGCGCTAAATATAGCGCGTTGGATTAACTATAGATGTATTTGTTGGTGAGGGACTGAAAATTAAAATGTTATTGAGTGTAAAAGGCGTGGTATGACATCACGGCACGGTAGGAGACTGGGTATTATCGATCGTCAAAATGGTTATTACGGGGTGAGAGTATTTGCGGAAAAATCGTTCTGCGGCTGTCCCCATATATTAAACGCTACACCACAGTCTTACATGGCGTAGCGTTCTCGCATCACTAAACGACATCTCGCCGCGCCATCAGCCTTATTCGTAGCTAACGGTCACGATACGTACATTTGCACTCAAGGTTTTCGCGCTCACGGAACCGATGTTCTGTGGTAAGGCTGCATAGTGTGAGCTGTTTTTCATGTGTAGCGTTTGTACTCTTCCTTGCCGTTCGCAACTGACGGCCACATTGCTTGACTGTGTCGTAACATCACAAACGGGCTCGACGATGGCACCGGAAAAGCGAATGACACCGGCTGATGGAGAAGGTGACGCGAAGGTATACGATGTGGCAGCCAGAGTGCTAAGCAATATTGCAGATATTTGCAGGAGTTTTTTCATTATGACGTTCTCGGTATTGCCCGGAGTGTAATGATATAAACGGCGCTGAATGATAAAACTTTATTATTCTGGAATCTTTGTTTAGCTGGATTTTTAACTATTTGAAATATTTTGGTTTGTTTTTAACGCCGTCCGGCGATCAAATCTCATATCGCGCATTATTGGTTTTAGCGTTCTTTTATCTGGTGATCTTGATTCATCACTGCGCAATGCCGAAGCATTATGGACTAGAGAAAAAAACTCAGGGTGATAAGGCCACAAAGTAGAACGAGGGAGAACATAATTTCAAATGAATAACGGCGCATCATTTTCCCGTCCCCCGATGAAATAAACACCCGGTAAACCGGGTGTTTGATGGTTGTTCTATTGTGGTCAGCCTTTAGCGATGTGCTTCAAATCGGGACTGACCTAAAGTGGCTCCTTCCCGTAGTGGGGAAGGAGCGGGTGTTTACCGATTACGCTGCTGGCGTGGTGGTAGCGGGTTTTGCCGTTTTCGCTTTCTTCACGTGTTTTTGGCTGCTTGTGCTTTCTGAGCAGGAACGTGCTTCGTTTTCTTCACATGTTTCTTGGCAGCCTGCGCTTTCTGAGCAGGAACGTGTTTCGTTTTCTTCACGTGTTTCTTGGTAGCCTGCGCTTTCTGAGCAGGAACGTTTTTCGTTTTCTTCACATGTTTCTTGGTAGCCTGCGCTTTTTTGCTCAGCAGTTTTCACTTTCTTCACGTGTTTTTATGGGGAACGGCTTTAGCCGGAGCAGATGTTGTCGCCGTTGGCTGAGCTGGGGCGGTGGTAACCGTGTCCGCGGCAAACGCTACAGAGGACAGACCCAGTGCCGCACCTGCGATCATAACTAATACTTTATTCATCATCATTTCCTCGTTATCTCATTCACGTTTCGTAGCCCTCGGTTGGGCCGGTGAAGAGAGAATAGGAGAAACAGAGCGCGGCTTCAGTGAGTGATTGGTTTCGGCGTGTAACCTAATGTACAAGCTGGGAAAACGAGGGTAACAGGAGAAAAACGGCGGGGTTACCGCCGTCTCTGTGCTAGTGCTGACTGGTGATGACCGTCTGCGCTGTCGTGGTTTTTACCGGCCAGCAAAAGCGGAAACGAGCGCCGCCGAGCGGGCTTTCATCCACGGTAATGCTGCCTTCGTAGGCGCGGGCGATAGCATGAACAATGGCCAGCCCGAGCCCACACCCGCCGCTGCTGTTCTCGATACCCGCTTCCAGACGGATAAACGGCTCAAACACGCTTTCCCGGCTTTCGGGCGCAATACCGGGGCCGTCATCTTCGACTTGCAGACAGGCGATATGCTCGGCGTCGGACGTCAGGCTGATGTGCAATCGGCTATGGCAGAAGCGCAACCCGTTACCGATAAGATTATTCAGAACCCGTTCCATCAGGCGCAGGTCGAGGGCGCCAATTTGCGCTGAGTGTGGCATATCCAGCGAAATATGTTTGTCAGGGTGGATCAGACGAAAATCGTCAACTTTTGCCTGTAACCACGAAGGAATATCGATATTGGCAAGGTGCAACGTCACCTGCGGACGGTCGAGTCTGGCATAGGTCAGCAGCTCGTCAATTAGCGCTTCAAGCTGACCAATATCCCGGTTTAACGCCTGCTGCTCGTCTTCCGTCAGGTTGTCGCTCATCGCCAGGCGATAACGCAGCCTGACCAGCGGCGTACGCAGCTCGTGTGCAATATTATCAATCAGCTGTTTTTTACTGTTGATGAGCTGGTTCAGGTTATCGGCCATGCGGTTGAAGGCAATGCCAAGCCGGAACAGGCTTGAGGTGCTATCGAAGTGAATACGCTCTTCGAGATGACCATCGCCCAGGCGCTGTGCGGCATTCTCCAGTTTTAGCATGGCTTGCCAGTGTGGCCGCATCCAGAGGAACACCGGCAGCGCCAGCGACAGCCCAATCAGCATCACCAGCAGTAAATCCAGCAGCCGCATTTCGTGCAGGAAGAATAGATAGGGAATAGGGCCGACGGCAAGAACGTAGTGGCTGCGAGGGATGCGTTGGATAAACGTATATTCGTCATCCAGTGCGATAATTTCCCTCTGATTCAGACGCTGGCGATTCTTGGGGCTCAGCGCATATTTGCTCACCGGTTCGATGTGCAGTTTGAACGACAGGTTCAAATCCAACTGGTTGATCGTTTTATGCCAGTCGCGGGGCGGAATCGCGCGCAGCTCATTACGAATGAGATAGAGCGAGCTTTTCATCAGGTCATCCATAGACTGGCGGCCTGCGCGTTCGGCCGTGACTTTATAGACCAGCCCGACCAGTAACGTCATGACGACAAAACAGGCGAACAGCAATAGAAAAAACTGGACGAACAGCTTTCTCATAGCGTGACGCTCTCCCAGGTATTAGGAGCGAACAGATAGCCTTTGTTGCGTACCGTTTTGATACGGAACGGCTCCAGCGGGTTGTCGTACAGTTTTTTACGCAGGCGGGAAATCGCAACGTCAATACTGCGATCCATGCCATCGTAAGTGACGCCGCGCAGATTTTTCAGCAGCGCATCCCGATCCATGATGTGTCCAGCGTGGGTCGCCAGTTGCCAGAGCAGGTCGAAATCCGCGGTGGATAATACGATGTGCTCTTGTCCTAATGTCACTTCGCGATTGACCGGATCGATGCAGAGCAGGCCGAAGTGCAGGGATTTGTGCACCTGCAATGCGGCAGGTACGGTGTTTTCCGCCACAACCTGTGGTGCGGCGGCATACTGGCGTAAATGCAGGCGCAAGCGAGCGAGCAGCACGGCGGGCGGTGTGGTTTTCAGGATGTAATCATCGGCGCCCATTTCCAGCGCCAGAATATGATTCATATCGCTGTCCAGCGACGTCAGCAGCACAATCGGGCCGGTGTACTGTGGCCGCAATTCCCGACAGATGGTCATACCGTCTTTACCGGGCAGCATGATGTCTAACAGCACAAGGTCGGGCTGCTGCTGTTCAATAAAGGCCAATGCCTGATCGCCTCGTGCTTCAACCTGAACATCAATGTCATGCTTGCCGAGGTAGGCCGCGATCAATTTTCCCACCTCGGTATCATCTTCTATAAAAACAATCTTATGCATGGTATCTACGTCATCCCCATCTTACTGCTGATAGCATAGCCTGATGATAGATCATAAACGAGAAGTGAAGCGTAAATGGGTGTTAAGTATTTGTTTACTTGCCCAAATTAGATAAGCTGCGGAGCAGGCTTTTTAGGCGATATTGCACCGGATTCTCGTCGTTTATCGAGAACGGCCACGCCACCATTACCGATTATTCCACTGGGAACCGCGCTGAAGATGAAACCGATTGACCAGATAAACAGCTGGATGCAGGAAGCCTTACGCCCTTATTTTGGGCTGGAGCCGTTATCGTCTGCATGGGAGATTGTAACCGTACGTGATGGCTATTTTATCTGTTTTGATGGCGACACGATCCGCAAGCGTATTACCGCCACCGCGCTAAATTATCAGGAAGAAGACGTCATTATTCACACGCGCGGCCGTGACGTTATTTTGCCGAGAACCGCACGCGGTAAAGAAAAGAAACTGACTTATACCAGCGTTTCCAGCGTGATGGCCGATGGCATTGTGTTTTCTGCGGGCGTCAGAACGCTGAACTCGGGAAACTACGGCTATATCAACGCCAGCAATTATCGAAATTCTATCCGACTACCGCTGCCGGAATGCCGCCATTTGACCAGCAAAGAAGAGATTGTCGACTGGCTGCGATCTTATCGTGAACGATTGCCGGTTGATTATGCACACAAACTGGAACGGCTGATGAGTATGAAAAACCAGCAGCATAAAACGGTTCCAGGCGACATCTTTCGGGTCGAGATAGACTTGCATACCGATGGTTATGTTTTGGTTATTGGCAACCTGCGTCAGATGCAAAAGGATGAACTGTTTGCTGAACACAGCATCTGGAATGATGTGATGACGATGCCGCTGTTTGTCCGGCCTTATCTTTTCCGCACGACTGAGCGTAATCCCGCCTTGTCGGAGATTGTGGCATCGCCTTTGTCTGAAAAATGCTGGATCGTTATGGATGACGCTTTTCTGCGCGGTAACTATGCGTATGTGGGATCGAAAATGCTGGCGGAAGAGGACATTCTGTTTCCGGTGGGCTATGGCCCCAGTATCAGTGCACAGAAAAGCGACTATCGCCTGTCATGGGGGCCTTGTTCGATCAATAAAGCTAGCCAGGATACAGTTTTCAGGGCCGGACGCAGCTACATGAACAATGGCGCCTATAGCAGCGTGTCGGCCGAATCCTTTGCCGATAGCGGTTTCCCTCACTACGATAAAACGCTACTCAATCCGGAGCACCGTGAAGCATGGGAACAGGTGTTGGCCGAGTTCGAGTTGCCGCCCGATACCACTTACGATGCCTTCGCCCAACATATTGGTGGGATGACGCGTGCGGCCTACCTGACGTATGTCGCCAGCAATAAAGCGTACCAGCGTAAGGTGCGTGTGAAGAAAAAGAGAGGCGAAATAATTCCTGTCATCTCGTTGCACGTGCTTTTGGGCGCGTGCATGCCAGTGGACTGTGGTGGTGCAATAATTATCGGTAATAATGTATATGGAATACATTAATGTGTGACTGGTTGGCTATTTCTTTATGTAATCAAATGGTTACTCTCATGGTTTTTTAATCGATATTGTTTAATAAAGCGAAGCTGATTTATTAACCGAAGTGAATTATAAAAATGTGCTAATTTTAACTGCGTGTTTTTGAAAGAACTGGACACGAAAATTTCATCTGGTTACTATCGCTGGCCTGGATTTAAATGCTCTTTTGAGTATTAACTGACATTGGACTGCGATGCGTTTTTCAGGATTTAAAAAGATAACAACAACCATTTCTATGATGGTTTTTATCTCATTTTCTTTTTGTTTTCATTAAATGAATTATTAGTTAATCATCAGGAAAGTAAATTAATATTGCGCTCTGAAAAATTACGTTTTCAGACTGAAATGTTAGCAGAACAAGCACTGTCTGCGTTGGGTGACATTAACGCTATTGATGATGATATTTGTTCGCCAAACTATATTGAAAAATTAAGAATGATAAGGTGGCGTCATCTCAATATTGAAGATGTTGCTTCTTTGAAAGAAAATCGTATTTATTGCAGCGCCTTTTGGGGGAAGTGAATCCCCCTCTACATATTACTGTGAAAATGATAAGGAAAATAATAAGCTAGCATTAATTGAAGTGAGGAATAATAGTAAGACGCTGTATAACAATATCGGGCTCTATCAAGGCCATGCTGCGGTTTTTGTTGCGCGGGGAACCTATGAAAGTATATTGAATACAGTAACTGATGGGTATTTCGTTATGACATCAGCGGATAAATCGCAAAAGTATTTTGAATCGAATTCGAAGGAGTATGTTGCTTCGGGTAATCCGTTATTGAGTAAAATATTTACCGCCAACACCAGCCTTTGTAGTCCTCAATGGCTGTTTTGCGTGATGGCGCAAAAATGCGCGCAGCGGGTTGCTGTCGCTCACGCCGGGTCTCCTGTCTTTTGTTATGGTGGTCGTATTAACGCTGGGTGGCTTCCTGACTTTCTTCTGTTTAAATATTGTCGATAAAAGACAGTCGCTGAAATCTCGTTTGAAGACGTCCATCAAGAGAGGGGATATTTTTCTTGAATATCAACCGATGGTGAACGCTATTGATGGGAAAGTAGCCGGTCTTGAGGCGCTAGTCAGATGGCGTGATGGCATACATGGCTCTGTTTCTCCTGAGATCTTTATAAAAACTTCAGAAAAAAATCGGGTTTTACTCAAAAATATCTGATTTTGTAATAAAAACCTCAGTGAGAGAGATGGCTGCTGTTCTTAATGACAACAGGAAGTTGACGCTGTCTATAAATATAACCGACTATGAGATTAGCGATCCGGCTTTCATGAACCGATTGCTTGAGGTGTGTGCTTTTCACGGTGTTGAACCTGCTCAGATAAAGTTGGAAATATCAGAGCGCTGCCAGCTATCGCAAAAGGACATCCAGCTTTTTGCCGAGCGTGTGGCAAAAATGAACATCAAACTGGCGATTGATGATTTTGGCGTGGCAAATTCGAACTTAGCATGGCTCACCGGCTTCAGATTTGATGAAGTTAAGCTTGACGGTTCGTTAATGAAAAGCTTGGATAACAAGAATAAAGAAAAAATATTGCATGCAATCTGCTCGCTCATTAAAGATATGGGGAAAGATATTGTTTTTGAAGGCGTTGAAGATGCTGAGCAATTAGCGATTGCCAGAGAAATTGATGCAGATTGCTTAATTCAGGGATGGTTTTTTTATCGCTCGCTGTCAGCGAAAAATATTGAAAGCCTGTTAATCAATCAGGAAGAAATCACGTAGTGTGTCCCTGATTTTTATGCTTTTTTCCCATGTTAAGAGCATTAACTTAACGGCCGAGCGAGATGCAAAAGAAGAAAACATGGCGTGAAATATCCGGCTATGTCTTTGTGGCAGAGCTTTAACGCAAAGTCCGCCCTCATCAACGCTCGGTGTTTTCTCTGCATCGAAAAATAATAAGGATTGACCGAATAAATTAGCACGCCTGAGCGTTTACGCGTTGTTTACTCTGAGGAGAATCCTGTTATGACGCGCATTGTTCCCGTACTGGCCACCGGGCTGCTCATCAGCCCACTGTTGCACGCTATGCCTCTCAACTACACCATTGCCACGGATAAAACCGCCATTGCGCTTTCATGGCAAGCATTCGGTCACCTTTCACAGGCTTCTCTCGACGGCGTGACGGGCAACATCACACTGGACGCTGAAAAGGAAATAAACGACCGTATTGATGTGAAAATCCCCATTACGACGCTGCAGGCTTCCAATGGCCTGCTGACTTACCAGTTAAAAAAAGCAGCCTGTTTTTTGATGCTGAGCACTATCCCGATATTATTTTCACTAGCAGCAGGGTTGTCGCGCTGGGGCAGGGCCATTTTCGGGTTTTTGGTTCACTGTCGGTAAAAAACGTTCAACGTCCGGTCATTCTGGAAGCCACGCTTGAAGAACAGGGCGGAACTTCATCGCATGACGGTTCGCTGTCTCTTCATGCCACCACCGCGATTTCGCGTTCTTCGTTTAACATGGATCGGTTTACCGGGGTGGTAGACGATCGCGTCGCGATTAATATTGAAATCCGGGCGAAAGCCCGACACGCCGTATAACCCAACACGCCTTATAAATAGTGGCTTTCCACACGTGGAGTCGTCCGTGTGTGGAAGGCTGTTCACGGGCTATGTCAGCGACGTTTGTAACCTGAGTGCACTTTCTGTGAGCGGTGCTACAGGGCTGCGGCCAATTAAGACGAATTGATAGCCGTGAGCGTACCACCAGACAACCTGCATATCATGACGCTGTTCATCGTTAAGCACCGTGGATGCTGCCTGACGCTCGGGGGGAAATGCACAGCGCCATCGGCCCATATTCGGCATGCAACCAGGTAATCTGTGCAATGGCGGTGCTATCGTAGCGCAGCATACGCACTATTTTCAGCTCCGCGCCTTGAAGCGTCAGCTGCCGTTCATTGAGTGGCAGCCCAATCTCTTGAGTGGCACGAGACAGCCCGCGCTGTAAGGTGGGTAAGGAACTGTCTGCATCAAGCAGGGTTTCCGCGCGGTACAGTGACATGTACTGCGCTTCAAGATCGCGAATTTTCTCGCTGTCGCTGAGAATCATCCCAGGAGAACGCGCGAGGTAGCCTAGCCCCGATCCCAGCACTAAAAACTGAGTGAAGCAGCAATGAGTGAACGACGGCTAACACCGGCATAAGATGAAGCCGTGGCTGATGTTGGTGCCTTCGTCAATAACGTCTCCAGTCTGGCCTGCATCCTCGCTTCAGGCGCTTTGTCGAGCAAGGGAGTGAAGGCGGCTTCAAAATCAAGCTGACTTTTCATCAGTTCGGCGATTCGCTCGGCAAGCTGTTCATCTCCCTCAAGTTGCGCCTTGAATCGTTGCGTATCGGCCTCATTCATCTCGCCATCCAGCCAGGCAACGATGGCTTCGTCACTGTAAGGGGGAGTAAAACGCATTGTTTTCAAGACAGTCTCTCCTTTGCCGAGGGCTGGGTGTCAATGGATTTCACCAGCGTACCTCGTGCTGCGGCCAGTCGGCTCATAATGGTGCCGATGGGTACCGATAGCGTGTCTGCCGCCTCCTGATAGGTAAACCCTTCGACATAAACTAAAAGACGGTGTTGCGCTGAGCTTCTGGAAGCGCGCTGACGCGCTGCATGATTTTCTGGTAATGCAGGCGATTGTCATCCTGCTCATGGGTATCTGGTGCCAGCAATGCTTCGCTTTCGATAAACCCTTGTCCCTGACGTACGCGGCGGGCGCGCAGTTCGGAAATCCATATCGAATGAAGAATGGAGAACAGCCATCTGTCGATACGCGTGCCAGGCGTAAACTGTGCACTCTTTTCGAGTGCACGAACGCAGGTAGACTGGACGAGTTCTTCGGCCACCTCATGGCTACGCGACAGCACCAGGCCATAGCGCCATAGGCGCGTCAAATGAGCAGTCAGCTGCTGACGAACTTCGCTGGTGGTGATGTTTTATCCTCACATTGAGACTTAGGGGCTTAACGCAAAGCCCGCCCACCATCAACGCCCAGCGTTTTCCCGGTGACGTAGTTGCTGCTGAACAGATAATCCACCAGTCGGACGATTTCCGCTTCGCCGGGGACAATTTTCATCAAGGATTTGTCCAGCGCCTGCTGACGATAGGATTCGTCATCCTGTTCATTAAACAGGATTAGACCGGGGCGATCGCGTTGACTTTCACCTCCGGCGCCAGTTTGCGGGCAAACGAGCGCGTCATGTTATCCAGCGCCGCTTTACTGGCGGCATAGGCAATGTGTTTGTCGCTGCCTTTTTCTACCACGTAATCCGTCAGATGGATGATATCCGCGCCAGCAACGCCTTGCCCACGCAGGCAAGATTCCAGTAACTGGTTGAGCAAGTAGGGCGTATAGACATGAATTTGCAGCATATCGGCCAGCGTTTGTTCTGGCGGTGTAGTGGGGCTTTCTGGCTCCCAGCGGCTGGCATTGTGAATAATGGCGCGTAGCCGCGGCGTGAGCGACTGGATTTGCCCCGCAAACGCATAGATATTTTCCGTGGTGGAAAAATCAGCGGTTAGACAAATTGCGCCGTCTTGCTGTAGTGCTTCCAGCTCGGGATAAGGCGTGCGATAGCTGATGATGACCGGAATCGACTGGGCCAGAAACGAACGCGCCAGTGCCAGCCCGATACGCCGTGCGCCGCCGGTAATTAACACGGGAGCAGAAGAAAAAGTTGTCACAATTAGGTCTCCTCAACACGCTAGTCAAAAGGGGGCGAAGCGTGACAATATACCTGAATTAACGACTATACAGGCTATGGTTTATACCCGTCAGGGTAGTACGCAACAAAACACTGGTGAAGAGGAGAGGAGGGAATATGGAAAAATCCCCTGAGTCTGCAAGTTCCAGTGAGCAACTCTGTCTGGACTATACGGATTATTTGGCAACACTGTGTAAGAAACGCTGGCGCTTCATGGATGCGATGTACGGCGTGATGCCGATTTTTGGCATGGTGACCAGGACGGCGCCGTCTCGGCAGAGTGCGCCGAAAGAGCGGCTGAAGGTACTGGCGCTACAGGTGCTGTCTACGCAGGTGAGTGACGAAACCAACATTGTCAGGCTGATTACGCTGGCACGCCAGCAAGGCTTGAACGTGTTTGATATCCAACTGCCTTATTCGTTGACGAACGAGCAGCTGAGCACGATTAGCCGCGAATGTGACGCGGCGCTGGATTTAACGTTGCGGGACGAACGTCTGTCTGTCCGGTTCAACATGCCAGCCGTGCAGCACTAGCACGGCGTGGCCTGCACGATCTTTCTACTCTGTCTTTGCTACGCTGGGGTGCACCGTCGTCGCCTCAATCGCCTGCGCTAATGAGCCGTAGAAGCTAAGCCGCCCTTCAATCGGGTGGATCTTTGCCCGCGCCAGCGTTTTTAACGGCTGGAAGGGAATGTCGGTGATGATGAGCTGCTTGCCTTCAGGCAGCGTCTCGCTAAAGCGCAGGAACGCGTTGAGCCCGCCGGCATCCAGCACCGGCACCGCATCCCACTGCAAGATGATATTTTGATAGCCTTCGCTGCGCACGGTCAGATCGTTGAAGATGCGCTCTGCTGCGGCGAAAAACAGCGGGCCGTTAACACGCAGTACCAGATGGTCCGGTATTTTGGTGTCCGGCAGTTCGCTCAGGCGGGTCATCTGCGCGATGCGCCGCATGAAGAGCAGAGACGCTAGCACGATGCCGACCGTAATGGCGATCACCATGTCGAACAGTACGGTTAACGACATGCAAAGCAGCATCACGATGATGTCGTCTTTCGGGGCGTGGCGCAGTAAATCCACCACCTTGTGCGCTTCGCTCATGTTCCAGGCGACAATCAGCAGCAGCGACGCCATTGCCGCCAGCGGCAGATAAGACAGCCACGGCGCAAGTATCAGCAACGCCAATAGCACCAACAGCGCGTGAATCACGGCGGCGAGCGGCGAGTTGGCGCCTGCGCGCACATTAGCGGCGGAGCGGGCAATCGCGGCGGTCGCGGTAATACCGCCAAAGAAGGGAGCAATGATGTTACCGAATCCCTGGCCCATCAGCTCCGCGTTAGAATTGTGTTTTTTGCCCGTCATCCCGTCCAGCACGACCGCGCACAGCAGCGATTCGATCGCGCCCAGCATCGCCATAGAGAATGCGGCAGGCAGCAGCGCGGAAATACTTTTCCAATCCAGCGTCATCGTCTTGCCATCCGGTGACGGAATATCCCACGGCAGAATGAGCTGCGGCAGGATGGGCGGGATGCCTTGCCCTTGCGAACCGTCCGCGAGCATATAGCTGAACCGGGAACCGATTGTAGCCACGTTTTCACCGAGCAGAGACATGATCCCCATCACCGCAACGCCTGCCAGCAGTGCGGGCAAATGGCCGGGCAGGCGAATACCGAGTCTGGGCCAAACGATGAGAACCAGCAGTGTCGTTGCGCCAATCAGCGTATCAGCAAGGTGCAGAGTCGGAAGCGATTGCGCCAGCGCCGCCACCTTTTCGACGTAATGTTCGGGAACCACGGCCATCTGCAAGCCGAAGAAATCCTTGATTTGCATGGTACCGATGGTGATAGCGATCCCGGAGGTAAACCCCAGCGTCACGGAAAGCGGAATGTATTCAATCAGGCGGCCGAAGCGGCAGATCCCCATCAACAGCAGAAATACGCCGGAAAGCAAGGTGGCAACCAGCAGGCCAGAGAGCCCGAACTGTTGCGACACGGGATACAAAATAACGACGAAAGCGGCTGTCGGGCCTGAGACGCTGTAGCGCGAACCGCCGCTGACGGCGATGACGATCCCGGCAATCGCTGAGGTATAGAGCCCATACTGTGGCGGAACGCCGCTGGCAATCGCCAGTGCCATCGCCAGGGGAATGGCGATGATACCGACGGTAACGCCGGCGATAATGTCGTGGGTAAAACGTTGCAGCGTATATTTTTCGCGCCAGCACGCGTCAATCAGCGCGCTGAACGGCCTGACGCCGTTAATTCCGTGCGTTTTCATCTAAGCAGAAACCAAAGTAAGGAAGTAAATCAACATGGCGGGCCTGCCGGTCCGTCGACGACAGCCTTACGATACGCCGGACGCGCTCAGAAGATCCAGATATACATCAAGAGAAGTGCAGTCTTGCGGGGCCGACGCGGCGAAAACCGCGTCGGCAGAGGGGTTACAGCGTGATGGTGATCAGATAGGCGGCAAAAGTGCCAGATGCGCACTGCCGCTTAATACGTTGGTTCTGCCAGTGGAGAACGTAATGTGGCACAGCACCAACACCGACAGCATCACGACGATGTGCGGCATATCCAGACCGAAGTTCAGCGTGCGGCCGGTGAGCATGGCGATGATCGTAACGGTAGGAACCGTGAGTGAAATGGTTGCCAGCACGGAACCGAAAAACAGGTTCATCGCGCGCTGTACCTGATTTTTCAGGACGGCGCGGATCGCTCCCAGCCCTTCAGGAGAGAGGATTAACAGCGCGACCAGGAAGCCCGTAAACTGCGTTGGCGCGTTCATTTCGGTCAGCAGCGTTTCCAACGGCATGGAGTTCATTTTGGTTACCGCGATAACGGCAATCAGGTGAATCAGAAGCCAGCCAGTGTGCCACAGCGAACTGTGCGCGGAGGGTTTACCGTGATGAGGATCATCACCGTCGCCTTCGTCTTCGTGTTCATACACAAACAGGCTTTGGTGCGTACGCGTTTGAATCAACAGGAACACGCCGTACATCGCCGCGGAAATCGCGGCAATAATCAGCGACTGCGCTACGCTGAAATTACCATCTGGCAACGCGCTGGGGAAAACCAGCACAATCACCGCCAAGGGGAAGATCGCCATCAGGTACTGCTTGATGCCGCTGAGATTAACATACTGTGTTGCGAACTTACGGCCGCCGAGCAAGAGGGCGAAGCCCACCAGGCCACCGGTGACAATCACGATAATCGAATAGAGGGTGTCACGCATCAGGTCTGGGCCGGCGTCACCGGTTGCCATCAGCGCTGAAATCAGGCTGACTTCCAGAATGACGACGGACAGACTGAGGATCAGCGATCCATAGGGTTCACCCAGACGGTGCGCGAGCACGTCGGCGTGACGTACCACGCTGAACGCGCTGAAAAGTATTCCGGCTAACGCAAGGGCGTTGATGCCGAGAATAGCGATGAAATCTTGTGAACTGCCCCACATGTAGAGCACGGCCAGCGCAATAACAGGAAAAATGAGTGAGTATTCATGATGGCGAGTTTTGACCACCTCAGCATGAGACTTCATTGCGGGAGTTCTCCTTATCCAGAGGAATGATACGGCAAAATATCCCCGTCATACTTCAAGCTAGCATACCGCCCACTCGACGTATTCAGGGCATAAAACGGTAATAAACAGCAAAAGGTTACTAAAAAGTAGTTATAACGTAATGAAACGAACAAGATGATAACAGATTGTCGGCATAACGCGGGGAGTTTTACGGATTTTTACGCTTTGAGATGAAATTCAAATGAAGAGGGAGAATCTGTGTATCTTCTCCCTATCATAATAATATCAAATGTATTTTTTGTGGTTATTCGTCAGGATTGTCCATGATATCGTGGCGTTTATGATGATAATCCTCTTCATTTAACCCCTCTCGCCAATAAGGTACTGCATACATCTGATTTCGTTCACCCCCACGCTCGCGACGCACATGGCGACGGAGCTGAACCACGATACGATCCTCACCCGCTAACCAGTAAAATGCATTTTCAGCTGTTGGAAGCGCCTGAAAACGTTGCAACAGCGTATCGGTCGCGTCGGTTCCGCCGACGATCCAGTGCAGTTGAAGCTGTGATGGTTTAGCGATATCGAGCTTATCTGCCTCGCTGTCGACACGAATGACGGCATGTCCCTGAGCGCCGTCGGGCAGGTTCTCCAACAGCGCCATGAGCGCAGGGGAGCGAAGACGGGTCAGCGGCCAGGTAATAAGCGGAGGCTGGTGGCAGCATAGGAGCGGGCCGCCGGGTTGTGAAATGCCGACCCAATCACCGGGTTTGGCCTGACGGGCAAACGTGACGGCAGGCCCGGCGTGTTCATGCAGCGCGAAAACCATATCCAGCTCCGCCTCTTCTGGTCGCAGTGCGCGGACGCTATAAGTGCGAACGATAGGGCGGGCTTCGCCCTCCGGCCAGACCGGGCCGCGTTCACCAATGGCAGGCAGAACCGGTTTTTGCTGTCCTGCCTGCGGTAGAAAAAGTTTGAGATGCGCGCCATAGCGCTCGGCTGGGTAATCGCGCAACGCGTCATGCTGGAAAGTAATGCAGCGCAAATGAGGGGAAATATCGTGGATCTGTTTAACCTGAACTAAAACAGGCTGACGCGGCGTTGCCATTCAGTGTCTCCGTGGGTAGTCGATTCCGGTATGGGAAATAATAACAATACGAGATGATAATTATTATCATTTTGTGTTTAGTCGTTGTCATTCCATCGAAATAAATACGCTGTTGGGCTTTCATATACAGCAAAAGGTCGAAAACAGGCTTCTGTTATCACAAAAATGAGGTTTGTATCCGTAAAGCGTCAAGTCTGGCGACGCGTTGCCGATTAAGTTGATATACCCGTCATACTTCAAGTTGCATGTGCGTTGGCTACGTTTAGTCACCCGAATCACTTACTTGAGTAAGCTCATCGGGATGCCTTCTCTTGCCGCGTTATTCGGCCTATGGCCTCACCCCTTCGGGGCCAGCGCAAGCGCTGTTCAAAAAACGCTTTGCCGTTTTTGTCCTGAAACTCGAATTATTTAGGGTACAAAAGCGGAATATCGCGCGGATGAAACATTATCACGAACTTTTTTTTTAGTTTTTGTGACCACTATCAAACTTGATCGCAAAGCCATAAATGAATAACCTCATGATTGATGGTGTTGTAAAATTAAGCAGATGAAGCAGTTAGGTTTTTAAACGCAGGGCGAGAGCCGATCTGACGAGCAGGAAAAGAGTAGGGTTGGGGGTGGTAAGTAGTGTTAACACGCGATTTTTTGCAGAAAGCAGATTGTAGAACGTCTTTTGGTTGTATTGAAGAAACCTTACTGCTCACGCCGCAACAGCGGGCTGATTCGTTGGACAGAATGCTGGCGCTCCGGCCCAATAGCTGTCCGGTCTGGGTGTTTGGCTACGGTTCGCTGATGTGGAACCCGGTTTTTGACGCCGAAGAAACCTGTCTGGCGACGCTGACAGGGTGGCAGCGTGCCTTTTGCCTGCGTCTCACCATTGGCCGTGGCACGGTAACCCAGCCGGGACGGATGCTGGCGTTACAGCCCGGCGGGCAAACGACAGGTCTGGCTTTCCGTTTACCGGAAGCGTCTCTGCGTGAAGATCTGGAGCTGCTGTGGAAGCGTGAAATGCTGACGGGCTGCTATCGTCCGCTCTGGTGTGAACTGCAGCGGAAAAACGGCACGCCGCTGACGGCGCTGGTGTTTGTGTCCGAACCGGAGCATCCCCTTAATGAAAATGATACCTGCATTCAGAGCGTTGCCCCGCTGATTGCGCGTGCGAGCGGGCCGCTTGGCACCAATGCGCAATATCTGTTTGCGCTGGAGCAAGAGCTGAAAAATCACGGGACGGAAGATGCAAGCGTGAGCGAACTGGCACAGCGGGTGCGTGTTCTGCAACAGTCGTGTTCTGCGGCGGCAGGGAAGGGACAATAACGGCGCGACGAGCGTGAGAATCGAGGTGAACGACAATATCGCCGTTCACCTTGAGACGTGTGAAGCGACCGAATTACCAGCCGACGCCAACACCCATGGTGTACAGCGTGTCGTCAACATTCCCCTGATTACTTTCGATACGGGTACGTGACACTTTCATCGTCATCGAAGACCAGTCGGTCAGCTTGAAGCGCATGCCTGCATCCGCTTTCAGATAGATTGGCGCAGTGCCGTCAAATGAACGCCCCAATTCACCGTTGGTGAAGGCTTCAACCGATTTGCTGAACAGGTAGCGGTTGTACGCCCATTTGATCCCACCGGAGTAGAAGTCATCCTCGCCCTGATCGCGGTAGACGAAGGTTTGGGAGTTGACCAGTGAGGTCAGAGAGAACGCGCCTAAATCGTTATCCCAGAACTGATAGCCGGGACCGAGACCGAAAGAACGGTTGATTTTAATGCTTTCGATCCAGTCGCGTTTGTACTGGTAACGACCCTGCCAGAACCAGTTCTCATCCACGAATTTATCCAGCGCATATTCGCCAGCCGCATTCTTGGTGCTCTCGACTTTATCCTCTTTTGCCAAATGGTAACTGGCATCAAGGTTGTGTCGCCACGTATCGTGACGCGCTTTGGTGTTCAGCGCCACATCGTAGTTATCCGTTTCTGTCGAACTTTTCTTGTGCGACATGCCGGCATCAATGTTGCCTTTCCAGGCGAAATCGGTCACCAGCGGCTTCTGCGCGACGATGGACGTAATTTCAGAAAGCGGCAATGTTTGCGGACCAGCAGCTTCGTTAGCAAGCGACGGGTTCGCGACGATAGCGCGGTTCTCGCCCGCTTTGATCGTCGGATACAGAACGCCTTTCTCGTAGCGTTCGCCTTGAATCACCAGACCATGGTCGGATTCAAAGGTTTTCACCTTGTCCCAGGCTACAGAAATAGAGCCAGCATAGTCGGTGTTGATAAACAGTTTACCGCCGTCGAGCAGCGTGATTTTCCCTGTGAGCTTGTCGCCGTTGTTCAACCAAATGGTGTCAGCGCGGCTCTGCGTAACGCCAGCAGAGAGGGCGATAACCAGGCTGAGGGAAGAGATTGCGTGTTTGGATAGTGTCATTATTGCCAAGTAAACAGTGGTGACAGGTATTGAGATGTCCGTCGGAGACGTACAGCCGTTGATAACGAACCGGTTTAGCCCGGAACGGCAAACATTAACAGGAATCGAAGTGATGCTCTACCCGAAAACGGTAATTGATTAGAATGTAAATAGTTATAAAAGTTGCTATTGATGATTAACGGCTATAACGCGACGGTTGTCACATTTTTGGGCTACTGGAAAGGCAATGCGTCATGCAGGAACGGCCTCTCTGGCCCAGACGGTTTCAGGCCAGAGAAGCGCGTGCGAGAACTGATGCTACGCAGTACGTTGCGTGCGTGAGGTACTGTTGGTGTTCAGGAAACGCGAGGTCAGGAACGTCCTCACGCGCAGCACGATCCGTTCCTGGAAGAGCACACAGAGCGTCACGGTGGTGAGCAGGAAAATGACATAGCCCGTCATGGAGAGCTGCACCTGGCCGGCGGCGGCAATGCACTGATCCCAGTCGCTGAAGCAGGCCATCGGGTTACCGCGCACCAGCTGTTCCAGCGTGCGGAACAGATTGAAGAGCGGAACGTGCAGCGCAAAGATCGAGAGCGAGGCTGCCCCAGACGCGGCGACCAATGTCGCAGCCACTCGCTATTAGGTTCACGTGCCAGCGCGCTGAGGCAGACCAAGCCGACCTGAGCTGGCAGGAGCAAGCCGTTATGCAGCAGGAAATACCAATAGGCTTCGCCTTTTGTAAACAGCCAGGTAGCGACAAGGAAATTCACACTGATAAAGAGGGCGAGTGCAGAGCGTTGGCCTTTGGTCAGCGGTAAGCGATCTTTCTGACGATAATGACGGAACAGCGCATACCCCAAAATCCCGGCGAGGAATTCCGGCAGACGGAAGATCGGCCCGCGCTGCAATAACCCAGTGTACGGCATGCCGAACTGCTGCTGCCAGATCACCCAAATCGGCGGGAGCAGGTACAACAAACAGACGATCCCCATCCACAGCCACGGATGACGGCTGTTCAACAGACGTGGGGCTAACAATGGAAATGCCAGATAGAAAAGAACAGGGTAGAAAGCGACCATAACGGGGCATTGAAGGTCAGGAAGTAAGGATTCCATGCCTGCAACATCAGTACCTGCAATAACCCGTTGAACGCCAACTGTGCATTCGTCATGTAATGGCGCAGTGTTTCGGGGTCGGCTGCGGGATCGTTGGTGTCATAAATGACAAAACGCGCGCTGGCGACTTGTCCTTCCGGCGGCACGGCCAGCCACTGCATCAGCGTCACGACGGCAATCGAAGACAGCAGGGCAATGATATGGATGGGATAAAGATTAAAGAAGCGTTTAGCCCAGAACTGGCGAACAGGTTCACGCAGACGTCCGTCCTTAATGTAGACATGGGCTGCAAGAAGCCAGACAGGACAAAGAACGTGCTGGTCGCGAAGAATCCCATGCTGGTGAGCTCGCTCAGGAAGGGAATGCGCTCACGCTGGGGATAAACGTGTACTGTGTGATAAATCATCACATAGCAGCCGAGCAAAACCGTAACCATTCCAGGCCGATAAACCGCTCCTTACTGACCTTTTTCATGTTGTTCCTCAACGTTAAACTCGGTGTAAAAGCCGAAAAATGCGATTACTAACTAGTTTAGACGAGAGCAACGTCACATTAATTAGGATAATGGCTATAAATGCCGGTGCCGTTTAGCAAGCGTTTAGATTGGGCGGGGTGTTGATGGTATTTCCAACAATTATTTTCATCAACTTTGTTTTCGTTAGCTACGGCGGCATCCTCGCTCACGCGAGGATAATCTCGACGGTAGGGCGCCAGAGCGCCTTATCCGTACCGCTGACAATAGCTGTTTTTTATGACGATTTGATTAAATCACTTTTTCTTGTAATACCCAGACGGCCGCTTCAACCCGTGATTTTAGTTTCATTTTTTTCAACAGGTGTTTGACGTGAACCTTAACGGTGCTTTCGGTAATCGTGAGTTTGCGGGCAATGACTTTATTGGACAACCCCTGAGCCAGCAGCTTCAGGATATCGCGTTCGCGCGGCGTGAGCTGCTGAATATCCCGGTCGCTGCTGTGACGGCTTTCACGCAGGCTGGCGGCCAGAATCGGCGTCAGTGTTTCACTCAGCACCATTTTCCCTGATGCCGCCTGATGCAGCGCAGCCAGTAAATCTTCCGGCTCCATATCTTTCAGCAGGTAACCATCGGCACCATTTTTTAAGGCGTTAACAACATCGTCTTCGTGGTTAGATACGCTAAAGACGACAATACGGCCAGACAGCGATTTTTCCCGCAGACGATTCAACGTTTCCAGGCCATTCATGCCAGGCATGTTCAAATCGAGCAGAATCAAATCCGGGTCCAGTTGCTCCGCGAGTTCGACACCCTGTTCGCCGTGACTGGCTTCACCCGCCACCTGTAATTCTGGATCCATGCTGATGAGTTGCTTAACGCCATTGCGCAACATGGGGTGGTCATCAATCAGCAGTAGGGTGGCGGCATCTTCGTTAATCATGAGTTTCTCCTGTTAATGGCAGCCGGTGACGGTATTCGGAGAGGAAGCTAACGTTCACTTCAGTGCCCCCCGACGGCCGGCGTCGAACAATGCATTCGCCGTGCAAACCCCGTGCACGGTCGCGCATGATAATAAGTCCATAGTGGTTGGCGCGGCTGGCATCATCAGGAATGCCGATGCCATTATCGGCCACGCTGAGTTCGATGTGGCCCTGACGTAGTTGCAGAGTGATATCGACCTGTGTGGCCTGCGCATGTTTGTAAATATTGCTCAGCGCTTCACGCACAATTTGCAGGACGTGAATGCCCTGATGCGCGGAGACCGACTGCGGCGGCAGACGGTAGTGAAGTTCGATGGGGTACCCAAGCCGCTTGCTGAATTCATCGACCGAGGCCCGCAGCGCGGCAAGTAAACCGGATTCCGAGAGTTTGAGCCGGAAGGTGGTCAGCAGTTCACGCAGTTGGCGATAGGCGGTGTTCAACTCTTCCCGCATTTCCGTCAACAACTGCTGTGACGCAGAGGGTAAATCGCCGCCCTGCATTTGCAGGCAGCTCACCTGAATTTTCAGGCAGGAGAGGGACTGAGCGATAGAGTCGTGCAGCTCGCGGGCAATCGTTGCGCGTTCTTCCATCAGCATCAGTTGCTGTTGATGGTTCGATTGACGTTCCAGCGCCAGCGTACTGGTCAACTGTTCCAATAAAGTATTCAGCAACTGATTCTGATCGCGGCTCAGCGCGGTATTGCCCGGCAGCGTGGCCAACACGACGCCGTACTGCCCGTGCTTATCGTGCAGATCCCAACAGTGAGGTTCACCCCGCAGGTCCTCACGTTTTACCTGCATGCCGCAACTCTGGCAGCTGTTGTCCGGGCAGTGATCAGGCTGCGACGGGCTGTCATCGCTGAACTGATGAAACTGTTCCTGATTGTTATCTTCATACAGCCGCAGTTGAATATTGCGAAGCGGTGTCAACGACGGGAGTTCGTTCAGGATCGGCATTAGCCTGCTGCACAGTGGCGCGCCGGTATGCAGGCGTCGACTGGCGCGATAAAGGAAAGAGAGCAGATCGTTTTTCTGTTGCAGGTCGGCGGTTTTCTCGGCCACGCGTTGCTCCAGACTGTGGTACATGGCGGACAGTTCATCCGACATGCTGTTCAGCACCTGTCCCAGCGTGCTCATTTCATCATGACCGTTAATGGTGACGCGCTGGGTGAAATCGCCGTGACCGATGGCCTGCGCCATCGACACCAGACGTCGCCACGGTGTCAACAGGCGGCGACGCAGGTAAAAGAACGTGGTGACCAGCAGAATAAACATGATGCCGATGAAGATGCGCTGCACCAGCGTGACCATCCTCAATCGCTGTTCGGTCTTATGATCGATAGCGGAAACCAGATCGTCGAGTTGCTTCACGAAGCGGGCGACATCCGCTGAAGCGTCAGAGGCCTGTGTGGCCTGCCGCAGATGCGGTTGCAGATTTTCCAGCCAGAAAATGCGTAGCGCGGTAAATTGTTCGCTAAGGCCTTCCCGACGTACGGCCTGTTGCAGGTCGCTGCTGATTTCGTCTTCTTCCAGTTCTTGCAGGTAGATTTCATTCTCGGTAGAGAGCGGTACCATCGAGAGCAGGCGGTAACTCTGCATACGCAGCGAGCCCGCTTTATTAATGGCGTGCGCGTTCCCTTGGATGCTCTGAGACATCCAACTGGAAACCGACATACCTGCAATACCCAGCAAACCGAGTAGCAACATCAATAGTGCAACCTGATTGACGAGCGATAGCGGCAGCAGGAAACGTTTCAACATAAACAGCGACCTCTGCTGGAGGAGTAGAAAACCAGTACCGTGAAGGATAACCCTTTTGGCATTTTTCCCGATCCTACATGATAACCCTATACCCACTAGTGAGTACCACCGAATATCCGCGCCTTGAAAGGGGATATGACAGTCAGAAAAAATGTGGATATAACAGATTGAATTATCGCTGCTTATTTTTCTATTTTTATTACTCATTAAGGAGTGTGGTTATTTTTACACGGTTTTTTTACCTGACAGCGCGTTGATTTGCATCAACTTTACCTGCGGTGTAATCCCTAATGTTGCGCCTTAATTCTACCGCGTTTTTATTTATCGAGGTTTTTATGACGCAGCCTTCATCACCCGAAAAAGTATCGCAAAGCACGCTGATCAGGGAATGGAATCCTGAAGATACAAAATTCTGGCAATCTGGCGGCCAACGGATAGCACAGCGTAACCTTTGGATCTCTGTTCCCTGTCTGCTGTTGTCGTTTTGTGTCTGGATGATATTCAGCACCGTGGCCGTTAACCTAAACAAGGTCGGATTTCGTTTTACCACAGACCAGCTATTTTTACTGACCGCACTGCCTTCTGTCTCCGGCGCGCTGTTGCGTGTGCCTTACTCTTTCGTTATCCCGCTGGTTGGCGGCCGCCGCTGGACGACGCTGAGTACCTTCATTCTGGTTATCCCGTGTATCTGGCTCGGGTTTGTCGTTCAGGATCCGCAAACGCCTTATAGCATTTTCGTGACGATTTCCCTGATGTGCGGCTTCGCGGGTGCTAACTTCGCGTCCAGTATGGCTAACATCAGTTTCTTTTTCCCCAAATCACGGCAGGGCAGCGCGCTCGGCATTAACGGCGGCTTGGGTAACCTCGGCGTGAGCGTGATGCAGTTGCTGGTGCCGGTGGTGATTTTCCTGCCGATTCTGGGCTTCTCTGGCAATGGCGTTGTTCAGCCTGACGGGCACCAGATTTGGCTGCACCATGCGGCATGGATGTGGGTACCGTTTTTGGTGATTGCTGCAACCGCGGCCTGGTTTGGCATGAACGATCTTCCTGCGCCTAATGCGTCAATACGCAAGCAGTTGCCGGTTCTGAAGCAAATGCACCTGTGGGTGCTCAGCTTTCTGTACTTGTCCACCTTTGGCTCATTTATCGGCTTTTCAGCGGGCTTCGGCATGCTGTCCAGAACACAGTTTCCAGACATCGTGATTCTGTACTACGCGTTCTTCGGGCCGCTGCTGGGGGCGTTGGCGCGTCCGGTAGGCGGAATGCTGTCTGACCGTTTTGGCGGCGTGAAGGTGACGCTGATTAACTTCATCCTGATGGCAATTTTCTCGGTATTACTGTTCCTGTCTCTGCCAAGTGCGAACTCTGCGGGTTCATTCGGAATGTTCTTTGGCATCTTCATGATGCTGTTCCTGACGGCCGGTCTGGGTAGTGGGTCAACTTTCCAGATGATCGCCGTGATTTTCCGTAAATTAACGGCAGATCGCGTAAAAACTCAAGGTGGAAGCGATGCGGATGCGCAGCGTACAGCAGCCACGGATACCGCAGCAGCGCTGGGCTTTATTTCTGCCATTGGCGCTATCGGCGGCTTCTTCATTCCTCAGGCCTTCGGGATGTCACTGGAGTTAACCGGTTCACCCACCGGCGCGATGAAGGTGTTTGTGGTGTGCTATGTCGTGTGCGTATTGGTGACCTGGTTGTTCTATGCCAGAAAGCAACGCTAAGCGTTGAGTTGATTTGCTTCATTCCTCCCAACTGCCTCCTAGTCACATTTTTATGCCGACTAAGAGGCGGTTTCGTGCGCGATTAACACTGTCATTTTCATGCTACTCCGTAGCGTGCGCCCGACAAGGAGCACTCAATTGCCGTGCTCCTTGACCTCTGGCTTTCGGCGGAAATTATGCCGCTGACGCGGTGCCTTCGTCGGTATCGGACTTTGCGGATCGCTTGCGACACGTTTACTCGCCCCATAAATGGGGCTCGCCCTTCGGGCCAGCACGAGTGCTGTTCAAAAACGTCTCTGACGTTTTTGTCCGACGGCGCAAGCTTTCGCCGCATCCCTGCGGCTCATCCTAAGTCCGCTCTCCTCAGCATAATTTTTACGCCAGAAAAATAAGGGCAGAGAGCTAATAGGTAATCTCTCTTGTTCGCTCGATTTTCGTCGCTTCCCGACTACTACCTCTAAATAGTCGTGTGTATGAATTCAGTATAAACACAAAATCAATGGTTTTATTTTTATCATTATAAATCAATAAGTTAATTTATTTTTCTGTGATAATTCTTTAGTGGTAGTTGCTGGTGTACTCCGTTTTTCACCGGGGGACACTCTTGATCGTTATCAAGTTTGGCGACGTGGTTGCTGGATACGCTAGCGCCAACTTGAGCGATGTGTCGTAAGCAAAAACAGATGTCTGCTACGAGCATTTCATAACGACAGGGGCCAGCAGGCTTCGCAGCAGGAGAGTCCGGATGAGCAAATTCCTTGACCGGTTACGTTACTTCAAACAACTGGCCGAACCGTTTTCCGATGGGCATGGCCAGACCCTCAATACCAATCGTGACTGGGAAGACGGCTATCGCAGTCGCTGGCAGCATGACAAAATCGTGCGTTCTACCCACGGGGTAAACTGTACCGGTTCATGTAGCTGGAAGATTTATGTGAAAAACGGTCTGGTGACGTGGGAAACGCAGCAGACTGACTACCCGCGCACCCGCCCGGACCTGCCTAACCATGAGCCTCGCGGCTGCCCGCGCGGTGCCAGCTACTCCTGGTATCTCTACAGCGCCAACCGCCTGAAATACCCGATGATGCGTAAGCGCCTGCTGAAACTGTGGCGTGAAGCGAAACTGACGCATAGCGATCCGGTGGATGCCTGGGCATCCATCGTCAACGACCCCGAGAAGACCAAATACTACAAGCAAATTCGTGGCCGTGGCGGTTTCGTTCGTTCTGACTGGAATGAAGTCAACGAACTGATCGCTGCCTCTAACGTTTACACCACCAAAACCTTCGGCCCAGACCGCGTGATCGGTTTCTCTCCGATTCCTGCGATGTCGATGGTGTCCTACGCCGCGGGTGCCCGTTACCTTTCTCTGCTCGGCGGCGTGTGCCTGAGCTTCTACGACTGGTACTGTGACTTGCCACCGGCATCACCCATGACCTGGGGTGAGCAGACTGACGTACCGGAGTCTGCCGACTGGTATAACTCCTCTTACATCATTGCCTGGGGCTCTAACGTTCCGCAAACCCGTACGCCGGATGCCCACTTCTTTACGGAAGTTCGCTACAAAGGCACCAAAACCGTTGCGGTCACGCCGGATTACGCTGAAATTGCCAAGCTGTGCGACCACTGGCTGAACCCGAAACAAGGGACCGACAGCGCGATGGCGCTGGCAATGGGCCACGTGATTCTGAAAGAATTCCACCTCGACAAACCGAGCCAGTATTTCAGCGAGTACGTTCGTCAATACACGGACTTACCGATGCTGGTGCTGCTGGAGCCACGTGAAGACGGTTACTACGCGGCGGGTCGACTGCTGCGTGCTTCCGATCTGGTGGACAACCTCGGCCAGGACAACAACCCGCAGTGGAAAACCATCGCGATTGACGATGAAAGCGGCAATCTGACGGCTCCGCAAGGGTCGATCGGCTACCGTTGGGGCGATCAGGGCAAATGGAACCTGGAACAGCGCGACGGCGTGAGCGGCGAAGAAGTGAAGCTACGCTTGAGCCTGCTGGGCTCGCATGACGATGTCGTTGATGTCGGCTTCCCGTATTTTGGCGGCGCGGTCAGCGAACATTTCAACAACGTTGCGCTAGAAGAAATCCTGCTGCACAAACTGCCCGTTAAGCGCCTGACACTGGCTGACGGTAGCGAAGCGCTGGTTGCCTGCGTATATGATCTGACGATGGCGAACTACGGCTTGGATCGCGGTCTGGGCGACGACAACTGTGCGCGTGATTACGACGATGTGAAAGCGTACAGTCCAGCCTGGGCCGAAGAAATTACGGGCGTTTCTCGTCAGAACATCATCCGTATTGCGCGTGAATTCGCGGATAACGCCGATAAAACGCACGGTCGTTCGATGGTCATCGTCGGTGCCGGTATCAACCACTGGTACCACATGGACATGAACTACCGCGGCATCATCAACATGCTGATTTTCTGCGGCTGTGTTGGTCAGAGCGGTGGCGGTTGGGCGCACTACGTCGGACAAGAAAAACTACGTCCGCAAACCGGTTGGACGCCGCTGGCGTTTGGTCTGGACTGGCAGCGTCCGCCGCGCCACATGAACAGCACGTCGTTCTTCTATAACCATTCCAGCCAGTGGCGTTATGAAACCGTCGCGCCGCAGGAACTGCTGTCACCACTGGCGGATAAATCCCGCTTTACCGGCAGCATGATTGACTTCAACGTGCGCGCCGAGCGTATGGGCTGGCTGCCGTCTGCACCACAGCTGAACGTTAACCCGCTGGATATCGCGGAGAAAGCGCGTGCCGCCGGTGTCACGCCACAGGACTATACCGTTGCCGCGTTGAAATCAGGCGAAATCAAATTTGCCGCTGAACAGCCGGATAGTGAGCAAAACTACCCACGCAACCTGTTCATCTGGCGTTCTAACCTGTTGGGCTCCTCCGGTAAAGGCCACGAATACATGCTGAAGTACCTGCTGGGTACGGAGCACGGTATTCAAGGGCAAGATCTGGGTACCGCGGGCAGCGTGAAGCCGGAAGAAGTGGAATGGCGCGATCAGGGCGTTGAAGGCAAACTGGATCTGGTGGTGACGCTTGATTTCCGTATGTCCAGCACCTGCCTGTACTCCGACATCGTCCTGCCAACGGCAACCTGGTACGAAAAAGACGACATGAATACCTCGGATATGCATCCGTTTATTCACCCGCTGTCTGCGGCTGTCGATCCGGCGTGGGATTCCAAAAGCGACTGGGAAATCTACAAAGGCATCGCGAAAGCCTTCTCCCGCGTCTGTCAGGGACACCTTGGTCAGGAAACCGATCTGGTTACCTTGCCTATTCAACACGATTCTCCAGCTGAAATGGCGCAGCCGTTCGGCGTGGATGACTGGAAAAAGGCGAATGCGATCTGATTCCGGGCAAAACGGCACCACACCTGATGATGGTGGAGCGCGATTATCCGAACCTGTACGAACGTTTCACCTCGCTCGGTCCGTTGATGGACAAGCTGGGCAACGGCGGTAAAGGCATCGGCTGGAACACGCAGACCGAAGTCGATTTCCTGAAAAAGCTGAACTACACCAAGGCTGAGGGGTGCGGCGGCGGGTCGTCCGAAGATTGAAACGGCGATCGATGCGGCAGAAGTGATTCTGTCTCTGGCCCCGGAAACCAACGGTCAGGTAGCGGTGAAAGCGTGGGAAGCGCTGAGCAAATTCACCGGTCGTGACCACACGCATCTGGCACTGAATAAAGAAGACGAAAAATTCGTTTCCGCGATATTCAGGCGCAGCCGCGCAAGATTATCTCCAGCCCGACCTGGTCTGGTTTGGAAGATGAACACGTTTCCTATAACGCCTGTTATACCAACGTTCATGAGCTGATTCCGTGGCGTACGCTGTCCGGTCGCCAACAGCTGTATCAAGACCATGAGTGGATGCGTGCCTTCGGTGAAAGCCTGCTGGTATACCGTCCGCCGGTCGATACCCGTGCGGCGGAGCCGGTGATGAATAAGAAGCCTAACGGCAACCCGGAAAAACCGCTGAACTTCCTGACGCCGCACCAGAAATGGGGCATTCACTCCACGTACAGCGACAACCTGTTGATGCTAACGCTGGGTCGCGGTGGCCCGATTATCTGGCTGAGCGAAGATGATGCCCGCGATTTGGGTATTGCGGATAACGACTGGGTAGAAGCGTTTAACGCCAACGGTGCGCTGACGGCGCGTGCGGTTGTCAGCCAGCGTGTGCCGGCGGGAATGACCATGATGTACCACGCGCAGGAACGCATTATTAACCTGCCGGGATCGGAAATTACCCAGCAGCGCGGCGGTATTCACAACTCGGTAACCCGTATCACGCCGAAACCGACCCATATGATCGGCGGCTATGCCCAACTGGCTTATGGCTTTAACTACTACGGCACCGTTGGGTCAAACCGCGATGAGTTCGTCGTAGTTCGTAAAATGAAACGCATCGACTGGCTGGATGATGAAGGTCAGGACTATGTACAAAAGCGGTACAGCAGGAGAAAGCCTGATGAAAATTCGTTCACAAGTGGGCATGGTGCTGAATCTGGACAAATGCATCGGCTGTCACACCTGCTCCGTTAGCTGTAAAAACGTCTGGACCAGCCGTGAAGGGATGGAATACGCCTGGTTTAACAACGTCGAAACCAAACCGGGCGTGGGTTATCCCCATGCCTGGGAAGATCAAGAAAAATGGAAGGGCGGCTGGATCCGTAAAATCAGCGGCAAGCTCGAACCGCGTATGGGTAACCGCATCAGCGTGTTGTCCAAAATCTTCGCTAACCCGGATGTGCCGGAAATCGACGACTACTATGAGCCGTTCGACTACGACTATCAGAACCTGCGTAAAGCGCCGGAAGGCAAGCATCAGCCTGTCGCGCGTCCGCGCTCGCTGATTACCGGTCAGCGGATGAAGAAAATCGAGAACGGCCCGAACTGGGAAGACGATCTGGGTGGTGAATTCAGCGTGCGCTCCAAAGATAAGAACTTTGAGCATATGCAGAAAGAGATGTACGGCCAGTTCGAAAACACGTTCATGATGTATCTGCCACGTCTGTGCGAACACTGCCTGAACCCGGCGTGTGTGGCGACCTGTCCGAGCGGCGCGATCTACAAACGTGGCGAAGACGGTATCGTCCTGATCGATCAGGACAAATGCCGCGGCTGGCGTATGTGCCTGACCGGTTGCCCGTACAAGAAAATCTACTTCAACTGGAAGAGCGGCAAATCAGAAAAATGTATTTTCTGCTACCCGCGTATCGAAAGTGGTCAACCGACGCTCTGCTCTGAAACTTGCGTCGGACGTATCCGCTATCTGGGCGTGCTGCTCTATGATGCCGACCGCATCGAGCAAGCGGCGTCGGTGGAAAACGAGAAAGATCTGTACCAGAGCCAACTGGACGTGTTCCTTGATCCGCACGACCCGAAAGTCATTGAACAAGCGCTGAAAGACGGCATTCCAAACAGCGTCATTGAAGCGGCGCAGCAGTCGCCGGTATACAAAATGGCGATGGACTGGAAGCTGGCGCTGCCGCTGCACCCAGAATACCGCACGCTGCCGATGGTCTGGTACGTGCCGCCGTTGTCACCGATTCAGTCTGCTGCGGATGCAGGTCAATTGGCACACACCGGCGTACTGCCGGACGTCGAAAGTCTGCGTATTCCAGTGCAATATCTGGCGAACCTGTTGACCGCAGGGGATACCGAGCCTGTATTGCTGGCGCTGAAACGTATGCTGGCGATGCGTCACTACAAACGTGCAGAAACCGTAGAAGGAAAAATCGATACCAGCGCGCTGGAACAGGTTGGGCTGACCGAAGCGCAGGCGCAGGAAATGTACCGCTATCTGGCGATTGCGAACTACGAAGATCGTTTCGTGATTCCATCAAGCCATCGTGAACTGGCGCGTGAAGCGTTCCCAGAAAGCAAAGGCTGCGGTTTCAGCTTTGGCGATGGTTGCCACGGCAGCGATACCAAATTCAACCTGTTCAACAGCAAGCGCATTGATGCCATTGATGTCAGCAACAAAACGCGCGACATGAACAGCAAAATCATGCGGGAGACGAACCATGATTAGCCTGCGGATTATTGCCCGCCTGCTGGACTATCCCGATAGCGAGCTGTGGGAAAACCGGGCTGAGTTGATCGAAGCGGTAGAGCAGACCGACGCTTTGCCGCTGCGCGAGAGTCATCAGCTCATGCAGTTCATCAATACGCTGTGCGCGCAGGATTTGTTGGACAAACAGGCAGAATATAGCGGCCTGTTTGACCGCGGCCGGGCGACCTCGCTGCTGCTGTTTGAACACGTTCACGGTGAGTCTCGTGACCGTGGTCAGGCGATGGTCGATCTCATGCAGCAATATCAGGATGCCGGTCTGGCTCTGGATTGCCGTGAGCTGCCGGACTACCTGCCGCTGTATCTTGAGTACCTTTCTCGTCTGGAACCTGCGCAAGGGCGCGCGGGTTTACTCGACATCGCGCCGATTCTGGCGTTGATTGGTGCGCGTTTGCAGCAGCGTGACAGCAGCTATGCCGTGCTGTTCGATCTGCTGTTGGCGTTGTCCGGCAGTGACCTGAAAAGTGACGATGTCACACATCAGGTCGCTGACGAAGCGCGCGACGATACGCCGCAGGCGCTGGATGCCGTGTGGGAAGAGGAACAGGTTAAATTCCTCGGTGAAGAAGGCTGTGCATCGGCCCAACAAACGCAACATCAACGCCGCTTCGCTGGCGCGGTGGTGCCGCAATATCTGAATCTTGACGCTACATCGGCGGGAGGGCAACGCTAATGAGTGCAATCACGAACTATTTCAACATATTCTTTTTTGACATCTATCCTTACCTGGCGATGGCTATTTTCCTGATTGGCAGCTGGCTGCGTTATGACTACGGTCAGTACAGCTGGCGTGCCGGTTCGAGCCAAATGCTGGATAAGAAAGGGATGCGTCTGGCGTCTAACCTGTTCCATTTGGGGATTCTGGGCGTATTTGCCGGGCACTTCCTCGGTATGCTGACGCCACACTGGATGTACGAAGCCTTCCTGCCAATGGATGTAAAACAGAAAATGGCGATGTTCGGCGGTGGTGCGGCAGGTCTGCTGACGTTTGTCGGTGGCGTGCTGTTGTTAAAACGCCGTCTGACCAACCCGCGCATTCGTGCCACGTCCAGCGTTGGCGACATTCTCATTCTGTCTCTGCTGGTGATTCAGGCTGGTTTAGGGCTGCTGACCATTCCGTTCTCTGCACAGCATATGGACGGCAGTGAAATGCTGAAGCTGGTCGGTTGGGCGCAAAGCGTGGCGTTCTTCCAGGGCGGGGCGTCTGAACATTTGGCGGGTGTCGCGCTGATCTTCAAGCTGCACATCGTGCTGGGGTTGACGCTGTTTGTTCTGTTTCCGTTCTGCCGTCTGGTTCACATCTGGAGCGCTCCGGTCGAGTACCTGACGCGTCGCTACCAGCTCGTGCGTAACCGTCGCTAAGTATGATAAAACGGCGGCGTTATGATAACGCCGCCATTTTAACGTCTTCCTTTTCATCTTTCCCCGCCAACAACGATCGTCATCGGCAGCTCAGTCGATTATTTACCTCGCGCCGTCGTCCATTGCACGGCGAAGACGCTGGCTAATACGATGGCCAAACCCAGAAATGCCGTGCCGGTTATCGACTGTGAAAGCAACACCCAACCCAGCACCACGGCGGTCAGCGGGCTCAGTAGCCCTAATGAGGCAACGGCAACCGTCGGCAGACGGGATACGCCACGGAACCAGAGCCCATAAGCGAGTACGGCACCTGCGAGACAGAGATAGGAATAGGCGGCCCATTGCGACAGGGTCAAAACGGGCAGTGGCGCATCGATCTGCCATGCGACGGGTGCCAGCATCAATCCGCCGATGAAGAGTTGCCAACCGGTAAGCGGCAGCACGGGCAGATCGAGTCGCCAGCGGCGCGTCAGCCAGACGCCAGTCGCCATACACACCGCACCCAGCAGCGCGGCGGCGATGCCTACAGGTTCAAATGTCGTCTGCGGCGACAGCAGCAGAATAGCCATACCGGCCACGCCGATGATCGCCGATCCCAGCGTAGCCAGTCTGGGGGCGCGGTGATCCACCGCCCAGACCAGCACCATGACCAGCAGCGGTTGGATCGCGCCCAGTACCGCTGCTAATCCGCCGGGTAAACGATAAGCCGCGACGAACAGCAGTGCCTGAAAAACACCGATGTTTAAGGCACTGAGCACGACGACGCGCCACCAGTCTTGCCGGGCAGGAAAGCGGCGGGTGAATAAAAGCAGTAACAGACCCGCAGGCAGCACGCGGATAAGCGCCGCCGTGAAAGGGCGATCTGGCGGCAGGAGTTCGGATGTCACGATGTAGGTCGACCCCCAAATTGCGGGAGCCAGCGCCGTGAGTAGGACGTCACGCCAATAGTGTGGTGAGGATGTAGTGTTCATGACTTTACCTTCAATTCAAGATATTATGATAGTGTTGAATAATTACCTTGAAGTCAAGATAAATGAAAAATCAAACTCGCGAGCGCGAATACGATGCGGTTGATGCCATTCTTGAACAGTGGCGGCGCGAACGGCCTGACCTGGATGCCAGCCCGATGGGACCGATTGGACGTCTCCGGCGCTGTGCCGTGCTTATGGATCAGCGTCTGGAATCCTGTTTTTCCCGATTCGATCTGAGCAGTTGGGAATTTGATATGCTGGCGACGCTGCGGCGCGCGGGCGCGCCGCATTGCCTGAGCCCGACCGATTTGTTCTCCACGCTGATGGTGACGTCGGGTACCATGACTCACCGCCTGAAGCGTCTTGAAACTCGTGGATTTATCGAACGCGTGCAGAACGAACAGGATGCGCGCAGTACGCTTGTGCAACTCACTGGTTCGGGGCTTGAACTGATTAACCGTGCCGTTGAAGCGCACATTGAGAACGAGCGTCAGGTGCTCTCGGTACTGCCTGCCGATGTTCTGGCTGCGCTTGATGCTAACCTCGCGGCGCTACTGCGAGGGCTGGAAAACCATAATAAAGGGAACTGAGCCATGTCTGAATACCGTGCTTTAATCTGCTGGCAGCGCGATGGGCAAGATTTTATTGATAACCGCTACAGCCGACTGCATCAGTGGCGGTTTGATGGCGGTATTACGCTGCGTGCCTCGTCGTCACCGCATGTCGTCCCGCTGCCTTTTTCGCTGGAAGACGCAGTCGATCCTGAAGAGGCGCTGGTGGCCTCGTTGTCCAGCTGCCATATGCTGTGGTTTCTTTCCATTGCGGCTAAAAAGCGCTTCTGTGTCGATGACTATCAGGATCACGCGGTGGGCACGATGGGCGTGAATGCGGCAGGAAAAACGGCGATGTTGAACGTTACGCTGCGTCCGCAGGTGACATTCAGCGGCGAAAAGCAGCCTACCGCTGAACAATATGCCCAGTTGCATGAACTAGCACATGACGCCTGCTACATCGCCCATTCGGTGAATTTTCCGGTGAACTGCGAGCCGACGTTAGGGACGAGCGATTGAACTGAACGCGTTGACGGCGTGTAGAGATAAACATGAGTAATGCTACATCACCGCCCGATGCATTCAAATCGGGCGGGATGATTGATCGCATGTAAACGTCATCACCATCCGGTAATGCGCTGCCAGGTTTCCTGCTCATTCCTGTGCGATTTCAGCACCTGATAGTGTTGATGCATCGCAGCCGTCGCACAGGCGTGGTTAGGCAATACCCGCAACCGCGTGCCGACGGGGAAATGATCGACCGTAAGTCCATTGTCGACAGGTAGCGTGATAATGCCGTGTTCCTGATTGGTGATCGTCACGCAGAGGTCGTGGTAAGGGCTGCCGTACAGGTCGCAAACTAGCCCGTAGCCGTAATCCTTTGCCTGAGAGGCCGTGCCGCGATCGCGGGAGAGTGCCATCCAGCCTGCATCGATAAACACCCAGCCTTTCTCGCGGTTGTGCCCAATGACGGTGCTGACAACCGACAGGGCGATGTCATCAATGTGCACACCCCGACATTTTCATCACCAGATCGAACGTGGTGAACACGCCCGCTCTGACTTCGGTAATGCCGGTTAAATCTTCGGCAAAGTGCGCCGTTGGTGTGGCACCGACGCTGAGCACAGGGCAGGCAATTCCCAGCGCGCGCACTCGCTGTCCGGCGGTGTTGATAGCTTTGCACTCGGCACGTGCAGCCGCCCGGATCGCCTCGTCTGTACGGCAGGCGTACGATTCTCCTGCATGCGCCAGCAGGCCGGTGAGCGTTGCACCGTTGCCGTCGATCTGTTGTGCCAGCGCAAGTAACGCGTCGCTTTCCGGCGGGATGCCGCCGCGATGCCCGTCGCAGTCGATCTCAATAAAGACCGAAAACGTTACGCTGTTGACACGAGCAAAATCGAGCACTGCCTGCGCCTGTTCCGCGCTATCCAGCAGAATATGAATATTCACGCCGTTACGGATTAAGTTGGCGATGCGTGGCAGCTTGTGCGGGGCGATCCCCACGGCGTAGAGCAGGTTGGTATAACCTGCGGCGGCAAAGGCTTCCGCTTCTGCCAGCGTCGAAACCGTCGCGGGTGAATTGGTATCTTTGAGCAGATAACGACCGGCTTCAATCGAGCGTAGCGTTTTGAGATGCGGCCGAACCCGGCTGCCCAACGCTTCCGTTCGCTGATAAAGCCTGTCGATATTGCGTTGAAAGCGGAACTCATCAATCAGTAAAAAGGGCGTTTCCAGCGCGTTAAGCCATTCAATATTGTTCATGGTGCACCTTCGTCTCGTTGAGCCTGCTGCCAGGCGGCAAGAATGCGCTGGCCGATATATAAGTCCTGAATGGACAAGCCGGAACTGTCAAACACGGTGATGTCGTCCGGCGTCTGTCGTCCCACTGCACCTGCGCTGATTACATCGCCGATGGCCGTCAGGGTCACATGGGCTGGCGCGTGTTGGAAGTCACCGATCATGCGGGACTGGGAAGGCAGATCGCAAAACAGGCGGCCTGCGGTAAACAGTTCTGGCGGCAGTTCCTGCTTGCCGACGGCGTCCGATCCCATACTGACGACATGCGTTCCGGCTTTAACCCAGTCAGCATTAAACAGCGGCGCGCGGGATGGCGTTGCCGTCACGATGATATCCGCTGCGCGGCACGCGCTTTCCGCATTGCTGATTTGCGCATCCAGCCCCGCGGCCTTGAGTTCTTGTGCCATCTCTGCGGATTTGCGGCTATCGCGCCCGACAATCAGCACGGTACGAATCGGGCGAATTCTTGCCAGCGCGGCGCACTCATAACGCGCCTGATTGCCGGTGCCGAACACGGCCAGAACTGCGGCATCAGGTCTTGCCAGCAAATCGGTGGCAACGGCGTTGGCGGCGGCGGTACGAAAGGCGTTTACCTTTCCGGCTTCAATCGCGACCGCTATTTTCCCGATTTGCTGATCGAACAGCAAAATCAGGGAATTATGACGGGGCAGCCCGTTAGCGGGGTTTCCCGGCCAGAACGAACCGACTTTTAGCCCCGCGAGTTCACTTGTGGCGGACGCTTTGATGCTGAAAGTGTTACCTGGATCGGAGCCTTGGCCGTGTACCACTGGGAAACTCCGTGCTTCCGGTTCGCTGGCGGCGAGCAGAGCCTCGCGAACAGCATCATAGGCCAGTTCATGGCTGATGAGCGATGCCGATTCCGCTTCAGAAATAAAGATCATCGTGCTTTCCTCAGGCATTGCCGGTCAGAAAAGCGCCGTAGCGGCTGATATCGACGTTCCCGCCGCTGATAATGATGCCGATGCGTTTACCGCGTAGCGATTCTCTGAGATTGTGTGCTGCCGCAAAGCTGAGGCAACCCGTTGGCTCCACGACAATCTTCATGCGTTCTGCGTAAAACCGCATTGCGTCAATCAGGTCGTCATCCGTCACGGTCAGAATATCGTCGACGTTCTGGCGAATGAGGGCGAAGGGGTAGCGGCCGAGTTGCTGTATTTGTGCGCCATCGGCAATGGTTTGCGGTGTGTCGATATGCACGATATGGCCACTGCGAAGCGATTGCTGCCCATCGTTGCCTGCGAGGGTTCGACGCCATAAATTTTGCAATGTGGAGACAGATGACGGGAGGAAAGTGCGGATCCCGCCAGCAGACCCCACCACCTACGCAGACGAACAAGGCATCCAATTCGCCTGTCTCTTCCAATAGCTCTTTCACCACCGTTCCTTGCCCGGCAATAACATGCGGATGGTCGAAAGGGGGAATGAGCGTCAGGCCATGCTTTTTCGCCAGATCGTTACCGATCTGCTCACGATCTTCAGTGTACCGATTGTATTGCACCACGTTGCCACCGTAGCCCCGTGTTGCGGCGATCTTTATCGCGGGGGCATCGTGCGGCATGACAATTGTTGCCGGAATACCAAGTAATTTGGCGGAAAGGGCAATGGCCTGTGCATGGTTACCGGAAGAAAACGTGACGACGCCAGCGGCTTTCTGCTCGTCGGAGAACTGCAACAGCGCGTTCATGGCGCCACGAAACTTAAATGCGCCTGTACGCTGGAAGTTTTCACACTTGAAGAAAACCTCTGCGCTGAATGTGTCATTGACCGTGCGTGATGTCATCACCGGTGTTTTATTGGCATAGCCAGCAATACGTTCCGCTGCGGCTACCACATCGTCGTAAGTGGGGAGGCGTAAGTCGCTCATAGTTGGATAATCCGATGTTAGTGATTATGGATACCGGAGTCGTTGGTTCCGATACTGTCGAATACCTGATAAACAAAATATATAAAATTAGATAAATTGTCTAATTTGATTTATGTTTAGCTTCTCGCTGCTGTGAGACTCATCGTGTGCTGCTGAAAAAGGGCAGAATGAGTAGGGATAAGGTGCGGTACTAAATCGGGTGTACTTACAGTACACTCAGCGCCAGAAAACGCGCTGGCGCAAATATTGGTAGGGGAGAGGAATATGGCGGCATCTGGAGAAGGTCTGTTGCTGACGCAGTTAGAGGCGATAGCCAAAGGGCTGAGCGAGACGTTTGCGCCATTTTGCGAAGTGGTCGTGCACGATCTGAAGAACCCGGAACACGCGATACTTTCCATTCACAATAACCTCTCCGGCAGGGAGGTAGGGGCTCCTGCGACGGAGCTGGGTCTTGCCCGCATCGCCTCGCCCGAATTTCCTAACATTCTGGCGAACTACGCCAACCAGTTTGCAGACGGACGCCCGGTAAAAAGCACCTCGGTCGGCATTAAAAATGCGGAAGGCGAATACGTCGCTGCGCTGTGCCTGAACGTCGATATGACGCTCTTTCGCGGTATGCAAAATGCGCTGGCGCAGTTCACCCAGCTCGCGTCGGACTCAGTAACAGAACATTTAGAACCAAACGGCGCTGCGGCGATCAGACAACACATCGATCACTTCGCCGCCCGGCTTGCCACCACGCCACGAGCGCTAAAAGCGCAGGACAGAAAAATCCTGCTTCAGGAACTGAAAGACAGCGGCCTGCTGGAAGTCAAAAAATCGATGGAGACCATCGCCCAGCACCTCGGCGTATCACGGGCTTCGGTGTATTTGTATGCGAAGGATTAAGTAAAGGGCGGCGTTTAATGCCAGACTGTTTTGATACGCCAAGTTACTGATGTGATGATGGTTGAATTTTTAAGTAAAATGGTCGTAAATCAAGAAATGTATACGACCATTAGACGTTATTTAGCGGGTTTATAAACTGACCCAATTGCCTCAATAATAGGATCTTTCTGGCGCTTAGTTCTTTTAGCGGAGGCTAAGACAATAGAAAAAACCTCTTCTTTAGTAGCAGTAATGCATTTCCCGTGTGGTGTTATGCGAGCAAGTTCTTCCTGTGTATATTTTATACTTCCCATATGCATTGATCAATTTTATCTTCATCAAAATCAATATCATGACTATTTGGGATTAGAGGTGGAGCATAGGTTTTTTTCTGTTAGTTGCCATTTTCACCTCCATTAGATTCGTTCTCATTATCGCCTAAAAACACTCACCTTCAATGTCGTCGTTTACTACCTGAATGTCTGACGAAACGATAACGCGTAACCATCAGTGCCGATATATATGGCAGTTACTGGAACAGGTAAAACTATTTATTAAAGTTGAGCGGTAATATGCAAAGCTATTTAGTTCTGCAGAAGAACAGCAACACAACTCACATGGAATCCTTAGACATTTGCTTCAAAGGAGATGTTGTTAACCGATATAATTTCAGCCAAAGGAAAGTAAGGTTTTTCATAGACTACTGGATTGAATTAATATTGAAAATCCCGTCATTAATCTGTACTATTGAAATCTGAGAGCAATAACTAATTCGTATAAACCATCAGGCCGCATTTTATGCCCTATTTGGGATAGCTGATTTTAATTTAAGAATAGTGAATTAACACATGGAGAGAGAATATGGGAAGTAAAGAAGAATTAACCACTCAACTTGATGAACAATTAAAAAATAGCCTTCTTAATAGTTCATTACCTCCTGAAGAAATATTAGCATTGATGTTGAGGTTATGCCTTTCTTTGATGCAAGTTACCCAAAGTAATCTTGTTGAAATGAAAACATCAGATGGACGAAAACTTTCACTCCAGCTTGATACACCATCAATGCATTAATAAATTTACTTTTGAGGTTATTGAAAAATGTCTAGCATTATTTATTTAGAACTTACAGGTGATAAGCAAGGATTAATTTCTTCTGGTTGTTCATCATTGCAATCAATTGGTAATAGAAGTCAGCTCGGCCATGAAGACCAAATACAGGTATTGAGCCTCAATCACTCAATGAGTTATGATGATAACCTGTCTTGCCACCCTGTTGAGTTAATTAAATTTATTGATAAATCATCACCGTTACTTGGTGTTTCAACCTCTTCAAATGAGCGATTAACAGCTAATTTTTTTCTTATATAGAGTAAATTCTGCTGGTCAACTGGAGCTTTTACGAAATTAAGTTAACAGATGCGCGTATTGTTGACATTTCCTGTAATTACCCACACTCAATAAATAACAATGAAATGATGCCATATGAAAAAGTTTTATTAAAATATAACTCTATATCATGGGAGCATAAAGTAGCAGGAACATCTGGCTATAGTATCTGGAATGATAGTATTTTGTGATTTAATTAAAATACAGGCACAGATAATCACTTTATTAGTGGCTGTGCCTTTTTACCTACTAAGAAACACATGAATTAATGAATTAAAAAACACTTTTATCTTGCGTATTATTCAATCACCTAAGGTTATTTATTAATCGCTTGCTAAGCCAGAATGAAAATATAATACCAAACACGGATGATGGAAATAAAATATCTTCAGGGAAAACTTTCCCACATACATAAATTGATAGGATTGAAAATATTATTGTCAGAAAAATAGCAGCAATGTCTAAAAACAGATCTTATCGATTTTAACATGACATCACCAATCGTAGAAAATATCAGCAAGTGCATTTATAAGTTCATCAGCGTTAGTGTGATCGTTTAATTTTGTCACAAAATCAAAGGATCTATTTTTTTCGCTACGATGAAGTATAACATTTCAGTATTTTTGAGTAAAGCATGTTATATATGACTCTATCATTACGTCTTAATTTTCGTGCGGATTGCGCGGATTTTTCAACATAACTGTATATTTGAAATGCTGTTATTACTCTTTTTTGATAATTGACTGATCTGATGGATAATTTTTCCTCTGGCTAATTCGATATCTTTGTCTTTCTGGAGAGTCTGGATGAGTTCTGCCGGAGTCATGTTATTTAATGAAGAATGCGTTCTTTCATGATTATATTCCATTCTTTACTGACTTTATTGATGGCTATAATTTATCTGACAAATACTCAATAAACTAAAATAAATATATGAAGCATAATGCAGATGCTGGGAATAAAAACCTATCGATAGTAAATGACTAAAAATTATAATTACCTCAGTTTGTCCACTAAATGGTGGCTTAACCAAAATGACAATATGAATCAATGCCAGCAAATGGCAAAACAATACTCTCTGGCATATATCCACATAAGTAAATGATAACAATTGAGAAGATACCAGTTAAAATAATGGCTAGAATATCAAAAAAAAGACTTTACGTTTTTTAACATAATGATTACCAATCATAAAAATATCAGCCAGTACATTGATAAAATCGTCAGCATTAGTATGGTCGTTCGATCTAGTTACCACGATAAGGGGATTGATTTTTTTGCTATAATGAAATATAACATCTCTGTACCTTGGGAATAAAGCATGTTATATATGACTTTATCATCGCGCCTTAATTTTCGGGCGGCACGAGATGCCTTTTCTACATAACCATATATTTGAAATGCTGTAATAACCCCTTGAGCTAATATTTTAGCTATACGCTTTACTTCTGGGTCATTAAATATTCTTGATGCAATTAGTTGTGATAATGCCTCAATTAAAGCAATTTTTGTTGCTTGTTTAACTACTTGATCTGTTATAGCATTAGAAAACTTATAACCTATATCTTTAAATTTTTCCGATAACTCTTTTTGCTCTTTCTCAGGCATTTTGGAAAACAAATAATCTACAATTGTTTTCACCATGTCATAAATAATAGAGGGTTTCCTGACCAGGGAAGACAAACAGTATAGCATCCTTTTATCTTCATTAATTATCAAAGATCTGTATTCAGTCATTACTTGTGCGTAGTTAGGATTCAAATGTGCGATTGAATATGGAGATATCCACACTGACATTCTTGCTGCACCTGTGCCAATGTCTTCTGCTGTTTCCTGAATGATGCCGCTAGTTCTTTTGATAAAAGCATCATAATATCTGGAGAGCACTCGATTAGATGATTCTATATATTCCATTATTAATTATTCTCCATGTGAAAATAATTTCACTTATTGATAAGTTACTTATTTTTAGCTGTAGAAACATAGCATACACCTTATGCTTTTAAAAGAATATAAATAGTAAATAATCAAACATAATAGAAGAAATAATTTGCTCGGTAATTATTACCTTGCATTCATTCTAAATAGCTTCGTCAAATAATAGATCACTTGAAGGGAATTCAGTCCGAGTTGTGCGATCTGATCAATCGCCAAATCAAAAAATTACCAACCGGACTGAGCGATGCCGATCATAGTAGCAATCTCTGATGAAGAACGACGACTAATGCATAAAGAAGCCCAACAGACTCGCGATAAATACCATTCCAGACGATTCATCGCCATACTGATGCTACATCGGGGAATGACCGTCTCCGACGTCACCAGACTGCTCTGTGCCGCACGCTCATACGTTGGAAGATGGATAAATTGGTTTACTTTACAGGGTGTTGAAGGACTCAAGAGCATCAAGCCCAGACTAGCACCACGCTAGCCAGTCGCGGGTATCCTGCATATTTTGCCGCTTCTGCTTCAGCGTTTTCTCAGTGAGTGATGCGCAGCATCATGAAACACCCCACCCACAGCTTCCTCAATCCTCACCTATACTTGCTTCACTGCCCGATTTGCCAACGAGTAGCAATATCGGGTGTGGTGAAACGAAAACGCGAGGAGTAGGTATGGGTATTCTGTCCTGGATTATTTTTGGCTTGATTGCGGGATTCTGGCTAAGTGGATTATGCCCGGTAAAGACGGCGGCGGTTTTATCCTGACGGTGTTGCTCGGGATTGTCGGTGCGGTCGTGGTGGTTATATCAGCGTTTTCTTTGGATTCGGCCGGGTCGATGGCTTTAACTTCGGCAGCTTTGTGGTGGCGGTTGTCGGCGCGCTTGTCGTGCTGTGGGTGTACCGCAAGATTCGAGACTAGTGTGATATCCGTTGCCCCCGAGCAGGGGCAACGGGCTTTTTTATTGCATCAATATGAAGAAAACCAGTCGATTAGCTGTTCTGCGGCTTCGTGAGGTGCCAGCGCAGAGGTGTGCAGTGAACGATGATGGGCGGCATCGATTGTGTCGGCGTAGTCGTAATTCCTCAGAATTGCTTTGAGCTTATCTTGCGAATTTACTTTACCGAACTGGCGTCGATCCGCGTTTCCCACCCGATTTAACAGGTGTGCTTCGTCGCTACAGAGTTGAACAAAAATGGCGTAACGCCCTGTTCTGCGCACCGTGTTTTTATCGCCTCAATGTACCCGTCATCTTTGACTCCCTCATAGCAGAAGGTCGTGATCAGGTCGCGCTCATCCTCTGCAAAAGCAGCGAGATGGCATAGAGCCTTAGTTCACAGGCGAAGCGCCTGAGCGTGCTAAATGCACTGTCAGGCGGGAGCACCGCCATCGCTAAGTCATACGTCAGATGGTTATGAAATAGCGTTGCCCCCGTTTTCCCGCCAGCAGGCGACCGATCGTGAGTTTTCCCACCGCCGGTGGCCCGTAGAGAAAAATGAGCTTCTTCACTGCACCGTACTCGTCGTACCGGGTTCGTAATAGGTGATATTCAGCGCATTGCGTGTTTTGACGGAGACGCCAGTTAACGGCACGACCGCATGCCAGGTTTCATAATACCCGTTGCGGATGATGACGCTGGCGTTGCCCATGATCGGGAGGACGGAATGGCAGACGTCAGCATGATTCTCAGGGTTGAGAATCTGAAAGGCACCGCCCCAGCTTTCTTCCCATTCGGCGTTGAAATAGATAATCAGGCGGAAACCGCGTTTCAGCGATGCGTCGACATGGGGGAGGTAGTGCGTGTCCCGGCCGCCGCGAAAGGCTACCGCTTCCATTTTGAATTCGGAAAGGTCGGCTCCGCAGAAGGCGGACAGGGCGGCAGTAAAAGCGTCAGAGGTCAGCTCGTTACACATTCCCAGCCAGGTGTCGGACAGCGTCGTGGTGTCGCTGACTTTGCCGGAGGCTAAAGGAATAAGGGTACGGCGATAGAAGTAACCGCCGTTACGTTCACGATAGTTGAACCCGTCGGTCGGGAACTCATGAGCAAGCGTTGAGGCGATGCTGCTGTTACGCCATATCTGGGTTAATTCTCCCCACTGGAAAGGGGCTTCATGTCGCTTGCCGTGGATGATGCGTTCAAGATCAAAGTAGTCGGACATCTTTTCACTCCCTGTTGTTAATGACATCTGATGGTGGGTTAATCACACCTGACGGATAGTGGTGGTTAACGCCCATCACAGGCTTCCTAGTGCGGTAGAGATGCGTTGAATCAGTTCCTCTGTCTCTTCGGTTGAAAGGGTGAAGGCCGGTGCCAGTTTTAGGTACGGACCTGCTGCACCAATGATGACGCCATGCTGGCGTATCACCGCCTGTGCGCGGCCACACTGTTCGAGAGACGAAAACGTCATAGATAGCATCAGCCCTTTGCCTTGCACACTGATCAGCCCCTCGGTTGACGGGAGGTGTTGTTTGGCGAGCTGGAGGATCGTCCTGCCTTTGCCGTGACCGCATCGTAGAGGTGATGCGCATCCAGATAATCCATGACAAACAGCGCCGCGCGGCAGCCCAGCAGGTTACCGGATTGGGTATGGCCGTGGCGGAAAACGGCGGCGTTTGCCCTTTGAAGCTGTCGGTAATGGCCTCTGTCGCAAGCACGGCGGTAATGGGAACGCCACCGCCGAGACACTTACTGAAAATGACAATGTCAGGCTGTGCGCCTTGTGAGACTGATTCACAGAACGCCCCCGCGCGGCCAACGCCGCAGTAGACTTCGTCACAAATCAGTGGAATGTCGTGCTTTTTGTCAACCGCGAGAGCTGTTGCAGGAAGCCATCAGGCAGCAGTCGGGTGCCTTCCATTGCCATAATCGGTTCAATAATGACGGCAGCGATGCTCGATTCCTGTTCTTCCAGCAGCGTTTCCCAGACGCGGATGTCGCTGAGATGTTCAGGTGGGGGCATGGTGATCGTATTGCTGGCGAGCAGGGACGGTAAAATGCCCTCGTTGATAAACGGGCGTCTTGTCGCCATCATCGCGCCGAGCGTACAGCCGTGGTACGCACCGTTGATCGCCACGATTTTTGTTCTTGCCGGACGGGAGCGATTGACCTGATATTGCCAGGCCATTTTTAGTGCACTTTCAACACCTTCGCTGCCGCTCCCGACGATGAACGTCTTGCTCAGACCCGTACCGATGAGCTTCGCGGCAAGTTTCTCGGCTAGTTCACCGGGGAGTTGGGTATTTGAATAGATATTGCAGGCATGAATCAGCGTGGATAACTGCTGTTGCAGGGCGGCAATGAATTCAGGGTGAGAGTGCCCCAGACAGTGGTTATAACAGCCGGACATCCCGTCAAAGTAGCGTTGGCCGCGTTCATCATAAAGATAAACCCCTTCGCCACGGTGAATCAGCGGGCGTTCGTCTTTCTCCGCGAGAGCGGTGTAAGGCGGCCAATATGGGTTAGAGGTAGGATTCATATTTTGTCCCTGTCAGCGTGGTTCTAAGGTCGTCAACGTTACTCACGATCGAATCAATCGTTCGGGTCTCTTTTTTTCCTGTGCCAGCGCAGAGCCTGAAGTCGGAAATCCCCAGAAAGGACAGCACCGTACTGGCAACGATATCGGGTGCTGACATGACCTCTTCGTAGTCAAGGGTGAGGATGTCATGGTGCTGAAAAGCCTGATAAAACGCGGTCTGATTCTCCAGATTGTTATCAATGAATGCCGTTAATTCCTCGGCAGATACCGTCATTTTTTTCGTGCGAAATCGGGCGGTTATCCTGCTTGCCGACGTACCAGATGCGATCGCGCAGGCTTTTCTTCAACGACACAAATTGCTGTAGCCGGCTTCTTCTTTCCAACAGGATCAGTTTCAGATCGGGGATCGCTTGCAAGGCGGGCCAGATGGATGCATCGCCCCACTGGCTATCAAGATCCCGAAACAGCACGAAACCGACCGCTTCGACGTATTCAAAGTAGGGTCTGAACAGGTGACGATGCAGGATTGTCTCCATCGTGGTGTCTTTAACGGAATAGGGCAGCAAATGTTGACCAAAGCGGTTGAAGGCTTCACCGTGCATTTCAATATTCGGGTGGGAACCTAACAGCGTGCGAAGCAGGTGGGTGCCCGCTCTGGGCGTGGAGACGATGGCAAATTTCTGATAGCGGGTTTGTGCGGCCAGAATGTCCGCATCCACGCTGCCGCCGACCCATTTGTATTTTTCAGCAAGGGCGGTTTTCTCGCAAAACAGCGCAAAGTAGGGGGCGCGTCGTGTTGAAGATCCTGTAGCGACGCCTGAATCTCGTCTCCGCGTATGCCTTGAGCACGCCAGTTTACGCCGTTGAGCCGGTATTCATGAACGAATGCCAGCATCGCCGCCAGCGTTTTCTCACCTAGCGGTACCTCGGTTAACTCATCTCGCATCCGAGCGTGAAGGTGCTCTTGCGGGCACGTCAGCCAGCCATCCCAACGTGCCGCTAACGCGGATTCCGTCATTGATCGATCGGTCATTCTCTCTCCCTTAGATTATGCGATCAGGGTGGGGGCGCGGGTGAACATGCCTCGCAGCAGCGTTCTTGGGCTGGCGGGATCGTCCGTATAGGCGTGGCGTCCGTGAGAGATTTTATCGTTACGCATGATCAAGGCTTGCCCGCGATACAGAGGGAATGTCAGATGATAGCGGCTGCCTTCCGCGGCCAGTTGTGACATATATTCGACGGCTTCGACAACGCGCGGATTGATATTGCGTGAATACTCCCAGTCGGCGGTCACATCCAGCGTAAACCCGCCAATAAACCCGCCGTCACGATCGGGACGAAACACCGGGCCAATATGAGCGTACTGTTTCCCAGACTGTGTCCCGGTTGAGCGGCGTCGGAAAATCTGTTCTTCAAGCAGAATATTCGCTAAGTCTGGGTGTTCGGCCCGGAGTTGTTGAAAGGCGGAGACGCTATCGAACAGAACGGTTCCGCCGCCCTGGCTGGCATGCTGCTTACAAAGCAGAATCGACGTTTTTATGCTCCCGATTGGGATATAAGAACCATCGGTATGAAGAGAAAGGTGTGAAGTGCTATTGAAAACGACATGCGTGCCATGTGAGAGCCCGCCAATCTGATTCACCCCGGATGTGGATACCCCCTCTTTGTGTTCCTGACGGTTAAAGGCTGACTGATAAATCTCCCCAGCGAATAAAGCGCCGATATTTTTGAAGTCAGTATCGTTGTATTCCCATTCGCTGGTAACGATGGCAAACCGATATTTTTCGAGATGCGCAATGACCGCCGCCTTATCTTCACTATCAATGACTTGTGGTGACCATCCATCAAAGCAACTTTTCATCGCTATTACTCCTGTAATTAGCTCGACTGAAAACGTACATGAATTTATATCCGTCATACTTCAAGTTGCATGCCTATTGGCTATATTTACGCGCCTCCTCCATGAGCCTCGTTAATTTGGAATGATTAAAGATAGGATTGATAGCTAATAATGTAGGAGCGATTTATATGGCGCTCATGCCTCCGTCAATGGAAAGTATTTGACCCGTAATATATTTACTGGCGTCGGAGGCAAATAAGATCGCTGCACCTTTAAGTCCTCATCATCACCAATACGTCGCAACGGGGACTTTTGCGCCAGGGCATCGACGCCAAGGCGATTCAACAGGTTCTGCGTCATCGTTGAAGGGAAAAAACCGGGGCGAGCGCATTAACGGTGATATTAAATTCTCCCCATTCGCCCGCTAATGCCCGGGTAAAATTCACCACGGCACCTTTGCTGGTGCTGTAGGCGATGCCTTCCAGCCAGCCGGGCAGATTACCCTGTAAACCGGCAAGCGATGCCACGTTAATAATTTTTCCATAGCGGCGGGGATCATGCTGCCTTTACCGATTTTCTGCGTTAATAAAAACAGGCTGCGGATATTCAGGTTCATGACGCGATCCCAGTCAGCAATCGCATGGTCTTCCGCCGGGGAGCCGAATGCTGTACCCGCATTATTGACGAGAATGTCTATCTGACCTGTCTTGGCGATAGCTTCCTCTGCGAGGCGCTCAATGTCGCTATCTTGCGCATTGTCGGCGACAATCCATTCGGCACGAATACCCAGCGAGGAGAGGTGTGACTGCGCGACCTGTAATTCATCGGTGTGGCGCGCTGAGAGGATAATATGAGCGCCTTGTGCACCGAGCGCTTCGGCAATTTGCAACCCTAACCCACGCGATCCTCCGGTGATGAGCGCGGTTTTTCCAGACAGGGCAAAGAAGTGCGGCGTATCCATACCGATTCCCTTCATTGAGATTTCTATCCATTAGAATGTGCCCTAAATAATTCATGTTGCAGAATAAAACGTTATTATTGAATAACGTATCTGAAACTTGAAATAAGAAGGGGTAGCACTTGAAACAGCCTCGAGTTTAAATAGATATCAGGAAGAAACTCCAGCGATATTCTGTCGTTAATAAACAGGATGTTTTTGAGTTGTGATTAGTTACGCATTAATTACCTAAATAAAAATTATGTCCTATAACGCTAATGATTTCCCCCTTTTATTTATCTTTTCTCGTCGCGTTAATGATTTATTCGTTGCCCCTGTTTCAGGGGCAACATGCTATTTTTATGACACTCGTTTTTCTGCGTCTTTTGACACGGTTAACGCGCCACGCTTAATGCGTGATGATGCTATCCAGCGCGCGCAGGTGCTCCGGTTGCCATGACAGATTGACTTCGGTGCCGGCTTTCCAGTGCGGCTGAATCTCGCTGGCGGGGAGTTTCACCATAAACTGCGGCTGACCAGCCACCTCCGTCATCATCCTGACGTGATCGCCCAGATAGATGAATTGCTGAATACGCGCGGTGACCTGCTGCATGCCGTCGTCGACGTGGGTTGCGTTGACGTGAATGCGTTCCGGGCGGATGCAGAGCGTAATTTTTCGACCTGGTGAACTGGGGCGGACTTTCAGCGCGCGCAGAGAAGTGCCGTCGTCCAGCGTTGCCCGATAGAATGCGCCTTCGGCCTCGGCGCGCGTGGCGAGCAGCGTATTGTTTTCGCCAATAAATTGCGCCACAAAAGCATTTTCCGGTTTTTCGTAGATATCGCTGGGGCTGTCCATCTGCTGAATCACGCCATCGTTAAACACGGCGACGCGATTGGACATGGTCATCGCTTCGCTCTGGTCGTGAGTCACGTACACCACGGTTAGTTCCAGAGACTGATGCAGTTCTTTGATTTCCAACTGCATATGCTCGCGCAGCTGTTTATCCAGCGCCCCCAGCGGTTCATCCATCAGCACCAGTTTAGGTTCGAAAACCAGTGCGCGAGCCAGCGCCACACGCTGCTGTTGTCCGCCGGACATCTGCGCGGGGTAGCGGTCGGCCAGGCTGGTGAGCTTCACGCGATCCAGAACCCGATCCACTTTCTCTTTGATGTCGGCGCGGTTCAGGCGACGGATGGACAATGGAAAGGCCAGATTCTCCGCCACGGTCATATGGGGGAACAGGGCGTAGTTCTGAAATACCATACCGATGTCTCGCTGGTGCGGCGGGAGGTGGTGCAGCGGCGCGTCGCGCAGCAAAATTTCCCCCTGCGTCGGGGTTTCAAACCCGGCGAGCATCATCAAACTGGTGGTTTTTCCCGAGCCGGATGGCCCAAGCAGGGTCAGAAATTCACCTTCACGGATATCCAGATTGAGGTTTTTGACGATCAGGCGGTCGCCGTCATAGGTCTTCTGAACATTCTTGAAGCTGACATAATTTCTCATTTTTCACTCTCCGGCAGTCACTGTTATTCATAAGAATGCATAAACCATGCCGGATGCTTCTCGAGCAGAAAATGCTGCGCGATAATGCGCTAAAGGCGATCGCTCATCGCCACGGATGCGCCGTAATGGGGCGTGTTGACAGCGAGAGGCACCGTAACGGTGCGAATTGGCCTGGATAAAAATGGATGGTGTCAGGCCTCGGAATGGCGTGAATCTAGCGCCTGAATACAGGCCACGATTGCGGAAAACGCCTGCGTCATGTGGCTCTCTTCCACGCTGGCGTAGCCCAGTAATAAACCACGCTGCTGTGTCGGTTGCAGGTAGTAGCTGGAAAGCGGTTTAACCATCACGCCGCGGCGCAAAAATCGCGGCGCTCAATACGACATCGTCGATGTGAGGAGGCAGACTGAGCAGCATATGCAGCCCGGCGTTGCTGTTGTCCCCGACGTAATCCGCGCCCAGATGTTGTTCAATTAACGACGTCAATAGCGCGCGGCGCTTGGCATACAGCAGGCGCATACGACGGATATGCGCAGCGTAGTGGCCTTCGCGGATAAACTGCGCGAGCGTCGCCTGCGTGAGCCAGTGTCCGCCGCGATAGAGCTCAGAATGTGCCGTCTTCAGCGACTGCGCCAGCAGCGGTGGCAGCACCATGTAGCTGACGCGCAGGCCGGGGTAGAGCGTTTTGCTGAATGTCCCGATGTAGATCACCGGCGACTGTGCCTGTAGCCCTTGCAGCGCGGGAATCGGACTGCCGGAGAAGCGGAACTCGCTGTCGTAGTCATCTTCCACCACCCAGCAGCCGTGCTCTTGCGCCAGTGCCAGCAGACGTTGACGCCGTGCCAGACTCATCACCGCGCCCAATGGATATTGATGTGACGGTGTCACGCAAATCAGACGTGGGGCTGCGTTGGGTGAGAGCGTGTCCGGCGGCACCAGCCCCTGTTCATCGACGTCGACGGGGGCGACGCGCAGGCCATTAATCGTCAGGACATTACGAATTCCCCAATAGCAGGGATCTTCAATCCACGCCAAATCGCCGGGGTTACACAGCATTTTAGCCAGCAAATCCATCGCCTGATGCGTGCCTTCGGTAATCAGAATCTGCTCCGGCGTGCATTCGACGGAGCGGGCGACGCGCAGGTAATCTACCAGCGCCAATTGCAGTTCGGGACAGCCGCCAATCGGCGAATAGGAAAGCTGCTCAGGGCGAACGCGACGCGTCAGTCGTGTTTGAATCCGTCGCCACAAATCGTGAGGAAAGCTGGCGATATCCGGGATGCCCGGCATAAACGCGCCCCATTGGCGGGCGGAGGCGCCGGCATAGCCCAGAAGATGCATACCGCGACGCGATAATTCATGTTTAGGTTCACGGATTTCTCCGGCGTTGTCGCTGCTTATCGGCTGCATGTTGCCATCGGGCAACTGTTCCGTGACGAAAGTCCCGCTTCCTTTGCGTGCTTCAATATAGCCTTCTGCCAGGAGCTGTTCGTAAGCGGTCAGCACGGTATTGCGCGACAGCGATAGCTGCTGCGCCAGATCGCGCGACGACGGCAGGCGCTCGCCAGCGGTAATCGCGCCATCAAGAATTGCTAGCCGAATGCAGTCGTACAAACGTTTGTTTAGCGCGCCGTCGTGCTGGTTGGCTAAACGCTGTAGCAATAAGTCGGTCAGAAGTGAGCGCAAAAGTGGATCCTTCAAATATTCAAAACTGGCACTGGATTATAGAACCATCTCGCGTCTAAATGACATCATCATCTTGCAACTACACTAACAATCATCGTTCAACGACTAACCGATGTGTTTGGGATACCGGAGCAGACCATGAAGAATAGCGAACTGAATCAACGCCGTCTGGCCGCCACGCCGCGTGGTGTGGGCGTCATGTGTGACTTCTATGCTGAGCGTGCGGAAAACAGCACCCTGTGGGATGTTGAAGGTCGGGAATTTATCGATTTCGCTGCCGGGATTGCGGTACTGAACACCGGCCACCGCCACCCGAAAATTGTCGCCGCAGTGCGTGAGCAACTGGATCGCTTTACCCATACGGCCTACCAGATTGTGCCTTACGGCAGTTACGTCACCCTTGCCGAACGCATCAATGCGCTGGCGCCGATTCAGGGCGCGGCAAAGACCACGTTCTTTACCACCGGTGCCGAAGCGGTGGAAAACGCGGTGAAAATTGCTCGTGCCTACACCAAACGCCCCGGCGTGATTGCCTTCAACGCCGCGTTTCATGGCCGCACGCTGCTGACCATGACGCTAACGGGCAAAGTGGCACCGTATTCCACAGGATTCGGGCCGTTCCCGGTTCTATTTTTCATGCGCTTTATCCGAGTGAGCAACATGGCATCACCGTTGAGCAGGCGCTGGAAAGCGTTGAACGCCTGATGCATACCGATATCGCCGCCGATCAGGTGGCTGCCATTCTGCTGGAGCCGGTGCAAGGTGAAGGTGGTTTCAACGTTGCGCCACCGGCCTTTATCAGCGGGCTACGTAAGCTGTGCGATGAGCATGGCATCCTGCTGATTGCTGATGAAGTGCAGACGGGCTTTGCCCGTACCGGCAAGCTGTTCGCGATGGAATACTACGCGGAGAAAGCGGATCTGATCACGATGGCAAAAAGCCTGGGCGGCGGTTTCCCGATCTCCGGCGTCGTCGGTCGTGCTGACGTCATGGACGCACCCGCGCCGGGTGGGCTGGGCGGCACCTATGCGGGGAACCCGCTGTCGGTGGCTTCCGCGCTGGCGGTATTGGACGTGATTGAAGAAGAGAAATTGTGCCAGCGGGCACAATTTCTGGGTGCCGCGCTGGTGGAAACGCTGGAGAAAATCAAAGCGCAGTGTCCGGCACTGGTGGCGATTCGTGCTCAGGGGTCGATGGTGGCGGCAGAATTTAACGATCCGCACACCGGAAAACCATCGGCGGAGATCACCCGTCAATTTCAGAAAAGTGCGTTGGAAGCCGGTCTGCTGCTGCTGACCTGCGGTGTACATGGCAACGTGATTCGTTTCCTGTATCCGTTAACGGTGCCTGACGATCAGTTCAGCAAGGCCATGAGCATCCTGACGCGCGTATTGACACGATAGAAGAGAAACTATGCAACAGAAAGCAACTATACCGCTAAAACAGCAAGCGTTATTCCGCCAGCACTGCCTGATTGACGGCGAGTGGCAAGACAGCCACAACGGTGAACGTCTGGATGTCACTAATCCGGCGACAGGCGAGGTGCTGGGGAGTGTACCATTAGTGACGGTGTCACAAACTAGGCAGGCGATTGCTGCGGCTGAACAGGCGCTGGTTGAGTGGCGTAAAAAGACGGGGAAAGAACGTGCCGCGTTGTTGCAGGCGTGGGCGCGCCTGATTATGGAAAATCAGGACGATCTGGCTGCGCTGCTGACGGCGGAACAGGGCAAACCGCTGGCGGAAGCGCGGGGTGAAATCGCCTACGCCACCAGCTTTATCGACTGGTTTGCGGAAGAGGCCAAACGTATTGAAGGCAGCGTGCTGCAATCGCCACAAGGGCAACAGCGCCTGCTGGTCATCAAGCAGCCCATCGGCGTGTGTGCGGCGATTACGCCGTGGAATTTCCCGGCGGCGATGATTACCCGTAAGGTCGGGCCCGCGTTGGCGGCAGGTTGCACGATGATCGTCAAACCTGCTGAACAGACGCCGTTTACCGCGCTGGCGCTGGCGGAACTGGCACAGCAGGCCGGTATTCCGCGCGGCGTGTTGCAGGTCATCGTCGGTGACGCGCAGTCGGTCGGCAAGGTGCTGTGCGATAGTCCGGTGATACGCAAACTAAGCTTCACGGGTTCCACGGAAGTGGGCCGTATTCTGATGGCGCAGAGCGCGCCAACGGTGAAAAAACTGTCGCTGGAACTGGGCGGCAACGCGCCGTTTATCGTCTTCGATGATGCCGATGTGGATCAGGCGGTGAAAGGCATTCTGGCCTCCAAGTTCCGCAACAGCGGGCAGACCTGCGTCTGCGCCAACCGCATCTACGTGCAAGAGGGGATTTATCCTGCGCTGGTCGAACGACTGGTAGAGGAAGTGCGCAAATTGAAGGTCGGTGAGGGTACGCAACCGGGTGTGACGCAGGGGCCGCTGATCGATGCCGATGCGGTCAGCAAGGTTGAGCAACATATTGCCGATGCGCTATCGCACGGAGCAACGCTGTTGTTGGGGGGCAAACGCCATGAGCTGGGTGGCACGTTCTTCACACCAACCATCGTCGGCGGGGTGACGCGCGACATGCGTTTTGCCCGTGAAGAGACATTCGGGCCTGTGGCGCCGCTGTTCCGTTTCAGCGATGAAGCGGAGGTGATTGCGATGGCGAACGACACCGAGTTTGGGCTAGCGGCCTATGTCTACACGCGCGATGCCGTGCGCCAGTGGACGGTGCCGGAAGCGTTGGACTACGGCATGGTCGGTATCAATACCGGCCTGATTTCTAACGAAGTCGCGCCGTTTGGCGGCGTGAAACAGTCTGGGCTGGGGCGTGAAGGGTCACGATTCGGTATCGAAGACTATCTGGAAATGAAATACCTCTGCGTCGATCTTTCCCGGTAGCTCATCGTTTAGATCATCGGTAAGAAACGCGTGTCGATAGTCGATATCGGCACGCGGATAGTAAACGCGCAATGCGTTTAGGTGGTGCAAGGCAATATCAACTTGCACCACAATCTGGCAAAAATGGCGAAGTCTCATCAGGCGTAAAGGATAGCCGTCTCCTCCTGATGCTTCTCATCCCCGTTCCCGCCGCCGCTGTAGCAAAACATCAATAAAATTTTTGAATTGGCACAATTTATGCTCATATTTTTTGGCATGATTATTTTGATACATGATGCATCAAAAATGATGAGCAAGAAATAGCATGCGCAAATTGTGATACGCATTTGACCTTTACGTTGACTACCACTCCAGGAGCGAAATGATGTCCAAACTCAACAACACATCCAAAGCGACAGGCTTCTTCAACCGTCCGGTACTGAAGAAAATAGCGGCCACGGCTTTTCTGGTGACGATGGCCTGTCAGGCGCAGGCGGAGTCCGTCACGGTGATCTCATTCGGTGGTTTGAACAAGGATGCGCAGGATAAGGCATTTTACAAACCGTTCGCCGCGGCGGGTAAAGGCACAGTCGAAGCCGGTGAGTATAACGGTGAAATGGCGCGTATCCGGGCGATGGTGGAAACCGGGCAGGTCGGGTGGGACGTCGTAGAAGTCGAAGGCCCTGAGCTGATGCGCGGCTGTAACGAAGGGTTATTTGAGCCGCTGGACTGGTCAAAACTGGGCGATCAATCCCAGTTTGTTAAAGGGGCGGTCACCGAGTGCGGCGCGGGGATTTTCCTGTGGTCAACCGTCTTGACCTATAACGCGCAGAAGCTGAAGCAGGCACCGAAAAGCTGGGCCGATTTCTGGAATGTAAAAGAATACCCTGGCAAGCGTGCGCTGCGTAAAAGCGCCAAATTTACGCTGGAAATCGCGCTGTTGGCTGATGGCGTGAAGCGTGACGATCTTTATAAGGTGCTGGCGACGCCAGAGGGCGTCGATCGTGCCTTTAAGAAACTGGATCAGATCAAATCCAATATTCAGTGGTGGGAATCCGGTGCCCAGCCGCTGCAATGGCTGGTGTCGGGCGATGTGGTAATGACGTCCGCGTATAACGGTCGCGTCTCAGCGGCGCAGAAAGAAGGGCATGATTTCAAGATTGTCTGGGCCGACAGCATTTACGATCTGGATAGCTGGGCAATCGTCAAAGGCTCCAAGCATAAGGCGCTGGCGGAGCAGTTCATTGCGTTTGCCAACCAGCCGGAAAACCAAAAAGTATTCGCTGAGAACATTCCCTATGGCCCGACGCACGTCAAAACCACCAGTCTGCTCACGCCAGCCGTCGCTGCCAATCTGCCAACTGCGCCTGAGAATTTGGCACAGGCCTTGCAAGTAGATACAGAGTTTTGGATCGACCACGGTGAAGAGCTGGAGCAACGTTTTAACGCCTGGGCCGCGCAGTAAGGCCGTAGTGATTGACCGTACGTGATGATGGAGAAAGAGCCTATGTCCCAGAGCGATATCGCCGCCGCTGTGCCGTCTGGCGGAAACGAGGAAAACTCGACCTTGAAGCAGCAACTGTGGCTCGCGCAGAAAGCCTATAAAAAACGCTCTCTGCTGCTGATTGCACCGCTGTTTCTGTTTATCGTGGTGAGTTTTCTCTTCCCGATCACCTCTATTTTGGGGAAAAGCGTCTCCAATCCGGAATTACGCGACAATATGCCACAGACCATTGCTGCGATGCGGCAATGGTCGGGCAACGATGTACCGGATGAAACCGTCTTTCGGGCGCTGGTCGGCGATCTGCGTGACGCCCGCAGCAGCGGTAAGTTAAGCACGATTACCAAACGGCTAGGGTATGAAGGCGCGGAATACCGCACGCTGATTACCCGCACATTGCGTAAGCTGCCCGCTGAGGGCAGCAGCGACATGCGCGATCAACTGATACGCGAGCAGCCGATGTGGGGAGAATTAGCGACCTGGAAAACGTTCGATCGCGCAGCGCGACCTTTTACCAGCTATTACCTGTTGGCGGTGTTTGACCATAAAGTGGATGCCACCACGCAGCAGATTGTCCCGCAGCCTGCCGATCAGGCGCTGTATGTGGACGTGCTGCTGCGCACGCTGCTGATGGCGGGCGTGGTAACACTGCTGTGCGTGGGGCTGGGATATCCGCTGGCGTACTGGCTGGCGAAGCAGCCCTCTAACCGCGCCAATCTGTTGCTGATTCTGGTGCTGCTACCGTTCTGGACATCACTGATCGTGCGCACCGCGAGTTGGATTGTGCTGTTGCAGTCTGGTGGGTTGATTAACCGTTCGCTGATGAATATCGGCATTATCGATGAACCGTTGGTGCTGGTGTTCAACCGTATCGGTGTCTACATTTCGATGACCCACATCCTGCTACCGTTCTTCATTTTGCCGCTGTACGCGGTGATGAAAGGTATTTCCCGAATTATGTGCGGGCAGCCGTTTCGCTGGGCGCGCATCCGTTTATTGCTTTCTGGCGGGTTTATGTGCCGCAAACCTACGCCGGTGTGACGGCAGGGGCGCTGCTGGTCTTTATGATGGCGATTGGCTACTACATTACGCCGGCGCTGCTGGGCGGGCCGAGCGACCAGATGCTGAGTTATTTTGTCGCGTTCTTCACCAATACCACCATGAACTGGGGAATGGCGGCCGCGTTAGGGACACAACTGCTGATAATCGTGACGCTGCTGTACGTGGTGTACATCCGGGTCACGCGTACTAATGCGGAAGCCGCGGCGCACTAAGCTCGATATCCGTAACTTTATATTGGGAGATAACCAATGAGACAGCAGGGTGAAGTGGTGATCCGTCTGTGGAACACGTTCTTTAATTTCTACGGGGCGGCGATGCTGTTGTTTTTGATTGTCCCTGTACTGGTGATTGTTCCGCTTTCGTTTAATGCCGGTTCGTTTCTGAGCTATCCGCTGACGGGGTTTTCCCTGCGCTGGTATCGCGAGTTTTTTAACTCCAGCGAGTGGCTGGGCGCACTGGGCAACAGTCTGCTGATTGCTCCGCTCGCGACGCTGTTGGCGACGGTGCTTGGCGTGCTGGCCTCAGTTGGGCTGGTGCGCGGTGAGTTTCGTGGTAAATCGCTGGTGATGGCGGTATTGATTTCACCGATGATTGCGCCGGTGGTGATTGTCGCGGTAGGGATGTTTTTCTTCGCCAAATTGTCGCTGTTGAACAGCTATCTGGGACTGGTATTGGCACATGCGATGCTGGGCGTACCGTTCGTGGTGATTACGGTCACGGCGGTATTGAAGAACTACGATCACAATCTGACGCGCGCCGCCGCGAGTCTGGGTGCTTCGCCGCTGCTGGCTTTTCGTAAGGTGACGTTTCCGCTAATTGCGCCCGGTGTGTTCTCGGGGCGCTCTTTGCCTTTGCAACGTCGTTTGATGAGGTGATCGTCACGCTGTTCCTCGCCAGCCCGCGCCAGCGTACGCTACCGCTACAGATGTTTGCCGGCATCCGCGAGAACCTCGACCCGACGATAGCCGCCGCTGCCACCATGATGGTGGGCGCCGCGCTTGTCCTGCTGATCGTGATGGAAATCCTGCGCCGCCGCTCGGAGCGTTTAAGAAGTGGGACTTAATCTGGCGCACATAGGTTATGCGTTATGTTTCGTGTGCGTTGATATTTGCATGCCGTTTCTTATCGCCATTAACGTAATGCGCAAGTGAGGGCAGTTGCTATCCGGCGTAAGAAATTATGCTGAGGAGATAGCGGGCTTAGGATGAGCCGCATGGACGCGGCGAAAGCTTGCGCCACGCCGGACAAAAACGTCAGAGACGTTTTTGAACAGCACTTGTGCTGGCCCGAAGGGCGAGTCCCATTTATGGGGCGAGTAACCGTGTCGCAAGAGGTCCGTTAAGCCTGATACCGACGATGGCACCGCGAAGCGGCATAATTTAGCCGGGAAGCCAGGGTTCGCAGGGCGACGGCGATTGAGCCGCCCTGCGTCGGGCGCGTGCTACGAGGTAGCATGAAATAACAGTACAGTGGCGCACGAAACGCACACTGATTCGGCATAAAAATGTGTTTAAGAGCGCATTTCGCCAAGGGAAAAATCGTTTTTTTTTCGCTGAAATTTTCTTCAGCTTTTTTAAAAGCTAATTTATGATGCATCAAACACCATTTTGATGCATCGCCTACAAAGGCTCAGGAGATTTGGTATGACAGTGCAAAAAACACTCTTGCTGACCGGTGCCAGCCGGGGAATCGGGCATGCCACCGTTAAGCATTTCCACGCGGCGGGGTGGCGGATCTTTACCGCGTCGCGTCAGAACTGGGCGGAAGAGTGCCCGTGGGCGGAAAAACTGCTTAATCACATCCATCTCGATTTGGAAGATATCGACAGCCTGCAACAGACGCTGCCGCTGATTAAGGAAAAACTGGGCGGGCGGTTGGATGCGTTGGTCGATAACGCAGGGATTTCGCCAAAGGGGGAAGGCGGGCAGCGTTTGGGCGTGCGCGATACAGACTATGCGACCTGGCTGCGGGTCTTCAACGTCAATCTGTTTTCCTGTGCGCTGTTGGCAAATGGCCTGTTTGACGAGCTAAAAGCATCACAGGGCTGCGTGATTAATGTGACCTCGATTGCCGGATCGCGCGTTCATCCTTTTGCTGGTGTTGCCTATGCCACCTCGAAAGCGGCGTTGTCCGCGCTGACGCGGGAAATGGCGTTTGATTTTGGTCAGCATGGCGTTCGCGTGAATGCGATTGCGCCGGGGAAAATTGAAACCTCGATTCTGTCACCCGGTACGGATGACATCATTGAACGGCAGGTGCCGATGCAGCGCTTAGGTAAACCCGAAGAGGTGGCAAGCCTGATCTATTTTCTCTGCACCTCCGGTGCGTCTTATGTCAACGGCGCGGAAATCCACGTTAACGGAGGGCAGCATGTCTGAAGGACGGCTCACGACATTTTCTCCCATGTTCCAATCTGCTGCGTCCAATCAGTCGGTGTTTGCGGAGGCGCTATCGCATAGCGACGACCTGATGACGCAGGCCGTGCCGCAGGTTTCCTGCCAGCAGGCGCTGGCCATTGCCCAGCAAGAATATGGTTTGTCCGGGCAGATGGCGCTGCTTCAGGGCGAGCGCGATATGAATTTCTGCCTGACGGTCACGCCCGATGAACGCTATATGCTGAAGGTGATCAACGCGGCGGAACCTGCCGACGTCAGCGATTTCCAGACCGCGCTGCTGCTGCACCTTGCGCAGCAGGCCCCTGAACTGCCCGTGCCGCGAATCCAGCCGACAATAGCAGGTCAGGCGGAAACGAGCGTTGAGATCGATGGTGCACTGTTGCGCGTGCGACTGGTGAGTTATCTGGCAGGCACGCCGCAGCATCTGACCGCGCCTTCCACGGCATTAATGCCGCAGTTGGGAAACACGCTGGCGCAGTTGGATAATGCGCTTCACGGTTTTACGCATCCGGCAGCGAACCGTTCGCTGTTGTGGGATATCAGCCGCGCAGAGCAGGTGCGTCCTTACCTCGATTTTATTTCTGAGCGACAGCAGCATCAGCATCTTCGGCGCATTTTTGATCGCTATGACAGCCGCGTTGCGCCCGAATTGATGACGTTGCGCCGTCAGGTCATTCATAACGATCTGAATCCGCATAATGTGCTGGTCGATGGGGTGTCACCGACGCGGGTGACCGGCATTATCGATTTTGGCGACGCCGTATTCGCACCGTTAATCTGCGAAGTGGCGACGGCGCTGGCGTATCAGGTTGGTGATGGTGCCGATCTGCTGGAACATGTTGTGCCGTTTATTGCCGCGTATCACCAGCACAGGCCGTTAGCCCCGGAGGAGATCGCACTGTTGCCGGATTTGATTGCGACCCGCATGGCGCTGACCCTGACGATTGCGCAGTGGCGGGCATCACGCTACCCCGACAATCGGGAGTATCTGCTGCGTAATGTGCCACGCTGTTGGCACAGTTTGCAGCGCATCGCGACCTATTCCCATGCGCAGTTTGTGACTCGCCTACAGCAGGTTTGCCCGGAGGACATGCGATGAATCAAAGAAATATCACGCCTGAAATGACAACGACAGAAGCGTTGCTGGCGCGTCGTCAGCGGATATTGGGCAGCGGTTACCGCCTGTTTTATGAAGAACCGCTGCATGTTGTGCGCGGCGAGGGTGTGTGGCTGTTCGATCAGCAAGGGAAACGTTATCTGGATGTCTATAACAATGTGGCCTCGGTCGGACACTGTCACCCGGCGGTGGTGGAGGCGATAGCGCGGCAAAGCGCTCAGCTCAATACCCACACGCGGTATTTGCATTCAGCCATTGTCGATTTTGCGGAAGATTTACTCAGCGAATTTCCCGCCGAGCTAAATAACGTGATGTTGACCTGTACCGGTAGTGAGGCCAACGATCTGGCGTTGCGCATTGCCCGACACACCACGGGGGGAACGGGCGTCCTGGTGACGCGCTGGGCGTACCACGGCGTCACCAGTGCGCTGGCGGAGCTGTCGCCGTCGCTGGGCGATGGTGTAGCGCGCGGTAGCCATGTGAAGCTGATTGACGCACCGAATACCTATCGTCAGCCCGGCGCATTTCTTACCCGTATTCGTGACGCGCTGGCACAGATGCAAGAGGAGGGTATTCGTCCTGCCGCGCTGCTGGTGGATACCATTTTTTCCAGCGACGGCGTGTTCTGTGCGCCGGAAGGCGAAATGGCACAGGCTGCGGCGCTGATTCGTCAGGCTGGCGGATTGTTTATCGCGGATGAAGTGCAGCCGGGCTTTGGTCGCACCGGGGAGTCAATGTGGGGCTTTGCGCGTCACGGTATCGTCCCGGATTTGGTGAGTTTAGGGAAGCCGATGGGCAACGGGCATCCTATCGCCGGGCTGGTTGGACGTTCTGCATTATTTGAGGCATTCGGGCGAGAGGTTCGCTATTTCAATACGTTCGGCGGCAATCCGGTGTCCTGTCAGGCGGCGCACGCGGTACTGAGAGTGATTCGGGAAGAGCAGTTGCAACAGAACGCCCAGCGCGTGGGGCATTATCTGCGGCAAGGGTTACAGCAATTGGCGCAGGATTTTCCACTGATCGGCGATATTCGGGCTTACGGCTTGTTTATCGGCGTAGAATTGGTCAGCGATCGTGAAAGCAAAGCGCCGGCAAGTGAATCCGCATTGCAGGTGGTAAATGCGATGCGCCAGCGCGGTGTGCTGATCAGCGCGACGGGGCCCGCGGCGAACGTGCTGAAAATTCGCCCGCCGCTGGTGTTTCAGGAAGAACACGCCGATGTGTTTTTAACCACGTTAAGCGATGTACTGATGGTCACCGACACCCACACGCGGAAGTCATAACTCGCGTGTGGGTGCCGTGAGAACGGTGATTAGATACGAAACGCCGCAACGGCATGACTAAGTTCACCTGCACGCTCGGACAGTGAGCCAGCGGCAGCGGCGGCCTCGTTAACCAGAGCGGCGTTCTGCTGCGTGACCGTTTCCATCTGCGAAATTGCGGTATTAATCTGTCCGATGCCAAGACTTTGTTCATGGCTGGCGGTGGAAATTTCGCTCACCAGCGATGCAACCCGTTTGATGTCCTCTACGACGCTCTGAATCGTGCCGCCTGCATCGATGACGACGGTGTGCCCGAGGTTTGCCTGCTCGACGGACGTCCCGATCAGTTCTTTGATCTCTTTCGCCGCGCTGGCGCTGCGCTGTGCCAGCGTACGAACTTCGCCCGCGACGACGGCAAAGCCTCGCCCTTGTTCGCCCGCCCGAGCGGCTTCCACGGCGGCGTTCAGTGCGAGGATGTTGGTCTGGAATGCAATACCGTCGATCACGCTGATAATATTGGTGATTTTCTCTGCGGACGACACCATCTGTTGCATGGCATTGGTCACATCGCCCATCATCTTGCCGCCATCAACGGCGCGCTGCGAGGCGGTCGTAGCCAGTTGGCTGGCGTGGGCAGCATGGGTGGCGTTTTGTTTCACGGAGGAGGTCATCTGCTCCATTGACGCCGCCGTTTCCTCCAGCGAACTGGCTTGCTGCTCGGTTCGGGAGGAGAGGTCGATGTTGCCGCTGCTGATCTGGCTGGATGCGGTTGCGATAATGTCGGCGTTGCTGTGTACTCGCTCAACGATATCCGTCAGATTCAGTACCATTTCCCGCAGCGCGGTTTGCAACTGTCCCATTTCATCGCGCGAGGTAATCTCGATGCGATGCGTCAGATCGCCGCTTGCGACTTTTCTCGCTAAATCCACGGCATTTTTATTGGTACGGCAATCGACATAATCAATCGCCAGCCGGATAAGGCAACGATGACGACCCCGAAAAGTAGGGTAATGACGACGGAAAATAATATATTACTGAAACTATTTTGTGACTCAGTATAAAGCTCCTCACCAATATCAGATTGCAATTTAATCAACTGGTCAGCCAGCTTTTTCAGGGGTCGTATTCGCTTTTTAGTGTGTGGTTGATGATGTATTCTAATGTGCCTTTATCATTTTTTTGTATTGCAGTAACAGCAGGAATAACGGCTTTCTCATTGTACCGCTTGTATTGCACCACAAACTGCTCTTCCAGTGTTTTTCGTCGCCTGTTAGATAGGTCTTACTGTATAAATCCCAATACTCATCGTAGATTTTTTGTGCTTCTGCGATGTGTTCCAGTCCGAGTTTGACGTTGTCTGCCTGCGCAAGGTCAACGCTGGCAATTTCAAACATCACGTTATTCACCTGTCTGGTTATATTATCCAGGTAACCTAACGCGATCAGCCGATCCTGATATAGGGTTTTTATGGATTGGTTGGTATGGTTCATTCCAAACAACCCGGTAACAGAGACAACCAAAAGCAATAATGCCATTAACAACATAACCGAAATTAATTTAATTTTAATGCTCATAAGTACCTCTAAATGACCCCAAAGTAAGGGGGTATTCCTATATCGACGAGAAAAATAAAAGGTTTATATGGACAATTAACTAAAATTTAAAAGTGGCAAGAGAGTTTTTGGTAGTGTTATTTTGCATTAGTTTGCAAAAAAACTAGATGTTTTACGCTGCTTTTAAAAAATAAACAAAACATTATTCTTATTTGAATTTTTTTGTTACAGGTGGGAAAGGGGAATAATTGGTAAATCAATGCAATAAATCTAATTTTTGTGAAATTTTTCTCGTAAAAAGGTTTTTTTGCAAAAAAATGAAATCAGAAAGAAAATAAATGTAGTTATCAAAACAATAAATCTATGTGATTAATTTGCGTCAAATATAGGATTTTTCCCTTGATAAGAAAAACAGAATAAAAACACGAATAATAACAAAAATCGTATCAACCACTCTCGTATAATGATTTTTTTGGGAGAAAAAACGTATCGAGGAAACGTCAGGTGAATGGAACATCGAGATAATTATGCTTTGCGCGCATTTTCGAAGAATGCTCATCACTTTTCTGTTTTAGCATCTATTCTGGTATATTCTTATCGAAGCCGAAAATAACAGCATAAATCTAAAAATTTGACAGAGAATCAAGAATGATGAATATAATTTTTGATTTAGATGGAACCATTATTGATTCTGTTCCGGGAATTAAAGATAGCCTTATTTATGCTATTCGAGAGCAAGGGCATATGATTGATGACGACATTGACATTTCATCGCTCATTGGGCCGCCAATGAGCAATATAGTCAAAACGTTGTTGGAACCTTATGCTGATGACAGGGTAGAAGAAACGATAAATATTTATCGAGCGCATTATGGTCAATATGGGCTTTACAACAGCCTGATCTATGAAGGGGTTTTGTTAATGCTCGATAAATTAAGACAGAGTGGCAGTAAACTCTTCATTGCTACATCCAAAAGACAACCATTTGCTGAAAAATACTGGGGGAGATGGGAATAAGCACGCTGTTCTCAGATATCATCGGAACGCCTGCTGATGGCAGTATGGATGATAAGAGTAAGTTATTAGCTTATTTAATCACGAAACATGAGGTGGATCCGAGTCGTTCAATCATGGTGGGCGACAGAAAGGACGATATTATCGGTGCTCGGGACAACCACTTATCGTCTATCGGCGTGTTGTGGGGTACGGGACATATGATGAGTTATCAACGCACCAGGCTGACTACCTGTGTGACCAACCGGATAAGTTGTGCGATGTGATCGACAAGATAAAGTCGTTACATCCTGCGTCGTTACATCCTGCGTCGTTACATCCTGCGATCGTGTAACACACGTTGATAGTGGCGATATAGAAGAAAAAGACATAAAAGAGTTTCTAAAAAACAGAAGGGTGATTTGCTTTTTTATCATTGACGCAAAGCTCATTTCTCTCTAACTTAAACAGACGAATATTTTTTAATATTTTATTGATTTATAAGAAGTTAATCTAATTATAACAAAAATGGCAGCCATAAATAGCCCGGTTATTCCTCAATGCAAAAGGCGATGAAGAGCCTATCTCTGTTCAACATAACAAGTGAAACCGTTCTGTGGGATAGGCTTAACGCCCGCTAATGAGAAATGATTTTACCCACAAACACAGGCTTCCCTACATCAAACAGGCATACGTTTGCGTATGCCGACGATACATTTCTTAAAATAGTCAGTCAGCAGGAGTGAGTCAGGTAATGATTCGGTTAGAAAACGTGAGCGTTGATTTTCCCGCCGGCAAAGCAGCACAGTCCAGAGCGGTAAACAACGTCAACCTGACCATTCAACAGGGTGAAGTTTTTGGGATTGTCGGCACCAGCGGCGCGGGGAAAAGTACGCTGTTGCGGACGATCAATTTATTGCAGCGCCCGACCGAAGGACGCGTGTTTTTGGGCGATACGCTGATTAGCGATGCGTCCGGCCGCGAACTGCGCCAGCATCGGCAGCGTATCGGGATGATATTCCAGCATTTTAATCTGATGCATACCCGCAATGTGTATGACAACGTGGCGTTCAGCCTGCGTGCCGCGGGGAAGAACAAAGAAGACATCGCCTCACGCGTGCCGGAAATTCTGGCGCTGGTCGGGTTGCAGGACAAGGGGACATCTTATCCGGCACAGCTGAGCGGTGGGCAGAAACAGCGTGTGGGCATTGCTCGCGCGATTGCTAACCATCCCGAAGTGCTGCTGTGTGATGAACCGACCTCCGCGCTGGATCTGGAAACGTCGGCGTCTATTCTGGCGCTATTGAAAAGCATCAATGTCCGATTAGGTATCACGATCGTACTTATTTCCCACGAAATGAGCGTGATTAAAAGTATTTGTCAGCGCATGGCGGTGATGACGGGCGGCAATATTGTGGAAGAGGGCGACGTCTTTACGATCTTCTCTTCGCCTCAGCATGCCTACACCAAACAACTGGTTAGCCATACCAGTCCGGTCGAATTACCGGAACGTTTTAAGCTGAATAATAAAGGCGTCTTGCTGAAAATACTCTTTGCTGATGATTCGGTAGAACAACCGATATTATCCGACGTGGCACAGCAGTTTCAGGTATCGGTAAATATTCTGCACGGCAATATTGAATACATTAACGATCGCGCGCTGGGGCATATTATCGCCCAGCTTTCATACCGTGACGATCCGGCGGCGGATAACCTCGCAGCCGCTATTGCTTATATTCGACAGAATACCTTTGGGGTGGAGGTCATCAATGGCTGAGTTATTTGGTGAATTAGTTTTCGCCTTCGGTGAAACCTTCACGATGGTGTGTATTTCAACGTTGTGTGCGGTGATATTCGGCCTGCCGTTAGGTATCGCGATTTATGTGACCGATCGTCATTTATTCTGGCAGAACCGTTTTATCTATCTGGTCTCGACTGTTCTGGTGAATATTATCCGTTCGATCCCGTTTGTGATCTTGCTGGTGCTGCTGTTGCCATTAACGCAGTTTCTGCTGGGGAACACGATAGGGCCCGTGGCAGCGGCAGTGCCGATGTCCGTGGCGGCGATTGCCTTTTATGCTCGACTGGTGGATTCCGCGCTGCGCGAAGTCGATCCGGGCATTGTGGAAGCGGCGGAGGCCTTTGGCGCCAGCCCGACGCGCATCATCGGCACCGTGCTGTTGCCGGAGGCGCTGGCGGGGTTATTACGCGGCCTGACGATCACGCTGGTCAGCCTGATTGGTTACTCGGCAATGGCCGGAATTGTCGGCGGCGGCGGTGTGGGCGATCTGGCGATCCGCTTCGGCTATTACCGTTATGAAACCGAAGTGATGGTCGTGACCGTGATTGCGTTGGTGGTGCTGGTGCAGATTGTGCAAACGCTGGGTGATTTGCTATCGCGGCGGGCAAATAAGCGCGAACGCCGCTAAACCACGACAGAATAGGGTATTCAGGGCAGCAGAGAGATGTCATGAAAATAGACAAGATTGTATTAAGAAAAATGAAAATGGCGCTGAAAACGCCATTTACTACCAGCTTTGCGACGCAGACGGAGAAACACTTCTCCATCGCGGAAGTTCACGCGGGTGGACATATTGGTTACGGCGATTGCTCGGCAATTTCTCTGCCGTTTTATAACGAAGAAACCAACGTCACCGCCTGGCATATTATGCGTGACTTCCTGATCCCGATGATTAAGCAGGCTGGAGATATTGAACATCCTTCACAGGTGCGCGATATTTTTGCGCCAGTAAAACGCAATAACTGCGCCAAAGCAGCAATCGAAGGCGGTATTTGGGATGCTTACGCGAAAATAAAAGGCGTACCGCTACATCAACTGCTGGGTGGCGTACGGGATAACGTCGAAGCGGGTGTCAGCATCGGCATTCAGGAAACGCCGGATAAATTAATCAGCGTGGTCGATAATTTCCTGAAGGAAGGCTATAAGCGCATCAAAATAAAAATCAAGCCGGGAAAAGACTACGATTATATTGCGGCGCTGCGTCAGACGTTTGGTGATATTACGCTGATGGTGGATGCCAATTCTGCCTACACGCTGGACGATATCGCTTTCTTTAAGCGGATTGATAAATTCAATCTGCTGATGATTGAGCAGCCGCTGGCGCATGACGATATTATCGACCACCGTAAACTTCAGGCCGCAGTGAATACGCCTATCTGTCTGGATGAAAGTATTGCCTCGGTAGAAGATGCGCGTAAGGCGATCGAGCTGGGCAGCGCCAAAATCATCAATATTAAAGTCGCACGCGTAGGCGGCATTACCGAAACCAAGCTGATTCATGACTACTGTCAGGCGCACAATATTCCGGTGTGGTGCGGCGGTATGCTGGATACGGCGGTCGGTAAAGCGCACAACATTGCGGTATCAACGCTGCCGAACTTTATCTACGCGCACGATATTCCGCCGTCCTCCCGCTACTGGCATGAAGACTTCATGCTGCCGTTTGTTGAATTAGACAAGGACAGCTGCGTTGCGGTGCCAAATAAACCGGGAATCGGCTTCGAGATTAACCCTGAACTGTACGACAAGTATTGCTACGGACAGGAAACCTTTTGTTTTAACTGATTCTTGAGTAAGGCTTTTTAGTAAGGCATGTGAGCAGTAAAACGTTATCCAACACCAGGGAATAACGTTATAAAAATAGAATAGGGCGCTACGACGCCCATAACCGTTATACGACATGGCAGCAGAGAGCGTGGGATAGAAGAGTAAAGCGTCCGCGCCAGGGATGGCGCGGCTCGAGCGTACAGGGATGTATTTACAGCGTCTTTACGATCTACCCACGCTCTCTGCCCGCCTTACTTCGTCATCAATATCATGGCACCTATTACGCCCCAAATAATGGTAAAGACTGACTAAATCGGACAGACAGGAACGCGACGATGCGATTGAAAAAACTTATTCCACTCATGCTGGCGTTGGGCATCTCTCAGGCTTACGCAGCAGATTCAGGCAAAGAAATCACCATCGGCGTATCGCCGGGGCCGTACGGTGATATGGTCACAAAAGCGATCAAACCGGAGATGGTGAAAAAAGGCTACGACGTGAAAGTGCGCGAATTCAGCGACTACATTCAGCCGAACCTGGCCTTGTCGAACAACAGTATCGACGCAAACCTGTTCCAAAACCGCCGCTACCTTGACCGTTTCAGTGCGGATAAAGGGCTGAAACTGGCGGAAGTGATCACCGTGCCGACGGCCAGCATGGGCTTTTACTCCAACAAAGTCCGCTCCCTGAATGAGCTGAAAGCGGGCGATATCGTCACGCTACCAAACGATCCGTCCAATCTGGCTCGTTCGCTGGATTTCCTGCAAAAATACGGCCTGATCAAGATCAATCCAGAGATTACACCGACCAAAGCCTCACTGCGTGATATCACTGAAAACCCGAAAGGGCTGGTCTTTAAACCGCTGGAAGCCGCACAGCTGCCGCGTGCGCTGGGTGGAGTAACCGGTTCGCTGATTAACGCCAATTTCGCGATTTCCGCTGGCCTGAATCTGTCTGACGCGATTCAGTTAGATGTGCTGCCGGAAGATCTGAAAAACATGATTGTCGTGCGTGCAGAAGATGCCGACAAACCGTTTGCTCAGGATCTGAAAGCTGCCGTTCAATCTCCGGAATTCGCCGCGTTCTTTGAAGATAAAAACTCGATGTTCCACGCGTTCCAGAAGCCTGAGTGGATGAAAAAGGGTACGCACTCAGAGTAAACGACTCCTGAATCGGTTGACGCTATTGCCCGATATTACTATGGTAGTTATTACCATAGTAATATCGGGCATTCTTTATGGGATAAGGATGGGACAAAAAAGGATTTTTGTTGCGCGTCACTACGATAAATCTCGTAGAAAATCAGGCATAACCGATCAGCAGTTACGTGATATTGCGGCAGATATTATTGATAATCCAGATAAAGGAGGGCTCGGTGGCGGTGTTTATAAAAAACGCGTTGCTACCGGCCTGGGTAAACGTGGTGGTGCCCGGACAATAGTGGCTTATCATCGTGAAGATAAAGTATTTTTCTTTGAGGGATGGGAGAAAAACACGGTATCAACGCGTGGAAAAGAAATTCCCGATGATGTATTAGCTGCTTTTAAAATTGCGTCAACGGTGTTTAAAAACAAATCTGATGCCGATCTCGAAACAGACCTTAAAAATAAAGAGCTTGTTGAGGTGATAAATGGTTGATAAGCGCTTATTAAATATACAGATCATGATTCAGCGTCAACATGCCGCAGGTACGGCCAGTGACGTCGATCTTGACGCTATCAATCGCTTGGTAGCGGAAAGTCAAAAAACGGAATCACGCGCAGGCATGGATGCAAGCAGAGTACGAGCTATCCGCGAGCGTGAAAAAATTAGTCAAAGCCAGCTGGCTGGCATCATCAATATGTCGGCCAATAGCGTTCAGAAATGGGAACGTGGAGTAAGTTCACCAACGGGTGCGGCATTACGAATACTGGAAGTTATCGAGAGGAAAGGGTTAAGCGCTATTCTTTGATGATGGAATAACGAAAGATAAATGGTTATTTCATTGTGTTTAGTGGCCGTTTGATGTGGCCACTTTTCCGTGTATATAGCAATGTACTCAGGTTCTAAAAATCACTTCTGACGGGCATATTCGCGGTGTTCTTCTAATAGCGTATGCCCTTGTTCCCCCAGTTCCCAGAACAGGCCAGTCATGATCGCTAATCCTTCGCGGGCGACGGATTTCAGCAGGTGTTCGTTGACCGCGTGCTGGCCGCATGCCGGATAAGAATGAGGGATCCACAGCGTCGGCAGGCCGAGGATGTCGGCGAAAACATCATTAGGCAGCGAACCGCCCAAATTTGGTAACAACGCAGGCTGTTTGCCGCTGATGTGCTGCATCAGAGCCAGCGTCCAGTTTACCAGCGGGTCTTCCGGATTAAAGCGTGTCGCCGGAGAGGTGTTAAGCACCTCAATCTCCACCTGCGCAAAGCCATGTTGGTCAAGGTGTTGACGCACATGTTGTGCCAGATGCTGCCAGTCGGTGCCGACCACAAAGCGCAGTTGGCAAATCGCTGTCGCGTCGGCGGGAATCGCGTTCACCGGCTTACGCGGGTTGCCGGTAATGAACGACAGCACTTCCAGCGTGTTCCAGCCAAATAACCGCTCGGCAGGCGTGAGTCCCTCTGCGCCCCAGCTTTCATCAATCGCCGGATCGCCCTCGCCACCAGCGGGATCGATGGTGCTGAGAATCTCCCGCAGCGCGGGGGTTAACGGCGGTGGCAGCAGGGCGTTGATCTTCATCCGTCCTTGCCCGTCCACCAGACTGGCTAAAGCGTTCGCCAATTGGGTGCCTGGATTGCTCAGCAAACCGCCCCAGTTGCCAGAGTGATAGGCCTGCTCACGTGACTTGATGCGCAAACGGAAATTGGCGCAGCCGCGAGAACCGAGGAACAGCGTCGGGCGCGCTGCGTTAAGACGCGGTCCGTCAGAGGCGATAAAGATGTCGGCTGCCAGTTCCTGCTTGTGCTGTTGGCACAGCTCGGCAAGCCCCGGTGAGCCAATTTCTTCGCCCATCTCGAACAGCAGTTTGCAGTTGAAGCCCAGACGCTGCCCGCGTGCCTGAAACACCTGTTCCAACGCCATCAGGTTAATACTGTGCTGCCCTTTATTATCGGCACTGCCGCGTCCGTACCAGTGGTCGCCTTCTTCCACCAATTCCCACGGTTTGAGCCCGTCGCGCCAGTTTTCTTCATCACCGAACACCACATCACCGTGACCGTAGGACAGCACGGTCGGCAGGCTGGGATCTTCAATACGTTCGGCCAGCAGAAAAGGGGGATGGCCTTCATCCAACGAGGTAATCTGTCTTACGCTGAACCCCATTGCCTGCAACGCGGGTTGGATCTCCTCCGTCAGATAGCGGTTCAGCGCAAGCTGGTTACCCGCTTTCTGGCTCTCGCTGGCATGCGCAATGCGCCGTGCCAGCGTCTGTTTAAATTCTCCGCGATCGAAACGTTCACAGGCGATACGAATAAGGTCTGCGCTGGTCATGCCTTTCCTTGCTGGATAGTGTGCCGAAGTTACCGATATTTAAAGAAAAAATGAGCTTTGCAACAATAATAAAAATTGCAATTAAGCTTTGCTTTTAATATAAACCTGCCAATCCCCCCGCGATGTCTGAAAGGAATGCCGCCATGCACAGCACCGAGATTCGTTATTTTCTGGTGGTTGCCACCACCGGTTCGCTCAGCGCCGCGAGTCAGCACCTGTTTGTTGCCGTGTCTGCGATCAGCCGCCAAATCCAGCGGCTGGAAGAACGCATCGGCGTGCCGTTGTTCGAACGTCATGCGCGCGGCATGGTGTTAAATGATGCCGGGCGCATTCTGGAAAATCATGTGCGCAAGAGCATGATGGACATGGATGCTGCCGTGGCGGAAATTCAGGGGCTGAAGGCGAGTCGTCGAGCGCTGCTGCGCATCGGCTGTACGGAAGGGATGGCGTTTGATCTGCTGCCGACGCTGTTTGCACGTTTTCGTCAGCATGACCCGGATACCACCTTCGCGCTGAAGGTGGACTCGGCGATGCAGGTGTCTCAAATGATCCGCAATGGTGAAGTGGATATCGCGCTCCAGTTTGCGCTGGCGCCCGAGCAGGGCGTGAATGTGGAACTGGCGCTGCCTGCGCCGCTGATGTTACTGATGTCTGACGATCATCCACTGGCGCAGCAGTCTATCCAACTGGCCGATCTGCATCCTTTCCCGCTGGCGCTCCCGGAACCCTCGACCACGCTACGCCAACTGTTTGACCTCTCGTGCCGCATGAACGGCACCTTTCTGGAACCGACGCTGTGCTGTAACAACTTCACCACGCTTTATTACTATGCGATGAGCACGCCGGGTGCGGTGACCGCCTGTAGTTTCTATTCCGTGATGTACAAGTGCTTACAGGAACCGATGCGCCTGAAACCGCTGAATATCAGGCAGCTTGACCAGCGTTCACTTCAGATCCAAACGCTGGCAGGGAAAGCCCATGCACCCCAGCAGCAGGCTTTCCTGGATTTCATGATGGCGGAACTGCGTCAGGGGGAAGCGTATTATCTGAGTCAGATCGCGGAAAGCTAACTATCCGCCGTTACTCCATCTCGATAATGTCGCGTTTCTGCTCGTCTTCGAGCTGGCGCAGGACGCGATACACCTGCGCGACGGCCTGAAGCGTTTCGCGCGGAATGTAATGGCCTTCCGGCGTAGTGCGATACAGCGTACGGGTCAGCCAGATGAAGCGAATCACTGGAATATCGGCTTTTTCGCCTGCGCGATGAGCTCCTGCGCTGCGCTATCCTCCCCCTTAAACAAGATGCGCGGTAACGGCGTTTTGCCGGGGCGATAGTAAAGTCCCACCGCATAGTGTGTTGGGTTAACCAGCAGCATATCGGCGTCTTCGACTTTGGCTTTGGGGCGCGGCGCGGCGGGTTCGTTCATCAGTTCATGCGCCAGCGATTTACGATGGCCTTTCATGTGGGGATCGCCTTCGGAATCCTTGTGCTCGTTGCGTAAATCCTCATGACTCATGCGCTGCTGCTTGAGAAAGAAGTATTTTTGCAGGCCGAAATCCAGTGCAGACAGCACTAACAGCGCCGTCAGCGTGGTGCGGGCAATACGCGTCAGCAGCGCTTTAACCCCTTGCCAGAAACCATGGAGATCGCCATAGGCCAATTCGACCAGCGCTTCCAGTTCCGGCACCACCACTTTATAAAAGACCGTACCGATCACCACGGCCTTCAGGATATTGGTCAGCATTTCCACCAGCTTGCGCATCGAAAACATCTGCTTGAACTGGTTAATTGGATTCAGTCGATTGAGATCGAGCTTCAGCGCTTCGGGCGCAAACAGCGGGCCATACTGGATCCAGCCGCCCACCACGCGCAGCAAGACGGCAATTGCGGCGGCTAGCAGGCAGAGCGTGCCTGCCAGCACGGCGGCATCATGAAAGACTTCTTTCGCCACCTGCGCAAACGGCGCATCCAGCCGTTGTAGCGGCAGTTGCACCAGCGTCTGGAGTTTTCCCATTGTGCTGTCCGCTAACGCCAACACGCATTCCAGTAGACCGACGCAGATCAGCAGCTTGGGCACATCCTGACTTTGTCCGACTTCCCTTTACGGCGCGCGTCTTCGAGCTTTTTATCTGTGGGCTGTTCCGTTTTCTCGCTCATGGTTCCGCCTGATTAGCTGCTTGATGCCGTAAAAAGTAGTGGGAGCAGGTGCTTAAGATCCGGTAGTCCCTTCAGTCTGTCGTCGCCCAGATACTGTAATACCGGCAGGTAGACGATGAAAAACGCCATTCCAACCAGACATTTAGCCGGAATGGAGAGAACGAAGACCTGAAGCTGCGGGCTATACAGACTGAGTAGCGCAATACTGAATTCCAACAGCAGCAGCAGTGCGACCAGCGGCCCGGCGTACACCACCAGATGGGTAAAGGTATCAGCCAGCAGGCTGAGGTAGACTTCAAACCCTTTTTCACCCGGTGCGGGCAGCCAGGACAGCACCGGCCAGATCTGGTAGCTGTCCCAAATCAACTGCGTTAGTCCTTTCAGGCCGATGCCGATAATCAGCAGCAGAATCAGGGTCTGTTTCAGCAGGTGGCCGAGTGGCGTGGCGTCCGAGCCCAGTGCAGGGTTGAGTTGGCCGCCCATCAACGCGCCGCGCTGGTTATCGAACAGGGCACCGACGGATTCAAACAGCCAGAACGGCATCGCCAGAATCAGCGCGATAAGGAGCCCGACAATAATCTCTTTCAACAGCAGGCCGGGCAGCATCGGCCAGGACAGCGGCGTCAGCAGGAGTTGCTGTTGCACGATGGGAGCAGGCAGCAGCGTCAGGGAAATCACCACCGCGTTGCGCATCATGCCTTTCAGCACGTTGAGTGAAAGAACCGGCACCAGAATAAAGCAGGGATACAGCCGGGCAATGCCGAGCGTAATGGCGATGATAAAGTCGTAAACGTGCTGAATGGTGGCGATCATGCGAATTTATACCCCGGTCTGCGCAATCATGTTGAACGCGGTAATAGCCAACTGCATCAGCTCTACGCCAATCCAGCGCCCACAGAGCGCCAGCGCCAACCCGACGGAAATCAGTTTGACGGCGAAGGGCAGCGTCTGATCCTGCAACTGCATCACCGCCTGTAGCAGCGAGATCAGCACGCCGACGATCACCGCAACCAGCAGCGGCGGCGCCGAGAGCAGCACGACCATCACCATGGCCTGACGGAAAAGCGTGATTATTTCCATCGCGGCCTCACAGATAGCTGTAAAACAGGCCGTCGAGCAGTCGCGTCCAGCCGTTCACCAGCACGAACAGCAGCAGCTTTAACGGCAGCGACAGCGTCATTGGCGCAACCATCTGCATCCCCAGCGCCAGCAGCACGTTGGAGACGATGAGGTCGATGACGATAAACGGGATATAAATCAGGAAGCCGATTTTGAATCCGGCCTGTAGCTCCGACAGCACGAAAGCCGGGATCACCAGCAGCAGATTTTGCGTATTCACCTTTTCGGATAGCGACGCAGGCCACATTTGCAGGCTGTTCTCATGCAGGTGGGTGAGGATATCCGGGTCAACGTTGCGTGACATAAAGGTTTGCAGCGGTTCCAGTCCGTAGGTCACGCTGGCCTGAAGCGACGTGATATCGGTCATATCCAGCGGCTTTTCCTGTACGCGTTTGCTGACCTCCTGAAACACCGGTGCCATCACAAACAGCGTTGCCGCGAGCGCGATGCCGTACAGCGCCATATTGGGCGGTACCTGCTGTACCCCGATGGCGTTGCGGGTGATCAACAGCACAATGGCAATCTTTAGAAAGCAGGTGCAGACAATCATCATCAGTGGAATCAGGAGAGGGCGCCCAGAAAGAGCGCAAACATCAACGGGTCGAACGCGCCGGAGGTCATGGGGCCAGCTCCGGTTCGGCGGCGTGTTCTTCATCCGTTAGTGGCAAACGCGGTGTTGGTGCGGAAAAGCGTTGGGTAATTTGTAGCCCCAGTCGGCCTTCCACATCGACCAGATCGCCGCTCGCCAGAGCGATATCGCCGTAATACAGCCAGGCTTGCCCCGGCACCACGTCGCGCAGCGTTAGCACGCTACCGCTGGCAAGGTGCTGCAATTCGGTTAGCGTCATCGTCAGGCTACCGCAGCGAATATGTAAGGTGACCGGCAGCGCCGGTAAATTTTCAGTGACATTGTCACTTTCTTGCATGAATTCAAATGCCGATGCCTCTGTGTGGGGATCGGCGAACATTGTGTCGGTAGCGGACGAGGGCATTGGGACAGTCTCCATGTCGGTAACGATAAAGGTGTGGGGGACGAGCTCCGTGAGCTGTAGCGTGCCGCGCAGGCGTAGCGTGCCGGATGACAGCGTTCCTCGCCGGAGGGGTAAACCACGGACGGTTAGGAAGAATAAGATCGCCCGTACGCAAGCGAAGTAACGCGGACAGCGGCAGCACGGCATCAGCCAGCGTGAGCGGAATAGCGATAGCCATTCCGGCTGGCAGCGTGTGGCGCTGACGGTACCAGCCTGCGCGAGAAAACAATGCCAGCCAGACAGTATCTGTGGCCTGCATCCGGCTGCGCACGGTAATGCCATTCCAACTAACACAAAGCCAGGCACAGAGGGCGGCACCCTTGTCGTGCGGCGTTTCATGACCCATACCCAGCGGATAAATCTCCCCGACGAGCGCGCGCAGGACGGGATTGAGTGACTGGTTGTAGAGCGTCCAGTACCACGCTTGTGCCGCATCATCGTCTTCGGTGAGGGGCAGCAGCGGGCAGTCCGACAGCAGGCTGAGTACCGGGAACGGATCGGTCAGTGCGATATTACCGATGTCGCTACGCCAGTTGCTGGCCTGCGTGGTGGACGATTCCTCTGCCAGCACGCATTCGTTCGTCAGTTGAAGATGTAGGCGGCCCGCTCGTCCTTCACGGGTAAACGGCAGCGCGAGCCCAGCGGCCAATACCGATCGGATACGGGCATGCTGCGCACGCAGGGTCGGCAGTGTCAGCGGTTGAATGTGTGAGGAATTTGAACTCATCGCTCATACTCTCTGGCGTCAAAACGCAGGTTTATCGGGCAGTCCAGCGCGCTGGCGAGCGAATGGCGGCAGGCTTCGCGCCGATCTTTTAACTGGTGGTAGCTTTCCGGCTAAAACGCAGAGAAATATCCCAGCCGCGCGGCACCAGCGTGGCTAAGCGTGCATCGATATCGCCCAGCTGCGGTAGTTGCAGGCTAAAGGCAAACGGCGGGGCGCAGATGTTGTCCATCGCCTCAATCAACTCACATTGCAACGGCTGCCACTGTGACGGTGTCACATATTGTGGGCTGTCCGGTGCCTCACTTTGCAACGGCAACGGGGCATTGAGGGCACCACCCGGCGATAAAGCGATAGGCGCGTCCTGATAGAACGCGTCCTCAAAACCGTCTGAGAACGTGAAGGCCTCCCAGAAATCGCTATGTTGTGGATCGGGCTGTGAGTTGTGTTGCGGGCCGTCTGCGCGAGAGGATTTGCCGTGCAGCACGGCCTGCGCGTTCTGCGTCGCCGTAGATTCGGATGACGCAATCTGTCGGTTATTCATACGTGCTCCTGAGGTAACGTCAGCAGATATTCCAGTTTCTCCACCGCTTTCTGACATTGGCGAGTGGCATCTCGGGCGCGATCAACCTGGCGCTGCTGATCGTGATGTTGCTGTTGCGTGGCTTGTACCTGTTGCGTTTCTGCCGCTATCTCGCCGAGTAAGCGCTGTTCGGCGGCAAGGCGCTTTTTTAGATTTTCCAGCGTTTGGCGTTGCCCTGAGTGTCTCGGCAAACTGGTCGCGCTGCGTCTGGCTGGCCTGTTGCAACGCATTGACCTGCTCCTGATGATGGCGCTGCTGTTCCGCAATGCGGATCAACTGCTGTTCTTCCTGCCGCTGTTGACGCTCGCTGCGGCTTAAGCGCTGACGGCGTATCGGCATCAGCAGGTTCAACACGGTCTGTAACTCGGCATCGCGTTCGGTGTTATGGGGCATAGCGGCTGACTCCGGCGAGCTGTTGTTGAATCACGCCATAAGGCATCGGTTCACGCATCGACTGACGCAGAAACTGGGTGATTTCTGCATGGGCGTTGACGGCGGAATCGGTCAGCACATCATGGCCGGGCTGGTATTCGCCGAGGCGTATCAGCATCTCAACTTGTTTGTACGCCGCCATCAGACGCCGTACGCCGCCCGCGTTGCGGGTGTGATCGGTATCTACGACGTTACTCATGGTGCGGCTCAAACTGGCTAGCACATCAATAGCCGGATAGTGCCCCTGTTCCGCCAGCCGTCGGGCGAGCACGATGTGCCCGTCAATCAGCGAACGCACTTCGTCGGCAACCGGATCGTTCATGGAGTCCTGCTCGATCAGCACCGAATAGAGCGCGGTGATGGCACCGTCTTCCGTTTGTCCGGCGCGCTCGACCAGACGCGGCAGCAGCGTATAGACCGACGGCGGCAGTCCGCCGCGCCCCTGTGGCTCCCCGAGCGCCAGGCCGATTTCGCGCTGGGCGCGGGCAAAGCGCGTCAGGGAATCAATAATCAGCAGCACCTGACGGCCTTCGGCGCGGTAAGCCTCGGCGATAGCCGTGGCAGTGAACGCCGCGCGCGCACGTTCCATGCTGCTGCGGTCAGAGGTGGAACACACCAGCACGGTACGGCTGCGCAGTTCATCGTCCAGTTCGTGATCGAGAAACTCGCGCAGTTCGCGGCCACGTTCGCCAATCAGCCCGAAAACAATGGCGTCGCACGGCGTATTACGTGCCAGTTCGGCCAGTAGCGTGGTTTTGCCGCAGCCCGCGCCGGCGAAGATGCCGACGCGCTGCCCCTGGCCGATGGTCAGCAGGCCATCGACGGCGCGTAATCCAGTGGGGAGCGGCTGGCTGATGCGTGGGCGGGAGGTCGGCGGTGGGGCATCGCCCAGCACCGGCTGCGTGCGGCCTATGGCATGACCGGGTTCGACAAACGCGCTCTCACCGTCGTCCTCCAGCGCCCGCCCAAACCCGTCCAGCACGCTGCCCAGCAAACGTTCCGACACCTGAATGCAGTGAGGCTGATACAGCGGCGTCACGGCGGCACCCTGTGCGATGCCGTCCAGCGCCCCGAGCGCGGAGAGAAAGGTATTGTTCGGGCTAAACCCTACGACTTCGGCCATCATCTGGCTGTCGTCCTGACGGGCCACCCAGCACAGATCGCCAATGCGCGCCTGCGGCAGGCTGCATTCCAACAGAATGCCGCTGACGGCCATGACGCGGCCTTTTTCTCCACGGGCGCATAGGCTGCCAGATGCTGGCGCTGTTGTGCGACCCACTGGTCGATCAGGGGAAAAGAAGAAGGTTGCGTCTGCATTACCAGTTCACCGTTATCTGTTGTCTGCCGCTGAATTCAATCTGGTGCTCATCAATCTTCACCAGACGCAGGTTGTCGATCTCATCGCCGATGAAAAAGCGCTGGCCATCCGCTGTGACGACGTTGGCGCGTGCCCCGCTGGTTACCTGAACGATCTGAAACGGCAGTTGCTCCGTTTTCAACTGCGTCCGGTTATCCACGGACAGCGCGGTTCTATAACGTTGGTGGAGTTGGGCGAGCATCCGTTCCAGCTTTTTTGATCGTCCGGCGTTAATTGTCCGGTAAGCGTGAGGCGATCCTGGTACGCCGCCACTTTCACGGCCGCGTTCAGTTCTCGTTCCTGCAACATAATGCGCAGCGTACTTTCCAGCTGTGGCAGGGTGCTGAGCGGTTTACGGGTATCCTGCGGCGGCGGGGCGGCAGGCATCGCGACGCTCTCCTGTAGTTGCCAACTGCCTACCATCACCAGCAGCAGTGCGCCAAGCAGCAGATAGCTGGCTTTGGCCCACAGCGGCAGACGTGGCGTGGGGGCAGGCGTAGGAATCGGTGCGGCGACATGATCCGACGGTTCATCGATGGGCATATCCGCAGGGGACACGTTTTCTTCTACGGCCGGGGGCGTTTCGCTGTCGTCAGGCCAAGGGGTATCGGCTGCGACAATGCAAAGCCAAATCTGCCCCAGCGCAAACGGCGTGCCGGGCGGCAGAGCGTCAATGTGTTCGATGGTATGGCCTTCCGCATTACACAAGGCGCCATCCTGTGCGCTAAGCGTCCAGCCGTCAGCGGTCTTCTCCAACTGACCGTGATACGGCGCTATGCCGGGATCGTAGAGCACGAGATCGGCATCATCGGCCGCACCGATGCGCCAGGCGTTTCCGCAGAGCGGCAGCGCCGCACCGCGATGTAAACCAGTCAGCACGCGTAATTCAAACATGATGTGTTCCTATGCGCTAAAGGGGTCGGGGGAGTCGTAAAGATCGAGACGTCCAATGACGTTGATCGACAGGGTGGATTCCAGTTCGGTGAAGGACAGCACCGGAACGTGGTGAAACTCGTCCTGTAACAGCGTACGCAGCGGGCTGCGTAAATCCTGCGCCACCAGCACCAGACTGCGCTGCGACGAGAGCGGCGGAAACGCCTGCCGCAGTTGGCCGAGCAGCGTTGAGGCGTAGTCCTGTGTCAGGGCGAAGAAGGTTTCGTTCTGCGTCTGGCGCAGCGCATCACGCAGCAGCTCTTCGCTTTCCGGCGTCAGCAGCCAGACGGCAAGGCTGTTTTCGTCGCTGTACTGGTGGCAAATTTGCGATTTGAGCGCCAGACGCACGTAGTCGGTCAGCGCCAGCGTATCCCGCTCATGCTGGCCGACTTCAATCAGCGCCTCGGCGATGGGGCGCACCGATCGAAGCGGCACGCGTTCGGACGCCAGCCGTTGCAGTACGCTGGCGAAACGCGAGAGCGGCATGATGCGCTGTAGCTCCTGCGCCAATTCCGGCTGCTCGCTCTCCAGCCAGGCCAGAATGGATTTGGTTTCTTGTAAGCCGATGAATTGTGAACCGGTACGATGAATAGCCTGCTCCATACGCGCCAGAATCAGCTCATCCGCTGTCCAGCGCGGTACGTCGTCGGGCTGCTGCGCAACATGAGCCAACGGCAGCCAGAGCCATTGGCTTTCATCCCGCAGCGTGGGACCCGGCGTGGCAAGCTCGGTATCAACCTGTTCAACGGCAGCACTGGCAACAGCCAACCGATCGGTGACAAAGGTGGCTTTCACGTAGGGAATTTCATAGACGCAAAACTGAAACTCATCCTCCGCCAGCCGATCGCTGAATTCGATATCAAAAGACGGCAGCGTAAAACCGAAGCGATAGACCAGTTTGTTACGCAGGCGGCGGATATTCTGCACCAGCGCCGTCGCCGTCGGCTGCCCTTGCCAGATGGGATGAAACAGCAGCAGGTAGGCGCGCGTGGGGTTAAAACGCCGCAGATCCTGATAGCCGTTCTGTTCGGCAGGCATGTTGTCCGCCTCCGACTGGCTGGCATCCAACTGACCTTGCTGCTTGATGCGCCAAAGCTGGAACAGACCACTGCCGAGCGACGCCAGACTGATAGCGACAAACACCAGCGTTGGCATCCCCGGCAGCAGCGCAAAGCCAAACATGCCGATGGAGGAGATGATCCACGCTTTGGGCTGGCTGGTGAGCTGCTCCGCGATTTCCCGGCCAATATTGGCATCCACTTTTTGCCCATCGGCTGAGACGCGGGTGATGATCATCCCCGCAGTCAGCGAGATCAGCAGGGCTGGGATCTGGGCGATCAGTCCGTCGCCGATAGTCAGAACCGAGTAGACGTGCATGGCATCGGACGCGGCCATATTGTGCTGCAACACGCCGATGGCGAAACCGCCGATCATGTTGATGAACACGATAACCAACGACGCAATCGCATCGCCTTTAACGAACTTCATCGCGCCGTCCATCGCCCCGAACAGCTGGCTCTCTTTCGCCAGATTTTCGCGCCGCTGCCGCGCCTGATGGGCTTCGATTAATCCCGCACGCAGATCGCTGTCGATGGACATCTGTTTACCGGGCATTGCATCCAGCGTGAAGCGTGCCGCCACCTCGGCCACGCGCTCGGAGCCTTTGGTGATCACCAGAAAGTTCACCACCGTCAGAATCAGAAAGATCACCAGACCGACCGCCAGATTCCCGCCCACCACGTAATTGCCGAAGGCCTCAACGATATACCACCGTCCTGTTGGAGCAGGATTTGGCGCGTGGTGGAAATGGAGATTGCCAACCGGAACATGGTGGTCAGCAGCAGCACAGCCGGAAACGTCGAGAAGGCCAGCGGCTTGGGCAGATACATCGCCAGTACGATCAGCAGGAAGAGGCGCAAATATTGAGCGCGATGAGCACATCGATCAGGCCGGTAGGCAGCGGGATGATCATCATGAAAACGATAGACATCACGATGACCGCACCAACGACCTCGGAGCGCTGCATCGTGCTCAGCGCAATACGGTTCAGCCAGGTAATCAGCAGATTCATGGCTGCTCCTTATCCGAGTCGCGCGCGTCCTGTTTTTGCGGCGCTGCGGGGTCACGCGGCGCCCGTTCGTTATGCTGAGAATTACTGACCTGTTGTTTTTCGTATTGGGCGATATCGCCAATCATGCCGCGTATCAGTTGAAGCGCCGTTTGCCGGTTTTTACTGTCTCGCCACAGCGGATGCGGCAGGTCGCTGACGAGTGGCAGCAGGGCGCTGAAAAACATCGCCTGATGCTGTACCTGCGTCCCGGCGACTTCCCGCCCGAGATTATGCAGGTCTCGGGCATAGGCACCGTTGGCGCTCAGGCCAATCAGGCGGCGGGTCAGCTCCACGGCGCCGAGCGTAAAGGCTGGCACTTTGTTCGCCAGCCGCGTGAGCAGCGTCTGACTGGATGACAGCGTATGGCTCAGGTGGCGGGAATCGTTGAGGTTGCTCAGCATTTTGCTGAGAACGGCTTTCGAGATAGAGGGCGTCAGCGAGGCGATATCCGCCGCCAGCGCCCGCTGCAATGTGCGTAGCCCAATGGAAAAGGTTGCTGCATCAAAGCGTTCCAAAAGAGAGTCCAGCAGCGCACTGGCCGATTGCTGATGCACGATTTTCTGGTAGTAGAGATCGCGCATCGCCTGTTTTTGTTCCGGCTGGGTGCTGAACAACGCAATGGCCGTCGCGGTATTCAGACCGGCCCGGACTTCCGGGCCTTTCTCCTGATGCAACTGCTGTAACGCACTTTCCGCCGCAGCGGTCAGCTCAGGCTGTTGGGAAGACTGCTGCTGGATGTGGCGCAGCAGGATATCGCCGCGCGCCGGATCGTTGCCTGCGGCTTCCAGAACGGCGTCAAGCGACGGCGAACCTTTCTGCATCAGCAGATCGCGCATACGGCTCAGTTGCTGATCGAGCGTACTTTGCGACGGGTTTTCCAGCATCCTGAACAGTTCCGTCAGTTTCTCAATCCGCTCGACATTCGCAGTGGCGCGCGCCTCCGGCTGCTGGGCTATTTGACGCCGATTCAGCGATTTACTTCTCCGCTCAGCCTGTTCGCCAAACGCCATTGCTACTTCTTCCATTGAGGTAGATAACGGCGAACCGGGAGACGCGTGGTGAGAACTGGTCTGCTGCACTGCGGCCTGCGGCACGGGGTCGTCATCCACGACGACAGGGCGCGGTAGGGCGTTGCTGGAGGGAAGGACAGTCGGCATTTTGATCATGGTGTCATCCTGAATAAGTCGGCTACGTGTCGTGGTGTGAACGTGCAGCGAGATACATGTATTGCTGTGTGGAATCTGAAAAGAATGGGTTCCCCCGCGTGAAGTCATCGGAGCAGGCCGAATTTGATGGCGGATTGGGTGAAATGCCGTTTTACTGATTGCAATAACTTGCAATTTCGTGCTGTGGACACTGGCAAAAAATGGCACGATAAAAGATAAGTTAAAAAATAACTGATTAAAAATCAGTATGATAAAAACAATTCCGGGCTGGCACAGGGCTTGCTCTTCCGTTTTTGCCAATGGGGCACAACAACGGAGAGTCAGCAAATGGAAATGTCTACCCTGAAACACATCGAACAGACCCCTTCGCTTTACCCGGCGCTCGCTGTCGATTGGGAACAGGTGTTTCGTCAACACGGAAAGAAATTGCATAACTTCATCCGCAAGCGCGTCAGCAACCATGACGACGTTGAGGATTTACAGCAAATGACCTATCTGGAAGTGCTCAAACATCAGGATAAATTTGCGGGAGCATCGCGGCCGGAGACGTGGGTATTCGGTATTGCCCTCAATCTGGTGCGCAACTATTTCAAGCAGGCACGGCAGCGTGCTCAGGAAATGGGGGATGAGATGTTGGAACACATCGCGATAGATCTCGATCCCGGTGCTATCACCGAAAGTCAGCGGGCATTGAAACGCGCAATGGATGCCATCGTCTCACTGCCTGAGGATACCCGTCAGATGCTGATGCAGTTGCTGGATACCGATGCCAGCTATCAGGATCTCGCGTTGCAGTTGGAGATCCCCATCGGTACGGTGCGGTCACGGCTGTCTCGTGCCCGAGGGGTGATCCGTCAGGCCGTTGAGTCCTGACGGCATTTCACGGGACGAAAGAGCGAGCCTGCACCTACCGTTTTTCACTGACTGCTGTGGTAACCGCCTTGCTCAAGGTGGCGGTTGCCGCTCAGTGAGTGGGTCGCACGCCGTGATATCAGGTCGCATTTATGCCGTTGCAGGGTTTCCTGTCCATCTTCTGGAATGTTGAGACGCCGTATCGCGCTACCTGCACGGCGGGTGGCTGCACAAGTGTCTTAATTCAAAATAAGGAGATGGCAATGATGTTCACCCAACCGTTTCGTTCCGATGAAAAAACCAAGGCTCCCGAGCTGGAACTGGTGGATTTTGCATTTGGTCGCATCAAGGACGCGATTTATATCGTCAATCAAGATCAGCGTTTTTGTTATGTCAATGAGGCCGCCAGCCAGACACTGGGCTACAGCATTACGGAATTCATGCATCTGAGCGTTGCCGACATCGACCCGTTCTGGAGCGCCGATCATCGGTCACCGGACTGGCTGCAGGAGTACGAATCAGGCGTGGGTACCACGTTTGAAACCCGACACCTCACCCGCTACGGCATGACTATTCCGGTAGAAGTTAATCTCACACATTTCCAACACAGAGGACGTAGCTACAGCATGTGTGTCGTCAGAGATATCAGGGAACGTAAACATATTGAACAGTTAGCCTACGCGCGAGAGCAGGAATTTCGTGCGCTGGTTGAGAACACGCCGGATTTGATTATTCGCTTCGATCCCAACCTGAATTGCCTGTACGCCAACGCGGCCAGTTTGAAACATCTGGATTTCACCGTAGAGCAACTTCGCGGCCGTATGATTACGGAGTTAATGCCCGGTGTAGGGTGTGCAATCCGTATGGAACAGCTGGTGCAGCAGGTGGTTGATACCCGCAGCAGCGCGGAAGGTGAAGTGATGGAGTCGCGGGGGAGAGGCGATCAGCGCCATCAAAGTATTCACCATATTCGCTGTGTGCCGGAGTTTGACCAGCATGGCGCGCTGGTGTCGATTCTGACCGTAGGGCGGGACATTACCGCGATTCGGTATGCGGAGAAAAAACTGGCTGATTCGCATATGCAACTGCGTTTGCTGGCGCGCCAGCGCGAGATATCGCGTGAGGAAGAACGTAAGCATATCGCGCAGGAAATTCACGATGAGCTGGGGCAGCATTTGACCACGATCCGCATGAGTTTGTCGTTGATGCGCATGTGTTTTGCCAAGGAAAACCCCGACATGCAAACGCATTTGCAAAAGCTGATGCAGTTGGCTGACCAAACGATTCAGGTGGTGCGTAACGTCTCAACCCGGCTCAGGCCGAATGTCTTGAATATGGGACTGACGCCCGCGCTGGAATGGCTGTGCGACGAATTTAACCGACACTACAGCGCCACCTGCCTGCTGCGCACGCCGGGGAACCGCTGGCGCTCAATGACGAAAGCACTACGGCAGCCTTTCGCGTCGTGCAGGAATCATTAACTAACGTGGCGCGCTACGCCGCGGCTACACAGGTGCTCATCACACTGGATAACCAGCAGGACTACGTGGTGCTGTGCATCAAGGACAACGGTAAAGGTTTTGATGCCCACGCCAAAATAAAAACGCCTTCGGACTCATGAGCATGAAGGAGCGAGGGCGAATGCTGGGAGGCGAAGTCGTCATTGAAAGTACGCCAGGGAAAGGCACGCTGGTGCAGCTAACGTTTCCTAAAATGGCTATACCCGTTAATCGCGGGATAAGAACAACAAAAGGAAGAAATGAGCGATGGGCAAACCAATACGTTTAATGATCGCAGACGATCACGTCATCATGCGTGAAGGGCTCAAGCAGATCTTCGCGCTGGATGCGTCGCTGAGCGTCGTTGCCGAAGCCGGCAATGGCGCACAGGTACTGGCACAACTGCGCAGCGTGACGCCCGATTTGCTGCTGCTGGATATGTCGATGCCCGGTATCAGCGGTGAAGCACTGATTTCACGCGTGGTGGCACAGTATCCGCGTCTGCCGATTCTGGTGCTCAGCATGTATAGCGAGGCACAGATTGCACAGCATGCACTGAAGAGCGGTGCCAGAGGTTACATCACCAAAGATAAAGACCGGAAGCCCTGCTGTCGGCGATCCGACGTGGGCACAGGGGGCTCGCTATATCGACCACACGATTGCCGAGCAGCTGGTGTTTTCCAACTACACAGAGGGTGGCAGAGCCGAGCACGATGTACTCACGGCCAGAGAGCACCAGATCATGATTATGTTTGCGCAGGGGATGGGCATCAATGCCATCGCCAATGAGCTGGCCATCAGCAATAAAAACGGTCAGCACTCATAAGGCGCGTCTGATGGAAAAAAATGCAGTTCAGCACCAATGTGGAGATTGTTAAATATGTCGTCAGTAAGAAGCTGATTCCCTAGCAGTGGGAACCCGCTGCGAAAAGGAGAAAGATAAAAGGGATTCAACAGTCGCTGAATCCCTTTATTGAGGCTTACGATTTCCTAACAATATCCTTTCGATTTCCTGCGTATTATTTGAAAGGCTAATGGGCTGTTTTTTCTTGCTTTGGTCGTTTTTTGTAGGTATTTCCCTACAAATTGCTCTGGAATTCCTACCTGATGTTCAGCGATGCCTGATGGTTTCATTATTCAATGGCGGTAATGCTTGTCATCGTTCCACCGGGGAGGAATCGGTGTGCGTTATGCGGAGAAACGTCACGGATGATCGGTGGGGCCCCCACGTTATGGAAGGCAGTCAGTTAGCCCGTTTGGGTTCCAGGAGTAGTCAATGAATAATCATTACCGTCAGGACAGACAGCACGATTCATCACCCGAACATTTATCATTCGATCATTCATTCTTAGAGAACGCGTCATCAACAGATCGTCGGGCATCATTAGACTATTCCCCGTCGCCGTCGGGATTTTCCCCCTCTACGGCTGATGATATTCACTCATCGCTGTCACCCATCATCAATGTTATTGCTCCGCTTAATGTCGACATTGTGCTGGAAGGTGAAACCGGTACGGGCAAAGACACGCTGGCGAATCGCATTCATCGGCTTTCACGGTGCAGCGGCCCTTTGGTGGCGGTGAACTGCGCCGCCGTGCCGGAAAATCTGGCCGAAAGTGAACTGTTCGGGGTGGTCTCCGGTGCTTATACCGGCGCTAACCGCTCTCGCGCCGGGTATCTGGAAAGTGCAGATAAGGGGATTCTGTTTCTCGATGAGATCGACAGTATGCCCATGACGCTGCAAGCCAAGATGCTGCGCGTGCTGGAAAGCCGCGGCGTAAAGCGCTTGGGGAGTACCCAGTTTACTCCCGTAGATATGCGTGTGATTGTGGCGACGCAAACGCCGCTGCTGCAACTGGTGGAAAAAGGACTTTTTCGTCGCGATCTCTATTTCCGTCTTGATACGGTAAAAATTCAACTGCCGACGCTGCGCTCCCGCAGCGATCTCATTTTTGCCGTTATTTCAGCGTTTTAGTCACGAAGCGGCGGTACGCCTGAAAATGACGCTGCCGCCGATGACGGCAGAAATTTACGAGCAGCTACTGACCCACAGCTGGCCGGGTAATATCCGCGAACTGAAAGCGGCGGCGGATCGCTGGGCGCTGGGGCTGTCGCCTTTGGCTGAGGTTCAGCCGCTGCTGCACCCGCGTCCTTTACAACTCAAAGATCGATTAAAGCGGATCGAAAAATTTCTGATTCAGGATGCACTACGCCGCCACGACCACTGTATTGACGATGTGATTGTGGAGCTGGGGATTCCCAAGCGGACGCTTTATCACCGCCTGAAAGTGCTGAATGTGACGGCGCGAGAAATGTGTGCAGGGGGCGGGGAAGCCTGTCAGGCATGAGGGCAGACTCTCCGCCGTTTACGGAACGGGGTGCGGTAGCGAATGACGGCAGGCCGACTTTTGCCAGTTGGCCTGCTTTCAGGTTACACCGTCTCTATCGGCATTTTTCTATCGGCGGACACGGGTAGTGATGGATATCCGGTAGATCGTGCAGCGCCACCGCCTTACTGAAATACCATCCTTGCATAATCGCCGACGGGCACTGTTGCAGGATGTAGGCGGCTTGCTCGCGTGTCTCTACCCCTTCGATGATCACCGGGACGTCGAGTTTTTGATGAGGGTAAATAACAGGTCGGCCATGGCGGCATTCACCGTGCCTGTGCCGATGGCGTCGACAAAAATCTTGTCGATCTTGATCATATCGAACGGTAAATGACTCAGATAGTCGAGGTTGGAATAGCCCGTGCCGAAATCATCAAGCGCGACCTTATAACCCGCGCGTCGTAAGGCCTCAAGGCCATCTGCCAGCGTCTTATGGGATGTACTCGACCGCTCGGTGAGTTCCAGCATAATGCGCGTTCTGTCTATCCCCAGTTCGTCACACATTTGCTGTAGGAAGCAATGATAATCCGGCGAAACAATGTCGGAAACGGACAGATTAATGCTGAGAAGAAAAGGGGTTTCCTGCGTGAGGTACGGCTGCATATCACGCAGTGCCTGACGCGTAATGATGCGGGTTAGCTCATCTGAATAGCCCATTTCTTCCGCAATATTGATGAAATATTCCGGCGACACGCTGTCGCCGCGTTCGTTTTTCCAGCGAGCTAAGGCTTCTACGCCAATAATGGTGCGCTGAGGCAGACTGATTAACGGCTGATAATGTACCTGAAGGCGCTGATTTTTGATCGCGCGTTTTAACTGTGATGGCAAAGCATGGTGCCGATCGTCGTAGAGCTGATAGGACAGGGTAAAACTGGCGCCAATGAGCGCCCCGACAGAAAACAGGGCGGCGATGATATACCACGGACGAGACAGGATTCCGGCGGAATCCAACTGCGCCAATACGCAAATATTCCGGTCCGGTGCGCAGAAAAAGGTCTGGCGTTTTCCCATGGTCAGCCACGCGTTATGCTGCTGCTGTGTCTGTCTAAATGCGGGAAGGTCGATATTGCCAAAGGTCTGATAGACATGATCCAGATTACGCGTGAGGAGTATTGCGCTGTATTCGGCTGGCGGATGAATGAAGCGGCGAAATGCAGCGGCAGCGGTGATCGTGACCACGCCGTTGAGGCTTGCCATATCTGCGGTAATACGTGGATCAACCACGTCTTTCATCGCGGTCCATAGCTGCACGCCCTCTGGCGTCGTCAGGTTCGGCGGCAGCAGATAAATCGGTGGGTTAAGAATGCCCCAGCCCGCAGAACAGATGAGATAGTTGTCCTTGATACGCCCGATATCACGCAGATAAACGGAGTAAAAGGAGATCAGGCGTAATTCTTTCAGGTCGGCGCTTGAACACGGGGCGTTGTTCAGCATCAGCACCCTATTGATGGTCTCCCGGCCCTCATTGGCGACGGCGATCCCCTGATCGAGCACGTCCTGGCTGTAGTGCTGCAACTGCGTCTGTTCCAGCCGGGCTAAAATGCCTTGCCCAATAAACAGCGCCAGTAACGCGCTGGCAAACGAAATCAAAACAAGTCTGAACCACAATCCGGTGTTGGTAGTTAAGGTGAGCATAGCGACCATCTGGCAGCGTGACGAGAATAGTACGGCATAGGTTCAGATATCGCATCCTTGCCAGTTACACAGCGTAAAACGCCCCTGCAAATCAGAAACAACATACGGCCTTTCGGTAAGGTAATAACGCTTTTTATTATTTTAAAAGAAAATCTATGATAACTAACGGCTGGAAACACAGATAAAACCAGGCTAGTTCTTCCTCTTGAATTGCCATTGCTGAAAGAATTTCCTTTCTGTTGGAACTCACTGACCCGCTCTCCCACTTAATGAATGAACAAGATGACTGTATGTACAGCATGACAGTTCACCACCGTAAACATTCATCATATTTGGAGATATATCATGGCTTTAGGACTTTCTCAGGTTGCATCTCAGGCGGCTTCTCAGACTCTGGATACCGCAATGGCGGGTTCTCTGACTCGTGCAGCAGGCGCTCAGGCACAGAAAATTGCGCTGGATACGGAAAACTCCATTCTGGATGGTCAGATGGATTCCGCATCCAAATCACTGAACTCCGGGCAGAAAGCGGCGAAAGCTATCCAGTTCTGATTGTGAGTGAACGAGCCGGAGCTTTGCTCCGGCTTTATTTTATCCCTCCGCGATGGAATCCACACCATGAAAATCAATCAGGCCACCACGCTGTCTCAGTCGGGGGATGCGCTGCTGACAGATAACGGCACGTCTTTTTCCTTCTCCGCCAATAATCAGGACGTGTCCTGGTTTAGCGCGGCGCTGTCATCTGCGCCAGTGACGGCAGAAAGCGGTAATAGTCAGTGGCTGGGCGCACTGGCGGAAAAATCTCAGGGACTGAACGGCGTCTTCAAATCCGCCGAACGCGATGTCAGCCAGTCGATGCGTTCCAATAATCCCAAGGATGTACTGGATGCGACCCGAACGCTGTCATCGTTCTATCTGGAAAGTCTGCTGAGCGCCAAACTGGTGGCGAAAAGTGTGCAAAGTCTGGAAAAACTCACCAACTTACAGTAGCGGCCTATGAAAATCGATAAGCGAGTGTTTCTTCTGCTGATCGGGCTATTGGCTGGCTGCGGCGAGCCGATTGAGCTGAATCGCGGACTGTCGGAGAACGATGCCAACGAAGCGATTTCGATGCTCGGCCGCTATCAGATCGGCGCGGAGAAACGGGTGGATAAAACCGGCGTCACGCTGGTGATCGATGCAAAAACATGGAACGTGCCGTCAATATTCTCAATGCGGCGGGTTTACCGAAGCAATCGCGTACCAATCTGGGCGAGGTTTTTCAGAAAAGTGGCGTGATCTCGACGCCGCTGGAGGAGCGTGCCCGCTATATCTACGCCCTGTCACAGGAAGTGGAGGCGACGCTGGCGCAGATTGACGGCGTACTGGTAGCGCGGGTGCATGTGGTGCTGCCTGAGCGTATCGCCCCTGGCGAGCCGGTTCAACCCGCCTCGGCGGCGGTGTTTATCAAATACCGTGCCGAACTGGAGCCTGATGGGATGGAGCCACGCATTCGCCGCATGGTGGCCAGCAGCATCCCCGGCCTGTCCGGTAAGGATGATAAAGAGCTGGCGATCGTCTTTGTTCCGGCCGAACCGTATCAGGACACGATCCCCGTTGTCTCGCTGGGGCCGTTCACGCTCACGCCGGATGAGATGCGGCGCTGGCAGTGGAGTGCGGGGCTGTTCGGTCTGCTACTCGCTGGGCTATTAGGCTGGCGCGTTGGCACGCCTTACCTGCGCCAATGGCAGCAGAAAAAGCGGGAGCGCCGTCGTCACAATGACAACACAAGAGCAAAGCACAGGGCGCGAGTCGGGTGACATCACCGCGCAGGCATGGTTGACCTGGTGGGTAAAGGACTGCCTGTTACAGGCCGATCCCAGTTGGTGGCGCGGGAAGGTGAGGTTGCCTGAGTCGCCGCAGCGTCGTGACTGGCTGCACGTGAACGCAGCCCAGCTTCATCGCCATTTTTCTCTACCGCCGCCGGACCCGTTTGCCTCACTGATGCACGTTTCACTGATGCAGATAGGGGCGCTGGATACGGCGCAGCGCGAAACGGTATTACGCCTGATGGCGCGGGTGTGTCAGCCCATGCGTAACCCGGATCGCGCTGATGCGGAGGGCATATGGTGTGAGCGGTTGGCAAAGGCATTGCGGCCGGGTTTGTGGTTACCGGCACAGGTTACCTTTTCCGCGCCATCTTCCGCACCATCGCCGTCGGAGTCCTTTGCAACTGGCTATCAGGATGCGTTACTGCTGCTGCGTATTCGCTATGGGGAAGCGTGCTGGCCGCACCTGCGGCTGCTTTTTCCACGCGATTGGCCCTGCGACGGGGACAATCAGTGCCATATCCCGACGGTGTCAGTGCCCGCAGCCAGACTCAATGCGCTGTGCGATGCCCTGATTTGGAAAGCCTCGGCCCCCACATAACCCTCCCATTTCTATTCATTTTGCTAAGGACGAAGCATGTTGATGACGAAGACGTTTGTGACATTACCCGGTGCCAGTCGCGATGAAACAGTGATTATTCCGGCGGAGCAGGTCGCGGCGCATCGACGCAGTCGGGCTCTCTGGGAAGAGGCCAGTGCGCAGTCCGATACGATCGTGGCGCAGGCGCATGAACGTGCCAGAACGCTCTGTGAGCAGGCGGTAGAACACGCAGAAGCGGAATTCTGGCAGCAGGCAAACGCGCTATTGCAGGGGATTCAGCAAGATCGAATGCATCTGGAGAAGATCGTGATTACGCAAGCCGGACAGCTGCTGCGCGATGCGCTGGCACATGTGCTGGATAAAACACCTGCGCCGTCACGCCATCACGCTTTACTGCGGCAGTTGCTAAAGCAACAGCAGGGGGAAAGCCGGGGAACGCTGTACTGCCATCCCGCCCAGCTTGCCGATGTACAGAACTGGCTGGATGCGCATGCGCATCTGGAGTGGCGTCTCGCCAGCGATGAGGCGCTGGATAGCGATGCCATGAAGCTAATTACCGCGCACGGCGTGATGTCGCTGAGCTGGCGGCAGGCGGTAAAACAGCTCATGCCGCCGGAGTATCCTGCCGCGATGTGACATGGCGGCTGACAAAAATTGCGACTGACAAGGGGAACTGCACGCCGGGGTTAGCCACTCACTATCAGGTCAATAACCCACTAGGTTAACGGCCAAAACGTCAGGTCAACGACCAAAACCTGTGTTGTGAGGAAACTACCTTATGAGGAGAGCGTGCGATGTCCCTTAACCCAATCCAGCGTCGTCTTGACGCGCACCTGGTCGATTCGCAGAAACAACTGGATGATATTGCGCTGAATGTTGCCGAAGGTGGCGCCAGTCAGGCGGATAGCTACGCCTTTTTTGAAGCCAGCATGGATTATTCCAATGCCAGCTGGGCTGTCGGGCAGTTGTTGAGTGTTAAACACGGTCTGGCAAAGGCCATCATCAATGACTTCAACTGAGTTGGCCGCGATGCTGGAGCGGTGGCTAAACGGCGGAACGTCGACGCTGAAGCTGGAGATTGACGGCGGCGCGGTGGCGATGGTGCGGCAGTCATCGGGCGTGGCGTGCCGCGCAGCCATTCCGCTGCGTGCGTTGCCGGATGAGCCGATGCTGGCGCGAGCCTTGCAGCTGGCTGAAGCCGCCCACGCCCAGTTTCAGGATGACACCGCCGTCCTGTCGCTCTCACCGCAGGATGAACAGCTCTGGCTCTGGATGCGGCCCGATGCCGACGATGTCATGCAGCTCTGCCGCAGCCTGGAAACCCTACTGAATCAACGGGACGTCTGGCTGAGCCTGCTCACGCCGCGCGCAAAGGTGCCCGTTTCCGCTCCATTGAATCTGAACACGCTGGCTTTTTTGCAAGGAGAACGACATGCGTAAAGGACTGATGCGTCATCGATCGTATAGCATTTTGCTGGCGGTCTATCGCTGGTTTTGCTGGGCGGTGGTGCTGATCGGGATTATCCCGGTGAACGGGATGATTGCGTTGGCGCACGCCGCCACGCCAGCCGACTGGAACAAGGGGGCATATGCGTATTCTGCCGAACAAACGCCGCTGTCTGCGATTCTGACGGATTTTGCCAACAGCCATGGTGTGGACTTGGTACTGGGCAATATTGCGGATACTGAAGTCACGGCGAAAATTCGGGCGGAAAACCCTGCGCTGTTCCTCGACAGGCTGGCGTTGGAGCACCGTTTTCAGTGGTTCGTCTATAACAATGCGCTGTATGTCAGCCCGCAGGATGAACAGGCGTCGGTGCGGCTGGAGATTTCCCCGGATGCGGCGCCCGATATCAAACAGGCACTCAGTGGTATCGGGCTGCTTGATACGCGCTTTGGCTGGGGAATTGCCTGAAGAAGGCGTGGTGCTGGTCACCGGTCCGCAGGCGTACATCGATCTGATCCGTAATTTCAGCCAGCAGCGAGAAAAACAGGATGAACGGCGCAAGGTCATGATTTTTCCTTTGCGCTATGCCTCGGTATCCGACCGGACGCTGCAATATCGCGATCAAAAGGTCACCATTCCTGGCGTCGCGACCATTCTCAATGAGCTGATGGATGGTCAGCGTGCGGCCCAGCGGGGGCATCGGGGCCAATGCCTGTGCAGCCGGATACGGGCATGGAAGCGATGCGGGACAGTACGCGTTCGCTGATGACCCGGCTGGCGACTCGTAATAACCCGGGGCGCAGTGGGGAAGCATCGGACCGCGTGACGCTAAGCGGCAAGATTTCCGCCGATGTACGCAATAACGCGCTGTTGATTCGGGATGATGAAAAACGCCGAGCGGAGTATCAGCAGCTCGTCGAACACATCGACGTACCGCAAAAATCTGGTCAACATTGACGCCATTATTCTGGATGTGGATCGAACCGCCATGTCACGGCTGGAAGCGAACTGGCAGGCGCAGCTCGGCAATGTGAGCGCGGGCAGTACCATGATGATGGGGCGAAGCACCCTGTTTGTCAGCGATTTCAAACGCTTCTTCGCCGATATTCAGGCACTGGAGGGAGAAGGAACGGCCTCGATTGTCGCCAATCCTTCCGTGCTGACGCTGGAGAATCAGCCCGCGATTGTTGATTTCAGCCGGACGGCGTTCATCACAGCGACAGGCGAACGTGTTGCAGAGATTCAACCGGTGACCGCCGGCACCAGCCTACAGGTGACGCCGCGCGTGGTCGGCGAAGGGACACAGCGCAGCATCCAACTGGTTATCGATATCGAAGATGGTCAGGTCGAGACAGGGCGCGAAGGTGAGGCGTCGGGCGTGAAGCGGGGCACCGTCAGCACGCAGGCGCTGATTGGTGAGAACCGTGCGCTGGTGTTGGGTGGTTTCCACGTTGAGGAGAGCGGCGATCGCGATCGTCGCATTCCGATCCTCGGGGATATTCCGCTGTTGGGGAAACTGTTTACCTCGACGCGCCATGAAGTCTCCCGCCGTGAACGCCTGTTTATCCTGACGCCGCACCTTGTCGGCGATCAGACCGATCCCACACGCTATGTTTCCTCCGCCAATCGCCAGCAGTTGAACGGTGCGATGAACCGCGTCGCGCAGCGCAACGGTAAAACGGACCTCTATAGCCTGATTGAAGGTGCCTTTCGCGATCTCGCGAGTCGTCAACTGCCTGCTGGGTTTAAGAGCGGCAGTAGCGGCGCACGATTGGGCGAGGTGTGTCGCTCGCAATCGGGCCTGATCTACGACAGCTCTCGCTATCAGTGGTACGACAACGGTCAGGTACGCCTGAGCGTCGGCGTCGTGCGCAATGGCGGAACACAGCCGCAGCGTTTTGATGAAGCCGCCTGCGCCAGTAGCCGTACGCTGGCAGTAGCCGTGTGGCCAAAAACGACGTTGGCGCCGGGGAATCCAGCGAAGTGTTCCTGGCGTTACAGCCCGCGTTAGCGTCTCAACCAGCCCGGCGTCATGTGCTGACATCCCGATAGTTAAATTAACCAAGGACATTCTCATGAACGACAAAGCACTGTCCGTCGCGCTGATCGCTCTCTTGCTGAGCGCCTGCAATGCACCGCGGCAGGCCGCTAACTGCGCCTCCGTCACCTGTCGTCCGCAGCCGGAAACGCGACAGCTCATCATCTGGTGGCAGCCCGATCTGCGGAGCGGCCCGGCGGATTACAGCAGGGTTAGCGTGGATGAGTGAGGTAGCGGCGGTATTCGACAATCAGCATGATTTTCTCATGGCGTTGGAAAATATACCGACGGCCTGCTGGGTCGTACAGCCGGGCGTCACGCTGTGGTTTACGGCGGTCTCGGCGCGCCAGGCGGCGCTCATCTTAACGTTGGCTCCTGCCCGACATTACCCCGGAGTGCTGCGGCAAATTTTACAACGCCGTTTTCTGAGGCTGACGCGCTGCCAGCTTGTAGCCTGAGCCTGGATGAACAGCAACATCTGCGCATACGCCGCATGCTATCCACCGTGAGTGAGTCGGTCGTGGCGATCGATGAACTCTGGCGTTTGGCCGGATTGCCGCCGCGCTGAACCGTGAAAAGTCGTGTGTTTTCGTGCATAAGACGGGAACCGGACAGGCAAGAAAATCACTTAATGGGGAGTGTCACAATCACGCGGGCTGACCGCACATCCATTGGCGCTTTCATAACCCATTTACTCATTGAGGAAACATTATGCTTAATTCTCTTGGTGGCGGAACCTCTCTGCAAATCACGATCAAGGCGGGCGGTAACGGCGGTTTATTTCAATCTCAATCTTCACAACAGGGCGGTTCGCCGTCGCAGTCGGCGTTCGGTGGCCAGCGTAGCAACATCGCAGAACAGCTGTCTGATATTATGACGACCATGATGTTCATGGGCAGCCTGATGGGCGGCGGCCTGGGTGGTGGTTTAGGCGGTGGGCTCGGCGGTTCGGGCAGCAGCCTGGGGGGATTAGGTGGCGGTTTGCTGGGCGGTGGCCTGGGTGGCGGTCTCGGTAGTAGCCTCGGCAGCGGTCTGGGCAGCACGCTCGGCGGTGGGTTGGGCGGCGCGCTGGGTGCCGGTATGAATGCCATGAATCCATCGGCCATGATGGGCAGCCTGCTGTTTAGCGCACTGGAAGATTTGCTGGGCGGCGGCATGTCGCAGCAACAGGGTGGGCTTTTCGGTAACAAACAGCCGGCGTCGCCGGAAATTTCTGCCTATACCCAGGGCGTTAACGATGCACTGTCCGCCATTTTGGGCAACGGCCTGAGCCAGGCGAAAGGGCAAACTTCACCGCTGCAACTGGGTAACAACGGTTTGCAAGGCCTGAGTGGCGCGGGCGCATTCAATCAACTGGGCAGCACGCTGGGGATGAGCGTTGGGCAAAAAGCCGGTTTGCAGGAGCTGAACAACATCAGCACGCACAATGACAGTCCGACTCGTTACTTCGTGGATAAAGAAGATCGGGCGATGGCGAAAGAAATTGGTCAGTTTATGGATCAATATCCTGAAGTTTTCGGTAAGCCGGAATATCAGAAAGATAACTGGCAGACGGCGAAGCAGGATGACAAATCCTGGGCGAAAGCGCTGAGCAAACCGGATGACGACGGCATGACCAAAGGCAGCATGGATAAATTCATGAAGGCGGTCGGCATGATCAAGAGCGCGGTCGCCGGTGATACCGGCAATACCAACCTGAATGCTCGCGGCAATGGCGGTTCGTCTCTGGGTATTGATGCGGCCATGATTGGTGACCGCATCGTCAATATGGGGCTGCAAAAGCTCGCCAGCTAAAGCGAAAAACAACGGGGAGCAGGGCGGAAGCGCTGCTCTCGTTATGCATTAGGCCGAAATTATTGTTGCCGTAAGCGGCATTCGCATCGATTAAGCCAATTTTTCCTTATCCCCCGCCATTTATTTTAATAATTTCATCGAGATGAAATGAGAGACATCCTCCCTCATTGGTTTATTTAATGAATGATTTTTTAAAACGCCATTGATTTTCACTCGATATAAAGTCACGCCCATGATTATTATTGTCATCAATCATCGTAAATTAATTACAACTTATTGATAATAAAGATTAAAAAATAATTTCTAAAAATAAATAAAAATTACCTTTTCTTAACTTATACCTAAGGTTTATTCGCTAAGTTATTCCCCGATGACACAGATAAATTAATAGTCTTTTTATCAGGCTGATTTTATTTATCACATTTCCGTGATTAAGAATAATCTTTGGGGGTAATTTATGAGCATTTTCAAGAATATGAGACTTGCCACCATGCTCGGTACCGGTTTTGTCCTTGTGCTGGGTATTAGCCTGCTTATTGCGCTTTATGGGCAATTTCAACTACGGCAACAAAGTGATGCCACAGAAAAACTGGCCAGCGATCAAATAGAAGGCTTATTGCTGATCCAGGAACTGAAAGATAACCTGAACAATATTGCGATTGCGGTACGCAACCTGACGCTGTTTACCGCGCCAGATCAAGTAGAAGGAGCAAAACAGCGTATTAATGAAAATGTGGCCAGAAATAGCGAGATTCTAAAACGTATCACTGAACGGGCTAACACTCCCCAAGAAAAAGCACTGCTTGATTCAATAAATCAGGTGCGACCTGCTAGCCTTGCAGCTTCGCAAAAAGTTATTTCACTCAGCCAGGATAACAAGCTGGACGAGGCCAAAAACGTCATTATTACCGAAGCCCAACCTGCCCAGGCCAGCTACTTTAAAGCTATTAACGAGATGGTGGCTTACCAGAAAAGTGATACCCGCCAAGCGGTAGATGCAGCCAGCCAGTCCGCTCAGACAGCGGGTATTCTGATGCTGACTTTTACGGGGGTCTCAGAGGTGCTGGGTATTGCTATCGCCTGGTTGATTACCCGCAGAATCAAAAAAGTTGTTGGGCGGCGAACCTGCATATGCCTCCGACATTGCTCGTCAGATTGCTAGCGGTAACCTGGCCATTAATGTCGAACTGCAACCGGACGATACCACCAGTTTGCTGGCAGCCATGAATGAAATGCGCGTCGGGCTGGGCGGGATTGTGCAGCAGGTTCATGACAGCAGCGCCTCCATTTCAACGGGATCCAGCGAAATTGCGCTTGGCAGCAATGATTTGAGTCGGCGCACCGAAGAGCAGGCCGCTAGCGTACAACAGACAGCCGCCTCCATGGAGCAGATCAGCCAAACTATCCGCCAGAATGGCGACACCGTTCGCGAAGCGGCACAGCTTGCCAACACGGCTAGCCAAACGGCGACCAAAGGCAACGATGTTGTGCACAACGTCATCACGACCATGGACGATATTAGCTCCAGTTCCCGTAAAATTGGCGATATTATTACCGTGATTGATGGCATCGCCTTCCAGACGAATATTCTCGCGCTCAACGCGGCGGTTGAGGCTGCTCGCGCCGGTGAACAGGGGCGTGGCTTCGCGGTGGTGGCAGGAGAAGTGCGTTCGCTGGCGCAGCGTTCGGCCTCTGCTGCGCGTGAAATCAAAGAACTTATTACCAGCAGCATGGAAAAAGTCGAAAGCGGCTCCCGATTGGTGGCACACGCGGGGAAACGATGACAGATATTGTCACTCAGGCACAGCATGTCGCCGAACTGATTAGCGAAATCGGCGTTACCACACAGGAACAGGAATCCGGTATTTCACAAATCAATCAGGCTATCACCCAGATGGACAGTATCACGCAGCAAAATGCCGCGTTGGTTGAAGAATCCGCCAGTGCGGCAGAGAGCCTGAACGATCAGGCGGCGAAGTTGGTGCAACTGATGAGCGTCTTTGCCATTCAAAGCACGCCAGAGGCACCGCCTTCCCGTCGACAGCCTCGCGCGTCGGTAGTAAAAACCGACTTCCACTAGGCTGGCGCTGGCAAATACCGGCAGCAGTGACTGGGAAAAGTTCTGAATCCTATTCGAGATAAAAAAAGCCAGCACAGGTTTCCCTGGCTGGCTTTTCCCCGGTGTGATATGGCGCAGGTATTACAGTTGACGCACCGCAATAAAACGATCGGCGATCAGACGGGCAACCCAGAACGAGGTCTGCGCCACGTCGCTGTGTAGCCCGTTCTTCGTGTGGATGTCGGCCTGATGCAGAAAATCCTGCTCCAGCGAATCCACAAAGGCGTCGAACTCGAACTCACCCCGTCGCAGCGATCCTGACTGGCCAAGTACGGTGTTCAACTGTGCTCTCACCAGATGGATAGCCTGAGTGAATGATTCACGCTGAGCAGGCGTAATGTATCCGCCTTGCCTGGCGATATCCGCCCAGCGTGTCGGAGTAGGAGAGGTCATCGTGTTTGGCATCTTAATTCACCTGCAAGTTGGCGGAATCCGGCACTTTGTAGTGATTATTGACATTCGTCAGGTTGATATTGCTGCCTTTAACGTTCAACCCTTCACTGTCGCTTTTCACGAATGAGAACTTGCCGTTTTCTGCATCAATGTTACTCAGGTTCAAATTCCAGTTACCCTGTTGTCCGCCGTTGGTGCGAACAAATGTACCGAAATCTTTCGCTTTGAAATTATCGATGGTCAGGTTGGCGTCTGCGTTCAACTGGAAAATCTTGTCGGCAGCGCCCTGAGCGCTACTGTTAGTGATTTCCACGTTAGCAGGTTTACCGGTATTGGATTTCACCGTCAGCGCATCTTCACCCACGTTGGTCCAGTGTACGTTATCAATTTTGGCATCGCCGCGAACGTGTACGCCATCCGCTGCGTTATCCCCAAACACCACGTTTTTCAGGGTTGCGCCCGGAGCCAGCTCAAATACCGGCTTCTGGCCTTCAGCCTGACCGCCGTCGCCTAACTTGCTACCGGCGGTGAAGGTTTTACCACCGCCGTCAAAGGTTTCGCCGGGGCCGACTTTAATCGTTTCATTTACCACGGTGGCATCACCGCTGGCGGTTGGGAAAGAGACGGGGCCAGCACCTGCTGTTGACGTGCTGGGCGATGCCGCAGAACCACCACCAACACCAGCAGGTGCGGCCGTCAGTGGGGCAGACGCGCCGCCGCCGTTACCGCCAATGGGTGAAGATGGCGCCGATGGTGCCGCAGGTGAACCACCACCGCCAGCAGATGGCGCAGACGGTGCGGCAGGCGATCCACCGCCACCGCCGGATGCAGCCTGCGGTGCGCCCACTGACGGCGAACCGCCACCTTGGGATTGGCCGTTACCTTGCGGCTGACCAAACTCACCTTTCTGCGAATCCATCAGATTGCCGATCAATTCCAGCAGCGCTTTTAACAGATCGTTACCGCTCAGTTGGCCGCCGCCGTCTGCCGTTGGGCTAATGGCATTATCTAATGCGCTGCCAGCTGAGTCTTGCAGCAGAGAGCGGCTCAGATCTTCTGGGTTTTGTGCACCACCTGCGCCACCAGGGCCAGATGATCCTGTCAGCGGTGAGGCGCCGCTGTTGCCGCCTGCCGCACCCGACGAACCGGAAGAGAGCGGATTTCCGCTTCCTGCCCGTTTTTCCCCGGAATTAGCGCTTCCAGCAGTTTCATCAACATATCGGCGGGGCTGCCGTTTTGCCCTAACGCCGAACTCCCACCGTTGCCTGCGCCAGACTGACCCAACGGGCTGCCATCGGTCGAGGACGGCGTATTGCCCTGTGCATTAGGCAAGAGCGCACTAAGCAGGGTGCCGAGTGCCTCCATAAGCTGGCTATCCTGCTGCGCAGAGCGTGGCGATGCCCCGCTGTTGCTGCCTGAAAGCGGGGAATTCAGGCCTGTTGAGGACAGGCCTGCGCCGGGTTGTATGCTGAGCGTAATCGTCATATCAGCCATAACATCTCCTTGAAAGTGAATCGTGATGGGTTATTAACAGGCTTACGTCTGTTGCGTATTAAGTGAGGGACGGCGTGATGTGGTTCCCCGTAAGGAAGAGAAAGATGATGGGAACCAGAAGGGGAAAACGGCCACTTAACCGATACGTTCACCTCATCACCTTTGGAACTTGTTATGCAGAAAATCCAGCATGTTCAGCCTGGTCTGTCCATTTCGGAGATTGCACCAGCTACGTTAGCTAAAACATCGTTATCGCAGGGCAGTAGCACCAGTGCGAGCCAGAAAGGCGCGCAATCCCTGATTCAGCAAGGCTTGCATGATAAAAACAGACCGCCCGAGCTGGAGCAGGGAAGCAGCAGCCAGGTGAAGAGTCAGGGGGCGCGATCAACGACTTTACGCGAACTATTTTCATCGGAAGACATGGGGAAGGCCTTGCCGCGTCCATCGCACGATTCGCTGGCGTCAGGCGGATCGAGCCAGAGCCTGCCGCGTTTTGCCTCCACCGCGCCACCTGCGGCCAAAGCCGATATCACGCTGGACAGCCACGGTAAGCTTCAGTTTGGCAAAGGCTTGCCGGAGGCGCTGACCACGTTGTTACAACAGACCATCGGGAAAAATAGCCAGCCGTTCGTTGCCCATCATGAGAATCAGGAAGCACAGCAGCACGCGTTAGTCGACAAATCAGGGCGACTATTCGTGATTCAAAGCGATGAAAATCAGCACATTGCGCTGCACAGCAGCGGCCGCAGTGCGATGCCGACGGGCAAATCGAGCGCAGGTAGCGTAAAGCTGGAATCCACGCCAGAGCATCTCTCCCTGCAAACAAAAGCGGGGGAATCCACCAACGTGCCGCTATCTGGCCGCATGAACCATGAGCTGTTGACCGGTATTTACCGGCAGCCTGATTCAGCTTCAGGCGCGGGCGAGCAATTGCGCCTGCATGACGGCAAACTTTTTGCGTTAAACACCGAGTTTGGCGTCTGGCAGCAAAGCAGCGATGTCGCCCACAGCCAGTTATCCCGGCAGGGGATGGGCAACTGTATGCGATTAAAGATGATCACACGCTGAGTAATCTCTCGGCGGGAACGGAATCAGCCACGTTCAGCGATAAGATTACGGCGTTCTCCGCCAATCAGAATGGGCAATCGGCCGTGCTGACCGAGCAGGATCACCTTACGCAGCTGCATCTGATGAGCGCGTTGGATGCCGCGCCGCAGCCGGTGGAACTCAAACTGGACAGCGGCGAACCGGTGTATGCGAAAGCGGTGGGGTTAACCGCAGAACACCTGCTGGTTGCTGATAATGACGGCAAGCTTTACCACGCACCGCTGCCTGAAGCGGGTGAACCGAACGTGACATTAACCCCAGCCAGCACGCCAGAACTGAATACGGTGCTGGGTGATGATCACCGTATTACCGGATTTGCCCATGATGAACACGGCCAGACGCAGGCGCTCGCCACCGACCGTCAAGGACAAAAACACGTCGCTTCTCTGGGACAAAATGGGCTGTCGCCAACGCCGGGCTGGAACCTGAGCGACAGTCTGGTCGTCGATAACAAGCTGGGTCTGACCACGACAGCCCCAGCGGCGAAAGACACCTTAGATCTGGGACGACTAGGGCAAATTGGGTTACAGGACGGCAAGGTCCATTTTTACAACGGCAATACCCAAAACTGGGAAGCATCCAGCGTCGAAGCCAGCCAACTGAAGCGTGGGCTAGACAATCAGGCTTACACGCTGAAAGACGGTGAAATCACGCCGCTGTCCATCAACCAGAAATCCGGCTCGTTTACGCACGGTGACAACACCGTGTTTGCGCTGCCACAGGTGCGAATGACGCCGTCTGCGGGCACGGCGCTTCCTGGTATTGCGAAGGACGACGGCGTCTCGACGATGGCGGTCATCAACCGCAATAAATTTATTGCCGTCGATAAGCAGGGCGATCTGCATTTCCACCAGATCAAACCGGGAACGGATAAACTCGCTGCGCCACCGCTGGCGTTGCCTAAAAATGGGTTGTCCGGTGAGATTCAAGACATCACGCTGGATCACCAGCAGACGCTCTTCGCCTTGAACAAAGACGGGCAACTTTTCCAACTGCCGAAGGCCGACTGGCAAAATGCGGCTAATCATGACACTGCCCAATGGCAGCCTGTGAAGACGCCGATTGAGGGGAAAGTCAATTCGCTGGGCACGGATGCGCAGCATCATTTGCAGGTGGCACATGACGATCATGAGCTTCATACCCAGCAAGGCAACGCGTGGAAAACGACGGTGCCGAAAGGGGAAGCGCCATTACCCTCGGAAGCGCGTGCCGCAGAAACGGTGTTTGGTCGGCTTGATGTCGCGACAAAAGGGACGAAGATACCGTTGACCGGGGTCACGGTTAAAGCCGATGTGCAGGTTCTGGGTAAAACCGGCGAAGAGTCACAGCAGGTGAAAAGCAAGCTGTCAGATTTGCTCAGAGCGCATGTTATCTCGTTCTCCATGGACGTCCCCCGGCCGTTAAAAACCTTTGCTGACCATGTTCAGCACCAGATCAGCGGGCGTGAAGGACTGAAACCCGTTTACGACATGCAGACGGAGTTACTGAAAAACTGGATGCCACGACGGGCCAGCCACAGGGGGCGGCGATAGATCTGGAGAGTAAGATAGACAAGTTGGATCTGGGGGAGAAAGGAAAACCGCTGGTGAATCTGCTCAAACAGTTCCAGACCGAACTGGAAAGCAGCTCGGCCAAAGCAGCTCTGCTTATCGGCAGGCAGCAGGGCGTGGTAAACGATAATGGTGTCATGAACACGGAAGGCAAGCCTGCCAGCGTGCACGGCAGAGAAAAAGATCTGGCTCCGGTGCTGCTGGCGGCGATGGAAAGTAACCCTTCATCGAAAACGAGTACGGCTGGTACCTTGATCAAAGCCTTTGTAGATAGCAAAACGCCGATCACTCAAAAGCCGAATAGTGAGGCGTTTGGGCAGCAGCGGGATACCAGTGATGCCCTGTCGCTGGCGAAAACGCGGCTGGTGCTGGATACCCTGGTGCTGGGGGATTTGCATAAGCTGACCGATCGCATCGGTGCATTATCCGGCACGTCGCCGGGTGAAACGGAACTGGCCTCGATGATGAAAGAGCTCAACGCGCTGCGTCAGGGAGACTACGGCGAAAATCCGGTGAAAAAGATGACCGACATGGGGTTCACCAACCATAAGGCGCTGGAAGCGGATTATGACTCGGTGAAAACCTTTATGAAGGCGTTCAGGAAAGAAGAGAATGCCGTCAGCGTAACGTCGAAAACCGTGATGCAGGCGGCCAACCAGACGGACATGATCGATAAAATGAAGGCGACCGTTTTGTCGCTGGATAGCAACGAAAGCATCGCCTTTAACCGAACCTATGGTGGTGGAGCGTCCATGTCGTTTGTGGTCAGCGGCACGCCATTACCTTTTCCTCCGGTGCCGGGCGGTGGTGTCAGCGGCGAACGGAATTACAATCTGAGTTTTTCTCGCGGTGAAAACGGCATCAATGTCGCCTTCGAGCGTTCAGGTGGCATCACCGGTAAAGTGAGCTACTCCGGCGGGTATGACGTCAGCCAATATCTGACAGGGAAAACCACGGAGCAGATGACGCAAAGTATTAACAGCAAACACAGCTTTGCACCGGATGTCCGCGCCTCATTCGGCGTATCCGCCAGCCTGCAAATGGCGCAGCAAAACGCCCTGAATTTCACCCTCAGCGAAGAAGAACTGCCTGGATTTATTGACGGCCTCTCAAGCGGCACGATCAACCCGCTTGCCCTGCTGGATAAAGGGGAGCAGCACAGCGTGAAGGCCGGTAAAACGGTTAGCTTCAATCTGGATAGCAACGCGGCGCTGGAACTGCGCGGTGGCATAAACCTGACGGAAAAAGGTGCGGCGCCAACCAGCGCTACGCTGCGCGGATCCGTCGGCCTGACGGCAAGCGCCAATGTGCTGTCTGCCACCAGTTCGTCCAGCGTCGCACAAGGTGAAAAATCCACAACCTACACGGAATCCGACAACCGCCTGCGTTTCATGAATCAGGCCGCGATGGGGGCAAACGCGACCTTCAGCGCGGGTGCCGCCAGAACCACGCCGGATGGCACCGTCCCGTTCTTCACTTCGGCCAGTATCGGGGTGAATGTGGCGGCTGACTCACGCACTAACCAGTCGATCAGCCTGGGCTTGAAGAAAGCCGAACCGCTGGAGAAACAGGACATCGATTCGCTGACCAAAACGCTGAACTCCGCGTTTAACGATCCGGCCAGTCAACTGTTGATTGACGGTGTGAAAAAAATGGCGGAGCCGGACGATCAATTAGCCATCCTGAATGAGCATTTTGCGGATAAAACGGCAAAAACTGACGATCAACATCAGGGATTGATGAGCCTGAAAAAGCTGAACGTGCGGCAGGATGTTGCGCAGCGCGACGGAGCCACGCTGGATAGCGTCAAACACACGACGTCCTACACCAATCTCAGCAAATTGACGGAAAACGGGTTGTTCCAGGTCATCGGCAACCATTTGTTTTCTTCATTACCGCCGAGCAACGCCGACCGCATTAATCAACTGATTGCGGACAACCCCGCATTGAAGGATATCGTGAGCCGCTTGCAGGATAACGACCGGGCGTCGGTGACGGTTGCGCTGGAGCTGAAAGACGATGTGCGGGAGAAGATAGAGAAGGGCATTCAGGACAAAACGCACGGTAAAGATGACGTCATCGCGCTGTTTAAAGACGGCAATAATTTACGTCTCGCCAGCATTGATGTCTCGCAGACGGTGAAGAAGAGCGAAGGGTTCAATACCCCTGCGGTCATCATCAACGCCTCAAGCAGCGCGGGCGTCAGCATGAATAAATTGCTCGGTAGCGTCAGCTTCAGTTACGGGCAGGATCAAAACGTGCCGCAAAGCTACAAACTGGGCGGCGAAATTGCAAAAGCCAGTCCGGCTACCGCCAACGCCCTGCAACAGTTACAGCAGGAAGGCCTGCAACTTAACGGTTAATTGTGAAGAGTAAAGGAGAACAGAATGACCCCCACACAACAACATATTACTCGCCTATTGCGCCATTACGGTTCGCTCAGCCGTACTCCACTGAGTTTGCAGGACGGCATCTGTGCGCTACGCGACTCTGACGGGCAGGAGGCGGTGGTATTAGAGGTCCCCGCCAGCAGCAGCGTGTTGTTATTACACAGCGATGTGATGCGATTTCAGGGGGAGGTCAGTACGGCGGTTTACCAGCTCATGCTGATGCTCAACTTTGAAATGGCGGCGATGAAAGGCTGCTGGCTGGCGCTGGATGAGAATGCGACGCTGCGTTTATGCACTCAGCACACCGCAGAATCGCTCGATGAACCCGGCTTTACTGCGTTGCTGCCCGCCTTTATCAGTCAGGCAAAAGAAACCCGACTGCTAATTCGCGGCTTGTTGCCACGACTCATGGCGGCATAGCGCAATAAGCTATTGTTCTATCGCAATAAAGGCCAGCATTGTTTCGCTGCCATCCAGAATATCAGATTGGATGGCTTGACGAGCGGCGCTGGTATCGCGCTGCTGTAGCGCGGCAAGGACATCTTCATGATGTTCGATCGCCATCTGCACGGAAAAATGCGCATAGGCCTGGGCAATCAGCGGGCCAGTGCGCATCCACAAGCTGCCGATAAACTGCGTTAACAGCGGCATACGCGCCGCCTGCGCCAGAAACAAGTGAAACTCGCTATTTAATCGCAGCGCTTCGCGTAGATTTTTCTCGTCAATCGCCAGACGATTCTGGCGAATATTCTCCTCAATCTGCTCCAGCATCTTCGGCGTAATGTGTGCGGCTGCCTGTTCGGCTCCCGTGCCTTCCAGCGCCAGCCGTAATGTGCGGATCTCGATAAATTGCGCTTCGGTCAACTGGGGAACGCGGATATCACGCGGCGTTTTGAGCACCAGCGCCTGTTCTTTCGCCAGTTGCAGGATCGCATCTCGCACCGGCGTGACGCTGGTACCCACCTGTGCGGCAAGCTCCCGTATTCTCAGGCGGTCGTCCGGTTTGAGTTGACCGGTAATTAGCGCCTCGCGCAGCATGGTATAAACGCTGGAGCCCAGATAGCTGTGATTGATCTGCCCAATTGGATAATTCACTGTTCCCCCAGAGAGAAGCGCTGCGCAACGTGGTGAGATAAATATAAGTGAGTGCCGCAATAACCGACGGCGATGAGGCGCTAATATACAATATGATGCATCAACGAAGCTATGGGCGAGGTGTCTGCCGGTTGGCGAATCGACAAGAAAAGGTTATGAAATGCGCAGTATTGTATGATGAGGTGTAACAGACCTGAAATTATTGGTTAAGGGCGTATTTTATCGCGATTTAACGCAAATCCATTATCATAAAATTATATATTACCTGACATATTGAGCTTGGTAATTAACGGCTCTACTATGCCAAAAAAATTATTATCATCAGGGATGAAACCATGCGTGGTTTTTTCAGGCTGATTGCTATCATGCCTGCGCTATTTTCTTATACCGTATTTTCCGCGTCGCTTAATCCGGCAGAAAGAAATGACATTCAGCAGCGGCAGGCCGAGGTGATCGATCAATCCCGGCAGCAGCGCGATTCCTTATTGCAATTAAATCAGCCACAAACGACGGTGAACCCCACTGGCGGAAGCGATGCTGGGTACTGCTTTTTCATTAAGGATATTACTTATCACAATAGCTCCTGCTGCGTGAAAAAGATAAAAATAGTCTAAATAAAGATTATATTAATCGTTGTCTTAATGTTAATGATATAAATCAGCTGATTCATGACGTCAGTAATTGGTATATCGAACGGGGTTATATTACCAGTCGCGCTTTTATTGCTGAGCAAGATCTTTCTGGCGGCGTATTGCAGATTGATATTCTGGAAGGTCGCCTCGAATCTATTAATCTTAATAACCAATCAACGTGGGCATTAAAACAGGTTTTCCCAGGTCTGGAAGGCGAAATTCTCAATCTCCGAGATATAGAACAGGGCATGGAACAGCTCAACCGCATGCCGACGCAGCAGGTGAGCATCGAAATTCAGCCCGGCAGCCAGCCCGGCTATTCCATCGTCAACCTGACCAGTAAGAAACAGATTCCGCTGACGGCAAACATCGGTTTCGATAATAGCGGGCAGAAAAGCACCGGAGAGCGGCAGCTAAGCGGTGGCCTGTGGGCGGATAACGTGCTGGGGCTGGCCGACCAGTGGTTTGTCAACGGCGGGCACAGCAGCGAGTTTCGCGATAGCCGCAATGCCGAAAGCCTGCAGGCGGGGTGTCTCTGCCTTACGGCTACTGGACGCTCAGCTACGACTATTCTCAAAGCCGTTACCGTAACGATTTCATCAACCGGGATTTTCTCTGGCATTCAACGGGTGATAGCCAGACGCACCGCGCCACGCTGTCACGCGTGATATTCCGCAACGGTGACATGAAAACCAGCCTCTCTGCGGGCCTGTCGCACCGTATCGGAAAGAACTACCTGAGCGATGTGCTGCTGCAAATCAGCAGCCGTAAACTCAGCAGTGCGATTATTGGCATCAACCATAGCCAGAAACTGTGGGGCGGGCTGGCGACACTGAATCCGGCTTATAGCCGGGGAACGCGCTGGTTTGGCGCGGAAACGGACGACGGTAAGTCTGACGATGCGTTCCGCGCTGAGTTCAACAAAGTGACGCTGGCGGCCAGTTATTACTACCCGATCGCAGACAACCTCCATTACCTCACCAACCTCTACGGTCAATATTCACCGCAGCGCCTGTATGGCAGCGAACAGGTCACGCTGGGCGGGGAAACCTCCGTACGGGGTTTCAAGGAGCAGTATCTTTCAGGCAATCGCGGTGGTTACTGGCGCAACGAACTCAACTGGCGGGCGGCACAGCTGCCGCTGTTGGGCAACGTTACCCTGACGGCGGCGGTGGACGGTGGGCATCTTTTCTCACAGAAAGCGGAAAGCGAATCGGCGGGTACGCTGTGGGGCGCGGCGGTAGGGGCTGGCGTCGCGAATCAATATCTCTCACAACAAATCACAGTTGGGTGGCCGTTGGCACACCCCGACTGGCTAAAGCCGGATAGCGCCGTGGTGTATTACCGCGTTGGGCTGTCTTTTTAACTATTTTTCATTTTTCGTTGTTAATCGTTGAGACCGGGGTTCAGGGATGAAACCAATAAAAACCACACAGCGCCTGCTGGCGTATACGCTGATCCACCTGATTGCGTTTCAGCCGCTGCTGCCAGCCATGGCGGCGGGCGTGCAGGTCGCGACGGGCAACACCGCGCTGGATCAGGCCGGTAATGGCGTCCCGGTCATCAATATCGCCACGCCAAACAGCGCGGGGATTTCCCACAACCAGTATCAGGATTTTAACGTCGACAAGTCTGGCCTGATCCTGAATAACGGCACGGCCCAGCTCAATCCCACCCAGCTCGGCGGGCTGATTCAGAACAACCCCAATCTGAAGGGTAAGGCCGCCGACGCCATTATCAACGAAGTGGTGTCCAGCAACCGCAGTACGCTGGCGGGGTATCTGGAAGTGGGCGGCAAACAGGCCAGCGTCATCGTGGCCAACCCGAACGGCATTACCTGCGACGGCTGCGGTTTTATCAATACCCCGCAGGTGACGTTGACCACCGGCAAACCGCAGTTGGATGCGCAGGGGAATTTGCAGCATATCGACGTGAAGCGCGGGGATATCACGCTGACCGGGCAGGGGCTGGATGCGAGCAAGAGTGACTACCTCAGCCTGATTGCCCGTACTGCGCAGATCAACGCCGGGCTGAATGCCAACGACACGCAGATTGTGCTGGGGGCTAATCAGGTTGATGCAACGGGCAAGGTGACGGCACAGGCGGTGGACAGCGGCGTGGCTGGCAGTAATGTAAAAGTCGCGCTGGATACGGGCGCGCTGGGCGGGATGTACACCAACCGCATCAGGCTGGTTTCCAGCGATAAAGGCGTGGGCGTTAACGTCGACAACCTGAGTGCGCGCAGCGGGGATATCACGCTGTCGGCCAACGGCAAACTCAGCCTCGGCGATGCGGTGGCACAGGGGAATATTCAGGCCGACGCCGACGCGCTGGCGTTGCGGGGCAAGCAGCAGGCGGGTGACGCGCTGACGCTGAACGCGAAGCAGGACATCACGCTGCAGGACGCGACGCTGCGTGCCGGGCAGGATATCGCTCTCCGGTCAGACGGGACGCTGAAGGCGCAAAACAGTCTTATCAGTGCCGGCGTTGATGCACAGGGCACGGTCAAATCCGGCAATCAACTCTCTCTTAAAGGTGACGGTGTCACATTCAGCAATACCCAGCTTGCCGCGGGCAAGGTGACGGTCGAGGCAGGTCAGTCGCTGCAGCAGGATGCAACGAGCGGCATCAAGGCGGAGTCGGTGCTCGATGTGCGCGGCGACGCGGTGTCCCTGGCGGGCAGCGCGGGTGCTGAAGATGTGCGACTGGCGGCAAAGACCCTTAACGGTGCTGGCAGCGCGCAGCTTCAGGCGAAAAACAATGCCACGGTGCATGTGGCGCAGCAGGGCGACTGGCAGGGAAATCTGACCGCCGGTAATGTGCTCACCGTTGACGGCGGACGTCTGGTACAGCGCGGCACGCTGGCGGGGAAAACCCTGACACTGACGCTGGATGCGCTGGATAACCAGGGCGATATCGCTGCGTTGCAGGCGTTGACGTTCAGCGGCGGTGACATAACGAACCGCAGCACGCTGGCCGCCGCCGAGCGGTTGACGGTTAACGCACAGCGTCTGGACAACACCGGATTACTCAGCGCCCGCCATGACGTGACGCTTGAGCTGCAAACGGTGCTGAACAATCAGGGCAACATCCTGACGGATAATCAGCTGTTTTTGCTGGCCGACACCATCACCAACGGCGGCACACTGCAGGCCGCGACGCTGACTGCACAGGCTAACCAGTTCACGAATCAGGGCGAGGTGACGGCGAACACTCTTGACCTGACCAGCCAGACGGCAGCAAACCACGGCACTATCAATGCGCGGCAGATGCTGGCGCTGCACGGCGGCAGTCTGGTGAACCGCGGCACGCTCAGCGCGGGTGAAAAACTGGCGCTGACGCTGAGTGACGCGCTGGATAACCGCGGCCTGATGCAGGCCGGCAACACCCTGCAGGTGACCGCCGACCGTGTCAGCAATGACGGTACGCTCACCGCGCCTGATTTACAGCTGCACACCGGCACGCTCGCCAACCAGGGGACGCTGCAGGCCGACAACACGCTGCAACTGGACGCCACGCGCGCCCTGACGCAATCCGTGACCGGCTCGCTGCTGGCCGGCACGGACCTGACGGTGAACGCCGGACAGGCCGAGACCGACGGTGCCATTCAGGCACAGCAGTTCCTGCTGAATGCCGAACGCTGGCTGAATACGGGCAAAACCAGTCTTACCGGTGACGGACAGATTACGGCCGCCCATCTGGACAACCGCGGCAGCCTGTTGACGGCGGGCAACTGGACCATTCACAGCGATGTCGTCAGTCAGGCCGGAGCGTTGCAGGGCAATACCCTGACCCTTCAGGCCAATACCCTCACAAACAGCGGGCAGGCACAGGCGCGGGGCGCGGTGAGCCTGACCGTCGCCGATACCTTTACCAATAGTGGCGACTGGCTCAGTGGGGAGTCGCTGCACCTTCAGGCGGCGAAGGCCGAGAACCGGGGCTCGCTGCAGGCCTTAGCCCTGACAGCGAACGGTACGTCTTTCGACAACCGTGGCACGGTCAGCGGTATCAATAACCTGTCGCTCTTCCTGAGCGGCAACCTGACTAACTCCAGCACACTGCAGGGCAACCAGCTCCGGGCCGAGGCGGCACAACTGACCAATCAGGGCACGCTTCACGGCACCGACGCGCTGACGCTGGCGATAACTGGCAATCTGACTAATCAGGGAACACTGCTGAGTGACGGTGACAGCACCACGACGACCAAACGGTTCGATAATCAGGGCACGTTGCAGGCGAAAACGTCACGCTGCAGGTGGATGAACTGGATAATGCGGGAAACATCTTCGGCGTGTCCTCACTGGCGCTGACGGCGACCAGCGGGCTGACTAACCGGCAGGCGGGGAAACTGCTGTCTCAGGGCGTCGCGACGCTAATCGCGGCGGAGGCTGTTAATACCGGAGACTGGCAGGCGAAAACCCTGACGCTGACGGCGAATAATCTCACCAATGACGGCCAGATTCAGGGGATGACGCCTTGTCCCTGACGCTGCCGACGACCGGCGGCACAGGGACGCTAATCAACCACGGCACACTGACCACGGGCGGCGATGCCACGCTGTTCGCGCGCCTGATGGAGAATCCGGGCACGCTCTCCAGCCGGGGCCACGCGACATTGACGGGCATGTCGCTGATGAACGACGGGAGAGTGGTTGCGGCAACAGGGCTGTCGCTGTACGGCGACTATCAGGCCGTGGCCTGCTGAATACTGCGGGCACCCTGACGCTGGAGGGCGACACGCTGGTTAACGGCGGGCACTGGGAAAGCCGGGCGTTGTCCCTGCAAGGGAAGCACTTGACCAATCAGGGCACGGTGCTGGGTAATTACGTGACGATAGCGGCAAACCGTCTGACGAATCTCGGTGGCATTGTGGGCACCGATTCGTTGGGGATCGTGTTGTCTGGCGGTCTGGATAACGGCGGCGAACTACGCAGTGACAACCTGTCGGTTGCGGCGGCGGAGGTGAACAACCGCAGCGACATGCAGGGCATCAATACCCTGCAACTGAACACCACCGGACTGCTGGATAACGCGGGCGTCATCAGCGGCAGCCAGTCTGTGGCGGTGACGGCAGGTGACGTCAGACAAAGCGGCACGCTGGAAGGAAAAACCGTTACGCTGGACGCCACCTCGCTGACCAGTCAGGGCAAGATCCTGGGTGTGGACGCGCTGACGCTGTCGATTGCTGGTAATTTTTCCAATGACGGCAATCTGCTGACGCAGGGTAACGCAACGGTGACCGCGCAGAGCATGGATAACCACGGGCTGATGCAGGCGGCAAACCTCACGCTGGAAGCGGATGAGGTGACCAATGCGGGGCAACTGCTCGGTATTCAGGCGCTGTCGGTAACGGCACAGGGCGGGCTGACCAATCAACAAAGCGGCAAACTGCTCACACAGGGGGCGGCGGTGTTACAGGCCGCCCAAGCGGAGAACCACGGCGAGTGGCTGGCGGATAATCTGACGCTGCAGACCACCCGTTTCGCTAACACGGGACGGATTCAGGCCGATCGCGATCTTGATATCACGGTCACGCCCGCAAGTGCCGCACGTCAGCGTTCATTCCTGCCGATGGCGCTGTCGCTGGCGGCAGATATTCAGCAGCTCAACGCGTCATCTTCACCTCAGGGACGTGGGGCGGGCGACGGTGTACTGGACAACCGCGGCACGCTGGTGTCGGGCGGTGACCTGCAACTGCATGCCACGCAAATCACCAATCAGGGCTCGCTTTCCGGTAACGGCACGGCAACCCTGACGGGCAACACGATCCAGAATGACGGTGCCGTGGTCGCCCTGACATCCCTGTCGCTGAAGGGGAATTATCAGGGTAGCGGGACGCTGCAAACGGACGGGCGGCTGGACTGGTCCGGTACGACGCTCACCAACCGCGGGCGCTGGCAGGCGAACGCCATTCAGTTGCAGGGAATAACGCTGGATAATCAGGGGCACGCTGCTGGGGCAGCGCACCGACATCACGGCCGATAGCCTGTTTAACGGCGGCGAAATCGCCGGGGTTGACGCACTGCAACTGACCGTTGCCGACCGTCTGACCAATCAGGGCCAGCTTTATGGCGCGACGCTGGGGCTGTCGGCGACCGGCCTGTTCAATCAGGGAGAACTCTCCGGTGATGACCTGCATCTGACGTTGCAGGAGGGGTTGCACAACAGCGGCCTGATTAGCGGCAGCCAGCGGGTACAGCTGGAGGCGGATCAGGTCGAGCAGTCGGGCTCACTGGAAAGTCGCCAGTTGCAGGTGCAGGCGAACGCACTGGACAATCAGGGCACGATGCTGGGCGTCGATGCGTTGACGTTGTCCATCCGTGATACCGCACGTAATCAGGGCAAGTTGCTGAGTCAGGGTACCAGCACGCTCACGGCTAATCGGCTGGAAAACAGCGGACAATGGCAGGCGAAGACGCTGACGCTGACGGCCGATGACGTCGGGAATGCCGGCCAGTTGCTGGGGTTGTCATCGCTGTCGCTGACGGCGAAAAACAAGCTGACCAATGCGAAAACCGGCACGCTGCTCACGCAGGGGCTGGCAGTGCTGAACGCGGCCGAGGCGAGCAATGACGGCGAATGGCAGGCGGACAGCCTGACGCTGGACGCACAAAACCTGAACAACCGTGGGCACATTCAGGGCGAGCAATCACTGACGCTGACGCTGGCAAGCGGTGATGTCACCAATCAGGGCACGCTGTGGAGCACGCGTGCCGATATTGCTGCCCGCACGCTGACCAACGCGGGTGAGATGACCGGCGTTGACGGTCTGCAACTGACGCTGGAGGATGCCTTAGTCAATCAGGGCACGCTGAGCAGCTATCACCTGACCGCGCAGGCAGACAGACTGGATAACAGCGGGAAAATCAACGGTCTTGACCAGCTCGAACTGACCGTTGGCAATAGCCTTGATAATCAGGGCACGCTGTACGGGGCGGCACTGGCGCTGAACGCGAACGACCTGACCAACCGCGGCTCGATCACCGGTGTGGACAGCCTGACTCTGGAACTGAACGGAACGCTGAATAATACCCGTGACATCAGCAGTAATGCGCTGACGCTCAAGGCCAATGACCTCGTCAACCACGGCACCCTGACGGGCGTGAACGGGCTGACGCTGCAGCTTGGTAATCATCTGGATAATCAGGGCGCGCTGAACAGCCAGGTGCTCGCGATTACTGCCCGCGACGTGACCAACGGCGGACTGCTTAACGGCACGCGCAGCCTGCAGTTAACGCTGGGTGATGGTTTGACCAACACCGGTGACCTCACCAGTCAGCGTATCGGTATCACTGCGGCGGACGTGCTGAACCACGGGCAGATGCTGGGATCGGACGATCTGCAACTGGATCTGCGTAATAAACTGGATAACCGCGGGCTTGTCAGCGGCAGTAATACACTGGGTATCGTTGCGAACGATATCGACCAGCAGGGGACGCTGGAAGCGCGCGCGCTGAAGGTGGACGCGCAGACGCTGGATAACCACGGAAAAATGCTGGGCGTCGATGCGCTGACGCTGGCGATTACAGGGACGGCACGCAATCAGGGGAAATGGCTGAGTCAGGGCAGCAGCACGCTGACGGCTGATCGGGTTGATAATCAGGGGCAGTGGCAGGCGGGCGACATCACGCTGCAGGCCAGCGAACTGACCAACCGTGGACAGATTTTTGGTATTAACGCGTTGTCGCTGACCGCCGCCAACGGCCTGATGAATCAGCAAAGCGGGAAACTGCTGTCGCAGGGCATCGCGGTATTACGTGCCGCGAACGTGATAAACGACGGCGACGCACAGGCAGACCGCCTGACGTTTGACGCCCAGCAACTGACCAACCGCGGGCGGATACAGGGTGACCACGGGCTAGCCATCACGCTGGATCGTACCAATCCCGCCAGCCGGTTAACCAATCAGGGCACGCTGCTTTCCGGCGGCGACAGCTGGCTGATCGCCAGCCAGCTCGACAATCAGGGCACCGTGTCCGGCGTGGGTACGCTGACGCTCGACAGCGGGGCGATAAACAACACTGGCAGCGTGATTGCTGACGGCGCCCTGTCGCTCACTGGCGACTATCAGGGCGCAGGCCTGCTGCATACCGCCGACACCCTGACGCTGCGCGGCAATCAACTCAACAACAGCGGACGCTGGGAAAGCCGGGCGCTGGCGCTGAACGGCGGTTCGTTCAGTAACGCTGGCACGGTTATCGGTGAGCGCGGTATCACGCTGGAACTGCGTGACGGCCTGACGGTCGGCAGCACCGGCCAGATTCTGACCAACGGTACCCTGCAGGCACAGGCGGGCAGGGTCAGTAACGACGGGCTCTGGCAGGGCAACACGCTGACGCTGACGGCCGATGACGTCGGGAATGCCGGCCAGTTGCTGGGGTTGTCATCGCTGTCGCTGACGGCGAAAAACAAGCTGACCAATGCGAAAACCGGCACGCTGCTCACGCAGGGCTGGCAGTGCTGAACGCGGCCGAGGCGAGCAATGACGGCGAATGGCAGGCGGACAGCCTGACGCTGGACGCACAAAACCTGAACAACCGTGGGCACATTCAGGGCGAGCAATCACCGACGCTGACACTGGCAAGCGGTGATGTCACCAATCAGGGCACGCTGTGGAGCACGCGTGCCGATATTGCTGCCCGCACGCTGACCAACGCGGGTGAGATCACCGGCGTTGACGGTCTGCAACTGACGCTGGAGGATGCCTTAGTCAATCAGGGCACGCTGAGCAGCTATCACCTGACCGCGCAGGCAGACAGACTGGATAACAGCGGGAAAATCAACGGTCTTGACCAGCTCGAACTGACCGTTGGCAATAGCCTTGATAATCAGGGCACGCTGTACGGGGCGGCACTGGCGCTGAACGCGAACGACCTGACCAACCGCGGCTCGATCACCGGTGTGGACAGCCTGACTCTGGAACTGAACGGAACGCTGAATAATACCCGTGACATCAGCAGTAATGCGCTGACGCTCAAGGCCAATGACCTCGTCAACCACGGCACCCTGACGGGCGTGAACGGGCTGACGCTGCAGCTTGGTAATCATCTGGATAATCAGGGCGCGCTGAACAGCCAGGTGCTCGCGATTACTGCCCGCGACGTGACCAACGGCGGACTGCTTAACGGCACGCGCAGCCTGCAGTTAACGCTGGGTGATGGTTTGACCAACACCGGTGACCTCACCAGTCAGCGTATCGGTATCACCGCGGCGGACGTGCTGAACCACGGGCAGATGCTGGGATCGGACGATCTGCAACTGGATCTGCGTAATACACTGGATAACCGCGGGCTTGTCAGCGGCAGTAATACATTGGGTATTGTTGCGAACGATATCGACCAGCAGGGGACGCTGGAAGCGCGCGCGCTGAAGGTGGACGCGCAGACGCTGGATAACCACGGCAAGATGCTGGGCGTCGATGCACTGACGCTGGCGATTACAGGGACGGCACGCAATCAGGGCAAATGGCTGAGTCAGGGCAGCAGCACGCTGACGGCGGGTCAGGTTGATAATCAGGGGCAGTGGCAGGCGGGCGACATCACGCTGCAGGCCAGCGATCTGGTCAACAGTGGACAGATTTTTGGTATTAACGCGTTGTCGCTGACGACCACAAATGACCTTGGCAACCAGCAGGGCGGCACACTGCTGTCGCAGGGCATCGCGGTATTACGTGCCGCGAACGTGACAAACGACGGCGACGCACAGGCAGACCGCCTGACGGTTGACGCGCAGCAACTGACCAATCGCGGGCGGATGCAGGGTGATAACGGGTTAGCCGTTACGCTGGATCGTACCAACCCAGCCAGCCAGTTAACCAATCAGGGGACGCTGCTCTCCGGCGGTGACGGCTGGCTGAGCGCCAGCCTGCTCGATAATCAGGTACCGTGTCCGGCGTGGGTAAGGTGACGCTCGACAGTGGTGCGATAAACAATGCGGGCAACGTGATTGCCGACGGGGCGCTGTCGCTCAATGGTGACTATCAGGGCGCAGGCCTGTTGCATACTGCCGACACGCTGACGTTGCGCGGCAATCAGCTGCGCAATAGCGGACGCTGGGAAAGCCGGGCGCCATTGCTAAACGGGGGACGTTCAGCAATGGCGGCACGGTTATCGGTGAGCGCGGCCTCACGCTGGAGCTGCGTGACGGCCTGACGGTCGGCCGCGACGGTCAACTGCTGACCAACGGCGCCTTGCAGGTGCAGGCGGGCACGGTCATGAACGACGGGTTCTGGCAGGGCAAGACGCTGGAACTGTCCGCAAACGACCTGACAAACGGCGGCACGCTGCTCGGTCAGGACGGGCTGCGTCTTGATTTGCTGGGCAGCTATCAGGAAATGGCCAGTCTCGCCTGCTGAGCGACGGTGAGGCCGTTATTACGGCCGGCCGCCTGACGCATAGCGGTGAGATAGCCGCGGGCACGCTGCACCTGACCACTACCACGCTGGATAACAGCGGGCGCGTGCTGGGCAGCAGTGGCCTGACGGTCACCAACCGTGATGAGCTGATTAACCGCGCCGGAGCGGAACTGCTGACCAACGGCGCAGGCCGCCTCGACAGCGGCACGCTGAGTAATGCCGGTACGCTGCAGGCCAACGACCTGCAACTGCGCGCTAATGGAATCGACAATCAGGGCCGTATTCAGGGCACTGACGCGCTGCGTCTGCTCGACGTGCTGCGCTATGTCGGCGATAAAAGCAGCCAGTTGCTCAGCAACGGCGTCGCGACACTGAATGCCAAACAAACGGATAACGCTGGTTTATGGCAGGCGGGTACGCTGACGCTGAACGGCGACACGTTCAGCAATAGCGGCACGGTGGTGGGACTGAACCGTCTGTCACTCAACGGCGACGCACTCAACAATCAGGGGAACTGTTCTCGCAGGGGACGGTGACGTTAACCGGCAAGACGCTGGAAAACAGCGGCACGTTGACGGGCGTCGGTGGCTTTACGCTAAATCTCACCGACCGCGTTGATAATCTGGCGGCAGGACGGTTACTCAGCGGCGGCACGGGCGAACTCACAACCGGCGTGCTGCGCAATCAGGGTCTGTGGCAGTCGGACGCGTTACACCTGACTGCCCGTGACCTGGAACAGCAGGGCAATCTGCTGGGCGTGCAGCGCGGGACGCTGCAGCTGAGCGGCTCGTATCAGGGCGTGCAGGGCAGCCAACTGGTCAGCGGCGGTGACCTGAGCCTGACAGCGCATGACATCACCAACCGCGGACAGGTTCAGGGCAACACCCTGACACTGGGCGCGGAGACGCTCGACAATCACGGCTCCTGCGCGGCGACCGTGCGCTTAATGCCACCGTCACCGGCCAGTTTACCCATGCCTCGCAGGCGCGTTTAAGCAGCGACGGCACGCTGAACGTGCAGGCGGCGGCGCTGACTAATCAGGGCGACATCAAAGCGGCCACCACCACGCTGACGGGCAATACGTTAACCAACAGCGGCACGGTACAGGGCACTGCGGCATTGCAACTGGATGCGACAGACCGCATCGTCAACCAGCAGGCCGGACAGCTGTTGTCCGATGGCACCACCACGCTGAACGCGGCGGCAGTCGACAACCTCGGCTGGCTACAGGGGCGCGGACTGGTGGTGAACACCACGCAGCTAACCCAGCAGGGCAGCCTGATGGCGCAGGATAAACTGACGCTGACCCTCCCGCGGTGGGTGAACAATGGGCTGGTGCAGGCGGGCGAACTGGAGATTATCGCCGATGAACTGGACAACCACGGCACGCTGCTGGGCCTGACACAGCTGGCACTGCAGACGCAGCGGCTGATTAACCGTCAGGGGCGAAGCTCTACAGCGCGCAGGATCTGCGCCTGAAAACGCAGGAATTGCAACAGGACGGGCAACTGGTGGCGCTGGGCAACCTGAGTGCCGACATTACCGGGCCGCTGACCTTCATCCAAAGCATGGCGGCCGGGAAACAGCTGACGCTGAACGTGGCGGGCGACCTCGACCAGCGGGGCACCCTGCAGGGGCAATCCGTCCAACTGACCAGTACCGGCACGCTGACCAATCAGGGCCGTATTCTGGCAGGCGGCGGGGAATCGCGTCTCAGCGCCAAAGATATCGTACAGCTGGAGGCGGGCAGCGTGCAGGTAGGCGGTAATCTGACGCTGATAAGCGACAACACGCTGAATAACAAGGGGCTGATTGGCACCACGGGCGACCTGCTGGTGCAGGCTGGCGGCTTGCTACACAACAGCAGCATGCTTTACGCAGGCGGCAATATGCGCCTGCTCTCCGACTCGCTGACCAACGTGTTCGGCACCATTCTGGCAGGCAATAATCTGTGGGTGCAGCGCGATGCGCAGGGCACAGCCAGCGCCTCGCTGCTTAACAGTTCCGGCACCATCGAAACCCAGTCTGGCGATATCACGATTAACACCGGCACGTTGACCAATCAGCGTGAGGGACTGGTGGTGACGGAGAGTGACACAGGTGTTTCGTCTCAGGGTATTAAATCGGCGGGAACAACGTTGGTCTATACACTCGAACAACTTAATTATGTGGGAGTGGGGTACTATGAGAGACCTGACTATAGCTATCTGTACTTATGTGCTGATGAAATCAACTGGTGTCCACCTATAATTTGGACGCCTGCTATGCTGGCTGGCTATGAGAAAAAGAATTCTTAATATCTGAGAAGAATATAACCGTCGAATCTAATCATCCTGCTTCGGAAATAAAATCTGCTGGAGATTTGTTAATTTCTGCCAATAAACTGACTAATGCGGCATCAATAATCTCTGCCAGAGAGAATATTAATTTAGAGAATGAAACGTTGAACAATGTTTCATTCCAGTCGGGTAAGGTAAAAGAATACGCTATATATAAGTATAATGGCCCTAACGCGTTTCTGTCGTATAACGATTTTTTATGGCAAATGGAACATGATGCTGAACGTTGGGCTAATGTATATGGCCCATATGAAAGAGATAATTACATCACGTTTTATTTAGAAGGCACCCCAATATTTGAAGTAACGAAGGGAGAGTATTACAATTCCCTTATTCAGGCGGGCGGCACCATTACCGCCGACATTAAACAAGACCTCAGCAATACCACGCTGCAGCCGGGCAGCGGCGGGTTTATGCCGGCCTCCACCAAACCGGTGCTGGATGTTATCACCACGCTGTCACCGTTGCAGAAGCAGACCACGCGTCAGTTGGTCAGTCAGGATTCGTCGTTTAACGCGGGTGCGGTTGACGTGACCAACGCAGGCAGCGGACCTGTGGTGCTCGCTGGCAATGCCGCAGGCGTGAATGCGACGGGTAAAACCGTGACGCTGACACAGCAGGCTGGCACCGCGCTGCAAGCGGGCACACAGGCGGACAACATCACCACGGCCATCGCGGTGCCGAATACTGCTGGGCCGCTGACGCTCAACACTGGCGACGCGGTGGTGTTACAACCTGCGGCTTCCGGTCACATCAGCAACCCCGATGCGGTCACGCTGACGCCGCAGTCTGGCACTGTGCTGCATGCGAGCGCGCAGGCGGACAACATCACGGCGACGATTACGACACCGAATGCCGCAGAGCCACTGACGCTGAACACCGGTGATGCCGTGGTGTTAACCCCTTCGACTTCCGGCCACGTCAGCAACCCTGATGCCGTTGCGCTGACGTCAACAGACCCGCGGCCTGATGCGGGCAAGAGCCTGACGCCGGTTAACGTGGACAACACCGCGGCGGGCATCACGGTAGCGGGCACGGTGGGTACCCCGCCACACTGGCGACACCGGGCTCGGTGGCGGTGGAAACGCTGAAACCAACAGTGAGTGCAGACAGCCTGCCGGGCGGGATGGCGCCTGCTGTGAAGCCACCGCTTTCTGCCGCAGACTTGCTGAGCGCCATCGGCAACGGGCTGCAAAACCTGAGCACCAACCCGCTTGCCGAGTACCCATTGCCGACCGGCAATAACGGGCTGCTGGTGGTCGACCCGAATGCCGACAGCCGCTACCTGATCCACACCAACCCGAAACTGGAACAGTTGGGGCAGGTCGACAATGCGCTGTTCAGCGATTTGCAGACGCTGCTGGGACAACAGCCGTCAACGGTGGTGCCGGTTGAGACGCGCTCGCAGTGGACGCAGGCCGACAAAGTGCTGGGCTCGTCCTACCTGCTGGATAAGCTGAATCTGGATGCGGACCATGATTACCGCTTCCTCGGGGATGCGGAGTTTGATACCCGCTATATCAGCCAGGCGGTATTGAAACAGAGCGGGCAGCGTCACCTGAACGGCACGGGCTCCGATTTGGCACAGATGCAAATGCTGCTGGATAACGCGGCGGCGGCGCAGAAAGGCATGAACCTGCAACTGGGCGTCAGCCTGACGCCGGATCAGGTCGCGAACCTCCGCCAGAGTCTGGTCTGGTGGGAAAATATCGAGGTTAACGGTCAGACCGTGCTGGCACCGAAGCTGTATCTGGCGCAGGCGGATAAAAGCAACCTGCAGGGCAGCGCGATTGTCGCGAATAAGATCGAACTGAACGCCGGCGGTAGCGTCACCAACAGCGGGACGCTCAAGGCGGTTGAGGTGCTGGCGATTGCCAGCGGCGACAGGATTGATAACCACGAAGGCGGCCTGATTAAGTCAGACGGCGGCCTGAATCTGGTGGCGCTCAACAACATCACCAACAGCGGCAGCCGGATGGAGGGTAATACGCTGCAGCTCGCCAGCATCAACGGCGATATCATCAACCGCACCGAAAGCCGCAACTTCCAGACCGCGCAGCCGACCTCGTCGCGCAGCGGTACCGGCTCGCTCACGTTCACCGAACTGGGCAAAACCGCTGAAATCGTGGCGGGCAACAGCCTGACGCTCAGCGCGGGCAAGGATATCCGCAACGTGGCGGCCACGCTCAACGCCGGGCAGGACATGGCGCTGAACGCCAAAGGCAATGTAGCGATGGAGGCGCTGACGCTGACCAATAACCGTGTCGATATCGGCTGGGGCAGCAGCAACACCGCGCTGAATACGGCCGTGCAGGGCAGCACCGTCACGGCGGGCGGTGCGCTGAAGGCGGTCGCGGGTCAGGATATCCAGATTGCTGCCAGCGCGCTTTCCGGCGGCACGGCGCTGACGCTGGCGGCGGGTAACGATATTCGCCTGACGGCACAGGATACGCTGAAAGAGACACTGTATCAGGGCGGCAGCACCGCGCAGCGTCGTACGCAGGAGGTGGCAAACAGCCAGCTTCTGACCGGCGGCGATCTGAATCTGGTGGCGGGACGGGATGTGTTGTCCGAGGCGGCCAGCCTGAACGCCAAAGGCACGGCGACACTGGCGGCCGGACGCGACCTGAATCTGCTGTCTGAAACCGAAGAAACCTACAGCGGCAATTGGTGGAACCGCCACGCTGACTGGCAGCAAAACATCACCCAGCAGAGCACCGAACTCACGACGGGCCAGGGCCTGAACCTACAGGCAGGCAGAGATATCAACCTGCAGGCGGCGCAGGGCGTGGCGAGCGGCGCAGTGACGGCACAGGCGGGTAACAACATCAACCTGCTATCGGCGACCGAAACGCAGCACACCTTCTTTGAAGAAACCCAGGTCAAGAAGAAACGGTTTTCGAAGACGGTGACGCATACGTTGCAGGAAACGTTGCAGACTAATGAGAAAGGCAGCCTGCTGTCGGGTGACAGTGTCATGCTGGCAGCTAATCAGGATATCAACCTGCAGGGCTCCTCGGTGGTCGGCGACAAGCAGGTGACGCTGCTGGCGAACAACGACGTCAACACCGCTGCCAGCGTAGAGAACTACCAGAATTATGAAGAGCACAGCAAGAAAAAGAGCGGGCTGTTCAGCGGCGGCGGCATTGGCTTTACCATCGGCTCAACGTCAACCAGCCAGAAACTGCGTGACCAGGCGGCGACCCAAAGCCAGAGCATCAGCACCCTCGGCAGCACGACCGATTCGGTGACGGTGAAGGCCGGAAACGATGTCAGCATCAGCGGCACCGACATGGTGGCCGGGAAGGACATTCTCCTGCAGGGCAACAACGTCACCCTCGACCCGGGCTACGACACGCGCAAACAGCAGCAGGAGTTTGAGCAGAAAAGCGCGGGACTGACCGTGGCGCTGTCCGGCGTGGTGGGCTCGGCGCTCAACAGCGCGGTGCAGAGTATTCAGGCGGCGAAAAGTGAAAGCGATGGCCGACTGGCGCTGCTGCAGGGCATGAAGGCCGGGCTGGCCGGGTATCAGGCCTATCAGGGCAGTCAGTCCGAGCTGAACAACAAGGGGGAAGCCTCTTTTGTCGGCGTCAGCATTTCGCTCGGGGCGCAGAACTCACGCTCCAGCCAGACCAGCGAACAGAAGCAGAGCTTTGGCTCGACGCTGAATGCGGCCGGGGATATCGGTATCGAATCGCGCACCGGGGATATCACGGTCGCGGGTAGCCAGCTTAAGGCGGGCGGGGATGTCCTGATGAACGCGGCGCAGGATATCCACCTGCTCTCAGCCCGTAATAGTGAAGCGCTGAGTGGAAAAAACAGCAGCAGCGGCGGCAATATCGGCGTCAGTCTGGGCTTAAGCAACGGCAGCGCGGGGCTCAGCATTTTCGCCAATGTCAATGCGGCGAAAGGGCGAGAAACCGGCACGGGCAACACCTGGTCAGAAACCACGGTGGATGCGGGTAACCACGTCACGCTGAAAAGCGAGCGCGACACGCGGCTGACGGGCGCGCAGGTGAGCGGCGAACGCATTGATGTAGAGGCCGGACGTAACCTGCTGCTGCAAAGTCAGCAGGACAGCGACCGCTATGATTCCAAACAGGTGAGCGGGTCGGCGGGCGGCAGCTTTACCTGGGGCGGCGGGGGCGGCAGCGGCTATATCAGCCTCAGCAAAGACAAGATGCACAGCAATTATGACAGCGTGCAGCAGCAGACGGGGCTCTTTGCCGGTAAAGACGGATTTGGTATAAAGACCGGAGAACATATCCAGCTTGATGCCGCCGTCATTGGCTCCACCGCCAGCGCCGAGAAAAACCGGCTGGAAACGGGGACGCTGGGCTGGAGCGGGCTCAACAATAAAGCCGAATTCAAGGTGGAGCACAGTGGCGCCGGGTTCAGCGCCAGCCCGTCCCTGAACGGCAGTATGCTGTCGACGCTGGCGATGAACGTGCCGTCGGCGCTGATGGCGCTGGGTCACAGCGGCAATGCATCCAGCACCACCTATGCGGCGGTGAGTGACGGCACCCTGCTGCTGCGGGATACGGCGAAGCAGGTGCAGGACATCGCCACGCTGAGCCGTGACGTTGAGCACGCGAACAACGCGCTCAGTCCGATCTTTAACAAAGAGAAAGAGCAGAAACGCCTGAAACAGGCGCAGCTGATAGGTGAAATCGGCGCGCAGGTGATGGATATCGTGCGCACCGAGGGCGAGCTGAAGGCGCAGAAAGCCGCAGAGGCCAAGGGCGATGCCACCGTCGAGCGTCCGAAAGACGGTGATCCGACGCAGAAATGGGAGGAGTATAAAAGGCGCTGACGGAATCACCGACCTACAAGGCCGAGATGCAGAAATACGGCACGGGGAGCGACTTCCAGCGCGCGGCACAGGCGGCGACAGCGGCGATTCAGGCCCTGGCGGGCGGAGACATCCAGAAAGCGATAGCCAGCGGTGCGTCGCCGTACCTGGCGCAACTGGTGAAAGACGTCACGCTACCGAAGGATGAGAGCAAAATCACGGCGTCGGATATCGCGGCCAATGCCATGGCGCACGCGGTGGTGGGGGCAGTGGTCGCGCAGCTGTCGGGTCAGGATGCGGCGGCAGGAGCGATTGGTGCCTCCAGTGGTGAACTGGCCGCCCGTACGATTATGGCCTTGCAATATCCCGGTAAGACGGCGAACGACCTGACGGAAGCGGAAAACAGTCGGTCAGTGCGCTCTCGACGCTGGCCGCCGGGCTGGTATCCGGTCTGGCAAGCAACAGCACGGCTTCTGCCGCCAGCGGTGCACAGTCCGGGCGCAATGCGGTGGAGAATAATGCTTTGGCGAATGTGTTGGCTGCGGCAGAGAAGAGCAAACCAGGCACTATCAATAAGTACGAGGTTGATAAACAGGCAGAAATAGCTAAGGCTTGTAGTGGTGGAACACCGATATCTTGCCAGACAATGGCTGCTACCGCAGGTACATTGATAATGGGGGAGGGACAGCTGGTGCTGCAGCAAAACTTACTAGTGCAGGGATTAGCATGGGCATTAATGGTACTTTTCAAGGATATCAAATTATAAAAGGTTCTGAGTCAGAGTTTAGCTATACCGACTTCTTAATGTCAGGAGCTACAGGGTGGTTAAGTGCGGGTGCTGGGATTACGCATTCAGCGCTAATCGGTGTTAATACAGCATATATAGGTAGCTCATTAAAAGGTGAAGATCCCACAAATGCTATGTTAGGGTCTCTTGGTGGATCACTAATCGGTTTTGGGGCAGGAAAATTGATAGAAGCGCCTTTAAAACCGATATTTAATAATGTGCGAAATGAATACGGAGATATCCCTGTTATATATCCTTGATTACAACAGGTAAACCTAAAAGTCCGATACCTGGAACTGTCGGTGGTTTAGGAGGCTCAGTTGGTGCTGAAGTTGGTGGGAAATATACGGAAAATAAGGTAAAGGAAATGAGAAATGAGAAATGATAAGATAAACTTGATTATGTTTATCTATCTGACGATTTCTTGTGCTTTGGCAATGTTTTTTTATTCTTTTATTAAATTTAATGTTTAGCATTGTTGATTTCTTGAGAGAAGGTGAATTTAATTTTACATGGGAGACTGCAATAGATTGTTTTACATTGGGAGCCATAACTGGACCTATTGCTGCATTAGGAATTTGGTTTATGCTTAGATTTAGGATGTGATGAAAAACATTTATGGCTGAAACCCCATAGTAAACTTGAAGGGAAGAAGTTTCTCATTTATCTCAATGGAATAAGCGTCAGCATATTGATGGATGGTTTCCTGCTTTTGACTCAGGCTATTCTCGAATATGACTAGAACATATTCGAGGCTGGGGCCAGAAGAAATTTTATATCTGGTTTAATAGGTACAATTATCGGGGGCTACATCAGTGAGAAAACAGGAAATGCTGTAAAAGATACTCTCGATAAAAGGATGATGTTAATGCTAAAAAATAATCTTATCAGATTATTTAAGTTGATATTATGTTGTTTGGCTTTATTTTTATTTTCTGATGCGGTATCAGTATTTCTTGCATCATTAATTATTTATTTTAAAAAGATTTTTTTCCCATTTAGTTGGCAGGACGTTTTTTCATCCTTTTTTTTAATCAGGATATGTTGGAGGCCTTATTTTAGGTGTCGGAATATGGATAAAGGTCACGCTAGAAGAACGTAAGGCCCGAAAAAGCCAGCCAAATAATCCTATAACAATAATCCCGGCCCTAAAAGGCCGGGGTTTTTTAGCTGCCGCTCAGAAGCGCATCTCAGTTTCAATGGCAATAATAATGCTGATGACGCTGACCTAAAACTATATTTTCTGCAATTTTTCCCCACATGTAAGATGGGTTGGAATACATCGGGAAGTGTCCGCAGTGAGGGACTTCTGCTAGTAAAACACCGTGTTTCTCTATATTTTTGAGATAGCTCAGGGAGCGATTCTGTTCACCAAACATGAACATTTTAGGGAATGGCAGCTTGAGAAATTTATCCATCAATGCGCCGTGATCGGATAGATGAACCATCGAGCTAAAAATGCCCTTTACCGCATCGACGTGTACTTTATTTGGTAAATTAGCTGCGTAGAGTGCGCTGGAAAAATAAGGCGAAAAACGTGTTCTTTCAATGAAGTGTTCAAAATACTCACCAGCGTTATCACTAGGATAATTTATAATCTGACGGCTCAAAAAACAATCTTCGGGTGCGATGTTTCCCTCTATATTGGTAAAAGATAATACGCGTTCGGGGTTCTGATCTGCCAAGAGTAATGCGGTTAATCCGCCCATCGAATGGCCGACTAAATGACATTCTCGAAATCCCATTGCATCTAGCATGGAAAGTGCCGTTTTTACAAGAAAGGGGATGGAAACCGACGTAACATCGTTACATTGTGTTTCACCACATCCCGGTGCGTCATAAGCCAGAAAAGGATGACCATCGAACTCAGGGTGTAGAACGATATCTGCGTAGTCCTCCTTAGTCGAGCCGAATCCATGTAAAAACACAATCGGTGCTTTTTCTCCATGACGTGCTATGGCTGAGATAGTGACATGAATTCCATCGATTAATTTAGAGAACTGCTGTTTCTCAAAAGGAGCCATGGTGACCTTAAATAGGGGGAAATTGGCTACTTTCATCTGTCTGTATTGATATGTAAATTCGTTTTTATGTATCTGTATGATACTAAAATAAGAATAGAACTTTACATTCCACTCGCATAGTGTTGATTGGTCTATCCGGCGGAGGCAATACATTGAGTAAAATCGATTATAGATTAATCAAACAATTGTACTTATTCCTTGCTGTTGCTGAAGAAGAGCATTTTGGTCGGGCGGCAGCGCGACTTGGGATGTCTCAGCCTCCGCTGACTGAACAGATAAAAATACTCGAGCAATCTTTGAAGTTAACATTATTCGAACGTTCACGGCGTGGAACGGCCCTTAGCCCTGCCGGAAAAGCTATTTTGCCGCAGGTCAAAAGATTTGTTGACCATATGGCATCGTTAGAAAAAATGGTGAAAGAAGTTGCTCAGGGAAAGGTCGGTGTGATTCATATAGGTGCAATTACATCGGCGATGTTTGATGTTGTCCCTGAATTTTTGAATTATTTTAAACATCACTACCCCGACGTAACTGTTTTTGTTAATGAGATCGACAGTGCTGAAGCTATTTCATCATTATTATCTGGCAAATTGGACATGGCTTTTGTCAGGGTCGAGGGGGATATTGGACAGACGCTGAAATCTATACCGCTGACAGAAGATTTATTGGGAGTCGCATTGCCTGTAGAACATCCTATGGCCTGTAATGATGAAATTCGGCTTGGCGATCTGAAAGATGAAGCATTCGTTATGTCATCACGACGTGTGAACCCGACATATTTTGATATATTGACCTCGGCTTGCAGAGAAAATGGTTTTAATCCACGAATTCTGTATGAAGTTCGTTCAGTGACGGCACAAATTGCTTATGTGAGTTGTGGGCAAGGTGCTGCTCTTGTCCCTTTGAGCATGAGTCGTTTTATTCCTGGCAATGTCCGTTTAATTCATCTTAAAGAATCAATAAAAATAGTAACAGCCGCTTTAGTCTGGAATCCTGGTAACGGTCACCCTCTTGTTGAATATGGGGTTAAATGGCTAACGCAATACGTGGCTAATAAGAAATCCGTATTAACCTATTAGGTAATTGGTATTTCACTTTATTACTTAACCTCTCCACAATGTCGTATGCCACAGACATTTAGGATGAAATACGATTGTGAACAGTTATCTGAGTTTTGCCGCTATTGCACTGACCGTTGTTTTCATGCCAGGGCCAGGAACACTAAAGTCGATCGCCAACTCAATAAACTATGGACTAAAAGGGTCTATCGTTGGCATTTCTGGATTAACCATCGGTGTCTGTGCGGTTGCCGGGCTCTCTGCAACCAGTCTGGGGTTGCTCCTTGTCTCATCACCACGTGCCTTTAAGGCCATCTCTTATTGCGGTGCTCTTTATTTGTTCTATCTTGGTGTGAAGTTGTGGTTTACTCAAAGTAAAGTTATGACGATTGAGAATGCGAAAGTCGTTAGAAAAAGACGTATTTTCACAGAAGGCGTGCTCTTACAGTTTACGAACCCAAATGCTATCTTGTTTTTCTTTTCTATTTTTCCTCACTTTATCGATAGTCGACAGGATTACTTACTGCAATTTTTATCTCTGGTGGGAATCTTCTGTTTAGCGTTTGTCTGCGCGCATGCAACATATGCGACGATTGCCTATAAGGCGAAGTCTATTTTTAGCCGTGAAGATAATACGCTGCTGAATAGAATTAATGCTGTGTTCTTTATTTTATTATCTGTTTATCTGGCAAGCAGTTCTTAGCGTAATCACATACATCCCGAACCATGATAGATATAATGTGGATATTAAAAATTTTTCATTATTACGTCGGCGGTTGATAGGTATCCACTTTTAAGCGAAGAGCAATAACCCCAGAGATTATTTTAATGAAAAATGAGAGGAGTGGTAATTATAATGTTTTCATTTTGTTATGATATCAAACAATATCATTTGGAGTGAAATTATTTATCAAGATAAGTAATGCAATGCTATCTTATTTTACCCGCTATGTTAAACCTGTACCGAATACAATAATTCCCTTTTATCCATTCAATATTTTTAACTATATTGTTCGCTTTTTCTTCGTATGTGTTTTTATTTAATCCTGTAAACTCAATACTTAATTCCCCTAGTAGAAGCAGGAAATCTGCCTCGAATGGTCGATATAACGACGATGGCTCATACGTTTCTATTCTGATTTTATTTTTGACGATCGCCTATCGTCGATCTAATCCTGCGCGTCGCTGGCTTGCGATCCGCTGGTCATACCGTTGCCGTTTTAACGGCGGATAGTTGTCGTTTGCCGGTACGGGTTTTATTCATTAAGTGAAGGAAATCACAATGCAATACACTGGGAAGTACCTGAAGAAAACAGTGCTGATGCTGGCTATGATGGCCGGTCTCAGCGTCGGGCAAAGTCAGGCTGGCGTCGAAATTGAGACGCGCTCGCTGGATCAAATCTATAAGAGCGCGTTGAGAGAAGGCGGAACGGTTACCGTTTATGCTGGCGGTGACGTGCAGTCGCAGCAGGCTGGTTTCAAGCGGGCATTTGAGACACGTTTTCCTGGCATGAAACTAAATGTGATTGTCGATTACAGCAAATACCATGATGCCCGTATCGATAATCAACTGGCGACCGGTACGCTGATTCCTGATGTGGTGCAACTGCAAACGGTGCAGAATTTCCCACGCTGGAAAAAGGAAGGGGTGCTGCTGAACTACAAAGCGCGTGGCTGGGATAAAATCTATCCGGAATTTCGTGATGCCGATGGTGCCTGGACCGGTGCCTATGTCATCGCATTCAGTAATTTGGTCAACACCCAGCTTATGGATGAAAAATCCTGGCCGCGTGAAGCTAATGATTACCTTCGTCCCAATCTGAGAGGCAACCTGATTCTGGCCTATCCTAATGACGACGATGCGGTGCTGTTCTGGTACAAGCTGGTCGTGGATAAATACGGCTGGGATTTTGTTAAAAAACTACAGGAGCAGGACCCCGTCTACGTGCGCGGCACTAATGTCCCCGGTGCTGAAATCGCGACGGGAAAATATAGCGCAACGTTTACCAGCTCCGGCGCGCTCGTTCCGGCTGCGGATGCTGTGACCCGCTTTGTGCTGCCGAAGTCCGATCCTTTTGTCTCTTGGGCGCAACGCGCCGCTATATTCAAACAGGCTAAACACCCAGAAAGCGCCAAGCTGTATCTGAGCTGGGTACTGGATCCGCAAACGCAAACTCAGGTTTCGCGTATGTGGTCTGTGCGTACTGACGTTGCGCCGCCAGAAGGTTACAAGCCTATCTGGGAATACCGTAACACCCGCCCGCAGGCATTTGCTGATTTCATGTACGATCGCGGTGCGGTCGAACGTTTTCGCGCACAGATGAGCCTGTATGTCGGCGAAGCGAAAGGCGAACCTACGCCGGGCTGGCTTGGCGTGCACCCAGAGGTGCCTTTGGTTAACTAACGTTTGAAATTATTGCGTTACTTCATGTCGGTCGCGTTCATCGTGGCCGGCATTGCATCCTGTAAGTTCCACGTGTTAAGTACCCCTCGATTAGCACTACGCGATTAAATATCAAGCCCGATAATGGTGGTCTTGTTCGATGAAGGGTTGAGTAGGGTAAGCAAGAGAAGATTGCCAATGGCAGCGAACCACCATTGGCGTGTTGAGGATTAACGCTTACTTCTTATTGTTGGGTTTCAAGGTTTCGCCAACGTTCAGCAGAAAGATCTCGTTATCGCGAGTAGATATGCGAGTTGAACCGTCTTCCATGCGATAGCCGCCCTCGGTGAAGCCAGCACCATTCAGGAATGGGGCAACGGACTGTGGCTGATTGCGTACCGCGGCTTCCAGCGCTAACAGGGCATAAGGCTCGATGGTATCGACATCCGCATATTGTCTGTTGGGATCGGCCATAAAGAAGCCGTTCTTATAACGTGTGCTGATAATGTTATCGCCCACTTTTTCCGCCAGCGACAGATAGTCTTTCACTTTGCTCGCCTGATACAGATCCAGCAGCGCGAACAGGGCGTAAGGATCGTTGTTCTTGGTTGCGAGATCCACTTTGACGTCTTTACCCGCCGCTGAACCTAACTCACCCAGCCCCTGTGCGCGAGCGATGCCGCGTGCGACACGCCACAGTTCGGCGTCCGGTAAAACGGTATAGGCGCGAGCATACGACAGCAGGAATGAGTTATCTGCGGGATAAGGCTTGATCACCGTGCCTTTTTTACCGTAGTAACCATCACGTGGCAGAACGTAATTGGAGAGATCTTTGCCGTTAGCGAGCATCGGGCGGAACGTGTTATCCGACTCGTTATAGGCGTACTTGGCAAAGGCTTTCAGGCCATCAGTTGTCCAGGTCAGAAGTTCTTTGCCTTCCGCGCCTAAATCTTTACCCAACTGGAGCTGCATAAGCGCATTTTCGGAATAGATCGTACTGGTGCGTCCTTTCAGCATCATATTGCCTTCCAGCGCGGTAGGGCCGAACTCTGGGCCAAACTGACGCTGGGCGCGATCGCCATATTTGGAATGCGTATCGGCATCGTCGGTGGTTTCTTCGCGCTTCAGCGCCTGCGTAAATTGATACACGCCAAGCCCGGTCGCTTTATCCCGCGGCAGCACATACTGCTGTGCAAGACGTTTTGCCCAGACCAGCGCGCCGTCTTCTTTATTGTATTTGTACAGTAGCGAGGCGGAATAGATCAAATCGTTACCCGCATTCAGGAAACTGAGGCCTTTGGTGGCGAAGAAAGGCGGCTGTTGCTCAAACGGACTTTGCCAGAGCGCGCCCATTTTTTGCCCGTATTTACCGTGGCGACTGGTTTCCATGATTTTCCAGTCATAAACGTGCGCATTCCAGAAACCGCGAATAAAGCGCGCGGTGGCCTCTTTATCAACGCTGAACATCAAATCGTAGTAGGGATAGGCATTTTTCAGCTCATGCACCATCTCTTTTTCGCTCGGGCCTTCCGGTTGCAGCGTTTTTAAATCAACGAAACGGTGACCGCCCCAAATCAGCAGGCCGCTCTCATCCTGATAGTGTTGGAAGTGATACTTCACAATCGCTTCGGCACGCTGCTTATAGCTGGGGTTGCCGCTCAGGTTACTTAACCCGACCAGCACGCGCATCAGGTTTTGCTGCGCGGAGAAGTTAGATAACACAGCGTGGCGGCCGTCAGGGAAGATCCACTCCATCTGCTTGCCAGTACGCGGATCGATACCATCGGCGAGCAATGGCGTGGGTGATTGGCCGTGATACTGGTCGCCGGCTTTGGTCAGCACGTTGTCAACATACTGATTGACGATAGTGAGACGGTCTGGTGTAGCGGCGCTGGCCTGTAAAGCAACCAGACCCGCAAGAAGCGACAGCGCAAATTTTTTCATTTTTATCTACCTGTATAGCTTTTGTAATAAAGGGATCCTGCTTGATGAACAGGATCCCCGAGAAACATGGCATAGTCGTCAGCTATTGTTAGAAAGCTAAGTCGTTGTTAGAACGTATAGGTGAAGCCGACTTTCCCTTTTCCTTCACGTGATTTCACATCACGCCCGCTGGCGACATTTTCAACGCCAACGTGTGCCGTCCAGTTGTCGTTGATGGTGTAAGACACATCAAAATCCTGCTGATAGTCATGCTTTTTGTTGTTTTGCAGCACGTAATCTGCGTGATAGTAGTAAGCGGTGTACGCCAGTGTGAAGTTATCGAAACCTTTGTAGGCCACGCCCGCTTCATAGCGGTGACGGTGGGTGTCATCATCCGTGCTGGTGCGCTTGCTGCGGGTGATTTTTCTGAGGTCATAGCGATATTGCGCATGAAGATCCGTCTTGTCAGTTACAGACCAGGTCAGTTTCAAACCTGGCGTATAGCGTGCGCCGGAACTCTGGCTAGCGCCGATATCGCCTACGGTGCCTTCACCGCTGGTGCCGCCGGAGTAGAAGCGCGCTTCCAGATTCGGCGTTAAGGTTAGTTCAGGCGTTAAGCTGTAGGCATAGCCGGTATAAAAAGCATAAGAATTCGAGACGACATCATCGATGGTCAGATCTTTATTCTTATTATAAAAGTTCAGCTCAACGCCAACGTACAGGCCATTATCCATAAAATGCCGCATACCAATTTGATCACCGTGGTAGCGATTCATCGTTCCCCAGCTATGTTCATAGCTGAGTTTGGTATCAGAGGCAGAGGCGGAAATAGCATAAATTTGGGCAAAGAGAATACCGGCCACAAGGTAGCGTTTTTTCATTATAGGCACCATTAATATTGGTCGTTAATTGTGAAAACTGTGCGCTGATAGACAAAATTCATTCATGAATTTATTTTTCCCTCAACGCGGCACGAAATACGGCGTGTTTCCTTTATAAAATTCGGTATTTCTTAGAAAACGTAGTTGAAACCAACCTTGATTTTCCCCTGACGGCTTGATGATGTGCTGGATTGACTAATATCATCATACTCAATGTAAGGAGTTAGCTGTTTGTTTAACTTATATTGAACTTTGAACTGATGCTCATAGTCCGTTTTACCATTGTCATAGACGGCGTATTCTCTTTCCGTGAATTCACCCTTGCTATATTTATACGATTTTGTGGTGTTATCGCCGATATAGTAGTTAAAGACGTAAGTCAGATTAATATTATCAAAACCAGAATACGTTACCCCAGCATCCAGACGGTGGCGTCCAGTGTCGGATTTTGACAAATAAGATTCTCCTGCGTGACCATATTTATCTGACGTGGAAATGGTCGAATAACGCGAGCTACGTGTCGGTTTCTTATATTCATAACGGTAGCGGCCATAGGTGGACCAGTCGCTGTTAATTCGGTAGTTATATTTCAGCCCCGGCTGATACATCATGCTGGCATTGCCGATGGAGAATTCAAAGCTAGGGGTTAAGGTGGCGGCCTTGCTTAGCTTGAAGTCCTTACCGATCACCATGCCGCCAGAGCCGCCCTGCATGTCATCATAGGCAACGTCGTAGTTGCTGTTCCCACCTGCTGACGTACTGAATTTGACTTCGTATGACCAGCCGTTGGTTTTCTTGTGAATGAGCTTGATGGAGTCTGCGTGGCGGCGGTCTTCCGTCTTCCAGTTATGTTCGTACTGAAAGGTCGTTTTGCCGTCGGTTTCTGCCTGAGTGAGGAAAGGAGCGAATCCGGCACAAACGATGAGTAGGTTACGTGTGTATATTTTCATTCTGTCTTTCTCTTTCTTGATGAATAAATAATATTATTGGCGAGTGCAGTCTCTATCTTTAAAACCAGACAGTGGATGCCATTTTTTGGGCGTAAAAATAGAATCACCAGAAATGATGATGACGCCATTAATAATGTCAGACAGGGCGAAATCCCTGGTCAATCAGTTTTTATCAATTCATTTACGCTTCCTTATATACGACGTTGCTTATGCGTCTTTCAATCAGCGAAATGGCTTATGCTGATGAGTGAATGTCGATAATTTACACCGCTTACTGGTTTCCCTAATTATCAGCAGACTTGATAATTAGGTTGTGTGGCATTATGGTGAAAAGGAAACGATGTTTCATTTATATGGATCACACATTTGGTTACTCTTTGAAATTTTTTGTAATCATTTCGTCTGGTTATTGTAAGAGCAAGAAAGGGCGGTAACGACGATCGTTGTTGTCAGGTTGGGAGATGTATCTCTTGATCGTTAATGATGATGGTGATATGTAATTGAACAGTCGTTAACCGGTTATCTGTCTTATTCTCTGCATCATTCCGTGAATATTCTGCGGAAAGCGATTTCCATAAAAATGAATAAGCGACCAATAGCCATCAAATACTCCTGAATATTTTCAGGGAACCTATCGCGTTTTCATTCCACTCACTTATACCCGTCATCCTGCGAGCGGCACGCTTGCTGGCCTTTCTGTGCTCGAATGACGCGGGAGACTCGTTTGTTCGGCCTGATGACAGCAGAATGGAGACAGTAATGATCAATCGTATTGATAACGGAAACCGGTGGGGAAATGCCGCGTCTTTGCCTGCGCAACACAATACAGAAGCGAATCGGCAGGGTGGACAAACGGCGGCATTGCCCACTGCACGGTCGGGTTCGCGCTCAATCGATTTTGGCGACGCGTCGCCGAGCCTGTCGCCACTGCCTTCTGGCCTGAGAGCAATGGCACCTGCGCGTGTGCCGCCAACTATGCAAATTGCCGACAGCTCACTGATTGCGGAACCCAAGCCTCCCGTCGATCTTCAGGCGATAGATAGCTCGGAGCACAGTAACGCCAGAGCATTGGAAAAGTGGTCGACATTGTTGAGCGATCTACCGGAAAACGAACGCGAAAAGGCGGCAAAGGCGCTGAATCGCCCGCTGGCGGCGGCGAAAATGTTACAAGAGGGCGGCACGAACGCGGAAAAAGCGCTTGTCTATCTGCGTGAAAATCCGGCGATCTACACGGCGATGGATACGGCAAAGGATGGCGGGAGAGCCGACGGACATATCTCGAATCGGGATACCAAATCCTTTATTAAAAGCATGGAGCGACGTGCCAGCGATGCCAGCCATGCTGTGCAGGAATATCGGGAAAAAAATCCGACAGCCGATGCACAGTCGCTGCGGTTAGTGCAATCTTCCGCGCTTTTGCTCGCCAACGAGCCGCTGCTTAATGCTGCCGATGCCAAAAAATCCTACACGCATTCTCCGCCGCAAAAGAACGATCGCACCAGCACCCTGACCGATCTGAACGCGATTATGACCGACAACCCGACGCTGTCACCTCAGCTAAAAACGGCTGCCCGACTGTGGTCTAATCCCGGGCTGTTCGGGATTCTGGAACATGCTGATGTCAAAGGGGAAAAACTGGCACGAGTCCCACATGATGGCAAACTGATGATGAAGGACATGAAAAGCTGGATCCGCGAACAGGCACCAGTGAACCGTCAGGAAGCGGCGGATACGCTACACAATGCGGCGGCGCTGGGGTTGGCGGCAAAAACTGATATCAGTACGTTGAATGAAGCCGTTTTTACCCGACCGCAGCAGTACAGCGGGGCGCAAAAGTCGGCGACGTTGGTCAAACTGCAACAGACGCTGGAGCAGGTGATGGCGGGGCGCGAGTACCGGAATACCGAAGAAACGGAAAAGGTGTTAAATCAACGTATTGAAGCGCTACAGAAAGACGGGGATGTGATTCAGCATTTTGAGCAGGCAGTGCCGCGTGAAATCAACACCATTTTACTGTCCGATCCGCTGCTTGCGCAGGCGGCGATGAGCCAACGTTTCTCTACGATATCACCGACCGCGCCGCGAACGGTTGGACTTGATGCTTCCCCCTCGGCTGCATTACATGAGGGGACAGGAGTAAAAAGCGATGCGCAGGCGGTGAAAGAGGCCGGGCGCAGCGTGATGAGTTTTGCTAAATCGTCGCTACATGCAGAGGATTTAACCAAGGCGGCGGGGAGTAAAACGGCCATTGGGCTGGCTGGTAAAGCGGGCGCAGCGATTGCCGGAAAAGTCGTGGGGGCTATCGCGGGTGAGGCCGCCGGTGCGGCTGCCGCCTCTGCCGTTGGCGCGGCCGCAGGGCCGGTGGGATGGGCGGTGAGCGGTGCACTCAGCATCGGTATGGGGATTGCGGAACTGGTGAACTTTTTCAATGCCAAAAGCAAACTCAAGAACCGGCGGGAAGATTTTGCCAAAACGGTTAACCCCGCTCTGGAACAGTTCAATATTCCCAAACCGCGCTGATACGCCAGCTTAGATTTCGAACTTAAATTTCAATGGCTTAAATTTCAAAACCTGGGGCGACTTCTTTCACTGGTTTTTTACACACTTCGGGCTTGGGTTGGTTCGCGGGAAGGTTTTTGCAGTCAGGCGCAAAAGGGTTCAACGCATCGCGATTCAGATAGAGCACAAACAGGATCAGAATGATGAGAGGGATAAGAATACGTTTTCTTTTCATGGCTATCTTTCTTGGTTGCGTTGCGGAAAATGTGGATATGTTAAAAAAACGGGAAAAATTCTAACGCGTTACGCGGCTTTTGTCTTTAGCCTGCTTGGTTTCCGCCTTATTGTAGCGGTTTGGCATAGCGATATCGGCAGAGGTGAAGATGAAAAAGATTCGATTTGCGGCGATTGGGTTAGCGCACAACCACATTTATGACATGTGTCGGCAACTGGTCGATGCAGGAGCGGAACTGGTTGGCGTGTTCGAGTCCGATCCAAATAATCGGGAAAAATTCATCTCGCTTTTCCCCTCCGTGCCTTTTGTGGATTCTGCGGAGCAGCTGATTGGCGACGCCTCTATCGAACTTATTGCCTGCGCGGTCATTCCCTGTGACCGAGCCGAACTGGCGCTGCGCACGTTGGAGGCAGGCAAAGATTTCTTCACCGCCAAACCGCCGTTGACTACGCTGGAGCAGTTGAATGCCGTCCAGCGTCGGGTGGCCGAAACCGGCCGCAAGTTTGCCGTGTACTTTAATGAGCGAATCAATGTGGATAGCGCACTGTTTGCCGGTGAACTGGTGCAATGGGGTGAGATCGGCCGAGTGATTCAGACGATCGGCGTGGGGCCCCATCGTGAACGCGGCGCGCGGCCCGACTGGTTTTATCAAAAGCGTCAGTACGGTGGGATCCTCTGCGATATCGGCATCCACCAGATCGAACAGTTTCTCTATTTTACCGGCAATACCAACGCGCGAGTGGTGACCAGCCAGACGGCGAATTATCACCACCCGCACCAGCCAGAGTTTGAGGATTTTGGCGATGCCATGCTGCTGGGCGACAATGGGGCAACCGGCTATTTCCGCTGTGACTGGTTTACGCCGGATGGGCTGAGCGTTTGGGGCGACGGCCGTCTGACGATACTGGGGACAGAGGGCTATATCGAAATCAGGAAATACGTCGATCTGACGCGTGGCGAAAGCAACGTCGTTTATCTGGTGAATGGCAAGGGCGAACAGCGCTTTACCCCGGCAGGCAGCGTCGAACGCACCTTTTTCCCGAATTTTCTGCGTGACTGCCGTGAGCGCACTGAACTGACGATGTCGCAAGCGCATATCTTCAAGGCGACGGAACTGTCGATTCTGGCACAGCAGGCCGCGAAGAAGATCGTTTAAAAGAACGCTTGTTCTGCGTATTTCTCCTGACAACCGTGCTCCGCAATGGCGCATGGTTGTTCCTTTTCTGTGCATGGCAACAAACTTCCCTCATTTAATTTCATAAAAATCAATAAAATAAAATCTGGCATGGTTTTCGCTTTAGTGAATTCAATCTTGTATACCAGATGGGATTCACATCATGCCAAGAATGACAGGACTCACGCTTCAGGAATGGAAACAGCATTATCACCAGCAGGCCGATCGCGTTGGTGAAACGCTAGGCGCGCTGCTCGCCAGTTTGTCGACGGACGATCCGGCGTGGATCGCGCTGGCAACCCCTGAATTGCTTCAGGCACAGATCGCGGCGCTCTTGCCTCGGTATCGTGAAAATTCAGACGCGCTGCCGCTGTTCGGCGTTCCTTTTGCCGTCAAAGACAATATTGATGTTGCAGGCTGGCCGACGAGCGCGGCGTGTCCGGCGTTTACCTATCTGGCCGACAACGATGCGACTGCCGTTGCCAAACTGAAAGCGGCAGGGGCGATTGTCATTGGCAAAACCAATCTCGATCAGTTTGCGACCGGTCTGGTCGGTACGCGCTCACCGTTTGGTGAGGTGCCAAACACCTTTAACGCGGACTATGTTAGCGGCGGTTCCAGTTCAGGTTCGGCCTCGGTGCTGGCGCGCGGGCTGGTTGCGTTTTCGCTGGGAACCGATACCGCTGGATCGGGGCGCGTTCCCGCCGGGTTTAACAATATTGTCGGCCTGAAGCCGACAAAAGGGTGGTTATCGGCAAGCGGTGTCGTACCGGCCTGTCGCCTGAATGACACTATCTCGGTATTTGCGCTGACCGTTGAAGACGCCTTTACCGTCGCTGAACTGGCTGGCGGATACGATGCCGCAGATGCCTACTCGCGCAGCCATCCCGCCAGTGCGCCGGCGGCGCTGTCAGCGACGCCGCGCTTTGCTATCCCCAGCGATCCCACTTTCTTTGCTGACGCTGTCGCTCAGGCGGCCTGGCAACACGCGCTGGTCGAATTGGAAGCGACGGGTGCGACGCTACACCCGATCGATTTCAGTATTTTCACGCAGCTAGCTGAGCAACTTTATCAAGGCCCCTGGGTGGCAGAACGCACCGTCGCGGTGGGCGACATGCTGCGGCAACCCGAGAACATGGATCCCGTGGTGCACGGTATTGTGGCGAGCGGCGAACGCTTCAGTGCGGTAGAAGCGTTTAAAGCCGAGTACCTGCGTGCTGAACTGACGCGTCAGATTCAGCAGACGCTGGCGTCATTTGATGCGTTAGTCGTGCCGACGTCGCCGACCATCCATACACGTGAAGCGATGAAACAGGAACCGGTGCGCTACAACTCCCAGTTGGGCGCCTACACCAACTTTACCAATCTGGCCGATCTCTCGGCACTGGCGCTGCCAGCCCCTTTCCGCACGGATGGTTTGCCTGCGGGAATTACGTTGATTGCGCCCGCATGGCACGACCGTGCATTAGCGAGCTTCGGCTTGCGCTGGCAGGCACAGCTGGCGCTTACGCTGGGGGCAACAGGAAAAACGCTGCCTGTAGAACAGGCTACCTTGCCGCCTTCCACATTACACGTTCGTCTTGCCGTCGTCGGTGCGCACCTGACGGGCATGCCGTTGAACCATCAGTTGACCCGCCGTGATGCCGTACGGGTGGAAGAGACGCGCACGGCGGAAAACTATCGTCTTTATGCGCTAGCGAATACGCAACCGGCGAAACCCGGTTTGGCGAAAAGCACCGATGGTGCGGCGATTATTGTCGAGCTGTGGGACATCCCGCTGGCGCGTTTTGGTGAGTTTGTCGCAGAGATTCCGGCGCCGCTGGGTATTGGCACGCTGACGTTAGCTGACGGACGGCAGGTTAAAGGCTTTATTTGCGAACCGGCTGCGCTGAGCGACGCCGTGGATATCACGGAATTCGGCGGCTGGCGCAACTGGCTTGCCCGTCAGGAGGCGTCTCATGTTTAAGACCGTACTGATCGCTAACCGCGGTGAAATTGCCTGCCGCGCCATACACACGCTGAAGCGTTTGGGGATAACCAGCGTAGCGATTTATTCCGATGCGGATAAAAACGCACAGCATGTGAAAGAGGCAGACATTGCTGTACCCATTGGCGGCGAGAAGGCCAGCGACAGCTATCTGTGTATCGATAAGGTACTGGCCGCCGCACAGCAGACGGGGGCAGAGGCTGTCTGGCCGGGGTACGGTTTTCTGTCAGAGAGCCTGCCGTTTGCCGCCGCGTGTGAAAAGGCCGGCATTGCGTTTGTCGGGCCAACCGCCCAGCAAATTGGCGAATTCGGCCTGAAACACCGCGCCCGTGAATTAGCGGCCGCGGCGGGGGTACCGATGACGCCGGGAACGCCGCTGCTGGCCTCGCTGGAGGACGCGCTAGTCGCTGCCGAAGACATCGGCTATCCGGTGATGCTGAAAAGTACTGCGGGGGAGGCGGTATTGGCATGACGCGCTGTGCGGATGCAGAAGCACTACAGGCTGCGTGGGAAAGCGTGCGCCGGTTGGGCGAACAGTTCTTTAGCGATGCAGGCGTCTTTCTCGAACGCTGCATCGATCGGGCGCGCCACGTCGAAGTACAGATTTTTGGCGATGGTAAAGGCCGCGTGGTGGCGCTGGGCGAACGTGATTGCTCATTACAGCGGCGCAACCAGAAAGTGGTGGAAGAAACGCCCGCACCGCACTTGCCGGACGCTACGCGTGCGGCGTTGCTGGCCTCGGCGGTGAAGCTGGGTGAGCTGGTTAACTATCGCAGTGCGGGAACGGTGGAGTATATCTACGATGCCGAACGCGATGCGTTCTTTTTCCTCGAAGTGAATACCCGTTTACAGGTGGAGCATCCGGTGACGGAGTGTGTCACCGGGCTGGATCTGGTCGAATGCATGCTGCGCGTCGCGGCGGATGAACCATTGGACTGGGCGCAACTGATGCAGGCTCCGCGTGGCGCCGCGATTGAGGTACGTATTTACGCGGAAGATCCGCTGAAAAACTTCCAGCCCAGCCCCGGTGTGCTGACCGAAGTGGCGTTTCCCGATGACGTGCGGGTTGACGGCTGGGTGAGCACCGGCACCGAAGTATCGGCGTATTACGATCCGATGATCGCCAAGCTGATCGTTCACGCGGAAACCCGCGAGCTGGCGCTGGAGAAGATGCAGCAGGCGCTGAATGCCACGCGTTTGCACGGTATTGCCACCAATCTGGATTACCTGCGCCAGATTGTCGCTACCGACGCATTCCGCAATGGAACCGTGTGGACGCGGATGCTCGACAGCTTTACGCCGTCTGCCTCGGTGATTGAAGTCATTCAACCCGGCACCTGGAGCAGCGTGCAGGACTACCCCGGACGCCTTGGCTATTGGGATATCGGCGTGCCGCCGTCTGGCCCGATGGACGACTTCGCGTTCCGGCTGGCGAACCGTATTGTCGGTAACGATGAAGCCGCGGCAGGGCTGGAGTTTACTCTGCAAGGCCCGACGCTGCGATTCCACCGCGAGGCGGTGATTGCGCTGACGGGAGCAGACTGTCCGGCGACGCTGGATGGCGAAACGGTGCCGTATTGGCAACCGGTGACGGTAACGGCCGGGCAAACGCTGACGCTGGGGCGCGCGCAGTCCGGCTGCCGTACCTATCTGGCGGTGCGTAACGGCATCGATGTGCCGCAGTATCTCGGTAGCCGTTCGACGTTCGCGCTCGGGGAATTTGGCGGTCATGCCGGAAGAACGCTGCGCGTAGCGGATATGCTGGCGATTTCTCAACCTGACTTGCCCGCCTGCACCACGCCCGCGCCGGTGAGTGCCCCGCAGGCCGTGGACGCGGCGCTAATTCCGCAATACGGCGATGAGTGGCGTATTGGCGTGCTCTATGGCCCGCACGGCGCGCCGGATTTCTTTACCCACGCGGCAATTGATGAGTTTTTCGCGGCAGAATGGCAGGTGCACTACAACTCAAACCGACTGGGCGTGCGTCTGGTCGGGCCAAAACCTACCTGGACGCGGGCGAACGGCGGCGAGGCGGGTCTGCATCCTTCCAACGTTCACGACTGTGAATACGCCATCGGCGCAGTGAATTTTACGGGTGATTTTCCGGTGATCCTTACGCGGGACGGGCCGAGTCTGGGCGGATTTGTCTGTCCGGTGACGATTGCCAAAGCGGAACTGTGGAAAGTCGGTCAAGTTAAGCCCGGCGATCGTATTCGTTTCCATCCCATCAGCGCGGATGAAGCACTGGCATTGGAACAGGCGCAGTCTGACTGCGTTTCCTCGCTGGGAGCCGCTCACGCGCCTGCGTTTGACGTCCCCTCGCTGGCGACGACAGAACACGGTTCTGCAACCGTGCTGGCTGCGGTACCGGCCACCGCGACTACGCCAGCCGCCGTGTATCGTCAGGCCGGGGATAACTACATCCTGATTGAATACGGCGAGAACGTGCTGGATCTGGCACTGCGGCTGCGCGTGCATCTGTTAATGGCGGCGATCCGCGCTTCAGAGACCGCGGGGATCGAAGAACTGTCGCCCGGCGTGCGTTCGCTACAGGTGCGCTACGACAGTCGGGTTCTCCGTCAACGTGCGCTGCTGGACGTATTGCTGCATCTGGAAAGTCAACTGGGCGACGTCAGCCAGATGACAGTGCCATCGCGTATCGTCCATTTACCGATGGCGTTTGAGGATAGCGCCACGCTCGGCGCGGTGGAACGTTACCGTGAAACCGTACGCGCCAGCGCGCCCTGGCTGCCGAATAATGTCGATTTTATTCAACGTATTAATGGCTTGGCGAGCCGTGACGAGGTGCGCGACATCATTTTTGATGCCAGCTACCTGATTCTGGGGCTGGGTGACGTTTATCTCGGCGCGCCCTGTGCGGTGCCAGTCGATCCGCGTCACCGCTTATTGAGTTCCAAATACAATCCGGCACGCACCTTCACTGCCGAAGGCACGGTCGGCATCGGCGGCATGTACATGTGCATCTATGGCATGGATTCGCCGGGCGGCTATCAACTGGTGGGGCGCACGCTGCCTATCTGGAACAAATTCCTCAAAAACGATCAGTTCATTACGGGTGAACCCTGGCTGCTGCGTTTCTTCGATCAGGTGCGGTTTTATCCAGTCAGCGAAGCCGAACTCACGGCGCTGCGTGATGACTTCCGTGAAGGACGCGCCGCGATCCGCATCGAAGAAACCGAGTTTGATTTTGCTGAGCACTCACGTTTCCTGATGGATCAGGCCGACGACATTGCCGCTTTCCGTCAGCGTCAGGCCACGGCGTTTGAAACAGAAGTCGCGCTGTGGCAGCAGGAGGATGAGAGTACACCGCAGGAAAGCGTTTCGGCCGCGCCTGTGGAGAACGACGAGAGCGCGTTTCAGGTGAGTGCGGACATGAACGGAAATATCTGGAAAGTGCTGGTGAACGTAGGAGATGTCATCGAAGCCGGACAGCCACTGATTATCGTCGAAGCCATGAAGATGGAACTGACGATTAGCGCGCCGCAGTCTGGTCGGGTGAAACGCATTGGCTGCCAGCCGGGACGACCGGTCAGCCCCGGCGATGCCTTGCTATGGCTGGAGTAAAAGACAGGCAGCAATAAAGGGACGCGCCTGAACCCACTGACGAACGGGAATAACGACGAGGCAGAGAAAACGATGCGAGCAGGCACACAAAAGAGCAGCAAAGATCGCCCGGAAGCGCTGGCGGAGCGGGTCTATCAAACGCTGAAAAACGACATTTTCGACTTTCACCTGATGCCGGGCGATCGCTTTAGTGAAAATGAAATTGCCGAGCGGATGTCGGTCAGTCGCACGCCGGTGCGTCAGGCGCTGTTCTGGCTGGAGCGGGAAGGCTATGTCGAAGTCTATTTCCGCAGCGGCTGGCAGGTTCGTCCGTTTGATTTCGCCTATTTTGAAGAACTGTACGACTTCCGCATCGTACTGGAGCGGGAAGCCATTCGGCGACTGTGCGGGATGCCGCCGGGGCGCTGCACCGAGCTATTGGCTGACCTGAAACGCTTCTGGATTGAGGAACCGCGTCTGGATGACGGCAAGACCGTCTCCCGCTACGACGAAGGGTTTCATCGGGGACTGGTGACGGCGGCGGGCAACAGCGAAATGGCGCGAGTTCACGGTGAGCTGACGGAGAAAATCCGCATTATTCGGCGTCTTGATTTCACCCGCGAGGATCGTATCGATGCGACCTATAAAGAACACGCCCGCATCCTGCTGGCGATATTGCAACAGCACACGGAGGAGGCGCAGCGCATTCTGACCGACCACATTGCCGTCAGTAAGGCCGAGGTCAGGAAAATTACCTTACACATGTTACAGCAGGCGCGTCCTCAATCTGTTTCAACGCAACCTGTTTCAACGCAATCGGCTCCAACGCAATCCGTTTCAACGGAAGTGGTTCCACCTGACGCATCACACGATTCCATTCTCACTCAACACGACTTAAGGGCTAATAAATGAAAAGACGTTCATTGCTAAAAGTTTTTGCGCTTTCTGCGACAGTGGTTGGCATGGGGTTGACCTGGAGCGTGCAGGCGGCAGACACCATCAAAGTCGGCATTATGCACTCGCTGTCCGGCACGATGGCGATTTCAGAAACGCCGCTGAAGGATGTGGCGCTGATGACTATTGATGAAATCAATGCCAAAGGCGGCGTGTTGGGTAAAAAACTGGAGCCGGTAGTGGTCGATCCGGCGTCGAACTGGCCGCTGTTTGCCGAGAAAGCACGCCAATTGCTGACGCAGGATAAAGCGGCGGTGGTGTTCGGCTGCTGGACATCGGTGTCGCGCAAGTCGGTCCTGCCAGTGTTTGAGGAATTGAACGGGCTGCTGTTCTACCCGGTGCAGTATGAAGGCGAAGAGATGTCGCCGAACGTGTTCTACACCGGTGCGGCACCGAATCAGCAGGCGATCCCAGCGGTGGAATACCTGATGAGTGAAGACGGTGGGGCGGCGAAGCGTTTCTTCCTGTTGGGTACGGACTATGTGTATCCGCGTACCACCAATAAGATTTTGCGCGCCTTCCTGCATTCCAAAGGCGTTCAGGACAAAGATATTGAGGAAGTGTATACGCCGTTTGGCCACAGCGATTATCAGACCATCGTTTCCAACATCAAGAAGTTCTCGACGGGCGGTAAGACTGCGGTGGTTTCCACTATCAACGGTGATTCCAACGTGCCGTTCTATAAAGAGCTGGCGAATCAGGGAATCAAAGCGACCGATGTCCCCGTTGTTGCGTTCTCGGTCGGTGAAGAAGAACTGCGCGGCATCGACACCAAACCGCTGGTCGGCCATTTAGCCGCATGGAACTACTTTGAATCGGTCGATAACCCAACCAATGCCGACTTCGTGGAAGCCTATAAAGCCTATGCCAAAGCGAAGAATCTGCCGAACGCCGGCACGGTGGTGACTAACGATCCGATGGAAGCGACCTATGTGGGCATTCATATGTGGGCGCAGGCGGTAGAGAAAGCGGGCACCACGGACGTAGATAAAGTCCGTGCCGCGATGGCTGGCCAAACCTTTGCTGCGCCAGATGGCTTTACGCTGACGATGGACAAGACCAACCACCATCTGCACAAGCCGGTGATGATTGGCGAGATTGAGGAAAACGGCCAGTTCAACGTGGTCTGGCAAACGGATAAACCAGTCCGCGCGCAGCCGTGGAGCCCGTACATCGCCGGAAATGATAAGAAACCCGATCACCCAATCAAAGCCGCACAGTAAGCATCGTTCCTACACGCCCCGTCCAGCATGTCGGGCGGGGATATTTTCTCTTATATGGCGGACATTGCGATGATTAATCGTCAATTATCTACGTTTGTGCTGTCGCTGTGTCTGATGCTGCCCTGGCTGGCACAAGCCGGGCCTGCGGCGGATTTCGCCGCCGCCAGCCGCACGCAGCAGGCCGAACTGTTGCAGCAATGGGCCGCAGCGCCGGAACCGGCGCGTTTGCCGCTGTTACAGGCGTTGCGCGATGAATCGGTGGTACTCGATCGGAACCAGCAGCCGTTTAGGGATATGCAGGGTACGTTAACGCCGCTGGAAGGGAACGTGGAACCGGTTGGCGCGACGAAAAAACTCTTTATGAACAACCGCCTGCGCGTGCTGGTTGCCACCGCGTTGGCCTCACATCAGCTTGTCAGCGACGATGTCGCCACTCGCCTGAATGCCGTACGGCAGTTGCAGAGCGAGAGCAGTGCAGAGCAACTGCCGCTGTTGATGCAGCGCCTTGAGGTAGAAAAAGACGCACAGGTTCACGATGCGCTGAATATCGCCATTGCGACCCGGCAGTTAAGCGATGCCAATCCGCTGGTGCGACTTGACGCGGTCAAACGCTTAGGACAAACCGGCGATCCGCAAATGCAGGCGCTGTTACAGCCGTTAACGCAGGTACAAAATGAATCAGATACCGGCGTACGTGCGGCGGCGCAGGCAAGCCTGGATCAGATTAAACAAAGTTTGATCGTCGGCGATCTGCTGGGGCAGGCGTTTACCGGCTTGTCGCTCGGCTCTATTTTGCTGCTGGCAGCATTGGGGCTGGCAATCACCTACGGGCTGCTGGGCGTCATCAACATGGCGCACGGTGAAATGCTGATGCTGGGAGCATACGCAACCTGGCTGGTGCAGTCACTTTGCCAACAGTTTGCGCCGAGCTGGCTGGCGTATTACCCGCTGTTGGCGCTGCCTGTCGCTTTTTTCATTACCGCTGGCGTCGGGATGGCGCTGGAGCGCACGGTGATTCGTCATCTTTATGGCCGACCACTGGAAACGCTGCTGGCGACCTGGGGGATTAGCCTGATGCTGATCCAACTGGTGCGGATGCTGTTCGGGACGCAGAATCTGGAAGTGGCGAACCCCGCGTGGCTGTCTGGCGGGCTGCGTGTATTGCCGAATCTGGTGCTGCCGTATAACCGCATCGCGGTGATCCTGTTTGTCCTCGGCGTGCTGCTACTTACCTGGATCTTACTCAATAAGACCCGCCTTGGCATGAATGTGCGGGCGGTGACGCAAAACCGGGCGATGGCGGGCTGCTGCGGCGTGCCGACCGGACGCGTTGATATGCTGGCTTTTGGTCTCGGCTCGGGCATCGCAGGTCTTGGCGGTGTGGCGCTGTCGCAATTGGGCAACGTCGGACCGGAATTGGGACAAGGTTACATCATTGATTCCTTCCTCGTCGTCGTGTTGGGTGGCGTCGGGCAGCTTGCGGGAACGGTGGTGGCCGCGTTCAGCCTCGGCATTCTCAATAAGGTACTGGAACCGCAGATTGGTGCCGTGCTGGGAAAAATCGTCATTCTGGTCCTGATCGTGCTGTTTATTCAGAAACGGCCACAGGGGTTGTTTGCATTCAAAGGACGGGTGATTGACTGATGACACAACCTATGACGATAACCCTGACGCAGCGCGCGCCGCGGATCGTGCTTGGCCTCGGTTCAACGATGTTGCTGGCCTTGCTAATCCTGCCATTTCTCGCGCTGCTGCCCACAGAGAACCCGCTGGCGATCTCCACCTATACGCTGACGTTGATCGGTAAAATTCTGTGCTACGCGATTGTTGCCGTCGCGCTGGATCTGGTGTGGGGCTACGCCGGGCTGCTGTCGCTCGGGCATGGTCTGTTTTTTGCGCTGGGCGGCTACGCGATGGGCATGTACCTGATGCGGCAGGCTGCGGGTGAGGGCATGCCTGCGTTTATGTCCTTTCTGTCGTGGACAGAACTGCCGTGGTTCTGGGCGGGAACCCAGTATTTCGCCTGGGCGCTGTGCCTGATTGTGCTGGTGCCGGGCGTGCTGGCGTTTGTGTTCGGCTGGTTCGCATTCCGCTCCAAAATCAAAGGCGTGTATTTCTCAATCATGACGCAGGCGTTGACCTATGCTGGCATGCTGCTGTTCTTCCGTAACGAAACCGGCTTTGGCGGCAATAACGGATTTACCGGTTTTACCACGCTGCTGGGCTTCCCCATTACGGCCACGGGTACACGCATTGGGCTGTTTGTCGCCACGGTATTGTTGTTGATTGCCAGCCTGCTGGTGGGATTTGCCTTGGCGCGCAGCAAATTTGGCCGTGTGCTGACGGCGGTGCGTGATGCGGAAAACCGCCTGATGTTCTGCGGTTACGATCCGAAAGGTTTCAAGCTGTTCGTCTGGACGCTTTCCGCCGTGCTGTGCGGGCTGGCGGGGGCGCTGTATGTACCACAGGTCGGTATCATCAATCCCAGCGAAATGTCGCCAACCAATTCTATCGAAGCCGCCATTTGGGTGGCGCTGGGTGGCCGTGGGACGCTGATCGGACCGCTGCTCGGTGCGGGTATCGTCAACGGGGCGAAAAGCTGGTTTACCGTGGCCTTTCCTGAGTACTGGCTGTTCTTTCTAGGACTGATGTTTATTCTCGTCACGCTGTTTTTACCGCGTGGGGTGATTGGATTATTGAGGAGGAAGAAACATGACTGAGCCAGTATCTGCATCCTCAGTGGCGGCACCGCCGGTTGCTTCACAGACCCAGTTTGCCCAGCGACACCCGTCAGACCGCCATCGGCACCAGACCGATCCGGTGCTGCAACTCGACAAAATTAATGTGAGTTTTGACGGTTTTCGGGCGTTGACCGACCTCTCGTTGCAGATTGGCGTGGGGGAATTGCGTTGCATCATCGGCCCTAACGGCGCGGGGAAAACCACGCTGATGGATGTCATTACCGGTAAAACGCGCCCGGATAGCGGTAAGGTATTTTACGATCAGTTCACTGACCTGACGACGCTATCGCCAGTGGACATTGCCCGTGCAGGAATAGGGCGGAAATTCCAAAAACCGACGGTGTTTGAAGCGCTGACGGTGTTCGAAAACCTCGAAATCGCATTGAAAACCGATAAATCGGTGTGGGCAAGCCTGCGTGCCAGGCTGAACGGCGAACAACGTGACCGGATTGATGACACGCTGGCGTTGTTGCGGCTCGGCCACGAACGGCAGCGCCCCGCGGGGCTGCTGTCGCACGGGCAAAAGCAGTTTCTGGAGATCGGCATGCTGCTGGTACAGGAACCGCATTTACTGCTGCTCGATGAACCCGCCGCGGGGATGACCGATGCAGAAACCGCCTATACCGCCGAGCTGTTCCGCAGCCTGGCAGGCAAACACTCGCTGATGGTAGTGGAACACGATATGGGCTTTGTCGAGAGCATTGCCGACCACGTTACGGTGTTGCATCAGGGACAGGTGCTGGCGGAAGGCTCGCTGCGCGAGGTGCAGGCGAATGAGCAGGTCATTGACGTTTATCTGGGGCGCTAACATGTTAGAGATTGCTGAACTGAATCAATATTATGGCGGTAGTCACATTCTGCGCGGCTTATCTTTTGAGGTAAACCCCGGCGAAATTACCTGCCTGTTAGGGCGCAATGGAGTGGGGAAAACCACGCTGCTGAAATGCTTGATGGGGCTGATTCCGGCGAAGTCTGGCACGATTCGCTGGCAGGGCGAAACGATTAACACTCGTAAACCTTATCAGCGCGTGCAGGCTGGCATTGCCTACGTTCCACAAGGGCGGGAGATTTTTCCTCGCCTGACGGTAGAAGAGAATCTGCTGATGGGGCTGTCGCGCTTTCCGGGTAAACAGGCGCGGCAGGTACCGGATGAGATCTACCAGCTTTTCCCGGTGTTGGATGAAATGAAGCAGCGACGCGGCGGTGATTTGTCCGGTGGGCAACAGCAACAGTTGGCGATCGGGCGGGCGCTGGCCTGTAAACCACAGTTGCTGATTCTGGATGAACCGACAGAAGGCATACAGCCGTCGGTGATCAAAGAGATTGGCGCGGTGATTCGCCAACTGGCGCAGCGTGGCGACATGGCGATTCTGCTGGTTGAGCAATTTTACGACTTCGCCGCCGAACTTGCCGATAGCTATCTGGTGATGTCACGCGGGAAATCATACAGCGCGGGCGAGGTGAAACGATGGAGCAGGACGGCGTGCGGGGACTGGTCGCGATTTAATACGCGTGACTTATTATTTTTGTCTGGAATGGTGGATAGGCTGCGTCTACATATTCTCAATATTACATAATGAAGAGAGGCAGCCTAATTTTATTTAGTATGGGGATTACTAGTGCGCTAACCGTTTTCGTTATTCGAAACGTTAATGTATTGTTCATCATTTCGAATTATTCAGGAGATAAAACTATCAATTTTTCTTGAAATTTAGAATTAAACCTAAATCCGAAAATTAAGTTAACTGGAAACGAGTTATTCTGCTTTTGTATTAATAATGTTGCCTTGCCGGCATTGTCATTACAATTATTGTCAACGATATAGGCTACAAACTGCGCTGCTGTTGTATCCACAACAGTCGGACTGCTGGTCACAGAAACTCCCCAGCGTGCATTTTTAAACCCACCTTGCAACATAATACTATCGATAATGCAACTATTAGATGCTCCCATGCAATTCATAGTATTAGAAACGAGGGATACAACATATCTCCCTTGATCTAAATTAAATTTCACGGGGTGCCTGTTAGGGTGTCAGTATAAGGGGCGCTCAAACAATTTCTTTGAGAATCAATCATTATGTCTGTTGCGGCTTCTGTGGCGAAAGAAAAAAAGCTAGCATAAATATGCTAAGGGATGTATTGCGCATGAGTAAATCTCCTGGAAAAATAATTTATTGGTAAGTTAATACAACCTTACAATGCATGTAATAATCAATAAATCGGTCCATTAAAAACCGACATCATCTTACTTTATAATACTAAAGAAGTTGTCAATGTTTTAACCTATCAATTAACTGATTTTATCAAATATAATTTTTCTAATATTGGTTTTTATGATTTCTTAAAATCTATTTTTTTGGGAATATATTAAAATTGATACTATATTAAACGTAATGTCCACGTTCAAACGCAGCTAATTCTGAATGAACAGATAGCACGAATACAACCGTCGGTTTTCAACGAAATCGGCGCGGTCATCTGCCAACTGGCACCGTGTGGTGATAGGGCGATTCTGCTGGTTGAGAAAATTGTGTAAAATACGACCTTAAGAGGATAGCTCATTGTTTATCTTCAGCTAAAAAGGAAAGGGAACTTAAGGATGAGTAAACCGCTGAAGATTTTTGCTGTTATCGGCATCATCGTTGCTGCTGCAGTCATTACGATATGGCCTTATATCAAAATGGATTTTTCCGCTAGTGCGCACTATAGCGAACAGGATGAAAGGGAATATGCGTTCTATACCCCGATATTCTGAAAAACATGCCGCGCATTACCGATCGCTATGACTTCAATTTTTCGAACGTAACCGGCCCGGAAGCTAAAGTATGGACGGTGAACTTCTATGGCACTGAAGATACCAGCAAGGTTCATACTTATTTGACGTCGATGGGTTATAAGAAGCAGGAGCGTTGCGATGTTGAGGCTGAATGTTGGCGAGCGGCGGGCACACATGACGTTGTGACCGTTGCGACGTTTGATACAGATAAAAGCGTGGTGGTTCAGGTTTACAGCAGTCCGTATATTGAGCCATTGCCACTCAAATAATCATGTCAGGCGCAATGGCTCCATTGTACTTAAGTTTCAGCGTCATCCTTTTTTTCCTTAAACCACATTTTGCATTAGAGGATTCTAATTTCAACACATATGAATTAACATATGTGTATGCAGAGTATATTGAGAGCCCAGAATGCTACAGCCCGTCCAACTTTTCAAAATCCTTTCCGATGAGACTCGACTATCCATCATCCTTCTGCTCAGAGAAGCGGGAGAATTATGCGTCTGCGATATCTGCTCTGCCACCGTGGAATCTCAGCCTAAAATTTCCCGTCATATAGCGATATTGCGTGAGTCAGGGCTGGTGCTTGATCGCCGTGAAGGGAAATGGATTCATTATCGATTGTCTCCACACATGCCAGCCTGGGCCGCAGAAACGATTAGTACTGCATGGCAATGCCTGCGTGATGACGTGCGCTTATGTCTGGCTGCCTCCTCTGCTTCGTCGTGCTAAACCATAAAGAGACACATTCTTTTTACCATATGTTATGGGGCTGAAAATGTTACTGGCAGGAATAATATTTTTGCTGACGTTGATTTTTGTTATTTGGCAACCCAGAGGACTGGGGATCGGGTGGAGTGCCAGTATAGGTGCAACATTAGCGCTGCTTAGCGGAGTTATTCACCTCAATGATATTCCAGTTGTCTGGAATATTGTCTGGAACGCGACGGTGACGTTTATTGCGGTGATTGTCATCAGCCTATTACTTGATGAATCGGGTTTTTCGAATGGGCGGCACTGCACGTATCCCGATGGGGAAACGGGCGCGGGCGTCTGTTGTTTACCTGGATTGTTTTACTGGGCGCTGCCGTTTCTGCATTGTTTGCCAACGACGGTGCCGCGTTGATCCTCACGCCGATTGTGATTGCGATGCTGTTGGCTCTGGGGTTCAGCACAGGTACGACGCTGGCATTCGTTATGGCTGCCGGATTTATTGCTGATACGGCTAGCCTGCCGCTGATTGTTTCTAATCTGGTTAATATTGTGTCTGCCGATTTTTTCAATCTTGGGTTTGCTGAATATGCATCGGTTATGGTGCCCGTCGATATTGCAGCGATTATCGCGACGTTGATTATGTTACATCTGTTTTTTCGGAAGGATATCCCTACAACCTACGACGTATCTCGGTTAAAGTACCGGCACGTGCCATTAAAGATGTGGCAACGTTCAGAGCGGGTTGGATTGTTTTGGTTCTTCTGCTTACCGGATTCTTCGTCCTTGAGCCTTTGGGGATTCCCGTCAGTGCTATTGCGACAGTGGGGCATTGATTCTGTTTGCTGTGGCAAAAAAGGGCCATGTTATAAACACGGGTAAAGTGCTGCGTGGTGCGCCATGGCAGATTGTGATTTTCTCTCTGGGTATGTATCTAGTGGTCTACGGTTTGCGTAACGCAGGGTTAACCGCCTACCTCTCCGGTATTCTGAACTTGCTTGCCGATAAGGGGTTATGGACGGCCACTCTCGGCACAGGCTTTCTGGCGGCGCTTTTGTCTTCTGTCATGAATAATATGCCCACCGTGCTGGTTGGGGCATTATCCATCGACGGCAGCATTGCATCAGGGGTGATCAAAGACGCGATGATTTATGCCAACGTCATTGGTTGTGATCTGGGGCCAAAAATCACACCTATTGGTAGTCTGGCTACGCTGCTTTGGCTACATGTGCTATCACAGAAAAAGATGACAATTAGCTGGGGATATTATTTCCGTACCGGAATTGTCATGACCTTGCCCGTGCTACTCGTCACGCTAGTCGCGCTGGCGTTACGTCTTTCTGTTACGTTGCCATGAGATATCGATATGACCACAATTAGCATCTACCACAACCCCGACTGCGGTACCTCGCGTAATACGCTGGAGATGATCCGTAATAGCGGCGCAGAACCCACGATTATTTACTATCTTGAGACGCCACCTTCACGTGATGAATTGGTGACGCTCATTGGTGACATGGGAATGACGGTTCGTGCCTTGTTGCGCAAGAACGTAGAACCTTACACACAACTGGGGCTTGCTGAAGAACGGTTTACTGACGAACAGCTCATTGAGTTCATGCTGCAATATCCGATCCTGATAAACCGTCCGATTGTCGTTACTCCGTTGGGAACCCGACTGTGTCGCCCATCAGAGCAGGTGCTGGATATTCTCCCCGATCCGCAGCGCGGCGCATTCACCAAAGAAGATGGTGAAAAAGTCACTGATAAATCGGGCCAGCGCGTGAAATAGAGCCAGAAGGGAGACATCTGGCTCTATGTGGTTTCTCACAGCACCTTATTCAAAAAGTTGATTGTCCGCGGGTGGCGGGGGTGATTTAGCACCTGCCAGGAATCCCCGCTTTCGACGATTTTTCCGTCCACCATGAACACCACGCGGTCGGCCACTTCGCGCGCAAAGCCGATTTCATGTGTGACGACGACCAGCGTCACACCAGATTGGGCAAGTGATTTGATGACGTCCAGCACCTCGCCGACCAGTTCGGGATCGAGCGCGGACGTCGGTTCATCAAACAGCATCACTTTCGGCTTAAGCGCCAGCGCGCGGGCGATGGCGACGCGCTGCTGCTGACCACCGGAAAGGTGGCGGGGATAAGATTGCGCCTTGTGACGCAGACCGACGCTTTCCAACAGGGTAAAGGCGATATCTTCCGCCTCCTGACGTGAATAGAGCTTATGTGCCAGCGGAGCTTCAATGATGTTTTCCAACACGGAAAGGTGAGGGAACAGATTGAAATTCTGGAATACATAGCCGACGTTGATACGCTGGCGTAACACGTCCTTTTCTTTCAATTCATAGAGCGTATTCCCTTTGCGGCGATAGCCGATGTAATCGCCGTCGATGCGGATAAACCCTTCATCTACGCGTTCAAGATGGTTAATCGTGCGCAGTAGCGTGGATTTCCCCGAACCGGATGGGCCGAGGATTACCGTGACGGAACCGGGCGCCAGCGTCAGATTGATATCCTCCAGCGCTTTGTGTTGACCAAAATGCTTCGCCACGTTGCGAATCTCAATCAGCCCACGCGCGCTTTCTGTCTGTGGCTGAGCGGTGGCACGTGTGTGAGCAAAGTAATCGATAGCTTCAGACATGGTGAATCTCCAGAATTGGGTGAGTTAACGTGCGCGCTTGCGCGTCAGGATACGGACGAGTCTCTGGCGCGGTGTGGGCGGCATTTCACGCACGGCACCGCGGGACACATAGCGTTCCACGTAGTATTGGACGACGGATAGCACCGTGGTGATCAGCAGATACCAGATGGTGGCGACCATCAGCAGCGGGATAACTTGCTGCGTACGGTTGTAGATGACCTGAACGGTATAGAACAGCTCCGGCAGTGCCAGCACATAAACGATCGACGTACCTTTCGCCAAGCTGATGATCTCGTTGAAACCGGTGGGCAGAATCGAACGCAGCGCCTGTGGCAGAATGATACGTACTGTCCGGCGACCGCCGGGTAGGCCGAGTGCAGCGGAGGCTTCAAACTGGCCAGCATCCACACCAAGAATCCCGCCGCGAATAATTTCCGCCGTATAGGCGGATTGCACCAGCGTCAGGCCAAGCACGGCGACGGAAAATTGATCCAGCAAATCAATCGTCGGGTAGCGCAGAAAGACAACGGAGGTAAACGGAATTCCCAGCGCCAGCTCGTCATAAAGATATGAGAAATTGTAGAGAATAATCAGCACCAGAATCAGCGGCAGTGACCGGAATAGCCAGATATACAGCCACGACAACGTGGAGAGCAGATAAGACGGCGAAAGCCGAGCCAGCGCCAGCGCGGTACCGAAAATAATACTGAATAACGTGCCTAGCGCGGTCAACAGCAGCGTTTGCCCCAGACCGGTAAGAATGACCGGATTGAAAAACCACTCGGCAAACACCGACCATTCCCAGCGCGGATTCAGCGCAATTGACTGAATAATCGCGGCAAAAATAAACAGCGAAAACAGCGCACCGGCAAAGCGGAAAGGATAACGCGCTGGAACGATGCGCAACGGCGCGTCCTGCGCCTGGCTTAGCGGCGCTTGCTGAGAAGAGGTGTGTAGAGATTGCGTCATAATCGATACCCTTTGAAGGTGATTCTGAAAAATGTCCTTTGCTTTTAATCACCGCACAGGGTGAGCCGCAGCGTGCTGGGTCAACACACTTTCAAATGGCGAGCGATCAGCTCGACTTCCGTCGTTTGCCGGGCTGCCCGGTTCGTCGTCGCGTCAAACAGCGCTTTCTTAAACGGCAGTCGCCCATCGTAAGGTGGAATACTGTAGGTCACCGGATCGACGCTGATATCGAACTGAGGCGTATAGCCGTGGCTCAGATAGAGCCTCACGGCTTCGGGCTGTCGGAAACCGGTCGTCAGGAAAAAGTGCTGATAGCCTAACCGGCGGGCGTGTTGCTCCAACTCTTGCATGACTTTCCCTGCCAGCCCCTGACGGCGCAATGTGTTATCCGTCCATACGCGTTTAATTTCGGCGGTGGTACTGTCGTAGCGCTTAAACGCGCCAGTAGCAATCGGTACACCTTGACGCAGCAGTGCAATAAAAATGCCGTGTGGTTGCTGGTAAATTCCCGGCGGATCGCTTTCTCGCTCGCCAAAAAAATCGCCATAGCGCTGTTCATATTCCGCGAACAGGCCGTCGATAATCGGGGCCACGATAGGGTCTTCGGGCTGAGTAACAATGAAGATGTCGTCGGACATGGCGTGCTCCTGATTCATTTACCTATATGGGCTATCGGTAACCATGACGTTTCGATCGTGGCATCCCGATAGCCATCGGGCGCTATTAATCGCCCAGTCCCGGTGGATTGATTTCTGAACGATCGATACGCTCAATGCTTTCTCCCCAGCGGTTTAGCACCTGGTCGTATTCGCCACTTTTAATCACGCCGTTCAGCGCCGTGTTAATCGGCTGTACCAGTCCGCTGCCTTTGCGCGTGGTGACCGCAATATGCGCGACGTTCGGGTAGCCGCCGTTGACTGTGCCGACATGCTTAACCTTGCCGGTTAGCTCTGCTTTGTACGCGCCGATCACGTTGGGGCCGAAATAAGCGTCTGAGCGACCGGATTGCAGACTCAGGTTGGCAGCCGCATCGTCCGTAACATAAATCGGCTGAAAGGCGGGCAGGCCGTTGGCGCGATTTTGCTTATCCCATGCCAGCAGTACCGCTTCCTGATTAGTGCCGGAGCCGACAATAATCTTCAGCCCGGCGATGTCTTTCGCTTCCTTGATGGACTGAATCTTACTGGTGGATTTCACATAGAAGCCGAGTGAGTCGACGCGGTACGTGGCGAAATCGAACTTTTCCTTGCGTTCTTTAGTGACGGTAATGTTGATGATTGCGGCGTCGTACTTGCCGGAGGACACGCCGAGCGGCCAGTCTTCCCATGAAGTAGGGACGATGTTCAATTCCAGCCCGAGACTGTCGGCCACCAGCCGGGCGATATCCGGCTCACTGCCCACCACGGTTTTGTTGTCGTCGGCCAGAAACGCCAGCGGCGGTGACGAACCCAGTGCGGCAATCGCCACGGTGAATTTACCCGGTGTGACGAATTTAAAATCAGCCGGAATCTGTGCGATAGCCTCCGCGTTCTTCGGGGCATGGATCGGCTGCTGATTGGCTTTCAGGTCGATGGCCGCCTGTACCGTCGTGACCGAAAATGTGCCGAGCAGCAGCGATCCCGTCAGTAGCCTTGTCAAAAGCGATGCGCGTACGCGCGGGGCGGTGACCGTTTGTGCGATGGTGTGGACACTCTCTTTTTGCATCTGTCTTTCCCTTGCAGGTTATTCGTTATAATAGTGACATTGTCACTTCTAAGGTGAGTTACTATTACTTAATCGCCGATACCCGGCGGATTCACGACGGATTGCGCGATCTTTTCATCATCTTCACCCCAACGATCCAGCACCTGCGCATAGCTGCCGTTGTGGATTGCGCCATTGATGGCAGTGCTGATTGCCTGTGCCAGACCGTTATCTTTCTGCGTGGTGACCGCGACGTAAGCGACCGTCGGACCTTTGCCGACCATGCGTGTCTTGCCCGTCAGCGCCGCTTTATAGGCTCCGATAGAATGGGGACCGAAAAAGGCATCAACGCGCCCCGACTGAATGCTCAGGTTGGCGGCGGCATCATCGGTGACGTAGACAGGCTGCACGGGCGGAAGGCCGTTGGCGCGGTTTTGCCGATCCCAGCCCAGCAGAATGTTTTCCTGATTGGTGCCGGAACCGACAATCACCTTCAGACCTGCAACGTCCTCCGGTTTGTTAATCGACGTAATCTTGCTGGTTGATTTCACGTAGAAACCCAGCGTATCAATGCGGTACGTGGCGAAATCGAACTTCTCCTTGCGGAGTTTCGTCACGGCGATATTAAAAATGGCAGCGTCGTATTTTCCCGCCGTGATCCCCAACGGCCAGTCTTCCCAGGAGGCGGGAACCAGTTTCAGTTCCAGCCCGAGTCCGTCAGCCACTAGTCGCGCGATATCCGCATCACTGCCAACAATCGTTTTGTTGTCGTCAGCCAGCAGGGACAGCGGCGGTGAGCTGAGCGCCGAGACGGCAATCGTTAGCTTACCCGGCGTCACGAATTTGAAATGAACCGGGATCTGCGCGATGGCCTCGTCATTTTTCACGGTACGAATGGGAATCTGGTTGGCCTTCAGATCAATACGGCTGACAAATCCCGCGTCTTGCGCCTGCACGTTAGTGACCAGCGCGGTGCTCAATAATGTCGCCATGCCCGTCGCGGTGATAAAAGAGGAACGCTTCACGGTGAATCTCCTGTTGCGCGAATTAGCGCGTGAATTGATTCACCGGATAATCCAGCGCCAGATTTTCCCGCAGCGTATAGCCGGGATACTCCTGACGGAACAGGCCGCGCTGTTGCAGCAGAGGCACGACGCGATCGACAAAATGATTGAGCGTATCTGGCGTACCGCCCTGAATGATGAAGCCGTCGGCGGCACCATTTTCAAACCAGAGCTGCAAGCCATCTGCTACCTGTTCGGGTGTGCCGCTGAAGACTGGACGCGGTGAGGCCGCTTCCAGCGCAACCTGTCGCAGCGTTAAGCCTTTTTCCTGCGCGTTGCGCTTGATTTCGTCGGTGGTGCTACGGAAGCTGTTTTTCCCCAGATCGCCGATATCAGGGAAGGGCGCATCCAGCGGATGTTGTGAGAAGTCATAGTGCTCAAAGTAGCGTCCCAGATAATTGAGGGCATCCTCAATCGTGACCAACTGGGCGGTTTCCTGATACTGACGCTCTACATCTTCCGCATCGTTGCCGACAATCACGCTGACGCCCTGAAAGACGTGTAGCTGATCGGCTCGGCGACCGTTTTCTTCCAGTTTCTGTTTTACCTCGCGGTAATAACGCTGCGACTCTTCCAACGTGTGTTGGTGGGTGAAGATGGCATCGGCGTGCTTGGCGGCCAGTTTTTGGCCGTCTTCAGACGCACCAGCCTGAAATACAATAGGGCGACCCTGCGCGGATCGGCCAATATTCAGCGGCCCTTGTACCGAGAAGAATTCCCCTTTATGGTTCAGCGTGTGCAGCTTCTCTGGATCGAAGAACTGTCCGCTGGTTTTGTCACGAATAAAGGCGTCGTCTTCCCAGGAGTCCCACAGGCCTTTCGCCACCTGAAGGAATTCATCGGCAATGCGGTAACGCAGTGCATGTTCTGGGTGCTGTGCGCGGGAAAGATTTTTCGCCGACCCTTCCAGCGGTGAGGTCACCACGTTCCAGCCTGCGCGGCCATTGCTCAGATGATCGAGGCTGGCAAACTGCCGAGCGGTAGTAAAGGGCTCGGAATAGGATGTCGAGAGCGTGCCGACCAGGCCAATATGCGTGGTGACGGTGGCAAGAGCAGACAGTAGCGTTAACGGTTCAAAGCGATTGAGAAAATGTGGGATGGATTTTTCGTTGATATACAGACCGTCAGCCACGAAGACGAAATCAAATTTCCCTTGTTCGGCTTTTTTTACCGCATCCAGAACAAAACCAAAATTAATACTGGCATCGGGCACGACGTTTTTATGTCGCCATGCGGACATATTTCCCGCTGCGCCCTGTAATATTAAACCCAGTCTTAATTGTCGCTTGGTGGAGGTTTGTTTTTCACTCATTGCCAGGAACCTTTTTATTAATTGAATGTGTTTGTTATTAATTGAGCGAACATATTGTTAGTTGAATTAACCTCCATGAAAGTGAAAATAATCCATCACTAAATCGGCTATCAATAAGCAAGCCATCACTAGGGATTCACGTATTCAATAAAAGGTTAATCAGACGTTAATAGCGTGTTTTCACTATTGATGAGACGGGGCATGATGTAAAACAACAAAAATGGATAATAAAATTCAAAAATTTCAGATGATGACGCGGCTTATTTTGTTAGTATAATGTTAACGATCATGTCTCTCGCCGTATTTAAAGGAAAATATCCATGTCTGATCTGATAGTTGAACGACACGTAACCGCGAATGACGCAACGCCCTCTGCTGCGACTATTACGGTTGACCGGCAGGTGTTTCGCGATGCGATGGCAAAGCTGAGCGCAGCGGTCAATGTCGTTACGACGGATGGCCCGGCAGGTAAGGCTGGATTTACGGCATCCGCTGTATCCAGCGTCAGCGATACGCCCGGTACGCTGCTGGTGTGTTTGAATCGCGGTTCGTCGGTATATCCCACGTTTCAGGCGAATACGCATTTATGCATCAATACGCTGGCCGCTCATCATGAAGCGCTGTCGACACTGTTTGGCAGCCCGTCATCTACCGAAGAACGGTTTGCGGCGGCGGAGTGGGATGTGTTGCATTCGGGCTCACCGGTATTGCGGGATGCGCTGGTCGCGTTTGACTGCCGGGTTGAGGAAGTTGTGAGTGCGGCGACGCACGATATCTTTATTTGCCGGGTATTAGCGATTAAGCCGGGCGAAGGCACGGATGGTCTGGTGTATTTTTCCCGCCGTTATCATGCCGTTCGGGGTTAATAGTTATAACTTTCTCACCTAATGCCCTCATCGTAATTAATTGATTTATAAAAATTGCTGCCTCCGTCAGGTCAATCTGGCGGAGGTGATGAGTTGATTACGTCAGTCCGATATTAGGAGAGACACGGGGATGAGGTTCCCGCAGGGATGCCTCACCCCGTGGTTGCTCCGGGTATCTCGCTCGTCAAACGATCGGCATTACCGCCTGCGGCGGGGTAACTTTCGTGGTACGCAGACGATGCAGCGCAGCCTCCGCCAACTGTGCGAAATAGCGTGATGCAGGCGCAATCGCGCTTTCATCCGGGTTGAATTGAGGATGGTGCAGGCCAAATTCGCTGTTTGAGCCAATACTGACGAACGTGCCCGGCACGTCCTGAAGGTAAAGTGCAAAGTCCTCACCACTCATTTGCAGTTCGGCATTTTCTACCTGATAGCCTGCGTCTCGGGCAATTTGCTTGCTGAAGTCTGCCCATTCGCTGGTGTTCACGACCGCTGGCGGGCCGGGGTACCACTTCAGTTCTGCTTTGGCACCCAGCGCAACGGCAATACCGCCGATCAACTGCTCAATGCGTTCCGGTATTTCCGCGCGAATTGCGGCATTGTAGGTGCGTACCGTTCCTTCCAGTTCTACCGTTTGCGGCAGGACGTTCCAGGTGTTACCACCCTGGATGCGCGTGACGCTGATGACCAGCGATTCCAGCGAACTGAAGCTGCGGCTGGGCAACGTTTGCAACGCATTGACGATATTGCAGGCGGTGACGATGCTGTCGATGCCCTGTTCGGGTTTGGCGGCGTGCGCGCCTTTGCCGGTAATGTGAATGGCAAAGCGATCCACATTGGCATAAAACGGGCCGCTGCGGGTGGCGAAGGTGCCAGCAGGGAGCTCGGGCGCGTTATGCAGGCCAAAAACGGCAGCCACATCGGAAAGCGCACCCGCGCGGATGAACTGTTTGGCGCCGGTAGAAACTTCTTCTGCGGGTTGGAAAAATACTCTGATTTTACCCGGTAAGGCTGATTCGCGTTTTTTCAGCAAACAGGCGGCACCCAGCATCACTGCGGTGTGGAAATCGTGTCCGCAGGCATGCATGACGCCCGCGTGCTGAGAGCGAAAAGGGACATCCACCAGTTCTTCTATCGGCAGCGCATCAATATCCGCTCTCAGCGCAATCGTCGGACCGCTACCGTGACCGATCTCGGCAACGACGCCGGTCGTTAGCGTCAGAGGCAACAGGCGGATATTTTTCTCTTGTAGCCAGCGGGTGATGTGCGCGGTGGTTTGATGTTCCTGATTGGACAGTTCCGGGTACTGATGCAAGTGCCGTCGCCAGTGAATAAGCTGCTGCTCAAATGACGTATCACAACAGGGGATAGATTCAGCCATATCAATACACCTCCTTAACAAAACTTATACATCGTAAAGGTAGCCGATAGCCACGCTATGGATAAATACCGTCTGGTTATATTTCATGTCTTTTTATGCGCTCGACTTTGTATTCATTTATTATGAATATTTCTGCTAACAAAACCCATTATTGATATTTATATTTCACGCCATTATACAACATGCTTCTTATTCTGTTTTTTCTCTGGCCGAATTTTATCGTGAGGCTCTATTTAGAATAAGAGGCTTGGGTGAATGTATTTGTATCGAGCGATCTTGAAATAAGCTGTTACTTTTAATAAATAATGCTGACGAATAATCACTGAAAATAAGGAAACATCGTGGGATATAAGCTCAGTTTATTAGATCAAAGCCCCATCGCCGAAGGAATGAGCGTGGAACAGGCGTTGGCGCAAACCGTATCGCTGGCGAAAGTGGCAGAAGCGCTTGGCTATTACCGCTTTTGGGTTTCCGAGCATCATAATTCCGATGAGTTGGCGGGGTCCTCTCCCGAGGTATTAATCACCTGGCTGCTGGCGCACACGACAACGCTGCGCATCGGTTCCGGTGGGGTGATGCTACAGCACTATAGCCCGTATAAAGTCGCAGAAAACTTCCATGTGATCGGTGCGCTGGCGGGAGGTCGTGTGGACTTGGGGATCGGTAAAGCGCCGGGTGGACTGCCGCTGGCCACGCGGGCGCTACAGCAGGAAATCGGCGAGGCAGAGCGCGTTTCTTTCACAGAGAAATTACAGCAGCTCAACCGTTTTCTCGATAGCCATGACGAAACGGCAGAGCGCCTGAATGCCACGCCGTTACCGGAACACACGCCACAGCGCTTTCTGCTGGGCGCCAGTCAGGAGAGTGCGCGGCTAGCCGCGTCGCTGGGCTGGAGTTTTGTCTTCGCTGGGTTCATTAACGCCAGTGAAACGTTGCTGACGGAATCACTTCTGAGCTACCGGGAATTGAAGCCCGCCAGCGCCCAGACGCTACTGTCGCTGTCGGTGATTGCCGCTGAACGCCATGAGGATGCCAAGGCGTTAGCCAGCACGCAGCATAACTATAAAGTTTATATTGAGAACAAGCCGCCGCTAACGGTAGGTAGCCAGGAACAGGCCGACAATTTCGTTCGGCAGGCGGGCGCAACGGATTTTCGCATCGTGCAGGAGCCGCGCAATGTGCTTTACGGCACGCCGGAGCACATTCATCAGCGTCTGGAAAGCTACCATCAGCGTTTTGGCGTGGATGAGTTCATTATCCATACGCCCGTGACATCCCCCGCGAGCGTGAGGCGTCGATTCGGTTGCTGGCGCAGCGCTGAGCAATAGCGAAAAACGTGAGCGATGACAAGGCCGTATCGCATTGTGGGCAGTAACCTGATTTTGTCTATAGCAGCATAATCGGGAAAAATAATGGCGGTGCCGGAGAACAAGGAAGCCTTGATTAAGGCAATCAATAGTCAGTTTGCGCGGTTAATGAAGCGCCTCGAAGCCGTTCCCGTCGATCGTGCATTCGTGCCGGAACTGGCTGGGCATGCGCAGGGAAAGCAGATGAGCCCGGCAAATCTGGTGGCGTATTTGCTGGGCTGGGGCAATCTGGTGCTGAAATGGCATAAAAATGAAGAGCAGGGCAAGCAGATTGATTTCCCAGAGACGGGTTACCAGTGGAATCAGCTCGGTTTGCTGGCGCAAAGATTCTATCAAGACTCCGCCCACATCACCGAATGGTCTGATCTGGTCACGCGGCTTGTCGCGAATAAACAGGAGCTCATCGCGCTGGTTGAGCGCTATACCGATGCACAGCTCTACGGTGAATGCTGGTACGGTAAGTGGACGCGGGGTCGGATGATTCAATTCAACACCGCGTCGCCTTATAAAAATGCGGCAGGACGCCTGCGTGCGTGGGAAAAAACAAGCAACATCATGATAATAAATAGAAAATACAGGGCTAGTTTTTTGGTCTTGTTTTCCTGCGTGTCGGCGCGTTAGCGGCGTTTTTTCAGACAAAACCTTACATATTACCCCTCCTTGATTGTTCTATACTCAGTAATAAGCAAGGTAATTTTTACTGACAGATGAGATAAAGAGGGGGAAGAAAAATGATGGGTCTCAACCTTGTTTCTCCAGTGTCGTATTACGCCATGCCGGACAAACCTGATCATGTTCAGGGCATTTCCCGCTCGTCGCAGCTGTCTGGTTACCCTCATCCCGATGCTTCTACCCGAACCCGGACAACGTACGAAAATAGTGCTTCGATCTTTAAACCGCCTATAGCGGATGGGATTAACCGCCCAACGGAAAATAACCAGCTTAACGTTTATGTTTAGGATGGTATGAAACGGGTAAGATGCGCAATCGCGTGCTGTAAACGATCGTTTTCGGTGCGTGCTTGCCCTCTTTGTTTTCGTTTGATTTTCAAAAGTATCTTCATCCGGGTATTGCCACCCTCTCTGCCGCGTTGCCATTCTTTTTCTTCTCTACTAGTCACTTGACCATTCTCGATGTCATCCACGCTTAACCCTATGATTAATCAGAATTACACAATTCTGACAATTTCCTTTCGATTTGCCGCATCTTGACATATTTCATCACATTTTCTTTTGTTCCATAGCCTTGGAATGAATATTGCTGCTATTTTTCTTTCCTTAACAACGACATGACCTGGATAAGGTTCCTCTGGTAACGCGGTTAAGAATGACCCGTGTTGATAACGATAAGATTCGATTTATAACGAGAAAAGGGAGTGGTGTTCATGTTCAAGCAAGTCGCAGTTGCGGTAGGGATGGCGTGTTTATCTATACCAGCATGGGCTTATGATTACGGTGATTATGCGCGCGAGACCGTAGATACGCTCATTAATGATTATCCGGGGCGCTATCGCGGTACGGCAAATTTTGCCGGTGCGGCGGACTGGATGACGCAGCGGATGGCACCCGGTTATACCACTGTCAGGCAGGATTTCTCCTGGACGGCAGGCGGTACGACGCGTTCGTCACAGAATGTGCTGGCCTCTAATGTCGGGCTGAGCAGCGAATACATTATTACTGGCGCGCACTTTGATACCTTCTTCGGGCAGCCGACGTTGCAAGGGCTGGATGACAACGCATCCGGTGCATCGATCCTGACAGAAGTGGCGCGTAATTTTAGCGGCATCCAGACGGAGAAAACGCTGGTCTTTGCGGCCTTCGGGGCAGAAGAAGAAGGGCTACGCGGTTCGCGTGCAATGGTTAACGATCTGATTGCGCAAGGAACGGCTGGCGGCCTTACGGCCATGATTAACATGGACAGCATGATTACCGGCGACAAACTCTACGCGCATGCTGGCAATAACAGCGTAGCGAATCCTGCGCTGACAAGCCTGCGTGAGCAGACGTTGCGTATCGCGAATGAATTGGGCATCGAACTGTTTACCAACCCAGGATTGAATGCGAGTTATCCGGCGGGAACTGGCTGTTGCAGTGACGGCGATAGCTTCAACGCCGCGTTTGCTATTCCCGTACTCTATATGGAGGCCACCAACTGGGATATCGGCGATCAGGACGGCTATGAGCAAACTACGAACCCTGCGGTGCCGGGGGGCGCGACATGGCATGACCCTACGGTTGATAACGAAGCCTTTCTGACCAGCGTGCTGGGTCAGGAACGCATTGACCAGCGCCTGCGTGACGTTTCACGGTTGGTGACACGACTGCTACTGGAAATTTCCAATACCGATTTGCTGCATTCGGCCTATTCCGCCGCTGCGATGCAACAGGCAATGGAGGAGAGCCTGAAGCGTCAGCGCCAATCATTGAGTGATTTGCATAATCAGCGCTGGCTGCTGCTGCAAAATACCCCTCGCAGCGTAGGTACGCTGGATACGGCAGTCGGGATTGAAGGCGATGTGACCCCGTCAAATGGCTTTGACCGCGCACCGCAGCAGCGTTCCCGTCAGGCGATGGCTTATGCACTAGTCGATTATCAATTAAGTGACGGCGTCACTATTGGTGGCAGCCTGAGCCTGCTGCGTAGCAAGGATAAGCTTGAGCGTAATGGACATATTGAAAGCGATACCTGGCAAGCTAGCGTCTATGGTTTGCTGAATCAGGGCGGTCCAGCCTGGTTGGGTAGCGACGTGACGGCGGGCCGGGCGGCGATTGCGTCACGCCGCTCGGTGTATCTGCAATCTGCGGGCGGACCGGTGCTGTTGGACAACACGCTGGACGGCAATACCGAAGCGCAATTTGTCGGTGCCCGCGTAACTGGCGGCTATGATTTTCCGCTAGGCGGATTGCGCACCGGTCCGGTTGCCGGGTTGGATTATGCGCGTTATCGCATCAATGCGTTTGATGATAAAGGTAACCTGCGAACTGGCGTGCGGTATGAAAAACAGGATGTGGATTCGCTGGAAGCCAGTCTGGGCTGGCGCGTGCGCGGTAAGGTGGAATTCAGCAACAACGCGTCGCTACAACCTTATGCTACGGTGGCGTGGGTGCGTGAATTGGCTGATGGGCTCGATTCCAGCTTTACAGTGAAAGATCGCGTCGATGGTGCAAACCGCCGTATTGCGGTTGGGGAGCAGGATAAGAACTTTGGTCGCGCAACCGTTGGTGTGCAGTGGCTTGCGGCAGAAAACCTGAATCTGTATTCCGAGGTCGGTAGCCGTTTCGGCCATCGGGATGGCGATCAAACGCGCTATAGCGTAGGCGTACAGTGGCAATTCTAAGTCTGTTGCTGTGAGCGGACTTAGCTGCTGAAGGGACATTCGACGTTAAATGGGGTCTGAAACGACCCCGCAGCGGATTCAGGCGGGCTGGTTATCGTACGGCCCGTTCTGAATGGAATCTCTGACCCGAAGTTCGGACAAGAACAGATTGTCTTTCGAGAAATAGCCGCCGTCCAGCATCGCGATCAGGCGGTTAATCACTTCGTTGATCATATCGCTCACCGGATCTTTGACGCTGGAGAGCGACGGTTTCAAAAATGGGGCGGTGGGAATATCGTCGAACCCAACGACAGAAACATCGTGCGGTACGGCAACGCCAGCGTCATCCAGCGCTTTTATTGCGCCGATTGCCATATCGTCATTGCTGGCGAGAACGGCGCTGAACGAGACCCGATTATCGCGCAGGGTGGTAATGGCGAGCGATCCGCAGCGCGGCGTCCATTTTCCTTTCACAATCAATTCATCCCGTACCGCGATATTGGCCGCCGTCAGGGCCTCTTTATAGCCGGAAAGGCGCTCGATAGCGGTCGGCGAATCCAGCGAACCGGTGATAAAAGCGATATCTCTATGACCGCGCGCGATCAGATGCTGCGTGGCGTTATAGCTGGAACCCTTGTGATCGCAGCAGATACAGTGGCTCTGGTGTTTACGCAATTTACGGTTAACCACCATGATCGGCTGCTTGTGCTTCTCGATGATGTCATCCATTTCATCCACGTTAAGAAAACGGGGATAGATGATGATCGCATCACAGCGCAACCCCAGCAGAAATTGAATCGCGGCTCTCTCTTCATCGGCGCTGTGTTTGCCATCGACCAGGATCAACTGACGTCCATTGTCCTCCAGTTTCTTGGCGGCCTGTGATAGCAACTCGTTAAAATAGCTGCCGTTATAGAGCGTGTTAGTCACCACCAAACCAATACAGGCGGATTTGCTGGTCGCCAGATTCCGTGCCAGTAAATTGGGCCGATATCCCGTCTCCTCAATGGCCTGATAAACCAGCGCTTTGGTTTCTTCACTGGTATAGCCTTTGCCCGATAGCACGCGCGATACCGTCGCTTTTGATACGCCTGCTTTCTTCGCCACTTCCTGCATTGTCGACATGGGACATCCTGACACGTTGAACACCTGTATCATTTTACACACTTTATATCCGTCATACTTCAAGTTGCATGTGCGTTGGCTGCGTTTAGTCACCCGAATCACTTACTTGAGTAAGCTCATCGGGATGCCTTCTCTTGCCGCCTGCCTGAAACTCGAATTATTTAGGATATGGACTGGCAGCAGGGTGATGAGCGCAGAAGCGAGCTAAGCAGGAGAAGGAAGATGTTATTCATGACGATCGTGGTCACATAAGTAAAATATTCATAACAAATCTATTGAAATAGTATTCATATATAAACACTATCATGTGGAACCGGTTACCCATCGGCGTTTCATCACGTTGCATGGAGCAGGGATACCGGCATGAATACTTTCATAACTGTATGAAATTGAATAATAAATGTGCGTGCATTAAGTAATATCCCCGTTTCGGACGCGTTAAGCCGTTTGTGAAACCTGGGAGCGTGCGCGATTGCGAGAGATTGTCTATCCATGTCAAAGAATTATGCGGCTGTATCCCGTTCGATCGTCGATGCCATCGGTGGTGCTGATAACATCGCCGCCGTGACCCACTGTATGACCCGCCTGCGCTTTGTGCTTAAAGATAATGATGCAGCGAATGTGGCCGAGCTGAAGGCAATAAGCGGCGTGTTGGGCGTCGTGAAAAACGATAACCAGTGCCAGGTCATCATCGGCAATACCGTTTCTCAGGCCTATGCCGAGGTGGTGAAGCTGCTGCCGGAAGGCGCGGCGGCGGAAAAAGCGGTACCGGTAAACAATAAAATTACGCTGCGGCGCATCGGGGCAGGCATTCTGGATGCGCTGATTGGTACGATGTCACCGCTTATTCCGGCGATTATCGGCGGTTCAATGGTGAAGCTACTCGCCATGATTCTGGATATGACCGGCATATTTGAGAAGGGATCTTCCACGCTGACGATTCTGAATGTGATTGGCGATGGGGCATTCTTCTTCCTGCCAATCATGGTGGCGGCGTCTGCGGCGGTCAAATTCAAAACCAATATGTCGCTGGCGATTGCTATCGCCGGGGTGCTGGTTCATCCGACGTTTATCGATCTGATGGCAAAAGCGGCGCAGGGTCAGCAGGTGGTGTTTATGGGGCTGTCCGTCACGGCGGTGAAGTACACCTACACCGTGATCCCGGCGCTGTGTATGACCTGGATTCTGTCTTACATTGAAAAATGGGTAGACCGCATTACGCCAGCGGTGACCAAGAACTTCCTGAAGCCGATGTTAATTGTGCTGATTGCGTCTCCGATTGCCATCATGCTTATTGGCCCGATTGGAATCTGGATCGGTAGCGGTATTTCTGCTGTCGTCTACACAGTACATGACTATTTAGGCTGGCTGTCCGTTGCCATCATGGGCGCCATCTGGCCGCTGCTGGTGATGACCGGTATGCACCGCGTGTTTACCCCGACCATTATTCAGACCATCGCTGAAACCGGTAAAGAAGGCATGGTGATGCCGTCTGAAATCGGTGCAAACCTGTCGCTTGGCGGGTCTTCACTGGCGGTCGCCTGGCGTACCAAAAACCCGGAACTGCGCCAGACCGCGCTGGCCGCGGCCGCCTCGGCGATTGTTGCAGGGATTTCTGAACCCGCGCTGTACGGTGTGGCTTTGCGCCTGAAGCGTCCGCTGATCGCCTGTCTAATTACTGGTTTCATCTGTGGTGCCGTTGCCGGTATCGGCGGGTTAGCCAGCCATTCAATGGCGTCGCCGGGGCTGTTTACCAGCGTACAGTTCTTCGATCCTGCCAACCCGATGAGCATTGCCTGGGTGTTCGGCGTCATGATTCTGTCTGTCGTGATTTCCTTCTTCGTCACCTTACTGCTGGGCTTTGAAGACATTCCGGTAGAAGAAAAACCGGAAGAGAAACGCGTACAGGGTGATGAGATTTCCGCACCGCAGCACGCAGCGAACACGAATTAAATGAAGCACTAATACGAAGGAGAAGAGCGTATGTCTGCATCAACATTTCCCAATGGGTTCTTATGGGGGGGCGCGATTGCGGCCAATCAGGCAGAAGGCGCGTACCTCGAAGGCGGTAAAGGGCTGACGACGGTAGATATGATTCCCCACGGCGTGAATCGTCTGCCGGTGAAACTGGGGCAAGAACCGCGTTTCGCGCTGCGCGAGGATGAGTTTTATCCCAGCCATCAGGCGATCGATTTCTATCATCGCTATAAGGAAGATATCGCGCTGATGGCGGAAATGGGGTTCACGGTGTTCCGTACCTCCATCGCCTGGAGCCGACTTTATCCGAACGGGGATGAGCTGACGCCCAATGCGGACGGCATCGCCTTTTATCGCGATATGTTTGCCGAGTGCAAGAAATACAACATCGAACCGCTGGTGACGCTGTGCCATTTCGATGTGCCGATGCATCTGGTCACCGAGTATGGTTCATGGCGTAACCGGAAAATGGTGGAGTTCTTTGCCCGCTATGCCAGAACCTGTTTTGAAGCCTTTGACGGACTGGTGAAATACTGGCTAACGTTCAATGAAATCAATATTTTGCTGCATAGCCCGTTTTCCGGCGCGGGTCTGGTCTTTGCCGATGGTGAAAATCAGGAGCAGGTGAAATATCAGGCTGCGCACCATGAACTGGTGGCAAGCGCGCTGGCGACGAAGATTGCACATGAGGTTAACCCGGAAAATCAGGTCGGCTGTATGCTGGCTGGCGGTAATTTCTATCCGTGGTCGTGCAAACCGGAAGATGTCTGGGCGGCGCTAAATAAAGATCGGGAGAACCTGTTCTTTATCGATGTGCAGGCGCGCGGTACCTATCCGGCATACACTGGCCGGTTGTTTAAAGAGAAGGGCATCACGATTGCGTCAGAGCCGGGCGATGATGAGATTCTCAAGAACACGGTGGATTTTGTGTCCTTCAGCTATTACGCCTCTCGTTGCGCCTCGGCAGATATGAACGAGCACAATAGCAGTGCAGCGAACATCGTTAAATCGTTAAAGAACCCGCATATCAAGGCGAGTGAATGGGGTTGGGGAATCGACCCGCTGGGCCTGCGCATCACCATGAATATGATGTATGACCGCTATCAGAAGCCGCTGTTTCTGGTAGAGAACGGGCTAGGTGCGAAGGACGAGATTAACGCACAGGGCGAGATTGATGATGACTATCGCATCAGCTACCTGCGCGAGCACATCAGCGCGATGGCGGACGCTATTGGTGACGGTATTCCGGTCATCGGTTATACCTCATGGGGCTGCATCGATCTGGTTGCGGCTTCCACTGGTGAAATGAGTAAACGCTATGGTTTCATTTATGTCGATCGCGACGACCGGGGCGAAGGCACCTTAGCCAGAAAGAAAAAGAAATCGTTCTACTGGTATAAGAAGGTGATTGCCAGCAACGGTGCCGATCTGAGCTGAATGAAATAGTCTCGTTTAGCTATTCTTGTTATAGCCCTCTAGCGGTAACGTTTGGGGGCTATTTTTTTTTTACCCAGATATTTTTACCCAGATACAGGGAATGTGAACTGCAATTTTTTGCTTGATGCTGCATAATCAATAATGTTAATTATGATAATATCTCATAATCGAGCAAAAGTGAGCGCTGTGATTTATTATCAATATCCAATGATACCGTCATATAAACGCGCAGGAAGGTGGTAAACACCATGAGTCAGTTACTTCCCGATATTACTTTTTCCACGAACTCGCCACGCTGGCCAGTCAGGAAACGTTACCGCGTTTTCGTTCCCTCACCGCAAACCAAATTGAGACGAAGCCAAAGAGGGCTTTCGCTTTGATCCGGTCACGGAGGCCGATCGGGAGGCTGAGCGGGTCATCCGCGAGCACATCACGCGCCATTATCCCAATCACGCGATCATGGGCGAAGAATTTGGCCTGAGCGGGGAAGGCCCGGTGCGTTGGGTTTTGGATCCGGTTGATGGCACCCGACCTTTCTTATGCGGGCTACCCGTGTGGGGAACGCTTATCGGCCTGCTACACCATGAACGTGCCGTGATGGGGATGATGAGCCAGCCGTTTACCGGTGAGTGTTTCTGGGCCGATGGTTCACAGGCATGGCGTAGTGACCGGAATGGGGAAGTGCGTTTAAGCACGCGCAAAGGCGTGTCGCTCGAAAAGGCGATTTTACACACGACCGCGCCAGAAGCGCTGAGCATGCACCCGACCGTTCGCTTTGCTGCACTCACCGAACGCACATTGATGACGCGCTATGGCGGTGAATGTTACGCCATGGCAATGCTGGCGGCAGGCCAGATCGACATCTGCGTGGAGTTTGCATTGCAGCCCTACGACATTGTCGCGTTGATCCCGATTATTGAGCAGGCGGGCGGCATTATCACCGATCTCAACGGGCAGCGGGTGGAAGCGGGTGGCACAGTCGTTGCGACCGGTAACCCAGCGCTGCATCAGCAGGTTTTAGCCATTCTGAACGGAACGCGGTCATAGCCGCTGTTTTGTATAACTTACCCCGATGATGTGAAAGACAACGCTTAAGAAGGAATCATGATGAAAGTGGCACACGTTGCGTTATGGACGGCCGATCTGGCCGCGCAGGCGGCATTTTGGCAGGAGTTTTCACCGCTCAGGTGGGAGAAAATACGTGAGTCGGAATCGACCAGGGTTTGAATCGCATTTCGTTCAACTGAGCGAAGGTGCTTCTATTGAGCTGATGACGCTGCCGGTGTTGACAGAAGCGTTAACCAATAAAGAAGGCTGCGGCTGGGCGCACGTCGCGATTTCGGTCGGGAGCAAGGCGGATGTGGAAGCGTTAGCCAGCAAAGCGGCGGAACGCGGCATTCTGGTGCCCCACCGCGCATGACAGGGGATGGTTTTTATGAGGCGATCGTCAGCGATCCTGATGGTAATCTGATCGAGATAACCTCAGACTGATTCGGAACCCTTTCGTATGCTGCACAAACTGCCCTCATTCGATCGACAACATACCGCGATGCTGATTTGCGCTGGTGAAATTCGGTTTGGTCCGCCTTATTTTTCGCTCTCGATCGACGGGAAAACACTGGACGATCGCGTTTTCGGCAAGGACATGCTGTGGTCGCCGGATTCGCGTTATCTGGCAGTGCAAGAGTGGCTCTCCACGGCGGAACGCGACGGCCCGCAAACGGCTTTACTCTGTATTGATATGCTCGAAGAAAGGCAATGCCAGATTTCTCAGGCAACTGGGGATTTATCGTCCCCGTGCGTTTCGAGGACGATAAATTAATCTATAAAAAGCAGTATTTTGGTGCAGGAAGAAACGGTATCACGGAATACGAGATCCCGTTTACCACGCTTCCGCGCTGGAGTGCGTTGCGGCTGCGTTAGCTTTCATAGCTAACCGCATGCGCTTCCGTCGGTGCGGGAAGCTCCCATTTCGTCAGCATACCTTGCAGCGTTTTGTTGCTCAATGTGGTGTCTCGTTTACCGTTGCGGCGCAGTAATTCCTGACGCGGGCGCTCCAGATAGACAATTTCCACTTCTGCGCCGTAGGCGTAGCACAGATCCAACGTGCGGGTGCGCATTTGCTGGCTCAGATGCGTGGCATTCCACACGAACGGTTCATGCGTTCGCAGCAGTGAACGCGCTTTGTCGGTCGCCCAATGCACCGCTTTTCCTTCGTTTTCGCCGTGTTTCAATCCCAACTCGGTTCGCGCATCGTCGAAAGAAACCACGGGTAAATCGCGCCGATGTGTCCGCACCCAGGTGTCTTTTCCCGCAGCGGGTAAACCGCACATTACGGTGACTTTCGAACCCAGCTCCTGAAACAGCGGATAATCTGGATGCACATCGGCTCCGCGAAAATAGCTCAAGCGCGTGTGGGCATCGACAAACGATCTCGGCTGGCCGTAACAGCCTTCCTCCCGCGCCAGCTCGCGGAACAGCTCAATACTGTCTAGCACACGTGCTTGATCCTGACAGATGCGCCCACGCATATCGGCTTCCGCCAGCGTTGCCAGCAGCGGAATGCTTAACTGCCACGATAATTCGCGTATCGTGAAGAGTGGCGACACACGACGCCGCTCATCCTCAAGGCAGTAAAACGGCACCTGATGCACCGCAATTAAGCGGCAAATCGCTTCCCGAACCGCAAACGGAACGCCGGCATCCCACAGTAGCACGCGAGCATCGATGGCGCCTTTGCGTGAATGTCCCGGCTGACCAATCTGACCCGTTACCGGGTCAATCACCGTCGTGCGGTATTTCGCAACGTCATGCAGCAACGCGGCAAAAACAAAATTTCCTGCTGCTCGCGTGTGGCAGTCTGGTAATCGGGAAGCTGCAATAGCGACTCGACAACCATGATGGTGTGTGTCCAGACATCGCCTTCGCCATGATAGCGCGGCTCCTGCGGCGTCTCTTTGGCGCGTTGCAGCACCGGAAACGCGCCCAGACAATCAGCAAAATCTGGCTGTGCGCCAGAGGCGGGGACCAATCCCCTAATGGTATTCCAGTCCATGATAATCCTACTCCTTACTTATCGGGCATGGCGGCGGCGAGCGCGTCCAAAGAACGCAGCGTATTCAGCCCCAGCATTTCCCAGGATACGGTTGGACAGGGCGCGTACAGATCAACGCCTTCAGCCAGTTGGTTCGGCAAAATAGGGCGTCGGGAATGATGCGAGCCGCTGTCCAGGATGGTTTGGATGAAGTCATGGCGTACCAGCTTGTAGCGCGCCAGTACCTGTTCATCATCCTCCACCTTCAGATACAGGCCTTCCGAACGGTCAGATTTATCGGTTTGCTGCCAGCATAGCGCGAGCGGCAAGCCTTCACGCTGCACGGTGGATTCGAACGCGGTCTTCCAGCTCGGGCTTTTCGCCAACGAGCGGAATACCAGCTTCCACAGCAACGCCGGATTTGTTGGCATTTCTCCGGCGTAAAGTACCGGAACGGACAACACGGGCGAACCGGCCAGCATCGCGTGTCGGCGTGCCGTCGATAAAAAATGCCGTCACGACGATCGTAAATATCAAATTCGTGAAAGTAGTGCGGCAAACGGTCGTAAAACACGGAATGCTTGCTGTAAGCCCATTCGCCGTACATCACGAAGCGGTCTTCCAGTAGCTCAAGAAAACGCATTTCGTGCGCGGTAGCCCAGAGCTTGAACTGGTTGAACTGCCGTTCCCGTGAACCGCCAGCCAGATAATGGCCGCGCGACTGGAGCAGAAGTTCCGCCGTTTCATTGAAGGATACGCCGCTGTTCGCGCCGTCGATCTTTTCTTCGATCACGACGTAACGGCCTGCCAGCGCTTTCAGTGCAATTTGGTCCGACGCATCATCGCCAGACTGTAAACGCGAACCTTCCAGATGAGGGGTACGCGGATACTTTAATAACGGTATTGAATGTAAATACATGTTTTTCGCCTGCTGCGTTATTGGCGCAGCCAGGCCCATCTAAGGTAAAAAGAGGGCCGACGAACGTGTTCTGGCGCGAGTCAATAGCCGGCCGCTGGTATTCCAGAGGTCAGAGTCGCGGGGAGGAAGCGGGAGATTCGTTCTCTGCTCCGCACAATAGCGGGGAAAGAAGGGAATTCGTACCGCAGCCAACGCTGGCGCAGACTGCGCCGAATCGAGGCTGCTTAATGCAGTCGTCGGCGGTTAGTGGGAGGCTGACGTACAGGGCACTTTGGGGCTCCAAATGACACATTGAGGATGAGTAAACGGCGCGATTCTAGCGAAGGAATCCTCCGACAACAAGTTTTTGTATAAAAATGCTATTCTTTCCTGTGGTTGTAGAATGTGTTGCTGCGTGTAAACGTGCTAAAAGACCAGCGGTTATCCGCGTTAGCGTGTGAAGAATAACGCGTGGTGGGATAGGGGAATGCACACAATGAATCGTCGAGGAATATAATGAAAATCAGTGTGATAAAGAAAGGGATTGTGGGCCTGTTACTGGCTCTGCCGTTGTACGGTGTCGCAGAGACAAAAGATCCAGATTTGTTCGTCGGCTATACCACGCAGGATTTGACCGATGCATTACCTGCGCAACTGCTGAACATGATTCAGCGGGACAAAGTGGTCGATGCGGCAAACCACATGGTGCAGACCGAATATATCGATCCTACGACAGGCAATAAGGCGCTGGTTTCACTGTATATGCTACCGCCAAACAGCAAAGGGACGATTCCCATCGCTTCGACACCCAGCGATCTGGATGCCGTGATCGCCAGCACGGAAAAAGAGATGCTGCGTCAACGCATCAAACCCGATCAGCGTGCGGGAAATATTGACGATGCGACGCCTTTCCGCTGCTTACAAACGATTCTAAATAACAAGGTCCTGCATTCGCTGTGTTCGACGCTGATTAAAGGTCGTGTGCTGGAAGTGCAGGCCATTAATACGGTCGATAATATGCAGGATGAAGCCGAACGGCATAAGGTCATCGGGCAACAAAATGCATTCGTTATCGAGATGGGAAAAACGCTGCTGGCGCTTAAAAATAATACACGCCTGATGCACCAGAACGGGTGCCATCGGTGACAGACTGCCACTGTTTCTCATCAGAACCTCAGAGCGAAGGCGAGCACCTTCGCTTTTTTGCACCAAAAATCCCCTGATGCGCCCTTGCCAGATTCCTGGCGTTCGTGCATAACTGCCGGTGCCAGAAAGTCGATCCCTGACCGTATCATTACGAAACCGTATTCATCACGAAACGACTTCATTACGAAACAACACCGGATAAACCTTATGCTTTTGTTACTCGTTTTGGCTGTGATTGTAGTCGCCGTTTACGGCTGGTTAAAACAGCCGCAGTATGTATCACCAGAGGTCAAGCCCCAGCCGGAAAACCCACTCTTTCGCGATGGTGCGTTTCATAACCCGGTCGCCCGCCCAACGGTGGCGAGTCAGAACCGTTGGGCTCTGCTGTACCGCTTTCTTTTCGAGAAAGACGCTGGCGCGTTGCCCGATACCCAACTGCCGTCGGAAAAGACCGATCTGCATCAGTTAAGTAAAACGGATAACGTCATCATCTGGATGGGCCATTCCAGCTATTTCATTCAACTGGAAGGGAAAACGTTCCTGCTGGATCCGGTATTTAGCGACAACGCTTCGCCAGTGCCGCGCACCAATGTCGCCTTCAAGGGCAGCAATGTGTATTCACCGGAAGACGTTCCCGAAATCGACTATCTGCTGATCACTCACGATCACTGGGATCATCTGGATTACCCTACGCTGAATGCGCTACGCGGGAAAATCCGCCGCATCATTACGCCAACCGGCGTGGGTTCCTATTTTGTAAAATGGGGGTTCCCGCAGAAAGACATTACGGAAGGTGACTGGTTCAGTAGTCTGAAAGAGAACGGGGTCGAAATCCATGTGCTTCCGACACAGCATTTTTCTGGCCGACTCCTCAAGCATAATCAAACGCTGTGGGGCTCGTTTGCGCTGATTACGGAACAACATCGTCTGTATCTCGGTGGGGACAGCGGCTATGGTGCACACTACAAGGAGATTGCCGCGCGTCTGGGCGGGTTCGATATCGCGATACTGGAGTGCGGACAATACGATCGGGACTGGCCCTACGTTCACATGACGCCGGAAGAGAGCGCACTGGCGGCCAGTGATTTGCAGGCTAAAGCGGTACTACCGAGTCATAACAGCAAATTTAAGCTGGCGCACCACAGCTGGAACGACCCGCTGGAGCGTATTTCGCAGGCTAGCCAAGATCAGGCCTGGCGGCTGATGACGCCCCGTATTGGTGAACGCGTTCAGGTTGATAACCCGCAGCAGACGTTTAGCCAGTGGTGGTAGCACTCAGGTTCGTATGAGCGGGAATCACCGTGCCGCAAACATAATGTATAGGCGTTATTCGAGATTATTAATGAAATGCCCCGTGCTGAGTGACAGACGGGGTAGCTCCCACCCATCTGGATAGATGTTGAGATAGGCGGAAACAGACCACTTTGATAAATATCGCCATTCCCGATTATGTTGCGCTGCGTATTTCCAGCGTAAAGCGACAACCTTTTTCTGAGCTTTCGACCGTCATGTTCCACCCCAGATGCTCCACAATGCGTTGTACGATGGATAAACCGAGCCCTTCGCCGCTTTCACGTGAGCTAGGCAGAAAACGTTGAAATTGCTGCGGGTCGATGCTGGGCGGCAGGCCCGGCCCGGTGTCAGAAACGATCAGCGTTGTGCCATGCAGGGCAATGCGTACTTCGCCTTCATCCGTGTATTGGCAGGCATTACGCAGCAGGTTCCAGACCACACTGCGCGCCAGTTCGGCATTGGTGTGCAGATGGGCGTTTTGCGGGACATCCAGCGTGAGCGTCACCGGTTTTTCGCCAGCCAAGGTTGGCAGCGCGTGATGCATTCTTCGAACAATGGACGTAGAGGCACGTCGGCGAGAGGCAAGGTTTGCGGATCGCGCGAGAGCAGCAATAGGCAAGTCAACTGGCGTTGCATTTCCTGCGTAGTGCGCACGATACGTTCAGCGCTTGGCATCAGGTGACTGTCGGCAGGTAATTGGTACACGATGGTTTCCGCCGCCCCGCCAATGATGGCCAGCGGTGTGCGCAATTCATGGCTGGCATCGCTCACAAAGCATCGCTCGCGCTGTAGAAACCGTTCCAGCTCATCGCTGTGTTGCGCAAATGCGCGCGCGAGCACGCCGATTTCGTCACGTGCATCCTGAAAGGGAAGGGCTTTTGCTTGCGCTGCACGACGTCGGCCAGACGTATGATGGGAACGGTAACACGAGCCGAAGTTAGTCGACCAATCCAGAACGCACACAAAATACACAGAAGAATGACTAGCGGCGCGAAGCCGTCAATTAGGTACTCAGATACTCGTAATCCTTGCCATCCTGCAACAGGTAGTAGTGCCGATCGTTAAGTTCAAACACCAGCAGGTGCCAACCATCGGGTTTTTCCATACGGTGGTAGCCCGGCGCATACTGGCGCAGGGCATCGGGCGCGGTCTGCGCATCATAGAGCAGGTTGCCTTCAGGCAGGGTGGGAGTAATGCCTTTGGCAATGTCGGCTTCCAGTTGAGGCAGCACCTCGTTACGCAGGTTTTCTGAGATCACATACGCTCTCAGTTCATCGTAGTCGAGTTGATCTGCTACAACCACAAACGCCATGACTGCCACCATCAGCAGCACGAAGGAAACCATAATGCGCGTCTTGAGCGTCACCTGTTGATAAATGGATTTCATGATGATTATTCTGCCCTTGTATGATTATTCCGGTGCAGCCTCCCCGGGCTTATGCAGGCGTAAACCGATGCCATGCACCGTTTCTATCAGCGCAGATGTGAAGTTTTTGTCAACTCGCTGGCGCAAATCATGAATATGTGTGCGCAAAGCGCCACTATCAGGCGGTTCGTCACCCCAGAGCAAATATTCCATCTCCTGTTTTTGACGACAGCAGGGGCGGATCGTATCAGGCACAGCAGTAATTTATGCGTGGTTGGGGTCAGGGTGATCGTCTGGCCCTGCCGCTGTGCCTGTGGTGTGCGGGTGTCTACCTGTAGATCTCCCCAGACTAGCGTGCCCTGTACTTGTTGCCCTTGGGCTCGGCGCACCAGTGCCTTGATGCGTGCGTCCAGCTCCTGAAGCGAAAAGGGTTTTATCAGGTAATCGTCAGCACCCAACGCAAGGCCCTGCACGCGATCATCTATCGGATCGCGTGCGGTCAGCATCAACACCGGCACAGGATTCTGAAATTCCTGACGGAGCTTTCGGCACAGCGTCATACCGTCCAGTCGCGGCAGCATCAGATCCAACAAAATGGCGTCGTAATCATTCTGTGTGGCCATACGCAGGCCCGTGGCACCATCACGTGCGTCATCCAGCACATAGCCCAGCGGCTCGAAAAACTCGTACAGGTTGGCAACTAACTCAGGGTTGTCTTCGATAATGAGCAGGCGGGTCATAAATAATTAGCGTCTTAAATAGGTTACCGGAATCTTAACAACATCTTGACACACACTTTTTGATACTACGCGCACTTTCAACTCATTGGGGATTACGCGTGTTTCAACGTCTGTCATCCTTGCAGCTCAACCCGATACAATTGACTTGGGTAGCCGCACTGTTCTTCACCACCATTGGCAACGTTGGGCTGTGGCAAATGCTATGGTCTAACGTGGAGATCAACAGCTTACACGGCTTGCTGTTTTCATCAGCCTGCCGGTTTTCTTTTCTGCCTTATCAACCTGTTGCTCACGCCTGTTTTGGCATTACCGTGTGTGCGTAAGCCGCTATTGGCACTCTTGGTTGTCATCAGCGCCAGCTGTAGTTACTTCATGTTCAGCTATAACGTGCTGATCGATCGCAGCATGGTGCAGAACATCTTCGAGACCAATCAGGCAGAACTCGCCTCGTACTTTTCCATTCCCTTGCTGCTCACCATTCTTGTGCTTGGTGTGTTACCTGCTGCGGTGATGGTTTGTCTACCCACCAAACAGACCGAACATCCCTTCCAAAACGCGCCATGGTGGCTGGGCAATGTTCTGGGGACATTAGCTGTGCTGGCCGTGGTGACAATGCTGTTCTACAAGGACTACACCTCGTTGCTGCGCAACAATCTGCAAATCAGGGATCAAGTGCTACCTTTCAACTTTGTGCGTAGCACTAACGGCTACCTTAAGCGCTACCTGAAACGCACGACATCGCAGTTGTTGCGAACCGTGGCAGAAGATGCCACGCGTCCTGCGATTGTGGCCGGAGAACGGCCTAAACTCGTGATTGCCGTGGTAGGTGAAACCGCGCGGCAACTTAGCCGTTAGCCTATTCCCCCATACAGGAGCCGCTTGTGTCAAAAATCAACGTGGAAAAATTCGTTGCTGGAACTCTGGAAAAAGTTTTGACGTTCCTGCATTCGCCGTAAATATCCTTGCTCAGCTTTTGCCTGCGTTCGCAATGAGTGAGCTTGCTGAGCGAGGTATAGATATTCTGGCTATTATCGGCGCCAACAAATTGGGTACGCCATATTCCTCTTCGATCGAGGTGGTTGAGGATGGTGTGCAAAAAAGGTAGTCATCTCTGTTACCGCCGGCGAGCGATAAGTCCCGTTCCAACCGGGGCTTCTTAGCCACTGTCGCAACACCAGCCGCGTCTCATTTTTACTGCACTGTCATGAGATAACGTGAGACGTCATGAAAGAAAAATCCACGCAACTGCGTGGATTTTAGAGGGTTTGTTGGTCATCGCGAGATACAGTGAGATCCCATGAGACAACAGGCGCTATTTAGACGTTGAATCGTGATTTTTATATAACTATTTTGTTTTAAAGTGTTTTTATTTTTACTTTACCATGGTACTCATGCTTGTACTCATTTTTGATGTGATTCGAATTTTGTTATATGGAAGTCGTAAGTCCGGCACCCATTGTTGAGCCACATCAAACTCTTTCCGTGTTTTTTGATTTCTACTCTTGTGCAACTGTCACTGTAGGTTTTAGCGCGACTTGCCCTATAAAAGTTTAATGCTATGACTCTATCGGAAATTCATCGTCAAGAATAAGCCCATAGTCGTCGCGCAACTCTCTATCCACAAGGTGGAACCGATCCAGTTCCAGCGTGGTCCAGTGCTCTTTATCTATATGCTCTAACAAGATAATCTGAAATCCACCTCTTTTATCCATGTCAATAACGAACTGGTTTAACTCTGTTAATACCTTATCTAAGCTTAGGATGTCATCGTTGGGCTTCCCGTCACTTGAAAAGTAGGGCGTACTGACTTGGTCGAGTACCAAGAAAGACGGAACCCACGGAACCAGCCTTGTCTTGGCGATCTCATGTATAGCAAGGAAAAAGGATATGTGGAGATAAAGGTAGTTTGAAGCACTTCCCACATCAGGCATTTTTCTATCTTTGTTAAATCGGGAGAATGTAGATGTATAAGTTTTTCTTTCTCATAGTAGAAAGCAGAAAAATCATTATAGCCCTTTAGCGGTAGTTTTGTCAGACGCTTGTTAATTAAACGATTTAACTCCTGTTTCGCCAGAGTGCTTTTCTCTTCGTTTTGCTCCACTATCCCACGTAGCTCGGCGATAGAATCATCAAGATTATCTTGTACTACCTTGGCGATCTGTACATTGCTTTGGTGATAGACTGCAAGGTTTGCTTCCAATCGACCTAAATAGCGATAATAATCATTAGGATTATATCTAATAGGCTGCTTTTTCTCCAGTAGGGATAATTCCTCTTTGAGCTCCCGTATTCTATTATCATTCTCTACGTGCAAACTTTTGACCTCCTCTAGGAAGGGGAAGCTTTTACGGCTACGCAATGAAGATTTGATATCAGAAAGTTCACGTTGTAATTTAGCGATGACTTCATTTGCTAATTTGGAAGGAAATATTTCGTCAGCTTGTGAGTTGAATACATTGACGGGCTTGAGCGAATCTTCAGTTTCTTTTAATGCATTGGTGTAAGTAGGTTTATCGTTGATAAATGCTTGCAATTGACGATTTTTGGCTGACAAACCAAATATTTCACGTTCTATCCTTTCCACTTCATGCTTGTAATCACTTGGAGCTGTAGGTGTGTGAATCAATTCATGGAGTACGTTAAGTCTGTCTTTATACGATTCAGGAACACGTTCGATCACTCTAAAGAATGAGCCTCTCTGGATAGAGTACCTATCTCTTCAGAAAATATATTCGCAGATAAAGCATAAGACTCATTTTTCTTGTTTGAACAGCTTTCTTTCGCTCCAATTCCAAGAGGCGAGTCCGTGAAAGTGCGGTATCTACATTTTCCGCTCAATGGTCATTCTGAATGTTCGTTCGATGGCTTCCTGATAGCGGCCATCTGTCGGCCGAATGTATAGATGATCTGGCGCGACTATGGTGTTTTGGTCTTGGTAGCTGTATGCAAGGAAGTTTCTGAAGGAAACTTTCGATCCCGCTTGGATGTATCGACCGCCATAAGGAACTTTCAACTCAGTATCAATTCCAAAGGCGCTGCTCAGGACTTTCTTTAGATTGTCTATTCGGACATTTAGAACTGGCAAAGTTGGGATGACGCCATTCTCGCTGAAATAGGCTTGGTCTGTTGTTCCATTGCTTTCTGAAGGGCGTGCTATGACCAGTTCTTTGCCATCAATAGCGATTTTGATGCCATACCAGTCAACTTTGGAGTCGATGTTAGTTTTCGATATTCCAGTAGTTTCGCTTGCTAGTAAGCAATAATCAATGATAAATAGAATTGATGATTTGCCTTTACCTGAGTCGCCTGTAATGACGTTTACGGTTATGTAAGAACTCAAGAGTCCTTTTAATACCGTTCTTTTGCCAGAGGATAACATTGGAAATCTGAATGTTACTCACAATTCAATCCTAAATGTTTGATAGAGATCTGAGGTGGTTTCACAGAGAATTAGACCAAGTTTAGGTCCAGCCGCTAAAATATCTAATGCAATTTTTCCAATCTCGGTGCTACTTTGAAAAAATATCTTTTCTTGAGAACAAGGTTGTTATTTTCCAATGTTGCTATGCCCAGTTCCTGGGTTAGGAGTATTGTATTCAAGGAAGTGATAGTTAAGTCTTCATACCTTGCGCGTACCGTTATAAATGCAGTTGGATTAGAAATTAGAAGGTCTTTGCTGCTTAACACAACGCTGTTTTCCTCTTCAGAATAGAGCGTATGGCACTGTCAAAAAGCAAGGGTAGCACCAACATTACTTTGGCAAGGGGTAGGCTGTTCAATGTTGAGTTTTCCAGTGCACTTTGAATAGCAACTGTGCCCATCATTTCATTTTGAATTAATCGATTCATTTTTTAAACTTACTCTGCCAGTCTTTACGCCAGCCAATACGGGGAGGTTGGAAAGCTTCATGTATTTTCCACAACTCAAATTGCTTGGAAGCTCTATATTTTCAGCCTTCAAGGTGTTGCGCATCGTTTGGTCATAGCAGTATTGTGATGCTTGCCGGTGTGCTGCATCATCTTCTTCTTTCGTATTTCTATGCGATTGGGTATGTAACAGTTGCCAATCAGAAACAGCCTTGTGTTCTAGCCGTAAATTTTCGCTCGCACTGAATGAGCCAGCTTGTCTCAAGGACTCCATAAACTGCTCAGCTAGCATCATTTCGACTCCACGATCAATGATTTCTTCATTGCTGATGCCAATGTCTTTGAGTTGGTCATAAAACTTACTGTTATGAAAAGATAACTTATCTGGCCGCTGATAACTGTAATATATATCTATGAATCTATCGAAATCGGTGGGATCAGACCGAGCGGATCTGACAATCCTGTCAAAGCCGATTTCGGTTCTGAAATTGTCAAAATCAATGATGACTTTTTCACCACTTATGATTCTTGAAAATTTTGACTCTTTGAACGCACCAATCACGTGTTTTCTTGTATCTTCCAAGCATGATTCAGGGATCGAAAGCTGCCGGAGGGCTGACGATATTCTTGTTATGACGGAGGAGTTATCAGAGTGAAACTCAAATCGTTCCAAGACAAAAATGAGCTCTGTGTCATTTGTCTGAGAAACCGATTCTACATATTTCGCGAGCGGGTTTGGAGCGTCACCAGTTTTTTTTTGTGACTCTGTCAAAGAAATTTCTTTTTCAATTTTCCTTATATAATCGAGAATAGCTTGAATATTCTGGCGAGGAGATTTTAGCAAGTTCACAAACGGTTGGTTATTGATGTTTTTGTTGGTGTAAAGCTGGAATGTAAGTGTTCGACAAGACGGAAGATTCGGAACGAGCTTGAGCCAGTTATGTAGGGTCTTCCAAAGGTCAATATCTCGTTCTGTGATGTTGCCAGGGTTGACAGAATGTTTAACTTGAATAAGTAGAAGATCTTTTATGGAGGAATCTTCTCCGATAGTTTCTACGTGAATATCATCGTGGAGTTCAAGACCTAATGTTTGCCCTGGCCTGAGTTCGATAAGTTTTTCGATATATACAAAATCTTGGAATTCAAACCCAAGCGATGTTTTGTCCGCTGCTATTTTATCTGAATGATTCATGCCATTTTCACTCGTTAGCTGAAGTCCTTTTCATGCCTTTTTGTCTCATGGAACAATCTTTTGTAGCCGATTTGTTCGCTTTCCATGAACAACGAAAGAGGGGCTTAACTGATATAAAAACAAGCTATTATATTCTTGATAGCATACAAGGAGGATACTGTCTATCCGTATTTCATGCTATCGCGGGCCATGAATCATACACAGTTAGATGTGCGTTTGCGGGGAGACGTTGTTGATCGCATCCAGAGATGCCTTTCACTCCATCCATGCAGGAAGTCCAACTATAGGGCAGAACCGTCTACCGCGGAGGAGGCAGTCCAATTAGTTCACCAGATGAATAGCTAATTCAGGGGCACTTCAGCGCCCCTATGATTTCGTCTTACTTTGTCGCTTGTGCTAGCACCGTAGCAGCAAGCTGTTTTGTTAGCTCGGCTGAACGGGGATTATCAAGGGCTTTAGCTGCAATAGTTTCCATTTTATCGCTAGTGTGACTGGATGCGACTCGTTGAGCAAGAGCAGAGGCTGCAAGCTGTTTCTGTAATTTAGATGCATTTGAATCGTTCAAGATTCGACCAGCAACAGAAGCGACTTTACTTGACGTTTGTTTAGGATTCTTAGCCATGCTTCAGTCCTTTACAGAGGTTGATAGGTTATATGTAGTATCATCTACCATTAGGATGGTACTACATCTAGTGTCAAGAGTAGTCCTGTTCGCTTCAATTTACAATGCTTGCATGAAGTTTTTCTGTATAAATTTACAGTCATTCACTCTCTCGACATTTTACCCATAATCGCAATAACCGGTTCGTGATTCTCCAGTTTGTCAATATGTTTAAGAATTTGTCCATAATGGCGAACAGCAGGGGAGCCAAGGGGTTGCCAATGGCCCAATTCCGTTAGGTTTATGCATACAGAACTCCTCGAGATCCAGTCCATTTTTCTGTGTATTACCGTTGCGAATATGTTGGCTTCAAGTCTGACGCCACATGTCAGTGTTTCCCGTCTGCAGTACGGTGATGGCGCGTATCAGCAGGATGTTCCCATTCGCACAACTGTGCAGTGATTTAGTCGTTCCACGATCAACAACCTACCCAGTCGCTTCGGTTTTAAACTCCTGTATACCGTTTTAACGCATAATCATTATTTTTAATCACTAATCATGAAATAACTGACACTTCCTGTCAGTTTGCTGGAGTAGTATGAAGTCCAAATTCTGACCGAGATTTGATTATGGATAATTCTTCACGGCATGAGCGTTTGGCAAATCGTATCGCACTGATTTTATTGAAGCTATTTAAGGATGGTGCGGTTTCTCGTCGTGAGTTGGCAAGTCGCTTTAAGGTTACGGAAAGAACCATTTATCGTGATCTAAATCGACTAGGAGAGTTTGTCACGTGCTCTAAAGATGGGATCTATCATATCAGTATGCAAAATGAGCCAGAAGACAAACTGCCTTCGTTAGATAGTCTGAGTGAAAAAACGGGTCTGAGGGAATTACTACCGTTATCCGGGGATGTTTCGTTACGAAATATACTCACGGCGATTGAATATAAGCGAATAAAAATATTACCCCTCCCTCCAGAAACATTGAACTCTGAGCTACAGAAGAACACATTTTGCAGTCTGGATAAAGCTATTAAAGAGAGTTTGGTTTGCATTATTCACTATAAAGGAAAACCTAGGACTCTCCATCCATACCGTTTAATGAATTTAAAGGAGTATGGTATCTGGCGGCAACAGATGCTGAATTGATGATTAAAGCCTTTCGGGTGAGTGCAATTGAGTGGCTTGATATCAAAAAAACAACGTTTACCCCAGACAGTGATATCCATGACTATCTTGATAGCGAAGACGACGCCTGGTTCAGCATGAACAAAATGGAAGTCACGGTTGAAGTGCTTCCCGATATTGCCCGCTATTTTGAGCGGCGTAACATATTACCGCAGCAAAAATCATCAGTAAATCACTGGACGGTAAGTTGATTGTCACAACGCGAATTGCACATCGGGAACAACTCTTTTCTACGCTGCGATTTTGGTTGCCTAATGTGCGAATCATATCGCCCGTGACGGAAGCTAATGCGTTTGTGGTGCAACTTTCTCAGTATATTGCCCAACTTACTCAAGAAAATGACCTTGTAACCGATAATGTTTTCCAGGATAACGCCTAAGGATGCCCCATGATGCACGAGCGCAAAAAAGCTGTAACTCAGTCGATTAGCCTCTGTCCAATTTGGCCAATGCAGGCTGCTGAAAAAAATTGGACGAATGGTTGGTGAAATAAACCAAGCTAACAATATTATGTCAACCATCTCCTCCACGGCGCAAAACAACGCCATAAAAGGCGGTTTTGCTGCGGAAACCTGGCACGCAGAATCCTTCAATCTTGATGCCATTCTAAAAGATAAAGATGTACGCGCTTTTACGGACAAGTTTAAGAACACCCCGCTGGGGAAAAATCATCAGGTACATGACATTGTGGTGATGAAGGGCGATGAGCAGTTAGTGGGCGCACAGCTTAAATATTTCCGCAATGCCGATGAGACGCAAAAAGCCTTCCGTTCCACCAAAGACGGTGTTCATCAGTATCAGCACAGCGATGTTTTTATCGGCCCGGCAGATCAAATCGATGGGATCAAGGATTCAGCCCAGCGTACCGTACTTAAAAACCAACAAACGCGCCCGGCTGTGTCTGAGGCGGCAGAAAAAGTGCGTGATAAAACTGCCGGATCCATTGAGACAGAGGGGTTAAATCGACGCCACTTAGCAAGCACGAGGCTGAGGCTGTGGGGGCAGGCACACAATCGGGTAAAGATCTGCACGATAAAATGCAGACCGGATATCTCAACAAAGCGACTATCCAACAAAGCGTGCGCGCTGCGGGTTCTGCGGCTGTGATCACCACCGTGATTGCGGGCAGCATCAATACATTCCAGTATGTTCGACAGGTGAGGAATGGAGAAATCACAGTTGAACAAGCCACCATCCAGATCCTGCAAAATACGGTAATTGCCGCTGGGGATAGTGCTCTGAAAGCTGGGGTTGCCACCGCGAGCGTCAGCATTGCCGCGCGTTCCTTGCCTGGTTTGTTCGCGGGTACCGTTTTTAAACGCAGCCTTGCCAATGGCGGTATTGCGGGGACTGCCGTGTGTGCGGTGGAAGTGGTGCAAAACGTAGTGCTGTTTGCAGCAGGGAAAATCACGGCACAGGAACTCGAGTCTCGCACGGGAAAAGGCCTGTTCCAAACGGGGGCCGGTGTTGCAGGAGCATCCATAGGTGCGGCTGTGGGAGCTCCCGGTGGACCTGTTGGCATGTTGGTGGGAAGCCTCATCGGCGGCTTAGTCACTACGCTGGCGATGAATATTGCGCTGGATAATCATATAGAGAAAAATTTCGAGCTTACCCTCGCTAATACCGAGCAGGTGGTGAGTGATAGCCAAGTGATGCACGATGCATTGGGTTATCTGCATCAATCCCAAATATATTACGCCGATTTCCATAAAGGCCTTTATTTATCTGAAAAACATTTTTCCAGCCAGATAAAAACCATGGAAGCGCAAAGTATTCGCTTAAGAAATAAAATTAATAATCTGTAAGGAACTAAAATGACTGATATGACTGTTGCGCAGCAACAAGAGATTTTTCATCAACCATTGGAAGGGATGGAACTGAAAGCTGTCACTGATTTGGTCAGGCAGCACAAAGCAAACGCAGCACTTACGCAGCAACTGGCACTGGACGCCTCAAAGTTGATTTCCAGCAGCCAAGAGCGATTACAAAATCAGGCGAGCAGTGGTTTTTTAAGCGATTCTGGGGGCTGTCAGCGGAAAAATACTGAGAATCAGTTATTGAATCAGTCAGATGCTTTGCAGATGCAGCGGTTTGCATGGCACTATTTAATGCAACTGCAGCAGCAAAACTTAATCAATTCCCAGAGCATTGCCATTATTCGCAATAATTTGGGGACTATGAATGAATATATCATTGAAACGCGGGATTTTCTCGAACAGGCAATTGATAAAATCAACCGCCGCCTCGTTCATGTGGAAAATAACACCCGATTTAATAACTGGTCGTTAGATATAGAAGCGAATAAGCGTCGCTATAAATCCTACCCGGGTACCATTCTGGTGTTAAGCTTGGCCTATGATTTTATGCGCAGGCATCAGGATGCTGAGCTGGCGGCGGCAGATATCAATTATTTAATAGTGACGCTTGAAAAATTAGGTGTCAACTGTGATGAAGAAGTGCGCCTGCTAGATTTCATTATTGAGCTTATAGATCAGATTGATATTATCGGTATCGATCGCTACCGTTCGCTCATCGAACTTTCGGTGGATGATTCTGAAATTGACTCCCACTTTATTCAGAACAATATCTCAGGCATTGGTTTTAACGCGCTCTATTTTCTCTCGGAACAATATGAAACGATCGTCTCTCTGATTGACGACGACGCGCTGTGCAACAGCGATGAAGCTCGCGAAAAGCTGATTTCCAGACTTTTGGTGAAGCCTTCTCCAGCTTATCAACCATCTACAGTATCCGTGATCTGATAAGCGAAGTGATCGGTGGCAGTTTGGTGACTATCGATATTTATCGGGATATTAATGGATTGAATGCTATTGCAATTGAGAATATGCAGGATGATTCTGCTGAGATGCTGACGCTGGTTTCAGCATTGCCAGATATTCGTCAGCACTGTTTTCTGGACGCCACAGACAGCGAAGATAAAAATCTCTCTATCTGCTTTTACTCGCGCTGAGTATTGAAAATTCCGCATCACTGAGTAAGCAAGGGTATGAGTTTCTAGCGCTTTTGGGGAATATGCGGGCTGCCCTGCGGTGGTTGACGAAATTACCAACCTTGCAGACAGTCCTTATAAATACCAGGAATATCAGCAGGTAATGTTGGAGCTGCTTAGTAATGATAGCGCGCGTTACACCTGGCTTCTCGATGCGTTCTTTCTGCTGATGCTATGTGGTAAGAACATTGAAAACCCACAGGTTATGCGTTTGCTTAGTAGCCTGAAGCCTGTGCAGTTTAAGGAGAGTTTCCCTACATGCTGGCGCTGCTTCAAGAAAATGACGAAGCGAAGCTGCTCACCAGCGCAGCGAAACTGGTTCCGTTGACGCAGGGATGGAATAATATCTTTCGCTATCGCGAGCTGCGATTTAAAGACCAATTTCCTGAAGCGATCAAACAGCTTAATACCGCTAGTTTTGAGTGTACTAAGCTGAGCTTTGACATGCTTAAAGTGATGACTAAATTCGGTGATTACAGCTTCTTCATGGGGTCGTTTGATGATGAAAGCTTCTTGAGCAAAGTGGGTTCCGCTGTAGGTAGCTCTGCCTGTGCACTAGGGAGAAAATCATGTCTTTCTGACCTGAATGATCTTCGTAAAAGCCCGCGATCTCCTTTCGACAAATTCTTCAGCCTTGAGCAAGGCCAACGGCATAACCTCCCGTTGGGGATTGCCGACTTTTGAATACGACGATCAAATCAGTTATTCCGATTATGAACTAGATAACTCTGCAGAAAATGAAGACTGGTATGACCAAATAAGTAATTATCAGGAGCAAATTGATGGTTCGCTAACGGCTTTTTCTAGTGCATGCTCCGATGCCGCCGAACAGCTTGAATTGTTTGCCGATGGTGAGTTTGCAAAGTCTGTCATTCGTATAAAAGAGAAGAAACATATCGAGTGGTTACAGCAGAAGGAGCTGGAAAAACTTGATAAACAATCTGTTACTATAGTGAAAGGTGGCGAAGAGAAACGCTTTCGGATCGAGTGGCAGGATATCGAAAACCCTCCCTGCGATCCGGAGAACATTCGTCATATCAAGACGGACGGTCAGGTTTGGTTAATCGTTGATACTGATGAATGTTTTTATCGTAGCGAGGATCGGCAAAATTGGCAGGTCGTTATCCCCGATTTATCAGAGAAAATACGCTATGTGAGTAAAATCATTATAGTGGAGGGTATCTGGGTGATATTCTCCGGCTCAGATTCTGGATTCTATTATTCCAACGATGCCATAAATTGGCTGCAAAGCCATTTCCCAGATGTGCCAAATACCAGAGTGTTCACGTCCACCGAGGATCTTGTTTATTTTAACCATCTTTGGTTGTGGCGGTTTAAAGAACGTAAAGAGTATCAGTATAAAGAGGAAGGTTTTTCTTCGATTCAACGAAGACATCGACTTACGATAAGCCGGTTGTTTTCTGTACTGACAATCTTGATGCGAAATGGCGTCGTTACGAAGAGGCGCCTAACTTTAGTGAAGGGATTGAAATGGAGCGTCTTTGTGCGCTGCCGGGTGTCGATTGCTTACTGGCATTCTGCAAATACGACTGGTTCTATACATCGGTGAAAAAGCGTCCCAAATCAGAATCTATTATTGAGTATCACGTACCGGGTAAAAGTTGGCGATCTTGCACCTGGAATGGTGAGAAGGAGTTCTATAACGATATTCTTGTATCCCGGATGAATGATTCGTTAATGTGCTTTTACTCCCGCTATCTGCTGACTTCTGATAAAGGCTACGAGTGGAAACAACATGCTAGCGAACTGCGCGTAGCTGACTGTTTTCACCTGTCGGAGATCAGCTTGTTCCCGTCCAGCTTGAATAATCAGGTTGTTTATCTGAGTCAGGACGGTGTTGATTTCAAAGAGTTGATGCTTGATGAGGGGGCTGGCAATATCTTGCAGCGAACGAACAAGGATTGTTGAGCGTATATTCGCCTAATTCTCACGAAACATTCCTGCGACTTGGTACGTATATTTGGCAGTCTTAGGAAGAAAATTGTATTACTGATGCTTAATCAGTGAACGCTTTATTACTCGTTATCTGTTTTTACGGGTAATAAAGCATCTATCCATCAGCACCAATACAACTCTAATTATTACTGAATGGATGCTGCCGAAGCGTCTGACTGCGAAAAGGGTGACTTAATCTCTACGGGTATCCAATCTCCGAAAACGCAAGATTCAATACTCCCCCAGTACCATCCGTTCTGGCAAGTGAGTCGCCCGAGTGCCCAGCATTTTCAAATCACCATCCACCGTCAGATCAGACGGTGGGGTTCTGAGTGTTGACCCAGTAATATCCATTACCCCTTTAACTACGAAGATCTCAGGAAGGTTTTTGATGTCTGAGTATATCCAGAAAAAATGCCCATTAATGATGTTTATATTGGTCGGCCAACGCCCGTTATAGTGGTACAGGTATACGCTTGAACTGACTTTCAATGATGCCGGTATAGTGATTTTCGAGTTATAACGGCAAAGTGGGGAGCCATGAATATACAGGCTTCCCGTTACCTCGATGTTTTTCGGGATTTTGCTGTATTCAGCAAAGTGAACATCGCCGTGAACACAGAGGTTGGTAGGAACCTTGAAGCGATTGCCCTGGTGTTGGTGTAAATGAAGACTACCGAAAACTGCTGTCGTTTTTCCGTTTCTTTTCCACTGGATACCTTTCGCATCAAGATACGCAAAGAATGCAGAGCGCTTGTTAGGTGTATTTTTTCGCATGGATTATCCAGTGGAGTTCTATTTTATTGGTGTGCCGTGTCCCTGTGTGAATAATGGTTATAAGCCGACAACGTTGACGAGAAACTGTTTGCGGTCATCAGTTTGTTGCACAGTGTAGGTGATAGGGAGTGTTGTTGATTGTTCCGGCCCCGTCATCAGTAAATTTGCCGCGCACTCATAAATTTCCGGTGATTTTTGGTGTTGCATTGTCCTGACGGTGTTCACCGAGAATCTAATCTGTTCGATATTCTTGGGGCTAAACCAGATAATTGTGATTTTTTCAGCATCGCGGTTTGTTTTGCCAGTTGTTCCGTTGCGATGCTGACCACCAGATTTTTGGCATCATCGCTGTTGCATTCTGGCGTTCCGGTGTTGCATCCAGTCAGAAGTATTCCGGTAGTCATGGCAATAAGCATTTTGTGTACAGAAGACATTGAGATTTTCCCTGCGTTGGCCGTAAAGTTTCTACATAGCGGCGTCGGTTTAAAGAGTTTGGCGACATGTTGTTTTTTTCTGGCAGTGTTGCCATGTCGTGATCTGTGCCATATCCAATCCTCACCTTGAGCATAAAGGGTGCTGTTTTATTTTTTCTGGCGGTATAAACGCCATCAATAGAGTTCTCTGCGCCTACGCCACAAAACCCGAGTGGGAGCAGACTGAGTACCGCCCAATTGTCATCTGAACGGCCTTTAATCAGTACCATGGTCTTTTGTCGGGTGACAGATACATCCACGCTAAACCGGAGTCGGTTCCTGCCCAATATGGGGCTTCACCACTGATTTCACAGACTCCGGGCATACCGTTAATAGCAGGTCCGTTACCCATGATTCCAAATTTAATTGGCGACTTTGACTGATCGCTCATTTCAATGGTCATGGTGGCGGTTTTGCTGGCCAGATGGAACGTGGCAGACATTGCCAGCGGTGAGAACAAGGCAGCAGCCAATAGCAGAGGTTTCATAAACGAAGCTCCTTTATATTAATCGTGATATCAAAGCGTCATGGACGTTATTTGCGCGGCCATGATGGAACTGGGTGCTAGCTTTAGCGGCTACTGCACCCGGATATTTTTAGTGATTTTGTGAAACGTCAGTGGTCGTCTCGTGGTGTAGAAATAGGCCACATTAAACGCCGACTTTTTATGGTTCCCTTTACCCAGTGAGGGCCAGTCACGAAATGAGTCCAGTTGTTCTTCGGTCCATGGCGTGCTGGAGAAATCAAACAGCACCAGCAGCGACTTACCGTCATACTTCATCAATTTCTTGATTTCTGTGCTGTTCACGGTCGCCGAGATCACTGACCGAGCAGCAGTGGGGCGTCTTACTGCAAATTCCACCGCCACATCGTCGATGATGAAATCAATGTAACCATTGCCGTGTACCGTGCCCGGCAACTTGCTTTTAACTTCCGGCGTTACCTGATCGGCAAACCACCCGAGTAAGTAGCAGCGCACCAGTGGCAAAAGTTCCCTTTCACTGCATTCGTTCAGCCGTAATGTCCTTACAAAATCCTTCCGGTAGAGTGACGAGAACAGGTATTCAAAACTCTCGACCACCTGAATCACCGTAGTACTCATTCCTGCTTCCCTTTTGACTTTTTATCAAGGTAACGGCTCGGCCAGAGTTCTTCCGGTCTCATGCCTAATGCTTGGGCAATCAATCCTTCAGCACGTGGATAGTGCCGTTCAAAGGCGTTATTGAGTGTTCGCGCCGCAAGCCCCTGTTCACGGGAAAGCTGCGAAAGTGTCAGACCACGTTTATGCAGCGCCGCCACGATATCGGCACGGTGCCAGTCCTGTGGACTTCCCTTGCTTCGCTTTTTTTTTATGATGCTGATGAGTTATTCACTGTATTAACTCCATTGAATCAGTACATGGATATTAAAAGCGAATAAAGAGAACTTATCAAGTTCCTTTTAATTGGTTTTTTGTTCTTTTTACAACGCATTGATATCTGGTGAGATTTTTATGACTAAAAATATGATCAGTAACTCGGAATCCCAGCTACCCGCAGAGCAGGTGAATGACGGGCAGGCATGGCTGACAGCAGAAGAGTTCGTCGGTATGGAGGGTATGCCAGGAACGGCTAAAGGTGCTCGTCTGCGCCTGGAAAAACTGGCTGATCTGCATCCTGAAATCAAACGCAAACGGACCCGGGGAAAGGGGTTCGTGTACCATATTAGTGCGGCGGGAATGTCGCTGAAAAGTGAGCGTGAGGCTGTTCAGTTGACAGTGGATGAAAAGCTGAATCTTTGGATACAACTTTTCAAAACCATGAGTCCGTCATCACGTGACAAATTGCTGCAACAGGCATTGAACCAAGTGGCAGAGGATTTGGCAACGACTCAACCGAATGCAGTTGATGATGAGTGATATGGTCGTAACCATCTGATTGATAAGTGGTTTCATATTGCGATTATTTTACTTGAAACTACAATTTTGATATAATACCAACACTGGCTCATATATATGTATGGGCTAACATACACCACCAGCATCCATGTTTTATTTATTCCCTGCTATCCGGGCGGATGATGTGTGCCGTTTATATTGTAATAGAGAATTCGGAATTAATGATGAAACGGAAAATGACAATACACCAGTCAGGGCTACGCTTGCCTGTTAGCCAGGCATTTCTTAATATCATGTGCGACGTATTACCGACACATCCAGATATTCCTTCAGCGACTATTATTCATTTTCATGATCCTCAATATACGGCGGAACAGGGCGGCTTTCACCCCATAGAGATTCGTCTGTATTCCCGATCGAATGGATGGCATTTTGACTACCTGACAGACTTTAGTTATATGGGGGCCATGGCCTGAACTGGAAAAAGAATTGGATGTTAGCTGGAGTCAGTCTTATGTCTGGCATTATTTAATGGGCGATATTGATATAGAGGAGGGCGGTGCGCTGTTTGAACTCTGGCAACGTAACTTTATCCGCTATTGGAAAATGAAAATTTACACGGTTTCTGTTCATCAAGAACGCTAATTTCCAAGTTAATAACGCGCGCGCAAAAATATATTCATGACGTCATGAGCAACAATAATGTGGCTCTTAAAATGAAACAATTCAAAAACTCACTCCCGCAGTGCAAGGAACGCTAGACAGCTTATGCGGAATATACAGTGTTGTTAATTCGCTGTACTGGCTTTATGGACCTCGAATCAAACGGACTCCGCTATTTAGGGCACTCGTTGATCACCTCCATCAACGCCATGATGTAGTGGATTACCTGGCTTATGGCATGGAAACCCCTGCGATAGTCTCAATGCTGCGTTTCCTGCAATCCAGCCGCTATCGGCGCTATCCCATTACAGTTCAGCGTCCCTTTATACAAAAGCCTGCCCGTACAGCACAGTCTACATTGATACGGTGTCAACGGTGGCTATCTCAACACCCCGGACGCGTGATCTTGCTCAGTGACCAATATCATTGGACGGTGCTGATCCATATCGATGACGAATGGCTGTATTTCTTCGATAGCAGTACTTACACGCGTATCCGCCGCAGACGCTGTTCTCTGCGAGAACGGGCAGGTATGCACCAATTGTTCCTCGACGCTATTTTCTTCATCACACGGGAGGAACCGCATAATGACGACTGCTGAACGCTCGTTGATTGAACAAGCAAGGAAACTGCTCAGCGCAACGGTACGCCGTGGACGCCAATTAACGTCACCGGACGCGGTCAGAGACTTTCTGTTGTTTACGCTGGCACTACGCGAACAGGAGGTTTTTGGTGTGGTCCTGCTTGATAACCAGAATCGCGTATTGCTGTGGCGCGAGCTGTTCCAGGGCACGATAAGCCATACTCCGGTCTATCCGCGTGAGGTGGTGAAACAGGCTCTATACCATAACGCCGCCGCAGTCATCTTGGTGCATAACCACCCATCGGGAAGCACCGAAGCCAGCCAGCAGGATATTAAGATCACGCAATCGCTCCAGCAGGCGCTGGCGCTGGTTGATGTGCGGGTACTGGATCACTTTATAGTTGCAGGAGACTGCACTGTCTCGATGGCTGAACGGGGCCTGCTGTAATGCTGGCTTGTGTTAATGTGCATTAATGAGGCTGTTATGGGTCAGAATAAGAAATCAGGCACGTTAAGCGCACGTCAGCCGGAAGTGCTTTCATCCGCTACGGTGCTAAATGTCTGGTTAGGCAGTTTGGCACCCAGTGGGCGGCGTAGCATGCGATCGTTGCTGAATTTGAGTGCGGGCATCCTTAAAGGTGGTGTTGAGGCCGAACATTATGACTGGGCAGGGCTGAGCTATCTTCACGTTGCGAAGGTCCGGGCTTCCCTGCTGGATAATGGGTATGCGGTGGCGACGATCAACATGGCACTGGCGGCATTGAAGGGCATGGGCCAAACCGCCTTCAACTTGCAATTATTAGACGCGGACGCCCTTGCACGTATAAAGACGGTGAAACGTGTCCGGGGCGATAGTTGCAATAAAGGAAGGGCTCTCAGCCGGGAAGAGATCAAATTGCTGCTCGCAGCCGCAAAACAGCACCGGCATACAACTCGCCAAAAACGGGACCGAGCTATTCTCCTGACGCTGTGTGGCGCAGGATTACGTGCCGGTGAGTTAGTGGCGCTAAACGCCCTAGACTATGATGCCGCTAGCCGGACACTGACTGTCCGGCAGGGAAAAGGGCGCAAGTTCCGGCAAATCGCCCTGGCTCCTGTAGTCGCTAAAGCTATTCAGGCATGGATCGCCGTTAAGGGTGATGGCGAAACACTGTTCACGCGGATACATCGCACTGGTAAACCGGATCCCTATTCACTGACCACGGCGGGATTGACCAGCATACTTCAGCAATTAGAGGGGAGCGCTGGCATCAACGGTTTTACCCCTCACGACCTGCGTCGGACGTTCATTACTCGCTTACTGGAGCAAGGCGCTGATATCAACATTGTGCGCCAGTTAGCGGGGCATAGTGATATCAGCACGACGGTGCTGTATGACAGACGGCCATCCATGGCGTTGATATGTGCCTCGTCAGCACTTCGGTTTTGACACACATCGCTACAGCAGCAAGTAGGCGAGACAATAACAGTATCAACGCTCAGTGAGAGTCACTAACTCATTAAAAATGACCTTTTAGTTTCTCGTTTTCTTACTGGCCTTTTTACTAGAACACCAACATTTTTCGCTTTTCTGTAGAGGGCTATATCTTTTACTCGCCACTCCCGTTTTTCCAGTGAAACGGTACCGTCCTCACTTTGAGTGGGTACCAGTTCACCCCGTGTGTTCATCCGTGCCGCGATTTTTGTATCCGACATCTTATCAATAAACTGCATTTTCCATATTTCCCCGTGTTTTTTATGAATGTATTCAGCAGTATCGCCTGACCATGGCATCACATATTTAATATAAAACTGATTAACCAGCTCGGCGATAGCACGGCTCCGTTCAAGTGTTCCCGGAGGGTACATCCCTGTAAGCCAGTCAGTAACAGAATCGAGTCTTTTTGTCTTGATCAGACATATGCAGCGTTACTGCTGGGCCAATTTTCGTTTTCAGTTTGTCTCTTCTCGCAGCCTGCCTTTCACGCTCTGATTTTGGTGATGTAGCGTCGGGGGCTATTTTTGCTTTGACCATTTTCCTTCCTCCTGTGATCCGAGATTTTGAAGATCGCACTATACACAACTGTCGTGACCGTCACGACAGTTGTGATTGCTATGACATCCGTCGTGACGGTTTGGGTGTTTTGACGCTCAAACCGGCACTTTTGGGCTGAAATAAAGAAAATTCGCAAGTTGTAAATGGGGTGTTCCGTAAATGAAGAAAGGAACACCGTTATGAATAACAACCAACGCATTCTCCGTAAAAGAAGTCCTGAGCCGTACAGGTATCTCTAATGCCACCCTTTACCGACTCATCGCGAAAGAATTGTTTCCAGCACAGAGAAAATTGACTGGCGCTGAAGGTCGCGCTGTCGGATGGCTTGATTCAGATATCAACGACTGGATCAGCAGCCGCGGGCAGACGCTGTAAACGCGTCGCAAGTAATTCATCTGTAAGCCTCATATAGCCCCTGAATAAAGAAGCTATATGAGGCTACGTATTCACAGAGCAATAGTGGTGATAATCCCCTTATCCGTGGGTAACTGCTATTGCCTATCAGCCGGTCATTGAAATACCGGGAGTTGGCAATGAAAAAATATTTAATCGTAAACGTGTGGACAACCTGACTCATTCTGTTTCTCTGGGGCATAGCTGTGTCGGTCATTCCTGCTTAGCTCGTTTGGATAAACTGGCACTGGTCATTGACCTGCACAGCCGTCGACAAAATAAAAGTTGGTTAAACGCTTATTCGGGCTCCAGTCTGGTAGTAGCTACATGGTCAAATGCCGTCCTGCTGGCAGTGAGGAGTGTGGTGGGCTGTATCGCTCCGTTGTAGAGATCCGCCTTGCGAATAAAGTGGCCGATCATCCGTTGATGTTGGTAATTCATTTTGCTCCGACGGGCAAGGATCGCGGTGTTGTTCGCATGGAGCTCAGTCCTCAGCACTACGCAGCCGCTGAGATTACCGACCTATTCATTTGGCTGGGGCGCAAGGGGCGCTTGGGGAAATATCTCTACAAAGGATTGCGGGGCTCATGGGTCACGACCATACATTATGCGCTGGATGTTATGGAGTTGAAGTTGCATGACTACCTAATCAGCCTTTCGAAGGTACATGATGGTAAATTCAATGCTCTGCATGGAGAGCAGGAGGGACTGCGTCTGGGTTCAACGGCTCTGGTTCTCTCCGCTTACGAGAAAGTAAACGCGCCCACGCTAAGTGTCGAGGAACGGTGTGCAACTGCGCAGTTAGAGTTGGATGAACATCAATTTGAAGGTTTTCTACGTCTGGAACTGCGTTTATCTCCGGGTAAACAGAAACTAATGCTGGGAAACTTGTCACAGTTGGATAATCTCGTGTCCCGGTTGGCGTTCTATGATAGGAAACTGTTGCAGGATTGCAGGCTGGACCCAGACTTTGTGCAACGTCTGGAACGTATGCCGGTTCCAAAGGCCCGGGCAACGTTCTTGCCAGCGGATACATTGAACGGGAAGGCTGTTAGTCCAAGCAAAAAGGCGGCAAAGAAACGCGTGGATAAAGTCATGAAAGAGTATCGTGTGGAGTTGTTCGAAGCGAAGGCTGTTTGGAGCCACTTGCCACAGGTACTCGAAAACTGGGGATTTTGGATCAGCCGCAGTATTGGGAGTTCAAACATCGCCTGAAATGGCTTGAATCAAGCAAGAAATAAAAAAGCAGAGTCCCATGGCAGGGAAGCCATGTTGATTTGTTGCCCTGTTTATTGCTCAGGCATCAGGGAATAAGCTTTTCACGCATAACACAGAGTTGTTATTCCTATTTTCTGACCGCTATTCTTCCAAAAGAGTAAATTACTAACGACCGTGAAGTTGTTTGACGGTCTAACGTTGTATTTACCAGTATATAGTGTGTGTATGTCTTACCATATTAATAGTGATATGCGAAAGAGCGAAATAGAGCGGGGAGGAGCGGAGCATCAGTAACATGAGCAATGAGTAGGGTGAGGAAACAAATTAGCCGTCGTAATTGAAGTTGTAAAAAAACACACTAGTGCTTTCTGTGTTATGCAACGGTCAAACTACGAGGCGGCATTATGGGCTACATCATTAAACGTGGTATTTTAGTTACACAGCAAACCTACGACAGATTCATTGAAGATGTATATACCATTCCATTTCAGGGAAAAGATAAAAGGCAATCACCTTCATTCTATTTGGATATACAAAGAATCCTTCAACACTTGATTTGCAATAACTTCCTTTATGCGAAAGAAACGCCTGCGGATACTCCATGGACGCAATACTCGCCAATACCCAGTGTATTAGGGAAAAAGAAACTTCCTTTTGTATTTGAGCAATCAAGAAACCTGTGTTGTAACAGGGCGCTTGAGTTACTTAAAGATGCGGGGATTATTGATATTAAAGCTCATTCATTCGAAAAACATAAGTGCCGGACATTTGCTTTATCTAAAGCCCATCTCAAACGCTGGTTTCAGGTATCTCCGCGTGAGTATAAACAGCGAGATGATCGCTATATTTACCTGTCTACAGGAAAACGCCAGCGTGACAAGACGCCCATGACAGAAAAACAACTGATACAACAGGCGTTGTCTCACTGTAAAAAGCCCAAGCATGCTACCCGGCATGCATCGCGCGAAACTCACGACTATATGCGCCAGGTTTATGCCAATATGGGCGGTTTGCGTATTAATCTGGATAAGCTGCAAGCGTATCAGTCAAAGAACGAAAGGGAAGTGCTGCAAAAGACTCATTTCCTGCATCATCTTGCCGAGCGAGGATGTCGAATGGTTTCCAGCGTTCCGCTAATAGTCGAGTATTTTCCTGAGTATAAGCTAGCAAACCGGGGACACGTTCCTTCGAAAAGAATGGGGTTTTCAGGCGTTAAAATCCATTATCAAATGGGAGGTGTTTGAGGGGTATAACTACGATATCAAAAGTAGTCAGCTAACCATTATCCGGCATGAACTTGAGCGATATGGTATCAGTTGCAAACGCCTGACGAAGATCACCAAAAGAAAATCATGAGCCGATTCAATGTTGATGATAAAACCGCCAAACTGTTTATCTATACGCTAATCTACTCGCTTGGCGAGTTTCGCAAGCATCAGGACAGCAATGCATTCAAAACATTGTGTGAGATCTATGGATACGATCAAGCGGTTGTTAAGGCCGATGAGTGGATTGAATTTGTTCGACCAGTAAGAAGGGCGCTTAAGCGTTTAGTGAACCGTTATTTGAACGAGCATGTTAACTGCCCTGGCCGTGGTTGGGCCATACGCAATGCAGTTCGCCAGACTTATATGGTGGAACCCGAGAAGATCACGGCGGCCGTACGTCGGCGCATCTTATCTCACATGATTCAGGGCGTTGAAAGCAAAGCTGTCTATGAGGCAATTTTGGCGAATCCCGGCGTTTGTGGCTCGATTGAGCATGATGGGATGGTGAGCAGTAAACCAATAAAATGGAAGCATCCTTATCTCGAGTTAGTGCAGAAGCACTAAAAGCGCTTTCGTGAATAGGGCGTCTGGGCGCGGGGGCGTAACCAGTCGCCTATAATGCTGTGTATTCAGCAGATCGTTCCGTCTTGGATGCCGTAAGCGAACGGCGAACTCGCGTTGTGTGATTAAAATAATGTAATAAGCTTACGGGGATTAACTGAAGCGGTTTTCGGCGTAAGGTAATAATTCGTTGAGTCTGTTGCTGGGCCAGCTCGGTAAGCGGGTCAACACATCCCGCAACCAGATATACGGGTCGTGGCCGTTGAGTTTCGCGGTTTCCAGCAGACTCAGGATAGACGCCATCCTTTGCCCGGCACGCAACGACCCGGCAAAAGCCAGTTCTTGCGGCCTACGGCCACCGGGCGGAGGCTGTTTTCAGTGCGGTTATTGTCGATAGGCACCCGACCATCATCCAGGTAGCGCAGCAACGCCGGCCAGCGCTTCAAGGTGTAATCCAGCGCCTTACGCAGTCCGGCGTTCGGGGCCGTTTGCGTTTGTTGCAACAACAACCACGAGTGGAAGACCGCCAGTCGGGGTTTCGCATAGCGCTGTCGCCACTGGCGCCTTTATCTGCGGACCGGTGTTTGATTTTGCGCTCAAGTTTGTACAGCTCGCGGATGGTGTCCAGAGCCAGCCTGGCGACCGGGCTTTTGTTGGCGGTGAACAGCTCGAAGAACTTGCGCCGGGCGTGAGCCCAGCAGCCAGCCTCAAGGGCCTGACCACTGTCAAACAACGCCTGGTAACCCGCATATCCATCCACTACCAGGGTACTGCGAGGTGAGCCGTTTCCGATGGATCCGATGTTGCTGATGGGGGATTTGGTGGGAAACGCTATCTAAAGAACGGCCATTTAGTAAAACCTTAACAACAAAAACACCACTTCCCCTCAAAAGCTAAGTATATTGATGTAAGATTCTTTACACAGGGGTATAATCTTTCTCTATGATTTTATGGGAAATTAACAACCAGTTACGGTTTGTTAGAAGAAGATATTTGGTATGGGCGTATGAGCAGTGTTTTTGAGAGAGAGAACGATAATATTCGGGTACTTTCACTTTTCTCCGGTTGTGGTGGTATGGATTTTGGAATTACCTCAGCTGGTGGAGACATCGTCTTTGCCAACGATGTTGTAGAGAATGCCTGCAAAACATTAGGAAATTATTTCCCCGATACTGATGTCATACATAGCGATATCTCTCAAATTCAGTCTTTTCCAGATGTTGATATTGTTGTTGGTGGCTATCCTTGCCAGTCATTTTCAATGGCAGGTAACAGAAAACCAAACAATGACGACAGAACCAACCTTTATAAACACTTTCTACGGGTATTAGAGACCGTTCGGCCTAAGTATTTTGTGGCTGAGAATGTTTCTGGCTTGAAACATTTGGGGGCCGGCAGTTTTCTGGAACAACAGCTTACAGCATACAAAGCTGCCGGATACCAGGTCAGCTATCATCTGGTAAACGCAAGGGCTTACGGCGTACCTCAGTCACGCAAGCGTTTGTTTATCATTGGTGTCAGAAACGATCTGGGGCAATACTTTGAATTCCCGGCTGAAACACATGGTAAAGCGACAAAAAGAATCCTCATTTAAAACCCTATGTTTCACATGGTGAGGCTATTAGGGATTTACCTCTATGGCCTGAAGGTGAGTTTTACGAACGACCACACGATCCTGAAGGGCATTTCTCATGGTATTTCATGTCCCGAAACCGTAAAGCTCAATGGGATAGCCCTGCTTACACCGTCGTCGCTAACTGGCGTCATGTGACATTACATCCTGCCAGCCCGGTGATGAAGTTAACGTGGTCAAATCTGGAGGATGGCTGGAAGCAGCGCTGGGATTTTTCTGATGAATATGAACACCTAACTGCGGATACTTCTCGTCCCAAACTGGAACAGGCAAGGCGGTTATCATGGCGGGAATGTGCACGAATACAAACTTTTCCACAGGGCTTTGAACCTACAGGAGACGTCGAGTCAAAATTTACCCAAATTGGTAATGCCGTTCCTCCACTACTGGCTGAGGTACTTTTTCGGCATTTGTTTTCTGGGGCTGGTTTGAAAAAGATGACAGCGAACGGTAATTAGGCGGTGAGTATGGATGATTCTTTCCCGGTTACTTTAGAACAATGGAACGCTGAACTAGTAAAGATCGTCTTTCTTGAGTCTTCGCATACGGGCTCGACTTTAAGTCGAATTGATACTACGGGACGCATTTTTGAGCAACTTGCAGGTCCACGTAGCAAAGAGGATGCTAAGCGAAGTTTTCTGGCTTCGTTTGGAAAAAGAGGCGTCTAAAATCCAGGCTGCTCTCAAGGATGAGTCGCGGTTAGATATTTTAGCGCAACTAAAAGGATACCCTACTTATTTTGCCATTTTATATTTAACATTACTTGCTGCCAGTGCTGGTGATGATACGCATGACGAAGGGAATTTTCGGGTTCGATTTTCTGTACTGCTTGGTTTTGATAAAAGAAAGAATTTATTTTTACTGAATTACCCAATTTATGGGAAAGATTAGAAAGATGGAGTAGTAGAAAACAAAACTGTACCCGTTTAGTCCTCCCAGAACCATCAAAAAATGAAAGATTGATTGGGTATTCCAAGAGAATTGCTTTCCCCTGCTATAAGGATGAGGTTTTTTTACGGGACATACTCGTCAATAATGCATTAGATAGTCATTCAACCTTTGAGTCAGTTAATAGGTTAGTACATCAATATATATCTTGTTTTGGTGAAGTTTTTAACCAGGAGTTTATTGAGTTCAGAACATTACTTTCAAAGGCTGCAATGCAGCAGGCTTATGACTCTCCTTTTGGGGCGCTGTTCGTGATATCACTGTACATACAGAGAGAAAACAACTCAAAGAGAATGGTAAATATTGTATTCACATGGAGTTTAACGATTCGGGTTATCCAGAAATTTATCTTCTTATGGATGACGCTGCTGTTACTGCCTCAGAAATTCAGCATTATTACTCATTGCCGAATGAAATAGAGAACTATAATAATATATATTACGAACAAGATATAGGCACCACACTAAATACCCTGGATTTACTATTAAAAAAACGGAAGGGTTATCTCTATAAATCACGAGTGGGGGCTGCACTGCGGTCTGGGTGTTTGCCGCTTTTTCGTGATGATTTTTGTCATATTAGTTCAGAAGGGGAGTATTATGATAATTCTTCACTCTATTTAATACTTCACCATAAATATGCAGACAGTATTTTTACAGCCTTGAAGAAAACTGACGAAAGAGCACAACGTTGGGATATTAAATCTACCAAATGGTCGATAGTTTCTTCCGATAAAGTTGACAGGCAAACACTGGATAAGATAGTCCATTTGTTACCAGAAGAAGCCCATCGTTTTCTCATACAGGGATGGCGGCCTGCCCGACCTCGTATGTCTGGCGCAGCGCGGTTTGGACAGTCTATACTGCTTAACCCTGCCAGCACCCCCCATTATTCATATGTCTGAAGTACTAAGAGGATGCTATGTCATTAGCAATAAAGACGGAGAAGAATTAACCCATGGCTCGCTATCTCAGGGGGCTGAAGGATTATTCATTTCCCCAGAGGAACTGATGGGAATATCTGGTCAGGCATTTTGTCGCTATAAACTTACGTTGGCGTATTCAGATATCCCTATAAATTTTGATGTACACGTGTTAGATCATGCGCCTTACGCCACTTATCGTAAAATTACAGAGCCACATGATTGGCTGATTGATGGGCCATCGGGAGTATTATTATGGCGTTAGAGGATACGGCAGTGATCCCCCACTGAAACGCGAAGAACCAATGCCATTGAGTGGTGCTCAGATGTTATGGCAGTATGAAAATGGTCTTCCTGTAACATGTCAATATACTGAATTACATAATATACCCGCCGCATTTGACTGGATCGCTGAGGCGCTGGCTTTGCGTTTTCAACGCCGTAGCACATTGCCTTTTGGTGAATTAAAAACATATTGAACCTGTATCGCAGGTAACGAGGGTACCTGAATGGCAATTGCGTCGCATGCTCTTTGCCGCTGGCTGGCTTTGTGTAGTACAACGACGTCATGCGCCATATCCGTTAGTCTCATTGGCTGAAAGAACCATTTCTGTTGATGTGACTGAGCAGGGAATTGTTGCCCGAATTCTGGGGATGTTTACAAGAAGTGAACGTAATCTTCTACAAGAGGCACTTAATAACGGTGAGCGAATAGGGCGTCGGTTAGTTGAGGATAACGGCTTTTCAATGGGGTGTATTGAATTGCATCTGTCAGCCAGAGAGCGTGTCCATGCTTTCATTGAGCAGTTTGGGTTACGTTTGGTTAATCATGACGATTTACCCGCCAATGCTTTGAGTGGAGTATTGCTACCGTCGTCTCAAATGCAGTTTATCCCGACTTTACCCCGGATCTCTATGTGTCGCTTTGGCAAGCTGAAAAATACCAATGGTCAGAAGAACAGCGGCTAACTCAAACGGCTAATAACCTATTGATACGATGTCAGGAAAAACAGCGTTATCGTTATTTTATTCGGCAGAACGCCGGATACTGGCAAACCGATAGCTTCTCCTGGGCCTTAATGGCTCAGATGATATGTACAGGTGAAACGTTTGGTGTGCAAAAGGCGATAGTGACTGGTGTTGGTCAACGAAAATCATTGCGTTACCGCCCTCCGTTTTACAGTGGTGGACCCACGTTGCTCATGGGTGTTTGTCGATAACAGATAATGGTGGCTACTTATTTGCAGGAGGAAAAGTTCCACTCTGGAACAATGTAATAACCTTCCCTCCTGTTCACGAGCGTTGGCACGACGGAGCAGAGCATTGATAACACGCAAGCTGCGCAGAACCTTACAGTAATTTTAAAGAATCAGGTGGTAAGGAGAACGTTTAAGATGGCTAAAAAGAAAAGTATTATCAGCGACCGGCTGGGCCAAATGTACCACTTCGGTACAGAATCTCATGAATTGATCAAATGCCTGCAAGAGTGCAAACAAAGGCTCACCAGAAATGGCGCTAAAGCGGATAATTTACCGAAAGGACCAGAGAAAAGGTTGCATTTTCTCCGTACGTTACCACCTAAGGCCAAACCTGTTGTATCCGATTGGCTTCGTGAAAATTTAACGTTTTCTGAACGAAATGATCCACAAACCGTTCTTAGGGAGCTGTTAGAATTAGAAGCAGAAAGCAACACGGAAGATATTGAACTCTGTAAACCGCTATGGCGTACCATTCTGGGATTCTATATTTCTTCTGACTGCCCTGAAATTATAACGAAATTCCTGAATGGTGAAGAAATTGATTTACCCCAACATGGTGTTTCTGACTCCTTGACAATTAATGTCACTGATGAAGACATTGAACAATGTGCCTTAATTAGTCAGGGTAAAGAAATTCTTATGCCAGCGCGCACTATTCCAATGTTTGTCGGGGATTGGTTGACGCACTCAAGGGAACGCGTACAACCGATAATCGATGGCGGACAAAGCTATCAGAACATTCTTTACCGCTGGCGCGAAAATTGGGTGAACTTATCGATCAGTTTGGAGCCCGCAACGACCGTAAGACAATGGATGGTACTAGTGTAATACAGGCTCTTCCCGTTGTTTCCAAAGAAATCGACGGTACGATGGACGAAGTTATTTTCATTGGAAAAGTGTTAGCGCTAACCGCGTCCGGTGCTTTTTTGTTACGCCGATTAGTCTGTTAATTGATGGCAACCTACGAGACCTCCCAGAGGAACTGGTAAAAGATTTTTTCCCATGGTGGTGAAGCCATTAGTTTTGAGAACTATTTCAGCAAAAATTTACTCGGGGTGAAATGGCAATATGGAAAGCCCGATATCAACCGTCTGATAAATCCGCGCAGTATGTCATTACTGACTACCTGTCGCGCGTTTATCCTGTCGTCGCGCTGCCTCATACCTCCGATGATCCTGATGCTGTCAGAGAGTGGTTACTCACCAGCTACCAGCCGCAAAACGATACGCCGGTCATTTTTCAGCTAAGTGATGGCGTATCCTTGAGATTACCGGGTGACTTGCCTGATCCTAAAAATATGACTTTGATATGCCGCTGGAGAGTTATCGTCAGGTTCCTCAGACACTACTTGGTTCTCATGCCCTCACGGTGATCACTGAACTCCCTCAGGTGAGTGAAAAATATGATTGCGCTGAAGCCAGCACGTGGATCAAACGCCTGCTTAAACGAACTGATTCAGCAAAGATTTCCCTCAATTTAGTAAAGGGCAGCTACAAAACTTAACCCATTTTATTGCTGAACATGAGTCTGATAATGAGGCATCCTATCTTCGCGCAGTATCTCATCTGGAACAGATAGCAGATACGAGATCCTTTCTTAATGATACGACTCAACAGTTACTGGCTTTACCTGAGATTGAAGCGCAACTTAATATTGAGAAACAGGAAATATTGGCTCGTTACGAAGACGAACAGCTCCAGATTAAGCAATCAATAACGGTATTATCTGAAAAGAAAATACAGCTTGAAAATGAAATAGCCGATCAGAAGAAAAAGTTGAAAAAGAAACTGATCGTATTAATAAAGCGCTACGTCAGCAAGAAAATGAACTGGAACAACGGATAAAAAGACCTTCGAAGCCGCATCTCAAGCGGGAGTGGAAACGCTGGCCCAGACAGCGTTACTGCGGGCGATAATCAAAATGAAACAGCGCAGGAGCAACCAGCCCAACAACGAATAGCACCAGAACCTGTAGCCGAATCAGCAAATTCTAATTTCCCATTAGCTGTATTAGCAGAGACGAATGCTCTGACTCGCAAGCATCAATTATCATCGGCTATAGAAAAACAGGCACTGGCGGCGGGACTAAGTGAATCTTTATTATCCAGCCTGATTGCCGCTGCGAGTGTTACACCCGCAATCGGATTGATGGGAAAACAGACGAAACATACTATCGCCTCGTTAGCGAACCTTTTAGCCGGGAATGTTTGGGGGAAGTATCGATACATAGCGATCATTTTAGCTTCAGTGACTTAATGAACTCCCCACGCTGATCCGCTTATCTGGCGATACTCTCACCATGACGCTGGGTGATTTTTTGACCCAACAACAAGAGGCAGGGCTGGCGAGCATTGTTGAATTGCGTGGTTTTAACCGCACTCCGCCAGAAACGCTGCTCCCTGAACTCCACGATTGTTTATTCAGAACTCCTCATCTTGCCGCATGCAGTTGGACGGATCGGCGGCAGGCTCTACGACATTTGCCCATCCGACACCCGATACTTTTTTACTCACATTCACCACCGGGAAAAGCACGTTTCCATTACAGGCTCCCCTTGCTCACCAGCTACCCCTGTTTCTGGCAGAGAATATATGGTCGGATGAACGGCCATTTGAGCAAAATGCTGACATCACGCCTTCTCGTATTACCCCAGAACTATGGCAGAAAATCTATGTGGACAACCACCAGCCGGAGCACCAGGCTTGTGCGCCATGGGAAGAGCTAAAAGCAGCGCTACTCTCTTTACTCCCTGATGAACAAGCGCAAGCCGTTGCCCGTCTGGCTTACGGTCTCGGCCGTAATACAGCACAAGATATTGCGACCACGGTTGACGTTCTTGCCCCGGAATTAGGGCCATATGTTCAGGAAATGACGAACGGTGAATCTGCCAGCGTACTTGAGCACCTTTTCCAGTTATAAGCAAAGGAATAATAATGAATAACCCACTGGAAACATTTGAATCAATAAGAGATTTTTATATTTCGTACCTTGAAACGGCCTTCCGTATTGGTTCATCAGACATACAGTCTGAACGGCGAGCGTTACTGGAACAGCAAGGGACATTATGTGCCGATCTATTTCTTGAACCGATGCCACGATATCAGCACTATGGCTTAACTATCAGCGAGTTACGAAATGATGCTCAGGGTCAGACATGGTTGCCAGGGTTTAATGCGCAACAAAGGGCGGCATTCATCGACCTCTGTTTAGGTGGACTTCTGCCCCACAATAAAACGGATCCGACTAAGGGACGTTTTAATCTTTATACCCATCAACTGGACATGTTGAAAAGAGGGGTACAGCCAGGGAAACCGGGCATTGTCACCTCCGGAACCGGTTCCGGTAAAACCGAATCATTTTTACTGCCGGTTCTGGCGCAGATCGCAAAAGAAGCCACCGGCTGGCCGCAAAGCCCGGCGTTGAAGCGCTGGCAACCGTGGTGGCATAACGTAGCGGATAAACAGCCTAGCTTCATGCGCGGGCATGAGGCCGCTTCACGTCCGAAAGCGGTACGCGCGCTGATCCTCTACCCGATGAATGCCTTGGTAGAAGATCAACTGGTACGTATGCGACGGGCACTGGATTCCAGCGAAGCTCATGAGGTCATGGATGCGCATTTTGGTGGCAACCGAATCTTTTTGGCCGTTATACCAGCGCAACTAAAGTAACTGGCTGGCTCAAACATCCCCGACTCAGTGAAGAAAAAAATGAGAAAAAACGCGTGGCTAAAAAATCACTGAGCTACGTGAGTATATGCAATTAACGGAAGAGACCCATCAGGAGGCGGTACGACAAGCGCGGCAGAACAAGGATAACGAATTATCGTTTAATTTCCCCAGAACCGCTGGCGGAGAGGTTCTCAGCCGCTGGGAAATGCAAAAGACACCGCCCGATATTCTGATCACCAACACCAGCATGCTCTCAACGATGCTGGTTCGTGAGGTGGACGATCCTATTTTTGAACAAACCCGACAGTGGATTGAGCGCGACCCTGATGCCTATTTTTATCTTATCCTTGACGAACTTCATCTACAGCGAGGAACCGCCGGTACCGAAGTCAGCTACTTGCTTAAGCATTTGATCAACCGGCTGGGGCTGGATCAGGAAAACACCGACACAAATTGCGTATTCTGGCCTCCAGTGCCTCTTTACCCGTTGATGGTCCTGAAGGCGAACAAAGCGTCGAATATTTATGGGGGATGTTTGGTCAGCGGGGATTACCTTCAGGAGCCTCCTCCAGCGACTGGAAGGAATGTATTATCAAGGGAGACCCCCTTCCCCGGGCAATATGTCTCTTTTCCAGGGGGACCTGGAGGCGTTTTATCACGCAGTGCTTCAGTTACAGCAAGCACCACTTACATCATTACAACACTGGCAGAATGTCGCCTGCACCATGAGAATGGCAGCCAGTGAAGTCTCTACAGAGCAACTGGCGCAACGTGTTGTCTTACAGGCAGCCAACCTGCTTGAAAGTGGCTGCTATACGGACGATCATTCTCCGAGAGCCACGTCAATCAAAATGCTTAGTTCACGCATATTTAGCGCTCAGCCCAATAGTGAAAAAGCGCTCCGGGCATTAATCTGGTTACGCTCGACTGAGGGAGACTGGCCGCAATGGTTTTCACATGCCTTTCCTGATGATATCGGTGCGCCGCGTTTCCGCGCGCATGCTTTTTTGCGTGCACTTGAAGGGTTATATGCTGCGCCATTGCCCGCCCCTAGCGCTGCATCTTCGCAAGAAATCAATCACCGCTATTTTGGCGATCTTACCGTAGAGTCCGGCTTACGTTACGGCAAAGATAAAAATCGCGGCGTGTCGAATTACTCTATTGTGAATGTTGCGGTAATCTCTTTTTGGGGTAAACCTTCGGTCTTTTCCGGTTCAGAAAGTCGAATTGAACTGTTACCCAACGACCCGGATACGGAGCAACTGCCCGAACACGCAAAATCAGTCATAGTAGAACGTCGATCTGCTGAAGAATACGCGCTATTTATGCCCGTCGTAGAACGTTTCTGGCCGAAAGGCGACGAAACGTTAAATGGCGACGATGCTTTCGGTACATGGGGCAAAGCCAGCTACGATCCATTTACCGCCACCATTCAACACCCAGTATCGCTCTTAAAACTGCTACCGGAAAACCATATCGCGGGCTGGTTCTATTATGTCAAACCCGGTGAATTTACCTCCCCGGAAAGAGGCCAGTCATCCAGCCAGTCGCCGGGAACGGCGCTACCTTTTCAGTGTCCGGCATGTGGTACATCCTACAAATACGGCAAAGGTAAGCTCTCCCCAATCCGTAGTTTTCGCGTCGGTTTTTCGAAAACGACACAGCTACTGGCCAGCTCGCTAATGGCGGAACTACAGCGATCGGGTAACCGTGAGCAACTGGTAACGTTTTCAGACAGTCGTCAGGATGCCGCCAGGGCGGCACTCGATCTGGAATCGGGTCATCATGACGACGTCAGACGAGAAATTGTTGTCCATTCTCTACAGTCCATTGCGGCTGATAAACCGTCCCATAACCAACTAAAAATACGCCAGGCAGAGATAGAGAACCGGAACAAAACGCTGATTAACCTCAACGTAAGGTCGGATGAAGAAGAGGATGAGCTGGATCGACTCGCTGATGAACGAAAAAATCAGAGCGTTATTATCAAAACCTGAAGCTGACAGCATTCCTCTGCGTGAAATTCTCGAACCTGAATCACCAGATGCAGGCCAACCGCTTGGCCTGCTGTTAAGGGCGCAGGTAGATGCAGGCATTCACCCTTCCGATCGTACTGGTATTGCGCCGGTTCCTGATCCTGAAAAACATGAAGAAGGCACGCTGACCTTTGCATGGCAACAACTCTTTGAAAAGAACGCGCAGGGGGCGTGGTGCTGGAAGGCGCTTCCATCCTATGAAGACAACCTGCTGGTGGCACGACAGGAGATTTCACGCGATCTGAAACGACTGGTGGGAGAAAGCGTATTCAGTAAAACCTACTTCGCGCTGGAAGAGTCTGGCTGGGGTTATCCCTGCCTTCCCATTACCGGAAACGACTCACGGGAACAGCTCGCGATTTATGACGCAATGTTTCGAGTGTTGGCGGACGCATACCGGGTTACCCCTTCACAATACACAACAAAGGAAACACGCTGGAGTTCAGCGCGCGATGTCAATCGTAGAAACCGTCTGTACCGTTTTACGCAGGCAATATGCCAGCGTTCGGGAGGCGAGCCTTTATCTTTAATTGATAGTTTTCTGCGGCGACTGGAGCTGGTGGGTCATCTGGGCGGCATTATTGATATTGGCAAAATGCACTTTCGGCTGGCGGAACCTACCGATCGCGTCTGGCGCTGCTCCCATTGCGGGCGTATACACATGCACACCGGCGCGGGAATTTGTACTCGCTGCCACTTTCCTTTACCAGAAACGCCGTGCAGCGAGGCAAAAACGCTCCAGATGCAACACTATCTCGGCAAACGCCTCTCACATTCATCTGGTGTTCACCGGATGCGCTCAGAGGAACTGACTGGAATGACCGAAAACCCGGCGGCAAGGCTACGCCGGTTTAAAGGTATTCTGATTGCCGACGACGATGATATTTTACCGGAGGGAATGAAAGATTTTGCGCCCGATCGAGACCTTGACCGGGCAGCTCGCGTGGTCGATGTGCTTTCCGTAACCACAACCATGGAAGTGGGAGTGGATATCGGTGATTTACGCGCGGTCTTTCAGGCTAACATGCCTCCACAGCGCTTTAATTATCAACAGCGTGTTGGACGTGCCGGACGACGCGGACAGGCGTTTTCATTCGTATTAACCGCGTGTCGCAGCAAGAGTCACGATCTGTTTTACTTCCGCCATCCGGAAAAAATTACCGGCGACCTCCTCCGCCACCGTTTTTGACCACAAAGCTGGAAATGATCTGCCAGAGACTGGTACGAAAAATCTGGCTGGTGTCGACATTCAAATGGTTAAGGCAGCAAACGGAAAAAGCCGATCACCCATGGCCGGTTGACGACTACGCGCACACCCCTGATAACCACGGTGAGTTTTTCCCGGTACACTGGCTGAAAGAAAACCAGGCGGACTGGCTGCCAAAAATCCGGCGGGCCATCGAAGCAACTATCCTGGCGCGCGATGAGTTTGCCCGGACTTGCACGCAGCAAGACCCCCATTTGTTCCAGAAAATTATTCAGCCTTTGACGCCGGATCAACTGATTCAGGATATTAACGCCGTACTGAACGACAGTGCGATGGAGGCGAAAGGGCTGGCAGAAGCGCTGGCTGAACACGGTAAATTCCCAATGTATGGCATGCCGACCCGATCACGCCTGTTGCTGACAAGGCCTGTCAGCACAGGCGAAAAAGAGATCGAATTTGCCAGCATGGATCGCGATCTGGATATTGCGATACAGGAATTTGCCCCGGAAAAATTCTGGTTCAGGACAAACGACGCTACTTTACGGCAGGTTATAGTGGAATGCTTAAACAGAGCAGAAAAAATCCACGATCATTTTATTCAAATGCCTGCGAACCGGGTGAACTCAGAATAATGACCGCCTGTCCGGTGTGCAACATCTGGGCCCCTGCAAACGCGCAGGCTACCGAATGTACTATCTGCGGCGCCGTTATGGATAAAGCGGAACGTTATCAATGCTATGTTCCTTATGGATTTATCACCACGCTGGAACCAAAATCGGCCAAAGAGGATTTTGATCAGATCCTGACCACGGCCAGTCGTGTATCAATTGCAGAAGCCTACACTTTTTCTGCAATGCCAGAGCCTGACGTTAATGTGGCGATACAGCTTCAGCCGCAGACATGTCTGCACCGCCTGAATCGGGGAATTTATACCGATAAAACATGGCGTGGTTTCAACGCAACACAGGGGAGCCTATCGGTCCCTTTCAGAAAGGAGGGACTTACCAGCCGCTTTGGGCGAACCGGGTTTGGATGGATAGTCAAATCATTGAGACCGATCTGTTAGTTAAAAACCGCTTTACCGATCGAGGGAAAACCGAAACACATTTTATCTTGCCGCGCCTAAAGTGACTGATCTACTGGCGCTGAGGGTTGCTCAAACCCCGCCGGGTCTCCGGCTACAGTATTCCACGCTAACCCCGGCATTCAGGGCGGCTGCGCTCTCGGCATCTTTTATCATTGTTAACTATGCATCAAAAGAGCTGCTGGATATTGATCCTGAAGAAATCGAAATTCTGGAACCCCGCGTTCAAATGCTGAAAAACGGTAAGTCTGTACCGGTTCTGCAAATGGCTGATCGTCTGGTTAATGGGTCAGGGTTATGTGAACGGCTACAGCAGAAGGGATCATCCGGTTCTCTCATTATCCTGAGATCATGAAGAAGATTTTAAATAACAAAACGGCCTACCCACTAGCTGAGTTTCTGCAACCCGATCATCGCGAACGCTGCTTTCAGGGGTGTTATCACTGTCTGCACAGGTACGGAAACCAGCCGTATCACGGATTGCTGGACTGGCGTCTGGGACTGGATGTCATTCAACTTCTTCAGGATCAAACCTATAACGCCGGGCTGAACGGTGATTTTACATCTCCGGGCGTCTCTGACTGGCCGGAAAATGCCCTACGATTAGCCAAAGAGGCCGCTTCGCTATACAGCGACAGTGACGTAAAAGTGATGGGGAATATACCCGTGATTCGTACCGGGGACGGGCGCTGGGCCGCCGTACTACATCCATTCTGGGATCCCGATGCTGCATTTGTTGCAAACCCCGAACTTGAGGCATTTTCATATGAGGTGGACGTAGACGCGACGAATACTTTTGCATTGTCCCGCCGCATGGGGACTGAAATGGCGAAATTACGGACTCAGGCGTCCTCATCTCAGGAGTGATAATGCAATGAATGAAATGACGCTATCGCGTACTCGCCCGGTGCTTCCTTCTCTGTTGGGAGCTTCGTCGTTTGCCCGGCGAAATACCTGCTGGAAAGTGAAGCGCATTCTTACGCGCGTTTACCGCTGCATCCGGGAGCCATTCTGGGCCAAGTAATACATCAACGCGTCAATTCACTGGCACTCCGGGAGGCCGCTTTCGGGAATTATACCCTCAGGCAACTGGAAAATGATTTTACGACAGTGCTGACAACCAATCGACGCGCGGGGCCGGTAGCAAACTGGATATATGACCGTCACGGTGTTGCCGGGCTGGTGTCGCGCCAAATGCTTGTTACCCAGATCCGCTACGTCAGATCGCTTCTGCCGCCTGCTTTCGTAAAAGGGCTTCCTGCACACGAAAAAACATTACCTGTTGGCCGGGAGGTTATGCTGACCAGCGGTGATTTCGACATGCATGGGCGGGCCGACCTCATATATCAGGAGCGACCCGATCGGTTAAACATAGTTGATTTGAAAACCGGAAAGGTAACAGACGAACAAAACCAGCCGAAAGAAGCAAGCCTGTTGCAGGTTGCGGCCTATGGCATAATGGTAAAAGAGCAGGCACCTGATATGGATATTGGGTTAGTTCTGACGGGGAGCCGTGATAGCTGGGAAGGGCCACTGAATACAGACCTGATTGAACGGGTCACTACGATTATCAAAAATATTAATCGACTTTTGCCACGGAATATCCCACTTCCGGTATATGAACTGGCTTGTCCTGGCACATACTGCTCCCATTGTTCCTGTCGTTGCTCGTGCCCGGCCTGGACAGAAAAGCTACGCAAGAAGATGCAGCCGTCTCTCTCTGATCATCAACATGGCGGAATCGATATCAGCGGGAAATTACTTGAAGTGGAAAGCGACGATCATCTTCTTACGCTGAAGATCCTGCTACCAGATAGTTCAGTTGTTAAGGTCTTTCGTGTGCCTCCCAGCGTCATTTCAGAACCAACGGAAATAACGGGAAAAAATCGCACTGTACGGATTAAACACCTTTAGCGAGACATCAAAGAGTATTTTCCCCGCAACTTCTATGTCATCAATATGCAGGATACGAGAAGATCGGCGTTTCAGTTTCACTGGCAAAGTGAAGGAAATAATTAAATCTGGGGAAAACGCTTACGGTAAGTTCTACTCGAATCCTGCTACCCACTCATCAAGCTTATCTGCCCAATCCTGCATCATCACTTTGCGTTCATCAAGATAAGTCGCGTGATTATATGTGCGGCGAACATTATTGGTATCCGCATGGGCAAGCTGAGCCTCGATAGCATCAGGCCGATAGCCCATCTCGTTTAAACGTACTGCCTGTGGTTCGGGTGGCATGTGGGCTGTAAGTTCCGCTCCAGCCGAGGCTTTTAAGTAGCTGCCGTAGCGAGTGCGATGTCATCGGGCCACGCGGATTATCTCGGCCCGGAAAAGGTGCTGTCGATGCCCGGTTAATCCCTGTAGCGTTCTGAGCATGCTGATGGCTTGTGAGGGAAGGGGAATAACGTGTTCTCTGCGGGCTTTCATTCGCGTTGCCGGAATGGTCCACAGCGCATTATCGAGATCGAATTCTGCCCATTCCGCTTCGGTAACTTCGGCAGGGCGCGCCAGCGTCCACCACATCAGCCACATGCAATAGTTAACCTGGTATGAGCCACGACTGTTGTCAAAACAGCTTAATAGCTTCCCGATTTGCTGTGGGATCAAGGCCTGTTTGTGCTGCGTTTTATTTGCCGGGATCGCCTTGCGAACAGGCCAGACAGGATCGCTGTCTGCTCTGAGCGTTGCCACCGCCAGCTCAAAACCGATGAAATAGTGCGGCGGGCTTCAGCGGCAACGGTCGGAGCGCCGCGCTTAGCCGTTTCCTGAAGAATTTTAAGAATATGGTGCGGGGTGATTTCCTGATAGGGAGCTTGCCGATGGCGGGGAAAACCACACGCTCCAGCATATCAAGGCGGCGCGTTTTGGTGATGTCGGCCCAGTCTTTCATCTGTAACCATTCTTTGGCGATAAGCTCAAAGGTGTTGGATGCGTCGTTGACCTTGCGGATTTTATCTAGCTGCCTAGCCTGTGCCGGGTTGACTCCCTCTGCAACTTGCTTACGTGCTTGCTCACACTTCTCCCGTGCCTCGGCGAGTTTTACCGTTGGATACTCACCCAACGCAAACATGCTGGATTTGCCGTTGAGTTTAAACCGATAGCGCCATGCCTTTTGCCATTGGGTTTCACTTCGAGGTAGAGACCGTTGAAGTCATTGAGTCGATAGAGTTTTTCTTTCGGCTTGGCAGTGCGGCATTGCGTATCAGTGAGCATAGCGAGTCCTTGTTTATTTCTTATACCGCTATTGTACTCACCTAAAATGTAGATGAAAACTGATTGTACTCATGCCTGTACTCATTTTTGAATGCACTGTCATGAGATAGCATGAGACATCATGAAAACAAAAATCCACGCAAATGCGTGGATTTTAAAGATTTGTTTGTCTTCATGCGATGCTGTGAGATCCCATGAGACAACAGGAGCTATTTAGACGTTGAACAGGAAGTTCATGACGTCGCCATCTTTTACGATGTAGTCCTTGCCTTCTGAACGCATCTTTCCGGCTTCTTTCGCGCCTTGTTCACCTTTGTAGGAGATGAAATCTTCATAGGCGATAGTTTGTGCGCGGATGAAGCCTTTCGAAGTCGGTGTGAATTTTACCCGCAGCCTGTGGGGCGGTGGCGCCGACAGGGATGGTCCATGCACGAACCTCTTTCACGCCCGCGGTGAAGTAGGTTTGCAGGTTCAGCAGTTCATAACCCGCACGGATAACGCGGTTCAGGCCCGGTTCTTCCAGACCTAACTCAGCCATAAACTCTTCGCGGTCAGCGTCATCCAGTTCCGCGATATCTGATTCAACGGCCGCACAGACGGCCACAACGACAGAACCTTCAGCGGCAGCGATTTCGCGCACTTTATCGAGGTACGGGTTATTTTCAAAACCGTCTTCGTTGACGTTGGCAATGTACATGGTTGGTTTCAGCGTCAGGAAGCTCAGGTATTTGATTGCTGCTTTATCTTCATCGCTTAAATCCAGCGAACGCAGCATCCCGGCGTTCTCCAACTGCGGTAAGCATTTCTCGAGCGCGGCCAGTTCAGCTTTAGCATCTTTATCGCCGCCTTTGGCTCTTTTCTGCACGCGATGAATGGCGCGTTCGCAGGTATCGAGGTCAGACAACGCCAGCTCAGTGTTGATCACGTCGATGTCATCCGCAGGGTCAACTTTGTTGTTTACGTGGATGATATTGTCATTTTCGAAGCAGCGCACAACGTGGCCAATAGCTTCCGTTTCACGGATGTTGGTCAGGAACTGGTTACCCAAACCTTCACCTTTGGACGCGCCTTTTACCAGACCGGCGATATCAACAAATTCCATGGTGGTAGGGAGGATACGCTGCGGCTTAACGATTTCGGCCAGTTTGTCCAGACGTGGATCGGGCATCGGCACGACGCCGGTATTTGGCTCGATGGTACAAAACGGGAAGTTGGCCGCTTCGATGCCGGCTTTGGTCAACGCATTGAACAGAGTGGATTTACCGACGTTAGGCAGCCCAACGATACCGCATTTGAATCCCATGTTTATATCACCTTAAATAACTTATTAATCAGGCAATTACTATATTTTGCCTGTCAGAATGGAAACATTTCGGCCGATTATACACGGAATGGCGATTTATCTCGATCTCCCATCCGCATTCTGACCAGTTTATGCCGGTTTGAAGGCATGCAAGCGGTTCATCGCTTTGATCATGTCTTCTTTCATCAGAATTTCTGTGCAGCGCACGGCTTCGTCAATGGCATCGTCGATTAACGTCTGCTCGCTTGTCGGCGGTTTACCCAGCACAAAGCCAGTAACTTTGTTTTTATCGCCCGGATGGCCGATACCAATACGCAAACGATGGAAGTTTGGGTTGTTACCCAATTTGCTGATGATGTCTTTCAGCCCGTTATGGCCGCCGTGCCCGCCACCCAATTTAAGTTTGGCAATCCCCGGTAATAAATCCAGTTCATCGTGTGCAACCAGAATTTCATCAGGCTGGATGCGATAGAAGGTGGCCATTGCCGCGACGGCTTTGCCACTCAAATTCATGAACGTGGTAGGGACCAGCAGGCGTACATCTTGCCCAGCCAGATTCAGACGGGACGTGTAACCAAAAAATTTGCTTTCTTCTTTCAGCGGCTGACGGTAAGCGTCCGCCAGACGATCGACAAACCAGGCGCCCGCATTATGGCGGGTGGCGGCATATTCAGCGCCAGGATTCGCCAGGCCGACAATTAATTTAATGCTGCTCACGGTATATTCCAGATTGCGTGCTTAAACTGACGCAGGGTAGCGTGATAAACGAAAGCGCTAGTTTACACACCGTATGCTGGATAGCAAAATCTCGGTGTTGGAATGTAAATATCATGTTATTTGTTTAAACGTAAAAAAATATTAATCATTCCTTTTATCTGTGATCCCTCCCGCAATCATCCATGCACATTATTGTCTATGATTACATCAATAATAAGAAAGTAAGCGGTAATGGCACTCCGATTCATCCACAGAATTAATCTGGAGGTGGCAGATGAAACGTAAAAACGTGACAGTATTGGGTAACATGTTGATGGGGCTCGGTATGATTCTGATGATTGGCGGCATTGGCTTTTCCATCGCCAGCCAATTCCCTAAACTGAATGTCCCTGAATATATGACGTATATTGATCTGGTCGGTATTTTCTCTGGTGCAATACTTTGGTTAGTGGGAGCACGTATTAGCGGGCGTGAGGAAGTCGCAGACCGTTATTGGTGGGTTAAACACTTTGATAAGCGTTGCCGCCGCCAACGTCACCCATAATCGTTAAGGCGCCATAGACGTTAATGAAAATTGAACATGAGAGCCGCTGTAGCTTCGCTATGGCGGTTTTTTGTTTTTTTATAGCGATAGCGTTTTTTACAGTGATGAAAATAAGAAAGCCACCTTGTTACAGGTGGCTCCCTCATTATCGTTTGCGAGCGGTTACCCGATCAGCAACGATTAATGCTCAAACATCGCAGAAATAGATTCTTCGTTGCTGATACGACGAATCGCTTCTGCCAACATCCCGGACAGCGTTAACGTACGAACATTCGGCAGTGAACGAATGTTTTCCGCTAGCGGAATAGTGTCGCAGACAATCACTTCATCAATTACAGAGTTCTTGATGTTCTCGTAAGCATTGCCTGAGAAGATCGGGTGTGTGGCATAAGCGAATACGCGTTTAGCACCACGTTCTTTCAGCGCTTCCGCCGCTTTACACAGCGTGCCGCCGGTATCGATCATATCGTCAACCAGTACACAGTCACGGCCAGCGACGTCACCGATGATGTGCATCACCTGAGAAACGTTGGCACGCGGACGGCGCTTGTCGATGATCGCCATGTCGGTATCGTTCAGCAGTTTAGCGATTGCGCGCGCGCGCACAACGCCACCGATATCAGGAGAAACCACGATCGGGTTTTCCAGATTCTGTTGCAGCATATCTTCCAGCAGGATCGGGCTACCGAATACGTTATCTACCGGAACATCGAAGAAACCCTGAATCTGCTCAGCGTGCAGATCAACAGTCAGAACACGGTCAACACCGACACTGGACAGGAAGTCAGCAACGACTTTCGCGGTGATTGGCACACGTGCGGAACGCACGCGACGGTCCTGACGGGCATAGCCGAAGTAGGGAATAACAGCGGTAATACGTCCCGCGGAAGCGCGACGCAGAGCATCGACCATCACAACCAGTTCCATCAGGTTGTCATTGGTGGGTGCACAGGTGGACTGGATGATGAAAATATCACCACCGCGTACATTTTCATTGATTTGCACGCTGACTTCGCCATCGCTAAAACGACCGACAGCGGCGTCGCCAAGGCTAGTGTACAAACGGTTGGCAATACGTTGTGCTAGTTCCGGGATGGCGTTACCAGCAAAAAGCTTCATATCAGGCACGAGAAGAACCTCAGGCTTGCGTCCAGAGAAATATTGCGCCTGCCAGGCAGGGAGAACAACAGGCACAATATGCATACGGGTGTATGAATTAAGTTTGCTACAGACTGGCCGCATGGCAGCCGGTGTGTGGCAAAACCTAAAGTTGCCCGGAAAGGGTACGTTGTAGCGGAGAGACGTTAACGCCTCGCGCGACGAAACCGTTTAGCCATTCCGGGGCCTGGTCAAGCACCTGACGGGCTGCGAACTCGGTGTCAAACTCTGCAAACACACAAGCCCCCGTTCCAGTCAGGCGCGCCGGGGCATATTCTAGCAGCCATGAAAGTAGCTGTTCAACCTCACGAAAACGTTTTCTTGCGATAGCTTCACAATCATTGACGAAGGTCTGGTTTAATAAAGTTTCTAAATCACGAATTGGCGAATTCCGCGTCAACTCAGGATCGCTGAAAATCAACGGCGTGGCAATACTCACGCCGGGGTGTGCCACCAGGTACCATTTCTCTGGCGGATTTGCTGGCGTTAACTGTTCACCAATACCTTCAGCAAAGGCGGCATGCCCACGAACAAAGACGGGAACGTCGGCGCCTAATTGCAATCCTAGCTCGGCCAAGGTATCAACGCCCAGCCCGCTTTGCCACAAATGATTAAGGGCGACCAAAACGGTAGCCGCATTGGATGAACCGCCGCCCAGCCCGCCGCCCATCGGCAGGCATTTCTCAATACTGATGTCTGCGCCGAACTGAGCAGGGCGAATATCGTAGCGTTCGCAGTGCTGCTGTAATAAGCGTGCGGCGCGGACGATCAGGTTTTGCTCGTTCTCTACACCGTCCACGGGGGTAAGCAGGTTAATCTGGTCGTCATCACGTGGCCGAATTGTCAGGGTGTCACCGTAATCCAGAAACTGGAATAGCGTTTGCAAAAGGTGATACCCGTCTTTTCTCTGGCCAGTAATATAAAGAAACAAATTCAGCTTGGCGGGGGCAGGCCATGTCTCGATAACCGTCGGTTGCATCGCTTATTTAACCATCCAGTTGTTCATTTTCAGCTTAATACGCTGTTCCCCTGAACCAGCTCCAGGCTGGTTGGCAGCGGAGGCGTCAGCTCGGTGTTGTAGCTCTGATAGCTGACATTCCAATTTTGATTGCCCTTGCGATAGGTGACGGTTTTCAGCAGAGAGCGCTCATCCAACGTGAATTCGGTGGCGTCGCCTGGGATACCGAGGATCCACTGGCGCAGATTGTTCAGCGGGATTGCCATGCCGGTGAGCTGCTGAATCATGTATTCGGCATCTTTCCCCACGTAGCGCTTGCCCTGATTATCCGTGATTTGCACGCCGTCAGGCTGGGCGCGCAGTTCTAATTCGGTACTGCCGAGCGGGTTGGTCAGCAGCAGTCGATAACGCTGTGGCGGTGTGTCCTGCCAGAAAAAATTGGCTGATACTCTTTTGCTATCGGAGATATAGGCAAAAGCGCCGCGAGTCTGGTATTGGCTGAGTTGCTGTACTTTTTGCTGATGTTGTTGCCACTCTGGCGAGGTGGGACTTGTACTCGTTTGGGTGGGTTGATGAACGCTACAGGCGGCTAGCAACACGCTGGCTAAAGGCAGTAAACGCAGGCATCGGACGGTTTGGGTTGGCATGTCGGTCGTATCCTGTAAATGAACGAAGTTCGTGAAATACGTCACGCTAACGGGCTTACCGCTCAGCGTCAATGGTTGTTATTCGTTAATGGCGTTTATTGTTTTTTGTCAAAAAGTGACTACCTCAGACGAGGTGTATCGCGCGCTGTCACTTTTCTTGCACCCCTGCATCAAGTAGAATGCGACTCAAACGAAATCCATACTAAGACCGGTATTACTCAGAAACAGCCTAATGACCCTGCTTGCGCTTGGTATTAATCACAAAACCGCACCAGTTTCTCTGCGTGAACGCGTTGTGTTCTCACCAGATAAATTAGGGGTGGCCCTCGACAGTCTGCTACAGCAACCGCTGGTGCAGGGCGGCGTTGTGCTGTCTACCTGCAATCGTACGGAACTCTATCTTAGCGTTGACGAACAGGAAAACCAGCGTGAACAGCTGATTCGCTGGCTGTGTGAATATCATCAATTGCGCCCGGAAGAGGTCAACGGCAGTCTGTACTGGCATCAGGATAACGCCGCCGTTAGTCATTTGATGCGCGTGGCCAGCGGTCTGGATTCGCTGGTGTTAGGTGAACCACAGATTTTGGGACAGGTGAAGAAAGCGTTTGCCGAATCACAACGTGGTCATTCCCTGTCCAGCGAACTGGAACGATTGTTCCAGAAGTCTTTTACCGTGGCCAAGCGCGTTCGTACGGAAACGGATATCGGTGCCAGCGCCGTGTCGGTGGCATTTGCCGCCTGTACGCTGGCGCGGCAGATCTTTGAATCACTGGCGGATGTTACGGTGCTGCTGGTTGGTGCCGGAGAAACCATTGAACTGGTTGCTCGCTATCTTCGTGAGCACAATGTACAGAAAATGGTGATCGCGAACCGTACCCGTGAACGCGCGCAGGCGCTGGCAACGGAAGTGGGCGCAGAGGTCATCACGTTGGCAGAGCTGGATGAACAACTCGTTCAGGCCGACATTGTGATCAGTTCAACGGCCAGTACGCTGCCGATTATCGGAAAAGGGATGATGGAACGGACGCTGAAGGCGAGACGGAATCAGCCAATGCTGATGGTGGATATTGCGGTTCCGCGTGATATTGAGCCGGAAGTCGGCAAATTACCGAACGTTTATCTCTACAGCGTGGACGATCTGCACGCGATTATTCAGCATAACCTCGCGCAGCGCAAAGCGGCGGCGGTGCAGGCCGAATCTATCGTGCAGCAGGAAAGTTCCGACTTCATGGCGTGGCTGCGTGCGCAGTCCGCGGTGGAGACCATTCGCGATTATCGCGCTCAGGCCGATGAGCTGCGTGCAGAAATGACGGCCAAGGCGCTGGCTGCCATCCAACAAGGCAATGACGTTGAAGCGGTGATTCAGGAACTGACGCACCGTTTAACCAACCGCCTGATTCACGCGCCGACCAAATCCCTTCAGCAAGCCGCTCGTGACGGCGACCAAAATCGGTTACAAATTTTACGTGACAGCCTTGGGCTGGACTAGCATTCATCTCTATTACAGGATTTAACCGCCCGTATGAAGCCTTCTATTGTTGCTAAACTGGAAGCGTTACAAGAACGCCATGAAGAAGTCCAGGCGTTACTCGGTGAGCCCAGCGTCATCGCTGATATGGATCGCTTTCGCGCGTTGTCGCGAGAATATGCTCAGCTCACTGATATTACTCGCTGTTTCCAGCAATGGCAGCAGGCGCAAGAGGATCAGCAGACCGCAGAAATGATGCTGGACGATCCTGAAATGCGCGATATGGCGCAGGAAGAATTGAAAGAGGGTAAAGCGACCATTGAAGCACTGGAGCAACAGCTTCAGGTGCTGTTGTTGCCGAAAGATCCCGACGATGAGCGCGGCTGTTTTCTGGAAGTGCGTGCCGGGACGGGCGGCGACGAAGCCGCGATTTTTGCCGGCGATCTGTTCCGCATGTACAGCCGTTATGCCGAATCACGTCGCTGGCGCGTCGAGGTGATGAGTGCCAGCGATGGCGAACATGGCGGTTATAAAGAAGTTATCGCTAAAATTTCCGGCGACGGCGTGTACGGCCAGCTTAAATTTGAATCCGGCGGCCATCGCGTGCAGCGCGTTCCTGCCACAGAATCTCAAGGGCGTATTCATACCTCGGCCTGTACGGTCGCCGTGATGGCGGAAGTACCGGAAGCAGAACTGCCGGACATCAACCCTGCGGATTTACGCATCGATACCTTCCGTTCTTCTGGTGCGGGCGGCCAGCACGTTAACACCACCGATTCCGCCATCCGTATTACTCACTTGCCAACCGGTATTGTCGTGGAATGTCAGGACGAGCGTTCACAGCATAAGAACAAAGCCAAAGCGCTGTCTGTGCTGGGCGCGCGTATCCGTGCGGCAGAAGTGCAGAAACGTCAGCAGGAAGAAGCGTCAACTCGCCGTAACCTGCTCGGCAGCGGCGATCGCTCTGACCGCATCCGTACCTATAACTTCCCGCAGGGAAGGGTGACCGATCACCGTATTAACCTGACGCTTTACCGCCTGGACGAAGTCATGGAAGGAAAATTGGATACGTTGATTCAGCCAGTCGTGCAGGAATATCAGGCCGATCAGCTTGCTGCGTTGTCCGAGCAGGAATAATGACCTATCAGGATTGGTTAATCTCTGCGACGACGCAACTGGCGGCGGGAGAAAGCCCGAAGCGAGATGCGGAAATTTTGCTGGGCTTTGTGACTGGTAAGCCCCGCACGTTCCTGCTGGCGTTTGGTGAAACTGAGCTGAACGCGGCTGAACAGCAGCAGTTAGCTAAACTACTAGCGCGCCGCGAACAGGGAGAACCCATTGCTTATTTGATCGGCGAGCGTGAGTTCTGGTCACTGCCGCTGGCTGTGTCGCCCGCGACGCTGATTCCCCGCCCCGATACCGAGTGTCTGGTCGAACAGGCGCTGCTGCGCCTGCCTCAAACGCCGTGTGCCGTATTGGATTTGGGCACCGGAACCGGAGCGATTGCGCTGGCGCTGGCCAGTGAACGGCGCGATTGCCGGGTGACGGGCGTTGATGTTCAACCGGATGCCGTCGCGTTAGCGACAAAGAATGCCAAGCAATTGGGCCTCAATAACGCCCATTTCTTGTCTGGAAGCTGGTATTCACCGCTTGATCAAACGCGCTTTGCGCTCATCGCCAGTAATCCACCGTATATCGATGCGGATGATGTGCACTTGTCGCAGGGCGATGTTCGTTTTGAACCTGCCAGCGCGCTGATTGCTGCCGACAACGGTCTGGCGGATTTACGCACCATTATTGAATCTGCCCCGCATTATTTAGAGGCCGGTGGCTGGCTGCTGCTGGAACATGGCTGGCAGCAGGCTGATGCCGTACGTCAGCTCTTGCAGACACGCGGATTCACACAAATAGAAACCTGTCAGGATTATGGTGGCAATGACCGCGTGTCGTTAGGACGCTGGTTGGATGCCCAAACGCATTAGGAGCAATGGACGTGATAACTCTTTACCCAGCCATGATATATCTGCATCTGGCAACGGTTGGCATCAGTATTTCCCTGTTTATTACTCGTTTTTTCTGGCTGTGCCGGCAATCAGCGTTACTGCAACAACGCTGGGTGAAAATCCTGCCGCATATTAACGATACCTTGTTATTAATCAGCGGTATTGGTTTAATCACGCTTAGCCACACTTATCCGTTTACTCCCGAGCAAAGCTGGCTGACGGAAAAACTGTTTGGCGTTATTATTTATATCCTTCTTGGCGCGGTCGCCTTGGGGAAACGCCCCCGTAGTCAGACTGTTCGCGGGCTGGCGTTTGTATCTGCTTTAATGTGCTTTGGTGTGGTCGTGCTGTTGGCACTGACTCAGTCACCGTTGCTGATGGAATAATTATGAGTGCTATTGCTGATTTTGAATTCAACCAGTCGCTGCTAAGTGATGGTGTCGTGTTGGTTTCACAGGCTATTCGCCGCGACTTTCCCGCTCAGGACGTGCGGCAAAATCTGCAACAGCTGGTTGAGAGCGCTCGAGCCGCTATTCCTGACGATCTCGAGCAAGATCTTCAGCTTGAAAAGCTGATTGAGCTGTTTTATCACACCTGGGGATTCGGCGGTGCGGGCGGCGTTTATCGCCTGTCTGATGCACTGTGGCTCGATCAGGTGCTTGAATCGCGTCAGGGCCTGCCCGTGTCACTTGGCGTCATCTTCCTGCACATCGCCAATGAGCTTGGTCTGCCGCTGATGCCGGTCATTTTCCCGACGCAGCTGATTCTGCGTGCCGACTGGCTCGACGAAGAGATGTGGCTGATCAATCCACTAAACGGCGATACGCTGAGTGAGCATGTGCTGGAAGTCTGGCTGAAAGGTAACATCGGTCCATCAACCCGCCTGCTGGATGAAGATCTGGATGAAGCAGAGAATGTCCTGATCGTGCGTAAAATGCTCGACACGTTGAAAGTTGCACTGATGGAAGAAAAGCAAATGGAACTGGCGTTAAGAGCCAGCGAAGCGGTGTTGCAATTTGACCCAGACGATCCGTACGAAATTCGCGATCGCGGCCTGATTTATGCACAGCTGGATTGTGACCATATTGCGCTGTCCGATCTCAACTATTTCGTTGAACAGTGCCCGGAAGATCCAGTGAGTGAAATGATAAAAGTACAGATTCACTCGATAGAGCAGAAACAGATTGTCTTGCATTAAAAAAACAGTCTTACATTAAGAACCCGTTTTGCAGTAATGCAGCGTTAATTTATTTCCCGACATGAAGGTAAAAGTATGACGAATAAAGTGGTCAAGATAGGGGATATCCCCGTCGCCAATAATCTGCCTTTTGTGCTGTTTGGCGGTATGAATGTTCTTGAATCACGCGATCTGGCGATGCGCATTTGTGAGCATTACGTCACGGTCACGCAGAAGTTGGGCATTCCTTACGTGTTCAAAGCGTCATTCGATAAGGCTAACCGCTCCTCGATTCACTCTTACCGTGGTCCTGGTCTGGAAGAAGGGATGAAGATCTTCCAGGAACTGAAACAGACCTTTGGCGTAAAAATTATCACTGACGTGCATGAAGCACATCAGGCGCAGCCTGTTGCCGATGTGGTTGATGTGATCCAGCTTCCTGCGTTTCTGGCACGTCAAACTGACCTGGTCGAAGCGATGGCGAAAACGGGTGCGGTAATCAACGTGAAAAAACCGCAGTTCGTCAGCCCGGGGCAAATGGGTAATATCGTCGATAAGTTCATCGAAGGCGGCAACGATCAGGTCATCCTGTGCGATCGCGGCAGCAACTTCGGTTACGACAATCTGGTTGTTGATATGCTCGGCTTCAACGTCATGAAGCAGGTTTCTAACGGTTCACCGGTGATTTTTGACGTTACGCATGCGCTACAGTGCCGCGACCCGTTTGGTGCCGCGTCCGGTGGCCGTCGTGGTCAGGTGACGGAACTGGCGCGCGCCGGTATGGCTGTTGGTCTGGCAGGGCTGTTCATTGAAGCTCACCCAGATCCCGCGAATGCAAAATGCGATGGCCCGTCTGCGCTGCCGCTGGATAAACTGGAGCCGTTCCTGCAACAGATCAAAGCGATTGACGATCTGGTGAAAAACTTCCCAGAACTGGATACCAGTAAGTAATCCTCTGCTTACAGCAAAATTGATTACTGACATAAAAAAACCCGCGATATCGCGGGTTTTTTGTTGATAACGTTTGTGGCTTTCTACAACGCTGCAAGCTCGTTGTTATTTATAGAGATCGGCGCTGATGGTCATGTTGTTGCCTTTGCCTTCCCACTGTCTGGTGATGTGGTAGTACTTGGCACCTTTCTCGCCCGCACGTTTAGCAACGGCTTCAGATATCTGTGTAATATTGGTGTAGCTACCACGGAACTGGATGGAGTCGAAAGGCACCATCTGTGCCGCCGTGGCATTGTTCAGTTCCTGAATCTGTGTGCCATCAGATAGCGTTACCGTGTAACGTCCACCTTTCGAGGATTGCGTTTCAAAGAAGTTGCCCACGCTGCGGCTAGGGCTATCCGAGTAAGCAACGCCTGGGATTTCTACTTTCGCTGCTTCTGCACCACCGGCAGCCAGTGCAGCGCGCCCCGCATCAGAATCGGCAGGGATCGCATCAGGTCTCTGAAGCTGGCGCTTTGGCGCATCGGCTTTATAGATAAATGCGGTTGCCCTTTGGTTCGCACTATTCGAGTTCACATCGATTTGGCGCACAATGTAGAACGAATCAGCATTTTTCTCTTTTGCTGCTTTCGCAATCGCATCGATCAGATCAGGCTGAGTGCTGAATAAACCGCTCACCGTGACGGTGTCATAAGGCTCCAGCAGGTAAGCCGCATCTTTCGGCAATTCTTTCACGCCGTAGATGGTGCGATATTGCACGTTCTGTTTCGCTTTAGGGGCATCTTTATGGTACAGATCGACAGTCACATTCCAGGATTCGCCTGAATTAGCATCCGTCATAGACTGAACATAAAACGACGCTGCACCCAACTTGTCTGCACGTGTTGAGGCCGCGGCAACCGCTTCATTGATCGCATTAAAACGCCCCTTGAACGTAATGCGTTCAAAAGGTTGCAGGGATTTTGCCTGCTCAGGTGTCAGTTCCTGTGCAGCCTGCGCTGAAAATGCCGAGAGTGATAACAATAACGTGGACGCAATAACAGTAGTCTTCAGCTTCATAAAAAATCCTTTCGCCTTCCTGCAACTCGAATTATTTAAGGTATAGCAATCAACCTGTAACGGAATAGGGCTGATTATCGCACGGAATAAATTCTTGTGCTTTAGCATTTTCAACGAGGCTGAAAAGCCGTAATGCTTCGGTGCTGAACAAGAAAAGTGCTAATAATAACGGTTAATGATTGTTTTGCCATCATAAGGGATATTTATGTGATTTATCACATTAACAACCTTGTAACACACCATTTTTGTGAAACAGCACCGAAAAATACTTCTGTAATAATGCTACAAAAGGCAGAGAAGAGCATGATTTTCGACCAAGAAAGGCTGGCATAACCTGTGATAACTCGGCTTTTCTGTGAAATTCATTTTATTTATGGATCATCGATCACATTTTCAGTACGTTATAAATGAGTTCGCCTACAGTGAGACGCCCCAAAAAAAGCGTGTGGCAAGAAGATGATAAGACCCTCTTCCTACCGCGTGAATGCGGGGATACAGGGTGCAGCAGGTCTCGGCGAATTCGTATAACAGAGTAGGGTGAGAATAATAACCTTCGTTAAAAATAAGCGAAAAGGGTATCAGTATGCGTATTGGTGTACCAAGAGAGCGGTTGGCCAATGAAGCCCGTGTAGCAGCGACGCCGAAAACGGTTGAACAACTGCTGAAACTGGGTTTTACGGTCTCGATAGAACGTGAAGCGGGAAAACTGGCAAGTTTTGACGATGCGGCATATGAAGAAGCCGGCGCGTCGATTGTTGACAGTTCGGAAGTCTGGCAATCCGATATCGTCCTGAAGGTGAATGCGCCGCAGGATGATGAAATCGAACTGACCCGTGCGGGCAGTACGGTTGTCAGCTTTATCTGGCCAGCGCAAAATCCGGCACTGCTGGAAAAACTGGCGGCCCGTCAGGTGACGGTGATGGCGATGGATTCCGTGCCGCGTATTTCGCGCGCGCAGTCACTCGATGCGCTCAGCTCGATGGCCAACATTGCTGGTTATCGCGCCATCGTTGAAGCCGCCCACGAGTTTGGTCGCTTCTTTACTGGGCAAATTACCGCTGCGGGTAAAGTTCCACCTGCCAAAGTCATGATTATCGGTGCTGGAGTGGCTGGTTTGGCTGCGATCGGCGCTGCGGGTAGCTTAGGTGCTATCGTTCGTGCTTTTGATACCCGCCCTGAAGTAAAAGAGCAGGTTAAGAGCATGGGGGCCGAGTTCCTCGAACTCGATTTTGAAGAGGAAGCAGGCAGCGGTGACGGCTATGCCAAGGTTATGTCTGAAGCCTTTATCAAAGCCGAAATGGAACTGTTTGCTGCACAGGCGAAAGAAGTCGACATTATCGTCACTACGGCACTGATTCCCGGAAAACCGGCACCACGCCTGATCACCAAAGACATGGTGCTGAGCATGAAGCCCGGCAGTGTGATTGTCGATTTAGCGGCGCAAACAGGCGGAAACTGCGAACTGACCGTGGCCGATCGCGTTACCGTGACGGAAAACGGCGTCAAAATTATCGGCTATACCGATTTACCCAGCCGTCTGCCGACGCAATCCTCACAGCTTTACGGCACGAACCTGGTTAACCTGCTGAAATTGCTCTGCAAAGAGAAAAACGGCGAAATCGATGTCGATTTTGACGATACCGTGATTCGCGGCGTGACCGTCATTAAAGAAGGTGAAATTACCTGGCCGGCACCGCCAATCCAGGTTTCAGCGCAGCCACAGCAGGCCAAACCTGCCGCAGCCGTGGTGAAAGAAGAAGCCAAGCCGACGTCGCCGTGGAAGAAATACGCGTTCCTCGTGATCGCCATTCTGCTGTTTGGCTGGCTGGCCGATGTTGCACCGAAAGAGTTCCTGTCTCACTTTACCGTTTTTGCGCTGTCCTGTGTGGTGGGCTACTACGTTGTCTGGAATGTCAGCCACGCCTTGCACACGCCATTGATGTCAGTCACTAACGCAATATCAGGCATTATCGTTGTCGGAGCATTGTTGCAGATCGGTCACGGCGGATGGGTGTCGTTCTTCTCATTCATTGCCGTATTGATCGCCAGCATCAATATTTTCGGTGGTTTCACCGTGACTCAGCGCATGCTGAAAATGTTCCGTAAAAACTAAGGGGTAACACATGTCTGGTGGATTAGTAACTGCTGCATACATTGTTGCCGCAATTCTCTTTATTTTCAGTTTGGCGGGCTTGTCCAAGCACGAAACATCGCAGCAAGGGAACATCTTCGGTATCAGCGGGATGGCGCTTGCGCTGGTCGCAACGATTCTGGGGCCTGATTCTGGCAACGTTGGCTGGATCATCGTTGCGATGGCGATCGGTGGATCAATCGGTATTTATCTGGCACGTAAAGTTGAAATGACCGAAATGCCAGAACTGGTCGCTATCCTCCACAGTTTTGTGGGCTTGGCTGCGGTACTGGTTGGCTTTAACAGCTTCCTCGATCACGGTGAAATTACCGATCCGGTGATGGTCAATATCCATTTGACGGAAGTCTTCCTGGGGATCTTCATCGGTGCCGTGACCTTCACGGGCTCGGTTGTTGCTTTCGGCAAATTGCGCGGAAAAATCTCTTCCAAGCCGTTGATGCTGCCTCATCGCCACAAAATGAATCTGGCGGCGCTGGTTGTATCCTTCCTGCTGCTTCTGGTTTTCGTCAATACGGGCAGCGTAGCGTTGCAGGTACTGGCGCTGATTCTGATGACGGCCATTGCGCTGGTGTTTGGTTGGCATCTGGTTGCGTCGATTGGCGGTGCAGACATGCCGGTCGTCGTTTCTATGCTGAACTCCTACTCCGGTTGGGCGGCAGCGGCCGCGGGCTTCATGCTGAGCAATGACCTGCTGATCGTGACTGGTGCTCTGGTGGGTTCTTCGGGTGCCATTCTGTCTTACATCATGTGTAAAGCGATGAACCGCTCCTTCATCAGCGTTATTGCCGGCGGTTTTGGTACGGACGGCGTTTCTTCTGGTGAGAGTGAAGAGGTCGGTGAATACCGTGAGGCTTCAGCGGAAGACGTGGCTGATTTGCTCAAGAACTCAACCTCAGTCATCATCACTCCAGGATACGGTATGGCCGTCGCACAGGCTCAGTACCCTGTGCATGACATCACCGCAAAACTGCGCGCCCGTGGTATCAACGTTCGCTTTGGTATCCACCCGGTTGCGGGGCGTTTGCCTGGTCATATGAACGTGCTGTTGGCTGAAGCAAAAGTGCCTTACGACATCGTGTTGGAAATGGATGAAATTAATGATGATTTCACCGATACCGACACCGTACTGGTCATTGGCGCGAATGACACCGTTAACCCGGCAGCGCAGGAAGATCCGCATAGCCCAATCGCAGGCATGCCTGTGTTGGAAGTGTGGAAAGCGCAGAATGTTATCGTGTTCAAGCGTTCCATGAATACCGGCTACGCTGGCGTACAGAACCCACTGTTCTTTAAAGAGAACACACAGATGCTGTTTGGCGATGCCAAAGACAGCGTTGAGGCGATTCTGAAAGCGCTGTAAGCGTGGCAGGATGTATAAAACGAAAGGGGCGAATCATCGCCCCTTTTTTACGCCTTATCGTTTGTACGCCACAAAAATAATGCCAGCGCTGAGAGGCTGGCATTATGTGGCTCAAATAGAGTGAAACGTGGAATCAGCTGTTATCACCGTCTTCCAACGTAATCGGCGAAACGAAGTCATCGGGTTTAATTGCAAGCAGGTCACACTTCAAATGATCGATAACATGCTCGACGGTGTTGCCGATAAACGCAGCGGAAAGGCCGGTTCTGCCCAGTGACCCCAACACCACGACACCCGCCTGTAAATGCTCCGCCAGATCGGGAATCACTTCTTCAGGCAAGCCTTTTTCTACGTGCGTCACACGCTCATCCAGGCCGAATTTCTGCCGTAGTGACTTCATGGCAATAAGATGCTGCCCTCGAATCGCATCGTTATAGACGCTGGGATCGAAATCAGGCAGTTCAATAGCGATATTAATGGGGGTAACGGGGTAGGCACCGACCAGATGAACCTCGGTTTGGTCAACCTGCTGCGCCAGTTCAAGCGTTTCCGATACCAGTTTGATATTGAGTGGATCGTGATAAGGGTCTTCGCTGGCCAGATTGACGGCAACCAGCGCTCGGCCTTCGGTTGGCCAAGGCTGATCTTTTACCATCCACACGGGGCAAGGACATTTACGCAGTAACTGCCAGTCGGTAGGCGTAAAGATGACGGCCTCCAGCCGGTCGTGCTGATGCGCCATTTTCAACAACAGGTCGTGCTGGCCGGAAATCACTTCCCGAATGAGGGCTTCAAAGGGTTTATTGTGCCACACCACTTTGATTTCGATTGGAACGCCTGCTTCAAGGTAGTATCTGCACTGTTCCGCAATCCACTCCGTCCGCTGCTGGATAACGCCCTGACGCATTTCCACCCGTTCATCAGGGGAAAGCAGGGTTGTCATTTCATAAGAGAAATCATAAATCGGCAGAAATGCCTTGATGCGGCCGCCAAGTCGCTGAACCAGGTAAACCGCCCGACGCAGCGCTGGTTGGTCATCCTGATTTGGGTCAATAGCTACCAGTAAGTTCTGATACTTTGCCATAGCTCCTCCAAACAGCTGTTACTCCACAGCCTGTCAATCAAGAGTACCGCAATGGAATCGTTTTGGACAACAGAGATAAGCCGCAGAATAGCAAAATAGGAAATATCACGGATGGTGAGAGAAGAGGGGGATCATCGACGCTGCCACAATAGAAAAAAGTGGCAACGTCAAATAGTTAGGCGGTAAAGATTATTTACGTGAGGAACCGGCTAATTCGGAAAGCGCATCAAGATTCTCGATCGTGATGTATTTTCCTTTTACTGCCAGCGTACCGCTTTTCTGGAAACGGCCTAACAGACGGCTGATGGTTTCAACGGTCAGCCCCAGATAGTTGCCGATATCACCACGCGTCATAGTCAGGCGGAACTCACGCGGCGAGAAGCCACGCTGAGCGAAACGACGGGAAAGGTTGTAGACAAATGCCGCCAGACGCTCTTCAGCATTCTTCTTCGACAGCAGCAGAATCATGTCCTGATCGCCACGGATTTCGCCGCTCATCAGGCGCATCATCTGCTGGCGCAGGTTAGGCATTTTCCCTGAGAGATCGTCCAGCGTCTCGAAAGGGATTTCGCAGACCATTGACGTTTCCAGCGCCTGAGCGAAGCTCGGATGCTGAGCCGTACCGATCGCATCAAAGCCCACCAAATCACCCGCCAGATGAAAACCCGTGATCTGCTCGTCGCCTTGCTCTGTGATGGTATAGCTTTTTATCGTACCGGAACGGATGGCATACAGCGATCTCAATTCATCGCCTGCTTTAAACAGCGCTTGCCCCTTCTGGATAGGCTTCTTCCTTTCGATGATGTTGTCGAGCTGATCGAGCTCGTGTTCATTCAGGGTGAAAGGGATGCACAGCTGACTGATACTGCAATCCTGACAGTGGATTGCACAACCGCCAGACTGGATGCGTCGGATAATTCGCTTTTCCGGGATCATAGGCTTTGCTCAGGCAATAATTGATATTGGTCAATTTTAACAGCTTTTATCGGCCGTGATAAGACCGGCAATCACTGGAATAGACCAATAAATAGTGAACTAACTATAATTTTTCGATTTTGCTGGAAAATATTCCGATATATAAGGTCTGTCGGCGATAATATTTTTTTCCATTACGTTACCGAACGGTTAACACATTGATTAATCCGAATCGCTTACGGCGATAAGCAATTCGGACGGACATTTTCGCGCGTGGGAAGCGCAAGAATTATAACGCCAAACTATTCAGTGGAGGTAAATAGCTGTTGAGGTAAATAGCCTTCGTGAGCTAACAGCCACTGTTTGCGGTGAATGCCGCCCGCATAGCCAGTCAGCGCACCGCCAGTACCGATGACGCGATGGCACGGAACTACGATGCTGACAGGGTTTGAGCCGTTTGCCATGCCGACTGCACGCGCTGCGCCGGTGCGACCCAGCAGCGTCGCGAGTTCGCCGTAGGTGGTAATTTCTCCACAGGGAATGCGACGTAATTCTTTCCAGACCTGTTGTTGAAATTCGGTCCCAACGGAAGCTACGGGCAGCGTATCAATAATCGCTAATTCACCCTCAAAATAGCGTTGCAGGCTCTCTGTCAGGCCTCCGGGATTATGACGCGGCTGTAACGAAAAGGGATCATTTCGATAACTGCGATTGAGCATGCGAAATAAATCGTCTTCATACTCGCGCCACTCGACGGCACGCAAATGATTATTTTCATCCGCAATAATCAATAACTCCCCAAGTGGAGTTGCCATGGTGTCCTGAAAAAGTCTGCATAGTGATTCCTTACGCGCTTATCGCTTTCTTGCTTCTCTCATTAGTTACGTGTCGATTATCCGGCATCCTCAGACGGATTGAAAATAAAATGCGAGGTATGTCACGCAGTAAGGTGAAAAAGAGAAAACCATCACGATCGTGACCCCGTGTCACGGCCTGGCAGGAGAGAGGGGCTTTGAAGGTGCTGGCAGCGCCATTTCAGAGAGAATCCCCTTGGCGCATGAGCACTTAAGAGCGTCGATGCATATTTAACGTGAGAGGCGTGGGATAAACCGCATCTAACATTACCAATAAAATCAAACAGTAATATAGTAAATATTCAATTTGTATTTATGAGAGATGGAGCAGGTCAATCTTTATCCTACTGCCAGATAAACGCATCACATGGCAATAATATGAAGGTGAACGATGTGGGTATGTTCTATTTTTTTATGGCAAAGGCGTAAGAGTGTGGGTATGGCGTGTCCTCATGAAAATCACTATACCCCCTCAATCGGCATGTGTTTGCCAATTTGGCGAGGTTTTTCAGCGTCTCGATTTATGTACGAATAGCTATGTGCCCGACGTTATTTGGAGGAAATGCGCAGAATGAAAAAGAAATATGCCGTTGTGGGAACGGGGGCCGCGCAGGCCTTTATTTGGAGTCAATTGCCAGGGATTATCAGGATCAGGGGTGTTTGTTGCGTTTTGCGATACAAACCAGACGCGAATGAATTATGCCAACCAGATTGTCCATAAATATGGACACGATAATGTACCGACATATCGCGCTGAACAGTTCGCGCAGATGATCGCGGAAACCAAACCCGATGTGGTTATTGTGACTTCTCTGGATCGGACGCATCACTATTATATTATCCAGGCAATGGAATTAGGCTGTGATGTCATCAGTGAAAAACCGATGACGATCGATGAAGAAAAATGTCAGGCGATTATCGATGCGATTAACCGCACCGGCCGTAAATTACGCGTGACCTTTAATTACCGCTACGCACCGCATCACAGTAAAGTTCGTGAGTTGATCGCCGCTGGGTTGATTGGCGAAGTGTATTCGGTTCATTTTGAATGGCTGTTGAATACTGAGCACGGGGCCGACTATTTCCGCCGTTGGCACCGTGACAAACGCAATAGTGGCGGGCTGTTGGTGCACAAATCCACGCACCATTTTGATCTGGTGAACTTCTGGCTGAATAGCGAACCGGAAACAGTCTATGCGCAAGGCGATTTACGTTTTTACGGTAAAGCGAATGCCGAATCACGTGGGGTCACAGAATTTTATTCGCGTTCCCATAATAGTGCCGCAGCAGAAAACGACCCGTTTGCGCTACATATGAACCAAAGCGAACAGCTCACGGCATTATATTTAGACGCCGAACATGAAGACGGTTATTTCCGCGATAAAAGCGTGTTTGATGACGGCATTAATATTGAAGATGTACTGGGTGTGGTGGTGCGTTATAAAAGCAAAGCCATCATGACGTACTCACTTAACGCGTATTTGCCCTGGGAAGGGCTGAACGTGGTGTTTAATGGCAGCAAGGGCCGGTTGGAAATGAAACTGGTGGAAAAATCTTACGTAAACGGAGGCGGACAAAAAGAGGATGAAGGTGCGCTGAATGAATGTGAAATAAAGATCTATCCGATGTTTGACGAGCCTTATGTCGTGCCGGTTGAATTTAAAGCTGGCGGGCACGGTGGCGGCGATCAGGTCATGTTAAACGATCTGTTTGGTACACCGGAACCGGATCCATTACATCGTGCAGCAGATTATCGTGATGGAGCGATGTCGATTCTAACCGGCATTGCAGCCAATCGATCATTACGCACCGAACTGCCAGTGAAAATAAGCGAACTGGCCGTTAACCTGAAAAGAGGGAATTAATCAGAGTCTCTGACCGGATATTTCGGGCAGTAAACGCTTCCGCATCCGTAGTACCTGTCTGTCTGCCTGCATACCGGCAGACAGGTGGAAACCTCCGAATACTATTATAAGGGTTTTATTATGGCGAAAACACGGAACACATTATCTCACCTACTCCTGCTCTGTGCTGCGCTTCCTTTCGGCGCAACATTTTCTCATTCTGCTGATGCTGCCGAGATCCGCATCTCCTGGTGGGGCGGTAACCAACGGCACGAAGCGACACTCGCGGCGATTAACGCGTTTCAAAAAGCCAACCCGACCATTACCGTCAAAGCCGAATACGCCGGCTGGGACGGTTACCTTTCCCGCCTGTCAACCCAGATGGCTGGCGGGCAGGAGCCGGATGTTATCCGTATTGACTGGAACTGGCTGCCGCAGTTTTCCCGCAATGGCGACGGCTTTTATGATTTGAATAAGCAAAAAGAGATTCTGACGCTGGGAGATTTCCCGCCTAACTACCTGCAAACCTCGGATGTCAAAGGGAAGCTGCAAGGTCTCCCGATTTCGATGACGTCCCGCAGCATGATTTACAACAAAGCCACCTGGGACAACGCGGGCGTCGCCTACCCGAAAACCTGGGACGAACTGTTTGCCGCCGGCCCGGTGTTTAAACAGAAACTGGGCGACAATTATTACCCGCTTGGTGTGGCCCAAGGGGCAAGTGATGTGTTGGATATCCTCACGCTCGGCCGTAGCTACATGGCGCAGAAATACGGTATCGACCTCATCGATGAGAAGAAGCAGAGCATTGCCTATAGCCGCGATCAGGTACGGGAACTCTTCGGTTTTTATAAAAAGCTGGTTGATTCCCATGTGATACCCGATCAGCGCTATTTCTCCTCGTTTGGACGCACTAATGTCTATGAGATTCGTCCGTGGATTAACGGTGAGTTAGCCGGTATGTACCTGTGGGATTCGGCCATCTACACCTATTCCAGTAATATGCCGAAAGAGGTGGTGCTGGAAACCGGGCCATTCATCACAATGCCAAATGCCAAAGATTCAGGGCTGACGAGCAAACCGTCTTCGCTGTTTGCGATCAGCAAGAACAGTAAGCACCCTAAAGAAGCGGCAATGCTGATGAGCTTCATGCTGAGTAATCCGGAAGGCGTGAAAGCGCTTGGGCTACAAAACGGGATGCCCGCTAATCCGAAAGCACAAAAACTGCTGGAAGATATTGGCGTGATTAACCCCGGTAATCTGTTAGCAAATGCCTATCGCGCCGCGGCGGAGCAACCTGCCTCTAAGGTTCCTGTTTCACCGTTTATGGAAAATCAGGAGTTGGTTCAGCTGTGGACGACCAGTCTGCAAAAACTGGATTACGGTAACGGAGAAGTGAATAAGGTGGCCGATGACTTCCTCAACGGCGCTAACCGCATATTAAAACGCGCCATCCGCTAACCACCACTGTTAATGTGTGATGCCGTATCGCGAAAGATATGGCATCGCACGCTCTGGCCTCAGTATCTTACTTAATCACACCACATGCCATTCTGGCTCCGCCACCGCCCAGTTTTGCTGGCATATCAGCGTAGTTATCCCCGCCGGCGTGAACCATCAACGCGTGATTTTTCACCTCAGACAGCGATTTTATCCGGGTGGCTAACAGTGGATAGGTTGACGTGCCGTCTGCATTCACAACCAGACCGGGCAGATCGCCTAAAATGTCCTTGGTCGTTATAAGGCCCAAGGTGTTTGCCGGTTTTTTCGGATCGAGATGGCCGCCTGCCGCCAGTGCAGGAACCGATTTACCGTCCTGCTCGGCAGGTTCACAGCTGGCATTTTCATGCACGTGGAATCCGTGAATACCCGCTTCCAGTCCTTTCAGGTTCGGTGTGAAAAGTAGGCCGTACGGCGTTTCCGTAATGGAGATCTCACCGATACTGCTGCCAGCGCCCGTTGGCAGCGCTTCATTCAGCGTCACTGTGGTGCTGGCCGCGAAGGTGGAACAGGAAAAGAACACGCCTGTCAGGATAAGTGCCTTCAGTTTCATTGTCTTTTGCCTCTTAGGGTGTGAGTGTACGCGATGCCTTTTGCTCATGGCCTTTCCGCGGTGAGCTGTACCGTGCTAATGGTGCGGGCGCGAAAGCCCGCTTCGCAGTAGCAAAGGTAAAACACCCACAGGCGCTGGAAGGATTCATCAAAGCCTTGAGCATTCAGCGTATGCCACTGCTGATAAAAACGCTGTCGCCATTCGCTGAGAGTACGGGCATAGTCCTGACCGATATCAAACAGATCGCGGGTGATAAAGTCGGTATGCCGCGTCATGGTGGTCGTCATTGCCGTGATCGAGGGCAGAAAACCGCCGGGGAAAATGTAGCGTTGGATGAAATCGACATTACGGCAGTAATGGTTGTAGCGCTGATCGGCAATTGATCGCTTGCAGCACCATACGGCCTTGCGGACGCAGCAGTTGCTGACAGCGCTTGAAGAAGGTGGGTAAATAGGCTTTGCCAACCGCTTCGATCATTTCGACCGACACCAGCTTGTCATACTGACCGGTCAACGATCGGTAATCCTGTCGCAGCACCGTCACTTTATGGCTCAGACCGGCTTGCTGAATGCGCTCCAGCGCATAGTCATACTGCTGTTGCGACAGCGTGGTGGTAGTCACGCGACAGCCATATTCACGCGCGGCCAGTTCGGCTAATCCTCCCAGCCGGTGCCAATTTCCAACAAATGATCTGTTTCACACAGCGCTAGCTGTTCACAGAGACGATGTAGTTTAGCGCGCTGTGCCTCTTCCAGCGTCATCTCGGGCTGCGGATACCAGGCGCTGGAGTAGAGCATTTCGCTATCGAGAAAGCTGCGGTAAAAGTGGTTTCCCAGATCGTAATGGGCGGCGATATTTTTCTGGGCCTGCTGCGGGCGGTTACGACGACACCAGTGGATAAACCGCTGAAATGGCCCCGTCAGCCAGCCAAAACGCGTTTCAAGCGTATCGACTAGCGCCTGATTCTGCGCCAAAAGCTGGAGAACGAGCGTGAGGTTGCTTGAGCTCCAGTCGCCATCGATATAGCTTTCGCCGGCAGCGATACTTCCACCGAGTAGTACACGGCGATAAACACGGTGGTTATGTATCGTGATGTCACCTTGCAGCGCCGCGTGTTGATCCCCGAATAACGTTTCGTTGCCTTCTGGTTCGCGAAGGCGCAAACCTCCGCCTTCTATTCGACTAAGCAGAAGAAATACCACTTTTCTGGCCCGAGTATAGCGAGAGGTATTGCTCGGGTGACGCACCAGCTGTGTTTCCGTTGAACTCATGGGTTGTCCTTCTTTCCAGACTGCGGATGAGGGTAAACGGGCGAACGTTTAATCCACAGTTTCAAGGCCTGCCAATATATGGTGCAGGCGGTTTTCATCGTCATTAGCGGCAGAGACCAAAGCTGAGCCCGCAGGGCGGCACGAGTAAGCGGCTGTCGATGCAGCACCAGCGTTGCGTCAAACTCGCGTCCTTGTCTGTGGTTCTCAATGTGGATCCTCAAACGCGCGTCGGGCGGCGTGAGCCGCCAGTGATACACCATATCCATCGGGTTAAAAGGCGACACATGAAACGCTTTGGAAACCGGCGTAGAACCATCAGGGACGACGGCATAAGTATGACGTTCGTTCCAGGGCGTATTACGCACTTCTGCCAATAACCAGCGTAGTTCGTTATGCTCATCGTACAAATAATAGAAATTGACCGGATTAAAATAGCAGCCCAGATAGCGCAGTTGGCACAGCAGTAGCACCTTCCCCGTGAGACGCTCCCAGTCAGTTCCGCAATCCGATCCTGTGCTTTGATTTTGATATCGCCACCGCCCAGATAATCGCCGCGATAAAATGACGCGGGGGAAAAGCGCTCCAGCGCAATGCCGACATGCGGCAAGGCGTTAATCTCATCTAAATCGATTAGCGTCATGAATAACGCATAGTCGAAACGGTGCGTGACGGGCGTGAAACGTCGATGGCGAACGTTGCCAACATAGAGTGCGCTATTCATGTTGCGCACTCTGATAGAGTCGGTTGACGACATCCAGCGCGCTTTTGACGCCATCTTCGTGAAAGCCGTTGTACCAATAGGCACCACAAAACCAACTGCGGTTGTGCCCATTAATACGTTCGCGCTGCTGCTGGTGCTCTGTTGTCTGCTGAGTAAACACCGGGTGATGATAAATCGTGCGATACAATATTTTATTCGGGTCGATATCCTGCTGAGGGTTCAGCGAGACACAGAATGTGGTCGATGAGCGAATACCTTGCAGGATGTTCATATTGTAGGTGACGGAGGCCCGTGCGCGGCTAAACGCCTGATCGACCGGCAGGCGGTAATTCCAACTCGCCCATGCCCGCCGGTTATGGGGCAGAAGCCGGGTGTCGGTATGCAGAATCACGTGGTTCGGCTGATAGGGCATGCCGCCGAGGATGCGTTGCTCATCGGGGTACTCGTTGCCAGCAGTGCCAGCGCCTGATCGGAATGGCAGGCAAAAATCACCTGATCGAACCGATACGTCTGATCGGCGGTATGCACGCTAACACCTGCATCATCGCGCGTTACCTGACTGACGGGGGTCTGAGTGTGGATTATCGCCCGATCGTGGATACGTTCTGCGATACGCCGTACATATTCCCGTGAACCGCCAGGTACCACCATCCACTGAGGACGGTTGACCAAATCCAGTAGCCCATGATGGTTAAAGAAGGTCAGGAAAAGCGACAGAGGAAAATGCCGCATATCCTCAAGCGACGACGACCAGATCGCCGCGCCCATCGGCAAAAGATAGTGTTGGGCAAAGAATGGCGAGAACTTTTCCTGCTGCAATAAATGGCTTAGCGTCAGCCCCTGATAATCGCCGTTGGCAAGATACTGCTTGCAGACGCGGTTAAAACGCACAATTTCCGCAACGAAACGATAGAAACTGAGGCGGAATAGGTTGCTGCGTTGGGCGAACAGCGTGTTTACCGTATGGCCGTTATATTCCAGACCCGAAACCGGATTACTGACTGAAAAGCTCATTTCTGTCGGCTGACCTGTTAACCCCAATTCATCCAGCAGCGCAATAAAATGGGGTAGGTCCGTTCGTTATAGACAATAAATCCCGTATCGATGGCGTAGGTCACGCCATCCTGAACCACATCGACCGTTGCCGTGTGGCCCCAGATAATCGTTCGCCTCAAACACCGACACCTGAAAGCGATCGGATAACCGGAGTGCGCAGGTTAAGCCTGAAATACCGCTACCGATGATGGCAATCTTCATACTTTTACCTTACTAACCGGCTGGCGAGCAGACGTTGCCATGACTGTGGGAGAACCGAAACCGCTTTGAGCAGTAACGCAAAGCGCAGAGGAAAGGCGATCTCGCGTTTTTCTTTGCCAGACCACGTCGGATCGCCTCCGAGGCTTGTGATACAGAAATCAGCATCGGCATTGGGAAATCATTACGTGCGGTCAGCGGGGTATCGACAAAACCGGGCAGGATCAGCGACACGGTGATATTACGGATCTGCAAATCCAGCGACAGGCTGCGGGCGAAATAGGCCAGCGCGGCCTTTGAAGCGCCATAGGCTTCCGCTCTTGGTAGCGCAACGAGGCTGGCGGTTGAACCGACCAACGCCAGATGGCTACCGTTGGCAAGCTGTGGCAGTAGCACCGACAGACAATTCACCGGGCCAACCACGTTGGTTGTCAGCACCCGACTGACTTTTTCTGCTTCAACGACGCCGTTATCCAGATACTCACAGGTTCCTGCACTGAGGATCACCAGATCGGCCGTGACACCGTCCAGTGCCTGCCGCGTATCCTCCAGACTCGTCATATCAAATGCCGTGGTACGAATAGTTGGGAAGGTGGCTGTCAATGCGTGCAGCCGCGCTTCATCGCGTCCGCAGGCGAGGACGTCCCAGCCGTCTCTGGCATAATCCAAGGCCAGTTGCTGACCTATTCCCGAACTGGCTCCGGTAATCAGCACGTGCTTCATGACTGCATTCTTGTTTTTAGGTAGCCGATTAGCGAGTTCAGCACGGGGATGTGCTGATAGAGCATTTCACCCATATCGTAATAATCACGGTGATAGATAACTTTGTCGTCGGCGAAGAGCAGGTGGCTACAGCCTGCCAGCGTCAGCGGTTCGTTATTTTTAGCGAAGGATGGGCATAGTGCAGGGTCCAAAACAGTGTTGCACCACCGCGGAAGGTATGGATATCGGAGAATTCAAACTGACAGTAACGCAGATTTTCGAGTGAACGGGAAAAGTAGCGATGCAAGTCATGCAACCCATGATGGCTGGATACGGGGTCAATAAAGTGAATATCCTGATGGTAGATATCACCCAGTGTCGTTAACCCTTCGTTTGTCAGCTCGCGATAGAATGCCTTTATTTTCAAAATAATAGGCTCATATTCACCATTTTCTACCGAGATGCCGTCTTCCTCGCGCGCTTTTTCTATCGTCATAACCACTCCTGTTAAGGTCACCCACTCCCACTTGGTGGAAATGGCCAACAGATAGAGGAACGTCAACGCTTATTAATTGAAAGATATCAATTTAGGTATAGATTGAATCCACCGTTCGTCAATAAGATTTTTCAGAATGGCTAAGGAGGGAGAGACATTTAGAGGGACGGGATGGCAGAAAAACAGGAAACATGGCGCAAAATTAGTGACAATGTCACGCCATGTTTTTTGGATTGGCAGCGGTAAAGTGAACGCTATTTCTCAGCGGGCTTAATCAACGCCAAAATCGTGCCCAACTGTTCACGTTGTTTATCGCTGACTTCGCGCGCAGCGGAATAGCCCGCATTCTGGATAATCATCTCATTCAGGCCAACCAGCCAGTCATAGATATAAAACGCCGTATTATTGGTGGGCGTCAGCGACAGTTTGGTTAAGCGCTGAGAAGCACCGAAGCTGACCGCCTGTTTTTCGGGTTTGGCGAAAATTTTATGACCGCGATTGATGCGGCTGGCAGGGCGCAGGGATTCATCAAGCTGCTGGAAGCCGAGCCAGGCGACAAAGTCACCGAGAATGGTCAGCACGCGTGAAACCTGACGGTCAGCTTTATTCTCGCGGTTGATGCCCAACTGCTCACCATCAACCAGCATATCGACCAGCGCCTCTTCGATCCGCAAACGGATGCTGCCAGTGATCAATTCTTCGACCAGCATTTCGATCGTCGCTTTTGGCACATTCAGTAGCTCAAGAAGCGGTGCGTTCTCTGGCAAGCTGCGTAAGTGGTTAATCCAGAAACGGTAAACGCCGTGCGCGTAATCTGCCTCATAGCCATGATCGACTGTCAAAGCCGGCATTGCAGGCTGGTCGAGCGCGATCGGTTCATCGGCAAACAGATCGATTTCGATCCCAACGCCAAACGGATCGCTATTGGCTAACGGGGCGGAAAGGTCTTCAGTATCAGCATGGAAACCGCCATAGTTTGCCCCTTGCTGTTGCAGATACAGACGGCGTAGTTCATCACGCGAAGGCAGCAGCCGTTCCAGCAGTTCGCCATGTACGCCGGTGCGGGTCTGGAGCGATTTGAGCAGGGTCTCTGCGATGCGCTGTTTTCCGCTGGATCGTCAACATCGACAGGCAGATACCAGTTACCCAGCAGGTTATCGCTGAGTTCACGTTGCAGTTCGTTAAGCTGTTCGCTGATGCGCCCCAGTTTTACATCCCGGTGAACTTCAGCCCCCAACCAGGTTGCCATACGCGCGACGCCACGTTTGTCCATCGCCAGCATGGTGCCCCAGGCGTCACCCGGATTACCGACATAGCGTTGTACCGCAGCATCGTAGTTTTGTCCGTGCGTAATACGACGATCGTGACGGGTAACCGCCCAAATCAATCCCGGTTTGCGGTGGCTACGCACCTGTGCGTTTTCGCCCTGAGTCTGTTTAACCCAGTGATCCAGCGCTTTGCCAACCACTTTAACGTCGCCACGATCACC